>NZ_JAAIVF010000001.1 GCF_029589495.1 Speluncibacter jeojiensis
GGTAACCGATACGAATTTGCAGATCGAATACGGCAGCGAGACCAGTGGCGCGTACCAGCCGATGGGACGGGCATCGCTGATCGACGTCGGCCCTGCGCCGTCGTGGCGGACGTTGCGCCTGCCGATGTCGTCGATTCCCGCGGCCGCGCAGGTGGTGCGGATCGTGGCGGACGTCCGGAACCCTGCACCCGACCAGTGGATCGCTTTCACACCTCCGCGGGTGCCGCACCTGCAAACCTTGCAGCACCTGATCGGATCCCACACGCCGGTGCTGCTGGACTGGCCTGTCCCGCTGGCGTTCACCTGCCAGCAGCAACTGAACACGCTCAACGGCGTCGCGCAACTGCCGAAGTACCGGATCTTGGCCAACGGTGGGCTTCCCGTCGTGGCTACCAACTGGGAGGGCCCGCAGGGCGGCGGCCCCGTCGGCTGGGCACAACTATTACTGTCGGCCCAGACGGTCCCCACCTACCTGAACCACGACTGGAGCCGCGACTGGGGATCACTGGAGCGGTACACGCCGCTGGTCCCCGACGCCCGTACCGCAGCCCTCGAACTGGGCGCCGCCACCCGGTCGGGAATGTGGGACCCCTCGCTCATCCAGCACTGACGGCCCGCGACGCAACCGCTCCACGCGACGCTCGGCATGCACCTGGCCGCGGACCGAGCGCGATCCGCTACGGGCCACTGCCGGCGCCCATCCGATCTCAGCTGGCGGTGCCGGCCCCGCCGGGCACGATCGTCACCCCGACCGCGCCGGGCCCGAGATGCGTGCCGAGCACCGGCCCGTACTCCCCCATGTGCATCTCGGTGATCTCCGGGATACGTTCGCGCAGTTGGTCTCCCAGCTCGGTGGCCCGTTCGCTCGCCTGCCAGTGCTGCACGGCGACCGCGGCCGGGCCGCCGCCGACACCCTCCACGACCAGTTCGACGAGTTTGGTCATCGCCTTCGACGCGGTGCGGGTCTTCTCCCGCAGCAGCAACTTCCCGTTGACCATCTGCAAGATCGGCCGCATCGACAGCGCGGTGCCGAGGAACGCGGCCGCCGCACCGATCCGGCCCCCACGCCGCAGGTTCTCCAACCGGTCCACGTACAGCAGGCTGTTCGACCGCTCCACCGTGTCGTTCGCGATGCGGAAGACCTCGTCGAGGTTGGCGCCCGCCGCGGCGGCGCGGGCGGCGGCGAGCACCGGGAACCCGGTGCCCATCCCCGCCGAACCGGAGTCCACGATCCGCACCTGCGACTCGAATTCCAGCGCGGCCTGCCGTCCCGCATCCCAGGTCCCCGACAGCTGCCGGGAGATGTGCACGGCGAGCACGCCGTCGCCGCCGCTGGCCTTGAGCGCGTCGAAGTAGCTCTGCTTGAGCTCGCCCGGGGAGGCGCCCGCGGTCGTCACCACCGAGGTCTTGGCGATCTCGTCGGGCACCTGGTCGACACCTTCGCGTAGGTCGGTGTCGTCGAGCAGCACGTGCAGCGGCACCACCTGGATGCCCAGTTCCGCGACCAGCGCGGACGGGACATGCGCGTTCGAATCGGTCACGACGATGACGGCCACGGCTCTACCGTATTCCGCCGGTGGCGTCGACCGAGTGCAGCCCGGTCCCATCCAGCCCGGTCCCATCCAGTCCGCACCTCGCCCGCAGCGCGGTCACCATCGCCTCAGCGACGCGTTCGTGCGCCTCGAAGCCCCAGTGGATTCCGTCCGGGTTCCCTCGTCCGGCACGGATGTGTTCGCCGACGGCCTCGGCGAGGTCGACGAGCGGAACGTCCGTCCGGCCCGCCCAGCCACGGATGGCACGCTCGGTCGCCGGACGGCCGCTGTGCACCCGCCCGTAGGCGTCGCAGGCGTGCACCGAGGGCAGCGTCGCGACGACTGGCAGCTCCGGCCGCAGTTGTTCGAGTGCGCCCCGGCACTTCTCCAGGTACTCCGCGGTCAGGCTCGGCGGCAGGGCCAACGGCCACCCGAGCGGCGCCAGCCGCGGCTGCAGCCAGCCGTAGGCGTCGCGGACGACGCGCCGTAGCGCGTCGGGCCGGACGTAGCGGATCTGCTCGCGCAGCGCGGTCGGCAAGGGCGAGGGCAGCGAATCCATGCCGCACACGCCGAACACCACCGCACCGGCCTTCGGCACCGACGCCCACACCCGCGGGTCCTGGGTCAGCGCCCACCACACGTCCCGCGAGGTCCAGCCGATCCGCGCCACCAGTTCGGTGCGCCAGCCGAGCTCGGCTGCCACCAAGTTCGGCCAGATACGGGGATCGTCGGCGGGCAGCCCGCCCTTCGGGCCGTAGTACGACAGCGAGTCGGCCAGCACCAGCAGCACCGGACGATCGTCGACCGAGGCAGCGGCGGTGGCAGCACTTTCGGCAGCCTCGAGATCGGGATCAGAGGACATCGGCACTCACCTGCGCCGACGCGTTCCACACGTCCAGTCGCCATGGGTGCTCGGCGGACTCGCCGTGCACACTGAGCGTCGCCCAACTCGCGTTGCCCAGGCCACCCAGCGCGGTCCAGCGCGACACCGGCAGGTCGAGCAGCGACGCGGTCAGCGCGGCGATCGCACCGCCGTGGGCGACCACGATGACCGGGCGCTCGTCCCAGGCATCGCCGAGTTCGTCGACCAGCTCACGCACCACCGGCGCGGTCCGCCGCGCAACGTCGACACGGCTCTCCCCGCCCGGCGGCGCCCAGGTGGCGTCCGCGCGCCAGGTCGCCCGCGCGCCCGGGAACTGCTCGTCGACGTCCTGGTGCGTCAGCCCCTGCCACTGGCCGAGGTTCGTCTCGCGCAACCGGTCGTCGGTGCGCACCGGGACGCCGGTGACCGTGGACAGCGCCAGGGCGGTGTCGTGCGCCCGGGTCAGGTCCGAGGACACGATCGCGAGGGGCCGGCGCTCGGCCATCACCACCGCCGCGATCCTGGCCTGCGCCAGCCCGTGCTCGGACAGGTGCGTGTCGATCTGCCCCTGCATCCGGTTCTCGGCATTGTGTTCGGTTTGGCCGTGCCGCAGCAGGATCAGCCGACGCACCCTCACCGAGGGGACTCCGTGACCGGCGCGTCGACGACCGCGTCGGTGTCCGTCTGCACCGCGCCGTCGGCGCTGCCCTCGCCGCTGCCGTCGATGTCGGGGACGCTGCCGTGCCGCGGCGGGACCGTGTCGACGCCCTCGAGGACCAGCGACGGGCAGTCCTTCCAGAGCCGCTCGAGCGCGTAGAACTCGCGCTCCTCCTCGTGCTGGACGTGCACGACCATGTCGATGTAGTCGAGCAGCGCCCAGCGGCCCTCGCGCACACCCTCGCGGCGGGCGGGCCGGAGCCCGATCTCGCGCAGCTTCTCCTCGATGTTGTCGACGATCGCGCCGACCTGCCGCTCGCTCGGCGCCGATGCGATGAGGAAGCAGTCGGTGATCACCAGATGCTCGGACACGTCGAGCACGACGACGTCCACGGCCTGCTTGTCGGTCGCCGCCAGCGCGGCGACCCGCGCCATCTGCCTGGCCTCGTCGGATGCGCTCACTGGGACTTCTCCTGTTGCTTGGTGGATCGGGTGGAATCGGTGGGCACCGGTTCGGAGGTGCCGCGGGTGCCGTCGGGTCGGGTCGATTCCGGCGGCCGGTAGAGGTTGCGCTTGCTGATGTACTGCACGACACCGTCGGGCACCAGGTACCACACCGGCCGCCCCGCCGAGGCGCGACGGCGGCAGTCCGTCGACGAGATCGCCAACGCGGGGATCTCGACCAGCGTGACCGCATCGCCGGGCAGCTTCTCGAGGTGCTGGGCCAAGTGCGCGACATCGAGGTCGTAGCCCGGCCGCGTCACCCCGACGAACTTGGCGAGCTCGAAGAGCTCCTCCCAGTTCTGCCAGGACAGGATCGACGACATCGCGTCGGCGCCGGTGATGAAGTACAGCTCGGCGTCCGGGTGCTGTCGGCGCAGGTCGCGCAGCGTGTCGGCGGTGTAGGTACGCCCACCGCGGTCGATGTCGACCCGGCTGACCGAGAACCGCGGGTTCGACGCGGTGGCGATCACCGTCATCAGGTAGCGGTCCTCGGCGGGGCTGACCGGTCGGCCCTCCTTCTGCCAGGGCTGACCTGTCGGCACGAACACGACCTCGTCGAGGTCGAACAGGTCCGCGACCTCGCTGGCCGCGACGAGGTGACCATGGTGGATCGGGTCGAAGGTGCCGCCCATGACGCCGAGCCGGCGCGTGTCCGGCGCCCGCCGGATCGCCCGCTGCGGGTCCGGCAGGCCCGGGGTCCCGACGTCTGGTTGCTGCTGCACGAGTGTCGAGCTTACGGGCACGACGGCGCGATCAGATCGGCAGCAGGCCGGAGACGACATCGGTGAGCTGCTCGGCCGTGCGGCACTCGTGCATGGTGATCATCTGGTTGTACATCGGGGCCGCCGAGTCGCCGCTGCCCCACTGTCGGTGCGGCTCCGGATTGAGCCAGTGCGCATGCCGGACGACCGAGGTCAGCCTCGCCAACGCGGGCAGGTTCGGATTGCGGTAGTTGGTGCGCGCGTCGCCGAGGATCAGCAGCGAGGTCCGGCTGGTCAGCGTGTGCGCGAACCGCTCGGCGAACACCCCGAGCGCGTTGCCGTAGTCGGAGTGGCCGTCGTATTCGATCAGGTCGGCCTCGCGCACCATCCGCGCCATCGCGACCCCGAGGTCGGCGCCGGTGGAGAAGAAGCGGGTCACCTCGTCGGTGGTGTCGATGAACGCGAACACCCGCACTCGGGAGAACTGCTCACGCAGCGCGTGCACCAGCAGCAGCGTGAAGTGGCTGAATCCGGCGACGGATCCGGACACGTCGCACAGCACGACCAGTTCCGGTCGCGCCGGGCGCGGCTTGCGCAGCACCAGGTCGATCGGGACCCCGCCGGTCGACATCGACTTGCGCAGCGTGCGCCGCAGGTCGATGGCGCCGGAGCGGGAGCGGCGGCGGCGCGCGGACAGTCGGCTCGCGAGCAGCCGGGCCAACGGGGTGACCGAGCGGCGCAGCGCGTGCAGGTCCGAGTCGTTGGCGCGCAGGAAGTCCACCTGCTCGGCGATCTTCGGCACCCCGTAGGAGGCGACGCGTTCCTTGCCGACCCGCTCGGCCACCCGCCGTCGGGTCTCGGCGTCGACCAGTTCACGGAATCGGGTCATCCGCTCCAGCGCGGTGCGCCGGTCGACGGCGCTGGTGAACGACTCGGCTGGCCGGTCCTTCTCCGGCGGCGCCCCCAGCAGGCCGCCCAGGATCTTGTCCAGCAGGTTGTTCGGCGACAGGTTCCGCAGCGTCTGATAGGCCGAAAAGGACGGCCCGTTCGGCGACTCGTAGCTGCCCATGCCCTCGACCATCTGCGAGACCAGCAGCTCGAGGGCCTGCTGCGCCTCCTCGGAGTCGTCCGCGAGCAGTTCGCCGATCAGCTCCTCGAGTGACTCGAGGTCGATCTCGCCGTCCGGTGTGCGGGGCAGTTCGACGGTGCGCTCGCCGTCCTCGCGTCGCCCGACCCCGACCGGGAACCACAGGTCGAAGACCGCGTCGAACGTCTTCCGGTGCACGGGACAGCGCAGCAGTGCGCAGGCCAGTCCCTCGCGCAGCGCGTCACGGTCGAGCAGGTCGAGGACCGACATGACCTGGCCGGCGTCGACTGTCTCGGAAGGGCCGACGGCAATCCCCTTGGCGCGCAGAGCTTCCACGAAGCCCACGAGATGGCCGGGCAGTCCGTACGGCGCGGGCGGTGCCATCATCTGCTCCCTGTCAGTTGAGCCGCAGTTCGGCCGCGGCGCGCACCTGGTCGCTCTGGTGCTTGAGGATCACGCCGAGCGTCTGGCGCACCGAGTCGTCGTCGATGGTGTCCAGGCCCAGCGCCAGCAGGGTGCGGCCCCAGTCGATGGTCTCGGACACCGACGGCACCTTCTTGAGCTGCATTCCGCGCAGCACGCGGATGACCCGTACCAGCTGGTCGGCCAACGCCTCGGGCAGCTCCGGCACCCTGCTGAGCAGGATCCGCCGCTCGAGGTCGGCGTCGGGGAAGTCCAGGTGCAGGAACAGGCAGCGGCGCTTGAGCGCCTCAGACAGTTCGCGGGTGGCGTTCGAGGTCAGGACCGTGAACGGCCGGCGCGTGGCGGTCATGGTGCCCAGTTCCGGGATGGTGATCGCGAAGTCGCTGAGCACCTCGAGCAGCAGGCCCTCGATCTCGACGTCGGCCTTGTCGGTCTCGTCGATCAGCAGCACCGTCGGGTCGGCGTTGCGGATCGCCGTCAGCAGCGGGCGCGAGAGCAGGAACTCCTCACTGAAGACGTCGTCCTTCGTTGCGTCCCAACTGCTCTCGCTCTGGGTGGCCTGGATGCGCAGGATCTGCTTGGCGTGGTTCCACTCGTACAGCGCGCGCGCCTCGTCGACACCTTCGTAGCACTGCAGCCGGACCAGCGTCGAGCCGGTCGTCTGCGCGACCGCGCGCGCCAGTTCGGTCTTGCCGACGCCGGCCGGGCCCTCGATGAGCAGCGGCTTGCCGAGGCGGTCGGCGAGGAAGACGGCGGTCGCGGTCGCCTTGTCGGCCAGGTAGCCGGTCTCGGCCAGACGCGCGGTCGCGTCCTCGATGTCGGCGAAGTGCGGCACGGTGGTCGGGACGGCTCGGTCCACGGGAGTCTCCTGAGGGTGTGCGGGTGGTGCCGGTGGGGGTCAGACCGGACGGACCTGACCGTCGCCCCAGACGATCCACTTGGTCGAGGTCAGCTCCGGCAGGCCCATCGGCCCGCGCGCGTGCAGCTTCTGGGTGGAGATCCCGATCTCGGCGCCCATGCCGAACTGCTCGCCGTCGGTGAACGCGGTCGACGCGTTGACCATCACGGCGGCGGCGTCGACGCGGGTGGTGAACTCGCGGGCCGCGGCGAGGTCGCGGGTGACGATGGCCTCGGTGTGCCCGGTGCCGTAGCGGTCGATGTGCGCGACCGCCTCGTCCATGCCGTCGACGACCTTCACCGCGATGTCCAGCGAGAGGTATTCGGTCGCCCAGTCCTCCTCGGTGGCCGGGACCATGCCGGGCTCGTCGCCGTGGAGGGTGACGCTGTGCATCTGCAGCGCCTGAGTGAGCTTCGGCAGTGCGGTGTCGGCGATCGCCTTGTCCACCAGCAGGGTCTCTGCGGTGTTGCACACGCTCGGCCTGCGGGTCTTGGAGTTGAGCACCAGCTTTTCGGCGATGTCGAGGTCGGCGTCCGCGTGCACGTAGACGTGCACGTTGCCGACGCCGGTCTCGATGGTCGGCACCAGTGCGTCGCGCACGACGGCTTCGATCAGCCCGGCGCCGCCGCGCGGGATGACCACGTCGACCAACCCGCGGGCGCGGATCAGCGCGGTGACACTGGAGCGGTCCTCGCTGGGAAGCAACTGCACCGCATCGGCCGGCAGATGCAGCCCGGTCAGCGCCTCACGGATGACCTCGACCAGGGCGGCGTTCGAGTTCGCGGCCGACGACGAGCCGCGCAGCAGCACCGCGTTGCCCGACTTGAGGGTGAGGCCGAACCCGTCGACGGTGACGTTCGGCCGGGCCTCGTAGACGATCCCGACCACACCGAGCGGTACGCGCTGCTGACGCAGTTCCAGCCCGTTGGGCAGCGTCGATCCGTTGACGACCTCGCCGACCGGGTCGGGCAGGCCGGCGACCTGCCGGAGCCCGGAGGCGATGCCCTCGAGGCGGGCCTCGTCCAGACGCAGCCGGTCGATCAGGTTCTCCGCCGTGCCCGCGGCGCGCGCGGTCTCGATGTCGGCATCGTTGGCGGCCAGCACCTTGTCGGTCGCGGCCAGGATCGCGTCGGCGGCGGCGTTCAGGGCGGCGTCCTTCTGCGCCCGGTTCAGCAGCGCCAGCGCGCGGGACGCCGTACGGGCCCGGCGCGCGGCCTCGAGCACGACCTCGCCGATGTCGCCGCCGGTCTGGGCCGTGCCACTCGCTGCAGTTTCGTTCGCCACCGTCATGCCTACAGGGTAACGATCGCCCGGGGCGGCCATCACGCCCTGCCTGCGCGGTCGCACCGGGACGAGCCCGGGGGCAACACTCGTCCGTGCGGCTCAGCCGCGGGCCAACTCCACGAACTCTCGGCGCGCCGCCGGGTCGTCCTCGAGGACGCCCCGCATCGCCGAGGTGACCGTGCACGAGCCGGGCGACTGCACGCCGCGGATCGACATGCACATGTGCTCGGCCTCGAGCATCACGCCGACGCCGCGCGGCCGCAGGTGCTCGGTCAGCCAGTCCGCCACCTGCATCGTCAGCCGCTCCTGCACCTGCAGATCGCGGGCGAACAACTCGACGACGCGCGCCAGCTTCGACAGGCCCAGGATGCGGTCACCGGGCAGGTAGCCGACGTGCGCGACTCCGCGGAACGGCAGCATGTGGTGCTCGCACAACGAGGTGAACGCGATGTCGCGGACCAACACCAGTTCCCGGTAGCCGGCGTCGTTGGGGAAGGTCGTCAGGTCGAACGCACGCGGCGTGAGCAGTTCCTCGAACGAGGCGGCGACCCGGCGTGGGGTGTCGTGCAGGTGAAGGTCGGCGGGGTCGCGTCCCAGCGCCCGCAGCAGGTCGCCGACGGCGAGTTCGGCCGCCGCGAGATCGATCACCGGCGGTCGGCGATCGATACGTACCGCGGCAGCGACGTCGCCGCCTTGCCGCAGGCCTTGGTGCAGGTCCGGCTGCCCGATCCGCGACATCACCTCGGTGATCGACATCAGCGCCTCCTTCTAAAACCAGTTCAACTGAATGCTAGAAGCTCGCGGCAGATTACGTCAATCTCGGTTGGTTTTACACTGGGGGCATGGAGTCACGCGACGGGCAGTCGCCCCACTACGCCGATGTGTCAGCCGTCTCCGCGCTCGACGAGCCGGCGAGGCGGCGCCTGTACGACTTCGTCCGTCGCCACCGCGAACCGGTCGGGCGCGACGAGGCCGCCGCCGCACTCGGACTGCCCCGCACCACCGCCGCCTTCCATCTCGACAAACTCGCCGACGAGGGCCTGCTCAGCATCGAGTTCGCGCGGCGC
This sequence comes from Speluncibacter jeojiensis, assembly GCF_029589495.1. GTDB lineage: Bacteria > Actinomycetota > Actinomycetes > Mycobacteriales > Mycobacteriaceae > Speluncibacter > Speluncibacter jeojiensis. The sequence goes on from NZ_JAAIVF010000001.1 coordinate 9,016, forward strand.
AGCGGCCGGTCCGGCCCCGGCGCCGGACGACCCGCCAAGTTGTACCGGCGCGCGGACCGCCCCGTCGTCGTGCAACTGCCCGAACGCAACTACGAGTTGGCCGGACGGTTGCTCGCCGGGGCCATCGACGATGCGGAGAGCCGCGGCGAGTCGCCCGGCACCGCGCTGGCCCGCCGCGCCCACGAGTTGGGCGAGACCATCGGCGCGGAATTGGCCCAGGCCGGCGAACCGACGGACGAGGCCCTGCACGACGCCCTCGAACGCTGCGGCTACGAGCCGTGCACGGTCGACGACGACATCGCACTCGCCAACTGCCCGTTCCACGCGCTGGTCAACGATCACACCGAGTTGGTGTGCGGGATGAACCTGCGGCTGATCGAGGGTCTGCTCGACGGGGTCCGGTGCGGCGGGCGGCGTGCCCGGCTTGCACCGGAGGACGGGTTCTGCTGCGTCCGGCTCGGCGTCACCGACGCGGCGGGCGCGGCCGAACGCGGCGATTCACAGAAACCTGCCAGCTGACGGCGACCGTCACGGGCGGAGGATGAGAAGTCATGGCGCCCCAATCCGTCCCCCAGCTCCACCTGATCACGACGCTCACCGCGTGGAAGGTCGACTGGGTGACGCTGGTGATCGTCGTCGCCTCCGGGGTCGGCTACGTGCTGGCCACCCGCAAGCTCGAGCAACGCGGCACCCCCGTCGAGCCCAGCCGGCGCGGCGCGTTCCTGTTCGGCCTGGTGTTGTGGTTGCTCGCGACGATGTCGTTCGTCGGCGTCTACGAGAACGTGCTGTTCTGGGTGCGCGCGCTGCAGGTGATCCTGCTGATGATGCTGATCCCGTTCATGCTCGCGTTCGGCGTGCCGCTGACGGTGCTGCGCGAGTTGCTCGGAGAGTCGGGCCGGGCGCGGTTCGACCGGATCCTGCACCACCGCGTGGCACGGATCCTCACCGCACCGGCGACCACGTCGATCATCATCATCGCCACGCCCTGGCTGCTGTATTACACCCAGTGGTATCCGACCGTACTCGACAACGCGACGGTCGACACCCTGACCAAGCTGGCGCTGGTCGCCGTCGGTTTCCTGTACTTCTACAGCCGGTTGCAGGCCGATCCGGTGCCGCACAAGTACCCGGCGATGCTGTCGATCGCGATCACGTTCACCGAGGTCCTCGTCGACGCGTCGCTCGGCCTCGCGCTGTGGCTCGGTCCGCTGCGCGCGCCCGAGCATTACGAGGCGATCGCGCGCACGTGGGGTCCGGATCTGCAGACCGACCAAATCGTCGGCGCCGGCATCATCTGGATCCTCGGCGACCTGATCGGCGTGCCGTTCCTGTTCGCGCTGATGCGCGCGATGACGAAGGACGAGCAGGCCAGTGCCGACAAGATCGACGCCGAACTCGACGCGCAGGACGAGGCACGCGCCCGCGCCGCCGCGGAGGCAGGGATCGACGAATCACAGGTGCCCGGGCCGAGCAGGCTGTGGTGGGAGGACGACCCGGAGTTGAGCGAGCGGTTCAAGCGGGGGTGACGCGAACCCCCGCGATGCACCAGTCGATGATGGCCCGAACCTCATCCGCATTTGTGCTGAACCACTCACTGCCGGGCGCTCCGCTGATGCGCTGCCCTCGCAGTTCCAGAATGGAGTGCACGGCCGCTTCGAGCAACGCTGCATCCTCCGCTTCATGGGCCAGGACGACGACCGGGTGTTCCGGTAGTGCGGTACCGACCTGACTCGCGATCCGGTCCTTGACCGAGACCGTCGTCATCCCGATCTTGTGCGGCCACACAGTGGCGCCTTGATGCTGCGCAAGCGCACCGTAGGCCGGCAAGTAGTAGGCGTAGACGAATTGGGCGGACGCTGCCTCATCGGAAGGCTCCACCTCGGGCTCCGGCAAGGCGAAGTCCGCATCGGCATTTGCAATACCCGCAATACGCCATAGGCCATAACATCCCGTTTGTTCGGCTCTGCCCGTCCGCGAGAGGGTCTGCAACGCCTTCTTCGCAACCGATGTCGCCTTGCCATTGGCAGGCAGACCACCGTTCACTGCGTGATGTCTCGAAACCAGCGTGATGAGGTCTGATCGCCGGACCTGCTGACCCGATGCGAGCAGTGATATGAGTTCAGCGAAAACGCTCGCTGTTAGTGGCACACCGGCGAAACGATAGGCCCTTTCTTCTGTTGAATCGCATTCGATGCCCACATTGCCCCCTGTTGCGTTCGTGACAGTTCACCCATCTCGAGTGCGCCGAACGCTACGCGCAACCACCGACAACATGAGGCATACGCTCACGGACACAACCTGGCCGACAACACATATCGGCCGCTGCAATGTCAGCCGAGCCGCTCGACCTCCATCGTGAATCCCGCCAACTGCAGCCGATCCAACAGTGCATCCCCCATCGCGGTCGCCGGCGTCAGCACGCCGGTCTTGTCCGGCAGCGAATCACGGTCGTGTACCAGCGTCAGCGCGCTCTCACCCAGCATGACCGCGGTGGCCGCGTAACCGGGATCGCCTTGTGCCGCAACACGCGACCGGTACCGCGCACCGGTCGTGGTCTCGGTGAACACGTCGATGGTGAAGTGCCCGTTCTCCCGGGTTTTCGCACTGGGACCCTCCCCGGGAGACGGCAGCACCCGGTCCAGCAGTGCTCGCGTCGGTCCGAAGCTCAGCCCCGCGACCAGCCCGCCGAGACCGGCGGCGACCGCACCCGCGACCACGACGGACAGCGGCGACGAGCCGACGCTCATCACCTCGCTGTAACGGAACGTCCGCCCGTAGGCCCAATCGAGCACCGCGTTGCTCCGCCGCACGACACGCGTGTTGAACGAGCCCATGACGAACGGCGCCTTCCAGCCCCGCAACGTCGGGTCGATCTTCGAGCCCTCCACTATCCGCACGTCGGACTGCCCGCCCAGATCCGGCTCCGCGTTCCGGTCGGGACTGAGCGAATAGGGACTCGCGGCGATCTTGCGAAGTCCCTTGTCCCGCTTGACCGTGTCCAGCTGCAACCGCAGCGAATCGATGGTGCCGCCGCTGATTCCACCGCGCAGCGAGGTCACCACCAACGTCGTGTCGGCCAGCTCGCCCTCGCCGTCCGACCGCACCCGCTCGTGCAGCATCAGCACACCGAGATCGGATGGGATGGAATCGAATCCGCACGAGTGCACGATCCGGGCACCGGTCTCGGCCGCGGTGTCGTGCCACGAGTCGATACTGGAGCGGACGAACAGCACCTCGCCGGTCAGGTCCACATAGTCGGTGCCCGCCTGCGCACATGCCTGCACCAGCGGCATCCCCCACCGCGCGTACGGGCCGACGGTGGTCACCACGACGCGCGTCCCGGCGGCAAGCGCGGCGAGCGAGTCCGGCTCCTCCGAGTCCGCATGCAGGATCGGCCAGCCGGCGGCCGAGGGACCCAGCCCGTCACGGATCTTCTCGAGCCGCTCGGCCGAGCGGCCCGCCAAACCGATCCGGGTACCGTCCGGTGCGTGCTGCGCCAGGTGGCCGGCCACCAGTCTTCCGACGAATCCCGTTGCGCCGTAAACCACGACGTCCAGTTCGCGGGTTCCCGAGTCACGATTCCGATCAGCCGGTGTCGTCATGCCCCCATCAGATCACAGCGCGGCGCCGGGGTGAACCCTCCGCGACCTGCCCGTTCAGCCGAGCCATTCGAGCGCGGCGGTCACCAACGCCGTGACGCCCACGTCGAGCGTGGGCCGGATGACGGGCGCGAACCGCGGCGAATGGTTGGAGGCGGGCGGCTCGGCCGAATAGTCCCGCGCCGGGTCGAATCCTCCGATGAACCAGTAGACCAGCGGCACCTCGGCCGCCTTGGCCAGGTCGCCGACGTCCTCACTACCCGAGACCGGCCCGATCTCGAACACCTTGTCGGCGCCCAGTTCCCCACGCAGGGCCTCGAGCGTGCGCGCGGTCGCGTCCGGATCGTTGACGGTCACCTCGAATCCGTTCAACTCGGTGATCTCCGGTGGACGGGGCGCGCGCGACGCCGTCGCCTCGGCGTCGACGATACGGGTGATGCCGTCCAACAGCTGCTCCGCGACACTCGTCTCGAAGGCTCGGATGTTGAGCTTGAGCACGGCCTCGTCCGGGATGACGTTCTCCTTGGTCCCGGCCTGGAACGAGCCGACCGTGAGCACCGCCGGGTTGGCCGGCGACACCTCCCGCGACACCAGCGTCTGCAACCGCATCACGGTCGACGCGCCCATCACGACCGGGTCGATCGTGGCGTCGGGCATCGACCCGTGCCCGCCGCGGCCGAACATCCGCACCTGCAGGCTGCGCGCCGCGGCCATCGCGGTGCCCGAGGCCGCGAACACCGTGCCCGCGGGGCCAGGCATCACATGTTGTCCGAGCACCACGTCCGGTCGCGGCACTGTGTCGAACAGTCCGTCGTCGACCATCGCCTGCGCCCCGCTGCCGAGTTCCTCGGCCGGTTGGAACAGCACGACCAGCGTGCCCGACCACGACGCGCGCCGCTCGGCCATCAGCGCGGCGGCGCCGAGCAGGCACGTCACGTGCATGTCGTGTCCGCAGGCGTGCATCACCGGGATCGACTCGCCCGACTCGGACGTCACGGTGACCGTCGAGGCGTACGCCAAGCCGGTGTCCTCGCGGACCGGCAACGCGTCCATGTCTGCCCGCAACAGCACCACCGGTCCCGACCCGTCCCCGAGTACCCCGACCACGCCGGTCCCACCCAGGCCGGCGGTCACCTGGTACCCGGCACCCTGCAGCCGCTCGGCGACCCGCGCGGCGGTCCGATGCTCCTGATAGGACAGCTCGGGGTTCGCATGCAGTTCCCGGTACAGCGCGACCAGATCGTCGGCAGCGGCCTCGAAGCCGCCCAGCGTCTCCTGCACGCGCGAATCCGTCATCCCCCACAGATAACACGTCGCGCCGCGGCCGACACCGCTATCGCCCAACCCACCCGCACGCCCCGACGTTTGTCGGGGGCTTCGGGCACCATGGCCCCATGCTGCGTGATGACGCCGAAGAACTCCTGAGGGAACTGGCCGGGCCGGAGGCCGTGCTGCGCGAGGACCAGTGGACCGCCATCGAGGCGCTCGTGGTCGACCGACGGCGCGCCCTGGTGGTCCAGCGCACGGGCTGGGGCAAGTCCGCGGTGTACTTCATCGCGGCTCTGCTGCTGCGCCGTCGGGGCCACGGTCCGACGGTCATCGTGTCCCCGCTGCTCGCACTGATGCGCAACCAGGTCGCGGCGGCCGAGCGGGCCGGTGTGCGGGCCGCGACGATCAACTCGGGCAACGTCACCGAATGGGACGACATCCACGCCGGGGTCGCCGCGGGCGAACTCGACGTCCTGCTGGTCAGTCCGGAACGGCTGAACAACCCCGACTTCCGGGACCAGGTGCTGCCCGCGTTGGCCCGCGACGCCGGCCTGGTCGTGGTCGACGAGGCGCACTGCGTCTCCGACTGGGGCCACGACTTCCGCCCCGACTACCGGCGCATCCGCACCCTGGTCGCCGACCTCGGCGCGGACGTCCCGGTCCTCGCCACCACCGCGACCGCGAACGACCGCGTGGTCGCCGACGTCGCGGCCCAGCTCGGTGTGGGCGACGCGCAGACGCTGGTGCTGCGCGGCGGGCTGGACCGCGAGTCGCTGCAGCTGTCGGTGGTGCGCCTCGACCGCGCCCAGGACCGCGCCGCGTGGCTGGTGCAGAACATCGAATCGCTGACCGGGTCCGGCATCATCTACACGCTGACCGTCTCGGCCGCAAAGGAGCTCGCCGACCTGCTGTCCTCGCAGGGCCATCAGGTGGCCGCCTACACGGGCCAGACCGATCCGGCGGAGCGCGAGCAGTTGGAGGCCGATCTGCTGGCCAACCGGGTCAAGGCGCTGGTCGCCACCTCCGCACTCGGCATGGGATTCGACAAACCCGACCTCGGGTTCGTGGTGCATCTGGGCGCGCCGTCCTCGCCGATCGCGTACTACCAACAGGTCGGCCGAGCCGGGCGGTCCACCGACCGCGCCGAGGTGGTGCTGCTGCCCGGCCCCGAGGACCGCGACATCTGGCGGTACTTCGCATCGGTCGCCTTCCCGCCGGAGTCGGTGGTGCGCAAGGTGATCGGCACGCTCGAGCCCGACCGCCCGCAGTCGACGCCCGCATTGGAACCGCTGGTCGACCTGTCGCGGGGCCGGCTGGAGATGGTGCTCAAGGTGCTCGACGTCGACGGCGCGGTCCGGCGGGTGCGCGGGGGCTGGGTCGCCACCGGTGAGCCGTGGGTCTACGACACCGAGCGCTACGGCCGCCTCGAGCGTGCCCGCCAGGCCGAGCAGCAGGCGATGCTCGACTACGAGCGCACCTCCGGCTGCCGCATGGACTTCCTGCGTCGCCAGCTCGACGACCCCGAACTCACCGCCGAACCGAGCCGCTGCGGTCGCTGCGACAACTGCACCGGGACGTACCGGTCGTCAGCTGTCGACGAGACGGCGACCCGCGCGACACAGGACCGGCTCGACCGCCCGGGCGTCACGCTGGCCCCGCGGCGGCAGTGGCCGAGCGGCATGGGCAAGCTGGGTGTCGATCTGTCGGGAAAGATCACCGACGGTCCCCAGCCCGGGCGTGCGCTGGGCCGGCTCACCGACCTGGGCTGGGGCCAGCGCCTGCGCACGCTGCTCGACGCCCCGGACGACGTGGTGCCCGACGAGGTCGCGCAGGCATGCGTCACAGTGCTGACCGCCTGGGACTGGCAACAGCGACCGGCCGCAGTGATCGCACTCGACTCCGACACCCATCCACGTCTGGTCACCTCCCTTGCCGGTCGCCTCGCCCAGGTGGGCCGGCTCACCGACCTCGGCGTGCTGCGCAGACGACCGGACCGACCCGAGGTCACCGCGGTCAATTCGGCCTTCCGCGTCGCCGGACTGGTCGGCGCCTGGGAAGAGCCGGACCTGGCCGCGATCGCCGGTCCGATCTTGTTGGTGGACTGCCTCAGCGACACCGGCTGGACGCTGACGATGGCCGCTCGGGCACTGCGCCGCGCGGGCGCAGGGTCGGTCCTCCCCTTCGCGTTGGCAACAGCGAACTGACAGTAATGTGACCCGCCTCACAGTAACGGCGTGACCTGCAACGACGATGGGTATTCCCATAACGATTTCGATGCGGACCTGAATTCCGTTGTCCGACTTGTTACGTTCGGGCTACACATGAGGCCAGACAACGAAAGTGCAATCCCGAGCACCGTTCCGGACACGGTGCACACTGCCGAAACGCCCTCGCGCAGGGCAGAGACCGGTCCCCTGACCGAATTGCGCAGCCCCGGCATCTCCGACGGCGTCCGGATGTGGGAGATCGCCCGCGACTCGCGGGTGCTGGACCTGAACTCCAGCTACGCTTACGTGCTGTGGTGCCGCGACTTCGCCGCCACCTCGATCGTCGCCGAGGTCGACGGCCGGGTCGGCGGGTTCGCCACCGCCTTCGTCCGACCGCGCGTGCCGGACACGCTCTTCCTCTGGCAGATCGCCGTCGACGAGCAGTTGCGCGGGCAGCGGCTGGCGGCGGCCATGTTGAACGAACTGCTCGATCGCGTGGCCGACCGTGGGATCACCCGCCTGGAAACCACGATCTCACCGGACAACCCCGCCTCGCAGGCCCTGTTCACCGGGGTCGCACGTCACCGCGGCGTGCCGATCACCAGGCAACCGCTCTTCACCGCGGAGGACTTCCCCCCCGGCCATGAGCCGGAAGAGCTCTACACCGTGGGCGCACCCCGCGCCTGAACCAGCAGCTCGTCGGCTTCGAGGCTGCGGCACCAGCCGCTCCGAGGCATTGCAGGACGCAGACGAGCAGCACGACAAATGAAGAACACGGAGGTACCAACCATGACCGTGATCGACGACATCGACGTGTCCGTCTTCAACCATCTCGAGTCCGACGTACGCAGCTACTGCCGCAGCTGGCCGACGGTGTTCGGCTCTGCCCAGGGATCCTGGGTGCGTGCCGAGGACGGCCGGGAGTTCCTGGACTTCTTCGCCGGCGCCGGCGCCCTGAACTACGGCCACAACAACCCGCTGCTCAAGCAGGCGCTGATCGACTACATCGCCCAGGACGGGATCACACACGGCCTCGACATGTCCACGGTCGCCAAGCGCGACTTCCTCGAGACCTTCGAGGACCTGATCCTGCGCCCGCGCGGACTCGACTACAAGGTGCAGTTCCCCGGCCCGACGGGGGCGAACTCGGTCGAAGCCGCCCTGAAGCTGGCCCGCAAGGTCACCGGTCGCGAGTCGATCATCAACTTCACCAACGCTTTTCACGGGATGACGCTCGGCGCGCTGTCGGTCACCGGAAACTCCATGAAGCGTGCCGGGGCGGGCATTCCACTGGTGCACGCCACGCCCATGCCGTTCGACAACTACTTCGACGGCGTCACCGAGGACTTCCACTGGTTCTCCCGGGTGCTCGACGACTCCGGCAGCGGGCTCAACCGTCCGGCCGCCGTGATCGTCGAGACAGTCCAGGGCGAGGGCGGCGTGAATGTCGCACGGCCGGAATGGCTTCGGGCCCTCGCAGACCTCTGCGCCGAGCGGGACATCCTGTTGATCGTCGACGACGTGCAGATGGGCTGCGGCCGCACCGGACCGTTCTTCTCGTTCGAGGTCGCCGGCATCACCCCGGACATCGTGACGCTCTCGAAGTCGATCGGCGGCTACGGACTGCCGATGGCGCTGACGCTGTTCAAGCGGGAACTTGACGTCTGGGGGCCCGGTGAGCACAACGGCACCTTCCGTGGCAACAACCCGGCCTTCGTCACCGCGCGAGTGGCGCTCGAGCAGTACTGGTCCGACAACGCGATGCACCAGGCCACCCTCGCGAAGGGCGAGCGGATCCGAGAGTCCTTCTCCAACATGGCCGATTCGTTCGCCGGTGTGAGCACGCGCGGGCGCGGCCTGGTCCAGGGCCTGGTCTTCGACCAGCCCGACCGCGCTGCAAAGGTGTGCGCCATGGCCTTCGAGTCGGGTCTGCTCGCCGAGACCTCGGGGCCGTCGGACGAGGTCGTCAAACTCCTCCCGCCGCTGACCATCACCGACGCGGAGCTCGCCCACGGGCTGAGCATCCTCGCCGAGGCGACCGCCAAGGTCTGCTCCTGACCCGGCCGCCGGCCGACCGAACCAACGAACCGGAGACATCATGATCGTCCGCACCACCACCGAGATCACCGACACCGACCGCGATGTCGCGGCGGACAACGGCAACTGGCGCAGCAAGCGCATCATCCTCGCCGGCGACGGCGTGGGCTTCTCGTTCCACGAGACGACCATCGAGGCCGGCACCATCAACGAGTTCCACTATCAGAACCACGTCGAGGCGGTGTGGCTGGTCGAGGGCGAGGGCGAACTCGTCGACCTCGACAACAACCGCAGCTACCCGCTCGGGCCCGGCAGCATGTACCTGCTCAACGGCCACGAGAAGCACCGCGTCTTCGCCCGCACACAGATGCGCATGCTCTGCGTGTTCAACCCGCCGGTCACCGGCCGTGAGGTGCACGACGAGAACGGGGTCTACCCGCTGGTGGAGGTCGGCTGACCGTCCGCCGCCGCTCCACCACCTACCCTGGGTCCCGTGGAGACAGATGCCAGCCCGTACGCGCGTGAACTCGTCGACCTGCTGTCCGGTCGGCGGGTTGTCGCGCTGACCGGGGCGGGCATCTCCACTGATTCGGGCATCCCCGACTATCGCGGCCCGGACTCGCCGCCCCGCAACCCGATGACCTATCAGCAGTTCGTCGGGGACGCCGACTTCCGGCGCCGCTACTGGGCGCGCAACCACCTGGGCTGGCGCGACATGGACGCGCGTCGGCCCAATGCGGGCCATCACGCGCTGGCGCGCCTTGAGCGCGGCGGGGTGGTCACCGGGGTGATCACCCAGAACGTCGACATGCTGCATACCAAGGCCGGCCAGCGCACGGTCGTCGATCTGCACGGCAGTTACGCGCGGGTCCGCTGTCTGGACTGCTCGGCCGTCCTGTCGCGGCTGTCGCTCGCCGAACGTCTCGAGGCCGCGAACCCCGGATTCATCGCGTCGGTCGCCTCCGCGGGGGCGATCGAGATCGCCCCGGACGCCGACGCCGTCGTCGCCGACACCGCGCACTTCCGGATGGTCGACTGCGCGTTCTGCGGCGGCACGCTCAAACCGGACATCGTGTACTTCGGCGAGAGTGTCCCGAAGACCGTTGTGTTGCACTGCTATTCGATGGTGGATGACAGTGACGCAGTGTTGGTCGCGGGGTCGTCGCTCACGGTGATGTCCGGGCTGCGGTTCGTGCGCCGCGCGGCGAAGGACGGCAAGCCGATCGTCATCGTCAACCGCGGCGTCACCCGCGGTGACGATCTCGCGGATCTGAAGATCGATGCCGGTTGCTCGGAGGTCCTCACCGCGCTCGCCGCAGCAGCACCGCCGCGCCCGCACAACCGAGTATCAACGCCGCCAACGCCCACGCGGTGACTGCGTCGAGCGGGCTGCCCCCGCTGATCGACAGGTCCGACAACGACGGCAAGTGCCCCGACGCGCGCGGCGGCACCTCGGTCAACGGGGTGTAGGCGGTCCAACCGAAGTCCGTCCCGGAGACCGCCCAGGTGCCGCGGTAGGCCCCGGTCAGTGCCGCCGCTGCTCCCGGCAGGAACAGCGCCCCCAGTCCCGTGCTCACAGACGACCCGGACGCCGCCGGTCCGGGCAGGGCCGACCCGACCACCACACCCACTGTCGGCGCACCGACCAGCAGCAGGACCGCGTGCAGCAGGCCAGGATCCGCGACCGGAACGGTCCCGCACCCGAGGATCAGCGCGAGCACCACCATGGCAAGCGCCGGCTGACGCCACCGGACCCCGGCCGCCACGCCCAGCAGGATCAGCACCGCGAGCGCCGCGACCATGGTCGGGTCGGGCAGTACGGCCCAATCGAACACGGTCGCCGCGACCGCCGCGACGGCGGTGATCGCCGTCGCGGCGAACACCACCACGCCGTCGGCTCCCGGTAACAGCATCGCCGCTCCGCCCGCCACCACCAGAGTGAACGCCAGCGCCGGCCCGGCGAGCCACCAGTTCGTCGGCGTCTGCGCGGTCGCGGCGGCCGCCGACGCGACCCCGCCCACCGCCAGCAGCACCACCGCGGCAACCGGCCGCCATGACACGGCGGGCAGGTGTTCGTCTGCGCCCGAACCGAATCCCACGACGATCGTCACCATCAGCAGGACACCGGCGAGCACGGCCAGCCATCCGGCGTATACCGTCGTCGACGACTGCGGCTCCAGGTAGTCGGCGTAGCGACGCGGGGGACCTCCGGCCGACACCGCGGCCGCCGTGAGCAGGAACGCCGCGACGGTTCCCGCGGCCAGCGCAGCGGTCGCGGACCGGCGCGTGCGGAGCACCGCCGCGGCGGCACCCAGTGCTGCGCCCGCGAACACCGCCTCGACATACCGCCCCGCCACCAATACCGCGACCGAATCCGACCGCCCGAGCCCGACCTCGGCCAGCATCACGACCACAACGACGCCGAGCGTCACTGCCGGCAGTCTGCGGCCACGCAGCCTCGACGTCGCCAGGCACGCCACCGGCGCCATGATCGCACCCGCGACCGCCCCCAAGGGATGGCTCAGCACCCACCAACGGAAGTCGGTGGCGGTCACCGCGACCGCGAGGTCGGGCGTGAAGGGTTGCACCAGAACGACACCGGCACACATACCGATCAGTACGGCGGCGAGCGCCGCCAGTATCGCCGCGCCACCCGAACGGATCGATGCTGTGCCCATCGGCAGAACCTACCGCCCGACAGGACCATTGGCCGCACGGACTCCTACACGGGCACCAGATCGTCCGCGTGCACCACCGGACGCTGCAGGTCCGGCGGGAGATCGGCGCTCGAATGCCCGCGCATCGTCGCCAGTTCGATGGCGTCGTAGGCGACGACGCCGCGCCCGATCAACGCGCCGTCCGGGCCGACCAGGTCGACCACGTCACCGTCGTGGAAGTGCCCGCCCACCTCGGTGATCCCCGCCGCCAACAGCGAACGGCGCCGCTGGGCGACCGCGCGGACCGCGCCGGCATCCAGGTGCAGACGCCCCTGCGCGTCGGCGGCATGCCGAACCCAGAAGCGGCGGGCCGACATCCGGTGCGGTCGGGCCCCGAAAGCGGTGCCGACGTAGCCGCCGGACAGCGCCGCGCCGGCCTCGGCGGCAGACGTCAACAGCACCGGCACACCCGCATCGGCGGCCAGGCGTGCGGCGGACAGCTTCGACGCCATCCCGCCGGTGCCCAGCGCGCCACCCGATCCGGCGACCACTCCGTCCAGATCCTCGGGGCCCGCAACCTCACGGATCAACTGCGCGTTGCCTTTTCGCGGATCCGCGTCGTAGAGGCCGTCCACGTCGGAGAGCAGCACCAGCGCGTCGGCGCCGACCAGGTGCGCGACCAGCGCGGCGAGACGGTCGTTGTCGCCGAACCGGATCTCAGCGGTCGCCACGGTGTCGTTCTCGTTGACGATCGCGACCGCGCCGAGCGCCCGCAGCCGGTCCAGTGTGCGCTGGGCGTTGCGGTGGGTGGCCCGGCGAGCGACGTCGTCGGCGGTCAGCAGCACCTGCCCTACGACCCGGTCGAACCGCGCGAACGAGCTCGCCCAGGCGTTGACCAGCGCGAGTTGTCCGACACTGGCCGCGGCCTGCTTGGTGGCGAGGTCGCGCGGACGTTTGGTCAGCCCGAGCGGCGCGATGCCCGCCCCGACCGCACCGGAGGAGACCACCACGACGTCGGAACCGGCGCGCATGCGCGCCTCGATCGCCTCGGCCAGTGGGTCGAGTCGGTCGACGTCGAGCCCGCCGGACAGGCTCGTCAGCGCCGACGACCCGATCTTGACGACGACACTGCGTGCCGACGCGATGACCTCGCGAGTGCTCGCCCCGTCTCCGCAGGCGCTCACTGCTCCTCCGGATCGAGCCCTTCGAGTCCGCGCCGGACCCGGTGGGCGTGCTTGCGTTCCGCGGCGCCGATGCGCTCGTTCTGATCCAGTCGCGCGTCGGTGCCGCGACCGGTCATGGTCACGTCCACGCCGGCCGGGGTCTGCGGCTCCCAGTCGAAGCTCACGTCGCCGATGGTCACCGAGGCGCCCGGCTGGGCACCCTGCTTGACCAGCGCGTCCTCGACGCCCAGGCGGGCCAACCGGTCCGCGAGGTAGCCGACGGCTTCGTCGTTGCTGAACTGGGTTTGACGCACCCACCGCTCGGGCCGGACACCGCGGACGATGAACCCGCCCTGCACGTCGGGATCCTTGACCACGGTGAAGCCGGTCTCGTCGATCGGGACCGGACGGATGACCTGCCGGGTCGGCTCGGCGGGCGGGTGGGCCTCGCGGTAGTTGCGGACCATGTCGGCCAGCGCGAAGGTCAAGGGCCGCAGCCCTTCCCGGCTCACCGCGGAGATCTCGAACACCGGCCAGCCGCGCTCCTCGAACTCGGGCCGGACGAAGTCGGCGAGTTCGGCGGCCTCCGGCACGTCGACCTTGTTGAGGACCACGATGCGGGGGCGGTCCGCGAGGTCGCCCAGGCCCGCGTCGCCGGCCAGAGCCGGTTGGTAGGCGGCGAGCTCGGCCTCGAGGGCATCGACGTCGGAGATCGGGTCACGGCCCGGCTCGAGGGTCGCGCAGTCGACGACGTGGGCGAGCACCGCGCACCGTTCGAGGTGGCGCAGGAAGTCCAGTCCCAGCCCGCGGCCGTCGCTGGCTCCGGGGATCAGCCCGGGTACGTCGGCGACCGTGAAGGTGGTGTCGCCGCTGGAGACCACACCGAGGTTCGGCTGCAGCGTCGTGAACGGATAGTCGGCGATCTTCGGCTTCGCCGCGGAGAGCACCGAGACCAGCGACGATTTGCCCGCGGAGGGGAAGCCGACCAGCCCGACGTCGGCGACGGACTTGAGCTCGAGCACCAACTCACGCTCGATGCCCTCCTCACCGAGCAGCGCGAACCCGGGCGCCTTGCGTGCCCGCGACGACAGCGCCGCGTTGCCGAGCCCGCCACGGCCACCGGCCGCCGCCGCGAAGCGGGTCCCGCTGCCGACCAGGTCGGCGAGAATGTCGCCCTTCGAGTCGAAGACGACTGTGCCGTCCGGCACCAGCAGCACCAGGTCGCTCCCATTGGCGCCATCGCGGTTGCTGCCCATGCCGGGCTTGCCGTTGCCGGCCTTGGCGTGCGGGTGGAAGTGGAAGTCCAGCAGCGTGTGCACGTTGGGGTCGACCTCGAGGATCACCGAGCCTCCCCGTCCGCCGTTGCCGCCGTCGGGGCCACCGAGTGGCTTGAACTTCTCGCGGTGCACCGAGGCGCAGCCGTGTCCGCCGTTACCGGCGCTCACGTGCAGGACCACTCGGTCGACGAAACGGGACACTGTGTCCTCCTAGGGGGACGGAGTCGAGACCCGACAATGATCTCGAACATGAAACAGGGGCGGGCGGGGTATCAGCACCCTGCCCGCCCCTGTCTGTGGAGCTTTTCGCGGTTGTAGGCGGGTTACGCCTCGACCGGAACGATGTTGACGGTCTTGCGGCCCCGCTTGCTGCCGAACTCGACGGCACCGGCGGAGAGGGCGAACAGGGTGTCGTCGCCGCCGCGGCCGACGTTCACACCCGGGTGGAAGTGGGTTCCGCGCTGGCGGACCAGGATCTCGCCGGCGTTGACGGACTGGCCACCGAAACGCTTGACGCCGAGGCGCTGCGCGTTCGAATCGCGACCGTTGCGCGAGCTGGATGCACCCTTCTTATGTGCCATGACTGATCCCTCCTAGGGAAGTGAAGAAAGTAGCGGGCTGCGAATCCGGAGGACCGCGTGCCTCTTACTTGTTGATGCTGGTGACCTTGAGGACGGTCAGCTTCTGGCGGTGACCCTGACGCTTGTGGTAGCCGGTCTTGTTCTTGAACTTGTGGATGCGGATCTTCGGGCCCTTGGTGTGCTCGACGACCTCGCCGGAGACGGAGGCCTTGGCCAGCGCCGCCGCGTCGGTGGTCAGGTCGGCGCCGTCGACGACGAGCGCGACCGGGAGCTGGACCGAGGTGCCGGGCTGACCCTCGATCTTCTCGACCTTGACGAGGTCACCAACGGCGACCTTGTACTGCTTGCCGCCGGTCTTGACGATCGCGTACATGGAGGGCTACCCCTTGCTTTCGAAAATCTCGCTCACACCGCAGGTGGTGCGGCGCGACTGGTCCTGTGACTGCCACCCGGTTCGGTGCCGCGTCCGGTACAAGCCGGACACAGGCTACTGACGACGCCGAGCAGCGACTGGTCAAGATTACGGGAAGGCGGCACGCAGGGTCAAACCGGCCACCCTCCCGTCGGCCGTCAGGCCTCGGCGCTCACCGGAGGCCCCGCCCGGCGCGCCGCCGCACGCCGCCTGGGGCGACGTCGCGGGGTCGTGTCCGGCTCGTCTCCGGGCCGGCCGGCCGCGTCGACCGCGGGCTCGGCGCCGCCGACGGCCTCCGCCGGCGGCTCGCTCGGTGTCGGGACGGTCGAGGCGATCACCTCCGCGACGGGCGCCTCGTGGTGCACCGGCGTCGACGCCGGGCGCGAGGCACGCCGGGAACGTCGGCGCTTGGGGGGTTCGAGGGCCTGCGTATCGGATGCCGGAACAGCTTCCGCCGCTGCAGGTTCGGCGGGAGTCTCGACCTCGACGGTCTCGATCTGGACCGCCTCGGCCGGGGCGGTGCCCGTCACCGTGGTGTCGGCCTTCACACCCTCGGCCGCCGACTCCGACAGCTGGTCGTCGGTCTGCGCGGCCGCCATCGCCCGGAACATCGGGTGCTCGGACGCGTGGTGTGCGTGCGCCTCGGCGTCGGCCTTCGCCTTCTCCACGTCGGCCTTGCCGGTGTTGTTATCGGCGTTGTCATGTCCGGCCTCACGCTGCGCTTCCGACCGGCCGGACTTGGAGCGCTTGCTCTTGCGCGAGCCCTCCGACTTGCCGGGCTTCGCATTGTCCGTGCCCTCGGCGACCACCGGATCGGCGTGCACGACGATGCCGCGGCCGTGGCAGTGTTCACAGTTCGTCGAGAACGCCTCCACCAGGCCTGTGCCCAGCTTCTTGCGGGTCATCTGCACCAGTCCGAGCGAGGTCACCTCGGAGACCTGGTGGCGGGTGCGGTCGCGTCCGAGCGCCTCGGTGAGCCGGCGCAGGACCAGGTCGCGGTTGGACTCGAGCACCATGTCGATGAAGTCGACGACGATCATGCCGCCGATGTCGCGCAGCCGCATCTGCCGCACGATCTCCTCGGCGGCCTCGAGGTTGTTGCGGGTGACCGTCTCCTCGAGGTTCCCGCCGGAGCCGGTGAACTTGCCGGTGTTGACGTCGACGACCGTCATGGCCTCGGTGCGGTCGATCACCAGCGTGCCGCCGGACGGCAGCCACACCTTCCGCTCGAGTGCCTTCGCCAACTGCTCGTCGATCCGGTAGACGGTGAACACGTCCGGGTTCGAGTCGTGCCGTTCCACGCGCGGGAGCAGGTCGGGGGCGACGGTCTTGACGTAGGTCTCGACCGTGTCCCACGCCCGTTCACCCTCGACGACGAGTTTCGAGAAGTCCTCGTTGAACAGGTCGCGCACGACCTTGACCAGCAGGTCGGGCTCCTCGTAGAGGGCCTTCGGGGATCCCGACTTGCCCGCCTTGGCCTGCTCGGCGGACTCCTGGATGGACGCCCACTGCTTCTGCAGCCGGGTGACGTCACGGGAGAGTTCCTCTTCGCTGACGCCCTCGGATGCGGTGCGGATGATCACGCCGGCGTCCGACGGGACGATCTCGCGGAGGATCTCCTTGAGACGCTTGCGTTCGGTGTCGGGCAGCTTGCGGCTGATACCGGTCGAGCCGCCGCCGGGAACGTAGACGAGGAATCGACCCGCGAGGCTGACCTGGGTGGTCAGGCGGGCGCCCTTGTGCCCGACCGGGTCCTTGCTGACCTGGACCAGCACCTGATCGCCCGGCTTGAGGGCCTGCTCGATCCGGCGCGAGTTGCCGCCGAGCCCGGCCGCATCCCAGTCGACCTCGCCCGCGTACAGCACGCCGTTGCGCCCGCGGCCGATGTCGACGAAGGCCGCCTCCATGCTGGGCAGCACGTTCTGCACCCGGCCGAGGTAGATGTTGCCGACCATCGAGGCCGACGCCGCACTGGTGACGAAGTGCTCGACGAGCACACCGTCCTCGAGGACACCGACCTGCGTCATCAGGCCGTTTCCGCCGGCGTGCTCGCCGGTCAGCTTTTTCTCCCGCACGACCATGACCCGGTCGACCGCCTCACGACGGGCGAGGAACTCAGACTCCGAGAGGATCGGCGGGCGACGGCGCCCGGCGTCCCGACCGTCGCGACGGCGCTGACGCTTGGCCTCGAGCCGGGTCGACCCGCTGATGCCCTGCACCTCGTCGCGCCCGCGACCCTTGTTGCGTGGTTCGCGCTCGTGCACGACCGTGTTCGGCGGATCGTCGTGCGAGCCGCCCTCCTCGGCCGACTCGCCGCTGCCCGACTTGCGGCGGCGGCGGCGACGGCGGCGACGGCTGCCCTCACCGGACTCGCCGTCGGCGGCGTTCTCTGCTTCGTTCTCCTCGCCGGACTTCCCCGCCTCGACCTCGTCGGGCTGCTCGGCCTCGGCCTGCTTGCCCTCCGACGGCTGCTCGACGTCGCCGTGCTCGGTCTCCGCGGACGACGCGGACTCCGGCGCGCCTTCCTTCTCCGGCTCGCCGCCGCCCTGCTCGCCACGCCCACGTCCGCGACCGCGACGGCCGCGGCGGCGACGACGCGTCGCTCCCGACTCGTCCGACTCGGACTCCGCCTCGGTCTCGGACTCGGTTTCGGCCGCGGCAGACTCCTGCGGCTGCGTCTCGGCTGCGGCCTCCGGCTCGGCCGGTGCGCTGGGGGCGGTACGCGGACGTGCCTCCACCGGTTCGGGCGGCAGGAACAGCGGGAGTTCCGCGGCCGGCGCCGGTGCGACGAACAGCGGCGAGACGGCCTGCGCCTCGACAGTCGCGGGCTCGGCGGCGGCAGGCCCTGCACTCTCCGGCTCGGCGGTCACCGGCGCGGCCGGGGTGGGCTCGGACTGGGCAGGCTCGGTCGCTGCCTGCGCCGGTTCGACCGGGGCGGCTTCTGCCGGCGCGGCCTCACTGCCACCGCCGGTCAACGCCGCGTGCACCCGCTCGGCGACGGTTCGGTCGATGCTGGACTGCGCGGTGCGCACCTGCTCACCGAGGGCGGCCAATTCCGCCAGGACCTGCTTGCTGGTGACACCGATCAGCTTCGCCAGCGCGTGCACCCGCAGGCGGTTCGGGAACTCGATCGCATGTGGATCGGTCGAGGCTCCGGTCTCGGTATTCACATTCTCGGGCGGCGCTTGATCGGCCACGTAGTCTCCTCGGACCCCCGGGCGCGTCCGACGCGGCCACGCGAGGGCAATTCTGTGTGCTCGAACCCGGCAGGGCACGAGATCGGCTGGTCTCGCTCCGCGTCTCGACGCGGAACCTGACTGAATGACCTCGGTTCGCCCCTCGTCATCCAGCATGCTCGTGCTCCGTCGGGGATTTCCCGTCCGGCAGAGCTGCGATGACCTCGGGAGAACCGTCGGCTACATCCGGTCGCCACGCGAGTTGCTGCTCGCGCTACGACTGCTGCCAGTATCCCACATCCGCCGCCGAACCCACGCCAACACCACCACGCGACGCGGCGCCGCCTGCCGCGCACCGCCGGCCACGGTCCGAGAGAGCGCTATCCCAGCTCGGGGAACCAGATGCCGATCTCCCGGTCGGCCGACTCGGTCGAGTCGGATCCGTGCACCAGGTTGCGCTGGGTCTCGGTCGCCAGATCGCCTCGGATGGACCCCGGGGCCGCGGCGGCGACCGGGTCGGTCGATCCGGCCAGCTGCCGGAAGGCGGCAATCGCGCGCGGACCCTCGACGACCGCGGCCACGAGCGGGCCCGAGGTGATGAACTCGAGCAGCCCCGGATAAAACGGCTTGCCCTCGTGCTCGGCGTAGTGCTCGGCGGCCACCGAGGTCGGGGCGGTCCGCAGTTCCATGGCGGCGAGGGTCAGGCCCTTGCGCTCGATGCGGGAGAGGATTTCGCCGACGTATCCGCGGGCGACGCCGTCGGGCTTGATCAGTACGAGGGTGCGCTCTGTCACGGGTGGTCAGCCTAGTGGGTCAGTCCCGCTGACCCGGCAGCAGACCCTGTTCGATCCGGTCCTTGAGGTCCCTGCGCAGATAGAAGATGTACGCCCACACCGCCGCGAACAACAGTCCGCACGCGCCGAGCGCCGGGTGGATGAAGAACGCCGCCACGGCCAGCACCTGCAGCGTCACGTTGTACCAGAGCGCCCACGACCGGCCCTGAAATCCCGCACCCAGGATCATCAGCACGGCGAGGCCGACGATGTAGACCATCGATGCGGGAGTCAGGCCGCCGCCGACGGTCGCGACGACCGGCAGGGCCAGCAGCACGACGATCGCCTCGAGGACCAGGGTGCCGGCCATGACGCCGCGTAATCCCTTCCACGGGTCCTTCGCCGGCGGCTTGAACGGCCCCTGCTGAGGCTCGGGGGTCTGCTCGCTCACGCGGGTTCCTTTCCAAACAGCGTGCGGACCGCGCCCGCGGTCACCACCGATCCGGTGACCACCACACCGGCGCCCGAGACCGCCTCCCCAGGTTCGGAGACCTCCTCGGCCAGGCCGATCGCGGTCTCCAGGGCGTCGGGCAGGGTGTTCGCGACGACAACGCGTTCGTCGCCGAACCTGGCGACCGCACGGTCGGCGAGGTCGTCGACGGCGAGCGCCCGCGGCGAACCGTTGGCGGTGACGACCACCTCGTCGAACACCGGCTCCAGTGCCGCGAGGATACCGTCGACGTCCTTGTCCGCGAGCACGGCGACGACGCCGACGAGCTTGCGGAAGTCGAACTCGTCGGCCAGCGCCGCGGCCAACGCCTTGGCACCGTGGGGATTGTGCGCGGCGTCGAGGAACACCGTCGGCGCGTTGCGCACCCGCTCGAGCCGACCCGGGTTCACGACCGACGCGAACCCCTCCCGCACGGCCTCGATGTCGAGTTGCCGGTCCTTGCCGGCGCCGAAGAACGCCTCGACCGCGGCCAACGCGAGTGCGGCGTTGTGCGCCTGGTGCTCGCCGTGCAGGGGCAGGAAGATGTCGTCGTAGACGCCGCCGAGTCCCTGCAGCTCGAGCTGCTGTCCACCGATCGCGACCCGGCGGGCGCGCACCATGAACTCCGAACCCTCACGCGCGATCGGCGCCTCGACCTCGACGGCCCGGCGCAGCAGCACGTCCATCGCCTCCGGCTCCTGCTGGGCGATGATCGCCACCGACGAGCCCTTGATGATCCCGGCCTTCTCCCCCGCGATCGATTCGAGGTCGTTGCCCAGGTATTCCATGTGGTCGAACCCGATCGGCGTGATCACCGAGACGTGCGATTCGACGACATTGGTCGCGTCCCAGCGACCACCGAGGCCGGTCTCGACGACCGCCACGTCCACCGGCGCGTCGGCGAATCCGGCATAGGCCATCGCGGTGAGCACTTCGAACTTGCTCATCGCCGGTCCGCCCGCGGCCTGCGACTGCGCGTCGATCATCTCCACGTACGGGCGCAGGTCCTGATAGAGCTCGACGTACTTGTGCGGCGAGATCGGGTGTCCGTCGACGGCGATCCGTTCGGTCGCCAGTTGCAGGTGCGGGCTGGTGGTGCGGCCGACGCGCAGGTGAAGACGGGTCAGCAGTGCATCGATCATCCGGGTCACCGACGTCTTGCCGTTGGTTCCCGCGACGTGCACCACCGGGTAGCTCGACTGCGGTGAGCCGAGCAGTTCCATGAGTGCCGAGATCCGGGTCAGCGACGGCTCGATCTTCGTCTCGGGCCAGCGCTTGTCCAGCTCGGCCTCAACCGCGACGAGTTCCGCGAGTTCCTCGGCGGACGGCTCTGTGCTGTTCACCGGTTGCCGCTCACTTTCCGTCCAGTTCGGCCAGACGCGCCCTGAGTCGGGCGACGTCCTCGGTGGCGACCTGTTGACGGCCGCGGATCTTCTCGACGACCTTCTCGGGAGCCTTCGCCAGGAAGGCCTCGTTGCCGAGCTTGCCGGTCGTGCTCGCGAGTTCCTTCTCCGCGGCGGCGAGATCCTTGGCCAGACGGCGCTTCTCGGCCTCGACGTCGACGGTGCCCGAGGTGTCGAGTTCGACGACGACGGTCGCCCGGCTCAGCCGCACCTCCAGCGACGCGGTGACCGTGAAGTCCGGCGCCGGGTCGGTCAGCCACGCCTGCGAGGCGATCGACCCGAGCTTGCCCTCGAGGTCGGCCTCACCCATGCCGGTCAGCCGGGCCGAGACCTTCTGCTTGTCGTTCAGGCCCTGACCGCTGCGGAACCGGCGCACCTCGGTGATCAGCTTCTGCATGTCCGAGACACGCTGGGCAGCAACGGCATCGGCCTCCACATCGGTCGCGGCCGGCCACTGCGCGATCACCACGGACTCGCCGCCGGTGAGCACCTTCCACAGCGTCTCGGTGACGAACGGCATCACCGGGTGCAGCAGGCGCAGCAGTGCGTCCAGCACAGTGCCGAGCACCGCGCGGGTCGCCTCGACTCGGGCCGGTTCCGCGGCGAACTGCACCTTGGCCAACTCGAGATACCAGTCGCAGACCTCGTCCCACGCGAAGTGGTACAGCGCCTCACAGGCCTTGCCGAACTCGTAGCGGTCGAAGTCGGCGTCGACCTCGGCGCGGACCTGCTCCAGTCGGTCGAGGATCCAGCGGTCGACGTCGGTCAGGTCGGCGCGATCGGGCAGCGGGGCCGGGCGCGCACCGTTCATCATCGCGAACTTGGTGGCATTGAACAGCTTGGTGGCGAAGCTGCGCGAGGACTTCGCGTGGTCCTCGCCGACCGACAGGTCCGAGCCCGGGTTCGCCCCGCGCGCCAGCGTGAAGCGCAGCGCGTCCGCGCCGAAGCGCTCGACCCAGTCCAGCGGGTCGATGCCGTTGCCGCGCGACTTCGACATCTTCTTGCCGTGCTCGTCGCGGACCAGTCCATGCAGGAACACGTCGTGGAAGGGCACCGGACCGGGCGCGGCGTCCTCACCTGCGTCACGGGCGACGAACTTGCCGAACATCATCATCCGGGCGACCCAGAAGAACAGGATGTCGTATCCGGTGACGAGAACGCTTGTCGGATAGAACTTCTCGAGCTCGTCGGTCTTGTCGGGCCAGCCCATCGTGGAGAACGGCCACAGACCCGAGGAGAACCAGGTGTCGAGCACGTCCGGGTCCTGCACGTAGCCCTCGGGCGCGATCTCGTCGGGTCCGACGCACACGGCCTCGCCGTCGGGCCCGTACCAGATCGGGATGCGGTGGCCCCACCACAGCTGACGCGAGATGCACCAGTCGTGCATGTCGTCGACCCAGCCGAACCAGCGCGGTTCGAGGCTCTTCGGGTGGATCGTGGTCTCGCCGTCGCGGACCGCGTCGCCGGCCATCTTCGCGAGCTCGTCGACCTTGACCCACCACTGCATGCTCAGCCGCGGCTCGATGGACTCGCCGCTGCGCTCCGAGTGGCCGACGCTGTGCAGGTACGGACGCTTCTCCGCGACCACGCGGCCCTGCCCGGCGAGTTCCTCGCGGATCATCACCCGCGCCTCGAAGCGGTCCATGCCGTCGAATCGCGTTCCGGTGTCGGCGATCTTGCCGGTCTCGTCCATGATCGTGGGCATCGGCAGCTTGTGCCGCAGGCCCATCTCGAAGTCGTTCGGGTCGTGCGCGGGGGTGATCTTCACGGCGCCGGTGCCGAACTCGGGGTCGACGTAGTCGTCGGCGATGATCGGGATCTGCCGGCCGGTGATCGGGTGCTCGATAGTGGTGCCGATCAGCGCCTGGTAGCGCTCGTCGGCGGGGTGCACGGCGACCGCGGTGTCGCCGAGCATGGTCTCGACACGGGTGGTCGCGACGATGACGTGCGGCTCGGCATCGTCGAGCGAGCCGTAGCGCAGCGAGACGAGCTCGCCCTCGACGTCCTCGAACTTGACCTCGATGTCGGAGATCGCCGTCTGCAGCACCGGCGACCAGTTGACCAGCCGCTCGGCCCGGTAGATCAGTCCGGCGTCGTAGAGCCGCTTGAAGATCGTCTGCACCGCGCGGGACAGTCCCTCGTCGAGGGTGAACCGCTCGCGGGACCAGTCCACCCCGTCGCCGAGGCGGCGCATCTGCTCGCCGATGGTGCCGCCGGACTCGGCCTTCCACTTCCAGACCCGCTCGATGAAGTCCTCGCGGCTCATCTCGTCGCGACGCTTGCCCTCGGCGGCCAGCTGCTTCTCGACGACCATCTGGGTGGCGATGCCGGCGTGGTCCATACCCGGCAGCCACAGCACCTCGTAGCCCTGCATCCGCTTGCGGCGCGAGAGCACGTCCATCAGCGTGTGGTCGAGCGCGTGGCCCATGTGCAGGCTGCCGGTGACGTTCGGCGGCGGCAGCACGATCGAGTAGCCGGGCTTGTCGCTGGTCGCGTCGGCGGTGAAGTACCCGGCGTCTACCCAGCCCTGGTACAGCTCGGCCTCGACGGCGCTCGGCTCCCAGGACTTGGGAAGCGCGGAGGCGGGGTTCTGGGACGATTCGGAAGCTGCACTGGTCACGCCGCGATTCTAGTGGCGCGCCGGGTGTGACCTGAGTCTCAGGCCGACGACCAGTGCCAGCGCGACGGCCAGCAGCGCCGACACCCCGACCACCAGGCCCGTCCACCCCTGCGCGGCGAAGGCCAGGCCGGTCAGCGCGCCGACCACGCTGCTGCCGAGGTAATAGGCGAACAGGTACAGCGCCGACGCCTCCGCGCGGTGCCCGGTGGCCAGCGCGCCGACCCATCCACTGGCGACCGCGTGCGCGGCGAAGAACCCGCCGGTGAACAGCAGCACGCCCACCAGGATCAGCGGCAGTTCGTCCGGGATCGTCACGAGCAGCCCGGCCGCGGAGACGAGCACTGCCACCGTCATGGTGCGGCCGCGGCCGGCGCGGTCGGCGATGCGCCCGGCGACCGTCGAGCTGACCGTGCCTGCCAGATACATCAGGAACACCAGCCCGACCGTCGCCTCGGAGAGCCCGAACGGCGGCCGCATCAGCCGGTAGCCGAGGAAGTTGTACACCGACACGAACCCGCCCATGAGCAGGAATCCGAGCGCAAACAGCGAGCACAGCGCCGGGGACGACAGATGGCCGCGCACGTTGGCGACGAGCACCCGGACGCCGACCGACTGCGGGCGGAAGTGCCGTGAGCGCGGTAGCGTGCGCAGGAAGACGACCGCGCACACCAGCGCCGTCACAGCCGCGGCCTCGAGGCCCCAACGCCAGGTGGTCGCGTCGAGCACACCCGACGGCACCAGCCTGCCGAGCAGCCCGCCGAGGGTGGTGCCCGCGACGTAACGACCCATCGCCAGGCCGAGCGAGTCGGCGTGCACCTCCTCTGCGAGGTAGGCCATCGCCACAGCGGGCACCCCTGCCAATGTCAGACCCTGCAGCGCGCGACCGGCGAGCAGGGCCGAGAAGGTCGGGCTCAGCGGCAGCAGCAGGCCGATCACCGCGGACGTCGAGGCCGAGATCACCATCACCCGGGTGCGGCCGAAGCGTTCCGAGAGCGCACTGGCCGGGATGATCGCGAGCGCGAGCACTCCGGTGGTGACCGACACCGCCAGCGCCGCCGACGCCGGGGACACCCCGAACGAGCCGGACAGCGCGGGCAGCAGCGCCTGCGTGCAGTACATCGACACGAAGGTCGTCAGGCCCGCCGCGAACAGCGCCAGGCTGATCCGGTTGAAGCCGCGGGTGCCGCGGCGGTGACGTTCGTCGACGGATGCAGGCGCAGAGTCTTCGGTCGATGAATGAGTCGTTGTCGTCATCTTTCCTCCGCACCCATGGTCATCTGCGCCTTGGATCGATCAAAATGAATCAATTCGGGCATGCTCATGCAGCAGCGACATAGAGCGAGCGTCTGCGGACGGGAGACGGGGGCGACGGCCGTGCTCAGTGATGACCTTCACTGGTTCCTGACGCTGGCCGAGCACGGCCAGGTCACCTCGGCGGCGCGTGAACTGCACCTGAGCCAGCCCACGCTGACCCGGATGCTGCAACGCCTCGAACGCGACCTGGGCGCGCAACTCTTCGATCGCCACGGACGACGGATCGCGCTGAACCCGTGCGGTGAGGTGCTCCACCGGCATGCCCGACGCGCACTGGACGAGTTGACGGCAGCGCGCGAGGAGATCACCGCATTGGTCAGCCCGGACCGCGGCACGGTCCGGCTGGATTTCCTGCACTCGTTCGGTACGTGGTTGGTCCCGACACTGATCAAGGACTTCCATCGGGACCGTCCCGGGATCGAGTTCCGGCTGTTCCAGGGTGCGCAGGGACTGCTGGCGAACCGGGTCCTGGAGGGTCGCTCCGACCTCGCGCTGGTCTCGCCCCGGCCGGTCGTCGACGGGCTGGACTGGCACGTGCTGACCCAGCAGCAGTTGGCACTCGCCGTGCCGCGCGGCCACCGGTTCGCGCGGCGCCGCCGGATGCGACTGCGGGAGGTCGCGGACGAGCCGCTGATCACCATGCACCCGAACTTCGGTATGCGGCGCATCCTCGACGAGCTCTGCGCGGCAGCAGGTTTCGAGCCGAACGTCACGTTCGAGAGCGCCGAGCTCACCACGATCGGCGGGCTGGTCTCCGCCGGGCTGGGTGTCGCGGTGATGCCGGTGCAGCGACACCAGCCGGCACCGGACGGCGTGACGCTCGTGCCGCTGAGCGATCCCGATGCAACCCGCGACATCGGTGCCGTCTGGCGCACGGACCGGACGCACCCGGAGCCGGTCCGGCTGTTCGCGCAGTTCGTCGCCGGATGGGGACGCGACTGAGGGGTGGCGGCGTTCGCTCAGCGGGAGGCGTCGACGACCTGTCGGTGTCGTGGGTCACACTGGAGCGGTCCGATCGGTCGACCCGAACGAGGTGAGCAGCGTGGCAACGCAGGACGACGCCTGGCCGGAGATTTCGGGCGCGGTCGCGCTGCGGCGCTACGCCCCCGCGGTCGCCGCTGTGCTCGAGGACCTCGTCGCGCTCGAACCGCAGATCGGCGACGCCCCGCTGATCCCGCTCGTCCGGCGCGCATGCGCCGCCACGCTCTCGTTGCCGCCGCTTCCCTGGTCCGGGCCGGACGACCTCGACACCGGCGCCCTGTCGGCGGAGACGCAAGTGGCGCTCGGGTTCGCCGAGCAGTTCAGCGTCGACGTCTCGGCGATCACCGACAGCGCACGCGCGGAACTCGTGGCGGCATTGGGCGGGCGCACCCGGGAGTTCGTGATCGCGCTGTACGTCGCGGACTGGGCACCGCGGGCGCGTCGGGCATTGGACCAGCTGTTCCCCGGCCCGGGAACGTGGCCGGTACCGGATCGGTGGAACCGCACCGCGAACGCATGGCCGCTGGTCGACACGTTCCTCACGCGGGTCGCGCAGTTGCGCGAGCTCGACCCGGTGACGGGCGAACTGGTCCGGCTGCGGGCTGCGCGCCAGCACAACTGCCGCCTGTGCAGGTCGCTGCGCAACCGTTCGGCGCTGGCCGCAGGCGCCGACGAGTCGACGTTCGACGCGCTCGACGATCACGCGCTCAGCAACCGGTTCTCCGATCGGCACAGCGCAGCCCTCGCATTGGTCGATTCACTCGTGTGGCAGCCCGGGTTCGTCGACGAGGAGGTCGTCGCACGAGTGCGCCGCTGGTTCACTCCGGCCGAAGCCGTCGAACTGGTCGCGGACATGATGCGCAACGCGAGCAACAAGATCGCCGTCTCCACGGGGTCCGACGGTGCGCATGTATCAGAGGGCGTCGAGATCTACGACGTCGACGCGGACGGCGGCATGCGCTTCGGCCTGGAACCGCCACCGGGCATCGAGGACCCGCACCGGCAGTTGAGGAGCACCCCATGAACGCGTCGTCGGAGTTCGGCTACGTCCTCTACATCGAGGCCGCCCCGGAGCGGGTGTGGCACGCCCTGACGGATGCCGACCTGACCGGTGACTATTGGGGCCACCGCAACGTGTCGGACTGGACCGCCGGCGCACGGTGGGAACACCAGCGCACCGACGGGTCGGGCGTGGCCGATGTGGTCGGCACGGTGGTGACGGCCGACCCGCCCCGGCATCTTGCGATGACCTTCGAAGATCCCGCGGCCACCGAAGCCGCGCGCCCACCGCTGGTCACGTTCCGTATCGATCCGCACGGCGCGACCTCGCGGCTGGCCCTCACCCACGAGCACCTGCCGACTCCCGCCGACCATGCCGCCGCCGCGCGCGGGTGGCCGGCGGTGCTGTCGAACCTGAAGTCGGTGCTCGAGACCGGACACGTACTGTCGCGCGCGCCGTGGGAGATGACCGACGACCTGTGAGTGAAGAGGCCCGCGCCCACTACCCCCGGGCAGCGCGGCGCTGCGCCCGCTCGAAATCGCGGCGAGTGTTCAGGTTGACCAACTGCGCGGGGTCGGCCTGCACACGCGCGACCCGGAGCCCGGCGACGAACCGCATCATGCTGCGCTCCCCCGACTCCAGTGCCTCCCGAGCCTCGGACAGCACGGTGGTGCGGTAGACCGCGACCAGCGGTTGGTCGCGGTCGCCGTCGTGCGCCAGCACCGCGTCCACGTCGCCGTTCAAGCCTCGCACGAGCGAACGAATCAGTGCCGCAACTACATTCGGCGTGTCCGTCGCAGTCACGTACGTGGCGGTCGCACCCAACTCCACAGCGGCGGCCAGTCCGGTCGCCAGGCCCCGCAGCGGTCCCTCGTCGGCGACCTCGTCGCGCACGATCCGCGCCGCCACCTCCGGCAGCCGCTGACCGGGCGCGGCGACCACCACGACCTCCTCGAACACCCCGCGCAGGGTGTCGACGATGGCGCCCAGCAGTGTGGAGGAACCCCACGGCAGCGCACTCTTGTCCGACCCCATCCGGCGGGAGCGGCCTCCGACGAGCACGATGCCGCAGACCCGCTCCGTCTCTGGTGCCGGCGTCTCGCTCACCGGTGTCTCGCTCACTGGGGGGTGCGCCACATGGCGTACAGGATCGGCCCGCCGTCGGGGACCGCCAACTCGCGCTGCACCGCGAACCCGAACCGCTCGTAGTACTCGATGTTCGCCTCCTTCGAGGATTCCAGGTAGGCGGGCATCCGTGCCTCGTCGCAGCGGGCGAGTCCCTTGCCGAGCAGGGCCTTGCCGAATCCGCCGCCGCGCACCTGCGGGTCCGTGCCGATCGATTCGAGGTACCAGTGCCGCTCGCGCGGATGCGCCTCGGTCAGCATCCCGTCGATCTGCGCGCCGGCCCGGATCCGGCCGCCCAGCGCCCACAACACCGCGGGCAGCGATCGCAGCGACTGCCACGTCGACGGATGCCAGTGGCCCGGCCGGTTCCAGGCGGCCACTCCTCCGAGCAGTCCGTCGTCGCCGTAGGCCATGTCCACCTCGCCGGCGGACAGGTGATGGAACCGGAGATCGCGAATGTACAACCGGCGCAACGCGGTCATTCGCCGCTCGTCGTCCGGAACCATCCACTGCATGACCGGGTCGTCGTAGAACGCCAAGGCAAGGACCTCGGCGACGTCCTGGATGTCGTGCCTGGTCGCGCTACGCACCGTCACCGTCATGCCCTCCAGGTTCGCACAGGAGCGCGGTCGGCACCGCACGCCCGCACCGCGCGTCCCCGCACGGATCAGCGGTGTCGGTGGCCGCGATGATGCAATCGCCCGGTGAAGGGTCCACCATGGAGCAATGGTGTGGAAGGGTCCCGACAAGGACATCGACGAGCGTGACCTGAGCGTGCACGAACGCAAGCAGTGGGCGGCGGGCGTGCCGGCGGTCGCGGTGAGCATGAAACGCGACGTCGAGCAGATGGGGCCGGTCCGCACCGCGCGCACGCTGCTGCGGATCAACCAACGCGACGGCTTCGACTGCCCCGGCTGCGCCTGGCCGGAGCGGCACGGCGGACGCAAGATCGCCGAATTCTGCGAGAACGGCGCGAAGGCGGTCGCCGAGGAGGCGACGCTGCGGCGGGTGACCCCGGCCTTCTTCGCCGACCACTCCGTCGCGGACCTGGCCGGCAAGACCGACTACTGGCTCGGTCAGCAGGGCCGCCTGACCCACCCGATGGTGCTGCGCGAGGGCGAGACCCACTACGCGCCGATCTCGTGGGGTGAGGCGTTCGAGTTGATCGCCGACGAGTTGCGCTCGCTCGACAGCCCCGACGAGGCGATCTTCTACACCTCGGGCCGCACGAGCAACGAGGCGGCATTCGTCTACCAACTGCTGGTGCGCTCGTTCGGCACCAACAATCTGCCGGACTGCTCCAACATGTGCCACGAGTCGTCTGGCAGTGCGCTGGGCGCCGCGATCGGTATCGGCAAGGGCTCGGTGACGGTCGAGGACGTGGAGAATGCGGACCTGATCATCATCGCCGGCCAGAACCCCGGCACCAACCATCCGCGCATGCTGACCGTCCTCGAATCGGCGAAACGCACGGGCGCCAACATCATCGCGGTCAATCCGCTCCCCGAGGCCGGGCTGTTGCGGTTCAAGGACCCACAGCGGCCGAGCGGCGTGATCGGCAAGGGCGTGGCGCTGGCCGACCAGTACCTGCAGATCCGCATCGGCGGCGACCTCGCGCTGTTCCAGGGGCTCGGCCGACTGCTCGCGGAGGCCGAGGACGCCGCCCCCGGCACGGTGTTCGACCACGCCTTCATCGCCGACCACACCGCGGGCTTCGACGAGTACCTGGCGCACCTGCGCGAGGTGGATCTCGGCGAGGTGCTCACCGCGACCGGACTGTCCGAGCAGCAGATCCGCACCATGGCCGAGGCGATGGCCGCGTCGAAGCGCACGGTCATCTGCTGGGCGATGGGCCTGACCCAGCAGGCCAAGGCCGTCGACACGATCGGCGAGGCGGTCAACCTGCTGCTGCTGCGTGGCATGATCGGCAAGCCGGGCGCCGGGGTGTGCCCGGTGCGCGGACACTCGAACGTGCAGGGCGACCGCACCATGGGCATCTGGGAGCAGATGCCGGAGTCGTTCCTGGCCGCGCTCGAGAGCGAGTTCGGCATCGACTGTCCCCGCGAGCACGGTCACGACACCGTCGCCGCGCTGCGGGCCATGCGCGACGGCAAGGCGAAGGTGTTCATCGGGATGGGCGGCAACTTCGTCTCGGCCACACCCGACACGGCGGTCACCGAGGCCGGGCTGCGCCAGTGCGCGCTGACCGTGCAGGTGTCCACGAAGCTCAACCGCAGTCACGTCGTGCACGGCGAAGTCGCGCTGATTCTGCCGACGCTCGGGCGCACCGAGGCCGACGTGCAGGCCACCGGCGACCAGCAGGTGTCGGTGGAGGACTCGATGTCGATGGTGCACCTGAGCCACGGCCGTCTCGAACCGGCCAGTCCGTATCTGCGCAGCGAGGTCTCGATCGTGTGCCGGTTGGCGGTCGCGCTGCTCGGGCCCGACCACCCGGTCCCGTGGGCGGAGTTCGAGGCGAACTACGACACCATCCGCGACTCGATCGCCCGCGTCGTGCCGGGGTTCGACGACTTCAACGCCCGGGTCCGGCTGCCGGACGGGTTCGTGCTGCCGCACCCGCCGCGCGATTCGCGTGAATTCCACACCGACACAGGTAAAGCCAACTTCTCGGTCAACGAACTCAGCTGGGTGCCCACCCCGCCGGGACGGCTGATCCTGCAGACGATGCGCAGCCACGACCAGTTCAACACCACCATTTACGGGCTCGAGGACCGCTACCGCGGAGTCAGTGGCGGACGCAAAGTGGTGTTCGTCAACGCGGACGACATCGCCGAACTGGGGCTCACCGACGGGGCGCTGGTCGACCTGGTGTCCGAGTGGCCCGTCGACGGCACCGTCGAGGAGCGCCGGGTCGAGGGTTTCCGTGTGGTCGCCTATTCGACGCCGCGCGGCAATGCCGCCGCCTACTACCCGGAGACCAACCCGCTGGTCCCGCTCGACCATGTGGCCGAGCGCTCGAACACCCCGGTGTCCAAGGCCATCGTGGTGCGACTGGAACCGGTGGGCGCGTAGATGGGTCGTGTCACCGCCCGCCGCCCGGTCCGGCGCATCACCGCGACCGGCGACGTGCACCGCCCGGACACCGTCGCCGTCGAGGAGCCCCTGCAGATCATGGTCGGCGGACGTGCGCTGACCGTCACCATGCGCACCCCCGGCAGCGACATCGACCTGGTGCACGGATTCCTGTTGAGCGAGGGCATCATCGACGGCCGCGACGATGTGGTCACTGCCAGGTACTGCGGGGGCGTCGACGAATCCGGCGCCAACACGTACAACGTCGTCGAGGTCGAACTGAGCGCCGCCGCGGCCGGACGGCGGGTGCACCGCGAGCGTGCGTTCGTGACGACCTCCGCGTGCGGGGTGTGCGGGACCTCCTCGATCGACGACGTGCAGACGATCAGCCGTCACCCGGTTTCCGACGATCCGCTGGTCCTGACCCCCGACACCCTGCGCTCGCTGCCCGGTGCGCTGCGCGACGGACAGAAGGTGTTCGATGCGACGGGCGGGCTGCATGCGGCGGGAATCTTCACCGGCACAGGCGAATTGCTCACGATCCGCGAGGACGTCGGCCGGCACAACGCGGTCGACAAGGCCATCGGCTGGGCGGTGCGCGAATCGCTCGTGCCGCTGACCGGCCACGTGCTGATGGTCAGTGGCCGGGCGTCGTTCGAACTCGTGCAGAAGGCCGCCGTGGCAGGGATTCCGGTACTCGCTGCGGTATCGGCGCCGTCGTCGCTGGCCGTCGACCTGGCCGAGCGGTCAGGCGTGACGCTCGTCGGCTTCCTGCGGGAACGCTCGATGAACGTCTACACCGGCGGGCAGCGGGTCACCTCGGGGTAACCTCGGTGCCCAACCCCCTCCGACTGCGGCGATTCCCGAGTGGCGCACCACTCGCGTCCTTCCAAGCTGAGCATTCACGGCGCGATGACCGTAGGCCTTGCATTCCCACAGACGCCATGCCAGGTGCAGACATCGGTCACCCTGACCTCGCCGACCTCCGAGGGACTCAGCCCTCTATTGCCCGATGTTCAATGACTGGTTCTGAGCGCGAGCAGCCTTATGTCAACGTCCTTCTTACACATGCAATTCGGCAGAACTATCGACCCTCCGAAGTTCCAAGATCTGCTGAATCCGCACGACGCCGACACGCGCACCCGATGGGCGGGCTCGCAGCATTCGGATGATGCAGGTCAGGATTCAGTCGAGGTATCGCGCCAGGTAGCCCTCGAGCATTGCCTGCATCTGCGCCAGGATCCGGTCCTGGTCGATCTCCGGAGCGTTGCCGAGGTCCAGCAACGCGGTCACCGTTGTGACCACGACCAGCGCGACGTCGTGCGCGACCCCCGCGTCGAGGGCAGGCCGGAGTTCGCACAACCGCGCCGCGAGGCCGCCGGCGACCCGCACGGTCTGGTCATGATCGACCTGCCACAGCTCCGGCGAGGACTGCAGCGCGCGTCGTAGGGCACGCCCGCCAGGCTGGGCAGCCCGCAACCGGGCAGTCTCCGCGACGGCGAAGTGGATGGTCGCCCGCCAGTCACCGCCAGTGGACATCCCCGCCAGGGCAACGGCGACCGCCTCCGCACGCGCCCCGTCCAGGCGCTCAGCCAGCGCACGCAGCACCGCCAACTTATTGGGGAAGTAGCGATAGAGCGTCGCTATGTTCACACCGGCACGCTCGGCGATATTCAACGTGGTGACGCCGTCATACCCAACCTCGTCGAGCAACTCTCCCGTCGCCCGAAGGATGCGGTCGAACGCGGCCCGGCCCCGTCGCTGCTGGGGGCTGCGACGCTGCCGTAGCCGTTCGGGGGTGCCGAGGTTCCCAGGCTCCTGCGCCGGCTCGCTCGTCATACCCCCGATTCTGCCTCTGCTCGACTCCAGACCATTGACCGACGACGAGATCCGCGTCACACTCAAAACGCAAGCAAATATTTACTTATGTTTGGAGAACCGCATGACCAACGCAGTGGCCCTGGAGAAGGCATCCGAGCACATCGGGGAGACACTCTTCACCTCTCAGTGGATCAACGTCGACCGCGAGCACCTCGCCCAGTTCGGCTGGTCCACCTACCTCGACCCCGACTACACCGATCTCACCGTCGGCAAGAACAACCCGCTCGGTCCGGACCTGATCGACGGGTTTCTCCTGCTCTCACTCCTCACCTCGATCCACTTCAACCACAACCCGATCACTGCTGGCGAAACGCTCTACGGTCTCAACTACGGCCTGGACCGGGTCCGGTTCACCGCGCCGGTGTTCGTCGGCCAGCGACTGCGTCTCGTCTGCACCATCGAAGAAGTGCAGGACAAGGGCGCCGGCCAACTCCTCATCACCACCTCCAACACCCTCGAGGTCGAGGGGCAGAACAAGCCCGCGATGGTCGCCACCTGGCTGTCACTCTTCATCCCCGGCGAGCAGTGATGGGCACCACCGCGACGGAACTCCGCACCCTCGCCGAGTACGTCACCCACCACGCCGCGCACACGCCGGCACAGCCCGTCACCTGGTTCGAGGACGAAGTGCTTGACTATGGCGCCCTTGACCAACGCGTCGACGAGCTCGCCCGGGCACTGATCGGCGCCGGGATCCGGCCCGGCGAGCGGGTCGCCGTACTCAGCACGCCGCGTCCGGAATTCCTTGTGACGCTCCTGGCCGCGATGCGGGTCGGCGCGGTGTGGGTCGGCCTCAACCCGCGATACACCTACCGAGAGCTGGCACACGTCGTCGGCGACTGCGAGCCGAGCCTCCTGCTCTCACTAGCCGCCTTCGAGGACCGCAACTACACCGAGGACACCGCACGTTTGCTGGCCGACTTCCCGAGCGTGCGTGCGGCTTACCGGCTCGACGCCGGACCGACCGCTGGGCCGCTGACCTCCTCGGGCTGTCTGCTCGAACATGCGGTCGCCACCGACGACAACGAGTACGCCGCCCGACGCGCTGCCGTGCAGCCCGATGACGCTGCCGTAATCGTCTACACCTCCGGCAGCTCCGGTGCTCCGAAGGGTGCGATGCTCGCCCATGAGGGGCTCGTATACGCCTTCCGCACCGAGGCCGAGGTACTCGACATCGACCGGCCGCGGGTGCCGTGCAACCTGCCGATCAATCACATCGCCTGCATCGGCGACATCTGTGGCACGACACTCGTCGCGGGTGGCATGGTCGCTTTCCTTGAACGGTTCTCTGCCCAGGAACTGCTCGACCGCATCGAGGAGTTGCAGCTGACCTCGCTGCTCCACGTACCGACAGTGCTCCAACTCGTCGCAGCGCAGGAAGACTTCGCCGACCGCAACCTGTCCTGCCTGCGCGCAGTCGTGTGGGGCGGGGCACCCCTGCCTGCCGAAACGCTCGCCGCCTACCGGGCGCTCGGCGTCCGGCTGATGACGGTGTACGGCATGACCGAGACCAGCGCTTCGATCACATGGACCGACCCCACCGCGACGGACGAGGTGCTGGCCACCACGGTGGGCCGGCCCGACCCGGACATGGACGTGCGGATCGTCACCGACGACGGCCACGACGCCCTGCCCGGAGAGTCGGGCGAGATCTGGGTGCGCCACCGGTGCCTCATGAAGGGGTACTTCCGCCGGCCGGAGGCCACCCACGCCGCTTTCACCCCGGCAGGCTACTTCCGCACCGGCGATGTCGCCGAGTTACGCCCCGACGGCAACCTGCGCCTCGTCGGACGGCGGACCGAAATGTACAAATCCGGCGGCTACAACATCTACCCACGCGAGATCGAACTCGCTCTCGAGGAGCACCCAGCGGTCACGATCGCCGCGGTGATCGGCGTGCCAGACCCCGTCTTCACCGAGGTCGGCGCCGCCTTCGTCGTCCTTCACCCCCGCGCTGACCTCGACAGCGACACGCTCCGCAAATGGCTGCGCAACCGCCTCGCCAACTACAAGGTCCCGAAGCGGATCACCTTTCTCGACGCACTACCGCTG
Source organism: Speluncibacter jeojiensis (assembly GCF_029589495.1). Lineage (GTDB taxonomy): Bacteria > Actinomycetota > Actinomycetes > Mycobacteriales > Mycobacteriaceae > Speluncibacter > Speluncibacter jeojiensis. The sequence continues at coordinate 44,066 of NZ_JAAIVF010000001.1, forward strand.
CTCCCGGTCGGCAAGGTCGACAAGCAGGCGCTGCGCGCACTCCCACCCCCCACAACGATTCTGGAGACCGGGGTCCAGAACGGAAGCCGCAATGGAGGCCACTGAGATGGCGTCGCCGATACCCACCACACTGAAGCGGGCCCGCGTCGGCCTGTTCGTGGTCTTCCTCGCCCAGGGCGCGGGCTTCGCACTGCTGGTCTCCCGGATGCCGACGATCAAGGACCGCTTCTCGCTCTCCGACTCCGACCTGTCACTCCTCACGGTCGCACTTCCCCTAGTGGCCGGCATCGCTACTCTCGTGACCGGTTCGCTTGCGCACCGGATCAACAGCCAGGTGCTGCTGCGCGCGGCGATCCTGCTCGAGTACCTCGCCCTCGTCACCATCGGATATGCCGACACTTTGGCTGTCCTCCTGCCCGGCTGGGTGCTCATGGGCGTCGCTTTCGGCACCGTGGACGCAACGATGAACATGAAGGGTGTCGCGCTCCAACAGAGCTACGGCCGCAGCATCATGGTCGGCTTCTACGCCGTCTACAGCCTGGCCGGCATCGTCGGCGCACTCGCCGCCTCGGCCTCCGTGGCGAGCGGACTCAGTCTCGGCCTGTTCCTGACCGGCGCCGCCGTCGTCCTCGCAATTCCCCTCCTGGCCACCGGACCGTGGCTCGCCGCCGCCCGGATCCAGCGACCGACGGAGCCCGCCACCACCCCCACCGACGCCCAGCGGAACCGTGTCCCGTGGCTACCGGTCGTCAGCATCGGCGTGGTGCTCACCTCCGCGTACTTCATCGAATCCTCCGCCTCGAGCTGGAGCGCCGTCTACGTCCACGACACAATCGGGTCCACCCAGGCCGTCGCGGCCCTGGCCTTTGCGGGGTACAGCGCCGCGATGCTGCTCGGGCGGGTAGGAGCCGACGTCGTCATCCGCCGGCTGGGCGCCCCGACCGTTGTCCGTTCCAGCGCTCTGATCGCCCTCGTCGGCACCGCCCTCGTGGTAATCGCTCCCGTTGCGCCGGTCGCAATCCTCGGCTTCGCACTGGCCGGCTTGGGCCTGTGCGTCATCGCACCGTTGGCCTTCGCCGCGGCCGGCCGACTCGACGACTCCGGAGTCTCGGTGGCCCGGGCCAACTCCTTCACCTACGTGGGTTTCCTCCTCGGTGCCGGTCTGATCGGACCGATCGCCGATCTGAGCAGCATGCGGATCGCCTACGTCGTGCCGTTGGCGCTCTCCGCGGTCGTGTTGCTCAACGCCCGACGGATCGTGGGTCCGACTGCGGCACACGACGTCACTATGAGAGACGGCGTGCTCTCGCCCTGGAAATGAGCGCCGAGACTGGGCCGCGGGTAACGCGGTCCCGTCTCGGCGCCCTCGTCCGAGCGCGACCATTCCGACATTCGGTCAAGACGATCGACAACATCGAGTCCGCCACGTCGGGGTGGGCCGGCCGGTTCAACACCGACCGGCTGGACAAACATCCTCGGATGCGCGCTACCAGATGAGTTCCCGGCGATCTACAGGCCCACGCCATCGACGCTCCAACGTAGTCTGTCGCCGGCAAAGGACGGTGAGCGGCCCGGAACGATTCAGCCCTCATTGCTTGGCGAAACCACCCAATTCCGCTGCGACCGCGGCCATGTCGGGCGGGCCCACCCGGCAGCATCCGCCGACGACCCGCGCGCCGGCGGCGACCCACTCCAGGGCCAGTGCCGGCGAGTACGTGCGCGAGCCAGTCCAGTGACGGCGCTGCACGTCCCACCGCTCGCCGCTGTTCGGATAGGCGACCAGCGGCTTGTCGGTGACCGCCCGCGCGGCGGCCAGCACCGCGGAAACGTCCTCGGGTGCACAGCAATTGACGCCGACCGCGGCGATGCGCGGCGACTCGGCGGCGACCGCGAACGCCTCGTCCAGCGGTTGACCGGCGCGGGTGCGTCCACCGCTGATCGTGTACGACAGCCACGCCGGTACCTCGATGCCGTCGAGCGCGCGGATCAGTGCCAGCGCCTCGTCGACGTCGGGCACCGTTTCGAGCGCAAGCAGATCCGGTTTTGCCGCGGCAAGCACCTCGATCCGTGGTCGATGCCACGCGGCGAGCTCCTCGACGGTCAGGCCGTAGCGGCCGCGGTATTCCGACCCGTCGGCGAGAGCGGCCCCGTAGGGACCGGCCGACGCGGCGACCCAGCGTCGTCGACCGTCCGAGGCGACCTCGTCCCTGGCCCGGCGCGCGAGTTCGACACTGCGCGTGAGTAGTTCGGTTGCCTCGATCTGCGCGATACCGCGGGCGACGAAGCCCTCGAGCGAGGCCTGATAGCTCGCCGTCGTGGCGATTACGGCTCCCGCTTCGAAGAACGCCCGATGCACCGCGACGATCTCGTCGGGCGCATCCTTCAGCAGCCGCGCCGACCACAGTCCGTCGGACAGGTCATGACCGCGCGCCTCGAAGGTGGTGGCCAGTCCGCCGTCAGCGATCAGCACCCCGCCGCCGAACGGCCCGCTCATGGGTCAAGCGGTCTTGTCGCGCCGTTCCTGGTCGTCCGCCTTGCGCGGCACGATGGTCGGGTTGACATTCTCGCGGACCGTCTCCCCCGTCACGACCACCTTGGCGACATCGTCACGGCTGGGGATGTCGTACATGACCGGAAGCAGGACCTCTTCCATGATCGCGCGCAGACCGCGGGCGCCGGTGCCGCGCAGGATCGCCTGATCGGCGATGGCCTCGAGCGCATCATCGGTGAACTCGAGCTCGACGTTGTCCATGTCGAACAGCCGCGTGTACTGCTTGACCAGCGCGTTCTTCGGCTCGGACAGGATCTGCACCAGCGAGGCCTTGTCCAGGTTGGTCACCGAGGCGACGACCGGCAACCGGCCGATGAACTCGGGGATCAGACCGAACTTGATCAGGTCCTCGGGCATCACGTCGGCGAAGTGGTCGGCGGTGTCGATCTCGGCCTTCGATCGCACCTCGGCGCCGAAGCCGAGCCCACGCTTACCGACCCGGTCCGAGACGATCTTCTCGAGCCCCGCGAACGCACCCGCCACGATGAACAGCACGTTCGTCGTGTCGATCTGGATGAACTCCTGATGCGGGTGCTTGCGTCCGCCCTGCGGCGGCACACTCGCCTGGGTGCCCTCGAGGATCTTCAGCAGCGCCTGCTGCACGCCCTCGCCGGACACGTCGCGGGTGATCGACGGGTTCTCCGACTTGCGGGCGATCTTGTCGACTTCGTCGATATAGATGATGCCGGTCTCGGCGCGCTTGACGTCGTAGTCGGCGGCCTGGATCAGCTTGAGCAGGATGTTCTCGACGTCCTCACCGACGTAGCCGGCCTCGGTGAGCGCGGTGGCGTCGGCGATGGCGAACGGCACGTTCAGCATCTTGGCGAGGGTCTGCGCCAGGTAGGTCTTGCCGCAGCCGGTCGGCCCGAGCATCAGGATGTTGGACTTGGCCAGCTCCACGGTCTCACCGCGCGCGTCCTTCGCCTTGTCGCCGGCCTGGATCCGCTTGTAGTGGTTGTAGACCGCCACCGCGAGCGTCCGCTTGGCCGAATCCTGGCCGATCACATAGTTCTCGAGGAAGTCGCGGATCTCGGCCGGCTTGGGCAGGTCGTCGAGCTTGACCTCACTCGCCTCGGCGAGCTCCTCCTCGATGATCTCGTTACACAGGTCGATGCACTCGTCGCAGATGTAGACGCCGGGTCCTGCGATGAGCTTCTTGACCTGCTTCTGGCTTTTGCCACAGAAGGAGCACTTGAGCAGATCTCCACCGTCACCGATGCGTGCCATAGCTGAGGTCTCCTACTCCTTCTCCGCCGAATGGCGGTCGTACTCGGCAAGTGAGCACATTCGGACTCGTGGCTGCCGTAATTCGACGGTACCCGTACCGCCGGACGAAGGTCGACAGCTTGGGTTGGAATTGTCAGCGTGGACCCTGTCGGTCCGGCCCCGGTGCAATCCACCGCGAACGGCGTGTCGCACCGGGCCGGACACGGACGGTCACTTCTGGGCGCTGAGCTTCCGGTACTCGAGGACGTCGTCGATGATCCCGTACTCCTTGGCTTCCGGCGCCGTGAGGATCTTGTCACGATCGGTGTCCTTGCGGATCACATCGGCGTCTTTGCCCGTGTGACGGGCCAGCGTCGTCTCCATCAGACGACGCATCCGCTCGATCTCGGCGGCCTGGATCTCCAGGTCCGACACCTGACCCTGCATGCCCTCGGTGGCGGGCTGGTGGATCAGCACCCGGGCGTTCGGCAGCGCGAGACGCTTGCCGGGGGTGCCGGCCGCCAGCAGCACCGCAGCCGCCGACGCCGCCTGCCCGAGGCACACGGTGGTGATGTCGGCCCGGACGTACTGCATGGTGTCGTAGATCGCCATCAACGAGGTGAACGAGCCGCCCGGCGAATTGATGTACATCGTGATGTCACGGTCCGGATCGAGCGATTCGAGCACCAGCAGCTGGGCCATGATGTCGTTCGCCGACGCGTCGTCGACCTGCGTGCCGAGGAAGATGATGCGCTCCTCGAACAGCTTGTTGTACGGGTTCGATTCCTTGACGCCGTAGCTCGAGTGCTCGATGAACGACGGCAGGATGTAGCGGGAGCTGGGCATCTGGTGGTTGGTCATCAATTGTCTCCGTCTTGTGGGAAGGGTGGGCGGTCGGTCCGGCGTCAGTTGCCGGTTCCACCCGCCTGCTGTGCCCGGCTGATGACGTGGTCGACGAAGCCGTACTCGAGCGCCTGCTGCGCGGTGAACCAGCGGTCGCGGTCGGCGTCGGCGGTGACCTGCTCGACCGACTTCCCGGTGTGCTTGGCGTTGAGCGCGTTCATCTCACGCTTGGTCTGCGCGAACTGCTCGGCCTGGATGGCGATGTCCGCGGCCGAACCGCCGATGCCGGCGGAAGGCTGGTGCATCATGATGCGCGCGTGCGGCAGCGCGTAACGCTTGCCCGGCGCACCGGCGGTGAGCAGGAACTGCCCCATCGAGGCGGCCAGGCCCATCGCGTAGGTGGCGATGTCGCATTCGGCGAACTGCATGGTGTCGAAGATCGCCATGCCGGCGGTCACCGAACCACCCGGCGAGTTGATGTACAGCGAGATGTCCCGGGTCGGATCCTCCGCGGAGAGCAGCAGGATCTGCGCGCACAGCTTGTTGGCGATGTCGTCGTCCACCTGGCTGCCGAGGAAGATGATCCGTTCCTGGAGCAGCCGCTCAAAGACCGAATCGCTGAGATTGAGTCCAGCGGTGCCAGAACGCAGGGAAGGGTTCTGCAAAGTCACGGGGCTTGCCTCCGGGTGCGTGGATGAAATTCTGTCCCACCGACTCCCGGGCCCAGGGCACCGGGTGCGGTGTTGCTGTCATTAACCCTAACGAACAAGGGCGGCACCGGAGTCCCGGTACCGCCCTCGTTCGCTCACAGCGTGAAATCCGCGTGGGTCACTCCTGGTCGCCGTCCTCGGCCGCCTCGTCGGCGTCGCCGCGACCGAACAGCTCGTCGGTGTCGATGGCGGCACCGGTGGTGTCGCTCACCTTGACCTGGCTGACCACCTCGGCGAGGGCCTTGCCGCGACGCACGTCGGCGAAGACGGCGCCCAGCTGACCGGCCTGCTGGATCTGCTGGATGAACTGCTCCGGCGGCATGCCGTAGCGCTGCGCCTGGAACAGGATGCGCTCGGTGAGCTCCTGCTGGTCGACCTGCGTGCCGGCCTCGTCGGCGATCGCGTCGAGAAGCAGCTGGGTCTTGACCGACTTCTCGGCCGCCTCCAGCGCATCCGCGTCGAACTTCTCCCGGGTGGTGCCCTGCGCCTCGAGGAGCTTGTTCAGCTGCTCGTCGTCGTGGTCGAGGCTGTGCAGCACCTCGTGGACCTGGTTGTCGGCCTCGGCCTTGACGATGGTCTCGGGCAGCGGCACCTCGACGTTCTCGAGCAGCGCCTCGAGCACCTTGTCGCGGATCGCACCGGCCTGCTCGACCTTCTTGGAGCGACCGACCCGCTCGCGCAGGTCCGCGGTCAGCTCGTCGAGGGTGTCGAACTCGCTCGCCAGCTGGGCGAACTCGTCGTCGGCCTCGGGCAGCTCGCGGGTCTTGACGGTGCCCACGGTCACGGTGATGATCGCGTCCTCACCGGCGTGGTCGCCGGCGAGCAGCTTCGAGGTGAAGTCCTTCGACTCGCCGGCCTTGAGCCCGAGGACGGCCTCGTCGAGGCCCTCGATGAGCTGGCCGGAGCCGACCTCGTGCGACAGCCCGGTGGTGGAGGCCTCGGGGACGTCCTCGCCGTTGACGGTGGCGGACAGGTCGACCGAGATGAAGTCGCCGTCCTCGACGGCGCGCTCGACGCCGGTCAGGGTGCCGAAGCGGGCGCGCAGCGACTGCAACTGCTCGTCGACGGCCTCGTCGGTGACCTCGATCGGGTCGACGGTGACCTCGAGCTCGCCGAACGCCGGAAGCGTGATCTCCGGGCGCACGTCCACCTCGGCGGTGAACTCGAGCACCTCGCCGTCCTCGATCTTGGTGATGTCGACCTCGGGCTGGCCGATGGCCTTGACGTCAGAGGTGGTCACGGCCTCGCTGTAGCGGGCCGGGATCGCATCGTTGACGACCTGCTCGAGCACGGCGCCACGGCCGACGCGGGCCTCGAGGAGCTTCGACGGCGCCTTGCCGGGACGGAATCCGGGCAGACGAACCTGCTGGGCCAGGGCCTTGTACGCGCGGTCGAAATCAGGCTTGAGCTCCTCGAAGGGCACCTCAACGTTGATACGGACTCGCGTCGGGCTCAGCTGCTCGACGGTGCTCTTCACGGACTTGCTCCTGTCGTCTGGGGGTCGAACTCTCACAGTTTATGCGCCGGGCCTACGGCGGCACCGCGGCCGACGTGCGGCCCGGGATCGCGTCCACCGTCGGCCGACGCGATGATCCCAGTCGGGGTGACAGGATTTGAACCTGCGACCCTCCGCTCCCAAAGCGGATGCGCTACCAAGCTGCGCCACACCCCGTGCTCGATCCACCGCGTCGCACGGACACGAACGGAATAGACCGCACGCTGGATCGTACGGGCACGATCCTACGGGCACGCTCGGCGGTCGAAGTCGCAGGGTGACCCCCGTGACTTGATCCTCGCGCGATGTTCGGTACAGTCTGACACCGCACACGACATCGCTGGCGATCCCACGAATGTCGTCTGCACGCGGGCGTAGCTCAATGGTAGAGCCCTAGTCTTCCAAACTAGCTACGCGGGTTCGATTCCCGTCGCCCGCTCCGCGCAACGAAACGGCCCCTCACCTGCAGCGCAGGTGAGGGGCCGAAGTCATTTCCCGGACTCCGGTCCGACGCCGACCTGATCAACAAGTCGGCCGACACACGTCCACTGAGCGGATCAGCCCGTTGCCCGGCGAGCAAGCCGGTGCGACCGTGTCGCGATGACGACCGAGACGGTTCCCGAGCTGACCATGTCCCCCGCCGAGCAGTTCCTCGCGATCGAGGAGATCAAGCGCACCTTCGCGCGGCGCCTGCGGTGCATGGACGAGAAGAGGTGGGAGATCTACCCGACCCTGCACACCGACGACGTGATCTCGGAGACCTGGGGCGGCCTGCCCGAAGACAAGCAGCCGCGCACCACGGACACCTCGAACCGGGTGGTCGGGACGGAGAAGCTGACCCGCGCGATCAGCAGGATGCTCGACGGCCGGACCAAGGTCACCAGCGTGCACCACGGGCACGCCCCCGAGATCGAGCTGACCTCGGATACCACCGCCCGCGGCGTCTGGGCGATGGAGGACAAGCTGTGGTGGACCAACGGCGACCACGAGGAGCACCTGCACGGCTACGGCCACTACCACGAGGAGTATCGGAAGGTGAACGGGCGCTGGCTGATCAGCTACCGCAAGCTCACCCGACTCCGTGAGGACACCACCCCGGGCTTCTTCGACTTCCTCCAGCCGCTCTGAGCCCACCCACGCTCACCTGACCATCGCCGGCGCATGCACCCGTGAGCGCAGTTCGATCAGGTGCCGCGCGTGCGCGTCGAGACGCACGTCCTCGTCGGCCTCGGGAACCCACTGCCGAACCGTGGTCGCGTCGCCCGCCTCGTCGAGGGCGGCGACCACGGTGAGGCAGTGGGTGGTCAGGTTCATCTCGAGCGTCCGCGGATCCCCCGACCGGACGTGGACCGAAATGTGCATGGTCTCCCTACCCGTGTGCAGCAGGCGGGCCTCGACCTCGACGACGTGCCCGATCGGGATCGGCCGGTAGAAGCGCACGCCGCCCGCGTAGACCGAGATGCACTTGCCGCCGTGCCACCGGCTCGCACACAGGTAGGCGGCCTCGTCGATCCACCGCATCACGGTCCCGCCGTGCGTCTTGCCGCCCCAGTTGACGTCCGTCGGCGCGGCCAGGAACCGCATCGTCGACGTCGGCGCGAACCGGTCGTCGTCGTAGGTCTGCTCGCTCATCGCCCGCTCGATGTCCGCGCGCAACTCGATCCGCATGGCCGCCTCTGCGGCGCGGACCCGATCGTGCTCGGTCACCGGGACCCACTGCGGAACGCCCGCGGGCCGGCCGTCCGGCCCGGTCGCCACGAACACGACCAGGCAATTGCTCGCCTCGGTGAACACGCCGACCTTGGGGTCCGCGGACGACACCGAGCACTGGATGTGCATGCTCGATCGCCCGGTGTAGATCAAGGTCGCGGTGACCTCGACGAGGTGCCCGGACTCGATCGGGCGGGCGAAGCGGATGTTGCCGACGTATGCGGTCACGCAGTACGCGCCGCTCCACCCGACGGCGCACGCATAGGCGGCCTTGTCGATCCACTCCAGCAGCCGGCCGCCGTGCACGGCCCCGCCGAGGCTCGCCACATCGGTGGGAGCGGCCAGGAAACGCAGGGTGATCTCGCGGGCGGCGGGGGTCGGCTGTGCCACGGTCATCGGTTCCACCTGTCTGCCAGAAGTCGAGTGGCCACACGCTATGGGGCCCCGATTACACCCAGGCTTCGCTCGGTGAACGGCACATCACAGACCCCTCGCCGCGGCCCGCCCGCGGCGGGCGAGCACCCGATGGAACTCTGCGACGAGGGCGCTCGTTGGACTGTTGACCACGCGGAACGAGTCCGCGAACGGACATCCGGAAGGCATCTGGTGGAACTGATTCTGATCATTGCGGTCATCGCGGTCGTGGCGTTCGTGGTGATGTCCCGCCAGCGCCGCACCACCGGTGCGTCGACGGCGAACCAGATCGAGGACGCCAAGGCGGATGCGCGGCGCTGGATCGAGCGGCTCGGGGGGCAGGTGCTCGGGCTCACCGGCACCGACGACGCCTCCAAGCAGGCGCTCGCCGACGCCTCGGAGCGCTACAACGCGGCCGCGTCGCAGATCGACCAGGCGAACTCGGTCGCGCAGGCCCGGATGGCACGTGAGAGCGCGATGGAGGGCCTGTACTACGTGCGCGCCGCCCGCTCGGCGATGGGCATGGACCCCGGCCCCGCCCTCCCCGACCTCAACGGTCAGCAGAGCGCCGGCCAGGTCAGCGAGAACCGGCAGGTCGAGGTCGAGGGCCGGCAGGTCGCGGCCTCACCGAACCCGTCGGCGCAGACCCCGAACTACTACCCCGGCGGACGCGTCGCCGGCCGTCCGGTCCCGGCCGGGTGGTACTCCGAACCGTGGTGGAAGCCCGCCCTCGTGGCCGGCGCCTGGGGCGTGGGGTCAGCGATGCTGTTCAGCGCGATGTTCTCCGGCATGCACGGCGTCGGCTACGACTCGCAGGCCTTCGAGAACGGCTACGGCGACGGGTTCGCCGAGGGATTCGACCAGGGTCAGATGGACCAGGGCGGATTCGACCAGGGTGGTTATGACCAGGGTGGCGTCGACCAGGCCGGTTACGACGGCGGCGACCAGGGCGGCTTCTTCGACTCCAGCGGGGGCGACTGGGGCGGCGGCGACGATTGGGGTGGCGGCGACTTCGGTGGCGGCGACTTCTTCTGAGCCGCAACCGCGCGGCGGCCCGGGGTGATCAGTCCTGCTGGCAGCCCGGGCACCAGAACAGGTTGCGGCCCTGCAGAACCGACTGCGCCACCGCGGCGCCGCACACCCGGCACGCTCGTCCCGTCCGGCGGTAGACGTAGGTGCGCGGCTTGCCCTCGGCGTAGGCCGGATCACCGTGGTCGTGTTCCGGTCGCACGACGACGATGCCTCCGGCGCTGACCCCGACGGTCATCAGCTCGACCAGATCGACCCACATCGCATCCCATTCGGCCTGCGTGAGCCGACGTCCGGGGCGCAGCGGATGCACACCGTGCCGGAACAGGACCTCGGCCCGATACACGTTGCCGACCCCGGCGAGCACCTTCTGATCCATCAGCAGCGCACCGATCGGGGTGGCGGACTTGCCGATTCGCGTCCAGGCGCGCTCCGGGTCTGAGTCCGCCCGCAAGGGGTCCGGGCCCAGCCGGGCGAACAGCGCCGCCACCGCCGACTCGTCGACGACCTCGCAGGCGGTCGGACCGCGCAGGTCGGTTCCCACGTGATCGCCGATCATCCGCATGCGCACCTGCCCGCGCGGCGGCTCCATCGGGACCTGCTGCTCGGTGAACGTGCCGTAGATGCCCAGGTGGACGTGCACGATCACGTCGGTGTCGTAGTAGTGCAGCAGATGCTTGCCGACCGCCTCGGACCGCTCGAGCACCCGACCGTCGACGAGCCTGGCACCGTCCGTGAACCGTCCCTGCGGGCTGGACACCCGCACCGGCGCCCCCACGAAGCGGTCGCGGTGGATGCGGGCGAGCCTGTGCAGGGTGTGTCCCTCCGGCATGGCCCGCTACTGCGCGGGCAGTGCGGGCGGAACGCCGGTGCGCTCGTACTCCGACAGGATGTCGATCCGCCGCTGGTGACGCTCCTCCCCCGACCACGGCGTGGCCAGGAAGGCGTCGACGATCTCGAGCGCCTGCTCGAGGGTGTGCATGCGGCCACCGATGCCGATCAGCTGCGCGTTGTTGTGCTGGCGGGCCAGCTGCGCGGTCTCGACGCTCCACGCCAGCGCGCACCGGGCGCCGGGCACCTTGTTGGCGGCGATCTGCTCGCCGTTGCCACTGCCGCCGAGCACGATTCCGAGCGAACCCGGATCCGCGACCGTGCGCCGGGCGGCTTCGACGCAGTAGGCCGGGTAGTCGTCGACCGCGTCGTAGACGTGGGCGCCGCAGTCGACGGGCTCGTGCCCGGTCGCCGTGAGGTGGTCGATGATCTGGTTCTTCAGCTCGAAGCCGGCGTGGTCGGCACCTAGGTAAACGCGCATGGCGTCGATTGTGTCAGGTCCCCCGGCCCCGCCCCGCACAGGACGATGCGGCACAGACCACACCGGACGCGGTCGTGTGGGAACGGATGCCTTACGGACGAGCGCATTACGGTCGTCCCCATGCACCCGTCGCCCACCGCCACCCCGCCGGGCTGGTCCTACGCGCAGAACCTGACCCAGCCGCAGCTGGGTCCGCCGCGGCGGCACCCGTGGGAGATCCCGCTGCTGGTGCTCGCGATCGTCATCATGGCGGTGGTCTACCTGACCGCGCTGGTGCTGATAGCGGTCGGGACCGCCCCGGTGTGGGTGCTCGTCGTGCTGGCAGCGCCGATCATCGTGTATCTGGGGCGCGGGCAGGGTTACGCGATGCCGCGGGTGGCGGGCGTCAAGGTGTCGCCCACCCAGTTCCCCGAGGCACACGCGATGGTGGTGGCCGCCGCCCAGCACTTCCGGATGGCGAAGGTTCCCGACGCATACGTGGTGCTCGGCAACGGGCAGATCAACGCGTACTCGTCCGGGCACGGGTTCCGGCGGTACGTGGTCGTCTACAGCGACCTGTTCGAGATCGGCGGCCAGGCCCGGAATCCGGTGGCGTTGCAGTTCATCATCGGCCACGAGGTCGGGCACATCGCGGCGGGTCACACGTCGTACTGGCGCCAGCTCGGCATGTTCGCCTCGAACTTCGTACCCGTGGTCGGCCCGGCGCTGTCGCGCGCGCAGGAGTACACCGCCGACAACCACGGGTTCTACGTGCGGCCCGACGGCCGGGAGGGCGCGATCGGCGTGATGTCCGCCGGCAAGTACCTGCTGGGGCTGGTCGACTTCCACCAGATGGCGGACCGCGCGGTCACCGAAACCGGGTTCTTCACCTGGCTCGCCAACCTGCTCGCCGGCCATCCGGTCAACACCTGGCGCGCGCATGCGCTGCGGGACCGTTCGCGCGCGGGACGGATGTTCTTCCGGCCCCGCCCCTGACGGGGATCGGCAGTCCGCTCAGAACAGGGTGATCCCGGCCCCGCTCTGCTCGATGGCGAGGATCCGCAGCTTCGAGGCCGCCCCGCCGTAGGCGGAGAACCCGCCCGGCCGCCCCGCCGCGGCGACCACCCGGTGACACGGCACCAGCAGCGGGACCGGATTGCGGCCCAGCGCGCCGCCGACCGCACGGGCCGATCCGCGGTCGCCCAGCCGATCTGCGACCTGCCCGTAGGTCAGGGTTCTGCCCGGCCGGATCTGCTGCGTGACCGCGTAGACGCGCAGCGCGAACTCGGGCACACCGCGCAGGTCGAGGGGGATTTCGGTCAGATCGACACTCTCCCCCTGCAGCAATGCCCGCATGCCGCGGATGGCCCGCCCGGCGACCACGGAGGGCGTGGCCTCCGCCACTCCGGGCGCTGCCGCGCGGATCCGTTGCCGAGTGTGCGCCACGTCGGATTCGGGCAGTTGAACCGCACTGACGCCTGCCTCGTTCCACGCCACCGCGCACCACCCGATCGCGGTGTCGAACAGCGCATGGCCGATGGCTGTGTCCACCCGTTCATCATGACCCCACCCACCGACAGTCCGCCGAAGCGCGGTCGCGCTGTCCCCCGACGCACTACCGTCGGCAGTCATGGACCGCTTCAACGGGCTCGACAAACCCGAGTCACTGCGCGACGCGGTCCCCCGCGGCGCTGGGGTTGATCGTCCAGTTGCGCCAGGCCAAGATCTGGCAGCGCAAGGACCGCGCCGCCGACACGCTCCCAAATTGAACGGAGTACGCAGCAATGTCTTCGAATTCCACCTTCGTGATCATCGGCGGCGGCCTGGCCGGGGCCAAGGCGGCGCAGGCCCTGCGCGACAACGACTTCGACGGCGAGATCGTCCTCGTCGCCGAGGAGTCGAACCTGCCCTACGAGCGCCCGCCGTTGTCGAAGGAGTATCTGGCGCACAAGAAGTCGCGCGCCGAGTTCACCGTGCAGCCGGCCGCCTGGTACCGGGACATGCACATCGACCTGCGGCTCGGCACCGCCGCCACGGCGGTCGACCGGTCCGCGCACACCGTCACGCTGCCCGACGGCACCACCGTCGGATACGACAAGTTGCTGCTGGCGACCGGTTCGAGCTCGCGCAGGCCGCCGATTCCCGGCATCGACGCGGCCGGGGTCCACCTGCTGCGCACACTGGACGAGGCCGACGCCCTGGACGCCGCGCTGGCCCCCGGGTCGACGCTGGCCGTGGTCGGCGCGGGATGGATCGGACTGGAGGTCACCGCCACGGCACGCGGACGCGACGTGCAGGCGACGGTCGTCGAGGCGGCGGAGCTGCCGCTGCTCGCGGCGATGGGCCCCGAGATCGCCACCGTGTTCGCCGAACTGCACCGTGAGCACGGCGTCGATCTGCGGCTGGGCGCCAACGTGGAGGAGATCACCGTCGCGGACGGCCACGCCACCGGGCTGCGGCTCGGCGACGGGTCGACCGTGCCGGCCGACACCGTGCTGGTCGCGGTCGGCGCCCACCCGAACATCGAACTGGCCGAGCAGGCCGGTCTGGAACTCGGCGACGGTGGGGTGCTGGTCGACGCGGGGTTGCGCACCTCCGACCCGGACATCTTCGCGGTCGGCGACATCGCCGCGGCCGAGCATCCGGTCCTGGGCGTGCGCATCCGCACCGAGCACTGGGCGAACGCGCTCAACCAGCCCGCGGTCGCGGTCGCGGGCATGCTCGGCAAGTCCGCCGAGTACACGAACCTGCCGTACTTCTTCACCGACCAGTACGACCTGGGCATGGAGTACGTCGGCCACAGCGCCGGTTACACGCAGGTCGTCACCCGCGGCGACACGCGCACTCGCGAGTTCGTCGCGTGCTGGCTCGACGGCGCGAACCGGGTGCTGGCCGGCATGAACGTCAACATCTGGGACGCCCAGGACGACCTCAAACGGCTGATCGAGTCCAAGCAGCCGGTCGACCCGGCCCGGCTCGCCGATCCGGCGGTGCCGCTCGGCGAGCTGGGCTGAGCCCCTGGCGCGGGAGTCCGCTCAGTCGAACTCGGGGTCCTCGGTGCGGCTGCGCTTGAGCTCGAAGAAGTGCGGGTACGACGCGAGCGCGAGCGCACCGTCCCACACCTTGCCCGCGTCCTCGCCGCGCGGGATCCGGGACAGCACCGGACCGAAGAACGCGATGCCGTTGACGTGGATGGTCGGCGTCCCCACATCGGGCCCGACCTTGTCCATGCCCTCGTGGTGGCTGCGGCGCAGTTCCTCGTCGTAGGCGTCGGTGCGAGCGGCGTCGGCGAGGTCCGCGGGCAGCCCGACCTCCTCGAGCGCGCCGGCGATGACCTGGTCGAAGTCCTTGATCCCCTTGTTGTGAATGCGGGTGCCCATGGCGGTGTACAGCGGTTCGAGGATCTCGTCGCCGTGTCGCTGTGCAGCCGCGATGGCCACCCGCACGGGGCCGAGGCCGGCCTCGAGCTTGGCGCGGTACTCCTCGGGGATGTCCTTGCCCTCGTTGAGGACGACCAGGCTCATCACATGGAAATGCACGTCGATGTCGCGGACCTGGGACGCCTCGAGGATCCACCGAGAGGTGATCCAGCACCACGGACACAGCGGGTCGAACCAGAAGTCGACGCGATCTCGCTCGGCTGGACTGGGGGTCATGTGACAGCTCCTTACGCGTGCGTGGGCCGGAGGCACGGAAACGGATGTCGATCCGTCCCTATCTGATTCAACAACACCGGCCGGTTCAACAACCCTGCTGGCCGGATGCTTCCCCGCATGATGGGATGGATTGCACGTCCTATTTCGATCAAACGAGCCCGAATCCGATCAAACGAAGGAGCGTACCCACCGTGGCCTCGCCCAATCTCACCCGCGACCAGGCAGTCGAACGCGCGGCGACGATCAGCGTCTCGAACTACCGCATCGAGTTGGATGTCACGGCCGCCGAGGGCGGTCCCGGGTCGGACACGTTCCGCTCGCGCACCACGGTGCGGTTCGGCGCGACCGAGGGCGCCTCGACGTTCGTCGACCTGATGGCCGCGCGGGTGCACAGCGCCGTGCTCAACGGTCGCGCGCTGGACCTCGCCGGCTTCGACGAGTCGAAGGGCATCACGCTCGACGCGCTGGCGGCCGACAACGAGTTGACCGTCGAGGCGGACTGCGTCTACTCGCACACCGGCGAGGGGCTGCACCGCTTCGTCGACCCGACCGACGACGAGATCTACCTGTACTCGCAGTTCGAGACCGCCGACGCCAAGCGGATGTTCGCCTGCTTCGACCAGCCCGACCTCAAGGCCACCTTCGACGTGACGGTCACCGCGCCGGCGCACTGGAAGGTGATCTCCAACGGCGCCCCGGCGGCGCAGACCGCTTCCGGTACCAACGGCGCCGTCGTGCACACCTTCGCCACCACCGCGCGGATGAGCACCTACCTGGTCGCACTGATCGCCGGCCCCTACGCGCAGTGGACCGACAGCTACGCCGACGAGCACGGCACGATCCCGCTGGGCATCTACTGCCGCGCCTCGCTCGCCGAGTTCATGGACGCCGACCGCCTCTTCGCCGAGACGAAGCAGGGATTCGGCTTCTACCACAGCAACTTCGGGGTGCCGTACGCGTTCGGCAAGTACGACCAGCTGTTCGTCCCCGAGTTCAACGCGGGCGCGATGGAGAACGCCGGCGCGGTCACTTTCCTCGAGGACTACGTGTTCCGGTCCAAGGTGACCCGCTACTCCTACGAGCGGCGCGCGGAGACCGTGCTGCACGAGATGGCGCACATGTGGTTCGGCGATCTCGTGACCATGCGCTGGTGGGATGACCTGTGGCTCAACGAGTCCTTCGCCACCTTCGCGTCGGTGCTGTGCCAGACCGAGGCAACCGAGTACACCAACGCGTGGACGACGTTCGCCAACGTGGAGAAGTCGTGGGCGTACCGGCAGGACCAGCTGCCCTCGACCCATCCGGTCGCCGCGGACATTCCCGACATCGCCGCGGTGGAGGTGAACTTCGACGGCATCACCTACGCCAAGGGCGCCTCCGTGCTCAAACAGCTGGTGGCGTACGTCGGACTGCCGGGCTTTCTGGCAGGGCTGCGCGAATACTTCCGCACCCACGCCTACGGCAACGCCGAGTTCTCCGATCTGCTCGCCGCGCTCGAGCAGTCGTCGGGCCGGGACCTGTCCGGCTGGGGCGCGCAGTGGCTGCGCACGACCGGACTCAACACGCTGTCCGCGGACTTCGACGTCGACGGGCAGGGCCGGTTCACGCGCTTCGCCGTCCGGCAGGAGGGGGCCGTGCCGGGTGCCGGCGAGCTGCGCGTGCACCGGCTGGCGGTCGGCGTCTACGACGACGACGGCTCCGGCAAGTTGGTGCGCACCAGCCGCGTCGAGCTCGACGTGGACGGCGAGCTGACGGAGGTGCCGGAGCTGATCGGAGCAGGGCGCGGCAAGCTCGTGCTGGTCAACGACGACGACCTGACCTACTGCGCGCTACGGCTGGACCCGGAATCGCTGCGGACGCTGACCACCCGCATCGGTGACATCGTCGAGCCGCTGCCCCGGACGCTGTGCTGGTCCGCCGCCTGGGAGATGACGCGGCAGGCCGAGATGCGTGCCCGCGATTTCCTCGCGCTGGTCCAGGCCGGCATCGGGGCCGAGACCGAGATCGGCGTCGTGCAGCGGCTGCTGCTGCAGGCCCAGACCGCACTGTCCGCCTACGCCGAACCGGGCTGGGCCAAGACCACCGGCTGGGCCGACTTCGCCGACCGGCTCGTCGAACTGGCCCGCGCGGCCGCCCCGGGGTCCGACCATCAGCTGGCGTTCGTCAACTCGCTGTGCTCATCGGTGCTGGCCGAACGGCACACGGCCGTGCTCGAGCCGCTGTTGGACGGATCCGCCGAAGCACAGGGGCTAACCGGTCTCGACATCGACACCGATCTGCGCTGGCGGATCGTGCAGGCGCTGGCCGCGGCCGGCGTGATCGACGCGGACAGCCCCGCCACCCCGCTCATCGACGCGGAGGTGCTGCGCGACCCGACGTCCGCGGGCGCCCGGCAGGGCGCGCAGGCGGCGGCGATGCGTCCGCAGCTCGCGGCGAAGCAGGAGGCGTGGGACAAGGTGGTCGGCGACGACTCGCTCTCGCACACGCTCGGCCGCGCGATCATCGCCGGCATCGCCTGGCCCGGCCAGTCCGAACTGCTCGAGCCTTACGTCGCCCGCTACTTCGACGCGATCTCGGACGTGTGGGCCCGGCGCAGCAGCGAGGTCGCGCAGGCGGTGATCATCGGGCTGTACCCGTCGTGGTCGATCAGCCCGTCCACGCTGGCCGCCACCGACGCGTTCCTGGCCGGCGATCACCCGCCGGCCCTGCGCCGGCTGGTCGTCGAGGGGCGCGCGGGTATCGTGCGGGCGCTGCGGGCCCGGGCGGCGGACGCCGGTGACCCGGTGCCGGCGATCGACTGACGAACGACGGCGGGGCCCCGCAGTTCACACGAACCGCGGGGCCCCGCCGGAGGGTCTGTCGGGTGCGGTCAGGCAGAGACCGGGTGGATCGCCGCCGTCATCACGCGGACGGCACTGGTGATCCCGTCGATCAGCTGTCCGTCCTTGAACGACGCGATGGCCGCGGACACACCGAGCTGCGCGACACGGTCGTCGAGCTTCGACTCGACCGCCGCACCGGAGACGATCTCGATCGTCCGCTCTGCCGGGGAGACCGCGATGAGCGCGGAGTTCGCCGGATCCGGCAGGGCCGGGAACAGCTCACGGGCCCGGTCGGCCGGGCTCGCACCCAGCGCACCCAGGTAGACGGTGAAGCGCACACCGGTGCTCCGGGTGCCGTGCGTGAGCGCGTCGTCGAGGCGGGCCAGATCGACCGGATCGAACGGCAGATCACAGACCGGGTTGCCCGGCTGGACCACGCCGGAGATCCGTCCACTCGCGGTCACCACGCTGCCCACCGGCAGCGTCGAATCGTCGACCGGCGCGAAAGTCAGTTCACCACTTGCCACTTGCCACTCCTCCGATCACACTGTGGCCGGACTCGATGGCCGCGTGTCCACCATGTCCGCCGTGCGTCTGCTCGTCGACCGCGGCCCACCAGATGGGCTCACGCGTCCACTTCTCGCCGAGCTTGTACCGCGCCTGCTTGGGGACTCGCGCGGTGAACGACAGCCCGGCGATCACCGCGGTGATCGCGAGCGGGATCACGCCATAGATCAACACTGTCTCTGCGATGCTCACGCCCGAGACGTTAGTCGAGAGCGATCACTTTGGGGTAGCTGGGGCGTCATTTCCTCGCGCTACGCCCTCCTCCCTATGCCGCACCCTCGCCCAGGTACTGCAGCCAGGTCGGGTCCGGCTCGCTTATCGAGGCCAGCAGCCGCCAGTGCCTGCCCTTCGGCGGCACCAACGCGGCACCCAGCGTCCAGCCGAGTTCGCTGAGCAGACGGTCGGCCTTGCGGTGGTTGCACGGGGCGCAGCACGCGACGCAGTTCTCCCAGGAGTGCTCGCCGCCGCGACTACGCGGGATCACGTGGTCGATGGTTTCGGCCTTGCCGCCGCAGTAGGCGCACCGAAAACGGTCGCGGTGCATCAACGCCGTGCGCGTCATCGGGATACGGGCCCGGTACGGCACGTGGACGAACGTGCGCAGCCGGATCACCGAGGGCACCTGCACGACACAGTCCACCGAGCGGATCAAGGCACCCTCGGGATCCTCGTGGACGATCTCCGCCTTGTCACACACCAACAGCACCACCGCACGCCGCGCCGGCAAGGCCGTGAGCGGCTCATACGTTGAATTGAGCAGCAGGACACGGCGCGCGAGCCAGCGCGGCACGGGGCGGGTACCGACCGCCGCCAATGGCCGGCCGTCCGAGGTCGGGTGCGTGCGGTGTTGTCGATGCTTCATGAGGCCTGCCTCACACGCTGTGCTGCCGGTGCCCTGCTGCCTGCCAGACTGTCGCAACCCGAAGGCCAGTGGAACCGCCACCACCATACGTGATGAACATCACCTCACCAGGGAAAGCGGTGCGCATGCGTCGAAAGCGCCGAAGTGTGCGCATGGCCGTGCGCAGTGCGGTCGGACACCGCCGACGTCCTCCGCCAGACTCTGGTCGTGTCTGACCTAGCCTTCGAACTGACCGGCACCGGCCGAGACTGGTTGATCGACCGGCCGGTGCACATCGCCATCTACGTCGCGCTCGCCGTGGCCGTGAGATTCCTGCTGCACCGCATGATCGACCGGATGACCAAGCCGCGCGCCAAGCGCGACAACGCGCGTGTGCCGACGCCCGCACTGCTCAAGCCGCTGCGCGAAAAGGCACAGGATTCGATGCGGGACTCGACGCTGCGCGAGCGGCGCCGCCAGCGTGCCGGCACGATCGGTTCGGTACTCAAGTCCACGGTGTCCTTCGCCGTGCTGATCTGGCTGATCCTGCAGACCCTTGCGATACTCGGCATCAACGTGGCACCGTTCATCGCCTCGGCGGGCATCGTCGGCGTGGCGCTCGGATTCGGCGCCCAGAATCTCGTCCGCGACTTTCTGTCCGGCCTGTTCATGATGTTCGAGGACCAGTACGGCGTCGGTGACATCATCGACATCGGCGAGGCGGTCGGGACCGTCGAGACCGTCGGCCTGCGGGTGACCACGGTCCGCGACAAGTTCGGCACCCTCTGGTACTGCCGCAACGGCGAGATCTCGCGCGTGGGCAACTACAGCCAGGGCTACGCGATCGCCCTGTTGATGCTGCCGATCTCCTACACCTCCGACGTGGACCTCGCGTGCACCGTCGCCCTGGCGGCCGCGAACGCTGCGGTCGAGGAGGACGAACTCAGTCCGCACATTCTCGAGGCCCCCGAGATGCTGGGAGTGGACGACGTCAGCTCGGACGCGGTTACCCTTCGCCTGACCGTCAAGGTCCGCCCCAACACCCAATGGTCGGTGCAGCGGGAACTGCACCGCCGCATCCTCAAGGCGTTCGACGACGAAGGGATCAGCGCCCCCTACCCGACCGGTCGTCCCTTCGGGGCGGCGGTGAGCGACGCCGCCCGATGATCCCCCGCTTCCGGGCGGGCAAGATGGGGCTCATGAATCAACCGCAGCAGAGCTTCTACGACGCCGTGGGCGGCGCCGAGACCTTCCGCGCCCTCGTCGCGCGCTTCTACGAAGAGGTCGCCGCGGACGAAATCGTGCGGCCGCTGTACCCGGAGGAGGACCTCGAGCCCGCCGAGCGCCGGATGCGGATGTTCCTCGAGCAGTACTGGGGCGGCCCGCGGACCTACACGGAGGAGCGGGGCCATCCCCGGCTGCGCATGCGGCACGCCTCGTTCAAGATCGGCCCGGTCGAGCGTGATGCCTGGCTGCGCTGCATGCACACCGCGATCGACTCGATCGACACGGCCACCCTCGACGACGGTCACCGCCGGGCGCTGGTGGAGTACATCGACACCGCGGCGGACTTCCTGGTGAACTCGGCCGACTGACGCCGGAGCGCGGCCCGGCTACTCGGGCCGGCGCCGCGCCGCGACCGCGTGGACGAAGCCCAGCGCGGCGAGCACCCCGGCGGAGGCCACCACGACCAGGAATGCCATCGAACTGCCGGACGAGTCCGCGACCGCACCGGCGATGGGCGCACCGATGGCGTTGCCCGCGATGATCCCGCCGGACAGCAGCGTCATCTGCAGTCCGGCGCGTCCGGCCGGCGCGACCCGCGAACCGATCCCGAACAACGTGACGATGACCGGGCCGATCGCGCATCCGAGCAGGGCCAGCATGCCCGCGAGAACCCAGGCCCCCGAGGCCAGCGGCAGCAACGCGGCGAAGCCGACACTGCAGACGGCCGCGACGACCCAGCGCAACGACAGCGCGAAGCGGTCGGGTACCGCGGCCATCGCCAGCGACGCCAGCGCCGATCCGACCCCGAATCCGGCGTAGATGATGCCGCCGCTGCTGGGGCTGCCGTTGTCCGCGGCGTAGGCGATCACCGACGTCGACAACGCGCCGAACAGTGAGCCGATCGTCAGCATGCCCAGCACCGGCAGCAGCCGCGCCGGCAGCAGGAACTCCCGCAGCCGCGCCCGCTTCACGCCGGAGCCGTGGTCGGCGTGCGCCGCCGCGGCGACGGTCGGGTGCAGCGCGAACAGTCCGCCGAACACCAGCATGATGAGCACACACGCGAGCAGCGGCGTCGACGGGAACAGCAGCGCCGAGAGCACACCGACCAGCGCGGGGCCGAACATGAACGTCAACTCGTCGGCCATCGACTCGTAGCTCAGCGCCGTGCCGAACACCCGCGCCCGGTGCGGCGGCGGGACCCGGTCCTCGACCAGCGCCGCCCACCGCACCCGCGCCAGCGGGCCCACCGGCGGAATGGTCGCGCCGACGACCGCGGCGGCGACGACCAGCAGCGGCAGCGGTGCGATCCCCGCGACGGACACGAATCCGAGCACCACCGCCGCATTGATGATCGCCAACACCAGTAGCAGTCGACGCTGGCCGAAGCGGTCCGTGGCCGCGCCGGTGACCGCAGCACCCACGGCGGCGGCGAGGGCGTAGGCCCCGGCCGCAAGGCCGCCGTCGGCGAACGAGCCGCGCACGGTTGCCACGTAGGCGGTGATGCCGAGCGTGAGCATCGCGAACGGCAGCCGGGCCAGCAGCCCGACCGGGTAGAAGCTCCATCCGGCGGCGGCGGTCAGCGCCCGGAACGGGCGCACAGCGGTGCGCCGTTCCGTATCGGGGTCCGGGTCGGTCTCGGTATCGACGGCAGAGCTGATCATGGAAACCCATCGGGATTCTGGGGTCGCCGAAGCGGCCGTGCCGGGGCCCCGCCCGCCGTCGACACACCTTCCCAATGTCCGACCGTCATCGGGTCGGCATAACTGTTGACCGATCGATCATACGGGCGTCGGACGGCGCGGACGGTGACGCTTCCGGTTTGACAACCTGCGCGCCCTACGCGATTCTCGCCTCGGGAGCGGCAGACCCAGTGCGGCAACGGCTCCCGACATACACGGGGTGGAGTGCTTGTCATCGCAATCGGGGAGGGTGGCGGGGTATGGCGGGTTCCGCGACGGCCGCGGCACTGCACAAGTCTCCTCAGGTCTGCTTCGAGGCGATGCACGTGATGAGCGGTCGGTACCAGGAAATGGCGGACCTGCTCAGCGAGTCCGCAGATACGTACGAGTCGACCAACGAGGCCGCCGCTGCGCGCCTCAAAGCAATGGGCGATCTGAACGGGGGGTGAGGAATACATGGGCGCTGTGACCCGGTCGCAGGTCGCGGGGTGGGATGCCAACGCCTTGGCGGCGGTGGCGACGATGGTTGCACCGAGGGTGCAGCAGATCGACGATTCCGCGGACAAGATGCGTTCGAGCATCGACGGATTGCACTGGTCCGGTACAGCGCGCGGCGCCGCAGACGATCGGGCCGATCGCGAGAATCAGCAGATGCGGAAGGTGGGCTCGGCATTCGATGACCTCGCGGCAGCGTGCATGGCGGGTGCCCGGGCGATGGAGCCGATGATCGCCGGCTTGACGAGAACGGCATCGAATCTCGAGAGCGACAACTTCGACGTGGCCGAGGATTGGACCGTCACCGACAAGCACAACTACAGCGCAGCAATCGCAGCCTGCGGTGACAACGCACAGGCTCAGAACCCGGTTCGACAGTTGCAGAAGCAGCGCGGAGACGAGGCTGCCACCAGCACGGTGTCGCTCAAGCGGTTGGCGGTCGCGCTCGGTACGGCAGATCAGAACTGTGCCGCCGCGATCAACGCGGCCAATGTCGAGATCAGCTCGCTCACACCGGCCACAGCCGCACTCAACGGGACGATCGCAGGCAAGGACCTCGCCGACTTGAAGAGCGGCACGGCAACCGCTGACGAGTTGGCGCGCCTCCACGCGGCTGCCCAGTTGACCGATGAACAGAAAACCGACCTGGTCGGCGGTAAACCCGTCAACCTGACGCAGGGGCAGTTCGACTATCTGCGCCAGGTGATGCGCGCGCAGGACGGCATGAGCGTGCAGGACATCGACAAGATGACATCGGCGCTGCCGCAGGGCAATCAGGCCGACCTCGCCAACGCCATGCAACTGGTGTCGTCGCCGAACGTGCACACCGCGAGCGTGCTGACTGCCGGCGCAGTCCCGACGGTCGCCGACCACGGTGGCATGTCGCAACTACCGACCCCGGTACGCACGCTGCTCACCGACAATCCGGTATCCATGCACACGAACTGGACAGCAGCAGGGCCCTTCACCACGGCGGACGTATCGCGGGCCGGCGACTTCAAGGCGTTGACGAACATCATGGGGCGCGGCGACCAAAGCCTCGCCCAGGGGTCTGACGTGGACCGGGGGCTCTTGAAGCAGGGCGCGGAGATCGCCGGCGCGACCGGCCGCCCCAACGTCACGATGACGATGGAGGGGCGAGGCGTACACGACTCCGAGGTCGGCTCCCTCGCGGACAGGCTGCTCGGTGCGGGCGGGCATGATGCGCAGGCTGTGCACGACTTCGTCACCGGGAGCAATATGGCGTCGACGGTTGACCATGGCGGCTCGTACAACGCGAGCGACCACGTACTGGAGGTGTTGCAGCACAAGTGGGATCCCGGACAGCACGGGGCGGCGAACATGTTCGCGTCGATCGGCGAGTCCGCGGGGCAGCCGCTCGATTCGTTCGCCAACAAGCAGGGCGGCGAGTCCGCGTCGGCGCTGGCCCAGATCATGGCGAGTCACTCGGCGACGCTGTCGCAGAACATGCCGAACCACGGGTACGACTCGCTCGGGCAGGTCAATCCCGAACTGACGCAGAGCCTCGCGAACTCGATGCGGCCCTATCTGGGGAACTTCGCCGGTGTCACCGACAACGACGGTGCACACATCCTCGCGAACCACACGGCGCAGCCATTCGACAACGTGACCGACCTGTCGCACTTGTTCAATGTGCTCGACTCGGATCCGAAGGCCGCCCGGATCATCAACGATGGTGGCCAGCAGTGGATCGACTTCCTGCAATATCAGGGCGGCGTGGATCCGTCTCATGTTGACTACGCATTCCGGGCAGGCCAGCTGAACCACGCGATGCAGCAGGGCATGACGGACCAGATCAGCCAACTCGACGCACGCGACCAGTGGGAACAGGTCAAGAGTTACAACAACCAGACCGCGTGGATCGACACCGCCGCAACGGCCGCTTGGCTGGCACCGACTCCAGCGGTCGGTGTGATGGCGGGTGTCACGGACATCTGGCTCAAGCAAGATCTCGTCGCGCCAGGCGACCCGCTGCATCCGGTCACGGCCGATCCGACACAGGCGGCGGTTTCCGCCGTGGGCAACGACTTCAAGATGGACTCGGTCCGGACGAACTTCGACCAAGCGCAGGGCCACCTGGACGCGCACCCGGATTCTGCCGCGAGGTTCGCCGGTTTCACCACAAACGGCCAGCTCGACTGGAGTCTCGTGAGTGAGAGTCACACTACAACCAACAACTTCGTTCGCGATGTTGGTCAAATCCAAGATCTGAACACCGCGAACTTCAACACAATGTTCATAAATGGACTGACGAGCGAGAATATAATCGAGCATGACCAGGGTCCAAAGAATGCGGGACAGCAGCCAAAATGATCACCAAAGGACCTCGCCCAGCCATTCGCCTCGGAATCGCTATTACCGTATTCTCCAGCATCGCTGGATGTGGCAGTATCCACAATCAGCCCACCCAATCGGCACTCCCGCCATCCACCCCGCTGGCGCAACCCGGCGACGCTGACTTCACCATCCGATGGACGTCTCCTACACCGCAACTAATGACCCCTGACGGTACATTTATTCGCGCGTTTGAGGAATCCGAAACGATCGGCGAACTCGGCGGCGGCATCGGTTCTGTATACCCCGGTTTCTCCACCGCGAATCGCGGTGCGATAAATCCGGGAATTTTCAACACCGATCTACAACTCGGTGCACCGACGGCATACTTCGGACTGGGGGGTGTCGACGACCTTCCTGATGGCAGCACGCGAGCCACCATCTGCTACTGGGATAGTGGAACACAGGACAAATGGAGCTTTCTCTATTACCACCGCGAGGGGACGACACCCCAAACGAATCAATCCGGACCGGCTCGACGGCCGTCAGCCAATGTGTTCGGCGACTGGTATGCAACCAAGGAAGAAGCTGCCCCCCCGAATTCCGTTGCGGCCGAACAATGCCAGCACACCGCGCCAGTGAATCCTTCGAAGGCCGGGCAACCCTCGCCGCCGCCATCTCCTGGTTGGCCACGATGAGCACACGTACCTTCCCGAAGTGGTTCCGGCGCGGCGCCATCGCCGCATTGCTGCTGGCAGCGGCTGGATGTGGGAGTGATCACACCTCCACCCCTCCCACAGGTGATATATCAACTCTGCACTCGACTGAGCCATTGAGCAATATCGACTACACAATCCGCTGGACGACACCCGCGGCGGAGCTCATGACATCGGACGGGACCTTCATTCGCGCCTTCGAAGAATCTGAGATCGCCGGAACCGTTGGAGGTGGCGCCAGCGGCGTGTATCCAGGATTTGCCGGGGCGAATCACGGCGCAATCAATCCGGGAGTATTCCAGACAGATAGCAAGATGGGTTCGCCGGCGATGTACATCGGACTCGGGGGCCTGGCGGAGTTGCCGGATGGGGTTGTCCGGGCAACAGTCTGCTCTTGGTTCGGAGGAACGAGAAGCGACGTCAGCTACCTGTATTACACCCGTCGGGGTGCATCGCCACCGGCGGATCAGTCGGGTCCGGCACGTCGGCCTTCAGACAACGTGTTCGGCGATTGGTACGTGACCAAGGAAGAAACCGCCTCCCCGGACTCGGGGGCGACTGAGCAGTGCCGGCACACAGCACCTGTGGACCCAGCAAAGTCCGGGCAACCGTCTCCCCCACCGTTCCCTGGCTGGCCGCAGTAGCTCGACGGCTCCGTCACCCCTCACCAGCCGGACTGCAGCCATCCCTGTGACCGACGCTGCCGGAAGTACTCGTCGTCCTCGTCGTCGTCGAATGCTGACACACGGGGCCGGACCGGATCGACCGGAGTCACCAGCTCACCATTCTCCTGCGGCACCCCGGTCTTCGGCGACAGCAGGGCCGCCATGACCTCCGGTGGAAGATCGGCGCTCACAGCACGTCCAGCGCGAGGCCGCCGGCGCGCCGGTGGAAGACCGACCCGTAGCGGGCGTCGAGCCGCAGCCAGTTCTTCGTTGCCCGCACCCGGACCGGCTCCGCCGCGTCGAGCCGCGTCGCGTCGACCCGACCGCTCGAGTTCTGCGTGACTCCCGGGATGAAACCCATTGCGGTGAGCGCGAAGACGCAGCGCAGCGGCACAGCGGCAGCTTCCCCACCGCCCTCCACGTGCACGACCTCCTGATCCAGCAGCGACTTCGGAGGCCCAACGCTGGTGCTGTGCTCACGCGCGAGTTCCGCGCCCTGCACCGACAGGTCGACGAGCTCACGGGCCGGCACATCGTCGACGTGGACGAAGCCGTCCTCGGGCGGCAGCGAACCGCGCCAGGCGGAGTCCATCGAGAAGCCCGGGTCGATCTGACCGTCTGCGGTGTCCTGGAGTGCGCGCAGCAACCCGTCGGCCGCCACACAGGTGTCCGCCTGCCCGGCCCGACCACCGACCACCCGCACCGCCAGCGCCTCGAAACCAGCCGTAGTGCACCACACCGTCAGCCGATCGGGGTCGCGCCGCCGGATCCGGACCACCGCGGCCGGGTCCAGGCGCACCGCCCGGGACACGAACGCCGCGAGGTTCTCCCGCTCGGCCGCATCCGGGATGTCCAGTGTTCGCTCAAGCACGCTTCCAGCTTTCCAGATACTCCCGCTCGGCGGCAGTGAGCCGTCGCAGCCGCTGACCGCCGATGTCGAAGGACGCCACCTGCGTCTGCGCCACGATCGACGGGCGCACCGACAGGTCCTGCCCGACCGCGCGGACCTCGTAGTTGATGGTGAAGTCGGCCGCCCGCACCTGCGAGGTCCACATGAGCACGTCCAGCGGGCTGTCCGAGTGCCGCAGCTGACCCTGGTACTTCACGTGCAGGTCGGTGATGACCGCACCCTCGCGCAGCGCGGCGGTGGGGCGGTCGTCGAGGAACAGCCAGGGAATGCGGGCCTCTTCCAGCAGCGTCACCATCCGGGCGTGGTTGATGTGCTGGAAGACGTCCATGTCCGACCACCGCACCTCGACCTTGCTGTGGAATCCGACCGCTTCGCTCACCTGGCTGCCTCCGCTCTCATGCCCGCCGCGCGGACCATGCTCCTGATCTGACGTGTGGCCACCGACAGTCCCGCCAGGTCGAGGGTTCCCGACGCGGCGAGTTCGGCGAGCGACCCGCGCGCACGCGCGAGCCGCGAGGCGTTGGTGGACTCCCATTCGGCGATCTTCTCCGCCGGGGACTCCGTCGGCTCGCCGCCGGACAGCACGTCCATGCACAGTGACCTCATGGCAGAGTACAGGTCGTCCCGAATCGCCAACTGCGCCAGCGAATGCCACCGGTCCCCCCGCGGCAGCCCCGCGACCGCGGTGAGCAGCCGCTCGATGTCGAGGTGCGCGGCAAGCGCGTAGTACAGCTCCGCGACCTCGACACCGTCGCGGTCCCCGATGTCGGCGATCTCGATGATGTCGAGCAGGCAGAACACGTCGAGCAGGCTGAAGATCCGTCGGGCCAGGGGCTCGGGAGCACCGAGCTCGACCGCGGCGCCGGCGCGCCGGTCGAGGGTCTCGGCGCCGGATCCCGCCAGCCATCCCGGCACCTGCGGCGCAAGGCTGGACACCTTGTCGGCGAAGCGCGCGATCTCGGCGCCGACCGCCAGCGGCTGCGGCCGGTTGGCCAGAAGCCAGCGCGCGGCGCGGTCGAGCAACCGGCGGGTCTCCAGCATCATCTTGTCCTCGGCGACGACCGGGGCACCCGCGGCGCGCACCGCCTCCCACACCCCCGGCAGGTCGAAGATCGTCGTGGCCGCTGTGAAGGCTCGGACCGCATCGGTCGCCGATGTGCCGGTGTCCTCGCCGAGCCGGTACACGTAGGTGATGCCGCCGCCGTCAACCGTGTCGTTGGCCAGCATCGTCGCGACGATCTGCCTGCTCAGCGGATGGTTCTTGATGTCGGCGCCGAACCGTTCGCGCAGCGGACCGGGGAAGTACCGCGGCAACACGTTCGCGAACACTGCGAGGTCCGGCAGGTCGGTGGCCAGCAGGTCGTCCTTGAGCGCCAGCTTCACGTGCGCCAGCAGGGTCGCCATCTCCGGTGAGGTGAGCCCGATCCCGGCCTCGGACCGGCGATCCAGCTCGTCGGGCGAGGGCAGTGCCTCGAGGTCGCGGTCGAGGTTGTGCCTGCGCACCAGGTCGTCGATCAGCCGCGCATAGACCCCGAGCATCTTGTCCGAATGCGCACGCGAGATGCCGAGCACCTCGTTCTGCCGCCGGTTGTCGTCGAGGACCAGCTCGGCCACCTCGTCGGTCATCGACTCGAGGAAGGCGGTGCGCCCGGCGACGGCAAGCTGTCCGGCGCCGGCCATGTTGTCGAGCAGGATCTTGATGTTGACCTCGTGGTCGGAGCAGTCGACACCCGCCGAGTTGTCGACCGCGTCGGTATTCACCTTGCCGCCGGCCAGCGCGAACTCGATCCGGCCCAGCTGGGTCAGTCCCAGGTTGCCGCCCTCCCCGATCACCTTGGCCCGCAATGCCGATCCGTTCACCCGCACCGAATCGTTGGCCTTGTCGCCGACGTCCGCGTTGGACTGCGCGGCCGATTTCACGTAGGTGCCGATGCCGCCGTTCCACAGCAGGTCGACGGGCGCGAGCAGGATCGCCCGCACCAGTTCCGGCGCCGGCAGTTCGCTCACCCCGTCCGGCAGCCCGAGAGCCGCACGAACCTGCGGGCTGACGGGAATCGACTTGCGCTGACGCTCCCAGACCCCGCCGCCCTCACTGATGGTCGCGGTGTCGTAGTCCGCCCACGACGAGCGCGGCAGCGCGAACAGGCGCCTGCGTTCCGCGATGGACGTGGCCGCCACCGGAGTCGGGTCGATGAAGATGTGCCGGTGGTCGAATGCGGCGACCAGCCGGATGTGTTCGCTCAGCAGCATCCCGTTGCCGAACACGTCACCGCTCATGTCCCCGATGCCGACGGCGGTGAACTCCTCGGACTGGGTGTCGAGGCCGAGTTCGCGGAAGTGCCGCTTGACGCTCTCCCAGGCGCCCTTCGCGGTGATCCCCATCTCCTTGTGGTCGTACCCGGCCGAGCCGCCGGACGCGAAGGCGTCGCCGAGCCAATACCCATAGGACTTCGACACCTCGTTGGCGATGTCGGAGAAGGTGGCGGTGCCTTTGTCGGCGGCGACGACGAGGTAGGTGTCATCGACGTCGCGGCGCACGACGCGATCGGGCGGGATCACCTGGCCGGTACGGCTGTCCAGGTTGTCGGTCAGGTCCAGCAGCCCGGAGATGAACCGGCGATAGCAGGCGATCCCCTCCTCGCGCAGCGCATCCCGATCGCGCGCGGCATCCCCGCTCGGGGTCGGCGGATTCTTCACCACGAACCCGCCCTTGGCTCCGACCGGCACGATCACCGCGTTCTTGACTGCCTGCGCCTTGGCCAGGCCGAGCACCTCGGTGCGGAAGTCCTCGCGCCGGTCCGACCACCGCAGCCCCCCACGCGAGACCGGGCCGAAGCGCAGGTGCACGCCCTCGACTCGCGGCGCATAGACGTAGATCTCGTACATCGGGCGCGGCTGCGGCAGCTCGGCGAGTTCACGCGAGGCCAGCTTGATCGACAGGTACTCGTGCGGGCGGCCGTCAGCGACGGTCATGAAGTAGTTGGTGCGCAGCGTGTTCCGGATCAGTGCCAGGTAGGCGCGTAGCACCCGGTCGGTGTCCAGGCTGTAGACCTTCTTGATGTCCGCGGTGATCCGGTCGGCGACCTCCTCGGCGCGGTCGGGCGAGGCACTGTCCGGGTCGAAGCTCGCGTGGAACAGTTCGACCAGGGCGGCGACCGTGTCCGGGTTCGCACACAGCACGGTCTCGATGTGGGTCTGGCTGTACGGAAAACCGGCCTGTCGCAGGTACTTTCCGTAGGCTCGTAGCAGCATCGCCTGACGCCAGTCGAGCCGGGCCCGCAGCACCAGTTCGTTGAACCGGTCCACCTCCGCGTGGCCGTACCAGAGCGCCTCGAACGCGCCGATGAAACGTCGGCCCGCGTCGCTGTCCGGCGTGATGTCCGTGCGGTCGACGAGGTCGCGCTGCACGGCGACCGCGAACGCGTATATCCAGCAGTGCATTCCGTCGTCCCGTAGGACCGGGTACGGACGCTCGAAGATGACGTCGACCGCCAGCGACTGCAGGATCGGCACCATCTGGCTCAGCGACACCCCTGCCCCGGCGAGGTAGAGCATGAACCGCCACTGGACCCCTCGACCGTGCCCGCGACGCCAGGCCACCTGGATCCTGCCCGGCTCGAGGGCCTGCAGCCGCGCGATGTCGGCGAGCCCGTCCTCCGGGGTGAAGTCCTCCTTGTACGCCTCAGGGAACGTCGCGGCGTACCGCTGGACCGCCGCCGCATGGACCGGGGTCCGGCCGGACGTGACGACCTCGGACAGCCGGTCCTCCCAGCTGCGCGAGCTCTCCGCCAGCAGCGACTGGATGCGCAGCCGATTCTGCTCCCCCAGGTCGGGGCCGTGCCCGTCCTCCCACCCCCGAGGGATGTGCACGGTGAAATGCACCATGGCGAAGGAGGATTCGGTGACCCGGGTGGTGTAGTCGACGCTGGAGCCGCCCAGCTCGGCGAGCAGGATCGCCTTCATCGCCAGCCGCACGCCGGTGCGGTAGCGGTCGCGCGGCAGGTACACCAGGGCCGAGACGAAGTTGCCGTTGGCGTCGCCGCGCAGGAACAGCCGCAGATCGCGGGTGAGCCCGACCGAGAGCACCGAGCTGACGACCTTGAGCAGGGTGTCGGTGTCGGTCGCGAAAAGTTCGGTGCGCGGATAGGACTCGATGATCTCGAGCATCGACTGACCGTTGTACGAGTCCTCGGTCTGGCCGGCCAGCTCCAGCACCTGCCGTGCGCGACGGCCCAGGATCGGGATCTCGAGCACGTTCTGGTGGATCGCGGTCACCGTGAAGATCCCGAGGAAGCGGTGCTCACCGACGTGGCGGTGCTGCGCATCGAAGGTGCGCACACACACGAAGAACGGGTGCACCGACCGCATCACCATCGGCGGCGACTGCCCCTGGGTGAGCACCAGCAGTTGCTTGGCGGTGTCCTCGTCGGGGGTGTGCAACCGGAAGCGACGGTCCACGACCTCGCCCGAGCGCAGCACCCCGAGCGCGCTGCCCTCGACGATCTGCTGCTCGGTGGTGAATCCGCCACCCGGGCTCGCCTGGGTTCGCGTGACCTCGTAGCGCCGGTAGCCGAGCAGCCGGAAGTTCCCGGCGGCAAGCCATCTGAGCAGGGCCGCGCATTCCCGTACCTCGGTCTCGTCGGCCGGGCCGACCGTGCCGGACCGCTCGAGTTCCTCGGCGACGCGCAACTGCTCGGCCAGCATCGCGTCGGTGTCCTCGACGATCGTGCGGACGTCCTTGAGCGCCTCGACCACGCGCTCCTGCAGTTGCGGGAGCACCTCCTGCGGCGTACCGGAGAGCTCCAGGTACATCCAGGACTCGTTCAGCACATCCGCCGGCGGCGGGGTGCCGGGGCGGCGGGTCAGGACTCGCAGCAGGTTCCCGTCGGCGTCCCGCTCGACCGTCAGGATCGGGTGCACCACCTGGTCGACGGTCACCCCGATACTGCCGAGCAGCGCGGTCACCGACTCGACGAGGAACGGCGAGTCGTCGGTGACGATCTGCAGCACCGAGGCCGCCGCGTCGTCACCAGAGCCCCGCGTGCCGTCCGGCCACAGCCGCACCAGCGGGACGCCCTCACTCCGACAGGCCGCCAGTTCCCGGTGACGACGCAGCATCTCGACCGCGCGCCGGCCGAGTGTGACCTCCGGCGATTCCTGCGGTTCCTCCTCGGCCCGCGCACTGCCGGCGTCGGGAGCGACCGTCGCATCCTGGCGGTAGTAGCCGCGATATAGCTGGGCCAGCTCCGGGTCGTCCATCGCCTGCGCGGCGATCTCCCCCGCGTCCTCCTCCGGTCCCGGGGCTTCCGGGTGGGAAACCGCATCCGTCATCGCCGACCCCGCTTCCGCCGTTGGGCTTCACGTCGAGGTTAGGCGTCCGGAGGTCACGTCGCGGCGCGAACCAGGGTTTCCTCCGAGTACGCGAGCAGGACCTCGCAGGCCTCGTCCGGGATAGGCCGCGGCGTGTTGGTCGCCATGTCGAGCGCGACCAGCACGGCGTCGACGGTGCTGTGCAGCACCCCGTGGCGGTCGAACATCCGGTTGCGGATCGTCATCGACGTCCGGCCCAGCTTGGTCACCGTCACCTCGACCGACAGCGGGTCGGACTCGTCGGTCAGCGACCGCTCGAAGTCCACCTCGAGCCGGCGCACCACCACCGGGCCGACCGACCCCGTGTCCGTGCCGTCGAAGATCGCACGGAAGAAGCGCAGCCGCGCCTCCTGCGCGTACTCCAGGTACATGACGTTGTTGACGTGTCCGAGGCGGTCGGAGTCGCCCCAGCGCACCTGCAGTTCACAGCGAAACGGTTCGGACATCGGTCAGTCCCGGGTGAGCTTGCGGTGGGTGACGCGGTGCGGGCGGGCCGCATCCGCACCGAGCCGCGCGACCTTGTTCTCCTCATAGGCCTCGAAGTTGCCCTCGAACCAGTACCAGGCGGCCTCGTTGTCGCCGAACGCGCCCTCCCACGCGAGGATGTGGGTACAGGTCCGGTCCAGGAACCAGCGGTCGTGGGAGATCACCACGGCGCAGCCGGGGAATTCCTGCAGCGCGTTCTCGAGCGAGCTGAGGGTCTCGACGTCCAGGTCGTTGGTCGGCTCGTCGAGCAGGATCAGGTTGCCGCCCTCCTTGAGGGTCAGCGCCAGGTTCAGCCGGTTGCGCTCACCGCCGGACAGCACCCCGGACGGCTTCTGTTGATCCGGCCCCTTGAAGCCGAATGCGGAAACGTAGGCGCGCGAGGGCATCTCGTTCTGCCCCACCTCGATGTAGTCGAGGCCGTCCGAGACCGTCTCCCACACCGTCTTCTTCGGGTCGATGTTCGCGCGGTTCTGGTCGACGTAGCTGAGCTTGACCGTCTCGCCGACCTTCACGGTGCCCGAATCCGGCTCCTCGAGCCCGACGATGGTCTTGAACAGCGTCGTCTTGCCGACACCGTTGGGGCCGATGACACCGACGATGCCGTTGCGCGGCAGGGTGAACGACAGGTCCTTGATCAGCAGGCGGCCGTCGAAGCCCTTGTCCAGGTTCTCCACCTCGACCACGACGTTGCCCAGTCGAGGCGGCGTCGGGATCTGGATCTCCTCGAAGTCGAGCTTGCGGTGCTTCTCGGCCTCGGTGACCATCTCGTCGTAACGGTCGAGACGGGCCTTGTTCTTCGCCTGACGGGCCTTGGCGCCGGAGCGAACCCAGGCGAGTTCCTCCTTGAGGCGCTTCTGCAGCTTCTGGTCCTTCTTGCCCTGCACCTCGAGGCGGGCGGCCTTCTGCTCCAGGTAGGTGGAGTAGTTGCCTTCGTAGGGGTAAAGGCGGCCACGGTCGACCTCACAGATCCACTGCGCGACGTGGTCGAGGAAGTAGCGGTCGTGGGTCACGGCGAGGATGGCGCCGGGGTAGGCCGCCAGGTGCTGCTCGAGCCACAGCACCGACTCGGCGTCGAGGTGGTTGGTGGGCTCGTCGAGCAGCAGCAGATCCGGCTTGCTCAGCAGCAGCTTGCACAGCGCGACACGGCGCTTCTCGCCACCGGACAGATGGGTGACGTACTCGTCGGCCGGCGGGCAGCGCAACGCGTCCATCGCCTGCTCGAGCTGGGAGTCGACCTCCCAGGCATTGGCGTGGTCGAGCGCCTCCTGGAGCGTGCCCATCTCTTCCATGAGCTCGTCCGAGTAGTCGGTGGCCATCAGCTCGGCGATCTCGTTGTATCGCTTGAGCTGCACCATCGTCTCGCCGAGGCCCTCCTCGACGTTCTCCCGAACCGTCTTGGACTCGTCGAGATGCGGCTCCTGCATGAGAATGCCGACCGACGCCCCGGGGGCGAGGAAGGCCTCACCGTTACCCGGCTGGTCCAGTCCGGCCATGATCTTGAGGATGCTCGACTTGCCGGCGCCGTTCGGCCCGACCACGCCGATCTTGGCGCCCGGGTAGAAGCTCATGGTGACGTCGTCGAGGATGACCTTGTCGCCGTGCGCCTTGCGCACCTTCTTCATGGTGTAGATGAACTCAGCCATGCCCACCAGGGTAGTGGTTCCTCACCAGTGCTCACGACCAGGCTGCGGCGGCCGATCCCCCGGGCCGACCGCCGCGGCACCGATACGCACATCCCGTCAGGCAGGCACCGGCTCCAGCTCCTCCCCCTGCGACGGTTTCGCCGCCACGTCGTCGACTGCGTGATCGCGATCGGTCATCGCGCCGAACGTGGGCTCGCCGAAGGTCGACGACTGCCCGAGCGACGGATCCTGCGCGGTCTCGCCGACCTCACCGTCGGGCCGGGATTCACCGACCAGCACGGCGGCCTTCCTGCCGCGCGCGAGCGGCGCGATGCAGCGGGCCAGGTCGGGACCGACCGCGCTCGCCCGCATCTCGAGATCGCTGCGCGGTGCGCCGTCCTTGGTCGTGTACTCGTTGGTGCGCAGCTGCCCGTACGCGATGACGGGATCGCCCTTGGTGAGCGAGGCCCCCACCCCGATCACCAGCCGCCGCCAGCAACTGACGCTCAGGTAGAGCGTGCCGTTGTCGTGCCACTCGCCGGTCTCGCGGTCGAGCCGGCGGCCGTTGCAGGCCATCCGGAAACTGAGCACCACGTCCCCGCTCGACGTGGTGCGCTGACGCGGATCGGTGATCACCGTGCCGACCACGGCGGTGTGCGTCTCGTACATGAACATCCCCCTCGTGTGACACCGGCGGAAGACGCCGGTCCCGCTCGATCGAGTCGGTGTCCCCATCGTCGCCCGAGCCCGCCGACCGCCGGCCCGTCGAAGGGTGAACTGTGCAGAACCTCCGCGGCTGTGCACAACCGCGCGAGGGTGGGCGTCCAGGGCGCCGTGCTGTCGGCGGTCGGGTGTACGGGCCGGGCCCGCCACGGCATGACGGCTCAGCGCGCAGAACGGTCGTCGTAGAGTCCGCGCAACGTCCCGGCCGCCAGCGTCGTGCACCGATCCGCCAGATCCGCCATCGGCAGATCGATTCGGCCGCTGATCTTTTCGATGACGACCCGCTCGATCATCCCGACCAGCGACAGCGCGAAGATCTGGGTCATGACCTCCGGGACGACGTCGTCCGGGCGCGCGCGCACCACCGTCTCGGCGACCAGGCCGGCGAAGCGCGCCAACGCACGACCCATCTGCTCCTCGGCCTCG
The DNA here is from genome assembly GCF_029589495.1 of Speluncibacter jeojiensis. Taxonomy (GTDB): domain Bacteria; phylum Actinomycetota; class Actinomycetes; order Mycobacteriales; family Mycobacteriaceae; genus Speluncibacter; species Speluncibacter jeojiensis. The sequence continues at coordinate 79,815 of NZ_JAAIVF010000001.1, forward strand.
AACCCCACCGCCGGCGGTTCGATGAAGACGATCCGCACCATTCGCGGATCCTCCCCCAGCAGGTCCAGGAACGTCGCGATCCCGGCGTGCAGCTTGTTCGTCCCCGTCGGCGCGCTGCCGGCGACGTTTCTGGCGACCGCGCTGAACAACTCGTCGACGACCTCGTCGAAGACCGCGGCGAACAGTTCACCGGTGTTGCGGAAGGACTCGTAGAAGTAGCGGTCGGTCACCCCCGCCCCAGCACACAGATCCTTGACGCCCGCCCCGCGGAAACCGTGCGCGCCGAACAACTCTCTTCCGGACCTGAGCAGTGCGGCGCGACGCAACGCGGTCCGCTCGGGCGCCGCGACCCCGCCGTAGCGACGATCGCGCCGCACTCGGCCGTCATCGGCCATCACGCCCTCCTCGATGTCGGATTTCCCCGATTCTCCGCCCCTCCGCCAGCGCGTGCGCTAAATATGACGACAACCATAGTCACATATATGTCAGATCTTCGGGGGTGCGTGATGGCAGAGCAGCACAGGAACGGGCCGACCCGGCGGACGGTCTTACGCGGTGCCGCGGCCGCCGGGGCGGCGGGTTGGCTCGGGGGTGTCGCCTACCCCGCGCAAGCTGCCCAGCCGCCCCGGCGGGCCGGGAACACCGGCGGCCGCGTGGCGGTGCTGGGGGCCGGGATCGGCGGGCTGGTCACCGCCCACGAGTTGGCCGAGCGCGGCTTTCAGGTGACCGTGTTCGACCGCAAGGAACTCGGCGGCAAGTCCCGCACCATCGCGTTGCCGGAGTCGGCCACCGGCGGGCGCGCACCGCTACCGGGCGAGCACGGCGCGCGGGGGTTCACGTCCTTCTATCATCACACCCACGACACGATGCGGCGTATTCCGTTCTCCGGCAACAGAAACGGCGTGTACGACAACCTGGTGCCGTTCTCGGTCGGCGACCCCCGGTACCCGCGGGCACACGGCCTTCCCGACGGCTTCCCGATGATGTTCGGGTTCTACGCCGACCCCAGCGAACTACTCACGCCCCAGGGGTTCACGCGGGTGATGTCGGAGTCGTTCATCCGCGACGCCGCGATCCCGCCGTTGGAGGCGACTTATTTGGCGGGCCGCATGGCCGTCTACCTGACCTCGTGCGACGAGCGCCGGTTCGGGCAATGGGAACACGTGAGTTGGTGGAACTACATCGGCGCCGCCGGCCGGTCCCGGCAATACCGGTCGCTGGCCGCGACCGGGCTCACGCGCGCCCTGGTGGCGGCGAAGGAGACCAAGGCGAGCACCCGCACGATCGGGAACATGGCAGAGGCCTTCTTCACCGCCATGCTGCAGGAGCTGGCCGGCGGGCCCAAGACCTACGAGGTGCTCAACGGGCCGACGAACGAGGCGTGGCTGGACCCGTGGGTTTCGCATCTGCGCGGTCTCGGTGTCGAGTTCAACCCGCACCACGAATGCCGCGGCTTCGTCGTCGACGGCGACCGCATCGGTGGCGTCCGCATCGGGCGCCCGGACGGTTCGAGCACGGTGGAAACGGCGGACTGGTACGTCAGCGCGATGCCGACCGACCGCGCCCGTGCGCTGTGGTCACCGCAGATGCGCCGGCTCGATCCGGCACTCGCGGCCATGGACGACCTCTACCTCGACTGGATGAACGGGCTGCAGATGTTCGTCACCGAGCGACTGCAACTGGGCCACGGATACAACATCTACGTGGACGCACCGTGGCGCCTCACGTCGTACACCCAGCGCGCCTTCTGGCCCGGCGACTATCCGCGACGGTTCGGCGACGGCACCTCGCTGGACGGGCTGACCATCGACATCGCGGACTGGGACACCCCCGGCATCCTGTTCGGCAAGCCCGCGAAGCTGTGCACGCACGACGAGATCTTCCAGGAGACATGGGCGCAATTGGCTGCCGCACTCAACGACGACGGCAAGGTCGAGCTCCCCGACGGGATTGTCCACCGGTGGATGCTCGACCCCGGCATCACCTGGGACGGATCCCGCAACAACAATGACGAGCCGCTGCTGGTCAACACCATCGGGTCGTGGAGCAAGCGCCCGACGGCGCGTACCGCGATCCCGAACCTCTTCCTCGCCGCCGACTATGTCCAGACGAACTTCGACCTGGCCACCATGGAGGGCGCCAACGAGGCCGCGCGCCATGCGGTGAACGGCATCCTGGACGCGGCGGGGTCGACCGCGCCGCGGGCGAAGACCTTCGTCCGCGAGCCGCCGGCAGCGTTCGAGCCGTTCCGGCAGGCCGACGTGGCCCGCTACCGGGCCGGTCAGCCGAACCTGTTCGATCTGGGCTGATCCGGGCTCACAGCCCCGCTTCGCGGTCCCGCCGCGCGAGCTCCGCGAACATCGCGTTGTGCGCGGCGAGGTCGGCGTCGTCGTCGCGGTCGGCGGCACGGTCCATCTGCCGCGCCGTGCGGGTGTCGCTGCGCGACCACTGGATCAGCAGCGCGACCATGATGACCACCAGCGGGACCTCACCGGCCGCCCATGCGACGCTCGCGCCGACGTGCTGGTCGCTGAGCAGATCCTGGTTCCACGGCAGGTTCAGGCCCTTGTAGAACGTGTAGCCCAGCACGGTGTTCATCATCATCAGCGTCACGCCGAAGAACGCGTGGAACGGCAGCGAGCCCATCACGACGCCGAGCTTCGTCACCGGTTGCAGCCGTCTCGGCGCCGGATCGATGCCGATGACCACCCAGTAGAAGAGGTAGCCGCTGAGCAGGAAGTGCAGGTTCATGAACAGGTGCCCGGCGTGCTCGGACACGAGCGAACCGAAGATCCCGCCGAGGTAGAGCGCGTAGAACCCGCCGACGAACAGCACCGCCGCGATCAGCGGATGGGTGAGGAACTTCGAGACCGGGCTGTGCACCGCGGCGAGGAGCCACTCGCGCGGGCCGGGGACCCCGTTCTTGCCGGCGGGCTTGAGCGCGCGCAGCGCCAGCGTGATCGGGCCGCCTAGCACCAGCAGCACCGGGGCCAGCATCGACAGCGCCATGTGCGCGGCCATGTGCACGCTGAACATGGCGGGCATGTACCGGCCGACACCGGAGGACGTGGTGAACAGCAGCACCGCGCACCCCGCGATCCACGCGACGGTGCGACCGATCGGCCACGCGTCGCCGCGCCGGCGCAGACGCCGCACACCGAGCAGGTAGACGACCGCCAGCACGATCGCTGCGGTGCCGAAGATCAGGTCGAAGCGCCAGTCGAACAGCAGCCGCGACAGCGTCGGGGGGCCGGACAGGTTGTAGCCGAGTTCGACCTCGAGCACCGACGGCACCTTCGTGTCCGGCGGCGGCGGGGCCCCGCTGAGCCCGACCGCCAGGCCGATCGTCGCGGCGAACACGAGCACCTCGACGCCGGCCAGCCGGATCAGCGGTCCGCGTGCCGACGGGTCCTGCTGCAGCGCGCGCACGGAGGTGCCGCGCTGCGCCAACCCGATCAGCCCGAGCACCACGAGTGCGACGACCTTGCCGAACACCATCCAGCCGTAGTTGGTGGTGAACAGCGCGCTCAACGGCATCCGCACCATGGCATTGAGGACGCCGCTGATGCCGATGACGACCAGACAGACCGTGGCGACCGCGGAGTACCGGCGCACCGCGACGTCGGTGTGCGCGCCGCGGCGACGCGCATGTGCGAGCAGTGCGAACAGGCCGCCTGCCCACAGCGAGGCGGACACAAGGTGCAGGATCAGGCTGTTGGTGGCCAGGTCGTGGTTGCCGCCGGCCGACGAGTGGCCGGTCAGCGCCAGCGGCATCAGGCTGCCGATCGACAGCAGCAGCAACAGCGGGGTCCACCCCCACCGCAGGATCACCCGGCTGCCCACGGCGACGATCGCCGCCAGGGCCGCCGTCCACAGCCACGCCTTCGCGCTCTCGACCTGCCCCAGCGCGGTCATCACGTTCGACGGCTTCATCGCCTCCGTGAACGGCTTGCCGGAGGTCTGCGAGAGTTCGAGCGGAACCAGTACGAACGCGCAGGCCGCCCAGACCGCGGCCGCGACCGATCCCGTGCGCACCGCGCGATAGCCGTCGACGTCGAGGACCCCGCTGCGCTGCGGTGGGACCAGGAACGCCGCCAGCAGGAACGAGCCGACCGACACGACCGCGGCGACCTCGCCGATCGCGGTCAGGATGGGCAGGCCGTAGGTGGTGACCGGCCCCGGGTCGGGGATGCCGAGCCGCGAAAGCGCCTCGGTCAGAGAGAGACCCGCCAGCGCCGCCGCGACGAATGCCGCGATCAATGCGCCGGCGACGAAGACCCCGGCGGTGCCGTTGCCACCCGGCTTCGCCGACTCCTCTCCCGTCGCGGACGCGGGCGGAGCGGCGAGATCGGGTGTAGCCATGTCCACCAGCATAAATGCGCCCCGAAATCGCGCCCAGATGAGATTGCGCACCCCTGGACGCGGCGCTGTCCTCGGCACTCGTGGTTCGCGTGTTCGGTGTCACGCCCAGTAGACTGCAGAGCCGGTCCGGCATCGGACCACGCCTCCGTAGCTCAGATGGATAGAGCAAGAGCCTTCTAATCTCTAGGTCGCAGGTTCGAGTCCTGCCGGGGGCGCTCTGACCAGGGACGTAGCGCATCGCCCCACCGATATCCGGTCCCGGCTCACCACAAACTCAACGGTTCGACGGCGTCACACCCCGCCACCACCCGGCGATAGACAGAATGTGACGCAGGTTGCGTCACGGCTCGATGCGGTCGACGAGGGGAGGATCCACCCGCGATGTCCGGCCGAGTGACCCGCTTCCTCCGGGACGGCTACAGCGCTCCGGTTTCGCGCGTCGTGCAGGCGACGGCGATCGGTCTGCTCACGCTCGCCGTCTGCGGGTTGATCGCCTTCGTGATCATCTGGGCCGTGGCCACCTTTCTGTGATGCGATCTTGTTCACGCACCGTCGCGTGGACGCTGCGATACCGGCGGCGAGACAATGGACGCATGGACGCTCGCCGCGCGTGGACATTGCAGATCGCCCGCGATCTGTTCCTCTCCTACGAGGACGGCGTCACGATGGGCGACACGCAACTTGTCGAGGACGAGTTGCGCAAACTCGGTGCCCTGCGCGATCCGGACATGCCGTTCCACCTCGTCGCCGGGCTGCTGAGCGTCTGCCACTACCTCGCCACCGCGGCCGCGGGTCCCGAAGGCGACCTGCCGTCGGTCCTGCGCGAGCTCGATGAACGGGTCGACGCCGACACCAGGTGACCCAGACGATCGTCCGCGCCCCCGACCGCGTCGAAGAGGGGTGTGAACGACGCGGCCGGGAACGGCGCGGGCGCAACTCTTTACAGGTGGCCACCTCCATCTGGGGCCTCGATCGCCGGCGGTTCCCGCCCCATGAACCCCGGCGACCGCACCATCCGTCCGGCGCTCAGTGCACTCAGAACTGGGCGAGCAGGTTGAAGAGCGCGGGCTGGAAGTCGGGGTTCGCGTTGGAGGTCCCGTTGATCCCGCCGATGGTGCCGCCGATCGCCGCTCCGGGGATGCAGCCGATGAACAGGAAGAACACGCATCCGACCACGGCGCCGATGATCGCGCCGGCGCCGGCCTCCTGCGATCCGCCGTTCACCCAGCCCTTCTCCCACTGGTTGATCAGGTTCTGATAGGCACCGTTGATGTCACCCGCGACCGGTTGGACGCCCGGGGTCAACAGCAGGGTCCTGCCGCCGTTGGTCACCGACGGGCTGATCGGCAGCACGGTGTCGGCGACCTTGTAGGCCATCGGCAGCCGCGCCAGTGTGTCGCCCGCGTTGTCGACGATGTCGACGGCATGACCGCCGGCCTCGACCTTGAACGTGCCGGAGTCCAGCACTGTCTGAACGACCTCGTTCGGCGTCACCGACGTCTCGTAGTGGATCACGGACGGTCCGGTGGGAGGTGGCGCCGGAGCCCCGTACGCGGTGCCGGCGCCGACCCCCATCGCCGCGATCGTCAGGACAGACACAGCAGTGGCTTTGTGGATTCTCACTGGGGCTCCCCTCATCGTGCGAAGACGGCCCCTGAACAGGCCGGAGACCGTCAGGTACATCAACTAGAATAAGACCCGAAGCGATCATGTGACGACGTTTTTCCCGCCCCCACGGCGAAGCCCGTCGCCGGTCGATTTTCGTCTCGAACCCCTTGCCCCGCAGATAGATTCGATTATCGTGTCATCGCGCCACAGATCCCCTTGCGTACCATCAGCATCATCGGCAACAGCGACCACAGGCGTTTGGGGACAACGACTTTGCCTGCATCGAACTCGCAGCCCCGTGGCACCTCTTCAGAGGTCGTCGAGCAGTGAGCCCAGCGCTGCGCGCACCGACCGCCAATCGGACCGAAGCGCATCGAGGTCGACCCGGGCGATCTCCTGCTCACGTCGGAACAGCACGCCGTAGGTGAATGTCGGCTCGTCGTGGCGCCCGGCCTCGACCGCCAGCGCCCACAGCCATTGCTGCGCGACCACGGCATCCTGGTGCCGGCCGAGCACGTCCTGCAGGACGGTGAACCCCGACAGCACCTCGCGAGCCCGGCCCGGCGCCAGCGGGCGCGCCACTTCGACCGCGTACCGCAGGGTCTTGACGTCCTTGCGCAGACGGTGCAACACCACATCGACCGGGTCCGCGCCCCGGCCTGCGTCCCGATCCGCACCGCAGGACGCCAGCGCCGCATCGACGACGTCACGGCGACCGCGCAGCGCCCTCCCGACCGCGCCGGACGGTGCCACGCCCGGTTCCGCCCACTGCGCGTGCGCGGCCAGGGCGTCGAGGCCCGACAGCAACTCGGCGAGCCGCCTGCCCCCGATCGTGTGCGCCGCCGCGGCAGCCGCCGCCCTCTCGCGGGCTCCGATCACGCGATCGAGCCGCCGGAGCACCGGACCCCAGGACTGCCCCGAATCAAGTTCGGCGAGTGCGTTTTTCAGCCTGGCGCGCTGCACCTGTAGGTCGCGTACGGGCGCCAGCTTGCGGCCCAGCCGACGCAGTTCCCGAACCGGGGTGTGCACGACAGACTCGGCGCCGAGTTCCGGCGCATAGGTGCGCAGCGCGCTCCGTATCCGGCGCGCGGCAACCCGTGCGTCGTGTACGCCGTCCCCCTCACCGCTGCCATCGTCTCCGGCGCCGACGCGGGCGACCGCGTCAGCCAGTCGAACGCGCTGTTCGTCGAGATACGGGAGCAGCAACCCCGACGCGAGATCTGTTTCGGGCACGCCCGCGACGGTCCGGCCGCCGGCACCTCCATCGACACCCGCGCTCATCGGACACCACCTCACCGGCCCCATTGTTCTCCGATGGGCGGCGCTCCCGTGCTGTTCCGGCCGGTCACGCACGTTCTATATGCATCCTGTTGCACAACACCCGGTTGCATAGGTAGCGTGCCGGACATGGCGCTCGAGCACGCGATCCTGGTGTCCCTGACCGAACAGTCCGGCACCGGGTACGAACTGGCCCGGCGATTCGACAAGTCGATGGGCTTCTTCGTCGGCGCCAGCCACCAGCAGATCTACCGCACACTCAAGCGAATGGACGCCGACGGCTGGGTCACGTGCGAGGCGGTCGCCCAGGAGGGCCGGCCGGACAAGAAGGTCTACACGGCCAGTGAGTCGGGCCGTGCGGAACTGCGCCGCTGGATCGCCGAACCCGGCCAACCCTCGCAGGTCCGCGAGGAACTCGGCGTCAAGCTGCGCGGCGCCGCGCACGGCGACCCCGCCGCGCTACTCGCCGAGATCACCCGCCACCGCGACCTGCACGCCGAGCGGCTCGAGCTCTACCGGCTCATCGAGAAGCGGGACTTCCCCGCCCCCGACCGGCTCACCGGAACCCAGCTGCACCAGTACCTGGTGCTGCGCGGCGGCATCCGCGTCGAGGAGGGATTCGCGCAGTGGTGCGCCGAGGTGCTCGACGCGCTGAGCCCGCCCACCACGACCTGACCCGACGACCCGACCGCGCACACACGACCCTGACCGCACTCGAATCCGCGCCCCGAAAGGCTCAGCGATGACCGCGTATCCGACCTTGCTCTCCCCGCTCGACCTCGGCTTCACCACCCTGCGCAATCGGGTGATCATGGGCTCGATGCACACCGGCCTCGAGGACCGCGCCAAGCACATCCCCCGGCTGGCCGAGTACTACGCGGAGCGTGCACGCGGCGGCGCGGCGCTGATCGTCACCGGTGGCTACGCGCCGAACCGAACCGGCTGGCTGGTGCCGTTCGGCGCCCAGCTGACCTCGCACACCGCCGCCCTGCGCCACCGCAAGATCACCTCTGCCGTGCACGCCGAGGGCGGCAAGATCGCGCTGCAGATCCTGCACGCCGGGCGCTACTCGTATCAGCCGTTGAGCGTCTCGGCCTCCTCGATCAAGTCGCCGGTCAACCCGTTCCGGCCCCGCAGACTCACGCCGGTCGGGGTCGAGCACACCATCCGCGACTTCGTCCGCACCGCGCGACTCGCCCGCGAGGCCGGCTACGACGGCGTCGAGATCATGGGCGGCGAGGGCTACTTCATCAACCAGTTCCTGGCACCGCGGACCAACCGGCGCACCGACGAGTGGGGTGGCACCGCGGCCGGGCGACGTCGCATCGCCGTCGAGATCGTCCGACGCACCCGCGAGGCGGTGGGAACCGACTTCATCATCCTGTTCCGGCTGTCGATGGCAGACCTGGTCGACCAGGGGCAGACCTGGGACGAGATCGTCGCGCTGGCAACCGAACTCGAGGAAGTCGGCGTGAACATCCTCAACACCGACATCGGCTGGCACGAGTCCCGCATACCGACGATCGTCACCTCGGTGCCGCGCGCCGCGTTCGCCGAGTTCACCGCCGCGCTGTCGGAGCACGTGCGCATCCCGGTGGCTGCCGCCAACCGGATCAACATCCCCGAAATCGCCGAGGAGATCCTGGCAAGCGGTGGCGCGCAGCTGATCTCGATCGCCCGACCGATGCTGGCCGACCCCGACTGGGTGCGCAAGGCCGCCGAGGACCGTGCGGACGAGATCAACACCTGCATCGGCTGCAACCAGGCCTGCCTCGACCACGCGTTCGCCAACAAGACGGTGTCCTGCCTGGTCAACCCCCGCGCCTGCCACGAGACCGAACTGCAACTGCTGCCGACCCGGCGCGCCAAGAAGGTCGCGGTCGTCGGCGCCGGACCGGCCGGACTGTCCGCGGCGCTCGGCGCGGCGCAGCGGGGCCACGAGGTGGACCTGTTCGAGGCGCACAGCGAGATCGGCGGGCAGTTCGAAATCGCCCGCAGGATCCCCGGCAAGGAGGAGTTCGACGAGACGATCCGCTACTTCGGTCGCCAGCTCGAGCTCGCGAACGTCAAGGTGCAGTTGAACACCCGGGTCACGGCCGCGGAGCTCATCCAGGGCGGATACGACGAGGTCGTCGTCGCCACCGGCGTGATCCCCCGCGTCCCGTCCATCGAGGGGATCGATCATCCGAAGGTGCTCTCGTACGCGGAACTGGTGCGCGAGGGCCGGCCGGTCGGCGGCCGGGTCGCGGTGATCGGCGCCGGCGGCATCGGCGTCGATGTCAGCGAGTTCCTCACCCACGACAGCTCCCCCACCCTCGACCTGGCCGAGTGGAAGGCCGAATGGGGCGTCGCCGGTCCCGGCGACGATGCCCGCGGCGCGCTGACCACGCCCCGCCCCGCCCCGGCAGCTCGTCAGGTGTTCCTGCTCCAGCGCAAGTCCACGCCGATCGGGATCGGCCTGGGCAAGACCACCGGATGGGTGCACCGCGCCGCACTCAAGGCCAAAGGCGTCGAGCAGCTGCGCGGTGTCAACTACGAGCGGATCGACGACGCGGGCCTGCACATCAGCTTCGGCGACAAGCACGAGGACCCGCGGGTGCTCGACGTCGACAACGTCGTCGTGTGCGCCGGTCAGGAGTCGGTCCGCGAGCTGGTCGAAGCTCTCGCCGCAGCCGGCGTCACGCATCACGTGATCGGCGGCGCAGACGTCGCGGCCGAGCTGGACGCCAAACGCGCCATCGCGCAGGGCACCCGGCTCGCCGCAACGATCTGACCCTTACCGCACCGGTTCGGCCGTGCGCGCCGCGATGAACTCCGGTCGCGGCGCGCCGGCGGCGAACGGCTCCCCCGGCGCGTTGTCGACGCTGTTGAACACCAGGAAGATGTTCGACCGTGGATGCGGGGTGACGTTCGATCCGGAGCCGTGCATGATGTTCGAGTCGAACCACAGCGCCGAGCCCGCCGATCCGGTGAACTGCTCGATGCCGTGCTCCGCGACCAGCGCCTCCACGTCACGTCTGCTCGGGACCCCGATCTGCTGCTGCACCAACGAGGTTCGGTAGTTCTGTTCGGGGGTGTGGCCGACGCACGGCACGAACGTGCGGTGCGACCCCGGCAGCACCATCAGCGCGCCGTTGTAGGGCAGATTGTCGGTCAGCGCGATCGAGCAGCTCACCGCCCGCGGCCGGGGCAGCCCGTCCTCGGCGTGCCAGGTCTCGAAGTCCGAATGCCAGTAGAAGCCCGTGCCCTCGAAGCCCGGCATCAGGTTGACCCTGCTCTGGTGGATGTAGACGTCCGATCCGAGCAGTTGCCTTGCCCTGCCGACGATCCGGTCGTCCGCGACCAGCCCCGCGATCACCGGGCTGACGCGGTGCACCTCGAAGATCGACCGCACCGCACCGGTCCCCCGTTCCCGGACGACGCGTTCGTCGCCACGCAGTGCGGGATCTTCCGCCAGCCGGGACACCTCGGCACGCAGTCGCAGGATCTCCTCGGCTGCGAACGCCTCCGGCACGACCGTGTACCCGGCGCGGTCGTGCGCACGCAGTTCCGGCACGGTCATCGGGCCGTCGTTCCCCGCCCACACGGTCGGGTCGGTACGGCGCACCCAGCGCGGACTCTCGCCCATGCGCGTCGGATAGCGGTCCGTCACAGCCGAATCCGCCACTTCCATCGTCTGGTCCACTGTCATGTTGCGTTGCTCTCCTCGCCTCGGTCGGAACTCCCCTCGCGAAACGCGTCGGGGGCGACGGCACCGCACGCCCCGCAGTGGTGGCGACCACGGCTCCGCCGACTTCGGTCACCTTCGTGTATATCGGTCCGCGCACGCAGATGCACACCGGCACGTGACGCGTAGGGTGACCCCGGCGGGCGATTCCACCGGAGACGCCGCCCGTCACCGCATCGACAGACGGAGGCGAGCACGGCAATGCGCGCAACAGTGATCCACGGTCCCGGCGACATCCGCGTGGAGGACCGGCCGGATCCGCGCGTCGAGGCACCGGGTGACGCGGTGGTGCGGGTGGTGCGCAGTTGCGTCTGCGGCTCGGACCTGTGGCCGTACCGCGGTGTCCGCGAGACGACCGCCCCGCACCCGATCGGTCACGAGTTCATCGGCATCGTCGAGGAGATCGGCAGCGGCGTCACCGGCGTCCGGGTCGGCGACTTCGTCATCGCCCCGTTCACCCACAGCGACGGCACCTGCGTCCACTGCGCGAACGGGATCACCACCTCGTGCGTCAACTTCGGGGTGTGGGGCGGCAAGAGCACGGACGGCTCCGCGCTCGACGGCGCACAGGGCGAGTACGTGCGGGTGCCGTTCGCCGACGGCACCCTCGTCGCCGTACCCGAGCAGCCCGACGCCACCCTCTATCCACATCTGCTGACGCTGGCCGACGTCCTCGGCACCGGGCACCATGCCGCCCGCTCGGGCAACGTGCGCGAGGGCTCGACGGTGGTCGTGGTCGGCGACGGCGCGGTCGGGCTGAGCGCGGTGCTCGCGTCCGCACGCCTGGGCGCCGAGCGGATCATCGCGATGTCCCGGCACGGCGATCGCCAGGATCTGGCGCGTCGGTTCGGCGCGACCGACGTCGTCGCCGAGCGCGGCAAGGACGGGATCGCCGCGGTCGAGGAACTCCTCGGCGGCATCGGTGCCGACTCGGTGCTCGAGTGTGTGGGCACGAAGGAGTCGATGCGGCAGGCGCTCGGCGCGACCCGCCCCGGTGGATCGCTCGGGTTCGTCGGGGTGCCGGCAGGCGAGCCCGAACTCCCGATGCCGTACCTGTTCAGCCGGAACCTGCGCGTCGCCGGCGGGATCGCGCCCGTGCGCCCGTACATCGACGAGTTGCTGCCCGATGTGCTGTCGGGCGCCATCGCACCCGGACTGGTCTTCGACCTCACGCTGCCGCTCGAGCAGGTCGCCGACGCGTATTCGGCGATGGACGAGCGGCGGGCGATCAAGGTCCTCCTCGACCCCGGCGCGTGAGTTGCGGGGTCCCGACACCGCAAACTCACGCACGGGACGCCGGTACCATCACCGGGCTGCACCACCGCGATGAGGAGATGAAATGGCCCTGCCGACCCCGACCGCCGACGCCCGCGCTGTGATCACGGGCGCCTCGTCCGGCATCGGTGCGGCCCTGGCCGCCGATCTGGCGGCCCGCGGCCACTCGCTGATCGTCGTGGCCCGCCGCACGGAACTGCTCGAGGCGCTGGCGGCCCGGCTGACCGAGCAGCACGGCGTCACCGTGGAGGTACGCGGCCTCGACCTGTCCGACCGTGACGCCCGCGCCACCCTGGTCGACGAGCTCGCCGCGCGCCCGATCAGCGTGCTGTGCAACAACGCGGGGATCGCCACCTTCGGACCGGTCGCCGGTCTGGACGCCGGGTACGAGCGCGCCCAGGTCGAGCTCAACGCGGTCGCCGTGCACGATCTGACGCTGGCCGTGCTGCCCGGGATGATCGAGCGTGGCGAGGGCGCGATCCTGATGGTCGGGTCCGCCGCCGGCAACATGGCCATCCCCAACAACGCGACCTACGCGGCGACCAAGGCGTTCGTCAACACGTTCTCGGAATCACTGCGCGGCGAACTCAAGGGCACCGGCGTCAACGTGACCCTTTTGGCTCCGGGTCCGGTGCGCACCGAGCAGCCCGCGCCCGAAGACGCCTCGATCGTCGACCGGATGGTGCCGGACTTCCTGTGGACCTCCAGCGAGTACACCGCGAAGCTGTCGCTCGACTCGCTCGGCCGGAACAAGATGCGGATCGTCCCCGGCGTGCTGAGCAAGGCCATGTCGCTTGCCGGACAGTACAGCCCCCGGGCGATCACCGCGCCGATCGTGGGTCGGTTCTACCAGAAGCTCGGTGACTGATTTTTCAATCAAATCCGTTGCAGCCCCGCAAAATCCGGGACCTAGGTCCCTGTTCCCGGAACCGCGGATCACGTCTACTACATATCGTAGTGATTGCGCTCACTTTAACTGGACTCCCAAATACCAATTAATTACCTTTGGGAACGTGCAGTTGACCCGGTTCACCGATTTGGCGCTTCGCATCGTGATGCGCCTGGCGGTTACCGATAATGGGCCGGCCCCGAGCCACCCGACCACTCGCCAGGTGGCCGACGAACTCTCCGTCCCCTACACCCACGCAGCGAAAGTCGTTGCGCGACTGAATGTGCTGGGAGTCGTCGAAACCCGGCGGGGCCGTGGTGGCGGCCTGCACATCACCGAATCCGGTCGGACCGTCTCCATCGGCCGGCTCGCCCGCGAACTCGAGGGCGAGCACGAGGTGATCGACTGCGAGGGCGACAACCCCTGTCCCCTGAGCCAGGCGTGCCGGTTACGCCACGCGCTGGCCCGGGCCAAGGATGCCTTCTTCGCAGAACTCGATCTCCTCACGGTCGAAGATCTGACCGCCGCTCCGACCCGGGGCGTGCTGTTGTCCCTGACAGCGCGTCCGCCACGTTAGCTCGACCCTCATCTCATCCGTCGGGAGGATGCCATGCTCTCTGCCAAGTCGACCGAGGTCGTCCGCGCCACACTGCCTGCGATCGGTGGCGCGATCGGCGACATCACGCCGCTGTTCTACGGCAAGATGTTCGCCGCTCATCCCGAGTTGGAGAAGGACCTGTTCAACCGCGGCAACCAGGCCGCCGGCGACCAGCAACGGGCGCTGGCCGGCGCCATCGCGGTGTACGCCACCATCCTCGTCGACGAGAACGCGCCGGCCCCGTCGGCGCTGCTGTCCCGGATCGCCAACAAGCACGCCTCGCTCGGCATCACCGAAGATCAGTACGAGATCGTGTACAAGTACCTGTTCGAGGCGATCGTGGCGGTGCTCGGGGAGGCTGTCACGGCCGACGTCGCGGAGGCGTGGACCGAGGTCTACTGGGCCATGGCGAACGACCTGCTCGAGATCGAGCGCAAGCTGTACGCCGATGCAGGCGTCGAGCCCGGTCAGGTCTGGCAGCAGGTGGTCGTGCGCCGCCGCGTGCAGGAATCCCCCGACACCGTGGCGTTCGTCCTCGGTTCCAGGGACGGCGCCCCGCTGCCCGACTTCCGCCCCGGCCAGTACATCTCGGTCCAGGTGGAGCTGGCCGACGGCGCCCACCAGATCCGTCAGTACAGCCTCTCGCGGGCGCCGATGCACGACGAGTGGCGCATCACCGTCAAGGCGATCGGCGAACTCGCCGGCGCACCGGCCGGAGAAGTGTCGAATTTCCTGCACCACAACGTCTTCGACGGCGACGAGCTGAGGGTCTCGCTGCCGTACGGCGACCTCGTGCTGGACGAGGGCACCGACCCGGTTGTGCTCGTCTCGGCCGGGATCGGCTGCACCCCGATGGTCGGCATGCTCGACCACCTGGTCAGCACCACCACCGACCGCACCGTGCGCGTCGTGCACGCGGACCGGTCGCCGGCCCGCCAGGCGCACCGGCGTGAGCTGCAGGAGCTCGTCGATCAGCTGCCCAGCGCGACCCTGCACCACTGGTACGAGGACATCGGCACCCGCCCGAGCACCGACGGCGTCTCGCTCGGCCGGATCGACGTCGCCGAGCTCGACGTTCCCGCCGACGCGCAGGTGTACCTCTGCGGTCCCATGCCGTTCATGGAGTTCGTGCGCGAGGGTCTGATCGGACGCAACATCCCGGCCGACAACATCCACTACGAGGTGTTCGGTCCGGACAAGTGGCTGGTGGCGGCCGGCTGAGCTGAGCCGACCACCACGGGCGCGGGCTTTCTGTCGGGGGGCCCGCGCCCTTCTCCAGTCCGGCGGGCGGTCAGCGTTTCCGGCCGACGCCGAACAGGGTCCGGGAGATCTCCCGGCCCGCCGCGGACGCGGCCGACCTCATGAAACTCTTGACCGCGGAGTTGCCGAGGATCTTCTCGACCAGCTCACCCGCCGGCTGCCCCTGTGCCGGCGGGGAATTCAGCGAATCGACCTGATGGGCGGCGAGTTTCGCGGTGAGCCGCTCATAGGCGGACTCGCGATCGATCGTCTCCCGGTACTTGGCGCCGAGCTCGCTCGCCTGCGCGGCACCGCGGATCGCGCCGTCGCCGATGGTGTCCATCAACGACCGCGGCGCCCGCATTCGCGTCCACGCGACCGGCGTGGGTGCACCCTTCTCGGACAGCACGGTGACGACGGCCTCGCCGGTGCCCAACGTGGTCAGCGCCTGCTCGAGGTCGTAGACCTGTGTCTTCGGATACGTGCGGACCGTCTTTGTCAGCGCCGCCTGATCGTCCGGGGTGAACGCGCGCAGCGCGTGCTGCACCCGCGCGCCGAGCTGCGAAAGCACCTCGTTCGGGATGTCGGTGGGCAGCTGGGTGCAGAAGAAGATCCCCACCCCCTTCGACCGGATCAGCTTGACGGTCTGCTCGACCTGCTGCCGAAACGCCTTGGACGCCTCGGCGAACAGCAGGTGCGCCTCGTCGAAGATGAAGACCAGCTTCGGCTTGTCCAGATCACCGGCCTCCGGCAGGTTCTGGAACAGGTCCGCCAGCACCCACATGAGGAACGTCGAGAACAGCTGCGGGCGGGCCGCCTGCGCGCCGAGCTCGAACAGCGTGATCACGCCCTTGCCCTCGACCACCCTCAGCAGATCCGCCGGATCCAGTTCGGGCTCACCGAAGAACGTGTCGCCGCCGTCGGCCTCGAGGTTGACCAGCGCCCGCAGGATGACCCCGGCCGTCGCCGCAGAGACCCCGCCGATGCCCCTGAGGTCCTCCTTGCCCTCGGCCGAGGTGAGGTGGGTGACCACCGCGCGCAGGTCTTTGAGATCCAGCAGCGCCAGCCCCTGCTGGTCGGCCCAGTGGAAGATCAGTCCGAGTGTCGATTCCTGAGTTGCGTTGAGGCCCAGCACCTTGCTCAGCAGGATCGGCCCGAACCCGGTGATGGTCGCGCGGATGGGCACGCCGATCCCACCGGTGCCGAGCGAGACGAACTCCGCCGGATACGCGGTCGGGGCCCAGTCGTCCCCGGTGTCCCGTGCACGCTCGCGCACCTTGTCGTTCTCGGCGCCCGGCGCACTGAGTCCGGACAGGTCGCCCTTGATGTCCGCGAGCACGACCGGTACCCCGGCGGCAGACAACTGTTCGGCGATCACCTGCACGGTCTTGGTCTTGCCGGTGCCGGTGGCCCCGGCGATCAGCCCGTGCCGGTTGACCGTCGCGAGCGGGATACGTACCTGCGCGCCCGGATCGACGGTGCCGTCGATCACGACCGTGCCGAGTTCGAGTGCGGTCCCGCCCGTCGCATAGCCGGCGGCGATCTGCGCAGCGGCACCGGCGGTGGCGTCGGATGTCATCGATGAACCTCCTGGTTGCACGATCACGCGTCGATCGCCGCGCCGAGGCGACGAATCTGCCCGCTCAGCACCATATCCGGGCTGCGCCCTGACTAGGGTGATTGTCGTGCAGGACAAATTGGTATGGATTGATTGTGAAATGACCGGGCTGGACCTGGGCTCGGACAAACTCATCGAGATCGCCGCACTGGTGACCGACGGTGACCTCAACGTGCTCGGCGAGGGTGTCGACGTGGTCATCCACGCCGACGACGCGGCGCTCGCCGCGATGCCCGCGGTGGTCAAGAAGATGCACGCGAACTCCGGGCTGACCGAGGAGGTGCGCCGGTCGACCGTCAGCCTCGCCGAGGCGGAGAAGATGGTCCTCGACTACGTGCGGGCGCACGTGCCCACCGCGGGGACCGTCCCGCTGGCCGGCAACTCGATCGCCACCGACCGCGGATTCATCGCGCGGGACATGCCGGAACTGGACACGTTCCTGCACTACCGGATGGTCGACGTGAGTTCGATCAAGGAATTGTGCCGACGCTGGTACCCGCGCATCTACTTCGGGCAGCCGGAGAAGGGGCTGTCGCACCGCGCGCTCGCGGACATCGAGGAGTCGATCCGCGAACTCGAGTACTACCGCCGCACCGCGTTCGTCGCGAGCCCGGGACCGTCGACCGGCGAGATAGCCGCGATCGCCGCCGAGGTGGTTCCGCCCACGTCCTGACCTGCCGATTGGCACCGACGGGTGAAGGCACGCTAGTATCGGTTCGCTCTCGACGCACGGCGGCGAGAGCACGATGGTGGGTGTAGCTCAGATGGTAGAGCACTGGGTTGTGATCCCAGGTGTCGCGGGTTCGAGCCCCGTCACTCACCCCACCGAAAGAGGCGCCCACGAGTTTCGTGGGCGCCTCTTTGCTGTGCGGGCGAGCTGCCCGGGCCGAAGAGTCGCTTGCCCGGGCCGACGGTCACCGGGAAGACCAGCAAGCGGTACTCGTCGACGACACCCACATGGTGCAGCGTGCGGGCCAGTTCCCAGCTCCGTGCACCTGCAGTTCGCGCCCCGGGGTCCGTTTGAGAGCTCGCCGACGAACTACACTTCGGGCGGACCGCGCAGCGGCTCCACGTCACCCCCGGCCGAATCAGTCAGGCCATCAAGCCCTCGAACGGCACGTCGGCGCAATACTTTTCGAGCGCACCAGTCGAACCGTGGCCCTCACCGCCATCGGTCGGCGCAACAGGCGATCGGCAGGGCGATCACCGCGGGCCGCTCGGTGCGCACCCGCCTCGACGTCGGCTACTCCACGCCGTGGTGCGGAGACGTCGTCCTCGCCGTGGCCGGGTGGTGGCAGCAGGCGCGGCCCGGCTGCGAGGTGTCCGTGCAGAGGAGGTCCAGTTGCACGATCCACTCGGTGGGTTGCCCCCGCGGGGCGGTCGACGTCCAGCTCACCGAGTTCCCGATCGCCGAGCCCGCCATCGTCACCGGACCGGTCGTCTTCACCGAGCCGCGCGCGGTCGTCGCTGCGGCCGACGCCTGATCGGGCCCGACGACACCGAAGGCCCGCCCCCCTTGAACTCGGGGGACGGGCCCAGCGGCGCAGAGCTAGGGCGTCAGAGGATTCCGCCGATCGCCTTGCCGATCGCATCGCCGAGAACGTCACTGACCGAGCCCGTGCTCGAGAGCTGCCCCTCGGACGAGCCCAGGCCGCTCTGACCGAGGCTGCCGGTGACCGATTCGCCTGCGTTCTTGGCGCGCGCGGTGAAGCAGGCGGTCAGGTCCGTCAGGGTGGTGCCGACGCCCACGGTGCCGGCGGTGGAGATGCCGCCACTGGTGATCTGCTGGCCCACCTTGACCGCGGCCGGAACCGCGTAGGTGAAGGTCGCAGTGACCGGGTTTCCCGAGTTCACGAACCATCCGGTGCTGGTGACCTTCCAGCCGGCGCCGTTCGGCTCCGGCGTGACCTTCTCGGTCTGCTGTCCGTTCGGAATGCCGAGGTGGTAGGCGGTCACGCTCGCCGAGATCGGCTTGCCGAACCCAGTCGGCGGATAGTCGGTGATGGTGTTGACGTAGGGGTTGCCGATGCCGGTGGTGCCCACCACGATCTTGTAGGTGACCGTCGTGCCGACGGCCACGAACTGCTCCGTCACCGACTTGTCGTAGGTATGCGTGACGCCCACGGTGCTGATGTCGTTCTTGGTGGCGTGGCTGGACGCCGAGCACACCGGCGCATCGGCGGCCGCGGCGATGCCGCTGCCCAGACCGACGGTGAGGCCGGCGCCGACCATGGTGGCTGCAGCCGCGGTGGCGACGGCGCGGCGCATCGAGATGCGGGACATGGGAACTCCGATCAAAAGCTGCACGAGAGGGTGCGGTGCGAAGGCTGGTCGCCCGTCGCCCGATGTGAGTTGAAACACTCCCGCGCTTTTATACGGACATGCGTCCAATAACACAAGGACCCGCCCGGAACACTCCCATTTCACCTGCGGGTTTCCTGTAGATCGAGGGGGCCGATTCATCCGATCGGATGAATCGAAGCACCGGGCCGTCCGACGCCTTGTGCACCCACGCCCGACGACGCCCACAAAGGCCGCCGATTCCCACTTTCACCTGGCGATTTCACATCCGGACACAACAGCTGTTAATGTTCTCTTCGCACCGAGGGAGCAACCGGAAACGGAATGTCCCCGAGGCGCGTACGCGCCGCTAGCTCAACTGGCAGAGCAGCTGACTCTTAATCAGCGGGTTCGGGGTTCGAGTCCCTGGCGGCGCACAGCGAAACACCCCGTCCTCTCGATGAGGATGGGGTGTTTTTCGTCTGTCCGGCTACGGTTCGGGCCCCGCGATACGCGAAAGGGCGGTTGCGCGGATCGGCTCCCGGCCGATGTCCGTACAACCGCCCGTCCGGACGGATCAGCGGAAGATCTTGACCGCCACGATCACGACCGCGAGCACACCCGCGCCGATCAGCCCGTAGCGCACCGGCGGCTCGTTCAGCTTCGCGAAGGCAGCCTGCTTGGCCGTGTCGACCAGACGCTTGGGATTGGCGCGCACGGTCAGTTCGTCGAGCGTGCTGGCCAGCTCGTCGCGGGCGCGCTCGATCTCACGCTCGATGCTCTCGGTGTCCCTGGGCACGTGTCCTCCAATGTGTTCGTACGACTCGACAACCGTAGTTCAGCGGTCCGCTCGGGGATGCGTCGCGATCGGTAATGTGACCGATTGTGACCGACAACCACCGCCTGTCTCCCGGCGACACCGCACCCGAGTTCACCCTGCCCGACGCGGACGGCAACGACGTGTCACTGTCGGACTACCGCGGCCGCAAGGTCATCGTGTATTTCTACCCTGCCGCGATGACCCCCGGATGCACCAAGCAGGCCTGCGATTTCCGCGACAATCTCGCCGAACTCAACGGCGCCGGACTCGACGTCGTCGGCATCTCGCCGGACAAGCCGGCCAAGCTGGCCACGTTCCGCGAGCGCGACGAGCTGACCTTCCCGCTGCTGTCGGACCCCGAGAAGACCACGCTGACCGCCTGGGGCGCCTTCGGCGAGAAGAAGATGTACGGCAAGACCGTACAAGGCGTGATCCGCTCGACCTTCCTCGTCGACGAGAACGGCAAGATCGAGGTCGCGCAGTACAACGTGCGCGCCACCGGGCACGTCGCCAAGCTGCGACGCGACCTGTCGCTCTGAGCGGTCCGGTCAGTCGGTCCTCGTCCGCAGATAGTCGCGGACCAGGATCGCCGCGCTGAGCCTTCGCGCGCCCGACGGCCGCCCCGGGTCGCACCCGGTGAGCAGCGCGATCCGCCGCATCCGGTAGTCGACGGTGTTGGCGTGCAGGTGCAGCAGTCCGGCCGTGCGCTGCCGGTTCAGGTCGTTGCGCAGGTGCACGCGCAACGTGTCGAGCAGTTCGGGCTTGCGGTCCAGCGGATCGAGCAGCCCGCACAGCCGGGTGCGACCGGGACCGGGACGGGTCAGCTGGTATTCCAGCGCGAGTTCGGCGACGCCGTAGAGGCCCGGTGCCCGACCCAGCACCGAGGCCAGCGCGAGCAGGTCCAGAGCCTGATCCGCCGCGGGCCGCAGCAACGCGGTGGCGGCCTGAACGGCTGCCCCGACGAGCTCGGCCCCGGCCGCCGCCGAGGCTCGGCGCAGCGCCGCGGCCACCTCGTCGCGACCGGGGGTCCCGGGGAGCAGCACGGTGACGTGGCCCGCATCGGACGACGCCAACAGCGGTGCACCCGAATCGGTTCCGAGCGCGGTCTGGAGCGCCGTCAGCAGCGGTTCCTGCGCGTCGGCCGCCTGCGTACCGTCGGCCGCGATCACGACCACCAGATACTCGTCGGCGACCTCGACACCCCATCGGAGCAGCGTCGAGGACGCGTCCGCGCTGCCGAGCAGCGCACGGACCAGCGCGGCGACGTTCACGGTCCCGTCGGTCCCGTCCATGCCGGGCCGCAGCGTCTCCACCGCACACGCAGTCGCGGCGACCACACTGACCTGCTGGGCAAGCGCGAACAACAGGTGGGCGCTGTCCTGGATCCGCTTCTCGCCCGGCATCATCCGGTCGAGGACGCGGTCGTGGGCGGACTCGATGGCGCAGTGGCAGGCCGAGAGCACCCGTTCGATCGGTACACCGGCGCGCGTCATGTCCGCGGCGTGCGACCGGATCGCCGTCAGCTCACCGGCAGTGGGCAGGTGCCCGCGCTCGACCGTGAGCGTGGCCAGTTCCAGGCAGCTCACGGCCAGGCCCCCGGACGGGCCGTCCGACGCCGGCCGATCCGCGGCCGATCCGCGGCCGACCGCACGTCGTGCACAAGCGACATCGACGATCCTCCCCTTCTCCGCGCAGACTAGGGTTCTCGGTCAGGCCGCCGCGTGGGCGACGCGGGTGTCGATCCGGCCGTCCTGCATGTGCACCGTCGCGTCGACCCCGGTGCGCTGTCCGGGCGAGAGCGTGTCCAGATCGTGGCTGACCAGCACCGCCGCCAGATTCCGCTCGCGCACCAGGCGCGAGATCAGCGCGACCACGGCGCGGCCCCGTTCGATGTCCAGCGCGGACGTCGGTTCGTCGATGAGCAGCAGCGAGGGCTCGCCCATCAACGCGCGGGCGATGTTCACCCGCTGCCGCATGCCGCCGGACAGCTCGTGCGGGCGGCGCTGCGCGGAGTCGGCCAGACCGACCTCGTCGAGCAGTGCCATCGCCTCGGCGCGATGCTTCGACGGCCGACGCCGGCGGACGTGCGCGGTCAGCAGCAACTGGTCGAGCGCGGTCAACGACGGCAACAGGTTGTCCTGCTGGAATACGAAGCCGATGTGGTCGCGGCGCACCCGGGCACGGTCCGCGGAGGACAGCTCCGACACCTCGATGCCGTCGACGACGACCACGCCGGAGTCGGGCGTGACCAGCGTCCCGGCGACCGCGAGCAGGCTGGACTTGCCGGAACCGGACGGTCCGGTGACGGCGACGAAGTCGCCTGCGCGCACCGATAGGTCGACCGAGTCCAGCGCGGTCAGCCGCTCACGGCCGTCGGGGTAGGTCAGCGTGACGTTCGACAGGTTCAGGCTCATTGTTTCGGCTCCTCGTCCTTCGGTTCGGTCGGTTCGGTCGGTTCGGTTGGACTCAGGCGGACATCGCGACCAGCGGGTCCACCACGGTGACCTTGCGGACCGCCAGCAGCGCGCCCAGTGCACCGAGCACGGTCATCGCCGCGATCGGCACGACGATGCCGCCGGCCGTGAGGGCGATCGGTACGACACCGGCGGCCGCGAGCGCCAGCCCTATGCCCAGGGCCGCGCCGATCGCCTCGCCGAGGACCAGCACCAGCAGTGCCTGGCCGAGCCCGTCGCGCAGCAGGTACCAGCGGTCGGCGCCCATGGCCCGCACGACGGCGAGGTCGCGCAGCCGCTGGATCGTCCACACCGCGAAGAACGCGCCGACGACCAGCGCCGAGATGGCCAGCAGCAGTCCCTGCATCGCGAGCAGCGACCCGTGCTCCGAGCCGTACCCCGGCACCGCGGTGGTGGCCTTGTCCATCGGCAGCGCGGTCGTCCCGGACACCGTCGAGCTGCCGGACATCAACACGACCGCATTGAGACCCTGTGTGTGCGAGATGTCGTTCCAGGTGTCCACCGGTGCGTAGACGACCGGCGTGTGGGCGTAGGAGCCCGTGTCGCCGATGCCGTCGACCCGTAGGGTCACCCCGCCGGCGGTCACCGTGTCGCCGATGCTCACGCCCAGGTCGTCCGCGGTGGTCGAGTCGAGCATCAACCCGCCGGAGTTGGGCTGCGACCCGTCGGCTGCGCCCGGCATCAGTCGCGGATCGGCACCGAACACCGCTGCCGCCGTGGCCTTTCCGTCGTGCATCAGACGGGTGGTGGTCACGCCGAGCTCGGCCACATCGCCGGGGTGCTGCTGTCGCAGCGCGGCGACCTCGGCGTCGCCGAGCGTGGACTCCGACAGTGTCGGCGCCTGGCCGTCGATGCCCGACTGCAGCACCAGGGTCTGGCCGGGCAGCCGCGTGATCGCGGAGATCGACTGACTCTGCAATCCGTTGGTGAGCGCGGACAGCGCGACCACCATGAACGTCATCATCGCGATCACCGACACGATGAGCGCGAAGCGTCCCTTGGCGTACTTGATGTCACGGATACCGATGAACATCGGCGTCAACCTCCTGGCTAGCCGGCAGACGCGGGGCGAGCCACGTCAACTGTTGCCATCCAGCATCGTTTCCCGAGGTCAACGGCACATCGGTGCGCGGATGGGTCTTTCGCCGTCATCGGGTTGACGTCCGTATCCATCAAAAGTCGTAGACGCGGCGACGACCGCGGATTCCACCCATACTGGACGCGTGCAGTCCCCCATCGAGAGTCCCGAGCGCACCGCCGAGGCCGACCGGTACGTGCTGATCGCCGGGCACGTGCTGTTCACCGTGCTGCTGGCCATCGGCACCATCCGGGCGGTGCTCACCACGTCGACCGAGTGGGCGCCGATCTGCGCGGCGGTGGTGACCGCCCTCTGGTACTGCGCCGGCGCCGTGTGGGCGTCGCGGCAGCCGGGCGCGCTGATCCCCCGGCTGTGGCTGCTGGGGCTGATCGTGTTGTGGTTCGGGCTGATCAGCCTTTCCTCGGAGTTCATCTGGCTCGCGTTCCTGCTGGCGATGCTCATCTGGCATCTGTTTCCGCCGCGCGCCGCACTCCCGCTGGTGATCACGGTGACCGTCGCCACCGTCGTCGCGTTCGGAATCCACCAGGGGCAGTGGGTGATCGGCGCGATCCTGGGACCCACGGTCGGCATCGCCTCGGCCGTCGTGATGACCGGTGTGTACCAGGGGCTGCGCGCGCAGTCCGAGGAACGCCGGCGGCTGCTGCAGGAGTTGATGGCCACCCAGCAGGCGCTGGCGGCTCGCGAAAGGGAGGCGGGCATGCTGGGCGAGCGTGAGCGCCTGGCCCGCGAGATCCACGACACCGTCGGACAGAGCCTGGCCAGTGTTGCGCTGCTGTTGCGGGCCGCGCTGGCCCCGGCGAAATCCGATGACCCGCAGTCGGAACGGGATAACCAGTTGCGGACCGCGCTCGAGACGACGCTGGCGGCGCTCGCCGAGACCCGGCAGTTCATCCGCGGCCTCGATCCTGTCGCCATCGAACGCAACGGGCTGACGCAGGCACTGGGCGCGCTCGCGCAGGAGAGCACCGAGTTGGGCCTGCCCACCGAGTTCCGGCACGACGGCGCTGTCCGCACGCTCGACACCTCGGTGCAGGTGGCGTTGCTGCGTGCCGCCCAGGAGGCCATGTCGAACGCGCGCAAACACGCCCGCGCCCGGCACGCCACCATCACGCTCACCTTCCAGGGCGACGAGATCAGCATCGACATCGTCGACGACGGCGCCGGCTTCGACCCGGCCGCGGTCGGCGGGATCCGCGCGGACGGCTCCGGCTATGGTCTGACCTCGATGCGCGCACGGATCACCGAGAGAGGCGGCGAGTTGACCATCGAATCCGAGCCCGGCCGCGGCACCGCGGTGCGCGCCACCGTCCCCGTCGAACCCGCGCCGATCGAACCTGCGGCGGCCGAACCCTCTTCCGCGGACGAGCGTCCGGGGGTGCCGTCGTGATCCGGCTGCTGCTCGTCGACGACCATCCGGTGGTGCGGGCCGGGCTGCGCGCGGTGCTCGAGCCCGCCGAGGGGCTCGAATTGGCCGGGGAGGCAGGCAATGCCGTCGACGCGGTAGCCCGCGCGGGGGTCGGTGACGTGGACGTGGTGCTGATGGACCTGCGACTCGGCGACGGCGCGGACGGCGTGCAGGCCACCAAGATGATCCGCGCACTTCCCGATCCGCCGCACGTGCTGATCCTGACCACCTACGACACCGACGCCGACATCCTCCGTGCCGTCCAGGCCGGCGCGACCGGATACCTGCTCAAGGACGCCGATCCGAACGAGCTGATCCGCGCTATCCGCGCGGCAGCCGAGGGCGAGACCGTCCTCGCTCCCCCTGTCGCCTCGCGACTGCTCGGACGGATGCAGTCGCCCGACACGGCGCTGACCGCCCGCGAACTCGAGATCGTCGGGCGCCTCGCGCACGGCGACTCGAACCGCGACATCGCCCGCGCACTGACGATCTCGGAGGCGACCGTCAAGTCGCACCTGGTGCACATCTTCGGCAAGCTCGGCGTGGACAGCCGCACGAAGGTCGTCGTCGAGGCGCGCAAACGCGGGCTGCTGTGAGAGCGGCAGTGCCCGCGTTCGGCGACCGGGACTGATCGCCCGTCAGTTCAGGATCTCGCCGCCCCCGTCCGAGAGGAGCGTCGACAAGCGCTCCCGCCAGGCCTGCAGTTGGTCGGGGGTCAGTCGTGTCCAGTCGGTGATCTCGCCGACGATGCGCAGTGGGGCGCCGCTGCGGTACGACCGGGTCGGGTTGCCGGGGAACTTCTTGTCGGTCACGTTCGGGTCGTTCTCGAACTCTCCCGTCGGCTCCACCGCGTACACCCGCGGAAGCGCTTCGCCCGCGGTGAGTTCCGCGGCGATCTCCGCCGCGAGGCCGGCTCCGTCGACGAGCGCGGTGAAGTAGATGTGGTTCATCACGATCTCGGGACGGTAGTTCGATCTGCGGCCTGCCGTGAGGAGCTCGCCGACCCGCAGGTCCGCGATCGTGCCGTGGAAGAACGGTCCCTCGTCGAGCACTCCGGGCATCTGTGATCCTCTCGTCCGCCGGGCTGGACGAGCGAGTCTGCCTCATCACCCGGGCCTTGCCGCAAGTCCCCGTGCCGGCCGTATCCTGAAGGTGAGGCGACGGCATGACGTCGGTTCTCATGCCTCCGGTACCAGCACGAACTTCCCCGGCGCTCCCGCCGCGAGATCGCGGTAGGTCTCCACCGCCGCGGAGAGCGGTCGCGCAAAGACATTCACGGGCGGTTCGAGGTCGCCCGACTCGAACATCGGACGCAGCGCGTCGAGGCCGGCGACGCCCGCAATCGTGTCGTGCAGAGCCGAGTTCACCCCGCGACCGTGCCGCGCACCCCGGGCCGCGACTTCGCCGGTGTCGGGGCCGGCATGGCGGCTTCCGTCGCGGGCGCGCAGCGGAGGCGGAGCGCCGCGGCTTCGGCCGTACATCAGGTCGTTCGGGCAACCGCTCGGCCAGAAAGGATTCGAGGTCGTCGACACGTTCTCCTGCCGCGCCTTTGACACCTATGCACCGTTCAACCGCGATGACCAATTCAGGCGGCCGCGTCGGTCCGCCGGATGTGCACGCTCAGTCGATCGTGAGGTCCGGCTCCGGCACCCACCGGGCGGCACCCCTGTCGGCGGACGAGGCGAAGGCCGCGTACGCGCGCAGGGCGGGCGAGATCCGTCGAACGCGGCCTCGGGGGCGGTAGCCGCCCGCCGATGCCGATCCTGCGCGGCGGTGTTCGAGTTCGTCATCGGTGACGTCCAGGTCGAGGCGGCGGCCGGGGATGTCGATGGTCACGAGGTCGCCGTCCTGGATCAATGCGATCGGCCCTCCGGCAGCAGCCTCGGGCGAGACGTGACCGACGGACAGTCCCGAGGTGCCGCCGGAGAACCGCCCGTCGGTGATCAGTGCGCAGTGTCCGCCGAGTCCGCGGCCCTTGAGGAACGATGTGGGCTGCAACATTTCCTGCATGCCGGGGCCGCCCCGCGGGCCCTCGTAGCGGATGACCACGGCGTCGCCGGACCGGACGCGTCCGGAAAGGATCGCCTCGACGGCGTCTTCCTGCGATTCGAGGACCACGGCCGGTCCGGTGAAACGCAGGATCGACTCGTCCACGCCGGCCGTCTTGACGACGCATCCGTCCGGAGCGAGGTTGCCGCGCAGCACCGCCAGTCCGCCGTCGGAGGAGTGCGCGTGGGCCACATCGCGGATGCACCCTTGGGCCGCATCGAGATCGAGTGTGTCCCACCGCTCGGACTGGGAGAACGCCTCGGCCGACCGCACGCAGCCGGGTGCCGCATGGAAGAGGTCGAGTGCCTCGCGCGTCGGACCACCGCCCCGGACGTCCCAGTCGCGCAGCCAGCCTGCAAGCGTGTCACTGTGGATCGAGCCCACATCATGATGGAGCAATCCGGCGCGATCGAGTTCGCCGAGAAGCGCCGGGACACCGCCGGCGCGGTGCACGTCCTCGACGAGATAGTCGCCGTTCGGGGCGATCTTGCTCAGGCACGGTGTGCGGCGGGAGATCGCGTCGATGTCGTCCAGGGTGAAATCCAGTTCGGCCTCGTGCGCAGCCGCGAGCAGGTGCAGGATCGTGTTCGTCGAACCGCCCATCGCGATGTCCATCGTCATGGCGTTCTCGAACGCGGCCCCGCCGGCGATGGCCCGCGGAAGGACTCGGGCGTCGTGCTCGTCGTAGTACCGGCGTGCGAGATCCATGATCACTTGCCCGCTCCGCTCGTAAAGCGCCCGCCGGGCAGTGTGCGTCGCCAGCGTCGTGCCGTTACCCGGCAGCGCCAAGCCCAACGCCTCGGTGAGGCAGTTCATGGAGTTCGCGGTGAACATTCCCGAACACGAACCGCATGTCGGACATGCATTTTCCTCGATACGCAGCAGATCCGCATCCGACACGTTGTCGTCCGCCGCGGCCGACATCGACGAGATCAGATGCTGCCGTGGGCGCACGGTGCCGTCGACGAGTGTCGCGGTACCGCCCTCCATCGGCCCTCCCGAGACGAAGACCGTCGGGACGTCCAGGCGCAGGGCCGCCATCAACATCCCAGGAGTGATCTTGTCGCAGTTGGAGATACACACCAGGGCATCGGCGCAGTGCGCATTGACCATGTACTCCACCGAATCCGCGATCAGTTCCCGGGAGGGCAGCGAGTAGAGCATCCCGCCATGGCCCATGGCGATACCGTCGTCGACGGCGATGGTGTTGAACTCGCGCGGGATGCCGCCCGCCGACCGGATCGCGTCCGAGACGATCCGCCCCACCGGTTGCAGGTGCGTGTGGCCGGGGACGAACTCGGCGAAACTGTTCGCCACGGCGACGATCGGCTTTCCGAAATCGGATCCGTCGACTCCCGCGGCACGCAGCAGGGCGCGGGCGCCGACCATGTTGCGGCCGTGGGTGATGGTTCGAGAGCGCAGTGTGGGCATACGTCCATTCCGCCATCGGCGCGGTCGTGGAGGAAGACTGCGCGGATGCTAGTAGTGAGACTGCTAGCATCCGCCGATGGGCCAGAACCCCGGCAAGATGGCCGAACTCGGTGCGTTCCTGCGCAGTCGTCGCGAGCAACTCGACCGCGCCGCCTTCGACCTGCCCCCACTCGGGCGCAGTCGCACACCCGGCCTGCGCCGCGAGGAGATCGCCTATCGCGCGGGGGTCAGCATCACCTGGTACACATGGCTCGAACAGGGTCGTGACATCAACCCGTCACGGCAGGTCCTCGACGCCCTGGCCGTCACCCTGCGTCTGTCGGCCGCAGAACAGGACTACCTGTACACGCTCGCGGGATACACGCCGGCTTCCGCCGCCGGTCCCCTCCTACCGTCCGCGCTGCCTGCACATCTGCAGCGGCTGCTCGACGCCCAGCTTCCGTCTCCGGCGTTCGCCGTCTCCCCGGACTGGACCATCACCGGCTGGAACGGCGCCTACGAGGCGCTGTATCCGGGGGTGGCCACCGTCGCGCCCGAGGACCGGAACCTGCTGCAGTTGATCTTCACCGATCCGTACGTGCGCGATCTGCTGCCGGACTGGGAGGTCATGAGCAGGCGGTTCCTCGCCGAGTACCGCGGCTCGGCCGGGCCGCTGCTGGGCCAGGCTGTGCACGTCGCGCTGGTCAAACGGATCATCGCCACGAGCGGGGACTTCGAGCGCGCGTGGCAGGCGCACCGGGTCGAGAGATTCGAATCCCGCGAACGCCGGTTCCTGCATCCGGTGGCCGGTGAGCTGGTGTTCGAGCACCACCGGCTCATCCCCTCGGACCTGCCGGACGTCCACCTCGTCGTCTACCTGGCCGACCACCGCGGCGACACGGCGGCGAAGATGCGACAACTGTTGGCGGCAGGCGAAGTCACGACCTGACCGCGAACCCGGCGGCCCGCTTCCACGGGGGCGCTCACTTCACGCAGGGGATGCCGCCGCTGTCCATCTGGCTGAGGTTGGTGGGCGCCGGCGCATCCTCACCCTTGCCGGTCGCCATCACCGCGGTCACCGGGGTCGGCGGGGTGGTCGAGTCCGAGCCGTCCGACGAATCGGAGCCGTCAGAACTGCCGGAGGCCGACCCGCCCAGCGACGCCGGCACGGACAGTCCGGTCCCGGCGACCAGACGCACCGTGTCCGCGGCCAGATCGGAGTTCGACTCGTAGGTGACCCCGCCGAGCAGCTTCGCCAGCTGCTGCGCCGGAG
This sequence comes from Speluncibacter jeojiensis, assembly GCF_029589495.1. Lineage (GTDB taxonomy): Bacteria > Actinomycetota > Actinomycetes > Mycobacteriales > Mycobacteriaceae > Speluncibacter > Speluncibacter jeojiensis. Next base: position 109,219 of record NZ_JAAIVF010000001.1, read on the forward strand.
CGGCCGCCCCGGAGCCGTACTCGACGACCGAACTCGAGCGGATCGACCCGGTGGTCGCGGAGCCCCTGGTGAACCCGCGCGCAGACAGCGACTCCTCGAGCTGACCGGCCAGTCCGCTGCGACCGGACGAGTTGACCACGTTCAGCACCACCCCGGACGCGCTGTCGATCGTGCTCGCGGTCGGATCGGGGGTCGGGGTGGCGGCCGGCGACGGGCCGGCGGTGGCCGACGGATCGGCGCTGCCCTTGGGCGGACCGAGCAGCTGGCGCACGATGGCGTGGATCGATGGCAGGTCGACGAAATTGACGTCCTCGCCGTTGGGATCCATGCCGAAGTGGTCGACGGGCAGCGTGAAGAACGTGGTATTCGCGCCGCTGAGGTTGGTGGAGTTCTTCGCGAACTGGATCAGGTTCAGCCCCGAGTCGACGGCGATGTTCTGCTTGGCGACGTCGAGGATGCCCTGGAGCTGGCCGACGTCGGTCAGTGTGCCGCGCTGCTGCAGCTGATGCGCAAGCGAGATGATGAACGCCTGCTGGCGCCGGGTGCGGTCCAGGTCGGTGAAGTTCAGGTCGGTGTTCGGGTCGCGCCGCTGGCGCACGAACGCCATCGCCTGCGAGGCGTTGATCTCCTGCACGCCCTTGTGGAAGTCCGCACCCGAGTAGCTGTCGGAGGTGTCCTCGTTCAGGCACACCTTGATCGGCTGGACCACCTCGGCGATCTGGAAGAACGCGGCGAGGGTGACCTCGACGAAGTGGTCGATCGGGACGCCGCCGAGGAACTGGCGCACCGTCGCGATCTCGGACTTGCGGCCGGCCTCGCGCGCCTTCTGCTCGAGCGTGACCGGATCCTTGACGCCCTGCGCGTCGAGCTCGTTCTTCGCCTGCGCGACCGCCAGGCCGTAGGCCTGTTTGATCTTGCCCTTGCACTGGTCGTCGGGACACCCGGCGAGGTCGACGTAATCGTCACGCGGGATGGAGATCGCGGTCGCCTTCGAGCCGTCGCCGGGCACGTGCAGCAGGATCAGCACGTTCGCGTTGTAGCCGCCGTTCTCCTGGTCGCCCGCGTGCAGCGCCTGATACATCGCGGCGGGCAGCGGGTTGCCCTTCTCGTCGAGCCGGCTGTCCAGACCCATGATGAGGATGTTCTGGTCGCCGCCGGCCGACTTGGGCTGGTTGCCCTCCGCCAGCACATCGGACTGGGTGAACCCGGTGGTGACGCTGCGATAAGCGGCCCAGCCGACCCCGGTGACCGCGACCACGGCGATCGCGACGAGCGTCACGACGACGCGCAGGAACACCATGGGGCGCAGCTTGCCGACGACTCCGCGACCGTTCGTCCTGGCTGCGCGGCTGTTGCTGCTCTTGGCTCTGCGGCTGTGACTGCGACTGTGGCTGGGGCGCGAGTGACGGGAGGGTCCAGGCGGGACTGCCAACAGGGCCTCCTCGTCTGCCATAGCCGTCGTCCGTCGGTGCCGTGGCACACGCCGAGCAGGACCGAGGAGCGACCCCGGTCGGGTAGTCCATGAAACCATCCGAAGCTGTGAGCCCACTGAGCGGCATCCGGTGCGCGCGTACGACAACCGTGGCGGCGGCGCGTCCTGGACACCAACACCGCCGTTCACATATAACGTCAGGTTGTGGAGGCCGCCGAAGAACCCCTGGAACTGGTGCCCCGTCGTCGACCGATCCAGGATCGTAGCAAGCGACGCTTCGACACCCTGCTCACCGCGTCGCGGGAACTGCTGGTCGACGTCGGTTTCGAATCGTTCACCTGCGAGGAGGTCGCGACCCGGGCCGAGGTGCCGATCGGGACGCTCTACCAGTTCTTCGCGAACAAGTACGTCATCGTGTGCGAACTCGACCGTCAGGACCTGGTGGCGGTCCAGCAGGAGCTGTCGGACTTCGGCGGGGAGATCCCCTCGCTCGACTGGCTGCGCTTCCTCGACCGGTTCGTCGACCACCTCGCCCAGCTGTGGCTGACGGACCCGTCCCGTAGAGCCGTCTGGCTGGCCGTCCAGGCCACTCCGGCCACCCGGGCCACCGCCGCCATCCACGAGCGTGCGCTGGCGCAGCAGGTGGCGCGTGCGCTGGCCCCGCTGATCCCCCGCAACCGGCGGCACCTGCGCACGATCATGGCCGACGTGCTCGTGCACATGGTCTATTCGATGCTGAACTTCTCGGTGCAGGACGGCCAGTCCCACACCGAGGTGGTCGTCGAGCTCAAGCGGATGATGCGCGCGTACCTGATCTTCGCCGCCCAGGACGGCGATGCGGAGCCGGACGACGACCCGGACCCCTCGTAGGCCCGCCCACGCCCCTCGTCAACGTCCCCACGACGCACAGCGGCACCCCCGAAAGAATCCGGGGGTGCCGCTGTATTACTCAGTCCTGAACGCGCTCAGGCGCTCTCGATCACCGCGAACGCGCCTGCCATGTCGCCGTCGTGCGTCAGCGACACGTGGATGCGCACATCCGGCATCGCGGCCGCCACCGCGCCGGACAGCCGGATCGACGGCCGCCCCCACGCGTCGGTGACCACCTCGATCTCCTCGGGCCGGACCTGATCCAGGGCGGGCCGGTGGGCGAAGTTGCCCCCGGACCATGCCTTGATCACCGCTTCCTTCGCGGCCCACCGGGCTGCCAGGTGCCGGGCCGGATCGGAGGAGCGCTGCGCGCTGTCCCGGCGTTCACCCGCCGTGAAACTGCGCAGCACCTCGGTACCCGGCCTGCCGAGTTGCTCGGCGAACTCGGAGACCGACACCAGATCCAGTCCGACACCCAGCACCGAACTCATCGAGCGGAATCCTCCCCCGCCCCCTCGAACCGGAACACGCCCTCGCTCGAGAGCCGCGCCCGCGGATCCAACAGCACCTGCGCCTCGTGCTCACGCTTGGAGACCTTCTGGTCCTGCGGGCCGCAACCGCAGCCGTCGAAGCGGGTGCCCTCGGGACGCTGGTACAGCGCCTCGCCGCCGCACATCGCCTCGGCGATGCGCCGCCGGCCCGCCACCGCACGCTCGGTCGCCCGCGCCACGTAGTCCTCGCGCTCGGCCGGCGCCAGCGCGGCGACGAACGCCTCCGGGTGCACCATCGCGATCAACCCGGCGACGTGTCCGAAGCCGAGGCTGGTCAGCAGACCCGCGCGCAGCGGCATGTCGGCACCGAACCGGAGCGGCTCGCGCGCCCACACCAGGTGCGGGTACTCGACGAACTTCTCGTCGACGCAGTCGAGGCTGCGGTTCGGCGGGACCACACCGTGCTCGAGCACCTGGCACAGGCCGGCCAGCTGGAAGGCGGCCGCGCCGCCCTTCGAGTGACCGGTCAGCGACTTCTGCGAGACCACGAACAGCGGGTTGCCCTCGCTGCGCCCGATCGCCGAGGCGATCCGCTCGTGCAGCTCGGACTCGTTCGGATCATTTGCTGCCGTGGAGGTGTCGTGCTTGGAGATCACCGCGATGTCGTCCGCGGTCAACCCCAGCTTCGCCAGCGAGCGGGCCAGCGCCGACTCGCTGCCGCCGCGGGCCGCACCCAGCGCGCCGATGCCCGGGGCCGGGATCGACGTGTGCACGCCGTCCGCGAACGAACCGGCCCACGCGACGACGCCGAGCACCGGCAGTCCCATCTGCAGGGCGAGGTCGCCGCGGGCCAGCAGCACCGTGCCGCCGCCCTGCGCCTCGACGAAGCCGCCACGGCGACGGTCGTTGGCCCGCGAGTACCGACGCTCGTCGATTCCCTTGGCCGCCATGGCCGCCGAGTTCGCGGTCGCCGACATGTCACCGAAACCGACGACGCCCTCGATGCTCAGGTCGTCGAAGCCGCCGGCCACCACGAACTGCGCCTTGCCGAGGTGGATCTTGTCGACACCCTCCTCGACCGACACCGCGGCCGTGGCGCACGCCGCCACCGGGTGCACCATCGCGCCGTAGCCGCCGACGTACGACTGCATCACGTGCGCGGCGATGACGTTCGGCAGCGCCTCCTGCAGCGTGTCGTTTGCGTGCGCCTCACCGAGCAGGTTGTCGATGTACAGCGAACGCATCGCCGACATTCCGCCCATACCGGTGCCCTGGGTGTTGGCCACCATCGTCGGGTGCACCCAGCGCAGCAGTTCCGCAGGAGTGAACCCGGCGCCGAGGAACGCGTCCACCGTGCACACCAGGTTCCACTGGGCGACACGGTCGATCGAGCTGACCATGTCGGCCGGGATGCCCCACGTGGTCGGGTCGAACCCGGTCGGGATCTGGCCGCCGACCGTGCGGGTCAGGTTGACCTTGCGCGGCACCCGGATCTCGGTGCCCGCCTTGCGGGTGACCTTCCAGTCCCCGCTGTCGGCCACCGGGGTGACGACCGTGCGCTCCGGGTCCGCGTCCTGGAAGGCTCGGGCCTCGGCCTCGTTCGAGACCACGAAGCTCAGGTCGTCGTCGAGGAAGACCGACGTGAGCAGCGGGGCGGTCTGGTCGACCATCGCGCCGTCGTCCGCGAACGTGCGGATGCCGCAGCGCGAGAGCACCTCGTCGTGGTACCGATCGGCGATCTCGGCCTCCGGGACGAGCTCGCCGCTCTCGGCGTCGTACCAGCCGGCCTTCGGCGAAGACTCCCAGGTGATCAGCCCCGTCGTCCACGCGAGCTCGACAACGCCTGCGGCGGAGAGCTTCTCGTCGACCTCGACCTCGAAGCGGGTGCGCGACGAGCCGTAGGGCCCGAGCTCACCGGCGCCGACGACAACCACCAGGTCCTCCGGACGGGCCTCGACGGTCGGCCAGCTCGGCCGCGCCGTCGGCGCCTCGGCTCCCGGCGGGGTCGGCAGCGCCGCGATGGTCGCCTGCGCGTCGACACCGTCGACCGTCTCGGCCCCGTCCTCCGCGTCGGCCGTCTCGTCCGCGCGGTCCGACGCGAGCGCCGCCAGATCCAGCTCCGCCTCGCCGAGGCCCCCGGTCAGGTCGGCGTGCACCGGCGCGACCTGCGCGCTCTGCCGCACGCCCGCACCGCAACGCCCGAGCAGCTCGGCCGCGATCTCGTCGGTCGACCAGGTACGCACCCCGGCCGCCTCGACCTGCTGCACCAGCGGATCGTTGCCGCCCATCAGCCCGGTGCCGCGCACCCAGCCGATGATCGCGTGCACCAGCGTGACCCGCTCGGCCCAACCCTTCTCCGCGTTCCAGCGGCCGACCAGCGCGTCGAGCGCCGCCTTCGACTCGCCGTAGGCGCCGTCACCGCCGAACTTGCCGCGGTTCGGCGAGCCGGGCAGCACCACGTGCAGCCGGCTGTCGAGGTCGTGGTCGGCGCCGATGACGGACAGTCCGGCGATCAGCCGCTCGACCGACCACAGCAGCACACGCTGCTGCAGTTCGGACTTCGGTCCGGCATCGCGCAGGTCGCCGCCGACGCGCGGCGCCGCGAACGGGAACAGCAGCGTCGGGGTCAGGGCCTGCTTGATGACCGTCTTCGCACCACCGGCGGACTCGGTCTGCACCGAGCCGACCCAGTCGACGAGCGCGTCGACATCACCGAACGACGCCATGTTCGCCGGCACCACCCACAGCGCCGCACCGGTGCGGGCGTTGGCGCGGTACAGCTCCCGGTAGAAGCCGAGCCGCTCCGAGTTCAGCGAGGACGTGGTCGCGACCACCGTCGCGCCGCCGGCCAGCAGCTCGCCGACCACCGCGGCCGCGATGGATCCGCGGCTGGCGCCGGTGACCACGGCGACCTCGTCGCTCCACGCGCCGGCCTCGCCGTCACCCTTGCGGGCGCTCGCCGCGATCTCGCGGTAGCGCTCGGCGAGCTTGGTACGGCCGTCGAGCAGCGCGCGCTTCTGCCACCAGCGGGCGTGCGCCTCGACGGTTCCGTCCACGCCGGCGAACCGGTCGGCGATCTCCGCCGCGACGACGTCCTCCGCCGTCCATATCCGCGCGAGATCCTCACGGGCGGTGGCCCACCGGTCGTCGATCAGCACGGCACGGCGGCCGTCGAAGACCGGGGCGACCTGACGCGGCCAGTCGGCGCCGAGCTCGTCGGCGACCAACTCGGCCAGTTCACGGTCGGTCGAGTCGGCCGGATCCGTCGACAGCTGGTCGGCGTGACCGAGCTTCTCGAGTACCAGGCGGGCCGCCGAGGCCAGCACACCGTCGGGTCCGGCGATCTGGTCGGCGAACTCTCCCAGCGCGGCCGAGTCGACCACACCGGAGGCCGCCGCCGCGGCCGGCTTGCTGACCGCGATGCCGCGCGCCGCACCGACCGCCTGCACCGCCGCGTCGATGAGCGCGTCGACCGAACCACCGTCGCTGACGGGGCCGTCGACGAGTCCGCCGAGGTCGCCGCCGCGCACGCTCGAACCGTCCCGGCTGCCCAGGGCGACCGCCGCGGTCACGTGCGAGGCCCAGCCGTCGCCGAGCTCCCAGACGCCGCGCACCCGCTCGCCGATGACCGCCGGACGCTTGCCGGACGGGCCGAGGACCCGCCGCAGCTGGTCGCCGATCGCATCGGTGAGCACCGGCCCGAAGGCACGGTAGGTGCGGGCCATCGTGTCGACGGTCTTGCCGAGCGTCGGCATGTCCGCGTCCGCCGCACCGTCGATGGCCCCGAGCGACAGCTCCGCGCCCAGGTCGACCAGCAGCTGGTTGCGCCGCGAGGACGCACCGTCGCACAGCGACTCGATGGTGTCCGAGGCGGTGATCTGATCGCCGCGCAGCTTCGTCCACAGCGCGATCAGTGTGGCCGTCGCGTCGGCCGCGGTGAAGGCGATGTCGTCCGGTCGCGGGGCGCCGGGCGCGGCAGCGGGGGCTGCCGGCGCGGCTGCGGCGGGGGCCGACTCTGCGGCGGGGGCCGCCGCTTCCGCCGTCGACTCGATGACGTCTTCCTCGACCGGCGCGGGCTCGACGTCGGTGCCGCGCACCAGGTTCGCGTCGCGCTCGGAGTTGAGCACCTCGGGGGTGCGCCCGAACCGGCCGGGCAGCTTGAGCGTCTGCGAGGCGAGGTTCGCCACAGTCGGGGCCGAGCTGACGCCGACCTCGACGAAGCGGTCCACGTCCAGGCCCCCGGTCGCCTCGTCGGCGAACAGCAGGTCCTGCGTCTCGATCCACCGGACCGGGCTGGCGAACTGCCACGCCAGCAGCTCGATCAGCACGCGCCGGCACAGCGCCTGCGGATCCTTCGCGTGGGTGTCGAAGTCCGCCAGCACCTCCTGCAGCGGCTCGGACGGCACCAGGTCCGCGATCTCTTGGATGAAGTCGCGCTCGAGCGAGAACTGACGCGGCACCAGGTTCGGGATGTAGCGCCCGATCAGGATCGACGGGTCGATGCTGTGCGGCACCAGGTCCTCGAGCGTGCGGCGGAAGTCCGGGACACCGCCGCGCAGCACGGAGGAGTGGAACGGGACGTCGATGCCGGGCACCAGAATGAAGGCCCGCTTGCCGCCGACCTCGTTGCGACGCCGGTCGATCTCGGTCTCGAGAGCCTCGAGACCGGCGACCGTGCCGGCGATTGCGTACTGCGAGCCGCGCAGGTTGTAGTTGACGACCTGCAGGAACTCATCGGCACTCGCCGCGACCTCGGCGACGAAGTCGGCGACCTCGTCGTCGGCGATGCCCGCCTGCGACGGCCGGATCGCGCCGAGCCGGTAGTCGCTGCGGCCCTCCTCGTCGCGGGGGACGAGGTGGTGCATGGCGGTGCCGCGCTGGAACACGACCTCGAGGACCGCCTCGAGCGGGATCACCTGGGCGACGGCGGCGAGCGCGTTGTACTCGCCGACCGAGTGGCCGGCGAACAGCGCGTCGTCGTCGAACGCCTGGTTCTCGCGCAGCTCGGCGACCTGAGCGGCCGCGAGCGCGGCCATGGCGACCTGGGTGAACTGGGTCAGGAACAGCACGCCGTCCGGGTGCTTGTGCTCGATGCCGCGGGCCTTGAGCACGGTCGGGTTGTCGCGCACGACCGCGAGGATCGAGAAGCCCAGCGCCTCACGGGTGTGCTTGTCCGCGCGGTCCCAGATCTCCTTGGCGGCCGCGGAACGCGAACGCCCGTCCATGCCCATGCCCTTGCTCTGGATGCCCTGGCCGGGGAACGCGTAGACGGTCTTCGGCGGGGCGGTGCGAGCGGTCGCCAGCATGACCAGCTCGCCGTCGACGCGGCAGCCGACCTCGACGACCTCGGCGCCGGCGGTCAGTCCGACCCGCTCGACCCGCACATCGATCTCGGCACCCGGCCGGACCATGCCCAGGAAGCGGGCGGTCCACCCGACCAGAGGCGTTGCGGTGCGGGAGTTCTCACGCTCGTCGACGGAGGTCGCGACCTGCTGCGCGGCGGCGGAGAGCCACATGCCGTGCACGATCGGGTCGCCCAGGCCGGCCAGCTTGGCGGCGGCGACCGAGGTGTGGATCGGGTTGTGGTCGCCGGAGACGGTGGCGAACGCGCTCATGTCGCCCGGCGCGACGATGGTCGCCTCGCGGCGACGGCGACGCGGGGTCTCGACGACCTCGCCGGTGAGCGAACCGCCCGCGCGCTGCGGGTCGGCGAGCTCGCCGCGGCCGGCGCGGCCACGGATCGCGAAGCGCTCGACCAGGGTGGCGATCGGCGCGGCCTTCAGGCCCTCGTCACGCATCGAGCCGACCTCGACGCGCACCTCGACCACGCGGCCGAGCTCGGTGTCGACGACCGAGGTGCTCTCGGCCTTGACCACCAGGATGCTGGTCTCGGTCGGCAGCTGGTCGTGCAGGTCGATGCCGTGGTCGAGGTGGACCAGGTCCAGCATGCCCTCGATGACGCTGGTGTCCGCGTCGGTGCGGGCGGCGCCGAGCACCGCGAACACCGCCGGCCAGCAGGCGCCGACGAGCACGTCGGGCACCGCCTTGCCGCTGGTGCGCAGCGGGGCGGTCATGCCGGAGCCGGTGACCCCGGCGTGGTCGGCGATGAGGTCGGGCGTCCAGGCCAGGTTGATCCGGGCGACCGGGCGGGCCGTGCCGTCCCCGGATGCGACGGTCTTGACCTCCGGCAGCGCGCCGCCGGCGGCCACCTCGAGGAGCGCGGACATCGCGGCGTTCGCGTCGTCCTCGCTGACGATCGGCGCACCGCCGTCGAGCGTGCCGGCGGGCACGGTGATGCGGATCTGCACCGACCGGCCCGTACCGAGGGCGCCGGCGAGGAGCGGCACCGTCAGCTGCACGTGCTCGTCGTCGAGGACGGTGAGCGTGGCGCCGGTCGACGCGTGGGTGGCGGTCGCGCCGGAGCCGTTGCCGGCCGCGATCGACCACTCGGCCACCTCGCCGAGCCGGTGCACGGGGTTCTTGGTCATCCGACCGGCCCAGGTGACGTCAGGCGCCGCGAGCACCACGTCGAGCAGACCGGTGGCCCGGCCGGTGTGGCGACGGCTCGCGATCGCGAGCGGCTGCTCGCCGCTCTCGGCGAGCTTGTCGGCGGTGCCGCGTTCGAAGCGGTCCATCAGCTCGCCGATGGGCTCGTCGACGCGGGTGATGCCGGCGACCGCCACCGTGCCCGGGATGATGCAGACCTGGTCGGCGCCGTAGCGCGGGTCGTGGGCCTGCCACAGCGAGTCGGACCGCCACCAACGGCGCACGTCCTTGTCGACGACCGGCACGAAGTTGACCGGCTTGCCCGGGGTGCGGCACAGCTCCACGAAGAACGACACGTCGGCCGGGTGGAGCAGCGCCGTGTCGGCCTCCGGGTACTGGGCCAGCAGCGTCTCGAGCGCCGCGCGCGGGTCCTCGAGCGCCGCAGCGTCGTCGAACAGTGTCGGGATCGCGCCGCGGTCGAGCGGGTGCAGCCGCGCCTCGGCGCGCTGCAGCATCTGACCGAAGCGGTCCCGCCAGGTGACGTCGACCCACACCGACGCGTGGGCATGCGCCACCACGTCGGAGAAGTCGGACCCGAAATCGCTGCCGAGGCCGACGCGATTCTGCTCGGGCTCCCCGACCGCCAGTTCCAGGTAGCGGCGCAGCCACTGCGCATAGCTCAGCCGCGCGAGGTCGCCGAAGTAGGGCTTCGCGGTGCGCGCGAGGGCCTCGACGATCTCGTCACGCCGCGCGGCGACCGCGTCGGCGTCGCCGGCGACCTCGTCGAGCAGACGGCCGCACTGCGAGGCCGCGTTGTCGATCTCGTGGATGTCCGCGCCGAGCTGGCTGCGACCGGAGGCCATGCCGCCGGCCGCGGTGCCCGCGCCGACCCACTCGGCGGTGCCGGGGGTGTCGACCAGCAGCTGCTTGACCGCAGGCGCGGTGGTCGCCTCGAGCGCCGCCATGGCCGCGGTGCCGACGATGACGCCGTCGAGCGGCATCTGCGGGTAGCCGTGGGTCAGGGCCCACTCGCCGGTCAGGTACTCGGCCGCCCGCTCCGGGGTGCCGATGCCGCCGCCGACGCACACCACCAGGTTCGGTCGGGCGCGCAGCTCGGCGTAGGTGGTGAGAAGCAGCTCGTCGAGGTCCTCCCAGGAGTGGTGGCCGCCGGCCTTGCCGCCCTCGATCTGCACGATGATCGGGAAGTCGGGCACCTCGGCGCCGATGCGGATCACCGAGCGGATCTGCGCGACAGTGCCCGGCTTGAACGCGATGTAGGGGATGCCGACCTCGCCGCGCTCGGCGATCAGCGCCAGCGCGTCCTCGAGTTCGGGGATGCCCGCGGAGACCACGACACCGTCGATCGCGGCACCCGCGGTGCGGGCCTTCTGCACCAGGCGCTTGCCGCCGAGCTGCAGCTGCCACAGGTAGGGGTCGAGGAACAGCGAGTTGAACTGGACCGCGCGGCCCGGCTCGAGCAGGTCACCGAGCTCGGCGATGCGGTCGGCGAAGATCTTCTCGGTCACCTGGCCGCCGCCGGCCAGCTCGGCCCAGTGGCCGGCGTTCGCAGCCGCCGCGACGATCTGGGCGTCGACCGTGGTGGGGGTCATGCCGCCCAGCAGGATCGGCGAGCGACCGGTCAGGCGGGTGAACGACGTCTCGACGACGGTCCTGCCGTCGGGGAGCGTGCGCAGCGTGGGCCGGTACGCCGACCACGGCTGCTCGACGTCGGGCGCCGCGCCGGGGGTGAACAGGTTGCGGGTGCCCCCGCGGGTGGCCGCGGGGACCACGCCGATACCGCTGCCGCGCAGCGCGCTGCTGGTCATGCGGGTGAGCAGGTCGCCGGGTCCGAGGTCGAGCACCCAGCGGGCACCGGACTCGACGGCGCGGTCCAGCTCGGCGACCCAGTCGACCGGGTCGACCAGCAGCGCGCGGGCCAGCCGGCCCGCCCGGTCTGCGTCCAGATCGCAGCGGGCGGCCCAGTCGGCCACCAGCTCGGCCGCCTCGGCCAGCACCGGGTGGTGGAAGCCGACCTCGACCGCGACCGCCTCGAAGGTCGGGGCGAACGGCGCACCACCGGTGCGCTTGGCATCGCGATCTGCCTTCTCCCGGGCGGCGATCTGCTCGGCGTGCACCTGGAAGCGCGCCAACTGCTCGGGGGCACCGGTCAGCACGACGCGGCGCCGGCCGTTGCGGATGGCGAGGACGGGGACCGCGACGCCGCTCAGGTCGGTGAACAGCTCGGCCAGGATCTCCTCGATGCGGGCCGGCTCGACGCCGGAGACGGCGAGCATCGGCGAACGCTGCGGCGTGCCGACCAGCCCGCGACGGCGGGCGACGAGGGTCGCGGCCGCACCGATCAACTGGGCGATGGCGAGCAGTTCCGCGTCGTCGCGGCCCTGCGCCTGCACGGCCTCGGCGGCCAACAGTCCCTGCGAGTGGCCGAGGACCAGCGCGGGGCGGGTGCTGCGGGGATCGAGCCCGGAGGCCGCCAGCGCGCGCAGGCCGGCCAGGTGCACCACGAACACACCGGGCAGCGAGACGGCCGCCGAGGTGAGGCTGTCGGCGTGCGGCCGGGCACGGTCGCCGGCCTCGAGTTCGGCCCATCCCAGCGGGTCGAAGCCCGCCGGGCGCACCACGCCCAGGTCGCGGCGGACCGCGGCCAGCATGCTCTCCGACGCCGCAACCACCTGCTGCAGGTCACCCTCGAGTTGACCGTCGGAGACGAGCTCGGTCAGCGAATCCAGCCACGGGGCACCCTGCCCGCCGAACGCGAGCGCGAACGGCTCCCCCGCGGCCAGACGATCGGCGAGCGTCGCCGTCGTCCGGTTGGCACCATCCACCGCCGAACCGAATCCCTCCGATCCGAACGGTTCCGATCCGAATGCCTCGATCGTCACGCTGCGGTCTCCTCTCGGTGAACGCCGTCAGGGCGCTCGCAGTGATGTGGGGCGCCGCGCGGGCGCCGAGCGAAGACCAGGGTGGCACACGAAAATGAGGGATCCCTCACGTTCTTTCCACAACCAGCGGGTATACCGAGCAGTAGGTGTGATCGCCGCCACAGCGTGGTTATTACATGAGGGAATCCTCACGTAGTCCCTGCAGGTCAGAACCGGGCACCGAACAGCCCGTCCGAGGACGACCCTCGCGATCAATAGTTATCAAATTGTTATCTGAATGGGTGTCCGACTCGGCCGACGACACGCCGACGCGGCATGCCCTTCGGCGCATCGGTCCGGCGTAGCGTCACCGACAGGTAACGACCCGCGGCGCGGGAAATCCCGGAGGGTGATCCCGGCGGCGGTCCACAGCCCGACGAGGCAGGAGCGGAACCGATGAGTGAGACCCGCGATTCGTCCCCGATCCCCGGCAACTCCCCCGTCCCCGCGGCACTGACCGCCCGATGGCACCGCCATCTCGCAAGGGTCGAGAAGGCGCTCGGCAGGCTCGACGTCGACCTCGTCGGTTCCGGGTCGGAGGCCGACGTGCTGCGCGCCGCGCTCGACGACCTGCTCGCCGCGTCACGCGAGCTCGAGACCGTCGAACGGCTCGTGTCGCAGCGGCTGTGCGACACCGGACGGCCGGCCGCTCCGCGCCGCCGCATCGCCGCGACCGGGACGGGCGCACGGCGCGCACTGGTCGGCGCCGCCACCCGCTGACCGCGGTCCCACTCCTTCGGGGAAGCTGTCAAAGGGTCCTTCGGCCCTGTGCCGCGCCAACTCTCGGCGCTACCGTGGCGCCATGGGATACCTGAGGGCCTGCTACCGACTGCCGATGATGCTCGCCGGCTCCGTCGTCTCGACGACCGCGTCCGGGCGGCTGTGCGCAATGGGCGCGCGACTGCGGCTGAACCTGGCCCGCGCCTGAGCGCGGATCCCGTGGTGCGCGAGGGGGGACTTGAACCCCCACGTCCGAAGACACTGGAACCTAAATCCAGCGCGTCTGCCAATTCCGCCACTCGCGCGTGCGCGTCACAGCCTACGGTCCACGCCCGCGCGCGTGCCAATCCCGCCCCCACCCCCGTCGGCGGTGCCCGTCACCTCCCCCGGCGCCCGTGCGCGTGTGACGAAGTCGCAATACCTGGGGTTCCACACAGCAGGTACCGTCGAGATGTGGCCCGTACCCGTCGACAGCACCGGATCTCGCTGATCCTTTTCGTCCTGCTCGCGGCCGCTACGTGCCTGGGCCTCGGCTGGTGGCAGTGGCAACGCTTCGAGTCGTCTGCCGGCACCTATCAGAACCTCGGCTATGCGCTGCAGTGGCCGCTGTTCGCAGTGTTCTTCGTCTACGGCTATCGCCGCTTCGTGCAACTCGAACGCCAGCACGCGGAGGACCTCGAGCAGGAGGCCGGCGGCACCACGCTCACCGCGCCGGCCGATGATCAGCTCGCATCCATCCGGGCAGCCCAGGAATCGGCGTCCGCGGCGAAGGCCACGACAGCCACCGAGAAGCGTCCGGCGCAGAAGCACCCGGCGACCGAGATCCCCGCCGGCGTGCTGCCGGCGCGCCCCGCGACGCCGATGGCCGCGGCCGACCTCCGCGATCCGGACGACCCCGAGAATCGCGCGATGCTCGAGTACAACGATTACCTCGCGAGGCTTGCCGCTCGCGACACGGAGAGGACCACGCGATGACCGAGACGACGAATGTCGCCGCCCCCGTCTCGGAGATCCCCAAACGGATCTCCAGTGCGCTGCTGCGCTACCGGGTGATGGCCTACGTCACCGGTGTGATGCTGCTGCTGCTGACCGTCGCGGTCATCTTCAAGTACGGAGCAGACACCAGCTGGGCGACCACGATGACCGAGTACGTGGGCATCGCGCACGGCTGGCTGTACATGGCGTATCTGCTCGTCAGCGTCGACATGGCCATCAAGGTCCGGTGGCGCCCGATCAGCGCGATCCTGATCCTGATCGCCGGCACCATCCCGCTGATGTCGTTCGTCGCCGAGCACTACGTCACCAAGGCGGTGCGCGAGGGCCGTCAGCTCTGACCGTCCGCTTCTCGCCGGGGCCTGCCCGGTGAGAAACTCGGTCCGTCGAGAAACTCGGTTCGTCGGGAAGCTCAGCCGGCGATGCGGCGCAGCATCGGCACCAGCTGCGCCAGCGCGCGGCCACGGTGCGAGAGCGCGTCCTTCTCCGTCGGCTCGAGCTGAGCCGACGTGCGCTCCCCACCCTCCGGCATGAACACCGGATCGTAGCCGAACCCGTTGTCGCCGAGAGGCTTTCGGGTGATCGATCCGCGCCACTCACCGCGTACCACGACCTCGTCGCCGACCGGCGAGAAGTTGCCCGGGACGACCAGCGCGCACGCCGACACGAATGCGGCGCCGCGGCGATCGTCCGGCACGTCGGCCAGCTGGCCCAGTAGCAGTTCGGTGTTGGCCGCGTCGTCGCCGTGACGACCGGCCCACCGGGCCGAGAGCACGCCCGGCATGCCGTTCAGCGCATCGACCGCGAGCCCGGAGTCGTCGGCGACGCACACCAGCTTCGTTGCGCGGGCGCCGTCGCGGGCCTTCACCAGCGCGTTCTCCTCGAAGGTCGCCCCGGTCTCGGGGGTCTCGGGGAACTCGGGCACCTCGTCGAGGCCGATGACCTCGAGCCCGGTGATGCCGGCTGCTTCGATGACACGGCGCAGTTCGGCGAGCTTCTTCGCGTTGCGGCTCGCGACGAGGATCTTGCGGTTCACCGGTTCAGTCCTTCTTGCCGAAGGCCTTCTTCTTCGGCGCGTCCGGGTCCGGCTCCGGCAGCACGCCCGGATACGGTGCGGCGAGCGCCTCGCGCTGGACGGCGAACAGCTGCTCGCAGCCGGCCAGCGCCGAGTCGAGCAGCTTGTCGAGCGTCGAGCGCGGGAAGGTCGCACCCTCGCCGGTGCCCTGGATCTCGACGAGCGTCCCGGTGTCGGTGGCGACCACGTTCATGTCGACCTCGGCGCGCGAATCCTCCTCGTAGGGAAGGTCCAGGCGCACGCGGCCGTCGACGACTCCGACGCTGACCGCGGCGATCATGCACGACAGCGGCTGCGGGTCGCTCAGCTTGCCGGCGGCCGCCAGGTAGGTCACCGCGTCGGACAACGCCACATAGGCGCCGGTGATCGCTGCGGTGCGGGTGCCGCCGTCGGCCTGCAGCACGTCGCAGTCCAGTGCGATGGTGTTCTCGCCGAGCGCGGCGAGGTCGATGCAGGCGCGCAGCGACCGGCCGACCAACCGGCTGATCTCCTGGGTGCGTCCCCCGACCTTGCCCTTGACCGATTCGCGGCTGCTGCGGGTGTGGGTGGCCGCCGGTAACATCGCGTACTCGGCGGTGAGCCAGCCCAGTCCGGAGCCCTTGCGCCAGCGCGGCACGCCTTCCTCGACGCTCGCGGTGCACATGACCCGGGTGTTGCCGAACTCCACCAGCACCGACCCTGCCGGGTGGCTGGTGAAGCCGCGGGTGATCTTGACCTCGCGGAGCTCGTCGTCCGCCCTGCCGTCTGCTCGTGTGGTCACGCGAGCAGCCTAGCTAACCGCTGAGGGATTCGTGCGCGCCGACGTGCTCGACGGCGAACTGCTCGCCGGGCGAGACGAGATGGACCGGACCGGAGAACGCCGACTGCGCCTCGGCGAGGACCGCCGCACGCGAGGTCCACGGCGGGATGTGGGTGAGCAGCAGTTCGCCGACGCCGGCGCGCTGCGCGATCTGCCCCGCCTCCAGACCGGACAGGTGGATGCCCTCGGGCCGTTCCTCGGGCGCATGGGTCCACGACGCCTCGCAGAGGAACACGTCGGCCCCCCGGGCCATGTCGACAACCGCGTCGCAGACCGCGGTGTCACCGCTGTAGACGAGCACGCGCCCGGACGCGTCGGTGATACGGAAGCCGAACGACTCCGACGGGTGATTCACCTTGTACGGCGTGATCGACAGGCCGCCGATCTGCACCTGCACCCGGTCCTCCCAGATGCGCAGGTCCATGGTGTCGGAGATGTCGTCGATCTCGCCGGGCACCTCGGCGGACGCGACGCCGATGCGGTGCGCGGTGCCCTCCGGGCCGTACATCGGTGCGCGGCCGGTCGATTCGCCCGGGCCGTAGCGCCGCCACACCAGCAGCCCCGGGATGTCGAGGCAGTGGTCGGCGTGCAGATGAGACAGCAGCACCGTCACGTCCCGCGGGTCCGCGAAGTGCTGCAACGCACCCAGCACTCCACCCCCGAAATCGAGGACGATCGGCGAGGTGCCGGGCGCGGTCAACAGGTAACCGGAGGCCGGCGAATCCGGTCCGGTGACACTGCCCGAACATCCCAAGACGGTTAACCGCATGGCCGTCACTTTGCCACGACGGTCGTGGTCCCGAACAACTTCCCCGCCATTTTGCCGCGTCAGGTCACAATGGCGGGAACGGTGTGACCCAGGCGGCGGCGATCCCGTCGCCACCGGCGGGCCGAGGCCGCGCGGACTCAGCCGACCGGCACCAGTTGCGGCCCGAGGAACCGCGCCGCCAGACGCGCGAACATGTGCGGATCACCGGTCGACCGGAACGACCGCGTCGGTGCCGCGTCGCCCGGTTCGCGCAGCAACTCCTGCTCCGTCAGCACCCGCAGCACGTCCTTCGCGGTCTCCTCCGCGCTCGATACCAGCGTCACGTGATCGCCCATCGCCAACTGCAGGATCCCGGACAGCAGCGGATAGTGCGTGCAGCCGAGCACCAGCGTGTCGACGTCGGCCTCCTGCAGCGGTTCGAGGTATCCCTGCGCGAGCCCGAGCACCTGGCGTCCGCTGGTGATGCCGCGCTCGACGAAGTCGACGAACCGCGGGCACGCGACCGTGGTGATGGTCGTGTCGCGAGCGGCGGCGAAGCAGTCCTCGTAGGCGCGCGACGCGATGGTCGCCCGGGTGCCGATCACGCCGATCCGCCCGGTCCGGGTGGTGGCCACGGCGCGGCGCACCGCCGGCAGCACGACCTCGATCACCGGCACCGGATACCGTTCGCGGGCGTCGCGCAGGCACGCGGCAGACGCCGTGTTGCAGGCGATGACCAGTGCCTTGACGCCCTGCTCGACGAGGTCGTCGGCGACGGCCAGCGCGTGGCGGCGCACCTCGGGGATGGTCAGCGGGCCGTACGGCCCGTTCGCGGTGTCACCGACATAGCGGATGTCCTCGCCGGGGAGTTGGTCGATGACCGCGCGCGCGACCGTGAGGCCACCGACGCCGGAGTCGAAGATGCCGATCGCGCCCGAGGGGTCCGGCCGCGACGCCACCGCCGGCGTCACCGGCCCACCGCCGCGGCGCCGCCGACAGCCCGCCGGCGGCGGTCCCGCCGCACGTCCGCGGAGAGCAGCCAGGCGGCCAGCACCCCGGCCGCCGCGCCGCACAGATGTCCCTGCCAGGACACCCGTGGATCCGAGGGCAGCACACCCCAGAGCAGTCCGCCGTAAACGACCAGCACCACCAGCCCGACGGCCAGTTCGCGCAGGTCCCGGGTGAACAGGCCGCGAGCGAGCAGATACCCGAGCCAGCCGAAGACCAGCCCCGAGGCACCGACCACGACCGTGCCGGATCCACCGAGCAGCCAGGCACCGAAGCCGCCGACCAGCCAGATGATCGCGGTCGCCGCGAGCGCCTTGCCGAATCCGGCCATCAGCATCACGAAACCCAGCACGAGCAGCGGGAGTGTGTTCGCGGCGAGGTGTCCCCAGCCGTCGTGCAGCAGCGGGGCGAACAGGATGCCCCAGAGGCCGTCGAGGCGGCGCGGCACGATGCCGTTCGAGTCGAGGCGCTCGTCCGTGGCGAGGTCGATCAGTTCGACCACGTACAGCACGGCGACGAACACACCGATGGTCATCGCGGCCATCTGCCACCGGCTGCGCGAGACCGGCGGCCCCGACGCTGCGGGCAACGGCGGAACGGGTCCGGCGCCCGGGGAAGGTGTCGTCATGAGGGTCTCGCACCGCCCTTTCGCTGCCTGCGATCAGGCTCCACGCTACTGGGTGCCGCGCGACCGCACCGGATCGACGGCCGACGGGAGCACATCGCGGTAAGCCGGGATGCCTGCGACCGACGTCGCCGCCAGCACCGCGTGCACGATGGCCCGCTCGACGCAGGTCGCGGCGGTCGCGCACACGGCGTCGAGCAGTGCCAGCTCCGCCGGGAAGGCCGCGGGCACCCCGGAGACCGTCCGGTCCGGGGCGGACCCGCCGGTGCCGGTGGCCACCGCGAAGATCGTGTCGCCGTCCAGTGGCGAGTGCGCGGGCCGGACCGCGCGGGCCAGCCCGTCCTGTCCGGCGACCGCGAGTCGCTTGCAGCCCGCCTTGGTCAGCACGGCGTCCGTGGCGACGACGCCGATCGTGGTGTTGAGGACCGTCCCCTTCGCGGGGGTGCCGTTCGCCGCGGCCACCTCGGCCGGGTCCGGCGGGCGCAACCCGAACTCGCCGTCGAGTTCGGCGGACGCTCCCCAGGGCAGGCCGGTCGCCGGGTCGAAGACGGAACCGACCGGGTTCGCGACCACCAACGCCCCGACGGTGACCGCGCCGACGCCGGGCAGGTCCAGCAACGCGCTGGCCGTGCCGACACCGCCCTTGAGCGACCCGGCGCGGGCGCCGACGCCGGCGCCGACCGACCCGCTGTCGAACAGTTCCCCGGCCTGCTGCGCGGCGCGGTAGCCGAAGCCCGCATCGGGGCGCTCGCGCCAACCGCCGACCGGGAGGTCGAAGATCACCGCCGCCGGGACGATCGGTACGACCGCCTCGGGGCCACCCATCGGGATGCCCAGGCCCTGCTCCTCGAGCCGGCGCATCACCCCGTCGGCCGCGGCCAGCCCGTAGGCGCTGCCGCCGGTCAGCAGCACCGCGTCGATCTGCTGCACGGTGTGGCTGGGGTCGAGCAGGTCCGTCTCGCGGGTGCCCGGGCCTCCCCCGCGCACGTCCACCGAGGCGACCCCGCCGCCCGGGACCAGCACAACCGTGCAGCCGGTGGCCCAGCCCGAGCCCAGGGCCGCGTCGGAATCGAGGCGGTGATGGTGACCGACGAGCACCCCGGAGACATCGGTGATCGCATTGCGCGGCCCGTGACGCGTCGCCGCCGTCACGTGGTCAGTCCATCAGGGCCAACAGCAGGGTGTCCTGCACCCAGGTCAGCCAGTGGTAGACGTCCATGTCGGCCCGGCGCGGGTCGTCCTCGGGCAGTTCGTCGGGGGTGTCCGCGTCGATCCCCAGCATCGTCCCGAGCGCGATGCGCACGTCGTTGAGCGCGTTCAGCCAGCCGTGGGCCTGCTCGGGGATCAGCGCGATCTTGCCGCCACGTTCGGGCAGCGTGTCGAGCAGCATCGTCGCGGCCTGCCGCTTGGCGTCGATGATCTCCGGTTCGTGCAGGCTGCGCAGCGCACCGTTGACATCGGCCGCGTCCGCGCGGCGCTCGTCGGCGACCTCGTCTGCGGTGCGGGACTGTGCCTCGTCGCCGAGGTCGGACTCGGGCCGGTGGAAGTCGGGCAGCAGCCGCGCCAGGACCGCGTCGTCGGGCGGGGTCGAGGGGCCGGAACGCAGGCCGGTCAGCACCGCGAGCTCGTCCTGCGGCGTCTCGGACTCACGCGCGTCGAGCAGGCCGACCAGCGAGGTCACCAGTGAACGCAGGACGGCGGCCTCGTGCGCATCCATCTCCGTGCGCAGCTTCACGCCGCCGAGCGAATTCTTCCTGGTCCACGCACGCAATGCGTTCCCCCACTCCTGTGGTCATCGGTCGAGGCGGCGGATCAGCCGTCATTCACCACGCCGTCATTCACCGCGCTGCATCGTCGCCCACAGGCCTGCGGCGTGCAGACGACGCACGTCGTTCTCCATCTTGTCGCGCGAGCCGGACGACACGACGGCCTTGCCCTCGTTGTGCACCTTCAGCATCAACTCGTTGGCCTTGGCCTTGCTGTAGCCGAACAGCTTCTGGAAGATGAACGCGACGTAATGCATCAGGTTGACCGGATCGTCCCACACCACGGTCACCCACGGCTTGTCGATGGATTCGAGTTCGTCGACGAACTCCTCCACCTCAGGCGTGGCCATCGGTGTCGCAGGCATGGGTACCGCCATGCATCAAGGGTACGACGTCGGGCCGGTCTTGACCCCCATCCGGGTCCAGGCGAGCCGAATTCGCCGGTGCCGCCGTAAGTTGGGACAGGTGAGCACCCCCGCGTCGAGCACCGCGCTGCTGACCGACCAATACGAGCTGACGATGCTGGCCGCGGCCCTGCGCGACGGCACCGCGCAGCGACGCTGCGGCTTCGAGGTCTTCGCCCGCCGGCTGCCCGACGGTCGCCGTTACGGCGTCGTCGGTGGCGTCGGCCGGCTCCTCGACGAGCTGACCCGGTTCCGGTTCGGCCCCGCCGAGCTCGATTCGGTCGCCGAGTTCTGCGACCGCGACACCCTCGACTGGCTGGCGGCGTTCCGATTCGCCGGCGACATCGACGGCTACCGCGAGGGCGATCTGTACTTCCCGGGTTCGCCGATCCTGTCGGTGCGCGGCAGTTTCGCCGAGTGCGTGCTGCTCGAGACGCTGATCCTGTCGATCCTCAACCACGACAGCGCGATCGCGTCGGCGGCGGCGCGGATGCGCTCGGCCGCGGGTGATCGGCCGATGATCGAGATGGGCTCACGGCGCACCCACGAGGAGGCCGCCGTCGCCAGCGCCCGCGCCGCCTATCTGGGCGGGTTCGCCGCCACCTCCAACCTCGAGGCGGTGCGCCGGCACGGCATCCCCGGCGCCGGCACCAGCGCGCACGCGTTCACGCTGCTGCACACCACCGCCGACGGCGCCGACGAGGCCGCAGCGTTCCGCGCGCAGGTCGCCGCCCACGGCATCGGCACCACGCTGCTCGTCGACACGTACGACATCACCCGCGGCGTGCAGACCGCGATCGAGGTGGCCGGAACCGGCCTCGGCGGGGTGCGCATCGACTCCGGCGACCTCGGGGTGCTGGCCCGGCAGGTACGCAAGCAACTCGACGACCTCGGCGCGACCCGCACCCGGATCGTGGTCTCCGGCGACCTCGACGAGTTCGCCATCGCGGCGCTGCGCGGCGAGCCGGTCGACGCCTACGGGGTCGGCACCTCGCTGGTCACCGGCTCCGGCGCCCCCACCGCAGGGATGGTCTACAAGCTGGTCGAGGTCGACGGCATCCCGGTCGCCAAGCGGAGCATCAGCAAAGCCTCGCGCGGCGGCGTCAAACGTGCGCTGCGCGCCGCCCGCGACACCGGCACCGTGGTCGAGGAGGTCGTCTACCCCGCCGACTCGACGCCGCCTGCCACCGGCACGCTGGAGGCGCGGGAGTTGCAGGTTCCGCTGCTGCGCGGCGGCGAGCCGGTCGGTCACCGGCCCGCGCTCGACGACTCCCGCGACCTGCTGCTGCGATCGCTGGTCACGCTGCCGTGGGAGGGGCTGCGGCTGACCCACGGTGAACCCGCCGTCCCCACCCGCTTCGTCGCCGAGGAGCGCGCATGACCGGGCCGGCGCGGGCGCTGATCATCGTCGACGTCCAGAACGACTTCTGCGAGGGCGGCTCGCTGGCGGTCACCGGTGGCGCGGCGGTCGCGGAGGCGATCAGCGAGTACCTGGCGACGCCGGGCCGACCGCGGTACGCCGCGATCGTCGCCACCGCGGACCGGCACATCGACCCGGGACCGCACTTCTCCGACCGCCCCGACTACCGGGACAGCTGGCCGCCGCACTGCGTGGTCGGCACTCCGGGAACCGAGTTCCATCCGGCCCTGGACGTCTCGGCGGTGCAGGAGGTCTTCGGCAAGGGCGCATTCGCGGCCGCGTATTCAGGCTTCGAGGGCGCGTCCTCCGACGGCGACTCGCTCTCGGACTGGTTGCAGGACACCGGCATCGACGCCGTCGACGTGGTCGGTATCGCCACCGACCACTGCGTGCGTGCGACCGCGATGGATGCGGTCCGGGAAGGCTTCGACACCCGCGTGCTGCTGGACTACACGGCCGCGGTGGCGCCGGACACCACGCGCGCGGCACTGGACGCGATGCACGGCGCCGGGGTGAAGCTCGTCGGCGGCGGGTGGACGGCCCCGACCCGGCGCCGTGGTGCGAGCCGTCGCGGTCCGGGCAGCAGGCACCGGCACCGCCAGTAGTCTGTGCGGGTGCCCGAACTCCCACCCGTCCCCGAACTGCTGGCCGTGGCGGTGCGTTCCCTCGGGGGCGCGGAGCGGCGGAACCAGCTGACGATGGCCTCCGCGGTCGCCCACTCGATCGAGTCCGGCGAGCACCTGGCCGTGCAGGCGGGGACCGGCACCGGCAAGTCGCTGGCGTATCTGGTGCCCAGCATTGCGCACGCGGTCACCTCGGGACGGACCGTGATCGTCTCCACCGCGACCATCGCGCTGCAGCGCCAGCTGGTCGACCGCGACCTGCCGCGGCTCGCCGAGGCGTTGAAGTCGTCGCTGCACCGCACCCCGGAGTTCGCGATCCTCAAGGGCCGCGGCAACTACCTGTGCATGAACAAGATCCACACCGGCGCCGCGCCGGAGCCCGACGAGCCGGCGGAGCTGTTCGACCCGTTCGCCGTCTCCCGGCTGGGCCGCGAGGTGCAGCGGCTGACCAAGTGGTCGTCGCAGACCGAGACCGGCGACCGCGACGAGCTGGTGCCCGGTGTCAGCGACCAGGCGTGGCGGCAGGTCAGTGTCAGCGCCCGCGAGTGCCTCGGCAAGTCGCGCTGCCCGGTCGGCGAGGACTGCTTCGCCGAGCAGGCCCGCGCGCTCGCGTCGAAGGTCGACGTCGTGGTCACCAACCACGCGTTGCTCGCGATCGACGCGATCACCGAGGTGTCGGTGCTGCCCGAGCACGACGTCGTGGTCATCGACGAGGCCCACGAGCTGGTCGACCGGGTCACCGGCATCGCGACCGCGGAACTGGCCGCGTCGACCGCCAGCGTCGCCGCCCGCCGCTGCGTCAAGCTGATCGAGGAGCAGGACGTCGACCGGCTCGAGGCCGCGGCCGAGAACTGGGGCCTGCTGCTCGAGGAATGCGCACCGGGACGCTGGGAGGCTCTGCCCGACGGCGCCGGTCCCGCGCTGGCCGCTGTGCGCGACGCCGCCTGGGCCGCCTACACCGCCGTCGGTCCCGTCAAGCCCGGCATGGTGACCGCCGAGCCGGAGGCCGCGGCCGCCCGCAACACCGCGCTCGCCGCGCTCGAGGAGGTGCACGACACCGCCGTGCGGGTGCTCACCGCGTTCGAGGAGCCGGACCCGTCCAAGCGCCGGGACGTGGTGTGGCTGTCGGCCGACGAGATCCGCGGCACCGTCCGGCGGGTGGTGCGCATCGCGCCGCTGTCGGTGGCGGGCCTATTGCGCAGCCGGCTGTTCGGCGAGTCGACGGTGGTGCTCACCTCGGCGACGCTGACCGTCGGCGGATCCTTCGACGGCCTCGCCGCGGCCTGGGGTCTGCCGTCCTCCTCGGGTGTGGTGGTCGACCCGGCGCTGGCGACCGGCAAGAAGGCCCCGTCGGATTCCGACGAGGTCGGCTGGAACTCGCTGGACGTCGGCTCCCCGTTCGACCACGCCCGCGCCGGGATCCTCTACACCGCCGAACACCTGCCCGCGCCCGGACGTGACGGGCTCTCCCCCGCCTACCTCGACGAGATCGCAGAGCTGATCACCGCCGCCGGCGGGCGCACCCTCGGGTTGTTCTCGTCGATGCGCGCCGCGAAGGCCGCCGCCGAGGCGATGCGCGAGCGCCTCGACACCCCGGTGCTCTGCCAGGGCGAGGACGCAACCGGTCAACTCGTGCAGCGTTTCGCCGATGACGAGCAGACCTCACTGTTCGGCACACTGTCGCTGTGGCAGGGCGTGGATGTGCCGGGACCGTCGCTGTCGCTGGTGATCATCGACCGCATCCCGTTCCCCCGGCCGGACGATCCACTGCTGACCGCACGACAGCGCGCAGTCGAATCCCGCGGCGGCAACGGCTTTCTCGCGGTCGCTGCGAACCACGCCGCACTGCTGCTGGCGCAGGGCGTGGGCCGGTTGCTGCGCAGCGTCGACGACAAGGGTGTGATCGCGATCCTCGATCCGCGGCTGAGCACCGCCCGCTACGGCGGGTACCTGCGGGCGTCGCTGCCGCCGTTCTGGCAGACGAGCGATCCGGCCGTGGTGCGCGGGGCGCTGAAACGCCTGCGCACTTCCTGACACGAATCCGTCAGGGCACGACCAGGATCCGGCCGTGTGGTCCGGCTTCCTGCCGCCGGTGTGCGTCCGCCGCCTGAGCCAGCGGCAGCCGGTCTGCGATGCGCGCCTTGAGGATTCCCGACTTCAGGCCATGGTTGACGACCTTCGCGGCGGCGGCCAGATCGTCGACGCCGGCGTTGCTGATCGCGAACCCGCGGATGCTCGCGTCGCGCACGTACAGTTGCCCAACCGGCAGGGTCGGCATGGTGGACATGCCTGCCATCGCGATGATCCGGCCGCGGCGGGCCAGCAGCGGCACCGCGTGCTCGAGGTCGTGCACGCCCGCGTTGTCCCAGTAGACGTCCGCGCCGTCCGGTGCCAGTTCGGCCAGCCGCGCGAACAACTCCGGGTCGCGGTAGTCCACCACTTCCGCTGCGCCGCAACCCCGGCACCAATCGGCGTCTTCGGGCCGGGCGGTGGCGATGACCCGCGCACCCGCGGCCGCGGCCAGTTGGACGACGCAGCTGCCCACGCCTCCCGCCGCTCCCCCGACGATGATCGTCTCGCCCACCCGGAGGCCCGCCTCACGGAACAGCCCCAGATGCGCGGTCGCCGCGGTGTGCAGCACCGCGGCCGCCGACTCCGCATCGACCCCGTCGGGCAGCCGGTAGAGCCGCTCCGCGGGGACGGCGGCGTACTGCGCGAACGAGCCCTGGCGGCCGCCGTGACCGAGACTGTTGCACCAGACCCGGTCGCCCACGGCAAAGCCGGTCGCCGTGGAGCCCACCTGCACGACCGTGCCGACCAGGTCCCGGCCGATCACGAACGGCGACGGCAGCGCGGTCCGGTAGGCGCCCGAGCGCACGAAGGTGTCGACGTGGTTGACGACGAGCGCCTCGGTGCGGACCAGCACCTGGTCGGCGGCCGGGCGGGGTGTCGGCAGCGGGCCGACGCGGATGGCGTCGGCCGTTCCCGGTTCGGTGATGTACGCAGCGGTCATCTGCGCCGGGACGTCGCCGGCCGGGCTCAAGCCTGTGCTCCCGGAAGGCCGTAGGTGCGGGCCCACGCCTGCGACAGCGTCCGCTCGTCCGCGCCGCCGAAGGTGTAGGCGGGCGACAACACGGGCAGCACCCGGTCCACGTGCACCAGCACCGCACGATGGGCCGGATAGCCGGGACCGTTGAGGTCGAGCAGCCAGGAGTGCAGCCACTCGTACACCTCGTCGCCGGGCTCGCGGAACTCGGCGGTGCCCTTGAACCGGTAGCCGCGCCGTCGCATGAAGTCGATCGAGTTGATCTCGATCCGGTTGTCGTGCGCCAGGTTCGCCATGGTGCCGGGAGAGGCGATGTCCATGAAGGCGATGTGCTCGTCGTCGCGGACGCGCATCGAACCCTTCGGCGACAGGTTGGGCGAGCCGTCCGGGCACACCGTCGCCACGAAGGACAGCCGGGCATCCTCCACGATCATCCGCATGTCGTCGTCGATCACGGGACCGGTCTTCGGATCAGTCACTGGATCTGTGTCAGCCATCAGTTTCCTTTCTCGACATCGGCACGCATCGGCCGCCGCTTCCACAATGGCCCCGGCCGCTCTCGCGACCGTCCGGGCTGGCCGCAAGCCCGCGTGCATGCCACATCGCCATCCACTATGCGCCGGATCTCTTCACGCGTACTCGGCCGAGATGATTGCAGAGCGCGGTGAGTGCTTCGTCGTGGTTCCAGACCAAAGGTGATCACGGCGACCAAGATCCACAGATCGCTGGAACCCTCCCGTAGCTGATCGGGTTGGTCGCGTGCCTGACCTCCAGTTATGCGTCAGAGTTAGGGCATGAACGAACTGCCAGCGGAGAGGCTTGCTCGCCAGATCACGGAACGTCACGGCCGGGAGCTCGACGCGCACCGCAGCGAGATCAACGAGCAGCTCGCTGATTTCCGTGCGCACGGCCGGCTGCCTTCGGCCGCTCGGCGCCTGCCGAGCATCTCCGCGCGAAGCTTCGAGGCCGAGGACATCGAGCTTGATCTGGCCATCGGAGTGCGCGAAGCGGCACAGTTCGGTTCGATCCGACGACCTGGGCCGGCCCCGGATGACTTCGATTGGGTCCGCGCTGGGGTCGGCGGAACCACCGCGTACCCACAGAAGCTCGCGCCGACGAATGATGACGCGCTCCGTTCGAGGCTCGACAGCGACGGCGATGTCCTCCCTGCCGCACATGTGTCCAGCGGGTGCTCGCCCGTGAGCCTGTCGGCATGGGGGCTGCAAGTCTTGAGCACACTCGCGGACGAACTCACGCTTGCTGCAAAACTCTCTCATCGAACCTATGTGTGGGAAAGCTGTCAGCTCGACGGAGAGGCATTGACCGTCCGCTACCGCCCGACAACCAAGGTCGAAGCGGATCTGCCGGAAACGCATCCACCGGAAAGACGTTCGAGAGTACTTGGCCGCCGACGTCGACGACGACCCTGGCTCGGTGGGGTAGATCAGGCCGTATCCGACGACCCAGGTTGAGTGGACCAGCCATCCAGTTCCCGTCACCGGGAAGGTTCTCCTTCGCGACAAGCGTGAATGCCACGCCGATGGCTTCCGCAGCATCCCCCTCCAAGACCGCGAGCGCGATCTGACTCCGCTCAACGTAGGACTCCCATTCGGGATCATCGCCCGCGTACGCGAAATCTATCCGTTCTCCCATTCGCGCGATCGTGCTCGCTCTGATCGGTGCAACCGACTCAGGTGTCGCCATCGCTCTCGACGATTCGGATCACCGATTCGATCGGCGTGGGCGCACATAGCCGGCCCCGGACACGCGGTCAGCCGACCACGGCGATGACCGTCATCGAGCCCGGCGCCACCTCGGTGAACCCGGCGTCCCGCACCGCCACCGCGCGTCCGTCCGCGACCAGCCGACACAGCTGCATCCACCGCGCCCCGTCGGCATCGCGCACCGAACACCGGTAGCCACGCTCCGACCATCGCTGCGCCCGGTCGACGCTCATCGCCCCGGCGAGCAGCATCGACGCGTGGCCGACCTGCGCGGCCGCCTTGCCGACGGTCATCTGCAGCGCCGCGTTCACCCAGAGCACCGGCAGCCCCGGCTCGGGATCGCCCGGTTCGTCGGGGGCCAGGTCGGTGCCACCGATCTGCATCTTGCGGATACGCGGGTCCAACTCGCCCACCGGCCCCGGGACCAGCGCCCGTGCCCGCGCGCCGTCGACCTCGACGGTCAGCCCGTCCACCTGCTGCGCGGTGTCCCACTGGGCGCCGCGGGCACGCCGGGTGACCTTACGGATACGCGCGTCGGTCCACGCGAGGAGCGCCGGATGCCACGGCCCGCCCGGACCGCTGCGTTCGTCGAGGCACAGCGCGACGGCCGCGACGGCCGCGGCGGCCAGCAGAGCACTGCGCGCGGGCGGCTCGACCTTCGGCAGGTGCAGCACGATCGGCATGGCCAGGACCTCGGCGGGGTCCGCCGGATCTTCACGGTGCCCGTAGCCGCCTGCGAGCAGCGCGTGCCGCTCCCCGAACGTCGCTGGGGAACTGGTGGACGGCTCGTCCGGGTCTGGCAGGGTCATTCCGGGATCGGCACCCGGCGGACACCGCCGTCGAGCGCATCCGCGGCCTCGACCTCGTCGCGGGTGATGCCGAGTACGAACAGCACCGCGTCGAGGAACGGGTAGTTCAGGGCCGCGTCGGCGACCTCACGCAGCGCCGGCTTGGCGTTGAACGCGACGCCCAGGCCCGCGGTCGAGAGCATGTCGATGTCGTTGGCGCCGTCGCCGACCGCGACCGTCTGCTCCAGGCCGACGCCGGCCTGCGCGGCGAACCGCCGCAGCGCCAGTGCCTTCTCGGCCCGGTCCACGACGGTCCCGACGACCCGCCCGGTGAGCACACCGTCGACGATCTCCAGCGTGTTCGCCTCGACGAAGTCCAGTTCCAGCTCGTGCGCCAGGCCGTCGATGACCTGGCGGAAGCCCCCCGAGACGACGCCGCAGTGGTAGCCGAGCCGGCGCAGCGTGCGGATGGTGGTCCGCGCCCCCGGCGTCAGCGTGATCTCGGCGCCCACCTCGTCGATGATCGAGGCGGGAAGGCCGGCGAGCACCGCGACCCGCTGGTGCAGCGACTCGGCGAAGTCGATCTCGCCGCGCATCGCCGACTCGGTGACCGCCCGCACCTCGGCCTCCTTGCCGGCGCGGGCCGCGAGCATCTCGATCACCTCGCCCTGGATCAGCGTGGAGTCGACGTCGAAGACGATCAGGCGCTTGGCGCGACGGGCCAGTCCGCCCCGCTCGACGGCGATGTCGACGCCCTCGCGCGCGGCCACCTCGGCCAGCGCCGAGCGCAGGTCCGCGTCCGAACGCACACTCGCCCCGGCCGCGGTCACCTGCATCTCGAGCCCGGTCACCGGGTAGTCCGCCACCCCGCGGATGGTCTCGATGTTGGCGCCGACCTCGGCAAGCTTGCGCGCCACCGCGGTGAACGCGCGAGCGGTGACGGGCCGGCCGAGCACAACCACGACGTGGGTGGGGATCGCGTGGGCGGCGCTGTGGTCGGCGCCGACCTCGACGTGGACGTTCATCCCGACCGTCGCCGCGGCCTGCTCGACCGATTCCTGCAGCGCCTCCGGATCGTCCTTGCAGGACACCAGCACGCCCAGGGTCAGCCGGCCGCGGATCACGACCTGCTCGACGTCCAGCAGGTTCACGCCGTGCCGGGTCAGGGCAGCGAAGATCGCCGACGTGACACCGGGCTTGTCCGGTCCGGTGACGGTCAACAGCACCGTCGTCGCAGTCGCCTTCATCAGGTCAAACGCCTCCTCGTACTCCCCCATCCAACCGCAACGGCCCCACCCAGACGAATGCGGGTGGGGCCGTTCCGGTGCGAACGGATGTCCGTCAGCTCGTTGCCGGTGCCGAACCGGTCAGCGGGCGCTGGTGTCGACCAGTTCCTCGGACTTGTGTCCGTGGCCGCCGCCGACATGCAGCTCGTCGCGCATGCGCTCGACCATGTGCGGGTAGTGCAGCTCGAACGCCGGGCGCTCCGAACGGATGCGGGGCAGTTCGGTGAAGTTGTGCCGCGGCGGCGGGCAGCTGGTCGCCCACTCGAGCGAGTTGCCGTAGCCCCACGGGTCGTCCACGGTGACGACCTCGCCGTAGCGGTAGCTGCGGAAGACGTTCCAGATGAACGGCAGCGTCGAGGCGCCGAGGATGAACGCACCGATCGTCGAGATCGTGTTCAGCGTGGTGAACCCGTCGGTGGGCAGGTAGTCGACGTAACGCCGCGGCATGCCCTCGTTGCCCAGCCAGTGCTGCACCAGGAAGGTGGCGTGGAAGCCCAGGAAGGTGGTCCAGAAGTGCCACTTGCCGAGCTTCTCGTCGAGCATGCGTCCGGTCATCTTCGGGAACCAGAAGTAGATGCCGGCGTAGGTGGCGAACACGATCGTGCCGAAGAGCACGTAGTGGAAGTGCGCCACCACGAAGTAGGTGTCACTGACGTGGAAGTCGATCGCCGGGCTGGCGAGCAGCACACCGGTCAGACCGCCGAAGAGGAAGGTGACGATGAAGCCGACCGAGAACAGCATCGGCGTTTCGAACGTCATGTGGCCCTTCCACATGGTGCCGATCCAGTTGAAGAACTTCACACCGGTCGGAACCGCGATCAGGAAGGTCATGAAGCTGAAGAACGGGAGCAGCACGGCGCCGGTGGCGTACATGTGGTGCGCCCACACCGCAACCGACAGGGCGGCGATGGAGATGGTCGCGTACACCAGGCCCTTGTAGCCGAAGATCGGCTTGCGGGCGAACACCGGGAAGATCTCCGAGACGATGCCGAAGAAGGGCAGCGCGATAATGTACACCTCGGGGTGGCCGAAGAACCAGAACATGTGCTGATAGAGCATGACGCCGCCGTTGGCGGGGTCGAACAGGTGCGCACCGAATCTGCGGTCGACCTCCAGGCCCATCAGCGCCGCGGTTAGCAGCGGGAAGGCCAGCAGGATCAGCACGCTGGTGACGAAGATGTTCCAGGTGAAGATCGGCATGCGGAACATCGTCATGCCGGGCGCGCGCAGGCAGATCACAGTGGTGATCATGTTGACGCCGCCGAGGATCGTGCCGAGACCGGAGACGGCCAGGCCCAGGATCCACATGTCGGCACCGGAACCCGGGGAGTGCAGCGCATCCGAGAGCGGGGTGTAGGCGGTCCAGCCGAAGTCGGCGGCACCACCGGGGGTGATGAAGCCGGCGGTCGCGATGAGCGAACCGAACAGGTACAGCCAGTAGCTGAACGCATTCAGACGCGGGAAGGCGACATCGGGGGCGCCGATCTGCAGCGGAAGGATGTAGTTGGCGAAACCGAACACGATCGGGGTCGCGTACATCAGCAGCATGATCGTGCCGTGCATGGTGAACAGCTGGTTGAACTGCTCGTTGGACAGGAACT
Source organism: Speluncibacter jeojiensis (assembly GCF_029589495.1). Lineage (GTDB taxonomy): Bacteria > Actinomycetota > Actinomycetes > Mycobacteriales > Mycobacteriaceae > Speluncibacter > Speluncibacter jeojiensis. The sequence goes on from NZ_JAAIVF010000001.1 coordinate 140,063, forward strand.
GCTGTCCGGGGCGGGCCAACTCGGCGCGCATCAGCAGCGCCATGAGTCCACCGACCAGGAAGAACGAGAAGGCCGTGAACATGTACATGATGCCCAGGACCTTCGGGTCCGTGGTCGTGATCATCTTGTAGATGAAGGTGCCTTTGAGACCCTGCCTGGGCGGGTATGGCCTGGCAAGTACCGGCTTGGGCGCTACCGCGGTCACACTGCTCCTCCTGACTGTGCGTCCGCATCCGGCATACCCGGGCGAACGTCCTCTTCCCTTGCGCTGCGGAGAAGCTTAAACCCCGTCGCGAACCCCCTCGGACCCGGTCCTACGGAACGTCGTATTTGGCTGGTATCCGCTCGCGGACCCCGTCTGCGGGCACCGTCCGTGCCAGCAGGTTCACGATCACGACCGCGCGGGACCGGGTGTTAACCTCGGCGCGGCAACCCCGCCGCCGGTCACCTCTGGGAGAGTTCCGTGCCCGTTCGTCCCCACATCCCCGCCGGATCTCCCGGGCGTCGCGTTCCCGCGCGTCGCCGCGGCCCTGGCCGGGCCGCCGTCGCGATGTCCACGACCGCCGTGGCACTGCTCGCGGCGGTGACACTCGCGGGCTGTTCGACCACCGCGACGATCGACCAACAGGAGAGCTCGATCGTCAAGAGCACGACCCGGGTCGCCGGGGCCGAGGTGCTCGGCAACGCGCGTCACCCCGAGACCGCGTGCGGGCCGACCGCGCCCGTCGACCCAGCCGGAACGACGGGCGCGACCCGCCAGGTCACCGACGCCGCGGGCACCACCGCCGTCCCGACCGATCCCACCCGGATCGTGGTGCTCGATCCGTCGCAGCTCGACGCCGCGTGCGCACTGGGCCTGCAGGACCGGGTCGTCGGCGCGGCCACCCTGAACGCGGGCGGCGGCCAGCCGGAGTACCTGGGGCCGGTCATCGGCAAGGTCCCGGCGGTGGGCACGCTCGCCGCCCCCGACCTCGGCCGCATCGCCGACCTGAAGCCGGACCTGATCCTCGGCGCCGCGTCCGCCACCCCGCAGCTGCGCGACCGGCTGAGCGCGATCGCCCCGACCGTGCTCGTCGACACCTCACCGACGGCGTGGCGGCAGTCCCTGCTGGTCGACGCCGCCGCCCTCGGCCGCGCGGCGAGCGGCCAGGACCTGCTCGACCGATTCGATCAGGACTCCGCCGCGGCGGGCAAGGACCTGCACGCCACCCAGACCCAGGCGTCGATCGTGCGGTTCACCGGTGACGCAATCGAGCTGTACGGGCCTGCCAGCTTCGCAGGCCAGGTCCTCACCGACGTCGGCGTGCAGCGCCCGGCACCGCAGCGCTTCACCGACCACCCCGACGTCCAGATCGACACCGGCCGGCTGTCCGAGGCCGATGGCGACGTCATCTACACCAGTTTCGCCGGGGCGCAAGGCCTTTCGCACGGCAAGGACGTGATGGAGACCGACGCCTGGAAGGACCTGGGCGGCTCGCTCAACCGCACCTTCGCGGTCAGCGACGAGATCTGGATCCACGGGGTCGGGCTGGTCGCCGCCCGCGACATCGTCGACGACCTGCGGTTGTCACTGAACAACTACGTAGGGTGACCCGGGGGTGACGGGGCCCACAGAGCCCTAGGTCCCGATTATTAGGCTAGGCTTGCCAATATTGCCGAGCCGGTGTGATGATGCGAGCCATGATCGTTGATTCACGCCCCCGACGACGCCTCGGTGGTCTCCGGTTGGTTGCCGCCGCCGCGATCGCCGCGACCGCAGCACTGACCGCACCCGCCGTCGCCTCCGCCGCGCCGACCACGCCCGGTGCCGGTTCCGCTCCCTCGATCGAGGTCTTCGCCGCCGACGCGGTCACCCCGCTGGGCGACACCTCGGTGCACCCCGGCGACCAGGTGGTCGTGAAGGGTCGCGGTTTCGATCCGAACGCCGACACCGGAGGCTGGCCGGTGCCGGTGCCGCCCGGCGTGCCGCACGGCACCTTCGTCGCGTTCGGCGCCTTCGCGCCGGAGTGGCGACCCTCGCAGGGCGCCCCGGAGAGTTCGCGCGAGGTAACCCGTAGCGGCATGTCCTGGGTGCTGTCGCGTCGCGCGCTCGATCGGGTGCCGAGCGCACCGTTCGACCTGCAGCGCACCATCCGTCAGCAGTGGGTCCCGCTCGACGACGACGGCACCTTCACCGCGAAGCTGACCATCAAGGCACCGCCGGCGGTGCCCGCGGACGGCCGGTACGGCATCTACACGTACGCGGCGGCCGGCGCGGTCGCCGCGGACGAGGAGCTGTCGGTGCCGATCAACTTCGACCCGGCGCCCGGACCGAACACGCCGCAGGCGCCGGCCGAGGACATGGTGTGGGGCGTGGCCCCGGGCTACACCGACCTCGTCACCGGCACCACGCAGGGCGCGGTCGTCGGCAGCGGCGGCGCGGCCGTCCGCAAGGACGGGCAGCTGACGTTCGCGCTGGCGGGCTCGGAAGTGAACCCGGCGACCGGCTACGGCACCGTGCGCTATCGCGGAACCGTGGTGTCCTCCACCAGGTTCCACCTGCTCGAGATCGCGCTGCGCGACCCGTGGGTGGAGTTCACCCCGAACGGCACCTGGCTGTCGGCACAGACCTCCACCGGCGACACGGTGGGCACCGATTCACTGACCCGGATCCGTGTCGCGCGCTTGGACACCGGAGCCGACGGCGCCCGGCACGACTGGGCCGCTGTCCCGGCGACGTTCACCGCTCCGCTGCAACCGACGGTGCTGCTCCCCTACTCCGGGCAGCCCGCCGCGCCGGTGACCTTCCGGTACTGAGCAACGACACGCGCGCCCGGCCGGTCACATGACCGGCCGGGCGCGCGGGCTTCGGTTGTACTGCTGCGGGATCGGGCCCGACAGGAGCCGGTCCAGCAGGATTCGGCCCAGCAGGATTCGGTTAGGAGGATCCGAAGGGCAGGCCGCTCGACCCGGTGCCGCCCGTCGTGCCGCCGCCCGGAGTGGTGCCGCCACCGGGATTCGTCCCGCCACCCGGCGACGTCGGCACCGTCACGGTGACGAACACGCCCATCGGATTGAAGCTCTGCGTCCCCGTCCAGGTGTTGACCTTGAAGGTGACCCCGCTGTCGAAGGTGCCCGCGGTGGCGTTGGCCGGCACCGTGTAGCTGACCTCGAGTGTCAACTGCTTGGCGCTGCCGCCGAGCGGCTTCGACACGATCCAGCCGCCGGGGTTCGACACCGACACCGCGCCGCTGGCCGGGTCGACAGTCGCGGTCACCGGGTCGGTCTGCATGCCGCCGCTGACGTGATAGGCGGTGACCTTGGCGCTGGACGGCACGTAGGTGAACCCGGCCGGCGCCACGTCGGTGATCGCGCTGACGTAGCGGTCGACGATGCTGGTCACAGAGAACACCGTCTTGTAGGTGACGGTGTCGCCGGGCTTGAGCGCCGCGTTGCCCTCGACGCTCTTGGTGACGGAGATGTTGTCGACGGTCTTGGTCGCCGACGTGGCGGGCGTGGTGGTGCCCGCGGCGGGCACCAGCCCGACGGTCGGGGCGGCGACGGCGGTGCCGATCCCGACACCGCCCGCGATCAGGGCCGCTGCCGCGGCGACGGTGGTGGCGCGGCGGGCCAAGGTGCTTCTCATGCGGTTCTCCAGGATCGTCCGGGTGTAGCCCGAATTTCTACCAGACGACCGCACGTCACCACGACCGTTCTGACGCCGGTGGTGGTCACCCACAAAGCACGCTCGAACCGCCCACAACAGGGCCGGCGGTTCGAGCGCTGCGGCTACTTGCCCGGCCAGCCCTCGGTCGAGGGCACCGAACCGTCCGCAACCGCGGTCGCCAATCGGGCGTGGTCGCGTTCGTTCTGATCGGCGTAGGCGAACGCGAAGGCGGTGAGCACCTCCTCGACCCGGGCCGACTTGCCGAGATAGTCGTTGATCGCCGCGGCGTCGCCGCTGCGCGCGTGCGCCCGTGCCAGCACATGTCCGCAGGCCGACGCGAACTGCGGCAGCCGTCCCGCGATCATGTCGCCGGTGGGGATGACCTTGCCGTCGCGGAACTGGCGCACGTAGAAGTCGCGCCCGGCGATGGAGGTCCAGCCGACGAACATGTCGGTGGCGCTCTGGATCATGCGCTGCCCCTGGATGACTCGGGCACCGTGGGCGTCGTAGGCGCTGACGCCGAGGAACTGCTCGTAGACCGAGGGGCCGGCCTGCTTGACCTGAAGGAAGAGCGGGTCACCTGTGCGCCGCTCCTCGAAGAGCGCGAGGTACACGCGCATCCCGACGCTGCCGACGCCGACGACCTGCTGCACCGCGTCGACCAGATCGAACCGCGTGAGCAGGTTCGCGACGTGGTCGGGCACCGAGGCGTGGTAACCGCGGATGATCTCCTCGAGCTCTTCACCCTGGCCGGTCAGCACATGGGTGCGATACGGCGGCTCCTCGACGATCGAGGTGGACCCGTCGACCATCGTGGTCAGCTTCTTCGCAGCGGCCCGACTGGTCCGCTTGGTTGCGCGCTTCTCCACCATCCGATCGAGGTGGTGATCGTCGTCGGTCGCCGTGTAGGCGATCAACTTGTCCGTGTCGATCCGGTCGTACCAGATGTCGAGCTCGGGCCACTGCGCGTAGGTACCGATCCATTCTCGGTAGCCGCGGTAGCCCTGCCGCACCGCCTCGGCAGCACGGTCCGCCGGCAGGTTGTTCGCGCGTGCCAACACCACCAGCGACACCAGGAAGCGCTTGACATCCCACTCGAACGGTCCGGGCAGGGTCTCGTCGAAGTCGCGCAGGTCGAACGCGAGGTTGCGTTCGGGCGTGTTCCACAGACCGAAGTTCAACACATGCGCGTCACCGCAGAGCTGCACGTTGATCCCGGTGTGCGGGGCTGATGCGAGGTCGGCCGCCATCACCGCCGCCGCGCCCCGGTAGTACGTCCAGGGTGAGGCCGCCATCCGCCCGTGCCGCAGCGCCAGCAACTGCGGGTCACGGATCTCGTTCTGCGCCAGGATGGTCTGCAGCGCATCGTGCCCGCGGGTGGCCGGGTTCCACTCCCCCAGCGCACGCCGCGGGACCACCTTGCGACTCGCCCTCCCGGGTTCGACTGCCCCACTCGACTTCTCGGAGTTCGCTTCGATCTGTTCCGCGGTCATGCGGGAATTATCTCCCGCCGCCTTCCGGCCGATTTCAGAAGTCCCAGTCCTCGTCCTCGGTGTTGACGGCCTTACCGATCACGTAGCTCGACCCCGACCCGGAGAAGAAGTCGTGGTTCTCGTCGGCGTTGGGTGAGAGCGCCGAGAGGATCGCCGGGTTGACGTCGGTCTCGTCCTTGGGGAACAGCGCCTCGTAGCCGAGGTTCATCAGCGCCTTGTTCGCGTTGTAGCGCAAGAACTTCTTGACGTCCTCGGTCAGCCCGACCTCGTCGTAGAGGTCCTGGGTGTACTCGACCTCGTTGTCGTAGAGCTCGAAGAGCAACTCGAAGGTGTAGCTCTTGAGCTCCTCGCGCTCGGCCTCGGTGAGCAGTTCGAGCCCGCGCTGGTACTTGTAGCCGATGTAGTAGCCGTGCACGGCCTCGTCGCGGATGATCAGCCGGATCATGTCGGCCGTGTTGGTCAGCTTGGCCCGCGAGGACCAGTACATCGGCAGGTAGAAGCCCGAGTAGAACAGGAACGACTCGAGCAGCGTCGAGGCGACCTTGCGCTTGAGCGGGTCGTCGCCCTTGTAGTAATCGAGGACGATCTTCGCCTTGCGCTGCAGGTTCGGGTTCTCCTCCGACCAGCGGAACGCGTCGTCGATCTCCCGGGTGGTGCACAGCGTGGAGAAGATCTGCGAGTAGCTCTTGGCGTGGACCGACTCCATGAACGCGATGTTGGTGAGCACCGCCTCCTCGTGCGGGGTCACCGCATCGGGGATCAGGCTGACCGCGCCGACCGTGCCCTGGATGGTGTCGAGCAGCGTCAGCCCGGTGAACACCCGCATCGTGAGCTGCTGCTCGTGCTCGGTGAGCGTGGCCCAGGACTGGATGTCGTTGGACACCGGGACCTTCTCGGGCAACCAGAAGTTGCCGGTGAGGCGGTCCCACACCTCGGCGTCCTTCTCGTCCGGGACACGGTTCCAGTTGATCGCCGACACCCGGTCGATCAGCTTGATCTTCTGGCTCATGACTGCTGTCGCTTTCTTCACTCTTCGATGGTTTTGCCTGCATCCTCGATGCAGTACTGACACGTGTCCTTCACGACACCCTTGTTGGTGTGGTAACGGGTATGGGCGCTGCGCCTGCTGGACGGCATCGGTCGGCCTTTGCGAACGGCCGACATCTTCGCACGCGTCTCATCGCTCGCCTTCTTGCCGAAGTTCGGATTGCCCGAACCTCGCCGTTGCTCGGACAACCGCGCGCGTGATTCCTCCGAAATTGTGTGGCCGTAGCCGGGGTGGTCCGGTCCAAACTTCCCGAAGTTCGGGTTGTCCGCGCCGCGGTTGGTGCCCCTCCGCTCAGCCGACCACTTCATCCTCTGCTCCGCGGAATGCTTGCGTCCGTGGAATGGATTCTCGTCGGCGTACCGACTTACGCCCACCCTTCCGGTGGATCGAAGGCGTGCCGCTTCCCGCATGGCATCGGTCCAGATGACACCGGTGGGCCCGAGTCCGCCGTCCGAGAGGTTGAGCAGCGGCTGGCCGTCTCGCCGGAGATAAGCGATCCACGCGATTTCGGCCTGACCGAGTTCGTCCATGCCCTCCACCCAATCGAGGGTGTCGGCGATGACCTCAGCGCGATCCTGCTTGCGCAGCCAGTCGTAGAACGGCGTCTTCCGCTCTCCAGCAGCAATTTTGAGGTGTTGACGCAGACGTATGTCGGCAGTCTTCGTCGTGAGGCCGATGTAACGGTAGTCATAGGACGACCGCAATCGCACCCCGTAGATCACTCCACCCGTCGCCGTCGCCGTCGTCACGTTCACTCCCCATACTCAGAGGTTATGGCTCGGAATCACAACATGCAGCTGACGCAGTTTTCCACCTCAGTGCCTTCGAGGGCCAGCTGCCGCAGGCGGATGTAGTACAGCGTCTTGATGCCCTTGCGCCAGGCGTAGATCTGCGCCTTGTTCAGGTCGCGGGTGGTGACCGTGTCCTTGAAGAACAGCGTCAGCGACAGGCCCTGGTCCACGTGCTGGGTGGCCGCGGCGTAGGTGTCGATGATCTTCTCGTACCCGATCTCGTAGGCATCCTGGTAGTAGTCCAGGTTGTCGTTGGTCAGGTACGGGGCCGGGTAGTAGACGCGGCCGATCTTGCCCTCCTTGCGGATCTCGATCCGCGACGCGACCGGGTGGATCGAGCTGGTCGAGTTGTTGATGTACGAGATCGACCCGGTCGGCGGGACGGCCTGCAGGTTCTGGTTGTAGATGCCGTGCTGCTGCACCGACGCCTTGAGCTCGCGCCAGTCGTCCTGGGTCGGGATGTGCACGCCGGCGTCCACGAACAGTTGACGCACCTTGTCGGTCGTCGGCTCCCACACCTGCTCGGTGTACTTGTCGAAGTACTCACCCGAGGCGTACTTCGACTCGGGGAAGCCGGCGAAGTAGGAGCCGCGCTCCTGGGCGATCTGGTTCGATGCCCGGATCGCATGGAACACCACCGTGTAGAAGTAGATGTTCGTGAAGTCGATGCCCTCGTCGGACCCGTAGTGGATCCGCTCGCGGGCCAGGTAGCCGTGCAGGTTCATCTGGCCCAGGCCGATCGCGTGACCCTCGTCGTTGGCGCGCTTGATCGAGGGCACCGAGTCGATGGCGGTCTGGTCGGCGACCGCGGTCAGCGCGCGGATGGACACCTCGATGGTCTGCGCGAGGTCGGGCGAGTCCATCGTCTTGGCGATGTTGAGCGAGCCGAGGTTGCACGAGATGTCCTTGCCGATGTGGCTGTAGGACAGGTCGTCGTTGAACGTCGACGGGGTCGAGACCTGCAGGATCTCCGAGCACAGGTTCGAGTGCGTCACCTTGCCGGCGATGGGGTTCGCGCGGTTCACCGTGTCCTCGAACATGATGTACGGGTAGCCCGACTCGAACTGCAGCTCGGCGATGGTCTGGAAGAACTGGCGCGCCTTGATCTTCGACTTGCGGATCCGCTTGTCGTCGACCATCTCGTAGTACTTCTCGGTGACGTTGATGTCCGCGAACGGCACCCCGTAGACGCGCTCGACGTCGTACGGCGAGAACAGGTACATGTCCTCGTTCTTCTTCGCCAGCTCAAAAGTGATGTCGGGGATGACCACACCGAGCGAGAGCGTCTTGATGCGGATCTTCTCGTCCGCGTTCTCGCGCTTGGTGTCGAGGAAGCGGTAGATGTCCGGGTGGTGCGCGTGCAGATACACCGCACCGGCGCCCTGACGCGCACCGAGCTGGTTGGCGTAGGAGAACGAGTCCTCGAGCAGCTTCATGATCGGGATGACGCCCGACGACTGGTTCTCGATCTTCTTGATCGGGGCGCCGTGCTCACGAATGTTGCTGAGCAGCAGCGCGACCCCACCGCCGCGCTTGGACAGCTGCAGCGCCGAGTTGATCGAGCGGCCGATCGACTCCATGTTGTCCTCGATGCGCAGCAGGAAGCAGGACACCGGCTCGCCGCGCTGCTTTTTGCCCGAGTTGAGGAACGTCGGCGTCGCCGGCTGGAAGCGGCCGGAGATGATCTCCTCGACCAGCTGCATGGCCAGGGCCTCGTCGCCGGCGGCCAAGGTCAGCGCCACCATGCAGACGCGCTCCTCGAACCGCTCCAGGTAGCGCTTGCCGTCGAAGGTCTTGAGCGTGTACGAGGTGTAGTACTTGAACGCGCCGAGGAACGTCGGGAAGCGGAACTTCTTCGAGTACGCGAAGTCGATCAGGCTCTTGACGAAGTTGCGCGTGTACTGGTCGAGAACCTCACGCTCGTAGTAGTTCTCCTGGATCAGGTAGTCGAGCTTCTCGTCCAGGTTGTGGAAGAAGACGGTGTTCTGGTTGACGTGCTGCAGGAAGTACTGGTTCGCCGCCTCACGGTCCTTCTCGAACTGGATCTCCCCGTTCGGACCGTAGAGGTTGAGCATCGCGTTCAGTGCGTGGTAATCGAGCTCCTCGTCCGCTGCGTCGACGCGCGGGACGGTCTCGGTGATGGTCGGTGCCACTGCTCACTCTCCCAGAATTCAGTCAAACCGGCACGGACGCGGGCGACGTCCTCCGGGGTTCCCATCAGTTCGAAGCGGTACAGGTACGGGACCTGACACTTCTGCGAGATCACGTTCCCCGCAAAGCAATACGAGTCACCGAAGTTGGTGTTGCCTGCTGCGATGACGGCGCGGATCAGTGATCGGTTGTGTGTGTTGTTCAGGAATCGGATGACCTGCCGGGGCACATACCTGGTGTCCCGCCCCGTGATCGTCGTCCCCCCGCCGTAGGTGGGGAGGATCAACACATAGGGCTCGTCGACCACGAACGTCTCGTCGGGGTCGTGCAGCGGGATCCGGGCGGCCGGCAGGCCGAGTCGCTCGACGAACCGGTGGGTGTTGCCCGACACGCTGGAGAAGTAGACCAGCGAGGCCATGGGCAACTCACCTCCGTGACGATTCGTCCAGTGATTCTCCGGCGGCGATTCCTCCGTCGGTTCCGTCGGCTCGGGGCGGCCTCAGGCGGCGGTGACGGTCAGGCTCTTGATGCGGTCCGGACGGAAGCCCGACCAGTGCTCGTCACCGGCGACCACGACCGGCGCCTGCAGGTACCCCAGCGCCATCACGTAGTCGCGGGCCTCGTCGTCCTCGGTGATGTCGACGACCCGGTACTCGATCCCCTGCTTGTCGAGGGCCTTGTAGGTGGCGTTGCACTGGACGCAGGCGGGCTTCGTGTAGACGGTGATGCTCATCTCGCGAGTACCTCTTTCCGTGGCCGGCGACGGCCCGATGCGGGGATGGACAGGGTGACGGATCTGGGGTGTGCCGGAAGGTGGACCAGCGCGGCGATCCCGCGCTTCCGACACCCCGAGCGGACCGTTCGGGACAATCCCTCCCCTGGTGGCCTCTCGGTAGGCAAGACACTACACCTTGTGGCCGATTCCGGAGGAATCCCCAGTATTTGTGAGTGACACGGGTGAAATTCCCAGGTCGCGACTCCTCGCGGCGGCCGGAATCGGGCAAAGCGGAGCCGCGAACAGCGCATCCAGTCGGGTGTTCTCCATCACCACCGACGACTCCCCCGTGCGTCCCCTGCGAGTCCACCGAAACCCGACCTCGCTGTCGGTGCGCTGGGTCACACTTGGGGGACCGAGCGAGGGAGACGAGCATGGGCGACGGAAGTGCGGTGCCGGGGGTTCCACCCAGCGCCGTCGATGTCGACATCTCGGCCGTCGCCTGGGGTGCCGACCGCACCATGTCAGACCTCGAGACCGGCATGTGGCGGATGGAGGAGGCCGAGCCGCGGCTGCGCTCCCCCATCGTCGCGGTCGACGTGCTGGACCGGCCGCCGGACTGGGACCGGCTCGTACGCGCACACGAGTGGGCGTCCCACGTGGTCCCTCGCATCCGGATGCGGGTGGTGGAGCCGGCGCTACCGCTGGCCAACCCGGTCTTCGCCGTCGATCCGGAGTTCGACCTGGGTTTTCATCTGCGTCGTATCCGATTGCCCGAGCCGGCGACCTTCGACCACGGGCTGCAGATCTGCCGCACTCTGGCCACCGAGCCCTTCGACCGGGCCCGACCGCCCTGGATCGCGATGCTCATCGAGGGGCTCGACGACGGCCGCGCCCTGTACATGGTCAAGACCCACCACAGCATGACCGACGGGCTCGGCGGCATCCAGTTGATGGCGCTGCTGCACAGCCGCCGCGCGGAACCCACGCCAGACAAACCGGACCGCCTGCCACCGCCGCCCGAACAGCTCACGCCGGTGTCCGCACTGGGCAAGGGGATCGGCGAGGAGCTCGCGCGACTGCCCGGCCGGATCGGCGGGCTGATCCGCGATGCGGTCGGCGCCGCGACCACGGCCACGGCCAGCCCCGTGCAGGCCACCAAGGACGTCCTCGGCTATGCGAACTCGGTGCGGCGCATCGCGACTCCCCCCGCGACACACGGGTCCCCGCTGCTCGCCGGCCGCGGGCTCGGCCGCTGGTTCGGGGTGGTCGAGGTCGGCCTGCCGGAGTTGAAGAGGGCCGCGCACGCCGCCGGGTGCTCGGTCAACGACGCCTATCTGGCCGCACTGCTCGGCGCGTTCCGCCGCTATCACACCGCACACGGCCTCGAGGTCGACAGCATCCCGGTCGGCATGCCGGTCAGCCTGCGCACCGCCGCCGACGCCTCGGGCGGAAACCACTTCGCGGCGGGACGTTTCGCCGGACCGGCCGGCGACCTCGAACCGGCCGAGCGGATGCGGCAGGTCCGCGCCATCGTCCTCGGCCTGCGCGAGGAACCCGCCCTGGACGTGATCGACCTCGCCGCGCCGTTGCTGTCCCGGCTGCCCAGCCGTGCGCTCGCCGGCTGGTACCTGTCTCAGTCCTCGGGCCTGGATCTGCAGGCCAGCAATGTCGCCGGCGTGCCTGTGCCGGTCTATCTGGCAGGCGCGCGCATCGAGCGGATGTTCCCGTTCGGGCCGGCCCCGGGTTGCGCGGTGATGGCCACGCTCATCTCCCACGTCGGTACCTGCTGCATCGGCGTCAATCTGGACACCGCGGCCGTCACCGAGCCCGCACTGTTCATGACCTGTCTGCAGGAGGGACTCGACGAGGTCGTCGCCCTCGGCGGGCCCGGCAACGGAGAGGACGACACCCCATGACCGGAACCCCCACCAGGACCGAGGGCACGCTCGCCGGCGTCGGCGGCATGCGTCTGCACTGGCAGCAGTGGACGCCTCCGTCGCCGCGCGGGTCGGTCGTGCTGGTACACGGCATGGGCGAGCACATCGGCCGCTACGACGAGGTCGTCGCCGCGCTGACCGAGCACGCGTTGGTGGTCACCGCCGCGGATCACCGCGGCCACGGGCGGTCGGACGGCCGGCGCGCGTACATCGACCGGATGGACAACCTCGTCGCCGACCTCGGCACGGTGGTCGACCTCGCGGCCTCCGCCCATCCCGGGCTGCCGCTGTTCCTGCTCGGGCACAGCCTCGGCGGACTTGTCGCCACCCTCTACGCCGTCGACCACCAGGACCGGTTGGCGGGCCTGGTGCTCAGCGGACCGCTCGCCGCGCTCGAGGCGGCCAACCCGGTGACCCGCGCGGTCGCCCGGGTGCTGTCCGCGACGGCGCCCACACTGCCGCTGGTCGGCGTCGACTCGGACCAGCTCAGCCACGACCCGGCAGTCGGGCCCGACTACCGCGACGACCCACTGGTGTATTCCGGCAAGCTCCCCGCCCGCACGGTCGGCGAGCTGGCCGCGGGAGTCTCCGAAGTCCAGGCTCGCGCAAGCACACTCACGATCCCGCTGCTGGTCCTGCACGGCCGGCAGGATGCGATCGTGCCGCCGGTCGGCTCCGCTGAACTACACGCCAAGGCGCGCTCCTCGGACAAACGCCGGATCGTCTACGACGGGATGTACCACGAGATCTTCAACGAGGTCGACCGGAGCCGGGTGTTCGCCGACGTCACCGACTGGCTCGACGCGCACCTCGGCAAGGCCACGGCCGGCGAGCAGGGCGTGAGCTGATGGACGTCCTGCCCCGCGTCTACCTGACCGCGCCGAACTCCGACACCGAGCAGCGGGTGCTCGCGCACTGGTTCACCCAGCACCCCGATCCTGCGGGCGCCCCGCCCGAATCGGTCGAGATCACCGACGCCTCGTTCGCCGACCTCGCCCGCCGCGACGACGACCCGCTGATCACCCCGCTACGGGTGGTGTGGCTGCCCGGCGAGCACGACGGCCGAGGCGCACGCCACCTGCGCGAGCTGCTCTCGCCGCGCGATCCGCTGCACCCGGCCACCGCCACCCAACGCCGGCTGCTGCGCACCGAACCGGACCGCTGCGTGGTCCTCGAGGGCACCCCCGCCCGGCTCAGCGACCTGCGCCGCCGGCTCGAGAACACCGGCGGCGGCTCGCTGCCCGACTACATCCGGCGGCAGGCGGCACTCACGCTCGAACGCGCCGAACGCACGGTACTGGGCACCCAGTACAAGGTGTCGCGGTTCGTCGTCGACGAGATCACCGACTCGAACCGTTTCAGCGAGGGCATCCGCGCACTGGCCGCACGCCTGGGCATGACGGTGGCGGACGCGGACCGGCAGGCGCGGGGTGCACTGGAGGAGATGGTCGCCGCCCAGAGCCGCCGCGCGATCGCCCTGTGGGATCAGCTCGGCCGCTATTTCTCCCGCGCCTATCGGCTGGACCTGGACGCCGAGCGGTTCGACGAGTTGCGCGAGCTGAACAAGGAGCATTCGCTGGTGTTCCTGCCCAGCCACCGTTCGTACCTGGATCCGCTGGTGCTGCGCCCCGCACTGGTCGCGGGCGGCCTCCCGCTCAACCACGTGATGGGCGGGCTGAACGTCAGCTTCTGGCCGATCGGCCCGATCAGCAAGCGCAGCGGCACCGTGTTCATCCGACGCAAGATGGAGGGCGACGAGGTCTACAAGTGGACACTGCGCGAGTACATGCGGTATCTGCTGACCAAGCGGTTCAACCTCGAGTGGTACATCGAGGGCGGACGCAGCCGCACCGGCAAGCTGCGACCGCCCCGCTACGGGCTGCTCACCTACCTGGCCAAGGCCTTCCGCTCGAGCCAGGTACCCGATGTCTATCTGGTGCCGGTGTCGATCACCTACGACCAGCTCTACGAGGTCAGCGCGATGGCCGCCGAGGCGCACGGCCAGATCAAGCAGAAGGAGGGCCTGCGCTGGCTGGTGGGTTACGTTCGCGCGCAGGGCCGCCGACGCGGCGTCGCCCACGTGACCGTCGGACGTCCACTGTCGCTGGCGGAGTCGCTCGGCACCGAATCCGATCACGACGACCGGCTCCGCCTCGCCATCCAGAAGACAGCCTTCGAGGTCTGCCACCGGATCAACGAGGTCACCCCGGTCACCGCGTCGTCACTGGTGATGCTCGCCTTCCTCGGCATCGAGGACCGCGCGCTGACGGTCCCGGAACTCGGCGCGCTGCTGGGCCCGATGGTCGACTACATCACCAGCCGCTCGCTGCCGACGGCCGGCGACGTGGACCTGACCAACCCGCAGGTGATCCGCAGCGCCCTGATCACCCATGTCGACTCGGGCGTCCTCCGGCGTTTCGACAAGGGCACCGAGCGGGTCTACTACCTCGGCAGCGACCAGCACCTGGTCGCGGCGTTCTACCGCAACAACATCATCCACTTCCTCGTCGTGCGGGCCATCGCCGAGATGGTGCTCCAGGCCGCGGTCGACGAGCGGTTCACCGACCCCGTCGTCGACGGCTGGGCCGAGGCGCTGCGGATCCGGGATCTGCTCAAGTTCGAGTTCTTCTTCAGCGACAAGGACACCTTCCGCGAGGAACTGCGCAGGGAACTGGACCTGATCGAACCGCAGTGGTCCAAGGCGCTGACCGATCCGCGGCACGCCGACCGCATGCTCGCCGAGGTGCAGCCGTACCTCGGGCATCGCGTGCTGCAGCCGTTCCTGGAGGCCTACGGCGTGGTCGCGGACCAATTGCTGCGGGTTCCGGCGAATCGGCAGTTCGACGAGAAGGCCTTCATGACCGGCGCGCTCGCACTGGCCGAGCAACGCCGGCTTCGTCAGCAGATCGCCAGCAGCGAGTCGATCTCGGCCGAACTGTTCGCCACCGCGCTCGCGGTGGCCCGCAACCGCGACCTCGTCGACCCGGGCGGCGACGACCTGATCGCGCGCCGGGTCGAGTTCGCCACCGAGGTCCGCGTGCTGATCGACCGGGTGCACCGCATCCGGGCACTGGCCCACCAGTCGCTCGATCTGGTGGAGGGACTGCGGGTCGAGCCCGGCGCATGAGCACCGTCGACCGACTCCACGAGGCCGTCGCCGCGGCGCCGCCGGGCCCGGGCACGCTGGCCTTCTTCGACCTCGACGGCACTTTGATCAGCGGCTACTCGGCGAGCGTGGTCTACCGGGACCGGTTGCGGCGCTTCGACATCAGCGTGTCGGAACTCCTGCGCACCACCGGCGCGGCCCTGGACACCCGGCTGCGGGGCGCCGACGTGGACCGGCTGATGCGCATCGGCGTCGAGTCGCTGCGCGGCCGCATGGACGACGAGATGAGGGAATGGGGGCAGCGACTGTTCCGCCAGGAGATCGCGTCGATGATCTACCCGGAGGTCCGTGGCCTGCTGGCCGCGCACCGCCGCGCCGGGCACCGGGTGGTCATGGCCACCTCGGCCACCCCGTACCAGGCGCAGTCCGTCGCCGAGGACCTCGACATCCCCGACGTGCTCTGCACCCGGCTCGAGGTGCAGAACGGAATGCTCACCGGCGGCCTGTCGTCACCGCCGCTGTGGGGCCGCGCGAAGGCCGACGCCGTCCGCACGCACGCGGCGGAGTGCGACGCCTCGTTGCAGGACTGCTTCGCCTACTCGAACGGGGGCGAGGACGTGCCGATGCTCGAGGCCGTGGGCCACCCGGTCGCACTGAATCCCGACCGCACCCTGCGCGCCGTCGCTCACCGGCGGCACTGGCCCGCCGTCTCGCTGCGCCGCCCGCAGCGCGGTGCCACCCCGGTCTCGACGGCGCGCACCGCCACCGCCATGGGCGCGCTGATGACCACCGCGGCGGCCGGCGCGGCCTTCGGGTTACTGTCCCGCAATCGCCAGTCCGCGGCGAATCTGGTCGGCACCGTCGGACCGGGAGTGGCTCTGACGATCTGCGGGATCGACGTCGAGGTGACCGGCCGAGAGAAGGTGGACGCGGCGCGACCGGCGGTGTTCATGTTCAATCACCAGAGCTCGCTGGACCTGCTGGTGCTCGGCGACGTCATCCGCCGCGACGTCACCGGGGTCGCCAAGCAGGAGGCGTCCCGCGACCCGCGCTTCATCCCCGTCGGCGCGCTGCTCGACGTCGCCTACATCGACCGGTCCGACACCACCCGCGCCAAGGCCGCACTCGCACCCGCCGTCGACAAGCTCCGCGCCGGCGTCTCACTGGCGATATCCCCCGAGGGAACCCGCTCCCCCACACCACGGTTGGGCCGGTTCAAGAAGGGCGGCTTCCACCTGGCCTTACAGGCCGGGGTGCCGATCGTCCCGATCGTCATCCACGACGCGGGCGAACTGATGTGGCGCAATTCGCTTGTCGCGCACGCCGGCACGGTGCATGTCACCGTGCTCGACCCGGTGCGCACCGAGGGGTGGACGGTCGACGAGCTCGACGACCGGGTGCGGCAGGTGCGCGGACTGTTCGAGGACTGCCTGCACGCCGGCCACCGCTGACCCGACCACCTCGCGGAACGAAAACTAGGCGACGGCGACGGGCTCGTTCGTCGCGGCCGCCAGACCTGCCAGCACCTTGACGATGTCGGCAGCCATGTCGGCGTCGTCATGCGGGGCCGACTCGGCGAAGCGTGCCGCGGCACCGGGCACCGAGAACGTGACGTCCGCGAGCACCCGGGCACCGGCGATCCCGGTGGCCTTGCGGGCCTCGTCCTGCGCCCAGACTCCGCCGTACTGCCCGTGCGCTCCGCCGACCACCGCGACCGGCTTGCCGACGATGGCACCGGCGCCGAAGGGCCGCGAGAGCCAGTCGATCGCGTTCTTGAGCACCGCGGGGATGGTGCCGTTGTACTCCGGGGTGACCAGCAGAAAGCCGTCCGCGGCGGCCGCCGCGTCGCGCAGGGCCTGAGCCGCCGCGGGGACCTGACCTTCGACGTCGATGTCCTCGTTGTAGAACGGGATCTCCCCGAGTCCGTCGTAGATGCTCGCCTCGACGCCCTCGGGCGCGAGGGCGACAGCGGAGGCGGCCAGCTGCCGGTTGACCGAGCCCGCGCGCAGGCTGCCGACCAGGGTCAGGATTCGGGTGTTCGTCATGCGGTGTCCTTCGTCGAATCGATAAGTCCCGTTGACGGTACAACACAACCGGACCGCGGTCCGATTTGCTCCCACCGGGCTAGGATCGGCCCATGCCCGCCGAGTTGCCCCTGGCCGATGCCGCCGCCGTCGCCGAACGCTGCGACGCCGCGCGGAACCGCCAGGCACTGCTTCAGGCCGCCGCCGAGTTGATCGCCGCGCACGGACCGGACGCGTTGACGATGGACGCACTGGCCGGGGCTGCAGGTGTGGGCAAGGGCACGGTCTTCCGCCGCTTCGGCAGCCGATCCGGACTGTTGCTGGCGCTGGTCGACCGCGACGAGCACCTCGAGCAGCAGGCGTTCATGTTCGGTCCGCCGCCGCTGGGTCCCGGCGTGCCGGCCACCGAGCGGCTTGCCGCGTTCGGCGCAGCGCGGATCGATTTCGTATTGCGGCACGGCAGCGTACTCCGCGCCGCGGAATCCGCACCGGTGCAGCGGTTTCGCAACCGTGCCCGGGCGGTCCACCATGCGCATGTCGCGAACCTGCTACGCGAATCCGGGGCGCCGGGCGATCGCGTACTGCTCACCGACTCCCTGCTCGCCACGCTCGATTCCGCGCTGCTGATGCACCAGCACGAGGACCGGGGTTACGACCGTGACCGTCTGGTCGCTGCTTGGACGACGCTCGTGCGGGCGGTCACCGCCGCGCCACCGCCACCAGTTCCCCGAGGGCGTTGACCAGCAGCTGCACCAGCCGGTCGCGGTCGTGGTCGTCGGTGGCCGTCGAGCGCACCGTCAGGTCCTCGGCGAACGACCACCAGGACCGCACCACCGACGTCACCCAGGCACCCTCGACCACCACGCCGTCCGCGCGGAGCGCGTCGAGCAGCCGACCGGCCAGCTCGGACTGGATCTGGTCGTGCACCTCGCGGGTGTCCGGATCGACCGCGGCCGCTGCCATCACCGACAGATAGGCCGCGCGGCGACGCTCGAGGAAACGCACGTAGCCGTCGACCATCGCGCGGACCCGCCCGCCCGCGGGCACCGCGTCGTCGACCCGCGTCGCCCGCAACAGCCGGCGCGCGCCCGCCCGCATCAACTCGGCGTAGTAGTCCTGTTTGGTCGGAAAGTAGTGGAACAACAGCCCCCGGGAGATCCCCGCCTCCGCCGCGACCGAGTCGACGGTGATCTGGTGCCACGGGCGGTCCCGCAGCTTCTCGAGTCCGATGCCGATCAGCTGCTTGCGACGGTCTTCCGCGGTGCGCCGGACACGGGGGGACGTCTCGGGCACGTGCGCTCCAGCCGTTTCGCTCTGTCGTGGTCGTATGCAAGGATACCTATTGAGCATTGCTCAATTCGGCTTGGGGGTGCCCGAGAAGAGTTGCGCAAGTACGCCCCCGAAGGAGGACGTGAAGTGAGCGACCTGACCGACCAGCCCCGCGCGCTGCGCGACGAGGACAGCTTCGACGTCGACGCGATGCACGCCTGGCTGTCGGAGCGTGTGCCGGGCTTGACCGGTCCGCCGCAGGTGCGCCAGTACTCCGGCGGCGCATCGAACCTCACCTACCTGCTGCGCTATCCGGAGCGGGACCTGATCCTGCGCCGCCCGCCGGCCGGCCACAAGGCCGCCTCCGCGCACGACATGGGCCGCGAGGTCACCGTCCAGCAGCACCTCGCACCGGTGTACCGGTACGTCCCCGAGGTCGTCGCGTTCTGCCAGGACCCGGCGGTGATCGGCTGCGACTTCTACGTGATGGAGCGGCTCGAGGGCATCATCCTGCGCCAGGACCTGCCCGAGGGCATGACGCTGAGCGCGCAGCAGGCGCGCCTGCTGACCACCCGCGCGGTCGAGTCGCTGATCGAGCTGCACCAGGTCGATCCGGTCGCGGCGGGTCTGGACACCCTCGGCAGGGGGTCCGGATACGTGCAGCGTCAGGTGTCCGGGTGGTCCCGGCGGTTCCGGGAGTCGCACACCGACAACGTCGGCGACTTCGCGGCGGTGATGTCGTGGCTGGAGGAGCACCGGCCCGACGATGTCGCGCAGCGCCTGATCCACGGCGATTTCCGGCTGGACAACCTCGTGCTGGACGGCCCCGAGACGCTGAACGTGACCGGCGTGCTCGACTGGGAGATGGCCACCGTCGGCGATCCGCTGATGGACCTGGGGTGCGCGCTGGCCTACTGGGTGCAGGCCGACGACGACGCTGTCATGCAGTCCGCCCGCCGCCAGCCGACCAATCTGCCGGGCATGCTCACCCGCGCCGAGATCGTCGACCTGTATTGCGGGCGAACGGGTTTCACGACCGGTAACTGGGCATTCTACGAGGTGTTCGGGCTGTTCCGGCTGGCGGTGATCGCACAGCAGATCTACTACCGCTACCACCACGGCCAGACCACCAACGCGGCCTTCAAGGACTTCTGGTCGCTGGTGAACTACCTCGAGTGGCGATGCAAGGACGTCGCGGGACTCTGAGCCCCGAAGGCCCCCAGCCACTTCCCCAGTACCTGCGCGGCGGCATCGACGCGGGCCGGCCAGTCCAGTGCGGACTCGTCGGCGTCGTCGGTGACGTACTTGGCCAGCCGGCACGGCACGTCGAACTCCCGGCAGGCGCGGGCGATCGCGAATCCCTCCATGTCCACCAGATGTGCGCGCCGCGCCAGCAGATCGCGGTCGTCCGCGTCGGAGATGAAGCTGTCCCCGGTGGCGAGCACGACACCGTCGCCGCCGGGTATCTCGATCCTGTCCTCAGCCGGATAGCCCAGTTCCCGCAGCACATCCGCGCTGAGGTCGTGGTTGATCACCGACGACGGCAGGTGCAGCCCGGACAGGCCCGGCGGCAACGCGCCGACGGTGCCGATGTTGACCACGAGGTCGACCCGGCGCCGGGCCAGGGCCGCAGTCACCGCGACCGCCGCATCGACCTTGCCGATCCCGCAGATGAGCAGTTCGAAGTCAGCCGGCACATGCGCGGCCTCCGACTTGGTGGCGGACACCACCAGTACGTCACGTTCGGTCATGCGCAAATCACTTTCGGCCGGGATCGAGTTGCAGCGTCACCATCGGCAGCGTATCGACCGGCGCTCCGACGGCGGCTTCGATGCTGCCCTTGAGCCGCTTCCAGGTCTGCGGCCGCGCGGTCGCGTAGCGCGCGAGCGCGGCGGCCGACTCCTCGGCGGACATCGGCGTCGCCCGGGCGGGCACGTGCCGACGCGCGCCCACGCTGACGTGGACCGCGGGGTCGGCCAGGATGTTGCGATACCACTGGGCGCGCTCACCGAACCCGGAGACGATCACGTAGGTGTCGGGGGCGGGCCGCTCGACCACCTCCAGCACCACCTGCCGGGGCAGCCCGCTGGTGCGGCCGGTGTGCTCGAGCATCAGCATCCGGTGCCCGAGCAGGAACCCCAGCCGCGCGCGGTAGAGCTTGATCGGGGCGCGCACGAACCATCTGGTGCGCAACGCCCGCCCGGCCAGTTCGTCGATCCGATCCGCGACGCTCATGGGGTGGAGCCTACCGGCGACGGCGGTCCGGGTCGCGCAACGCGCGCGCACCGCTACAGTTCCACCATGACCGACCTGCGCTCCCAGATCGTCCGTGACCTCGGCGTCCAGCCGACCATCGATCCGGCGGCCGAGGTGCGCGCCCGCGTCGGCTTTCTCAAGGAATACCTCCTGTCCACTCCCGCAAAGGGTTTCGTGCTCGGCATCAGCGGCGGACAGGACAGCACACTGACCGGACGGCTGTGCCAGCTCGCCGCCGAGGAACTGCGTGCCGACGGCCGCGACGCCACCTTCCTCGCGGTCCGCCTCCCCTACGGCGTCCAGGCCGACGAGCACGACGCGCAGATCGCGCTCGAGTTCATCGCCCCGGACCACTCGGTGACCGTCAACGTCAAGCCCGGCGCCGACGCGGTGGCCACCGAGGCCGCGGACGCCATCACGCACCTGCTCGACGGCGCCGGCGAGCTGCGCGACTTCGTGCGCGGCAACATCAAGGCCCGCGAGCGCATGGTGCTGCAGTACGCGATCGCCGGACAGCTCGGTCTGCTGGTCGTCGGCACCGACCACGCGGCCGAGGCGGTGTCGGGCTTCTTCACCAAGTACGGCGACGGCGGCGTCGACCTGACCCCGCTCACCGGCCTGACCAAGCGGCAGGGCGCGGCACTGCTGCGCCACCTGGGCGCGCCCGAGAGCACCTGGCGCAAGGTGCCGACCGCCGACCTCGAAGACGACCGGCCCGCGCTGCCCGACGAGGTCGCCCTCGGGGTGACCTACGCGCAGATCGACGACTACCTCGAGGGCCACCCCGTCGACGACGCGGCCACCGAGCGGATCGAGACGATGTACCGGAACACCCGGCACAAGCGGGCCGTTCCGGCAAACCCGCTCGACCCGTGGTGGCGCTGAGCTACCCTGGACAAATGCGCCGGCGGAAAGGCCTGCTTTCCGCGATCGTGGTGAGCACCACCGCGACTGCGCTCCTCGCGACGCCTCCATTGGCTGTCGCAACTCCTTTCGGCGCAACAGTTTTGGACTCATCGGTCCTGCACGCCGAACCGGCGGCGACCGCGCCCGCCGGGCAGCCCGGAGCGGTGCTCGCCTCGGCATCGCTGCCGTCGGATCTGTGGTTGGCGGACGCCGGCGCCGCCCACCGGATGACCTACGACACCACCGGTCCGCACGGCGTGACCCCGTGCACCGGAATGGTTTTCGTGCCGAAGGGTCCGGCTCCGCCAGGAGGTTGGCCGGTGATCGCCTGGGCGCACGGCACCACCGGCGACGGTGATGCCGACGCGCCGTCCCGCAACGGTGTCGACCCGTATTCCGCTCCCTACGTGAATGATTGGCTCCGACGCGGCTACGCGATCGCGGCCACCGACTACATAGGCCTCGGCACCCCCGGAGTCCCGCCCTATCTGGACGGCACCGCGGCTGCGCACGCGGTGATCGACTCCGTGCGCGCCGCCCGCGCGATCGAGCCGGATCTGTCCCGGAGGTGGGCCGTCGTCGGCCTGTCCGAGGGCGGCCAGGCCGCCGTGTTCACCGGCCACCTCGCCACCGCATACGCCCCCGAGCTCGACTTCCGCGGCACCGTCGCCAACGGGGTTCCGTCGAACATCGACACGCTCTCGGCGCTGGCCGGCCCGTGGTTCCCTCCGCGCGGCATGTTCGCGGGCCTGACCAATTTCATGTCGTTCACGATCGCCGGCTTCCGCGACGCACACCCGGAGATCGACGTGAACAGCTACCTGACGCCGATCGGACGCAAACTGGTCGACGCGGCGCCGACGATGCCGTATGTGCAGTTCGCCCCGCTGAGCGCGCACGTGTCGGTCGCGCAGATGCTCACCCGGTCGCTGAACGATCCGGCGCTGCAGGCAGCGATCCGCCGCTATCTACAGATACCGCTGTCGGGTTACGACCGGCCGCTGCTGATCGTCCAGGGCGCGAGCGACGACGAGGTGCCGCTGCCCTTGACCCGCACACTGGTCACCGAGATGGACGGCGCCGGTTCGCACCCCGACTTCCGGGTGTATCCCGGCGGGCACGTGGAGAGCATGTACCAGGCCGAGGGTGCGGCACAGCAGTTCGTCGCGGCTCTGTTCCGGTAAGCCGAAAGCCGTCTGACGCCGCGCGACACTGCGTTAACTTGACCGCATGCGCACGCGAACGAGCGTCCAGATGGTGGCGGTGCTGGCAGCGGCGGCAGTCACGCTGATCGGGCCGGCCACGGCCGCCACAGCCGCTCCGCCGGCCGCTTCACCGTCTTCGGGGCCGGTCGTCGCAACGCAGTCCACCGGTGCGCCCGGCGCTGTGGTCTCGTCCGAACCGCTACCCGCCGAACTGTGGTTGGCCGGGTCCGGGGACGCCTACCGGATGACGTACCTGACCACCGGGCCACGCGGCGTCACCCCGAGCACCGGCATGGTGTTCGTCCCCAAGGGATCCGCCCCTGCCGGGGGGTGGCCGGTGATCGCCTGGGCGCACGGCACTGTCGGCGACTCCGACTTCGATGCGCCGTCACGCACCGGCGTCGATCCCGAGACCCGCGACTTCGTGGCGAGTTGGCTCGGCCGCGGCTACGCGATCGCGGCCACCGACTACATAGGCCTCGGCACCCCCGGAGTCCCGCCCTATCTGGACGGCACCGCGGCTGCGCACGCGGTGATCGACTCGGTGCGCGCCGCCCGCGCGATCGAGCCGGACCTGTCCCGACGGTGGGCCGTCGTCGGCCTGTCCGAGGGCGGCCAGGCCGCCGTGTTCACCGGGCACCTCGCCACCGCATACGCGCCCGAGCTCGACTTCCGCGGCACCGTCGCCAACGGGGTTCCGTCGAACATCGAGACGCTCGTACCCCTGGCCGGGCCGTGGTTCCCGCCGGGCGGACTGTTCAAGGGTCTGACGAACTTCATGACATTCGTGTTCGCCGGGGTACGCGATGTACACCCCGAACTCGACGTCGACAGCTATTTGACGCCGATCGGGCGCAAACTGGTCGACGCCGCGCCGGTGCTCCCCTACAACGAGTTCAAGAAGCTCAGTGCGAACGTGTCGGTCGCGCAGATGTTGTCGAAGTCGCTGAACAACCCGCAGGTGCTCGCCGTGCTGCGGTCGTACCTGCAGGTACCGGTCTCAGGCTACGACCGGCCGCTGTTCATCGCCCAAGGCCTGACCGACCAGGTGGTGCCCATCCCGCTCACACTCAAACTGATCGCGGACATGAACGCGACCGGCACGCATCCCACCTTCCGGATCTACCCCGGCGACCACATCGGCAGCATGTTCCAGGCGGAGAACGACGAGGCGGCGTTCGTGGCCGGGCTGTTCGGAGGCGGCGCGCCGGGGCCGAGCGGCTCCCTCGGATCCGCCGGGACGGGATCGACCGGCACGCGGTGACCGTCCAGCGGAATTCGCCCTCGCAGCCGGTGCCGGATGACGGCTACGGTCCGCACGCGGGCCGACAGTCCGCCCGAACGCCGACGTCAGGAGCACGATGACCACCACGATGCCGTACGCGACCCTCCCCGGAACCGACCTCTCCGTCTCACGGGTATCCCTGGGCTGCAACAACTTCGGCGGTCGACTCGACGCCGACGGGGCGCGCGGCGTGGTCGACGCGGCCCTCGGCAACGGGATCAACTTCTTCGACACCGCCGACGCCTACGGCCAGGGCGCCTCCGAGGAACTGCTCGGCCTCGCCCTCGCCGGCCGCCGCGACCAGGCCGTCGTCGCAACAAAGTTCGGCCTGCCCATGGGCGAGAACGACCGCGGCTCCTCTCCCGCGTACGTCCGCCGCGCATGCGAGGCGAGCCTGCGCCGACTGCGCACCGACCACATCGACCTCTACTACCAGCACGCGGCCGACCCGGAGGTGCCGATCGAGGACACCCTCGGCGCCCTCGACGAGCTGGTGCAAGCCGGCAAGGTCCGACACATCGCAGTGTCGAACAGCTCGGCGCAGCAGATCGCCGAGGCGGTGCACACCGCCCAGGATCGCGACCTGCCACGCTTCGTCGCCGCCCAACTCGAGTGGAACCTGCTCGAACGCGAGGTGGAGAACTCATTGGTCCCGGCCTGCGAGAAGCAGGCGATGGCCGTGATCCCGTTCTACCCGCTGGCGGCCGGCATGCTCACCGGCAAGTACCGCAAGGGCCAGCCGTTCCCGCCGGGGTCGCGCTTCGACAAGGTGGAGTACTTCGCCGCCACCGCCACCGACGAGGCCCTGTCGAAAGTCGAGAACCTGCTCGAACTTGCCCGCAAGCTCGACCGCCCGCTCTCCGAACTGGCACTGGCCTGGCTGGACTCGCGTCCACAGATCGCGTCGGTGCTCGTCGGTTCGTCCTCGCCCGCGCAGGTCGAGCAGAACCTGACCCACCTGCAGCGCCCGCTCGACGTCGACGAAGTCGCACTCGTCGACGAGTTCCTCGCCGGCCACTGACGGAACGGGGCCGACAGCCGGTCGCGCCGGATAGGTGCTCAGTCGGGGCGCACGGTCGTCCGAGCGAGCAACCGGCGCAGCACCGGGAGCGCAGCCTCGGACGCCGCGAGCACCAGCACCACCCCGACCGCCAGCGCCGCGGCGAGAAAAGCAGGCCCTGCGGGGCGGCGGTGACCGCGGCCCCGAGCAGCGGCGAGACGAAAGCCAACCCGAGTCCCGCGGCGACCCCGCAGGTCAGCAGCAGCGGCCACAGTGTTGCGCGGCGTGCCCGGTCGAGCACCCCGGGCGGCGTGCCCGCCGGGTGCAGCAGCGCATAGGTGCGGCGCAGATCCAGCGTGTGTGCCACGTGCGCGATCCCCGCCGACACCGCCGCGACGACGAAGGCGACGGCGAGCGTGAGCAGCGCACCGGCCGGCAGGTCGGCGAGCAGCCCGCGCAATGCCTCGCCGCTGTCCGCGTAACTGCTCACCGCGGACCCCGGCACCACACCGGTCATCGCGGTGCGCACCTGATCGGACAGGGCGGCGCCGTCACCAGGGCGCGCGCCACGGCCACCCGCTGGGCCTGACCGCCGGGGAGTTCGCCGGGTCGGCGATCCTGCAGCCCGTCGAGTCCGAGCGGGGCGAACAGCGCGCCGGCCCGGGCGACGGCGTCACGGCGCCGGACGCCGCCCGGCATCAGCGGCAACGCCGCGTTCTCCACGGCGGTCAGTTCCGGCAGCAGTTGCCCGAACTGGAAGGCGAACCCGAAGGTGCTCCGGCGCAGCAATGTCCGTTGCCGGTCCGACATCCGCGCCAGCGAATCGCCGCGCAGGGCGACGTCGCCGTCGTCCGGGGTGAGCACGCCGGCGAGCACGTGCAGCAGCGTGGACTTGCCCGATCCGGAGGGTCTGACGATCGCCACCGACTCGCCGTCACAGACCGAGACGCTCACGCCGTCGAGAGCACGGGTGGTGCCGAACGACTTGACCAGGTCACTGCCGCAGAGCAGTTCGGGCAAGCGATCCATGGTCGTCGACGGTACCGGGCCGGCACGGCGGCGGGCCAGGCACAGCGGCCGTTCGGACACAGCAAACGAGGCGACCCCATGATGGGATCGCCTCGTTGTCGGTGGAGCTAAGGGGACTCGAACCCCTGACCCCCACACTGCCAGTGTGGTGCGCTACCAGCTGCGCCATAGCCCCGTGTTCAATTGTGGCGGCCTCGCGGACCGCCTTGCGTTGCGGGAACGAAGTTACACCATGCCCGCACCGCCGACCAAATCGGCGGTGCGGGCACCGGTGGCGGCTACTTGGTCAGCGAGGAAAGCCAGTTCGGATCGCTGACGTCGACCTTCTGGTCGTTGTGCAGGATCGTCGGCGTACCGACCGTGCCTATCTTCTGCTGCAGCTCGTTGATGCCGAACTCCGCCGACTGCCGGGCCATGTCGACCTTGGCGCCCGAGGAGACGCACTCGACCGCCTGCGGCGACGCCCCGGCGTTCTTGGCGATGTCCGCCAGCTGCGCGTTGCTCAGGTCGGTGCTGCCGCCCTCCTCCGGTTGCGTGCCCGGCTCGAACAGCATGGTGCGGAACTTCGAGTAGGCGGGACCGTCACCGGTGTCGGCGACGCAGATCGCCGCTCCGGCGGCCCGGTCGGAGTAGTCCTTGCTCGCCGAATGCGAGTTGAGGAAGTTGAGCATGTGGTAGCGCACCGCGATCTGACCGGTGTCCACCGCCTCCGCCACGGCCTGGCCGTAGATCCGCTCGAACTGCGCACATGCGGGGCACATGAAGTCCTCGTAGGCGTCGATCGTCGTCTTCGCGTCGACCTTGCCGACCCGGATGACCCCGTGGTCCATGACCTGCACGGCCGCGTTACGGACCGTGCCGTAGCCGGCGTTCTGGGTCTTGTTCTTGTTGCCCTGCCAGACGACCAGCCCGATCACCACCGCCGCGATCACGACGATCGCCAGTCCACCGAGAACGTAGGTGGTGGTGCTGGACTGCGGTTGCGGGTTGTACTTGGCGGCCTTGACCTTCTTCGGCGGCTTCTTGCCGGGCTGGTTGGCGCTCAATTCTCACGTCCTTCGTCAGCGATGGGGTCGAGCTCTGCAGAGTGTGCCAAAGCCTGCGGATCCGCCGAGCCCCCGACCTCCGGATCGTCCGTCGCGAGAACCCGCGGGCGCGAGCGCGGCCCGAGCGACCACGGGGCGTGCGGGAAGAACATCAGCCACACCGCGAGCGCAAAGAAACCGAGGTCACGGGCAATCTCGGAGGCGTAGTCCCAGCCGTCGACCCCGGCGACCGCGCCGCCGCCGCCGAAGCAGCCGCAGTCGATCGACAGGCCCCGCGCCCAGGACGACGCGATCGCCGCGATCAGTCCGAGCAGCACCACGCCCGAGATCGTCGCGGCCACCCGGGTGCCCAGGCCGATCAGCAACAGCAGGCCCAGTGCGAGCTCGAGCGCGGGCAGCCCGAGCGCGACCGGATGCACCAGCGACTCGGGCAGGATCTGATACGCCCGCACCGCGAGCTCGGTCGTGTTGGGGTCGGTCGCCTTGATCCACCCCGACGTCAGCCACACCGCGGCCAGCCCGAGCCGGGCCAGCACGCTCACAATCCGGATCCACACCGGGTCGAGGATACCGGCGAACCGTGCAGAACCGCCGCTACCAGGCCCGTCCGCCTCCCCGACTTGACGGCAGCGTTATGGTCGAATCACAGAGTTCGGTTAACCGAACTCTGGTCTG
Organism: Speluncibacter jeojiensis; assembly: GCF_029589495.1. Taxonomy (GTDB): domain Bacteria; phylum Actinomycetota; class Actinomycetes; order Mycobacteriales; family Mycobacteriaceae; genus Speluncibacter; species Speluncibacter jeojiensis. The sequence goes on from NZ_JAAIVF010000001.1 coordinate 167,648, forward strand.
AGGCCAGGCAAACCGCAGAGCCACCCCACCACGCCGCGCCATCGGCACCACATCAGACCGAAAGGCAGCGGTGACCACCTCACAGACCGTTCGCCGACCGCGCCGGGCCGCCGACCGCGCGCGCCTGGCGACACTGCTCGGTCCGGCCTTCGTCGCCGCGATCGCCTACGTGGACCCGGGCAACGTCGCGGCCAACGTCACCGCCGGAGCGAAGTACGGCTATCTGCTGATCTGGGTGCTGGTGATGGCCAACGCCATGGCGGTGCTGGTGCAGTATCTGTCCGCGAAGCTCGCGCTGGTCACCGGTCGCTCACTGCCGGAACTGCTCGGCGAACGACTGGGCGAGCCCGGTCGGATCGCATTCTGGACCCAGGCCGAGATCGCCGCCGCAGCAACGGATCTCGCCGAGGTGATCGGTGGAGCCATCGCACTGAACCTGCTGTTCGGGGTACCGCTGGTGGTCGGCGGCCTGATCACCGGCGCGGTCTCCATGGTGCTGCTGTCGGTGCAGAACCGCCGCGGTCAGCGACAGTTCGAGTTCGTTGTCATCGGCCTGCTGGCGGTCATCACGCTCGGGTTCGTCAGCGGACTCGCCTTCACCCACGTGTCCACCACCGGCGTGCTCGGCGGGCTGGTGCCCCGCTTCGCCGGCCGCGAGACCGTGCTGCTGGCGGCCAGCATGCTCGGCGCGACCGTGATGCCGCACGCGATCTACCTGCACTCGGCGCTGACCCGCGACCGGCACGGCTCCCCCTCCACCGAGCCCGCCCTGCGCCGGCTGCTGCGCGCCACCAAGTGGGATGTCGTCGCCGCGCTCGCCGTCGCGGGCACCGTCAACATCGCGATGCTGGTGCTGGCCGGCGCGGCACTGCGCGGCCATCAGGGCACCGACACGATCGCCGGGGCGCACTCGGCGATCTCGGCGACGCTGGGGCCGGCGGTGGGTGTCGTCTTCGCGGTCGGACTGCTGGCGTCCGGGCTGGCCTCGACCGCCGTCGGTTGCGCGGCCGGCGCCGAGATCATGCACGGCCTGCTGCGCGCCCGGATCCCGATGCTCGCCCGTCGGACCCTGACGCTGATCCCCGCGCTGATCGTGCTCGGGATCGGCGTCGACCCGACCCTCGCGCTGGTCGTGAGCCAGGTCGTGCTCAGCTTCTGCATCCCGTTCGCGCTTGTCCCGCTCGCCCGGATGACCTCGTCGTCCGCCCTGATGGGCGCGCAGCGCAACAGCCCGACCGCCACGCTCGCGGTGTGGGCGACCACGGCGGTGATCGTGCTGCTCAACGCCGCACTGATCTGGTTGACGATCACCGGCGGCTGACCAGGCACCGTTGACGCAGACGGTGCCACGGGTCTACCAATGGAAAGGCAGAACGCATCAGGGGAGAGTTCAGCACTCCGGTTTTTCGATGGCGGGTTTATCGATCGCGCACGGATCAGTCCAACAGCGACGGGGATCGACACCGATGAGAACCAGGATCAGGCGTTTACCACTTCTGTTCGCCGTCGCGACGGCACTCGCGATGATGCTCTCGACCGTGAGCGGTCCCCCGCCGGCCGACGCGGCCACCCCGATACTCCCGGCGCCCGATCCCGATCCGTTCTACTCGGCCCCGCCCGATCTCGCCGCCCACCACAACGGCGACATCCTGCGCGTGCGGCAGGTCGACGTGGGCCGCTACGGACCGGCCAACGGGTGGCAGATCCTGTTCCGCTCCAGCAACTCCCAGGGCGCACCGATCGCGGCGATGACCACCCTGATGGTGCCGTTGATGCCCGCCGCGCACCGGCCGCTGATGTCCTACCAGGCGATGATCAACTCGCTGGGCCTCGAGTGCGCTCCCTCGCACGAGTTGCTCCGCGGCACAGTCCAGGAGGCGCCGGCGCTGACCGCGATGCTGCTGCGCGGCTGGGCGGTCGCCGTGCCCGATCACCTCGGGCCGGAGAGCGAGTACGGCGCCGCGCGACTCGGCGGGCAGATCGTGCTCGACGGGATCCGCGCGGCCGAGGCGCTGCCGCAGGCCGGTCTCGGCGGCAGTCCCATCGGGCTGGCCGGGTACTCCGGCGGGGCGATGGCCACCGCCTGGGCCGACGCGCTGGCGCCGACCTACGCCCCGGACCTGCGCATCGCCGGGGTCGCGGCCGGCGGGATCCCCGCGAACATGATCGACATGGCCCGCGGACTCGGCGTCGCCCCGCACCCGCTGTTCGGCCTCGGCTTCGCCGCCGCGATCGGACTCGAGCGGGCCTACCCGCAGCAGGTGCCGCTGAGCAGCCAGCTCAACCCGCAGGGCGTCGCGTTGCGCAACGAGATGGCCAACATGTGCACCCAGCAGATCATCGACGTGGGCGCGAACAAGGACGCGCAGCAACTCTCCACCACCACCGACCCGCTGATGAGCCCGTCGGCCCGCGCGGTCCTGGCCGAGAACAGCCTCGAGTACTACCCCGGCGCGCCCACCGCCCCGACCTTCGTCTGGCAGGGCGGAGCCGACGTGCTCGTCCCGGTCGGCGCCGTCGACCGCACCGTCGCGCACTGGTGCCGGGCGGGTGACCGGGTCGACTACGCGCGACTGCCCGGGCTCGACCACGGCCCGGCCGGGGTGATCGGCTTGCCGCAGGCGATCGCCTACATGGAGGGCCGGTTCGACGGCGCGGCACCGCCGTCCAACTGCTGAGCCCGACCCGCAGCGACGGCGGCCGGCCCCGTGTCGGGACCGGCCGCCGCAGCGTCCGCGTCAGTGCGCGGCCGCCACCGCCCCCTCCGGCGCGTCCGGCAGCAGCCCGGGCCGCACCAGCACCGCCGCGACGACCGCGCCGACCGCGAAAATTCCTGCGGCCCACCAGAACGTGGTCGTGTAGCTGTGCACGGCCGCGAGCGCCGCCGTGTGCGGCGTCGGCGCGCGCCCCACCATGAAGTCGCTCATCGCGGTCGCGGCGATCGTGCTCAGCAGCGCCGTGCCGATCGACCCGCCGACCTGCTGCATGGTGTTGACCGTCGCGGACGCCACGCCCGAATCCTCCGGCCGCACACCGGTGATCGCGCTCTGCATGCTCGGCGCGAAGACCATGCCCATGCCGGTCCCGGTCACGACCAGACCCGGCAGGATGTGCACGGCGTAGGTGCTGTCCAGCCCGATCCGGGTCAGCATCAGCATGCCCAGCGCGGCCACCACCATGCCCGCCGTCATCAGCACGCGCGGCCCGATGCGCGGCAGGAACACCGCGGTCGACGACGTCGCCGCGACCATCATCCCGGCGACCATCGGCAGGAAGGCCAATCCGGTGACGATCGGGGTGTATCCCAGCACGGTCTGCAGGTAGAACGTCAGGAACAGGAACACCGCGAACATGCCCGAGCCGGTGAGGAACACCGAGAGGTAGGCCCCGCCGCGGGTGCGGTCGAGGATGATCCGCAGCGGCAGCAACGGGTGCTCGACGCGCCGCTGCAGCCAGGCGAACACCCCGAGCAGCACCACACCGGCAGCCAGGAACGCGACCGTGACCGCGTTGCCCCATCCGCTCGATTCGGCGTGCGAGAAGCCGTAGACGACCGAGAACAGCGCCGCCGACACCGCGAGGGTTCCCGGAATGTCCAGTCGCGGACGATGTTCCGACGGCGTGCGGTCGAGCAGGTAATAGGCGCCGATCAGGGCAAGCAGCGCGAACGCCAGGTTGACGTACAGGCACCAGCGCCACGACGCCCACTCGGTGAGCATGCCGCCGAGCAGCAGTCCCAGCGCACCGCCGCCGCCGGCGATCGCACCGAAGATGCCGAACGCCTTGGCCCTTTCGTCGGCACGGGTGAAGGTGACGGCGAGCAGCGACAGCGCCGACGGCGCGAGCAGCGCGGCGAATGCTCCCTGCCCGGCGCGCGCGGCGACGAGCATGCCGAAGCTGCCGGCCGCGCCGCCCACGGCGGACATCACCGCGAAGCCGACCAGTCCGATCATGAATGTGGTGCGCCGGCCGAACAGGTCGGAGAGCCGGCCGCCGAGCAGCAACAGGCTGCCGAAGGCCAGCGCATAGGCGGTGACCACCCATTGGCGGTCACCGTCGGAGAACGCGAGCGAGTGCTGCGCGGCCGGCAGCGCGATGTTCACGATGGTGGCGTCGAGCACCACCATCAGCTGGGCCAGACCCAGCACGCCGAGCGAGAACCAGCGCAGACGGTGGTGGTTGCCCGTGCGACCAGGCGGGGTCGCGGTCCGGTCGACTGTTGTCGTTGTCATGGGAAATCCTCACCGGGATCGGGGTGGCCATCGGGAGACTCCGTGGCCGGAGGGACGGGTAGTCTGGGTGAGAGTGAAGCGGAGGAAGAACCTCCACTTGCAACACCGTACACCGAACCGGAGGCAATGTCTCCACTTATTTTTCGACCGGGAGATTCGGCCGCGACCTTCGACGACAGCGACGTTTCCACCGAGACCTTCCGGATACCAGGCATCATGGACACCGTGAGTACCGTCACCGGGCGCCCGCTCCGCGCGGACGCCGAACGCAATCGTCAGCGGATCCTCGACGCCGCCGCCGACCTCTTCGCCGCCGAGGGCCTGGACGTCACCCTCGACGACGTGGCCCGGCAGGCCGGCGTCGGCGTCGGGACCGTCTACCGGCGGTTCGCCAACAAGCAGGAGCTGGTCGACGCGCTGTTCGAGCGCACGCTCGAGGAGATGGAGACCAAGGCCCGCGAGTGCCTCGCCGACCCCGATCCCTGGCATGCGCTGGTGGCCTTCCTCGAGTACTCGTGCCTGACGATGGCGGTCAACCGCGGACTGGGCGATGTCATCACCGACCGGATGACGGACCTGCAGCGGATCAGCTGCACCCGTGAGCGGATCACACCGGTGATCGAGCAGATCCTGGTCCGCGCGCGGGACGCGGGCACGCTGCGGGCCGAGGCCGAGGTCTCGGACTTCTTCGCGCTGATCCGGATGATCGAGGCCATCGCCGACTTCGCCCGCCCGGTCAATGCCGAGGTGTGGCGACGCTATCTGGCGGTGATGCTCGACGGGCTGCGCAGCGACGACCTGCCGCGGTGCCCGCTGCCGGTTCCGGCGCTGACCGAGAACCAGATCATGCAGGCCAAGCAGCACTGCGCCGGCCGCCGCCGCTGACCGCACATGCGCAGCACGAAGGCCCCGGACCGTGTCGGTCCGGGGCCTTCGTCCGTGGAGCTGCCGGGAATCGAACCCGGGTCCTCCGCCGCGTCACCAGGGCTTCTCCGTGTGCAGTTCGCTATGTCTCTACTTGGATCTCCCGGTCTCGCGAACCAGCCGAGATGACGATCCCAGTCGCTGTTGGTTGTCCCGTACGACTCCGCGACCGGGCCGGACGGTGAAGCCCTCTAGCTGATGCCAGTACCCGACCCGAGGGCGAGATCGGACTGACAGACACGCTTCGCTACTTAGGCAGCGAGAGCGTAGTCGCGCTGATTGGAATCGGCGCTTAATTGGTTGCAACGACGCTTACGGTGGTCTCTTGCCTGCACCGACACGCTTCCCCTGACTCAACGTACGCAGTCGAAACCGTTCAGCCCCGTACGCCCCGGTGTCTCTCACCGGGCCACCAACTGTAACGCTTTCCCCCGACAGAGTCATCCCGGTTTTCCGGGCACACGATCAGGCCCCCGGCGCCGTGCCCGTTTCAGTGCGCGAAGGCCACCTTCAGCACGACGATCACCAGCGCGACCACGACCAGTCCCAGACCACCGAACAGGGTGGCGCCGGTCGGTCGGGTGCCGCGCAGCCGGGTGATCACCACCGGGATCCCGGCGAGCCTGACCACCAGGTAGAGCTCCGCGAGGAGGTGGCCCAGCCGTGGGGTCAGCCAGCCCTGCCAGACCGTCACCAGCACCAGCACGGGGATCACGGCGGACGTCAAGATCGGCAACGAGTCGCGCAGCAGCCGCGACAGCGGCTCCGGGCTGCCGCGCACCTGGTCGCCGACGCTCTCCGCGAACAGGTGCGCGAGGAAGGTCGAGAAGCTGGTCCCCACCACGATGAGGATGCCGGCGGTGTCACTCTTGGACAGTGTCAGCGGGACCAGCGCGGCCAGGATGAGGATGTTGCCGTAGACGTAGGCGGAGATGCGGCCCGCGGCCTCACCCGGCGTGACCTCCGACGAGGTGAGCCACCGCCACCCGCGCTGCACCGCGTCGGTGGCGGCGGCCGCGGCCGGCGCCTGCGCATCGGGCGCGGGTCGGGTCAACGCATCCCCTTGATCCGCCGGCCCAGCTCCCGGGTGACCTCGCGTTCCGCGGTCCGGCGCGCGATGTCCTGCCGCTTGTCGTACGCCTGCTTGCCCTTTGCCAGCGCGAGCTCGACCTTGACCTTGCCCTCGGAGAAGTACATCGACAGCGGGACCAGCGTCAGGCTGCCCTCGTGGGTCTTGCCGATCAGCGTCTGGATCTCCCGCTTGTGCAGCAGCAGCTTCCGGTTGCGACGCGGCGAGTGGTTCGTCCACGTGCCGTGGGAGTACTCGGGGATGTGCAGCCCACGCAGCCACACCTCACCGTCGTCGACGGTGGCGAAGGCGTCGACCAGCGACGCCTTGCCCTCGCGCAGGCTCTTGACCTCGGTGCCCACCAGCGCGACGCCCGCCTCGTAGGTGTCGATGATCGCGTAGTTGTGCCGCGCCTTGCGGTTGGTCGCGATGACCTTGCGGCCCTTCTCTTTCACGTCTGTGCCTCTTGTGCTGGGACCCTTGCGGATCCGGTGTCGTCGATTACTGCCCCACCTTACGGTCCGGGGCAACCGATTATTGCCGCACGTAGAGGCGCAACGTGACGTACGCCGTCACCGCGGCCAGCGCCCCGCCGATCAGCACCAGGAACGGAGACACCAGCAGGATGTCGGAGTTCGAGATCTTGGCGACGATGTTCGCGTTGTAGACGTCACCGAGCACGTTGTCGACGAAGACGTTCTTCGCGGTGAACAACCCGACGATCGCCAGCACGGAGCCGACCACCGCGGCGACCATCGCCTCGAGCAGGAACGGTAGCTGCGTGTACCACCTGGAGGCGCCGACCAGTCTCATGATGCCGACCTCCGTGCGTCTGGTGTACGCCGCGATCTGGATCATGTTGGCGATCAGCAGCAGCGCGCCGATCGCCTGCACGATCGCGATCGCGAACGCCGCATTCCGGACGCCGTCGAGCACCGAGAACAGCCGCTGCACCAGATCCTGCTGGTTGCGCACGCTCTGCACGCCCGGACGGTTGGCGAACTGGTCGGTGATCACCCCGAACCGATTCGGGTCGGTGAGCTTGACCTTGAACGATGCGGGCAGCGACTCGGGCCGCACCAGCTTGATCAGCTCGGGGGTGTTGGCGAAGCTGCGCTTGTAGATCTCGTAGGCCTGGGCACGGTTGACATACGACACCGACTGCACGCCGGGAGTGTTCTCCAGATCGGTGCGCAGCGCCTCGCAGGTCGCCTGCTGGCAGCCCGGGTCGTTGCTCGACAGGTCGTCGTTGAGGAAGACCTCGACCTCGACACGGTCCAGGTAGATCTGCTGGGTCTTGTTGGTCATCTGCACCACCAGCAGGCCCGCGCCGAACAGGCCGAGCGAGATCGCGGTGGTGAGGATCATCGCGATCGTCATGGTCAGGTTGCGGCGCAGGCCGCTGAGGACCTCGCTGAAGATGAAACTTGCGCGCATGGGGTGTGAAGATCCTCTGGGGTCGGGGACGTACCGGTGGCCGGGGCGGGCTGCGGGCTAACGGCCCACGCCGTACACGCCCCTCGACTCGTCGCGGACCACCTTGCCGAGGTCGAGCTCGACCACGCGTCGCCGCATCGAGTCGACGATCTGGTGGTCGTGCGTGGCCATCACGACGGTGGTGCCGGTGCGGTTGATCCGCTCGAGCAGCAGCATGATGTCCTGGCTGGTGTCGGGGTCGAGGTTGCCGGTCGGCTCGTCGGCCAGCAGCACCAACGGCCTGTTGACAAACGCGCGCGCGATCGCCACGCGCTGCTGCTCGCCGCCGGAGAGCTCGTGCGGCAGCCGGTTCGCCTTGCCACCGAGGCCGACCAGGTCCAGCACCTCGGGGACGACCTTCTGGATCGTCGGCGCCGGCTTGCCGATCACCTCGAGCGCGAAGGCGACGTTCTCGGCGACGGTCTTCTGCTGCAGCAGCCGGAAGTCCTGGAACACGCAGCCGATCCGCTGACGCAGCTTCGGCACGCGGCGGCCCGAGAGCCTGTTGACGTGGAAGTCCCCGAGCCGGATGTCTCCCTTGGTCGGGTTCTCCTCCTTGAGCAGCAGCCGCAGGAACGTCGACTTCCCCGAGCCGGACGGCCCGATCAGAAAGACGAACTCTCCCTTGTCGATCGAGACGTTCACCTTGTCCAGGGCCGGCCTGGTCGATGTCTTGTACGACTTGGAGACATTCTCGACACTGATCACGGGGAGCCAGTGTAGCGGCGGCTCCTGGCAACGCCCGGGGCTCGTCCGCGGCGCGTCAGCCCGGCGTCGCCGGCGTCGTCGGCGCGACCGAAGGGGTCTGCTGCGGTGCTGGAGTCGGCTCCGGCGGGGCCGGGAACAACTGCGGCAGCCGGAACAGCGGCGGCGGGGCGGGTGTGGTCGTCGGCGACGGCTCGGTGGTCGCCGTCGGGGTTTCGGTCGGGCTGGTCGTGGCGGTCGGCTCGGTGGTGGTCGGGGCCGACTCGGTCGTGGTCGGAGCAGGCTCGACGGTCGTCGGCACGGGCACCACGGGCACGTACCGGGCGGTCCCGTTCACCGGCGGGCGCTGCACGACCGGGGCGGGCCGCACCATCAGGTACAGCTCGAGCACGGCGAGGAAGGCCACCACCAACGCCACCGTCGAGGTGCGCACCCGGCCGCCGAACAGGCGCGGCGGCACCCGGCGCCACCAGCGCCGGCGCTCGTCACCGCGGGCCCCATCGGTCTTGGGCGTCCCGTCGCTCATCGCTGTACCGCTTCGGCGACCGACTCGCCGGTCGCCTGTTCGGGTTCGACCTTGACCGCGATGCCGCTGCGCGCGAAGGCGGTGACGATCCGCACCCGCAACTCGCGGCCCACCTCGAACTGCTTGCCGGGCAGCGTGCGCGCGACCATGCGGACGTGCACCTCGTCCATCGACAGCGACTCGACGCCCATCACCGAGGGGGTGTCGAGCAGCAGCGGGCGCAGCCGGGTGTCCTCGAAGGCGTCTGTGCCGACCCGTACCAGCAACTCGTTGACCCGGTTGACGTCTGCGGTGGCCGGGACCGGCACGTCGATCACCGACCGGGCCCAGTCGCGCGAGAGGTTGATCGACTTGACGATCTGACCGTTGGGGATCGTGACCACCTCGCCGTCGGCGGTGCGCAGCTTGGTCACCCGCAGCGTGACGTCCTCGACGGTGCCCTGCGCGGGGTCGCCGGCGCCGACGGCCATGATGTTCACGACGTCACCGAAGCCGTACTGGCGCTCGGTGATGATGAAGAAGCCGGCCAGCAGGTCCTGCACGACGCGTTGTGCGCCGAAGCCCAGCGCAGCACCGAGCACGGTCGCGGGCGCGACGAGCGACGAGATCGGGATCCCGATCCGGTCCAGCACCATCAGCGTGGCGATCGTGTAGATCAGCACGATCGTCACCCAGGTGATCACCTGGGCGACAGCGTGCCGGTGCTTGGCCTGCTCGGTGCGGACCAGTTCGTCGTTGGTCTTGAACTCGTCGTCGATGCGCTTGGTGACCCGATAGCCGATCCAGGTCACCATGCGGGTCAGCAAGATCGACCCGATCACGATCAGCACGATCTGCAGCCCGTTCGAGCGGGCCCAGGTCTGGATGTCGTTGGTCGGACCGAACACGTGCGGCAGCGCCGCAACCACCGTCACCGGCCGGTCACTCCTCGGCGTGCTGCATGCGCCAGCGGATGCCCGCCTCGAGGAACCCGTCGATGTCACCGTCGAGCACGCCGGACGGGTTGTTCACCTCGTACTCGGTGCGCAGGTCCTTGACCATCTGGTACGGGTGCAGCACGTAGGAGCGCATCTGGTTGCCCCACGAGGCGTTGCCGCCGGAGCCCAGCTCCTCCATCGCGGCCTTCTCCTCCTGGCGCTTGCGCTCGAGCAGCTTGGCCTGCAGCACCTTCATCGCGGCGACCTTGTTCTGCAGCTGCGACTTCTCGTTCTGGCAGGTGACCACGATGCCCGTGGGGATGTGGGTCAGGCGTACCGCCGAGTCGGTCGTGTTGACCGACTGTCCGCCCGGCCCGGACGAGCGGTAGACGTCGACGCGGACCTCGTTCTCGGGCACGTCGATGTGGTCGGTGGTCTCGACGACCGGCAGCACCTCGACCTCGGCGAACGACGTCTGCCGGCGGCCCTGGTTGTCGAACGGGCTGATCCGCACCAGGCGGTGCGTGCCCTGCTCGACCGAGAGCGTGCCGTAGGTGTACGGCGCCTTGACGGCGAAGGTGGTGGACTTGATGCCCGCCTCCTCGGCGTACGACGTGTCGTACACCTCCACGGTGTACTTGTGCTTCTCCGCCCAGCGGATGTACATGCGCATGAGCATCTCGGCGAAGTCCGCGGCGTCGACACCACCGGCGCCGGAGCGGATGTTCACCAGCGCGTCACGCTGGTCGAACTCGCCGGACAGCAGCGTCCGGACCTCCATCGCCTCGATGTCCTCGCGCAGCTTCGCCCGGTCCGTGTCCGCGTCGGCCTTCGCGGCGGCGGCCGCGTCGCCTGACTCCTCCTCGGCCAGCTCGTAGAGCACCGGCAGGTCCTCGAGGCGGCCGCGCAGGTCCTCGACCCGGCGCAGCTCGCCCTGCTTGTAGGACAGCTCGCTGGTGACCTGCTGGGCGTGGTCCTGGTCGTTCCACAGGTCCGGATCCGACGCCTGATGCTCGAGTTCGTCGATGCGCTGACGCAACTCGTCGACGTCGAGCACCTTCTCGACGGTGGTCAAAGTGGTGTCCAGTTCGGCGAGGTCTGCAGAAACGTCGGGATGCACAGTTCCCCAGGCTACCGGTCGATCGTCGCCGGTGGCCGATCGCGTAGCGTCCCGGTCGTGAACGATCACGCCGCCGACCTCGCTCTGGCGCTCACCCTCGCCGACAATGCCGACTCGATCACGAGCAAGCGGTTCGGTGCGGGAGACCTGCGGGTGGACGACAAGCCGGACCTGACGCCGGTGTCCGATGCGGACCTGGCCGTCGAGCGGCTGATCCGCGACCGGCTCGCGCTCGAGCGCCGGTCCGACGCCGTCCTCGGCGAGGAGTTCGGCGGCGACGCCGTGTTCAGCGGCCGCCAATGGGTGGTCGACCCGATCGACGGCACCAAGAACTTCGTGCGCGGGGTCCCGGTGTGGGCGTCGCTGATCGCGCTGCTCGAGGACGGCGTCCCGGTGGTGGGCGTGATCAGCGCCCCCGCGCTGGGCCGGCGCTGGTGGGCGGCCGCGGGGCTCGGCGCGCACGCGGCGGTCGCCGGCGGCGACGCCCGGCGTATCGAGGTCTCCGCGGTCGCCGATCCGGCCGCGGCGAGCCTGTCGTTCGCGAGCCTGTCGGGATGGCGCGAACTCGGCATCCGCGACCGTTTCCTCGCGCTGACCGACGAGGTGTGGCGCGTCCGCGGCTACGGCGACTTCTTCTCCTACTGCCTGCTGGCCGAGGGTGCGGTCGACATCGCTGCCGAGCCCGAGGTGTCGCTGTGGGACCTGGCCGCGCTCGACATCCTCGTCCGCGAGGCCGGCGGCCGGTTCACCGCGCTGAACGGCGCGCCGGGGCCGCACGGCGGCAGCGCCGTCGCCAGCAACGGGCTGTTACACGACGCCGTGCTCGATCGCCTCGGCACCGCCTGACCGCCACGCATCGGATGTGACGGGCATGGACGGCGACTTCTCGCACGGCGCGGACGCGGACCGCCGCCGCGCCGAGAAGGCGACCGCGCTGGCCCGATTCGCCTGGGACCGCGCGATCGGCGGTGCCGAACTGCTCGCACTCCCCGACGATCGGCTGCGCAAGCTCGCCCGCGCCGCCGGCGTCAACCCGCCGAGCACCCGCGAGACCTGGAACCTCGCAGCCGAACTGCTCGACCGCAAGTCCGAGTGGGCCGGCCGCCACCCCGATGATCCCCGGTCCGTCCCTGCGCACGCGGACGAGAAGATCATGTGGGTCAAGCGCCCGCCGCCGGCCTGGACCTGAGCGCCCGCCCGGCAGGTCGCGGATCAGCGCACCGGTAGGTACACCGCGGTCCGCAGGTCTGCCTCCGGCACCGCGCTCGGGTCGCCGACGTAGACGTTGAAGCGTCGGGAGCCGTGACGAACACCGACTCGTCGACGTCCGACTCACGGAACTCCCCGTCGTGTCCGATGCAGCCGCCGGGCCCGGTCGCCTCGATGCCCTGCTGCGCCAACGAGGGCAGGAAGCGTTGCCACAGTTCACCTTCCGCGGAGTAGTCCGCGACGGTGCCGCGCAGGCACACCAAGGCGTGCGCAGGCATCTCGATCAGTTCGACGGTGGTCATGGCGGCCTCCTCGAGGGTTTCGTCGAGCATCCGGACCAGGATGCGGGCGCGCCGGCCGTGATGAGCAGCGCCCCGATCGAGGACACGCCGAACCCGACGTCGCGGAGTCGGCGGATGACGGCAGCGTCGGCGAGTTGGGCCGGGAGCCCACGGCGGGACCACATGTCGGGTGCCGATTTGACAACCGATAGCGTGACAGGAATGTTCTTAGCCAAGGCTAACCTGCATTCGGATAGCCATGCCTTAGCCATTCGTGTCCGATCTCCCGAGGAGTGCCCTGCCGTGCGATTCCGTCCCGCGTCGATGGCGCCACTGGCCATCTGCCTGGCCCTCGCCTGCGGCATGACCGCCTGCGGCACCGACACTTCCGCACCGACCCGGCCGGCCTCCTCCGCGGACGCCGCCGCGCCTGCCGACCCGGGGGACGACACCGCGAAGCTCGAGCAGGCCCTGGCCCAGTTCCCCGCGACCCCGCCGCGCACGGTGGTGGCGGCCTCGGTCCCCCTCGCCGAGGTCCTCACGCTGCTCGACATCCCGGTCGCCGGCGTCCCGTCCACGACCACACAGCAGCTGCCCGCGGCACTCGACGGTGTCCCCCGGATCGGCTCGACGATGGCTCCCGACGTGGAGAAGATCGTCGACCTCGCTCCGGATCTGGTTCTCGCGGCCGGGTCCTCGCGCAGCGCGATCGAGGCGGGCCTGGCCCCCACCGGCGCCTCCGCGGTCTTCCTCGACACCGACTCCTTCGGCGACCTCGAGTTCGCCGTGCGGGTGCTGGGCACCGCCTTCGATCGAAAGCCGCAGGCGGACAAGCTCCTCGGCGCGATGCACGGGCACGAGTCGGCGCTCGCGGAGGCAGGCGCCGGATCTCCGGCCCCCAAGGTGCTGATGCTCATCGGCGCCGCGGACTCGTTCATGGTGATGAACGGCGACACCTTCCTGGGCAGCCTCATCGACCTGTCCGGGGCCGACAACGTCGCGGACTCGGCGCTGCGGGCCACGGAGACCTACAGCGCGGTGAACCTGGAGAACATCATCGCGGCGGCGCCGGACGTCGTGCTCGTGCTGCGGTCGGGCGACGTCGCCGAGGGCCAGGCCGCCTTCGATGCCGCGGTCGCGAAGAATCCCGCGTGGAAGAGCCTGCCCGCGTATGCCGCCGGACGCATCCACGTGCTGGACTACGCCACCTTCGGCTACACCTCGCTCGGCCGGCTCGACAGCGCCGTCCCCGCGCTCACCGGCCTGCTCCACCCGTGAGCGCGCCGACCGCACCCCCGCGTCCGCGCGCCGGCTGGGCACTGCCGACCGCCTGGATACTGCTCGCGGCGGTGGCCCTGATCAGCCTCGGCCTCGGCAGCGTGCACATCTCCCCCGCCGAGATCGTCTCGCTGCTGGCAGACCGGTCCGGCGGCGGATCGCTCGGCACCATCGTGTGGGACGTGCGGTTGCCCCGTGTGCTGCTGGCCCTGTTGGTCGGCGCGAGCATCGCGGTGTCCGGGGCGCTGCTGCAGACCGTGATGGGCAACCCGCTGGCCGATCCCGGACTGACCGGGGTCACCAGCGGAGCGGCGTCGCTGGTCCTGGTGATCCTGCTGGCCGCGCCGAGCCACACCTCGATGATCCCGTTCGCGGCGTTCGGCGGCGGCGTGGTCGCCGCGGCCCTCGTCTACGCATTGGCCTGGCGCCGTGAGGGAATCAAGCCGCTGAACATCATCCTGGCAGGTGTGGCCGTCAACGCGCTCGCCGGCGCGTTCATCGCGTTCCTGTCGCTGCGCTACAGCGACCGACTGCCCGCCGCGATCCAGTGGATGAACGGCAGCCTCGCCGCCAAGGGCATGAACTCGGTCTGGATGATCCTGCCGTACACCGTGGTCGGGCTCGTGGTCGCACTGCTGTGCATCCGTTCGGCGAACGTGATGCGCCTGGGCGACGAGGTCGCCCGCAACCTCGGCGAGGGGGTGAACCTGACCCGCATCCTGCTGTCGCTGGTCGCTGTCTTCCTCGCCGCGATCGCGGTGTCCGCGGTGGGGATCATCGGCTTCGTGGGCCTGGTCGTCCCGCACATCGCGCGGATGATCGTCGGTTCGAACCATGCGGTGCTCATCCCGATGAGCACCGCGGTCGGTGCGCTGCTGGTACTGGTGTCGGACACGGTGGGACGAACCGCCTTCAGCCCCACCGAGATCCCCGCCGGCATCATCATGGCGGCGATCGGCGCGCCGTACTTCCTGTACCTGATGTACCGGCAGGGAGCGCAGTGATGCTGCTCGAGGGCCGGGGCCTGGGCATCTGGTACGGCGACAAGCAGATCGTCGACGACGCCTCCATCGCCGTCGGGTCGCAGCAGGTGGTCACCCTCATCGGGCCGAACGGGTCCGGGAAGTCCACCCTGTTCAAGGCGTTGAGCGGACGGCTCGCGGCCCGCACCGGAACCGTCCTGCTCGAGGGGGCCGACATGGCGTCGTGGTCGTCGCGGCGGCGGGCGCGGGCGATCGGCATGCTCAACCAGACCAACACGGCGCCACCGGACATGACGGTGCGCGAACTCGTCGGCTACGGCCGGCACCCGCACCGCCGCTGGTACGAGCGCACCACCGCCGAGGACGGCGAGGCCGTCGACTGGGCGATCGCGCACACCGAGCTGAAGACGCTGGCCGATCGGCCGGTCGCGCAACTGTCCGGCGGCGAGGCGCAGCGGGCGTGGCTCGCGATGGTGCTCGCGCAGCGCCCCCGCGTCCTGCTGCTCGACGAGCCGACCACGTACCTCGACATCGCACATCAGCACGAGGTCCTCGAGGTGGTGACCTCGCTCAACCGCACGCTCGGGATCTCGGTGCTGATGGTGCTGCACGACCTCAACCAGGCGGCGACCTTCAGCGACCGCATCGTCGCACTCGCCGCGGGACGGGTCGTCGCCGACGGCACGCCCGGCGATGTCTTGACCCCCGGGCTGATCCGCAACGTGTACGGCATGGAGGCCGAGGTCGAGGCGCACCCCGTCACCGCGCACCCACGAATTCACCTGGTCAGGCGGCAGTGGAACACCGCCGTCGCCGACCCCGTCACCGAGGAGAACTGACATGCTGACCGACTCCCAGAACGACAAGGCGCTGGCCGACTATCGGTCGTTCCTCGCCGGGCGCAGGACCGTCGTGATCGCGACCCGCGACGAGAACGGCGACCCGTTCCTGTCCATCGCGCCGTTCGTCGTGCACGACGGCGCGCTCTACGTATACGTGAGCGAGGTCGCCGACCACTACCGCTACCTGCGGGACGCGCAGTCCGTCCGCATCCTCGTCCACGGCGACGAGTCCGCCTCCCCCAACGTCTTCGGCGTCGAGCGTGCCGCCTTCGTGTGCACCGCAGAGCAGCAGTCGGACGAGGGCCGCGACGCGGTCTTCGAGAAGTTCGCGGAGCACACCAACGCGAAACTGGTCGAGACGCTGCGCGGCCTCGACTTCCACCTGTTCCGGCTCACGCCGCAGGACGGCCGCTACGTCGTCGGCTTCGGTAAGGCGTTCGAGGTCAGCTTCGACGGCGGGCGGTTCGACCACGTCGTCGTGGACAAGAAACCCGGCGACAAGAAGCCGGCGGACCAGACCGCTTAGCAGACCAGCACCGGCTCCACAAGGGCCGCGGGGAGGGTTTTCGTCGCGGGATCTCCGTCCTCCGGGCGGAGGTCCGCGACGCTCCCGGTCCGCAGACTCGACGTCGACCCCATCGTCGTCGTCGAGGAGCCTCATTGTCAGCCTCATCCCGGACCGCCCTGTCCCGGCGGACCTTCCTGCTCGGACTTGCCGCTGCCCCGCTGGCGGTGTCCGCGGGATGCGCGCTGGGCGGGTCGAGCACGCCCGCGCCCGGTGCGGTTGCCGCACCGAACGGCCTGCGTTCGCTGCCGATCCCCCCGCTGGCGACGGCGACCACCGACACCGCCGGCGTCCGGCGGTTCACGCTGACCGCCCGGCCCGGGAGCACCGAGATCCTGCCGGGCAAGCGCACCCCCACCTGGGGGTACGACGGCTCGATCCTGGGGCCGACGATCCGGGCCCGGCGCGGCGAGACGGTCGCCTTCACGATCGAGAACGCGCTCCCGGAGGCGACCACCGTGCACTGGCACGGCATGCACGTCCCGGCCCGCTTCGACGGCGGACCGCACCAGACGATCGCGCCCGGCGCGCGCTGGAACCCCACCTGGACCGTGAACCAGCCGGCCGCGTCGCTCTGGTACCACCCGCACCCGCACGGCGCCACGGAGAAGCACGTCTACCGCGGCCTGGCGGGCATGTTCCTGATCGACGACGAGGATTCCGACGCCCCGGACCTGCCCAAGGACTACGGCGTCGACGACATCCCACTGATCGTGCAGGACAAGCGGTTCCACCCGGACGGCACGCTCGACGAGTCCGATCCCACCGACGTCGGGCTACTCGGCGACACCCTCGTGACCAACGGCATCGCGGGCGCGTACCTCCCGGTGCGTACGAGCCTGGTGCGACTGCGCATCCTCAACGGCTCGGCCGGCCGGATGTACAACTTCGGGTTCGCCGACGGCCGCGGATTCCAGATGATCGCGAGCGACGGCGGTCTGCTGCGAGCGCCGGTGGCGCTCGAGCGGATCGCGCTCAGTCCCGGTGAGCGCGCGGAGATCGTCGTCGCCGTCGACGGTGGCGTGCCGGTCATGTTGCGCGCGTTCCCGTTCGAGGACCGCGCCGGGCTCGACCGTTCGCACGCCGCCCAGTTCGGGGTCGAGGACACCTTCGACGTCCTCGAACTGCGTCCCGCCGCGAACCTCGGCCGGTCCGCGGCGCTCCCGGCCGTGCTTGCCTCGATCCCCCGACCGGACCTGTCCGCGGTGGCCGCCGAGCGCCACTTCGAGCTGAAGTGGTTCATGATCAACGGCGAGCGGATGGACATGAACCGCATCGACTTCTCGTCCGCAGTCGACACCACCGAGGTGTGGACGGTCCGCAACACCGACAACTGGCCGCACAGCTTCCACGTGCACGACACCCAGTTCCAGATCCTCGACATCGACGGCACCCCGCCGCCCCCGGACCTCGCGGGCTGGAAGGACACGATCTACACCACCCCCGGCAGGACGTTCCGGCTGGCGCTGCGGTTCGCCGACTACACCGACCCGACGTTGCCGTACATGTACCACTGCCACATGCTATTCCACGAGGATCAGGGCATGATGGGCCAGTTCCTGGTGCTCGCGCCGGGACAGCAACCCGCACCGATGACGATGGACATGCCGATGGGCGAGCACGGCGATGGTCAGTCGAGGCGGCACGCGTAGAGCGCCAGCCGCACCCGGTTGTCACAGCCGGTCTTGCCCATCAGGTTGGCGACGTGTGATTTCACCGTGGTGATGCCGAGGTGCAGGCGGTCGGCGATCTCCTGGTTGCCCAGGCCCTCCCCCACCAGGGCCAGCACGTCACGTTCGCGGGGCGTCAATTCTGCCGGCGCAGAACGCCCTTCGGGGCGGCCCCGCTCGACCGCACGGTCGACCAGCCTGCGCAGCAGTGCCGGCGAGAACGGCAGTTCGCCCTGGGCGGAGCGGCGGATCGCCTGCAGCAGATCTGCCGGCGCGGTGTCCTTGACCAGGAATCCCGCCGCGCCCGCGGCGAGCGCCGGATACAGGTGCTCGTCGTCGTCGAAGGTGGTGAGCACCAGCACCTTCGGGGCGGCGCCGTCCGACCGGGAGGAGAGGATCCGGCGTGTCGCCTCGACCCCGTCGAGCCCCGGCATCCGCAGGTCCATCAGGATCACATCCGGCGACAGTTCCATCGCGAGCCTGATCGCCTCGGCACCGTCGGCGCCCTCCCCGACGACCTCGACGTCGTCGGTCGACTCGCACAGCATCCGCAGGCCGGCCCGGACCAGCCGCTGGTCGTCGACTATGAGCAACCGGATCATCGCGCTGCTCCCCCTCCCGGCGCCGCACCGGGGATCCACGCCTCGACCCGCCAGGTCGACCCGGTCGCGCCCACGTCCAGCGCGCCCACCTCCAGCGTGCCGCCGACGAGCGCGACCCGCTCCTGCATTCCGACGACGCCGTGCCCGTCCGGGTTCGGCGGGTCGTCGGCGCGCCGGCTGCTCGCGACCCGCACCGCCACCCCGGCGCCGCGCCGGGTCACGACCACGTCGACCTCCCCGGCCGGGTCCGCGTGCTTCATCACGTTCGTCAACGACTCCTGCACCACCCGCAGCAGGGTGAGCCTGCCGATCGTGTCCAACGGCCCCGGATCGGGATCGACCTCGGCGGCCACCGCGAACCCGGCCGCACGGGCGCGTTCCACTGCTGCGGCGATCTCGACCGGTACCGCGTCCGGTTCGACGAGCGCCACCTCGCCCAGCGCCGGGTCCCGCAGCGCCACCAGCAACCGGCGGATGTCGGTCAGCGCGCCGGACGCGGTGCCGTACACGTCGTCGAGGACGGCGCGCACTCGCGGATCGGCCTCGTCGACCACGTGCCGCGCCACCGAGATCCGCAGCACGATCGACGCCATGTGATGGGCGACCAGATCGTGCAGTTCACGCGCGAGCGCCTCACGTTCGGCGGCCCTGGCCCGGACCGTCGCCTCGGCCCGACGCGCCTCCGCCTCGGCCGCCTGCGCCCGATATGTCACCGCCAGGTCGCGCTGCGCCCGCAGATACAGACCGACCAGCAGCGGCAGCCCCACGTAGGCCAGCGCCTGCACCGCGGTCGCGGCCCGCCAGAAGGTCGTGTACGTCTCGGAGCCGATCCCCAGCAGCACCGCCGCGGCCCAGCATCCGGTCGCCACCGCGATCGGCGCCGGCCGGTGGGTGCGCATCGCGACCTCCGCCAGCCCCACCGCCCCCAGGTACGGCACCAGTCCGGACAGTCCCCAGGAGTGGGCGGCGAACATCGGGACCGCGAGCGCGGACAGCGACACCGACACCGGCAGCGGCCACCGTCCGCCGAACAGGAACACCACCGCCGCGGCCAGCGCGGCCAACCAGTACGTCCACGGCACCTGGTAGCGGCCCGGATAGTCGCTGACCAGCAGCAGCACCGGGACCACCACCAGCGGCAGCCAGCGCACCCACGCCAGGACGTCACGCAGCGGCGCGGTCGGGCTGGTCGGGGGCACGGCTCAAGAATAGGCGCCGGGCGGCCCCCTCCTGCCGCCCGGCGCCGCACCTCGACCGGCACTCCCTCCGGCCTTCGGCACAGGCTGCAACCTGCGCGGATGACGACTCCGCGCACCGACCACGGTTCCCTACTGGTGAGTCATCTTACTCAGGAGTAAGGTGGAGGCCATCCACGCCCCTTCATCGCAGAAACAGCTGGTGATCATGAGCAAGCAAGACACCTCGGCCCAGCCGAAGTCCGCGCGCGGCAAGCGCCGCGACGACTCCACCATCGGCCTGAACCCGATCAAGCGCGACGTCATCGGCACGGCCATGCGCGTGCTGACCGCCTTCACCGGGTCGGACCTGGCCGAGAAGTACAACCTGCGCGGACCGGTCGACCGGGTCGCCTACGAGGGCACCAAGACCGGGTTCCGCACGCTCGGCGCCGCCACCCGCGTGTTCGACAAGGTCGGCGGCTCGAGCCAGCCCAAGCGCCTGCCGAACGCCGCCGCACGGACCGACTTCTTCGACGTCACCCCGTCCGACGAGCAGCAGATGATCGTCGACACGGTCGCCGAGTTCGCCGCCGAGATCCTGCGTCCGGCCGCCCACGCCGCGGACGAGTCGGCGAAGGCTCCGTCCGATCTGC
Source organism: Speluncibacter jeojiensis (assembly GCF_029589495.1). GTDB lineage: Bacteria > Actinomycetota > Actinomycetes > Mycobacteriales > Mycobacteriaceae > Speluncibacter > Speluncibacter jeojiensis. Next base: position 187,878 of record NZ_JAAIVF010000001.1, read on the forward strand.
TCGAGCGCGCCGCCGAACTCGGCGTCACGATGATCAACATCCCCGAGGACTTCGAGGGCGCCGCCGACGAGCGCGGCGTGGTCACCAACGCGCTGGTCGCCGAGGCCCTCGCGCACGGGGACATGGGCCTGGCCCTGCCGATCCTCGCCCCCAGCGGAGTCGCGGTCGCGCTGACGCAGTGGGGCACCGACGCCCAGCAGCAGACCTATCTGCCCGCGTTCGCCGGCGAGAACGTCCCCGCCGCCGCGGTCGTGGTCAACGAGCCCCGCGCACTCTTCGATCCATTCGCCCTGCAGACCAAGGCCGTTCGCTCGCCGGGCGGCTACCGCCTCAACGGCGTCAAGTCGCTGGTGCCTTCGGCCGGGTCTGCCGAACTGTTCGTCATCGCCGCCGAGCTGGACGGTCGCCCCGCCTTCTTCATCGTCGAGTCCGACACCGCGGGCCTCGTCGTCGAGGCCGACCCGAGCATGGGCCTGCGCGCCGCCGGGCTCGGCCGGATCGAGCTGACCGACGTGAGCGTGCCGGAGTCCGCCCTGCTCGGCTCCCCCGACGCGGTCGAGCGCAGCGGGCAGTACGCCGACGCCATCCACCTGTCCCGGCTGGGCTGGTCCGCCCTGGCGACCGGCACCGGTCAGGCCGTACTCGACTACGTCACCCCGTACGTCAACGAGCGTGAGGCCTTCGGCGAGCCGATCAGCCACCGTCAGGCTGTCGCGTTCATGGTCGCCAACATCGCCATCGAGCTCGACGGCCTGCGGTTGGTCACCTACCGCGGCGCAGCCCGTGCCGAGCAGGGACTGTCGTTCGCCCGCGAGTCCGCGCTGGCCCGGCGGCTCGCGACCGACAAGGGCATGCAGATCGGCCTCGACGGCGTGCAGCTGCTCGGCGGGCACGGGTTCACCAAGGAGCACCCGGTCGAACGCTGGTACCGCGACCTGCGCGCCATCGGCATCGCCGAGGGTGTCGTCCTCCTCTGACCAGCCTTTCTGCGACAGTCCCACTCTGATCCCGGACCTCGTAGTCCTTCCGTAACGGAGACACCATGATCAACCTCGAACTCCCCAAGAAGATGAAGGCCGCGTCGAACCAGGCACACCAGGCCGCGGCGCAGATCTTCCGGCCCATCTCCCGCAAGTACGACCTCGCCGAGCACACCCGTCCGGTCGAGCTGGACACCATGGCCAGCCTCGTCGAGGGCCTGGCCGACGCCGGTCAGGCCGCCTCGGGCGCGACCCTCGGCCGCGGCACGCAGGCCAAGGCCGCCGGCAACGTGAACGGCGGCAACATGGCCTCGCTGATGAATGTCATCGAAACCTGCTGGGGTGACGTCGGTTTGACGCTGTCGATCCCCTATCAGGGCCTGGGCAACTCGGCCATCGCCTCGGTCGCCACCGACGAGCAGATGGAACGCTTCGGCAAGGTGTGGGCCTCGATGGCCATCACCGAGCCGAGCTTCGGCTCCGACTCCTCGGCCGTGACCACCACCGCGGTCCTCGACGGCGACGAGTGGGTGCTCAACGGCGAGAAGATCTTCGTCACCGCCGGCGAGCGGTCCACCCACATCGTGGTGTGGGCGTCCGTCGACAAGTCCAAGGGCCGCGCGGCGATCAAGTCGTTCGTCGTCCCGCGTGACGCCCCCGGCCTGTCGGTGGCCCGGCTCGAGCACAAGCTCGGCATCCGTGCGTCGGACACCGCGGTGCTGCTGCTGGAGAACTGCCGCATCCCGAAGGACAACCTGCTCGGCAGCCCCGAGGTCGACACCGAGAAGGGCTTCGGCGGGGTGATGGCGACGTTCGACAACACCCGTCCGCTGGTGGCCGGCATGGCGATCGGCTGCGCCCGCGCGGCGCTCGAGGAGTTGCGCACGATCCTCACCGACGCGGGCATCGAGATCTCCTACGACACCCCGGCGATGAGCCAGCATGCCGCCGCCGCAACGTATCTCGAGCTCGAGGCCGACTGGGAGGCCGCGTACCTGCTCTCGATCCGCGCAGCCTGGATGGCCGACAACAAGCAGCCGAACTCGCTGCAGGCGTCGATGGCCAAGGCCAAGGCCGGCCGGATGGGCACCGCCGTCACGCTCAAGGCCGTCGAGCTGGCCGGCTCGCTGGGCTACTCCGAGCGGACCCTGCTCGAGAAGTGGGCGCGCGACTCGAAGATCCTCGACATCTTCGAGGGCACCCAGCAGATCCAGCAGCTGGTGGTCGCCCGCCGCGTGCTCGGCCTCTCGTCGAGCGAACTGAAGTAGTCACCCCCGCACTCGGACGGCTCCGGAACCACTTTCCCGGAGCCGTCCGAGTGTGTCCGGGACAGGTAGCACACTCGACAGTGACGCGGGTCTCACGATCCGATAACGTGATACGGCTGGTACCACATAACGGAGCCGCGGGCGGACGCCGAGTCCGTACCCGGCCGGAGGGGTCATCGATGACGCAACTTCTCACCACCGCCGCACCGCTGCTGCGCGACGTCACCGGACGCGCCGTGGACTTCGCCAAGAGTGTGCAGGTGATGTACCGCTCGGGACTGATCCCCGTCACCCGCCCCGACTTGGGCGTCGAGTCACTGCTGGCGGCCCGCCGGTTCGGCCCGTTCGTCGCGGCCACCCGCCATGCGGCCCACCAGGATTCGGCCGCGGTGGCACTGATCGACGAACGCGGCCCGATGACCTTCACCGAGCTCGACGCCCAGTCGAACGCCCTCGCCCGCGCCTGGTCGCAGCGCGGACTCGGACCGGGCAGCGTGATCGCGGTGCTGTGCCGCGACCACCGCGGCCTGGTGCTGTGCATGCTCGCCGCAGGCAAGACGGGCGCCCGGCTGGTGATGATGAACACCGGGTTCGCCGGGCCCCAGCTGGCCGATGTCTCGGCGCGCGAGGGCGTGCAGGCCCTGGTGTACGACAGCGAGTTCACCGAACTGCTCTCCGGCATCCCCGCATCGACGCCGCACTTCCTCGCCTGGGTCGACCCCGAGCACGCCGTGGACCCCGACATCCCCACCCTCGACGACCTGATCGCGAACACCTCGACCGATCCGGTCCCGGTACCGCCGAAGCCCGGCGGCTTCGTGCTGCTCACCAGCGGCACCACCGGCACCCCCAAGGGCGCCCCCCGCGAGCACACCTCGGTGTTCGCCAGCGCCCAGTTCCTCGACCGGGTGCCGCTGCGCACGGGCGGGATCACCTACATGGCGGCGCCGATCTTCCACGGCACAGGGCTGTCCCAGTTCGTGCTGTCGTTCGCACTGGGCTGCACGGTGATCATGAGCCGGCGGTTCGACCCGGAGAAGACGCTGCGCGGGGTGGCCGAGCACAAGGCCGACGCGTTGATCGTGGTCCCGACGATGCTGCAGCGGATCATCGACCTCGGTCCCGAGGTGCTCGCGCGCTACGACACCTCCGCGCTGCGCATCATCTTCGCGGCCGGCTCCGCGCTGTCCCCGGACCTGTGCCGCCGCACCGCGGAGTGCTTCGGGGACGTCCTCTACAACCTGTACGGCTCGACGGAGGTCGCGGTGGCGACCGTCGCCACCCCCGAGGAGCTCCGCAGGGCCCCCGGCACCGCAGGGCGGGCCCCGGTCACCTGCCGGGTCGCACTGTTCAACGCCGACGGCAAGCCCATCACCGAACCGCACCACACCGGGCGAATCTTCGTCGCCAGCGGCCTGAGCTTCGGCGGCTACACCGATGGCCGGCACAAGGAGATCATCGACGGCCTGCTCTCCAGCGGCGACGTCGGACATTTCGACGAAGAGGGGCTGCTGTTCGTCGACGGCCGCGACGACGACATGATCGTCTCCGGCGGCGAGAACGTCTATCCGCTCGAGGTCGAGAACCTGCTCGCGGACCGGCCGGATGTACTCGATGCCGCCGTCGTCGGCGTGCCCGATGCGGATTTCGGGCATCGCCTGCGCGCGTATGTCGTCCCCGGGCCGGATTCCGCCCGCGACGGCGACGAGATCAAGGCGTTCGTCAAGGCGAACCTGGCCCGGTACAAGGCGCCTCGCGAGGTCGTCTTCATCGACGAGTTGCCGCGCAACGCCACCGGCAAGGTCCTTCGGAAGGTGCTCGAGCAGATGGAGATCTGAGCGCCGCAGCCGCACACCGTTCAGACCGCGAGGGCCGCCCGTTCCGGGTGGCCCTCGCGTCGTGAACCGGCGGAAATCGCCTGTCCCCGTGTGAGACCCGACACATAACAAATGCATAACAAACCGGATACGCAGAGGTGTAGCGGCGCGATGACCTGGCGATATAAGCCGGATCGAATCCCACGCTGTGGGCGTTACGTGCGATTTCCGGCCCCGTGACCGCCCCGAGATCCGTCGTTAGTGTCGTCCTCGGCCCGCAAGCCTGGGCCACTGCCGGTCCGCCCGCTGATCGACCCAACCCGCCCCGCGGCCCGGCACCACGAACCCACCTCGGGGCGGGGACGAGTTCACCATCTCCCACGCAGTGGCAGCATCCATCCCGGGTGGCCGGCGTGCGCGGAACTCGTCAGCGGTGCGGAAAGGATCCACCCAGATGACCACGAATCGCGCAGCGAAGGCCCTCGGCTGGGTCACCCTGACCGGCGCGCTCGTCGCCGTCCCGCTCGGCCTCGCCGCCGGCACCGCCAACGCCAGCGACTGGGACGCGGTCGCCCAGTGCGAGAGCAGCGGCAACTGGAACACCAACACCGGTAACGGCTACTACGGCGGACTGCAGTTCAGCCAGAGCACCTGGCAGGCCAACGGCGGCACCGGCAGCCCGGCCAACGCGTCGCGCGCCGAGCAGATCCGTGTCGCCAACAACGTCCTCGACACCCAGGGCCCCGGCGCCTGGCCGGTGTGCGGCCAGTACCTGCAGGGCGACTACTCGGGCGGCGCGGACACCACCGACGCGTCCTACAACGCGCCGGTCCAGCAGGCCCCGGCCCAGGTCGAGGAGACCACCCCGCAGCAGGAGGCGGCCACCCAGGTGCAGGACACCGCGAGCCAGGCCGCCGACGCGGTCCTCAACGTCTCGCCGGAGGGCGCCGACTACATCGTCAAGGCCGGCGACACCCTCTCGAAGATCGCGACCGAGTACAGCACCCCGGGCGGCTGGCAGGCCCTGTTCGAGAAGAACAAGGACGTGCTGGCCAACCCGAACATCATCCTCACCGGTCAGGGACTGCAGGTGAAGTAGGCCTCGCGGCTCCGCGTCACCACCCTCTCCACCGATCCCCGGCGGCCACCGAGCGTGCGCCCGCCGGGGATCGGCGGATCTGTTGATACTGTCGCGAGGTCGATCGAGGAGCGGACGAGGAGGCGCGGTGCCACGGGTGGCGGAGGGACGAGCAGCGGCCGAGCCGACCTCGGCGGTACAGCGTGAGCGCCGCGACGGGATCCTGCGGGCCGCCGCGGAACTGGGCACCGAGAACAGTCTCGACGCCGTGCAGATGACCGAGGTCGCCACCCGCGCCGGGGTCGCCCTGGGCACGCTGTACCGCTACTTCCCCTCCAAGGCCCACCTGTTCGCCGGGGTCATGGTCGCCGAGGTGGAGTCGCTGTCCGGATCGATCGCTCGCTTCGCCGACCCCGCCAAGGCACCCCACGAGCGGGTCGCCGACGTTCTCTGGCGCGCCACCCGGTCGCTGCTGAACAAGCCCAAGCTGACCACCTCGATGCTCCGGTCCGCCTCCGCCGGCGGTGCGGAGGTCGCGGCCGAGCTCGGACGGATCGACGAACAGTTCAACGCGCTGCTGCTCGAGATGCTCGGCATCGACGTCCCGACAGTCGAGGAGGCCGCGATCCTGCGTCTGGTCCAGCTGATGTGGCTGGGCCTGCTGCAGGCCACCCTCGGCGCCCGCATGTCGATGCGTGAGGCGGAATCCGACCTGCGCACCGGCTGCCGGGTGATGCTCGGTTCCGTCGCCCGGTAGGCCCGAGCGAGCCGCGCCGAACCGCCACCGGGAGTGCACTCATGATCTTTCCGAAGGTCCGCGATCCCCGTCTGACCACGATCCGCCGCGGCGGGACGCTCACCGACGCGGACCACCATCTGCTCGCATTGTGGGCGGCGTCCTGCGCCGAGCACGTCCTCGGGCACTTCGAGACGGCCTGCCCCGAGGACCCCCGGCCGCGCCACGCGATCGAGCAGGCCCGGGCCTGGGTGCGTGGCGAGGCCAAGATGATGGATGCCCGCGCCGCCGGCGGGCACGCGATGGGGGCGGCCAGGGATCTGGCTGGGGCACCACGGTTCGCCGCCTACGCCGCCGGACAGGCCGCCTGCGTCGCCCACGTCGCCGCGCATGATCTCGGCGCCGCCGCCTATGCGATCAAGGCCGCGCGTGCCGCCGCGCCGAAGAGCGAGCAGCAGGCCGCGGAACGACTCGAGTGCCGATGGCAGCGCGAGCAGCTCCCCGAGGCGGTCCACGCGCTCGTGCTCGACGATCAACGATTGCGGAACGACATCTGCTGGTCGGTGTTCGACTGCTGAGCACCCGCCCGTAAACACCCTGCCGAGCACAAAGAACACCCACGACGAAGAACACCGGCGTCCTGCTGTGCAGGACGCCGGTGTTCTTCGTACTTGGTAGCGGGGACAGGATTTGAACCTGCGACCTCTGGGTTATGAGCCCAGCGAGCTACCGAGCTGCTCCACCCCGCGTTGGGTGAAACCCAGGTTACAGACGGGCGGGAACGAAAAGCAAATCGGGCCCGCACCCCGGCGTGCCGCCGCGAGGGAAACCCCGGTTCGCCGCCGTTCCCACCCGCCCGTCATAAACGGAAACGGTCCCGGACGTGATGTCCGGGACCGTTTCCTTGTAGTAGCGGGGACAGGATTTGAACCTGCGACCTCTGGGTTATGAGCCCAGCGAGCTACCGAGCTGCTCCACCCCGCGTTGGGTGAAGCCCAGGTTACAGGCGGATCGGAACGGAAAGCAAATCGCCCGGCCGCTACCGCTCCGACCCGCCCTGACCTGGAATTATTCAGTTCCCCCCGCCGCTGGGGGCCGGGGCCGGCGACGCACCGGTTCCTGTGTTCCCTGTCACCTTCTCGTAGTTGTCGATCGCGGTCTGCAACTGCGCGAGCGCCTGGCCGTAGGCGTTGAAGTCGCCGCTGGACTGCGCCTTGCTCAGATTCTGCAGCGCCGCGTTCAGCTGACCGACCGCGGCGGCCTCACCGGCGGGCGCCGGTGCCGTCGGCGCAGGGGCGGGGGTGGGCTCCGGCGACGGCGTGGTCGGCGACGTCGGCGGGGTGGCCGGCTGTCCCGGGGCCGGCGACTGCGGCTGTGGCTCCGGGCTGGGTGCCGTCGCCGAGTTCGCGGCTCCGGGCCCGAACACCTGCGAGAGCGCCTCCGCCAGCGTCGGCGCATAGCCGACGATGACCTTGTTGTTGCCGACGCTGTAGCTAACCAGCACCCGCGAGAGTTGCGGGAAGGTCGAGCCGCTGCTGTCGCCGCTGTTCTCCGCGTAGAGCGGCTCCACGTAGAGGATGCCGCCGTCCGCGATCGGCAGTGTGAGCAGGTTGCCGTACTGGATCTTGTTCGATTGGAACAGCGTCTTGTCCGACGACACCCGCGGATCGGACTTCATGGTGTTCTGTGCCTGCTGCGGACCCTGGGTCTGCACCTGGGTCGGCAACTGCAGCACGGTGAACTTGCCGTAGTTCTCGGGATCCGAGTCCACCGAGATGTAGGCGGACAGCAACTGCCGGTTGAAGCCGTTCATCGGGCTGGTCAGCTCGAACTCCGGCTTGCCCGTGTCCGGGTTGCCGGCGATCACGTAATACGGCGGCTGCTTCTGGTTGGTGTCCACCGTCGGATCGTTGGGTACGGACCAGAACCCGTTGCCGTTGAAGAACTGCACCGGGTCGGAGACGTGGTACTTGGCGAGCATCTCGCGCTGCACCTTGAACAGGTCCTCCGGGTAACGGAAGTGCTCGCGCAACCCCGGCACCTTGTCGATGGCGCTCTCCGGTTGCACGGTTCCCGGGAAGGTCTTCATCCACGCCTTGAGCACCGGGTCGTTCTTGTCGACCTGATAGAGCTTGACGGTGCCGTCGCAGGCATCGACCACCGCCTTGACCGAGTTCCGGATGTACGACACCTCCTTCTTCGGCAGCGGCCGGCCGGTGGTGGTGTCGACGCTGTCCGCGACCGCACCCTCGAGCGAGGTGCGCTGGGCATACGGGAAGTTGTCGAGCGTGGTGTAGCCGTCGACGATCCAGACGATCCTGCCGCCGACGACTGCCGGGTAGGCGCTGCCGTCGGTGGTCAGCCACGGGGCGACCTTCTGCACGCGGTCCCGCGGGTCGCGGTCGAACAGGATCTTCGAATCGGATCCGATCGCGCCGGAGAACAAGATGTTGCGCTCGCCGTACTTGGCGGCGAACGCAAGCCGGTTGAACCAGTTCCCGATCGAGACGCCGCCGGAGCCCGTATAGGTGTACTTGGCGCCCTGCCCGTCGTACTCGCGGCCCTGCCCGTCGTCCTTGCCGCCGACGATGGCGTAGTCCGGCTTCGGCTTGGCGATGACCTCGCCGTAGTAGATCCGCGGCTGGGTGACCTTGATCAGCTCGTTGCCGCTCTTCTGCGAGGCCAGGTCGCTGACCTTGTAGATCGGGTAGCCGCCGGCGTTGGCCTTGCTGTCCGGGCCGCTGGCCGTCACCTGGTTCGCCGGCGCCGCGATGAAGCCGTCGCCGTGGGTGTAGACGGTGTACTTGTTGATCCAGTCCGTCTGGTTGCCGGTCAGGTTCGACGGCGACATCTCGCGCGCGGCGACGACGTAGTCCTGCTTCTTGCCGTCGATCGTGTAGCGGTCCACCGCCAGCTTGGACGGGAAGCCGTAGAAGTTCTGCAACTGCTGTTGCTGGGTGAAGGTCGGCGACAGCAGGTTCGGGTCCAGCAGCCGGGTGTTGGCGATGGTCGTCACGTCGGCGGGAACATCCTGCGGGGCCTTGGTACCCACGCCCGGATAGTCGACGTAGGTGACGTTGTCCTTGGTGATGCCGTACGCCTCACGCGTCGCCTGGATGTTGCGCTCGATGTACGTCCGCTCCTTGTCGGCGGCGTTCGGCTTGACCGAGAACTGCTCGACCACCAGCGGCCAGGCGGCGCCGACCAGGATCGACGAGAGCACCATCAGCGCGGTCGCCAGCGCCGGGATCCGCAGATCACGCAGCACGATCGCCGCGAAGAACGCCCCCGCGCAGATGATCGCGATCGCCATCAGCACCAGCTTGGAGGGCAGCACGGCATTGGCGTCCGTGTAGCCCATCCCGGTGAAGGTCGGCTCCTTGTCGGTCGCGGTGAGCAACGAGTACCGGTCGAACCAGTACGAGACGGCCTTGAGCAGCAGGAAGGTGCCGGCCAGGATCGCCAGCTGCGCGCGGGCGGCCTTGGTGAGGGTGCCGTCCCGCCCGGCGAGGCGCAGCCCGCCGAAGACGTAGTGCGTCACCAGGTTCGCGAAGAAGGCGACGAGCACCGCGGCGAACAGCCAGCTCAGCACGAACTGGATGAACGGCAGGTCGAACGCGTAGAAGCCCACGTCCTTGTGGAACTGCGGGTCCTCGATGCCGAAGGATCCGCCGTTGAGGAACAGCTGGATCATCGCCCACTTGCTCTGCGCGACCAGTCCGGAGATGACACCGACCACGATGGGGATGCCGAGCCCGAACAGCTTCAGCCTGCTCATCACCACCGTGCGATACCGCGCGATCGGGTCGTGCGGCCCCGACACCGGGACGAACACCGGCCGCATCCGGTACGCCAGCAGCAACGCGCCGAAGACGATCGCGCCGACCACCAGTCCGACGACGAAGAACAACGCGATCCTGGTCAGCAGGATCGTGCTGAACACCTCGCGGAACCCGATCGCCCCGAACCACAGCCAGTCGATGTAGGCGCCCAGCAGCCGGGGGCCGATCAGCAACAGCGCGGCGATGATCACCGCCACGATCAGCAAGATTCGGCTACGACGGGACAACTTCGGCATTCCGCTAGGGGCCCGCATGCCCACCTGTCACGCTCCAACCTCTCCGGCGACGGTCGGCACCCGGCTGGGCGCGACCCGTCGCAACCGTGGCGACACCACCGCACGGGCAGGCTCCGAAACATCCGGCGCCCGCCGATCCGGCGCTGCCGCCATTTGGTCCGACTCTAGTGACAACCCGCGTCGGGTGTCGGCCACAGTGGCAACGGACCGGCGCACGGTCCGGTTCCCTCGCCGCGCGGTCCGGCGGCGGGAGCGGCCGCGCGGCCGACGGGGGACGGCGACACGGCACTGCGCGGTGCGAAGATGAACCGGTGACCGATCGCCACGACTTCGACGATTCCGACCGCAACCATGCCGACGACTCCGGCGCCCATCCGCTCGACATCGGGCCGGATGCCCTCGGCCGGTGCGTGCGCGAGGTGGTCGAGTTCGTCGACGCCGCCGGCTGGGACCAGCCGCCGCAGATGTTCGCACTGGTGCCGACCGCGCTGCTCGCCGAGACCGAACCCGAACTGGTCGACGCACTGACCACCGACGCCGAGCTGACCCCCGTCGAGCAGGAGTCGCTGCCGCCGTCGGTCTCGGGGGGATCGCCGGAACTCGACGAGGTGCTCGCCACGATCAGCTGGCCGGAAGCCGTCGCCGGCTGTGCGCTGGTGCAGGAGATCGTCGTGCTGCCGCCGGCCGCCGAGGAGACGATCGACGCGGCACTGCTCGACGACGCCCTGCTCGAGGGCGACGGCGCAACCGCCGACGCCGAGGCCGCCGCGGCCGACCGCGCCCTGCGGTCGGTGGCCGACGCGCACCCCGAACGACGCGAGGCACGACTGGTGGCAGCGACGCTGCGCACGGGCGAGTCGCTCTGCCTGCTGCAGCTACGGCCCGAGGCCGGGGCCGATCCCGACGCCCCCGTGGAGCTGCTCCGGTACGAGGGCCTGGCACCGAACCTGGTCAACGCCCTGCACGCGACGTTCGAGGACGCCGAACCCTGGTGAACGCTCGACGCACGGTCGAGCCGCTAGCATCCGGACGGGTCGCCGAACTGCGCGCCGCACCGCTGACCTACCCGCTGATCGGCACCGAGCGCGCCGCGCGCGCCGCGCCCGCCGGTCATAAGCAGTTCGAGCGGTCCGCACGGATCGGGCACGGCGACGAGAACTTTCGCCGCGCCTCCGACCTGGTGCTGTCCTGGGGGCTGCAACTCGGCGCGGGACTGCGCCCACGGGCGTCGTCGCCGACGGTCGAGCCGGACGCCGTGTGCGAACTCCGGCTCGGGGTGGTGCCGTTGGGTCTGACGGCGCCCTGCCGGGTCGTCGCCGTGTACGAGGACGAGCACGCGCGCGGATTCGCCTACGGCACGCTGCCCGGACATCCGGAGAGCGGCGAGGAACTTTTCCTTGTCGAACGTGAGCCCGACGGCGGTGTGCGGCTGCGCATCCGCGCCTTCTCCCGCCCGGCGACCAGGGTCGCCCGGTGGTCCGGTCCGCTCGGGCGCCTCGGGCAGTCGCTGATCACCGAGCGGTACCTGCGCGCGTCACTCGAGCTCACCGCGGACTGACCCGGCGCGTTCCCACACCCCGTCCGGCGAACCCGTCTCCCTGCCGCTCCTCGGCTCCTAGACTGGGAGGCCATCCACTCGAGCTCGGCCCCGCCGTCTGGGAGGAGAGCCCCATGTCCGACCGCACCTCTGCCCGTGCCGGACAGGCGCCACCGGTGTCGGGACCCGACCAGCTCCGCAACGTGGTGCTCATCGGGTGCAGCGGAGTCGGCAAGACCACCCTCGCGGAGTCGCTGGCGCTGGCCGCGGGCATGATCGGCCGTGCCGGGCAGGTTACCGAGGGCACCACCGTCTCGGACTTCGAGCCGATCGAGACGAAGCAGCAGCACTCCGTGCACCTGGCCGTGCTTCCGCTGCCGTGGAACGGGGCCAAGATCAACCTGCTCGACACCCCGGGCCACCCCGACTTCGCCGCGGAACTGCGGGCCGGCCTGCACGTTGCCGACGCCGCCGTCTTCGTGGTCTCGGCGACCGACCCGGTCACCGAACCCACCCGGCTGCTGTGGCACGAGTGCGCCGAAGCCGGGATCCCGCGGGCGATCGCCGTCGCCAAGCTCGACGTGGCCCGCGCCGGTTTCGAGGACATCCTCACCGCCTGTCACGACGCTTTCGGTCTGGGGCCGGACACGCTCCGGCCCGTGTACGCACCGGTGCTGCGCGACGGCGTGCCCTGCGGATCGGTCGACCTGCTGACCGGCCGCACCTACGGCGAGGCCACCGAATCCGACGCCGCCGCACCGTCGGTCGCGGCCGCGCGGGAGAGCCTGATCGAGGCGGTGTCCGGCCAGGACGACACCCTGCTCGAGCGTTTCCTGTCCGGCGAACCGATCGACGCGGCGATGCTCGAGGAGGGCATCCGCCGGGAGGTGCACGACTGCGCGCTGCACCCGGCGCTGGCGGTCACCGACGCCGGCCTCGGTGCGGCCGAACTGCTCGACCTCGTCGTCACCTCGTTCCCCGACCCCACCCACCGCCGCGGACCCGCGTCCGGCGACCCCGACTCCCCGCTCGCGGCGCAGGTGGTCCGGATCGCCTCGGACCCGTACGTCGGCCGGATCTCCCTGGTGCGGGTGTTCGCCGGCACGCTGCGCCCGGACATGCACGTGCACGTGTCCGGCCCCGGCCGGTCCACCGCCACCACCGACACCGAGTCCGATGAGCGGATCACCACGCTGACCAGCCCGTTCGGCAAGCAGCAGCGACCGGTGCGCGAGGCGCTCGCCGGCGATCTGGTGTGCGTGCCGCGCCTTTCCGGCGCGCGCATCGGCGACACCCTCGGCGACGGCGAACACGACGCGCTGGAGAGCTGGCCGGTCCCCGAGCCGCTGTTGCCGGTGCCGATCGAGCCGCACAGCAAGGCCGACGACGACAAGCTCACGCAGGCGCTGGCCCGGCTGTGCGCCGAGGATCCGGCCGTCCGGCTCGAGCAGAACCCGGACACCCACCAGTTGGTGCTCTGGTGCACCGGCGAGGCCCACGCGGACGCCGTCCTCGACCAGCTGCGCAGCCGGTACGCCGTGCACGTGGACACCGTGCCCTACCAGGTGGCGCTGCAGGAGACGTTCGGCTCGGCATCGTCGGGGCACGGCCGGCTGGTCAAACAGTCCGGCGGACACGGCCAGTACGCGATCTGCGACCTCCAGGTCGAACCGCTGCCCACCGGATCGGGCGTCGAGTTCTGCGAGCACGTGGTCGGCGGCGCGGTGCCGCGCCACTTCATCCCGTCGGTCGAGAAGGGGGTCCGGGCCCAGCTGAGCAAGGGCGTCGCCACCGGACACCCGCTGGTCGATGTGCGGATCACGCTCGTCGACGGCAAGGCGCATTCGGTCGACTCGTCGGACGCGGCCTTCCAGACGGCGGCCGCGATGGCGCTCAAGGATGCGGCCGAACACGCCTCGATCCGGCTGCTCGAACCCGTCGCCGCGGTCAGCGTGCTCGTGCCCGACGAGTACCAGGGCGCCGTCCTGAGCGACCTGTCCGGCCGGCGCGGGCGGGTGTTGGGATCCGAACTCGGCGACGAGGGCATGACGCGGCTGCGCGCCGAGGTCCCGGAGATCGAACTCGCCCGCTACCCGATCGAGTTGCGGGCGCTCAGTCGCGGGACGGCCGAGTTCGCCCGCACCCATCTGCGGCACGAACTGGTGCCGGCCGCCGTGGCCGACCGCGTCTCGGGCAACGGCCGACCCGGCTGAGCCTCAAGCCTCACGGCGGCGTGTCTCACCGCCGCGCCAAACTTGGAAGTGTGCGCATAGTTCCAACTCTGTCCATTTTCGCCGCCGAGCGAGACACCGTCCGCGGACGCACCAGGCCTGGGCGGTCAGTACCGGATCAGCACTGCGGAATCAGCACTGCACGGTCAGCACTGAGGGACGGGTTTGCCGGTGGTGTAGTCCCCCAGTCCGGCGATCGCACTGCTGAGGCTGTCGACCTTGATCAACGAGAGTCCTTGCGGCGCAGTCTGCTTCGCGACACTGCAGTTGTCGGCAGGGACCAGGAAGACGGTCGCACCGGCATCGCGGGCCGCGCGCATCTTGTACTCGATCCCGCCGATCGGCCCGACCTGGCCGTCGGGATCGATCGTGCCGGTGCCCGCAACGAACTTGCCGGCATTGAGCTCGCCGGGGCTGAGCTTGTCGACGACGGCCAGCGAGAACATCAGTCCCGCCGACGGACCGCCGATGTTGGCCAGGTTGAAGTCGACGGTGAACGGCACCTGCGGGCGATCCGCGAGCACGATCCCCATCACGCCCTTCGAGTCCTTCGGGTCGGGACCGGGTGCCAGGGTGATCGAGGTGGCACCCTCGACGCCCTTGCGGCGGTAGACGACCGGGATCTGCTGACCCGGCTTGGTGTCCTTCATCACCGCCTGCACCTGATCCGAGGTGGCGACCGGCGCGCCGTCGACCTGCACCAGTTCGTCACCGGTCTCGAGCTTGCCCTGCGCGGGTCCGCTCTGGGAGACCCCGCCGACGGTGGCAACGAAGGGATATTTCAGATAGCGCAGCGCGGCGGACTCGGCGTCGGCCTCCGAGCCCTGGAATTCGGCGGTGTTCTGCTTGTCGATCTGCTCGCGCGACTTGCCGGGCGCGTACACCTCGTCGCGCGGGACCAGGCCCTGGCTGCCGCTGGCCCACAGCCCCAGCGCCTCGAAGACGGTCAGGTCGTCGCGCACCGAGACCGTCGTCATGTTCAGGTGCCCGGCGGTCGGGTCCAGCTGGGTGCCCTGGATGTCGACGACCGGCGTGGACTTGCCGTCGATGTCGACGTTGCCGAGGGTGTTGAACGTCGGGCCCGGGCCCAACGCCACGAACGGCACCCGCACCGTCGAGCCGATCACGCAGAGCACCACGATCGGCACCAGCGCGGCGACAATCGTCACAATCCGTCGGTTCACTCGGACCAGCGTAGAGTGCCCGCGGTTGCGGCGGGCCACTAGGCGGCGGTCCCGAACGCCCGACCGGCCCACCCCGCGAACGACGTCCACGCCAGTCCGGGGTGCGCGGCGCGCAGTTCGCGCATGTCGACGCGGTACCCGGGATCGTCGAGGAAGCGCCACATGGCCCGCTGGTCCGGGTCGCGGATCGCTTCGAGCGCGACCCGCTCGTGCCGGACCGTCCGCCCCAGCGCCCGCCCCAACTCCACGGCCATCATCCTCGGGGTCAGTTCGTCGCCGGCCAGGTCGATCCGCCGGCCGAGGTAGCCGTTGGGCTCGAGCAGCACCCGGGCCGCGAACCGGCCGAGGTCGACGCGGGCCAACTGCTGCAGCGGCCGATCGGACGGCAGCGGCAACTCGAGCACACCCTCACCGATGCGCCGCGCGCCGGCGAGCGCGTTGTCGAAGAAATAGGTCGGCCCCAGGATCGTGTAGGGGATCCCGCTGGCCGCGAGTTCGCCCTCGATGACTGCCTTGCTCTCGAAGTGCGGCACCCCGCTGCCCCGGTCGGCGCCCGCCACCGAGCTGAACACCAGGTGGGGGACGTGTTCGCGGCGCGCCGCGGTCAGGATCGCCCGCCCCTGCGCGATCTCGGCCTCGACTCCGGACTCGAACGGGGTCGTCATCGCATAGACCGCGGCGACACCGTGCATCGCCGCGCACAGCGACACGACGTCCTCGAGCGAACCCGTGATGATCTCGGCGCCGCGATCGGCCAGCCGTCCGGCCGACGAAGAGGTGGGATCGCGCACCAGCGCCCGCAGGTGCGAGGTGCGGACGAGCAGGGCCTCGCTGACGGCACCGCCCTGCCCGCCGGTCGCCGCGAGCACCAGGATCGGGCCATCGTTCACCGAACGCCCCCTTCAGCGGGCCCGCCGTCCCGACCCGGTCGCCCGGCGCAGATCGCTCCGGGAATGCGGGGTCGGCACGTCCGGCCACTGCCTTCGAGGATAGTCGCCTCGATGCCGGACGCAGGCGCCCCGATCCGGCCCTCGCCCCGCCGGTCGCAGGAACCGGATTTCGCCGTGAGCGTGATCTCGGGGCGGGTCCGGGCCCGCGAATCCTTGTACCGTGAAGCCATGAGCGATGTGCCGTTCGGCTTCTCCAACCGTGACGACTCCGACCCGGACGATTCCGGCTCGGGCGATTCCGGCAAGCGGAAGGACGACCAAGGCCGCGGGGACGACGTCGGCGGCCAGCAGTTCCCGTTCGGCTTCGGCCCCGGTGGGCTCGGCGGGATGTTCGGAGGCCCGGGTGCCGGCGGCACCGATCCCGGCGCCATGGGCGGATTCGACCCGGCAGCGCTGGGTCAGATGCTGACGCAGTTCGGCCAGATGCTCAGCGGCATGGGCAATTCGATGGCCTCGGGCACCCAGAAGGGACCGGTCGACTACGGCCTCGCCAAGAAGCTCGCACTTCAGCAGATCGGATCGGCGACACCGATCGGTGCCGAACGCACCCAGGCCGTCGCCGACTCCGTGCGACTGGCCGAGCTCTGGCTCGACGACGCCACCACACTTCCGGCCGGTGCCACCGTCACCGCCGCCTGGACCCCTGCCGACTGGCTCGAGCACACCATGGACACCTGGCAGCGACTCTGCGACCCGGTCGCGGAGAAGCTGTCGACGATGTGGATGGGCGGCTTGCCCGAAGAGGCCCGGGAGATGGCCGGCCCGCTACTCGGGATGGTCGGGCAGATGGGCGGTTTCGCCTTCGGCTCCCAGCTCGGCCAGGCGCTCGGCCAGCTGTCCAAGGAGGTCCTCACCTCGACCGACATCGGTCTGCCGCTGGGCCCGGCCGGCACCGCCGCCCTGATGCCCGAGGCCATCGCGGCCTTCGGCGAAGGGCTCGACCAGCCGCAGCGGGAGCTGGTGGTGTTCCTGGCGGCCCGCGAGGCCGCCCATCACCGCCTGTTCAGCCACGTCCCGTGGCTGCGCCAGCGGGTGCTGGCCACCGTCGAGGAGTACGCCCGCGGCATCAGCGTCGACTTCTCCGCGATGGAGGAGGCCGCAAAGAACTTCGACCCGTCCATGCTGGCGGATCCGTCCGCGCTGGAGAACATCCTGCAGCAGGGCGCGTTCGAGCCGCAGACGACACCCGAGCAGAAGCTCGCGCTCGAGCGACTCGAGACGCTGCTCGCACTGATCGAGGGCTGGGTGTCGACCGTCGTGTCCGCCGCCCTCGGCGACCGACTGCCCGGCGTCGACGCGCTAAGCGAGACGCTGCGCCGCCGCCGGGCCAGCGGCGGGCCCGCCGAGCAGACGTTCGCCACACTGGTCGGGTTGGAGCTGCGGCCCCGCAAGATGCGTGAGGCCGCCGCACTGTGGACGCGGCTGGCGGAGGCCGGCGGCATCGACAAGCGCGACGGCGTGTGGGCCCACCCGGATCTGCTGCCCGACGGCTCCGATCTGGACGATCCCGCGGCATTCATCGATCGCGTCCTCGGCGGCGGGACCAGCGCCTTCGACGACCCGATCGCGCAACTGCTGCGGACCGAGGCGAAAGAAGCCGCCGAGCGCGAGCGTGCCCAGCGCGAACGCGACGCCGACGGTGGCGCGCCCCCTGGCGACGCCGACACCGAAGACCCGAAGCCCGGGGACCCGGGACCGCGGGATTAGGGTCCGCGGGATCAGGGCCGCAGGCAGGACCCGCTAGCCGGCCGCCTCGCATTCGCCGTCCCAGCCGGGCACGCCCGGCTGGGACGCGACGTCAGGGTCCGAGTCCATGCCGGGGACGGCACCCGGCAACCGTCCGACCGCGGCGTAAGCCTCCAGATAACCGAGCGCACGCTCCGTCTTGGGATAGCGGCGCACCTGCTCCTAGAACTGCGGTGTGTGCCCACCGGCGACCAGCAGATGCGCGAGCTCGTGGACCAGCACATAGTCGAGCACGTACGGCGGCACGCCGCGTAGCAGTTCGCTGACCCGGATGGTCCGGTCCGACGGCGTGCAGGACGCCCACCGGGTGCGCATCGGCGGAACCCAGCGCACGGAGCTGGGCCGGGCCCGGCCGTCGAGCCATTGCACCGACAACTCGGCGGTGCGCCGCGCCAGTTCGTCGTCGCTGCGGGCGCTACGTTGCGCCGCCCGGCGATCGGCCCGTTCGAGCTTCTCGATCATCTCCGCGACCAGTTCGGACTCCTGCTGCGCGGACAGCCCCGCAGGCATCAGCACCACGACCGTCTCGCCCTCGCGGCGGGCGCTGACCGTGCGGCGGCGCCGCGTGCTGCGCCTGATCTCCACCACCGGCGCCGACCTGACCGCCGGCGTTCCTTCGGAAGTCCGGTCTGCGAAGCGCCCGTCTGCGCAAGCCCCGCCCCCACCCGCTGCACTCATGACCGACAACGTAGCGACCGGCACCGACATGCCGGCCTCATCCCCCGGTGAGCACCCGCACGGAACACGCCCTGGGGAGAAAGCCGGAGCCTGTGGACAACTCCCTCCCGGACGGGGGCGCGAGGTGGTCCGGCGTGTCACCATGCCCGCATGACAGCTGTGCACGACAGGCCACTGGCGCTGCGTCGCGATCTCGCCGTGCTGATCCGGCCGACCGGCCGGATCCAGATCGGTTCCGATCCAGAACGCGCCCTGCTGGTCACGCCGCCGGACGGGGTGCCCGCCGCTCGTTTCGCCGCGTGGCTGCGTTCGTTGGACGGCAGCGCCGGCCCCGACCAGTTGCGCGCGCGGGTCGCGGAGTCCGGCGCCCACCCCGCCGAGGTGGATGCGGTGCTGCGTGAGCTCGAGCACGCCGGGCTGGTCACCGCGGTCGCCGCCGCCCCGTCCCGCTCGGAGCGGCGGGTCCGGGTACACGGGCCGGGCCCCCTGGGCGACGGATTGTGCGCGGCGCTCACGGGCGACGGTGCGCAGGTGAGCCGGTCCCGGCGCTACACCTGTGATCTCGCGGTCGACCGGTGGCAGACCGACCTGGTCGTCCTCACCGACGACCAGGTGGCCGATCCGCGCCTGGTCATGGCGCTGATCGAGGCCGGTGTGCCGCATCTGCAGGTTCGGCTGCGCGACGGGGTCGGCATCGTGGGCCCACTGGTGTTCCCGGGGAGCACCAGCTGCCTCGGCTGCGCCGACCTGCACCGCCGCGACCGGGATCCGGAATGGCCGCACCTGGCCGCCCAGCTGCTCGGCACCATCGGGTGCGCACCGACGGCGACGGTCATGGCCACCACCGCCGTCGCACTGCACGAGATCGACCGCGTGTTCCGCCGGGTCGCCGACCGTCCACCGGCGACGCTCGACGCGACCGTCGAGGTCGAACTGGACACGAACGCGCTGGTCACACGCCCATGGTCACCGCATCCCCTGTGCCGCTGCCGCACCCTCCGCGATGCGTCCCCCGCCACCTGACCGACCCGCGGCGGCAGAATCAGGAACAATGGGACACGTGTCCGACATTCCCCGCCGCGGTGCCGCACGAACTGCCAAGCTGGCGACCCTTCCGCTGGGCATGGCGGGGCGTGCCGCCGCCGGCCTCGGCAAGCGGCTGGCCGGCCAGAGCAGCGACGAGATCACCGCCGAGCTGTCCGCCAAGGCCGCCGAGCAACTCTTCGCCGTCCTGGGCGAGCTCAAGGGCGGTGCGATGAAGCTCGGGCAGGCGATGAGCGTGTTCGAGGCCGCCATGCCCGACGAGCTAGCCGAGCCGTACCGCGAGGCGCTGACCAAGCTCCAGAACGAGGCCCCGCCGATGCCCGCCAAGACGGTGCACCGGGTGCTCGACCACCAGCTCGGCACCCGCTGGCGCGAACGCTTCCGTTCGTTCGACGACGCCCCGTCCGCATCCGCCAGCATCGGGCAGGTGCACCACGGGGTGTGGTCCGACGGGCGCGACGTGGCGGTCAAGGTCCAGTACCCGGGCGCCGACGAGGCGCTGCTGTCGGACCTACGCCAGCTGCGACGGCTGGCACCGCTGTTCAAACCGTTCGCGCCCGGCACCGACATCAAGGGTCTGATGGACGAGCTGACGGACCGCTCGGTCGAGGAACTCGACTACCGGATCGAGGCCGACAACCAGCGCGCGTTCGCCACCGAGTTCGCCGGTGATCCGCACATCGCGGTGCCGGCGGTCATCGCCAGCTCGCCGAAGGTCGTGGTGTCCGAGTGGATGACCGGCACCCCGCTCGCTCAGGTGATCGCCGGGGGAAGTCGTGACGAGCGCAACGCCGCGGGAGAACGACTGTGCGAGTTCCACTTCGCGGCACCGGCCCGGGTCGGGCTGATGCACACCGATCCGCACCCGGGCAACTTCATGATGCTCGGCGACGGACGGCTCGGCGTGATCGACTTCGGCGCCGCGGTGAAGATGTCGGCCGGCATCCCGCCGGAGCTGACCACCATGGTGCGCCTGGCAGTGCACGACCGGCGCGACGAACTCGTGAACCTGATGACACTCGCGGGCTACGTCACCCGACGTGAACGGCTCGACGCCGCCGATGCGATGGAGTTCCTGCGCCCGTTCGTCGAACCGCTGCACACCGACCGCTTCCACTTCACCCGAGCGTGGATGCAGGAGATCGCCGGCCGCTACTCCGACGTGCGCGGCAGGGAGTTCGCCACCAGCCGCTCGTTCACGCTGCCGCCCCAGTACCTGATGGTCCACCGCGTGCTGCTCGGGTCGGTGGCCATCCTGTGCCAACTCGACGCCCAGGCGCCCTACCGCGAGGTGATCCGTCGGTGGGCGCCCGAGATGCTGATCGACCCGGACTCCGGCGCGTCACACGGTGACGCGCCGGACCCGGAGCCGCTCGCGGAGTGATCTTCACCCTCGTCCGCGGTGGCGCCGAGCGCCGGGTGACGCCGGGTGCGGTGAACGCTGGGCTCACGCCGCCGACACCACCTTGCGCGGGCGGCCGCGGGGGCGCTTGCGGACGATCACCGTGCCGTGATCGAGGATCTCGCCGCCCCACACGCCCCACGGCTCGCCCCGCTCGAGTGCGGCGGACAGGCACGACTGCCGGACGGGGCAGTCGCCGCACAGCGCCTTGGCCTGTTCGAGTTCGGTGGGGTTCTCCGCGAACCAGAGGTCCGGTTCGCCGGCGCGGCACGGGAGCCGATCCAGCCTGATGCGGTCACTGTGCGCGGGGACGGTCTGCGTGATGGGTCGGCGGGTTGTGGTCAACACGTCGATCTCCTCTGTCGGTAGCTGTGTGGTCGATGGTCGGTGACCCGGACCGTCGTCCACACCTGACTCGACCGAGACGAGAGGTGATGAAAAACGAAGGCCACGGGCCCGCTGTGCGGATCCGTGGCCATCGGCGTCAGGGGTGTTCTACCCCTGGCCGGGATGTCTGCTCACGGATGCGCGGGTTGCGGTGCGACGACGGAATGCCGGACGCGGTGCCGCTGCACGCGGTGCCCGACTCGCTGCTGCGCGAAGGGCCGGAGTCGCTGCGGCACGGGGTGCCGAAGGAGCAAGTGCGACTGCGACTTCCGTCACGCACTGATCCTTGATCCACATTCTCATCACCTCCCTTACGCGCTCGTGCCTCCGCGGGGCGAACCCCACGCTGTCGGTATCGGACTACATCAGCGGAACATTGTCCGTCGAGTCTCGGTCCCGAACAACTCGGACCGCACGGGTCGAACGATACGGTCCAAGGGTATTGATCGTTCCGGAAACCCACAACCTATTTTTGACCTGCAGTTTCGTACCCGACGCCGCGGCGCGGGCGCATCCGGGTCAGCCGGCGGCGCGCACCACGGCGAGCACCTCGGACCCGAACCGCTCCAGCTTCGCCGCACCGATGCCCGGAATCGCCACCAGCGCGGCCTCGTCTGTCGGCAACTGCTCGGCGATGGCCGTGAGGGTGGCGTCGGTGAACACCACGAACGCCGGCACCTTCAACTCCTTCGACTTCTCCGACCGCCACATCTTGAGCGCGTCGAACAACGCTGCGTCGAGGTTCGACGGGCACTTCTCGCAGCGCCCCAGCTTGGTCGCCATGGTCCCGACCAGCGGCTTGCCGCACACCCGGCAGCGCGGCCGCTTGCGTTCCTTCGCCGGCGCGGCGATCCGTGCGGCCGGCGAGTCCTCGGGGATCAGCCCGTACAGGAACCTCGACCGGCGGCGCGACTTGCGGCCACCCTCGGACCGCGCCAGCGCCCAGGACAGCTGCAGGTGTTCACGCGCGCGGGTGATGCCGACGTACAGCAACCGGCGCTCCTCCTCGACCGCCGCCTGGTCGTCGGGCTCGCCGCCGCTGCCGAGCGCGTGCGCGATCGGCAGGGTGCCGTCGGTGAGCCCCACCAGGAACACCGCATCCCATTCGAGGCCCTTCGCCGCGTGCAGCGACGCGAGCGTGACACCCTCGACGACCGGTGGGTGCCGCGACTCCGCGCGGGTCTGCAGTTCGCGCAGCAGTCCCTCGAGGGTGAGCGCGGGCTCGTGGACCTGCAGATCCTCGGTCAGCTGCATCAGCGCGCGCAGCGCCTCCCAGCGCTCGCGGGCCTGCGTACCGACCGGCTCGGCGTCGGTGAGCCCGAGCGGGACCAGCGCCGCCCGCACGAGCCGGACCAGTTCGGGACCGGAGGTGGCCTCGGCGGGCAGATCCGCACGGCCGGCCAGCTGGCGCAGCGCGCCGACCGCCTGCCGCACGTCGGCCCGGGTGAAGAACCCCTCACCGCCGCGCACCTGGTAGGGCACCCCGAGCTCGGTCAGCGCCTGCTCGTGCACCTCCGACTGGGCGTTGATGCGGTAGAGCACGGCGATCTCGGACGCGGGGACCCCGGAGTCGATCAGCATCTTGACCGCCTTCGCGGTCGCGGCGGCCTCGGCCGGCTCGTCGTCGTACTCGGCGAACTGCGGCTCCGGGCCTGCCGGACGCTGGCCGATCAGTTGCAGCCGGGTGCCCGCGATGCGGCCGCGGGCCGCGCCGATCGCCCGGTTCGCCAGCGAGACGACCTGCGGCGTGGACCGGTAGTCGCGTTCGAGGCGCACCACCGTCGCGTCCGGGAAGCGGCGGGAGAAGTCGAGCAGGAACTTCGGCGAGGCGCCGGTGAACGAGTAGATCGTCTGGTTCGCGTCGCCCACCACCGTCAGGTCGTCGCGGTCGCCCAGCCACGCGTCCAGTACCCGCTGCTGCAGCGGCGTCACATCCTGGTACTCGTCGACGACGAAGCAGCGGTAGCGGTCCCGGAACTCCTCGGCGACGGCCGCATTGTCCTCGAGCGCAGCGGCGGTGTGCAGCAGCAGGTCGTCGAAGTCCAGCGCGTTGTGCGGCGCCTTGAGCGCCTCGTAGCCGGCGTAGACGGAGGCGACCTGCTCGGCCGGGGCGGGCGGCTCGCGGCGCAGCCGGGCGACCGCGGCCGGATAGTCCTCCGGCGCGATCAGCGAGGCCTTCGCCCATTCGATCTCGCCGGCCAGGTCGCGGATGTTCTCCCGGCTGGTGCCCGCACCGGCCCGCGCGGCGGCCTGCCCGACCACCTGGAACTTGCGGTCGAGCAACTGCCACTCGACGTCACCGACCACCTGCGGCCAGAAGTACTTCAGCTGACGCAGGGCTGCAGCATGGAAGGTGCGGGCCTGCACGGTACCCCCGGCGCCGGAGATGCCCAGCTCGCGCAGCCGGGTGCGCATCTCCCCCGCCGCGCGTGCGGTGAACGTGACCGCCAGCACCTGACCGGCCGCGACGTGACCGTCGGCGACCAGGTGCGCGATCCGCCGGGTGATCGTGCGGGTCTTGCCGGTACCGGCGCCGGCCAGCACGCAGACGGGACCGCGGGGGGCCAGCACCGCCGCCGTCTGCTCCGGGTCCAGACCGGTCACGGTGGCGGCAGTAGGCATGCAGCCATCATTGCAGTGCGTACCGACGGCAACGGCGCGGCACCGGGCGACGCGGGGAACAAACCCGGCGGCGGCATCGTTACCGCAGCCGTGACCACAGCTGATCAGGAACAGTCCGCCCCCACGTTGACCATGTACTCCACCACCTGGTGCGGGTACTGTCGTCGCCTCAAGACCCAGCTCAAGGAGGCCGGCATCGGCTACGTCGAGGTCGACATCGAGCAGGATCCGGCCGCGGCCGAGTTCGTCGGCAGTGTCAACGGCGGCAACCACGTGGTTCCCACCGTGGAGTTCCCGGACGGGACCACCGCCACCAACCCGACCCTGGCGGCGGTGAAGCGCACGCTGGGCCTGTAGAACTCCGCCCCCTGGTGGCCGCGCGGCGGGTCGGTGCTCCGCCGATCAGTCGACGCCGAGCATGACCTCGGTCGACTTGATCAAGGCGGTGACGGGTTGGCCCGCCGCGAGCCCCATTTCCTCGGCCGCTTCCTTGGTGATCGACGAGGTGACGATCTGGTCACCGCCGTCGAGACGGACCTTGACGGTGGCCATGACCGCGCCGGGCGTGACCGACACGATCACACCGGAGAGCTGATTTCGGGTGGACAGCCGCATGGTTCGGCCTTTCGTTCGGACGGAATCGGTGTGGACGCTACCCGCGTGGGTCGGGCCGAGCCCGGGAACCGCTCTACCGACCCACCGCCGCCCACGATTCGACCATCCCCCGCGCGATCGAGACCGAACCCGGCAGCAGCAGTTTCGCATCCGCCCGGGTGGACCAGTCTCCCGCCTCGAGCGCCTCGCGGACCTCGGCGCGGGTGAACCATTGCGCCTCGGCGATCTCGCCGTCGGCGAAGACGAACTCCTGTGCGGGGTCGGCCTTCGCGTGGAAGCCGAGCATGATCGAGCGCGGGAACGGCCACGGCTGGCTGCCCAGATAGTGCACATCGTGCACCAGCACACCGACCTCCTCGGCGATCTCACGGGCCACGCAGGCCTCCAACGATTCGCCGGCCTCGACGAACCCGGCCAGCACCGAGTACATCCGCTCCGGCCACACCGGTTGGCGGGCAAGCAGAATCCGGTCCGCTCCGTCGTGCACCAGGCAGATGATCGCCGGGTCGGTACGCGGATACTCCTCGCGCTCGCAGCTCTCACAGATGCGCACCCATCCGGCCTGCACGGGCTTCGTCGCCGCGCCGTCACGCGAGCAGAAGCGGGCGTTCGTATGCCAGCTGAGCACCGCCAGCGCGGTCACGTACTGACCGGCCTCGGTCGATCCCAGCAGCGCGCCGCACGATCGCAGGTCGCCGAGTTCGACCGTCCCGTCCGACTCCCCCGGCACCACCCGTTCGTCGAAACCCGTGTCCCGAACCGCCCACACGTGCAAGCCCGCGTCGACGCCGAGCAGCACCGCCTCCTGCGGGCGCTGCGGGAACAACTGCGCGGCCCGCTCGAGCAGCAGACGGTCGCCCTGCAACCGGACCCGCCCGCGCGGACTGACCCGCAGCACCAGCGCATCCCCCCAGCCGGCGTCCAGCGCGTCTTCATCGGACCGGAGGGTCACCGGGCGGTCGAGTGCGCCCCGGGAGAGCAGCGGCTCCTGCAACAGTTCGAAGTCGGTCACGACACCACACCTACCACGGACTGCAGCGAATCGGTCAGCGACGCCGCGTCGCCCTGAACGATTCCGGTGAACCGGTGGGCGCCGAAGAGCGCAGCGGCCGCCGCACCGACCTCGTCGACGGTCACCGTCGCCAGCGCCCGCGGGTGCTCGGTGAGCCACTCCAGGCCCAGGCCGACCGTCTGCATCCCGGCGACCGTGCCGGCCAGCCCGGACTGCGAGGACAGCGAGATGCTCAACGCGCCGATCGCATACTGGCGTGCTGCGTCCACCTCGGCTGCCGTCGGTGGCGTGGTCACCATGCGGGACAGTTCGTAGACGGTCTCGAGCACGGCCGCCGCGGTGGTCTCGCGCGCGGTGTCGAGCGCGACCAGCAGCATGTCGCCGGCGATACCCGAGTCCAGCAGCGACGAAGCCCCGTAGGTGTATCCCTTGTCTTCACGGACGTTCTCGACCAGCCGCGACGAGAAGTAGCCGCCGAACACCAGATTCGCGATCTTCGCCGCCGGATACGACGGGTCCGACCGTGCCACCGAGTTGCCGACCAACCGGATCTGCGACTGGACCCCGCGCGGCCGATCGACCAGTTGCAGCGGCGACGGCCGGACCGGCTCGAACCGCTCCAGGACCGCCGCGGGCCGCGGACAGGTCCATCCGGCGAGCGCCGCACCGACCGCGTCGATCGCGGTGTCCGGGTCCAGGTCGCCGACCAGCGTCAGCACCGATCCGCGCGGCGACACCCCGGCCCGGTGCAGCGCGCGCACCTCCTCGACGCCCAGCGCGGCCACATCCTTGGCCAGCGGCACCTCGAAGGTCACCGGGTGTGCGCCGAACGCCTTAGCCAGCAACGCTTCCCGCGCTCGGACACCGGGGCGCGCGCGGAACACCCGTAGCCGCTCGGCCAACCGGTCCCGCTCGCCGTCGAACTCGCCGACGGGATACGCGGCGTGCTCGAGCACGTCGTCGAGCAGGTCGAGCAGAGTCGGAAGATGCTCGGCCGGAGCCGATCCCGCGAAGGTGAGGAAGTCCGGTCCGGCCGCCGCGCCCAGCGCCGCACCGGCCACGGCGAGGTCGGTGTCCAGATCGAGCCGGGTGCGCGAGCGTGTCCCCGTCATCAGGCACGACGAGAGCAGGTCTGCGCGGGCGGCGTGCCGCCGGTCCGGCCCGGCGAACGGCACCGTCATCCGCAGCTCGACCATCGGGACGGTCGGCATGCGCACGGCCACCACCCGCAGGCCGTTCGCCGACACCGACGTCGCCGATGCGATCGGCACCTCGACGGGCGCGGCGGTCAGCTCCGGCAGCCGACGGGGCCGGTCGTGGTCCGTCACGAGCACTCCTGTTCCACGGTGACCTCCAGTACTGCTCTCGACTGCCCCCGCACGGCCGCGGCCGCCTGCGCCACCTGCTCCGGGTCGACCGCGGCGACGAGGTCGGCGAGCTGCCACGTCATCTCCGGCACTCCGAACAGCAGTTCCGCCGAACCGAGTTCGAGGGTGCGGGCGGTCAGCCGATCGCTGTGCCGCAGCGTGTCGGCGCGCCAGCGCGCCACCACCCCGGCCAGCTCGCGTTCCTTCGGCCCGGCGGCGGCCAACTCGTCGAGTTCGGCGTCGATCGCCGCGAGCACCCGATCCGTGCCGACCGTGTCCGGGTGGACGGCGGTGAGCAGCAGCGGCTCGGGGTCCCGGGAGTCGAGCGGCGTGCCGAACAGCCCCGGGCCCACGGTGATGTCGGTGACGATGCCGTCGCGCTGGACCGGACCGCGCTGCAGCCGCGCCGAGTCGCCGTCGGCCAGCACCGCCGCCAGCACCACGTGCGCGACATACCCGGTCAGATCGGTCGCGGCGTCGGGCATCCGGTAGCCGACCGCGACCGCCGGCAACTCCGCGTACGGATCATGATGTGTACCACGGCGTTCGGCGCGCAGACCGGGCTCGGCGAAGGACCGGCGCGGCGGCGCCGGGCGAGGTTCGATGTCGCCGAAGTGCCGGTGCACCAGTTCCTCCACGCGGTCGGGGTCCGCATTGCCGGCGATCGTGAGGACCGCGTTCGCGGGGGCGTAGAAGGTGGCGAAGAAATCCTCGCAGTCCGCGACGGTCGCGTCGTCGAGGTGCGCGAAGTCGCCGTACCCGTTGTGCGCGTTGGCGAAGGTGTCGAACAGCAGCGGCGGGACCAGGATCCACGGCAGCCCGCCGTACGGACGACCCACCACGTTGAGCCGGATCTCCTCCTTGACGACCTCCACCTGATTGGCGAGGTTCTCGGCGGTGATCCGCGGTGCGCGCATCCGGTCCGCCTCGAGGAACAGCGCACGCTCGAGAGCGGCGGCCGGCAGCACCTCGTAATAGTCGGTGTAATCGGGTCGGGTCGACCCGTTGAACGAGCCGCCGGAGGACTGCACGACGCGCGCGTGCTCGAGCTTCGGCAGCGACGCCGATCCCTGGAACATCAGGTGCTCGAACAGGTGCGCAAAACCCGTGCGCCCCTCGGGTTCGGACCGGAAGCCGACGTCGTAGTGGACGGCGACCGCCACCGCCGGTGTGTTCCGGTCGGGCGCGATGAGCACCCGCAGCCCGTTTCCCAGGGTGAGTCGGCGGTAGCGCGGAGCGAAGGCCACGCCCCAGCCTATCGACCCGTGGCCGTCGCGACGGCCACGTCAGACCTTGCGGATGTACAGCAACCGGTCGGCCGGTTCGAGTGCGTCGACCTCGGCGGTGCCGGCGCGTAGCAAGCGGTCGCCGCGCACCACCGCCAGCACGATGTCCGACAGGTGCCGCGGCGAGCCGCCGACCTCGGTGGGCTCGACGTCACGCTCGGCGATGGCGAACCCGGCCTCCGGGGTGAGCAGGTCCTCGATCATCTCGACGACGGCCGGGGTCGCGGTGGCGACGCCCAGCAGCCGGCCGGTGGTCTCCGACGACACGACCACCGAGTCCGCCCCGGACTGCTTGAGCAGGTGCATGTATTCGGACTCGCGAACCGAGGCGACGATCTTGGCCTTGGGCGCGACCTCCCGCGCGGTCAGGGTGACCAGCACCGCGGTGTCGTCGCGGTTGGCCGCGACGATGATCGCCGAGGCCC
Organism: Speluncibacter jeojiensis; assembly: GCF_029589495.1. GTDB lineage: Bacteria > Actinomycetota > Actinomycetes > Mycobacteriales > Mycobacteriaceae > Speluncibacter > Speluncibacter jeojiensis. The sequence goes on from NZ_JAAIVF010000001.1 coordinate 216,321, forward strand.
GCGGCGCACCGGCGAGCCGCAGCACGTCGGACTTCGCGCCGGAGCCGTTGACGGTGACCAGCCCGACGTGACTCGCCTTCTCCAGCACCGCGGGGTCGGTGTCGACAACGACGATCTCCGAGGCCGGGACGCCGTCGCCCATCAGCGCGTCGACGGCCGAGCGGCCCTTGGTGCCATAGCCGACGACGACCGTGTGATTACGCAACTTGCGCCTCCATCGCTGGATCTTGGCGGCCTGCCGGGACCGCTCGGTGAGCACCTCGATGGTGGTACCGACCAGCACGACCAGGAAGGCCATCCGAAGTGGGGTGATGATGAGAATGTTGACCAGCCGGGCGCTCTCCGAGACGGGCGAGATGTCGCCGAATCCGGTGGTCGTGATCGACACCGTGGCGTGGTACATGCAGTCGAGCAGCGTCATCGGCTTGCCGGAGATGTCCTGGTAGCCGTCGCGCTGGAGGTAGACGATCAGTCCGCTGAGCACGACCAGCGCCACCGCGACGACGACGCGGAGGGTGATGGACCGCGACGGGCTCGAACGGCGCACCGGGACGCGTACGACGTTGACGAGGTCGTAGTCGGGCCGGTCGGTCAGTTCGTCGTCGAGCGCGATGCGGCTGCGCAACTTACCGGCCATCGGTGCACCCGGCCCCACATTCGCTGATGATCACAAGGCGGCAGCGTATCGAGATTCCGTCGCGGCCGCTGCGACTGGCAGGCTTGTCGGCATGAACGCACCCCAGATCGTTGCCCGCACCGGCCGCGACCGCGCCACGCGCGCGGCGATTCGCCTGTCCGCGCTGCTGCTCGGCGCCGGCACCCTGCACCTGGTCGCCCCCGCACCGTTCGACTCGATCGTGCCGCGCGCACTGCCCGGCGAACCGCGCCTGTGGACCCACGCATCAGGTGTCGCGGAACTCGCCGTCGGCACGGCACTGGCGGTCCCGCGCACCCGCCGGATCGGCGGGCTCGCCGCGGCGGCCCTGTTCGTCGCGGTGTTCCCGGCGAACGTCGCGATGGCCGCTCAGTGGTGGCGACGCCCGCTGCCGTACCGCGCGGTCGCGTTGGGACGGTTGCCGTTGCAGGTCCCGCTGGTGACCGAGGCGCTCAAGGTCGCGCGTACCGCGCGCTGACCGCCGTACCGCGCGCCGACGCGGATCAACCGGCCGCGGTCACGACCTGCGCTTCGAGGCCCGCCTGTGTCGCGGCGTCGCGCAGCGCGTCCAGGCCGAACGCCTGGACCGGCCCCAGTGCGCCGACTCGGCGGTGCACGGTCTTCGGCCCGGTGTGCGCCTCGACGGCCGCCGCCCAGGCGAGCGACTGCGCCGTCAGCGGATACGGTCCCGGGCCCTCGAGGTCGAGCGCGGCCAGCACGGTCCCGCCGGTGTCGGTCACCCGTGCCGCGACGAGGCTGCGGCCCTGCGCCATCGCCTCGGCCGACGGGCCCTCGGAATCCGGACCGCCGGCGAGCAGCGTGCTGATCCGGCCGGCAAGTGCCCGGCTGCCGGGGACCCCGGCGATCACCGGCCCCAGCACGGACAGCTTCGACACGATCTCGGTGGCCCACCCGAACCAGCCCTGATAGACGTCCAGCTCGGACAGGCTCGGCGCCAGCTCGGGCAACGTGAGGTGCTCGGCGGACCCGGTGGACAGCCCGACCCGGGTGTGTCCGCCGATCTCGAACTCGGCGGTACGCGCCGCCGGGCGGTCCTCACACACCCGGCCGCGGAAGGTGAACCCCGGCTCGAGTGCCGTCTCGGTCACCGCGGCCAGGCCCCGCGCACCGCTGGCCCGGCACACACCGTCGCAGAAGTAGCCGACCTCCAGCCGGAACGGGATGCCCACCTCGGCGGCCGACTCGAGCGCCCATGCCCCGGCCAGCTGACCGGGCACGTAGTCGTAGCCGAAACCGGGCATCAGCCGTGCGCCGCGCACCTGCGCCCGGCGGCCGAGCTTGTCGAAAACCCAGCGGATGTACCCGGGCTCCCAGCTGGAGTCCAGGTAGGACGCCCCGGCCTCGGCGGCGGCCTCCACCACCGGACGCCCCCGATCCGGAAACCTGCCGACGGTGCTGAGCACGACGTCGTCGCCGCCGATAGTGCGGCGCAACGCGCCCACATCCGTCACGTCGAGCACCAGGGTCTCGAGTGGGCGGTCGGGTGCGAGTTTCTGCGCGGCGGCCGTCAACGCGTCCGCGTCGCGACCGACCAGGACCGGACGTTCGCCGGCCGCGACCAGCGCCGCCGCCGTCAGTGCGCCGGTGTGACCGGTGGCCCCGATCTGCAGGATTCGTCGCGTCATAGGGCGACCCTACTGGTGCCGGTCCGCGCCGGCGGACTCGATCAACCGGCCCAGTTCCTCGCGGTCGGGCAGGTCGTCGGGGGCGATGGTGCGGCCGGTGCGCACGTAGTGGAACGCCGCGCGGACGCTCGTCAACGGGACGGGCTCGTCGCCGCCGGCCAGCTCCGCCCAGGCCACCCGGTAGGCGGCCAGCTGGATCAGCACCGACCGCCGCTGTTCGGCGGTCGGCTCGCCGCCGGTCTTCCAGTCGACGACCGTCCACCCGCCGTCCGCGTCGCGGAACACCGCGTCGATGCGGCCGCGGATCACGGTTCCGGCGATCGAGGTCTCGAACGGGACCTCCACCTCGGCCGGGTTGCGCTGCGCCCAGGGCGAGCGCAGGAACGCCTCCTGCAGCTCGGCCAGGTCGGCCACGGGGCCGTTCTCGCTGTCCGCGGCCCCGGGCAGCTCGTCCAGGTCGAGCAGCCGCGTCGCCCCGAATCGGCGCTCCACCCAGGCGTGGAACGCGGTTCCGCGGCGGGCGAACGGATTCGGCGGGTACGGCAGCGGCCGGCGCAGCCGCTGCGCGAGCAGGTCCGGGTCGGCGCGCAGTTCGACAAGCTGGCTCACCGAGAGCTGATGCGGCAGCGGTACCGCGAGTTGCGGCGCGAGGCGCTGTGCGCGTTCGGCCAGCAGCACTTCGACATCCCGGGACCAGCCCTCCGGATCGTCCACGTCCGGTTCGTCCTCGGCAGGTTCGCCGTCCTCGTCGGCTTCCGCCGAGGTCGTGGCGGCTTTCGTAGCGGAGGCCGCGGCGGTGGTGGTGGTGCTCGCGAATTCCGCCACCGCGTGCCGCACGAGTTCGGCGCCGTCCTCGACGTCACGCTGCCGCGCACCCAGCGGCTGCACGGGAGGCCAGGGCGCCGCACGCTTCTCCTGGCTCAACGGATTGTGTTCGGCCTCCGGGTGTTCGGGCGTCGGCGCCCACTCCTGCACCTCGCCGACGCCTGCCTCGATGCGTTCCCTGAGCTCGAGCAGGAACCCGGACGGCCCCTTGGCTTTACCCTCGTCCGGCCAGTGGTGCCCGGAAACCAGCAGCACCCGCTCGGTGCGGGTGAGCGCCACGTAGAGCAGCCGGCGGTCTTCGTCGAGCCGACGCGCGGCCAGCGCCTTCTTGTGCCGCTCGATCGCCTCCTCGAGGTCCTTGCGGGTGTTCACCCCGTCCAGATCGAGCAACGGGAACCCCTCGACCGCAACGTGGTTCGCACCCGGATCGGATCCGTCGGGTGGTACCGCGGCGTCGCCGCGCAGCCGCGGCGGCAGTTCGGTGACGTCGCCGAGCCACGTGCTCGACGCCCGGTCCGACGGGAAGACGCCGTCCACGATGTGCGGAACGGCCACCACCTGCCATTCCAGGCCCTTGGCCTTGTGCGCGGTGAGCACCTGCACCCGCTCCGGGTGCACGGCCACCTCGGCACTGTCGAAGCCGTCCTCGATCGACTCGGCCGCGGCCAGATACGCCAGCATTCCGGTGAGCGTCGCGTTCGGCAGGCTCGCATAGCCGGCCACCACGTCGGCGAACGCATCGAGATGTTCACGACCGGCCACCGAACCCGCGCCGGCCGGCTCGTCCGGGCGACGGGCCACCGACTCGATGCCGATGCGTAGCGTGCGCTCGACCTCGGCGACCAGTTCGGTCAGCGGCTGGCCGAGACGTTCGCGTAGCGAGGCCAGCTCGCGGCGGATCTGGGTGATGCGGTGGTAGCCGGCGGCCGAATACGCTTCGGCCGGACCGGGATCGGCGATCGCATCGGCCAGCCCCGCCTGGTCGGCGTGCTCTCCGGGCAGCGCCGCCGCGAGCCCGCGGTCCAGCGTCTCGGCGTCGTCGAGCACACCGGCCTCGGCGAAGGCGGTGCGGATGGCCAGGGCCCGCGCCCGCGACGCCAGTACCGCCAGGTCGGCAGCGCCGATCCGCCAGCGCGCGCCGGTGAGGATGCGCATCGCCGCGCTGCCGGCGAGGGGATCGGCGATCAGTCGCAGCATGGCAACCACGTCACGGACCTCGGGTTCGTCGAGCAGACCGCCGAGCCCGACCACCTCGACCGGCAGACCCTGCTCGCGCAGCGCCTCCGCGAGCGGCGCGGAATCGGCGTTGCGCCGCACCAGGACCGCCGCGCTGGGCACGGCCTTCCCCTCGGCGCGGGCGGCGGCATAGGTCTGCGCGATCTGCTCGGCCACCCAGCGACGTTCGGCGCCCACGTCGGGCAGCAACGCCGCCCGGATGTCACCCGCCACGGCCCCTGGACGCGCGTTGAGCGTGCCCACCTTCGCCCCGCGGGCGCGCAGCGACTCGGAGACCGCGTTGGCCAGCGTCAGCGCCTCTGGCGGATTACGCCAGCTGGTGAGCATCTCCAGGCGCGGCGCGGGGGTGCCGTCGGGCCGCGGGAAGTCCTCGACGACCTTGTCGAGGTTCACCGCGGAGGCACCGCGCCAGCCGTAGATGGACTGGATGGGGTCGCCTACCGCGGTCAGCGCCAGCGTGTGCCCGGGGCTGCCGGTGCCGGAACCGTCGACGCCCACACCGAACAGGCTCGCGAGCAGCACCCGCTGCGCATTACCGGTGTCCTGGTACTCGTCGAGCAGAACCGCGCGGAACCGCTCCCGCTCGGCCCCGCCCACCTCCTCGCGGTGCCGGTCGGCGACCTGCGCCGCCAGCGACATCTGGCTGCCGAAGTCCAGCAGCCCCTCGCGAAGGAGCGTGTCGCGCAACGCGATCACCAGCGGCAGCAGCGCCACCCGGCGCTGCTGGGCGTCGACGACCGAGAGGAGCTTCTGGTTGGGGGCGCCCTTCTTCCCCGGACCCGGCGGCAGGTTGTGCACCAGGTGCTCGAGCTCCCGGTACGTCTCGTCGAGCCGGTCGAGGTCGACAAGGTGCTCGGCCAGCTGCCCGTACAGCCCGAGCACCGCCTCGGTGATCGTGGCCGGGCTCTTGTCGGTCTCGAGGTCCCGGTCCCAGCCGCTGACCACCCGGTAGGCCAGCTGCCAGAGCTCGGTCTCGCCGAGCAGCCGGGCACCCGGCTCGATCGGCAGCAACAGCCCGTATTCGGTGAGCAGCCGCCCCGCATACGAGTGATAGGTGCTGATCTCCGGCTCGCCCGCGGCGAGGATCTCACGCAACTCCGCCCCGGCGCCGATCCCGCTCAGCGCATCCGGCGCCTTGAGCCGGTTCAGGCTCCCCCGGATCTTCTTGCTCAGCTGCTGCGCGGCCTTGCGGGTGAACGTCAGGCCCAGCACCTGCTCCGGCCGGGCATGCCCGTTGGCGACCAGCCACACCACCCGGGCCGCCATCGTGGTGGTCTTGCCGGCCCCGGCGCCGGCCACCACCAACGCGGGGCACGTCGGATCGGCCTCGATCACCGCGGCCTGCTCCGGCGTGGGCTCGTTGTCGCCCAGCGCCTTCGCCAGTACCGATGCGCTCACCACCGCGTTCATGCTCCGCACACCTGCCTCCCCGAGTCCTGGACCGGACAACTCGTCCGCACCGGGCAGTGCCGGCATCCATCGTTGACCATCGCCTCGAAGGTCGGGCCCCGGGTGGCGGCGGCGGCGCGGTGGATCTCGCCGATCCACTCGTCGATGCGGTCGCCGTCCAGCGGCGCCTGGGTGCGTTCGGTGGCGGCCTGCGTCTTGGTCCGCTTCGCGACGAACACCAGTTTCGCGCCGCCCGGTTCGCCCGCGTCCACACCCTCCACAAGACCCTTCGCGGCCGCGACCTGATAGGTGGCCAGCTGCGCGTGCGCCTCCGCGTCGGCCTTGCTGACCGGGGTCTTGGCGGTCTTCACGTCGACGATGACCGGCCTGTCGAGCGCGTCGCGTTCGAGCCGGTCGATCCGGCCGGTCAGCTTCACGTCCGGTCCGCCGGACTCCGGCGCCGGCAGCACTCCCTCGACCGTCACCTCGACCCCCGCCTCGGTCAGCTCGGTCCTGGTCTCGCGCAGCCAGGTCCGGAAGCTCTCGAGCATGCCCTCGGTACGGACCAGCTCGTGCCGGGAGAACCACGGCGAACCCAGGTCGACTTCCGTCCACGCCCGGCCGAGCGCCGCACGCACCTGCTCATCGGGCACGTTGCCCGCGACCGCCTGCACGAGCGTGTGCACGAGCGTGCCGGTCACCGCGGTCGTAGAATCGCCGTCCGTGCCGCCGTGCCGCTCGAGCAGCCAGCGCAACGGACAGCGGTGCAGGGTCTCGACGGTGGACGGCGACAGCCGCACCGGACCGTCCTCCGGTCGCCACAGTGGCGCGTCGGTGCTCGACGGGGCCAGCCCGTACCACTGGTCGGGGTGGGCTCCGGGCACGCCGGCCGCGGCCAACCGCGCCAGCTGCCGCGCCGCCCGATCCCGCCGGGCGCGGCGGACCCCGTCGTCGCCGGGATCGGTGCACACGACGCTGCGCAACTCGGCGACCAGCGCGGGCAACGCCAGCACCCGGCGCTCCTCCGGCCCGTCCGCACCGGTGTCCTCGGGCTCCACGGCATCGTCGCCTTCGCCGCTCGACCGGATCTCGTCGAGGAAACGCGACGGGACCAGCTCGTCACCGTCACCCGCCGACTCGACCGCGGTGACCAGCAGCCGACTGCGCGCCCTGCTGCATGCGAGCGCGAACAGCTGCCGTTCCTCGTCGAGCAGCGGCGCCATCTTCGACAGCTGCCTGGTCTCCTGACCGGGGCCGCCGCCCAGCTCGACCGCGTCCACCAGGTCGCCGACGCCGAGCAGCGTGCCCCTGGTACGCAGGTTCGGCCAGATGCCCTCTTGCACACCGACCACCACGACCACGTCCCATTCGCGACCGGCCGCCGCGTGCGCGCTCAGCACCGTGACCGCCTCGGGCACGACCTCCGCACGGAGCCGCGACCCACCCGGGATCTCTTGGGCCACAATGTGGTCCACGAAACCGGACACGTTGGCCGACGGGGACCGGTCGGCGTGGTCCGCGGCCGCGTCGAACAGGGCGACCACCGCGTCCAGGTCGCGGTCGGCCTGCGCCCCCACCGACCCACCGCGGGCGGCCGCCTCGACCCACCGGCGCTGCAGACCGCTCGCCTGCCAGAGCGCCCACAGCACCTCCTCGACGCCCCGCCCGCGTGCCACCGCCGCCCGCGCCTTGGCGACGATCCTGCGCACCCGCACCAACGGCGCGGATTCGACCTCGCTCAGCTCCCTCAGCAGCCTGTCGGTGTCGGGGTCGCCGGGCGCGGACAGCAGCGCCGACCGCACCAGTTCCGCCGAGTCCCGCTCACCGCCCGCGCCCAGCTCCAGGCGGCGCAGGCCGCGGCGCAACCGGCGCAGCGCGATCGGGTCGGCGCCGCCGAGCGGGCCGGCGAGCAGCGCGAGCGCATCGTCGGGGCCGAACCCGCCGATGACCGACGGCGCGGCGACCGCCCGGAGCGCCAGCAGCAGCCCGGCCGTGCCGTGTTGACGGGCCGGCGGCAGCTCGGCCGCGGCGGTGATGACCGGCACGCCCGCGGCGAGCAGCGCGCGCCGCAGCGGGGCCATCGACAGCGGCACCGACCGCACGATCACCGCCATCGACGACCACGGCACGCCGTCGACGAGATGGGCGCGGCGCAGGGTGTCGGCGACGGCCGCCGCCTCCTTCGCCGCGGTCGTGTGCACCTCGACGCGAACGACGCCACCGGATCGCTCCGGTGCCGGGGACTGCGGCAGGTGCCGCGGCATCTTCCGGGCGATACCCGCCGCCGCCCGCACCACGGCTTCGTCACTGCGGTGGTTCACGGTCAGCGCGACCGATCGGCCCGCACCGAGACCTTCGAGGAAGCGCGGGGAGGCGCCACGGAACCGGAAGATCGACTGGGCCGGATCGCCGGCGATCGCGGCCAGCGCGCTGCCCGGGACCAGCGCCCGCACCAGCTCGGCCGCCAGCGGATCGAGGTGTTGTGCGTCGTCGACCAGCAGGTAGCGGATGCGCGACCGCTCCGCGGCCAGCAGTTCCGGGTCGGCGGTGAACGCGTCGAGCGCCGCGCCGACCAGTTCGGCCGCGTTGACCGCCGGGGCGGTCGCCTCCGGCGCCTCCATGCCGACCGATGCCCGGAGCTGCTGGACGTGTTCGTACCGGACGGCGAAGTCGGCGACGGCCTCCCAGACCTCGCGCCACTTCTCGTAGCCGGAGTGCTGCCACAGCGTGGCCAGCCCCTCGGGGCCGAGCCCCCGCTCGGTCGCACGCAGCATCACGTCACGGACCTCGTGTGCGAAACCCGCCAGTCCCAGCGCCGGGCGCAGGTGCGGTGGCCACTTCCCGGTGCCGTCGAGCTCGTCGCCGCGCAGCAGCTCGCGGATCACCGCGTCCTGCTCGGCGCCGGGGATCAGGCGCGGCGGCGGATTGTCGTGGCGGGCCGCGTGCAGCCGCAGCACCCCGAACGCGTAGGAGTGCACGGTGCGGACCAGCGGCTCGCGAGTGGCCCGGAGCCGGCCGTCGACCAGCAGCCCGGCGGTGACGGACTCCCGGATGCGCAGGGCGGCACGCCGCGACTGCGCGAGCACCAGCAACGACTCCGGGTCGGTGCCCGCTCGCGCGAGACGATTGCGGGCGAGGTCGATCAGCAGCGAGGTCTTGCCGGTGCCGGGTCCGCCGAGGATCTGCACCGCGCCGCCGACCGGGCTGTCCGGCTCAGCGAGCAGGTCCGCCGCCGCGCCGGTCCATTCCCTGCCGTCGGCGGCGTCCACCTGCTGCTGCGGCACCAGCCGCGCCCACCGACGATCGTCTCCGTGGCCGGCGCCGCCTTCGCTCATGCGAGCATGACACCACGAGGCACCGACAGCGTCGCCGCCGACCGTTCAGTACGCCGCGGCCGTCCCGCGCCGGACGTCGCTCAGTTCGGCGCGTTCAGGTAATCCTGAATGGCCTGGCCGACCTGCGGGTTGCCGGTGGCGGTGCCGATGGCCGCACCGGTCGCCGATCCGGTCGGCGCGCCGATCATGCAGCCGGCGAGGCTGCCCGGGAACATCGACAGGCACCCGATCACCAGCCCGATCGCCCCGCCGATCGCGGTGCCCGCGCCGCCGCCGTTGACGAAGCCCTTCCCGAGCTCGTTCTGCAGGTTTGCCAGGGCCTCGGCCTTGTTGCGCGGATGCGCCGGTGCCGCGGGCGCGTCGGCGAGGGTGATGGACGGGCCGACGGGTGTCGTGACCGGCGCTGCGGCCGCCACACCCACCCCGGCACCGGCCGCGGCAGCGGCCACGATCGTCGTCGCCGCCAGCGTCTTGAGTGCGGCCGCTTTCACCGCCCCCGTCTTCAGCGCACCGGCCTCGACGGCCCGGACTGTCATTGCGTGCTTCATGGTGTTCCCCATATCGCCGGCAACGGATGGCCGGTTTCGGCCAGCCCCGACGGTAACCCCCGATGCGCCCATATCGCCGTCGAACAGCGAGTTTTCACGGATCGTTCACACGCCCCGTGGCGCGCACGGGGATACCGCCGAGGCGATCACTCCTGCCGACGGATCGCCGAGATGTCGATCTCGAGGGTGACCTTGTCGCCCACCAGCATCCCGCCGGCCTCCATGGCCGCGTTCCAGTTCACGCCCCAGTCGCGCCGGTTGAGCGTCCCGGAGACCTCGAAGCCGACCCGGTGGTTCCCGCTGGGATCGACCGCGGCGCCGGTGAATTCGACGTCGACCGTGACAGGCTTCGTGATCCCCTTCACCGTCAGGTCCCCTGTCACCTCGAAGGACGGTGCCGACCCGTTGATCGCGGTGCTGACGAAGGTGATCTCCGGGTACGTCGGCATGTCGAAGAAGTCGTTGCTGCGCAGGTGTTGGTCACGCTGCTCGACACCGGTGTCGATGCTGTCCGCGACCAGCGTCACCCGCGCGGTCGACCGCCCGATGTCGCCGGCGTCGAGGTGCAGCACACCGTCGACGTCGTTGAACGTGCCGTGCACGCGGGTGACCATCGCGTGCCTGGCCATGAACCCGAATCTGGAGTGCGCCACGTCGATGTCGTAATCGCCGGACAGCTCTGCGTGAGCCTGCTCCTGCTGGGCCGGGTCTGTGCCGGTCATCGTGACTCCCCTCTCCTGACGGAAACCACCTCGATCCATGATCCACTGTGATCGCCTCGCACGACAAGCACCTGCGTACGGTTCGCACCGCTTTGCGAGAATCGAGACATGGACTCGCTGCACGTGCACCGCTTCGGACCGGACGACCGACCCGTGCAGGTGCTCGCCGTGCACGGGCTCACCGGCCACGGCAAGCGGTGGTCGACGCTGACCTCCGACGAGCTACCGGGTGTGCGCGTGCTCGCCCCCGACCTGCGCGGGCACGGTCACTCCCCGTGGACGCCACCGTGGACGATCGAGGGGCACGTCGCCGACCTCGCGGCGCTGCTGCGGCGGGAGGCGACGGCGCCGGTGGTGCTGGTCGCGCATTCGTTCGGCGCGATGCTCTCGATCCACCTCGCCCGCACGGTGCCCGAGCTGATCGGCGCGCTGGTGCTGCTGGACCCGGCGATCGGGCTGGACCCGAAGTGGGCGCTGCAGGTCGCCGACCTGACGATCGCCTCGCCGGACTACACCGACGTCGCGGAGGCGCGCAGCGACAAGCAGCACGGCGGCTGGACCGATGTGCCGGCGGCGGTGCTCGAGCACGAGCTGGTCGAGCACCTTGTCGAGCTGCCGAGCGGCCGCGTCGGCTGGCGTGTCAGCACACCGGCGGCGATCGCCGCGTGGGGCGAGATGGCCCGCGATTTCGTGCTGCCGCCGGCGGGCCTGCGCACGGTGCTGGTGCAGGCGATGCGGGTGCAGCCGCCGTTCGTCACCGACGACTTCCGCACGGCGTTGCGCGCGCACCTCGCCGACCGGTTGACGGTGCACGACGTCGATTGCGACCACATGATCCCCCAGGCCAGGCCCGATGTCGTCGGCCGGCTGGTGCGGGAGCTGCTGTAGATGCCGACCACCGAGGCACAGGTCGAACGGGTCCGCGAGCTGGTCGCGTCGATCCCGCGTGGCCGTGTCGCGACCTACGGGGACATCGCCGCCGCGGCGGGTCTGAGCACCCCGCGCACGGTCGGCTGGATCATGCGCACCGACGCGGCCGATCTGCCATGGCATCGGGTGCTGCGCGCCGACGGACGGCCCGCAGCACACCTCGCCGAGCGCCAGCTGGAACGGCTGGCCGGCGAGGGGACGCCGATCCTCGACGGGCGCGTCGACCTCGCGGTCGCGCGCTGGCGGTTCTGACCCCGGAACTCAGGCGCCGGCCGGGTCGCGGCGCGCGCGGACCGAACCGGCGAATCGGCGCACCTGCGCGTCCTGCCACACGTGCGCCTGGGTTCCGCCACCCAACAGCCGACTCGCAAGCCGCGGCGAATTCCCCAGCGGGACATCACTTCCCGCAAGGATGATGTTGCCGCGACGTTTGCCGCCGAGCGTGGCGGGGTCGGCGATGACCGCGGTGTGCTCGAAGCGCTCGCCGATCGTGGCGGCCTCCTCGCGGGCGCCGCGCAGGTCCGCGGTGTCGCCGCAGTTGACGACGTAGATCCCGCCGGGCGACAGCACCCGGCGGACGTGCGCGGCGAACTCGACGGTGGTGAGCGGCAGCGGGGTGCTGTGGTCGGCGAACACGTCGCGGATCACGAGGTCGCGGCTGTTCTCGGTGAGCGTCTCGGTGACCGCGCGGGCCTCACCGACCCGGATGCGTAGCAGCGGGGCGCGCGGCAGGTCGAACCACTCGCGCACCAGCACCGCGAGGCGCCCGTCGAGTTCGACGACCACCTGACGGGCCTGCGGGTAGACCGCACCGAACGCGCGCGCCAGCGTGCAGGCGCCGCCGCCGAGATGGAGCATCCGCGGTGACGACTCCGCCGAAGACGGATCCCACTGCGAGTAGACGAGTTCGGCGATCCACCGCATGTAGTCGAAGGACAGCGCGCGCGGCTCGGCCAGGTCGATGTGCGAGCTCGGCTCGCCGTTGATCCGCAGCACCCAGCCGTTGGAGTCGAACGGGTCCGGCTCGAGTTCGCAGGTGCCGGTGTCGATCTCGTGGACACCGGCCACCGGGACCCCGGCACCGCCCGACCGGGCCGCGCCGGACCTGACACCACCGCTCGAGCGTCCCTTACGCGATCCGCCGCCGCGCTGCCTGCCCATCGACGCCATCCCTGCCGCTCATGTGCGGCAACATGCGCCGGCACCCGGCCACCAGCGTAACGACCGGGGCCACGCGGGTCAGCGCACCCTGGCCGGCACCCGGACCGCGTCGGTGTAGCGCCGCACGACCAGGTCGACCAGTCCCGGGTGCACACCCAGCGGGTCGGCGACCGCGTCGGCGCCGGCCTCACGCAACCGGTCGTGGAACAGCCCCGGCGCCAACAGGTAGGGGGCCAGGAGAACCCGCCGCGCCCCGCGAGCACGGATCCGTGCGACGACCTCGGGAACTCGGGGCGCGGCGGTGGTCACGTAGCCGATCTCGACCGGACGACCGATCAGGTCGGAGAGCACGGCGGCGGCGGCGCGGACGTCCGCCAGCGCCCGGGGATCGGACGATCCCGCGGCGACCAGCACCACGTCGTCGCCGGGGCGCCAGCCCGCCGCGCGCAGCCGGTCGAACTGCACCCCGGCCAGCGCGGGCGACGGCCCGAGCGCCGGGGTGACCGTCACATCCGCGTGGCCGCTGTCGGCGACCTCGCGCGGCACGTCGACCCGCACGTGATAGCCGGAGGCGAGGAAGGCCGGCAGCACGACCGTCGGAGTCTCCATGCGCCGCAACACCTCCGACGGTGACGGCCCGAGCACGTCGACGAAGGCGACCCGCGTCCGGCCGACGCGCTCGGACACCGCCTCCGCGAGCGCACCGATCACCTGCACTCCGCGCGGGTTGCGGGTGCCGTGCGCGACCAGCACCAGTTCGGGGTCCCTGCTGCCGATGTTGCTGTCGCTCATCGTCGCTCCTGTTCTGTCACCAGCCGATAGCCGCGTTTGAACACCGTCTGCACGATCTGCCCGTCGCCGAGCGACGCCCGCAGCCGCGCGACCGCCGAGTCCACCGCGTGGGTGTCCGCGCTGCCCCCGGGCAGCGCGCGCAGCATGTCCGTCCGGGAGACGACCCGGCCGGGGCTGCGGACCAGTTCGCGCAGCAACGCCATCGCCGCCGGGGTGACCTCCCGGACCGCGCCGTCGACGACCACACAGTTGCGCCGGATGCTGAGCTCGCGCCCGCCCGCGCGGACCTGGACGGCCCGAGCCGGCAGCGCCTCGGCCAGCTCCCGCGCCAACGCGCCGAGCCGGGCCCGGCTCGGCTGGAACGTCTCCACGCCGAGCCTCGTCAGCGGTGCCGCGGTCACCGCCCCGACGCAGGCGACCAGCACCTGGCCGCGCAGCGCCGCCAGATACGGCTCGAGCAGCCCGTTGTCGTCGGCCCGCCCCAGCATCGCGGCGACCGCGGGGGCGCTGGTGAAGGCCAGCGCGTCGAGCCCGCCGTCGATGGTGGTGCGCAGCAGCGCGTCGACCGCCCGCGGGTCCTCCGGGGGCAGCCACCGGTAGACGGGGATCTCGATCACCTCCGCGCCGGCGGACCGCAGCGCCGAACACACGTCGACGATCGGTTCCCATTCGGTGGCCGCGCCGTGCAACTGGACCGCGATCCGGCAGCCGGACACCCCGGCACCGAGCAGGTGCTCGAGCAGTTCGACCGACGACTCGGACTCGGGAGAGAAGTCCTCGCGCAGTCCCGCGGCCCGGACCGCGCCGGTCACCTTGGGTCCGCGCGCGGCCACGCGGGCCGACCGCAGCGCGCCGAGCAGTTCGTCGGCCTGCCCCCAGCCGTCGGCGGCCTCGACCCAGCCGCGGAACCCGATCGCGGTGGTGGCCACCACGATGTCGGGCGGACTCGAGATCACCCGGGCGGTCGCCTGCCGTAGCTGCACGTCGTCGGGCAGCGGGATCAGCCGGATCGCCGGGGCCTGCACGACCTCCGCGCCGCGCCGGGTCAGCAGTGCGGCGAAGTCGTCGGCCCGCCGGGCCGCGGTGATGCCGACGGTGAACCCGGCCAGCTGGGCGCCGGGTGCACCGTCGGTCGCTGCGGTCCGGTCCGCCACGGCCGCACTACCCACCATGGGCGACCTGGACCACACCGTCGACGACACGGACCCGGTAGACCGGGAGGGCATGTGACGGATCATCCAGGCACACGCCGCTTTCCAGCGAGAAGACCTGCTTGAGCAACGGCGACGCGACGGTCGGCTCGCCGGCCCGGTCGCCCACGATGCCGCGGGACATGACGGCGGCGAAGGCGTACGGGTCGATGTTGCCGACCGCGCGCAGCGAGTCGTCGGCGAGCCGGAACAGCGCCGCCTGGTCGCCGCCACGCATCAGCACCGCGACACCGCGCCCGGGGATCAGGTCGCCCATCATGCAGGCGGGGGTCCAGTCGGTGGAGCGTCCGAGAGCGGCGGTCACCTTCGGTCGAATGTCCATGACGGTCATGGTGTTTCTCCCTTCATCATGCGTTCGTCGATGGTCGAGTTGTCGGGTCCGACGGTCGGTCAGTCGGCGGTGACGAAGTCGTCGTGCGGGGACCGCACGGCCGGCATCCCGATGAGCACGGGCACCTTCCGTGATCCGTCCTCGGCGTAGGCGGCGTCCTGGTTGAACGCCACGGTCGGGTCGAGCTCGTCGGGCGCGTTGACGAACGAGACGAACCGCGCCAGCTTCTCCGGATCGGCCAGCACCCCGGCCCATTCGTCGGTGTAGCTGTGCACGTGCCGGGCCATCGCCGCCTCGAGGTCGTCCGCGATGCCGAGGCTGTCGTCGCACACCACCGCGCGCAGGTGATCCAGTCCCCCGTCGAGCGCCTCGAGCCACGGGGCCGTGCGCTGCAACCGATCCGCGGTCCGGATGTAGAACATCAGGTAGCGGTCGATGTACCGGACCAGGGTCTCGGAGTCCAGATCCCCCGCCAGCAACTGCGCGTGCTTGGGGCTCTGCCCGCCGTTGCCGGCGACGTACAGGTTCCAGCCGCGCTCGGTGGCGATGACGCCGACGTCCTTGCCGCGCGCCTCCGCACACTCGCGGGCGCAACCCGACACGCCCATTTTGAGCTTGTGCGGCGACCGCAACCCACGGTAGCGGTTCTCCAGCGCCACCGCCATGCCGACCGAGTCCTGCACGCCGTACCGGCACCAGCTCGAGCCGACACAGCTCTTCACGGTGCGCACCGACTTGCCGTATGCCTGACCGGATTCCATGCCGGCATCGACCAGTCGCCGCCAGATCAGCGGCAACTGCTCGACGCGCGCGCCGAACAGGTCGATGCGCTGACCGCCGGTGATCTTCGTGTACAGGCCGAAGTCGCGGGCGATCTCTCCGATGACGATCAGCTGCTCCGGGGTGCACTCGCCGCCGGGCATCCGCGGCACCACCGAGTAGGTGCCGTTCTTCTGGATGTTCGCCAGGAAGTGGTCGTTCGAGTCCTGCAGCGCGGCCTGCTCGCCGTCGAGGATGTGGTCGCCGGAGGTCGACGCGAGGATCGAGGCGACCGTCGGCTTGCAGATGTCGCAGCCGGTTCCCTTGCCGTACTTGGCGATCAGCCCGGAGAACGTGCGGATCCCGGTCGCCTGGACGATCTGGAACAGCTCCGCGCGGGACTGCTCGAAGTGCTCGCACAGCGCCTTCGACATCTCGACACCGGAGGATTCGAGGATCTGCTTGATCATCGGGACGCAGCCGCCGCAGGTGGTGCCGGCCGAGGTGCACGCCTTGATCGCGGCGATGTCGCAGGCGCCGTCGGCGATGGCCCCGCAGATCGTGCCCTTGGTGACGGCGTTGCACGAGCACACCTCCGCATCGTCCGGAAGTGCTCCCGCACCGACCTGGGCGCCGGCCGGCGAGATCAACGACGCCGCATCGGCGGGCAGTTCCCGGCCGACGAGCGGGCGCAGGCTCGCATAGGCGCTCGCGTCGCCGACGAGGACACCGCCGAGCAGGGTCTTCGCGTCGTCGGAGAGCACCAGTTTGGCGTAGGTGCGCTTGGCCGCGTCGTTGAGCACGACCTCCAGGGCCCCCTCGGACTCGGCCAGCGCATCACCGAAGCTCGCGACGTCGACGCCGAGCAGCTTGAGCTTCGTCGACAGGTCCGCACCGGGGAATTCGGCGCCGCCGGCCAGCAACCGGTCGGCGACGACCTCGGCGGTCGCGTAGCCGGGACCGACCAGCCCGTAGCAGCGGTCCTCGACCGCGGCACACTCGCCGATCGCGTAGACATCCGGATCCGAGGTCCGGCAGGCGGTGTCGACGAGCACGCCGCCGCGCGAGCCCAGTTGCAGACCGCAGTCGCGGGCAATCTGGTCGCGCGGGCGGACCCCGGCGGAGAAGACCAGCATCGCGGCACTGATGTCGGAGTCGTCGGACAGCGACACCCGCAGCGACCCGCCGGCGTCCTGGGTGATCGACTGGGTCGACACCCCGGTGTGCACGGCCAGCCCCAGGTCGGTGACCAGTCGTTCGAGCAGGATACCGCCGCCCTCGTCCACCTGGTTGGGCAGCAGCCGCGAGTTGTACTCGACGACGTGCGGGGTCAGCCCCAGCATCCGCAGCGCGTTCGCCGCCTCCAATCCGAGCAGGCCGCCGCCGACCACGACCGCCGCCGCCCCGGTCCCGGCGGCCTCGGCCGCGTCCCGGATCCGGTCGAGGTCGTCGAGGGTGCGGTAGACGAAGCAGCCGGCCTCGTCGCTGCCCGGCACCGGCGGGACGAACGGGTAGGAGCCGGTCGCCAGCACGAGCGCGTCGTATCCGATCACCTCGCCCGACGACGTGGTGACCGTCTTGGCGTCGCGGTCCACTGACTCGGCGCGGGTGCCCAGGCGCACGCTCACGTGGTCGTCGCCGGGGTAGTCGTTGCCGGACAGCGCCAGTTGCGCGGGGTCCCACGAGTTCACGTACGACGACAGGCCCACCCGGTCGTAGGCGGGAACCGGCTCCTCGCACAGCACCAGCACATCCCAGCGGTTCTCGGCGTCACGGGAACGGAGTGCCTCGACGAAGCGGTGTCCGACCATCCCGTGGCCGACAACCACGACCGTCTGCGTCGTCATGCTGCACCTTCTTTCTCATCAGCCCTGCCTGCGGGGACGTCCCAAAACTACGAGCGCGGTATTGCGCAGGTGCTGCCTCAGATGAACAGCAGGTCAACTGGTTCTCACGTTCACCGCCCGTGAGCGGGTGCCGGTTCACACGGCGGTAACGGCCGGGTCGCCCGTCACCGCAGGTGACGGGCGAACGCCGGTGGTCGGGGCCCGTTACCGGCGTGTGAACGCAGGCTCACCCGCCGGCGCGGCCGGGGCGGCGACGGGCACTTCGGCGTGCGAGGACGGCCGGATGTATCGCAGCCAGGTGACGCCGATGCACAGCGCGTAGAAGCCCAAAAAGACCCAGAAGGCCATCGTCGCCGAGTGCGCCGAGCCCGAGTAGGAGGCCCGCAGCACCAGGTTGATGCCGACGCCGCCGAGGGCGCCGACCGCGCCGGCCACCCCGATCAGTGCGCCGGACATCGCCCGGGCCCAGGCGGCGGCCTCGTCGGGCGTGACGCCGCGCAGGCGGGCGGCGTGGTCGGCGAACACCGCCGGGATCAGCTTGTAGACCGAGCCGTTGCCCAGACCGGACAGCAGGAACAGTGCGATGAAGCCGATCAGGTAAGCGGCGAAGACGCCGCCGGTGGCCGCCCCGGGGGTGGCGTCGTCGCGGGTGCCGGCGACGACCAGCGTGCCGGCGGCCAGCGTCATCGCCGCGAAGCAGCCGAGCGTGATCTTGCCGCCGCCGATCCGGTCGGCCAGCAGCCCGCCGATCGGCCGGGTGAGCGAGCCCAGCAGCGGCCCCAGGAACGCGATCTGCGCGGCGTGCAGCGACGCGCTCGCCGCGGTGGTGCCCGGTTCGGCGAGGAAGTTCAGTTGCAGCACCTGGCCGAAGGCGAAGCTGAAGCCGATGAACGAGCCGAACGTGCCGATGTAGAGGAAGGCGATCGCCCACGAGTCCGGGTACCGCAGCACCTCGACCATCCGGCGCCCCGAGGCCTCGACGCCGTCGAGGTTGTCCATGAACAGCGCCGCGCCCAATGCCGCGAACCCGACCAGCACCAGGTACACCGACAGCACGATCTGCGGTGACCGGTCGCCGACGGTGGCGATCACCAGCAGGCCCAGCAGTTGCACCACGGTGACGCCGATGTTGCCGCCGCCTGCGTTCAGTCCGAGGGCCCAGCCCTTGAGCCGCTGCGGATAGAACGCGTTGATGTTGGTCATCGACGACGCGAAGTTGCCGCCGCCGAACCCGGCGACCGCGGCGATCACCATGAACGCGGTGTAGGACAGCCCCGGGTGGGCCATCGCGTACATCGTCAGCAGCAGCGGGACCAGCAGGACCAGCGCGCTGAAGATCGTCCAGTTGCGCCCGCCGAACCGCGCGGTCGCGGTCGTGTACGGGATCCGCAGCACCGCGCCGACCAGCGTCGGCATCGCGATCAGGAAGAACTTGCCGGCCGCGTCGATGTGATAGACGTCGACCGGCATGAACAGCACCATGACCGACCAGATCGACCAGACCGAGAACCCGACGTGTTCGGCGATCACCGACCAGATCAGGTTGCGGCGGGCGATCCGGCTGCCGCCGGCATCCCAGGCGACCACGTCCTCGGGGTCCCAGTTCGCGATGCGGCGGGTGCGCTTCTCGGCAGATCTCGACACGGATGCCTCCAGGTGCTCGGGGATGTCCCCAAGCTAGGCACCGGGTGTTGCGCCGACGCTACCGACGATGAACGCCTGATCAACAGCGACTCACAGGACCTTCCCGACGACCAGTCCGGTGCCGAACGTCCCCGCGCCGGTATGCCTTTCGCATAGTCAGGCCGCGAGGTCGTCCTCGATCATGCTGGGCCGGCACGCCCGTCGGCCTCCCAAGAGCATCACCGCGACCGCCACGAGCAGGAACGCGAACGGCCATCCCCACCCGTCGGTGCTCTCGTGCAGCACGCCGAACAGCACCGGGCCCAGGCATGCCGCCGTATAGCCGACCCCCTGGGTGAAGCCCGACAGCTTGGACGAGCCGGCACCGGTGCGCGATCGAAGGTTGATGAGTGTCAACGACATCGGGAAGGTGCTGGGTCCCAGTCCGATCGCCAGCACCCACAGCCACGGCACCGTCGACGGCGCGAACACCAGGCCGGCGAAGCCCACGAGATAGCAGACCGCGCAGGCCATCACGACCGGGAACGGGTTGACCATCCGGGCGCACAGGGTCGGCGCGCCCAGCGCCGCGATGAACCCGACCGCCGAGAACATCGCCACCATCGCGCCGCCGAACTCCGCGGAGGCGCCCGACTCGGTCAGGATCTTCGGCAGCCAGGTGAACAGCGAATAGGTGATCAGCGAGGTCATGCCGAACATCGCGGCCATCCCCCAGGCCAGCGACGAATGCCAGATGGGCCGACCGGAGTGCGTCGAATGATGCTGCGGCGCCTGCGGAGTCGTGATCGCGCGCGCGTCGCGGCCCCGCCGGTCGACGATGACCCCGATCCACGGCAGCACCGCGGCGAAGGCCACGACCGACCAGACCGCGAGCGAGACCCGCCAGCCGTGCGCGTGCGCCACCGGCACCGCCAGCAGCGGCGGCACCGCGGTACCCAGCTGCACGCACGTGATGTAGACGGCGCTCATCAGCGCGACCCGGTCGGAGAAGTAGCGCTTGACCAACGGCGGGATGACCACGTTGCCGATTCCCATGCCGCCGAGGGCGACCGCGGACAACACCAGCAGCAGGGCGGTGTCGCCGACCATGGCCCGGGTGAGCATGCCGACGCCGGCCATGACCATCGCCACCAGCGCGATCCGTTCGAGCCCGAACCGCGTCGCGAGCATCGGGGTGAGCAACCCGAACAGCGCGAACATCGCGGTCGGCATCATGCCGAACACACCGGCCACTGCGGAGCCGAAGCCGACTTCGTCGCCGATGACGTCGAGCAACGGCGTGATCGCGGTGACCGCCGTGCGCAACGTCAGCGCCGACAGCACGATCGCGAGCAGGACGAGCACCCGACCCGCGATCAGGCCCGGCCGTGCGTCCCGCTCCTGCCCGCTCGTCATCTGCCGACTCACCTCTTCACCCGCACCGACACTCATACCTACCCCACTCGCTCGTCCCAACACGACAGCACAAATTGTAGGATGACCCGATGTATCGCGCCAACGCAATTATGCTCGGCGATACCCGACGAGAACGACCCCGACGGTCAGCGGAGGAGTCGGCCAACAGAGGAGGTGCGCCGTGCAGACGGTGCGACGGGCAGGCCTGGTGGAGCAGATCACCGAGCAGTTGCGCGAGGAGATCTGCGCCGGTCGCTGGCCGGTCGGCAGCCGGATCCCCACGGAGGTCGAGTTGTGCGAGCTGACCGGCGCCGGACGCAACACGGTCCGCGAGGCCGTCCAGTCGCTGGCCCACGCCGGGCTGGTCGAGCGGCGGCAGGGCTCGGGGACGTACGTGCTGGCCACCTCGGAGGTCGTCGGCGCGCTCGGCCGCCGGGTGAGCGCCGCCCGTCTGCGCGAGGTCCTGGAACTGCGGCACGCGCTGGACGTCACCGCCGCGGCACTCGCCGCCACCCGCCGCGACGAAGACGACGTTCGGGCCCTCACCGCGCTGCTCGAGGAGCGCCTGGCGCTGTGGCCAGGCGGTGACGCCGCGGCCGCGGTGACCGCGGACGTCGCTCTGCACCGCGCGGTCGTCGCGGCCACCCACAATCAGCTCTACCTCGAGGTCTATGACGCGCTCGTGCCCGACATCGAGGTCTCCGTCGACACGAACTCGGCGCTGACCGGCCGCCATTTCAACGACGAACACACCGAGTTGGTCCGGGCGGTCATCGACGGCGATCCCGAGCGCGCCGCCTCCGCCGCACGCGGCCTGCTCGCCGGGCTGCTCGACGCCCACGGCTCTCCCCTGGGCGATTGACCGGCCACTGTTAGCCTGGGCGGGACGTTCGACAATCACATTTCGGGGGGATCGAAGTGCAGAACCATGGCATGAACACGGGGCCGGACCAGACTTCCGGGGGCGAACAGACCGGCGCGGCAAACCCGCCGTGGCTGCCGGCCGAACAGGCAGTCACCGAACAGGCAGTCACCGAGCAGGCGGTCACCGAACCGCCCACCGGACAACCGCTGTCCGAGGTCGCCGCGCAGTGGACCGCACCGGTCCCGCCGGACGCCGCACAGTTCGCGCCGGCGCAACAGCTACAGCCGTATCGCTACCCGCAGCAGGCTTCCCCACAGCAGGTTCCGGTCCAGCCGATGCCGATGGCGCCGCAGCCCCCGCACCCGGGACATCCGCCCCTGCCGCAGCAGCAACTGCCGCAGCAACCCCTGCCCCAGCAGCCCTTGCCCCAGCAGCCGGACGCCGCCCCTCAGTGGGGTGCACCGACCCCGCCGCCGGCCAAGCTCGCCCCCGGCGCCGACCTGAATCTGCTGCGCCGGGCGAAGCGCCCGCCGCGCAGCGGCTGGCGCAAGCTGGTGCACCGCATCTCCGGCGGCCGGATCAACCCGGGCGAGTCCCCGGCCGACATCGCCTACCGCGAGCTGGTCGACCGAGTGAACCAGCCCATCCGCGGCGACTACCGGATCGCCTTCCTGTCCCTCAAGGGTGGAGTCGGCAAGACCACCACCACGGTCGGCCTGGGCGCCACCTTCGCGTCGTTGCGCGGCGACCGCGTGATCGCGGTCGACGCCAACCCGGACCTGGGCACATTGGCCCAGCGGGTGCCCAGCCAGACCACCTCGACCGTCCGCAACCTGCTCGAGGACCCGAACCTGCAGCGCTACTCGGATGTGCGCGCCCACACCTCGCAGGCGCCGAGCCGGCTCGAGGTGCTGGCGAGCGAGAAGGACCCCGCCGTCTCGGAGGCGTTCAGCGAGAACGACTATCGCTCCGTCGTCAAGATCCTGCAGGCGTACTACAACATCATCCTCACCGACTGCGGCACCGGGCTGATGCACTCGGCGATGAACGGCGCCCTCGACACCGCCGATGCACTGGTACTGGTCAGCTCCCCCGCAATCGACGGCGCACGCAGCGCCTCGGCGACCCTGGACTGGCTCGACCACCACGGCTACGGCGAGCTGGTCAAGCGCTCGATCGTCGTGGTCAACTCCGCACGCCGCGGCGCGTCCTCGATCGACCTGGACCAGTTGAAGAACCTCTTCCTCGGCCGCTGCCGCGCGGTGCACGTGGTGCCCTACGACGAGCACCTGGCCGAGGGCGCCGAGATCGACCTGGATCTGATCGGCAAGACCACGCGCCGCTCGTTCCTCGAGCTCGCGGCGATCGTCGCGGACGGTTTCACCGTCGCCGCGCCGCGACCGGAACCCGGACGTGAGGTCCGGCAACGCGGCTGACCCGTTCCGGGCACGCCGGGTCCGGCCAAATGTCACCGCCGGCTCACCGGGGTTAATCCGGCAGAAACAACTCCACAGCAGCATGGTCGTCGACCCGAGTTGCCCGACGGGAAGGGGCTGCCCTGATGCGCGCCGATCTCGCCACGTCGACCGTCCGGACCGCATGCTCGTACTGCGGGGTCGGCTGCGGCATGGTGCTCGAGGTGGAGACGGACCCGGACACCGGCCGACGACGGGTGCTCAAGGTCAGCGGTGACACCGAGCACCCCACCAACCGTGGCCGGCTGTGCACCAAGGGCGCGACCAGCGCCGACATGCTCCGCGCGCCCGGGCGGTTGGAGCAGCCACTGGTGCGCGAGCGTCGCGGCGACGACCGCCTGCCGGCCCCGATGGCCGAGGCCATCACCGAGACGGCCCGCCGCCTCACCGAGATCGTCGACACGCACGGTCCGGACGCCGTGGCGCTGTACGTGTCGGGCCAGATGACCCTCGAGGCGCAGTATCTGGCCAACAAGCTGGCCAAGGGGTTCCTGCGCACCAACCAGATCGAGTCGAATTCGCGGCTGTGCATGGCGGGCGCGAGCAGCGGCTACAAACTCTCGCTCGGCGCCGACGGCCCGCCCGGCTCCTACGAGGACTTCGACCACGCCGATGTGTTCTTCGTGATCGGGTCGAACATGGCCGACTGCCACCCGATCCTGTTCCTGCGCATGATGGATCGCGTCAAGGCGGGCGCCAAGCTGATCGTGGTGGACCCGCGCCGCACGGCCACCGCCGACAAGGCCGACCTGTTCCTGCAGATCAACCCCGGGACCGACCTGGCATTGCTCAACGGCCTCCTGCACCTGATCGTCGAGGCCGGCCACACCGACCCGGAGTTCATCGCCGACCACACCGAGGGCTGGGAGTCGATGCCGCAGTTCCTCGCCGACTACCCGCCGAACGTGGCGGCCTCGACCACCGGGATCCCCGAGGCCGACATCCGCGCCGCCGCGGCGATGATCGGCGCGGCGCGGAACTGGATGAGCTGCTGGACGATGGGGCTGAACCAGTCCACCCACGGCACCTGGAACACCAACGCGATCTGCAACCTGCACCTGGCCACCGGTGCGATCTGTCGCTCGGGCAGCGGGCCGTTCTCGCTGACCGGCCAGCCCAACGCGATGGGCGGACGGGAGATGGGCTACCTCGGTCCCGGGCTGCCCGGCCAGCGCTCGGTGCTGGCCGAACCGGACCGGCGGTTCGTCGAGGACCTGTGGAAGCTGCCGGAGGGAACCCTGCGCGCCGACGTCGGCACCGGAGCAATCGACATGTTCGCGGCGATGACCGAGGGCCGGATCAAGGCCTGCTGGATCATGTGCACCAATCCGGTTGCCACCGTGGCCAACCGGCGCACCGTCATCGAGGGGCTCGAGGCCGCCGAACTGGTGATCGCGCAGGACGTGTTCACCGACACCGAGACCAACGACTACGCCGACATCCTGCTGCCCGCGACGCTGTGGGTCGAGTCGGAGGGGGTGATGGTCAACTCGGAGCGCAACCTGACCCTGATCGAGCAGGCGATCGAGCCGGCCGGAGAGGCACTTGCGGACTGGCGCATCATCGCCGAGGTCGCCTGTGCAATGGGATTCGAAGCCGACTTCACCTATGCGAGTGCCGCCGAGGTGTTCGAGGAGCTCAAGCGTGCGGCGAACCCGCAGACCGGCTACGACCTGCGCGGCATCAGCCACGACCGACTGCGCCGCACCCCGGCCCAATGGCCTTGCGCAACAGAGAATTCGGACAGTCGCAACCCGATCCGCTATGTCGACGCGGATTCAGCGGCCGTCCGGTTCCCGACCGGCAACGGCAGGGCGGTGTTCCACGCGCGGCCCCACATGCCGCCGGCCGAGCTGCCCGACGACGACTTCCCCTTCGTGCTCAACACCGGCCGCCTCCCCCACCAGTGGCACACGCTCACCAAGACCGGAAAGGTCGCGAAGCTGACCAAACTGAACCCGGGACCGTTCGTCGAGATCTGCCCCGGCGACGCGGAGCGGCTCGGTGTCGTCGACGGCGACCAGGTCGAGGTCGCGTCGCGGCGCGGGCGCGCGGTGCTGCCCGCGGTCGTCTCGGACCGGGTGCTGGCCGGCAACTGCTTCGCACCGTTCCACTGGAACGACGCCTACGGCGAGTACCTGAGCATCAACGCGGTCACCAACGACGCCGTCGACCCGATCTCGTATCAGCCCGAGTACAAGGCCTGCGCGGTGTCGCTGACCCGCGTGGCCACCACCGCGGCCGCTGCGGCGGAGACGAAGACTGCACAGACAAAGCCATCGGAGCCCTCCCTCCCTTCCGCGGCCCCGGTCGCCGTCGACCTGCTCGCCGCCGCCCTCGGTCTGGGCGAGCTGCGCATGCCGGAACTCGACGGCGCCGAATCGTCCTACCTGACCGGCTATCTCACCGCACTCAAGACCGTCGGCACCGGCGCGGCGGTTCCGGTGCTGCCCGTCGGGGCACCGATCGCCACCGACAAACGTCTGTTCCTCGACGGCCTGCTCGCCGGGATGTTCGCGGCCCCGGCCGGTTCCGTGGCGGCAGCGCCTGCGGGATCCGTCGCGGCGGATCGACCGGCACCGGTGCTGCTCACGTGGGCCTCGCAAACGGGCAACGCCGAGGAGTTCGCCGCCGAGTGCGCCGAGCAGCTCCGCGCCGCCGGCACCGCCGTCGACCTGATCGAAATGGCCGACTGCGACATCGCCACACTCGAGTCAGCCCGCGAACTGCTGATCGTCACCAGTACCTTCGGCGACGGCGACTCCCCCGACAACGGCAGCGACTTCTGGGCGCGGCTGTCGGGCTCGGATGCCCCGCGGCTGCCGAACACGCGGTACTCGGTGCTGGCCTTCGGCGATTCGAACTACGACGACTTCTGCGGTCACGGCCGGCGGCTCGATGCGCGACTGGCCGAGCTGGACGCCCAGCGGATCGCGCCGCGCACGGACTGCGAGCCCGACTACCTCGCCACCGCCCAGGCCTGGCTCGAGCAGGTGAAGGCGGCGCTGCGCCGACCGGATGCGTCCGCTGCGACCGGCCCGTCACCGGTGGCGCCGCCGGCCGGCGCGTCGGCGGAGAAGGTCGAGGCCCCGTTCACCAGGCGGTCTCCGCTGCTGACCCGGCTGACCCGCAACGTCCGGCTCAACGCAGCCGGCTCCGCGAAGGAGGTGCGGCAGATCGGTTTCGCACTGCCCGACGACTTCGCCTACGAGGCCGGCGACGCGCTCGGTGTGTGGCCGACCAACCCACCCGACGTCGTCGACGAATGGCTGACGGTCACCGGCCTGGACCCGGGCGTCCCCGTCGCCGTCGGGGACGCCCCGGAAATGCCGCTGCGACAGGCACTCACGAGCCGACTCGAGATCTCGAAGGTCACACCCGATCTGCTGCGCTTCGTCCTGGACCGCACCAAAGACGCCGAGCTCGCCAAACTGATGCGACCGCAGAACAAGATCGAGCTGCAGCAGTGGCTGTGGGGTCGCCAGGCGGTCGACCTGTTGCACGCGTTCGGGTTCCGCGCCGAGGTCGTCGACTGGATGGGCGTGCTCAAGCGGCTGCAGCCACGCCTGTACTCGATCTCGTCGAGCCCGAAGGTCGACCCGAACGAGGTGCAGTTGACCGTCTCGACCGTGCGGTACGACGCGGACGGCCGCACCCGCGGTGGGGTCTGCTCGACGTTCCTGGCCGATCGCGGCGCGGACGCGGACATCCCGGTCTTCCTGCAGCGGTCGGCGCACTTCCGGCCGCCGACCGCACCCGACGCCCCGATGATCATGGTCGGGCCGGGTACCGGCATCGCACCGTTCCGGGCCTTCCTGCACGAGCGGCGCGCCCGGGGCCACGGCGGCCGCAACTGGCTGTTCTTCGGCGAGCAGCATGCCGCGACCGACTACTACTACCGCGACGAGATCGAGGGCATGCACCGCGACGGCTTCCTGACGCGACTCGATCTGGCGTTCTCCCGCGACCAGCGCCAGAAGGTCTACGTCCAGGACCAGATGCGCCAGCACGGCGCCAAGCTGTGGCAGTGGCTGCAGGAGGGCGCGCACTTCTATGTGTGCGGCGACGCCGGCCGGATGGCCAAGGACGTCGACCGCGCCCTGCACGAGATCGCCCGCAACCACGGCAGACTCGACGACGACGCCGCGAGCAGGTACCTCAAGCAACTCGGCACCGAGAAGCGGTACGTCCGGGACGTGTACTGAGAACCTGCTTTTGGACTGCTGTTCGGCGACGGACAGATCGCTGCTCGCGAACGGCTGGGTAGCGCAGCTATAAGGTGCGGACATGAGCGAGACGGCGTTGGTCCACACGGATCACCATCAGTTCTGCCTCGGCGCGCCCGCGGCGGATACTCTTGACGTGCACGAACGGGCCACGCTGATCGAGGCGGGTCCCGGGTTCGCCACCGTGCTCACCGGCGCCGCTTACGGACCGGTCGAGGTCACCGTCGACCTCCTCGATGGGCCGCCCACGACAGCAGATTTCACCGGCTGGGAAGTGGTTGAGGAGACCGAACTGACGGTCGACTCGGCGGCGATGGTGGTCATGACACTCGAAGGCGAACCGGCCCAAGGGTTCAGCCACTTCGCGGACCAACCGGCCGGAACATACCGGTTGCGGGCACATGCACACGGCCGCGACGCCAACTGGGACATGGACGTCACCGAACCGAGCGAGAAGTACCTGCTTCAACTCTGGCCCAGTACGGGCGGTGACGTGAGGGTCGTGCAGCTGAAGAAGGAGGACCAGGCCTGGGGCGAGGCGCCGGGAGAGGTTCTTACACCTGACATGACCAAGGTGACGCTCGTGTCACCGGACGGCAGATGGCGGACCGTGAAGGCGCTGGGCTCGGAATATAACGGTGCCCTTGCCCAGCGCGTGCCCTGGGGTGGGCGAGAGCCCAGCAGTACGCTCAGCAACTACTGGGATGCAAAAACCTTGGCCGAACTCGATCGCAGGATCATCGACGTTGTCGAATCCGCTCGATCGGATCGCTGGCGATCCATGGCCCGCTGGGCTGCACGCCGCGCATGCGTACGTGCGGGCCTCGCCGATATCGATTGGATCAGTGAACTGCTCGACCGAATCGACGCGGGTCGACCGTTTCCTAAGGATCTAGCAGGTAGCGGGGCGGTTCTTAACCGGATGTGGGCCGATCAACGGATCAGCCGGCGGATCGTCCCGGGCCGTCACCTCGAGTGGGAATTCATCGAGCAGGATATGGCCGTACTGGCACTCTTCACCCCCTACCTTGACGAC
This sequence comes from Speluncibacter jeojiensis, assembly GCF_029589495.1. Classification (GTDB taxonomy): domain Bacteria; phylum Actinomycetota; class Actinomycetes; order Mycobacteriales; family Mycobacteriaceae; genus Speluncibacter; species Speluncibacter jeojiensis. The sequence goes on from NZ_JAAIVF010000001.1 coordinate 244,349, forward strand.
CCTCTCCATGCGGCCTGGCAACGCTTCGCACCGCGCTCCACACCTACGGACTCGACTGGCCCGAACTCGTTGCCGAGTTCGTCACGGCTTTCGGTTGAGCGAGACGGAGCGAGCGCCTGAGGGCTTCACTTCCCCTCACCCCAGCCGACAGTCCGGCGACGCCAAGTTTCCCCTTTCCGAGTGGTTGAGACAACTCTGACTGCACTCAGCGTGGTCGGCTCACCCGCACCTCAGCCGCACAGCGCGGTGTCGACGACCTTCTCCACCGCGCCGGCGACGGCGTCGTCGGCGGGCACCGCGGTGATGGCGATGTTGGCGGCGCGTCCGGAATCGGTGGCACCGCCGCGCGTCTCGAATCCGGGTAGATCACCGCCGTGACCCCAGTAGACCCCGCCGCACGACAACGGCCTACTGACGATGCCCAGTCCGTAGCGCGCGCCGCCGACCCCCATCGGGACGGTCGTGCGCATCTGCTCCAGCTGGGCCGGCGGGAGCAGTCGTCCGGCGAGCAGTGCCGTGAAGAACTCGTCCAAGTCGGAGTTGGTGGAGATCATCTGGCCCGCGGCCCATCCCGCGGAGGGATCCATCTCCGTGAAATCCTGCGGGGGTCCGCTGGCCGGATCCGCGAGGTAGCCGTGCGGGTGCGGCCCACGGATGGTCCGGTCGCCCGGAGCGGGAAAGTAGGTGTGGCGCAGCCCGATGCGGTCGATGATGTGCCGGTCGATCTCCTCGGCCAGCGGCCGGCCGGTGACCTTCTCGACGATCAGCCCGGCCAGCACGTAGTTGGTGCTGCTGTACCCGAACTGCGCCCCTGGCGCCGCATCGGCCTTGTGTTGCAGGGCGATGTCCACGAGGTCGCGCGGCTCGAAGTAGCGGTCCCGCAGCGCTGCGTCGTCGATGTAGTTCACATAGTCGGGCAGCCCGCTGGTGTGCTGGAGCAGTTCGCGGACGGTGATGCGGCGTCCGTCTATCCCGTCGCCGCGGACCAGCCCCGGCAGATAGGTCTCGACCGGGCTGTCGAGCGCGATCTTGCCCTCCCCGACCAGTTGCAGAACGACCACCGCGGTGAAGGCCTTGGTGTTGCTGCCGATCCGCACCTGCCCGTCGACCGGCACCGGCGCGCCGGTGGCCAGGTCGCCGACACCGGCGGTGTAGTTCCTGCTGCCGCGACCGTCGCGCACACCGGCCGACGCGGAGGGCAGGCCGGCATCGTGCACAAGTGCGGTCAGGCCCTGCTGGACCGCGTCGGGCTCGGTGGTGGCGGACCCCGCGCGCGGCACCAGACCGCCCACCATGACCGCACCCACCGCGATCACGCCGACCGCCGCCGCGGCGACCGCCGTCACGGTCTTCCGTCGACCGTCCCGTCGGGATGAACGCGTCTGCTGTCCTGTTCGATCAAACATGGGTCGACTCCTGTTCGGTCATCGGGGAAGCGGAATGCCGGCCGGCGTGCAGCCGCGCGCGAGCAGGCATCCGAGGGCGTGGCCGAGCCTGCTCATGAGGCCGCCTGTCGAACTGAACTGACCGGCCACACACTGCCCGTACTGGCGGATGTGGTTGAACTGGTAGCAGTTCTGCGTCCGGTCTGCGTACCAGACCAGGGCGATGCCGGTCAGGACGACCGCGGTGACCACCGCGACGACCGCCGCCGACGCGACGATCATCAGCCGCGTCCGTCTCCGCTTCGTCGGCGCACGCATCACTTCTGTTTCCATCGGCTGTCCTTCCACGATTCGGGCCGGACATGATCATGGGTTCCCGCACGCCGTCGCCACATCGCCCCGCCGGAGGAAAATCGGCTCACTCCATCGGGGGAGGCGCCCGGCGCCGGCGCCGGTGATACTGATTGATCGTGAGCTGGGGATTGCGGCCGCTGCTGAGCGGCTCCACGTACACGGGAGTGCTGCTGGCGTGGTGCGGCGCGTTGGCGAGCCTGGTGCTGCAGCCCTTCGCGCTGGTGCCGGCGATGGCGTGGCAGTCCGGCCCCGAGGGCGCGCGGATCGCCCTGGCCCTGCTCATCTGGGCGGTACTGGTCGCGGCTGTCGGCGCTGCCCGCACGACGCGGCGGGTGCTGATCGTCGCCGTCCGCCGCCTGCTACGGGTGCCGCTGCCGGATCCGGTGGCCGGCCGCGCCCCGGGCACCGCCCGGTGGCGCACCTCCGTCTGGATGCTGCTGCACGTGGCCCTCGGCTGGCTGGCGGCGCTGGTCCCCGTGCTGCTGATCATGGCCGTCTGTCTGCCCGGCGGGTGGCTCGGCGGTGAGCTTCGGCTGAGCCTGTTCGGCTGGTCCGTGCGGGTGACCGATGGCGGGTGGAGTTGGGCGGTGGCGCTCGGCTGCCTGCTGCTGGCGCCGGTCCTGTGCGCGGCGGTCACCGGCGTGCTGCGGTGGGCGGCTCCGCGACTGCTCGGGCCGTCGCCGGCCGAGCTGCTGGTGCACGCGGCCGAACGCGAGCGGCTGCTGGCCGAACGCAACGAACTGGCCCACGAGCTGCACGACTCGATCGGGCACACGCTGACGGCGGCCACGATCCAGGCAGCGGTGGCGGGCGAGATGCTCGCCACCGATCCGGTGGCGGCGCGCGCCGCCCTGCGCAGCATCGAGGAGTCGACCCGGGCCGCGCTCGAGGACCTCGACCACGTGCTGGGCGTGCTGCGCGAGGAGGCGGCCGGCACGGCGCCGACCCGGACCCTGGCCGACCTGCCCGAGCTGCTGGACCGGGTGCGGCACACGGGAGCGGTCGTGGAGCCGGAGCTTTCGGGTGATCTGACCGCGGTTCCGGCGACGGTGTCGCGCGCGGCCTATCGGATCCTGCAGGAAGGGTTGACGAACGCGCTCCGACACGGGGCCCGTGGTCCCGTCCAGGTGCGGTTGGTGGCCACGGCGGACGCGGTGGACCTCGAGGTCGTCAACCGGACCGGGACGCCGGACGAAACCGATTCGGCCGCACGGACGTTCCCGACGTCCGGGCACGGCCTGCCCGGCCTGGCCGAGCGGGTTCGGCTGCTGCGCGGGCAGATCGAGTCCGGCCCCACCGAACCGCGGCACTGGCGGCTGGCGGTCCGGTTGCCGCTACGGTTGTCGGAATGACCGGCACCGAGGCGAGCACACCCGAGCCGGGCGACGCGACCGTCAGACTGCTGATCGCGGACGACGACGAGGTCACCCGCAGCGGGCTGCGCACGTTGCTCGCCGCGCAGCCCGGCATCGCGGTGGTCGGCGAGGCCGTCGACGGTGTCGACGTGGTCGAGCAGGCACGACTGCTGCGGCCGGACGTGGTGCTGATGGACGTGCGGATGCCGCGGCGCAACGGCATCGAGGCCACCCGCGAACTGCTCGGCGACTCGGCCGATCCGCCGAAGGTCCTGGTGATCACTACCTTCGAGCACGACGGCTATGTCACCGCCGCGCTCAGCGCGGGGGCGAGCGGGTTCGTGCTCAAGCGGCTGCCGGTCCGGCAGATCGCGGATGCGGTGCGGGTGGTCGCCGACGGCGAGGCGATCCTGTTCCCGACGGCGCTGCGCCGCATGGTCTCGGCCCAGCCGCTCGGTTCGGCGGACGCCCTGCCGGCGGCCGGACTGACGGATCGGGAAGAGGAAGTGCTCCGGCTCGTGGCCACCGGTCTGTCCAACCAGGAGATCGCCACCGCGCTCACGGTGAGTGCGGAAACCGTGAAGACACACGTCGGGAACGTGCTCACCAAGCTCGGCGCGCAGAACCGCACCCACGCCGTGGTGATCGCGTACGAGTCCGGTCTGGTGGTCCCCGGCTTCAGCGGCTGAGGATCTCCGCCGACGTCGCGCACCAGCACACGCGATCGCTCAGTCGTGAGTGATGCCGTCGGGCATGGTGGCGTCCCGGAAATCTGCGCCGTCGAGGACGACGGCGGACATCGTCGCGCCGGTCAGGTTCGCCTTCCCGAGGAAGGCGCCCGCGAGTGTGGCGCCGGTCAAGTCGGCCTCGCCGAGATACGCACCGGTCATGTATGCGCCCGACAGGTCCGCCCCGGTGAGGTCCGCGTGCCCGAGGAAGGTCGACGTCAGATAGGCCATCGTCAGGTCCGCGTCTCGCAACCACGCGCGGGTCAGGTACGCACGGGTGAAATCGGCGTCGTGCGCGACCACACCCGTCAGGTCGGCCCTCGCCACGTCGGCCCCGAAGAGGTCGGCGGAGGTCAGGTTCGCGCCCGCGAGAACCGCACCGGTGAGATCGGTTCCCGACAGGTCGGCCCCGGTGAGATCCACGCCGTTGAGGTTGGCGCCGGCCAGGTTCAGCCCGGACAGATCGACGTCGACGAGATCGACTTCTACCGAAGGACGTTCGGCTCGGGCGAGGTTCCAGGCGGCAACGCCGGACCGGAGCAGATCAGCCGAGCTTTCGCGCGAACTCGACGTCGACCGCGCCGTCGGGACCTCCCGGACCGGACTGCGCGTCGGCCTGGATGGCGACGCGGACGTCATCGAGCCTCCCATTGGACGGACGTGCGGGCCGGTTGGCGATCCCCTGGTGCATTGCCGGCCCGGCCGAGTTGACAGCGTCAACCTAAGCTCGTTTGTTGACAACGTCAACCTGACTTATCCTCCGGGAGTGCAGGAAGACGCCCCGGACACGCGCCGCATGCTGATCGCCGCGGCCGACGACCTCTTGTCGCGCGGCGGGCCCGCCCTGGTCACCCTGCGCGCGGTCGGTGCGGCGGTGGAGGTGTCCCGTACCGCGCCCTACCGGCATTTCCGCAACAAAGACGATCTGCTCAGCACCGTGGCCGCGGAAAGCCTTGTCCGCATGAAGCTGGTGATGCAGCTCGCCGCCGCCGATGCGACCACACCGAGCACCGCCGACGCACACCTCGGCGCACCGGAGTCCACACCCCTGTACCGCGCGTGTCTCGCCTATGTCCGCACCGCCTGGGAGTTCCCGAACCACTACCGGCTGGAATTCGCCGGCGACCACACGTTCACGCCGAACTCGGCACTCGGTACGGCCTCCGCCGACTTCAATTCCTACTTCGAGGAACTCGTCGTCGAAGCACAGCGCACCCGGACCCTCCTCGCAGGCGACGTACGGGACGTCGGTCCGCTGCTCTGGGTGATCCTGCACGGACTCGCGATGTCCAACCATCTTGCCGCCGACGGTGGATGCGGTTCCCGGACCGACGATCCGGCCGAACAGATGCCACGACTGCTGGCCCTGGCGTTGCAGCGCCTGTCCCCGCGCGCGACGTAACGGCCGACCGCGCAAGCACTCCCCCGCAGGCCCGGCTACAGCCGCATGCGGATCAGTTCGGCGGTGTGCGCCAGGCCCGGGAACACCGACGGCGTGGACCGCGGGTGCAGGGCGTGCACGGCCAGCCGGAACAGCAAGGCGCGCAACATCATCTGCGGCCACTCCGGCAGCTGACTCCACCTGTCGATCAGCCCCTCGTCCGCCCCGCCCCAGGACAGCGCGTCGACCACCACCACACCGGCCGCCCACGGAGCCGGGCGCCAGTAGGGGGTGATGTCGGTCAGTCCCGGAGCGGCCGCGCCGGCGAACAGCACGGTGCCGAACAGGTCGCCGTGCACGAGCTGGTCCGGGGTGCGGATCGGCTTGCGCAGCGTCGCCAGCTGACGGATCAGGTCGAGGCTGCGCTCCCCCTCCGGGCTGGTGGTCTCGACCGGACCGCCGACGCGCGCGCTGCGCAACGGAACGTCCTCCCACGCCGCCCGATCCGCGAGCACGAACACGTCGACGTCCTGCCACGGCGGCACCGGCGCCTGGCCGAGGAACCGGGGCTTGTCGAGCGCGACCGTCTCCGCGTGCAACCGCACCGACAGCGACACGACCTCGTCGTAACGCGGCTCGGGCGAGCCGGAGATGAAGGTGTCCGCACGCCACCCGGACACGACATAGCGCCCGTCACTCGACCGCACCGGCCGGGCCAGGCGAACACCCTCCACCGACAGCGTCTCGCGCACCTTCGCCGACCATGCGGCCCTGGCGTGATCCGGCACCAGTGACAGCACCACGTCCCCGCACCGCCAGCCGCCGTCCCAAGCATCCCCGAGGTACACCGGCTCTATCTCGCGCAGACCGAAGGTCGAGCGAACATGCTGCGGCGGCTCCGTAGGACTCACTCTCAGGAGGTTACCGTCGGTAAACGGTCCGGTCCGGCAGCGCGGTCACGTGTCGATAACGGCCTCGATCAGTACCGCACCATCGTCGGGTCCACCACGCTCGCCCAGGCCTCGATGCCGCCCTCGAGGTGCCGCAGGTTCCGATACCCGGCCGCGCGCAACAACTCCAGCGCCTGCGCCGACCGCACCCCCGACTTGCAGTACAGCACCACCGGGTCCTCGGCCGGCAGCCCCAGCAGCGCGCCGACGCCGTCCACTCCGGCCGACTGGATGCTCGAGTTCGGCACCAGCGTCGCCCCCGGCAGGTGCACGATGTCCCACTCGACCTGCTCTCGGACGTCGACCAGTCGCACGTCCGCGCCCGACTCGATCAGCCCGTGCAACTCGGCCGCGCCGATGGTGTCCGCGCCGGACGGCTGCGGTGCGGTGCCGCAGAACAGTTCGTAGTCGACCAGTTCGGTGATCGGCTGCGCGTCGGGGTCCTTGCGCAGCTCGATCGTCCGGTGCGACATCGCCAGTGCGTCGTAGATCAGCAGCCGGCCGAGCAGCGACTCACCCATGCCGGTGATCAGCTTGACCGCCTCGGTGGCCATCATCGCCCCGACCGCCGCGCACAGCACGCCCAGCACGCCGCCCTCGGCGCAGGACGGGACCGTGCCGGGTTCCGGCGGCTGCGGGTAGAGGTCGCGATAGTTCAGCCCGCGGCCGTCGGGTGCGTCCTCCCAGAACACCGACACCTGGCCGGCGAACCGGAAGATGGAGCCCCACACGTACGGCCGGTGCGCGAGCACCGCCGCATCGTTGACCAGATACCGCGTGGCGAAGTTGTCGGTGCCGTCGAGGATCAGGTCGTACCGCTCGAACAGCGCGACCGCATTCGCCGCGTCCAGCCGCGCCGGATGCAGCACCACGTCGATGCCGGAATTGATCGCCGCGATCGACTCGCGCGCGCTCTCCCCCTTGGGCCGGCCGATGTCCGACTCGCCGTGGATGATCTGGCGCTGCAGGTTCGACAGCTCGACGTCGTCGAACTCGACGATGCCGATCGTGCCGACGCCCGCGGCGGCCAGGTACAGCAGTGTCGGCGAACCGAGCCCGCCGGCACCGATCACCAACACGCGGGCGTTCTTCAGGCGGCGCTGCCCGGTCACACCGAGCTCCGGCAGCAGCGTGTGCCGGCTGTACCGCGCCGACTCCTGCGTGGTGAGTTCCGGACCCGGTTCAACCAGCGGCGGCAGCCCCATCAACACTCCTCGTCAGGCGGATCACCCTCGAGGATACGGCCACGGATTCGGCTTGCAGACCAGCCCGTTCATCGGCACCACACCATCCGGGTCGAGCCGGGCGATGTCGTTGTTCGCGGTGCCGAACGTCTGCTGCATCATCACCGGCGCCAGCCCGCCGTCCGACTCGCACGGCTGGTGCTGCGCGTAGCCGATGGCGTGCCCGACCTCGTGGTTGATCATGTACTGCCGGTACGAACCGATGTCCCCCTGATACGACACCGCCCCGCGCACCCAGCGCGGCTCGTTGAGGATCACCCGCTTGAGGTCGGCGTTGTAGCAGGAGGATTCGACCGGGATCGTGTAGCCGCAGTCCTGCCGGACGGTCATCTGCGAGGTCAGCGAGATGTGGAAGTCGGCCTCGTCGGGGTTGTCGACGCGCCGGAAGCCGACCTTCTCGTCGCGGATCCAGCTCTTCGGGTTGGCCAGTGTCTGATCGATCATCTGCGCGAAGGCGCCGTCGCCGCCGTAGCCGACGGTGTCGACGCCGTCCTCGACGTCGACGGTGTAGGCGAACACGTGCTCGGCGCCTTTACCGACCTGCCCGGTCGAACCCGGGATGACGTGGAAGGTGCCCTTGCCCGCCTCCGTGAACGGTCCCCCCACCGGCAGCGCGGCCGACTCGACCGAGGCGTCGAAGCGCCCGTCGCCCTTCGGCGCGCCGACGATGCCGCTGACGTTCGCCTCACGGGCGCCCAGTCCCGGGTCACCGCCGCTGCCACTGCCCCCGCCCGAGGACCGCACGGCGCTGACCACGACCAGGATCGTGACCACCAGCAGGATCGGGACCGCGTAGGCCCGCCAGCCATAAGCGGCGAAGAAGGTGCCGAGCCTGGTCCTGCGCCGGATCCCCTCGAGTTCGCTGCGCCGTGGACCCCGGGCCTGCGCCCGGGGCTCCGCCGTCGGGTCGCGGTCGGCGCGGAGCGGGTCGTTCCAACCGGGGCGGTCGAAGTCCGGCTCCCGGAACAGGTCCCCCTCGTGCAGTTCGTGCGTGTCGTAGCCGAACATGTCACGACCGGACTGCGGGTCCGTCCCGGGGGGAGAGTCGGCGCGATCGCGGGATCGATGTGGCTCTCCGCGGTAGGTCACCGCGACAGAATCTCATACGGGCCGTGGCGGGTCACCCGGCGCGCCGACACCCGCCGGTGACCGGACACCCGACCTCCGCGGTCACCCGGCGATGATCCGACTCAGCGGGGCGGCGCGCACGCCTGGGCATCGCCGCCGCGTATTCTGTGTATCTCACTAATGCACATTCGCCGGTGGTCGACCACCATTGGCACCCGATGGACCGCGTCTGGATACGTTCGAGGACACCGACCCGCAGCGACCGCGCGCAGACTGGAGAGCGATGACCGACCTCGCGCACACGCGGCGACTTCCGAATGGGACCCGGAACCGGCCGCCCGCGGAGCCCTCGAAGCGTGGCACCCGGATGCCGCGGGACGAGCGCCGTCAGCAGTTGCTCATCGCGGCCAGCGAGGTCTTCGTCACCCGCGGCTACCACGCCGCCGGCATGGACGAGATCGCCGAGCGCGCCGGCGTCAGCAAGCCGGTGCTCTATCAGCACTTCCCCGGGAAGCTCGAGTTGTACCTCGCCGTGCTGCACAGTCACGTCGAGCAGATGATCTCCGGCGTGCGCCAGGCGCTGCGCTCGACCACCGACAACAAGCGACGGGTGCGCGCGGCCGTGCAGGCGCTGTTCGACTTCGTCGACAACGACACCCAGGGCTACCGGCTGATCTTCGAATCGGACCTGATGGGCGACCCGGGCGTGCAGCAACGCGTCGAGAAGGCCACCGACGCCTGCATCGACGCGGTGTTCGACGTGGTCAGCGCCGACTCCGGCCTCGATCCCTACCGCGCCAGGATGCTGGCCGTCGGGCTGGTCGGCGCCAGTCAGGTCAGTGCCCGCTACTGGCTCGAGGCCAACCGGCCGATCCCCAAGGATGTGGCCATCGACACCACCGCCGCACTCGCGTGGGGCGGCCTGTCGCACGTGCCCCTGCAGTCCGGCCGCGACGACTGACCCACCCGGTCTAGTCGGCGTCACCTGCCGCCGGCAGCAGCAACTCCAGGATCCGGCCGCGCAGTTGCGCGGTGTCGTCGTCGGCCGCCACCAGGCTCGTGAACAGCGCGGCCCCGGCGGCCATCACCAGCACCGCCCGAGCGTCCAGCAGATCGTCGTCGTCGGCGGGCCCGCCGCGCGCGAACAGGGCGGTGCTGGGCTCGCTGAACCCCCGCCACAGCAGGGTGCGCAGATCCTCGTGATCGCGTAGCGCCGCCAACAGCCCCGGCGCGGCGGCCCGCACCTCCGGCCGCGCGAACAGCTCCGTGCTCCCGGCGACCACCCAGCGAATCCAGCCCGCGCGGTCGGTCCCCTCGAACGGGGTGAGGTCCGGCGTCGCGCCGAGCAGCGCGTCGAGGACGAGGTGCGCCTTCGACGGCCAGCGGCGGGCGAGCGCCGCCCGGCTCACCTCGGCCCGGGCGGCCACACCGCGCACGCTCAACGCGTCCCACCCGACCTCGAGCAGCAACGCCCGGGTCACCTCCAGGACCTCGGCATCGATGCGCGGGTCGCGCGGCCGGCCGGGTCCGGCGGCGGTACCCGCGGTGTCGCTCGGTCCCGAATCACTGCCTTTCACCACGTCCACAGCCTTGCATTATCGGCCACCGAGGCCGGTAGTCTCCCAATACGAGTCCACTGGCACCGTATTTCTAGGGAGAGTTCGTGCAGATTTCAGTCACCGGCGGAACAGGCTTCCTCGGCACCCACACCACCGCGGCCCTGCTCGAGTCGGGTCACGACGTCCGCCTGCTGGTCCATCCGGCCGAGGACGTCACGGAAACGCTCGCGCTGTTCGGCCCTGCCGCCGGCCGCGTCGACGTGCTCGTCGGCGATCTGCGCGACCCCGACACCGTGCGGGCGCTGCTCACCGGCTGCGACGCCGTGCTGCACGCCGCCGGCGTGGTCGGCACCGACGACACCCGCGAGCAGTTGATGTGGGAGATCAACACACAGGCGACCACGGACGTGCTGGTCCGCGCGGCGATGATGGGCCTGGACCCGATCGTGCACGTGGCGAGCTACGCCGTGCTGTTCCCCAGCCCCGATCCGGTTATCGGGCCGGACAGCCCGACCGCGGTCGGTCGCAGCGCCTACGGCCGCACCAAATCGGCCGCCGACCGGGTGGCCCGCGCCCTGCAGGCGGCCGGCGCCCCGGTGGTGATCACCTATCCGTCCAGCGTGATCGGCCCGGCGCTCGGCGACCGACGCGGCGTGACCGCCGACGGCTGGCAGGCGATCCTGAAGATGGGTGTCGCTCCGACATTCGAGGGCGGCATGCAGATGATCGACGTCCGCGACGTCGCAGCGGTGCATGCCGCGGTGATGAAACCCGGCCGGGGGCCGCGCCGCTACATGTGCGGCGGCGAGCTGATCCCGTTCAACGATCTGGTCGACCTGCTCGAGCGCGCCTCGGGCCGCAAACTGCGCCGCATCCCGACCGGCCGGAAGGTGATGCTCGGCCTCGGCCGGATCACCGATGCCCTGTCGAAGGTCGTCCCCGTCAGCTCCGGGCTGAGCTACGAGGCCGCGAGCCTGCTGACCGCCGCCACCCCGACCGACGACTCACGCACGCACGACGAGCTGGGCGTGCAGTGGCGGTCGGCGCGGGATGCCCTGCTCGAGTCGTTCTGACCCACCCCGATACCACCCTGATACGACGACGCGGCGGTGCGGGAACTCCCACACCGCCGCGTCCGCGAATGTTCAGCGAGCGCCGAAGCCCACCCGGCGCGAGTCGGACGGGCCGATCTCGACGTAGGCGACGCGCGCGGCGGCCACCAGGTAGCGGCGCCCCTTGTCGTCCTCGAGCGTCAGCATGCCCGACCGGTCGCCCTCGAGGGCCGCGCGCACCGCGCTCTCGACCTCTTCCGGCGTCTGCCCACTGTTGATGACGAGCTCGCGCGGGCTGTCCGAAACACCGATCTTGACCTCCACGGTCAACCTCCGAATTCGTGTGGCAGAAGATTCTCCGACCAGGCTAGTGCAGCCCGACGGCGCGAACAGGACTCCGGCGCTGTGCCCTGAGCGAACACCGCTCAGACCAGGCCCAGCGCCTCCATCCGCACCTCGTGCTGCTCCTGCATGCGGTCGAACAACTCGACGAGATGGTTGATGTCACCGACCGCGGCAAGCACCAGATCGGCGAGTTCCTCACGCCGGGCCGCGACGTACTGGGCCTGCGTGATCGCCTCGCCGAGGAGCCGCCGGCCCCACAGCGTCAGCCGCGCCTTGGTCTGCGGGCTCGCCGCGACCGCCTTGCTCACCTCGTCGACCACGAACGTCGAGTGCGCGGTCTCGCTGAGCACCTCGCGCACGATCTCCGCGACCTCACCGGACAGCGTGCCCGCGATCTCGCGGTAGAAGTCCGCGGCGAGCCCGTCGCCGATGTAGGCCTTGACGAGCGACTCCAGCCACGTGCTCGGCGTCGTCGACGCGTGATAGTCCTCGAGCGCCTGCACGTACGGTTCCATCGCCTGATAGATGTCCACCCCGCGGCGCTCCAGCGCCTCCTGCAGCCGCTCGTAGTGGCCCATCTCGGCGGCGGCCATGCTGGCCAGCGCGACCTTGCCGCGCAGGTCGGGCGCCTTGGCGGCGTCGGCGGAGAGTCGATAGAACGCGGAGATCTCGCCGTAGGCGAGCAACGCGAACAGTTCAGTCACGCCGGGGTCATCGGACGAGATCGTGGGGACCGGGGACTCGGACACATTCGACGCCATGGTCGTGGACACTAGTCGCCCCGCGACGGGCACGGTCACCCTGGACGCGGGTTACGGGTACCATGGCTGCAGGTCGTCGGCATTTCCGTCACGACTGATCGATACTGTGCGCGCACCACTTGTCGGATGAGCTCGCCGCCACGCCTGTCGCAGGCCGCATGACCGGCCGCGCAGCATCCGGGACGCCCCGTCCCGCCGAGCCGAGAGCATCCGCGCCGGGAGTGCCGAACGTGGGCCCCAAGGCCCGGTTCCTCCTCGTGCGCGCGAAGACGCGAGGAAGGCCAGACCCCTGAGCAAGACGACTGTCGACACGAATCCGCCGGCGCCGGACGTCGATTCCAGCACCCTCAACCACACCCCGGATGCCCCCGCTCCCTCGTTCGCCGAGTTGGGCGTCCGCGACGAGATCGTGCGCGCGCTCGCCGAGATCGGCATCGAGCACACCTTCGCCATCCAGGAGTTGACGCTGCCGCTCGCCCTCGCCGGCGACGACCTGATCGGTCAGGCCCGCACCGGCATGGGCAAGACCTTCGGCTTCGGCGTGCCGCTGCTGCACCGGGTCAGCGACCCGGCCGCGGCGATGCCGCTCGACGGCACCCCGCGCGCGCTGGTCATCGTGCCGACCCGCGAACTGTGCATCCAGGTCACCTCCGACCTGGAGAACGCCGCCAAGCACCTGCCCGGCCCGACCGGCAAGCTCGAGATCCTCTCGATCTACGGCGGCCGCCCCTACGAGCAGCAGATCGACGCGCTGCGCAGGGGCGTCGACGTCGTCGTCGGCACCCCCGGCCGCCTGCTCGACCTGGCCAACCAGGGCCACCTGATCCTCGGCAAGGTCGGCGTACTCGTCCTCGACGAGGCCGACGAGATGCTCGACCTGGGCTTCCTGCCCGACATCGAACGCATCCTCGGCATGGTCCCGGACAAGCGTCAGACCATGCTGTTCTCCGCCACAATGCCCGGGCCGATCATCACCTTGGCCCGCACCTTCATGACGCGCCCGACGCACATCCGCGCGGAGGAGCCGGATTCGTCGGCCGTGCACGACCGCACCGTGCAGCACATCTTCCGCGCCCACGCGCTGGACAAGGTCGAGATGGTCTCGCGTGTGCTGCAGGCCCGCGAGCGCGGCGCCACGATGATCTTCACCCGCACCAAGCGCACCGCACAGAAGGTCTCCGACGAGCTCGCCGAGCGCGGCTTCAAGGTCGGCGCGGTGCACGGTGACCTCGGCCAGGTCGCCCGTGAGAAGTCGCTCAACTCCTTCCGCAACCACAAGATCGACGTGCTCGTTGCGACCGACGTCGCCGCGCGCGGCATCGACATCGACGACGTCACCCACGTCATCAACTACCAGTGCCCCGACGACGAGAAGACCTACGTGCACCGCATCGGCCGCACGGGCCGCGCCGGCCGCACCGGCACCGCCGTCACCCTGGTCGACTGGGACGACGTCCCCCGCTGGCAGCTGATCGACAAGGCGCTGAGCCTCGGGGTCCCGGACCCGCTGGAGACCTACTCGAGCTCCGAGCACCTGTACGTGGACCTGGACATCCCCACCGATGCCAAGGGCTCGATCGCCCGGCCCAAGGCCCAGCGCCCGGCCCGTGACGCCGACGGCGAGAGCGAGGGGCGCGACTCGACCCGGCCGAAGTCGACGCGGAATCGCAGGCGCACCCGCGGCGGCAAGACCGGCGAGGGCGCAGCCGAGCAGGGGGCGACCGCATCGAAGGACGCAGCCTCCGAGGCCACCGCCGACTCCGCCGAGTCGGGCCAGGCCACCGAGGGTGACGCACCGGCTCGCAAGCGCCGCCGGCGTCGCCGCAAGCCCGCCGCCACCGCGGCCACGCCCGGTGCGGACGCCGGCTCGCAGGAGTAGCCACTAGCCTGACGCTGTGCCGAAACCGGAGCGTCGGACCCGCGCCGACCTGATCGCCGCCGCGTCCATCGTCGTGCTGGTGGTGGTGCTGGCCACGCTCGTGTGGTGGCGCAGCCCCGAACGTCACACGAGCGACGAGGTCGCCTCGGGTCCGGTGGTTCCGGCGCCGGCCGCGTTGCAGGTGCCGACCGCCTTCACCGAGGCCTGGAGTGCGCCGAGCCCGGCGACCGCACTGCCGACGGTGGAGTCCGGTGCGGTCGTCACAGCGGACAGCGGTTCGGTGGTCGGCCGGGACGCCCGCACCGGACGCCAGATCTGGAAGTACCAGCGTGACATCGCGCTGTGCGGGGTGGTCGGCGCCTGGGACCGGGCCGTGTCGGTCTACCGGGACCGGCGCGGCTGCAGCGAGGTGACCGCGCTCGACGCCGCGACCGGCGTCCGCCAACCGCAGCGCTCCAGCCTGGCGGACCACACGGTCCAGTTGTCGACGAACGGCACCTACGTCGTCTCCCGCGGCGACACCCGCCTCGAGGTGTGGCGCTCGGATCTGGTGCGCACCCTCGAGTACGGCCGGGTCGACGCCCCCGTCAATCCGGATGCGCAACCGCGCACCGGATGCACGCTGCGCTCCGACGGGATCGGCAACAGCCGCCTGGCAGTGGTCGAGACATGCCCCGGCGAGCAGGGCGACCGCCTCACCGTGATGAGCCCGGCACCCAAGGACCCCGGCAAGCCCGAGCCCTACGGATCGACCATCCTGATCGGCAACGGACAGGCCGTGCGCGGCGCCCGCATTCTCGCCGTATCCGGCCAGCTGACCGCGGTGTTCCTGCCCGGCACCACCGCGCAGATCGGGATCTTCGACGGCGACGCCAACCTCATCTCGGCCTACCCGGTGGCCACGCCGCCCGACGGGGGTGCCGACGTGACCGCCGCAGTGGACGACAGCTCGATGTTCACCTTCTGGACCGGCGATTCGACGGTGGCGCTGAACGCCATCGACCTGACCCCGCGCTGGACGGTGCCGGGCACGCTCGGCCCCGGCACGATGATGGCCGGCTCCCTGCTCGTCCCCACGCCTGGGGCCGTCGCGGTCGTCGACGTCGTCACCGGACGCGAGAACGCGCGGATCCCGGTGCCGCGCCCCGAAAACGTGCGCGGGCCGATCGGCCTCGCCGCCACCGGGGACATGCTGCTCGAGCGGCGCGGCCCGGAACTGGTGGCGCTCAAGGGTTCCTGAGCGGTGTCGGTCAGGATTCGTACGGGGAGAACGTGATCAGATCGGCGTTGCCGTCCCAGTAGCCGACCAGATTCGCAGCGAGATCGCGATATGCCTGCGCACCCTTGGACTTTCGCCCCGAGAGCACGGTGGCGCCCGATGCGGAGGCCTCGGCGAACCGGACGGTGCGCGGGATCGGCGGCGCCAGCACCGGGGTGCTGTACCGGTCGGAGACGTCGCCGAGGACGTCGCGACTGTGGGTGGTCCGGGCGTCGTACAGCGTGGGCAGCACGCCGAGCAGTTCGAGCTTCGGATTGGTGATCGCCTGTACGTCGTGCACGGTGCGCAGCAGCTGGCCGACACCGCGGTGGGCCAGGGTCTCGCACTGCAGCGGCACGATCACCGCGTCGGCCGCGGTGAGCCCGTTGAGCGTGAGCACACCGAGCGACGGCGGGCAGTCGATCAGGATCACGTCGAACTGGCCCTCGACCTGGGCCAGGGCGCGCCGCAGCGCGTGCTCGCGTCCCGGCCGCATCAGCAGCAGCGCCTCGGCGCCGGCCAGGTCGATGGTGGCGGGCAGCAGCCGCACCCCGTCATGGGTGTCGAGCAGCACCTCCTCGACCTTGACGTCGCCGACCAGCACCTCGTGCACCGAACCCGGCAGACGGTCGGGGTCGTGGCCCAGCGAGAACGTCAGGCACGCCTGCGGATCGAGGTCGATGACCAGCACCCGCCGGTCCAGCGCGGCCAGCGCCGCCCCCAACGAGGCCACCGTGGTCGTCTTCGCGACCCCACCCTTTTGATTTGCCACCGCGAGTACCGTCGTCACGGGCCCATCCTTGCCCAAACTCCCACCCGAAGCCAGTACCGTCCCGAAGCCGGTACCGGCGGCCGGTCCCCCGGTCCTGACCCGGCATGATGAACCCATGGCTTCTGATCTCGGCCGACTGTTCCTGGTCCGGCACGGCGAGACCGAATGGTCGGCGACCGGCAGGCACACCGGCCGCACCGACGTCCCCCTGAACGATCGCGGCACCGCCCAGGCCCAGGCGCTCGCCGGCACGTTCGCCGACCTCACGCTGACCCGCCCGCTGGTGATCAGCAGTCCCCGCGCCCGCGCCCGCGACACCGCGGCCCTGGCCGGGTTGACCGTCGACCGGGTGTGGGACGACCTGCAGGAATGGGACTACGGCGACTACGAGGGCCTGACCACACCGCAGATCCGCCGAACAGTCCCGGACTGGACGGTGTTCACCCGCCCGTGCCCGGGTGGCGAGACCGCCGCACAGGTCCGGGAACGCGCGGACCGGGTCCTCGAGGTCGCGCTGGGGGCGGTCGCCGACCAGGACGTGGTCCTCGTCGGTCATGGGCACTTCTCCCGCGCGCTGCTGGCCCGCTGGGTCCAGCTGCCGGTCACCGAGGGGTCGCGGTTCGCGATGGCCGCCGCCGGGGTCGCCGAACTCGGCTTCGAGCACGGGGTGCGTCAGATCGCCTCGCTCGGTCGCACCCCCCTGGCGGTGGCCCGATGATCCGCCGGGTGCAGATCGAGGACGTGCCGGCGATCGTGGACCTGATCTACGGTCTCGCCGAGTACGAGAAGCTCCGGCACGAGTGCACGGTCACCCCCGAGCAGATCGAGGCCGCACTGTTCGGCCCGAACCCGGCGGTGTTCGGCCACGTGGCGGTGGAGGCCACACCCGACGCCGCGGGCGAGGAAGTCGTCGGGATGGCGCTGTGGTTCCTCAGTTTCAGCACGTGGGACGGGGTGCACGGCATCTACCTCGAGGACCTCTACGTCCGGCCGGATCGTCGCGGCGGCGGCCACGGCACTGCGCTGCTGGCCGCGCTCGCCCGCGAATGCGCCACCCACGGATACACCCGGCTCGGCTGGGAGGTGCTCGACTGGAACGAGCCGTCGATCGGCTTCTACCGCTCAATCGGGGCGCGGTCGCGCGACGAGTGGACGAACTTCCGGCTCACCGGCGCCGAGCTGGCCGCGCTGGCCGAACGCGCCGACTGAGCGTCGCGGACGGATCGGTTCCGCGTCAGTCGCGCGGGCGGCCCGACCACGCCGTCGACGACGGCAGCACCAGCATCACGAACGTCGGCACGACGACGATGGTCAGCAGCGCACCCCAGGCCACCTGGTGCGATTCGCCCAGCAGCGACCAGGCGACCGGCGCGAGCAGCAGCTGGGCCAGCACGCCGACCCCGCGGCCCCACCGGCCGCTGCGCAACATCGAGACGCCGGCGGCCAGCACCGCGCCGCCGAGGATCACCAGCCATGCGGCCACGCCGTAGCCGAGCGCGGTGGACTGGTCGTGGCCGGTCAGCGCCCGGATGACGAGGACGACGGCGACGACGACGGCCACCGCGCCTTCGAGGGCCACCAACGCGCCCGCGGCGAGGAACGTGCGGGGCGGTCCGAGGAGCGCGTGCTGGTCGTGATCTGGCTGAACTGGCACGTCACCAGCCTAAGACAGGCGGGGCAACTGTCGCCTACTAGGGTGAATGTCCGTGCGTGCGCTGCTGATCGTCAACCCCAACGCGACCTCGACGACCCCCGCCGGTCGCGATCTGCTCGCGCATGCGCTCGCCAGCCGGCTGCGGCTGAAGGTCGTGCACACCACGCATCGCGGTCATGCCGGTGAACTCGCCCGGCAGGCGGCGACCGACGGCGCGTCGCTGATCGTGGTGCACGGCGGCGACGGCACGGTCAACGAGGTCGTCAACGGTCTGCTCGGACCGCCCAAGCCGGCGTCGATGCAGTCCGTGCCGATCGGCCCGATCCCCGCGATCGCCGTCGTCCCCGGCGGCTCGGCCAACGTCTTCGCCCGGTCGCTGGGCATCCACGCGGATCCGGTCGAGGCCACGAACCAGCTGCTGGACCTGCTGGCCGCCAAGGAGCGACGCCGAATCGGATTGGCGCACTGCGACAATCGTTGGTTCACCTTCAATGCCGGCATGGGGCTGGACGCGATGGTCGTCGAGGCGATCGAGGCGGCCCGGCACGCCGGCCGCACCGCCACCCCCGCCCGCTACGTGCGCACCGCGGTCCGCACGTTCTTCCGCACCTCGCGGCGCGCGCCGACCCTTTCTGTGCGGCTGCCCGGCCGGCCGCCGATCGAGGGCGTCCACTACGCGTTCGTCTCCAACGCCAGCCCGTGGACCTACCTGAACCAGCGCCCGGTGCACACCAACCCGGAGACCGGGTACGACACCGGACTGGGCCTGTTCGCGATGCGCAGCATGGGCGTGTTCACGAGCCTGCGCCTGTCGCGCCAGTTGCTCGCGCCCGGGGCTCAGCCCAAGGTCGGCGCGCTCACCCGAATCGACGACGTGTCGAATCTCACGATCCACAGCAGCGAGCCCATCGGCCTGCAACTCGACGGTGACTACATCGGGCAGCGGACCGAGGTGCACTTCGCCTCCGTCCCCTCCGCGCTGGACGTCGTCGCGCCGCCGGCGCCCTGATCGAGCACCGCGTCCGACGCACGTCGCGGCGCCCGGACAACCCCACCCGGACGGCCCCGATAGCACGGTGAACACGCGGCGAACAGCGGTTCGTGGCGTCAAGTGACCTTGCCCACGAGTTACACGATCTCTATTGACATCTGCCCAGTTCGTGAAAGCATTCACAAGCAACAACGCGTGCAGCACACTGCCGCGCGGATGAACAAATCATGACTACACGGTGCGGATCGCACTTAGGAGGAGCAGGCATGGACTGGCGCCATGAGGCAATCTGTCGCGACGAGGACCCCGAACTGTTCTTCCCGGTGGGGAACAGCGGTCCGGCGATCGCGCAGATTGCAGATGCCAAGCTTGTCTGCAACCGCTGCCCCGTGACCGCCGAGTGCCTGTCCTGGGCGCTCGAGTCCGGACAGGATGCCGGAGTGTGGGGCGGCATGAGCGAGGACGAGCGTCGCGCGCTCAAGCGTCGCAACGCGCGCACTCGTTCGCGTAGCGCGGTCTAGCAGACCAGAGCTTACGACAGTGGCCCGGCACCGTATGGTGTCGGGCCACTGTCGTTGCGTGCGGGCTCACCGTCGCGGGACACTCCGGCGCATCACCGCACGTCGGGGCCGAGCCGCGGCCGACGTCCGAGCCGCACCCGCAGCACCGCGTCGGTGCCGCCGCCGGAGGCCGGGTGCAGGCCCAGTGACCCGCCCAGCTCCGAGTCGACCAGCGTGCGCGCGATCTGCAGTCCGAGCCGCTTGGAGTGCTCGATCGAGAACCCCTCCGGCAGCCCGGAGCCGTTGTCGTGCACGAGGACGTCGAGCCAGCGCGCCGACCGCTTGGCGGTGATCACCACCTCGCCGGCGTCGTCCGGTCCGAACCCGTGCTCGAGTGCATTCTGGACGAGCTCGGCCAGCACCATCACCAACGGCGTGGCCCGCTCCGCCTGCAGCACGCCGAGACCGCCTTCGCGGCGTACCTGCACCCGGCTGCCGGCGGCCGACACGTCCGCCATGATCGGTACCAGGCGGTCGACCACCTCGTCGAGGTTGACCTCCTCGTCCACCGACATCGACAGCGTCTCGTGCACCAGCGCGATCGACGAGACCCGCCGGACCGATTCGGTCAGCGCGTGCCGGGCCTCCTCGTTGTCGGTGCGCCGGCCCTGCAACCGCAGAAGCGCCGCGACCGTCTGCAGGTTGTTCTTCACCCGGTGGTGGATCTCGCGGATGGTGGCGTCCTTGCTGAGCAGGGCGCGGTCCCGCCGCTTGACCTCGGTGACGTCGCGCACCAGCACCGCAGCTCCGGTCGGCTCGCCGCGCGGGTGCAGCGGCAGCGCCCGGAGCAGCACCGTTGCGCCGCGTGCGTCGATCTCCATCCGCAGCGTCGAATCGCCCGTCAGCGTCGAGCGCAACCGCGACGCCACCTCCTGCGCGTCGAACGAGTCCGACACCAGCGAGCGGGTGACCTCGGCCAGGTCGCGGCCCGCCAGGTCGGTGGACAACCCCATCCGGTGATAGGCCGAGAGCGCGTTCGGGCTCGAATAGGCGACATTTCCCGCCGGGTCCAGCCGGATGAAGCCGTCCCCCGCGCGGGGGCTCGAGTGGACGGCGGTCAGTTCCTCGCGCATCGGGAAGGTGCCGTCGCAGATCATCTGGCACAGATCGTCTGCGCAGTCGAGATACGCGATCTCCAGCGGGCTGGGGAACCGCGGCTGCGCCAGGTTCGTCGACCGCGACAGCACCGCGATCACCTGGCCGCGCCAGGTCACCGGCACGGCCTCCATCCGCAACGGTACGCCCTTGTACCAGCGGGTCTGCTCGTCGCGGAAGACCTCACCCTCGTCGAGGGCGCGCAGCACCTGCGGGGCGTCGACGTCGGTCACGGTGGAGCCGACCTCGTCCTCCGAGTACGCGGTGGACGCCGTGGTGGGGCGACACTGCGCGACGCACACCATCGGGGCAGCCCCGGTCTGCGCCACCCACAGCAGGAAGTCGGCGAACGACAGGTCCGCCAGCAACTGCCACTCGCCGACCACCCGCTGCAGGTGGTCGACCGCACCACCGGGCAGGTGGGTGTGTTCGGCGAGCAGGTCACTGAGCGTCGACATCGGGCTCCAGCCGATCGGTGCGTGCCCGGGCGCTCGGCGCGGTCACGTTGATCAGGAAATCGTCGCGATCAGGTCGCCCTGCTGGATGACGTCCCCCACGACCACGGCCAGGGAACTGACGGTGCCGTCGACCTCGGCGAGGACCGGGATCTCCATCTTCATCGACTCGAGGATCACCAGGGTGTCGCCTTCCTTGACCGCGTCACCCTCGTGCACCACGACCTGCCACACGCTCGCCACCATCTCGGCGCGCACGTCCTCGGTCATCGACGTCCTCCTCTTGCCCGGCCGCACATCTGTCCCGCCAATCGAACCACAGCCGGGGCGTCGTGCGAGAATGAACCGTCGACAGGGCAGAACCGGTAGGAACTGCAGGACCGGAAGGAACATCCATGGGCAAGCGTGGCCGTAAGAAGCGCGACCGCAAGAAGAACAAGGCCAACCACGGCAAGCGTCCGAACGCCTGACGCGCCGAAGGTGAGCAGAAGGGCCGGGACGCCATGCGTCCCGGCCCTTCTCACGTTCGGGCTCAGGCCCCCGGATCGACCTGGATGATGGTGGTCCGGTGCAGTTCGATGCGCAGCCGCTCGCGCAGCCCCTCGGGCGCATGCTCGCAGCACTTGCGGTGCAGCAGGCCCTTGATCTTCTCCTCGATGCCGTAGGCCTCGAAGCAGGCGCCGCACTCCTCCATGTGCTGCATGAGCCGGCGCCGGGTGGCCTCGTCGCATTCGTTGTCGAGCATCAGCCAGACGTCGGCGAGTACCGCCGAGCAGTCGAGCTCGGCGCCCCGATTGTCCTGCTCGCTCATCGGGTGGCCTCCTGCTCGGTTTCGGTCCGGATCCCGCGCTCACGGGCGACATCGGCGAGCAGCCCGCGCAGCTGCTTGCGACCGCGGTGCAGCCGCGACATCACGGTGCCGATCGGCGTGCCCATGATCTCGGCGATCTCCTTGTACGGGAGGCCCTCGACGTCGGCGTAGTACACCGCCATCCGGAAGTCCTCGGGCAGCGCCTGCAGCGCGGCCTTGATGTCGTCGTCCGGCAGCGCGTCGAGCGCCTCGACCTCTGCGGAGCGCAGCCCCGTCGAGGTGTGCTCGGCCGTCGCGGCCAGCTGCCAGTCGGTGATCTCGTCGGTCGGGTACTGCGCGGGCTGGCGCTGCTTCTTGCGGTAGCCGTTGATGTAGGTGTTGGTCAGGATGCGATACAGCCAGGCCTTGAGGTTCGTGCCCTCCTTGAAGGAGGCGAACGCGGAGAAGGCCTTGACGTAGGTCTCCTGCACCAGGTCCTCGGCATCGGCGGGGTTGCGGGTCATCCGCAGGGCGGCGCCGTAGAGCTGGTCCAGCAGCGGCAGCGCGTCACGTTCGAACCGCGCGGTCAACTCCGCGGCCTGGTCCTCGGCGGCAGCTTCCACCGCGGCGGTTTCCGCGGCTGCAGTCTCGGCGGCAGCTGTCCTGCCGCCGGCAGGCCCGTCGTTACTCGGCACACTCGTCCCTTCGCCGGCTTCGGTGTCCAACGTTACCGGGATTGTCCAGACCAGATCGTCGGATGCCGAACGCTCACGCCGGGTACACAACACCGCCACGATGTCTCCACACCTCCTGCTGCCGAGGCACGCCCTCGACGGTCGGTTCAACACAGGCGGGCGCGGGTGTGTTCCCCGGCCGTCCGATCATGTGGCCGCCCGACCGCGGGCCGTACCCTCGCGAGGGACGCGCCTCGCGCCCGCCCGCCACTAGGCTCGCGGTCATGGCCGGTACCTCCACCCCCGCAACGAAGCTGCTCGACAAGCAGAAGGTCGCGCACCTGGTGCACAGCTACCCGCACGACCCACGCGCCGACTCGTACGGCACCGAGGCCGTCGACAATCTCGGCGAGCGCCTAGGGGTGATACCCGAGCAGATCTTCAAGACGCTGGTGATCAAGGCCGACGGCAAGCTCGCGGTCGCGGTGCTGCCGGTGCCGGCGAAACTGTCGCTCAAGGCCGCCGCGGGCGCGCTGTCCATCGGCAAGGCCGCGATGGCGGAACGCGCGGAGGCCGAACGGGCGACCGGCTACGTCTTCGGCGGGGTTTCCCCACTGGGGCAACGCAAGCCGCTGCCGACGGTCGTCGACTCCTCCGCGCTGACGTTCGATCGCGTGCTGTGCAGCGCCGGGCGGCGCGGCCTGGAGATCGAACTCGACCCGCGCGAGCTGGTGCGGCTGAGCGGCGCGGTCACCGCCGAGATCACAGCAGGGTGAGCTGCTCGGCCGGGTCCTCCCCCGCATCCGGCGTGACGAGTTCCGGACCGTCGTTGCGGACGCTGTTCACCAGTGTCGAGACCCGGCGGATCTCGATCGCCGCCGCCACCGCGGGGTCCGGCGGGGCCAGCAGCGCGGAGTCCATCGCCGCGTCCGGGTCGAGCCAGCGCTCCCAGCTCTCACGCGGCAGGATCAGCGGCATCCGGTCGTGCACCCCCTCGAGTTCCCCGACCGCGTCCGTGGTCAGGATCGTCGCGCTCAGCACCGGCGGCTCGCCGGAGCCGCCCCGCCAGGCGGACCACAGACCGGCCATGTAGAGGCGCGAGCCGTCCCGCGGGGTCATGTAGAACGGCACCTTCACCGGCTTGCCGGCGGCCGAGACCCCGCGTTCCCATTCGAACCAGCCGTCCATCGGCACCAGGCAGCGTTTACCCGACGCCGCAGCCTTGAACATCGCCTTCGACGTCACCGTCTCGGCCCGCGCGTTGAACAGCGGCGGCCCGTCACCGACGCGCTTGGCCCAGTGCGGGACGAAACCCCAGCGCATCAGCCGGATCCGCAGTGTGGGGTCGTCGCCGGGGTCCCGATGACGTTCGACGACGGCGAGGACCTCGGTGGTCGGCGCGACGTTGTAGCTGCACGCCTGTGCCCCCGCCGCGCCGGTCTCGTCGACCGCGTCCAACTCGACCGCCAGCTTCGCGGGATCGACCGTGGTCGCATATCTGCCGCACACGCCTCCATGCTGGCACGCCTCCGGGAGTTCGCGCGGCAATGGTCCAAGATGGGGGGGTGAGTTACTGGAGCGCGCCCACCACCGACGGCCCCGTGCACGCCACCGTGAGCCTGCCGGGGTCCAAGTCGATCACCAACCGTGCGCTGATCCTGGCCTCCCTGGCCGAGGGCACCTCGCGGATCAACGGCGCGCTGCGCAGTCGCGACACCAACCTGATGATCTACGGCCTGCGCGCGCTCGGCGTGTCGATCACCGGCGACGACACCGAACTGGTGGTCGAGTCCGGCGCGCTGCACGGCGGCGCGATCGACTGTGGCCTGGCCGGCACCGTCATGCGGTTCCTGCCTCCGCTGGCCGCCCTCGCCGAGGGCAAGGTCGTCTTCGACGGCGACGAGCAGGCCCGACTGCGACCGCTCGGCGTCATCCTCGAGGCACTACGGGTGCTCGGCGTCAAGGTGTCGGGCAACGCCTTGCCGTTCACGGTCTGCGGCACCGGCGCCGCCGAGGGCGGACACGTCGAGATCGACGCCTCCGGCTCCTCCCAGTTCGTCTCCGGCCTGCTGCTCTCCGGCGCCCGGTACCGCCACGGGGTGACCATCCGGCACATCGGCCGCCCGGTACCGTCGATGCCGCACATCGAGATGACGCTGGCGATGCTGCGCAGCAGCGGCGTACAGGTCGGACAGGACTCGTCGGCCGGCTCCGCCACCCCGGACACCTGGCAGGTGCAGCCCGGCCCCGTCAAGGCGGTCGACTGGACGGTCGAGCCGGACCTGTCCAACGCGACGCCGTTCCTGGCGGCCGCCGCGGTCACCGGCGGTCGCGTCACCATTCCGCACTGGCCGGAGACCACCACCCAGGCCGGCGACGCCATCCGCGGGATCCTGCGCCAGATGGGCGCCGAGGTCGGCTGGGCGGACGGCGCGCTGACCGTCGAGGGCCCCGCCGAGCTGGGCGGTATCGACGTCGACCTGCACGACATCGGCGAGCTCGCCCCGACCGTCGCCGCGCTGGCCGCGCTGGCCGCCGCACCGTCCCGGCTGCGCGGCATCGCCCACCTGCGCGGTCACGAGACCGACCGGCTCGCGGCGCTCTCCGCCGAGATCAATGCGTTGGGCGGCCGGGTCGCGGAGACCGAGGACGGCCTGGCGATCGAGCCGGCGCCACTGGGCGGTGGCACCTGGCACTCCTACGCGGACCACCGGATGGCCACGGCGGGGGCCATCCTCGGCCTGCGCGTACCGGACCTGATGGTCGAGGACATCGGTACCACCGGCAAGACCCTGCCGGGGTTCGAGAGCATGTGGGCGCGCATGCTCGCCACCGGGGTCGGCTCCTGAGCCGCCGCGCCGGGACCCAGCACTGGGACGAGTCCGACGTCCGGGTCCGCCCGGGCAAGGGCTCGCGGCCCCGCACCAAGAACCGCCCCGAGCACCGCGACGCCGAGTCGGCGATGGTCGTCTCGAAGGACCGCGGCCGGTGGGGCTGCGTGCTCGGCGGCGACCCGGACCGTCCGGTCGTGGCGATGCGGGCCCGCGAGCTCGGCCGCACCCCGGTCGTCGTCGGCGACGAGGTGGACGTCGTCGGCGACCTGTCCGGCCGGCCGGACACCCTGGCCCGGATCGTGCGGGTCTCCCCGCGGCGCACCGTGCTACGGCGCACCGCCGACGACACCGATCCGTTCGAGCGCGTGGTGGTCGCCAACGCCGAGCAGCTGCTGATCGTGGTCGCCCTGGCCGACCCTCCTCCGCGCACCGGCTTCGTCGAGCGGGCGCTCGTCGCCGCGTACGTCGGTGGCCTGCAGCCGATCCTCTGCCTCACCAAGAACGACCTGGCCGATCCCGACGAGTTCGTCAGCGCGTTCACCGGGCTGGACCTGCCGATCGTGCTGGCCGGGCGGGAGGACCCGATCGAGGCGGTCGCCACCATGCTCACAGGGCGGGTCACCGCACTGATCGGACACTCCGGCGTCGGCAAGTCGACGATGGTCAATCGTCTCGTGCCGGAAGCCGATCGGGCCACCGGCGTGGTGTCCGGGGTCGGCAAGGGCCGGCACACCTCCACCCAGTCGGTCGCGCTGCCGCTGCCCGACGGCGGCTGGGTGGTCGACACACCGGGCATCCGTTCGTTCGGGCTCGCGCACATCTCACCGGAGGACGTGGTCGACGCGTTCGCCGACCTCGCCGAGGCCGCGCAGGACTGTCCGCGCGGCTGCACCCATCTGGGACCGCCCGCGGATCCGGAGTGCACGCTCGACCGGCTCACCGGTCACAGTGCGGCCCGGGTGTCCGCGGTGCGACTGCTGCTGACCGCATTGGCGACCAACGAGAGCTGGTAACCGCGGGGTTTCCCGTGTGAACGAGGCGATAATTTCGGCGCAGCCGGCCCTCGCATACTCCGCCTCGCCGTGCCCGGTTCCTCCTGTCGGCGCAGGTTCTCGCGGCGTGCGCCGCCGCGCGTCCGCCCGTCCGATGACCGCCGTGTTACGGCGGGTCCACAGCCGCGACGGCGGCGCAGTGAGGGCTTTCGATCCGCTGCCGCACCGCCCTACAGTCGGGAAACCGATCCGCACGGGGCCGGTCGTGACCGCCACGGAAGGGGCTGTGCCGTGCCTGATTCCACCGATTTCGCCGACACCTTGCTGCGACTCGGACGCCACTTCCAGCGGGGCGAGACGTCCGAGGATCTACGTACAGTGCACAAGAGCGGCGGCCGCGCGGCCGACGTGTTCTACCGGGACCGGTGGGCGCACGACAAGGTGGTGCGCTCGACCCACGGCGTCAACTGCACGGGATCGTGTTCGTGGAAGGTGTACGTCAAGGACGGGATCATCACCTGGGAGTCGCAGCAGACCGACTATCCGTCGATCGGCGCGGACAAGCCCGAGTACGAGCCCCGCGGGTGCCCACGCGGCGCTTCCTTCTCGTGGTACACGTATTCGCCTGCGCGCGTGCGCTATCCGTACGTGCGCGGCGTACTGCTGGAGATGTACCGGGCGGCCAAGGAGCGGCTGAAGGATCCCGTGCTCGCCTGGGCGTCGATCGTCGAGGACCCCGAGTTGTCCCGGCGATACAAGTCCGCGCGCGGCAAGGGCGGTTTCGTCCGGGCCGAATGGTGGGAGGCCACCGAGATCGCCGCGGCCGCGCACGTGCACACGATCAAACGCTACGGGCCGGACCGGGTCGCCGGCTTCTCCCCCATCCCCGCCATGTCGATGGTCAGCCATGCGGTCGGATCGCGGTTCATCTCGCTGCTCGGCGGTTCGATGATCTCGTTCTACGACTGGTACGCGGACCTGCCGGTGGCCTCGCCGCAGGTGTTCGGCGACCAGACCGACGTGCCGGAGTCCGCGGACTGGTTCGACGCCGGCTACCTGATCATGTGGGGCTCGAACGTGCCGGTGACGCGAACCCCGGACGCGCACTACATGACCGAGGCCCGCTATCGCGGCCAGAAGGTCGTCGTCGTCTCCCCCGACTACGCCGACAACACCAAGTTCGCCGACGAGTGGCTGCCCGCCCGCCCGGGCACCGACGGCGCGCTCGCGATGGCCATGGGGCAGGTGATCCTCAAGGAGTTCTTCGTCGACAAGATGACACCGCGCTTCACGGACTACGTCAGCCGCTACACCGACCTGCCGTTCCTGGTGACGCTCGAGGAGCGCGGCGGGGTGATCGTGCCCGGTAAGTTCCTCACCGCCGCCGACCTGGGCGACGACAGGGAGGGCGCGGAGTCGAAGACGGTGCTGCTCGACGAGAACGCCGAGCCCGTCGTCCCGAACGGGTCACTGGGGCACCGGTTCACCGCGTCGGGGGCGGGGCGGTGGAACCTCGATCTGGGCGAGGTGCGGCCACTGCTGTCGGTGCACGCGTTCGCCGACGAGTCGGTCGAGCTGGCACTGCCGCGGTTCGACAGCGACCGGCCGGGCGTCGTCGGCAGAGGGGTCCCGACGAAGCTCGTTGCCGGACACCGGGTCACGACCGTCTTCGACCTGCTGCTCGCCCAGTACGGGGTGGGCCGTCCGGGACTGCGCGGGCAGTGGCCGGCCGGCTACGACGACGCCGACGACCCGACCACCCCCGCCTGGCAGGAGAAGATCACCGGTGTCCCGGGCGCGGCCGCGGCGCGCATCGCCCGAGAGTTCGCCGACAACGCGAACCGGTCGGGCGGCCGCTCGATGATCCTCATGGGGGCCGGCACCAACCACTGGTTCCACTCCGATCAGATCTACCGGGCGTTCCTGACGCTGACGATCCTCACCGGGTGCCAGGGCGTCAACGGCGGCGGCTGGGCCCACTACGTCGGGCAGGAGAAGTGCCGCCCGGTCACCGGATGGGCGACACTGGCGTCCGGCGGAGACTGGCAGCGGCCGGCCCGGCAGATGCAGGGCACCGTCTACTGGTATCTCGCCACCGACCAGTGGCGCTACGACCCGTTCACGGCCGAGGCGATGGCCTCACCGCTGGCCGAGGGCCGGTTCGCCGGGCGCACCGCCGCCGACAACATCGCGCTGGCGTCCCGGCTGGGGTGGATGCCGAGTTACCCGACGTTCAACCGGAACCCGCTGGACCTGGCGGACGAGGCCGAAAGGCTGGGCAGGGACGCCGCCGACCACGTCGTCGACGGGCTGAGGACCGGACACCTGCAGTTCGCCTGCGAGGATCCCGATGCGCCGGAGAACTTTCCGCGCACCCTGACGGTGTGGCGGGCGAACCTGCTGGGGTCCTCGGCGAAGGGCAACGAGTACTTCCTGCGACACCTGCTCGGCACCGACTCGAACGTGCAGGCCCGCGACGAGGGCGTGCGGCCCGCCGAGGTCCGCCGCCGCGACGAGGCCCCCGTCGGGAAGCTGGATCTGCTGCTGTCGCTGGACTTCCGGATGACCAGCACCACGCTCTATTCGGACATCGTGCTGCCGGCGGCGACCTGGTACGAGAAGCACGACCTGTCGAGCACCGACATGCACCCGTACGTGCACGCGTTCTCGCCGGCCATCTCGCCGCCCTGGGAGACCAAGACCGACTTCGACGCCTTCCACCGCCTGGCCCGTGGCTTCTCCTGGCTGGCCGAGAAGCACCTCGGCGTACGCAAGGACGTCGTGGCGGTGCCGCTGACCCACGACACCGCGGACGCGCTGGCCCAACCGGGCGGGCGCGTACGGGACTGGAAGTACGGTGAGTGCGACCCGATCCCGGGCAAGACCATGCCGCGGATCGTCGTCGTCGAACGTGACTACGGCACGATCGCCGAGAAGATGGCCGCGCTCGGGCCGCTTGTCGAAACGGTCGGGCTGACCACCAAGGGCGTGACGGTGCACCCCGGCGTCGAGGTCGAGTACCTGCGCGGCGTCAACGGCACGGCCGCCTCGGGTGTCGCGGCCGGACGGCCGTCGTTGTCCAAGGACGTGCACGCCGCCGAGACGATCCTGGCGCTGTCCGGAACCACCAACGGCCGCCTCGCCACCGAGGGCTTCGAGGCTCTCGAACAGCGCACCGGCACCGAACTCGCCGACCTCGCGGCCGAGAACGAGGGCAAGCGGATCACGTTCGCCGACACCCAGTCCCGACCGGTCCCGGTGATCACCTCGCCGGAGTGGTCCGGCAGCGAGACCGGTGGCCGACGCTACTCGCCGTTCACGATCAACACCGAGCGGCTCAAGCCGTGGCACACGCTGACCGGCCGACAGCACTTCTATCTCGACCACGACTGGATGGCCGAACTCGGCGAGCAGTTGCCGATCTTCCGGCCACCGCTCGACATGACGGCACTGTTCAGCGAGCCGGCGGTCGGTGCGGTCGGCAAGCTGGACGGCGAGGTCGGCGTCACCGTGCGCTACCTGACGCCGCACAGCAAGTGGTCGATCCACTCCGCGTACCAGGACAACCTGCACATGCTCACGCTTTCCCGTGGCGGACAGGCCATCTGGATGTCGGAGGTCGACGCCCACAAGATCGGCGTGGTCGACAACGACTGGATCGAGGCGGTCAACCGCAACGGGATCGTCGTTGCCCGGGCGATCGTCAGCCACCGCATGCCGGAGGGCACGGTGTTCATGTACCACGCGCAGGACAAGGCCGTGAACGTGCCGCGCATCGACCCGGCACCCGACAGCGCCGACCCGGCCCGTCGGTCGGCCGGCGGCAAGCGCGGCGGCATCCACAACGCGCTGACCCGGCTGATGATCAAGCCCAGCCACCTGATCGGCGGCTACGCCCAGCAGTCGTTCGCGATGAACTACCACGGGCCCACCGGAAACCAACGCGACGAGGTCACCACGATCCGCAAGCGTTCGCAGGAGGTGCAGTACTGATGAGCAATGCACGCGTGAACGAGGTGAACCCATGAGGGTCATGGCACAGCTGGCCATGGTGATGAACCTGGACAAGTGCATCGGATGCCACACCTGCTCGGTGACCTGCAAGCAGGCCTGGACCAACCGCGGCGGTGTCGAATACGCCTGGTTCAACAATGTCGAAACCCGTCCCGGGCAGGGCTATCCGCGCGGATACCAGGATCAGGTCCGGTGGAAGGGTGGCTGGACGCTGACCAAGCGCGGCAAGCTGACGCTGCGCACCGGATCCCGGATGCGCCGGTTGCTGAACATCTTCGCGAACCCGGACCTGCCCACGGTCTCGGACTACTACGACCCGTGGACCTACGACTACCAGAACCTGCTCTCCGCACCGGCGTCGGACACCACCCCGGTGGCCCGGCCCAAGTCGGCGATCACCGGCGAGGACACCGCGGTGACCTGGGGTGCCAACTGGGACGACGACCTCGGCGGCGGATCCGCGCAGATCAGCCGGGACCCGTTGCTGGCCAAGCTGTCCGATCAGGTCAAGCTGGAGTTCGAGCAGACGTTCATGTTCTATCTGCCGCGGATCTGCGAGCACTGCCTCAATCCCGCGTGCGCGGCCTCCTGTCCGTCCGGCGCGATCTACAAGCGCAGCGAGGACGGCATCGTTCTGGTGGACCAGGACAAGTGCCGCGGCTGGCGCCAGTGCGTGAGCGGCTGCCCGTACAAGAAGATCTACTTCAACCACAAGACCGGCAAGGCCGAGAAGTGCACCTTCTGCTATCCGCGCGTCGAGGTCGGCATCCCGACCGTGTGCTCGGAGACGTGTGTGGGACGGCTGCGCTACATCGGGGTGCTGCTCTACGACGCCGACGCGGTGCTCGAGGCGGCGTCGGTGAAGGACGACAAGGATCTGTACCCGTCCCAGCTGGGTGTGTTCCTCAACCCGCACGACCCGCGCGTGGTGGCCGAGGCCGAGCGGGCCGGCATCTCCGGCGAGTGGATCGAGGCGGCGCAGAACTCGCCGGTGTACAAGCTGATCGTCGACTATCAGGTGGCGATGCCATTGCATCCGGAATACCGCACGATGCCGATGGTCTGGTACGTGCCGCCGCTGTCCCCGGTCGTGGATGTGCTGGCGGAGACCGGCCACGACGGCGAAGACGCCGGAAACCTGTTCGGGGCCATCGACTCGCTGCGCATCCCGGTCGAGTACCTGGCCGAACTGTTCACCGCCGGCGACGTGGGCCCGGTCCGCGCGGCGCTGCAGCGGCTGGCCGCGATGCGCGCGCACATGCGCACCGTGAACCTCGGTGAACCCCGGCGTCCGCACATCGCGGACTCGGTCGGCCTGCATCCCGACGAGGTCGAGGAGATGTACCGGCTGCTGGCCATCGCCAAGTACCAGGACCGCTACGTCATCCCCACCGGCGCGGGCTCGGACGCACACCGGCTCGACGCGCTCGCCACCGGATGCAGCCTGGACGACGACGGCGGGCCCGGCATGACCGCGTTCGACGCTGTGGCCGAACGCTTCCACCTGACCGACACCAACGATGCCGCGCCGCAGGAGAAGGATCGTCGCATCAACCTGCTCAACTGGGACGGCCGCACCACCGACGGCCTGCTCCCCACCAGGTCCGAGGAGTCGGTGCCGTGATCACACTGCCCCTGCGCCGCGCCCGCACGCGCGCACCCGAACTGACCCCGGAGCAGGAACGACTGGTCTGGCGGATCGCGGCGCTCGCGCTGGACTACCCCGATGCGGAACTGCTCGGTCTGGTGCCGCAACTGTCCGATGCGGCGCAGACCATCCCCGGTCGCGCGGGACTCGCGCTGCGCGCCTTCCTGGACGACGTCGCCGGACGCGACCCGATCGCACTGGCCGCCGACTATGTCGAGACGTTCGACCTGCGCCGGCGCAGCTGCCTGCACCTGACCTATTACGCGTACGGCGACACCCGCAAGCGCGGGATGGCACTGCTGCGCTTCAAGCACGCCTACCGCACCGCCGGGGTGGAGCTCGGCGACCACGAACTGCCCGATCACCTCGCGGTGGTGCTGGAGTTCGCCGCCACCGCCGACCCGGAGGGCGGACGACGACTGCTCATGGACCACCTGCCGGTGATCGAACTGCTGCGACTGTCGCTGCACGACAACGGTTCCGGCTATGCATCGGTGCTCGACGCGATCAGTGTCACGCTGCCCGACCTGGATGAGGTGGACCGCGGGCGGGTTGCCGCGCTCGCCGCAGAGGGGCCGCCGGAGGAAGAGGTCGGGCTCGATCCGTTCGCGATGGACCCGAGCCTGCTCCCCGACATCGGCGGCCGCAAATGACCACAGGGGCCGGAGGCCGCAAATGACCACCGCGTTGTGGATGACGTTGCCGTACATCGCGTTCACGTCGTTCGTCGTCGGGCACGTGCTGCGCTACCGCCAGGACCAGTTCGGCTGGACCACCCGCTCGTCGCAGCTGCACGAGGCTCGCCTGCTGCGACTGGGCAGCCCGATGTTCCACTTCGGCCTGGTCGGGGTGTTCGGCGGGCACGTGCTGGGCCTGCTGATCCCGGAGACCTGGACGGCCGGATTGGGCGTGTCCGAGGAGGCCTACCACCTGGTGTCGGTGTCGGCCGGCACCGTGGTCGGGCTGGTCACCGTGGCCGGCATGGCGATCCTGCTCTATCGCCGCTGCACGGTGACGGCGGTCCGTCAGGCGACCACCCGCGGCGACAGGGTCATGTACTCGCTGCTCGTCTGCGCCATGCTGGCCGGACTGTGGAACACGATCGGCGGCAACCTGATCGGCGGACCCTACGACTACCGCCAGACCGTGGCGCCGTGGTTCCGGAGCCTGCTGACCCTGCACCCGCAACCCGAGTTGATGGTCGGCACGCCGCCGAGCTTCCAGGTGCACAACCTGATCGTGCTGAGCCTGATCGCCATCTGGCCGTATACGAGACTGGTGCACATGTTCAGCGCGCCGGTCGGGTACCTGGTGCGCCCGTATGTGGTCTACCGCAGCCGGGACCGCGTGCGTCCGAGCCGTCGGTACGCCCGTGCGTGGGAGACGAATTCGGCTCCGTGAGGGTCGGCGTCAGGTCCAGCCCGGTGCCGCCCGGTCACGACGCCGGCGGCACCGGACCGCCGTCACGGGTGGCCATCCACTGCTGGATCTCGATCAGGTTGCCCTCGGGGTCGCGCAGGTAGGCACCGGCGATCGTTCCCCACCGGATCGACGGTGGCGCCAGCGGGCGCGCACCACGCGCGGTGATCGCCTCGAGGTAACCCTCCAGGTCGTCGACCCGGAGAACCACCAATGCGGCGTCGCGCCCGCGCGGTCCGTCGACCTCCGCCGCGCCGCCCAGCGCCCGTGCCAGGTCGGCGCGCTCGTGCAGGCACAGCGCGCTGCCGAGGTCCGGCTTGAACGCCGCATACGGTGGGGTGGGGTCGGGATTCTGGGGGACCAGGCCGATCACATCCCGATAGAACTCGAACGTCCCGGCGAAGTCCGAGACGATCAGTCGGATCTGCGTGAGATGCACGGATCCATTGCATCACAAGAGCTCCCCGACGGGAAGCCCACGGCCACACCGTGACCGAGCCCGACCGGACGTTCCGAGCGGGGACCGGTCAGCGACCGCGCATCTCCCGTAGTGCGGTGCGCAGGCCGCGCCGCCGACCGGTGGTCGGGTCGACCGCGATCGCCTCACGCAGCGCGGTGCGGCCCGTCCCCGCGGCCGACCGGAACTTGCGTTCCGAACTGGTCTCCGGGGCGTCGTCCGCGGTGGCGCTGAGCATCTCGTTCGGCAGGGCCAGCTTGTAGATCGTGCGCAGCGTCAGCAGGTACTGCCTGGCCAGCGACCCCGTGGTGTACGGCAGGTCGTACTTCTCGCACAGCGCGCGTACCCGTACCGCGATCTCCGCGTAACGGTTGCTCGGCAGGTCCGGGAACAGATGGTGCTCGATCTGGTACGACAGGTTGCCGGTCATGAAGGCCATCACCGGTCCGGCGTCGATGTTCGCGGTACCGAGCATCTGGCGCAGATACCACTCGGCCGGCGTCTCGTGCTCGAGCTCCTCCACGGTGAACTTCTCCGCGCCGTCCGGGAAGTGCCCGCAGAAGATCACCACATAAGTCCACAGGTTGCGCAGCACGTTCGCCAGCGCGTTGGCCTGCAACGTCCTGACGAACCGGCGCCCCGACAGTGCGGGGAAGAACACGTAGTCCTTGGCCACCTGGCGCCGGACCTTGCGGGCGAGTTCGCGCAACTGCGCGCGCGTCTCCTGCTGCTCCTGCTCGGTGCCGGTGCGAAGCCGTCCGATCTTGATGTCGTGGACCGCGATGCCCCACTCGAACGTCACCGCCAGGATGAGGTTCTGCAGGGGCTGCAGCAGGTGCATCGGCTTCCATTGCTGGTCGCGGGTCACCCGCATGACCCCGAAGCCCACGTCGTGGTCCATGCCGACCACGTTCGTGTACTTGTGGTGCAGGAAGTTGTGCGAGTGCTTCCACTGCGGCGCCGGGCACGCCATGTCCCACTCCCACGACGTGGAATGGATCTCGGGTTCGTTCATCCAGTCCCATTGGCCGTGGATGACGTTGTGCCCCAGCTCCATGTTCTCGATCGACTTCGCGACCGCCAGGATTCCGGTGCCGACCCACCAGCTCGTCCGCGTCCGGCTGCGGAACAGCACGATCCGGCCCGTCGCCTCGAGGATCCGTTGGAACTCGACGGTGCGCCGGATGTACCGCGCATCGCGGGCGCCGAGGGACTCCTCGACGTCGCGGCGGATCGTGTCGAGCTCGCGGCCGAGCTCCTCGATGTCCGCCTCGGTCAGATGCGCGAACTCCTTGATGTCGGTGATGGCCACCCGGACGCCTCCGCTAGTGCGCGATGTTGACGGTGGTCACAGATCGATTGTGCAATCACCCGATGCCGAGGATACGCACGTCTGGACCCGCGTACCCTCCTCGTGCTCGCGACCGTTGCGCAGATCGCGCACGCAGCCCTCCTCGAGGGTGGCCACACACGTCTGGCAGATGCCCATGCGGCAGCCGAACGGCATCTGCACGCCGACCTTCTCGCCGGCCTCGAGGATCGTCGTCGCACCGTCGATCTCGACCGACTTGCCGGACCGCGCGAACGTCACCGTGCCGCCCTCACCGCCGCGCGCCGACCGCTCGATCGCGAAACGCTCGGTGTGCAGCGACTCCGCCAACCCGGCCTCGCGCCACTTCGCCTCGACGTCGTCGAGCATGGCGGTCGGGCCGCAGGCCCACACCTGACGCTCACGCCAGTCCGGGCAGACCTCGTCGAGCTCGTCCAGCGCGAACTTGCCCATGCTGCGGGTGAGCTGCAGGTGCACCCGCAGGCCCGCGTGCTCGGACTGGAGCTGC
Organism: Speluncibacter jeojiensis; assembly: GCF_029589495.1. Classification (GTDB taxonomy): domain Bacteria; phylum Actinomycetota; class Actinomycetes; order Mycobacteriales; family Mycobacteriaceae; genus Speluncibacter; species Speluncibacter jeojiensis. Next base: position 279,861 of record NZ_JAAIVF010000001.1, read on the forward strand.
TCGACCTCCATGCGGAACATCGCATCGTCCTCGGTCGGAGCCGAATGAACGTGCACGACGTCCGGCATGTCGCCGCGCCGGTCGAGGGTGCGCAGCATCGAGATGATCGGGGTGATGCCGCTGCCCGCGGTCAGGAACAGGATCTTCGCCGGTGGCGGTTCGGGCAGCGAGAAGTTGCCCTTCGGCGCGGCCAGCCGCACGATCGTGCCGGGAGCGACGCCGCCGACCAGGTGCGAGGACAGGAAGCCCTCGGGCATCGCCTTGACGGTGATCGAGATCAGCTTCTGGTTGCGCTGCGGCGCCGACGTCAGTGAGTACGAGCGCCAGTGCCAGCGGCCGTCGACCAGCAGGCCGATGCCGATGTACTGACCGGCCTGGTAGTCGAAGGTGAAGCCCCAGCCCGGCTTGATCACCAGCGTGGCCGAGTCGCCGGTCTCGCGGCGCACCTCGACGATCTGCCCGCGCAACTCCCGCGCCGACCACAGCGGGTTCGCCAGGTGCAGGTAGTCGTCCGGCAGCAGCGGCGTGGTGACCCGCGCCAGCGCGCCGCGCAACATGTTCAACGGAGCCTTCGACGTGGTCGCCTCACCGACCGGCGCTTCCAGCCATTCCTTCAATCCCATTGTGATGTGCCCATCCGCTCAACCGCCCGACCTAACCTACGGTCCCGTAGGTTACCGGGTCGGGGCGGTGGCCGCCAGCACCGAAAACTAGAGCAGCTCCAGCAGGAACGGCAGCTCCTGCGTGGCGTACCACGCCAGCTCGTGATCTTCGGCGTCCCCGAGGACGAACTCCGCGTCCTCGTCGCCCAGATCCGCCGCGTCGATCACCTCCACGGCCCGCAGCAGCGACTCCTCCGCGTCGGACAGGTCCACGTGCACGGAGGCGACCTGACGCATCGCGATCGGCCCGTCCAACCGCACGACCGCGTCGTCGAGGTCGGGCCGCGGCTTCGCCCCGTCCACGTCCGCGGCCAGCACCGCGCGGCGCACCGGGAACGCGGGCTCGCCCGCGTCGGCGTCGAGCTCCGCGGCCAGCAGCCGCAGCGACGCGCGCGCCGCCTCCCGGATGGCGACGTCGGCCAGCTCATCGTCGTCATCGGAGGTGTACGCCTCGCGCAGCGCCGGCGTCACCGCGAACGCGGTACCGCTGCGCGCCCGCAGCTCGCCGTCGGCGACGAGGCCCTGGAGCATCCGGATCGTCACCGGCACAAAGACTCTCATCTGGCACTGTCCTCTCGTCGGTGGGTCACCCGCAGGCGTCGAGCAGTTCTTCGACCGATTCCCGGATCAGCTCCGGGAACAGGTCCAGGTCCGGCATGGCATCGCGGTCGCCGTTCATCCCGTAGAAGACCTTGCCGTCGTACGAGGTCAGGCCGACCGTCAGGGCCTGGTTCCGCAGCAGCGGTGCCACCGGATAGATCTCCACCATCTTCGCGCCCGCGACGTACAGCGGCATCTGCGGCCCCGGCGCATTGGTGATGACCAGGTTGAACGCCCGCCGCGACATCGTGCTGGCGACCCGTGCGCTCATCGCGTGCATCGTCGGCGGCGCGAAACCGGAGAGCCGGACCAGGCTGCTCGCCGCCACCTGGCGGACCGGACCGGGCTCGTTGCCCATCGCGTGCGCGACCTGGGACAACCGCACCACCGGGTTCAGCTCCCCCACCGGCAGGTCGACCAGGACCGACGAGACCTCCGGTCGCGCTGGGCTTTCCGCCGGCGGCTGCTCCTCGTCGGGCACACCGGGCTCCGTGGAGTACACCGAGATCGGCACCAGCACCCGGATCGTGCTCGATGCCTGCACCGGCTCGCCGCGCGAGATCAGCCAGTTGCGCAGCGCCCCGGTCATCACGGTCAGGATCACGTCGTTGATCGAGCAGCGGTACCTGGCCCGGATCGCGCGGTAGTCGGCGAGCCGGGTGGTGGCGACCGCACAGCGTCGGCTGTTCGACACCTGCACGTTCAGCGGGCTCGCAGGCGCCGAATTGGTCGCGCTGCGCAGAATCGACGCCACCCCGGTGACCAGCTTGGTCGCCCGCCCCAGCATGCCGGCGACGTCGCCGACCGCGTGGCGCACCAACTCGACACCCTCCCCCGGGCTGGTGACCAGCTCGGCGGCCGCGCCGAGCAGCAGGCTCGAGGTCCCCGGCTCGGGCCGCGGCATCCACATCTCCTCCGGCAGCTGCCGCGGCGTCGGCGTCGGGTCGAGCACGACCTGGTCGATCTCCCGCCCGGCGACCCCGTCGACAAGCACCTGATGCGACTTGGTGAAGATCGCGAACCGGCCGCCCTCGAGCCCCTCGATCAGGTACATCTCCCACAGCGGACGGCGGCGATCGAGCAGTCGCGACGACAGCCGCGCGACCAGATCCGTCAGCTGCTCGGTCGATCCGGGCTTGGGCAGCGCGGAGCGGCGGACGTGATAGGTCAGGTCGAAATCCAGGTCGTCCACCCACACCGGACGCGCCAGCCCGCGCGCGACCTCACGGACCTTCTGCCGGTACCGCGGCACCAGCGCCAGCCGGGCATCCACCAGGGCGAGCAGGTCCTCGTAGTCGACCCCGCCCTTCGGGGTCTCGAAGATCGCCAGCGAGCCGATGTGGGCCGGGGTCGCGGCCGTCTCGAGGTAGTAGAACGCGGCGTCCTGACCGTCCAGCCTGCTCACCACCGAGACGCACCCCCGGTGCGGTGCGCCGGCATCTGAGGGCCGGTCGACGGCCCGCCGGGAAACTCGGGGCCGAAAAGCTCTGGACTGGACTCATCCCGCATGAGCCAACCCTAGTGGAGCCGGAGCCGGCGGCCCGATCTCCGCGGACGAAAACGCGCCGCGCGAGGACCGTTCATGGCATTCTCACAGGCGCCGTACCGACACCCTCTCCTGTCGACCGGTCCGATTCGGGCTGCCCTGGCGCCGTCCGGCCGAACTCACCACCGACTCGGTGGTGCCCGACGAGGAGAGATCATGTCCGACCCGCTCACCGCACGGTTCCTCTCACACCCGCCGCACTGCGAGCCCGCGGCCCGGCCGCTGACCGGCCGCCGCGCGGACGGATCCCATGCGCCCCTGGCCCGGTCCTCACCGTCGCGGCACTCACCGGCGCCGGGGTCTGCCGAGTTGTGCGTGACGGCGTCCGCGCGGCCCGAGAGACCTGCCGGACCTGCGCGGGTAGCTCCACCTGCGCCGCAGAACGTCACCGAGGCAAGGGCTTTCGCCGATCACACGCTGCGGATGATCCTGGAGGTGCTCGACCGGCGGCGCAAACCCGACCATCTGCGTCCGATGCTCGCCGCCGGGCTGGTCGACACCGTCGCCACGTTGTCGCGCGCGGAACTGCCCGCCCGCCGACTGGGCGCGGCCGCCCTGTCCCGCGTACACGTGTCGATGGTCGGCCCCGCCGCGGCCGAGGTCTTCGCCACCTATGCCCGCGGACCGCGCGTGTTCGCGATCGCGGCCCGTACAGAACGACGCACCGCCGGTTGGCGGTGCGTCGCACTGCGGATCGTCTGATTCCGGGGACGGCCACGGCCGCACGGGCCGCGCCTGGATGCCCTACTTCTTGCGCTTGGGCTTGGGCCCCTTCGACTTCGCGCGGGCCGCGGCGCGGCGCTCACGGCGCGTGCCACCGGCCTCTTCGCCGTCCTCGTCCTTGCCGCGGCGTACCTCGGTGCCACCGGATTCGGACGGTCCGGAGTACATCAGTCCGCGGGCGGACTGCTCGTCGAGTCCCTTGGCGCGCAGCGCGGTCGGCGCCGCGGACTGCGGTGCCTCCGCGGCCGCCTGTTCGGTCGGCAACGGTGCCGCGGGCTTGCCGAGCGACACCCCCGCCAACTCCGGCTCGGGTTCGGGTGCCTGCACCGGTTCGATCGCGACGTTGAACAGGAACCCGACCGACTCCTCCTTGAGCCCGTCGAGCATCGCGCTGAACATGTCGAAGCCCTCGCGCTGGTATTCGACCAGCGGATCACGCTGGGCCATCGCCCGTAGGCCGATGCCCTCCTTGAGGTAGTCCATCTCGTACAGGTGCTCGCGCCACTTGCGGTCGAGCACCTGCAGCAGGATGCTGCGCTCGATCTGACGCATCGCGCCCTCACCGCCGAGCGCGTCGATCTCGGCCTCGCGCCGCGCGTAGGCCGCACGGGCATCGTCGAGCACGGCCTGACGCAGATCGTCGCGGCTCAGCTCGCCGCGCTCGCCGAACTCGTTCTCCTCCGTCAGGCTCTTCCACTCGATGCCGACCGGGTACAGCGCCTTGAGCGCGGTCCACAACGCGTCGAGGTCCCAGTCCTCGACATAGCCCTCGCGGGTCGCGCCGTCGACGTAGGCAGTGATCACGTCGGTGATCATGTGTTCGACCTGACCCTCGAAGTCCTCGCCCTCGAGGATCCGGCGGCGCTCCTCGTAGATGACGGTGCGCTGCTGGTTCATCACCTCGTCGTACTTGAGGACGTTCTTGCGGATCTCGAAGTTCTGCTGTTCGACCTGGGTCTGCGCGCTCTTGATCGCCTTCGAGACCATCTTGGCCTCGATCGGCACGTCGTCCGGCAGGTTCAGCCGGGTCATGATCGCCTCGACGGTGGCGCCGTTGAACCGGCGCATCAGCTCGTCGCCGAGCGAGAGGTAGAAGCGGGACTCGCCGGGGTCGCCCTGGCGGCCCGAGCGACCGCGCAACTGGTTGTCGATCCGCCGGGACTCGTGCCGCTCGGTACCCAGGACGTACAGTCCGCCGGCCTCGAGGACCCTCCCGGCCTCCTGCTTGACCTGGTCCTTCACCTTGACGATCTCGTCGTCCCAGGCCTGCTCGTACTCCTCGGGGGTGTCCACCGGGTCGAGACCGCGAGCGCGCAGCTCGAGGTCGGCGATGATGTCGGGGTTGCCGCCCAGCACGATGTCGGTACCACGGCCGGCCATGTTGGTGGCCACCGTGACCGCGCCGATCCGGCCGGCCTCGGCGACGATCGTCGCCTCTTTCTCGTGGTACTTGGCGTTGAGCACGTTGTGCGGGACACCACGCTTGGTGAACTGCCGCGACAGGTACTCGGAACGTTCGACGCTGGTAGTGCCGATGAGGACCGGCTGACCCTTCTCGTGCCGCTCGACGACGTCGTCGACGACGGCATCGAACTTCGCCTCCTCGGTCTTGTAGATCAGATCGCCCATGTCCTGGCGGACCATCGGCTTGTTGGTGGGGATCGGGATGACGCCGAGCTTGTAGATCTCGTGCAGCTCTGCGGCCTCGGTCTCGGCCGTACCCGTCATGCCGGAGAGCTTGTCGTAGAGCCGGAAGTAGTTCTGCAGCGTGATCGTGGCAAGGGTCTGGTTCTCGGCCTTGATCTCGACCTTCTCCTTGGCCTCGATCGCCTGGTGCATGCCCTCGTTGTAGCGGCGTCCGACGAGCACACGGCCGGTGAACTCATCGACGATGATGACCTCGCCGTCGCGGACGATGTAGTCCTTGTCGCGGGTGTAGAGCTCCTTGGCCTTGATGGCGTTGTTCAGGTAGCTCACCAGCGGCGAGTTCGCGGCCTCGTACAGGTTCTCGATGCCGAGCTGGTCCTCGACGAACTCGACGCCCGCCTCGTGCACGCCGATGGTGCGCTTCTTGATGTCGATCTCGTAGTGCACGTCGCGCTTGAGCAGCGGGGCGATGCGGGCGAACTCCGAGTACCACTTCGACGACGCGTCGGCCGGACCGGAGATGATCAGCGGCGTGCGGGCTTCGTCGATCAGGATCGAGTCGACCTCGTCGACCACCGCGAAGGCGTGGCCGCGCTGGACCAGCTCCTCGAGCGAGTGCGCCATGTTGTCGCGCAGGTAGTCGAAGCCGAACTCGTTGTTGGTGCCGTAGGTGATGTCCGCCGTGTAGGCCTTGCGGCGCTCGACCGGGGACATGCCGCCGAGGATCACGTCGACCTCGAGGCCGAGGAACCGGTGCACCCGGCCCATCCACTCCGAGTCGCGCTTGGCCAGATAGTCGTTGACCGTGACCACGTGCACGCCGTCGCCCGAGATGGCGTTGAGGTAGGCGGGCAGCACACAGGTCAGCGTCTTGCCCTCACCGGTCTTCATCTCGGCGATGTTGCCGAAGTGCAGCGCGGCGCCGCCCATGATCTGGACCGGGTAGTGCTTCTGCCCGAGCACCCGGAACGAGGCCTCCCGGGCCACCGCGAACGCCTCGGGGAGCAGCTCGTCGAGGGACTCGCCGTCCGCGTAGCGCTTGCGGAACTCGTCGGTCTTGGCACGCAGTTCGGCGTCGGAGAGACCCTCCACGTCCTCGGACTGACTGGAGACAACGTCGGCGATACGTGCGAGTCGCTTGACCATGCGACCCTCACCGATGCGGAGCAGCTTCGACAGCACGGGTTCCCTCGTCCTCAATCCTGTGTCGGAAGTCGGTTCACACTCGACCGGGCGTCACGGGCCCGGAACGAGAGGTCCGGCCGGGGCGCATTCACCCCGGCCGGACCCATGGTAGGCGCAGATCCGCGTGATCAGGCGAGTCGGATCAATCCGTAGTCGAACGCGTGGCGGCGATAGACCACCGACGGACGATCCGTGGCCGCGTCGTGGAACAGGAAGAAGTCGTGTCCGACCAGTTCCATCTCGTACAACGCGTCGTCCACGCTCATCGGGGCCGAGGAGTGCACCTTGGTGCGGACGATCTGGCCCGGGCCCACGGCCTCGGGTGTCTCGTTGTCCAGCCCCACACCCGGCGAGATGCCCAGCGAGTCGTCCGCGGCGAGCCGCGCGGTGGCCTCGGACACCGACACCGGCGTCTTCTCGCCGTAGCTGACCTTCCGGCGGTCCTTGACCTTGCGCAGCCGGCTCTCGAGCTTGGCGCTGACCGATTCGAACGCCCCGTAGAAGCTGTCCGCCTTGGCCTCCGCCCGGACCACCGGACCCTTACCCCGGGCGGTGATCTCGACCTGCTGGCAGTTCTTGAGCTGGCGACGGTTCGGCTGATGCTTCAGCTCGACGTCGAACAAATGTATGGAGGGGTCGAAGCGTTCCAATCGCGCGAGTTTGTCCGCGACATAGGCGCGGAAATGATCGGGGACCTCGACATTGCGGCCCTTGACCACGACGTCGGCCTGGGGAACGTCCATGTGCTCCGTGCTGGCTCCGTCGGCTGCCAACCTCTCGGCGACCTGAGTGACCATCGCGGCTTCTGAACTGGTCGACACTCGTACCTCCCAAATCTGGCCGGCACCCTTGCCCGGTACCGGCGGTACCACCTGCTGTGCCGGGAGTGAGAGGACCACTGCACCGCCCGGCACCAGTTCGGAAGAGTTCACCTCCTACCGTGCATTCGGGGCTGGTGAACGCGACGGTAGTCCGGGTTGGACGCCAGTGCCAGGGTTTGCGCCACACACCGCGCGTCGCTTTCGTCACGGCGTGTCGGCGGGGTGTTCACGCAGCGTTTCGGCACATTTACGCGTATGGTCACCGGCACTCGTGTCGGCGTCCGGTCGGGGGGACGTGACCAACCCGACCACACCGGCCACCGGCATTCGGCGAACGTCACTCGGCGAAGGTGACGGTGAGCACCGCGTGCACCCGCACGCCCGCCGCCGCCAGCGCCGACAGCGACTCACATGCGGTCGCCCCCGTGGTGACCACGTCGTCGACCAGCACGACCGTCGATGCCGGGCTGGGCCGCAGTCCCCCGCACAGGCGGACCCGGCCGGCGAGGTTACGCCGTCGGCGCGCGGCCGACATCCCCACCGAGTCGCGCACGCCCGCGCCCAGCCGCAGCAGCGGCGCGACGGTGACCGGTTCGGGCCGCAGTGCGGCCGCGGCCGCGCGGGCCATCGCGGTCACCGGATCGCCCCCGCGGCGGCGGGCAGCGCCCGCTCGGGTGGGCGCCGGCACCAGCACCAGCGGGGCCAGTTGCGGCGGGTCCAGCTCGCCCCAGTGGCGCAACATGTCCACCGCGCCCGCCAGCGCGACGCCGAGCGGGCGTGCGAGGTCCCTGCGGCCGTGTTCCTTGGCGGCGATGACCGCGCGGCGCCGCGGCCCGTCGTGCGGGCCGAGGCTCCACACCGGGACTCCGGGATCCAGCCGGGTGTGCACCCCGACGGGTTCGCCGGACACAGCCTCCCCGCACTGCCGGCACCAGCGGGTGCGCGGTGTCCGGCAGCCGCCGCACTCGAGCGGCAGCACCAAGTCGATCAGTGCGCGCATCCGCTCAGACTGACAGCCGCCGCCCGCCCGGCCGGGCCGGCGGCGGGATGCTGTGGACAACGCGGACGGTTGTGCACAACCTGCGGGGCGAGACCCCTGTGCGAGCAGGCCACCCGGCGCCGGTCAGCCCGGCATCACCGGCACCGCACGCCGGCCGACCAGCCCGGGGATCTCGCGCCAGTACTGCTCGTCGTCCGGCGAGGTCGTCGACAGGGTCAGCACGCCGCGGCTGTCCGCGACCAGCTTCGCGGTCGGTGTCGCGTCGATGAGCGTGACCGGCGGCGACAGGTTCCGACTCGGCAACGCCTGCATGCTCGAACCGTCCACCGCCAGCTGGACGACCGGCGCGTCGGCCCCGGACCGGGTCACGAAGATCGTGTCCGTCCGCCCCCAGTCCAGGGAGATCGCCGAACTGCCGAGCGCGAACGCGATGGCACGCGGGCTGGTCAAGGCGAATCCCCCGTTCGCCCCCGGCGTCACATACGCCACGTAGACCCGGCCGCCGACGATCAACGCAGCGCGGGCTTCGTCCCGCGACAGCCGCAGCTCGGTGATCGGCCCGCCGAGCGCCGCGATCGCGGATGTGTCGACCGGCGCCGCTGTCGCCCCGGCGGCGGGGTCGACGACCGCCCGGGTGACCTTCGTCCCGTCGACCACCGCCCACACGACGTGGTCGTCACCGCCCCAGGTCGGGCGGGTGATGGTGGCGCCGCCCGCGACCACGTTCAGCGGCCCCTCCAGCGGTCCGGCCACCAGCTCGACCCCGGACCCGGGACGCCCGGTCGAGCGCACGGCCGCGACCAGCTTGCCGTCGCGGGACAGCGACGCCGACAGCACGTTCCCGCCGTCCGGCGCGGGCTTGCCGAGCGGACCCGCCACCGGGGTGACGCTCGAGTCGTCGACGCTGTCGAGCACGCCGTCGACGATGGCGTGCAGGCCGACGGACGGGCCGGCCGGGAAGCTCGGATCCCAGGCGGCCAGGCTCGCGGTCGTCCAGCCCTCGGCGAAGCGCGGGTCGATCGGCGCCCCGTCGGCAAGCACCTCGTACGGACCGGTGATACCCGCGCCGGACAGTGTCCACACCACCTGTGCGGCGAGGAGTTCACGGTCGTGCGGGTCGAGGTTCCCGATCCCCTGGAAGTCCATCCGGATGCCGCCGGGGCCGACCCCGACGTCGCTGTCGCGCCCGTCGATCTTCGTGAGGGTCGAACGCAGGTGCACGCCCTCCCCGAGCTGGGTCCGCACCGCCGGCGCGAGCGGCGCCTTCGGCCCGGCCAGCAGCATCGCGATCAGCTGGGCGGCCAGCCCCTCCTTACGGACCGCGATCCACCGCGGATCCGGAACCAGCGCGGTGCCCGCATAGTTGACGAAGTACAGCGACTGGCGGTGGTACACGCTCAGGAACTGCGACCGGTCCATGATCACGCCCGCCGGCAGGTTGTCGATCCGCCACTGACCGTCCTGCCGGACCATCTCGAAGCGCGCCTCGAGCGTGCCGTCGTCCGCCTTGAACACCCCGTCCGGGCTCAGCTCGCCGACCTTCGCGGCACTGACAAGGATCCGTGCGGAGTCGGTCGCGCGGTTCTCGAAGAAGACATCGATCTTGTCGACCACCAGTGCGCTCTGCGAGTCGTCCCACTTGGAGTTGGCCTGCGCGGTGAGGAACTGCCGGGCCGCGGCGTGCCGGCCGGCAGGCTCGGTGCTCGCCTTGAGGAAGTCGCGCACCAGCAGGTCCGGTTCGCGCCCCGGTGTCGGGGCGGGCACCGACGACGTGTCGGGTTCGCGGGCCACGGTGCCGATCGCCTGCGGCGAGGACGACGTCGGCAGCGTGGCGCATCCCGCGGCGACGGTGGCGATGACGGTCGCGCCGGCGACCGCGGCCAGCGCCTTCGCGACACGACCACGCGCGGCACGACTGCGCACGGCACCCGCGCGGCTTCCGAAGAGGGTCACGCGCTCGGCTCCCGTTCCACCCGAGGTTCCTGTGGCACCGGCGGTGCGGGCCGGTCCGACTTCGCCGGTGCGGTCGACCGCAGCGGCAGCGGACTGCCGGTCAGCTTGTGTCCGTGGTGGCGTGGCAGCGTCAGCCGGAAGCAGGCGCCCTTACCCGGCTCGCCGCTGGCCTCGAGCCGCCCCTGGTGCAGGCGCGCGTCCTCCACGCTGATCGCCAGGCCCAGCCCGGTGCCGCCGGATCGGCGCACCCGCGACGGGTCCGACCGCCAGAACCGGTTGAAGACCAGCTTCTCCTCGCCGGGTCGCAGCCCTATCCCCTGGTCCCGCACGACCACCGCGACGGCGTCGTCATCGGCGCGCATCCGCAGCAGCACGGGCCGGCTCTCGCCGTGGTCGATGGCATTGGCCAGCAGGTTGCGCAGGACCCGCTCGACCCGGCGCGGGTCGGCCTCGGCGACCACCGCCTCGTCCGGCAGGTCGACGACCAGCTCGGTGCCGGTCTCCTCGGCGAGGTGGCGCACCGTCGACACCGCCGCTCGGGCGCACACCCGCAGGTCGAGCTGTTCGGCGGCCAGCTCCGCCACGCCCGCATCGTGCCGGCTGATCTCGAGCAGGTCGTTGAGCAGCGACTCGAACCGGTCCAGCTCGGTGACCAGCAGCTCAGCCGAGCGTCGCAGCGTGGGGTCGAGACCGGGACTGCCGTCGTGGATGATGTCGGCCGCCATCCGCACGGTGGTCAGCGGCGTGCGCAATTCGTGGCTCACGTCCGAGGTGAACCGCTTCTGCAGGTTGCCGTACTCCTCGAGCTGGGTGATCTGACGCGAGAGGCTCTCGGCCATGTCGTTGAACGACATCGCGAGCCGGGCCATGTCGTCCTCGCCGCGGACCGGCATCCGCTCCTTGAGCCGGCCGTCGGCGAACCGCTCGGCGATGCGCGAGGCCGACCGCACCGGCAACACCACCTGCCGCGCGACCAGCATCGAGATCGCGGCGAGCAGGCCCAGCAGCACCACGCCGCCGGTCAGCAGGATGCCGCGCATCAGCGACAGACTGCGCTCCTCCGCGCCGAGCGGGAAAACCAGGTACAGCTCCGCACCGGTGATGTTCGAGCTCACCGGGGTGCCGACGATCAGCGCGGGCATCATCGCCCCGTCCGGTCCGGGCACCGACGAGTACTGATAGCTCACCTGTCCGGCCTGCACGAACGAGCGCAGCGTCTTGGGGATCTCGCCGACCGGTCCGGCCGAGGTGCTCCGCCCGGGGGCGCTGCTCGAGGCGACCAGCACCGGGTCGAACGCGCCGGCGCCGCCGGAGCTCTGCGACTCGGCGGACGGATCGATCAGCGCGGCCTTCGCGACCTCGAGCCGGCTCTCTGTGGAGGTGGACTCGTCACTGTTGGCGAGGACCCGCTCGACCGTGCCGCGGGCGCGGTCGATCTCCTCGGTGGCGGCGCCGACCTTCGTCTCGAGCATGCGGTCGGTGATCTGGCTCGACAGCACGAAGCCCAGGATCAGGATGACGATGAGCGAAAGCGTCAGCGTCGAGACGACCACGCGGAACTGCAGCGACCTGCGCCACCGACGGGCGAGGAAACGGCCGAAGCCCCGAAACCAACGCAGCACCGGCGAGAACGCTCCGTTCAGCCGGCGCCGCGATTTGTGCATACCGATCACGGGGGTCCGGCCTTGTACCCGACCCCGCGGACGGTCAACACCACCTCAGGGTTGTCCGGATCCTGCTCGACCTTGGCGCGCAGCCGCTGCACGTGCACGTTGACCAGCCGGGTGTCGGCGGCGTGCCGGTAGCCCCACACCTGTTCGAGCAGCACCTCACGGGTGAACACCTGACGCGGCTTGCGCGCCAGCGCGACCAGCAGATCGAACTCGAGCGGGGTCAGCGGGATCAGCGCGCCCTCGCGGGTGACCTTGTGCGCGGGCACGTCGATGAGCACGTCGGCGATGCCGAGCACCTCGGACGGCTCGTCGTCGGCGCGGCGCAGCCGGGCGCGCACCCGCGCGACCAGTTCCTTCGGCTTGAACGGCTTGACAACGTAGTCGTCGGCACCGGACTCGAGGCCCAGCACCACGTCGACCGTGTCGGTCTTCGCGGTGAGCATGACGATCGGCACGCCCGACTCGGCGCGGACCGCGCGGCACACGTCGATGCCGTTCATCCCGGGAAGCATCAGATCGAGCAGCACCAGATCCGGGCGCACCTGCCGGACCGCGCCCAGCGCCTGCGCCCCGTCGCCGACAACGGTCGGCTCGAAGCCCTCTCCGCGGAGCACGATCGTGAGCATTTCCGCCAATGCGGCGTCGTCATCGACGACCAGAATCCTCGGCTTCATATCTCCATCGTGGCACCAGTTCGACCGCGAGCGGCTTCACCTGGGCCGCTCGGCGCGTTGCCCTGTCCAGGGTACGCGTGCCGGCCGGGTGGTCAGCCGAGCAATCCGTCGGCCAGGGACTCGGCGTCGGCGTCCGGGTCCACCGTGGTCCACGGCGAGCCCCAGCCCGCGGCGGACAGCTGCCGGTACGCCTGCGCCGTCCGCGCCTGTAGTTCCGCATCACGCTCGTACGCATCTCGCTCGCGGGTGGGGTCGGACTGCGCGCGGGCGACCGCGCGCGCCCGGGCGAGCTCCACGGGCACGTCCAGGTACAACTGACGGTCCGGGACCGGCAAGGCGAAACGTTCGAACTCGAGCTCGCGCACCCACTCCACGAAACCGTCGCCGGGCTCCTGATGCAGCCGGGCCGCACCGTAGGCGGCGTTGGAGGCGACATACCGGTCGAGCAGCACGACATCGTGCGTGCGCACCAGCTCGTCGAGCTCACCGCGCGCGGCGTGGCGGTCGAGCGCCCACATCAGCGCCATCGCATATACCGACTCCGCGAGGTCGCCATGAGCCCCACGCAGCGCCTCTGCACCGAGGTCGGCGGTGACCGACCGCCCGTAGCGCGGGAAGGCCTCGGTGGCCACCGACAGTCCGCGGCCGCGCCAGGCGCCGACCAGCTTGTCGGTCAGCGTGCGTTTACCGGCGCCGTCGACGCCCTCGATGACCAGCAGTGTGCCCACGGCCGCCGAGCCTAACGACCCGTGCGTGAGTTGCGGGGTCCGGACCCCGCAACTCACGCACAGCGGTCAGTAGCGGTAGTGCTCGGGCTTGTACGGGCCCTCGACGTCCACACCGATGTACTCGGCCTGGTCCTTGCTCAGCTTGGTGAGCGACCCGCCGAGCGCCTCGACGTGGATGCGCGCGACCTTCTCGTCGAGGATCTTCGGCAGCCGGTAGACCTCGTTGTCGTACTCGTCGGGCTTGGTGAACAGCTCGATCTGCGCGATCGTCTGGTTCGAGAAGCTGTTGCTCATCACGAACGACGGGTGGCCGGTGGCGTTGCCCAGGTTGAGCAGCCGACCCTCGGACAGCACGATGATCGACTTGCCGCTGTCGCCGAACGTCCACTGGTCGACCTGCGGCTTGATGTTCAGGCGCACCGCACCCGAACGCTCGAGCGCCGCCATGTCGATCTCGTTGTCGAAGTGGCCGATGTTGCCGAGGATGGCCTGATCCTTCATCGCCCGCATGTGGTCGAGGCCGATGATGTCCTTGTTGCCCGTCGACGTGACGACGATGTCGGCCTGCGAGATGGCCTCCTCGACGGTGACCACGTCGAAGCCGTCCATCAGCGCCTGCAGCGCGTTGATCGGGTCGATCTCGGTGACCTGGACGCGGGCACCCTGTCCGGCGAGCGATTCCGCGCAGCCCTTGCCCACGTCGCCGTAGCCGCAGATCAGCACCTTCTTGCCGCCGATGAGCACGTCGGTGCCGCGGTTGATGCCGTCGATCAGCGAGTGGCGGGTGCCGTACTTGTTGTCGAACTTGCTCTTGGTGACCGAGTCGTTGACGTTGATGGCGGGGAACACCAGCTCGCCCGCGGCCGCGAACTGGTACAGCCGCAGCACGCCGGTGGTGGTCTCCTCGGTCACGCCCTTGACCGACGCGGCGACCGTCGACCACTTCTTCGCGTCCGCCTCGAGCGAGCGGCGGAGCAGGTTCAGGAAGACCTGGTACTCCTCGCTGTCGTGCTCGGCATCCGCCGACGGCACGACGCCCGCCTTCTCGAACTGTGCACCGCGCAGCACCAGCATGGTCGCATCGCCGCCGTCGTCCAGGACCATGTTGGCGGGCTCGCCGGGCCAGGTGAGCATCTGCTCGGCGGCCCACCAGTACTCCTCGAGGCTCTCGCCCTTCCACGCGAACACCGGGACGCCCTGCGGCTCCTCCGGCGTGCCGTTCGGGCCGACGACGATGGCCGCGGCCGCGTGGTCCTGGGTGGAGAAGATGTTGCACGAGGCCCAACGGACTTCGGCACCCAGCGCGACCAAGGTCTCGATCAGCACGGCGGTCTGGATGGTCATGTGCAGCGAGCCGGAGATGCGGGCACCCTTGAGCGGCAACACATCCGCGTACTCACGCCGCAGCGCCATCAGTCCGGGCATCTCGTGCTCGGCGAGGCGGATCTCCTTTCGGCCGAACTCCGCCAGCGACAGGTCCGCCACCTTGAAGTCGATCCCGTTCCGGTTGTCCGCGGTCAGCTGCGTCATGTACCTCTCCTCGTCGGATGTCGTCACCGGCCCAAGGCTATCGGCCCGGTTCGTCCTGCGACACCTGGGCACCGATGACGGCGTCGACGAACGGCGCGAGCAGTGCGCTGATGTCCTCGGCCGGGTGCTCCCCCGCGGTGGGGCCGAGGGTGACATAGCTGAGCGCCGACCGCACCAGATGCGTGCTCAGCAGCCGCGCCTGGTCCTCGTCGACCTGCGCCCAGCACTCGACGAAGATCCGGCCCAGCCGCGCGGTCGCGACCTCCAGGAGCGGCGCCCCTTCGCTGGTGACCAGCCGCATGACGTCGGGATTGGCGATGCCGAGGATCGCCGAGCGCACCATCGGGTCCGAGGACGCCCCGGCGAGGAAGCCCGAGAACGCCTCGCGCAGCGCTCCCTTCGCGTCGAACGGGTGGTCGGCGACCGCCTTCTCGACGTCGTCGAGATAGCCGTCGACGAGGCGCAGGACGTAGGCCTGGGCCACGCCCTGGCGCGACTTGAACTCGTTGTAGAGGGTCTGCCTGCTCATGCCGGCGGCGGTGGCGAGATCGGCCATGGTGATCTCGCCCCAGTCGCGCGCGTCGAGCAGCTCGCGGGTCGCGTCGAACACCGACTGCCGCAGCAGTTGACGCGCGGCCTCCTGATAGGGCACGCGGATACGCGGCTTCGTCGTCATGTACACGACAGTTACACCACGCCGGGCCCCCGTCAAACAGCCCGTCGAACAACCGGCCCGTCGGACAACACAGCCCGCTCACGCGCCTCTCGGCGCGCCGGACTCAGCCGCCCAGCCCGGCCCGCTCCCGTCGACCGAGCACCGAGTGCCGTCGGCCGTACGAGAAGTAGACGACGAATCCGATCGCCATCCAGATGACGAATCGCAGCCAGGTCTCGACCTGCAGGTTGAGCATCAGCCAGAAGCAGGCCAGGATCGCCAGGATCGGCACGACCGGCACCCACGGCACCCGGAAGCCGCGCTCCAGATCGGGACGGGTGCGGCGCAGCACGATCACGCCGCCGCAGACGAGCACGAACGCGAACAGCGTGCCGATGTTGACCATCTCCTCGAGATCGCCCATGTTCACGAAGGTGGCGAGGACGGCGACCACGACGCCGACGAGGATGTTGATCCGGAACGGGGTGCCGCGCTTGCCGGTGTGCGCGAGTTTGCGGGGCATCAGCCCGTCACGGGACATCGCGAACAGCACCCGCGCCTGGCCGAGCAGTAGCACCATCGCCACCGTGGTCAGGCCCAGCAGCGCACCGATCGAGATGATGTTCTTGGCCCAGTCCAGATGATGGATGGCGAAGGCGGTCGCCAACGTCGCGGACTCGCCGTTGTGTGAGCGCAGGTCGGTGTAGCTGACCATCCCGGTGAGCACCAGGGTGACCGCGACGTAGAGCACGGTGACGATGGCCAGCGACCCGAGGATGCCGCGCGGCAAGGCCTTCTGCGGGTTCTTGGTCTCCTCGGCGGTGGTGGCGACCACGTCGAACCCGATGAACGCGAAGAACACCAGGCTGGCCGCGGCGAGCAACCCGTACCAGCCGTAGGTGCTGTTACCGGCGCCGGTCAGCAGCGAGAACAGCGACTGCTTGAGGCCGCTGCCGGCGCCGGAGCCGCCCTCCGCCGGCGGGATGTACGGGCTGTAGTTGTGCTTGTCGATGTAGAAGGCGCCCACCACGATCACCAGCAGCACCACGGCCACCTTGATCGCGGTGATCACCAGCGACACCCGCGAGGACAGCTTGGTGCCGCGCGCGAGCAGCGCCGTGATGACCACGACCAGCAGCAGCGCGCCCCAGTCGAACTTGACCGGCCCCCAGTTCAGCACCGTCCACGACGGCTCGTGGATCACGGTGCCCAGGTACTGTGACCATCCCTTGGCGATCACCGCCGAGGCGAGCGCGAACTCGAGGATCAGGTCCCAGCCGATGATCCAGGCGACGAATTCGCCGAAGGTCGCGTACGAGAACGTGTATGCGCTGCCGGCCACCGGCACCGTCGAGGCGAACTCCGCGTAGCACAGCGCGGCGAGGCCGCAGGCGATCGCGGCGAGCACGAAGGCCAGCGACACCGACGGCCCGGCGACGTCACCGGCGGTCGAGGCGGTGACGGTGAAGATGCCGGCGCCGACGACCACCGCGACGCCGAACACGGTCAGGTCCCAGGACGTCAGATCCTTGCGGAGCTTGGTGTCGGGCTCGTCGGTGTCGCGGATGGACTGCTCGACCGACTTCGTGCGCCAGATCCCGCGGCGGGCACCGGCCCCGGTCGGCGCCCCCTTCTCGACCGGCCCCGTACTGCGCACCATCCACCGCCTCCTCGCACACCCGGTTCACCCGGCACTTCGAGGTGTCAGTATTGCGCAGTTCAACCGATTCGGTGGGACGGTGTCCTATCCAGGTCCGGCTCGATGTAGATCACCCGCGCCGCGGGCACCACCGCGCGCACGCGCACCTCGGCATCGTCGATCGCGGCCGCAACGGCGGGCAGTCCGGTGCCGGGCGGCATCGCGACCTTAGCGGCCACCAGCAACTCGTCCGGGCCGAGATACTGGGTCTTGAGGTGGATCACGCGGTCGACTCCGCCGCCGACCAGTGCGTCGAGAATCAGGTGCTCCTCCTGCTCGGTGGCACCCTCACCGATCAGCAGCGACTTCATCTCGACGATCAGCACGATCGCGATGATGCCGAGCAGCAGGCCGATCGCCACGGTGCCGATGCCGTCCCACACCGGGTCCCCGGTCAGCACCGTCAGCCCCACACCGGCGAGCGCGAACACCAGACCGATCAGCGCGCCGGTGTCCTCGAGCAGCACCACCGGGAGTTCGGGGCTGCGCGAGTTCCGGATGAACTGCCACCAGTTCGCGTCGCCCTTGAGCGGCCGGGATTCGCGGAAGGCGGTGCGGAAGCTGAAGCCCTCCAACGCGATCGCGATGAACAGGATCACCACGGCGACCACCGGCATGGTCAGCGGTTCGGGATGCTCGATCTTGTGCACGCCCTCGTACAGGGCGAACACCGAGCCGAGCGTGAAGAGCACCAGCGCCACGACGAAGGAGTAGAAATACCGGTTGCGGCCGTAGCCGAACGGGTGCAACCGGTCCGCCCGGCGGGCGGCCTGCCGCTGGCCGATCAGCAGCAGCCCCTGGTTCGAGGTGTCCGCGACCGAGTGCACCGCCTCCGCGAGCATCGACGAGGATCCGGTGATCGCGAAGCCGACGAACTTCGACACCGCGATACCGGCGTTCGCGGCCAACGCCGCGAAGATCGCCTTCTTGCTTCCCTCCGCCGACATCGGCCTCCCTCTCGTTGTCCGACGGCAATGGTCCGCCGGCGCGTCTCAGCGCGGGCCGATGGTGGCCCGGAAGACCTGGGCGCGACCGATCTCGGCCTTGACGACCGCCCCCGGGTCGGCGGCGGGGATCCACAGCGACTGCCCCGCCGACAATTCGAGCACCTGATCGGCACACCGGACGATCACCGTACCGAGCGTGCACAACAGGATCTGCGGGCCGTCGTCGTCCACCGCGACGGCGGCGTCGCGGTCCTCCGCGGTCACGTCCAGTTCGATCCGGGAGAGCCGGAACTCGGGCGCCTGCGTCCGGTAGACGAACTCGCCCGCGTCGGTGGGCGTACCGGTCAGCGCGGTCGCGTCCACAGCGGAGAAGTCCAGCACCCGAAGCAGTTCCGCCACATCGACGTGCTTCGGCGTCAGCCCGCCGCGCAGCACGTTGTCGGAGTTCGCCATGATCTCCACGGCCATGCCCTGCAGGTAGGCGTGCAGGTTGCCCGCGGCCAGGTAGAGACCCTGCCCCGGCTCCAGCGTGACCCGGTTGAGCAACAGCGACGCCAGCACGCCCGCGTCGCCCGGATAGGTCTCGCCGAGTTCGAGCGCCGTGCGCACCTCGTCCCGGAACGGGGCATCGCCGGCCGACAGGTGCCGCACACAGCCGTCGAGCACCGCGGGCACCAGCGCGTCGAGTACAGGCTGCGGCAGCGTGATCCACGTGGTGAACAGCGCGCGCAACCCGGCCGCGTCGGGCTGGCCGCGCAGCAGGCCAATGTGCGGTTCGAGTTCGGGCACGTCCAGGGCCGAGAGGAATTCGACGGTGCGCGCGGGGTCGCGGAACCCGGCGAGTGCGTGGAACTCGGTCAGCGCGACGACGAGTTCGGGCTTGTGGTTGCGGTCGCGGTAGTTGCGGATCGGCGAGTCCAGCGGGACGCCGAGGCGTTCCTCGCGCTCGTACCCCTCCTCGGCCTGGCTCATGCTCGGGTGCGCCTGCAGCGAGAGCGGTTCGTCCGCCGCGAGCAGCTTGAGCAGGAACGGCAGCCGGTCCCCGAAGGCGGCGCGACTGCGCGTACCCAGTTGCCGCTCGGGTGCGTCACCGAGCGCGTCGAGCAGTGAGCGTGATCCCTCCGGCCCCAGCAACCGAGCCGGGTTCGCCGGATGCGCGCCCATCCACAGTTCCGCCTCCGGGTGCGGGGTGGGCGACGGGCGCCCCGACAGTGTGGCGATGGCGGTCCGGGAACCCCACGCGTAGGGGCGGACCGCACCTTCGAGCAGACGCACTAGCCCGCACCAACCAACTGCAGGTAGGCCGCCGCCATCTCCAGACGCGTGGCCAGCACTGCGAGCTGTTCGATCTCGGCCCGGTCGTCGAGTTCCGCCGCCGGGGGTGCCGCCGGCGCCTGCACGACGCCCGGCCGACCGGCCGCACCGTGGTCCGCCCGGCCCTCCTGCCGATGCAAATGTGCCGGCGTGGGCTCCTCCCCCGCCAGCACCAGGTCCGCGTCCGGCAGTGCGGCCATGCGCATCTCGACCGCGCGTGCGGACGCCGACGTGGACAGCGCGAACACCCGCACGAGCCGGGCACCGGCGCCCGGCTCGTCGAAATCGGGATCGTGGAAGAGCGATCCGCTCGTCAACGCGGGGCCGGCGGCCAGCACATCCGACAACTCCGCGGCCGCCGCGACGGTGCCGGCGACCCGCAGCAGCACGGCGGCGCCGTGCCCCGCCAACTCCCGCGCCCCGGCCGAGTCGCCCGCCAGCACCACCCGTCGGCCCTGCATGCGTGAGGCCAGGGACTTGGCCGGATTGTGGAACAACTCGCGGCGGGGATGGTTGCGCAGGGCCTCGCCGTCGAGCACGTCGGCGAACTCGGCGAAGCCGGAAGGCGCGGTCGCCGTGCCGGACTCGACGACCTCGAGTGCCGCGAGCATCACCGCGAGGTGATGCATCAGCGAATTGATGTCGAGCACGTGCATGCGCGGCGGGACCGTGATCGCGCGGCCCGCACCGGCCGCCCGCAGCGGCCCCTCGTCCGGTGCCGCGACGATCACCTCGGCGCCGTGCCGGACCGCCTGCGCGACCGAATGCACCAGCCGCGGATCACCGGCGTCCTCGCCGGTGACGACGACCAGATCCAGCGGCCCCACCCAGGACGGCGCCTGCGCCACGTGGATCAGCGGAACACCCAGTCGCGCACCCAGAGTCGCGACGACCAGCCCGGCCGCCCGCGCGGACGAGCCGTGTCCGGCCACCAGCACCACACTGCGTGGGCGCAGCCCGGCGAGCCGGGCCAGCGCGCCTTCCTCGACGGCGGCCGCCACCGCACGCACTTGGGCTCCGCCCAGTGCCGCCGACCGCAGGGCACCACGGGTGTCACCCGCGAGCAACGCCTCGACGTCGTCGAAGTCGATGTCCGAGGCGGGTGCGGTCATTGCGAGGCCCCTTCGTTCGGTTCCTCCCTCTGAGCGTCGGTGGCCTCGTCGAGCAGCAGCACCGGGATCCCGTCCTCGACCGGATAGATCCGGCCGCAGACGGTGCAGGTGAGTGCGTCGGCCTCGGGGTCCGTCGGGGTACCGACGCGCAGGGAACCGTGGTCCGGTGCCGGGCACGCCAGGATCTCCTGCAGAACCGGGTCCAGAACTACAGCCATGGCGAACATCCCTTTCCTCGTTTACGGTTCACGGTCTTCGTCGAAGCGGCACCCTCGGGGCCGCCCGCGCGCAAGCCGTCGACCTCTCAACCTACGTCACCGGCGGGGTCGACGTGCCCCACCCGAATCAGGCCTGCACGATCCCCAGGATCTCGGCCGTGAGCGCGTCGACCTCGCCGCGGGTCCGCGCCTCGACGTTCAGCCGCAGCAGCGGTTCGGTGTTCGAGGCCCGCAGGTTGAACCAGGCCCCGCCGGGCAGGTCGACGGTGACGCCGTCGAGCCGATCGACCTCCACTGCCCGGGCGGCGAAGGCCGCGACGACCGCCTCGGTGCGCCCGGCCGCATCCGCGACGGTGGAGTTGACCTCACCCGACGCCGCGTACCGCTCGTACTCCGCCATCAGCTCGGACAGCGGCCCGTCCTGCTCGGCGAGCGCCGCCAGCACGTGCAGCGCCGCGAGCATGCCGGAGTCGGCACCCCAGAAGTCGCGGAAGTAGTAGTGCGCCGAGTGCTCGCCGCCGAAGATCGCGCCGGTCTCGGCCATCTGCTGCTTGATGAACGAATGCCCGACCCTGGTCCGGACCGGCGTACCGCCGAGCTCGGTGACCAGTTCCGGCACCGCGTGCGAAGTGATCAGGTTGTGGATGATCGTCGCGCCGGGCTCGCGGGTCAGCTCGCGGGAGGCGACGAGCGCGGTGACCGCCGACGGCGAGACCGGATCACCCTTCTCGTCGACGACGAAGCACCGGTCCGCGTCCCCGTCGAACGCCAGGCCGATGTCGGCCCCGGTGGCGACCACGTGCCGCTGCAGGTCGACCAGGTTCGCCGGGTCGAGGGGGTTGGCCTCGTGGTTCGGGAAGGTGCCGTCGAGCTCGAAGTACAGCGGTTCGATCTCCAGCGGCAGCGGCCCGAGCACCGCCGGCACGGTGTGACCGCCCATGCCGTTGCCCGCGTCCACGGCGACCCGCAGCGGACGCAGACCCGACAGGTCCACCAGTCCGCGCAGGAAGCGGGCGTAGTCCGGGAGCACGTCCTGCTCGGTGACCTCGCCGCGGGCGCCCTCGTGGTCGGCGACCCCCGCGATGACGTCGGCCGCGATCTGCGCGAGCCCGGTGTCCTGCCCGACCGGCTTCGCACCGGCTCGGCACATCTTGATGCCGTTGTACCGCGCCGGATTGTGACTGGCGGTGAACATCGCGCCCGGGCAGACCAGCAGACCGGAGGCGAAATACAGCTGGTCGGTCGAGGCCAGCCCGATCAGGACGACGTCGAGGCCCTGCCCGACGATCCCGTCGGCGAAGGCGCGCGCCAGCGTCGGCGACGAACTGCGCATGTCGTGCCCGATCGCGATCCGGGTGGCCGACTCGGCACGCATCAGCCGGGCGAAGGCACCGCCGACCTCACGCACGAACTGCTCGTCGATCTGCTCCCCGACCACTCCACGGACGTCGTAGGCCTTGATGACAGCGTGAACGGACTCGGCTGCGCGCACCACGGTGAAGACTCCTGGGATAGTGCTGAACAATGCGGACCTGCTGCGGGATCGAACAGGGAAAGCCTAGTCGCCCCGCCGCGCACTACTGGGTCGGGTCCGGCAGCACCCGCAGATGTCCGCGGCGCCCGGTGCGTGCGGCGATGGAGATGGGCCGCGCCGGGTCCTCGCCGTCCTCGGGCGCCGGCACGGCGCGCTCACCACGACCGGCCTCGCGTACCGCCTCGGCCAGTGCGGTCAGGTCGTCCTCGTCGGGTTCGCCGACGGCGAATCCGCCCTCGTAACGCACCAACTCCCAGTTCCGCGGCGCGGTGATGCGCACCGCATGCGCCTCACACAGGTCCCACGAGTGGGGTTCCTCGTTGGTGGCCAACGGACCGACGACCGCGGTCGAGTCGGAGTACACGTACGTCAATGTGGCGACGGCAGGGTTGTTGCACCCGGGTCGGCAGCATTTCCGTAGAGCTCTCACAATCAGGGAGGGTAGCGTGCCGAGCGCCACTCTCCTATCGCGACGCGCCGCGCGGCGGTCAGGTCGCCCGGACGACGCCCGGTCGAGAAGACGCGGCCGCGTCCGCGGGGCGTCGGCCGTCGGGCGGAAGCGGTTATGGTTCGGACATGGTCCGACAGCACGATGAGAGCAGTCGACGTCGACTGTCGTCACGGGGTTCGCAGCGACGCGGCCGCGGCATCCGCGGGTCGCTGCTGCCGTTGGGCGTACCCGGCCGGCGCACCCGTTCGGAACGTTTCGACGGGCTGGTGATCGAGGCCTTCTCCGAGATCGACCGGCGCTGGCACGACCAACTGACCAAGCTGGACATCGCGGTCGACGACGTCCCGCGTATCCGCGCGCTCGATCCGGACTCGGTCACCTGGCCGCCGGAGGTGGTCGCGGAGGGGCCGGTGCCGCTGTCCCGACTGGTGCCTGCGGGAATGGACCGCAACGGCGACCCGACGCGCGCCCGCGTCGTCTTGTTCCGGCGCCCACTGGAACTGCGCGCGAAGC
This sequence comes from Speluncibacter jeojiensis, assembly GCF_029589495.1. Lineage (GTDB taxonomy): Bacteria > Actinomycetota > Actinomycetes > Mycobacteriales > Mycobacteriaceae > Speluncibacter > Speluncibacter jeojiensis. Next base: position 303,046 of record NZ_JAAIVF010000001.1, read on the forward strand.
ACCCGGACGAGCTCACGCTGCTGGTGCACGACGTGCTCGTCGAACAGGTGGCGACCTACCTCGGGCTCGATCCCGAGACGATCGACCCGAGCCTTCGGGACGACTGACGCCGAAGGCGACCGCCAGACGACCGACGCCGGGGCCCGCAGGCCCCGGCGGTCGAAGTCCGGATCAGATGATGCCGCGCTTGAGGCGCCGGCGCTCCCGCTCGGACAGTCCGCCCCAGATGCCGAAGCGTTCGTCGTTCGCCAGTGCGTACTCGAGGCATTCGTCGCGCACCTCGCAGCCCTGGCAGATCCGCTTGGCCTCGCGGGTCGAACCGCCCTTCTCGGGGAAGAACGCCTCCGGGTCGGTCTGCGCGCACAGCGCGCGCTCCTGCCACTGATCCTCGATCGAGTCGAACATCTCGTCGAATCCGACGGACACCAGACTCAACTGGGGACGCTCGCTCGGCACCGGGGTCAACCCGGAGGCCGTGCCCGCACCGGCGACTGCGCCGATTTCGAAACTGGTCTGCGGTTCGTCGCCGAGATCGCTGCGTGCATCAAAGCCGCGGTGCTCATTCAGCATCGCTCCGCCTCCTCACCTGTTGTCGCGCAGTAACTTCTGACCGAATCTGCAGGACTCACAACCAACCCCCACTTACCCCATCGGACGACCAAGGCCCGACCCCTGGATGTCGCTCGAACTCGAGCACCGAATGGAAAAAGTGCTCGCCGCAACCGATCCCGACTCGGACCGGCCACTGAATGACATGGCTGTGATTAAACACTGCCCTACGGAGGCGTTCAACCTGAATGGGAAAAAACGCATTACCACCGAAGCGACCCGGAAAGCTTCGGCGACACGACGAGCGGTGCCCGATATGTCCGTTTACCCGGCGAATCCGCCTGTGTTCTCGCTCACATCGTACCCGTCTCGGTGACCGAACTCCCGCGGAAGCCGCACCGCCCGGGACCCACTAGGCTCGGATCCCGTGAAGGTGACTGTATTGGTCGGTGGCGTCGGAGGCGCCCGGTTCCTCCTCGGCCTCCGGCGGCTGCTGGGGCTGACAGGCGAATCGAAATCCGTTGCAGAGCACCAGATCACTGCGATCGTGAACGTCGGCGACGACGTCTGGATGCACGGCCTTCGGATCACGCCGGACCTGGACACCTGCATGTACACACTCGGGGGCGGCATCGATCCCGAGCGCGGCTGGGGCCACGTGGGCGAGACCTGGCATGCCAAGGAGGAGCTGGCCGCATACGGCGCCAAGCCGGACTGGTTCGGCCTGGGCGACCGCGACATCGCCACCCATCTGATCCGAACCCAGATGCTGCGCACCGGCTATCCGCTCTCCGCGGTCACCGAGGCCCTGTGCAACCGCTGGCAGCCGGGGGTCCGACTGCTCCCGGCGTCCGACGACCGCAGCGAGACGCACGTGGTCATCACCGATCCCACCGACGACGAGCAGCGGGCCGTGCACTTCCAGGAGTGGTGGGTGCGTCACCGCGCCCAGGTGCCCACGCACGGCTTCGTGCACGTGGGCGCCGACAAGGCCACCCCGGCGCCGGGCGTGCTCGAGGCCATCGAGTCCGCCGACGCGGTGCTGCTGGCGCCGTCGAACCCGGTCGTGAGCATCGGTGCGATCCTGGCGATCCCGGGCATCCGCGGGGCCCTGCGCACCACCGACGCGAAGGTGGTCGGGCTCTCCCCCGTCATCGGGGGTAAGCCGCTGCGCGGCATGGCCGACGAATGCCTCGAGGTGATCGGGGTCGAGACATCGGCCGAGGCGATCGCGCGGCACTTCGGCGCCCGGGGCGACACCGGCCTGCTCGACGGCTGGCTGATCCACACCGGCGACCAGGCCGCCGTGCCCGGCGTCGAGGTCCGGGCAGTACCGCTGTTGATGACCGACGAGGAGGCCACGGCCGAGATGGCCCGCGCCGCTCTCGATCTCGCCGGGATCACCCTGTGACCGGGACCTCCGAGGACGGGATCCCCACCGGCGGCTCCGCGCCGGTCGCCGACCACGCCGCCACGGCGCTGGAGATCCGTCCGGTCACCGGACTGCCCGAGTTCCGTCCCGGCGACGACCTGGCCGCCGCGCTGGCGGAGGCGGCGCCGTGGCTCGCCGACGGCGACGTGCTCGTCGTCACCAGCAAGATCGTCTCGAAGGTGGAGGGCCGGATCGTGGCCGCCCCCACCGACCCCGAGGAGCGCGACGCCGCCCGGCGCCGGCTCATCGACCAGGAGGCGGTCCGGGTGCTGGCCCGCAAGGGCCGCACGCTGATCACCGAGAACCGGCTCGGCATCGTCCAGGCGGCCTCTGGCATCGACGGCTCCAACGTGCGCACCGACGAACTCGCGCTGCTGCCGGTCGATCCGGACGCGAGTGCCCGGCACCTGCGCGCCGAACTGGCTGCCAGGCTCTGCGTCGACGTCGCGGTGGTCATCACCGACACGATGGGCCGCGCATGGCGGGTCGGACAGATCGACGCGGCCATCGGCGCGGCCGGCCTGCCGGTCACGCACGCGTACGCCGGCGGCATCGACGAGCACGGCAACGACCTGGTGGTCACCGAGATCGCCGTCGCCGACGAACTGGCCGCCGCCGGAGACCTGGTGAAGGGCAAGCTCGGCGCCCTTCCTGTCGCGGTGGTGCGCGGACTCGTCGCGCCGGGCTCCGGCCCCCGCCCAGACGGACCGGGCGCGGCCGCGCTGGTCCGCGGCGGCGAGGACGACCTGTTCTGGCTGGGCACCGCCGAGGCCATCGAACGCGGCCGCGCCGAGGCACTGCTGCTTCGCCGCTCGGTGCGCACCTTCACCGACGAAGCCGTCGAGCCCGACCTCCTGCGCGCCGCCGTCGCCGACGCGCTGACCGCACCCGCCCCGCATCACACCGCTCCGGTCCGGTTCGTCTGGGTCCGGGACCGCGCCCGCCGCACCCGACTGCTCGACGCCATGCGCGCCGCCTGGGACGCCGATCTGGTCGCCGACGGCTGGTCCGCCGAGCGCATCGCCACCCGAACCGGTCGGGGACGGATCCTGTACGACGCGCCGGAACTGGTGATCCCGTTCTGTGTTCCCGACGGCGCGCACGACTATCCGGACGAGCGCCGCACCGCCGCCGAACAGACCATGTTCACGGTGGCGGTCGGCGCCGCCGTGCAGGGGCTGCTGGTCGCGCTGGCGACTCGCGAACTCGGCAGCTGCTGGATCGGCTCCACGATCTTCACCCCGGAACTGGTGCGCACCGAGCTCGGACTGGATCCACGCTGGCAGCCCCTCGGCGCCGTCGCCGTCGGGCATCCCGACGAGCCGCTGTCACCGCGGCCACCCGCCGACACGACCGACCGGTTGATGGAGCTGTGACCGGCCTGCACGACTCCGCCGTCGCCACACTGACCGGCTGGTCCGCACCGGATGGCGAACAAGATGCGCTGCGGCACACCATGCTTGCGTTCCTCGATGCCGCGCCCGACGGCTGCCTGCGCCGGTGCGTCGCCGGCCACGTCACCGCCTCGACGCTGGTGCTCGACCACACCGGCACCCGGGTGCTCCTCACGCTGCATCCGCGGGTCGGCCGGTGGATCCAGCTGGGCGGACACTGCGAGGAGACCGACGGCACCGTCCTGGCGGCCGCGCTGCGGGAGGCCCGCGAGGAGTCCGGCATCGCCGAGCTGACCATCGACCCGGAACTGCTTGCGCTGCACACCCACCCGATCACCTGCTCGCTGGGTGTGCCGACCCGGCACCTGGACCTGCGCTTTCTGGTGCGCGCGCCCGAGGGCGCCCGCATCGTGCGCAGCGACGAGTCCGACGACCTGCGCTGGTGGCCGGTCGACGCGCTGCCCGACACCGCCGAACACGACACGATCGCGCAGCTGGTCCGGCTGGCCCGGGCCCGCGCCAGCTGACCTGCTTCAGCGCAGCAGCCGGACCAGATAGTCGCGCGCATAGACCCGCGCCTGCGCGTCCCCGTCGACGTCGAGCCCGCCGCCGGGGATCAGCAGCAGGGAGATGCCCACCCGAAGCATGGTCTCCGACACGACGGCGAGGTCGTCGCGGTCCCGCTGCGGCTCGGCCCGCGCGAGCGAGTCGACGACCACGTCCCGCGCGGCCAGCATGATCGCCGCGCCGCTGTCGGTGAGCTGTTCGAGCAGCGCGCCGGGCTCGCCGACGAGCACCCGCCCGAACAGCGGCAGCTCCCGGACGGTCCGCAGCCCCACCACAAACGCCTCGACCACCGCATCCTCGAGCGACAGTCCGGTGACCGCCTCGCCGAGCACCAGCAGGAATCGGCGGCATTCCCGCAGGACGACCGCCTCGGCGAGCTGGTTCTTGCCCGCGTAACGCCGGTACACCGTCGAGCGGCTCACGCCCGCACGGCGCGCGACGTCGTCGACACCGACCCGGCGCAGCCCGTGGTGTTCGAACTCGGCCAGGGCGGCGTCGAGGATCTTCGCGTCGAGCTCGTCCACAGGCGGCGACGCGCCGATCGCAGCGGGGTCTGCCGTCATGTCCTGCAGGCTAACGCGGCCGGCTCACAACCGGCTCAGGGTCACCGGCAATCCGTCCCGCGGCCGCGGCAGCGACGTCACGTCCAGCGGCCAGCGGTAGTCGTCGGGCACGGTCCAGCGGAACCGGCGCAGCAACTGGTGGAAGACCGACTTGACCTCTAGCATCCCGAAGTACATGCCGATGCACTTGTGCGCACCGCCGCCGAACGGCGCCCAGGCGTAGCGGTGCACCCTGTCCTCGCGGCGATCGGGCGCGAACCGCTCGGGGTCGAACCGGTCCGGCTCCGGCCAGTACTCGGGCAGGAAATGGTTGGTGTAGTTGGCGACCGCGACGAAGGTGCCGGCGGGCAGGAAGTAACCGAACACCTCGGTGTCCGCGACCGTGCGCCGCGGGATGGCCGGCACCGGCGGGCACATGCGCAGCGACTCACGCATCACCATGTCCAGCACATCCATCCGCTCGAGGTCCGCGTAGTCGAGCACCGGCCTGTCCAGCGCGACCGACTGCTCGCGCGCCCGCTCCTGCCAACGCGGGTGCTTCGCCATGAAGTACGCCATCGAGGTCATCGTGATCGTGGTGGTGTCGTGTGCGGCCATCAACGCGAAGATCATGTGGTTGACGACGTCCGCGTCGTCGAACCGATGTCCGTCGGCGGACTCGGCGCGGCACAGTTGCGCGAACAGGTCGGCGGTCCCGTCCCCGCACTCGGCGGCCGCCCGCTTGCCGGGGAGCGCACCGTGGAAGAAGTCCTCGAGCACGGCACGCCCGCGCAGGCCGCGGGACCAGCGCAGGCCCGGGACACGGTGGCGCACGATCGCGGTGCCGGCGCGCACGGTGTCGACGAACGCCGCGTTGAGCCGGTCCTGCTCGCCGGGGTCCAGCGGGAGACCGAGGAAGGCGTCGACCGCCAGATCCAGCGTGAGCTGCTTGAGGTGCGGGTACACCCGGAAACCCGCACCGGGGAGCCAGCCGTCCAGCCCGCGCTCGATGCCCGGTCCCATCGCGTCGAGGTAGCCGCGCAGCTGAGGACGGCCGAACGCGTCCTGCATGATCATCCGGTGGTGATGGTGCTCGTCGAAGTCGAGCAGCATCAGGCCCCGCCGGAAGAACGGGCCGATGAAGTAGCCCCAGGCCGGACCGCTGGCGAAGGCCTCGTCGCGGTTGACCAGCACCGCCTGCGCGGCGTCGGGGCCCTGCAACCCGACCACCGGCACACCGAGCGTGCTCGACCACGACACCGGGCCGAGACGGCGGTACCGCTCCCGCTGCACACCGCGCGGATCGTGCATGGCGCGCAGGGTCTCGACCACGCCGATGCCACCCACACCGGGCACCGCTCGGAGGTCGCTGCCCACGGGCGGCGGCGCAAGCACACCGGTCATCGCACCCACCTCGCTGATTCAGAGAGACGAATACATCTTTTTGTATCAGCGGGAACCCGCGCACACAAGGGTGCGCGGGTGCCCGGGGTGGCTCAGATCGGGGCGGGTTCGGGCCGTTTGGCCGCTACGCCGTCGCCGGAGGACGCGCCGCGCACCCGCCGCCCGAGCCACGGGAGCAGGAAGATCCGCACCCAGTGCAGGTTCTCGCGCCGCTGTTCGGCCGCGGTCAGCTCCGGGCGGGCCGGCAGGGCGGGCGCATCGACGACGTGCGGAACGGCGAGCAGGTTCAGCACGTTCGCGGCCATCCTCGTGTGCCCGAGCGGCGACATGTGCAGGCGGTCGACGTCCCACATGCGGGTGTCGGCGAAGCCGTCCATCCGCCAGTAATCGACGAGAGTCGCCCCGTTGCGCTCGACGACCTCACGTACCAGCTCGTTGTAGATGGCGGTGCGCCCGCGCAGCCGGCGGAACACCGGCGCCCAGCCCGCGTCGTAGGCGGTGAACACCAGTACCTTCGCGCCGCTCGCGACCAGTTTGCCGATGGCAAGGTCGTACTCGGCCACCATCGCGTCGACGTCCAGGCCGGGCCGCATCATGTCGTTGCCGCCCGCATAGATCGTCACCAGGTCCGGGGACAACGCCAGCGCCGCGTCGACCTGCTCAGCGATGATCTGCGGCAGCAGCCGACCCCGGATCGCCAGATTGGCGTAGCGGAAGGCCGGGTTGCCGACGGCCAACTGCTCCGCGACCCGGTCCGCCCAGCCCCGCAGCCCGTTCGGCCGGGTCGGGTCGGGGTCGCCGACGCCCTCGGTGAACGAGTCGCCGAGCGCCACATACGTCGTGAAGGGAGCGTCACTCATGGTGTTCATTATCCACGCTAAGCACCGTGGCCCGGTGTGATGTCCCGAGGCGCCTCAGACGTCGGTCGAGAACCGGACCCCGCCGTCGGGCAACTGCACACCCGGCCACACCCGGGCGCCGCGCAGCAACTCGCACCGCGCGCCGATGTCCGCGCCGTCGCCGATCACCGCGTCCCGGACCAGGGCGCGCGGACCGATGCGCGCGCCGAAGCCGATGATCGAGCGCTCGACCACCGCGCCGGCCTCGACCTTGGCACCGTCGAACAGCACGGCACCGTCGAGCCGGGCGCCCGCGCCCACCTCGGCGCCGCGACCGACCACGGTCCCGCCGATCAGCAGCGCGCCCGGAGCGACGCCCGCACCCTCGTGCACCAGCGACTCGCCGCGCTGACCGGGCAGCGCGGGTGACGGCGCGATCCCGCGCACCAGGTCCGCGGACCCCCGGACGAAGTCCTCCGGCGTGCCCATGTCCCGCCAGTACGCGGCATCCACGTGGCCGTAGACCCGGGCGCCCGCGGTGAGCAGCGCCGGGAAGACCTCCCGCTCCACCGAGACGGCCCGGCCGGCCGGGATCTTCTCGATGATCTCGCGGCGGAAGACGTAGCAGCCGGCATTGATCTGGTCGGTCGGCGGATCCTGCGTCTTCTCGAGAAAAGCGGTCACCCGGCCGTCCGCGTCGGTGGGCACGCAACCGAACGCCCGCGGGTCGCCGACCCGCACCAGGTGCAGGGTGACATCGGCCGCGTTGTCGACGTGGGTCTGCAGCACCTGACCGAGGTCGGTCCCCCCGAGAACGTCCCCGTTGAAGACCATGACGTTGTCGTGGCGCAGCTTCGGCAGCACGTTCCGGATGCCGCCGCCGGTGCCCAGCGGTTCGGTTTCGGTGACGTACTCCAGTTCCAGGCCGAGCTTGGAACCGTCGCCGAAGTTCTCCTCGAAGACCTCGGCCTTGAACGAGGTGCCCAGCACCACGTGGGTCAGGCCGGCGTCCCGGATGCGGGAGAGCAGGTGGGTCAGGAACGGCAGCCCGGCGGTCGGCAGCATCGGCTTCGGCGCGGACAGCGTCAGCGGCCGCAGGCGGGTGCCCTGCCCGCCGACCAGCACGACCGCGTCGGTCTCGCCGACGATCGAGCGAGGTTCGGTCATCGCAGCGCCCCCTGCGGTTCGGTGTCGTCCTCCGCCGCGCGCTTGCGCGACGCCGCGGCCACGGCGACCTTCGAGCGCAGTGCCAGACCGGCCCTCAGCGCCAGACGCAGCGGAGCCTGCCACCAGTGCGGGTGACGGTCGGCCTGGAACCGGTAGGCACTGCGGTGGTGCGCCGGGAGCATCAGTTCGGGGTGCCGTCCGGCCGCGTGCCCCTTCGCGTGGGTCACCTCGGCCGCCGGGACGTACACGTTCAGCCAGCCGGCCTTGCCGAGTCGGTCGCCCAGGTCGACGTCCTCCATGTACATGAAGTACCGCGAGTCGAAGCCGTTCACCGAGTCGAAGGCGTCGCGGCGCAGCAGCAGGCACGAACCCGACAGCCAGCCGGCGGGCCGCTCCGCGACCATCTCGGTGTCCTGCAGGTAGGCGCTCGTCCAGGGATTCGACGGCCAGACCGCACCCAGCAGCGCGTGCCCGGCACCCGAGGCCAGGCCGGGCACCTCGCGTGCCGACGGATAGACGGTGCCGTCGGGCTCACGGACCAGCGGCCCGAGCGCACCGGCGCGCGGCCAGCGGCCGGCGGCCTCGAGCAGCGCGTCGATCGAGCCGATCCCCCAGCGCACGTCCGGGTTGGCGACCAGCACGTACTCGATCGACGGGTCCACCTCGGCGACCGCGCGGTTGATCGCGCCGCCGTAGCCGATGTTGTCGCCGGTGCGCAGCAGCCGCACGTTCGGGTATTCCTCGACCGCCGCCTCGGGAGCACCATCCGTCGAGCCGTTGTCGGCCATGATGACCTGCGGATTCAGATCCGTCGCGTCCGCGAGCGTGTCGAGGAAATGGCGTAGGTGTTCACCCGGTGAATACGTCACGGTCACCACCGCCAGCTGAGAAGTCACGCCGGTCAGACTAGCCGAGCTGGCACTGCTCCCCCGACAGTGCCGCGTGCAGCCCGGCCCGCCAGTCCCGCAGTGGGGTCAGGCCCGCGTGAGACCACGCCCGCCCGGACAGCACCGAGTATGCAGGCCGCGGCGCCGGCCGCGGGAATTCGTCGGTGGTGCACGGCTGCACCCGCTCCGGGTCGGCGCCGAGTTCGGCGAACACGGCCCGCGCCAACTCGAACCAGGTGGTCTCGCCCGCGTTGGTGGCGTGCAGGACCGGTGCGGTGGCCGGGCCTGTGACACTGCCTGCGCTGACGCGACGGGCCAGCTCGAGCAGCCCGTCCGCGAGGTCGGCCGCGTAGGTCGGCGAGCCCCGCTGGTCGTCGACGACCCGGAGGGTGTCGCGCTCGGCCTCCAGCCGCCGCATGGTCGCCACGAAGTCGGCTTCGGAGCCGGTGTACACCCAGGCGGTGCGCACGACGGTGGCCGTCGGGTCGGCGGCGCGCACGGCGCGTTCACCGGCGAGCTTGGTCCGGCCGTAGGCGGTGCGCGGGCCCGGCTCGTCGCCGGTCTCGTACGGCGCCGCCGCGTCACCGGCGAAGACGTAGTCCGTCGACAGGTGGATCAGCCGGGTACCCGTGCGCGCGCAGGTGCGGGCCAGGTTGCCCGGGCCGGCCGCGTTGACCGCGTAGGCAGCCTCCTCGTCCGATTCGGCCGCATCGACGGCGGTGTAGGCGGCGCAGTTGATCAGCACCGCGGCGCCGTGGTCGACGACCGCACGGTCGACCGCGGCCGCGTCGGTGATGTCGAGATCCGCAGAGGTCAGCCCGACCACGTCCACGCCGTCGCCGGCCCGCGCCGGCAGCTGGCGGCCGACCTGCCCGGCCGCGCCGGTGACCAGCACCTTCACTGCGCCACCCGCGCCTTGAGCGGCTCCCACCAGTGGCGGTTGTCGCGGTACCACTGCACGGTCGCGGCCAGCCCCTCGGCGAAGTCGACCTGCGGCGCATAGCCGAGCTCGTCGGCGATCTTGGTGATGTCCACCGAGTAGCGCAGGTCGTGGCCGAGCCGGTCGGCCACCGGGACCACCACGGACTCGTCGGCGCCGAGGATCTCCAGCAGCCGGTCGACCAGCTGCCGGTTGCTCAGTTCCGTGCCGCCGCCGATGTTGTAGATCTCGCCGGCGCGGCCGCGGGTGAGCACCAGCGCGATGCCGCGGCAGTGATCGTCGACGTGCAACCAGTCCCGCACGTTGCGCCCGTCGCCGTAGAGCGGGATGGTCCCGCCGTCGAGCAAGTTCGTCACGAACCGCGGGATCGCCTTCTCCGGGAACTGGTGCGGTCCGTAGTTGTTCGAGCACCGGGTGATGCACACCGGCAGGCCGTGCGTACGGAAGAAGGAGCGCGCGACCAGGTCCGAGGACGCCTTCGACGCCGAGTAGGGCGAGTTCGGCTCGAGGATGTGGTCCTCGCGCCACGAGCCCTGCGCGATGGTGCCGTACACCTCGTCGGTGGAGATGTGCACGAACTTGGCGACCCCCGCCTCCAGCGCCGCCTGCAGCAGAGTCGTGGTGCCGCCGACGTTGGTGGAGACGAACTCCTCGGCCGCACTCAGCGAGCGGTCCACGTGGGACTCGGCCGCGAAGTGGACGATCGCGTCGACCTCGGGGGCCCCGGCGACCCCGACCAGCTCCCGCACCAGCCGTCCGTCCCGGATGTCGCCCTCGACGAAGGTCAGCCGCGGGTCCCCGGCCACCGACGTGAGGTTCGTCTCGGTGCCGGCGTAGGTGAGGGCGTCGAGCACCAGCAGCGAGCTCGGTTCCACGTCCGGCAGCCGGCCCTGCAACGCGTTGCGCACGAACGCCGAACCGATGAACCCGGCCCCGCCGGTCACCAACAGCCTCACCGTTTCTCCTCACCGATCACATTGCGATGGGCGTCAGTCTGGCACGCCCGGCCCGTCGGTTCCGCGGCAGCGGCCCGATCCGCCGTTAGCCTGGGCGGGTCACAGGTCGCAGGCGGAGGGACAGGGGTGGGAGACGCAGGGGCGAGCGGGAACGGGACCCCGGTGGGAGCCGAGCAGACCCGCGTCACGGCGCGGGACCGGCAGCGGCCGGGCCGGACCGCCAAGATCACCCTCGCCGTGTTGTCGGTCGTCGTGCTCGTGATCACCGGCTACGCCTGGCGCTCACTGGACACTCTCAAGTCGCACCTGACCACCGTGGGCGGGCTCGGGCTCGGCGGCCACGACGACGGCGCCACCGACATTCTGATGGTCGGTGTGGACAGCCGCACCGACGCGCAGGGCAATCCGCTGCCGCAGAGCGAACTGGACATGCTCCGCGCGGGCGACGCGACCGCCACCAACACCGACACCATCGTGTTGATCCGGGTGCCGAACGACGGCAGTTCCGCGACCGCGATCTCCATTCCGCGGGACTCGTGGGTCAAGGTGCCCGGCATCGGGATGTCGAAGATCAACGCGGCCTTCGGCGCCACCAAGGAGGCGACCCGCCGGAAACTGGTCGAGCAGGGCGACAAGAACCCGGCGGACGTCGAGAAGAAGAGCACCCAGGCCGGCCGCGAGGCCCTGATCCAATCCGTCTCGGGACTGACCGGCATCACCGTGGACCACTACGCAGAGGTGGGCCTACTCGGGTTCGTGCTGCTCACCGACGCCGTCGGAGGCGTCGACGTGTGCCTGAAGAACCCGGTCGACGAGCCGATGTCCGGGGCACACTTCCCCGCCGGCGAACAGACGCTGTCCGGGCCGAACGCGCTCAGCTTCGTCCGCCAGCGGCACGACCTGCCCCGCGGCGACCTCGACCGGATCGTGCGGCAGCAGGCGTACATGGCCTCGCTGGCGCACAAGGTGCTCTCGGCGGGCACGCTGGCCAATCCCGGCAAGGTGGACCAGCTCACCAAGGCGGTGCAGCGGTCGATCGTGCTGGACTCGGACTGGGACGTGATCAAGTTCGCGCAGCAGTTGCAGAACCTGGCAGGCGGTCACGTGCGCTTCATGACGATCCCGGTGATCAACCCCGACGCCACCAGCCCGGACGGAGAATCGATCGTGAAGGTCGACCCCGTACGGGTGCACGCGTTCGTGGACGAGCTGGTCGGCCGCTCCGACCATTCGCCGTCCGGTGCGGCGACCGCCACCCCGGCCCCGAAGGTCGACCCGGCGACGGTGACCGTCGACGTCGCCAACGACAGCACGGTCTCCGGTCTCGCCTCGGAGGTGTCGGCGGCGCTGACCTCGATGGGGTACCGCGAGGGCGACGTCGGCAACTTCTCCGGCACGTCGGTCGACTCCAGCCAGGTGCGCGCCCGGGGCGCCGACGACCACGGCGCGGCGGCGGTGGCCGCGGCGCTCGGCGGGCTGACCGTGCAGGCGGATCCGACCCTGCCCGCGGGGGCCGTGCAGGTCGTGCTCGCCGACGACTATTCCGGACCCGGGTCCGCGGGCGCGACGGGCGCGGGTGCATCCTCGGACCAGCAGGACCCGACCGGCACCGGGTCGGCCACCCCGACCCCCGACCGTGCGATCACCGCGGGCGGCTCCGGTCCCGCGTGCGTGAACTAGCAGACGACCAGAGGGAACACATGCACCCCACCCTGACCGACGCGTTGACCGCCCCCGCGATGGCCACAGACCCGGCCGCACCGCTGGTCACCTACTACGACGATGCCACCGGCGAGCGGATCGAACTGTCCGCGATCACGCTGATGAACTGGGCCGCCAAGACGGCCAACCTGGTGCGCGACGAGTTCGGCCTAGAGCCGGGTGCGCGGGTCGCGGTGCTGCTGCCCGCACACTGGCAGACCGCCGCGGTGCTGCTGGGCCTGTGGTGGGCCGGAGCCGAAGTGACGCCGGCCCCCGATCCCGGCGCCGAACTGGCGCTGACGACCATGGAGCGCTTCGACGACGTAGCCGACCTGGACGAGGTCGCGGTGCTCTCGCTCGACGCGTTCGGCCGGCCGGTACCGGACCTGCCCGCCGGGGTGACCGACTACGCCACCTCGGTTCGCGTGCACGGCGACCAGTACCGCCCCATGCCCGCCTCCCCGACTGCGCCGGCCCTCGACGGGCGCTGTGTCGAGCAGGTCCTCGCCGCGGCGCGCGAATCCGCGGCGAGGCAGCAGCTGGTCGCCGGGGACCGGGTGCTGTCCACCGCGGACTGGCACGACGTCGACGCGCTCGTCGACGGGCTGCTGGCGCCGCTCGCGGCCGGTGCCTCGCTGGTGCTGGTCACGAACCCCGACCTCGGCGCGCTCGAGCGGAGGGCCGAGATGGAGAAGGTCACCAAGCGCCGGTAGACGTCAGAGGCTTCCCGTGCCACCGCCGCCGAGCAGGCCACCGAGGCCCGTCCCACCGCCTGTTTGCGGCGAAGTCTGCCCGCCACCGGTACCGGGCGTCAGCAGATCAGAGATCAGCTGCACGATGTCCATCAGCACCTTGCTGTTCATTCCCGACGATCCCATGACTCCTCGATTCCGTCCGGCGGCCGCCACACCCGACGTGCGCTGTGTTCCGCCTCACATTTCCAGTTTCGGCCAAGGCACGGAAGATCGTTACAGGCCGACGACCGCCGGGACCGACTGCACAGCAACTCCACAGACATCGGCGGGGCAAACACAGACGCCGGCGGGCCGGCGAGCACGATGCTCGCCGGCCCGCCGGTGTCGTCTCGGGGATCGCCGCGTGACGCGTCAGCTCACTTGAGCAGCGCGCGCGACATGACGACGCGCTGGATCTGGTTGGTGCCCTCGTAGATCTGGGTGATCTTGGCGTCGCGCATCATCCGCTCGACCGGGAAGTCGGTGGTGTAGCCCGCGCCGCCGAACAGCTGCACCGCGTTGGTGGTGACCTCCATCGCGACGTCGGAGGCAAAGCACTTGGCGGCCGCGGAGATGAAGCCGAGGTTCTTCTCGCCGCGCTCGGCCCGAGCGGCCGAGGTGTAGACCATCAGCCGGGCGGCCTCGATCTTCATCGCCATGTCGGCGAGCATGAACTCGGTGTTCTGGAACGACGCGATGGACTTGCCGAACTGCTTGCGATCCTTGGTGTAGGCGATGGCCGCGTCGAGTGCACCCTGCGCCAGGCCGACGGCCTGGGCGCCGATGGTCGGGCGGGTGTGGTCGAGGGTCTGCAGCGCGGTCTTGAAACCGGTGCCCGGCTCGCCGATGATCCGGTCGCCGGGGACACGGCAGTTCTCGAACGCGAGCTCCGCGGTGGGGCTGCCCTTGATGCCGAGCTTGTGTTCGAGGCCGGTGACCGAGAAACCCGGGTCGTCCTTGTGCACGACGAACGACGAGATGCCGTTGGCGCCCTTGTCGGGATCGGTCACGGCCATCACGGTGTACCAGGTCGACTTGCCGCCGTTGGTGATCCAGCACTTCGACCCGTTGATGATCCAGTCGTCGCCGTCCGCCTTGGCGCGGGTGCGCATGGCCGCGGCGTCGGAGCCGGCCTCACGCTCGGACAGCGCGTACGAGGCCATCGCCTCACCGGAGGCCAACGTCGGCAGCACCTGCGCCTTGATCTCCTCGGAGCCGTTGAGGATCATGCCCATGGTGCCCAGCTTGTTGACCGCGGGGATCAGCGAGGACGAGCCGCACACACGCGCGACCTCCTCGATGACGATGCAGGTCGCGACCGAATCGGCGCCCTGGCCGCCGTACTCCTCGGGGACGTGCACGGCGTTGAAACCCGAGTTCACCAGCGCCTTGAGCGCCTCCTCGGGGAAGCGGGACTTCTCGTCGACGTCCTTGGCGTAGGGGGCGATCTCCTTCTCCGACAGCGCGCGGATCGCGGTCCGCAGCTCGTCGTGCTCGTCACCGAGCTTGAACAGGTCGAAATCGGGGTTTCCAGCCATCGGGCGTGCTCCTTGGAGGTGGGGGCGAGACCGGGCACTCAGTGCCAGCAAATATCGATCGACTTCGAGTATAGCCGAGCATCCTCCCGACATGCCCGGCACTGAGTGCCAACGCGAGCGCGGGTGGTTCGGCGGTGTCAGTCGTCCGGCAGCGCGCGGCGGACGGCCTCTGCCACCCGCGCCGCCACCTCTTCTGGCGCGGTCTGCCGCGGGAACACCGCGACGACGACCTCACCCGCCTCGGCACGCGCGGCCTGACGCCGACGGTCGACGAGGACGTCCAGCGCCTGGCGAAGCTCCCCCGAGGTGATCTCGGCGCCATCGCGCAGCATCCGCCGCAGCAGGTAGTTGTGCGTGGCGGTCACCGAGGACGCGAACTGCACGACCTCGAGGTCCGGGACCTGCGGCACCGCGCGCCGCAGGTAGGCCACGAACAGGCGCTCGTATCGGAAGGTGGTGACGATCTCGCGGTCGCGCAGGGCCGGCACCTCGTGCACCACCGTGTACCGCCGCCGAGCGATGTCCTGCCAGCCGGCGAACCGCTCGAACACCAGCATGGCCGCCCCGCACACCGCCACCCACGGATCGTCGTGGCCGCGGTCGAGATACTCGCGGGCCTGTTCGAGCAGCAGTTCGTGGTCGGCGAAGACCACGTCCTCCTTGCTGCGGAACTGACGGAAGAACGTGCGCCGGGAGATCCCGGCCGCCTCGGCGATCTCGTCGACCGCGGTCGCCTCGTACCCGTTCTCGGCGAACAGCCGCAACGCGTCGTCGACGACGGCAAGCCGGAACCGGGTCGGGTCGTCGCTGGTCATGGATCAACGGTAGCGGTCGTGCAGAGCCCGAAAGCTATTCGGCGGTCCGCGCCTCGAACAGCGCCTCGTAGCTTGCCGCCAACTCCCGCAGTGCGCCCGCACAGTCACCGGTGTAGGCGGGTCCGTGCATCAGGCCGAGCGTCGTGGGTTCGAGATCCGCGAGGGCGCGCAGGGTCGGTGCGAGATCGGGGGTCAGGGCCGTTGGGTGGCCCAGGCCCTCCGCTGCCACAGCGGGACCGACGATGTCACTCTCGGTCAGGTCGGGATGCCGGCCGAAGGCGGTGAACAGGTCACCGCACAGCAGCGTGTTCGTCGTCTCCTCGAAGACCAGCCCCGCGTCCCAGCCGTGCGGCACATGCGGGGTGCCGATGTGCCGAATCCTGCGCTCCCCCACGGCGATCACCTCGCCGTCCTGCAAGGGCCGTGGCGCACGATCCGCCAGATCGTCGACCTGCACGAAGCAGGCGACCGCGCCGTGCGCGACCTCGGCGTGCGGCGCCGCCGCCAGCCACGAGTTCATCGACCCGCACTCGTCGGCCTCGACGTGCCCGAAGGTGATCCACCGCAGCCGCTCCAGCGGGATCACCCGCGCCACCGCCGCGGAGACCAGCGGAAACAACGCCCGCTGACCGGCGTGGAACAGCAGCGGTTCCTCCGCGTCGACCAGGTACTGGTTCATCACCAGGTTCGCCTCGGCGACGAAGGTCGAGAACCGGTAGACGTCCGGCGCGATCTCGGTGGTCGTGGTCTCCATGCCCGCCTCCGTTGGGGTCGGCGCATCCCGCGCTCAGCGACCAGCCTGCCCCGCACGGCAGGGCACGGCAAGACCCCCGAACGCGGGGCAGGGTCAGCCCAGGAGCTTGCGGCGCAGCGCCTCGTCCTTGTCGAGCACCATCTGCTCGAGGCCGGCCTGGAACGCACTCATCCGCTGCTGCAGCGCCGGGTCGGAGGCACCCAGGATGCGCGCGGCCAGCAGCCCCGCGTTGCGGGCGCCGCCGATGGAGACGGTCGCGACCGGCACCCCGGCCGGCATCTGCACGATCGAGAGCAGCGAGTCCATGCCGTCGAGGTACTTCAGCGGCACCGGCACGCCGATCACCGGCAGCGGCGTCGCCGAGGCGACCATGCCCGGCAGGTGCGCCGCACCGCCCGCTCCGGCGATGATCACCTTGATTCCCCGCCCGGCGGCGTCGCGTGCATAGTCGAGCATGCGCTGCGGGGTGCGGTGCGCGGAGACCACGCCGACCTCGAAACGGATGCCGAACTCGGCCAGCGCCTCGGCGGCGGCCTCCATCGTCGGCCAGTCCGAATCGCTGCCCATGATGAGCCCGACCTGTGCCCCGGTCTGCGTGCCGTCACTCATGCGTGTGCCCATCCCATCCGTCGGTCCATTCCGCGTGCGAAAGCCAGTGCGCGGCACGCTCGGCGCGCTCGCGCACCCCGGCCACGTAGTCGGGGTCCTCGAGTGATCCGCCGGCCGCGCCGAGCACGTTGACGTGACCGATCTTGCGGCCGGGCCGCTCGCCCTTGCCGTACAGGTGCACCTTGGCCTCGGGCAGCCGCGCGAACAGGTGGTGCAGGCGCTCGTCCATCGACATCTCCGGGGTGACCTCGGCGCCGATCACATTGCCCATCACCGTCACCGGCGCGACCGGCGAGGTGTCGCCGAGCGGATAGTCCAGCACCGCGCGCAGGTGCTGCTCGAACTGCGAGGTGCGGGCGCCGTCCTGGCTCCAGTGCCCGGAGTTGTGCGGGCGCATCGCCAACTCGTTGACTACGATCCCGTGCGCACCGTCCGCGCCGACCGTCTCGAACAGCTCGACCGCCAGTGAGCCGACCACGCCGAGTTCGGCCGCCAGCCGCAGCGCCAGCGCCTCGGCCTCGGCGGCGAGGTCCGCGGGCAGGTCCGCCGCCGGCGCGACCACCGTGACGCAGATCCCGTCGCGCTGCACCGTCTCGACCACCGGCCAGCTCGCGCCCTGTCCGAACGGCGAGCGCGCGACCATCGCGGAGAGCTCCCGGGTCATGGCGACCTTCTGCTCCACCATCAACGGGGTGCCCCGGTCGAGCAGCTCCTCGACCACCTGCACTGCCTCGGACGCGTCCGCCGGCATCCACACGCCGCGACCGTCGTAGCCGCCGCGCACGGCCTTGACCACGACCGGCCAGCCGTGCTCGTTGCCGAAGTCGAGCACGTCCTGGGTGGTGGCAACCTCCGCGAACTCCGGCACCGGCGCGCCGAGCTCGCGCAGCCGATTGCGCATCACGAGCTTGTCCTGGGCGTGCAGCAGCGCCTGCGGCGGCGGCTGCACGTTCACGCCCTCCTCGACCAGCGTCTGCAGGTGCTCCTGGGGCACGTGCTCGTGGTCGAAGGTCAGCGCGTGCGCCCCCTTCGCCGCCTCGCGCAGCGCGTCGAGGTCGTCGTGGGCGCCGAAGACCACGTTCGGGGTCACCTGCGCAGCAGACTCGAGCGGGCCGTTCGCCAGCACCCGCAGCGTCTGCCCCAGTTCGATGGCCGCCTGGTGGGTCATCCGCGCCAGCTGTCCGCCGCCGATCATCGCGACGACGGGCGTCTGGCCGTCACGGCCTGGGGCGACGGTGTCCCGCGGCGTCGGCGAGACGGGGGTGCTGGACGGCGAGGCGGAGGATTCGGATGAGGCTGACACGAGTGACCATGGTGTCACGTCACCGCCAGGAACGGTCGAACACCTCGCGGTAGAGCAGCGCGTGCACCTGCTGCACGTCGGGGATGTCGTCGAACTCGAGCGGCTCGTCGGAGGCGGAGGACAGGATCAGCGTGCCCGTACCGAGCATGCGGTCGAGCAGCCCGCGCCGGAACTTCACGTCGCTGACCCGGCTGAGCGCGATGTCGAGGCCGCTGTGCGTCACGACGCCCTCGCGCACCAGCACCCGACGCGACGTCACGATGAAATGCGTACTGCGCCAGCGCATCAGCGGCACCGCGCAGCGCCAGAGAACCAGCACCACCCAGATCAGCGCGATGATGCCGAGCACCGGCGCCTGCGCACCGACCGGCAACCGGTGGCCCGCCAGGCCCGCCAGGAATCCCGCGATCAACGTGGCCAGCAGAAGGATCGAGGCCGGCACCACCATGCCGCGCCAGTGCGGGTGACGATGCAGCAGGAGTTCCTCGTCATCGGCGAGGACGTCCTCCGGATAGGCCACACTGACTCCTGACTCGACGACCGGACGGGAACCACGACGGTACCCGTCGCCGCGACTCAGGCCTCGTTCAGCGCGCGCTTGAGCACCAGGGGCGCCAGCGCCAACAGGATTCCGTAGACGATCATCCAGACACCGATGATCACGACGAGCGTCTTGAGGGAGAGGTCCGGCTGCAGCAGCACGATCGCACCCGCGACGATGCTGACGATGCCCACCACGATCGACCACGCGCGCGACGCGGTGCGGCCGGCCGCGCCCTCGACGATGTCGAACACGCCCCGCACGACCAGCCACGCGCCGATCAGCAGCGCGATCACCACCACGGTCTGCAGCGGCTGACGAAGCACCAGGAAGCCCAGCAGGATCGACAGTGCGCCACCGATTCCCACCAGGGTCCGGGTACCGGTGGCGGCACTGCCCGCCAGGAAGGCGCGGGCCAGCTGGATCGCCCCGAACACGAACAGGTCGATCGCCAGCAGCACGACCAGCACGTACAGCGTCGCCGACGGCCAGGCGACCAGCAGGATCCCGAGGATCAAGGTGACCAGCCCGAGCACCAGGCTCAGCCCCGACAACGCCTTCACCGTCTGTTCGTCGTAGCGGACCTCGACCTGTGCGGTCTGCGCGCCGTAGGGCTGTGCCCCGGTCGGTGTACTCATGTGACGTTCTCCCCGATGTCGGTCCGCGGCCGCCCGAGCGGACGGCTTTCGCAGGATTCAAGCACCGAACGGCACGGTCCGCTGCCCGATGAGCTCAACATGATCGACAAATCACCCGTCGAGGATGGGGCGCCCGCCGCCTCGGGGTGGGCACACTCTGATCGCCGGCACGACAGCGCCGGCGATCCGTGAGCGAGACCACCCCCACAGGAGGCACTCGAATGACGCATCAAACGGCTACGGAATCATCGGAGCGGGGCTCGGACACGACACGGCAGACGTTCGCCGCGGTCGGCTCCATCGCAGGCGGCGTCGTGCTGCTGACCGTCGGCATCCTGCAGTTCCTCGAGGGCATCTCGGCGGTCGCGAAGGACAAGATCCTTGTCGTCGGGCCGCAGTACACCTACCAGTTCGACGTCACGGCCTGGGGCGGGATCCACATCGTGCTGGGTGTCCTGATCGCCGTCACCGGCATCTCGCTGATGGCCGGTCTCGCGTGGGCGAGGATCACCGCACTGATCCTGGTCGCACTGTCGATCATCGCGAACTTCCTGTGGCTGCCCTACAACCCGTGGTGGGCGGTGCTGGTCATCGCACTCGACGTCTTCGTCATCTGGGCGATCAGCACCTGGGATCCGGATCGCTTCTGACCCTGCGGCTCACGAGTGCGGGCGCAGGTGGGTGACGTCGCCGGCCGACACGGCCACCACCGCGCCCGCCTCGGGGCGGATGAGCAGCCGCCCCTCCTCGTCGACGTCCTCCGCGATCCCGATCAGTTCGCGGTCGCCGGGCAGGATCGCCCGAACCCGCTGGCCCAGCGTCGCGCAGCGCGCTCGATAGGCGGCGACGAGCGCCTCGTCCACCGACACACCGGCACCGACCACCTTGTGCCACTGATCGATTCGATCGGCGAGCGCACGCAGCACCGCACGGATCACCGGATCGCGGTCGACGCACGCGGCGCCCTCGAGCACCAGCGAGGTCGCCGTGGCGACCGGCAATTCCTCTTCGCGCAGACCGGTGTTCAGTCCCATCCCGACGACGACCGTCGGCGCGCCGCCGTGACCGGACGGCGCCGCCACCTCGGCCAGGATCCCGCAGATCTTGCGTCCGCCGACGAGAACGTCGTTGGGCCACTTGAGTTCCGCGTCGACCTCGGCGATCGACCGCAGCGCGTCGACCACGGCCACCCCGGTCAGCAGCGGCAGCCAGCCGAGCGCCGACGGGTCGACCCCCGGATTGCGCACGACCACCGACATCGAGATCTGTGCGCGCGGCGGCGAGGTCCAGGGCCGCGCATGTCGGCCACGGCCCGAGTTCTGGTGCTCGGCGATCAGCACCGTGCGGTCCAGCGACTCGGGGTCACCGGACGTGTGGATCCGCTCGAGCAGATCCGCGTTGGTCGAGCCCGTCTCCGCGACCACGTCCAGCTGGGACCAGGTGGCGCGCGGCCCCTCGACCAGTCCGCGGCGCAGGGACGCGGCGTTCAGCGGCGGCCGGCTCAAATCGCTGTACATGCGGCTCAGCGTACGGGGGCGGACCCTGCGATCGGCGGTACGGCGAGTCCGATCGTGTTCCAGTTCCCACTCACCGGGACCCGGTGGTCACCGAGGTCGCGGCCGGTGCGGACACGGCCGCCCAAACCTGACACGTGTTCCACTCGCGCTACTCACGGGTAACCGCCCCTGCCTCCGGTGACCTGTACCACCCCTCGCTAACATCGCCTACATGACCAGTGCGACTGAATCGGCGACCGGCGCCGCGGACCCACAAGATCCCGGTGCCATCGACATCCACACGACTGCCGGAAAGCTTGCGGACCTGCGACGGCGTCTCGACGAGACCAAGCTCCCGGTCGGCGAGGCGGCGGTGGACAAGGTCCACGCGAAGGGAAAGCTGACCGCCCGCGAGCGCATCGCGGCGCTGCTCGACGAGGGCTCGTTCGTCGAACTCGACGCGCTCGCCCGGCACCGCTCGACGAACTTCGGCCTGGGCGCGACCCGTCCGCTCGGCGACGGCGTGGTCACCGGCTACGGCACCATCGACGGCCGCGAGGTCTGCGTGTTCTCGCAGGACGCGACCGTCTTCGGCGGCAGCCTCGGTGAGATCTACGGCGAGAAGATCGTCAAGGTCATGGACCTGGCGCTCAAGACCGGCCGTCCGCTGATCGGGATCAACGAGGGTGCGGGCGCCCGCATCCAGGAGGGTGTCGTCTCGCTCGGCCTGTACGGCGAGATCTTCCACCGCAACATCCAGGCGTCCGGCGTGATCCCGCAGATCTCGCTGATCATGGGCCCTGCCGCCGGCGGTCACGTCTACTCGCCCGCATTGACCGACTTCGTCGTCATGGTCGACCAGGCCTCCCAGATGTTCGTCACCGGCCCGGACGTCATCAAGACCGTCACCGGCGAGGACGTCACCATGGAGGACCTCGGCGGTGCGCACACGCACATGACCAAGTCCGGTGTCGCCCACTACGTCGCCTCCGGCGAGCAGGACGCGCTCGACTACGTCAAGGAACTGCTCTCCTACCTGCCGAGCAACAACCGCGGCGAGGCCCCCCGCTACCCGGCGTCGAACCCGGCCGGTTCGATCGAGGAGAACCTGACCGAGTCGGATCTCGATCTCGACACGATCATCCCGGACTCGCCGAACACCCCGTACGACATGCACGAGGTCATCGCCCGCCTGGTCGACGACGAGGAGTTCCTCGAGGTCCAGGCCCAGCGCGCGATGAACATCATCGTGGGCTTCGCCCGGATCGACGGCCGCTCGGTCGGCATCGTCGCCAACCAGCCGATGCAGTTCGCCGGCACCCTCGACATCGCCGCCTCGGAGAAGGCCGCCCGGTTCGTGCGGACCTGCGACGCGTTCAACGTGCCGATCCTGACCCTGGTGGACGTGCCCGGCTTCCTGCCCGGGACCGGCCAGGAGTACGACGGCATCATCCGCCGCGGCGCCAAGCTGCTGTTCGCGTACGGCGAGGCCACCGTCGGCAAGATCACCGTCATCACCCGCAAGGCGTACGGCGGCGCGTACGACGTCATGGGCTCCAAGCACATGGGTGCCGACGTGAACCTGGCGTGGCCGACCGCGCAGATCGCGGTCATGGGCGCCTCCGGCGCGGTCGGATTCGTCTACCGCAAGGAGATCAAGGCGGCCGAGGCAGCCGGCGAGGACGTCGACGCGCTGCGCCTCAAGCTCCAGCAGGAGTACGAGGACACCCTGGTGAACCCGTATGTGGCGGCCGAGCGCGGGTATCTCGACGCGGTCATCCCGCCGAGCCACACCCGCGGCCAGATCGCGTCCGCATTGCGCCTGCTCGAGCGCAAGTCGGTCACATTGCCGCCCAAGAAGCACGGAAACATCCCGCTATGAGCACCGAAGCTGTGATGGACTGCGAGACTGTGAGCATCGACGAACTGGTGGACGAGGTGGGCGTCGTGGACGACATGGTCGCGGCGGTCACCGAGGCAGCGCAGGCCGAGGACGCCCGGACGATCAAGATCGTCAAGGGCAACCCCAGCGACGAGGAGATCGCCGCGCTGGTGGTCGTGCTGGCCGCGGCCGGCTCGGCCGACGACGGCGGCGGCGACTCCGGCAAGCCGCGTGAGTTGTGGGGCGACTTCTCCGAGGCGCTGGACCGCACGGTCCCCGGCTCGCCGCTGTCCTACCAGAACGACCGGCGCTGGGGCCGGTAGCACGGATGTCGCAGCAGGAGGGGCCGACGCCGGCCGGACCACGGTTCGTGCTGGCGTCGGCCTCTCCTGCGCGTCTGTCGGTGCTGCGAGCCGCCGGCGTCGAACCGCTGGTACGCGTCTCGGACGTCGACGAGGACGCCGTCGCGGCGGCACTCGGACCTGACGCCACCCCCGAACACGTGGTGACCGCCCTCGCGACCGCCAAGGCGCGGGAGGTGCTGCGCGCACTGTCCGCCGAATACCCGCACGGCGGGGTGCTCGACGACGCAGTCATCGTCGGCTGCGACTCGATGCTGCACGTCGACGGCCGACTGGAGGGAAAGCCGCACACCCCCGAGGTGGCCCGCGCCCGCTGGGAGGTCATGCGCGGACGTAGCGGCGCGTTGCTCACCGGGCACTGCGTGCTGCGGGTGCACGGCGGCCGACTCGCCGGCGAGGTCGCCGACCACAGCACCACAACGGTGCACTTCTCCTCGCCCACCGACGCGGACCTGGACGCCTACCTGGCCACCGGAGAACCCTTGAAGGTCGCGGGCGCGTTCACGCTCGACGGCCTCGGCGGCTGGTTCGTCGAGGGCATCGAGGGCGACCCGTCGTCGGTGATCGGCATCGGCCTGCCGCTGGTGCGCAGGCTGCTCGGTGACCTCGGGGTCGGCGTCGCCGAACTCTGGGCCGCCAACCGGACCTGAACCGGCGAAGCCGGCTCAGGGCTCCCGCTCGGTGAACCGCGTGCCGGGTTGTCCGGCGAGCACGCCGTCGAGTTCCGCGGAATCACCACCGGTCAGCCGCCGATGCATCGCCCACGCGATCCGCCCCGCCTGCAGCTTGGCCCGCTCCGCGCGGGGCCCGCGGAAGAGCGCGTCCACCGACGCCGTCCACAACTCCAGCCACCGGACGAAGTGCGCGGCCGCGAACGGGTGGCCGGCATGGATCTCTCCGTGCACGGTGTGCACGCTGCTCCGGTAGCTGCGGGCCCGCAGCAGCACCGTCTCCCAGAAGTCGCACATCACCGGCAGATGCGAGTCGAGACCCTTGACCCGGATCTGCTCCATCAGCTCGTAGAGCGCGTCGTCGTACAGGGCGCGCCCGTAGAAGTGGCGCAGCAGACGATCGATGTCGGCGCGGTCGGCCAGGTCGGCCGACTCCGCCTCCGCCTCGCCCGCGGCGGTCGTCGTCAGCTCAGTCATGACCGGCGTCCCCGGCTCCTGCGGGCTCGGCAGGTCCCGACCGCACCGCAAGCCGCGCCACGCACAGTTCGGGCTCCACGAACGGGCTCAGCGCCACCTGCACCCCCTCCTGTGCCAGCCCCTCGAGCAGCCCGGCGTGCACCTGACACGCGACCTCGGGATGTTCGCGCGCGAAACCGCGGATCGGGCAGGCGCACAGCTCCAGCTCGCGTGCCTCCGACTCCCCCGCACCGGTCTCGGCTTCGTCCCGGGGCACCGGGACGAAGCCCATCGCGGCAAAGGCCTCGGCCACGGCGGCGGTGGACCGGTCCAGCGCGGACGCGCCGTCGTCCACGGACTCGCCGCGGGTCAGTCGGGCGGCCCAGCGCCGCCCCGCCTGGCGCGCCCGACCGGACCGCACCGTGGGTGTCGCCCCGAGCTCGAGCGCGAGCACCTCCGCGAGCGCCCGGTAGTCGACCCGCTGCGCCGTCGGCTCGTAGCCGGTGCGAGGGCGACCCACTCCGCTGCGCGCCATCCGCACCCGCTGGACCAGACCTGACTCGCACAGCGCGTCGACGTGGAAGCGGACGGTGGTCACGTGCAGCCCTGTCGCGCGGGCGAGTTCCTGGGCGTCGATCGGCCCCTGGTGGGCGCGCACCAGCTCGAGCACCCGGTCGCGCTGCCGGTCTGCGGCCATGTGGACTCCACCTCCCACCCCGTCGATTTGAATGATCAGATTGCTTGATTTTAGTGCCCAGAACCGTTGACGCCTACTTTGGCTTGCCTTACCTTAATTTCACGTCGGCATCCGACGGTCCGGTCGGCCCGCACAGGAAGGCACCAGATCATGGCACTCACCCACCCCGGCGACCACACGGCGTCGACCGCCTCCCGCTCGTCCCGCGGCGCACGGCCGGCACCTGCGCCGCTCCCGCTGGCCGAACGCGACTCCGCCCATCTACCCGGCCACTGGCTGCTGGCCCGCCTGGGCAAGCGGGTGCTCCGGCCCGGCGGCGTCGAACTGACCTCCGCCATGCTCGACAACCTGGCCGCGGCCGACGGCTGGGCTCGCCGGAGCCGATGTGGTCGAGCTCGCGCCGGGCCTCGGCCACACGGCGGCCCGACTGCTCGACCGGGCCCCGGGCTCCTACACCGGCGTCGAGTACGACGAATCCGCTGCCGCGATCGTGCGCGAGCGGATCGGCACGCGGGGCCGCTGCGTCGTCGGCGAAGCCGCCGGCACCGGGCTGCCCGACCACAGTGCCGACGTCGTGCTCGGCGAGGCCATGCTGACCATGCAGACCGACCGTCACAAGGCCGAGATCATCGCCGAGGCGTCGCGTGTGCTCCGCCCGGGCGGCCGGTACGCCGTCCACGAGCTGGCCCTGCGCCCGGACGACCTCGACGACCGGCTCAAGAACGAGGTGCAGCGCTCGCTGGCACGGTCGATCAAGGTCAACGCCCGCCCGCTGACGATCGCCGAGTGGCGCCGGTTGCTCACCGACGGGGGCTTCGAGGTGACCTCCGTGACCACCGCGCCGATGGCGCTGCTCGAGGCGCGGCGGCTGCTCGCCGACGAGGGCGTCGCCCGGACCGCACGGATCACCGCGAACCTGCTGCGCGACCGTCAGGCGCTGCGCCGCGTCCTCGACATGCGCTCGACCTTCGTGAAGTACCGGCGCGAGATGACCGCGGTCTCGCTGGTCGCCACCAAGGTCGCCGGCTGAGTGTCGGCGGCGGACCGGGGGCCGCGACCGGACCCGCCGTCGGACACGGGTACTAGGCTGATCACGTCCGATCGCCTTGCCGAAATCCAGGAGTGCACAGTGCCCGTCGCACCTGAGCAGAACGCCGCCTTCGCCGAGTTCGCCCACCCCGAACGTCTGGTGTCCACCGAATGGCTCTCCGCACATCTGGGCAGCCCCGGACTGGTGGTGGTCGAGTCCGACGAGGACGTGCTGCTCTACGACGTCGGGCACATTCCCGGCGCGGTGAAGATCGACTGGCACCTCGACCTGAACGACCCGGTCACCCGCGACTACATCGAGGGCCCTGCGTTCGCAGATCTGATGAGCCGCAAGGGAATCAACCGCGACGACACCATCGTCGTCTACGGCGACAAGAGCAACTGGTGGGCCGCCTACGCACTGTGGGTGTTCACGCTGTTCGGGCACAAAGACGTCCGCCTGCTCGACGGTGGACGTGACGCCTGGCTTGCCGAGGCGCGGGAGACCACGCTCGACGTGCCGACCCCGTCGCGCACCGACTACCCGGTCGTCGAGCGCGACGACAGCGCCATCCGGGCCTACCGTGATCAGGTGCTCGCACACCTCGGCGAGGGCCCGCTGGTCGACGTGCGGTCGCCGCAGGAGTACACCGGAGAACGCACCCACATGCCCGACTACCCGGAGGAGGGCGCGCTGCGCGGCGGGCACATCCCCAGCGCCGTATCCATCCCGTGGTCCAAGGCCGCGGCACCGGACGGTCGCTTCCGCACCCGCCCGGAACTCGCGGAGATCTACGGCGCCTTCGATCCGTCCGAGAGCGTCGTCGCGTACTGCCGCATCGGCGAGCGTTCGAGCCACACCTGGTTCGTGCTGACCCACCTGCTCGGCTTCGACCGCGTCCGCAACTACGACGGCTCTTGGACCGAGTGGGGCAACGTCGTTCGGGTTCCGATCGTCAAGGGCGAGGAGCCCGGACAGGTGCCGGCGAAGGCATGAACACCGGCTCGACCCTGCCGGCCGCACTGGCCGAGATCATCGACGACTTCGCCGCGGTGGAGGGTCAGGACAAGCTGCGCCTGCTCCTCGAGTTCAGCCAGGAGCTCCCCCCGCTCCCGGCCGAGCTCGAGGAGGCGGCGATGGAGCCGGTGCCGGAGTGCCAGTCGCCGCTGTTCCTGTCCGTCGACGACTCCGATCCCGGGCACGTCGTGCTGCACTTCAGCTCGCCGCCCGAGGCGCCGACGACCCGCGGTTTCGCGTCGATCCTGCACCAGGGACTCAACGGCGAGAGCGCGGCGGCGATCCTCGCGGTCCCCGACGATTTCTACTCGACGCTCGGGCTCGCCGAGGTCGTCAGCCCGCTGCGGCTGCGGGGCCTGTCGGCGATGCTGACCAGGATCAAACGGCGACTGCGAGCGACCGCCTGAGCGCCTTCGCCCCGCCACCAAGCAAACGCTAGGCCGGTAAAAAGGGGCACCCGTGTAAGCCTGCTCAGGAGCGCTGCTTACACTCCGATGTGATGTCAGTAACCCCACCCCACGAGGGACCGGGGCTCCGCACGTGAACAACAGGAGGCTCAGTGCCCAGCCACTCAAACGCACAGATCACCAAGGTGCTCGTCGCGAACCGCGGTGAGATCGCCGTGCGGGTGATCCGGGCGGCAGCCGACGCCGGTCTCAAGAGCGTGGCCGTCTACGCCGAGCCTGACGCCAATGCCCCGCACGTCCGCATGGCGGACGAGTCCTTCGCGCTCGGCGGTCAGACCTCCGCCGAGTCGTACCTGGACTTCGCCAAGATCCTCGACGCCGCCAAGAAGTCCGGCGCCGACGCGATCCACCCGGGCTACGGCTTCCTGTCCGAGAACGCCGACTTCGCCCAGGCCGTCCTCGACGCCGGGCTGATCTGGATCGGTCCCTCACCGCAGTCCATCCGCGACCTCGGCGACAAGGTCACCGCCCGGCACATCGCCGAGCGCGCCAACGCGCCGATGGCCGCCGGCACCAAGGACCCGGTCAAGAACGCCGACGAGGTCGTCGAGTTCGCCAAGCAGTACGGCGTGCCGGTCGCGATCAAGGCCGCGTTCGGCGGCGGTGGCCGCGGCATGAAGGTCGCCCACACCGTCGAGGAGATCCCCGAGCTGTTCGAGTCGGCCACCCGTGAGGCCATCTCCGCGTTCGGCCGCGGCGAGTGCTTCGTCGAGCAGTACCTCGACAAGGCCCGCCACGTCGAGGCCCAGGTCATCGCCGACATGCACGGCAACGTCATCGTCGCCGGCACCCGCGACTGCTCGCTGCAGCGCCGCTTCCAGAAGCTCGTCGAGGAGGCCCCCGCGCCGTTCCTGACCGACGAGCAGCGCAAGCGGATCCACGAGTCCGCCAAGGCCATCTGCCGCGAGGCGGGCTACTACGGCGCCGGCACCGTCGAGTACATGGTCCAGGGCGACACCATCAGCTTCCTCGAGGTCAACACCCGCCTGCAGGTCGAGCACCCGGTCACCGAGGAGACCGCGGGCATCGACCTCGTGCTGCAGCAGTTCAAGATCGCCAACGGCGAGGAACTCGAGTTCACCGAGGACCCGACCCCCCGCGGACACGCGATCGAGTTCCGCATCAACGGCGAGGACGTGGGCCGCGGCTTCCTGCCCGCCCCCGGCCCCGTCACCCTGTTCGAGCCCCCGACCGGCCCGGGCGTGCGCATGGACTCGGGCGTCGAGTCCGGCTCGGTCATCGGCGGCCAGTTCGACTCCATGCTCGCCAAGCTGATCGTGTACGGCGAGGACCGGGGTCAGGCCCTGGCCCGCGCCCGCCGCGCCCTGGCCGAGTTCAAGGTCGAGGGCCTGGCCACGGTCATCCCGTTCGACCGCGCGATCGTCGAGCACCCCGCGTTCATCGGCGACGAGAACGGTTTCAGCATCTACACCAAGTGGATCGAGACCGAGTGGGACAACACCATCGAGCCGTTCAACGCGCCCGGTGAGCTCGACGAGGACGACAACGCCCCCCGCCAGAACGTCGTCGTCGAGGTCGGCGGCCGCCGGGTCGAGGTCTCCCTGCCCGGCGATCTGGCCATCGGCAACGGCGGCGGCAACGGCGGCGGCGCGCTGCGCAAGAAGCCCAAGCCCCGCAAGCGCGGCGGCGCCGCCGGCACCAAGGCCTCCGGCGACTCGGTGACCGCGCCCATGCAGGGCACCGTCGTCAAGATCGCCGTCGAGGAGGGCCAGGAGGTCGCCGAGGGCGATCTGGTGCTCGTGCTCGAGGCCATGAAGATGGAAAACCCGGTCACCGCGCACAAGGCCGGCGTCGTCACCGGCCTGTCCGTCGAGCCGGGCGCCGCCATCACCCAGGGCACCGTCCTGCTCGAACTGAAGTAGTCGAGCGCTCGCGCTTCACACCCGGGTGTCTATTCGGTCTGTCGCCAGGCCGGGAAGACACCCGGGCGTTAGCCTTTTATGCATGGTCGACCTGCCCGGCATCCCCGTCGGCACAGAGGTGCACGGGGGCCTGCGCGAGGGCGACCGCCACGATCGTCGTCGATGCGACAGCCAACAGGGGGAAAGCTGATGGAACCGGTCGAGGTCAACGCCGGAAGCTGGTATCTGCGCGCGATGCGTGCCGATGACCGCGTGGACGACCGTCCCGCGCTGCGGTCGATGGGCATCACCGACCCTGGCTACGTCGAGCAGCGCGCCCGCCAATGGGTCGACGACGAGCACTACTCGTGGGCCATCTGCGAGCCGACGAGCGGCGAGATGCTCGCCGAGGTGGGGCTCACGCTCACCGACGGCACCGCACTGCTGGAGGGCCGCGCACGGGACGGGCACGACGGCGCATTGGCCGACGGCGAGGCCGCGGTCCGGCGCTTCGCGGAGTCCGGGCTGGGATTGACCGTCGAGAGCGAGTGGCCTTCCTGATCCGATCGGACGGGCCCCGTCCGCGTGCGCTCAGACGCCGGCGATCAGCCGCGGGTGGTGTCGGCGCCGGCCACCAGTTCGACACAGTGCGCGACGAACCGCTCCCGCGGCGCCCCGATCGTGCCGTCGAGAAGGGCGATGAACAGGCTGCTCAGCGCGCCCACCACCCCGATCGCGGTCATCTGCTTCTCGTCCGCATCCGGCACGCCCGAGAGCTGGTCGTGCACAAGCGTCACGAACGCCGGCATCAGCGCCATCCCCCGGCCGTTCAGCGCGGACTCGGTCAGCGGCGTGAGCAGCAGCACCCGGCCCATCTCGGGCTGATCCACCATCAGGGCGACGAAGGCCTCCACCGCGGCAGTGGCCCGCTCGCGGCTGCCGTGCCCGCCACGGGAGACCGCCCCCACCAGCACGTCCTGCGCGCGGGCGCCGACCTCGTCGTACACCGACCGCACGAACTCGTCGCGGTCGGCGAAGCTCTCGTAGAAGTACCTCTCGGTCAGCCCGGCCCGACGGCACACCGCGCGGACGGTCACCGCGGGACCAGCGGGATCACCGAGCAGGGCGATCCCGGCGGCCAGCAGATCCCGCCGGCGGGCGGCCTGCCGGACCTCGAGTGTCGCGCCTCGGTCGACGGCCATGGCCACCTCCTGAACACTCCACACATCCTTGACAACGGTCATTGTCATTCATAGCCTGACAACATTCGTAGTCAGTATTCGACCCGCGGCGTCGGCCGCGCGCATCGGGGAGTCGCGATGACCGAAACGCCAGTACGCCCGGCACCGTCGTCACCCGAGCGTCCGCGGCCCGCACCGCTCGGACCGGATTCGCTGACGTGGAGATACTTCGGCGACTGGCGCGGCATGCTGCAGGGCCTGTGGGCGGGCTCGATGCAGAACATGCACCCCAAGCTCGGCGCCGCGGTCGAGCAGCACTCCCGGTTCTTCGAGGAGCGCTGGGAACGGCTGTTCCGGTCGCTGTACCCGATCGGCGGGGTGGTCTTCGACGGCGACCGCGCGTACGACACCGGCCGCGAGGTCCGCGACTACCACCGCGACATCAAGGGCGTCGACGCGCAGGGCCGTCGCTACCACGCCCTCGACCCGGACGTCTTCTACTGGGCGCACGCCACGTTCTTCGTCGGCACCATCCTGACGGCCGACAACTTCGCGGGCGGGCTCACCGAGGCGGACAAGCGGGCGCTCTTCGAGGAGCACAAGCAGTGGTACCGCCAGTACGGGATGAGCATGCGGCCGGTCCCGGAGACCTGGGAGGGTTTCCTGCAGTACTGGGATCACATGTGCCGCAACGTACTCGAGGACAACAAGGCCACCCGGGACGTGCTCGACCTGACCGAGCTGCCTCCCCCGCCGTTCGCGCCGTGGATCCCGGAGCTGCTGTGGCGACCGGTCCGCGCGGTGCTCGCGCCGTCGTTCGTGTGGCTGACCGTCGGCATGTACGACCAGCCGGTGCGCGAGTTGCTCGGCTACTCGTGGACCGACCGGGACCGCCGGCTGCACGCGCTGGCCGGCAAGGCCATCGACCTGGTGTTCCGGCTGGTTCCCGAGCGCCGCCGCAAGCACCCGCGGGCGCGCGACGGGGTCGACCGCGCGCTCGGCCGCATCCCGTCCGGCACCGCACTGGTGCACACACCCGAGCGCAATCTACCGCCGGCCGCCCAGCGGTCGAACCCGATGCACTACTGCCCCGTGCACGCCGAGCGCCGGGCCTGACGGGGAGCAGCCGGGCGGCTGGACGACCGGCCGACGCCTCGGCATTCTCAGCTTTCCCACAACGATCCCTCAGCCCCCGCATGAGTCGCCTTGCCATGCTCGAACGGAGACCACTCGGCGCAGGAGGACACCATGATCGAGACCGCACTCACCGTTGCCACGACCGCCACCACCGTCGCACTGCTCGCCGCGATGGCGATGTCCCGCACGCTCGCCGGCCACAGTCAGGGCGACCTGGTCCGGGTGCGCGCGAAGTAGGACCGCACCCGGCAGGCATCCGTCACCGGGTGCCGAGGCCGAACCGACTTCAGGTCACGGCAGGTTGAGCTGCCAGGACACCCCGAACCGGTCGGCCACCCAGGCGAAGGCGGTGGAGAAGCCGTACTCGCCCAGCGGCATCAGGGTGCTGCCGTCCGCGGCGAGCGCCTGCACCAGGTGCTCGAGTTCCGCACGGTCGGCACAGTCCACGAACAGCGACGTCGACGGGGTGAAGTCGAAGGCATGCGGAATCGCGCTGTCGCTGACCAGGATCCGCTGACCGGCCAGATCGAGTTCGGCGAGCTGGATGCCCAGCGACGGATCGTCGTGCGGGGTCGACGCGATCACCTCCGCCCCCGCGAACACCGAGGTGTACAGCTCGATCGCGGCGGCGCCGACGCCGCCCTGGAACATGAGGAACGGCCGTATCCGGGTCACGGTGGCCACCCTAACAACGCTCACCCACACCGACACCGAGTTCGTTCATCCGGATCTCGGTGAGCGTCACCCGGTTGCGGCCCTCGACCGAGCGTGCATACACGCGCCGGCCGATCGGCTCGTCCGCGGTCAGCCACTCGAGGAACTCCGTGTCGCCCTCGACCTCGTTCGCATAGAAGCGCTCCCCGGTGGCCTCCAGACGCCCGATGACGATGGCCAGGCGGCTGTCGTCCTTGGCGTACTTGACGGTGTAGGTGTCGACCGTCGCCCAGCCGTCGGCGCGGTCGGTGCTCGCGACCGCGGGCCACCCGTCGATCTCGGCCTGCGCCTGCGCGCTGCGGTCGGCCGGCCACCCGGTCGGGGTGGTCGAGTAGACCGCGGCCGAGTATTTCGACAGGATTCCGCCGTTGGCCCCGACGAACCCGAACGACCCGGGCTCCTTGCGGCAACGGTCGACGGTTTCGGCGATCGCGTGCATCGAATAGTTGTTGCCGGCACCGCCGAAGAACGGCAGTCCACCGGTCACCGTCAGCCCCCGCGGGTCGTCGGCGCCCAGGCCGAGCCCGTCCGCCACGTTGGACACCGCGATCGGAAAGCAGCTGTAGAGGTCGATCGTGGACAGATCGGCGACGGTGATCCCGGCGGCATCGAGGGCCGACCGGGCGGCCATGACCGACGCCGGGCTCGCGCCCAGATCCTGCCGCTCGAGCAACTCGCGCTCGCGCAGGTCCGCCCGGCCGTGCAGGAACACCCAGCGGTCCTGCCCGATGCCCAGTTCCCGTGCGGCGCCGACCGACATGATCAGCACGGCCGCACCCTGATTGACCTGATCGCGCGCGACCAGGTAGCGCGTGTACGGGTCGGCGATGACCCGGTTCTGCGGTGACGGCTCGGCCAGTTCGGCCGCGTCGCGTTCCGTCGGCGCCGCGGCGTGCGGGTTGCCGGCCGCCACCCGGGTGAACGGTGCGAACAGCTCCCCCATGCCGCGGGCGTACTCCGCGCGCGACCGGCCCAGCCGCGCACGCCGGGCGTTCTCCAGCATCGCGTACTGGCAGGCCGCGTCGGTCAGACCGTGTCCGAGCGCGGACGGCGTCACCAGCCCCTCGATGCCGAGGCCGCGGTCCTCGAGATCACCGGGGATCGTCTCGGTGAAGTCCGGCCGGTCCGGCGCATCCGCGAGGTACCGGACCGTCGAGATCGCCTCGGAGCCGAACAGCAGGGCCACGCGAACGTCGCCGGCAGCGATCTGCCCGGCGACGTCCGAGACCAAGTGCTGCGGCCCCTGCCCGCCGACGACCTCGAGGACCGCCCCGGCCGGGTCGGCACCGACCCGGGCCGCGACCGAGCGCGGATAGTTGTTCGACCGCCCCAGCGGCGCCCACGCGACCGGCGTGGAGATCTCGAACTGCCGGATCCCGCCCACGGTGTCGACGGCCGCGGCGAGGGCGGCGACGTCGCCTCCGGTGTCGGCCAGCGCCGCACTCGCGGCCTCCGCGGCCAGGGCGACGGCGGAGAGCGCCCGATAGTCGGCGTCGTCGATCCGCTCGCTGTACTGTCCGACGCCCACGAGGACGGGGGTGCGCGGGTCGAGCTGTTCCACCGGGGTCATGGGAGTACTACAGCACAACACTTTCGGGGCCGGGGTCCCACCGGAGGACACGGCATCACAGGATCACGGGTTCGAGGATCTCCGAGCGCGCCTCTGGGGCCGCCGCACGCAACGCGTCCGCACCCTCGTCGTCGCCCTGCTCCTGGGAGAGCACCTCGGCCTCCACCCGGCACCGGTAGTTGGTGACCTCGTGGGTGACCATCTCGGCATCCCAACCCAGTACCGGCGCAATGAGTTCCGCGACCTGCTGGGCGCAGTCGACCCCGCGGTGCGCGTACTCGATCGAGATGCGGGTGCGCCGGGCCAGCACGTCCTCGAGGTGCAGCGCGCCCTCGGCGGCCGCCGCGTACACCGCCTCCACCTGTAGATAGTTCGGCGCCTCGGCGATCGGGCCGAGCAGTTCCGGCCGGTCCTGCGCGAGCGCGAGCACCTCGTCGATCAGCGAACCGTACCGGTCGAGCAGGTGCCGCACCCGATAGGGATGCACCCCGTACCGGGTCGCGACCTGGTCCGCCTGGTTGATCAGCGCGAAGTATCCGTCGGCCCCGACCAGTCGCACCTTCTCGGTGATCGAGTCGGCGACCCGGCCCGGGACGTCCTCGGCGGCCGCGTCGACCGCGTCCGCCGCCATCACCCGGTAGGTGGTGTACTTGCCGCCGGCGATGGCGATCAGCCCGGGCGCGACCCGCGCGACCGCGTGCTCGCGAGAGAGCTTGGACGTCTCGTCGCTCTCACCCGCGAGCAAGGGCCGCAGCCCGGCGTAGACGCCTTCGATGTCGTCCGGGGTCAGTGACGTGACCAGCACCTTGTTCACCTGGCCGAGCAGATAGTCGATGTCGGCGCGGGTGGCCGCCGGGTGCGCCAGGTCGAGGTTCCAGTCGGTGTCGGTGGTGCCGATTATCCAGTGGCTGCCCCATGGGATGATGAACAGCACGGACTTCTCGGTGCGCAGGATGATCGCGGCCTCGCTGACGATCCGGTCGCGCGGGACCACGACGTGCACGCCCTTGGAGGCACGCACCTGGAAGCGCCCGCGCTCGCCGGAGAGCGACTGGATCTCGTCCGTCCACACCCCGGTCGCGTTGATCACCACGTGGCCGCGCACCTGCGTGGTCGCGCCGGTCTCCGAGTCGCGGATCTTCACCCCGCTGACCCGGTCGGCCTCCCGCAGGAACCCGACCACCTGGGTCGAGGTGCGCACCACCGCACCGTAGTGCGCCGCGGTGCGGGCGACGGTCATCGTGTGCCGGGCGTCGTCGACCACGGTGTCGTAGTAGCGGATACCGCCGATCAACGAGCCGCGCTTGAGGCTCGGCGCCATGCGCAGGGCGGCCGCCCGCGTCAGATGCTTCTGCGCGGGAACGGATTTCGAGCCACCCATGGTGTCGTACAGAAAGATGCCCGCGGCCATGTACGGCCGCTCCCACAGCCGGTGGGTCAGCGGGAACAGGAACTTGAGCGGCTTGACCAGATGCGGCGCCAGGCTCGACATGGACAGCTCGCGTTCGTGCAAGGCCTCGGCGACCAGCCCGAACTCGAGTTGCTCGAGGTAGCGCAGCCCGCCGTGGAACATCTTCGACGAGCGGCTCGAGGTTCCCGAGGCGAAGTCGCGGGCCTCGATCAACGCGACCTTCAGCCCGCGGGTGGCGGCGTCGAGCGCCGCGCCGCTGCCCACGACGCCGGCGCCGATCACCACCACGTCGAATTGTTCGGAACCCAACTGTTCCCAGGCCCGTTCCCGCTGCTCCGGCCCGAGTGACCGCGTACCCGCTTGTTCAGTCAAGATCAGCTCCTGTACGTTCGCCGTCCCGTCGCGCCGGTTAGAGTTGCGGCCCCGGCACAGTCTCAGGCTAACGGCAGGACCGTGAGTATGCAGGAGCGTCAGATGAGCGAACACGTCGTCAGCGGGCGCCGGTACGTGGCGTCGATCGACCAGGGCACCACCTCCAGCCGCTGCATCATCTTCGATCACGACGGCGCCGTCGTGCGGATCGCGCAGCGCGAGCACCGGCAGATCTTCCCGCGTCCGGGGTGGGTCGAGCACGATCCGGTCGAGATCTGGACGAACATCCGCGCGGTGTGTGGCGAGGCGCTGGCCGCCTCGGACCTGACCCCGGCAGACATCGCCGCCATCGGCATCACCAATCAGCGCGAGACGACGGTGGTGTGGGACCGGGCCACCGGCGAGCCGGTGTACCACGCGATCGTCTGGCAGGACACCCGCACCGACGTGCTTTGCCGCGAACTGGCCGACGGCGCGGGCGTGACCCGCTACCGGCAGACGACAGGGCTGCCGCTGTCCACGTACTTCGCCGGGCCGAAGATCCGCTGGATCCTCGACAACGTCGAGGGTGTCCGCGAGCGCGCGGAGGCCGGCGAATTGTGTTTCGGCACCATGGATTGCTGGCTGATGTGGAACCTCTCGGGCGGCGTCGACGGCGGACTGCACCTGACTGATGTCACCAACGCATCGCGGACCCTGCTGATGGACCTGCGAACCCTGGACTGGGACGAGGAGATCTGCGCACAGTTGCGGATCCCGATGTCGATGCTGCCGGAGATCCGCAGTTCCTCCGAGGTCTACTGCGAGGTCCGGGCGCGCGGCGTCCTCGGCGGGGTGCCGGTGGCCGGCATCCTGGGCGACCAGCAGGCCGCGACGTTCGGGCAGGCGTGCCTGCTCCCCGGCGAGGCCAAGAACACCTACGGCACCGGGAACTTCCTGCTGCTCAACACCGGCACCACGCCGGTGATCAGCGAGCAGGGACTGCTCACCACCGTCTGCTATCAGCTCGGCGAGCAGGCGGCGGTCTACGCGCTCGAGGGCTCGGTCGCGGTGACCGGATCGTTGATCCAGTGGTTGCGCGACAACCTCGGCCTGATCTCCTCGGCCGCGGAGGCAGAGGAACTGGCACGCAGCGTCGACGACAACGGCGGCACCTACTTCGTGCCGGCGTTCTCCGGGCTGTTCGCGCCGCGCTGGCGGCCCGAGGCGCGCGGCGCCATCGTCGGGCTGACCCGGTTCGTCAACAGGGGCCACCTCGCCCGGGCCGCGTTGGAGGCCACCGCCTTTCAGACCCGCGAGGTCATCGATGCAGCGGCCGCGGCGGGCATGCATCTGACCACGTTGAAGGTCGACGGCGGGATGGTGGTCAACGACCTGCTCATGCAGTTCCAGGCGGACATACTCGGAGTGCCGGTGGTCCGGCCGGTGGTCAACGAGACCACCGCGCTCGGCGCCGCCTATGCGGCCGGGCTGGCCGTCGGCTTCTGGGACAGCACCGAGGAGATCCGGGAGAACTGGTCCGCCGGGCACACCTGGCACCCGACCATGCCCGCCGCGGACCGCGAGGCCCTGTTCCACGACTGGAACCGGGCCGTCGAACGGACCTACGACTGGATCGAGGAGTGAGCCCGGATCGAGGGTCGGCTCAGATCGACGCGTGGGCCGAAGCAAGCCGTGAGACGCCGTCGCGCAACACCTCCGGCGCCGCGGTGGCATAGCTCAGCCGCAGCGCGGTGGTCAGCCGTGGGCTGAACGCGCCGCCGGGCACGAAGGCGACGCCGTGCCCGACCGCCGCCGCGAGCAGTCGGTCGGTGTCGGTGCCGTCCCGGAACTGCACCCAGCAGAACATGCCGCCGTCCGACTCGGTGCAGGTGACGCACTCGCCGAACGCCGACCGCATCGCGGTGACCAGCGCGGTCGCCCGCTCGCCGTAGATGGCGCGTAGCGCCGCGAGGTGCGCGGCGAACCATTCCTCGTCGGAGAGCAACTCCACCGCGATCGACTGGGACAGCGCGGAACCGCACAGGTCCGCCGCCTGCTTGAGCCGCTCGACCGCCCGGCACAGCTCGCGCGGTCCGGTCAGCCATCCGGTGCGCAGCGCGGGCGCAAGCGTCTTCGAGGTGCTGCCCAGTCGCACCACGCGATCCGAGGCGGCCGCCACCGGCGCCGGCGGCGGTGCGTGAAAATACAGCTGCCCGTAGGGATCGTCCTCGACGACGAGGAAGCCGTAGCGATCGGCGAGCGCGGCCAGGTGGGCCCGCCGCGCCGCCGCCAGGGTGACCCCGCGTGGGTTGTGAAAGGTCGCGACGGTGTGCACGAGCACGGGCCGCAGCCCCGCCGTCAGCATCTCCTCGAGCCGGCCGGTGCACATGCCGTCCGCGTCCAGCGGGACGGATTCGATTCGGGCGCCGACGGATTGGAACACCTGCCGAGCCCCCGGATAGGCGGGCTCCTCGAGCACCACCGCATCGCCGGGGTCGACCAGCGCCCGTGCGATCAGATCGAGCGCCTGCTGCGATCCGCTGGTGACGACCACACCGTGCGCGTCGACCTCGCGGCCCAGCTCCGCGGACTGCCGCTGTGCGAGCAGCTCCCGCAGCGCGCCGATGCCGGTGGTCTCGGTGTACTGCGCGGCCTCCGGCGAACGCAGCACCCGCCGTGCGGCGTCGGCCATCCGCGCGGTCGGCAGCATCTCGGCCGCGGGCAGGCCGCCGGCCAGGCTGATCACCTCGGGTCGTGCGGTCAGGGTGAGCAGGTCGCGGATGGCGGAGCTGTCCACCCCGCGGACGGAGCCGGACAGCCGGACGGACGGATCGGGCATGGGATCACCTCGGGTGAGTGCGCGGAAATGCTGACTCGCCTCGCCTGGATCGCGGCGTATGCGGCATCCGTGCCGTGCGGCGGTGGGCCACCGGCGTAACGGAGATGCGGCGATTCGAGTGCACCGCCGACCGGTCCAGCTTCACACACCCGACCAACCTGTGGAAGCGCCATCTCACCATTCGGGAATCACGCGCGGACGCCGCGCGCATTGCGTTCTGGTCACGACGCGCGCAGGACACGCGCCGAACCCGCATCCGTGGATAACATGAGCCACACCCACCACACCGACCCCGACTACCAGATCAGAACGCAATCCGCCACCGAATAGTGAAAACCAACGATTTTCGTACCGGTGTGCGGGACACCGCTGGGGCACGGACCCGGCATGTGGTTCGGTGGGGCGCACGAGCGGACGGGTGAGCCAGATAACATCCCCCGCACACCCAGATCGAATCGATGGTCTGCTGAGACCGAAGTGAGGACGAGGAAGGATGACAGCTTCCAGAAGCGATGCACTCTTCGAGAACCTTTTGGAATCTGCCCAGCGGCTGTCCTTCGATTCCCGCAGCCCGCAGCTCTACGAGCTCGAAAGCGGCGACGACGAACGACATGGGATGACCCCCGAGTGGTCCCCGCTCTACGGCACCCCGCTGTGGAACAGCATGACCGAGCAGGAGCGGGCCCGCCTGACCCGCAACGAGGTCGCACAGTTCCTCGGCGTCGGCATCTGGCTGGAGGTCGGCCTGCAGGTCGCGCTGCTGCGCGCGGGCCACAGCGCCGACCCGTCCCGCCCGGATATCAAGTTCCTGTTCAACGAGTGCGCAGACGAGAACATGCACTCGCTGATGTTCGTGGGCGCCATCGAGGCCATCGGTGCGAAGTTCTATCAGCGCGACCGGGCGCTCGACTTCTTCGGCTGGATCTTCCGGCACTTCGTCTGGGACGAGGTGGCCTACGGGGTGGTGCTCGCCGGCGAGGAGATCTTCGACGTCATGCAGCGCGACTGGATGACCGACGAGGACGTCGCCGCGCCGATCCGCCGCGCTGCCTACATCCACGTCGTCGAAGAGTCCCGGCACATGGCGTTCGCCCGCCGGAAGATCCGTGACCGGCTGGTCGGCCTGTCCCGGATCCGGCGCGCGGTGAGCACCCTGATCATCGCGATCGGCACGCACTTGATCGCGAAGGGCATGATCAACCGCCGCGTGTACGAGGACCTCGGCCTCGACTGGGAGGTCGTGCGCGCGAACATCGACGGCAACGAACACCACCGCATGATGTTCCGCCGGGCCGCGGAACCGTTCATCGAATTCCTGAGCAAAGAAGGACTGCTGAATTTCGGCGCTCGATGGATCTACCGGAAGTCGAACCTTCTCTGACCAGGAGTCACCATGACCCACGTCATCCTGGGGCATTGCTGCAAGGATGCGTCGTGCGTGCAGGTGTGCCCGCAGAACTGCATCCACCCCGCACCCGGCGAGGACGGCTTCGCCTCTGCCGAGACCCTCTTCATCGATCCGAACTCGTGTATCGACTGCACCGCGTGCGTCGAGGCCTGCCCGGCGTCGGCCATCAAACCCGGCTACGCGCTGACCGCGACCGAACTCCCGTTCGCGCAGCGCAACCGTGAGTTCTTCGAGTCGGCGCCGCCCGCCCCCCGGGTACGCCCGCGCCCGGTCTTCGGGCTGCCGCTGGCGACGCCCGCCGCCCGGCTGACCGTGGCCGTCGTGGGCTCGGGCCCGGCCGCGATGTACACGGTGCGCGAGCTGCTGCGGCGCTCGACGTCGATCCGGGTCACCGTCTACGAGCAGCACGAGACCTTCGGCGGACTGCTGCGCCGCGGGGTGTCGCTGGATCACACCGGCGTGCGGGACATGATCCGCCTGTTCGACGTCCCCTTCGGCGACGACCGCGTCACGGTCGTCCCGGACACGGAGATCGGCGTCGACGTGTCGGTAGAGGAACTGCGCGCGACGTTCGACGCCGTGGTGATCGCCTGCGGCGCCACCCAACCGCGCCGGCTCGATTCGGCGACCGCCGGCGACCGCACGCACGGGTCCGCGAACCTCCGGCAGGCCGGCAACATCCATCAGGCCATCGACCTGCTGGTCGCGGCGAACAGTGGATCCCCGAACCTGCGACCGCCAACCCTGGCCGGACCCGACTGCATCGTGGTCGGCGCGGGCAACGTCGCCTTCGACGCGGTGCGGTGGGTCGCCAAGAACCGCGACCGGTCCGCCGGCGGTCAGGTCGGGCAGCTGGTGGTCCTGTCGCGGTCGGCGCCGGAGCGCGCCTCGTTCACCCCGTCGGCGTTCTACGAGCTCCTCGAGCTCGACGGCGTCGAGGTCACGGTCGACGACGCCGGCGCGCTCCCACCGGCGGGTTCGGACAGCGCACTACTGCGGGCACTCTCGCGACTGAACACCGTCGACCTGCACGATCCGCACGCCGAGCCGGCGGGCCTGCGCATCGTGCTGTCCTTCGGGCAGGAGGCGACCGACGTCGCGGTGACCGACGACGGCGGTGTCGTCATCACGACCGCCGCGGGACGGACCTTCCACGCCGGCTCCGCGATCTGCGCCGCCGGCTTCACCACCAAGGTGATCGACGGCGTCCCGCTCGACAGGCGTGGGGTGGTCCCCAACCGGCAGGGCCAGGTGATCTCCGCCGAGACCGGCGAACCGCTCGACGGGCTGTACGTCGTCGGCTGGGCGAAGCGCGGCGCCTCCGGCGGTGTCGGCGACAATCGCGGCTGCGCGGCCGAGACCGTCGCACAACTCGCCACCGACCTGCTCGCCACGGTGTGAGACGGGCGCGATCACCGGAAATCGGCCCCGCGGTCATCTAGCATCCGCTGCGTCACCGGGCGAGCGATGGAGGAACCGCGCATGGGCCGCAGATCGTGGTGGGGTTGGGGCAACGTCGACGACGCGGTGACCGGTCGCGAACTGGGCGCGCTGACCGCGCGGGTGGCGGCCATGCTGCCGAGTGCCGACCTGACCGCGCACGACCCTCCCCCGCTCGACTCGCTGCCGATCCCCGCCCCGCGGATCTCGACGCCCGAGCCGTTGGCGCACCTGGCCTCCGGCGATCCCCGCGACCGGATCTCGCACGGACACGGACAGGCGTTCCGGGACGTGGTGCGGATGCTGCTCGGCCGGGTCGGGCACGTGCCCGATCTGGTGCTGCGCCCGCAGACCGAGCGCGACGTGGTCGACGTGCTGGACTGGTGCACCACCGCCGGCGTTGCGGTGATCCCGTTCGGCGGCGGCACCTCGGTGGTCGGCGGGGTCGAGCCGCGCTGCGCAGGCGACCACGCCGGCGCCGTCGCGCTCGATCTGGGCGAGCTGAACCGGGTGCTCGAAATCGACCGCACCAGCCGGGCCGCGCGCATCCAGGCCGGGATCCTCGGCCCGGCACTGGAGGACGCGCTGCGCCCGGACGGCCTGACGCTGCGGCACTTTCCGCAGTCGTTCGAGTTCTCCACGCTCGGCGGCTGGCTGGCCACCCGCTCCGGCGGGCACTACGCGACCGTCTACACCCACATCGACGAGATGGTCGAGTCGATGCGGGTGGTCTCCCCCGCCGGGACCGGCGAGTCCCGGCGGCTCCCGGGCTCGGGCGCCGGACCGTCGCCGGACCGGATGTTCCTCGGCTCCGAGGGCACGCTCGGGGTGATCACCGAGGCGTGGATGCGGCTACAGGAGCGCCCGCGGTGGCGCGCCGGCGCCTCGGCGGTGTTCGGCGACCACGACCGCGCGGTCGCCGCGACCCGCACCATTGCGCAGTCCGCACTGTTCCCGGCGAACTGCCGGCTGCTCGATCCGGTCGAGGCATTCATCAACGCCGGAACCGCCTGCGGCGGGGGTGTTCTGGTGCTCGGCTTCGAATCGGCCGACCATCCCGTCGACGCCGCACTGGCCCGCGCGGTCGAGATCTGCCGCGACCACGGCGGCACGCTCCCGGATGGCATCCGGGTCAGCGGCCCGCGCACGCCCGGCGCGGCAGAGTCCGGCGCGGCCGGCACCTGGCGGTCGTCGTTCCTGCGGATGCCCTATCAGCGGGATGCGCTGGCGGCCCGGTCGATGATCGTCGAGACCTTCGAAACCGCGTGCACCTGGGACCGTTTCGATGCGCTGCGGTCAGCTGTCCTGGGCGCCGCTGCCGCCGCGTTCGCGTCGGTCGGCACGACCGGGGTGGTGTCCTGCCGGTTCACCCACGTGTACCCGGACGGGCCCGCACCGTATTTCGGGATCTATGCGCCCGGCACCTGGGGCCGGACCGTCGAGCAGTGGGACGAGATCAAGTCGGCCGTCTCGGAGGCGCTCGCCGCGCAGGGCGCGACCATCACCCACCACCACGCCGTCGGCCGCGACCACCGGCCCTGGTACGACCGGCAGCGCCCCGACCCGTTCGCCGCCGCACTGCGCGCGGCAAAATCGACACTCGACCCGGCCGGGATCCTCAACCCCGGCGTCCTGATCGACCCGAGCCCACCGGAACACGAGGTAACGCACCGATGATCATCACCGTCGCCGACCACACGCCCGAGATCGACGACTCCGCCTGGATCGCGCCCAACGCGACCGTCGTCGGCCGGGCCCGCATCGCCGAGCGGGTCGGCATCTTCTACTCGACGGTGATCCGCGCCGACATCGAGGACATCACCATCGGCGCCGAGACGAACATCCAGGACGGCTGCGTGCTGCACGCCGACCCCGGTTTTCCGCTGACGGTCGGCGAGCGGGTGTCGGTGGGGCACAACGCGGTCCTGCACGGCTGCACTGTCGAGGACGAGGTGCTCGTCGGCATGGGCGCGGTCGTGCTCAACGGGGCACGCATCGGCACCGGCAGCCTGATCGCCGCCGGTGCCGTCGTGCCCGAGGGAGCGCAGATCCCGCCCGGATCGCTGGTCGCCGGGGTGCCCGCCAAGGTCCGCCGCGAGCTGTCCGAGGCCCAGCGCGCGAAGATCGCCCTCAACGCACAGGTCTACCTCGCGCTCAAGGACCTGCACGACCAGGTCTGAGCCGGGCCGTGCGGTGTCAGCGTCCGCCGAGGACCTGCGACGCGAGCGCGGTCCCGGCCGCGACCAGGCCCACCGACTGCCACGCGCCGACCTTCTTGGACAGCGGGTGCGAGGC
Source organism: Speluncibacter jeojiensis (assembly GCF_029589495.1). Classification (GTDB taxonomy): domain Bacteria; phylum Actinomycetota; class Actinomycetes; order Mycobacteriales; family Mycobacteriaceae; genus Speluncibacter; species Speluncibacter jeojiensis. The sequence continues at coordinate 346,645 of NZ_JAAIVF010000001.1, forward strand.
CCCGAAGGCGCCGACATAGGTGCCGATCAGCGCGGCGGCCTTGCCCGCGCCGGCGTTCTTGACCCAGCTGTAAGTGCACACCCCGCCGGCCGCCGCGAGCACCGCGCCGCCGAGCTGCCGGTTGCCGGTCTGCCGCGCGACGGCGTACCCGCCGACGAGTCCGGCGGCGGCGAGGGCGGAGGTGGCGGTCTTGTTCAGCATTGCGGTTCTCCATTCGACAACGGCCGCCTCCAGGCGAGGCGGCCGTTACCGAGGCTACCGATCTATCGGACGGAGGACTTCCGCCGCAGCGTGAAGCGACGTTCGGGGGCGGGGGGCGCCACCGCGAGCGCGGTCCGCACCGCCTCGTCGGCATCGATGATCTTGTCGCGGACGCGTCCCTGGGTGGCGCCGGCCCGGCGTTCGGCGGCGTCGAGCGCGGCCCAGCCCTCGCGGTCGACCACGTCCGGTCGACGGCGCCGGACCAGCGCGGTCAACTCCGCCTGCGTGCCGACCGTCCGTCCCGGCCCGGCATTGACGTCGGCGAGCAACTGCTCGACCGTGTCGTGCGCGCAGCTCTTGTTGGTGCCGATGAACCCGGACGGCCCGCGCTTGATCCAGCCCGTCACGTAGGCGCCGGGGCTGTCGGTGACCTTGCCCCCGTCGTTCGGCACGGTTCCGGTCGCCGGATCGAAGGGCAGGTCGGCGACCCGCCGGCCGTGGTAGCCCACCGACGTGAGCACCAGCCCTGTCTCGATCCGCACCGGCTCGTCCGCGTAGTCGATGCCGTCGGCCGTGAACGCCCCGGGCGCGAACTCGGCGGCCTCGACCCGATCGGATCCATCGAACCCCTTGGGCGACAACAAGTACCGCAGCACGATGCGCTTGCCGCCGGCGACCGCGTCATCGGATGCCGACGGGAGCTGCCCGAGCACCGCGAGCTTGTGGTCGGCGGCGTGACCGAGCCCGCCCTCGTGCAGCCGGTGCTCCTCCTGCGAGCTGATGATCTCGCCATCGCGGTCGACCACCACCCGGTAGTCGGTGCCGGCGACCAGCCCGGTGAGCTCGGGCAGGGTGAACGCCGACTGGGCGGCGCCGCGCCGGCCGACCACCACGATCTCCTCGACCTTGCTCCCGCGCAACGCCGCCAGCGCCGCGCCGGAGATGTCGGTGCCGGCCAGCCGGTCGGGATCCGAGGCGAGGATCCGGGCGACGTCGAGCGCGACGTTGCCGTTGCCCACGATCACCACCCGCCGGTGCGAGAGGTCGAAAGTGCGGTGCGCGTGGTCGGGATGGCCGTTGTACCAGCCGACGAACTCGGTGGCCGAGGCGATGCCGGGCAGGTCCGCGCCGGGCACGTCGAGCCGCCGGTCCGACGAGGCGCCGACCGCGTAGATCACCGCGTGGTGGTGCGCGAGCAGTTCCTCGTGCGAGACGTCCGCCCCCGCGGCCACGTCGCCGACCTCGACGTTGAGGAAGAACTGGAAGCCGGGTTCGCGGGAGACCTTGTCATAGAGGTCGGTGACCTGCTTGGTGTGCTGATGGTCGGGTGCCACCCCGGCGCGGACCAGCCCGTACGGCGCGGGCAGCCGGTCGAAGACGTTGACCTGGGCACCGGCCTGCCGGAGGATCTCGTCGGCCGCATACATCCCGGCCGGTCCCGACCCGACGACGGCGACCCGTAGTCCGCCGAGGTCGGCGCGGGCTGTGGTCGACTCGATCATCGGCGCCAGCAGCGGCCGCTCACGCGGTTGCTTGTAGAAGTCCGCGTTGATCTCCAGGAACGGCAACAGCTCCTCGCTGAGCTTGCCATGCGGCAGGATCGCGCCGACCGGGCAGGCAGTCACACACGCACCGCAGTCGACGCAGGCGACAGGGTCGACGTGCAGCATCTCCGCGGTGAGGAAGTCCGGCTCGTCCGGCGTCGGGTGGATGCAGTTGACCGGGCACGCGTAGACGCACGAGCCGTCGCTGCAACAGGACTGGGTGACAACGTGAGGCATGGAACGGCTACTTCCGTATCAGGCGGCGGGTGCCAGCGGCTCGCGCTCGGGCTCGCTGCGGAACCGGGACGGACGGCCGTCGATCTTGAGCAGCTTCCACAGCTTCTTCGAGGACCGGTTCATCAGGCCGAGTTCCTCGCCGAGCATGCGCACGTCGCCGAAGTAACCGCTGAGCTCGCGGCGCGACGCCGGGGCGTCCCAGAACAGGTCCTTCTTGACCTGCTTGGGAATGTCGAACTCCTTGAAGAACTCCTTCGGCGGGATGACGATCACGTCGCACAGGATGCGCATGATGATCGGGAAGGCCAGCGAGAGGATGTACTTGGCGAAGCGGCCGTTGGCAGGCACGTGCTGGCGCAGGAACTCGTGTGCGAACGAGATGTGCCGGGCCTCTTCGGCGACGTGGATGCGCATGACGCCCTTGAGCGTGGGGTGGAAGTCGCCGTCGGTGCGCAGGTAGTTCTTCTGAATGTGGTCGATCGGTTCCTCACCGGCGAGCACACCCATGAAGAAGATCGACGGGAACGGCCACGCGGCCAGCCCGAGGAACGGTGCGACCCGGCGCATGACCGGTCCGAACCCCGGAACGTCCACGCCGGTGCGGTTGACCATCTCCTGGAACATCAGGGTGTGGTTGCACTCTTCCTTGACCTCGTGCGTGGCGTACCGGAACTCGGCCGAGCCGTTGGGCAGCATCGAGACGTACTGCATGAAGCCCCGGATGAGCACCTGCTCGAATCCCAGGCCCACCTTGGCGACGTTGGCCTGGCGGTACATGCCGACCGCGATCTGCTTCTCGCGCGGCAGCGCCTTGTACCAGGGGTGCGCGCCGAGCGGGTCGATCTCCGGCAGGATCCACCGGGTGTCGTCGGGGACGACCTGGAACTCCGGCGCGTCCCAGTCGATGTCCCTGTAGGGATCGAAGCTGCGGTGGATGGATCCGTCGGAGAGGCGCGTGAGCATCTCCTCGTACTCCTCGCCGGACTGCGTCGCCGGGGTCTCCATCGTCGTCATCGATCGATTCCTTTCGTCGGACCACAGATCCCGGCCCACTGCCACCATCGTGGCAATCAGTGTAACGAGGCGTCACAGGTAGAACAAGAGCGGTCATTCTGTGACCCGCGCCACCGTCTCGGACGGTGTCGGGCCCTGACCCGGGATCGTGGCCTGCGCCGCTGGTGGGAGCTGCCGCGCCGTCCTCCGACCTCGGCGTATCAACCGGCGCCCGGCCCACTGCACCGCCATCGCCAGGGCCAGCACCCCGGCCGCGACGATGCCGTCGAGCCAGTAGTGGTTGGCGGTGGCCACCACCACGAACACCGTCACCGCCGGATGCGCCAGCACCAGCCACCGCCACCGGCTCACCCCCGCGGTGATCACCCCGACCGCGACCAGCAGCGCCCAGGCGACGTGCACCGAGGGCATGGCCGACAGCTGGTTCGGCGACAGTTGGTCGGCGGACAGCGTGTCCAACGCCGCGTACACCGACTGTCCGTATTGTGCTGCGGTGTCGACGAATCCGGACCGTGGCAGCAGGCGTGGCGGGGCGACCGGCAGCAGCGCCACCAGCAGACATCCCGCCGTCACCAGCACCAGCGTGGTCCGCACGCGCGCGTAGTGCTCGCGGCGGCGCCAGAACAGCCATACGAGCAGGACCAGCAGCGCGGTCACGTGCGCGGTCGCATAGAACAGATTGCACGCCTGAGTCAGCCACGGATGCGGCGTGATCAGTTGCTGGACGGTCGATTCCGCGGGCAGCGGCAGCCACCGCCGCTCGGCGCGCACGATCGCGTGTCCCCGCTCGACCGCGCCCGCCGACCTGGTCAGCGCCAGCGCACCGACCCACTGCCACAGCGTGAACAGCGCGGCGATCACCCCTGCCTCGCGCACGGCCGGCGCGCTCGCGACCAGCCGGGCACGGCCGGACCGACCGGCCAGCGCCGCGGCGACGAACAGGGCCCCGGCCAGCAGCCCACCCTGCCGCCACGACATGTCGAGGTTGACCACCTCGTCACTATGCCGCCGCGCCCGGCGGGATTCAGGCGGTCCGTTGAATACCCGGTTGGACAACCGAATACGCGGCAAACCAGGATGGCCCCCATGACGATTCGTCCCCTCCGCCACCGGGCCGCACGCGCCGCGGTGATCGCCGTCGCCGCCGTCACCGGACTTGGCGCCTGCGCCAGCAGCAACTCGTCCTCTTCGTCGACCGGCGGCGGGAACCCGCAGGCGGCGGCGCAGCAGCAGGTGCAGGACCTGACGGGGCGGTTCATGACCGTCTTCAGCGGGGTCCAGACCGATCCCGCGAAATACCAGGGGCAGATCGAGACGGTGGCGACCGGCGGCGCCGCGCAGCAGATGCACCAGACCGCGCAGAACATCCTGACCCGCCACTTCAGCGCCACCGGCAGCTACGCCGCCGACCACGTCACGGTCCTGTCCACGCAGTTGCCCGGGGACAAGGGCGGCGAGAAGAAGGCCACCGCACAGGTCCGGCTGTGCTACAACCCGACCGGGATCACCGTCACCCAGCAGGACGGCAGCAAGGTCCCCACCGCACCGGGCATCCTCGACCACGCGCAGGTGACTTTCACCGTCGTCAACGCGCAGTACCCCGACGCCCAGGGCTGGCGGGTGCTGCGGGCACAGGGCGGCCCGAAGACGCCGTGCGAGGCGTCCTGATCCGAGCGGTCAGTCCAGATCGTCGTGGCGCATCAGCTGACGCGCCGCTTCGGTGACCGAACCCGACAGCGACGGGTACACCGAGAAGGTCGCGGCCACGTCGGCGACCGTGAGGTTGTTCTGCACCGCGATCGCGATCGGCAGAATCAGCTCGGACGCGGTCGACGCCACGACCACGCCGCCGATGACCACGCCGGTCGCGGGCCTGCAGAAGATCTTCACGAAACCGCGGCGCAGGCCCATCATCTTGGCCCGCGGGTTGGTGTTGAGCGGCAACATCACCGTGCGCGCGGGGATCTCACCGTTGTCGATGGTCGCCTGACTGACGCCGACGGTGGCGATCTCCGGCCGGGTGAACACAGCCGAGGCGACCGTCTTGAGCTTGATCGGGGTGACGCCCTCGCCGAGCGCGTGGTACATCGCGATGCGCCCCTGCATCGCGGCGACCGAGGCCAGCGGCAGCAGCGAGGTGCAGTCGCCGCCCGCGTAGATGCCCGCCACCTGGGTCCGCGAGACCCGGTCGACCGGGATGTGGCCGCTGCGTTCGAGTTCGATGCCGACCCGCTCGAGCCCCAGCCCGGACGTGTTGGGCACCGAGCCGACCGTCATCAGTGCGTGACTGCCGGTGACGGTGCGGCCGTCCGCGAGCTTGACGATCACGCCGTCCTCGGTGCGTTCGACAGAGTCGGCCCGCGCGTGCTTGACCAACGTCACGCCGCGTTCGGCCAGTGCGTCCTCGAGCACCAGAGCGGCGTCCGCGTCCTCGTGCGGCAACACCCGGTCGCGGCTGGAGACCAGCGTGACCTGGACGCCCATCTCCGTGTAGGCGGAGACGAACTCGGCACCGGTCACGCCGGAGCCGACCACCACCAGATGCGTCGGCAGCTCCTCGAGGTCGTAGAGTTGGCGCCAGGTCAGAATCCGCTCGCCGTCGGGCTCGGCGCCCGGCACGACCCGCGGGCTCGCGCCGGTGGCCAGCAGGACCACGTCGGCCTCGAATACCAACTGTTCGCCGTCGGGGAGCGTGGCCTGCACCTGGTGCGAGGCCATGCCGACGACCTGGTCGATCAGCTCGCCGCGGCCGGCGACGAGGTTCACGCCCTCGCGTTGCAGCCGCGCGCGGATGTCGGCGGACTGCGCCTGCGCCAGGCTCTTCACGCGGGCGTGCACCGCGGGCAGCGAGACCGATGCGTCGTCGGCCGAGAGCGAGACCCCCAGTGCCGCCGCGCGGCGCAGGTCGGTGCGCACGCCGGTCGAGGCGATGAACGTCTTCGACGGGACGCAGTCCCACAGCACGCAGGCACCGCCGACGCCGTCCGCGTCGATCAGGGTGACGTCCGCCCCGTACTGCGCCGCGACCAGAGCCGCCTCGTAGCCGGCCGGTCCACCACCGACGATCACGATCCGTGCCATGTGTCCTCCATACGGTTCACCTGAGAACTTCGGTGACCACCGACGGGGTGACCGCACACGATGGTCGCATCCACGCTAGTCGCCGTGGCCGCGGTTCGCGCAGTCGGCGGCGCACCGAGTTGCTCACATTTCCGACCGCCGTGTCCTGCCCCGGCGAGGAGCGCCTAATCTTGATCTGTGCCGATCTATGCCGCCTACGGGTCCAACATGCACCCGGAGCAGATGCTGCAGCGCGCGCCGCACTCCCCGATGTCCGGGACCGGCTGGATCCACGGGTGGCGCCTGACGTTCAGTGGCGGCGACATCGGCTGGGAGGGCGCCCTGGCGACCGTCGTCGAGGAGCCGGCCGCGAAGGTGTTCGTCGTGCTCTACGACGTGCCCGACGAGGACCAGGACAGCCTGGACCGCTGGGAGGGCTCGGAGCTCGGACTGCACCGCAAGATCCGGGTGCGGGTGGACACCGTCGACGACGGCCCGGTGCTCGCCTGGCTGTACGTGCTCGACGCCTATGAGGGCGGCCTGCCGTCGGCCCGCTACCTCGGCGTGATGGCCGAGGCCGCCGAGATCGCCGGCGCTCCCGCTGACTACGTGCGCGACCTGCGCACCCGCGAGAGCCGCAACGTCGGCCCCGGCAACGGCGTCGGCTGAGCCTGCCGCACCTTTCGACGCGTCGTCACCGCCGCACGGACAGCGCCGCCAGGTTCACCATCACCCGCACCCCGACCGCGAGCGCACGCTCGTCCAGGTCGAACGTCGGCTGGTGGATGTCCAGCTGCGGACCGCTGCCCGACCACACGCCGAGCCGCGCCATCGCGCCGGGCACGTGCTCGAGGTACCACGAGAAGTCCTCGCCGCCACCGGACTGCGGGGTGTCGGCCAGGGCGTCCGGGCCGAGCTGTTCGATCGCGTGCCGGAACATCGTCGTCGAGCACTGGTCGTTGATGACCGGCGGCACGCCGCGGCGGTAGTTCAGGTCGAAGGTCACGCCGGTCGGCGCCAGCAGGGCCGTCACGATCTCGCGGACCAGCGGCTCGAGCAGGTCCCAGGTGCGGTGGTCGGCGGTGCGCACGGTGCCGCGCAGCACCCCGACCTGCGGAATCGCGTTCGGCGCCTGCCCGGCGTTGACCGCACCCCAGACCATCACGGTGCCGGTGCGCGGGTCGATACGCCGGCTGAGCAGGCCCGGCAGCCCGGTGATGACGATCCCCAGCGCATGGACGAGGTCCTGGGTCAGGTGCGGGCGCGAGGTGTGCCCGCCCTCGGAATGAAGCACCAGCTCGACGGTGTCCGCCGCCGAGGTGATCGCCCCCTCACGCACGCCCACCCGGCCTGCCTCCAGGCGCGGATCGCAATGCAGCGCAAAGATTCTCGACACTCCCTCGAGTGCACCGGCCGCGATCACGTCCAGCGCTCCCCCGGGCATGACCTCCTCCGCCGGCTGGAAGATCAGCCGCGCCGCCAACGGCCTCCCGGCACCGACCGCCTCCTGCAGCGCCAGCGCGGTGCCGAGCAGGACCGCCGTGTGCGCGTCGTGACCGCACGCGTGCGCCAGTCCCTGCACGGTCGACGCGAACGGCAGCCCCGTCTGCTCCGGCAGCGGCAACGCGTCCATGTCGGCGCGCAGCCCGATCCGCTTCCCGTCCGGCCCGGGCGACCCGATGTCGCACACCAGCCCCGTGCCGCCGGGCAGCACCCGTGGCGACAGCCCGGCCGCGGTCAGATGCGAGACGACGTACTCCGTCGTCTCGTACTCGTCCCGGGCCAGCTCGGGATGTGCGTGGATGTGCCTGCGCCACACCGTGATCTGATCACCGTGTTTGGCCATCCAGCCGTCGAGCCACTCGTTCACCCGCATACTCCCCTCGATCGTGAGGCCACGCCGTCCAGGACCCGGGCACGCTGCGCCGGATCCGAGGCCAGTGCGGCCGCGGTGGCGGCCAGCGCGGTCGCACCGTCGAGCACCGCGGCATCGGCGGATCCGGTGATGCACGCGGCCGCGAACTCGGGCTGGTGGGTGACCGCACCGCCCGTGTCGAGCCCGATCACCGGGTGGATAGCCGGGAGCACCGTGGTCACGTTGCCCATGTCCGTGCTGCCCAACGGGTGCGCCCGCTCCATCTCGACCGGCAGCAGCACCCGCCCGAGGTCGAGGGCCGCCTCGCGGTAGGCCGTGACCAGCCAGGGGTCCGGGCGCAGCTCCGCATAGGGCGGCGACACGACGCGCACCTCGTGCGTGCACCCGGCGGCCAGCGCCCCGGCCGCGAAGCAGTCGTCCGCGCGCCGCCGCAGCCGGTCGAGCGAGTCGGCGTCCGGGGCGCGCAGGTAATAGAGCAACTCGGTGTGCGCCGGCACCACGTTCGGTGCGACACCTCCCTCGGACACGATGCCGTGCAGCTGCTGCCCGGGCTCGAGGTGCTGGCGCAGCAGCCCCAGCGCCACCTGGGCGACCGTGACGGCGTCGCCGGCGTTGCGCCCCTGCTCGGGCGCCGCGGCAGCGTGCGCCTCCTTGCCGGTGTACGCGACCGACAGGTCCGCGAGCGCCAGCGAGGTCGCCCCGGCGATGTCGAGCGGCCCGGGGTGCACCATCATCGCGGCAGCCACGTCGTCGAACACTCCGCGCTCGAGCATGAGCACCTTGCCGCCGCCGGTCTCCTCCGCCGGGGTGCCGATCACGCGGACCGTCACGCCCAGCGCGTCGGCATGCGCGGCCAGCGCGAGGGCCGCGCCGACCGCCGCCGCGGCGATGATGTTGTGCCCGCACGCGTGGCCGAGACCCGGCAGCGCGTCGTACTCCGCGCAGATACCTATGACCAGTTCGCCACTACCGCATTCGGCGGTGAACGCGGTGTCCAAGCCCGCCACCGGACGCCGGACCTCGAAGCCGCGGGCACCCAACAGCTCGGTCAGCTTGGCGACGCTGCGGTGCTCGGCGAACGCCAGTTCCGGTTCGGCGTGGATCGAGTGCGAGAGCGCGATCAGGTCGGCCGCAGCCGCCAGGACCGGTGCACGCACGTCGAGAGTCACCCGCCCAGTCTCTCACCGGGCGGGCCGGGCCGTGTGCACACCGGCGCCCGGCGATCCGGCCGGATGCGGTCCGGCTCAGACCAGCTTGGGCGTCTTGACCGACAGCGCCTCGAGCAGCGCGGCGTGGATGCCGCGCTTGATCCCCGCCAGGTTCGGTCCGTGCAATGCGGCGGTCGCAGCGGCCCGGGCGACCGCGGCGCCGAGCAGCTCGGACTCGTCGGCGACCTGATTGACGATGCCCGCGGCCAACGCGTCGGCGCCGCCGTAACGCCGGCTGGTCGTCATCGCCTCCACCGCGGTGGCGCGCGGGAGCTGGGTCGTCATCAACGCGTTCATGCCCACCGTGAACGGCATGTTCAGCTGGGCCTCGGGCAGGTTGTAGAAGCCGCGGTCGCCGCGCATGACCCGCAGATCGTGCGCGGTCGCCAGCATGGCGCCGGCGCCGAACGCGTGCCCCTGCACGGCCGCGACCGTGGTCATCGGGAAGGCCAGCAGCCGCGCGTACACGGTGTGCACGCGGTCCAGGTACTCGCCGAAGGAGTCCATGTTCGCGAACAGCCACTCTGTGTCCAGGCCGTTCGTGTAGAACTTGCCGGTCGCCGTGGTGACCAGGGCCGCGGGACCCTCGTGCGCCTCGACCTCGTCGAGCGCGGCGTGCACGGCCGTGATCCAGTCCGGATGGAACCGATTCTCGTTGTCGACCTCGTCCCGGTTGCCCAGGTACAGGATGAAGACGTCGCCCTCGCGCTCTAGGTATGGCATGCGGCGAGAATATCGTCGAGAGGCGACAATCGACGCCATGGCCTCCAGTGATCCGCGTCAAGTCGACCCGACACCCGTCACCGACCCGCAGCTCTGCGCCGGACGCGCCGCCGAGTTCCTGGTCCGCCACACCGGCATCCCCGAACATCACGTCGCGATCGTGCTCGGCTCCGGTTGGCAGGCCGCCGCCGACGTGCTCGGCGAACCGCTCGCCGACCTGCCGATGGCCGAGGTGCCCGGCTTCGCGCCCCCGACCGTGGCGGGCCACCGCGGACGGATCCGCTCCGTGCTGGTCGGCGAGCGCCGGGTGCTGGTGCTGCTCGGCCGCACCCACGCCTACGAGGGCCACGACCTCGGCTATGTCGTGCACCCGGTGCGCACCGCCTGCGCGGCCGGCGCCGAGACGGTGATCCTGACCAACGCCGCCGGCGGACTGCGCGAGGACCAGATGGTCGGGCGGCCGGTACTGATCAGCGACCATCTCAACCTGACGGGCCGATCGCCGCTGGTCGGCCCGCAGTTCGTCGACCTGGTCGACGCCTACTCCCCCGACCTGCGCGCCCTCGCTCGCCGGGTCGACCCGGAGCTGGCCGAGGGCGTCTACGCCGGGCTGCCCGGCCCGCACTACGAGACGCCCGCCGAGATCCGGATGCTCCGCACGCTCGGCGCCGACCTCGTCGGCATGTCGACCGTGCACGAGACGATCGCCGCGCGCGCCGCGGGCGCCCGGGTGCTCGGCCTGTCGCTGGTGACCAACCCGGCCGCAGGCATCACCGGCATGCCGATCGACCACACCGAGGTACTGGCGGCCGGGGCCGCCGCGGCGACCGCGCTGGGCGAACTGCTGCGTGGCGTGGTCGAGCGGTTGTGAGCGCCCCGGAGACCGGAACCGACGACCTCGCCGATCGTGTCGCCGCCTGGATCGCGGCCGATCCGGACCCGGCGTCGCGGGACGAGCTGCGCGGGCTGACCGACGACGAACTGGCCCAGCGCTTCTCGTCGCCGCTGACGTTCGGGACCGCCGGACTGCGGGGGCCGTTGCAGGCGGGCCCGTCGGGGATGAACGAGGCGGTCGTGCTGCGGACCACCGCCGGGCTGGCCCGCCGACTGACCGACCGCTGCCTGGGCGGCGGGACGGTGGTGGTCGGCAGGGACGCCCGCCACGGCTCCGAGTCGTTCGCCCACGCCGCCGCCGAGGTCCTCGCCGCCGCGGGGTTCCGGGTGGCGCTGCTGCCCCGGCCGCTGCCCACCCCGGTGGTCGCGTTCGCGGTGCGGCACCTCGGCGCGGTCGCGGGCGTGCAGGTCACCGCCTCGCACAACCCGCCGCGCGACAACGGCTACAAGGTGTACGTGGACGGTGGCGCGCAACTGATCTCGCCCGCCGACCGCGAGATCGAGGCCGCCATCGCGCAGGCCGGCCCGGCGAACGCGATCCCGCGAACGCCGGTGGACCCGGCCGGCGAGGATCTGGTCGAGCGCTACCTGGACCGGGTGGCCGCGCTGCCGCACGGGACGGACCGCGGCATCCGGATCGCGCTGACCGCGCTGCACGGCGTCGGGGGCGCCACGGCGGTCGCCGCGCTGCGGCGCGCCGGCTTCAGCGACATCCACACGGTAGCAGGTCAATTCGATCCCGACCCGGACTTCCCGACGGTGGCCTTCCCGAACCCGGAGGAACCCGGGGCGACCGACGCGCTGCTGGCACTGGCCGAGCGGGTGGGTGCCGATGTCGCGATCGCCCTCGATCCCGACGCGGACCGCTGCGCGGTGGGCATCCCAGAACCGCACGGATGGCGGATGCTCACCGGCGACGAGACGGGCGCATTGCTCGGCGACCATGTGCTCGCCGTCGCGCCTGCGGGCTCGCTGGTGGCGACGACGGTGGTGTCCTCGCGGCTGCTGGAGGCGCTCGCGGCCGCCCGCGGCGCGCGATATGTGCAGACGCTCACCGGGTTCAAGCACCTGGTGCGGGCCGGCAACGGGCTGGTGTACGCGTATGAGGAGGCGCTCGGGCACTGCGTGGATCCGGACGCGGTGCGCGACAAGGACGGGATCTCCGCGGCAGTGCTCGTCTGCGACCTCGCCGCCGGGCTCATGGCGCGGGATCGCAGCCTCGCGGACCTGCTCGACGACCACGCCGTCGAGTTCGGTGTGCATGCGACGGGCCAGGTCTCGCGACGCTTCGACAGGATCGAGGAGCGCGCCGCGGTGATGGATGCGGTACGCCGCCGTCCGCCGTCGACGCTGGCCGGGATGGCGGTGGAGTCCGAGGACCTGGCGGTCCGGCGCGACCGCCTGCGCACCGATGCGGTGGTGCTCGGCGGCGCCCGCGCGGGCGAATCGGTGCGGATGGTGCTGCGCCCGTCCGGGACCGAGCCGAAGCTCAAGGCATACATGGAGGCGGTGGTGCCGGTCGCGGACCGCGCCGCGCTCGCAGGCGCGCGAGCACGTGCCGAGAGGCTGTTGGCTGAACTGCGCACCGCGGTGCCGTGGGAGTGAGCATGCTCACCAGGTGACCCCGACCTCGGCGAGCCGGCGGCGCAACCGCTCCACATGGCTTCCGCGCCAATAGATCCGGCAACAGTCCCCGCAGCGACTGAACGTCCGCTGTTCGCGGGCGACCTGCTCCGGCACCGACCCGCGGGCGTCCTGCCGGGTGGTCGGTGTGATGAGCCCGTTGCAGCGCGCGCACCTGGTCAGCGGCGCAAACGTGCCCCACAGCTCGAACCGGTCGACGACCTCGCGGAGTTGCCGGCGCGGATCCGTCTCGTGCAGGAAGGCGCCGCGGGTCAGGGCCGCGCGCTTGAGCAGTCCGACGTCGCGGGTGAGCAGGATGCGCCCGGATTCGGTCGCGATGTCCAGCAGTTCGTCGTCGTCTGCGTCGTTGCGGTACCGGCTGTCGAAGCCCAGCAGGCGCAGGTAGGCGGCGAGCCGGCCCAGATGCACGTCCAGCAGGAACCGCGGCGACCTCAGCGGGTGCGGTCGCAACCGCGTGACACCGTGCAGGTCGAAACGCTCGAACACCGGGTACACCGCGACGCGTTCACCGCCGCACAGCCGCCTGTCGAAGTCCACCGACTGCCCGTCGACCAGGATCAGGTCGACCTCGGTGTGCGGGACCCCGAGTGACTCGACGCGGTCCTTGACCGTCGGCGTGCCGTCGAAGTCGTGCGTGAAGGTGCGTTTGCGCAGCGCCGGGCGCAGGAAGTCGTTCAGTTCCTCGTAGAAGCGGAACTCACAGCGAGCGCGGCCCCCGGCATCGGGGACCTTGTCGACGGGGATCTTGTCGTCGTGAGGTGCGTTTCCGGCCATGGCTCGGCGTTCCGGCGTCGTACAGCTCCGGGTCTCACGCTACGCCCGCATCGGATAGCGGGTGCGGCCCGAAAACGGCGAACGGACCCATCCCCGCGCGTTCACGCGGAGATGGGCCCGTCGATTGCCTGACTCAGGCGGTGCGGGCGAGCAGCGCCTCGCGCTGATTCGCCCCGAGCCCGCCGATGCGGCGGGTGTCGGCGACACCGAGCTCGTCGAGCAGCTTCTTCGCTCCGACCGCGCCGACGCCGGGCAGCGCCTTGACGACCGCGGAGACCTTGGTCTTCTTGATGATCTCGTCCGTCTCCGCCTTCTTGAGCAGATCGGCGATGCTCAGATCGCCGGACTTGACCGAAGCCAGCAGTTCCGCCCGGGCGCGACGCGCCTCGCCGGCCTTTGCCAAGGCCTCGGCACGTTGCTCAGGGGTCAACTGTGGAAGCGCCATGCGTGGAATCCTCCCCACTCGTAAATGCACTGTCCCCGTCATCATGCAGTACGAATCCCCCGGTGGCACGCATTGAGTCCGAAATTCGCCGCCCGCGCGTGTTCGGTGGCCGGCGCGACGGGACCCCAGGTCGGCGGCGGTCAGCGGCGCGCGAGTCGTTCCAGCAACCCGAGGGCGTCGAACGGCGCCCGTCCCTTCACGTCGTTGTCGAAGTAGGCGAACACCTGCTGCCCGTCGTCCGCCCAGCCGGTGACGAGGTCCGCCCACCGGTCCAGCGCGGCGTCGGTGTAGCCGGAGGCATACAACTCCTTGTCCCCGTGTAACCGCAGGTAGGCGAGGTCCGCGGTGCGTTCGCGGATCAGCGGGTACCGGCCCGCGGTGTCGGCGACGACGATCGCGACCGCGTGCCGCCGGAAGATCTCCACCGCCTCGGGGACCGCGAAACCGTGGTGACGCACCTCGACCGCGTGCCGCAGCGGCCGGTCCGCGTCGGTCTCGGTCCAGGCCCGGTCGTCGCCGATCGTGTCGTCGTGCCTGGCGGCCAGCGCCGCGGCCCGCACCGTGGTGGCAGGCAACACGCCGAGGAACGCCTCCAGACGGTCGGCGTCGAACGCGAGCGTCGGCGGCAGCTGCCACAGGATCGGCCCCAGCTTCGGTCCGAGCGCCAGCAGCCCCGAGGCGAGGAAGTTGGCCACCGCGGTCTCGGCGTCCACGAGACGTTTCATGTGGGTGATGTACCGGTTGGCCTTCACCGCGAAGACGAAGTCGTCCGGGGTCTCGTCGCGCCACCGCAGATAGCTCGCCGGGCGCTGCAGCGCATAGAACGAGCCGTTGACCTCGATCGAGGTCAACCGCTCCGCCGCGTAGGCGAGCTCGCGGCGGTGGACCAGCCCCGGCGGGTAGAAGTCGCCCCGCCAGCCCGGATAGGTCCACCCGGAGATCCCGACCCGGACCTGCCCTGTGCGTGAGTTTCGGGGTCCGGCCATCGCATTGCGCTCACAGGTAGCGGGGACCGAACTGGCGGTCACCGGCATCGCCGAGCCCCGGCACGATGAACGCGTCGTCGTTGAGACCCGTGTCGACGACCGCGGTGACCACACGCACCGTCGGCGCCGCCCGCTCGAGCGCCGCCAGGCCCTCGGGCGCGGACACCACGCACACGGCGGTGATGTCGACCGCACCACGGGCCGCGAGCAGGTCGACCGTGTGCACCATCGAGCCGCCGGTGGCCAGCATCGGGTCGAGCACGAACACCGAGCGGGCGCTCAGGTCCGGCGGCAGCGCCTCGAGGTACGGCACCGGCAGGTGCGAGTCCTCGTCGCGGGCGAGCCCCACGAAACCCATCTGGGCCTCGGGGATCAGCGCCTGGGCCTGTTCGACCATGCCGAGTCCCGCGCGCAGCACCGGCACCAGCAGCGGCGGGTTGCTCAGCCGCGCCCCCGTCGTCGTGGCGACCGGGGTCTGCACGTCGATCTCGGTCAGCGCGGCGTCGCGGCAGGCCTCGTAGACCAGCATCGTGGTCAGCTCACGCAGCGCCCCGCGGAACGCCGCGTTGTCGGTGCGCTGGTCACGCAGGGTGGTGAGCCGGGAGCGGCACAGCGGATGGTCGACGACGAGCACGTCCATGTCCGCAAGCGTAGGCACAACGACGCCCGTGCACGACCGATCTCGGGGGTCGCCCTCGCTCCGGTGCGGGATCGCGGAAGCCCTGGCGCGGGAACCGGTTCGCCGTCTGCCCCGTCCAACGAGGTGACCGGCCCACCGCCATCCGGGGAGGGCCATCAGGGGAGGCGCACACATGAGCGACACGAGCACCACCACGGGCACCCTGCGTGCCGACACCGCGGCCATGGCAGCGGCCGCCGACCGGATCGCCGGACTGTCCGAGCACGCCGAGCACGCCGCCGCCGCGGTCGGAGACGCCGCCGGGTTCGATCTGCGGCCGGTGTTCGGTTGTGTCGGAGGCGAATTCGTCGCCTCCTGCGACGCGGCCCAGAGCCGGCACCGCGAGGCGCTGATCTCGCTGGCCGGGCTGATCCGCGACGTCGCCGACACCGCGCACGCGACGGCCGGCGCCTATGCGGACGCGGAGCGCCGCGCCGCCGACGAGCTGGCGGCCCTGCGATGAGCGACCCGCTCGCCCGCCCGGTGGATGCGCTGGTGCGCCCCATCGCCGACCTCGCCGACGGACTCGGCTCGGGGGTGCTCGGTCCGCACGGACCGGCCGCCGCGCTCACGGCGGCCACCGACGGCCTGACCACGCTGCACGAGCAGGGCTCCGCCGCGATCGCCGAGCTCGACGCCGCCTGGAACGGCCCGGCCGCAGCCTCCGCGCTGGACAAGCTGCACACGGTGACCGCGGCGGTCACCGACCTCGCCGAGCGCGGCGCACAGATCGCCGCGACGGTCTCGCGGGCCGCGGGGACGGTCGGGACCGGGGCCGCCGAACTGGACGGCCTGCTCGAATCGTTCGCCCGGATCACCCGCGACCTGACACCGATGCGCGGCACCCTCGAGGGGCAGGTGCTACTGCTCGGCGCGGCCCTCGAACACCTCGGGAAGGCGATCACCGTGGCGGTCGGGGTGGAGCAGCAACTCGCGGGTCAGGGCGCCGCGATGCAGACACTGACCGAGCCCATCGCGCTCCCCTCCGCGCCGGGACCGGTCTCCGTACCTGCGGCCCCATCGGCCCCGGCCACCCCGCGGACGACAGTTCTCAGTAAATCTCGCTAGGCTTCCGCGCATGGCAGGAGACATCGTCCCCATCGAACTCGGTCTCACCGACGGCGACCTGGTCACCCTGTGGGCGCCGGAGTGGCGTGAGGGCGACGACGAATGGGAGGCGTTCCTCGGTCGCGACGAGGACCTGTTCGGGTTCGAATCGGTCGCCGAACTGGTCGCCTTCATCCGGACCGAGAAGGAGCACGACCTCGACGAGCACCCGTCGTGGTCGGTGTTCGCGGCGCTCTCGGCCGACGAGTTCGAACCCGACGACGAGCACAGCTACGACCTGATCGGCGTGCCCGAGATGGCCGCCGGCGACCCGAGCCCGGAGATCGTCGCGGAGCTCGAGGGCTGCCTGTCGATCGTGCGGTCGATCGGCGAGGTCTGCGAACTCGACGTCGTCACCCGGTTCTTCCACGCCAACCCGGTCCTCGGCGCGGTGTCCAGCGGCATGTCCACGTTCTACGGCAAGGACGGCGAGGCGCTCTGGACCGACATCGGCCTCGCCGTGGCGAAGGGCTGGGACGCGGTCCTCGACGCCGTCGACCACATCATCACCACCCCCGACGTCGACCAGGCCGCGGTCGCGGTGGCCGAGGCGGAGCTTCTCGCGGCCGCCGAGAACGAGGTCGACACCGACGACGTCGACGAGGCGGACGAGGACCTGGATCTGCTGGACGAAGACGAGTCGGGTCCGACCGACAGCGACGAGGACGGGGACGACGAGTCGTTCTGGTCCGAGGTCGGCATCGACCCGGTCCGGATCATCACCCGGGACGGCACCTACTACTCGCTGCGGTGCTACCTCGACGACGCTCCGGTGTTCCTCGGACGCGGTGGGCTGATCTCGGTGTTCGCCTCCGAGCGGGCGCTGGCCCGGTACCTGGCCGATGCGCACGACCACGATCTGGCCCAGGTCAGCACCTACGAGGACATCGTCCACGCGGCCACCGACGGATCCCTCGAGATCGAGGTCACCGAGGAGAACGTGTACGTGCTGCCGGGTCTGGCCGAGGACATCGCCGAGGGTCCCGCGGCAATCGACGCCGAGCAGCTGGAACTGGCGGTCGAACTGGTCTCGGACGCGGCCGACTGGGCCGACGACGATTCGGTGAAGTCCGCGCTGGTGACGTCGAATCCGCTCGGCTGGCTGTTCTCGTTCGTGTTGCGTCCCGATCCGACCCGGCTGGCGCCGAGCGCCCCGTTCGACGCGGAGGCCGACGCGTGGCGCGCACTCGAGCACGGCTTCGAGGCACGCCTGCGCAAGCACTGAGCCGGGCTCTGCCGGGCGCCGGCGTATGGAACGCGGGCGGCTCAGCCGGCCCCGGTGGCGCCGACGAGCGCACCGATGGCGAACGTCACCACCATGGCGACCGCACCGCCGAACACCACCCTCAGCACCGCCCGGCGCGGGTTCGCGCCGCCGAGGCGGGCACTGATCGAACCGGTCAGCGCCAGCGCCAGCAGCACCACGCGAAGGTGACGGGAATCCGCGCGTCCGCCGGCGGAAGCAGGATCGCGAGCAACGGCAGGGCCGCGCCGACAGTGAAGGAAATCGCCGACGACACCGCCGCGTGCCATGGATTGGTCAGCTCGGACGGGTCGATCCCCAGTTCCACCTCGGCGTGCGCCGCGAACGCGTCGTGCGCGGTCAGCTCCGTCGCCACCTGCCGGGCGGTCTCGTCACCGAGCCCCTTGGCCCGGTACAGGCCGGCCAGTTCCTCGAGTTCGGCCTCCGGGGTCTCGGTCAGCTCGCGGCTCTCCTTCGCCAGCAGCGCCCGCTCGGTGTCCCGCTGGGTCGAGACCGAGACATACTCCCCCAGCGCCATCGACACCGCGCCGGCGACCAGGCCGGCGATCCCCGCCGTGAGGATCGGCCCGCGGGCGCTGGTGGCCGTCGAGACGATCCCGTCGTTCGCACCGAGCACCCCCGCGCGCAGCCAGTTCAGCTTGGCGCCCAACGATCCCATGGTGTGCGGTTCACCGGCATGCGACAGCGCACTCATGACGTCACGGTATCGGCGCGGTCCGGCGCCCACCGGGGAAAGCCGTCAACCGACCAGGACCGCGTAGCCAGGCTTGATCACGCCGTCGATGAACTCCAGCCGCTGATCGAACGGGATGAAGGCCGACTTCATCGCGTTGATCGTGAACCGCTCCAGCTCGCTCCAGCCGTAGCCGAAGGTGCGCACCAGCTTCGCCATCTCCCGGCTCATCGTGGTGTCGCTCATCAGCCGGTTGTCGGTGTTGACGGTCACCCGGAAACGCAACCGCGCCAACAGGTCGAACGGGTGCTCGTCCAGGCTCGCGGCCACCCCGGTCTGCACATTCGAGCTCGGGCACAGTTCGAGCGGGATCCGCTTGTCGCGCACGTAGTTCGCGACCAGTCCCAGTACCGGGGCCGCGCCGTCGCCGAGATCGGCGATGTCGTCGGTGATCCGGACGCCGTGCCCGAGCCGGTCGGCCCCGCAGAATGCGATGGCCTCGTGGATCGACGGCAGACCGAACGCCTCGCCCGCGTGAATGGTGAAGTGCGCGTTGGCCTGCCGCATGTACTCGAAAGCGTCGAGGTGCCTGCTCGGTGGGTGCCCCGCCTCGGCGCCGGCGATGTCGAAGCCGACCACGCCACGATCGCGGAACCGGACGGCCAGTTCGGCGATCTCCCGCGACCGCGCCGCGTGCCGCATGGCCGTGACCAGGCAACCGATCCGGATCGACCGCCCGTCGGCCCGCGCCACGGCCTCGCCCTCGCGGAAGCCCTCGAGCACCGCCTCGACGACGCGGTCCAGGTCGAGCCCGCCCTCGAGGTGTTGCTCCGGGGCGAACCGGACCTCTGCGTAGACCACACCGTCGCCCGCCAGGTCCTCGGCGCATTCGCGGGCGACGCGAACCAGGGCCGACCGCTGCTGCATGACCCCGACCGTGTGCACGAAGGTCTCCAGGTACCGCGGCAGCGAGCCCGAGTCGGCGGCGGTGCGGAACCAGTGCGCCAGCCCCTCGGGGGTGTCGGCCGGCAGATCCGGGTACCCGTGCTCGCGCGCCAGATCCAGCACCGTGGCCGGCCGCAACCCGCCGTCGAGGTGGTCGTGCAGCAGCACCTTCGGCGCGATGCGGAGGAACCGTTCGTCCAGGGGCGCGGGCGTGCGCGCAGTCGTCATGGTTCGACGCTACCGCCGGCACGGGCGCCGCGCCCGCCGTGCGACGGTTGTTCACCGAGCCGTTCCTTGACCAGTGCGCGTGGGGGCGGGGGCCGGTCGCCGATCCGCCAGCCACCCGTGAGCGCCGTGGTGGCGCGGTCGAGCCGGGCGGGATCGTCGGTATAGAGGGTGAACATCGGCGCCCCCGCGGTGACCGCGTCGCCCGGTTTGGCGTGCAGCCGCACCCCGGCACCGAGGCTGACCGCATCCCCGGGCCGGCTCCGTCCGGCGCCGAGCTGCCAGGCGGCCATCCCGACCGCCATCGCGTCGACGGCCCCGACAACCCCTGATCGGTCGGCGCGCACCGTCAGCTCGTGCCGTGCACGCGGCAGCGGCGCGGCGGGGTCGCCGCCCTGCGCGCGGACCATCCGCCGCCACCTGTCCATCGCCAGCCCGTCGGCGAGCCGGTCGGCGGGGTCGACGCCGTCGATCCCGGCCGCGGCCAGCATCTCCCGCGCCAACGCCACGGTCAGCTCCACCACGTCGGGTGGGCCGCCGCCGGCGAGCACCTCGACGGCCTCCGTCACCTCGAGCGCGTTTCCCGCCGTGAGCCCGAGCGGGGTGTCCATGTCGGTCAACAGCGCCACCGTCGACAGTCCGGCGTCGGAGCCGAGTTCGACCATGGCGGCGGCGAGCGCCCGCGCGTCGTCGATGTCCTTCATGAACGCGCCCGACCCGACCTTGACGTCGAGCACCAGCGCGCCCGCGCCCTCGGCGAGCTTCTTGCTCATGATCGAACTCGCGATCAGCGGGATCGACTCGACGGTGCCGGTCACGTCCCGCAGGGCGTAGAGCTTCTTGTCGGCCGGCGCGAGCCCCGACCCGGCCGCGCACACCACGGCGCCGACGTCGACCAACTGCCGGTCCATCTCGGCCGGGGTCAGGTCCGAGCGCCAGCCGGGGATCGCGTCCAGTTTGTCGAGGGTGCCGCCGGTGTGGCCGAGACCGCGGCCGCTCAGCTGCGGCACGGCCGCGCCGCATGCGGCGACCAGCGGCGCCAGCGGCAGCGTGATCTTGTCGCCGACCCCGCCGGTCGAGTGCTTGTCCACGGTCGGCAGCGGCCGGCCGGCCCGGGTCAGCGCGGTGAAGTCGAGCCGGCCGCCGGACGCGATCATCGCCGCGGTCCACCGGGACAGTTCCGCGCGGCTCATCCCCCGCCATACGACGGCCATCGCCAACGCCGACATCTGCTCGTCGGCCACCTCGCCGGCGGTGTACGCGCCGATCACCCAGTCGATCTGCTCTGCCGACAGTTCCCGGCCGTCGCGCTTGTCCCGGATGACCGACACGGCGTCATGCACGATGCCCGCCCAGCTCGCCGCGCGCCACCTGATCGGGACCGAACGCGTGCGGCAGCAGGTCGGCCAGCGCGACCGGGCCGTCGGGGGCATCGATCAGCATCCCGGGCGCGGCATGTTCGAGGAGCACCTGGCGACACCGTCCGCACGGCATCAACGCCGCGCCCTGCCCGTCGACGCAGGCGAGCGCCACGAGCCGTCCGCCACCAGCCGAAATCAAGTTACCGACGAGTACGCATTCCGCGCACAGCGTCAGCCCCAGTGAGACATTTTCCACATTGCAGCCGGCCACCACCCGACCGTCCTCGGCCCACCCGGCCGCCCCCACCGGAAACCCCGAGTACGGCGCGTACGCCCGGGAACGGATATCAATCGCAGTGCTGCGCAACACATTCCAGTCCACTCTCGACACAGCGACCATCCTTTCACGACGACGTACGCGCGGCTGCGCTTCGCGCGCAACGCATTCAGAGAAAAGGGCAGGCAAACCTAACTTCTGAACACCCGTCCTGCTTATACCAGGCGTGAATTAGTGCCACCCTTGTCGTGGGTTTACAGTGCAGTGGTCGGTTCAGGTTCCCGTCGACCCTGACGCCTGGCTGCAAGATCCCCCGTCGGGAGTCACACCCGCCGGAGCACTGCAGGGACCTTTTGCAGTCGACCACGTCTATCGGGTCCGACGTACCCAGACGTTGGAGGCATTGCACTCGATGACCAGTACGGCAGAAGTCGCACCCGAACGGGAGCGCACCCGCTCTATCTACCGGGGCGACCCGGGCATGTGGTCCTGGGTCCTACATCGGATCACGGGCGTCCTCACATTCTTCTTCCTCTTCGTTCACGTGCTCGACACCGCTCTGGTCCGGGTCAATCCCGACACCTACAACAGCGTCGTGGAGACCTACAAGAACCCGATCGTCGGGTTCATGGAGCTCGCGCTCGTCGCGGCCATCCTCTACCACGGACTCAACGGCGTCCGCGTGATGCTCGTCGACTTCTGGTCCAAGGGCTGCAAGTACCAGCGTCCGATGCTCTGGACGATCGTCGTGATCTGGTTCGTCGTGATGATCCCCGGCGCGATCCGGATCATCCAGCACATCATCGAGGAATTCTGAACATGACCGAGGCCAAAACCCTGGGACGTGAGTACGACCGTCCCGCCAGCCTGGACAACCCCCGCTCCCCCCGCAAGGCCAAGCGCGGCAACTTCGAACTGCTGGCCTGGCTGTTCATGCGTCTGTCCGGCGTCGCGCTGCTCGTGCTCGTGCTCGGGCACCTGCTCATCATGCTGGTCCTGGGCGACGGCGTCCGCCGGGTCGACTTCGGCTTCGTCGCGGGCCGCTGGTCCAACCCGTTCTGGCAGTGCTGGGACCTGCTGATGCTCTGGCTCGCCCAGCTGCACGGCGGCAACGGCCTGCGCACGGTCATCTCGGACTACTCGCGCAAGGACTCCACGCGCTTCTGGCTCAACACCCTGCTGTTGATCTCGATGATCCTCATCATGGGCCTGGGCACGTACGTCATCTTCACCTTCGACCCCAACATCTCGGCGAGCTAGGGGAGCTAAGACTTCATGTCGGAACCCAGTGTTCAAGAACATCGTTATGACGTGGTCATCGTCGGTGCCGGCGGCGCCGGCATGCGCGCGGCCATCGAGGCCGGACCGCGCACCCGCACCGCGGTCCTGACCAAGCTGTACCCCACCCGCAGCCACACCGGTGCCGCCCAGGGCGGCATGTGCGCGGCGCTCGCCAATGTCGAGGAAGACAACTGGGAGTGGCACACCTTCGACACCGTCAAGGGCGGCGACTACCTCGCCGACCAGGACGCGGTCGAGATCATGGCCAAGGAGGCCATCGACGCGGTCCTCGACCTCGAGAAGATGGGGCTGCCGTTCAACCGCACCCCCGAGGGCAAGATCGACCAGCGTCGCTTCGGCGGCCACACCCGCGACCACGGCAAGGCTCCCGTCCGCCGCGCCTGCTACGCCGCGGACCGCACCGGCCACATGATCCTGCAGACGCTGTACCAAAACTGCGTCAAGCACGACGTCGAGTTCTTCAACGAGTACTACGCGCTGGACCTGTGCCTGACCGAGACCGAGGACGGACCGGTCGCCACCGGCGTCGTCGCCTACGAACTCGCGACCGGTCAGCTGCACACGTTCCACGCCAAGTCGATCGTGTTCGCCACCGGCGGCTCGGGCCGCATGTACAAGACGACGTCCAACGCGCACACCCTCACCGGTGACGGCATGGGCATCATCTTCCGCAAGGGCCTGCCGCTGGAGGACATGGAGTTCCACCAGTTCCACCCGACAGGCCTCGCCGGCCTGGGCATCCTCATCTCCGAAGCCGTGCGTGGCGAGGGCGGCATCCTCCGCAACGCCGAGGGCGAGCGGTTCATGGAGCGCTACGCCCCCACCATCAAGGACCTCGCGCCGCGTGACATCGTCGCCCGCTCGATGGTGCTCGAGGTACTCGAGGGCCGCGGCGCCGGACCGAACAAGGACTACGTCTACATCGACGTCACCCACCTCGGCGAGGACGTGCTCGAGGAGAAACTCCCCGACATCACCGAGTTCGCCCGCACCTACCTGGGCGTCGACCCGGTCAAGGAGCTCGTGCCGGTCTACCCGACCTGCCACTACGTGATGGGCGGCATCCCCACCAAGATCCACGGTGAGGTGCTGCGCAACAACGAGGACCACGTGCCGGGCCTGTACGCCGCCGGCGAATGCGCCTGCGTGTCGGTGCACGGTGCGAACCGTCTCGGCACAAACTCGCTGCTCGACATCAACGTGTTCGGCCGTCGCGCCGGCATCGCCGCCGCCGAGTACGCGCTGTCCGCCGAGTTCGTGCCGCTGCCGGAGGAGCCGGCCAAGATGGTGCAGGAGTGGCTCGCGCTGATCCTCTCCGATCACGGCCACGAGCGCGTCGCGGACATCCGCAAGGAACTGCAGCAGACGATGGACAACAACGCCTCGGTGTTCCGCACCGAGGAGACGCTGACCACTGCGCTGAGCGATGTGCGCGCACTCAAGGAGCGCTACAACCACATCACCGTGCACGACAAGGGCAAGCGCTTCAACAGCGACCTGCTCGAGGCCATCGAGCTGGGCTTCCTGCTCGAGATGGCCGAGGTCACCGTCGTCGGCGCGCTCAACCGCAAGGAATCGCGCGGCGGACACGCCCGCGAGGACTTCCCCAAGCGCGACGACGCGAACTTCATGAAGCACACCATGGCCTACAAGCAGGGAACCGAGCTCATCTCGGACATCCGGCTCGACTACAAGCCCGTGGTCCAGACCCGCTACGAGCCGAAGGAGCGTAAGTACTGATGTCGGCGCCTGCTGTGGATGCACCTGCCCTGCCCCCCGTTCCCGAGGGCGCAACGATGGTGACGCTCAAGATCGCCCGGTTCAACCCGGAGGACGGTCAGGGCGCGCACTGGGATTCCTTCCAGGTCCCGGCCCTCCCGACCGACCGGATGCTGAACCTGCTGCTGTACGTCAAGGGCTACCTCGACGGGACGCTGACCTTCCGTCGCTCCTGCGCGCACGGCGTGTGCGGCTCGGACGCGATGCGGATCAACGGCGTCAACCGCCTGGCCTGCAAGATCCTGATGAAGGACCTGCTGCCCAAGGACGGCAAGCCGGTCACCATCACGGTCGAGCCCATCAAGGGCCTGCCGGTCGAGAAGGACCTGGTCGTCGACATGGAGCCGTTCTTCGACGCGTTCCGCGCGATCAAGCCGTACCTGATCACGCACGGCAACGCGCCGACCCGCGAGCGGATCCAGTCGGCGACGGACCGCGCCCGGTTCGACGACACCACCAAGTGCATCCTGTGCGCGTGCTGCACCACCTCGTGCCCGGTGTACTGGAACGAGGGCAGCTACTTCGGCCCCGCGGCAATCGTCAACGCGCACCGCTTCATCTTCGACAGCCGTGACGAGGGTGCCGCCGAGCGTCTCGACATCCTCAACGACGTCGACGGCGTGTGGCGCTGCCGCACCACCTTCAACTGCACCGACGCGTGCCCCCGCGGCATCCAGGTGACCCAGGCCATCCAGGAGGTCAAGCGCGCACTGCTGTTCGCGCGCTGATCGCCCGGCGGTCCCGGTAGGACGACGAGAGGGGGCCCGGCCATTCGGTCGGGTCCTCTCTCGTCTGTGTGGTCGGTCCGGTGCGGTTGCCTGTGCCCTGCGCGCTCCGGCTCCCGCGCGTTCCTGCTCCCCGCTCACGCCCGGCCCCGTGCGCACCTGCTCCCATGCGCCTTTCCCAACACAAATCGAGCCGAAAACGGGGTTCACCCGGATCCGGCTCGATTTGTGTGTGAGAAGGCGCGCCCAGCGCGCCGTGCGGCCCGGCTGCCCTGTGTCAACCGCGGCTGGCTCCGACAGTCGGGCGGGCACGCGGTCGGCGTGACCGCCGCGATCAGGCCTGGCAGGTGGTCGGGGTCTTCTGGCCGGCCATCGCCTTCGCGACGAAGTCCTGCGCATCCTGCAGCGACGCCGGGACGCTACCGCGGTGATCCTGCCCCGGGTAGGTGCGGTAGTCCAGGTCGATGCCCTTGCCGCAGTAGGTCTTGACCAAAGCGTCGGTACCCGGCTTGGCGACAACCGTGTCGGCGGTGCCCTGCGCGATCATGGTCGGCACGGCCGGGCTGACCAGGTCCGGGTCCTGCTTCTTGAGGAAGTTCGTGACCGGCGCCAGATCGGCCCCGGGCGCGAAGAACTGCGTCGGCGGGATCGGCTTGACCTCACGGATCTGCGCGAGGCACCCGGTGCGGGCCGCGGTGAGCAGCGGCTTCGCCTCCGGCGACAGGATCGCGTCGGGGTTGATCGCCGGATCGGCCGCGGCGGCCCCGAGGATCATCACCGGCAGGAAGGCCTCGGCTGCCTCGGCGCCCGGCTGGTTGGTCTTGACGTAGTCGACGGTCTGGCTCAGGCCGACGCCGCCCGGCGCGATCGACACGGCCGCCTTCAGGTCCAGCTCCGGCGCCCGCTTCTTCGCGTCCTGCGCGGTGAACAGCGCCGCCTGGCCGCCCTGGCTGTGGCCGACGACGGCCCAGTTCTTGCCGATCGACGAGTCGAGTTGCCGCGCGGCGCGCACGATGTCGATGACCGTGTTGGCCTCGCTGGTTCCGTCGACGTAGGGATGCCCGCCCGGGGTGCCCAGGCCCTGGTAGTCGGTCTGCACGACCGCGTATCCCTTGTCCAGCCACTGGTTCAGCACGGTGTCGACGGGCCCGAGGTAGTCGTGGTCGGGGCCGTCGGTGGTGTCCGCGGACGGCGCACAGGTGTCGGCGTAGCCGGTAGTACCGTGGGCCCAGCTGATCACCGGCCAGCCGCCCTTCGGCGGCGCCGACTTCGGCACCGAGACGGTGCCCGACACCACGATCGGGTTCCCGCTCGAGTCGTCGGACATGTAGGTGATCAGCTTGTTGCCGGCCGCGCCGGGAAGTGCGGCGGCATCGGTAAGCGGCCGGCTGGTGAGCAGCTCACCGGGCTTGAGGGCCTGCGCCGAGGCCGATGAGCCGCCGCCGCTCGAGCACGCGGCGGCCAACACGGCCGACGCGGCGAGCACGACTCCCATCATCTGACGACGTGTTACCCGGTTTCGACGAGCGGTCACGAGCATTCTCCGATCGAGTGAAGCCAACAAAGACGGCTCAGAATAAGATGGTGTTCTTAATCATGAACGATGAACTCTCACCAGGTAAGACTGCACTTGCGCGCGCCGCCGAGCGGCTGATCGGCGAGCGCGGGTTCCACGGCGTCACCGCACGGGACGTCATCAAGGCGGCGGGACACCGCAACAACTCCGCGATCACGTACCACTTCGGGTCGTGGGATGCACTGCTCGACACGGTGTGGCGGCTGCATGCGCTGCCGGTCAACGCCGAGCGGGCGGCGATCCTGGCACGCGAACGCGTGGCCGGGCCGCTCGAGCTGCGCACCCTTCTGCGCGCCTACCTCGACCCGCTGGTCGCGGAGATCGCCCGGCACCGGCCGAGCCACTGGGCCCGCTTCAACGAGCAGTGGCTGGCGGCCGCGCCCCTCGAGATGACCGTGCGGCCCGGGGTGGCCGGACCGTCGCGCGAGCACAACCCGGACACCGACGAACTGTGGGTGCTCGGCGACCTGCTCGAGGAGATCTCCAGCCGGCTGACCCAACTGCCCGAGCCCGCGCGCCGGCGCCGGGTCGCGCTGATGTGCCGCTTCGTCATCACCTCGCTCGCGGCCGCCGAACGCGACCGAGAAGTCGGCGACGGCGATGGTGGCGAGGCCGGTCAAGACGCGGGCAGATCCTGGGCGGCGCTGGCCGACGAGCTGGGCACGCTGGCGATGGCGTTGCTCGAGGCCCCGCAGGCCTGACCGTCCCGTGGCCCGACCGGCCACGGCCCGCACCGGACAACGGCCGACCGCACTTCCGCGCATCGGCCCGACCGTCTAGCCTGCTGAGTCGATGAAGCCCTCCATTCGCGCTGCGGCCGTGGCGACCGCGCTCGCGCTCGCCGGCCTGTCCGCCGTCCCCGGAACGGCCACCCCGGCGGCCGCCGCGCCCGTCACCGATCCCGGCCCGGCGGCGCCGGTGACGACACCGAACACCGACGCGTGCCCGTATCGGATCAGTCCCCCGCCACCGGTGGACCGCTCGGAGGTGCCCTCTCCGGGCCAGACCGCGCCCCCGCCGGTGCCGGTGCCGACGCAGCCCGTCGGCGGCCCGGGCCTGCGGGCCTGCGGGGCGATCCAAGCGGCCGGCACGCCGCCGTTGCCCCAGGACGTCTCCGCCGCCGGCTGGGTACTCGCGGACCTCGACACCGGAGAGGTCCTCGCGGCCAAGGACCCCCACGGCCGGCACCGACCGGCCAGCACGATCAAGGTGCTGCTGGCGATGGTCGCGCTGCAGAACCTCGACCTGGACAAGGTCGTCGTCGGAACCCAGGCCGATGCGGACGCGGACGGCAGCCGGGTCGGCATCGGGCCGGGCGGGCACTACTCCAACCGCCAGTTGATGCAGGGACTGGTGATGAACTCCGGCAACGACGCCGCGCACGCGCTCGCGGCCCAGCTGGGCGGCGACCGGGCGACGGTCGAGAAGATGAATGCGCTGGCACACACCCTCGGCGGGCTGGACACCCGTGCGGCGACCCCGTCGGGTCTCGACGGCCCCGGCATGTCCACCTCGGCCTACGATCTGGCGCTGTTCTTCCGCGACGCGATGCGCAACCCCACCTTCGCCGAGCTGGTGGCGGCGCCACCCGTACAGTTCCCGGGCTATCCCGCCGATCCCGCGATCCCCGGCGACCACGACCACCCCGGCTTCATGATCGCCAACGACAACGAACTGCTCGTCGGCTATCCAGGCGCGCTCGGCGGCAAGACCGGTTACACCGACGACGCACAGCAGACGTACATCGGCTCCGCGGAACGCGGCGGACGCCGGCTGGTGGTCACGCTGATGCAGGGCACCCGCAAGCCGATCGTGCCGTGGCGCCAGGCCGCCGAGCTGCTCGACTACGGCTTCGCACTGCCCCGGGAGGCGGCCGTCGGCACGCTGGTCGCGCCGGGCTCGGTAGGCGGGACCACCCCGACCCTGCCGACCGTGGCCGCTCCCCCGGCGGCCGCGGTCGCGCACCACGTCGAGGTGCAGGCCACGCCCGAACACGAGCGAACGCAGGTGCTGCGGTACGGGCTCGTCCTCGGCGGCGGGCTGGCACTGCTCGTGCTGCTGCTGGGAGCACGACGCCTCACCCGCCGCCGCTGAGCGGAATGGTTGCCCGAGAAGGACTTCCGACGCGATTCAGACGCGGCTGAGCCGCAGGCGCCACGCCTCGGGCCCGCGCTCCTCGTAGTCGACCTGGAGGCGGCCGCCGCTGCGCTCCTGTAGCTGGTGCAGCAGCGGGATCGGATCGTGGTGGGCGATGAGCATCATCGAGCCGCCGGAGGGCACCGCGTCGAACGCGCCGAACACCGTCGCGTGCCGGATCGCATGCGGGATCGTGCGCACGTCGAGTTCCGGGACCTCGTCGTCGTGCTCGCCGCAACTGCAGCCGCCGTGACCGTGGCCCGCACCGCCGTTCACCTCACCGGAGGCCCCGCTGCCCGACTCCGGCAGCTTCGCCACCAGCTCGGCGAGCGAGGTCGCCGGGTCGGCCGCGACCGCCGGCACCAGCAACTCGTCGGCGGCCGCGAAGCGGGCCGCCACCAGCACCCGCAACCCCTCGGCCGCGGCGATCGCCCGTGCCTGATCCTCGGCCCGCAGGAACCGGTCCGCCTCGACCTCGAGCAAAGTGACCGCGGCCAACGCGGCGTCGGCGAACAGGCGCGTCCGGCCGGAAGCCCTTGCCGGAGCGTACAACTCACCGTTCTCGGCCGCCAGCAGCGGCAGCAGCGTGGAGGCCACGAAGTCCGCGCCGTCCCGGTGCACCGCGGACAGGCTCGCCCCGGCCGCGCCGATGAGCGACTCGACCAGTGCGGCCAGTCGCCCGTTGATCTCCGCGTGCCGCGCCCGCAGGTCCTCGAGCGCCGCCGCGTCTTCCGCGGTCGTCGCCATCACGACTTCGCTTGTTGCCATCTCTTCCCTGACCTCTCGAACGATGCCGTCCGGGGTGGCCGGCGACGCCGGCACTGGGATCCTCGCCCCGGAATGTCTGAGGCGGCCGGGTGGCCCCTCCGGCGCCAATTTACTACAGTTATTTCCGTGGTAAATAGACCGAGTGAACCCGGCCCTCGTCCCGCGCTGCCGCCGCAGGACCGGCCGCACCTGTCCGGGCAGCGGGCGCAGGTGCTCGACCACCTGCGCCGCAAGGATGTGCCGGTCCTCGTCGCGGACCTCGCCGCCGAGCTCGGCGTGCACACCAACACCGCCCGCGAGCACCTCGAGGCGCTGGTCCAGCTCGACGTCGTCAGCAAGACCCGCGCACCGAGCTCCGGCCGGGGCCGCCCCGCCTGGCTGTACCGCGCCACCGATCGCGCCGAACCCGATGTGCGAGTGCGGGACTACGCCGGACTGGCCACTGCGCTGGCCGGCCACATCCAGCGCACCAGCAGCCACCCCGCCGACGACGCCCTGGCCGCCGGACGCGAGTGGGGCCGTGAACTCGCCGTCGCGCTACCGGCCGTTCCCGGCGCGACCGACCCCGCCGCCGCACCGAACGCCGCGGTGATGGAACTGCTGCGCGGTCTCGGCTTCGCGCCCGAGCCCGACGCCGCGTGCACGACCGCCGCGCTGCGACGCTGCCCGCTGCTCGACGCGGCCGAGCGCTACCCGGACGTGGTGTGCAAGGTGCACCTCGGGATCGTGCGCGGCGCACTGGAAGTGTTCGGCGGCACCGCCGATCGCACCGACCTGATCCCCTTCGCCGAGCCGGGCGCCTGCCGACTGGTGCTGAGCGCGGCGGATCCGGGCCATGGATGATGCGCGGCGGCGCTCCGGCCTGCCCCGCCTGCTGCTGCTGATCCCGGGCGGGTTCGCCCTGCTCGCCGGGCTCGACGCCGCGCTGCTCCTGCTCGGCGTCTCCTCCCCCGTGACCGGCGCCTCGCTGGCCCGGGCCCACGGCATCCTGATGACGCTCGGCTTCGTCGGCACGGTGGTCGCGCTCGAACGCGCCGTGGCGCTCGGCCGCGCCTGGGGATACCTCGCACCGGCCTCCCTGGGCATCGGCGCCGTCTCGCTGGTCACCCCCACGTCCCGCGAGGTCGGGGCGGCACTGCTGCTCGCCGGCACCGTCGCGCTCGCCGCGCTGTACGTGCCGTTGTGGCGGCGCAATCACGCCGCCGCGGTACTCATCCAGGCCATCGGGGCGATACTCGGGGTGGGGGCGGCAACATTGTGGGCGGCCGACGTACCGGTGCCCTCGCTGCTGCCGTGGCTGGTGTGTTTCCTGGTCCTGACAATCTCCGGCGAGCGGCTCGAACTGGCCCGGATCGCCCTGGGCGACCCCCGCGCCGAGCCGCTGGCCGTGCTGATCTCGGTCGCTGTGGCGGCGGCGCTGACGGTGTCGCTGCTGTGGCCCGCAGCCGGCTATCCGCTGCTGGGCGCCGCACTGATCACGCTGGTCGCCTGGCTGTGCAACTACGATGTCGCACGAAAGACGTTGCACTCCAAGGGGCTTCCACGGTTCAGCGCCGCCTGCCTGCTGGCCGGCTACGGCTGGCTCGCGGTCACCGCGTGCTGGTGGCTGTTCGCCGGGTCCACCCGTGCCGGCGCGTCGTACGACGCGGTAGTGCACTCGGTGTTCCTCGGCTTCGTGATGTCGATGATCATGGCGCACGCGCCGATCATCTTCCCGGCGGTGCTGCGGCGACCGCTCCCCTACAGTGCGGTCATGTACGGGCCGGCCGTACTGCTGCAGTTGTCGTTGCTGGTGCGCATCGGGATCGGTGACAGCCTCGACGTGGCCGCCGCCGTGCAGATCGCTGGTGTGCTGAACGTCGTCTCGGTGCTCGCGTTCGTCGCGGTGGCCGTGTGGTCGGCGACGAAGACTCCTGCAGCGCAATCACACAGCCGGCCACACCGATCCCGCCGGCCGACCGCGGCGGGCCGGAACGAGGCCGCATGAGGCCCTGGCATCTGCGCACCGGGTCGATCGTGTTCGCGTGGCTGCTGGCCCTGTTCGCGGTCGCCGTCGCGGGACGGTCGGCACCGGACTCGTACTGGCTGCTCGTGCACCTGCTCGCGCTCGGCGCCGGAAGCAACGCCATCCTGATCTGGAGTTGGTACTTCACCGAGTCGGTGCTGCGGTTGCCGCACCAGGCCGACCGGCGCAGCCAGGCGGCCCGGCTGGCGCTGTTCAACTCCGGCGCCGCCGCGGTGGTCGTGGGCTACAGCCTCGGCCACACATCCGCGTCCTCGTGGTGGCCCGTGGTATTGGGCGGTGGGCTGGCCTCGGGGACCGCGATCGTCTGGCATGCGGTCGCGCTGTTACACCGATTTCGCACGTCGCTGCCGTCACGCTTCGGCCCGATGGTGCGGTACTACATCGCCTCCGGGTGCTGCCTGCCCATCGGCATCGGGCTCGGCATCGCGATGGCCGCGGGCGCGCTGCCCGGGACCTGGCACGCCCGGTTCCTCGTCGCCCACGCGGCGGTCAACGTGCTGGGCTGGATCGGACTGGCCGTGCTGGGCACGTTGGTGACGCTGTGGCCGACAATGCTGCGCACCCGCATGGCCGACGGCGTCGAGAAGGCCGCGGCCCGTGGCCTGTTCGTGCTGCCCGCGGGTGTCGCGGTCATCGCCGGCGGCGCGCTCGGCGGCCTGCGCCCGCTCGCCGGCGCGGGGGTGCTGCTGTACCTGGCGGCGGTCGTGCTGGTGCTGCGCCCGCACGTCGACGAGGCCCGGCGCAAGCCGCCGGTCTCGTTCCCGACGCTGTCCGCACTGTCCGGCGTCGCATGGCTGATCGGCACCCTGATCGCGCTGGCGGTGTCGCTGTTCGCCGGCCCCGACTGGCACACGGCCGGGGAACGGCTGCGCACGTTGGCGATTCCCTTCGCGGTGGGGTTCCTCGGCCAGGTGCTCTTCGGGGCGCTGTCCTACCTGCTTCCCGTGGTGCTGGGCCGCCGCCCGTCCGCGACGCAGGCGGCGACCGCGATGCTCGATCGCGCGGGCGGCGCGCGGGTCGTCGCGACCAATGCCGCACTGCTGCTGTGCGTGCTGCCGGTACCCGACGCCGTCCGATGGACCTGCGGCGCAGTCGTTGTCGTGTCGATGTCCGCCCTCGTACCGCTCACGATCGCCGCGGTCGTGGCGACCCACCGCGCCGAGGACGTGCCGGTCGACCGCACCCGGGCTCCTACGCGGGTCCGCCCGCCCGAGATCGGCGCCGGGCAGCGCGCGGGCCGCGCCTCGATCGGCCTGGTCGCGGTCGTACTGGCCGTCGTGGCCGGGGTCGCCTGGGATCCGGCCGCGGCCCACTCCGGGGCCGCGCCGCCCGGGACCACCGCGGGCCACGACACCGCAGCACAGGACAGGGCGGCACAGGACAATCCGCGCCCGCGCGTCGACATGAGCCCACGCGATCCCGCGCTGCCGCCGGTGGGCCCGGCAAGCGTCCACACGGTCGACATCGCGCACGGCAGCCCTGCCCCGGTGCTGCACGGACGGCCAGGCGACACCTTCGTCGTCACCGTGAAGGGAGCCCACAGTGGGGCGTGCCGATTCGGCGGACTCGCCACGGACTCGGTCCGCACCGAACCGGATGCCACGATCTATCGACTGACCGCGCTCGGCGGCGGCGCCGGACTGTACCGCTGCCGCAACGGCGCCGAGGGCCCCGACGACTTCGGCGGTACCGACGAGACGGGCGCGATCGTCGTGAACCCGCCTGGACTGGCCCCGGTCGCGGGCGAATACCTGCTGGTCGAATCCACCTCGTCCGCACGCGGGTCCGCCGCGTTCAACAGCGTCCCGAACCAGTACGACAGGCAAACAATCGATGTGAACACCCGTGATCGCGTGCGTATCTGGGTCGTCGATGCCGGGCCCGACGCAGCCCTCTCGTTCCACGTCGTCGGCGGCCAGTTCGACACCGTGTTCGCCGGCGGCCGCTACCTGCTGCGACCGGACAACCCCGAGCACGGCGGTAGCCAGGTGCTCGCACTCGCACCCGGACAGGGTGGCTTCGTCGAGCTCGCCTTCCCCGAACCCGGGACCTACCAGTTCCTCGATCACGTGATGGTCAACGGCGATCGCGGCGCGCACGGGACGATCCGGGTCCGCAACTGAGCACCGGGGACGAACCGGCACCTCAGGGGGTCTGGTGTCCCACTTCACTATTTATTACAGTGGGAGCCGTGAATAATTGCGGTGTCGGTACGGATCGCATCGACGAGAGCGAAACCACCAGCGAGAGATCGGCGGTCGACCACACCCGGCCGACCGCCGCACCCGTGCCACCGCAGTTGTCCACGCGACGACCAGGCGCCCTGCCGTTCGAAGTGGCGGGCGCGGCGGCGATCGTGATCGGCGGGATCCTCGCCGCCGCCACCGCCCACAACCCGACCGAGCACGGCACCTGGTCCGTCGCCTACCTCGTCCTGGTCGCCGGCGCCTGCCAGTTCGCGATCGGCCTCGGCTACGCGACGCTGTCGCAGCAACCGCAATCGCCGCGACGGGCACTCGGCCTCGCCGCCGTGTTCAACGCCGCCAACGTGGCGGTGATCGTCGGCACGGTGACCGGCCAGACCTGGCTGCTCGGGATCGGCGCGGTAGCACTGACACTGACGCTGCTGGTGATGCTCGTCGGCATCCGCGGCGCCGAACCCGGACCAATGCCGCGCCTGTACCGGCTCCTGATCGTCCTTCTCGCGGTGAGTATTCCGATCGGATTGGTGCTTCAGACGGTGAGGAAGTGAGTTGAGGTGAGCAGACGATGACCACCACCGAGGCACGCCCGGTCCTGACCAGGCCCCATCCAGCCGTGCGGGGGCTGCGCGGATCGTTCGTCTACAAGCTCATCACCACCACCGACCCGAAGACCATCGGGTTGATGTACCTCTTCACCACGTTCTCGTTCTTCCTCGTCGGCGGGCTGATGGCCCTGCTGATGCGCGCCGAACTGGCGCGGCCGGGCCAGCAGTTCCTGTCCAACGAGCAGTACAACCAGCTGTTCACCATGCACGGCACGATCATGCTGCTGTTGTTCGCGACGCCCGTCGTGTTCGCGTTCGCGAACTACATCCTGCCGCTGCAGATCGGCGCGCCCGACGTCGCCTTCCCCAGGCTCAACGCCCTGGCCTACTGGCTGTACCTGTTCGGCGGGCTGACCGTGGTCGGCGGCTTCATCACCCCCGGCGGCGCCGCGGACTTCGGCTGGTTCGCCTACACCCCGCTGTCCGACTCGTTGCACTCGCCGGGATCGGGCGCCGACCTGTGGATCCTGGGGCTGGCCGTCTCCGGCCTCGGCACCATCCTCGGCGCGGTGAACATGGTGACGACAGTGATCTGCCTGCGCTGCCCCGGCATGACCATGTTCCGCATGCCGATCTTCACCTGGAACATCTTCGTCACCAGCGTGCTGATCCTGCTGGTGTTCCCGGTGCTGACCGCCGCGCTCGCCGCCCTGGAGATCGACCGCCGATTCGGCGCGCACATCTACGACCCGTCGAACGGCGGCGTCATCTTGTATCAGCACCTGTTCTGGTTCTTCGGCCATCCCGAGGTGTACATCGTGGCGCTGCCGTTCTTCGGCATCGTCTCCGAAGTGTTCCCGGTGTTCTCGCGCAAGCCCTGTTTCGGCTACACCGGGCTCATCTACGCCACCGTCTCGATCGGGGCGCTGTCGATGGCCGTGTGGGCGCACCACATGTTCGCCACCGGAGCGGTGCTGCTCCCCTTCTTCAGCGCGATGAGCTATCTGATCGCGATACCGACCGGCATCAAGTTCTTCAACTGGATAGGCACCATGTGGAAGGGTCATCTGACCTTCGAGACACCGATGCTGTTCGCGGTCGGATTCGTGGTCACCTTCCTGTTCGGCGGGCTCACGGGCGTGCTGCTGGCGAGTCCGCCGCTCGATTTCCACCTGACCGACACCTACTTCGTGGTCGCCCACTTCCACTACGTGCTGTTCGGCACCATCGTGTTCGCCACCTATTCGGGCGTCTACTTCTGGTTCCCGAAGATGACCGGGCGCATGCTCGACGAGAAGCTCGGCAAGTGGCACTTCTGGACCACGTTCATCGGCTTCCACGGGACCTTCCTGGTCCAGCACTGGCTGGGCAACGAGGGCATGCCCCGGCGCTACGTCGACTACCTGCCCACGGACGGATTCACCACGCTCAACACAGTTTCGACGATCTTCGCGTTCGTCCTCGGCGCCTCCATGTTGCCGTTCGTGTGGAACGTCTTCCGTAGTTACCGATACGGCGAGGTCGTCACCGTGGACGACCCCTGGGGCTACGGCAATTCACTCGAATGGGCGACCAGCTGCCCGCCGCCGCGGCACAACTTCACCGAACTGCCACGCATCCGCTCCGAGCGTCCGGCGTTCGAGCTGCACTACCCGTACATGATCGAGCGGATGCGCGACGAGGCCCACGCCGGCCCCGGACACGGCCGCAAGCCCAACGAGCTGATCGAGGAAGACCGGCACGCACCGGCTACCCACGAGTAATCCGGGCAATTGCAGGGATTGGTCCGCCGACCGCGGGGTTCGGCGGACCAATCCTGTCGGACTGACTGTGCGCGTCGACGATTCCGGTTAGCGTTGAACCAGCCGGTCCAGCCGGGGTCCTTCGACGCGCTCGCCGACGAGCGAATCGACGAACCGGACCGCAGCGCCACAAGTCCAGATCGTTGTGATTCGCCCGGGACATTCCGGGGTTGGGAGATGGCAATGACCGCGACCGTACCTCGACCGACACTCGCGCGCCCCTACCCGCCCACACACGGCCTCAAGGGCGGCTACATCTACAAGTGGGTCACGACGACCGACCCGAAGGTCCTGGGCATGATGTACATGTTCACGGCCTTCTCGTTCTTCCTGGTCGGCGGGTTGATGGCGCTGCTGATGCGCGCCGAGTTGGCCCGCCCCGGACAGCAGTTCCTGTCCAACGAGCAGTTCAACCAGCTGTTCACCATGCACGGCACGATCATGCTGCTGCTCTACGCGACGCCCATCGTGTTCGGATTCGCGAACTACATCCTGCCGCTGCAGATCGGCGCGCCGGATGTCGCGTTCCCCCGGCTGAATGCCCTCGCCTACTGGCTGTTCCTGTTCGGCGGACTGACTGTCCTCGGCGGGTTCATCACCCCCGGCGGCGCCGCCGACTTCGGCTGGACCGCCTACACCCCGCTCTCGGATGCGCTTCACTCGCCGGGTTCCGGCGCCGACCTGTGGATTCTCGGCCTGGCCGTCGGCGGCCTGGGCACCATTCTCGGCGCGGTCAACATGGTCACCACCGTAATCTGCCTGCGCGCGCCTGGGATGACGATGTTCCGGATGCCGATCTTCACCTGGAACATCTTCGTCACGTCGATCCTTGTCTTGCTGGCCTTCCCCATCCTCACCGCGGCGCTGATGGGACTGGAGATAGACCGCAGATTCGACGCCCACATCTTCGACCCGTCCAACGGCGGCGTCATGCTCTATCAACACCTGTTCTGGTTCTTCGGTCACCCCGAGGTCTACATCGTGGCGCTGCCGTTCTTCGGCATCGTCTCGGAGATCTTCCCGGTGTTCTCGCGAAAGCCCTGCTTCGGTTATACGGGCCTCATCTATGCGACGATCTCCATCGCCGCGTTGTCGGTCGCGGTGTGGGCGCACCACATGTTCGCCACCGGCGCCGTCCTGCTCCCCTTCTTCAGCGCGATGACCTTCCTCATCGCGGTGCCGACCGGCGTGAAATTCTTCAACTGGATAGGCACCATGTGGAAGGGCCATCTGACATTCGAGACACCGATGCTTTTCTCGGTCGGATTCGTGATCACCTTCCTGTTCGGCGGCCTTACCGGTGTGCTGCTGGCCAGCCCGCCGCTGGACTGGCACGTATCCGACTCGTACTTCGTGGTGGCGCACTTCCACTACGTGCTGTTCGGCACGATCGTGTTCGCCACCTACGCCGGCATCTACTTCTGGTTCCCGAAGATGACCGGACGCATGCTCGACGAGAAACTCGGCAAGTGGCACTTCTGGACCACCTTCCTGGGCTTCCACGGCACGTTCCTGGTGCAGCACTGGCTGGGCAACGAGGGCATGCCGCGGCGCTACGTCGACTACCTGCCCACGGACGGATTCACCACGCTCAACACAGTTTCGACGATCTTCGCGTTCGTGCTCGGCGCCTCGACGCTGCCATTCGTGTGGAACGTCTTCCGCAGCTACCGCTACGGCGAGGTCGTCACCGTGGACGACCCGTGGGGCTACGGCAACTCCCTGGAGTGGGCCACCAGCTGCCCGCCGCCGCGGCACAACTTCACCGAACTGCCCCGCATCCGTTCGGAGCGTCCGGCGTTCGAGCTCCACTACCCGTACATGGTCGAGCGGATGCGCGACGAGGCGCACATCGGACCCGGCCACGGCCGCAAGCCCAACGAGCTGATCGAGGAAGACCGGCACGCGCCGAAGTACTCCCCGGCCGAGTCCGACGAGCACGACGCGCAGTACTAGAAGCGGCAATCGTCCTACGACCCTTCGTCGTAGGACGATTGCCACATTCGCTGGTCTTGCCGGCACACCGGGTGAAAGGCTGTGTCCATGAACAAGATCTCGCTCGATGCGCTCACTCGTGAACTGCGCGGCCGGGCCGAGGGGAACTCCCGCGGACTGGCGTCCCGCACGGTCATCGGCGGACACGAGAAGGCGCTGCGCCAGACCCTGATCACGCTCGACGCCGCGAGTTCGCTCGGCGAGCACGACAGCCCCGGCGAAGCGACGGTGCTGGTGCTCTCCGGCCGGATCGTGTTGCGCGCGGGCGAGGATTCCTGGGAAGGCCGCACCGGCGACCTGCTGGTGGTGCCGCCGGCGCGGCACAGCGTCGAGGCGCTGGAGGACTCCTCCTTTCTGCTCACCGTCGTGAAGGTCTGAGGTGGGGCCGTCCGCGGGAACGATCCGCGAGGCGGTCTCCACCCTCAACCCCGGCTACTTCGCGCTGGTGATGGCGAGCGGGATCATCTCGATCGCCATGCACACCAAGGGCCACACGGCACTGTCGTGGGCGCTCTTCGCCGTCGCGGCGGCCGCCTGGGTGGTGCTGGTGGTGCTGACCGCGTGGCGCATCCTCCGCTACCGGGATCTGTTCATCGCCGACTTCCGCGACCCCCGTCGCGGCTTCGGCTTCTTCACCTTCGTCGCGGCGACCTGCGTGCTGGGCACCCGCTGCACGCTCGAGGGCTGGCGTCCGGTCGCCATCGTCGCCCTGATCATCGGATCGATCAGCTGGTTCGCGCTCGGCTACATCGTGCCGTGGACCGCGGTGCTGAACCCGTCGATCCGCCCGACCCTGCCCGGCGCCAACGGAACCTGGTTCGTGTGGGTGGTCGCCAGCCAGTCCGTGGCGGTGCTGGCCGCGGCGCTGCAGCCAGGCGAGGGGCTCGGGCGCCGCGAGCTCGCGCTGCTTGCCGTCTTCTCCTGGGCCGTCGGATCGTTCCTCTACCCCACCGCCGCGGTGCTGGTCGCCGCCCGGTTGATGCTCTACCGGCTACGCCCGGCCGACCTGATCCCCGCGTACTGGGTGTCGATGGGCGCGACCGCGATCACGGTGCTGGCCGGTGCCCGCATCGTGCAGATGGCCGACGCCCCGATGGTCAATGCGACCCGCGGCCTGATCGCCGGCGCGTCGGTGATGTTCTGGGCCTTCGGCACCTGGCTGATCCCGGTGCTGATCGCGGCCGGCTGGTGGCGCCACGTCGTCCACAAGCTGCCGCTGAGGTACGACGCGACACTGTGGAGCATCATCTTCCCGCTCGGCATGTACGGCGTCGCCGGGCATTATCTCGGCGAGGCCGACCACCTGCCGATCGTGCGCCGCATCGGCGAGATCGGGTCGTGGGTGGCGTTCGCCGCGTGGCTGCTCGTGTTCGTGGCGATGCTCCGGCACCTGCTGCTCACCCTGGTACGGCCGGCGCTAGCACGGGCCCGCTGACCCGGAGCACTGCCTGCCCGGATCGCGGCCCGACCGGATCAGAGCCGCTCGGCGAGCACCTGCGCCAGGTGCCGAGCCCGGCGATCGGTGCCGCCGGCCACCTGGGTGCGGCAGCTGAACCCGTCGGCGATCACCAGCGCATCGTCGGGCAGTGCCCGCACGGCGGGCAGCAGATTCTG
This sequence comes from Speluncibacter jeojiensis, assembly GCF_029589495.1. Taxonomy (GTDB): domain Bacteria; phylum Actinomycetota; class Actinomycetes; order Mycobacteriales; family Mycobacteriaceae; genus Speluncibacter; species Speluncibacter jeojiensis. Next base: position 386,254 of record NZ_JAAIVF010000001.1, read on the forward strand.
CTCGCCCACGGCGATCGACACCTCGTAATGCCCCTGCTCGAAGCCGAAGTTCCCGGCCAGGCCGCAGCACCCCGGCGCAATCTCCACCCGGTCGATCCCGGCGAGCCGCTCGAGCCGCCGGTCGGCGTCGTCGCCGCTCTCCGACAGCTGGTGGCAGTGCGTCTGGACGACGGCGGCGGCGTCGACCCGCGGCGGCTCCCAGCCGGGCGTGTGGTCGGCCAGCAATTCCGCGAAGGTGAAGGTGGTGTCGGCCAGGCACCGGGTCCGGTCGTCGCCGGGCAGCAGTCGGGACAGGTCGTGGCGCAACGCCTCGGTGCAGCTGGGTTCGAGCCCGACTATCGGTGTGCCGGCCGCCAAGTGCGGCGCCAGCACCCGCAGGCTGTGTCGAGCGACCCGTTTGGCCAGGCCGAGCTGTCCGGTGGTGATCGCGGTGAGCCCGCAACACACCCGACCGCGCGGTCGCAGCACACGGTATCCGGCCGCGCGCAGGACCGCGGCGGCGTCGACAGCGATGTCGGGGTCCAGGTAGGTCGTGAACGTGTCCGGCCACAGCAGCACGTCCCCGCGCGGCGTCGGACCGCTGCTCTCGCGCGTGCGCAGCGGTGCGCGCCCGGCCCGAGACGCCAGCACCGGCAGGTCGCGGCGCGCATCGACACCGGCCGCCCGCTTCGCGATCCGCGCCGGGAGTTCCCGCGCCGCAAGCGCGTTCACCATGCCCGGCGCGACGCCGGCGACCCGCAACCACAGTGGCAGCCAGCCCAGCGCGTAATGCGAGCGCGGTCGCAGCCGGCCCCGGTAGTGGTGTGCGAGGAACTCGGACTTGTAGGTGGCCATGTCGACGTCGACGGGGCAGTCGCTCTTGCACGCCTTGCAGCTCAGACACAGGTCCAGGGCGCCGAGCACCTCGGTGGAGCGCCAGCCGTCCTCGATCACCTCGCCGCGCAGCATCTCGAACAGCATCCGCGCCCGGCCGCGGGTGGAGTGCAACTCGTCGCGGGTGACCTGGTAGCTCGGGCACATCGCGGTGCCGTGCTCGACCCGGCACTTGCCGACGCCGACGCAGCGGCTCACCGCTCCCGCGAACGTCTCTCCGGGATAGTCGAACTCGGTCGGCGCCGTCGGGTCGGGCAGGTCGAGCCAGCGCACGTCCGCCTCCACCGGAACGGGGTCGACCATGATCCCCGGGTTGAGCATGTTCGCCGGGTCCCAGATCGCCTTGAATCGCCCGAACAGCTCGATCATCCGCGGCGAGTACACCCGGCCGAGCAGCGCGGAACGGGCGCGGCCGTCGCCGTGTTCGCCGGACGGGCAGCCGCCGTACGCGACGACGAGATCGGTTGCGTCCTCGAGGAACGCGCGGTAGCGGGAAGTCCCCGGCTGCGAGGTGAGTGGCGCGTCGATCCGGATGTGCACGCAACCCTCACCGAAGTGCCCGTACGGGACCCCATCGAAACCGTACTGCCCCAGCAGTTCCCGTAGTCCGGCAAGATAGCCGGCCAAGCGGTCGGGTGGGACGGCCGAGTCCTCCCAACCCGGGTAGGCGGGGACGCCTCCGGGCCCGCGGGTGGCCAGTCCGGACCCGTCGGCGCGCAATGTCCACAGCGCGCGCCGGGCCCGCGGATCGGTGAACACCTCACAGGGCGCTCCGGGCAGGTCGGCCGCGATCCGCCTCGCGCGGTCCACGGCCTCGGCGACGGAGCCGCCGCCGGTCTCGATGAACAGCCAGGCCGCACCGTCGGGGAGGCGGCCGATCGCCGCGGCGGTGTCGCCGTGCGGGTGCAGTCCGGCGATGAGCGCGCGGCCCATCCCCTCCACGGTCAGCGGCGCGTGGGTGAGGATCTGCGGGACCGCGGCGGCCGCGGCGACGTCGTCAGGGAAGCCGACGACCAGCAGCACCCGCTGCGCGGGCGGTTCGATCAGCTGCAGCGTCGCCGACAGCACCACCGCGCAGGTGCCCTCCGAGCCGACGAGTGCACGGGCGAGGTTCCGGCCGTGCTCGGGGAGCAACTCGTGCAGGCCGTAGCCGCTGACCTGCCGGCCGAAGCGGCCGAGCTCGGTGCGCAGCGGGGCCAGGTTGTCGTCGGCCAAACGTCCGAGTTCCCGATGGATCTCAGCGACGCGCCCGGGCCGGGCGCACACGGCCGACAACTCCTGCGGCGTGGTCGGGCCGACGGTCAGCCGGGTGCCGTCGGCGAGCAGCACGTCCAGCTCGCGCACGTTCTCCGACGTCTTGCCCCAGGCGACCGAGTGCGAGCCGCAGGCGTTGTTGCCGATCATGCCGCCGATCGTCGCGCGCCGCACCGTCGACGGGTCGGGCGCGAAGATCAGCCCGTGCGGAGCCAGCGCGTCGGCCAGATGACCGGCCACCACGCCGGGCTGCACGGTCGTCGTCCGCGCCCGCCGATCGATGTCGAGGACGGCGTTCATGTACCGGGAGGTGTCGAGCACGACACCGGGGCCGATCGAGTTGCCCGCGATGCTGGTGCCGCCGCCGCGCATCGTCACCGGCACGTCGTGGTCGCCGCAGACCGACAGCACGGCGGCGATGTCGGAGTCGTTGCGCGGCAGCACGACCCCCGCTGGCACCTTCCGGTAGTTCGAGGCGTCGGCGCTGTAGAGAGCACGGGATGTGGCGTCGAAGAGAACCTCGCCCTCGACCACCCCGGACAGCTCTCGCGCCACGTGGTCGAACTGCGTGTGCATGGTGGTCTCCGTCCTCGCGTCGGATCCCACGGTAGTCCCCGGCCCGAAACCGGCCGCAGAACGCGACCGGCCCCGAAGCATAGGGAGTGCTTCGGGGCCGGTGACGGGCGTAGGACGTCTCCTACACCGGATCTCCCGCCATGGCGGCGATCAGGCTCTTGGGGCGCATGTCGGTCCAGTTGGTCTCGACGTACTCGACACAGTTCGGACGGGCGGCCGGGCCGTGCACGGTGGTCCAGCCCGCCGGCACGTCGGCGAACACCGGCCACAGCGAGTGCTGGCCCTCGTCGTTGACCAGCACCAGGAACTGGCCGTCCTCGTTGTCGAAGGGGTTGCTCATCGGTTGTCCTCTTTCGTCAGTGTATCTGTCCGCTGTCTGCAGAAGCTATCTCGCACTGCAGTATCCGTCTTGTCCTGCAAGGTGATTCGCGCAGTCCCATCTACCGGCCGCTCGCCCACCCCTCATCGAGCACTTCACCGATCCGGGCCAGGGCACCGGGCGACGACATCTCCCAGTGCGTGGCGTCGACCGCATGGTCGAGGATCCGTCCGTCCACCACGTCGGCCCACGTCGAGGCGTTGCGATGACCCATGGGATCGTCGCGCTGCGCGGTGAAGAACACCACGTCACCCTTGTACACGGCGGGACGGTGCTCGGCGAGCAGCGCGTAGGAACGCTCCACCGATCCGAGCGCCCGAACGATGCGGTCGGCACCGAGGCTCGCGAACGGTTCCGGCAGCGCCTCGAGCAGTCCCGTGACGGACTCCGGGGTCACCGGGGCGTCCACCTCGAGACCACCGACCTGCGCGGCGGGCAGCAGTCCGCCGAGCAACTCACGCACCGTCACCGGTGAGCCCGGATCGGACTGTGCGGCAGACACACCCGCGACACTGTCCATCATCGACAGCAGCGCGACCTCTTGCCCGTCGTTCTGCAGTTGGACGGCCATCGCGTGGGCGAGCACGCCGCCCATCGACCAACCCAGCAGATGGTACGGCCCCTCGGGCTGCACCGAACGGATTTCCCGCACATAGCGCTCGGCCCACAGCTCGACCGATTCCGGCAGGTCCTCGTCGTCCCCGAAGGCAGGTGACTGCAGGCCGTAGATCGGGCGATCCCGGTCGACGTGGGCAGCCAGACCGCCGAACGCCCACGACAGGCCCACCACCGGGTGCACGCAGAACAGCGGCGGCTTCGCCCCACCGGTCCGCAGCGGCAGCAGCACGTCGAAGGCCGAGCCTGCGCCGACATCGACCACGCCGGCCACGGCCGCGTCGATCCGGGCCGCGAGCGCCGCCGCCGTGGCATCGGAGAACAGCCACAACACCGGGATCCGGACTCCGAACTCCTCCGCCAGGCGGGCGGTGACGCGGGTGGCGACCAACGAGTTACCCCCGAGCTCGAAGAAGTTGTCGTCTGCGCCGACCCGCTCGATGCCGACGATCTCGGCGAACACGTCGGCGACCGTCTGCTCGGTGACCGTCTCCGGAGCCCGGAAGGCCTTGGCCGCGAACACCGGGGCCGGCAGTGCCCGGCGGTCGAGCTTGCCGGACAGGTTCAGCGGGAAGGTGTCCAACTCGACGACCGCCGCCGGAACCATGTAGCCGGGCAGCGACCGCGCGACGAAGGCCCGCAGTTCGTCTGCATCGACAGGGTCGCCGGACACCACGTACGCCACCAGTTGATCGCCGGTGGCGGTCGGGACGACCAGCACCGCGGCCTGCCGCACCGCCTCGTGCGCCACGAACGCCGACGCGATGTCGTCGAGCTCGATTCGCTGCCCACGGAACTTCACCTGGAAGTCCGTGCGGCCCACGTAGCCGAGTTCGCCGTCGCGGCGCCACACGACCAGGTCACCGGTCCGGTACATCCGGGCACCCGGTTCGCCGAACGGGTTCGCCACGAAGCGCTCCGCGGTCAGGTCGACCCGTCCGAAGTAGCCGCGCGCCAGCTGGGCACCGGCCACGTACAGCTCGCCCGGGACACCCTCCGGAACCGGACGCAGACGCGAATCCAGCACGTACACCTGCGAATTCCATTCCGGCAGGCCGATCGACAGCGGGCCCTGCGCGGCACCGGTCACCTCACCGTAGGTGACGGACACCGCCGCCTCGGTCGGGCCGTAGAGGTTGTGCACCGCGGCCGCGGACACGCGTCCGAAGTCGCGGACCGTCTCTGCCGGCAGCGCCTCGCCGATCACGAACACCGCCCGCAGCGACACCAGGTCCACCGCCTCCACCGACCCGGCGAACACCGACAGCATCGAGGGCACGAAGTCCGTCACGGTCACCGCGTGCACGGCGATCGTCTCCGCAAGATAAGCCGGATCGCGGTGCCCGTCGGGCTCCGCGAGCACCAGCCGTGCACCGCAGGACAGCGGCAGGAAGTAGCCCCAGACCGACAGATCGAAGGTCGCGGCCGTCTTCTGCAGGTACACGTCCGTGCCGTCCACGCCGTACTGGGACCGCATCCACTCCATCTGGTTGGCGACCGCCGCGTGCGGCACCGCCACGCCCTTCGGCACGCCCGTCGAACCGGAGGTGAACAGGACGTACGCCGGGTGGGTGGGGCGCAGCGGCGTGGTCCGATCGGCGTCCGAGATCGGCGCCGACGACCAGCCCGACAGGTCGAGGTCTTCGACGTGCAGCACCGTGTGGTCCGGCGCGGCGAAGCCGTCCCGGGCCGTGGTGAGCACGCACATCGGATCCGCGGTCTGCAGGACATGGCCGGTCCGCTCGGCCGGATGATCCGGGTCGATCGGCACGTAGGCACCGCCCGCCGCGACCACTGCATACATGCCGACCACCAGGTCGATCGAGCGCCGCATCGCCAACGCGACCAGTGACTCCGGGCCGACTCCCTCGGCGATCAGATGACGCGCCAAGCGGTTCACCCGTTCGGCGAGCTCGCCGTAGGTGAGCGTCGCGTCCCCGAAGGTGAGCGCAGGCGCGTGCGGCGTGGCCGCCACCTGACGGACGAAGCCGTCCGACAGCAGCCCGGGCTCCAGCGGATGCGCGGTCTCGTTGCGGCGCAACACCAAGTCGGAGCGTACGGCCTTCTCGAGCAGCTCGACGTCGCCGACCGGGGCGGACGGATCCGCGACCACAGCCTCGAGGATCCGCGCGAGCCGGCCGGCCAGTTCCTCCACCGTCGCCGCGTCGAACAGCGCGGTCGCGTAGGTGAGCCCGCCCGAGATCCCCGCCGCAGAACCGTGCTCGTCGTAGCTGTCGGCGACGATCAGGTGCAGGTCGAACTGCGAGATCTCGGAGTCGAATTCCACTGCGGCGATGGACATCCCCGGCAGCTCGAACCTCGTGGGGGCGAGGTTCTGGAAGGAGAAGCCGACCTGGCACAGCGGGTGCCGCGCCGTCGACCGTGCCGGGTTGAGCACCTCGACCAGTCGCTCAAACGGCACGTCCGCGTTCCCGAACGCGCCCAGGTCGGTGTCACGGACCTGATCGAGCAGCGCGGTGAAGGAGAGGTCGCCGTCGACCTGGGCGCGGAGCACCAGGGTGTTGACGAACATGCCGACCATGTCGTCGAGTGCCGCCTCGCCGCGGCCCGCGAACGGGGTCCCGACGGCGATGTCGGTGGTTCCCGACATCCGCGCCAGCAGCACCGTGAACGCCGCGTGCACGACCATGAACAGCGTCGCGTTGTTGGCCCGCGCGAGTTCCGCCAGGCGTCGGTGCAGCTCTGCGTCGATCTCCAGCGCCACCCGGCCGCCGTGGTACGACTGCACCTCGGGTCGCGGCCGGTCCGCGGGCAGATCCAGCTGATCCGGCAGCCCGGCCAGCGCGGTCTTCCAATGGTCCAGCTGCGCGGAGATCAGCGACAGCCGGTCGTCCTCGGAGCCGAGCAGTTCCCGCTGCCACAGTGCGTAATCGGCGTACTGCACCGGCAGCGGAGCCCAGTCCGGAGTCCGGCCGGCCGAGTGAGCCGCGTACGCGATCATCACGTCGCGCGTGAACGGCTCCATCGAGGCTCCGTCCGCCGAGATGTGGTGCACGACAACGGCCAGCACATGCTCGGCGGCCGCCTCCTCGGGACGGTCGATGCGCAGAAGCATGGCCCGCACCGGGACGTCGGCGGTGACGTCGAACCCGGACTGCAGGAACCCGCCGACCACGCCGATCAGCTCCGCCTCGGTCACCACGACCGGGGTCAGGTCCGGCATCGCGTCCCGGGCCGGGACGATGACCTGGATCGGCCCGTCGACGGTCTCGGGGTACACCGTCCGCAGCACCTCGTGCCGGGCGACGACGTCGCCGACCGCGGCCTGCAGCACCTCGACGTCGAGCTCGCCCGACAGCCGAATGGCCGCGGGGATGTTGTACGCCGCCGAATCCGTATCGAACCGGTTGAGGAACCACATCCGCTGCTGCGCCAGCGACAGCGGCACCCGCTCGGGGCGTTCCTGTGCGACCAGCGGGGCACGCCGTCCACGGCCCGCCAGGCGCGCCACCCGCGCCGCCAGACCCGCGACGGTGGAGTCCTCGAAGATCTCGCGGACCGGCACGGTGGTGTCCAACGCGGACCCGAGTCGCGCCACGACCCGCATGGCGATCAGTGAATTGCCGCCCAGTGCGAAGAAGTCGTCGTCGAGACCGACCGGGCCCAGGCCGGCTGACTCCCGGCCGAGCACGTCGGCGAAGACGTCGGCGACGGTCTGCTCGACCGGCGTGGTCGGCGCGCGGAACTCCGCCGCCTCGAACACCGGCGCGGGCAACGCCTTGCGATCCAGCTTGCCCGACGCGTTCACCGGGAACTCCTCGAGCACCAGCACCTGCGACGGCACCATGTACGCGGGCAGCCGCTCGGCGGCCTTCGCCAGCACCGCGGCCGGGTCGACCTCGCCGTTCGCCCCACCGGCAGCGGCCACCGTGACGTAGCCGACCAGCAACGCGCCCACCTGGGTGTCGACGACGGCCGCGGCCGACTGCCGCACCGCCGGGTGGTCCGCGAGCGCCGCCTCGACCTCGCCGAGCTCGATCCGCAGACCGTGCAGTTTCACCTGGAAGTCGGTGCGGCCCAGGTATTCCAGCTCGCCGACGCCGTTCCACCGCGCCAGATCGCCGGTGCGGTACATCCGCTCGCCGGCCGCGAAGGGGTTGGCGACGAAGCGATCCGCGGTCAGGCCCGCACGGGACTCGTAACCGCGCGCCAACTGCGCACCCGCCAGGTACAGCTCGCCGGGAACGCCGACCGGCACCGGCCGCAGCCGTCCGTCCAGGACGAACACGCGCGTCCCCTCGACCGGACCGCCGAGCGGGACGACCGCCGTGTCCGCTTCGGCGGCCTCGCGTCGGGTGACCTGCATGGCCGCCTCGGTGGGTCCGTACAGGTTGTGCACGCGGGCACCGGTGGCCCGGGCGAACTGCGTGGCCAGCTCGGCAGGCAACGACTCGCCGCCGGCGAACAGGCGGCGCAGCGCCGGCGCACCGGTCTCCGCCAGCGCGGACAGCACCATGGACAGCATCGACGGCACGAACTGCACCGTGGTCACCGATTGCTCGACGAGGGTCCGCGCCAGGTACTGCGGGTCACGGTGGCCGTCCGCGCTCGCCATGACGAGACGCGCGCCGGTCTGCAAGGGCCAGAAGAACTCCCACACCGATGCGTCGAACGTCGCCGGCGTCTTCTGCAGCACCGAGTCGGTTCCGTCGAGCCGATACTCGCGCTGCATCGACACCAACTGGTTCACCGCCGCCGCGTGCGTCACGGCCACGCCCTTGGGTCGGCCGGTCGAGCCCGAGGTGAACAGCACGTAGGCGGCGTTGCCCGGGATCAGCGTCCCGATCCGCTCGGCATCGGTGACCGGCCGCGTGTCGTCGAGTCCATCGCTGCTCACCTCGACGACCTGCCGTCCGCAGGCGATGTCCGTGCCCACACCGGCGCCGACCAGCACGAGCCGCGGATCGGCGGTGTCGAGCACGTACCGGATCCGGTCGGCCGGCTGATCCGGGTCCACCGGCACATAGGCACCGCCGGCCCGGACGACGGCGTACATGGCGACGACCTGGTCCACCGAGCGTCGCATGGCCAGCGCCACCCGCGACTCGACGGCCACGCCCCGACCGATCAGTCGCCGTGCGAACGCATTGACGCGGTCGTCGAACTGCCGGTAACTCAGCGTCGTCGATCCGTCCACGACCGCGACCGCATCCGGCGTCGCGGCGACCTGGGCCGAGAACAGCGTGTCGAGCGTGCCCGCCTCGAGCGGCGCACCGGTGTCGTTCCACCGGGCCAGGACCTGCTCGCGCTCGTCCGCCTCCAGGAGGTCGATGTCGCCGACCGGGGTCGTGGCATCGACAGCCACCGCCCGCAGGACCCGTGTCAGTGCGTCGGCCAGACGGGCCGCGCCGGTGGCGTCGTACAGAGACGTGGCGTAGGTGAGCATGCCGGCGATACCGGCGGGGGCCCCGTCGTCGTCGTAACTGTCGGCGAACCCGAAGTCCAGGTCGAACTTCGCCAGCACCACGTCGGTGTCCACACCGCTCAGCGACAGCCCGCCGAACTCGACCTCCGGCGTCCGCTGGTTCTGGAAGGACAGCGCGACCTGGAACACCGGCGAATACGCCTGCGACCGAGCCGGATTGAGTACCTCGACGATCTGCTCGAACGGCACGTCCGCGTGACCGAACGCGCCCAGGTCGACATTCTTGGCCTGCCCGAGCAGCTGCTCGAAGGACGCCTCGCCGGCGACCTCGGTGCGCAGCACGAGCGTGTTGACGAACATGCCGACCAGGTCGTCGAGCGCCGCCTCGCCGCGGCCGGCGACCGGAGTGCCGACGACGATGTCGCTCGTCCCCGACAGTCGCGCCAGCAGGACCGCGAGTGCCGCGTGCACGACCATGAACAGCGTCGCACCGCTGCGGCGGGCAACCGCGTCTAGCGCCGTATGCAGTTCCGCATCGACGGTGAACTCGTGCAGGGCACCGAGGTTCGACATCACCGCGGGGCGCGGGCGGTCCGTCGGCAGCTCCAGAACATCCGGCGACCCCCGCAGGGCGCGGGTCCAGTAGTCGAGCTGGCTCGACAGCAGCGACTCCGGGTCCCGGTCGGAACCGAGCAGTTCACGCTGCCAGAGCGTGTAGTCCGCGTACTGCACCGGAAGCGGTTCCCAGGAGGGTGCCGCTCCGGCACCGCGGGCCGCGTACGCGACCACCAGGTCACGGGTCAGCGGCGCGGTGGAGAACCCGTCACCGGCGATGTGGTGCATCACCACGACCAGCACGTGCTCCTGCTCCGCGCCGTCCACCCGCAGCAACGCGGCGCGCAGCGGCACGGCGGCGGTGACGTCGAAACCGACGCCGACCACACCGAGGATCCGCTCGGTGAGCTCACCTGCCCGCACCACCTGCGGCGTGAGATCGACGCGGAAGTCTGGATCGATCACCTGGTAGCCGGTGCCGTCCTGCTCCGGGTAGCGCGTGCGCAGCACCTCGTGCCGGGCGATGACGTCGGTGACCGCGGCCTGCAGGGCAGGCACATCCAGTTCACCGGTCAGTCGCACCGCAGCCGGAATGTTGTAGGCCGCCGACTGCGGATCGAACCGGTTGAGGAACCACATGCGCTGCTGCGCGAGCGAAAGCGGCACCGACTCGGGCCGCGGCCGCGGAGCCAGTTCGAGGCGGCCGCCGGTGCCGGCCGAAGCCTGCACCCGCGCGGCGAGCGCCTCGACCGTGGTGGCCTCGAACAGTTCCCGGACCGCGATCCGGGTGTCGAGCACGGCGCCGATGCGGGCGACGACCTGCATGGCGATCAGCGAGTTGCCGCCGAGCGCGAAGAAGTCGTCGTCCAAGCCGACCCGGTCCGCATCGAGCATCTGGGCGAAGACGTCCGCCACGGTCTGCTCGACCGCGCTGGTGGGGGCGCGGAACTCCCTGGCTGCGAACACCGGCGCAGGCAGGGCCTTGCGATCCAGCTTGCCCGACGTGTTCACCGGGAACGCGTCGAGAACCAGGATCTGCGACGGCACCATGTACGACGGCAGGTCGGCGCCGACCGCCGCCCGCAGCGCCGCGACGTCGACCGCCGCGCCGGGCTCCGGCACCACGTAGCCGATCAGGTGCTCGCCGGCGCGCTCGTCGGTGGCCATCAGCACGACCGCCTGCGAGACACCCTCGGCGCGCAGCAACGCCGACTCGATCTCGCCGAGCTCGATCCGCAGGCCGCGCAGCTTCACCTGGAAGTCGGTGCGGCCGAGGAATTCGAGTTGCCCGACTGCGACATCCCCCGTCGCTTCGCTCGCCCGGGTGCTCCAGCGCACGAGGTCGCCGGTGCGGTACATCCGCGAGCCGGTCTCGCCGAACGGGTTCGCCACGAAACGGTCCGCGGTCAGGTCGGCGCGGCCCTGGTATCCGCGGGCCAACTGCTCACCGGCCAGGTACAGCTCACCCGGGACACCGACGGGAACAATCCGCAGTCGCGTGTCGAGGACGTACGCCTGGGTGTTCCAGACCGGACCACCGATCGGGACCGAACCCTGGATCGGCCCGGTGATCTCGTAGCCGGTGGTGGTGATCGCCGCCTCGGTGGGGCCGTAGGTGTTGTGCAGCCCCCCGGTGAAGACCTCCCTGAGGTTCGCGACCAGTTCCGCCGAGAGCGATTCGGCACCGCTGTGCAAGTGCCGCAGCGAGGCCAATGCGTCCCCCGATCCGGCCGCGATCAGCGCGGACAGCACGGACGGTACGAACTCGGCGAACGAGATCCGGTGCTCACGCATCAGGTCGGCGAGGTAGTCCAGATCCAGGTGTCCGCCGGGCTTGGTGACGACCAACCGTGCACCGACGATCGGCGGCAGGAAGCACTCCCACACCGACACGTCGAAGGTGAACGGCGCACGCTGCATGATGCGGTCTGCCGGGGTGACCCCGTATTCGCCTGCCAGCCAGTGCAACTGGTTGACGATCGCGCGGTGGCCGATCGCCACGCCCTTCGGCCGGCCGGTCGAGCCCGAGGTGTACAGGACGTAGGCGGTGTTGCCGGTCCGCAGCGGCCGGACCCGCTCCTCGTCTGGGACGGGCGCCGCGTCGAAGCCCTCCAGTTCCAGCTCGTCCATCCGGACGGACCGGATGCCGACGGGCAGTTCGGGGCGCGCGGTCGGCGTCACCAGGACCAGCTTGGGCCGGGCCGACCCGAGCACATAGCCGGTGCGCTCGGCCGGGTGGTCCGGATCGATCGGCACGTAGGCCGCGCCGGCCGTCACGATCGCATACATCGCGATCAGCATCTCCGTTGACCGGTATGCCGCAAGCCCGACCAGATCCTCTGTGCCGATCCCCTCGGCGATCAGCCAGCGCGCCAGGCGGTTCACCCGCGCACCCAGCTCCCCATAGGTGAGCGCGTCGTCCTCGAAGACGAGCGCCACGTCGGCGGGCCGCAGGGCGACCTGAGCGTCGATCAATTCCGTGAGCGTCGCGTCGGGCACCTCCGCCGCCGTCGCATTGAACGCGCCGAGCACGCCGGCCCGCTCCTGTGCCCCGACCAGGTCGATGTCGCCGACCCGTGTGTCGACCGAGCGCGCGACCGATTCCAGCATCAGCTCGAACGCCCGGCCGTACCGCTCGACCGTCGCGTGATCGAAGAGGTCGGTCGCATAGGTCACGGCCGTGTCGATGCCGAGTGGCCGGCCCTCGTCGTCGTACCGGTCGACGAAGGTGAAGTCGAGGTCGAACCAGGTCAGGGCGGCGTCGTGGTCGAGGGCCTCGATGCGCAGGTCCGGCAGGTCCAGCTCGGTGCGCGCCATGTTCTGGAAGGTCAGCGAGACCTGGAACAGCGGCGAATACGACTGCGACCGAGCCGGACTGAGAACCTCGACGAGACGCTCGAACGGGACATCGGTGTTGCCGAAGGCGCCCAGATCGGTGTCGCGCACCTGCTCGAGCAACTCCGCGAAGGTGTCGTCGGCACCGACCCGGGTCCGCAGCACCAGGGTGTTGACGAACATGCCGACGAGATCGTCGAGTGCCGCCTCGCCACGGCCCGCGATCGGCGCGCCGACGGCGATGTCGGTGGTACCGGACAACCGGGCCAGCAGCGCCGCCAGCGCGGCGTGCACGACCATGAACAGACTCGAGTTGCGCTCCTTGGCGATCCGCGACAGCCCCAAATGGACTTCGGCCGGGATCGAGAACGACAGGCGCGCACCACGGTTCGACGCCACCGCCGGCCGGGGACGGTCGGTCGGCAGTTCGAGCAGGTCCGGCAGGCCCGCGAGCGTCTCGCGCCAGTACTCGAGTTGCCGGCCGGCCAGCGCCTCGGGGTCGGACTCGTCGCCGAGGACGTCGCGCTGCCAGAGCGCGAAGTCCGCGTACTGCACCGGCAGCGGAGCCCACGCCGGCGCCTGGCCCGCGGTGCGGGCCGAGTAGGCGACCATCACGTCGCGGGTCAGCGGTGCGATCGACCATCCGTCCGCGCTGATGTGGTGCACGACCAGCACGAGCACGTACTCACCGCGCTCCCCCGACGCGACCGCTTCGGAGGCCTCGGGGGCGATCCGCAACAGGCCGATGCGGATGGGCACCTCGGTGGTCACGTCGAAGTTCTCCGTGAGCAATCCGACGACCCGGCCGAGGACCTGGTCCTCGGGCACGGAGACGACGGACAGGTCCGGAACAGCCTGCGCGGCAGGCAGGATCACCTGATACGGGGTTCCGTCGACCTCCGGGTACACGGTGCGCAGCGACTCGTGACGCTCGAGCACGTCCGCCACCGCCAGCCGCAGTGCGGCGACGTCCAGATCGCCGGACAGCCGCAACGCGACCGGGATGTGGTAGGCCACCGACTGGGTGTCGAACCGGTTGAGGAACCACATGCGCTGCTGCGCAAGAGACAGCGGGATCCGCTCCGGACGTTCCTGCGCGACCAACGGCGCCCGGCCACCCGCACCCGCCAGCGTCTCCACGGCCGCGGCCAACGCCGCCACCGACGACGACTCGAACACCACCCGCACCGGCACCGACGCCGACAACGCCGCGCCCAGACGCGCGGTCAGCTGCGAGGCGATCAGTGAGTTGCCCGCGAGTTCGAAGAAGTCGTCGTCCGCACCGACCCGCTCGACACCGAGCAGTTCGGCGAACACGCCCGCCACCAGCTCCTCGGCGGCGGTCGACGGTGCACGGTAGGCACGTGCCTCGAACACCGGCTCCGGCAACGCGCGCCGATCCAGCTTGCCCGAGGCGTTCAGCGGGAACGTCTCGAGCACCGTCACCACCGCCGGCACCATGTACGACGGCAACGCCGCGGCCACCGCGGTCTTGACGGCCCGCGGGTCGACGACCGCGCCGGCCACCGGCACCACGTATGCGACCAGCGACTCGCCGGTCCGCTCGCCCCGGTGCGGCACGACGACCGACTGCGCCACTTCCGGATTCGCCAGCAGCGCCGCCTCGACCTCGCCGAGCTCGATCCGCAGACCACGCAACTTCACCTGGAAGTCGGTGCGGCCCAGGTACTCCACTTCACCGGCGCGGTTCCACCGCACCAGGTCACCGGTGCGGTACATCCGCTTGCCGGAGCCGAACGGCGATGCCACGAACCGGTCCGCCGTCAACTCGGGCTGCCCGACGTAACCCCGGGCCAGCTGCGCACCCGCGAGATAGAGCTCACCCGCGACACCGACCGGAACCGGACGCAGGCGCGCGTCCAGCACGAACACCTGCGTGTTCGACACCGGCACACCGATCGGCACGACCGTGACCTCACCCGAGCGCGGAACGGACCAGTGCGTCGAGTGCACCGCCGCCTCGGTCGGCCCGTACAGGTTGTGCAGCCGGGCGTGCGGGACCGCCGCGGCGAAGCGGGCGACCGTGTCACCCGCAAGCGCCTCACCGGCGGCGAACACCGCGCGCAGCGACCGTCCCGAACCCTCGCCCAGCCCGTCGACGAACACCGACAGCAGCGACGGCACGAACGACGTCGCGGTCACCGACCGCTCGTCGATGACGCGGGCCAGGTACTCCGGATCGCGGTGACCGTCCGGCCGCGCGACGACCACCCGGCCACCGGTGACCAACGGCACGAACAACTCCCACACCGACACGTCGAACGTGATCGGCGTCTTCTGCAGCACCACGTCCTCGGCGCCGAAACCGTACTGGCCGGCGAGCCAGAACACCTGGTTGGCGACCGCCGCGTGCTCGACCGCCACACCCTTGGGCAGACCCGTCGAACCCGACGTGAAGATCACGTAGGCGGCATTCGAGCCCGCCAGCGGGACACTGCGGTCCGCGTCGGTCAGCTCGGCGGCCGAGCGCGCGGACAGGTCGAGCGTGTCGATGTCGAGCACCGGCACCTCGACCTCGAGCGGGAGCGGGTCCCGGCTCGTGGACAACACACACACCGGCCGCGCACCGGCGAGAACACGGTCGATACGCTCGGCCGGCTGGTCCGGGTCGACCGGCACATAGGCCCCGCCCGCGGCGAGGACCGCGTACACGCCCACCATCAACTCAACCGACCGGCGCATCGCCAGCGCCACCCGCGACTCCGCGCCGACACCACGGCCGATCAGCTCCCGCGCCAGACGGTTCACCCGGCCCGCGAACTCCGCATAGGTCAGCGACTCACCCTCGAACACCACCGCCACCGCATCCGGCGTCCGCGCCGCCTGCGCCGCGAACAACGACACCAGCGTGCCCTCGGCGAAGGTCTCTGCGGTCGCGTTCCACTGCTCGAGCACGGTCCGGCGCTCGAGCGCCCCGAGGAGGTCGACGTCGCCGACGACCGCGTCGGGCTCGGCCGCGACGGCGGCCAGGATGCGCACCAGTCGGTCGGCCATCGCCTCGATCGTGGCTGTGTCGAACAGGTCGGTCGAGTAGCGCAGGCCGGCCACGATCCCGCCGGTGGCGCCGTCGATCACGGCGTTCTCGGTGACCGCCAGCGTGAGGTCGAACTGCGTCGTGGCCGCGTCGTAGTCGAACGTCGAGACGGTCAGGCCCGGTAGCTCGAGCGAGGTCCCCTGCTGATTCTCCGCCGTGACCTGCACCTGGAAGATCGGCGAATGCGACTGTGAGCGAGCGGGGTTGAGCACCTCGACCAGACGCTCGAACGGAACATCCGCGTGCCCGAGGGCCTCGAGCGTGGTCTCGCGGACCCGTCGCAGCACCTCGGCGAACGACGCGTCGGCATCGACCTGTGTGCGCAGCACCAGCGTGTTGACGAACATGCCGACCAGGTCGTCGAGTACCGCCGCGGACCGGCCGGCGACCGGCGTGCCCAGGGCGATGTCGGAGGTTCCGGACAGCCGGGCCAACAACACCGCGAACGCGGCCTGCACGACCATGAAGGTCGAGGCGTCGTGGCCGCGGGCGAGCGTCGCCAGCGCCGAGGTGAGTTCGGGGTCGATGTGGAAGCGATGCAGCGAGCCGCGACCGGTGGCGACCGCCGGCCGGGGCCGGTCCGTCGGCAGCTCCAGCAGGTCCGGCAGACCCGACAGCCGCTCCACCCAGTACGCGACCTGCCGGGCCGCGACCGACTCGGGATCGCTTTCGGCGCCGAGTACCTCGTGCTGCCAGAGTGTGAAGTCCGCGTACTGCACCGGCAGCGGCGCCCACTGCGGCGCCGTGCCCGAGGTCCTTGCCAGGTAGGCGGCCATCACGTCGCGGGCCAGCGGCCCGGTCGAGACGCCGTCCGCGCTGATGTGGTGGAGGACGAGGACGAGCGCGTGCTCGTCGGCGCCGAGACACAGCAGCCGGCCGCGCACCGGCACCGCGGCCGTCACGTCGAATCCGCCACCGAGCACCGACATCGCCACGGCGGCCAGGTCATCCGGCTCGACGGCAACCGGCGTCAGGTCCAACTCGACGTCGTCGACAGGCAGAACCACCTGGACCGGGACCCCGTCGACCTCCGGGTAGACGGTGCGCAGCGACTCGTGGCGCCCGAGCACGTCGCGCACCGCCAGCGCCAATGCGGCAGTGTCGAGTTCGCCGACCAGGCGCACCGCCATCGGGATGTTGTAGGCAGCGGATTCCTGGTCCAACCGGTTGAGGAACCACATCCGGTTCTGGGCCGGCGACAGCGGGATCCGGTCCGGGCGCGGGCCGGCGACCGGTGCGGGCAGGGAACCCGCCCCGGTCGCGGCCACCGCCGCCGCGGCGAGCGCCGCGACCGTTCCCGCCTCGAACACCTCGCGCACCCCGAGCCGGATGCCCAGCGCCTCGTTGACCCGCGAGATCAGCCGCATCGCGGTCAGCGAGTTGCCGCCGAGTTCGAAGAAGTCGTCATCCAGACCGACAGCGTCCAGGCCCGCCGCCTCGCCCCCGAGGACCTCGGCCACCGCGGCCGCTACGGCCGTCTCGGTCGGCGTCGTCGGGGCCCGGAACTCGCGGACCTGGATCAGCGGCGCCGGCAGCGCGCGGCGGTCGAGCTTGCCGTTCGCGGTCAACGGGATCTCCGAGAGCACCACGAAGGCGCTCGGCACCATGTACTCCGGCAGCACCGCGGCGATACCGGTCCGGACATCGTCGAGCACCGGCTCGGCATCCGCCGACGGCACCACGTACGCGACCAGTCGGGCATCGCCGGGGGCGTCCTCGCGGACGACCACAGCGACCTGGCCGACACTGTCCTGCGCCAGCACCGCGGACTCGATCTCGCCGAGTTCGATGCGGAAACCGCGCACCTTGACCTGGTCGTCCGCACGGCCCAGGTATTCGAGGTCCCCGTTGTGGTTCCACCGGGCGACGTCACCGGAGCGGTACAGCCGCGAGCCTGCCCCGTCCGCCGCCACGAACGGGTTCGCGACGAACCGGCCAGCGGTCAGCGCGGGCTGCCCCAGATACCCGCGAGCCAACTGCACACCGGCGACGTACATCTCGCCGGGCACGCCCACCGGCACCGGACGCAGACGGGTGTCGAGCACGTATACCTGCAGTCCGGCGATCGCCGAACCGACGATGCTGCCCGCCGCCTGTGCGGCCGTCTGCTCGTCCAGCGCCCGGAACGACACGTGCACAGTCGTCTCGGTGATGCCGTACATGTTGACCAGCTGAACCGCGTCAGCGTGGCGGCCGTACCAGTCGGCAAGCCGCGAAAGCTCCAGCGCCTCACCGCCGAAAACCGCATAGCGCAGCGAAAGATCCGGCGCAGCGAGCTCCTCCGCACGCCGCTTGTCCGCCTCCGCGAGCTGGTAGAACGCCGACGGTGTCTGGTTGAGCACCGTGACCCGTTCACGCGCCAGCAACTCCAGGAACTGCTCCGGCGAACGCGAGGTGAAGTAGTCGACGACCACCAGCGTGCCGCCGTAGAGCAACGGGCCCCACAGCTCCCACACGGAGAAGTCGAACGCGTAGCTGTGGAACATCGTCCACACATCCGACTCGTCGAACCCGAAGTCGCGCTGCGTGTTCGCGAACAGCCGCACCACGGTCTCGTGCGGCACCTGCACACCCTTGGGGCGACCGGTCGAACCCGACGTGTAGATCACGTACGCCACGTTGGCCGGCGACAGCGGCGCGAGCCGGTCGGTGTCGGTCACCGCGTCCGCGGCGAACCCGGACAGATCCGCTGTGTCGAGCGCGATCGCCGCAAGTCCCTCGGGCAGCTCGATGTCGACGGTCGAGGCGGTGACGGCGCACACCGGTGCGGCGTCGGCGAGCATGTACTCGATACGGTCCGCCGGGTAGTTCGGGTCGACCGGCAGGTAGCCGCCGCCGGTCTTGACCGCCGCCAGCAGGGCGACGACCAGGTCCGCGGATCGCGGCAACGCGACCGCCACCAGCGACTCCGGCCCGGCGCCGATCTCGATCAGCTTGCGGGCCAGTCGGTTCGCCCGCTCGTCGAGTTCCCGGTAGGTCAGCGTCTCGTCGGCGAAGCGCACCGCCACCGCATCACCGTGCACGGCGGCCGCCGCGTCGAACAGCTCCACCAGGGTCGTGTGGACTCCGGCGTCGGCACCCGAGGCGTTCCACTCCGACAGCACGAGCGCACGCTCCGCGGGAGCGAGCAACTCGATGTCACCGACCGCGACCTGCGGCTCGGCGACCACGGCCTCGAGCACCCGGATGAACCGCTGCTCGAACAGGCCGATCGTCGCCGCATCGAAAAAGTCCGTGGCGTAGGTGAACTCGGCGGTGATACCGGACGGCGCACCCTGCGTGTCGGCCGATTCCGACACCGTCAGCTGCAGGTCGAACTTCGCGACCCGCACGTCGGTCTCCAGCGCCGCGACCCGCAGGCCCGGCAACTCGGCGGTCGCGGCCGCCATGTTCTGGAAGGTCAGCGCCACCTGGAACAGCGGGTGGCGTGCCTGCGACCGCGCCGGGGCGAGCACCTCGACGAGCCGCTCGAACGGGACGTCGGCATGCGCGAACGCGGCGAGGTCCGTCGACCGGGCCTGCTCGAGCACTCCGGCGAACGACGTGGCGGGGTCGACCTGGGTGCGCAGCACCAGGGTGTTGACGAACATGCCCACCAGGTCGTCGAGCGCGGCCTCACCGCGGCCCGCCACCGGGGCGCCCACCGCGATGTCGGACGTCCCCGACAACCGCGCCAGCAGCACCGACAGGGCCGCGTGCACGACCATGAACAGCGTCGCATTGTTGCTTCGCGCGAGCTCGCCCAGCGCCGCGTGCAGGTCGGCGCCGATCTCGAACCGGTGCGCCGCACCACTGTTGGACGCCGCGACCGGACGCGGCCGGTCCGCGGGAAGGTCGAGACTGTCTGGCAGATCGGCCAGCGCCGAACGCCAGAAGTCGAGCTGACGGGACATCACCGACTGCGGGTCGGACTCCTCTCCCAGCACCGAGCGCTGCCACAGCGCGTAATCGGCGTACTGCACCGCCAGCGGCGCCCATGCCGGTGCCTGTCCTGCGGCGCGGGCCGCATAGGCGACCACCAGGTCACGGGTCAGCGGGGCCATCGACCAGCCGTCCGAGCTGATGTGATGGGCGACCATCACCAGCACGTACTCCGCCTCGTCGCCGGCAGCGCCGCCCTCGAGTCCGGCATCGGTCACCGTGAACAGCCGGGCCCGCAGCGGCACCTCGGCGGTGACGTCGAACCCGCGGGTCATCAGGTCGGTGACGGCGCCGAGGATCTGGTCGGCGGCCACGGGCACCGGGGTGAGGTCCGGCGTCGCCTGCTCCGCCGGCACGATCACCTGGCGGGGCTCGCCGTCGACCTCGGGGTAGATCGTGCGCAACGACTCGTGGCGCGCGAACACGTCCGCCACGGCCAGGCGCAGCGCGCCCAGATCCAGCTCACCGGTCAGCCGCAACGCGGCGGGGATGTTGTAGAGCGGCGACGCGGGGTCGAAGCGGTTGAGGAACCACATCCGCTGCTGCGCGAGCGAGAGCGGGAGCACCTCGGGGCGCTCCGCCGCCACCAGCGCGGCCCGGCCGCCACGTCCGGCCTGCTCCTCCAGCGACAGCGCCAACTCGCGCACGGTGGTGGCCTCGAACAGCACCCGCATCGGCACGGTGGTGGACAGCTCCGCGCCCAGACGCGCGGTCACCTGGGTACCGATCAGCGAGTTGCCGCCGAGCTCGAAGAAGTCGTCCTCGGCACCGACCTGCTCGAGGCCCAGCACGTCTGCGAAGACCCGGGCGACGAGCTCCTCCAGCGCGGTGGCGGGCGCGACATACGCGCGCGCCTCGAACACCGGCTCCGGCAACGCCTTCCGATCCAGCTTGCCCACCGGGGTGCGCGGCACCTCGTCGAGCACCATGATCGACGCCGGCACCATGTAGGCGGGCAGCAGCGTGGAGATCCCGGCCCTGATGGACTCCACATCGAGTTCGGTGCCGTCGGTCGCCTTGAGGTAGGCGACGAGCGCGGCGGCGCCGTTCGATCCGGTGTGGCCGAGCGTCACCGCGAAGTCGACGCCCGGTTGCGCCGCCAGCGCCGCATCGACCTCGCCGAGTTCGATGCGCAGGCCGCGCACCTTCACCTGGAAGTCCGTGCGGCCCAGGTACTCGACGTCACCGTCGACGGTCCAGCGGGCGACGTCGCCGGTGCGGTAGAGCCGCTCGCCGGGGTCGCCGTAGGGATCGGCGACGAATCGCTCAGCGGTCAGCGCCGGGCGACCCTGGTATCCGCGGGCGAGACCGGGACCGGACAGGTACAGCTCCCCGACCACGCCGGCGGGAACCGGCTGCAGGCGGGTGTCGAGGATCGTGTTGCGGATACCTGCGGTGGGCCGGCCGATCGTGATCGTCTCGCCGGGCGCGAAGTCTCCGCTGATGGTCGAGATGATCGTCGACTCGGAGGGGCCGTAGGCGTTGACGAACCTGCGCCCGATCGCCCACTTGGCCATCAGCTCGGGCGGGCACGCCTCACCGGCGACCACCACGATCTCCAGCTCACCCAGCCCGGCCGGGTCGACGGTGCCCAGCGCGGACGGCGTGATCATCATCGCCGTGACCCGCTCACGGCGGAGCAGCTCGGCCAGTTCCACGCCACCCCACACGTCGGGCGGGGTGACGACCAGCGTCGCGGCCGCACCGAATGCCGTGACCAGTTCGTACACCGACACGTCGAAGCTCGGCGAGGCGACGTGCAGCACACGCGAATCCGGTGTCGCGATCCCGCGCCGGAGCTGGTGGTCCCGCAGGTTCGCCAGGCCCCGGTGGGTGACCACCACGCCCTTGGGCAGTCCGGTGGACCCGGAGGTGTAGATCACGTACGACGGGTGGTCGAGCCGCAGCGGGCGGGTCCGGTCGGCGTCGGTCACCGGCGCAGCGGACCGCGACAGCGCCCCCGCTTCCAGGTCCTCGAGCCCGAGCCACTCGACGTCGCCGGGCAGCCGATCCAGGTCGGCCGCCGTCGTCACGCCGGTCACCACGCCGGACACCGTGAGCATGTGGCTGATGCGGTCGGCCGGGTAGGTCGGGTCGACCGGAACGAACGCCGCGCCGGTCTTGGCGACCGCCCACACCGCGAGGACCGAGTGGATCGAACGGCGGATGGCCACCGCCACCGACGTCTCCGGGCCCGCGCCACGCGCGATCAGCTCACGCGCCATCCTCGAGGACCGCTCGTCGAGCTCCCGATACGTCAGCCGTCCGTCCGCACCGACGAGCGCCTCGCGGTCCGGCTCGGCGGCCGCCGCGGCCGCGAAGATGTCGGGCATCGTCAGCTCGGCGGATCTGCTGTGCTGCGCGGCCTCGACGTCGTGCCGGGCGAGCAGATCGGCCCGCTCGAGGGGGTCCAGGATCTCGAGGTCGCCGACCGCCGCCGTGGGGTCGGCGAGCGCGCCGGCGAGCAGGCGGACGAACCGCTGCGCGAACCCGACGACCGTCGGCTCGTCGAACAGATCTGTGGCGTAGACGAATTCGGCGTGCATGCCGTCAGCACCGGGCTGCAGCGCCAGCTGCAAGTCGAATTTCGCACTGTCCAGCGGCGCCTCCTCGACGGCCACGGTCAGACCGGGCAGCTCGACGGCCGCGGGGGCGGCATTCTGGAAGCTCAGCGCCACCTGGAACAGCGGGTGCCGCGCGGTCGAGCGCGCCGGGTTGAGTGCCTGCACCAGCCGCTCGAACGGCACATCGGCCTGCCCGAACGCGGCCAGGTCCGCCGCGCGGACGTCGGCCATCAGCTCGTCGAACGTGGCCGCGGCGTCGACGCGGGTCCGCAGCACGAGGGTGTTGACGAACATGCCGATCACGTCGTCGAGCGCCTGCTCGCCGCGGCCGGCGACCGGGGTGCCGACGGCGATGTCGTCGGTGCCGGACAGCCGGGCCAGCAGCACCGCCAGTGCCGCGTGCACGACCATGAACGGCGTCACGCCGCGGGCCTGCGCGAACTCGGAGAGTGCGGCGTCGACGGCGGCCGGGATCGCGAACTCGTGGCGCGCGCCGCCGAAGGTCTGCACCGCCGGGCGGGGACGGTCCGACGGCAGATCCAGCTGATCGGGCAGGCCGGCGAGGCAGTCCTGCCAGTGTCCGATCTGCCGCGAGAGCAGGCTTTCCGGGTCGTTCTCGGCACCGAGCACCGTGCGCTGCCACAGCGCGTAGTCGGCGTACTGCACCGCCAGCGGCGCCCAGGCGGGAGCCTGGCCGGCGGTCCGCGCGGTGTAGGCGACCATCACGTCGCGGGCCAGCGGTCCCATCGAGAAGCCGTCGGCGCTGATGTGGTGCACGACCACGACCAGCACGTGCTCGGTCTGGCTCAACGCGAACAGCGCCAGGCGCACGGGCGCGGCGGCGGTGACGTCGAACCCGGTGCCGACCACCCGGACGACCCGCTCGGCGAGCTGCTGCTCGTCGACCGGGATCGCGGTCAGCGTGGGGGCGACCTCGTCGGCCGGCAGCACGACCTGCACCGGGCCGTCGACGCCGGCCGGGTACACCGTCCGCAGCACCTCGTGACGCTCGAAGACGTCGTGCACGGCGGCCTCGAGGGCGGCGACGTCGAGGTCGCCGGTCAGCCGGATGCCGCCGGGGATGTTGTAGGCCGCCGACTCCGGCGCGATGCGGTTGAGCACCCACATCCGCTGCTGCGCAAGCGACAGCGGGACTGCCGCGGGCCGCTCGCCGGCGACGAGCGCCGGGCGTCCGCCGCGCCCGGCGTGCTCCTGCGCACGCTCGGCCAGCGCCTCGACGGTCGGCAGCTCGAAGATCCACGCCACCGGCACCTGGGTGTCCAGTGCGGCGCCGAGCCGCGCCGCGACCTGGGTGGCGACGAGCGAGTTGCCGCCGCGGGCGAAGAAGTCGTCGTCCAGTCCGACGGGCGCCGGGCCGGCCGGATCGACGCCGAGCACGTCGCTGAAGACGCGCGCCACCAGCTGCTGCGCGTCGGTGACGGGCTCGCGGTACTCGACGGGGGCGAACTCGGGGTCCGGCAGCGCCTTACGGTCGATCTTGCCGTTGATGTTCAACGGCAGCGCCTCGAGCACGACGAAGGCCGCGGGCACCATGTAGCTCGGCAGCGACTGCGCCGCAGCCGACTTGATCTTCTCGACGTCCAGCTCGGCACCGGCGGCCGGCACCACGTAGGCGACCAGACGCTCGCCGGTGCGCTCGTCGCGGCGGGCGGTGACGACCACGGCCCCGACGGTGCTCTCGCGGGCGATCACGGCCTCGATCTCGCCGAGTTCGATGCGGAAGCCGCGCACCTTGACCTGGAAGTCGCTGCGCTCGAGGTACTCCAGCTCGCCGGTCGGCAGCCAGGTGACCAGGTCGCCGGTGCGGTACATCCGCTCCCCCGGCGCGCCGAACGGGTCGGCGACGAACCGGTCCGCGGTCAGGTCGGCGCGGCCGTGATAGCCGCGGGCCAGCTGCTCACCGGCCAGGTACAGCTCGCCGCCCACCCCGGCCGGGACCGGGTGCAGCCGCGAATCGAGCACGTACACCCGTGTGTTCCACTCGGGGGCGCCGATCGGCACCGCCGAGGTGTCGGCGCCGGTGACCTCGTGTGCGGTCACCGACACGGCGGCCTCGGTCGGGCCGTACAGGTTGAACAGCGTCGCTTCCGGGTTGGCCGCGCGGAACGCCTGCGCGGTCGCGGCGGGCAGCGCCTCGCCGATGGCCAGCACCCGGCGCAGCGACTCCGACAGCGGCGCACCGGCCGCTGTGGTGGTGAGCATCGCCACCATCGAGGGCACCGCGTGCAGCGTGGTGACGCGCTGGTCACGGAGTAGGTCCAGCAGGTATTGCGGATCCTGGTTGCCACCCGCCTCCGCGATCACCAGCCGGCCGCCGCTGACCAGTGGGGACCAGAACTCCCAGACCGACAGGTCGAAGGTCGCGGCGGTCTTGAGCAGCACCGCGTCCGAACCGTCCAGGCCGAAGTGGTCACGCTTCCACAGCAGCTGGTTGACGATCGCGCCGTGCGAGACCGTGACGCCCTTGGGCTTGCCGGTCGAGCCGGAGGTGAAGATGACGTACGCCGGGTGCTGCGGGCGCAACGGCGCGCGGCGGTCGTCGTCGGTGACCGCCGCGCGTGAATACTCAGACAGGTCCAGCTCGTCCAGGTTCAGGACAGAGCTGTCCCCTGCAGAATCGAATCCGTCTCGCGCGGTGGACAACACGCACACCGGTGCCGCAGTCGCGAGCACATACGCGGTCCGCTCGGCCGGGTGGTCCGGGTCGACGGGCACGTACGCGCCGCCGGCCGCGGCGACCGCGTACATAGCGACCACCAGGTCGGCGGAGCGGCGGATCGCCAACACGACGAGCGACTCGGGGCCGACACCCTGCTCGATCAGCTTGCGCGCCAGGCGGTTCACCCGAGCGTCGAACTCGCCGTAGGTCAGCTCGACGTCCGCCGACCACAGAGCGGGCGCCCCGGGGGTCGCGCCGGCCTGCTCTGCGTACAGGCCGGCGAGCGTCTGCTCGGCGGTCGCGACCGCGGTGTCGTTCCAGGCCTCGAGTGCCTGCGCACGCTCTTCGGCGCCGACGATCTCGATGTCGCCGACCGCCGCCGTCGGGTCCGCGACGGCGGCCTCGACGATGCGGACGAACCGCTGGGCGAATCGCTCGACCGTGGCCTGGTCGAACAGGTCGGTCGCGAAGTGGAACAGGCCGTCGAAACCGGCGGGCGCGCCGTCGGACTCGAAGCGCTCCATCAGGAACAGCTGGAGGTCGAACTGGGTGATGCCGTTGTCCACCTCGAGCGGGGCCACGGTCAGTCCGGGCAACTCCAGGCTCGACTGTGCGAGGTTCTGGAAGGAGAAGCCCACCTGGAACAGCGGGTGCCGGGCGGTCGAGCGGGCCGGGTTGAGCACCTCGACGAGCCGCTCGAACGGCACGTCGGCGTTGCCGAAGGCCGCCAGGTCCGACTCGCGGACCGCCGCCAGCATGTCGGCGAAGCTCGCCGACGCGTCGACGTGGGTGCGGAAGACCAGCGTGTTGACGAACATGCCGATCATCGCGTCCATGGCCTCCTCGCCGCGGCCGGCGATCGGCGTGCCGACGGCGATGTCGTCGGTGCCGGACAGCCGGGCGAGCAGGACCGCGAGCGCGGTGTGGGCGGCCATGAACAGTGTGGAGCCGTGCGCCCGGGCGAGGTCGCCGAGGGCGTGGTGCAGCCGGGCGTCGAGTTCGAAGCCGACCCGTCCGCCCTGGTTGGAGCGCACCGCCGGACGGGGCCGGTCACTCGGGAGATCCAGCTGGTCCGGCAGTCCCGCCAGCGCGGACTTCCAGTGGCCGATCTGCTTGGCCGCGACCGACTCCGGATCGGACTCGTCGCCGAGCACCGCGCGCTGCCACAGCGCGTAGTCGGCGTACTGGGCGGGCAGCGGCTCCCAACCCGGCGCGGCGCCTTCGAGACGGGCCACGTAGGCGGTCATGAGATCGCGCGCGAACGGGGCGATGGACGAACCGTCGGCGGCGATGTGATGCACCACCGCGGCGAGCACGTGCTCGCGCTCGGCCACCTGATACAGCCGGGCGCGCAGCGGCACCTCGGCCGTGACGTCGAACCCGGTGGTGGCCAATGCGAAGAGGTGCTGCCACAGCTCGTCGGCGCCGACCGTGACCGGGGTCAGGTCGACGGGCACTGCGTCCGCGGACACGATGATCTGGACCGGTCCGTCTGCGGTCTCCGGGTAGCGGGTTCGCAGCGACTCGTGCCGGTCGACGACGTCGACCAGCGCCGCCTGCATCGCGGCGACGTCCAGGTCGCCGGTCAGCCGGATTCCCATCGGGATGTTGTAGGCCGACGAGCCGGTGTCGAACCGGTTGAGGAACCACATGCGCTGCTGCGCAGGCGAGAGCGGCAACCGCTCGGGACGCTCCAGCGCCACGAGCGCGGGACGCGCGCCCTGGCCGGACAGCTGCCCGGCGGCCGCGGCGAGGGCTCCGACGGTGGAGGCCTCGAACAGCGTGCGCACCGGAACCTTGGTCTCGAGCGCGGCGCCGATGCGGGCGACCACCTGAGCGGCGATCAGCGAGTTGCCGCCGAGCGCGAAGAAGTCGTCATCGAGACCCACGCGCTCGAGACCGAGAACCTCGGCGAAGACCGCCGCGACGGCCTGCTCGGCCGCGGTGACCGGGGCGCGGAACTCGCGCAGCTCGGCCGCGGGTGCGGGCAGCGCGCGCCGGTCCAGCTTGCCGTTCGCAGTCAACGGGATCGCGTCGAGCACGACGAACGCCGACGGCACCATGTACTCGGTGAGCACCGCGGCGGCCCCGTCGCGGACCACCGCGACATCGAGCGCGGCACCGGACTCGGCCACCAGGTAGGCGACGATCCGGGCGGCACCCGGGGTGTCCTCCCGGACGATCACCGCGACCTGCGCGACGCCCGGCTGGGCCAGCAGCGCGGACTCGATCTCACCGAGCTCGATACGGAAACCGCGCACCTTGACCTGATCGTCGGCGCGGCCGAGGTACTCCAACTCCCCCGCGGCGTTCCAGCGAGCCAGGTCACCGGAGCGGTACAGCCGACCCTCGCCGAACGGGTTGGCCACGAACCGCGCCGCCGACAGCGCCGGCTGACCGAGGTAGCCGCGCGCCAACTGCACACCGGCGACATACATCTCACCGGGCACGCCCACCGGGGCGGCCTGCAACCGGTTGTCGAGCACGTAGACCGCGAGCCCCTCGATGGCCTGGCCGACGATGCTGCCCGCCGCCAGTGCGGCCGTCTGCTCGTCCAACGCCCGGAACGACACGTGCACAGTCGTCTCGGTGATGCCGTACATGTTGACCAGCCGAACCGCGTCACCGTGGCGGCCGTACCAGTCGGCAAGCCGCGAAAGCTCCAGCGCCTCACCGCCGAAAACCGCATAGCGCAACGAAAGATCCGGCGCAGCGAGCTCTTCCGCACGCCGCTTGTCCGTCTCCGCCAGCTGGTAGAACGCCGACGGCGTCTGGTTCAGCACCGTGACCCGCTCGCGCTCGAGCAGTTCCAGGAACTGCTCCGGCGAACGCGACGTGAAGTAGTCGACGACCACCAGCGTGCCGCCGTAGAGCAACGGACCCCACAGCTCCCACACCGAGAAGTCGAACGCGTAACTGTGGAACATCGTCCACACATCCGACTCGTCGAACCCGAACCGGCGCTCGGTGTTCGACATCAGACGCGTGACCGTCCGGTGTGGCACCTGCACGCCCTTGGGCCGGCCCGTCGAACCTGACGTGTAGATCACGTACGCCACGTTCTCCGGCGACAGCGCACCGCGGCGATCGGCATCGGTCACGGCCGTGTCCGCGAATTCACCCTCAGCGGAGTCGATCTCGGGGTCGGTGAGGACGACCGGCAACTGTGACGGGAAGTCCACGTCGACGCCCGACGCGGTGAGCACGCACACCGGCGCCGCGTCGGCGAGCATGTACGCGATGCGGTCAGCCGGATACGTGGGATCCACCGGCAGGTAGCCGCCGCCGGCCTTGAGCACCGCCAGCAGTGCGACGATCAGGTCCGCCGACCGCGGCAGCGCCACTGCGACCAGCGACTCCGGGCCCACACCCGCACCGATCAGCCTGCGCGCCAGACGGTTCGTGCGCTCGTCCAGCTCACGGTAGGTCAGTTCGACGTCGCCGAAGCGCACCGCCGCCCGCTCCGGGAAGCGGACTGCGGCGTCCTCGAAGCGCTCCGCCAGCGTCGCGTCGACACCCGCATCGGGGCCGGCAATCGGCCAGGCCTCGAGCACACTGCGGCGCTCGGCGGCCGCGAGCAGGTCGACGTCACCGACCGCGACCGACAGGTCAGCCACCATCGACTCGAGCACGCGGATGAAACGACGCACGAAGGTCTGAATCGTCGCGGCGTCGAACAGGTCCGTCGCATAGGTCAGTTCGGTGTCGATGCCCGTCGGGGCGCCGGACTCGCCGAAGGACTCCGACACGGTGAGCTGCAGGTCGAACTTCGCGACCTGGGCGTCGAAATCCACCGGGGCGAGACGCATCCCGGGCAGTTCGAACGCCGGCAAACCCAGGTTCTGGAACGTCAGCGCCACCTGGAACAGCGGGTGCCGCGCCTGCGATCGGGCCGGGGACAGCACCTCGACCAGTCGCTCGAACGGCACGTCCGCGTTGCCGAAGCCGGCGACGTCGACGGCCCGCGCCTGGTCGAGCAGGTCCGCGAAGCTCGCGCCGGGCTCGACCTCGGTGCGCAGCACCAGGGTGTTGACGAACATGCCGACGAGGTCGTCGAGCGCAGCCTCGCCGCGTCCGGCGATCGGGGCGCCGATCGCGATGTCGGTGGTGCCGGACAGTCGGGCCAGCAGCGTCGCGAGCGCGGTGTGCACGACCATGAACATGGTCACGCCGCGCGCGCGGGCCAGGTTGGCCAGCGCCGCGTGCAGATCCGCGTCGATCGCGAACCGATGGGCCGCTCCGCGCAACGACGCCACCGCCGGGCGGGGCCGGTCGCTCGGCAGATCGAGCTGATCCGGCAGCCCCGACAGCACTGTGCGCCAGTAGTCGATCTGCTTGGCGGACAACGACTCAGGGTCGTTCTCGTCGCCGAGTACGTCGTGCTGCCACAGCGCGTAGTCGGCGTACTGCACGTCCAGCGGCGCCCAGGACGGGGCCCGTCCGGCGGTGCGCGCGGTGTAGGCGAGCATCACGTCGCGCATCAGGGGTCGCATCGAGAAGCCGTCGGCAGCGATGTGGTGGACGACGAACACCAGCACGTACTCGGCGTCGGCCTCGATCTCGTAGAGCCGGGCCCGCAGCGGAACATCGACGGTCACGTCGAACCCGGTGGTGGCCTCCCTCAGGATCTCGACGAAGAGCGCGTTCTCGGCCGACGGCACCGGGGTGAGGTCCGGGATCGCCTGCGCGGCCGGCTCGATCACCTGGACCGGCCCGTCCACGGTCTCCGGGTAACGGGTGCGGAGGATCTCGTGACGCTCGATGAGGTCGCCGACCGCCGCCTGCAGGGCGGCGGGATCGATCGGACCGGACAACCGCACGGCCGCCGGAATGTTGTTGGCGGCGGAGGCGGTGTCGAACTGGTTGAGGAACCACATCCGGGACTGCGCCGGCGACAACGGGATCCGTTCGGGTCGTTCCTGCGCGACCAACGGCGCGCGCCCACCGGCGCCCGCAAGCCCCTCAAGTGCCAGGGCCAACGCCGCCACCGTCGACGACTCGAACACCAGCCGCACCGGTACCGACGCCGACAGCGCCGCGCCCAGGCGCGCCGTCACCTGCGTGGCGATCAGCGAGTTGCCGCCGAGCTCGAAGAAGTCGTCGTCGGCGCCCACCGACTCGACGCCCAGCAAGTCGGCAAACGTCTGCGCGACAAGCTCTTCCACCGGCGTCGACGGTGCACGGTACGCCCGCGCCTCGAACACCGGCTCCGGCAGCGCCTTGCGATCCAGCTTGCCCGACGCGTTCAGCGGGAAGGCCTCGAGCACCGTCACCACCGACGGCACCATGTACGACGGCAACCGCTGCCCGACCGCGGCCTTGACCGCCGCCGGATCCACCACGGCCCCCGGCACCGGCACCACGTACGCGACCAACGCCTCGCCGACCTGGTCGTCACGGTGCAGGACCGCCACCGCCTGCGAGACCTCCGGCACGGCCGTCAGCACCGCCTCGACCTCACCGAGCTCGATCCGCAGACCACGCAGCTTGACCTGGAAGTCGGTGCGGCCCAGGTACTCCACCTCACCGCCGCGGTTCCACCGCACCAGGTCGCCCGTGCGATACATGCGCTCGCCCGCGACGCCGAAGGGGCTGGCCACGAACCGATCCGCCGTCAGGTCCGAACGACCCGCGTATCCCCGGGCCAGCTGCACGCCCGCCAGATAGAGCTCACCTGCGACACCCACCGGGACCGGACGCAGCCGCCCGTCGAGCACGAACACCTGCGTGTTCGACACCGGCGCACCGATCGGGACGATCGTGTCCGCACCCGCGGCGGTGTCCCAGTGAGTCGAGTGCACGGCTGCCTCGGTCGGCCCGTACAGGTTGTGCAGTGCCGCGGAGCTGACCGCGGAGAACCGGGTGACGATGTCGGCCGACAGCGCCTCGCCGGCCGCGAAGACCAGTCGCAGGCTCGTGCCCGTCGCGCCCGACAGTCCGTCGACGAACACCGACAGCAGCGACGGCACGAACGATGTCGCCGTCACCCCGGACTCGTCGATCACCCGAGCGAGGTACGCCGGATCGCGGTGCCCGTCCGGACGGGCGACCAGCACCCGGCCGCCGGTCACCAACGGCACGAACAACTCCCACACCGACACGTCGAACGTGACGGGAGTCTTCTGCAACACCACGTCGCCGGCGCCGAACCCGTACCGGGTGGCCATCCACAGCACCTGGTTGACGATCGCCGAGTGTGAGACCGCCACACCCTTGGGCAGGCCGGTCGAGCCGGAGGTGAAGATCATGTAGGCCGCGTTACCGGCGTGCAACGCCGCGCGCCGGTCCCCATCGGTGACCGGCTCATCCGAATGCGCCGACACATCGAGCTCGTCGAGGCTGAGGATCGGAGCCCGCCCGTCGAGCCCGGCGCCGTCGCGTGTGGTGGTCAGCACGCACACCGGTGCCGCCGACGCAAGCACGTGGCGGTTGCGCTCGGCCGGCTGTTCCGGGTCCACCGGCACGTAGGCGCCGCCGGCGGTGAGCACCGCGTACACGCCGACCATCATGTCGATCGACCGGCGCATCACCAGCGCCACCGAGGATTCCGGCCCGACGCCGCGCGCGATCAGCTCACGCGCGAGACGATTCACCCGGGCCTCGAACTCGGCATAGGTCAGCGTCTCGCCCTCGAAGACGACCGCCACCGCATCCGGCGTCCGCGCCGCCTGCTCCGCGAACAGCGACACCAGCGTGCCCTCGGCAAAGGCCTCGGCGGTCGCATTCCACGTGGTGACGACGAGTTCCCGCTCGCCGGAGGCGAGGATCTCGATGTCCGCGACAACCGATTCGGGACGACCGGCGACCGCGCGCAGCACACGCTCGAACCGCGCGGCGAACACCTCGGCGGACGACCCGTCGAACAGGTCGGTCGAATAGATCAGGTTCGCGTGGATGCCTCCGAGGTCGCCGCCCGCGCCGACCGCATCGGTGAGGTCCAGGTGGAGGTCGAACTTCGAGACCTGCTCGTCGTACTCGAGCGCCCGGATCGCCAGGCCCGGCAGCTCCAGCTCGGTGCGAGCCTGGTTCTGCAGGGAGAGCATCACCTGGAACAACGGGTGGCGCGCCTGGGACCGTGCCGGCGAGAGCACCTCGACGAGCCGCTCGAACGGCACGTCGGCGTGGGCGAACGCCGCCAGGTCGGCTTCCTTTGCCTGCGCGAGGATCTCGACGAACGGGCGCGCCGCGTCGACCTGTGTTCGCAGCACGAGGGTGTTGACGAACATGCCGACGAGGTCGTCGAGCGCCTGCTCGCCGCGGCCGGCGACGGGAGCGCCGACCGCGATGTCCTCGGTTCCGGACATCCGCGAGAGCAGCACCGACAATGCGGCGTGCAGGACCATGAACAGCGTCGTGCCCTGCTCGCGGGCCAGCGCGTCCAGCGCACCCCGCAGTTCCGCATCGATCGTGAACGTGTGGGTGGCACCGCGGTACGACGCCACCGCCGGCCGAGGCCGGTCCGTCGGGAGTTCGAGCAGGTCGGGCAGCCCCGCGAGCGCCTGCTTCCAGTGGTCCAGTTGCGAGGACAGCAGCGACTGCGGGTCCTTCTCGGACCCGAGGACGTCGCGCTGCCACAGCGCATAGTCCGCGTACTGGACGGGCAGCGGCACCCAGGCCGGTTCGGTGGCCGCGGCGCGCGCGGCATAGGCCGTCATCACGTCGCGTGCCAGCGGACCCATCGAGAAGCCGTCGGCAGCGATGTGGTGCACCACCATCGCGAGCACGTACTCGTCGTCGGCGAGCCGGAGCAGCCGCGCGCGCAGCGGCACCTGCGTGGTCACGTCGAACCCGTGCGCGAACGTCTCGACCAACTGCTGCCGCACCTGATCCGGATCGACCACGACGGGCCGCAACGACGGCGCCGCCTCGTGCGCGTCCAGCACGACCTGATGCGCGCCACCCTCGGTGACGGGGTAGACGGTGCGCAGCGCCTCGTGCCGCGCGATCACGTCCGCGATCGCGCGCTCGAGCGCGTCTACGTCCAGCGAGCCGGACAACGCGATGGCCAGCGGCAGGTTGTAGACCGCCGATTCCGGATCGAAGCGGTTGAGGAACCACATCCGCTGCTGCGCCAGCGACAGCGGCACCGTGGCGGGGCGCTCACCTGCAATCAACGGTGTGCGGCCCTGTACCGCAAGCGTTTCCAGTCGCGCGGCCAGGGCCTCGACGGTCGGCGCCTCGAACAGCACACGCACCGGGACGAGGACCCCGCGAGCCGCACCGAGACGCGCGGTCACCTGGGTCGCGATCAGCGAGTTGCCGCCGAGCGCGAAGAAGTCGTCGTCCAGACCGACGGGGCCCAGACCGGCCGCATCCATCCCGAGGACGTCGGCAAGGGTCGCGGCGACCAGTTCCTCGTCATCCGTCGTCGGCGCACGGTAAGCCTTCACCTCGAACACCGGCTCCGGCAGGGCCTTGCGGTCGAGCTTGCCGACCGGCGTCAGCGGAATCTCGTCGAGCACCATGATCGCCGCGGGCACCATGTATGCGGGCAGCGAATCGGCCACCGCGGACTTCAACGTGTCCGGGTCGAGCGGGCGGGAGCCGAGCACATACGACACCAGCGACATGACCCCGCCGGCACCCCTGTGCCCGATGGTGACCGCGAACTCCACCCCCGGCTGCGCGGACAACGCGCTGTCGATCTCGCCTAGCTCGATGCGGTAGCCGCGGACCTTGACCTGGAAATCGGTGCGGCCCAGGTAGTCCAGCTCGCCGGCCTGAGTCCAGCGGACCAGGTCTCCGGTGCGGTACATGCGGGCGCCCTGCCCGCCGGTCGGGTCGGCGACGAAGCGGTCCGCGGTTAGTTCGGGACGGCCGAGGTATCCCCGTGCGAGACCCGGTCCCGCGAGGTAGAGCTCGCCGACGGTGCCGACCGGCACCGGGCCGAGTCGCGCGTCGAGCACCAGTGTGCGCATGCCGACGACTGGGGCGCCGATGGTGATCGGCAGGCCCGGCTGCAGCGCTCCGGTCGCGGTGGCGATCATCGACGCCTCGGTCGGGCCGTAGCCGTTGACGAAGTCGCACACCGGCGACCACTTCGCCACCAGTTCGGGCGGGCACGCCTCGCCCGCGACCATCACCGTGCGCAGGTCGCTCAGTGCGGACGGGTCGACCGCGGCCAGCGCGGCCGGGGTCACGGAGGCATGTGTGACCCGCTCGGCCTGCATGAGCCGAGCCAGTTCGTCGCCGCCGTAGATCGTCGGCGGCGCGATGACCAGGGTCGACGCGGACCCGAAGGCGAGCAGCATCTCGTAGACCGACACGTCGAAGCTCG
Source organism: Speluncibacter jeojiensis (assembly GCF_029589495.1). Lineage (GTDB taxonomy): Bacteria > Actinomycetota > Actinomycetes > Mycobacteriales > Mycobacteriaceae > Speluncibacter > Speluncibacter jeojiensis. The sequence goes on from NZ_JAAIVF010000001.1 coordinate 420,224, forward strand.
GCGAGACGAAGTGCAGCACACGCGAATCGGCGTCGGCGCCAAAGGCCACGCGCTGGTCCGCGACGACGGCAGCCAGCCCCGAGTGCGTGACCGCGACGCCCTTGGGCCGGCCGGTCGAGCCGGACGTGTAGATGACGTAGGCGGTGTTCTCGGCGCGCAGCGGCGCGATGCGGTCGGCGTCGGCCGGCGGTGCTGCCGACAACTCTGTCGCATCGGCGGCGGGTGCGTCGATCACGATCCAGGCGCCGGGGTTCGGGAGCCGGTCGGCAAACGCGGCCCCGGTCAGGCCGACCACGGCCGCCGAGTCGGCGACCATGTACTCGATGCGGTCGGCCGGGTAGTTCGGGTCGACAGGCACGAAGGCCGCGCCGGTCTTGGCGACCGCCCAGACGGCGAGCACCGACTCCAGCGACCGCGGCAGCGCGATCGCGACCGCGCTCTCCGGTCCTGCACCGCGCTCGACGAGCAACCGCGCAAGCCGCGACGAGCGCTCGTCGAGGTCACGGTAGCTCAGCTCGCGGCCCTGATCGGACACCGCGATGCCCGCGGGATTCAGCGCGGCCGCCGCGGTAAGGATCTCGGGCAACGTCCGGGTCGCCGGCGCCGGTCCGCCGGTGCGACCGACCAGCTCGTCACGCTCGGCCCCGTCGAGGAGTTCCAGGTCGCCGAGCGCCGTCGTGGGGGCGGCGATGATCGCATCCAGCACCCGCAGCAGTCGCTGCGCAAATCCGGCGATCGTCAACTCGTCGAAAAGATCTGTGGCGTAGATGAACTCGGCGTCGACACCTGCGCTGTCCCCGATCGCCAGCGGACGGTCGGAGACGGTCAGCTGCAGGTCGAACTTCGCCAGGTCCACCCGGACCTCGTCGGCCGAGACCGTCAGGCCGGGCAGCGCCAACTCGGTGCCGCCGAAGTTCTCGAACGACAGCGCCACCTGGAACAGCGGGTGGCGGGCGGTCGACCGGGCCGGGTTGAGTGCCTGCACCAGTTGCTCGAAGGGCACGTCCACGTTGCCGAAGGCGGCGAGGTCCTGCTCCCGGACCTGCGCGAGCAGATCGGCGAACGAGACGCTCGCGTCGACGTCGGTCCGCAAGACGAGCGTGTTGACGAACATTCCGATGATGTCGTCGAGCTGCTCCTCGCCGCGGCCGGCGACCACCGTGCCCACGGCCACGTCGGAGGTGCCGCTCAGCCTCGACAGCAGCACCGCGAGGGCCGCGTGCACGACCATGAACATCGTCACGCCGTGGGCACGGGAGAGCCCGGTCAGCGTGCGGTAGGTGTCGGCGGGGATCCGGAACCCGTGCCGCGCACCATGGAAGGACGCCACGGCCGGTCGGGGCCGGTCCGAGGGCAGGTCCAGCTGGTCGGGCAGGCCGGACAGCGTCGACTTCCAGAATCCGATCTGCTTGGCCGCCAACGACTCCGGAACGTTGTCGTCGCCGAGGAGTTCGCGATGCCACAGTGCGTAGTCGGCGTACTGCACGGCCAGCGGCTCCCACTGAGGGGCCGAGCCGTCCAGCCGTGCGGTGTAGGCCCCGACGAGGTCCCTGGCGAGCACCGCCCAGGACAGCCCGTCCGCGGCGATGTGGTGCAGCACCATGGCGATCGCGTAGCGCTCCTGGCCGGCCTCGTCCGCACCGAGCGCGAAGACCCTGATCCGGATGGGGACCTCGGTCGTCACGTCGAAGCCGCGGTCCGAGAATTCGGACAGCAGCCGCGGCAGGTCCGCCTCGTCGATCTGCTCCGCGTCCATCGGCAATAGCACGTCGGAGGTCGGCGCGATCACCTGATGCGGTCCGGAATCGGAGTCCGGGAAGGTCGTGCGCAACGACTCGTGCCGGTCCAGGACGTCGGTCAGTGCCGCCGACAGCGCGGCGGCCACGGTGTCGCGGTCCATCACACCGGTCATCCGGACCACGAACGGCATGTTGTACGCCGCGACCGAGGTGTCGAATTGGTTGAGGAACCACATGCGCTGCTGCGCCGGCGAAAGCGGGATGAAGTCCGGCCGCGGCCGCGCCACCAGTTCCAGTCGCGTGCCGGTGTCGTCGGACAGCGCCTCGACACGCGCGGCCAGACCCGCGACCGTCGGCGCCTCGAACAGGGCCCGCACGCCGATCCGCTGGTCGAACGCGGCGCCGAGTCGCGAGACGGCCTGGTTGGCGATCAGCGAGTCGCCCCCGAGTTCGAAGAAGCTGTCGTCGGCCCCGACGCGGTCCACCCCGAGGACGTCCGAGAACACCGCCGCCACCATCTCCTCGGTGAGGCTTCGCGGTGCACGGAACTCACCACTGCCTGCGGCCAGGTCCGGCGCGGGCAGTGCCTTGCGGTCGAGCTTCCCACTGGACCCGAGCGGGAACTCGGCGAGCACCATCACCGCCGACGGGATCATGTAGGACGGCAGCACGACCGCGAGATCGGTCTTGAGGTCGTCACCGTCGAAGACCGCATCGGCGGCCGGCACCACGTACGCCACCAGGTGCTCACCCGCACCCGAGTCCGCTCGCACCACCGCCACCGCCTGGGCGACCCGGTCGTCGGCGAGCAGGGCGGCCTCGATCTCACCGAGTTCGATGCGCTGGCCGCGCAGCTTGACCTGGAAGTCGGTGCGGCCGATGTACTCGAGTTCCGGCGCTCCGGCGCCGGACACCATCCAGCGCACGAGGTCGCCCGTGCGGTACATCCGCTCCCCGCCGCGGAAGGGGTTGGCCACGAAACGGTCACCCGTCAGGTCGGTACGGCCGACGTATCCGCGGGCCAGTTGCACACCCGATAGGTACAGCTCGCCGAAGGCCCCGGCCGGGACCGGGCGGAGCCGCGAATCCAGCACGTACACCTGGGTGTTCCACACCGGAACACCCATCGGGACGCCGGTAACGTCTGCGGAGGTGACCTCGTGGAAGGTCACCTCGACCGCCGCCTCGGTCGGTCCGTACAGATTGTGCAGGGCCACGCCCGGCAGCAGTTCCCGCAGCGCCGCACCGGTCGCGGGCGGCAGGCCCTCGCCAGACGCGAACACCCGTCGCAGCGACGGTCGGATCGCGTCCACAGCATCTTCGTCCAACTGCGCCAAGAACACCGCGAGCATCGACGGCACGAAGTGCACGGAGGTCACCGACTCGCGAGCGATCACCTCGGACAGGTACTCCGGATCCCGATGGCCGTCCGGCACGGCGATCACCAACCGCGCCCCGATCTGCAACGGCCAGAACAGCTCCCACAGCGACACGTCGAACGTCACCGGGGTCTTCTGCAGTACGACGTCGGTGGCGTCGAACGTGTATTTCCCCTGGCCCCACACCATCCGGTTGACCACCGAACGATGCGACACCGCGACACCCTTGGGCCGGCCGGTGGAGCCTGAGGTGAAGATGACGTACGCGGCGTTGTCCGGCCGCAGCGGCGCCGACCGGTCCCCGTCGGTCAATGGCAGAGAGGAAAGCCCCGACAACTCCAGCTGGTCCACCAGCAGGACAGACCTGTCCCCTGCACCGGTGAACCCCTCTCGCGACGTCGACAGCACGCAGACCGGATCGGCGGACTCCAGGATGTGCCCGACGCGCTCGGCGGGCTGATCCGGATCCACCGGCACGTACGCACCACCGGCCGCCTGCACCGCGTAGATGCCGACCATCATCTCGAGCGACCGCCGCATCGCGACGGCGACCAGGGACTCGGGGCCGACGCCGATCGAGACAAGGTGACGCGCAAGCCGATTGACCCGTGCGGCGAAGTCGCCGTAGGACAGCGTCATGCCTTCGAAGGTCAGCGCGGGCGCAGCGGGCGCGCGGACCACCTGCTCCTCGAACAGCGACACCAGGGTCGCCCCCGAGGGGGCGCGGTCGGTCGCGTTGCGGGTGACGATCAGTTCGTCGCGTTCGGACTCCGAGAGGACCTGGACGTCCCACACCCGCGCATCCGGGGCGGCGGCCAGGAAACGTTCGAAGAAGGCCAGGAACCGGCGATGATGCTCGGTCGCCTCGTCCTCCGTGTAGAGATTCGGGTTCGTCTCGAAGTCGATGTGGGTACGGGTGCCGGCGACGCTCTGATAGAAGTTGACCGCCAGGTCCTCGATGGTGCCGGTGGACAGGACGTTGAACTCGCCGACCACCGAGCCGAGCTTGATCTCGTTGTGGAACAGCATGATGTTGACCAGCGGGCCGAGCAGGTCACGCGCAATGGTGCCGGTCGCAGCGTCACGCCGGATGTCCTCGTGGCGGTACCGCTGGTGCCGCAGCGCCCCGGTGACGGCAGTCTGCACGGACTTGAGCAGTTCCTCGATCGTGATGCCGTCGGTCACCCGCAGCCGCAGCGGCACGATGTTCGACAGCATTCCACCGGACTGTCGCATCGCAGCGGTCGTGCGGGCGGTGACCGGCAGGCTCAGCACCACGTCGGTCGAACCGGTCATCTGCGCCAGGTAGGCGGCAAAAGCGGCGAGCAGCATCGCCGCCGGAGTCGAGTCATGCTGCGCGACAGACTCGTTGAGCAACAGCTCGGTGTCGGAACCCAGGGCCGCGGTGTCGATGTTGTCGAGGGTGGCCGGAGCACCGGTGCGGTGCGAGAGGCTCGACGCCTCCTCCATGCCGTCCACCTGCTCGGCCCAGTACGCGGCGTCGTTGCGGAAACGGTTGCTGTCACGGTAGGCGAGCTCGGCGTCGTAGAGGCTGCGCAGGCTGCGGGCCTTGCCCGGCTCCGGGTCCCGCCCTTCCTCCAGTGCGGTGTACAGCTCGGCGACGCGGGTCATGTACGCCATGGCGCCGAAGCCGTCGATGGCGATGTGGTGGGCCCGCGAGTACCAGAAGTACCGGTCGTCCTCGACGCGCAGGACCGCGCCGGTCATCAGCCGGTCCTCGACCAGGTCCAGCGGCCGGCCGTACTCGGCGCGCATCCAGTCCAGCGCGGACCGGACCGGATCGTCGTGCCGCCGGCAGTCCACCAGCACCATGGTGTCGGTGATCTCGAAGTCGACGACCTGGTGCGGCACCCCGTCGATCTCGATCAGACGCAGGTACGCGGTCTGGAACTCGAGCGATGCGAGATAGCAGGCGTGCTCGAGGCGTCCGGCGTCCAGTTGCCCGCGCACGTCCACGTACTGGGCGATGTTGATCGGCACCTCGGGGTCGACGTGCTGGGCGTACCACATGCCCAGTTGCGCCGGCGACAGCGGAAACACCTGCTGGGCCGTCTGGCCGGGCTCCCGATCCTCGGATTCACTGAACGTGGACAGCGTCAACACACACCTCTTTCGGACTGCCCCGGGGTCCCCGCATCCACACGGGCGCGCGGAACGACACTGACGTGTCGTGTGCACGACGGTGGGCGCCCCGAGGCGTCATCAAATAGCTGGTAGGCGGCCGCAATCAGTTGCGAACCGAGCCGTGGCCGTATCGGCCCGCGGCCAGAGCGGATCCGGCGTCAGGCGCCCGAGGGGTCCGTCGACCCCACCGGATGGACACCGCACACACGATTCCGGACTGCACCATCGTGGAACGGCCACACTCTCCGCCTCGGTGGCATCAGCCACCGCTGTCCCGCGGATGAATCCACGATCATCGCCCGACCTCTCGACCAACCACGTCGGTCACCGTGGTGATCCGGGTTCCGACGGCGGCGAGTCCCTCACTCGACGCGCAAGCGAGATTACCGTCACAGCGGAGACAAATCGCCTCGTAATCGAGGCCTTGGTCACAATCACAGACCGCTTGGTCCTGTATCACAGCAGCTCTCCGGGCCGACTCCGTCATGCGGACCGACGAGCCCCCTCGGCGGCGGATTGGCCGCATCTACCTGGCCTTTTGCCCGAACAGAATGCATACTGGACGGTCGTCTCAGGCGCTGTGACAGGTGACAGTGAGCCGAGCCTCAGGGCCGGCGCCACAGCCGGCTGAGCCCCGAGGCCGCGAGGGCCCCGGCACCGAGCCACGCGAGCCTCGTCAACGTCGGATGCGGCGGATCGGACGCCACCACCGGGCTGATCACGGCGGGCGGAGGAGGCGGCACCACGGCCATCCGCATGCTCTCGGCCGACGTCGCCGCCCACGCGGTGCACAGCAGCACGATCCGCGCGGTCAGGTACGCGAAGACCATCAGGCCGAGGATCGGTCCGAACGCCACACCGGCGGGACCGGAGAGCACCTTCTCGAGGTAGAAGGCGCCGAGGCGTTTGAGGATCTCGAACACGACCGCGGCGGCGAACGCGGCTCGCACGGCGCTGCGGAAGGCGACCGGTTCCCGGGGCAGACGGGCGATGACCCAGGTGAACAGCGCCCAGCTCGCCGCGACAGCGACCACCACCGACAGGACGGTCAGGCCCACGCCCACACCGGGCGCGTTCGCCAGGCCGATCTCGTGCAGCACCCGGCGCGCGATCGTGCCGGACCCGAGCGCCGACACACCGAGCGAGATGAGCAGCGCCACGCCCAGACCGGCGAGCGCCCCCAGGTCGGAGACCTTGGTGCGCAGGAAGCCCGGGCTCTTGCGCTGCTGTTCCCACTGCGCGGTCAATGCCGCGCGCAGATTGCCCATCCAGCCCAGGCCGGCGTAGAGGCCGGCGACCAGGCCGATCACACCGACCGTGGTCCGCGAGTCGATCGCCGAGTCGATCAGCTCGTTGATGGACTGCCCCATCGACCCGGGCACGTTCTTCGTGACGTTCCGGCGCACCTCGTCGAGCAGGTCGACGTGGCCGTTGAGCACGAAGCCCGCGACCGCGAACGCCACCATCAACAGCGGGAAGAGCGCGAGCACCGAGAAGTAGGTGATGCCGGCCGCGTAGTAGTCGCCGCGCTGACTTTGGTAGCGCTGGGCCGCACAGATCAGGTGGTCGAGCCAGGGATGTCCGGCACGCAGCCGTTCGAGCAGGCTCGGCCGGTCCTGCGGGTCGGCATCGGCCACGTGCTCACCCCTTCGGTGCGAGGAAACCGATCCGATCGTAAACCCGTTCGATCGTCTTCGCGGCCACCTCGCGGGCATGCTGCGCACCGTCCGCGAGGATTCGGTCGAGCTCGGTCTGGTCGGCGAGGTACTCGTCGACCTTGGACCGCAGCGGGGTGACGAACTCGGTGAGCACGTCTGCGGTGTCGACCTTCAGGTCGCCGTAGCCCTTTCCCTCGAAGTGCTTCTCCAACTCGGGGATTGCGCGCCCGGACAGCGCGGAGTTGATCACCAGCAGGTTGGACACACCGGCCTTGTTCTCCGGGTCGTAGCGGATCTCCCGTTCGGTGTCGGTGACCGCGGAGCGGATCCGCTTGGCCGAGACCTTCGGGTCGTCGAGCAGATTGATGATGCCGTTCGGGTTCGACCCGGACTTGCTCATCTTCGACGACGGGTCCTGCAGGTCATAGATCTTGGCGGTGCCCTTGATGATCGTCGCTTCCGGCACCACGAAGGTCTTGCCGAAGCGCGAGTTGAACCGCTCGGCAAGGTCACGCGTCAACTCCAGATGCTGGCGCTGGTCCTCACCGACCGGGACCAGCGCCGAGCGGTAGAGCAGGATGTCGGCGGCCATCAGCATCGGATAGGTGAACAGGCCCACGCCGGCGGTGTCGCTTCCCTGCCTGGTCGACTTGTCCTTGAACTGCGTCATCCGGCTGGCTTCGCCGAATCCGGTGATGCAGTTGAGCACCCACGCCAGCTGGGCGTGCTCGGGCACGTGGGACTGCACGAACAGCGTCGAACGGTCCGGGTCGATCCCGATCGCCAGCAGTTGCGCGACCGACACCTTGGTGCGCCGGCGCAGTTCCTTCGGGTCCTGCGGCACGGTGATCGCGTGCATGTCGGGGATGAAGTAGAACGCGTCGTGCTCGTCCTGCAACGGCACCCACTGCTGCAGCGCGCCCAGGAAGTTGCCGAGGTGGAATGAGTCGGCGGTCGGCTGGATCCCGGAGAGCACCCGGGGGCGGGCGATGGGCGCGGTTGCTGCGGTGGACATGGTTACCGATCCTTTCACGCGCCGGGCGAGGTCACCGGCGTCAGGGTGCCGCCGGCGCGGCTCCACCGGGCGGTCAGCTCGCCGGACTCCTGTGCGGTGGCCTGCAGGACCACGCGGAACGGTCGGGGCACCTGGCCTGCCGCTCCGCCCGCCGGCCCGATCCCGCGCCAGTGGTCCGCGTAGAACGCCATCGCGTCGACGAACCAGCTCAGCTCGTCCGGCTCGGCCGACAGCAGCGCGGGTGCGTCGCGCACCACCACGAGGTAGCCGTCCGCCGCGCCGACGAACTCGTCGAGGTCGCGCATGCACTCGTCGAACGCGTCCTTGTTCTCGCCGAAGTAGTAGGGGAACTGGAAGGCGGCGGCGAACTCGTCGAAGACCGCGGGCACCGTGCGCATCTTGGTCCCGCGTACGCTGCGGCCCACCGTCGACCACCGCGGCAGCAGATAGCCGACCGCGTCCGCGTCGGCCGGCTCGCCGACCAGCAGGCCCGCGACCGGCAGAGACGGGGCGGTCACGAACGTGTGCAGATCCGTCATCGCCGAATTATCGGTCACCGCATCCTCGTGAAGGTCGAATAGTGATCGCCGGTGTACCAGGCGGAGCCGTCGCTGCCGGTCACGATCCGCTGCGCGTCACGCGACCGGCCGGGCCGCTTCGGGTTCACGTCCCATTCGAGATAGGTGACCTTCGCGCCGTCGGCCGTGCGCGGCAGCGACCCGCCGCGGTTCTGCCATACGGTCCCGCCCTTGGTGCCCGGGGCGTGCGCGCCCTCGGGCCAGTCGCCCGCGTCGATCAGCTTCAGCGTCGCGTAGGCCGCGGCGGGTACCCCCGCCGCCCGGGCCCCGCCGGTGGCCGCGCCGGCCGATCCCGTGACCGTGGCGGCTGCCGTGCCGGTTGCGGACGTGCGCGGCGCCGGTCCGGGCGACCCGTCGCCGCCGAACACCGCCACCAGCACCACGACCGCCAGGACCAGCAGACCCGCCAGTGCGGACAGCCCCGCGCGAAGACGTGCCTGGCTCCTGCGTGCGGACATCACCGCTACCGGTACTCGACGGTGACCGGGGCGTGGTCCGACCAACGCTGGTCGTAGCTCGACGCCCGCTCGACCCGGGCCGCGATGGCCCGCTCCGCGAGGTCGGCGGTCGCGACCTGGTAATCGATCCGCCAGCCGCTGTCGTTGTCGAAGGCCTTGCCGCGGTAAGACCACCAGCTGTACGGGCCGTCGACGTCGGGGTGCAGCCCGCGGACGACGTCCACCCACGCCTCGGCGAACACCCCGTCGAGCCACTGCCGTTCTTCCGGCAGGAAGCCCGAGGCCTTCTGGTTCGACTTCCAGTTCTTCAGGTCGCGCTCGGTGTGGGCGATGTTCCAGTCGCCGCTGACCACCACGTCCCGACCGCTCGCGGCGGCCTTCGCCAGGTGCTCACCGAAGGACGCCATGAAGCGCTCCTTCTCGTCCTGGCGCTCGGTGCCCACCTCACCCGAGGGCAGGTACAGGCTGGCCACCGTCAGGTCGCCGAAGTCCGCCTCGAGGTACCGCCCGGAATCGGCGAATTCGGGGTCGCCGAAGCCGATGCGGACGGCGTCGGCGGGTACCCGGGAGAGCACCGCGACCCCGTTGCGGCCCTTCGCGGCGGGCTCCGCCGAGGCCAGATGCCAGCCCTGCTCGAGCACGGGCGCGAGCACGGTCGCCAGCTGCTTGTCGTCTGCGCGGGTCTCCTGCAGGCAGACCGCGTCGGCCTCGGTCGCGGCCAGCCAGCGCAGCAGGCCGTGGTCCTTCTTGGCCGCGGCACGGACGCCGTTCACATTGACGGTGGTGAGGATGTAGGGCACGACCAGCAGGCTAATCGAGGCGCCCGACAGGACACGAAACGCAGCGGGCGCTCACCGCCCCCCGCGCACGAAAAAACGGGACGCCGAGTGACGTCCCGTTTCTCGTGTCCGGTGACCTCTCGGTCACCGCGATATCGGCCGATCAGCCGATCGCGGCCTTGAGGTTGTCGTCGAGCGCACCGAGGAACTCCTCGGTGGTGAGGTAACCCTGGTCGGGGCCGATGAGCATCGCGAGGTCCTTGGTCATCTGACCGTTCTCGACGGTCTTGATGACGACGTCCTCGAGCTGCTGAGAGAAGCCGATCACCTCGGGGGTGTTGTCCAGCTTGCCGCGGTGCTCGAGTCCCCGGGTCCACGCGAAGATCGACGCGATCGGGTTGGTCGAGGTCGGCTTGCCCTGCTGGTGCTGGCGGAAGTGCCGGGTGACGGTGCCGTGCGCGGCCTCGGCCTCGCAGGTCTTGCCGTCCGGAGTCAGCAGCACCGAGGTCATCAGGCCCAGCGAGCCGTAGCCCTGCGCGACGGTGTCGGACTGGACGTCGCCGTCGTAGTTCTTGCAGGCCCAGACGTAGCCGCCCTCCCACTTGAGCGCGGAGGCGACCATGTCGTCGATCAGCCGGTGCTCGTAGGTGAGGCCCGCGGCGTCGAACTCCGCCTTGAACTCCTCCTCGTAGACCCGCTGGAACTCGTCCTTGAACATGCCGTCGTAGGACTTGAGGATCGTGTTCTTGGTCGACAGGTAGACCGGGTAGTTCTGCTGCAGGCCGTAGGACAGCGAGGCCCGGGCGAAGTCCTGGATGGACTTCTTGAAGTTGTACATGCCCATGACGACGCCGCCGTCCTCGGGCATCCGCACGACCTCGTGCTGGATCGGCTCGGAGCCGTCCTCGGGGGTGAACGTGAGGGTCACGGTGCCGGCCTGGTGGACCTTGAAGTCGGTCGCGCGGTACTGGTCACCGAACGCGTGACGGCCGACGATGATCGGCTTGGTCCAGCCGGGCACCAACCGCGGCACGTTCTTGATGATGATCGGGGCGCGGAAGATGGTCCCACCGAGGATGTTGCGGATGGTGCCGTTGGGCGACCGCCACATCTTCTTCAGGTGGAACTCCTCGACGCGAGCCTCGTCGGGAGTGATGGTCGCGCACTTGACGCCGACCCCGTGCTGCTTGATCGCATTCGCTGCGTCGACGGTGATCTGATCGTCGGTCTTGTCGCGCGACTCGATCCCCAAGTCGTAGTAATCAAGGTTCACATCCAGGTACGGATGGATCAGCTTGTCCTTGATGAACTGCCAGATGATTCGAGTCATCTCGTCGCCGTCGAGTTCGACGACCGTTCCCTCGACTTTGATTTTGGACATGTGGATTCCGCGTCCTCCTTGGCAAGCCTGTTCAACTCTCACGCTATCCGACATCGCCTCGTGAACAAGGTCGGGAACCGTGCACTCAGCAAGTAAATACCACCGGCCCGGACGGCCGAAAGTCAGGCACCGAAGTTGACCGTCGGCCGTCGCTTCCGACGCGGGGGTGATCACGCCGACAACGCCCCTGACCGGCGCGTTCCGTCACATCGCCCGCCGGCGCCGCACGCTCGGGTACACCGAGGGTGGCGAACCCTGGGAGTCCGGCTAATATCGTGCACAGGTCATGAGTGTCAGCGTTCAGCCCCGGCTTGCTGGCCGGCAACCCTCCAACCGCGGTGGGGTGCCCCGGGTGATGACCGGGTTGTCCGGTTCCTCTGTGGAAGCCCCCGCGCCGACGGTCCCGTCGACGGGTCGGGTTTCGACGGGGATGCCGCCGGGCAACAAGCGCGGGTCCGCCGGGCGGGCCCACTGACGGGGAGTGCCCCACCGGAGGTTCACGATGTGTTGTCGCCGTTGACAGGCCCCAGATCAGCCCACCCTGCCGGCCACCTGCGCCGGTGACGAATCCGGACACCACGGAGCACATCGATGAGTGAGCAGAATCCGACCGCGCACTGGAGTTTCGAGACCAAGCAGGTCCACGCCGGGCAGTCGCCCGACACCGCCTCCAATGCGCGCGCGCTGCCGATCTACCAGACCACCTCGTTCACGTTCAACGACGTCGCGCACGGCGAGGCACTGTTCAACCTGTCCGAGCCGGGCAACATCTACACCCGGATCATGAACCCCACCCAGGACGTGGTCGAGCAGCGCATCGCCGCGCTCGAGGGCGGCGTCGCGGCGCTGCTGCTGGCCTCGGGCCAGTCGGCCACCACCCTGGCGATCCTCAACCTCGCCGGAAGCGGGGACCACATCCTCGCCAGCCCCCGGTTGTACGGCGGCACGTACAACCTCTTCCACTACACGCTGCGCAACCTCGGCGTCGAGGTGTCGTTCGTCGAGGATCCCGACGACCTGGACCAGTGGCGCGCCGGCATCCGCCCGAACACCAAGGCGTTCTTCGGCGAGACGATCTCCAACCCGCAGAACGCGATCTTCGACCTGCACGGGGTGTCGGGCATCGCCCACGAGCACGGCATCCCGCTGATCGTCGACAACACCATCGCGACGCCGTACCTGATCAACCCGCTGCAGCACGGCGCCGACATCGTGCTGCACTCGGCGACCAAGTACCTCGGCGGCCACGGCACCACGATCGCCGGCGTCATCGTCGACGGCGGCACGTTCGACTGGGCCGGTTCGGGGCGCTTCGCGAACTTCACGACACCGGACCCGAGCTACCACGGACTGGTCTACGCCGACCTCGGCGCACCGGCCTTCGCGCTCAAGACGCGGGTGACGCTGCTGCGCGACCTGGGCACGGCGATCTCGCCGTTCAACGCGTTCCTGATCGGTCAGGGCATCGAGACGCTGAGCCTGCGCATGGAACGGCACGTGGCCAACGCGCAGCGGGTGGCCGCGTTCCTCGAGGCCCACGACCAGGTCGAATCGATCGCGTACGCCGGGTTGACATCGTCGCCGTGGCACGCGCGCGCCGCCGAGTTGGCACCCCGCGGCGCGGGTGCGGTGCTCGCATTCGACATCGTCGGAGGCGAAGAGGCCGCGCGGAAGTTCATCGACGGTCTGACCTTGCACAGCAACGTCGCGAACATAGGCGATGTACGATCGCTGGTCGTGCACCCCTCGTCGACCACCCACTCGCAGCTGACCGCGGACGAGAAGGTCGCCGCCGGTGTCAGCCCCGCACAGGTCCGGCTGGCCGTCGGCATCGAGGGCATCGACGACATCCTCGACGACCTGCGGGCCGGATTCACGGCGGCGAAGTCTTGACGATCAGCCAGGTCCGCACGTCCCGTTCCGCGCAGCTACCCGCGCCGGACGGCACCCTCGGCCACGTCGACATCGGCTCCGTCGTCCTGGAGAACGGCGCGGTGCTGCCGAACGTGACCGTCGCGCTGCAGCGTTGGGGCGAGCTGTCCCCCGCCCGCGACAACGTGGTCCTCGCGCTGCACGCGCTGACCGGCGACTCGCACGCCACCGGACCTGCGGGCGGCCCCGACGGTCATCCGACGGCGGGTTGGTGGGACGGGCTCATCGGCCCAGGTGCGGTTATCGACACGAACGAATGGTGTGTGATCTCCACCAACGTGCTCGGCGGCTGCCGCGGCACCACCGGGCCGAGCTCGACCGCCCCGGACGGCAAGGCCTGGGGCTCACGGTTCCCGGTGATCACCATCCGCGACCAGGTCGAGGTCGAACGCATCCTGCTCGAGCGGATCGGCATCGAGCGGGTCGCCTCGGTCGCCGGCGGTTCGATGGGCGGTGCCCGCGCGCTCGAGTGGCAGGTCTCGCACCCCGACCGGGTCGGTTCGTCGCTGGTGCTGGCGGCAGACGCCCGCACCACGGCCTACCAGATCGGCTATCAGGGCACCCAGATCCAGGCGATCACCGCCGATCCCGACTGGCTCGGCGGCGACTATTACGGCACCGGCCGTGCCCCGGACGCCGGACTGGGCATCGCCCGCCGCTTCGCCCACCTGAGTTACCGCGGTGAGGCCGAGCTCGACGACCGCTTCGCCAACAACGCGCAGGAACCCGAGGATCCCGCGGCCGGCGGCAGGTTCGCGGTGCAGAGCTACCTCGACCATCAGGCCGGCAAGCTGCTGGGCCGGTTCGACGCGGGCAGCTATGTGACGTTGACGCAGTCCCTCAACCTGCACGATGTCGGCCGCGGCCGCGGCGGTGTCGACGCGGCCTTGGGCGCCTGCCCGGTGCCCACCGTGGTCGCGGCGATCGACTCGGACCAGTTGTATCCGCTGCACACGCTGGGGAAGATCGCCGACGATCTGCCGAACTGCCGAGGCCTGCAGGTGATCAACTCGCCCTTCGGCCACGACGCCTTCCTCATCGAGGCGGACGCCGTGGTCGCGTTGATGCGCGAGACGATGGATCTGGCCCGCGCCTCACGCGGCTGACCCGGGCCGGCTCGCGGTCGACCGATCCGCGGATCAGACGGTCCCTTCCGGTTTCGGCGACCAGCCGGCGCGCAGGATGTTGTGGTCCCACGATGGTGTCGGCCGCGACGATCTCGGCGGCCCGCGCGACCTCCTCCTTGTGGTCGCGGAACATGTCCTGGAAGCCGTCGACGTGCTTGACGATGCACTCCGATGAAGAGACGGAACTGCTGTACGGGCGCGACGGGGGCCGGGTGTAGTGCCACCAGAATCCGGCCGGCACCCGGCCAACCGGCTTGCCGTCGAAACACATCCAGCACGAGCTTACGTCGCTCTTCGGTCATGTCGCCGATTCGGGACATTGCCCAACCCAACGACATCCCCGACGAGTTGCCGGCGCAGGGAACTAACCGGTACCGAGCGGATCGATCGAGCTGGCCAGCCAGATCACCAGGCCACCCAGCACCGTCAGGAAACCGACGTCGAACGCGCGACTGCGCACCGCGAGCAGCCCGACCCGCTCGGCGGGCAGCAGCCGGAAGGCCGCTGCCACGAGCGTGACCAGACCGAAGATGATCGTGCCGCGCCGCCAGCGGTCGGCGACGATGAACACGACCGCGACCAGCAGCCCGAGCCCGACCAGCACGAGCGGCAGGTGGATCGTGTAGAGCCGGCGCCACAGGGTGCTCGGCCGGTCTGATCCCGGTGCGGGGATGCGCTCCGGGCGGGCCCGCGGCCGGTCGGCCCCCGCGTCGGACGGGCCGGTCACCGTCTCCGGACTGTCGATCGCCGGGCGCTCGGGGGCGTCCAGTTCGCGGGGCTCGGCCTGCTGCCGTTCGGACATGGGCGTCAGCCTTGCCCCTGGGCGATCTGCTCGCAGCGCTCGACGACGTTCGCCAGCAGGAACGCCCGGGTGAGCGGTCCGACACCACCGGGGTTCGGGGAGATGTACCCGGCGACCTCGCGCACGTCCGGGTGCACATCGCCGACGAGTCCCGCCTCGGTGCGGCTGACGCCCACGTCGAGCACCGCCGCTCCGGGCTTGACCATGTCCGCGGTGATCAGTCCGGGCACCCCGGCGGCCGCGACGACGATGTCGGCCCGGCTCACCTCGGCGGCCAGGTCACGGGTCCCGGTGTGGCACAACGTGACCGTGGCGTTCTCCGAGCGGCGGGTCAGCAGCAGCCCGATCGGCCGGCCGACCGTGACACCGCGGCCGACGACCACCACGTGCGCCCCGTCGATCGGCACTTCGTAGCGGCGCAACAGGTGCACGATGCCGCGCGGGGTGCACGGCAGCGGCGCCGGCTTGCCGAGCACGAGCCGGCCCAGATTCATCGGGTGCAGGCCGTCGGCGTCCTTGCCCGGGTCGATGCTCTCCAGCGTCGCAACCTCGTCGAGGTGCTTGGGCAGCGGCAGCTGCACGATGTAGCCGGTGCAAGCAGGGTTCTGGTTGAGCTCGGCGATGGTGTCGGCCAGCACCTCGGCGCTCACATCGGCGGGCAGGTCGCGGCGCAGCGAGGTGATCCCGACCTTCGCGCAGTCGCTGTGCTTGCCGCGGACGTAGGCGTGCGAACCCGGGTCGTCGCCGACGAGCACGGTGCCCAGGCCGGGCTGGATGCCGTCCGCCTTGAGCGCGGCGACCCGCTTGGTGAGGTCGTCGAAGATTTCGTCGCGGGTTGCCTTGCCGTCGAGGATCGTCGCAGTCACGTCGACCATTGTCGCAGGTGCCCGACCGTTCCCGCGTGTGGCACCGCGCCGGGGCGTCGAGCGTGCCACTAGCCCAGTTCGACGCACAGTCCGTGCGCGGCGGCGTAGGCGATCGCCTGCGACATCTCGATCTGAGCACCGGCCAGGCTCGCCCCCGTCCACAGGCCCGCGTCGATGTGCGCGCCGCGCAGGTCCGCGCCGTCGAGCTGCAGCCCGGTGGTCCGCGCGCCGAGCATGTCGACGCCGCGCAGATCGGTCTCGCGCAGATCCGCCTGCACCAGGTTCGCCTCACGCAACCGGCACTCGACGAAGTTCACCTTGCGCAGGTCCGCGCCGCCGAGCGAGGTCAGCGTGAAGTCGACCTCCTCGAGCGTGATGGGCCGTAGCCGGCACTGGTCGAACACCGACCCGAGCATGCTGGAGTTACGGAACGTGCTCTGCCACAGGCTGGTGTAGCGGAACGCGCAGGAGCGGAAGGCCGTGCCCAGGTGGTGCGAATCGGTCAGGTCCGCCCCGGTGAAATCGCAGTCGGTGAACATCACCCGGTCGGTGTGCAGACCGGACAGGTCCGCGTCGCGGAAACTGCAGCGCACATAGTGCCGCTGCTCCCAGTGCTCGCCGGAAAGGTCGGCGGCGTCGAACGACTCGTCGGCGTGTTCCTCGATCGTCACATCGACCATCATCCCCTCCGTCCGTGGTGAATCGTCGGCGGTGGCCGCCGCGCCGTCCCGCTCAGTCGGGCGCGCCCATGTTCAGCTCGTCGGGATGCGCCCCCACCCGGGTGCCGTCGTCGAGTGTCGCGATCTGCGCGAGGTCATCGTCGTCGAGTGCGAAGTCGAACACGTCGATGTTCTGGGCGGCACGCTCGGGATGGACCGTCTTGGGGATGACGATCAGCCCGTTCTGCAGGTGCCACCTGATCAGCACCTGCGCCGGCGACTTGCCGTGCTTGTCGGCGACGGCGGTGACCACCGGATCGGCCAGCAACGTGTTCGGCTTCGAATCCTTGCCCCAGCCGGACTTCGGCGTACCGCCGAGCGGGCTCCAGGACTCGACGGCGATTCCGTGTGCGACCGCCGCCTCCCGGATGTGGTGCTGCGGCAGATGCGGGTGCAACTCGACCTGGTCGACGGCCGGCAACATACCGCCCCGATCGACGAGCAGTTGCAGGTGGTGCGGCTCGAAGTTGCACACCCCGATCGCCTTGGCGCGGCCCGAACCGGCGATCTCCTCGAGGGCATCCCACGTGCGCAGCAGCCGCTCGCGGTTCTGCAGCGGCCAGTGGATCAGGTAGAGGTCGACGTAGTCGGTGGCGAGCCTGCGCAGGCTGTCGTCGAAGGCGCGCAGCGCGGGCTCGTAGCCCTGGTCCGCGTTCCACAGCTTCGTGGTGACGAAGACGTCCTCACGCGGGGCGGAGGACGCGGCGAGCGCGCGGCCGACCGCGGCCTCGTTGTCGTAGGCCCGAGCGGTGTCGATGTGCCGGTAGCCGGCCTCGTCGAGCGCGGACCGCACCACCGTCTCGGTCTGCTCGTCGGTCGCCTGCCACACCCCCAGGCCGAGCTGAGGGATGGCGGTGCCGGAGTTCAGCGTGAGCGTCGGGGTGGTCATGTTTCCAGGCTAGCGATCTTGTCGGCCGGAACAAGGGATTCCCGTCCAGCGGAACAATTCGGACACTGCACCGCAAACCTCAATAACATGATCTGCATCACACTCCGACGCCGTGCGGCGTCGATGAAGGAGAGGCGGCACGCTATGCCCGACGTCGACCCGTTCAGCCCGACCACGCTGGGGCCGGTCACCCTGCGCAACAGGTTCGTCAAGGCGGCGACGTCGGAGGGCCGTTCGCCGGAGGGCCTGGTCACCGACGACCTCATCGACTTCCACCTGAGCTTCGTGCGCGGCGGAGTCGGCCTGACCACCGTCGCCTACTGCTGCGTCGCCCCGGAGGGAGCGAGCGCGCCCGGGCAGATCGTCATGAGCCGGGCGGCGCTGCCGGGACTGCGCAAGCTGACCGACGCCGTCCACTCCGCCGGGGGCGCGATCTCGGCTCAGCTGGGGCACGCGGGCGTGGTCGCGTCGAAGAAGATCACCGGGGTCACAGCCCTGTCCCCCAGCCGTTTCGTGAACCCCTCCACGATGGAGTACTGCCGCGAGATCACCGTGGCCCGGATCCGGCAGGTGATCGACCAGTTCGGCGAGGCGGCGCAGGTGGCGGCCGACGCCGGCTTCGACGCCGTCGAACTGCACTTCGGGCATCTCTATCTGCCCAGTTCCTTCCTGAGCCCGTGGATCAACCGGCGCAAGGACGAGTACGGCGGCAGCATAGAGAACCGCACGCGGTTCGCCCGCGAGATCGCACAGCGGGTGCGTGAGGTCGTCGGGAACCGGATCGCGGTCACCGCGAAGATGAGCATGGACGACGGCATCAAACACAGCATCTGGCTCACGGAGTCGGTGCAGACCGCGCAGCTGCTAGACCGGGACCGCAACCTCGACGCCATCGAGCTGACCCAGGGTTCGTCGGTCAAGCACCAGATGTACCTGTTCCGCGGCGACGTCCCCATCGACGAGTTCGCGTCGGTGCAGAAGGAACCGTTCAAAACGGGGCTGAAGCTCTTCGGCAGGCGCGTGCTCGGCGATTACCCCTACCGCGACCTGTACATGCTCGATTCAGCCCGGCAGTTCGTCCCGGCGGTGTCGAACTCGAAGCTGATCCTGCTCGGCGGCATCAACAACCTCGACCATGCGCGCACCGGACTCGGCGAAGGATTCGACTTCGTCGCGATGGGTCGGGCGCTGCTGCGCGAACCGGACCTGATCGCCCGGATGCAGAAGGACCCGACCACGCAGGGGCGCTGCAACCACAACAACAAGTGCATGTTCACCGTCTACGGGCGCACCCACTGCGTGCTCGATCCCGAACAGGTCAACGGCGGCCCCGCGAACCCCGGACCGACGCCGTTCACCGTGCAACCGGCGCAGCGGCCCACCGTGGTCGAAGAGTAGGGAGCGTCGCGGCACGCGGACCGGACTCCTCTGCGGTAGCCGAGGGACGTTGTCCATCGAACGGCCGACAGTCGCGCCGTTTCCACGTCTGCGCCGGGCGCTCCCGGCTAATCTCCGGGAAATCCACAGCCAGGGGGTTTCCGATGAGCTTTGCCGACGGCCTCAACGCGCTGGCCGCGAAGATCCGCGACAAGAAGGGCGGCATCGAGACCGAGGAGGCGACGAAGAACGCCTTCATCATGCCGTTCATCTCGTCCGTGCTCGGGTATGACGTGTTCGACCCGAGCGAGGTCGTACCCGAACTCGTCGCGGACGTCGGGGTCAAGAAGGGCGAGAAGATCGACTACGCCATCATGCAGAACGGCGCGGTGCAGATCCTCATCGAATGCAAGAAGATCGGCGAGCCGCTCAACCTCGCGCACGCTGCGCAACTCTTCCGGTACTTCGCCGTGACGTCCGCGCGCATCGCGATACTCACGAACGGGCAGGTCTACCAGGTCTATACCGATGGTGATGCGCCGAACAGAATGGACGAGAAGCCGTTTCTGGTCTTCGACCTGCTGGATCTCGATCGGACCGTCGTTCCCGAGATCCAGAAGCTGTCCAAGGAATCATTCGACCTCGATTCGGTGGTGAGCGCTGCCGAGGAACTCAAGTACATCGGCCTGATCAAGCGGATCCTCGCCAACGAGATCAAGGAACCGTCCGACGACTGGATCCGGTACTTCGTCGCCCGCGCCTACGACGGCAAGGCCACCCAGAAGGTGGTCGATCAGTTCCGCGGGTTGGTCGACAAGGCGACGGCGCAGTACATTGCCGACCAGGTGAACGACCGTCTCAAGAGCGCACTCGGAGACGAGGCCGGCCACGTCGAGAGCGCGGTGCGGGCGACCCCTGCCGAACCGGTGGATGTCGAGGTCCAACGCAAACCCGTCGCGACGCCGGACCCGGACATCGTGACCACCGAGGAGGAACTCGACGGTTTCAACATCGTCCGGGCGATCGCCGTGTCCGAGGTGGCAGCCGAGCGGATCGTCTACCGTGACGCGAAGTCCTACTTTGCGGTTCTCCTCGACGACAACAACCGCAAGCCGGTCATCCGACTCCACTTGAACGGAAAGAGCGTCAGGTTCGTCACGACTTTCGAGGACGCGAACAAGACCGGCGTTCGGCACGACATCGAGACTGTGGTCGACATCTACAAGGTGGCCGACCAGATCAGAGCCACCATCCGTTCGTACAACATCGACAGTGCTGCCCCGATAGCGGTTTCGTAGGGCAGTCACCGGATCTGCATCGGTTCGAAGTCCGATCCCACCCCGGAGCCTTCCGACGACACCCTCTGCGCATCGCGCAGAGTCGGTCCCGCCGCGGCGACGCCCGGGCCGTGCTGGGAGAATTGCGGGCGTGTTCCGAGTCCTGTTCCACGAGCCCCGCATTCCACCCAACACCGGCAACGCGATCCGCATGGTCGCGGCGACCGGTTGCGAACTGCATCTCGTCGAACCGCTCGGCTTCGACCTGTCCGAGCCGAAGCTGCGCCGCGCCGGACTCGACTACCACGATCTGGCGTCTGTGACGGTGCACAAGGACCTCGCCGCCGCCTGGGCGGCGCTGCAACCGCAGCGGGTGTACGCCTTCACCGCGCATGCCACCCGGTCCTACGCCGACGTGCAGTATCAGCCCGGCGACGTGTTGATGTTCGGCCCGGAGCCGACCGGCCTCGCACCCGAGGTGCTTGCCGATCCGCATGTGACCGACCGACTGCGGATCCCGATGATCCCGGGCCGCCGGTCGCTGAACCTGTCCAACGCCGCCGCGGTCGCCGCCTACGAGGCCTGGCGACAGCACGGGTTCGCCGCCGGCGTGTGACGGAACCTCAGGCGACGGATGCCGCGGGGTTCGGCGCCCGGCGCAGGGTACGCCGCAGGGTGACCGCGGTGCGCACCTCGTCGGTGACCGCGATGACACACTCGCGACCGTCCGCCTCCACATGGTCGGCGGCGAACCTGTTGATCAGCAGCTCGTCGATCTCGACCGCATCCGCGGCGCCGAGCGGGCCGACCTCGATGGCGACGACGTCGTCCCACATCCAGGCGCCGTAGCGGTCCTTCTCCGAGGAGACCCGAACGGCGGTCAGCGCCGGCTCGGCAAGTAGCGCAGCTTCGACGATCGCCAGTTCCGAATCCGTGATGCGGTTCGACATGGGGCCTCCTCGCTGAGCATTTGGGCGAGTTCCCAACCTGCGTTGTGCCAGACCATAACACCGGATTGTGTGATTCCACACATCAATTGGTGCCGGTCACAGGCACATCTCGCTCAGGTTGCGATGACGCTCACTCGTCGAGGGCGAACCGTCCGTTCTGCGGGGCCGGCCCGCACCGTTCAGGCGTCGAGCACCAGCCGCCCACCTTCGGCGCAGCGGGACACGCAGATCAGCATCCCGCCGTTCTCGCGTTCCTCGTCGGTGAGCGTGGTGTCCCGGTGCTCCGGCGTGCCGTCGAGCACGCGCACCTCACAGGTCCGGCAGAAGCCCTGCCGGCACGAGTACGGGATGTCCGGCCGGACCGCGCCGATGGCTTCGAGCGCGGTCTTGTCCGCCGGCACGGTGACCACTTCACCGGTGCGCGCCAACTCGACCTCGAACTCCTTGCCGTCGACGACCGGCGGCGCCGCGAACCGCTCGAAATGGAACTCGACCCCGCGGGCCGAGCGCACCGCCCCGCGCAGCACGTCGAGCATCGGCACCGGGCCGCAGCAGTACACGGCCGTCGACGCCCCGACCTCGCCGAGCAGCGCCCCGGCGTCGGGCAGCCCGTCGACGTCGTCGGTGCGCACGGTGACGCGGTCCCCGAACGATGCGAGCTCGTCGAGGAACGGGAGGGTCTCGCGGCGCCGGCCGGTGTACACCATCGACCAGTCCAGCCCGAGGCGATGGGCCAGCCGCACCATCGGCAGGATCGGGGTGATGCCGATGCCGCCGGCGACGAACCTCAACTTCTGTGCGGTCGAGCCGTGTCCCGGCACCGCGAACGCGAACGCGTTGCGCGGCCCGCGCACGGTCAGCTCTGCGCCGACCGCCAGCCGGTCGTGCACCTCGACGGACCCGCCGCCGCCGTCGGGGATGCGGCGGACCGCGATCCGGTAGCGGTGGCCGTCGGCGGGGTCCCCGCACAGCGAGTACTGGCGCAGCCGGCCCGACGGCAGCTCCAGGTCCAAGTGCGCACCGGGCCGCCACGACGGCAGCGCGCCCCCGCCCGGCGCCTCGAGCACCAGGCTGACGACGTCCTGGTCCTCCGCGACCACCGTCCGTGCGCGCACCACCAGCCGGATCCGATGGTCGTCGACGGGCGAGTCGACGTCGCGACGATGCAGGAAACGCAGCGAGCGCAGGTACACGCCGGCGAAGGTGTCGACCACACCCACCAGCAGGTCGCGGTCGCGTTTGCCGAACAGGTCCGCGGGGACCGACTGCGGGACAGGGAATTTCGTCATGACTAGGCGGCCGCCTTCGCGGCGGGCGACTTGGCCAGGTAGGCCACGGCCTGTGCGGTGTTGCCGACCTTGTCCGGCGTGTACGACGGGCTGAAGTAGCGCAACGCATCCTTGAGCAGCCGGATCGGCCCCGGCAGCGAACCGCGGCGCATCGCCGCGAGGATGCCGGCGAGGACCCTGATGGTCCCCCGGTTCGGCATCGCCCGATCCTGGTGGACGATGAACTTGGTACCGCGGATCATCAACACCCAGAACGCCAGGAACGCGACCACCATCGCGAAGTTGCGCCGGAAGTAGCCGACGCCGAAGTACATCGCCACGTCGTGGGCGACGTTGCGGTGCTCGACCTCCTCCGCCCCATGCCAGCGGAACAGATCGGTCATCTGCGGGTCCGCGTCGAACTCCTCCCACCGGGAGTTGAGCACATAGTCGCCGAGGAACGCGGTGATGTGCTCGATCGCGCCGATGAAGGCGATCCGCTCGACCAGCTGCTGCCGCTCCTCGCGCGGCGTGCTCGCCTCGCGGGGACCCAGCACCTTACGGAACAGGTACTCGCTGTGCGCCACGAACGGCTTCGGGTCCACCTCGTTCGCCTCGAGGAATTCGTACAGCACGGCATTGTGGGTTTCGGCGTGCATCGACTCCTGCCCCATGAACCCGAGCATGTCCTCGCGTAGCTTGTCGTCCTTGACCAGCGGCAGCGCCTCGGCGTAGGTGGCGCAGAACCAGCGTTCCCCCTCGGGCAGCAGCAGGTTCAACGCACTGACGGCATGCGAAGCGATCGGCTCGGTGGGCATCCAGTGCAGCGGCGTTCCGGCCCAGTCGAACTCGACGTTGCGCGCGTGCAGCGTCACCGGCCCCGCATCCACCTCGCCGGCATCCTGTCCTCTTGCTGCCATGATGTTCTCTCCCAATCGAATACGAACGAAAATGTGGACCGGGCGTCACGCCACGGGGTCGGCGTCCCGGTCGAGCGAGTCGACGAACGCGACGGTGTGCTCGGCGATCAGCTCCGGCGAGCTGAACGGCAGCCAGTGCCCCGTGGGCAGGTCCTTGCGAAGCACGGGCTCGGACGTCCACCGGTCGGTGTCGTCATAGCCGGCGGGCCGGACCGCGATGTCGCGGCGGTTGACGAGCAGTTGCACCGGCACCGACGTGTACCGGTCGCGCGGGCGCAGCACCCGCTGCACGACGTTGGCCCGGTAGATGCGCAGGCCGCTGATCATGTCGGCGCGCAACGAGTCGGCGAAGGCGACTTGATCGGGGCGGATCCCCTCGACCGCCCGCAGGAACAGTGCCCAATTCGTCTTGCCGCCCAGGCCCCGGAAGAACAACGTGGGCAGCAGCGGCGCCATGAAGAAGAACGTGTACGCCGACGAGATCAGCTGACTGACCGGCTGCCAGACGTTCCTCGGCGTCGGGCGCGCGAGCCGGCGCCGCATCCACTTGCCCAGGTGGTCGAGGTTCGGGCCGGAGATCGACGTGAACGACGCGACCCGGCGCTCGGCGCCGGGCTCGCACACGGCCTCCCACACCTGGACCGAACCCCAGTCATGCGCGAGCAGGTGCGCCGGTTCGTCCGGGCTGACCGCGTCGAGCACCGCGAACAGGTCGGCGGCCATCGCCTCCAGCCGGAAGTCCTCGACCCGCTCGGGCACCGTCGACTCGCCGTGCCCGCGGGTGTCGTACCGCACGATCCGGAACCTGTCGGCCAGCAGGGGCACCACGTGGTCCCAGAGGTGGTGGGTGTCGGGCCAGCCGTGCACCAGGACCAGCGTCGGCCCGTCGGGGTTGCCCTCCTCGAACACCGCGAGGTCGAACGCTCCGTTGCGGACGGTCCGCCGGCGCGCAGGCGAGACCGCCGGCCGCGCGTCGCCCACCGGCGAGGCATCGTGGTGCGAGTAGGGCTGAGCGGTCATCAGATCCGTCCGTTCTCGAATCGGGCCGGCGCGACCCGCACCGTCACCAGAGGGCGTACCCACAGTAAAGCAATGCCGTTACCGTCGGTACCGCCTAGCCGTTCGAGTGTCAGTTCAAACCCCGGCCGGTGTCAAGCACCAACGACCTTGACCTGTGGTTTCATCGGCCTCGCCGACTTCGGTGCGCACTCGGGATCCACTCTTGGGGGTCCGTACCGGCAGTAACGATGAGTACCTACGTAGCAGCGGAACGCGGTCGATCTGCAGCCGCGGCCGGTAGACTTCGTGCCCGGCCCGGTGCGCCCGGCACACGCAGGGCTCGGCCGGATCCTGCGGCTGCCGGATCGGCTCACAGTCAAGGAACACACGATGACGACCACGCCCAGCCCGGAGCCCGCGCGCGCGCCGGGCGCGGAGGCCGATCCGGACGCCCCCGCCGTTCCCCACTCCCCGGCGCCCCACCTCGACGACCGCCTCCGGCGAGGCCGCGAAGAGTTCGTCGACGCCGCCTACCGGGTGATCGACGCGGAGGGTCCGAACCCGAGCATGGACGCGATCGCTCGGGAGGCCGGCACGACCAAACCCCGGCTGTACCGCCACTTCACCGACAAGGCCGACCTGTTCCGCGCGGTCGCACAGCGCCTGGCCGACGACGTCTACACCGTCATCCGGCCCGACTTCGACTTCTTCATGCGCACCCCCGAACAGGCGTTGCGCCATGCGGTCACCGGGTTCGCCGAGGTCATCACCCGGCACCCCAACGTCTTCCGCTTCCTCGCCCAGAGCCGGATGCGCCCGGACGGTCAGTCCATGGCGCTGCCCATGGATGTCGGCCGCGACCTGACCGACCGGATCGGCAAACTGGCCTCGGCGATCCTGAGTGCGGCCGACGCGGACGACACCGGCGTCGACTTCACCTCGCGGGCCGCGGTCGGTGCGATCGTCGCCGTGACCGACCTGTGGATCAGCTCGGACGGCGGCCCTGAGCCGATCGGCGCCGACGAGTTCGTCGACCGGCTGACCACACTGCTCTGGGGCCTGATCGATGCGTTCCTGCGCACCAAGGCACTGGAACTGGATCCGCACGAGCCGCTGTTCGTGGCGCTCGCACGCCTCCACGGGGCACCATAACGGCAGGTCACGACAACCTGTGAGTCTGCCGGGAGTCGGCCCGTTGCGGCGGTCCGCGCCGGGTCCGGCCGGTAGCGTCGTCTGTCGTTGTGCCGGAGCGGTCGGGGCACACGGCAATCGTCCACAGGAGGGTGCGGGCATGAGTTCGTGGCGACGTTTACTGGCCGCGGCGGCGGTCGCCGCACTCACGCTCGGCGCGGGAGCCGCCCTGGTGCCCGCCGTCGCGACCGCTGCGCCCCTCTACCCCGTGTCCGACGGGGACCCCTTCTACACCGCGCCACCCGGCCTCGCCGCCCACAAGCCGGGCGATGTGCTGCGGGTGCGACAACTGCCGGACAACTGGCAGTTCCCCACCTCGCACGTCTGGCAGGTGCTGTTCCGCTCGACCGGCGCCGAGGGGCAGCCGATCGCCGCCGACACCACGTACGTACTGCCGAACAATCATCAGCCGAACGGACCACTGCTCTCCTACCAGCCGATCATCAACGCCCTCGGCACCAAGTGCCGCGTCGAGAACGAGCTGTACACGTCCGACCCGCTACTGCAGATACGCCAGGCCCCGGCACTCAATGTCGCGCTGCTGCGCGGGTGGGCGGTGTCGCTGCCCGATCACCTCGGTCCCGACATGGAGTACGGCGCCGCGCGCCTGGGCGGGCAGATCACGCTCGACGGGATCCGCGCCGTCCAACGGCTGCCGCAGTTCCTGGTGCAGCGCAGCCCCGTGGCGCTGGCCGGCTACTCCGGCGGCGGGCTGGCCACCGCGTGGGCGGCCGCGATGGCGCGGTCCTACGCACCGGAACTGCACATCGTCGGCTCCGCCGAGGGCGGTGTCCCGATGAACCTCGCGAAGATGGCGCACGCACTGGCCGACCACCCGCACCCGGCGTTCGGGCTGGCGTTCGCCGCGGCGCTCGGGCTCGAGCGCGCCTATCCGAACCAACTCGACGTCACCGACCAGCTCAACGCGCAGGGTCGCCGGCTTCAGCACGAGATCGCCAACGGCTGCACGAACGAGATCATGGCATTCGGCGCCGGGCACAGCGCCGGCCAGATGACCGACAACACGAACTTCATGGACGACCCGGCCGCCTGGAAGCTGTTGAACGAGAACAGCCTGGAGTTGTATCAGGGCATCCCCGACATGCCGATCTTCGAGTGGCACAGCCCGACCGATGTGCTCATCCCCGTCGACTCCATCGAGAACACCCTGCACCGTTACTGCCAGGCCGGCGTCAAGGTCGAGTCGATGCAGGTGCCGAGCCCGGATCACCTCAGCGCGGCGGTGATCGGCTCGCCCGCGGCGTTCGACTGGCTCGCCGACCGGTTCGCCGACGCGCCGGCGCCCAGCAACTGCTGACGTTCGCCGACATCCCGCGCCGGAAACCGTCGACCGCGGGCAACCGGCTCGGTACTGTCCACGCATGCCGGTCCGGGCCGATCTTGCCCACTGGGCGGCGGTCTCGGACTACGCTGCGGCCGAACGGTTCTCCGATGAACCGGCCGATCAGCTCGCCCGACCGAGGAGCCGTGTCATGGGACTGTTGCCGAAGAACCCTGCCGAGATCCTCGGCCGCGCCGACCGGACCCTGACCAACACCGACAAGCTGCTCGGACGGGTCGACGACACGCTCAGCGCCGTCAGCAGCACTCTTTCCACGGTCGGCGGCACCCTCGGCACCGTCGAGGAGACGCTCGGCGAGGTCCGGGCGCTGCTGACCGAACTGCACGAGGAAATGGCCCTGCTCAAGCAGCTTCCCGCGATCGCCGAGCAGGTCTCCGAGATCCACCGGATGGTGTCCGAGACCCAGCGTTCGTGAATGGTCCGGTCGCGCCGGACGCACCGTCAGCGCACGTTCGGGAAGAACGGGTCCACCTCGAAGCAGGGCACCGCGGTTGCGTGCGCGGGGTCGAGCGCATTCGCCACGAACAGCCACACCCGTTCGCTGTAGAGCGTGGACAGGTGCTCTGAGCGGTCGCTTGGGCATCCGTCCTGCAGCAGGATGTTCGTGACGTCCGGCCCGTTCAGGAACTGCTGGTCGTAGGGGGTGACGACCTCGTCGTACTTGGTGACGATCGTCGTGTAGTGCACGCCGGGCCGGGTGTCGCCGCGCGCATACGTCTGCCGCATCAGGTCCGAGTCGATCGCCTGCTGGGTCAACGCCGGGGCGAGTGCGCCCAGCGCGTCGTAGAAGGCGCGCCCGACCGGCGGCACCAGGCTGCGCACGTAGGCGAGTTCGCTGGCGGTGGTCCCGTGGTTGCTCGGCGAGACCCCGACGAACCGGTCGACCTTGGCCGCGCCGCCGAGCACGTTGAGGTAGTACCCGGGAAGCACACCGCCGCCCTGGGAATGCCCGACGAGGTCGACCTTGGTTGCCCCGGTGGTCGCGAGTACCCGGTCGACGGTGGCCGACAGCACCTGGGCGGACTGCCTGATGTCGCCGACACCCTGGATCGGGATCTCCGAGATCCAGGTGGGGTTGCCGAAGTTGAAGGTGTACACGCAGTAGCCGAGGTTGCGCAGGAACGGCGCTCCGGCCTGCCAAGCCGAGGCCTGCGTCGCGAAGGTCGGGTTGACCAGGACGACCGGGTTCGGATGCTGCGGCGACGGCCGGCAGTTCGGGTCGTTCGCCCCCGGCGGCGGAGTCTCGGGAAACGCCATGGCGCGCAGGCCCGCCCCCAGGTCGAACGGCACCGGGAGTTGTGCGGGAGTCGCTACAGGCGACTGTGAGGACGACGGCGCGGCCTGCGCCGCGGTCGGTCCGGCGAGCAGCGCGCCGGCCAGGACCGCCGCGAGCGCAGCGGAGCGAAACATGGCTGTTCGTCGAATTCTCACGATCCCCCCTCGGTACCCGACCTTCCCGGCAAGATAACAGCGCGGTCGCGGACTCGTCCCCGATTCGTAAACAATCGGCTGGAAGGTCCTCTCATCGAAAGTCCCTGGAACGGGCTGCTATTCGCAGATCGAGCGGCTCCAGCCGATCGGCCACCACGGTGACCGCTCCCTCCGCGTTCTGCACCTTCCCCCGCACCAGCAGCGCGGTCGCCGTCTGCGCCAGGGTGCGGTGGCGGCTCCACAGCCCCACCGAGCACACCACGTTGACCATCCCCGTCTCGTCCTCCAGGTTGACGAACGTGACCCCGCCCGCGGTTGCGGGCCGCTGACGGTGGGTGACCGCCCCGCCGACCAGCACCCGGTCCCCGTCCTCGACGTCCAGCAGGCGGTCGGCCGGAACCGCACCCAGTCCGTCCAGATGGCCGCGGAGGAATTCGACGGGATGACTGTCCGGGGAGATCCCGGTGGCCCACACGTCGGCCGCGGCCAGTTCGAGCTTGCTCATCCCCGGCAGCGCGGGGGTGCCCATCGTGGTGCCGATGCCCGGAAGCCGGTCCGGTCGCTCGGCCGCGGCGGCCCCCGCCGCCCACAACGCCTGCCGCCGATCCGTATCGAAGCACCCGAGCGCCCCGGAAGTCGCCAGCGACTCCGCCTGTGCCGCCGACAGCTCCACCCTCCCGGTGAGGTCGAGCAGCGAACGGTACGGCCCCCCGGATTCGCGGGCCCGGGCGATCTCCACGGCCTTGTCCGCCCCGACCAGACGCACCGCGTCCAGCCCGATCCGCACCTCGGCGCCACCGTTCTCCAGGGTGGCGTGCGCGAGGCTCGCGTTGACGTCCGGGCCGTGTACTCGTACCCCGTGCCGTCGGGCGTCGGCGACCAGTGACTGCGGCGAGTAGAAGCCCATGGGCTGCGCGCGCAGCAACCCGGCGCAGAAGGCAGCCGGATGGTGCAGCTTGAACCAGGCGGAGTAGAACACCAGCGACGCGAAGGACTGCGAATGACTCTCCGGGAAGCCGAAGTTCGCGAAAGCGCAGATCTTCTCGTAGATCCGGTCCGCGGTCTCGCCGGTGATCCCGTGCCGGCTCCACATCCCGTCGTAGAACCGGCCGCGCAGCCGCTCCATCTTCTCCGGGGAGCGCTTCGAGCCCATCGCCCGGCGCAGTTGGTCGGCCCCGGCCGCGGTGAACCCGGCCACGTCGACGGCCATCTGCATCAGCTGCTCCTGGAACAGCGGCACGCCCAGCGTGCGTTCGAGCGCGTTCGCGAGCGCCGGGTGGTCGTAGACGACCGGCTCGATCCCGTTGCGGCGCCGGATGTACGGGTGCACCGACCCGCCCTGGATGGGGCCGGGGCGGATCAGCGCCACCTCGACCACCAGATCGTAGAAGGTGCGCGGTTTCAGCCGCGGCAGCGTGGCCATCTGGGCGCGCGACTCCACCTGGAACACCCCGACCGAGTCCGCCCGCCGGAGCATCTCGTAGACCCCTTCCTCCGACAGGTCCAGGCGCGCCAGGTCCACCTCGACGCCCTCGTGCTCGGCGACCAGGTCGATCATGTAGTGCAGCGCGGAGAGCATGCCCAGCCCGAGCAGGTCGAACTTGACCAATCCCACTGCAGCGCAGTCGTCCTTGTCCCACTGCAGCACGCTGCGGTTCTCCATGCGCGCCCATTCGACCGGACACACGTCGGCGACGGGCCGGTCGCAGATCACCATGCCGCCGGAGTGGATGCCCAGGTGCCGCGGGAAGTCGGTGATCTGCCGGGCCAGATCCAGCACCGGCGCCGGGATGTCGGTGTCCGTACCGGCGTCGTCCCCGTCTTTCCTCGACAGCCCCCACCGGCTCACCTGCTTGCTCCACGCATCCTGCTGGCCCTGCGAGAACCCCAGGGCCCGCGCCATGTCCCGCACTGCGGACCGGCCCCGGTAGGTGATCACGTTGGCCACCTGTGCGGCGTGGGTGCGCCCGTACCGTCCGTAGACGTATTGGATGGCCTCTTCCCGCCGGTCCGATTCGATGTCGACGTCGATGTCCGGCGGCCCGTCGCGTTCCGGTGAGAGGAACCGCTCGAACAGCAGCTTGTTGCCCACCGGGTCGACGTTGGTGATCCCGATCGCGTAGCAGACCGCCGAGTTCGCCGCGGAACCTCTTCCTTGACAGAGGATGTCGCTGCGGCGGCAGAAGTCGACGATGTCGTGCACCACCAGGAAGTAGCCGGGGAAGTTCAGCTCGCCGATCACCCGGAGCTCGTGTTCGAGCTGCCGGTAGGCGTCGGGGCGCCGCCGCTCGCTGCCGTAGCGGCGGGCAGCCCCGGCCATCGTCAGCTCGCGCAGCCAACTGTTCTCGGTGTGTCCCTCGGGCACGTCGAAGGGCGGCAGCTTCGGCGCGATCAGCCGCAGGTCGAAGGCGCACTCGCGGCCCAGCTCGACCGCATGCGGGACCGCCGTGGGCCAGCGGGCGAACAGCGCGGCCATCTCCGCGCCCGAACGCAGGTGCGCTCCCCCGGTCGGCGGCAGCCAGCCCGCCGCCTCGTCCAGGCTGCGCCGGGCCCGGACCGCCGCCATCGCCGAGGCCAACCGCCGTCTCGACGGGTTCGCGAAGTGCGCCGCGGTCGAGGCGACGACGCCCAGCCCGAGCCGCGCGGCCAGGCCGGCCAGCGCGTCGTTGCGCTCGTCGTCCTCGGGCAGCCCCCGGTGGGTCAGCTCGACGGTCACCCGCTCGCGACCGAACCGCTCGACCAGTTCGGCCAGCGCGGCCTCGGCCGCGGAGGGACCGGCGGAGTCCAGCGCCCGCCGCACGTGTCCCTTGCGGCACCCGGTGAGGATCTGCCAGTGTCCGCCGGCCGCCTCGCCGAGCCCGTCCAGGTCGTAGACCGTCCTCCCCTTCTGTCCCCCGGCCAGGTGGGCGGCGGAGATCTCCCGGGACAGGCGGCGGTAGCCCTCCTGCCCTCGGGCCAGGACCAGCAGGTGGATCCCGTCCGGATCGGGCGGGCCGGCCCGTTCGTCGCGCGCGTCCAACCCGAGTTCGGCGCCGAACACCGTGCGCACGCCGAGTTCCTTCGCGGCCTCGGCGAAGCGCACCACCCCGTAGAGCCCGTCGTGATCGGTCAGCGCCAACGCCTCGAGCCCGAGCCGGGCGGCCTCCTCGACCATCTCCTCGGGCGGACTGGCCCCGTCGAGGAAGCTGAACGCCGAGTGCGCGTGCAGTTCCGCATACGGGACCACCGTGCCGCCCGGACGTGGCACGGTGGACGGTCGGTACCCGTCGCGTTTGCGCGACCAGGCCGGGCTGTCGTTGCCGTCCCCGTGCGGGACCGACCTGGGACCGGACCTGCCCTTCGGTGGACTGGGCTTCGGGCGGCCCGAGAGCACCCGCTCCATCTCCGACCAGGTCGGAGGTCCCTCGTTCCACCCCGATGAGCCCATGCCTCTTCCCTCCGCCCAGCA
The DNA here is from genome assembly GCF_029589495.1 of Speluncibacter jeojiensis. Taxonomy (GTDB): domain Bacteria; phylum Actinomycetota; class Actinomycetes; order Mycobacteriales; family Mycobacteriaceae; genus Speluncibacter; species Speluncibacter jeojiensis. The sequence continues at coordinate 451,915 of NZ_JAAIVF010000001.1, forward strand.
GCCGGTGCGGCCGCGACGGGTCGCGGGGAAGGCGCGACACGATCGAATACCAGTTCGATCAAACCCTAGCAGACTGCCGGCGGGCCGGCCGTCAGAACGGCCAGGACGGCAGCTCCGGGAGTCCCCCGCGGGTGGGCCGGCCGATCAGCCAGGCGAGCAGTTCGGCCCCGGGCAGGCCGGGGACGTCGACCTCGGGCGCATGCTCCGTGAGCGCGGGCAGCTCGGCCGCCAGCGTGGACTCGACGAAATCCTCCGGCCAGTCGGCGACCGTGTACCCCAGCCCGAGATCGACGTGGTGGATCTCCAGTTCCCGCCAACGCAGCACCGGCACGCCCCGAGCGGTGACCGGCTTGCGCCACCTCACCGGGGTGTCGAGCAGCTCTTCCGGGATCCGGCCGAGGTTCTCGATGACGCGACCGCCGGCGAACCGGACATCCGCCGCGATCAGTCCCGCCGGGCGTCCCGCACCCTCCTCGATCGCGGCGGCCCGCGCCTCTGGCCCGCCGGGATACATCTCGCCGGGTGTTCCGGACAGCACGCCGACCGCGAACCTGTTGAGCGCGTCGGCGTTGCGGGCGAGATGCGTGGCCACGTGACCGCGACTCCACCCTGGCAGCAGCGAGTCGCCGCGCGCCTGGTCGTCGGTGAGCGCGTCCAGCGTGGCCAGCAGACGTGCGTGCGAATCGGCCACTGCGGACAGGACTTCGGCGTAACCCATCGTCATGACCGACGATGCTAGGCGGGCACCTCCACTCGGGCATACCCACTACGGGTGGAACTTCTCGCCGGCCTCGAACATTGCGACGAACTTCGCGATCCGGCGCGCCCGCGTCTCCGCTTTCACGCAGCTCTGCACCCGATAGATGGCGGCGTACCGGTTGCGGCCGTCCAACGCCGCGAAGAACTCCCTCGCCCTCGGTGAATCCTCCAGCGCCGCAGCGAGGTCCGCCGGCACCTCGGCGCGGGCCTGCCCGTCGTAGGCACGCTCCCACCGGCCGTCGGCCCGCGCCCGCTCCACCTCCGCCCGGCCCGGCGTCTCGAGCGCACCCTTTCGCTCGAGACGTTCGGCGATCTCCCGGTTGCGCCGCGACCACGGGCTGCGCGCGGTGCGGGGACTGAAGCCCTGCAGGAAGTAGTCGTCGTCCAGTGCGCGCTTCTGGCCGTCGATCCAGCCGAAGCAGAGCGCGACCTCGAGCGCCTGCCGGTAGGTCGCGGTGCGTGCCGCGGATCCCTTTTTCGCGATCCGCATCCAGATTCCGGCGGAGGTCCGGTGGTGCTCGGACAGCCACCGCGCGAAGTCGCCCGGATCGGCGAACTCCTCGGTGGTGCGCTCTTTCGCCATTCGGCAAAGCTAGCCGCCCGGCCGTCCCCACGGCTTGGACATTCGCGACAGAACACCCTTCCCCCATAACTTACTTTGAAGTAAGTTACAGATACCTTCATACAGCACCGAAGAGGACTCCACGATGGCCGAATACATCGTCACCGGCGGCACCGGGTTCCTGGGCCACCACGTCATCCCCCTGCTGCTGCAACGTGATCCGGACGCGACGGTCCACGTGCTGGTGCGGCGGGCGTCGATCGGCAAGCTGGAGCGGCTCGGCGCCGAACGGGGCGGCGGGGACCGCGTCGTCGCGCTCGTCGGCGACCTCACCGCACCCGGACTGGGACTGGAGGGACCGCCCCCGCGCGCCGACCACGTGCTGCATCTCGGCGCGGTCTACGACATGACCGCACCGGCCTCGCGGATCCGGGCGGCGAACGTGCTCGGCACCCGATCGGTCATCGAGCTGGCCCTCGACCTCGACGCCACGCTGCACCACGTCTCGTCGGTCGCGGTCGCGGGCGATCACCGCGGCCGGTTCACCGAGTCCGACTTCGACCTGGGGCAGCGGCTGCCCTCGCCGTATCACCAGACCAAGTTCGTCGCCGAACGTCTGGTCCGGGAGACGCCCGGTCTGCGCCGGCGCATCTACCGGCCCGCGGTCGTCGTCGGGGACTCCCACACGGGTGCGATGGACAAGATCGACGGCCCGTACTACTTCTTCACCGGCATCTCGCTGCTCGCCCGGTTGCCGCACGCACTCCCGACCCCGGTGCCGAACATCGGCGACACCAATGTGGTCCCCGTCGACTACGTCGCGCAGGCCCTCGTCGAGCTGATGCTGCGTCCCGGACTCGACGGCCGAACCTTCCACCTGGTCAATCCGCGGCCGCAGTCGATGCGCGAGATCTACGGCGCACTGGCCGACGCGGCCGGCGCCCCGAGAGCACTCGGCAGCATCCCGGGCGCGCTCGCCGCGCCGGCCGTCCGTGCCACCACCAGGCCGCGGCTGCGCCCCGCCCGCAGGCTGGTGCTCGGCCAGGTGGGCATCCCGGACGAGGTCGTCGACCACCTGACGTTCCCGACGGTGTTCTCGTCGGCGCAGACCGAGCGGGAACTGGCGGGCACGGGGATCGCCGTGCCGACGTTCGCGTCCTATGCGCGCCGGCTGTGGGAGTACTGGGCCGCCGAGCTCGATCCGAACCGGGCCCGTCGCCCCGACCCGGCCGGTCCCCTTGTCGGCCGGATCGTCCTGATCACCGGCGCCTCGTCGGGCATCGGACGTGCCTCCGCGCTGGCGGTCGCCGAGCGCGGGGCGACGGTACTGCTGCTGGCGCGGCGCACCGCCGAACTCGACGAGGCCGTCGCGCAGATCCGCGAGCGGGGCGGGTCGGCGCACGGCTACACCTGCGACGTCACCGACCAGGAGTCGGTCGACACAGCGGTCAAGTCCGTCCTCGACGAGCACGGCCATGTGGACTTCCTGGTGAACAACGCCGGGCGTTCGATCCGGCGCTCGGTCGGGGCCTCCACCGACCGGCTCCACGACTACGAGCGGACGATGGCGGTCAACTACTTCGGCGCGGTGCGCATGGTGCTGGCGCTGCTGCCGAGCATGGAGCAGCGGCGCTTCGGGCACATCGTCAACGTCAGCAGCATCGGTGTGCAGGGCCGCGGCGCACGGTTCGCCGCGTACATCGCCAGCAAGGCGGCGCTCGACGCCTTCAGCGACTGCGCGGCCACCGAAACCGTCTCGGCCGGGGTGACGTTCACCAACATCCACATGCCGTTGACGCAGACCGCGATGATCGAGTCCACGACCCGCTACGACCGCTCTCCGGCGGCCCGCCCGGAGACCGCCGCGGCCATGGTGGTGCGGGCGCTCGAACAACGGCCGCCGCGCATCGACACCCCGCTCGGCACCCTCGGCGAGTTCGGCCGCTTCTTCACGCCCCGGCTGAACACCTGGCTGCTGCACCAGGAGTACCGGGCGTTCCCGGATCTGCCCGCTGCCCGCCGACACGACGTGAGCGCGGACGAACCGCCCGGAACCACGACACCGCCCATCAGCGCGGCCGCGGCGCCTGGCGAGCCCACGGAACGGTCGGCTTCGACCCTCGACGAGAGCGGCTCACGGCCCACGCCACCCGTGGGCGCCGCCTGGCCGCCGAGCCGACGACTCACCCGACGGATCTCCCGCACCGCCAAGCGCGCCGCCGGTCACCTGCCCGGCATCTATTGGTGAGCCCGCGCGGACGTCGGACGACCGTCAGTCACGGCACGCCCGCAGCGCCACCCGGCCGAAGCCCTGCGCAAGGTAGGCGAAGGAACCCAACGCCAGTGTCCATTTGGCGATGCTCACCCCGGAGACCGCCCGGACGCTCGCGTCACTGACGTGCTGGCGGTGGTCGAGCAGGTACAGGCCGACCACGTTCTCGACGTAGTCGCCGGCCGCCGACATCCAGGGCGCGGTGACGAGGACCTTGCGCAGCGCCGGCGACATCGGTGTCGACTGCGACAGCCGCCGGGCGCCGGCGTCCAGCGCCGCCGCGTAGATCAGCGGGTGCACCATGTCCCAGCCGAAATGACTTCGATACCTTCGGATCTCGTCGTCGTCCATGGTGGCGAGCACGCCGTTGTAGGCCCGCGCCGACAGCGCCGTCTGGATCTTGAGGACCTTGGGACCGGCCGTACCGAGCACCCGTGCGATGTTCGCCTGCGAGATCACGAAAGCCGCGGAGAGGGCGAGCACGGCGGAGTCCGACCTGTTGAGCGCCATGGCCTTCAGCGTAACGGCCTGTGGCGCGCTGGTCAGCCCTGGCGATCAGTCGTAGATCCCTTCCGCGCTCCACAGCCCCGCACGGCAGATCAGCAACAGCGCCCGGGACCGCCCGGCACCCGCCGTCTCCTCCTGCACTGTCCCCCCTCGGGCCGATTCCCCTCGAGCTGCCGGCTCCCGGAACAGCACCTGGGCACGGGCCGCGCGGTGCGCCGACGCCGGGTCCCACCATTGCTCGTCGACGGGCCACGGACCCGCCCACCCCTGCAGCGCCCATTCCCGGCTCCCCCACCGCAGCCGGGCGGGCCTGGTGGTGAACAACCCGCGCGCCGTCACCCCCACCGGCCGGCCCTGCTCGTCCAGCAGTGCCACCGGCAGATCCCCGGGTGGCAACGTGGCCGGGGACGGCTCCGGCAGGCGCCCCGGCCACGGTGCCTCCGCATCCAGCTCGGGCACCAGCTCATCGCCCAGCGGATGCAGGGTGACGCGACGAGCGGGACCGCGGCCACCACCGAGCACCCCGACCCGGACCGCCTCCCCGCCCAACAGCCCCTGCACCCGCACCAGCGCCCGCCGGGCCCGCTCGTCGCCCTCCCCGACCCCGCCCCACAGTCCCAGTTGCAGCGCTCCCGCGGTGACCAACTCGACCGGCTCGAGCCGCAACTCGACGATGCCCGCGGTCGGGCGGTCACCGCTGGTCCCCGACAGCCAGCCGTCGAGTTGCCAGCGCACCCGGTCCGCTGTGCCCTCGGGGGTGAGCGGCTCGGCGCAGCGCCAGGTCCGCGCGCGTTCCTCGCCGTTGGCGGTACGCGCGTGCACCGCCAGCCGGGTGCACGCGACACCGGCGGCGGACAGCCGCTCGTGCAGGCGCCTCGCCAGCGTGCGGCCGGCGAAGGCCGCGGCGTCCACGCGGTCGACCGGCGGATCGCAGGCCATGCCCGTCTCCAGCTCCGGAGGGATCGACCGGCGCGACGGGGACCTCTCGGCCTCGGCGCAGGCGGTGCGGTGCGCCGCGACCGCGTCGGCCCCGAAACGCGAAGCCACGTCCGCCCGGGGCAGTGCGGCGAAGTCGCCGACGGTGCGCAGCCCCAGTCGGCGCAGCAGGTCCACCAGCTCCTCACGTCCCCGCCCGGTCAGGCTCGGTTCGGCGGCGAGCTCGGCCACCGGCAGCGGTGCGAGGAACCGCCCGCCGCCGCCGGGCGAGACCGTCTGCCCGCGCTTGGCCGCGATCACCGCCGTGGACAACTCGTCGGCGATGCCGACCTGGCACTCGACCCCGGCCGCCGAGATCTGGTCGATCAGCCGCTCCGCCGCGGCGTGCTCTCCGCCGAAATAACGCGCCACCCCGCGCACGGACAGCACCAGCAGCCCCGGGCGCAGCACCTCGACCCCCGGGGCCAGCGCATCGACCGCCGACACCACGGGATCGAACAGTCGCGCATCACGGTCTCGGTCGTCTTGTGCCACATACAGTTCCGGGCAACGGGCCTGCGCCTCCCGCCGACGCAGACCGCGACGGACCCCCAGCGACCGCGCGGTCGCCGAACAGGCGACGACCCGGTTGGCCAGCAGGACCGCGACCGGCCTGTCCGCAGGTAACTCGGCACTCGCCCCGGCCGCCACCGCGGGCCAGTCGGGACACCACAGCGCCAACGTCCGCCCGCTCACCGCGCTTCCACCGCCCGCAGCGGCGCTCCCGGATCCGCTCGATCCGGACACGGAATCCAGCACAGCCGTCCCCGATCGTGCCGCAGATCCATTCGGGCACTGCGCGGTTGGAAGGACCGGCCGTGCGCACGCACGGAAAGGCTGAGCGCACGCAGCCTGCCGTGCCCCGCCCCCAGCCCGCTGTAGCCACAGATCTCGGAGTCGACCCGCACGTCGACCCCGTCCCAGCGGCCACCGGTGACCACCAGCGCCGCACCCTTGCTGCGCGCCCGCGCCACCACCGCACGGCCGCGGCTCGGCGGAACCACCGTCCCACCGAGCCCGAGCACCACCAGGTCCATCCCGTCCAGCAGCACCGCCGCGATCTCCACCGGGTCCTGTCCCGGATCCGGGATCAACGCCAGCCGGCGCAACTCGACCCCCATCTCGACGGCGGCGAGCAGCCCGATGCCGGGATGGCCGATCACCGCCGCGTGCCCACCGTCCGCGGTCACCGAGGCCAGCAGCCCCAGCAACAACGAACCGGCACCGGACAGTGAGGTCACCGACCCGCGCTTCAATCCGCCGTACGGCAGCACCTGCGCCAGCGCGGGGGGCGCCGGCAGCACCTGCCGGGGGTCGGTGGCAGGCGCCGCGATCTGCCGCCGCAGCGCCGCGAGCCGCTCCGTCCGGGACGACTCCGTTCGGGACGACTCCGTTCGGGACTGCGCCGACACACCCCACCGCTCCGACGTCTCCGACAGTTCCTCGTCCGGGGTCGCTTCCCCCACCGCCGACACGGCCATGCCACTCCTCCACACCTGACCGGTAATCACGGGGAAGACGTGACCAGACTCGAACAGACAACTCGCCACAAACATCGAACAGATATTCGATGAAGGCAAGTAAACCCGCTCTGGGCACCGCCGTCAAGGCCGGTTCGAAACTCCAGGTGGCACCGCCTTCTCCGCCGCCTGCCGGCGCAGCCGCCGCCGCCGGTCCGTTAGTCTCGGAGGGGTGACTGGATCCGACAATCCGACGTGGGTCGCAGGGCCCGATTACCTGGTCGCCGGTCGCTACCGCCTGCGTTCCAAACTCGGCGGCGGCGGCATGGGGACCGTCTGGCTCGCCCACGACAAGACCCTCGACCGGGACGTCGCGATCAAGCAGGTCTTCTCGACCGCGGGACTGGACATCGAGGAGGCCCAGCAGTTGCGCGAGAGCGCAATGCGCGAGGGCCGCAACGCCGCCCGGTTGTCCAATCCCCACACGGTCTCCATGTACGACGTGACCCTCGACCGCGGCGAACCGTGGCTGGTCATGGAGTACCTGCCCTCGTGCAGCCTGGCCCAGGTCCTCGGCATGACCGGCACTCTGCCCACCGATCAGGTCGCGCAGATCGGCGCGCAGGTGGCCGACGCCATGGCGGAGGCGCACGCGGGGGGCATCCTGCACCGCGACATCAAGCCGGGCAACATCCTGATCGCCGACCGCGGCAAGCTCGCCGGGACGGTGAAGATCAGCGACTTCGGCATCTCCCGAGCCAACGGCGAATTCGTCGCGGGCGACGACACGATGATCACCGGAACCCCCGCCTACATCGCCCCCGAGGTGGCCCGCGGTTACGACCCGAGCGAGGCCAGCGAGGTCTTCTCGCTCGGCGCCGCGCTCTACGCCGCGCTGGAGGGCCAGCCGCCGTTCGGCATCGACGACGACGCAGAGTCCATGATGGACAAGGCTGCTCGCGGCGAGATCGTCCCCCCGCAGCACACCGGGCCGCTCACCGACGTCCTGCTTCGCATGCTCGAACCGGACCCGAAGAGGCGTCCCACGATGACCGTCGCCCGCGGGGCCCTGGCCGCCACCATCCCGGGCGCCGGCGGGAGTCTGGAGTACGTTCTCAACTCGCCGCTGCGGGCCTCGGACGGACGGATCCCGGTGTGGGTCCGGCGCGCCTCCGCCGGCGGACGTCGCGCCGGCGTTCCGGGTGGCACCGTCGGCGGGTTGCCGCCCGCGCCGCAGAGCGTCCCCCTGGACCGGGTGCCGCGACCGCAGGGCTCCGGCGAGCCGCTGCCGCTGTGGCGCACCACCGCGCCCGTCCCGCCCCGCAAGGCCGCCTCACCCTGGGAGCGCATCCCCTTGATCTCCGAGATCCCCCGGGACAAGCTCGTCCCGGCCGCGGTCCTGGCGGTCGCGCTGATCATCATCGTGGTGATGATCGTGATCATGGTCTGACCCGAGCCCGGAGCTTCCGGGGCCTGCGGGTTCCGGGACCCGCAGGTAGGTCCCGGAACCGCTTCCGGCGACTACGCGATACCGACAGCCTTCTCCAGCTCCACCAGCGCGGCCTCGATCGCGTCGGCCATCTCGTCGATGTCCATCGCCACCTCGGGGGTGGTCACGAACCCGAAGTCGACGTGCTCGAGGTAGGAGAAGCACGAGATGTTCAACGCGATACCCAGAACCGGCGGGCCGATCGGGATGAACGACTCGACCTTCGCCCCCGCCATGTACAGCGGGAACGACGGACCCGGCACGTTGGACACCACCAGGTTGATAGGGGCCAGGCTCTTCGACAGCCCGGTGGCGGTGTAGGCGCGGGCGGCCAGTTGCAGCAGACCCGGCGGCGTGGTCTCGGTGAGCCCCATGATCTGGTGCGCCGACAGCGCCTTGGCCATCTCCTTGGCACCCGTGGTGTTCTCGTGGATCTTCTTGATCCGCTCGGCGGCATCCTCGATGTCCGTCGCCATCGAGACCGTCATCGTGGTGACCTGGTTGCCGACCTCGCCGTTGTTGCTCTCGGTGCGGGTGGACACCGGGATCTGCACGATCAGCGGCTTGTCCGGCAGCTCGCCGCGCTGCTCGAGGTAGGTCCGGGCCGCACCCGCCACCAGCGCGAGCACCACATCGTTGAGCTTGACGCCGTAGGCCTCCTTGACGGCCTTGACGCGGGCGAGCTCGACCCGGGAACCGCTGATCCGCCGGTGCGGGGAGATCACATCGTTGAACCGGGTGTGCGGCGCCTCGAAGTACCGCGGCGGCTTGTTCGTCAGCCCGATCGCCGCCACCTGCTGGCGCACCGTCTGCTCGAGCACGCGCGCAATGCGGAACGGTGTCTTGACCGCCACGTTGACCGCCATGCCGATCAGCCGCTGCGGCAGGCCCGGCATCTCGGAGCCGACCAGTGAGCCCACCAGCTCGGTCGACGCGGGCCGCGGCTCCGGGGTGATGTCCAGCAGGATCTCGCCGAGCCCGGCGCCGGAGACCCCGTCGATGATCGCGTGGTGCATCTTGGTCAGCGTGGCGACCCGACCGCCCTCGACGCCCTCGATCACCCACAGTTCCCACAGCGGACGCGAACGGTCCAGCTTGTAGGACATCAGCCGGCCGATGAGCTCGTCGAGTTCCTTGCGGCCGCCGGGTGCGGGCACACCGATGCGTCGGATGTGGAAGTCGGGGTCGAGTTCGTCGTCCTCGACGAACCACGGCCGATCGAGCCCGATCGGACCGCCCTCGACACGCCACCGGAGCTGAGGCATCTGCGGCAACCGCTCGACGATGAGCGCGCGCACCCGATCGAAACTGAAATCCGGAGCATCGCTCGGGTCGCAGATCGTCAATGCCCCCACGTGCATGTGCCATCCGGCGGTCTCCGAATACCAGAACGCCGCGTCTACGCTCGAAAGCCGCTTCATAGGGCGAACATTAACCGAAAGCGGGGCCGAATTAGACATCGCCCGTGGTTACCAATTAGTAACTGCCGGTTACCTTTACCTTCCGCAAATTACCGGCCGGTAGTACCAATCAGTTATACCGGCCGGTAATACTCGCCGGTAAGTTTCCGCCACAGCACCTTTCGCCAGACTGCGTGCGCACCGACGCACACCATCGGCACAAACGCGGCGGCGCCCCGCCGAGGCCCGCCCGCGGTCAGTCTATCTGCCGGCGATGGGCCCAGCGGGTGAGCGCATTTCGATTGGACTGCTGCGTCTTTCGCAGCACATTCGACGCGTGTGTCTCAACGGTTTTGATCGAGATGACCAGATCTTCGGCAATTTCCCGATAGGTGTAGCCGCGGGCCAACAGGCGCAGCACCTCCAACTCGCGCGGCGTGAGCGAGTCCAGTTCCGGATCCAATTGCGGCTCAAGAATGTTCGAACGTCCGGTGAACGAATCGAGCACGAATCCCGCGAGCCGTGGACTGAACACCGCATCCCCACCGGCCACCCGGCGCACCGCGCCCGCGAGTTCCGGCCCGGAGATCGTCTTGGTCACGTAGCCCCGCGCCCCGGCCCGGATCAGCGCGATCACGTCCTCGGCCGCGTCGGACACGCTCAGCGCCAGGCACACCGGGCCGCCGCCGTTCGTGCGCGGGTCGATGCCACGCAGCACCGACAGTCCACCGCCGTCCGGCATGTGCACGTCCAGCAGGACCACATCGGGGCTCGACGCCTTGATCCCGGCGATCGCCTCCGTCACCGTGCCGGCCTCCCCGACCACCGCGATGTCCGCTTCGCCGGAGAGTTCGGCCCGTACTCCCGACCGGAACACGGCATGGTCGTCGACGAGGAAGACGCGGAAGACGCGGAACGATCGGGTCACTGTGGATTCTCCTCTGGCCGGCGCACGCCGTTCGGCTGCACGGTCGATTGTGCCCGGCCGCCCTCGGCCGGGGTGTCGGGAGCGGCCAGCGGCATCACGATGCGCACCTCGGTGCCCTTGCCCGGGGACGACCGCACCTGCACCTTGCCGCCGCGTCGCTCGACCCGTCCACGGATCGACCTCGCCAGGCCCTGCCGGTCCTCGTCGACCGTCTCGGGGTCGAAACCGCGGCCGCGGTCGCGGACGAAGACGCTGACCCGGTCCGATTCCACCTCGGCGTACAGGTCCACCTTGGACACACCGGAGTGCTTGGCCGCGTTGACCAGCGCCTCGCGCGCGGCCCCGACCACCGCGACGACCTCCGGCTGCGGTCGTCCGGGCTCGAACGCCAAGTCCCCCACCGTCACCGGCGCGATCGCGACACCGTACTGGTCCTCGACCTCACCGGAGATCATCCGCAACGCCTCGGCCAGCCCGGCATGAGCGGTCTCGCCGCCGCCGAACAGCCACTTACGCAGTTCCCGCTCCTGGCTGCGCGCCAGGCGCGCCACCTCCTGCGGTCGATCCGCCTGCTTCTGGATCAGCGCCAGTGTCTGCAGCACGGAATCGTGCAGATGCGAGGCGATCTCCTCGCGCTCCTCGTTGCGGATCCGCGCGGCCCGTTCCTCGCCGAGCACTCGCATGGTGCGCAACCAGATCGGCACCGTCAGCAACCCCACGCCGATCAGCGTGACCACCACGGCCAGCAGCGACGAACGCAGCGACGCCAGGTCGACCCGTGCGAGCACCACCACGCCCAGCCCCAGCACCACCAGGCTGACCCCGCCGACCACGCGCGCCCAGGTGAGCACCGTCGGGTTCCGCGGCATCCCGATCAGCGAACGCGGACCGTTCGCGTCGAACTCGCGCCAGACCAGTGCGGCACCCGCGGCCACCACGATCACCGGCACGATCACCGACGCGGCGGTGCCGCTGAACAGCCAGCTGGAGGCGATGGCGAACCCGATCCCGAGCGCGAGCAGGCCCAGGGCGCGGCGTCGTTCGGCCGCCGGCGCCGGCGCAGTGTCCCCGCCCGGCTTGGTCAGGATCCACAGCAGCCCGTAGGCGCAGATCCCCGCCCCGGCCAGCGCCGAGAGGAGCATGAACGCGACCCGGACCTTGAAGGCGTCGACACCGAGATGGTCCGCGAGGCCGCCGGCGACACCGCCGAGCACCCTGCCGCCGGAGCGCCGGACCAGCGGTCGCGGGCTCGGCACGGGGCGCGGTTCTGCGGGCAGAGGGTGCACGCCTCGATCCTGGCACGCGCGCCGACGCGGGGCATCGGGGTCGAACCCTGATCCGGCCCGCGGGATCGGGGAAAGATCAGGGTGTTTCCCGATGGCCCGCCGCACCGGTCCTCCGCAGGATGGGATCCATGACCAACGCCAGTGTCGTCGACCAGCTCCAGGACCTGTGGCGCACCCGCCCGGCACGGCTGCCGCGCCAGGGCAGGATCGCGGGCGTCGCGGCCGGCATCGGCCGGCGCTACGACGTGGACCCGCTGCTGGTGCGGGTCGCCTTCGTGGTGTCCACGATCTTCGGCGGCGCCGGGATCGTGCTCTATCTCGCCTGCTGGGTGGTGCTGGGCACCCCGGACGACCGGGTATCCCCGGCGGAGTCGCTGCTGGGACGGGGCGTGAGCACGATGTCGCCGAAGCGCGCGGCGATCCTGATCGTGGTGCTGGCGATCGCGATCAGCACGTTGACGCCGATCGGGGCGGGCGCCGGCGGGGCCGGGCTGATCAGCTTCACACTGATGCTCGGCGGCCTGTGGCTGCTCTACCAACGCCGCCCGGCACCGCCGGAGCTCCCGTCCGACGCGGCGCCGATGCCGGCGGTGGACCCGTTCGGGGCGGGGTATGCACCCCCCGGATACGGTCCTCGTCCCGACCCGTTCGCCGCCGGATACGCGCCGCCCGGGTACCCGGCCCGCGGCCCCGTTCCCACCGACGTGCCCGACGACGTCACGGTGTCCGATCCCGCGCTGTCCGATCCTTCGCTGCCCGATTCGCCGGCACCTGCCTCCGATGATTCCGGTGAACCCGTTGCGCCGCAGCAGCGGCCGACCACACCGCCGAACCCGCCGTCCGCATCGTCGACCGTCTCGACCGGCGACACGCCACGCACTCCGCCGGCATGGGACCCGCTCGGCATGGCCCCGTTCGCGTGGGACCTGCCCGAACCGTCCCCGCAGACCACCACGGTCCCGGCCCGGCCCGCCCGTCGGCGCTCGCTGTTGACCACCGTCGTGATCGGGTTGGCGTTGCTGGTCGCGGCCGCCCTGACCGCCCTTGCCTCGACCGCCGGTGCCGATTGGTTCACCCCCGCGCGCATCGCCGCGGTCGGGTTGGCGGTGATCGGCGCCGGACTGGTCGCGGGCGCCTTCCTGCGAACCGGGTACGGGTTGCTGATCGTCGCCGCTCCGCTGGCCGGGTTCGTCATCCTCGCCTCTCTCGTCGGCCCGATCGACACCTCCGGCGGCATCGGGGACCGCACCTACGTTCCGCTGACCGCCGCGGATCTGCGGCCGAGCTATCACGTCGCCGCGGGAACGCTGACCCTCGACCTGCGGCACCTGCACCTGAGCGGGGACGCGACCGTCGACGCGAGCGCGGAGGTCGGCGACGTCGAGGTGCTGGTGCCCGCATCGATGAACGTGCGCAACACCTGCACCGGCGACATCGGCGACAGCCATTGCCTGCCGGAGGGCCTGAACCCCGGCGCCGACACCAAGGGGCCGGTCCTGACCGTGCACGCGAAGACCCGGATCGGAAATGTGGAGGTGCGCCGTGGGTGAGAACACCGTGGGTGAGAACGGCCGGGGTGAGAACGGCCGGGGTGAGAACGGCCGGGGTGAGAACGGCCGGGAAACGGACCCGGCCCGGCGGCGCGGTCCGTCGCTGCCGCTGCTGACGGCCGGCCTCGGAGCGCTGTTGATCAGCGCCTGGGCACTGCTCGGTCCCGTATCGCTCGACGTGTTCACGGGTTTCGGCTTCCGCTGGATGTTCGTCGTGATCGCGGTGGCCGTCGGTGCCGTCCTACTCGCGGCACCGTTCCAGCGGACCCGGCGGGCACGCCGGAAGTGACGGCGCCCGACCCTGGCCCGAACACGAACCGCCGCACACCGATTCGGTGTGCGGCGGTCGGTCGATCACGAAAGCCTCCGGGGAGCCGGGCTCACTCCCACTCGATGGTGCCCGGCGGCTTGCTCGTCACGTCCAGCACGACACGGTTCACATCGGCGACCTCGTTGGTGATCCGGGTCGAGATGCGCTCGAGCACGTCGTACGGCAGCCGCGTCCAGTCCGCGGTCATCGCGTCCTCGCTGGAGACCGGTCGCAGCACGATCGGGTGGCCGTAGGTCCGCCCGTCGCCCTGCACACCGACGCTGCGGACGTCTGCCAGCAGCACCACCGGACACTGCCAGATCTGGTTGTCCAGCCCCGCGATGGTCAGTTCCTCGCGGGCGATCGCGTCGGCCTGACGCAGCGTGGCCAGCCGGTCCTCGGTGACCGAACCGACGATGCGGATCGCCAGACCCGGGCCCGGGAACGGCTGGCGCGCGACGATCTCCTCGGGCAGTCCCAGTTCGCGCCCGACCGCGCGGACCTCGTCCTTGAACAGCAGGCGCAGCGGCTCGACCAGCTTGAACTGCAGGTCCTCGGGCAGCCCGCCGACGTTGTGGTGGCTCTTGATGTTCGCCGTGCCGGTGCCGCCGCCGGACTCGACCACGTCGGGATAGAGCGTGCCCTGTACCAGGAACTCGACGGTGCCGCCCTGGGCGGCGTTCTCACCCAGCACGTCCGAGACGGCACCCTCGAACGAGCGGATGAACTCGCGGCCGATGATCTTGCGCTTGGTCTCCGGATCCGAGACCCCGTCGAGCTCGCCGAGGAACGTCGCCTTCGCGTCCACCGTGACCAGCCGCGCGCCGGTCGCGGCGACGAAGTCCTTCTCGACCTGCTCGCGCTCGCCCGCGCGCAGCAGGCCGTGATCGACGAACACACAGGTCAGCTGGTCGCCGATGGCCCGTTGGACCAACGCGGCCGCGACGGCCGAGTCGACGCCGCCGGACAGGCCGCAGATGGCCCGGCCGTCACCGACCTGCGTGCGCACCTGCTCGACGAGCTGGTCCGCGATGTTCGAGGCGGTCCAGGTCGGCTCGAGGCCGGCGATGTCGCGCAGGAACCGGGTGAGCACCTCCTGGCCGTGCGGCGAGTGCAGCACCTCCGGGTGGTACTGGACGCCGGCGAGCTTGCGGTCGCGGCACTCGAAGGCCGCGACGGGAGCGCCGTCGGAGGAGCCCGTGACCTCGAAGCCTGCGGGGGCGTCGGTGACCGCGTCGCCGTGGCTCATCCACACCGGCTGGGTCTCGGGCAGCCCGTCGTGCAGGGTGCCGCCGGTGACGGTCAGCTGAGTACGCCCGTACTCGCGGGTGCCGGTATGTGCGACCGTGCCGCCCAGCGCCTGCGCCATGGCCTGGAAGCCGTAGCAGATGCCGAAGACGGGGATCCCCAGATCGAACAGGGCCTTGTCGAGCTGCGGCGCGTCGTCCGCGTACACGCTCGACGGTCCGCCGGAGAGCACCACGGCCAGGGGCTTGCGGGCGGCGATCTCGTCCACCGTCGCGGTGTGCGGGATCACCTCCGAGTACACCTTGGCCTCGCGGACCCGGCGGGCGATGAGCTGCGCGTACTGGGCACCGAAGTCGACGACGAGGACCGGTCGGACGGAGGTGGGCGGGGAGGTCTGTGGCACCGCACCAGTCTACGGGGGCCGCCCGGCCGGTACCGCGCCGGTCAGGCAGCGCCCGAATCCGACTTGCCGGAATCGGATCCGCCCGACCGGATCTCCACGATCGGCAGCCGCAGCGCGCCGGGAGCCCCCTCGGGCACCACCGGCGAGTTCGGCGCCACCGGCTTGATCCGCCGGTAGCCCTCCCCCTGCGCGGGCCGCAGGTCCTGCTCGCCCTTGTTCGGCCACAGCGACGCGGCCCGCTCGGCCTGCGCGGTGATCGTCAGCGACGGGTTCACGCCGAGGTTCGCCGACACCGACGAGCCGTCGACCACGCTCAGCGTCGGATAGCCGTAGACGCGGTGATACGGGTCGATCACGCCGTGGTCGGCGTCCGCGCCGATGGTGCAGCCGCCGAGGAAGTGCGCGGTCAACGGGATATTGAAGATCTCACCCCAGGTGCCGCCGGCGACTCCGTCGATCTTGTCGGCGATCCGCCTGGTGGCCTCGTTGCCGACGGGGATCCAGGTCGGGTTGGGCTCGCCGTGGCCCTGCCTGCTCGACAGGTGCCGACCGCGCACCCCCCGCTTGGTGAACGTGGTGATCGAGTTGTCCAGGTTCTGCATGACCAGCGCGATGATCGTGCGCTCGCTCCAGTCCTTGACCGTCATCATGCGCAGCATCTTGTACGGGTTCCTCACCACCAGCGCGAGGAACTTGAGCCAGCGCGGCCAGCGTCCGCCGCCGTCGGTCATCAGCGTCTGCAGCAGCCCCATCGCGTTCGAGCCCTTGCCGTAGCGCACCGGCTCGATGTGGGTGTCGGCGGTCGGGTGGAACGACGACGTGATGGCCACACCGCGGGTCAGGTCCATGGCCGGGTCGACCTTGTACTTGCCCGCACCGACGATCGATTCCGAGTTGGTGCGGGTGAGCACGCCTACCCGGTCCGACAGCCGCGGCAGTCGGCCGCCGTCCTTCATCCGGTGCATCAGGTTCTGTGTACCCCAGGTGCCCGCGGCCATCACCACGTGCTGCGCGGTGTAGGTCCGGGGCTGCTTGCGGACCAGCGCGCCGGTCCGCTCGGTCTCGACCGCCCACGATCCGTCGCCGCGCTCGGTCAGGCCGGTGACCGTGGTCAGCGGGATGATCCGGGCGCCGGCCTTCTCCGCCAGCCCCAGGTAGTTCTTGATCAGCGTGTTCTTGGCGCCGTGGCGGCAGCCGGTCATGCACTCGCCGCACTCGATGCAGCCGGTGCGGTCCGGACCGACCCCGCCGAAGTACGGATCGGTGACGGTCTCGCCCGGCTCGCCGAAGAACACCCCGACCGGGGTCTGGATGAACGTGTCGCCGACGCCCATGTCGTCGGCGACCGACTTGATGACCTCGTCGGCGGGGGTCATGTGCGGGTTGCGGACCACACCCAGCATGCGCCGGCCCTGCTCGTAGTACGGGGTCAGCTCGTCGTCCCAGTCGGTGATGTCGCGCCACTGCGGATCGTCGAAGAACGAGGCCGGCGGCTTGTAGAGCGTGTTCGCGTAGTTCAGCGAGCCGCCGCCGACGCCCGCGCCGGCCAGGATCAGGCAGTCACGCAGCAGGTGCACCCGCTGGATCCCGTAGCAGCCCAGCTTCGGCGCCCACAGGAAGCGCCGCAGATCCCAGCTGGTCTTCGCGAACTCGTCGTCGGCGAACCTGCGGCCGGCCTCGAGGACGCCGACCCGGTACCCCTTCTCGGTCAGCCGCAGCGCGGTGACGCTGCCACCGAATCCCGAGCCGACGACGAGCACGTCGAAGTCCGACATCTGACCACCCACGGAGACCTCCACCGGTCGAGCTACACGAGCATTCCCGACCAGTGTGAACCGCCGGACGTGCCTTACCTCACAAGGGTAGCTTAACTGGAACCATCGGTATCAGATACTGCGGACTTCCCGTGAACGGCCGGACCCGGGCCCGCCCCCGAACCCTCAGCCCTGAACGCTCAGGCCCACCTTCTGGAACTCCTTGAGGTCGGAGTAGCCGGACTTGGCCATCGACCGGCGCAGCCCGCCGACGAGGTTCAGCGAACCGAACGGGTCGTCGGACGGCCCGGCGAGCACGGCGTCCAGGCTCGGGCGGTCCCCGAAGGCGACCGGCAGCAGCGAACCGCGGGGCACCGACGGGTGCGCCGCCACCGACGGCCAGTACCAGCCCTTGCCGGGCGCCTCGGCGGCGGCGGCCAGCGGCGTGCCGAGCACCGCGGCATCGGCACCGCAGGCGATCGCCTTGGCCAGGTCACCGGACGTGTGGATGTCGCCGTCGGCGATCACGTGCACGTAGCGGCCGCCGGTCTCGTCGAGGTAGTCGCGACGCGCGGCGGCCGCATCGGCGATGGCGGTGGCCATCGGCACCCCGATGCCGAGCACCTCACCGCTGGTCGTGACGCCCTCGGCCGAGCCGTAGCCGACGATCACGCCGGCCGCGCCGGTGCGCATCAGGTGCAGCGCGGTGCGGTGATCGCTCACTCCGCCGGCGACCACCGGCACGTCGAGTTCGGCGATGAAGGTCTTGAGGTTCAGCGGCTCCCCGTCCCGGGCGACGTGCTCGGCGGAGATGATCGTGCCGTGCACCACCAGCAGGTCGATGCCGGCCTTGACCAGCTCCGGGGTGAGTGTGCGGGCGTTCTGCGGGCTGACCCGCACCGCCGTGGTCACTCCGGCGTCGCGGACCTGGGCAACCGCGGCGGCCAGCAGTTCCGGCCGCAGCGGCGCGGCGTGCAGTTGCTGCAGCAGACGGATCGCGGCCGACGGGTCGACATCCGACTCGGCCAACTCCACGACCTGCGCGATCTTGTCCTCGACGTCCTCGTGCCGGCCCCACAGCCCCTCGCCGTTGAGCACGCCGAGGCCACCGCGCTTGCCCAGCTCGATCGCGAACGCCGGCGAGACCAGCGCATCGGTCGGGTGCGCGAGCAGCGGCAGGTCGAATCGGTAGGCGTCGAGCTGCCAGGCGGTCGAGACCTCCTTCGACGACCTGGTGCGTCGCGAGGGGACGATGTCGATGTCCGCCAACTGGTAGGTCCGACGGGCCGAACGGCCCATGCCGATCTCAACGAGGTCGCGCACGCGCGTCCCTTTCTCTGTGGATGGTGCGGAATACGGCCTGGCAGAGCAGGTCCCCGCCACCGCGTTCGCGGCGCGGGGACCGGAACTCAGCGCGCGTAGTAGTTGGGCGCCTCGACCGTCATGGTGATGTCGTGCGGGTGGCTCTCCTTGAGCCCGGCGGCCGTGATCTGCACGAACTGCGCCTGCTGCAGGTGCTCGATCGTGGCCGACCCGGTGTAGCCCATCGAGGCGCGCAGTCCGCCGGTGAGCTGGTGGATCACCTGCGAGAGCGGTCCGCGGAACGGCACCCGGCCCTCGATGCCCTCCGGGACCAGCTTCTCCTCGGACAACACGTCGTCCTGGAAGTAGCGGTCCTTCGAGTACGACTTGCCTTGTCCACGGCTCTGCATGGCCCCGAGCGAGCCCATGCCGCGGTAGCTCTTGTACTGCTTGCCGCCGACCAGGATCAGCTCGCCGGGCGACTCGGCGGTACCCGCGAGCAGCGAACCGAGCATCGCTGTCGACGCGCCCGCGGCGAGGGCCTTGGCCACGTCGCCGGAGAACTGCAGCCCGCCGTCCGCCACGACCGGCACGCCGTGCGGCTTGCAGGCGGCGACAGCCTCGAGGATCGCGGTGATCTGCGGGGCGCCGACGCCGGCGACCACGCGGGTCGTGCAGATCGAGCCGGGGCCGACCCCGACCTTGACCGCGTCGACGCCGGCCTCGATCAGCGCCAGCGCGCCCGAACGGGTCGCCACGTTGCCGCCGATGATCTGCACGCGGTCGCCGATCTCGCCCTTGAGCTTGGAGATCATGCCGAGCACGCCGTCGGAGTGTCCGTGCGCGCTGTCGACCACGAGCACGTCGACGCCGGCATCGGTGAGGGTCATGGCGCGCGACCAGGCGTCATCGCCGACGCCGACCGCGGCCCCGACCAGCAGCCGGCCGTCGTCGTCCTTGGTCGCATCGGGGTGCTGCTCGGTCTTGACGAAGTCCTTGACGGTGATCAGCCCGGTGAGCTTGCCCTGGCCGTCGACGATCGGCAGCTTCTCGATCTTGTGACGGCGCAACAGGCCCAGAGCGGCCTCGGCGGTGACACCCTCACGGGCGGTGATCAGCGGCGCCTTGGTCATGACCTCGGCGACGGGCCGGCTCATGTCGACCTCGAAGCG
The DNA here is from genome assembly GCF_029589495.1 of Speluncibacter jeojiensis. Taxonomy (GTDB): domain Bacteria; phylum Actinomycetota; class Actinomycetes; order Mycobacteriales; family Mycobacteriaceae; genus Speluncibacter; species Speluncibacter jeojiensis. Next base: position 471,292 of record NZ_JAAIVF010000001.1, read on the forward strand.
CATGTCCCGGTTGGTGATGATGCCCACCAGCTGGCCCTGCGCGTCGGTGACCGGCAGCCCGGAGATCCGGAACCGGGCGCACGTCGCGTCGACCTCGGCGAGGGTGTCGGTCGGGCTGCAGGTGACCGGGTCCGTGACCATGCCCGCCTCGGACCGCTTGACCGTCTCGACCTGACCGGCCTGGGCCTCGGTCGAGAGGTTGCGGTGCAACACGCCCATGCCGCCCGCGCGGGCCATCGCGATGGCCATCCGCGCCTCGGTGACGGTGTCCATCGCCGAGCTGACCAGCGGCACCCGCAGACGGATGTCGCGGGTGAGCTGGCTGGACGTGTCGACCTGACCGGGGACGATGTTCGACGCCGCGGGGAGCAGCAGCACATCGTCGAAGGTCAGCCCGAGCATGGCGACCTTGTTGGGATCATCGCCGCCGGTACGGACCAGCCCTGCCGGTGTAGTCATGCGTGTGCGGCCTTCCTTCTTTGCGCTGCGGAACCTGCTGACCTCGGTACCGGGGTCCCGGGGCCGAGCCACGGGGGTAACGAGACGACGCACGAGGGAGAGAATCGAGATCTCGGTTCGATCACCTGGTACGCCGAGTACGACCATGGTATCGGCTGCGCCGAGCCGGTGGACGGGCGCGGCATGTGATGTGGGACGGTAGGTTCTTCCGGCGGGCGTTCATCGGCATTGCGGTAGCGCGGACCACCCACACCTGCGTACGGTAGGCGTGTGCGCGATCAACTGCCTCCGGGTCTGCCGCCGGATCCCTTCGCCGGCGACCCCAATGACCCCGCGGAGGCCCTCGACGCCCTCGATCCCGGTCAGCCGCTGGACCCGCACGAACGCCTCGCGGTCGAGGAGGATCTCGCCGATCTCGCCGTCTACGAGGCACTCTTGAGCCACCGCGGGATCCGCGGCCTGGTCGTCAACTGCGAGGACTGCCAGCAGGACCATTACCACGACTGGGACATGCTGCGCGCGAACCTGTTGCAACTGCTGGTCGACGGCACGGTCCGGCCCCACGAGCCCGCCTACGACCCGGTCCCCGACGCGTACGTGACCTGGGACTACTGCCGCGGATACGCGGACGCGACGATCCACGACGCCTCGCTGTACAGCGACGGATACGAGAGCTGACGGACGCCGCTCCGGCCGCACACCGAACAAGGCCTCACAACACAGCAGGACCCTCGCCATGTGGCGAGGGTCCTGCTGTGTTCGGTCTCGTCGCTAGCCGCCGGTCGGGGCGGGCACGGGCTCCACCTTGGGCGCCGGGATGGTGATGCTCGCCGGCGGCTTCACGGTGATCGGCGGCTCCGGCACGATCGTCGGGACGGGCGGCAGTGACACGGTCGGCTTCGCCGGCTGCGTCGGCACGACGGTCGGCAGTGCCGGGAGCGTGGGAACGGTGACCGGAGGTTCCGTGGGCACTGTGGGCACCGGCACGCTCGGCAGCTGCAACGTCGGCAACTCCGGCGCCGTCGGCACGTGCGTCGGGACGACCGGCACCACCAGTGGCGACGGAACCTCCGTCGGCGGCGTGAGCAGGCCGGGCAGACCCGGGATGCCGGGGATCCCCGTCGGGAGCGGGATCTTCGGAATGGTCGGTATGGCCGTGGGCAGCACGGGCGCCGGGACCGCCGTCGGCACCGTGACACCGGGGAGCGGCGCCGCAGCGGCGGGCTTGCCGGTCGCCTGCGACCAGAGTTGCGCGCGCCGGCGGTTCAGGTCGTCGTAGGTCGAGCCCTTGTTGACGTCGGTCATCCTGGTACTGGCGTTGTTCAGCAGCGCCAGGCCCTGCGGAACATCGCCGGTGGAGATCAGCTTCGCCGCCTTGTCCAGGTCGGACTGGATGTCGGTGACCGCCGCGACCTGGCGGGCTTGATCGCCGAACAGCGTTTCGTTCACGCCCCACAGCGTGTCGCCGGGCTTCGACTGGTGCGCAAGCACGGTCAGCCCGCCGAGCAGAGCGGTCACCGAGGCCGCGGCCGCGACCACGGAGGTCAGCCTGCGCGGGCTCCGGCGATCCGCCAGCCGGGTCGTGCGGATCTCGGTGAGCACCGCGGCCTCGATCGCGTCGAGGTCCGGGCCCGCGGGCATCGGAGGGCTGAGGATCTCTTCGCGCCACTGACTGATCAGCGTCGCGACCTCGAACTCCTCGGCCGACTCGGTCGCCACCGCCCCGGAACCGGACAGCGCATCGATGAGCTCACTGTCCCGGATCATCTCCGCCAGGTCGGACGGCTCGCTCGCGGACGCGGGCGGCACGGCTGCGGTGACGTCGTCGTCACGATCGCCGGTGGGGCCGGGGCGCCGCGCATCGGCATCATCGCCGCCGCGTCGACGGCCCTTGTCTCGGCCGTTCCGATCAGACATCTCGTTCACCCGCCTTCACCAACGTCTTCTTCAGTTTCGACAGTGCCCGGTGCTGCGCCACACGCACAGCACCCGCCGTACTTCCGACCGCCTCGGCGGTCTCTTCCGCGGACAGTCCCACGATCAGTCGCAGCACCAGGATCTCGCGCTGCTTGTCCGGCAGGGTGTCCAGTAACGCATCCACCCGTCGTCTCGCCTCGGAATCGAGCGCCTGTTGCTCCGGCCCACCGTCTGTCGATATCTCATCCGGTACATCCGCCGTCGGTTCGGCTTTGTTACGCGCCGCGCCGCGGTGCGCATCGGCCACTTTGTGCGCTGCGATTCCGTAAACGAACGCCATGAACGGTCGTCCCTGATCGCGATACCGCGGCAGGGCCGTCATGACCGCCAGACAAACCTCCTGTGCCACATCGTCGGCGGAGAGCTGCCCACGCTCCGCCGACCCGACCCGCGCCCTGCAGTAACGCACGATCACGGGACGAACCATCTCGAGAATGCGGGAAAGAGCCATCCTGTCGCCCTGCGCAGCCGCAGCGACGGCGAGGTTCAACTCGTCACCCGTGAGTGTCATCGCGATGTCATGTCCTGGCGTTACGCGGCGCGTCCGGCGTGGGCAACCGAGCGCGATCCCACCGGAGGTAGAACACGCCAACCCTACCGAGTGGGGCGTCCAACCCTGGGATCGGCGCGATCACAGCTCTGTCGCGGTCAGCCGAGCACTCCGCCACCCCGCGCGATCGCGCGGGCGCAGTCGTCGCGGACCCGATCGAATCCCCCGGTCGGCCGCACGGCTGTGAGCAACATCGCAGCCGCCCACCGCAACGGGACAAGGCCGGTCCGGGCGCAGTCGTCCGCCACCCGCTCGGCCAACTCCGCGGATTCCTCACCCCGTCCGGCCGCGCACAGCGCCGCCGCGAGGATCAGGTCGGACTTGATCCGGTGCCGCGTCGACGGGCACCGCGCGGCACGGTCGACGCCGCGCTCGGCGTGCTCCAGCGCGGGGCCCGGGCGACCCGAGGCCATCGCGGTCTCCGCCGACACCCAGTGCAGCCGCAGCCGCGGCCGCCACAGCGGATCCCCGGCCTCTCCCGGATCGACCGTGCCCGGTTCCGATCTCTCCGGTTCGGCAGACTCCGTTTCCACCACCTCCAGATCGACGCCGTCCAGTTCGGCCGCGACGCGATCGAGCAGCCGTCGGGCGAGATCGAACCGGCCACAGCCCAGCGCATCAGCGGCAAGACCGGTGAGCGCGTCGCATCGCGCCGCGGTCACCGATGAAGGGTCTTCCGGCATCCCCGTCGCGGTCAGCGCCAGTGCGCGACCGTCGAGCGGCGCGGCGGCCCGGTGCCCGCCCAGTTGCCGCAGCAGCGAGGCCCGCGTGCTGGCCGCGAACGAACGCCACAGGCCGGCGCGCGGATCGCGAGCCAACTCGTCGAGGTCGGCCCGGGCCCGCGCGTACTCCCCCCGCCCGCCGTGAACGACCGCCCGGTGCCAGCGCTGCTGCGGTCCGGTCGGCTCCGGCAACAGGCAGTGACGCTCCCTCTGGCACTCGCCGCCGTCCCCGAACGCCGCCCGCAGCAGCATCGCGTCCGTCTGCACACCTGCACACACTGAGCTCTCCCGCACACCGCGACACTAGGGCCGAACCCCACTCACCGGTGACGCCGCCCTGTTGAAGTCGAAGGCCGCCAGCTCAACCCGTGCTTCCCGATATGCGGAATTCGACATCGCCGGTTGATGAAATTTTGTGCCCCATTCAAGCATTGCATTGGGCAAGGATTTCGCGTTGCAAACTTCTCGGCCCGGCAGAGAAATCACGACTCCGACTGTTTCCACTTCGTTCACCGCCTCGCCACAAATGGAAGAGTCGGCGTGATCAATCACCCCCGATCGGGGGTATACAGATCCCGGCGAAGATGCTTGCGCAAGAAGTACGCGCAATCTTCAACAAACACGACCTGCGGCAATGCTATTTACGTGCCATGCGGTCTCGGTAAATGCGCATATACCGCGGCGATCGTGACCCCGGCGAATTAAGCCCCGTAGAGCATTGACTCGAATTCTCATTTCTGCATAGGGTTGATCTCGGTTCCGCGCCTTCCCGGCGAGATCCGCAGGGGGAAGGCACGCCTACACAACGTCAGGAGTGTTTATTCATGAGTCGACCGCACATTCTTCCCGGCCCTTTGTCGGACCGCTGGGACTGGCAGATGCAGGGGCGCTGCCGCGGTGTGGACTCTGCGGTGTTCTTCCACCCGGACGGCGAGCGCGGGCGGGCACGCGCCGCACGGGAGTCGAACGCCAAGAAGCTGTGCGAGACCTGCCCGGTGCTGAGCCAGTGCCGCGAGCACGCGTTGCGCGTCGCCGAGCCGTACGGCATCTGGGGTGGGATGAGCGAATCCGAGCGTGAGGCCGCGGTGCGGTCCGGCGCCGGCCGGCGTGTCGCCGCACAATTGCAGCGCGACCGCGTGGCCTGAAGCACCCGGCGACCGGTCTCGACGAGGCGCAAACGGAAGGGCGGTGCGGGAGAGCGATCCCCTCCCGCACCGCCCCTTCCGGTCAGGTCCGGCTCAACCGTCAGTGGTTGTGACCCTGGTGCGCGTCTGCCGCGTCGTCCTCGGCCGGCTTCTCCGTCACAGCGCTCTCGGTGGTCAGCACCATGCGCGCGACCGATGCGGCGTTGACCACCGCGGAACGGGTGACCTTGACCGGGTCGACGATGCCGTCGGCCAGCAGGTCGCCGTAGGTGAGCGTGGCCGCGTTGAACCCGCTGCCCTCCGGCAGCTCGGTGACCTTGTTGATCACCACGGATCCGTCCAGGCCGGCATTGGCCGCGATCCAGTACAGCGGGGCGGTGACCGCCGTGCGCAACGCCGCGACGCCCGTCGCCTCGTCGCCGGACAGGCTCTGCTCCAGCTCGGCAAGCGCCTTCGCGGCGTGGACCAGCGCGGAGCCGCCGCCGGGCACGATGCCCTCCTCGACCGCGGCCTTCGCCGCTGCGACCGCATCCTCGACGCGGTGCTTGCGCTCCTTGAGCTCGGTCTCGGTGGCGGCGCCGACCTTGATCACCGCGACGCCGCCGGCCAGCTTGGCCAGCCGCTCGTGCAGCTTCTCCCGGTCCCAGTCGGAGTCGGACCGCTCGATCTCGGCCTTGAGCTGCGCGACCCGCACCTCGATGTCCGCGGTGGATCCGGCACCCTCGACGATCGTGGTCTCGTCCTTGCTGACCACGACCCGGCGCGCGCGTCCCAGCTGGGTGAGCTCGGCACCGGACAGCGTGAGCCCTGCGTCGGAGGTGATCACCTCACCGGCGGTGACGACGGCGAGATCGTCGAGGAACGCCTTGCGGCGGTCGCCGAAGAACGGCGCCTTGACCGCGACGGCCTTGATCGTCTTGCGGATGGCGTTGACGACCAGCGTCGACAGCGCCTCGCCGTCGACGTCCTCCGCGATGATCAGCAGCGGCTTGCCGGACTCGGCGACCTTCTCGAGCAGCGGGAGGAAGTCGGGCAGCGAGCTGATCTTCTCCCGGTACAGCAGCACGTAGGCGTCCTCGAGGATCGCCTTCTGCTCGTCGAGATCGGTGACGAAGTAGGGCGAGAGGAAGCCCTTGTCGAATTGCACGCCCTCGGTGACCTGCAGCTCGGTGTGCAGTCCGGAGGACTCCTCGACGGTGACCACACCGTCGACGCCGACGACCGTCATCGCCTCGCCGACCATCTCACCGATCTCCTCGTCGCGCGAGGACACGGTCGCGACCTGGGCGATGGCCTGCTTGCCCGCGACCGGGGTGGCCGCTGCGCGCAGAGCCTGCTCGACCTGTTCGGCGGCCTTGGCGATGCCGTTGCCCAGCGTGATCGGGTTGGCGCCGGCAGCGACGTTGCGCAGCCCGGCACGCACCAGCGCCTGCGCCAACACCGTCGCGGTGGTGGTGCCGTCGCCGGCGACGTCGTTGGTCTTGGTGGCGACGCTCTTGACGAGCTGGGCGCCGAGGTTCTCGAACGGATCCTCGAGCTCGATCTCCCGGGCGATCGACACGCCGTCGTTGGTGACCGTCGGGCCGCCGAACGCCTTCGCCAGCACCACGTGCCGCCCGCGCGGGCCGAGGGTGACCTTGACCGCGTCCGCGAGCTGGTCCACACCGCGCTCGAGCGCCCGTCGGGCGTCCTCGTTGAACTCAATCTGCTTTGCCATGTTCTCCTCTATCTCGTGCCACGCGGGGCTGCCGGCGTCGGAGCGGCGCAGGCCGGTCCGCGGCTGTGGTGGCGCCCGAAACGCGTGCCGCCCCGGGCCCGTCGCAGCGACGGTTCACCGGGGCGGTTCACGGCCAGTGTCTTGCTTGCCGACTTCTTACTTGCCGACGACGGCCAGCACGTCGCGCGCCGAGAGGATCAGGTACTCCTCGCCCTGGTACTTGATCTCGGTGCCGCCGTACTTGCTGTAGATGACGACGTCGCCTTCCTTGACGTCGAGCGGGATGCGCTTCTCGCCGTCCTCGTCCCAGCGGCCGGGTCCGACGGCGACGACGGTGCCCTCCTGGGGCTTCTCCTTCGCCGTGTCGGGGATGACCAGGCCGGAGGCGGTCGTCGTCTCGGCCTCGTTGGCCTGGACGAGGATCTTGTCCTCGAGCGGCTTGATGTTCACGCTCGCCACGATGAGCCCTCCACTTTCAGTGGTTCAGTCCCGGGTCTGATTCCCGGAACAGGTTTGGTCGATCAGGTGTGCGGCCCTTCGACCAGCCCCGTCGTCGCGGGTGCCGAGACTGACTCAGTGCCGACTAGCACTCTATACAGGCGAGTGCCAGCACTCAACCCTTGTTCACGGCTGGCTGACGGTGACCGACAGTCCGGGGTCGGTGGCCACCGTGAGCGGCGACGGCTGCGCACCGGCCGCCACCAGATGCGCCCCGAGCGAGGCGACCATCGCACCGTTGTCGGTGCACAACCGTCGGCTGGGCACGCGCAGTTCGACACCGGCGGCCGCGCAGCGCTCCTCCGCAAGCTCGCGCACCCGCGAGTTCGCCGCGACACCGCCGCCGAGCAGCAGCGTCGACACGCCGACGTCGGTGCAGGCCCGCACGGCCTTCATCGTCAACGCGTCGGCGACGGCCTCCTGGAAACTCGCCGCGACGTCGGCGGTGGGCACCGGCTCGCCGGTGCGCTCACACTTCTCCACGTACCGCGCGACGGCGGTCTTGAGTCCGGAGAAGGAGAAGGCGTGCCGGGCGTCGCGCGGGCCGGTCATCCCCCGCGGGAACGCGATCGCGCGCGGGTCCCCGGTGCGGGCCAGCTTGTCGAGGACCGGCCCACCCGGGTAACCCAGGCCGAGCAGCCGGGCCACCTTGTCGTAGGCCTCGCCGGCGGCGTCGTCGACGGTCGTGCCGAGTTCCTCGATCGGCTCGCCGAGGCTGCGGATGTGCAGCAACTGGGTGTGCCCGCCCGAGATCAGCAGCGCCACGCTCGCCGGCAACGGTCCGTGCTCGAGTGCGTCGACGGCGACGTGCGAGCCCAGGTGGTTGATGCCGTAGAACGGCACGCCCCAGGCCGCGGCGTAGGCCTTGGCCGCGGCCGAACCGACCAGCAGTGCACCCGCCAGCCCGGGACCGATCGTGGCGGCGACGACGTCGGGCTTGGCGATCCCCGCCGTGGCCAGCGCCCGGCGCATCGTCGGAACGATGGCCTCCAGGTGCGCCCGCGACGCGATCTCCGGAACCACACCGCCGAAGCGGACGTGCTGGTCGACGCTCGAGGCGACCTCGTCCGCCAGCAGCGTGACGGTACCGTCGGGCCGCAGTTCGACGATGCCCACCCCTGTCTCGTCACACGAGCTCTCGATCCCCATCACGATCATCGTCAGGCCTCCTCGCCGGCAAGATCTCGTCCGCTCTGTTCCGACCCCGTGGGCGGCCGCTTCATCGTGTATGCGTCCGCGCCGCTCGGCCGGTAGTAGCGCTTGCGCAGCCCCATCAGCTCGAAGCCCGCGCTGCGGTAGAGCCCGATGGCCGCCTCGTTGTCGGTGCGCACCTCCAGCCACACCGGACCGCCCCGGGCGTCGGCGGCGGCGAGCAGGTCGTCGAGCAGCAGCCGTCCGATGCCCCGGCCCTGCTGGGCCGGGTCCACGCCGATGGTGTGCACCTCGTTCTCCGGGTCGCGCGCCGAACCGAGCCCCGCGAGCCCCGCGTAACCGACCAGTACTCCGTCGGCCCGGGCCGCGACGTAATGGTTGTGCCGCGCCCTCAGCTCGGAGACGAACGCCGACGCCGGCCAGGGCCCGTCGCCGGGGAACAGGATGCGCTCGAGTTCCGCGCAGCGCGGCGCGTCCGCCTCGGTGAGGCCGTCGAGCGTGACCGTCACGAGCCGGACCCCGCGCCCGCCTGCGTCGCGGGCGACTGCGCGGCCCGGACCGCGCGCGGCTTCGGTTCGACGGCGTCGGGACGCCGCAGGTACAGCGGCATCAGCGGCGCGGGAACGGCCCCGGCGAGCAGCGACTCGGCGGCGACCGACACCAGGCCCGCCGGGGTCGGGCTGTGCACCGGGACCGGGGGAAGGTCGAACAGCTCCGCGTGCGCGGCGGAACCCGCGACCGCGACCGACGGCGACGCCGGGAGTTCGGCGGGAGCCAGCACTGCGGGACCGGCCACGCGTCGCCCGCCCTCGTAACGCGCCCAGTAGACCTCGCGGCGACGGGCATCGGTCACGACCAGCAGGTTGCCGGGGACATCGCCTTCGGCGTGGGCTTCTGCCGCGATCGCGTCGAGGCTGCACACACCGTGCACGGGAATGCCCAGGGCGTCGGCGAATGCGGCGGCGGTGGCCATGCCCACCCGCAGCCCCGTGTAGGGGCCGGGTCCGACCCCGACGACGACCGCGTCCAGATCGTCGAGGGCGTGACCGCATTCGGCCAGCGCCTCGAGCACCTGGGGAGTGAGCACCTCGGCGTGCGCGCGGGCGTTGTGCGTCACGCGGGTCGCGAGCGTGTCGGCAGAGTGCCGGGACAGTCGAACCACTCCGGCAGTGACGGCGGGGGTCGAGGTGTCGATGGCAAGCACAAGCACGGTTGACCAGAGTACCCGGACGCGGGAAAAGCCCCGGTGACCAGCTTCCTGCGGGTGCGGATGGCCGTCCCCGCGCTCGACGCTGATGCCGGTTCAGGGGAGGGTGCTCGGCCGCGGCCCAGAGTTCACAGACTCGGAGGTCTGCGAAAACCTGCAAGTTTTGCCACGCGGCCACACCCATCCCCCGGGCCACGGGCCGACGCGATCTCTACAGCCGGGCCGAGCCGCCGCCCGGGCCGCGCAGCCCCAACCCCGGGTCAGAGGATCCGGTTACGTCGCAACACGAATGCCGCCACCGCGACCACGGCCAACGCGAGGACGACGAATCCGGCGACCCAATGACCACTGCGGGTGACGTGCTCGACCGCGTGCCAGGTCAGCCCGGCCATGAGCATGTGCATGACCAGGTGCAGCATCGGTCCGATTCCCGGTTGGACGTGGGTGTGCCGCCACTGCGCGTGCTGACCGCGCGCCACGACACGCAGGGCGGTGAAGCCGGTACCGGCCAGGGCTGCATTCATGCGATTCGTCCTTTCACGGCGGCGCTCCCACGGTAATCCAACTGTCGACGCGGACGAGGCAGGCGCAGCCGAACCGTGACATGCGATCCGGAACGGTCGCACGCCACGGTTCCGGTGCGGGCTAGGAGCTGAGGCCGCTGAGCAGGCTGAGGATGCCGGTGCCCGTACCGGTCCCGCTCGGGGTGGTGTCGTTGGTGCCGGTGTTCGCGTTGTTCCCCGCACCGGCGGCCAGATCGCTGAGCAGTTGGATGACGTCCTGAATGACGGCAGCGTTCACGGTTCTCGTCCTGTCCTTCTCGGGGCGGCTGGCACCGCGGCCGGGTGAGGGGCGGTCGCCGCAGGCACCGTGGCTCGGCACCCGGACGACAGTGAACGCGCTTCCGCCGTCCTCCGGGTGAGAGCGGGCTGTGAAGATGCTGCCGATTCCGGTACCCCAGCGCATTGCCAGGTTTCGCCCAGGCCCGCCACAGCACCCGCGCCGATAGTGGGCTGGTGACTGTGACCAGTGATGCCGCCCCGGCCACTCCCCCGTCGGCCGCGCCAACAGAGCCTGCCTCGGCCCCGCCGCGCCGCCTGGGCCTGTCGCGGCGTGGGTGGGAACGAGCCGGCCTGGTCCTGCTCCTCGCCGGCACCGCCGTCACCTACCTGTGGAACATCACCGTCAACGGCATGGGCAACCAGTTCTACGCCGCCGCCGCCCAAGCCGGCTCCACCAACTGGGAAGCCCTCCTGTTCGGCTCCCTCGACACCGGCAACTTCATCACCGTCGACAAACCACCCCTGTCCCAATGGGTCATGGGCCTCTCCGGCCAGATCTTCGGCTTCTCCTCCGCCAGCATGCTCATCCCCCAAGCACTCATGGCCGTCGCCGCCGTCGCCCTCCTCTACGGCGCCATCACCCGCATCGCCGGACGCGGCGCCGGACTGCTCGCCGGCACCGCCCTCGCCCTGACCCCCGTCGCCGCCCTGATGTTCCGGTTCAACAACCCCGACGCCGTCATGGTCCTGGCCATGACCGCCGCCGTCTACGCCACCCTCCGCGCCCTACCCAAAGCCTCCGCGAAATGGATCGCCCTCGCCGGCGTCGCCCTCGGCCTCGCCTTCCTCGCCAAAATGCTCGAAGGCCTCATGGTCCTGCCCGCCCTCGGCCTCGCCTACCTCATCGTCGCCCCCACCACACTCGGCAAACGCCTCCTACACCTCCTCGGCGCCGCCGCCGCCCTCACCGCCGCCTCCGGCTGGTACATCCTGATCACCCTGATCTGGCCCGCCGACACCCGCCCCTACCTCGCCGGATCCACCGACAACAACTTCATGAACCTCGTCCTCGGCTACAACGGACTGGCGCGAATCCTCGGCCGGAATCACGGCGGCGGACACGCTATGCCGCACTTCAAGCCCCCGGCCGACCTGAAGCTGCCCGACGGGCTGACGCTGCCGCACCACGGCGGTCACGGCGGCTTCGGCGCGGGATCGGTCGGACTGACCCGACTGTTCGGTGGCGAACTCGGCTTCGAGATCTCCTGGCTGCTGCCGGTCGCGCTGCTGGCGTTCGTGCTGGTGCTGGTCTCGCGGGGCCGTCGCCCGCGCACCGATCTGGTCCGCGGCGCCGCGCTGGTGTTCGGCCTGTGGCTGATCGTCGACGGGATCGTCTTCAGCTACATGAACGGCATGTTCCACGCGTACTACACGCTGGCCATCGCACCGGCCATCGCCGGGCTCGTCGGTCTGGGTGTGCACGAGATGTGGTCGATCCGGGACCGCCGGCTGGGCAGGTTCGGCCTGGCCGCGCTGGTGCTGGCCGGTGGAGTCTGGGGATTCGTGCTGCTGCAGCGCAATTCGAGCTGGTTGCCGTGGCTCCGGTGGGTGCTGCTGGCGGTGACGGTGATCGCCGCGGTCGGTCTGGCCTTGGGTTCCATCGCCGCCGTCCGGCGGTTCTCGGCCGTGTTCCTGGCGCTCGGTGTGGTCGGGATCCTCGGCGGCAGCGCCGCCTACACCTTCGCCACCGTGCCGGTGTCCCACACCGGCGGCAGCCCGACCGTCGGGCCGGCCCGCAAGGACGGCGACCAGTTCGCCGCGTTCGCGAAGTTCTTCGGCGGTTCGGAGAGCAACCCGAGACTCGACGCGATGCTCGCGGCCACCCACACGAAGTGGTCCGCGGCGATCGACCGGTCCTCGCCGGCGGCGGCGCTGGAGCTGTCCAGCAACACCGCGGTGATGGCGATCGGCGGGTTCATGGACGACCCGACCCCGACGCTGGGACAGTTCATCGACTACGTGAAGAACCACCAGGTGACCTACTATGTCGTCGAGAACCGGGGTCTGCCGACCGCAGGGAAGCCCGCGGACGACGCCGCCGGCCACCCGGCCCAGGCCACCCCGGCCCATCGCCCGACCGGCCACGGCAAGCCTGCCGACGCCCAGGCCGCACCCGCGCACCAGGGCCCCGCCGCCGGCGGCTGGATGAGCGGGTTCGGCGGGCACACCGACATCACGAACTGGGTTGCCGCGCACTTCAAGCCGGTCACCGTCGGGTCCGCCACCGTCTACGACATGTCGCACTACGAGGGCTGATCCGATGACCACGACACCGCCCCCGCCCACTCCTGCACCCGTCCATGGGCCCGGCGCACCCGGCGCGGCGCAGGCGGCCTTTCACCCCGGCGGGTACCACACCGGCGTCTCGCTGCTCGGCGGCTGGCTGCCACTGACGATCGAGATCGTCACCGTCGTCGCGTTGATCGCGGTCGTCGGTTGGCGCACCGGCCGATGGCGCGTGGTCTGGGTTCCGGTCAGCGTGGTGATCGGCGTGCTCGGCGCCCTCCTCGCCCGCTGGTACATGGATTCGCAGGGGCTGGCCTCGGATCCCGCGCCCGCCGCACTGTGGGTGTGGACCGGCGTGGCCGCCGCCGCCGTCGCGGTAGCCGCGCTCGGCTGGCGCGGTACCCGGTGGTGGCGGCGCGGGTTGTCGGTGCTGGCGATCCCGCTCAGCCTGGCCAGCGTGCTGCTCGTGCTCAACCAGTGGGTCGGCTACTACCCCACCGTGCAGGCGGCCTGGGGCGCGGTCACCGCCGGTCCACTGCCCGATCAGGTCGACGCCTCCGCGCTGCCCGGACTGCGCGGGACCACCATGTCGACCGGCAAGGTCGTGTCGGTCGACATCCCGGACACGGCAAGCGGGTTCAATCACCGCACCGAGTACGTCTATTTGCCGCCGGCCTGGTTCGCGGGCAAGACCCCGCCGAAGCTGCCGGTGATCATGATGATCGCCGGCGAGTTCAACACCCCCGCGGACTGGATGCGCAGCGGCAACGTGATCCCGGTGATCGACGGGTATGCGCAGTCCCACGGCGGCCAGGCCCCGATCCTGGTGTTCGTCGACGCCGGCGGCAGCTTCAACAACGACACCGAATGCGTCGACGGGCCGCGCGGAAACTCCGCGGGGCACCTCACCGAAGATGTGCGGCCGTATGTCATCTCGCACTTCGGCGCGTCGTCCGCGGCGGCGAACTGGGGCATCGTCGGGTGGTCGATGGGCGGCACCTGCGCCGTGGACCTGACCGTGATGCACCCCGACCTGTTCAGCAGCTTCGAGGACATCGCCGGCGATCTCGGTCCGACCGCGGGTACCAAGGCGCAGACGATCGACCGGCTCTACGGAGGAAACCCCGCGCAGTGGGCGAAGTTCGACCCGACCACCGTGATGCAGGCACACGGCAGGTACACCGGGGTGTCGGGCTGGTTCGAGGACACCGGCACACCCAACCGCCCCGGAATGTGGAAGGGCGCCAAGGGCAAGAACTTCAGCGGATTCCACCGCCCGACGCAACAGAACTCGGCCCCGAACGGGTTCGGCGGCCAGGACAACACCCGGGACACCGACGAGTCGGGCGCCGCCGAAAAGCTCTGTGCGGCGGCGACGAAGGACGCGATCAGCTGCTCGGTGCACACCGCCCCGGGCGGGCACACCTGGCAGTTCGCCTCGGCGGCGTTCCCCGCCGCCCTGCCGTGGATGGCCGCTCAGCTGCACACGCCCGGGACGGCACCCGTCGCGTCGACGCCCGCCGCGGCGGCGACCACCGCCGCGGTGACCGCGCCGAAGCCCGCGCCTGCTCCGGAACCCCGCTGATTCCGCGGCTCAGTCGAGCCCAGCCAGGAAGTCCAGCATGAAGCGGTTGACCTCGTCTGCCGCCTCCATCTGAACGAAGTGCCCGGCACCGGGGACCACGTGGGTGGAACGCAGTCCTGGCACCATCGCGGTCATCGTCTCGAACGGCTTGTCGCCCATCATCTCCAGCACCGGATCCTGGGAGCCGGCGATGAACACGGTCGGGACGGTGATCGGCAGGTCGTGCAGGTGCTCGTCCTGTTCCCAGACGAGGTCGTCGGCCCGGTACCAGTTGAGCCCGCCGGTGAACCCGGTCCGGGTGAACTCCTCGACGTAGTAACCGAATTCGTTCTCGTCCAGCCAGGGCCACGGCAGCGCGGGCGGATCCGGGAGCACGTCGAGATAGCCGTTGCCCTCCGAGGGGAAGTCCCAGCAGTCGAGGTAGCGGTTGGCCCCGCTGAGCGCGTGGAAGATCTTCGCCAGGAACTCCTTCGGGTTCGCACCGAGCTCCCGATCCGCCGGACCGTACTCCTGGAAGTAGTGCAGGTGCACGAAATGCTGTGCTGCGAGGTGCCGGAAGCCGATCGTCGGACGGATCGGCGCGCGCGGCGTCCGCGGCACGCTCAGCTGCATCAACCCCCGGACCCGTCCGGGCGCCCAGTTCGGCAGATCCCACACGAGTTGCGCACCGAAGTCGTGGCCGGCGAACACCGCCTGCTCGAGGCCGAGCGCGTCGAGCAGGCCGACCATGTCGTCGACGGTGTGCCGGCGGTCGTACCCGCTCGGGTCCGACGGAGCATCGGTGCGGCCGTAGCCGCGCATGTCGGGGGCGATCACCCGATAGCCGGCCGCCGACAACGCCCGCAGCTGGTGACGCCAGCTGTACCAGAGACCCGGGAACCCGTGGCAGAGCACCACCGGATCACCGCTCCCCTGCTCGGCGATGTGCATGTCGATCTCGCCGACCCGCACGGTCCGGTGGGTCAGTGGCATGTGGTCCGTCATCGCGTCTCCTCGGTCGCGGCGGTCGGCTGCGTCGCCGCAACGCTTCTCAGCCGATCTAACGTCTGCTACCTGCTCTGTCTGCGCAAGTTACCAGCCGGCGACGGGCCGATCGACCGGATCGAGCCGATCGCTACGGGTCGACCGCACCCGGTTCCGCGCGGGCGGCCTTGCGCGGAATGCACAGCGCCACACCGGCCGCGAGCACGCTCACCAGCGCTGCCGTCCAGTACACGGCTTCGAAGGCGCCGAGCGACGGCAACTGCGCCACCGGGCCGTGCCCGATCGTCATGGTGGTGAGCACAGCGGCGACGAACGCACTCGACGTGGAGGTGCCGACGGACCGCAGCAACGAGTTCAGGCCGTTGGCAGCGGCGGTCTCGGTGACCGGCACCGAGCGCATGATGAGCATCGGCATGGAGGCGTAGGTGATCGCGGTCCCGATGCTCACCAACGCGGCACCGGCGATGATCCACCCGACCGAACCGGTGAGGAGCACCCGTGCGACGTAGGCGCCCGCCATCACCAACGCGCCGGTGATCAGGGTGACCCGCGGTCCGAACCGCGTGGTGATCGCCGCCGACAGGGGCGAGAAGAGCACCATCGCCAGTCCCGAGGGGACCATCGCGACGCCGGCCGCGAACACCGTCATCCCGAAGCCGTGCCCGGCGATCAGCGGCATCTGCAACTGCTGCGTGGTCAGCAGCATGTTCGCGTACATCGCGAATCCGACGAACGCCGATGCGATGTTGGTCAGCAGCACCGGTCGACGCGCGGAGGTCCGCAGATCCACCAGCGGGCAGTCGACCCGGAGCTCGTACGGTATCCACACCGCGAAGAGCAGCGCACTCGCCAGGAACAGCAGCAGCGTCGGGCCGCTGGTCCAGCCCCAGGCGCCGCCCTTGGTGATTCCCGTCAGCAGCACGCTCAGCGCACCGGACAGCAGCAGCGCGCCGAAATAGTCGAACCGGCTGGGCGTGCGGACGGGCGATTCGGGGACGATCAGCACCACCGCCGCGAACATGACGATGCCGACGGCGGCGGGCACCCAGAAGGCGCTCTGCCAGCCAAAGTGCATGTCGAGGAAGCCCGACAGCGGCAGCCCCAACGCGCTGCCGATGCCGAGCGTGGCGCTCATCAGCGCCGTCGCCGCCGCCACCTTCGCCCTCGGCAGTTCGTCACGCAGGATGGAGATGCCGACGGGAACCAGCGCCACGGACAGGCCCTGCAGGCCGCGCCCGATCAGCGCCGCGGTGAAGTTGCCGCCGAGCACCGCGACCAGCGAACCCACGATCATCGTCGTGAGGGAGATCAGCAGCATCCGGCGCTTGCCGAACATGTCCGCCAGCCGCGAGATGATGGGCGTGCCGACCGCCCCGGTCAGCAGGGTGATGGTGATCAGCCAGGAACCGTCGTCCTGACTGACCCCGAAGATCGCCGGGAACTCCGGGATCAGCGGAACCACCATCGTCTGCAGCAGCGAAACGACGGTACCGGTCAGGCACAGGACCGCCGTGATCACGGCGGTCCTGCTGCGCCTTCCGGCGGTGAGCAATTCCGAATCCGGCTGCTCGGAAACTGTCTTCAAGACTCACGATCCTCCGGCGCTACTGCGCCCTTCGATGTTGCACCACGGTCAATGCTGCACCGTGCCCGCGGCGGGGTTGCCGAACTGCCCGTTCACCAGCGCCGTGGGGGCGACGAACTCGAACACGTCCGTTCCGAGAGTCGGCGCGTGGTCGGTGGCGCTGTAGCGGTACCGGGGAAGATAGGCGGTCGTCACGTTCGCGAGTGTCTCACCGGACTCGAGCGCGGTCGCCAGCTTCTTCGGATCCGTGGTGGTGCCGGCCTGTTTCGCGGCCGCGGCCACCAACTGGAAGGCATCGAAGTTCGGCGCCTGGATCAGCGAGGTGGGGATGTGGCCGAGCGAGGCCATGGTGTCGACCATCTTGTTGACCGCCGCATCGTGCGCGTCGTAGACGGTGCTCCGATACACCTGGGTGACCAGGTTCGCCACCTGCGGGGTGCCGAGCACACCGGTGGGCGGCGCGGTGGCGATCAGGTTGGTGCCCGACACCGCCGGGTCGCCGATCAGCGGGACGTTCCAGTCCAGGCGTTGCAGGTTCTGCAGGATGTAGCCGAGCGGCGCGCCGTAGGCGTCGACCACCAGCGCCTTCGCCCCGGAGTTCTTCAACGCCTGCAGCTGCGCGGTCATGTCCAGCGCGGTGGTGTCGTAGGACTCGTTGCCGGACACCGTGATCCCGGCCTGCTCGAGCGACTTCTCGGCCGCGGCGCCGAAATTCACGCCGAAGCTCGTGTTGCCGTGCAGGACACCGGTCTGCGTGTATCCCTTGCCCTTCGCGTAGTCGGCGATCGAGTCCGCCTCCTCCGCGGTGGTGGGCACGATGTCGAAGTTCAGCGGGAACTTCTTCGGGTTCGACGAGTCGGAGGTGGGGCTGATGTTGAACGAGAGGATCTTGGCCTGTCCCAGCACCGGCAGCACCGCCGTCGTGATCGCCGACGGCCCGGAGTCCAGGTAGAGGTCCGGCTTGTGGTTCGACGAGATCGCCTCGCGCAGTTTGGTCACCGCGGTCGTGGGGTCGCCGCCGTCGTCGACGACGGTCAGCTCCACCTTGCGCCCGCCGATGCCGTCGGATTCGTTGATCAGCTGTGCGCCGGCCTTCGCCGCGAGGACGGAGGTCTGCGCGTTTGCCGCGAGCGTGCCCTGACCGCCGAGCCCGGCGGTGATCAGCACCCGGTACGGGCCGGACGCATCGTCTGTCGCGTTCGAGGTGCCCGCGCATGCCGAGAGGACGACGGCAGAGGTCGCGCACGCGGCGACGAGACCGAACCAGCTCTTGTTCATGTGATCTCCTGACAGTGAGGTTCCCGGATCCAGCTCAACGCGACAGCAGGGACAGCGCCTCGCGGGCGACGCCCTCGGGGGTGATGCCGTAGTGGGACAACAGATCTGCGGGGACGCCGACCTCGAGGTCCTCGTCGGGAAGCGCGACCGACGCGAATGGGATCGCGACGCGATGACGCCCGAGGACCTCGGCGACCGCCGAGCCCAGGCCACCGACGACGTTGTGCTCTTCCACGGTCAGGATCGCGCCCGTGGCGCGGGCCGCCGCCAGGATCGCGTCGTCGTCGAGCGGCTTGAGGTACGCGGCGTCCAGCACTGCCGCGTGGATGCCGTTGTCTTCGAGGACGCCCGCGGCCGCCACCGCGCACCCCACACCCGCCCCGGTGCCGATGATCGTCAGGTCCCGGCCGTCCCGCACCCGGCCGAACCGCCCCCGCTGCAGGATCGGGGCGGCCGGATACACCGGCCGAGTGGCCTCGCTGACCCGCAGCAAGACCGGCCCCGGTTCGTCGTGGCTCTGCTCGAGCAGGGCCACGGTCGCCGCGTTGTCGGCCGGCGCCATCACCGTCAGGTTGGTGATCGCCCGCGCGATCGCCAGGTCCTCCACCGCGTGATGGCTCGCCCCGAAGTAGCCCATGGCGAGACCGGAGAGCCGGGTCACCAGTGTCACCGGCATCATCGTGGCGGCCAGGTCGGTGCGGATCTGCTCGGCGCACTTGATCATTCCGAACGGCGCGAACGCGAGGACGTACGGACGAAAACCCGAGGCCGCCATCCCCGCCGCCACCGAGATCGTGTTGGTCTCCGCGATGCCCAGTTCGATGTACCGGCTCGGGTGCCGCTGCTTGAGGTCGGACAGCGCCGAACCCAGGTCCGCCGAGAGCACCACCACGTCGGGGTGGCGGTCGGCGAGGTCGGCGAGCGCCCGGCCGATCATGTTGAGCGAGGAGGCCTGCCCCTCGTCGGAGAAGACGTCCTCCATCGCGTTGGACCGGTTCGTGGTGGCGCTCATGCGGTTTCCCTCTGCATCCGGGTGGTGACCTCGGCGACGGCCGCCTCGCGTTGTTCGGGCGTCAGGCAGCCGACGTGCCAGGCGCGCGGCGCCTGCTCCATGATCGAGACGCCCCTGCCCTTCTGGGTTCGGGCGACGATGCACACCGGGCGGTCGTCGTCCGGCGCCGGCAGCCCGTCGAGGGTCTGCACCAGCGCGGCGACGTCGTGTCCGTCGAGTTCGACGACGCGCCAGCCGAATGCCGCGAACCGGTCCGCGAGCGGCTCGATGCCCATCAGCTCGGAGGTCGGGCCGCTGCCGATGTAGCCGTTGGCGTCGACGATGGCCACGAGGTTGCCGAGCCGGTAGTGACTCGCCGCCATCGCCGCCTCCCACACCTGCCCCTCGTGGATCTCGCCGTCCCCGGTGAGCACGAAGGTGCGGTGGTCCGAGCCGTGCAGCCGGGCCGCCATCGCCATGCCGACCCCGACGGACAGGTTGTGCCCGAGCGAGCCGGAACTGAAGTCGACGCCGGCCGCCTTGCGCATGTCGGGGTGGTCGCCGAGATTGCTGCCCAGGTAGCCGAAGCGGTCCAGTTCCGCACGGTCGAAGTAGCCGAGATCGGCGAGGATCGGCCACAGACCCACCGCCGCATGCCCCTTGCCGAGCAGGAACCGGTCGCGGTCGGCCCAGTCCGGCCGCGCCGGGTCCAGCCGCATGGCGCGGTAGTACAGAACGGCGAGGATCTCGGCGCACGAGAACGTGCTGGAGTAGTGCCCCAGACCGGCCCCGTCGATCATGTCGATCACTTCGAGCCGCAGCCAGTCCGCGCGGTTCCTCAGCTCGCCGACCGAGGCCGGCCTGCCCCGTTCCAGACGAGTGGTCGCCACACTCGATGTCGTCATCGTGTTGTCTCCTTCACCGCGGCGGACTCTTGCAAACGCCGCGAAGCATTTCGGCCTTTGATCAAACATTTGCTACCAGTTCAATGAGAGCAAGCTAACATGTAGCAAACATTTGATTCAAGGCCTCGATTCGATGTGAGCATCGTATTGACGCGAATCGGAGTCGTTTCCCCGCAGCGGCTTTCGAAGCACATGCGGACGACAGCAGTGTCACTTCGATGGCGGCGGGAAATGGCAACCGGGTGATCGTCAGGTTCGCGAGGCTCCCGGTTCCAGGGGGACGACGCCTCCCACTGTCACCCGCGGTGCGACGCAGCGGCGAGTCCCTGTCCCGCGCGCCGGGACAAAATTCTTCCGCGCCCGATGGACCTCCCGTCGGGTGGAACTTCCACTGTGTCGGCCACGACCGGGACGGCACACTCGCGGAAATGTCGTCTGCATCCGTTTCACACGATGCCCACCCACCGGGACCGAGCGCCTCGGCGCGATCTCTGCCCGTGTCAATGCTGTGGATGCTGGGTGCATTGTCGGCGATCGGGCCACTGGCCACCGACATGTATCTGCCGGCGCTGCCGCAGGTCGGTGACGACCTCGGCGTGTCAGCTTCGGCGGTGCAACTCACGCTCACCGCGTTCATGGTGGGCCTGGCGCTGGGACAGTTGGCGGTCGGTCCGCTCTCGGATGGTCTCGGCCGCAGGCGGCCCCTGCGCGTCGGTCTCGTACTTCTCGTCGGCGCGGCGGCGATCTGCGCCCTCGCCCCGAGCGGTGCGGTGCTGACCGTTGCGCGACTGGTGCAGGGGCTGGGCAGTGGTGTCGGCATGGTGATCGCCCGGGCGGTGGTTGCCGATCGGGTCACCGGGCCGCAGGCGGCGCGCACCTTCAGCCTGTTGACGGTCATTGTCGGAGTCGCGCCGATCGTCGCGCCACTGTTCGGCGGGGCCATCGCGGGGCCGGCAGGGTGGCGCGGTGTGTTCGTCGTCCTCACGGGCCTGTCCGTGGTGTTGCTGGCCGTGGTGTGGCGGCATGTTCCCGAGACGTTGCCGGCCGGCCGGCGTCACCCGGTCAGCGTCCGGGAGTGCGCACGCAACATCGTCGCGGTGGTCTCGGTCCGGCGGTATCGCGGCTACGCGGCGGCGTTCGCACTCACCTATGGCGTGATCTTCGGATACATTTCTGCCTCGCCCTTCGTCGTTCAGGAGGTCATGGGGTTCTCCCCCACGGCATTCTCGGTGATCTTCACCTGCAACGCGGTCGGGCTCACGTGCGCCAATGCCGTCAACTCGCGACTGGTCGGCAGGTACCGACCACGTGCCCTGCTCACCTGGGGCATCGCCGCGGTGAGCACCGTCGCGGCGGTGATGGTCGTTGTCGTCGTCATCGATCCTGCAGGACGCCGGCCGCTGCTCGTGATCATGTTCGTGCTCGCCGGCGCGACGGGTTTCGTCTTCGGCAACGCGGCCGCGCTCGCGCTCGACCAGGTTCGCGACCGCAGCGGCACCGGATCGGCCGTGCTGGGCGCGCTGCAGTTCTCCGTCGGCGCGGTCGTGTCCCCGCTCGTGATCACGGGCACAGCGGCCGGAGCCTTGCCGATGGCACTGGTGATCTTCACCTGCGCAATGCTCGCGGTACTCGCCCTGGCCGCCACAGGCGGCAAGCGACACGCTGCCCAAGCGGCCACGAAAGCACCTGAAGAGGCCCCCGCACCTGAGTGAGTTGGACCAGCGCAGTGACAACGCCGCCGGTCCGGGTCAATGGCCCGGCGTGCCGGCCAGTCCTGCACGCGTTCGCCGGCAGCGCCCAGACTCACCCGGGCTTGCTCCGTGAGCGGTCCGAGAGCGAGGTCCCGAGGTCGGCCGACACGTCGGCCCGGAGCGGCTGCGGCATCAACGGTTCCGTTCGACGGGCTTGGGGAAGTTGTCCGGTACCGGGGACATGTAGGTGTCGGCGCCGTGTGTGGAGATGCGTAGTTCCCTGGATGTGATGAACTCGAGGAGCACCGGGTTGCCGGCCTCCGTCTGCCCGATACCCCGACGGAGCGCCGCGGCCACCTCTGACGGGTCGGTGACCCGCTCGGCGTAGGCACCGAGCGAACGTGCCATGGCGGTGTAGTCACCCGAGATGTTCATCGTGCCGAACTTGCGCTGCGAGAGCCCCATCGCATTGGTCTCCATGGCCATGTACGAATTGTTGAAGAGAATCGACAGCACCGGGATCCGCTCTCGCACAC
This sequence comes from Speluncibacter jeojiensis, assembly GCF_029589495.1. Classification (GTDB taxonomy): domain Bacteria; phylum Actinomycetota; class Actinomycetes; order Mycobacteriales; family Mycobacteriaceae; genus Speluncibacter; species Speluncibacter jeojiensis. The sequence continues at coordinate 493,342 of NZ_JAAIVF010000001.1, forward strand.
ATGTTTCCAGTTCGAGCCCGGTGAATCCGATCGCCGCGTCCCCCCACAGGTTGACGCACAGCTTGTCCGGGTGGGCGAGCTTGGCGCCCATCACCAGCCCGAGCCCGTAGCCGAGCTGGGTCGTCTTACCCCAGCCCAGGTACGTCAGCGGCTCGGTGCACTTCCAGAACGGCGAGAGCTGGTCCCGCGGCGACCCGGCGTCATGGGTGATGATCGTCCGGGCCGGATCGGCCGCCTGCATCAGTTCCCAGATCACACGATAGGCCGAGATCGGTGTCTCGTCCGACGTGAGTAGCGGCATCCATTCGGCCAGCCACTCCTCGTGTACGGACCGGATCTCCGCCGCCACCGGGGCGTGGTCGCGAACCTCGTCGACCAGACCATCGACCGCCTCCTGCAGCGCGCCGAGCGTCAGCGCCGCATCGCCGATGAGCGCAACATCGGCCGGCACCCCATTGTCCAAGTGTGCCGGGTCCAGCGTTGCATGGATGACTTTCTTGCCCTTCGGCATCGCCACGCCGAAGTCCGTGGGCGTGAAACTGCAACCGACCCCGAAGATCACATCGGAACGTTCCAGGAAATGGTGGACCGTACGCGGCATCGCCCGGCCACCCGAGCCGAGTGACAGCGGATGATCCTCGGGAAACGCGCTCTTGCCCTCGAGGCTGGTGGTGACCGGGATCGCGAGCGTCTCCGCGAGCCGCTTCAGTTGCGGCCACGCCTTCGCGTAGTGCACACCCTGCCCCGCGTAGATCACCGGCCGTTCCGCCCGGACCAGCATGTCCGCGGCTCGGCGGACGTCGATCGGGTCGGGGCCGGACCGCGTCGCCACCACCGGCCGGTAGTCCAGCGGCTCCGTCACGTCCTCGAACCACATGTCCCGCGGGATCTCCACCACCACAGGCCCGCCACGACCGTTCCGCAGCCGGCTGAACGCCCGGCGGAACACCGCCACGACCTGATTCGGATCGTTGAGTGGTTCCACCGACTTCGCGATGGTGCGCAGGCTGATCGTGGAGTTGAAGTTCGGCGACACGTGGGCCTCGTCGCGGCGATAGCCCATGGGGAGCACGAGAATTGGCACGGATTCCCCGAAGGCCTGGGCGACGGCGCCCATGCCGTTCTCGATCCCCGGCCCGTGCTGCGTCGCGTAGACCCCGATCCGCTCCCCACTGCTGACCCGTGAGATGGCGTCCGCGATGTGCCCCGCCGTGCGTTCCGCGCGGGTGATCACGGGCCGGATCCCGACATCGGCCGCGTATTCGAAGACGTAGTTGAGCGGATAGCCGGAGATGATGTCAATCCCCTCGGCCTTGAGGATTTCGGCGATCGCCGCACCCAGTTTCATTTCGCGTACCTTCTTCTCGATTGTTCACTACCGTCCGGCGACCGGCGGTTAGGTCAGGTGGTGACCGCGACCTTGACCCGGCCACGCGCCGGGGCTGCCGCTACGGCGAACGCTTCCTGCACGTTGTCCATCGAGAACAGGTCGGTGACGTACGTGCTCTCGAGATCGCGGTGCGCCGCGAGGTACGCCCCCGCACTGATCAACGCTCGGCCACGATCCCTGGTCACCCCGGATACCAGGGTCAGGTTCTTCCTGAGAAACGTCACCACCGCGCTCGGCCTGCCAGAGCCATGATCGCCGGCCACGGAAGAGCGGCAGATCACTGCCACAGATCCCGCCCGCGAGCGTACGCAGCAGCAGTTGGCCATCGGCGAGGTCGCCCGGCTGCAGGGTCGGCACCTCGAGACGTTCGAATCGCTCGGGTGCGGTCAGTACGTGTGCCCACATGCCTTTTCGTCCCTTCGGTCCCGTCAGAGGACGCGTTCGGCGTCATCGCGCTTGGCGAGGTTCGCCGCGACCTCACGTTCCCAACTGGCCACCGCCCGTGTGGTGTCGATCTCGAACTCGAAACGGCGGGTCATGTCCTCGGCGACGTCCTCGACATCGACATAGAACTGCTCATACCAGCGGCGCAGCTGATAGACCGGACCGTCCTCCTCGCACAGCAGCGGGTTGTCGATCGGGGCCTTGTTCTTCCAGATCTCGACGTCCTGAAGAAAGCCCGACTCCACGCCCTCGACGAACTTCTCTGCCATCGCTGCGGATTCGGCCTCGCTCATACCCGGCAGCTTCTTGACGATCGCCCCGTACTGGAGGACGAAGGAATTGTTGTCGACGGGGTAGTGACTGTTGACCAGAACGGTCTCCACCGTTGCTCCGTTGGCTTCGATCCACAGCCTGTCGATCATGTAGGACGGGCCGTAGTACGCAGCCTCCGAGCGCAGGTGCGAATTCGGATCGCCGTGCGACGACGGGGACATGACATCCTCCCGGGGGGTGGATTCCATGTACTGGGCGGAGATGTGGCCCTCGAAGACGTTCTTGAAAAACCGCGGGAACGACTTGTGGATGTAGAAGAAGTGCGCCATGTCGACGTTGTTGTCGATGATCTCCCGACAGTGAGATCCGGTGACGGTGAGGGCGTTCCAGGTCCACTGCGTCCACTCGCCGGCCTCGAGTCCCTCGATCTCGGGGATGGTGACCTCCGCCGGCGGAGTGTTGCCCTGCGGGTCGTGCCAGACGAACAGCTGACCGTTGCGCTCCAGCGTCCGCCAGCCTCGGGTGCGGGCCCGCAGCGGGATGCGACGCGCGTAGGGGATGCCGGTGCAGCGGCCGTCGCCACCCCAGCGCCAGTCGTGGAACGGGCAGGCCACCGAGTCACCCTTGATCGACCCCTGGCTGAGATCTCCGCCCATGTGCCGGCAGTACGCGTCGAGGACCTTCAGGTCGCCGCTGCTGTCGGCGAACACGACCAGTTTGGTACCGAATGCGTGGACCGAGTGCGGTGTGCCGTCCCGGAACGAGTCGGCGATTCCGAGGCAGTGCCAGCCGCGGGCAAAACGGGTGGGCGCCGCCGCGGCCTCGATGCTCCGGATCTCGTCGTCGGAATCGGTTGTCACAGCAATGTCGAGTGTCATGTGATTCTCCATGTGGTGGAAGGGCTGTGGTTGGTTCAGCGGCGCTCATGACGGTCGGCGCGGTCTAGGTCGGAGGCGCCTGGTACACGTGGGTGCGGTCGAGTTCCGCAACACTCGCGACGCCCATCAGGGTGAGTGTGCGCTCGATCTCCTCCCGGAAGATTTCGAGTACGTGAGCTACGCCGTCCTCGCCGCGGGCAGCCAGGCCGTAAAGGTACGGCCGACCGACCCCCACGGCAGTGGCGCCCAGCGCCAGCGCCTTGACGACGTCACTTCCGCGCCGAACCCCGCCGTCGAGGTACACGGGTATCCGGCCTGCGATCCGGTCCACCACCGCGGGCAGGGCCTCGAGGGTGGCCCGAGCACCGTCGAGTTGGCGCCCACCGTGATTCGACACCAGGACGCCGTCGGCTCCGAGTTTCATTGCCGCTTCGGCGTCGTCCGGGTCGAGGATTCCCTTGATGTACAGCGGACCCTGCCACCAGTCGCGGATCCGGGCCAGGTCGTCCCACCGCAGATCCGGCCGCATCAGACTCTCCTGTGCCTTCGCCGAGCGGACCGCAGCGGCGGCGCCGCGCTCGTCGACCAGCATCCGCGAGGAGATCCGTTGCTTCGTCAGGAAGTGGTAGGACCACCGGGCCCGGCGCGCGCCGTCGAGGACACGCAGCGGCGTCATCCTGGGCGGTATTCCCATGCCGTACTTACGTTCCCGCTCCCGATTACCGGCGACGGGCACGTCGACGGTGACGAACAGTGCGCGGTAGCCGGCCTGCCGGGCGCGGCCGATGAACTTCTTCGACAGCGGTTCCCCGGTCGTCGCGCTGGTCCACGGATAGAGCTGGAAGAAGTGATCCTCCGCTGTCGCCTCCGCGATCTCCTCGACGGTGTAACTGGAGGCGGTCGAGATCACCGCCCGCGTTCCCGCCCGTTCGGCCGCCCGGGCCGCACCGCGCTCCCCCGTCCAGTGGGTCAGGCCCGTCATTCCGGTGGGCGACAGGAACACAGGCAGGGAGAGGTCGACACCGCCCACCTTCGTCGACAGGCCGGCGCCCGCGTGTCCGGTGAGAACCCGGCTCCGCAGTCGCCAGCGATCGAAGGCACTCCTGTTGGCGCGCAGCGTGATTTCGTCCTCGGCGCCGCCGTCGACGAACGCCCACACCATTGTGGGCAGCGCACGGCGAGCCCTTTTGCGATAATCCTCGACCGTGATCGGCCGATTGCGCACCGAAAGCGACAAGTCGAACGGGACTGTGGACATCAGCCCAGCCTTCCTCTCATAGGTCGGTTGTCAGCACACGGCCGCGGTCTCGGGGCGCGGGTCCTCGTCGCCCTGGCCGGAGACGACGCCGCCGGTGGCCGGCGTGCGTCCGTGGCGCATCAGCAGCAGGACGACGACGCCGATCGCAGCGGCCACGGCACAGATGAGATACGCGTACCGGAAGCCCTGGGCGGACGGAATCGGCTGCCCGGTCTTCGGATTGACCATCAGGACGTAGCTGCCGATGAGCACGCCCAGGTAGGCGCTGGAGAGCGCACCGACCACCTGTTCGGCGGTGAACTTCATCGAACTGCTCACGGCCTGGGTGTTGGCCGGCACCGCCTCGATGAGCAGGTTGGTCGTGCTCACGTAGTACAGGCCGTTGCCCACGCCGAAGGCGACACCGTAGACGATCACCATGCCGAAGGATCCGATGAGGTCGAGACCGATGAGCAGGCCGGCGATCACTGCGGCCACCATGGCGACCAGTCCCACGGTGCGCGGCGCGAACCGGCGTGCCGCCCATCCGCCGAGGATCCCGCAGGCGGCGGCCACCACGCCGGACGACAACCCGTAGTATAGCGAATACTGGGTCGCGGTCATGCCCAGCCCGGAGTCGGGGTCGCCCGGGATCGCCGGGAGCCGTAGATACTGCGGCAGCAGCGCCGCGTTCGCACCGTTGTAGACACCGTAGGCGGCGCCGAGAAGCAGGGTCATCCACACGCCGGGACGGGCGAGCAGGCTCATCGAGATCAGCGGCTGGGCGATCCGGCGTTCGACGAGGACGAAGGCGACCAGCAGCACGATCCCGAGCGGGAAGGCCAACGCCCGCAGGTCCGGGCGGATCCCACCGGCGATCAACGCGGTGGCACCGATGCCGAGCAGCGCGGCGCCGAAATAGTCGATCCGGTGGGCGATCCGGACGGTCGTCTCCGGGACGCAGATCGCGATGGCCGCGACGATGACCACGGAGTAGACGAACAGTACCCACAGCGCACCGCGGTATCCGTGGTGGTCGATCATCCAGCCACCGAGCAGCGGGCCGATCAGCGACGAGGCGCCGATGCCGACCCCGATACCACCGATGCCGAGCGGCACCCACTTCGCGGGGATCAGGTCGCGCACCAGTCCGTAACAGATGACGGGAGAGACCAGTCCGAGCCCCTGGAGGCCCCGGCCGACGAGAAACAGCGGGAAGGCCGACGCGATGGCGCACAAGACGGTGCCGAGCAGGAACGCGGCACCGGTGGCGAGCAGCACCTTCTTCTTGCCGTAGACATCGGCGATCTTGCCGACGATCGGGACGGTGACGCCGGCGACAAGCAACGGCGTGGTCATCACCAGCGCGATCTGCTGGGTTCTGAACGCGGCGGCCATCTCGGGCAGCCCGGGCGCGACGAGGGTGAACTCGAACGCGACGATCTCGGTCATCAACGCGACCACCGCGATGATCAGGATCGAGCGCGCCTTCGACCGCGATTCGGCATCCGCGGGCTTCCGAGACAAGGGCGGCGGCAGGTGTTCGGCCATGGCAATCAACTCCGGTGGATGAGTGCTGGAGAGTTACTGGGGCGGGTCGTGGCGCGGATCCGTTCCGGCCACGAGAGGACATCGGGGCTCGGACCACGAAAGGGATTGAGACGGAGCCGATCACCGACGAGCGAGGTTCGTTCGCCGTTGCGATCACGGCGGGCTCATCAGCCCTGACTGTGACGGGCAACACGTGTGGACGGCACACTATGCAGGCCCGCAGATCCGGGACATCCGGTGTCTCATGCACCGGGACACCTGCCGCGATCGGCCCGAACGTCGTGCACACCGAAGCGATTCGAACCATATTGCCCCGCAGACAATCCCACCCCGCGGGACGACGGCTTCACTTCGTCGGAACCGACGTTTCAAGGTTCCCTCATGACGAGCCATACATCGCAGTTCAAGCACAGCGTTCACCCGGTCGCGGCCGCCGATGTCGCCGCCTTCGATCACGAGACCGACGTCCTCGTCGTCGGCTACGGGTGCGCGGGAGCCGCCGCCGCCCTCGAGGCGAGCGCCGCCGGCGCGCAGGTGACCATCCTGGAACGGGCCTCCGGACCCGGCGGATCCTCCGCCCTGTCCGGCGGCGAGATCTACCTGGGCGGCGGCACACCGATCCAGTCGGCATGCGGTTTCACCGACACCGCCGAGGACATGGCGACCTATCTCATCCACGCTTTGGGTCCGAATGCGGACGAGGAGAAGATCCGCCTCTACAGCGAGCAGAGCACCGCGCACTACGACTGGCTGGTGGCCCGGGGCGTGCCGTTCAAGGGTTCGCTGTGGGACAACCCCACCTGGGTTCCGCCCACCGATGACGGACTGATGTGGATGGGCGAATCGGCCTGGCCGTACAACGAATTGGCCGCGCCTGCCGCTCGCGGGCATCGGGTGCAGTCGGACGGATTCGGCGGCAAGGTGCTCATGGACGAGCTCACCTCGTCGGTGACGACCGAGACCTCCACCGAGGTGCACACCGACACCCGCGCGCTGCGCCTGGTGGTGGACGACACCGGCCGGGTGTGTGGGGTGATCGCCCGCCGCTTCGGCACGGATCACGCATACCGGGCCAGGCTCGGGGTGGTGCTGACCACCGGCGGTTTCGTCGACAACGACGCCATGCTCGAGCAGCATGCCCCCGAGCTGCTGGGCAAGGGCAAGGTCTCGAACGGCGGAGACGACGGTCTGGGCATCGTCATGGCGCAGGCGGCGCGGGCCGCGGTGCGCCGGATGTCCACCGGTCAGGTGGGGATCCAGACCATCCCCGGGTTCATGGCCCGCGGGATGGTCGTCAACGGGTACGGGCAGCGGTTCATCAACGAGGACGTCTACCCGGGGTTGGTGGGCATCGAGGCGTTGTTCCGGCAGGACATGCGGGTGTGGGTGGTGCTCGACGAGCAGGCCTACGAACAGGTTCCGGAGGACGAACGCTGGGGCCTGCTGCCCACGTACGCCGCCGAGACGGTCGCCGATCTCGAGAAGCAGATGGGCCTGCCGGAGAACTCGCTGCAGCACACGGTGGCCGAGTACAACCGGCACGCGGGCAACGGCGAGGACCCGTGGTTCCACAAGTCTGCACGGTGGCTGCGGCCGCTGCAGTCCCCGTTCGCGGCCATCGACGTACGCCTGGGCATGGCCGCGCCGGAGGGCGGTGTGACCGGTGGAGACGGGGCCGCGGTGTTCACGCTCGGCGGCCTGGTGACCGACGTCGACGGGCGGGTGTACGACCTGGACGGCGCGGTCCTCCCCGGCCTGTACGCGGCAGGGCGGGCGTCGTCGGGTCTGCACGGCGGCGGGTACATCAGCGGCACGTCGCTGGGCCCGGGAACGTTCTTCGGACGCCGGGCGGGCCGGGCGGCCGCCACCCGCGAGTGAACTACCGCGCGGTGTCCCGCCGAGCCCAACGGTGTGCCGCGATGCACGGAGACATTGCGGCACACCGTGATCGGATCGGAAATGCGGTAGCGTTCAGGTCACCGGGATGGCGAGTTTCGCGTGGGTGGCGCCGTCGACGGGGACGAGGGCGCCGTTGACGTACGCCGCCTGGTCGCTCACCAGGAAGGCCGCGACGTCCGCGATGTCCTCCGCCGTGCCGAGCCGGCCGGAGGGGATCTGCGCGGCGTAGGCGTCGACCCCGCCCGGCAAGGTGTCGACCCACCGGCGCAGCCCGACGGTGTCCATGGATCCGGGCGAGATCACGTTGGCGCGGATCCCGTACGGACCGTATTCCACCGCGATGCTGCGCGTGAGGCTGATCATCCCGGCCTTCGCGGCGCCGTACGCTGCCAGACCCGGTACCGCACCCAGACCCGCCCCCGAAGTCGTCGAAAGGATCACCCCCGCACGCTGTTCCAGCATCACGGGCAGCGCGGCGGCGACGCCGTAGAACATCGAGTGCAGGTTGAGTTCCACGATGGCGGCGAATTCCGGCGGTGAGATCTGGCCGGTCGGCTTCGGCTGCTGACCACCGGCGTTGTTGAAGAGGATGTCGAGGCGGCCGAATCGGTCCAACGCCGCGTCGACGAGTCCGGACACGTCCGCCGGCGAGGTGACGTCGCCGGCGATCGCGACGGCGCTGCCGCCGGCGTCCGCGATCATCTCCGCGGTCCGCTGCGCCGTGTCGGGGTGGATGTCGTTGACCACCACCGTGATGCCGTCGCGGGCGAAGCGCAGCGCGCTGGCCCTGCCGATGCCGCTACCGGCACCCGTGACGATCGCGACGCGTCCGGCCGAATTCGTGCTCATGTCATGCTCCTGTTCACCTGCGTCCGACGACGCAGATCATGTGGTCTGGCTGGGAATCCCGGAATCGTCTGCTACCTGCGCGAACCGGGGAACGGGACCACCGCGGCACCGGCCTGCGCAAGCTCGCCGACCGGTCGTCGCGCCTGCGTCGCCTGAATCGACTTCCAGATGGCCGCCGCGGCGATCCGCACCGGAGTCGAGTGGCGGTGGTCGCACTTGAGCCGGCTCGACGGACCGCTGACCGACACGGCGGCGATCGCCGGTCCTCCGGCCGGCCCGATCGGCGCGGCGATGCAGCTGAACCCGGGGAGGTGTTCGCCGCCGTCGTAGGCCACCCCGGTGTCGAGTACCCGTTGAGTCCCGGGATCCGCGACGGCCCGCGCCCGCAACTCGGGGTTCGCGAATGCGGTCAGCACCCGCCCCATCGGGGAGGTCGAGGCGGGTCGACGACCTCCGACCCGGGTGGGAACCGACCGGGCCAGGTGGCCGCCGATCTTGTCGAGATAGACGACGTCGCCGCCGTCGAGGATCCCGAGATGCACGACGAACCCGGTCGCGCGGTAGAGCTCGTGCAACGTGGGCTCCGCGCAGGCGTGGATCCTGTTGCTGTGCGTGGCGACCGCGCCGAGTTCGAACAGCCGGAACCCGAGTTCGTAGGACCCGCCCGAGCGGTTGATCCACCCCATCCGCACCAGCTGGTCGAGCAGTCGGTGCGCGGTGGAGCGAGGAAGCCCGGTCCTGGCGGTCACCTGGACGAGCGTGAGCCTGCCGCGGCCGTGGAAGGCCCCGAGGATCACCGACACCCGGTCGAGGACAGAGGTCGGGGCAACAGCGCATTCGTCTATCAGTTCAACAGTCATGTCGTACACGAAAGCCTTTGTGCAGATAGTGTTTCTCCGCCATCAGATTCGAAGGCGGACTGACTCACCCCTCCCATGTGATGCGCAACACTACGTCCACCTGAATGAGACGTGCGTCTCCACTTCTCACCCATCGAGACAGTGACCCGAGGGAGCGCACCGGACACTCGATCGAGGCGGATATCGGCCCGCTGGCATCTCACGGAATGAGAAAATCGCCGCCGTGAACGGGCCACGGGCCGACGACGGTCAGACCCAGTCGTCACCGTCGATGGTGCTCAGCAGCCGGATCATCATCGTGTCCTCACCGGGTCGCGCCGGGTCGTCGGCCGTCCACCCCGACGCAGGGGAGCCTTCATCGGACAGCCGCGCACTGATCCGCCGGGCCGATTCCCGCACCAGCGGCCCGACCCGTTCGAGATGATGCCGCGCCGCCCGCGCCGACACCGCGATCGCCGCGTGCGTGCCGTCCGGGCACTCGAACGACACTGCGGCACAGCAGACCCCGGCACCGGCCTCCTCATCGCCGAAGGCCAGCCCGTCGCGTCGACGGATCTCATGGAGTTCGCGGTGCAGACCCACCCGGGTGGAGATGGTGTTGGGCGTGCGTTTCTCCAACGTGACCGGCAGCAGGTCGTCGACGTCCTCGGGCGTGTACCACGCCAGGATCGACTTGCCCAGCGCGGTCGCGTGGATCGGCAGCCGCCCACCGACCCAGGTCGGGACCGTGTTCGCGACGCGCCCGCCGATCTTGTCGACGATGACCACATCGGTTCCATCCGGGATCGCGAGGTGCGCGACGACCCCCGTCTCCTCGTGCAGCACCTGCAGCAGCGGAGCGGCCGCGGCCCGCAGACGCAGGCGACTCTCCGGCCGCGTCGCGATCAGCATCCGCGGGCCGAGCCCGTACCCGCCGGCGGTGCGCACCAGCCAGCCGAGCTGGAGCAGCTCGTCGATGATGCGGTGCGTCGTCGACCTCGGAAGCCCGGCGGCCGCGGCGATCTCCCCGGTCTGCAACCGGGTCTCGGCGCCCTCGAACAGCCCGATGATGTCCGTCATCCGTTCGAGCATCGACGCCCGCTGGGTCGGGTGCCCGTCCGGTTCGTGCCGTGGAGTCGTCATGGCGCGCTACACGAAGATGGGCTCGTCGGCGGCGCCGACGCCGAGTGCGGCCCGCCCGGCGATGGCCAGCACGTCCTCGGCCTCGTTGACACGGTGCGCGGCGCCCACATGGATGTCCCGCCAGGCGCGTTGGACCGGATTGTCCGATGCGAGACACGGTCTTCCGCCGGCGCGCAGCAGGCGGTCCACCGCCGCGGCCACCCGCTCGGTGGCGAGCACCTGGTCGCGCCGAACGCGCGCGCTCAGCTCCACCGGCATGGGCTTCGCCGCGACCACGAGGGCGTGCATCTCGGCCAGATCGCCGTCGATCTGCGCGGCCGCGGTGTCGATCTCGTATGCGGCCCTGGCGATCGCGATGTGCACCGCCTCGTTCTCGAGCATCCGCACGCCGACCCGTCCCGCGCTGCCCGACCCGGTGAAGTGGCGCAGGGCGCCCTCGGCCGCGCCGATCAACGGGACGGTCAGCGCGACCGTGTACATGGGCGTGACGAGGTGCCGGTACAGCGGTCGCAGTGCGCGCTCGTACTTCCGGTTCTCGCGCAGGGCCCGCTGCTGCGCCCCGTACACCCGATGCGACGGCACCGCCGCGTCCTCGATCATGATCTCCGTGTTCGCCGCGGCGCGCAGGCCCACACAGTCCGGCCCCCGGTGCACCGTCACATCGGCACGGGGCACCAGGACCAGCGCGTGCTCGACCGAATCGCCCGCCTCGTCCAGCACCAACGCCCCCACGAACAGCCATGCGCTGTGCTCACAGCCCGACACATAGCGCCACCGTCCGGTGAGGCGGAACCGGTCGCCGTCGGGCCGGAGCCGGCCGGCCGGTTGATACGCGGCCGCGACGAGACTGTCCGGGTGCCCGTCCCACACCTCTTCCTGCGCCCGGGTGTCGAACAGCGCGACCTGCCAGGTCGCCAGGCACAGCGTCGAGGCGACCCACCCCGTCGACGCGCAGGCCGAGGAGACCGCACGGATCGCCGTGAACAGCTCCAGCGGAGTCGATTCGAGCCCGGAGAATCGCGCGGGCAGCATCATCCGGAACAGGCCCGCGTCGGTCAGGGACCCGATCGCCGCGTCACCGATGCGGCGGTCGCGTTCGGTCGCCTCGGCCGCCTCGGCGAGCGCCGGCAGCACAGCTCGGACCTTGCCGAGAACATCGTCCGCGACCACAGGTGTCACTCCCCTTCGGCCTTCCGGCGACAGGGTCGGTGTGCCGTACCCGACAGCACCGTCGAGGCTACCCCCCGTCCTAGGCGGATGTGCGCGACGCCGCACCCGCGTCGACCGGGACGACGATGCCGGTGATGTACGTGCTCGCCTCGTCGGCGAGGAACAGCACGGCCCGCGTCACGTCGAACGGGTCGAGCACGGCGATCGGCACGGCGTGGTTCTGCTGGAGCACGGGCGCGACGTCGTCCCAGGTGGGCTCGTCCAGGTCCGGGCGGACAACCCGGTAGAGGTTGTCGTTGCGGACCATGGGGGTGTCGATGTTGCCGGGGGCCACGACGTTCACCGTCACCCCCTGCGGCGCGAGCTCGCTCGCCGCGGACTTGGACATCCCGATCACGCCCCACTTGGCCGCGCAGTACGCAGCCTGCCCCGGCACCGCGGTCCGGCCGAGCATCGACGAGACGGTGACGATGCGCCCGTACCCGCGCCGCGCCATCCCGGGCGCGCAGGCGGCGATGGTGTTGAACACGCCCTTCAGGTTCGTGTCGACAACGTCGTCCCACACCGCCTGGTCGTGATCGGTGATCAGGGACATCGCGGACACCCCGGCGTTGGCGACGGCGACGTCGACGCCGCCGAGTTCGGCCTCCGCCCGCGCCACCAGGGCCTCCAGCGCCGGCCGGTCCGCGGTATCCGCCGTCACGGCGATCACCTTGCGGCCCAGTGCCCGGATCAGCCGGGCGGTCTCGGCGAGGTCTTCCTCGGTGCCCAGCGGGTAGCCGACACCGGGCGCGTCCGAACACCGATCGCAGATCACCAGATCCGCACCCCGCTCGGCGAAGGCGAGGGCGTGTGTACGCCCCTGGCCGCGGGCGGCCCCCGTCACCAACGCCACCCGGCCGGCGAATTCGTTTCCCGCAGTGGTCATCTGCTGTTCCCTTCGATGGTGGATGCGCTACTTCAGGCAGTGGCCGGCGTCCACCGGCAGCGTGACGCCGGTGATGTACCGGGCCTCGTCCGACGCGAGGAACAAGCAGGCGTTGGCGATGTCGACCGGATCGAGCATCGGGACGGGCAGCAGGTGCATGGACGCCGTTCCGGCCTCGAACTGTTCCTGCGTCGGGTGGTCCACGCCGGGGCAGAACGAGCGCATGGTCCCCTCGTTCTGGATCATCGTGGTCCGGGTGTTCGCGGGGTGCACGGTGTTGACCCGGATGCTCGACTGCGCCAGCTCCTGGGCCAGTGCACGCATCAGCCCGACCACGCCGGTCTTGGCCGCGGCATAGTGGCCGACGCTCACCAGGCCGCGCAGTCCCGCGATGGAGCTGATCAGGACGATCGATCCGCCCCGGCCCGTCTCGATCAGGTGCGGGATGGCCGCCTTGCAGGTCTTCCACACGCCGGTGAGGTTGACGTCGAGCATCGTCTGCCAGGTGTCCTCGGCCAGGTCCACTGCAGGACCCGAGGAGCTGATGCCCGCTGTGCCGCAGACGATGTCGAGACCACCGAGCTCGGCGACCCCGGCCTGCACCGCGGCATCGAGTGCGGCCTGGTCGCGCACGTCCGCCTCGAACGGGACGATCCGCCGACCCAGTGCCTCGACCTGGCGGACCGTCTCGGCAAGGTCGGCGGGCGACGCCCCCGGTGTGGTGGAGTGCTCGACCGCCGCGCAACGGTCCACGACGATCAGGTCGGCGCCCTCCTGCGCGAAACGCACCGCCTGGGCCCGTCCGATCCCCCGCGCACCGCCGGTGATCAAGGCGACCTTGCCGTCCAACCGCGTGCCCATCACGCCACCTTCTGTGTCAGTCCGGCGTCCACGACCAGTTGCTGGCCGGTCATGCACCGGGATTCGTCCGAGGCCAGGAAGACCACCGCGTTCGCGACGTCCTCCGGTTCGACCCACGGCATCGGCAGCAGGTGCCGCGCGGACAGGACCGGCGCGACGTCCGCTGCGGTGGGGTGCTCGAGGTCCGGGCGCAGCCGCGCGAACGTCGTCGGGTTGTTCGTCATCGCGGTGTTCACCGCGCCGGGCAGCACCGCGTTGACCCGGATCGACTGCGCTCCCAGCTCGTTCGCCAGGGTGCGGGCCAGACCGACGATGCCGTGCTTCGCCGCGCTGTACTGCGCGGCTCCGGCGACGGACTTGATGCCGGCGGTCGAGCTGACCAGCACGACCGAGCCGCCTCCACGTGCCCGCAGGGCCGACGCCGCGGCCTTCACGGTGTGCCAGGTCCCGGTCAGGTTGACACCGATCGACCGGTCCCACACCTGCTCGTCGATGGTCCACGCCGGTCCCGGGTTCTCGCAGACGCCGGCGTTGGCGACGACGACATCAAGTCCGCCGAACCGCGCCACGCCCGCCTCCACCGCGGCCTCGAGCTCCGCGAGCTCCCGTACGTCCGCACGCACCGGGACGACCTCTCGCCCCCGCGCTCGAACGCGCTCGGCCACCTCGGACAGCCCGTTCTCGTCGATGTCGACGGCGATGATGTCGGCACCCTCGGCGGCGAGCCTGGTCGCGAAACTCAGGCCCATGCCCGCTCCCGCACCGGTCACCAGCGCAACTTTGCCTGCCACACGTGTCATGGTCGTTCTCCTCGCTCGTCGGTCGACGGTATCCAGCTCGACGGAGCCGCCGGAACCCTCTGTCCCGCGTGCCGGGAGATTCGGTGGCCGAAATTTCATCCCGATCTAACCTCCTCTGTAGCAACAGGATTCGATGTGCGTAGGAAAGGTGAGCAACATGGTCAGCGAACAAGTGGGCAGCGGGGTCGCGGTGGTCACCGGCGCGGGCAGCGGGATCGGTGAGGCCATCGCCCGCCGCGCCGCCGCCCGCGGGATGGGTGTGGCGCTGGCGGATGTCGCCGCCGACCGCATCGACGCGATCGCCCGGGAACTCACCGATGCCGGACACGACGTGATCGCCGTCCCCACCGACGTGACCGACCCCGCCTCGGTGGAGGCGCTGGCCGACGCGGCCTACGAGCGCTTCGGTCAGGTCTCGCTGCTCGCCAACAACGCCGGCGTCGAGTCGCTCGGGAACCTGTGGGAGATCGCGCCGCAGGAATGGGACCGGCTCACCTCGGTCAACATCGACGGCGTCTTCCACGCGATCCGCGCGTTCGTGCCGCGGATGGGCGCCGACCCGCGCCCCTCGCACGTGGTCAACACGACGTCCGTGGGCGGCATCGGCACCACCCCGGGGATGGGTGCCTACGCCGTCTCGAAACACGGCGCGCAGGCGATGACCGAGTGCCTGTACCTCGAGTGCGCCGGGGCCTTCCCGCAGATCACGGTCTCCGCCTTCGTGCCGGCGCAGGTGTCCACCCGGATCTTCGAGGATCTGGCCCCGGACGAGAACACCGGTGACGCCGTCGAATACTGGCGCAGCGAACTCCGCGAGAAGGGGATGACCCCCGACCAGGCGGCCGGCATCTTCTTCGACGGCGTCGACCGCAAGGACTTCTGGATCATCACCCACCCGGAGTCGTTCGAGAGGCTCGCGGGTCGGCGATCACGGCTGCTCGCCGGTGCGCTGGCGCCGGACGCGGCCTGACCCGGCGCGATCCCACCGACGAACGGGCCGGGCTCCGGCACCACCGATGTGGCACCGGAGCCCGGCCCGTCCCGCGTATGTCAGGCGCCAGCCGGACTCGGCAGCAGGCCCACTGTGTCCGGACGCAGCACACAGCGGGTGTTGAAGAAGTTCGTGGGCATGCACTTGTTGCAGTGGATGCACAGCGCCTTGGCGGTCGCGTCGGCCTGAATCCTGTGCGGCAGGCCCGGTTCGCGCAGCAGCGCCCGGCCCATGGCGACGAAGTCGAAGCCCGCGTCCATCGCGGTGGTCATGGTGTCGAGGTCGGTGATGCCGCCGAGCAGCGTGAGCTTGGTGTTCCTGACGACCGCCTTGATCTGCGCCGCCTGCTCGAGCATGAAGAGCGGCTCATAGGGGTACGACTTGATCTGGTACTTGCCGATCAGCCGGATCCCCAGCTTGCGCACCGGCGGCATCAGGTCGGCCATCTCGCGTACGGGCGCATCGCCCCGGAAGAGGTACATCGGGTTCAGCGGTGAGCTGCCCACGGTCAGTTCGAGCGCATCCACCAGGCCCTCCCGGTCGATCCACTCGGCCAGCACCATCGCCTCGTCGGTCCAGAACCCGCCGGGCACACCGTCGTCCATGCTCATCTTGGCGGTCACCGCGATGCGGTCCCCCACCCGGTCCCGCACCGCGCGGAGCAACCCCAACGCCACCTTGGCGCGGTTCTCCAGCGACCCGTTGTACTCGTCCCTGCGGTGGTTGAGCACCGGCGACAGGAACGAGCTCGCGAAGTAGTTGTGCGCCAGGTGGATCTCCACGGAGTCGAATCCGGACTCGGCCGCGATCACCGCCGCGTCGCCGTGCGCGGCGGTGATCCGGTCGATGTCCGCCCGGGTCGCCGCCTTGGTGAACCGGAACGTCATCGGGTTGAACCGTCGACCGGGCCCCAGCGCCGGCCGACCGGTGCTCGTGGAGTTCGCGACAATGCCCGCGTGACCCAGTTGGGCCTGCGCCGCAGCGCCGTGGCGGTGCACCGCGTCGGTGAGCCTGCGCAGCCCCGGCACCGCCTCCCGGCGCATCCACAGCTGCCCGCCCTGGGTGCGCCCCTCCGGCGCCACGGCGCAGTAGGCGACGGTGGTCATCCCCGCCCCACCGGCGGCGACCTCCTCGTGGAAGGCGATCAACTCGTCGGTGACGAGGTCGTTCGGTGTGCGGCCCTCGAAGGTGGCCGACTTGATGATCCTGTTGCGCAACGTCACCGGCCCGATCGTGCCCGGCGTGAAGACCGTGGGAAGTCCGGTCGGGTTGCTGTTCGGTGGCATGGTCACTCCAATCTGTTCGGAATGCGGGGCAGCGCTTCTCGCCTACCGGTACTTGCGCAGTTCGTGCCGGGCGACGCTGCGGATGTGCACCTCGTCGGGCCCGTCGGCGATGCCGAGGATCCGCGCGCTCGCCCACATCCGGGCGATCGGGAAGTCGTCGGTGACCCCGCCGCCGCCGTGGCATTGGATCGCACGGTTGAGCACCGACCTGGCGACGCGCGGCCCGATGACCTTCACCGCGGCGATCTCGATCTGCGCACCCTTCGCGCCGACCCGGTCGATCATCCAGGCGGTCTTGAGCACCAGCAGCCGCGCCTGCTCGATCTCCATGCGGGACTCGGCGATCCAGGTGCGGATCACGCCCTGGTCCGACAAGACTCCGCCGAACGCGTGGCGGGACATGGTCCGGCGCACCATCATCTCGAGGCCGCGTTCGGCCATGCCGATGCAGCGCATGGCGTGGTGG
Organism: Speluncibacter jeojiensis; assembly: GCF_029589495.1. Taxonomy (GTDB): domain Bacteria; phylum Actinomycetota; class Actinomycetes; order Mycobacteriales; family Mycobacteriaceae; genus Speluncibacter; species Speluncibacter jeojiensis. The sequence goes on from NZ_JAAIVF010000001.1 coordinate 510,347, forward strand.
ATCCGGCCGGGACCGAGCCGCGCCTGGGCGATCGCGAAGCCCTCGCCCTCGCCGGCGAGCATGTTGGCCACCGGCACCCGGACATCCGTGAACTGGATCTCGGCGTGGCCCTGCTGGTCGTGGTAGCCGAAGATCGGCAGCGACCGGACGATCTCGACGCCCGAGGTGGCGACGGGAACGAGGATCATCGACTGCTGCCGGTGCGGCTCCGCGTCGGGATCGGTCTTGCCCATCACGATGAGGATCTCGCAGCGCGGGTCCGCGGCACCCGTGGTCCACCACTTGCGTCCGTTGATCACGTACTCGTCGCCGTCGCGGACGATCGAGGTGGAGATGTTGCGGGCGTCGGACGACGCGACATCGGGCTCGGTCATGGAAAAGCCTGAGCGAATCCTGCCGTCGAGCAGGGGCTCGAGCCAGCGCTGCTTCTGCTCGTCGGTGCCGAACATGTGCAGGATCTCCATGTTGCCGGTCGACGGCGCCGAACAGTTCAGCGCCTCGGGCGCGATGTACGGCGAGCGTCCGGTCACCTCGGCGATGTGCGCATAGTCGAGGTGCGTGAGCCCGGACAGCGCCGGCAGGAACAGATTCCACATGCCCTGGCGGCGCGCCTCGGCCTTGAGTTCCTCGACGACCGGCGGCAGCACGTGGCTGCGCGGACCGGAGGCCTCGAGTTGCTCGGCATACACCGGCTCGGCCGGGTACACGTGCTCGTCCAGGAAGGTCTCGAGGCGCTCGATGATGTCCCGGGCTTCCGGGCTCGGCGACAGATCCACCGCTAGTTCCTCTCACTTGTCAGAATGACCTTGCCGCGGGCGCGCCGGCCCATGACCACGTCCAGTGCGGCGGGTGCGTCGGCCAGCGGATAGGTCTCGCTGACGTGGGGTCGCAGCGCGCCGCGGGCGTACCAGTCGAACAGTTGCCGCATGTTCGCGGCGTTGCGCTCGGGGTTGCGCCGGGCCCACGCGCCCCACAGCACACCGTGCAGCGACCCCGCCACCACCAGCAGCCGGTTCATGCCCACCTTGGGGATGTCCCCCGACGCGTAGCCGACGGTGAGATATCTCCCGCCCCAGGCCAACGCGCGTACCGCCGCCTGCGCGTGCTCGCCGCCGACCGGGTCGTACACCACATCGACGCCGCCGCGCACCTCCTTCAGCCGCGTCTTCAGGTCCTCGTCGGCGTAGTCGATCAGCTCGTCGGCGCCGTGGTCGCGGCACAACGCCAGCTTGTCGACGCTCGATGCCGCGGCGATGACCCTGGCCCCCAGGGCTTTTCCGATCTCGACAGCGGTCAACCCGACACCACCCGAAGCGCCGAGCACCAGCAGGGTCTCCCCCGCCGCGAGTTCCGCTCGGTCGACCAGTCCGTGGTACGAGGTCCCGTACGTCACAGCGAATCCCGCGGCGTCGACGTACGGCATCGAGTCAGGGATCGGGAACACCATGGTGGCGGGCACGGTCACCAGCTCGGCGTAGCCGCCCATGCCACAGAACGCGAGCACCCGCGACCCCACCTCGACGCCCGTCACGTCCGCGCCGACCGCCCGGATGATGCCCGCCGCCTCGGATCCCGGGACGAACGGCAACGCGGGCTTGGTTTGATAGTTCCCCGACACGACGAGCCCGTCGGGGAAGTTGACGCCGGCCGCGCGCACCTCGACGAGCACCTCACCCGGACCGGGAGACGGATCGTCGATGTCGGTGTAGCGCAGCACATCCGGTTCGCCGAGCAGCTCGCACAGCTGGGCCTTCACGCCGCGTCTCCCGTCACGAACGTCGCCCACGCCTTGACGGCGAGTCCGCCGCTCCGGCGGGCGCAGTCGAGTTCGAGGTCGACCTTGCCGACGCCGTCGTCCTCGTATTCCCGCAACACCGTCGCCGAGCAGGTGAGCACGTCGTCGGGCCACACCTGCTCGAGGAAGCGCACCCGGAAGGACCGCACGTTCTCCGCGCCGAGCCAGTCGGTGGCGTAGGTCGCCAGCAGCCCCGCCTGATACATGCCGACCGAGAACGGGCTCTTGTAGCCGGCCGCCTCCGCGAACGTCTGATCGTGGTGGATGGGGTTCATGTCGCCCGAGGCGCCCTGGTAACGCACGAAGTCGGTCCGGGTCACCGGTCCGATCGTGCGGGGTTCGGGAACCGTGAGAGTTGTCATGAGTCCAGGTCCTTTCGGAGCATCGCCGCGCAGCGAGGAGCGGATGAAAGGGCCGAGACGGGCATCACTTTCGTCATGCTTCCTCCGTGGCGGGGCGGGCGGTCTCGACGCCGGTCATGGTCGCCCGGGCGACCAGGGTCCCGGTCTCGTCGTGGAAATCGGTGGTCATGACCGCGAAGGTCATCTCGCCGCCACGCCGGCCCTGCTTGGTGTACACGTCGGCGATCCGGGAGGTGCACGTCAGCCGTGTGCCGGCTTTCGGCGGCGGCCCGAAGAACTCGTACTGCTGCTCGGCGTGCAATCCGCGCTTCTGATCGAGTTCGACTGCCTTCCAGGGGTTTCCCTCGGGCGTCTGCCAGTGCAATGTGGTGGTCAGGAACGTCGGCGGCGACACCGCATCGTCACGCTCGAGGTGATCGGGGTTCGACGATCCGGTAGCCCGTGCGAACTCGCGGATCTTGCCCCGTTCGACGTCGAGGACGTAGGGCGCACCCTCGACCCCGATCGCGTCTGCGTTTGCCATGAGATTCTCCAGAGATGTGGGTACGACGGGCGGGCTCAGACGAGACCGCTCATCTCCTGCACCAGTTCGTCGACGGTCCAGCGGGCACCCTTGTCGATGGTCTTGCCGTACTGCCAGCCGAGGAACTGCCGGATCTCGCCGCCCTTGGCGTAGAACACCGAGCCGTTCGCCGGGCACTGCTCGGTGAGCAGGTAGGCGACCACCGGCGAGACGTTCCCGGGGTGGTAGACGTCGAACGCCTCCGGGTCGGCCGGCTCGGCGACCATGTCCTTGATACCGGGCACGTTCTCGGTCATCCGGGTGCGGGCGACCGGGGTGATCGCGTTGGCCCGCACCCCGTAACGCTCCAGTTCCTGCGAGAGGATCACCGTCAGCGACGCGATCCCCGCCTTGGCGGCGCCGTAATTGCTCTGCCCGACCGCGCCGAGCAGCCCGGACGTGCTCGACACGTTCACGATCGACGCCTTGACCTCGTCGCCGGCCTTCGAACGGTCACGCCAGTGCGCACCGAACACGCGGCATGGCGCGAACGTCGCGCGCAACTGCCCGGTGATGACGTCGTCCCACTCGTCCTCGCTCATGTTGACGAACATGCGGTCGCGCAGGATCCCGGCGTTGTTGACCAGGCCGTGCACGGCGCCGAAGTTCTCCAGCGCGGCGTCGAGCAACTTCTGGGCACCGGCGATGGTGGTGACGTCGGCGCTGACGGCGACGGCGCTGCCGCCCGCGGCGGTGATCTCGTCGGCGACCAACGCGGCGAACGTCGGGTCCAGACCCTTGCCGTCCGGGCCGGTGCCGCTGTCGTTGACGACCACCTTGGCCCCCTCGGCGGCGGCGAGCAGGGCGTGCTCACGTCCGATTCCGCGACCGGAGCCGGTCACCACGATCACGCGATCCTTCAACTGGTTCATGGGTTTCCCTCCTGAGAAGTGATTGTTCGGAGCTCTGCTACCGGGTGTCGACGGCGCCGAGACGCGCCAGCGTCAGCTCGGCCTCGTGGACGATGCGGTCGATCAGCTCGGCGCAGCTGGGGACGTCGTCGATCAGGCCGACCACCTGGCCGGTGGCCATCACGCCGACCTCGGCGTTGCCGTCGACGAGCGCCGAGCGGTACAGCATCGGCGCGTTCGCGGCCATGACCACCTGACGCCAGCCCAGCTCGTGGCTCTTCTTCATCTCGAGTCCCTCGCTGATCATGTTCTTCCACGAGGTACCCGAGAGCTTCTGGAAGGCAACGGCATTGCGCAGGGCGCGGAGCATGCGCTGCGGCCCGCGGGTGGACTCGAGTTGGTCGATGGTGCCGGCGCGGAGCACTCGCTGCGGGATACCGTCGATCTCGAGCGTGACGACCGTGTCGTTCACCGACTTCGACAGGTAGACGTCCTTGACCCGTTGCGCCACCGGCGAATCGCTGGTCAGCATGAACCGGGTGCCCATCGCGATGCCGTCCGCGCCGTAGGCGAGGGCCGAGACCAGCCCGCGGCCGTCGAAGTAGCCGCCGGCCGCGATCACCGGGATGTCGACGGCGTCGACGACCTGCGGGAGCAGCAGGCTGGTGGGGACCGCACCGGTGTGGCCGCCGCCCTCCCCGCCCTGCACGACGACCGCGTCGACGCCCCATTCGGCGACCTTCTCCGCGTGCCGGCGCGCGCCGATCGAGGGCACCACCACCAGGCCCGCATCCTTGAGCTTCGCGATCAGGTCCCGCTTGGGGGCCAGCGCGAACGACGCCACCTTCACCCCGGACCGGATCAGCAGGTCGATCCGCTTGCCGACGTCCTCCTGGTTGGCGCGCACGTTCACGCCGAACGGCGCGTCGGTGTGGTCCTTGACGTAGGCGATCGCCTCGGCGAGTTCCTCGTAGGACAGCATCCCGCCGGCGATGATGCCGAGCCCACCGGCCGCGGCGGTCGCCGCGGTGAGCTTCGCGTCGGAGACGTAGCCCATGCCGGTCTGGACGATCGGGTACTTGACCCCGAACAGCTTGCACAGCCGGGTGTTCAGGGCCGGGTGGGCGGCACTCTTACCGGTCACGGTCGTCATCCCTGGACCTCCTTGTCGCGCAGATTACGGGGATCGATCACAGTGCGGATCAGTTCGAGCTCCTCCGCCGGCGGCATCCGCGTCTGCGGGACATCGGACGGGATCACCAACTCGAATCCGGTGGCGGCGACGACGTCGTCGACGCTCACCCCCGGATGCGCCGACACCAGCCGCAGCCGCCCGGTGTCGGGGGTGAAGTCGAGCACCGCGAGATCGGTGACGACCCTGCGCAGTTCGTGGTGCCGGGTCGCTGCCGGGCCGGCCTTGCGGGCATTGTCGTTGCCGACGCCGGAGACCATGTCGACCTTGGGGACGAACACGCGGGTGCTGTGCTTGGGCACCCAGTAGCTCGTCGGGTGGTAGACGGTGTTGCCCGGCGCGCCGCGCACGCCCAGCAGCTGCACCTTCGGCCGGGCGTGGTCGCCGATCGCGGAGATGTTGCAGTTGCCGTACAGGTCGAGCTGCGTGGGGATCATCATGATGTGCCGCTTGCCGTTCCACACCAGTGTGAAGATCTGGTTGAACGGCAGCCAGGCCTCGACGTCGCCCTCGGCCGGTCCGCCGACCGCCCAGGTGCCGCGCATCGCGGTGGCCTCCCCGTCCGAGATGACGAGGTCGGGCGAGAACGTGTGCCGGGCCAGCCGGACCCCGATCGCCGGGATGGTGCCGAACGCGCTGGCGATGACCTCACCGTTGTCGCGATACGCCTCGGCGCAGGCGACGGCGCAGATCTCGGCCCTGGTGACCTCGGTGGTGGCGCTCATGCCGACACCGCCTCTCGCGAGGCTTCGACGGCCCGCTGGTAGTCGCCCTCCGTACCGGAGAGGTAGTGGGCCGCGAACTGCTTCCATCGGTCCGGATCCTTTGCGGCGGCGACGTAGTCGCGCTGGAACGCCTCGTCGCGGTCGTAATCTGGGACGCACGAGGTGAAGTGCGCGCCGCCGGAGGACTCCACCACACCGGAGACCAGCAGGCGCGGGATGCGGACCGTCGACGGGTGGGCGTTCGCGGTGAGTTCCGCGGTGGGCACGATCTTCTCGCACGACACGTACGCGTTGTCGGCGGCGAGGCAGAACAGGTCGTCGAAGTACAGGTCCGGGCCGAGATACTGGGCGTTGCCGTGCATGTCGGCGCGGTTCATGTGCACCAGTGCGGCGTCGAGCCGGATCGCCGGCATCGCGACGAGCGTCTCGTCACCGTACGGGTCGGTGACGGTGCGCAGTCCGGGGTTGACGGTCATGACGTCCGAGCCGAGGCCGGCGCGGGTCGGCAGGTACGGCAACCGGATTCCTGCGGCGTACAGCCCCCACTGGAGCATGCCCTCGTCGTACTCCTCGACCTCGATGCTCCCCGACTGGCGGGCGGCCCGGAAGTGCGGGTCCAGCGGGATCGAGTCCAGCGACACGAACCCGAAGATCACCTTCTTGACCTTGCCCGCGGCGCACAGCAGGCCGACGTCGGCGCCGCCGTAGGACACGATCGTCAGGTCCTTCAGATCCGAGCGCAGAATCTCCCGGATCAGCGACATCGGCTTGCGTCGCGAACCCCATCCGCCGATGCCGATCGTCATCCCGGATCTGAGCCGGCCGATGACGTCGGCTTCCGACATTGTCTTGTCCGACATGGTGAGTCATCTCCCTTTCGTGCTGTCGAGCTTCCGGACCCACCCCCGGTGATCCATCTGCGTATCAAACATTTGCTGCTTGTCGCGATCGCATCGTGATGACGCACGATCGCCTGTGGCATTCCGCCCGACGCCCGGCCCGTCGGCTCCGGCATCGGCGCGTGGCACCACCGTAGCAAACGTTTGATTGATTGCCCAGGGTGGTAGCAAACGTTTGATTTAAGTCGCGGGGCAACCGAACCCGGTTGGGTGCCAGGACGAACCCCGCTGTCCCGGCAGCCGGGAGATCCGCTGGCCGGGGCAGTCGCCTCGCAGAAACCTGGCAACCGAACACCTCGCCCCGATCACGCACTCCCCTACGGAAGGACCCGACACCATGACGACGCCCGCCGGCGCCACCACGTTCCGCTCGACCCGACCGGGCGACCCGGACCTGCTCGCCGACCGCCACGCGGTCGTCGACGCTCTCTACACGTTCCAGACCATGCTGGACACGAAGGACTGGGCCGGGATCCGCGCGGCAATGCAGGAGGACGTGCAGGGCTACGGGGTCGCCGGCATCGACGAGGTGGTGACGATCGTCCGCGCCCACCTCGACGTGTGCGGCGCGACGCAGCACCTGATGGGCAACGTGCAGGTGCGACTCGACGGCGACCGCGCCACCAGCCGGTCCTACTTCCGCGCCTTTCACGTGGGCAGCGGCGCGAACACCGGCCGAACCTACGAATGCCTGGGCCACTATGACGACGCATGGATTCGCAGCGGCGATCGGTGGTCGCTCGCCGGCCGGGTCATCAATGTGCGCGCCGAACTGGGCGACCGCGCGGTGATCGAACCGCGCTGACGAAATCAGCGGCAGGGAACGAACCGCGCCGGCGGCACCGATCACGGCACGTGCGCGCGCATCCATTCCCACCCGCGCCCGAGCGCCCGCTCGGCGCCCTCCTCGTCGATCGCCGGACCGAGCAGTTCCAGGTCGACCGTACCCCGGTAGCCCAGCTCGCGGACCTCGCGAACCAGTCGTTCGAGCGGGATCTCCCCGTCGCCCGGGACCCACCGGTTCGGCACCGACGTCGCCGAGGTGCGATGGTCACCGATCTGCACCAGCAGGACCGAGTCGAGGTTGTCGGCGACCGTCCGCATCAGGTCGCGCTCCTGGAACGCCGAGTAGAGGTCGACCATCAACCCGACCCCGAGACGGCGGGCCAACTCCGCGGTGTCGGCGACGGAGTGGGTGAAGCTCATCGCGGAGCGGATCGACATCGTGTTCTCCAACGCCAACCCCACGCCCGCGGCGCGCGCGTGGTCGACGAGCGGGGCGAATCGCCCGACCGCCCGGTCCGCCGCGGCTTCCCATGACAGGGCGCCGGAGCCGCCGGAGGTGAATCCCACCGTCGGCGCACCGATCTCGGCGGCCGCGTCGACCGCCCGCTCGAGGGAGCCGAGGACACGGCCCCAACCGTCGCCGTCGTGCATGGCGCGGCAGCCGCCGGCGATGAACTCCGGCCGCAGGCCGCTGCCCCGGATCGTCGCGATCGACGACTCCCAGCCCTGCCGCTCCATGGTCGCGGCCAGCACCCCGAAACGTGCGCAGCCCATCCGGTCGAGCATGACCAGCGAGTCGGCCAGCGGCCAGGCCGCCGTCGCCGCGAGACATACGCTCAGGTTCGGGTCCTCGGACGGATGAGAGATCTGACTTCCCACGAATCCTCCTGTCACAGTTAAGGAAACGAGCGCCTTCCGACGGACGGTTCCGGCACCCCAGGCCAACGTAGCAAATGTTTGATGCGTAATGTAGCGTTGTGCTCGACCGGAGCAGATTCACCGGGAACCCACCAGCACGGAGGTAGTCATGGAGTGGTCCGAGCGCCACACTCTGATCACGGAGCAGGCCGCGGAACTCTTCGCCACGAAGGGCATCGCCGGTACGAAAGTCCGCGACATCGCGGATGCGGTGGGCGTGCTCTCCGGCAGCCTGTACCACTACTTCCCGTCCAAGGACGCCATCGCCGACGTGATCGTCTCGCGGTATCTCGACGACCTCACCCACGAGTACGAGGCGATCCTCGAGTCGACGAACGACCCGCGGACCCGGCTCGACGAGCTGGTCAAGGCCTCGTTCCGGGTGAGCCAGTCGCACCCGCACGCGTCGGAGATCTACCAGAACAACGGGACCTATCTGCGCAAGCTGCCTTCGCACCGCAAGATCCGTGCCGCGGCGAAGTCCACCAAAGAGGCCTGGATGACGGTCATCGAGAAGGGCATCGCCGACGGCGCGTTCCGCTCCGACCTACCGGCAGAGTTGCTGTACGGGCTCATCCGTGACGCCGTCTGGCTGTCGCTGCGGTGGTTCACCCCCACCGCCGACTTCGGCATCGATCAGCTCGCCGACTCTGTCGTGTCCGTGTTCCTGGAAGGCGTCCAGTCGCGGCGCTGACGAGAAAGGTTTGAGATGACGAGTGCCACCGACAGCGGAATCCGCGTCGACGCGGTCTCCGACTGGTTCATCGAGCACGTCGGCGGCGCCGTCGGGCCGGTGCAGTTCACCCGCATCGCCGGCGGCCGCTCGAACCTGACCTACCTGGCCACCGACGCCGACGGCACCCGGTGGGTGCTGCGCCGCCCGCCGCTCGGCATGGCGCACTCGCGCGCCCACGATGTCCTGCGCGAGGCCACGGTGCTGGGCCGCCTGCGCGGCACACCGGTGCCGGCGCCGCTGGTTGTCGGCACGTGCGACGACGACTCCGTCACGGGCGCACCGTTCTTCGTGATGGAACACCTCGACGGCGTCATCCTGCGCGACCCCGAAACCGTCACCGACACCCTGCCCGCCGACCGCCGGCCCGCCGTCGCGACCGCACTGGTGCGCACGCTCTCCGGACTGCACGCGGTCGATCCGCGAGAGGCCGGCTGGGGCGAACTCGCCGACCGCGACGACTACCTCGCCCGGCAGCTGCACCGCTGGTCGGCCAACTGGGCGCAGGACCGCGTCCGCGTCCTCGACGACATCGGCCGCACCCACGACCGCCTGGTCGAGAGGATCCCGACGCAGGGTCCCGCACGGATCGTGCACGGCGACTTCCGGCTCGACAACTGCATGTTCCGCCCCGACGACACGGTCGCCGGCATCCTCGACTGGGAACTGACCACCGTCGGCGACCCGCTCGCAGACCTCGGCCAGCTGCTCGTCTACTGGGCACAGCCCGACGACGATGTGTGGGCCCTGGAGAACCCGCCCACCGCCGTCCCGGGATTCCCGACGCGCAACGACCTGGTCGAGCAGTACCTCGCCGCCGCAGCGCCGGAGACCGTGCCCGACATCGACTTCTACATCGCCTTCAACTGGTGGAAGATCGCCTGCATCGTCGAGGGCGTCTACACCCGCACCCTGCGCGGGGCGATGGGCGAGAGCGACCGCTCCCCCGAGTCGTTCGGCGCCCAGGCACAGCGGCTCGCCGCCCAGGCATGGCGGCACGCGCAACGCCTCGGCTCGTGAAACGCACAAGGCCTTGAAACCACTTCGGGCGCTGTGACCGTGACGGTCACAGCGCCCGAAGTGGCTTACGTTGGCGTACTTACGCGTTCACGCTCTCGCGCTCGGCGACGAGGTTCAGCGCGATGTCGACGATCATGTCCTCCTGACCGCCGACGAGCTTGCGCTTGCCGCACTCCAGGAGGATCTCGCGCACGTCCACGTCGTACCGCGCCGCGGCGGTCTCGGCGTGACGCAGGAAGGACGAGTACACGCCCGCGTAGCCCAGGGTCAGGGTCTCGCGGTCCACGCGCACCGGACGGTCCTGCAGCGGACGGACGATATCGTCGGCCGCGTCCTCGAGCGCGTTGAGGTCGCAGCGGTGCTCGAAGCCCTCGAGGTTCGCCACGGCCACGAAGGCCTCGAGCGGGCAGTTGCCCGCGCCCGCACCGTGACCGGCGAGGGAGGCGTCGACGCGGTACACGCCGTTCTCCACCGCGACCACCGAGTTGGCGACCGACAGCGAGAGGTTCTCGTGCGCGTGGATGCCGATCTCGGTCTCCGGCTTGAGCGCATCCCGGTAGGCCTTCACACGGGCCTCGATGCCCTTCATGGTCAGGCGACCGCCGGAGTCGGTGATGTAGACGCAGTGCGCGCCGTAGGACTCCATCAGCTTGGCCTGCTCGGCCAGCACGGCCGGCTCGGCCATGTGGTTGAGCATGAGGAAGCCGGAGACGTCCATCCCGATCTCGCGGGCGGCCTCGATGTGCTGCGCGGAGACGTCGGCCTCGGTGCAGTGGGTGGCGATGCGGACCGAGCGCACACCCAGGTCCCAGGCCTTCTTGAGCTCCTCGACCGTGCCGACACCCGGCAGCAGCAGGGTGGTCAGGCGGGCGTTGTCGATGGCCTCGGCGGCCGCCTCGATCCACTCCCAGTCGGTGTTCGAGCCCGGGCCGTAGTTGACCGAACCGCCGGCCAGACCGTCGCCGTGCGCGACCTCGATCGCGTCGACGCCCGCGGCGTCGAGTGCCTTGACGATGCGCTTGACGTCGGCCGGGGTGATGCGGTGACGCACCGCGTGCATACCGTCACGCAGGGTGACGTCCTGGACGAAGATCTTGTGGTTGCTCATCGGGCGGTTTCCTTCTGCTGTGCGATGCGCTCCGCGATCTGCATACCCGCGGAGGTCATGATGTCGAGGTTGCCGGCGTAGGTGGGCAGGTAGTGCCCAGCGCCCTCGACCTCGAGGAAGACCGACACCTGGTGCGTCGGACGGTCGCCGCCGGCGAGCAGCGTCTCGACCGGCTGATCGGCGGCGATCTCGGTGATCTGCACCTGCTGCTTGAGGCGGTAGCCGGGCACGTAGGCGGAGACGTCACCGGCCATCTTCTCGATGGACTGACGGATCTCGTCGTGGGTGGCCGGGTCCGATGCGTTGACCAGGCAGTAGACGGTGTCGCGCATGATCAGCGGCGGCTCGGCCGGGTTCAGGATGATGATCGCCTTGCCGCGCTCGGCACCGCCGACGGACACGATCGCACTCGAGGTGGTCTCGGTGAACTCGTCGATGTTGGCGCGGGTGCCCGGGCCGGCCGACTTCGACGCGATGGACGCGACGATCTCGGCGTAGGCGACGGGCACGACGCGGGACACGGCCGCGACCATCGGGATCGTCGCCTGGCCACCGCAGGTCACCATGTTCACGTTCGGCGCACCGATGTGGTCGTCACCGTTGACGGCGGGGACCACGAACGGGCCGATCGCCGCCGGGGTCAGGTCGATCATGCGCTTGCCGAACGGCTGCAACCGGTCGTTGTTGACGACGTGCGCCTTCGCCGAGGTGGCGTCGAAGACGATCTCGATCTCGTCGAAGTTCGGCAGCTTCACCAGGCCCTCGACGCCCTCCGCGGTGGTCGGCACGCCGAGCGCCGCGGCGCGGGCCAGTCCGTCCGAGGCGGGATCGATGCCGACCATGGCACCCATCTCCAGGTGCTGTGAGTGGTTCATCACCTTGATCATCAGATCGGTGCCGATGTTGCCCGATCCGATGATCGCGACCTTGGTCTTGCTCATGCGTTCTCTCCTTCCGTGAAACGGGTGGTCACGGCACCGAGTCCGGACACTGTGACGGTGACGACGTCGCCGGCGGACACCGGCGCCATCGGTCCGAGGGCACCGGACAGGATGACCTGACCGGCCCTCAGCGGCTGGCCGAGGTCGCGCGCGTTGCGGGCGAGCCACACGACGGCCTCGATCGGATCTCCCAGGCAGGCGGCCCCGTTGCCGGAGGACACCTCCTGGCCGTTGACGGTCATCGACATGGTGACCTCGGCGGGCACGACCTCGTCGAGGGTGCGGCGCTCGGTGCCGAGGACGTACACGCCGGACGACGCGTTGTCGGCGACGGTGTCGCCGAAGCGGATGTCCCAGTCCCGGATCCGGCTGTCGCAGATCTCCAGGGCGACGACCGCGTACTCGATCGCGTCGCGGACCTGCGCCGCGTCGAGCGGGCCGTCGGCGAGGTCGGCGCCGAGCACGAACCCGACCTCGCCCTCGATCTTCGGCTGGATCAGCCGGGACATCGGGACGTCCTCGCCGTCGGCGAAGGCCATGTCGTCGAACAGTACCCCGAGGTCGGGCTGGTCGACGCCCAGCTGCTCCTGCACCGCCTTCGAGGTGAGGCCGATCTTGCGGCCGACCACGGTCGCGCCGGCGCCCACCCGCAACTCGTTGAAGCGCTGCTGCACGGCGTACGCGGCGACCAGGTCGTCGGCGCCGATCAGGTCACGGATCGGGGCACAGGGCGTGCTCGTCGCGGCGGCGGTCGCGAGGCGCTCCGCCGCGGCGGTGATCGCGTCCTCGCTCACCGTGGTGAGGTTCGTCGTCATGATGCCCACTGTCCTGGTCGGACAGCGTTCACACCAGGGCTCCGTCTCACTGAGCGATACGCTGGGAAGATGACCTCCGCCGCCGATCTCGACACCGTGCTCGGCAAGGCGGTGACGATCTTGCGGGCCTTCCGCGCCGACGACCAGACGCTCCCGCTCGCCGAGATCGTCCGCCGCACCGGACTGCACAAGGCGACCGCACACCGGCTGGCCCAGGACCTCGCCGCGAACAGGCTGCTCGACCGCGTCGAGGGCGGCTACCGGCTCAGCAGCGGCCTGTTCGAGCTGGGGATGCGCGCCTCGCTCGAGCGCAGCCTGCTCGAGATGGCCATGCCCTTCCTGCAGGACCTCTACGAGCGCACCCACGAGACCGTGCACCTGGGGGTGCGCGACGGCCACGACGTGGTCTACGTCGCGAAGATCGGCGGACACCGGCAGGCGAAGGCCCCGTCACGCACCGGGGGGCGGATGCCGCTGCACTGCACCGCCATCGGCAAGGTGCTGCTCGCGCACGCCGACCCGGCGCTACGCGCGGAAGTGCTGTCGGCCCCGCTGGTGCGGCGCACCCCGCACACGGTGGTGGCACCCGGACTGCTGCGTCGTCAGCTCGAGCGGGTGAAGGAGGAAGGAGTGGCCTTCGAGCACGAGGAGTCGGCGCTGGGGCTGGTGTGCGTGGCCGCCCCGGTGTTCGGCGCCGAGGACGAGCCGGTCGCCGCGGTGAGCGTCACCGGTCCGGTCGGACGGTTCCGACCCGAGACGCAGGTCGCCGCCGTGCGCGCGGCCGCGACCGGGCTGAGCAGCACCATCGCGCGGCGCGACCGGCTGCGCTGAGTGCCCACACCCTGCCGGGCGTCAGGACCAGTCCGACAGGGCCGTCGGACTCCGGCCACCGCTGCCGACGGCGGCCAGCGTGGCCACGGTGGCGTCGACATGCCCATCCCCCACCTTCGACCGCCAACCCGACACCTCCCGCCGGAAGGCGGTCGCCGACAGGTCGAGAAGCGTCCGCCCTCGGCCGGTGACGACCACGATGCGCTCACGCCGATCGTCGGCATTGGTCCGGCGCTCGACCAGGCCCATGGCTTCCAGGAACTTCACGGTCTTCGCGGCCGCCTGCTTGGACACCGCCAGCCGGTCGCCGAGTTCCACACTCGTGCAACCGGCCCCGATCGCCTGCAGGGCAAAGCCGTGATGAGCACGGACGCCCGGGAACCCGTCCCGCGCCAATTGCTCATGGACGGCGTCGACCAGTGCCCTGAACGCGCCCATCAACAGGAAGGGAATCGCAACGTCGTCGGCCGGCTCCATGAATCCAGCCTAGAACAGCTCCGACAACCAGGTTGACCGTATATAGTCAACCGGGTTGTCTATTGAGGAGGATTCATGGCTCACCTGACCGACGAAAAAGCCCGCGCATTCGAGATGCACGGGGTCACCTTCACCTCGTTCGCCGCCGGGGCGACCGGAGCCCGGACGCTTGCCGCGTGGCGCGCCGACTTCGCCCCCGACACCCCGGGACAGGCCCACACGATGGCGAAGGAAGAGGTGCTGTACGTCCTCAGCGGCGTCCTCGACATCGAGATCGACGACGAGCGGTTCACCGCGGAGGCCGGCGACTGCGCTATTGTCCCGGCGGGCGCGGTCCTGCGTGTCACCAACTCCACGCCCGAACCGGCCGGCGCCTGGGTCACCTCTCTCATCGGCATGACGGCGTCCATGCAGGCCGGCGGCGACCGGATCGCGCCGCCGTGGGCTCAGTGATCGCGCCCCTGTGCCCGCTGCACCCACTCCCACTGCGCCGTGCGCACGTCGGTCTCGGGTTCGCGGCGCAGTCGCACCAGCAGGTAACGCTCGGCGATCCGCTCGACCAGTCCCTCACCCCACTCGACGACGACGACCGCGTCGGTCAGGTCGGTGTCGAGGTCGAGCGCGTCGAGCTCGTCGAGCGCCTGCGCGCCCCCACCGAGCCGGTAGGCGTCCACGTGCACCATCGGCACCGGCGCTCCCCCGTCGAGACGGGCGCCGGGGCGGTGCTCACGGGCGATGATGAACGTCGGCGAGGTGACCATGCCCTGCACCCCGAGGCCGGCCGCGATGCCCCGCGCCAGCACGGTCTTGCCTGCGCCCAGGGGACCGTCGAGCACGACCAGGTCACCTGCGGCGAGTTCGCCCGCCAAGTGCCGGCCAAAGTTCTCCGTGGCGTCGGCGGTCGGCAATTGCTCTGAGAACACCGGTGGCTCTCTCCTTCATCGCGGGTTCGGTCGACATGGCCTCGACGGCACGGGTGACCAGGCGGTCGATCGCCTCGGACACCACCTCTGGCTGCTCGAGCTGCACCATGTGCCCGGCGCCGGGCACCCGCAGCAGCTCGGCCAACGGCAGTTGCTCGGCCAGGCTCACCGAATTTCGGAACGGGGTCAGTATGTCGCCGTCGCCGCAGAGCACCAGCGCCGGGACGTCGGTCATCGCCGGCAGCGCCGCCGATTCGTCGTGGTCCTCGAGGGCCTGCAGGAAGTCGACGAGCGTGCTCAGCGGGGTGTCGTTGATCATCTCGTCGGTGAACCGCACCACCGAGCGGCTCACCTTGCGGTCGCCGTAGGAGGCCGCGCGCAGCAGCGGCGCGATCAGTCTGCGGGTCGCGCCGCGTCCACCCTGCACCATCCCGGGCACCCGCCGCGAGACCGCACGGAAGGCGTCGATCGCCGGCGACTCGAGGCTGCGGCCCAACCCGACCTCCGACAGCCCGCCGGCCGCGGTCGAGATCAACCCGAACCCGACCACCCGCGGCCCGCTCGTCTCGGGGTGCTGTCCGGCGTACGACAGCACCGTCATCCCGCCCATCGAGTGCCCGACAAGCACTACCGGTCCGGTCGGGACCATCGCACGCAGCACCGCGTCGAGGTCGCGCGCCAGTTGCGCGATCGTGCAGGTCTCGCTCGGCGCGGGACCGGACTGCCCGTGACCGCGGTGGTCGTAGAAGACCATCCGGATCCGGTCGCCCCAGGTCCGTTCCAGCGCAATACGCTGAAAGTGCCAGGCGGCCATCCGGTTACAGAATCCGTGGACGAACACGACGGTGAGTGGGGCGTCACGCGGACCGACCTCGCGCACCGACAACGGCACGCCGTCGTCCGCTGCCACCACCGACCCGCGATCGCTGCGCAGCAGGTCGAAACGCTCGTCCGCGTACCGATCGGTCACCCGCGCCTCACGAGCCCGGGTCAATCCCACCGCCGTACCCACCGCCCCGGCGGCCGCGGCCGACAGACCCGCCAGTCCCCAGGCCCGCGAGCTAGGCGACGCCGGCACGATCGACCTCCACGGTCACGCCCGGTTGCCACGGCAGGTAACGCCGCTGCACCCGGCCCCGGACGGCGGTGACGATCTCGTAGTGGATGGTGTCGAGCGTCGACGCCCAGTCCTGGGCGACCGGGGCGCCCGTCGCGCCGTCGCCGAACAGGACGGCGGTGTCCCCCTCGCGCACGTCCGCATCCGGTCCGAGGTCGACGACGAGTTGGTCCATGCACACCCGGCCGACGGACGGGCAGCGCCGACCCCCGACCAGCACCTCGAAGCGGTTGCTCAGCGACCGGAACACCCCGTCCGCGTAGCCGACCGGCAGCACGCACACGGTGGTGTCCCGGGGGGCGGTCCAGGTGTGCCCGTAGGAGACGCCCTCGCCGGCGGCGACCTTCTTGACCTTGACCACCCGCGCGGTCAGCGTCATCACCGGGCGCAGCCCGAAGTCGCCGAGCTCGGGCATCGGCGAGAGCCCGTACAGTGCGATGCCGGGCCGCACCATGTCGAATCGCAGATCCGGGCGGGTCAGCGTCGCCGCCGAGTTGGCCGCGTGTGTCACCTCGATGTCGAGCCCCGCGGACCGGGCCGAGTCCACCGCCTCCCGGAAACGCCGGGCCTGCACGTCGATGAACGGGTGGTTCGGCTCGTCGGCGTGCGCGAAGTGGGTGAACATCCCGCGCACCCGGACGGTGCCCTCACGTTCGGCGACCGTCAGCGCGGTGCGCAGGGCGGGCCACTCGTCGGCGGTCACGCCGTTGCGGTTGAGTCCCGTGTCGACCTTCACCGTCACCGCCGCACGCCGTCCGGCCTGCTGCGCGGCCTCGACCACCGCGGCCAGCGTCGGCATCGACGAGATCCCGATCTCCACGTCCGCGCCGATCGCCGCGGCGAAGTCGGCGTCCGGCGTGTGCAGCCAGCTCAGGATCGGCGCGGTGATCCCCGCCGCCCGAAGTTGCAGCGCCTCCGTCAACGTCGTGACGCCGAGTTCCCGCGCGCCCGCCGTCAGCACCGTCTGCGCCACCTGCACCGCGCCGTGGCCGTAGCCGTCGGCCTTGACCACGGCCATGACGGCGGTGTCCCCGGCATGCTCACGCAGCACCTGGACGTTGTGGGCGAGGGCCCCGAGATCGATGGTCGCGGACGCCTGGGAATCGGCAGAGGTCATGACCTCTGATCCTGCCACCCGGTGTCGGTCGCACGAATGACGAGGGTCACCCCGGCGGTCACGGTTCGGCCACACCCGGGCGAACACTCGCGGACCGGACGTCGCGGATCGCCGGCCGCACCCAGCCGAGCAACTCCGAGGACGAGGTGGGTGCCGCCTTCCCGTCACCGCCGCCCGAGCCTCCGGCGTGCGCGGCCATGGCCGCCGCGCGCGAGTGCACGTGCGCGGCCATCGCGGCCGCACGGCCCGGCGCCAGTCCGGCGGCGAGCAGCGAACCCGCCATCCCCGCCAGAACGTCGCCGGAGCCGGCCGTCGCCTCCCACGAGCCGCCGGCCTCGTTGACCAGGACCGCGCCGTCCGGGTCGGCGATCACTGTCGCCCGGCCCTTGAGCAGCACGGTCACCGCGTGCTCGCGCGCGAACCCGGCCGCCGCGCCGACCCGGTCCGGTCCGGGGCCGGCACCCGCCAACCGCGCGAATTCGCCGGCGTGCGGGGTCAGCAGCGTCGGAGCAGGGCGGTCGGCGATCAGGTCGAGGTGTTCGGAAAGCAGCGTCAGGCCGTCGGCGTCCACCAGCACCGGCAGTTCGGTCGCGAGCACCCGCATCAGGGTCCCGAGCGCGGCGTCGTCGGTACCCATGCCGGGGCCGACCACCCAGGCCTGCACCCGCCCCGCCGCCGCAGGATCGTCGGTGGCGATCACCTCGGGCCAGCGCGCCAGCACCTGATCGCAGGCGGTACCGGCGTAGCGCACCATCCCGGCGGTCGCGACCACCGCACCGCCGACGGACAGCACCGCCGCACCCGGATAGGTCGCCGAACCTGCCACGACGCCGGTGACGCCCTGGCTGTACTTGTCGTCCCGCGCCCCGGGCACCGGCCACCGGTCGCCGACATCGGCGTCATCGAGTGCGCTCAGGTCGGGCGCGGGCAGATCCAGCCCGATCGGCACGTACTCGACGCGGCCGCACCGGGCCGCCGCGAGGATGTGCACCGGTTTGCGGGCACCGAACGCCACCGTGACCGCCGCCTGCACTGCCGGCCCGTCGACCGCACCCGTGTCGGGGTCCACCCCGCTGGGCAGGTCGACCGCGACGACCGGCGCCCGCACCTGGGCGACCACCTGCGCCGCGGCCGGGCGCAGCGGTCCGCGCCCGCCGATGCCCACGATGGCGTCGACGACCAGATCCGGGTCCGCGGGCAGCGGTCCGATCCGGCCGCCGGCACCGCGCAGCGCGCGCAGTCCTGCGGCATGGGTGCGGGCGGGATCGAGCAGCACCGCGGTCACCGCGACGCCGCGCCGCCGGAGCAGCGCACCGGCCCACAGGGCGTCGCCGCCGTTGTCGCCGGAGCCGACGATCAGCGCCACCGACCGTCCGGCGACTCCACCCGTACGTGCGCGCAGCTCGTCGGCACACACTCGGGCCAGTCCATACGCGGCCCGCCGCATCAGCGCACCCTCGGGTAGCGCGGCCAGCAGCGGCGCCTCGGCGGCCCGCACCTTCGCGACACCGTGGTAGCTGCGCATGCGTCCTCCCCTGCCTGTGCGTGAGTTGCGGGGTCCCGGCCCGCAACTCACGCACGGGGGCTATTCGACCGTGACCGACTTTGCCAGGTTCCTCGGCTTGTCGACGTCGTATCCGCGGGTCTGCGCGACCTCCGCCGCGAACACCTGCAGCGGCACCGTCGCCAGCAACGGCTGCAGGAGCGTCGGCGACGCCGGGATCTCGATGAGATGGTTCGCGAACGGGCGCACCGCCTCGTCGCCCTCCTCGGCGATCACGACGGTCCGGGCGCCGCGCGCCTGGATCTCCCGGATGTTGCTGAGCATCTTCGAGTGCAGCACCGCGCGCCCCTTCGGCGACGGCATCACCACGATCACCGGCAGCCCGTCCTCGATCAGCGCGATCGGCCCGTGCTTGAGCTCGCCCGCCGCGAAGCCCTCGGCGTGCATGTAGGCCAGCTCCTTGAGCTTGAGCGCGCCCTCGAGCGCCACCGGGTAGCCGACGTGGCGACCGAGGAACAGCACCGCCGGGGACGCGGCGAGTTCCCGCGCCAGCGCCCGCACCGGCTCGACCGTCTCGAGCACCCGCGCGACCAGCTGGGGCATCGCCTCCAGCTCGAGGTACTCGCGGGCCACCTCGTCCGGGTACTTGGTGCCGCGCGCCTGCGCCAGCGCCAGCCCGACCAGGTAGTTCGCGGTCACCTGGGCGAGGAAGCACTTGGTGGAGGCGACGCCGATCTCCGGCCCGGCCCGCGTGTAGAGGACCGCGTCCGCCTCGCGCGGGATCTGCGCACCGTTGGTGTTGCACACCGCCAGCACACGAGCCTTCTGGTCCTTGGCGTGCCGGACCGCCTCGAGCGTGTCTGCGGTCTCGCCGGACTGCGAGATCGCGACGACCAGCGTGGAGCGGTCCAGCACCGGGTCGCGGTAGCGGAATTCGCTGGCCAGCTCCACCTCGACGGGCAACCGGGTCCAGTGCTCGATGGCGTACTTGGCGACCAGCCCCGAGTGGTACGCGGTGCCGCACGCCACCACGAAGACCTTGTCGACGTCGCGCAGTTCCTGATCCGACAGGCGCTGCTCGTCCAGCACGATGCGGCCGTTCGCGAAGTGTCCGAGCAGCGTGTCGGCGACTGCCTGCGGCTGCTCTTCGATCTCCTTGAGCATGAAGTAGTCGTGGCCGCCCTTCTCGGCGGCCTCGAGGTCCCAGTCGATGGTGAAGGGACGGGTGGGGACGTCATCGTTGCCGTCGAAGTTGGTGACCGTGTAGCCGTCGGCGGTGATGACCACGACCTGGTCCTGGCCGAGTTCGACCGCCTCGCGGGTGTGCTCGATGAACGCGGCCACGTCCGATCCGACGAACATCTCGCCCTCGCCGACACCGACGACCAGCGGCGTCGACCGACGCGCGGCGACGATCGTGCCCGGGTGGTCGGCGTGGGTGAACACCAACGTGAACGCGCCCTCGAGCCGGCGCAGCACCGCCAGCGCACTGCCGACGAAGTCGCCGGCGGTCGGGCCGTCCGCGTAGGCGCGGGCCACCAGGTGCACCGCGACCTCGCTGTCGGTGTCGCTGCGCAGGTCGACGTGCTCGGCCTCGAGCTCGTGCCGCAGCGGCGCGAAGTTCTCGATGATGCCGTTGTGCACCACGGCGATCTTGCCGGTGGCGTCGCGGTGCGGGTGTGCGTTGCGGTCGGTCGGGCGCCCGTGGGTTGCCCAACGGGTGTGCCCGATCCCGGTGGAGCCCGCGAAGTGGTCCCGGCCGGCGTCGTCGAGCTCGGCCTCCAGGTTCGCCAGGCGGCCCGCCTTGCGTTCGACCGCCAGCCCGCCGCGACCGTCGAGAACCGCGACGCCGGCCGAGTCGTAGCCGCGGTATTCCATCCGGCGCAGCGCCTCGACAACGACATCGAGCGCCGGCCGATGGCCCACGTACCCCACGATTCCGCACATGGTTCATCAGGGTACTGGTTGGATCGGCCCACTCCTCATCTCGGTGACGCCGATCCGATACGGTCAACCCGTGGCGCCCAAACTCAGCACTCTGGTCAGCCGGTTGTCCCGACGCGGTCCACACAGGGTGCTGCGCGGCGACCTGGCGTTCGCGGGTCTACCCGGCATCGTGTGCACCCCGCAGGAGGGTCTGGGCCTGCCGGCGGTCGCGTTCGGCCACGGCTGGATGACCCGGCCCGTCGGCTACCTGCAGACCCTCGCGCACCTGGCATCGTGGGGCATCGTCGCTGCGGCCCCGGCCACGCAGTGCGGGCCGGTCCCGTCACACCTGGCGTTGGCCTCCGATCTGTCCACCACCCTCGACATCTGCACCGGTGTCCGGCTCGGTCCCGGCGAGATCAGCGTGCACCCGGACCGGCTCGCGCTCGCCGGCCACGGGATGGGTGCGGGGGCCGCGGTCCTCACCGCCGCCCGCCGCCCCGTCTCCGCAGTCGTCCCCATGTTCCCGGCCCCGACCACTCCCCGCGCCTCGACGGTCGCCGCGTCACTGTCGACGCCGGCGCTGATCCTCGCGTCGCCGTCGTCGCTGACCGCGCTCGACTCCGACGCGGTGGCATTGGCCTCGGCGTGGGGCGGCGCGGTCGACGGCAAGCCTGCCCTGCTGCGCACGCTCGCCAAGTCCGACGAGGGCGGTCTGGTCGAGGGCCGGCGCGCGCTGAAATACGTCGGGCTACCCGGCACCGACCGCGGTACACAGCGCCTGGCGCGGGTGCTGCTGACCGGGTTCCTGCTGTACCACCTGACCGACGACAAGGACTACGCCCCGTTCGCCGATCCGGACGTCGTGCTTCCGAAGACCCACCCCGTCGATCTGGACACCGCCACGATCGAGCCAGGAGATCAGCTCGCAGAGTTGCTCGGCCGCTGACGCACGGCCCGGCCCTCCTCACCAGCTGTTGCGCAACCAACGACGCCCCCGGAGCGGTTCGTCGTCCGAGCAGGGCTCCGGCACGAAACGATCCACGTCCGGCACGCCGGGGTCGGGGTCGCCGGCCATCTCACGCGCCCGGTCCTCCTCGGCGAGCTGCCCCAGCAGTCGGTCGACGGCCGCGCGGTGGTCGCGGCGGATGCGGTCGAAGTCGGCGTGCACGGCGTCGGGGTCCATCACGTTCACTCCCAGGACTCGGCGAGCCGGGCGCCGGTGTCGTCGGGTACCGACGGGGCCGTGACCGGCGTCGGCGCCGCGGGCTCTTCCGGTTCGAGATTCACAGGCGTGGGCTGTCCGACTGGCAGGGGCTCGTCGGCCGGGTCGGCTGCCGGCCGGTCCACCATGTCGAGCGGGCCCTCGTGCGGCGCTCCCCCGTCTGGCGGTGCGTCGGAGGACGCCGTCGGTGACGCGCTCGGATCCGTCTGCGGCGCGGCCGTGTCCGGGGTGATCACTGCCGACTCGTCCGGCGGAGGCGTCACGGTATCGCCGGTCACCTCTGTGTCAGCGGTCGTCTCCGTACCGCCCGCCGCCTCGGTGCCGCCGGCCGTCTCGGCACCGGCGACCGGATCCGACGTCGTAGGCGCCGGATCGTGGGAGCCGCCCGAAGGTCGGTCGGGTTCGCCGGGCTCCATCTCGGTCAGCTGCGGGACCCCGTCGGGCCCGATCGTCACCGCGTAGCCGTGCGGTTGCCCGTCCGGACCGGTCACCTCCAACGACATCGCCGCAGGCGACAACTCGAGTGCCACCGTGAAATCCCCCATCACCACCGGCACCGCCGGCGGCGCCGGCGGTGCCGGTTCGGGGAACGCCCCGTGCAGCGCGTCCCCCACCTCGTGCAGCGCCTCCCCGACCTCGGTGACGACCCGCACGACCTGGCCACCGAAGTCCCCGACCAGCGCCGACAGGCCCGGGACACCCGCCACTCCGGCCGAAACCGATCCGGGGAGCGCGTTCGGCGCCGCCGCCCGCCAGTCGGCGAGGACCTGCTGCGACTGTCCGAACTGGCCGAGCGCGCCCTGTGTGGGCTCCGCGACGGCGCGTGCCGCGGCAGGTGCTTCGGCTGCGGGCGCCGCCGGTGGGCCGGGTTCACGGACCGGATATCCGGACGCGCCCGCACCGGCCACCGTCGCCGTCTCCAGCGGAGAAGGTGCCCTCATCGTGGGCGGTCCCGCAACGTCCCCTCCGTGGGTGCCCTCGTCACTGCCCGGCCGCGGATAGGGGCCGATGTCGGTCTCGTCGAGCAGGGCGGTCAGCACGCGGAAGGTCTCGCTGACCGCGGCGTCGGCCTGGTCGCACAAGGCCGTGAAGGCGCGGCAGCGCGACTGCACCGACGGCACGAACACCTCGCGCAGCCACCGTTCGCAGGCCGCGCGCACCGCGGCCACCGGTGCCGCGGCGGACACCCCCGGGACCGCCGGTTGCCAGCCCGTCACCGCAGCGGCCGCGGCGTGATCGGGTGCGCCTACGCCGCAGACCGACTCGACCATGAGCGTGATCTGGGCGACGGTGCGGCCGCCGATCTCGCCGCTGCCGAGGCCTGCCGTCATCTCCGCCTTGTCCCGGACCACACTCCACAGCGTGTGGGCGGCGGCGTCCAGGGCATCCGCGCATCGCCGCAGGTGGGCCAGGTCGCATGCGGCCCGGTCGAGGTGGTCGCGCAGCAGGGCCCCGGCCGCATCGACCGCCACACCCCATTGCTCCTCGAGCAGTCGGGCCGACTGTGCCCGTTGCACATCCAGTTGCTCCGCGGCAGCCCGCGCCTGAGCCCGGACCCGCTCGGCATCCGATCCGAGTGCGGCGACGTCCAATCCGCGTTGTTCGTCGAATCGTCGGCGCACGTCCGGATAACCGACACCGATCGGCGCCAGGGCCGCCGCGAGCGGCAGGAACTGCTCGAAGAAGCGCAGTCCGACGGCTCCGGCGTCGAGCATCGCGTCGACCGTCATCCCGGACGCGTGCGCCAAGGCGGCGCGGGCCTGCGCCGACTCGGCGGCGGATCGTGCCGCGGCCAGCGCTTCGTGGTACTCCTGGGCCGGGTCGACCCCTCCCAGGCCCGTCGAACCGATCGGCACCCCGGCCCGCTCGGCCGCCTCGCGCCAGTCGTCACGCTCGCCCGGGTCAGCCCCGAGCACCGCCGCCGTGGCCAGCTGTGACCTGACCGGGGAGGCAACGTCCGGGTCGTCGAGCAGAGTGCGTGGATCCCACCACTGCGGTGCGGACATCACCGGCCCGCCAGGTTCACACGGTTGGTGTCCTCGGCCGCCTCGAACGCGGCGCAGGTGCGGGCCAGGGCATCGGCAGCTGCCCGGGTGGCCTCTGCCCAGGAGTCGAGGCTGTCCGCCAGGCGGCAGAGTCCGGCCCGGACCGCCTCGCCCTGTGCCCGGTGGTCACGGCCCGCCTGCGGACCGCCGAAACTCGGCGCGGACAGCGCCGCGCCGCCGTGCACGAGGGCATCGGCGGACGCGGACAGTCGGCCGCGCACCTCGGCCATGAGCTGTGGATCGATCCGCATGCGGCATCCCCCTGAACTGCGCCGGCCACGTCGTGCGCCGGAGATCGTCGCCGGAAACTCCCCCTGGACCCGGCCCGCGCAGCCTAACGCACCGGACGCTAGACGGACTCGACCAACCCGGCCAGTTCACTCGCCAGCCGCTGTGCCAGTTCGGGCTCGGCCGCCTCGACCATCACCCGGATGAGCTGCTCGGTTCCGGACGGCCGCAACAGGACCCGTCCGCTCTCGCCCAGTTCGGACTCGGCCGCGGCGACCGCGTCGAGCACACGCTGCGACCGCGCGACCTCCGCCTTGTCGCGGACCGGCACGTTGACGAGCACCTGCGGCAGGGTGCGCATCGCCCCGGCGAGGTCCGCGAGCGACTGCCCGGTCTGGGCCATCCGCGCCATCAGCCGCAGCCCGGTCAGCGTGCCGTCGCCGGTGGTGCCGTAGCTGGGCAGCACGACGTGTCCGGACTGCTCACCGCCCAGGCTGAAGGCCCCGGAGCGCAGTTCCTCGAGGACGTAGCGGTCGCCGACCGCGGTGGTGCGCACCGCGATCCCCGCCTCGCGCATCGCGATGTGCAGCCCCAGGTTGCTCATGACCGTGGCGACCAGCGTGTTCTCCGCCAGTTCGCCCGAGTCCCGCATGCCCAGCGCCAGCACCGTCATGATCGCGTCACCGTCGACGACCCGGCCGTCCGCGTCGATGGCCAGGCAGCGGTCGGCGTCGCCGTCGTGCGCGAGTCCCAGGTCCGCACCGTGCTCGACGACCGCCGCGCGCAGGCTCTCCAGGTGAGTCGACCCGCATTCGAGGTTGATGTTCAGTCCGTCGGGCCGGTCGTGGATCGCGATCACCGTCGCACCGGCCGCGCGGTAGGCCCGCGGGGCCGCCAGGTGCGCAGCACCGTGGGCGCAGTCGACGACGACGGTCAACCCGTCCAGCCGCTGATCCGTGACGCCGGACAGGTGTGCCAGGTACCGCTCCAGTGCGTCGTCGGCGTCCCGGACCCGGCCGATGCCAGCCCCGACCGGACGCTCGGCGCGGCGCGCCTCGGCGACCTCGCGACCCAGCAAGGCCTCGATCTGGTCCTCGACGCCGTCGTCGAGCTTGTGTCCGCCGGGGCCGAAGATCTTGATCCCGTTGTCCGGCATGGCATTGTGCGAGGCCGAGATCATCACGCCCAGCGCCGCATCGTAG
The DNA here is from genome assembly GCF_029589495.1 of Speluncibacter jeojiensis. Lineage (GTDB taxonomy): Bacteria > Actinomycetota > Actinomycetes > Mycobacteriales > Mycobacteriaceae > Speluncibacter > Speluncibacter jeojiensis. Next base: position 535,649 of record NZ_JAAIVF010000001.1, read on the forward strand.
ACGCCGGTGAGATGGGCGACGGCGGGCGTCGGCAGCACACCCAACCGCAGCACGTCGACCCCGCAGGCGGTCAGCCCGGCGGTCACCGCGGCCTCGAGCATCTCGCCGCTGGCCCGGGGGTCACGGCCGACGACCGCGACCGGCTTCGACTCCCTCGCGGCGACCGGTCCGGCGAGGACGGTCGCCGCCGCCTCCGCGATCACCAGTGCCAGTTCCGCGGTGAGCACCGAATTCGCTTCGCCGCGAACACCATCGGTGCCGAACAGTCGTGCCATGAAGCGTGGCCTTTCGTCGGTCGTGGCGAACATCGGTCGCCAGGGGTCGGATCCGGAAAACGCCGGAGCGGGCGTCCGGTGGTGCTGGACGCCCGCTCACGGGTGAACACGGTGCCGCGGTCCGCGCCCAGGGCGGGACCGGCGGCGGCACATCAGCGCTTGGAGTACTGAGATGCCTTGCGGGCCTTCTTCAGACCGTACTTCTTGCGCTCGACCGCGCGCGCATCGCGGGTCAGGAAGCCCGCACGCTTGAGGGCCGGACGGTCCTCGGGGCTGACCTCGATCAGCGCCCGCGCGATGCCCAGACGCAGCGCGCCGGCCTGGCCCGAGGGGCCGCCGCCGACGAGACGCGCATGGATGTCGAAGGACTCGGTGCGCTCGACGGTCACCAGCGGAGCCTTGATCAGCTGCTGGTGCACCTTGTTCGGGAAGTAGTCCTCGAGGGTGCGCCCGTTCAGCGTGAACTGGCCGGTGCCGGAGGTCAGGCGCACGCGCACGACGGCCTCCTTGCGGCGACCGACGGTCTGGATCGGACGGTCGACCACGATCGGGGCGGAGGGGGCCGCGGCGGGGGTGTACTCCTCGACGACCTCGAAGGTCTCCTCGACGACCTCGACGTTGTCGTCGGCGTTGGTCACGTTCTGCTCCGTCACTGGGCCACCTGCTTGATCTCGAACGGAACCGGCTGCTGCGCGGCGTGGGGGTGGTTGGGGCCGGCGTAGACCTTCAGCTTGCCGCTGATGGCGCGCCCGAGCTTGTTGTGCGGGATCATCCCGGTCACGGCCTTCTCGACCAGACGCGCGGGGTTCTTCTCCAGCTCCTCACCGACGGTGCGGGACTTGAGGCCGCCCGGGTGTCCGGAGTGCGAGTACAGGAGCTTGCCATCGCGCTTGTTGCCGCTGATCGCAACCTTCTCGGCGTTGACGATGACGACGAAGTCGCCGCCGTCCACGTTGGGGGCATAGGTGGGCTTGTGCTTGCCGCGCAGCAGGTTCGCTGCCTGCACGGCGAGGCGGCCGAGCACCACATCGGTGGCGTCGATGACGTACCAGCTGTGGGTGACGTCACCCGCCTTGGGGCTGTACGTAGGCACAGTTCTTCCTCGTCTGTTCGTCCAACTGCCGGCCCGGCGCGACGGAAGGGCCATCCCCGGCGGCCAGTGGAGACCCGGGACCCTGCTCACATCGACCGGCGCAGACCGACCGGTGTTCCGCACACCAGCGCTCAACGGTACCGGGTGGCGTGGCCGCCAGTCAAAACGACGCGTCTCGCCGAGGGCGGCACCACCTGGGCGGATGCCCGTCGGGCGGTCCGTCCACCGATCGCCGACCACCCTGGCCCCGGCCGGCCCGGCGCCCCGGGATCGGATCACTCCGAAACAGTGCCCGCCTCGGAAACAGAGAATGCGCGGGCACCGGAGCCCTCCCCTCCGATGCCCGCGCGGCCCCTGCGGAAAGGCGCGGCCCACGGTGTCCCCTCACCGGGCAATGCGGTCCCCGACGCTGCACTGCCCACATCGCGGGGCCCGCGCCTCTCCGTCCCCCGCGGGAAGGTTCCCCGTTCCTTCCCGACAACTACTTGGACGCGGGTCCACACCGGTTCGGTTCCCACGAGTTCCAGATTTTTTCCGGGCGGCCGGCACCCGGCCCGCGCCGGGTCAGGCGGGATTGACGTGCAGCGTGCGAATCGCCTGGTCACAGACATCGGCGACGCGGTCCGGGTGCATCTCGGAGGGCTCACAACCCACACTGATCTGCAGCCCGTCGAGGACGAGCACACGCCAGTGCACCGTCGAACCGGACGCGGTGTGCTCGCGGTACGCGATGACGTCCCGCCCCGCGTATTCCGCGTAGGGATCGAAGCCGTCGAAGCTCGTCGGCCCGCGATCGGCGATGGTGCGGCGCAACTGGGCGGCGACCTCGTCCTGGCCCGCCCCGTAGGCCACCGGGTTCTGGACGAGCATCAGCCGGGAACCGTCGGGGCCCTCCACCCGCACGCGAGATCCCCGCCCGACCGCCTCCCGATCGGTCTCCCACCAGGACTTCGGGACCTGCAGACTCACCCGATGGTCCGTCACGGTCCGCGCCTGCGGCGTCGACGTCGACGGCGACGGCGACGGACGCGCGGCGGACGATCCCTGGACTGTGCTCGGCAGCGGAACCGCACTGGAGCCGCGGATCGGCGTCTGCGCGGTCGCGGTCGGCACCTCCGTGACAGCAGGTTCCGCCGTGACGGCGTCGTTCGACCGAGGCCATATCAGCCAGGCCCCGGCCACTGCGATCACCAGGAGCGCGGCCGCGAGCGCCGCCAGTTTGCGACCCGACGCCCGCCGAGGGGCCGGCGGGCCGTCCGCGTCGGCCTCCGCGGGCGGTGGGCCGGGACGGACGTCCACCCGGGCCCGCTCCACCGCCGGGTCGACGACACCGGCTCGATTCGCCGCCGCCTCCGCGCCCGCCTCGACCTGCGCCACGTCGGGTCCGACCCGCTCGGCTCCGCGCAGCGCGGCGTCCGGCGCGGCGACATCCACCACCCCGGTGAGTCCGCGCTCGCGAAGCGCCCATTCGAACTGCAGGCTCTCTGGCGCAGTACCGGCGACCAGGACCTCCGAGACCGCCCAGTCACCCTCGACGACCGCGCCGACCAGATCCGCCGCCCGCGCCGCACCGTCGGGCCGGTCCAGGTCCTGCGGCAGCAACTCCGCGTCGAGCGCGCAACCGCGTACGCGCCCGCCCGCGACCAGGGTGGTCGCAGATCCCAGCGGTCCGGATTCCAGGACGACGGCACGGTCGCCACCCGGGCCGGACCCCGCCCACACCGCGACCGCCGTCTCCACCAGCACGAGGCGTGGCGCCACGCCCTCGGCGCACGAACGCAGCCGCGCCCGACGGCGCGACCCCCAGTGCGACGGCACCGTGAGCACCAACAGGTCGGCGCCACTCGGGCACACGCGGCCCACTCCGTCGCGGAGCAGCCCGGTCACCAGGTCGTCCACGGCGACCAGTCGGCCCGCGAGCACCAGCGCGGCGTCGTCGATCCAGGCCAGGGGGTAGGGCTCGACACGACGCGGCCGACGCCCCGCCGCCGCGACCGCGTCGTCGCCGTATCGGATGCCGCCGGGAACCGGATCCCAGGTGTCGACGTAGACGGCGGCCGGGCCCCGGTAGGTGCGCGCGTCGCACCGCGCGCCGATCGCGGCGACCGTCAGGTCGACGACGACTGTCGTCATGCCGTCCCCCTCGCCACTGTCCTCGCCGCCGGTGCCCCCGTGCGGCTCCCCTAGCAACAGCCGTCGCTTCCCGGCTCGATCGCCGCCCGCACGTCCATCGTCCGCCGGTTCCGCGCGGCCAGATCCTCGTCGGCCGGATAGTCGACGCCGGCCAGGCTCAGCCCGTGCGCGGGTGCGACGGTGACCGCGCTGGAGCGGACCCGCTCGTCCAGCAGTCGGCTCGCCCACTCGGGCGTGCGCCGTCCCTCGCCGACCGCCAGCATGGCGCCGACCAGGCTGCGCACCATCGACCAGCAAAAGGCATCCGCACTCACATGTGCGGTCAGCGTGTCGGTCTCGGTCCGCTCCCAATCGAAGCGTTGCAGTTCGCGGACGGTCGTCGCACCGTCACGACGGCGACAGAAGGCGGCGAAGTCGTGCAGGCCCAGCAGGCTCGCCGACGCGGCGCGCATGGCATCGACGTCGAGCCGCTGCGGCCAGGCGACGGTGTCGCGGGCGCGGACCGGGTCGGCGCCGTACGGCGCGGTCGCGATCCGGTAGGCGTAGTGCCGCCGGATCGCGGAGAAACGGGCGTCGAAATCGGGATGCGCCGTGGTGACGTGCTTGATCCGCACATCGGTGGGCAGGAAGCGGGACAGCCTGCGCACCAGCCGGCCGGGCTCGGTGGGCACAGCCTCCACGGGAAGGTCCAGGTGGGCGACCTGACCGGAGGCGTGCACGCCGGCATCGGTCCGGCCGGCAACGGTCAGATGGGCGGGAACACGCAGGATCGTGCTCAGGGCCTCCTCGAGCACCCCGCAGACCGTGCGGCGGCCGGGCTGTTTGGCCCAGCCGGAGAAGTCGGTGCCGTCGTAGGCGATGTCCAGACGCAAGCGAGCGAGCCCGCCGTCCTCACGGACGACGGGCTCGCTCGACTGGAACTGCTCGGCTGCCAAGGAGGACTAGTCCTTCTTGGCTTCCTCGGCGTCGGCCGCGGTGGCGTTCGTGTCCTCGACTGCGTCGACGACGTCGTCCGCGTTCTCGACCTCGGCCTCGGTGGCCTCGGCCTCGACGGCCGCGACCGGGTTCTCCGCCGACTGCGAGGCGGCGACGCGACGGGCGCGGTCGGCCTCGGAGGTCACGGTCTGCTCCCGCACCAGCTCGATGATCGCCATCGGAGCGTTGTCACCCTTGCGGGGGACGGTCTTGATGATGCGGGTGTAGCCGCCGTTGCGCTCCGCGAAGTGCGGACCGATCTCGGCGAACAGGGTGTGCACGACATCCTTGTCGCGGATGACCTTCATGACCTCACGACGGTGCGCGAGGGTTCCGGCCTTGGCGTGCGTCACCAGCTTCTCGGCGTACGGACGCAGGCGCTTGGCCTTGGCCTCCGTCGTCGTGATCCGGCCGTGCTCGAAGAGCGAGGTGGCCAGGTTGGCCAGAATCGCCTTCTGGTGCGAGGCCGACCCGCCGAGGCGAGCACCCTTGGTGGGCTTGGGCATTGTCTTCTCCAGGTTCTGGGTCCACGGGGTCGGGCCCCGTGCGGATTACAGCTGTTCGGTTTCCGCGTAGTCCTGGTCGGCGTCGCCGCCGTCCGAGGAGTCGGACTCGTCGCTCCACGTGCCCGTCGCGGCGTCATAACCGGCGACGGTGGAGGGGTCGAACCCGGGCGGGCTGTCCTTGAGCGCCAGGCCGAGCGTGTTCAGCTTGACCTTGACCTCGTCGATGGACTTCTGGCCGAAGTTGCGGATGTCGAGCAGATCGGACTCGGTGCGGGCGACGAGCTCCCCGACCGTGTGCACTCCCTCGCGCTTGAGGCAGTTGTACGACCGGACCGTCAGGTCCAGGTCCTCGATCGGCAGTCCGAAGGCGGCGATGTGGTCGGCCTCGGCGGGCGAGGGTCCGATCTCGATGCCTTCTGCTTCGACGTTCAGCTCCTGGGCCAGGCCGAAGAGCTCAACCAGGGTCTTGCCCGCCGAGGCGAGCGCGTCCCGTGCGCTGATGGAGTTCTTGGTCTCCACGTCGAGGATCAGACGGTCGAAGTCCGTGCGCTGCTCGACGCGGGTGGCCTCCACCTTGTACGTCACCTTGAGCACCGGCGAGTAGATCGAGTCGACCGGGATACGGCCGATCTCGGCACCGGTGGCCTTGTTCTGCACGGCGGGGACATAGCCGCGACCGCGCTCTACGACGAGCTCGATCTCCAGCTTGCCCTTGTCGTTCAGGGTCGCGATGTGCAGATCCGGGTTGTGCACGCTCACACCGGCCGGCGGCACGATGTCACCACCGGTGACGGCCCCCGGGCCCTGCTTGCGCACGTACATGGTGACCGGCTCGTCCTCTTCCGAGCTGACCACGAGGCCCTTGAGGTTCAGGATGATGTCGGTGACGTCTTCCTTCACCCCGGGGACGGTGGTGAACTCGTGCAGCACGCCGTCGATGCGGATGCTGGTCACCGCCGCGCCGGGAATCGACGACAGCAGTGTGCGGCGAAGCGAGTTGCCGAGGGTGTACCCGAAGCCAGGCTCGAGCGGCTCGATGACGAACTTCGAGCGGTTGTCCGCGATGACCTCTTCGGTCAGGGTCGGACGCTGAGAAATCAGCATGTGCTTGTCCTCCTGTACGGGCGTCCGCTATTTGACGCCCCTGGTGGCGCCTGAACGCCCGGGTGCCTCCGTGGTCGACGGAGACACCCGAGCCGCAGGCATTACTTCGAGTAGAACTCGACGATGAGCTGTTCCTGCAGCGGGACCTCGATCTGGGCGCGCTCGGGAAGCTGGTGCACGAGCACCCGCATCCGCTGGCCCACGACCTGCAGCCAGCCCGGGATCGGGCGGTCGCCCTGGGTCTCACGGGCGACCTGGAACGGCAGCGTCGGCAGCGACTTCTCCTTGACATCGATGATGTCGTACTGGGAGACGCGGAAGCTGGGGATGTTCACCTTCTGGTTGTTGACCAGGAAGTGCCCGTGGCTGACCAGCTGGCGGGCCTGACGGCGGGTGCGCGCGAGGCCGGCACGGTAGACGACGTTGTCCAGACGCGACTCGAGGATCGTCAGCAGGACCTCACCGGTCTTACCGGGGCGGCCGGCGGCCTCCTGGTAGTAACGGCGGAACTGCTTCTCGAGGATGCCGTACGTGTAGCGGGCCTTCTGCTTCTCCTGCAGCTGCAGGAGGTATTCGCTCTCCTTGATCCGCGCGCGGCCGTGCTGGCCCGGCGGGTAGGGGCGACGCTCGAAGGCCTGGTCGCCTCCGACGAGGTCGACGCGCAGACGACGCGACTTACGGGTGATGGGACCGGTATAGCGAGCCATGTTTCTTTACCTTCCTTTCCCGTTAGACGCGACGCCGCTTGGGCGGACGGCAACCATTGTGCGGCTGCGGGGTGACATCGTTGATCGTGCCGACTTCGAGCCCGGCCGCCTGCAGGGAGCGGATCGCGGTCTCACGACCGGAGCCCGGGCCCTTGACGAACACGTCGACCTTCTTGACGCCGTGCTCCTGCGCCTTGCGGGCAGCGTTCTCGGCGGCCAGCTGAGCGGCGAACGGGGTCGACTTGCGCGAGCCCTTGAACCCGACGTGGCCCGAGGACGCCCAGGAGATGACGTTGCCCTGGGGATCGGTGATCGACACGATCGTGTTGTTGAAGGTGCTCTTGATGTGTGCGGCGCCGTGCGGGATGTTCTTCTTGTCCCTGCGACGGGTGCCCTTCTTCGGGCCGGTTCCGCGTGACTTGGGGGGCATTGCTTACCTGGCCTTCTTCTTGCCGGCGATGGTGCGCTTGGGGCCCTTGCGGGTGCGCGCGTTGGTCTTGGTGCGCTGGCCACGCACGGGCAGGCCACGGCGGTGCCGCAGACCCTGGTAGCAGCCGATTTCGATCTTGCGACGGATGTCGGCCTGCACCTCGCGGCGCAGATCGCCCTCCACCTTCAGCTCGGAGGCCTCGATGTAGTCGCGGAGCTTGGTGAGATCGTCGTCCCCGAGATCCTTGCTGCGCAGGTCCGGGCTGACCCCGGTCGCGTCGAGGATCTCCTTGGAGCGGGTACGGCCGATGCCGTAGATGTAGGTCAGTGCGATCTCCATGCGCTTCTCGCGCGGGAGATCAACACCCATGAGACGTGCCATGTGGCATTCCTTTTCGAGTTCGGAGGTCTGCTCCCAGTCCGCCCCGCCCCCACTCTCATCGAGTGGCCGACGGGCCCCGGCCTCCGGTCCGGGGGTGCACCGCCCGCGAGTCGGGCGGCTGGTGCTGGGAGGTCCACTTCTTGCGTGTCGCGTCGGGCAAGCCGATCACGAGGGTGCTCGGCGCGGCGGAAGCCGGCCGTGGCGGCGATCTAGCCCTGACGCTGCTTGTGACGCAGGTTCTCGCAGATCACCATGACCCGACCGTTGCGGCGGATCACCTTGCACTTCTCGCAGATCTTCTTGACGCTCGGCTGAACCTTCACTGCGTCTGATCTCCTGAGTTCTGCCCGCTCGGACGAGCGGGCATGCTGCTCCCTGGCTGACCAGCCAGGGAAATCTTCACTTGTAGCGGTAGACGATCCGACCACGCGAGAGGTCGTAGGGCGAGAGCTCCACGACCACTCGGTCCTCTGGCAGGATGCGGATGTAGTGCTGCCGCATCTTCCCACTGATGTGGGCGAGAACCTTGTGGCCGTTCTCCAGCTCAATGCGAAACATCGCATTGGGCAAGGGCTCGACAACCCGCCCCTCGACCTCGATGGCTCCGTCTTTCTTGGCCATATCCTCCGCGATCCCGGCGCCGATCCTGGATCGGTTGACCCACAAGAGTCGACGCCTACGCTCGTGTACCGAATACTGGCGCAAAACTCCGCACCGGTGGACGCACGTCTACCGGCACGCAGCACGCACCGATTGACCAGCATACACTGCGCCCACACACCCCTGTCGCCGGTCTCGATCAGCTCCGGCGGTCCGCTCGCGCGGATCCGTTCACGCGTTCTCGACCGCGGCCGCCAGGGCCGTCATCGTCGGCACCGGATCGGCGTCGGCCGGCAGCAGCTGCACCGCCACCTGATCCGCGCCGGCCGCAAGGTGCGCTTCGATCCGCCCGACCACCGCGGCGGCGTCACCGTGTGCGACCAGCGCGTCGACGACCGCATCGGTCCCGCCGTCGGCGAGGTCCTCCTCCGCGAAGCCGAGCCGCTTGAGATTCTCCACGTAGTTGCGCAGTTGCAGATAGGGGTTCGCGACCGCTGCACGGCCGATGTCACGCGCCCGCTGCGCGTCGGTGTCGAGCACCACCTTCTGCTCCGGCGCCAGCAGGGGTTCCGCACCCAGGATCTCGCGGGCGAGCCCCGTGTGCTCGGGAGTGGTGAGGTAGGGATGCGCGCCGGCGCTGCGGCGCGCCGACAGCCGCAGCACACGCGGTCCGAGCGCGGCGAGGACTCGGCGGCCGGCCGGCACCCCGGCCTCGTCCAACCGGTCGAGGTACTCCTCGAGTGCGCGGTACGGGCTGCGGTACTCGGCCTGCGCCTCGGGATGCCCGGCGCCGATCCCGAGCAGGAACCGCCCCGGGTACGCGGCCTCGATCCGGTGGAACGACCGCGCGACCTCGTCGGCGGGGGCCGTCCAGATGTTGACGATGCCGGTGGCCACCTGCAGATGCGTGGTCGCGGCGAGCAGACCGTCCACCACGGCCAGATCCGCGGGCGGAGATCCGCCGAGCCAGAGCGTGCCGACCCCGAGGCGATCGAGCGCCCGCGCCTCCTCCACCGTCACCAACGGATACGGACGCCACACGCCCACGGACTTCATCGTGATCTTGGTCATGGATGGGTCAACCCGAACCCGCCACCGAGGATTCCCCGCCCCGGGTGGCCTGTCGGCGGACCGGCTGGCAGCATCGAACGGATGCGAGTGGTGGTGCAACGCGTGAGCTCGGCATCGGTGCAGGTCGGCGAGGAGATCGTCGCGGCGATCGAACCCGGCGACCGTCAGGGACTGCTGCTACTGGTCGGGGTCACCTACACCGACACCCCCGAGCAGGCCGAAGCCCTGGCGAAGAAGGTCTGGACGCTGCGGATCCTCGACGGCGAACGGTCCGCCGCGGACCTCGATGCGCCCGTCCTGGCCGTCAGCCAGTTCACGCTCTACGCGGATACCGCCAAGGGGCGCAGACCTTCCTGGTCCGCCGCGGCACCCGGTCCCGTCGCCGAGCCGCTGTTCGACCGCTTCTGCGCGCAACTGCGCGCGCTCGGCGCGACGGTGACCACCGGCCGCTTCGGCGCACACATGCAGGTGACGCTGGTCAACGACGGACCGGTCACGATTCTGCTGGAGAACTGACCGTCGGTCGGACGACACCGCGGCGACGCCCGCCCGTCGGGGTCAGAATTCGCCGGCGGGGCGGGGCGTCAACACCCGCGGACCGTCGGCGGTCACCGCGACGGTGTGCTCCCAGTGCGCAGCCTTCGAACCGTCGGTGGTGACCACCGTCCAGTCGTCGTCGAGCACGCGGGTATCGGTGGTGCCGAGGGTGAGCATCGGCTCGATGGCGAGCACCGACCCGATCGTCAGGTACGGACCCTTGCCCGGCGCTCCCTCGTTGGCGAGGAACGGGTCCATGTGCATCTCACGGCCGATCCCGTGACCGCCATAGCCGTCGACGATGCCGTAGGCGCGACCGTGCTCCGCCTCGGCGGCCCGGGTGCCCTGCTCGATCGCATACGAGACATCGGTGAGGCGGTTGCCGTCCACCATCGCCTCGATCCCCGCCCACATCGACAGCTCGGTCGCCTCACTGAGCTGCTGCTCGGCCTCGGTGATCTCGCCGACCCCGAAGGTCCACGCCGAATCACCGTGCCAGCCGTCGAGAATGGCGCCGCAGTCGATCGACACCAGGTCACCGGCGGCCAGGAGCTCACCGGCCGCGGGGATCCCGTGCACCACCCGATCGTTGACCGAGGCGCAGATCGACCCGGTGAACCCGTGATAGCCCAGGAAGGACGGCACGGCACCGGCGTCGCGGATGGTCTGCTCGGCGATACGATCCAACTCGAGCGTGCTCACGCCCGGCACGGCGGCCTTACGCACCGCGACCAGCGCGGCACCGACCACCGCGCCGGCCGCGGCCATCGCGTCCAGCTCGCCGGCGGTACGGAAGGGCACCACCTTGCGTTTACGCAAACCCACTATGCCAATCCCGCCGTCTCGACCGGTACCGCTATTTGCCCAGCGCGGCCATCGCGCGGGCGTTGATCTCGTCGACCTCGCCGACCGCGTCGACGGTGACCAGGATCTTCTTGTAGTGCGTCAGCAGCGGAGCGGTCTCCTCGCGGTAGACCCGCAGGCGGTTGCGGATGACGTCTTCCTTGTCGTCCTCGCGGCCACGGGCCAGCATCCGCTCGACGACGACGTCCTCGGCGATCTGGAACTCGAGCACCGCGTCGAGGCCGGCGTTGAGCTCGCCGAGGATGCCCTCGAGCGCCTCGGCCTGGTCGACCGTGCGGGGGAACCCGTCGAGCAGGAAGCCGTTCGCCGCGTCCGGTTCCGACACGCGCGACTTCACCATCCGGTTGGTCAGCTCACTCGGAACCAGTTCGCCGGCGTCCAGGTAACGCTTCGCCTCGACGCCGAGCGGGGTGCCCTGGCCGATGTTGGCGCGAAACAGGTCACCCGTCGAAATGTGGGGCACGCCCAGCTTCTCGGACAGGATGGCCGCCTGCGTGCCTTTGCCGGCACCGGGCGGACCTAGCAGTACAACTCTCACCGGAGGAACCCTTCGTAGTTTCGCTGCAGCAACTGGCTCTCGATCTGCTTGACCGTATCGAGGCCCACGCCCACCATAATCAGCACCGCGGTACCGCCGAACGGCAGGTTCTGCGCGCCGCCGGAGCTGCCGATGTCCAGGAACAGGTTCGGCAGCACGGCGATCACACCGAGGTAGATCGAGCCGGGCAGCGTGATCCTGCTCAGGACGAAGTTGAGGTAGTCGGCTGTGGGCCGGCCGGGACGGATGCCCGGGATGAAGCCGCCGTACTTCTTCATCTCGTCGGCACGTTCCTCGGTGTTGAACGTGATCGCGACGTAGAAGTACGTGAAGAAGATGATCAAGGCGAAGTAGATCAGGATGTAGACCCAGTTGCCCGGGTTGGCCAGGTACTGGTTGATGATCCGCGTCCACCAGTGGTCACCGTTGCCGCTGTTCGCCGTCAACTGCGAGATCAGCATCGGCAGATACAGCAGCGACGTCGCGAAGATGACCGGGATGACGCCCGCCTGGTTGACCTTCAACGGGATGTAGGTAGACGACCCGCCGTACATCCGGCGCCCGACCATCCGCTTCGCGTACTGCACGGGAATCCGACGCTGGCCCTGCTCGACGAACACCACGCCGATGACGATCAGCAATGCCGCTACGCAGACGAACGTGAACACCAGGCCGCCGCGCGAGTCCAGGATGCCCTTGCCCTCGGCGGGGATGCGCGCCGCGATGCCCATGAAGATCAGCAGCGACATGCCGTTGCCGACACCGCGCTCGGTGATCAGCTCGCCGAACCACATGACCAGCGTCGCGCCCGCGGTCATCACGAGGACGATGACGGCCAGTCCCCAGATCGACTTGTCCGCGAGGATCTGCCGGTCACAGCCCTGCAGCAGCTGGCCGCGTGCGGCCAGCGCCACGAACCCGGTCGCCTGCAGGACCGCCAGCGCGATCGTGAGATACCGGGTGTACTGGGTCATCTTGTTCTGACCCGTCTGACCCTCTTTTTGCAGCTCCTCGAACTTCGGGATGACCACCGTCAGCAGCTGGACGATGATGCTCGCCGTGATGTACGGCATGATGCCGATCGCGAACACCGACAGCTGCAGGAGCGCGCCACCCGAGAACAGGTTGATCAGCGAGTAGACACCGCCGGCGCTACCCCCGAGCGCCTGATCGGCGCAGTACTTGACGTTGGCATAGTCGACGCCCGGCGACGGCAGCGTGGCGCCGAGCCGGTAGAGCACCATGATCCCGAGCGTGAAGAGGATCTTTCGCCGCAGGTCCGGTGTCCTGAAGGCCGATCCGAAGGCGGAAAGCAACGATCCTCCTGGAGGCGCGCGACGACAAGCCGCGCTCGAGCGGACAACTCTGAAACTCTAACAGTGGACGGCGCCGAGGCGGTCGCGGCCATGCGATTTCACAGCCGATCAGCGGGCGTGCAGCCCAGCTCCGGCACAGAAAGTCGCAGGTGGCGGCGCGGTGATCGACCGTCCCTGATACACCGATGGCCGCGGACCGAACCGTTGAGGTTCCGTCCGCGGCCACCGAATGTTCAGCCGGCAGGCTCGATCACAGCTCCGTGGCGGTCCCGCCCGCAGCAGCGATCTTCTCCTTGGCCGACCCGGAGAACTTGTTCACGGTCACGTCGACCTTGACGGTCAGTTCGCCGTCGCCGAGCACCTTGACGAGTTCGTTCTTGCGAACCGCACCGGCGGCCACCAGTTCTGCGACGCCGACCTGTCCACCCTCGGGGAACAGCCGGGCGATGTCGCCGACGTTGATGACCTGGTACTCGGTCCGGAAGGCGTTCTTGAAGCCCTTGAGCTTGGGCAGCCGCATGTGGATCGGCATCTGCCCGCCCTCGAAGGCGGCCGGAACGTTCTTGCGGGCCTTGGTGCCCTTGGTACCGCGACCCGCGGTCTTGCCCTTGGAGCCCTCACCGCGACCCACACGGGTCTTGTCGGTCTTGGCACCCGGGGCCGGACGCAGGTGGTGCAACTTGATGGTCATGGTTAGACCTCCTCAACTGTCACGAGGTGGCGCACCACGTTGATCAGCCCGCGGTTCTGCGCGTTGTCCTCACGGACGACGGACTGGCGGATCTTCCGCAGCCCGAGGGTGCGCATGCTCTCCCGCTGGTTCTGCTTACTACCGATGGTGCTCTTGACCTGGGTGATCTTCAGCTGCGCCATGATCACGCCCCCTGTCCGGCACGCGCCCGGAGCATGGCGGCCGGAGCGACGTCCTCGATCGGCAGACCGCGACGGGCAGCCACCTCTTCCGGACGCTGCAGGCCCTTGAGGGCCGCCACGGTGGCGTGCACCACGTTGATCGCGTTGTCGCTGCCGAGCGACTTGGACAGGATGTCGTGGATACCCGCGCACTCGAGCACGGCACGCACCGCACCACCGGCGATGACTCCGGTACCGGGGCTGGCCGGGCGCAGCAGCACCACGCCGGCAGCCGCCTCACCCTGAACCGGGTGGGTGATGGTGTGGCCGATCAGCGGGACGCGGAAGAAACCCTTGCGAGCCTCCTCGACACCCTTCTGGATGGCCGCGGGAACTTCCTTGGCCTTGCCGTAACCGACGCCGACGAGACCGTTCCCGTCGCCGACGATCACCAGGGCGGTGAAGCTGAACCGACGGCCGCCCTTGACGACCTTGGAGACGCGGTTGATGGCAACCACGCGCTCGATGTGGTTCGACTTCTCCGCGTCACGACCGCCGCGGCGGTCGTCCCGGCGGTCGCGACGATCGCCGCGGCCACCCTCGTTCGAAGGTCCGTTGGCTCCGGCGGGTCCGCTTCCGCCGTCACGCCTTTGACGTCCCGGCATCAGGCATTCCTTCCATTCGTAACATGCAACATCAGAACTTCAACCCGCCTTCGCGAGCGGCGTCCGCGAGCGCGGCGATCCGGCCGTGGTAGTCGTTGCCACCCCGGTCGAACACGACGGCCTCGACACCGGCAGCCTTCGCGCGGGCCGCGATCAGCTCGCCGACCTTCGCGCTGCGGGCCTTCTTGTCGCCGTCGAGCGCACGCACATCGGCCTCGATGGTCGAGGCCGCGGCCAGCGTCTTGCCGGCCAGGTCGTCCACCAACTGCACGTGGATGTGCCGCGAGGAGCGGTTGACCACCAGGCGGGGACGCTCCGGCGTGCCGGAGAGCTTCTTGCGGAGACGGAAGTGCCGGCGGGCGCGAGAGAGGCGCCGTGCGGTGGACACGTCCTTGCCGAGCGGGATCCGCTTGGCCTTCTGGTTCTCGGTCTGGCTCATCTCACTTACCCGTCTTTCCGACCTTGCGACGGACCTGCTCGCCCTCGTAGCGAATGCCCTTGCCCTTGTACGGGTCGGACTTGCGCAGACGACGAATGTTGGCCGCGATCTGGCCGACCTTCTGCTTGTCGATACCCGTGATCGAGAACTTGGTGGGCGACTCGACTGCGAAGGTGATGCCCTCCGGGGCCTCGATCGGCACCGGGTGGCTGTAGCCGAGCGCAAACTCGAGATCCTGGCCCTTGAGCGCGACGCGGTAACCGACGCCGTGGATCTCCATCTTGGTCGTGTAGCCGGCGGTGACACCGGTGATCATGTTCTGCACCAGGGTGCGCGACAGACCGTGCAGCGAACGGCTGCGACGCTCGTCGTTCGGGCGGGTGACCTCGATGGCCCCGCTCTCGCCCTTGGCAACCGAAATCGGCTCCGACACGGTCAGCGCGAGGGTGCCCTTGGGGCCCTTCACCGTGACCTGCCGGCCGTCGATGTTCACGTCAACGCCCGAGGGGACGGTGACCGGAATCTTTCCAATACGTGACATCTCGAACGCCCCTTACCAGACGTAGGCGAGGACTTCCCCGCCCACTCCCTGCTTGGCCGCCTGACGATCGGTGAGCAGGCCGGAAGACGTGGAGATGATCGCCACGCCGAGGCCGCCCAGGACCTTGGGCAGGTTGGTGGACTTCGCGTAGACGCGCAGACCGGGCTTGGAAACCCGGCGCACGCCGGCGATGCTGCGTTCACGGCTGGGGCCGTACTTCAGGTCGATCACGAGGGACTGGCCGACAGCGGCGTCCTCCGCGCGGTAGTCCGCGATGTAGCCCTCGCGCTTGAGGATCTCGGCGATGTTCGACTTGATCTTCGAGTGCGGCATCACGACCTGGTCGTGGTACGCCGAATTGGCGTTTCGCAGACGCGTGAGCATGTCTGCGATGGGGTCGGTCATGGTCATGGGTAGACCTCGACACCTTTCTCGCTGCGGTTCCCATACAGGACGGTCCCCCAGGGGGCGAACGGTCGTGGGCCTACAACAATCGAGCGGCCCGGCCGGCAGTCGCCGACCGGTCTGAGTGCATGTCACCGGGCACAGTGGACCCAAGGCAACCGCTCTAGTGTAGGCAAACGCCCAGCTAGAGCCAAATCGGGGCCGGCCACCCCGGCACACGTCGTCCAACGGGCGGTCGTGCGGGATGCCACGCGGCGTTCGCGGTCACCACGGCCCGTTCGGCGTGTGGTCACTCGACCAGGTCACGAAGGACCGCGATCGATTCCCGGAAAGCCGGATCGTCGGTGAACGGCTTCGCAGCCACCTCGGCCTGGCGCGCCGCGTCCGCCTGCGCTCGTTGAATGGTCTGCAGCATGAGCCGGCCCCATCGGTCGTCACCCAGTCGCAGCGCCTGGGGAGACAAGCGGATGTCCGTGACCGCGCCACGGGCGTCGACCACCACCCCGAGTTCGCCGTTCGGCGAACTACCGCGGACACGGATGCCGTCGAGCGCCAGCTGCAAGGACCTGTGCCGTTGTCGCCATTGCGCAGCAATGTCACGCTGTTCCGCATTCCAGTCGTCGAGATAGCTCATGGCCCGTCCCTACACGTCGTCCGCAACGTATCGATCACCCTTGTCCGTGTTGGCAAGCCAATATCCGCCTCCCTGCGGGTTCCAATTCATCGAGGCGCAGTCAGCAATGACCTGCGCCAAGGTCCCGTCCGAACTGCCTTCCGACAAGAAACCCTCAGGCCCGCCGACGTGACCGGCAACGACCAATCCTTCCGCAAACATCAGCCTGAGCGCATCGGCAACCAGGACACGAAAGTCTGAGTCGCCAGCGGCCTCCCGCGCTTCCCAGATCAAGCTATCGATTGGAACCCAGTCATCAACACCCTCGTCAAGGACGCTTCGGACGATCGTCTCTAAACGGCTCATGGCAAATGCACCTTCAACGGCTTCGCTCCTTCTGGATAAATATCGATGGTCTGGCCGCCAGATCTGGAGCTTGTTCGCCACTGAACGACAGTCCCATCGTCCAGTCTGTTCACCTCTGGGACCTTGTCGCCGCGCGCAGGCAACTTCTGGGCACCTGTGGTCCAGCGATCAAACAGACCTCGCATCTCCTCCTCGCTCGGAGCCTCGCGCACACGTGGGCTCCTCCCGTCTGGCAGTTGTCCAAACTCCCTCTGCCATAGCGCGTCCGGCGGCGACACGGAGTCCCCACCAGTGTTGTCCATCGCGAAGCCCGTCGGATTCCCCTCCAGCAGCGGTTGGATCTGCGTCACCGCTCCGCCGATCGCGACACCAGCTGCCGCCACGGCACCGACCTGGACCACAGCGGCTCCATCCAAGACGACGAGAACTCCGCCCACCGATGCCGCGGCCGAACTTCCTGCGCTGCCGGCGACCAACGCAGCCCCGGTCCCCGCGGGAAAGAAGCCCGCCACGCCCGCTGCGATCAGTCCGACCCCGAGAACACCCGCCAAGATCGCGAGGATCTTACGGTGTGCATCTTCGATTGCCTGCGCCCAACAATCGCATGCGTAGGCGAGGCGCGAGAATTGCGAGGCGATCTCCTCGGCCGCGACACTCACCGAATACATCTGGGCAAGCGCCCGAGGCACCTCGCCGGACTCCAGATCGCCCAACGTGCTCCACGCCCCGCCAGTCGCGGAACTCGCCTCGCGCAAGCCGTTCGCCGCCGTGTTCCAAGCGGTGCCGAGAGCCCTGAGTTTGTCAGGGTTCCCGTTCGGCCAGGTGTGCCCCTGCAACCAGCCGCTGACCAAGCCCCATCCGAACGGAGGATCGGAGTCGCCACCGAACGCACCTTTGAATGCCGGCGCGCTGTACTCGGGTAGCTGCGAAGGGTTCGCATCGGCGGCTTCGGGCGGGTTCTTGTTCGCCTTCTCGGTATTGCTGTGGTTGACGGCCGTGAACGCCAGCAGATCGTGCAATTTGCCGAGTGCATCGACGATGCCTGCACCCGCAGCAACCGCTTCGAACGCCGCCGGATCGTAGCCCTCCGACCACTTCCGACCGGCGCTGTCCGTGCCGGCGCACCCCCAGTTCGAATCGAGGGAGTCACCGAGTGCGTTGACCACGCCCTCTGCGCCGCTGCGGGCCGCTTCGTACAGCTTCGCCGCATCAGACAACGCATCCGAGTCCATCACGATCGGCGCGGTCACGGCCACATCCGCATGTTGTGCTGAACCGTGGCGATGTAGCGCTCCCGCGCCAGCCGAACGGCGAACTCCAGCCCCGACAGCGCCGCTTGCATCTCCCTGATCTCGCGGCACCAGATGTCGTGCTTCTCCTGATGCGCCTCGGCCCCTTCACCGTCCCAACGGACGTGCAGCCCGGCTACCTCTCGTTCCACCTCGGCGACGCTGTCCTCGATACGCTGCCCGATCAGCCTTGCCTTGTCCACCAGCGCCAGGATCTGGTCTGTGTTCGCCGTACCGCGCCATCAGCTAATCCATGTTCAGTTTTGAAATGGCACTCGCGGACGTGACCTCTGCGGCGTCGTACTGGTCTGCGGCACGGTGAATGAGTGTTGCGTCGCCGGAGAGTGCACCGATGACTGCCCGGGCTGATTCCACCCACTCCTGCCACAGCGCCGCATGCGAATCGGAGGCCTCGCCGGTCCAATCCATCGTCATGACGGCCTCGGCCTCGCGGCGCAAAGACTCGACGTCATCCCAGAGTTCGTCGGCAAGAACCGACACCCGCGTCGCCGTCGCGTGCATGTGTGCAACATCGGTCCGCACGAGTCCCGCTATTCCCCTTCAAGAGAAGACAGCAGTCGCAACGACGCGAAAGGCGCGGACCCCGAACGGGATCCGCGCCTTTCGCAGTTCTTGTCAGCTCACCAGGAGCTCTTGTGCACGCCCGGCAGCTCGCCGGCGTGCGCCATCTCGCGCAGGCACACACGGCAGAGTCCGAACTTGCGGAACACCGAGTGCGGACGCCCGCACTTCTGGCAGCGCGTGTAGCCGCGCACTGCGAACTTGGGCTTCTTGTTGGCCTTGTTGACCAGCGCCTTCTTGGCCATCTCAGTTCTCCTTGAACGGGAAGCCGAGGTGCTTGAGCAGTGCACGGCCCTCTTCGTTGTTGGTCGCGGTGGTCACCACAGTGATGTCCATGCCACGCGGGCGGTCGATCGAGTCGACGTCGATCTCGTGGAACATCGACTGCTCGTTGAGGCCGAAGGTGTAGTTGCCGTTGCCGTCGAACTGCTTCGGCGACAGGCCGCGGAAGTCGCGGATACGGGGCAGCGCGATCGACACGAGCCGGTCGAGGAACTCCCACATGCGGTCGCCGCGCAGCGTCACGCGCGCACCGATCGGCATGCCCTCACGCAGCTTGAACTGCGCGATCGACTTGCGGGCCTTGCGGATCTCGGGCTTCTGGCCGGTGATCAGCGACAGGTCGCGGACGGCACCGTTGATCAGCTTCGCATCGCGGGCGGCGTCGCCGACACCCATGTTGACGACGACCTTGACCACGCCGGGGATCTGCATGACGTTGGCGTACTTGAACTCTTCGTTCAGCGCGTCCTTGATCTCGGCGCGGTAGCGCGCCTTGAGCCGGGGCTGCACCTTGTTCTCGGTGGAGGTCATGTCAGATGTCCTTCCCGTTCTTACGGGAAATGCGAACGCGCTTGCCCGTCTCGTCGTCCGTGCGGTAACCCACGCGGGCGGGCTTGCCGTCGGAGTCGACCACCATCACGTTCGAGACGTGGATCGGGGCCTCCTGGGTCACGATCCCGCCGCTCTGCGCGCCACGCTCGTTGGCGGAGACCGCTGTGTGCTTCTTGATCCGGTTCACGCCCTCGACGAGGACCCGGTTCGCCTGCGGGTAGGCCTGGATGACCTTGCCCTTGGCGCCCTTGTCCTTGCCCGAGATGACGAGCACGGTGTCGCCCTTGTGCACCTTCATCACAGCACCTCCGGGGCGAGCGAGACGATCTTCATGAACTTCTTGTCGCGCAGCTCGCGGCCGACGGGGCCGAAGATGCGGGTGCCACGCGGATCGTTGTCCGGCTTGATGAGCACGGCCGCGTTCTCGTCGAAGCGGATGTACGAACCGTCCGGACGACGGCGCTCCTTCGAGGTGCGGACGACGACGGCCTTGACCACGTCGCCGCGCTTGACGTTTCCACCCGGGATGGCGTCCTTCACCGTCGCAACGATGATGTCGCCGATCCCGGCATAGCGACGCGACGAACCGCCGAGAACGCGGATGCAGAGAATCTCCTTGGCACCCGTGTTGTCGGCGACGCGCAGTCGCGACTCCTGCTGGATCACTGATCTCTCCTAGACCTGGATTGTCGTACGTAGCGGATTACCGACCCGATACGCGCGGTCTGTTGCCAGAGAGCGCCGGCACATGCGGCGACCGTGTCCGGGCGCACGCTTACCACAGGCAACCGCCCAAGTGTAGGGAAAAGGTCCGCCGAAGCCAAATCGTCGCAGGCAGGAGGCGAATCCTCGCGAGCGCGACGGGCGCCGGAGGAGGTCGGCATCGCACTGTTGACCTTGCCACACAGTCGGCGAAGAATGCGAAGTCGAGTCGGTCGATTGTGAGCACCCGCCCCGGTCTGGTCTCCGGACGCGGCCGGGCAGCAGGATCCGTTCCCCGGGAGGGGCCATGGCGACGGAGTTCCACGGCAAGATCGCTCTCGACGTCCGGGATTCGGAGCCGGACTGGGCGCCGTATGCCGAACCGCGTGCACCGTCCGGGGCGCCCAACGTCCTGTTCCTGGTCTGGGACGACACCGGAATCGGCACCTGGGACCTGTTCGGCGGACTCGTCGAGATGCCGAATCTGCGCCGCATCGCCGACCGGGGCGTCCGGCTGAGCCAGTTCCACACCACCGCGCTGTGTTCGCCGACGCGCGCCTCGCTGCTCACCGGTTGCAACCCGACGTCGGTCGGGATGGCGACCATCGAGGAGTTCACCGACGGCTTCCCCAACTGCTCCGGCCGGATCCCCGCCGAGAACGCGCTGCTCTCCGAGATCCTCGTCGAACGCGGCTGGAACACATATGCGGTGGGCAAATGGCATCTGACCCCGCTCGAAGAGGAGAACCTCGCCGCGCGAAAGACCAACTGGCCACTGGGGCGTGGATTCGAGAGGTTCTACGGCTTCCTCGGCGGCGAGACCGACCAGTGGTACCCGAACCTGGTCTACGACAACCACCCAGTCGATCCGCCGGCCGGCCCCGAGGACGGCTATCACCTGTCGAAGGACCTCGCGGACAAATCCGTCGAATTCATCCGGGACGCCCAGGTCATCGCGCCGGACAAGCCCTGGATGCTCTACCTGTGCCCCGGATGCGGGCACGCGCCGCACCACGTCGCCGAGGAATGGTCCGAACGCTACCGCGGCCGCTTCGACATGGGCTACGAGCGCTACCGCGAAGTCGTGCTGACCAACCAGAAACGACTCGGGATCGTCCCCGCCGACACCGAACTGTCGCCGATGAACCCGTACCTGGGCGAGACCAGCGCCGACGGCGCACCGTGGCCGCTGCTGGACACGGTCCGTCCCTGGGAGTCGCTCTCGGACGACGAGAAACGGCTGTTCTGCCGGCAGGCTGAGGTGTTCGCCGGATTCCAGTCCTACACGGACGCGCAGATCGGCAGGGTGCTCGACCACCTGGAGCAGACCGCGCAGCTCGACAACACGCTGATCGTGTTGCTCTCGGACAACGGCGCCAGCGGCGAGGGCGGGCCGAACGGCACCGGCAACGAGATGAAGTTCTTCAACGGCTACCTGGACGCGATCGACGAGTCGATGGCCCACCTCGACGACCTGGGCAGCACCCGCGCGTACAACCACTACAGCGTCGGCTGGGCGATGGCGTTCAACACCCCGTACAAGCTGTTCAAGCGTTACGCCTCCCACGAGGGCGGCATCGCCGATCCGTGCGTGATCTCGTGGCCCGCCGGGATCGCCGCCCGAGGCACAGTGCTCGACCGGTACGTGCACGTCAGCGACGTCCTGCCGACGGTCCTCGACTGCCTCGGCATCAACCCGCCCGACACCGTGCGCGGGGTGCCGCAACACCCGATCGAAGGCGTCAGTTTCCTCTCCGCCCTGGCGGAGCCGAGTGCACCCACCGGCAAGCACACCCAGTTCTATTCGATGCTCGGCACCCGCGGGATCTGGCACGACGGCTGGTTCGCCGACACCGTGCACGCGGCCGCCCCCTCGAACTGGGGTGGCTTCGACCACGACCGCTGGGAGTTGTTCCACATCGAGGCCGACCGGAGCCAGGTGCACGACCTCGCCGCCGCCGAACCGGACCGACTCGAACAGATGCGCGCGCTGTGGTTCGAACAGGCCCACGCCTACGACGGGTTCCCACTGGTCGACCTCGGATTGTTGAACGTCCCGGAACGCACCCGCCCGGTGCTCGGCGGCGGCCGCCCGCGGCGCGTCTACTACGCCGACGGCGCGGAGGTCGGGCCCGGTGCCGCATTGGAGATCCTCGGCCGATCGTTCGCCGTGCTCGCCGAGGTCGAGGTGACCGATCCCGCGGCAGAGGGGGCACTCTTCGCACATGGCGGGCGTTTCGGTGGTCACTCGCTGTTCCTGCGCGAGGGCCGGCTGAGTTACGTCTACAACTTCCTCGGCGAGCAGGAACAGCCCGTCGCGGCCGTTTCGGCAGTGCCGACGGGGCGGCACCTGCTCGGCGTGCGCTTCGAACGCACCGGCACGGCAGCAGACGGACGCACGCCGGTCGGTGACGTCGAACTGTACGTCGACGACATCACCGTCGGCCGCCTCGACGGGATGCGGGTCCAGCCGCTGGTGTTCAACGGCGTCGGCGAGGGTGTGCGAGTCGGCCGCGACAGTCGGGCGCCCGTCACCTCGTCGTACCCCGGCCCATTCGCCTTCCGCGGCGGCACCATCGCGCAGGTGACCGTGGATGTCACCGGCACGCCGTACCGGGATCTGCAACGCGAACTCTCGGCCGCGTTCGCCCGCGACTGAAGCCGTACGGGGCGCGAAGCGCAGAAAGGCGGCCCGCCCCCATCGGGGACGGGCCGCCTCATCTGAAGAAACCGGGTGCTACGGCCGCTTACTTGGCCTTCTCGAGCACCTCGACCAGCCGCCAGCGCTTGGTGGCGGACAGCGGACGGGTCTCCATCAACTGCACGCGGTCGCCCACGCCGGCGATGCCGTTCTCGTCGTGTGCCTTCACCTTGGTGGTACGGCGGATGATCTTGCCGTAGAGCGGGTGCTTGACCCGGTCCTCCAGCTCGACCACGATCGTCTTCTCCATCTTGTCGGAGACGACGTAGCCGATGCGGACCTTGCGGGTCCCACGCTCTTCAGTCACTGCGTTGTCCTTCTGGTTCTCACTCATGCCGCGTCACCCGCATCCGGGCCGACCGCCAGGCCGAGCTCGCGCTCGCGCATCACGGTGTAGATCCGTGCGATGTCGTGACGGACCGTGCGCAGCCGGCGGTTGTTGTCCAGCTGACCGGTGGCCATCTGGAAGCGAAGGTTGAACAGCTCTTCCTTCGACTCGCGCAGCCGGGTGATCAATTCTTCCTCGGTGAGCTCACGGAGCTCGGAGGCCTGCGTTCCGTTAGCCATCAGAACTGCCCCTCCCTCGTCACGATCCGGCACTTGCACGGGAGCTTGTGCATCGCGCGACGCAGGGCCTCGCGGGCGATCTCCTCGTTCGGGTAACTCATCTCGAACATCACCCGGCCGGGCTTGACGTTCGCGATCCACCACTCCGGCGAACCCTTACCGGAACCCATGCGGGTCTCGGCGGGCTTCTTGGTGAGCGGGCGATCCGGGAAGATGTTGATCCAGATCTTGCCGCCACGCTTGATGTGCCGGGTCATGGCGATACGAGCGGACTCGATCTGCCGGTTGGTGATGTAGGCAGGCTCGAGAGCCTGGATGCCGTACTCACCGAACGACACCTGGGTGCCGCCCTTGGCATTACCCGTGCGGCTGGGGTGGTGCTGCTTGCGGTGCTTGACCCGCCGTGGGATCAACATCGTCAGCCCTCCTGGTTCTGCTGCGTCGGAGCGGCGGCCGGAGCCTCCGCCGTCGCGGTGGCCGCGCGGCCGGCCTCGGTGCTGGTGGCGGTCGTGCCGGACGCACCCGAGCGACGCGGGCGGCCGGACCGCTCACGACGCGGACGCTCCGGAGCGGCCGACTCGGCGATCTCGCGGCGTCCGCCGACGACGTCACCCTTGTAGATCCAGACCTTCACGCCGATGCGACCGAAGGTGGTCTTGGCCTCGTACAGGCCGTAGTCGATGTCCGCACGCAGCGTGTGCAGCGGAACCCGACCCTCGCGGTAGAACTCCGAGCGGGACATCTCGGCGCCGCCGAGACGACCCGAGCACTGCACCCGGATGCCCTTGACCTGCGGCTGACGCATGGCCGACTGGATGGCCTTGCGCATGGCACGCCGGAACGCGACACGGTTCGAGAGCTGCTCGGCCACGCCCTGCGCGACCAGCTGGGCCTCGGCCTCGGGGTTCTTGACCTCGAGGATGTTCAGCTGGACCTGCTTGCCGGTCAGCTTCTCGAGGGCGGCGCGGATGCGATCGGCCTCGGCGCCGCGGCGGCCGATGACGATGCCCGGACGCGCGGTGTGGATGTCGACACGGACCCGATCACGGGTGCGCTCGATCTCGACCTTCGCGATGCCGGCCCGCTCCATGCCCGTGGCGAGGAGCTTACGGATGGCGACGTCTTCCTTGACGTACTCCGCGTACTGCTTGTCGGCGTACCAGCGGGACTTCCAGTCGGTCGTGATGCCGAGACGGAAGCCGTGCGGGTTGATTTTCTGACCCACTGCTAGGCCCTTCCCTTCCGGCGGCCGCGTCCGGTGCCCTGCGTGGGAACGGACTCGACCTCGATCGTGATGTGGCTGGTGCGCTTGCGGATCCGGAACGCGCGGCCCTGGGCACGCGGCTGGAAACGCTTGAGCGTCGGTCCCTCGTCGACGTACGCCTTCGAGACGACCAGCGTGCCCGGGTCCAGGTCGAGGTTGTTCTCGGCGTTGGCGGCGGCGCTGGCCACCACCTTGGCGACCGGCTCGCTGGCAGCCTGCGGGGCGAACCGCAGGATGTTCAGCGCGTCCTCGACACTGCGGCCGCGGACCAGGTCCACGACACGGCGAGCCTTCATCGGGGTCACGCGAACGAACTTCGCGGTGGCCCGAGCAGTGGGGTTCACGGTTTCAGTACTCATCGACGCTTGCTCTTCCGGTCGTCCTTGATGTGACCCTTGAACGTGCGGGTCGGCGCGAACTCGCCGAGCTTGTGCCCGACCATCGAGTCCGAGACGAACACCGGCACGTGCTTGCGGCCGTCGTGGACGGCGAAGGTGTGGCCGATGAAGTCAGGGATGATCGTGGAACGGCGGGACCAGGTCTTGATGACCTGCTTGGTGCCCTTCTCGTTCTGAACGTCCACCTTCGCGAGGAGGTGGTCGTCGACGAACGGGCCCTTCTTGAGGCTACGTGGCATTGTCTAACTCCTCCCTAGCGCTTCTTGCCGGTACGACGGCGGCGGACGATCAGCTTGTCGCTGGCCTTGTTGGGCTTGCGGGTCCGGCCCTCAGGCTGGCCCCAGGGGCTCACCGGGTGGCGGCCACCCGAGGTCTTGCCCTCACCACCACCATGCGGGTGGTCGACCGGGTTCATGACCACACCACGGACGGTCGGGCGCTTGCCCTTCCAACGCATGCGGCCGGCCTTGCCCCAGTTGATGTTCGACTGCTCGGCGTTGCCGACCTCGCCGACGGTGGCGCGGCAGCGCACGTCGACGCGACGGATCTCACCGGAGGGCATACGCAGGGTCGCGTATGCGCCCTCCTTGCCCAGCAGCTGGATGCTGGCACCGGCCGAGCGGGCCATCTTGGCGCCGCCGCCCGGACGCAGCTCCACCGCGTGAACGGTGGTACCGGTCGGGATGTTGCGCAGCGGCAGGTTGTTGCCGGGCTTGATGTCGGCGGTCGCGCCTGACTCCACGAGGGCGCCCTGCACGAGGCCCTTCGGCGCGATGATGTAGCGCTTCTCGCCATCCCGGTAGTGCAGCAGTGCGATACGTGCGGTGCGGTTGGGGTCGTACTCGATGTGAGCGACCTTCGCCGGCACGCCGTCCTTGTCGTTACGACGGAAGTCGATCAGACGGTACGCGCGCTTGTGACCGCCACCCTTGTGGCGGGTGGTGATGCGACCGTGCGCGTTACGTCCACCACGACCGTGCAGCGGGCGGATCAGCGACTTCTCCGGGGTCGAGCGGGTGATCTCGGCGAAGTCCGAGACGCTCGCGCCACGACGGCCCGGGGTAGTCGGCTTGTACTTACGGATTGCCATGAGTCTTCTCGTCCTTACCTTCTACGAGTTCCGGTGGTGAGCCGCGGCTCAGCCGACCGGACCTCCGAAGATCTCGATGGGCTTGCTGTCGGCGGTGAGGGTCACGATCGCGCGCTTGGTGCTCTTGCGCTGGCCGTAACCGGCACGGGTCCGCTTACGCTTGCCCTGACGGTTGGCGGTGTTCACACTGCTCACGGTCACGCCGAAGATCTGCTCCACAGCGATCTTGATCTGCGTCTTGTTCGAGTCCGGGTGCACCACGAAGGTGTACACGTTCTGCTCGATGAGCCCGTAGGACTTCTCCGAGATGACCGGCGCGAGGATGATGTCGCGCGGATCGGACTTGATCTCCGCGATGGTCATGCCGTGGCCTCCTTCCGGGCGGCAGGGCCGGCGACGAAGGTGTTCAGCGCCTCGACGGTGAACACGACGTCATCGCTGTCCAGCACGTCGTAGGTGTTGAGCTGATCCGGGGCGATCGGGTGCACGCCCTCGAGGTTCTGCACGCTCTTCCACGCGGCGATGTCCTCGCGGCCGACGACCAGCAGGAGCTTCTTGCGCTCGCTGATCTGACCGAGGAACGCCTTGGCGCCCTTGGTGGACGGGGTCTGCCCCTCGACCAGTTCGGTGATCACGTGGATGCGCTCACTGCGGGCGCGGTCCGACAGGGCACCGCGCAGTGCGGCGGCCTTCATCTTCTTCGGGGTGCGCTGGCTGTAGTCGCGCGGCTGCGGGCCGTGCACCGTGCCACCACCGGCGAACTGCGGAGCGCGGGTCGAACCCTGGCGGGCGCGGCCGGTGCCCTTCTGCCGGTACGGCTTCCTGCCACCGCCGCGGACCTCGCCGCGGGTCTTGGTGGCGTGCGTGCCCTGACGAGCGGCGGCGAGCTGCGCGACGACGACCTGGTGCATCAGCGCGATGTTCGCGGTGACGTCGAAGATCTCGGCGGGCAGGTCGACGGTGCCGTTGGTACCGCCGTCGGCGGTGCGCACGTCGAGGGTCAGCTTGGTCGTCTCGGTCATGCGGAGACACCACCCTTCACTGCGGTCTTGACGATCACGACGCCGCCCTTGCGGCCCGGGATCGCACCCTTGATCAACAGCAGACCGTTCTCCGCGTCCACCTTGTGGATGCTGAGGTTCTGCGTGGTGACGCGGTCGCTACCCATGCGACCGGCCATGCGCATGCCCTTGAACACGCGGCCCGGGGTGGCGCAGCCGCCGATCGAACCCGGACGACGGTGGACGGCCTGCGCGCCGTGGCTGGCGCCCTGGCCGGCGAAGCCGTGGCGCTTCATGGTGCCGGCGAAGCCCTTGCCCTTGCTGGTACCGGTGACGTCGACGTAGCCGCCGTCCTCGAACAGCTCGGCGGTGAGCTCCTGGCCGACCTCGTAGGCGCTGGTGTCGGCGACCCGCAGCTCGACGATGTGACGGCGCGGGGTCACCCCCGCCTTGGCGAAGTGGCCGGCGACCGGCTTGTTGACCTTGCGCGGGTCGATGGCGCCGAAGGCGATCTGGACGGCGTTGTAACCGTCGCGCTCCTCGGTACGGACCTGGGTGACGACGCACGGCCCGGCCTTGACGACGGTGACCGGGACGACCCGGTTGTTCTCGTCGAAGACCTGGGTCATGCCGAGCTTGCTGCCCAGGATTCCCTTGATCTCGGTGTTAGTCATTTACGTATCTCCGCTGCGTCTCTCAAGCTCTCGCCGGGCTCACTGAATGTTGACGTCGACGCTCGCCGGCAGGTCGATGCGCATGAGCGCGTCGACGGTCTTCGGCGTCGGGTCGAGGATGTCGATGAGTCGCTTGTGGGTCCGCATCTCGAAGTGCTCGCGCGAGTCCTTGTACTTGTGCGGCGAGCGGATGACGCAGTACACGTTCTTTTCGGTCGGCAACGGCACCGGGCCGACGACGCGGGCACCCGTGCGGGTCACCGTCTCGACGATCTTGCGCGCTGACGCGTCGATCGCCTCGTGGTCGTAGGCCTTGAGCCTGATGCGGATCTTCTGTCCCGCCACGCTTACTGTCCTTTTCCTTGCCGCGGTCATGACGCCTTGTCGGCGCCATGTCGTTCATCTGCCCGGTCCTCGGCGAACCATCGCCACCGAGTCGTCTCGGCGGCCGGGCTGGACCATGTGGCCCGGCGGTGGCCCTCGCCTCCGCCATCGGACAGTTGAACGCATCGACCCGCCTCGAGTCCGAGCTCGGTCCGCTGCCGCTGTTCATCTGTCATGGTCCACCGGTCCACGCGGTCGGGCGTGTCGCCCTCCCACTCATTCTCCGGCGCAGAAATATCCCCTGAATCAGGGTATTTCGCGCCGCAGAACGCGAACCGGATGCGCTCATACGAGCACTGGTGGTTCCTGGTGCGTCTGCTCGACCTGCGAAAATGCTCTCCAGAATGCGAAAACATCGATCACATGGCGATGCGGCACTCCAGCTTGTCGACACCGAGTGTCGCCGATCGAGTACCGCGTCGCCGGTCAAGGCAACCCCAACAGTATGCCCGAAGTGTCCTTGCTGGCCAAATCGGACTTCCGCGTCCTCGATCGAGCCCTCGATGTCGCCCGATCATCGACGCCGGCACGGTCACAACTGGACCGACTGGACCCCCTGCGCGCCGGAGAGCAACGCGCGGCTGAAGACCCGATAGGGCTGCCCCGGCACCGACTCGGAGAGATCGAGCACGATCTCGACCCGGGCGTTGTCCAGGGTTCCGACACCCTTGGCCTTGTCCTGTGTCCAGTCCGTCCAGTCGATCGCGGAGATCGTGCTGGATGCGTCGTCGCAGTGCAATCGGACGGCATACGGCCGGGACTCGTACTGTCCCGCGCAGCCCACCACCAGCGACGGCCCCACCTGTGTCGAGGTCGACCCCGCGATCGCGTCGGTCTGCCCCAGGTCGGCGGCGGCGGCGACGCCTGCTCCGACCAGGGGGAAGGCCGCGGTCGCGAGCAGGACGGCCAGCGCGCGGGCCGGCGCACGGCGCAACCGCACAGTCGCGCCGTTGTGGTTCGGTGTGGTCACGATCGTGCCCTCCCGGACGTGCTCCCCCAGCGGCATCCGGAGATGCCCGACCGGCGGGCGGTCGTTCGGCGACCGTCACCGGGGGAACGGCCACCGGTCACCGCTGGGTGACCGGTTGGCGCCGCCTGGGGGCGCGGGTCTCGCGTTCGATCCGTGGTGGCGGCGCCGCTCGTTCCGGCCCGGCCGGCGCACACGGCGATCGGTCGGGCCTTACCTGGCTACCACAGTTCGCCTCGCCGACGCGAACGCACATCGGGCCGGAGTGAACGGACCCACAGGTCGCGGCGGCGTGTGGCGTTTGCCGCGAATGTCCCCGAACCGCCATAGTGTTCGGCGGCGCACGCCATGTGCTTCCGATCGGCGTGACGCTCCCCTGGTGCACCAACGGCCTGGGGACTTACGACTATCGAGGGGATAGAAATGCCCGTCTCGTTCAAGCACCTGGGCCGCAGCGTCACGCTCGCCGCGCTGACCGCATCGGCCGTGGCCGTGGGTGGCGCGACCGCGAATGCCGCGCCGGCACCGACGGCCGCACCGGTCTCGGTGAGCACCGACATGGCCGCACACTCGGTGACCGCGACGCTGGCCGACGGCTCGTTCGCCGCGAACAAGGCCGCCCGTTCGATCGACGTCGTCGATGCGCGCGGCGCCACCGTCGAGTCGATTCCGCTGACGGTCGCCGGTACCGCCGCACCGATCGTCGCCTCGATCAGCCGCGACGGCCGCTCGCTGACGGTCCAGGCCACGCCGGCGTCCGCACCGGTCGGCCACCTTCCGGCCGGCAACGGGCTGGTCAAGGCGGCCGGGACCGACACCTTCAACACCCTGATCGGGCAGTGGATGTGGGGCGTCGAGCACGGCGGCGGCGTGGGCGCGGTCGTCGGCGGGCTGCTCGGCTGCCTGTTCATCGGCTCCCTGGGCTGCCTGCCCGGCGCCGTTCCGGGCGCAGCGATCGGCGGTACCGTCGCCAGCCCCAACTCAGGCCAGATCAACGGGACGTTCATGAACCTGATCAACGGTCGCTGACCTGGTTCGTCAGCACGACGGCCGTCACCTTACTTTGGAGTAAGGTGACGGCCGTCGCCGTTTCCGCCGCCGACCCGCCCGTCCGCCGGACCCGCCCAGGAGGATTCATGCCCGCCACCGCCTCGCCGACCTACCGGGGGTGGCTGCGGCTGCCGGACAACCGTCTCGGCTCGGCGCTGTTCTCTCTGGGCATGTGCGTGCGCGTGCCCTACTTCGGCACCGTCATACCGCACGTGCGGGTGCTCGAACCGGGCCGCTGCGAGGTGACCGCCCCGAAGTGGTGGGGCGTGCACAACCACCTGGGCACCTTCCACGCCATCGCTGCCTGCAATCTCGCCGAGGTCGCCATGGGGATGCTCTGCGAGGCCACCGTGCCGACCACGCACCGCTGGATCCCCAAGGGCATGAGCGTCGAGTACATGGCCAAGGCGACCACCGGACTGCGCGCGACCGCGGTGCTCGACACGGTCCCCGACTTCGCCGCGATCACCGAGGGCACCGAACTGGTGGTGCCGATCGGCATCGTCGACGCCGCCGGCACCGAGGTGGCGCGCGCCCGGATCACCACCTGGGTCACTCCCGCGCGATGACGACGGAGCCGATCCGGCTGGGCGCCAACCGTTTCGGGTGTCGGATCAACGATGCCGGACGGGCGCCCCTCAGACGAGCGGACGGCCCTTGCGAATGCGCCGCCGCAGATCCCACATCGCCACCCGGAACGGCAACTCCCGCACCACCGCTGGACTGAGCCGGTCGACCGGGCCGGCGACCCGCCAGAACAGGTCGAACAGGCCCTGGCGCCGCGGCCCCCAGGGCAGGCGCATCTGCTCCCGGAAGTGCTCCGGCAGAAAGCCCGTCGTGAAGAACTTGTTGACCGGCCCCGCCAGCAGCTGCAGCGGCCGTGGCAGGAACGTCACCGTCGCGATGCCGACGAGGTAGTCGCGTACGGTGTCGTCGATCTGCGCCTGCTCGAGCGACCGCGTCCAATATCGCTCGAACGCCGCCCGGTCGGCCGGCCACGCGTCGCGGGGCATCTGCAGGGTGGTGCCCAGCACCGCGCCTGCCTGATAGAACCCGTCCTCGTGCTCACCGAGCGGGCCCTGCGTCAGCCGGTAGACGTCCTCGAATCCGCGGTACAGGCAGGCCGCCACCCACGTCTGCAGGTCGACGTCGAAGGCGTTGTACTGCACCGGACTGTCCGGCGTGGAGCGCACCTGCGCGTGCCCCGGCCCCATGGCCCGGCGGAACGCCTGCCGCTCCCCGTCGGTGCCCAGCAGCGCCACCGCGAGATAGGTCAAGGTGGTGCGGGTGCGCTTGACCGGGTGCAGATACAGGTTCCCGCTGTCGACCCGACTCTCGACCACGCCGTAGCCGACTCCGGGCCGCGACAGTTGCATGATGACGTTCGCCCCGCCGCCGAACAGCCCGAACATGCTCATGCCCCGACGCAGCACCCGGCCCGGGTCGGCGTCACAGGGTTGTGTGGGGCCGTTCATCCTCGACCGTCTCCTTCTGGTGCTCCGTCCGGGCTTTCTCGAGTCCCACCGATCGACGACTGAGTCTGAGACCACCCCCGGCGCAACGCCGTCAGCGGTGACAGCAGCCAGTCGGCGGTGCCGACCACCCGTTCGGCGCCCGACAACAGGGCGTCGACGTTGCGCTGGGTGCGGGCCAGCGCGCCCACGACCGTGTCGATGGTCCCGATCGAGGCGGCCAGCCCGTCGAGGAGCCCGCCGAACCGGTCGATGGTCTCGTCGAAGCGGGCCAGCACCCGGTTGAACTCCTCCAATGACAGCGACAGGTCACCGGCGACGCCGTCGATGCGCCCGATCGTCTGGTCGGCGTTGAGCGCCGCCTGGGTGAGCCGGCGGATGCGTCCGCTGGGTTCGAGCGGTCCCCCGCCGTCGCCCGTCACGCTCACTTCGGCTCCGCGCCGTCGAGCAGCCACCGTCCGCCGTCACGGACCAGCGTGACGACCATGCGGCTGGCGTCGGTCCGGCCCTGCGGGGCGACCACGTTCTTGATCTGCTGGTCCAGGAACACCACCACGACCGCACGGTGGTCGTCGACGCTCGTGACCCCCGCGTAGTCCACCTTGCCGGTGGACGTGCCCTGCCCGTTGCGCAGCAGATCCGCCAGCTTCGCCGCGACGTCCTTGTACTTTTCGCCGAACTGCGGGGTCGACTCCGACAGCACCTTCTTCGGGTTGTCGTCGACGTGTCGGTAGTCGTAGGTCGCCAGGTCGACCGTGTACTGCTGCGCGCCGGTCAGCGCGCTCGCCCGCAGATCGTCGAGGTGGCGCTCCTGCGCGTACCGGTAGCCGAACCACCCGGTCGTCGCGGCGAGCGCCACGATCAGCACCGCGGGGACGAACACCCGCGGCCGGCGGGCGGCACGCAGGATCCGACGCAGCCGGCCCTCGTGCTGACGGCTCGCGTCGGCCGTCGTCTCGGGCGCAGTGGCGTTCGGCCCTGTTGTGTCACCGGCGCTTTCGCTGCCGGTTGCCTCTGTGCCGGTTGTGACCGTGTCGGTCGTGGCGGTGGTGCTCAATGCCGGATCCCTCCTAGTGCCCTATTCCTTGCAGGAGCTGTTTCCAGTAGTCGACGGCCTGCTGCCCGGTCGGGACCAGGATCGGGTCGTCCACCATCGGCGGGCCGGTCACCCGCCCCGGTTCGGTCGCGTTCTGCAGCCCGAGGTCGTTCGGCCGCGGCGCGACCCGCGACCCGCGCTGCTCGAGGTCCTTGCCCGGCGGGCAGTACAGCGCCAGGTTCGGGTTGCGGGGGCTGACGTCGCCGACGGACCGCCGCGGGGTGTCGTAGTAGCAGAGCGGGCCCTGCGTGCCGACCAGCGTGAAGTCGGCCCGGCCGCCGTGCACGACAGAACCGAGCTTGCCGAGCGCGTCGGGGATCGACACCAGCCCGGCCGCCAGCGCCGGGGTGCGGTCGGAGACGATCTGCCCGACCGTGACCATGTTCGTCAGCAGCGACCCGAAGTCGCCGTGGGTGCTGTCCAGCAGCTGCTGGGTCTTCGCCATCGCCGACGGGGAGTGGTCGGTCAGGTAGATCAGCGAGGGTTCGCTCGCGACCAGCTGGTCGGCGACGTTGCGCACCGCGGCCGCCGAGCCGGGGAAGCCGTCGGCGTGGGCGGCGAGGGTGTCGAGCAGCGGCAGTCCGGCGTCGACCATCGACGCCAGCGCCGGCGCGTGCTCCTGCAGCACCTGGGAGAGCCGGTCGGCATCCGCGATGAGCTCGCGCAACTGTGGCCCGGTCCCCGTCAGCGCGGTGCCCATGGTGTCGGACAGCTCGGTGATCGTGTTGGGATCGATGCTGCCGACCAGCCGGGACATGGTGCCGAGCAGCTGGTCGAGCTGCTCGGGCTGTTTGTCCGCGGGCACCGTGAGCGTGCCGCCGTCGGCCAGGAACGGCCCCCGGTCCGTGGTCGGGGTGATGTCGAGCGACTGGATGCCCAGCGCGCTGGCGTTGGTCACCGCCGCGGTCGAGCCCATCGGGATCTCGGTGCCCGGATCGAGCGAGATCCGGACCACCACACCACGACCGTCGTCGCCGACGTCGACCGCGGTGACCTTCCCGACGCCGACGCCGCGGTAGGTGACCGCGGTGCCCGGGCTCAGACCGAAGGCGTCGGACATGCGCGCGCTGACCTCGATGGCGCCGCCGAGGCTCTGCGGTCCGATCACGTAGCGGATGCCGAACGTCACCGCGGCCGCGCCGACGACCACGAACAGCACCAACTGGATCACGACCGCGCGCCTCATCGCGCCGCCCCCGCGAGCAGGCCGCTCAGGTCCGCGGGCACGACGATCTGCGGCGACCGCCCACCGGTGAGCAGCTTGGCGATCGAGCCGGGCACGTCGAGCGCGCCGTCGAAGGTCAGGTAGTCGCCGCGGATCGCGCGGCCGAACGACGCGATGAAACTGTTCATGCCGGTCAGCGCCGGCGTGACCGATTCGTTGAAGCCACGGATGGCCGCGAGGACCTCGGACAGCTGCTGCAGCTCCGGGCCGAGCTGAGACTTCGTCGCCGAGAGAATCTGTCCCGCATGGGTGACCAGCGTGCTCGTCGAATCGACGAGGGCGGTGATCTTGTCGCGCTGGCGGACCAGCAGGTCGACGGTCGGCGCCGCCACGTCCAGCCCCTTCTCGAGCACCTGCTGCTGCCCGGCGAGCTGTGCTGCCACCGCGTTCGCCGAGTCGAGGGCGCGATTGAGGTCGTTCTGGTGCGCCGAGGCCACCCCGAGGGTCCGGTTCAGCCGGTCGAGCAGGGTGCGGACCTGCTCGCCGCGGCCGTCGAACGCCTTGTTCAGTTCGGTCATGATGGTCTCCAGCTGGTCGATGCCGCTGCCGTTCAAGACCATGCCCAGCGCCGCGAGGCCGGCCTCGAGCTCCGGGCCGAGTGAGGTGTTCGACTCCGGGATCAGCGCGCCCTCGCGCAGCATCCGCGGGGACGGTTCGTCTGGGATCGTGATCCGGATGAACGGATTGCCCAGTGCCGACGGCAGTTCCACGTCCGCGGTGACGTTGTCGGGCAGCGGGACCGCGTCGGACAGGCTCAGCCCCACGCGGGCGTGGCGCCCGTCGGTGGCCAGGTCGTGCACCCGGCCGACCAGCTTCTGCCCCACCCGCACCTCGGTGCCGAGCTGGATGCGGTCGGCACGCGCGAACACCGCCGTGACCCGGTACGACGGGCCGTCGGCGCTGCGGCCGACCGGCAGCTGCTGCAGGCTCAGACCGCACCCGGCCAGCGCCAGGCACAGCGCCAGGCACAGCGCCGACAGGGCCGGGATGCGGCCGCGGAACCCCTTGCGCGCCATCATCTCCCCCCGGCCTGCGGCGGGGTGCGACCGGACAGTGCGGACACGATGCCCAGCGGGTCCGATGCGCTGATCGGGAACGAGATCGGGTTGGTGAATCCCGCGCCGGTGCACAGCGGCAGCGCGTACTTCTCGCACAGCGGCGCGGCGACCGCGAACTGGGTCAGCTGCGTCGAGACGTCGAGCCGGATCCGCGCGCGCTGGTCCGGCCCGATGGTGCGGGAGATGTTCTGCATGAGCAGCGGGACCAGGTCCACGAACTCGGCGAAACCGCCCTGGTGCGCGGCGAACCGGTCGGTGAGGGTCTTCGCGTCGGCGAGCACGGCGGCCGCGTCGGAACCGCGGTCGGTGAGCAGCTTGTCGAGCTGGTCGAACAGTCCGGGGAGGGTGGCGATCGGGCCCGCGACGTCGAGGTGGTCGCGTTGGATCTGCTCGCCGAGCTGCGCCAGGTCGTCGGTCACCTGCGAGAGCGTGCCCTGCTGCGCGGAGACCGCCGTGACCAGCGTGTTCACATTGTCGATCAATGTGCCGATGTCGTCGCTGCGCGCGCCGACGACCGACGTGGCCGCGCTGAGGTCGCGGATGGCCGAGTTGATCTGCGGCCCCAGTCCCTTCGTCGCCGCGGCCGCGCTGTCGAGGGCCCCGCCGAGATCGCCGTCCTTCGGCCCGAGCGCGGTCGCGAGGGTGTTGACACTGCTGAGCAGTTGATCCCAGTTGATCGGGGAATGTGTGCGAGACACCGGGATCGAGGCGCCGCCGGCCAACCGCGTCCCCCCACGGTAGGGCGGGCTCAGCTCGACATAGCGGTCGCTGATCACCGACGGGTTCATCACGAACGCCTGCACGTCCGCCGGCAGCGTGACCGACTTCGGCACCCCGAGTGTCACCCGCACGGTGGTGCCGTGCGGCTGCACCGATTCGACGGTACCCACCGGCACGCCCAGCACGGTGACCTTGCTGCCGCGGTAGATCCCGTTGACATAGGCGAACTCCGCGACCACCTCCCGGCGATCGTCGGTGTGGTCGAACACGAACCACGAGGCGACCGCCAGCAGCACCGCCACGGCTCCCGCCGCCGCCCAGCGCACCGCGGTCCGGCGCCGGCCGGTGCGGTCCGGCGCGTCGGAGAGGTCGGGGCGGTGGTCGTGCCCGGGCGCGGACATCACTTGCATCCCTTCATCACCTGGAGCTGACACAGCAGGTCGTCGGGGATCATCGCGCTGGGTGCGGAGACGTCGACCCAATTGCCGTTGCCCGAGGCATCGGTCGCGGCCCGCAGTGCCGGCGGCAGCTTGGTCAACAACGTGTCGATGTTCGCCGCGTTGCCGGTAAGCGTCTGTGTCACCGACCGCAGGTTGACCAATAGTTGGTCGAAGTCGCCCGCCTTGTCGCCGAAGAAGGTCGACGCCTGCTCGGTCAGCGTGGTCAGGTCGCGCACGAGCTGGGTCAGCTCCTGACGTCGGGTGGTCAGCGCGTCGAGTACCGTGCGCGAGTTCTGCAGCAGCGCCTGCAGTTCGGTGGCCTGTCCCGCGACCAACCCGCTGAGCGACTTCGAGGTCTGCAGCAGCGTGGTGATCTGATCGCTGTTACGGGTCAGCGCCGACGCCGCCGCACTCACCCCGGTCAGCGCCTGGCCGACCTGTCCGGAGTCCGTCGGCAGCGTCTGCGACAGCGTCCGGACCATCTCGGAGAGTGTCTTGGTGTCGACCTGCTGCGCGTCGTGCTGCGCGCCGGCGGCGATGTCGTCGAGGGTGAACGGCACGCTGGTGCGCGCCAACGGGATCGTGTCGCCGGGTCCGACGCCCCCGGAACCGGCGGGGTCGACCGCGAGATACCGCTTGCCGAGGATCGTCTGCAGCTTCACCGCCGCGGTGGTGCGGTCGCCGAGGCGCTGGCGGCGGTCCAGCCGGAAGTGCACGTCGACGTGATCCCCGGCGAGCTCGACGCTCTCCACCCGTCCGGCCGGCACCCCGGACAGGTAGACCGGATCGGCGGTCGTGAGGCCGGCGGCGTTCGCGAACTGTGCGGTGTACGCGTCGGTGCGCGCCAGGTACCAGCCACGTGGCAGCGCGACCGCCGCGAGCAGGCCCAGCGCGACCACCACGATCCCGGCGGTGCCCAGCACCAGCGGGCTGAACCCGTGGCGCCCGCGCGGGTCGGCGAACAGCGCGGCGGCCAGTGCGCGGGTGCGGCCTGGTGCTCGGCGGATCATCGGCACACCGCCGAGTGGGTGGTCCCGAGCAGATTGACCTCTGCCGCATCGGCTTTGAGTGTGAAGTTGCACATGTACAGGCTCAGAAAACTGCCGTAGTCGGCGATGTGGTTGAGGCTGTCGGCGAAGGCCGGCAGCAGCCGCATCGTCTCGTCAAACCGGTCTGTGTTCGGGACCCACGCGCCCGTCATGTTCTTCAGGTCGGTCACCGTCTGCCCCAGCGGTGCGATGGACTGGGTGAACAGCTCGACCGCGCCCGCGACGGTGGAGCTGCCCTGATCGAGCAGCGTGATCAGTTGCGTGTTGTGCTCGGCCAGTGAGGTACTCAGCTGCGAGAGCCCGGTGATGAGCTCGCGGACCTCGCTGCCGCGCGTGTTCACCGCACCGAGCAGCGTGTTCAGATTGGCGACCAACCGGCCGAACACCTGCTCGTGGTCCGCGAGGTTCTCGCTGACCGAGGCGATCCGCACCAGCAGCGTGGAGATGGTCCCGGATTCGCCCTGGAACGCGTCGACCACCGACCGCGCCAGCCCGTTGACCTGCGCCGGGTCGATCGCGTCGAACAGCGGCTTGAACCCGTTGACGAGCGCGGTCAGGTCCACCGGTCCGGTGGTGCGCGAGAGCGGGATCTGCGCACCGGCGGGCAGGGACGCGGCGGCCGTGAGGGTCGTGCCGCTGGTGCCGGATGAGGTGACGGGATCCACCAGGGCCAGGTAGCGCACGCCGAGCATGTCACCGTACCGGATTGCCGCCGAAACCTGTTCGGACAGAGCATGCTTCGACTGAACTTCGAAGTCCACCAGTGCCTGACTGCCGCCGTCCGGCCCGGCGACGAAGGAGACCGAGTCGACCCGGCCGACGCGCACACCGGTGAGCGTCACGTCGCTGCCCGGGACCAGCCCGTCCACGTCGGAGAACACCGCCGAGTACCGGGTCGTCGCCCCCGGCACCGGCACACTGAGCGTGTTGGCGACCAGGATCGCCGCGAGCACACCGGCGGCCAGGTAGGCGACCAGCGCCAGTGCGGAGCGGACCGTCTTCGCGCCGCCTGCCCGGGCGCCTCGGATGGCGGGCAGTCTCACCGCACCCGCACCTGTGTGCCGCGCACCAGGGGGCCGAGCATCAACGACGTCGCGACGTTCGGGTCCGCGGACGGTCGCGACGTCGCGACCCCCTGCAGTTCGGCGAGCGCCGGTCGCTCCCCTCGGGCGTCGACGACGTCCGAGACGCCCCCGACCCGCGCGGGCGCAGCCCCGCAGTTGGCGCCGGCCGCGCCGGGATAGCGGGGACAGTCTGCGGCCGTGTACGGCAGCGGATCGGAGAAGTCCGGGACCGCGGTGATGTTGAACCGTCCGGTCGCGAACACCAGTGCGCCCTTCTCGCCGAACGGGCCCAATTGGTCGAGTGTGTCGGCCAGCCCGGCGCGGTTCGACGCCAGCGTGCCGAGCACCGGCGCGCCCACGCGCACCACGGTGATGATCCGCTGCTGCTGCGCCGAGGCCACCTCGCCGACCGAATTCGCCAGCGTCACACCAGCGGTGAGCAGGCCGTCGATCTGACCTTGGTGATCGAGCGCGAGCTGTGACAGCGCGGTGGCGGAGCGCAGGGTGCCGATCAGGTCGCCGCTCGCGGCGCGCAGCGCATCGGACACATGCCGCAACTGCGGCGAACTCGCCAGCACCGCATCGAGTTTCGGCTCCAGCTCGCCGGTCACGGCGCTCATGCGATCGATCGTGTCGCCCAGCACCCCGCCCTGCCCGCGCAGGGCCTGGCTGATCGCGGTGAGCGCGACCTGCAGCTTCGCCGGCTGCATCCGCTCGAGCAGGTCGGAGGCCTGCCGGTACAGCTGGTACAACTGCACGGCGTCGGCGGAGGTGTCCGCGGCCAGTTCGTCGCCGGCGGACAGGCGCGGTCCGATCGAGGGATCCGCGTACCGCGGGATCAGCCGCAGATAGACGTCGCCGAACAGCGTGCGCGGCACGATCCGCACGACCACCGCCGCGGGGACGCGGTCGAGTTGCGCGCGGTCGATGCGCAGCACCACCTTCGACTGCGTGGTTCCCGCGTCGATGCCGACCACGGTGCCGATCGCGACGCCCTGATATTGCACGGCGGCACCGCCGCCCACATCGCCGGCCGCGGCCGGGATCTGCGCGGTGACCTCCGGGTCGCCGTCGAACGAGCCGCCGCCGTAGGCGATCAGCGCGGCCGAGACCCCGATCAGGGCGACCGCGGCCAGGGCCCCGCGCAGCACCAGCGCCGCCCGGGACGGGGCCAGCCGTCGGGGTCCCCTGCCGCGGCGGCCCCGCCTCTCGCCACCCGCCGCCCTCATGACACGCCCAGCCCGGGGACCGATGGCACGATGCCCCACAACGCGAAGGTGAGGACGACGTCGGTGACCCCGATCGCGAGGATCGAGGTACGCAGCGCCCGCCCGGCCGCCCGACCGACGCCTTCGGGCCCGCCGGAGGCGTGGAACCCGTAGGAGCAGTGCACCAGCGCGATGATGATCGCGAAGACCACGGCTTTGGTGAGCGAGTACCACAGGTCGTTCGCGGTGAGCGTGAGATGGAAGTAGTAGTCGTAGGTGCCGGCGGAGGCGCCGTTGAACTGCACGATCACCAGCCGAGTCGCCAGGAATCCGGCGATCAGCCCGACCATGTAGATCGGCACGATGCAGATGACGGCGGCGATCAACCGGGTGCTGGCCAGGAACGGGATGGACCGCACCGCCATCGCGTCCAGCGCGTCGATCTCGTCGGAGATCCGCATCGCGCCGAGTTGCGCGGTGAAGCCGGTGCCGACCTTCGCGGCCAGCGCGATGCTGGCGACCACCGGTGCGAGCTCCCGGGTGTTCGCGATCGCCGAGAGCATGCCCGACAGCGACGTCATGCCGATCAGGTCGAGGCCGCGGTAGGTCTCGACCCCGACCATCATCGCGGCCACCGCGGACATCGCGAACACGATGCCGATGGTGCCGCCGCCCGCGAGCAGCGAGGCATAGCCGAAGCTCACCTCGCCGATCTGGCGCAGCACGTGCTTCCAGTACCGCTTGAGCGCGAACGGGATTCCCGCCACGGTGAGCACCGCGAAGGTGACGTGTTCGCCGAGCCGCGCCAGCGCGCCGGTGCCGGTGCCGGTACGGACCGGACGGGTCAGCGGGCGCAGAC
This sequence comes from Speluncibacter jeojiensis, assembly GCF_029589495.1. Taxonomy (GTDB): domain Bacteria; phylum Actinomycetota; class Actinomycetes; order Mycobacteriales; family Mycobacteriaceae; genus Speluncibacter; species Speluncibacter jeojiensis. Next base: position 575,754 of record NZ_JAAIVF010000001.1, read on the forward strand.
GGTGTACCGCGGACAGTCCGACCATCAGTACGTCCCGACCGCGGGGATCATCACCGTGTAGAGCTGGGACAGCACGGTGTTGACGACGAAGACCATCACGAACGCGAGCACGACCGCCTCGTTGACCGAATCCGCGACCCCGCTCGGCCCGCCCTTGGTGTGCAGGCCCTTGAACGAGGCGATCAGGGCCGAGGTGACCGCGAAGCACACCGACTTCACCATGGCCATCGTGAAGTCCGACACCCGCCCGTACTCGCTGAACGTGGCGAGGAACGCGCCGGACGATTGGTGGCTGACATAGATCTGGTAGAAGAAGCACGCGCTGACACCGACCGCCGTGACCATCGCGCACATCACCAGCGAGACGATCATCGCGGCGATCAGTCGCGGCACCACCAGACGCTCGATCACGTTGAGGCTCATCACCTCCAGCGCCTGGATCTCCTCACGGATGGTGCGTGATCCCAGGTCCGCGCAGATGGCCGAGCCACCGACGCCGGCGAGCATGAGCGCGCACACCAGTGCCGCGGCCTGGCCGACCACCACGAACGCGACCACGGCGCCGGAGTAGCCGCCCGCCCCGAGCCGTCCCGCGAGGGACCCCACCGAGACCGCGATCAGCACGCCGATCGGCAGCATCAGCAGCAGCGCCGGCACCGTGCACACCCTCGCCAGGAACAGCGACTGGGTGAGCGTCTCGGCGATCGACACCCTCCCCCGCAGGACCGCCCGCACCGCGGTGGCGAGTGTGCTGAGCGAGAACCCGATGAGCGCGCCGACCTGGTTGGCCAGGTCGTGCGCCGGGTTCTTCGCCACCGGTAGCTCGAACGTCACTCCCCACCCCCCTTGATGATGTCGCGACCGCGGGCTCGTGCTGCGGATTCGTGCCTCGGATGCGGGCCTGCCCGCCCGGATTCAACCGGCCGCGCGCGCCGAGGCCGGTGCCGATTCCCGCAGTTCGCCCTTGACGACCTTGCCGCTCGCGTTGCGCGGCAACGCCTCGACGACCACCAGGTCCTTCGGGTGCTTGTAGCGGGCGAGCCGGTCGCCGAGCCAGTCGACGAGTTCGGCCAGGGTGAGGTCCTGCCCGGCCTCGAGCGCCACCACCGCGACCGGTACCTCGGTCCACTTCGGGTCGGGTCGGCCGATCACCGCCGCCTCACGGATGCGCGGGTGCGCGAACAGCACGTTCTCGATCTCCGCGCAGTAGATGTTCTCGCCGCCGGAGATGATCATGTCTTTCTTGCGATCGACGACGTAGACGAATCCCTCGTCGTCGACCCGGACCAGATCGCCCGAGTGGAACCAGCCGCCGTAGAACGCATCCGCGGTCGCCTGCGGGTTACGCCAGTACTCGGCCATCATCGTCGGTCCGCGGTACACGATCTCGCCGACCTGCCCGGGGGCCACGTCATTCATGTCGTCGTCGACGACCCGGGTCTGGATCGTGGGGATCGGCTTGCCGACCGATCCGAGCTTGCGGATCGCGTCGTCCCCGTCGAGCACACACGTGATCGGCGACATCTCGGTCTGGCCGAAGACGGCCACGTTCTTCGCGTCGGGGAACGTCTCGGCCATCGCGCGCAGCAGCGTGTCCGAAGCCGGCGCCGCACCCCAGCTGATCACCCGCAACGCCAGATCACGCTGCTGCACAGTCGGATCCGCACAGATCGCCTGCCACTGCACCGGGACCAGGAACACCGTGGTGACATGTTCACCCTCCCATGCGTCGAGCATCTCGGACGGGTCGAATGCCTTGAGCGGATGGATCACCGTGGTCGCGCCGAGCATGAGCATCGGCGCCACCGAACCGAGCGCGGCGACGTGGAACACCGGCGAGGCGAGAAAGCCGACGTCGTCGCCGTTGTAGTGCATGGCGCGGATGCAGGTGAGCGCCTGCGCGGACATGTTGCCGTGGGAGAGCACGGCACCCTTCGGCCGCCCGGTGGTCCCGGAGGTGTAGAGGATCAGGGCGGGCAGGTCTTCGGGCAGATCGATCGGCGTGAACGGCTGCGACTCCGCGACCAGTTCCTCGTAGCCGAGCGCATCGCCGGCGGTGTCGGCGCCCATGTTCACCACGAGTTCGAGCTCGGACTCCTCGCCGCGCACCGCCTGCACCAGCGGCAGCAGTGCCGGCTCGGTGAACACCGCACGCGCGCCGCAGTCGCGGGCGATGTACGCGACCTCCGGCGGGGTCAGCCGGAAATTCACCGGAACCGCAAGCGCCCCCACGGCATTGATCGCCAGCACCGCCTCGAAGAATTCGGTCCGGTTGAGCGTCAGCAGCAGCACCCGGTCGCCCTGGCCCACCCCTCTCCGGGCCAGGGCACCGGCCATCGCTGCCGAGCGGTCGCGCAGCTGCCGCCAGGTGGTCACCTCACCCCGGAACCGGAATGCGGCCTGGTCCGGCTTCATCTCGGCATGCGTTGCGACCCAGTTGATCCAGTGATTCCGCCGCGAGAGCAGCGGCTGAGCGGTCAAGGTGTTCACGGCAGACATGGCGACGGTCCCTTCCTTCGCCGCGGTGACGCGGCGGGGCCTGACGAATGTTGTGACGAGTATTACAGAGACATCGCGTCCGGGGAAGCATTTTTGTTAACCAGAATTCTCATCAACTCCGACACCTCGCGACCCCGGACGCCGACCTGTATCGACACTGAAACCTGAATGCTTACTGGGTAATCACCGACATCGACAGCGCCGCGGCAACAGCACCGAAGCCCCCTCGAAGCTAGCTGCGAGTCTCGCCACGACGGTTCACGGAAAGGAGGGCGGCCGATGCTGCAGCATGGCCGTCGCACCCTCGGCGAATTCCGGTCCGACCAACAACTCGCACTGTCCACGCGTCTCGGCCGCCATCGCCGCGTCGAGGCGGTCCAGGGTGACCGCGGTGAGCGCACGCTTGGTGAGCTCGATCGCGCGCCGCGGACCCGATGCCAGCCGGTGCGCGACCGCCGCGACATGTCCGGACAGCTCCGCCTCGGGCAGCACACCCGCGATCAGTCCCGCCCGCAGCGCCTCGTCGGCCGGCAGTCTCTCGCCGAGCAGCGCCATCCTTGCCGCGCGCGCGCGTCCGACCGAGGCCGAGATCAACGCGGTCGAGCCGCCGTCCGGCATCAGTCCGACGTTGACGAAAGCCAAGAGAAGATAGGCACTCTCCGCCGCATAGGCGAGGTCCGCGGCCACCGCGATCGACGCCCCCACCCCGGCGGCGGCACCGGGCACCTCCGCGATCACCGGCACCGGCAGGTCGACGATCGCCCGGATCACCGAGTTCGCGGCGTCCATCACCACTTCGGGCGAGACCGGCCCGCTGCCGTCCCGCTCCCCCTCGGCCATCGCGGCGAGGTCCGCCCCGGTGCTGAACGCCGCGCCGGCCCCCGCGATGACCACCACCCGCACGGAGTCGTCACCCGGTACCGCGATGAGCACCTCGAGCAGGGCCCGCATGTGCGCCAGATCGAAGGCGTTCATCCGGCGCGGCCGGTCGATCACCACGCGCAGCACCGGGCCGTCGCGCTCGACCCGCAGGCCGCTTGCCGCTGCGGCGGTCATGACCGCACCGCCGCGGTCCCGACGGAAACCGTGTTCATCGAACCTCCTCGCGAACGCGCATTTGCACCACCACGTGAAGAATTTCGGTTAACTTTCCTGTCAGGCCACCGCGCTGTCAAGGCCCACTTCTCCTGGACTTCGTGCGAGGATGGACCTCCCTGCCGGCGCAGCCGTCAGTGCAAATTCTCGATCACCACGCCGGCTCCCGATCCCGTCGAGGAGACCGCCGGCCCGTCGTCAGGAGGTTCGGTGCCCGAGTCGGTACAGGTGAGTCCGCGCAAGCGCCCGAAGAACCGCAGAGCCCAGATCGCCGCCGTGGCAGCCGCGGCGTTCAGCGAGCGCGGATACCACGCGGTCGGCGTCGACGACATCGCGGCGGCCGTGGGGATCTCCGGCCCCGCGCTCTACCGCCACTTCCCGAACAAGTACGCGCTCTTCCAGCATGCCGCGCGCAGTCTGGTCGACGCGCTGGTGTCCGCCACCGACGATTCCACCCGCACAGCCGATTCCGCCACCGGACGTCTTGACGAACTACTGACCGCGATCATCTCCACGACCCTGACCAACCGGACGACAGGGGGGCTCTACCGTTGGGAGGGCAGGTATCTCGCGGCCGAGGACCGCGCGACCATCCGGTCCCAGCTCGAGATCGTCAACCGCCGGATCGGGAGCGAACTGTCCGCGCTGCGGCCCGAACTGGCCGATCGCGACGTCATCATGCTCAGCGCCGCCACCCTCAGCGTCATCGGTTCCATCACCGCGCACCGGGCACCGTTGCCCGCCAAGCGGATCGAGGATGTGCTGCGCGGCGCGGCCTGGTCGGTGCTGCGCTGCGAGCTGCCGCCCGCCGCGGCCTGTCCGCCGCAGGACGCACCGCCGCCGCAGGCCGGGCTCGCGATGGCATCGAAGCGGGAGGCGCTGCTGCACGAGGCGATGACGCTGTTCGACCGCCGCGGCTATCACGAGGTCAGCATCGAGGAGATCGCCGCCGCGGCGGGGATGAACGCCTCCGGCGTCTACCGTCACTTCGCGGGCAAGTCGGATCTGCTCGCGGCGGCTTTCCACCGTGCATCGGATCGTCTCACCGTCGCGGTCGGCTCGGCGCTGGCCGAGTCGCAGACCCCCGAACAGGCGCTGCCCGCCCTCGTCGAGATCTATGTGCGACTGTCCTTCGCCCAACGCGAGTTGCTGTCGGTTTACTTCGCGGAGATCGGGAACCTGCCGCCGGACCAGCGCCGGGAACTGCACAAGATGCAGCGGCTCAACATCGAGGAATGGGTGCACTTGCTGACCCAGTTGCGCCCCGAGACGCCGGCGGCCGAGTCGCGGTACCTCGTCCACGCCGCGTTCGCGCTCGTCCTCGACATCGGCCGGTTGGTCCGCTTCGACGCGAGCGCCCCGACCCGGCGGCGCGTGCAGCAGTTGATGATGGCGACGCTGCTCGGCAGTTGACCGCGCACCCGACCACATGGACCTGACCCCACACAGGAGGGACCTTCACATGACCGTGGCCGACGACTTCCGCGAGTTGCGTGCCCGCACCGACCGCGTCGACCCCCGCGAGCTCGACGCGCTCTGGGGCCGGCTGGCACCGGTCACCGTCGACGAATTGGCCGGCGGGCGGTGGCGCGGGTTCGGTTTCGACACCGGGCACCCGATGTACGGCAGGCTCGTCGGATCACGCTGGTACGGTAAGGATTTCACCTCCCCCACCGACGCCCAGCCGCTGCTGCGCCGTGACGAACAGGGCGAGGTCTTCAGCGACCTCGAGACAGGCCGGGGCGCGGCGAGCCTGTGGATGGTGCAGTTCCGGGGCGAGTCGACCGCGACCATGGTGTACGACGGACTGCCGGTGTTCGACCACTTCAAACGGGTCGACGCCGGCACGGTCATGGGCATCATGAACGGCAAGGGCACGCTCTCGGGCGGCGAGCACTTCTACTTCGGCCTCGGACGCGAGTGATGCGGGCCTGCCTGTGAGCCGCCACCGACATTGGGCTAGCCTGTCTCGCTGAAATTTGTGATCTCCCCCAAACGGGACTCGACCCAGTGAGGTATCCGCCCGATGTGGTGTCGATCGAAGCAGCTGTTGGTCGCGTTGCCGGCCGCCCTCGCGCTCGCCGCGGCGCCCGCCGTGGCGCAGTCCGCACCACTGGTGACGCCGGTGGCGACCCCGGCGCTGACCAACGATCTGACACCCAATCCCACGGGCAAGGTCGCGACCCCGCAGGACGACGTCGCCCATCCCGGGGTGACCACCGAGTGGTGGTATGCGAGCTTCATGGATCCGCACTCGCAGCGGCAACTGGTGGTGGCGATCTTCGCCGCGCCGGTGCCGATCCTCGGTGCGGTGATGATGTACGGCAACGGCAAGGACCCGGTGTCCAGCGGTCACGACGTCCCGCTGCCGATCGCGATCGCCACCCACGCCCGCCCGGTCGCGGACGGGCTGCCCGGGGTCCGCACCGACCAGGGCGAGATCAGTTACGACCCGATGCGCCGCGCCTATCACGTGCGGATCGACTCGACGTTCCAGGTCGATGCCTGGCTCGACCGCAATCAGCTGCCCGGCGCCACCGGGGTGATCGACCTGCGCAACCGCGGCCAGTGGATGGGCTGGACCAACCCGGTGGCCACCAGCGAGGCCACCGGCTGGGCGCGGATGCCCGGCGGTCCGCGCATCGACCTCGACGGGTGGCGCGGCTACCACGACCACAACTGGGGCGACTTCACGATGGCCGATCAGGCGGCCGACGGCTGGGAGTGGGGCGTGTCGCACGAGCCCGACGGCGGTGCGTCGCTGATCGGCGGTGTCGTGCGCCGCGACGGTCAGTGGACCGGATCGGTGGTCGACGTGCGGCCCACGGGCACCCGCATCTGCACCAGCTCGACGCTGACGATGTCCGACTGGCAGCACGGGAACACCCTGCTCAGCGGGGCCACCTACGCACTGCCCGGCACCATCACCGCCACCTGCGGGCCGCACGAGCCCTACCACTTCAGCAAGACCTTCCACCTGACCGAGCCGGTGGTCGCCGACGGCGGGTTGGTCGCGGCCAGCGCGGAGGCGCCGTACACGACGGTGCCCGGGTCGGTCGGCATGTTCGAGCACGTCCGCACGCTGGTCGCCCGAATCGCGGACGCGGCACGCGCGAACGACACCCGGCCCGACACCGCGCCCATCCGATGACCGACACCGCTCCGGCGCGGGTGTCGCGCCGCTCGTTCCTCGGGGGCGCCGCGACGCTGGGCGCCGTCGGCCTGGGTGCCGTGGCGGCCACGACGACCACTGCACCGCGCGCCCGGGCGTCGACCCCCGGCCCGCGCGGCCGCCGCGTGGCCGTCTTCGGCGGCGGCATGTCCGGGCTGGTCACCGCACAGGAACTGGTCGAGCGTGGCTTCGAGGTCGACGTCTTCGAGTCGCGGCCGGTGATGGGCGGCAAGGCCCGCAGCTTCGGGGTCCCCGGGACCGCGACGGCCGGTCGCGGCGAGCTGCCCGCCGAACACGGGTTCCGCTTCTTCCCCGGCTTCTACCGCAACGTGCCCGACTCGATGCGCCGCATCCCCTTCCCCGGCAACCCCGACGGTGTCCTCGGCAACATGCGTGACATCGCGAGTCTGCTCGACGGCGACGGCTTCGGTGGCGCCGCCAGCCTGGGGCCCGGCCGGTCGCTGGCCGGTTTCCTGCCGCTGGACCGCAAGGCAATGCGTCCCGTCGATCCGGGCCGGCTGACCGACCCGGCCTATCTGTCCGAGGTCGTCCGCGAGGGCTCGACCCTGCTCGCGTCGATCCCGAACAGGTTCCCGCTGGAGATGGCCGACTTCGGGCGCTGCGTGACCGCGTATGTCACCAGCTGCGAGGCCCGGCGCAAGACCGACTGGGACCGGCTGAGCTGGTGGGACTTCCTCGACGCCGCACACAAGAGCACGTTCTTCCAGGACGCCGTCGCGAAGATGACCACGATGGGTCTGGTCGCGGTCAAGCCGGAGGTGTGCAGTGTCAGCTCCGCCGGCAACATCATCGAGGCGTTCCTGTGGAACCTGCTGCTGCCGCTGCCCGGGCCCGACGACGCGTGGATCGCGCGGTTCCTGAACGGGCCCACCTCGGACGTCTGGGTGACCCCGTGGGTGCGTGAACTCGAACGTCTCGGCGTGCGCTTCCACACCGGCGCGTCGCTGCAGGCGTTCGACACCGCCGGCGGCCGCATCAGCGGTGCGCGGGTCGCCGACGCGGCGGGGTCGGTGCGGCAGGTGGAGGCCGATCACTACGTCAGCGCCGTCCCCGTCGATCGTGCGGTCCGGATCCTGCGCACCCCCGAACTGTTGCGGCTGGACCCGAGCCTGGACGGCATCGCCGGCCTGCACACCGACTGGATGAACGGCCTGATGATCTACCTGCGCCGGCCGCTCGAGGTCGCGCGCGGACTGATCGGGGTGGTCGACCACCCGTGGACGCTCAGCGCGATCGCCCAGTCGCAGACCTGGTCCCGGCCGATCGCCCCGCGTTTCGGCGACGGGACGGTCGGCGAGATCGTCTCGATCGACATCTCCAACTGGGACGGCATCGGCACGACCACCGTGCACAAGTCCGCCCGGCACTGCACCGCCCAGGAGATCTACACCGAGGTGTGGGACACGCTCCGGTCGCGTTTCGGCCCCTTCGACCGCGCCTTCGCCGACGACAACGTGCACTCGTGGTTCCTCGACCCGGCGATCAGCTGGGACCGTTCGGGCCGGGTCCACAACGACGAGCCGCTGACCGTGCAGACCGTCGGGACCTGGGCGAAGCGCCCGAAGGGACCGACCGCGATCCCGAACCTGTTCGTCGCCGGCGACTGGATCCAGACCAACGCCAACGTGGTCAGCATGGAGGGCGCGAACCAGGGCGGCCGCATCGCCGCCCAGGCTGTGCTCGACGCGGCCGGCTCGGCCGCCGAACCGGTGCTCCGTTACGACTACTACGTGCCCGCCGAGTTGGACGGACTCAAACGTCGGGATGCAGCCCGGCACGCCGCGGGACTGCCCAACATCTTCGACGTCTGACCGGGCAGTTCGTCACCCCGATCACCTGGTCGGCGCGTGACCGCGGTCACAGGATGTTCGCAGCCTTCGACGGGACGTTGAACGCCGACCTGGACAGTCGGTACATTCGATGTTCGAAACCCGGCCCCGTATTCGGCCCAGGTCGCAGGGTGACAGCGCACCGGCACGCGATGTCACCGGGCTCGATCCCCGCCACCAGCGGGGTGAGGAGTCCTGGCGGTTCCCACCACCGTGTGGATCCGCCCTCGTGCACGTCCGTGGAGGGCGGGTCGCGAGGGACCGCCGTCGGTCATGTGTGAGACGCCGCCGCGCGTCGTCACACCACCTGATGTTCGACCCGATCGAAGAGGTACGCGCGTTGACCCTCACAGCACCAGAGAACTCGAAGGCCCTCACCCTGCGCGGCAGGCCGATGTCGGCGCCGTTGCACGACGTCGACATGCTCTCCGACCAGCTCGTCGCCCACTATGCGTCGGTGCTGCCCGCCTACTCGGACTATCAGATGACGCGCATCCAGGGGTTGCTGCGCGCGGCGACGATGCGCGGGCTGGAGATGAGCATCAAGCTGCTCGACGCCGGGTTGCCGCCGACCGAGGAGGATCTGCAGGGCATCCGCGCTCTGGCCGCCGGCGAGGCGAAGGAGGGCACCCCGCTCGACGCCGTGTTGTCGGTGGCCAACGAGGCGTTGACGATGGTGCAGGATCTGATCGTCGCCGACGCCGACACCGACGACTTCGCGGACGTCCAGGAGGGTGCCCGCCGGTTCTTCGCGATGGCGCAGATGCTGCACACCGCGATCTCGACCAGCTACGCCGAGGCATTGCGTCCCGGCACCGCCGGTGCGGACGGCGCGGCCACCCATTCGCTGGTGCACACGCTGCTCACCGGTAACAACCCCGACCTGGTCGCCCAGCAACTGGGCGTCGAACTGGCACCCGAGTATCTGGTGCTGCGGGTCGCGCTGAACCTGCAACCGGGCGGGCCGGGGTCGGGGAAGCTGTCGGCGCTGGAGGTCCGCCGCAAGCTCGACCTGCTGCGGACCGCGTTCGTCGACCGCTGCGGATCGCCGTTCCTGTCCAGCCTGACCCACCGCGGCGGCGCCATCCTGCTCCCGGGGACGCCGGCCTGGGACTGGGTCGCCGACATGCTCCGCGCGGTCGGTGAGGCGGCAGGAGTGGAGATCACCGCCGCCGCCGAGAACTCCCGTCGGCAGGACATCCCCGCGACGACCGAGCGGGTCGACGAACTGCTCCGGCTGGCCCGCCGCCTCGGTCGCGCGCCGGGACTGTACGGCCTCGGCGACCTCGCCGTGGAGTACCAGCTGACCCGCCCGGGCCCGGCCCGCGCCGACCTCGTCCGACTGCTCGACCCGCTGGAGAGCTCGCCCGAGCTGTTGCAGACGCTGACCATCCACATCCGCAACGACCTGAACCGGCAGAGGACCGCGTCGATGCTGCACCTTCACACCAACACCGTGGACTACCGGATGAAGCGGATCGCCCAGTTGACCGGGCTCGACCCCACCCGTCCGTCCGGTCTGCGCCAGCTGCAGGCGGCGATCGTCGCACGCGAGTTCACCCGCGCCGGGACGCCCGCCCAGTCCTGACCGGACCTAGCCGGCCCGCCGCAGCTCCGCGTGCAGGTGGTGGGTCATCGGCGTGGGTCCGTGCGCCATCCACAGGTCATAGGACAGCCGGTCGCCGTCGACGACCAGCCGGCGGCGGATGTCCGTGACCGGCTTGGCGGTCGGCGCGGCCGCAAGGGTGTGCATGACCAGTTCGAGTGCGCCGTCGACAAGCGGCCCGCGCTGGATCTCGACGAAGCCGGTCGGCTGACTCACCAGCAGTTCGACCACGCCGTCCCCGGACGGCCGCAGGTACCCGTTCTCGGTGTGCATGGGCTGCGTGCGCCCAGGCTTCCAGGTGCGCGACAGATAGGTCAGGAACGGCTTCCCCGGCGGGGCGGTGAAGCCGATCTCCTCCTCGTAGGTGAAGTCGTCGATCGTCGGGTAGTGGCCCTCGCCGCCGCCCACCCAGCGGCCGGCGAACGGCGCCAGCTCGCCGAGCGCCGTCAGGTCGGGGCGTCCGTCATCCATCGCAGCGTTCACGTCGTGAAGGCTACGCGCCGGCCCGGTGCAGGTGCCGTGGACAGCTCCCGAGGTCGCCGGGACGGTAGCCGTCGGGGTATCCGGGGTAGGTGTGGTTGTGCGGATCGTGCGTCAGTCGCGACGACCGGCGAACCGGCCACCACCGTTCCACCCGGCCCCGTGTACGCAGCGCCATCTCCGCCGCAGCGCGCAGCGTCGCCGAGCCGGTGGGGAACCCGAACGCCTCGGACATCTCCTCGTCGAGCATCGCGTAGACCCCGCGGGCGGCCAGCGGCCGCAGCGCCGTGGGGAACCACGAACAGAACAGCTCACGGGTATAGGTGCCGATCCGGTTGTTGTCGTCCGAGTAGCGGAAGTGCCGCTGCTCGTACTCGGACTTGAACCGCTGCAGTTCCTGGAAGGATTCGGGGATGTCCCGGATGCCCATCCGCGATCCGACCCCGCGGTAGTAGTGGAACGCGGCCAGCCGCTCCTTCGGATGCAGCCGGCGCCAGCCGAACCGGTCGATCCAGTCGAGCGGGTCGTAGATGAACGTCGACAGCACGTACAGCATGTCGTCGTTGGAGATCGTGTACCGGCTGTGCATGCGGTTGATGGCCCGCAGCGCCTCGTGGCCGCGCGCCGAGTCGTAGCCGTGTTCGAGCAGCTCCGCCATCAGCAGCGCGGTGTCGTCGTACCGCTTCTGCGGCCGGTGCTCGAATTCACCGGACCGTCGCAGTACCGCCGAGATGCTCGGCACGCAGTAGGTCCGCATCAGCGAGATCTCCAGCGCGCGCTCGTAGTCCCACGGGAACTCGTAGCCGACCGTGATCCGGTGGATGGTCTGCGCGTCGGCGGCCGGGTCGAGCGTCTCGATCAGCCGCACCCAGCCGTGCCTGCCGCGCGGCGCGGCGGGCCCGGCGGACTCGGGGGCTTCGGAGACCACCTGCAGGAAGGGTCCGGGCATGGGATCACCGCCTGCCGTGCCGGGTCTTGAGCATCCACGCGGAGACCTTCATGTCGCGTGGCTTGCGGGTCATCGTGAGCAGGTTCAGCGGCGCCGGGAAACGCTGCACGGTCACCGACTTGACGGTGCTGAACTCGCGCAGCCCGTCCGCACCGTGGATCCGACCGAAGCCCGAGTCCCCGACCCCGCCGAACGGCAGTGCCGGGACCCCGGCGAAGCCGAGCACCGAGTTGATCGTGACCGCGCCGGCGTGCAGCCGTTCGGCCACCGCCCGGCCCCGGTCCTTGTCGGCGGTGAACACCGAGGCGCCCAGGCCGTAGCGGGACGCGTTGGCCCGGCGCACGCCCTCGTCGAGGTCGACGACCTTGTTCACCGCGAGGGTCGGCCCGAACGTCTCCTCGGTCATCGCCGTGGAGTCCTCGGGGACCTCGGCCAGCACCACCGGATCGACATACCGCTCGTGGACCGAGTCGAGTCCGCCGACCACGGCACGCGCCCCGCCGGCGAGCGCGTCCCGGACGTGGTCACGCACGATCTGCACCTGCCGGCCCATCGTCATCGGCCCGTACGAGGCGGTCGGTCCGCCGCCCGGGCGCAGCGCCGCCGCGCGCTCGGCGACCGCGTCGAGGAACCGCTGGTAGACCGGTTCCGCGACGTACACGCGCTCGACACCCGCGCAGGTCTGCCCGCCGTTGCCCAGCCCCCCGAACGCGGCGAAGTCCGCGGCCGCGTCGATGTCGGCGTCCGCGTCGACGAGCATCGCGTCCTTGCCGCCGCACTCGGCGACCATCGGGGTCAGCGTCTCGGCGCACACCGCCATGACCTTCTTGGCGGTGGCCGTCGACCCAGTGAACGCGATCTTGTCGACGCCCGCCCGGCACAGCGCGGTGCCGGTCTCGCCCCGGCCGACGACCGTCTGCAGCACCGGTTGCATCGGCGCCATCGCCTGCCACGCGTCGGCCAGCCACACCCCCACGCCCGGGGTGAGCTCGCTCGGCTTGAACACCACCGCGTTGCCCGCCGCCAGCGCGTACGCGATCGACCCCATCGGCGTGTAGACCGGATAGTTCCACGGCCCGATCACCCCGACCACACCCAACGGCCGATAGCCCACCGACGACGCCTGGTTGGCGCTGACCAGCCCGGACGGGACGGTCCGCCGGCGCAGCACCTTCTGCGCGTGCTTGGCGGCCCAGTCGAGGTGCTCGACCGCGAGCATGACCTCGAGCAACGCGTCGTCCGCGGGTTTCCCGGTCTCCGCCGACACCACCGCCGCCAGCTCACCGGCCCGGCTCGCGATCACCGACTTGAACTCCAGCAGCCATTGGCGGCGCCCACGGAACCCTTGGACGTCCCACCAGTGCGCGGCCGCGCGTGCCCGGTCGACCGCGGCGGCGACCTCACCCTTGCCGGCGACCGGGTACTCGGCGAGCACCGTGTCGTCGCGGGGATCCAGGCTCGCCAGCGTCGGCTCCCCCTGACCGCCCCTCGGGGTGGGGATTCGGGCGTCAGCGACTTGCTCGGTCATCGGTCGGCATCCCTTCGGTTCGACATCACAGGTTCGACATCACGAGTTCGGTGATCACATCACATATATTTGATGTGATTTACTGTTGTCCGGATCACATTAGGTGGATACCGCCCGGTCCTCAACCCCGACTCGCCGGACCCGGCAATCGCCCGCCGCATCACTCCGAAAGCCACATCGCTCAGACCGTCCCCTCTCAGAACACAGTGCACAGGAGCCAGACGATGACGACCGATTTCACCGCACCCGACTTCACCGACGAGCAGTTCGCCTTCGCCCGCGCGGTCGGCGACCTGTGCCGGCGCGAGTGCGGCACCCGCGAGCAGCGCGACGCCCTCACCGACCGCGGCACGCACAACCACAACCAGGGCCTCTACGAGAAGATGGCCGCCCTCGGCTGGCTCGGGCTGAGCATCCCGGAGGAGTACGGCGGGGCCGCGGGCAGCACCGTCGACATGTGCATCCTGCTCGAGGAGGCCGCCCGCGGCATGGCCCCGATCGGCGGGCTCGGCCCGACGCTGATCACCGGCGCGGCCTACCAGAAGTTCGGCACCGAGCAGCAGAAGCAGACCGTGCTCGGCGGCATCGTCCGGGGCGCGTCGCAGTCCATCTCGATGTCCGAGCCGGAGGCCGGGTCCGATGTCGGCAACCTCAGCTGCAAGGCCGAGAAGACGTCCGCGGGCTGGCTGGTCAACGGACAGAAGACATGGTGCTCCAACGCCCACTTCGCCGAGAACATCCTGCTGGTGGCCCGCACGTCGCGCGGCGAGAACAAGCACGAGGGCCTGACCATGTTCCATGTCCCGGCCGACACCGTGGGCCTCAAGATCAGCGGGATCGACACCATGGGCGGCAAGGAGGTCAACGACCTGTACTTCACCGACTGCGAGCTGCCCGCGGACGCGGTGGTCGGCGAGGTCGGCGCCGGCTGGCGGCAGCTGATGACCGGACTGAACATCGAACGGCTGATCCTCGCGGCCATGATGCTCGGCGTCGCCGAGCGTGCCTTCGACGACACACTCACCTTCATCACCACGCGCAAGCAGTTCGGCCGCCCGGTCGGCACCTTCCAGGCGCTGCGCCACCGCATGGCGGACCTGGCCACCGAGATCGAATGCGGCAAGCTGCTCGTCTACCACGTCGCTCGGATGGTCGACGAGAACCCGGCGAAAATGTTCCCGCGCGAGGCCTCGATGGCCAAGCTCAAGCTCACCGAGACCGCCAAGAAGGTCGCCCTGGACGGCATGCAGATGATGGGCGGATACGGTTACGCGACCGAGTTCGACATGGAGGGCCACGTCCGCAAGACCCTGGTCTCGTCGATCTACGGTGGCACCAACGAGATCCAGCGCGACATCATCGGTAAGACGTTCGGACTGTAGCGCCACGGAGGCGACCCGGCGAAGGAGGAAGCAATGGCGGCACCTGCACGCAGTGGTGCGGCATTGCGGCGGCGCCCGCAACTCTCCGACCAGGTGGCCGGACACGTCCGGGCGTGGATCATGTCCGGACAGGTCCGGCCCGGGGAGTTCATCCGGCTCGACGAGACCGCGGCCGAGCTGGGCGTGAGCGTCACCCCCGTCCGGGAGGCGCTGCTCACCCTGCGTGGAGAGGGTCTCGTCGAGTTGGTCCCGCACCGCGGTTACGTGGTCTCGCCGCTGAGCCGGGAGGACGTCACCGACATCTTCTGGCTGCAGGGCCGGCTCGCGGTCGAGCTGGCTCAGCGGGCGGCGCGCAAGATCCGCCCGGAGGTCGTGGACGAACTCGAGCACGTCAACGACGCGCTGCGTCGTGCGGTCGCGGCGGGCGAGACCGACGCGGTCGCCGACCTCGAGTTCGAGTTCCACCGGTTGCTGAACCTGACCGCCGGGGCCCACAAGCTGGCCTGGTTCCTGCACAACGCGATCCGCTACACCCCACACCGGCTCTACGCGGCCGACGCGGAGTGGGGTGCCCTGGCGGTCGACAGCCACGAGCGACTGCTCGAGGCACTGCGCGGAGGCGACCTCGACCAGGTCGCCGAGCACACCCGGATCCAGTTCACCGACGGCGCCCAGCGCCTGCTCGCGCACCTGGAACAGGCCGGCATCTGGGACGAGGCGGCCGAGGGACCCGTGGCGGCCCAGTCGCCCGGCGGCGACTAGGGTCGGCGCATGTGGACACCCTGGCGCTGACGAGTTGGTGGCCCCTGCGGGCACCGCTGCTCGTCGCGGCGATCGCCGTCGTCGTGCTGCTGGTGTGGCGGGGCCGGCGCTGGTGGTCGCGGGCCGGGCTGACCGCCCTGCTCGTGCTGCTGCTGCCACTGAACGTCCTGACCGGCGTCAACGCGTATTTCGGTTACTTCCGCACGGTCGGCGAGCTGAGCGGGTCGGCGGGCGACGACGCCACCACCCTCGCCGCGATCGACGCCATGAGCCCGACCGCGCGCACGTTGCCGACGCACGGCGAGGTGCTGTCCGTCGACATCCCGGGAACGCGCTCGCACTTCCGGACCCGGCCGGCACTGGTCTACCTGCCGCCCGCCTGGTTCGCCCACAACCAGCCGCACCTGCCGGTGCTGATGCTGCTGCACGGAACACCCGGTGCGCCGTCGGACTGGGTGGACGGCGCCGAGGCGACCGGCACGCTCGACCGCTGGGCGGCGGCACACCACGGCGTCACCCCGGTGGTGGTGATGCCCGACGTCAACGGCGGGTTCACCGCCGACACCGAGTGCGTGGACGGGCCGCCCGGCAACGCCGAGACCTACCTGACCTCCGACGTGCCGGACTACGTCGAGCACAAGTTCGGGGTCGCGCCGCCCGGGCGCGCCTGGGCCATCGGCGGGCTGTCCGAGGGCGGCATGTGCGCCGCGATGCTCACGCTGAGGCACCCCCAGTTGGCGTCGACGTTCGTCGACCTCAGCGGTCTGGCCGGTCCCCGCACCGGGTTGACCAACGCGGTCGGCGGCACCGTGTCCGCCCTGTTCCACGGCTCGCAGCCGCAGTTCGATGCGCACGAGCCGGCCTGGCTGCTCACCCACGACCGGTACCCCGCCGTTGCGGGCTGGTTCGAGGCCGGTGGACAGGACGGTCCGGCCGTCGACGCCGCGCGGTTGCTGGCCGCGCTGTCCGCTCGGGCCGGGATCACCACCCGCCTGACGGTCGTGCCCGGTGCCGAACACACCTTCACGCTGTGGCACAGCGCGCTCGCCGACGCGCTGCCCTGGATCGTCGCCCGGGTGGACGGCCGCACGCCGGCGACCGGTCCCACCACGCGATCGCCGGCGATCGTCGCGAAGACACCGACGATCATGGTGGCCGACACCGCGCACCGGTGAACTAGTCGGCCAGCACGCCGTGCAGCAGCAGGTCCGCCAGCGACTCCGCGAGCCGGTGCTGATCGTCGACGTCGCGCACCGACAGCGCGAAGATGGCGGTGCCCGCGATGACGTCGAGCAGGGTGTCGGAGTCGATCCCCGACCGCACCCTCCCGTCGGCGATCGCCTCGTCGAGGCGTCGCCTCAGCTCGTCGCGGACTCCCGCCAGCGGCTGGTCCACGAGCAGGTCGTGCAGCTCGGGGTCGCCGCGGGTCTCGCTCATCAACCCGGGCACCGCCGCGCGGGTCGCGGGACTGCCGAAGAGCTCGACCGCGCCGGCGGCCAGCAGCGCGATGTCCTCCTCGACGTCCCCACCGCTGCCCTCGGGTCGGGTGAGCCGCGGGTAGATCGCATCGTGGACGATGTGCGCCTTCGACGGCCACCGCCGGTAGATGGCCGGACGGCCGACCCCCGCACGCCGGGCGATCGCATCGATCGAGGTCCCGGAGTACCCGCGCTCGATCAGCAGCTCCCGGGTGGCGTCGAGCACCGCCGTGTCGATGGCGGCGTTGCGCTGCGGCCCGAGCCGGTGCTGCCCACCCGCACCCGTCATGCGCCCCGCCCGATCATCGACAGCATCTGGTCATCTCCCTGCCCTTGCATTCGCCTGTGACGGCCGTTACATTGTGACATCACTTCAGTCGTTACGGATTGTATCGACAACTGTGCAGCCCAAGGACATGCCATGACTTCCGCATACGAACGCGAAGACGGCGACTTCGCCGAACTCGCCCGCCCCCACGACTCCCGCAACGATCCCGAGCTCACCGGGACCCGTCTGCAGCAATGGCTGGCCGGGCAGTTGCCGGCCGAGGCGTCGCCGGCCGTCACCGACGTCCAGGTGCCCGAGGCCAACGGCATGTCCAACGAGACCGTGCTCTTCGACGGCCAATGGAGCGAGAACGGCACGCTCACCCATCACCCGCTGGTCGCCCGGGTCGCCCCCGCCGCCTCCGCCGTCCCGGTCTTCCCCACCTACGACCTCGACCGCCAGTTCCAGGTGATGCGCACCGTCGCCGAGCACTGCACGGCCCCGGTGCCGCAGGTGTACTGGTCGGAACCCTCCCGTGAATCGCTCGGCGGCGAGTTCTTCGTCATGGCCCGGGTCGACGGCGAGGTGCCGCCGGACGTGATGCCGTACAACTTCGGGTCCTGGCTGACCGAGGCCTCGGACGACCAGCGCGCCCGGCTGCAGGAGGCCTCCGTCGGCGTGCTCGCCGAGTTGCACTCGATCACCGAACCCGCGGACAAGTTCCCGTATCTGGCTCCACCCGAGGGGATCTCACCGCTGCGGCACCACGTCGACGAGCAACGCCGCTACTACGAATGGGCCAGCGCCGACGGTCCCCGCTCGCCGCTGATCGAGGCCGGTTTCGACTGGCTGGAGCAGCACTGGCCGACCGACGAGGGCCCGACGGTGCTGTGCTGGGGCGACGCGCGCATCGGCAACATCATGTACCGCGACTTCACCCCCGTCGCCGTGCTGGACTGGGAGATGGCCTCGCTGGGACCGCGCGAGCTGGACCTGTCGTGGATGATCTTCCTGCACAGGTTCTTCGAGGACATCGCCACGCTCGCCGGGCTGCCCGGCCTGCCCGGCTTCCTGCGCCGCGACGACGTGTGCGCCCGCTACCGCGAGCTGACCGGATACGAACCTCGCGACCTCGACTTCTACACCCTCTACGCCGCGCTGCGGCACGCGATCATCATGTTCCGAATCCAGTCGCGGGCGGCGGCGTTCGGCCAGGCCGAGGCCCCCACCGATCCGGACGACATGATCATGCACCGCAAGGCACTCGAGGCCATGATCGACGGAACCTACTGGGCCGGAATCGCATCGGCGGGCCCGCAGTGACGCTCTCACCGATGGACGACTACCCGGTCCATCAGATCGCCGAGGTGATCCGCCATGTCGGTACCTCGGACCGCAACTTCTACGACCGCTACTACTTCAACGCGCACCCCGGTGCGGAGGCGACAGCGGATTCCCCGTTCCTCATCGTCGGCCTCGGCCAGTACCCGAACCTCGGCGTCGTAGACGGGTTCGCGGTGCTGCGCCGCGGCGAGGACCACATCGTCTTCCGCGCATCGAAGGCGCTCGGCGACGACCGGATGGACGTGTCGGCCGGGCCGCTGCGGATCGAGGTCCTCGAGGGCCTGCACCGGTTACGCGTGGTGCTGGAGCCGAACCCGGAGCAGCCGGGCCTGTCGTTCGACCTGACCTTCACCGCGGATGTGCCGGCGTCGTTGGAGGCGAGGCACTTCCACCGTCAGCTCGAGCGGGTCACCTTCGACACCCAGCGGTTCGTTCAGACCGGACACTGGCGCGGCGAACTGGTCGTCGACGATGAAGCGATCGCGGTCACGCCGGGCGTGTGGCACGGCAACCGCGACCGATCCTGGGGTGTGCGCCCGGTCGGCGAGGCCGAACCGCCCGGTCGCCGCGCGGACGCGGCGGTCACGGCCCAGCAGAACTTCTTCTGGATCTACTCGATCATGCAATTCGGCGGGTTCTCGGTGATCGTGATCGTTCAAGAGGACGCCCACGGCCGACGGATCGTCGAGGACGCGACCCGGGTGTGGGCGGACCGCAACCGCGAGCCCGAGTGGCTCGGCCGTCCCGAACACGAGCTGACCTTCCGGCCCGGCACCCGCGAGGTAACGGCCGCCCGGCTCACCTTCCACCGGCCCGGCCGCGAGGCGCTCACGGTCGAGTGCGAGCCGGTCGTCCCGCACTACCTCGGGGTCGGCACCGGCTACGGACTCGAGCAGGACTGGCGGCACGGCATGTGGCAGGGCGAGCTGATCGTGCAGGGGCTGCGGCACAAGGTGCCGGAGATCGAGGACTGGATGAAGTTGATGTGTCCAGTCGACAACCTGTCCCGCTTCACCCTCACCGAGGAAGGTCAGAAGTACTCCGGCACCGGACTTTTCGAGGTCGCGGTGATCGGCCCCTGCGAGAGCTACGGCTTCACCGGCTACGGCGACACCGCGGGGTGAGCACAACAGTCATCGCGCACCCTCTCGCACGACGAACGGAGAACCTGTGACCACTCGACCGACCCGCACCGCCGCCACCCTCGCGATCGCCGCTGCGCTGGTCGCCGCGCCCGTGCCCGCACTGGCGCTGGCATCCCCCGCCCCCGTGCTCACCGCCGCGCAGACCACATTCGACCGGTCGTTGCACCTGGCGGGCGCCTCGAACGCCCGCGACATCGGCGGCTACGAGACCACCGACGGGCACACCGTCAAGACGGGTGTGGTGTTCCGCAGCAACGCGCTCGACAAGCTGACGGCCGCCGACCTGACCAAGCTGCAGGACCTGAACGTGCGCACGGTCATCGACTTCCGGACGGTCTTCGAGCGGGCGCTGGCGCCCGACAAGCTGCCCGCTGGGGCGAGCGGGTACTGGGACGACGTCGTCGGCGGCAGCGGCAACCCGGCGAACTACCTGACCATGCTCGACATGCCCTCGTTCTACAAGCTCATGGCCACCGACCCCGGTGCAGAGAAGGCCTTTCACAGCGCGTTCACCCAGATCATCGACTCCCCCGGCGCCTCGCTGTACCACTGCACCTCCGGCAAGGACCGCACCGGCTGGATGACCGCCGTCCTGCTGACGATCCTCGGCGTCCCGCGCGACACCGTGAACGCCGACTACATGCTCAGCAACCAGTACCTGGCCGGGGGCGGCGGGTCGGGCAGCGCCGGATCGCTGGGCAACACCGGCTCGCTCGGCGCGCTGCAGAACACCGTGCAACAGGCCTGGCTCGACGACGCCTTCGGCGCCGCCACCGCCGAGTACGGCAGCTTCGACAACTACGTCTCGCAGGGGCTCGGCCTGACCGCCGCCGACATCGCCGCACTGAAGGCCAAGCTGCTCTCCTGACACCCAGACGTCGTCGCATCACCACGCCGCCGCTGCGCCTATCCACACACAAACCGACCCGAAAACGTGGAAACCACGGATCGCGCGGGATTTCTGTGGGGATAGGCGCGCTGTCAGGCGCAGGGCGCACGGAGTGCGAAGGTGCCGGCACCGGCGCCGGTGCCGAGAACGCCCGACCTACCGCACTCCCGTGATCATCGGCACCAGCACAGCCTCGGCGAACACGCGCATCTGAGCCGACGTCTGCACGACGGGCGGGCCGTCGGGCGTGAGCAGCAGCGACTGCGTCAGCCGCGCCAGCACGCCCGACAGCGCCTCGATCTCGGCCGGATCGGTCGATCCGCCCGACCGTTCCCGGATGCGCTCGATCCGCTCGGCCACGAACGCACTCGCCAGCTGCAGCACGCCGCCGGCGCCGAGCGTGAGCGAGCGCAAGGTCTCGTCGCGGTCGACCTCGAGCAACTGGTGCAGCAGACGGTTCTCGCGCAGCGCGGTGAGCGTGATCGTGAAGAAGCGCACGACGTACTCGCCGAGGTCGTCGGTCTCGACGTCGCCGAGCCCGGACTCGATCTCGCCGAGCACCCGACCCGCCTCGTAGAGGAAGGCCGCGCCGACGATGTCGCCCTTCGGCCCCAGACGCCGGTACAGCGTGGCCCGGTTGACCCCGGCGCGGCGGGCGATGTCATCGGTGCTGGTGCGCCGGACCCCGGTCAGCGCGAACTGCTCGAGCGCGGCCTCGATGATGCGGGTGTCCTCGCCGGACTCGTCGGCGCCGAGCAGCGCGAGCAGCGGATTGGTCGTCATCGCAGTCCAAATTACCCGCCGGGCCCTTGCCAATGCGTCGCAACCGTGCAACGTTCTACGTTGATACGTTGCACAGCTACCGAGGGGAGTCGACCGTGGCGATCAATCTTCCGGCGATCGGGGCGAGCACCGAGAAATCCGGCCACGGACGCCACGAGAAGCTCCCGTCCGCGGCGGCCGACCTCTGCTCGGCCGCCCCCGGCACAGTGGACCTCGGCTCGGTGGACATCGGCTCGGTGGACATCGGCTCGGTGGACATCGGCGACTTCATCGGCGAGTCGTTCCTGTTCCTCGGCGCAGGCTCGACCGTGCTGCTCCAGCTGGCCTTCCCCGGTGTGGGTCACGGCGTGGCGGACCACAGTTCGACGCTGCACCGCCCGATGGACCGGCTGCGCACGACGATGACCTACGTCTACGCGGTCACCCTCGGCACGCCCGACGAGCGGCGCGCGATCGTGCGGATGGTCAACAAGGCGCACGTGCCGGTGCACTCCGAGCCCGACGGGTCCGGCACGACCGTGCCCTACAACGCGTTCGATCCGCAATTGCAGCTGTGGGTGGCCGCGACGCTGTACAAGAACGGGGCCACCCTCTATGAGCGTTTCTTCGGCCCGCTCGACGACGCCTCCGCTGAACGCCTGTACCAGCAGTCCGCGGTGTACGGCACCGCGTTGCAGGTCAAGCCCGACCAGTGGCCGGCCACCCGCGAGGAGTTCGAGGCCTACTGGCAACACACGCTCGACACGCTCGAGGTCGACGACAAGGTGCGCCGGTACGTGCACGCGCTGCTGCACGGCGGCGACTCACCCTGGATCGTGCGGCTCGGGCTGCCGCTGAACCGGTTCGTCACCACCGGCCTGCTCCCCCAACGGGTCCGCGACGAGCTGGAACTGCCGTGGGGACCGCGCGACCAACGCCGCTTCGACCGTTTGATGACCACGCTGCCGAAGGCCTACCGGCTGGTCCCGCGCCGGGTGCGCTGGCTCCCGTCGAGCTACTACCTGTGGGACATGCGTCGTCGCCTGCGCGGCGGCCGCCACCTCATCTGATCCGGTGATCCGCTACCAGCCGCGGCGGCGCGGAGCCGAGCCGAGCAGCTCATCCTTGGGCGCCTTGCCACGAGTGCGGTAGACGACATACGGGCGGAACAGGTACTGGACCGGCGCGCTGAACACGTGCACCAGCCGGGTGAACGGCCAGATCGCGAACAGGATCAGCGCGATCGTCACGTGGATGTGGAATCCCAACGGCGCCTCGGCCATCAGCGCACCCTCCGGGTGCAGATACCAGATCGAGCGGAACCACGGCGAGACGGTCTCGCGGTAGTTCATCGCCTCGTTCGCCCGGTCGATCTGGCCGATGATCGTCACCGCAGTGCCGGTGACGATCGCGCCGGCCAGGAAGACGTACATGGTCTTGTCGTTCTTCGTGGTCGCGGTGAACACCGAGGCCTGGGTGCGCCGTCGGAAGATCAAGATGCCAAGTCCGACAATGGTCGCGGCGGCGGCGATCAGGCCGAAGAAACCCGAACCGAAGTGGTAGAGGTTCTCGCTGATGCCGACCGCGTCGGTCCACGACTGCGGGATGACCAGGCCGATCACGTGACCGACGATGACCACCAGGATTCCGTAGTGGAACAGCGGGCTGCCGATCCGCAGCAGCCGCTTCTCGTACAGCTCGGACGAGCGGGTGGTCCACCCGAACTTGTCGTAGCGGTAGCGCCACCACAACCCCACGATCAGGACCGCCAGGGCGACGTACGGGATCACGTCCCAATAGATCGCGGCTGCAGAGGTTTTCATCGGGATCCTCCAGTGGGGTGTAGCGACCCGGTGCTGCGCAGGGATGCGGTCAGCGACTCGAGCGGGACCGTCACCTGATACGGCGTCAGCCCGACGGCCTCCGCCGGCGGACCCTGCGCGGCGATCCGCGCGGCCTCGGCCCGGGCCTCGGGCAGGTCGGGAACCGTGCGCAGCACCGCCTCGACCACCGCGGCGTAGGGCGAGCCGATCTCGGCGAGCGCGTCGTGCAGCAGGAGCAGTGCGGGCTGGTTGGTGCCCAGCAGCAGGGCGCCGACCTTCGCGTCGACGGTCGCGGCGAACTCCAGCACGACCGCCAGGTGATCGGGCAACTCGTCCTGCGGCGCGGTCACGCCCGCATCGCGGTAGGCGTGCAGGAACCCGAGCAGCGCGTTGCCGCGGCCGCGGGTGTCGCCGTCGGTCCAATAGGTCAGGAACAGCGAGCGTTTGCGCTTGAGATCGAACGTGTCGACGTAGTTCGTCTGCACGGCGAGGTCGTCGAGACGACCCAACGCTGCGGTCGCCTCGGTCAACGGATCACGCAGTCGCGCAGGTAGTTCCATGACGGCACGCTCCACCAGATCGAGCCGCGCCCGGTGCCCGGCATCCGGGTAGGCCAACAGCAGCGACGCCGCCTGCCACACCGTGCACCGGTACCGTTCGTCGCCCGGTTGGGGCGTTTCCCACCACTGCATCTCGCTCAGCCCCGCTCGCCCGGCTTGGTGGTGGGGAACAGCCCGTCGGGCACGCCGTTCCCGTCCCAGTTGAGCAGGTTCACCCGGCGTCCCTCCCCCTGACTGGTCTCCGAGGTCTGCCGGTCCTTGAGCGCGTGGAAGGTCTCCACCGCGACCGGCACCGGGGCGCCGCTGACCTCGCCGAACGGTCCCGAGCCGGTCATGTACATGCCGGGGCCGCCGTCGTAGTCGAGCGCACACTCGGTGACCGACTCCTCGAGCCGGTGGCCCTCGTTCGCGTAGGCGGTGGGGATCACGTACCGCGCCTCGTACTTGGCCAGCGCCAGCAGACGGTACATCTCGTACATGGTGGCCTCGTCCATGCCGACGGCCTCCGGGATGTGCGCCTGCGGTTCGCGGCCGAGGTTGATGTCGCGCATGTACGAGCGCATCGCCGCGAGCGTGTGCAGCACCCGGTCGACCTCGCCGACGTCGCCGGCGGTGAACAACCCCGCGAGGTACTCCTTCGGGATGCGCAGCGAGTCGATGGCGCCGAACAGGTTTCCGACGTCCTCCGCGTCGTGACCGTCGCGGGCGATCGCGTCGACCACCGGCGAGAGCGGCGGCACGTACCAGACCATCGGCATGGTGCGGTATTCCGGATGCAGCGGCAGCGCGACCTTGTACTTCTTGATCAGCGCGTAGGTCGGCGACTTCGCCGCCGCGTCGATCCACTCGTCGGAGATGCCGGACTCACGCGCCCCGGCGATGACCGCCGGATCGGTCGGGTCGAGCAGCACGTCCAGGTGCGCCGGATACAGGTCCTGCTCGTCCTCGACCGACGCGGCCTCGGTGACCCGGTCGGCGTCGTAGAGCAGTAGTCCGATGTAGCGCAACCGGCCCACGCACGTCTCCGAGCAGACGGTCGGCAGCCCGACCTCGACCCGCGGATAGCAGAACGTGCACTTCTCGGCCTTGCCGGTCTTGTGGTTGAAGTACACCTTCTTGTACGGGCAGCCCGACACGCACATCCGCCAGCCGCGGCACTTGTCCTGGTCGACGAGCACGATGCCGTCCTCGGCGCGCTTGTACATCGCACCGGACGGGCACGACGACACACACGACGGGTTCAGGCAGTGCTCGCAGATCCGCGGCAGGTAGAACATGAAGGTCTGCTCGAGCTCGTACTTGATCTTCTCGCTGACCTGCTTGAGGATCGGATCGCCCGGCACGATCTCCGGGCTGCCGCCGAGATCGTCGTCCCAGTTCGCCGACCACTCCACCTTCATCGGCTTGCCGGTGATCACGCTGTGCGGCCTGGCCACCGGGACGTGCTCGCCGAGCGGGGCGCTGGTGAGGTTCTCGTAGTCGTAGGTCCAGGGCTCGTAATAGTCCTGGATCGACGGCAGTTTCGGGTTCGAGAAGATCGTCGCGAGCTTCTTGAACCGGCCGCCGGCCCGCAACCGCAGCCGGCCCTTGCTGTCGCGGATCCAGCCGCCCTCCCACTTGTCCTGGTCCTCATACGTTCTCGGATAACCCTGACCGGGACGGGTCTCGACGTTGTTGAACCACACGTACTCGACGCCGGCCCGGTTCGTCCAGGCCTGCTTGCACGTGACCGAACAGGTGTGGCACCCGATGCACTTGTCCAGGTTCATCACCATCGCCAACTGGGCCATGACGCGCATCAGTAGGTCACCTCCTGCGAGCGGCGACGCACGATCGTGACCTCGTCGCGTTGATTGCCGGTGGGCCCGAGATAGTTGAAGGCCCAGCTGTTCTGGCCGTATCCGCCCGCCAGGTGTGACGGCTTGATCAGGATCCGGGTGAGCGAGTTGTGGATGCCCCCGCGCTTGCCGGTCGTCTCGGTCAGCGGCACGTCGATGGTGCGCTCCTGCACGTGGTACACGTACACCACACCCTCGGGCATGCGGTGCGAAACGATTGCGCGACAGACGAACACGCCGTTGCGGTTGACCGCCTCGAGCCAGTCGTTGTCCTTGACGCCGAGCTTGGCCGCATCGACCGTCGAGATCCACATCGTCGGGCCGCCGCGCGAGAGCGAGAGCATCAGCAGGTTGTCCTGGTACTCGGAGTGGATCGACCATTTCGAGTGCGGGGTCAGGTACCGCAGCGTCAGCCCGACACCGTCCTTGCCGGGATCGCCGACTTGCGGCTCGCCGAACAGCCGGTGCAGGTCCAGCGGCGGGCGGTAGGTCGGCATCTGCTCGCCGATCTCCTCGAGCCAGTCGTGGTCGATGAAGAAGTGCATCCGCCCGGTGGTGGTGTGGAACGGTCGCAGCTCCTCGATGTTCTGGGTGAACGGCGCATACCGTCGCCCGCCGGTCTCGCTGCCCGACCACTCCGGGCTGGTGATCACCGGCACCGGTCGCGCCTGCGTGTCCTCGTAGGTGATCACCTTCTCCTCGGCGCCCTCGGCCAGGTGCACAAACGGCTTGCCGACCCGTTCCTCGAGGGCCTTGAACGCCTTGACCGCGACCTTGCCGTTGCTAACCCCGGCCAGCGTGAGCAGCGCGTCGGCCCACTTGATCGGCGTGTCGAGGGCCGGTTGGCCCGCGCCGGCGCCGCGGTCCATCACCCCGTTCTTGGCCTTGAGCGCCTCGACCTGCTCGCCCACGTCGACGGTGTAGCCCTTCCAGCTGATCCCCGCCTTCGCCGTCAGCGGACCGAGCGAGGCCCACTGCTGGGCGATCGCCGGATAGTCGCGCTCCACCACCGCGATCGGCCCCATCGTCCTGCCCGGGACCGGTACCTCGCCGGTCTCGCGCCAATCCCGCGGGACGCCGCCGGGACAGGCGGTCTCGCCGGGGGTGTCGTGCTGCATCACGCCCATCACGACGTCCTTGCGTACGCCCAGGTGCTGCTCCGCCATCAGCGAGAAGCTCGTCGCGATCGCCTGGAAGGCGTCGAAGTCGGAGCGGGTCTCCCACGGCGGGTCGATCGCCGGCGAGAACGCGTGCACGAACGGGTGCATGTCGGTGCTCGACAGGTCCGCCTTCTCGTACCAGGTCGCGGCGGGCAGGACCACGTCGGAGAACAGCGTCGTCGACGTCATCCGGAAGTCGATCGACATGACCATGTCGAGCTTGCCCTGCGGGGCGTCCGGCTGCCAGACGACGTCAACCGGCCGCAGATGTTCGGGGGTCTCCTCGGCGAGCAGGTTCGAGTCCGTCCCGAGCAGGTGCCGCAGGAAGTACTCGTTGCCCTTGCTCGACGAACCGAGCAGGTTCGAGCGCCAGATGCTGAGCACCCGCGGCCAGTTACGCGGATCGTCCGGGTCGGTGACCGCGAGCTTGAGGTCCCCGCAGTGCAGTTGCTGCGCGACGTACTGCGGCACCGCCACGCCCGCCTCGGCGGCCTCGCCGGCCAGGTCGAGGCTGGACCGGTCGAACTGCGGGTAGAACGGCGACCACCCCATCGCGGCCGCGGAGGCCAGCACGTCCATCGTGTGCTTGCCCTTGAACCGGCCGCGCCCGAGCGGGGTGGACAGCGCGTCGGCGCGGTACCAGTCGTAGCGGTACTGGTCGGTGTGCGCGTACCAGTACGACGAGCCGGCCTGTTGGCGTGGGGGGCGCGCCCAGTCCAGGCCCATCGCCAGCTGGGTCCAGCCCTGCACCGGACGCAGCTTCTCCTGCCCGACGTAGTGCGCCCAGCCGCCGCCGTTGCGGCCCATCGAGCCGGTGAGGATCAGCAGGGAGAGCACCGCCCGGTAGGTCGCGTCGGCGTGGAACCACTGACAGATGCCGCCGCCCATGATGATCATCGACCGACCACCGGAATCGACTGCGCTGTCGGCGAATTCGCGGGCAATCCGGGTGGCCTGCTCGGCGCTGACGCCGGTGATGCCGGCCTGCCACGCCGGGGTGTACGGCTCGGCCGCGTCGTCGTACCCAGTGGGCCACACGCCGGGCAGTCCCGGCCGGACCACGCCGTACTGGGCCAGCATGAGGTCGCCGGCCGTGCACACCAGGTGGCCGGCGATCCGCCGCACCGGCACGCCGCGGTGCATGACCTCGGCGTCGCCGCCGGGGGTGTCGAACCGGGTGAGCAGCACCTCGACGGCGGCGCCCGCGTCCTGGCCCTCCGCGACGGATGCTCGATTGTCGCCCTCCGCGACGGACAGCTGCGGGACGATGCCCTCGAGGTCCAGGTTCCACTTGCCCTTGCCGGACTCGGTGTAGCGGAATCCCAACGAGCCGTTGGGGACCGCGGTCTCGCCGGTGCGGCCGTCGATCAGCACGGGCTTGAGCTCGGCCCCCTCGGAGGCGTCGCCGAGGTCGGAGGCCATCAGCCGCTTGCCGGTGACGTACGCGCCGTCGCGTTCCTCGAGCTTGATCAGGAACGGCAGGTCCGTGTACTTCTGCACGTAGTCGATGAAGAACGGCTCGCGCTTGTCGACGAAGTACTCCTTGAGCACGACGTGGCCCATCGCCATCGCCAGCGCGGCGTCGGTGCCCGCGGTGCACGGCATCCACTCGTCGGCGAACTTGGTGTTGTCCGCGTAGTCCGGGCTCACCGTGACGACCTTGGTGCCGCGGTAGCGGACCTCGGCCATCCAGTGCGCGTCCGGGGTGCGGGTGACCGGGACGTTCGAACCCCACATCAGCAGGTAGGCGGAGTTCCACCAGTCGCCGGACTCCGGCACGTCGGTCTGGTCGCCGAACACCTGCGGCGAGGCGACGGGCAGGTCCGCGTACCAGTCGTAGAAGGAGTTCATCACGCCGCCGATGAGTTCGATGAACCGCGATCCGGCGGCGAAGGAGATCATCGACATCGCGGGGATCGGCGAGAATCCCGCGACCCGGTCGGGGCCGTACTCCTTGATCGTGTGCACGTGCGCGGCCGCGACCATCTCGACGGCCTCGTCCCAGGTGATCCGGACCAGGCCGCCCTTGCCGCGGGCCTGCTGGTACTTGCGACGGCGCACCGGGTCGGCCTGGATGTCGGCCCAGGCCAGCACCGGATCCTTCAGGCGGGACTTGGCCTCTCGGTACATCTCCACCAGCAGGCCGCGCGCGTACGGATAGCGCACCCGGGTCGGCGAGTAGGTGTACCAGGAGAACGACGCGCCGCGCGGGCACCCGCGGGGCTCGTACTCGGGACGGTCCGGACCCACCGACGGATAGTCGGTCTCCTGCGTCTCCCAGGTGATGATCCCGTCCTTGACGTAGATCTTCCACGAGCATGAGCCGGTGCAGTTGACGCCGTGGGTCGACCGGACCACCTTGTCGTGACTCCAGCGGTCGCGGTAGAAGATGTCGCCTTCCCGTCCGCCGACCTTGGTGATCGTCCGATTGTCCTTGGACACAGTGGATCTGCGGAAGAACCTGCCACTGTCGACCAGCAGATCGGCGAGCGGGCCGTCTGTACCGGGCTTGTCCGTCACGACACTCTCCTCACGATGCGGGCGCATCACTACTACGAACTGTAGTACTCAGGCGATGGGGACACTAGGGTCGGGCGGGTTGCCCGGTTTCCTTGTCCCGACGGGTCACTCGCCGCGTCGGGTCGTCAGCGGGGACCAGGAAGGTGGTGTAGACGAGCGCGATCGCGCAAACGATGCACAGCAGTATCAGCCCGATGTGGTAATCGTTGCCGGCCGCGTCGTACGTCGCGCCCATGACCAGCGGCGGGAAGTAGCCGCCGAGTCCACCGGCCGCACTGACCAGTCCGGTGACAGTGCCCACCCGCTCAGGCGGGGCCAGCTTGGTCAGCCACGCGAACACGCCGCCGGTGCCGATGCCGAGGAAGAACGCGAGCGCACAGAAGATCAGGCCGGCCGAGAGTTCCGGGCGCGGCTGGATGTTCACCAGCGCCGCCATCACCAGGGTGCCGGCGAGCGAGACGAGGACGACGATCTTCGGCGCGATGCGGTCCGCGATCGCACCGCCGATCGGTCGTGCGATGACCGCGGCGAGCGCGAACACGGCGACACGCGAACCCGCCTCGACCGGCGTGAAGTTGTAGACGTGGATCGTCTTGAGGTAGGTCGGCAGGTAGCTGCTGAAGGCGACGAACCCGCCGAACACGATCCCGTACAGCACGCACATGTTCCACGTGACCGGCAGTTTGGCGGCCGCGAGTAGTTTGGGGACGAACGGCACTCGTTGCGGCTGCCAGGCCGGCGAGTCGTGCGAGAACATCAGCACCACCACGCCGGCGATCGCGAGCGCGACGGCGAGGATCACATGGGTGCTCACCCCGCCGAACCAGTTGACGAACCGCGGGGTGAAGAAGGCCGCGACCGCGGTGCCCACCATGCCCATGCCGAACACGCCGGCGGCGAAGCCGCGCCGGGCCGGCGGGTACCAGGCGTTGACGAACGGGATACCGACGGCGAAACAGGTGCCCGCGACGCCCAGCAGGAAGGCCGAGATCAGCAGCAGTACATACTGGTTCAGGTCGGCGAAGATGCCTACGAGCAGTACCGGGATGATCGATGCGAAGCAGACCACTGCCATCATCTTCCGGCCGCCGTACCGATCGGTGAGTGCGCCGACCGGGATCCGCCCGAGCGATCCGACCAGCACCGGCATCGCGACGAGGATCGCGCTGGCGCTGCTGCTGAGATCCATTGCGTGCGAGTAGGTCGCCGACAACGGGCCGATGCTGTTCCAAGCCCAGAAACAGACCAGCGAGGCCACGGTCATCAGCGCGAGGTTACCGGCCGGGCCGAGCCTGCCGCCGGTGGCGCCGGGCTGCGCGGACGGTACGGAACCCTGCGCCGTCGTGGTCTTGCCTGGGGTCCCGGGACTTTGGTCCCCGGTGATCGGCCGTCGGTCTTCCGCACTGGGCCGTCGGTCTTCCGCCATTGCCACTGTGTTCACCGCATTTCCACGGTTGGTTCGGACACCTCACCATTGCCGCGTGGTCGGCGAGACCGGAGTGAACCGATCTTGTCGGTCGCCGCGCCCCTCTGTTATCCCACAACCCACCGGGTGCCGCGCGGCAACGCCGCGATCCGGCGGTGTGTTTTTGTCCGAATCGTCCAGATGCGGTCTCGCCCGTCACATCCGCTCGCGGATACGGGTCGCCGAACACAGAGGCAACCGGCCAGCGGGTCGGTCGGGAAGTTCTCAGCGCAGCGGGTTGAGCGCTCCCAGCGATCGCGTCCGCACCAGCGCCGCCCACAGGCCGGTACCGAAGGCCACGTCCTCGGCCCGCTTGAGCACGACGTGACCGATCGGCCCCGGATGGTCCGGCTCGGCGGATCGACGGTGCGACCAGTCCAGCAGGCCGTCCGCGACCATCGCGACCAGCAGCGCCCGGCGGGCCCGGCGCGATACGACGGACACCAGGACCGCCGCGGGCCAATAGTGCCGTAGCGCGGCGGACACGGTCTGCGTCGCGGCGACCGACACCTGATGGGAAAGGTTGCGCGCCAAGGTATCCCGTTGACGGTCTTCGTCGACTGCTACCGCTCGGGCCGTCTCGACGGTCGCCACCAGTGCGGCGCACTGTAGCCCACGGCGTCCACCCAGCGCGGCGAGCAGGCAGACTCCGATCGCCCACGGCTGCGCGGTCAACGGCGCGGCATGCCGGGGATGGCGCGCAGACACCACCCCGACACCGTTGCCGTAGGAGTAGTTCCGGCGCAGCCAATGCCCGTATCCGGCCGATCCCGCGACAGTGACGCGGGCGATCGGCTCGTAGCGCAGGTGCCAGCCCTCCCGTTCGAGGCGCCGGCACAACTCGGTGCCCTGAGCGGAGCGCAACGACTCGTCGAACCCCCGCACCGCCGACCGGCGTACCAGCATGGCGACCCCCGACACGTAGGGCACCGTCGCGTTGTCGCGCAGGGTGGTCTCGTGCGTGCCCCGATCGACGAATGAACAGTCGCGCTCGTAGCCGGCCAACCGGCCACCCGATCTGGTGTCCGTCAGCACGCGCGGCACCACCAGCGCCACCGCGGGATCGGTGAAATGCCCCAGCATCAGTTCAAGCCAGCCACGCTCGGGAACCGCGTCGGAGGCGAAGAAGGCGACGAAATCTGTTGCGGCAGCTTCCAGTCCAGTGTTCCGCGCGGCGGAATAGCCGCGGGGCCGGTCGTGCCGGATCACGGTGACGCCGGCGCGGCGCACCGGATGCGCGGACGCGTCGTCGACGACGATCACCCGCAGACCGGCGAGCCTGCGGAGTAGTCGGTCCAGGTCGGCCGAGTCCCGCCGCACGCCGATCACGACAGTGACGTCCTCGTGCGAGGGCAACGAGGTGGGCCGGGGGTGGGCGACGCCGGCTTCGAGCAGGCTCCGCGCCAACGCCGCTGAACGCTCGTCGCAGACGACCAGGCGGCCCCGCGTGAGCAGACTCACGGCCGGATTGACACGAGCGAGGACGCCGGGCGCGGCGTCGCCCACCAACACCCGGCGCTGCGGGTCGACGTGCACTCTCGGGTCCAGTTGGACGGCGAAGCCGTCCGGCAACCGGGGTGTCGTCACCACTGCCGGCCCTCCGGCCTGGCCGGGTTCGACAACGCCGCGATCGGGGGATCCCCGAATCGGCACGGCATGAGCCAAGCCACAGCAGTCGCAGCCATGGTCGGATCGTAAACGAGAGCCGACCGTCGCGCAGCGATCCGGCAAACGACGGAACACGTTCCTGGAAATCGCGCCGCCGATCGGCGTGCTCCGGCGGATCCGCACCGTCCGGCCGGCAAGCAGATGCTTGGTACGCTCCCGCGAAAACAGTTACCTGTGGCACTCAGGAGGCCGCGGGTGACGCTCAGCACGTGACAACGGGAGAGTCCACAGTGAGCACTGCAGCAACAGCATCGGATCGAAGCGGGGCGAACGGTCCCCTGGTCGGCGTCCGCGTGGTCGAACTGGCCGGGATCGGCCCCGGGCCGCACGCGGCCATGCTGCTGGCCGACCTCGGTGCCGACGTGGTGCGCGTGCAGCGGCGCGGGGCGTTGCCGGGCAAACCCGGCCGGCGAGACCAGATGCAGCGCGGCCGGCGGGTCGTCGAGGCCGACCTGAAGGACCCTGCCGATCTGGCCAAGGTCCTCGAGTTGATCGGCCGCGCCGACGTGCTGCTCGAGGGCTTCCGCCCCGGGGTGACCGAGCGCATGGGACTCGGACCGGAGGACTGCCTCGCCCGCAATCCGCGACTCGTCTACGGGCGCATGACCGGCTGGGGGCAGGACGGCCCGCGCGCCCAGCTTGCCGGCCATGACATCAACTACATCAGCCTGACCGGGCTGCTCAACGCGGTCGGCCGCAACGGGGAGCGCCCGGTGCCGCCGCTGAACCTGTTCGGCGACTTCGGCGGCGGATCGATGTTCCTGGTCATGGGAGTGCTGGCGGCACTGCTGGAGAGCAAGAACTCCGGCCGCGGCCAGGTGATCGACGCGGCCATGGTCGACGGCGCCTCCGTGCTGGGGCAGATGATGTGGTCGTTCCGCGGCATGAACATGTGGTCGGACGAGCGCGGGGCCAACATGCTCGACGGCGGCGCACCCTACTACGACACCTACGAGTGCGCCGACGGCAAGTACTTCGCGGTGGGCGCCATCGAGCCGCAGTTCTACGCGGAGTTGCTGACCGGTCTGGGCCTGGACCCGGAGAAGCTGCCCGGTCAGCAGGACCGCTCGAGCTGGCCTCAGCTGCGCAAGACGCTCGCCGAGGCGTTCGCCTCGCGCACCCGTGACGAGTGGACCGCGGTGTTCGACGGCACGGACGCGTGCGCCACGCCGGTGCTGACGTTCGCCGAGGCCTCCTCCGATCCGCACATCGCCGCACGCGGGATCCTCACCGAGATCGATGGTGTCACCCAGCCGCTGCCGGCTCCGCGGTTCTCTCGCACCGCGGCGGGCGTGCCGACCGCTCCGGCTCAGGAAGGTGTCGACATCGACAGCCTCTGGGTCTGAGCGGGCCCAGACACGTCAGCCCCGCATCGCTGCTTGCAATGTGGGGTCGGCGTGTTCGGTTGTGGTGCTTGGGGTCCCGCGTGGGCCGCGCCGTGTTTCAGGCGGCGGTGCGGCCGTGGGCGGGGTTTTCGGTCGGGGTCGCGGGAGCGTGGCGGCCGGAACCACGGGCAAAGGTCGGGTCCGATGAACACTTCCCACTCGCTGTGGTGGATCAGCCGGTGGTGGTAGCGGCAGAGCAGCACCGTGTTCGACAGGTCGGTCTCACCCCCGTCGGCCCAGTGGATGATGTGGTGGGCGTCTGTCCAGGCGGCGGGCCTACCGCAGCCGGGGAACGCGCAACACCGGTCACGGACGATCAAGGCGCGGCGTAGCGAGGCGGGCACGAGTCGGTCTTTGCGGCCGAGTTTCAGCGGGACGCCGTCATCGTTGATGATGATCGGGGTGATGATGCAGTCACACGCCAACCGGCGCGTCGACGCTCGGGAGAGCGGGCCGGTCCACATCATCTGCGGACCGAGGCCGCCGGCGGAGCGTGGGCCACCACGTCCGGAGGCTGCTCCAGCGCTTTCGCTGCCCACTCGCCCGGCTTCGCCGCCGCCACAACCACACTCGCAGCCACCCTCCCCGTCACTTTCGCAGTGGTGCAGGTCTTTGATGTTCACCAACACCGTCAGGTGCGGCTTCTCGCCGCCCTCGACCGGACCGGCACCGCAGTCCTGGAAGCGACGCAGCATCTCGGTGAACGCGTCCGCCCGCCGCAGCGGCGCCGGCCGCGGATCGGGTTCCCCACCCGGACCCGGCGCGGGTGCGGACAGTTTCGACAGGGCGGTCAGCAGCATCTCCCCGGTCTCCGAATCCACATCACCCCTGATGACAACCCGGCCGTTGAGGGTTTGCGAGGCATAGAACTCGTTACGGTCGGTGTCCTCCGCCGGCGGAATCTGCCCATAGTCATCACGCAACTTCGTCAACGCCCGCCGCAGACCCTGGATCCCCAGACCACCATGAGAGGCGTGCTCGATCAACACCTTCCGATACTCCGGCACACGCTCTTGCGGCATGCGCGGCGGCGGGTCTTCGCAGAACACTGCGATCGCCAACGCCAACTCGCCGCGCAACGCCCCGGACTCATAGGCGGCGGCCACCTCCGGCTGCGCGCGCAACACCCTCGCGAGGTCCACGATCCGGGCCGCCTCACCCTCGGACAACAACCCGACCGGATGCGCGGCCAGCCAATTCTTCAGCGACGGATGCACCCGATCAGGCACCACACCGCGGTCCGTCATCTCCCCGACCAAGCCCACCCGCAACGCCTGCAACCGATGGATCTGAGCGGTCACCGCGGGGACACCAGCGATCAACTGAGCATCACTCAACCGCCACAACTCACTGCCGAGCAGTGTGTCGAGCTCTCCCCTGGTCCCCACCATGATCACAGAATAATCGAACTGACGTTCTAGTCAAGGGGAATCCCGAGAGCCTGTTCGAAACCGCCATGTTGTCGGTGCGCACAGATAATCTCCCTGTGCCCATGGATGTTTGAACGTATCTCAATCGGAGTGACGTCGAAGTCGGCACCGGGGCAGCGACCGCGCCGATGAGTTTCAGGCAGAGAACGGGTCCAATTGAACGAGCAGCAAAGGAGAGTCCGATGACCATCGACACCCTGACCGCCAGCATCACCATCCCTGCGCCCGCACAAGCTGTTTTCGCAGTGCTTGCCGATCCGGCGAATCACGTCGCCATAGACGGCACCGGGTGGGTGCGCGAGTCGCTCGACGGCGCGCTCCTGACCACACCCGGCCAGGTCTTCCGCATGGCGATGTACCGCAACAACCCGAACTTCCCCGACGGCAACTACGAGATGGCCAATCAGGTTCAGGTCTTCGACCCACCCCACGCCATCTCCTGGAAGCCCGGCCGAGACACCGCGGGCGACGGGACCCTGCAATTCGGAGAATGGATCTGGCGCTACGACCTCGACCAGATCACCCCGTCGGAAACGACGGTCACGCTCACTTACGACTGGTCTGCGGTACCGCCGCCGGTGCGCGAGCACATCCCGTTCCCGCCGTTCGCGCCCGACCACCTGGACAACTCGCTCGCCCATCTCGCCGCGATCGTCAAAGGCCGGTAGTCGACCGCGCGCATCTCACCGCGTCGACACACCGGCGACAGTGTGGCGCATGCTCCGCGCAGTCCTCAGGATGCGGCGCCCTCAGCCGCGCGCACGTACAGCAGGCCGTCCCGCTCGCCGGTCACCCACGCACGCACCGGGAGGAGTTTGGGGGAACCACCGATGCATCGACCGCTGCCATCCCAGCGCCACTGGTGGACCGGGCAGTCGATCGCGTCCCCGACCACCCTGCCGCCACGCAGATCGCCGCCCATGTGCGGACAGCGCGCATCGAGAATCCGGACGGCCCCGGCGCGGCCGGCGAACGCCACGAGGTCAGTGCCGAAGGCTCGCACGCCGTGCGCGTTGCCGTCCCGAAAGCTCTCGGCCGGCCCAAGGCAGTGCCATCGCGCCCCGCCACCGGGTCCGGTTGCCGGCACACCACCCGGTCCTCGCCCCGGCACCGCGCCGGACGCCGCAGCCGCAACCGCGAGCACCCCATCCGCGCCCGCCACCGCCTCGGCCACTACTTCCCCTGCCAGACCGGCGGACGCTTCTCCGCGAACGCGGTCGCGCCCTCGATCGCATCGGCCGAACCGAACACCGGTGCGGTCATCTCGGCCTGCTTCGCGAACGCCTCGTCCGGCGACCACCCGGCCGCGGCGGCGATCACCTGTTTGGTGGTTGCCACGGCGAGCGGACCGTTCGCGGTGATCCGCTCGGCCAATTCGAACGCCGCCTGTAGCGCCCCGCCGGGCTCGACGAGCCGGTTGACCAGCCCGAAGCGGTGCGCATCCTCCGCCGACAGGTTGTCGCCGGTCAGCGCCAGCTCCATCGCGATCTGGTACGGGATCCGCTTGGGCAGACGCAGCAGCCCCCCGCCCACCGCGACCAGGCCCCGCTTGACCTCCGGGATCCCGAACTTCGCCGTCGAGGACGCCACGGTCAGATCGCACGCCAGCACCAGCTCGGTCCCACCGGCGAGTGCGTATCCCTCGACCGCCGCGATGATCGGCTTGCGCGGCGGCCCCTCGACGATCCCGGCGAAGCCTCGGCCCGGCACGATCGGCGCATCGCCGCGCACGAAGGCCTTCAAGTCCATTCCGGCACAAAAGTTTCCGCCCGCGCCCGTCAACACCGCGACCGACAGTTCCGGCGACGCGTCCAACTCGTCGAGTGCTGCGGCAATGCCCTGGGCGACCGCGCTGTTCACCGCATTGCGCGCCTCCGGGCGGTTGATCGTGACGACCAGGACACGATCCCGGCGCTCGGAGAGCACCTCATCGGTCGGTGACATGGGCACTCCTTCGCAGCCGCAACCTTATTGCGCTCACCGTAACCCGGACAGGTCCGCCGTGACGTCCACCCAGGACACATCGATCGACATGCCCTCGGGAACGACATCGTCGCCGAGCAACCGGACGACCACCGTGCGCACCACGTCGCGGATCTCGTCGGACACCTCGAGCAACCGGTCGCCGTACCGCCCGGCGAGGTCGACGTCGACCCCGGTGACCGTCCCGTCGTCCACCCCCACCCGCACCGACCGCACACCAGGGCCGAGCGCCCCGATCTCCGGGGCGAGCATCCCGGCAAGCGCTCGATCGGTCAGGACGATTCCGTCGTCGTCGGTCCGCACCACCTGTGCCACACCGTGTGACCGCGCCACTCTCGGCGGACGCGCAGTGGCGGCGCCGATCCGCTCGGATTGGTCTTCAACGTCCGCATCCACCTGCGTCGTCCCTTCTGAATGGTTCTCCCGACACGGTGCCACAATCGGACCCTGCGCAGGCGCACCCGGCGCACCGGCACACCCGGAAATCGGGCGAAACATGCCGAGATAACTAGAGTTACGGGTAACCACCGCGACGACCGGAACCGAACACGAAGGAGCGCATCGCAGATGTCCACCGCTTCAGAAGGCTCCGCACCGGTCCGCCGGGCGCAGGTAGCGGGCACCGGATCGACCGAGCTCGTCACCAGTCAGGGACGCACGATCATCGCCGACACCGTGGTGTCGAAGATCGCCGGTGTGGCCACGCGGGAGATCGACGGCGTCCACGGACTCGGCGGCGGCACCTCCCGCGTCGTCGGTGCGCTGCGTGAGCGCATCCCGGGCGCACGGGTCAACCACGGTCAGGGCGTCGACGTCGAGGTCGGCGAGCGACAGGCCGCCATCGACATCGGCATCGTCGCCGACTACGGCGTGGCGATCAACGAACTCGCTGCGGCGATCCGACGCAACGTCATCGCCGCCGTCGAACGGATGACCGGGCTCGAGGTCACCGAGGTCAACGTCACCGTCTACGACATCTTCCTCGACGAGGACGATGCGGGAGACCACGCCGACGCGAAGCCGCGCGTCCAGTGAGCGCCCCCGAGGCGACGCCGTCGGCCGCCGCGCAGATCGCGGCTGCCGCCCTGGCCGTCCCCGGCGTGGCGGAGTTGCACGGCGGGGCGTTCGGCGAGATCGCCACCTACCTGCCCGGTGAACGCGTCGTGGGGGTCACCGTCGGCGACGCCGGTGCGCGCGTGCACATCACCGTCTACTCGGACCAGGACGTCCGCGAGGTCGCCGCCGCCGTGCGGCGCGACGTCGAGGCCGCCACCGGCCTCAAAGCGGTGGTGACCGTCGAGGATGTCATTCATCCGGGTGACGACTGAGTCGGTACGGGAGCGCTGATGGATCATCGGTCGGACGAGCAGCTGCGGGCACAACGCCGGGCGGCGATCAAGGCCACCCACCCCGACCGCGGTGGTGACCCGGACCGGTTGATCGCGGCTCTGGCCGAGTTCGACGACCGAACCGCTCCAGGGACGAGCCGAGAGCACCAGGCGAACCGGGAACACGCGGCAAGCCGACAACAACCGGCAGTCCGAGACCGACAGTTGCGCGGAGAACAACAACCGGGCCGGGATCAACCGTGGCGCCGGACCCACTCGTCACGCGCCGGCCTCGTGCGGCGGCCCGGCCACCGCACGGGCCGGCCGGTGACCGTCCGCCTGCGGGCCGTGGTGCGCGACCTGCGCACCGCACTGCCCCGCGGATGCCCCGGCAGCATCCGCTTCATCGACATCACAGACCGCCCCACCGCGGAGGAAACCTCATGAACAACACCACCATCGGACTGTTCACCGGTCTGCTGCTCGCCCTCGCCGCGGTGTTCGGCGGCTTCGGCGGCTTCCTCCTGGCCCTGGGACTCGGCATCGTGGGGGCACTGCTCGGTGCCCACCGGGACGGCATCATCGACCTGGGCTCGCTGCTGCGCAGCCGCGGTCGTGGCTGAGTCCTCCGCCGCGGACGCCCCGGAACCCGATCCGGGCGAGCGCGGGGGCCTGACCGTCAAGGAACGGGTCGTCGACAAGATCGCCGTCCGCGCCGCACTGTCGGTACCCGGGGTGGTCCGGCAGGGCAGCGGTCTGTCCCGGCTCACCGGGCGCGAACTGCCGCGCACACTGTCGGTGGTCACCGGCGGCGCGGTGGCGGTGGGCGTCCACATCGCGGTCGCCTGGCAGTGCTCACTGGCCCAGGTTGCGGATAGCGTCCAGCGTGCGGTGACCGACCAGTTGCGGACCTTCGCGGGACTTCCGGTGTCCCGGGTCGACGTGTCGATCGTGGCGATGGTGCCGCCGGAGCAGCCGGACCTGCCGGACCTGCCGGCCCCGACCGACGCCGGACCGACCCAGCCCGGTCCCACCGAGCCCGACCCTGCCGAGCCCGACCTCGGTACACCCGATCCCACCGCATCCGACCGAACCGAACCGCCGCGCCCGA
Source organism: Speluncibacter jeojiensis (assembly GCF_029589495.1). Lineage (GTDB taxonomy): Bacteria > Actinomycetota > Actinomycetes > Mycobacteriales > Mycobacteriaceae > Speluncibacter > Speluncibacter jeojiensis. The sequence goes on from NZ_JAAIVF010000001.1 coordinate 615,234, forward strand.
CCGACACCGCGGAAGGAGCACCGGCATGAGCTCACCACGCCCCGGCGCACCGGCGCCGACCGGCAACCCGGCCGCCGCCCCGGTGGCGATCCTGTTCGGACTCGGTCTGCTGGTACTCGCCGCGATCTGCGTGCGGGACCTGCTCATCGCCACCGGCGCAATCGGCGGCAGCGGCTGGCTGGCGACGGCGTTCCGCTGGGTGGCCCGGCTGCGGTGGCACGACTGGATGCTGCCGGCGGCGATCGTCGCGGTGCTCGTCGGGCTCGCGTTGCTGTTCGCCGCCGTCAAGCCCCGCCCGCACACTCACCTGTCGCTGACCTCCCCCGCCGGGGTGTGGCTCCGTCCGACCGACCTGGCCCGCCTGTGCAGTGGCCGCGCCCGCACCGTGGCCGGCGTGCTCAGCGCCACCACCGCCGTCAGCCGCAAGCGGGCCGTCGTCTCGGTGACCGTCGGCGCTCCCGCAGCGCCAGATCTCGAGGATCAGGTCCGCGCGGCGGTCTCCGCCGGCCTCACCGCGCTGGTCCACACGCCCGAACTGCGCATCGCCATCACGGAGCAGGAGGCGTCGTGAACCGGATCCTCGCCGGCGTCGACCGCCTGCTGGTGGTGCTGGCCGGTCTGGCCTTGGTACTCGGCGGCGCGTTCGCGCTGGCCTACCGCTTCGGCGTCCCGTTCACGCACGACTGGATGCGGCACATGAACCGGCTCTGGTACTACACCGCGCCGGACCAGAACTGGTGGCCGTACGCGCTGGGCATCGCGGCTGTGCTCACGGCGTTCGCGGGCGTCGCACTGCTGGCGACGAACCTGTCCCGTCGCCGCACCGACGAGGCCGTGCTCGACGACAACACCCTCGGCACATTGACGTTCGAGCCGTCCGCCCTGGCATGCGTGCTCGCCGCCACCCTCTCGGCCGCGCCGGGGGTCCGCGAGGCGAAGGCCGGCGCCCGCAATCAGCGCGGCACACCGACCATCTCGATCACGCTGATCGCCGAACCGGGCACCGACATCCACGACCTGACCGCACTGGCCGAGCGGACCACCCGGCACCTCGACGAGTCGATCGGCCCGGTCCCGCTGGCGACCCGGTATTTCGTGCAGTACGAGCGGCCCGAACGGGTCCGGTGACCTCGCCCCCGGCCGGGCGGCGGGCAGTTCCCGCCCGCGTGCCCCGGCGCCGGGCCGGATGACAGAATCAGGCACATGCCGATCACCGAACTCAACGGAATCCGACTGAGCTACCAGGTCCACGGGACCGGCCCCCTCGTCGTCATGGTCATGGGCACCGGGAGCCCGGGCCGGGTGTGGAGCGTGCACCAGGTCCCCGCGCTGGTCGCGGCCGGCTATCAGGTCGTCACCGTCGACAACCGGGGCATCGCCCCCACCGACGAGTGCGCGGGCGGCTTCACCATCGACGACATGGTCCGCGACGTCGCCGCGTTGATCGAGCACCTCGGCGGCCCGGCCCGCGTGGTCGGCACCTCGATGGGCTCGCGGATCACCCAGGAACTCGCGCTGGCACGCCCCGACCTGGTGTCGAAGGCGGTCATGCTGGCGACCTACGGGCGTCAGAGCGTGTTCCAGGAGCGGCTCGGCGAGGGCGAGAAGGCACTGATCGACGAGGCGGTGGAACTGCCGGCCAAGTACCGGGCCGCGGTCACCGCGATCCTGAACCTGTCCCCCGCCACCCTCGAGGACCCGGCGTCGATCCGCGACTGGCTGGACATCTTCGAGTTCTCCGGATCCGCGCAGACGCCGGGCCTGCGCGCGCAGATGAACGTCGACCGCGGCATCGACCGGATCCAGGCCTACCGGCAGATCTCGGTGCCGTGCCTGGTCGTCGGGTTCGGCGACGACCGGATGACGCCGACCTACCTGGGCCGCGAGGTCGCCGAGGCGATCCCCGGCGCGCGTTACGAGGAGATCCCGGACTGCGGGCACTACGGCTACCTGGAGCGCCCGGAGGCGGTCAACAAGTTGCTCGTCGACTATCTGGCGGACTGACCCCGCCGGGTCCGCACGGGGCGCGCCGCGAACGCGCCCCGTGCGGTTACCGCGCCGCCGACCCGGGGTGCATCATGGCAGTGTGAATCACGTGCTGGAGGCGGTCGGACAGTACTGGTGGCTGATCTTTGTCTTCGGCGGCACCATCGGTGGTGCATGGAAGGGCGCGCTGGCGGCCAATCAGCGGCGCATCGACCGCCGCGAGGAGCGCTACCGGCTCAAGCAGCAGACGAAAATCGCGGTGGCACAAGCCAAGGCGCAGACGCACATCGACACGCAGACGCAACGCCGTGAGATCGCCAAGGCCGTCGACGAGCACGACCAGACCGATGCGCGCTGGTTCGCCTACGAGATGGATCTGGTCACGCTGCTCGACTTTCCGATGATGACCGACATGCGCGAGCCGCTGACGGTCGAGTTCCACAAGGCCCGTCGCCGCGCGGACCTGCTGCGGCCCACGGATCCGGAGTCGATGGTGGGCGACCAGCCCGCACTGGCCGAATACCGCGAAGCCGTGCACGCCTACGCGATCGCGTTCGACGTCGCCGAGGCGGAGGCGAAGCGACGACGGCGCGGCAACTTCGCCCCCGCCGAGCAGGACCGGCTGGTGCGTGCACAGCGGCTGCTGCGGCTCGCGCTCGACGACGCCGCCACCGCGCAGGAGCGGCAGAGCGCGTATCTGAAGGCCCGCAAGGAACTCGACGGGCTGATCGTGCTGCCGTCCTCCGCCCGGGCGCAGCTCGAACATCGCATCGCCGGGCAGATCGAGGCCTGACGCGCGTCGGCACCCGGCGGTGAGCCGTCGCTACTTGCGCATGGCCTTGTCGAGGACCGGCCACGCCGCATGCAGATCGTCCTGCCAGTAGCCCCACGAGTGGGTGCCGTCGTTGCGCAGGTCGTAGGTGGCGGGGATGCCCAGCTGGTTCAGCCGGGTGCGCAACTGCTGGGTGCACTGGCTGGTGGCCGCCTCGATGACGCCGCCGACCGTCACCTGCTGGACCAGCTTGCCCGGGTCGCCCTGCACGTCCGGCGCGCTCAGGTTCTCGTGAGGCCCGGGCAGGCCGTTGCCGGACGAGATGTACAGCGTGGTCCCGCGTAGTTTCTCCGCGTTCAGCAGCGGGTCGTTGGCACGCCAGTCCGGGCCGTCGACCGGGCCCCACATGTTCATGGTGTTCCCGCCACCGCGGGCGTCGACGACGAGTTTGACGTACTGCTGGCCGACCGGTCCGCCGGTGCTCGCGCAGCCGCTGAAGGCCCCCACGCCTTTGTACAGCCCGGGATCCGACTCGGCCAGGCTCAGCACCGAGGTCCCGGACATCGACAGTCCGGCGATCGAGTTCTTGCCGGTGGTGCCCAGCGCCGAGTCGATCACCGGCGGCAGTTCCTTGGTGAGGAAGGTCTTCCACTCGTTCTTGCCGAGCACCGGGTCGGGGCGCAGCCAGTCGGTGTAGTAGCTGCTGGCGCCGCCGATCGGGATGACGACATTGACCTGCTTGCCGGCGAAGAAGCTCACCACGTCGGTTCGGTGTTCCCAGTCGGTGGTGCCGCTCTCGCCGCCGTCGGCGCCGTTGAGCAGGTACAGCGTCGGGTTCGGCCCGGTGGCGTGGGTGGGGCGGATGAGTTCGAGCTGGATCAGCTTGCCCATCGCCGCCGAGTACACGTAGGCGTTGAACTGGTTCGCGTTGATCTGCACCACGTGGTCGAGGCGCGACCCGTCGGGCGCCGGCTTGGCCGCGGCCATCATCGCCCGGGTCGACGCGGTGGGTGCGGGCGGCGCCGCGGGCGCCGTGCCGGGGGCGGGAGCGGCGGTGGGCACCGGTGCGGGCGCCGGCGACGCGCCCGCCGACGTCGCGGTCCCGAGGGCGGTCGCCACCGCCAACGCGCCCGCGGCAATCGCTCGGCTGTGGCTCACCCTCATCACTTCGCACCCTTCGTCGTCGAATCGAGCATGTTCCCGAGCAGCGGGCCGATCGTCTCCAGCGACCGCGCCGACGTCATCCGCCAGTGGGTGGACGGTACCCGGTGGTCGGTGATCGTCCCACTGACGAACGGTCGCCACAGGTCCACCAGCGCATCACCGGCAGGACCGCCCTCGGCAGCGCTGAAGAACAGCAGGTCGCCGTCGAACCGCGCGGGACGGTGCACGGCCAGTTGCGTGGCCGAGGCGTCCGCGGCGGCAAGCATGCGCAGCACCGCGTCGGCGGACAGCGAACCGAGTGGCTCCGGCATGCCGGCGAGCAGGGCCGCGACCTGCTCCGGATCGAGGTCGGCGGGCGTCGGGAGGTCCGATCCGGTTGCCGCGGAGCCGACTCCGCCGTCCGGGATGTCGAGCCCCAGGCCGCCGAGCAGATCATCGGTGGACGGGGCCGTCCCCGCGTGGGCCGTCAGGTCGCCGAAGCCGCTGTCCAGCAACACGAGCGAGCCGACCGACTCACCGGCCGCCTGCAACCGGGTCGCGACCCCGTGAGCGATCACCCCGCCGAGCGACCATCCGAGAAGGTCGTACGGCCCGTGTGGCTGCACCGACCTGATCTCGCGGACGTACCGGTCGGCCAGATCGGACAGCGACAGTTGCGCGCCGTCCGGCTCGGTGAGCGCCGGCGACTGCAGCCCGTAGATCGGCCGGTCGCCACCCACGTACTGCGCGAGTCCGCCGTAGCACCAGGCCAATCCGGTGATCGGATGCACACAGAACACCGGCGCCCCGCTACCGCCACGGATCCGCAGCAGCACCGCCAGCGCGTCGCCTCCGCCCGCAACGCCCGACGCTCCGTACCCGAGGCGGGTGGCGATCGACGCGGGCGTCGGGTCGAGGAACAACCACTGCAGCGGCAGCTCGACGCCGAGCGCCTCGCGTGCCGCAGCAACCAGTGTGGTCGCCAGCAGCGAGTTGCCGCCCAGGTCGAAGAAGTTGTCGTCGCGGCCCACCCGCTCGACGCCGAGCACCTCGGCGAAAGCGCCTGCCAGCCCGCGCTCGAGTTCGGTTCGCGGCGGCACGTATTCACGTTCGGCGCGCGGCGGCGCCGGCAGCGCCGCACGGTCGAGCTTGCCGTTCGCGGTCGTCGGCAGTGCGCCCAGCACCACCACCGCACTCGGGACCATGTAGCCGGGCAACGCATGGCGCACCCGCGCGATGACCGACTCGGGCGCAATCGCGCCGGCCGCGGCCGCGACGACCGCCTTGCCGACCACGTAGCCGACCAGCTCCGGGCCCGGCCCGTCGTCCCGCACCAGCGCGACCGCCTGCTCGACCCCGTCGACCGCGCTCAGCGCCGCCTCCACCTCGCCGAGTTCGAGCCGCTGACCGCGCAGCTTCACCTGGAAGTCGGTGCGGCCCAGATACTCCAGTTCCGGCACGCCCGATCCGTCGCCGACCCACCGCACCAGGTCGCCGGTGCGGTACATCCGCTCCCCCGGCCCGCCCGACGGATCGGCGACGAACCGGTCCGCGGTCAGCGCGGGCCGACCCAGGTATCCGCGGGCCAACTGCACACCCGACAGGTACAGCTCGCCGGGTACGCCCACCGGCACCGGGCGCAGCCGCGCGTCGAGTACCGCGACCCCGGTGTTCCACACCGGCCGGCCGATCGGCACCGACGTCGCATCCGCCGCCGTGACCGCGTGGTGGGTCACGTCCACGGCGGCCTCGGTCGGCCCGTACAGGTTGTGCAGCACGGTGTGCGGCAGCACCGTTCGCGCGCGTTCGGCGACCGGCGCGGGCAGCGCCTCGCCGGAGGCGAACAGGAACCGCAGTCGCTCACCGGCGTCGGCGGCGTGGCGGTCCGCGAGGAACACCGCGAGCATCGACGGCACGAAGTGCGCCACGCTCACCCGCTGCTGTGCGAACAGCCGCGCCAGGTAGGCGGGGTCACGGTGGCCGTCCGGCCGGGCCAGCACCAGTCGCGCACCGACCTGCAACGGCCAGAACAGTTCCCACACCGACACGTCGAAGGTCGCCGGCGTCTTCTGCACCACCGAGTCCGCCGCGGACAGCGGGAACTGCGCCTGCATCCAGGCGAGCCGGTTGACGATCGCCTCGTGCGTGACCGTGACGCCCTTGGGGACGCCCGTCGAGCCGGACGTGTAGATCACGTACGCCGGGTGCTGCGGGCGCAGCGGCCGCCGCAGCCGCTCGGTGTCCGTGGCAGGGTCGGTCGCAGACCGGTCCCCGGCCGGGTCGAGCACGACGATGCCCACCGCTGCAGCGGCGGTGCAATCGCCGATCACCACACGCGGCGACGCGCTCGCGAGCACCTGCGCGGTCCGCTCGGCCGGGTGCTCGGGGTCCAGCGGCAGGTACGCGGCGCCGGCCTTGAGCACCGCATAGGCCGCGACGACCAACTCGAGCGACCGCGGCAGCGCCAGCGCCACCACGTCCTCCGGCCCCACCCCGGCATCGATGAGTCTGCACGCCAAGGAGTTCGAGCGTGCGTCCAGATCGGCGTAGGTCAGCTCGCCGGCTTCGGACCACACCGCGGGCGCCTGCGGGGTGCGCGCGACCTGAGCCTCGAACACGTCGACCAGCGTTGAGGGCGCGCCCGACAGCGCGACCACCTCGCCGGCGCCGGCAACGTCCAACACCGACCCCTCCCCGCTGCCGAGCAGGTCGACGTCGCCGACCGCCCGGTCCGCGCCGCCCTCGGCGACGACCGCGGCGAGCAGCCGTAGATACCGGTCGACGAGCGCACGGGCCTCCGACTCGTCGAACAGGTCCGCCGCGTAGGTCAGCCGTCCGTCGATGCCGTCCGGGGCACCGGACGCGGCACGGCGTTCGGAGAGCGCCATGTCCAGGTCGAACCGCGCCAGCGGCGTGTCCAGTTCGACGCCTGCGACGGCCAGGCCGGGCAGTTCGAGTTCCGGGGTGTCCAGGTTCTGGAAGCCGAGCATCACCTGGAACAGCGGGTGGTGTGCGGTCGAGCGCGGCGGTGCCAGCACCTCGACGAGCTTCTCGAACGGCACATCCGCGTGGGAGAAGGCGTCCAGGTCGGTCCGTCGCACCGCGCCGAGCAGGTCCGCGAAGCTCTGCCCCGACTCGACCGCGGTACGCAGTACGACAGTGCCGACCAGCATGCCGACCAGGTCGTCGAGCGCGCGGTCGCCGCGGCCCGCGACCGGGGTGCCGACGACGATGTCCGACGTTCCCGACAGCCTGTTCAGCAACGCCGACAGCGCCGCGTGCACGACCATGAACACGCTGGCGCCGGCCTCACCTGCCAGCCGCGCCGCGCCCGCGTGCACCGATGCGGGGATCTCGAACGCGATGCGGCCGCCGCGCCCGGTGCGCTGGGCGGGCCGCGGCCGGGTCGAGGGCAGCGCCAAGGCCTCCGGGGCGCCGGCCAACGTCCGCTTCCAGTATCCGATCTGACGCGCGAGCAGTGACTCGGGATCGTCCTCGCCGCCGAGCAACTGCCGCTGCCACAGCGCGAAGTCCGCGTACTGCACCGGCAGCGCCGGCCACACCGGGGCCAGCCCGGCGCGGCGCGCCAGGTAGGCGGTCATCAGGTCGCGCGCCAGCGGAGCCAGCGACCAGCCGTCGGCCGCGATGTGGTGGGTCACCAGCGCCAGCACGTACTCGTCCGGTCCGCGCGCGAACAACCGCAGCCGCACCGGCAGATCCGAGGTCAGGTCGAATCCGGCGCCGGCGAAAGCGAGCAGTTCCCGTTCGAGTGCTGCGGGGTCTACCGGGATTGCCGCAAGCACCGACTGTCCTTGCGGCACCGGCACGATCACCTGGTGCGCGCCCTCGGAGCCCTCCGGGTACACGGTGCGCAGCGCTTCGTGCCGACCGAGCAGGTCGGCCAGTGCCGCGCCGAGCGCGGCGACGTCGAGGTCACCGGTCAGCCGCAGCACCATCGGAAGGTTGTACATCGCCGACGACGGGTCGATGCGGTTGATCAGCCACATCCGTTGCTGCGCATACGACAGCGGAATGGCATCGGGACGCGGCTGCGGCACCAGCGGCGGCCGGTCCGCGAGCGCGGCGGCCCGCGCCACCACCGCGGCGAGCGCGGCGACCGTCGGGGCGTCGAACAGGTCCCGCACGGCGATCGCACGGCCGGTGCGCTCGGCGATCCGCGCGACCGCCTGGGTCGCGGTGAGCGAGTTGCCGCCGAGCTCGAAGAACCCGTCGTCGAGCCCCACCCGCGCGGCGCCGCTGATCTCCGCGAACGCCGCGGCCACCGCGATCTCCTCGGCGGCGACCGGCTCGCGGTACTCGCGCGCGCCACCGAAGTCGGGGCGCGGCAAGGCGTTCCGGTCCAGCTTGCCGACCGGCGTGAGCGGCACCTCGTCGAGCACGATCAGGTGCGCCGGACGCATGTACGCGGGCAGCCGGCCGGCCGCGAACGCCGCGACCGCGTCCGCGTCGATCTCGCCGTCGCCGTGCAGGTACGACACCAGCACGGTGTCGCCGTTGGGCGCGGGCAGACCCAGCGTGAGCGCCAGCTGCACCGACGGGTGCGCCGTCAGCGCCGCGTCGATCTCGCCGATCTCGATCCGCAGACCACGGATCTTGACCTGGAAGTCGTTGCGGCCCACATAGTCCAACGTGTGACCGTCGGGCATCTCGACCCAACGGACCAGGTCGCCGGTGCGGTACATCCGCGCCCCCGCGCCCCGCGGATCGGCGACGAACCGGTCCGCGGTCAGCGCCGGGCGGCCGTGATAGCCGCGGGCCAGCGCCACGCCGGACAGGTACAGTTCACCGACCACGCCGGCCGGCACCGGGCGCAGCCGGGAGTCGAGCACGGCCACGCGGAGCCCGCGCACCGGCCGGCCGATGCGCACCGGCTCCCCCGGGTGCAGCTCGGTCCCGGTCGCCCACACGGTCGCCTCGGTCGGGCCGTAGCCGTTGACCACCGTGCGGCCGGTGGCCCAGCGCGACACCAGCTCCGGCGGGCAGGCCTCACCGGCGACCATCACCACGCGCAACTCGCCCAGCCCGGACTCGTCCAGCGACCCCAGCACCGACGGGGTCAGCACGGCGTGGGTGACGCGTTGGGTGCGCAGCAGCTCGGTCAGTTCCGGTCCGCCGATCATGTCGGCGGGGCTCGGCACCACCGTGGCGCCGGACCCGAACGCGAGCAGCAGTTCGAACACCGACGCGTCGAAGCTCGGCGACGCCGCGTGCAGCACGCGAGCCGCAGCGTCGGTCCGCAGCCGCTCACGCTGTTCGCACACCAGCGAGGCGAGGCCGCGGTGGGTCACGGCGACGCCCTTGGGCTTTCCGGTCGACCCGGAGGTGTAGATCAGGTAGGCCGGGTGGTCGGCGTGCACCGGCGCGGTCCGGTCCGCATCGGTGATCGGCGCGTCGTCGCGGCCGGCGACGGATGCGGCGACCGTATCGTCGTCGAGCACCAGCCAGTCGACCGGACTGTCCACCGTCGCGTCGGACAGGTCGGCGCGCACCGCGGCGGTGGTCACGCCCAGCCGGACCGCCGAGTCGCCGAGCAGGTAGGCGATACGGTCGGCGGGGTGGCGCGGATCGACCGGGACGAACGGGGCGCCGGTCTTGGCGACCGCCCACACCGCGAGCACCGATTCGGCCGACCGTGCGGTCGCCAGCGCGACGACCGTCTCCGGTCCGGCGCCGCGGGCGATCAATTCGCGGGCCAGCCGGGTCGATGCCCGGTCGAGCTCGCCGTAGCTCATCTCGAACCCAGGCCCGCTCAGCGCGATCGCGTCCGGGCTGGCTGCAGCCCGGGCCAGGATCTGCGGCAGCGTGACGACGGGCGGCGCCTCGGGCCCGGACAGCGCGGTCAGCTCGGCCCGTTCGCGTTCGTCGCGGATCTCGAGGTCGCCGACCGGAATGTCGGGCTCCGTCAACGCGCCGGACAGCAGCCGGACAAACCGCTCGGCCAGCGCGGTCACGGTGGACTCGTCGAACAGGTCGGTGGCATAGCCGATGCTCGCGTCGATACCGGCCGTGTTCTCAGGGTTCTCAGGGTTCTCAGGGTTCCCCGGCTTCTCGACCAGTGTGAACTGCAGGTCGAACTTGGCGACCGGCGCGTCGATCTGTTCGGCGGCGACCCGCACCCCCGGCAGTTCGACGGCCATCCCGCCTGCCGCCGCCTGCTCGACGGCCAGCGCCACCTGGAACAGCGGGTGCCGGCCGGGCATCCGCGCCGGCCGCATGGCGTCGACGACCTGCTCGAACGGCACGTCGGCGTGCGCGAACGCATCGAGGTCGACCCCGCGGACATGGTCGAGCAGGTCGGTGAAGCTCATGCCCGGACGGATGCGGCTGCGCAGCACCAGGGTGTTGACGAACATGCCGATCAGCTCGTCGAGCACCTGCTCACCGCGGCCGGCGATCGCGGTGCCCACGACCACGTCGTCCACCGACGCCATCCGGTGCAGCAGCGCGGCCAGCGCCGCGTGCGCGACCATGAACAGGCTCACGCCGTGCTCCCGCGCGACGGCGCGCATGCGGTCGTGCAGGGCGGCGCCGATGCGGAAGTGGACGGTCGCACCGCCGTAGCTGGGCGAGGCGGGACGGCGGCGGTCGGCCGGAAGCTGCAGCTCGTCCGCCAGCCCGGACAGCTGCCCGGTCCAGTGCCGGAGCTGGCCTGCCGCAACACTGTCCGGGTCCGACGGATCGCCCAGCGCCTCGCGGCACCACAGCGCGTAGTCGGCGTATTGCACCGGCAGCGGCGACCACTGCGGCGCGGCGCCGCCCACCCGCGCGGCGTATGCGACCGCGAGGTCGCGTGCCAGGGGGCGCGCGGAGAAGCCGTCGGCGGCGATGTGGTGCACCGCGATGGCGAGCACATACGTGTCCGCACCGAGTGCGAACAGCCGGGCGCGCAACGGAATCTGCGCGGTCAGATCGAAGCCGGCCAGCACCAGTGCGCCGATCTCGCCGATCAGCGCCTCTTCGGTGGTGGGCACGGGCGTGAGGTCGACGGGCTCGGCCGCGTGCACGAGCTGACGCGGTCCGGCGCCGTCGTCCGGGTAGCTGGTGCGCAGCGACTCGTGCCGCGCCAGCACATCGGTCACCGCGGCGGCCAGCGCGTCGACGTCGAGGTCGCCCGTCAGCCGGACCGCGAACGGCAGGTTGTACGCGGCGGACTGCGGGTCGAAGCGGTTGAGGAACCACAGCCGCTGCTGGGCCGGCGACAGCGGAAGATGCTGCGGCCGCGGTCCGGCGACCAGCGGGGCGCGTCGACCCGACCCGGCCAGTTCGGCCAGCTTCGCGGCCAGTGCGGCCACCGTCGGCGCCTCGAACACCAGTCGCAGCGGCACCGTCGCATCCAGTGCCTCGCCGAGCCGGGCGACCGCCTGGGTGGCCGACAACGAGTTGCCACCGAGCGCGAAGAAGTCGTCGTCGGCGCCGACGCGTTCGGAGCCGGTGAGATCGGCGAACACCGCCGCGACCGTCGTCTCGGTGTCGGTGCGCGGCGCCCGGTGGACCCGCGGCGCCGAATCGACTGCCGGCAGTGCGGCGCGGTCGAGCTTCCCGTTGACGCCGACCGGCAGCGCCGGCAGCACGGCGATCACGCTCGGCACCATGTACGCGGGCAGTTCGTCGCCCAGCGCACGGCCCAGCCCCGCGGTGTCGAGGCCGGCTGCGGCGCCTTCGTCCTCGACATCATCCTGCGCCGCCACCACGTAGGCGGCCAACCGGTCGCCGCGCACCAGCGCCACCGCCTGCTCGATCTCCGGCCGACGCAGCAGCGCCGCCTCGATCTCGCCCAGTTCGATGCGCTGGCCGCGCAGCTTCACCTGGAAGTCGGTGCGGCCCAGATACTCCAGCTCCAGCGAGCCCTCGTTGTCGACCCACCGCACCAGGTCGCCGGTGCGGTACATCCGCCCGCCCACCGCGTACGGGTGGGCGACGAACCGGTCCGCGGTCAACTCCGGCCGGCCGACGTACCCGCGGGCCAGCTGCTCACCGGCCAGATACAGCTCGCCGCGCCCGCCGACCGGCGCCGGGTGCAGCCGGGTGTCGAGCACAAGCACCTGCGTGTTCAACACCGGCACACCGATCGGGACCGCCACCGCGTCGGCCTCGGTGACCTCGTGGAAGGTCACGTCGACCGCGGCCTCGGTGGGCCCGTACAGGTTGTGCAGCGCGGTCGCCGGCGCCACCTCGCGCAGCCGCGCCGCCGTCTGCGCGGGCAGCGACTCGCCGGAGGCGAACACCTGCCGCAGCGACGCGCACCGCGCACCGGCCGAACCGAGCTCCGCTACGAACACCGCGAGCATCGACGGCACGAAATGCGCCGTGGTGACCGACTCGCGCTCGATCAGCTCGGCCAGGTACCGCGGGTCGCCGTGGCCGGCCGGGCGGGCGAGCACCATCCGGGCGCCGACCTGCAACGGCCAGAACAGCTCCCACACCGACACGTCGAAGGTGACCGGCGTCTTGTGCAGCACCGTGTCGTCGGCGCCCAGTGGGTACTCCGACTGCATCCAGCGCAGCCGGTTGACGATCGCGGCGTGCGAGACGGCCACACCCTTGGGCCGGCCCGTCGAGCCGGAGGTGAACAACAGGTAGGCCGGGTGGGCGGGGCGCAGCGGCGCGCGCCGGTCCCGGTCCGTGATCGGCGCGGCATCGGCAGGGTCGCCGCTCCCCTGTCCGTCCACGAACAGCACCGGCACCGGCATCTCCGGCAGCGGAACGCCGCTCGCACCGATCACGCAGCGCGGCGCGGCGGTGTCGATCACGTACCGGGTGCGGTCGGCCGGATGGTCCGGGTCGATCGGCAGGTAGGCGCCGCCGGCCTTGACGACGGCGTAGATCGCCACCACCAGTTCGGGCGAGCGCCGCAACGCCACCGCGACGGTCGACTCCGGTCCGACGCCCTCGACGATCAGCTTGCGCGCCAGCAGGTTCGAACGCTCGTCGAGTTCGCGGTAGGTCAGCGCGGCGCCTTCGAACGTCACCGCGGGTGCGTCGGGGGTGCGGGCCGCCTGCGCGGCGAACAGGTCTGCCAGCGTGTCGCCGCCGACCGGGCGGTCCGGTCCGGTGCCCGCGTCGAGGACCCGGCCCAGCTCGGTCGCGGAGATGCCGGCCAGGTCGCCGACGGGGGTGTCGGTCGCGGCGAGCACCTCGGTGAGGATGCGCCGGTACTCGTCGGCGAAGCCCTGCACCGTGACGGCGTCGAACAGGTCGGTGGCGTAGCTGAACTCGGCCCCGATACCGGCGGCCGCACCGTCCGCGCCGCGGCGTTCGGCGAGTCCGAGTTGCAGGTCGAACTTGGCCACCGGCAGCGGCGCGTCCACCATGCGCACGCGCAGGTCCGGAAGTTCCAGCTCGCCGGCGTTCAGGTTCTGGAAGCTGAGCATCACCTGGAACAGCGGGTGGTGTGCGGTGGTGCGCACCGGCGCGAGCACCTCGACCAGACGCTCGAACGGCACGTCGGCGTGCGCGAAGGCGTCCAGGTCCGCCCGGCGGACCTCACCCAGCACCTCGGCGAACGTGGCGGACGGGTCGACCTGTGCGCGCAGCACCACGGTGCCGACGAACATGCCGACCAGGTGCTCGAGTCCGGGTTCGCCGCGACCGGCGACCGGCGTACCGACCACGACGTCCGGCGACCCGGTCAGCCGCTGCAGCAGCACACCGAGCACCGCGTGCGCGACCATGAACACGGTGGCCCCGTGCTCGCGGGCCAGCCGTTCCATGCCCTGGTGCACGGCGGCGTCGAGTTCGAAGTGAAGGCCGGCGCCGCGTAGGCTCGCCACCGGCAGGCGCGGACGGTCGGTCGGCAGGTCCAGGCACGCGGGCAGGCCCGCCAGCGCCGCCTGCCAGTACCGGGTCTGCGCACCGGCGAGCGACTGCGGGTCGGTGTCGTCGCCCAGCAGATCCCGTTGCCACAGTGCGTAATCGGCGTACTGGATCGGCAGCGGCGACCACTGCGGCGCCTGCCACCGGGTCCGGGCGGTGTAGGCGGCCATCAGGTCCCTGCTCAGCGGCGCCAGCGAGAGCGCGTCTCCGGCGATGTGGTGCAGCACCAGCACCAGCAGGTACTCGTCCGGTTCGGTCGTGCTGCGCAACAGGTGCGCCCGCAGCGGCGGCGCCGCGGTCAGATCGAACTCGGCGGCCACCAGTTCGGCCGGCACCGCGGCCAGATCGCCGTCGGTCACCGACGCGAGCGCGACCCCGTGGTCGGCCGCGGGCAGCACCACCTGGTGCGGCCCCTGCTCGTCGGCCGGGAACACGGTGCGCAGTGACTCGTGCCGGTCCACCAGATCGGTCAGCGCGGCGGCCAGTGCGGCGACATCCAGTTCACCGGTCAGCCGGACCACCAGCGGGATGTTGTAGACGGCGGGTTCGAGCCGGCTGAGCAGCCACATGCGCTGCTGCGCGGGCGAGAGCGGCAGCCGCTGCGGTCGCGGCCGGGCGATCAGGGCGGGCCGGTCGGCGGGCTCGGCGTCCGCCGCGGCGGCGGCGAAGTCGGCGACGACGGGGTGGTCGAACAGCAGCCGCACGGGGATCCGCCGCGACAGCTCGGCACCGACCCGCGAGACCACCCCGGTGGCGGTGAGCGAGTTGCCGCCGAGGTCGAAGAAGTTGTCCGCCAGGCCGACCCGCTCGGTGCCGGACACCTCGGCGAACACCCGCGCGACGACCGCCTCGGCGGGGGTCTGCGGCGGCCGGTACTCGGGCCGGACCGACCCGAACACCGGACGGGGCAGCGCCTTGCGGTCGATCTTGCCGGCCGGGCTGAGCGGCATCCGCTCGAGCGGCACGATCAGCGACGGGACCATGTAGCCGGGCAGGGTGCGAGCGAGGAACCCGCGCAGTTCGTCGCCGTCGAGCCGCGCGTCCTCGACGGCGGTGACGTAGGCGACCAGCCGGGTCTGGCCGGTCTCGTCGTCGTGGCCGATGGTGGCGGCGTAGGCGATGCCGGGGTGCGCGCCGAGCGCGGCGTCGATCTCCCCGAGTTCGATGCGCAGCCCGCGCACCTTGACCTGGAAGTCGGTGCGGCCCAGATATTCCAGGCGATAGCCGTGCTCGTCACTGCGCACCCAGCGGGCGAGGTCACCGGACCGGTACATGCGTGCCCCGTCGGGCCCGGCCACGAACCGCTCGGCGGTCAGCGCGGGACGGCGCAGGTAGCCGGCGGCGAGCGCGTCACCGGTCAGGTACAGCTCACCGGCCACCCCGGCGGGCACCGGCCGCAGCCGCCGGTCCAGCACGGCGGCGCCGATCCCGGCGATCGGGCGACCGATGGTCACCGGCTCGCCGGCCGCCATCGGTTCGCTGCAGGTCGCCCAGATCGTGGTCTCGGTCGGGCCGTAGCCGTTGAGCAGGCGGCGGCCCGGCGCCCACCGGTCGACCACCTCGGGCGGGCACTTCTCGCCGATCACCACGATCGTGCGCAGCAGTTCGTGGTCGGACGGGACGAGCGTGGCGAGCACCGCGGGTGTGATCACCGCGTGGGTCACCCGGCCCTCCGACACCACCGCCGCCAGCTCGTCGCCGCCGACCACACCGGCGGGCGAGACCACCAGTGCCGCACCGGAGCCGACCGCGACCAGCACCTCGAACAGCGAGGCGTCGAAGCTCGGCGACACCCCCAGCAGCACCCGCGAGTCGCCGTCGGCGCCGAACCAGGCGCGTTGTTCGGCCATAAGCGCGGCCAGCCCGGCGTGGGTGAGCGCGACGCCCTTGGGCACCCCGGTCGAACCGGAGGTGTAGATCAGGTAGGCGTAGTCGTCCATGCGCAGCGCCGCGACCCGGTCGGCGTCGGTGATCGGCGTGGCGTCCTGGCTCGCGGCGTTCGCCTCCGCGTCGTCCGGGTCGATCCAGTCCAGGCAGGCCGGCAGCCGGTCGTGCAGCGCGCCGTGCGCGAGCCCGAGCCCGGCACCACTGTCGGTGACCATGTGGGTGATGCGGTCGGCGGGCAGACCCGGATCGACGGGTACGTACGCGGCACCGGACTTGGCGACCGCCCACAGCGCGATCAGGTACGCCGTCGACCGCGGCAGCGCCAACGCCACCCGGCTGCCCGGGCCCAGGCCCTTGGCGATCAGTTCGCGCGCCAGCCGGTTCGAACGCTCGTCGAGTTCACGGTAGGTGAGCGTCCGCTGCGCGATCACCGCGGGGCGCTGCGGGTGCCGCGCGGCAGCCTCGCCGAGCAGTTCCGCGAGCGTGCGCTGCGGCTGCGCGGCCGGCTTCGGGGTCAGCGCGGCCAGTTCGGCCGGGCTCAGCAGCGGCAGCTCCCCCACCGGGCGGCCCGGCTCGCCGAGAGCGGCCGTGAGCAGCCGCACGAAACGGTCGGCCAGCGCGGCAACCGTCGACTCGTCGAACAGGTCGACGGCGTAGTCGAATCGTCCGGTCAGGCCGCCGTCGGCAGCGGGCATCAGCGTCAGCTGCAGATCGAACTTCGCGACCTGAGGGTCGAGCGGCTCGACGACGGTGCGCACGCCGGGCAGTTCGAACTCGGTCGCGACCGCATCGTCGAACGACAGCGCCACCTGGAACAGCGGGTGCCGGCCGTCGCGGCGCGGCGGGTCGAGCACCTCGACGATGCGCTCGAACGGTAGGTCCGCGTGGGCGAACGCGGCGAGGTCGCCGGCACGCACCTGCGCGAGCACCGCGTCGAAACCGTCACCGAGGTCGATGTGGTTGCGCAGCACCAGGGTTCCGACGAACATGCCGATCAGTTCGTCGAGCGCCGCCTCCCCACGGCCGGACACCGCGGTGCCGACGGCGATGTCGTCGCCCTGGACGTGCCGGCGCAGCAGCACCGCCAGCGCGGCGTGCGCGACCATGAACACACTGGCCTGCCGGTCGGTGCCGAACACACGCATCCCGTTGTGCAGGTCGGCCGGAACCGGGAAGTCCACGTGCGCACCGCGATAGCTGGGCTGGGCGGGCCGGGGCCGGTCGGTGGGCAGCCCGATCTCGTCGGGCAGGCCCGCGAGCGTGTGGGTCCAGTGCCGCAGCTGCCGGGCGCCGGCCGAGGCCGGATCCTGCTCGTCGCCGAGCAGTTCCCGTTGCCACAGCGCGTAATCGGCGTACTGCACGGGCAGCGGCGCGAAGCCGGGATCGCGTCCGTCGCGGCGGGCGGTGTAGGCGCGCATCACGTCCGCGGCCAGCGGGCCCATCGACCAGCCGTCGCCGGCGATGTGGTGCAACACGATAGCGAGTACGTGCTCGCGCCGCGAGATCCGGAACAGCCGCGCCCGCACCGGCGGGTCGACGGTCACGTCGAAGCCCTGCCCTGCCAGCTGCAGCGCCGCCGCGGTCAGCTCCGCGGCCGGTACGGGTGTCGGTTCGAGCGCGACCCCGTCGATCACCGCCGCGGTGTCGAGCACCAGTTGGTGCGGGCCCTCCGGTCCCTCCGGGTACACGGTGCGCAGCGCTTCGTGCCGCTGCAGCACATCGGCCAGGGCCGCGCGCAGCGCCGCCGCGTCGAGGTCGCCGTGGAAGCGGACCGCGACCGGCAGGTTGTAGGCGGGCGAGGCCGGGTCGAAGCGGTTGAGGAACCAGATGCGATGCTGCGCGGCCGAGAGCGGCACCCGCTCCGGTCGCTGCCGCGGGTGCAGCGGCGGCCGGACCTCGCTCGGGTCGGCCTGGTCGACAAGCGCGGCGAAGCCGACCACGTCCGGCGCCTCGAACAGCAGCCGGACCGGCACGCTCACGCCGAGTTCGGCGCCGACCCGGGCGACCACGCGGGTGGCGATCAGCGAGTTGCCGCCGAGCGCGAAGAAGTCGTCGTCGAGTCCGATCCGCCCGGCACCGAGCACGTCCTCGAGCACCGCGGCGACCACCCGCTCGGAGGGGGTGTGCGGGGCGCGGTACGCCACGGGCGCGGCGTCGGGCACCGGCAGCGCCCGGCGGTCCAGCTTGCCGGTGGGCGTCACCGGCAGCGCGGTCAGCGGCACGAACACCGTCGGCACCATGTAGCCGGGCAGCTGCCCGGTCAGATCGGCGCGGATCACGGCGGGGTCCAGCTCGGCGCCGGGCTCGGCCGGGGTCAGGTAGGCGACCAGGCGCGCCTGGCCCGGCTGGTCCTCGCGCACCAGCACCACAGCCTGGTCGACCGCCGGGTGGTCGTGCAGCACTGCCTCGATCTCGCCGAGTTCGATGCGCAGCCCGCGCAGCTTGACCTGGAAGTCGGTGCGGTCGAGATATTCGATCTGCCCGGCGTCGTTCCAGCGCACCAGGTCGCCGGTGCGGTACATCCGCTCGCCGTCCCCCGAGAAGGCGTCGGCGACAAAGCGATCCGCGGTCAGGTCAGCGCGACCGACATAGCCGCGAGCCAACTGGACGCCCGCCAGGTACAGCTCGCCGGGCACCCCGACCGGCACCGGGTGCAGCCGCTCGTCGAGCACATAGGCGCGGGTGTTCCACACCGGCCGCCCGATCGGCACCACCGGTGGCACCGGCCCCGGCCCGATCTCGTGATAGGTGGTGGTGACGGCGGCCTCGGTGGGCCCGTAGAAGTTGCCCAGCCGCAGTCCCAGCGCGGTGACCCGCTCGGCGGTCGCCGCCGAGATCGCCTCGCCGCCGACGTAGACCATGTGCAGGCAGTCCGGCAGGCCCAGCCCGGGAGCGGACAGGAACAGGTCGAGCATCGACGGCACGAACTCGCAGATGGTGGCCTGCTGCTCGGTGACGACCTGCTGCAGCCGCTGCGGGTCGCGGTGGCCCTCGTGGTCGAGCACGATCAGCCGCCCGCCGACGCCGAGCACCGCGAAGCATTCCCACACCGACACGTCGAACGTCGCCGGGGCCTTGAAGACCACCCGGTCGTCGGCGGTGATCGGCAGGTCCAGTTGCATCCAGCGCAGCAGGTTCACCGCGGCCGCGTGGGTGACCTCGACGCCCTTGGGCCGGCCGGTGGATCCGGACGTGTAGATGACGTAGGCACTGTGGTCGGGCCGCAGCGGCGCGCGCCGCTCGTCGTCGGTGACCGGCGTCGCCGGATACCCGGACAGGTCGAGCCGGTCCAGGTCCAGCACCGGCACCTGCCCCAGCCCGGTCAGATCCGCGCCGTCGCGCCCGACCACCAACGCGCACAGCAGATGCGCGGATTCGACGACGTAGCCGGTGCGCTCGACCGGGTTGTCCGGGTCGATCGGCACGTAGGCACCGCCGGCGCGGACCACCGCGTACATCGCGACCATCAGCTCGACCGAGCGGCGCATCAGCAGCGCCACCCGGACCTCCGGTCCGACCCCCTCGGCGATCAGCCGGCGCGCCAGCCGGCTGACCGCGGCGTCGAACTGTCCGTAGGTCATCGTCACGTCGTCGGCGCCCGCACCGACTCCGACCAGCGCGACCGCGTCGGGCATGCTGCGCGCGTGCCGGTCGAACCGGTCGAGCACCAGTTCCGCGGGCACCGCCACGTCGGTCGCGTTCCAGTCGGTCAGGATGCGGGTGCGCTCGGCCACGGTGAGGACCGGCAGGTCGCCGACCGCCGTCTGCGGCGCGTCCAGCACGGCCTCGAGCAGCAGCTCGAACCGTCGCACCATCGCACGGACGGTGTCATCTTCGAAAAGATCTGCGGCATAGGTGAACTCAGCCTGCAGGCCGGCGGGCTCGCCGTCGTCGCCACGGCGCTCGAGGACGGTCAGCTGCAGGTCGAACTTGGCCAACGCGACGTCGATCTCGGCGGCCTGCACGGTCAGTCCGGGCAGTTCCACGGTGGCGCCGCGCAGGTTCTGGTACGCCAGCATCACCTGGAACAGCGGGTGCCGGGTGGCCGAGCGCGCCGGGTTGAGCACCTCGACCAGCCGCTCGAACGGCACGTCGGCGTTGGCGAACGCGTCGAGGTCAACGTTGCGGCAGCGCGCGATCATGTCGGCGACGGTGTCCGCCGCGGGGACCGCGGTGCGCAGCACCAGCGTGTTGACGAACATGCCGACCAGGTCGTCGAGTTCGCGTTCGCCGCGGCCGGCGACCGGGGTGCCGAGGGCGATGTCGTCGCCGGCGCCGAGTCGGCTGAGCAGGATCGCGAATGCCGCATGCACGAGCATGAACGGCGTGGCATCGTGCTCGCGCGCAACCTGTTCGACGCGGCGGTGGGTGGCGACGCCGATCTCGGTGACGACGCGGCGGCCCGCGAAGCTCGCCTGCTTCGGCCGTGGCCGGTCCGTGGGCAGTTCGAGCTGGTCGGGCAGCCCGGTCAGGGTGCGGGTCCAGTGCGCCAGCTGCCGCGCGGCGGTCGAGTCGGGGTCGTCCTCCGCGCCGAGCAGTTCGCGCTGCCACAGTGCGTAGTCCGCGTATTGCACCGGCAGCGGTGCGAATTCGGGTTCGCGTCCCTCGGTGCGGGAGGTGTAGGCGAGCATCAGGTCGCGGGCCAGCGGCGCCATCGACCATCCGTCGGCGGAGACGTGGTGCACGATGATCGCCAGCACCCATTCGTGCCGATCGAGCCGGAACAGCCTGGCGCGCACCGGCACCTGTTCGGTCAGGTCGAATCCGTCCGCGGCGAAGGCGCCGAGCAGCTCCGGCAGTTCGCGGGCGGTCGCCGGGTTCGGCGACAGGTCCACCGACTCGCGGTCGACGTCGACGACCACCTGATGCGGTCCCAGCTCGGAGTCCGGGTAGACGGTGCGCAGCGCCTCGTGCCGCTCGATGACGTCGCCGAGCGCCTCCTCGAGGGCATCGACGTCGACGGGGCCGCTCAGCCGCAGCGCGAACGGGATGTTGTTGACGGCCGACTCGGGATCGAACCGGCTCAGGAACCACAGTCGCTGCTGCGCGGGCGAGAGCGGCACGTGCGGCGGCCGGGGCCCGTCGGTCAGCCGGGGCCGGCGCGCCTGGCCGCTCGCCTGCAGTTCCTCGGCGCGGGTCAGCAGCCCGGCGACCGTCGGGTGGTCGAAGACGTCCCGCACGGTCAGGTCGGCGCCGAACGCGGACGAGGCGCGCGAGGCCAACTGGGTGGCGCTGAGCGAGTTGCCACCGAGCGCGAAGAAACTGTCGTGCACGCCGACCGCGGGCGCGCCGACGATCGAGCCGACGATCCCGGCCAGCAACTGCTCGCCCTCGGTGCGCGGGGCGACCGACTCGGCCACGACGGCCGGCTCCGGCGCGGGCAGCGCGGCGCGGTCCAGCTTGCCGACCGGGGTCAGCGGGATCGCATCCAGCTCGACCAGGTGCACCGGGACCATGTGCGGCGGCAGTTCCGCGGACAGGTGGATGCGCAGTTCGGCATGATCCAGCACCCTCCCCGGGACCGGCAGGAGATAGGAGACGAGCACCGCCGTATCGGGGTTCGGGGCGCCCGGAGTCCGGTCTGTCGCGTCCGCCTCGGGAACGTGCACCACGGTGGCCGCGAAGTCGACCGCCGGGTGCGCGGTGAGCGTCGCGTCGATCTCGCCGAGTTCGATCCGCAGCCCGCGCAGCTTGACCTGGTGGTCCGATCGGCCCAGATAATCGAGTGAGTATTCGATCCCGCCGAGTCCGTCGGGTCCGGTGCCCGGCTGCCGGGTCCACCGCACGACATCGCCGGTCCGGTACATCCGCGCGCCGGCGCTCCCCCACGGGTCGGCGACGAACCGCTCCGCGGTCAGCCCCGGCCGCGCGAGGTAGCCGCGGGCCAACCCGAGCCCGGACACGTAGAGCTCACCGGGCGCACCGACGGGGACCGGGCGCAGTCGGGCGTCGAGCACCACCGCGGAGCTGCCGCGGATCGGGGCGCCGATGGTCAGCTCCGCGGGGTCGGTCAGCGGCGCACTGATCGTGGTCATGATCGTCGTCTCGGTCGGGCCGTAGCCGTTGAACAGGCTGCGCCCGGGCGCCCACCGCTCGACCAGTTCGGCGGGGACCGCCTCGCCGCCGGCGACCAGATGGGTCAGCGAGCCGAGCCCGTCCGGGTTCACCGAGGCCAGCACCGACGGGGTGACGAACGCGTGCGTGATCCGCTCGTCGGCGATCAGCCGGTGCAGCCCGTCGCCGCCGTACACCCCGGGCGGTGCGACCACGAGAGTCGCGCCGTTCGCGAAGGCCAGCAGATACTCGAGCACCGAGGCGTCGAAGCTCGGCGATGCGACGTGCAGCACCCGCGCCTGCCCGTCGACCCGGTACCGCTCACGCTGCTCGACCGCGAAGTTCTCCAGCCCGCGGTGCGTCACCGTGACGCCCTTGGGCCGGCCGGTCGAGCCGGAGGTGTAGATGAGGTAGGCGGGGTGGTCGAGCCGGATGCGACGGCGGCGCTCGACGTCTGTCACCGGATCGGGACGCTGCGCATGCACCTGCGCGGCGACCTCGCCGGAGTCGACGGCCAGCCACTGCACGTCGCCGGGGAGCGCCGGTCGCGTCGACTCGACGGTCAGCCCGCACAGCGCGCCGGAGTCGGCGAGCATGTGCTCGACCCGCGCGGTCGGATAGTCGGGGTCGACCGGCACGAAGGCCGCTCCGGTCTTGGCGACCGCCCAGATCGCGGTGAGCGAGGCGAGCGAGCGCGACATCGCCACCGCGACGACCGTCTCGGGGCCCGCTCCCTGAGCGATCAGCACCCGGGCCAGCCGGTTCGACCGTTCGTCGAGTTCCCGATAGGTCAGCTCCCCCGCGGCGCCGCGCACCGCGACGGCCGCGCCGTGCTCGGCGGCCGCGTCGGCCAGCAGCTGCGGCAGCGTCCGGGTGGAGCCGCCGGCCGGCCCGCGGGCGGGGATCAGCGCGGCACGCTCGTCGGCGGTGAGCATGTCGAGCTCGCCGACGAGGTCCTGCTCGCCGGCTGCGAGGAACTGTTCGAACAGCCGCAGGAAACGCGTGTGATGTTCGCGCAGTTCCGCTTTGTCGTAACGGTTCGGGTTCGCCTCGAAGTCGATGTGCGTGCGGGTGCCGCTGACCGCCGGATAGAGGTTGACGGCGAGGTCTTCGATCGGCCCGGTGGAGAGCACGTGGAAGCGGCAGTCCAGCTCGCCGAGCCGGATCTGGTTGTTGAACATCATGATGTTCACCGCCGGCCCGAAGAAGCCGAGCCGGCCGGAGTCGGCGGACATGTCCCGCCGGATGTCCTCGTGCCGGTACCGCTGGTGACGCAGCGCGCCGACGAGCGCGATCTGAGCCTGCTTGATCAGCGAGCCGACGGTCGCGTCCGGCGCGACCCGCAGCCGCAGCGGGACCACATTGGAGACCATGCCGCCCGAGTGGCGCAGCGCGACCGTGGTGCGCGCGGTCACCGGCAGCGAGACCACCACGTCCTCGGAGCCGGTCATCCGGGCCAGGTACGCGGCGAAGCCCGCGACCATCAGCGGTGCCGCACTGGAGCCGACCCGCTCGACCGCGCTGTCGAAGTGCGCGGCCGCCCCGGCGGGCAGTTCCGCGCTGCAGACCAGCGGGCGCGCCGCGATCGGGGCCGGGGCGCGGCGGGCCAGGCTGATCGCCGGCGGCAGGCCGTCGACCTGCTCGGCCCAGTAGGCGCGGTCGCGCTGCAGCCGCGTCGACGAACGGTAGGTGGATTCGGTGGCGGCGATCTCGGCCGGCGACAGCGCCCGGCACGGTTCCGGCTCGACGCCGCGCCACGCCGCCGTGTACAGCTCGGCGGTGCGGCTCATGAAGTTCATCGCGCCGAGGCCATCGAGCGCGATGTGGTGGATGCGCGCGTACCAGTAGTGGTGATCGTCCGCCAGCCGCAGCATCGCCGTGTAGACGAGACGGTCGGTCAGCAGATCCAGCGGCCGGGCGGATTCGCGGCGCATCCACTCGCGGGCGGCGCGCTCCGGATCGGGTTCGTCGCCCAGGTCGTGCACCACCGAGTCGTCGAGCAGATCCGGATCGACGAACTGGCGCGGCATGCCGTCGATCTCGACGATCCGCAGCACTGCCGAACCGAACTCCAGTGCGGCCACGCGACCGACCCGGGTCAGCAACTCGAAGTCGAACGCCCCGCGGATCTCCACGTACTGGGAGATGGTGATCGGCACGTCGTCGCGGACGCGCTGCGCGAACCACATGCCCACCTGGGCGGACGACAGAGGGAACGATCCGGCGGGTTCCGAGGGGTGCCCCCCGGCTTCGACCGTCGCCACCGCAGCAACCTCCACCCGCCTGCACCCACCGATCTCGTCGCGATCCACCGCAGTGACTAACCCATCTCCCCAACGTATGAGCCCGGCCTGTAAGTGGGCTGTCGATGGGCACACGCTTTGCTGAGAGTGCGCCGCCAGACGTCCGGCCGCCGACCGGTGGGCGGCCTTGTGGGCGCCCGACGGGTAGACGGCAAGGGCGGCGACCAGTCGGGTCGTCGCCCTCTCTGAACACATCTGAGGAAAACCAGAACTTGTTACAGATCCCCGAAGATCCTGTAATCACCCCCAACGCGCTTCGGGTGCCCGGTACCCGCAATCCCGCCTATGCTGTCCAGCGAGTTGCCAGTTCCACCTGCTGACACGCGACCTGAGGTGCGGAAAAGCCACGGAACCGCCCCGGACCAGCGTGCTCACGGCCGTTCATCGGCCTACTCGTCGGTACGGGACGTCGTGCCATACTCGCTTGGACCGGACCTATCGCACAGTGGAGAGTCGATGCCCGAACACGAATCCGCCGTCCTCGTCGAAGGAATCGAGAAGTCCTTCGGTGATGTACGGGCCCTGCGCGGCGTCAGTTTCGAGGCCAAGAAGGGCCAGGTTCTCGGCGTTCTTGGCCCGAACGGCGCCGGCAAGACCACCACGGTGAACGTGCTCTCCACGCTGGTGCGTCCCGACAAGGGCCGCGCCGTCGTCGCCGGTCACGACGTGCTCACCGACGCCCCGGGCGTGCGCCGTTCGATCATGCTCACCGGCCAGCACGCCGCGCTCGACGACACCCTCTCGGGTCGCGACAACCTGCTGCTGTTCGGCCGCCTCATGGGCCTGAGCAAGAAGACCGCGAAGTCGCGGGCCGACGAGCTCCTCGAGGAGTTCGACCTGGTCAAGGCCGCCGACCGCAAGGTCATCGGCTACTCCGGCGGTATGCGCCGGCGCATCGACATCGCCTGCGGTCTGGTGGTCCGGCCCGAGGTGGTCTTCCTCGACGAGCCGACCACCGGCCTGGACCCGCGCAGCCGCCAGGGTGTGTGGGATCTGGTGACGCGGCTCAAGGACCAGGGCATCACGACACTGCTGACCACGCAGTACCTCGAAGAGGCCGACGTCCTCAGCGACAACATCATCGTCATCGACAAGGGCACCGTGATCGCCGAGGGCACCGCGGACCAGTTGAAGGCGCGCACCGGCAACAGCTACTGCGAGATCGTCCCGGTCGAGCCCGGCGACGTCGTGCGGGTCGCCGAGGCGCTGGCCGGCCTGATGAACGCCGGGTCCGCCGTGGACGTCGAGCGCGGCGCCGACCGGGTGTCCGTGCCCGCGCCCGACGGTGCCGCCACGCTCACCGAGGTGCTGCGCCGGCTCGACCACGCGCAGATCCCGCTCGCCGACATCGCACTGCGCCGTCCGTCGCTCGACGACGTGTTCTTCGCGCTGACCGGCAGCACGACCGAGGTCGTCGACAAGGACCTCGAGGCCCTCGAGTCATGACCGTCACCGCGCAGCCGGCGAAGTCCGGAGTTCACGAGCAACCTCGACCGTCCGGTTGGCAGCAGTGGTGGGTCCTCTCGGCCCGCATCATCGTCCCGATGATGACCGGCACCGAGTGGTTCATGGCGGTGCTGTCACCGGTGATCTTCACCATCGGGTTCTACCTGCCGCTGAAGTACGTGATGTCGATCCAGGGCATCGACTACGGCCAGTTCCTGATGCCGATCATCGTGCTGCAGTCGATGGCGTTCACCGCGATCTCGGCGTCGTTCCGGGCGGCGCGTGACGGGGTCGCCGGCATCACCAGACGCTTCAACACGATGCCGATCGTCGCGGGGATACCGCTCGCGGCACGGACCACCGCCACCTGCCTGCGGCTGCTGATCTCGCTCGGCGCGGCCCTCGCGTGCGGCTATGCGATCGGCTTCCGCTTCGAACTCGGTGCGGCGCAGTCGTGGCTGTTCTGCGTATTCTCGGTGGCCATCGGCATGACCCTCTCGCTCGGCGCCGACGCGATCGGCACCATCTCGGAGAGCCCGGAGATGACCAGCCAGGCGCTGATGCTCCCGCAGCTGATCCTGGGCATGCTCTCGAGCGGCTTCGTGCCGATCACGGGCTTTCCCGAGTGGATCCAGCCGTTCGTGCGCAACCAGCCGATCTCGTTGTTCGCCACCGCCATGCGGGACATGACCTCCACCGGCATCACGTGGCCGGTGCTCGCGCCCGCGCTCTACTGGATCATCGGCCTGACCGTGGTGTTCGTGCCGCTCTCCATCTGGGCCAGTCTGAGGAGAAAATGAACACCGACACCGCTTCGATGACGATGCCTCCCGAGGCCGCGGCCGCGCCGGTCGACCGCATCACCACGTTCCCCGAGCCGACCCGGCGTCACGCCGAGGGTTCGCTGGCCGCGCTCGGCACGCAGAGCTGGATCCAGGCGTGGCGGCTGACCAAGGGCTGGATCGGCAGCCCGCTGGTCACCATCCAGGCCCTGCTCTACCCGGCGCTGACGCTGATCATGATCTGGATCGTGCTGGGCAAGTCGATCAGCAGCGTGACCGGGCAGTCCAGCCTGGCCGGTTCGGTGCCGATGATGGCGTTGGTCGGCGCGATGTCCGGCTCGGTGGTCAGCGGCGTCACGCTGATGCGCGAACGCAAGAACGGGCTGCTCAGCCGGTTCTGGGCGCTGCCGATCCACCGGGCGGCGATGTTCTTCGGCCAGCTGCTGGCCGAGGTGGGCCGCGTGATCATCACCTCCGTGCTGATGATCCTGGTCGGCGTCGCGCTCGGCTTCCGTTTCACCCAGGGCTTCCCAGCGGGGGTCGCGTTCTTCTGCATCCCGCTGCTGTTCGGCATCGGCTACTCGACGATGGTCACCGCCATCTCCGTCTATTCGGAGAAGGGCACCATGGTCGAGTTCCTGTCGCTGCTGGTGTCGCTGATGTTCTTCTTCAACAGCGGCTTCGTGCCGCTGATGGCCTACCCGCAGTGGCTGCAGCCGATCGTGGCGAACCAGCCGGTCACCTGCGCGGTCGAGGCGATGCGCGGGCTGACGTTCGGCGGGCCGGTGGCCGAACCTCTGATGAAGTCCGTCGCGTGGTCGGTGGGCATGCTGGTCGTCTTCGCGGTGCCCGCGCTGATCGGCTACCGCCGGGCGGCGCAGAAGCGCTGACCTCCACACGCTGAAACGAAGCCCGTCCCCATGTCCGGGGGCGGGCTTCGCTCGCTGGTCGGTTCGTTCGGCCGGGGGCCTTCCGCTACGGCTTGAGGCCCAGCGAGGCCGCCATCAGCGGCCAGGACTTGCGCATGTCGTCCTGCCAGTAGCCCCACGAGTGGGTGCCGTCGCCGCCCAGGTTGATCGTGGCGGGGATGTTCAGCTGACGCAGGCGGTCGGCGAGGACCTGGGTGCACACGTTGGCGCCGGCCTCGAGCGCGCCGCCGATGACGATCTGCTGGTCGAGCGGCGGGGTCTCGTCGGTGATGTGCTGGGTGGCCGGGTTCTCGTACTTGCCGGGCAGTCCGTTGCCTGCGGCGATGTACAACTTGAGGCCGCGCAGCTTCGCGGCGTTGATGGTCGGGTCGTGCTCGATCCAGCCCGGTCCGCCGTAGGGTCCCCACATGTTCTGCGCATCGGCGTGGCCGGCGGCCTCGACCACCGCACGCACCGAGGCCTCCCCCAGCGGGCTGGCGGTCTGCGCGCAGCCGCTGTAGGAGGCGACGCCCTTGTAGAGGCCCGGCGCGTGGATGGCGAGGTCGAGCACCGACACCGCCGACATCGACAGTCCGGCGATCGAGTTGACGCCGTCGGTGCCGAGTGCGGAGTCGATGACCGGGGGCAGTTCCTTGGTCAGGAACGTCTGCCACATCTCCTTGGGAAGGTGCGGGTCCTTGCGGATCCAGTCGGTGTAGTAGCTGTAGATCCCCTCCGCGGGGATGACGATGTTGACGTCCTTGTCGCCGAAGAACTTGACGATGTCGGTCTGGTTCTCCCAGTTGGCGCCGTCCTCGCCGCCGCCGGCGCCGTTGAGCATGTACAGCGTCGGCCGCGGTGAACTGGTGTCCGCCGGGCGGATGATCTGCAGCTTGATGACGCGGTCCATCGACGGCGAGTAGACGTACATGTCCCACTGCCGGTCGTTGTGCTTGACGATGTGGTCGACGTAGGCGGTCGCGTGCGTCGGGGCGGTGGTGTTCGCGGCAGCGTTGCCTGCGGGTGCGGCCAGTGCCGGCGGTGCGGTCGCGAGCGCGCCCGCGAGCAGCGCGGCGGCAATCACCCCTGCGGCTCGGCACGACACGACCCTGCGGCCCACCAGCGATCGTCGACTCATCAGACCGATTCCCGTCTCGAAACCAGAAGCTCCCGTCTCGAAGCCAGAAGCTGTGGCCTGGTCCAGGCCATACCGCAGTCGAACGGTAGCAGCAGAAACGAGTGATCGCCGATGCTCGCCAAGACGCTGTGGTTGTCACAATCGCGCTTGGACTTCGCCTTCGGCGCCCGTGAACACCCACAGTGATCGTTGTGACCCCGGCGATGCTCGCCTGCTGCTCACACAGAGCTCACATAGACTCCACCAGTGCTGCCCGACCTGGTCTCCGTGATCATTCCCGCCCACAACGCGCGAGGCATGATCGACGAGCAACTCGCTGCGCTCGCAGCGCAGGACTACCAGGGCGCATTCGAAGTGATCGTCAGCGACAACGGATCGACCGACGGCCTGCGTGAGCACCTCGCCGGACATCCGCTGACACCGCAGCTGAGCTTGAAGTATGTGGCCTCGCCGGCTGTTCCGGGTGCCGCCCATGCGCGCAATGTCGGCGCGGCCCGATGCGACGGCGACCTGCTGGCCTTCTGCGACGCCGACGACCGGGTGTATCCGGGCTGGCTCACCGGACTTACCAGTGCCGCTTCGGAGTTCGACGCCGTCGGGGGCCCGGTAGAGGTGACCACACTGAACACCGCGCGCGTCGCGTCGTGGCGGAGTTTCCCCGAGCCAGGTGAGCGCTTCGCCGATGCAGCATTCCTCCCGTACGCACTCAGCTCCAACTTTGCGGTCTGGCGCACCACCTTCGACAAGGTCGGCGGCTTCGACGAGAGCTTCGACCGCGGCGGCGAAGACGTCGCGCTGTCATGGGCGCTTCAACTCGCCGGCCACACCTTGGGCCACACCCCCGATGCGATGATCGCGTACAGGCTGCGGCCCACGTTCCGCGGAACGTGGCGGCAGATGATGGCATACGGCGCGTCCTCAGTCCGACTGCACCTGGCCTTCCGCGATCACGGCATGCCGGGCGCCGACCCGAGGGCAGCATTGCTGCTGTTCGTCGCGATCGTGCTGTCCAACCCGCTCGTTCCACGTCGACTCACCCCGGTCCCGCGAGGGTTCTGGGTCACGCAGACCGCCTTCATGATCGGCCGTGTGCGAGGGAGCATCCGGCATCGCACATACTTCGTGTGAGTGCGCTCCGCATCACTCGAGTTCCATTGTCCGCTTATGCCGTTCACCAGGGGGAAAGCTTGTCCGAGACGCCTCATCTCGTTTCGGTCGTCATCCCGGCCTACAACGTCCGCGACGTGATCGACGAACAACTCGGCGCGCTCGCCGAACAGGACTACGGCGGCGACTTCGAAGTGATCGTCAGCGACAACGGATCGACCGACGGCCTGCGTGAGCACCTCGCAGGACATCCACTTCGTACAGCACTGAAACTACGCTGCGTCGATGCGGCGCGCGTCCGCGGCGCGTCCCACGCCCGCAACGTCGGAGCCGCCGCCGCGGAGGGCGACTTTCTTGCCTTCTGCGATGCCGACGACCGCGTTCACAGCAGCTGGCTACGGGGACTTTCGGAGATCGGGGCACTCACCGATGCCGTCAGCGGTCCTGTCGAGACGACCTCGCTCAACGCGCCTCGGATCGCCGAATCACGTCCGGTGCGCCCGCCTGACGAGCCGTACGAGTTCCCGGGTTTCCTGCCGTTCTTCCTCGCCGGCAACTGCGGAATCCGTCGGCACGCATGGGAGCGGGTCGGCGGCTACGACGAGTCGTACACCAACGGCTCCGAGGAACTCGATCTGGCGTGGCGGCTGCAACTCGCCGGGTACACGATCGGGCACAGCCCTGAGGCGATGCTCGCCTACCGACTGCGTGACAGCTACCGGGCGGTGTGGCGACAGACCGTCGCGTACTCCGTATCGCAGGTCCGTTTGACCGATGAGTACCGGCCCTACGGACTCACGAAGCCGTATCCGCTGCCGCTCGTGCTCCACGCACCCATCCTCATCGTCTTGCTTGCTCTGCGAAACCCGCTGCTCCCTCGTCGCCTGACACAGCTGCCCCGCGGCGAATGGATCCTCAACGCCGCGATGCTCACCGGGCGGATCCGGGGCGCAATCACCTATCGGACGTGGCATGCCTGACCGTGACACCGATCGGATGCCGCGTATCCCTGAGTTCGTGTCCGTCGTCATCGCCGCGCTCAATGTGCGATCGACCATCGACGCTCAACTCGACGCGCTGGCGGTCCAGGACTACGGCGCACAGTTTGAGGTCGTGATCAGCGACAACGGCTCCACCGACGGGCTGCGACAGCATCTGGCCGACCGCCCGACCGACCCGTTCGAACTGCGCTGGGTGGACAGCTCGGCATGCGCCGGAGTCTCCTTCGCCCGGAACAACGGTGTCGAGGCCGCGAAAGGCGACCTCATCGCGATGTGCGACGGTGACGACCTGGTGCACCCCGGGTGGCTCCGCGCACTGGTCTCCGCCGCAGCCGAGTACGACGCAGTGGGCGGAACCCTGGAGATCACCACTCTGAATCCGCCGGAGATTCTGCGCTGGTACCCCGAACCCGACCGCGAGGGCCTCGGCGGGCCAGCCGGATTCCTCGCGTTCACGCCAACGTGCTCGATGGCGTTCTGGCGCAACACCTTCGACAGGATTGATGGATTCGACACCACGTACACCACCGGAGGTGAGGACGCCGACTTCTCCTGGCGGATCCAGCTCGCCGGGATGACGCTCGGACACAGCCGGGATGCGCTGATCGCCTACCGACTCCGGCACACCGATCGCGAGATCTTCCGACAGTCCCGCGGGCACGCCGACGCGCATGTAACACTCTTCGCGCGGTACCGCTCGCAGGGCAACCCGCGCCCCTCCGCGCTGTCGTCGCTGTCACTGGTACTCGCCGTATTGCTGTTGAGTCCACTACTACCCGAGTCGTTCACCCACTGCCCGCGCGGACGATGGTTCTTCCACGCGGGAACCCTGGCGGGCCGCATCCGGGGAAGCATCCGGCACCGCACGATCTACATCTGAGCACCTGAACATCGAATCCGGAAGTGAGACACCATGGCACGCAAGACTCGGTTGCAGAGGCTGGCCGACAAGCTGCAACCGGAGCGGGACATCGATCGAGTTCAGCGACTCGGCCTCGCGACGGTGGGCGTCGGCACCTACGGCAGCCCGAAGATTCTCACCTTCGCCCACGACCCGACCCGGTTGACCATCGGTTCGTACTGCTCGATCGCGGACCACACCCTGATCGTGCTGGGCGGACAGCATCCGACCGACGAAGTCACGACGTACCCTCTGCGGATCATGCTCGAGTTGCCCGGAGCCGGCCAGGACCGTCACCCCCTTCCCAAGGGAGACATCGTGATCGGCAGTGACGTGTGGATCGGCGCCCGCGTCACGATCGTCAGCGGGACAACGATCGGCGACGGTGCGATCATCGGCGCCGGCAGTGTCGTCACCAAGGATGTTCCGCCGTACGCCATCGTCGGCGGAAATCCCGCCAAGGTGATCCGATCCCGCTTCGACGCCGACATCGTCGACAAGCTCCTGCAGATCCGCTGGTGGGAATGGTCCGCCGAGAAGATCGCCGCCAATGTCGAGTTGCTCGCCGCGCAGGATCCCACCGCCTTCATCGAGCGGCATCTGCCTGCCGTCCGGACCGGCTGCGACGGTGCCCGGTGAGGAACGCACCCGAACTGGTCTCGGTGGTCATCGCCGCCCTCGATGTGCGCGACGTCATCGACGTGCAACTCAACGCGCTCGCCGAACAGGACTACGAGGGCGCGGTCGAGGTCGTCGTCGCCGACAACGGATCGTCCGACGGGCTGCGTCAGCATCTCGAGGCACATCCGCACCGGGAGCGGCTGAGTCTGCGATGGGTTGACGCATCGGGAGCCCGCGGTGTCAGCCACGCCCGAAACCGCGGTGTGGCCGAGTCGCGGGGGGATTTCATCGCCTTCTGCGACGCCGATGACCAGGCGCATCCGAGTTGGCTGCGATTGCTGGCCGCGGCTGCACCGGACTTCGATGCCGTCGGTGGCGGATTGGACGCTGCCGCGTTGAGCAGCCCGCGCGCGGTCTCCTGGCGTCCGATGGCCGACATCGACAAGCAACCGTCTGCGTCCAATTCCTCGCTGCCGTGGGTAGGCGGCGGCAACATGGGGATCTGGCGCACCGTCTTCGACGCGGTCGGAGGGTGGGACGAGACCTACCTGACGGCACTCGAGGACATCGAGTACAGCTGGCGGCTCCAACTCGCCGGCCACACCCTGGGCTGGCGCCCGGACGCAATCATCCACTATCGCCTGCGTGACGACATACGTTCACTCACGCGGCAATCGCTCAACTACGGCCGCGGCGAGGTCCAGCTGTACCGCGACTACCGAGGCCGGTGCGTCGAACGACGGCCGATCATCGCGCTACCGCTCATGCTCACACTGCTGATCGTCAGGAATCCGCTGCTGCCGACAATCCTCACGAGACTGCCTCGCGGGCAATGGCTCTGGTACTTCAACATCTTTGTCGGTCGCATCCGCGGTTGCCTCGAGTACCGCGTGTTCTACGCGTGAACGCTCACAGGTAGAACACCCGGTACTTCAGGCTGCCGCGCACCCGACCGACCAGCATGCCCGCGTGGAACGCCCATTTCCCGCGATGCGCTCGCGACCAGTTGCCGGGGAACAGCGGACAGCGCAGCAGCAGCCAGATCACATGGACGGCGGCGTGCAGCAGGGGCCGGCGGCGGGCGCCCTGCGCGCGGTAGTGCTGCGCCAGCCTCGCCTCACCGTCCTGATAGAACACCGCTTGCCGGTAGGTGTCCGCGATCGTCGAGCGGAACCTGTACGCGACAACGGCATCCGGGTTGTACCCGAGCGTGTGTCCTCGCAGCTGAGCTCGCCAGCAGATGTCGATGTCCTCGCCCGGAACGAAGTCCGCATCCCACCCGTCGATGTCCTCGAACACCTCGCGCCAGATCCCGAAGTTGCAGCCGGAGGCGAACGGTAGGAACCGCGCACAGACCGGAAGGGCATCGACGCTCGACACATCGCGCCAGCGCGCGACATCGGGAGCGTTGAGCGTCTGCTGGTCCAGCTTGCCCCCGACCAGGTCGTACTGCGCGGCGGTTTCCGTCATCGCCGCGAGCCAGCCGGGATGGACTCGATCGTCTTGGTCGGTGTAGGCGATGAACTCGTGGGTGCCGGCCCGTGCGCCCACGGTCCGGGCATAGGCCGTGCCACGCCGCTGCGACGAATCGACCCATCTCACGGTGAGTCGATCCGTGGCCCAGTTGCCGGCGAGATGGTCACGCAACGCCGCACTGCCGCCGTTGTCGCTGACGATCACCTCGATCGGGCCCCGATAGGTCTGATCCGTCAGCGCCGACAGCTGCTCGTCGAGCTCGGGAAGTGGGTCGTAGGCCGCGATCACCACCGTGACCCCCCCCGGGACACGCCGGTGCGGGCTCGGTGCCTGCTCACTCATCGCCACTCCGTCACACGTAGAGGTGCCGGTGGACCCAGCTGCCCTTGAGCCGTCCGGCAATCGCACCGGCCATCCAATACCACTGCCCTCGACGTGCTTTCGGCCAGTTCCAGGGAAGTATCGGGAGCCGGAACAACAACCAGGCGGCATACACGACAACCGCCACGGGGTGGTTGCCCCGTGCACCCTGCGCCGCGTACTGCTTCGCCAAACGCGCCTCGGCCACACTGTATTCGGAAGCCTGGCCGAACATGTCGCGCGCCGTGGTGCGGTAGCGGTAGGCGACGAGCGCCTCCGGATTGTATCCCAGCGAATAGCCGTGCAGTTGTGCGCGCCAGCAGATCTCGACGTCACTGCCGGCGGTCGGATAGCTGTCGTCCCAACCACCGATCTCGTCGAACGCACTCCGCCAGATGCCCATGTTGGCGCCGAAGGTGATCGGCAGAAAGTGCGCGAGCACCGGCAACTCGTCTGCCGGCGGAATCGCGCGCCACTGTGCGACGACGGGGTCGTTCAGCGTCTCTCGCTCCAGCAAGCCGCCGACCATGCCGTGCCCGGCAGCCGTGTCGGCCACCGCACTGAGCCAGCCGGGATAGACCGCGTCGTCCTGATCGCAGTACGCGATGAACGCAGACCGGGCCGCACGGGTTCCGACGTTGCGGGCGTGGGAGGTCCCGGCGACGTCTGCCGAGTCGACCCAGCGCAGTTGTAGCCGCTCCCGCAGCGGGTGATCGTCGAGGTGTGCGCGCAACTCATCGTCGCCGAGATTGTCGCTGACGATCACCTCGAAATCACCGTCGAAATCCTGCGCGGCGAGCGCGGAGAGCTGGGTGTCGATGTCGGGGAGTGCGCGGTACGCCGCGATCACCACCGAGATGGATTCGGGCCGACCGAAGTTCTCGTCGACCTCCGACACTGGGACCTGCGCGGTCTTCATTCCTTCTCCTCGCTCATCTGCGAAGCCGACTCGGGCGAGCGTGCCGCGACGAACCGAAGCACCCCTAGGTACCCCTCGACGATCCTGCGGGCTGCTTCCTCGTCGAACAGGTCCGTCGAGTACACCAGACCACCGCTGATACCGGCGGGGCGACCCTCGGCGTCGTGGTGGTCGGCCAGGCCGAACTCGATGTCGTGCTTGGCGATCTCGGTGACGAAGGGCTGACGCCGGATCCGGATGCCACCCAGGTCTGCATCGAGTTCGGTTCCCGTCGTCGACCCTCCGCCCGGCTGCAGGATCAGCTGCACCTGGAAGAGCCGCTCGTCTGTGTCCAGCGCCTGCTGCAGCGCGACATTCGACACGTCCGGGTGCGCGAACGCGCCGAGTGTGGCCGTGCGCACGCGGGTGAGCAACTCGTCGAAAGGCTCGGCCTGGTCCACTCGGACGCGCATCAGCACGTCGTCGGCGAAGTTGCCGACGACATCGGCCAGTGCCGGATCGTCGCGACCGGCGATCGCGGTGGCGAGCGTGATGTCGGCGGCGGCGGCGAGTTCGCCGACAAAGCGCGCGAACGCGGCCTGCATCACCATGAACAGGCTCGCACCCGACTGCTGCGCCAGATCCGTCAGCGCCGCATGCAGATCCGCGTCGACGGTGACCGGCAGCGTCGCCCCGGCACTGGTGCGCACCGCGGGAGCATCCGGCCGCGCGGGGAACTCGAGCCGGTCGGGACGACCTTGCAACGCCTCGACCCAGTAGGCGAGCTGACGATGCGACTCGGATGCCGGATCGTCCGGTTCGCCGAGCAGTTCGCGCTTCCACTGCGTGTAGTCGCCGTACTGCACCGGCAGCGGCGGCCACTGCGGAGCCTGCCCGGCGGCTCGGGCAAGGTAGGCCATCAGCACGTCGCGGGTCAACGGGCCCATGCTGGCGCCGTCGGCCGCAATGTGGTGCACCACGATCGCCAGTACGTGGTCCTGCTCGCCGAGCGCGAACAGCCGCATCCGTAGCGGCAGGTCCACGGTGACGTCGAAGTCCGCCCACAGGTACCGCTGCAACTGCGCGTCGAGGTCCGTCTCGTCGACCTCGACGCGGTCCAGCTCCGGCACCGTGTCCTCGGCCGCGACCAGCACCTGGACCGGCACGCCGTCGTGCAGCGGGTACACGGTGCGCAGCGCCTCGTGCCGTTCGACCACGTCTGCGGCTGCGGCCCGCAGCACGTCGGCGTCGATCGGGCCCTGCAGGCGCAGCGCCATCGGAACGTTCCAGTCGCCGTTGCGAGTTCGGTGGTTGGCGTGCCAGATCCGCTCCTGGGCCGGCGCCAGCGGCAGATGTTCGGGCCGCGGTCGCGGGGCGAGCCGCGGCCTGCCGTCGCCGACGGCCCGGTCCACCAGTCCCGCGAGGTCCGCCAGCGTCGCCGCGTCGAAGAACTCCCGCACCGTGACGCCGGTGCCGAACGCCTCGTTGATCTCGGCGACCGCCCGGGTGACCAGCAGTGAGTTGCCGCCGAGCTCGAAGAACGTGTCGTCGAGTCCGACGCGCCCCACGCCGAGCAGCTCGCCGAAGATCGCCGCCACCGCCTGCTCGGTGGCTGTCTCCGGCGCACGGTACTCCTTGGTGCTCGCGAACTCGGGCTTCGGCAGCGCCTTGCGGTCGAGCTTGCCGTGCACGGTCATCGGCAGTTCGTCGAGGACGATCACACGCGCGGGGACCATGTAAGCGGGCAGGTGCTCGGTCAACTGCGCCCGCGTCTTGTCCGGATCCGGCGTCGCGCCGGGCTCGGCCACGACATAGCCGACGAGCTGATCACCGACGCGATGGTCGTGGTGAATCACCGCGGCGCACCGCGCGACGGCGTCGCAGCCGGTCAGCGCGGCCTCGACCTCGCCGAGCTCGATGCGCAGCCCTCGCAGCTGCACCTGAGAATCCGCACGTCCGACGAAGTCCAGTTCACGGGCAGTGTCATTCCCCGTCGCTTCGCTCGCCCCGGAGGCGGTCCAGCGCACCAGGTCACCGGTGCGGTACATGCGCTCCCCCACGGCGCCATACGGATTCGCGACGAACCGCTCCGCCGTCAGCCCTGCTCGCGCGTGATAGCCGCGGGCCAGCCCCGGACCCGACAGATACAGCTCACCGACCACCCCGACCGGCGTCGGACGCATTCGGGCGTCCAGCACCAGCGCCTGGGCGCCGGCCAGCGGCGCGCCGATCGTGATCCGCTCCCCCGCCGACAACGGTGCAGTCGCAGTGATGACGATCGTGGTCTCGGTCGGGCCGTACGAGTTGATGAAGGTGCGGCCCTGCACTTCTGACCCGATCGCGAACCGCTCGACGAGTTCCGGCGGGCACACGTCGCCGCCGACGACGACACACGCCAGGTCTGGCAGTGTCGCTGCGTCGACGGTGCCCATCGCCGCCGGGGCGGTGATCACATGCGAGACCCGTTGCGTCCGCATGAGTTCGGTGAGCTCGCCGCCACCGATGATCTCCGACGGTACGACCACCATCCCCGCGCCCGCCGAGAACGCCGCGATCATCTCGAACATCGACGCGTCGAAACTCGCCGACGACAACCTCAGCACCCGCGAATCCGCCG
Source organism: Speluncibacter jeojiensis (assembly GCF_029589495.1). Taxonomy (GTDB): domain Bacteria; phylum Actinomycetota; class Actinomycetes; order Mycobacteriales; family Mycobacteriaceae; genus Speluncibacter; species Speluncibacter jeojiensis. The sequence continues at coordinate 652,468 of NZ_JAAIVF010000001.1, forward strand.
ACAGCCCCAACTCCGTCCGCGACTGCACCGTGAACGACGACAACCCGGTGTGTGTGACCACCACGCCCTTCGGCAACCCCGTCGAACCCGACGTGTAGATCACGTAGGCCGCGTTCGCCGGATCGATCGCACCGCGCCGTTCGCCATCGGTCACCGGAGCGCCCGACAGGCCGGTGCACTCCCGCACCACCTCCGGGTCGTCGAACGCCACCCACTCGACCTGTGCGTGACTTGCGTGGCCCGGACCCCGCAACTCACCCACCGGCCGCAGGCCCACGGTGCAGCCCGAATCCGTCAGCATGTACTCGATCCGCTCATCGGGCAACGCCGGGTCGAGCGGCACGAAAGCGGCCCCCGACTTCGCGACCGCCCACATCGCCAAGACCGACGAGGCCGATCGCGGGAAGGCCAACGCCACCAACGATTCCGGACCAATACCGCGTCCGATCAACAGTCGCGCCAACCGGTTCGACCGCTCGTCGAGTTCGGCGTAGGTCATCGTCCCATCCGCCGCGACCAGCGCTACCGCGGTGGGGTTGCTCGCCGCCCCGGAGGTCAGGATCTCGGGCAGCACCCGCACGGCTGGCGCCGCCGACGGTACCTGCAGCACCCGCGTGCGCTCGGCCTCGCCGAGCAACTCGACCTCGCCGACGGGCCGCGCCGGGTGTGCGCCGACCTGGTCGAGCAGTCGGACGAACCGCGCGGTGAATCCGCGCGCAGTCGTCTCGTCGAACAGTCCGGTGGCGTAGGTGAGGGTGGCGATCAGTCCGCCGTCGGCCTCACGCAGCGTCCATTCCAGGTCGAACCGGGCGACCGCGATGCCGGTGTCGAATGTCGAGATCTGCAGCCCCGGCAGTTCCACCTCGCCGTCGGCATGGTTCTGCAGCGACAGCGCCACCTGGAACAACGGCGAATGTGCCTGCGACCGCGGCGGATCCACCGCCTCGACCACCGACTCGAACGGCACGTCCGCATGCGCGAACGCCGCCAGGTCGGTCGCCTTGGCCAGCTCGACCAGCTCACCGAAGCTCAGCTCCGGATCGACGTCGGTCCGCAGAACCAGCGTGTTGACGAACATGCCCACCAGATCGTCCAGCGCCCGCTCGCCGCGACCGGCGATCGGCGAGCCCACCGACACGTCCGCAGCGCCCGACAACTGCGACAACAGGACCGCCAATCCGGCGTGCAGCACCATGAACAGCGTCGCCCCACGTGCCTGCGCCAGTTCCCGCAGCCGGACCGTCGTCTCCGCGTCGACCGCGAAATCGACTCGCGCACCGGCGAAACTCGCCACCGCTGGCCGCGGCCGATCGGTCGGCAGCTCCAGCAGAGCCGGCGCATCCGCGAGCTGCTCACGCCAGTACGACAGTTGCCGGGAGGCCGGGGACTCCGGATCGGAGCCGTCGCCGAGCACCGCGCGCTGCCACAACGCGTAGTCCGCGTACTGAACCGGCAGCGGCTCCCAGCCCGGCACCTGACCGTGCGACCGCGCCACGTAGGCGACGGCGACATCCCGCGCGAGCGGAACCGCCGAGAACCCGTCGGCGCTGATGTGGTGCACCACCAGAGCCAGCACGAACTCGCGCTCGGACACCTGGAACAGCGCACCGCGAAGCGGTGGGGAGAGTGTGACGTCGAATCCCTCGGAACACAGGCCCAGCAGTGCCGACCGCAGCACCACCTCGTCACCCACCGTCACGGGGTCGAGGTCCAGGCTCAGTGCGTCTGCCGGAAGTACCACCTGCCGTGGCCCCGAAGCTGAGTCGGGGAACACGGTGCGCAGCGACTCGTGCCGTCCGACCACGTCCGCGACAGCTTCCCGCAGTGCCACGACGTCCAGATCGCCGGTCAGCCGCGCAACCACCGGGATGTTGTAGGCCGGCGACGACGGGTCGAACCGGTTGAGGAACCACATCCGCTGCTGGGCGAGCGAGAGCGGGACCGTCTCCGGACGCTCTGCAGCCACCAGTGCGGGGCGGTCCACCGCCCTGTCACCGCGCTCCACCACTCGCGCCAGCCCGGCGACCGTCGGGTCGTCGAACAGGTCGCGGACCGCGACCGCGACGCCGAACGCCTCGCCGATCCGCGCGACCACCCGGGTGGCCAGCAGTGAGTTTCCGCCGAGCGAGAAGAAGTCGTCGTCGATGCCGATCCGGTCGACGCGCAGCAGTTCCGAGACGATCTCGGCGATGGTCTCCTGCGTCGGGGTTTCCGGGGCGCGGAAGGTCCGCAAGCTGAGGAACTCCGGCTTCGGCAACGCCCTGCGGTCGAGTTTGCCGTTGGTGTTCAGCGGCAGCTCGTCCAGGACGATCAGCTGCGTGGGCACCATGTAACTCGGCACGCGGTCACGCACGAAGCGCTCGAGTTCCGCTGAGTCGAGTGCGCCGCGCCGACCCGCGAGATAGGCGATCAGGTGCGTCTCCTCGTAGACGACGACCGCGGCCTGAGCGACATCCGGGTGCGCGAGCAGCGCGGCCTCGATCTCGCCGAGTTCGATGCGGAACCCGCGCAGCTTGACCTGGAAGTCGCTGCGGCCCAAGTAATCCAGTTCGCGGGTGGTATTCCAGCGCACCATGTCACCCGTGCGGTACATGCGCGACCCGGAATCACCGAACGGGTTGGCCACGAACCGGTCCGCGGTCAGGTCGACGCGGCCGACGTAGCCGCGGGCGAGCTGTGCACCGGCCAGGTACAGCTCACCGGGCACCCCGACCGGAACCGGGTGCAGCCGCTCGTCGAGCACGTACACCTGGCTGTTCCACTCGGGCACACCGATCGGCACCGATGCTTGATCGTCACCGGTGCAGGTGTGGTGGGTGATGCTGACGGCCGCCTCGGTCGGCCCGTAGAGGTTGTGGATCGCCGCGTCGCTGAACTCGACGAAGCCGCGCACGGTCTTTGGCGGCAGCGCCTCGCCGATGCAGATCACCTGTCGCAGTGACGGGATCGGGTCGCCGGCGACTGTGAGGAACGCGGTCAGCAGCGACGGCACGAAGTGCGCGGTGGTGACCGCGTGCTCGCGCATAAGGCGGGCCAGGTAGGCGGGGTCCTGCTGTCCCCCGACCTTGGCCAGCACCAGCCGCGCACCGGAGGTGAGCGCCCACCAGAACTCCCACACCGACAGGTCGAAGGTCGCGGCGGTCTTGAGCACCACCGCATCCGAACCGTCGAGGCGGTACCGGTCCTGCTTCCACAGCAACTGGTTGGTGATCGCCCGGTGCTCGACCGCGACGCCCTTCGGCTTGCCGGTCGATCCCGAGGTGTAGATGACGTACGCGGTGTGCTCCGGTCGCAGTGGGGCGATCCGATCCGCGTCGGCGATCGGGCCGTCGGCGTGGCCACGTAGGTCGACGACGTCGAGGTCTATCCGGGCGAGGCCGGCGGGCAGTGCGATCGGCTCGTCGCTGCGGGTCAACACCGCGACCGGCTCGGCCGAGTCCAGCACGTGCGCGGTACGGTCGGCGGGATGGTCCGGGTCGACCGGCACGTACGCGCCGCCGGCGGCGGACACCGCGTACATGGCGACCAGCAACTCCACCGACCGGCGCAGCGCCAGCACCACCCGCGACTCGGGTCGAACACCCCGCATGATCAGTTCCCGCGCAAGACGATTCACGCGCGTGGAGAACTCGGCGTAGGTCAGCTCGTGGTCCTCGGCCACGACGGCGACCGCGTTGGGGGTGCGGGCGGCCTGCTGCGCGAACATCTCGGCGAACGTGGTCGCCGGGACCGGATGCGTGGTCGCGTTCACGTCGTGCACGAGTGCGCCGCGCTCGGTGTCGTCGAGCAGACGGATGTCACCGATGACGCGTGAGGCATCGGCTGCCACCGCGCGCAGCACCTGCTCGAACCGGGCGGCGAAGGAAGCCACCGTCGACCGGTCGAACAGGTCCGCCGCGTAGGTCAGCGAGGCACCGATCTCCGCCGGGCCACCGTCGGCGTCGTGGTGGTCCACGAGCGTCAGGTGCAGGTCGAACTTGGCCGGCTCGAATCCGGGATCGACGACGCCGACTTCGATTCCGGGAAGCGCGAATTCGGTCGGCGCGAGGTTCTGGAACGACAACGCGACCTGGAAGAGCGGGTGACGCGCAGTCGAGCGCACCGGGTTGAGCACCTCGACCAGCCGCTCGAACGGAATGTCGGCGTGGGCGAATGCGGCCAGGTTCTCGTCGCGCACCCGGGCCAGCACGTCGGCGAACGAGTCGGCCGGCGACAGCTGTGTGCGCAACACCAGCGTGTTGACGAACATGCCGACGAGCTGCTCCAGTGCGGCCTCACCGCGGCCCGCGATCGGCGCGCCGATCGCGATGTCGCCGGTGCCGGACAGGCGGCTCAACAGGGTCGCGAACGCCGCGTGCGTGACCATGAACAGCGTGACGCCGTGCTCACGGGCGACGTCGAGCAGCGCGCGGTGCAGATCCGCATCCAGACCGAACACGTGGCTCTCGCCGCGGTACGATTGCTCGGCCGGACGGGTCCGGTCGAACGGCAGGTCCAGCTGGTCGGGAAGGTCGGCGAGCGTGCGCGACCAGTATCCGATCTGCTCGGCCGACACCGACTCCGGGTCGTTCTCGGCGCCGAGGACGTCCCGCTGCCAGAGGCTGTAGTCCGCGTACTGGACCGGCAGCGGCTCCCACATCGGGGCCGTGCCCGCTCGACGCGCGAGGTAGGCGGCCATCACGTCGCGGGCGAGCGGTCCCATCGACGAACCGTCCGCGGCGATGTGGTGCACCACCAGTGTCAGCACGTGGTCGGTCTCGCTCAGCCGCAGCAGCCCCACCCGCACCGGCACCTGCGTGGTCACGTCGAATCCCGCCGAGGCCAAGGCGATCAGCTCCGCGAGCAGGTCCTCCTCGCGGATGTCGGTCACCGCCAACTCGGGGACCGCCTCCGACGCGGGCAGGATCACCTGGTGCGGTCCGTCCGCGGCGTCGGGGTAGACGGTCCGTAGCGTCTCGTGCCGCTGCACGAGGTCGCCGATCGCCGCCCGCAGCGCGTCGACGTCCAGTTCCCCGGTGAGCCGCACGGGCAGCGGGATGTTGTTCACACCCGAGGCGGGATCGAAGCGGCTGAGGAACCACATTCGTTGCTGCGCCAACGACAGCGGGATCGACGCCGGTCGCTGCTGCGGCGCAAGCGGTGCACGCGCCGTAAGACGGTCGGCGTCGCTCGCCCGCAGGGCCAGTGCCGCCACCGTCGGCGCATCAAAGATCTCCCGCACACCCAGCGCGACCGAGAAGGTCTCGTTGACGCGGGCGATCACGCGCGTCGCGATCAGCGAGTTGCCGCCGAGTGCGAAGAAGTCGTCGTCGACGCCGACCCGTTCCGTCCCGAGGATCTCCGCGAAGATCTCGGCGATCCGCTCCTGCGCCGGCGTGCGCGGGGCGACGTAGGCGCGGCTCGCCAGCACTGGTTCCGGCAGCGCGCGGGTGTCGATCTTGCCGGAGCCGGTCAACGGCATCTCGTCGAGCACGGTCACCGCCGCCGGCACCATGTACTCCGGCAGCAGGCGCGCCACGTGCGCGATGAGTTCCGGCGACTCGACCACCGTCCCCGGCGCCGCCAAAACGTACGACACCAGGTGCGTCACACCGGCGACCTCGCGGCCCAGGGTGACCGCCAGTTCCACCGCATCGTGCGTCGACAGCGCCCCGTCGATCTCGCCGAGCTCGATCCGGTGCCCACGCACCTTCACCTGGAAATCGGTGCGCCCCAGGTACTCGAGACCGTCCTCGGTGCGCCGGACCAGGTCGCCGGTGCGGTACAGCCGCGACCCCGGTGCCCCGAACGGGTTCGGGACGAACCGCTGCGCGGTCAGTCCGGCCAGACCGTGGTAGCCGCGGGCCAGGCCCTGGCCCGCCACGTACAGCTCGCCGGCCACCCCGCGCGGCACCGGATGCAGTCGCGCGTCCAGCACGTACACCTCGGTTCCGCGGACCGCATCGCCGATCGGCACCGGCGCACCGGCGACCATCGGGTCCGAGTGGGTCGCCATGATCGTCGACTCGGTCGGCCCATACGCGTTGAACAACTTCCGGCCAGGAGCCCAGCGGCGGACCACCGCGGCGTCGACCGCCTCGCCACCGACGACGACCACGCCCAGCGCGTCGAGACCGTCCGGGTCCACCGTCGCCAACGCGCCCGGCGTGACGAAGGCGTGGGTGACGCCCTCGCGCAGCAGCGTCGCCAGTTCGTCGCCGCCGTAGACGTCGGTCGGCACGATCACCATCTGCGCGCCACCGCCGAAGGCCATCAGCAGTTCGAGGATCGACGCATCGAAGCTCGGCGACGCGAAATGCACCGTCCGAGAGGAGGAATCCACGCCGTAGCGGGCCTGCTGCTCGGCGACGAACGCGGCCAGACCGACGTGGGTCACCACCACGCCCTTCGGTACGCCGGTCGACCCCGAGGTGTAGATCATGTACGCCGGGTGCTCCGGACGCAGCGGCGCCGCGCGATCGGGCACCGTCACGGGCGCGTCCGGGAGCGAGTGCACCCGCACGTCGACCGCCGGATCGTCCAGCACGATCCAGTCCACGTCGTCGGGCAGGCCGTCGCGGTGAGCCGTCAGCGTGACCCCCACCCGGGCCCCGGAATCGGTGAGCATGTGCGCGATCCGGTCCGGCGGATACGTCGGATCGACCGGCACGAAGGCTCCGCCCGACTTCGCGACCGCCCACACGGCGGTCACCGACGCCACCGACCGTTCCACCGCGACCGCGACGAACGACTCCGGACTCACTCCACGTGAGAGCAACAGGCGTGCAATCCGGTTCGAACGCGCATCGAGCTCACCGTAGGTGACCGACTCAGCCCCGGCGAGCAACGCGGTGCGCTCCGGCGCCGCCGCCGCATCCACCAGGATCTGCGCCAGCAGCCGCACCGGGACCGCCGAGGCTCCGGCCGGCGGGAGCAGCGACGCACGCTCGTCCGCACCGAGCCAGCCCAGGTCGCCGACCGCACGGCCGGGCTCGTCGACGCCGGCGCGCAGCACCCGCACCAGACGTTCCGCATGCGAGACCACGGTCGCGTGGTCGAACAGGTCGGTCGCATAGACGATCGAGCCGGCCATCGCGCCGTCCTGCTCGCGCAGCACCACCTCGAGATCGAACTTCGCGACCGCCGCATCCGAGTCGAGCGGCGTGATCCGCAGGCCCGGCAGTTCGAGTTCGGCCGCGCCCTGGTTCTGCAGCGACAGCGCCACCTGAAACAGCGGCGAATGCGCCTGCGAGCGCACCGGGTCGACCGCCTCCACCACCGACTCGAACGGCACGTCGGCGTGTGCGAACGCGGCCAGATCCCCGTCGCGCACCTGCACGATCAGCTCGGCGAAGCTCATCGCCGGGTCGACCCGAGTGCGCAGCACCAGTGTGTTGACGAACATGCCGACCAGGTCGTCGAGTTCGCGTCGTCCCCGCCCGGCGATCGGGCTGCCGATCGACACGTCATCGGTGTTCGCCAGCCTCGACAGCAGTACCGCCAGCGCGGCGTGCAGCGCCATGAACGGCGTCGCACCCGAGGTGCGCGCCACCGCGGAGAGCTGCGCCGTCAGCTCGGCGTCGAGCGTGAAGTCGGCGCGGCCGCCGGCTCCCGTGACCACCGCCGGACGCGGACGGTCGGTGGGGAGTTCGAGCAGTGCCGGGGCATCCGCCAGGCGATCACGCCAGTAGGACAGCTGTTCGGCGGCGACCGATTCCGGGTCGTCGACGGCGCCGAGTGCCGACCGCTGCCACAGCGCGTAATCCGCGTACTGGACCGGCAGCGGAGCCCATTGCGGCGCCTGTCCCTGCGATCGGGTCACGTAGGCGGTCACGATGTCCCGGGACAGCGGCACCGTGGAGAACCCGTCGGCGCTGATGTGGTGCACGACCAGCACCAGCACGTGCTCGTCGTCGGCGACGCGGAACATCTTGCCGCGCAACGGCACCGCTGCGGTCACGTCGAATCCGCCGGCGACGACGTCCGCCACCCGCGCAACCAGCTCGTCCTCGGACACCGTCTCTGGGACCAGGCCCAGCCGAACCTCGTCGGCTGGCACGATGCGCTGGCACGGACCGTCCCCGACCTGCGGGTAGTACGTGCGCAGCGACTCGTGTCGCTCGAGCACGTCGAGCACCGCGGACTGCAGTGCGGCGGTGTCGATCCGGCCGGTCAGCCGCACCGCGAACGGGATGTTGTAGACCGCGGAACCGGTGTCGAACCGGTTGAGCAGCCACATGCGCTGCTGCGCCGGCGACAGCGGAATCTGCGCGGGCCGTGTCATCGGCACCAGGTTCGGCGTCGCCGCAACGATCACCGCGGATTCTGCGCGGACCGACAGGTCCGCAACGGTCGGTGCGTCGAACACGTCCCGGACGACAAGTGCCACATCGAGATCCGCGTTGATGCGCGCCACGATCCGGGTGGCCAGCAGCGAGTTGCCGCCGAGTTCGAAGAAGCTGTCGTCGACGGACACGCGGTCGAGCCCCAGCAGCTCGGCGAAGGCCGCCGCGATGGCCTCTTCCACGGGTGTGGTCGGCGCCCGGAACTCGCGGTCCGTCGTGAACTGCGGCTGCGGCAGCGCCCGCCGGTCGACTTTGCCGTGCACCGTCACCGGGACGGCGTCGATCACCATCACCAGCGCGGGCACCATGTATGTCGGCAGGCTTTCCGCCAACCGGTCGCGCACCCGGCGGCCGTCGAGTTCGACGCCGGCCTCGGCGACCACGTACGCGACGAGCTGATCCCCGACGTGCCGGTCCCGGTGCACGACCGCCACCGACTGCGCCACCCCGGCGGACCCGGTCAGCGCCGCCTCGACCTCGCCCAACTCGATCCGCAGGCCGTGCAACTGCACCTGCGAGTCGCCGCGGCCCACAAAGTCGAGTTGTCGAGCCGTCCCAGCCTCCGGCGCGCCGACCCAGCGCACCAGGTCTCCGGTCCGGTACATCCGGCCCTCGCCGTACGGGTCGGCGACGAACCGTGACGCGGTCAGCCCCGGCCGGTCCAGATACCCCCGTGCCAGCCCGGGACCCGACAGATAGAGCTCGCCCACCACGCCGACCGGGACCGGCCGCAGCCATGCGTCGAGCACCAGTGCGCGGGCGCCGGCCAGCGGTGCACCGATGGTGATCCGCTCCCCCGCAACCAGTGGCCCGGTCGCGGTGACGACGATCGTCGTCTCCGTCGGACCATACGAGTTGACAAAGACGCGTCCGGGGGCGAAGCGCTCCACCATCTCCGGCGGACAGACGTCACCACCGACGACCACCGTCCGCAGATCCGGCAGATCGGTCGCGTCGACCGTGCCGAGCGCCGCCGGCGCGGTGAGCACGTGGCTGACCCGCTGTTCGCGCAGCAACGCGGTCAGTTCGGCTCCGCCGATGACCTCCGGCGGGGCGATCACCATCGACGCGCCGGCACTGAACGCAGCGATCATCTCGAACATCGACGCATCGAAACTCGCCGACGACAGCCGAAGCACCCGCGACGCCACGTCCAGGCCCAGCTCGGTCCGTGACTGCGCGGTGAACGACGACAGTCCGGCGTGAGTGACCACGACGCCCTTCGGCAGGCCGGTCGACCCCGAGGTATAGATGACGTACGCGGCGGACTCCGGCCGAATCGGCGACACCCGGTCGGCGTCGGTCAGCGGGGCATCGGAGTACTCGGCGGCAACCTCGTCGCCGACCTCCACCCACTCCACCTGTGCGTGACTTGCACGGTCCGGCCCGTGCAACTCGCGCACGGGCCGCAGGCCCACGGTGCATCCGGAGTCCGCGAGCATGTACTCGATCCGCTCGACCGGCAGCTTCGGGTCGATCGGCACGAACGCCGCACCCGACTGCACGACCGCCCACATCGCGACGATCGATTCGATCGAGCGCGGAAACGCCAGCGCTACTGTTGATTCCGGTCCGATCCCGCGGCCGATCAGCAGCCGCGCCAGGCGGTTGGCCCGCGACCGCAGTTGCCGGTAGGTCAACCGCACGTCGCCGGACACCAGCGCGATGTCCTCGTCCACACCGGAACCGTCGAGAATCTCCGGCAGCGTCCGCACCAGGGGTGGCGGCGCGACCGAACCGGACAACACCGTCCGCCGTTCCGACTCGTCGAGCAGTTCGAGGCCGCCGATCGGCCGCGCCGGGTCGGCGACAGCCTGGCCCAGCAGTCGCAGCAGGCGCCCGGCGAACGACGCGGCCGTGGACCGGTCGAACAGGTCGCTCGCGTAGACGAGCGTGGCGGACAGTTCGTCGCCGACCTCGCGCACGGTCAGTTCCAGGTCGAACTTCGCGACGACGACGTCCGCGTCGTAGGCGGCGACCCGAAGGTCGGGCAGTTCCAGCGCGACATCGTCCTGGTTCTGCAGTGACAGGGCGACCTGGAACAGCGGCGAATGCGCCTGCGACCGCGGCGGATCGACCGCCTCGACGACGGTCTCGAACGGCACATCGGCGTGGGTGAACGCCGCCAGGTCGATCGCCTTGACCGCCGCGACCAGCTCACCGAAGCCCGCCGCGGGGTCGACCTCGGTGCGCAGCACCAGCGTGTTGACGAACATCCCGATCAGGTCGTCGAGTGCGCGGTCGCCGCGGCCGGCGATCGGCGAGCCCACCGACACATCGGTGCTGCCCGACAACCGCGACAGCAGCACCGCCAGACCCGCGTGCAATGCCATGAACAGCGTGGCGCCGTGTGCCCGCGCCACCGCGTGCAGCCCCGCCGTCGTCACGGCGTCGACGGTGAAATCGACGCGCGCACCGGCGAAACTCGCCACCGCGGGACGCGGGCTGTCGGTCGGCAGCTCGAGCAGGGCGGGCTGTCCGGCCAGCTGCCCGCGCCAGTAGGCCACCTGCCGGGCCAGCTCCGATTCCGGGTCGTCGAGTGCGCCCAGCACCGCCCGTTGCCACAGCGCGTAGTCGGCGTACTGCACCGGCAACGGCTCCCACCCCGGCGCCTGACCACCGGTGCGTGCCGCGTAGGCGAGCATGACGTCGCGCGCCAGCGGACCCGTCGAGAAGCCGTCCGCGCTGATGTGGTGCACGACCAGCACCAGCACCGACTCCGTCGGCGACAAACGGAACAGCGTGGCCCGCAACGGGACCTGCACGGTCACGTCGAACCCACGCGACACCAGCGCCAACGCACCGGACCGCAACGCCGCGTCGTCGGCAACCGCCACGAGCTCGACCTCGACGGCCGCCTCGTCGACCGTCAGCACCCGCTGGTGCGCACCGGAAGCCGACTCCGGGTAGACCGTGCGCAGCGACTCGTGTCGTTCGACGACGTCGCGGACGGCGGCGCGTACCGCGTCGAGATCGACGGTGCCGCTCAGCTGCACGGCGAACGGGATGTTGTAGACCGGAGAGTCGGAGTCGAAGCGGTTGAGGAACCACATCCGTTGCTGCGCAGGCGAGAGCGGCACCGACTCCGGGCGTTCCATGGCCGCGAGCGCTGGACCGTCCTGTCGCGGGAGCAGCGACAGCGAACGTGCGGCCAGTTCCGCGGCAGTCGGATGGTCGAACAGCTCGCGCAGGGTCAGCGCCGCAGCGAGCGCGGCATTGACCCGCGACACGACCCGGGTCGCCGAGAGCGAGTTGCCGCCGAGTTCGAAGAAGCTCTCGTCCACCGACACCCGGTCGAGACCCAGCAGTTCGGCGAACACCGCGGCAATGGCCCGTTCCGCGTCGGTCGTGGGCGCGCGGAACGGTCGACCCGAACCGATCTCCGGTGCGGGCAGCGCCTTGCGGTCGAGCTTCCCGCTGCGGTTGAGCGGGAACTCGTCCATGACCACGAGAACGGCGGGAACCATGTACTCGGGCAGCCGCTTCCGGACCGCCCTCAACACCGCGTCGTCGTCGATTGCGGTACCGGTGACGTAGCCGACCAATCGCTGGGCACCCGGCACATCTTCACGGACCAGCACTGCGGCTTGCGCGACACCGGCCTGATCCCGCAACGCCGCCTCGATCTCACCGAGTTCTATCCGCAAACCACGCAGCTTCACCTGGAAGTCGGTACGGCCCAGGTAATGCAACTCGACCGGCGCCGAGGCACTGTCGCTCATCCACCGAACCAGGTCACCGGTCCGGTAGAGCCGTTCACCGGCAGTCCCGAACGGATTGGCCACGAAGCGTTCGGCTGTCTGCGCGAACATCCCGCCGTACCCGCGGCCGACCGCCGGGCCGCCGATGTACAGCTCGCCCGGCACCCCGATCGGTGACGGCATGAGACGACCGTCGAGCACGTACAGGTCCACCCCTGGGATCGACGATCCGATCGGCACGGAATCCGTCTCGTCGCCTCGGATCTCATGGGCCGCCACGACGTCCGACGCCTCCGTCGGACCGTAGCTGTTGAACACCCGGACCCCGGCGTCGATCAGCGTTCGCAACGGCGCGAGCCGCACCGCCTCGCCGCCGAGGAAGACCATTCGCAACCGTGCCAGGGCGGCCCCGTCGGCATCTGCATCCAGGACCGCCTCGAAGGCCGACGGCGACATGTTCAGCACCTGCACGCCACCGGACTGAACTGTCCGCACGATCTGCTCGGGATCGAACTCCTCACCGGCCAGACGCACGGTGGCCCCCGAGAGCAGCGCGGCCCACACGTTCTTCTGCGTGAGATCGAAGCTCGGTGAGGACGCCACCAGAACGCCCGCTTCGGGGTTCAGCGCGAGCTCACGCCGATACCAGTCGAGCGTGTTGGCGATTCCCGCCATCGCGACGAGCGTGGGCTTGGGCCGTCCGGTCGAACCGGATGTCGAGATGACGTAGCCCAACCGCAGCCCGGCACCCGACTCGGCCCAGCGGTCGGCCGGCACCGGAACCGCCGACGACGCCGTACCGTCCGAATCAGACGATTCGACAGACACGACAGTCATCAACTCCGCCAGGCCCGGACCGGCAGCATCGAGCCAGGCCCGCGGCGCCACCAGGCACCGTGCTCCCGTGTCCACCAACAGCGTGTCGATGCGGGCGAGCGGCGTTGCGGGGTCGATCGGCGCGTACGCGGCGCCGGCCTTCCACGCGGCGACCATCGCCACCACCCAGTCCGCGGACCGGGGCAGCACCAGCGCAACGACATCATCGATCCCCACACCAACCGAGATGAGCTTCGCGGCAAGCAGGTTGGCACGGTCGTCGAGGCCACGGAAGGTCAGGGTCCGGTCCTCGTCCACGACTGCCGTCGCCTCCGGCGACTGTGCGACCACCTCCGCGAACAGCTCGACAGGCGATCCGATCCCGGCGTCGGCCATCGGCCCGCGGGAAAGCTCCAGCAGTTGCGCGCGTTCGTGTGCGGCGAGCAGATCGATGTCACCGACCGGCGTCGACGGATCCTCGGTCACCTTGTCCAGCAGGCGCAGGAACCGGTCGGCCACCGCGCGCACCGTTGACTCGTCGAAGATGTCGGTCGCATAGCCGAACGACGCCGCGATTCCCGCCGGGGCACCCTCCTCGTCGTGGCGGGGCACCAGCGTCAGCGTCAGGTCGAACTTCGCCGGTTCGACCCCGAGATCGACGAGACCGACCGTCACACCGGGCAACTCGAACTCGGCGGTCTCGGTGTTCTGGAAGGTGAGCATGACCTGGAACAGCGGGCTGTGTGCCGTCGATCGCGGTGGATCGAGCACCTCGACCAGGCGCTCGAACGGGACATCATTGCGCGAGAACGCTTCCAGATCGCCCGATCGCACCGCGTCGACCAGGCTCGCGAAGCCCGCGTCCGGGTCCACCTGGGCGCGCAGGACCAGGGTGCCGACGAACATGCCGACCAGGTCGTCGAGCGCCGCGTCGCCGCGACCCGCCGTCGGGGTGCCGATCGCGATGTCGGATGTGCCGGACAGCTTCGCCAGCAGCGCCGACAGCGCCGCGTGCGCGACCATGAACAGGCTCGCGCCACGGTCCTTCGCGAACTCCGCCAGCCGGCGGTGGGTCGGCGCGTCGACAGAGAAGTCGACGGTCGCACCCGCCATCGAACGGGTCACCGGTCGGGGGCGGTCGGTGGGCAGTTCCAGCACAGTGGGGAGGTCGGTCAACCGGTCGCGCCAGTAGTCGATCTGACGCGCCGCGACCGACGCCGCATCGTTCTCGTCGCCGAGCACCCGGCGCTGCCAGATGCTGAAGTCGGCGTACTGCACCGGCAGCGGCGACCACTGCGGCGGTTGGTCCTGCGTCCGCGACACGTACGCCGTCATGACGTCGCGGGCAAGCGGCGCCGTCGAGGCACCGTCCGCCGCGATGTGGTGGACGACGACCATCAGCACCGACTCCGGCCTGGAAAGTTCCGGATCGTCCACCTCGAACAGCGCGATCCGCAGCGGCGGCGCGGCGGTCACGTCGAATCCTGTTGTCGCGAACGCCATCAGTGCGTCGGTCAGGTCCCTGGGCGGCACCGAATGCACCCGGTACTCCGGCAGCGCCTCACCGATCGGGAGCACCACCTGGTGCGGGTCACCGTCCACCTCCGGGTAGACGGTGCGCAGCGACTCGTGCCGCTCGAGCACGTCCCCGAGGGCGGCGCGCAGCGCCTCCACGTCCACGTCGCCGCTCAACCGGACCGCCAGCGGAATGTTGTATGCGGCCGACCGCGGGTCGAAGCGGTTGAGGAACCACATCCGGGACTGCGCCGGCGACAGCGGGATCCGCTCCGGCCGGACCATCGGGACCAGTGGCTCGCGGGCGCCACCGCCGGCGCGCAGGGCCTCGGCACGCAGCGCCAACGCCTGAGCGGTCGGCGCCTCGAACACCTCACGCACGCTCAGGTCGACGCCGACAGCGGCACCGACCCGCGCGGCGACCTTGGTGGCGGACAACGAGTTCCCGCCGAGGTCGAAGAAGCTGTCGTGAATGCCGATCCGGGCATCGACGTCCCGGCCGAGCACCTCGGCCATCGCGCCGGCCACGATTTCCTCGTACGGCGTGGTCGCCGCGGTGAACTCGCGTTCCGAGGCGAACTGCGGTGTCGGCAGTGCCCGTCGGTCCAGCTTGCCGTGCGTGGTGACCGGCATCGAGTCGAGAACCATCACCAGCGCCGGCACCATATACGCTGGCAACCTTTCGGCGACCGCGTCCCGGACCCTGCGTGCGTCGAGCGCGACACCGGTCTCGGAGACGACGTAGCCGACCAACTGGTCACCGGCGTGCCGGTCGTTGTGCACGACCACCACCGACTGGGAAACCCCCGCGCAGCCGGTCAGTGCCGTCTCGACCTCGCCGAGCTCGATCCGCAGACCGCGCAGCTGTACCTGCGCGTCGGCGCGGCCGACGAAGTCCAGCTCGCCGGCGGTGACATTCCCCGTCGCTTCACCCGCCCCGGTCCACCGAACCAGGTCGCCGGTCCGGTAGATTCGCTCACCCGGCGCGCCAAAGGGATTCGCGACGAACCGTTCCGCCGTCAGACCACTCCGCGCGTGATAGCCGCGCGCCAGGCCCGGGCCCGACAGGTACAGCTCGCCCACGACACCCGGCGGCACCGGGCTCAGCCGCGCGTCGAGCACCAGCGCGCGCGCACCGTCGATCGGCGCGCCGACGGTGATCCGGTCCCCCGCCGTCAGCGGCCCGGTCGCGGTGATGACGATCGTCGTCTCCGTCGGACCATACGAATTGAAGAAGGCACGTCCAGGCGCGAAGCGCTCCACCAACTCGGGCGGGCACACGTCGCCGCCGACGACCACCGTGCGCAGATCCGGCAACGCCGCCGCGTCGACCGTGCTCAACGCCGCCGGCGCCGTCAGCACATGCGTGACCCGCTGCTCCCGCAACAACGTCGTCAACTCGGTCCCGCCGAACACCTCCGGCGGGGCGATCACCATCGCGGCGCCGGCCGAGAAGGCCGCGATCATCTCGAACATCGACGCATCGAAACTCGCCGACGACAGCCGCAACACCCGCGACCCCTCGTCCAGACCCAGCTCCGCCCGCGACCGCGCGGTGAACGACGACAAACCGGTGTGGGTGACCACCACGCCCTTCGGCACACCCGTCGAGCCGGACGTATAGATCACATACGCGGCGTGCGCAGGATCGATCGGCCCGCGGCGCTCCGCGTCGGTCAACGGCGCGTCGGAGTACCCGTCCGCGACATCGCCGCCGACCTCCACCCACTGCACCTGCGCGTGAGTTGCCGGGTCCGGACCCCGCAAGTCGCCCGCGGGCCGAAGGCCCACGGTGCAACCGGAATCGGCGAGCATGTACTCGACCCGCTCCGCCGGCAGCTTCGGGTCGACCGGCACGAACGCCGCACCCGTGCGCGCGACCGCCCACATCGCGACGATCGAGTCGATGGTCCGCGGGAATGACAGCGCGACAAAGCTTTCCGGTCCGACCCCCCGGTCGATCAGCAGCCGCGCCAGCCGGTTGGCCCGTGCATCCACGTCCGCGTAGGTCAGCTCGTCGGCGCCAGCGACCAACGCCACCGCGGCGCGGTCCGGCGCGGCATCGAGGATCTGCGACAGCGTGCGGATCGCAGGCGGCAGGGACGCCGGCGCCAGCACCTGCGACCGTTCGGCCGGGGTGAGGATCGACAGGTCGCCGACTGGGCTGTCCGTGTCGTCGACCAGGGCCGCCAGCAGGCGACGCAGCCGCTCGGTGAACCCGTGCGCGGTCGCGGCGTCGAACAGGTCGGTCGCGTAGGTGACCGACCCCTCGAGCCGGTCACCGCGCTCACGCAGCGTCCACTCCAGGTCGAACTTCGCCACGGCGACACCGGGATCGAACGGTGCAACCTGCAGGTCCGGAAGCTCCAGTTCGCCGATGCCCTCGTTCTGCAACGACAGTGCCACCTGGAACAGCGGCGAGTGTGCCTGCGAGCGCGGCGGATCCACCGCCTCGACGACCCGCTCGAACGGCACGTCGGCGTGCGCGAACGCGGCCAGGTCCGTCTCCTTGGCCAGCTCGACGAGCTCACCGAAGCTCAGCTGCGGGCCGACCTCGGTCCGCAGGACCAGCGTGTTGACGAACATGCCGACCAGGTCGTCGAGTGCCCGTTCGCCGCGACCGGCGATCGGCGACCCGACCGTCACGTCCGTGCTGCCCGACAGCCGCGACAGCAGCACCGCCAGACCGGCGTGCAACACCATGAACAGCGTCGCGTCGCGCTCCCGCGCAATCTCGCGCAGCCGGGCCGTCGTCTCGGCGTCGACCACGAAATCGGCACGGGCACCGGTGAAACTCGCGGCCGGCGGGCGGGGACGGTCGGACGGGAGCTCCAGGACCGGCGTCTCGGCGAGCCGCTCACGCCAGTACCCCAGCTGCAGCGCGGCGACAGAGCGCGGGTCGAGCTCGTCGCCGAGCACGCGGCGCTGCCACAGCGCGTAGTCGGCGTACTGCACCGTCAACGGCGACCATTCGGGGGCCCGGCCCTGCAACCGCGCCGCGTAGGCGACCAGCACGTCCCGCGCGAGCGGCAGCGTCGAGAAGCCGTCGGCGCCGATGTGGTGCACGACCAGCGCGAGCACGAACTCGTCGTCCGCGGCCTGCAGCAGCGCGCCGCGCACCGGCGCGCCCGCGGTCACGTCGAAGCCGTCGGCGAGCACGCTCAGCACGGCCGCGGTCACCTCGGACTCGTCCACCGGTCGCGGTGTGAGGTCGAGCGGCACCTCGTCGGCGGGAAGGATCCGCTGATACGGGTCACCGTCGACGGCCGGGTACGCGGTGCGCAGCGACTCGTGCCGGTCGATCACGTCGGCGACGGCGCGGCGCAGCGCGGTCACGTCCAGCGCGCCGGACAGCCGCACGACGATCTGGATGTTGTAGACCGGCGAGGCGGGTTCGAAGCGGTTGAGGAACCACATCCGCTGCTGCGCCGGAGAGAGCGGGATCAGGTCGGGGCGCGGTCCGGCGACCAGCTCGGGCCGCTGCGTGTCGTGCGCGGCCTGGTCGACCCGGCGCGCGAGCGCGGCGACCGTCGGGGCCTCGAAGATCTCGCGCACGCCCAGACTGCAACCGAAGACCTCCCCGATCCGCGCGACCACGCGGGTGGCGCTGAGCGAGGTGCCACCGAGCGCGAAGAAGTCGTCCTCGGCGCCCACTCCGACCGGTCCCGTGCCGACGACGCCGAGCACGTCCGCGAACACCGCGGCGATCAGCGATTCGGTCTGGCTGCGTGGCGCGACGTACTCGCGTGCCGAGAACACCGGTTCGGGCAGTGCCTTGGTGTCGACCTTGCCCGAGCCGGTCAGCGGCAGCTGGTCGAGCACGGTGATCGCGGCCGGAACCATGTACTCCGGCAGCCGCGCCGCCGCCTGCGCGGTCAGTTGCTTCACGTCGACGGCGTGTCCGGGCACCGGCAGCACGTACGACACCACGGTGGCGACGCCCGAGGCGGTGCGGTGCCCCACGGTGACCGCCAGTTCCACGCCCGGGTGCGCCGACAGCACGGCGTCGATCTCGCCGAGCTCGATGCGGTGACCACGCACCTTCACCTGGAAGTCGGTGCGCCCCAAGTATTCCAGCGCGCGAATCGGCCCGGCGGTCCAGCGCACCAGGTCGCCGGTGCGGTACAGCCGCGTGCCCGGCGCCCCGAACGGGTTCGCGACGAAGCGGGCGCCGGTCAACGCGCTGCGGCGGTGGTAGCCGCGGGCGAGGCCCTGCCCGGAGATGTACAGCTCACCGGCGACGCCGGCGGGTACCGGGCGCAGCCGCGCGTCGAGCACATAGACGTCGGTGCCGTACACCGCCGACCCGATCAGCACCGGCTCGTCCGGGTGCATCGGCCCGAAATGCGTGGCCATGATGGTCGATTCGGTCGGACCGTAGGCGTTGAACATGGCCCGGCCCGGCGCCCAGCGGCGCACCAGCGCCGGTTCGCACGCCTCGCCGCCGACCACGACGACGCCCAGCCGCTCGAGCCCCGCCGGGTCCATGGTTGCCAGTGCACCCGGGGTGACGAACGCGTGCGTGACCTCGCGACCGACGAGGATCGCGGCGAGCTCGGTGCCGCCGTAGACGCCGGTCGGCACGATCACCAGTTCGGCGCCGCCGCCGAAGGCCATCAACAGTTCCAGGATCGACGCGTCGAAGCTCGGCGATGCGAAATGCAGTGTGCGCGAGGTGCCGTGCACCCCGTAGCGCGCCTGCTGCTCGGCGACGAACGCGGCCAGGCCCACGTGCGGCACGACCACACCCTTCGGGGTACCGGTCGAGCCCGACGTGTAGATCATGTATGCCGGGTGCTCGGGCAGCAGCGTCGCCGCGCGGTCGGCGTCGGTGACCGGGGCGGCGCTCCGGCCCACCAGCGCGTGCACGGTCTCGTCGTCGTCGAGGGTCAGCCACTGCGGTCCCGTCCCCGTCTGCGCACCGGGCAGCGATGCCGCGTGCGCCGCGAGCGTCACCCCCAGTGATGCGCCGGAATCGGCAAGCATGTGCGCGATCCGCTCGGCCGGATAGGTCGGGTCCACCGGCAGGAACGCGGCACCGGTCTTGGCGACCGCCCACACCGCGAACACCGACTCGACCGACCGTGGCACCGCGATCGCGACGAACGACTCGGGTCCGACACCGCGAGAGATCAGCAGGCGGGCAAGCTGATTCGACCGCTCGTCGAGTTCGCCGTAGGTGACGGCAGCCTCGCCGATCGACAGCGCGGCAGCATCCCGGTCGACGGCCGCGGCCGCCAGCAGCTCCGGCAGGGTGCGCACCGGCACCGCGGTCCGGCCCGGCTGCGCCAGCAAATCGGCGCGCTCGTCGCCGGACAGCCAGGCGATGTCGCCGATCGGCCCGCTCGCATCGGTCACGGCGGCCCGCAGGATCCGCAGGAACCGCTCGCCGATCCGGGCCGCGGAGTCGTGGTCGAACAGGTCGCGCGCATAGGTCAGCGTGCCGACCGCACCGTCGTCGCCGTGCTGTTCGGCGACGACCAACTGCAGGTCGAACTTGGCGACACCGAAATCGACGGGCTCCGAGACGATCTGCAGGCCGGGCAGCTGGATGCGGTCGTGACGCGCCTCCTCCAGCGTCAGCACCACCTGGAAAAGCGGGTGGTGCGCGGTCGAGCGCGCCGGCTGCAGCACCTCGACGAGGCGCTCGAACGGGATGTCCGCGTGCGCGTAGGCGGCCAGGTCGGTGTCGCGCACGCGCGCGAGCAGTTCGGCGAACGGCAGCGAGGGGTCGACCCCGGTGCGCAGCACGAGCGTGTTCACGAACATGCCGACCACGTCGTCGAGGGCCTGCTCGCCGCGACCCGCGACCGGCGTGCCGATGAGCACGTCGTCGGTGTCGGCCAGCCGGGCCAGCAGCACCGCCAGCGCGGCGTGCAGCACCATGAACGGGGTGGCGCCCGCGCGGCGGGCCAGTGCGGCGACCGCCCGGTAGGTGGCGGCGTCGATGGGGAATTCGACCGCGCCGCCGCGGTAGCTCGGGATCGCGGGCCGGGTGTGGTCGGTGGGCAGCGCCAGCGCCTCCGGGGCTCCGGCGAGTTCGGCCGACCAGTAGGCGATCTGGCGTCCGGCGACCGACTCCGCGTCGTCGTCGGCGCCGAGCACCTCGTGCTTCCACAGCGCATAGTCCGCGTACTGCACGGGCAACGGCGCCCATTTGGGCGCCTCGTCCGCGGCGCGCAGCGAATAGGCGTGCACCAGGTCGGCGGCCAGCGCCTGGATCGACCATCCGTCGATGCTGATGTGATGCACGACCAGCACCAGCACGTGCTCGTCCGGCGTGACGGGCAGCAGCGTCAGTTCGATGGGGATCTCGGCGGTGACGTCGAAGCCCGACGCGACGGCCGCCCGCACCCGCGCGGCGACCTCGTCCGGTGCCGCCGGGTCCTGCTCACCGGGTACGTCGAGCGCCAACTCGTCGAGCGCCAACTCGTCGAGCGCCAACTCGTCGAGCGCCTCGTCGACCGACAGGATCCGCTGGTACGGGCCGTCGGCCGAATCCGGGTAGACGGTGCGCAGCGTCTCGTGCCGCTCGACGATGTCGCGGATCGCCTCGCGCAGCGCGTCGACGTCGAGGCTGCCGGTCAGGCGCAGCGCCACGACGACGTTGTAGGCCCCGGAGCCGGGGTCGAATCGGTTGAGGAACCACATGCGGGACTGGGCCGGAGACAACGGGATCCGCGCCGGACGGGTCCGGCCGGTCAGCGCGGGTACGACCGCGCCACCGGCACGCGAGCCCTCGACCACCGCGGCGAGCCCGGCGACCGTCGGCGCCTCGAACACCGCGCGCACCCCGACCGCACAACCGAGGTCGGCATTGATGCGGGCCACCAGGCGGGTCGCCACCAGCGAGTTGCCACCCAGGTCGAAGAAGCCGTCGGCCACGCCGATCGGGGTGTCGCCGGTGCCGAGCACCTCCGCGAAGATCGTCGCGAGCGTGTGTTCGGTGGGTGTGCTCGGCGGCACGAACTCCCCCGCGCCCGCGAACTCCGGCGCGGGCAGCGCCTTGCGGTCGAGCTTGCCGTTCGGGCTGAGCGGGAACGCGTCGAGAACTGTCACGGTCGACGGCACCATGTAGCGCGGCAGGAGCGTCGCCGCCCCGTCGAGCAGCGTCCGCTCGTCCAGTGCCGCACCGGGTTCCGCGACCACATAGCCGGCCAGGTGGTCGCCGGTCGCGTCGTCGCTGCGCAGCACGACCACCGACTGTGCGACCGACTCCTGTGCGGCCAGCGCGGCCTCGATCTCGCCGAGCTCGATCCGCTGTCCGCGCAGCTTCACCTGGAAGTCGGTGCGTCCCAGGTACTCCAGCTCGCCTGTTGGAGTCCACCGCACGAGGTCGCCGGTCCGGTACATCCGCTCGCCCGGCGCACCGAACGGGTTCGCGACGAAACGGTCGGCGCTCAGGTCGGGCCGGCCGACATAGCCGCGGGCCAGCTGGACGCCCGCCAGATAGAGCTCACCCGCGGCGCCGACCGGGACCGGGCGCAGCGACGGGTCGAGCACGTACACCTGGGTGTTCCACACGGGCGCGCCGATCGGCACCACGGCCTCACCGGGCACGGTGCGGTGATAGGTGACATCCACCGACGCCTCGGTGGGTCCGTACAGGTTGTGCAGTTCGACGTTCGCGGCGTCGTGCAGTGCCCCGGCGGTGGTCGGGGCCAGCGCCTCGCCGCTGGTGAACACCCGGCGCAGCGACCGGCACCGGCCCAGGTCGGCCCCGGCGAGGAACACGTCGAGCATCGACGGCACGAAGTGCACCGTGGTGACCGCGCGGTCGTGCACGACCCGCTCCAGGTACGCCGGGTCGCGGTGACCGTCCGGCTCGGCGATGACCATCGTCGCGCCGACCTGCAACGGCCAGAACAACTCCCACACCGACACGTCGAACGAGATCGGGGTCTTCTGCAGCACCACGTCGGCGCCGGTGAGCGGATAGCGGTCCTGCATCCACAGCAGCCGGTTGACGATGCCCGCGTGCGGCACCGCCACACCCTTGGGCCGGCCGGTCGAGCCGGAGGTGAACAGCACGTAGGCGGCCGACGCAGGGTGGACCACCGGGCGCGGCCGGACCATACCGTCGGAAGAAGGCTCCGGCAGATCGAGCGTGTCGACGGCGACGACCCGCGCCCCGTCCGGCAGCGCCGCGACGTCGGCGGCCGTGGTCAGCACTACCGCAGGCTCCGCCTGGAACACCACATAGCCGATCCGCTCGGCCGGCAGGTCCGGGTCGATCGGCACGTAGGCGCCGCCGACCTTGAGGACCGCATAGATCGACACCAACATGTCGAGGCTGCGGCGCAGCGCGATGCCCACCAGCGACTCCGGCCCGACACCCGTCCCGGCCAGATACGCGGCGAGACGGTTCACCCGCGCGTCGAATTCCCGGTAGCTCCAGGCGGTGTCGCCGAACACCACCGCCCGGGCGTGCGGAGTGCGCGCCACCTGAGCCTCGAACAGCTCGATCAGCGTGGTCGACGGGAGCGCGTGCTCGGTGGCGTTCCAGGTGCGCAGGATCTGGGCGCGTTCCGCGGGCGCGAGGACGTCGACCGCGCCGACCGTCAGCTCGGGATCGGCGGCGATCGTCTCGAGGACCCGGGTGACCCGTCCGGCCAGCACCGTGATCTCGGCCCGGTTGAACAGGCCCGGCTGATAGCGCAGCGTCATCCGCAGTTCCGGCTCGAGCACCGACATCAGCGTGACCGGGTAGTGCGTGGCGTCGAGGCCCTCGATCGACCGCACCCGCATGCCGGCGATATCGGTGTGCTCGTCGAAACCGTTGCGGTCCACCGGATACGACTCGAACACGGTGAGAGTGTCGAACAGTGTGCCCAGCCCGGTGCGTGCCTGGATGTCGGCCAGGCCGACGTGGTGGTGGTCGATCAGTTCGGACTGCGCGCTCTGCAGTCCGGACATCAGCTCGCTCAGGGTGGCGCGCGGATGCACCCGCAGCCGCACCGGCAGCGTGTTGATGAACAGTCCGAGGATCTCCTCGACGCCGGGGAGCTGCGGCGGACGGCCGGACACCGTCGCGCCGAAGACCACGTCGTCGCGGGAGAGCAGGCGCGAGAGCACGATTCCCCACGCCGCCTGGATCGCGGTGTTCAGCGTGGTCCCGTAGCGGCGGCCGACCGCCGTCAACGCGGCGATCAGTTCCGCCGGGGCCGGGACCGGCACCTCATCGGGCACCGACTCGCCCGCACCCACGGCCTCACCGGCTGCGAGCAGTGTCGCCTCGCCCAGTCCCTCGAGCGCCCGCGCCCAGGGCTGCATCGACGCGGCCTCGTCCGACTGGGCCAACCAGGCCAGGTAGTCGCGGTAGGGCCGCGGGGTGGGCAGCTGGTCGCCGCCGCCCGCGTAGCGGACCAGCAGCTCACGCACCAGCAGTGGCGTCGACCAGCCGTCGAGGATGATGTGGTGGTTGGTGACCGCCAGCACGAATTCCGCCGGCGCGGTGCGGATCAGCGTGAGCCGCAGCAGCGGCGGGCTGTCGAGCGCGAAACGCGCCACCCGGTCCGCGTCGAGCAGGGCGGCGAGCTCGGCGGCCCGTGCGTCGGCGGGCAGCGCGGTCAGGTCGACCTCACGCCAGGGCAGCTCCACGTGGTCGAGCACCAGCTGCGCGGGCACCCCGGACTCGTCGTAGACGAACGCGGTGCGCAGCTGCGGGTGCCGCGCGACCAGTCCGGTGGCCGCCGCCCGCAGGCGCGCCGGGTCGACCGTGCCGGACAACTGCAGCCGCAGCTGCGCGGTGTAGACGTCGACCGCCTCGGCGACCATGCTCGCGTGGAAGAGCAGCCCCGACTGCAGCGGCGAGAGGTTCCACACGTCGCGCAGACCGGGGTGCTCGCGCTCCCACCGTTCGATCTGCGGCTGCGTCACCGCGACCAGCGGCAGGTCCGACGGGGTCAGCCCGCCGGCTCCGGGCAGCTTCGCGTGCGCGGCCAGCCCCTCGAGCGCCCGCCGCCACAGGTCGGCCAGCTCGGCCACCTCGGCGGCGGTGAACACACCCTCGGGGTAGGCGAATCCCGCGACCAGGCGTGGACCGTCGGGCCCGTCCGCGACCGCCGCGTTGATGTCCAGGCACGACGCGGCACGCAACCGGGAACCGCTGTGCGCGTTCAGCTCCGGCGCCGAGTGGTCCGGCGCCCAGCCGATCTCGCGCAGCTGCTCGGACAGGTGCGCCACCCCGAGCCGGCCGAGGTAGTTGAAGCTGACCTGCGGAACCGGCAGTCCCGCGAGCCGCTCGCGGGTGCGCTCGTCGAGGTAGCGCAGCACGCCGTAGCCGACGCCCTTCCCGGGGACCGTGAGCAGTTGCTCCTTGACCGCCTTGACGACCGCGCCGGCCGCCGGTCCGCCCTCGAAGGCCTCGCCGAGGTCGACCTCGGGCACCTCCAGCCGCACCGGGAAGGCACTGGTGAACCAGCCGACGGTGCGGTTCACGTCGGCGCCGGGCACCGCCTCTTCCTCGCGACCGTGCCCCTCGAGCGTGAGCAGCACAGAGCGGCCGACGGCGCCACGCTCGTGGCGCCAGTGCACCAGGGTCAGCGCGAGCGCCGCCAGCAGTCCGTCGTGCACCCCGGAGCCGAACAGCTCGGGCAGCGCTCCGAGCACCGTGTCGGTGACCGCCGGGCTCAGCTCGATCTGGACGCGGCGCACCCCGTCGACGCGGTCGCCCGGTTCGAGCCGCCGCGCGCCCAGCACCGGGTCCGGCGCGGCCGGCACCCGCTCCCAATGGTCCAGTTCCGCGGCGTGCGCGCCGGTCGCGGCGGCATCCTGCACGCCGTGCGCCCAGCGCCGCAGCGAGGTCCCGACCTCGGGCAGCTCGGGCGCCGCGCCGGCCTCGACCTGGGTCCATGCGACGGCGAGGTCGGGCAGCAGGATCCGCCACGACACCCCGTCGACGACCAGGTGGTGCGCGACGATCAGCAGCCGCCCGACCGGGCGGTCGCCGGTGGTCCCGTCGCCGCCCGCGCCGGCCAGGTCCAGCCAGACGAGGCGCAGCATGACGCCGGACGCAGGGTCGAGTTGTCCTGCCGCGCGGGCACACTCGTCCGCCAGCAGTTCGTCGAAGGCGCGGCTGCCGGGGGCGCAGGCGGCGGGCACCCGCTCGATGATCCGGTCGACGTCGACCGAGCCGGTCGGGCCGGCGCGCCAGGACCACGCGCCCTGCCCGTCGCGGGTGAAGGTCGACCGCAGCACGTCGTGCCGGTCGACGACCGCGGCGACGGTGCGGCGCAGACTCTCCGCCGTCGGCCGGCGCGGCGCGGTCACCACCACGGCCTGGTAGAAGTCGGCGATCGATTCTGCGGCGGTTCCCGCGTCGCCGTCGTCCCCGCCGCCGTCGCCCGCGCGGTCGAGCATCGCGTGCACGATCGGGGTAGGTGCGATCTCCCCGACCCCGCCGCCGTCGAGTTCCTCGACGACCGGGGCGGTGCCCGCCAGGTCGGACTCGGTTGCAACCGCCGCGATTCCCGCGATCGTCTTGTGCTCGAACACCTCTCGTGCGGTGAAGGCGACACCGAGTGCCTTGGCCCGGGCCGCGATCTGCATGGCCAGGATGCTGTCGGCGCCGAGCGCGAACAGCGAGTCGTCGACACCGACCCGTTCGAGTCCGAGCATCGCCGCGACCACCTCGGCGATGACCCGCTCGGCGGGGGTGGACGGGGCACGGTAGTCGCGGTGCCCGGCGCCGAAGACCGGCGCGGGCAGCGCCCGCCGGTCGAGCTTGCCCAGCGGCGTGAGCGGAACGTGATCGAGCCGCATGATCGCGGCGGGGACCATGTGGCCCGGCAGCGCCGCGGCGAGCGCGCCGATCAGCCCGTCCTGGTCGAACTGCGCCCCGGTGCGCGGGCGCACGTACGACACCAGCACGGTCGCACCGGCGTCGGTGGTGTGCGCGACGGTCGCGGCGAAGTCGACCTCCGGCTGCGCGGCAAGCACGGTGTCGATCTCGCCGAGTTCGACGCGGAAGCCGCGGATCTTGACCTGGAAATCCGAGCGCCCGACAAACTCCAGTTGATGGTCGGGTCCGCCGGTCCAGCGCACCTCGTCGCCGGTGCGGTACATCCGCTCGCCCGGCTTGCCGTAAGGGTCGGCGACGAACCGTTCGGCGGTCAGCCCCGGGCGCAGGTGGTATCCGCGCGCCAATCCCGGCCCGGCCAGGTACAACTCGCCGACGGCGCCGACCGGGACCGGCCGCAGCTTGCGGTCCAGCACGACCGCACGGGCCCCGGCGATCGGCCGGCCGATGGTGATCGGGTCACCGGGGGCCAGCGGATCGCCCGCGGTGATGACGATGGTGGTCTCGGTCGGTCCGTAACTGTTGGTGAACCGGCACACCGGTCCGAACCGGTCGACCAGGTCGGGTGTGCAGACGTCGCCACCGACGACGACCGCGCGCAGCTCGGTCAACGTCCCCGGGTCGACGGTGTTCATCAGCGTCGGCGCCGAGATGATGTGGGTGACCCGTTCGCGGCGCAGTAGTTCGACGAGTTCGTCGCCGCCGTAGACGCTCGGCGGCGCGACGACCATCGTCGCCCCGGCCGTGAAAGCCTGCAGCATCTCGAACATCGACGCGTCGAAGCTCGCCGACGAGAAACGCAGCACCCGCGAGTCCGCGTCGACACCCAGTTCGGGCCGGGCCTGGGCGTGGAAGTTCGCCAGTGCGGCGTGGGTGACCAGCACGCCCTTGGGCAGTCCCGTCGACCCCGAGGTGTAGATCATGTACGCGGGGTGTGTCGGCGCGAGTGACCGCCGACGATCCTGGTCCAGGACCTCTGCCGCGGAACGTGATTCGAGATCGGCGAGCACCTCCGCGTCGTCGAGCACGATCCATTCGGCGTCCCCCGGCAACAGCGGGCGTTGCGCCGCCAGCGTGATGCCCACGGCAGCACCGGAGTCGGAGAGCATGTGCGCGATGCGGTCGGCGGGCAGGGTGGGGTCGATCGGCACGAACGCGGCACCCGAGCGGGCCACCGCCCACATCGCGACCAGCGCCTCCGGCGACCGCGGCATGCTCAGCGCCACCATCGTCTCCGGCCCGGCGCCCGATTCGATCAGCTTGCGCGCCAGCCGGTTCGACCGTTCGTCGAGCGCACGATAGGTAACCGCTCCGGAGTCGGCGCTGATCGCCGTCCCGCCCGGATTCGCCGCGACCCCGTCGGCCAGCAGGTCGGGCAGCAGCCGCTCGGCACGGGCCGGACCGCACGAGTACGGCACCAGCGCGGCACGCTCCCCGACGTGCAGCACGTCGACGTCCTCGACGAGCGCCTCGTCGGCGGCCGCGGCGAAATCGGCGAAGAACTCGAGGAAACGGGCGTGATGGGCGCGCAGCACCGGCTCGGGATACAGGTTCGGGTTGGCCTCGAAGTCGACGTGCGCCTTGGTCTCGCCGACGGCCGGATAGATGTTGACCGACAGGTCCTCGACGGGGCCGGTGCTGAGCACGTTGACGTTGCTGACGATCGAACCGAGCCGGAGCTCGCCGAAGAACATCATGATGTTCACGGCGGGGCCGAAGAAGCCGCGGCGGTCACCGCCGGCGCCGGCGTCGCGCCGCATGTCCTCGTGCCGGTAGCGCTGATGCCGCAGCGCCCCGGTGAGTTCCACCTGCACCCGGTCGACGAGCCCGGCGACGGTCGTCTCGTCGCCGATCGCGAGCCGGATCGGGACCACGTTCGAGACCATGCCGCCGGACCGGCGCAACTTCGCGGTGGTGCGCGCCGACACCGGCAGGCTCAGCACCACGTCCTCCCCGCCGGCCATCCGTGCCAGGAAGGCCCCGGCGGCCGCCACCGCGACGGTGGCGAACGACAGTCCGGGGCGACGCTCGAGCAACCGCGCGATCGCCTCGTCGAGCCGCTGCGGCAGGTGCTCGCCGACCACCAGCGAATGGGCGCCGACGGCGGCGCTGCGCCCGGCCAGGCTGATCGGATGCGGCAGCGCGACGGTCCGCTCCGCCCAGTGCGCCCGGTCGGTCAGGAAGCGGGTGGAGGTGCGGTAGGCCGCCTCGTCCTCGCTGATCTCGCGCAGCGCGCTGATCTTCAGTTGCTCCGGTTCCCGGCCCTCGACGGCCGCGGTGTAGCGCTCCGCGACCCGGGACATGAAGCTCATCGCGCCGAAGCCGTCCAGCGCGATGTGGTGGATGCGTGAGTACCAGTAGTAGCGGCCGTCGGCCAGACGCAGCGTCGCCGACTCGATCAGACGGTCCTCGAGCAGGTCGATCGGGGTGCTGTATTCGCGCCGCATCCACGCCTGGGCGGCCGCGACCGGGTCCGCTTCCCCGCCGAAGTCCAGGTGGGTCATCCGATCGTCGAGGGTGTCGTCGATGGTCTGGAACGGCTCCGAGTCGATCTCGACGATCCGCAGCATGCCGGTGCCGAGTTCGCGGGCCGCGCGGGCGCACTCGTCCGCGAGGATGTCGACGTCGAGGTCACCGTGGATCTCGACGTAGTTCGCGATGGTGATCGGGACCTCGAGCAGGTGCTGCGCGAACCAGATGCCCCGCTGGGCCGCCGACAGCGGAAAGACGTCCGGGCGCGGCACCTGCTGATCGCACTCCGCGATCGTCGCGCCCGCAGAGATGTCTTCCGATCCCACTACCTCGACCCTTCGATTCCCGACATTGCGTATGCAGATTAAGGCCGCCGGGGGTGCTCGACCGTGCCCAAACCGTCGCCGTTGCCCCAGTCCACGACGCCGCCCCCACCGGACAGTGAATCGCCACAAAGATTACGGCCCGATGCCCTGTTCTGCAGCCCGAGCCGGGCAGAGAACTCGCAGGTCAACTCGCCGTCAGCGCTGCCTCGCCCACGACCGTGCGGAGCTGTCCCCGGGCGTGTCGGACGGACGCCTGCCCACCGGCCGGGGTGGCCGAAACGAACCGGTCGATGAGTCCTGCGACGGTGTCCGGAGCCTCCACGTGCGGGAAGTGCCCGACACCGTCGAGCACTGACAGCTTACTCCCAGCCAACTGGTCCCGAGCTGCGAAGGCGTGGTCCACCGGGATGATCGGATCGCCTGCGCCCCAGATCACCTGGACCGGCAGTCCGGCGGTCAGATACAGCCGGTCCAGCGCGCTGACGGCCTGGCCACCCGGGTCCACCACCGACCGCAGGGTCCGCAGGAACGCGCGCCGGGATTCGGTGCCCGACAGTGACATCAGCGCGCGCCAGGATTCGTCGGCCCGCTCGGCCCGCACGCCGCGCGAACCCAGCCAGTCCCGGACCGCACCGCCGCACAGCCGCACCGCCGGCGAGGTCATCGCGGCCAGGGCCGCCTCGGAGCCCGGGACCGCCATCAACCGCAGCAGCCAGTTCACCTCACGCCCCAGTCCGCCCGACGAGATCAGCACCAGCCGCTCGCACAGCTCGGGGTGCTGATACGCCAGCTGCATCGCGACCCCGCCGCCGAGCGAGTGCCCGACCACGGTGACGCGCTCGATCCCGAGCCGGTCGAGCATGTCGCGCAGTGCCGCGGCGAACGCCCCCAGCGAGTAGTCGCCGCGAGGCTTGCCCGACGACCCGTGCCCGGGCAGGTCCGGGGCCAGGACCAGGTGGCGGTCGGCCAGGCGCGGCATCACGTAGCGCCAGGCGCGGGAGCTGCCGACCATGCCGTGGATGAACAGCAGCGGCTCGCCGTCGCCCCCGATGCGGTAGGCGAGCTGGTCCCCGTGCAGGTCGAGGTGTTTCTGGGTAATCATCGCGGGCCAATCGTGCACCCGGTCCGGGCGTCTGCCGCCGCGTTCTGTGACAGATCACCGACGGCCCTGTCACGCCGCCCTGTGCGCGAGTTGCGGGGTCCGGACCCACACCTCACCCACGGGCCGAAGGCGTCAGCAGTTGCTCGGCGCCGGGACTCCGCGGAAACGGGCGTCGAGGTAGTTCAGCGCGGACGGGACGCCCAGGACCGCGGTGGTCAGGTGATCCGGGCTGGGGACCAGCTCCGCCTGCACCTTCACCCCCGCAGCGCAGTAGCGGCGCATCGTCGTGTTGATGGAATCAACGGGGATCAGCACGTCGGTGGGGCTGTGCCACTCGAAGATCGGCGTCTTCGGCACACCCGGGTAGTCCTCGAGGCTGTTCTCCGATGCCACCCGCCGATAGCCGGGATCCGACATGAAGCTGGTCGACTTGGTCACCTCGGCGACGCTGTGCCCGGCGCCGGCCGCGAGGATGTCGTTGGTGCAGCCGTTGGACATCTGCCTGGCCATGGCCAGTCCGCGGTCGTTCAACAGCGACAGGATCGGCAGGCGGTCGGGGTATTCGCGACCCAGGCCGATCGCCGCGGCCGCCGCCAGCCCGAACGCCGGGTGCGGGTGCAGGCCCAGCGCATCACCCATCTTCAGCAGGTTCGTCGGCACCCCGCCCTCGGCGGCCCCGACGATGTTCAGTTCCGGCGCGTAGGCCGGGGCGAGCGCGGCCGCCCAGGCGGTGGCCATGCCGCCGCCGGAGTACCCGGCCAACGCGACCGGGCTCTCGGCCAGGCCGAACCGGGCGACGTGCTGGACCGCGCGGATCCCGTCGAGCGTGATCTGACCGCCGAGCTTGGCGGCGCCGTAGGCGCTGGTCGGGCCGAGGTGGTCCGGCAGCGCGACCTTCCAGCCCCGCTGCAGCACCACGTTGAGCGCGGGGGCCTCGCGGATGATCAGGTTCGGATCCGAGGTGTACAGCTCACGCGAGACGGCGCACTCGGTGCCCAGACCGTTGATGATGTGCTGGTACGACAGCAGCGGACCGTTCGAGCTGCGGTTCGGCGGCAACATGACCGTGGTGGTCGCGAGGATCGGCTTGCCCTCGGAGTTCGTCGACCGGAACGCTGCCATCCAGATGTCGACGCCGGGGAAGGTCAACAGCGGCGGCATCGGACGCGTCCGGACCACCTCGCCGGGCTTCTTCGACGCCAGGTCCACGGGCGGCGCGTAGAACGGGTCCGGGTCGGCCGCCGGGTACAGGCCGGACGATGGGCCGAGCGCGGGCGCCGCGACGGCGGGTGC
This sequence comes from Speluncibacter jeojiensis, assembly GCF_029589495.1. Classification (GTDB taxonomy): domain Bacteria; phylum Actinomycetota; class Actinomycetes; order Mycobacteriales; family Mycobacteriaceae; genus Speluncibacter; species Speluncibacter jeojiensis. Next base: position 683,817 of record NZ_JAAIVF010000001.1, read on the forward strand.
CGCCGACAGGATCCCGGCGATCACGCCCAGGCAGAGGACGGCGAATCTCGAGCACCTACCGCGAAGAAATCGCACGAATCATCCCTTCCAGATGCGGCCTCGCCGATCCCATCACACGCGGCCGCACACCGGCAGTCGGTCGAACGGCGGATATCCGATTTTCAACATCGTCTTGGTATTCTTCGCGTGATCTCGTTGCGTTTCACATTCTTTCCGTGACCCAGCCCACACGACAGGGGATCCTTCCGTGCGCAGGCACCTCGCCGTCCCGCTCGCCGCCCTCACGATCGCCGCCGGCGGTGCCGTGTTCGTCCCGACCGCGACCGCAGACCCGGTGCAGGCGCCGCGTACCAACGAGTGCGGCGAACCGCTGCGGGTGGTCCCCGATTCCGGTCCGGGCGCCCCGCACGTCGGCCCGCCCGGGATGCCGCACCTGCCGGACATCGACATCAAGGTGCCGTACCCGAAGATCGTCCCGGTCCCCGAGCCGGGCCCGAAGCCGGACAACACCCGCTTCCCCTCGCCTCCCCCGCCGGTCAACCCGTGCGAGGACCCCTGCCCGGACCTGACGAACCCCGCACCGCCGGCCGGCGGCAGCGGCCCGCTCGGGTCGCTGGGCTCGACCGGCACCGGCTCGGCCGGCTCGTCGTTCTCCGACTCGGGTTCCGCCTCGAGCACCGGGTCGGCCTCGTCGGCACTGCCGTTCCCGAAGCTGACCCTCCGCACGTCGCCGATCACCATCCCGGTGCCGGTTCCCGGCGGCGACAACTTCCCCACCACCCCGCGCCCGCCGCAGGCCCACCCGCCCGTGCAGGCCGACGCTCCGGTCCCCGCCCCGGCCGTGCCGCACGTCTCCGACCTGTCGGAGGTGTCGAAGGTGACCGGTCCGGGCTCGATCAGCCGGACCGACAAGCGGTTCCAGGTCAACGCCACCGACCTCGGCATCATGTGGCAGGCCGCGCCGGGCAAGGTCGCCGTCGTGTTCGGCGACACCTTCGGCAAGGGCTGGCACCCCGAGGGCGCCAACGGCACCGACTGGCGCTCGAACACGCTCGGCTTCAGCTCGACGCCGGCGAAGGACCTGTCCAAGGGCATGGCCATCGACTCGATGGTGCAGGACAAGCGCTGCCACGCCGCGCAGGTCCTCGCCAGCCGGCACGTCGACAACTACGAGATCACCACCATCCCGACGTCCGGTTTCGCGCTGGGCAATCGGCAGTACATGAGCTACATGTCGGTCAAGAGCTGGGGCGTACCGGGCACCTGGACGACCAACTACGGAGGCATCGCCTACTCCGACGACGGCGGGTCCGTCTGGACGAAGGATCCGTGGGCCAAGTGGGACAACATCTTCGGTATGTCCCAGTTCCAGGTGTCGGCGATGGTCCCCGAGGGCGGCTACGTCTACATGTTCGGCACGCCGAACGGGCGCCTGGGCACGGTCGCCCTCGCCCGCGTCCCGCAGGACCAGCTGCTCAACAAGACCGCCTACCAGTACTGGAAGTCCGGCACCTGGACCCCGGTGACCAACGGCTTCGACGGCACGCCGCTGTTCTCCGGACCGGTCGGCGAACTGTCCATGCGCTACGACGCCGACAGCAAGACGTGGCAGGCCGGCTACCTCGACGTCGCCACCAACAGCATCGTGCTGCGGGAGGCGAAGAGCCCGCAGGGCGCATGGTCGGGCCCGGCCACATTGGTCTCCGGCAACCAGTACCCGAGCCTGTACGGCGGGTTCCTGCACCCGTGGTCGACCGGCAAGGACCTGTACTTCACCATCTCGCAGTGGAACGAGTACAACGTCTACCTGATGCACGTGAAGCTCGACTGAGCCGCGCGCCCGTACCCCGTCCCGGCGCAGGCCCGGCCACGTCCACGCCCGCCGCCGGGACGACGACGCCGGGCGTGGACGGGCGACCGGTACCGTGGACCGGGTGAGTGCACAGCAGACCCGATCACCGAAGCCGCGGCGTCGCAAGGCGTTCGGCGCACTGTGCGCCGGCGTCGTCGCGACGGCCACCGTGCTCGGGGTCTGCACGCCCGCCACGGCCGCACCCGCCACGAACCCGCCCGCCGCAGACCAGACCACGGCACTGGCCGGAGCCAACGACTGGTCTTGCAAGCCGACCGCCGCGCATCCACGACCGGTGGTGCTCGTGCACGGCACCTGGGCCGACATGACGACCACGTGGAGCACGCTGTCCCCGCAGCTCGCGGAGCGAGGTTACTGCGTGTTCGCGCTGAACTACGGCACGTTCGACGGGGTGCTGAACGGCAACCTGCTCGACCTCGCCGGCGGCGCCGACATCGCCTCGTCCGCCCGGCAGCTGGCGGACTTCGTGAACCGGGTCCTGCGCAGCACGGGCGCGAAGCAGGTCGATCTGGTCGGGCATTCACAGGGCGGGGTCGTGGCGCGCCAGTACCTCCGGTTCAACGGCGGCACGGACCACTTCGACCCGCGCCGCAACCGGGTCCACACGCTGGTCACGTTGGGCGCGACCAACCACGGGTCGACGTTCGGGCTGTTCTCCCTGCTCAACGACGTGGCGCACAAGGTGGGGCTGCCGCTGTCGGGTGCGGTCAGCGCCGCGGCCGGGCCGGCGTACATCGAGCAGTTGGTGGGGTCGCCGTTCCTGGCCGCGCTCAACGCCGGCGGCGACACCGAGCGCGGCGTCGACTACACCGTCATCGCGACCCGGGACGACAAGATCTCGACGCCGCCGGAGCGCACGTTCCTGGCTGCCGGGCCGGGCGCGACGGTGCACAACGTGTGGGTGCAGGACGGCTGCCCCGGCGACACCGCCGACCACGGCCAGCTGACCACCGACGCGCGGTCGCTGTACCTGGTGCAGAGCGCGCTCGACCCGGCCTACGGCCGCACGCATCCGGCGCCCTGCGGATAGCACCGCGCCACCACGCAGCCGACCCGGTCACAGACGCCAGCGGCCGGACACCTCTGGGATGTCCGGCCGCGGCGGTGTTCGAGGTGCGGGCTAGCTCTTGTCGGCCTGCTCCGCGCGCTTCTTGGCATCCTCTTCCATCGCGGCGATCAGGCTGTTCGGGCGCATGTCCGTCCAGTTCGCCTCGATGTAGTCGACGCAAGCCTGGCGGCTGTCCTCACCGAACACGACCTTCCAACCGGCCGGGACGTCCGCGAAGACCGGCCACAGCGAGTGCTGGCCCTCGTCGTTGACCAGGACACGGAACTTGGCGTCGGCGTCGTCAAATGGGTTGCTCACTTGAGTCCTCTCATTCGTGGGCCGTTTCGGACCCCGGCCGAGTGGTCACACCCAGCCCATTCATCGGTCATCTTAACCATGGTCACCCCAGCTTTTGTGCGAGGTCGTGCCCTTCCGGTCACCCCTCCCGATCCGACTCGGATCCGGTGAGCAACACCTTCGCCAGCACGGGACCGATCTGCGCCCACGCCTGTGGGGTCGTCATGTAGTTGTGCTCGGCGTCCACGTAGTGCGTGCGGATCTCGCCGACATACGGTGCCCAGTCGGAGATCCCGAGCATCCGGTCCGCCGGGTCCCGCCGGGCCGCGAAGTACACGACGTCGCCGTCGAACCGCTCCGGACGGTAGCCCTCGACCAGCTCGGCCGCGCCGGCGGCGCTGCGCACCGCCTTCTCGAGCCGCTCGGAGGTCAGGGCCTGCGGCATCATCGGCAGATCCTGCAGCTTGTCGAACAGCTGCTCGATCGACATCCCGTCCATGTCCGCACCCAGATCCAGCTCGAGGCCGATGCCGCCGAGCACGTCCTGGACGTTGCCGCCCACGGCCGACTGATCCGCCTCCTGCAGCTCCAGGTAGCTGTCGAGCATGGTCAACGTGGCCACCTGCTCGCCGCTCTCCTGCAGCCGCACCGCCATCGCGTGCGCGATGACACCGCCGAGCGACCAGCCCAGCAGGTGGTACGGCCCCTCCGGCTGGATCTGCCGGATCTCGTCGACGTACCGCTCGGCGATCGCGTCGATGGTGCCCGGCAGTTCCCCGCCGGAGAGCACCGGCGACTGCACGCCGTACAGCGGGCGCTGCCGGTCGAGGTAGCCGGTCAGTCCGCCGTACGACCAGGACAGGCCGATGAACGGGTGGATGCAGAACAGCGGGGCCTCGTCGCCGGCGCCGCGCAGCGGCAGCATCACCGCCAGCGACGGGTCGTCGTCCGTGCCGGCCGCACCGGACCGGACCGCGTCGATGCGGCCGGCGATGCTGCGCGGCGTCGGGTCGGTGAACATCCACTGCACCGGCACCTCGACGCCGTGCGCCTCGGCGAGCAGACCGGTGAGCCGGGCCGCGACCAGCGAGTGGCCGCCGAGGTCGAAGAAGCTGTCGTGCACGCCGACCTGCTCCACGCCCAGCACGCGCTCGAACGTCTCGACGACGGTCCGCTCGGTGTCCGTGGCCGGGGCCTCGTAAGGCGCCCGGGTGGTGAACTCGGGCTTGGGCAGCGCGGCGCGGTCCACCTTGCCGATCGGCGTCAGCGGCAGCTCGTCGAGCACCATGAGCACCGCCGGGACCATGTACGACGGCAGTGTTTCGCCGACGAACGCGGCGATCTGCGCGGTGTCGAGCGCGCGGCCGGCGACCGGGAGCAGGTAGGACACCAGTGCGGTGTTGCCGCCCGGCCCCTCGGCCCCGATCGTGTACGCGAACTCGACGTCCGGGTGCGCGGCCAGCGCGGCGTCGATCTCGCCGAGCTCGATGCGGAAACCACGGACCTTGACCTGGAAGTCGGTGCGGCCCAGGTACTCGATGACCCACTTGCCGTCCGCATCGGTGACCCAGCGGGCCACGTCACCGGTGCGGTACATGACCTGTCCGGGCTCGCCGAACGGGCACGCGACGAACCGGTCGGCGGTCAGCGCCGGTCGGCCGTGGTAGCCGCGGGCCAGTGCCGGACCGAACAGGTACAGCTCGCCCTCGACGCCGGCCGGCACCGGGCGCAGGGCCCGGTCCAGTACGACCGTGCGCATGCCGTGGACGGGCTCGCCGATGGTCAGCCGCTCTCCCGGGACCATCGGCCCGGTGCTGGTCGCCCACACGGTCGTCTCGGTCGGGCCGTACGCGTTGTACATTCTGCGCCCCGGCGCCCACTTCGTGACCAGCTCCGGCGGGACCGCCTCGCCGCCGACGGCCAGCGCCTGCAGGCTGTCGAGTCCGGCCGGATCCACCGACGCCAGCGCGCCCGGCGTGACGAACGAGTGCGTCACGCCCTGCTCGCGGATCAGCTCGGCCAGCTCGGCGCCGCCGAACACCGTCGGCGGGGCGAGCACCAGCATGGCCCCGTTGCCGAACGCCATCAGGTACTCGAGCACCGACGCGTCGAAGCTCGGCGAGATGACGTGCAGCACCCGCGCCGCCGGCGTGATCCCGAAACGCTCACGCGCCTCCGTGTCGAAGTTCGCCAGGCCACGATGAGTGACCATGACGCCCTTGGGCTTTCCGGTCGAGCCCGACGTGTAGATCATGTACGCCGGGTTGTCGACGTGGATCGGCCGCAACCGGTCCGCGTCGGTGATCGCCGCCGCAGAGGCCGCCGACAGCTCGCCCTCGATGGACTCGTCGTCGAGCACCAGCCAGTGCCCGTCGCCGGGCAGCGCGTCCAGGTGCCGGCCCAACGTGACGCCCAGCACCGCGCCGGAGTCGTGCACCATGTGCTCGATGCGGTCCAGCGGGTAGTTGGGGTCGACCGGCACGAATGCCGCACCGGTCTTCGCGACCGCCCAGATCGCGGTGATCGACCCGATCGAGCGGGTCAACGCGATCGCCACCACCGTCTCCGGCCCGGCACCGAGCTCGGTGAGCTTGCGCGCCAAGCGGTTCGACGTCTCGTCGAGATCGCGGTAGCTGAACTCCGCGTCACCCGACCGCAGCGCGGGCGCACTGCCGTCGCGGGCCGCCGCGGCCGCGAGGATCTCCGGCAGCGTCGTGCGGCCGGCATCCGGCGCGCCGATGGCCGGCACCAGCGCGGCCTTTTCCTGCGCGTCGAGCAGGTCCAGCGCGGCGAGCGTCGTCTCCGGCGCGTCGGCGATGGCGTGCAGCACGCGCTCGAGCAGCGCCACCAGGCGGTCGATGTACCCGGCGTCGAAAAGGCCCTCGAGGTACTTGAGCCGCAACGCCAGGTGCGCCTGGTATTCGGCGATCAGCGTCAGCGGGTAGTGCGTCGAGTCGTTGACCGACATGCCGGTGATCCGCATGCCGTCGATGTCGGCGGCCTCGGCCACCGATGCCGCGTCGGTCGGGTACGACTCGAACACGGCCAGCGTGTCGAATCCGGTCGCCGGCCCGGCGACCGCCTGGATGTCGGGCATGCCGATGTAGTGGTGGTCGAGCAGGTCTGCCTGCTCGTTCTGCACCCGCACCAGCAACTCGGTGAGCGACTCGGCCGGATCGGTCCGCACCCGCACCGGGAGGGTGTTGATGAACAGGCCGATCATCGACTCGACGCCCTCGAGCTCCGGCGGACGGCCGGACACGGTGGCGCCGAACACGACGTCGCCGCGGCCGGTCAGCGTGCCGACCACCAGCGCCCACGCCGTCTGCACCACGGTGTTCATGGTGAAGCCGTGGTCGCGGCTGAGCTGGGCCAGCCGCTCGGTGACGGCCTCGTCCATCGGCAGCGTCAGCTCGTGCGAGACCGTGCCCTCGAGCGAATCGAGGTCCGCACCGGTGAGCAGGGTCGGCTCCTCCGCGCCGGCGAAGGCCTGCGCCCACGCCTGCAGCGAGGCCTCGCGGTCCCGCTCGGACAGCCACACCAGGAACTCGCGGTACCCGGTGACCTTCGGCAGGATCGTGTCGTCGCCGCGGGTCGCGTAGAGCGCGACCAGGTCGCGGAACAGCAGCGGCGTCGACCAGCCGTCGAGCAGCACGTGGTGGTTGATGATGACCAGCTTGTAGCGGTCCTCGGCGAGCTTGACCAGCGTGAAGCGGATCAGCGGCGCGGTCTCCACGTCGAAGCCACGGGCCCGGTCGCGCTCGAGGATCGCCTCGAACTCGACCTCGGCCGCCGCCTCACCCATTCCGGTCAGGTCGAACTCGAACCACGGCAACGTGACCCGGTCGCTGACGATCTGCGCCGCGACGCCCGCGTCGTAGGTGAACGCGACCCGCAAGTTCTCGTGCCGGTCGAGCAGCGCCTGGCCGGCGGTGCGCATGCGCTCGGCCTCCACCCGGCCGTCGAGCTGGACGGCGACCTGCACAGCGTACGAGTCGCCGCCCTCCTCGCCGAGCAGCGCGTGGAAGAGCAGGCCCTCCTGCAGCGGCGAGAGCGACCACACGTCGGCCAGGTTCGGGTAGCGGGCCTCCCACTTGTCGATCTGACGCTGGTCGACGGTGAGCAGGTCCAGATCCGACGGGGTGTGGCCGCCGGCCTCCGGCGCCGCCGCGTGGGTGGCGAGTGCGGTCAGCGCACGCACCCACAGGCCGGCGAACTCCTCGACCTCGGCCTGCTCGAGCAGCCCGGTCGCGTACGACCACGTCGCCGTCAGCGTGGTCCCCGCGGTCGAGGTGACCGCGACCGCGTTGATGTCGACCACAGCCGGAATCACCATGTCGCCGTTGCGGGTTCCGGCCAGGTTCACCTGCGGGCCGTCGGCGATCGCCTGCGGCTCGTCGGTCGCCGAACCGCGGCGGCCGAGGTAGTTGAACCCGATCTGCGGGGCCGCGTACTGCGCCAGCTCGGCCGCGGTCTCGGGGTTGAGCCGCCGCAGCAGGCCGTAGCCGATGCCGTGGTCCGGGATGGCCAGCAGCTGTTCCTTGACCGCCTTGACGGCCCGGCCCAGCGCCGGGCCCGCGGCCAGCGCCTCGTCGAGGTCGATGCCCGCGAGGTCCAGCCGGACCGGGATCTGCGTGGTGAACCAGCCGACCGTGCGGGACAGGTCCGCACCCGGCAGCACCTGCTCCTCGCGGCCGTGGCCCTCGAGGTTGATCAGCGCGGTGTCCTCGTCGACGCCGCGTCCCCGCCGCCACACGGCCAGCGCCAGCGCCAGCGCGGTCAGCAGTCCGTCGTTGATGCTGCCGTGGAACTTCTCCGGCAGCGTGTTCAGCACGGTCTCGGTGACCTCCGCCGGAACGGTGATCTGCAGGTCCGTCACGGTGTCGGCGAGGTCGCGGGCCGGGTCGACCGGACGCGAACCCAGATCCGGGTCCGGGCCGGAGAGCATCGAGCGCCACAGGTCCAGCTCGGCGACCCGCTCGGGCGCCTGCGCAGCCTCCGCCAGCCCGTGCGACCAGCGGCGCACCGACGTGCCCACCGGTGCCAGCTCGACCTGCTGGCCGTGCGCGATCTGGCCCCACGCGGTGACCAGGTCCTGGATCAGGATCGGCCAGGAGACGCCGTCCACCACGAGGTGGTGCACGACCATCAGCAGCTGCCCCTGGGTCGGGACGGCAGCGTCATCGGCATCCGCGCCGGCCTCGGCCGGGACGAACCAGACCAGCTGCACCATGGTGCCGGTGGCCGGGTCCAGGCGGTCGGCGGCCTCGGCCAGTTCGGCCTCGGCGACGGTCAGGAAGTCGCCGTCGACCCGCACGGTCTTGATCAGGCCGGTGGCGTCCACGGAGCCCGGCTCCAGCGCCGCGAGCGTGCCGATGCCGTCCGCGACGGTCAGCTGCGCCCGCAGCATGTCGTGGTGGTCGAGCAACGCACCGAGCGCGCCGGTCAGGTGATCGACGTCGAGGTCGGCGGGCAGCGTGAGCACCTCGGCCTGCGAGAAGCGCTGGTAGCTGCGGGCGTGCTCGATCATCCAGTGCCCGATCGGCGACAGCGGCATCTCGCCGACACCGCCGCCGGGCAGTTCCTCGAGGACCACGCGGTCCGCGCCGGTGGTGGCGACCGCGGCCAGCGCCGCGACGGTCTTGCGCTCGAAGACCTCCCGCGGGCTGAACACGATGCCCGCGGCCTTGGCCCGCGACACCAGCTGAATCGACAGGATCGAGTCGCCGCCGAGCGCGAAGAACGAGTCGTCGACACCGACGGACTCGAGCCCGAGCAGCTGGGCGAACAAGCCGCACAACACCTTCTCGGTCTCGGTGGCCGGCGGACGCGACGTCGACACCCGTGCCGCGAAGTCCGGCGCGGGCAGCGCATTGCGGTCGAGCTTGCCGCTGCGATTGAGCGGGAACTCGTCGAGCACCATCAGCACCGCGGGCACCATGTACTCCGGCAGCCGCAGGCCGAGGGCCGCACGCAGCGCCGTCTCGTCGAGCGTCGACCCCGCGGTGGCCGTGGCTGTCACATAGCCGACCAGCAACTGCTGACCCGGCGCGTCCTGGCGCACCAGCACCGCCGCGTGGGCGACACCGTCCTGCTCGCGCAGCACCGACTCGATCTCGCCGAGCTCGATGCGCAGACCGCGCAGCTTCACCTGGAAGTCCGCCCGGCCCAGGTAGTCCAGCTCGCCGGCGGCGGTCCAGCGCACCAGGTCGCCGGTGCGGTAGAGCCGCTCGCCGGGCACGCCGAACGGGTTGGCCACGAACCGCTCCGCGGTCTGCGCGAACATCCCGCCGTAGCCGCGGCCGACCCCGACACCGCCGACGTACAGCTCGCCGGCGACACCCGGCGCCGCCAGCGCGAGCCGGTCGTCGAGGACGAACAGGTCCACACCCGGGACCGGCACGCCGATCGGCACGGAAGTGCTCGCGCCGGACGCGACCTCGTCGGGGGTGACCTCGTGGAACGAGACCACGTCCGAGGCCTCGGTCGGGCCATAGCTGTTGAACACTCGAAGACCGCCGTCGATCAACGCGCGCAACGGATCCAGACGCACCGCCTCGCCGCCGAGGAACAGCATCCGCAGCTGCGACAGGGCCCCGGTGCTGTCGCCGTCGAGAACGGCCTCGAACGCCGACGGCGACATGTTCGCCACCGCGACCTCGCGTTCGGCGACCATCGACCGGATCTCGGCCGGGTCGAACCCGTCGCCGGCCAGGTGCACGGATCCGCCCGAGCACAGTGCCGCCCACACGTTCTTCTGGGTCAGGTCGAAGCTCGGCGACGATGCCACCAGCACACCCGCACCGGACGGCAGGCGCAGCTCGCGCCGGTACCAGTCCACGGTGTTCGCGATGCCGGCCATCGGCACCAGCGTCGGCTTCGGCCGGCCGGTCGACCCGGACGTCGAGATGACGTAGCCCAGCCGCAACCCGGCGCCGGGCTCGGCCCAGCGGTCCACCGGCGCGTTCGCCGGCTCACGCTCGGCGTCGACGGTGACCAGGCTCGCCGGCCACTGCGCCTCGGCGACCTCGGAGCGGCCCAGCCACTGCGCCGACGCGACCAGCGCGCGGGCGCCGGTGTCGGTCAACAGCGCGGTGATGCGCTCGACCGGGTGCGTCGGGTCGACGGGCGCGTAGGCCGCGCCGACCTTCCACGCAGCGAGCATGCCGACGATCCAGTCGACCGACCGCGGCAGCGCCAGCGCCACCACGTCGTCGGCGCCCACGGCGTGCGAGAGCAGTTCCGCGGCAAGCGCATTCGACCGGTCGTCGAGCTCCGCATAGGTCAGCGACAGCGCCGCGCCCGACACGTCGGCGCCGACCACCGCGGCGGCCTGCGGCATCCGTGCTGCGACGCCGGCGAACAGGCCGACCAGCGAACGCTGCGGGACCGCGCTGCCGCGCGACCACTCGAGCACCCGTGCCCGCTCGGACGCGCCGAGCAGGTCGATCGAACGCACCGGCGCCGACGGATCCGCCGCCACCGATTCGAGCACCCGCAGGAAGCGCGCGGCGAACCCGCGCACGGTCGACGCGTCGAACAGGTCGGTCGCGTAGCTGAACGTGCCCGCGATCCGCGCCGGCGAGCCGTCCTCGGCGTACTGCTCCTCGAGGGCCAGCGTCAGGTCGAACTTCGCGGCCTCCGGTCCGGGGTCGACCGCGCTGACGGTCAGGCCCGGCAGCTCGAACGACGCGCGCTCGAGGTTCTGGAAGGTGAGCATCACCTGGAACAGCGGGCTGTGCGCGGTCGAGCGCGGCGGGTCGAGGACCTCGACGAGCCGCTCGAACGGGATGTCGGTGTGGCCGAACGCCTCCAGGTCGCTCGCCCGCACGGCGTCGACCAGGCCCGCGAAGCTCGCGTCCCGCTCGACCTGCGCGCGCAGCACCAGGGTGCCGACGAACATGCCGACGAGGTCGTCGAGCGCCGCGTCGCCACGGCCGGCGGACGGCGTGCCGATCGCGATGTCGGAGGTGCCGGACAGCTTGGCCAACAGCACCGACAGCGCCGCGTGCGCGACCATGAACACGCTGGCGCCGCGGTTGCGGGCCAGCTGCACCAGGCGCTGGTGCAGTTCCGGTTCGATCGCGAACTCGACCGTGTCGCCGCGCAGCGACTGCACCGCCGGGCGGGGCCGGTCGGTGGGCAGTTCGAGCAGCGTCGGCAGGTTCGCCAGCTGATCGCGCCAGTACGCGACCTGCTGTGCGGCAATCGATTCCGGATCGGACTCGTCGCCGAGCACCTGGCGCTGCCAGATCGCGTAGTCGGCGTACTGCACCGGCAGCGGCTGCCACTGGGGCACGAGGCCTTCGGCGCGCGAGGCGTAGGCGACCATCACGTCGCGGGCCAGCGGCGCCATCGACGAACCGTCACCGGCGATGTGGTGCACGACGACGACCAGCACGCGGTCGTCCTCGCCGAGCTCGAACAGCCCGATCCGCACCGGCGCCGCCGCGGTGACGTCGAAGCCGGCCAGGCCGAACTCGGACACCTCGGCGAGCAGCGTCGCCTCGGTGACCGGACGCGGGGTCAGGTCGGGCAGCACCTCGACCGCGGGCAGGACCGCCTGGTAGGGCTCGCCCTCGAACTCCGGGTAGACGGTGCGTAGCGACTCGTGCCGCTCGATCACATCGGTGATGGCAGAGCCCAGTGCCTTGATGTCCAGCGCGCCGGTCAACCGCACCGCCAGCGGGATGTTGTACGCCGCGGAGTCGGTGTCGAACTGGTTGAGGAACCACATCCGCCGCTGCGCCAGCGACAGCGGGATCCGCTCCGGACGCTCCATCGCCGTCAGCGGCAGGCGGGCCGGGCCGTGCGTCCGCTCCGCGTCCACCGCGGCCGCCAGCCCGGCGACCGTCGGTGCCTCGAACACCTCGCGCACGGCCAGGGTGGCGCCCAGCACCGCACCGACCCGCGCGGTCACGCGGGTGGCGCTGAGCGAGTTGCCGCCGAGGTCGAAGAAGCTGTCGTTCGCGCCGACCCGGGCCACGCCGAGTACCTCGGCGAACACCGCGGCCACCATCTCCTCGGTCGGCGTGCGCGGCGCGACGTACATCGCCGAGACCACCGCGATCTGCGGCTCGGGCAGCGCGCGCCGGTCCAGCTTGCCCTGCGGCGTCATCGGCACCTCGTCGAGGACGACGACGGCCGCGGGCACCATGTACGCCGGCAGCGACCGGCCCACGAAGGCGAGCAGTTCCGCGGTGTCGACCTGTGCCCCGTCGACCGGCAGCACATGGGAGACCAGCACGGTGTCGCCGGCCGGGCCGGTGCGTCCCTGGGTGGTCGCGAACGCCACGGCGTCGTGCGCGGACAGCGCCGCGTCGATCTCGCCGAGCTCGATGCGGAAGCCGCGCACCTTCACCTGGAAGTCGGACCGGCCGACGTAGGTCAGGTTGCCGACTCCAACATCACCCGTCGCTGCGCTCGCCCCGGTCGTCCAGCGCACCACATCGCCGGTGCGGTACATGCGCTCGCCCGGCTCGCCGAACGGGTTGGCCACGAACCGCGCCGAGGTCAGCCCGGCCCGGTCCACGTAGCCGCGGGCCAGGCCCGCGTTGGTGATGTACAGCTCGCCCGGCACGCCCACCGGCACCGGGTGCATGCGCTCGTCGAGGACGAGTGCGTGCACGCCGGTCATCGGCGCACCGATGGTGATCGGGTCGCCGACCGACAGGTTGTCGGTGATCGTGACGATGACGGTGGTCTCGGTCGGGCCGTAGGCGTTGCGCAACCGGCCGTCCCAGCGCGCCACCAGTTCCGGCGGGCACACGTCGCCGCCGACGGCCACCTGCTCGACCAGGTCCAGCCCGGCGGCGTCGATGGTCTGCACCGCGGTCGGGGTGCCGACGAACACCGTCACCCGCTTCTGCGCGATGAACGCCTCGAGCTCCTGGCCGCCGTAGAGGCTGGTCGGCGCGATGACCATCGTCGCACCGGACGCGAAGGCGGACAGGTACTCGCCGACCGCGGCATCGAAGCTGATCGCCGCGAACTGCAGCATCCGCGAACCGGGGCGCATGCCGTAGAGCGCGATCATGTCGTCGGCCAGCGGACGCAGGCCGGCGTGCGGCACCGCGACGCCCTTGGGCAGACCGGTGGTGCCGGACGTGTAGATCAGGTACGCGGGGTTGCCGGCACGCAGCGGGCGCACCCGGTCGGCGTCGGTCACCTCGGTGGTCGGATACTGGGCCAACTCGGCGCCGAACGCCTCGTCGTCCAGCTGAATCCACGGGATGCTCGTGCCGAAGACCTCGGCGTGCGCGGACACCGTGATGCCCATGGGCGTGCCCGAGTCGCCGAGCACGTGCGCGATGCGGTCGGCCGGGTAACCCGGGTCGACCGGCAGGTAGGCGGCACCGGCCTTGGTGATCGCCCAGATGGCGAGGACCGACTCGATCGACCGCGTCAGGCCGACGGCGATGAAGGTCTCCGGGCCGACGCCGTGATCGATGAGCACCCGCGCCAGCGCGTTGGAGCGCTCGTCGAGCTCCCGGTAGGTGACCTCGGCGCCGTCGCAGTCGATGGCGACGCGGTCGGCGTGCAGGCGAGCCGAATCCGTGAAGATCTGCGCCAGCGTCTCCGCCTCTCCGGCGACGGCACCGGTGCGGCCGAGCAGCCATTCGCGCTCCGCGCCGGAGGTGACCTCCAGATCCCCCACGACCGCAGCGGAATCCGCGGCGACCGCGTCGAGGATGCGGCCGAACCGCTCCATCAGCGACCGCACGGTGTCCGCGTCGAAGATGTCGGTCGCGTACCCGAAGGTCAGCACCAGGCCGTCGGCGTTGCCGTCGTCGGCGATCTTCTCCGTGTAGGACACGGCCAGGTCGAACTTCTCGACGTGCGCGTCGAAGTCGACGCCGCTGACGGTCAGCCCCGGCAGCTCGAAACGCTCCTCGCCGAGGTCGTCGGTGGACAGCGCCACCTGGAACAGCGGGTTGTGCGAGGTGTCGCGCACGACGTCGAGGACGTCGACGAGCCGCTCGAACGGCAGGTCGGCGTTCGCGAAGGCACCCAGGTCCACCTCGCGCGCCTGGTCGAGCAGCGCGCCGAAGCCGGAGGCCGGGTCGACCTCGGTGCGCAGCACCAGCGTGCCGACGAACATGCCGACGAGGTCGTCGAGCGCGGCCTCGCCGCGGCCCGCGATCGGGGTGCCGATCGCGATGTCGCCGGTCCCGCTGATGCGGGCCAGCAGCACCGCCAGCGCAGCGTGCATGGTCATGAACACGGTCGCGCCGCGCTCCTTGGCCAGCGCGCGCAGCCGCTCGTGCGTGTCGGCACCCAGCTCGACCGACACGGTCGCGCCCTGCTGGGTGCGCTCGGCCGGACGGGGCCGGTCGGTGGGCAGCTCGAGCACCTCGGGCACGCCCGCGAGCGTCTTGCGCCAGTAGGCGATCTGCTTGGCGGCCAACGACTCCGGATCGGCCTCCTCGCCGAGCAGCTCGCGCTGCCAGATCGCGAAGTCCGCGTACTGGACCTCCAGCGGCGCCCAGCCCGGCGCCTCACCCGCGGCGCGGGCCAGGTAGGCGACCATCACGTCGCGGGCCAGCGGCGCCGTCGACGATCCGTCGCCCGAGATGTGGTGGACGACGAACGCGAGCACGTGCTCGTCCGCGGCGAGGCGGTACAGCTTCACCCGGACCGGGACGTCCTCGGTCACGTCGAACGGGGTGAGCGCGAATTCGCGCACCGCCGAGACGATCTCGTCCTCGCCGATCTCGATCGGCGTCAGCTTCGACACGACCCGGTCGGTCGGCACGATCACCTGGTGCGGGCCGGTGTCCGAATCTGGGAACAGCGTGCGGATCGACTCGTGCCGCTCGACCACGTCGCGCACCGCCGCCGACATCGCGTCGACGTCGAGCTCACCGGTGAGCCGCACGGCGAGCGGGATGTTGTAGGCGGGCGAGTCGGGGTCGAAGCGGTTGAGGAACCACATCCGCTGCTGCGCAAGCGAGAGCGGGGTCCGCTCCGGGCGCTGCTGCGGCACCAGCGCCGGACGCGCCGCGTCGGAACCGGACTGCTCGACCCGCACGGCGAGTTCCGCCACCGACGGCGCCTCGAACAGCTCGCGCACACCGAGCGCGGCACCCGTGGCCGCGTTGGCCCGGGCGATCACCCGCGTCGCGACCAGCGAGTTGCCGCCCAGCTCGAAGAAGCTCTCCCGGACGCCGACGCGGTCCAGGCCGAGCACCTCGGCGAACACCGTGGCGAGGATCTCCTCGACCGGGTTGCGCGGCGCCACATACTCGGTCACGTCGACCTCGATGTGCGGCGCGGGCAGCGCACGCCGGTCCAGCTTGCCCGAGGCGTTCAGCGGCATCTCACCCAGCACCACGAACGCCGCCGGGACCATGTAGCTCGGCAGCAGCCCCGCCACGTGCTCCTTGAGCACGGCCGGGTCGACCTCGGACTCGTCGCTCTGCACGCCGACCACGTAGGCCACCAGCTGATCGCCGGTGTGCGGGTCGGAGTGCAGCACGACCACGGTCTGGCCCACCGACGCGTGCGCCAGCAGCGCCGACTCGATCTCACCGAGCTCGATGCGCAGACCGCGCAGCTTCACCTGGAAGTCCGTGCGGCCCAAGAATTCGAGCTGGCCGTCGGCGTTCCAGCGCACCAGGTCCCCGGTGCGGTACATCCGCTCGCCCTCCGCGCCGAACGGGTTCGCCACGAACCGGTCCGCCGTCAGGTCCGCGCGGCCCACGTAGCCGCGGGCCAGCTGGACGCCGCCGTGGTACAGCTCGCCGGCGACGCCGACGGGCACCGGGTTGAGCCGGTCGTCGAGCACGTAGGAGGTGGTGTTCCACACGGCGCGGCCGATCGGCACGACCGACGCGGTCTCGTCGATGTCGGTGCAGTCGAAGTACGTCGTGGTGATCGCGGCCTCTGTGGGGCCGTAGGTGTTCTCCACCTTGACCCCGAGCGCGGCGACCCGACGCGCGGTCTGCGGGGTCAGCGCCTCGCCGCCGCCGAGGATCTGGCGCATCGACGCAGCCATCTGAAGGTCGGGGTCGGCCAGGAACATCTCCAGCAGCGACGGCACGAACTCGGCGATCGTGATGCCGTGCTCGCGCATGACCTCGGCCATGTATGCCGGGTCGCGGTGACCGTCCGGCCGCAGCACGACCAGCGCGCCGCCGATCTGGTTGACCGCGAAGCACTCCCACACCGACACGTCGAACGTGATCGGCGCCTTCTGCATGGCCCGGTCGCCCGCGCCCATCGCGAAGTACTCGTGCATCCAGCGGGTCTGGTTGGTGATCGCCTCGTGCGACACCGCGACGCCCTTGGGGCGGCCGGTCGAACCGGACGTGTAGATCACGTACGCAGTGTTCTGCGGACGCAGCGGGCTGCGCCGCTCCTCGTCGGCGATCGGCGTCGCCGCGTAGCAGTCCAGCTCGAGCTGGTCGATCGCGACCGTCGCCACCTGCGCGGGCAGGTCGACCGCGTCGGCGACGCTGGTCAGCACACACACCGGTGCCGCCGACTCCAGCACGTACTCGGTGCGCTCGGCCGGGTGATCGGGGTCGATCGGCACGTAGGCGCCGCCGGCCTTGACGATCGCGTACATGCCGACCATCAGCTCGGTCGACCGGCGCATGGCCAGGCCGACGAGCGTCTCGGGTCCGACACCGTCGGCGATCAGTTTGCGCGCCAACCGGTTCGCGCGCTCGTCGAACTCGCGGTAGGTCAGCTGCTCGCCCTCGAAGACCAGCGCGAGCGCGTCCGGGGTGCGGGCGGCCTGCGCGTCGAACAGGTCCACCAGCGTCGCCGGGGCCAACTCGGTCGCGGTGCCGTTCCACGTCGTCAGCGCGGCGTCGCGCTCGTCGGCCGCGAGCAGGTCGATGTCGCCGACCCGGGACTGCGGATCGGTGACGGCCGCGTCCAGGATGCGCACCAGGCGCACTGCGAAACCGGCGATCGTCGACTCGTCGAACAGGTCGGTCGCGTAGCTGAAGTACGCGAACACGCCGGTGTCGACGCCCTGCTCGTCCTGCATCTCCGCGAGGGTCAGGTCCAGGTCGAACTGGGTGACCTCGGCGCCGGGGTCGAGCGCGCTGATGGTCAGGCCGGGCAGTTCCAGCTCGGCGCGCTGCTGGTTCTGCAACGACAGCGACACCTGGAACAGCGGGTGCCGGGCGGTCGAGCGGACCGGGTTGAGCACGTCGACGAGCCGTTCGAACGGGATGTCGGTGTGCCCGAACGCGCCGAGGTCGGCCTGGCGGACCCGTGCGAGCAAGTCGGTGAAGGTGTCGTCGCCGTCGACCTGGGTGCGCAGCACCAGGGTGTTGACGAACATGCCGACGAGGTCGTCGAGCGCCGCCTCACCGCGGCCGCCGATCGGCGTGCCGATCGCGATGTCGGTCTCGCGGGCCAGCCGCGAGAGCAGCACCGCGAGCGCTGCGTGGAACACCATGAACGGCGTGGCGCCGTGCGCGGTCGCGAGGTCGCGGACGGCACGCTGGATGCGCGCGTCGACGGTGAAGTCGTATCGGGCTCCCTGCATCGACTGGTCGACGGGGCGGGGACGGTCGGTGGGCAGGTCCAGCGCGTCGGGCAACCCGGCGAGCGTCTGCTTCCAGTACCCGACCTGCTCGGCCGCCAGCGACTCCGGATCGGTGTCGTCGCCGAGCAGCGCACGCTGCCAGATCGAGAAGTCCGCGTACTGCACCGCGAGCGGGGCCCACTGCGGCGCCTCGCCGACGGTCCGCGCCGTGTACGCGACCATCACGTCGCGGGCCAGCGGGGCCATGGACATGCCGTCGGCGCTGATGTGGTGCACGACCATCAGCAGCACGTGCTCCGAACCCGCGGCCGCCTGCTCGGAGACGACCTCGACCAGCCGCGCCCGCACCGGCGGGGCGACGGTCACGTCGAAGCCGGTGCCGAGATACTGCGCCAGCGCAGTGAGCAGTTCCGGCTCGGCGATGCGGACCGGATCGAGTTCCAGCGCAACCTGATCGGCCGGCAGCACCACCTGGTGCGGGCCGGCCTCGGAGTCCGGGAACACCGTGCGCAGCGACTCGTGGCGGGCCAGCACGTCACGGACCGCCGCCTGCAGCGCGGGCACGTCGAGGGTGCCGGACAGCCGCACCGCCATCGGGATGTTGTAGGCCGACGACTCGGGGTCGAAGCGGGACAGGAACCACATCCGCTGCTGCGCCAGCGACAGCGGGACGTGCGCGGGGCGTTCGCCCGCGACCAGTGCGGGACGGTCGGCGCCCTGCACGTCGGCACGCTCGATCCGCAGCGCCAGGTCGGCGACGGTCGGCGCCTCGAACAGTTCGCGCACACCCACGTGCACGTCGAGCGCGGCGTTGATCCGCGCGATGACCCGGGTGGCGACCAGCGAGTTGCCGCCCAACTCGAAGAAGCTGTCATGCACGCCGACCCGCGGCACGCCGAGGACCTCGGCGAAGACCTCCGCGACCGACTCCTCGATCGGGTTGCGCGGGGCGACGTATTCGGCTGCGGCCGCGGCGAAGTCGGGCGCGGGCAGGGCCTTGCGGTCCAGCTTTCCGTTCGCCGTCAACGGGAACTCGCCCAGCACCATCAACGTCGACGGCACCATGTACGACGCCAGGAACTCCCCGACGAACGCCAGCACAGACTCGGTGTCCACCTCGACACCGGCCTCGGGCACCACGTATCCGACCAGCCGGTCGCCGGTGTGCTCGTCCGAGTGCACCAGCACCGCCGACGCCGCCACACCCGGGTAGCGCAGCAACGCCGACTCGATCTCGCCGAGTTCGATGCGGAAACCACGCAGCTGCACCTGGAAGTCCGAGCGGCCCAGGTATTCCAGCTGACCCGCGGTGTTCCAGCGGGCGAGGTCGCCCGAGCGGTACATCCGCGAGCCGTCGCCCGCGAACGGGTCGGCCACGAACCGGTCCGCCGACAGATCCGGGCGGCCCAGGTACCCGCGCGCCAACTGATCGCCGTGGACATACATCTCGCCCACCACACCGACCGGAGCCGGCTGCAGCCGCGAATCCAGCACATACACACCGAGGCCCGGGATCGCCCCACCGATCACGCTGGCCTTCGCCGACGCCGCGAACGCGCGGTCGAGGGCGAGGAAGCTCACGTGCACCGTGGTCTCGGTGATGCCGTACATGTTGACGAGGACCGGATGGTTCTCGTCATGGCGGGCGTACCAGCGGTCCAGCTGCGCCAGATCCAGCGCCTCACCACCGAAGATCACGTACCGCAGTGACAGGCCCGTATCGGAGACAGACCCGTCCCCTGCAGTGGAGGCAGACGTCTCCCCTGCCCGCTCCCCGACGATCCGGTCGGCCTCTGCGAACTGGTAGAACGCGGACGGCGTCTGGTTGAGCACGGTGACCTTCTCGCGCACCAGCAATTCGTGGAACTGCTCAGGCGAACGCGAGGTCAGGTAGTCGACGACCACGAGCGTGCCGCCGTACAGCAGCGGGCCCCACAGCTCCCACACCGAGAAGTCGAACGCGTAGGAGTGGAACATCGTCCACACATCGGACTCGTCGAAACCGAACTTGCCCTCGGTGTTCGCCATCAGCGCGAGCACGTTGCGGTGCGGCACCACGACGCCCTTGGGGCGACCGGTCGAACCGGACGTGTAGATCACGTACGCCGGGTGCTGCCCACGCAGCGGCTCGGCCCGGTCCGCGTCGGTGACCGGCGCGTCCGAGACCGACGCCAGCCGGTCGACGACCTCGGCATCGTCGACCAGCACGGGGCGAACCTCGTTGGCCGGCAACGACTCCACGTCCGCGATCGTCGAGATCACGCACACCGGCTCCGAGTCCGCCAGCATGTACGCCAGCCGGTCCTGCGGGTAGGTCACGTCGACCGGCACATACGCGCCGCCGGCCTTGACGACTGCCATCAAGGCGACCACCAGCTCGACGGTGCGCGGCATCGCGACCGCGACCATCGATTCCGGGCCCACACCCTCGGCGATCAGCAACCGCGCCAGGCGGTTCGACCGCACGTCCAGCTCCGCGTACGACAGGTGCACGCCCTCGGCGACCACCGCGGTCGCGTCGCCGCGCCGCGCCGCCTGGCCGGCGAACACCTCCGCCAGCGTCGAATCCGACACCGGCACACCCTGTTCGGACCAGCCCGCGACCAACTCGGCACGCTCGGCCGGATCGAGAACGTCCAGCCGCGCGAGCGGCAGCTCGGGGGTGTCGACGAACGCGGTGAGCACGCGCAGTACCCGGTCGAGCAGAGCGTCGACCTGCGACTCGGTGAAGAGCACGGTCAGGTACTTCATCTGCAGGTGCAGCCGGTCGCTGACGCTGGCCACCAGGGTCAGCGGGTAGTGCGTGGAGTCGAGACCACGCACACCGACCACCTGCATGCCGTCGATGTCCGCGGCCTTCGCCAGCGCTTCCTCGTCGACCGGGTAGGACTCGAACACCGTGAGCGTGTCGAAGCCCGCGGCGGGGCCCACCTGCGCCTGGATTTCGGCGAGACCGAGGTAGTGGTGATCGAGCAGCGCCGCCTGCTCCTGCTGGAGGCGCTCGATCAGCTGGACCACACCGGCGCCCGGTTCGAGCGAGACCCGGACGGGCAGGGTGTTGATGAACAGACCGATCATCGACTCGACGCCCGGCAGGTCCGCGGGACGACCCGACACCGTGGCACCGAACACGACATCGTCGCGGCCGGTCAGTGTCGACAGGACGACGCCCCAGGCGGCCTGTACCAACGTGTTGAGCGTGACGCCGTGCCCGCGGCTCAGCTCGGTCAGCCGGGCGGTCAGTTCCACGTCGGCGGCCCGGCTGCGGTCGGTCGACCCGGCTTCCGGCGCATCCGCTGGGGACGGGGCGAGCACCGTGGGCTCATCGACCCCGGCGAGCGAGGTACGCCACGCCGCGATCGACCGCGCGTGATCGCGGTCGGCCAGCCAGATCAGGAAGTCGCGGTACTCGCGCACCCGCGGCAGCGCACTGGCGTCGCCGCGCGCCGCATACAGGTACAGCAGGTCCTGCAGCAGCAGCGGCATGGACCAGCCGTCCAGCAGGACGTGGTGGTTCGTCGACACCAGGCGGTGATGTCCGCCGCCCAGGTCGACCAGCTGGAACCGGATCAACGGAGCCGTCGTCATGTCGAAGCCGCGCGCACGATCGGCACGCAACAGCTCGTCGAACGCCGATTCGGGCCGGCCAGTGAGATCGGCGGTGCGCCACGGCAGTTCGGCCGCACCCGCGACGATCTGCACGGGCTCACCGGTGCGCGAATCGAACGCAACCCGAAGATTGGCGTGCCGGTCGAGCAGCGCCTGACCGGCGGCGCGCAGTCGCTCCGCGTCGACGGCACCGTCGAGTTCGAGCACGGTCTGCACCATGTACGCGTCGAGGCTCTCGCCTGCCAACTGCGCGTGGAAGAGCAGGCCCTCCTGCAGCGGCGAGAGCGACCACACGTCGGTGAGCCCTGGGTGCGCAGCCTCGAGCAACTCGATCGCCGGCTGATCCATCCGCACCAGCGGCAGATCGGACGGCGTCAGTCCACCGGCATCGGAGCGGCGTGCGTAGCGCGCCAGTCCGGTCAGTGCGCGGACCCACAGGTCGGCGAGCTCGCGGGCGTCCGCCTCGGACAGCACACCGGTGGCGTACGACCAGGTCGCCCCCAGCCGGGTCCCGTCCGCGGTGTCATACGCGGATGAGTTGATGTCGAGCAGTGCCGGCGCGGCCATGTCGTCGTCGCGGACACCGCCGAGATCTCCCGAGCCGGCGTCCAGCGTCCAACCGGCCTCGGCGCCGGACTCTCCGTCGGCGACCGACCCGGTCCGGCCCAGGTAGTTGAAGCCGATCTGCGGCGTCTGGCCCGACGCGAGCAGCGCCTCGGTCTCCGCGTTCAGGTAGCGCAGCAGCCCGTAGCCCAGACCGTGATCGGGGATGGCGAGTAACTGCTCCTTGACGGCCTTCACCGCGGCGCCCGCGGCGGGACCGCCGTCGAACGCCTCGTCCAGGTCGATGCCGGTCAGGTCCAGCCGTACCGGGAACTGGCTGGTGAACCAGCCCACCGTCTGGGAAAGGTCCGCACCGGGGGCGAGGGGCTCCTCCCGTCCGTGACCCTCCAGGGTCAACAGCGCAGTGCGCGAATCGACGCCGTGGTCCTTGCGCCACCGGGCGACCGCCAGAGCGAGCGCGGTCAGCAGTCCGTCGTTCGCGCCGCCGTTGATCGCTGCGGGGAGCGTGCCCAGCACGTCCGTCGCGACGTCCTCGGACACCTCGACACGGAACTCGTCGATCGTCGACACGGTGTCGACGGCGGGGTCGAGGCGGCGCGCTCCGAGTGCGGGGTCGTCGGCGGAGACGACGCTCTGCCAGAACTCCACCTCTCGGACGTGGGTCTCGTCCGCGGCGGCGTCGACGAGTGCGTGCATCCAGCGTCGGTAGCTGGTGCCGACGACGGACAACCCGGGTGCGTCGTCGACGCCGGTCGCGTGCAACCACGCCAGCGCGAGGTCCGGCACGATCGTGCGCCAGGAGACGCCGTCGACCGCCAGGTGGTGCGCCACCACCAGCAGCCGTCCGGTCCGGCCGTCTGCGGCGTCGGGCGCGAACCAGACCAGCTGGATCATCGAGCCGGAGTCCGGGTCGAGCCGGTCGGCGGCGGCCCGCATCTGCGTCTGCGCCAACTGTGCGAACTCGTCGGATCCGTGGGCGTGGGTGAAAGGCACCCGGGTGAGGACGTCCGCCGCGAGAACCGCACCGGGGGCGGCGATCTCGAGTCGGGTCGAACCGTCGTGCACCAGTCGCGCGCGGAACACGTCGTGGTGGTCGAGCACCGCCTGGACAGCGGCGTCCAGGTCGGCGGCGGCGATGTCCGACGGCAGGGTGAGCATGACCGCCTGCGAGAAACGGCGGTAGCTGCGGCCGTGCTCGATCATCCAGTGACCGATCGGCGGAAGCGGCACGTCGCCGACACCGCCGCCGGGCAGTTCCTCCAGCACCGCAACGTCTTCGGCCGTGCCGGCCACGAGCGCGAGCGCCGCGGGGGTGCGGTGCTCGAACACCGCGCGCGGCGTCAGCACGATGCCCGCCGCCTTCGCCCGGGCCACCAGCTGGATCGACAGGATGCTGTCGCCGCCGAGCGCGAAGAACGAGTCGTCGGCACTGACCGTGTCGACACCCAGCAACTCGGCGAACAGCGCGACCAGCTTCGCCTCGACCTCGGTCTGCGCGGCGCGGAAGGGAGCCGACCGGTCCGTGAGTGTCGGTGCGGGCAGGGCCTTGCGGTCGAGCTTGCCGGACGCGTTGAGCGGGAACTCGTCGAGCACCACCCACACCGCCGGCACCATGTACTCCGGCAACCGGCCACCCAACGCCGACACCAGCGCGGCCTCGTCGACCACCGCGTCCGCCGCGGCCGTCACATAACCGACCAGCAACTGCTGCCCCGGAACGTCCTCACGCACCAACACCGCGGCCTGCGCGATCTCCGACTGGTCCAACAGCACCGACTCGATCTCGCCGAGCTCGATTCGCAGACCACGCAGCTTCACCTGGAAGTCGGTACGGCCGATGTACTCCAGCTCGCCGACCCGGTTCCAGCGGACCAGGTCGCCGGTCCGGTACATCCGAGACCCGTTCTCGCCCAGCGTGTTCGCCACGAACCGGTCCGCGGTCAGATCAGGACGACCCACGTACGCACGCGCCAACTGGGCGCCCGCCAGATACAGCTCACCCGGTACGCCGACCGGCACCGGGCGCAACCGCGCATCCAGAACGAACACCTGCGTGTTCCACACCGGAGCGCCGATCGGCACCGCGACCACATCGGCGGCCGTCGCCTCGTGGAACGTCACGTCCACCGACGCCTCGGTCGGTCCATACAGGTTGTGCAACGCCGCGCCACACAGTTCCCGGAACGCGGCGGCGGCCTGCGCCGACAACGCCTCACCACTGCAGAACACCCGACGCAGCGACACACACTGCGCCGGCGGCGCCACCGCCGTGAACGCCGACAACATCGACGGCACGAAGTGGGCCGTCGTCACACCGTGCTCGGCGATGAGCGCGGCCAGGTACATCGGGTCCCGGTGACCATCCGGCTTCGCGACGACCAGGCGGGCACCGACCTGCAACGGCCAGAAGAACTCCCACACCGAAACGTCGAAGGTGGCCGGGGTCTTCTGCACCACCGTGTCGGCCTCGGCGAGCCGGTAGGCGTCCTGCATCCACAGCAGGCGGTTCACGATGCCCGCATGCGGTACCGCCACACCCTTCGGCCGACCCGTCGAGCCGGACGTGTAGATCACATACGCCGTGTTCGACGCACGCAGCGGCGCAATCCGATCCGCGTCGGTCACCGGCGACGGATCGAAACCGGACACCTCCAGCGTGTCGATCTCCACCACCGCGACCGAACCCGGCAAATCCACCGCGTCACGGCCGGTCGTCAGCACGCACACCGGCGACGCCGACTCCAACACGTACTGCGTGCGCTCCGCCGGGTGATCCGGATCGACCGGCACATAGGCGCCGCCGGCCTTGACCACCGCATACATGCCGACCAGCAGTTCGGTCGAGCGGCGCATGGCCAGCGCGACCATCGACTCCGGTCCGACACCGTCGGCGATCAGCTTGCGCGCCAACCGGTTCGCCCGCGCATCGAACTCACGGTAGGTGAGTTCCTCACCCTCGAACACCAACGCCACCGCATCCGGCGTCCGCAACACCTGCGCCGCAAACAGATCCACCAACGTCCCGTCGGCAACCCGATGCTCGGTCTCGTTCCACTCCGAGACGACCACGGCACGCTCGGCCGCGTCGAGCAGTTCGATGTCTCCGACCGCGCGCTCAGGATCCGCCACGATCGCCTCGAGCACCCGCACGAACCTGGCCCCGAAGCCGTCGATCGTCGACTCGTCGAACAGCGCGGTCGCGTAAGTGAACGACGCCGCGAGGTCCGCCGGCGATCCGTCCGCGGTCTGCGCGTCGCTGACCGTCAGTTGCAGGTCGAACTTGGCGACGTCGTAGTCGGAGGTGAGCTCGCTGACCGTGAGGTCCGGCAGTTCGAACCGCGCCGCGGTGTTGTTCTGCATGGTGAACATCACCTGGAACAGCGGTGTGAACGAGGTCGAGCGGACCGGGTCGAGCGCCTCGACGAGCTGCTCGAACGGCACGTCTGCGTGCGTGAACGCCGACAGGTCCGCCTCGCGCGCGGCACCGAGCAGCTCGCGGAACGACAGCTCCGGTCGCGCGTCGGTGCGCAGCACCAGCGTGTTGACGAACATGCCGACCAGCTCGTCCAGGGACTGCTGGCCGCGGCCGGCGATCGGGGTGCCGATCGCGATGTCGGTCTCGTTGCCCAAGCGCGACAACAGCACCGCAAGCGCCGAGTGCAGCACCATGAACAGGCTCGCACCCTGGCCGCGCGCGACCTCGAGCAGCTTGCCGTGCAGCTGCGCGTCGATCAGGAACTCGACGTTCGCGCCGTCGGTGGACTGCACCGCGGGACGCGGCCGGTCCATCGGCAGGTCGAGGACCTCGGGCAGCCCGGCGAGCGAACGCTTCCAGAACTCCACCTGGCGGGCCGCGATGCTCTCCGGATCGTCGACCGACCCGAGCACCTCGCGCTGCCAGATGGCAAAGTCCGCGTACTGCACCTGCAGCGACTCCCACTGCGGCGCAACGCCGTTGGCACGCGCGCCGTAGGCGACCATGATGTCGCGGGCCAGCGGCGCCACCGACGCACCGTCGGAGGAGATGTGGTGGATCACCATCACCAGCACGTGCTCGGTCGCGGAGATCTCCAGCACCGCGGCGCGCACCGGCGGCGCCATGGTGACGTCGAAGCCCTCGGCGGCCAGCGCGACCACGCGGTCGACGACCCCGTCCTCGGTCACCGACTCGGGCGCGACATCCAGATCGAGTGCCGACACCGGGAGGATGCGCTGGTACGGCCCTGCCTCGCCGGACGGGTACACGGTGCGCAGAATCTCGTGCCGCGCAACGACATCCGTCACCGCCGACCGCAGCGCGGTGACGTCGAGCGCGCCGGACAGGCGCACGGCCATCGGGATGTTGTACGCGGCCGACGTGGTGTCGAACTGGTTGAGGAACCACATGCGCCGCTGCGCCAGCGACAGCGGGATCTGCTCGGGGCGGTCCATCGCCGTCAGCGGCAGGGTGTCGACCGAGCTCGCGTTCTCGACGCGGGCGGCCAGTTCGGCCACCGTCGGCGCCTCGAACAGCTCGCGCACGCCGATGCGCACACCGAGCGCGGCACCCACCCGCGCGGTGACCTTGGCGGCCGAGAGCGAGTTGCCGCCGATGTCGAAGAAGCCGTCGTTGACGCCGACCCGGTCCGCGCCGAGCACCTCGGCGAAGATCGCGGCGACCAGCTCCTCGGTGAGCGAGCGTGGGGCGAGGTACTCCTCGGTGGAGGTCAGCAGGTCCGGCGCCGGGAGTGCGCGGCGGTCGAGCTTGCCGGCCGGGGTCAGCGGGATCTTGTCGAGCACGACGATCGCCGACGGGAC
Source organism: Speluncibacter jeojiensis (assembly GCF_029589495.1). Classification (GTDB taxonomy): domain Bacteria; phylum Actinomycetota; class Actinomycetes; order Mycobacteriales; family Mycobacteriaceae; genus Speluncibacter; species Speluncibacter jeojiensis. Next base: position 710,511 of record NZ_JAAIVF010000001.1, read on the forward strand.
CATGTAGGCGGGCAGGAACTGCGCCGCGAACTCGGTCAGCTCCGCGGTGTCGATGCTCTGGCCCGGCGCGGGCAGCACGTACGAGACCAGGATGGTGTCCCCGGCCGGCGACGTGACGCCCTCGGTGGTGACGAAGTCGACCGCGTGGTGTCCGCTGATCGCGCCGCTGATCTCGCCGAGCTCGATGCGGAAGCCGCGCACCTTGACCTGGAAGTCGGACCGGCCCACATATTCGAGGCGGCCGTGGGCGTCCCAGCGCACGACGTCGCCGGTGCGGTACATCCGCTCCCCCGGAGCGCCGAACGGGTTGGCCACGAAGCGTTCCGCGCTCAGCCCGGCGCGGTCGTGGTAGCCGCGCGCCAGCGCGGGGCCCGACAGATACAGCTCGCCTGCGACACCGGCCGGGGCCGGGTGCAGGCGCGAGTCGAGCACGACCGCGCGGAAGCCACGGGTCGGCGAACCGATGGTGATCGGCGCGCCCGCCTGCAGGGGCGCGCTGACCGTGGACCAGATGGTGGTCTCGGTCGGGCCGTACAGGTTGAGCATGATGCGGCCGGGGGCCCACCGGGCCACCAGCTCAGGCGGGCACGCGTCGCCGGCGACCGCGAGCACCCGGAACTCGTCGAGCCCCTCGGGGTTGACGGAGGCCATCGCGGCCGGCGTGATGCAGGCATGGGTCACCCGTTGGTCGCGGATGAACTGCGCGAGCTCGTCGCCGCCGTAGACGGTGACCGGTGCGATGACCAGCGTCGACGCGGTGCCGAACGCCATCATCATCTCGAACACCGAGGCGTCGAAGCTCGGCGACGCGAACTGCAGTGTGCGCGAGCCGGGTTCGATGCTCATGTGGTCGCGCTGCTCCGCTGACAGGTTCGCCAGGCCGCGGTGGGTGACCACCACACCCTTGGGCTTGCCGGTAGACCCGGAGGTGTAGATGACGTACGCGGCGTCGTCGATCCGCAGCGGGCGCACCCGCGCACGGTCGGTCAGCGCGTCGCCGCTCTCGACGGCCAGGCGCGCGGTGAGCGCGGACTCGTCGACCAGCAGCCAGTCGACCTCGCCGGGCAGTGCCGACCGGTGCGAGCTGGAGGTCAGACCCACACGGGCACCCGAGTCGGTGAGCATGTGCTCGATCCGCTCGGCCGGGTAGTTCGGGTCGACCGGCAGGAACGCGGCACCGGTCTTGGTGATCGCCCACACCGCGACGATCGTGTCGATCGAGCGCGGCATCGCCAGTGCGACAAAGTCTTCCGGCCCGACCCCGCGGCCGATGAGCACGCGCGCCAGCCGGTTCGAGCGGTCGTCGAGCTCGGCGTAGGTCAGCTCGGCGTCACCGAACGTGACCGCGACCCGCTCCGGATCCGCGGCAACCGAGCCGGCCAGGATCTGCGGCAGGGTGGCCCCGCCGACGGTCTCGAGTCCGCGCACCGGGGCGAGGGCCTGCTGTTCGGTGGTCGAGAGGATCGGCACGTCGCCGACGGCCACGGACGGCTCGATGACCACCGTCGACAGGATCCGCACGAGTCGTTCGCCGAACGCGCGCACGGTCGCCTCGTCGAATAGGTCGGTCGCGTACTCGAAGCCGGCCGCCATGCCGGCCGGGGTGCCGGCGGCGTCCGCCGTCTCGGTCAGCGTCAGCTGCAGGTCGAACTTGGCGACGGCCGCGTCGATGTTCTCCGGGGTGACCGTCAGGCCCGGCAGCTCCAGCCGGGTCTGGTCGGCGTTCTGGAAGGACAGGCCCACCTGGAACAGCGGGTGGTGCGCCGCCGACCGCGTCGGGTTGAGCACGTCGACGAGCCGCTCGAACGGCACCTCGGTGTGCGTGAACGCGGCCAGGTCGACCTCGCGGACCTGGTCGAGCAGTCCGGAGAAGTCCAGCTCGGACTCCACCCGGGTGCGCAGCACCAGGGTGTTGACGAACATGCCGACCAGCTCGTCGAGTTCGGCCTCGCCCCGGCCCGCGATGGCGGTGCCGATGGCGATGTCGTCTGTGCCCGAGAGCCGGGCCAGCAGCACCGCGAGCGCGGCGTGCATGACCATGAACACGCTCGCGCCCTGGGCGCGGGCGATCTCGGCGACCGCCTGGTGCACCTCGGCCTCGATGGTGAACTCGACGGTGGCGCCGGCGAAGCTCGCCTGCGCCGGCCGCGGCCGGTCGGTGGGCAGGTCCAGCTGGTCGGGCAGGCCGGCCAGCGCCTGGGTCCAGTAGGCCAGCTGGCGCGCGGCCACACTGTCCGAGTCCGACTCGTCGCCGAGCAGCTCCCGCTGCCAGATCGCGAAATCGGCGTACTGCACGGGCAGCGGCGCCCAGGCGGGCGCCTGCCCGTCGACGCGGGCCGCGTAGGCGAGCATGACGTCCCGCGCGAGCGGGGTCAGCGAGACGCCGTCGGCGGAGATGTGGTGCATGACCATGACCAGCACGTGTTCGGTGGGTGCGATGCGCAGCAGCGCCGCCCGCACCGGCACTTCGCGGGTCACATCGAAGCCGGCCGAGGCCAGGTCGGTCACCGTCGCGAGCAGGTCCGCCGGATCCACGTCGACCACGTCGAGGCCGCGCCCGCCGTCGACCAGATCCGCGGCGGCCCGGATGACCTGGTGCGGTCCGTTCGGCGAATCCGGGAAGACGGTGCGCAGCGACTCGTGCCGCTCGAGCACGTCCGTGATCGCAGCGGTCAGTGCCGCGGTGTCGAGGTCGCCGGACATGCGCACCGCGAGCGGCTGGTTGTACGCCGGGGACTGCGGGTCGTACTGGTTGAGGAACCACATCCGCTGCTGTGCCAGCGAGAGCGGGATCCGCTCCGGGCGCGGCTGCGCGACCAGCGCGGGACGCGCGTGGCCGGTACCGCCGCGCGTCACCAGCTCGGCGAGCGCCGCAACCGTCGGCGACGAGAACAGGTCCCGCACACCGACACCCGCGCCGACCGCGGCGTTGATGCGGGAGACCACCCGGGTGGCGACCAGCGAGTTGCCGCCCAGGTCGAAGAAGCTGTCGTGCACGCCGATCCGCTGCGCACCGAGCACCTCGGCGAAGACGCCGGCGATGATCTGCTCGACGGGTGTGCGCGGGGCCACGAACGCGGCCTCGCCCAGGAACGTCGGCTCGGGCAGCGCCTGGCGGTCCAGCTTGCCCAGCGCGGTCAGCGGCACCTCGTCGAGTTCGACGATCGCCGCGGGCAGCATGTAGCCGGGCAGGGTGCGGCCGGCGAAGGCCAGCAGTTCCGCGGTGTCGATGCTCGCGCCGTCGACGGGCCGCACGTAGGCGACCAGTGCGGTGTCACCGGCCGGGCCGGTGCGCCCGAGGGTGGCCGCGAAGCCGACCGACGGGTGCGCCGCCAGGGCGGCGTCGATCTCGCCGAGCTCGATGCGGAAGCCGCGCACCTGGACCTGGAAGTCGGACCGGCCGACATACTCGAGGCGGCCGCGCGGGTCCCAGCGCACCACGTCGCCGGTGCGGTACATCCGCTCCCCCGGCGCGCCGAACGGGTTGGCCACGAATCGATCCGCGGTCAGACCGGCACGGTCGTGGTAGCCACGCGCCACGCCGGCGTTCGCGAGATAGAGCTCACCCGGCACACCCACCGGGACGGGCTGCAACCGCTGGTCGAGGACCAGTGCGTGCAGGCCGGCCATCGGCGCACCGATGGTGATCGGCTCACCCTTGCGCAGCGGCTCGGAGATCGTGACGATGACGGTGGTCTCGGTCGGGCCATAGGCGTTGACCAGCCGGCCGTCCCAGCGGGCGGCGAGCTCGGGCGGGCACACGTCGCCGCCGACGATCACCCGCTCGACCGTGTCGAGCCCCTCTGCGGCGACGGTCGCCACCGCGTTCGGGGCGCCCATGAACAGCGTGATCCGCTGATCGCGGATGAACGCGGTCAGCTCGTCGCCGCCGTACAGCTCGGCCGGGGCGATGACCATGGTCGCGCCCGCGCCGAACGTCGAGAGCATCTCGCCGACCGCCGCGTCGAAGCTGATCGCCGCGAACTGCAGCACCCGCGAGCTCGCGCGGGTGGCGTAGTGCTCGACGACACCGTCGGTGAGGGTCCGCAGGCCGCGGTGGGTGACCGCCACGCCCTTGGGCAGACCGGTGGTGCCCGAGGTGTAGATCAGGTAGGCCGGGTTGTCGACCGACGGCGCGGCGGCGAGCTCGCCTGCGGCGATGGCCGTCGACGGGCGGGAGCCGATGCGCTGCACCAGTTCCGCGTCGTCGAGCACCAGCCACGACAGGCCCGTCTCCGGCAGCGCATCCCGATGCCCGGCGGTGGTCAGGCCGACCACGGCCGCAGAGTCGGTGACCATGTGCCGCTTGCGGTCGTCCGGCAGCTTCGGGTCGATCGGCAGGTACGCCGCGCCCGAGCGCGCGACCGCCCAGATCGCGACCATCGCCTCGACCGACCGCGGAATCGCCAGTGCGACCACGGTTTCCGGACCGGCACCGGCGGCGATGAGCTCGCGGGCCAGACGGTTCGAACGCTCGTCGAGTTCGCGGTAGGTCAGCTCGCCTTCCGCGCCGGCGATCGCAACGCGGTCGGCGTGCAGCCGTGCCGCCTCGTCGAAGATCGCGGCCAGCGTGACCGGGGCGGAGGCCTGGGCGCCGCGGCGGTCGACCAGCCAGCGCCGCTCGGCGTCGTCGAGCACCTCCAGCTCGCCGACCGGAGCGGTCGGGTCCGCGATGCCGGCCTGCAGCAACCGGACCAGCCGCTGCGCCAGCGAGGCGATGGTCGATTCGTCGAACAGGTCGGTGGCGTAGGACCACACACCGGTCATGGTGCCGTCGGCCTGCTCGGACAGCGTCAGCGTCAGGTCGTACTTGGTGGTCTCGAGAGACACGTCTCCCGCGGACACCTCGAGGCCGGGCAGTTCCAGGCGGGTGATGCCGTGGTTCTGGAACGACAGCGCCACCTGGAACAGCGGCGAGTACGCCGTCGACCGCGGCGGCTGCAGCACGTCCACGAGCCGCTCGAACGGCACGTCGGTGTGCTCGAATGCCGCCAGGTCGACCTCGCGCGCCTGGCGCACCAGGTCGGTGAAGCCCTGCGAGCGGTCGATCCGCGTGCGCAGCACCAACGTGTTGACGAACATGCCGACCAGGTCGTCGAGCGCACGCTCGCCGCGGCCGGCCACCGGGGTGCCGACGGCGATGTCGTCGGCGCCGGACAGCCGTGCCAGCAGTGCGGCGTAGGCCGCGTGGAACACCATGAACGGCGTGGCGCCGTGCTCGCGGGCGAACGCGACCGCGCCGCGATGGGTGGCGGCGTCGATGGTGAATGCGAAGTCGGTGCCGCGCATCGACTGCTCCGCGGGGCGCGGACGGTCGGTGGGCAGGTCCAGCTTGTCGGGCAGCTCGGCGAGCGTCTCGGACCAGTAGCCGATCTGCTTGGACGCCACCGACTCCGGGTCGTCCTCGGAGCCGAGCAACTGGTGCTGCCACAGGCTGTAGTCGGCGTACTGCACGGCGAGCGGCGCCCAGGTCGGCACCTCACCCTCGAGCCGGGCGCCGTACGCGACCATGACGTCGCGGGCGAGCGGTCCCATCGAGGCAGCGTCGCCGGAGATGTGGTGCAGCACGATCACCAGGACGTGCTCGGGCTGCGCGTCGTCGGCGGTGTCGACGCGGAACAGCCGGGCCCGCAGCGGCACCTCGGCGGTCACGTCGAAACCGCCGGTGACCACCTCGGTCACCCGCGCGGTGAGTTCCTCGGCCGACACCGTGATCGGCGTCAGGTCCGGGATCACCTGCGCGGCAGGCAGGATCACCTGGCGCGGACCGGTGTCGCCGTCGGGGAAGACGGTGCGCAGCGACTCGTGCCGCTCGATCACGTCGCCGACCGCGGCGCTCAGCGAGTCGACGTCCAGGCGACCGGTCAACCGCACCGGCAGCGGCAGGTTGTATGCCGGCGAGGTGATGTCGAACTGGTTGAGGAACCACATCCGCTGCTGCGCGAGCGAGAGCGGGATCTGCTCGGGACGCGGACCGGCCACCAGTGCGGGACGCGCCCCGCCGCGCGACTCGGACTGCTCGACCCGCTGGGCCAGGTCGGCGACCGTGGGCGCCTCGAACAGCTCACGCACGCCGAGCTGCACGTCGAAGGACGCGTTCACCTGCGAGGTGACGCGGGTGGCGATCAGCGAGTTGCCGCCGGCGTCGAAGAAGGACTCGTCGACGCCGATCTGCTCCACGCCGAGCACGTCGGCGAAGATGCCGGCGATGATCTCCTCGACCGGGTTGCGCGGCGCCACGAACTCCGTGGCACTGAGGTCGAAGACGGGCTCCGGCAGCGCCTTTCGGTCGAGTTTGCCGCTGCCGTTGAGCGGGAACTCGTCGAGCACGACGACCGCGGCGGGCACCATGTAGCTCGGCAGCGCCTGCGCGGCGTGTTCGGTGACCGAGGCAGCCGTGACCTGCGCGGCGGAGCCGCCGATCGGCACCACGTAGCCGACCAGCTGATCGCCGGTGTGCGGGTCGTTGCGGACCACGACGACCGACTGGCTCACGCCGGGCGCGGTCAGCAGCGCGGTCTCGATCTCGCCGAGCTCGATGCGCTGACCGCGCACCTTCACCTGGAAGTCGGTGCGGCCGAGATATTCAAGCTCCCCGGTCCCGGCCCAGCGGACCAGGTCGCCGGTGCGGTACATGCGCTCGCCGGGCGCGCCGAACGGGTCGGCGACGAACCGGTCGGCGGTCAGGTCGCGGCGGCCGTGGTAGCCGCGCGCCAGCTGGACGCCCGACAGATACAGCTCACCTGCGACGCCGACCGGGACCGAGTGCAGCCGGTCGTCGAGCACGTAGAGGCGGGTGTTCCACATGGGCGTGCCGATGGGCACGGTGCCGCGGCCCGCGAGCTGCGCGCGCTCGTCGTGGCGGTAGCGCCAGATGGTGACGGCCAGCGAGGCCTCGGCCGGGCCGTACTGGTTGTCCAGCGGCACGACCGCCAGCTCGCCGAAACGCTCGGCGGTGTCGACGGGCAGCGCCTCGCCGATGGCGATGACCGCGCGGACGGTGTCCGGGATGCGGGCCGACGAATTCGACACGAACATCGCGAGCATCGACGGCACGAACTGCACGACGGTGACCCGCTGCTCGACCATCAGCCGGGACAGGTAGTCGGGGTCGCGGTGCCCGTCCGGGCGCGCGATGACCAGGCGTGCACCGGTCTGCAGCGTCCAGAAGAACTCCCACACCGACACGTCGAACGTCATGGGGGTCTTCTGCATGACCGCGTCGTCGGTGGTCAGCTCGTACTTGTCCTGCATCCAGCGCAGCTGGTTGACCAGTCCGGCGTGCGGGACCGCGATGCCCTTGGGGCGCCCGGTGGAGCCGGAGGTGTAGATCATGTTGGCCGGGTTGGCCGGACGCAGCGGCGCGATCCGGTCAGCGTCGGTCACCGTGGTGTCGGCGTAGCCGGCCAGGTCGACGGTGTCCACCTCGATCACCGGCACACCGCCGGGCAGGCTCACCTGGTCGCGCGCGGTGGTCAGCACGCACACCGGGGTGGCCGAATCCAGCACGTACCCGTTGCGCTCGGCCGGGTGATCCGGGTCCAGCGGCACGTACGCGCCACCGGCCTTGAGGATCGCGTACATGCCGATCAGCAGCTCGAACGAGCGCCGGATCGACAGGCCCACCACGGACTCCGGGCCCACGCCGGACTCGATCAGCTTGCGCGCCAACCGGTTCGCGAGAGCGTCGAACTGCGCGTAGGTCAGCTCCTCGCGCTCGAAGACCAGCGCGACCGCATCGGGGGTGCGGGCCACCTGCGCGTCGAACAGCGCGGCCAGCGTGTCCGCACCGGCGGCCACCTCGGGCACCGTGTGCGTGGTGTCGTTCCACTGCTGCAGCGTCAGCCGGCGCTCGGCGGGGTCGACGAGGTCGATGTCGCCCACGGCGCGGGACGGATCGACCGCGACGGCCTGCAGGATCGCGGTGAGTCGACGGGTCATCGCCTCGGCGGTCGACCGGTCGAACAGGTCGGTGGCGTAGTTCAGCTCGACGGCGATGTCGGCCGGACGGCCCTGCGCGTCGACGTGATCGGTGACGGTCAGCTGCAGGTCGAACCGGGACAGGCCGGTCTCGAACTCCTGCGGGCCCACGGTCAGCCCGGGCAGCTCCAGTGCTGCCCGCTCGATGTTCTGGAACCACAGCGAGACCTGGAAAAGCGGGTGGTACGCGGCCGAGCGGGTCGGGTTGAGCTCCTCGACCAGCGACTCGAACGGCATGTCGGTGTTGCCGAACGCCGCCAAGTCCGACTCGCGCACCTGTGCGAGCAGCTCGGCGAAGGACCGGCCCTGCTCGACCTGACTGCGCAGGACCAGCGTGCCGACGAACATGCCGACGACGTCGTCGAGCGCGGCCTCGCCGCGGCCCGCGATCGGGGTGCCGATCGCGATGTCCTCACTGCGACTCAGCCGTGCGAGCAGCACCGCCAGCGCTGCGTGCACGACCATGAACAGCGTCGCATTGTGCTGTCGCGCAACCGAAAGCAGCTGCGCGTGCAGCTCGGCCGGCAGCTCGAACTTCACGTCGGCGCCGCGGAACGACTGCTGCGCCGGACGCGGCCTGTCGGTGGGCAGTTCCAGCAGGCCTGGCAGGTCGGAGAGCTCACGCTTCCAGAAAGCCAGCTGACGACTGAACAGCGACTCCGGGTCGGACTCGGAGCCCAGCAACTCCCGCTGCCAGATCGCGAAATCGCCGTACTGCACGGGCAGCGGCTGCCAGTTCGGCGGCTCGCCGGCGCCCTCGGCGACATACGCGATCATCAGGTCGCGCGCGAGCGGCGCGGTGGACCATCCGTCGAACGCGATGTGGTGCAGCACGAACATCAGCACGTGGTCGTCGTCCGCGAGGCGGAGCAGGTCCACCCGCAGCGGAACCGCCGCGGTGACGTCGAATCCGGCCGAGGCCAGCTCGACCACGCGTGCCTGCAGACCGGATGCGTCGACCGGTTCCGGCGTGAGATCCGCGGCAGCGACGACCTCGGCCACCGACAGGACCTGCTGGAACGGCCCCTGCGCCGAATCCGGGTAGACGGTGCGCAGCGACTCGTGCCGCTCGACGACGTCGATCATCGCCGCGCGCAGCGCCGCGACGTCGAGCGTGCCGGTCAGCCGGATCGCAAACGGCTGGTTGTAGGCGGCCGACGCGGGGTCGAACCGGTTGAGGAACCACATCCGCTGCTGCGCCAGCGACAGCGGGATCCGCTCGGGACGCTCCTGCGCCACCAGCGCGGGACGCGCGGTACCCGGGTCGGACTGCTCGACCCGCAACGCCAACTCGGCGACCGTCGGCGCGTCGAAGATCTCGCGCACGCCCACCGCCGCACCCGTGGCCGCGTTGATCCGCGCGATCACCCGCGTCGCGACCAGCGAGTTGCCGCCCAGGTCGAAGAAGCCGTCGGTGACACCGACCCGCTCCACGCCGAGAACCTCGGCGAACACCGCGGCCACGATCTCCTCGATCGGATTGCGCGGCGCCACATACTCGCCCGTGAGCGCCTCGAACACCGGCGCCGGCAACGCACGCCGGTCGACCTTCCCGGACGCGTTCAGCGGCATCTCGCCGAGCACCACGAACGCCGCCGGGACCATGTACCGCGGCAGCAGCCCGATCAGGTGCTCGCGCAGCAGGCCCGCGTCGAGCGACTCCTCCGCCCCCGACCCGACCACGTACGCCACCAGCTGGTCGCCGGTGTGCGGGTCGGTGTGCGCGACCACCACGGTCTTCGCCACCGACACGTCCGTCAGCAGCGCCGCCTCGATCTCGCCCAGCTCGATCCGCTGGCCACGCACCTTCACCTGGAAGTCGCTGCGGCCGATGAACTCCAGCTCGCCCTGCGCGGTCCAGCGCACCAGGTCGCCGGTGCGGTACAGCCGCGTCCCCGGCGCGCCGTACGGGTCCGCCACGAACCGCTCCGCCGTCAGCCCTGCCATCGCGCCGTAGCCACGACCCACCGCGACACCGCCGACGTACAACTCGCCGACCACACCGGACGGCACCACCCGCAGCCGCGAATCCAGCACGTGCAGCGCGACGTTCGGGATCGGACGCCCGATCGGCACCACGGCCGTCTCGGCCGCGGACGCCCGGTGCGCGGACACCACGTCCGACGCCTCGGTGGGTCCGTAGCTGTTGAACACCCGCACACCGGCATCGATCAGGTGCCGCAGCGGCGACGGACGCAGCGCCTCGCCGCCGAGGAACACCGCCGACAACGCCGACAGTGCCCCCGCCGAATCGCTCGCGACCACGGCCTCGAACGCGCTCGGCGACATGTTCGCCAGCCGCACCGCGCCCGATTCGACGATCCGCACGATCTCCAACGGGTCGAAGGTCAGTCCGGCCAGGTGGATCGTCGCGCCGGAGGCCAGCGCCACCCACACGTTCTTCTGCGTCAGGTCGAAGCTCGGCGCCGACGCGATCAGCACGCCCTCGCCCGGGGCCAACGCGACCTCACGCCGATACCACTCGACGGTGTTCGCGATACCCGCCATCGGCACCAGCGTCGGCTTCGGTCGTCCCGTCGAACCCGACGTCGTGATCACATACCCGAGCCGGCGACCCGCACCGGCCTCCGACCAGCGGTCCACCGACACCAAACCCGGCTCATCGCCGACGGCATCCACCGCGACGACCGGCACCGGAAGCTGCTGCGCCGCAGACCACTCCGACACCGCGACCACACACCGGGCGCCGGTGTCCTCCAGCAACGCGCCTATCCGCTCGACCGGGTAGGCGGGATCGACCGGGGCGTACGCCGCACCGGCCTTCCACACCGCCAGCATGCCGACCACCCAGTCCACCGACCGCGCCAGCGCCAGCGCGACCACGTCGTCCGCGCCGGCACCGGCCCGGACCAGCCGACCCGCGAGCGCGGAAGCGGCCCGGTCCAGCTCCGCGTACGTCAGCGAGCGTTCGCCGTCCACCACCGCAACCGCATCCGGGTGCAACCGGACCTGCTCGGTCACCCGGGCCACGATCGACGACTGCGGTGCCGGCGCGACCGCACCCTGCGACCACTGCCGCAGCCCCTCGAGTTCGTCGGCCTCCATCAGCGCGAGGTCGCCGACGGCGCGCGCCGGATCCGCCAACGCGCCCTTGAGCACCCGCACGAAGCGGTCGCCGATGTTGCGTACGGTCGTGGCCTCGAACAGGTCCGCGGCGTAGAGCAGCGCGACCGAGTATCCGGCCGGTTCGCCGGCATCGTCGCGACGCTCGGTGAGCGTGAGCTCCAGGTCGAACTTCGCGACCGGGGTCTTGACGCCCTCCGCGCTGACCGTGAGTCCGGGTAGCTCCAGCCGCGGCTCGGCGAAGTTCTCCAGCGCCAGCTGCACCTGGTACAGCGGCGAGTGCGCGGTCGAGCGCGCCGGGTTGAGCACCTCGACGAGCCGCTCGAACGGCACGTCGGTGTGTCCGAAGGCGGCCAGGTCGCCGTCGCGCACCTGGGCCAACAGCTCACGGAAGGTCAGTGCGCCGTCCACCTGCGTACGCAGCACCAGCGAGTTGACGAACATGCCGACGAGGTCGTCGAGTGCCTGCTCGCCACGTCCGGCGATCGGCGTGCCGACGGCGATGTCGGACTCGCCGCCGAGCCGGGCGAGCAGCACCGCGAGCGCCGCATGCAGGACCATGAACGGCGTCGAGTTGTGCTCACGCGCAGCGCTTTCCACTGCACGCTGCAGCTCCGCGCCGACGGTGAACTCCACGCGACCGCCGGCGCCCGACTGTGTCGCGGGACGCGGACGGTCGGTGGGCAGGTTCAGCAGGTCGGGAAGTCCGGTCAGCGCCTCGGTCCAGAAGCCGATCTGCTTGGCCGCCAACGACTCGGCATCGTCCTCGGAGCCGAGCAGCTCGCGCTGCCAGATCGCGAAGTCTGCGTACTGCACGGCCAGCGGCGCCCAGCCGGGGACCACGCCCTCGGCCCGCGCGGTGTACGCCATCATCACGTCGCGGGCCAACGGCGCCAGCGACCAGCCGTCGGTGGCGATGTGGTGGATGACCAGTACCAGCACGTGCTCGGTCGGCGCCGTCTCGAACAGGAACGCGCGCACCGGGATCTGCGTGGTCACGTCGAAGCCGGCCGAACCCAGCTCGAGCGCCCGCGCCTGCAGCTCGGCCTCGGTCACCGCGACGACGGGCAGCTCGAGCGCGACGTCGCCGATCGCCCGCACCAGCTGGTGCGGGCCGGTCTCGGAGTCCGGGAACACGGTGCGCAGCGACTCGTGCCGCTCGAGCACGTCGCCGAGCGCCGCGGTCAGCGCCGGCACGTCCAGATCACCGGACAGGCGCACCGCGAGCGGCACGTTGTAGGTGCCCGCCTGCGGGTCCATCCGGTTGAGGAACCACATCCGCTGCTGCGCCAGCGACAGCGGAACCTGCTGCGGCCGGGTGGTCGCCGTGAGCGCGGGACGCCCGGCGACTCCGGACTCGGCCTGCTCGACCCGCAGCGCCAGCTCGCCGACGGTCGGCGACTCGAACAGGTCGCGCACGCCGATCTGCACGCCCAACGACGCGTTGACCCGCGCGGTGACCTTCGTAGCGACCAGCGAGTTGCCGCCCAGGTCGAAGAAGCTGTCTGTGACGCCCACCCGCTCCAGTCCGAGGACCTCGGCGAACACCCCCGCGACGATCTCCTCGACGGGCGTACCGGGTGCGACGTATTCGCCTGCGGTCGAACCGAACTCGGGCGCGGGCAGCGCACGGCGGTCGAGCTTGCCGGCCGTCGTCATCGGGATCTCGTCGAGCACGACGATCGCGGCGGGCACCATGTACGCGGCGAGCGACTCGCCGACGAACGCGGCCAGCGCGGCGGTGTCGACGGTCTGGCCCTCGGCCGCCCGCACGTAGGCGACCAGCTGGGTCTGGCCGTTGCTGTTCTCGTGGCCGATGGTGGCCGCGAAGTCCACCGTCGGGTGGGCGGTCAGCGCGGCGTCGATCTCGCCGAGCTCGATGCGGAAGCCGCGCACCTTGACCTGGAAGTCGGCGCGGCCGACATATTCGAGTTCGTGGTTCTCGGTCCAGCGCACCACGTCGCCGGTGCGGTACATCCGCTCGCCGGGCTCGCCGTAGGGGTTGGCGACGAAGCGCTCGGCGTTGAGCGCCGCGCGGTCGTGGTAGCCGCGGGCCAGGCCGACGCCGGCGACGTACAGCTCACCGGCGGCGCCGACCGGCACCACCCGCAGCCGCTCGTCGAGCACGACGGCGGTCACCGCGCGGATCGGGCCGCCGATGGTGACCGGTTCGCCGGGGACCAGCGGACCGCTGATCGTGGCGGCGACGGTCGCCTCGGTCGGGCCGTACGCATTGTGGAACCGGCGCCCGGGCGCCCATCGGCCGATGACCTCGGCCGGCACGGCCTCGCCGCCGGCGACCAGGTGGGTGAGCCGGTCGAGCCCGGTCGGGTCGATCGACGCCAGCGCGGACGGGGTGACGAAGGCGTGCGTGACGCCCTCACGGGCGATCAGCTCGCGCAGTTCGGCGCCGCCGAACACCGTCGACGGGCTGACCACCAGCGTGGCCGCGCCGCCGAACGCCATCGTGTACTCGAGCACCGACGCGTCGAAGCTCGGCGAGGCCACGTGCAGCACCCGCGAACCCGGGGTGACCGAGTAACGCTCACGCTGTTCGGTCGCGAAGTTGTCGACGCCGGTGTGGGTGACGACGACGCCCTTGGGCTTGCCGGTGGAGCCGGAGGTGTAGATGACGTACGCGGCGCCGTCCATCCGCACGGGCGCGCGGCGGTCGGCGTCGGTCACCGCCACCAGCGGATACCGGGCGGCGGAGGCCGCGAACTCCGGATCGTCGAGGACCAGCCATGAGGTCCCGGTGTCGGGCAGCAGGTTCCGCTCGGCCGCGTTGGTGAGGCCGATCACGGCGCCTGAGTCGGCGAGCATGTGCTCGATGCGCTCGGCCGGGTAGTTCGGATCGATCGGGACGAACGCGGCGCCGGACTTCGCGATCGACCACAGCGCCACGATCGAGTAGATCGAGCGGGTCATGCCGAGTGCGACGAAGACCTCGGGGCCGACGCCGTGGTCGAGCAGCACGCGCGCGAGCCGGTTGGACCACTGGTCCAGTTCCCGGTAGGTCAGCGCGGAGCCGGCGAAGGTGACAGCTGTCCCCTCGGGGTTGGTCGCGACGGCGGCCTCGAGCAGTTCCGGCAGCGTGCGGGTCGACCGGCCGGCCGGGCCGCGCACGGGGGCCAGCGCGGCGATCTCGGCGTCGTCGAGGATGCTCACGGCGCCGACGACGGTGTCCGGCGCGGCGACGAGGGTGGACAGGATCCGCACCAGACGGTCCATCAGCCGCTCGACCTCGTCGCGGCCGAACACGGACGGCAGGAATTTGGTCTTGAACCGCAGCGTCGGGTCCTGCAGCGCGACCAGCGTCAGCGGGTAGTGGGTGGCGTCGTGGACGCCGACGTCGCGCAGGAACATCCCGGCGATGTCGGTGTCGGCGGTCAGCCCGGCCCGGTCGATCGGATACGACTCGAACACCGTCAGCGTGTCGAACAGGCCGCCGAGCCCGGCCGCCTGCTGGATCTGGGTCAGCCCGATGTAGTGGTGGTCGAGCAGATCGGCCTGCTCGCCCTGCACCCGCTGCACCAGCGCGGCCAGCGTCTCGTCCTCGTCGATCCGCACCCGCACCGGCAGGGTGTTGATGAACAGGCCGATCATCGACTCGATTCCGGCCAGCTGCGGCGGGCGACCGGACACGGTGGCGCCGAAGACGACGTCGGCACGGTTGGTAAGGCGGGCCAGCAGCAGGCCCCACGCGGCCTGCACGAGCGTGTTGACGGTGACGCCCTGCGCCCGCGCGAAGCGGACCAGGCCCGCCTCGACCGAATCGGGCAGCGCCAGCTCGATCTCCTCCGGCACCGGCAGTTCCGCGGTGGCGCGGTCGGCGACCAGCAGGGTCGGCTCCTCCAAGCCCGACAGGGCCTGGGTCCACACCTGGAGGGAATGTTCGGGATCCTGCGCGTCCAGCCACTCCAGGAACGCCCGGTACGGCCGGGTGCGCGGCAGCACCGACCGGTCGCCGTCGGCGGCGTACAGCAGGATCAGGTCCTTGAGGACGAGCGGCAGCGACCAGCCGTCGATCAGGATGTGGTGGTTGGTGATCGCGAGGCGGTAACTGTCCGGCGAGGTCCGCACCAGTAGGAAACGGACCAGCGGCGGCGCGGTCATGTCGAACCGAGCGACCCGGTCGGCCTCGACCAGCCGCGCGCACTCGGCGTCCACGTCGGCGACGGACAGGTGCGTGTCGGTCAGGTCGACCGTCACGAACGGCACCTCGGCCGCGTCGAGCACGATCTGCGCGGGCTCACCCGCCTCGTCGTAGACGAACGCCGTGCGCAGGTTCGCGTGCTGGTCGACCAGCGCCTGTCCGGCGCGGCGCATCCGGTCGGCGTCGACCACGCCGCCGAGCTCCAGCACGACCTGCGCGGTGTAGACGTCCACGCTCTGGTCGGTCAGCGTGGCGTGGAACATCAGGCCGGCCTGCAGCGGCGAGAGCGACCACACGTCACCCAGCGCCGGGTACCGCGTCTCCCAGCTCTCGATCTGCTGCTGACTGACCTGCACCAGCGGCAGGTCGGACGGGGTCAGCCCGCCGGCCTCCGGGGTGCGCGCATGCGCGGCCAGCCCCTCCAGGGCCTGCTCCCACAGTGCGGCGAGGTCGCGCACGTCGTCGTCGGACAACAGCCGCGAGGCGTACGCGAACGTCGCGTCGAGCCGGGTGACGCCGTCCACCTCGGTGGCGAGCGCGTCGATGGTCAGCGCCGCCGACAGCGGCATGTCCGGGTTACGCTGCGCGCCGGTGGCCAGCGCGCTCTCGTCCGGCATCCAGCCGAGCCCACGCAGCTCGTCCGGCACGTCCGACGCGGACAGCCGGCCCAGGTAGTTGAACGCGATCTGCGGTGCCGCCCAGCCGCGCATCTGCGCGGCGGTCTCGGCGTTGAGGTAGCGCAGCAGCCCATAGCCGATGCCGTGGTCGGGCACCGCCGCGAACTGGTCCTTGACCCGTTTGAGCGCCGCGCCGGCGGCGGGGGCGCCCTGCGCGGCCGCGGCCGCGTCGATGCCGCCGAGGTCCATCCGCACCGGGTAGACGCTGGTGAACCAGCCGACCGTCCGGGACAGGTCGGCACCGGCGACGACGGACTCCTCGCGGCCGTGTCCCTCGAGACCCAGCAGTGTCGCCGCGGGCGCCAGCCCCCGGTCGCTGCGCCAGCGGGCCACCGCGAGCGCCAGGCCCGCCAGCAACGTGTCGTTGACGCCGCACCGGTACAGGGCGGGGAGTTCCGTGAGCAGCGCCGTCGTCGTCTCGCCGGACAGCGACAGGCGGACCTGACGCTCGGTGGCGGCGACGTCGACCGCCGGATCCAGTTGCGCGCCGCCGAGCGGCGCCTCGGCACCGTCGACGACACCGCGCCAGCGGTCCAGCTCGGCCACACGCGCGGGCTCGGCCGCCGCGTCGACCAGTCCGTGCGCCCAGCGGCGCAGCGACGTCCCCGGCTCGGCGAGCACCGGCTCGGACCCCGCCGAGACCTGCGCCCACGCCATCGCGAAGTCGGGCACCAGCACACGCCACGACACGCCGTCGACGGCGAGGTGATGGATGACGACCAGCATGCGGCCGTCGGTGGTCGCGTCGCCGCGCCGGAACCAGACGAACTGCGCCATCACGCCGGCGGCCGGATCGAGCCGGTCGGCGGCAGCGCGGGAGGCCTCCTCGACGCGGGCGGTGAAGTCGGCGCCGGACGGGTCCGCGTCGACCTCGGCCAGCAGTGCGTCGGCCGCGACCGAACCGACCGCGAGGGACTCGAACAGCCACTCGTCGCCGGACCCGGTCAGGCGCGAGCGCAGCAGGTCGTGCCGGTCGACGACGGCCTGCAGCGTCGCGGCGACCTGGGCGCGCCCGGCGCCGGCCGGGATCGTCAGCAGCAGCGCCTGCGCGAAGCTCGAGAAGTTGCCGCCGGTCTCGATCATGGACCGCACGATCGGCGTCAGCGGGATCTCGCCGACCCCGCCGCCGGGCAGTTCCTCGAGCCGCACGACGGGCTGCTCGCTGCCGTCGGCCTCGACCGCGACCTCGGCCAGGCCGGCGACGGACTTGCGCTCGAACACGTCTCGGGCGGTGAACGCCACGCCGGCGGCCTTAGCCCGCGACACCAGCTGCATCGAGATGATGCTGTCGCCGCCGAGTTCGAAGAAGCTGGCGTCGGCGCTGACCGTCTCGAGGCCGAGCACCTCGGCGAAGACCGTGGCGATCCGGCGTTCCATCGGGGTGCTCGGGTCGCGGTGCTCGCGCACCACCGCGGTGTAGTCGGGTGCGGGCAGCGCCTTGCGATCCAGCTTGCCGTTGACGGTCAGCGGGATCTCGTCGAGCACCATGACGGTGCTGGGCACCATGTAGTTCGGCAGCTCACGGGTGAGCGTGGCGAGGAGCGCATCCACGTCGACGTGCTGACCTTCGGCGGCCAGCACGTAGGACACGAGCTGGTTCTGTCCCGAGGCGGCGGCGCGGACGATCGTGGTGGAGAACTCGACCGTCGGGTCGGCGACCAGCACGGCATCGATCTCGCCTAGCTCGATGCGGAAGCCGCGGACCTTCACCTGGTCGTCGGAGCGGCCCACGTACTCGAGTTCGCCGGCACCGGACCAGCGCACGACGTCGCCGGTGCGGTACATGCGGTCGCCCGGCGACCCGAAGGGGTTCGCGACGAAACGCTCGGCGGTCAGACCGGGACGGCGGTGGTAGGCCCGCGCGAGGCCCGCGTTGGCGATGTACAGTTCGCCGGCGGCGCCGATCGGGACCGGCTGCAGGTCGGAGCCGAGGACCAGGGCGTGCACGCCGCGCATCGGCGCACCGATGGTCACCGGCATGTCCGGCGTCAGCGGCTCGGTGATGGTGACGATGACGGTGGTCTCGGTGGGACCGTAGGCATTGCGCAGCCGGCCGTTCCAGCGCTCGGCGAGTTCCGGAGGGCAGACCTCACCACCGGTGACCACCCGAGCCACGGTGTCGAGGCCGGCCGGGCTGAGCGTCTGGACCGCCGCGGGCGTGGACACGATGGTGGTGACCTGCTGCTCGGTCAGCAGCGCGGACAGCTCGTCGCCGCCGTAGATCCCGGCCGGGCTGACGACCAGTGCGGCGCCGTGCGCGAACGCGGAGAGCATCTCACCGAAGGCCGCGTCGAAGCTGGGCGAGGCAAAGTGCAGCACCCGTGCCTGCGGGCCGACCGAGTAGGTCTCACGCAGGTCCTGCGCCAGGCTGGCGAGACCGCGGTGCGGGACGACGACGCCCTTGGGGCGTCCCGTCGAACCGGACGTGTAGATCATGTACGCCGGCGTGTCGGCGTGCACCGGGGCGCTCCGCTCGCGGGCGCCGACGGGCGCGGGCGAGGCCTGCGCGCACCGCTCGGCGACCGCGGCGTCGTCGAGGACCAGCCAGTCGACGGCGTCGGGCAGATCGCCGGCGTGCGCGGCGACCGTGATGCCATGCCGCACGCGCGAGTCGTCGACCATGTACCCGATGCGGTCGGCGGGGTACTTCGGGTCGATCGGCAGGTAGGCGCCACCGGCCTTCGCGATGGCCCAGACCGCCAGCACGGATTCGATCGAGCGGGTCAGCGCGAGCGCCACGAAGGTCTCGGGGCCGACGCCGGCGTCGATCAGGACCCGCGCCAGGCGGTTGGACCGCTCGTCGAGCTCGCGATAGGTCAGCTCGGTGCCGTCGAACACGACCGCGGTGTGGTCGGGGTACTGCGCGGCGGTGGCGGTGAGGATCTCGTCGAGGGTGCGCGGGGCCGTCTGCTCGGCGCCCCGCCTGCTGACCAGCCAGCCACGCTCGGCCGCGCTCAGGTGAGACAGCTCGGCGACCTTGGAGTTCTGGTCGGCGGAGACGAACTCGGCGAGGAAGTCGAAGAACCGGTTGTGGTGACGGTCGAGTTCCTCGGTCGTGTACCGCGACGGGTTGCCGATGAAGTCGATGTGGGTGCCGTCGCCCGAACCCGTCTCGTACAGGTTGAGCATCAGGTCCTCGACGGGACCGGAGGACAGCACGTGCAGGTGGCCGGACAGCTCGCCGAGCCGCAGCTCGCCGAGGCCCATCATGATGTTGATGACCGGGCCGAAGAACGCCCGGTCGCCGCCGGTCAGCCCCAGGTCGCGGTTGAGGTCCTCGGAGCGGTACCGCTGATGGCGCAGCGCACCGACCAGCTGGACCTGCACGCTCTCGACGAGTTCGGTGACGGTGGCCTCGGGTGAGACCTTGATGCGCAGCGGCACCACGTTCGAGACCATGCCGCCGGAGCGGCGCATGGCCGCGGTGGTGCGGGCCGAGACGGGCAGCGTCAGCGAGATGTCCTCGCCGCCGGTCACCCGCGCCAGGTAGGTCGCGAAGGCCGCGATGGTCACCGGCGCGAAGGACGGGCCGACGCCGACACCGGACGAGGAGATCAGCCGGACCGTCTCCTCGGACAGCGGCGAACTGGCGACGCGGCTGATGGCCTGCGGCGGCGCCTGGCGGGCGGCCAGGCTGGTCGGCTCCGGCAGGCCCTTGGCCAGCTCGGTCCAGTACTGCTTGTCGCGCTCGAAGCGGGGCGACTGCCGGTACGCCATCTCGGATTCGTAGATGTCGAGCAGGCCGTCGACCTTCGCGGCGGCGACCTCGCGGCCCTGCAGCGCAGCGGAGTAGCGCTCGGCCGTGCGCATCATCAGCGTCATCGCGCCGTAGCCGTCGAGGGCGACGTGGTGGATGCGGGCGTACCAGTAGTAGTGGTTCTCGCCGAGGGTGAGGACGGCGCAGATGATCAGCCGGTCGGTGAGCAGGTCGATCGGGCGCGAGTACTCGGCCTGCATCCACGCCGCTGCGGCCGCGGCCGGGTCGTCCTCGCCGGAGAAGTCGATGCGCACCAGCGACTGGTCGATGCCGCGGTCGACCATCTGGTAGGGCCGGCCGTCGATGTCGAGCAGACGCAGGTAGCCGGTGCCGAGTTCCTTGCCGACATCGATACTGACCTGCTCGAGCAGGTCCAGGTCGAGCTCGCCGTGCAACTCGACGTACTGGGCCATGTTGACCGGGACGTCGGGCGCGAGTTGCTGCGAGAGCCACATCCCGAACTGGGCCGGCGACAGCGGGAACGCGTTGGGCGGAACATCCACGCGAGGGCCCTGACCATCACCAGCGCCGGCCGCTCGGAACTCGTCCACTCACAACTCCGTTCTCGGGCCCGAAGGCCCTCACATCTCCCCGACTGCAGACCGCGCCACAGCTCAAACGCAAAACACAAACAAATGAGCCGTCACTGCCTACCCCCGACGACTGTGCAGATCGTCGTTCGGGCCGACACTACGCGGCGGCTCAGACACGAACCCGATGGAACTTGGCGCGCCCCTCTCAATGTGTGTTGCTTCGTTACACAAACTGGTGACCGACGGACAATATTTCTATCGACCCGCCGCGACTTCAAGTTACAGCTGAGTAGCCGGCGGCTGACCCGGAAAGTCTAGCCGCTGCACGACGAAGCGGCGCCGCCCCTGGAGACCAGGGCCGACGCCGCCTCGGGTACTGCTGGGTCTTACTTGATGATCTTCGTCACGCGACCGGCGCCGACGGTGCGGCCACCCTCACGGATGGCGAACCGCAGGCCCTCGTCCATGGCGACCGGCTGGATCAGCACGACGGACATCTCGGTGTTGTCACCGGGCATGACCATCTCGGTGCCCTCGGGCAGGGTCACGACGCCCGTCACGTCCGTGGTACGGAAGTAGAACTGCGGGCGGTAGTTGTTGAAGAACGGGGTGTGGCGGCCGCCCTCGTCCTTCGACAGGATGTACGCCTGGCCCTCGAACTCCGTGTGCGGGGTGGTGGTGCCGGGCTTGACGACGACCTGGCCGCGCTCGACGTCCTCGCGCTTGATGCCACGGACCAGCAGACCGACGTTGTCGCCGGCCTGTCCCTGGTCGAGCAGCTTGCGGAACATCTCGATGCCGGTGACCGTGGTCTTGGTGGTCGTCGGGCGGATGCCGACGATCTCGACTTCCTCGTTCACGTTGACGATGCCGCGCTCGATACGACCGGTGACGACGGTGCCACGACCGGTGATGGTGAACACGTCCTCGATCGGCATGAGGAAGGGCTTCTCGGTCTCGCGGACCGGGTCCGGGATCGAGTCGTCGACGGCCTGCATGAGCTCGACGATGGAGTTGACCCACTTCTCGTCGCCCTCGAGCGCCTTGAGCGCCGAGACCTTGACGACGGGGGCTTCCTCGTCGAATTCCTGCGCGGCCAGCAGCTCGCGGACCTCCATCTCGACGAGCTCGAGGATCTCCTCGTCGTCGACCATGTCCGACTTGTTCAGCGCGACCAGGATGTAGGGCACGCCGACCTGACGGGCGAGCAGCACGTGCTCGCGGGTCTGCGGCATCGGGCCGTCGGTGGCCGCCACGACCAGGATCGCGCCGTCCATCTGCGCCGCGCCGGTGATCATGTTCTTGATGTAGTCGGCGTGACCCGGGGCGTCGACGTGCGCGTAGTGGCGCTTGTCGGTCTGGTACTCCACGTGGGAGATGTTGATCGTGATGCCGCGCTGCTTCTCTTCGGGCGCCTTGTCGATCTGATCGAACGCAAAGCTCTCGTTGAGATCCGGGTACTTGTCGGCCAGAACCTTGGTGATGGCCGCGGTCAGCGTGGTCTTGCCGTGGTCAACGTGACCGATGGTCCCGATGTTGACGTGCGGCTTCGTCCGCTCGAACTTCGCCTTCGCCACTGGATGTCCTCCTGGACTAGTTGTGCTTGCTGTGTGCAGCAGTGCGGTTGGTTGGTACTTCGTATCGTGCAGGCCGGCGGATGTCGGTCCGCTGACCCAGGCGTCCGCTCGGACGCCCGGAGATCACTCCCCGGTCGCCTTCGCGATGATTTCCTTCGAGACGTTCGACGGAACCTCTGCGTAGGAATCGAACACCATGGAGAAGTTCGCCCGGCCCTGGGTCTTCGACCGCAGGTCACCGATGTAGCCGAACATCTCCGAGAGCGGAACCAGCGCCTTCACGACACGGGCACCACTGCGTTCCTCCATGGCCTGGATCTGACCACGGCGGGAGTTCAGGTCGCCGATCACTTCACCCATGTAGTCCTCGGGCGTGGTGACCTCGACGGCCATCAGCGGCTCGAGGATCACCGGACCGGCCTTGCGCGCGGCCTCCTTCAGCGCCTGCGAACCGGCGATCTTGAAGGCCATTTCCGACGAGTCGACGTCGTGGTAGGCGCCGTCGAGCAGCGTCACCTTCAGGTTCACCAGCGGGTAGCCGGCGAGCACGCCGTACTGCATGGCGTCCTGGGCGCCGGCGTCGACCGACGGGATGTACTCGCGCGGGACGCGGCCACCGGTGACCTTGTTCTCGAACTCGTAGGTCGCGCCGTCCTCGCCCTGGAAGGGCGCGAGGGCGATGATGACCTTCGCGAACTGGCCCGATCCACCGGTCTGCTTCTTGTGGGTGAACTCGAGCTTCTCGACGGTCTTGGTGATCGTCTCGCGGTAGGCCACCTGCGGCTTGCCGACGTTCGCCTCGACCTTGAACTCGCGCTTCATGCGGTCCACGAGGATGTCGAGGTGGAGCTCGCCCATGCCGCCGATGACGGTCTGGCCGGTCTCCTCGTCGAGCTCGACGGAGAAGGTCGGGTCCTCTTCGGCCAGCTTCTGGATCGCGACGCCCAGCTTCTCCTGGTCCGACTTGGTCTTCGGCTCGATGGAGACCTGGATGACCGGGTCCGGGAAGGTCATGGACTCGAGCACGATCGGGGCGTCCTGCGCGCACAGGGTGTCACCGGTCGTGGTGTCCTTCAGACCGATGAACGCGTAGATGTGGCCTGCCACGGCCTCGTCGACCGGGTTCTCCTTGTTGGCGTGCATCTGGAACAGCTTGCCGACGCGCTCCTTCTTGCCCTTGGTGGCGTTGAGCACCTGGGCACCCGGCGCGACCTGGCCCGAGTAGACACGCACGAAGGTCAGCTTGCCGAAGAAGGGGTGCGCCGCAATCTTGAAGGCCAGGGCCGAGAACGGCTCTTCCTTGCTCGGCTTGCGGGTGATCGTCTCTTCTTCGTTGTTCAGGACGTGGCCCTCGACCTCGCCGATGTCCAGCGGGTTCGGCAGGTAGTCGATGACCGCGTCGAGCATGGGCTGCACGCCCTTGTTCTTGAACGCGGAGCCGCACAGCACCGGGTACAGCTCGGAGGCGACCGTCATCTTGCGGATGGCGCCCTTGATCTCCTCGACGGTGAGCTCCTCGCCGCCGAAGTACTTCTCCATCAGCGCCTCGTCGGACTCGGCGACGGTCTCGAGCAGCTTCTCGCGGTACTCGGCGGCCTTGTCGGCGAGGTCGGCGGGGATTTCCTCGATGGTCGGCTCGGCGCCGATCTCGACGACGCCGCGCCAGGTGATGGCCTTCATCTCGACGAGGTCGACGACGCCGTCGAAGTCGTCCTCGGCGCCGATCGGCAGCTGCAGGACGAGCGGCTTCGCGCCGAGGCGATCGATGATGGTCTGCACGGTGAAGTAGAAGTCCGCGCCCATCTTGTCCATCTTGTTGACGAAGCAGATGCGCGGAACGTCGTACTTGGCGGCCTGGCGCCAGACCTGCTCGGACTGGGGCTCGACGCCTTCCTTGCCGTCGAACACGGCGACGGCACCGTCCAGCACGCGGAGCGAGCGCTCGACCTCGACGGTGAAGTCGACGTGGCCGGGGGTGTCGATGATGTTGATCTGGTTCTTGTTCCAGAAGCAGGTCACCGCGGCGGAGGTGATGGTGATACCACGCTCCTTCTCCTGCTCCATCCAGTCCGTCGTCGACGCGCCGTCGTGCGTCTCACCGATCTTGTAGTTGACACCGGTGTAGAACAGGATGCGCTCGGTGGTGGTGGTCTTGCCGGCATCGATGTGCGCCATGATGCCGATGTTGCGGACCTTGTTCAGGTCGGTCAGCACTTCCTGTGCCACAGGTCTCGTCCTCGCTCGTCGCTTGTGAGGTTGGTGGCCGCTTCGGGCCGATGGTTGCAGTTGCGCCGCCGACACTCCGAGAATCCGGAGGCCCCCGACGCAGTGAGAACGTCAGGCCGAGGCGGAAGGTGCCCGCACTCGGCCTGACGTCAACTCACCAGCGGTAGTGCGCGAAGGCCTTGTTGGCCTCTGCCATCTTGTGCGTGTCCTCGCGACGCTTCACCGAAGCGCCGAGGCCGTTGCTGGCGTCGAGGAGCTCGTTGGCGAGACGCTCGACCATCGTCTTCTCACGACGGGCGCGCGAGAAGGTCACCAGCCAGCGCAGGGCCAGCGTGGTGGAGCGGCCCGGACGGACCTCGACCGGCACCTGGTAGGTGGCGCCACCGACACGGCGGCTGCGCACCTCGAGGGCCGGCTTGACGTTGTCCAGCGCACGCTTGAGGGTGACGACCGGATCGGTGCCGGTCTTCTCGCGAGCCTGCTCGAGGGCGCCGTAGACGATGCGCTCGGCGGTGGACTTCTTGCCGTCCAGGAGGATCTTGTTGACCAGCTGCGTCACCAGCGGCGAACCGTAGACCGGGTCGGCGACGAGGGGGCGCTTGGGAGCGGGGCCCTTACGTGGCATTAGCTCTTCTCCTTCTTGGCGCCGTAGCGGCTGCGGGCCTGCTTGCGGTTCTTGACACCCTGGGTGTCGAGCGAGCCGCGGATGATCTTGTAGCGCACACCCGGGAGGTCCTTCACACGACCGCCGCGCACGAGCACCATCGAGTGCTCCTGCAGGTTGTGACCCTCACCGGGGATGTAGGCGGTGACCTCGACCGAGCTCGTGAGCTTCACACGCGCGACCTTACGGAGCGCCGAGTTCGGCTTCTTCGGGGTCGTGGTGTAGACGCGGGTGCAGACGCCGCGCCGCTGCGGGCTGCCCTTGAGCGCTGCAGTCTTCTGCTTCGCGGGCTTGTCGCGGCGGCCCTTGCGGACCAGCTGGTTGATGGTTGGCATGTACCGGCTTTCTCTGTTCAGCTTGCTCTGGGCAAACCTGGCTGTTGTGTAGTTGAGGATCAAGCAGTTGGGGCGAGGAAGCTGCCGCCCCGCACCCGCGCCTACCCCGAGGTCGGGTGTGTCGCATACCCCAGCGTTGGGAGCCAGATGCGCATCCGGAGAAGCGGAGCACGCACGGTTCGACGCCGCACAGGCACACAAATCGTCCCGATCGAGTCGGGCACGACCGTCTACGATACCGGTCGGCGTGCCCCGCGGTCAAAGCGGGCCGCAGGTGCTATGTGCGCGCACACTGGGACTGTCATCAGCAGGGGGTTCGCCATGTTCAGCTGGACCGATGTCACCGACTCCTACACGGTGCCACAGTTCGACCACTCCGCGCTCGTGTTGATCGATGTGCAACGCGATTTCCTCGACGGCGGTGCGCTGCCGGTCGCCGGCACCAGCGAGCGACTGCCCCAGATGCGGATGCTGGTCGAGGCGTTCCGCGCGGCCGGGCACCCGATCGTGCACGTCGTGCGCCTGTACGACGGGGACGACGTCGCGCTGCTGCCGGACCTGCCCCGGCGGGCGACCATCGCGGCGGGCGCGCCGATCGTGCGGCCGGGCAGCGCGGGCTCGCAGATCGCGACCGAGCTGCTGCCGGCCGGGTCGCCGGATCTGGACACGGACCTGCTGCGCAGCGGTCACCTGCAGCCGCTGGGCGACGGCGAGTTCGCGATGTTCAAGCCCCGCTGGGACGCGTTCACCCGCACTCACCTCGACGGGTTCCTGCGGTCCGCCGGGGTCAGCACCGTGGTGATCGCCGGCTGCAACTTCCCGAACTGTCCGCGGGCGAGCATCTACGGCGCGAGCAACCACGACTTCCGGACGCTGGTCGCCGCGGATGCGATCTCGGGCGCGACAGCGGAGCGGTTGGCCGAGTTGCGGACGCTGGGCGTGCCACACGCCGAGTCCGCGGAGATCGTCGCCGCACTGCGCGGGGACGCCTAGGGTCGAGCGGTATGCGGTGGCGATACGCGGCGGTGGCGGGGCTGGCCGGGCTGAGCCTGGTCGCCGGGTGCGCGTCCGACGGCGGCTCGACCGCCGCGAGTGCCACCTCGAGCGCTGCGCCGTCCACCGCGAACGCAACGGCCGCTCATGCCTCGGCGCCGATCGTCACGACGCCCGTACCGCCTCCGCCCGACCCGTTCGCCGGGCCGTCGCAGGACGTGAACGCCGCGGTCGTCGCCGGCCGCTACTCGTTCACCTCCCCCGACGGCGCATTCCGCTGCGCGATCGTCAGCGCCTCCGGGGCGCACGCCGGAGGCGCGACCTGCCAGGGCACCACGGCCCCGATCCCGCCGCGCCCGGCCACCTGCGCCGTCGCGCAGCCGTGGGGCGACGGGATGCAGGTCGACGACAGCGGCAGGGTCGGCTACCTGTGCGGCACGCTGCCGCCGGCCGAGAGCGCGCCGATCGTGGCGGACAGCGTGATCCACGCACTGGGGTTCACCTGCGTGGCGCATGCCGGATCGACGTACTGCCGCGACGACGTGTCCGAGCACGGGTTCCGGATCGCGCCGGATTCACACGCGGTGTTCTGAACCAGCTCGCAACGCAGTACGGATCACAGGTCGAGGTGAATGCGCATCGCGTCATCCAGGGCGTCCATCAGCGATGCCGGCACATGCCCCAAGACAGGGCCGACTCGACCCAGCGACACCGCTCGAACCTGTTCTGCCTGGGCTTTCGAATCGACCCGCAACCCGACTTCATCTGCGGGTAGCAGCACTTGGAAGGGGTAGACGCGGTCGATGTTGCTGGTGATCGGCACCACGGTCACGACACCTCTGCCCAACCGCTCGGCGGCCGTGTTGGCCCGTTCATTGCTGACGATCACCGCTGGGCGACGCTTATTCGCCTCACTCCCACGCACCGGGTCGAAGTCGACGGCGCAGATCTCTCCGCGGCGCACTACTCGAGCCCGTCGCCGCTGACCGCATCCCAGACGTCGCCGTCGCCGGCGGACTCCCATTCGGCCCAAGCATCCGCATAGTCCTGCTCCAGCCCCGCCTGGCGAAGCCCGCGAATTGCAGCGTGAATCGCCGCAGACCGAGACTTGTAGAGGCCCCGGCGCACGCGGTCGTCGATCAACGCCACATCATCGTCCGGCAGACTCACACTGACTTTCATACCAATTAGGCTACTTTGAGTCATACCCCAATGCCACCATCACAACCTGACTCGCCGTCGGATAGGACGCCTGCGCGCCCACACGGGTGGCGGCGATCGCGCCGACCAGCGCCGCGAACCGGGCCGCGTCGACCAACCGGTCCCCTGCCGCGAGGCGGTGGGCAAGCGCCCCGGTGAAGGCGTCGCCGCAACCCGTGGTGTCGACCACCTCGACCGGCACCGCCGGGACCGTGGTGACCGCCCCGGCGTCGAGCACCACAGCGCCGTCGCCGCCGAGCGTCACGACCGCGCGGTCGATGCCGCGTCCGGACAGGCTGCGGCGCACGGCTTCCCAGTCGCCGTCGACCCGGCCCCAGCCGAGAAACCGTGCGGCCTCGTGTTCGTTGACCAGCAGCACGTCGGTCAGCCGAAGCAACTCGTCCGGTACCGCCGCATACGGCGACAGGTTCAGGACCACCGCCGCGCCGGACTCGTGGCCGCGGCGCGCCGCGGCCAGCACGGTCTCCATCGGCACCTCCAAGGCCAGGCACAGCACCGCCGCGCCCTCGAACACCGCCGCGGGCAGATGCGCGGGCGTGAGCTGCGCGTTCGCCCCGGGTGAGAGCACGATGGTGTTCTCGCCGGCCCGGTCCACGGTGATCACGGCGACCCCGGTGGCGACGCCGTCGAGCGATTCGACCGCGGTCGCGACGCCGGCCCGACGGGTCCGTTCGAGCAGGAAGCGGCCGTGCGCATCGGAGCCGACCGCGCCGACCAGCACGACCGACGCGCCGAGCAACGCGGCCGCCGCGGCCTGGTTGGAGCTCTTGCCGCCGGCCTCGGTCACCAGGTCCGTGCCGGTGACGGTCTCGCCCGCGGCGGGCAGTCGCGCGGTGCGGACCACCAGGTCGGCGTTGAGGGAGCCGACGACCAGTACCCGGCCCGTCACCGCGCCCGCCAGCGGTGGGTGAACTGACGGCGCATCTGCTCGGCCTTCTGCAACGCGGACTTGGCCGGCCCGGCGCGGTCGAGCACGTCGTTGGCCCAGCCGACCGCCGTCTGCAGTTCCGGCCGCGAGCCGACGACCTGGGCGGGCAGCTTGCCGACGATCCCCAGCAGGGTCGAGACCTGCGATTGCTCGATCAGCTCACCCTTGCCGGCCGCGACCAGTTCCGCGGCCAGGTCCTCGTCGCCGGCGGCCAGCGCATGGTCGACGGCCTCGCTGAGGTGGCCGTTCGCCGCGAACCAGTCGGCGGCCGTCCGGTGCAGTCGCCGCAACCGCTCCGGGTCCTCGCGCTCGAGCCGGCGGCGCAGGAACTGGGCGAACAGGTGGTGGTAGCGGAACCAGCTGCGGTCGGCGTCGACGGGACGCAGGAACAGGTCCCGGGCCTCGACCTCGTCGAGCAGCGCCTGCCCGTCGGACGCGCCGGACAGCGCCGAGGCGAGGTCGCCGCAGATGCGGTCGGTGACCGCGGTGTCCAGCAGGAACTCCAGCAGGCTCGGCTCCAGCGAGTCCAGCACGTTCTCGGTGAGGTACTCGCCGATCGCGAAGTGCCCGCCGGTCAGGTGCCCGAGCAGCTCGGCCGCGTTGGACTGGCCGCGCAGCGACAGCGCCGTCAGCTGCATCGCCGCGACCCAGCCGTCGGTGACCGTGACGACCGCGTCGGCCTCCTCCGTGGTGAGCGACAGCCCCGGCACGCCGGCGAGGAACTCCCGCGCCTCGGCGTCGTCGAAACGCAGTTCCTGCGCGTCGATCTCGACCAGGTCGTCGCGCACCCGCATCCGTCCGAGCGGCAGCCGTGAGCGCGACCGTCCGACCACCACGAGCCGCAGCCGGTCGTGGCTGTTGTCGAGCAGGAACTCCAGCGCGGCGGCGGTGGCGTCGGAGTCGACGAGCTGCCAGTCGTCGATCACCACCGTCAGCCGCTCGCCGGTCTCCTCGACCTCGTCGATGAGCGCCGAGATCACCTCACGGACCGCGTCGTCGCCGTGCTGCTCGAGGACCGCTTCCAGCTCGCCGGCCAGCTGCGGCCGGACCGCGCGGATGGCCTCGATCAGGTGGACCAGGAACCAGGTGACGTTGTTGTCGTCGCGGTCGGCGGTCAGCCAGGCGACGCCGACACCGTCGCCGGCGAG
The DNA here is from genome assembly GCF_029589495.1 of Speluncibacter jeojiensis. Lineage (GTDB taxonomy): Bacteria > Actinomycetota > Actinomycetes > Mycobacteriales > Mycobacteriaceae > Speluncibacter > Speluncibacter jeojiensis. The sequence goes on from NZ_JAAIVF010000001.1 coordinate 739,790, forward strand.
CGCGTCGCTCCACTGCGCAGCAAGCGTGGTCTTGCCGAAGCCGGTCGGCCCGTGGATCAACGCCAGCCGGCGGCCGCCCCCCTCGGCGAGGTCCTCGATCAGGCGGTCGCGAGGCACCAGCCGGCGGGTCGGCGCCGGTGGCCGGAACCGTGTGGCGGGGGCGGCCGGCGTGTGCATGGCGGCGATGCGGCGGCTGGTCCGCCCGGTCCGGTGCGCGGGCGGGTGAGCACCCGCAGTCGGGCGGGCCGGCACGGCCATCGTGGGCTGGCACGCTCCGCCGGTATCGGGCGCCGACGTCTCCGGCGGCGCGACCGACTCCGGGACCGGAAGCTCGTCGACGGGCAGGTCCAGCTCCCGCTGCGCCTGCCGCAGCAGCTCGCCGAAGGCGGCCGCGGACGGTGGCCGGCTCTCCGGGTCCCGCGCCATGGCGGCCTCGATCGCGACAGACAGCGCGTCGGGCAACCCGTCCCCGCGCAGGTCGGGCAGCGGGTCGCGGGTGATGCGCAGGAACTGGGCGACGACCTGCTCGCCGCTGTGCCGCTCATAGGCGGCATGCCCGGTGACCGCCGCGAACAGTGTGGCACCCAGGCTGTAGACGTCGGCGGCCGCCGTGGACTGCTGCCCCTGCAGCACCTCCGGGGCGGTGAAGGCCGGCGAGCCGCTGATCATGCCGGAGGTGGTCTCGAAGCCGCCGGCGACGCGGGCGATGCCGAAATCGGTCAGCTGCGGCTCGCCGTAGTCGGTGACCAAGATGTTCGCGGGCTTGACGTCGCGGTGCAGCATGCCCAGCCGGTGCGCGGTCTCCAGGGCGCCCGCGATCTTCACCCCGACCGACAGGGCCGCGCCCGCCGTGAGCGGCCCCTTCGTCCGGATCTTCTCCTCGAGCGAGCCGCGGGAGTGGTACTGCATGACGATGAACGGCCGCCCGGAGTCGGTGACGCCCGCCTGGTACACGTTGACGATGTTGGGGTGCCCGGACAGCCGGCCCATCGCGTGTTCCTCGCGGACGAACCGCTCGAGGTTCTCCTCGTCGAGTTCCGTCGTGAGGACCTTGATCGCGACCGTGCGGTCGAGCGAGGGCTGGCGGGCCCGGTAGACAACGCCGAATCCACCGCGGCCGATCTCTGTGATGTCGGCATAGCCGAGCGCAGCGAGTTCCCGCGTGATCGACGTGCTGCGATCACGCTCCCCCGCCGACGGATCCGAATCGGTCATCGCTCACCCGGGTAGGCGTCTCGTCTGCATCAGATGCCCCGAGGATAGCCCGGGCGGCCGTCAGATAGTGGCTCCGACAGCCTCGGCGAGGTCGTCGAACGCCTGGCTGAGCAGTTCGGCATACCGCCGCGTATCCGGCATGACCTCACGGTCGACGGAGAACGCGACCGTGAGCCGGTCGTCGACAGACGAAACGAAATGGTTCAGCATCTCCATGTCGCCGATGGCGAGCACTCCGAACGCGTCGACGAGCGGGGCACCACAGAACTGCAGGTCCGGGTTGCCGCGCGGGACGTTGGAGATCATCGTGTTGCCGAGTGCGACGGTCTTCCCTGGCTGCCGCCTCGCCGCGGCCTTGCCTGCAAGGCGGACCATGAACGCCGGCACCGAGTCGGCGATCTGCCCGAGACGTACGACCTTTTCGTGCCTTTGGCGACGCTTCTCCGATTGCGCGGACGCATGGATTCGACGGAGCCGTTCGCGGGGATCGGAAATGTCCGTATGCAGGTCCACCGACATCAGCGAAAACTGGTTTGCGGCGTCAAGGTTGCGATCGGAATTTCGCCACGACATCGGGACCGTCGCGCCGAGAGTATCGTCGGGTCGCTCCCCGATCTCCTCCAGGTAGGAGCCCAGCGCGAGCGAGATCGCAGCCATGGCGGCGTCGTTCACCGTGGCGTCGTCAACTGCGGATCCGATCGCGCGCACTGTATTCAGATCGGTGGCGACAACCCCTACCGTCGCTTTGCCGGAATATGCTCCATTGAACCGTGTAGCCGGCCAATTCTGGGTCGGGGCCTGCAGTTCGCCCCGCCTGCCGGCATCGGCTACGCCGCGAGACGCGACAACGCCCTTCGCCATGCCGGTCATAAACCGCAGGAGCGCCCACGGCAGTTTCAGCGCGGCAGCCGACAGGAGTCGCCACCCGGCAGTCCTCGAGGCTTGATCGGAGAGCGCGGACGATGGGCACTCGTCAGCAAACAGGCCCTTGCCCAGATCAACTGTCCGAACGCCGTCACCTGCCGAATGATGGAACGTGAGGACTGCGGCCGTCATACTCGCGGGCATGCCCGCAACTCCGTGAATCCCAGTGACGATCTGCATTCGCCACGGCGGCCGCCCGAGATCAATTGGCATTTCCAACGCTGCGGCAACGGCCCCCTCGACAGGGCGCCAACCGGACTCGCCGGCGACGTCGACCGTGATGTGATCGGATACCCGGAAGTCACGGTCGTCCACCCACACCGGAAAATCCAGATCAAGGGGAAGCCGCATCAATTTTCGCCGAAAGATCGGATCGCAGCCGATCCGACTGGACAGCCAGTCGGTGACCATCTGCACATCAACCGACTCTCCATCTTCGACCGTTGCGTCAAATAGCCAAACATCGACGACATTCGGTATGTTCACGAGGTTTTCCGCATATACATGTGCGGCGTCCGTCATCTGAAGCCGGTCAATCTTGCCGATAGATTGCAGCATATGCATCAGCAGAATTCCCGTAGATCAGTAATGGCCACACCCGAGCAAATCCGAGCAAAATCACACGGTAGCGTCGACAGTGAATTCATTCATTCGATAGTAAACGAGTGAAACTCTAATCCCAACCGGACTTAAGTCCAATTCAAACCCATGGAACGGACCGATAGTTCAGAGACGATTTGCGACTCATCCACTGAAATTGGCATGCCATCACAGCACTGGGCATGAGGTCATAATTTAAGCGCGAATCCGCAAACTGTTCTCAATAGAAGTCATCACATGCGGTGGCCCGCCACAGTGATTCGGCACACCCCGTAACCGGACTTGCCTACCGTCGGCCCAGCACCGCGCCCGGACAAGCCGTCCATACCACGCTATTTCAACACCTCAGCAGACCCGCCGAACTGCGCAAACGCGTCCGCAAGCAAGCCGGCATACCGATCCACGTCCGGCATGGCGGCCAGATCGGCCGACACCGTCAGGGTGAGTGACTCACCAATCGAGGCGATCATGTGGCTCAGTGCCATCCCCCGGTCGAGCAGCGGAAGACAACTGATCGCGACGACCGTGGCATCGCCCAGCGCCAAGCCAGGCGCTTCCCGCATATAGTTCGACACCGTGGTGTTGGACAACTGCACCGTCGTCGCGGCGGGACGGCTTCGACGCTCCAGCCAAGCCGCGCTTCGCGCGACCCATGCCGGCGTCGCCGCGGCACAATCCATCGACTCGACGAACGGCGACAATTCCTTGCGTGCCTTCTCCGATCGGACAGAATCATTGATCGCTTTGAGCCGCAGGACTGGATCCTCGACGTCGGTATGAAGGTCGACGATCATCGGCGTGAAGTTGTTCGCCGAGCCGGATGAGCGCAGACCGCGCATCGATTTCGGAACCATGGCGGCCAGGGAATCCTCCGGAAGCTCACGCTCCTTGATGAGGTACTCACGGAGGGCACCAGCAACCACCGCAAGCATCACATCGTTCACCGTCACATCACCGACAGCGGTCCGCACGTCACGCACCTCGGCCATGTCGAAGGTGACCACGGCGATTCCGCGACCCGAGGACAGCTTTCCGTTGAACCGTGTCCGGGGCCTTGTCGGCTGTGGCGCAACCACTTCGCCGGCCTCGACGGCGGCCTGGGCGTCGACTCGCAACTTGGCGAGCCGCTTCTTCGCCTCGGTGTAGTCCCGCCACTGATGCGGAACGCTCGTAAGAGCGTTCCGCAGGGACCGCCTCGCTGTCCCCACCCCCGGCATCCCGAGAGGATCGCCCTCAACCCGCGAATCCAGGAGCACCCGGGCAACGTCGGCGCCACCGATCCCGTCGCACGCACTGTGATGGATCTTCACCGCGAGTGCGCTCGCACCGTCCGGAAGGCCGTCGACACCGCGGATCCCATGGAGTAGGTGCACCTCCCACGGGGCTTTGCCCAGGTCGAGTCGCCTTGCCGCGATCCCGGCCAGACGCCCTCGCAACGGCTCCCAGCCATTTCCCTTGACCTCGGACACGAAGACATGTTCGCCAAGGTCGAAATCAGTGGCGAGAACCCAAGCGGGACTGTCGATCTCGAACGGCCACCTTCGCAGCCGATGCGTGAGAATCGGCGCCTGCGCCAGCCGATCGCCGATCCAACGGCAGAGCTCAGGTCGACTCATCTGATCATCGCCCAATCGCGCAGTATCAAGAAAGTAGACGTTCACCGTCGCCTGCGTCGCCTGGTCGGTCTCGTGGTAGACGAACGCCGTATCCAACGCCGAGAGCGAATAGCATCCACCCGCTTCGGTATCTGCCCGGTCTGCCATGAACGCCCCCATCTGTGTTCGACTACAAACCAACGGCCGAATTCACCCGCCTGGCCGTGTTGGACTAATGGGAGGTATCAAGCCCGCCCGATGATGCGGTCTTCTTCACTGCGGAAGAGTTGTTTGAAGGACTTGCGCCCCGTTTCCACGTCGAACGCCCGGGTGGGCAACCATGTCCACAGGTGGACCAGGCGGTTGGACCAGACCACCCCGTAACTGGCTCGCGCCTGCTTCAGGTCACCGTGTGCGCGATACGTGCGCGGCAACTGCGCCATGTATGCCCCGTACGAGAACGGGTTCGTGCGGAAGCGCCGAGCAGACGTCTCCGCCCACATGTCGGCCGAGACTCCGATGGTGAAACCTGCCTTGCGCACGCAGATCGACAGATCGAGGTCGTCATAGATGTCGGTCCTCTCGGAGACCAGGCCCCTCACCGCCTGCCAGCCATCCCTGGTGATGGCCATGTTCCCACCCGGGGCCATCTGCACGTCGTAAACGGCCCTACCGCCGGGGTTCCGCTTCGCCAGGCCGGCCTCGAGTTCTTTGAGCTTGCCCTTCTCGAACTTCTCGCGATACGGCGAGTCGTAGGGAATGAGCGGGCCGGTGACCGCGCCGACCTGGACCGGTGCAGATGCGAAGAAGTCCCGCAATGCGCGCGCCCAACCCGGTCTCGCGAACGTGTCGGCGTCCAGGCGCGCGATGACTGTCGACCTCGCAGCGTCGAAGCCTGCTCTGCGCGCGTAAAACACTCCAGGTCGATTCTCGGCGATGATCCTGATCTTCGGTTCTCGCGTCTGAATCTCCCGAACCACCTCGGCGGTGGCATCCGTGGAGTTGTTGTCGACCACGACGATCTCATCGATCTCGCCGATCTGCGCCAGCAAGCATTCAAGGGTGCGCCCGATACGCTCTTGCTCGTTGTACGCAGGGATGACCACCGAGACGGTAAGCGGTTTCACAGCGGCTACCGCTCCGCTGCAGTCGGGACAGGAAGATCTTTGCGTTTAGCGAAGATATTCTTCAGCGAAGACCGTTTCGTCTCGTGGTCGTACGCACGATTCGGAATCAGAAATGCCAGATACATCAGCCGGTTCGTCCAAATCGCTATCCGACTCACCCGCGCGGACTTGCGGTCGCCGTGGACCAGGTAGGTGGTCCGCAGGTGCCCTGTATATCGCCAGAAGGACAGCGGACCGGTAACGAAGCGCCGGCCCGAGACCTTCGCCGACATCCCGATGATGCAGGCCATCTTGAGACCTGCATCCCGGATGCACAGCGAGAGGTCGAGGTCTTCGTAGATGTCGGGTCGGGTGCTCAGCGAACTCCGCACCGCAGCCCAGGCTTCGCGGCGCAGAGCCATGTTCGGACCGCGCACGCTGGCCACCCCGACGGCCCCGCGCGGGTCATCGGACACGGCCATCCGCTGCGCGACCTCGCGGGTTTGGGCGCGCTCGAACAATCGTCGATAGAGCGGAGTCGAGTCGAACGGGGTCACCGGACCGGTTCCCGCGGCGACCTCCGAAGGAGCATTCCGGAAGTACTGGGTGACGGCGGCCGCCCACCCCGGCTCGACCAGTGTGTCCGCATCAATCCTGGCGATGACGTCGTACTTCGCGGCATCGATGCCTGTATTGCGCGCCGGGATCAGTCCCGGCGACAACTCTTCGACTATTTGAATTCTGGAGCACTCGGACTGCATCTTCCGCACGATCTGCGCGGTGCCGTCGGTCGAATTGTTGTCGACGACGACGATCTCACCGATATCGTCGATCTGGGCAATCAGTCGCTCAAGGCAATCCGTGATTACATCTTGCTCGTTGTAGACGGGGATGACGACAGAGAGAAGCTGATCGTTCACCGACGCAACTTAACATTACGGTCACAGCGCAGCCACCGGTCGAATAATCAATATTGTCGGAATTAATCCGACTATCAGTCCACCAATGGCGCTACTTCTGATCACAGCGTCCGTCGAGGCTGCTCCACAAACCGACTCCACCAGGGACTCGACAGGACAACTTGCCGAAACGTGAGTCCAGTTCATAGCAATGTCATCCTGGTGATGTGAGGCACGTCATCACCGACTGAACGCTCGGTTCAGGCAGGCACGCCGCCTACTCCGCGAACGACACCACTGCCGCGCGCCAGTTGCGCGAACGAATGGCGCAGTAGTCGCATGTACTCGTCCAACTCCGGCATCGCGTCACGATCGACCGTGACAGCTACCGTCAACTGATGCGCCATGGACGCGATGAAGTGGCTCAAGGCAGCGCGATCGGCGACGGGCAGTACCCCAAAGGCATCGAGCGCCGTCGCACCACAGAAGTACAGGTCGTCGCCGTCGCCGCGAGCCACATTCGAGACCAGCGTGTTTCCCCCCGCGATCTCCACTGCGGCGCGGGCCGCAACGTCACGGGCGTCGGCCTTCATGGCCGCCTTAAGGTACGGCGCCGGCACTTCACCCAACACGGATTCCGTCCGCAACACCGCCGGATGCTCCAATCGGCGCTTCTCGGCTCGGGTGGACAAGTACACCTCGTGCAGCCGCTGCAGCGGGTCCGCAACATCCGTGTGCAGGTTCACCGACAGCACCACGAATTGGTTGCCAGCATCGGACGACTGCAGCGACCGGACCGAGCGCGGTACCCGTGCGCCGAGCGACACGTCAGGAAGTTCGCCCGTCTCGCTCAGGTACGCGCGCAGCGCGCCGCCGATCACCGAGAGCACCACGTCGTTCACCGTCGCACCCGGTACCGCTGCCCGGATCGAGTCGACCGCCGCGATGTCGAACCGCACCCGCTCGATCGCGGTGCCGGACGTCAGCATCCGATTGAATCGAGTGACGGGCCAGCTTCGCTGCGGCGGCACGACCTCGCCTCGGTCTGCAGCCTCGGCAATGGTCCGGGTGTCCTTGCGCAGTTGCGTCAGTCCGGAGGCAAGTCGGACAGCGTTCGCCGGCGAGCGCCGCACCGCGCTGCCGAGCATTCGGGTGCGCGAGGCCACGGCCGTCGCATCTGCAGCCCCCTCGTCATCTACGGACTCCCCCGCGAACAAGGCACGGGCAAGCCCCACCGTGGCCGTCGCGTCGCCGACGCAATGGTGGAACTTCAACACGGCGACGGCGGCCCCGTCCGGGATGCCGTCGACCCCGGCCACGCCGGTGATCACGTGCAGTTCCCAGGGTGGGCGGTTCAACGACACGGGACCGTCGACGATCTCGCCCAGCAACTCACTCAGCATGTCCCAGCCGACGCCGGTGAACCGCGACAGCGAGACGTGGGCCTCGAGGTCGAAAGACGGATCGAAATCCCAGTACGGATAGTCCAAGTCGCCGGGAACGCGGCGCAGGCGCTGCCGGAAGATCGGTACGATCGCGATCCGTGCCGACAGCCATTCGAGCACTGCGGCGTGCGTCAGCCGCGCGCCCGAGGTGTCGAACACGTAGACATCGATGATCTTGCTTTGCGCGCCGAGTTCTTCGGCATAGATGTGTACGGCATCCGCCGCACGCAGTTGTGTGGCCATCCCGACGGCTTTCCTCTCAGCAGCCCGACAGTGCTGATACAGCGCCTCGCACGGCGCACGCTAAGCCATGGTGCCTGCGCGTGCACGGACCCTGCACGCAGAGTTGTGGCAGATCACAACGATGGTGCAGGTGTGACGCTCAGTCCTCCGATGCCGTCGGATCTGCGCCGCCACCCGACGTGGGGATCACCAGATCTTCGCGGCTCGCGAAGACGTTCCCCAGCGAGAACTTGCCGGCCTCCGCGTCATAGGCCCGGTTCGGCAGCCAATAGAACAGGTACATGGTCCGGTTCGTCCACATCTCGCGGCGACTGGCCCGGGCACGCTTCTTGCTGCCGTGCGCCTTCCAGGTCCGCGGCAGTTGCGCGGTGTACTCCCAGTAGGACTTGCGGCTTGTCAGGAACCGGCGGCCGGACACGTCGGCGCGCATGTCCACGACCCCTGCGAGCCGGTAGCCGGCCTTCTGGACGCACAGCGCGAAGTCGAGGTCTTCGTAGACATACGGCTCCGTGGTCAGGTCGCCGCAGATCTGCTGCCACACCGACTTGCGGAAGGCCATGTTCGGCCCGCGCACGGCCTCGATCCCATAGATTGCGTGCTCATCCCCGGTTTCGGCCAGGATCCGCTCGATCGCCGCATCCTGCGCGCTCACGAAGTTGTCCCGGAAACTCGGCGGGGTGTCGTACGGGACCAGCGGGCCGGTGACCGCGCCGACGTCCTCGGGCGCCTCCGCGAAATAGTCCGTGATCGACGCGGCCCAACCCTCGTGCACCATCGTGTCCGCATCTATCCGGCCGATGATCTCCGACGTGGCCGCGTCCACGCCGGCGTTCCGTGCCGCGATCAGTCCCTGCGTCCGCTCCTTGATCAGCTTCAGCTTCGGCGACCGCGCCAGCATCGAGGTGACGATCTCCGCGGTGTCGTCCGTCGAGTTGTTGTCGACCACGATGATCTCGTCGATGCGGTCGATCTGATCGAACAGGCACTCCAGCGTCTCGGCGATGACCTTGGCCTCGTTGTGCGCCGGAACAACGACCGACAATGTAGGCACACTCACCGCGCGAAAGTATCAGGTCGCCTGGTCGGCGCCCCTGTCGAGGACCGTCCCGCGAGCACGCCGTCCGTCACCGCACCCGCTCGCCCAGCGCGCCGTCGAGCGTCGCTGCCCACTGCCGCACGATCTGTTTGCGGCGGGCCGAGTCGTCGGTGAGCACGTCCGCCAGGCCCAGCCCGCGCCCCATGTCCAGCGTGGCCTGCACCAGCCGGTGCACCACCGGATCCGCGTCGTCGACGCCGAGCAGTTCGATCGCGGTGCGGTGCGCGACCCGGCCGAACTTCGCCTCCAACGGCACCACCCGCTCGCGCAGCGCCGGGTCCGCGGCCGCCGCCGTCCACACCTGCAGCGCGGCCTTGAACAGCGTGCCGGTGAAATAGTCGAGCAGGCGGTCGACGACCGCCTCGGTGCGCCCCTCGCCCTCCGGCAGCGCCGTCGCCTCATCCATGGCCAGCGCCATCCGATGGTCGAACATGTAGTCCAGCGCGGCGGTGATCAGGTCCTCGCGGGTCGGGAAGTGGTGCTGCGCCGCGCCGCGCGACACCCCCGCCCGCTCCGCGACCACGGCCACCGTCGTCGCGGTCCAGCCGCGCTCGGCCAGACAGTCGATGGTCGCCTCGAGCAGACGCTGCCGGGTGGCCCGGCTGCGGTCCTGTTTCGGCTCGCGCGACGTCATCGACCTGTTCCTCCGTTACCTCACAGCGCCCGACCTCATAGGGCCCGACCTCACCGGGCCAAGCCTCACTGGGCCCAGCTGGGCCGGCGCTTCTGCAGAAAGGCCATCATCCCTTCCATGGCCTCGGGCGTTCCGAACAGCCTCGCCGACTGCGCGGCCAGCCCCTCCGCCCGCTCGTCGAACGCCGCCAGCGTCGCCGCGGTGGTCAGCGCCTTCGACTCGGCCAGGCCCTGCGGCGAGCCCAGCCGCAGCTGCTCCACGATCCCGGCGGTCACCTCGACGGCATCGTCGGCGGCCACAGTGACCAGCCCCAGCCGCTCGGCCTCGGCCGGACCGAACTTCTCGCCGGTCAGGAAATAGCGGCTCGCCGCCCGCGAGGTCAGCCGCGGCAGCACGGTCAGCGAGATGATCGACGCCGCCAGCCCCAGCCGCGCCTCGGTCAGCGCGAACGTGCACTTCGGGCCCGCGACGACGATGTCGCACGCCCCGACCAGCCCCATCCCACCGGCGCGCACGTGCCCGTCGATGCGCCCGACCACCGGCTTGGGCAGTTCGACGATCGAGCGCAGCAGGGTCGTCATCGCCTGGGTCCGCTCGGCCGCCAGCTGCGCCGGATCGGCAGCGCCTGCGCCCGCAGCCGCCTCCGCCAGATCTGCACCGGCGCAGAATGTTCCGCCGGTGTGGGTGAGCACGACCGCGCGCACCGCCGGGTCGACGGCCGCCTCGGTCAGGCCCTGGCTGAACTCGGCAACCAGCCGGGTGGAGATCGCGTTGCGGTTGTGCGGGGAGTCGAGCGTGAGCGTCGCGACGCCGCCGTCGACGGCGTAGCGGACGTAGGGTCCTGCCGGTGTGGTCATGGGCGCCTCCCGGTGCCGAAGTAGCTGCGCCTTTCCGCACACAAATCGAGTCGACTCCGCATAAACCGCGGTTTCAGCGCGACTTGTGTCGGAGAAAGCGCATGGGGTGGGTGATCAATACGACCGCGGCAGCCCGAGACTGTGCTGCGCGACGAAGTTGAGGATCATCTCGCGGCTGACCGGGGCGATCCGGGCGATGCGGGCCGCGCCGAGCATCGCCGCCAGCCCGGTCTCGGCCATCAACCCCGACCCGCCGTGGGTCTGCACCGCCCGGTCCAGCGCAGCGATGCTGGCCTCGGCGGCGGCATACTTGGCCATGTTCGCCGCCTCGGCCGCGCCCATGTCGTCGCCGCTGTCGTAGAGCGTGGCGGCCTTCTGCATCATCACCTTGGCCAGCTCGAGCTCGATCTTGATCTGCGCCAACGGATGCGCGATGCCCTGGTGCGCGCCGATCGGCGTCTTCCACACCTGCCGCTCGCGGGCGTACTCGACCGCGCGGTCGAGCGCGTAGCGGCCCATGCCGACGGCCATCGCCGAGCCGAGAATCCGCTCGGGGTTCAGCCCTGCGAACAACTGCATCAGCGCCGCGTCCTCGCGGCCGACCAGCGCGTCGGCGGGCAACCGCACGTCGTCGAGAAACAGCGTGAACTGGTGGTCCGGCTCGACGATGTCCATGTCCATCTGCTGCTGAACGAAGTTCGGCGTGTCGGTGGGGACGATGAACAACGCCGGCTTGAGCTTGCCGGTCTTGTGGTCCTCGGTGCGCGCGACGATCAGCACCGCGTCGGCCTGGTCGACGCCGGAGATGAAGACCTTCTGACCGTGCAGGATCCAGTCTGCGCCGTCGCGCCGGGCGGTGGTGGTGATCTGGTGCGAGTTCGAGCCGGCATCGGGCTCGGTGATGCCGAACGCCATGATCTTCGAGCCGTCGGCCAGCCCCGGCAGCCAGGCGTCCTTCTGCGCGTCGGTGCCGTACTTGGCGATGATCGTGCCGCAGATCGCCGGGGAGACGACGACCAGCAGCAGCCCGGCCCCCTTCGCGGCGAGCTCCTCCTGCACCAGCGCCAGCTCGTAGATGCCGGCCCCGCCGCCGCCGTACTCCTCGGGCAGGTTGACGCCCAGGAAGCCGAGCTTGCCGGCCTCGCTCCACAATTCGGTCAGCGGCTCGCCCGCACGCGCCTTGGGCAGCACGTAGTCGCGGTAGTTGTAACGATCCCCCAACGAGGCGACCGCCGCGCGCAATTCCTGCTGGGTGTCGGTCTCGATGAAACTCATTGCTGCCCCTCACCTTCCACCAGCGCGAGTACCGCGCCGACCTCGACCTGCTGTCCGACAATCACATTCAGTTCGGTGAGCACACCCGCTGCGGGCGCCGCGATGGTGTGCTCCATCTTCATCGCCTCGAGCCACAGGATCGGCTGACCGGCCTGCACCCGGTCGCCCGCCGCGGCGCCGAGCCGGATCACGCTGCCGGGCATCGGCGCGAGCAGCGAACCCTCCGCGATCTGACCGGCTGGGTCGACGAACCGCGGCTGCCGGACCAGCGACACCGGGCCCAGCGGCGAGTCCACGCACACGAGCCCGCCGTAGACGGCGACCTCGAAGCGGCGGCGCACCACCCCCCGGTCGCCACCGATGTCGAGCACGACGGCATCCGGGCTCACCGACACCACGGCGACGTCGCCGAAGTCATCGACCGCGATGCCCGTGCGGGTGGTGCGGTAGCGCACCTCGATGTCGCGCTCGTCGCGGGTGCGGTAGGTCTTCGACTGCGACTGCGCGGGTAGGTTGCGCCAGCCGCCGGGCAGTCCGCGGTTCACGTGCGCGCCGCGCCGGTTGACGTCGGCGGCCGCGAGTGCCGCGGCCAACGCCGACAGATCGGTCGCCCGCTCCGAGGCCAGCGGGGCGGCCAGCGTGTCCAGACCGTGCCGGTCGAAGAAGGCGGTGTCGGTGTCGCCGGCGAGGAACGAGGGGTGCCTCAGTACGTGCACCAGCAGGTCGCGATTGGTGACCAACCCGTGCAGTTCGGCCCGCGCCAGCGCGTTCGCCAGCAGGTGCGCCGCCTCGGTCCGGTTCGGCGCGTACGAGATCACCTTCGCGAGCATCGGGTCGTAGAAGATGCTCACCTCGGCGCCGTCGTCGACGCCCGAGTCCAGTCGCACGCCCGGCGCATCCAGTACACCGAAATCGATAGCGGCGCCGGGGAAGTCGATCCGATCGAGTCGGCCCGACTGCGGCCGCCAGTCGTGTGCGGGATCCTCCGCGTACAGGCGGACCTCGATCGAGTGACCACGCAGCGGCGGCTGGTGCTCGGGCAGCGGGTGCCCGCCCGCGACCTGCAGCTGCATCCGAACCAGGTCCAGCCCGGTGGTGTTCTCGGTGACCGGGTGCTCGACCTGCAGCCGGGTGTTCATCTCCAGGAAGAAGAACTCACCCTGCTCGTTCGCGAGGAACTCGACGGTCCCGGCGCCCTCGTAGCCGATGGCCTCCGCCGCGACCTTCGCTGCCGCGAACAGCCGCTCGCGCATGAACCCGCCGGCCGCCTCGATCCTCTCGACCAGCGGTGACGGCGCCTCCTCGACGACCTTCTGGTGCCGACGCTGGATGGAGCACTCGCGCTCCCCGACCGCCCACACAGTGCCGTGCCGGTCGGCCATGATCTGCACCTCGATGTGCCGGCCGGTCTCGATGTAGCGCTCGCAGAACACCGTCGGGTCACCGAACGCCGACTGCGCCTCCCGGCGGGCCGCCTCGAGCTGTCCGGGCAGCTCCGCGAGGTCGCGCACCACGCGCATGCCGCGGCCGCCACCGCCGGCCGATGCCTTGATCAGCACCGGCAGTTCGGCATCGGTGATCGCCGCCGGATCCAGCTGGTCGAGCACCGGGACCCCGGCGTCGGCCATCAGCTTCTTCGACTCGACCTTCGATCCCATCAGCTCGATCGCCTTGACCGGCGGACCGATCCAGGTGAGCCCGGCGTCGAGCACAGCCTGCGCGAATTCGGCGTTCTCGGAGAGGAAGCCGTAACCGGGGTGCACCGCATCGGCGCCGGCCGCGTGGGCCGCCGCGACCAGCAGGTCGCTGCGCAGGTACGTCTCGGCCGGGGCCCGGCCGGGCAGCCGGACCGCGCCGTCGGCCTCGGCGACGTGCGGTGCGTGCGTGTCGGGATCGGAGAACACCGCGGTGGTGGCCACACCCATGCGGCGGGCCGTCGCGAACACGCGTCGCGCGATCTCGCCGCGGTTGGCGACCAGGACGTTGGTGATCTGCGGGGTGTCGGTCGCAGGAGAATCAGACATGGCTCGCCTCACATCCGGAAGACGCCGAAGGATTCGGCGCCCTTGATCGGGGAGTTGTGGATGGCCGACAGGCACATCCCCAGCACCGTGCGGGTGTCGCGGGGGTCGATGACGCCGTCGTCGAAGAGCCTGCCGGACAGGAACATCGGCAGGGACTCGGCCTCGATCTGCGCCTCGACCATCGCGCGCATGGCGGCGTCCGCATCCTCGTCGAACGCGCGGCCTCGCGCCTCGGCTGCGGCGCGGCCCACGATCGAGATGACGCCCGCCAACTGCGCCGGCCCCATCACCGCGGACTTCGCGCTGGGCCAGGCGAACAGGAACCGCGGATCGTAGGCGCGCCCGCACATGCCGTAGTGCCCGGCCCCGTACGAGGCGCCGATGAGCAGCGAGATGTGCGGCACCGTCGAGTTGGACACCGCGTTGATCATCATCGCGCCGTGTTTGATGATGCCGCCCTGCTCGTACTCCTTGCCGACCATGTAGCCGGTGGTGTTGTGGAGAAACAGCAGTGGAGTGTTGGAGCGGTTGGCCAACTGGATGAACTGGGTGGCCTTCTGCGCCTCCTCGGAGAACAGCACACCGCGGGCGTTCGCCAGGATGCCGATCGGATAGCCGTGCAGCTCGGCCCAGCCGGTGACCAGGGAAGACCCGTACAGCGGCTTGAACTCGTCGAAGTCGGAGCCGTCGACGACGCGGGCGATCACCTCGCGCGGGTCGAACGGGATCTTCAGGTCGGTCGGGACGATGCCGAGAAGTTCCTCGGGGTCGTAGAGCGGGTCGATGACCTCGGCGCGCGGGGCCGGTCCCTGCTTGTTCCAGTTGAGCCGCTTGACGATCTGCCGGCCGATGCGGATGGCGTCCTGCTCGTCGGCCGCGAAGTAGTCGGCCAGTCCGGAGGTGCGCGCGTGCATCTCGGCGCCGCCGAGCGACTCGTCGTCGGACTCCTCGCCGGTGGCCATCTTCACCAGCGGTGGCCCGCCGAGGAACACCTTGGAGCGGTCCTTGATCATCACCACGTGGTCGGACATGCCGGGGATGTAGGCGCCGCCCGCGGTGGAGTTTCCGAACACCAGCGAGATGGTGGGGATGCCGGCCGCCGACGCGCGGGTGAGGTCGCGGAACATCCGCCCGCCGGGGATGAACACCTCCTTCTGCGTCGGGAGGTCGGCACCGCCGGACTCGACCAGCGAGATCACCGGGAGCCGGTTCTGTTCGATGATCTCGTTGGCGCGGAACGACTTCCGCAGCGTCCACGGGTTGGAGGTTCCGCCGCGGACGGTGGGATCGTTGGCGACGATCATGCATTCGACGCCCTCGACGACGCCGATGCCGGTGACCAGCGAAGCGCCGACCTGGAAGTCGCTGCCCCACGCGGCGAGCGGGCACAGCTCCAGGAACGGCGAGTCCTCGTCGACGAGCAGTTCGATGCGTTCGCGGGCGGTGAGCTTGCCGCGCCCCCGGTGCCGTTCGAGCTTCTCGGGCCCGCCGCCGGCGATGGCCTTGGCGTATTCGGCCTCGACCTCGGTCAGCTTGGTGGTCATCGCCTCGGCGGCGGCCGCGTAGTCCGCGGATCCGGCATCGAGGGTGGTGCGCAGTGTCGTCATGCCCTGTACCCCAATCGGTTTGCCGCAAGTCCGGTCATGATCTCGGTGGTGCCGCCGCCGATGCCGATGATCCGCATGTCGCGGTACTGGCGTTCGATCTCGCACTCGCGCATGTAGCCGAGCCCGCCGAACAGCTGGACGGCCTGGTCGACCACCCATTCGCCGGTCTCGACGGCGGTGTTCTTCGCGAAGCAGGTCTCCACGATCAGGTCGGTCTCACCGGCGACGGACCGCTCGGCGAGCCGGCGGGTGTAGACGCGCGCGACGTCGATGCGCCGGGCCATCTCGGTGAGCGTGTTCTGCACGGACTGCCGGCTGATCAGCGGTCGGCCGAACGTCTCCCGGTCGCGGCACCACTGCTCGGTCAGCTCCAGACAGCGCTGCGCGCTCGCATAGGCCTGCACCGCCAGCGAGAGCCGCTCGGACAGGAACGCCAGCGCGATCTGCGCGAAGCCGGAGTTCTCCGGCCCGACCAGGTTCGCCGCCGGCACCCGGCAGTCGACGAACGACAACTCGGCGGTGTCCGAGGCAAGCCAGCCCATCTTCTCAAGCTTGCGGGCGACGGTGAAGCCCGGCGTGTCCTTCTCGATCACCAGCAGGGACACGCCCCCCGCACCTGCACCGCCGGTGCGCACAGCGGTGGTGACGAAGTCGGCCCGGCAGCCGGAGGTGATGAAGGTCTTGGCACCGTTGACGACGTAGTGGTCGCCGTGCGTGGTTGAAGTACAGAGCTCGGCGCGGGTGGTCAGGTGCCCGACGTCGGAGCCGCCGCCGGGTTCGGTGATCGCCAGCGAGCCGATCTTCTCGCCCGCGAGCGTGGGCCGGACCCAGCGGTCGATCTGGTCGCGGTCTCCGGCCCAGATGATGTGCGGCACCGCGATCCCGCAGGTGAACAGCGACGCCGAGGTGCCGCCGGAGGCGCCGGCGTAGTGCAGCTCCTCGGCGATGATCGTCGCGTCGACCAGGTCGCCGCCGCCCCCGCCCGCCGACTCGGGGAAGGCCGCGCCGAGCAGGCCCAGGTCGCCGGCCCGCTTGTGCAGCGTGCGCGGCAGTTCGCCGGCGCGCTCCCACTCATCCTGGTACGGCAAGATGTCGGTCTCGACGAAGCGGCGCACCGTGGCGCGCAGGGCTTGTCGCTCAGGGGATTCCCATGCGTTCACAGCAGCTCCTCCGGGCTTGAATCGATGATTGCCTCCGGCACGGCCAGGTGGCGGGACCGCAGCCATTCGCCGAGCCCCTTGGCCTGCGGGTCGAACCGTGCCTGATACGCCACGCCCTGCCCGAGGATCCCCTCGATGACGAAGTTCAGCGCCCGCAGCTTGGGCAGCACGGTGCGGGTGACGGTGAGGTCGGCGGTCTCGGGCAGCAGCCGCTTGAGTGCGTCGACCGTAAGCGTGTGGGCGAGCCAACGCCACTGATCGTCGGTGCGCACCCAGACGCCGATGTTGGCGTTACCGCCCTTGTCACCGCTGCGCGCGGCGGCGATCCGACCGAGCGGGACCCCGCTGGTCGTCATGACCGGAAGCGGCTGCGGCAGATCCGGTTCCGCGACCATGGCGAGTTCGCGGGTGTCGGTCGCCTGCGCGACGTCGACGCGGGTGCCGTCGGGCAGCACCGCGACGTGCGGCACCTCCGCGGCGTCGACGTAGCCGGGCGTGTAGATGCCGTACGGCGAGCCGTTGCCGGGCAGCGCGGTGAAGCTGGCACCCGGGTAGCTGGCAAGCGCCAGTTCGACCGCGACGTTGGAGAAGGCCCGGCCGACCTTGTTCGGGTCGGTGTCGCGGACCACGCAGCGCAGGATCGCGCTGGCCTGCTCCTCGGTCTCGGCGTCGGGCCGGTCGAGGCGCGCGAGTGTCCAGGTCAGCTCCGCCGGCCGAACCGGCAGCCAGGATTCGAGTTGCTTCTGCGCCAGTTCGGCTTTCGCCTCGATGTCCAGCCCGGTGAGGATGAAGTCCATCTCGTTGCGGAATCCGCCGAGCGTGTTCAGCGAGACCTTCAGCTGCGGCGGCGGCGCCTCGCCCGTCACCGCGGCGATCTGGACCCGGTCCGGGCCGAGTTGGGTGAGCTCGATGCTGTCGAGCCGGGTGGTCACGTCCGGCCCGGCGTAGCGGGCGTCCTGGATCTCGTACATCAACTGTGCCTGGACGGTGTCGACGGTGACCGCGCCGCCGGTGCCCGGATGCTTGGTGATCACCGAGGAACCGTCGCGGCGGATCTCGGCTATCGGGAAGCCGGGGCGGGTCAGGTCGGCGATCTCGGTGAAGAACGAGTAGTTTCCGCCGGTGGCCTGCGTGCCGCACTCGATCACGTGACCGGCTGCGACCGCGCCTGCGAGTGCGTCGTAATCGGTGCGGCCCCAGCCGAAGTGAGCCGCCGCCGGCGCGACGATGACCGAGGCGTCGGTGACCCGGCCGGTGACCACGACGTCGGCGCCGGCGTTAAGGCATTCGACGATGCCCCAGGCGCCGAGGTAGGCGTTGGCCGTGAGGGGTTGGCCGAGGCCGAGTTCGCCGGTCCGGGCGACCAGGTCGTCGCCCTCGACATGGGCGATGGCTGCGGTCAGACCGAGCCGGTCGGCCAGCTCGCGCAGCTTGCCGGCCAGTCCGGCCGGATTGAGCCCGCCGGCGTTGACGACGATCTGCACGCCCTGGTCGAGCGCGAGCCCGAGGCAGTCCTCCATCTGGCGCAGAAAGGTTTTCGCGTAGCCGAGGGTGGGGTCCTTCATCCGGTCGCGGCCGAGGATCAGCATGGTCAGCTCGGCCAGATAGTCGCCGGTGAGCACGTCGAGCCGGCCGCCTTCGAGCATCTCGCGGACCGCACTGAGACGGTCGCCGTAGAAGCCCGAGCAGTTGCCGATGCGGATGAGGTCGGGGTCTGCTGCGAGCGCGCTCATGCGAATTGTCCCTTCTCACGTCCGGTGCCGGCGCCGCCGGCGAACGCCTGCGCGAGGGTCAGCCAGTGGGTCGCGTCGGGGCCGGTCGCCGTGAGCGCGAGGTCGTCGCGGTGGCGGCGCTGGGTGACCAGCAGGCAGAAGTCGAGCGCGGGGCCGGTGACCGACTGCCGCGCGTCGTCCGGACCCCAGGTCCAGACGGTGCCGTCGGGTGCGGTCAGCTCGACGCGAAACTGCTGGTCCGGCGGGGTCTGTTCGTGCACTGCGTAGGAGAAGTCGCGTGCGCGGATCCCGATGTGCGCCACATGTTTCAGCCGTGCGGTCGGCAGGCGGGTGACGCCGAGGGCGTCGGCCACGTCCTGCCCGTGCGCCCAGGTCTCCATGATCCGACCGGTCGCCATCGAGGCGACGCTCATCGGCGGGCCGAACCACTGCAGTTTCTCGCCCGCGGGGTACGCGCGCAGCGCCTCGAGCAGCGCCTTGCGGCCGGTGCGCCAGCCGTCGAGCAGTCGGTCCGGCGGTGCGGTCGCGCCGGTCGCGGCGGCCTCGTCGACGAATCCGGTCGGGTTCTGCCAGGCCAGGGTCACCTGCGCGGCGAACGCGTCGGGGTCGGTAGCCGAGAGGAGCGCGACGTGGTCGGTCCAGGCCAGGTGCGCGATCTGATGCGCGATGTCCCAGCCCTGCGCCGGCGTCGGGATGGTCCAGCCGTCGGCGGAGAGCGAGGAGACCAGGCCGTCGAGGTCCTCGCCCTCGGCCGCGAGATCGCCCAGGACCATGTCCAGGTTTGCCATGCGGCCAGCATCACACCCACGCCGTAAAAAATCAAGCATGAATGATTGTTCTGTGTCGGTGCAGGTCAGGTGTGGTTTGTGTACGCCGAGCTGTGTCGCGTGCGCGCCGCTGTCCTGCCACACTCTGCCGCTTCCCTCGACCTCACACATCGCCTGCGCACCTCACACAAGCCCGGACCGGTGCGAAGTGCGCGCCGGCTATGCGAGGTCGGAACCGGGCAGCCGAGGGCGCGGGTGGGCGTCAGTCGCGCACTGCCCCTCGCGACCTCACACATCGCCGGGGCACCTCACACAAGCCCGGACCGGTGCGAAGTGCGCGCCGGCTATGCGAGGTCGGGCGCGCGAGGGTGCCGCGCGCGCGAGGGTGCCGCGCGGGCGAGGGTGCCGCGCGGGCGAGGGCGCCGCGCGTGCGCGAGGTCGCGTGCGCGAGGGCGCCCGGCGCGCGAGGGCGCCCGGCGCGCGAGGGCGCCGTCAGCGGCGAGGACCCCAGTAGTTGAGGTAGGCGGCGGAGTTCTGCAGCGCCGTCTGGCCAGGGATGATGTCCTGGGTGCCGTACTTGACGTGCGGATCGGTCTGCAGGAACACCGCGATCGACGCGGCGGTGACCGCGATCTTGGTGGCCGCGAGCGCTGGGTCCTCGTGCAGGTCCAGGATCGCCTGGCGCAGTTGCCCATAGAGCAGACTGTCGGCCATCTGCTCGACCATCGTCACCGGGTCGGACAGGCTCAGCGGCGTCGCCATCTGGTATGCGAGCTGCAGGTAGGTGTGCGCCAGGTCGGCGTCGCCGTAGATGTCGCCGGGAAGGCAGTAGTCGAACCAGTCGATGGTCCCGGTGAACGTGATGTTGTCGCCGGAGATCCCCTGCCCGGCAAGCTGATTGCCCAGATAGAAGGTGCGCCCGAGCCCGCGGTGCGGGGACGCGACCGCGTGCAGCCACAGGCAGTCGGACTCCCGGTCGCGCAACGCGCCGGAGACCAGCTCCCTGCCGACCAGCGACACGACCGCGCCGCCCTGGCTGTATCCGAGAAGTCCGAAGGTGCCGTCGTACTCGCCGATCAGCCGGACCACCTCGGCGATGCCCATGTCCCGCGACTTCAGGTACGACGGATCGCCGAGCGCCGCAAGCAACGCCTCCCCGCCGCCGGGGACAGGTCCGAAGCTCGCCGGGTAGTTGACGTAGACGACGTCGAACACGCTGCGGTCCAGGAAGTCCGTCACCCCGCGCAGCATGCCGATCTCGGCGCCGGGGGTGATCCCGTTAGGGTTGCCGTTCGCCGCGGCGACCGCCTCCCACGTACCGGGCACCACGAACAGCTTGTGCTTGGCCGCCATCGGGCTCACCTCTCAGGTCGCAACGTCTCACGGTCTCCGCAGCTCAGCGCCGCATCAGGGCGCAGCGTCGCCGACAGCATCGGGAACACCGCGTAGCTGCACACTCCCGAGCTGACGGCCGGATCCTCGTCGGCCAGCTCGTGCACGTCGTGCGCGGTGCCGGCCTCGACGATCGCCAGCCCCCACACCCCGTGCGGGTCCGCGACCGGGCCGAACAGCACCGCCACACCCTGTGCGGTCAGCGTCGACCAGTAGCCGGCGTGCCGGCGCATCACCGCCGACTCCTCGCGGCTCTGGTCGTCGACGAAGGTCGGCCTCGGCGGGATCAGCTTGTAGACGAAATAGCCCATCGCTCACCTCCGATGATCTCTACCTTCAACTCTGATCCCGCGCCGGGCCGAGCGCAAACACGACGCGCGCTCACTCGGCGAACACAGCGAGCCCACCACCGCCTGTCGGGAACGGTGGTGGGCTCGCCGTCGACCCCCAGCGGGGCCGGTCCGGGGTCGGTCCGCAGCCGGGGTCAGTCCGTGGCCGTGACCGGCATCTTCGCGCTGATCAGCTCCATCACCGACGAATCGGTCAGCGTCGTCACATCGCCGAGCTCACGATGCTCGGCGATGTCGCGCAACAACCGCCGCATGATCTTGCCGCTGCGGGTTTTCGGCAGCTCCGGCACGATCATCACCTGGCGCGGCTTGGCGATCGGACCGATGGTGTCCGACACGTGCCCGCGCAACTCGGCGACCAGTTCCTCCCCCGCCACCGTGACACCGTCGCGCAGGATCACGAACGCGACGATCGCCTGTCCGGTGGTCGGGTCGGACGCACCGGCGACCGCGGCCTCGGCGACCGCCGGGTGCGCGACCAGCGCCGACTCGATCTCGGTGGTGGACAGACGGTGTCCGGATACGTTCATCACGTCGTCGACGCGGCCGAGCACCCACACGTCGCCGTCCTCGTCCTTCTTCGCCCCGTCCCCGGCGAAGTAGTAGCCCTGGTCGGAGAACCGGGACCAGTACGCCTCGCGGAACCGGTCGTCGTCGCCCCAGATGCCGCGCAGCATCGACGGCCACGGCTCGGTCAGCACCAGCAGGCCGCCGCTGCCGTCGGGCACCGGGACGCCGTCGTCGTCGACGACCTCGGCCCCGATCCCCGGCAGCGCGCGCATCGCCGAGCCGGGTTTGGTCGCGGTGACACCGGGCAGGGGGCTGACCATGATGGCGCCGGTCTCGGTCTGCCACCAGGTGTCGACGACCGGGCAACGGTCGCCGCCGATCACCCGGCGGTACCACATCCACGCCTCCGGATTGATCGGCTCGCCGACCGAGCCGAGTAGCCGCAGCGACGTCAGGTCGTAGCCGGCCGGTACCTGCTCGCCGAGCTTCATGAACATCCGGATGGTGGTCGGTGCGGTGTAGAGGATGCTGACCTTGTACTGCTCAATCAGCTCCCACCACCGGCCCGGATGCGGGGTGGTCGGCGTGCCCTCGTAGAGCATCGAGGTGGTCCTGTTCGCCAGCGGGCCGTACACGATGTAGCTGTGCCCGGTGACCCAGCCGATGTCGGCCGCACACCAGTAGACGTCGGTGTCCGGCTTGAGGTCGAAGACCGCGTGGTGGGTGTAGGCGACCTGCGTCAGATAGCCGCCGCTGGTGTGCAGGATGCCCTTCGGCTTGCCGGTGGTGCCCGAGGTGTACATGACGTACAGCGGGTGCTCGGCGTCGAACGTCTCCCAGGCATGCTCGTCGGACTGGCGCCCGAGCACCTCGTGCCACCACAGGTCGCGGCCCTCGGACCAATCCACCTGCTGACCGGTGCGGCGGACCACCAGCACGCTGCGCACCTGCGGGCACGAGGCCACTGCCTCGTCGACCGCCGGTTTGAGCGCGGACGCGGCACCGCGCCGGTAGCCGCCGTCGGCCGTGATCACCACTCTCGCATCGCAATCGGTGATCCGGTCGGCCAGCGCGCTCGCCGAGAAGCCGCCGAACACCACCGTGTGCGGGGCGCCGATCCGGGCGCAGGCGAGCATCGCCACGACGGTCTCGGGAATCATCGGCATGTAGATCGCGACCCGGTCGCCGGCGCCGACGCCCAACTCCTGCAACGCGTTCGCCGCACGGCACACCTCGCGCTGCAACTCCGCGTAGGTGATGTCTCGGGTGTCGCCGGGCTCGCCGACGAAGTGGTACGCGACCTGGTCGCCGTGACCGGCCTCGACGTGCCGGTCCACGCAGTTGTAGGCGACGTTGAGCCTGCCGCCGACGAACCACTTCGCGAACGGCGCGCCGGACCAGTCGAGCACCTCGGTGAACGGCGTCGACCAGCTCAGCCGCTGAGCTTGGCGGGCCCAGAAGTCCAGCCGGTCCAGCGCGGCATCGCCGTACGCGGCGGCGCCGACGTTCGCGTCGGCGGTGAACCCAGCGGGCGGGGCGAACGCGCGGTCCTCGTGCAGCAGGTTGGACAGGGCTGGGGTGCTTGTGGTTTCGGTCATCACCGGCTCGCTCATCATCGGGTCCGGGCGGGGAAGGTCGGCAGCACGACGCGGCCGGCGGTGGCGTTCATGACCCCGGCCAGTGAGCCGTACCAGGCGAGCAGCGCGGTGACCAGCCCGAGCCAGCCGCCGATCTGCGTCATCGCGGTCGAGCCGCCGAACGAGCCGATGGTCAGGAACAGGAACGTCAACGCCAGCGCCGCGAACACCGCGACCAGCACGCCGGAGGTGCGCGTCGAGCAGATCAGCATGTAGACGGTGAAGATCGTCCACGCCAGCAGGAACAGCCCGACGCCCTTGCCCTTGTCCACCCCCATCGCGTCGGCGCCGCCGTGCGCGATCAGGTACCAGAACGAGAGCCAGAACGCGCCGTAGGACGCGAAGGCGACCGCGCCGAAGGTGTTGCCCTTGGCGAACTCCCACATGCCGGCGAGGATCTGCACGATGCCGCCGTAGAACAGCGCCAGCCCGAGCACCCCGACCTCGACGGTGGCCGGCACCAGGTGCGAGTTGACCGCGGACAGGAAGAACGTGGTCATCGCGAACGCGGCCAGGCCGAGCGGCCCGGGATCGGCGAAACCGGCGGCACGGCTCGCCGGGGCGGGGCCCGCGTCCTCTCGCACGGTCGGGATGGTTCTGGTCGCCATGTCAGGGCTCCTCTCCTGCGGGCACGTCGGCCCGGTCGGGTGCATTGCAGGCAACCTTGGCAGTGACGACGCTCACATTCGAGGGGATCGGGTGCCCGCTCGCCGGAACCGGCCATTCGTTCGGCCGGTGGCGGCGACGGTGCGACGAACGGTCGGTTCAGCGCGACGAACGGTCGAGGTCGGCGAGCTCCGAGCGCAGCGATTCGGGCGCGTGCAGGCGGATCATGATCCGGCCGATGTCGCGCGGCACGGCACCGCAGGTGGACAGCGACACCGCAACCATCACCGCGGTCGCGAGCGGCACCGCCCACGCCGCGGGTTGGGCCAGCAGCGCGCCCGCCCACCCGCCGGGGTCGGCGCCGGCCAACGTCGCGACGACCGCGGCGGTCGCGGTGCTGCCGCCGACCGCCAGGCCTGCCAACGCGCCCGGCGCGGTCAGCCCCCGCCACCACACGCCCAGCACCAGCAGCGGGCAGAACGTCGCCGCGGCGACCGCGAAGGCCAGCGCGACCACCGCGGCCAGCCCGAGCCGCTGACCGGCGAGGCTGAGCAGGTACGGCACCACGATCGCCACCGCGACCGCGAGCCGGAACGCGCGGATCCGTCCCGATCTGCGCACCCGCGAGCCGCGCCGGCCGGGCCTGATCCGCCCGAGCACGTCTTGCGAGAGCACCCCGGCCACCGACACCGTCAGCCCGGAGGCGGTGGACAGGAACGCCGCGAACGCGCCGGCGGTGACGAGCGCACCGAGCAGTTGCCCGGGCAGCCCCGGCAGCATCCGCTCGGGCAACCGCAGCACGGTCGCGTCGGTGTCGCCGCCGAGCAGCAACTCCGGCAGGAAGCGCCGGCCGAACACCGCGAACACCGTGGGCAGCAGGTAGAACGCGGAGAGCATCGCGATCACCACGACCGTGGTGCGGCGGGCGTCGCGGCCGTCGGGATTGGTGTAGAAGCGCACCAGCACATGCGGAAGTCCCATGGTGCCCAGGCAGATCGCGAGGATCAGCGACAGCGACGCGTACAGCGGATGCGGCTGCCCGGAGCCGAGCGGCCGCAGCCAGTTCTCGTTGCTCTGGCTCGGCAGCGGCGCGGCGACCGGCACCACGTCGCCGGGTTCGAGCGTGACCGCGCTGCCCTCCCCGATCCGGTGCGACCCCGCGGCCAGCGGCACCGGGCCGTGCACCGCCCGCCCGTCGACCGTGCCGTCGATCCGCAGCGTCTGCGCGGCCGGCACCTCGACGGTGGTGTCGCGGTCGAGCGTGACGGTGGCGGCCGCGACGGCGCGCGGATGCCCAGGGGCCAGGTGGTCGTCGTGCCGGTGCCAGACCCCCAGCAGCACCAGCGCCGGCAGCAGCAACGCGAGGAACTTGAGCCAGAACTGCACGCCCTGCGCGAACGTGATCGACCGCATCCCGCCGATCGCGGCGACCACCAGCACCACCGCGCACACGACCAGTCCGCCGAGCCAGCGCGGCGCCCCGGTCTGGGTGGCCAGCGTCAGCCCCGCCCCCTGCAGCTGCGGCACCAGGTAGAGCACGCCGATCACGACGACCAGCACGCTCGACACGATCCGGATCGGCCCGCGGCCCAACCGGATCTCGGCGAAGTCCGGCAGCGTGTAGGCACCGGAGCGGCGCAGCGGTGCGGAGACCACCGCCAGCAGGATCAGGTAGCCTGCCGTGTACCCGACCGGATACCACAGCATGTCGGCGCCGAACGCGAGGATCAGCCCGGCGATGCCCAGATACGAGGCGGCCGAGAGGTATTCGCCGCTGATCGCCGCGGCATTCCACCGCGGCGAGACCAGTCGCGAGGCGACGTAGAAGTCGCCGGTCGTGCGGGCCCGGCGCAGCCCCAGCGCCGCCGCGATCAGCGTGCCGCCGGCGACCAGCAGCACCGCGAGCGAGCCGAGCAGGTGCTCACCCATCGGCCTGCCCGTCGCCGTCCGTACCCGCACCACTGCCGGGCCGGCGCAGCAACCGCGCGAAAGCACGCTCGTTGCGCTCGGCCCAGCGCGCCGTGACCACCGCCAGTCCGATCAGCGCCGGATACACCCCGACGCCGAGCACCAGCCAGGTCAGTGGCAGCCCGGCCACCCGTATCCGCCCCCACGAGTCGAAAACCACCGGCGCCAGCGCGGTCGCGACGATCCCCGCAAACAGCACCCCGCAGACGGTCAGCGCCACCCGGCGCTGGCTGCGGATCAGCGAACCCATGTACAACTCGCCGACGTCGGTCTGCTCGGCGATCTCGCGGGTCGGGGTGCGCCCGGCCGCCCGGCGGGCGGCGGCGGTGCGAGGGTGGGTGACGCGGACGCGTTCGGCCATCTAGGCCGAGCCCCGACGGGTGAGCCGGTCTCGCAGGTCCCGGGCATGGCGGCGGCTGACCGGCAGTTCCTCGCCGCCGACCCGCACGCTGCACCGGCCGTCGACGGTCCTGATCTCCTGCACGTGCGCCAGCGAGATCAGCGTGCTGCGGTGAATCCGTACGAATCCCGCTGATGCCCAACGTTCTTCGAGGGTCGCGAGTGGAACCCGCAGCAGGTGACTGCCGTCGGACACGTGCAGGCGCACATAGTCGCCCTGCGCCTCCACGTAGCGGACCGCCGACCGTTGGACATACCGGGTGACGCCGCCGAGCACGACCGCGATCGTCTCGTCCTCGTCGACCTCGGGCTCGGCGCCGGCCGCCGCGACCACCCGCCGGATCGCCTCGGCGAGCCGCGCGGCCCGCACCGGCTTCATCAGGTAGTCGGTGGCCTGCAGTTCGAACGCGTCGACCGCGTGCACGTCGTAGGCGGTCACGAACACCACCCGCGGCGGCTCGGCGAACCGCGAGAGCACCCGGGCCAGCGCCAGCCCGTCGAGGCCCGGCATCTTGATGTCGGAGAACACGACGTCGACCCGCTCGGTCGCCAGCAGGTCCAGCGCCTGCGGCCCGCTCGCCGCGCAGTGCACCGTCGCGACGCGGGGGTCCTGCCCCAGCAGGTAGGCCAGTTCGGCGCGGGCCGGTTCCTCGTCGTCGACGACCAGCACCCGCAGCGCGGACGGGTCGAGGCGTTCGGACATGGTGTGAAGGTACTCCCGGCACCGCTACGTGTCCGGATGGATTCCCGGCGCGAACTTCGGCACCCGGAACGCCACACGGGTGCCGGCGCCGGGCGCGGTCTCGACCACCAGCCCGTACCGGTCGCCGTAGACCTGGCGCAGCCGCGCGTCGACGTTGCCGAGCCCGACCGACCCGCCCCGCCGTCCGGCCACCTCCTCGGCGCGGCCGGCGCGGATCAGCGCGGCGCGGATGGCCTCGGGGTCCGCCCCGGCCCCGTCGTCCTCGACGGCGATCGCCGCCTCGGCGCCCTCGTCGACCGCGCTGATCGACACCGTCACCACCGCGGCGTCGCCCTCGAGCCCGTGCCGAACCGCGTTCTCCACCAGCGGCTGCACCACCAGGAACGGTACCGACACCGGCAGCACCTCCGGCGCGACCCGCAGCGAGATCGACAGCCGGGCGCCGAATCTCGCCTGCTCGAGTTCGAGGTACCGTTCGACGTTGCGCAGTTCCTCGGCCAGCGTGGTGAACTCGCCGCCGCGGCGCAGCGCGTACCGGGTGAAGTCCGCGAACTCGAGGAGCAATTCGCGCGCACGGTCCGGGTCGGTGCGGGTGAACGAGGCGATCGCGGTCAGCGAGTTGTAGATGAAGTGCGGGCTGATCTGCGCGCGCAGCGCCCGCAGCTCCGCCTCGATCAGGCGGGTCCGCTGCCGGTCCGCCGCGGCAAGTTCCAGCTGGCCGCCCACCCACTCGGCGACCTCCTCCACCGCGCGCACCAGCATCGCCGACCGGCCGGGCCGGTAGGCGACCAGCGCGCCGACGACCGTGTCGCCCTCGATCAGCGGCGCGACGACCGCTGCGCGCACCGGGCAGTCGGCGTCGGCGCAGGACACCTCGTCGGGGCCGAGCACCGCGGTCTCGCCGGTCTCGTGGACCCGCGCCGCGTGCTCGGCGGCACGGTCGGCGTGATGGTGCCCGACCGCGTCGAAGGCCAGTGTGCGGGTGCCGTCGGTCAGCGCGACCGCGCTGGCGCCGAGCAGCGCCCGCAGGTGCCGGACCGCGCCGCGCGCCCCGGACTCGGTGAGCCCCTCGCGCAGCCCGGGCGCCGCCAGCGACACGGTGTGCAGCGTCTCGAACGTGACCTGGTCCGCGGACGAGCCGAGGTCGGTGCGCCGCCGCACGAGCAGCACCACCGCCGCCGCGAGCAGCAGCCCCACGACGATCACCACCAGCGCCACCACCGCACCCATGCGCCGACCCTAGCCGCAGCGGTGGCCCGCGCGGTCAGCCTCGCAGCCTATGAGCGGCGACGTCGGCGCCAGAGCACGCCACCGACCACTGCCGCGCACACCGCGACACCCGCCGCCACGGCGACACCGATCAGGACGCCGTCCGACCCTGAATCCTGTTGTGGCCCAGCACTCATGACCGCGGACGGGCGGCTCGGTGCCGGGCCCGACCGCGCCCCAGCTGCGGGGGTATCCGCCGAGGCCTCGAAGATCCCCGACGTCAGCGGGGTCCCGTAGGTGGGGCCGGGTTCGTGATCCCCGGCGACGGACACGCTCAACCGCACCGGCACCGGCGCGCTTGTGCCGCCCTCGGAGGTGGAGCCGACCTTGACCGCGATGTAATACCAGCCGGGCAGCGACGAGCGTCCGACCTCGGCCGGCACCGTGCGGTTGCGGTACCGCACCGCCGGGGTGCCGAGCTTCCCGCCGTCCGACAGTTCCGTCGTCGTGCCCGTGTAGGACGAGAAGTCCGAGCCGATCGTCTCGCGCAACGGCGAGTACACCGTGGTGCGCACGTTCGACACGTTCTCCACACCGTGGGTGCCGTTCCCGCCCAGGATCACCCGATAGGCAAGGCCCTGCCCCCAGTCCAGCTTCACGCGGTAGAACACGAACTCGCCGGGCGCGAGGGTGTCGACGTAGTTGCCGCTGCCGGGCAGCGCGGCCGCCACGTTGAACGATCCGCCGCCCGCGATCGCGGTCTCCGGCCCGGTCGACGCGGTGAACGCGGTTCTCGACGTCGCCGCCTCGGGCCCCGGGTCGGTCACGCCGGGCTCGATGCCCACGAGCAGTTCGATCGGCAACCGTTCCGGCACACCGTCGGACACGCGGCTCCACGTCACCGCGAATTTGTAGGTGCCGCCGCCGCTGCAGGTGTCGGCGGCGAGGCCGATCGGGTGCTTCTTCGTCGCACCGTCCCACTTCTGCGCGACGGTCAGCGCCGCCCCGTCGCTCGCCTTGGTGCCCTGCTCGAACTCGAAGCCGTTGCAGTCCTTCCCGTCCGCGCCGTAGACCCGCGTTTCGAGCACGTTCAGGTCACGGGTCGAGGCGACGTTGCGCACCCGCGGGAACGACACCGTCCCGGAGAAGTACGCGGTCGCGCCGGCGGGCACCGTCACCGCGTAGTAGCGCGTCTCCTTGGGTCCGATGGTGTCCAGGTACTGACCGGTGCCGATCACCGGCGCCCCGCGATGCGTCGGCGTGCCCGCGACCGGCCGGCCGGTCGCGGTGTAGTTGCGCAGGGCCGCGGCACTGACCCGCGGCAGGGTGCGGGCCAGCGCGCGCCCGTCCGCCGCGTCGGTGTAGGTGCCGCCGGTGGCCTGCGCCATGCAGGACAACTGGGTTCGGGCCGCCGCGTCCACCGCGAACCCGATCGTGTGCAGCACCAGGTCGACGCCCTGCTGCTTGAGTTCCCGTGCCACTTCGCAGGGTTCGGGCGGCGCGCAGGTGTCCTCACCGTCCGAGACCAGCACGATGGACCGCGGCCCCGACCCCGGCAGAGCCTCGGCGGCCTGTCGCAGCGCCGCACCCATCGGCGTCCATCCGCGGGCCTCGATCCCCTCGACCGACCGGGTCAGCGCCGCACGGTCCAGCGTCGTCGGAGGGTGCAGCACCTTGGTGTCGCGACAGCCGGCGGACTTCTCGGCATCGGCGTTACCGGTGCCGGTCCCGTAGGCGCTCAACCCGACTCGTGCCTCGGCAGGCGCGGACGCGACGAACGATCGCACCGCGTTCTTGGCCGCCGTCATCATGGTGCCCGCCGGGTCCGGACGCTGCATCGAACCGGACGCGTCGAGGATGAGCATCGTCGGCGCGTAGCGCGGACCGTCGCCCGGGTCGTCGTCCGCGTCGGCAGGTGTCGCGGCCACCGCGAAACCACCGAACATCAAGGCCACCAGGGCCGCCATCGTCGTGCACCGCTCGGCCAGCCTGTCCATGCCCCGCCATTTCTGTCGCTCGAACGTCGCGGCAGACACTACAGACCCGAACCGTTCGGCTCCAGGGGACAATCGACGCCATGACCACCCACGAGCGGGAGATCACCGCGCCCGTCGACCTGTGCCTGCCCGACGGGCGGCTGAATCCGGACGCAGTCGGCTGGACCCGAACCCCCTTGCACCGCTGCAACGTGCGCGGCTGGGGTCGCACCAAGCGGTGGGAGTACTGGTGCCTGACGACGCCGACGCACCTGGTTGCGGTCACCGTGTCGAGCCTCGACTATCTGGCTGTGAACACCGTTTACCTACTCGAGTACGGCGGCCGCGAGGTCACCCGCACCGAACTGCGTCCGCTCGCGCGCGGGGTCGAGCTGCCGCAGAGCCTCGGTGACGGTCCGGCCACCGCGCGCGGCGCGGTCAGCATCGACCTGACCGAGGAGCCCGGCGGCTCGCGCATCCGGTTCTCGTGCTCGACCGACGACGGCCCGCTGACCGGCGACCTGTTCGTGGCGCTGCCCGACGGGCACGAGACGCTCGGCGTGGTCGTGCCGTGGAGCGAGCGGCGGTTCCAGTACACCGCCAAGCACACCGCTCGGCCTGCGTCGGGCACCGTGCGGCTCGGCGAGACCGTCTACGACTTCGCCAACGGCTGGGGCGTGCTCGACCACGGCCGCGGGCGCTGGCCGCACGACATCACCTGGAACTGGGGTGCGGCCTCCGGGCACACCGACGGCCGCGTGGTCGGACTGCAGCTCGGCGGCAAGTGGACGGTCGGCACCGGCATGACCGAGAACGCACTGTGCGTGGACGGGCGGCTGAGCAAGATCGGCGAGGAGTTGTCCTGGGAGTACGGCGAGTTCACCGAGCCCTGGACGATCCGCACCCCGGGGTCGGATCGGGTGGAGCTGACCTTCACCCCGTTCCACGACCGCGTGGACCACACCGATCTGCGACTACTGCTCACCGACACCCACCAGTGCTTCGGCCGCTACACCGGTCGCATCCGCACCGACGACGGTGCGAGCGTGGCGGTCGACAGGCTGCTCGGCTGGGCCGAGCAGGTACACATGCGCTGGTGATCCGGCGGACAATCGACCCATGGCCGAGCGCAAGCCGCCGGAGCAGACCTTCGAGACGTGGGTGGACAAGCAGATCCGCCTGGCGCAGGAGCGCGGCGAGTTCGACGACCTGCCGGGCGCCGGCAAGCCGCTGCCCGGGCTCAGCGGTCCCTACGACGAGATGTGGTGGATCAAGAACCTCATCGAACGCGAGGGACTGTCCGGCGAGGCGCTGCTGCCCACTCCCCTGCAGCTGCGCAAGGAGATCGAGCGGCTACCCGACACCGTCGCCGACCTGACCACCGAAAAGGCGGTGCGCGAGACGGTGCACGAGCTCAACTCGCGGATCGTGGACTGGATCCGGACGCCGTCGGGTCCGCCGGTCCCGGTGTCTCCGGTGGACGCGGACGAGGTGGTCCGGCGGTGGCGGGAAGACCGGCGGCCAGGGCGGCGACGCAGACCATGGCGGTCGTGAACAGCGCCGCGCCGATGGTGTCGGTCAGGAAGTGGTACCCGCACGCGACCAGCCCGAGCATCCCCAGCACGCTGACCGCCACCGCGACCGTCACCGCCCACCAGCGCAGGCCGACGACCAGCAACAGCATCCCCATGATCGCGACCACCATCGTGGTGTGACCGCTCGGATACTCCAGGTACGGACCGTTACGCCTGTCGAACATCCGCTTGAAACCCTCGTTGATCTCGATGATCACCCACGGCGCCACCGCGACCACCGCACCGAGCCGCCATCGTCGCCGCCACAGCGCGAACCCCAGGCAGATCAGCCAGATCGGCCCGAGCAGCAACCAGTCGGTGAACACCAGCAGCCACCGCGGCTGCACACCGAAGACCGTGTGGATCTGCCGCGCCGCGTCGGCGTCGAATCCGGTCGAATGCCGCCCGACCGCCCAGCCCAGCAACAGCATGGCCAGCACGCCGATCGGCGGCCAGCACCACAGCGCACGCGTGCTCGTCATCGCATCCCCGGCGGTGTCACACTCGGAACATGAGCGAGACCGCCGAGGTGACCGTCTACTGGCGTCCGGGCTGCATGTATTGCATGCGGCTGCGCGCGACCCTGCGCCTGCACGGGCTCAGGCCCGCGATGCGCAACATCTGGCAGGACCAGGAGGCCGCCGCGTTCGTCCGGTCGGTCGCCGACGGCAACGAGACCGTGCCGACCGTCGTCATCGACGGTGTGGCGCACGTCAATCCGGCTCCGAGGCTGGTCGTCGACGCGCTGCGGAGAAGCTGAACCGATCATCTGCGCGCGGTCACCGACCACGCCGCCGAACCCAGGTGGATCCCGTCGCCGCGCTGGTGCCGGTTCAGTTGCGCGCGGATCTCCTCGACCACCGCGTCGACCTGCGCCGGGTCCCGGTGCGACAGCAGTGCCTTCGCCATGGGCTGGGTCAGGAAGTGCGCGAGCACCTCGTCGGCATCGGCGCCCACCCGAAGCAGGCCCTCGACCGGTGTGCGCTTGATGTCGCCGAACCCGGCGCCGGTCAGCAGCGCGGTCACCTCGTCGGGGTCGGCCATGCTGAACGGCGGCTGCGGCGCACCCTTCGGCATCGCGTCGGGGAATGCGGTCACGACCGCGCGCATGGGCAGCGAGATGTGCGGGTTGAGCTTGGCCGGCTGCCAGCACAGGAAGGCCAGCCGGCCGCCCGGGCGCAGCGCGGCCGCGATGTTCGCGAACGCCGCGGGCGGGTCCGCGAAGAACATCACCCCGAACCGGCTGATCGCCACGTCGAAGGATCCCGGCGCGAATGCGTGCGTCTGCGCGTCGGCGTCGACGAACTCGATGTTGCGCAGGCCCTCCGCGGCGGCCAGCGAACGGGCGTGCGTGAGCATCGGCCCGGAGATGTCGACCCCCAGCACGTGCCCGTCGCCGACCGCGTGCGCCGCGGCCCGGCTCGTCGCCCCGCAGCCGCAACCGACGTCGAGCACCGCATCGCCCTCGCCGACGCCGCCGGCCTCGAGCAGCAGCGGGACGAACCCCGCCAGCACCGCGTCCTGATGCTCCTGCTGGTCGACCCAGAACCGTCCCTGCGCGCCGTCCCAATCGAGTTCCACCCGAGGCTCCTTCCGTCCGGTCCCGAACGTTACCGGCGGCGCGGGCCGGAAGACGCCGTCAGACGCTCAGATGCGCGTATTCGTCCTGCAGTTCGGGGGCGACGAGGGTGCGCAGCACGAAGCCCAGCTGCGCCTTGATGTAGGCGTCGAGGGAGTAGCGGTGCCCGACGTACCACTGCTTGAGCGCCCAGCCGTGGGCCAGCATCATCACGTCGAAGACCATCAGGTCGACGTCGACCGGCTGCATCACCCCGTCGACGATGCCGTCCTCGAGCGCGGCCCGCAGCGGCGCGGCGGTCGAGACCTCGAGTTCCTTGATGCGTTCGCGTCCCTCGGGGTCGAGCGTGCGGCTCTCCCGGTAGGTGAGCACGACGGCGTCGATGTTCTCGTCGACCACCTCGGCGTAGCGGCGGAACCCGGCGGCGAACCGCTCCACCGGATCGGTTCCGGCCTCGTCCATGGCCGGCTCGAGCTGGTCCCGGAACGCATCGAGGATGTCGGTGATGGTGGCGAGCAGGATGTCTTCCTTGCCGCCGAAGTACTTGTAGATCAGTCCGACGCTGACCTTCGCCTCGTCGGCGAGGGCCTGCATGGACATCTGGTGGAAACCGGTGTGCTGCATCACTTTCACCGCGGCGTCGAGCACCTGGCGGCGCCGCGAGTTGACGCGGACCGCGCGCACGGCCTCGTCCAGGTCGACGGCGGACGGGTGCTTTGCCATGGCCGGACGGCTCCTTCGACGGGTGGGCGGTGATGCACCACGGTAGTGGTTCGCGAAGCGCGATCAGACGCCGAGGTCCTTGGCGACGATGGTCTTCATGATCTCCGTGGTGCCGCCGTAGATGGTCTGGATCCTGGCGTCGACGAACGCCCGCGCCACGGGGTATTCGCGCATGTAGCCGTAGCCGCCGTGCAGCTGCAGGCACCGGTCCGCCATCCGCACCTGCAGCTCGGTGGTCCACCACTTGAGCCGGGCCGCCCGCGCCGCGGTCAGCTCCCCGGCGAGGTGCTGGGCCAGGCAGTCGTCGAGATAGGTGCGGGCCAGATCCAGTTCGGTGGCCAGCTCGGCCAGCACGAACTGCGTGTTCTGGAAGCCGGCGATCGGTCTGCCGAAGGCGCTGCGCCCGCGCACGTAGTCCAGGGTGCGGGCGAACACCCCCTCGGCGGCGGCCACCGCACCCACCGACAGCGACAGCCGTTCCTGCGGCAGGTTGTGCACCAGTTGGTAGAAGCCCTGCCCCTCCTCGCCGAGAAGGTTCGCCACCGGCACCCGCATGTCGGTGAAGGTCAGTTCGCTGGTGTCCTGGGCGTGCAGGCCGATCTTCTCGAGGTTGCGGCCCCGGACGAATCCCGGGGTGCCGACGTCGACCACCAGCAGCGACAGCCCCTTGTGCCGGTCCGGCGAGGTGCGCACGGCGACGACGAACAACGTGCCGTTCTGGCCGTTGGAGATGAAGGTCTTGGACCCGTTGACGACGTAGTGGTCGCCGTCGCGCACGGCGCTGGTGCGGATGCCCGACAGGTCACTGCCGGTGCCGGGTTCGGTCATCGCGATGCCGAGGATCGTCTCGCCGGTGACGACGCCCGGCAGCCAACGCTGCTGCTGGTCCGCGTCGGCCAGGTCGGTCAGGTACGGCAGCACGACGTCGTTCTGCAGCGCGAACGCGATACCCGCGGCGGCCGCGCCCGCGCGGTTGACCTCGTCGACGACGATCGCGTTGTAGCGGAAGTCGCGCACCCCGGGGCCGCCGCAACGTTCCGGAACCGAGAAGCCGAGCAGACCCTGCTTGCCGGCCGCGGCGAACAGCGCAGCGGGCAACCGGCTTTCGTGTTCCCAGTCCTCGTGGTGTGGGAGGATCTCGTCGCACACGAAGGCGCGGACGACGTCGCGGAACTGGCGGTGCTCGAGCTCGTGGGTGAGGGCGGTCATGGCGGAAGACTCCTGTCAGTGGGTGTAGGTCATGGCGTCTCCTCGGGTGCCGGGGTGCTCAGCCGGCCATCGTCAGGCCGCCGCTGACACTGAGCACCTGCCCGGTGATGAACGACGCGGCGTCCGAGGCGAAGAACAGCACCGGGGCCGCGACCTCCTCGGGCCGGGCGAGCCGGCGGAACGGGATGGCACGGGTCAGCGCCTCCTTGAGCTTGTCCGGCTGCGCCTGGAACAGCGGGGTGTCGGTCGGTCCCGGACAGACACAGTTGGCCGTGATGGCGTACCTCGCCATCTCGCGGGCCAGCGACTTGGTCAGCGCGATCACTCCGCCCTTGGCGCCGGCGTAGATCGTCTCCCCCGCGCTGCCGACCCGTCCGGCGTCGCTGGCCAGGTTGACCAGCCGCCCACCGGTTCCCGATCCGACCATGCCCGGAAGGAAGACGCTGCACATGTGCACCGGACCCAGGTAGTTGATCGCCACCACCTTCTCGGCGAACTCGGCTGTCGCATTGAGGAATTGATCCGTACGGTCCCATCCGGCGGCATTGACCAGGATCGACGGCGTGCCGACGGTCGCCTGGACCTCGTCGCGCAGGGACTCGACCTGCGCCCGGTCCGCGACGTCGACCCGCATGGCATGGATCCGGCCGGGCCGGGTCTCGGCGGTGCGCTTGGCCCCATCCAGGTCCAGGTCCGCGGCGACGACGGTGTCGCCGCGGTCGGCCAGGCCCAGCGCGATCGCCTTGCCGATTCCCGAGCCGGCTCCGGTGACCACAGCAATGGTGTTGTCAGACATCAGCTTTCACTCCTGTCGAAACTGGTCAGGCCGGGTCTGCGGGGGCCGACGGGAAGTTCGGTGCGCGCTTCTCGCGTAGCGCGGCGGCACCCTCAACGACGTCCGTGCCCATGAAGCAGAGCATTTCGTAGGCCGCCGACTGGTCGAAGATCGGTCCGGCCATGCGCAACCAGTTGTTGAGCGCCTTCTTGGTCAGGCGGATCGACGGCTGCGAGC
The DNA here is from genome assembly GCF_029589495.1 of Speluncibacter jeojiensis. Classification (GTDB taxonomy): domain Bacteria; phylum Actinomycetota; class Actinomycetes; order Mycobacteriales; family Mycobacteriaceae; genus Speluncibacter; species Speluncibacter jeojiensis. The sequence continues at coordinate 775,817 of NZ_JAAIVF010000001.1, forward strand.
CGGTGGCCAGCCTGTCGGCGACCGCCAGCGCATCGGAGAGCACCTGCTCGCGCGGGACCGCCTTGCTGACCAGCCCGATGCGTTCGGCCTCGATGCCGCCGATCATCTCCCCGGTGAGCAGGTAGTACTTGGCCTTCGCCATCCCTGCCAGCAGCGGCCACAGGATCGCGGCGTGGTCGCCGGCGGCCACCCCGAGCTTGACGTGCCCATCGCCGAGCTTGGCGTCCTCCGCGCAGATGGAGATGTCCGAGAGCAGCGCCACCACGGTGCCGGCGCCGACCGCCACCCCGTTGATCGCCGCGATCACCGGCTTGGTGCAATCGATCAGGTTGTAGACGAGCCGGCTCATCTCTTCGAGCATGTGCGCCACCCGCTCGTGGTCGCCGGCCATCCGCTCGACCATGCCGAGGTCCCCGCCCGCCGAGAAGGCCTTGCCCGCCCCGGTGACGACTGCGACGCGGGTGTCCGGGTCCGCCGACACATCCGCCCACACGCGGGCGAGCTCCCCGTGCATCTGCTCGTCGGCCGCGTTGTACTTCTCCGGCCGGTCCAGCGTGATCAGCAGGACCCCGTTGTCGCGCCGCTCGAAGGTCAACTGCTTGTAACCGGTGAAATCCATGACTGCCGTCCTCGGATGGTGGATCGCGGGCCCGCCGCCCGCAGAAATGAATGCTCATTCACTGGTCATGAATGTAAGTTCATTCCGAGAGGGTGTCAAGGGTCACACTCCGGTCCGGGGTGACGCCAGACGAAGGCGCCGACACAGGTCTCGGCGCGGATCCGGCCGTCAGCTCAGGTCGATCAGGCCGGCGCCGATCACGATTCGGGCTCGCCCGCGATGTTCACCAGCCAGCTCACGCCGAACCGGTCCACGCACATGCCGAAGGTGTCGCCCCACGGCGCCTTGTTCAGCGGCATCGCGACGGTCCCACCGTCGGAGAGCTTGTCCCAGTAGCGGCGCAGCTCGGCCTCGTCCTCGCCGCTGAGCGACACCGAATAGTTGGTCCCGGGCGTGTAGTCCATGCCGGCCGGGGTGTCCGAGGCCATCAGCACCATGCCGCCCGGGGTGGTCAGCATCGAATGCATGACCTTGTCCTTCTCGGACTCGTCACCCATCTGGAACTGGCCGAACGTCGTCATGATCAGGTCTCCGCCGAAGACCGACTGATAGAACTCCATCGCGCGCAGGGCGGTGTCGCGGAAGCTCAGGTACGGGTTCAACGTGGCGCCCATGGGATCCTCCGGATCGTCGGGTGGGGTCACCGTTGAGTATCCGGCGTCCGCGATCGCGGGGCAGCGGGTTTCGGCAGGTCCGCCCTATCCGACCCGGACCGCCTCGCCGAGCACGTGCAGGCTGACGTCGGCGCCGACCTCGGGGGCGACGACGCTGACCGTCCGCACCGACAGCACGCCGTCGGTCCGCTCCGAGCGGTAGCGGGCCCGCACCTCGTCGCTCGGGGTCAACCGGATCTGCAGCAGCGAGTCGTGGCCGAGGAATTCGCGTTCGAGCACCACGGCGTTCGTCGCGTCCGAGCCCGGGGTCCCTGACCCGTGCGCTGTGCTCGTGGGCGTCGCCACGATCTGTTCCGGCCGCAGCATGATCCGGGTGTCGCCCAGCGGGGTGTCCGCCGGCACCGGCACCGGCCCGAGCGGGCAATCCGCCGTCCCCGCCGTGCTCACCCGCGCCGGCAACATCACCACATCGCCGAGGAACGTGGCGGTGAACAGGTCGGTCGGCCGGGCGTAGAGCTCCTGCGGCGGTCCCACCTGGGTCAGTCTGCCGGACTTCATCACCGCGACCTGGTCGGCGAACGACAGCGCCTCCTCCTGGTCGTGCGTGACCAGCACGGTCGTCACCCCCGCCTCACGCAGCGTCGCGGCGACCGACTTGCGCATGCTCGCCCGCAGCCCCGCGTCGAGCGCGGTGAACGGCTCGTCGAGCAGCATCAGCCGCGGCTCGCGGGCCAGCGCCCGCGCCAGCGCCACCCGCTGCTGCTGCCCGCCGGACAGCTCGTCGGGCCGCCGCGACGCGAACTCCGGGTCCAGCGAGACCATCTCGAGCAGCTCGCCGACCCGCTTCGTCGACCGCCGGGCGCGCAGCGGCAGCCCGAACATGACGTTCTGCCGCACGGTCAGGTGCGGGAACAGGGCCCCGTCCTGGGCGACGTAGCCGATGCCGCGCTTGTGCGCCGGGACCACCGCGGCACCGGAGGCGATCTCGGTCCCGCCGAGCTCGACGACGCCGGCGTCGGGCACCTCGAAGCCGGCGACGATGCGCAGCAGCGTGGTCTTGCCGCAGCCCGACGAGCCGACGATCGCGGTGGTGCTGCCCTGCGTGACCGTCAGGTCGATGCCGCCGAGCACCTCGACGACGCCGAAGCTCTTGGTCACGGAACGCACGACGAGGCTGCTCATACGCCGGCCACCTTCTGGGATTGTCGGAACAGCAGATACGTGATCGGCAGCGAGACGACCACCATGATCAGCGCGAACGGCGCGGCGGCCGAATAGTCGAGCTCGCCGGTGAGCGCCCAGAACCGGGTGGCCAGTGTCTCGGTGCCGGTGGGCGTGAGCATGAGGGTCGCGGTCAGTTCGGTGGCGATGGCCAGGAACACCAGCGCGATCCCGGACGCCGCGGCCGGGGCCGTGAGCCGCAACGTCACCCGGGCGAACGCGACCAGCGGCGGCCTGCCGAGCGACCGCGCCGCCTCCTCGAGTTCGACCGGCACCTGCGCCAGCCCGGCGCGCAGGTTGACCAGCGCGCGCGGCAGGAACATCAGCGCGTAGGCGACGAACACGACCGTCGTGGTCTGGTACCACGGGTGCAGCCAGTTGATCGTGACGGTGATCAGCGCCAGCGCGACGACGATGCCCGGCAGCGAACTGGTGATGTAGTTGCAGCCCTCGACGATCTTCGTGAAGCGCCCCGGGAACCGCACGGCCAGCCACGCGGTCGGGAACGCCAGCACCACGGTGACGACGCCGCCGATCAGCCCGTACTGCAGGGTCTGCCCCAGCGCCGGCAGCATCTCGGCGCCGTCCCACACCCCGGCGCCGCCGCGGACCAGCCACCGCCCGATCACCCACAGCGGCACCCCGAGTGCGAGCACCAGCAGCGCGGTCAGCGCCGCGAACGCGGGCAGTTGCCGCCAGCCGAGCCGGGTGCGCCCCGCGCGTCGCCCGGTCCCCGACCCGACCCGGGCGTAGCGCGCCCGCCCACGCGAGACCGCCTCGAGCAGCAGCACCAGCAGGCAGCACAGCACAAGCACGGCGGCGAGCATGGTGCCGGCCGCGCCGTCGAAGGTGGACTGGAACTGCTCGAAGATCGCGGTGGTGAAGGTGTCGAAACGGATCATCGCGAACGCGCCGTACTCGGAGAGCAGGTGCAGCGCGACCAGCAGCGCGCCGCCGAGCACCGCCAGCCGCAGCTGCGGCAGCACCACCCGGAAGAACACCGCCCACGGCCCGCAGCCGAGCGCCCGCGCCGACTCCTCCACCTCGGCGTCGAGCCGGCGCAGCGCCGCCAGCACCGGCAGGTAGACCAGCGGGAAGTACGACAGCGTGGCGATCAGCACGCCGGAGAACAGCCCGTGCAGCGACGGGATCACCGTCACCCACGCGTAGCTGTTGACGAACGCGGGCACCGCCAGCGGGGCGGCCAGCGCCGGCGCCCACAGCCGCGAGCCGAACACGGTGGTCCGCTCGACCAGCCACGCGGCGCCCACCCCGAGCACCACGCACAGCGGCACGGTCACCGCGACCAGCAGCCCGGTGTTGACCAGCAGCTCCCCGACCCGGCCGCGGAAGACCAGCTCACGGATGGTGTCCCAGCCGGCGCCGGCGGTCTCGACCACGACGAAACCCAGCGGCACGAACGCAGCGGCGACCATCAGCGCCACCGCGAGCACGACGAGGCCAGGGGGGCGTGGGCGGGTGCCCACGCCTCCCGGGCGCAGTCGTTGCGACAGCGCGGTCATCGCGGACGGGTCGTCGCAGTGGAGCGGTCATGCAGTGGAGCGGTCATGACGGGACAGCTCAGATCAGGCCGGCCTGGGTCATCAGCGTGGTGACCTCCTTGCCGTTGAGCTTGGCCGGGTCGACCGCCGGGGACTGCAACTGGTCGAGCGGCACCAGCTTCGGGTTCGCCGCCACACCGCTGGCCACCGGGTACTCGAACGAGGTGCCGGTCTGCAGGATCTGCTGGCCCGCCTTGCCGGTGATGAATTTCAGGAACCGCTGCGCCTGCTCCTGGTGCTTGCTCGACTTGAGCACGCCGCCGCCGGAGATGCTCACGAACGCGCCCGGATCCTGGTTCTTGAAGTACTCGAGCTGCGTGTTGTTGCTGTTCTCGCCGCCCTTGGCCTGGTCGCCGAACCAGTAGTAGTGGTAGATCACGCCGCCGTCGATCTCACCGGCGTTCACGGCCTTCATCACGGCCATGTTGCCCTTGTAGGCCTTGGCGTTCTGCTTCATGCCGTCGAGCCAGGTCTTGGTGACCTCCGGGCCCTTCAGTTCGAGCAGCGCGCTGACGATGGCCTGGAAGTCGGCGCCGGCCGGGGAGGCGCCCCAGCGGCCCTTCCACTCGGGGTTCTGCAGGTCCAGCAGTGACTTGGGCAGCTGGTCCGTCTTCAGCTTGTCCTTGTTGTAGACGAACACGGTCGAGCGGGCCGCGATGCCGGTCCACAGGCCGGTCGACGGACGGAACTGGGCAGGCACCTGGTCGAGGGTGGCCTGGTCGACGGGGGCGAACAGTCCCGCGTTCTCGACGGTCGTCATCGACGGGGAGTTCTCGGTGAGGAACACGTCCGCCGGCGACTTGTCGCCCTCGGCAACAATCTGGTTCGCCATCTCGCTGTCGTCGCCGTTGCGGACGTTGACCTTGATGCCGGTTTCCTTGGTGAACTCGTCGACCCAGGACTTGGTCAGCGACTCGTGCTGCGCGTTGTAGACGGTGATCTCGTTGTCGCCGCCGCCCGAGTTGCTGCCGCACGCGGCCAGCCCCACCACGGTCACCGCGGCGAGTGCACCGACCGCGACCTTCCTCCAGTGCTTGTTCATGGCTACCTTTCGCTGCAGTCGTCGCGGCCGAGTGGTGACCCGACACACCACATCCGCGCTTAGGCGATGCTAACCGCAGCAAGGTTAGGCTGTACTGTCACCCCGGCTCGCGGCCCGGAAGCGTGCGGGACGAGGCCGCTACATGCGGTGCACGGTCGCGAACGAGCGCGCCATCAGCTTGCCGTTGCTCGACCCGGTCAGCCGCGTCTCCACCAACTCGATCCGGCGACCCACCCGCACGACCTCCGACTCGATGTGGATCTCGGGACCGGTCAGGCTCGGCGACCGCACGAAGTCGGTGCGCAGGTCGAGCATCCGGTACCGCTGACCCGGCTCGGTCACCGTCTGCGCGGCCAGGCCGCTGAGCAGGTCGGCGGCGGCGAACAGCACGCCACCCTGCACGGAACCCAGCTCGTTGCTCATCCACAGCTGCGGGGCCAGCGCACCGGTCACCAGGCCGGTGTCGACCACCCGCAGCTCCACCTGCAGCAGATCGGCCAGCGGCCCCCGCGCGACGTCGCCGAACGCGATCGCGCGGACCACGTCCAGCCCGTAGCGGCCGTCCGGCTCCGGCTCGAGGCGAGCACCCGACGGCGGCACCTGGGTGAGCGCCTCACCGACGGCGGACGAGTCGACAGGGCGGGTCACCACGATGCCGCGCGCGACCGCGGTCGCGCAGACGTTGCCGTCCGCATCGAGCAGCTCACCCGAGCCCAGGCCGACTCCGGCGTCGCTGTCGAAGTTCAGCATCCGGCCGGTGACCGACACCTTGCCGTCGAGCGGCAGCGTGCTGGCCGCGGAGACCGACAGCGAGGACGCCACCGAGTGGCCGCCCGGCGGCAGCGCGTGCAGGACCGCGCCGGCGACCGCGGTCTCGAGCAGCACACCGACCGCACCGAGCGGCATCACACCGCGATGGTCGAGAAAACGGGGGCCCAGCTCCTGGGCGTAGGTCAGTCCGGTCTCGCCGCGGTCCTGCAAGGTGACACCCATGGCGTCGTTCACGCGGTCGACCGAGGGGGGCTGCACGTCGGGCCTCATGCAATCTATCTACCCGGCCGCTGTGCACCGCGGCGCACCGGGTCCGGTCACCGGGCAGCTTTCACCGCGACGGTCACTGGTTCCGGTTCAAGCTCAGCTCGGCGAGCCGCTGCGCGGCGGCGCACGGGTCGCGGCCGTCGGCGCGGTACTGCACCCACCACCCGATCACCCCGGCGTCGGTGGCCATGGTGGTGACACCGCACGCACTCGGGTCGTCGTGCGGCCGGACGGTGATCGCCTGCACGCCCGACACCCGGCTGTCCGCGACCGCATAGCCGAGTCGCTGCGTGGTCGCGCGTTCGGTCGCCAGTGTGCCGCGCTCGAACCAGTGGAAGGTCACCCATGCGGTGCCGTTGTCGATCGACCAGCGGCAGATCGCGCCGAAGAACTCGTTGGTGATCGAACTGCCGCCGACCACCTGGGTGATCGTCTGGTCGGGCACGGTCTTGCACTCCTGCAGCAGGTTCCGGAAGTTGCCCGGCTCCGCGCCGGACCCCCCTGTGCCCGGTCCTGCAGCGCCGGACGGTCGGGCGCTGCCGGTCACCGTGTGCGAGCAGCCGGCGCAGGCCAGGAGCAGCACCAGCGCGGCCGCGCCGAGCGCTGTCCGGATCGGCCGGGCGGTCACGAGGCGCGCTCCACGGTCAGTCCGGCCAGCTTCGTGGCGATGTCGCACACGTTGGTCCCGGACGGCGCGATGAGATAGCGGATCGACCACAGGAAGAAGTCGTCGCCGAGGCCGACACCGACTTCGCAGAGGTTGTTCAGGTCTCGAGACGAGAACCCCCGATGCCCGCCGACGGTGATGTCCCGGATGTCGCGGCCGGTCGCCGAGTCCAGCGCGCGCTCGCGGCCGATCGGGCTGCCGCGGTACCAGGAGAAGCTCAGGTCGGCGGTCTCCCCGGGCGCCATCCATTGGCAGCCGACGGGGTTGCGCAGGATCACCACGGCCTGCGGCAGGTCGGCGATGTGTGCGGCCTCGGCGTCCGTGACCGACCCGCACTGCCCCAGGAACGGCCCGGGCTTTGCGGCCGCTTCCGGCGGGTGCGGCGTACCGGCGCCCTGCGGCGACGAGGCCGAGCAGGCGGAGGCGGTCAGCGCGCCGACGACCAGCAGCGCCGACGCCGCCGTGCGCACCCCTGTCCACCGCCCCACGAATCGGCACTCTACCAACGCAAACGCGCCCGGACCTGTCACAATCACCGACGTGGACACGACCCGCACGCTGCCCCCGTGGCCCGCCGGCGCACCACTTTTCGAGACGTCCCGACCGGTGCGGACCGGCGACGTGGACGCGGACCGTCGGCTGCGGCTCGACGGGGTGGCCCGCTATCTGCAGGACATCGGCTGGGACAACCTGGACGCCATCGGCCTACGCGAGGTCCATCCGCTGTGGATCGTGCGGCGCACCGTCATCGACGTCCTCGTGCCGGGCACCTTCCCGGACCGCGTGCGCCTGCACCGCTGGTGCTCGGAGCTGTCGAACCGCTGGTGCCACATGCGGGTCGACGTCGACAGCGACGGTGGCACCGACATCCGCACCGAGGGGTTCTGGATCAACATCAGCCCCGACACCGGCATGCCCACCCGGATGGCGGACGAGTTCATCGAGCCGCTGCTCGAGCACACCACCGAACACCGGCTCCGGTGGCATCGGCGGCTCACCGCCGCCAAGCCGGAGGCCGAGGCGCCGGGAGTGCAGGTGACGCCGTTCCCGTTGCGGTTCACCGACGTCGACCTGCTCGGTCACGTCAACAACGCCGTGTACTGGCACGCGGTCGAGGAGCATCTGTCCGACCGGCCCGATCTGATGGCCGCACCGCACCGGGCGACCATCGAATACCTCAGCCCGGTCCTGGGCACCGACTCGCTGCGGCTGTGGGTCGCGCACGGCGACGCGGCGGTCGACCTGTGGTTCGAGGTGGACGGCGAGCTACGCGCCCAGGCGCGGGTCGAGGCGCACTGAGCGATCGCCGCCGGTCACCCGCAGCACCCGCCCCCGCAGCAACCGCCGCCCGACGCCGGGGCAGGAGCCGCGGCGGCGGCCGGTGCACCGCCGCCGCGCGTCACGCCGAAGGTGGACAGCAGCTTCACGGTGTCGGCGTGCCCGTGCGGGCACGGTGCCGCCGCGCTCGCCTCGGACATCGGGCGGCTCAGCTCGAACGTGTGGCCGCACTCGCGGCACTTGAAGTCATAGCGGGGCATGCGAGGCAGACTATCCGGCCGCCGCGACAGCGCCTGCGGCCACCGATCGAAGGACCCTGAAACGCCGAGACCGGCCCCGCACGTCGCGTGCGGGGCCGGTCTCGGGACTGCTGGTGCAGCGCCGGTCAGTGCATCAGCGCGGGCGCGGGCTCGTCCACGTCCGTCGGCACGATCCGCTTGCGCGGCAGGAAGAACGCGGGGATCAGCGTGACCGCCAGCACAACCGCAGCGACGGTGAACGTGTGCGAGAACGCCTCGGCGGCCTGGTTCAGTCCCGTCTCGACCGCACCTGCCGGCAGCTTCAGCTTGTCGGCGAGGGACGGATCCTGCTGGACCGCGATCGCCGGACCGGACAGCGGCCGCGACTGCATCTGGTTGGTCAGCACGACCGACATGATCGCGGTGCCGATCGATCCCGCCGTCTGGTTGACGATGTTCATCAGCGTCGAACCCTTGGCGATGGCGTGGTCCTTCAGCGTCGCCAGCGCGGCGGTCATGTTCGGCATCATCGTGCAGCCCATGCCGAGACCCATCACGAACAGCGCGCCCAGCAGCAGCCAGTACGGCGTATCCGCGGTCAGCTGCGTGAAGCCCGCCATGCCGATGACCATCACCACGATGCCGGTGAGCACGATCTTGCCGGGACCGATCTTGTCGACCAGCTTGCCCGCGATCGGCATGGTGATCATGGCGCCCAGACCCTGCGGCGCCAGCAGGATGCCGGCACTGAGCGTGGTCTCGCCGCGCACCTGCAGGAAGTAGCTCGGGAACAGCAGCCCGGCACCCATGAAGGCGATCACGAAGAAAACCATGGTCAGTACCGCGAAGGTCAGCTGACGGTTCTTGAACAGGTGCAGATCGATCAGCGGGTGCTTGACCCGCAGCGCGTGGAACACGAACGCGACGATCAACACCAGGCCGATGATCGCGGGCACCAGCACCCGGGTCGCCGCGACGGTGTGCTCCTCCGGGATGGACGAGACGCCGAACAGGAACAGCGCCAGGCCGGGCGAGAGCAGCAGCATGCCGAGGAAGTCGAACGACTCGGACGGCTCGGGGTTGTCCTTGGGCAGCAGCTTGATCGCCGCCGCCAGCGCGACGATGCCGATCGGCAGGTTGATCAGGAAGATCCAGTGCCAGCTGGCGCTCTCGATCAGCCAGCCGCCGAGGATCGGGCCGGCGATCGGGCCGAGCAGCATCGGGATGCCCAGCACGGCCATGACGCGACCGACCCGCTCGGGGCCGGCGGCACGGGTCATGATCGTCATGCCCAGCGGCATCAGCATGCCGCCACCGAGACCCTGGAGGACACGGAAGGAGATGAGCGACTCGATGTTCCAGGCCGTGCTGCACAGCACCGATCCGGCCACGAACAGCACGAGCGCACTCATGTACAGCCGTTTGGTGCCGAAGCGGTCCGCCGCCCAGCCGGTCACCGGGATCACGGTCGCGAGCGCGAGCGTGTACGCGGTCATCGTCCACGCGACGTTCGCGTAGGTGGTGTCGAATTCCTTCATGAACGTCGGCAGCGCGACGCTGACGACGGTCACGTCGAGGATCGACATGATGGCACCGAGCACCACCACGCCGGCAACCTTCAGGACTGCGCTGTCGAGCTTGTCGGAGTCCGCGCCCGGCGGACTCGTCGTGGATGGGTTACTCATGCGGGGGTTTCCTCCCTGTGCGCCCTGAGGCTGGTTCCTTCGAGAATCGGGTTGAGAGCGTTGAGCAGCCGTTCGGCGTCCGTTACCGGCAGCCCCTCGGCGAATTCGCGCAGCACGTCGCGTTGCATCTCGATGTGCCGGCCGGCCAGCGACTTGCCTTCGTCGGACAGCGAGATCCGCTTGATGCGGCGGTCCTTGCTGTCCCCGCGCCGGTCGACCAGTCCGTCGCTGACCAACTGGTCGACTGCCCGGCCGGCGGTCGCCACCGACAGATTCAGCCGACCGGCGACCTCGTTGATCGGCACCGCCTCGCGGCACTCGGCGAGCGCGAAGAGCACGCGCACCTGTGAGAACGAGAGATCGAGATCGGCCATCGCCGCGAGCGCCTCGCCCTCGGCTGCGAAGAACAGCCGCCTGAGGAACTCCTCGAGCGAGGAGAACAGTCCCTGCGAGATCTGTGGCGACATTTCACAAATACTAACGGCCATGCAACTATCGCGACAACGCGAGCAATTGTGACGCTGCCCACGTGCACCGCGTCTACCACGACACCACGGCTGCGGGTCCCGAGCAAGCGAATTTCCGGTGCGGACCCGGGCAGGTGACGACGCGCTGAGGCAGACTCGGTTCATGACGCGGACCCTGATCTTGATGCGGCACGGCAAGTCCGACTACCCGCTGGGCGTCTCCGACCACGACCGCCCACTCGCGCCGCGCGGCAGGCGGGAAGCCGCATTGGCCGGGGACTGGCTGCGCACGGAACAACCGCCGATAGACGCGGTGCTGTGCTCGACCGCGCTGCGGACCCGCGAAACTCTCGACACCACCGGCATCGAGGTGCCCGTCCAGTTCTGCACCAACCTGTATGACGCCGACGCCGGCGAGGTCATCGCCGAGGTCGGCTACACCGACGCCGAGGTGCGGACCCTGCTGGTCGTCGGGCACTTCCCCGGAGTTCCCGAGGCGGCCTTGACTCTCGACGGCGGCGGCAACACCGCACTGTCCGACCGGATCCGCACCAAGTTCCCCACCTCGGCGCTCGCGGTGCTTGACGTGCCCGGCGACTGGGGCGACATCGCCGACACCGGTGCCGCGCTACGCACGTTCCACGTGCCGCGCTAGCTGCTCACCCGCGGACAGACCGGCTCGGCACGGTCAACTCGCCAACGCCGCCAGGTCGGTGTGCGGGTCGAGCAGCGCCTCGGCCGCGACGACACCACCGCGGCCGATGAGCATCCGGACGGTCCGGGTGTCCTTGGGTCGGCCCATCGTGATCGCGCCGACGATGCGACCGTCGCGCCGGCACAGTGCGGTGAAGTCGCGCTCGTCGATGCTGCCGCGCACCAGCAACTCGTCGTCCGCCTCCGGCCAGCCGGCGACCTGGATGCCCCGGCCGAACTGGTTCGACCACGCCCAGGGCACCACGTCGAACGGCGATCCGGCGCCGAGCAGCGAGCGTGCGACCGCGGTGCCGTGATCCTGCGCGGTGTTCCAGTGCTCGCCGCGGTAGCGCCCCCCGAGCACCGTATTGGGCACGCTGGCGACGTCACCGATCGCGAACACCCCGTCCACGGTGGTCCGCAGCAGTTCGTCGACGACGATCCCGTTGTCGATCGCCGCACCCGCCCGCGCGCCGAGTTCGGTGTTGGGCACGGTGCCGATCGCGACGACCGCCGCGTCGGCCCGCCACCGCCTCCCGTCGACGGCGATGGCCGTGACAGTGTCCGGGCCGGCCTCGACCCCGGCCAACGCCACCCCGGTGTGCAGGTCGACGCCGGCTTCCCGGTGCAGCCCGGCCAGCGCCGCACCCACCGGCGCCGGGACCAGCCTGGCCAGCGGCCGATCCGCCGCCTCGAGCACGGTGACCGCGCAGCCGAGCTCGCGGGCCGTCGACGCGACCTCGGAGCCGATCAGCCCGCCGCCGATCACCAGCAGCGACGACCCCTCCCGCAGGCGACCGCGCAGCGCCGGCACATCGGCGTGCCGGCGCAGATGGTGCACGCGCGGGGAGGACACGCCTGGCAACATCCGGGGCCGACCGCCGGTGGCGAGCACCAGCGCGTCGTAGCCGAGGACGCCCCCGTCGCCGAGCGCGACCGTGCGCGCGGACGGGTCGATGTCGATGACCGTCTCCCCCACCCGCAGGTCGATGTGCTGCTCGGCCCAGTAGGCAACAGGCTTGAGCCCGGCGCGGACGATGTCGGTCTTTCCGGCCAGCAGGTCCTTCGACAGCACCGGCCGTCGGTACGGCGCCTCGGCCTCGTCACCGACCAGCGTGATCGTGCCGGTGAACCCGCCGCCGCGCAGTCCCTGCGCCGCGGTCGCGCCGGCCACTCCGGTGCCGACGATCACCACCCGGCCTGCTCGGTCGAGCGCGGTCATGACCGGGCGACCTCGACCATCTCGAAGTCGGCCTTCGCGGCGCCGCAATCAGGACACGACCAGTCGTCGGGGATCTCGTCCCAGCGGGTGCCGGGCGCGATGTCGTCCTCCGGCCAGCCCTCGGCCTCGTCGTATTCGAATCCGCACTGCAGGCAGCGAAACAGCTTGTAGGCGGTTGTCGACTCACTCATGGCGTCTCCTCGGTCGATCGGTGGTCGGGGTAATCGGCGGTCGCGGCCGGGGGGGGCACGGTGCGGGTGCCGGGGTGAAGTCGACCTTCTCCCGCACACCGCAGTCGGGGCAGCACCAGTCGTCGGGCACGTCGACCCACACGGTGCCCGCGGGGAATCCCTCGCGCGGCGCGCCCTGGGCCTCGTCGTAGACGTAGTCGCAGACCGGGCAGACGTAGGCGCTCATGCTCGTGCCCCCGTGGTTCCGGCCCCCGTGGTTCCGGCAGCGCGCGTGGCGTCGGTTTCGTCCGTGACGCCGTAGCGCGCCAGGATCTTCGCGCGTTTGCGGGGCGCGATGTTGACCTTGGTGATGTCGCCGCCGTAGTGCGCGAGCACCCGGCGGTCCATGACCTTGCGCCACAGCGGCGGGAAGTACGCCAACGCGATCATGGTCGCGTAGCCGGCCGGCAGTTCCGGCGCGACGTCCATGCTGCGCAGGGTCTGGTAGCGCCGGGTCGGGTTGGCGTGGTGATCGCTGTGCCGCTGCAGGTGGTAGAGGAAGACGTTGGTCGCGACCCGGTCCGAGTTCCAGCTGTGCGCCGGGGTGCACCGCTCGTACCGGCCGCTCGCGGTCTTCTGCCGCAGCAGCCCGTAGTGCTCGAGGTAGTTCACGGCCTCGAGCAGTGCGAAGCCGAACACCGCCTGCACGATCAGGAACGGGATCACCTCCGGGCCGAACACCGCGATCAGGACAGCGAACAGCACCGCCGACATCAGCCAGGCATTGAGCACGTCGTTCTTGATGCTCCAGTGGCTCTTGCCGAGCCGCTCGAACCGAGCCTTCTCGAGATGCCATGCGGACTTCAGACTCCCCCAGACGCTGCGCGGGAAGAACTCCCAGAACGTCTCACCGAAGCGCGAGCTGGCCGGGTCCTCGGGAGTCGACACCCGCACGTGGTGGCCGCGGTTGTGCTCGATGTAGAAGTGGCCGTAGAACGACTGCGCCAGCGTGATCTTCGAGATCCAGCGCTCGTTCTCCTCCTTCTTGTGGCCGAGTTCGTGGGCGGTGTTGATGCCGATGCCGGCGACGCAGCCGATGCTGATCGCCAGCCCGATCTTCGAGACCAGGCCGAGCCCGCCGTCGATGCCCAGCCAGCTCAGGTCGGTCGCGGTCCACAGGTAGCAGCACATGACCAGCGACGCGATCTGGAACGGGAAGTACAGGTAGGTGATCCAGCGGTAGTACCGGTCACGCTCGAGGTACTCCATCACCTCGTCGGGCGGATTCTGCCCGTCGACGCCCGAGATCAGGTCGATGGCCGGGATCAGTAAGTAGACCAGGATCGGCCCGATCCACCACACGACCGGGCTGATCGGCGCGGCCGGCGTGAGGTTCAGCGCCCACACCAGCAGCACCGCCAGGAACACCGCGCTCGGCGGCACCAGTCCGAACAGCCAGAGGTACCGCTTGCGGTCCCGCCACAGCGCCACCTCGCCGTCGGGCCGGGTGAATGTCAGCGCGCCCACGACACGCCCCTCTCTCTCGTGCAGGAAGCCTACGAATCACTGGATCACGTCTCATCAAGAAACATTTACCTGTGTTATGTCGTAACGTTAGACATATAACGTTATCGTGTCAACGGCGGTCGGCGACGGAGTGGAGGTCCGGTCGATGCGTGGCCCAGCCGCGAAAACGCACAAACGCCAGAACGCACAAACGCCAGTGCCCCGGGAATGCAATGCATTCCCGGGGCACTGGCGTGTCAGTGGAGCGTGACTACCGGTAGTCGGTGCTGAACCCGTAGTCGTCGAGCGGAACCGCGGCACCAGTCGTGGTGCCGAAGCCCATGTCCGGGCTGTAGTACTGATCGTCGTAGGCGGGCACCGCGTAGGCGGCGGCGCGAGCCTCCTCGGTCGGCTGGACCTGGATGTTCCGGTAGCGGTTGATGCCGGTACCGGCCGGGATCAGCTTGCCGATGATCACGTTCTCCTTGAGACCGATCAGCTTGTCCGAGCGGCAGTTGATCGCCGCATCGGTCAGCACGCGAGTGGTCTCCTGGAAGGACGCCGCCGACAGCCACGAGTCGGTCGCCAGCGAGGCCTTCGTGATGCCCATGAGCACCGGACGACCGGCCGCCGGCTCGCCGCCCTCGGCGACGACGCGGCGGTTGCTCGCCTCGAACTCCGCACGCTCGGCCACCGACCCGGGCAGGAACTCCGTCGCGCCCGAGTCGATGATCGTCACGCGGCGCAGCATCTGCCGCACGATGACCTCGATGTGCTTGTCGTGGATCGACACACCCTGGCTGCGGTAGACCTCCTGGACCTCGTTGACCAGGTGGATCTGGACCTCACGCGGACCCATGACGCGCAGCACCTCGTGCGGATCGGCAGCACCTTCCATGAGCTGCTGACCGACCTCGACGTGGTCACCGTCGGTGAGCAGGCGCTCGCTGCCGTCGGTGTGCTTGAACACGCGCAGACGCTGACGCTTCGAGAGCTTGTCGTAGACGACTTCCTCGCCACCGTCATCGGGGATGATGGTGATCTTGTAGAAGCGGTCGTCGTCCTCGAGACGCACCCGGCCGGAGACCTCGGCGATCGGCGCCTTGCCCTTGGGCACGCGCGCCTCGAACAGCTCCTGGACACGCGGCAGACCACCGGTGATGTCGGCCGCGCCGGCCGCACCACCCTGGTGGAAGGTACGCATGGTCAGCTGAGTACCGGGCTCACCGATGGACTGCGCCGCGACGATGCCGACGGCCTCGCCGATGTCGACCAGCTTGCCGGTCGCCATCGAGCGGCCGTAGCAGGTCGCGCAGACGCCGGTGCCGGTGTTGCAGGTCAGGACCGAGCGGACCTTGACCTTGGTGACGCCGGCCGCGAGCAGCTTCTCGATCGCCGGGTCGCCGAGGTCGGATCCGGCCTCGACCACGACGTTGCCGTTCTCGTCGAGGGCATCCGTGCACAGCGTGCGTGCGTAGGTGCTGGTCTCGACGTGCGCGTCACGGATCAGCGAGCCGTCGGCCTGCTTCTCCGCGATCGTCATGATGATGCCGCGCTCGGTGCCGCAGTCGTGCTCGCGCACGATCACGTCCTGCGAGACGTCCACCAGACGACGGGTCAGGTAGCCCGAGTCCGCGGTACGGAGCGCGGTGTCGGCCAGACCCTTACGGGCACCGTGGGTGTTGATGAAGTACTCCAGCACGGTCAGGCCCTCACGGAACGAGGACTTGATCGGACGCGGGATGAACTCACCCTTCGGGTTGGTGACCAGACCCTTCATGCCCGCCAGCGACCGAACCTGCGTCATGTTGCCGGCGGCGCCGGACTTCACGATCATCGGGATCGGGTTGTCGTCGGGGAAGTGGGCCTCCATGGCCTTGCCGACCTCGTCGGTGGCCTCGGACCAGATCTTCACCAGTGCGCTGTTGCGCTCGGCGTGGTTGAGCGCGCCACGCTGGTACTTCTTCTCGATCTGGTCGGCCTGCGCCTCGAACCGCTCCATGATCTGCGGCTTCTCCGGCGGCACCAGCACGTCGGCCATCGACACGGTCACACCGGAGCGGGTGGCCCAGTAGAAGCCGGCGTCCTTGAGCTTGTCGACGGTCTGCGCGACGACGATCATCGGGTAGCGCTCGGCGAGATCGTTGATGATCGCGGCCTGGCGCTTCTTCGGCATGACCTCGTTGATGAACGGGTAGTCGTGCGGAAGCAGTTCGTTGAACATCACGCGGCCCAGCGAGGTCTCGCACAGCCAGCCCTGGCCGGCGGTCCAGCCCTCGGGGAACAGCTCGGCCTCGACGTCGGCCGGCGGACGCTGCTGCGACAGCCGGATCTTGACGGTCGCCTGCACCGACAGCACGCCGCGGTCGACGGCCATGATCGCCTCGGCGGGGTTGGCGTAGACGCCGCCCTCGCCCAGCGCGCCCTCGACCTCACGGGTCAGGTGGAACAGACCCGTGACCATGTCCAGACGCGGCATGGCCAGCGGGCGGCCCGACGCCGGCGACAGGATGTTGTTCGAGGACAGCATCAGGATGCGCGCCTCGGCCTGCGCCTCCGCGGACAGCGGCAGGTGCACGGCCATCTGGTCACCGTCGAAGTCGGCGTTGAACGCCTCACACACGAGCGGGTGCAACTGGATGGCCTTGCCCTCGACGAGCTGCGGCTCGAAGGCCTGGATGCCCAGGCGGTGCAGGGTGGGCGCACGGTTGAGCAGCACCGGGTGCTCGTTGATGACCTCTTCGAGCACGTCCCACACCTGCGGGCGCTGACGCTCGACCATCCGCTTGGCGGACTTGATGTTCTGCGCGTGGTTCAGGTCGACCAGACGCTTCATCACGAACGGCTTGAACAGCTCGAGCGCCATCAGCTTCGGCAGACCGCACTGGTGCAGCTTGAGCTGCGGGCCGACAACAATGACCGAACGGCCCGAGTAGTCGACACGCTTGCCGAGCAGGTTCTGACGGAAACGACCCTGCTTGCCCTTGAGAAGATCCGACAGCGACTTGAGCGGGCGGTTGCCCGGTCCGGTGACAGGGCGGCCGCGGCGGCCGTTGTCGAACAGCGCGTCGACGGACTCCTGCAGCATCCGCTTCTCGTTGTTGACGATGATCTCGGGCGCGCCGAGGTCGATCAGTCGCTTGAGGCGGTTGTTGCGGTTGATCACACGACGGTAGAGGTCGTTCAGGTCGGAGGTGGCGAAACGGCCACCGTCGAGCTGGACCATCGGGCGCAGCTCCGGCGGGATCACCGGGACCGCGTTGAGGACCATGCCCATCGGCGAGTTGCCGGACTGCTGGAAGGCCGCGACGACCTTCAGACGCTTGAGCGCGCGCAGCTTCTTCTGGCCCTTGCCGCTGCGGATCGTCTCGCGAAGGCTCTCGGCCTCGGCGTCGATGTCGAAGTTCTCCATCAGCTTCTGGATGGACTCCGCGCCCATCGCACCGGTGAAGTACTCGCCGTAGCGGTCGATCAGCTCGCGGTAGATGAGCTCGTCGACGATCAGCTGCTTGGGGGCCAGCTTGGTGAAGGTGTTCCAGATCTCCTCGAGCCGGTCCAGCTCGCGCTGGGCACGGTCACGGAGCTGACGCATCTCGCGCTCGCCGCCGTCCTTGACCTTGCGGCGCACGTCGGACTTGGCGCCCTCGGCCTCGAGCTCGGCCAGGTCGGCCTCGAGCTTCTGCGCGCGGGCCTCGAGATCGGCGTCGCGCTGGTCGGCGACCGTCTTCTTCTCGACGTTCATCTCGGCCTCGAGCGTGGACAGCTCGTTGTGGCGCAACTCGTCGTCGACACCCACGATGACGTAGGCGGCGAAGTAGATGATCTTCTCGAGATCCTTCGGCGCCAGGTCCAGCAGGTAGCCGAGCCGGCTCGGCACGCCCTTGAAGTACCAGATGTGGGTGACCGGGGCGGCCAACTCGATGTGCCCCATCCGCTCACGACGGACCTTGGCACGGGTCACCTCGACGCCGCAGCGCTCGCAGATGATGCCCTTGAAGCGCACACGCTTGTACTTGCCGCAGTAGCACTCCCAGTCCCGGGTGGGACCGAAGATCTTCTCGCAGAACAGGCCGTCCTTCTCGGGCTTGAGCGTGCGGTAGTTGATGGTCTCCGGCTTCTTTACCTCGCCGTAGGACCAGTTGCGGATGTCCTCCGCGGTCGCCAGACCGATGCGGAGTTCATCGAAGAAGTTGACGTCGAGCACGTAACTTCCTTTCCCCAGAGGGATTGCGGATCAGCGGGCGTGGTTGCCGCTTGTCCTGACTGCCAAATTCAAATGTGCTCTAGCGCCCCCGGGCCGCGCACCGTGTGCCCGGCCCGGGGACCGAAAACTAGTTCGCCAGGTCGTCGACCGTGGCCGCCTCGTTCCGGGAAAGGTTGATGCCCAGGTTCGCCGCGGCCCGTTCGAGGTCCTCGTCGTCGCTGTCCGCCATCGCTATGGCGGCACCGTCGCTGGAGAGCACCTCGACGTTCAGGCAGAGCGACTGGAGCTCCTTCAAGAGCACCTTGAACGACTCCGGGATCCCCGGCTCGGGGATGTTCTCGCCCTTGACGATCGCCTCGTACACCTTCACGCGGCCGACCACGTCGTCCGACTTGATGGTGAGCAGTTCCTGCAGGGTGTAGGCGGCGCCGTAGGCCTGCATGGCCCAGCACTCCATCTCACCGAAGCGCTGGCCACCGAACTGGGCCTTACCGCCGAGCGGCTGCTGGGTGATCATCGAGTACGGACCGGTCGAACGCGCGTGGATCTTGTCGTCGACGAGGTGGTGCAGCTTGATGATGTACATGTAGCCGACCGCGACCGGGTACGGGAACGGCTCGCCGGAGCGGCCGTCGAACAGGGTCGCCTTGCCGTTGCCGTCGACCATCCGCTCGCCGTCACGGTTCGGCAGCGTCGAAGAGAGCAGCCCGGTGAGCTCCTCTTCCTTCGCGCCGTCGAACACCGGGGTCGCGGTGTTGGTGTCGGCCTCGACGTCGTACATCTCCTCGGACAGGCCCTGGGCCCATTCCGGATTGCCCTCGATCTTCCAGCCGGATTTCGCGATCCACCCGAGGTGGGTCTCGAGAACCTGGCCGATGTTCATACGACGGGGCACGCCGTGGGTGTTGAGGATGATGTCGATCGGGGTGCCGTCGGGCAGGAACGGCATGTCCTCCTGCGGGAGGATCTTGCCGATGACGCCCTTGTTGCCGTGGCGGCCGGCGAGCTTGTCGCCGTCCTGGATCTTGCGCTTCTGCGCCACGTAGACACGGACCAGCTCGTTGACGCCCGGGGGCAGGTCGTCGTCGTCATCGCGGGAGAAGACCCGGATGCCGATGACCTTGCCGGACTCACCGTGCGGCACCTTCAGCGAGGTGTCGCGGACCTCGCGCGCCTTCTCACCGAAGATCGCGCGCAGCAGCCGCTCCTCCGGGGTCAGCTCGGTCTCGCCCTTCGGGGTGACCTTGCCGACCAGCACGTCGCCGTCACGGACCTCGGCACCGATGCGCACGATGCCGCGCTCGTCGAGGTCGGCGAGGACCTCGTCGGAGACGTTCGGGATGTCCCGGGTGATCTCCTCGGCACCGAGCTTGGTGTCGCGGGCGTCGATCTCGTGCTCCTCGATGTGGATCGAGGTGAGCACGTCCTCCTCCACGAGGCGCTGCGACAGGATGATCGCGTCCTCGTAGTTGTGGCCCTCCCACGGCATGATCGCCACGAGCAGGTTCTTGCCGAGCGCCATCTCACCGTTCTCGGTGCAGGGGCCGTCGGCCAGGACCTGGCCGGCTTCGACCCGCTGGCCCTCGTCCACGATCGGACGCTGGTTGGCGCAGGTGCCCTGGTTCGAGCGCGCGAACTTGCGCATCTGGTAGGTCTTGCGGCTGCCGTCGTCCGCCATGACGGTGACGTAGTCGGCCGAGACCTCCTCGATGACACCGGGCTTCTCGGTGACCACGACATCACCGGCGTCGACGGCGGCACGCAGCTCCATGCCGGTGCCGACCAGCGGCGACTCGCTGCGCACCAGCGGCACCGCCTGACGCTGCATGTTCGCGCCCATCAGCGCGCGGTTCGCGTCGTCGTGCTCGAGGAACGGAATCATCGCGGTCGCGACGGAGACCATCTGCCGCGGCGAGACGTCCATGTAGTCGACCTCGGACGAGGAGACGTACTCGACCTCGCCGCCCTTCTTGCGGACGAGCACCCGGTCCTCGAGGAAGTTGCCCTCGGCGTCGGTCGGCGAGTTCGCCTGCGCGACGACGTGACGGTCCTCCTCGTCGGCGGTCAGGTAGTCGATCTGCTCGGTGACCTGGCCGTCGACGACCTTGCGGTACGGGGTCTCGATGAAGCCGAACGGGTTGACCCGCGCGTACACCGACAGCGAGCCGATCAGGCCGATGTTCGGGCCTTCCGGCGTCTCGATCGGGCACATGCGGCCGTAGTGCGACGGGTGGACGTCGCGGACCTCGAGGCCGGCGCGCTCACGGGACAGACCACCGGGGCCCAGCGCCGACAGGCGGCGCTTGTGGGTCAGGCCCGAGAGCGGGTTGTTCTGGTCCATGAACTGCGAGAGCTGAGAGGTTCCGAAGAACTCCTTGATCGCGGCCACGACGGGGCGGATGTTGATCAGGGTCTGCGGCGTGATCGCCTCGACGTCCTGGGTCGTCATCCGCTCGCGGACCACGCGCTCCATGCGGGACAGGCCCACACGGATCTGGTTCTGGATCAGCTCGCCGACCGTGCGCAGACGACGGTTGCCGAAGTGGTCGATGTCGTCGACCTCGACGGGGACCTCGACGCCGCCGGGGGCCGTCATCGTGGTGTCGCCGGCGTGCAGGCGGACCAGGTACTCGATGGTCGCGACGATGTCTTCCTCGGTGAGCACCGAGGCCTCGATCGGCTGACCGGCGTTCAGTCCGAGCTTCTTGTTGATCTTGTAACGACCCACGCGGGCGAGGTCGTAGCGCTTCTCCTTGAAGAACAGGTTCTCCAGCAGGGTCTGCGCGCTCTCCTTGGTCGGCGGCTCGCCCGGGCGCAACTTGCGGTAGATGTCGAGCAGCGCCTCGTCGGGGCCGGCGGCGCTGTCCTTCTCGAGGGTCGACATCATGATCTCCGAGAAGCCGAAGCGCTCGGTGATCTGCTCCTTGGTCCACCCGAGCGCCTTGAGCAGCACGGTGACCGGCTGGCGGCGCTTACGGTCGATGCGCACACCGACGGTGTCGCGCTTGTCGACGTCGAACTCGAGCCAGGCGCCACGGCCCGGGATCACCTTGACGCTGTGCAGCGTCTTCTCGGTGGTCTTGTCGATGGTGTCGTCGAAGTAGACGCCCGGCGAACGGACCAGCTGGGACACGACGACACGCTCGGTGCCGTTGATGATGAACGTGCCCTTGTCGGTCATCATCGGGAAGTCACCCATGAAGACCGTCTGCGACTTGATCTCACCGGTGTTGTTGTTGATGAACTCCGCGGTGACGAACAACGGCGCCGCGTAGGTCATGTCCTTGTCCTTGCACTCCTCGACGGAGGCCTTGACCTCGTCGAAGCGCGGGTCGGAGAAGGACAGCGACATCGATCCGGAGAAGTCCTCGATCGGGGAGAGCTCGGTAAGGATCTCCTCGAGTCCGCCGGTGGCGGCATTGTCGCCGCGCGCTGCGACTCGCTCGCGCCAGCGCTGGGAACCGACCAGCCACTCGAAGGAGTCAGTCTGGAGATCGAGCAGCCCCGGCACCGGAAGCGGCTCGCGGATCTTCGCGAACGAAACCCTCTTTGGTGCGCCCGGGATGTCAACCCCTTCGGCGTTGGCTACTGACTTGGTCTGGCGGGAGACTGCCAAGATGCGTCCTTCCAGCACCTCACGCGGGCCCGCTCCCCCAGCTGTTCCGAAGAAGCCGACCGCCGCTGTATCTGCTTGGTGTTCTATGCGGAGTCCGCTGGTAGCAACCCGAACGAGTCCTCGGCACAGACCCAACAGACGACGAAGTCTTCGGGCCAGACGACACAGGGTGGACAGGAGGCAGCCAGCGCAACGTCCAACGATAGAGGAAATATCCGCTGGTGTCGAGTCTGCACGGCAAACTGCACCCGAGCGGGCCGAAAGAAAACCGCGCCGACGCCCTTCGAGGGGCGGCGCCTGTTTCTCAACAACGCCTCAAGCCTGACTCCGCAATATGAGCAGGGCTCGCATGTCCAGGCACAAGAGTGACCTGTGAAGCGGCGAACGTCAAGACCGCGCGCCGATGGGCGGCACGCGAGATCCGGGAATCCCGCCGGTCCGGGCCGATTCGGGTCGATTCACCCAAGAGATCACGGGCGAACAGGCCAGATCGGACCGCTCCCGGCCTCGCCGATCAGAGTTGTTGCAGGCCGGTGACGGTCCACTTGTCGGCCGAGCGCTGCAGGTTGACCAGCAGCGGCACCTGCGCCCCCTGCCCCGTCACGCCGTCGTTCGACGAGGTCACGTTCAGGATCATCTCCACCTGGGCCAGGTCGCCCTCGAGCATCTTGACGCCGATGTTGCCCTGATCGACCGTGGCGTCGACATGGGACTTGTCCTGCTTGATGGCATCGCTGCTCGGCGCGAAGAACTTGTTGTACTGGTCCATCATCGCCGGAGTGATGTCGCCCTTGATCTCGCCGGCGTGCTGGTCGATGGTCTTGTAGTCGTAAGAGAAGATCTTCTGCACGATCGTCTTCGCCGACGCGGTGACCTGGGTGGTGGTCGCGTCGTCGATGTAGGCGACGTTGTCCACCTTGGCCGGCTGCTTCCACGCGACCACACCCGCGAACGCGCCGAACACCACGGCGATCGCCAGCAGCGCGGCCACCAGCGGCCACCCGGCCCGCGGACGGGGGACGCGGCGGCGACGACGGGCCGGGACGACTTCCTCAGCCGACTCCTCCGGCACGGCCTGCGCGGCCTCGGGCACTGCGGCCTCAAGGGCCGGGGTCTCGGACGCGGGGGTCTCGGGCACCGCAGCCTCAGGTGCCGAGACCGCCGGCGCGGGGGCCTCAGGTGCCGCGGCTTCGGATGTGGACGCCCCCGGCACCTCCTTGGCGAAGGACACCGTGGGTCTTTCACCGGCAGTCTGTTCGGTATCGCGTTGCTCGGCCGCCGCGGCCTCGGGTGCGGCTGACTCAGGAGCCTGCGGCTCGGGCGTGGTCGCCTCGGCGTGCTCCGGGGTCGCGTCGGCGGCCCGATTCACCTGGGCTGCGCCGGCGATCTTGGGGCGGCGGGCGGCGGGCCGGGCCGCAGTGGGCGGCTTACGACGAATCGGGGGCATGACGGTCCTTACTTCTCGGCCTCGGGCGTGGGCGGCGGGGATTCCGTGCGGCTAGTTGCCGTCGGCCGGCGCCGGAGCGGGCTGCGGTGCGGGCGCCGTGGGCGATCCGCCGTCGACGCCCTGGAACAGCAGCTTGGCGTCGGAGGCCTTCCAGGTGTCGCCGACCTTCTTCATGGTCAGGTGCATGCCGATCCTGACGATCTTCGGCTGCTGGTCCTTCGAGGTCTGGGTCTGCACGACGAACGCCATCGCCTCGGCGGTGCCCGCGTCGTGGTCGAAGGACGTGATCACCGCATCGCTGACCTTGGCGCTGGTCGATACGCCACGGGCCTCGGTCACCTTCTCCAGCTGATCCTTGCTCTGCTTGAAGTTGTCCTCGAGCGCGCCGGTGGACGAGGACAGGATGTCGGCGATGGTCTTGTCCATGTGCGCCGAGTCCACGGTGTTGAGGTTGATCGCCGCCTGGCGGGCATCGATCAGCGCCTGGTCACGATCGTCGGCCTTCGACTTCACCGCGGACGCGTTGTAGATCCAGATCCCGCCGTACACCGCCGCGGCGACCACTGCCGCCAGCGCCAGCACCGCGGACGCCACGATCGCCGGCTTGAGCAGCCGCGACCGGCCGGCGGCCACGTCTGCCGCGACCGGCGTCTCGACACCCGGCGTCTCGGCTGCTGCGGGATCCGGGGTCACTGCCGGGTCGGCACTCCCCGGATCGGCGTTCACGCCAGCCTTACCGGCGTCATCGGTCCCGTCGGGTGTCTGCTGGGTCACGAAATCATCCTACTTGTCGGTAACAGACCGATCGGTCTGTGGCGCCGTCGTCAGGCTAGCGGGTGGTGATGCCCATCAGCGTGGCGAGTTGGGTCGCGATCGGCGTCAGGTTCAGCTTTTCCGGGTCCACCTTGGGCTTGTTGTCCCACGGCTGCGGGGTGTCCGGGTCGACCAGTACGGCGTTCTGCGAGCCGCGGACGGCGGTCGGGTTGCCCTCCGGCACCGCGCAGTGCGCGTCCAGGTTCACCGGGAACTCGTCGCGGTTCGGGTCGAAGTTCGGGTTCTTCGCCTTCATCTCCGCCAGGATCTTCTGCGAGCCTTCATAGCCGCGGGTGCAGGCCACCGGATTGTTCGTCTCGAGGACCAGACCCATGTGGATCGTGCCGTCACCCGGTGCGATCGCGGGCGCGGCCGCACCGAGTGCAGGCAGGGCGGCGAGCAGCACCCGCAGGCCGATGCTGGTCCGGTTGAAGACATCCGCGATCGGCGCGGTGTTGCGCAGCAGCGTCGTCACGTCCCGGCCGCTGGTGTTGACCAGGTCTCCGACCTGATCACTCGCCGGCTTGCCGTTGTCGATCAACCGGCGGATGTCCGGATCCGACGACTTGAGCTGCGCGGTGATGTCCTTCAGATCGTGGCTGAACTGCTCGATCGCCGACGACTGGTCCGACTGGGTCTGCAGCACCGGATTGCTGTCTGCGATCAACGCCGAGGTCTGCGGCAGGTTGTCGAACCCGGCCTGGCTCAGGTTGTCCACCGAATCCACCAGCGACTGCAGGTTCTGTCCCTGCCCGTTGAACGCCTTGCCCAACTCCGTGAACGCCGTGTGCAACGAATCGACCGGCACCGACTTGACCAGCGCGGTCACATTCGCGAACAGGTCCTGCACCGGCACCGGCGTCGAGGTCTTGTTCTGCGCGATCACCGACCCGTCGGTCAGATACGGGCCCTTGTCGGTGCTCGGCTGCAGATCCACGAACTGCTCACCGATCGCCGAGCGATCCGCCACCACCGCCCGTGAGGACGCGGGGATCTTCGGGCCGCCGGTGTCGAGCAGCAACTGCACCTGCAGGCCTGTCGGCGTCAGCGACAGATCACCCACCCGGCCCACGGGCACGCCACGATAGGTGACCTCCGCGTTCTGGAAGATGCCGCCCGACGACGCCAACTCCAGGTTCACCGTGTATTGCCCGAACCCCAGCATGTTCGGCAGCCGAACATACTTCGCACCCACATACACGATGCCCAGGACCGCGATCAGCACGAACACGACGATCTGCGTCTTGACCAGTTTCGACGTCATCGGCGATTACCCCCAACAGCCGGCGGGACGGGGATCAGGGCGAACGGGTTGGGCAACACGGGCTTGGCACCCGGTTTACCCTTCGCGGGCCGAGCCTGCGGCGGAGCCGGCGGTGCGGCGTTCAGCGGCGGCGGCAGCAGGGACACCGTCGGCCAGCCACCGCGGGGCCCGTTGCCGTTGATGTACGGGTTGGTCGGGTCGACCGGGACGTTGTGCGGACCGTACGGCTTGACGTACACCGGCTTGCGCTCGCCGACACCGAGGTTCGACAACATCTGTCCGATCCGCAGGTCCAGCGAGAGGAACACGTTCGCGGACTGACCGTGGATGGCGGGCAGGATCTCGTCGGGGATCGGGAAGGTGGGCAGGATCGGCAGCGCGGCGATCAGGTCCGGCGAGGATGCCGCCAGCGCCTGCACCGTCGGGCGCAGCGCCCGCAGATCGGCGATCAGGTTGTCACGCGACTTGGTGATCACGTCGGTGCCCACCTGGCCGAGCCGATCGAGCTGCTTGAGCATCGCGATGAACTGCGGTTCCTGCGCGTTGAGGACCTCGATGCCCTTCGGCAGTTCGTCGAGCGCCTTGCCAATCTCCTCACGCTGCCCGTTGACGGTGTTGGTGAGCACACCGAGCCCGTCGAGCGCCTTCGTGATGTCGTCGCGCTGCTGGTTGATGCCGTCGATCAGCTTGTCGGTCCGCTCGAGCAGGCTCCGGACGGTCGCCTCGCGACCGCCGAGCGCCTTGTTGAGCTCCTGCACGATCGGCTGCACCTGCGCGAAACCGCCGCCGTTGAGCAGCAACGACAGCGCACCCAGCACCTCTTCGAGCTGCACGCTGCGTCCCGTGCGGGTGAGCGGGATCATGTCACCCGAGGCGAGCTTGGTCGTCGCCGGCGCCGAGGTCGGCGGATCCAGTTCGACGTACTTCTCGCCGAGCAGGTTGGTCATCTTCACCGCGGCGGTCGAGTTCTCCGGCAGATCCACGTCGTTGCGCAGCGTCATCTTGACCCGCGCCGACCAGCCGTCGGGTGCGAGATCGATCGAGTCGACCTTACCCACCGGGACGCCGTTGACCTTCACCAACGACTGCGGAACCAGATCCAGCACGTCCGAGAAGTCGGCGGTCAGCGTCATCGGGTTGCTGCCGGTGTTCGGCCCACCGGGCAGCGGCAGGCTGTAGATCCCCTGCGAGCCACAACCCGAGGCCGTCACCGCGACCACACAGAGACCGGCGACCGCAACGAGACGGCGCGGCGATGCGAACACCGACCGGACCCGATCGAACCCGCTCACCGGCCACCTCCCTGGGTTCCGAAACCGGGCTGCAGCCGCGGCGACGGGGTGCCCGGCACCGTGCCCGGAACCGGGTTGCGCTGCTGGTTGTCACCGCTCATGATGCCGAACGGCAGATTCAGCGTCGGCGTCTTGATACCCGCGGTGATCTGGTTGGCGATCGTCGAGCAGTTGTCGATCAGCGGCGCCATCTGACGGCTCAGCGCATCGAACTGCGGATCGCCCGGCATCAGCTTGCCGAGGTCCAACATCTTGCAGAGGGCGCCGAGGGGATTCTGCAATTCGGGGATGTTCACGCGCATCTGGAGGGTGGCGGAATCCGGGTCGTACGCGTTGATCAGGTTCGCGATCGCCAACGGCAGGTCTTCGAGCGACTCCGCGAGCTGCGCCTTGTTCTTGGCGATGGTTCCGGTGACCGAGGCCAGACCGTTGACGTTCGACTCCAGCTTCTGCTTGTTGTCACCGACGAATCGCGCGACGTCGCCGAGCGCGTACGACAGCTGCTGCACCGCCTGGGCCAGGTCCTGGCGCTCACCGTCTAGGAAGCCACTGAACTGCGCCATCTGGTCGTTGAACTGACGAACCTGCTGGTCGTTGGCCGCCAGCGCACTGACGAAGGTCTGCAGGTTACGGACCGTGGAAAAGATGTCGCCCCGCGAGTCGGACAGGGTCCGCGCGGCCGCCGACAGCTTCGTGATGGTCTCGGCCAGTGTCTCGCCGTTGCCGTTGAGGTTCGCCGCGGCCGTGTTGACCAGATTCGACAATGCGCCGTCCTTGTTCACCCCGTCGGGCCCGAGTGCCTTCGAGATGTCGGACACGCTCTTGTAGAGCTGGTCGACCTCGACCGGCGTGGCGGTGCGGTCGAGCGGGATCGTCGCCGTCTCACCCATCTTCGGGCCGCCGCTGTAGGCGGGGGTGAGCTGGATGAAGCGGTCCGGCACCACCGACGGGGTGATCTGCACGGCCTTGACCTGCGCCGGGATGTCGATGCCACCGTCGACCGACATCACCACCTTGACCTGCGTCCCCTGCGGGGTGACCGAGTCGACCTTACCGACCTCCACCCCGAGGATCTTCACGTCCGAACCCGGGTAGATGGCGACCGACCGTTCGAAGTACGCGGTGATGACCGTGCTCGCCGGGCGCAGCAGCACCCACCACACCGCGGCGCCGACGATGAGTACGAGCGCGAGGAACAGTGAGAACAGGCCGATCTGTCGGCGCGAGAACTTGGCGAAGACACTCATACGTCAGTTCCCTCCCAGGTCACGGATCGGCGGACGGTTGCCGGGGATCTGCGGCAGCGCCGGCGGGGTCAGGTTCGTGACCGTGGTGTCCCACCAGCGGCCCGTGCCCAGCGAGTTGTTGAACAGGCGGTAGAACGGGGCGCCGTAGACCATCGCCTTGTCGATGTTGGCCTGGTTCTTCTTCAGGATGTCGACCACGCCCTGCAACTGGGTCAGCGCCGGGCCGATCTGCTGCTCGTTGTCCTTGACCAGCCCACTCAATTGCTGCGAGAGGTGCTCGGTCCCGGTCAGCAGCGCCGAGATGGAACGCTGACGGTTGTTCAGCTCGTCGAGGAGCTGACCGCCCTTGTCCAGCAGGTCGACGAACTCCTTGTTCCGATCGGCCAGGATCTTGCTGGTGTCGGTGGTCGCGGCGAACAGCTTGCGCAGGTCCGCGTCGCGGCTCGCCACGGTGTTCGACAACCGGGTGATGCCGGTGAGGGCGTCGTGGATGTCGGCCGGGGTGCCGGCGAACGAGTCGGACAGCACCTGGAAGCTCTGCGCCAGCTGCGCGGTGTCGAGCTTGTCGAGGCTCTTGGATGCATCCGAGAAGGCCTCGATCACGTCGTACGGCGACGTGGTGTGGTTCAGCGGGATCGGATCGCTCGAGTCGAGCAGCGAAGTTCCCTGCGGATCCAACGCGAGGTACTTGTCGCCGAGGATCGTCTTGATCTGGATGGAGGCACGGGTCTGGTCGCCGATCCAGGTGTCCTGCACCCGGAACGAGACCAGCACTTTGTTCCCGTCCAGGCTCACGGACTCGACGTTGCCGACCTTCACTCCCGCGACCCGGACCTCGCTGCCCTTCTTCAGGCCCGCGGCCTCGCTGAACTCGGCCTTGTAGGTCGGACCCGCGCCGATGAACGGCAGGGTCTTGAACGAGAAGGCGGCCAGCGTCGCGATGAGGATGATGAAGATCCCCAGCACGCCCGTCATCAACGGCTTACGGCGTTTCACCATCAGTTGGTACCCCCAGCCGCATTTCCGTCGGCCGTGCAGCGCGAGGACGCGAACGTCCAGATCGGCTGGTTGACGGTCGGCAGCCCCGTCGGCAGGTTCAGGTGCGGCGACGAGCCGGGACCGGCCACGATGTCGATACCGCACAGATAGAACTGGAACCAGGACCCGAACATCGCGGTGCGGTCGAGTGCCTCGTACTTCTTCGGCAGCGTCGCGAGCACCTTGTTCACCGCGTCGCTCTCCTTGTTGATCTCGGTGGAGAGCCCGTTGATCCCGGCGATGGTGCCCTGGATGGACGGCCGCGTCGGATCGAGCAGCCCGGCGGTCGCGGTCGTCAGATCGGCCAGGTTCGTCACCGCAGAACCGATCGTCGCCTTGTCCGCGGCCAGCCCGTCGACCAGGTGCTGGGTGTTGACGATCAGCGAGCTCAGCTCGTCGCCCCGCTTGTTCACCGTGGCCAGGATGTTGTTGAGGTTGGTGATCACCTCACCGATCACCTTGTCCTTGTCGGCGACCGTGTTCGTCAGCGTCGCGGTGTTGTCGACCAGGTCCGCGATCGAGCCGCCCTCGCCCTGGAACACCTGGACGATCTCATAAGACAGCTTGTTCACGTCCTCCGGCTGCAGGGTCTGGAACAGCGGCCGGAACCCGTTGAACAGGGTGGTCAGGTTCAGCGCGGGACGGGTCTGGCTCAGCGGCATGGTCGACCCCACCGCGAGCTTGCGCCCCTGCTCCCCCGGCCCCTCGGACAGCGAGATGTAGCGCTGGCCGATGAGGTTGCGGTACTTGATCGTCGCGATGGTGCTGGCCGGCAGCCAGGACCGGCCGCTGACCGCGAACTGGACCTCCGCCTCGTTGTGGTTGACGACCTTGATGGCCGTCACCTGGCCGACGCGGACACCCGCGATACGCACGTCGTCACCGATGTTCAGCGACGTCACGTCGCTGAACATCGCGTTGTAGCGCTGACCCGACCCGCCGCCGATGTTGGCGATGGTGGCGGCGAGGACCCCGGTGAGCAGGACCGTGACGACCGCGAAGATGATCAGTTTCGTCAGGGGCCCGGCAAGGCCGCGGAACTGAGACTTCACTTCACCGTCACCTCATTTCCTCTCAGCGCGGGGGCGGCCATCAGCGTGGTCCAGCCCGGTACATCCTGCGGGGCGGTGCCGGTCGCGGCACCGTAGATCCCGGCCAGCGTCTTCTGCTCGGCCTGCGAGCCGGCATAGCCGACCTGCGGGACCAGCGAGTACTGCGGGTTCGGCGGGAACAGCGTCGGCGCGTTCGGATCCGGATGGCGGGTCGGCGGCTGGTACGAGCCGTCGTTGAGGGTGCCATCCGGGATCGGGTACTTCTCGCCGGGCTGAGCGGTGCGGTAGCACTTGGCGATGCGGGTGTCGAAGAGCCGCGGCTCGTCCTGGCTCGGGATGTAGCGTCCGCGGGGGTTGACGATCTCCAGCGACACCCGGATCCCCGGGTACTTGTTGCCGTAGCCGACGATCGACTTGGCCTTCTTCTCGACGTCCGCGAAGTCCTTGAAGGTGCACCCGAACGCCGGCGAGGCCTGCGCGAGCACGTTCAGCGGATCCTTCAGGTCGGCTGCGACCTGGATGATCGTGTCGTGGTTGACCTGCAGCAGATCGGACGTGCTGGCGGCGGTCCCGGTGATCGAGGCCATCAGCGCCTTGATGTCGTTCTGCTTGCTGACCACGGTGCCGCTGGTCGTGCGCAGGTTGTCCAGTGCGTCGACGAGATCGGGGGCCGCCTTCGAGTAGGTCTGCGAGAACGTCGCCAGACCCTGCAGGTCCGCCTTGATGTCCGGCAGCTGGTCGTCGAACCGGCCGACGACCGTGTTCAGCTGGTCCAGCGCGTGGCCGATCTTCTCGCCGCGCCCGGTCAGCGCCTGGTTGATGGCGCCGAGCGTACTGGCCAGGTCCTGCGGCGGCACGGCCTGCAGGATCGGCAGCAGGTTGTCGAACATCTGGGACAGTTCGACCGCGTTGCCGCTCTTGTCCTGGTAGATCGTGTCGCCGTTGCTGAGCGTGCCCTTCGGGCTCTCCGGAATCTGCAGCGAGACGTAGCGCTCACCGAACAGCGTCTTCGGCAGCAGTCGCGCGGTGGCGTTCGCCGGGATGAGCTTGGCGTCCTCGGGCTTGATGGCGAGGTGCAGATGCACCTGGTCGCCACTGGCCTCGAAGCTGCGGACCTCCCCGACGAGCATCCCCCGGACCTTGACGTCCGCGTTCTTCGGCAGCGCGTTGCCGGCGCTGTCGGTGATCAGGTCGACCTTCACCACCGGGGTGAAAACCTTGTTGTACTGCATCAGCGTGACTGCGACGAAACCGATGACGATCGCGAAGAACAGCAGCCCCAGCAACCGGCGTCGGACGACCGCGGCGGTGTTGTGCATCTATCCCCCCACGTGAATGGTCGTCGTGGTACCCCAGATCGCCAGACTGAGGAAGAAGTCCAGGATCGCGATCGTCACGATCGCCGTGCGCACCGCACGGCCGACGGCCACACCCACGCCGGCGGGTCCGCCGGAGGCGTTGAAGCCGTAGTAGCAGTGGATCAGGATGATCACGAAGGCGAACACCAACACCTTGCCGAATGACCACAGCACGTCGGTGGGTACCAAGAACAGACTGAAGTAATGGTCGTACGACCCTGTCGACTGGCCGTTGGCGATCGTGTTGATCTCCCGGGACGCCAGGTACGCCGCGAGCAGGCCGACGATGTACAGCGGGATCACCGCGACGAAGCCGGCGATCATCCGGGTGGTGACCAGGAACGGCAGGCTCGGCACGGCCATGACCTCGAGCGCGTCGATCTCCTCCGAGATCCGCATGGCGCCGAGCTGGGCGGTGAAACCACACCCGACGGTCGCCGACAGACCCAGGGCCGCGATGATCGGCGCCAGCTCGCGGGTGTTGATGTACGCCGACAGGAAGCCGGTGAGCACCGATGCGCCCAGTTGATCGAGCGACGCGTAACCGGCCAGGCCGACGACGACACCGACGAACAGCGACATCATTGCGATGACGCCGACGGTGCCGGCGATGACGGCGAGGCCGCCGCTGCCGAAGGACACCTCGGCGAGCAGCCGGATCAGTTCCTTGTGGTAGCGCCGCAGGGTCCGCGGCGTCCATGCGATCGCCCGGCCGTAGAACGACATCTGGTCGCCGGCCTTGTCCAGCGCGACCAGCGGCGCATTGACGATCCGCTTCGCGCGGACGGCCAGTTGGCCGTGCTCCTTCGCGATCGTCATCGACTAGGCCCCCTTTGGCGGAACGATTTGCAGGTAGACCATCGTCAAGATGATGTTCGCGAAGAACAGCAGCAGGAAGGTGATGACCACCGCCTGGTTGACCGCGTCCCCCACGCCCTTCGGTCCACCCTTGGGGTTGAGCCCCTTGTATGCGGCGATGACCGCCGCGATCACCCCGAAGACCGCGGCCTTGATCTCACCGATCCAGATGTCCGGCAGCTGCGCCAGGGCGGAGAACGACGCCAGGTACGAGCCGGGCGTGCCGCCCTGCGCGATGACGTTGAAGACGTAACCGCCCGCGACGCCGACGACGCTGACCATGCCGTTGAGCAGGATCGCGACCAGCACCATGCCCAGCACACGCGGCACCACCAGGCGCTGGATCGGGTTGATGCCCAGCACCTCCATCGCGTCGATCTCCTCGCGGATGGTGCGCGACCCCAGGTCCGCCGCGACAGCAGAGCCGCCGGCGCCGGCCACCAGCAGGGCCACGACCATGGGGCTGGCCTGCTGGATCACCGCCACGACACTGGCCGCACCGGTGAACGACTCCGCTCCGATCTGGCGGATCAGGTTGCCGGTCTGCAGTGACACGACAGCACCGAACGGAATCGCCACCAGGATGGTCGGCAGGATCGTGACGCTGGCGATGAACCAGGACTGCAACACGAACTCGCGGAACTGGAACGGACGCCTGAAGATGTTTCGTGCCACGTCGACGAAGATCTGAACGATCAGACCGGCCTGTGTGAGGCCGGAGTTGACCGCCGACGAGACGGTGGAAAGAGCGCGACTGCTAGAAGATGTTCCCGACGCTGTCCGACTCACCCAATTCTCCCGGTCGAAGACTGTCCATTCTCTGGGTCTACGACTGGGATCACTTGGGTGGGCTGATCACTGTTCAAGCTCTCGAGAATCGCCTCTTGAGCCTCTGGCGGCAGCGTGTGGAGGATCTCTCGCACTCGCGCCTGCCTGCGTCCTACGGCTTGACGGACGGGCATGCCCGGCGTCGCCTGCATCTGCGGCACGACGCCGTAGACCTCGTGCGAGCCGTCGTGGTGACCGGCTTCCTTCATGGCCAACTCGGCGGCCATCTGCGCGTCGTCCTTCTCCTCCGACATGCCGATGGGGCCGATCTTGCTGCCGTTGAGGAACTGCTTGACCACCGGTTCGTCGCTGGTGAGCAGCACCTCACGCGGGCCGAACATGACCAGGCGCTTACGGAAGAGCATGCCCAGGTTGTCCGGCACCGTGCGGGCCAGGTTGATGTTGTGCGTGACGATGAGGATCGTCGCGTCGATCTGCGCGTTGATGTCGATCAACAACTGCGCCAGGTAGGTGGTACGGACCGGGTCGAGACCGGAGTCGGGCTCGTCGACCAGGATGATCTCGGGGTCCAGCACGAGCGCCCGGGCCAGGCCGGCTCGCTTGCGCATACCACCGGAGATCTCACCGGGGAGCTTGTTCTCGGCGCCGAGCAGACCATTGAGCTCGAGCTTCTCCATGACGATCTTGCGGATCTCGGACTCAGACTTCTTGGTGTGCTCACGCAGCGGGAAGGCCACGTTGTCGTACAGGTCCATGGAGCCGAAGAGGGCGCCGTCCTGGAACAGGACGCCGAACATCTGCCGCACCTCGTAGAGCTCCTTGGCGGAGCACTGGAGGATGTCGGTCCCGTCGATGATGATCTTGCCCTCTTCGGGCCGCAGCAGACCGATCAGCGACTTCAGGAACACCGACTTGCCGGTACCCGAGGGTCCGAGCAGCGCGCTCACCTCGCCGGCCGGGAGGGTCAGAGTGACATCCTGCCAGATCTTTTGCGAACCAAAGGACTTGCTCAGCCCCTCGACTGCAACTTCGACTCCCACATTGACCTCCCACGCCTCAGTCACACCGCACCCACCGGTGTGGGCTGCAACCCATCCACCAGTGTGGGTTGGGTCACTGTATCGCAAAGTCCCTGGTATGCGAAATACCGACACTACTCAGCGGTAAGTTAGTGTGGCACGGCCCCGAAAACGACGAACGGGCGACCCCCAGAGGGGGTCGCCCGTTCACCGAACGTCCTTGCACCGTAGTGCTTTCGACGTCTTCGACCGAGTCGGAATTACTTGACCGAGACGCTCGCGCCGGCCTCTTCCAGCTTGGCCTTGGCGGCGTCGGCGGCGTCCTTGTCGACCTTCTCCAGGATCGGCTTGGGGGCGCCCTCGACGAGGTCCTTGGCCTCCTTCAGGCCGAGGCCCGAAACCAGCTCGCGGACGACCTTGATGACCTGGATCTTCTTGTCGCCGGCACCCTCGAGGATGACGTCGAACTCGTCCTGCTCCTCAGCGGCAGCGGCGGCGGCCGGGGCGGCACCCGCGGCGGCGACGGCAACCGGAGCGGCAGCGGTGACCTCGAAGGTCTCCTCGAACGCCTTCACGAACTCCGAGAGCTCGAGCAGGGTGAGCTCCTTGAACTGGTCGAGCAGTTCTTCGGTGCTGAGCTTCGCCATGGTGGCGGTCCTTCCTGTAAGTCCCATGTCGCTGATCCGCGACGGGGTGTGGTGGTGGTGTTACGTGATACGCAGGGTCGCCAGACGGGATGTCCCGCGCCCCTCGTGCGGATCAGCCCTCGGCTGCGGAACCTTCCGCGGCCTTCTTGTCCTGCAGCGCAGCGGCCAGGCGGGCCATCTGCGACGCAGGAGCGTTGAACAGGCCGGCTGCCTTCGCCAGGTTGCCCTTCATCGCGCCGGCGAGCTTGGCCAACAGCACCTCGCGGGACTCGAGGTCCGCGATCTTGTTGACCTGGTCCACGGACAGCGGTGCGCCGTCCATGTACCCGCCCTTGATGACGAGAGCCTTGTTGTCCTTGGCGAAGTTCTTCAGCGCCTTCGCCGCATCGACCGGCTCGCCCTTGATGAACGCAATGGCGGTCGGACCGACGAACAACTCGTCCAGGCCCTCGACGCCCGCCTCTGCAGCGGCACGCTTGACGAGGGTGTTCTTGGCGACGGAGTAGCTGGCGCTCGCGCCGAGTGCACGACGCAACTCGGTGAGGGCGGTGACCGAGAGTCCCCGGTACTCGGTGATCACGGCTGCGTTCGAGCTGTTGAACTGCTCGGTGATCTCCGCAACTGCCGTAACCTTCTCGGACTTTGCCATACTTCGCCTCCTCTCTTCTTCAGAGTCCGCGACATGCAAAACGCCCCGGCGCAGGGCGCACGGGGCGTAACCGAGAAGCCGTACCCACACCGGCGAACCGGAATCGGACAGGCCTCCCCTACCTCGTCCTCCTGCGTGGGCCGCCGGGCACATCCCGGACCTTCGCCCGCTGCCGGAACCGGCAACGGTGACCAACGGTCTTCGGTGGAACTTCGATCGGGTCGAACTTCGCGGACCAGACTACGCGATGACCTCAGCGTTTGCCAAAACGGGGCGAGGCGGCGGCGGCCGGCGGGGCGGTCAGCCTCGGTCCCGGCGCCCGAATCCGGGGATCGGCGGCATCCCGGGCACCCGGCTCGCGAGGTCACGCAGCGACTCCGCTGCCACCGTCAACGGGGCGACCGCCGCGGTCAGCGCGCCCGTCGCATGGTCGAGCTGCCGGATCGGCTCGTCGAGCAGATCCAGGCTCGGCGTCAGCTGCGCCAGCGCTCCGCTCACGTCGACCAAGCGGTCCAGGACTCCGCCCTCCGCGACCAACTGGTCGAGCAGCCCGTCCTCGGCCAGCAGTCGCTCGAGCGGGCCGCCCGGCTTCAGCGCCCGGTCGAGGGGGCCGAGGACGGCTGTGAGTTGGACCAGCACGTCGCCCTCGGCCAGCAACCTGTCGAGCGTGCCGCCGGGCGCGAGCGCCTGACCGAGCGGTCGGTCCTCGTCGGTCAGATCCGCCAACCGGTAGACCACCCTGATCGGTCCGCCCGGCGCGACCAACCGCGCCACGCCGATCGATGCCTGGGTATATGCGATGCCGGCCCGCAGCGGCAGGGTGATCAGCTCGAACAAGCCCATGCGCCGACCCTACGGGTGCCGGGAGGACGACGAAGGCCGACACGGACTGATCCGTGTCGGCCTTCGTCGTCGAAGCGATGTCCCGACGTGTGCGCCGGCATGGTGCGGAGTGTGCTTACTCCGCGTCCTCGAGCAGGTTGCGGGTGCGGTTCGGGTCCACCGGGATGCCCGGTCCGGTGGTCGTCGAGATCGTCACCTTCTTGACGTAACGGCCCTTCGCCGACGACGGCTTCGCACGCAGGATCTCGTCCAGCGCGGCGCCGTAGTTCTCTACCAGCTTGGCGTCGTCGAAGGACGCCTTGCCGATCACGAAGTGCAGGTTCGCCTGCTTGTCGACGCGGAAGTTGATCTTGCCGCCCTTGATGTCCGCCACGGCCTTGGCCACGTCGGTGGTCACGGTGCCGGTCTTCGGGTTCGGCATCAGGCCACGCGGTCCGAGGACACGCGCGATGCGGCCGACCTTGGCCATCTGGTCCGGGGTGGCGATCGCGGCATCGAAGTCCAGCCAGCCGCCCTGGATCCGCTCGATCAGGTCCTCGGCGCCGACCGCGTCCGCGCCGGCGGCCTCGGCCTCGGAGGCCTTCTCGCCCGCGGCGAACACGATCACGCGGGCGGTCTTACCGGTGCCGTGCGGGAGGTTGACGGTGCCGCGCACCATCTGGTCCGCCTTGCGGGGATCGACACCCAGACGCACCGCGACCTCGACGGTCGCGTCCATCTTGGTCGAGGAGGTGTCCTTGGCCAGCTTGGCGGCCTGGAGCGGGCTGTAGAGCTTGGTCGCGTCGACCTTCTCGGCGGCGGCGAGGTATGCCTTGCTGCGCTTTGCCATGTTGTTCTGTCCTAACTAATGGTTCAGAGGTGGTTGTCGGGCCTGGCCGGCCCTCCCACGGTGGTGTCCTGACGTACGCGGCGACGCGCGACGTGAGGATCAGTCCTGGACGGTGATCCCCATCGAACGCGCGGTGCCAGCGATGATCTTCGCGGCGGCGTCGATGTCGTTCGCGTTGAGGTCCTCCTGCTTGACCTTCGCGATCTCCTTGACCTGGTCCATGGTCACAGTGGCGACCTTGGTCTTGTGCGGCTCGCCGGAGCCCTTCGGCACACCGGCGGCCTTGAGCAGCAGCCGAGCGGCGGGCGGGGTCTTCAGCTTGAAGTCGAAGGAGCGATCTTCGTAGACCGTGATCTCGACCGGCACCACATTGCCGCGCTGCGACTCGGTCGCGGCGTTGTAGGCCTTGCAGAACTCCATGATGTTCACGCCGTGCTGACCGAGCGCCGGACCCACGGGCGGCGCAGGGTTGGCCTGGCCGGCCTGGATCTGGAGCTTGATGAGCCCAGCGATCTTCTTCTTCTTCGGGGGCATCTGTATTCCTAGCTTCGTGTCCCGGATCTGACACCGGGATGTGGTGTTACTTCGGGTGCGGACCCACTCAGATCTTCGACACCTGAGTGAAGCCGAGTTCGACCGGCGTCTCGCGGCCGAAGATCGAGACGAGGACCTTGAGCTTCTGCTGCTCGGCGTTGACCTCGCTGATGCTGGCCGGCAGCGTGGCGAACGCGCCGTCCATGATCGTCACGGACTCTCCGACCTCGAAGTCCACCTCGATGGTCGGCTTGGCCGCGGTCTCCGTGAGCGCCGCACCGGCCGCCTTGGCGGCGGGCTTGCGCTGCTCACCCTGCGGGAGCAGGAACTTGACGACCTCGTTGATCGTCAGCGGCGACGGCTTCGACGTCGCCCCGACGAACCCGGTCACGCCGGGCGTGTTGCGCACGGCTCCCCAGGACTCGTCGTTGAGTTCCATCCGGACCAGGATGTAACCGGGCAGCACCTTGCGGTTGACCAGCTTGCGCTGCCCGTTCTTGATCTCGGTGACCTCTTCGGTCGGCACCTCGACCTGGAAGATGTAATCGCCGACGTCCAGGTTCTGGACGCGGGTCTCGAGGTTGGTCTTGACCTTGTTCTCGTAGCCGGCGTACGAGTGGATCACGTACCACTCGCCGACCTGGCGACGCAGCTCCGCCTTCAGCGCGGCAACCGGGTCGACCTCTTCCTCGGCTTCGCCGGCGTCACCGTCGGCTGCTTCCTCGGCGACCACTGCCTCGTCGGCCTCGGCACTGTCCGCTTCGGTGACCTCGGAATCGGAGCCCTCGGCCTGGGCGTCGTCCACGGCCGGTGCCTCGTCGGCCGCAGCGTCGCTCCCGGTCTCGGCCTCGTCAGTCATGGCTGCCACATTCTCTTCGGCTGCCGAGTCGTCGGCGTCGTCCTCGTGGGTGCTCACTGCGGCACTCGCTTCCTCTCGTCGTCACGGATGGGATTCACGGGGCGCCCCACCGTCAGCCGAACAACCACATGACGCCCTTGGCGAATCCGATGTCCAGACCCGCCACGAGCGCCACGATGAACGCCATGAAGATCACCACCACGATCGTGTAGGTGATCATCTGCTGCTTGTTCGGCCAGATGACCTTCTTCAGTTCGGCGACAACCTCGCGCAGGTACTTGATGACCCGCTTGAGCAGATTGCCCTGACCGGACTGCTTGGTCTTCTTCGGCTTCTTCCCGCCCCCGGACTTCTTCGGCTTCTCCGCGGAGGAGCCGGCAGTCTCGGGATCGGACTCGATGGTCGCCGCGGCGGACCTGGAACGGGCACCCGAACGCTTGCCGGAAGGACGGGAGGATCCGGCGAGTCCGCTCGAGCCGGCGGCGTCGTCGGACGTCGTTGCCGCCTCAGCCGAGTCGGCGGTGTCCCGCTCGCGCTCGTCGCTCACCGTGTTCCTCTCGTTCGCCGGCCACCAGTGCCTGACATCTGGTGCAGGGGCGACAGGACTTGAACCTGCAACCTGCGGTTTTGGAGACCGCTGCTCTGCCAGTTGAGCTACGCCCCTTTGGTCGGTGCACCTTGCGGAACGCCCGACCACTGAAGTCACACACGACGCGCTACCCGATCACGGGCAGCGCGTTACGCCGGAGTAACCCCAGAAATCTCAGTGTACTTCACGGTCCGACTCTCACCCAATCGGGCAGGTCGGGCCGATCCGATCACGCCAGCTTTGCCACGGCCGTGGCACGGCCGAAGATCTTTCTTCCGCCGGATCGCGCGGTGATCACGATGACGGCGGTCTTGTCCTGCGGGTCCAACGATTTCACCTTGCCGGAGAAGTCGACCGACCCGCCCGCTTCGTCGTCCGGCACGTAGACCGGGCTGGTGAAGCGGACGTTGTACTCGAGCACGGAACCCGGGTCGCCGAGCCAGTCGGTGACGAAGCCGGCCCCCAGGCCCATGGTGAGCATGCCGTGCGCGACGACTTCCTGCAAACCGACCTTCGCGACCACGGAGTCGCTCCAGTGGATCGGGTTCTCGTCGCCCGACACTCCCGCATACTGCACCAGGTCACCGCGCGTGAGCTGCACGGTGCGTTCGGGCAGTTCCTGACCGACCACGACGTCGTCGAACTTGAGGAGCCCCATCAGCCGATCCCCTCCACATCGATGTCGGCCCGGTAGATGAGGGTCGTGTAGGTGGTGAGCACGAGTTCTTCGTCCTGGTCGCGGACGATGTTCTTGGTGACGATGATGTCCGCACCGGCCATCTGCCGAACCGAGTCGATGTACACGTCGCACACGAGCCGGTCGCCGACCTCGACCGGCCGGTGGAACACGAGGCGCTGATCGGTCTGCATCACGTGACGCAGGTCCAGACCGGCCGCCTTGTCCTCGAACAGCCGGCGCTGCGCGAGCATCCCGACGATGGAGATGAACGTCAGCGGCGCGATCAGGCCGTCGTAGCCGAGGTCTTTGGCGGCCACCTCGTCGTGGTGGGCCGGGTGCGTGTCCTTGACGGCCCGCGCGTACTCGCGGACCTTCTCGCGACCGACCTCGTAGTAGTCGTCCACCCGATAGTGGGTGCCGACCATGCTTTGATCGAATACCACGCCCAGAACCTACCCGTCACGTGAGAAAACGCGGTAGCGAGGATTCGCTACCGCGTTGGAGGACGTATCAGCGAGACTCGCGGTGCGCCCGGTGGGTTCCGCAGTTCGGGCAGAACTTCTTCAGCTCGAGGCGGTCGGGGTCGTTACGGCGGTTCTTGCGAGTGATGTAGTTGCGGTGCTTGCATACCTCGCAGGCCAGCGTGATCTTCGGGCGAACGTCGGTGGCGGCCACGGGATGCCTTCCTTCGGGTCGAGCTGATTGCGGTCGAAGCGTGCGACCTTCTCACCCTCGGTGATCCGGCCGGACGTCTCGTTCGGTCATTTGTGTTGTGTAGCGATGGCCGGACTTGAACCGGCGACACAACGATTATGAGTCGTTTGCTCTACCAACTGAGCTACACCGCCTTGTCGGCCGACGGCCGCTGGGACCGTCGAATCCAGCGAGCCCCCTAACGGAATCGAACCGTTGACCTTTTCCTTACCATGGAAACGCTCTACCGACTGAGCTAAGGGGGCATGCTCGCTGCGCACCTTTGTTCTCCCGATACTCGAACCGGGAGTCCGTTCGTTGCGCTCAAGCCCCCAGAAGGTTACACACTTCCGGGCGCACACGCCAAACCGACTGGTCAGACATGGAAAACAACCAATTCACGACAGCTTCGGCAAGGGCCGGCACGTGGCCCCGGAACCGGTCACCCGGCCACAGACAGGTCCGGCAGCAAGCGGCCCAGCACCGTGGACATGACCGCCCCGAAACGGTCGGGATTGCCGATCAGCCAGCCGTGGCACCCCGGCACGTGGTGAACGTGCGGGTTACCCAGTGCCGCCCGCAGCTGCTCGAAGCTGGCACGCGGGATGAAGGTGTCACCCTTGCTCCACACGACCCCCACCGGCAGTCCCCGGCGCGCCAAGACGTCGAGTTCGTAGCGGAGGTCTGCCGTGCGCGCCAGCCGCGAGATCTGCCAGACCTCCACGGGGTTCCGCAGCGCGTTGGCCATCGTGTCGGTGGCGATGGCGGCGAGAGCCGACAGCGGCGGACGGGTGGCGACCGCATCCGAGAGCGCCGCCGCACCCCATCCCCACAGCGGCCGCTCGCGCAGCGGCCGGTGGTCGCCGCTCCGAGAGGACCAGACACCGCCGCCGACCGAGTTCACCAGCACCAGCCGGCGGATCCGCTCGGAGCGTTCGAACGCGGCACGGATCGCGACACCGCCGCCGAAGGAGTGCCCGACCAACGTGAGCGGCTCGTCGATGCCCTGGTCGTCGAGGAACCGGTGCACCCAACGTGCGTAGCCGGCGATGTTGCGCTGCGCGTTCGGCAACGCGTCGGTGCCGCCGAAGCCGGGCAGCGCCGGCGCGTAAACCCGCAGCCCCTGCGCGGCCAGGCGCCGCAGCGCGCCCCGATAGGTGTGGTGGGTGAGACCGAACCCGTGCAGGAACAGCGCGGGCGGACCGGACCCGACGACACCGAACGACACGGAGTGACCGTTGTCAGCCCGGTCGTACCAGCGCTCCCCGAGACTCATCCGGACACCCCGGCCGGTTCGGCCAGCACGGTCCGCAGGGCGAAGCCGAACGAGGCCGGCCGCTCGATCGGCCAGTCGTGCGATCCCGGGACCGTGAACGTCGCGGCACCGCCCAGCGCGCCACGCACCGTCCGGTACCCGGCGCCCGGATCGAACTCGCCGTCACGACCCCACAGCACCGCCACGGGAAGGCTCCGCGCAACCGATTCCGCGAGCCCTGCGGCCGCGTCGGCCTCGGACACCACGGCGTCGATCAGCAGCAGCTTCGTGACCTGCCCCGGCCGCCGACTCGCCACCGCGGCCGCGACCGCGCCGCCGCGACCGTGCCCGGCCAACACGACCGACTCGGCGAGGTCGTCGAGGAACCGCTCGAGGTCGGCGATCGCCTCGTCGAGGTCCTCGGACAGGCGGTCGGGGGTGAACACACGCTGCCCGTGATCCGACAGCCTGGCGACCGCGCGGTCGTAGTCGCCGCGGGTGCGGTACAGATCCGGCAGCAGCACCATCGCCGGTCGGTCGCTCGCAGGTCCGGCACCCTCCCAGCGCAGCGCGGCGGAGGGGGCGAGGCGGAGTTGGAGTTCGGGCATGAAGTGACCTCTGCGTTCTGCGGGGCCGCCATCGGGCGGCGCGGTCTTCGACGAGTTCATCGTCGTCGCGTGAACTCCGCCACACCACGGCAGAACTACGTGGTCACCTACC
The DNA here is from genome assembly GCF_029589495.1 of Speluncibacter jeojiensis. GTDB lineage: Bacteria > Actinomycetota > Actinomycetes > Mycobacteriales > Mycobacteriaceae > Speluncibacter > Speluncibacter jeojiensis. The sequence continues at coordinate 818,134 of NZ_JAAIVF010000001.1, forward strand.
CGTATATACCCGCGGACCCCGGGCCGGCGGCGCCGCCATCGCCTCCGGACGGCGGCATCGGGAAGACCGCGCCGGACCCGGGAAATGCAAGTCGGCCCCGGTCCGTGTGGACCGGGGCCGACCTCGGTGGCAGGTGTAGGATTCGAACCTACGTAGGCATAAGCCGACGGATTTACAGTCCGCTCCCATTGGCCGCTCGGGCAACCTGCCTGGTGCTACGACGCTGAACAACTTCGTGCGTCGATGCGACAAGCAGAATACAACGAGAGTCCCCCCGAAGTGCAAACCGGGTGGAAAACGGGGTTGCCGACCCGCGGGGTCCTCGACCCGATAGCGTCGTCCCGGTCAGAACCCGATGTCGATCTCTGGAGTGTGCAGTGGCTGATTCGTCCTTCGACGTGGTGAGCAAGGTTGACCGGCAGGAGGTGGACAACGCCCTGAACCAGGCCGCCAAGGAACTCGCCACCCGCTTCGACTTCCGCGGCACCGGTGCCGGCATCGAGTGGTCGGGCGAGGAGGCCATCACGCTGACCGCCGAGACCGAGGAGCGCGTCAACGCCGCGCTCGAGGTCTTCAAGGAGAAGCTGATCCGCCGGGACATCTCCCTCAAGGCGTTCGACGCCGGCGAGCCCGCCGCGTCGGGGAAGATCTACAAGATCACCGGATCGCTGGTCCAGGGCATCTCGAGCGAGAACGCCAAGAAGATCTCCAAGAAGATCCGCGACGAGGGGCCCAAGGGCGTCAAGGCGCAGATCCAGGGCGAGGAGCTGCGGGTGTCGAGCAAGAAGCGCGACGATCTGCAGTCCGTCATCGCTCTGCTCAAGGGCGAGGACTTCGGGATCGCGCTGCAGTTCGTCAACTACCGCTAGCAGGGCTCACGGCAGCTGCCGGCCCGCCATCCGCTCGAGCCGCTCGATCCGCTGCGGCATCGGCGGGTGGGTGGCGAAGAGGTTGCCGATCCGCTCACCCGCGCGGAACGGGTTGGCGATCATCATGTGCGACTGCGCCGCGATCTTCGGGTCGGGCGGCAGCGGCGCCGCCTGCACGCCCATCTCGAGCTTGCGCAGTGCCGAGGCCAGCGCCAGCGGGTCCCCGCACAGCTCGGCACCGGACTGGTCGGCCTGGTACTCACGCGACCGTGAGACGGCCATCTTGACGATGCCGGCCGCCAGCGGACCGAACATCGACACCAGCATCAGCGCGAACGGGTTGGCCCGGTCGTCGCCGCGTCCTCCGCCGAACATGCCCGCGATCCAGGCCATGTTCGCCAGACCGGAGACGACCGCGGCCAGCGCGCCGGCGACGGAGGAGATCAGGATGTCGCGGTTGTAGACGTGCGAAAGCTCGTGGCCTAACACGCCCCGCAGCTCACGTTCGTCGAGGATCTGCAGGATCCCCTGGGTGCAGCACACCGCCGCGTTCTGCGGGTTGCGTCCGGTGGCGAAGGCGTTGGGGGCGTTGGTGGGGCTGATGTACAGCCGCGGCATCGGCTTGTGCGCCGCGGTGGCCAGTTCGCGGACGATCCGGTACATCACCGGCTGCTCGACCTCGGTGACCGGGATGGCGTGCATCGCCTTGAGGGCCAGCTTGTCGCTGTTGAAGTACACGTACGCGTTCATGCCGACGGCCAGCACGATCGCGATGATCAGGATGGCGGGGCTGCGGAACAGCGCGCCGATGAACACGATCAACGCCGACATGCCGATCATCAGACCCGCGGTCTTGAGGCCGTTTCCGTGCGAGTGCATGCCGTTCCTTCCCCGGGTGTCCGGCGGCGAGGTCGCCGGTCAACTGCAGTCGAGCGAGCCTCCCGCCCACGCGGGAAGCCCATCATCTCAACGAACCGGGGCGGGAAGGCGTTCCCCGGACACCGTGTCGCGGGCTCAGCCCACCCGCTCGACCGTGTAGTCGACCAGGCGCAGCAGCGACTCGGTGACCGGTCCCGCCGGCAGCGTGGCGAGTTCGGCCCGCGCCCGGTCTGCGTACTCGCCGAGCTTGCGCTTCGCCTTGTCCATGCCGGGCGACCGCTCCAGCAGTTCGAGCGCCTCGGCGACCACGCCGTCGTCGGTGACCGGGCCGTCGAGCAACTTGCGCAGGCGGTCGGCATCGGCGCCTTCCTCGCGCAGCGCGTACAGCACCGGCAGGGTGTGGACTCCCTCACGCAGGTCGGTGCCGGGCGTCTTGCCGGACTGGTCGGGCACCGATGAGATGTCGATGATGTCGTCGGAGATCTGGAAGGCGGTCCCGACTGCGTCGCCGAGTCGCCACAGGCACTCGGTCTGGGCCTCGTCGGCACCCGAGAACGTGCCACCGAAGCGGCCGGAAGCGGCGATCAGCGAGCCGGTCTTCTCCCGCACCACCTTCAGGTAGTGCTCGACGGGGTCGCTGCCCTCCTTCGCGCCGACCGTCTCGCGCATCTGGCCGGTGACCAGCTCGGCGAACGTCATCGCGATCATCTCGACGGCGTCGGGCCCGAGCGTGGAGACCAGCCGCGACGCGTGGGCGAAGAGGAAGTCGCCCGCCAGGATCGCGACGCTGTTGCCCCACCGCGAGTTGGCGCTGACGGCGCCGCGGCGCATCGAGGCCTCGTCCATCACGTCGTCGTGATACAGCGTCGCCAAGTGGACCAACTCGACGACGGCGGCCGCGGTGATGATCTCCGGATCCTCCGGGCGCGGCCCGTACTGGCTGGTCAAGACCGTGAACAGCGGGCGGAAACGCTTGCCGCCGGCCTTCGCCAGGTGCAGCGCCGCCTCGGTGAGGAAGTCCTCGCCGGTGGACAGCTCGCTGGTCAGCAGGTCCTCGACCTCGCCGAGACGCCCGCGCACGACGGCGGCGAGTCCGGGATCACCCAGATCGACCCCCGCAACGACCGTGTTGGTCGAACCCTCAGTGCTCACGATCTCAGTACCCGTCCTGTCCTCGAGTGCCTTGGGCGCTGTCCGGGGTCCCGGCGTCGGTGCCCGACTCGCCGACGCCGAATTCCCCATAGAACTCCCTACGGTAGTGAACCTGCCGAGCACCACGTGCACGGGGCCGGATTACCGACAGGGGGCCGCCGCGGACGGTCCCGCCGCGACGGCTGACAGGATGGATACGTGGTCACCGAATCGTCCGACAACCTCCCCGACCCGGCCGTCCTGCCCGGCCGCACCGAGGTGCTCGTGGTCGGCGCCGGACCGGCCGGCTCCGCGGCCGCGGCCTGGGCCGCGCGGTCGGGACGCGATGTCGTCCTCGTCGATTCTGCAGAGTTCCCGCGGGACAAGACCTGCGGCGACGGGCTGACCCCGCGGGCCATGGGCGAACTCGACCGGCTGGGTCTGGGCGAATGGGCGCGCTCGCACACCGTCAACCGGGGCCTGCGGCTGACCGGGTTCGGCCAGGAACTGCAACTCCCCTGGCCCGGCGGCACGCTGCCACCGGTCGGCAGTGCCGTACCACGCAGCACCCTCGACGACCGGATCCGTCGCACCGCAGTCGCCGACGGCGCGGCAATGGTGCAGGGCGCCAAGGCGATCGGGGTGGGACGCGACGGCGACCGGGTCCGGTCGGTGCGGCTTCGCACGAGGTCCGGCGAGCACACGATCGGCTGCGAGCGACTGATCGTCGCCGACGGGGTGCGGTCGCCCTTGGGCAAGATCCTCGGCCGGCAATGGCATCGCGACACCGCCTACGGGGTCGCCGCGCGCGCCTACATCGACTCCACCCGGCACGACGACGAGTGGATCTCCTCGCACCTCGAGGTCCGCACCCCGGAGGGGGCGCTGCTGCCCGGCTACGGCTGGGTGTTCCCGCTCGGCGACGGCCGGGTCAACATCGGCGTCGGCTCGCTCGCGACCGCCAAGCGCCCGGCACCCGGCGCGCTGCGGCCCGTGCTCGACCACTACGCGACCGCCCGGCGCGGCGACTGGGCGCTGTCGGGCGAACTGACCTCGGTGGCGTCCGCGCTGCTGCCGATGGGCGGCGCGGTCTCGACGGTCGCGGGCAGGAACTGGGCGCTGATCGGCGACGCCGCCGCCTGCGTGAACCCGCTCAACGGGGAGGGCATCGACTACGGCCTCGAGGGCGGCCGACTGGTCGTCGACCTGCTCGGCGAATCCGACCTGACCGATGCGTGGCCCGCGTTGCTGCGGAGGCATTATGGCCGCGCCTTCTCCATCGCGCGCCGGCTCGCCGGACTGTTGACACTGCCGCGGTTCCTGCCGGTCACCGGCCCGGTCGGCATGCGGTCGCGCGCGTTGATGAGCGTGACCGTGCGGGTGATGGGCAACCTGGTCACCGACGAGGACGCGGACCTGGTGGCGCGGTCGTGGCGGACCGCCGGGCGGGCGTCGCTGCGGGTGGACGCGCGGCCGCCGTTCAGCTGAGGGTGTCGGTCAGGCGCTGACCTCGACCGACGCGTTGAACGTCCGCAGCACCTGCACCAGTCGCCGAGCCCGCTCCGGTTCGAACAGTTGCGTCGGACCCTGCGGGGCGCTGTCGGTGAACGGCGCCTCGAACGGCAGCTTCGGATCCATCTCGCCGTGGCGGGTCCGATACCCGACGATGTGGTTGACGAGGTCGATCTGGCTGGCAGTGGCGGTCCGTTCACCGAGGAATTCCGCGAATGCCTCTTGCACCGCCTGCTGGTCGAGCCCGACGAGCGACCGGATGAAGCGGCCGAGTCCGTGCGCGTTGGCCACCGCCCGTTCGAGGTTCTCGGGCTCACCGGCCCTGCTGCGGGCGAGCAGTTCCTCGAGGGAGTCGAGATCGGCTGTGGTCAGGGCCTTTCCGGACCGCACCTTCTGCAGCGCCAGGTTGTCCGGCTGTCGACGCAGGGCTGCTGCATGGATAGGTGACATCTTGACCTGATCGTGCAGCAGTCCCCGTCCTCGCAGGAGCATGCTCTCCGGGTCAGACCTCAGGGGCGCGGGGGAAGTTTGAGGTTGAGCCTGGTCTTGCGGTCCGGGTCCGCAGTGCCGTTCGCAACCGAATGCACGATGCCGTTGTAGACCAGATCCCAGATGCGCTGACTGTCCTGGATGTCGGACAGTTTCGGCGAGATCGACCGTCCGGCGCTGTCCGCGAGGTCGATGTAGGCGTTCGGACCTGACGCCCGAATGTTGATCTTCGTCAGGGTGTAGACATCCACCCACCCCGCTTTACGCCACTGCAACCATCTCGCTCCCGCGGCAACCCAGGAATTACGGAAGCAGGAAAAGATAGCCAGACCGGTCAGAAAGAACGTCAGCCACACCGCCCAGTTCGTCGCCCAGCCAAACCCATTCCTGAGTGTGAAGAACGCGGCCATGAACACGATGGTCAGGCCCCCTGCCACAAGGGATGACCTATTGGATTCCTGGAACCATTCGATCCGGGGGCCTTGACCTTCGGGTGGGGGCGGGGCTTTGCGTGGGATCCGGTTGGTGGGGGTCCGGTTCTTGCCCTTGTAGCCGCGGGGTGCCTGCGGGGGCCGCGGCAGACCGGTTTGTGCGTCGGGACAGGGCGGAAGCTGTTCCGGGATCGGGTAGGGGCTGGTCATGTCAGAAGAGGTCTCCCATGAAGTGGGTGATGCCGGACCAGTGGTTGACGACCTCGCCGACGCCGTAGGCGACACCGGCCCCGATGACGACCGCGCCGATCGTGGCCGGACCACCAGCCACACCGAGCGCGATCAGCCCGGTCTCGGCCCCGCCCCCGAGAACGGTGCCCAAAACGGTGCCGCCGATGTCGGAACCAGCCGCCTTGACCTTCTCCGCCGTCCCATGCGCCTGAGAGACATCTGCAATGGTCTGTGCAACCGCGAAACCGGTCCCAACGACAGGGATTTTGGATCCGACCTCGCCGAATGCCCCGCCGATACCCGGAATGTCGGAGGCGGTCGCCCCGAGGAACCCCCGGAGTTTGGTGCCTTCGGACAGGTGCAGTTTGTCGAGGATGCCTGCGCTGGACTTCTGCAGGCTCGAGTACTCGTCGTAGCCGGCGGCGTAAACACCGACCTTGCGCGCGTCGATGGACTCCCAGTACGGGTCGCCGGCGTCGGCCTTCATGATCTTCTGCCACAACTCGACCTGGTCGGCACGCTGGTCGGCGAGCTTGCCCCACTCACGAGAGTTCTGCACCAGGGAACTGACAGCACCAGCGGCGGTCGACGGCACGGTCCACACGGACTGTTTGAGCAGATCGATCAGCGCCGTCTTCCCGCCGACGAGCAGTTCGTTGAGCATGTTGTGCGCGTTGGCCTCATCGGTGCGGGCGGCAGCGACGGCTTCGAGGCTTGCCTGATACGCGGCGATCTTCACCCGGTCAACGGCGTAGGCGGCCTCGGTACGACCGAGCACGGGATTGTCTATGGTGTCCCCGCTGACGGTGAGCATCCCGGCCTGGGCGTCATGACGGATGTCGGCCATGTGGCCTTTGACCGCCGCGAGCGATCCGGCGAACTCGTCGAGTCCACGGGCGATGTCCTGGCAGTGCTCACCGATCTGGTCGGCGCTCCTGCTCATCGGCCCCATCCGGGACCGGAACTCCTCCCCCGACGCCCACTGGTACTCGGAATCGTTGCGGGCCTTGATGAACGCGTCAGCGCCTGCGGTGGCGCCCCGCGCAATACCGCGCAGGCTGGTAGCGGTGGCGCGTACCGAGTTCTCGTCCCCGGCCACATGCGTGTCGATCGGCATCAACGCCCCCTAGCTGCCCGGTGCAGGTCCGCCGCGTTCTGGTGCTCGGCACCTTGGAACGCCTTGTCGTTGGCCTGCACCAGGTCCGCCGACTTCGCGGTCGCCTCCACCAGGTTGCTCATCGCCTGACAGATCGTCGCCAACGCGGACCCGACCTCCCCAGTCGAGGAACCCGCGTCCGGCACCGCCGGCGCACTGGACCCGAGCCGTTCCAGCGCCATCGCGCTCGTCGCGAGTGTCTGCGCCAACGGATTGAGATCACGCACATCCAGCGTGCCGCCGCTCATGCGAGCCCCTCTCGATTCACCCGCGACTGCGGCGGCAAAGCCACGTCATAGGCGATCCCTTCGGCCCCCACCTGCACCCGCAACGACTCGACCCACGCCTGCGGAATGCCCATCCACCCCTGATCCGACCCGCACCCGGCCACCAACAACGGCAACGACGTGTACGCCAGCAGCGCCAGCCGACCGTCGGACAAGGTCCGCATCTGCACCCGCGCCTGAGCATCCCCCTCGCCGATCGGCTCGGCCGGCACGAACACCGCGGCGTCGGAGCCGGCACTGCCAACCGGAATCACAGCCTGAACCCCACCCTGCACAACGAATCCCCCTCGTACGTCCCATCACGGAACCGTCCCACTTTAACCAGCCCCACTCACACCAATCCGGCCTCACCCCCGGGCGTGGACGCAGGTGGCGGATCGCGCCGACGCCTACAGCATCGACGACATGGCCCAGTTGCGGCACTGCGGCGGACCGTCGCCATGCGGATGCAAAGACCTGGTGTTCAACGACATGGTCAGGGAACGTCGCCGTCGCTCTCATCGCTCTCACCAGTGCGCCGACGATCCTGCGGTTCCCACTGCGCTCGCCGTCGGCGCAGGCCTGCGTCGCACCGTGCCCGATAGCGGGCGAGTGCCCCGGCGATGAGCTGGTCGAGGTGGTGCCGATGGTTGACCTGCGGCGTCTGCTCTGGGTCGATGTGCGGCGGCGCGGTCCATTCGGTGCAGCCCGGATGGGCCGCGCCGGGCGGCGCCACCTCGGTTTTCCAGCCGCCGGGTCCCTCGTGGACAAGTGCGTGGCAGTGATCGCAGGCGAGGTCCTCGTTGGTGATGTCGGTGCCGCCGCCGTCCTTCCATTCGGTGACGTGGTGGACTGCGGCGATGGTGGCAGGGGCGTCGCATCCGGGGCGAGTACAGCCGCGGGACGCGGCAATGAGTGCGAGCCGCTGATCCGCGGAGGCGAGCCGCCTGCTGCGGCCGAGGTGCAGGGGCCGGCCGTTGTGGTCGAACAGGACAAGGACCGGGTGGGCATTCTCGGCCATCAGGAGGGCATCCTTGATCGGAATGATCCCGCCGGAGGCGGTGGTCACCACCCCGGACGCCACTTCGAGCTGCTGCAGGGTCATCGTGATGATCGCGGTGACCGGCAGCCCCCGGTGACTGCCCAGCGCACCGGACGAGAGCAAGCTCTGCAGAGCCACTTTCATCGCGTCGTGGTTGCGCTGCGAAGGCGTGCGGCCGTCACGCGCGGCGGCCTGCGCGAGGGCGGCGCGGTCGAGGGTCGGGGAATCGGCGTCGCCGGACGGGGATTCGGGGTCGTCGGGGTTGTTCATCCCGGGCCGAGCGAGCTTGGCGAGCACTGGGTCGAGCAGGGCCCGCAATTCCGGGTCGAGCATCCCGGACATAGGGGTCAGAAGGTCCGCGCCCTGCTTGCCGATCCGGATGCCGCGGCGGCGCTTGCGTTCCCGCTCTTCCGGCACGTCGCCGTCCGGATTGAGGTGTGCGAGCAGGTGGATGCCTGCCTTGGTCACGTCCTCGGGGGTGGTGGAGCAGGCGAGATCGGCCAGGATCTGTTCGGCGACGGCGATCTCGTCGACCCCGGCGCTGTGGGGGACCTTCCGTATGGTCTTCGCTATGGCGGCGACGTGATCGGGGCCGATCGTTCCGGCGCGGACAGCCGCCGCCGTCGCCAGCAGCGTCGCGTCCATCTCATCCCCGCTGACGGTGTGCCAGGTGCCGACCTTCTTCGCGCCCTTCACTCGCCGGGCGGCGTCCCCGGCCGAGATCCGCAGGGTCGTGATCAGGAAGTCGTTGATCGACTTGCACGCCAGGTTCCCGGGAATGGATCGCTCGACAGATTCGACGATCAGCCGATGCCCCACCACGGACGCCTTCCGTAGCGACACCTCCATCCGCTGCAGGGACTCCACGACGTCGGCCTCGGACAGTCCGGTCAGCGATTCCGTCAGCAAGCCCTCGACAGCGGAATCAAGGGCGGCCAGGTGGTGTTCCACCCGGTCTCCCCCTCCAACCCCGCCTCCCGAAAGCATGTTCGAATTGTAGCGAGGCCCACCGACAAGAAGTCCGGGTTCGCTTCGGGAATCGAGGGCAGCCCACCTGCACACTCGACTCTCTATTTGTGCATGTTTGTGTATATTTGCAGGTCAGGTGCCATGAATCGGCTCTGCCGGATCTCGTTTCCGGAGTGCGGCACCCCGCCGGACGACCAGCTGCACACCGAAATGCACGCTCCTATTCGAAGTAGTCCTCGTCGACCTCGACGACGGTGAAGGTCTGCCGAGTCTGGACGGCGACGCCGTAGCGGATCATCAACGCCGCGAGCCGCCGGCCGTCGATGAGGATGATCCGGGTGCCAATGTTCTGCGCGTACTCGCGGGCACCGGAGGTGAACACGCTCGTGGTGATGAACACGCCGCGGGCGGCGCCGACGCCGTGCAGCGCGCCGACGAACGCCTGGATCTCCGGCCGCCCCACCGTGTTGTCGGCGGCATACCGCTTGGCCTGCACGTAGATTCGGTCCAGACCGAGCGGGTCCTGGTCGATGACGCCGTCGACGCCGCCGTCCCCGGTGCCGCCGATGCGGGTGGCCCTGCCCTCGGCGCCGCCGTACCCCATCGCGACGAGCACGTCGAGCACGGACTGTTCGAGGAAGTCGGGGTGTTGCTCGCGCAGCCGCGTGAGCAGATCGGCTGCGACCTCCGCGTGCAGTCGCGAGACGCCGGCTTCGATCTGCTCAACCGGATCGGCGGGCGTGTCGGGATCACCGATCGGCTCGGTGACTGTGTTCAGCTGGCGGACCGGCACGTAATCTTGATATGCGGGAACAGCTTTCAGGATCTTCTCGGTGATCCCCGCTGGATGGACGGCGAGCAGCGCGCGACCGGCGTCGGTGATGGTGAATGTCGCCCGCGCCGGCTTCACGATCAACTGCGCCCGGTACAAGCCACTGAGTGCCCACCCGACCCGATTGTCAGCGCGCCCCTGCCCCGATGGGAGTGTCTCCGCGCGCTGCTCGGCGGTGAGGCCGAGATGGTCGGCCACTGCCTCGTGTAGATCCCGCTTTTTCCAGGTGTCGCCATCGCTGAGCACCTCCAGGACCGGAGTGAGGAACCCCGACCACACCGGCATCTCCGACACCGGCGCGCTCACAGCTCGCCCCGGAACGCGCGGGACTGCAGGGAGGCGACTGTGTCGACCGCATTCTTGATGCCACCGGTGATCACGGGTGCCGTTACCTGCCTGTCCTGTCGTCGATGACCAACAGAACTGTATAGACCGGACCACCGAAAGGCTCCCGATGGCCGCGCCGTCGCAGGTCAGCTCCGTGGCACGTACTTCTTGCCCTGCATCCACGCGAGCACGTGGAGGATGCGCAGCGCCGGCACCGAGTCGTCGAGACCGGCCTGCTCGCGCAGGTCGATCAGCCGACGATGCAGCTCGCCGTCGTTCGCCCGCAGCGCGACGCGGATCGGTTCGACGTGCGCGACCGCGGTGCCGAGTTGCAGGCCGACCGTGCGGTCGTAGATCGGATACAGCCGGGGACGTTTGCGCGCAATGAGTTTGGATGCGGTGGTCCGGCCGATGCCGTGGATCTCGGTGAGCGCGGCCTCGAGCCGGCGCACCGGGGAGTCCTCGGTCAGTGGTTCGGCTTCGCCTGCGAGGTCGCGGTCATCGCCGACCTCGCGGAGCAGCGCGGCCAGCTCGGCGCGCTTGTCCCCCAACAGGAACAGCGCGCCCTGCGCGGGGACCTCGACCGACAGCAGCGTGACGGCGACGAGGTCGTCGGCGGTGATGACGTCGCGGTCGTCGTGGCGTCGACCGCTGGGATCCCATGCGTCCCACAGCGCCCCGGTACGCAGATAGCCGGTCTTGACGAGCTTGCGGGTGAAGTACTCCTGCAACACGTCGACGGCGGCCGCGTCGTCGCCCTCGCGCAGCACCCGCGGCAGCCGGATCGGCGGAGACTCGGCCATCGTGGTCGGCTTCGCCGCCGTGCTCATCGTTCGCCACCCGCGAGAACGGCAGCGGCGAAGGCACGGTTGTGGAACTGGGCGTACGGTCCGCGCCCCTTCGCGACGAGACGCTCGGCCAGGGGCCGGATCGCCTTCTCCAGCGGCAGATCGAAGAACTGGTCGTCCGCACCGTCATCGGAGACGAACCAGTCGACGACCACACCGTCGCCCTCCGCGGACACCATGGCCGTGTCGTGGAAGCGCAGCAGCGGATACCGCATCGCGAGCCCCTCCGGGTTCAGGCCTGTCTCGCCGAGCAGCGCGGACCGCGACAGGCAGAGCGCCACCCGGTAGTCGACGATCTCGCCGACCTCGAGGAACCGTTCGATGTACAGCACCTCCATCGGCCCGACGTTCAGCGTGAACAACCGGTGCCGGTCGGGCGTGTAGTCGGTCGACGGCAACGCACTGAGCGTCCAGCGGTCCGCCTCCCCCGCCGCCGGGTCGTCGAAGGCGTCGGCCAGATAGTCGGCGGCGAGGTCGCGGGCCACCTCGAAGAACGGGTCCTGGCGCAATTCCTCGAAATTGGCGTCGCTCGCAGAGGGGTGGATGGTGGTCACCGCCAGAACTGTATCGAGCCCACCGACGACCGCGCCTGCCGCGGACACGGGCGGGCCCCGCCGGCACAGCCGGCGGGGCCCACTTCCAGCTCTCAGTCCCGCGGCAGCCCGAGCATCCGCTCCGCGATCACGTTGAGCTGCACCTCGGTGGTGCCGCCGTAGATGGTCGTGGCGCGGCCCGCGATCAACTGCTCCATCGCCTTGTCGCTCGGCTGCCCCGGCACGGCGACCACTCCCGCCTGCCCGAGTTCGGCGACGACGAACTCCGAGATCGACTGGCCGAGCCCCATCGCGAGCAGTTTGCCGACCGACGATGTGGTGCTCACGTCCGAGCCGGCCAGTTGGCCGAGCACGATCCGCGCACCGATCAGGTCGATGGCCTGGCTCTCGGCGATCAACCCGCCGAATCGGTACCGGCCGACCGCGCCCAGCTCGCGACCGCGGGCGAACGCGAGCAGGTCCTTGTCGGTCGCGTAGGCCTCCATCTTCTGGCTCAGCGCCACCCGCTCGCCGGCCAGCGTGGTGCGGGCGACATGCCAGCCGTCGTTCACCGCGCCGACCACGTTCTCGTCGGGCACGAAGACGTCGTCGAGGAACACCTCGTTGAACAGTGCCGATCCGGTCATCTCGCGCAGCGGCCGCACCGTCACACCCGGCGTGGCCATGTCCAGCACGAAGTAGGTGATGCCCTCGTGCTTCGGCTTGTCCGGGTCGGTGCGGGCGATGAGCATCGCCCAGTCGGCGAACTGGGCGACGGTGGTCCAGATCTTCTGCCCGGTGACCTTCCAGCCGCCGTCGACCTTGACCGCCTTCGTGGTCAGCGACGCCAGGTCGGAACCCGCGCCCGGCTCGCTGAACAGCTGGCACCACACCAGCTCGCCGCGCAGCGTCGGCACGACGAGATCCTGCTTCTGCCGCTCGGTGCCGTGCCCGACCACCGCCTGCACGGCCCAGCCGCCCATCAGCAGCTGCGGCATCGCGATTCCCGCGGCGGCGATCTCCTGCGCGATGACGATCTGCTCGAGCGGGGCGGCGCCGCGACCGTACGGCTTCGGCAGGTGCGGCTGCACCCAGCCGCCGTCGCCCAGCGCGACCAGCTGATCGTCCTCGTCGTCGATCGCGGCGACGGCGGCCAACGCCGACCGCACCGGCACGCGCAGCGTCTCGGCCTCCGCCGGCAGCTCCGGCTCGACGTGCCGCACGACCCCGGCCGACGCCTGCCGCGCGACCCGCTCGACCCGGTCGTCGCGGGTGCCGAGCACGCCCCGGACCGCGAGCGCGCGCCGGTAGTACAGGTGCGCGTCGTGCTCCCAGGTGAAGCCGATCCCGCCGTGCACCTGAATGCAGTCCTGCGCGACCTGCACCGCCGCGTCCGGCACCACCACGGCGGCGATGTCGGCCGCGAAGTCCGCGGTCTCGTCGCCGGCGTCGAGGGCCGAGGCCGCGTCCCACACGACCGCGCGGGCCTTCTCCAGCGCGATACCCATGTTCGCGCACTTGTGCTTGACCGCCTGGAACTGTCCGATGGGCCGGCCGAACTGCACACGGGTCTTGGCGTATTCGGTGGCGGTCGACACGCACCAGGACATGCCGCCGAGCGCCTCGGCGCCGAGCACCACCGCGGCGATCGAGCGCACCCGGGCCTCGTCGAGGTCGCCGAGCACCCGCTCTGCGTCGACCCGCACCCCGTCGGCCTGGATCCGGGCCGACCCCCGCAGCAGGTCGATGCTGTCCTGCGGCTGCACCACGACGAGACCCGCGTCGACGGCCAGCCAGCGGCGCGTCCCGTCGACCTCGGCGGGGATGATCAGCACGTCGGCGCCGCGCGCACCGAGCACCGCGTCGGCCGACCCGGTGAGCAGGTAGCCGCCGGAGGCCGCCTCGGCCCGGAACGCGCCGTCGAGCGCCACCGCGCCGGTGCGGGACCCGTCGAGCAGTCCCGGCAACAGTTCGACGCCGGCCTTCGCGTCGGTCGCCGCCAGCACCGCACCCGTAAGCGCCGTCGCCGCGAACGGCCCGGGCGCGACCGTGCGGCCGAGCGCCTCGAGCGCGACCGCCAGGGTGAGCAGCCCGCCGCCCTGACCGCCCAGTTCCTCGGGCACCGCGAGCCCGAGCAGATCCTGACCGACCAGCGCCGGCCAGAACGCCGGGAATTTGTCCTCGGTCGTCGATTCCAGCGCCGCCCGCACCTCGTCGGGAGAGATGACCCGTTCGGCGAAGGCACGCACCGATTCAGCCAGCGCGCGGTGTTCCTCGCTCAGGCCCAAGCCCAGCTCGTAGCTGCCCCTGCCCATGGCTCAGCCCAGCCGATCGGTGAGGTCGCCGATGGTCCACGGACCCTCGGACTCGATGGTGTCGCCGCCGTGCCAGTTGACCAGCTCGGTGATGGCGCCGCCCTGCACGGCGAACACCTTTCCGGTGAGCTTGCAGTCCGCCGCGGCCAGCCGGGCGACCAGCGGCGAGATGTTCTCCGGCGCAAAGGCGTCGAACTCTCCCTCGGGCACCTCGGCGGCGAACAGCGCACCCATGCCCGGGGTGGCCAGGGTCAGCCGGGTCCGGGCGATCGGCGCGATCGCGTTGACCCGCACGCCGTAGCGCTCGAGTTCGTCGGCGGCGACCAGCGTCAGCGCGGCGATGCCCGCCTTGGCCGCGCCGTAGTTGCCCTGCCCGGCGTTCGGCATGAACGTGCCCGACGCCGAGGCCGTGTTGATCACCGCAGCGTCAACGGGGTTGCCCGCCTTGGACTGAGCCTTCCAGTACGCCGCGGCGTGGTGCAACGCGGCCGCATGGCCCTTCAGGTGCACGGCGATGACAGCGTCCCACTGGCTCTCCTCCATGCCCGCGATGAAGGCATCGCGCAGGATGCCGGCGTTGTTGACCAGGATGTCGAGGCGGCCGAAGGCGCTCACCGCCTGGTCGATCAGCGCCTTCGCGCCGGCCCAGTCGGCGACGCTGTCGGTGTTGGCGACGGCCTTCCCACCTGCCACGACGATCTCGTCGACGACCTGCTGTGCGGGCCCGGAGTCGGCGCCGGTGCCGTCGTTGGCGCCGCCGAGGTCGTTGACCACCACGCTCGCGCCCTCCCGGGCGAACAGCAGCGCATGCTCACGGCCGATGCCCCGTCCCGCGCCGGTGACGATCGCGACACGCCCGTCGAGTGTTCCCATTTCGTTTGTCCTCCAGTGCAAGTCGGTGCAGTTGGGTCAGTGCGTCAGGCCGAGAAACGGTCACTCGCCGATGACGACGAGGCCGTCCTTGATGACCAGTTCGTCGCCGACGGTCGTCTCGTAGGCGTACGCCTGTGCGCGCTGTGCGCCCACCGGACCCCGCAACTCACTCACGGGCGAAGCCCAGAAGCGGGTGTCGATGTCTTGTTCGGGCAGCACGGGTTTGGCGAAGCGCACCGCGAGCCGGCGCAGCCGTTCGACGCGGCCGTCGGCGAGTTCGGTCAGTGCCGCCCAGGAGGTGAACGCCATCGTGCACAGGCCGTGGTTGATGATCCCGGGCAGACCGGACATCTTGGCGATCTCGTCGTCGAGGTGGATCGGCATCGGATCCCCGGAGGCCGGCGAGTACCGGAACGTCTGGTCCTTGTCGATGTGCGCGGTCACCTCGGCCACCGGACTGGACTCGCGCAAGGCCTCGTCGAAGCGGTGTTCCGGGGCGGGCTCCCCCACACCGGGACCGGCGTCGACCTTGCGGAAGAACGCCGTCATCCACTGCTCGTTGACCAGATCACCTGCATCCGTGCGAGTTTCGGCGTACACGACGACCGTCGAACCGTTCTCCCGGCCGACGAACCCGACCGGCTTGGCCCTGGCGATCAGGGTGTCGCCCGGCAGGATCGGCCGGTGGAAGCGGAAGTCCTGCTCGCCGTGTACGAGCTTCATCAGCAGCTCGACCGGGGCGACGGAAAGTGCCGCCGGCGCCATCGAGGTGAACACCGGCACGACCGCGAACACCGGCGGCGCGACCTCTCCGCGGAGGTGGCGCTCGATCGGATCGTTGGTGGCCGCGGCGTATTCGGCGATGCGCTCGGCGGTGACCTCGAAGCGCTGCTCCTCGGTCCACTCGCCGAGCCCGGTGGCATCGAACACGACGCTCTGGGCGGTCGTCATCCGTAGAGCTCCGCGAACTTGGCCAGCGACGTCTCGAGGTCCGCCTTGGCGTTCTTGGCGACGGCCTTGCCGATCGGCCCGACGATCATGGTGCCGGAGAACGACGCGTCGATGACCACGCTCGATCCGGCGCCGTCGGGTTCGACCTTGAGCGTGAACTCGACCTTCACCCCGGCCATGCCGGTGCCCGAGATCTTCACCAGCTTGGGGACCTCGACCTCGACGACCTCCCACTCGATCTTGTTGGCCATACCCATGACGGAAACGACCTCGGTGAACCGCGCACCCAGGGCGACCTCGGTGGGCAGCTCGCTCTTCCAGCTCTGGTGGATGGACAGCCACTCCTCCCAGCGCGACAGGTCGGACAGCGCATCCCAGGCCTTCTCGGGTGCGACGGGCAGGGGAACGGAGACGGAAACCGATGCCATGACGAAACTCCTTGCGATGACGGGATGTTCGGGGTGGATGTATCGGAGAGCGAACGGATTCAGCGCTGCGCGGGCCGGTAGGCGGTGATCACGACCGCGCCACCGAGCCCGATGTTGTGTTGCAGCGCGACGCCCGAAGCGGTGGCCGCGCCGGCGACCTGGCGGGCGTCGGCGGCGCCCCGCAGCTGCCAGGTCAGCTCGCTGCACTGCGCGAGTCCGGTGGCGCCGAGCGGGTGTCCCTTGGAGATCAGGCCTCCGGACGGGTTGACGACCCAGCGGCCGCCGTAGGTGGTCTCGCCGGCGTCGACGAGCTTGCCGCCCTCCCCCTCGGCGCACAGGCCGAGCGCCTCGTAGGTGATCAGTTCGTTGGTCGAGAAGCAGTCGTGCAGTTCGATGACGTCGACGTCGTCCGGCCCGATCCCGGCCTGGTCGTACACGCTGCGCGCCGCGGTGCGTGTCATGTCGGCGCCGACCAGGCTGATCACGCTGCGGTCCTCGAAGGTGCTCGGCAGGTCGGTGACCATCGCCTGTCCGACGATCTCGACGGCCTGGTCGACGAGCCCGTGGCGCTCGACGAAGTCCTCGCTCGCGAGCACCACCGCGCCGGAGCCGTCCGAGGTCGGCGAGCACTGCAGCTTGGTCAACGGACCGTAGATCTGCTTCGACCCGAGCACCTCGTCGAGCGTGTATTCGTCCTGGAACTGCGCATACGGATTGTTCTGCGAGTGGCGGTGATTCTTCACCCCGATCTTCGCGAACTGCTCGGCGGTGGTGCCGTACCGCTCCATGTGCTCCTTGCCCGCCGCGCCGAACATGTACGGCGCCGGCGGCATCGCGAACTCCTGCAGCTCGGCGGTCGCCAACAGGTGGCGCATCATCGGCTGCTCGCGGTCGTCGTAGGTCGAGCCCAGCGAGCCCTTCTGCATCTTCTCGAAACCCAGCGCCAGCGTGCAGTCGGCCAGACCGCCCCGGATCGCCTGCGCGGCGAGGTAGAGCGCGGTCGACCCGGTCGAGCAGTTATTGTTGACGTTGACGATCGGGATCCCGGTCAGACCCAACTCGTAGACCGCGCGCTGTCCGGAGGTCGACTCGCCGTAGACATAGCCGACGTACGCCTGCTGCACCTCGGCGTAGTCGACGCCCGCGTCCTGCAGTGCCTTGGTTCCGGACTCGCGGGCCATGTCGGGGTAGTCCCACTCCCGCGCCCCCGGCTTCTCGAACTTCGTCATGCCCACGCCGACGACGAAAACCCTGTTACCCATCTGGCGACTCCTCGCTCACGGCAGAACTATCTGCGACACGCTGTCCCGTCAAAGTAAGTGAGACACTGCGTCCCGTCAAGGGTCGAAGCGGTAACGTCTGATTGATGTCCGAACAAGCGCAGACCGCCGCCCGCCCCGCGGGCGCCCCGTCGGACACACGCACCACGCCGGACGGACGCGCCACGCCGGACGGACGCGCCACCCGATGGGACGAGCACAAGGCACAGCGGCGTGAGCAGATCCTCGACGCGGCCATCGCGTCCATCGACGAATCCGGCACCGACGTCGGTGTGCAGCAGATCGCCGAGCGCGCCGGGGTGCCGCGTTCGGTCGTCTACCGGATCTTCAAAGACCGCGGCGACCTCGACGAACAGCTGCGGGCCCGGATCCTCGGCCGGCTGCTGACCCACATCGCGCCGGCCCTGCACCCTGAGGGCACGGTCGGCGAGGCCATCAGCCGTGCGGTCTCGACCTACCTGAGCTGGATCGTCGAGTCGCCCCGGCTGCACCAGTTCCTGGGCATCGGTTCACCGTCCCGGCGCACCACCGGATCCCGCGCGGTGACCGGGACGAAGACGGCGATCGGCGTGCAGTTGACGACGCTGCTCGAGTCGGTGCTGACCCGGGCCGGACGAGACCCCGCCCCCGCCGAGCCGCTGGCGTTCGGACTGATCGGGCTGGTCGACGTGAGCGTCAACCGGTGGCTCACGCACCCGACCATCGGCAGCGAGGAGCTCGCGGCATTCCTCGAGGTCTCGCTGTGGCAGGTGCTCGACGCGAACCTGCGCCGCCTCGGAGTGGCGATCGATCCGGCCACCCCGATCAGCGAACTGTCCTGACCCGGCCGGCGCGTTGCGGGCGTCAGCGCCCGACCGTGATGTCCTGGATCGACGACTGGAAGAAGTCACCCACCCGGCCGAGCCCGTCGATCCACACCAGCAGTGAGTTCACCGGCGCACCCGGGGTCAGCGGGATGGTCGTCACGCCCGGGGCCAGCGCCGCCGTACCGAGCACCTGGGTCTGCGCGAGGTCGCCGGTCGGCCCGGGCGCAGTCCGGATCTCGACGTGCGTCCCCGGCGTCGGCGATGTGATCGTCACGGAGTGCGGATCGAAGGCATCCGGCAGGGTCAGGATCAGCCCGACGCCGTTCTTGAATGCCGGCAGTTGCTGGTGGTACGGGTCGGTGGTCCAGGCCGTCGCCGGGTTCTGGTCGATCGCCAGGCCCGCGTCGGCGGCGTCGTCCGGGAACTTCTGCGGCGAATACACGGCCGCGGCGACCGGAACCACCGGAGGGGGCGGCGGCGGAGGCAGGGCGGGCACCGCCGGCCCCATCGGCGCCTTGGCGTGCGCGGCCGGATGTACCGCCGCGACCGACCGCGCCGGCGGGTTGTCCGGCTTCGGCGGCGACCAGTCCAGCCAGGCGATCGTCGCCAGCGTCAACACCACCGCGATCCCGGCGATCAGCGCCGCCCGCCAGGACGACCGCAGATCGGCGTCCCCGGCCTCGTCCTCCGCGTCGAGTTCGTCCGCATCGATCTTGTGTGCGTCGTCTGCGGTGCCGGCCACTGCGGTTTCAGCCACCGGGGTGTCGGCCGTGGCCGCGTCGGGAGTAGCGGCGGCGGGTCCGCCCGTCGGCTCGTCGGCGTGCTTCCCGGGTGCCTGCGCCCGCCTGGCGGGGTCCGGCGCACCGTCCGTCTCGAGTTCGTTCAGCTCGATGTCGGCGAGTTCGAGGTCGCCGTCGGACGTGCCGCAACTCTCCAGCGTGGCCACCACGGTGGCGATGCCCGCGACCCGCCCGCCCAACGCGTCGACCGCCAGCGCGGACAGGCGCATCGGCACCTCGGGGTACAGGCGGCGCGGCGGGGTCGGGTCGCGCGCCTCGTCCTCCGGCCACACCCGCGCGGTCAGCGCGTACAGCACGGCGCCGATCCCCCGCAGGTCGCCGGCGCGATCGGCCTCGGGCGAGACGCCCGGGAACGCCAGCACGACCCGGCCACGGTCGTCGATCCGCAACCGTGCGGGATCACCCAGACCCAGGACCGCGCCGACGGCATGCGCCTCGGCGCCCGCGCGGGCCAGCCCTACCAGCGCCCGGGCCACGCCGGCGGCGCCGGGACCGGACTCGGCCACGTCGAGCACCGACCAGCCCGGGATCCACTCGGCCACCACGACCACCTCGAGCGGGGTCTCCACGACGTCGAAGACGCGGGCGACCGACCGACCGTTGTCGGCGGCCGACGCCCGCGCCGTGCGGGCACCGATCCGGTGCGCCACGACAGGATCCGGCCGGCTCAAGGCCAGCCGGGTGAGTGCGACATCCCTGCCCATGAGCGTGTCGCGGCCGCGCCAGCACTGCGCCTGGTCGCCGTCGCCGATCCGCTCGATCAGCCGGTAGCGTCCGCCCGGAAGCATCGCACCCGGCACCATGACGCGGCCGGTCTCGCCGGCTGGACGGGCCGCAGGGGTGTCGGCAGGGTTGTCGACGAGGGTCTGCGCAGCGGGTTTCGACTCCTGGCGCGAAGGGGAGACAGGCTCGGGAGCTCCGGCGAGCGGCCCCTCGGCGGACTCGGCACCGACGGCCTCGGGCATCGTCAGAACAGGTGGCACACGAAGGGGTTTCGGCTTGTCCTCGCCGCGCTCCTTGGTCTGCATCGGTATTTCCTCCCCGACCTCCGACCGTCCGGGAACGGCCCCTCGACAGGTTGGGTACCCGACAGGAATTCCCAGCCGCATTGTCGACTTTCACAGACGTTACATCGACAGCGGCGCAGATATGGTGGAGAAGTCACAAATTCGCCGGTGGCCGGCGTCAGCGCACCGCCCGATGCAGCGCGACGATCCCGCCGGTGAGGTTGCGCCACTGTACATTTCCCCATCCGCAGGCGGCAATGCGACGCGCCAGGGACTCCTGATCGGGCCAGGCCTGGATCGACTCGGCGAGGTACACATACGCATCCGGATTGCTCGAGACCGCGCGCGCGACGGCCGGCAGCGCCCGCATGAGGTACTCCATGTACACCGTGCGGAAGGGCGGCAGCACCGGAGTGGAGAACTCGCAGACCACAAGTCGGCCACCGGGCTTGGTCACGCGGGCCATCTCCCGCAGCGCCTCGTCGAACTGCACCACGTTGCGCAGCCCGAACGAGATGGTCACCGCATCGAACACGCCGTCGGCGTACGGCAGATGCATCGCGTCCCCGGCGATCATCGGCACCGGGCGCGTCCGGCCCGCCTTGAGCATCCCCTTGGAGAAGTCGGTGGCCACGCACCACGCACCGGACCGGCCGAGCTCGACGGTGGACACACCCGTGCCGGCAGCGAGATCGAGCACCCGCTCGCCCGGGCGCAGCGACAACGCCCTTCGGGTCGCGGCGCGCCACACCCGGTCCTGGCCGAAGGACAGAACGGTGTTCGTCAGGTCGTACCGCTTGGCGACGCCGTCGAACATCGAGGCGACCTCGCGGGGCTGCTTGTCCAGCGTCGCCCTCGTGCCGTGTGTTGCTGCCACCGCACGACCGTACCCGGCACGCAGGTCAGCGGACCCGGCGGGACCGCGGGCCGAACACCCCTTCGCGGCGCCCGAACCCGGGTAACGTTCGCTGCGATGCCGGATCGGACCCGACCAGCCAGGGAGCCGAGATGAAGACGACATGGTCCACGGTCCTGCTGCGTGCCGCCGCCGCGGCACTGCTCTGCGCGGGTCCAGCGCTCGTCGCCGCTCCCGCCGCGCAGGCCGGTCCGCCCGCGGCGCCCGCGCCGGGACTGCCCGGCACGGTCGATTCGCTCGTCCCGGCGCCGATGCTGCCGCCGGTGACCGCGCCCGTCCCGCCCATCGTCGGCGCCGGCACCCCGGCCGCCGTCGAGGCGCTGCGCGCGGCGATCATGCCCTCGAACGTCGGCGACCCGTTCTTCGATGCCTGGCCGCAGGGTCTCGACGCCCGGCCCGACGGCGCCGTGCTGGCGACCCGCGACGTGACCGCACCGACAGCACCCCTGGTCGGCGGTGGCATCGCCCAGGCGCTACAGTTCAAGGTGAAGACCACCGACTCGTCGGGGGCGCCCTCGTTCGCCACCGCCACCATGCTGCTGCCGCGGACGCCGTGGACCGGGCCCGGCACGCGACCGGTGCTTGTCAACAATCTGCCGATCGACGCGCTGGGCCGGGCCTGCACGCCGGGCTACACGATGGCCCACGGTCTGTCCTTCACCACGACCGTCACCGACTTCGTCCCGCCCACAACACAACTGGCGATCCAGCACGGCTATGCGGTGCTCATCCCCGACCACGAGGGCCCGCGCATGGCCTACGCCGAGCCGTACGTCGCCGGGCACGCGATCCTCGACTCGATCCGCGGCCTGCGCAACCTGCGACCGGCGGAGTTCGGCGACAGCCGCATCGCGATGACGGGCTACTCCGGCGGGGCCATCGCCACCTACGGCGCGACGAAGCTGATCGGCTCGTACGCGCCCGAGCTGGCCGGCCACATCGTCGGCTCCGCACTCGGCGGCGTGCCCGCCGACTTCGAGATGCTCACCCACAGCATGAACGGCAACCTCGCGAGCGGCCTGTTCCAGGCGGCGACGCTCGGCATCGCCCGGGAACGGCCCGAGATTCTCGAGCTGGCGAACAACCTGGCCCAGCAAATGGCGACCTCGCCGCTCAAGGACCAGTGCGTCTACGAACTCGGCGCCACCGGGGTCACGCTGCTGCCCATCAACGTGATGGCCAACGTGCTCGACCCGCTGCACTCTCCGGTTGCCGAACACATCTACACGGAGATGCGGATGCCGGGGAGGCGCTCGACCGCCCCGCTGTACATCTACAACGGCGCCCAGGAGTTCTGGATCCCGGCGCAGGGCGCGCGCGAACTGTACGACGAGCAGTGCCGGATGGGCGTCTCCGCCGTCTACCGAGCGGTTCCCGGGGAACACGCGATCGCCGCACTCACCGGCTATCCGGGCGCGATGACGTGGCTCGACCAGCGGTTGCAGGGGCAGCCGGCGCCGAACGAGTGCGGCCGCGGCTGAGCACTACCGGCGTTCGAGCCGCCGCACGAGCAGCAGCGCGGCCCCGGCGACCAGCCAGGTGACGACGACGACCGAACCGGCCGGGATGATCGCAACGGACGCGTTGCGCCCCGCGACGCGCACCAGGTCCGGGTCGGACTTGGCGTACTCGACGTCGATGGTCTGACCGGCGACGAGCTTGGTCGGGTACAGCACACCCAGCTTCGGGCTGTGGGTCACGCCGTCCGGGGTGACGAAGCTGATCGCCGAGCGCAGCGAGCCCGCCGAGATGACCTCGGCGCTGGCGACCCCCATGTCGGACTGGATGGTCACGTCGTCCTTCCACGCGGCCAGCACCAGGATCACCGCGAGCACCGAGATGCCGGTCGCGACGGCGACGATGCCGCGGCGGAGGCGGCGCGCTACTCGGGAGGTCACGGGGATCGAGCGTAGTGGGCGCTCAGAGCGCCCTGCGGATCGAGGCGTGCAGTTCACGCAGCCCCGACCGGTCGGTGGGCACCTCGAGCACCCGGATCCCCGCCGCGGGCCCGGCGGCCAGCGCACCCGGCAATTCCGTGAGGTCGACGCGGCGATGCGCGACGCCGTACGCCGCGCACAGCGAGGCCATGTCCGCGCCGTGCGGCGTGCCGAAGACCCGCTCGAAGGCGCGCGCGTACTGCGGGTCGCCCTGCTCGAGGGTTTCGAAGATGCCGCCGCCGTCGTCGTTGGCGACCACCAGCGTCAGGTCGGCGGGGCGCGGTTCGCCCGGACCGACCAGCAGGCCGGAGGCGTCGTGCAGGAAGGTCAGGTCGCCGAGCAGGGCGACGGTCCGACCGTCCGGGTGGCTCGCCTCGTGCGCCAGGGCGGCGCCGATCGCGCTGGACACCGTGCCGTCGATGCCCGCCACGCCGCGGTTCGAGAGCACCCGCACACCGTCGGCGCACACGCCGGTCAGCGAGACGTCGCGCACCGGGTTCGATGCGCCGAGGACCAGCTGGTCGCCGGACCGCATGGCCTCGACCACGACACGGGCCACGTGCAGACCGGTCGGCTTCGGGTGCGCGGCCAGCTGGGCGCGCACCGCCGCCACCGCACGCTCCGACGCCGAGGCGCACCCGGTGAGCCACGCCTGCGCCGGTGCGCCGGTCGCGACTGCGCGGGTGCCGGCCGCGGTGACATTGCCCGAGACGTCGGGCCAGCGCGGACCGGTGGTCAGCGCGTACACGGTGACCTCGGGGTCGGCCAGCAGCTTCGAGACCGGCCGATGAAGGGTGGGCCGACCGGTGATGATCGCCTGCTTCGGACGTAGCAGCGGCAGCGCCAGCGGGTGCAGCGGATTGCGCGGTCGGTCCGTGGTCGGCTCGGCGACGGTCGGCAGCGCGGCCAGTTCGGGGTGTGGTCCGGAGCCGTGCCCGGAGATGACGACGGTGTCGGGGGTCAGGTCGATCGGCAGCGGGATGTCGACGGCCATCGCCGACACCTCGGTCCAGGGCCCGCCGTCCGCGCGCCCCGCCGGCAGCTCGTCCGGGCGGGCGATCGCGTCCTCGGGGACCAACGGTTCGCGCAGCGGGATGTCGAACTGGACCGGCCCCGCGTTGCCGGTGCGGCAGCCGCGGGCGGCGGCGAGCACCCGGCACACCGCCGAGCGCCACTGGGCGTTCTGCAGTTGCCGCAGCTCGGGGTCGGACTCGGCCAGGCCGAGGCTGATCGCCGCGCGCACCTGGGAGCCGAACATGCCGAACTGCTCGACGGTCTGGTTGGCGCCGGTGCCCAGCATCTCGTAGGGCCGGTTCGCCCCCAGCAGCACCAGCGGCACCCGTGCGTAGTTCGCCTCGAACACCGCCGGGGCCAGGTTCGCCACCGCGGTGCCGGAGGTCATCGCGATCGGTACCGGGACACCGGACGATACGGCCAGCCCGACGGCGAGGAACCCGGCGGTGCGCTCGTCGATGCGCACGTGCAGCCGCAGCTGTCCGGCGGCATCGGCGTCGTGCAACGCGAACGCCAGCGGGGCGTTGCGCGAGCCCGGGCACAGCACCACGTCCCGGACGCCGCCGCGGACGAGTTCGTCGACGATGACGCGGGCCTGGGTGGTCGACGGATTCACGATGTCCAGAGTGTCAGACGGGCCGCGCGGCGGGCCACGGGGGCCGAAGGGTTCCCGTGGCCCGCTTCCCCTTGCGCGGTCAGTGGCGGGCGATCTCGATCATCGACTTGACGTCGGTGATCTTCGTGCGCGGCCGGCCGGCCTCCTTGCCGCGCTCGCGCTCGGCCTTGTCGATGGCCTCCCAGCCCTTGTAGTCGACGACCTCGGGCTGGCGCTCGTGGACGAGCTTGTCGAGCGCCTTGCGGTCGCCGATCGGCCGGACCAGTTTCTTGTCCTTGAAGTCCTGGAACAGCAGCGCGACGGTGTCCTTGGCGCACTTCTTGTTCGTGCCGATGACGCCGGAGGGGCCGCGCTTGATCCAGCCCGCGGTGTACACGCCGGCCACCGGTTCGCCGGTCTCCGGGTCGACGACCCGGCCGCCCTCGTTCGGGATGGTGCCGCGGCGCTCGTCGAACGGGATGCCGGGCACCGGGGTGCCGCGGTAGCCGACCGAGCGGAGCAGCAGTCCGGTCTCGATGGTCTCGGTGCGGTCGGTCGCCCGGGCCCGCAGCGCGCCGTCCTGCTCGACCAGTTCGTTGTGCGCGACAGTGATGCCGGTGACGTGGTCGTCGCCGAGCACCTCGGTCGGTGACGCCAGGTACCGCAGCACGATGCGCTTGTTCGCCGGGTTCGGCGTGCGCTCCGAGTACTCCTGGGCGAGCCGGGTCTTGAGCACGACCGACGGCTCGGCGTCGGGGGCGTCGACCAGTGCCTGGCTGAGGTCGTCGAGCACGACCTCGGCCGGGTCCACGACCACGTCCACGCCGTCGAGGTGCCCGAGGGCGATGAACTCCGGGTTGGTGTACGCCGCCTGCGCGGGGCCGCGGCGGCCGAGCACGACCACCTCGCGGATGTTGCTCTTGCGCAAGGCCTCGAGAGCGTGTTCGGCGATGTCGGTGCCGGCCAGGTCCGCGGGGTCCATCACCAGCACGCGGGCGACGTCGAGGGCGACGTTGCCGTTGCCGACGATCACCGCACGCTCGGCGGACAGGTCGAACTGCAGGTCCGCATAGTCAGGGTGGCCGTTGTACCAGGCGACGAACTCGGTCGCGGCGTGGCTGCCGGGCAGGTCCTCACCGGGAACGCCGAGGCGGCGGTCACCGGCGGCGCCCACGGCGTAGATCACCGCGTGGTGGTGCGCCATGAGCTCGTCGTGGGTCAGGTGCTTGCCGATCTCCACGTTGAGGTGGAACTCGAACGACGGCTTGGAGACCGTCCACCGGAACACGTCGGTGACGGCCTTGGTGCCGGGATGATCGGGGGCGACGCCGGCACGGACCAGGCCCCACGGGGTGGGCAGTCGATCGAACATCTCGACCTCGACCGAGTTGCCGCCCTGGGTGATCAGGTCGGCGGCGGCATAGCAGGCAGCCGGGCCGGAACCGACGATCGCGACCCGCAGCGGCGCCTCGTCCTTCGGCACCGCGACGGGGACCATCGGCTCGAACGAGTCCCAGCTCGACTTCAGCGGGTGCTTCTCGAAGTACTCCGCGTTGATCGTCTGGTAGCGCGCGTTGGCCGCACTGAGCTGATCCTCGGGGAAGATCGCATCCACCGGGCAGGCATCCACGCAGGCACCGCAGTCGATGCAGGTGCCCGGCTCGATGTAGAGCATCTCCGTGGTCGCGTACTCCGGGTCGTCCGGAGTCGGACGGATGCAGTCCACCGGGCAGACCTCGACGCACGACGCGTCGTTGCAACATGCCTGGGTGATCACATAGGCCATGACGATCCTCAATCGTTTGCGTTGTCCGAAAGCTGCCCGACCGGCATTCGCGGCGAGCTGGAAGCATCACCGTAAATGCCGACGGCTAGTCAGACAATAGCGCCAAACTATAAGTGACTCAACGTTACAGCTATTACCAAAACTAGAACACGTTCCTCACCTGCGAATACATTGGATTTCGCAGTTCACCGCCCCTTGTCAGCCGGCGATCCTGGAGCAGGTTCAATGATCGAATAGTCCGGATCGAGCATGTGCACCGGGCGGTTGCCGCTCTGCCGCGCCTTGCCGCTGACCCGCAGCACCTGACCCGCCTGGACGTCGTCGCCGCCGCGACCCGGAGTGAACCGGATCCGCATCGTGCCGCTGCTGTCGCCCACCTCGACGAGGATCGCACGCACGCTGCTGCCGTCCTCGCGTTTGCGCTCGGACCGCGACTCCTCCTGCGTCACCTCGATGACCTTGCCCTCGATCGTGCTCCGGTGCCCCGCGATCAGCCCGCTGACCGCCACGATGTTCGGCGGCGGCGTCGGGTGCTCCGCCTGCTGGACGGCCTCGTCCTCCTCCCGGGTCAGCCGGTTCTGGAACCGTTCGATCCTGCGGGCGAACTTCTCCTCCCACATGTCCGGGTAGGTCTGCCGGATCTGGGACTGGACGTCGTAGGGCACGATCGTCGCCGCGGCATGCGGCAGCCGGCTGATCGCCCGCGAGACCTTGTCGGCCGTGCGGTCGTGCAGCACGCGGCCCAGCAGCGGCGCATAGCTGCGGCGCGGCAGCAGCACGGTCACCCCGGTGTTGGAGTACTCCGCGGTCAGGTCGGCGACGTAGCGTTGCGCGGCCCGCGCGACCCGGCGGTCGGGACAGTCGATGATCTTCAGCGGCGTCTCGATCTGGAAGTGGTCCCAGCGCTTGCGCAGGCGCGCCGACGCCTCGGCGTCGATCATGAAGTGCACGGCGGTGAGGCTGTCGCCGCGCAGCCCCCGGCCGTAACGCAGCGCCTCGAGCACGGCCAGGTCGACGCTGTTGACCAGCACGATCACCCGGTGCCGCGCGTAGTTCACCGGTTCGGCGTGCTCGCTGCGGAACTCCTCGAGGATCGCCGCCTCCGCCCGGTACTCGCGGTTCAGCCGCATCAGCACGAACACCAGCAACGGGAACACGACCACGACCAGCCAGGCGCCCTCGGTGAACTTGGCGACCGCGAAGATCGCGACGACGATCGTCGACAGGATGCCCGCGGACAGGTTGATCGCCAGCTTGTACCGCCAGCCCGACTCACGCTGGGTCAGGTGGTGCTTGGTCATGCCGTAGCCGGCCATCGAGAAGCCGGTGAACACACCGATCGCATAGAACGGCACCAGCGCGTTCACCGAGCCGCCGGTCGCGACCAGCAACGCCACCGACAGCACGGCCAGCACGATGATGCCGTTGGAGAAGACCAGCCGGTGCCCGCGCTTGGTCAGCTGGCGCGGCAGGAAGCGGTCCTCGGCGACGAAGTTCGTCAGCGCCGGGAATCCGTTGAAGCTCGTGTTGGCGCCGGTGTAAAGGATCGCCGCGGTCGCGACCTGCAGCATCACGTACAGGATCTGCCCGATCGCCCCGTGCCCGAACACGGCCCGCGCGATCTCGGAGAGCACCGACGGATACCCGCTCTGGTACGGCGTCGCGTGGGTGGCGAACGCCAGGTACGCCACACCGGCCAGCAGGAACGCCAGGATGACGGCCATGACCGTGAGCACCTTGCGGGCATTGAGGCCCTCCGGCTTGCGGAACGAGCTCACGGTGTTGGAGATCGCCTCCACACCGGTCAGCGACGAACCGCCGTTGGCGAAGGCGCGCAGCACCACCAGGATGGTCGCCCCCATCACCAGCCCGTTTCCCTGGTGCACGTCCACCGCACCCACGAGATGCGTGGCGTCGTACTGCGGCAGGCCCCAGAAGATCTCCCGGATGACCCCGACCACGATCATCAGCACCAGCATGATGACGAAGAAGTACGTCGGCATCGCGAACGGGCGGCCCGCCTCGCGAAGACCGCGCAGATTGGCGTAACACATCAGCAGCACCACGCCGACGGTGATCTCCAGGCTGTACGGGCCGAGCGACGGTATCGCCGAGACCACCGCGACCGTGCCGGCCGCCGCCTGCACCGCGACCGTCACGATGTAGTCGATCAGCAGTGCCGCAGCGGCGATCTGGGCCACCCGCGGCCCGAAGTTCTCCCGGGCCACGATGTACGAGCCGCCCGCCCGCGTGTAGGCCATCACGACCTGGCGGTACGAGGCGGCGACCAGGACCAGGATCACCAGGATCACGCCGGTGATCGGCAGCAGGAGCGCGAAGGCCGCGAGCCCCGCATAGGGCAACAGCTCGACCAGCACTTCCTCGGTGCCGTAGGCGGTCGAGGAGATCGCATCCGGGGAGAGCACACCGAGCGCCACCGGGTTCGACAGCCGCTCGGACTTGAGCTTGTCGGTGATCAGCGGCCTGCCCAAGAACAATCTCTTGAGCGCATACCCGATCGATTCGGGCGCCGGGCTCAAACGGCCCGGACCGGCGTCAGACGTCACAACAACGGCCTTTCGAACTCCATCTACGTCACCAGGGCCCACGCCGGTTCGCTACCGCACCGCTGCGTGGACAGAGTAAGGAACTTAGACCCTCAACCTGCGAAGACGATCGCCGGTGTCGCACTGTCCGATTCTGCTCTGCATCGGTACCGAAAGGGAGCCCCGCGATGAAGTGATCGATGCAACAGATCGTGGCGGCCCCCACGGCACGGGGGACCGCCACGACACGGCCGTGTTCAGTTGTCCTGAACGTCGACCGGCACTAACTCGACGGGCTCTTGATCGCCTCGGACGGCGACTGGATGATCGCCGATCCCGCTGACGAGCCGGCGTTCACCAGGTCCATGAGGGCACTGATCCAGGAATCTATGAGCGTCGATCCGGTCATGATCACTCCCATCGGGTTTGCTGCGTGCGACACGGACTTCGCGCGCACCTCGCCGAGTAAACCTGCCGACTCCCCGGTTCGCGGCGGGAATCGGGATTCGATACCAAAAGGAAACCCGTTGGACGACGGCATATCTCACTGAGCGGGAACGGGAGTCCGGTCACGGCAACGGCATCGGCGATACAGTTCGGGTGCGATTCCCAGGATTCGGCGTCGCAAGATCGAAACTGCCTCTATGCTGCCTGGCAGGATTCTCAGGCGACGCGCCCGCGGGTCGGTCGGGCGACGTAATCGATAGGACTGCAGCACATGTCGATGAGCGTTCCGGGTCGGGCCGGAGCCGATATGCCGGCAGATCACCGCGTACACGTGGTGGCGGAAGGCGAATCGCTCGCGGAGATCGCCACCTGCTACGACACCACGATCAGCACACTGCGCGCCTGCAACGAACTGTCCGAGCGTTCGCGGCTACGAGCCGGTCAGCACCTGGTGGTACCGCAACCGACGGTTCATCTTTGACGGCTCGCCGTCGCCAGGACGGCCCCCGCGATCTCACGCACCGTGGCCGATGGCCTGCAACTCCGCGTGACACCGCTCGAGCCGCTCGAGCCACCACCTGCGCCGGACGGGCTCTGCCGAGAGCTCTTCGAGCAGCGACGCTTCCGGCTCGAGCGCGGTCGCCTCGAGTGCTCCGGCCACGATCCGGCGCGGGGCGGCGACGTCGCGGGCCAGCAGTTCGCCGGTGCCCAGGCCGCAGGCCATTTCCAGATTCGGCAGTGCGGCCGCAGCGGCGAGCCCGGCACCCATCCCGACCGCCGAGTCGAGCGCGCTCGAGACCACCACCGGCACACCGAGTTCGCCGGCCAGTGTCAGCAGCCGCCGCATGCCGCCCAGCGGCGCCACCTTCACGACCGCCACGTCGGCTCCGCCCGCCCGCACCACACGTAGCGGGTCGTCGGCCCGCCGGATGCTCTCGTCTGCCGCGATGCGCACCATGGGGAGCCGCCGCCGAAGCTCGACCAACTCGTCGACCGTCGCGCACGGTTGTTCGGCGTACTGCAACTCGCCTTCGGACGTCAACGCCGACAGCGACTGCACGGCCCGATCGACCGTCCACCCGCCGTTGGCGTCGACCCGCACGTGCGGCACCAGTTCTCGCACGGCGCGCACCCTCGCCACGTCATCGTCGAGACTCTGGCCAGGCTCGGCGACCTTCACCTTCGCGGTGGTCACGCCGGGGAACCGGGCGAGTATCTCGGGCACGCGGGCGGGTTCGACGGCCGGCACGGTCGCATTGACCGGGACGGTCGAACGCACCGCGGCCGGCGGACCGGTCCAGGCCGATTCGATCGCCGACGCGAGCCACCACTTCGCCTCGTCGTCACCGTATTCGGGGAACGGCGCGAACTCGCCCCACCCGGCCGGGCCGCGCAGCAGCAGCACCTCGCGCCGGTCGATGCCGCGGAAACGCACCCGCATCGGCAGGCTCACCACATGGACGCCGGCGCGCAGATCCTCCAGTTCGGGCAACATCGCGCCATTATCTCCCCGAACACCCAGGCCGGACTGCTCATCCGGCCCGGCGGGTCAGGCGGCCTGTTCGTCCGCCACCGGGGCGAGCGTGTCGGCGTCGCGTCCGTCGCCGTCGCCTGCCCCGACCGCGACGGGTCGGCCGGGCGCCTGCGCATAGTGGAAGTGCGGACGACGGTGGCCGAGGAACGAGCCGCACCACGACATGACCGCGACGTACCGGTTGCGGAAGCCGACCAGGTACACCAGATGCACCGCGAGCCAGAGCAGCCAGGCGATCACGCCGGTCAGCTCGATCTTCTTGACCTTCGTGACCGCGTTGAAGCGGTTGATGATGGCCATGCTGCCCTTGTCCCGGAAGGCGAACGGCGTGCCCGGGGCGGTCTTGCCCAGGATGGTGCGGGCCACGTGCCGACCGCCCTGCATCGCCACCGGCGACTGTCCCGGCAGCTTGTTCAGCGAGGTCATGTCGCCGACCGCGTAGATGTCGGCGCGGTTGCCGACAGTCAGGTCGCCGTTGACCAGCAGCCGCCCGGCCCGGTCGGTCTCGCAGTCGGTGCGCGCGGCCAACACCTTCGCGAAGTCGTTGGCCTGCACGCCCGCCGACCAGATGATGGTCTCGGCGGTCAGCCGCTTCTCGGTCCCGGTGGCGGCGTCCTTGACCATGGCGCCGTGCTCGTCGATGTCGGTGACCATGGTCCCCAGCACGACCTCGATGCCCGACTTCTCCAGCGAGGCACGGGTGTAGGTGCTCAGTTTGCCGCCGTACACGGGCAGCACGTCACCGGCACCCTCGACGAGCGTCACGGTCACATCGTCGGCGGTGACGCCGCGGATCGCCTGGGCGAAGTAGCGCCCGGCGAGCTCCTTGATCTGGCCGGCCAGCTCGACTCCGGTGGCGCCCGCGCCGACCACCATGAAGCTCAGCAGGTTTCGCCGCAGCTCCGGATCGGTCGTGGTGTGCGCCTCTTCGAAGCAGCGCACGATCTGCCGACGCAGCCGCTCGGCGTCCGCGACGGTCTTGAGCGCGTAGGTGACGTCCTCGAACTCGTCACGGCCGAAGTACGCCTGACGTGCACCGGTCGCCGCGATCAGTGAGCGGTAGCCGATCGTGTGCAGGTTGCCGTCGGCCTCGTAGACGAGTTCGCCGGC
Source organism: Speluncibacter jeojiensis (assembly GCF_029589495.1). GTDB lineage: Bacteria > Actinomycetota > Actinomycetes > Mycobacteriales > Mycobacteriaceae > Speluncibacter > Speluncibacter jeojiensis. The sequence continues at coordinate 849,994 of NZ_JAAIVF010000001.1, forward strand.
CTCCGGCCGCACGTCGACCGCACGGCCCAGCCGCACATCGGCCTTGGGGTACTTGGCGAGGATGGCCCGCACCGACGGGGCGATCTCGCCGGCAGCGATGACGCCGGTGGCCACCTGATAGAGCAGCGGCTGGAAGAGATGCTCGGTGGTCTCGGAGATCAGCACGAACGGCTTGCCCGCCTTGGCCAGCTTCTTGGCCGCGGCCAGCGCGCCGAAGCCCGAACCGACGATGACCACATCGGTCTCGTCCCGGACCGCCCCGGCCCCCGTGGTGATCGCCCCGGTGTCGGCAACCAGTTCCATCTCGCTCATCAGCCCTCCTGCACAACTCGCGTCTGTGAGAAACACGTTAGGTAGGTGAACCGTCGATTTGCCAGCAAACTGCTACATCGCGAAGACTCTTATCTGGATCGCTCATGAATGAGGAGGACGGGTGGACTTTCGGCAGCTGCGATACTTCCTGGCTGTGGGCGAGGAGCTGAGCTTTTCCCGGGCCGCCGAAAAGTGCTTCATCTCACAATCTGCTATCAGTCACCAGATCGCCCGCCTGGAGCAGGAACTCGGCGCGCAGCTCTTCGAACGCTCGACCCGACAGGTGAAGCTGACCCCGGCCGGCGGACGCCTCGTTCCCGTGGCGCAACAGGCGCTGAGCCTGGAGGCCACCGCGTACAGCGTGGTGCGCGACCCGCGGAACCGGGTGCGTATCAGCGCGAACATGAGTTTCGCCGCGCAGAGCCTCGAGGCGATCGCGCGGGTGCGGGACCGGCATCCGAACGTGGACATCGAGTTCGTCATCCAGGCCTTCACCGACCGGATCGACGCGATCGCGACCGGCGATGCCGACATCGCGCTGGTCCGCGGCGGTGTGGACCGCCCGGGCCTGCAGACGATCGACCTGGGCGTCGACGAACTGATGATCGTGACGTCGCGTCAGCACCCGCTGTCGGCGTTCGACACCGTCGAACTCGCCGATCTGGCACCGTACCCGCTGCTGCTGCCGCCCCGGCACAACCAGGTGCTCATCCACAGCGTGATCGAGGACGCGTTCGTGGAGGTCGGGCGCAAGGTGCTGCTGGGACCGCCGATCGCGAGCAACCACACCGCGACCCTCGACGTCCTCACGAATCCGCGGGCCTGGACCGCGCTGTACTCGAGCACCGCGGCCGAGACACCGCGCGCCGGCCTGTGCATCATGCGCGAGAAGGACAATCGGCTGCGCATCCCGGTGTCCGGGGTGATCCGCTCGGGCGCCGGCGAATCCCGGGTCCTGACCGAACTCGTCGCCGCGCTGCGGCAGTCGATGGTCCTCGACTGAGCGGAGCTGTCCCGCAGGCGTTTCCCGGCTGCACCCGCGGCTGTGGACACGACAGGTGGCCCGAACGCACGAAGGGCGAGGGTCCGCAGACCCTCGCCCTGTCGAAACCGCTTGCGTCAGGCAGACGCGTGCTGCTCGACCAGCGCGCCGAGCCGCGGCAGCGCCTCGACGACGTTCTTCTTGGCCGACGACCGCATCGACGAGTAGACCTTCTTGACCGCGGTCTTGCTGGTGCCCTCGATCCGCTCGTCCGTCACACCCAACAACGCGTCGGCGACCTCGTCACCGCGCGCGGTGAGGTACTCCGCGAAGCTCGACCCGCCGGTGGAACGGAAGTCGTCCCAGTAGGGCTCGAGCTTGCCGACGAAGCCCGGCAGCAGGCCCTCGATCGCGTCAGGCACGATCGACGGTCCGACCTTCTTGACCGCGGCGTAGCCACCCTTGACGGCGAGTCCGGACGCGCCCTTCTTGTCCGCCACCTCGGCGTCGATCAGGCCCTGGACGTCGGCCACGACAACCTTCAGTCGAGAGTCCCCGAGCAGAGCTTCCTTGAGTGCTGCAACCACTTCCATGCCTCCACGCATCCGACGATCTGTCGCGCCAGACACTATACGAAAGCCTGTGAGGCACAAAGATGCTGGTGAGCGTAACGCACGTCAGGGCTGGCCGGGCAGCAATTGCACCATCAATGCCTCGGCGTCGGCAAGCAGCGTCTCGCCGTGGAGCAACCGGCCGGTGACGAAGGTCTTGCGTCCCTCCACCCGGTCCACACCGACCTCCAAGGTCAGCTCCGTGTCCAGTGGCGTGACGTTGCGATAGTTGATGTGCAGGTAGGCCGTTCGGCTGATCGGCCGCCCCGCGGCGTGCACCATCATCCCGAACATGTCGTCGAAGAGCAGCGGCAGCACACCGCCGTGCGCGGCGCCGTTCCCACCGAGGTGATAGCGCCGGAACACCCCGGCCGCGACGATCCTCTCCGGGCTGTAGCCGGTGATGGTCCACGGCAGCATCAGCAGGCTCCCCCGGCCCGGGAGCCTCACCGACCGGTTCGCCGGTGAGTGTCCCTCGGGCACCTGGTGCGGGGCGAGCAGTTCGGCGAGCGATTCGGCACGGTCCGCGGCCTCACGGATGACGTCGTACGGCGGCGCCACCGAGACGGCCAGGTCCTGCAGTCGGCGCATCGCCTCGACGAACCGGCCCCAGTCCGGGCCGCCGTCGTCCTCGGCCGGACCGAACACCGGGAACCCTCCGTGCCGCCGGTAGTCGCCGTCGGACTCGTGCGATCGGTTCTCCATGGCCGCGATCCGCGCGTCCTGCAGTTCTTCGCTCACACCCAGCACGGTAACGCCCCCGGCCCGGTCATCCCCGCCTGCCCGCGACATTCGGGCCTATCCTCAGTCGGTGACCTTCAACCCTGATCTGTGGCAGACGGTTCCCGGTTTCGAGGACCTCACCGACATCACCTACCACCGGCACATCTCCCAGGGCACGGTGCGAGTCGCGTTCAACCGTCCGGAGGTGCGCAACGCCTTCCGCCCGAACACGGTCGACGAGCTCTACCGCGCCCTCGACCACGCGCGGATGACCTCCGACGTCGGCGCGGTGCTGCTGACCGGCAACGGCCCCAGCCCGAAGGACGGCGGCTGGGCGTTCTGCTCCGGCGGCGACCAGCGCATCCGCGGCCGCAGCGGCTACCAGTACGCCAGCGGGGAAACCGCGGAGACCGTCGACCCGGCCCGCGCCGGACGGCTGCACATCCTCGAGGTACAGCGACTGATCCGGTTCATGCCGAAGGTGGTGATCGCGCTGGTCAACGGCTGGGCCGCCGGCGGCGGGCACAGCCTCCACGTGGTCTGCGACCTGACCATCGCCAGCCGCGAACACGCACGGTTCAAGCAGACCGACGCCGACGTGGGCAGCTTCGACGGCGGCTACGGCAGCGCCCTGCTGGCCCGCCAGGTGGGGCAGAAGTTCGCCCGCGAGATCTTCTTCCTGGGCCGCACCTACTCGGCCGAGGCCATGCACCGTATGGGCGCGGTCAACGAGGTCGTCGACCACGACGACCTCGAGGACTTCGCGCTCGAGTGGACGGCCGACATCCTGGGCAAGTCGCCGCAGGCGCAGCGCATGCTCAAGTACGCGTTCAACCTGCCCGACGACGGGCTGGTCGGCCAGCAGCTGTTCGCCGGCGAGGCGACGCGACTGGCCTACATGACCGACGAGGCGGTCGAGGGCCGCGACTCGTTCCTGGAGAAGCGGGATCCGGACTGGAGCCCGTACCCCTGGTACTACTGAGCCCCTGGTTCTGCCAGGCCCGATCCCAGGCAACCGGCACGGTCGCCGGGTTCGTCACGCCCCCGCGACGAACCCGGCGATCGTGCTCGCGAGATTGCCGGCGCTGCCGATCCAGTAGATGACGGTCACGACGGCGAGTTCCGCGTACTCGTTCATCGCCGCACCTCCCCTCTCGTCCGAGTTACCCAGAGTGTGGCACCTCTGTCGCGAATGATCATCTCGCACTTCCGCCAGTGAACATTGTCACCCACCACAGCGATGGTTGAAACACCCCCGATCGACCGACCAGAAGCAAACGCGGATGGGACACTGGTACCACCATGGAGATCTTGAGCAGCCGCGCCGTCCTCCGTCCGCTGGACTACGAACGGACGCTCACGTTCTACCGTGATCTTCTGGGTCTGGCCGTCTACCGCGAGTACCCCGGCGGCACAGTCTTCTTCGCGGGGCAGAGCCTTGTGGAGATCGCCGGCCATCCCGGCCCCGAGCCCGCGAGCGGCGCCGGCAGCCACACGGCGCTGTGGCTGCAGGTCCGCGACGTGCACCGGACACAGGACGAACTCACCGCTGCCGGTGTCGAGATCGTCCGGCCGGCCACGCAGGAGCCGTGGGGGCTGATCGAAATGTGGATCCACGATCCCGACGGCGTGCCGATCGTGTTCGTCGAGGTCCCCGCCGAACATCCGATCCGCCGCGATACGCGCCCCGCGGACCGGGTCCGCCCCAGCGGAGCGTGACCGCGGGCATGGAGACGCGGAAAGTGCACCGATGTCAGGAGTGAACGCCTTCGGCGGCTGGCTGCCCTGGCGCGAGTTGGAGCGCGTGGTGGGTCGCGGCGTCGGCGTCGGCCTGGATGTCGGGCGGGCGCTGCTGCCGAATGTGCCGATCACTCCGGCGCAGATGTTGCAGACGGCCGTCCAGACCATCGGCGAGCAGTTCCTGCACCGCCGAGTACGGTTCCGGGCCGGCGGCGCCATCGTCACCATGACCCCGATCGAACTGGACTGCCGCGTCGACTCGATCGGCCTCGCGCGGGGGCAGTTCGCCGCCATCCGGATGACCGCGGAGAACGTCCGCTGGGGCGACGTCCGGCTGCAACGGCTGACGCTGATCTGCCGCGACATCCGGCTGCGGTCGGTGTACGCCCCGGCGCTGGTGTTCGGCTCGGTGGAGGTGCACGTCGCGGTCGCGGCGAAGGAGGTCCGCGAGCAGGTCGCGCGGCTGCACCCCGAGTTGACTGTCGACATCGGGCGGGACCGGGTGATCCGCGCGCACTGGGCACGGCTGCAACGGGCCGGGCATCTGGTGATCGAACCGCGGGTCGAGGAGTCGACCGTCTCCCTGCAGCCGACGACCGCGGGCATCTCCCGGGTGCGCTTCGACCTGGTCCGGCGGATCCGGCCCTGGACGGTCGAGATCCCCCCGCTTCCCTACGGTCTGCGGGTGACCGCAGTCGAGGCCGGGGACCGGCAACTGCTCGTGTACGGCATCAGCGACCGGGCTCGGGAGCGACTGTCGAACATCCCGATCAACGAGCTTCTGGGACTGGTGCGGGCCGCAGTGCGGATCCTCTGACCGTCAGTACGCGGATCAGCGGTCGCGACGGGCGACGAGCAGATGCGGCGCCCGGTCACCGTCTCCGGCGCGCCGGTGGTCGATCACCGTCAGGCCCGCCGCCTCGAGCGCGGCGTCCACCTCGGCGACCGGACGCAACCGGAAACCGTGCCGCTCGAACGGCAACGCGCGGATGAACGGCATCGCGGCCATCGCCTCCGGATCGCCCACCCCGATGACCAGTCGCCCGCCGCGGCGCAGCACCCGCGTCAGTTCCGCCGCCGCCCGGCCGAGGTCCGGCAGGAAGTAGAGCGTGTTGACGGTGATCGCGCAGTCGATCGCGCCGTCCGCCAACGGCAGTTCCAGGATCGACCCGGCCTGCAGGCACAATCGCGGTTCGTCGCGGTGACGCCGCCGGCACCTCTCGAGCATGTCCGGTGAGAACTCGATGCCGTGCACATAGCCCGATTCGCCCACCCGGTCCAGCAGCAGGCCCAGTCCCAGCCCACCACCGAAGCCGAAGTCCGCGGCCACGTCGCCGGGGGCGGGACCCAGCGCGTCGACCGCGTCCGCGATCGTCCGGTTGTTCACCCGGTTGAGCACTCCGGCGACGGCCCGGCCGGGCACGCCGCGCGGATGGCCCAGCTGTCCCGCGAGCCCGGCCAGCAGCGACTCCCTGATTGCGCGCATGGCCCTCATCGTGCCAGCGGGTCAGCGGACCGTGATGCCCATCAGCGTGGCGAGTTGGGTCGCGATCGGGTTCAGGTCCAGCTTCTCCGGGTCGACCTTCGGCTTGCTGTCCCACGGAACCGAGCGGCTCGGATCCATGTACTTCGCGTTCTGCGACCCGCGCACGTCGGTCGGGTTGCCCTGCGGCACCGCGCAGTGCGCGTCCAGGTTCACCGGGAACTCGTCGCGGTTCGGGTCGAAGTTCGGGTTCTTCGCCTTCATCTCCGCCAGGATCTTCTGCGAGCCCTCGTAGCCGCGGGTGCAGGCCACCGGATTGTTCGTCTCCAGCACCAGCCCGAGACGGATCGTGTTGCCCTGGGTCACCGACGGTGCGACGGCCGCCAATGCGGGCAGCATCGCCATGAAGCCGCGGAACGCGTAGCTGCGCTCGGCGACGACGCCACTGATGGTCCTGGTGTTGCCGAGCAGGTCGGTGATGTCGTTGCCGCTGGTGTTCACCAGATCCCCGACCTGATCGCTCGCCGGCATGCCGTTGTCGATCAACCGGCGGATGTCCGGATCCGACGACTTGAGCTGCGCGGTGATGTCCCTCAGGCTCTTGCTGAACTGTTCGATCGGCGAGGACTGCTGGGCCTGGGTCTTCAAGACGGGGCGGGCGTCCGCGATCAACGCCGAGCTCTGCGACAGGTTGTCGAACCCGGCCTGGCTAAGGTCGTCCACCGAATCCACCAGTGACTGCAGGTTCTGCCCCTGCCCGTCGAAGGCGGTGCCCAACTCGGTGAACGCGGTGTGCAGCGAATCGACCGGCACCGACTTGACCAGCGCGGTCACATTCGCGAACAGGTCCTGCACCGGCACCGGCGTCGAGGTCTTGTTCTGCGCGATCACCGACCCGTCGGTCAGATACGGGCCCTTGTCGGTGCTCGGCTGCAGATCGACGAACTGCTCACCGATCGCCGACCGGTCCGCCACCACCGCGTGCGCGGAGGCCGGGATCTTCGGGCCGCCGTCGTTCAGGACGAGTTGCACCTGCAGCCCGGTCGGCGTCAGCGACAGGTCGCCCACCCGGCCTACCGGGATCCCCCGGTAGGTGACCTCGGCATTGGGGAAGATCCCGCCGGAGTCCGGCAGTTCGACCTTCACGATGTACTGGTCGAGCCCGAGCATGTGGTCCAGCCGGACATAGCGCACACCGACGAAGCCGATCGCCACCAGCGCGAGCAGGCCCAGGATCGCGATCTTGACCTTGTCGCTGCGCGACACCATGTTCACTACCGACCACCCAACTGCGAGACGTCCCGAAGCCGACAACACTCGGTGTCACAACACGAAGCGTCTCGTCGGCCAGCGTCAAAAGTTACCGATACCGTTACTCGCGGTCACAGTTTTGTGTGTGACAGAACATCCACGTGGCGATGTGCGGCCGGTCACACGACTCACCTCCGGGCGCAACCCCGCGAAGGTGAACGGAGGGTGAATTCCGTCGGCGTGTCGAGCGACACTCCGCACAAATCGGATCATCAATTCGACTTTTTGTTACCGAGGTTTCAAACTTTTAACGTGACTGCGGAGTTCGCTGTACTGGCGATTGTGATCGCCACTGCCCTCGCATTCGACTTCACCAACGGCTTCCACGACACCGGCAACGCGATGGCCACCTCCATCGCGACCGGCGCGCTCCGCCCCAAGGCCGCCGTCGCGCTGTCCGCGGCACTGAACCTGCTGGGCGCCTTCCTCTCCGTGGCGGTCGCCGCCACCGTCGCCAAGGGCATCGTCAACCTCGGCGAGGTGCAGGGCCAGGCCCTGCTCACGATCGTCTTCGCCGGCCTGGTCGGCGGCATCATCTGGAACCTGGCGACCTGGCTGTTCGGGCTGCCCTCGAGCTCCTCGCACGCGCTGTTCGGCGGCCTGATCGGAGCGTCGCTGGCCGCGCTGGGAACCAGTGGCGTCGAGTGGGGCGGCGTGCTCACCAAGATCGTCGTGCCGGCCGTGCTGTCGCCGGTGGTGGCGGCGCTGGTCGCCACCGTCGGCACCCGGCTGATCTACCGCCTCACCGCGACGGTGCCGCCGGAGCGCCGAACCGCCGGTTTCCGGTGGGGCCAGATCGGGTCGGCCTCGCTGATCTCGCTGGCCCACGGCACCAACGACGCCCAGAAGACGATGGGCGTGATCTTCCTGGCGCTGGTCGCCAACGGAACCATCTCGTCGGACGCCCCCATGCCGTTCTGGGTGAAGGTGGCCTGCGCACTGGCCATCGCGGCCGGCACCTACCTCGGTGGGTGGCGCGTCATCCGCACCCTCGGTAAAGGCCTCGTCGAGATCGATTCCCCGCAGGGCATGGCCGCAGACACCTCGTCGGCGGCCATCATCTTGACCTCGAGTCACCTGGGTCTGCCGCTCTCGACCACCCACGTGGCGACCGGCTCGATCCTGGGCACCGGCATCGGCCGCAAGGGCGCCGAGGTGCGCTGGGGTGTCGCCGGGCGCATGGTGGTCGCATGGGTGATCACGTTGCCGGCTGCGGCAGTGGCCGGCGCCGCCTGCTGGGCGATCGCGCATCTCGTGGGCGGCGCGCCGGGCGTGGGCGTCGTGTTCGCGATCCTCATCGTGGCGGCCGGCTGGATGTGGTTGCACTCGCGCAAGCAGGCGGTCACGGCCGACAACGTCAATGCGGACTGGGACGAGGCAACTCCGGCCATCGCCACCGCCCCGACGACGGCCCCGGCGCCCCCGCTGCCCGCCGCCACCCCGGCCGCCGCCGCCCAGTCGGTCGACCAGCTCATCCCCACCGACCAGCAGTGACCCCGACGACGAAAGGAGCAACACGATGAACCTGTTGATCGACACCCTCGACTCACTGTGGAAGGTCGTCGCCGTCGGGCTGCTCTTCGGCGCCGGACTGCCCGGACTCTTCGCGCTCGGCATGCGTGAGCTCAGCCCGCGCCCCGTCGGAGTCGACGCCGACGGCGAGATCCGCACCGCGCGCCCGGGCACCTGGCACACAGTCTTCGGCTACGCCTGCTTCGGGGCGGTGATCATCGCGATCGTCGGCGGCGTCGCGTTCATCGTCCTCGGCGGCCACTGACAGGACCGACCACCATGCGCCCGTTGATCGGATCGATCCTGGACTGGCTCCGCGCCGGCTACCCTGACGGCATCCCGCCCAAGGACTATGTGCCGCTGCTCGCGGTGCTGCGCCGCAAGCTCACCGACGCCGAGGTCCGCGAAGTCGTCGAGATACTCGACGCCGAGACGCCCCGCCCCGACGACGCCGCCGGACCGGAGGCACCGCCGACGCCGATCTCCACGGCGGACATCGAGGCCACGATCAGCCAGCTCACCAACGAGGAGCCGCTCGAGGACGACGTCCGCCGGGTCGCCGCGCGCCTGGCCGCCGGCGGATGGCCGCTGGCCGAGCCGGCGCGGGCCGAGGCGGACCTGGCAGCTTCGGCCGAGGACGATCCCGTCGATGCCGGGGTGGTGGACCGATGACGATCCCGCCCTTCCTGAACTCGATCATCGACTGGCTGCGGGCCGGCTACCCCGACGGCGTCCCCGAGCAGGACTACGTCCCGCTGCTCGCATTGCTCAACCGTCGGCTGACCCACGACGAGGTCCTGACGATCACCGACGAACTCATCCGCGAGGGCGATCTGCCGATCGAGAAGGTCGACATCCAGGTGCTGATCACCAAGGTCACCAACGAGATGCCGCTGGAGACCGACGTCAACCGGGTCCGCTCGCACCTGGTGGCGGGCGGTTGGCCGCTGGCCCAGTCCCCGCATCGCGGGCCGGGACTCGCCGGTGAGTGACGCGTGACGACGCTGCACGTGCTGCCGGTCCCCGCCGGCCCGGCGGTCGTCGAGGTGCTGCCGACCCTGCGCGACCTCCTCGACGGCCGCACGCCCGCGCTGCTGCCGGTGCCCGCGGGTGACGAACGCGAGACCGCTCGCCTGAGCGTGGCGCTGGCTCCGGGAGAGCCGATCGGCGACGACATCGCACTGGTCGTGGCGACATCCGGAACCACCGGCACGCCGAAGGGCGCGATGCTCACAGCGGCGGCACTACACGCCAGCGGCACCGCCACCCACGACCGGCTCGGCGGCCCCGGATCGTGGTTGCTGCCGCTGGCCGCCCATCACATCGCCGGCATGCAGGTGCTGCTGCGGAGCGTGCTCGCCGGCACCGATCCGGTGGTCGTGGACGTGTCGGCGGGGTTCGACCCCGCGGTGCTGCCCGCCGCGGTGGCCGCGATGAGCTCGGGGCACAAGTACACCTCGCTGGTGCCCACCCAACTGGTCAAGGCGCTCGACGTGCCCGCCGCGGTCGAGGCGCTCGCCGAACTGGACGCGATCCTGATCGGCGGCGCCGCCACCCCCGCGGCACTGCAGGCCCGGGCCGCTGCGGCCGGGCTGCGACTGGTCCGCACGTACGGGATGAGCGAGACCTGCGGCGGGTGCGTGTACGACGGGCTGCCGCTGGACGGCGCCCGGATCCGAGTCGCCGCGGACGTCGCCGGCGGCCCCGGCCGGGTGCTGCTCGGCGGGGACATGCTCGCCTCCGGCTACCGCGGACTTCCCGACCACCCGGCGTTCGCCGAGCCCGGCTGGTTCCGCACCGACGACGCCGGCACGCTGGCCGACGGGGTGCTGACCGTTGCGGGCCGGCTCGACGAGGCGATCTCCACCGGCGGCCTGACGGTGGTACCGCAGGTCGTCGAGGCCGCGCTGGCCGAACACCCGGCGGTGCGCGAGTGCGCGGTCGTCGGGCTGCCCGACGAGCGACTGGGCCAGAAGGTGGTCGCCGTCGTGGTGCCCGCGTCCGGGGCGACCGTGACGCTGGACGCGCTGCGCGAGGTCGTGTGCGCGCGCCTGGACCCGACCGCCGCGCCTCGTGAGCTGCACCTGGTCGACGCGCTGCCGCTGCGCGGGCCGGGCAAGGTCGACCGACGCACCCTGGCGGACCGTCTCACCCGTGCGTGAGTTGCGGGGCCTCGGCTCCGCAACTCACCCACAGGGCATGCAAGCGCGGTGCAAGCGCCGTGCAATCGGGGTCGGTCAGGCTTGCCGGCATGACCCACTCAACCGTTCCCGCCATCGAGGCGGAAGATCTGGTCAAGGTCTTCGGCAGCCACCGCGCCGTCGACGGCGTGAGCCTGACCGTCCCGGCCGGCTCCGTCTACGGGGTACTCGGCCCCAACGGCGCCGGCAAGACCACCACCATCCGCATGCTCGCCACCCTGCTGCGCCCGGACGGCGGCAGCGCCCGCATCTTCGGCCATGACGTGGTCCGCGAGCCGACCGCAGTGCGCTCACTGGTCGGCGTCACCGGGCAGTACGCGTCGGTCGACGAGGACCTGACCGGCACCGAGAACCTGATCGTCTTCTCGCGCCTACTCGGGTTGTCCCGGTCGGCGGCGAAGAAGCGCACCGCCGACCTGCTCGAGGAGTTCGCGCTGACCGAGGCTGCGAGCAAGCCGCTCAAGGAGTTCTCCGGCGGCATGCGGCGCCGGCTCGACCTGGCGGCCAGCCTGATCGCGACCCCGCCGCTGCTGTACCTCGACGAGCCCACCACCGGGCTCGACCCGCGCACCCGCGCGCAGATGTGGGACACCATCCGCCGACTGGTCGCGCAGGGCTCGACGGTGTTGCTGACCACGCAGTACCTCGAGGAGGCCGACCAGCTGGCCGACCGGATCGCGGTCATCGACCGGGGCCGCGTGGTCGCCGACGGCACCTCCGACGACCTCAAGGCCGAGGTCGGGCTCTCGAGCCTGCAACTGACGGTCGCCGCCGGCGAACTGGACCGGGCCCGCGCGCTGACCTCGGCATTCCTCGGCGTCGAGGTCGCCGTGTCCCCCGAGGCCGGCCGCCTCACCGCCCCCATGGCCGACCCCTCGCTCACCCCCGAGGTGCTGATCCGCCTGCGCGACAACGGGATCAGCATCACCGAACTGAACGTGCAGAAGCCCAGCCTGGACGAGGTGTTCTTCACCCTGACCGGTCACGGCGCCGATGACGAGAACCGGAGCGTCGCATGACCACCATCGTCGAATCCCCTCAGCGCGGCAGCTACGCCGCCCCGAGCACCACCCCCACCGCCCGCACCATCAGCCTCGCCCAGGCGGTCACCCAGACCTTCACGATGGCCTACCGCGGACTGCTGAAGGTCAAGCACAATCCCGAGCAGCTGTTCGACGTGGTGATCCAGCCGGTCATCTTCACGCTGATGTTCACCTACATCTTCGGCGGCGCCATCTCCGGCGACGTCGCGAGCTATCTGCCGGTGATCATCCCGGGCATCCTCGCCCAGACCGTGATCACCACCTCGATCGTCACCGGCACCCAGCTGCGCGAGGACATGGACAAGGGAGTGTTCGACCGGTTCCGGGCGCTGCCGATCGCCCGGATATCGCCGCTGTCCGGCGCGCTGCTCGCCGACGTCGTGCGGTACGCCATCGCCACCGTCATCACGTTCACGATGGGGTACATCATGGGCTACCGCCCCGGTGGCGGCCTCCTCGGCGTGATCGCCGCAGGCGTGCTGGTGATCGCGTGCGCCTGGGCAATCAGCTGGATCTTCGCCTTCATGGGCGTGGTGATGAGCAAGGCCTCGTCGGTGCAGGGCATCTCGATGCTGGTGCTGTTCCCGTTGACGTTCATGTCGAACGCGTTCGTCCCGGTCGACACCATGCCGGGCTGGCTGCAGGCGTTCGTCAAGGTCAACCCGGTCTCACATCTGGTCAGCGCGGTGCGCGAACTCGCCAACAACGGCCACGTCGGCATGGACCTGGTCTGGTCGCTGGTCGGCGCGGCCGTCGTCGTGGCGGTGATGGCACCGCTGACGGTGCGGACGTACATGCGCAAGGCGTGACCGTCACTCCTGCGGCTTGACCGACTTCAGGATCTCGGTGACGGCGTGCTCGACGGAGTCCTTGTCCAGGCCCGCCTCGGACAGGGGCCCGTCGCCGTTCTCGTGCTCGAGCAGCGCGAGCAGGACGTGCTCGGTGCCGACGTAGTTGTGGCCCAGCCGCAGTGCCTCCCGGAAGGTGAGCTCGAGCGCCTTCTTGGAACCGGGGTCGAACGGGATCAGGGCGGGTATCGAGCCGGCGGCCGGGGGCAGCGCCGCGACCGCGGCCTGCCGGATCTCGTCCGACTCGATCGCCTGCGCGGCGATGACCCGCAGCGCGAGCGAGTCGGGGTCGCCGAGCAGTCCGAGCACCAGGTGCGCCGGCGTGATCAGGTCGTTGCCGGCCGTGCGAGCCTGTTCCTGCGCGACAACCACCACGTTCTTCGCCCGCGGGGTGAAGCGACTGAAGCCCTCGTTCGGGTCCATACCTGCTCCTGCGACGAATCGTTTCTGCGCCGCCTGCTTGGTGACGCCCATGCTGGTGCCGATGTCGGTCCAGGAGGCACCGGACCGACGGGCCTGGTCGACGAAGTGGCCGATCAGATGGTCGGCGACGTCGCCGAGGTGCCCGGCGGCGAGCACCGCGTCGGACAACTGCTCGAGCGGGTCTGCGTGGACGGACTTGATCGCGTCGATCAGGTCGTCGAGCCTGACGTTCATCTGTGCTGGTGTGTCCATGCCCCGAAGATAAGTCAACCCGAGGTTGACGTCAACCATTGGTTGACGATGCACCGCCGACAAGGTCGCAGGTGTGCAACGAACGGACCTAGATCAACACCGGATCGACTTCCCCGGCTAGCCTCTCGAATCTGAACAAGCGTCCACATGAGCGAGCGAAGAGGGGATCGATGCGCACCCACCCGACCCGGACCAGACCACCCACCCGGCTGCGCCGGCGACTGGCGGCGGTCGCCGCCGTCGTGCTCGGCTGCGCGCTGGCGCTGCCCGCCGTGGGTCACGCCGCCCCGCCGAGCGCCGGGATCGGCCCGCTCCACGTAGAGGGAACCTCGTTCGTCGACCGATACGGCCGCACCGTGCTGCTGCACGGGGTCAACAACGTCGACAAGGAAGCGCCCTACGTGCAACTCGGCGACGGATTCACCGTCTCCGACGCGGACGCGGCGCTGCTGGCGCAGCACGGCTTCAACACCGTCCGGCTCGGTACACCCTTCGACGCGCTCATGCCGACCGCGGGCGTCGTCGACACCGGCTTCCTCGACCGGGTCGCAACGGTCGTGGACACCCTTGCGGCACACGGCATCTACACGCTGCTCGACGACCATCAGGACGGGCTCTCGTCGATCTGGGGCGGCAACGGGTTCCCCGCGTGGTCCATCCATGCCCGCCCCGCCGCGGGCGAACCGAACCCGGGATTCCCGCTGTACTACGTGATGCCGAGTATGAACGCCGGTTGGGACGAAGTGTGGGACAACACCTACGGGGTGCTCGACCACCTCGGCGACGCGCTCGGCGCGCTCGCCGCGAAGATGCAGGGCCATCCCGGAGCGCTCGGCATCGAGTTGCTCAACGAGCCGTGGCCCGGCACCGCGTTCCCGACCTGCTTCCCGAACGGCTGCCCCGGATTCGACGTGAAATACCAAGCGGCCATGCAGAAACTGACCGATGCGGTGCGCGCGAAGAACGCCACCCTCCCGGTGTTCTGGGAGCCGAACGTCACCTGGAACGAGACGATGCCCTCGAACCTGGGCGAGCACCCGCCGATCACCACCCCCGGGGTGGTGTTCGCCCCGCACGACTACTGCATCCCCAGCCAGCTCGCGATCTATCTGAACCTGCCGCCGCAACTGCGGGCCGCCTGCTCGCTGCAGCAGGCCAAGACGTGGGGCAACATCGACTCGCTGACCCGGCGCACGCACATCCCGACGCTGGTCACCGAATTCGGCGACGGCGACGCGACCGTGCTGCACAACACCATGACCCAGGCCGACCAACGTTTCATCGGCTGGCAGTACTGGCAGTACACCTCGACCGTCGGGGCCGGCACCGCCAAGCCCGATCCCTTCCTCGGCGACATCGGCAACGAACTGGTGCGCACCTATCCGCAGGCGACCGCCGGCACCCCGGGTGCGATGGTGTTCGACTCCGACAACGGCGATTTCGTCTACCGCTACACCCCGCATCCCTCCCCCATGCCCACCGACATCTACGTCTCGGATCGCCACTACCCGGACGGCTATGTCGTTCACGCCGACGGCGGCACGGTCACCTCGACACCGGGCGCACGGGTGGTGACGGTCCGGGCCGACGGCGCCGGTCCGGTCACCGTCCACATCAACCGGCCCGGCTCCCCGGGCGCCACGCTGCCGACGGGACCTGCGGGCACAGGGTCGACGGGCACTGGATCAAGGGGACCCTCGTCCGGGCCGACGGGTTCGGCAGGATCCTCATCGGGGTCGCTGAGCCCGTTCGGTTCCTGAGCGGGTTTCATCGGACCCGACCGGATTGCTGTGGCGCTCATCGACTCCCGTTGAGCGCCACAGCGTCGGTCAGGAACCGAAGACCGGTGAGGAACCCCGTCGTCGCGCCGCCGCCCGACACCGGCAGGACCGGCGTGCGCTCGGCCCGGACCGCCTGCAGGGACGTCGGGTTCAGCCCCAGCAGTGACAGGATCGTCGGCGCGATGGAGGTGGTCTCGACCGGCTCGGCACCGGTGCCGTGGCGGCTCACCCCCGCGCCCACGACGACGATCGGCACGTTGCGGTCGTCCGCGCTCGCACCGCCGTGCTCGGCGATCTTGCTCTTCCCTCCGGTGTAGACCACGCCGGGTCGGGCAACCGCGAACACGTCGGGTACCCGCGGGTCCGACACGGAGGTGCCGAAGAAGGCCGCCGCGTCCGCTCCCGCGTGAATGCTCGAGGTCCCCGATGCGGCCGCCCGCACCGGTCGCCCGTTGATGTCGGTGCCGCTACCGCTGTGATCCCTCAGGTACTTCGCGGCGAAGTCCGCGGCGGACTGCGAGTGGTCGGAGAGCCACAGGATCATCGCGTCGTCGTCGACGGAGTGTGCCACCAGTGGCGCGGCACCCCGATGGACTGCGGCCCAGGCCACGTCGAGTCCGTCGATGATGGGCTTGTCGTCGATCCGCTCGAGCGTGCTCGGATCGATCGGCGACTGACCGTGCTTCGCCGACAGGATCACGGTGGTGTCGTCGGCGTGGTGCTGCCGGTCGAGTTCGGACACGATGCGGCCGATCTGCGAATCGACGAAGTCGAGCGCCGAGGCCAGCAGCGGACCCGGGTCGCCGCCCGGCAGGTAGCCACCGGCCTTGCCGTCCGAGGTGGGCAGCTTCTGGGCGGTCGAGACCGATTGGAAGTTCATGCCGAAGATCGCCGGCTCGCCGGTCTGCCGGGTGCGCGCGTGGCCGTACCCGTCGATCTCGTTGAGCACCGCCCGGACCTTGTACCCGTCGTACTGCTGGGTCTTCGCGTTGTCCTTGGTCCAGTCGGTACCGGGTGCCGCGCCGGCCGCCTGACTGTTGATCTCCGGGGTGAACAGGTCGTCGATGCTCGGGGTGGCCCCGCCCGGGCCGTTGAGGATCTCGTATACCGGGTGCTTGTCGGACCACGCGGTGTGCAGGCCCGCCTGCTTGGCGACCTGGAAGACCGTGTTGACCTGGAGGTAGTCGCCCGGGCTGACCGGTGTGCAGGTCGTCGGGTCGACCGGGAGCTTGGCGGGGTCGATGACGGTGGACGGGTTGCCTGTCATCGACAGGACCGATCCGGGCAGTCCCGAAAGGCCCTGTCCCGCATCGATCTCCTTCGAGTTCTTGTCCATGTCCTCGGTCAGATCGACCTCGGCGCCCGGCTCGGCGTGGGCGCACGAGGTGGTTCCCGCCGGCAGCAGCGCCCGGTTGTAGGCGTCGTCGTAGTAGATGCCGGTGGTCTTCGGGTTGCCTCCGGTGAGCTGGGCGACGGTGCCGGGGAAGGAGTCCGACGGCACCGGGGTCTGCGCCCGGGTGAAGTCGACGCCGCGGGCGACCAGCCGTGCCAGCGCGGAGCCCGGATGCCGGGAAACGTACTTCGTCAGGTCGCTCTGGTGCAGGCCGTCGACCGAGATCAGCAGCACGTGCTTCGAGTGACCCGGCGCCGGCGGCGGCGCTGCGGCGGCGACGCTACCGGTGAATGCGGTGCCCGCCAGCAGGACCGCGGCACCCACCGCGGCCCTGCAGGCGATCTGACTGCGCGACATGACATCCCCTGTTCGACACCGGACACTCGCCGGTGGTGGAGACAGCGCACCGCGACAATGTCAACGGCAACGCGTTCCCTCACGTCGTCGCCCTGAACATCGGGGGTCCGTCCGGTGAAATCGAGCTGTGAGTTCGCCGAACGGTCACGACGGCGCAGGTCAGGGTGCGCCGGTGACGTTCGCGATCGCCCACGGCGTGGACTCGAGCGCCGCCGAAGACGGAACTCCGGGCGGAGTCGCTTCGGGGGCCGAGGCGAGGTCGGCGTCGGGGCTGTCCGCGACGAGCATCTGGTCGCCGGAGGCAGACCATGCCTGCTCGAACCGGTCGATCGGCACCTCCTCCTGGTTTCCGTTGGGGGAGCCCGGATCCGAGAGGATCACCACCCCGCGGTCGTGGTCGATGCCGGCGACGACCAGTGCGTGATCGGATCCGTGCCCGGAGTCGTGTTCCTCGCCCCAGATGTCGCCGGCGTGGACCATCGCGATCACCCCGTAGCCGTCGTCGAGCTTGGCCTCGAGGTCGGCCATCGAACTGGACTGCAGGTGGCACGGCACACCCTGGTCCTGCATCAGCGTCTGCATGTCCTGCCAACTCATCCCGTTCTCGGGATGGTTCGGGTCGAACAGCCCCAATTCGACCGCCCGGTCCACCAGCTGCTGCGGATCGTGCACGTCCAGCCCGGTGTACTCCGAGACGACCTGCGCGATCGAACTCGGTCCGCAGTAGCCGTCGGTCTCCTGGAAGAACCAGTCGTTCGTCCACGCGTGCGGATTGCCGTCCACCCCACTGTCGGTAGTGTGTCCGCCATCGGGACCCAGGTCGGGGAGATGGTCGCTGCCGGGAACGGCGAAGTGGTCGCCGAGGTTCGTCCACGCCTGCGGATCCATCGGGTCGAGGCTCGCCGCCGGCTCGTGCACGGGAACCGGCTGGTGCTGCGGATCCGATTGCAGCCCGGCGTGGTCGGGACCGGAGTGGCCGGTACCGACGGGATCGACACCAACGGGATCGGCCGTGTCATCCCGGCCGTCGAGCAGGTTCTCGAACCCGTGGATCAGGTCGTCGAAGATCGCCGGGCCCAGCCCACCGTCGACCGCGTCGAGCGCCTCGCCCATGTGCCCCATCACGCCGGCGTCCTCACCGGCGTGGAGTTGGTCGCCGTCGTGATGGGTGTCGGTGAGCTCGTCGTGCCCGGTCCCGAAGTCCATGTGGGTGTCCTCGTCTGTCGTTCGGGGGGACTACGCCAGGCCGTGGTGGTCGTCGCCGGTGGTGTCGTCCCCGCCGCCCCAGTGGCCGGACTCGTCCGGGGTGAAGGTGCGGTCGGCGATGCCGTCGCCGTCGGTGTCGACGCCGCCGTGGTCGAAGTTGCCGTCCCCGTTCGTGTCCAGCAACACGGTGTCGATGACGCCGTCGTGGTCGCTGTCGATGTCGAGCTCGTCGTAGTTCGGGTTGGCCGCGTCGTGGGAGAAGTAGGCGGCGTCGAACTTGTCGTCGTGGTCGGTGTCGACGCGCTTGACGTCCGGGCTTCCGTCGTGGTCGAGGTCCTGCTCGAGGGTGTCGTAGTGCCCGTCCTGCCCGCTCGACGAGACCATCGTGTCGAAGTGCCCGTCGCCGTTGGTGTCCGACAGGATCTCGTCCGCGAGCCCGTCGCCGTTGAGGTCGATCAGCATGGTGTCGACCTGTCCGTCGCCGTTGGTGTCCATGCCGATCTGGTGCCCGCCCTGCGCATCCGAGGCCTGGGCGTCCTGTGCCGGCGCATCGGGGGTGGCGCCGTCGGCAGGCGTGGCTGCGGCCGGGTCGGAGGACGCAGCGGGATCGGCGGTCAGCGGCGCGGAACCGTTTGCCGCGTAGTGCGAGTCGGTCGTCGTCGTGGTGGTGTGCACGTCCGCGAAGAACCCGCCGTTCGCCTCACCCGCGTTGTCCGCACCGACGGTCGCTTCGGCAGGAGCCGTGGCGGTGTCGGCGGGAGCCGTGGCGGTGTCGGCAGGAGCCGTGGCGGTGTCGGCGGGAGCCGTGACGGTCCCGGCGGGGGTGGCGTCGACCGGGGCCGAAGCGTCGGCAGGAGCAGCGGCATCGGCCGACGGGGCGGTCTCGGGCGCGGCGGCCGAGGCGAGCGGGTCCGAACCGGTCACCTGGTAGTGGGACTCGGTCGTGGTGGTGTGCACGTCCGCGAAGAACCCGCCCGGGGCCGAGGTCCCGGTCAGGTGTGCCTGGCTCGGATCGCCCACCACGTCGGGGTTGGAGCCTGCAGGCACGCCGGTGTCGGCGGGGCTGGGCGAGGCGGCGGGATCCTGGGCGGCTTGCTGGGCAGGGGCGGTCGGCTGGGAGGGGGCGGTCGGGCTGGTCATGGTGTCTCCTTGGTCCGGCCGAGGAGGCTCTCTCCCGGCAGTCACAAGTGAGATGCGGACCGATCCCCGAAAGTTCCCGCGGCGACGAAGAATTTCACGACGGGATTTCCTCGGCCGGTCGACGCACGGTGCCGATCACTGCACGGTGCCGATCACTGCACGGAGGACTCGCACACCTTCCACTGGCCGTTCTCCTTGCCGAAGGTGAACAGGATGCTCGCCGTGGTCGGCGCGCTGCCGTCCGAACCGGTCACGGCCACGGTCGCCCGCGCACTGCCCGAG
The DNA here is from genome assembly GCF_029589495.1 of Speluncibacter jeojiensis. Classification (GTDB taxonomy): domain Bacteria; phylum Actinomycetota; class Actinomycetes; order Mycobacteriales; family Mycobacteriaceae; genus Speluncibacter; species Speluncibacter jeojiensis. The sequence goes on from NZ_JAAIVF010000001.1 coordinate 869,594, forward strand.
TCGCCGAGGATGGTCAGCGAGTCAAGCGATTTGAGCGCATACGTCTGCTTGGCCTCGGGCTGACCGGTGGCGTACATGCTCGTCGTGGTCGGCGCAGCGGTGACGAAACTCGAGCACCGCAGCGAGGTCAGCGTCGCCTTGTCGCCCGCGCTGACCGCATCGATGTAGGCACTCGCCAGGTCCCGCACCGCCTGTTCCTCACTCGCGGCGGACTGCTGAGTGCTGGTCGCGGCGGTGCCGGGCGCGGCCGAGTCCGAGCCACCGGAGTTGGTGGCGACCAGCACGACCACCAGTGCCACCACCAGCGCGAGGACGACGCCGCCGCCGCCGATCATCAGCCGCTTCCGTCCGCCGCCGGCCGCCTTCGTCGCGGCGGTGGCGGTGGCGGTGGCGGTCGACGCGGCCGGTTCCGAGGGCTGCCAGGACGGTCCGGCAGTGGTCGGCTGGGGCGTGACCTGGTGGCGGGCAACCGGTTGCGGCGCAATCTGCTGGGGCGCGGACTGCGGGATCGGCTGTTGTTGATGCCGGGTCGGCTGTGACTGAGCCTGCGGTTGGGTCTGGGTCTGGGTCTGGGTCTGGGTCTGGGTCTGGGTCTGGGCCTGAACCTGGGCCTGGGCTTGGACCTGCGACTGCGGCTGTGCCGCCGGTGTTCCGGGGACCGCCGCGGGGGTGCAGGCGCCGGCCTGCAACGCGACCAGCGCGCCCCGCGCGACCACGGTCTTCGGGTCGTCGAGGGTGGCGATCTTGCCGAGCGCGGCAAGACGCTGGTGCACCAACGGGATCCGCGACGAACCACCCGTCAGATACAGCGCCTGCAGACCGCCCGCGGGCACCCCTGCCTGCTGCAGCGCCTCGAGAGTGAGCGCGACACCCTTGTCGATCTCCGGGCCGATGATGTCGTCGAGCTCGTCGCGGGTGAGCTGGAAGACCTCACGCAGACCGCCCGGCGCGGTCACCGTGATGCTCGCCGACGGCGCCTCCGAGAGCAGCTCCTTGGCCCGGCGGATCGACTCGTCCAGCGCGCGAATCGATTCCGGCGTGGCGGAAGTTCGCAATGCCGCGAGCATGTCGGGGTTGCGGTCCTCGAGTTGCTCGTCGATCCAGCGGCGGATGAACGCGTCGAGGTTCTTGCCACCCAGACCGTTGTCGCCGCGCGCCGCGAGCACCGAGAAGGTGCCGTCGGCCGAGGCGGTCAGCACCGCGACATCGAGAGTGCCGCCGCCGAAGTCGAACACCGCGATCCGGGCACCGGTCGGGATCGACGCCGACCGCGCGTACCAGGCCGCCGCCGCACGCGGCTCGGAGACCGTCATGATCCGGCCCGGGCTGACCCCCGCCCGGTGCGCCCCGTCGATCAGCACCTGGATCTCGCGCGACGACCACGCCTCCGGGTGGGTGAGCACCACCCAGTCCGGCATCTGCCCGTCGTGCTGGGCCACCGCCCGCGAGATCACGGACTGCAGCACCGCCGCGACCGGCATCGACGAGGGGATGTCGTAGCCGGCCACATAGGTCATACCGTGGCTGATCGTGCGCTTCGGCGCGGCAAGATAGGCGGCCGGGTTCGTCTCGGCCCGGTTCAACGCGACATCACCGACCACGATCGAATCCGGCGACTCGACGAACACCGACGACGACATCAGGTTGCTGGTGTGCGAGAGCGCCACCGCGGTGACCGCACCCGAGTTCGCGGCGATCTGCGCGGCCGCCGTGTTCGAGGTGCCGAAGTCGATCGCCAAAGCCCAGCCCGAAGCCACGGAGCGTCCCCCTGAAAGTGAGTTCTTGTCAGCTTCCTGAATGTCGCCGGGAAGTATCCCACAACGTGGGGTGTCGCCCTGACCTGGGCCGATGCCGTGCCGGCCCGCCCGTTCATCGTTGTCCGCCCTGTCGCCTCGGACGAGAGGACGCGCACAAGGGGTGTCTGCCCGACCGGTTCGGCCGAACAGACACCCCGCGTGTGCGGAGGTGGGGCTACTTCTGGCCGGCGAGGATCTCGAACTGGGCGGCCGACTTCTGGTGCGCCATGGTGATGTCGGATCCGGCCGCCTGGGCGGGCGCGGTGGTCGGCGCGGTCGCGCCGGCGTCGAGCGGAACGTCCGCGCTGCCCTGCACCTGCGCGACATACCGGCCGCGCGCGACCAGGCAGAGAGTCTGCGACTGGTAGCGGCTCGAGGTCACCCAGCACTGCGATCCGGGCACGCCGGGCGCCGCGGGCGCGGGGTGCAGGCTCTGGTTGAACTGCTTGGCGATCCCGTCGAGCAGAACCTTGGCGCCCTGGGCGTCGCGGGTGCGGTACACGGACGAGTCACCGAAGGCCACCCGGTCGGTGCCGGACGACTGCAGCAGCACCTTGTCCTGCAGCGGAGAATCCGAGAAGTTCAGGAAGCCGTTCGGTCCGTACACGGCGTTCTGGTTGACGCTGACCTTGCCGCTGGCCGGCGGGATGGTCAGTCGGAGCACGCCGTCCTGGTCGATGGGCAGGTTCGGCAGCTGGTCGACGGGGGTGGCCGGGAACTTGTCGATCAGCGGTCCCTGCAACTGCACCGCGGTGGCCGCGGACTTGGCAGCCCACGCCTTGGTGTTCGCGGTCGAGCTGCCGTCCTTGCCCTTGAACCAGTCGTAGATCACGTAGGCGCCGTGCGGGGTGGCGGCTTCGACGGTGTAGCTGCCGAGGCTGTCGTGGGTGACGACGAGCGTGTTCGGCAGCGCCGAGATGCTGTCCGCGGTGCCGGTGTTCGGCGGGGTGTTCGGGTCGGCGGTGCCACCGAACGCGGTGTTGAGGTCGGTCGTGATCGAGGCCTGGTGCAGATCGTTGGCTGCCTTCTGCGCGCTGGCCGGATCCGCGAACCGCAGCACCGCGTGCACGTTCTCGTGACCGACCGTGTCGCCGTCACCCGCCGCGGTGGCGAAACCGGTGACGAACTGGTCGTTCGCGATGGAATCGGCGACCGGCTTGGTCAGGAACTTCGCCGCGGCGGCCGCGTTCTTGATGACGTAGCTGCCACCCGGCGAGTTCTTCGTCAGGTTGATGTCGATGTCCCAGGGGTGGACGACGTACTCGGCCAGCCGCTGGCCCTCCACGATCGCGCCCTTCTGCGCCGTACCGGCCTTGCCGAAGGCCGGCTGCGGGGTGGTCGGGTAGGTGCCGGTGTCGAGCTTGGCGCCGGCCGCCGCATTCGAGTCCGCGGCCGCCGCATTCGTGGAGGCGGCCTTGGCCGTGCCGGCGTCGGTGTTGCCGCCACAGGCGGTCAGTGTCAGCGCCGACGCAGCGGCGACGGCGGCGATCGACACCATGGTGTGTCCGCGCTTCATCACGTACTCCCTTTCTCGGTCCCCGACGCGGCCGGCAAGGTCGGCAGCTCGGGTCTGTCGTACATGGGATGCGGGGACCACGACGAAGGTTCCCACCCTCATTCGGAAAGTGATGCACGTCACACTTGGACGGGTCGGTGCGCTCGATCGGGTGCAGACCGGCGGCCGCCGCACGTTAGCCTGTGTCACGGATTCCGGCTGCCGCGGCCGGCTCGTGAGGGGACTTTCGATGGTGCAGCCCGGGCAGGGTGAGTCGACGCCGCGGTCGGCGCTGGCCGAGGCGACGAAGATCCTGCGCACCTACGGCCGCACCCAGGCCGCGGACCTGGCCGAGTCCAAGCTGGCCGCCGGACCGCCGGCACGGTCGATCGTGGTGGTCGGCGAGGTCAAGCGTGGCAAGAGCGCGTTGGTCAACGCGTTGATCGGCGAGCCGGACGCCTCCCCGGTCGACGTGGACGTGGCGACCTCGGCGGCGGTGCAGTTCGTCCCGGCCACCGAGTCGCGCCCGGCGGGCACCGCCGAACTCGTCTTTCCCGGTACCGCGCGGCAGATCCCGCGGGCCGAGCTGGCCGACTGGGTGACCGTGACCGGCCGGCGCGTCACCGACGCGCAGATCGACGCATTGCCGACGCGCGCGGTCGTCCCCGTCGCCGGACTCGTTCCCGGCGACCCGATCATCATCGACACCCCCGGCGCCGGCGGCCTCGAGCCGATGCACGCCCAACTGGCCCTGCAGTCCACCGAACGGGCCTGTGTGATCGTCGTCGTGTGCGATGCCACCTCGCCGATCAGTGCGCCCGAGATGGCGTTCATCGGCGAGGCCGCGGCCACCGTCGAATCGGTGATCGTCGCGGTCACCAAGACCGACAAGAACATTCGCCGATGGCGGCCGATCGTCGACGAGAACCGGCGACTGCTGCGCGAACACCTGCGCCGCGACATCCCCGTCATCGGTGTCTCCTCCACCCTCGCCGCGGCCGCGGCCACGATGGACGGCGCGCAGCGTCAGGCCGCGCTGGAAGCTTCCGGGCTCAACGATCTGCGCCGGGCGATCGCCGCCCGCCTCGCACTGGGCGAACAGCTGCCGGTCGCGGATGCGTTGCGCACCGCGGCGGAGGGCCTGCGCGCGGTCCACGCGACCATCACCCAGGACATCAAGATCATGCAGGACACCGCGACCGCGCTGCCGGACCTGACGGCCGAACGTGATCGGCTCGCCGAGCTCAAAGACCAAGCCGGACAGTGGGAACACTATCTGAGCCGCGACCTGACACTGGCCCGGCAGGCGGCGATGACCCATCTGGACGAGCAGCTCGAACACATCCGCACCCGGTGGTCCGAACAGATCTCCAAACACGGCGTCAAGGTGCTGCGCAGCAACCCGCAGATCTTCACCGCCCAGATCGAGGCCGAACTGCTCGCCGCGATGACCTCCACCTGCCAGCTGTTCCTCGACCGGCTCTACGCCATGGTCGAACCGCTGTTCCCCACCAGCGACAACTGGCAGGAGATCTACCAGTTGATGCTCGGCGCCATGGCGTTCGGCGAGCTCAAGACCGGCGAGGTCGCCAAGAAGACCAAGGGACTGATCGACCCGACGATGCTGTCGATGGGGTCGATCGGCACCAGCGCGCTCGGCATGGTCCTGGGCATCGGCCTGTGGGGCGCACCCGTGTGGATCGCGGTGAACATGGGCTACCGGGCCATGCGCAACGGCAAGCAGAACCTGCTCAACTGGATGCGCGAAACCATGGGCACCGTCAAGACCCAGGTCGTGCGGATGCTCGAGGCGTCGATCTCCATCGCCCGACCGGAGATCGTCATCCGCTACCGCGAGCACCTGCGCACCCAGATGGAAGAGATCCAGCGCCAACTCGTCGAGGCGCGCGAGGCCGCCCAGCAGGACGAGGCCACCAAGGACCGAAACCTCAAGCGGCTGAGCACCAACCAGCGCGTCGTCACCGCGAAGCTCGCCGCGCTGGAGAATCAGATAGCGACCCTGACCACCGTGCCCGACCGCGTCGCCGGGGAGGCTTCCTGATGCAGCCGCTCCCGCCACCGGCCGCGCAACCGGGTACGCCGCCGATGGATCCGGTGGTCGCCGTCCTGGACCGGGCGCTGCGCTCGCTGGCCGCGCCCGGCGGGGACCTTGTCGGCCACGCGAACCGGATCGGGGCGATGCTGTGGTCGCCGCCGCGGATCGTGGTGGTGGGCCGGCTCAAGGCCGGCAAGTCCACGCTCGTCAACGCGCTGATCGGCGCCCCGGTCGCCGAAACCGCCGCCCTCGAGGCCACCAACGTGGTGACCGTCTACCACGACGGCGCACCCTCGCGCGCCGAGGTCGTCGGCCACGACGGCACCCGCCGCGCGGTGCCGATCGACCTGAGATTCGGTGCCCCCGTGGAGATCTCCCCTGTCGACACCGCCTACGTCGACCGCTACCTGCCATCGGCGGCGATCCGCGACCTCACCCTCATCGACACCCCCGGACTGGCCACCCTGACCGTCGCCAACGCCGACACCACCCGTCGCGCACTGATCGACGGGTTCGCGCAGACCAAGGACGCCTCCGTCGACGCCGACGCCGCGGTGTTCCTGTTCGACTCCACGCCCCGCGCCGACGAGGTCGCCTTCCTGCGCGAACTCGGGTTCACTCCCCTGAACACCCTCGGGGTGCTTTCCCGCGCAGACGGATTCGGCGAGGGCGCATTCGGTACCCGCGACCCCATCGAGCACGCCCACGAACACGCCCGCCGCCTGGCCGACCAGCTCGCCGGGCAGGTATTGACCGTGTTGCCGGTGGCCGGGTTGCTCTCCGAATCGGCCCGCACCGGCCGCGTCACCGAAGCCGACGCGCGAGCACTCGCAGCACTGTCGGGGATCGAGGGGTGGGACCTGTACCGGGTGCTCAGCGCCGACGACCCGGCGCCGATGACCGCGCCGCAGCGCGACCGCATCCTCGATCTGCTCGGCGAGTACGGCGCCGTCAACGGCCGGGCCGCCGCCGCGCAAGGAGCGCACGCACTGGCCGGATGGCTCGACCACGTATCCGGGCTGCCGGTCCTGCAGTCGGTGTTGCACAACAACATCGGTGCCTTCGCCGCCGTACACCGGGCCCGGCGGATCCTCGCCGAACTGGACACGCTGGCGTCATCTCACCCTGACCGTGACCACATCCGCGCCGTGACCCAGCAGGCTCGCACCGATCCCGCGATGAACCCCGTGCTGCTGTTGCAAGCGCTGCGCTCGATGCTCGCCACCGATCCCCATTCCCCCGTCACCGCCGAACTGACGCGCACGCTGCAGGCCCGCACCGACGCCGAGCGCGTCGGCCTGCCGCCCGGCGCAGGCTGGGATCAGGTGCGCGGCGCCACCGCCGACCGCATCGCCTGGGTGCAGCGCCAGGCCATCACGACCCGCAGCGCCGCCGAGGACGCCGCGCTCACGGCCCTGACCGTCGCCTACAACCTGCAACGCCTCCGGCTCGGCGGGTAGCTCAGTCGTTCCACTCCCACACGGTCGGCGGGCGACCGCCGCGACCGGTCTCTGCGGTCGCCACCTGATGCACCCAGCCGGTGCCGCGCAACCGCCGCAGCAGGTTCGCGGGATCGACGCGCGGGGCGTGGTCGCCGTGGGCGCGGGTGAGCAACTGGGTGTAGACCTCCCGCAGATCGCTGGTCGCGAACCGGGTCCCGAGCAGCGCGGCGGCGACTGCTCGATCGGCCCACAGGTCCTTGGCCAGCACCTCGGCCGCGCGGGTGACGATGCGGCCGTGGTCGAACGGCAGCGCGTCGACGGCCGGCAACGCCACCGCCGCATGCAGTTCCGGCTGCGGTCGGTAGTCGTCGGCGACGACGGCATAGCGCGCGATCGAGAGGGTGGGCCCGCGCGGGTCGCGGTCGGGGTTGTCGAACACCTCGACCCCGCCGAGCAACCGCACCTCGCCGTTTTCGACGCCCAGCTTGGTGCGCAACGCGCGCACCGCGGCCTCGTCGATGCGTTCGTGACCGAGCAGCACACCGGGCAGCGCGAACTCGCCGAGGTGCGGCTCGTAGATCCGCCGGCCGAGCAGCACCTCGACGGTCGCGCCGGCGTGGTCGTACCGCACCGGGACCACGTCCACGGACACCAGCGGCTGGTCGAACTCAGGCATCGGCCGCTCCCTCTGCGAGCACCCGTCGCACATCGGCGAACGACTGGGTGCGGACCGGTTTGCCATCCTCCCAGACCGGCCGCAGCAGCGATGCACGCTCCTGCTCAGCACTCGCCTGCTCGATCAGGGTCAGCTCCCCGTCCGGACCCGACGCGACGGCGAGCCGACCCGTCGCCGACCGCTTGGTTCCGTTGTCCGTCACCGGGTCCTTGCGCAGGTTCCGGCCCTGCCCGCCGACCTCGACCCAGGTCGCCTTGATCGCGCTCGAGAACGTGTCGCGGGTGACGTACTGGTACGTGAACGAGCCGATGCCGAACACGACGTTCGTCGAGGCGTAGCCGGCGGCCGCCAGTCGGTCGCAGATGGCCTCGGCGCGGGCCAGCGTGATCGAGTCGCCGTAGATCGCGCCGATGTGCGGGTCGAGTTCGACGAAGCCCGCGGGATTGACCGTGCCGCCGAACAATTCGTGCAGCAACCGGACGACGCCCTTCGCCGCGGGGGTCCCCGGTTCCGCCGTCCGGTCGCCGCAGAGGATGTCCGCGGGGTCGCCCGAGTCGGGACGGACCACCAGTTTGCCGTCACGGCCCACGATCTGCTCGCGCAACCCGGGCAAGATCTCGGTGATCACCCGCCACAGGTCCCAGGTGTCGCTGACCACCGAGACGATGCCGCGCGGATACAGTTCGAGCAGCCGACGGTAGGTCTGCGCCTCATCCTCCTGCCCGCCCGCACACATGACCGAGTGCTCGGTCGCCGGCACGCTCGCGGCCACGAATCCGTTGTCTCCCGGGTAGTACCGGTCGATCCAGTCGAGCGAGGTGAGCGAGTCGCTGCCACGGAACGAGAGCAGGTGCGCCGCACCCGAGGCCGCGGCCGCATCGAGGCTCGCCTGACCGCGGAACGAGAAGTCGTGGGCCTGGAAGTCGACCGCGGCGGCCGGTCCTCCGGTGGCCGCCGCGCGCGCGTCGAGCAGTCTGCGGTAGCGATCGGCGATGGTCGCGGTCGTCGACGGGTGCCACACCGCCGCCGAGATGGCCGTCTCGAGATAGTTGACCAGCCAAGAGAACTCGGGATCGGTGTTCTCGATCGTGAAGCTGGGCACACGCAGCGGGACGCGGGTTCCCTCCGGGACCGCGCAGATCCGTAGCGGCAGACAGCCCCGCCGGTGCAGCGCGCGGATGTGGTCGGTGCCGATCTCGTTGGGGCCCAGGTACACGTCGAGGACGCGCCGATACTCGGCGGCGACCACATCCTCGTCTGCGGCGAAGAACCGGGCGAACGCCTCGACGAGCACCCGCCGGCAGAAGGCCTGCAACCCGAAGTGCACGACACGGTCGACACCGGGGATGCGCGAGGCCCGGTTGGTGAAGTTCGAGTAGACCCGGGTCGTGCCGGCCGGATACTGACGGCGGTGGTCGAGCTTGTAGCCGTCGGTCAGCAGCAGCGGCGCGATCGGCGAGGTGGTTTGCAGGGTGGTCATGGTCATTGCAGGATCTCCGAAATCATGTGCGGGAGAACAGGGACGATGCGGGCGGCGACGTCCTCGCGGCAGTGGCCGGGGTGCGAGTCGGTGGTGATGATCTCCCCGAAGGCCAGGCCGAGGCGGTCGGCCCGCCCCGAGAACACCCCGTGACTCACCCACAGGCCCAGTTGCGCCGCGGGCAGTCCGGTGGCCTCGGCCAGTCCGAGGAAGGTGCCGCCGCCGTCACAGATGTCGTCGACGACCAGGTAGCGGCCTCCCGGCGGCAGTGCCTCGCAGTCGAACCCGGAGAGCGCGCCGGTCGCGAAGTCGCGCCGCTTGCTCGCGCGGTACAGCGGCACGTGCAGCGCCTGGGCGACCTTGCCGGCCCGCTCGAGCGCGCCGGCGTCCGGGCTGATCACCCCCGTATAGGTGGTGTCGCCCGCGCCGTTGGTGACGGCGCGCCGGACCGCCCGGGTGGAGTCGACGACGACGAGGTTGTCGATCATCTGCGGCATCACCGCGGAGTGCGGGTCGAAGGCGGCCACCCGATCGGCCTTCATCGCGTTGATCAGGCCGGCGTAGACCGCCGCGCCGAAGGGTCGCCCGCGGTCCTGGCGCGCGCCGGGCAGGTACGGAACCACCGCAGTCACCTTGTGCCCCTTGCGGTGCTGCAGGTCGATCCACATCGCCGCCGAGATGTAGTCGTTGGCGTCGGCGCCGCGCACGACGACGTAGCAGGGCGACTCGGTCTCGGGCGCGAGGTCGCGCACGTGGCGCTCGCCCGCAGGAAACCTGGCGAATTCGTCGGTGCCGCGGATGCCCCAGCCTTCGGGCACCCGAGCGTGGGTCGTGATCATGGCGCACCTCCTTTTGTCTTGCTGACAATTTGAACGCTAGCATGTTTTTGTCACCTCGACAATTACTAGTGGAGCTGATCGTTCCGACCTCGAAGCACTCGGATGGAAGCGCATTTCTCAAACGTGCGTTCGATTGCGCGGTGATCATCCAGGGTGCGACTGCGCCGGGCCCCATCGTCCGCGACCGGTGCTGCGCGTTCCCCCATTCCAGCAGCGCCGGCTTGCGCGAATCCGCACACTCCGCGGCCATCAGCACGCACTTGCAACGCATGCGCCTGACCGCAGGGTGTGCGAACACTCGTCGTTCCCCGGCTGCGGACGCACCGCCGCACGAACCGACACACACCCTCGATCGCCCCGCAGTTGCCACGCACAGCGTCGGGAACCCGATGACGACCGGCGAAACTGCGCCCGAATCCTTGCGTCTGCTCCCACCCGATATCGCCTGTGACACGGTCCGCGGACTACTATCCTGAGCGGTTGCTGACAGGGGGTCCGATGAATGAGTCCGAGTTGCTCGCGCTGTGCCGCGAGGGCGATCATCGGGCGTTCGCCGAACTCTCCGGCCACTGCAAGCAGGTGATGTGGTCGGTCGCCCTGCAGATCACCGGTAATCACGAGGACGCGCAGGATGCCATCCAGGAGGCGCTGACCTCCGCGTGGCAGAACCTGCACCGATTCCGAGGCGAATCAGGCTTCCGCACCTGGATGTATGCGATCACCCGCAACGCGGCGATGCAGATCGTGCGACGCCGCAAGGACGTCCTCCAGGACACCGACCTGGCCGACGACGAGATCGTCCTGATCGACCAGGCCCCGCTGACCGCGGATCGTGTCGTCGATGCCGACGCGGTGCGCTGGGCGTTGGGACAGTTGTCCGATGTCTTCCGCGAGGCGCTGGTCCTGCGTGAGTACGCCGACCTCTCGTATGCGGAGATCGCCGAGGCCCAGGGCACCTCGGTACAGACCGTGCGCAGCAGGATCAACCGGGCGCGCAACAAGGTCGTCGAGTTGCTCGCCCCATCGCAGTTGCTCTGACGTCCGCGCCACGGCCACACTCAAGCCAGGTGGTCGAAGCCGCCCAAGTCGGGGTGGTCCCCACCGAACCCGTCCCCACCGAATCCGTCATGGGCGCTGCCGCCGTCGTGCCCGCCCGGATCGGGGTGGCCGAAATCCTGATGTCCCGGGTCGTGGCCGACGAGATCGTGGTGATGATGGTCGAGTGACCCGAGATCGTGAGGGTCCGCTCCCGGATCGTGCAGCAGCCCGCCGAGATCGTGGTGCGCGTCGTCCGCCCCCGCGGCAGCGGCGTCGTGGTCGCCTCCCCAGCCCGGATCGACGATGCCGTGCTCGTCGTCGTGCAGAGGCACCAAGGTGTCGTCGGCCTCGGGCGCCTCGGGGTCGAGCGCAGCACCGAGCACCGCTTCCCACACATCGTCATCTAGCGGAGGCAGCGCATCTTCCCGAGAGATCTGCAGCATCTCCCACAGGCTGGCATCGCTGTCGTGGTCGTCCACCGGTTGAGCCTCCCTTTCAAAGCCCGACGGTCATGGTTCCCCACAAGTGTGATGCGCGGCGAGTCCGAAAAGTTCCCGCCGAAGTGTCATCTTTCCGAAGTGTCCCGATTCACTCTGCCCCAGGGCTCCGCTCATACCGCTCGACCAGCAGTTGCACCAGGTCGGAGGACACCTGGCGGCGCGGTTGCGACGCGGCCCACTCCAGCGCGGCATCGACCTGTCCGTCTCCGGTGATCTCACGGGCCCTGGCGAGCTGTCGGTCGTGTCGCAACGCGGGATAGTCCTGGCGGGCGCCCGCCCGAACCGCGATCGCGAGCAGTCGCAGCACCTGCCGATCCGCCCGCCCCTCGGCCAGATCGATCGCACAGACCGCAACGGCCATGGCGCCCGCGACCGGCTGATCCACGAACCGCCGGGACCGGGTGGCGCCCAGCCGTGGCATCGCCACCTCGAGCATCGCATCGCACAGCCGGCGCGCCTCGACCAGTTCGCCGGCCTGAACGCAGGCGCACACGGCGGCGGAGGTCAGCAGTCCCGCGTACGGATGATCGAAATCCGCGCCGTCCTCCGGCCGGGACATCTCCACCGCGCGCCGGTACAGGGCCAACCCGCTCTCGGTCTCACCCTCGGCCAGATCGGCTTCGGCCAGCGCGGCGGTGGCGGCGGGCTCGTAGTCGGCCCGACCGGGACCGGCCGCCGGGACCGGGCCGACCGCGCTGTGCCCGAGGGCCGCCTCGGCCTCGCTCCGTCCGGTTTCGGTCTGCCCGACGCCGACCAACGCCGCGGCGACGAAGGCCCGCACCTGCGAGCTCTCCTCATAGGCGTGCAACTCCCGCAGGATCGTGACGGAATCGTAGAAGTAGTCCACCGCTTCGGCGTACCGCGCCGCCTGGCTGTGCAGACCCCCGAGCAGCTGCGCCGACATGCCCTCGACCCAGCGGTTGCCACTCACGCGCGCAAGTTCCAGCGCCGTCGAGGCGTCCCGCCAGGAGGCTCGCCGGTTGCCGGCGTTCTCGTGCGTATTCGCCCGCAGGACATATGCAGCACAGCGTGTTTCGATATCCTTCGATCGAACTCCGTGCGCCAGCAACCGGCCCAGTCCCGCACCGTACGCATCCAGCATGATCGCGTCGGCGAACAACCGCACCACCGGCCGCAGGCCGCTCCCCGCATCGGAGGCGAGCAACCGCCGCAACCGCATCCGCACGGTCCCCAGGTGCCGGTGCCGCCGCGGGCCCACCCAGAGGTGTATGCCCGCCAGCGCGTACGCCATCGCCCGCACATCGGGGGCGACGTTCTCGACCGCCGGGTCGCCGGTCAGGTCGAGCACCCGGCCGGCCCAGGTGAAGATCTCCGAGTGGGCGCCGCGCGTCGACCAGTAGAGCCCCAGTACCCCGAACAGCGTCAACGCGGCGGCGCCGTCCGCCGCACCCACCGCCCGGCGCAGCGCGGTGAGCAGTGCCTCGTGCTCGCTTTCCATGAGCGTGACCACCCGAACCTGGTCCCTGCTCCAGCCGAGCTCGAACAGGTTCCGCGCGAAGGACACCGCCCAGTCCAGCTGCCGACGGTCCACCTCCGCGGACTCGCCGCCGGCGGCCAGTTGTTCCTCGCCGAACTCGCGCACGGTCTCGAGCATGCGGTACCGCAGGCCGACGGCCGTCTCCTCCACGGCGAGCAACGACTGGTTGACCAGACCCTCCAGCGCCAGGTCCGGGTCGGCGACCTCGCCCCACCCGGCCACCGCGGCGGCCGCGTCCCGGGTGAAGCCGTCCGGAAACCGGCACAACCGGCGCAGTGCGGCGCGCTGGTCGTCCGCGAGCAGATCCCAGCTCCAGTCGATGACCGCGTGCAGCGTCCGATGCCGCTCCGGCGAACCGCGATCGACGTTGCGCAACAACGCGAAACGGTCCACCAGCCGGGTGTTGATCTCCTCGACGGTCATCGTCCGCACCCGTGCCGCGGCCAGCTCGATCGCCAGCGGCAGCCCGTCGAGCGTGCGACACAGCCGGGCCACGGCGGCGCGGTCCAGGTGTACGGCCGGGCGCACCGCCCGAGACCGGGCGCAGAACAACTCGGTGGCCGGTGACCCCTCCTCGTCGACCGCCAGCGGGGTCAGCGGATACACCGACTCCGCGCCGATCATCAGCGGTGTGCGGCTGGTGGTGAGCACGGTCAGCCGGTCGGCGGACCCGACCAGGTCGTCGACGATGTCGGCGCAGGCGTCGATGACATGCTCGCAGTTGTCGAGGATCAGCAGTGTCGGGCGCGCCGACAGCGCACCACGAAGCCGTTCCCGGATGTCACGGATCCTGGTGCGCAGCAACCCGTCCGACGACAGTTCCGCCTCGCCTATCCCGAGCGTCGCGCTGATCGCCGCGACCACGTCCTCGCCGTTGCGCACGCCCGCAAGCTCCACCAGCGCCACCGGCATGTCCACCGCCGCCCGGGTGCCGAGTTCGTGAGCCATGCGGGTCTTGCCGGTGCCGCCCGGCCCGAGGATCGTGGTGACCCGCGACCGCGCCATCAGCAGTTGCAGCGCGGCGATGTCGTCGTCGCGACCGAGCAACGCATTCGGCGCCGCGCGCAGCCCGACTGTGCGTCCCGCGCGATCCGCGGCCTGGTCCGGGGCGCCCCGGTCCCGGGAGGGCACCGCGGCGGCCGCCACCACAGGAGCCGAGGGCTGCACCTGTGCGGGCACCTCGCCGCGCAGGATCGCGGTGTGCAACTCGACGAGCGCGGCCGACGGGTCGGTGCCCAGCCGCTCGGCCAGGCGTCCGCGCAGCGCCGCGAACACCGCCACCGCCTCGTTGCCGCGGCCCAGCCCCGCCAGCGCGCGCATCAGGTCTGAGTGCGACCGCTCGTCCAGCGGATCGTTCGCACACAGTGCGGTCAGCACCGGCACCGCGTCGGCGAAGCGTCCCTCGGCGAGGTCTGCGTCCAGTCGCACCCGCTCCAGTTCACCGCGCAGACCGTCCGCAACCCGGCGCAGTTCGTCGGACAGCGCACCCGGCGGCAGGTCCGCGGCCGGATCGCCCCGCCACAACCGCAGCGCCTCCTGCGCGCAGGCCCGGGCGGCCGCAGGGTCGCCGTCGGCACGAGCACGGATGAGCAGATCCTGTGCGCGGGAGAGGTCCGTCTCGTCGCGCGGGAGCCGAAGCCGGTACCCGGCGGGGCCGGCCTCGAGCGCCCCGGCCGGCAGCAGCGCCCGCAGCCGGGAGATCTGCGTGTGCAGCGCGTTGGTCGGTGCGCGCGGCGGCTCGTCGCCCCAGACGTCCTCGATCAGCCGCTGCGGGCTGCGCGTACGCCCGGGCTCCAGCGCCAGCGCGACGAGCATGCTCCGCGCACGACCGCCCGCCACCGCGGCGAGGTCGTCGCCCCGGCGCACCGACACGGGACCGAGCAGACCCACGCCCACCTGTGCCTGCGACCGCTGCGGTGTCGTCACCGGCGCCTCTGTCTCGTTCACCGCCACCCGTTCATCACCATCGCGTTCACGACCACCGGGCGCCAACTCTATTGGCCGCTGCGCTCCCCCGGCCACTGCATTCGGTCACCGCCTTGAAAGGATCGGTGCATGGCCAGCACCGCCCAGTGGATCGAAGGCGCCCGCCCGCGCACCCTGCCCAATGCGATCGCGCCCGTCCTCGTCGGGACCGGCGCCGCCGCCTCGCTCGACGGAGCGGTCGTGTGGAAGGCGCTGGTGGCCCTGTTGGTGTCGCTCGCGCTGATCATCGGGGTCAACTTCGCCAACGACTACTCGGACGGCATCCGCGGCACCGACGACGAGCGCGTCGGGCCGCTGCGGCTGGTCGGGTCGGGGGTCGCCTCCCCGCGTGCGGTCAAGTTCGCGGCCGTCGGCTGTTTCGCCGTCGCCGCGGTCGCCGGCCTGGTGCTGTCGCTCGCCTCCGCGTGGTGGCTGATCCTGGTCGGCGCGTTCTGCATCGTCGGCGCCTGGTACTACACCGGCGGCAAGAACCCGTACGGCTACAGCGGTTTCGGCGAGATCTCGGTGTTCGTGTACTTCGGGCTGATCGCGGTCCTCGGCACCCAGTTCGTGCAGGCCGAGCGGATCGACTGGGTGGGCGTGGTGGCGGCGGTGGCCGTCGGCGCGTTCTCGTCCGCGGTGCTGGTCGCGAACAACCTGCGCGACATCGACACCGACGCGGTCTCGGGAAAGCGCACGCTGGCCGTGCGCCTCGGCGACCGCTGGACCCGGGTGCTGCACCTGGTTCTGCTGGCGGTGCCGTTCGTGGTGTCCGTGGTGCTGGTCGTGCGCACCCCGTGGGCACTGGTCGGGCTGGTGGCGCTGCCGTTCGCGGTGCGCGCCAATGCCCCGGTGCGCTCCGGTTCGCTGGGCATGGCGCTGATCCCGGCGCTGCGTGACACCGGGCTGGCGATGCTCGCGTGGTCGCTCGCGACGATGCTGGCGCTCACCCTGGGCTGAGAGGCCCGGCGCCGGATCCCCGCTCGGACCGTTGAGTGCCGCTCGAGTCAGCGGCGCTCGAGCGCCCGCGTCGGGATCACCATGTTCAGCGCCAGGCTGACGAGCGAGATGATGATCGAGCCGCCGACCGCGGTCCAGAACCCGTCGACGCGCAGGCCCCAGCCGAGTTGCTGGGTCACCCACGCGGTCAGCAGCAGCATCAGCGCGTTGACCACCAGGTAGAACAGCCCGAGGCTGAGGATCAGCAGCGGCAGCGACAGCACGGTCAGGATCGGTTTGATCAGCGTGTTGACGACCGTGAACACCAGCGCGATGCCCAGGAAGATGAGAATGTTCCCCTCGGTTCCGTGACCGGCGCTGTCGACGCTGATGGTGCTCATCCACGAGTCGGCCGCCCAGATGGCCACCGCGGTGATCGCCAGGCGCACGAGAAAGCTGATCATCCACCCATCGTGTCACGGACGGGGTCAGGCCGCCCGGCCCATCTCCTCGAGCAGCCGGGTCCGGAGGTCCGCAACCGCGATCTTCGACTCGATCATCCGCGCCGCCGCGGGTTCGCCGCCGGTGAGGACGCCGAGCAGGAGGTGTTCCGGGCGGATCTCCCCGTCCTTCCGGTGCACCGCCTGGCGCAACGCCAGCTCGATCGACTTCTTCGCGTCCCGGGTGAACGGGGTGTGCCCGCGCGCCGGCTTCCTCCAGCCGAAGATCCCGGCCGTCTCCTCCGGTTCCGGACCTTCGAGGGCGCCTTCACCGAAGTTCTGCTCCAGACTCGCCCGCACGGCGTCGAGGTCGATGCCGATCGACCGCAGCGCCTCGGCATCCGCGTCGCCCAACTCGTCACCCTCGCGCAGCGCGCGTCTCAGCTCGGCGGCGCCGAAACCTGCTTCGCACAGCACCGTCACCGCCGGCCCGTCTCCCGCCTGCAGCACCCCGAGGACGAGGTGCCGGGAGTCGATCACCGCACTGTCGGCCATCTCGGCCTCGACTTTCGCGCGCACGACGGCTTCCCGTGCGCTGCGGGTGAATCGCTCGAACATCAGGGTCTCCTCCCGGTCCTGCTGTGCTTGTGATGGACGGCCTGGCGGCTGACGCCGAGTGCATCGGCGATCTGCTGCCAGGACCAGCCCTGCTTGCGCGCGTTGTGCACCTGGATCGCCTCGAGCCGCTCGAGAAGCTTGCGCAGTGCCACCACCGCGCGCAGGCCCACAGTGGGGTCGGGACTTCCGGCAGCGGCGGCCAGGTCTGTCGCCTCGGTCATGATGTCAATTTATGTTGACAGTACGGCGGGTGTCAATAAAAATTGACAAGACGGGCGGGGTCGCGGCGCAGGGGCCCGGCGTGCAGGGTCGCGCCACGCCGCTGTGCACCTCGCACACCGGGCATGCACCTCGCACGCGCCACCCGGTAGGGCGAGGTGCACCCACCGTGTGTGAAGTGCAGTGGGCGCGAGGTCGGCAGCGGCGTGGACACCGTGTGTGAAGCGCAGTGGGCGCGAGGTCGGCAGCGGCGTGGACACCGTGTGTGAAGCGCAGCGGACGTGTGGCGGGCAGCGGCGTGGCGCAGCGGCACCGACGGGATGCGAGGATCGGACGGTCCGGACCGCACGGCCATCCACCGGGAGCGAGGTGCATGACCCAGCTGACCCAGCCACAGACCACCGCCCGCACCGGGGTGGCGGCCTCGCGGGCACCCCGCATGCGCACCGTGCACCTGGCGCTGCTGCTGATCGTCGCTCAACTGGTCGTCCGCGCGGTGACACTGCAGCACGGGTCGTTCTACTGGGATGACCTGATCCTCGAGGGGCGAGCCGCCCGCCTGCCGTTGTTCTCGGCGGACCTGCTGCTGCGCGGTCACGACGGGCACTTCATGCCCGGAGCGTTCCTGATCGCGGCGATCACCACCCGCCTGGCTCCTCTGAGTTGGGCAGCCCCGGCGGCGACACTGCTCACGCTGCAGGCCCTCGCGTCGCTGGCCATGCTCCGACTGTTGCGTCTGTTGCTCGGCGACCGCGGCCGACTGCTGCTGGTGCCGCTGGTGTTCTACCTGTTCTCGCCGTTGACACTGCCGGCCTTCGCCTGGTGGGCGGCGGGTTTGAACACACTGCCGCTGCAGATCGCCCTGGTCTGGGTCGCCGGCGATGCGCTGCAACTGCACCGGACCGGTCGCGCCCGCTACGCTCTCAGCGGGACCCTCGTCTTCGTGGCGGCGCTGGCCTGCTTCGAGAAGGCGGTGGTGGTCCCGGCTGTCGCCTTCGCGTGCGTGGCACTGGCCCTGCACGTCGACCGGTCGAGGTTCGGCCGCCCGGGCGAACGACGGCGCACCCCGTTGCGCAGCGCCGCGAGCCGTTGTGCACTGCTGTGGTCGGCGCTGCTCGCGGTGACCGCACTGTGGACCGTCGGCTACCTGACGCTGGTCCACCCGAGTCCCGGTCGGGGCAGCGAGCACATGCTGGGCCAGCTCGTGTCGCGGTCGGTGTTCCGCGGTGTGCTGCCGGGGCTGTTCGGCGGGCCGTGGGCATGGATCCGTTGGCCCACCACCCCGCCGTGGGCGGTCGTCGCGACCCCGGCGGTCGTGGGCTGCGCGGTGGCCGCAACCCTCCTGCTGGTCGCAACCTCGCTGCGCCGCCGCGGGGTCGCCGTGGTGTGGCTCTGCGCCGCCGCCTATGTGGTGGTCGCACAGTTGTCGATCGCACTGGTCCGGGACAGCCCCGACACCGCCCCCGAGCTCGCCCAGACGCTGCGGTATCTGCCCGACAGCGCGGTCGTACTGACGATCGCGTGCGCACTGGTGCTGCGCGCGCCCCGCAGACGGCCCCCGCCCGAACCCCAGCGACCGCACCGCGCGCGAACCGCATTCGGGGCCGCTGCGGCGGTGCTGTTCGTCGGCGCCTCACTGTGGTCCACGCAGGCGTTCACCCGGCAGTGGGAGAAGAACCCGACCGCGTCGTACCTGGCGACCGCCCGGCGCGAGTTGGCCGCACATCGGGACGTCCCGCTGCTGGACCAGCCGGTCTCGATCTGGGTGCTGACCCCGCTGACCTACCCGGACAACCTCGCGTCGCACGTCTTCGCGCCGCTGCCCGACCGGCCCGCCTTCGCGACGTCGACCCCGCGGCTGCGGATGGTCACCGACACCGGCGAGATCGTCGACGCGAAAGTGTTGTGGGCGCGCGCGATCCGGCCCGGGCCGGTCGCCGGTTGCGGGTACCGCGTCGACGCGGCGGCCCCCGCCACCCTCGTCCTCAGCGGCAGGCTGCCGGACTGGAACTGGACCGCGCAGCTGAACTATCTGGCCTCGGCGGACGGCTCGATCGACGTCGCGGTCGGGCACGACGCCGCGGTGCGGGTCCCCGTCCGTACCGGTCTGAACCGGGTGTTCGTGCGGCTCGTCGGCGGGGGTGACACGCTGCGGGTCCGCACGCTGACCCCCGGGCTGCGACTGTGTGTCGGCACCGGACCGGTCGGGCCGGTCGGCCCGGTTGCGAGCGCGCCCCGCTGACGCGACCGGCTCGGGTCCTACTTGCGCGCCGAGACGAACGCCCCCGAGCGCGGCGGGAACATCGACTCGTCCTCGAGCCTGCGACCGTACCGGCCGGTGACGTCGACGACGTAGTCGGTGGACACGGTCCAGCCGTGCTCGCGCAGCCAGTCGCCGAGCGGGAAGTCTGGCTCGTCGGGCCACAGATCGGTGACGTCGAGACCCATCCGCTCCGACATCTGCGCGCGGCGCCGCTGGAACTGCGGGTCGCGCCGGATCGCCGCCATGCCCTCGACGTACTCCACCTCGAGGGAGCTGCCGGGCACGGTCAGATCGCCGACGATCCTGAGCAGTCGCTCCTTCGCCGCATTCGGCAGGAACATCATCAGTCCCTCCGCCAGCCACGCCGACGGCCGCGCCGGATCGAATCCGGCTTGCCGCAACGCACCGGTCCACTCGTTGCGCAGGTCCACCGCGACCGTCCGCCGCTGCGCCCCGGCGCGCACGCCCCGCCCGGCCAGCACCGCGTCCTTGAACGCCAGCACCTTCGGCGCATCGAGCTCGAAGACCGTCACCGATTCCGGCCACGACATCCGGTACGCCCGCGCGTCCAGGCCGGCCGCCAACAGCACGATCTGCGAAGCCCCGGCCTCGGCCGCGGCGGCCAGGCGCTCGTCGAAGTAGCGCGACCGCACCCCCATGTAGGTGGCCATCGACGTCCACGACATCACCTGGTCCTCGTCGTCGCCGACATCCTCGAGCCGGGTGGGCATCGGCTTCGGCGGCGCGGCCGCCCGCACGAACGCCTCCGCGAACGGGTCGGACACCAGCGCGCCCTCACTGTGCGTCTCCATCGCGCGGCCCGCGGCGACCCCCAGCGCCGTCAAGCCGACTCCGGTCACGATGTCCCAGTCCGCGGCGAAACCGCCATCCACGGCAGAATCCGCCGCCGAGAAACCTTCCTTCCCAACGCTGTCGGAGGACTGCGTCCCCTGCCTCCCGGTGCCGTCCAGGTCGAACCGCCGCGCCACACTCGGCTCGGTCGACGGTCCCGGCTCCCACGTCGCGATCCACGGGCCGGTGCCCTCACTCTGGTCGAGCACCCCTTCCTCGAGCCACGCGTACCGACCGTCCAGCACCGACTGGGCGACCCGGTGATCGACGTCGTCGGTGTTGTCCCACAACGCCGCGAAGAGCGCCTCTGTGCGGATGCGCGACTGCCGGCAGAAGGCATCCGCAAGTTCGCACGCGGCCGCACCTTTCTCCGTGCCCTCGTCCGAATCCTCGGCGCGTTGCATCTCGGCACGCACGCAGCAGGCCGACATCGCGAACAGCTCGGCCCCGATGTCGACCACCCGGCCGAGGAAGCTCTGATGCTTCTCCATGCCCGCCTGCCAGCGGGCCATGCCGTAGAAGGTGGATCGGGCCAGTTTGCGCGCATTGCGCTCGACGAACCGCAGATGTGTTGCCAGCGAGTCGAACTCGCCGTACGAGGTGGGCATCTGCCCCTTGCCCGCCACCAGATGCGGCAGCCACGACACGTAGAAGCCGCTGGCGTGCGCGGCCGCCTTCGCCTTGTGCTGCAGATCGGCCTTCGGGTCGGCCAGGTCGCCGGCGGCGGTCAGGTGCGCGTCGACCGCCTCACGGGCGACGAGCAGTCGCATGATCTCGCTCGAGCCTTCGAAGATCCGGTTGATCCGCAGGTCCCGCAACAACTGTTCCGCGGGCACCGCGCGCTCGCCGCGAGCGGCCAGTGACGCGGCGGTCTCATAGCCGCGCCCGCCCCGGATCTGCACCAGTTCGTCGATGATCCGCCAGCCCATCTCGCTGGCCCAGAGCTTCGCGAGTGCCGCCTCGATCCGGATGTCGTTGCGCCCCTCGTCGGCCATCTGACCGGCCAGTTCCAGTACCGACTCGAGTGCATAAGTGGTGGCGGCGATGAACGAGAGCTTCTCGGCGACCGCGCCGTGCTCGCCGACCGGCCGACCCCACTGCACCCGTTCCGCCGACCACTCGCGACCGATCTTCAGGCTCCATTTGCCGGCCCCCGCGCACATCGCCGGCAGTGCGAGCCGGCCGGCGTTCAAGGTGGTCAGCGCGATCTTCAGTCCCTCGCCCTCGCGGCCGATCCGGTTGCGCGCCGGCACGCGCACCCGGTGCAGCCGGGTGACACCGTTCTCGATGCCGCGCAGGCCCATGAACGCGTTGCGGCGCTCGACAGTGATGCCCGGCGAGTCCGCCTCCACGACGAATGCGGTGATCCCGCCGCGGTGATGCTTGCCGTCGTCGCCGTCGTACGCGGGCACCCGCGCCATCACCACCAGCAACTCGGCTACCACGCCATTGGTCGTCCACAGCTTGACGCCCTCGAGTTCGTACGCCCGGCCGTCGTCGACGGGGGTCGCCGACGACGCCATCCGGGCCGGGTCGGAGCCGACGTCCGGTTCGGTGAGCAGGAAGGCCGAGATCGCCCCGCGCGCGCAACGCGGCAGGAACTCGCGCTTCTGCTCCTCGGTCCCCGCCAGCTTGAGCGGCTCCGGTACGCCGATCGACTGGTGCGCGGACAGCAGTGCGCCCAGACTCGGATGCACGGAACTGACGAGCATCAGGACCCGGTTGTACGCCACTTGCGAGAGTCCCAGCCCGCCGTACTCCTCGGGGATCTTCAGGCCGAAGCAGCCGAGTTCGGCCAGCGCCCGGACGTACTCGTCGGGGATGCGCGAATCGCGCTCGACGACCGTCCCGTCCAGTCCCACGCACACGTCGCGCAGCCTGGCCAGGAAGCGGTCGGTGCGCTGTTGTTCCTCCGGCGTCGGCACCGGGAACGGGTGTACGAGCTCGAGTGGGAACCGGCCGAGAAAGAGTTCCTTGGCGAACGAGGGCTTCTCCCACCCGCTCTCGCGGGCCTCCTCCGCGACCGCTCGCGCCTGTTCCTCACTGACATGGGTCGCCTGGACCATGACACGCCTCCGAGCTGGGCAACTGGTTCCTGAAGACCAGTGTTACCCCTCGGTAGCCGCGATGACACCCGTTCGCCGAGATACCCGACCGCACGGTCCGTTTCGGCGGTACCCGCTCAGCCGACGGGCTGCTCGGCCTGCGCGGCGTACTCCTCGACCACCCAGCGTTCGGCCTCCTCCTCGAGCCGCGACTCGGCCCGGGTCGGCGCGGTCAGCAGCGCGGTGATGGGGATTGTCAGGACGAGGGTGCCGGCCACGAAGGCCGGGAACAGGATCGAGAACACCTCGACGCCGGCCGGGGGAACCGCCGCCGAGTCGAGGTCGACCTGCATCGCCATCATCGCGACATAGTGGGCGCCGACCACACCGAGCGCCATCACCGGCGCCGCGGCCCACCGCAGGTACCGGTTGTGCGCGGTGAGGGTGAGCCAGACCGCCAGCGTCCCCACGACGACGCCGATCGCCACCGATTCGACCGCGAGCGGCACGGCGTAACCGAACGACCCCTGAATGTGGATGCCCCGCACGATGGTGAAGTGCACCACCGGCACGGCGGCACCGATCACCACACCGCCGCCGACGATCCGCGCGATCTCGACGGTCCCGCTCGGCCGCACCTGCTCTTCGAGCCCGTCCCGGTCCTCCCGGCGGCCCGTGATCAGCAAGCCGACGAGGGCGAGCGCCACGGCCAGCACCAGCGAGACGGTGACCCAGGTGCCGTCGTAACGCATCTTCGTGCCGGAAACGGTGAACCCGACCAGCACGATCAGCTGCACCAGCCAGATCGCCACGCCGCCGATCGACATCGCAGCCGCGGCCAGCCAACACCACCGGCGCACCACCGACAGCGAGTACCGCGACTTGCGCGCACAGGCGAAGCCGACCGCCGCGGCGATCGTCGAGGTGACGAATGCCAGGAACAGCACCCACACCCCGAGCGAGAACAGGTCCACATGATCAGACATCGAACGTCCTTCTGGTCAGGCGACCGGCTGGGCGAGCTTGCTCAACGCGTACTCGGTGATCGCTACCAGCCCACGCTTGGCGGACTCACGGTCCCGGGCGTCGATCGACATGATCGGCACCTCTGCGGACACCGCCAGCGCCTGGCGGATGTCCTCGATCGGATACTGCGGCGCATCGTCGAACTCGTTGATGGCGACCAGGAACGGCAGGTTGCGGGCCTCGAAGAAGTCGACGGCCGCGAAGCTCTCCTCGAGCCGCCGGGTGTCGATCAGCACGATGGCGCCGATCGCGCCGCGGATCAGGTCGTCCCACATGAACCAGAACCGGTTCTGTCCCGGGGTGCCGAACAGGTACAGCACCAGATCCGAGGCCAGCGAGATCCGGCCGAAGTCCATGGCGACCGTCGTCGTGGACTTGTTCGGGGTGGCGCTCAGGTTGTCCACACCGTCGCTGGCGTCGGTGACGAGTGCCTCGGTCCGCAGCGGCACGATCTCCGACACGGCACCGACCAGCGTGGTCTTGCCGACGCCGAAGCCGCCCGCAATCACGATCTTCGTGGAGGTGACCCGGCCCGGGGCACTAGATTTCGCGAAGTCCACTGAGAACCCTTTCGATGAGTTCGCGACGTTCGGCGTCGCTGGAGTCTTCCTTCAACGTCGCCAGGATCTGCACGTGGCCCGCCTCGACCAGGTCGGCGACGAGCACCCGGGCGACGCCGAGCGGCATGCTCAGGCGTGCGGCGATCTCGGCTACCGACGGCGACTGCCGGCACAGCGCGAGGATGGCCGCCTCGACGTTGTCGAGTTCGGCCTCGTGATCGGCTGCCATCGGCACCGCCTGGATAAGTGCCTCGAGCGCCAGCTCCACCGCCGGGCGGGTTCGCCCCGAGGTCAGCGAGTAGGGGCGGACCAGGCTCGGTCCGTTCTGCGGGGTCTGCTCATCCATCGCTGGTCACCGGGACTCAGGATCCCAGGGTCACGCGCGGGTTCGCCTGCACCGAGGCGCCCACACGATCGACGAGCATGGCCATCTCGTACCCGACCTGCCCGATGTCGCACGAGGAGCTGGTGAGCACCGCGAGGTGCGAGCCGTCGCCGACACTCATCAGCAGCAGGTAGCCGTGCTGCATCTCGACCACCGACTGCAGCACGCCGCCACCGTCGAACAGGTTCGACACACCGGCGGACAGGCTGGCCAGACCCGAGGTGACCGCCGAGAGCTGCTCGGCCCGGTCGGTGGGCAGGTGGGCGCTGGCCGCCATCAGCAGGCCGTCGGCGGACACGAGCACCGCATGGGAGACACCCGCCGCCTCCTGCGCAAAGTTCGAGACCAACCAGTCCAGCGGACGGGAAGTGTCGGAACCATTCTCGAAGTTCATCGGTCTCCTTCGGTGTTGCCGGATGCCGCACCCTGGCTGGGCGGGGCGCTGTGGCCCGGTGCGACGGTGGGAGGTGCGCTGTGGTGCGGTGCGACGGTGGACCGTCCGTCGCGGACGCCCTGCTGATGACGGCTCAGGCGGGTCCGGATCGAGGCCGCGTCGCGTGTCTGTCGCCCGTCGCCGGTGTGATCGGAGCCGACGCTACCCGGCACCAGCCGATGCCCGGGGAGGCGCTGCGGCAGTCCCTTGTCGGTCCGCGACCGCACCGGCTCCTCACTGGCCCGCTGGGCCGCCGACCATCCCTCGTCGGCGGGGGAGGTCCACGTGGTCGGGGCCGGAGCCGACTGCTCGGTCGGATCGGTAAGCCACATCGACACCATGTCGGCGAAGATCGGGGTGTCGTCGGGAATCGGCGACTCCGCCGGCTCCGGGTCCGCGGTCGGTGCCGCCACCGGCGGCACCGGGCCGCTGGGGTTCGCGACCCGCGGCCGGAAGAACGACGCGGTCTTCTCCGGATCACGGCCCGAACGGTGCCTGCCGAGCGGGTTCTCGGGGTTCGCAATCGGCCTCGACGCCGGTCCTGCCGCCGGAACGGCCGCGGGCGCCGGGGCGCGTCCGGCCGCCGGTGCGGCGGATGCAGTGTCCGGAGCCGGAGCCGGAGCCGGAGCGGGCGTCGGCGTGGGAGCCGGGGCGGGGATGCTCGGTCGCGGAGCCGCCGGCGACGGGTTGAGCAGCGCCGAGACCCCGCTGCGGCCCGGCTGGCGCTGCGGCAGCACCGGCGGGGCGTCCGCGGCAGGCGTCTCGTCCGGCTGCGGGGCGACTGTCTGCGGGGTGGCAGGCCGCTGCGCCTCTGCCGACGGGGCGGCTGTCTGAGTCTCTGCCTGCGGCGCGTCCGCTTGCGGGGCAACGGGTCGACGCTGGGGCAGTGCGAAGGCTCCACCGATCCGCTTGGCCTGTTCCTCCGCATCCGGTGCGGGGGTGCGCTGCGGCAGCACCGGCGCTTCCGCGGAGCGCTCCGGAGCCGCGGGCCGCGGCGTCGGAGCGGGCGGCTCCGGCGGGGCCTGATCCGGCTGAACGCCCAACGCGGGCACCTGGTGCGAGCCGGGCCGACGCTGCGGCAACCCGCTGGAGGTGGTGATCTTCCCCGGAATCGACATCGTGACGGTCATCGGCCCGGTGGGGTCGCGCTGTTCGACGGTCGGGGCCGGCTGCTGCGGGGCGGGAGCGGACTCGAGTTCGCCGCGCACCACGGCGGGTTGGGCACCGGTGTCGACCCGCTGCTGCGGACCGGTCATCCCGATGGCCAGCGGTGCGACCATCAACTGCTGGGGCAGGTGCACGCTCACGGTCACGCCGGGGTTCGTCTTCGTTTCCACCGTCGGGCGCAGCCGCACGGTGATGCCGTACCGCTCCGCCAGCCGGCTGACCACGAACAGGCCCATGTGCCGCGCGGTCTCCGGGGTGATCTCGGCGCCCGTCGAGAGCCTGCTGTTGATCGCGGCCAGCTCGTCGCGCGGGATGCCGATGCCGCGGTCGGAGATCTCCAGCAGCAGCCCGCCGTCGATCGCCTGCGCGAAGCTGAAGGACACCATGGTGTCCGGCGGGGAGGCGCGCAATGCGTTGTCGAGCAGCTCGGCCAGCAGGTGGACCACATCGGTCGCGGTGGACCCGGACAGGGCGCCCTCCGGGGTGGACCCCAACTTGACGCGCTGATAGTTCTCGACCTCGGAGATCGCGGCGCGCAGCACGTCGCTGAGTGCGACCGGCGCGGATGGCCCGCGGCGCGAGCGCATGCCGGAGAGCACCAGCAGGTTGTCGCCGTTGCGGCGCATGCGGGCGGCGAGGTGGTCCAGCCGGAACAGGCTCTCGAGCCGCTTCGGGTCCTTCTCCTCGTACTCGAGCGCCTCGATCAGACCCAACTGCTGATCGACGAGCGTCTTGCTGCGCCGCGCCAGGGTTTCGAACATGTCGTTGACCTGGAGGCGCAGATGCGCCTGCTCGCCGGCGAGCCGCAGCGCCTGGCCGTGGATGTCGTCGACCGCGCGGGCCAGCTGACCGATCTCCTCGGTGGTGTAGACGGGCACCGCGTTGAACTCGTCGACGGTGTCGCCGACCTTGATCCGGTCGATCGCGTCGGGAAGGTCGCGCCGTGCCACCTGCAGCGCGCCGTGGCGGAGCCGACGGATCGGGGAGACCAGCGACCGAGACACCAACAGCGCGAGAACCATCGCGGCCAGCAGCGTGCCCAGCACGATCGCGGCGTCACGCAGCGCCGCCGACCGGGTGGCGATGGCCTTGGCCTGCACGCCCTGGGTGATCTCGTCCGTCGCCTGCTTGACCATGCCGTGGTAGGTCGCGAGGCTCTCCAACAGCGACTGCCGTTCCTCGAGGACCGGCAACTGCTTGGATGCAATGCCCTGCTCGAACATCCTCATGCGCTGGTTCAAGGCGTCGTGCAGCGTTGCAAGGTTCTGATCATCAGCGGGATAGTCGCGGGTCAGCGTGTCGAGCAGTGCCTGCTCGGCACCGGTGACCGAGGCATAGTGCGTCGGCGGAGTGTTGATGTTGCCGAGGTACTGGACCATCGTCATGGCCTCGTCACTCAGGCGACGCTGCGCGAGCCAGGTGTCGATCAGTTTGGTCTTCGCCGCCTGGATGTCGTGATCGTCGATCGGACTGAGAATGGCGTCCGCCGCGTTGACCAGACTCGACCGCGACGTGTTCGCATTCTCACCCAATGCGGCGGCGTCGGTGATCCCGCCCTGGACCTGAGTGCGCAGCGCCTCAGCAGCCGTGAGTGCCTTGCCCAGCTCCGCGGCAACCGGCGCCGCCAGATCCGGACTGTGCGCCGTCTTGGTCATGTCGGCGATGGCTGCGTCGAAGGTCGCCATGTCGTCCCGACTCAGCGTGCCCGACGCCTGGGCGGGGAGCACCGTGCCGACAGCGGCCTCCAGCGCCACGATCGGCGGGATCTCGACCATCTGGTCGGCGGCCGAGCTGTAGTGCACGGCGTCGCTCAGCTCGGACTGCACACGCAGCGCGCCGAACACCATGGCGACGATCAGCGGCACCGCGAGGACCGCGGTGACCTTCCATCGGACGCCCCAGTTTTCGAGGCTGGGCAGGCGCCAGCGCCGCGATGACACGTCCCTCATTCGGCAAGCTCACTTTCCACCTGGTTCCGCCACATCGATCCGCGCTCGCGTCCGAGCCCCCGACATGGGTGGACGGGCAGACGTCCGGGTGACCACGGACACTAGCGGCAGGCGCTCGTTCGACCAAACAGATCATGCTCGCAGGTCACGGCCGATCCGTCGCCCACCCGCACCTTTCGGCGCACGCCGTCTCAAGGAAAGGGTACTCACCAGTCACAGTGGTCAACCTGCGCCACACCTGCTTGTCGGGCGACAGGCGGATCGACACCGCCGTGTGAGGTTACTCACACGGGCGGTGCGAGAGTGATCTGCGACCACATCCCGACCTGATCAGGCCAGCGCGAGGAACAGCTTCTCGAGCTCGGCCTCGGTGATCTCCGGCCGGCCGTCCGCGCCTTCGCTGTCGAGGCAGTCACGCAGGCCCGAGGCCACGATCTTGAACCCCGCGCGATCCAGAGCACGCGACACCGCGGCCAGCTGGGTGACCACCTCACGGCAGTCGCGCCCCGCCTCGATCATGGAGATCACCCCGGCCAGCTGGCCGTGTGCACGGCGCAGCCGATTGAGGACCTGGGCAATGCTCTGCTCGTCGCCGGTCATGACACCCTCTTCTCGCGTCGACGCCCATTCGTCGGGCGGCTGGTTCATCCAGCGGTTCGTACACCTGCCGCCGATGATACCCCTGAGGGTATCCAGACGTCCGTGCCGTCAGCCCAGCCAGCGGCCGGTCGAGGCGAACTCCGCGAGCACCGCACCGGACTCGGCCAGGTCGAGCCCCTCCGACGCGACCCAGTCGTCGTCGTAATACGTGTCCGCATAGCGCTCCCCGCCATCACAGAGAAGGGTCACGAGACTCCCGCGGCGCCCGTCCGCCACCATCTCCGCGATCAGGGAGAACGCGCCCCAGAGGTTGGTGCCGGTCGAGCCGCCGACCCGACGCCCCAGCACCGCGCTGCCGTGTCGGGCCGCGGCGATCGACGCCGCATCGGGAACGCGGATCATGCGGTCGACGACCTGCCCGACGAACGACGGCTCGACCCGGGGCCGCCCGATCCCCTCGATGCGCGACGGCGTGCCGGTGGTGAAGTCGCACGAGCCGGCCTCGTAACCGCCGTAGAACGCCGATCCCTCGGGATCGACCACGGCGAGACGGGTGTGGTGGCGGCGGTAGCGGATGTAGCGGCCGATCGTCGCACTGGTGCCACCGGTGCCCGCGCCGACGACCACCCAGTCCGGCACCGGGTGCCGTTCCAGGCTCATCTGCCCGAAGATCGACTCGGCGATGTTGTTGTTCCCGCGCCAGTCGGTGGCCCGCTCGGCGTGGGTGAACTGGTCCATGAAGTGCCCGTCGCAGGCGACCGCCAGCCGGTGCGCCTCCGAGTACAGCTCCGACGGCCGGTCGATGTAATGGCACCGCCCGCCCTGCGCCTCGATCAGCGAGATCTTCGCGGCGCTGGTGCCGCGCGGCACGACCGCGACGAACTCGAGACCGAGCAGCTTGGCCAAGTACGCCTCGCTCACCGCGGTGGAGCCGGACGAGGCCTCGATGACCGTGGTGCCCTCCCCCACCCAGCCGTTGCACAGTGCATACAGGAAAAGCGAGCGCGCCAGCCGGTGCTTGAGGCTGCCGGTGATGTGCGTCGACTCGTCCTTGAGGTAGAGCTGCACGCCCCACTCGGACGGGAGTGGATAACGCAGCAGGTGCGTGTCCGCGCTGCGCTGGGCGTCGGCCTCGATCAGCCGGACTGCGTTGTCGACCCAGTCGCGGGGAGCGCTGCGGTCCACGTGCTGCGTCACCGCGCGGTCACCGGCTGCCGTCCTCGCCGCGGATACGGGCCCGCAGGTCCTCCTTGTCGCGACGTCGACGCTCGTCGACGACGGCGATGTCGGCATTGAC
This sequence comes from Speluncibacter jeojiensis, assembly GCF_029589495.1. Classification (GTDB taxonomy): domain Bacteria; phylum Actinomycetota; class Actinomycetes; order Mycobacteriales; family Mycobacteriaceae; genus Speluncibacter; species Speluncibacter jeojiensis. The sequence goes on from NZ_JAAIVF010000001.1 coordinate 899,172, forward strand.
CTTCTGCCGGATCTTCTTGAACAGGAACATCGACACCGGCAGCGAGATCAACAGGCCGAACAGTGCCGACAGGATCAGCGGCAGACCGTCGTGGAGAACCACGTGGCCGATGCCGAAGATCGCCGCGGTCAGCACGACGAACAGCACCAGCCTGGCAGCGGTGTAGAAGAGCAGATGCTTGACCAGCTGGGCCTTGGGGCTCGACTCTGGCGGGCTCACGGGTACTTCACTCACGGATCCAGGTTACCGACACCGGCGCGGACACCCCCGGACGGCCGATTTCTCGTCCGGAAGACACTGTGACGTGCCACTATGAGTGCAATGTCGGGATCAGGAATCCGGGTTGAACCGGTGGTGCGGGTCACGTTCGCGGACCCGGTACCGGGCGTCCGGTTTCCGCATCAGGATCGGAACGCAATGTCAGGATCAGGTCCGTAGCAGAGGAGATCCGATGGACATGCCCACCTTGGGCGACACCGCGGCGCAGGAACGTCTGCTCACTCCGCGCGAAGTCGCACAACTGTTCAGGGTCGACCCGAAGACCGTGACCCGGTGGGCCGCGGCCGGACGGCTCGGGTTCCTACGCACGCCGGGGGGCCATCGCCGATTCAGAGAGGGAGAGGTGCGGCGGCTGCTCGCCTCGCTCAGTTCGGGCGCGACGCTGCCGAGCCGGACGTCTCCGTAGCGGCCCCGACCGGTGGCGGCGACCATCGGACCGGGTCTACCCTCGCCTGAAAAGGAGGTAAACCCGTGATCTACCTGTTGGCCATGGTCGGCCTGGCCACACTCGTCGTGCTCGCGTGGCGGGCCTTCGGTCCCACGGGGATCGGGAAGGGTCCGGTGACGGGCCCCGACGACGATCCCGAGTTCCTGCACAGCCTCGGCACGCCGACCGACGGCCCCGACGCCGAGAAGTAGTCGACCGAGCTCAGCAGACGGGTCCGCCCCGGGATCGCTCCCGGGGCGGGCCCGTCTGCTGTCGGCGCAGGCTCCGTTCAGACCGGCGCCCCGTTCAGACCGGCGCCCCGTTCAGACCGGCGCTCAGTTCAGACCGGCGTAGGAGTGCAGACCCGAGACCACCATGTTGATGATGAACAGGTTGAACAGCATGGCGACGAAGCCGGCGAGGTTGATCCAGGCCGCCTTCTGATCGCGCCAACCCGCGGTGGCGCGGGCGTGCAGGTAGGCCGCGTAGATGACCCACGCGATGAACGAGCAGGTCTCCTTCGGGTCCCAGCCCCAGAACCGGCCCCACGCGGCCTCCGCCCAGATGGCGCCGCAGATGACACCCGCGCCGAACACGGGGAAGGCGAACACCACGGTCCGGTAGGCCAGGCGGTCGAGCGCCCGCGCGTCGGGCAGTTTCGCGGCGAACCGGCCCACCGCGGTATCGGGCTCCTCGCCCTTCGGGAAGCGCACGCGGAACAGGAACAGTGCGCTCGCCACACCGGAGACCAGGAAGACACCGCTGCCGATGCTGATGATCGTCACGTGGATCGGCAGCCAGTACGACTGCAGCGCGGGCACCACCGGGGCGGCGTTCGCGTAGAGCACGGTGCCGGCGACGAACATGAGGATGACCACGGGCACCATCACGAACGCCATCAGCGGGTGCTGCTCGCGGCGGCGCAGCATGAAGAGCGCGGCGCCGACGCCGACACAGCAGGTCAGCGCGACGAACTCGTACATGTTGCCCCACGGGATGCGGTGCACCGCGAGGCCGCGCAGCACGATCATCGCCACGTGCAGACCGAAGCCGAGGACCACCAGCGCGTAGCCCATGTTTGCCAGGCGCTCGTGCATCGGGCGGTTCGGCTTGTCCGTGATCACCCGCCCCGGGGTGTTCTCGGTCGCGGTTAGCCCGGCCGGACCGACGAGTTCCCGCTCGCGGGCCTCCTCGCGGGCCTCGACCGCCCGTCCGCGGACCACCGCGTACGACGCCAACAGCAGCAGCAGCGCCAGCACGTAGACGCCGGTCGCCGACCCGAACGCGAGATCGCTGTAATGCGAAAGGTTTTCGTTCACGGGCATCGGTACATCACTCCTGTTCGCCGACGCTGAGCCGCTTGCCGAGCTTGGTGAATTCCTCGCCCCACCCGGCCTGATCGGTACGGGCGAGGCCGCCAAGCTCTACTACGGTACGTCGTTTACCTGTGGACAAGCTAGCCGACGCCGCGTCGGGATAAATCCGGGCCCACACCCGGCGGCGCTTGACCAGCAACGACACGAGCAGGCCGGCGATCATCGTCACGGCGAACACCAGCACCCAGTCCTGGGTCGGATCGTGCGAGACCTGCAGGTTGACGAACTCCTTCGCGCCGTCGAAGGTGACCTTGGTGCCGTCCGTGAGGGTGGCGCTCTGCCCCTCCTTGAGGTTCACCCGGGTCTGCTTGACCAGCCGGCCCTGGCTGATCATCGACGGGTCCAGCGAGAAGATCGACTGCGCCCGGCCCGTGTCCAGTCCGGTGTCGCCCTTGTAGATGTCGATCGCGACCGCCGGGTTCTGCATGGTCGGCGCGACCGATTGCATGAGGTTGCCCTCGAACATCGCGGTCGGCGCGAACAGACCCTCGATGGCGATCTGATGCTTACGGCGTTCGTCGGCGTTCGGGTACATGCCGCCCGGCGGATCGAACCGCATCGCGCCCGAGCTGAGGAAGAAACGGGCGTCGTCCGGACGGAACTGCAGGGTCTGCGTGCGCGACGTCCCGTCCGGGAAGGTGACGGTGAAGGTCGGCGCGAAGCCGTGGCCCTGCAGGTAGACCCGGTCGCCGTCGATGCGCAGCGGATCATTGACCCGCAGGTCGTACTGGTGCCAGGTGTCCGAGGCCAGGTCTGAGGTGGCCTGGTAGTCGATGTGCGCCCGGAACATCTTCGCCTCACCGGTGGGCAGGTAGTCGGCGTTGAAGTCCTTGACCTTCACACAGAACGGCTTGAGCCCGGTGCCGTTCTCGGTGGCCCCGGCGCGGAACGAGTCGTACACCGCCGGGGTGGTGTTGCAGAACCCGGCGCCGTTCGGATCCGCGACCACGATCACGTTGCCCTCGTAGCTGAACATCTTGCCGAGGCCGATCGCGAGGAGCAGCCCGACCAGCGACAGGTGGAACAGAATGTTGCCGGCCTCGCGCAGGTAGCCGCGCTCGGCGGACACCGTCACCTCATCGGAACGCTCGCCAGTCCCCTGACGCGTGGTGACCCGCCAGCCGCGCAGCACCCCGCGGACCCGCTGCACGTTCTCGTCGACAGAACCGTCGAAGATCTGCTCCGAGTGGTGCGGCAGGCGGCCCAGATTGCGCGGCGCCGCCACCGGCGCGGAACGCAGCGCCTTGGCGTGCTCGACCACACGCGGCAGGATGCAGCCGACCAGCGAGATGAACAGCAGCACGTAGACGGCGGTGAACCAGAAGCTGCCGAACACGTCGAACAGCTCGAGCTTGTCCATCCACGGCCCGATGGTCGCGTGGTCGGCGATGTACCTGTCGACCTTTTGCGCGTTGAGCGAGCGCTGCGGGATCAGCGCGCCGGGGATCGCCGCGAGCGCCAGCAGGAACAGCAGTATCAGCGCGGTCTTCATGCTGGTCAGACCGCGCCAGGCGTTGCGGACCAGCGCCAGCGCCCGGCGCGCCGTCGACTGCCGCTTGACCACCCGGGGTTCCTCCGGTGGGCTGGGTCGCTGCTGCGTGGTCGTCATCGCTGTCCTGTCGATCGGGTTGTGCGGGCCCGGTCGGGGGCCCCGGCGAGGTTCATGTGCGAGGTCATATCGGCAGGTTGACCCCCGCCACGAGGGTGGACTGCAACCAGCTCACGAACTGGCCCCAGAGTCCGGTGACCAGTGCCAGACCGACGAGCACCAGCATGACGCCGCCGAAGATCTGGATCGCGCGGGTGTGCCGGCGCAGCCAGCCCACTCCGCGCAGTGCTCCCGCCGAGCCGATCGCGAGCAGCACGAACGGAAGGCCCAGCCCGAAGCAGTACGCGACGATCAACAGCACGCCGCGCGCCGCGGTGGTCCCCTCGGTGCCGGCGGCCACCGACATCACCCCGGCCAGCGTCGGTCCCAGGCACGGGGTCCAGCCGAGGCCGAACACGGCCCCGAGCAGCGGTGCCCCGAGCAGCGACGAGATCCGCTGCGGCTCGAAGCGGGTGTCGCGCTGCAGCGCGGGGATCAGCCCGATGAACGCCAGGCCCATGACGATGGTGATCACGCCGCCGACGCGCTGCAACACGTCCCGGTTGACGGTGAGCGCGGAGATCAGCCCGAACACCGCGGCGGACGTCAGCACGAACACGACGGTGAAGCCGAGCACGAACAGCCCGGCCGCGCCGGCGACCCGCCAGCGCCCGCCGCGCCGGACACCCGTCTTCGCCTCCGCGACGGTGACCGCGGGCGCGTCGGCGCCGACCACACCCGCGAGATAGGACAGGTAACCGGGCACCAACGGCACCACGCAGGGCGACGCGAACGAGACGGCGCCCGCGAGCACACAGGCGGCGAGCGCCAGGAATACCGGCCCGGTCGCCGCGGTCGTCTGGAACGTCTCGCCGATCCCGCCCGAGGCGAGCACGACCGCGCCCGTCACCACGGGCGCGTCCCGATCGCGATGCGCGTCTGGGTCGTCACGTCAGTCCGCCGTCACTTCTCCGCCGCGACGCGCTCGACCACGGGCGTCAGATCGCCCGCGAGCAGCGCCTTGAGGAACACGGCCGCGACCCGGTGCTGCCGGTCGAGCACCAGCGTCGAGGGGATGACGCTGGTCGGGAACCGGCTGCCCAGCGCGGTCAGACTGCGCATCGCCGGATCGTAGATCGACGGGTAGGTGATGTTGTTGTTGGTGACGAAATCCTGGGCGGCGGAACGCTGGTCGCGCACGTTGATGCCGAGGAACTGCACACCCTGATCCTTGGTGGCGGTGTAGACCTGCTCGAGGTCGCCGGCCTCACCGCGGCACGGGCCGCACCACTGGCCCCAGAGGTTGACGACCACGACCTGGTTCGGGAAGTCCGAGAGCGAGACGGTCTTGCCCTCGTGCATCAGGTCAGGGCCGTGCAGGTCGCCGATGGTCCCGCGCGAGGACGGCGGATCGTAGAAGATCTCGGTCTTGCCGCCCGGCGAGACGAAATCGAAGGTGCCGCCCTGCGCGACCGCGTCCTTGTCCGCGGCACACCCGGACACCACGACGAGCGTCAGCAGCGCCAGCACCGCCACCAGCGCCTTGCGCCCGCGGCTCATGCTCCCGTCACCATGGGGTCGGAGGCGCCCGCCGGTTCGGAGTACACGATGTCGACCAGGTTGTCGTTGTCGTAGACGAGGCTGGTCAGCGACGCCAGCCCGCATTCGCGACGCCGCGGGTCGTGCCAGAGCCGGTTGCCCTGCAGGAACCGCCGCAGCGTCCACACCGGCAGCTGGTGGCTCACGCAGACCGCCTCGTGCCCGTACGCCTTGGTGCGCGCGGTGTTCGCGGCAGCCAGCATGCGGTGCGCGATCTGCAGATACGGCTCGCCCCAGGACGGGGTGAACGGGTCACGCAGCTTCGGCCAGTGCCGGGGACGGCGCAGCACGCCGTCGCCGACCGACACCCGCAGGCCCTCGAAGTCGTTGTCCGCCTCGATCAGGTTCTCGTCGGTGCTGATCGTCAGGCCGTGGCTCTCGGCGATCGGGCTCGCGGTCTCCTGGGCACGCTGCAGCGGCGACGCGACGACATAGGTGATGTCGTGGTCGGCGAGCGCATTGGCGACCGTCCGGGCCTGCGCCTGCCCGGTCACCGACAGCCGGAAGCCCGGCAGCCGCCCGTAGAGGATCCCGGTCGGGTTGTGCACCTCGCCGTGCCGGAGGAAGTGCACCACCGTCCGGGTCTTGGCGCCCGGGATCTCGGCCGCTTCGGCGGTCGGGGCGTCGGCGGACGGGTTGTTCACGGCGTTCACTGGGTGGGCTCCTTTGCTGCCGCGGCGGCCTTGGCGGCGGCAGGCATTGCGTCGGCGATGGTCTCGAAGGCGTCGTCGTCCAGCGCGGACGAGACGAACCAGGTCTCGAAGGCGCTCGGCGGCGCATAGACGCCGCGCTCGAGCAGGGCATGGAAGAACGGTGCGTAGCGCCAGGTGTGGGTGGCCTTGGCGGTGGCGTAGTCGGTCACCGGGGTGCCGGTGAAGAACACGCCGACCATGGTGCCCGCAGATTGGATCCGGTGCTCCACGCCCTCCTGGTCCAGCGCATCGGTCAGCAGCGTGCGCAGCGCGGTCGCATTGCGCTCGAGCTGCCGGTAGACGTCAGCGTCGGCCGCGCGCAGGCTGGCCAGTCCGGCGGCGACCGCGACCGGGTTCCCCGACAGCGTGCCCGCCTGATAGACCGGGCCGTCCGGCGCCAGCCGGCTCATCACCTCGGCCCGGCCGCCGAACGCCGCGGCCGGCAGCCCGCCGCTCATCACCTTTCCGAAGGTCATCAGGTCGCCGGCCACACCGTCGATGCCGTACCAACCGGTGGGGCCGGCCCGGAACCCCGTCATGACCTCGTCCATGATCAAGAGCGCGCCGTGCTCGTCGCACAGCCGGCGCAGCCCCGCGTTGAAGCCGGCCAGCGGCGGCACCGTGCCCATGTTGCCGGCGGCGGCCTCGGTGATCACGCATGCGATCTGGCCGGGGTTGGCGGCGAAGGCCGCGGCGACCGCCTCCAGGTCGTTGTACGGCAGCACGAGCGTGTCGGCGGCCTGCGCACCTGTGACGCCGGGCGAGGTCGGCAGGCCGAGCGTCGCGACACCGGAGCCCGCGTCGGCGAGCAGCGCGTCCACGTGACCGTGATAACAACCGGCGAACTTGATGATCTTGGTTCGGCCGGTGTATCCGCGCGCCAACCGGACCGCACTCATGGTCGCCTCGGTGCCGGAGTTGACCAGTCGGACCTGCTCGACCGGCTCGATCCGGGACACGATCTCCTCGGCCAGTTCGACCTCACCCTCGGTGGGCGCGCCGAACGACAGCCCGTCGACGGCGGTGCGCTGGACCGCCTCGACCACGGCCGGATGGGCGTGCCCGAGGATCATCGGCCCCCAGGAACACACCAGGTCGACGTAGGTGTTGTCGTCCACATCGGTGAGCCGGCAGCCCTTCGCGGACTTGATGAATCGGGGGGTGCCGCCGACCGAGTGGAAGGCTCGGACCGGCGAGTTGACCCCACCGGGGGTCACGACGGCGGCGCGGGTGAACAGCCGCGCAGAGGCCTGGGTGCCAGGCTCGGCCGGGTGCGGGGAGACAGTCACGACTTCCAGTGTCCCAGTAATCGCGAATTTGCCAACGACAGGGTGTAGTGTCCTTCGCCGCTGCTGCCAGAGTGTTCCCAGCATGTGATGCGGACACCGCCCGGCGATCGGCATCCGGGTCACAGGTTGCCGCGGGCCGCCTGATCGCGCTCGATCGACTCGAACAGCGCCTTGAAGTTGCCCTTGCCGAAGCCCAGCGACCCGTGCCGCTCGATCAGCTCGAAGAACATCGTCGGACGGTCGCCGAGCGGCTTGGTGAAGATCTGCAGCAGGTAGCCGTCCTCGTCCCGGTCCACCAGGATCCGGCGCCGCTTGAGCTCGTCGACCGGCACCCGCACCGCGCCGATCCGGGACCGCAACTCGGGGTCGTCGTAGTACGCGTCGGGAGTGTCGAGGAACTCCACGCCGGAGGCGCGCAGGGTGTCGACGGCAGCGAGGATGTCGGCGGTGGCCAGCGCCAGGTGCTGACACCCCGGCCCGCCGTAGAAGTCGAGGAACTCGTCGATCTGCGAGCGGCGCCGGCCGACGGCAGGCTCGTTGAGCGGGAACTTCACCCGGTGGTTGCCGTTGGCCACGACCTTGCTCATCAGCGCGGAGTACTCGGTGGCGATGTCGTCGCCGACGAACTCGGCCATGTTGGTGAACCCCATGACGCGCTGGTAGAAGCCCACCCACTGATCCATCCGGCCCATCTCGACGTTGCCGACCGCATGGTCGAGCGCCTGGAACACGCGCGAACCCGCGGGACGCGCGAAGCCGCTGCTGCGCGGGACGAATCCGGGCAGGTACGGCCCGGCGTACCGGCTGCGGTCGACGAGCGTGTGCCGGGTGTCGCCATAGGTGGCCAGCGCGGCAAGCCGGACCGTGCCGAACCGATCTGTGACCTCATACGGCTCGTCGAGCACCGTCGCCCCCTGGGAGCGGGCGTGCGCGACGGCGCGGTCCACGTCGACCACCTCCATCGCGAGGTCGACGACCCCGTCGCCGTGGCGGCGGTGATGGTCGGCGAGCGCGCTGGCCGGGTCGACCGCCCCCTGCAGCACGAACCGCACCGAGCCGGATTCGAGGACGAACGCCTTGTGGTCGCGCAGCCCGGTCTCCGGCCCGGCGTAGGCGACCAGGTCCATGCCCCAGGTGCGCACGAAGTGGTGCGCGCTCTGGGTGGCGTTGCCGCACACGAACACCACCGCATCCATCCCGATCACGGGGAACGGGTCGGCGCAGTCGTCGTGTTCGACCAGGCCGACCAGTGCGCGCAGGTCGGCGGCGTGCAGGTGCGCGGCGCGTTCGCGGGGTGTGAGGCGATCGTCTGCGAGGGTCATGCCCCACTGTGGACGCGCCGGTCCGGACCGCTCAACCGGTGCCGACCGAGCTGGCCAGGTTGTACAAATTGCCGCCGAACGGTCGCATCCGAATGGACAATGTGACCAATGCTGCTCCCCTGTTGGGAGGGATGCCCGTGACCATCGACCGGCTCGACGCGGATCTGCTGGCGTTGCTCGATGCACAGCCGCGGATCGGTGTGCTCGAGGCCTCGCGGCGGCTCGGCGTCGCCCGCGGCACGGTGCAGGCCCGACTGGACCGTCTGCGGCGCGCCGGCGTCGTCGCCGGGCTGTCCCCCACCCTCGACCCGGCGGCCCTCGGCTTCCCGATCACCGCCTTCGCCACCCTCGAGATCGCGCAGGGCCGCGGGCACGAGCAGGTCGTCGCGCACCTGACCTCGATCGTCGAGGTGCTCGAGGCACACACCATCACCGGCTCGGGAGATCTGCTGGTGCGGGTCGCGGCCCGCGACAACGCCGACCTGCAGCGGGTGATCGACGAGATCGTCGACGGCGAGCACGTGCTGCGCTCGTCGACCGCGATCGCGCTGCAGACGCAGATCCCGCTGCGCCGGATCCAGTTGGTCGACGCGGCGGTCGCCGGCCGGTGAACGTCAGACGACCGGGCTCTGGTTGTCGGACAGCACGATGTGGCAGGCACCGGTCGGCAGACACACCGGCGCCGACGCGACCAGCGGCGAGCGGGCGCCGTCGACCACCCGGTAGTAGTGGAACGTCTGGCCGTCGACACTGGTGGCACGGACGTCGCCGCCGCCGATCACGATGGCCTTGTCGCTGTTGAGCAGATCGTTCTGGTCGGCGACCTGCACCACCTGATACTCACCGGACTGCGACAGCGGCGTCATCGGGACCACCGGCGCGGCGGGCTGCGCGGGTGCGGCGGCCGCCGCCGTGGCGGTCACACCCAGCAGGGCCGCGGCGCCCGCCGCTGTGAGCAGGCCGGCCGCCGCCGCGCGGCGAAGACGGATGCGATCGGTCGTGCGCAGAAGCCTCATGGGTCCATCGAACACCAGCGTGCCGACGAAGGCCAGGCGTGGCGAGGTCCGCCGACTGTTGCGCCGGCGCCGATCGGCACCGGTCAGGCGCGGCGGCGGCGCGCCACCTCGGCCAGCACCACGCCGGCGGCCACCGAGGCGTTGAGCGACTCGACCGGCCCGGACATCGGGATCGACAGGATCGCGTCGCAGTTCTCCCGCACCAGTCGCGAGAGGCCCTTGCCCTCGGAGCCGACGACGATGACCAACGGATCGGTCGCGACGTCGAAGTCGTCGAGGGTGACGTCGCCACCGGCGTCCAGCCCGACGATCTGGCAGCCCTTCGCGGCCCAGTCCTTGAGCGTGCGGGTCAGGTTGGTCGCGCGGGCGACCGGCAGGCGCGCGGCGGCACCGGCGCTGGTGCGCCACGCCACCGCGGTCACGCTCGCGCTGCGCCGCTCGGGAATGAGCACTCCGTGCCCGCCGAAGGCCGCCACCGACCGCACCACCGCGCCGAGGTTGCGTGGATCGGTGATGTTGTCCAACGCGACCAGCAGCGCCGGTTCCTGCGCGGTCCGCGCGGCGGCGAGCAGGTCGTCCGGGTGCGCGTAGCGGTACGGCGGCACCTGCAAGGCCACACCCTGGTGCAGGCCGTTGGCCGAGAGCCGGTCCAGATCGGTGCGCGGCACCTCGAGGATCGAGATGTTCGCGTCGGCGGCACGCTGCACGCTCTCGCTCAGCCGATCGTCGTTCTCGGTGCCGACCGCGACGTAGAGCGCCGTAGCAGGCACGCCGGCCCGCAGGCACTCGAGCACCGGGTTACGGCCGAGCACGGTCTCCGGCCCGTCGTCGGACTTGCGCCGCTGCGGTCCGCGGCCACCCTGGCCCCGACCGCCCTGCTGCTTCTGCTCGGCCCGTGCGGCGGCCGCCGCACGCTTGGCCGCGGGATGCTTGGTGCGCGCCTCGGCCGGCGGGGTCGCTCCGCGCCCCTCCAGTCCCCTGCGGCGCTTACCGCCGGAACCGACGACCTGCCCCTTCTTGGTGCCGCTCTTGCGGATTGCGCCGCGCCGCGCCGAGTTGCCGGCCATCAGTTCCCACCTTCGGGGTTGGTCTTCTGCTTGCTCCGGTCACGTTCCCGCAGGGCCCACTCCGGGCCGTCCGGGGTGTCGGTGACCTCGATCCCGGCCCGTGCCAGGCGATCGCGGATGTCGTCGGCGACCGCCCAGTCCTTGCCCGCCTTCGCCTGCTGGCGACGGTCGAGCTCGGCACGGATGAGGACGTCGAGCGCGGAGGTCGCGGCCTCGGACCGCGCGCTCGCCTCGTTCCAGTGCTCGTCCATCGGGTCCACCCCGAGGATCCCCATCATGGCCCGCACCGAGGACGCGATGTCGACGGCGGACTTGTGGTCGCCGGATTCGAGCGCACGATTGCCGGCGGTGACCTGACCGTGGATCTCGGCCAGCGCCGCGGGCACACCCAGGTCGTCGTCGAGCGCGGCGGCGAACGCCTCGGTCCAGCTGCCGACCGACACCGCCCCGGCGCGCACGTTCACCCGCTGCAGGAACGCCTCGATGCCCCGGAAGGCGGCCGCACCGGTGTGCAGTGCCTCCTCCGAGTACTCGAGCATGGAACGGTAGTGCGCGCTGCCCAGGTAGTAGCGGAGCTCTTGCGGGCGAACGAGTTTGAGCACGTTCGGGATCGACAACACATTGCCGAGCGACTTCGACATTTTCTCGCCGCCCATGGTCACCCAGCCGTTGTGCAGCCAGTAGTCGGCGAAGCCGTCCCCGGCGCACTTGGCCTGCGCGACCTCGTTCTCGTGGTGCGGGAAGACCAGATCCATTCCGCCACAATGGATGTCGAACGACGATCCGAGATAGTAGACGGCCATCGCCGAGCACTCGAGGTGCCAGCCGGGCCGACCGCGGCCCCACGGCGTCGGCCAGGACGGCTCGCCCGGCTTCTCGGCCTTCCACAGCGTGAAGTCACGGGGGTCGCGCTTGCCCTCGCCGGCGCTCTCGCCCTGGTGCACGTCGTCGAGTTTGTGTCCGGACAGCGCCCCGTATCCCGGGTAGCTGAGCACGTCGAAGTACACGTTGCCCGACGCGGCGTAGGCATGACCACGCTCGATCAGACGCTCGATCATCTCGACCATCTGGGTCACGTGGCCGGTCGCGCGCGGCTCCACAGACGGCGGCAGGACGCCGAGTTGGTCGTAGGCGCGGGTGAACGCCCGCTCGTAGGTGGACTTCCATTCCCACCAGGGCCGGCCGGCCTCGTCGGCCTTGCGCAGGATCTTGTCGTCGATGTCGGTGACGTTGCGCACGAAGGCCACGTCGTACCCGGTGGCGAGCAGCCAGCGCCGCAGCACGTCGAACGCGACGCCGCTGCGCACATGGCCGATGTGCGGTTCACCCTGGACGGTGGCGCCACACAGATACACCGAGGCGTGGCCGGGGGTCAGCGGACGGAAGTCCCGCAGAGCCCGTGTTTCGGTGTCGTAGAGGCGCAGGGTCACGATGGCTCATCCTACTGGTCAGCCGGTACTGCCAGCACCAGCGCGGTCGCGACCGCGGCAAGCCCTTCTCCCCGGCCGGTCAATCCGAGCCCGTCGGTGGTCGTCGCGGACACGGACACGGGTGCCCCGAGAACGTCGGAGAGCACTCGCTGCGCCTCGATCCGGCGCGGTCCGATCTTCGGGGCGTTGCCGATCACCTGCACGGCGGCGTTGCCGACAGCGAAACCCGCCTGGTCGAGCAGTTCCCGCACGTGGCCCAGCAGCGTCACCCCGCTCGCGCCGGCGAACTCGGGGCGTCCGGTGCCGAACACGGCGCCCAGGTCACCGAGACCGGCCGCGGAGAGCAGCGCATCGCACAGCGCATGCGAGGCCACGTCCCCGTCCGAGTGCCCGGCGCAGCCGTCGACACCCTCGAACAGCAGCCCGGCCACCCAGCACGGCCGGCCCGGTTCGACCGGATGGACGTCGGTCCCGATTCCCACGCGCACTACGCCGCTCCTCCTCGTCCGACAGCGTCCACATCTCGGGACGTCTCCTGCCCGGCCTCCACCAGAGCGTTGGCCAGCGCCAGATCCAGCGGGGTGGTGATCTTGAAGGCCATCGGGTCGCCGGGGACCGTGTGCACGGTCTCGCCGGCGAGTTCGACGAGCGCGGCGTCGTCGGTGGCGACCGATTCGCTGCGGTAGGCCCGCCGCAGCAACTCCGCGGCGAACCCCTGCGGGGTCTGCACGGCGCGCAGGGCGGCCCGGTCCGGGGTTCCGGTGACCGCACCCGACTCGTCGACGACCTTGACGGTGTCGACCACGGGCAGCGCGGGTATCACCGCGCCGCGGCCGCCGCGCAGCGACCGCACCACGGATTCGATCAACTGCGGCGGGGTCAGCGCGCGGGCCGCGTCGTGCACGAGGACGAACTCGGCGTCGCCGGCGGCGGTCAGCCCGGCCCGCACCGAGTCGGTGCGCTCGGCGCCGCCGATCACCACCTCGACGCCGGCGGGCAGCAGCGCCGCGGCCGCCGCCGTCAGTTCGGCCGGCACGATCACGACCACGCGGTCCACGCAGCCGGACGCCAGCAGTCCGTCCACCGCGCGGGCCAGCAGGGTCTTCCCGCCGAGTTCGACGAACGCCTTGGGTGTCGACATGCCGAGGCGCTCGCCCCTGCCTGCGGCAGGGACGAGCGCCACGACCGAGCGTTCGCCGTTCGGTGTAATCACCTGTGGATCAAGAGGCGGCCGCGAGAACCTCGTCGAGAATGACCTCCGCCTTGGCATCGTCGGTGCCCTCGGCCAGAGCCAACTCGCCGACCAGGATCTGACGGGCCTTCGCCAGCATGCGCTTCTCGCCCGCGGACAGCCCGCGGTCCTGCTCACGACGCCACAGGTCACGCACGACCTCGGCCACCTTGTTGACGTCGCCCGAGGCGAGCTTCTCGAGGTTGGCCTTGTACCGGCGCGACCAGTTGGTGGGCTCCTCGGTGTGCGGCGCACGCAGCACCTGGAACACCTTGTCGAGCCCCTCCTGTCCGACCACGTCACGCACGCCGACGTACTCGGCGTTGTCCGCGGGGACCCGAACCGTCAAATCGCCCTGGGCGACCTTCAGCACCAGGTATTCTTTTTGTTCGCCCTTGATGGTGCGCGTTTCGATCGCTTCGACCAGCGCAGCACCGTGGTGGGGATACACGACGGTGTCTCCGACCTTGAAAATCATCTGTCCCGTGCCCCTTTCGATGTGTCTATGTTAACACGCCATCCAATTACGCCTTTCCTGTCCTTGCAGGTCAGGGCCATGCTGGGGGTTTGCGGCCACTTGACAGGCCGGTTAATTCGTGCGTTCGGACGGTGGAATTCCATGCGAAACAGGCCCGTCCGACGCGGCCGGTGACATCGCACCCGACCCGATTGCCCGGCCGACTCGCCGACCCAGGCTTCCACGGCAGCGGGGTCGGCCACTACTCTGTGTAGTCGAGTTTGGACACACATCGGCTGGGCCACCGCTCGGTGACCGTGCACGGCCGATCACCCGACGTCACGACCGAGCGTCGACCGCCCCCGGGGCGACCGACCGCCGTCCGATCACGGTGACCGTGACCATGCCCCAACCGCGACCATGTGAAACGCCCTGGAGGATCCGCCCGTGACTGCCCCGAATGCGTCGAAGCCCAGCCTGGTGGCCCGGGCCACCAGCCGACCCGCCCGCCGCGCTCTGGTCGCCCTGGCGCTCAGCGCCGGAGCCGCCTTCGGCCTGTCCGCCTGCAGCGCCGGTCAGATCTCCCAGACCGCCAACCAGGTGCCGGCAGTCAACGGGACCGAAGCCAAGATCGGCGCCCTCTACGTGCGCGACGCCCAGATCATGTTCCCGCAGGGCAACGAGAAGCCCGGCGCCGAACCGGCCAAGGCGAACCTGACGTTCACCGTGGCCAACGGCAACCCCGGCGCCTCGGACCGCCTGACCGGCGTCGAGGTCACCGGCGCGACCGCCACCATCGTCGAGCCGGACAAGGCGATCGTCCCCGGCGGCCAGACGCTCACCGCCGCGATGCCCGCCACCGACCAGCCCGTCAACCCCGCCACCGCGCCGATCCACATCGCGGTGACCGACCTGAGCAACAGCATCCGTCCGGGTCTGAACGTGCCGATCACCCTCGACTTCGAGGGCGCCGGACCGCTGCACATGTCCGTTCCGGTCACCGTCTTCTACTCCTCGCCGCGACAGGGCGGATAGCACCGACGCGGGTCCCGGCCCCCTGAGGGAGCGGCCCCGACGGAGCGACCCTCACGATCACCGACCCCGGCACGCACTGCGTGCCGGGGTCGGGCGCATTTCGCACGCGGGCCGACAGTCCAGCTGGATGTCGGTCGCCCGCCGTAGGCTGCCCCCGTGCCGAAACCGAAGACCAGCTACCAGTGCTCCGCCTGCGGGCACACCGTCCCCAAATGGGTGGGCCGGTGCGCCGAGTGCGGCAGCTGGGGGTCGCTCGAGGAGCGGCAGGTCGTCGCCTCCGGCACCGCGCGCGGCGGGGTCGGGGCCGGCGCCGGGTCGGCGCGCAGCCCCATGCTCCCCAGCACGCCCGCGCTTCCGCTCTCCCAGGTCGACGGCCACGCCACCCGCGCCCGCTCGACCGGTGTCGGCGAACTCGACCGGGTACTCGGCGGCGGGATCGTGCCCGGCTCGGTCGTGCTGCTCGCCGGCGAGCCCGGGGTCGGCAAGTCCACGCTGCTGCTCGAGGTGGTCCGGCGCTGGGCCGAGAGCGAGCAGGGACCGGCCCTCTACATCACCGGCGAGGAGTCGGCCGGCCAGGTGCGGTTGCGCGCCGAGCGCACCGGCGCGGTGCACGATCGGGTGCTGCTCGCCGCCGAGTCCGACCTGGACACCGTGATCGGCCACGTCGATCAGGTCCGCCCCACCCTGCTGGTCGTCGACTCGGTGCAGACGATGATCGCCGGCGACGTGGACGGCGTCGTCGGCGGCGTGACGCAGGTGCGCGCGATCACCAGCGCGTTGACGTCGCTGGCGAAGACCACCGGCGTCGCAGTACTGCTGGTCGGGCACGTCACCAAGGACGGGGCGGTCGCCGGCCCGCGCTCGCTCGAGCACCTCGTCGACGTCGTGCTGCACTTCGAGGGCGACAAGCACTCCACGCTGCGCATGGTGCGCGGCATCAAGAACCGGTTCGGCGCCGCCGACGAGGTCGGCTGCTTCGAGCTGCGCGACGACGGCATCGTCGGCATCACGGACCCGTCGGGGCTGTTCCTGCACCATCGCGACGCCGTCGTGCCCGGTACCGCCGTCACGGTCACCATGGACGGCAAGCGCCCCATGCTGGGCGAGGTTCAGGCACTCGTGGCCAACTCGTCGAATCCGTCACCGCGCCGCGCGGTCAGCGGACTCGACTCGGCCCGGGTCTCGATGATCCTGGCCGTCCTGGACCGGCGCGGCGGGATCAAGCTCGCAGACAAGGAGGTGTACTCCGCCACCGTCGGCGGCATGCGCGTGGTCGAGCCGTCCGCCGACCTGGCGCTGGCCCTGGCGGTGGCCTCGGCGGCGACCGACCGGCCGTTGCGGCCGAGCATGGTGGTGCTCGGTGAGCTGGGCCTGGCGGGCGAGGTGCGCCGGGTGGCGGGCGCCGACCGGCGCGTGGCGGAGGCGGCGCGGCTGGGCTTCCGCGAGGCGGTGGTCCCGGCCGGTACCGGCAGGCTTCCCGACGGGATCAAACCGATTCCCGTCGACAGCCTCGGTGCCGCGCTGCGCGTCCTGCGCGGCTGACGGTCACCGGGCCCGGATGCCCGGCGCGGGGCGACTCAGAAGTGGTCGATGAACTGCTTGGTGTCCTTGAAGTGCTGGTCCATGTCGATCTGCACGAACAGCGCGCGGGCGGTGGCCACCGGCGCGTTGCTGCCGTCGACGTAGGCCTCGGCGCTGGTGTAGACCTTGCGGCGGACCGCGCCGTCGATCCGGCACGAGAACTTCAGCGTGCTGCCCAACACGATCGGCCGCGCGTAGTCGACCTCGAGGTGCGCGGTGACCACCGAGTTGGCCAGCAGCATGCAGCAGGTGCCCATCGCCTCGTCGAAGCCGGTGGACAGGATGCCGCCGTGGATCACCCCGGGGCCGCCCTGGTAGCGGTGCGCGACGTCGAACTGCGCCTCGACGGTCAGCCCCTCGCCCGCGATGAACGTCATGCCCAGACCGGTCGGCTGGTCCGATCCGCAACCGAAGCATTTTTCCCAGTGCTCGCGCATCTGGGCTCCCGGCTCCGGGGCCATGGGATGCCGAACCGGGATCTCGATGTCTGCGGGCAAACTCCACGTACTACTCATGAATGAGTAATGTAAATGCGACTGACAACAGACCGTTAGGCACCCTTACCGTCGACAGGTTTTCCGACACCACGACGTGAGCGCCGATCGACAGGCTGCCGAGATGCCGGTACGCCGGAAACCATCGGGGGATCTCACACCATGAACCACGCCGGGACACCGCCCAGCCTGCGGGAAACCGTGGCACGGCTGGCACCGGGGACCGCACTGCGGGACGGGCTCGAGCGAATCCTGCGCGGTCGCACCGGCGCCCTGATCGTGCTCGGCTACGACGACCTGGTCGAGGACCTGTGCGACGGCGGCTTCGAACTCGACGTGCGGTTCGCCCCCACCCGCCTGCGTGAGCTGTCGAAGATGGACGGCGCGGTGGTGCTGTCCACCGACGGCAGCCGGATCGTGCGGGCGAACGTGCAGTTGGTCCCCGATCCGAGCATCCCGACCGAGGAGTCGGGCACCCGCCACCGTTCCGCCGAGCGCACCGCGATCCAGACCGGCTACCCGGTGATCTCCGTGAGCCAGTCGATGAGCATCGTCAGCGTCTACGTCGCCGGCACCCGCCACGTCATCGAGACCTCGGGCACCATCTTGGCCCGCGCCAACCAGGCCGTCTCCACCCTCGAGCGCTACAAGACGCGTCTCGACGAGGTCACCCGGCAGCTGTCGGTGGTCGAGATCGAGGACTTCGTGACGCTGCGCGACGCGCTGACGGTCACCCAGCGGCAGGAAAAGGTCCGGCGCATCTCGATCGAGATCGATCAGAACGTCGTCGAGCTGGGCACCGACGGTCGCCAGTTGGCACTGCAGCTCGAGGAGCTCGTCGGCAACAACGACTCCGCGCGCGAACTGCTGGTCCGCGACTACCTGCCCGGACCGGACCGGCCGTCGTCCACCGAGGTGAAGATCGCGCTCGACGCGCTCGACCAGCTCACCGACGCCGACCTGCTCGACCTCACCACGATCGCGCGCACCTTCGGCTACCCGCCGACCATCGAGGCGCTGGAGACGCCGATGAGCCCGCGCGGCTACCGGCTGCTCACCCGCATCCCGCGGCTGCAGTACATCCAGATCGATCGTCTCGTCCAGGCGTTCGGCAGCCTGCAGGCGCTGCTCGCGGCCAGCGCCGCCGACCTGCAATCGGTCGACGGGATCGGCGGGCTGTGGGCCCGGCACATCCGTGAGGGCCTGTCCCGGCTCGCCGAGTCGAGCATCGGGGAACGCTACGACTAGCGGTCCGGGCGGCAACGCTGTCGAGCGTGCCGCTTTCGACGTGGCCCGGGCACGCCGGGACACACCCGGCACCGCCCATGTCGTGCACCTGAACAACGCCGGCGCCGCGCTGCCCCCGTCGCAGGTCACCGACGCCGTCGTCGCCCACCTGCACCGCGAGGCCGAGATGGGCGGCTACGAGGCCGCCGCTGCCGCCGCGGACCTGATCGAGGGCACCTACGGCGCGATCGCCCGGTTGATCGGCGCCGATCCCGACGAGATCGCGCTGGTGGAGAACGCGACCCGCGCCTGGGACATGGCCTTCTACGCGCTGCCGTTCACGCGGGGCGACCGGATCCTCACCGCGCGTGCCGAGTACGCCAGCAACGTCATCGCGCTGCTGCAGGTCGCGCAGCGGACCGGCGCGGTCGTCGAGGTCGTCGACGACGACGAGCACGGCCGGTTCTCGGTCGCGGATCTGCGCCGCCGGCTGAACCGCCCCGGCGCCGGACCGGTGCGGTTGATCGCGATGACGCACGTGCCGACCCACGGCGGGCTGATCAATCCGGCCGCGGAGGTCGGCGCGGTGGCGCGCGACGCCGGGGTGACGTATCTGCTCGACGCGTGCCAGTCGGTCGGGCAACTGCCGATCGACGTCCGGGAGATCGGCTGCGACCTGCTGTCGGCCACCGGCCGCAAGTTCCTGCGCGGACCGCGCGGCACCGGGTTCCTGTACGTCCGGCGCGATCTGGTCGACCGGCTGGTCCCACCGATGCTCGACCTGCACTCCGCTACCTTGACCGGACCGTCGAGCTTCGAGATCCGCCCGGACGCAAGGCGATTCGAGACGTGGGAGAGCAACGTCGCGGGACGGATCGGGCTTGGTGTCGCCGCGGAGTACGCGATGTCCTGGGGACTGGACGCGATCGAGGCCCGGGTCCGGGAGCTGGCCGAGTCGCTGCGTGTGCGCCTGGACGCGGTCGACGGTGTGCTGGTGCGCGACCGCGGGGTGCCGCTCTGTGGAATCGTGACGTTCACCGTGGACGGTGTGCCGAGTGCCGATGTGCGGCGGCAACTCTCGTCGCGAGGGATCAACACCAGCATGTCGCCGGCGGCCGCATCCCAGTTCGATCTGACCGCACGCGCAGTGCCGGACGTCGTCCGGGCGTCGGTGCACTACTACAACACCGAGGACGAGCTGGATCGGTCGGTCGCGGCGCTGCCGCCGGCCCGTCGGCAACGCTGAAGGCCGACTGCAGCGGCACCCGAGTACCGCGTCGGTACCTGCAGGGTGAATCGGTCCGACCGCCGAGGGGTGCGGGCCCCCGACCGCACCCCACCCCTCTGTCGGCGATCAGACCAATCAGTACTGTTCACGGACTTTACCGCGCGGTCCGCGGCCATTTGGCGGAATCAAATCATAGGTATCCGGCCAAGATCTTCTCGGCAGATCCCCGCCCGCGCGACCCTCCCATACACCCGCCAGGCGCGTCGGATGGGCGATTACCACACCAACAGCACCATTTCGGGCATACTGCACACGTCCGAGTGATCGATCGTCGCGCGAGGAGGACTCATGTCGACCCTGCTGTACCAGTTCCTCACGTCCCACGGGATGCCCAACGACTCGGCCACCTATTGGGCCACCGAGTTGGCAGTCAAGCCCTGACCTTCGGGTCGGGCCCCGGCTCAACCGATGTTGAAGGGGACCGGAGCGCTGTGCAGTGCACCGAGGGTCGCGGTCACCGTGTAACCCCCGGCCGGCACCGGCGCCCGGTCCCCTTGGCATCCCGGCTGTGAGGTCGTGCCCGACCAGGTCACCCGGAACGATGCCTGCTCGCCCGGCTTGAGCGTGCGCACATCGTTGCCGGTGCCCGGGAAGCAGTCCACGTTCGACCAGATGCGGTGCGTTCCGTCGAGGGTGTTGACCACCACCGACTGCAGGCCGGCGCTGAGGTCGCGGGTGCAGGCCACCGAACCGATGTTGGTGACGGCGGTGGTGAACACGGGCTGGGCCCCGACCTGGTAGCTGGACTGGTCCGGGGTGATCGTGATGCCGACGGACTGGTCGGCGCAGTTCCCGCCCGGCACGGCGGCGGCGGGCGTGGCGGTGGCCGAGGGGTCGGCGGTGCCGGTCGCGGAAGGATCGGCGCTGTCCGAGGGATCGGCCGACGCGGACGGATCGGCGGAGGCCGAGGGGTGGGCGCTCGCCGTGGACTCGGCGGCGGCCGAGGACGAGTCCCCGCCGCCGGAGACCGCGATGATGATCCCGATCAGCACGATGAGGACGACGACCGCGACGCCTATCGCCAGCGCGCGACGGCGCCAATAGATCTCACGCGGCAACGGCCCATTCGGTTCGAACACGAACTCCACGGTAGGTGACCGATTCCCTGCTGCTCAGCAGCTGGACCGGCGTGTCGTCCTGGAGAGCGCCAGGTCACGCGCAGGGCAGTTGCCTCTGCGCGTGACCGAAGGCGATGAATCCGAAGGCGATCAGGCGCTCAGCTCACCGATCTCGCCGATCGAGCCCCGGAGCTTGATGCGACCGTCCGAGAGCGTGTAGGTCGCGCCGACGATGGCGCACTTTCCGGCCTCGACCGCGTCGGCGATGATCCGCGAGCGCTGCATCAGCAGGTCCGCGGTCTCCATGACGTGCCGGCCGACGAACTCGTCGACCTCGGTCACGCCGTCCTGGCGGGCCTTGAGGATCGACGGGGTCACCCGCTCGACGATGTCGCGGATGAAACCGCCCGGGATGTTGACGTTGTCAAGGGCGTCGAGGGTGGCCTTGACCGCACCACAGCTGTCGTGGCCGAGCACGACGATCAGCGGGATGTTCAAGATCTCGACACCGAACTCGATGGAGCCGAGGGTCGTGCTGTCCACGACATGACCGGCGGTACGGACGACGAACGTGTCGCCGAGGCCCTGGTCGAAGATGAGCTCGGCGGCGACACGGGAGTCGCCGCAGCCGAAGATCACGGTCGTCGGGTGTTGACCGTCGACCAGCTTCGCGCGATCCGCGGTCCCCTGGTTCGGGTGGATCGGGGTGTCGTTGAGAAAGCGCTCGTTACCCTCTTTGAGGGCGTTCCATGCAGAAATCGGATTCGAATTGGGCATGGGCCCATTGTGCACACGTAAACGTCCGCCGCAGCGGCGAGACCTGCAAAAACACCCTGGGTGAACTCCCCGGTGGGACACCGAGTAAGGATAGAAGTTTCGTGCTGGCAAACCAGACGGTGGACGCGTCCGCCCTCCTGCGGTGGTACGACGAGCATGCCCGCGACCTGCCGTGGCGCCGTCCCGACGTCGACGGTTGGGGGGTGCTGATCAGCGAGATCATGCTGCAGCAGACCCCGGTCGCCCGGGTCGCGCCGATCTGGGCCGAGTGGCTGAGCCGGTGGCCGCGGCCCACGTCCATGGCCGCATCGAGTCAGGCCGAGGTGCTGCGCGCATGGGGCAAGCTCGGCTATCCGCGACGGGCCTTGCGACTGCACGAGTGCGCACGGGTGATCGCCGAGCAGCACGGCGACCGCGTGCCCGACGACGTCGACACGCTGCTCGCGCTGCCCGGCATCGGCGACTACACCGCGCGGGCGGTCGCCTGCTTCGCATACGGACAGCGAGTTCCGGTGGTGGACACCAATGTTCGACGGGTGATCGCCCGCGCCGTACACGGCACCGCGGAGCCCGGCAACCCGTCCACCCGCCGCGACCTCGCGGACGCCGAGGCACTGCTGCCGGCCGAGGTCCCGCAAGCGGCGGTGATGTCGGCCGCCCTGATGGAACTCGGCGCGACGGTCTGCACGGCGCGCAAGCCCGACTGCGCGAACTGTCCGCTGCCACGGTGCGCCTGGCGCGCGGCCGGCTCCCCCGCGCACACGGGTCCGCGGCGCAAGACCCAGACCTACGCCGGCACCGACCGTCAGGTCCGCGGCCTGCTGCTCGACGTGCTGCGCGACGACAGCGGACCGGTCGAGCGCGCCCGCCTGGACCAGGTGTGGCTGCGCGACCCCGGCCAGCGCGACCGCGCGCTGGATTCGCTACTGGTGGACGGCCTGATCGAGCAGACCGATCAGGGCCTGTTCGCGCTGCCCGGCGAGAGCTGAGCCGGTCCGGACAGGAAGTCCTCGACCGCCTGCCGGTAGGCCTGCGGCGCGTCGGCCTGCACCAGGTGACCGGCGCCTGCCACCCGCAGGTAGGTGGTGCCGGAATCCCTTGGCGTCTGCGCCATCTGACGCATCTGCCCCTCGGGTGTGATGGAGTACTCGGCCTCGATCAGCAGGGTCGGCACGCGCACCGCGTGCCACTGCGCCCAGTAGTCGCGCGTGCCCCAGTGATTGGCGATGTCGCGCCAGACGCGGATGTGCCCGTGCAGCCGCCAGCCGGTGTCGGTGCGGTCGAACGAGTCCAGGAAGTACCGGCCGGCGACGTCGCCGAACATGCCGAGGGCCGCGTCGGCGTCGGCGAACTCGACCGGCCAGCTGTCGAACCACGAGTCCCACGGTCCGGTGGTGCGCCCCTTGAAGTCCGGCGCCATGTCCTCGACGACCAAGGCGGACACCAGATCCGGGTGCGCGGCTGCCAGACACCAGCCGTGCAGGCCGCCCATCGAGTGCCCGATCACCACGGCCGGGCCGTCGCCGATCGCCCGGATGGCGCGGGCGGCGTCGTCGACGAACCGCTCGGTGGACACACCGGCCGCGGTGGGCTGCTCGGCGACGTCGCGGCCGCGATGCCAGGCCGCGTCCAGCGTGTAGACGTGACCGTATCCGCGCAGCCACGGCAGGTGCGCGTCCCAGGTGCGGCCACGGCCCATCAGCCCGTGCAGCAACAGGATCGGCCGCCCCGTTCCACCACGGTCGACCACGCCCAGCCGCTCGAGTTCCTTCTCGGATGCGCTCTCGGTCACGACCCGGACGCTACTCGATCCGCCCCCGTGCGCGCCTTGCGTGGTCCGGGCCCCGCAATGCGCTCACGGAGAGCAGTTGCCGGATCTGTGCGCGGGCCTGTGCGCCCGGCCGCATCGGCAGCAGCGGGTAGACGTGGATGGCGCCGAGCACCTCGTACAGGTCCACCTCGACACCGGCCTGTCGCGCACGCCCGGCGAAGCGGCGGGCATCGGGGTTGAGGATGTCGTCGGTACCGCTGAAGAGCGTGGTCGGGCCGAGCCCGGCGAGGTCCGCGTAGAGCGGGCTGACCCGGCGGTCCCGCGGGTCGAGCGCGCCCCGGTAGTAGTCCGCGAACACGTGCGCACCGGGCACCGCCAGAAAGGGGTCACGGGGTGCGATCGCATCGATCGCGGGGTCGCTCATGGTCGCGTCGAGCCACGGCGAGATCAGGATCGTGCGGGCCGGCCGCGGTGCGCCGCGCTCGCGCAACTCCAGCGCGACCGCCGCGGCAAGGCCGCCGCCCGCGGAGTCACCCATCAGGAACATCCGATCGGCGCCGGCGTCCCGCAGCAACTCTTCTGCGAGGTCGGCGGCGGTCGGCACCAGCGTCGCCGCGGTCCCGCGCGGGGCGAGCGGATAGATCGGCACGGTGAACGCGACACCCGTCGCGGCCACCAGTTCGGCGACGAACTGCCAGTGCTGTCGGACTATCTCACGCACGTAGCCGCCGCCGTGCAGGTACAGGGCGCGCCCGGCGACCGCACCTGCTCGTGGCGACACCTCATAGCAGGGCCGGCCACGGAAGGAACGTTCGACGAACGTCGCCGTCTTCGACAGCCGTCGGGGCGGAGCGTGACCGGCAGGCGAGCACTGCAACCGCGCGACATGGCGACGGGCCCGCGCCGCGGTGATGAGGTCGCGCCTGGATCCGCGTAGCCGCACGCCGATGCGCACCAGCGCCTCGGGAAGGCAGATCCTCACCGCTCCGTCCGTCATCCTGTCCATGGTGACCGGAATGCCATCCCCCGCACAAGGCCTCGCACCGGTGGTCCGCGGGTTACGGTGGCCGCATGTGCGGGAGCTGGGCAGCCCGCCGGTGTGACACGACGGCGGAAAGGGATGGGCCGTGAGGTGGTACGACGAGCGGGTGTTACCGCGGCTGATCGACCTTACCTGCGGGTCACGGCAGATGGATCCGCTGCGCGAGCGGGTGTGCGCGGGGCTGACCGGCGACGTCGTCGAGATCGGCTTCGGGTCGGGTCGCAACATCACGCATTACCCGTCGACAGTGCGGCGGGTCGACGCCGTGGAACCGTCTGATCTGGCCTGGCACCTCGCCGGGCGCCGGGTGGACTCGTCGGCGGTGGACGTGCGCCGCGCCGGACTGGACGGGCAGCGGCTCCCCCTTCCCGACGGCGGCTACGACTGCGCGCTGTCCACCTGGTCGTTGTGCACGATCCCGGATGCGCCGCATGCCCTCGCGGAGTTGCGACGCGTACTCAAACCCTGTGGGGCCCTGCACTTCCTCGAGCACGGGCTGGCGCCCGACGATCGCGTGCGACGGTGGCAGCACCGGCTCGAGCCGATGCAGCGGCGCATGGCCGGCGGCTGCCACCTTACCCGCCCGGTCGTCGAGATGCTCACCGACGCCGGGTTCGTCGTCGACACCGTCGACGTCTTCTACGCCCACGGCACACCGAAGTTCGCCGGCGCCTTTTCCCTCGGCGTCGCCGTGTCCCCGTAGCGGTCAGTCCGAATGGACCCGGGCGGCCCCGGTCGCCGACCACCGCCCCCGGTTGCGCTCGACGCGGATCGGATGCCCGAACGCGCGGGAGACCACCTCGGAGTTCAGCGCGATCTCGACCGGTCCCGACACGAGCACCCGGCCCTCGGCGAGGACCAGCGCGTGCGAGGTCGACGCCGGCAGCTCCTCGAGATGGTGGGTGACCAGCACCGAGGACAGTTCCGGCCGGGCGACCCGCAGTTGCGCGAGCACCTCGAGCAGGATCTCGCGCGCCGCCAGATCCAGCCCGGTCGTCGGCTCGTCGAGCAGCAGCAATCCGGGCTCGGTGACCAGCGCCCGCGCGATCAGCGCACGGCCGCGCTCGCCCTGCGACAGCACCGACCACTCGCGTGCGGCGCGGGCGGTCAGCCCGAGCACCTCGATCAGTTCGTCGGCCCGCACGGCCTCGTCGCCGGTCGGATTCCAGTTGCGGGGCAAGGCCGTTGCGGCGACCAGGCCGGTCAGCACGACCTCACGGATCGACAGATACGGCTCGATCCGCGTGCGCGGGTCGACATGCCCGATGTGCGTGCGCAACTGCCGCATGTCGACGCGGCCGAGTCGATGACCCAGCACACGCACGGTCCCGGTGGTCGGGTGCAGCCGAGCACCGCACAGTCCCAGCAAGGTCGACTTGCCCGCCCCGTTCGGTCCGAGCAGCGCCCACTGCTCGCCGGCGCGGACCTCGAGCCCGACCGCGTCGAGCAGCGCACGCCCCTGCCGGACGACGCTCGCGTCCTCGACGGACAGGACAACCTCGGCCGCGCTCACGAGCGCTGCCCCGCGCCGGACTGCAGCGAAGTCGCCAGGCCCAGCAGATGCGCGCGGGTCAGGGCCTCGGCACGGTCGGCGTCCCGGGCGAGGATCGCGTCGACCACCGCCTGGTGCTCGTCGGCATCCTGCTCAGTCGCAGGCATGAGGTCGAGCAACTCGGTCATCGCCTCGACGAGGCGGCGGCGCACGCCGGTGAACAGCGCGTCCAGCAGGCTGTTGCGGGAAGCCGCCACGAGGACGCCGTGGAACTCGATGTCCGCGGCGGCGAGTTCCGCGGAGGGCGCGCCGAGTAGCGCGTTGCGCGCGGTCAACGCCCGGCGGATGAGGTCCGCGTCGGCCTCCTCGTGCCGGACAGCCGCCAATGCGGCGGCGCGCGACTCGATCGCGACGCGCACCTGCACCACCTCGGTGATGGCGGCGATCTCCGCCAGCCGGTCCCAGCCCTCGGAGGCTCGGGTGGCGGCGAGGAACACCCCGACGCCCTGCCTGGTCGTGAGCACCCGCCGGGCCGCCAGCTGGCGGATGGCCTCGCGGATCGTGGACCGTCCCACGTTCAACTCGGCAGCCAACGCCAGTTCGCCGGGCAGTTGATCACCGACTTCCCACCGCCCGGACTCGATCTCGCCCATCAGCTCCTGTGCCGCCCGTTCGGACAACGGCACCCTCGTCAATCCACGCATTCACACCCACCCTCAGTCATTCACTTGTCTGACAAGATACGCGTAGACCCCGCTGCGGTCCCACCCGCTCCCGTACGCTGAACCCATGCCAGTCGTGAAGATCAATGCCATCGAGGTCCCCGAGGGCGCCGGCCCCGAGCTGGAGAAGCGCTTCGCTGCCCGCGCCGGCGCGGTCGAGAACTCCCCCGGCTTCATCGGGTTCCAACTGCTGCGGCCGGTCAAGGGCGAGCAGCGCTACTTCGTCGTCACCGAATGGGAGACCGAGGAGGCGTTCCAGGCGTGGGCCGGCGGCCCCGCGCGCGCCGCGCACGCCGGTGAGCGGGCCAAACCGGTCTCGACCGGCGCCTCGTTGCTGGAGTTCGAGGTCGTCCAGGACGTGAAGGCCGCCAAGTAATTTCGGCACCAGGATGCCCGGCAGGAGGAGATTCCTGCCGGGCATCCCGAGTCTCGTTCTTGCCTACCGTCTCGGCTTGCCGACCGCTTCAGGTGGCCGGCATTCCGGGTAACCGGCGCTGAGGGGTGATCCGGGGGCCACGTCAGCCCGCGTCCACCGCGGCCGCACGACGGCGCTGGACGAACCGCCACCCGAGCGCGACCACTACGACAGCGACGATCGCCGCGATCACGTAGGTGGGCCCGTGGAAGCCGTCGGCCACCGTGTGCCAGTTCGCGCCGATCGCGTAGCCGATCAGCGCCAGCACCGCCGACCAGAGCAGGCAGCCGGCTGTCGTGTAGATCCCGAACCGCACCGCCGGCATGGCCGCGAAACCTGCGGGCAGCGAGATGAACGTGCGGATCACCGGCAGCAACCGCCCGGCGAACACCGACACCGGACCGTGCCTGACGAACCAGTCGTGGGCCTTGTCGATGTCGTCCTCGCGCAACCAGACCTTGCGGCCCCACCGGTAGAGCGCGGCCCGCCCGGCATAGCGTCCGACCGCCCACGCCAGGTAGCTGCCGGCGACGTTGCCGAGCGCGCCGAGCACGATCACCCAGACGATGTTCAGGTGCGCACCCGCGACCGCACCGCCGGCCAGCGCCCCGGCGAACAGCATCGTCACCTCGGACGGGATCGGGATGCACGCCGACTCGGCGAACATGAGCAGGAACACCGCGAGGTAGCCCGCGCTGACGATGAACTGCTGCATCAGCGGCACACCTCTCGCGAGGGGGTCCGGCGGTCGTGCGTCGATGGTGCGGTCGTCATGACGCCACGGTGGCAGCCGGTCGCTGTGACCGCGCTGAGAAGTGCGGTCCGTCACCTGCCCCGAAAGATCAGTCCGGTCACGGATCGGAACACCTCGTCCGGCGACCGCGGCCCCACGTCGAGATTGCCAGACGAACACAACGCGGCGAAGCCGTAGGCCAGCGCCCAGGCCGCCGTCGCCGCCAGCGCCGGATCCTCCCCGCGCTGTTCGGCGGACAGGCCGGCGACCGCCGCACCCAGCAGACGCCCCGCGCGGTCCCGAGCGGCAGTCAGTTGCGGGTCGTCGACCCGAACGACCTCCCGGTCGTACATCACCTGGAAGTGCGCCGGGTGCGCCTGCGCGAACCGCACGAACCGCACCCCCATCTCCGCGAGGTCGGTCGGCCGTCCCGGATCCGACGCCGCCGCGAACGAGTCCGTCAGCAGGTCGAAGCCCTCGGCCGCGAGCGCGGTGAGCAGCCCGGACTTGTCCCCGAAGTGGTGCGCCGGCGCGGCATGCGATACGCCCGCGCGGCGGGCCAGGTCCCGCAGGCTCAGCGCGGCGATCCCCCGCTCGCGGATCGCCTCGGCGGCGGCGTCTAGCACCGCCCGCCGCAGATCTCCGTGATGGTAGGGATGGGGTTCCACGACTCGACGATACCCGCAGACTAGTCATTGACAAGTTCGCCGGACCGATGGAATCTGGTCAGTGTCTAGTTCACGGCGGTGTTCATCCGAACACCTTCACCGAGGAGGCACGACATGCCGACGATCCCCTGGACCACCCCGAAGGACGCCGCGATCCCGCCAGAGGTAGTGGTCATGGCCTCCCGGTTCGACCTGCAGTCCCTGGCGCAGGTGCCCGCCTTCCTGCGCGCCGCGATGCGGATCCGTGCCCAGATGCTCGGCGCACCCGGTGTCGTGGGCCTGTCGCTGATCGCGCGTCCACTGCACAAGACGTTCTTCACCCTGTCCGCCTGGTCGGACCGCGGGGCGCTGGACAAGGCGGTCGCACATCGTCCGCACGTCGACACCATGACGAATTTCCACCCGAAGATGGCCGGCTCGACGTTCGCCTTCTGGACCGCGCCCGGCACCTCGCTGCCGCTGCAGTGGCCGGAGGCCATGCGTCGGCTCGACGCCGAGCGTTGATCCAGCCGCTCCAGGCGCCCGCGTCGACCGGACACGAGCGTCGAACCAACGCCCTCGTCGATCAGACGGCGCAGGAGCCGTCCTCGCAGGACGGGGCGGCCTCGTCCGCGGTGATCGTGCCCGCCGTCGCCAAGGCACGGTCGAGCAACTGGGTGAACACCCCGACCGGCTGCGCTCCCGAGACCGCCAGCGCCCGGTTCGCCACGAAGAACGGCACACCCGTGACACCGAGTGCGCGGGCCTGTGCGAGGTCTGCGTGCACCTGCTCGGCGGCGGCGTCACCATCCAGCGCGGCCCGGATCTCGCCGGCATCCAGCCCCACCTCCGCGGCGACCGCGACGAGTTCGTCACGGTCGTCGATGATCCGTCCCTGCGTGAAGTGCGCGCGGAACAGCGCGTCGACGACCTCGTCCGCGCGGTCGCCGGCCAGGTGGACGAGCCGGTGCGCATCGAACGTGTTGGCGGCGATCACCGTGTCGAAATCCATGTCCAGTCCGTCGGCCGCGGCGGTCGACGACACGTGGGCGAACATCGCGCGCACCTGATCGGGGGCCATGCCCTTGTGCTCGACCAGCGCCTCGAGTTCGTTCCGGCCCAGGCCCGCGGGGGTGTCGGGTGCGAGCTGGAACGAACGCCACACCACCTGCACCCGATCGCGCCCCTCGAACTGCTCGAGCGCGCGGGCGAACCGACGCTTGCCGATGTAGCACCACGGGCAGGCAATGTCAGACCAGATCTCGACGACGGCTGGTGCTCCGGCTGCGGTGGGTTCGTTGTTGCTCACGTCCGTCAGCAACGCCCGTCGCCGGCAGCGTGTTCCCGGCCGCGCGGTCAGGACCGGGTCAGCAACTCCAGGTTGTGACCGTTCGGGTCGGTGAAATACACCCCGCGGCCGCCGCCGCGGTGATTGATCTCGCGGGGCCTGCGGTGTCCCGGGTCGGCGAAGTAGTCGGCTCCCGACGAGCGGATCCGCGCGAAGGCGGCGTCGAAGTCCTCCTCATCGACGAGGAAGGCGTAGTGCTGCGCGCGGATGTCGTCGGCGTCCGCATAGTCCAGTGTCACGCCGTTGCCGAGTTCTACCGGGACGAAATGCCCGGCGGGCGACCCGACCGGCACTCCCAGAATGTCGGCGAGGAACCTCGCCGAGACGCTCTTGTCGTGCGCGTACACGATGGTGTGGTTCAACTCGACGGTCATCGCTGTCCCCTTTGAGCAGTCCCTCGCACGCGGCTGTACCGGGTGCAACGGCGGCGCCGACGGCCGGATTCCCGGGGCGATCTGACCACCTCGCGTGCCGGCGGTGCACCTCGCACAACACCGGGGGCGTGCGAAGTTCGCGCTCGGTGTGTGAAGTGGGGAATGTGCGGAGTTCGGGCGCGGTGTGTGAAGTGGGGAATGTGCGGAGTTCGGGCGCGGTGTGTGAAGTGGGGAATGTGCGGAGTTCGCGCGCGGTGTGTGAGTGGGGATCGGCGGGTACGCACCCGTGGGTGAAGGTGCGGATCGGCGGGTCCGCGCCCCGACATGCGGCAGGGCGGGCACCCCCGGAGGGATGCCCGCCCTGTGCGGAACGCTGCGGACTAGTCCGCGGACCCGGCCTCGCCCGAGCCTGCGCCGTCACCGCTCGCAGCGGCCATTGCCTCCGCGGGCGAGTCCGGCACGGACACCGGCTTGGGCGATCCGGCGAACGTGAACTTCGCGTTCTCGCCCGAGCCCTCGCCGTCCCAGCCCTCGACGTCCACCAGCACGATCTGACCGGGGCCGACCTCGCCGAAGAGGATCTTCTCCGACAACTGGTCCTCGATCTCGCGCTGGATGGTCCGGCGCAGCGGACGGGCGCCGAGCACCGGATCGAAGCCGCGCTTGGCCAGCAGCGCCTTCGCCTTCTCGGTGACCTCGATGTCCATGTCCTTGTTCTTCAGCGCCTTCTCGACGCGACCGACCATCAGGTCCACCATCTCGATGATCTGATCCTGGGTGAGCTGGTGGAACACGACAATGTCGTCGATACGGTTGAGGAACTCCGGCCGGAAGTGCTTCTTGAGCTCGTCGTGAACCTTGAGCTTCATCCGCTCGTAGTTCGAGCCCTCGCCACTGCCCTGGGTGAAGCCCAGGCCCACGGCCTTCGAGATGTCGGCGGTGCCCAGGTTCGAGGTGAAGATCAGCACGGTGTTCTTGAAGTCGACCGTGCGGCCCTGGCCGTCGGTGAGACGGCCGTCCTCGAGCACCTGCAGGAGCGTGTTGTAGATCTCCTGGTGCGCCTTCTCGATCTCGTCGAACAGCACCACCGAGAACGGCTTGCGGCGCACCTTCTCGGTGAGCTGGCCGCCCTCCTCGTAGCCGACGTAGCCCGGAGGGGCACCGAACAGCCGCGAGGCGGTGAAGCGGTCGTGGAACTCGCCCATGTCGATCTGGATGAGCGCGTCGTCCTCGCCGAACAGGAACTCCGCGAGCGCCTTGGACAGCTCGGTCTTACCCACGCCGGACGGGCCGGCGAAGATGAACGAGCCGGACGGACGCTTCGGGTCCTTCAGGCCGGCACGGGTGCGACGGATCGCCTTCGAGACCGCCTTGACGGCGTCCTCCTGGCCGATGATCCGCTTGTGCAGCTCGTCCTCCATGCGGAGCAGACGCGTGGTCTCCTCCTCTGTGAGCTTGAAGACCGGGATGCCGGTCCAATTGCCCAGCACCTCGGCGATCTGCTCGTCGTCGACCTCGGCGATGACGTCCAGGTCACCGGAACGCCACTGCTTCTCCCGCTCGGCACGCTGCGCGACGAGGGTCTTCTCCTTGTCGCGCAGGCTGGCGGCCTTCTCGAAGTCCTGCGCGTCGATCGCGGACTCCTTCTCGCGCCGCGCCTCGGCGATCCGGTCGTCGAACTCCCGCAGGTCCGGCGGCGCGGTCATCCGGCGGATGCGCATGCGGGCGCCGGCCTCGTCGATGAGGTCGATGGCCTTGTCCGGCAGGAACCGGTCGTTGATGTAGCGGTCGGCGAGCGTCGCCGCCGCGACCAGCGCGCCGTCGGTGATCGAGACGCGGTGGTGCGCCTCGTACCGGTCGCGCAGGCCCTTGAGGATCTCGATGGTGTGCTCGACCGTCGGCTCGCCGACCTGCACCGGCTGGAACCGGCGCTCGAGTGCGGCGTCCTTCTCGATGTACTTGCGGTACTCGTCGAGGGTGGTGGCGCCGATGGTCTGCAGCTCGCCGCGGGCCAGCTTCGGCTTGAGGATCGACGCCGCATCGATCGCACCTTCGGCGGCGCCCGCCCCGACCAGCGTGTGCAGCTCGTCGATGAACAGGATGATGTCGCCGCGGGTGTTGATCTCCTTCAGGACCTTCTTCAGCCGCTCCTCGAAGTCGCCGCGGTACCGGCTGCCCGCGACCAGCGAACCCAGGTCGAGGGTGTAGAGCTGCTTGTCCTTGAGCGTCTCGGGGACCTCGCCGTTGACGATGGCCTGCGCCAGGCCCTCGACGACGGCGGTCTTGCCGACACCCGGCTCACCGATGAGGACCGGGTTGTTCTTGGTGCGCCGCGAGAGCACCTGCATGACCCGCTCGATCTCTTTCGAACGGCCGATGACCGGATCGAGCTTGCCCTCGATCGCGGCCTGGGTCAGATTTCTGCCGAACTGGTCCAGCACCAGCGAGGTGGACGGGGTGCCGGCCTCGCCGCTGCGCCCGCCGGTGGCCGCGCCCTCGGTGCCTTCCTTGCCCTGGTATCCCGAGAGCAGCTGGATGACCTGCTGCCGGACCCGGTTCAGGTCGGCGCCGAGCTTGACCAGCACCTGCGCCGCCACGCCCTCACCCTCGCGGATGAGGCCCAGCAGGATGTGTTCGGTACCGATGTAGTTGTGTCCGAGCTGCAGCGCCTCGCGCAGGCTCAGCTCGAGGACCTTCTTCGCCCGCGGGGTGAAGGGGATGTGACCCGACGGGGCCTGCTGGCCCTGACCGATGATCTCCTCGACCTGGCTGCGCACGCCTTCGAGGGAGATCCCCAGCGACTCGAGCGACTTGGCCGCGACACCCTCACCCTCGTGGATGAGGCCCAGCAGGATGTGTTCGGTACCGATGTAGTTGTGATTGAGCATCCTGGCCTCTTCCTGAGCCAGGACGACAACGCGCCGTGCGCGGTCGGTAAACCTCTCGAACATTGCTCTCCCTACACTCCGTGGCGAACACCCCCGAAAGGGCTGGCCGGCACCGCCGACCAATGTCGTCGTGCCCACCGTTTCCGCCGGATTCGCTCCGGCACATCCGGTGTGCGAACTCCCGCACCCCCGTGGGCGAGTCTCCGCACCTTTCACTCTAGTTGCCGGGCCTGCGACCCGCGCTCCCTCCACCGCACTCGGTGTAGAGAACGACCGTATAGGGAGTCAACGCCCACGGCCATCGATACGTTTCCCGACGTTGTACGCCCGCAGCGAACATGGCGGCCACTCGTGTGGCGACCCCGCAGCCGGACCCCTGGCCGGCCCCGGCTCACGTCGTTCGCGGCGCCGTCGCCACCACCCGCTCGAGCGCGCGCAGGTCCGCCTCGAGCATCCGGAACAGCCAGTAGGCGCCGATGAAGGCGAAGATGCTGCCCACGCAGAGCACCCGCACCGCGACGATCACCGCATCGAAGTCGTCGTGCGACAGGAACGTCACCCCGACCACGGCCACCAGCGGCACCGACGCCGCGACCGCCAGGTAGCGGATGCTTCGCCGGACCAGCCCGCGCAGCTTGCGGCCGTCGGCTGCGCTGCCGGGACCGCCGTGCGGCAGCAGGGCCGGGTACAGGCAGCGCACACAGTAGAAGGCGACCGCGAAGAACGGATACGCCACCGCCATCGCGCCGCACACCGCCTGGGACGCGACGAAATGCACGAAGTCGTAGGTCGGCAGCGATCCCCCGGCGGCCTGCAGCAGCAGTGGGAACGCGATTCCCGACGCCAGCCACAGCAGCCCGCACACCACGACCACCCGGTCACCCAGCAGCAGGCTGTCGGCGCGCACCCGGGCGAGCGTCCGGGCGTCGTACGTCCGACCGGCACGCAACCCGGGCGGCACGGTGAGCAGCCGCCGGCAGAAGTACAGGATCAGCAGCGCGCCGAGCGAGAAGACGATCAGGTTGATCACCTGCGCGAGGTCGTCGAACCGCGCCTGCACCTGCGGGTCGAGCCCGTCGACGATCAACGACTTGTTGTGGTGGTAGTTGTACAGCGCGGCGACGCCGTTGGGGATGCCGATGCCGGCGGCGAGGATCGGCGCCGGCCAGCGCGAGGCCCGGGCCCGCGGGCTGCGCGGCGGCGGGTCGACCAGATCGCGCGCGTGGACGTCGAGGCACAGATCGAACTGCTGGGCCAGCTCCGCGCCGGTGGCCCAGCGGTCCCCTGGATCCGGGGCGAGGCAGGTCAGCAGCACCCGGCGCAGCGCGGCCGGACAGTCCGCGGGCAGTCGCTCCTGCGCCTGCGCGGGTACGGCCCGGCGGCGCAGGTCCAGCATGTGCTGCAGCGCGTCCTCGGTGTCCGGATCGTCGTCGGGGTCCGCCCCGGCCGGGTCCTCGCGGTCCGCGAACGGCCGCGCCCCGGTCAGCAACTCCCACAGCATCACGCCCAGCGCGTACAGGTCGCTGCGGGTGTCCAGGTCGGCGGCGGTCCCGGCCATCCCGGGGTGGCAGGCCTCGAGTTGCTCCGGCGACATGTACGCCAGCGACCCGCCGAAGTAGGCGACCGGGCTGGCCCCGGCGACCGCGCTGGAGAAGCTGATGTTGAAGTCTGCGAGCTTCGGCACGCCCTCCTCGGTCAGCAGCACGTTGGCCGGCTTGATGTCGCGGTGCAGCACGCCATGTTCGCCGGCATAGTTGAGCGCATCGGCCAGGCGCCGGCCCAGCCAGGCCACCGTGTCGGGCCACGACATCTGCGCGATCTGGGCACGCACAGCGGAGTCGCTCGGCCGGATCGCGGCCTTCTCCGCGAGGACATCGTCGATCGCCTCGAGCAGCAGCCGCCCGCGACGCATCTCCGGCGGGGTGTCCCGGACCCGGCGCAGCACGCCGAGCAGCGTGCCGCCCGGCACGTATTGCATGTAGAGCACGCGCAACCGGCGCTCCTCGAGCAGGCGCTGGTCGAACACCCGGACGATGTAGTCGTGATCGAGTTGCGCCAGCGTCTGCGGCTCGGTGCCGCTGTCCTGGGAGATCTTCACCGCGACCAGTCGCTGCATGGACCGCTGACGTGCCAGGAACACCCGGGCGAAGGCGCCGCGGCCGAGCCCGACGAGCAGGTCGAAGTCGTCGAGCCGTTGCCCCGCCTCGACGGCGTCGAGCGAATCGGGCGCCGGGGGCTCGGCGGCACGGGTGGGCTCCTCGGTCGGCGCACCTCCCGCGACCGCCGCTGCCGGGCTCGAACCTGCGGGGCCCGAGCCGAATGCTCGCCTCATGGTCATGCCCCCGGACCGGGTCGTCCACTGCCGGCGGCCCCCACCGCGCGGGACCACCTCGGCCTGCCCTCAGCCTAGGCCGCGCAGCGCCCGAGGAGCGGTCATCCCAGGAACGGGGGGACGAACGTGCACGGGACCGGCCGGGGATGCGCCGGATCCAGCGCATTGAGCACATCGGTGAGCGCCACCGGATCGGCCACCAGCGCCAGGTGCTCGGAGAAGTCCTGCGCGCACTGGTCCTGCACGACGATGTTGGTCGCGTTCGGCGCCGGCGCGTATCCGTCGGTGTAGGGCACCACGACCTCGTCGTACCTGGTCATGATGTTGGTGTACCGGATCTGCGGCGAGTAGACGCCGCCACTCTGCATCATCGTCATGAACGGGGCGCCGGGGTCGGTCTGGTCGCACGAGGCGCACAGCGACGGCACGGGCGGTGGCGCGGCGGGAACGGCGCCGCCGGAGGATGTGCCCAGGCCGGGTGTGCCGACTGGAAGTCCCTGATTCCAGAACGGCGCGAGCGAGACGTACCGGCCGATGGTGTCGGTGCCGCCGAGGAACTTCGCGTAGTACTCCGGCAGGATCGTGCCGAGCGAATGCCCGACGACGTCGACCTTGCGCGCCCCGGTCTCCGCCAGCACCCGGTGCACGAAATCGGCGAGTTGGACCCCGCTCTGCTCGAGCGGGCCCAGCCCGCCGAACCCGCTGAGCGGCCAGGGCAGCGAAGGATCGTTGCCGTAGGTGAGCGCGAAGACGCAGTAACCCGCGTTCACCAGCAGCGGCGAGAGCGTCCCCCACTCCGTCTGCCGGTTGCCCGCGGTGCCGTGCAGCAGGATCACCGGATCGGGGTGGGCCACGGTCGGGCGGCAGGACCAGTCGTTCGACCCCGGCGACGAACCACCGGGGTTTGCCAGTTCCTCGCCGATCCCCGACAGCACCGTGCCCGGGACCGGCAACGGCGGTTGTGCCGCTGCCGCGACCGGCACGGCCGATTCGCCGATTGCGGCCGGCAGCAGGGTCAGCGCCCCGGACACGACCACTACGGCCAGTGCCGCGACTGTCGCCCGGCCACGCGGCCGCCGGTCAGGGCACCCGCGCGTACGTCGAGAAAATCGGAACATGTGGAATTCCTCATGTTTTATCGAGGCAGCGGCCGCCGTCCTCGAATCGCATTACCGCGTGAATGACGACCACCGCGAATGACCGCCCGGGAAATCGACCGATACACGACTGCCCCCGCCGGTGGAACCGACAGGGGCAGTACCGGACCGGACGGTCCGTTCGAAATTGCTCAATTCGCCTTGTTGTAGGCGTCGAGCACCTCCGCGGAGATGCGACCCCGATCGGAAACCGCAAGATTGTTGCGGCGCGCCCAGGCGCGGATTGCCGCACTCTGCTCGCGATCGACCGCGGCACGACTTCGGCTCCCACCGGCGGCGGGGGCAAGCCCCTTGGCACGCTTACGCCCCTGCGTCTTGCGCGCGTACTCGACCCATTTCTCGACCTCGCCGCGCAACTTCTCCGCATTGCCCGACGAAAGATCGATCTCATAGGTGACGCCGTCGAGACCGAACTCGACGGTCTCGTCCGCGGGTGATTCCTGATCGACGTCGTCGACCAATGTGACGGTGACCTTCTTCGCCATGAATTCCCTCTCGACCCGAAAGCAGTGTCCACAAGCCCGCCGCACGATATGCAAGCCCTATCGAGAGGTCAGCCTACTACCGGGTAATCCCATACTTCGAATTCTTTGGAGAATTCACAATAGCGATCACGCCGTGCAGGTGACAGGCCAATTCGCACCCGGTGTCAGTGTGTGTGCGGGCGCACAATCGGAAACAGGATGGTCTCCCGAATTCCCAGTCCGGTCAGCGCCATGAGGAGTCGGTCGATCCCCATACCGGTCCCGGTGGTCGGCGGCATGCCGTGCTCCATCGCGGCCAGGAAATCCTCGTCGAGACGCATCGCCTCGTCGTCACCCTCCGAGGCGAGCCGCGCCTGATCCTCGAATCGTTCCCGCTGGATGACCGGATCGACCAATTCCGAATACCCGGTGGCGAGCTCGAACCCGCGCACATAGAGGTCCCATTTCTCCGTCACGCCGGCCTTGCTGCGGTGCTGACGCGTCAACGGCGAGGTCTCGACTGGGAAATCCCGGACGAACGTCGGCGCGCTGAGGTCGTTGCCCACCAGATGCTCCCACAGTTCTTCCACGAGTTTGCCGTGGCTGAGGGCCTTCGACGGCACCTCCAGGCCCACCCGGTCGGCGTGGGCGAGCAATTCGTCGATGGTGGTGTCGGGGGTGACCTCGGCGCCGAGTGCGCCGGACAGCGACGGATACATCTCGAGCGTCGTCCACTCGCCTCCGATGTCGTAGGTGCTGCCGTCGGCGAGCGTCAACTGCCGGGTTCCGAAGGCGGCGTCGGCGACCTCCTGGATCAATTCCCGGATCATCGTCGCGGAATCGTCGTAGGTGCCGTACGCCTCGTAGGTCTCGAGCATGGCGAACTCCGGCGAATGCGATGAGTCGACACCCTCGTTGCGGAAGTTCCGATTGATCTCGAAGACCTTCTCGATGCCGCCGACCACGCAGCGTTTGAGGAACAACTCCGGCGCGATACGCAGGTACAGGTCGATGTCGAGCGCATTCGAATGCGTCACGAACGGGCGGGCCGCGGCGCCGCCGTGCAGGGTCTGCAGCATCGGGGTCTCGACCTCGAGGAATCCGCGGCGCTCGAGCGCGTCCCGCAGTGCCCGCACGACCTCGACGCGCTTACGGGCGGCCTCCCGGGCCTCGGGTCGGACGATCAGGTCGACATAGCGCTGGCGGACCCGCGACTCCTCGTTCATCTCCTTGTGCGCAACCGGCAGCGGGCGCAGCGACTTGGCCGCCATCTGCCACGCGTCGGCCATCACGCTCAATTCGCCGCGGCGGGAACTGATCACCTCGCCGTGCACGAAGACGAAGTCGCCGAGGTCGACCTCGGCCTTCCATGACGCCAGCGCGTCCTCGCCGACCCCGGCCAGGCTGATCATCGCCTGCAACTGGGTGCCGTCGCCCTCCTGGAGGGTCGCGAAGCACAACTTGCCGGTGTTGCGCAGGAAGATCACCCGGCCGACGACGCCGACCACCTCGCCGGTCGCGGTGTCCGGCTCGAGATCGGGGTGCGCCGCACGCACCTCGGCGAGCGAGTGCGTGCGCGGAACCGTCACCGGGTAGGGCTGCCCGCCCTCGGCGAGGATCCGCTCGCGCTTGCCGAGCCGGATGCGCTGCTGCTCGGGGAGGGTGTCCTCCGCGGTCGCGGGGTTCGCGGTGTCGACAGGCGATGCTTTGCTCACGGACGACCAGCCTAGTTCGTGTCGCGGGCCACGCCACGGTCGCGGTCCGCGGCGCGCGCCGCGGCTCCGGCCCTCAGTGCGCGGTGATCGTCGCCATCTCGCGCCGCAGGTGGGCCGCCGAGGAGATCACGTGCCGCAGTCCGGTCTCCCGCAGGGCGGCATATCCGCCGATCAGATCGGTCGCCCGGTGCAGCCCCAGATCCTGCAGCGCGGCCGCGGCCAGCGACGAGGTGTAGCCCTCGGAGCAGACGATGACCCACTCCACGTCGTGGTCGACGGCGGTGGCCAGGTGTGCGTCACTGGTCGGGTCCAGGCGCCATTCGAGGACGTTGCGTTCGATGGCGAGCGCGCCCGGCAGCGTCCCCTCCCGGTCGCGCTGCGCCTGCGGCCGGATGTCGACGACCACCGCCCCGCGGAGCACCGCCTCGGCCAGTTCGGTGGCGGGCATCCGGCTGATCCGCGCGCGGGCGCGGTCGAGCATCTCGACGACGGTCATCGGTCGCCCCCTCGCCCGGACTCGGCCTGGTCGGTCAGCTCGGTGCGGGTGCGCCGCAACGTGCCCCGTGCGGTCGGCTCGTAATAGGACATCGCGGTCAGCGGTGGCGAATATGCGTGGACGCTCAGCGTGGGGTCGCCCGCACCCCCGGGCGCCTGCACGACGTCGTGCACCCAGCCCAGCGGGAACGAGGCCTGATCACCGGCCTCGAGCCGCCGATGCTTCAACTCCCCACCGGCCCAACGGAACTCGCTGAGCGCGCCGGACAGCACGGTGAGCGCTCCGATCGAGCCCGCGTGGTCGTGCAGTTCGGTGGAGTCGTCGGAGGCCCAGCTGATCAGCCAGGCGTCGACGTCGTCGTCGATGTGCAGGCGGGTCGCCCATCGCTGTTCGACGGGCAACCCCGCGGCCGGGAGCAGGTGGTCGAAGTCGCCGGCCAGCACCTGATCGGAGTACTCGTCGGTGATCCGCAGCAGATCCGCGGGGCGAAGATCGGTGGGCGCGATCGAATTCGCGCCGGCGGGACGGGGAACAGACAGGTCGGCTACAGAAAGAGCCATTTCGGGGACTCCAGGAGTGAGAGGTGGTCAATACGGCGGTCAGCCGCGACAACACTCCTGGCAACATCCGGACACCGCGGCAGCGCTCGCCCACACGGGGTCGATGGCTGCACGACGATTCACGCAGGCAAGTCTGCCACAAGCCGTCCCCGGCCGCCACGCGCCGATCCGTGGGCGTGCATCCCCAGGTCCGACGGGAGGCGCTGCGCTGTACCTGCGCGCCCCGACTGAATGCCCCGCCACGCGCTCAGCATGCCGACCAGCGCCTCGACGTTGCGCGGCGCGAACGAGATCTCGACATCGACACCCGGGCCCCGTCCGAACGCACGGGACGAGACGGCAGCGGCGGCCAGTTCACTCACAGGGACTCCTCGGCACACTCTTAGGCGAACGTCCAACAGTGATCGTGACCATAGCCGAAACCTGTGATACGTGCCACTCTGTTGCGAAAATAGCAGACCAGGCCAGGGGTCCACGAAAGGACGCTGCTCGGCGGGCAGCCCTCCAGATCAGGACGGCCGGGTCAGGACTGGCCGGAGTGCCGCCGGCCGGCGCGGGTGCCCGCCTGGTTGCGCTCGTAGACCAGCCGCAGCCCGGTCAGCGTGAGGTCGGGTTCGTGGTCGGTGATCGACTCGCACTCGTCGATGATCAACGGCGCCAGCCCGCCGGTCGCCACGACCGCGACGTCGTCGCCCGCGAACTCGGCGAGCTCGCGGCGCACCCGGGCGACGAGTCCGTCGACCTGGCCCGCGAAGCCGAACAGGATCCCCGACTGCAGCGCCTCGACGGTGCTCTTGCCGACCACCGACCGGGGCCGGAGCAGTTCGACCTTGCGCAGCGCGGCGCCGCGCGAGGCCAGCGCGTCGACCGAGATGTCGATGCCCGGCGCAATCGCGCCACCTAGGAACTCGCCCGCCGCGGTGACCACGTCGACGCGCGTCGAGGTCCCGAAATCCACGACGATGCACGGGCATTGGAAGATCGTGTGCGCGGCGAGCGCGTTCATCACACGATCGGTGCCGACCTCTTTGGGGTTGTCCACCAGCAGCGGCACACCGGTGCGCACGCCCGGAGCGACGACCACCTGCGGCACATCGGCCCAGTACCGGGCCAGCATCATGCGCAACTCCCGCAGGACGGTGGGCACGGTGGACAGCGCCGAGACACCGGTGATCTGCTCGACCCGGCGGCCCAGCATGCCCCTGATGGTCAGCGCGATCTCGTCGGAGGTCACCCGCGGATCGGTCCGCATCCGCCAGTCCTGCACCAGTTCCGCCTCCGCACCGGCGCCCTCGAACACGCCGAGCGCCAGGTTGGTGTTGCCGACGTCGACCGTGAGCAGCACCGCTACACCAGGCCGCCGACGAACTGCTGGCTGACCAGGCCGGAGCCCTCCGGCGCGTGCCCGGGGTTCGAGCCGAGGTCGA
The DNA here is from genome assembly GCF_029589495.1 of Speluncibacter jeojiensis. Classification (GTDB taxonomy): domain Bacteria; phylum Actinomycetota; class Actinomycetes; order Mycobacteriales; family Mycobacteriaceae; genus Speluncibacter; species Speluncibacter jeojiensis. The sequence continues at coordinate 939,988 of NZ_JAAIVF010000001.1, forward strand.
CGGGCTTGTTGTCGGCGTCGACGAACACCACGCGCGGCTGGTACTCGCGGCACTCGCGCTCGTCCATCACGCCGTAGGCGATCAGGATGACGATGTCGCCCGGGTGGATCAGATGCGCTGCCGCACCGTTGATCCCGATGACACCCGAGCCGGGCTCACCGGTGATCACGTAGGTCTCCAGACGGGCCCCGTTGGTCACGTCGACGATCGCGACCTGCTCGCCCTCGAGCAGATCGGCCGCCTTCATCAGGTCCGCATCCACGGTGACCGAGCCGACGTAGTGCAGGTCGGCCTGCGTGACGGTCGCGCGGTGGATCTTGGACTTGAGCATGGTGCGAAACATTGGGTCCTCCGGTTCAGTGGCTGACGGATTCGGTGGAAGATTCTGGGACACCGGGCATCTCGGAGCCAGTGAAGCCGGTGCCGATGGGGACGCCGACGTTGTCGATCAGTCGGGTGCCGCCCAGACGTGCGGCCACCAGCAGGCGGCCGTCGCCGCGCTCCGGCGCCGGCCCCAGGTCGACACCGCGCAGTTCCAGGTAGTCGACCTCGATCTCCGGGGTCGACTCGAGCACCCGGCGGGCGGTGCCGAGGATCGCCTCGGCACCGTCGGCGGCCGCATGCGCCCCCGCCACCAGCGCGGCCGACAGGGCGGCCGCCACCGCCCGCTGGTCCTCGTCGAGGTAGGCGTTGCGTGAGGACAGTGCGAGCCCGTCCTGTTCGCGGACCGTGGGTACACCGACGACCCGCACGCTCAGGTTCAGGTCCGCCACCATCTGGCGGATCAGCGTGAGCTGCTGGTAGTCCTTTTCGCCGAAGAACGCCTGATGCGGTTCGACGATCCCGAAGAGCTTCGCCACGACGGTCAGCATCCCGGCGAAATGCGTTGGGCGGGAAGCTCCCTCGAGCTCCGCACCGAGCAGTCCGGGGTGGATCATGGTGCGCGGTCCGTGCGGGTACATCGCGGCCGCGTTCGGCGCGAAGACCAGCTCGACGCCCTCCTCACGCAACAGCTCCAGGTCACGGTCCAGCGTGCGGGGGTAGGCGTCGAGGTCCTCGCCGGCCCCGAACTGCAGGGGGTTGACGAAGATCGACACCACGACCACCGAGCCCGGCACCCGCTTCGCCTGCCGCACCAGCGAGACGTGTCCGGCGTGCAGCGCGCCCATGGTCGGCACCATCACGACCTGCCTGCCGACCCCGCGCAGTGCGCGCGACACCGCGGTCAGCGCGGCAGGGTCGTGGTGGACGGTCAGTTGTCCACGGACGTATCCGCCTGCAGCGGTTGGCGATTCGGTCACGATTGGTCCTCCAGTAGTGCGATCAGCTCGGGTGCGGCCGCCGCCCGGCGAGCGGTCCGCAGCGACAGCGCCCGGTACCCGGCGGCGATCTCGGGATCGGCCTCGCCGAGCACCCGCAGATGGGTGGAGACAGCCTCGACGTCGCCGCGGGCCACCGGACCGGTGAGCGCGCGGTCGCCGTAGCGCAGGGCATTGTCGAGGGCAGCGGTCAGCAGCGGCGCGAGGATTCGCTGCGGCACTCCCTCCGCGTCGGCGCCGAGCAGTGCGTCCTGGGTCGCGCCCGAGTCGCCGATCGCCACCCGCAGCGCCGCCACGGCGTCGTTGACGAGGGTGACCAGGTGGTTGCTGCCGTGCGCGAGCGCCGCGTGATAGAGCGGTCGGGACCGTTCCGGGATGCGCACCGGTTCCCCGCCGAGTTCGATGACCAGCGACTGCGCGATCGCGTGGCCGACCTCGTCGGCGGCGGTGACCCCGAAGCAGGCCGATGCCAATCGGTCGGTGTCCTCGCGGTGGCCGGTGAAGGTCATGGCCGGATGGATCGCCAGGCCGATCGCGCCGAGCTCGGTCAGCGGGGAAAGGATGCCGACGCCCTGGGCGCCCGCGGTGTGCACGACCATCTTGCCCGGACCGATCCCGCCGTCGGACGCTAGGCCGCGGATGAGCCCCGGCAGCTCCGCATCGGGCACCGCCAGCAGCAGCAGTTCGGCACGGGCGACGACCTCGGGGATCGGCAGGATTGCGGATTCGGGCAGCCGGGTGCCGGCCCGTTCGCGAGAGGCCTCCGAGATGGCACTGCAGGCTGCGACGACATGGCCGGCGCGTTCCCACGCCTCACCCAGCGCGGTGCCGACGCGACCGGCCGAGACGACGCCGACGGTGAGCCTGGCGGGCGTCGGCCAGTTCCCGGGGATCGCCGAAGCCGGGCCACCCTGATCGGGGTCGGCGCCGTCGGCAAACGCGTTGAAGCCGAGTGAGTCCACTCGTGGTCCTTCCGGAGTCGTTCCAGTCCTGCCGTGCAGGTACCGGACGTGCCCGTCGAGGTTATCGCGGCGGCCTCATCGGGGGCCACGAGAGGTGAGCCATGTCACGCGGGTGTGCGGCTACTCGGCGCGGCGGCGCCGGCCCCCACCCGCGGCCGCGGCACCGCCCGTCTGCAGCCGGGCCAACAGCTCGGACACCGAGCTGCCCCCCGAATGGGCGCCCGAGTGCGCGCCGTCCTCGTCCTCGTCATCGGCAGCTGATTCGGCATCCGCACCGGCGCCGTCCCGTCGGCCGGCATCGGACGCCCCGTCCGTCGCCGTCCCGTCCGTCCCCACCCGGACCGCCGGGATGATCTCGGTCTCGGCATCGAGGGGCTCGACATCGTCGGTCACCGGGGACATCGACACGACCTGGGTCTCCGCGGTCCACGGCTCGTCCCCCGGCTGCACCAGGTTCGGCCCGCTGACCGGAGGACGGTCGTCGCCACGGGTCCGGGCGTCGGTGCGCTCGTCGGTGTTCCCCCGCTCCCGGTTGCCGAGTTCGCGGACACGATCGGCCCGGGCCCGCACGGCCGGCACCAGGTCGGGCAGCTCCCCGCCCAGCAGCAACTCGAGATTCGAGCGCAGCGCCGACAGCTCCTCGCGCAGCGCGGCCAGTTCCGACGACGACTCCTCCTCGAGTTCGCGGCGCACCTGTGCCTGGACCGCGAGCTCGTACTCCCGCCGGGCCGAGATCTCCCGTTCGAGTTGCAACTCGTAGACGAGCTTGAGGTCGCGCGCCTTGGCCGCGTCGCTCTCCGACTCCTTGCGATACATGGTCATCCCGATCGCGCCGAGCACCGCCGCCCACGCCGCCGCCACCACGGCCAGCCGCAGCAGCGCGACACTGTCGCTGAAGATCATGATGATGCTGGCGATCACGGCCAGCACGATGAGCGCCGCCGACACCACCTGCCAGGGGCTGCGGGCGCGTCTTCCGTCCCGCCTCGCGGTGCTCCGGCGGCGTTGACGTGGAACGTTGCTGCGACCGGAAACGCTCATGCCGCGACCATACCGGGATGTGGCTGTGTATTACCCGAGCACGCACGGCGATTCCCGAGAAAGTTCCTGGTCACGCGTCTAATGCGCGGGATCCTCCGGCGGCTCCGGCGGGGCCTTGCAGCAGTGTTCGAGCCACAGTGCGGCGGCCGCGAGCACGATCCCGGCAACGGTGCCGACGAGGGCTCCCGGGCTGTCCAGCGTGGCCGAACGCAACAACGGTCGCTGTGGGAACAGATACAGCCAGAATCCGGCCCAGATGCCGGCGCTGAGCGCGCCGACGACCGCGGACGCCTTCGCCAGCGCGAGCGCCCGCGCGGCGGTGATCGGGTGCAGTTGGCGCGGGTCGGTGCCCAGCTCCCGGTTCGCCACCCGGGACCGGATGATGTAGGCCAGCACGACCTCGATCGCGGCGAGCACATACAGCGAGGCTCCCGCGTAGATCGGGACCCGCGGCAGCGAGCCGTAGATCACGTGCGCAAGCGTCCACACCACGACCGCGGCGACCACCGCGAGCGCGACGAGGTCCCGGATGCGCGTCGTCCGCAACCTCATGCACCCCCGCGGACGAGTACGAACTCGGTCCGGGTCACCCCGGACAACTCGCCGGACGCCAGGTCGCCGAGGAGCTCACGCACCGGCCGGCCGGCCAACCGCGCGTCGGGCTCGATCTCCAGCCAGGGAACCAGCACGAAGGCCCGCTCGTGGGCGCGCGGATGCGGAAGCGTCAGCTCCGGATCGTCGCTGACGACGTCGTCGCAGGTGATGACGTCGACGTCCAGGGTTCGCGGGCCCCACCGCTCCAGCCGGACCCGCTCCGCGGCGCGCTCGAGTTCCTGTCCGATCCGCAGCCAGTCGTGGCAGTCCCGGTCGTCGTCCCGGACGATCAACGTGGCATTGAGGAAGTCCTGCTGCTCGACCCCGCCCCACGGCGCCGTCGAGTAGACCGAGGAACATGCCGTCACCCGGTCGCCGAGCGCGTCGAGCACCGACTGCAGGTGGGTGAGCCGGTCGCCGAGATTCGAACCGATCGAGAGCACCGCCCGGCTCACCGCTGTCGCCCCTCACGGGTGCGGTACGCCGTGACGGCGACGTCGGCGAACGTCAGCGGGATCGGGGCCGACGGCTTGTGCACGGTCACCTCGACCGCCTCCGCCCGTCCGTCCACCAGCACGCCGTCGGCGATCTCACCGGCGACGGCCTCGATGAGGTCCTTCGGCGGGCCCGCGATCACCGCCGCGGCAAGTTGCGCGAGCGCGCCGTAGTCGAGGGTGTCGGCCAGATCGTCGGAGGCCGCCGCGACCGACAGGTCCAGCCATACGGTCAGGTCGACGAGGAAGTCCTGCCCATCGCGCTTCTCGTGGTCGAAGACGCCGTGGAACCCGCGGACACGCAGCCCCCGCAGTTCGATCCGGTCGGATCCCCGTCGGCCCCTCATCGCTGTCCCTCCTGGTGCCACCGAGTCGCGACCGCGACCGCGTCGAGTGAGGCGAGTACGTCGTGCACGCGTACCCCCCAGGCGCCCCCGGCCGCGGCCAGCGCCGAGATGGCCGCGGTGGCGACCTCCCGGCCGTCCGGCGACCGCGGCGCACCGTCCGGCCCGGCGAGCAGTTCGCCGAGGAACCGCTTGCGTGAGGCGCCGATCAGCACCGGAAACCCGAGCCCGGTCAGACGCGGCAGCGCGTCCAGCAGTGCCCAGTTGTCGGCGCCGGTCTTCGCGAAGCCCAGACCGGGGTCGAGCACCAGCTTGCCGGGGTCCACCCCCGCCGCGACCGCCGCATCCACCTGACGCAGCAGTTCGGTCACGACGGTCTCGACGACGTCCTCACCGCGATGCGCCGCACCACCGGCATGGACGTAGCCGCCGTCGGCACGCCAGTGCATGAGGATCCACGGCACGCCGGCCTCGGCGACCACCCGGGCCATGTCGGGGTCGGCCAGCCCGCCGGAGACGTCGTTGACGATCGCGGCGCCGGCCTCGACGGCCGCGGCCGCCACCGATGCACGCATGGTGTCGACGCTGATCGTCATGCCGCCGGCCGCGAGGTCCGCGATCACCGGGGTGACCCGCGCGGCCTCGACAGCCGCATCGACCCGTTGGGCGCCGGGCCTGGTCGACTCGCCGCCCACGTCGATGACATCGACGCCGAGCCGTTGCATGTCGAGACCGTGCCCGACCGCCGCGTCGTGGCGCAGGTAGCGACCGCCGTCCGAGAACGAGTCCGCGGTGACGTTGAGGACCCCCATCACCACACACCGGCCGGGAGTCGGCAGCCCGCTCTGCGACCGATCCGCGCGCACCGGCGGAACCTCGGGGTTCACTTGCGGAGGATGAGGTCCAGCGCCTCGGCTCGTGAGGCCGCACTCGACTTGAACAGCCCGCGCACCGCCGAGGTGGTGGTGGTCGCGCCGGGCTTGCGGATGCCGCGCATCGCCATGCACAGGTGCTCGGCCTCGATCACCACGATGGCGCCCCGCGGCTCGAGCTTGCGCATGATCGCGTCGGCGATCTGGCTGGTCAGACGCTCCTGCACCTGGGGACGCTTGGCGTACAGGTCGACCACGCGGGCCAGCTTCGACAGCCCCGTCACGCGACCGTGCTCGCCGGGGATGTAGCCGACGTGCGCGACACCGTGGAACGACACCAGGTGGTGCTCGCAGGTCGAGTACATCGGGATGCCCTTGACCAGCACCAGCTCTTCGTGGTCCTCGTCGAACGTGGTGTTCAGCACCGCGTCGGGATCGGTGTACAGCCCGGCGAACATCTCCTGATAGGCCCGGGCCACCCGGGCCGGGGTCTCGAGCAGACCGGCGCGATCCGGGTCCTCCCCGACCGCGAGCAGCAACTCGCGCACCGCCGCCTCGGCGCGCGCCTGGTCGAACACCTTCGCGCCGGGCTCCGCCTTATCGCCGACGCGCCGGTCGCCTGCGTTGCTCCGGTCGCCGACTCGATCGATCGACAACACTGCCTGCACCTCCGAAGTTCCGGATCGTTCTTCGACCGACCCGCACGACACCGGCCGCGAGTGGTCAACGCTTACCGTCTTCAGCATTCCAGTGGTTGCTCTCGGCGTCCGAACCGGTGCTCGGTTGCGGCCCCTGGTGCCCACTGCCCGCACCGTTGCCACTGCCCGCGCCGTCCTCGCCGGTCGACCCCTGCCCCGGCGCGGCCTGGCCCGATGGGGCGTAGCCGCCGGGAGCGCTGTAGCCCGGTGCGCCATATCCCGGCGCGCCGTAGCCGGGAGCACCGTAGCCCGGGCCGACCGGCTGCTGGGCGCCGTCGCGCGGCGGCCATCCGGGCGCGGACCACCCGGGAGGTGCGCCGTAGTTCGGCAGCGCGCCGTGCGGGGCGTTCTGCGCCGGATGCACCGGGTAGGGCTGACCGTACTGCGGCGCGCCGTGACCGTTCGGTCCGGTCGCGGCCGCGTTGGCGGCTGCCTGCTCCTCCGCGAGGCGACGCTTGTAGGCGGGCTCGGGGACCGGCGGCGGCCACGGCTCGCCGCGCTCGATCGCCAGCTCACCGGGGGTCTTGATCGGCGGCTTGTCCGACGGGGTGCGCCCGCCGAAGTCGTCGAACGCGGTGATCCGGGGGCGCTTCTCGACGTCCCCGAAGATCTTCTCCAGGTCCTTGCGGTGCAGCGTCTCACGCTCGAGCAGTTCCCCGGCGAGCACGTCGAGGGTGTCGCGGTACTCGTTGAGGATCGACCACGCCTCGGTGTGCGCCGCCTCGATCAGCTTGCGCACCTCCTCGTCGATCTCCCGGGCGACCTCGTGCGAGTAGTCCGACTGCATGCCCATGGACCGGCCCAGGAACGGGTCGCCCTGCTCCTGGCCGTAGCGGACCGCACCCAGTTTCGCGCTCATGCCGTACTCGGTGACCATCGCGCGGGCGATCTTGGTGGCCTGGTCGATGTCGGACGACGCGCCGGTGGTCGGCTCGTGGAACACGAGTTCCTCGGCCGCGCGTCCCCCCATCGCCATGACCAGCCGCGAGATCATCTCCGAACGGGTCATCAAACCCTTGTCGTCCTCGGGGACCGCGAGCGCGTGGCCGCCGGTGCGTCCGCGGGCGAGGATCGTGACCTTGTAGATCGGGTCGATGTCCGGCATCGCCCACGCGGCGAGCGTGTGACCGCCCTCGTGGTAGGCGGTGATCTTCTTCTCGTGCTCGCTGATGATGCGGCTCTTGCGCCGCGGCCCACCGATCACCCGGTCCACGGACTCCTCGAGCGACTCGCCGGTGATCACGGTGCCGTTCTCGCGCGCGGTGAGCAGCGCGGCCTCGTTGATCACGTTGGCCAGGTCCGCGCCGGACATGCCCACCGTCCGCTTGGCCAGCCCGTCCAGGTCGGCGTCCGGGCCGATCGGCTTGCCCGCCGAGTGCACCTTCAGGATGGCTCGACGACCCGCCAGGTCCGGGTTACCGACCGGGATCTGCCGGTCGAACCGGCCGGGCCGCAGCAGCGCCGGGTCGAGGATGTCGGGGCGGTTGGTCGCCGCGATCAGGATGATGCCGGTGCGCGCACCGAAGCCGTCCATCTCGACCAGCAGCTGGTTGAGGGTCTGTTCGCGCTCGTCGTGCCCGCCGCCGAGCCCGGCGCCGCGCTGGCGGCCGACCGCGTCGATCTCGTCGACGAAGATGATGCACGGACTGTTCTGCTTGGCCTGCTCGAACAGGTCGCGCACGCGGGAGGCGCCGACACCGACGAACATCTCGACGAAGTCCGAACCGGAGATCGTGAAGAACGGCACACCGGCCTCGCCGGCGACCGCGCGGGCGAGCAGCGTCTTGCCGGTGCCGGGCGGGCCGTACAGCAGCACGCCCTTGGGGATCTTGGCGCCGAGGGCCTGGTAGCGGGCCGGGTTCTGCAGGAAGTCCTTGATCTCGTACAGCTCTTCGACGGCCTCGTCGGCGCCGGCGACGTCCGCGAACGTCGTCTTCGGCATGTCCTTCGTCAACTGCTTGGCCTTGGACTTGCCGAAGCCCATGACGCCCTTACCGCCGCCCTGCATGCGGTTCATCATGAACATGAACAGCGCCAGGATCGCCACCATCGGCAGCACGAAGACCAGGATCGAGGTGAGGATGCTGTCCTGCGTGACGGTGGTGTTGTAGTCCTTGAGGTTCGCGGCCTTGAGGTCGTCGAACAGCTGGCCCGACACACCGCTCGGGTACTTGGTGATGATCTGCTTCGCGCCGTCGGTGCCGTCCGCGGGCGCCTTGAGCGTCAGCCGCAGCTGCTGCTCCTTGTCGTCCATCTGCGCGGACTCGACATTGCCCTTCTGCAGCTGGGTGATCGCGACCGACGTGTCCACGGAGGTGTACCCCCGCGTGCTGTCGCTGAAGTGGAAGAACGCCCAGATGATCAGCACGATTCCAGCAAGAATCGCCAGGTTGCGGAACACAGTCTTGCGGTTCATACAGCGTCGGCCGAGGTGGCCTCGTCCTTCCAGGTCATGAGGATCCGGCTGCTCACCGGCACTATCAGGCTACCTTGCGACAACCGTGCCGCACGGTCCACCGACGGGGATCGCGACACCCCGACATGGGGGCAACGTCCGGCGTCCGCATTCGGTTCCCGACCTGATCAGTCGCGGTAGCCGGGCGCCACCCGCTGCCACGGCATCAACGCCTCGAGCTGTGCGGCCAGGGCCAGCAGCGTCGACTCGCCGCCCGGCAGCGCCGCCAGTTGCACCGCGACCGGCAGGCCGGTGCCCGGGTCCACGCCGGCGGGCACGCTCGCGGCCGGCCAGCCGAGCAGATTCCACAGGGCCGGGAACGGCGCGTACCGCAGGTTGACCGCCATGTTGGACAGCCAGGACTTCTCGGACCACCGCGCCGCCTCGGGCGCGAACCGCGCCAGCGTCGGCGTCAGCACGACATCGTGGTCCGCGAAGAACTCCCGCACCCGCGCCTCGAGCCCGACCAGCTGGCCCGGGTTGACAAGCCGCAATCGCTCGACAACCCGCCCGATCGCGACGTGCCGCCGGGTGCGCGGCGCCAGCAGGTTCCGGTCCAGCCCGCGCGCATCGGCCGCGGCGCCGGCGGTCCACCGCTCGAACAGCGGGGCGAGGTTCCGTGGATACGGCAGCCGCGCGGAGGTCACCGTGTGGCCGGCCCCGGACAGCACCTCGCCCGCCCGGGCCGCCGCGCCCGACCAGGCGGGGTCGACGCCGATCACCGGGCTCGGCGACCCCGGCGCGAGCGCGATCCGCAGTCCGGGTGCAGGGGCGGGGTCGGCCAGTTCCGGCCGGCCGGCCAACACCGACAGCAGCAGGGCCGCATCCGCGACCGTCGTGGTCAGCGGACCGTTCTCGGACATGCCGAACCACGCGTTCTCGCCCAGCTCGGCGGGCACCACGTCGCGGCCGGGGCGGAACCCGAACAGTCCGCAGTTCGCGGCCGGGATGCGGATCGACCCGAGCCCGTCGTTGCCGTGGGCGACCGGGACCATGCCGGACGCCACCGCCGCGGCCGAGCCGCCGGACGACCCGCCGGGTGTGCGCCCCGGCGACCACGGGTTGCGGGTGATCCCGAACGAGGAATCGCAGGTGCCCCACAGGCACAGCTCGGGCACATTGGTCAGTCCCACCACGACGGCGCCCGCCGCCCGCAGCCGGGCGACGACCGGATGGTCGGCGGCGGCCGGTTGCCCGCTCGTCCCCGCGGACCCGTCGCGCAGGCTCTCGCCTGCGACGGCCACGTTGTCCTTGATCGCGACCGGCACCCCGGCCAGCGGCAGCCGGTCCAGGTCGGTGCGGGCGGCCACCTGCTCGGCCTCGGCCATCGCCTCGGCGGCGCGCACCCGGCGGAACGCCCCGATCTCGCCGTCGCGCTCGGCGATACGTGCCAGCGCACGCTCGACGGCCCCGGTCGCCGAGGCCGAACCGGTCCGAACCGACTCGGCGATCTGCGCGGCCGTCGCGTCGGTCACGAGCTGTAGACCTTGGGATCCAGCAGGCCGATGTAGGGCAGGTCCCGGTAACGCTCGGCGAAGTCGAGGCCGTAGCCGACGACGAACTCGTTGGGAATGTCGAACCCGACGTTCGCGACCTCGAGGTCGGCGCGCACGGCGTCCGGCTTGCGCAGCAGCGTGCACACCTCCAGCGAACGCGGGTTGCGGCTCGCGAGGTTGCGCATCAGCCAGGACAGCGTCAGGCCGGAGTCGATGATGTCCTCGACGATCAGCACGTTGCGGTCGGCGATGTCGCGGTCGAGGTCCTTGAGGATCCGCACCACTCCAGAGGACGAGGTGGACGAGCCGTACGAGCTGACCGCCATGAACTCCATCTGGGTGGGGATGGGCAGCGCGCGGGCCAGGTCCGTCATGAACATCATCGCGCCCTTGAGCACGCCGATCAGCAGCAGATCACTGTCGGGGTCGCCGTCGGTGGAGGGCGGATAGCGCTTGGCCAGGATCTCCGCGAGCTCCGCGGTGCGCTGATTGATCTGTTCCTCGGAGATCAGGACCGATGCGATGTCGCCGTCGTACAAGGCGCTATCCCCTTTTGTTCGTGCCAGGCGGGTGGCTGCGCGTGTGGGTGGCCGGACCCGAGCGGATCAGCCCTCGGTTCCGAGGTTCAGCCTGCCACGTCGCCTCGAGGCGACCAACCTCGCACCCGGACCGCCGCCGGGCAGCGCCACCGGCCCCTGCCCGCGCCAGCGCACGACGAGGTCGGCGACCGCCCGCAGGTGGGAGTCGGTCAGCTCGCGAGCACCGCCGCCCAGCAACCACTCCCGCAGCACCCTTCGCACTACCGGGGCCTCGACCTCGCCGAGCACCGCGACGTCCAGCGTGCCGTCGGCCGCACGGGCGCGGTCCAGGCACGCCGCCGCCGCGCGGTCGAGCACGGCGCCGTCTTCCTGCAGTTGCGTCGCCGTGCGGGCCAGCGCCGGCGCGACCCCGCCGCCGAGCACCTCCTCGAGCAGTGGCAGCACCTCGGTCCGCAGCCGCACCCGGGTGAACGCGGGGTCGCGGTTGTGAGGGTCCTCGTGCGGGTCCAGACCCAACTCGACGCACGCGCGGCGGGTCACCTCGCGGCGCAGTCCGAGCAGCGGCCGACCCCACGGCGCGTCGAACTCGCTCATGCCGCGGATCGAGCGGGGGCCGGATCCCCGCGCCAACCCGAGCAGGACGGTCTCGGCCTGGTCGTCGAGGGTGTGCGCGAGCAGCACCGGCGCGCCGCCCCGGGCGCGGGCGAGCGCCGGATACCGGGCCCGCCGCGCGGCGGCCTCCATCCCACCGGCTCCGTGCACGTCGACGGCGAGCACCTCGGCGTCGCCGCATCCCAGGTCGACGGCCTGCCGCGCCGCGCGTGCGGCCACCCGGTCCGAGCCTGCCTGCAGCCGATGGTCGACGACCAGCGCGCGGACGGTGTCGAACTCGGCGACCGCGGCGGCGGTCAGCGCCAGCGAGTCCGCGCCGCCCGACAGACCCACGCAGACCTCGCCGGCGTCCGGGAACGCGTTGCCGTGCCGGTCGAGCCAGCCGCGCAGCGCCCGCCGCACCTCGCCGAACGCACCGGGACCGGGCCGGCGGGAGAAGACGGGCGGGACGGGTCCGGTCAACCGAGCACTCGCGTGACCCAGCGCGCCGGCTCGTCGATCTCGGCGCGCCGCGGCAGCGTCTCGGGGCCGGTCCACACCGCGTTGAACTGCTCCATCCCGACCTGGCCGACCACGGCGTCGACGAACGCCTTGCCCCGCACGTACTGCGCGAGCTTGGCGTCCATGCCGAGCAGTGCGCGCATGATGCGCTGCAGCGGACTCGGGGTGCGCCGGCGCCGCGCGTCGAACGCCGAGCGGATCTGGGTGACGGTCGGGACCACGGCCGGCCCGACCGCGTCCATCACGTGGTCGGCGTGGCCCTCGAGCAGCGTGCCGAGCATGAGCAGCCGCTCGATGGCATTGCGCTGGGGCTCGGCCTGGGCCGCGCTGACCAGCCCGATCAGGCCCCCGTCCCCCGGCTCGACCTCGCCGCGGCGACGGCGGTTCAGTTCCGCGGCGAGCCGGCCTGCCATGTTCGCCAGCGGCTCCCCGGTGTCCTCGCCGAGCAGGTCGACCGCGCTCTTCATGTAGTCGGCGAGCCACGGCGCCGACGAGAACTGGACCCGGTGGGTCACCTCGTGCAGGCAGACCCAGAGCCGGAAGTCCTTGGGCGCCACCTTCAACGAGCGCTCCACCGCAATCACGTTCGGGGTGACCAGCAGCAGCGTGCCGTGCTCGCCGGTGAACGGGTCGTACTGGCCGAGGATCGCGGTGGACAGGAAGGCCAACACCGCGCCGGCCTGCACCCCGGCCACACGACCGCCGATGCCGGGACTGCCGTCTCGCGACCCCTGACCGTCGAGCCCCGCCGTCAGCTGTCCCATCGAGGCCGCGGCCGCGTCGATCCAGCCGGCGCGGTCGACGACCATCGCGGCCGGCACCGGCAGTCCGTCGGCGAGGCCGGTCACCTCCCGCACCGGCTGCTCGGCGAACCGCGCGGCGGCGGCGAGCTCCTCGGTCGCGGCCGCACGGGTGTACGGGGTCATCGCCGGACCCGGCCGGACCAGACGTGCGCCGGTCTTGGCGGCCAGCGCCCAATCCACCCCGCCGCCCAGCGGGCTGCGTTCGCCCCCCGAGGGGTCCGGGTCGCCGGCCGCGCCGGTCATCGGCAACCGCACGAGCGCAGCGCGGCGGCGACCGCGTCCAGCGCCGTCCGCGCCTGGTCGGGCGAGGTGCCGTTCGACATCAGCGCGAAGGTGAGGACCCGGTTGTCGACGGTGGTGACGACACCGGCGAGCGAGCTGACGCCGGACAGCGTGCCGGTCTTGGCCCGGGTCCACCCGGCCGCGGCGGCCGAGGCGTGGTCGAAACGGTCCGCGAGCGTGCCGGTACCGCCGGCGACCGGCAGGTCGTCGAGCAGCGGGCGCAGCTTCGGCTGGGAGGGGCCGGCCGCGGCGGTGAGCACCTGGTCGATCAGCCGCGCAGGGATACGGTCGTACGTGGACAGGCCGTTGACGTCTTCGAGGGTCAGTCCGGTGGTGTCGAAGCCCGCCTGTCGCAGGGTCTGGGTCACCGCCGCGACCGCGCCGTCGAAGGTCAGCGCCTGACCGCGCGCCTTGGCCACCTCGAGCCCGACCGTCTCGGCGAGCACATTGTCGGAGACCGTCATCAGCTCGTGCAGCCGCTCGCTCAGCGGCGCCGACTGCACGGAGGCCAGCGTCTGCGCGCCCGCCGGCGCGGTGCCCTCGGTGACCGCGGAGGCGTCCAGGCCGAGCTGCTTCGCCAGCGTCTGTCCCGCGTACAGCGCCGGGGTGGGACTGCGCGGCGACTCGTCGACGGTGGGACTGAGCCGGCCGCCGTCGAGCATGACCGCTTCGATCGGCGAGATGTTGCCGCCGGCGATGTCCGACTCGTCCCAGCCCTTGGCCATGCCCGGCCCCGGGAACAGGCTCTTGTCCACGACCACACTGGTGACGGGGATACCGGCGCGGCGCAACTGGTCTGCCAGGTCGGAGACGTGCGGGGCATCGAGGTAGAAACCCGTCTCGCCGTCCGGCTGGGCGGTCAGTGTCGGATCGCCGGCGCCGACCAGCACCACCTGGCCGGGCGCCGCACCCTGCACCACCTTCGTGGTCAGCCGCTGGTCGAGGGGCAGCGTCAGCAACGCCGCCGCAGTGGTCAGCACCTTGGTGACCGATCCAGGGGTCTGCGGGGTGTCGGCGCCCTGCTGCCAGAGCACCTGCCCGGTCTCGGCGTCGGACACCTGCCCGGTGAACGAGCCCAGGCCCGGGTTCGCGAGGGTGGGCGCCAGCGTGCGCGCCAAGCCCGCCGGCGACGGCACCGGCGCATCGGCAGGCACCGGGAGCACCTGCGGCGCCGGGGTCTGCAGCGGTGGCGCCGCCGCGGTGGCGACCGCGCCGGAACCGAACAGACTCGTTCCCCCGAGTTGCGTGACCGCGACCGCCGTACCCGCCCCGACCAGCAACAACACTGCGACCACGATGACCGTCACGCGCCAGGTGCGCCGTCGTCCCTCGAGACTCCCGCGCTTCTTGCTGCCCAATTCATCTCCGCCCGTCGTGACCAGCGAGCACTCCGCGACGTGTCGGGCCGGCGCCGACTCCGAGCACGCAGTGGGTCTTCGTCCGTCCACCCTAGTGCGGACCGGCTATCCTCCCACCGATACCTGCACCACACCGACACGAAGCGAGGACGCGTGGAGTTCGACGTCACCATCGAGATCCCCAAGGGCCAGCGGAACAAGTACGAGGTCGACCACGAGACCGGCCGCATCCGCCTGGACCGCTACCTGTACACGTCGATGCAGTACCCCGCCGACTACGGCTTCATCGAGGGCACGCTCGGCGAGGACGGCGACCCGCTCGACGCCTTCGTGCTGCTGCCGCAGTCGGTGTACCCCGGCGTGATCGTCGAGGCCCGTCCGGTCGCCATGTTCAAGATGGTCGACGAGGCCGGCGGCGACGACAAGGTGCTGTGCGTGCCCGCGGGCGACCACCGCTGGGACCACATCCAGGACCTGGCCGACGTCCCGCAGGACGAGCTGGAGGCCATCAAGCACTTCTTCGTCCACTACAAGGACCTGGAGCCGGGCAAGCACGTCGAGGCGGCCGACTGGGTCGGCAAGGCCGAGGCGGAGGCCGAGATCGAGCGTTCGATCAAGCGTCTCGCCGATTCCGGCGGGCACTGAGTCAACGGCGGTCACTGAGCCGCGAGCACGACGAAACGGCGGCCCCGGGCATCGATGCCCGGGGCCGCCGTTTCGTCGTCCATGGGAACGGGATCCGTCAGGGACGGATCAGTCCGCCCGGTGCCGTCCCGAATGTCCGGTCCCGTCCGGGTCGCCTTCGAGCGCGGTCCCCGACGGAGCCGCCGGGACCGGCGGAGCGGCAGGCTCGCTCGGAGCCGGCGCCCCCGAGCCTGACTGCTCACCGCTCGACTCCTCGGCCGCCGCGGCCAGACCGCCGGCCTTGCGCAGCGGCACCTCCTTCCAGAACAGCACCAGAACCAGCGCGATGCCGGCGAACACCGTCGTCGACAGGAACACCGTGTCCATCGAATCGGCGAAACCTGCCTTGAGCGGTTGCGCCAGTTCGGGGTTGAGCTGCTGGATGATCGAGCTGTCGCTGAGCACCTTGCCCGCGGCCGCGGAGTCACGGCTCAGGATGCCCTTGGAGAACGTGACGTCGGCCGGGTTGGTGCTCTGCACGCCCTGCACCAGCGCGTGCTGGAAATCGGGGTCCTTCGCCGCCGTCTCCAGCCGGCTGGTGATGTTCGGCGTCATCTGCGCGAACAGGATCGACAGGAAGATCGCGACACCCAGCGTGCCGCCGATCTGACGGAAGAACGTCGCCGACGCGGTCGACACGCCCATGTCCTTCGGCGGCAACGCATTCTGGATGGCCAGGGTCAGCGGCTGCATCATGTTGCCGAGTCCGAAGCCGACGATCGCCATGAACGCCATCACGATCGTGAAGCTGGTGTCGGCGTGCACGTAGTGCAGCAGGAACATGCCGAGCGTCAGCAGGACCGCGCCGATGACCGGGTACTTGCGGTAGTGGCCCGTGCGCGAGATCAGCTGACCGGAGATGATCGAGCCGAGCATCAGGCCGATGACCATCGGCAGCATCTGCAGGCCGGCGATCGTCGGGGTCGACCCCTTGACCACCTGGATGTACTGCGGCAGCAGCGAGATCCCGCCGAACATCGCCATACCCACGACGAACGAGATGACCACGCCCATCGAGAAGGTGATGTTGCGGAAGAAGCGCATCGGGATGAGCGCGGCGTCGCGCATCTTGATCTCGACGAGGACGAAGCCCACGACACCGATCGCGCCGATCACGTAGCAGCTCAACGATGCCGCCGAGCCCCAGCCCCACTCGCGGCCCTGTTCGGCCACGATCAGCAGCGGGACGATGCCGACCGCGAGCACCGCGGCGCCCCACCAGTCGATCCGGGTCTCGTTGCGCACCTTGGGCAGCTTGAGGTTCTTGAACACCACCAGCAGCGCGACAGCGCCGATCGGCACATTCACCAGGAACACCCAGCGCCAGCCGGCGATGCCGACGATCGAGTTCGTCCCGGCGAGCAGACCGCCGAGCACCGGTCCGAGCACGCTCGAGGTGCCGAACACGGCGAGGAAGTAGCCCTGGTACTTGGCGCGGTCCCGCGGCGACAGGATGTCACCGAGGATCGCCAATGCCAGCGACATCAGACCGCCGGCACCGATGCCCTGGAAGGCGCGGAACGCCGCGAGCATGTACATCGACTGCGCGAAGGTGCACAACAGCGAGCCCGCGACGAAGATCATGATCGCGGACATGAACAGCATCTTGCGGCCGTAGATGTCGGACAACTTGCCGTACAGCGGGGTCGCCAGCGTCGCGGTGATCAGGTACGCGGTGGTCACCCACGCCTGCAGCGCATAGCCGTTGAGGTCGTCGGCGATGGTACGGATCGCCGTCGACACGATGGTCTGGTCCAGCGACGCGAGGAACATCCCCAGCATCAGGCCGCTGAGGATCAGCATGATCTGCCGGTGGGTGAACCCACCCGGCGATTCGGCGGTGGCGCCCGGCGGCGCGGCTTTGGTGGCGGTCATCTCTGTTCCCTCAATGAAGTGTCGGCCGATCCGGTCCGGTCGGGAGCGTCTTTCGCGCACTCCGCCGCCCGGACGAGTCGGACTCGTTCCTGGTCGTCGATCAACTGGGTCAGCAACCTGAGCAGCGCGTCGCGGTCCTCCATCGACCAGTGCTCGATCACCTGGCTGAACCGGGCATTGCGCCGGTGACGCATCTCGGCGGCGGCCCGGCGACCGTCCTGTGTCACGGCGATGACGCTCGCCCGTCCGTCCTCCGGATCCGCGAGCCGCTCGAGATGGCCCAATTGGACCAGCTGCGCCACGTGACGGCTGACCGTCGACGGATCGGAGAGCACCGCCTCCGCAAGGGCACCCGAGCGCATCGGCCCCTGCTCGATGAGCGCGAACAGGCAGCGGAATGCCGCCAGGTCCAGGCCTCCCGGCCCCCGCGATCCCAGCTGGTGCATCGTCCGCTCACGGACCCGCTGCATCCTGCCGAGCTGATTGGCCAGCTCGTCTGCGTACGGTTCGATGCCGGGCTCGGATGCCACACGGACATCGGCGGTCATCGAGGTCACCTCCCGAAAGTATTTTCACGTCTCAACTAGTTGTATGCGTCAAGCATTAGCCCGCGGGCAGAGGAATGCAAATCCCCGAGACCGACCGTCGACCCCGTGCCCGAGGGAACGGGCACGAGGTCGGCGGTCACGACACCGTTGCGCTGGACATTCGATGCGACGACGGGGCGATCATGATTCGGGTCACGTGGACGGTCGACGCCCCGTCGGCCCCTTGAGCGGACCTCCGCGCGAGCCCCCGCTCACCCGTCGCGGTCAGCGGCCCTTGAACTCGGGTTCGCGCTTCTGGAACACCGCCGCCATGGCCTCGCCGAGGTCCTCCGACGGCAGGAAGGCAGCGTTCCACGCCGCGACGTAGCGCAGGGCGTCGGCGACCGCGGCCGCGCGGCTGTGCTCCAGTACCGACTTGACGCCCTGCACGACCAGCGGCGCGTTCGCGGCGATCTCGGCGGCGACCTGATGCGCGGCGGCCAGCACCGCGGCCTGGTCCTCGTACACGTCGCCGACCAGCCCGATCTTCTCGGCGCGGGCGGCGTCGATGTCCTTGCCGGTCAGCGCGAGCTCGCGCAGATGGCCGGCGCCGATGATCCCGGGCAGCCGGGCCAGGCTGCCCATGTCCGCCACGATCGCGACCTTGACCTCGCGGATGCTGAACTTCGCGTCGGCGCTCGCGTACCGGATGTCGGCCGAGGCGATGAGATCCACGCCGCCGCCGATGCACCATCCGGAGATCGCCGCGACCACCGGCTTGCGGCATTCGGCGACCGCGGTGGTCGCACGCTGCATCCGCTTGATCATGTCGTGGAAGTCGGTGCGCGGCGCGGCCTGCGCCTTGTCGGCGAGCACCGGCGCGAGGTCGCCGGCGATACCCGCCAGGTCCAGCCCGTAGGAGAAGTTCTTCCCGGAGCCGGTGAGCACGATCGCCCGCACCTCACGGTCCGCGTCGAGTTCCTCGAAGACCTGCGGGAGCTCGGCCCAGAAGTCCGGTCCCATCGCGTTGCCCTTGCCCGGCCCGATCAGCGTCACCTGGGCGACATGGCCCGTGCGCTCGACCGTGACCGACTTCCAGGCGGTCGGGTTCTCGTTCATGGGTTCCTCCGTCGGGGATCGGTGTTCGGAAACGGTGAGTCGGGACATGCATTCGGAAATCAGTTACCGAACGGTCACCTAAGGCTAGTCGGCGGACCGGACCGCGCACACGGCGCCGAATCCCGGCCCCGATCGACGACGGCGTCCTACGCTGACTTCATGTCCGTGCCACTGCATCCCACCGCGGCACACGTCGCCGACACGCTCATCGCCCGTGGGCATCCCGGCGTGGTCCAGGCCCAGGCCGAGTCCGTGCGCACCGCCGCCCAGGCGGCCGCCGCCCTGCGGGTCGAGGCAGGGGCGATAGTCCGGTCCGTCGTGTTACTGCTCGACGACGACCCGGTACTGATGCTGGTCTCGGGTGCGCACGAGGTCAACGAGGAGGCGACCGGCAAGCGCCTGGAGGGCGTCCTCGCGCCGGCGCCTCCCGAGATGGTCCGGCTGGCGACCGGACAGCCCGAGGACGGCATCGCCCCCGTCGGCCATCCGACCGACCTGCCGACCTACCTGGACGAGTCGCTGGCGGATCACCCGGTGCTGTGGGCGTGCGCGGGCCACCCGCGCACGGTGTTCCGCACGACGTTCCCGGAACTGCTGCGCATCACGGCCGGACTCGCGATCGACATCACCTGAGTGATCATGTGACGCCGGTGGTTTCGCGACCGGTCGTATCATGACCGGTGTGAGTACCGACGACACCGCAGCCGCGGCCTCCGCACCCGGAGTCGATCCGGAGGTGTACCGCCGGGCGCTCGGCGGGCATCCCGCCGGCGTCGTGATCGTCACCCTCGACCCCGGCACCGGACCGGTCGGGTTCACCGCCACCTCGATGGCCTCGATCTCGATGCGCCCGCCGCTGGTGTCGTTCAACATCGCCCACACGTCGTCGAGCTTCGCGGCCGTCCACGCAGCCGACTCGGTGGTCATCCATCTACTCGGCGAGCACCAGCAGTCGCTGGCCCGCCGCTTCTCCGGACCCGCAGCCGAGCGGTTCGCCGACCCGTCCTGCTGGTCCCGGCTGCCGACCGGTGAGCCGATGCTGCACGACACCCCGACCTGGCTGCGCACGACCATCGAGCAACTCGTCCAGGTCGGCGACCACACGCTGGTGATCGCGCGCGTGCACGAGGTCGGCGCGGGTCGCACGAACGTCGCAGCGGAAGACGCAGCCACCGGCGGCGACGTCACGGGCGAGCCGGTCCGGCCGCTGCTCTATCACCGCGGCCGTTACCACCGGCCCGAGCCGCTGGACTGACGCAGGACAGCTTGCCGTCCGATCAGGACCGTTCCAGCCGGAGCCGCTCCGCCTCGACGTCGAAATGCGCGGGCGGCCAAGACAATTCGAGCCCCTCGAGGGCATCGATGAGCAGTTCCGTGACCGCCAGACGCGCATACCATTTGCGGTCGCACGGCACGACGAACCACGGCGCACGCTCGGTGGACGTGCGGTCGAGCACCGCCTGGTAGGCCTGCTCGTAGTCCGGCCACAGCGCCCGCTCGTCGAGATCGCGGCGGTCGTACTTCCAGTACTTGTCCGGCCTCCGCAGGCGCTGCGCGAGGCGACGCTTCTGTTCCTCCTTGGAGACGGCCAGCAGCACCTTGACGACCGTCGTCCCGGTGTCGACGAGGCGGTCCTCGAAGTCGACGATCTCCTGATACCGCGCGCCCCACACGTCGGCCGGCACCAGTTCGTGGACGCGCACCACCAGCACGTCCTCGTAGTGCGACCTGTCGAACACCCCGAGCTGCCCGCCGCGTGGCAGCGCCTTCTCGATCCGCCACAGGTAGTGGTGACGCAGTTCCTCCTCGGTGGGCGACCCGAACGCGGCGTGGTCGACACCCTGCGGATCGACGTGGCCGATCACGTGCCGCACGATGCCGCCCTTGCCGGCGGTGTCCATGCCCTGCAGCACCAGCAGCACCGAGCGGTGGTCCCCGATGCGGCCGTTGGCGTACAGCAGCTCCTGCAGCGCGGACAGCCGCGCTCCGCGCTCCTCCAAGAGCGCGGAGCCGAGTTGTTTGTCGCCGTCGAATCCGGGAGTGGCGCCCGCGTCGACCTCGGCGATCCGCGTCGACGTGGTCACCCGCAGCACCTCGCGCGCGGGCGCGGTCCACCCGTTGATCTCGGTCGCCATGACGCGACTGTGCCACAGCCTCCGGCACCCCGGGCGGGATCGCGCAGGCCTGCGAACCGAGCTGTGAATCGGCGCACTTCCGGTCACACATAGGTAACGAACCGCTACGTGTGACCGAAAGTCAAGAGAACTGTAGACAAACAGACCGGCGGTCGGGGATGTCCGTCGTTGAGGAGCAGACATGCCCGGACACACCGGACACCGCATTTCCCGGCGGACGGCTCTTGCAGGCCTGGGGACCGCCGCCGCCGCCCTGATCCTGGCCCCCGCGGCCGTCGCCGCGCCCGCCGCGGTCACCGATACGGCGGTCACCGACACCGCGGCCACCGATGTGGACCGCTACCTGAACCTTCCGCTGGTGAACCGCGACATGGGCCAGGGGCCCGGCGGCGTCAACCCGGCACTGCCCACCGACCTGCCCACGCTGACCCGGCTGCTCGACCAGGCCCGGCGCGACGGCTACGCGCCGACTTCCTATGCGGCGCTGCTGTTCCAGTACTGGCTGGCGGACACCACGCAGGCCGCGGGCATCGACCTGGCCCGCTGGGACCCGCGGGCGGGCGTGGCGGCCAACCGCGAGAACCTGGTCAAGTCGTACACGTTCTACGAGCAGTTGCAGTTGCACCACCGCGAGCTGCAATGGGCCGGCATGGGCGGACTGGTGGGCGCCGACTTCGGCGGCGGGCTGCTGGACTTCGACCTGGCCACCGGGATCTACAGCCTCCCCGGCATCGCGAACCTCGCCAACCAGATCGTCACCCGGGTCGACGGCGCGCTCGGGCCCGACGGCATCGCCCTGCTGCCCGAAGGTCTGCGGGCGCTGGCCCGCGCCGGGCAGACGATCACCCCGGAGGACCTGCGCTACATCCAGGGCCAGATCCTGGTGATGCAGAAGAACATCTTCGGCGACCTGATGACCATGCACCGCGCCTACGTGAGCAAGGGCCTGCCGGCGCTCGAGGAGATGCAGCGCGCGGGGTTGTTCGGCGACAACATCATGAGCGCATGGCGCGACATCGCGTCCGGGAACGCGGACAGGATCGCGAACGGCAACGCGGTCCTGCTTCAGCGCGAGCAGGGCGTCGCCATCAAGGCCCAGTGGGACCAGACCCGCGCCTACAAGGGCGACGTCGGCGAGGCGATCACCTACCTGAGCACGGTCGCGGGGTCGCCCTCGGTCGCGGGCGTCCTCCCGCCGCGACAGTTCCACTCGGTGCAGATCAGCCGGGTGCTGCCGGACGGGCGCACCGCCACCCTTCACACACCGCTGCCGGACTGGAACTGGTCGGTGTATGACCAGCGTTGGGAGTACATCACCTCGCAGTTGCTGCCAAAGTACAAGGTGATGGTCAACGACCACTGGCCCCAGCTGGCCGCCGAACTGCAGGTGCCCTATGAGCAGCAACTCGAGGGCCACCGGCCGATCAACAACATTCCCGAGATCCTGCAGTCCGCGCTCGCCGCGACGTCGGTGACGTACTCATGAGGAGGAACCTGATGGGCGTGCGGACCAGAGCCCTCACCGCGGCCGCGCTGGTGGTGTTCACCGGCGCGCTGACGCTGGCGACTCCCGCCGCGGCGGCGGACGCGGCGGCTCCCGGCGCACCCGGCGCGGACGTGCCCAACCAGCCCCCGGCCCTCGGCCAGGTGTTCAACGGATTCGTGGTCGGCGCGTTCCAGGACGGGCGGATGGCCACCCGATCGGAGTTCTCTCGCGGACTCGACGCGAACGACCCGTTCTACGCCGAACCGAAGCTGACCGGCGCGGAGAAGCCCGGCACCCTGCTCAAGTGGGAGCGGGTGGACGTGCAGTTCACCGGCTTCCGGCCCGGCAACGTCGACGCGTACAAGCTGATGTACGTCACCACCGGATTGCACGGCGACAAGCAGATCAGCACCGGGATCCTGATGATCCCCCGCGACGGGCGCGACAACGCCGACCGCACGCTGGTCGGCTACCAGATGGCGAACGACGCCGTCGGCGGCTACTGCCACCCGAGCACGATGTGGACCGGCGGCGACCCGGCGGACGGTGCCTCGTGGTCCGCGCTCGGCCCGCTGGCGCTGATGTTCGGCAAGGGCATGGCGGTGATGAGCACCGACATCGGCAACGACGGGTCCCTCGCGCCGCACAGTCCCTTCGCCGGCAAGTTCGCCGGTCACGCCAACCTCGACGGGCTCCGCGCCGCGCTGGCACTGCCACCCGCCGGCCTGAACAAGCACGCCCCGATCGGCGAATTCGGCATCGCCGGCGGCGGTGTGGGCGCGGCCTTCGCCGCCGAGCAGGCCGCCGAGTACGCACCGGAGTTGAACATCAAGGCCACCGTGCTCGAAGGCATGGTCGTCGACGAGCGCAACTTCATGCGGGTCGCGAACGGCTCGGTCGGCTCCGGCTTCGCGTTCGCCACGCTGCTCGGTCTCGAGCCGTCGTATCCGGAGATGAAGCTCGACGAGAAGCTCAGTCCGCTGGGCCGGACGGTTGCGGACTACTACCGCACCCAGTGCCAGACGCCGGCGTACTTCACGCTGCCGTACGTGCCGCTGGGCGCGCTGTTCAAGGGCGGGCAGAATCCGGCGGACATCCCGGACTTCCAGGCAGTGTACGACGACAACCTGCTCGGCACGCGCGCGCCGAAGTCGAAGGTGCTGGTCGCCTCGTGCGCCGCGGATGACTCCCCGATGTCACTGGTGCCCGCCGCGGACTCCCGGAATCTGGTGGCGCAGTACCGGGCCGGAGGAACCGACGTCAGCTACCAGCCGACCGACTGCAGCATGACCCGCATGCTGACCAACCTGTACGGCTGGGGCACCGACCTGTTCGGTATGCAGACCGTCGAGTGGCTGGACGCGAACACCCGCGGCTGACGCCCCGCCCTACACCGCCGCGCAGTTGGACGGCGCCGGAACCTCGTTGAACCGGTCGACCATCCACGCGTTGGCGGCAGGCAGGTTCGTCACCATCGGGATGCCGTGTCCCAGTACGCTGCCGGGCAACAGCGGCGGCAGGTCGATCTGCTGGTACTCGATGGTCGCGCCCTTGGCGCACCACTGCGCGGCCAGCTGCCGAACCTGACCGTTGGGCACGAGGTCGTCGTTGACGTTCGACGCGATCAGCACCGGGGATTGCGGCTTGAGCGTGCCGATCTGCTGTTCCTCTACGATCTTTCGCCAGGTCGGGTCCGCCATCATGATCTGCGAGAGCGACTGTCCGGTCGTCGTCCAGCTGCTGGTGTGCTGCAGCCCGTACTGCATGGTTTCCATGTCGCACTGGGTGGCGGTGGCGGCGACGATCCGCTTGCCCCGGTCGTTGAGGTACTTGTCGACGACCGGTCGCAGTTCGGGATAGGACGCCTCGAATCCGTTGATCGCGTAGCCGATCGCGCCGGCGAACAGGGTGCCGTCCACCCGGTCGAGCATCGCCGGCATGTCGCGGGCCGGCGGCGCCCCGGCGTAGACACCCTCGAGGTCGAGGTCAGGCGCGTAGCCGGGCTGCAGTTCGGCGGCCGACGCGACCGCGCCGCCGCCCTCCGAGTAGCCCCACAGCCCGACCGGACCGTGCGGATCGAGCCCGTTCCCGGGCAGTCGCCGGGCGGCGCGGGCCGCGTCGAGCACCGCGTGCCCGAGCGCCAGCCGGTTCGCGTAGGGATGCGGTCCGGGGGTGCCGAGGCCCGGATAGTCCGTGAACACGACCGCGATGCCGTCGGCGAGCAGCGAGTCCATCGCGGGCAACTCGTACTCGGTCATCAGGTCGAACGGCGGATGGTACTGGACCAGCGAGTTCAGCATCATCGACGGCGCGCACTGCCGGCCTTCGCCCTGCGTCCCCGGCGCCAGCACCACCAGCGGGCGCGGCCCCTTCCCCTTCCACGGCGCCGTCGGCGCGATGTAGGTGCCGCTGACCGCCGTCGGCGCACCGTGCGTGTCCTCGCTGCGGTACAGGACCCGGGTGGCGGCGCCGGGCAGGTCGCCGACCGACACCGCCAGGTGCGACGGCTGGGTCCGGATCAGGTCACCGTTGCGTCCCGGCGGCAGCGGCACCGGCGGGTCGTAGAAGTCGCCCCACGGTCCGGGCGGCGCCGGTTGGGCGGCGGGCGCCGCGACGGGTGCGGCGGCCGCCACCCCCGTCGCCAGCACCATGCTCGCCACGATCGCCGCGATCAGTGCAACGCTGTGCAGTCCCCTGTGCATCGGCTCGTCCCTCTCCCCGTTCGCCGTTTCCGACGACTGTAGGACCCACGGCCGGCACGAGAGTGAATTTCAGTCACGTCCACAGGGCGGGGTGGACGGCGTGCCCGCGGCGGGGTCACCGATCAGGTGCCCGCCGAGGAAGTCCGGCAGCGTGCGGGTCTCCGGCACGGGCGCCCACTGACCCCGCGCGTCCGCGGCGTAGTCCCACACCGGGCCGCAGGTGAGCAGTTGGTCGATCGCGCGGATGAGCCGTTCGACGTCGTCGGCGGTCGACCCCAGACCCAGGCTGGTACGGACCGCACCGTCGGGCAGCCCGAGGCGGTCCAGCAGCGGATGGGCGCAGAACTTGCCGTGCCGCACCCCGATGCCGTGCTCCGCCGACAGATAGGTCGCGACCTCGGCGGGATGGTGGCCGGCGACTGTGAAGGTCGCGATGCCGACGGTGTCGACGCCGCCCTCGGGGTCGCCCCAGATCCGGTGCACCGTGACCCCGGGCAGGTCCTCCAGTCCGGTCACGAGCAGCCGGACGAGCGCCTGCTCATGGCGGTGTGCGCGGTCGCGGTCGAGGCCGGCCAGCGTCACGCACGCCTGCGCCAGCGCCGCTGCTCCGAGGACGTTGGGCGAGCCGGCTTCGTGGCGTGCCGGACCATCGGCCCAGCGGGTTTCGTGCAGGCCCACGCTGCGGACCGCACCGCCGCCGGCCAGATACGGCTCGGCCGCGTCGAGCCAGTCGGCCCGGCCCACCAGCACGCCGGCACCGAAGGGCGCGTAGAGCTTGTGGCCGGACAGCGCCAAGTAGTCGATTCCACACTCGGACAAGTCGATTCGACGGTGCGGGGCGAGCTGTGCGGCATCGACCAGGATGCGGGCGCCGTGGCGGTGCGCGATCTTCGCCAGCCGGGCGATCGGCAGCACCTCGCCGGTGACATTGGACGCGCCGGTCACGGCCAGCAGCGCGGCCGGACGGCGGCCGAGTTCTCGGTCGAGGCACTCGAGGGTCTCGGCCAGCGTGCCGGCCGCCTCGACCACGCGGGCACCGCCTCGGCGCCACGGCAGGAAGTTCGCGTGGTGTTCGACGTCGAGGACGACGGTCTCGCCGGGTACGCAGTGCGCCAACAGGTTCAGCGAGTCGGTGGTGTTCCGGGTGAAGACGACGTGGTCGTCGGTTCGGGCCCCGAGGAAGCCCGCTACCACCCGTCGTGCGGACTCGTAACAGGCCGTCGAGGCCTGCGAGGCGTAGCCGGCGCCGCGGTGCACACTCGCATAGAACGGCAGGGTCCGGCTCAGTTCCTCGACGACCGTGGCCAGCGCCGGAGCGCTGGCGGCGTAGTCGAGGTTGGCGTAGCGCGCAGTTCCGCCGTGGATCAACGGGACCTGCAGGTCGGCTCCGGTCACCTCGGCGATGGGGCAGTTGATCAACGAAACAGGTTGGCACACAGCAGTCATCACGACGTCCTTCGGGTACAGGACTCGCCTTCGACGGAAGAAGTGAGAGTCCGCGCTTGCCGCGCCCGGTCGGGTCGCAGCCAGGTCGTCACCCGGAGCACCCCGCCGCGGTGGAGGGTTGCCGACCAGCTAGCCGGGGCTTGACGCTGGTACTCGTGACCTGTTCGAAGGTTGGCAGGTCGACGCAGTTCCTGTCAAGCGTGATCCCCACCACCCGGGTTCCGCCGCGGTCGCGGCTGCCGCGCGTAGACGGAGATCCGCAAGCCGTCTTCCGGCAGGTACAGGGTCTCGAAGTCGTAGGAAACCGCGCCGTGAGCCGGGTGATCGAAGGACTTCGTGGTGTGACGGCGCGACCCGACCTTCTGCGCGGCCCAGAGTCGACGGAAGGTCGCGTCGGCGGCCTCGAGTTCCGCGACGCGCTCGAGCAGTCGAGCATCCTCAGGGTGCTGAACGTTCATGGAACGCGACTGCGCCACACTGCCAGCAACACTGCGCCAAGACCCCGAGACTTCGCCTTGGAGGAACGAGGCGACCGTGGAGGTTCACTGGGATGAGCATGCGATCGGACTCCGACTCGGTGCTGCGCCGCAGCTATCGCCAGGGCGCCGGGTCCAATCACACCATCGCAGACGGAGTCGGCAAGGTCGCTGAACCCCACGGTGTCTCACGGGCGAAGGTGGCACTTGCATGGGTTCGCTTGCAGGGTGCGGTCACTGCGCCGATCATCGGGGTAACCGAGCCCGGCCACCTCGCCGATGCGCTTGACTCACTGGATCTCGAACTCGACGACGACCTCGAGCTGATCGAATCCCCGTACACCCCACGTTATTCCGAGGGTCACTGACCGAAATCGCACTCGTCACCAAAGCGGTCGCCCCAGACCCGAGGCGACCGCACCTGTATGCCCCGCCGGTTCACCGGCAGGGCACGATGAAGAAAATCGTCGCAAGCGGGGCCGTCACAGACTGCCGAGACTTCCCAGGCTGCCGAGACTTCCCAGGCCCCCAAGCCCTCCGCCCCCGAGACCTCCGCCCCCGAGACCACCTAGCCCGCCGAACAGACGCATGAGCGGTAATTGCCGATACAGGGCACCCATCGTTGCATCACCTACCAATTGACTTGTGCGTGATGGACAACTCCATTGTGGTCCCGCCGACCCGCACCGATCAATGTCGACACCAAATACGATGGGCTGTCCCCATTGTCGATGTTTCCCACTGATGCCACCGGTGAATGCGGCCGCGCGGGCCACTACTCCGAAGTCAACCCGTTCAGCGATTCAGAGGTTTGTGTCGAACCCCGGGCGTACAGTCGCTCACATGTTCGACATCGGCGGGGATGCGGGACACCGCCGCCATCGGACCCGCGCCCAGAACCGCGCCGCCCGCATCCACACCGCACGCCGCCTCGACCGACAACGCATCGACAACGCCACCGCACGACGTGAAGACCACCTACGAATCATGTTCGGACACAGTGGAAACGGCGACGACGACGAACCCTGCCCCTACTGAACGAAGGCGCACCACGGAGATCCAGCAGGTTGTGCGCAACCGATCGGAGCCATCACCTGCCAGGGGCCACGACGCGGATCCCGCGCGATTCGGGCGAAAGCCCATGGTGGGCGACTCCCATCATTTACATTCCCTACTGATTGATAGCCTGGTCGTCGTGACCGCGACCACCGCCCCGTCGACCGAGCTGCTGCGCAGCCCGGCATACGCTCTCGCCCAACTGCACCTCTCGGTGCGAGACCAGATCGAGAGTTCTTTGTCCGCAGAAGGTTTCACGGTCCGAACGCACCAGATCCTCAGTTGCCTCGCCTCGGCGGACGAGCTCTCCCAGAAGCAGGTCGCCGACCTCCTCGGCGTCGACCGCAGCGACATGGTCCGGCACATCGACAAACTCGAGGACCAGGGCCTGGTCACCCGAGCCAAGAACGCCAAGGACCGCCGCAAGCACATCCTCGCGCTGACCAAATCGGGCAAGCGAGCGCTCACCCGCGCCGACGGCCTGGTCACCGGCGCCACCGACGACGCGCTCGCCACGCTGTCGGACAAGAACCGCCGCACCCTGCACCGGCTGACCCTGCAGGCGCTCGGCTTGCCCAAGGAATACGCCGAGCCGGCCCCCTGATGCCGGCCGTCCGAACCCGACCGTCCCCATTCCGACACCACCTCGCACCCGCCCCGACAGGAGTCCGCCGTGCCCACGCGTGCCGCCCAGCTGGTCCCCGACCTGCTCACCCGCGCCGACCACGCCCCGGCGCCCCGAACCCTGGTCGACATCCTCGCCGCCACGGCCGCCGCGCACCCAGAGGCCAACGCCCTGGACGACGGCGAGGTTCAGCTCACGTATGCGGAGCTGCACGCGCGCGTATACGAGGGCGCCCGGTGGCTGGCCGCGCACGGCATCGGCCGCGGCGACCGGGTCGGCGTCCGGATGCCGTCCGGCGACCGACAGCTCTACCTCGCGATCTTGTCGGTGCTCGCGTCCGGCGCCGCTTATGTCCCGATCGACGCCGACGATCCGGACGAGCGCGCGGAACTGGTGTTCGGCGAGGCCAGGGTCTCCGCGGTCATCACCGCCGCCGGGCTGTCTGTCACCGAGGAGGGTCCGGCGCTCGAAGCCACGGCGCCCACCGTCGACGACACGGCCTGGATCATCTTCACCTCCGGATCCACCGGGACACCGAAGGGCGTCGCGGTCAGCCACCGCAACGCCGCCGCGTTCGTCGACGCCGAGGCCCGACTGTTCCTGCAGGACACCCCCATCGGCCCAGGCGACCGGGTGCTCGCCGGGCTGTCGGTGGCGTTCGACGCCTCCTGTGAGGAGATGTGGCTGGCGTGGCGGCACGGCGCCTGCCTGGTGCCCGCGCCGCGGTCGCTGGTGCGTAGCGGAACGGACCTGGGGCCGTGGCTGATCGCGCGCGACGTCACCGTCGTCTCGACAGTCCCCACCCTCGCCGCGCTGTGGCCGCCGGAATCGCTGGAATCGGTGCGGCTGCTGATCTTCGGCGGCGAGGCCTGCCCGCCGGAGCTCGCCGAACGGCTCGCGATCCCCGGCCGTGAGGTCTGGAACACCTACGGCCCGACCGAGGCCACCGTGGTCGCGTGCGCCGCGCGGCTCACCGGTGCCGGTCCGGTGCGCATCGGCTTGCCGCTCGACGGCTGGGACCTGGCAGTCGTCGACTCCGCGGACAATCCGGTCGCCGAGGGTGAGGTCGGCGAGCTCATCATCGGCGGCGTGGGCCTGGCCCGCTATCTGGATCCGGCCAAGGACGCGGAAAAGTACGCCCCGCTGGCCTCGCTCGGCTGGGACCGCGCCTACCGCAGCGGCGACCTGGTCCGGCTCGACACGGCGGGCCTGATCTTCCAGGGCCGCGCCGACGACCAGGTCAAGATCGGCGGGCGTCGCATCGAGCTCGGCGAGGTCGACGCGGCGCTCCAGGCCCTCCCGGGCGTGAGTGCGGCCGCCGCCGCGGTCCGGCACACCGCGACCGGCACCGCGCTGCTCATCGGATATCTCGTCGCGCCCGCGGACTTCGACCGGGCGCGGGCCCGCGAACTGCTGACCGAGCAGCTGCCGGCCGCGCTCGTGCCCCGCCTCGCCGTGCTCGACCGGTTACCGACCCGCACATCCGGCAAGGTCGACCGCGCCGCCCTCCCGTGGCCGCTGCCCGGCGCCGATCCGGACGCGGTGCGCGCCCCACTCGACGGCACCGCCGGCTGGCTGGCCGGGCTGTGGACGCAGGTCCTCGGGGCGCAGGTCACCGGCCCCGACGACGACTTCTTCACCCTCGGCGGCGGCTCGCTCGCGGCCGCGCAACTGGTGAGCATGGTGCGCGAGCGGCACCCGGAGATCACCGTCGCCCAGCTCTACGACCACCCCCGTCTCGGCTCGCTGGCGGGGTTCCTCGACGACCTCACCCCCGCGGCGGCCGTCGAGACCCGGCGCGTGCAACCCATCCCGCGCCGCGCGCAGTTCGCCCAGATCGCCGCCACGGTCCCGCTGACCACGCTCACCGGGCTGCAGTGGGTGACCTGGCTGGCGATCGCGAACAACGTGCTCGCCTGGGCCGCGGACGTCCGCTGGGCGCCGACCCTGTCCTGGTGGTGGGTGTTGGCGATGTTCGTCGTGTTCATCACCCCGCTGGGCCGGATGGCACTGTCCGCCGGCGGCGCGCGTCTGCTGCTGCGCGGCGTCGCGCCCGGCACCCACCCGCGCGGCGGCAGCGTCCACCTGCGCATCTGGATCGCCGAACGGCTCGCCGAGGCGAGCGGTGCGGCAAACCTGGCCGGGGCCACCTGGATGGTCTACTACGCCCGGGTGCTGGGCGCCGACATCGGCCGCCACGTCGACCTGCACACCCTGCCCCCGGTGACCGGCATGCTCGAACTCGGCGACGGCGCCGCCGTCGAACCGGAGACCGACCTGTCCGGCTACTGGGTCGACGGTGACGTCATCCACGTCGGCCGCATCGCCGTCGGCGCCGACGCCACGGTCGGCGCCCGCTCCACGCTGCTGCCCGGCGCGACGATCGGCGCCGGTGCCGAGATCGCCCCCGGGTCCGCGGTGTTCGGCAAGGTCAAGGCCGGGCAGCGCTGGGCCGGGTCGCCGGCGGTCAAGGTGGGCAAGGCCAAACACCCGTGGCCCGACCACCGTCCGCCGCGCGCGTCCCGCTGGGTCCCGGTGTACGGGCTGACCTCGGTCGTGCTCTCGGGGCTTCCGCTGGCCTCCATCGGGTGCGCTCTGGCACTGCTGGGCTGGCGGATCCGCGACGCCGACACGCTCGGGAAGGCCGCACTGCGGGCGCTGCCGATGCTGCCGGTCGCCACCGCGGTCGCGCTGCTGGTGTTCGCCGTCGTCACCGTCGCCGCGGTGCGGCTGCTCGGACTGGGCCTGCGACCTGGATACCACCCGGTGCGCAGCCGGGTCGGGTGGCAGGTGTGGGCGACCGAGCGGCTGATGGACTCTGCGCGCACCTTCCTGTTCCCGCTGTACGCGAGCCTGCTCACGCCGCTCTGGCTGCGGCTGCTCGGGGCCCGGATCGGCCGCGGCGTCGAGGCGTCGACGGTACTGATGCTGCCCCGGCTCACCACCGTCGCCGACGGCGCCTTCCTGGCCGACGACACCATGATCGGCTCCTACGAGCTCGGCGGCGGCTGGCTGCGGATCGAGCGCGCCAAGGTCGGCAAGCGCGCCTTCCTGGGCAACTCCGGGATGACCGGGCCGGGCCGGACGGTCCCCAAGAACGGCCTGGTCGCGGTGCTCTCGGCGACCCCGGACAAGAAGGGCAAGTCGGGCTCGTCCTGGCTGGGCAGCCCGCCGGTGCGACTGCGCCGGTCGGCGGCGGTCACCGACGCCGCCCGCACCTTCGCGCCGCCTACCCGGCTCAAGGTGGCCCGCGGCGTCATCGAGACCTGCCGGCTGATCCCGGTGATCGTCACCTTCGGCATCGGGCTCGGCGTCCTGTTCGGGCTGCAGGCGCTCGCCGGGCGATTCGGTTTCCTCGCCGCAGCCCTGCTGAGCGGCCTCGTGCTGCTGGTCGCCGGGGCCGTCGCCGGCGCGGTGTCGGCGGCCGCGAAGTGGCTGACGGTGGGCCGGATCCAGGTCTGCGAGCATCCGCTGTGGAGCTCGTTCGTCTGGCGCAACGAGGTCTCCGACGCGTTCGTCGAGACCGTCGCCGCGCCCTGGTTCGCCCGGGCCGCCACCGGCACCGTGGTGCTGAACGTGTGGCTGCGGGCGATGGGCGCGCGGATCGGCCGCGGCGTCTGGTGCGAGACCTACTGGCTGCCCGAGGCCGACCTGGTCGCCCTGGGCGACGGCGCCACGGTCAGCCGTGGCTGTGTTGTACAGACCCACCTGTTCCATGATCGGATCATGAGCATGGACACCGTCACGCTCGGGCCCGGCGCGACCCTGGGCCCGCACTGTGTGGCGCTGCCCGCGTCCGCGATCGGCGCCGGCGCGACCGTCGGGCCCGCCTCGCTGGTCATGCGGGGCGACTCGGTTCCGGATTCGTCACGCTGGCAAGGCAATCCGATCGTTCCCGAGGCCAGATCCGGGACCACGGGAGGGCCGCGATGAGCAAGCCCGCCAAGCACACCGGCGTAACGTCGGGCGAGCCGATCGACAGCTATCTCCCGTCGGCCGGCAACCGCGGCTACCGCGTCTCCCGGTACGAACTCGACCTGGAGTACAACGTGGCGAGCAATCGGCTCGCCGGGCGCGCCACCGTCACCGCGACCACCGTCGAACCGCTGGCCCGGCTGTCCTTCGACCTGTCCCCCGCACTGACGGTCGCGAAGGTGACAGTCAACGGGGCGCGTGCCCCCAAGTTCGCCCATCGCGGCGGCAAGCTGACGATCACGATGCCCAAACCGGTACCGACCGGCACCGCACTGGTGGTGACGGTCCGCTATGCGGGCGCACCCGTCCCGGTCCACGGCCCGTGGGGCGAGGTCGGCTGGGAAGAACTGGCCGAGGGGGTGCTGGTAGCGAGCCAGCCCAACGGGGCGTCCTCCTGGTTCCCGTGCGACGACCATCCGAGCTCCAAGGCCAGCTATCGCATCGAACTGACCTGTGATTCACCGTATTTTGCGGTGGCCAACGGGATCCTGACCGGCCGCCGGGTGCGGGCGGCGCAGACCACCTGGACCTACGAGCAGTCCGAACCGATGGCCGCATACCTGGCGACGATCCAGATCGGCGAATACGAGCGGGTCGCGGTGCCCGACAGCAGGGTGCCCGGGAGTGTCGGTCCCGGGGCCGGGGTGCCGATGTCCGCGGTGCTGCCGCCGCGGCTGCGCAAGCACTTCGACCGCGACTTCGCGCGGCAGCCGCAGATGATGGAGGTCTTCACCGACCTGTTCGGCCCGTACCCCTTCCCGGCGTACACGGTGGTCGTCACCGCGGACGAGTTGGAGATCCCGATCGAGGCGCAGGGCATCTCGGTATTCGGCGCCAACCACTGCGACGGTCACGGCCGCGAGGAGCGCCTGGTCGCACACGAGCTCGCGCACCAGTGGTTCGGCAACAGCCTGACCCTGCGGCGCTGGCGCGACATCTGGCTGCACGAGGGCTTCGCCTGCTACGCCGAGTGGCTGTGGTCCGAACGCTCCGGCGGACCGGCCACGCACCAGCTCGCCGCGGCCGCGCATGCCGGCCTGGCGAGGCTGCCCCAAGATCTGCTGCCCGCCGATCCGGGGCCCGAGCTGATGTTCGACGACCGCCTCTACAAACGCGGTGCGCTGGTGCTGCACGCGCTGCGCCAGGGTATCGGTGACCGCCCGTTCTTCGACCTGCTGCGAGAATGGACGCGCAAATTCCGGCACGCCACCGTCACCACCGAGGACTTCACCGACCTTGCCGCCCATTACGCGCACCAGCCGCTGCACCCGCTGTGGGACGCATGGCTGCTGAGCCCCGCCCTGCCGCCGCTGCCGTGAGCCCCGAGGGTCAACCCACCGGCACCGCCGGCGCGCCCGCGACGACCCGACGAGGCATGGCCAAGGTCGGCGTCGCCACGGCCGTCGCGGCGGTGTCCGGCTACCTGGTGCTGTTCCTCGCGGCACGGGTGCTCGGGCCCGCCGACTACGCCGTGTTCGCGGTGTTCTGGGCGGCCTTCGGCCTGGTCTCCGGCGCCGTCAACGGGCTGATGCAGGAGACCACCCGCGCGGTGCGCGCCGGACTCGAACAGCCTGCAACTGCCACCGGCACCGAGATCCGGCGCGCCCGGCCGATCCGCACCGGCGCGGTCATCGGCGTCGCACTGGCGGTGGCCGTGCTGGTCACCGCGCCGCTGTGGGCCACCACGGTGTTCAGCACCGACCGGCTGCTGTCGGTGTTGCTGCTCGCGGTCGGCATCGCCGGGTTCAGCGCACAGGCCACCTTGTCCGGAGCGCTCTCGGGCGCCGGGGCGTGGTCGCAGTTCTCCGCGTTGACGATTCTCGACGCGTGCCTGCGACTGGTGGTCGCGCTGGCGTGCGCGGTGCTCGGACTGCGGGTCGGCGGGTTCCTGGTCGCGACCGTCGCCGGCGTGGTCGCCTGGCTGATCGTGACCGCCGCGTCACCGCGGTCCCGGCAGGCACTGGCGCTGACCGCGGACGTCGGTGTCGGCGTCTTCCGGCGCCGGGTGCTGCAGTCGATGGCCGCCGCCACCGCGAGCGCCGCACTGGTCATGGGATTCCCGGTGATCCTCAAGGCCACCACGTCGGGCGCGCTGACCAGCGAGGCCGGCGCGATCATCCTCGCGGTCACGCTGACCCGGGCCCCGCTGCTGGTGCCGCTGAACACCTTTCAGGGCGCATTGATCTCACACCTGGTGACCTTGCGACGCACCCCGCTGCGGGCCCTGCGTATGCCGGTCGGGGTGCTCGCCGCGGTCGCGGTGATCGGCGCGGCGCTGGCCGCCGGGATCGGCCCGTGGCTGCTGCGGATCGCGTTCGGCGCCGACTACCGGGTGGGTCCGGCGGTGCTCGCCGCGCTGACCGTCGGCGCCTGCATGATCGGGTTGCTCACCGTCACCGGTTGCGCGGCGCTGGCCGCCGAGCAGCACCGTGCCTACGCACTCGGCTGGTGGGCGGCGACGATCGCGTCGGTGCTGCTGCTCCTGTTGCCCGTCGGCCTGGACCTGCGGGTCTCGCTGTCGCTGGTGGCCGGACCGGTGGTCGGCGCGGTGATCCACGTGGCCGCGCTGGTGACGAACGCGCGCGCCTTCTCGCCCCCCGGACCGAACGGATAGGTCCCAGCCAGGGAGGACGGCGCCGGGCCGGTCAGCGCAGGGTGTGCGTGAGCAGCGTCGCGCCGGCGGACCGGTCGCGTTCGCGCAGTGCGGCGGGCACCATCGCCAGCGCGTTCAACCGCGAGGTCAGGTGGGCCCGCGCCGCCCTGGCCGCGCGCGGCCAACCGCGGTCGCGGTTGGCCGCCGCCTCCCCCGCGAAGAACGCCCGCTCCTCCTCGAACCGGCGGCCGTCGACCGCACGCACCGAGGACACCGACGCCGAGTGCCGCCGGTATCGGAACGAGACGGCCGGGTCGAGCACCATCTGCCCGCCGGCCGCGATCAGGTCGAGCAGCAGCGCCAGGTCCAGCACCACCTCCAGGCACTGCCGGAACCCGATCGCGGTCGCGGCCTCGGTGTCGAAGGCCAGCGACGGGAAGTAGGTCCAGTTGCCGCGCAGCAGGCTCGCGGCGAGCGCCTCCCCGCCCAGCACCACGCGGGCGGCCGCGGGATCGGTGCGCGGCGCCAGCCACGACTTGACCCGGTCGCCGAGCGGACGCACGACCGCGCCGTGCTCGTCGATGACCTCGACACCGGTCTCGACCACCGCGGCACCGGGGTGCGCCGCGAAGGCCGCCGCGACCACCTCGAGATGGTTCGGCAGCATCACGTCGTCGGAGCCGAGCATCACGAACGCGGGCGCCTGCACCAGTTCCAGGCAGCGACGGAAGTTCCCGTTGACCCCGAGGTTGGTCTCGTTACGCAGGTAGTGGATGCGCGGGTCGGACAGCTGCGCGAACCACCGCGCAGGCTCCGGGTCCGGATACCGGTCGTCGACGACCACCAGGCGCCAGTCCTCGTGCCGTTGGGCCTGCACGCTGCGCACCGCCTGCTGCAACAGGGCGACGTCGCCGTAGTACGGCAGCATCACGTCGATCACCACGACTCGCTGTCTCCTTTCCGGTTGCGCGCTCAGGTTACCTTCAGGTTTCCGTTACGCTCGGCAGGTCCACAACTCGTCGAGCACGCCCCGAGGTGACCGAAGTGCAGACCGCCGGCCCGTCGGCCAACACCGATGTCTGGCTGGTGGTCCCGGTCTACAACGAGGGCCAGGTGATCCGCTCGGTCGTCACCCAGGCGCGTCGCGTGTTCCCCAACGTCGTGTGCGTCGACGACGGCAGCAAGGACGACTCGGCCGAGGAGATCCGCGCGGCGGGCGCGCATCTGGTGCGCCACCCCGTGAACCTCGGGCAGGGCGCGGCGATCCAGACGGGTGTCGAGTACGCCCGCGCCCAGCCCGGTGCCCGCTTCTTCGTGACCTTCGACGCCGACGGTCAGCACCGCGTCGAGGACGTGCAGGCGATGGTCGGGCGGATCCGCACCGAACCGGTGGACATGATCGTCGGCACCCGTTTCGCCGGCCAGGCCGCCACCGAGGTCCCGCTGCTCAAGCGGATCGTGCTGCGCACCGTGGTGATGCTCAGCCCGCGCACACGGCGGCTGGGGCTCAGCGACGCGCACAACGGCCTGCGCGTGTTCGACCGCCGGGTCGCCGACGAGCTGGACCTGACCATGAACGGGATGAGCCACGCCTCGGAGTTCATCCGTCTGGTCGACCGGCACCGGTGGCGGATCGCCGAGCAACCGGTGACGATCATCTACAGCGAGTATTCGATGGCCAAGGGGCAGTCGCTGATCAACGGCGTCAACATCCTCTTCGACGGCCTGGTCCAGGGACGGTTGCGGAGGTAGCGCCATGGTGATCCAGATCGTGCTCATCGTGGCGGTACTCGCGCTGCTGATGTACCTGCTGCGCACGCGCGGCACCGCCAAGGCGTCGGCCGGCGTCAAGCTGTTCTTCGTCGCGTTCGTGGTGTTCGCCGTCTACACCGTGCTGCGCCCGGAGGACCTGACCACGCTGGCCCACTGGCTCGGCGTCGGACGCGGCACCGACCTGAT
Organism: Speluncibacter jeojiensis; assembly: GCF_029589495.1. Taxonomy (GTDB): domain Bacteria; phylum Actinomycetota; class Actinomycetes; order Mycobacteriales; family Mycobacteriaceae; genus Speluncibacter; species Speluncibacter jeojiensis. Next base: position 977,016 of record NZ_JAAIVF010000001.1, read on the forward strand.
GCTCTACGCGCTGGTGGTGGCGTTCGCCTTCGCCACCATCGGCACCTACCTGCGGTTCCGCGACGTCGAACTGCGCTACGCCCGGCTGGCCCGGGCGATCGCCCTGCAGAACGCGGAGCGTCCGGGCGCCGACACCGCCACGACCGGCCCGGACACCAGCGCCCAGCGCTGACCGCGGACGCCGGGCACCTCACTCAGCGCCGGTGCACCTCACATCCCGCCGGGGTCGTGTGAGGTGCACGCGGGATGTGCGAGGTCCGGCCGGACCCGGGGATGGCCCGCTCAGCCCTGGCGCAGCCCCTCGACCCACGCCTGCGTCGCCGCGTAGTCCGGCAACGCACCGGCCTCACGCGCCTGCGCCAGCGTCGGCGCCGCGATGTCCTTGTCCGACAACAACAGTTCCAGCTCTCCCCCGTCGCGACCGCGGCTCGGCCAGTCGATGCCGACCTCCGCGTCGAGCGGATGGATGCCGTGTTCGCGTTCGGGCGCATAGCCGGTCGAGCACAGGTACACCACGGTCGAGTCGTCCTCGAGCGACAGGAACGCGTGCCCGAGCCCCTCGCCGAGGTAGATGGCCCGACGGTCTGCGTCGTCGAGCAACACGCTGTCCCAGTGCCCGAAGGTGGGCGAGCCGACCCGGATGTCGACCACCACGTCCAGCACGGCGCCCCGGACGCAGGTCACGTACTTCGCCTGTCCCGGAGGCACATCCGCATAGTGGATGCCGCGCAGCACGCCGGCCGCCGACACCGAGCAGTTCGCCTGCTGCAGGTTCAGAGGGTGCCCGACCGCCTGCACGAAGGACGGGTCCCTGAACCACTCGAGGAATACCCCGCGCGGGTCGCCGAACTGCCGCGGGGTGATCTCCCACGCCCCGGGAACCTGCAACTGCCGAAACTCCACCGCTACCTCACTTGCCCCGCGCCAACAGATCCAACAGGTATGCGCCGTAACCGGATTTCATCAGCGGCTCGGCGCGGCGGCGCAACTGCTCGTCGCTGATGAATCCCCGTCGCCACGCGACCTCCTCGGGCACACCGATCTTGAGCCCCTGGCGCTGCTCGATGGTGCGCACGTAGTTGGCGGCGTCGAGCAGCGAGTCGAAGGTGCCGGTGTCCAGCCACGCGGTGCCCCGCGGCAGCACCTCGACCTGCAGGCGGCCGGCGTCCAGGTAGGCGCGGTTGACGTCGGTGATCTCGTACTCGCCGCGGTCGGACGGTTTGAGGTCGCGGGCGATCTCGACGACGTCGTTGTCGTAGAAGTAGAGCCCCGGCACCGCATAGTTCGACTTGGGCCGAGTCGGCTTCTCCTCCAACGAGATCGCCCGGCCGTCGTCGTCGAACTCGATGACGCCGTACGCACACGGGTCGGAGACCCAGTAGGCGAACACCGCCCCGCCGTCGATCTCGTGGAAACGGGTCAGCGTGGTACCCAGACCGGGTCCGTAGAAGATGTTGTCGCCGAGGACCAGCGCGACCGAATCCGAGCCGATGTGCTCGGCGCCGAGCACGAACGCCTGGGCCAGACCGTTCGGCTCGGCCTGCACGGCATAGGTCAGGTTGATCCCGAATTGCGAACCGTCGCCCAGCAATCGGCGGAACTGGCTCGCATCGTGCTCGGTGGTGATGACGAGGATGTCGGTGATGCCCGCGAGGATCAGCGTCGAGAGCGGGTAGTAGATCATCGGCTTGTCGTACACCGGGACCAGCTGTTTGCTGGGGCCGAGCGTGATCGGGTGCAGGCGTGAGCCGGCGCCTCCGGCCAGGATGATGCCGCGCATCCGGCGCGCTCCTTTCGTCGACCGAGCCGTTCAGTCCCGGAAGTATGCCACCGTGCGGCGGATTCCCTCGGTCAGGTCCACGGTCGGCTTCCAGCCCAGCACCTGCCCGGCGAGCGTCGGGTCCAGGACCGATCGGCGCACGTCGCCGAGGCGGGCGGGCAGCGCGGTCGGGGCGTCGTCCGCGCCCGCCGCGGCCGCGACCGACGAATGCAGCGCGCGGTCGGTGGTCTCGACCCCGGTGCCGATGTTGAAGCGCTGCCCGCTGCCGACCTCGCCGGAGGCGGCGACCAGCGCACCCACGACGTCCTCGACGTACACGTAGTCGCGGGTGTTGCCGCCGTCGCCGAAGATCCGTGTCGGCTCGCCCTTCAGTAGGGACTCGGAGAAGATCGCGACGACCCCGGCCTCCCCGTGCGGGTCCTGGCGGGGGCCGTACACGTTGGCGGGGGCGATGTGGGTGCAGTCCAGCCCGTGCAACCGACGGAACGTGTCGAGGTAGATCTCGCCGCCGATCTTGCCCGCGGCGTACGGGGACAGCGGCTGCAGTGGCGCGTCCTCGGCGACGGGGAACCGCTCGGGGGAGCCGTAGATCGAGCCGCCCGACGACATGAACACGACCTTGCGGACGCCGGCCTTACGGGCCGCCTCCGCCAGTCGCACCGTGCCGACCACGTTCACCGCCGCATCGGCGGCCGGGTCCTGCACACTGCTGCGCACGTCGATCTGGGCCGCCAGGTGGAACACCACCTCGGGCCGATTCTCCGCGAGCAGCGCGTCGAGATCCGCGGTGGTGACATCGGCGCGCACGAAGGCGAACCCGTCACGGCGCCCGGCCTCCGCGAGATTGGCCATCCGGCCACGACTCAGATCGTCGAGCGCGAGGACCTCGTGCCCCTCGCCGAGCAACCGGTCGACCAGCGTCGAACCGATGAATCCCGCACCGCCGGTCACCAATGTCCGCATGCTCCCCCATCTTTCACCTCGAATGCGCCCCGCCGGTCCCGATCCCGGACTTGACCTCGTAAATCCTGGCATTTCCGTCGTCGTAAATCTTGGTGAGTCCCGGAGCGGCCTCCAGGTTCGTCAGCGCCGGTGGCGTCGTCTGGTAACGCCAGTAGCTCGGCGGACTGACGATCACGTACCGCACGTTCAGGTCACGCAGCGCCGCGTCGACCTCGGGGTCGTAGCCGGCGCGGTCCAGCCCCGACCACAACGTCAGCGTGTCCGGGCCGGCCTCGGGCCACACGTAGTGGTTGAACACCGGGTGCAGGCCGTTGAGCGCCCGCATCCAGCCGGTCCCCTGATCCGGCTCGTTGAAGATCAGCGTGTCCCGCGCCCCCGGTTGCGCGGCGAGGAAGTCGAACGCGGCGAGGTTGCGCTCGGTCAGCAGCCGGCCCGTCCGGTCGTCGGCGCTGGCCCTGCCGAGCTCGTCGGCGAAGGTCGACGCGTGCCAGCCCATCACCGCCAGCGCCCCGAGGTACCCGGCGCCGAGCAGGGTCGCGGCGAGCGGCCGCGGGCACGGCGTCCACCGCACCACGGCGCTGCGCAGCCCCCACATCGCCAACGCCAGACCCGTCCCGGCCAGGGCGGCGACCACCATCGACGTGATGTAGGTGATCCGGTGCGGGTCGTTGTAGAACGAGCTGGTCAGCGTGAACAACACGTTCGACCACGGCGCCGGGAATCCCATCAGCGCATTCGTCGTCGCGACGACGAGCGCCACCCACAGCGGCAGCCACCACCAGCTGCGGATCGCCAGCAGCACGACCGCACCGAGCACCGCGAGGCCCAGCAGCACCATCCGGACCCCGAAACCGCCGGAGAGCTTGTTCTGCAGGCCCAGCGCCATCCCCCACGAGGCGGCCCGCTCGGTGGTCTCGAAGGCCTTGAACCCGCTGATGGTGGCCGACTGCGACAGCACCCCGCCGATCTGCGGCAGCAACACCACCCCGGCGGTCACGCCGACCGCGACCAGCGCGGCGAGGTCGCGCGGGCGGGTCCGGCGCGGACGCCACAGCCCGCAGCACAGCCACCACACCGCGGTGACCCCGACCGCGACCAGCGCCCCGGAGGGGTGCACGGCGGCCAGCCCGACCAGCGCGATCGCGGCCACCGGGATCCGGACGGGGTCGCCCGCACAGGAGATGACCAGCGCGGCCACCGTGAACGCCATCGCACCGCTGACCGCGTTGGGCAGCGCGTTGACCTGGATCTCGACGTATGGCAGTGCCGGGAACAGCGCGGCCACCGCCCCGGCCGCACCGGCCGCGAGCGCGGCGGGGGCCGGCGAGAGCCGGTCGCGGACCAGCCGCCATGCCAGCGAGCCGACCGCGACGGGCACGGTGATCGCGAGGCTCACGATCGACCACACATTGAAGGTCACCAGCACCGAGTGGTCGAAGGGCACCAGCAGCGCACCCAGCGCGTGCCAGGCGTTCGGGTAATAGAGCTGCGCGTGCGTTTCGACGTTGCGCAGCACACCGAGCTGCAGCGGCGAGGCCTTGCCGGTCTCGGCGATGAACGCGATGACGTTGGCGTGCCACTGCGCGTCCCACCCGTTGGGGATGCTGCGCAGGCCGCCGGGCGCCTTCCGTAGCGCGCGGAGGCAGACGTACCCGATGATCCCGGCGCCGACCGCGACGCCGGTGACCGCGCCGAGGACCGCCGCCCAGGGGGGCCGCCGCGAGCTCGGCGGCCGGGAGTCCGGGACAGGGCGCCGGCGCCTGACCAATCGGCTGTAGACCCAGGCCAGCAGGAAGAACACGACGAACGCCACGAGCGCCGACCGCCGGTTCCAGCGGATCCCCGCCGCTCCCAGCACATAGGTGGTGATGCCGACCATGCCGAAGGTGATCGGCACCGAGAACACCGCCGCCACGTGGGCGGGAAGCCGCGACCGCCAGCCGACCAGGAGTCCCGGCAGCACCGTCAGCGCGATCGCGGTGGTCGCCAGCCCAAAGGTGTGCACAGGCGACCGAATCCTTTCCCCACCGGATCCGCTCCCGACCCGGTTTCCTTCCCTGGAGTTCCGGTCTCATTCAACCAGTGGCGCGCGACGGGGTCCGACAGGCGCGCGGTCACGCCTGCGCCCGCTACCCGACCGAGTCCTCCACGACGGCCGGCCCCTGCGGCTCGGGGAGATGCGCCGCCCACTTCCAGGCGACCAGCGCGAGGCTGGCCACGGCGACGATCACGCCGAATCCGAACATTGCCGGGTAGCTGACCCAGCCCGACAGCACCGCCATCACCGCGGGCGCCCCGAAGCCGAGGTAGCTCAGCGAATAGAACACGGCGGTCAGCCCGGCCAGATCGTCCGGTCCGGCAATGCGCTGGATCTCCTGCAGACCCGACACCAACGCCATGCCGTAGCCGGCGCCGAGCACCGCCGCCGCGGCGACGGCCAGCGGGATGGTCAGTTCTCGCGCCGCGACCGCCCCGATCGCGCAGCCGACGGCGAGGATGCCCAGCGCGACCGCGACGGCACGCGCGCTGCGCGGGGTGTCGATGCGGCGGCCGAGCGCCTGGATCCCGAACCCGCAGCCGAGCGCGATCAGGCACAGCAGCGCCGAGAACGCGATCGGGTGGGCCCCCGCGCGGTCGACCATGATGTTGGGCAGCACCGCGTAGGCGGCTCCGGCCGCGCCGAACACCCACGGCGCCACCGGGATCACCACGTACCAGAACCGGCGGTGCGCGGCGGCGGGGATGCGCAGGTCCTGCAGCAGCGGACCGCGGGCGCCGACGGCCCGGGTCTCCGGGGTGCGCAGCAGCGCCACCGCGACCGGCACACTGAGCACCACGTGCACCAGGTACGGGAGGGTGCCCGGCCACGGTCCCCATTCGGCCAGCAGCCCGGCGACGACCGCACCGATCGCGAACCCTGCGGTCATGCTCATCGCGGCGCGGCGGGCTCCGGTACCGGGGGCGGCATCGGGATCCCAGGGCGCGCCGGACAGTTCCTTCATCCAGCTGCTGCCGACGGCCATCATGAGCCCCAGGGCCAGGCCGCTGAGCACACGGCCGACGAACAGAACCGGCTCGTGCGCCGCGCCGACCGACAGCACCAGCGAGCCGACGATCCCGATGACCGGGGCCGGCAGCATCAGCGGACGCCGGCCGAACCGATCCGACAGCGGGCCGCCTAGCAGCATCGCCGGGATGATCCCGAGCACGTAGGCGAACAGCAGCACGTCGACGGTGGTCGTGGACAGCCCCTCGTGCATCCGATACATCGACAGCAGCGGGGTGAACTGGTTTCCGCCCCAGGCGATGACGAACATCGCGGCGGCCAGGATCCACCACGGTCGCGTACGGCCGGGGGTGCGGGCGTCGAGCTGACGGTCGAGCGTGGCGGTCATGCGCGGCCTCCGGTCAATCCGTGCACCACGCGCATGTGCTCGCCGACCTTGTGGCCGAACCCGGCGGGGTCGCCGGCCTCGACGAGGTCGGCCAGCGCGGCGTGGTCGGCGATGATGGCCTCGACCTGTGCGGGGTTGCGGGCGATCGAACGCGCGGTCATCCGGCGCTGACGGTCGCGCAGCGCGTCGTAGAAGTCGAGCAGCAGCGGGTTGCCGGCCGCCTCCACGATCAGCCGGTGGAACTCGGCGTCGGCGGCGGAGAACTCGGCCAGGTCGCCGCCGGCATGGATACGGCGCTGTCGTTCCAGGTTGTCCCGCAGCGTCGGGACGAGTGCCTCGCACACCGCAGCGTTCCCGGCTACCGTGGCCGCTGCGTGCACCTCGAGTAGTTGCCGCGCCTCGACGACATGCGCGGCTTCGCCGTCGGCGACCGGCACGATCAACGCGCCGCGCTTGGGATACAGCCGCATCCACCCCTCGGCCTCCAGGCGCAGGAACGCCTCACGCACCGGGGTGCGGGACAGACCGAGTTGTCCGGCGACCTCACCCTCACTGATCAGCTCACCGCCGGGCAGCACGCCGGTGAGGATCTGCTCCTTGACCGTGCGATACACCTGCTCCGCGGCCGAATACGTCTTAGACACAAGTTGTATTTATACGCCGCGAACGGCCGGTTCGACCAGACGAACAGCGCGCACAGTGGCGAGCGTCACCGACAGCCGGCGCCCCTTGCCGGGTCGTGTGTCGAAGCGCCGCGGCCATGCCCCGGGATGTCGCGTACCGACGCGCACCGAGACTGCGGCGTCCTACACTTCCGCCACTCACTCACGGAAGACCCAGGGAGCGGCGATGACCGATCGGGAATCCGCCGACGGACGTGTCCACGCGTTCGGCGACGACGCACTCGGCGAATACGACGCGGTCGGCCTCGCCGGAGAGTTGCGGGCGGGTCGGATCTCGCCGACCGAGGCGGTCGACGCCGCGATCTCGCGCGCGGTACGGGTGGAACCGACACTCGGTGCGATCGCCTGCGCGGACTTCGAGCGTGCCCGCCGCGCAGCGCAGCACCGATCGGCCGGCTTCTTCGCCGGAGTGCCCACGTTCGTCAAGGACAACACCGATGTCGCGGGGTTGCCGACGCAGCACGGAACGGCCGCGTTCCAGGCGCAGCCCGCGCTGGCGGACGGGGACTTCGCGCGCACGTTCTTCCGCCTCGGGGTGGTCGGTCTCGGCAAGAGCAGGCTCTCGGAGTTCGGTATCTCGCCGAGCGCGGAGTCCCCGGATCGGGTGGTCCGGAATCCGTGGGATCCGGCGTACTCCAGCGGCGCCTCCTCCGCCGGCTCGGCCGCGCTGGTGGCGAGCGGGGTGGTGCCGTTCGCGCACGGCAACGACGGCGGCGGTTCGATCCGGATCCCTGCCGCCGCATGTGGGCTGGTGGGGCTCAAGCCCACTCGCGGCCGCATTCCGCAGGACAAGATGACACGGCACATGCCCGTGCGGGTCGTCTCCGACGGCGTGCTGACGCGGTCCGTACGTGACACCGCGACGTATCTACGCGAAACCGAACGCCTGCGACCGAACCCTCGGCTGCGGCCGGTCGGCGAGGTCCTCGGTCCGGGCCGCCGACGACTGAGGATCGCCATGGTGCTGCAATCGCTCCTCGCAGACACCGACACGGAAACAGCGGCGACGGTGGAAGACGCTGCACGACTACTGGAGTCGATGGGACACCACGTCGAAGAGATCGCCCCGCCCGTGCCGATGTCGTTCGTCGAAGACTTCAAGACCTACTACGGGTTGTTGTTCCTGTTCCTCAACGCCACGGGCAAACACACGTTCAACGCCACATTCGACTGGCGCGACACCGAGTCGCTGACGCGCGGGTTCGCCGGCTACGCCCTGGAGCACGCGCATCGACTGCCTGTGGCGATCACCCGACTGCACCGGTCGGCGGCCCACTCTCGCTCGCTGTACGAGCGATACGACGTTGTGCTCACCCCCACGGTCAGCCACCTCACGCCTCGGATCGGGCATCTCGATCCGACCTTGCCATACGACGTCGTGATGGGACGCCTGCTCGACTGGGTCGGATTCACGCCGTGGCAGAACGCCACCGGAGAACCCGCCATCTCGCTGCCCTTCGGCCTGAACTCACACGGCACCCCGATCGGCGTCCAACTGGGCGGACCGAGTGGTGCGGAAGCGCGGTTGCTCGAGGCGGCCTTCGCGGTGGAGGAAGCGCGTCCCTTCATGCGGATCCAGGACGCCGCAGCGGGCTGAGAATCCGCCGCTCTCCTAGCCCGCGCGACGATGATCGTGCTGGAGCATCTCGGCGCGGCGCGAGCGGAACTGCAGGAAATCGGGCTTGAGCGAGACGATGAACAGCATCAGCGCGGTGAGCACGAACAGCGACGCTGCACCGATGGCAATGATCATCGCGATGGCGATTCCGACGTCCGCCCAGTTCATTCGGCACCTCCCGGTAGATCACCCCACGGTAGGCCGATGCACGATCGCGCGGGGACGTTTCCGGGTCGACAGGCGAAGCGCGGACATTCTTCGGGGTCGCGAGAGACGGGAGAAGTTTGAGGGCGCCCCCTCCGAGCCAAGGGGGGATATGGCTCGGGGGGACTTCACGGGCCGCCAAGGGGGGAGGGTGGCGGGACTCCGTGCTCCCTCAGCGTACGCGTCGGTCTCCGCCACGCACCACCGGCTTCACATATCTCACGGAAGTGTTGTGGTGCTCAACAGAAGATGCCCGCCGGGCGCCGGCGCCGCATTGCTACAGTCGCCTCACACGGCGCACCTCGGTTGCCCCAGAGCCGAACGCGGAGAAAGGCTTACCCGATGAGCGACGACCCTCACTCCGCCGCGGACAACCCCGCTGCCGACGACTTCGACTTCGTGTCCGCCGGACCCGGCGTCGAGCTCGCGGTGCAACGCGCCGGCACCGGACCGACGGTGCTGCTCCTCGGCGGACTGGGGATGCCCAGCCTCACGTGGAACATCAGCGGACTGCCCGCGGCGCTCGCCGACACCGGCTTCGAGGTGATCAGTTACAACGCCCGCGGACAGAAACCGTCGTCCGCACCGCCGGCGCCGTACGCGATGACCGACCTCGCCGACGACGCGGCGGCGATCCTGGACCACCACGGCGCGCGCGACGTCATCCTCGTCGGCTATTCGATGGGGTGCTACACCGCGCAACTGCTGCTGCGGCGCCGACCCGATCTGGTGCGCGCGATGGTGCTCTTCGCCGGCCTGCAGCCCACGCCGATGGGCGCGCTGGTCGACGAGATGGAACTGGCCCTGATCGAGCGACTCGGCGAGGTGCCGCGCGACGTGCTGGTCTTCGAGCAGTTGATGACGTCGCTGTCGCCGGCGATGCTGCAGGACCCGGCCACCGTGCGCGGCTGGCACGCGGTGATGTCCTCGGGCGACGGCGGGTGGGCGGCACCGGAGGGATTCAAGGGCCAGCTCATGGCCTCCCACGAGTGGATCACCGCCGCGGAGCCGACCCCGGAACACCTCGCGGCGATCGACGTGCCGACCCTGGTGCTCGCCTTCGAACACGACCTGTTCTTCCCGCCGGCTCTCTGCGAGGCGACTGCGCGGTCGATCCCCGGGGCCGAGTTCGTCCGGATCGACGGCGCCGGTCACGGCGGCGTGTTCACCGCACCCGGGGACAGCACGGCGCGGATCGTCGACTTCTGCCGGACCCACCGGCCGGACTGATCCGGACCCGGCTCGAGGAAGCGACGAAACCCGGTCGAACTCAGTCCGGCAGCGCGCTACCGTCCCACTCGTGGTCGTGCATGAACGCCTCCGGGATACCGACGCGATAGCGGACGGCCTCGGCGAGGATGTTGCCCAGCGCCAGCGGGATCGCCAGTCCCGGCTTCGGGTCGTCACCCCGGAAGATGACCTCCTCGGTGCGCCGATAGTCGCGCAGGAACCCGCGGAAGGTGTTGCCCTCCAAGGACGATTTGCGCCAGCCGTACATCAGCATGCCCGGGCCCAGCATCTTGCGGGCGCCCGGCAACGGGGTGATGACCTCACTGTTCTCGCCGAAGAAGGCCCGATCGACCCGCGTCTCCGGGTCGAACAGCAGAATGCCGCTGGTCGACCGCGGGTTGCAGTCGACGGTGAACAGTCCCCGGCCGGGGACGTCGATGAAGTCGAAGCCGATCTGTCCGGTGAAGTTGAAGGCCTTGACCTGCTCACGAACCCACTCGGCGATGCCCTCGTGCTCGACAGCCTCGTAGTCCAGGCACGAGGTGCCGTCGATGGCGTACCGCACCGGGTACACGGTGTGGGCCTTCACCTGGCCGTTGTGGCAGATCGAGTACGAGCAGTAGTTCGCGCCCTTCGCCCACTCCTGCGCCAGCCACGGGTTGTCGGGGTCGAAGGTCAGGTTCTGCGGAAGCCGGCCCGGATGCACCTTGTAGATCTCCTGCGAGCCGCGCGAGTAGACCCGTTTGAGCGCGAACGGCTCGTCGAAGTCCAGCGCCTCGAGATCCGCACGGTTCCGCACGAGAGCGAACTTCAGCGTCGGTGTGCCGAGTGCCTCCAGCGCCACCTGGCACTCGTACTTGTTGTGCAGCCGCGCCTCGAGGTCGAAGTCGGAGAAGAACAGCCGGCAGTCCTCGGGGAACAGCGTCGGGTCCTGCTTGACGGCCTGGGCGAGGATGTCCGTCTCCTCGTGGATCGGGACGACCAGATCGACCTTCTCCTCGCGCGCGATCCGCGCCACCGCTTGCGCCCAGGCGAGCGGCTCGTACTTCGGGCGCGGGATACGGAACGTCTTGGACACCGCGTTGGAGAACCGCGTGATCGGCAACGGCACCGAGTCCGCGATCAGCACCTCGTGCCCGGCGGCACCCATCAACCGTGCCAGGTCCAGCGACAGGAACGACCTGCCGAAGGTGATCAGCACACGCTTTCCGCTGCGGACGGGCATCCGACCTCCCACTCACTGCAGCCTGTCGGCCGCTCGATATCGTAAGTATCAGTAACGTTCAAGTCCTCGGTCCTATTCCCCATCTTCGTGCTACTGGAACGGAGGCCGCGCGATGTTCGTCATCGGTGTGTTCTTCGCGAGTGCGGCGGCGATCGCCTACGGCGTGTCGACCGTGCTGCGGGCACTCGGGGCCCGCAATGCCGCCATCGACGAACGCGAGTGCCAGAAACAGGGCACGGTCACCGGGCACGGTGGTCCGTCGCTGACCTCGACCGCGGACACGTTCCGGTCGTCCGAGTTCGTGTGGGGAACGGCGTTCCTGGTGCTCGGGTTCATCGGCGGCGCGATCGCGGCCCGGTTCCTCCCGCTGTTCCTGTCCCAGACCATCGTCTCGGCGAACCTCGTGGTCACCGCACTGCTCGGCACCGCGACACTCGGCAACCGGCTGTTCACCCGTGAGTGGGTGGCGATCGGCCTGGTCATCGCATCACTGTGCGCACTCGGGGTGTCGTCCACGCACACCGCGGTGGACAGCGACGTCCGGCCGTTCCACTGGACGCTGTTCGCCGCCACCTGCGCGCTCAGCCTCATCGCCTGGTACGCCGTCTACAAGCTCGGCCGGCGTGGCGCCATCCTCTACGGCGCACTGGCGGGTGTCCTGTACGGCGTCATCGTCGTCGGCGTCCGCGTGCTCGACGGGATCCGCCCGTTCGAGCCGCTGAAGATCATCGCCGACCCGGCAGCCTGGACGATCGCGCTGGCCGGCACCGTCGGCTTCTATGTGCAGACGGTGGCGCTGCAGGTGGGGCACGTCAACGGCGTCACCGCCGTACTGGTGGTCGGCGAGACCGCCGCGCCCGGCACGATCGGCGTGGTGTTCCTCGGCGACCACGCCAAGCCCGGGCTGTCCTGGCTGGCATTGGTCGGGTTCCTCGGTGCAGTGGTCGGCGCGGTGCTGGTCGCCCTCTACAGCGCGCACGAGGCCGACCACTTCGACGAGCAGCCCCCGCCGACGGGGGGCTGGAGCCTGCGCGGACGCTTCGGTTCGCGGTCCGGCCCACGACCGCACCCGGACCCGGCGCGCCGCGGTCGCGACGATCCGGGCGAGGCAGGACCTGCTCAGCCCGAATGTCCTTCGTGCTGAAGGGCATTCGGGACGGACGCCGGCCGCGCACGGCGAGCTCGTTGAGCTCGTGCTGGTAGTGGAGGACGTTCGGCTCCAACACGAAACACAGCACCAGGCCGACGAGCGCACTGCACGACGCTGCGAGCCCGGCGCGGATCTGCGCGGGCCTCCGACGGCTGGCGGCGGACTCGCGCGAACGCGGACCCCCTATCCGGCGCTCGGCCCCTAACCGGCCCCTATCCTGCGGTTTCGCCCTTCCGTCGACGACCTCCGACGGGATAGAAATGAGGGAGGACGCCGCCGGAACCCCGACACCGGCGGCGTCCTCCCTCTCTCAGCGGGGCGCCTACTCGCAGGCGACACCGTCGCCGTCACGATCGAGCTTCGAGCTGTAGCCCGGATCACCGCGGTACAGCGGAGCGGCACCGGCCGCCCGGACCGCCGTGCAGTTCTTGTAATAGACGTCACCGCCGCTCGGCGCGACCACGGCCGGCTCCACCGGCACCGGCGGCGCGGTGGTCACCGGCGGAGGCGGGGGCGCGTCGAACGTCTGCGGCACGACCGGTGCCTGCGTCACGACCGGTGCCTGCGTCGCGACCGGTGCCTGCGTCGTGACGGGCGGTGCGGTCGTGATCGGCGGGGCCGCGGCGGCCGGTGCCGGAGCGCCGCAACTCTGCAACACACGCACGATCGCGTCGTGCTCACCCTGGGTCACCCACAGCCCGTAGAGCGATTTCACGTCGACCTGCTTGGCTACGTACTGGCATCGGAACGACTTGTTCGGCGGCAGCCAGGTGGCGGCGTCGCCGTCCGACTTCTGGGTGTTCGTCGGCCCGTCGACGGCCAGCAGGTTGCGCGGGTCGTTGGCGAGGTTCTGCCGCTGCGCCGCACTGAGCTGCTGGGCGCCGGTCTGCCACGCGTTCGACAACGCGACCACGTGGTCGATCTGCACCGCGCTGGAGGTGTTCTGCCCGCGGGTGAACGCCATGGTCTTGCCGGTGTACGGGTCGTGCAGGGTGCCGGTGAGCACGATGCAGTCGCGCGTGCCCGGCTTGCTGGTGACGTTCGTCAGGTCACGTCGCAGGATGTCGTTGCGGGTGTCGCATCCGTTGTGTCCGCCGGCCACCGTGACGTCATCGGCCCATGCCTGGCCGAACTGGTCCCGGGAGTATCCGGTCTTCGGTGCGCGCCCCTTGACCGGCAGGGTGCCGAGCTTGGCCAGCGCGGCCGCCGAGACATCCGTCGGACCGGCGGGCGTCGCAGCGGACTGCGCCGCCGAACCGGTGGCGAGCGGGGTGGACTCCGCCATCGGGGCGGGCGCGGAGGTCGTGGACCCGGGGGCGGGCGTGGCATTGGTCGCCGCGGTGCACCCGGCCAGACCGGCGGTCACGATCACGGCCGCGGCGGGCCAGGCGATCCACGGCATCCTCGTACGCGGCTTCGGAGATTCCGTTGGGTTCAGGGGCGATCTCGCCCCGGGCTGCTCGTCGGACACCGTGCGCTGACTCCTTCGCGTGGGGGAACTGCACACGTTGTATCAGCGGACACCCACAGGCGTATTACAGCGGGTGTACAGGTTCATCTGAACGGCAGACAGTCCGGCGCGGTCGCGACGAGACGGGAAGACGCCGTGGCAGCCCCGTCGTCCGTTGGGACACAGCGCCTTCGAGACCGCGACGGCCCTCAGGCGCGGCTGAGGTTGATCCGCAGTTCCTCACCCCACGCACCCCAGTGTCGGGACGCGGTGGTGGCGATCACTGCGCTTGCCAGCAAGAAGGGAAGCCGGGCGACTCCGGTGAGCGGGATCATGCATCCGACGCTACGAGCGTCATTCGACGGCCACGATGCGCTGCGGTTAACAGGCGATGACCATCCGCCGGTGCGCCACAGCGGCACTGCGGCGAGCGCATCCGATCCCACTCACCGGGACCGACATGATCATCGGGTGTGCGCCGCGCATACGTTCACCGCCACCCCGACGTGAAGTCGCTCTGTCGATTCCGCCGGGGGAGCTGAGCACCGGGCCACCCCCGAGGCCCGGTCGCCTCAAAGTGCGGACCGTTCACCCCCCCGGACGGCCCGTGACGCCCCCGCCGGCCACTCCCCCCTTGGCCGGCGGGGGTTTCGAGGTTCCAGGGGCCGGCCCTACATCAGCGGCGGCGGGAATATCGGCGGCGGAAGCTTCCACGCCGGCGTGGGCGGCGGCCACGGTTCACCGTAGGAAGCAGCAACCCGATCCCGGTTGCAGTCGGCCGGGACCGAGTCCGGCACACACCGGACGATGCCGCCGCCGATCCGGTGTGAAATCCCACAGAGAAGTTGTGAAGATCTACATGAGTTCCGTTGCCCGAGGCCAAATTACGAGTCCGAGAGCCGACCGGTTATATTGCTCCGATGTTGAAAGCGCGCCTCGGCATCCGAGCTCGGGTCCTGGCAATCGCACTGATTCCAAGCCTCGCGTTGCTAGGAATCGGCGTGGGCACGGCAGGATACCTGGTGCAGCAGGGCCGGCAGTCCGAGCAATGGGCCGCGGTCAACCGGGACGCTGTCAGCCACGCTCGCGACGTCGTCTCCGGGGTCGAGCAGGAACGAATGCTGTCGCTGTGGCAACTGTCGGGCGAACAGAGCGACCCGGCCTCGCTCGCCGCCGCGCGCAACAAACTCGACGCCGCGTTCGAGGCACTGCTCCCATATGAGCAGAAGATGAAGGACACCTCGGGGGGCACCGTCGGTGACGACACCGGAGGCTTCGACACCTTGCGGACGAAGCTCCCCCAGATCCGCGGCGCGATCGACGCGCGGGCGCTGTCGGTCCCCGAGACCTACGGCATCTTCAACCGCATCCTCGACGCGGTTGCGCTCGGTACCAACATCGTCACCACCAAGGCGCCCAACGCCGAGGTCGCCGTCGAACTCATCAACGGCGTGCGGGTCCTGCATGCGATGGAGGGCATGTCCCGCGCCGCCGCACTGACCGGCGCCGAACTGGAAGGCCAGCTCTCGAGCGGCCCGATGCGGAACGAATACCGCAACCTGGTCGGCTCCTACCGCACGGCACTGCCGCAGGTGGCAACCGACCTGGGCGCCGATCCCGCAGCCGAGAAGATCAAGGCGGTGCTGGCCTCCCCCGCATGGCAGCAGGTGGCCGCGATGGAGGACTACCTCATCAACCGGCCGGCGCCCGACAAGTACGGCGACGTCCCGTCGCCGCCGATGAGCTTCACCCAGTGGCGCAACGCCCAGGGACAGCTCGCCGACGAGGTCACCGCCGCCTGGCTGGGCCTGAACGACCACGCGAACCAGATCGCCGTCGACGACGGCAAACGCACCGCCTCCAACTCACTGTGGGCCGGCGCCGGCATTCTCGCGCTCGCGATCGTGGCGTTCCTGCTGTCGCTGTGGCTGGCCAACCGGCTGATCGGGCGACTCAAGCGTCTTCGCAAGGAAACGCTGGACCTCGCCGAGGTCGAGTTGCCCGAGACCATGCGCAAGCTACGCGAGGGCGAGCAGGTCGATCCCGACGGCGCGCACCTCGACTTCGGCGATGACGAAATCGGCTCCGTGGCAGAGGCGTTCAACCGCGCACACACCGCGGCGGTTTCCGCGGCGATCACTGAGGTCCGCACCCGTGAAGGCGTGCGCGCGGTGTTCCTCAACATCGCCCACCGGAGCCAGATGGTGGTGCACCGGCAACTCGAACTCCTCGACGAGGCCGAGCAGCGACAGGAGGACCCGGCGTTGCTGGAGACCTTCTTCCGGCTCGACCACCTGGCGACCCGTGAGCGCCGCAACGCCGAGAACCTCATCATCCTCGGCGGCGGCGAGCCCGGCCGTCAGTGGCGCAGCCCGGTCCCGCTGGTCGAACTGGTGCGCAGCGCCATCGGCGAGACCCTCGACTACGCGCGGGTGCGCACGCGCCGCATGCCGACGGTGTTCATCGTCGGCAACGTGGTCGCCGACCTCATCCACCTGCTCGCCGAATTGGTCGACAACGCGACCGCGTTCTCCCCGCCGCAGTCCCGCGTCGAGGTGAGCGGCAACGTGGTCGGCAAGGGCGTGGCGATCGAGATCACCGACCAGGGCATGGGCATGTCCGTCGAGGAACTCGAACGGGCCAACGAGATGCTCTCCAACCCACCGGACTTCGGCGTCGCGACGCTCTCGGCGAACTCGCGCCTGGGCCTGTTCGTCGTCGCCCAGCTGGGTGCCCGGCACGGCATCTCGGTCCGGCTGACAGAATCCGAGTACGGCGGCATCCGCGCCATCGTGCTGGTGCCGACCTCGGTGGTCGCCGCCGAGGCCACGGTCGCCGACCACCTGCCCGACCGGCTCGCCGGCCGCCGCGCCGAGTCACTGCCGACCGGCGAGATGCCGGCCCTCGAGGCTGCCGAACTCGCGCTGCCCGCACCGAGTGCGGCAACGCCTGTGCCCCCCGCGGTGCCGACGGCCCCCGCGCCACCGGCACCGGAACCGCCGGCGCAGGAGCCGCGGGTCGAGGAGCTGCGAGTGCCGGAGCCACCCGCACCGGAGCCGGAGCTGCGGGCATGGGCCCACCTCGAGCGTCCGGGCAAGGACCTGCGCGCGGAGTTCGCCGACCGCAGCGCCGCACCTGTGTGGCGCGACCCGGTCGCGACCGAACCTGCTGCGCCACAAACGGGGTCCGGCCCCGACGGGGACGATCGCCCGCCGCTGCCCCGCCGGCGCCGGCAGGCGAGCTTGGCCCCCGAGTTGGCACACGATCCCCAGCCCGTCGAGGATGTGCAGCAGGAGTCCCGGTCGGCCGAGCAGGCGCGAGACCTGATGTCCGCCATCGTGCACGGAACTCGGCAGGCCAGGCATTCGGAACCTCCGCGCGGGGATGCCGCCCGGGACGAACAAGAAGGTGCAGGTGAAGGTGACTACTTCCAACGCAGGTGATCTGAACTGGCTGCTCGACGATCTGGTCGATCGCCTGGCGGGGGTGCGCTACGCAGTGGTGCTTTCCACCGACGGTCTGCTGCTGGGCCGGTCCACATCCATGAACCGTGAAGACGCCGAACACTTCGGCGCCATGTCGGCAACCCTGTACGGGCTCGCCCGCAGTGCGGGACAACGCTTCCAGGGCGGTGCCGTCCGTCAGGCCGTCATCGAACTCGAGAGTGCGGTGCTGTTCGTGACGGCGGCCGGAAGCAACGCGTGTATTGCGCTGCAGGCCAATGCCAACGCCAACCTCGGCATGGTCGCCTACGAGATGAACCTGACCGTGCAGCGCGTCGGCAGCTACCTGTCCACCGATCCTCGTAGCGGGATGGCCGAGCATGGAGCGTAGGTTGCCGTGACTCGCATGGGCGAATCGTGGTTCGACGATGCGGCCGGCCCCCTGGTCCGTCCGTACGCCGTCACCCGGGGCCGCACCATGGGGGCGGCGCATGACCTGGACATGCTCACCCTCGTGGTCACCGTGTCCCCCCTTCCGCGGCTGCGGCACATCGAACAGGAGTACGCGGACATCGTGCAGTTGTGCCGCACTCCGCAGTCGGTGGCCGAGGTCTCGGCGCATTTGAACCTGCCGTTGGCGGTGACCAAGATCCTCGTCGGTGACCTCATCACCGACGGACTGCTGAACTTCCGGGCTCCCGCCAACAGCGACGCTGACAACGACACCGCCGGAATCGGCGACCTGAACATACTGCGAGCAGTGCTCGACGGAATCCGAAAGCTGTAGACCACAGTGCCTGATAACGCGTCCTCAGCCGCCCTGGCTGCCTCGGTCAAGATCCTCGTAGCCGGTGGCTTCGGCGTCGGCAAGACCACGATGGTGTCCGCGATCAGCGAGATCGCCCCGCTGCGCACCGAGGAAACGATCACCGAATTGTCCACCGGCATAGACGATCTGTCGGGTGTGGAGCGCAAGACCACCACCACGGTGGCGCTGGACTTCGGCCGCATCACCCTCGACGAGTCCCTGGTGCTCTACCTGTTCGGCACGCCCGGACAGGACCGCTTCTGGTTCCTCTGGGACGAACTGGCGCGCGGCGCACTCGGCGCGGTCGTCCTTGCCGACACCCGCCGGTTGGAGAACTCGTTCGCCGCCATCGACTTCTTCGAACGACGCGGCCTCTCGTTCGCGATCGCGGTCAACTGTTTCGACAGTTCCCCCGCCTACACCACCGACGAGGTCCGCGACGCACTCGACCTCGACGCGCACATCCCGGTCGTGCTGTGCGACGCGCGTGATCGCAGTTCGTGCAAGAACGTGCTGGTGACCCTCGTCGAGCACCTCATCGACCGGGCCGGCAGCCCGGTGGCCTGAGCCGGCGCCCTCGCCGGCAGTGCGGCAGGGGCGGCCGGTCAGCCCCGGTTGTCCTCGTCCCCCGGCGCCTCGGGTGCGGCGAGCAGTTCGGCGAGCCATTCCGCGCTCTCGGGATCGTGGCGCCCGCCCATCATCCCGAATGTCACCAATCGCGCCATGGCCGCGAGCATCGAACTGTCCTTCCGTCGGGTCTGGGTGCCGGACCGAGGAAACACGGCCCCGGAGTGCCGTCGCACCTCTACTCCCGCTCACCGAGATAGCAGGGCACTGCCAACGAATTCGCGTGTACATCGTCACCCGGTCCCGCCGGCAATCGCTCCGATGATTCCGGCAGGGCACACGAGCACCGGGCGCCACCCCCTGTAGCCCGGGAGGCTCAACCCGCGCGGTCAGCCGCCCACCCCCCGGGGCGGCCCGCGCAGCCCCCGTCGGCCGATCCCCCTCGGCCGACGGGGGCACCACGCGGGGAAATCACTCCCAGACACGACGAAAGCCGTCGGCGAAGCAGGGCTTCGCCAACGGCTTTCCGTGGAGCCGCCTGTCGGAATCGAACCGACGACCTTTTCATTACGAGTTATCGTCTCCGACATATAGCAAGGTAGATGTAGGTTGACTGACCTGGCCATAAACTACCGTCTAGCAGGGAAGATACCGAATCTAGCCGTACTGCTATTGATCGAGATTGATCGCCTCGTGCGAACTGAGTGCGAACCAGCGACGAGCAGAGGTTGATCACTGCAACAGCTGACAGTCTGGAACAAGCACGACGACCGTCCTTCGGGATCGAGTATCACCTTGATCATTGGCAGAAATACTGTGTTGATCGTGAATAAGCCCGGCGCTCAGCCTGCGAAGGCGACTACCCGATGAACCGTCCATTGACCGCTGTCATCACTGCAACCATGGCGCTGGTTGGTGTCGCCGCAGTCGCCGTCGTCAGTTATCCGCTCATCAACCAGGAGGTCCACCCGGATAACAGCGGGGTCCGCACCGCAGTCGTCGCCGCACCCGCGGCAACCCTGGACGCTCCACCTGCGGCAACTACGGCGACGTCCGCCCTGACCAGCGCGGCAACCGCAGGCAGTGACGTGGACACCAACTCGCCCGCCTTCACCCAAGCCGTAGACAAATGGGCGCTCGGCCCCAACGCCGGCAGCTACTTCACCGCCGTCTCGACAGTCCTCCCGCTCAACACGAGTGACCAGATCGAGAACGCCGCAGCCGCGGCAATCCTTGTCTGCACCATGAATGCTCACGGGGGTAGCGGGCAGGTCGACACGCAACTCGTCGACACGTTCACCAGCAACTGGCACCACCCGATCACCCTCAGCGATGCCGCCGCCATCAACACGGATGCACAGCCCATCTGCGCCGACCAGCCCGGTAGCTGACGAAACCCAACCCGGGCAGTGATCCGAGAAGGGCGAAGCGCTCCCACCCCTGCAAAGATGGGAGCGCTTCGGTTCGGTCCGCCGTGGTTAGCTTCGGCCGTGTCCCGTCAGGAAGTCGCGGCGGGCCTGCTCATCCTCGCGTCGCTTGCGGTCAGCTTCGAGGGTGGCCTCGATGCCCTCTCGAAAGGTGCGATCGCCCGCCGCCAGCATCGCTGCGTGGGCCTGCGTCGCCCGCGCAGTCTCGCGCCGCGACCGTTCGGCCAACATCGCGTTGCGCCCGTCGCGGGTTGCATCCTGCGCCCGTGCCTCCCGGGCTGGGTTGTAGGGGCCACGGTGCGCGGTATGACGTGCCCGGGCGGCCTCGATCGCGGCCGTGTTGTCGTGGACCGCAAGGTCGCCGTCCTGCGGCGGGTTGGCCGCCGTCGTGGGCACCTCCAGCGGCATCGCAAAACCTGCAACTGCGGTCTGGTCGTACTCCTGCAAAGTGAATCTCCTAATCGTCGGACGCGCGGATCGCGCCCATCAGTTCGCCCAGCGCCGCCAGCGCCGCAGTGCGGCCCTCGCTCTCCGGGTCGTGTGCTGGCGTCAGCGTCAGCAGCTTGTCGGTGCCGATTCCCGCGACCATCGCGTAGGCGCGTGCCGCTTGGTGGTCCCCGTCGGCGAGGGCGCCGTCGAGGTTGTCGAGCGCGGCACCCGCGGCCCGAAACCAGCGGTCAGCGAGCCGGTCGCGGCGCTGTGCGGCGTCGATCACTACGGCCTCGATAGCGGCGGCAGGCGGGCGCGCAAACGTGACACCGGCGACCTGGGCCGCACGCTGAACGGTGCCCGCCGCACAGCCCAGCTCGCGACGAATCGCATAGGCGCTCATGCCTGCGGCGTGAAGCTCGGCCACGCGAGGGGCCAGCTCGTGGGCCTTGGTGGGCTTTTTTGGGCGCTGAGCGCTCACGCCGCCGCCGGTCCTTCGTCGGCGGCACGGCGGCGATCGGCCACGACACGGAAGTTCGCCGCCCGTTCCTGTAGCAAATCGTGCTGCACATTTACGGCGGTCAGCGCGATGGTCAGCTCGTGCTGCGCATCATCTTCGAGCTGCTCGGCGTGGTGGGCCACCGCGGCGAGCGAGAGCGCGATGACGTCGAGTTCACCGCGAAAGTTGTCGATCTCAGTGAGCACAGCTTCGAGGGTTTCGTCACTCCATTGCTCGGCTTGGCAACGCAACATGCGGGCAGTGGCGCTTCGGTCCGAAAGCCGTGCGGCGACGATCGATTCATAGGTTGTCACGGTTGTTCTCCTGGTAGTAGCAAGTGGGGTAGAGGAGCAAGGGGCGTGCACGCGTGCATCAGCCGCCTTGCACCCTTCGGGTTAAGGGAGCGGTTCGTAATCGCTGTGACCTGCGAAGATGCGAAGGGGGTGCGCGCATGTGTGTGTGCACCCTTGCTCCCTTGGAGTCAGTTGTCCGCTTCGGATCGGGCCGGAAGCATCCAAAACCAGGCGCCGTCTTTGTTTCCTGACTTTTTGGCGACAATGCCGCGGCGCTTTTTGGCTCGCTTCACCTGGTCGCGGGAGTAGCCGCAGGCGTCCGCTGCGGCGAAGACATCCTTGGCAAGCAGTGCACCCTCATTGTCGATCAGCAGGGTGTCCAGCCACTTGTCGATGTCGGCTGCGTCCTCGCGTTCCGCCGCAGAGCTGCCAAGCAGTTCGCGGGCATCGAGGTCGGCCTCGCCGAGCCACTCGACACGGCCCACGCTCGTCGGCCCGTCGTCGGTTTCGACCGTCGCGGACACCACCTGCGCCGCCATCGAACGCGTGCGGGTCGCAAGGTTTCCCTTGGTGTTCGTGACGACGAGCCGATCGTTCTCGTCGTCACGGGCAACCGACACCACCGAGCGTGCTACCTGTGACCATGCGAGCGAGCCGAGAATCAGCTTGCCGGGGTCGGATGACTCCCGTTTGCCGAAGTGACACAAGCCGATGACTGTGTAATCGAGCCGCCCCGCTGATTGTGCGAGGGGTTCGAGGAACTGGCGCACCTTACGGTCGTCATGACCGTCCAGCCGCGAGTCCATGACCGATGTCGCGGCGTCGAGAATCAGCAGTTTGACGTCGTGCTGAGTGATCACGCGTTCAAGTTCGGCCAAGTCTCCCGGCAGTGACAGCACGCCTTCGTTCGAGAGTGGCGTGTGGACCGACACGAAAAGCACCCGGTCGAGGTCGGCGCCGGCCGCGCGGAGTCGCGGTGCGACGGTGAAAGCGGGGTCGTCCTCCGTGGCGGCATAGATGACGGTGACGGGTACGCCCTCGTATTCACCCTGGAGTTCGCCGCGCGTGCACTTGGCTGCGATGTCGACCGCGATCGTGGACTTACCGAGGCCCTCGCGGCCAGCAAGCAGGTTCACGCCACCGACGACGAACCAATCTTCCATTGCCCAGCGGACGCGCTTGAGCCGAACGCTGGACGCCTTCGCCGGAACCAACCGCCGCGTCGGTGGAGGTGGTGGTGGTGGTGGTTGGTTTTGGGTACTGGTGTGTAGCTGGACGATATTTGGTGTTGCGGTCAATTGCGCCTCCCGGCGTGCTTACGCAGCTCAGTGAGCCGCGCATGGTGTTCCCTAATCGCTCGAATGCCGGAACTCAAGTACGGGGCGAGGTCATGTTCAGGCAACTCATCTGCGGCCTGCATGAGCCCTTCTCCGAACGCTCGCAGTCGTCGGCGAAATGCTGCCCCGACCAAGTCCTCCGAGTACGCGCGCAGGTTTTCGGGCCATGCCGTGACCGTCACAGCGTCAAGCAGACGACGGGCGACCAGATCGACACTGGCGCCAATGCCAGCACCGCCGCGGGAGAGCACCCCCGAAACGGCCGCTGGGTCAGGAGAAACGCCCTCAGCCGCAAGCCGTCGGGCTGCGGCGACGATCGTCCGGTCCGCCTCGCGTTCGAAGTCCGACGGGCGCAAGTGCGACGACACGGCGAGCGCAGTCGTCGCGTCTACCCGCATCATTGCCGCGACCGCGACCAAATCAATGTCCAGGCAGGACGGGCCGGGCAAGACATCCTCGGCGGGTACGCTATGGATCGGGATTCGGTGTGGTGCTGAGTCTTTCGCCCCGGCTGCAGTTCCCGCTGCGGCCGGGGATTTCCGTGCCGCGATCACGCGTCAGCGGGTGTGACCGTGTTGGCGGCAATCCACGAATCAACCAGCGCCAGGTCGTAGCGCACCAGTCGATTCAGTTTCACCCAGGGTGGGCCGATCTGCTTGGTCCGCCACACGGCCCAGGTTTGGACCGGGATGCCGTAGCACTCCTGTAGATACTTCGCGTCGACCAGGCTGATTGCCATTCCTGCCACTCCATTCGATACCACTGAGATTGACTGGGCGAACGGTAGACCCATTGCGATGTTGGACGTCTCGTCAAACTTGGCTCGATGCAATGGCGCGCAACATGATTCAACGACAGGTTGCCTGTAATTGCATAGCCAACAACGCAGGGAATTACAGCCAAACCGGAGCGCGAGCGCCGCAACTTCGCACAGGTTGTCCACAGCACTACCCACAGGCTTGCCATGTGACGCAATCCACACCTTGGCAAGGTGGTTCGCATTCGGTGAAACGGTCACCTACGGTTGTGATCATGGCCACTACCAAGCCCCGCCGACGCCCCGGCAACGTTCGCGTCGAGGACCGTCACTACAGCGACTACAAAAACCGGGTGCGCACCACCCGGTGGACGACCAGCAAGGACGGCAAGCCGACCCCCATAGGCAAGCGCTGGATTGTTCGATGGGTTGACCTGAATGGGCGCGAAAAGTCGCTCAGCTTTGACAAGCGCAGCGCCGCTGACGACTGCGCCGCAAAGATCACGGCCGAGATCCATACCGGCATGTACAGCGACCCGCACACGGCCGGCGCGCGCTTCGAAGACATCGCCGACGGATGGTTGCGATCCCTCTCAAACAAGGCTCCCGCAACCCGCGCATCACATACGTCGATTCTCAACAAGCATGTGCGCCCCTCGTTCGGCGACCGCGAGCTGTCCAGTATCACCAGATCCGAGATAGTCGACTGGGTTGCCAATCTCAGCGGCTCCGGCTTGTCCGCTGCGACCGTGCGCCGCGCGTTCGTGTGCCTTCGCGGCGTCCTCGCACTCGCCGTCGGCGAACACATCCGCACCGACCCGTCACAGGGAGTCAAGCTGCCTAAGCTTGCTGAACCGCGCGACCGGTTCCTCAGCAACGCAGAGGTGGCGAAGCTCGCATTGGAGCTCGACCCCGACAATGCGCTGATGGTTCTAACGCTCGCGTACACCGGGCTGCGGTTCGGCGAGTTTGCAGCCCTCACCGTTGCGGACGTGGACACCGACAGGGGTGTCATCGATGTGCGCCGCTCGTTCTCCGAGACACACGGCTACGGCCCCACAAAGTCGGGCAAGTCCCGGCGCGTGCCGATCCCTCGTTCACTGCGGCTCACAATTTCAAAGCATCTGGGCGGGCGCGCCACCGACGCCGTGGCCTTCACAGCTCCCGGTGGCGGTCCGTTGCGGCGGGCGAACTGGGCGAAGCGGGTGCTGGCCCCGGCTGCCGAACGTGCCGGACTCACACCCCTCACGCCTCATGATTTGCGCCACACCTATGCCTCCCTGAGTGCGCAGGCGGGAGTGAGAGTAGAGGTCGTGTCAGCAAATATGGGCCACACCGACCCTGGGTTCACGATGCGTAGGTACATCGGCTTGTTTGAGGACGACTTGACCGCCTCCGCCGACCTTCTCGACGCCCGCATGGAGCTGGTGAGGTAACTATCGAAATGGGGCGGGTTCTGGCGGCGTGCGAACTGTGTGCGAACCAGTGGCTCCAAAAACCAGTCAGGGCACCTTCCAACCTACTTGTGGAAGGTGCCCTCTAGCTGGTCTTTTCTGGTGGAGCCGCCTGTCGGAATCGAACCGACGACCTTTTCATTACGAGTGAAATGCTCTACCGACTGAGCTAAGGCGGCGTGGCGCGACCTTGCAGTCGAGCCGTAGGGAGTCTAACGGCTCACCCGGCAGATACGAAAACCGGCTCGTCACCTGCGCAGATTCGGCTACCGGACCGCCGCGCCGAGCTTGGCCACCAACGCGTCGACGGCGATCTTCGGCTTGACGTTGAGCTCGAGCGCCTCGCGGCAGTCGAGCACCGCCTCGATCGAGGTGAGCATCGCCTCCGCACTGGTCTGCGACGCCAGTTCCCGCACCTCGTCGGCGTGGTCGGGATGGGTCAGCGGCGCCGCGGACCCGCAGCTGACGACGAGCGCGTCCCGGTAGAAGCCGGCCAGATCGATCAGCGCGCGGTCCAGGGCGTCGCGCTGCGAACGTGTCGCCCGCGACTTCTGCCGCCGCTCCAGATCCTTGAGCGCACCCGCCGAACCACGCAGCGCCCCGGCCGTCCCCTTGCCGGTTCCGCCGCCGCCGAGCGCCGTCTTCAGCTCCTCGGTCTCGCGTTCGTCGCGCTCCGCGTTCGTCGACTTCGCCTCGGACTCGGCGGCCTTGACGAGATCCTCGGCCAGCCCGTACCCGCCGCCGGGCCGCAGCACGCTCTTCGGGATGCGCAGCGCGTGCTGCCGCCGCTCCCGCGCCTCCGGATCCGTCGCCAGCCGTCGAGCTCGGCCCACGTGCCCGCCCCCGACCGACGCGGCCCACGTCGCGGTCTGCTCGTCCAGACCGTCCCGCTCGCGCAGCACCTGGGCGATCGATTCGACGGTCGGCGTGCGCAGCGCCACGTGCCGGCAGCGTGAGCGCAGCGTGACCGCGATGTCCTCGGGATCCACCGACGGCGCGCACAGCAGGAACACCGTGCGATCCGGCGGCTCCTCCACCACCTTGAGCAGTGCGTTCGCGGCGCTCTCGGTCAGCCGGTCCGCGTCCTCGACCACCACGATCTGCCACTGCCCGGTCGTCGGCCGCCGAGACGCTGTCTGCACGATCGCGCGCATCTCCTTCACCGAGATGCTCAGCCCCTCGGGCACCACACGCCGCACGTCGCCGTGGGTGCCGGCCATCGTCGTCGTGCAGGCGTGGCACTCGCCGCAGCCGGGCTCGCCGTCCGACGTGCACTGCAGCGCGGCCGCGAAGCACACCGCCGCGATCGAGCGCCCCGATCCCGGCGGCCCGGTGAACAGCCACGCGTGGGTCATCCCCGACCCGGCGGGCTCGGCCCGGCGCGCGGCACGGGCGGCCGCCACGAGTTCGGATTCGACCTCGTGCTGCCCGACCAACCGCTCGAAGACACGCGACACACCAGGGAGCGTAGTCGCGGCTGCCGACACCGCTCGGGCCACTCGGCCGACTACCGTGATGACGTGCGCCGTCTCTGGAAGTTCGTTCGCTGGCTGCTGCGAACGCGCTGGCCCGCATACGCGGCGACCATGCTCCAGGCGAACGTCGTCGGCGCCGTCGGTGTGATCGTGTGCGTCCGGATCCTCATGCCCGTCATCGACGTGCCGAGCAGCTTCACCACCACGAACACCATCATCTTCGCCGTCTATCTCGCGGTGGGGGTGATCGTCGGCGGTGTGGGCGGCGTCCTCCTCATCTACCCTGTCCTCGCCTGGCAGCGGCGCGGCGGTCCGGTCGCGCCCGAGGTCCGGTTGCGCGCGATGCGGATCCCCGCGCTGCACGCGGTGCTGCACGGCGTGCTGTGGCTGGTCGGGATCGCGCTCTTCGTGCTGGCCGCGCTCCCCGCACCGAACAACTACGCGCTGACCATCGGCATCGCCGGTGTGCTCGGCGGGATCACCACCTGCGCGGTCGGCTACCTGCAGGCCGAGCGGCTGCT
This sequence comes from Speluncibacter jeojiensis, assembly GCF_029589495.1. Lineage (GTDB taxonomy): Bacteria > Actinomycetota > Actinomycetes > Mycobacteriales > Mycobacteriaceae > Speluncibacter > Speluncibacter jeojiensis. The sequence continues at coordinate 1,003,724 of NZ_JAAIVF010000001.1, forward strand.
GCGCCCGATCGCGGCCGCCGCGCTCAGCGACGGCGTGCTGGAGACCGCCAACGCGCCGTCGGTGTCCCGTCGGATCATGCTGGCCTGGCTCACCTGCACCGGCATCCCCGTGGTGGGGATCGTGGTGATGGTCGCCGGCTACGAGATGGGCATCCTGGTGAGCACGCCCGACCGGGTGCAGACGGTGGTGCTGATCGTTGCGGCGATCACGCTCGCGGTCGGCTTCCTGACCTTCCGGCTCGCCGGTGCCGCCATCGGCGACCCGATCCGTCAACTGCGCCACGCCCAGCAGGAGGTCGAGCGCGGCAACCTGCAGACGTCCGTGCAGATCTTCGACGGCAGCGAGCTGGGCATCCTGCAGGCCGGCTTCAACGACCTGGTCGCCGCGCTGTCCGAACGCCAGCAGCTGCGCGACCTGTTCGGCCGCTACGTCGGCGAGGACGTCGCCCGCCGCGCCCTCGAACGCGGCACCGAACTCGGCGGCGAGGAACGCGACGTCGCGGTGCTGTTCGTCGACCTCGTCGGCTCCACCCGGCTGGCATCGACCAATCCGCCGCAGACCGTGGTGGCGCTGCTCAACGACTTCTTTCGCGAGATCGTCGACGTCGTCGACCGGCACGGCGGGTTCGTCAACAAGTTCCAGGGTGACGCTGCACTGGCCATCTTCGGCGCGCCGATCGGGCACCCGGACGCGCCCGGTGGGGCGCTGGCCGCGGCCCGCGAGCTCGAGCAACGCCTGGAGCTGGTGCTCGGCCCCGGCGAATTCGGCATCGGGGTGAGCGCGGGCCGCGCGGTCGCCGGCCACATCGGCGCCGCCGCCCGCTTCGAGTTCACTGTCATCGGAGATCCCGTCAACGAGGCCGCCCGCCTGACCGAACTGGCCAAGCACGAACCCCGCGGGGTCCTCGCCTCCGCCGCCGCGGTCCAGCTCGCGGGCGATACCGAGGCCTTCCGCTGGGAGGTCGACGAGACCGTCCAGCTGCGTGGACGCCGCTTCCCCACCCAGCTCGCCCGGCCCCGCGAGGCCCTCGTGGGCTGACCCGCCAGCGGTGACCGATCGATCAGTGGGATGCGCACATGCCGCGCATCACAACACCGACTACCCTGAAGCCACGTGAGCCGAGTGATGAAGACAGCACGCTGGCTGTTTTCGACCCCTTGGCCCATGTACGTGGCCGGGATGGTGCAGGCGAACCTCGTCGGCGCACTGTTCCTCTTCCTGTTCCTGCGCTACGGGTTGTCCGTGCGCGACGTCATCGACATGCAGCACGTGGCCCTGCTCAACCAGGGACTGTTCGCCGCGTACCTGATCATCAGCGTGATCGTCGACGCGCTGGTCGCGCTCAAACTCATCTATCCGGTGCTGATGTGGCAGCGGCACGGCGGCACCGGCCCCCGGGCCGCGGCCGCCCGGGTGCGGGCGCTGCGGATGCCGGCGCTGCAGGCCTACGTGCACGTCGGCATGTGGCTGGTCGGCGGCGTCATCTTCGTCGTGGTGAACCTGCGGACCTCCGGGGTCCTGGCCTTCGCCATCGCCGTCGCCGTCGCCCTCGGTGCGGCCATGACCACCTCGATCGGCTACCTCCAGGCCGAGCGGATCCTGCGTCCGGTCGCCACCGCCGCGCTCGCCGAGGGCGTGACGGAGGTCCACCACGTCCGCACCGCCGGCACCAGGATCGTGCTCGCCTGGAGCCTGGGCACCGGGATTCCCGTGCTCGGGCTGCTGCTCGTCGTCGCCTCCCAGAAGATGGGCCTGACCAGCGCAGACGTGGGCAGTCTGCGCAATGCGGTCATCGCGCTCGCGCTCAGCGCGCTGCTGTGCGGGTTCCTCGCCATCAAGCTGGTCGCCAGCGCGATCGGCGACCCGATCCGCTCGCTGACCGAGGCGCAGCGCAAGGTCCGCGAGGGCGACCTGAACACCACCGTGCACGTCTACGACGCCAGCGACCTGGGCATGCTGCAGACCGGCTTCAACGACATGGTCCGGGACCTGCGCGAGCGCCAGGAGTTGCGCGACCTGTTCGGCCGCTACGTCGGCGAGGACGTCGCCCGCCGGGCCCTCGAACGCGGCACCGAACTCGGCGGCGAGGAACGCGGGATCGCGGTGCTGTTCGTCGACCTCGTCGGCTCCACCCACCTGGCCTCGACCAACTCCCCCGACACCGTGGTAGCCCTGCTCAACGACTTCTTCCGCGAGATCGTCGACGTCGTCGGGCGCAACGGCGGGTTCGTCAACAAGTTCCTGGGCGACGCGGCGCTGGCCATCTTCGGCGCCCCGCTCGAGCACCCCGACGCGCCCGGCGGGGCGCTCGCAGCGGCACGTGAGCTGCGCGAACGGCTCGACGTGGTGCTCGGCCCGGGCGAGTACGGCATCGGCGTGAGCGCCGGCCGCGCGGTCGCCGGGCACGTCGGCGCGGCCGCCCGCTTCGAGTTCACCGTGATCGGCGACCCCGTCAACGAGGCCGCCCGCCTGACCGAACTGGCCAAGCACGAGCCCGGTGGCGTCCTCGCCTCCGCCGTGACGATCCAGTCGGCACGCGATGTCGAGGCCTTCCAATGGGAGGTCGACGAGACCGTCCAGCTGCGGGGCCGCGCCCTGCCCACCCAGCTGGCGCGCCCGATCGCCATCGTCAGGACGGATCGCGGCGGTCCCGTACCGGCCTGAACCCCACCGCAGGCGCGGCGTCATCGGCTAGCGTGAAGCCGTGCGCCGCACGCCCACCCCGGCGCGGTGGTGGCGAACCGCCCCTTGGCCGGCCTACATCCTCGGGACGACCCTGGCCAACGTGGTGGGCGCGGTCTTCCTCTATCTGCTGCTGCGGCTGGCGCTGCCACCGGTGGTCAACGACCTGGCCGAGCGGACCCTGCCGTTGTTCGTCGCCAGCGTCCTGGTGGGTACCGCGGTCGCGATCCTGAGCACCGAACTGCTGATCGCCCCCATCCTGTGCTGGCAGCTGCAGGGCACCACCGGACCCGACGCGCAGCGCGCCCGCATCCGCGCCATCCGGTTGCCGACGCTGCAGACCCTGTACCTCGGGGCCGTCTGGCTGATCGCCGGCGTCCTGTTCACGGTGGTCGCGGCCCGGTCGTCCGGCGCGCTGGTGGTGGTCACGGTGGTGTCGGTGCTGCTCGGCGGCGCGGCCAGCTGCACCCTGAGCTACCTGTTCGGCGAGCGGATCCTGCGTCCGATCACAACCGCGGCACTGTCCGAGGGCGTACCCGGGCACGTCGCAGCACCGAAGGTGGGTACCCGGATCGTGCTGGTGTGGGGGCTCGGCACCGGCATTCCGGTCCTCGGCATCCTGCTGGTCGCGGCGTCCCGCGGTCTCGGCTCGGGCGGACACGACCAGCCCGACATCCGCGGCGCGGTGATCGCGCTGAGCGTCGCGGCGCTGGTATTCGGGCTACTGGCGATCCGGCTGGTCGCGGGCGCGGTCGCCGACCCGGTCCAGTCCCTGCACGAGGGCGTGCGCCGGGTCCGCGGCGGCGACCTCTCCGCGACGGTGAAGGTCTACGACACCAGCCAGCTGGGAGCGCTGCAGGCCGGGTTCAACGACATGGTCGCCGGGCTGGCCGAGCGCGACCGGCTGCGCGACCTGTTCGGTCGCTACGTCGGCGAGGACGTGGCCCGGCGCGCACTCGAGCGGGGCACCACGCTGTCCGGCGAGGAGCGCAACGTCGCAGTGCTGTTCGTCGACCTCGTCGGGTCGACCGGCCTGGCCGCCCACCAGGGCGCCGAGTCGGTCGCCGCGCTGCTCAACCGGTTCTTCCGCGTCGTGGTCGAGGTCATCGCCGCCCATGGCGGCTACGTCAACAAGTTCGAGGGCGACGCCGCGCTCGCGGTGTTCGGCGCGCCCATCGAACACGGCAACGCGTACACCGGGGCGCTGCGCGCCGCCCGCGAACTGCACACCCGGCTGGCCGCGCTGGCGGACGCCGGCATCGGCGTCTCCTCCGGGCGGGTGTTCGCCGGGCACATCGGCGCCGCGGAACGATTCGAATACACGGTGGTCGGCGACCCGGTCAACGAGGCCGCCCGCCTGACCGACCTGGCCAAGAGCGCGCCCGGTGCGGTCCTGGCCGCCGCCGACACGGTCGGGCTGGCCGGTGACGACGAGGCCCGACACTGGACGGTCACCGGGTCGACCCTGCTGCGCGGACGCACCGCACCCACCCGACTGGCCAGGCCTCGCGCGGTCGAGAGCCCCTGAGCGCGAAGAGCTTCCGTCAAGCCTTCTTGGCGGTGGCCTTCTTCGCCGGTGCCTTCTTGGCCGCAGCCTTGGTGGCCTTCTTCGCGGCCGTCTTCTTCGCCGGGGTCTTCTTCGCGGCCTTCTTCACCGGCCCCTTGGCCCGCCGCTCGGAGAGCAACTCGGACGCCCGCTCGTCGGTGATGGTCGCGACGTCGTCGCCCTTGCGCAGGCTGGCGTTGGTCTCGCCGTCGGTGACGTACGGGCCGAAGCGGCCGTCCTTGATCACCATCGGCTTGCCGGTCGCCGTGTCGTTGCCCAGTTCGCGCAGCGGCGGCGTCGCGGCCGCCTGACGTCCCCGGCGCTTCGGCTCGGCGTAGATCTTCAACGCCTCGTCGAGCGTGACCGTGAACATCTGGCCCTCGGTCGCCAGCGAACGAGAATCGGTGCCGCGCTTGAGGTACGGACCGTAGCGGCCGTTCTGCGCGGTGATCTCCTCGTTCGTGTCCGGATCGGTGCCGACCACCCGGGGCAGCGACAGCAGTCGCAGCGCGTCCTCGAGCGTGACCGTCTCGATGTCCATCGTCTTGAGCAGCGAACCGGTACGCGGCTTCGGCCCGGCGGCCTTCTTCGCGACCTTCTTGGCCGCCTTCTTCGCGACCTTCTTGGCCGGGGCCTGCTCCGCGGAGTCGGCGCCCTCGGCCGCGTCGGTCTCTGTCGCAGCCGCGGGCGAAGCGGCCTCGGGTTCCGGTGGCGCCGGCAGGATCTCGGTCACGTAGGGGCCGAAACGCCCCTCCTTGGCGACGATCTGGTTGCCGGACACCGGGTCCGTGCCCAGCACGCGACCCTCCTGCGGGGTGGAGAAGAGCTTCTCGGCGACCTCGGGGGTCAGCTCGTCGGGCGACAGATTGTCGTTGAGGTTCGCCCGCTGCGACGTCTCCTCACGCTTGTCGTCGACGACCGTGCGCTCGAGGTACGGCCCGAACCGGCCCACCCGCACGAACACCGGACGGCCCTCGGAGTCGTCGAACAACCGAATCGAGTTGACCTCGCGGGCGTCGATGCCCTCGAGGTTGACCCCGACGAGCTTCTTGAGCCCGCCCTCCTTCGCCAGCGAGTGCTCCTCGCCGTTCGGATCGCCGAAGTAGAACGCGGTCAACCAGTCGCTGCGCCGCTCGCGGCCCTCGGCGATGTCGTCGAGTTCGTCCTCCATGGTGGCGGTGAAGTCGAAGTCCACCAGGTGACCGAAGTGCGACTCGAGCAGGCCGATCACCGCGAACGCCACCCAGGACGGCACCAGCGCGCTGCCCCGCTTGTAGACGTAGCCGCGGCCCTGGATCGTGTTGATGATCGACGCATACGTCGACGGACGCCCGATGCCGAGGTCTTCGAGCGCCTTGACCAGACTGGCCTCGGTGTAGCGGGCAGGCGGGGTGGTCGTGTGCCCCTCGGGCTGCAGTTCGGTCGCGGTGACGGCCTGACCCTGCACGAGGTTCGGCAGTCGGCGCTCGGCGTCGTCGGCCTCGCCGCCGGCCTGCGAATCGACCGTCTCGACGTAGGCGCTGAGGAAGCCCGGGAAGGTGATCGTGCGGCCCGAGGAGGAGAACACACACTCCTCGCCGCTGCTCGCGGTCCCGGTGATCCGCAGGCTCAGCGTGGTGCCGCGGGCGTCGGCCATCTGCGAGGCGACCGTGCGCTGCCAGATCAGCTCGTAGAGCTTGAACTCCTCGCCGTCGAGCGCGGCCGCCAGCTGCCCGGGAGTCTGGAAGACCTCGCCGGCGGGACGGATCGCCTCGTGCGCCTCCTGCGCGTTCTTGACCTTGCGGGTGTACTGCCGCGGGGTCGGGTGCACGTACTCGGGGCCGTACAACTCGGTGGCCTGCGCGCGGGCCGCGCTGATCGCCGACTCCGACAGCGTCGTCGAGTCGGTACGCATGTAGGTGATGTAGCCGTTCTCGTACAGCTTCTGCGCGATCCGCATGGTCCGCTCGGCGGAGAACCGCAGCTTGCGGCCGGCCTCCTGCTGCAGCGTCGACGTCATGAACGGCGCGTACGGCCGGCGGGTGTACGGCTTCTCCTCGACGGAGGTGACCGCCAGCGACGCCCCGACCAGCCCCTGGGTCAGCGAACGGGCGTAGGCCTCGTCGAGCAGGACGACGTCGTCCTTCTTGAGCCGGCCGTCCGGACCGAAGTCGCGGCCGGTCGCCACCCGCTTGCCCGAGACGGAATTCAGCTTCGCGCCGAAGCTGCGGGGGCTGGCCTGCTCACCCGCATCGAGGGTGGCCGAGATGTCCCAGTAGCCGGCCGCGGTGAAGGCCATCCGCTCGCGTTCGCGCTGCACGATGATCCGCGTCGCGACCGACTGCACACGGCCCGCCGAGAGCTTCGGCATGACCTTCTTCCACAGCACCGGCGAGACCTCGTAGCCGTACAGCCGGTCGAGGATGCGACGGGTCTCCTGCGCGTCGACGAGGTCGGTGTCGAGGTCGCGCGGGTTCTCGGCCGCGGCGAGGATGGCGGGCTTGGTGATCTCGTGGAAGACCATCCGGCGGACCGGCACCTTCGGCTTGAGCGTCTCGAGCAGGTGCCAGGCGATCGCCTCGCCCTCGCGGTCACCGTCTGTCGCGAGGTAGAGCTCGTCGACGTCCTTGAGCAGACTCTTGAGCTCGGTGACCGTCGACTTCTTGTCGGGGCTGACCACATAGAGCGGTTCGAAGTCCTGGTCGACGTTCACGCCGAGGCGCGCCCACGGCTCGCCCTTGTATTTGGTGGGGACGTCGGCGGCGCCGCGCGGGAGATCCCGGATGTGCCCACGCGAGGACTCGACCACATAGTTGGGCCCCAGGTAAGAGGCAATCTTGCGCGCCTTGGTCGGCGACTCGACGATCACCAGACGACGAATCTGGCCGCCGCTCTTGCTCTGCGCGCTTGCCACCTGATGCTCGCACCCTTTCCTGCTCCACCCGGCACACCTGCGGTGGGCTCATCCCACCTGTTCGATCGATCGCGCCGGACCGCACTGCCTCACCAGCTTGACATATTCAAACAGGATCACTCTGCTCATGGCGCGATGACGGTCATCACGGATTCGGCCAGAATCCCTCGATCGGCGCCTCGGCGGGCATCTCACCGACGTTCTCGCGCAGCCGGAGCAACCGGCGCCGGCCGCTGATCCGCAGCGCGGGACCGCCGGCCCGGATGCCGACCGGAGTCGAGGTGATCCCCACCCGGGCCAGTGCGGCCGCCAGCGGCTCATGGGTGTCGGGGGCGTGCGGGTCGAGACCCAGCAGATAGCGGACGCCGTCGGTGCGCCCGGCGGCCAGCGCCCACGCGCGCAGGCCCCGCGGCCCGACGGTCCAGCCGGCCGGCACCGCCTTGACCGCCCCCTTCGTCCACGCCCGGCCCAGCTGCACCAGTTCCGGCACCGAGGCCGTGCGCACCAGCGGGCGCCCCTCCTCAGAGCGCGTGATCTCCGCCCCGAGGCCCGCCTGATGGATCAGCCGCGCCAGCGCGGTGGCACGCCAGTCGGCATCGACGACCATCGAGATCCGCGCGCGGCCACCGGCGGACAGCACCACCTGACCCGGCCCCGCCAGCAGGCCCGCGAGGTCGCCCACGGCGGGCGGTTGCGTCTCCGCGGAGAAGAAGGACAGCTGACTCACACGCGGAAGCGTAGGGCACGACAGCACTGGCCCCCACGACAGCACTCGTCCCCCACCGCGAGGACACGATGGGGGACGAGGATGGCTACGAACCGTGTGCGGCCGGAGCCGAGTGGATCTCTTCGTTCGGGTCGAACGAATCTCTCAGAGCGCGCGAACGCCGGTGGCCTGCGGGCCCTTGGTGCCCTGGCCGACCTCGAACTCGACGCGCTGGTTCTCCTCGAGGGTGCGGAAGCCGCTGCCCTGGATCTCGGAGTAGTGAACGAAGACGTCAGCGGAGCCGTCCTCGGGGGCGATGAAGCCGAACCCCTTCTCCGCGTTGAACCACTTCACAGTTCCCTGTGCCATGCTTAAATCCTTCTCTTGAAACACTCACCGGATGCGGTGAGCGGCTTCTGACTACCCACCGGGCCGGTTCCGACCGCCATACCGTGTGCGGAATCGAAACCGGCGGGAAACCCGCTCAGCATTCTTCCGAACCACCTGATACCACGCCCGCAACAACGATTCTGTGCCCGTCTGCTCACGCATCCGGTCACAGAAGCTGCGACCGCTGACAAGTCAACCACGGTCGGGACGATCTTGACACCCGAAATGCGATCGAATCGGGGCAAATTCCACATCGCGGACGGTTCGTCATCACACCGGACAGGCCGCACACCGCCGGGAAGCCACCGGAAGATACAGTGGTGGCGGCGGTCCGGACCCGAGAACATGCAGGTCATCGCCGTGAAGGAACGGAGATTTCGTGGCGACACAGCGGCCTGGGCCGGGGGCTCCGCGCCGCGACCGCCACAGCCCGGCCCCCAGTTTCGGTCGCGGTCTGCTCGACCGCGTCCTCGCCGGATCGGACACGCCGATCGGCACGCAGGCCGGACCGCTCACCCATCACGCCGATCTGCCGGCACGTGAGTCGACCTACGCGGACTGGCCCGGCTGGGCGCACCCCGAGGTCGTCGCCGCGCTGAAGGAGTCCGGCATTCCCCGGCCATGGGCCCACCAGGAACGGACCGCGACCCTCGCCCACGAGGGACGGCATGTGGTGGTGGCCACCGGCACCGCCTCCGGCAAGTCCCTCGGCTACCAGTTGCCGATCCTCACAGCGCTGGCGACCGACCCCCGTGCCACGGCGCTCTATCTGTCCCCCACCAAGGCGCTGGGTGCCGACCAGCTGCGCGCGGCGACCGCGCTCACGTCTGCCGCTCCGCCGCTGTCGACGGTGTGCCCGGGCTCGTTCGACGGGGACACCCCCGGCGAGATCCGGCCCTGGGTGCGGTCGAACGCCCGGTGGGTGTTCAGCAATCCGGACATGCTGCACCTGAGCCTGCTGCAGGGACATCAGCGGTGGTCACCCTTCTTCCGGAACCTGCGGTACGTCGTGGTCGACGAGTGCCACGCCTACCGCGGTGTGTTCGGATCGCATGTGGCGCTGGTGCTGCGGCGGCTGCAGCGGGTCGCGCGGCGCTACGGCGCGGACCCGGTGTTCGTGCTGGCCAGCGCCACCACGTCCGAGCCTGCCGCGTCGGCGGAGCGACTGATCGGCGCCCCGTGCGCGGCGGTGACCGAGGACGGCTCGCCGCACGGCCCGCGCACCGTCGCACTGTGGGAGCCGCCGCTGCTGCCCGAACTCACCGGCGAGAACGGCGCACCCGTGCGACGGGCGGCCGGATCGGAGGCCGCGCGGATGCTCGCCGACCTCGTGGTCGAGGGCGCCCGCACCCTCGCCTTCGTCCGCTCGCGCCGCGGCGCCGAACTGACCGCCCTCGGCGCGCAGCGGATCCTGGCCGATGTCGACCCGGACCTGCCGGGCCGGGTGGCGGCCTACCGCGCCGGTTACCTGGCCGAGGACCGGCGCGCCCTCGAGTCGGCGTTGGCCGACGGCACATTGCTCGGGGCCGCCACCACCAACGCACTCGAACTCGGTGTCGACATCGCCGGGCTCGATGCGGTGGTGGTGGCCGGGTTCCCGGGCACCGTCGCGTCGTTCTGGCAACAGGCCGGGCGCGCCGGACGCCGCGGCGAGGGATCGCTGGTCGTGCTGGTGGCGCGCGACGACCCGCTGGACACCTATCTGGTGCACCACCCGGAGGCGTTGCTGGGCAAGCCGGTCGAGTCCACGGTGACCGACCCCGGCAACCCGTACGTGTTGGGCCCTCACTTGCTTTGCGCCGCAATGGAACTGCCGCTCTCGGATGCCGAGGTCGAGCAGTTCGGGGCCCGTGAACTGCTCGACGACCTGGCCCGGCAGGGGTTGATCCGGCGCCGACCGAACGGCTGGTTCGTCACCGCGGGCACCCATCCGCACGCCGACGTGGACCTGCGCGGCACCGGCGGCATCCAGGTCGTCATCGTCGACTCCGCCACCGGCCGGATGCTCGGCACGGTCGACTCGGGGCGTGCACCGTCGACCGTGCACCCCGGGGCCGTGCACCTGCACCAGGGCGACTCGTACGTCGTCGACGAACTCGACCTCGACGACGGTCTTGCGCTGGTGCACCCCGAGGCCCCGGACTGGACCACCGCCGCCCGCGAGATCACCGACATCGCCGTTACCGAGGTGCACGAACGCTCGGAACACGGCGCCGTCACCGTCGCCCTGGTCTCCGTGGACGTCACCCACCAGGTGATCGGCTATCTGCGCAAGCTCCCCGGCGGCGAGGTCCTCGACTCGGTCGAGCTGGACATGCCCGCCGCCACCCTGCAGACCCGCGCGGTCATGTACACGGTGACACCGGAGGCACTCGAGGCCGCCGGCATCCCGTCGGACCAGTTCCCGGGCGCACTGCACGCCGCCGAGCACGCCGCGATCGGGCTGCTGCCGCTGGTGGCGACGTGCGACCGCGCGGACATCGGCGGGGTGTCGACCGCACTGCACCCGGACACCGGGCTGCCCACCGTGTTCGTCTACGACGGGCACCGCGGCGGCGCCGGTTTCGCCGACCGCGGCCACCGTGAACTCGCGGGGTGGCTGCGCGCCACCCGCGACGCGGTGACCGCGTGCGAGTGCAGCAACGGCTGCCCGTCGTGCGTGCAATCGCCCAAGTGCGGCAACGGCAACGACCCGCTGAGCAAGCCCGGCGCGGTGCGGGTGCTCTCCACCGTGCTCCGCGAGTTGTCCCGCGACCGCGACTGACCCGATGCCCTCCGCTGCGGGCCCCCGCGACAGCCCTGCAGGGCCGCTACACGGGACCGGCGCGCGCCTGCGCGACCGCGGTTCCGAGCACCGTGACCGGCGCCTCCACCCGCACCACCACGTCGATGCCGTCGAGCCGACAGTCGGTCATCGCACCGTGGTTACGCTGAGCGACGGATCCCGCTGCAGTGCAGGGATCCTCACCTTCCGGCGCGACTCCTGCCGCGGCCCCCGCCAGGGCCGCCAGGTCGGCCGCGGCCTGGACCCGGTGCCGGGCGACGACTGCCGCGCCGATCTGCACGCCCGCACCGCCGACGAGCAGCAGGACGAGCAGTCCGAAGGCAGCGAACACCGTGGCGACGCCGGCGTCCGGCGCGACATCGCGGCCGGCACCTCCCGACGGGTGACACCCGCTCACCGACCCCACCCCGGATCCGGCGTCGCCCCGGCGCCCACCCGGCCACCGGGGACCTCACCTCCTTCGGCCGCCTCGCCCCTGTCGAAATCGGCCGCCTCAGGTTCCCTGGCCGCAACCGATTCCGCCGAGATGGTGAGCATCGGCAGCACCGCACTGTTCGCACGCACCGTCGCGACCACCAGGTCGTCCTGGTCGTGCAGTTCGAGACGCGCGCCGGCCGGGGCCAGCCGGGCGGCCGCGGACTGTGCGTTCGTCCGGTCACCCCGGCCGGCCAACCGGGCCGCTTCCCGTGCTGCGTCGACACAGCGCACCTGCATGGTCACCGCGGCGAGCCCGCCCACACACAGCGCCACGACCAGCAGCACACTCACCAGCGCGATCGCCGCCTCCACCGTCGCCATGCCGCGCTCGTCGGTGACGATCCCCGGTCGGACCGTCACACGCTGGTCTTCAGGGCCTTGTCGATGATCCCGGTGAGGGCGTCCACGATCGAGCCACCGGTGACCACCGAATAAAGGACGGCGCCGAAGGCCGCCGCCGCAATCGTCCCGATCGCGTACTCGGCGGTGGACATCCCGTCGTCCTCACCCAGAATCATCATGACGCGCGCACCGACCCGCGCCGGCCACCCACTCCTGCTCTCACTCATCCGAGTTCCTCCCTCACTCGTCGTCGCGGCCGATCCGCGACGAAATCCCGGTCACCACAACCCGTTACCGAGCACTCGCCCGGCCAAACCGACCACCACCGGCACGATTCCCAGGCACACGAACGCCGGCAGGAAGCACAGTCCCAGCGGGCCGCTGACGGCGACACCCGCGCGCTCCGCCGCCGCCGAGGCGCGCACCTGGGCCTCGTCACGCAGACGCGCCGCCAGCTGTTCCACCCCGTCGGCCAGCGCGATGCCCGACCGCGCGGACCGCCGCGCCAGGCGGGCCAGCGGCTCGGTGGCGGGGTCGGACTCGAGCTCGTCCCACACCGACCCCGGATCCCCGCCCAGCTGCAGCAGGTCCGACGTCCGCCGCAAAGCCCCGCCCAATTCCCCTGGGGCGCAATCGGCTACCGCACCCGTCGCCGTCGCCAGCGGCAGCCCGGACCGCAGGCACGCGGCGAGCAGGTCCAGCACCGCGGCCAGGGCCAGCGGATCGGCCGACTCGCTGCGCCGGCCCGCCCGCCGCAGCACCACCACGACCGCCACACCGACCGCGACTCCGACCGCCAGTCCGGGCAGACCCCGGATCACCAGCGCCGCCGTCGTGCCCGCGACGACGCCGAACACCCCGATGCGCAACACTTCTCGTTCGGTTCCCGGCCGTGGGTCTCCGGAGCCCGTGCCCGTGAACGCCACGAGCCGCTCCGTCGCACGGCCGCCGCCCGGGGCGACCACCGCCGCGATCGCCAACAGCGCCGCACCCGCCCACATCACCGGACGACCTTGGCAGCGATCCGGTCGGACCACAGCAGTCCCGCGCACACCAGCACGGTTCCGACCACGAGCAGTGCGCCGCCCCACCCGCCGCCGAGCAGCACCCCCAGCGGATGGGCCCCCATCAGCTCGCCGAGCCCGACCCCGAGCAGCGGCAGCAGCGCGAGCACCGTCGAGGTCGCCCGCGCCCCGGCGAGCCCGGCCCGCACCCGCGAGCGGAAGCCGTGCCGGCCGCTCAGGTCGCGGCGCACCGCGTCGAGCAGTTCGGCCATCGCGACGCCGTGACGCTCGGCCATGTCCCAGGCGTCGGCGACGCGCTGCAGCGGCCCACCCTCCGCGGCACCGAGCTCTGCGGGGGCGTCGTCTGCGAGCCGCGCCGACCGCAGCCCGTCGGCGACGCCGCCCCCGAGAGCTGAGCGGGCGGCGGCCTCGCGGAACACGCGGGCGACCGCGCCGCGTGATTCCGCCGCGGCCGCCGCGCAGGCGGCACCGGGATGTGCACCGATCCGGAGTTCCCCGACCATCACCTCCAGCGCCCCGATCAGCGCGCGCTGACAGTCGCTCTCGCCGCGGTCGCGCGCCGCGGCACGGCGCCGGCGGCGCGCGGTCGCAAGCCCGACCGCCGCGGTGACCGGGCCCGCCCAGCCCGCCACGAACCAGGCGGCGGCCGACACCGCCGCGACCGCTCCCGCCCGAAGCGCGGGGTTCCGGACCGCCCCCTCGAACCCGGCGCCGGCCTCTGCACCACGCAGCGCCCGCAAGCGCCGTGCAGGAGCGCCCGCGGGGGCGGTCAGCACCGCCGCGGCCAGCAGGGTCACGGCCGTCGCGCTCATCGCCGCCGCCCCGTGCCCCGGCGACCGTCGATCATCTCGGACAAGCGATCGGCGCCGACATCGTCCCCGCGCCCCAGCGACCACGCCGGTGACACGGTCACCTCTCCCCCGACCTCCCTGCGGGTCAACGCGATCGACGCGACACGGCGGTGACCGTCGTCGTCGCGCGCGACGTGCACGACCACCTGCACGTGTTATCAGTAATTTGTACCGAAGTTGCTATGCAAATAGTGTGCTGTACTGGCCATTTATTGTACGATACATGTGTACATCAAGACCGCCTTGCCTCACGAGAGCGAGAAATAATGTCGGCGTGTACCTATTGCGACATAGGTTCGGATGTGAAATTCTTCCGGTATGAAACTCACGGTGCAGGAGCAGTGCGACCAGTTGGTCGAACAGTTCTACGACGAGTTCGCCACGCTTCGTCGGGACGTGTCGGCGGCAGTGAAGGGCGTGGCCCGCGTGTGGGAGGAACATTTCCCGGACCCGACGGATATGCACGGAATGCTCTACTGCACCTCGGTGCGAGGTGTGTTGCTGCTCAATCGCGTTGGGGGTCCATGCAATCCGGACGAGGAACCACCGGCTGGGGTGGTGCGTACCCGGTACGGGCAGGGCATGTCGGTGGTGATCGGCGACGGCCGCGGGATGCGCAGCCGGGTACGCAAGGCGCCGGCGGAGTTCTTCCCGGAGCGGGGCGAGCGTTTGGTGATTCGCTATCCGAAGGATCGACCGGACGGGGCCGACGTGGTCACGCAGTTGCGCGGCGAATCAGCGGCGGACGCCGCGGAGGCCAGCCAGACTGTGCTGACTCAGGAGATGGCGACGTTACCGCGCACCGCGAACAACTTCGACTGGTTCGTGCTGTGGACTCTGTCCGAAGATGGGCTGCAGGTTCCCGACGTGTTCCTCGCTGCGGTGGTGGACATCGATTCGCCGTCGAAAGTAGTGATCTTGGCGTCAACTCCGTTGCCGCGCAAGGCACGACCCCAGGTTGTGGCCGACGAGCACGACGACGACTTCGGTGGGTATTTCGGCGATCAGGGCGAGGAGGGTACCGGTTCGCCGAGCGCGTAGCCGGTCTGTCGGACCGGCTGGCTATGGTCGGGGCCGCTGGTGTTGAATCGGGGACGCTATGACTACGTGCGAAGTATTCGGTCTCAGGGTGCGCCAGGCTCGACTGGTTCGTCGTCTGACGGCCAAGTCGGTTCTGGAAGACATGGGCTGGAAGGGTGCGCGGCTGACTCGGATGGAACGTTCCGAGGTGGCCACGATCACCATGGAGGAACTGCGCCGTCTGTCGGAGATATTCGCTTTTCCGGCAACGTTTTTCACCACCGCACCGGTATCACGGGTGGAACCGGAGGACCTGTCGTTCCGTGCGCCGAAGTCGACGTTGGAGTCGGAGAAGAATCGGATGGCGCAGATGATGGCGTTGTCAGGTGATTTTCTGCTGCAGTTGGATGCCCAACACAAACTTCCGCCGCTGCGGCTGACACCACGCACGGACCTCGATCCGGCCGCGGCCGCGGCCGCGGCCCGCGAGCAGTTCGGCATTGGCCCCGATGCACCGATCACGGACCTGACGCATCTACTCGAGCGCCACGGTGTGCCGGTGATGATGCGTGGGGAGCGGTTCGGTGGGCAGGGATTGGAAGACAATCACCACGGCCGGTTGGAGAAGCACCTGGGGTGCTCGGCGTGGATCGGTGAGTTCAAGGAACGCCCACTGATTGCGTTGCGGGAGTTGGATTCATGGGAACGTACCCGTTGGACGGTCGCGCATGAACTGGGCCATCTGATGCTGCATGTGGGCATTCGGCAGGTGTCGGAGGAGCATGAGCGGCAGGCGTCACGATTCGCCTCGGAGTTCTTGGCGCCGTTCGCTGCGGCCTCACAGATGGTGCGGGGCGAGCCGTCGCTGGTGAATCTGCTGCCCGTCAAGGACCGGTGGGGTATCTCGCTGGGCGCACTTCTACCGCACTTCTACGGGTCCGGCGCAATGAGTACCGACCGGTACGAGATGCTACGCAAGCAGCTCTACACCCGCGTCAACACCGATACCGGGTTCACCTGGGGACGCACGGAACCGGGCTGGGACGATCGGGCACCGGAGCGCCCCCGACTGATGAGCAAGTGGATCGAGTTCATCTACGGGACCAGCTCGGCGAAAGAGATCGCGTTGGTACACAACATGATCTGGCCGGGCGATTTGATCGTGGAGATCACCAAGGGGCAGCGGGTCGCGTCGACAGCACGAGCGTCGACGCCACGAGCAGCGAAGGACACGCCGACGCGGCGGCCACCGGTGGGCGATGGTGTGGTCACCGATTTCGCCAGCTACCGCAGCCGTGAGCGGCAGGCCTGACCGAGGCTGCAACGAAGGGGGTGCGGGGTGGCGCGAGCGCAGCGGGTCAGTTTCGATGACCGCCCGGACACCTTCCTTGTGGTCGGCGCGGACGAGTTGCCGATTCCTGCTGCTCGGGAGTACCTACGGTTCCTGTGCGCGAACGACGCATCCCCGCACACGGTGCGCTCCTACGCACAGGGGTTGGCCCAGTGGTGGACGGTGCTCGAAGCCACCGGTGATCACTGGGATGACTTCCCCACAAGTCTGTTCGGGATGTTCCTGATCTATCTGCGGACCGGTGACCTGCCGGGGACGAACCGGATCGGGCAACCGGAGCGGAGGATGGCGGAGTCGTCGATCCAGCCGCGGGCGGCGGCGGTGTTGTCGATGTACCGGTATCACGCCGATGCGCACCTTCTCAACGTCCCGTATCAGCGGTTGTTCACCTCACACGGTCGCCGGTACGGCAGCCGGTATCGCGGGTTCCTCGACGGGGTGGGGCCCACCCGGCAGTCGGATCGACCGATCTACCGCTCACGTGCCGCCACGGCGGCGCACACCCCGATTCTGTTGCCGACACAGGTGAACACGATCCTCGACAGCTGCAGTGTTCAGGGAGACGACGGGTGGTCGGGTAGTGCTGCGGGGTTGCGGGATCGGCTGTTCTTCGCGGTGCTGGCCGAGACCGGGATGCGGATGGGTGAAGCGTTGTCGTTGCGCCACAGCGATGTCCATATCGGTGGTGGAGCTACACCGTTCGTCGAGATCGCCGGGCGTGACGATCACCCGCACGGTGCCCGCGCGAAGTCCGGGGCCCGTCGTATCTACATCGGTGACGATCTGGCCGCCCTCTACAGCGAGTACGTGTGGCAGCTGGTCGCCCAGGGCGCCGATGTCGCGGTGAACGATCTAGCTACTCATTTCGTGTTCGTCAACCTCGCCCGCGGCACCCGCTACGGCCCGATCCGCCCGGAAACGGTCTACGAGAAGGTCCGCTCGATCAAACGGCAACAGCCAGGACTGGTGCCCGCCGGGTGGACTCCGCACTGGCTGCGACACACCCACGCGACCGCCCTGCTGCTGGCCGGTGTGCGTGAGCATGTGGTGATGCGGCGACTCGGTCACGCCGATGTCCAGACCACTCTCTCGATCTACGGATGGGTGACCGAGGACGCCGAGATGCGCACACTCGCGCAGTGGCGCAACTTCGTCGCCGGATGGAAAGGACTCCACGATGGGCAGCCCTGACAACACCCGGCGCAGTGTGGTGCCGGTGGCGGTGGCCGGGACGACGTGGGAGCTGCAGTGGTCGCGGGTACCCGCACAGTGGCGCACCCCGGTCTATCGGATCGACACCGCCCCAGCCGATTCGGTGTTCCTCCGGAACAGTTTCTACCTCCCCTCCCACCGCGGATCGGCCAGCCACGACTTCACCCCGGCCGATGTTCCGGAGCGGTTCGCCGACGAGATCGCGTGGTGGGTGTGGGTGTGCGCCGACGAGGGGCAACGCAAGATCGAGCCGTCCCTGCTGAAATGGTGCGGTCTTGCGTTGACCGCTGCGGGCGCGGACTACCGGCACCGACATCACCGGCCGCCGGCGAGTATCACCGATCTGGAGGTGGCCTCGATCGTCTCGCATGCGCTGGTCGGGTTCGAGCAGCGCAACGGTCGTCTCCCGGCGAAACGGGTGCGCCACAACATCACCCGGATGATCGGGCAACTGCACCTGTACCTGTCGGTGCGCTGCACCGACGCACCGTGGTGGTCCCACGACGTCTGGGACCTGCAGGCCGATCCCCGAATTCCGCAGCGCGAACACGAACCACGCCACGATCTGTCGGTGAACCTCGCCGCGATCGGGCCCGAGTGGCTGCGCGAAGGGGTGCGGTTCTGGCTGCGCACCGCACTGAGCACCGAACTGTTGCGCTGGTCCTCGGTCGTGGAACGGGCCCGCGACACCGCACGACATCTCGGCAGGTTCGTCGACACTCACGGCTACACCGATCCACTCCTCGCCGACGATCCCGCCGAGCTGCGGACGATCTTCACCGACTTCTCTGCCTACCTCCGATCACCGAACGCCTCCGCCACCCCGGGCAAGCCGTTGTCCGCCAGCGCCGTCGATGCAACGCAATCGCAGACACAGGTGTTCTACACGTTCATGGTCGACCACGCTCCCGAAGCCGCGGCCGCCACCGGCAACCCCCGCTGGTCGCAGATCACCGACACCCACACCCGGCTGTGGGGTCCGGCCTACCGCACCCGCCGCGGCAACCGCACCCGCGAGTTGACCTGGTACAGCACCGGCGACCTGCAACAGATGTTGTGCTACCTCGACGTACTCGCCGCCGAGACGGGCGAGCAGGTCACCATCACCCACCCCGACGACACCATCACCGTCGTCGCCGGGCTCGGCGACCCACAGGCAGCCCGGGTGTGGTTGTTGCAAGCCCTGACCGGACGGCGGGCATCGGAGATCCTGATGCTCGATTTCGATCCGCTGCAACCCATTCCGGGTGCGGATCGCCCCACCGTGTCCGATGGTGATGACGATGACCCGGATGCGTTCGTGGCGAAGCTGCGCTATCAGCAGACCAAGGTCGACGGCGTGGTCCCGACCATCCTCGTCGAGCAGGCCATCGTCAACGTCATCACCGAGCAGCAGCACTGGAGCCGCGACCGTTACCCGGACCTGACACCGAAGTATCTGTTCCTCGGAATCCGCCACCAGCACCAAGGACAGCGCCCACGCTCCTATGCCAGCTACCGCACCTCGCTGAGCAGACTCGACGCGATCCATGGACTCACCGATACCGCCGGTCGTCCGTTGAGGTTCTCCCAGACCCACCGGCTGCGACACACCCGCGCCACCGAACTACTCAACGACGGTGTGCCGATCCATGTGGTGCAGCGCTACCTCGGCCATCGCAGCCCGGAAATGACGTTGCGGTACGCGGCAACACTGGCCGCGACCGCGGAGTCGGAGTTCCTCAAGCACAAGAAGATCGGCGCCCACGGCACCGAGATCGGTATCAGCCCGTCCGACATCTACGACATGACGCAACTGTCGGCACGCACCGACCGCGTGCTACCCAACGGGGTGTGTCTGCTTCCACCGTTGAAGACCTGCGACAAGGGCAACGCATGCCTGTCGTGTGGGCACTTCGCCACTGACACCACTCACCTCGACGAACTGCTCGATCAACGCAGCAAAACCCGCGCGCTGATCGAAGTCCGCCGCCGCCAATACCGCGACAGAACCGGACGCGAGCTCACAGACGACAATGTGTGGATCCACGAACGCCACCGCGAACTGGCGTCCCTCGACGCGATCATCGACCGCCTAAGCTCCGAACCCACCGACGACACCAGTGTGGCCGGTGCGGGCACCAGTAACCGATTACCCTTGTTGCAGATCAGGACTCGCGGCAGCCACGAATCAGCGCTGCGCAAGGCCGACCCGGAGTCACCCCGATGAACCCGCCGTCACCACAGGCGATCCGCGCCCTCAGCGAGGACGCTCGTCGCCGCTCCGCCGACTCCCGCCGACGCATCGAACGCGCCCTCCGAGATCTCGAGAAGTCGGACGCGGTGATCAACATCAACGTCATCGCGCAACGCGCCAAGGTGTCACGTAAGACGATCTACAAACATCACGACCTGCTTGCCAGGATCCGCGCCCACACCCGAACCGCCACCGCGATACCGGCGTCGGCTTCCGGCGGTGACAACGCGATCGTCGCCGCGCTACGCGCCCAACTCACCCACAAAGAAGCCGAGATACGTTCACTCAACGCCACACTGCGCGAGCGCGATTCAACTATCGCCAGACTTTACGGCCGCCTCGATTCGAGGATGTAGGGCTTCAACACAGCGGCTCCAGGCGGCTGTGCGTGGGGGTGGTGGAACGCGCGCCCGCACAGCGAATGTGAGACAGGTGAGGCCACCTGTTCAATCAACACGCCGAGCAAAAACTTGTCGCCCCTAAATACCCCGAGGGAACACGGAACCGCTCTTGCGGCATCCGTGGACCGCCTCCCGGATGGCCGTCGGTCGGTCGCTCTGCAACCGCAGCTGCTGACCTACTCGACGCCGCCGCAGCCCCAGACCGCGACGACGTCTCGGTCAACCTGGCCCAGGGGCGACGCCGATCCAGCCGGTGGGCGGCGTCGGAGGCGAACACGGCGGGCCACACCAGCGCCGCAAATAGCTCGGACTGTCACCCTCACAATGTTGCCTGGCGAGTGTTTGCACTGCTCTCAGCGTTTATCCGCGGCGGCGCCTTGTCGAAATAGGTCACTGCTCACATCGCCGTTGCGGCTGCCTCGACGACAGTCTTGTCCTGCTCCCCGGTGCCGCCGCTGACGCCGACCGCCCCGACGACCTGGCCGTTGTGCCGCAGCGGGACACCGCCGGCGAAGATCATGATGCGCCCGCCGTTGGAGGCGTGTATCCCGTAGAACTGCTCGCCCGGACCCGCGTTGGCCGCGAGGTCCTCGGTCGAGATGTCCAGCGCCCGCGCGGTGAACGCCTTGTTGATCGAGATGTCGATGCTGCCGATCCAGGCACCGTCCATCCGCACGTGGGCGACGAGGTTGCCGCCGGCATCGACCACCGCAATGTTCGACGGCGACTCGATTTCGGATGCTTTGGCCTGTCCGGCGGCGATGATCCGCTGCGCATCGTCGAGGGACACCGAGGTCTGGTTGATCGTCATGACGCACCTGCCCCGAGCTTCGCGAACTGCTCGACGATGGCCTGACAGAACGCGGGCAGGTCGTCGGGCGAGCGGCTCGAGATCAGATTCCCGTCGATCGCGACCTCTTCGTCTACGACGTCGACCCCGGCGTTGCGCAGGTCGGTCCGCAGACTCGGGTATGAGGTGAGCGTTCTACCTTTGGCCACACCGGCCTCGATGAGGGTCCAGGGGCCGTGGCAGATTACCCCGACCGGCTTACCCGAGCCGACGAAGTCGCGCACGAACGACACCGCAGCCTCGTCGATTCGCAGCTTGTCCGGGTTCACCGTGCCGCCCGGCAGCAGCAAGGCGTCGTAGTCGTCGACCGCAGCATCGGATACGGCCCGGTCTACGGTGAACGTGCCGGCCGCGTCGAGGTCGTTGTTGCGTGCCTGGATTTCGCCGGTCTTCGTCGACAGCAGCTCCGTGTGCCCACCGGCTTGTTGCACCGCGGCGCGGGGTTGTTCGAGTTCGACTCTTTCGACCCCGTCGGCAGCGAGTATCGCGATCCGCTTGCCCTGCAATGTCATTGCCATCGTTGTGCTCCTCTCATTCCCTGGCCGCATCACGGATGCAGGAGGACTTTGGTCCAGCCGTCGTCGCGCGCGTCGAAGTGCTGATATCCGGATTCGGCTTCGGCGAGCGGGAGTTCGTGGGAGACGATCCAGGACGGCTTTGCCCGGCCTTCGTGGATGAGGTCGCGCAGTTGCCGGTTGTAGTGCTTGACGTTGGCCTGCCCGGTGCCGATCTTCTGGCCCTTGAACCAGAACTTGCCCATGTCGAACGCGATCTGACCGTTCTGTTGGAGTTTGTCCGACGCGTTGTCGTCCTGCGGCAAAAATATGCCCACGACACCGATGTGCCCGGTGAACCGCACCGAGTCGACCAGCCGGTTCATCGTCATCGCCGAATCCTCATTTCCCTGCGGATCGTGGGCTTGATAGCCGACGCATTCGCAGCCCTTGTCTGCGCCCTTACCGTTGGTCTGCTCCAACACCTGCTCGACCGGATCGCCCTTCGAGTCGTCGATCGGGATGACGCCGATCTCTTCGGCCAGGCGCAGCCGGTCGGGATGCCGGTCGACGATCATCACCTTGCTCGCACCCTGGATCATCGCCGAGTACGCGGCCATCAAACCCACCGGGCCAGCGCCGTAGACCACCATCGAATCGCCGGGCTGCATGTCGGCCAGCCGGGTGCAGTGCCATCCGGTCGGGAAGATGTCCGACAGCATCACGTAGTCGGCTTCCTTCTCCTGTGCGTCTTCGGGCAACCGTAGACAGTTGAAATCGCCGAACGGCACCCGCAGATACTCGGCCTGTCCACCCGAGAACGGTCCCATCCCGGCGAACCCGTAGGCGGCGCCGGCCATCTTCGGGTCCGGATGCACCGTCAGGCAGTAGGCGGTCAAACCCTCTTCGCAGTTGCGACAGAAACCGCAGCCGATGTTGAAGGGAAGACACACCCGATCCCCCGGCGATACCTTGACTACCGCATTGCCGACCTCGGCGACGATGCCCATATTCTCGTGACCGAGCACCATGCCCTGCTCGAGATCGGTGCGGCCCTCGTACATGTGTAGATCCGACCCGCAGATATTGGTCGTGGTGATCTTCACAAGCACATCGGTCGGCGCCTCGATCTTGGCGTCTGGCACGTCCTTCACATGAACCTCACGAGGTCCGTCATACACAAGAGCTTTCATCTCAAATTCTCCCTATCTAAGCAACATTTCGGATGACGTCCGGTCACACAGCAACGGTGAAAAGCGAGGCATCAGCCGAACCAGTCGTTCAGGCGGGCGGCGTCTCGACGAACGAGACACGGCGAGTAAACGATGCTAAACCACCGATGCGCCAACGTGTTTCGCTGTGCGCTCTAGTAGACGGTGCCAGTCGAGGCGTGGAACTCCGTCCACTTCCGACTGTGCTCCTTCGACGTCATGATTGGAAGGGCTGGAGGAAATCAGTGTCGATTCGCAGCCTCGGACAGGGCCTTCCCATCGCCTCGCGAGGGTGTGATGCTGGTGGCTGTCCACTGCATCGACGAGGAGACTGCCCATGGCTACCAAAGCGCTACTAGTACGACTCGAGGCCAAGCCCGGCCAGGAAGACGCGGTCGAGGAATTCCTTCTGTCGGCACTGCCTCTCGTCGAGCAGGAACCCGGCACCAAACCATGGTTCGCCGTCCGGTTCGGACCCTCGACGTTCGGCATCATCGACGCATTCCCCGACGCGGCGGCGCGTGATACGCATCTGAGCGGACCCGTCGGCAAGGCCCTCGGCGAGCGGGCCGACGAATTGTTCGCCTCACCGCCTGAGATCAGCGAGCTCGACGTACTCGCCAACAAACTCTGAACCACCGACTGGAAACAGCCCGCCCGCAAGCTCGACAGAACCCACGTCACTCACGCACCCGAACTCTGATGTGACGTCGGGGCGGGGCCTCCGCTCCTCGGCACATCATGACAGGGGTATATGCGGACGCCTCATAGGGCGGCTTACTCGCGCACCGTGCCAAATAGCGTTAGAAATTTCGTGCCAAATAGCGCCGTGAATCACGGTGCATCATGGACGGACGGAAACACACCCCCAGATAACTCGTTACCCACAACCTAGATCAACGAAAGGTTGCTC
Source organism: Speluncibacter jeojiensis (assembly GCF_029589495.1). Taxonomy (GTDB): domain Bacteria; phylum Actinomycetota; class Actinomycetes; order Mycobacteriales; family Mycobacteriaceae; genus Speluncibacter; species Speluncibacter jeojiensis. The sequence goes on from NZ_JAAIVF010000001.1 coordinate 1,027,110, forward strand.
GCCGGAAACAGTCCGGAACACCCCAAGCGACCTACAGATAAGACCGCCGCGGCCAGCTGGCTGTGCAGCGCGTCGCGGCCCATGCCGCCGAGCGCCGCGAGCGCCTCCAGCCGGGCCGGCAGTTCCTGCGGAGAGTTCGCGTGCACCGTCCCCGCGCCACCGTCATGCCCGGTGTTGAGCGCGGTGAGCAGGTCGACCACCTCCGCCCCGCGCACCTCACCCACCACGATCCGGTCGGGCCGCATCCGCAGCGCCTGGCGCACCAGTTGCCGAACGGTGATCTCGCCGATGCCTTCCACGTTCTGCGGCCGGGCGATGAGACGGACGACGTGCGGGTGTGCGGGCGCGAGCTCGGCGGCCTCCTCCACACAGATGATCCGCTCCCGCTCGGCCACCCGCGCCAGCATTCCGGCCAGCAGTGTTGTCTTCCCGGCACCCGTACCTCCGACGATCAAGAAGGCCAGCCGCGTGTCGACGATCGCCTCCAGCAGTTCGAGGGCGCGCGGGTGTATCGCACCCGAGGCGGCGAGCGAGTCGAGCCGCTGCGTCGCCGGGCGCAGCACCCGCAGCGAGATGCAACTGCCGGGCGCGGACACCGGCGCCAGCATGGCGTGCAGTCGGACCCCGAAGTCGTCGCCTCCGGATCCCGGCAGTCTGCCGTCCACCCAGGGCTGGGCGTCGTCGAGACGTCGGCCGGCGAGCAGCGCCAACCGCTGCGCCAACCGCCGGACCGCCGCATCGTCGGCGAAGCGGATCTCCGAACACTCCAGTCCGACACCACGGTCCACCCACACGGCGTCCGGACCGCAGACCAGGATGTCGGTGACGGTCGGGTCCGCGAGCAGCGGTTCGAGTGGGCCCACGCCGGTCAGTTCCGTCTGCAACTCGCGCACGATGCGGAGCAGGTCGGTGTCGCCCACCACGCCGGCCGATTCTGCGCGCACCGCCGACGCCACCGTCATCGGGCTCGGCGCGTCCGGCAGTTCGGCCAGCCGTGCCCGCACCCGGTCGAGCAGCGACGCATCGACCCCGCTCACGCCGCCACCCGCCCTCGTGCCGGTCGGGCAGCGACCCGGGCGAGCACCGCCTGTGCGGCGTCGGCCAGGGGCGACCGCCGGCCCAGCGCCAGCCCCGACCGCTCCAGCCGCTCGGCCAGGCCCGGTTCCGGGCGCATCGCCGACAGCAGTGGAAGCCCCATCGACTCCGCGACATCCGCGGCGACCAGTCCGCCCGGCGCCGGGCCCCGGACGACGACGCCGCGGTGCGCGCAGTGCCGGCGCGCCCAGTCGTCCATCCGCGCGGCGGCGCCGCAGGCCCGCACCTCGGCGGGCACAACGAGCGCGAGGAGGTCCGCGGCCTCGAGCGCGGCGACAGCAGTGTCCGATCGCTGCCGTCCGACATCGCAGATCACGAGACCACCTGAGCTGCAGAATGATTCGATCACCGACCGAACGGCTTCGACGGGCGGCTCGGCGGCGTTGCGCGAGCCGGAGAGCACCGTCACCCCCGCTGTCGACGGGAGCGCAGCGCGGAGCGCGGAGCTCGAGACCCGACCACCCTCGAGGGTCGTCTCCGACCAGCGCAGGCCCGGCGCGGCCTCGATCCCGAGCAACACGTCGATGCCGCCGCCCCAGGGGTCCAGGTCGACCAGCAGCACGTCACCTGATCCGCGCGCCGCCGTCAGGGCCAGTGCGGCGGCGAAGGTCGACGCCCCCGCGCCACCACGCCCACCCAGCACGCCGATCGCCGCGCCGCGGCCGGCTCCGGGCGAATCTCCGCGTGCCCCCAGCAGTTCCACCAGCCGGGCCGCCTCGTCGGGCAGGGGAACGACGTGCTCGGCGCCGATCTCCACCGCGATCCGCCAGTCGTCCGGATCCGCGGGGCCCGCGGTCACCAACACGACCCATCGACGCCGCGGCATGGCGGCCTCGACCCCGGCGCGCGCGCCGTCCCGGTCCACCACCACGATCGGCGCCCGTTCCCAGCCCCGGCGGGCTCCCCCGACCGGCGCCTCCGCGGCGCAGTCCACCAGCGGCCGGTCGGCCGCCGCGGCGATACTGAGCACCTCGTCGCGCAGCCGGGCGCCGGCCACCCACATCTGGATGGACACATCGGCCTGGTTCTCTGACATGAATCCACCGTCGCCGATGTCGTCGGCCGCCACCAGCACCCCCGCGACGGCTGTGGAGAAAGAAGGCGTTGTGGAAAACCTTCGGTACGGTCGTACCAGAAAGTTCGAGGCGAGTCCGAAACGGGGGCAGCCGTGTGACCGCGCCGAGAGGTCGACCGGAAGCAGCCTGTCCGAGCGATGAGGCCAGGGGCGCGAAGGCGAAGAGCCGGAGATAAAGGACGACCCCCGCCAGGGGGGGAGGGGGCGGGGGTCGTCAGTGTTCAGCCCCGGGGGGTCGGGCTGAACACACTCGGATCAAGCCCGAGTGATTTCATAGTACACCCGGAACGGGTTGTGTTTGCAAATTCAACGGTCAACACGCCCGGCCCGCCGCGAATCCGGCAAAGCGCCCCGATCGGTCAACCGCCCAACTGCCAGGAACACCCCTCTCACCAGCGAGAACGCGGCGCTCCCGAGAATCGGGTCGGCGCCGACGCCCGACGCCTATCCTGGACTCGTGATCGACACATCACCGGCGGCAGACGCGCCGAAACGGATCGCCGCGTTCTTCGATCTCGACAAGACCGTGATCGCGAAGTCGAGCACGCTCGCCTTCAGCCGGCCCCTCTTCGACGGCGGACTGATCAATCGCCGCGCCGTTCTCAAGGGCAGCTACGCCCAGTTCCTCTATCTGCTCTCCGGCGCCGATCACGATCAGATGGAGCGCATGCGCAAGCACATTGCCGCGATGTGCGAGGGCTGGGAGGTGGCCCAGATCAAGACGATCGTGCAAGAGACCCTGCACGACATCGTCGACCCTCTCGTCTTCGCCGAGGCAGCCGACCTGATCGCCGACCACATCGCATGCGGGCACGATGTGGTGGTCGTGTCCGCGTCCGGCGAGGAGATCGTCACCCCCATCGCGCAGGCGCTCGGCGCAACCCACAGCGTCGGCACCCGCATGGCGGTCCGCGACGGGCGGTACACCGGCGACATCGAGTTCTATTGCTACGGCGACGGAAAAGTCACCGCCGTAAACGAACTCGCAGCCGCGCACGGCTACGACCTGACCCGCTGTCACGCCTACTCCGATTCGGCCACCGATCTGCCCATGCTGCAAGCGGTCGGGCACCCCACCGCGGTCAACCCCGACCGCCCGCTCCGACGCGAGGCCGCCGCGCAGGGCTGGCCCGTGCTCACCTTCTCCGACCCGGTCTCCCTGCGCGCCCGCATGCCGTCGACGACCCGCACCACCGTCGCGGCGAGCGCCGCAGCCGGACTGTCGGCCGTGGCCGCCGGCGCCCTCGCCTACGGGCTGATGCGTCGTCGCCGCTGAACTCCCGGCATCGACACCCCGGCGCCGACCCCCGCACACGATCGCCGCACTCGCGTGATCACACCCCGATCGCACTGCCGCGCGCATCGATCTTGTGGCACACCGACAGTCGCGAGATCCGGTGCAGAATTCCTGCTCAGAACACTTGCTGTACCGCACCCCGCAAGGTACAAATGAGGTACGGAAACACGGCAGGCAAAGGCCGAATCAGAAGAGAAGGCTCGACCCCCCGGTCGCGATTTCCCAGCACGAACACCAGGTACCCACGCGGAGCACGCCGCAGGAGGCACATCAAGTGTTGTGGGCCTGCGAAATTCCGATCGCCTGACGGACCCGACCTCTTTGGGTGGAGGCCACCCGCCAGACCCGGGATCAGCGCCGAGGCCGACCCACACAACCCACATTGCACGCTTGGTAACCGGGAGGTTCGTGTTAGCGGGCGGCGACCGAGTTCTCGGAAGCCGCCCGCTTCGCATGTTCGGCTCTCGTCAACAACGACGAGAGCCGTTCCGTGTCAATCTGTTTCGTCGTAACGATCCCTCAACGACATCATTTCCGGCCGAGACCTGCGGCGAATGGGCGTATTACGCCGAACCGCCATTGATCACAATGGCGCACGACTTAAAAAGTATTGCGCGACAAGCATTCTCCGAATTTCTTCCCAGCAGCATCCACATGACCGACGCGGCGGGCCGCGGGAGCGCGACGCTCCCGCGGCCCGCCGTCACCCCGATCCGCCCGGCCTGGGCTAGCTGCTGCCGAACTGCTGAGCGAGCGGCACCGCGATCTGCCCGACCGCCGGCGACTTCGTGATCGTCACCTTCTGCGTCGCCGTCTTGCCGTAGTCACACCAACTCGCCAGTGTGTAGTCGCCCGGCGCGACACCCGTGATCACGTAGGTGCGCAGCTGCGAGGTCTGCTTGAGCTGAGCCTCCCAGGACTCCGGCCACGCCTTCGCCGACGCCATCTCGTCGGCGGTGGCCTTCGCCAGGTCCAGGCCCGCCGGATAGAGCCCGACGAGGCATCCGTTGCCGGCCGGATTGTCGGCCGGGATCATCTCACCGACGAACACCGTGTCCCCGACCGCCTGGGCCATCATGGTGGGCGCGGACGGAGCCGGGGGCGCGGGTGCGTCGGCGGCCGAGGCAACCCCGGGCACAGCCAGTGCCGCGAGCCCCGCCACCGCGGCCCCGGCGACCATCGCCTTCGCCCCTCCGGCGGCCATCGCCCGTAATCCGGTTCGTGCAGGAGAAGTCATCCACTCGATCCTTTCGTCCGGCCCCGACCTTCACTGAAGTGCGACCGCACGCGCCGCGCGCGGCTGCCCACCGAAGCTAACAGCGACCGAAAAGCCCGTCCACAGGAAACGCCGGGCGTCCCCGCGTCGGGATCAGGACCGGGACAGCGGCCGGTGCGTCACCCCGCCTGCGCCTCGGCGATCGACAGCGCCTCGCGGGCACCGTCCTCGAGCGCGCCGCAGCAGAAGACGACCCAGCCGCCGACACCGGCGGGTGTCCCGGAGGCGAACCCCGCGGCCCCGCTGCGATAGGCCTGCTGCCGCTTGAGCCAGCCGACCTCCGGCACCCCGAGATTGTGCGGATCGAGTCCGGTGCCGACCGCGACCAACCGGGATGCCGCGCGCGCGACCAGGCCGTCCGCGGTGCCGAACGGCCGCAGGGTGAGCAACTCGCCGTGCACGATGGCGGCCACCACCGGCGCGGGCGCCGACGTGCCGCCGGTGAGCAGTTGGGCGAGGGCATCGAGCCGCTCGCTCACCCCGGGATCGACCCGCGGCCGACCCAGTTGTTCCGAGTCTTCGACGAGGTCGGCCGCGGCCAGTGCGTGCAGCCGGGCCAACGCCTGCAACGGCGCCCGCTGCCACACGGGCGTGATGACCGTCAGCGCGTCGCCGTCGAGGGTCTGCCCCAACCGCAGCGCGCCGCGCAGCACCGGATCCGCCTCGGCGACGTCCTGCGGCAGGTCCAGGCCGGCGCCGTCGAGCGCCGCCGAGGCCCGCGCGGCCCGCATCGCGGCCTCCGCCGCCGTGCCCGGCCAACCGCGGCGATTGGTCCGATGCCGATGCACCTCGCCGAGCGCGTCGCGGGCGCGCTCGGCGGCCTCGCGCACACCGGGCAACTCGACCAGCGGGCCGAGCGGATCGGAACCGGATTGCATGCTCACGCCGGTCGACGCTACCCGCGGGTACAGCCGAGCGCCCACACCGGTTCGGCGTCGGGGCCTGTCCTCGTTCGTCCCGCCCGGCGGGCCGCCACGATGCACATCACCCGCACTGTGACTACGCTCACAAACGTGTTCCGCGGGGCTCGCGGCCGAGCAGGCCCGGCGCCCGTGGTGAAAGGTGCGGACGGTGCGCGCGCCCGTGCGACGCGCCGCCTCCGCAGACGTATCGAGAGGATCCCCTGACATGACGACCGACGTCGGCACCACATCCAACTCTGCTCAGGCTTCGTACCCGCCGAGCGCGGCGTTCACCGCGACCGCGAATGCCGGGCCCGAGTTGCAGGCCGCCGCCGACGCCGACCGTCTCGCGTTCTGGGCCGAGCAGGCCGGGCGTCTGGACTGGGACCGGGACTTCGATGAGGTGCTCGACTGGTCCGGCGCGCCGGTCGCCAAGTGGTTCGTCGGCGGCAAGCTGAACGTGGCCTACAACTGCGTCGACCGGCATGTCGAGGCCGGTCACGGCGATCAGGTCGCGATCCACTGGGTCGGCGAACCGGGCGACTCGCGTGACATCACGTACGCGCAGCTCAAGGACGAGGTGTGCCGGGCCGCCAACACGCTGACCGCGCTGGGGTTGAAGGCCGGCGACCGGGTGGCCATCTACATGCCGATGGTCCCCGAGGCGATCGTCTCGATGCTGGCGTGCGCCCGCCTGGGTATCACTCATTCGGTGGTCTTCGCCGGGTTCTCGGCGGCCGCGCTGCGTTCGCGTGTCGACGACGCCGAGGCCAAGCTCGTCATCACCACCGACGGGCAGTGGCGCCGCGGCCAGGCCGCGCCGCTGAAGTTCGCGGTCGACGAGGCCCTCGGCAGCGGCGCGGACCGGGCCCCGTCGGTCGAGCACGTGCTGGTCGTGCGGCGCACCGGCCTGGACGTCGAGTGGACCACCGGACGCGACCTGTGGTGGGACGAGACCGTGGGCACCGCGTCCCCCGAACACGCCTGCGAGTCGTTCGACGCCGAGCACCCGCTGTTCCTGCTGTACACCTCGGGCACGACCGGCAAGCCGAAGGGCATCGTGCACACCAGCGGCGGCTACCTGACCCAGGCCGCCTACACCCACCATTACGTGTTCGACCACAAGCCCGGTCAGGACGTGTACTGGTGCACCGCCGACATCGGCTGGGTCACCGGGCACACCTACATCGTGTACGGCCCGCTGGCCAACCGCGCCACCCAGATCGTCTACGAGGGCACCCCGAACACCCCGGACGAGCACCGGCACTTCGAGGTCATCGAGAAGTACAAGGTCTCGATCTACTACATCGCCCCGACGCTGGTGCGCACGTTCATGAAGTGGGGCCGGGACATCCCCGACGCGCACGACCTGTCGTCGCTGCGTCTGCTCGGCTCCGTCGGCGAGCCGATCAACCCCGAGGCATGGCGCTGGTACCGCGGCGTCATCGGCGGCGGCCGGTGCCCGATCGTCGACACCTGGTGGCAGACCGAGACCGGCGGCATCATGCTCTCCCCACTACCCGGCATCACCGCCACCAAGCCGGGCTCCGCGATGGCCCCGTTGCCCGGGATCTCCTGCAAGGTCGTCGACGACAACGCCCGCGACGTGCCCCACGGCGAGCAGGGCTACCTGGTGCTCGACCAGCCGTGGCCGGGGATGCTGCGCGGCATCTGGGGCGACATGGACCGCTACCGCGAGACCTACTGGTCGCGGTATGCCGAGCAGGGCTGGTACTTCGCCGGCGACGGCGCCAAGTACGACGAAGACGGCGACGTGTGGGTGCTCGGCCGCGTCGACGACGTCATGAACGTCTCCGGTCACCGGATCTCCACCTCGGAGGTCGAGTCCGCGCTCGTCGGCCACCCCGCGGTGGCCGAGGCGGCGGTCGTCGGCGCCAGCGACGAGACCACCGGTCAGGGCATCGTCGCCTTCGTCATCCTGCTCGAAGGTGTCGAAAACACAGGAGACACACTCATTTCCGAGCTCAAGGCGCAGGTGTCCACGGACATCAGCCCGATCGCCAAGCCGCGCGAGATCACCGTCGTCCCGGAACTGCCGAAGACCCGCAGCGGCAAGATCATGCGCCGACTGCTGCGTGACGTCGCCGAAGGCCGCGAGCTCGGCGACACCTCGACGCTCGTCGACCCCGCCGTCGTGGAGGCGCTGCGCGCCAAGCGGTGACCGGCACGGGGCGTGTCGCTCAGCCGTCGAGCGACACGTCCCGGGTCTCCTTCATGACGAACAGCGCGATCAGCGTCAGCACCGATGCGATCGTGAGGTAGACGCCCACCCAGCCGACGCCGTACGACCCGGCCAGCCAGGTGGCGATGAACGGTGCGACCGCGGCGCCGATGATGCTGGCCGCGTTGTAGGCGACACCGGAACCGGTGTAGCGCACGTTCGTGGGGAAGAGCTCCGGCAGCACGGCACTCATCGGGCCGAAGGTCAGGCCCATCAGGAGCATGCCGACGATCAGCACCGCCAGCATCAACGGCTCGGTCATCACATCCGGGTTCAGGAAGACGCCGAAGCCGAGTCCGAACAGCGCGATCGCGGTCGTCACGACGATCAGCACCCTGCGGCGGCCGAAGCGGTCCGCCAGCCAGCCGGTGACCGGAATGCCCGCGCCGAAGAACAGCACCGAGATCAGCTGCAGCACAAGGAAGTCGCGGTAGGACATCGACAGCGGATCCGCACCCTTCGAGGTCACCTTCCCGGTCCCGAAGCCCAGGATCCAGGTCGTCATCACGTAGAACAGCGTGTAGGTCGCGAGCATCACGAAGGTGCCGATCAGCAGCGGGCGCCAGTTGTGCTTGAACACCACGGTCAGCGGGGTCTTGACCTTCTCGCCGCGCGCGACCGCACGGGCGAACACCGGCGTCTCCTCGAGCTTGAGCCGCACGTACAACCCCAGGATCACGATCACCGAACTGATCAGGAACGGGACGCGCCAGCCCCAGGTGAGGAAGGCTCCGTGCGTGTCCTTCTCGTCGCCCATCGTCAACGTGAGGATGAGGAAGACGCCGTTGGCGAAAAAGAATCCGATCGGCGCACCCAGTTGCGGCCACATCGCCGCCCAGGCGCGTTTGCCCTTCGCGGCCGTCTCGGTGGCAAGCAGCGCCGCGCCGCTCCACTCACCGCCGAGACCGACGCCCTGGCAGAAGCGCATCAACGCCAGCAACGCCGGCGCGAGCACCCCCACCGCGTGATACGTCGGCAGCAGACCGATCACGAAGGTGGCGATGCCCATCGTCAGCAGCGAGCCGACCAGCGTGGCCTTGCGGCCGATGCGGTCGCCGAAGTGACCGAACAGGATCGACCCGAGCGGACGCGCCGCGAACGCCAGACCGAAGGTGGCCAACGAGGCGAGCAGCGCGGTGGTGCCGTTGCCCTTCGGGAAGAACAGCAGCGGGAACACCGACACCGCCGCCGTGGCATAGATGTAGAAGTCGTAGAACTCGATCGTGGTGCCGACCATCGAGGCGATCACGATCCGGCGCCGCTCGGCCCTCCCGATGGTGTCGGCGGTGTCGGGCGCGGCGAGGTCGGACGCGCCACCGCGCGCCTCGTCCCATTCGGAAACGTCGCTGCTCACTGCACTGGACTCCCTCATCACAGAACTCGACCGAAGGTCACAACGGGGATGCAGACTATGCCCCGCGGCACACGTCCGGCACACCCGCCTACCGCGCGACAGATTCGCGACCGGTAAGATGATCTCCGGTGTGCCGGGAAGTCTGGTCGGCGAAAATGATGTTCCGACCGTTCCTTTCTGTCGAAAGAGGCACATGTCCGCACCCCGCAAGGCCGAGTTCGCGCGCTTCCTGCGCACCGAAACCGTCGGTGGCGCAATCCTTCTGATCGCCGCCGCGATCGCACTGATCTACGCGAACTCGCCGTGGGGCGCGAGCTACCTGTCACTGCGCGACTTCACGGTCGGGCCGCAGTCGCTGCACCTGGACCTCACGCTCGGCGAGTGGGCACAGGACGGCCTGCTGGCCGTGTTCTTCTTCGTCGCGGGCCTCGAGCTCAAACGGGAACTGGTGATCGGCGAGCTGGCGGATCGGCGACGGGCGCGGCTGCCGGTGCTCGCCGCGGTCGGCGGCGTCGTCGCCCCCGCGCTGATCGCCCTCGCCATCGGCTGGGGCACACCGGGCATCGACCAGGCCTGGGCCATTCCGATCGCCACCGACATCGCGTTCGCGCTCGGTGTGCTGGCGCTGACCGGGTCGCGGCTACCGGCCGGCGCGCGGGTGTTCCTGCTCAGCCTCGCGGTGGTCGACGACCTGATCGCCATCCTGGTCATCGCCGCTGTGTTCACCTCCACCATCTCGGTGCTGTGGCTGCTGGGCGCGCTCGCCTGCCTGGTGCTGTACGCCTACGCGCAGCATCGCCGGATCACTTCGCCGTGGCTGTACGTGCCGCTGGCGCTGGTCGCCTGGTGGGCGATGCACCAGGCCGGGGTGCACGCCACGCTGGCCGGTGTCGCGATGGGGTTGCTCACCCGGGTACGGCCCGATCCCGGTGAGGACGAGGCGCCCGCCGCCCGGCTCGAGCACCGGGTCCAACCGTGGTCGGCCGGGGTCTGCGTGCCACTGTTCGCGTTCTTCGCCGCCGGGGTTCCGCTCGACAGCAGCGCCCTGCACGCGATCGTCGACGACCGGATCGCCCTGGGGATCATCGCCGGACTGTTGATCGGCAAGACCGTCGGCATCTTCGGCACCAGCTGGCTGGCGATCCGAACGGGGTTCGCCGAACGTCCACGGAAGCTGGGCAACCGCGACATGTTCGCGCTCTCGGTGCTCGGCGGCATCGGCTTCACCGTGAGCCTGCTGGTCGCCGAGCTGGCGCTCGAGAACGTGGGCGACGGCTCCGAGGTCGACACGGCCAAGGCCGCGGTGCTGCTGACGTCGATGGTGGCCTCGCTGGTGGGCTCGGCGCTGCTGATCCGGCGGGGGCGGGCGCACGATCGGCGCGCCGCAGCCGAACTCGACGATCTGGACGACGACACCTACGCCACCGACGATGCGGACGGCGACAAGCGAACCGGCGGGTGACCGACAACCGACACCGACCGGTGTGCGGGCCGACGGCCCGCACCGGAGCCGGTCCGTGGCACGATGAGACACTGCAGCGCAGCGTCCGAGAATCGCAACTGGAGGGTTGACGTGAGCTTCACCGACCGCAACACGGGCCGTGGCAACGGCGACGGCGTCCCCAGCACGGTCTCGTCGATCCCGCTGACCGATCTCGACGTCGGCCCCGACGGCCAGCCGACGATCGGCGCGCTTGTCAAGAACGCCACCTCCCAGGTCTCCACGCTGGTTCGCGCCGAGGTCGAGCTGGCCAAGGCCGAGGTAACCGGTGAGATCAAGAAGGGCCTGCAGGGCAGCGTCTTCTTCATCCTCGCCCTGACGGTCCTGCTCTTCAGCACCTTCTTCCTCTTCTTCTTCTTCGCCGAACTGCTCGACGTCTGGCTGCCGCGCTGGGCCGCGTTCCTCATCGTGTTCGGCGTCCAGGTGCTGCTCGCGGGTGCGCTCGGCTTCCTCGGTTACCTGCGGGTCCGCAAGATCCGCGCGCCGAAGAAGACGATCGAGTCGGTCAAGGAGTTCGCCTCGGTGCTGCCCTCACCGGGCGCCGACGCCGAGTCCGGCGCCGCCCGCGTCGACCTCCCCGCTGCCGCCGCCCCGAGCGGACGGCACTCCCGCTGACCGCTGTGGTCGCACCGGACCCGTCGACCGTCCGCCTGCCCGGACCGTGGCGCCATCTCGACGTCCACGCCAACGGGATCCGGGTACACGCGGCCGAGATGGGCCCCGCCGACCCGCATGCTCCGCTGACCGTGTTACTGCACGGCTACGGCGACTTCTGGTGGACGTGGCGCCACCAGTTGCCGGCGCTGGCCGAGTCCGGCCGCCGCTGCGTCGCCATCGATCTGCGCGGGTACGGCGACACCGACAAGCCGCCGCGCGGGTACGACGGTTGGACCCTCGCCGGCGACGTCGCAGGGCTGATCCGCGCCCTGGGCCACGCCGACGCCGCACTGATCGGGCACGCCGACGGCGGACTCGTCTGCTGGGCGACCGCGCTGTTGCATCCCCGGCAGGTGTCCTCCATCGCGACCGTCTCGGCTCCGCACCCGCTGTCGTTGCGCCGCGCGGTGCTGCGCGACGGCGCCCAGCGCCGGGCTCTCGGCGGCCCGCTGCTGCGGGACCAGTTGCCGTGGGGTCCCGAGCGGCGCCTGGTCCGGGACGACGGGTCCGCAGCCGAGGAAATGCTGCGCACACGGTCCGGACCCGCATGGGTGGAATCCGCCGAGTTTGCCGAGGTCGCGGCCCGCGCCCGCTCTGCCGTCCAGGTACCCGGCGCCGCGCACAGCGCGCTCGAGTATCACCGTTGGGCGTTCCGCAGCCAGTTCCGCCCCGACGGCAAACGGTTCCGGACCGCGATGAAGCCGCCGCTGGACGTCCCGGTGCTGCAGATCTACGGCGAGCAGGACCCGTACGTGCTGGCGTCGACCTTCCGCCGCTGCGGACGGTGGGCGCCGCTGCGCCGTACGCTGGCGCTGCCGGTCGGGCACTACGCGCACGAGGAGTCGCCGCAGCAGGTCAACGCGGCGCTGCTGGAGTTCCTGCGGCGCTGAGCCTTCCGCGGCCGCACGCCCGCCCCTCGGCGCCCCTCCGGTCAGGCCACGCAGTTACCGGTGTCCACCGTCGAGGACAGGCTCTGCGCGCGGGCATACTGGGACGCCACCTCGCGCGCGGTCAGCACGAAGCCGGTCTCCGGGTCGTCGACCGCCGCGCCGAACACCACGCCCAGCACCCGGCCCTGGTCGTCGATCAGCGGACCACCCGAATTGCCTTGCCGCACAAGCCCGCGCACGGTGTAGACCTCACGCTTGACGGTCGCCGCGTGATAGATGTCCGGCCCGTCCAGGTTGATGGTCTCGCGCACCCGCGCCGGGCTCGCGGTGAACGGGCCGCCGCCCGGGTAGCCGAGCACGACCGCGTCCTGTCCGCGCTGGGCCGGGCTGTCCGCGAACTGCAGGACCGGCGCGTCGAGGCCCGGCACCGCGAGGATCGCGATGTCGACCTCGGGATCGAACAGCACGACCTTGGCGGGGAGCTCGCCCGAGTCGGTCTCGACCGCGACCTTCGCCGTCCCGGCCACCACGTGCGCGTTGGTCATCACCCGTCCGGGTGCGACGACGAATCCCGAACCCTCGAGCGCCTTCTGACAGCTCGGGGCGATGCCGCGGATCTCGAGCACGCTCGGGCGCACCCGGGCGACCGCGGGACCGTCCGCGAGTGCCGGGTCCGGCGGGGCGACGCTCGCGATCGGGGTGCGACCGAACGGTCCCATCACGTCGGGAAGCCCGGAGGTGTCGAGCAGCGCCCCGAACCTGTTCGGCACTCCCCGCAGCCAGGCCGGGGCGACCGCGTTGACCTTGCTCAACACCGATGACCCGCGAACGGCGGCGGCCACGTCCACCTGGGAGGACGAAGCCAGCGGCACCGCCAACAGCCACGCGGCCACCAGCACCGCCACCGCCTGGAACACCGCGCCGACCACCGAGTCGACCGACCGGGCGACCGGATTGCGCATCCAGTCGCGGGCGGCGCGGCCGACCATCATCCCGGCGACCTCGCCGAGAATGATCAGCCCGATGATGACCGCCACCCCGACCACCACGCGGGTGCGCGAGTCGTCGATGTGTGTGAGCACGTGCGGCACCAGCACGATGCCCGCCACCGCGCCGAGGATCACGCCGATGAAGGCGAGCGCGGACGCGACCGCCCCTTGGCGCCAGCCCGACGCCGCGGCGAACAATGCCAGCACCACCACGATGAGGTCGATCCAGTTGGAACCGCTCACCGATCGAGCACCCCCGCGTCGGCCTCGGTCAGGCTCGCGTTCAATTCGCGGATGTCATGCGTGTCCCAGGGCTGTTCCCACCCGGCCTCGGCGATCAGCGCCGAGAGCAGTCCGGCGGTGAAGCCCCACACCAGCATCCCCTCCACCGAGAACGCCGGCCCCTTGAAGAACATCCGGTAGCGCACCTGGAAGCGGTTGGCCGGATCGACCAGCGACCGCAGCGGCACCCGCACCACCCGTGCGGTCTCGCCCTCGTCGACGACCCGCACCGGGCTCGGCTCACGCCAGTAGGCCAGCACGGGGCTGACCATGAATCCCGAGGGCGGGATGTACAGCGAGGGCATCACCGCCAGCGGTTGCACCCCGGCGGGGACCAGGCCGGTCTCCTCCTCCGCCTCGCGCAGCGCGGTGACGACCGGATCGGTCTCGCCCGCGTCGGCCGCGCCGCCGGGGAAGGCGACCTGACCGCTGTGCTGGCGGAGGGTGGTCGCGCGCTGGGTCAGCAGCACGTCCGCGTCTGCCGGGGGCGCTCCGGTCCCCGACTCGAGTGAGCCGCTCATCAGCATCAGCACCGAGGCCGGGCGGGTGTGCACCCCTGGCGGCACGCGCCGGTGCCGCAGCCGGCGCGGCAGTCCTTCCCCGTGATAGCCGCGCACCTTGGTGGCCAGGTCGTCGAGCCAGTCCGGGGCACCGTCCTGTTCGTGCTCGGGCACACTCATACGGCCACTCCCAGCTTGTCTCGGACCGCCGCGGCGATCTGGTCGGCATCGGTGAACGGTACGGGCAACACGGCCGCGACGCTCCCGTCTGCGCGCAGCAGCACCGACACCGGCAGCACGCTGGGGGCGTGCACCGCGGCGGCGACCCGCCCCGCGCCGTCCTGTACGCCCGGCAGGTGCACGCCGAGGTCGGCCAACCGGTCCAGCGCGTTGGCCTCGCCGGGGTCGCGGTGCACGGTCAGCACCTGTACCGCCGAACCGGCCCGCCGCGCGAACTCCTGCATCGCGGGGAGTTCCTCCGCGCACGGTGCGCACCAATAGGCCCAGATGTTGATCAGCGCCGGCCGCCCGGCCAGCGCCGCCCCGACGTCGACCGGACTGCCGTCGCCGAGACATTCGAGGGTCACCCCGGCCAGCGGTCCCTGCGCCGTCACGCCCGGCTGCGGGGTCGGGCACGGCTGCAGTGCCGCCCGCGCCCGCGGTCCGGCCAACGCCGCGTCGGTATCCGAGCCGCGCTTGTCCACCGGGGGTCCGGAGGGCGGTTCCCCGTACGTCTGCGGGGTCGTGTTCGAGGTTCCCGGGCCGACGTCGCCACCGCGCGGCCAGATCGCCACGATCAGCCCGACGACGACGACCAGCATCACCAGCCCCCAGCGGGCCGAGTTGCTCATCCGCCTCACCGGAGGCCGGCCAACTCGAGCAGGTGCTCCGTCTCGGGTCCCTTCACCAGCTTCGCGGCCTCGGCCTTGTCGGTCGGCCCCGCACCGAACGACGGGCAGTCCTTGGCCAGCACGCACACCCCGCACGCGGGCTTGCGGGCGTGGCAGACCCGACGGCCGTGGAAGATCACCCGGTGCGACAGGTCGGTCCAGTGTTTGCGCTCGATCAGCGCGCCGACCGCGTGCTCGACCTTGACCGGATCGGTCTCCTCGGTCCAGCGCCAGCGGCGCACCAGCCTGCCGAAATGCGTGTCCACAGTGATTCCGGGGACACCGAACGCGTTGCCCAGCACGACGTTCGCGGTCTTGCGGCCGAAGCCGGGCAGCTTCACCAGTTCCGCCAGCGTGTGCGGGACCTCGCCGTCGTGCTGCTCGAGCAGCGCCTGGCCCAGCCGGATCAGCGAATTCGCCTTGTTCCTATAGAAGCCCGTGCTGCGGATGTACTCCTCGAGTTCGGTCCGATCGGCCTCGGCGTAGTCGCGGGCGGTGCGGTAGCGCGCAAACAGCGCGGGGGTGACCTGGTTGACCCGCACGTCCGTGCACTGGGCGGACAGGATCGTGGCCACGGACAGCTCGAGTGGGGTGGTGAAGTCGAGTTCGCAGTAGACGTGCGGGAAGGCCTCGGCAAGCCGCCGGTCCATCCGGCGGGCCCGGCGTACGAGCGCCAGATGCGACTCACCCTCGCGAGCCGCGGCGCCGGCGCCGGCCGGGTGGGCGGCGCGAGTGGCCCGAGAGCCCCGGGAGTCCGTAGTCACCCGTCCAGGGTACGGATCCACCCTGACAGCCGACGACGACCCGCCAGTGCGTCGAGCCCGCCTACGTCACCGACCCGCTGTGGGGAATCTCACCTGCGGATCGGCCGACCGGGATTCGTTTCACTTCTGAGACCATCGACGTGTTTACTTTCCGGTATGCAAGGTCTCGCGGTGGTGCTCATCCCGGTGCTGCTGATGCTGTTCGCATTGGCAATGGAGCGGGTGGAGACCCGTCTGCGTCGGCTGTCCCTGCCCGAGAGCGAGGTCCAGGAGTTCCTGGAGCAGGCCAACGCCTCCGACGTCGGCGCCCTGGCCACTCAGGGGATGCCCCAGGCGCTGGCGCGCTTCCAACGCCGCCGCCGCACCCAGGAGTCCGACGACGAGGCGGGATCGGACACGGTCGACGGGCGCAAGGCGGGCTGACCGGACACTCGCCGCCCACCCGGCGAAGCCCACCGCCGTGACGGTCCAGAACACCGATGTCACGGCCATCGTGGCCACAGACGGCACCGCGACACGCGTTGACCTGTAGCCTCGATCACACGCTTACAAAAGCGCCACACTAGACTGCTTCGGTGGTGCCGCCGACGCGGCGCCACGAGTGCAACACGCCCGCCGTTCCGCAGAGTTCGGCGAGCCGACATTGACTGAGGAGCCCACGTGGACGAGGTCCTGGCCAGAGCCGGAATCTTCCAGGGAGTTGAGCCATCCGCGGTTGCCGCGTTGATCAAGCAGCTCCAGCCGGTCGACTTCCCGCGCGGGCACGTCATCTTCAACGAAGGCGAGCCCGGCGATCGTCTGTACATCATCGCCTCCGGCAAGATCAAGATCGGACGCCGGTCGCCCGACGGCCGCGAGAACCTGATCACGATCATGGGCCCGTCGGACATGTTCGGTGAGCTCTCGATCTTCGACCCGGGCCCGCGTACCTCCAGCGCCACCACGGTCACCGAGGTGCACGCGGTGAGCATGGACCGCGAGGCGCTCAAGAACTGGATCGCGCAGCGTCCGGAGATCGCCGAGCAGCTGCTGCGCGTGCTGGCCCGGCGTCTGCGCCGCACCAACAACAGCCTGGCCGACCTGATCTTCACCGACGTCCCGGGCCGCGTGGCCAAGGCGCTGCTGCAGCTCGCGCAGCGTTTCGGTACCCAGGAGGCCGGCGCGCTGCGGGTCACGCACGACCTCACCCAGGAAGAGATCGCCCAGCTTGTGGGCGCCTCCCGCGAGACCGTGAACAAGGCGCTCGCCGACTTCGCGCACCGCGGCTGGCTGCGCCTCGAGGGCAAGAGCGTGCTGATCTCGGATTCCGAGCGGCTGGCCCGCCGCGCACGCTGAGTCACACCTGCCGAGTCACCCTGATCGAGACCGCGCCGCCTGGACCGCTCACCGGTCAGGCGGCCGGTCCGGCCTCGAGCACCACGTCGGCGGTGTGCGCGGCGCCTGTCTGATCTGTCCAGCCGACCTGCACGTGGTCGCCGGGGTGGAATCCCTGCACGACGGCGCTCAACTCACCGAGATTGCCGACCCTGGTGCCGTTGACCGAGGTGATCGTGTCGCCCGCGGCGAGCCCGGCCTGCTGCGCCGGCCCGCCCGCGACCACATCGCTGACCTTCACCCCTGAGATCTGCGGACCGACCGGCCCAGGCAGTTGCAGCGGGCCCAGCGACGGCCGCCCCGTCCTGGACACCAGCACGCCGAGTGCGGCGGTCTCACCGATGTGCACGTCCGCGGACCCCAGCCCCGCCTCGATGTTCCGGGCGGTCGCGACCGCGTTGTTGATCGGGATGGCGTAGGCCCGGTTCCCGGTGGCGATGATCGAGAAGCCCTCGGCGGCGGCGGTGTTCATCCCCACGACCCGGCCCGCATTGTCGATCAGTGGTCCGCCGGAGTCGCCGGGCTGGACGTCGGCGTTGATCTCGATCATCCCGGTGAGCGTCTCCGACGTACCGTCGGCCTCGCTGCTCGCCGTGATGGTCTGATCCAGCGCGGTGACCTGGCCGGGCGCCGAGATCAACCGGCCCTGCCCGCCCGCATTGCCGAGCGCGACCACCGGATCGCCGACCGCCACCGTCCCCGAGTCCCCGAGATTCGCCGGAGCCAGCCCGGCGGCACCCTGCATGTGGACGACCGCGACGTCATGGTTGCGGTCGTAACCGACCACGACGCCCTGGTAGCTGCGGCCGGTCGCGAGGCTGGTCACGGTCAGCGAGGTGGACCCCGAGATCACGTGATTGTTGGTGAGCACGTTGCCGTCCGCGGTCAGCACCATGCCCGTGCCGGCGCCCATCATCCCCGAGTCCCCCATGGTGGAGACGATTTCGACGACCGACGGCGCGACCGCATTGGTCAGGCCGTTCACATTGCCGGCGAGTTCGGTTCGGGCGGCGGGGAATCCGGAACCCAATGCGGGATCGGGCGGCGCGGCGGCGACGGGTCCGCCGGACCGGTCGGTTACGCTCCAGACCTGAACGGTCCGCCAGAACTGACCGCCGACCGCCATACCGGCGACGACGGCGAGCGCGATGAGCAGCGCGGTGATGGCGGTGCTGAGCCCGGTCCTGTGGTGAGCGTGGCGCCCACCGGTTCCCACTGATCGATTCATGAGAGCCTCCGGCTACTCATTTGCGATTTGCGCTCGGGTACTCACTTGATCGTATCGCCGAGCGCAACCCTTCGATCAGCTGCGCAGGTAGTCCAACTGGACGCGGACCGACATCTCCGCCGCCGGCCACAGCGACTCGTCGACATCCTGGTAGACGTGTTCGACCACCGCACGGGGGGTCGCATCGTCGCCGAGTTCGCGCAGCGCACCACGCACCTGTTCGAGCCGTTCGTGACGGTGCGCGCGGTACTGCTGCGCCACCTCGGCGACGTCGGGTAGTTCGGGACCGTGTCCCGGCAGGCACCGGCGGCCCGCCCCTGCCTCGATGAGCACCTCGAGCGACGCCAGATAGTCGCCGAGGCTGCCGTCGGTGTGGTCGAGGACCGTGGTGCCCCGGCCCAGGATGGTGTCCCCGGTCAGCACCACACCCGACCCGCCGGCCGGGTCGTCGACCAGCAGCGACACCGAATCCGCGGTGTGCCCCGGCGTCGCGAGCACCTCGATCCGCAGTCCCGCGGCGGTGATCACGGCGCCGTCCGGCAGGCCGTCGCCCGGTCGTCCGTCCATGCCGGCACGGCGGAACCGCGGGTCGACCGCCCGGATCGGCGCCCCGGACAGTTCCAGAAAGTGATCGACTCCGCCGGTGTGGTCGCCGTGCCGGTGGGTGATCAGTGTGAGCTCCACGGGCCACTGCTGCGCGACCCGCCGCAGGTGCTCGTGGTCGTCCGGCCCCGGATCGACCACGACGCACCGCTGACTCTCTGGTGCCCGCAGGATCCAGGTGTTCGTACCCTCGAGCTCGAACAGTCCAGGGTTCTCACACAGCATCACCGCGGCATACGGCGTCACCTGGCGCAGCCGGCCGTAGGCCGGGTGGGTGAGACCGGAATGCTCGGTCATCGGTGTCCTCCGCTCAGTCGACCTCGACCTGCAACTCGACCTCGACGGGCGAGCCGATGGGCAACTCCGCCACGCCGACCGCCGAGCGAGCGTGCTTGCCCGCGTCGCCGAAGATCTCACCCAAAAGCTCCGACGCGCCGTTGATCACGGCGGGCTGTCCGGTGAACCCCTCCGCGGAGGCGACGAACCCCACGACCTTGACGATGCGGCGCACCGAGTCGATACCGACCAGTGCGTCGATCGCGGCCAGCGCGTTCAGCGCGGCGATCCGCGCCAGGTCCTTCGCCTGTTCGGCGGTCACCGCGCCGCCCACCTTGCCGCTCGCGGGCAGCGCGCCGTCGACGAACGGCAGCTGTCCGGAGGTGTAGACGTGCGACCCGCTGCGCACGGCCGGCACGTATGCGGCCAACGGGGCCGCCACGGACGGCAGCGTGATGCCGAGCTCGGCGAGCCGCGCGCTGGTGGTCGTCACTTCGCGCGCTTGAGGTAGGCGACGTGCTGCTCGCCCGTCGGGCCGGGCAGCACCGTCACCAGTTCCCAGCCGTCGCTGCCCCACTGGTCGAGGATCTGCTTGGTCGCGTGCGTGAGCAGCGGAACGGTCGCGTACTCCCACTGGATGGATTCACTCATGCGGCAAAGCCTATCCGCCCGCACCACCCTTCTCCCCGACGCGCGCCACGACACTGGCACCGGACCGATCCGCGGGCCTTATAAGCTCACCCCCGTGTCGACACCCGCACCCTCGTCCGAACCCGGCTGGCCCGCTGCGGCCGGGGCCGCGCGACTGCACTTCGTCACCGGCAAGGGCGGCACCGGCAAGTCCACGGTCGCCGCCGCGCTCGCACTCGCGCTGGCCGCCGGGGGCCGCAAGGTGCTGCTGGTCGAGGTGGAGGGGCGGCAGACCATCGCGCAGCTCTTCGACGTCCCGCCGCTGCCCTACGCCGAGACGCGGGTCGCGGTGGCGGACGGCGGCGGCGTGGTCACCGCACTGGCCATCGACATCGAGGCCGCGTTCCTCGAATACCTCGACATGTTCTACAACCTGGGCTTCGCCGGGAAGGCGATGAAGCGGATCGGCGCGGTCGAGTTCGCGACCACGTTGGCCCCCGGCCTGCGGGACGTGCTGCTCACCGGCAAGATCAAGGAGTGCGCGGTCCGCACCGCCGACTCCGGTCGCCCCGTCTATGACGCCGTCGTCGTCGACGCGCCGCCGACCGGCCGGATCGGCAGTTTCCTCGACGTCACCCGCGCCATGGCAGACCTCGCGAAGGGCGGTCCGATCCGCTCGCAGAGCGAGGGCGTGATCCGGCTGCTGCACTCGGACCGGACGATGGTGCACCTGGTCACGCTGCTCGAGGCGCTGCCGGTGCAGGAGACCGCCGACGCGGTGGCGGAACTGAGGGCGGCAGACCTGCGCATCGGTTCGGTAGTGGTCAACCGCAGCGAGAACGGCTACCTTCCCGCCCCCGCGCTGGACGGGGCGGCCGAGGGACACATCGACTCCGAGGCGATCCGGCGCGATCTCGACCGTATCGGCCTCGAGGTCGACGGCGACGACTTCGCCGGCCTGCTCACCGAGGCCATCGAGCACGCCATCGGGCTGGCCGCCCAGCGCGAGAGCGCCGACCGCCTCGACGAGCTGCAGGTGGCGCAGCTGACGTTGCCCAAGCTGGTCGACGGCGTCGACCTGGGCGGCCTGTACGAACTCGCCGAACACCTCACCGAGCAGGGGGTCCGATGAGCAGGCTCGACGTGGGCGCGATCCTCGGGGATCGCAACACCCGGGTGATCGTGTGCTGCGGTGCGGGCGGGGTCGGCAAGACCACCACCGCGGCCGCGCTGGGACTGCGGGCCGCCGAGATGGGCCGCACCGTCGTGGTGCTGACCATCGATCCGGCCAAGCGGCTTGCGCAGGCGCTGGGCGTGCAGGACCTCGGCAACACCCCGCAACCGGTCCGACTCGGCGACGAGGTGACCGGCAAGCTCTTCGCGATGATGCTCGACATGCGTCGCACGTTCGACGACATGGTGCTCGAACACGCGACCCCCGAGCGCGCCCAGCAGATCCTGGACAACCCCTTCTATCAGACCGTGGCCTCGTCGTTCTCCGGCACGCAGGAGTACATGGCGATGGAGAAGCTCGGTCAGCTCGCAGCCAAGGGCGACTGGGACCTGATCGTCGTGGACACCCCGCCGTCGCGCAACGCGTTGGACTTCCTCGACGCGCCGCAGCGTCTCGGTGCGTTCCTCGACGGGCGGATGATCCGGC
Source organism: Speluncibacter jeojiensis (assembly GCF_029589495.1). Taxonomy (GTDB): domain Bacteria; phylum Actinomycetota; class Actinomycetes; order Mycobacteriales; family Mycobacteriaceae; genus Speluncibacter; species Speluncibacter jeojiensis. The sequence continues at coordinate 1,048,595 of NZ_JAAIVF010000001.1, forward strand.
TGTTCCTCGCCCCCGGCCGGGGCCTGCGCCGGGTGGTGACCGGCGCGGTCGGCCTCGCGATGAAGGCGGTGTCCACCGTCGTCGGGAGCAGCATGCTCGCGGACGCGTCGATGATGGTGCAGATGTTCGAGGACCTGTTCGGCGGATTCCGTGAGCGCGCCAACCACACCTACGAACTGCTGCGGCAGCCCGGCACCGAATTCTTCGTGGTCGCGGCGGCCGAACCGGATGCGCTGCGGGAGGCGTCGTTCTTCGTCGAACGGCTCACCACCGAGACCATGCCGCTCGCCGGACTGGTGCTCAACCGCACCCACCCCACGCTGTCGGCGCTGCCCGCCGAGCGGGCACTGGCCGGCGCCGAGGAACTGGACGAGCTGGCCGCCGGGGATCACGACCTGACGGATGCCGCGCTGACCGGCGGTGTCCTGCGCATCCACGCGGAGCGGGCCGTCACGGCCAAACGCGAGGTGCGGCTGCTGAACCGCTTCACCGGCGCCCATCCGCGGGTGCCGATCGTGGGTGTGCCGTCCCTGCCGTTCGAGGTCTCCGACCTCGACGCGCTGCGCGCCATCGGCGACCAGCTGGTGGGCATTCCGGGCTGACGCCTGAGAAACCGACACCGAGAAACCGACGGCCCGAGAAACACGCTCGGCGATCGCCACGCGACCGCCGAGCCCTGTACCGCTACCGAATCGGTGTCACACGGCGTGCTGGCGGGCGCGCTGCCGCTCGAAGAACTCCGCCCGGGAGTCGACCTCGGGGTGCTGCTTGAGCAGCGCGCGGCGCTGACGCTCGGTCATGCCGCCCCACACACCGAACTCGACCCGGTTGTCGAGTGCATCGGCTGCGCACTGCATGAGCACCGGGCAATGCCGGCAGATGGTCGCGGCCTTGCGCTGCGCGGCACCCCGGACGAAGAGCTGGTCGGGGTCGATGCCGCGGCAGCTGGCCTGGGAGACCCAGGCGATGCGCGCCTCGGACTGGTCGACGGAGAAGGCCGGCGTACCGACGGTGCGCGACTTTTCCGAATGGGGAGGTGAACCTGCCGTGGACGAGCTGGACTGCATCAACCCGGCCCCGTGGGTGGTCGTCTGTGCAGCAACTGTTTGATGAGCGGTCATTCGCATGAAGAATGCCCCCTTTGCTCGTGTCGACGCCGCGGGTGCGGCACCCCCGGGACGATCAACGTATGGCCCCAACATTTCCCGAGCCCTCCGCGTCACATTTCCGGGTCAATTGTTAGCTGAATCACACTGCCGATGAACTTAGGCGACGGAAAGCCCTCGGCGCAACCTCCCATTTGTCCGTTTGGACAAACCGGACCCGTCCTCCGGTGGCTAGCAGCCGGCTAGCAGGAGCGGCCGATCACGTCTGCGCCCCGTTCACGCCACGCCTCGGCCCGCTCACGCCACGTCCGTGCCACGCCCCCGACAGATGGACGAACGCGGCCCGTCCGTGCGTAGTCTGGGGGTCGTGCCGTCTGCAAAAGCCTTTTGGAAACTCGCCGGGTTCACGACACTCGGCGGCGCGCTGGTCGCCGGAATCCTGTTTCCCGTGGTCGGCGGCTTCGGGGTCGCCGTGAACAAGGCCAGCGAGACAGCCGACAGCGTCTCGGCCGAGGTTCTCCAGGGCGATGCCCCGGCGGTGTCGACCATGGTCGACGCCAACGGCAAGCCGATCGCATGGCTCTACGACCAGCGTCGCTTCGAGGTCCCCAGCGACAAGATCTCCAACTACATGAAGCTGGCGCAGGTCTCCATCGAGGACCGGCGCTTCGCACAGCACCACGGCGTCGACTGGCAGGGCACGATCCGCGCGTTCCTCACCAACACCGGCAGCGGTCAGGTCGAACAGGGCGCGTCCACGATCGACCAGCAGTACATCAAGAACTACCAGTTGCTGGTCGTCGCGCAGACCGACGCCGAGCGACGCAAGGCAGTGGAGACGACGGTCGCCCGCAAGCTGCGCGAGATCCGGATGGCACTGACACTCGACAAGACCCTCACCAAGGACGAGATCCTCACCCGGTACCTGAACCTGGTGTCGTTCGGCAACGGGTCCTACGGCGTCCAGGACGCGGCCGAGACCTATTTCGGGGTCAACGCCGCCGACCTCTCGCTGACCCAGGCGGCGATGCTCGCCGGCATGGTGCAGTCCCCCTCGCGGCTGAACCCCTACACGAACGCCGACGCGGTCACGACCCGGCGCAACGCCGTGCTCGAGTCGATGGTGTCGACGCAGGCCATCACCCCACAGCAGGGCGACGCGGCGATGAAGGAGCCGCTGGGGGTGCTGCCGCAGCCGAACGAGCTGCCGCGCGGCTGCATCGCGGCGGGCAACCGCGGCTTCTTCTGCGACTACGCGCTGAAGTATCTCGAGAACGCCGGCATCAGCCAGGAGCAGATCAACAAGGGCGGATACCTGATCAAGACCACGCTCGACCCGTCGGTCCAGGACTCCGTCAAGAACGCGCTCGACACGCAGGCCAGCCCGTCGCTGGACGGCATCGCCGAGGTCATGAACATCATCGCGCCCGGCCAGGACAACCACAAGGTGCTCGCGATGGCCAGCAGCCGCACCTACGGACTCGACACCGCGAAGGACGAGACCGTCCAGCCCGAACCGTTCGCGATGGAGGGCGACGGCGCGGGCTCGATCTTCAAGCTGTTCACGGTGTCCGCCGCCATGGAGAAGGGCCTGGGCCTCGACACCACGATGCAGGTGCCGCCGCTGTACATCGCCAAGGGCATGGGCCACGGCGGCGCGGTCGGCTGCCCGGCGGACTCGTACTGCGTCAAGAACGCCGGCAAGTACGCGCCGGAGATGTCGCTGACACAGGCGCTGGCGACCTCGCCGAACACCGCGTTCGTCAAGCTGCTCCAGCAGGTCGGGGTGGGTCCGGCGGTGGACATGGCGGTGCGCCTGGGGCTGCGCTCGTACGCCGATCCCGGCAGTTCCGGGGTCGACGGGCGCAGCATGGCGCAGATCATCAAGGACGAGAACCGCGGGTCGTTCACGCTCGGCCCGACCCCGGTCAACCCGCTCGAACTCTCGAACGTCGCGGCCACCCTCGCCTCCGGCGGCAAGTGGTGCCCGCCGACACCGATCTCCGGTGTCTTCGACCGCAACGGCAAGCCGGTGCCGATCACCGAGGCCGCCTGTGAGCAGGTCGTCTCCCCCGGCCTGGCGAACACATTGGCCAACGGCATGGGCCACGACCACCTGCCCGGCGGCACGTCGGCCGGTTCGGCGGCCAAGGAGCACTGGACTGCGCCGGTCGCCGCCAAGACCGGCACCACCGAGACCTACCGGTCCTCGGCGTTCCTGGCCTTCACACCGTCCTACGCCGGCGTCGCGTACGTCTACAACGACGGCTCGAACCCCGGATCGATCTGTACGTCGCCGCTGCGGCCCTGCGGTGAGGGCAACGTCTACGGCGGCAACGAGCCCGCCGCGGCCTGGTATCAGGCGATGCAGGGTGTGATCGGCCAGTTCCCGCCGCCGGCGCTGCCACCGGAGGACCCGACGTACGTGAAGGGTTCGCCGAACAGTCAGGTGCCGAACGTCACGGGGCTGACCAAGTCCGCGGCGACGGCCGAGCTGCAAGCGGTCGGGTTCCAGGTCAACGCCGTCACGGTGACCGACGCGGCCCAGCGCGGCAACGTGGTCAGCACCGCGCCCAGCGGCTCGGCGGTACCGGGCTCGACCATCACGATCAACGTCAGTGACGGGACCGGGCGCAGGCCCGCACCGAAGCCGACCACCCCGGTGACACCGCCGACGATCTCGGTGCCGGGGCTGCCGCCGATCCAGCTGCCGCCGCTGTCGCCGCCGGCGCCGTCGCCGTCGCCGGGCAACTGACCGCGCAGCACGACAGCAACCGAAAAGCGGCTGGCTCGGACATCGTGTCCGAGCCAGCCGCTTTTCCGTCGGCCTTTCCGGTCGGCCGCTCAGCAGATCGGTTCAGCCCAGCCGGGCCTTGACCGCTGCCGAGACCCGGCTGCCGTCGGCCCGCCCGGACACCAGCGCGGACGCGGCCTTCATGATCTGCCCCATCTGCCGCATCCCGGGCTGCTCGCCGAGGTGCTCGGCGACCTCCGCGACGGCCTTGTCCACCAGCCGGCCCAGCTCGTCGTCGTCGAGTTGCGCCGGGAGGTACCCGGCGATGATCTCGCCCTCCGCGCGTTCCTTGGCCGCCAGCTCGTCGCGACCGTTCTCCGCGAACACCGCCGCCGCCTCGGCGCGCTTCTTGGCCTCCTTCGTGAGCACCTTGAGCACGTCGTCGTCGCCGAGTTCGCGTGCCTGCTTGCCCGCGACCTCCTCGGTCTGGATCGCGGCCAGCACCATCCGCAGCGTCCCGGTCCTGGTGGCGTCCTTGGCCTTCATGGCCCCGGTCAGGTCCGCGCGGATCCTGGTCTTCAGGTTCGAGCCCTGCCGGGCCTGGTCGTCATGGTCGGAATCGGGGTGATCGGACATGGGCACAGACGCTACGCGCCGCGGGGTGCCGGACGCACCCTCGAGTCGCGCCGCCGACCGGCGCCGATCCCGCACCCCGGCCGCTCGCGCGGGATCTTCGCGACGTCGCCCGCCGCACCGGCTGCCGTACCCTGGACTCCGTGTCACCTCTTTCGCAGCAACAGATCACCCGTTCCGCCGTGGCCGCCGCCGGTGTGGGCGCGGCCGGACTCGCCTACGCGACGCTGATCGAACGCAACGCGTTCACCCTGCGGGAAGTGACGCTGCCGGTGCTCGAACCCGGCTCCGCCTCGCTGCGGGTGCTGCACCTGAGCGACCTGCACATGATGCCGAACCAGCGGCTCAAGCAGGCGTGGCTGCGCGAGCTGGACGAGCTGGACCCTGACCTGGTGGTCAACACCGGCGACAACCTGTCGCACCAGCGGGCGGTGCCGGCCGTGGTGCAGTCGCTCGGCGGCCTGCTCGCCCGGCCCGGCCTGTTCGTCTTCGGCAGCAACGACTACTTCGCGCCGAAACCGAAGAACCCGCTCAAGTACTTCAAGAAGAATCACAAGCGGGTGCACGGCGAGCCGCTGCCCTGGCAGGACCTGCGGGCGGCGTTCACCGAGCGCGGCTGGCTCGACGCGACGCACGTGCGGCGCGAGTTCGAGGTGGCCGGCGTGCGGATCGCCGCCGCCGGGGTCGACGACCCGCACCTGCACCGCGACCGCTACGAGACGGTCGCCGGACGCCCCAATCCGCTGGCGAACCTGCGGCTCGGCCTGACGCACTCGCCGGAACCGCGCGTGCTCGACCGGTTCGCCGAGGACGGCTACGATCTCGTGCTCGCCGGTCACACCCACGGGGGCCAGCTGTGCCTGCCGTTCTACGGCGCGCTGGTGACGAACTGCCAGATCGACCGGGCACGGGTCAAGGGCGCGTCGCAGTGGGGCGAGCACATGCGCCTGCACGTCTCCGCCGGCATCGGAACGTCGCCGTATGCGCCGGCCAGGTTCTGCTGCCGCCCCGAGGCCACCCTGCTCACCCTCGTCGCCAACCAGGATCGGGACCCCGAAAGCGGTCCGGAAACCGGCGCTGAACAGCACGTTTCGCGATCTGAGGCAGGCGTGCGTTAGACTCGCCAAGGTTCGATTCGCAAGGGTCGAAACCGGGGTGTGGCGCAGCTTGGTAGCGCGCTTCGTTCGGGACGAAGAGGTCGTGGGTTCGAATCCCGCCACCCCGACACACAGACCGCCTCCGCTCTGATCTTCAGAGCGGAGGCGGTCTTTTTTCATCGACCTTTCACGCATCGACCGTTCCCCCAGTCGGCTCTCAGCGCGGCCACAGCGGTGCTGCATAGCCTTCGGAGATCCCCGCCCCGAAGGAGACGCCGAACGTTATGGGACCGACCACCGTCAACGGGCTCCCCGCCCATGTCCTGTTCGTCCACTTCGTGGTGGTGCTCGTGCCGCTGGCGGCGCTTCTGCTGATCCTGTCCGCGTGCTGGCCCGCGGCCCGCAGGCGACTGGGCGTGCTCACCCCGGCAGTCGCGCTGGTGGCGTTGGTCCTCGTACCGCTCACGACGCATGCCGGCGAGTGGCTCGAGCACCACACCGCGCGGGATCCGCTCGTGCGGGCCCACGCGCACCTCGGGGACACGCTGCTGTACTGGTCCGCTGCGGTGTTCGTCGTGTCCGCCGTGTCGTGGGCGGTGCAGCAGGACCGTTTTCGTGCACGGCTGACCGGGTGGGCGCGCCGGGCGGTGACCGGACGGGGCGTGACCGTCACCGTGGCGGTTCTCGCCGTGCTCGTCGCGGTCGGGTCGGTGGTGCAGGTGTACCGGATCGGCGACAGCGGCGCGAAGGCCGTCTGGCACGACCAGTCGACGGCCGCGACCGCACCCCGGTGACGCCGAGGCGCGGTCACCGCCTTTGATAACGAATCAACCCCTTTACCTGGGAAATATCATTGATTAGAGAGGGTCTGTTCCGCCTCTCACCGTCTCAAGGAGGTGAGTGCATCATGTCGACAGCGAACCTGCCCATTGAGAAGCACCCTGACATCGCCGCGCTTCGTGAACACTACGACCAGGCTGCAGGGACTCCGGTTGGACAGTTCACCGATGGTCTGACCTTGCTGGCCGGCCTGTACATGGCCGTGTCGCCCTGGATCATCGGGTTCCACGGCACGACGAACCTGATGATGAGCAACCTCATCGCAGGTCTGGCCGTGGCCGTGCTGGCGATCGGGTTCAGTTCGGCGCACGGCCGGTTCCACGGGCTCGCGTGGACCGTGCCGGCACTGGGTGTGTGGATGATCATCAGCCCGTGGGTCGTCGTCGGAGTATCCACGACCGCCGGAATGATCTGGTCGAACGTCGTCGGCGGCGCCGTCGTGCTGCTGCTGGGGATGGGCGTCGCGGGTATGGGGATGATGCGTATGCGCAAGTGAGCACGAGTCGCACACGGCCCCGGCCGGCAAGTCCGGTGAGGTGACCGTGTGAGGACAGCGGGGACGGTGCCGGGGCTACCCTCCCCGCTCAGTTCTGCCCCGGGACTCACGTCCGAAGGCCGGCAGAAAAAAGCCCGATCAGTCCTCGTCGTCGACCCGGAAGCCGACCTTGACGGTCACCTGGATGTGGGCGACGGACCCGTCGACGACGTGGCCGCGGGTGTGCACCACCTCGAACCACTCGCAGTTGCGGATCGTCGCCGCCGCCCGCGAGACAGCCTTGCGGATGGCGTCGTCGTAGCCGACGCTCGAGGAGCCGACGACCTCGGTGACCCGGTAGACGTGATCGCTCATGGCAAATCCTCTCTCGAGAGGGCCGGGTATTCCGCGAGCGTACGCCGGATCAGCGTGTCGGCACCGGCGTTTGCGACCGGTCCCCGGCCGCACCGACATCCTTCTGCGCGACCGCGAGAGCCCGCCCGAGGGTGCGCACCGCGAACCACACCGCACCCGCCGCGAGCGGCAGGTTCAGGCCCACGCCGAGCCCGATGGCCAGCATCTTGCCGGCGCCCGGCGCGGAGGTGCAGATGTCGAACCAGCTGTCCATCGCGAGCAGCGCCGCACCGGCGACCGCGGTCAGTGCGCTGCGCGGGTCGTGGCGCCGGATCAGCCATACGGTGGCTGCGGCAAATGCTGCGATCCCGAGGTCGAGCCCGATCCACGCGGCGGCCCAGTTGTGCGCCAGTGCGATGGAGGGCAGCGTGTTGCCCAGGTAGCCGACCCACGGCAGCATCCAGGCCACCATGCCGCCGGCGATCAGCGCGACGATCCCCTTGAGCCCGAGCCGGCGCAGCCACGCGACCGGCGGCCATTCGCGCACGGCGGAACCACCTGATGCGATCACGGACAGGGCGGAACCGGCGGAGAGAGGAGCCACGCCTCCATCGTGCTGGCGACGACCCCCGTTGTCGGCACCGCCAACCCACCAACCGTGGGTAGGGTTTTCCCTACCCGTCGTCCGTCAACGGTCAAGGAGGCACGTCGCGATCCAATATCGTGGGCCCGAGACCCATCATGGGACGCAGACCGGAGGGCGGTGGACGACGTGACCAGCACCCGGTCCCTGCGCATTCCGACCGACCCGGCGCGCGCACCGTTCGCGTCCGAGTTGTGGCTGGCCGCGATCGGGCTGCTCTTCGACGCGGTCACCGGCCTGGCGGGGCTGGCACTGTTGCTGCTGTTCGCGCTGTCCCTGCTGCTCTACCCGCTCGTGTACATCGGCCTGCCGCTGCCGGTCTGGTCCGCGGCACTGCTGCTGCGGCTGAGCCGGTTCCAGCGTCGGCCCATGCTGATCACCCTGGGCGCCGAGATCGGCGAGCCCACCGCGGTCGAGACGGCCGGCTCAGCACGCGAGCGGGCGCACACGGCGCTGACCGCACGGACGCTGTGGCGCAGCGTCGGGTACTGGGCGCTGCGGATCCCGTTGACCGTGCTCACCGTCGGCGGCGTGGTCGCGTTGCTCGCCGGGCCGATCGCGCTGGCCGCGTTGCCCGGCTACTGGCGCAACTACCCCACCCGGTCCGCGGACTTCGGCCCGGTGACCATCCACACCTGGTTCGGTACGGCGGTCGCCGCCGCGTGCGCGCTGATCTTCCTGTTCCTGGCCACCCCGGTGCTCATCCGCTGGCTCGCCGACCTCGACGTGGTGGCGGCGCGTGCGCTGCTGGCGCCGCAGACCCTCACCGAGCGGGTCGCCGAGCTGACCACCAGCCGCCAGCGTGTGGTCGACTCCGCGGAAGCCGAGCGGCGCCGCATCGAACGCGACCTGCACGACGGGGCGCAGCAGCGGTTGGTGTCGCTGGCCATGCTGCTGGGCCGGGTGCGGTCCCGGCTCGGCCCCGACGCCGATCCGGTCACCCGCGAACTGGTCGACCAGGCGCACCGGGAGGCGAAGGCGTCGATCACCGAACTGCGGGACCTGACCCGCGGGCTGCACCCGCCGGTGCTCACCGACCGCGGACTCGACGCCGCACTGTCCGCGGTGGCCGCCCGCGCGCCCATCCCGGTCTCGATCGAAGTGGCACCCGAGCTCACCGGCGAGCACCGTCCCCCGGCGACCCTCGAGGCGATCGTGTATTTCGTTGTCGCCGAGGCACTCACGAACGTCGCCAAGCACGCCGGCGCCTCGCACGCGTGGGTCCGCGTCACGCGCACCCCGGCCCGGCTGCGCGCGGTCATCATCGACGACGGCCGCGGCGGAGCGCATCCGGTTCCCGGCGGCGGGCTGACCGGCATCGCGGACCGGCTCAGCGGCATCGACGGCACGCTGCACATCGACAGCCCGGCGACGGGGACGACGACGGTGACCGTGGAGGTGCCGTGCGCATCGTGATCGCCGAGGACTCGGTGCTGCTGCGCGAGGGGGTGCGCAGCCTCCTGATCGAGCAGGGCGCCGAGGTGGTCGCCGCGGTCGGCGACGGCGAACAGTTGCTGCGGTCCGTCGCGGAGCATCGGCCGGACGTGTGCATCGTCGACGTGCGGATGCCGCCGACCTTCACCGACGAGGGTCTGCGCGCGGCGCTGGTCATCCGGCGGCAGTGGCCGGACATCGGGGTGCTGGTGCTGTCGCAGTACGTCGAGGAGCGCTACGCGACCGAGTTGATCGGCGACAGCTCGCAGGGCGTCGGCTACCTGCTCAAGGACCGGGTCGCCGACGTCGAGGAGTTCTACGAGGCCGTGACCCGGGTCGCCGACGCGGGCACCGCGATCGACCCGGACGTGATCAGTCAGCTGCTGGCCCGCAGCCGCCGCCAGGACCCCCTCGCCACGCTCAGCCCCCGCGAGCGCGAGGTCCTCGCCGCGATGGCCCGCGGAATGTCCAACGCGGGCATCGGATCCGAGCTGTGCATCGGCTCGGCGGCCGTGGAGAAGCACATCACGAACATCTTCCTGAAGCTCGGACTGAGCACCTCGGGCGGCGAGCACCGTCGGGTGCACGCCGTGCTGCGGTATCTGGGCGCCGAGTCGTGAGCCAAACCGATCCCGTCCGGCATCCCACGCTCGAGACCACCCGCCACCGGGTGCTGCTCGCCGGCGGTCCGGCGCTGCTGGTGGTGGTGGGCCTGGCCGTCTGGCTGATCGTGGGGGTCCTGCTGTCCGGTCATCGGACCTTCCTGTTCGACGCCACCGTCACCCCCCACGGCGACGTGCTGCGCCTGCGTGGGGTCGGCGACGCGACGTTCGTCTCCTCGGACGACGGACGGATCCACGTGCACGCCGGCGGGCGGTACCGCGGCAGTCCACCCCGCGTCGACCTCGCGGACGGCAACTCGCTGATCACGAGTTCGTGCCCGGAGTCCGCGCTGAGCCGGTGCCGGGTGCGGCTGGAGATCGCCGTGCCGCCGGACCTGGCACTGCGAGTGCAGTTGGTCACCGGGTCGGTCCTCGTGGAGGGGTTGCGCTCGAACGTGGCCGTCGCGACCGACGACGGCGAGGTCACCGTCATCGACCCCACCGGTCCGGTGGTCGCCGAGACCGGCAACGGCAACATCACCGTCAGCGGCGCCCGCTCGGCCCAGGTGCGCGCCCGCAGCGCGAGCGGCGAGGTCGACATGAACTTCGACGCCCCGCCCGACCTCGTCGACGCGCATTCCGGCGGCGGGGACGTGATCGTGCGCATCCACGACCCCCTGCCGTCCGCGGTGCGCACCGACGCCGAGGGCGGTGTCGCCACCGTGACCGTCCCCGTCGATCCGGCCGCGCCCCGCTCGATCGACGCGGCGACCGCCGATGGTGACATCATCGTCAGCGTCCGCTGACCAGGAGGTGCCCCCATGCCGGTTCATCAGTGGCCCGACGACGATCCGAGCCGCAACGAGGTCCGTTCGGCTGCAAGCATGTTCGAGCAGGCGGTGGACCTGATCAGCCATCCGGTCCAGGACGCGCACCGCGCGCTGGCCGACCGCGTGTTCGGCGCTCTGGGTTCACTCCGGCGCCTCGGGCCGGTGGCCGCGCCGGCACGCGCCGCGCACGACAGCCTCGCCGAACTCACCTACGCCGGGGTGCGGGCGGGCGCGACGGCGTTGACCGGGATGATCAGCACGGCCGCCGAGGTCCTGCCCGAGGACGCGGTGTCCTACGCGGATGCCGAGAGTTCGATCATCGTCGGCACGATCCACGGGGTCGTCGACGGCGATCCGAGCGAGAGTGAGGACGAGGCAGAAGCCGAGACGGAGTCGGCGGCAGAGGCAGAGGGCGCGCCCGTGCTCGGAACGCACCAGCACCTGCGCCGTTTCGGCTCGTCGACGGTGCTGCTCACCGACGGCGCCCCAGTGACCGACCACGCGGTGGTCCTGGTGCACGCGCTCGGCGCGACCGAGCAGGCGTGGTGGTACCGCACCGGCGGCTCGGGCACGGTGGTCGCGGGCCTGGCCGAGCTGGGGTGCACGCCGGTGATCCTGCGCCTGGATCCGGCGCGGTCGGTCGCCGACAACGGCCGCGAGCTGTCCCGGATGCTCGCCGCACTGGTCGCCGGGTGGCCGGGTCCGGGGACCGTGCCGCCGCGACGGATCGACCTCGTCGGGCATTCGATCGGCGGACTGGTGGTCCGGCACGCCTGTGCTGCAACGGAATCCGACCTGTGGCTGCCGCTGGTACGGACGGCGTGCTATCTCGGCACGCCCCATCTGGGCGCGCCGGTGAACCGGGGCTCCCGGCAACTGGCCGAGGCGTTGAAGATGGCTCCCGAGGGCCGGACCATGGGCGAGTTCGCCGGGCTGCGCCACACCGTCGACGATGCCCTACGCCACGGCACCGACCTACCGCTGACGGAAGGGGTTCGGCATGTCGGCGTGGTCGCCACGCTGGCCGAGGACCCGGAGTGCTGGTGGGCCGACCGCCTCGGTGACGGCCTGGTGAGCATGCGTAGCGCGCGCGGTCCGCTCGCCGAGACCGTGGTGCTGCCCGACACCGGCCACCTGCGACTGCTCGAACACCGACGGGTCGCAGAGTTGTTGCGGGAGTTGACCTCCGACGAGTGAGCGGCGGACTGCCGCAGCAGACCGCCCGCCCATGAGGACAGCTCGGGCGACTCAGACGGTCGCGGTGACGGTCACGTCGACATTGCCGCTGGTGGCGCGCGAGTACGGGCACATCTGGTGCGACTTCTCCATGACCTCGTCGGCCTGAGTCTGGGTCAGTCCGGGCAGCGTCCCGGTGATGGTGCCGGCGAGGCCGAAGTTCCCCGTCTCGTCCTGGCCGATGCCGACGTCCACCTTCACGGTGTCACCGGAGAGCGTCAGGCCCATGTCCTTGGCCACGTTGCGCACCGCCTGGTGGAAGCAGGCCGCCCAGCCCGCCGAGAACAGCTGCTCGGGGTTGGTCGCACCGCCCGGGCCGCCCATCTCCTTCGGGAACTTGACGTCGAAGTCCAGGCGACCGTCGGAGGAGGCGACGTGACCGTTGCGGCCGTCACCGGTGGAGGTCGACGTGGCGGTGTACGCGACATTCAGGCTCATTCGGAACTCCTTGTGTTCGTTGGGTTGACGTTCATCGGAGCGGATCGGCAGGAGGGGCACAGTCCCCAGAACACGACCTCGGCCTCGTCCACGAGGTAGCCGTGCGTGTCCGACGGGTCCAGGCACGGCGCGTGCCCGACGACGCAGTCGACATCGGTGACGGCGCCGCAGGACCGGCAGACCAGGTGATGGTGGTTGTCGCCGGTGCGGGCCTCGAACCGGGCCGGCGACCCGGCCGGCTCGATCCGGCGCAGGATTCCCGCCCCGACACAGGCCTTGAGCACGTCGTACACGGCCTGCGTGGAGACGGAGCCGAGCTCCCGCCGGACATCGGTGGCGACGCGATCCGCGTCCGAATGCGGGTGCGCGGCGACGACCTTCAGGACCGCGAGCCGCGGCGCGGTCACCCGCAGTCCCGCAGCGCGCAGCAGCACCCGGGGATCACCGTCGCTGTCGTGCATGACTCCCAGTATGCGCTTTGTCTGGAGTCGGTCAAGATAAAGCGGCCGATCCGGGGCCCGGGAGATGATCACGGGTGGTTAGAATGCCTTGGCTCGGCGCCTACGGGGAGGCGCGCAGGAAGAACCGGCGCGCGCCGGACTGAGGGGAGCGTGGTTCAGCAGTGTATCGACGGGCGTTTCTCAAGTCCGCCGGCGCCGGTGTCGCCGCGGCCGCGCTGGCCCAGGCGTTCGGGTCGTCGCGACCGGCGCAGGCGTTGCCGATCGGCATCGACAGTTACCGCCGGATGGTGCCGGAGTTGTTCGCGCCGCCGCCGCTGCCGCCCGCCCACTCCGAGGTGATCGTCGTCGGCTCCGGCTTCGGCGCCTCCGCCGCCGCGCTGCGGCTCGCGCAGGCCGGTCAGCAGGTGACCGTGCTCGAACGCGGCCTGCGCTGGCCGCGCAGCCCGTGGCGGGAGATCTTCACCACCGACATGCTGGCCGACGGCCGGGCGCTCTATCACCGCACCCACTTCACCAACCCGACCGGACTCCCGGTCCTGTGCGACGACTTCGCCGGCGTCCTCGACGTCACCGACTACCCCGGGCTGTCAGTCTGGCGCGGCGCCGCCGTCGGCGGCGGGTCGATCGTGTTCACCGGAGTGATGATCGCGCCGGAGCGGCGGTTCTTCGAGCAGGTCTTCGGCGGCCGCCTCGGCTACGACGAGATGGCCTCGCGTTGGTACCCGAAGGTGCGCGCGCAGCTGCGGCTGAGTCCGGTGCCGGGAGATCTGTACGGCCGGCCGGAGTTCGCTCATTCGCGCCGCTGGGACGCCGATGCGCGGGCCGCCGGCTACCGGCCGATGGCGGTCGACGGCATCTGGAACTGGAACGTGGTCCGCGACGAGGCCGCGGGACGCGCCCGCCGCTCGGCGCTGGCCGGCGAGAGCGACTTCGGAAACTCCGACGGCGCGAAGTACGACCTGAACCAGAACTATCTGCCGGCCGCCGAGGCGACCGGGCGCGCGCGGATCTGCCACGGCCACACGGTGCGTGCCATCGGCCGTGAGGCCGACGGACGGTACTGGCTGCGGGTCGACCAGCGCGACCCGGCCGGCGCGGTGGTGCGCAGTTCCACGATCACCTGCGACCGCCTGGTGCTCGGCGCCGGCTCGATCGGCACCACCGAGTTGCTGGTCCGCGCGCGGGACACCGGCTCGTTGCCGGCGCTCGACGAACGGGTCGGGCGCGGCTGGGGCACCAACGGCGACGCCGCGATGGTCCGCAGCTTCGCGCCGAACGAGGACTTCCTGGGTGACCAGGCCGCACCGTGCGCGTCGCGGGTCGTCGACGATTCGGGGCTGCCGGTGAGCATGGAGAACTGGTTCGTGGCCGGGCTGTCGAAGGACATCGCGATGCTCGCCTCGCTGGGCATGACGATGGACCCGGCCCGCGGGTCGTTCCACTACGACCGCCGGACCGACCGGGTGGTGCTCGACTGGCCTGGGGCGCGTGCCGGTGTGGATGCCCTGCGCCGCATGCAGAACCGGATGGCCGCGGCCGGGCACACCGTCCCCGGCGCCGGTCCGATGGCACCGGACATCAACACCTCGTTCACCGCGCACCCGCTCGGTGGTGCGGTGCTGGGAGACGTGACCGACGGCTTCGGCCGGGTCAAGGGCTACCGCGGCCTGTACGTCATGGACGGCGCGCTGATCCCGGGCAGCACCGGCACGGTCAACCCGTCGCTGACGATCACCGCACTGGCGGAACGCAACATCGCGCAGGTCATCTCGGCCGGAGGCTGAACCGCCGGCCCGACCGCACCTGGCGGACGTCGGGGGCGGCGCTCAGCGCGCCCGCAGGGCCAGGACCAGAGCGGTCGCACCACCGAACGCGGCCAGTGTGCGGGCGTGGTTCCAGGCCATCCACGCCGAGTAGAAGTGCGACCAGACCGCGCCTGCGCCGGGGCTGTCCGGGTCGACCTTCATCAACTCGTCGTTGTGGGGGACGTGGTATCCGACCAGGATGAGCACGCTGATCAGGTAGAGCACGCAGCCGGCGATCTGCCATGCGGTCGCCGCGTCGTGGCGCTTGATCCCCGCGACCATCGCGAGCACGCACACGATGGCGGTGCCGAACAGCACCAGCATCAACAGCGGACTGCTCGGGGCGGCCCTGTTGATCGAGTTCATCGCGCTGATCGCCTGCGGCGGCGACTGCTTTCGCAGTCCGGGCATGACGAACGTCGAGAACGCGAGGTACACACCGGCGCTCAGGGCTGCACCGATCGCTGCGGCGGCCGTCAATCCGCGGGACAAGTTCTCGATCACCGGGCTTCTCCGTCCGCGTCGGGTACGAGTTGTCGTCGTCATGGAAACGAGTCAACCGGCGCACGGCAACACTCTCCATAGCCGAAGCGCTCAACAGCATTCGTTATCGTCTACGCATGGACGCACTGGTCGGCTTCCTCGACGGACCGCGCGCCCGCGGCGCGTTCCTGCTCCGCTCGGTACTGGATCCGCCGTGGTCCCTGTGGATCAAAGACGAAGCGCCGCTGACGATCGCAGCAGTGGTGCGCGGCACGGCGTGGGTGCGCTACGAGGGCGACGATCCGCGGCCGCTGCACCCCGGCGATGTGGCGATCATGCGCGGACCGGACCACTACATCGTCGCCGACTCACCGGACACGGCCCCGCAGGTGATCATCGGTCCCGGGCAGGTGTGCACCACTGTCGAGGGCGTGACCGTCGCCGAGTCGATGAGTCAGGGTGTGCGGACGTGGGGCAACACCGCGCAGGGCGCGACGGTCATGTTGACCGGCACCTACTCCGGCGACGGCGTGATCAGCCGGCGTCTGGTCGACGTGCTGCCCCGGCTGATCGTGATGTGTGACGGCCAGTGGGACTGCCCGGTCATCCCACTGCTCGCCGACGAGATCGGCAAGGACGAACCCGGTCAGGAGGCGGTGCTCGACCGGTTGCTGGACCTGCTCGTCGTCGCGGCGCTGCGTGCCTGGCTCTCCCGGCCTGATGCGGATGCCCCCGCCTGGTACCGCGCGCACGCCGATCCGGTCGCCGGACGCGCGCTGCGCCTGCTGCAGAACAACCCCGAGCAACCGTGGACCGTCGCCGCGCTGGCCGGCGAGGTCGGCGTCTCCCGGGCGGCGTTGGCACGGCGCTTCAGCACCTTGGTCGGCGAGCCGCCGATGGCCTTCCTGACGGGGTGGCGCCTCACCCTCGCGGCCGATCTGCTGTTGGAGCCGAACGCCACGGTCGCCTCGGTCGCCCGAAAGGTGGGATACGGCAGCCCGTTCACGTTCAGCACGGCGTTCAAGCGGCATCACGGCTGCAGCCCGCAGACACATCGGTCCACGCGACTGGACGATTTCCGCGTACCCGCGAGTTCCTGAGGTTCGCTTCCACGCACGCGAGCCGCCGACCGGGCTGTCCGGTCGGCGGCTCGTCCGCTGTTCGTAATCGCGCAGGTGATCTCGGCCGGCGGCTGAGCGCACGGGATGAAGGGTGTTCAAAGCTTCATTGAACATCGTTCATTCTGTGGTTACAGTCACATCATGACCACCGACGCCGCTGACCAGCATGTGGCGGCCACCCACGCGACGACAGGTCCGGCCTCCGCGGTCTGTTCAGTGGCGCCCCCGGCGCTGTCGGCCTGCCCTACGGGTCGTGATCTTCCCAAGTCGATGCTGGAACGGATGACGCTGATCCTCGATGCGTTCGATCGACCCTCGACACGGCTGACCCTCAAGCAGATCGCAGATCGGACCCGGCTTCCGCAGTCGACAACGCACCGCATACTCGACCAGCTGATATATCTGCACTGGATCAACCACGGCTCTTTCGGCTACACCCCGGGCCGGCGCGCGCTCGGCCTGGGCGGGCACGACGCCAAGCCCTGTGAGATCGGCGAGATCCGCAAGGCCGCCGCGCCGCACCTGCACGAGTTGCACCTGCGCACAGGCGCCGCTGTACACCTGGCCGTTCTGGACGGCCCAGACGAGATCTACCTCGACAAGATCGGCGGCAGATTCGCGGCGTCGCTGGCCTCGCGCGTCGGCGGGCGCAACCCCGCCCACATCACCACCGGCGGACGCGCGATGCTCGCAGGACTCGATCCACAGCACATCGACACGTTGGTTCACGACAATCTGCGACGGCCCAGCAACCCGCGCGATTGGACACTGGGCGGCCTACACAAGGAACTCGACCAGATCCGGCGGCGCCGCGGACTCTCGATCGACCACACCGGCACCATGAATTTCGCCAGCGTCGCAATGGCGATAAGTGGATCTGATGGCCCGGTGGCGGCGATCTGCCTCTGCCCCGAATCGAGCCATGCGACCCTCGGGCACGTCGCGCCGCTCCTCGTCGAGGCTGTCCGGCAGACGTCCCTCGAGCTGTACCCACAGGACGCGGATCAGCCGGCCGCCCCGAACATAAAGATCAGCAATACTTCTCATGCGACGTAGCTGATCGACCTCGTTGGCCTGCAGTCGTGTCCGTCTGCGCTGGAAGTGATCGGAAGGCGCCGCCGTCCACCGGGCTGTTCCACGAGGCACTGGCGCCTTCCGGTTCAGGCGGTGACACGGGCGGCGTTGCCCGCATCAACTGGCAGAACGGTGCCGCTGACGTGCGCCGCGGCCTCGGCGGTGAAGAACAGCACCGCCCGGGTGATCTCGGCCGGGTCCAGCCAGGCGACGGGCTGCGCGTGCAGGCCTCGCATGATGTGCTCGATGTCGTCGGGCCCGGGGTTGTCGAGATCGGGACGCAGGTGCCGGTAGAGGGCGTCGTTGTGCAGCATCCCGGTGGCGATGTTGCCGGGCGCGATCGCGTTGACGGTGATCCCGTGCCCGGCAAGGTCGAGGGCGGCGCTCTTGGTCAAACCGATCACCCCCCACTTGGAGGCGCTGTACGCGGCCATGTTGGTGTTCCCCGCGCGGCCGAGCATCGAGGAGATCGTCACGATCCGGCCGTAACCACGGTCGATCATGCCGGGGGCGACGGCGGCGAGGGTGTTGAACACACCGGTGAGGTTGGTGCCGACCACCTCGTTCCACATCTCGGTGCTGGTGGCCTGCACCGGCGCCGCCGCGGACACGCCCGCGTTGGCGATCGCGATATCGATGCGGCCGAACTCGGCGGTGGCCTGGGCGACCACCGCGTCCAGCGCCGCCCGGTCCGCGACGTCGGCCCGGGTCGCCAGGCAGCGTCCGCCGGCGGCCTCGACGAGACGCACAGTCTCGGCGAAGTCCTCCTTGGTCGCCATCGGGTGGCCGATCACCTCGCGGTCCTCGCACCGGTCGACGAGCACCACGTCCGCGCCGCGCTCGGCGTACGCGACCGCGTGGGAGCGGCCCTGGCCTCGTGCTCCGCCGGTGATCAGCGCTACCCGGCCGGTGAATTCGTCCTTCATGACTTGCCCTTCCGTTCATTCATGCGGTGACACTTTCGGCTTTGGTGGCCCGGCTAGGCCGCCATCGTGTGGTCGGCGGGGGTCGAGGTTGTGGTCTCCTCTTCCAGGCCGCCCTGGGCGGGCCGGCGGCCGTGCCTCATGAGCACGGCCACGATCAGGCCGACCACACCGACGGCGATCGCGACGTAATACCCCTGGGTCAGGGCCGCGTCCTTGTACAGCACCGCGTGGGAGGTGGGAACCACCATGAGCACGTGCTGGGACATCACCACGCCGGTGACGGCGGAGGCGATGCCGCTGGCGAGCAGTGCGGTCATGCCCGCGATCGTGTTACCGATGCCGCCCTGCTGCTTCGGCAGGGCGTCCTGCACGAGGTTGCCGTTCGAGGAGTTGAGGAAGCCGACCGCGAAGCCGGCAAAGAAGCTGACCACGCCGATCTGCCACTGCACGGTGAGCAGTGTGGACATCGCGAACATGATGCCGAGGAACAGCACCGCGGAGGTGATCAGCACGTAGCGGGCGCCGATCTTCTTGGACAGGTAGCCGCCGAGCGGGCCGGCGAACATGCCGACGAGGCCCAGCGGGAAGGTCCAGATCGCGAAGTCGATCGCGGACAGTCCGGCGCCGTAGGAGATGCCCGGCATGTGCGGCATCTCCAGCATGGTCGGGCGGATGACGGCGTCGGCACTCTGCATGTAGGACACGCAGGCGACGGCGAGGACGGTCGGACCGAACTTGCGGCCGAACAGGATCTTCAGGTCGATGACGGGGTTCGGGGTGATCCGCTGCCAGATCACGAAGCCGACCAGCATCACCGCGCCGAGCGCGAACAGACCGAGCGTGCCGGCGGACCCCCAGCCCCAGTCGGCGCCCTCGGTCAGGGCCAGCAGCAGCACGCCGATCCCGGGGCCGAGCAGGACGACGCCCAGGTAGTCGACGGGCCGGTCGACGCGCACGTCGCTCTCGGGCACGACCGCGATGTACACGGGCATCAGCACGATCACGTAGATCGCCATGAACCAGAAGATCGACTGCGAGCCGAAACTGTCGATGAGCCAACCGGCGATGAACGGTCCGGCGACGGCGGACATGCCGATGCCGGTCACCACGGCGCCGAGCGCGACCGGGACGGTCTCGCGCGGGATGATGTCGCGGACCAGGCCGTAGGAGATGCCGACGATGCCGACCAGCGAGCCCTGCAGCGCGCGGCCCACCAGCAGCATCGAGAAACTGCCGGCGACGGCAGCGAGGACGCTGCCGATCACGAAGATCACCGCCAGCGCGATGATCGTGTTCTTCTTGCCCCACCTGTCGGAGGCCTTGCCGACCAGCGGTTGGATGGTGGCGCCCACCAGCGAGACGATGGTGAACACCCAGGCGACATTCAGGGTTTGGAACTGCTGGGCGAGGTGCGGCAGGTCCGGGAGCACCAGCATGAACTCGAACGTCGCGATCTCGGATAGCAGGATGATCACCGCGAGAACGGCGATGATCCGGGACTTGGGTACCGGCCCGTGGGCCGGATTGAGGTTGAGCGCCATCGTCTTCCTTCAGAGGCAGGGGCGCGTCGCCACGGTTTCGAACGTGACGGGCACGCAGGGGAGCTTCGAGGTGACCGGAGTCGAAGTGGACGTGACGCTAATCACGTTCCGCCAGCGACAAGCGCAGCCACTCTCGATCAGTGGGACCCGGCCCCTTTCCGCCGGGCACCGCTGTCGCGATCGGCGAAGCTGTGCAGCAATTCCCCTGGACGCCAATATTTTTGGCGTCTCTATGCGGCGACGCCCGGCGCGGTGATCCCGCGTGTGATCACGGTGGCGGAGAACTCGGCGAACTCCGTCGGATCGAGATCCGGCGCCCACTTGTTGACGATGGTGTCGCACACGCCCATCACTCCCGACAGGACGAAACGGAGGAGCGCCGGATCGTCGAGCAGCCTCCGGCCCTCCGCCTCCGCGGCCTCCAGAAGGGCCCGGCGCAGTTCCGCGTTGTACCGCTCCGCGGTCACGCGCAGTTCGCGGACGGAGTCGCGTTCGGACCGGGCGCCGCGCTCGATGTCACGCCAGGTTGCGGTCATGCGCCCGACGCGCGCCCACTGCCGCGCCGCGTGCGGGATGACCGCCGCGATCAGCGATGCGACGCCGCCGTCACGGGGCAGCGCGGCCACAAAGGCTGCGGACTCGACCTGGCTCTCGTTGAGCAGCGCGATGAAGATCTCCTGCTTGTCCGCGAAGTACTGGTAGATCAGGCCCGTACTGGTGCCGGAACGCTGGGCGACCGATCTGATCGTGAGCGCGGAGTAGCCCCCCTCGTCCAGCAGGGCGGCCGCCGCATCCAAGGTGCGGCGGCGCCGCGCCTCCGCATCGCCGTAGATCGATTTGCCGTTCGATTCGCTCACTGCGTCACCGTATCCGTCCAGCTCAGGACCGGCCCGCCCGCTCCAGAATGAACAATGTTCGATTTGACATTGAACATTGTTCATTCTGTGGCTACAGTCACTCCCATGACCAACGACACCGCACTCTCGCCGGAGCGGCGCCCGATCCCCGCGACGCATCGCGACAGCCAGGCAGCTGCCGAAATCGCGACCGCGGCAGGCCGGTTGCTCCTCCAGCACCGTCGCCGGCTCGACTCCACAGGTGTCGATCCCGCCGAGATCCGGGCCGCCGGAGATCGGCTCAGCCACGAGTACCTCATCGGTGTCCTCGGTGAGCGGTTCCCCGGCGACGCCGTGCTCTCCGAGGAAGGCGCCGACGATCTCGCCCGGCTCGACGCCGACCGGGTCTGGATCGTCGACCCGCTCGACGGCACCCGCGAGTTCGGCGAGCCGGGCCGTGCCGACTGGGCTGTCCACGTCGCGCTCGTCGAGAACGGAGTGCTGACCGCCGGCGCCGTCGCGATGCCTGCGCTCGGCACCACCTACTCGACCGCGGAGGTGACCGCACCCGCCCGGCCGCTGCCCCGGACCCCGCGCGTCGTCGTGAGCCGTACCCGCAGGCCCGAGCCGGTGATGGCGATGGCCACCGCGCTCGGCGCGGACCTGATCGAAATGGGCTCGGCCGGCGCGAAGGCGATGGCCGTGGTCCGCGGCGACGCCGACATCTACGCCCATGCCGGCGGACAGTACGAGTGGGACTCCGCAGCCCCCGTCGCCGTCGCACGCGCTGCCGGACTTCATGTTTCACGTATCGACGGATCCGAACCCATCTACAACCAGGAAAACCCCTGGCTCCCCGACCTACTGATCTGCCGCCCCGAACTGGCAGACGACGCACTGGAGGCCCTTCGGCGATGAGCAGTCCCACCACCACAAAGTCACTGACCCACCTCGAACGGCTCGAGGCGGAAAGCATCCACATCATGAGGGAGGCTGTCGCCGAGAGCGAGAACCCCGTCATGCTGTACTCCGTCGGCAAGGACAGCGCGGTGATGCTGCACCTCGCGCGCAAGGCCTTCTACCCGTCGAAGCTGCCGTTCCCGCTGCTCCATGTCGACACCACGTGGAAGTTCCGCGAAATGTACAAGCTGCGCGAGGAGACCGCGGGCGCGGGCGACCTCGACCTGATCGTGTACCGGAACCCCGAATGCATCGAGAAGGGGATCAACCCGTTCACGCACGGATCCGCGACGCACACCCACATGTGGAAGACCGAGGGGCTCAAGCAGGCCCTCGACCTCTACAAGTTCGACGCCGCCTTCGGTGGGGCCAGGCGCGACGAGGAGAAATCCCGCGCCAAGGAGCGGGTCTTCTCGATCCGCTCGGCCGAGCACCGCTGGGATCCCAAGCAGCAACGCCCGGAGCTGTGGCGGATGTACAACGTCCGCAAGTCGCCCGGCGAGAGCCTGCGCGTCTTCCCGCTGTCGAACTGGACCGAACTCGATGTGTGGGAATACATCCGGCAGGAGAACATCCCGATCGTCCCGCTCTACTTCGCCGCGAAGCGACCCGTCGTCGAGCGTGACGGCGCACTGATCATGGTCGACGACGACCGGATGCCGCTGCTGCCCGGCGAGGTGCCCGAGCTCAAGAGCGTGCGGTTCCGCACCCTCGGCTGCTACCCGCTGACCGGTGCGGTCGAGTCCACCGCCGAGTCGCTGACCGACATCATCCAGGAAATGTTGCTGACCACCACCTCCGAGCGCCAGGGTCGCGTGATCGACCACGACAGCAGCGCGTCGATGGAGAAGAAGAAGCAGGAGGGTTACTTCTGATGACAAGCCCGTCCAATCTGATTGCCGACGACATCGAGCAGTACCTCGCCCGGCATGCGAACAAGTCCATGCTCCGCTTCATCACCTGCGGCAGCGTCGACGACGGCAAGTCCACCCTGATCGGCCGGCTGCTCTACGAGTCGAAGCTGGTCTTCGAGGACCAGCTGACCGCGCTCGAGGCCGACTCGCGCAAGAGCGGCACCCAGGGCGAGGGGCTCGACTTCGCGCTGCTGGTCGACGGCTTGGCCGCCGAGCGTGAGCAGGGCATCACCATCGACGTCGCCTACCGCTACTTCTCCACCGAACAGCGCAAGTTCGTCGTCGCCGACACCCCGGGCCACGAGCAGTACACCCGCAACATGGTCACCGGCGCGTCCACCGCGGACCTCGCGGTGATCCTGATCGACGCCCGCAAGGGTGTGCTGACCCAGACTCGTCGGCACTCGTACCTGGTTTCGCTGCTGGGCATCCGTAACGTGGTGCTCGCGGTGAACAAGCTCGACCTGGTCGACTACTCCCAACAGGTCTTCGACGAGATCGTCGAGGAGTACACGGGATTCGCGGACGAGATCGGCCTCGGCAGTGTCGTCGCCATCCCGATTTCCGCGTACATGGGCGACAACCTCACCGACCGGAGCCCCAACACCCCCTGGTACCAGGGCCCGACGCTGATCGAGCACCTCGAAACCGTCGAGATCTCCGAGGAACTCACCGGCGGCCCCTTCCGGATGCCCGTGCAGTGGGTGAACCGGCCGGACCTCGACTTCCGCGGCTTCTCCGGACAGATCGTCGGCGGCGTCGTGCGGCCGGGAGACCGGGTGCGAGTCCTGCCCAGCGGCAAGGAATCCACCGTCGCGCGGATCGTCACGATGGACGGCGACCTGGACGAGGCCGTCGCCGGGCAGTCCGTGACGATCACCCTCGCCGACGAGATCGATGTCAGCCGCGGCGACGTGCTCGCGGTGGCGGACGCGTTGCCCGGGGTGGCGGACCAATTCGAGGCACACGTGGTCTGGATGGGCGAGCACGAGATGCTGCCCGAGCGCCCGTACCTCTGCCAGATCGGCACGATGACCGTGCAGGCTCGGATCACCAAGCCCAAGCACAAGATCAACGTCAACACCCTTGAGCACACCGCGACGAACACGCTCGCGCTCAACGAGATCGGCGTGTGCAACATCAGCTTCGACCGGCCGGTGCCGTTCGACGCGTACACCGCCAACCGGGACACCGGCGGCTTCATCCTGATCGACCGGCTCACCAACACCACCGTCGGCGCCGGCATGATCGCGCACTCGCTGCGGCGCTCCGACAACATCCACTGGCAAGCCGTGGACGTGAACGAGCAGGCGCGGGCGACGCTCAAGGGTCATCGCCCGCAGGTGCTGTGGTTCACCGGACTCTCCGGCTCGGGCAAGTCCACGATCGCCAACGAACTCGAGCGGCAACTCTATGCACTGGGGTGCCACACCTACCTGCTCGACGGCGACAACGTCCGGCACGGTCTCAACCGCGACCTCGGATTCACCGAGGCGGACCGAGTGGAGAACATCCGCCGCGTCACCGAGGTCGCCCGACTGATGGCCGACGCCGGTCTGATCGTCATCGCGTCGTTCATCTCGCCGTTCCGTGCCGAGCGTGACGCGGCCCGCGAGCTGGTCGGGACCGACCGGTTCTGCGAGGTGTTCGTCGACACCCCGATCGATGTCGCCGAGCAACGGGATCCGAAGGGCCTCTACAAGAAGGCGCGTCGCGGAGAGCTCGCCAACTTCACCGGCGTCGACTCCCCGTACGAGGCACCGGAGCAGCCCGAACTGCGAATCGACACGACGACGACCGCTCCCGACGAGGCCGGCCGGCGGATCATCGAGCACCTGCGCGAGCGCGGCGTCATCGCCTGACTGCGCTTCCCGAGTACCACCCACTCATGACGGAAGGAGCGTTTCTTGCCCACTCGAGACGAAATCTGTTCGGCGCTGGAGTCGTACGTGAAGCACCTCGGAAACCACGATGTGGATCAACTGGTGTCGCTGTTCGCGGACGACGCGGTGCAGCACGAGCCGCTCGGTGTGCGGACCTACCGCGGCATCGACGAGATCCGCGGGTTCGACACCGAGAATGCGAAGGTGGCGTTCACGGTGAGCCGGTACTCGCCGATCACCGTCACCGGGCGGTTCGCGGCGATGCAGCTCCGTGTGCAGCTCGAGGGCGTGCCCGACTTCCTGTCCACCGACCTGTTCGAGTTCGACGAGGACGGCAAGATCGTCTCGCTCAGCGTCGTCCTGGACCCCCAGGCACAGGCGTGACGGCGGGCCTCCGAGCAGCGCCGGTGATGCCGGCGCTGCTCGACGGGAAGGTCGTGGTCGTCTCCGGGGTCGGAACGGGGCTGGGGCGCTCGGTGGCCGTCCGCGGCGCGTTGGCCGGTGCCAGGGTCGTCCTGGCTGCGCGGACCGAGTCGCGACTGACGGAGGTCGCCGAGGAGATCAAGGCGCTGGGCGGTACCGCACTGTCGGTGCCGACCGACCTGACCGACGACGCGTCGGTGGCCCATCTCGTCGAGTCGGCGCTGGCCGAGTTCGGGACGGTGGACACGGTGGTGCACAACGCGTTTGTGCAGCCACCGCTCGAGCGGCTGCTCGACGCCGAGGTCGAGACGGTCCGGCAGGGCTTCGACATCAACCTGCTGGCGTCGCTCAACCTCACCCGGAAACTCGCGCCGGCGCTGGAACGGTCGCAAGGGTCGGTCGTGATGATCAACTCGATGGTGTTGCGGAACCAGCTGCCGCACTTCGGGGCCTACCGGATGATGAAGGCCGGGCTGCTCGCCCTCGCCCGCAGCCTCTCGGTCGAGATGGGACCGATGGGAGTACGGGTGAATTCGGTTGCACCTGGGTATATCTGGGCCGAGCGTGTCAAACGGATGGTCGAGAAGCAGGCCGCGCAGCGCGGCGTCGACCCGTCCGAGGTCTACGCCGAGATCGCGGCCGGCACCGATCTGCGTCGACTGCCCGAACCCGACGACATCGCGAACGCGGTGCTGTTCCTCGCCTCCGACCTCGCTCGCGCGATCACCGGGCAGTGCCTGGACGTCAACTGCGGTCACGCGCACCACTGATCCACTCTCACAAGGACAACGGATGACACACGATTACGACGGCATCGGTTCCCTCGAGGACCTGCACCAGGCCGCGCGCAAACGCAGCGGGTACGACGACTTCGGCAGTGACGACTATCTCGAGGGGCTGCGGGTGCTGCTCGAGTCGTTCGAGCAGGAGGCCGACCTCACCCCCCAGGGGAAGGTGATCGCCCGCAAGATGATCATCGGAGCGCTCGCGGGGCGCCTGGCGAGCGAGGCCGGGTTCGCGAAATACCCTGAGCATGTGGACGTTCCGATCGAACGTCCGATCTTCGTGGTCGGATTGACCCGGACCGGTAGCACCGCGCTGCACCGGCTGCTCGGCGCCGACCCGGCACATCAGGGTGCCGAGATGTGGCTCGCCGAGACCCCGCAGCCGCGTCCCGCTCGCGACAAGTGGTCGGAGAACAAGGATTTCGTGCGCTCTGACGCCTTCTACCGAGCCCGTCAGCGCGACGAGGCGAACCTGATGAAGGTGCACTTCATGGGATCGGAGGAGGTCGAGGAATGCTGGCGCCTGCTGCAGCAGACGATGCTCTCGACCGCGTTCGAGACCGTCGCGTACCTCCCGAGCTACTCTCGGTGGCTGGCGGAGCAGGACTGGACCGACACCTATGCGCGGTACAAGAAGAACCTGCAGCTGATCGGACTGAACGATCCGGCTCGGCGGTGGGTGCTCAAGAGCCCCAGCCACGTTTTTGCGATCGACGAGATCATGACGGTCTTCCCCGACGCCCTGTTCGTCCGGACGTTCCGCGATCCGCAGACGTCGATGGCGTCCACCTTCAGCCTTGTGGAGCAGGGCGGACACGGCATGTCGAAGGCATTCGACCGCGAAGCGATCGGGCGCACCCAGCTCGATCTCTGGTCGCGGGGCAATGCGCAGTTCAACGCGGCCCGTGCCCGTAACAACCCGGATCAGTTCATCGACGTCGACTACCAGGACTTCATCTCCGATGCGGTCGGCACCGTCGAGCAGATCTATTCGAAGTTCGACATGCCCTTCACGGACGCGGCTCGCACCGCGGTGGAGGTGTCACACCAGGCCAGCCTCGCCGACCATCGCCGTCCGTCGCACACCTATGCGCTCGAGGACTTCGGGGTGACCACCGCCGAGGTGGATGCGAAGTTCGCCGCCACCGTCTGAGCACTCGAAACACCAACCAGAACAGGGATACTCAAATGAGCGCAACGTGGGAGAAGTTCTGCACCGACCTGCTCGAGGTCGGGAAGATCCTCGAGGACGACATCGTCCCCCAGGACTCGCTGACGCAGGCCGAGGGCGTCCGGTACCTGAGCCGGCTGCTGCGCTACGCGACGATCAACTGCGTCGAGTACACCGATCCGCGGTGGCCGCAGTTCACCTCGGCGCCCAACCCGAACATGATGACGAAGATCGGCGCCGACAACCCGGACAACATCTACATGCGCGCCAACATCTCCGGGAAGTTCACGTACCGGATCACCGGAACCCGGGGCACGATCCCGTTGATCACCTTCGGCTCCCGCGTCAACCGCTACCACATCGACGGCACCATGCTGCAGACCGGCGACCTGCACATCCACGACGTCGAGGTCGACGAGAACGGCCGCTTCCAGTTCATCGCGAGCGTCGACGAGCCCGCCGACGGGGCGTGGCTGCCACTGGCGCCGGACAGCAACCTCATCTCCGTGCGGCAGACCTACGGGGACCGCCGTGCCGAGGTGCCCGGCGAGCTGTCCATCGAATGCCTCGATCCCGACGGCGAGTTCGTTGCGCTGACCGAGGACGAGATGGGGCAGCGGCTCGACCGCTCGATCGGCATGCTGAAGGGCTCGGCGGCCACGTTCCTCGAGTGGTCGCGCGACTTCATGCCGCAGCCCAACGAGATCTTCGACCGCGGGCAGGAGCAGTTCCAGAAGGCGGGCGGCGATCCGACGATCTTCTACCTCCACGGCTACTGGAAGCTCGCCGAGGACGAGGCGTGGGTCATCGAGACCGAGGTCCCGAACTGCGAGTACTTCAACTTCGTGCTGCAGAACTTCTGGGTGGAATCGCTCGACTACAACCGGACGAACATTTACATCAACAACCACACCGCGAAGCTCAACGACGACGGCACCCTGACGATCGTGGTGGCGGCCAAGGATCCCGGCTACGGCAACTGGATCGACACCGATTCGCACGCGGAGGGGACGTGGGCGATGCGCTGGATCAAGGCGGACTCGCACCCGATTCCGACGTCGAAGATCGTGAAGATCTAAGGCAAACGCCCCGCGCCGCCCGGACGCCGCCGCGCCAATCCTGATCAACGTCTCGAAGCCGGAGCCCTCTGTGGTCAACTTGCTGATCTTCGCCCTCGTGGGTGCGGGCGCCCAGTTGGTCGGCGGCGTTCTCGGCATGGCGTTCGGCGTCACTGCGACAACACTGCTGATGCTCAGCGGCGTCGGCCCGGCACATGCCAGCGCCACCGTGCATCTGGCCGAGATCGGGACTTCGCTGGCATCCGGTATCGCGCACTGGCGCTTTCGCACCATCGACTGCGGCCTTGTCCTCAAACTCGGGGTGCCCGGCGCGATCGGGGCCGTCCTCGGCGCGGGCGCGTTGTCGAGACTGTCGACCGAGTCGGCAATTCCGGTGACCGCCACTGCCCTGATCGCCGTCGGAATCTATGTGCTGCTGAAGTCCTCGCTGCGACCCGCAGAAGCCCGGACACCATCGGGCTCGTCACATTCCGTGGCGCTGCTCACCCCGCTCGGGTTGTTCGGCGGCCTGCTCGACGCCACCGGCGGCGGAGGATGGGGTCCGGTGGCGACCAGCACGCTGCTGTCGTGCGGAAAGGTCGACCCTCGCACTGTCGTCGGCTCGGTCAACACCTCCAAGTTTCTGGTCGCGGTGTCGGCCAGCGCCGGATTCATGCTCAATCAGGGTCGCGGGTTCTGGAACAACCTGCCGGTGGCGATCGGACTCTCGGTGGGAGGCGTGATCGCTGCCCCGATCGCAGCATGGCTGGTCAGCCGAGTCTCGACGGTGACACTGGGCACCGTGGCCGGCGGAGTGATCATCGCGACCAATGCACAAAAGCTCTTCGCGGTCTACTGCGTTCCAGCCGCCATCGCGGGCTTTGCCTATGCGCTGATCGTCTGCGTTTCGGCGGCTCTGCTCTCTGTTGCCTGGCGACGCTCCAGGCCGCGAGTCGCCGTGCCAGAGCGGGCGCGAGACGTGGAAGTGCTTCACAAGTAGAGATTCTCAGCGGAGAAGTGATGCGGATTCCGCCCACGACCACGCCCGTTCGTCGGTCGCAATGCGCACAGTAATCGACAAGAAGGAGAACCGAGATGACCACCGACAACGAGCCGACCACCAGCAAGGTGTGGAACGAGTTCTGCGATCGTCTGCGTGAGGCCGGCCAGGGGCTGATCGATGCCGCCGCTCCGCAGGACACACTGACCCAGGACGAAGGCGTCCGTTACCTGCTCCGGCTGCTGCGCTACTCGTCCCTGAACAACATCGAGTACTCCGACCCGATGTACCCGGAATTCACCTACGCACTCGACCCCAACGTCAAGTGCAAGATCGGCGCAGACAACCCCGACAACATTTACATGAGCGCGCGAATCTCCGGCAAGCACCGCTACCGGATCAGCGGTAGCCGAGGCACCGTGCCGTTGATCACGTTCGGTTCCAAGGCCAGCCGCTACCACCTCGACGGCACGATGGCCTCGACCGGCGAAATCTCGACCGACGAGATCCCTGTCGACGCGGACGGCAACTTCAGTTTCATCGCCAGCGTGGATCGGCCCGCGGAAGGAGCCTGGCTCCCCCTCGCCGCCGACACCAACGGTCTCGTCGGCCGTCAGTCGTTCCAGGATCGCAGCACCGAGATCCCTGCCCAGGTCCGGATCGAACTCATCGACGAAGCACCCCAGCCCGCCCCGATCGACACCGATGCCTTCGCGCGGCAGCTGAAGCTGACCACCGCCTTCGTGAAGGGCACCGCGGCAACCTTCGCGAAATGGACGAAGATGTTCATGACGCGGCCCAATGAGCTGCCCGACTGGGGCCAGGACCACTTCCAGAACGCCGGCGGCGACCCGACCATCTTCTACCTGCACGGCTACTGGAAGCTCGCCGAAGACGAGGCATGGGTCATCGAAACAGAGGTGCCCGACTGCGAATACTGGAACTTCGTGCTGCAGAACTGGTGGATGGAATCGCTGGACCACGACCGGATGAACACCTACATCAACAACCACACCGCCGAGCTCAACGACGACGGCACCCTGACGATCGTCGTCGCCGCCAAGGACCCCGGCTTCGGCAACTGGATCTCCACCGCCTTCCACGACGAGGGCACCGCACTCATGCGCTGGGTCGGGGCGGACAACCACCCGCTGCCGTCCTGCAAAGTGGTCAAGCTGTAGCGACCCTCGCCGCAGGAACTCGAAGCGAATCGAATCGATACGAGCCGCCGACCGGATGGACCGGTCGGCGGCTCGTGTGCATCGAAAACCGTTGCGCGAGTGACCTATCCCAGCGCCTCGATAGCCTTCGCCACCCCTGCGCCGTACGCGGGGTCCGCCTTCGCGCAGTGGTCGATGTGCCGCTGCTGGATCTCCTTCGGCACCCCGGCGAGGTTGCGCGCGGTGTTGTCGAACAGTGCCTGCTGCTGCTCCGGCGACATCAGGCGGAACAAGTTGCCGGGCTGTTCGTAGTAGTTGTCGTCGTCGGCGCGGGCGTCCCAGCGGTCGGCCGCACCCGAGAGCGCCAAGGCCGGATCCCGGTAGGCCGACTGCTCGGCCCACTTGCCGTAGCTGTTCGGCTCGTAGGCGAGGGTGGCCCCGGCATTGCCGTCGACACGCATTGCGCCGTCGCGGTGGAAGCTGTTGACCGGACAGCGGGGGGCGTTGACCGGGATCTGGTGATGGTTCACACCGAGGCGGTACCGCTGCGCGTCACCGTAGGAGAACAACCGGCCCTGCAGCATCTTGTCCGGCGAGAAGCCGATTCCCGGAACGACATTCGCCGGGGTGAACGCGGCCTGCTCCACATCGGCGAAGTAGTTGTCGGGGTTGCGGTTGAGTTCCCACTCGCCGACCTCGATCAGCGGGTAGTCGCCCTTCGGCCACACCTTGGTCAGGTCGAACGGGTGGTAGGGCACCTTCGCGGCGTCGGCCTCGGGCATGACCTGCACGCACAGCTTCCACTTCGGGAAGTCGCCACGCTCGATGGCCTCGAACAGGTCGCGCTGCGAACTCTCCCTGTCGTCCGCGACGACCGCGGCCGCCTCGGCGTCGGTGAGGTTCTTGATGCCCTGTTGGCACACGTGGTGGAACTTGACCCAGAATCGCTCACCCTCGGCGTTGACGAAACTGAAGGTGTGCGAACCGAATCCGTGCATGTGCCGATAGCCGTCGGGCAGCCCCCGGTCGCTCATCACGATGGTGACCTGGTGCAAGGCCTCGGGCAGCGAGGACCAGAAGTCCCAGTTGCTGGTGGCGCTGCGCATGTTCGTGCGCGGATCGCGCTTGACCGCGTGGTTGAGGTCCGGGAACTTGAGCGGATCGCGGAAGAAGAACACCGGCGTGTTGTTGCCGACGAGGTCCCAGTTGCCCTCTTCGGTGTAGAACTTCACCGCGAAGCCGCGGATGTCACGTTCGGCGTCCGCCGCACCGCGCTCGCCGGCCACGGTGGAGAACCGCGCGAACATCTCGGTCTTCTTGCCGACCTCCGAGAAGATCTTCGCCTTGGTGTAACGGGTGATGTCGTTCGTGACCGTGAACGTACCGAACGCGCCGGATCCCTTGGCGTGCATGCGCCGCTCCGGGATCACTTCACGATCGAAGTGCGCGAGCTTCTCGAGGAACCAGACGTCCTGCAGCAGCATCGGCCCACGCGGGCCCGCGGTCTCGACATTTTGGTTGTCCGGCACCGGCGCGCCGGCGACGGTGGTGAGCTTGTCGTCCTGACTCATGAATCGATCCCTTCCGTAGTGCCTGACGAGGAAGTTCCGGGTCGGCCTTGGCCGCCTTGACCATCCTGCACCGGATACCCATCGGGTGCAGTCGATCGCCGTGGCCCACCCAGAACACCACACATTCTGGATTGAATCAAGATATTGAGTTGTTCAACTGAAGTTCGCGGGGTGTCAGCCGATCGGCGTCCCGGTGAACGGCGAGACCACCATGCACGGCACCGGCCGCGGGTGCTGCGGGTCGAGCGCGTTGAGGACGTAGCCGGCAGCGACCGGGGACGCACCCATCGCGGCGTGCTCGGAGTAGTCGGTCGGGCAGTGGTCCTGGACGACGATGTTGGTGACGTTCGGTCCGGGCACCAAGCCCGCGGTGTAGGGAACCACGAGCTCGTCGTACTTGGTGGCGATGTTCGTGTAGGTCACGCCCGGCACGTACGGCGAGCCGCCTTCGTTGATCTTGGCGATGTAGTCGCTGCCCGCGGCCATCTCCAGGCAGGAGGCACAGACCTTGCCGAACGTCTGCTGCTGCATCTGGGTCAGGCCGAACCGCTTGGTGATCTCCACACTCTCGGCCGCGAACGCCGCGTGGTTGCCGCGCCACAGCGGCGTGAGCGCGACGTACTTGTCGACCTTGGGCGCCCCGCCCAGGAACTTGACGTAGTAGTCGGGCATCAGCGTGCCGGTCGAATGCGAGACGATGTCGACCTTGTCGGCGCCGGTGGAGGCCAGGACCCGGTCGACGAACACCGACAGCTGCTGCGCGCCCACCTCCATCGGCGTGAGTGCGCCCATGGTGCTCAGCGGCCAGGACAGGCCGGGCAGCGTGCCCCAGGTGATCGAGTAGACGCAGTACCCCTCGTTCTTCAGCAGCGGGACATAGGTGGTCCAGTTGCTCTGCCGGTTGGCGAGCAGCCCGTGCACCAACACGACCGGCTGCGGATGCTCGGCGGTCGGCTTGCAGGACCAGTCGTTCGACCCCGGCAGAGAGCCGCCCGGATCGGCGGCCTCCGCCCCGATGCCGTCATAGAAGTTGTGCGGAACCGGCAGCGGCGCAGCGGCCGCCCCGGTCGATGCGATCAGTGCGACCATCGCCGATGCGATGGCCACGACGACGGCGGCCAGTGACCTTCTCATGAATCCCCCGCGCT
The DNA here is from genome assembly GCF_029589495.1 of Speluncibacter jeojiensis. Classification (GTDB taxonomy): domain Bacteria; phylum Actinomycetota; class Actinomycetes; order Mycobacteriales; family Mycobacteriaceae; genus Speluncibacter; species Speluncibacter jeojiensis. The sequence continues at coordinate 1,081,337 of NZ_JAAIVF010000001.1, forward strand.
CACATGTGCGTTTTGAACGGGTGCCAAGGTAGCAGTGACGCGCGTCTCGCGGGACCGTTCGGCGCATGGCAAGCTCGGTCGCATGACGACCGACACCCGCACCCTCACCAAGGGCATGACCCGGATCGACGGGGACACCTTCTGGATGGGGTCCGAGGACTTCTACCCGGAGGAGCGCCCGGTGCACCAGGTGGGCGTGGACGGGTTCTGGATCGACACCCACCAGGTGACGGTCGCGCAGTTCCGCCGGTTCGTGAAGGACACCGGCCACGTCAGCACCGCGGAGACCGCGCCCGATCCCGCCGACTATCCGGGCGCAGATCCGGCGCTGCTGGTGCCGGGATCGTTGGTGTTCACCCCGCCGCCGGGGCGGGTCCCGCTCGACGACTACACCCGGTGGTGGTCGTTCGTGCCCGGGGCCGACTGGCGGCACCCCGAGGGCCCCGACAGCAATGTCGGTGGGCGCGAACATCATCCGGTCACCCAGGTGTCCTATTCGGACGCCCTGGCCTATGCCCGGTGGGCGGGCAAGGACCTGGCGACCGAGGCCGAATGGGAGTTCGCCGCCCGCGGCGGGCTCGACCGCAAGGCCTACGTGTGGGGCGATCACGACTCGCCCCCGGGCAAACGCCCCCTCGCCAACGTCTGGCAGGGCGAGTTCCCCTGGCAGAACCTCGCTTTGGACGGGTATGAGGGCACCGCACCGGTCGGCAAGTTTCCGCCCAACGGATACGGCCTGTACGACATGGCCGGCAACGTGTGGGAGTGGACGAGCGACTTCCACACCGGCGACCACAGCACCAGTGGCAAGAACATCGCCCCCGCGCACTCCTGCTGTATCCCCCGCAATCCGCGGGTGACGACCGCGTCGGTGGTCGAGGGTGAGCCCCGCCCGCGGCGGGTGATCAAGGGCGGTTCGCACCTGTGCGCGCCGAACTACTGCCTGCGCTACCGTCCGGCCGCACGCCAGGGTGAGACCGAGGAGACCTCGACGTGTCACATCGGATTCCGGTGCGTGGTGCGGGACCGGTCCTGATCCCCTGCTCGGACGCCGATCGACGACCGCGAGCGTCAGCGCGTCGCCACCGGGACGATCGCACCACGGGCGACGGTGTGCTGTTGGATGATCGACTCGACGTCGCCCGCGTCAGCCGACGCCGGGACCGGAAGCACCGGCCGATCCAGCGCGCTGACGGTGATGACGTGGTGGTGCGTGCCGGCGCCCGCCGGCGGCGCCGCACCCACATTGCCCGCCACCCCGCTGCTCCCCCGCAGCTGCCGAGCACCCGGAGGTAGCGCCGTACCATCGGGCGCCCCTGCGCCGGAGCGCAGTCCGGTCACGGAAGCGGGAATGTCCACGACCGCCCAATGCCAGTACCCGCGACCGTTGCCGGCGTCGCGGTCGAAAACGCTCACCGCGGAGCCCGCGGTACCGGCGGGCGCACCCGACCAGGACAACTGACGAAACATTCTGTCCGTCAACGCTCGACGGCCGGCGCAACTGCACGCGCCGCAATCACCCACTCATTGCAGTACACGACGCGCGCCGAGTCAACGCCGTGGAAGAGTTCGGGCCCGCCCGAAAACGACCCCGGCCAGGTGCAGGACGCGAGGTCGTGCACCTGGCCGGGGTCGGTCGGTCTAACTGCTGCCGAACAGCCCGCTGAGCGGATTGCCTGTGGACGGCTGCTGCAGATTCGGCGGGAGCAGGTTCTGCCACGGCGCGCCCTGGTTGTTCTGCCACGGCGCGCCCTGGTTGTTCTGCCACGGCGCGCCCTGGTTGTTCTGCCACCACTGCGCCGGGCCATTGTTCTGCGGGCCCTGCCACGGACCCTGGTTGCCCTGGTGATCGCCGTGATGGTCGCGATCGTTCTGGTGGTTCTGGATACCCTGCCAGTTCTGGTCCGCCTGGACCGTGCCGGGAACCGTTGCGGCGAACGCCGGTGCGGCGAACGCCAGCATGGGCGCCGCGGCGAGCGCCGAAGCGACCGCGATCTTCGCACTGAGGCGCCGGGGGCGCCGTATGCCGGAAATCTTCCTCATCTCGAGCCTTCCTCTCTGCCGGCGGCGCGCGTCCGCCGGCATCGACGGGCCGGCGATTCGCCGGACCCATCGCCATGGGCTGGTCGATCGTCGGTACCACCTGATTCCACGCCCGGTAGCTAGGTGTGGACTGTCACCGACCTGGCAGTAGACCACCAGAACGGGGCTGTTCGACGCTCAGGCGCTCGCCGAACTGCCGAGGTTGAAGCCGAAGCCCGGGGCCGGAGCCGGCGGGGCGGGGGCGTAGACGGGGCCGCCGAATCCGTGGTGGTCGAACATGCGGTGGAAGTGGTTGAACGGGTCGTTCCACATATCTGATTGCTCCTTCGAGTGATTCGATCTGACGTATTCGAAAGTAGCGACGGAATAGTCGCTTTGAAAGCTGCTGCGCCACAGTCATATTGCGTTGATAACTGTCGCGAAGACTTCACAGCATCACACTGCGGCACCGCTGTGGCACCGGTCACGCGAGCGGCCACCGGGGGCACGGCGCGACGCTGAGGCCGCCGGCGCTCAGGCGCTCAGGCGCTCGCGGAACTGCCGAAGCCGAACCCGAGGCCCGGCGCCTGAGCCGGCTGCGCCGGCGGGAAAGCCGTTCCGCCCCAGCCGTGCTGGTTGATGACGTGGTGGAAGTGGTTGAAAGGGTCGTTCCACATGATGTGCTCCTTGCTCGATTCGATCTGACATCCAACACGCTACGAGCGGAATGATCGCAGTGAAAGCAATTGCTGCACAGTCATATTCAACTGACATGAGCGAGAAAGACTTCACAGGAACACCCGCCGCCCGAGCGACGAACCGGGCGGCGGCCGGGTTCCTGGATCACCACGGTGAGTACCGCCGTCAGCAGCAGGGTCGACACTCCGACGACCGCGACCAGCACGACGTTCTTCGCAATGAGGATGCGGGCGACACTCCCGTCGTGCGTCAACTCCGTCCGCACCCGGGCCGCATCGAGCCCGAGACTGTTGGCGGTAGTGACGTCCGCGAGGATGAACGTCGCGAAGTACGTACCCACCAGCGCAACCGAGTCGTGATGATGAGAGTCATTGCTGCTCAATGTGTCCCATAACAGGCGTCACACCGACCGCCCAGCGCCCTCACGCCGCGCATACAGAGCACACGCAGACGATTCATAGCTTGCTCATGAGTGGAGCTGCGTCAATGGTGGCGTGAACCAGACAAGCGTGGCCGTCGCAGACATCCCCACACCGGTCGACCAGAATCCGCCGCCTCCGCGCCGCCTGGGCCTGTCGCGGCGTGGGTGGGAACGAGCCGGCCTGGTCCTACTCCTCGCCGGCACCGCCGTCACCTACCTGTGGAACATCACCGTCAACGGCATGGGCAACCAGTTCTACGCCGCCGCCGCCCAAGCCGGCTCCACCAACTGGGAAGCACTCCTGTTCGGCTCCCTCGACACCGGCAACTTCATCACCGTCGACAAACCACCCCTGTCCCAATGGGTCATGGGCCTCTCCGGCCAGATCTTCGGCTTCTCCTCCGCCAGCATGCTCATCCCCCAAGCACTCATGGCCGTCGCCGCCGTCGCCCTCCTCTACGGCGCCATCACCCGCATCGCCGGACGCGGAGCCGGCCTGCTCGCCGGCACCGCCCTCGCCCTGACCCCCGTCGCCGCCCTGATGTTCCGCTTCAACAACCCCGACGCCGTCATGGTCCTGGCCATGACCGCCGCCGCCTACGCCACCCTCCGCGCCCTACCCAAAGCCTCCGCGAAATGGATCGCCCTCGCCGGCGTCGCCCTCGGCCTCGCGTTCCTCGCCAAAATGCTCGAAGGCCTCATGGTCCTGCCCGCCCTCGGCCTCGCCTACCTCATCGTCGCCCCCACCACACTCGGCAAACGCCTCCTACACCTCCTCGGCGCCGCCGCCGCCCTCACCGCCGCCTCCGGCTGGTACATCCTGATCACCCTCCTCTGGCCCGCCGCCACCCGCCCCTACCTCGCCGGATCCACCGACAACAACTTCATGAACCTCGTCCTCGGCTACAACGGCTTCGCCCGCGTGCTCGGCCGCAACCACGGCGGCGGACACGGAGCGCCCGGCGGGACGCACGGCGCAACCGGCGGCGCCCACGGCGCATGGGCCGGCGCGGCCAGGGATCAAGCCGCTGCCCACGCCGGTCCCGGCGGGCACGGCTTCGGCGGATTCGGCGGCCAGGTCAGCGGGCTTCCCCGCCTGTTCAGCGGCGAGTTCGGCTTCGAGATCGGCTGGCTGATCCCGGCCGCCCTGCTGGCGTTGGTGCTGGTGCTGGTCGCCCGACGGCACGCTCCCCGCACCGATCTGGTGCGCGGCGCGGCGATCGTGTTCGGCGGCTGGATCGTCGTCGACGGCCTGGTGCTCAGTTACATGAGCGGCATGGTGCATCCGTACTACTGCCTGTCGCTCGCACCGGCGGTGGCCGGGATGTTCGCCATCGGCATCCACGAGATGTGGACCCGCCGCAAGGCGCCGTTCGGCCGCATCGGCCTGGCCGCGCTGATCGCCACCACCGGCGTGTGGGGCTGGGTCATCCTGGGCCGCAATGCGCAGTGGATGCCCGCCCTGCGGTGGGTCATCGTCGCGGTCGCGCTGATCGCGGCGGCCGCGCTGCTGGTTCCGCGCGTGCACCGGATCCGGCGTGCGGCCACGGTCGCGATCGCAGCGGGCATCATCGCCTCCCTGGCCGGTCCGGCCGCCTATTCGATCGCCACGATCGGAACGGCGCACAGCGGCGGCGGACCGACCGTCGGTCCCGTGTCGAGCGCCCGGGGCGGCTTCGGCGGCGGCCATGGCGGGTTCGGGCAGTCCACATCGAACCCGGAACTGGACCAGATGCTCGTCTCCGCGACCACCCGCTGGTCGGCGGCCATCGACCGGTCCTCGGCGGCGGCACAGCTCGAACTGGGCAGCGGTACCGCAGTGATGGCGATCGGCGGGTTCACCGGCTCCGATCCGACCCCGACACTGAGCCAGTTCATCGCGGACGTGAAGAACCACCAGGTGACCTACTACGTCGTGCAGAACGGAGGCGACCGCGGCGCAACTCCGCACGGATCCCAGCGGCCCGCGGCAGGTCACCCTGCAGCCCAGGGCGGGTGGGGCGGCGACTCGCACGCCGACATCACCGACTGGGTCACAGCTCACTTCACCGCTCAGCAGGTCGGCTCGGCCACCGTCTACAACCTGTCGGGATATGCCGGATGAGCGGCCGACCGCACCGCGAAGACGACATCGGCCCCGTCGGACCCATCTACACAGTTCACAGACAGGACACAGGAACAGCTCATGGAAGACACAGTGCGTCGAGGCATGGTGTATCCATGACCACCGCCAACCCGCCACTTCGCTCGTCGGCCGCGTCGTCCGGGCCGGCCGCCGCCGCATCGAACCGTCCGGTGTTGCGGCGCCCCGACGGCACCCCGATCCGCGTGCTGGTCGTCGACGACGAGCCGGCGCTGGCCGAGCTCGTCTCGATGGCGCTGCGCTACGAGGGCTGGCAGATCCGCACGGCCGGGGACGGCGCCGAAGCGATCTCCATCGCCCATGAGTTCCGGCCCGATGCGGTCGTGCTGGACGTCATGCTGCCCGACATGAGCGGGCTGGACGTGCTCGCGCGACTGCGCTCACTCGAGTCGCGCGTACCGGTGCTGCTGCTGACGGCGATGGACTCCACCGAGGACCGCATCGCGGGGTTCACCGCCGGCGGCGACGACTACGTGACCAAGCCGTTCAGCCTCGAGGAGGTGGTCCTGCGCATGCACGCGCTGCTCCGCCGCACCGGTGTCAGCGCGGACACCGACGGCGCGCAGATCGTCGTCGGGGACCTCATGCTCGACGAAGACAGCCACGAGGTCTCGCGGGCCGGGGAGTACATCGAGCTCACGTCCACCGAGTTCGCGCTGCTGCGCTACCTGATGCGCAATCCGCGGCGCGTGCTGTCCAAGGCCCAGATCCTCGACCGCGTGTGGGACTACGACTTCGGTGGGCGCTCCAACGTCGTCGAGCTGTACATCTCGTATCTTCGCAAGAAGATCGACAGCGGTCGTGCACCGATGATCCACACCGTCCGCGGCGCCGGATATGTCCTCAAGCCTGCCGGCTGACCGGCCCCGCCGATGGTCGCCGCGGCGGTGGTCGCTGCGGGCACGGCTGGTGATCGGCGTGGTGGCCCTGCTGCTGATCGTCTGCACCGCGGTCGGTATCACGACCCAGCTGGCGTTGCGCCAGTATCTGATTCGGCAGCTCGACACCTCGCTCACCGACGCCGGTCACCGGTCGGCCATGATCGCCGAAAGGCCGCCGCCGCCCCCGGGCCGCTGGGTGCACCCCGGTCCCGGACCCGACTTCCTCGACGCGCCCGGTCAGCCTCCGGGCACCATCGCCGCGATCATCACGGACGGGAACGTCGACGCCGGGACGCTCACGAAGACCGGCGCGCGGGCCGCGTTGACCTCAACGGCCAAGGGCCAGTTGGCCGAGCTGCCGGTCGACGGCCGGCCCCACACGCTCGACGTCGACGGTCTCGGCCAGTACCGGGTGCTCGCGATGCGTACCTGGGAGGGGCACGAGATCATCACCGGTCTGTCGCTGGCCAGTGTGAACGCGACGCTGCTGCGCGTGCTGGTGACGTTCGTCGTCGTCGCCGCGGCCGCGCTGGTGCTGGCGACGGTCGCCGGACTGTGGGTCATCCGGCGCGCACTGCAGCCGCTGTACCGGGTCGCCACCACCGCACGCGCGATCGCCGACATGCCACTGCACGAGGGCGAGGTGCGTCTTCCGGTGCGGGTGCCGGACATGGACACCAACCCGCGCACCGAGGTCGGGCAGATGGGCGGCGCGATCAACGGCATGCTCGAACACATTGCGCGCGCGTTGAAATCGCGGCAGGCGAGCGAGACCCGGGTGCGCCAGTTCGTCGCCGACGCGAGCCACGAGCTGCGTACCCCGCTGACCTCGATCCGCGGCTACACCGAACTCGCCCAACGGGCGGGCGGTGAGGTGCCCGACGAGGTCGCGCACGCGATGAGCCGGGTTGCCTCCGAATCGAATCGGATGAGCACACTGGTCGAGGACCTGTTGCTGCTGGCCCGGCTGGACTCCGGTCGGCCGCTGGAGGCAGAGCCGGTCGACCTGTGTCCGCTGATCGTCGACACGGTCAGCGACGCGCACGTGGCCGGTCCGGATCATCATTGGAACCTGGAACTTCCGGAGGATCCGGTGTACGTCCTGGGCGACCCCGCCCGGCTGCAGCAGGTGCTGGTGAATCTTCTTGCCAACGCGCGCAATCACACCGGGCCGGGAACGAGCGTGACCACGGCGCTGCGCAGCGAGGGCGGCACATCGGTCCTGACCGTGTCCGACGACGGACCGGGGATCCCGGAGGCGCTGCTGCCGGACATCTTCGAGCGGTTCGCCCGCGGCGACAGCTCGCGCTCACGCAGGGCGGGCAGCACCGGACTCGGCCTGTCGATCGTCGACGCGGTGGTCAAGGCGCATCACGGCACCATCGACGTGCAGAGCATTCCGGGGCGAACAGCGTTCACCGTGCGGCTCCCACTGTGTGCGCAGCCTGCCGGTGTACAGGAACTCCCCACTTCCTGAGGACTTCAGCAACTGCCGGCGCCGCCGAGCAAGAGTCGCGGCAGCGCACTCATGACGTCGGCCGTCTCGTCGCCGGGTTGGCCGGCGGTCTCCGCGGAGACGGTGAAGCCGGGACCGTACGAGGCCGAGGCAACCTGGTTGGGACCGAACGACGACCAACCCCACTTCGTCCCGATGACGCCCGGCAGGTGCACGGTTCCCCAGTTCTGCTGTGTCCCATCGGCGGCGACGGGTGAGGCGGTGGCCATCCAGCCGAGGACCGGCGACGTCGGGTCGGTCTCCTCCTTGTCCATGAGGAACTTCGCCACGTCGGCGGTGCTGGTCCAGGAGGTGCCCCAGGTCGGGCCTTCGCTGGTGTCCGCCAGTCCGTATTCGGCGGCTTCTGCATTGATGGCATTGGGATACTTTGCCGCCATCTGGTCGGCGGCGTTGTCGTCGGAGTACCGGATCATGTGTTCGGCGAGCGCGCGGTCCTGAGCCGATCCGTCACCGTGCCGCAGTGCGTAGTCGGCGATGTACAGCTTGACGATCGACAGGCCCGTCCGGGCCACGTGCTCGTTGGCGCTGCCCAGTTCCAGGCCGGGGATCGGGGACTGGAAGGTGATCGAGGTCCGCGTCGGGACTCCGCAGACCGCGGCAGCGAGCGTGCGGGGCACCGACGGCGCGGGGGCGGGCGCGGCCCCGGCCGGGGCCGCGAAGACGGTCAGGGCAGTCAGGGCACCTGCGGTGACGGTCGTGCCGAGAACGATTGAACGGTTCATTCGCCGAGCCTCCAGGTGGCCTAGTCCATGTGTGATATGAAGTTCGGCCGACCCGACAGCCGAGCACGCCTCAGCTAACACGACGAGACTGTGAATGCGCTGCAGATTCGATTGCTGCACAGTTGCATCAAAGCGGTCACCCATGACGCGCAAAGGGTTCCCCGGGGCGGAGCGGCATTCGTCTGCCCGTCCCGAACCTATGAAAGCTATGGTTGCGGTACCAAGCCAATGTGAATGCACCACATCGTCTTTCGAAGTTCGCAGCGCGATGGTTTGCTCGGTCAGGTCAGCGCGAGAGTCGGGCTGCACCTGATGATCCAAGGAGTACCCATGACCGGATCGACGTTCATCGACGGCATCCTGGGCGCAATCGCCACCCTGTTCAACGCCGGTTCGTCGGCAGGATCGTCGCTCATCAGCTCACCCTCCGCGGCGATCAGCAACCCTTCTGACTGACACCCGTAGAGCGGCGACGGCAACCACATCCGGGAGCCGTCCGGCCGCCGGCACAAAACCTGACGGGGACTGCCCGACGCGCGCCACAATGGACGCGGCGTCGGGCGGCCCCCGCTCGCCGTGTCAGGTCGACGCGGCGCATCAGGCCCCCCGCACGAATCAGCCCGGCGCGGTTCTGGGCGTGTAGTCGACGTCGCCGTCACCTGCGCGTTCCGGCGCACCCCAACTCCGCCATCAACGCCAACTTGCGTTCCGCGACCACCGCCTCGATCGAGATCGATCCCCACGGCACAGCACTCACCCCTACGGCGCGCAGATCCGGCGCACCGCCTCGCCGACCACCGTGCGGCGACGGGCCAGCTCGGACTGCCCCTCGACGAGGTTGCAGTCGGCGCCCGGCGCACTCACCCAGCCCATCACGACCGCGAACACCATGGTGGCAAGGTCGAGCGGTTCCCATTGCGGCGCAATGAGTCCCCGGTCCTGCGCGTCCCCGATGGCCTCGATGCGCGCCTCGGCCGCCCGCTCGCCGAGGCGGTGCATACGCTCACCGTCGCCCTGCAGCTGACCCCACAGCAGCATCCGCTGGATCTCCGGCTCGGACACGAAGTGGTCGAACAGTCGCATCGCGTACTCCGGCACATCCTCCGCGTCGAACGGAACCTCGTCGAGGAACCGGTCCAGGCTCTCCTCGAGCACGGCATCGAACAGCGCCTGCTTGTCGCCGAAGTAGGCGTACATGCGCTCCTTGCTGGCCCGTGCCTCCGACGCGATCCGGTCGATCCGCGCCCCGCCGAGGCCGTATGCCGCGAACTCGTCCCGCGCCGCGGTCAGGATGCGGCGCCGGGTCGCCTCCCCCCGGGAGGTGCCGGCCTTGGCGGTGTCGGTGCGCATGGGGCCAGGCTAACCCCTTGCGACAACGAGACCTGCATCACAAACAAACTGTTTTGTTTGACTTGCCCGTGACACCGAGTTCACCCTTTTACCGTTCACCGATCACATCCGGGGAAGTACACACATGGCGATTCAGACGACAGCCCCCGCCCAGCCTGAAGCGGGCCCTGCAAATCCCAATCACGCCCGCCGTTGGCTGGTGCTGTGCATCGTCGCGCTCGCACAGTTGACCGTCGTGCTCGACGGCACCATCGTGACCATCGCGCTGCCCCAGGCCCAGGAGGACCTCGGCATCAGCGACGTCGACCGGCAGTGGGCCATCACCGCGTACGCCCTGGCCTTCGGCGCGTTGCTGCTGCTCGGCGGCCGGATCGCCGACTACTGGGGCCGCAAACGCTCGTTCATGGTCGGGATGGCCGGCTTCGCCGTCGCCTCCGGGATCGGCGGCCTCGCCCAGAACGGCATCGAACTGTTCGCGGCCCGCGCCGGTCAGGGTGTGTTCGCCGCACTGCTCGCCCCGGCCGCGCTGGCGATCGTCACGACCACGTTCGTCGAGGAGAAGGAACGAGCCAAGGCGTTTGCGGTGTTCGGCGCGATCTCCGGTGGTGGCGCCGCCATCGGCCTGCTGCTCGGCGGCATCCTCACCGAGTACCTCACCTGGCGCTGGTGCCTGCTGGTCAACGTGCCCGTCGCGGTCCTCGCCATCGCCGCAGCCGCCGCGGTGATGAGGGAGTCCCGCGCACACGGCGACACCAGCTACGACCTGCCCGGCGCGGTGCTGATCACGCTCGGCCTCGGCTCGCTGGTCTACGGCTTCGCGCAGGCCGAGCACGGCTGGACCACCGCCTCGACCCTCGGCTTCATCATCGCCGGACTCGTGCTGCTCGCGGTCTTCGTGGCGGTCGAGGCACGCTCCGCCAATCCGATTCTGCCGCTGGCCATTCCCCTGCACCGCGACCGCGGGGCCGCCTACATCGGGTCCGCCCTGGTCGGCGCCGCACTGCTGGGCGGCATGCTCTACCTGACGATCTACACACAACTCGTGCTCGGCTTCAGCCCCGTCGTCTCGGGCCTGTCCTTCCTGCCGATGACGGTCGCGATCGTCATCGCGGCCGGGGTGTCCTCGCAGCTCGGCACGCGGATCGGGCCGAAGCCGCTGATGGCGGCCGGCCCGGTCATCGCCGCGGCGGGCCTGCTGTGGACGACGCAACTCGACATCCACAGCTCGTACGTCACCGGCGTGCTGCCCGGACTGCTGCTGTTCGGGTTCGGACTGGGACTGCTGATGGTCCAGATGCAGAACGTCGCGCTCGTCGGGGTCGCCGACCACGATGCCGGTGCCGCCAGCGCGCTGGCCAACGCCACGGTCCAGATCGGCGGCGCGCTGGGTACCGCGCTGTTCACCACCATCTACGTCGCCGCGAAAGACGCCTTCCGCGCGGCGAATCCGATGCCGACCCCGCCGGCCGGCTTCCCGACCGGCATGATCCCGACCGACCTGGCAACCGCGAAGCCCCCTTCGGCCGCGCAGCTGTCGATGCTGCCGGAGTCGTTCCGCGACTTCCTCGATCAGCTCAAGGACTACTTCTTCTCCACCGAGGTGTCCGGCTACGTGCACACCTTCGCGTGGGCTGCGGTACTGGTCGCGCTCATCTGCCCGGTGGTGCTGGTCCTGGTGCGCGCCAAGCGCTCCGACGTCCCCGCGGAGGGGCCCGTCCACCTCGGATGATCGAGGCCGGGCGACGAATCCGGGAGGCAGCCGGACCCGGACGTGATTCCATGGAGGCGTGACCGCCGCGGCACGGGGCCGACCGCGCGATTCCGGCATGGGATCGCGATGGCTCCCCCGTGTGGGGATCCTCGTCCTCGGAACCCTGCCGCTACTGGCCTTCCCCGAACTGAATCTCGGCATGCTCGCCTGGGTCGTGCTGGTCCCCGTTCTGCTGCTGATCCGGTCCGCCCAGACGAACCGGGAGGCCGCAGTGCGCGGATTCCTGGCCGGATTCGGGTTCCTCGCCGCAAACGAGTACTGGCTGGCGCCGAACCTGACCTTCTTCTTCCCGTTCGCGGTGGGGCTGCTGGCGCTGCTCTGGATCCCGTGGGCGCTGTTGACCCGGCCGCTGCTGCGAAACCCGGTCACACTCGGACGGTCGCTGCTCGCGCTGATCGCGGTCCCCGCAGGTTGGGTGCTGATCGAGACGGTGCGGTCCTGGCAGTGGCTGGGCGGGCCGTGGTCACTGCTCGGCGCGACGCAGTGGCAACACCCGATGCTGCTGGGCCTGGCCGGGCTCGGCGGCATCTGGCTGATCGGGTTCGCGATCGTCGCAGCCAACACCGCCGTCTGCCTGCTGATCGTCGGCGGCACCCCGGTGCGTTGCCTCGGCCTGGCCGCCGCCGTCGTCGCGGTCGGCGCCGGACCGCTCTGGTACGCGACGCGTCCCGCACCCGCCGGCCCCGGCAGCATGACCGTCGCGTTGGTCCAGCCGGGCATCGGCGCGGTGCACGACGACCTGCTCGGCGCGCAGGAGCGGATCACCCGCTCGCTCGGCACCCACGTGGATCTGGCGGTATGGGCCGAGAGCAGCGTCAGCGCCGACCTCCCCCGCCGTCCCGACGTGCTCGGCCGGCTGACCGCGCTGTCCCAGGACATCGGCGCGCCCCTGCTCGTCGACGTCGATGCGCGGATCGGCACCGGGGACGCCATCGCGAAGACGTCGATGCTCGTCGACGCACACGGCATCCGGGCCACGTATCAGAAGACGCGGCTGGTGCCGTTCGGCGAGTATGTACCGTTCCGGAACCAGCTGGGCTGGCTCAGCCGGATCACCGCGGCCGCGGGGCAGAACCGCCAGCCCGGTCACCGCCTGGTCGTCATGGACGTCGACGGCGTCCGCATCGGGCCGCTGACCTCGTTCGAGGAGACCTTTCCCGACCTGGCGCGCCACCAGGCGCGGGCCGGCGCGCAGCTGATCGTGTACCAGTCCTCGACGGCGACCTTCCAGGGCAGTTGGGCCCCGGCGCAACTCGCCTCCTTCGGCGCGGTACGCGCGGCCGAGACCGGGCGCCCGGTGGTACAGGCCGCGCTGACCGGGGTCTCCGCGGCCTTCGACGCCCACGGGCGAAAGATCGGCTGGCTGGCCGCGGATCGTCATGGTGCACTGGTGGTCTCGGTCCCATTGGCCGGTTCTGCCACGGTCTATGACAGGTGGGGCGAGTACGTGCCGGCCACGTGCGCCGTCATCGTCGCGGCGACCGCGCTGGGCCTGAGCCTGCTGCGGCGGCCGCCTCGGGGTCAGCCCGCGGATGCCGCCCGTCCGCTGGAGCGGCAGGCCGCGACGTAGTCCGCAAAGTTCCAGGTCTTGAGGAAGTCCTGCGCCGCAACGGTTCCCGTCTGGTACAGCTGTTCCAGCTGCGCCCGGGTGATCGCGAAGTCGATGGGGCTGATCCCCTGCGCCGGCACGAAGATGGTGCGCCGCACCGTGCACGGGTCGTCCACATACGCCGAATCCTGGTTGCCGATCAGCGTCTCGAGTGCGGCCAGCGCCAGCGACAGCGGGCCGTGCACGGTATGTGTCGGCGGGATGCCCGGCCGTGCGCTCAACCGGATCCCGAAGGTCGGCCATTGCGGCGACACGCTGTCCGGGCGGTCGAACAGCTTCACCGGGAAGTCGGCGAGCAGACCGCCGTCGACCCAGGTCGCCCCGTTCACCCGGACGGGCCGGAAGAAGAACGGTACCGCGGCGGATGCCCGCACCGCCCGCGCGATCGGGAACTCGTCTGGTCGCAGCCCGTAGGCGGGCAGATCCCACGGGATACGGACCATCCGGCGGCGCGACAGGTCACTGGCCACCACGACCAGCGACCAGGCGAACTGCGTCTGCGGGTCGTCGGTGCGCAGATCGCCGAAGGTCCGCACCCCCAGTTCCCCGAGGATCCGGCCCAGCAACTTCTCGAGGTACTCGCCCTCGTGCAGCCCGTCGGAGGTCAGCAACGACAGCGGCCCGCCGACCACCGGCACCCGGCCGAGCAGGCTGCTGTCGGCGAACTTGCGGTAGTCGAGCCCGTACACGATCTCGCGCAGCCGCGACATCGGCTGACCCGACCGCTGCAGCGCCGCCACCAGCGACGCGACGATCGCCCCCGCGCTGGCCCCGGCCGCGCGGGGGAAGTGATAGCCCGCGGCGGACAGCGTCTCCACGGCACCGACCAACCCGATGCCGCGGACCCCACCGCCCTCGCAGACCAGATCTGCTCGCAGTTCTGCCGCCACAGTCCGACGATAGGCCGACCGGTCGGTTTAGGTCGGCAACGTGTTCCGGAGGTGACCGCTGTGAGACCCACTCGTGAGGTTCACACCCTGCCGTCCCGTCTCGGTGTCACCGAATTCCGCCCGCCTCGGCCGCGCGCTGCGGGACAATCGACGAACCCGAAGCCCTGCGGGGAGGCGATCGGCTTGACCACACGGGACGCACCGCACGCACACCTCGGCGAGGTGCCGCGCAGAACCTTCCTCGGCGGCGCGGGCGCGCTACTTCTCGCGGGGACCGCATCGGCCCACGCGCCTCTTGCCGACGCGTCGCCGAACCCCGCCGGGCCGCAGCGCCGACCGAACATCATCGTCCTCATCACCGATCAGGAACGTCAGCCGATGTACTGGCCGTCGGGCTGGCCGGAGGCCAACCTGCCCAATCGGCAACGCCTGGCCGACACCGGCCTGACCTTCACCCGATCGTTCTGCAACACCTCGATGTGCTCGCCCAGCCGCAGCACCTTCTTCACCAGCCTGTATCCCGCGCAGCACGGGGTGACGTCCACGCTGACCGAGGGCGGGACACTGTCGCCGACCGAACCGCAGTTGCCGCTCGACCTGCCGAACCTGGCCACGGTGCTGGCGTCGGCCGGTTACGACGTGCAGTACCGCGGAAAGTGGCACATGAGCAAGGACGTCGGTGGGGGCGAGCCGACCAGCGCCGACCTGGCCGGCTACGGTTTCCACGGCTGGATCCCACCCGATTACGGCGGCGACACCAAGCCCGAACATTTCGGCGGCGGCTGCGCCGACCACGATTCGGCTGTGGCCGCCCAGGCCGCGCAGTACCTGCACACGGTCGACACCGGGGGTTCACCGTTCGCACTGGTCGTCTCGTTCGCCAACCCGCACGACATCCTCGCGTATCCGCTGACCTGGAACGCACAGGCGGGCGACTGCGACAACTACGGCATCGACGCGCCCGGCTGCTTCCGACAGGGCATCGATCTGCCGCCGACGCTCGGCGAGCGACTGGCCCTGGCGCACAAGCCGACCGCCCAGGTGCAGTCCCAGGTGCTGCTGAACGGGTTGGGGCCGTTGCTCGGCGAGGACGCCCTGCGCAATTACGTCAATTTCTACGCGTTCACCCAGAAGGTGGTCGACGCCCACATCGGGACCGTGCTCGACGCCGTCGAGTCACGTCCTGGATTGAGGGCGGACACGCTGATCATCCGGATCGCCGACCACGGCGAGATGGGCTTGTCCCACGGCGGGCTCCGCCAGAAGATCTTCAACGCGTACGAGGAGACGGTCCGGGTACCGCTGGTGTTCAGCAACCCGCGACTGTTCCCCACACCGGTCCGCACACCGGCCCTGGCGTCGCTGATCGACGTCGTGCCGACGCTGGCCGCACTCGTGCAGGCACCGAACCCGGCGCAGTGGAGGCTGCTCGGGACCGACCTGTCGCCCGTCATCGCGGACGCCGCGGCCCACCCGCAGTCGCCGACCGCCCGTGTGCAGGACAGCGTGCTGTTCACCTTCGACGACGTCAACTGCGGCAACCCCAACGGCCAGGGCATCGTCACCCCGCCCAACCGGATCCGCGCGATCCGCGAGGACCGCTGGATGTACGCCGCCTACTTCGACCCCTCGGGTGCGGTGCCCGCCCAATTCGAGCTCTACGACCTGCAGTCCGACCCCACCGAGGTCGACAACCTGGCCGATCCGCTGAACGCCGGGCACCACAACCCGCAGCAGACCGCGATCATGCACGAGCGATTGGTGGAACGGCTCCGGGCGACCGGCACCATGCCGGCGCGCGGCCTGTAGGCCCGGGCGCCGCCGTCAGCCTCGTACGGCACCGTCGTCGGGCACGTCTTGCTCGCGACCCAGAGTTCCAACACTTGCGACACTTCGAACATTTGGAACTTTGGGCAGCCGACGACCCCCAGCTACCGGCGGGTCATGCCGTGGATCGGCCCGCCGGATTCCACCCCGTCGGATTCCACGACGAACGCGGCATTCCGAGGAGCGCTCAGCGGCCCTGGAACGCCGGGGCGCGCTTCTCCGCGCGGGCGCGCCGCGCCTCCTTGACGTCCTCGCTGGACCAGGCACTGCAGAACGCCATGAACTGGTCGTCGGTCGGCTCGTCGTGGCTGTGGTCGTCGTTGAGCACCAGCTTGAGGTGACGCATGGTCAGCGGCGCCAGACCCGCGAGTTCCGCCGCCCACTGCTGGGCCGCGGCGAGGTCGGCGCCGCGATTGGCCAGGCCCACCGCAAGCGCCCGCTCGGCGCCGATTCGCTCGGCCCCCAGCAGGATCGACCGGGCGAACCCGCCGCCGACCAGCGCCGACAGCCGCTTGATCGACCAGTTGTCCAGCGCCAGGCCGACTCTCGCGACCGGCACCTCAAAGCTGCCCTCCGGCGCCACGGCCCGCAGGTCGCACGCCAGCGCGAGCTGGCAGCCCGCACCGACCGCGGGGCCGTTGATGGCGGCGATCACCGGCATCGGCGCGGACTCGATGGCGCGCAGCATGTTCACCAGCGCCTCGGGGAAGCTCGCCGCGTAGGCGTCGCCGGACAGGTCCGCTCCGGCGCAGAACGCGGTGCCCGCGCCGGTGATGACGACGGCGCGCGCATCACCGGTGATCGCCTCCGCGATGCCCTCGCGAATGCCGTTGCACAACTCGGTGTTCAGCGCATTGCGCTTCTCGTGCCGCTGCAGTTCCAGCGTGACGACGGCATTCTCCCGACTGACGCCGATCATCGGCTTCCTTTCCGAAGTTGGAGGGCGAGTGGCTCTCCGATAGACAGACTGTCCGACTCGGCAGGTGCCGTCAGACCAGCAGCTCGGCGATCTGGATGGTGTTCAGCGCCGCACCCTTGCGCAGGTTGTCGCCGGAGACGAACAGCGCGAGCCCGCGACCGTCCGGCACACCCGGGTCCTGACGGATCCGGCCGACCAGCGACGGGTCGGAGCCGGCCGCCGCGAGCGGGGTCGGCACGTCGACGAGCTCGACGCCCGGCGCGGCACGCAGCAGCTCCTGCGCGCGCTCGACCGGCAGGGGCCGGGCGAACTCGGCGTTGATCGCGAGCGAGTGCCCGGTGATCACCGGAACCCGCACGCAGGTGCCCGAGACCAGCAGGTCCGGGAGCCCGAGGATCTTGCGCGACTCGTTGCGCAGCTTCTGGTCCTCGTCGGTCTCGCCGCTGCCGTCGTCGACCAGGGAACCGGCCAACGGCAGCACATTGAAGGCGATCGGCGCGACGTACTTGTCCGGAGCAGGGAAGTCGACCGCGCTGCCGTCGTGCACCAGCTTCTCGGCGTCGCCGATCACCGCACGCGCCTGGCCGAGCAGCTCCTCGACGCCGGCGATGCCGGAACCGGAGACGGCCTGGTAGCTCGAGATGATCAGCCGCTGCAGGCCTGCCTCGTCGTGCAGCACCTTGAGCACCGGCATCGCGGCCATCGTGGTGCAGTTCGGGTTGGCGATGATGCCCTTCGGCGGGTTCTTCGCCTGCTCCGGGTTGACCTCGCTGACCACGAGCGGAACCTCGGGATCCTTGCGCCACGCCGACGAGTTGTCGACGACGGTCGCACCGGCGGCCGCGAACCGCGGGGCCTGCTCGCGCGAGAGCGTCGCACCGGCCGAGAACAGCGCGATGTCGATGCCCTTCAGGTCCGCGTCGGACGTCGCGGCGGCATCTTCGACGACGATCTCTTCACCGCGGAACGGCAGCTTCTTTCCCGCCGAACGCGCCGAGGCGAAGAACCGCACCTTGTCCGCCGGGAAGTTGCGCTCTTCCAGCAGCGTGCGCATGACGATGCCGACCTGTCCGGTGGCTCCGACAACAGCAATGGTGGTCATCTCTAGCGCCCCGTTCCTGCGTGCACGACGGCTTCCTCTTCGCCGCCGAGATCGAACGCCGAGTGCAGCGCGCGCACCGCGTCGTCCAGTTCCGTGTCCTTGACCAGCACCGAGATGCGAATCTCCGAGGTCGAGATCAGGTCGATGTTGACGCCTGCCTCGGCGAGCGCCTCACAGAAGGTGGCGGTCGTGCCGGGATGGCTCTTCATACCGGCGCCGACCAGCGACACCTTGCCGATCAGGTCGTCGTAGAGCACCTGCGAGAAGCCGATCTCGGACTGCATCTTGGTCAGCTTCTCGACGGCGCGCGGGCCGTCGGTCTTCGGCAACGTGAAGGTGATGTCGGTCTTGCCGGTCTCGACCTTCGAGATGTTCTGCAGCACCATGTCGATGTTGATCTCCGCGTCGGCGACGGCCCGGAAGATCTGCGCGGCGTAGCCGGGGGTGTCCGGCAGGCCGACGACGGTGACCTTGGCCTCGCTGCGGTCGTGCGCGACGCCGGTGATCAGTGCTTCTTCCACGGGAATGTCCTCCATCGATCCGGACACGATCGTTCCGGGTTTGTCGGTGTACGACGAGCGGACGTGCACGGGCACGTTGTAGCGGCGCGCGTACTCGACGCAGCGCAGCATCAGCACCTTGGCGCCGCACGCCGCCATCTCGAGCATCTCCTCGAAGGAGACGGTGTCCAGACGCTGCGCGTCCTTCACGATGCGCGGGTCTGCGGTGAACACGCCGTCGACGTCGGTGTAGATCTCGCACACGTCGGCCTTGAGCGCCGCGGCCAGCGCGACCGCGGTGGTGTCCGAGCCGCCGCGGCCCAGCGTGGTGATGTCCTTGCTGTCCTGGCTCACGCCCTGGAACCCGGCCACCAGCACGATCGAGCCCTCGTCGAGCGCGGCACGCACTCGGCCGGGGGTGACGTCGATGATCTTCGCGTTTCCGTGCGAGCCGGTGGTGATCACGCCGGCCTGCGACCCGGTGAACGAGCGCGCCTCGGCGCCGAGCGAGTGGATCGCCATGGCGACCAGCGCGTTGGAGATGCGTTCACCGGAGGTCAGCAGCATGTCCATCTCGCGCGCCGGCGGCGCCGGGCACACCTGCTGGGCGAGGTCGAGCAGTTCGTCGGTGGTGTCGCCCATCGCCGAGACCACGACGACGACGTCGTTTCCCTGCTTCTTGGTCTCCACGATTCGCTCGGCGACTCGTCGGATTCGCTCGGCGGATGACACCGAGGATCCACCGTATTTCTGGACGACGAGGGCCACGCTGGGATACCTCCAACTCGGGGAACAAATACACAAGGTCCAGAATGCAACCCTACCGGTCGCAGATCGGCCGCCGCCGCCCGGCGGTGACCGGTCACAGACAACACTGTGGGCATACGCTCGAAAGCGTGTCCGCGAACCCCAACCGACCTGCCGATCCGAACGTCGAGTTGCACCCGCTGATCGCCGCGCGCTGGAGTCCGCGCAACCTCGATCCCACCGCCGGCGTGAGCGAAGCCGAACTGCTGTCCGCTCTCGAGGCCGGCCGGGTCGCGGCGTCCTGGGGCGGCACCTTCCCGGTGCGCTTCGTCGCCGGGATGCGCGGCGACGAGACCTTCACCGCCCTCACCGACCTGCTGACCGAGGGCAACCGGGCCTGGGCGCACGCGGCCGGCGCCCTGGTGCTCGGCGCCGCGCAGTCCCGCAACGCCAAGGGCGACCTCGAGTACGCGATGTTCGACCTGGGGTTGGCCACCGCGCAGGTGAGCCTGCAGGCAGTCGCGCACGGGATGGTCGCGCACCCGATGGCCGGATTCGACGCCGACGCTGCCCGCACGCAGTTCGCGATCCCGGACGAGTTCCGCCCGGCGGTCGTCATCGCGCTCGGTCACCTCGGCGCCGGCGAGCACCCGGACGAGGCGATCCGTGAGTCCGATGCGCGGCCCCGCCGCCGGCCGGCGCTGGCCGAGATGGCGTTCGCCGGCACCTGGGGCCGACCGTTCGGCGCGGCACCCCGGGAGTGACCGCGCTGCACCTGCCCGCCCCCGCCCCGCCGCGGGCGGTGCTGTTCGGCTTCCCGCCCGTCGGCAAGCGCTGGCCCGGTGCGGTACGCGCCGCGCTGGCGCTCGGGATCCCGGCGTCGATCGTCGCCGCGCTGGGCTACCACCAGCAGGCGCTCACCGTGGCCATCGGCGCCTTCGCGGTGCTCTACGGCGAGGGCAAGGCCTACCGCGCCAGGTGGAAGGTGGTGACGATCGCCGCCGTCGCACTGGCCGGTTCGGCGTGGTTCGGCGCCCTGGTCGGCCGGCCGGTGCACCGCGCGATCGCCGAGGGGCACACCCACTTCCTCCTGCTGTGGGTGGTCGTCGCGATGACGACGGTCGGGCTGGCCGCCGCCTACGCGGCCGATGCCCTGCGGCTCGGACCGCCGGGTGGCTTCTTCTTCATCCTGGCGACCGAGATCGGCTCGCTGATCGCCGGATCCGGCATGCCGCCCGCGGAGATCGCCGGCTGGGGCGCGGTCGGCGGGGCGAGCTCGCTGATCGTGTCGATGTCCGGGTTGCTGCGCGATCCGCGCGCCCCCGAGCGGGCCGCGGTGGCCGCCGCCGGATCCGCCGTCGACGCCTATGCCACCGCCGACCGGTCCTCCGCCACCGCCCCGCGGGCGCGGCACCTGGCCTCCCTGAAACTGCAGGCCGCCTGGCACTGCCTCGACGACGGCGGGCTGCTCGACGGGTCGAGGGAACGGCGCCGGCACCGCAGCGATCACCCGCTGGTGGGGCAACTCGGGGCCACCCAGGTGCGGTTGTCGGCCGCACTGAGCGCGGACCCGACCGTCGACCCGGACTCGGACCTCGACGACATCCGGCCGCTGGTCCCGATGCCGCGGCCGGGCATCCGCTACCGCCTGGTGCGGTCGCTGCACCCGAACTCCCATGCGTGGACCGCCGCCCTGCGGCTGCTGGTCGCCTGCCTGATCGCGGGCACGGTCGCCGTCGCGATCGGTAGCAAACGGCCCGACTGGGCGGTCATCGCGGCCGCACTGGTGCTGCACCAGGGGCCCGACCGCATCATGGGCACGTATCGCGGGGTGCACCGCATCGTCGGTACCGCGCTCGGCCTGCTGCTGTTCGCGGCGCTGTACGAGCTCGACCCGACCGGCCTGTGGCTGATCCTGCTGCTCGCCGCGCTGCAGTTCATGGTCGAGATGCTCGTCGCGCGCAACTACGGGATCGCGGTCGTGTTCATCACCCCGCTGGCGCTGCTGATGGGCGGCTCGGCCACCCTCGCCGCGTCGCCCGCCTCCGCGATGGGCGAGCGTCTGGTCGAGACCGCGGTCGGCGTGTGCGTCGCGCTCGCGGTGCTGTGGACGGTGGACCGACGCTCGCACCGCCGAATCCTGCGGTGGGTCGACGGGCGGGTCGCGCAGCTGATCGCCGCGACCGCCCGTCGGCTCGACGGTGCACCGGCCGGCGCACCCGCGGTCCTCGAACTGCGCCGGGATCTCGAGTTCGAGCTGGCCGGGTCGGCGATGGCCGGGGTCGACGCCGCGCACAACGATCCGGCCTGGACCGCGCCGCGCTGGCCGGCGCACAGCGAGTTGCACCACCTGGGTTACGACGTGCTGGGCGGGCTGTGGGCGCTGCCGCCGGACGGCCGCCCGGACACCGCCACGACCGCACAGTGGTCGCGCCGCCTGAACGCCCTCGCCGAGGCCCGCGCCCGGATGTGACGTGGCCCGGTCCGAGTGCCCTTTGCGGCGCGCGGTGGCAGGATCGGGACGAGGGCTACCGAAGGGGACCGATGGATGCCGCACCACCCGAGCACATGCGGGCCTGGCGCGTGCACCACCCCGCACCGATCCACTCGGATCCGCTGATCCTCGAGCGCATCCCGGTCCCCCGACCGGAGGCGGGCGAAGTGCTGGTCCGGGTGCTGGCATGCGGAGTGTGCCGCACCGATCTGCACGTGTCCGAGGGCGATCTGCCGGTGCACCGCCCCGGTGTCGTGCCGGGGCACGAGATCGTCGGCGAGGTGGTCGAGGTCGGCGGGGAAGTCACCGCGCACGCCGTCGGCGACCGCGTCGGGATCCCGTGGTTGCGATCGAGTTGCGGACGGTGCCGCGTCTGCCGGCGCGGCGACGAGAACCTCTGTGAGTCCTCGACCTACACCGGCTGGGACTCCGACGGCGGCTATGCAGAATTCGCCTGCGCACCAGCCGCATTCATGCTGCCGCTCCCCGACGGCTACACCGACGCCGAGCTGGCCCCGCTGCTGTGCGCGGGCATCATCGGGTTCCGCGCGCTGCGCTGCGCGGAATTGCCCACGGGAGGCGCGCTGGGCATCTACGGGTTCGGCGCCAGCGCGCACCTGGCCGCCCAGGTGGCGATGGCCGACGGGGCGCAGGTGCACGTGATGACGCGCAGCGTCGATGCCCGGCGGCTGGCGCTCGAGCTCGGCGCCGCCTCCGTTCAGGGCGCCACCGATCCACCACCGGTGCCGCTGGACGCCGCGATCCTGTTCGCCCCCGTCGGCGACCTGGTGCCGCCGGCCCTCGAGGCGCTGGATGCGGGCGCCACGCTGTCGATCGCGGGCATCCACCTCAGCGACGTCCCGCCGCTGAACTATCAGCGACACCTGTTCCGCGAGCGACGGATTCGCAGCGTCACCGCCAACACCCGGGCGGACGCCCGCGACTTTCTCGACATCGCCGCGCGCCACCGGCTCCAGGTCACCGCGACGCCGCATCCGCTCGACCGAGCGCTCGAGACCTTGCAAGGCCTGGCCGACGACAGGGTGACCGGAGCCGCCGTCCTGATCCCCTGACCGAAACCCCACCGACCGAGTGAAAGTCCCGAAAGAGAAAGGCGCACAACATGCTCATCAATCCTCCCGTAGTCGTCGGCGTCGACGGCTCGGACACCTCCAAGGCCGCCGTCGCCTGGGCCGCACAGTCTGCGGCCCTGCGCGATGCCCCGCTGCAGCTGGTCAGCGCGATGGCGGTGCCGGTCGCGTACGCGGGCGGGATCGGGGTGCCGCAGAGCTTCTTCGACGCGCAGCAGGAGGAGGCCACCCGCGTGCTCGAGGAGGCCACGAAGATCGCGATCGAGACAGCGGGCGAGGGCAAGCTGACGGTGCTGACCGAACGCCGCAACGGCTCTGCCATCGCGGGCATGCTCGACTGGTCGGAGCACGCGCGCGCGATCGTGCTCGGTTCGCGCGGACTCGGCGAGGTCAGCGGCGGCCTGCTCGGCTCGGTCACCTCCTCGGTCGCCACGCACGCCGCCTGTCCGGTGGTGGTGATCCGCGAGGCCGCGCCGGTGTCGGCGACGGCCCCGGTGGTCGTCGGTGTGGACGGCACCCGCAACAGCGAACCCGCCATCGAGGCTGCTTTCGAGGAGGCCTCGTTCCGCGGCGCCCCGCTGACCGCGGTCCACTCGTGGTCCGACTTCCCGGTGGTGAATCCCTTCGGGGCCGAGGACGAGATCCCGTGGGACCAGATCGAGACCGCCGAGCAGGCCGCGCTGTCGGAGTCGCTCGCCGGGATGCAGGAGCGCTTCCCCGACGTCGCCGTGACCCGGGTCGTCGTCAAGGATCGCCCGGTACAGGCGCTCTTCGATGCCGCGACGGACGC
This sequence comes from Speluncibacter jeojiensis, assembly GCF_029589495.1. GTDB lineage: Bacteria > Actinomycetota > Actinomycetes > Mycobacteriales > Mycobacteriaceae > Speluncibacter > Speluncibacter jeojiensis. The sequence continues at coordinate 1,104,831 of NZ_JAAIVF010000001.1, forward strand.
CCAGCTCGTGGTCGTCGGCAGCCGGGGTCGTGGCGGGTTCCGCGGCATGCTGCTCGGATCGACGAGCCGTGCGCTGCTGCACTCGGTCGACGTGCCGCTGATGATCGTGCGCGATCACCGCTGAGCGAACAGTCGGGCGGGGCCGCCGATGTCGGCGGCCCCGCACCGGCGGTCCGGACTATCCGCGCAGCGCCGAGGCGAAGATCGCCGGCAGCTTCGACCACGCCGGGGCACCGGCGAAGCCGGTCAGCAGCCGCCCGGTCGTCGCGGCGGTGCGGTTGTCGACGAACCACGGCGGCTTCGGCGAGATCGCGAACTCGCCGTGCATCAGCGACCGCGGCGATGGCCGGAACGGCCCCCGCACCACGGTCCGTTCCGGGCTGTCGATCAGCAAGGCGTTGTGCACCACACCGATTCCGCTCTGCACGTCGTCGAGCGTATGTCCGGGGAACGCGCCCCAGGTGGCGTTCGCGGTGAGGTACCCGACGCCGGTCCACGCGTTGACCGCGATCGTGCCGTAGCGCAGTCCCTCGAGCATCGAATCGAAGCGCTCGCCGAACTCCGAGATCGTCGCGGGGTGGGCGATGATGTTGATACCCAGTGTGCCGACGAACTGGTCGTTGGCAACCTCGATGGCCCGGATCGCGAACTCGGCTCCGTCCGCGTCGACGTCGATCACCCCGAGCACCGGCGCGAAATACTCAGTCTGCAGCAACGGCTTTCGGTCGTCCGGATCGGTGACCAGCACACGGCCCCCCTCTGGACCGAGACGCTGCGCATCCGGATAGGTCTGTGTCGCGCTCTCCACGCGCGCAGCGCTTCCCGGATAGTAGGCCGCCCTGGCAGGCGCGCGGTCGACGGCGCCGCGCAGCGCTTCGAGGAACTCGTCGCGCTGCGCCCACCGCGAGGACAGCACGACCACCTGAGCGGCGATGCAGTTGTACCCGCCGTTGTGCAGGCGTTGAGTCGCGACGTGCTCGGCCTGGAACTCGATGTCGGCGCGGCTCCACCGTCCCGGGAGCACGATCGTCGGCGAGACGCCGCCGAGTTCGCTGGTGATCTGTTTGTCCAGCACCGGTTCACCTGCGGCCTTGCGGCGCACTCCCTCCTCGCCGGGGCCCCACACGATCGCGTCGTGGGTCAGCGCGCTGCCGGTCATGTGCACGTGATCGACCAGTTCGTGCCGCACCAGGTATGCGCCGACGTCGGCGCCGCCGGTGAGCAACCGGACCGCACCGACCTCGATGAGCGGCTCGAGGACCTTGGACAGCACCGGCAACAGCGGGTCGGTGATCGGGTTCAGCTTGAGTGCGACCACGCGATTGTGCGCGATGAGTTCGTACAACGTGTCCAGCGGTGCGATCGAGGTGATGTTGCCCGCGCCGAGCACCACGCCGACGCCGTTGGTCCGAGCGGGATCGAGTTGCGCGAGTCCCGCCTGCCTCCGTGCCGTGTCGGCGTCGACGCCCGGCTCCAGCCAGACCTCGGCGCTGAAACCGCTGAGCAGCAACTTGTCGTAGACGCCGGCGGGCAACACCTTGACCGCGGTGCGGCCGCCGGGCGCAGCGCCGAAGGAGACGCCGTCCAATGGGCTACGGCCTGCTTCCAGCGCCGCCAGGCTGGCGGACAGCGCCGCCGTACCGGTCGCCACCGGGTACGGGCCGGATATCCATTCCTCGCCGACGAGCGGGGAGTTCCGGTCGAGTCCCTTGATCCCGATCGCCGCGTCGACCCACTCCGCCGCGTGGGACACGGTGAGTTCGTGGACGCGTTCGAGCAAGCGGCGGCGCTCGGCGAGTGACATCCCCGCCCACGCCTTCTCGCCTTCGACGAGTTCGGCAAGCGCCTGATCTACGGCAGGAGCGACTCCGGCGGGCGGGATTTCGTTCGTCACGGTGACAGCCTCCGATACGACAAGTGTTTGACATCACAATTCTGCGCCGGTGTCTCCCCGCTGTGGGCTGTGTGCGCGGAAGGGATTTCGTCGAGAGGCTTGTGCGACCACACAATCTCAGTCCGCGAGGTGGTGGGCCGCCCGCCTGATCTCCAGCGCTGCCCCGAGTCGCATGATCGAGGTGACGTCGTTCGGGTCCATACCGAGCAGTTCCTCGATTCTGTTGATCCTGTTGTTGACCGTGTTCGGGTGGACATGCAGATCACGCGCAGTCGGCGCCCGGTCGAGGTTGTGCGCGTAGTAACTCTCCAGGGTTTCGAGCAGTTCCGGATGCGGCTCGAGCGGCGCCAGGATCATCAGCAGGTGATCACTGCCGGCGGTCCGCCGGGTGAGTTGGTAGCTCAGCGCCACATCCTCTATCCGGTACAGCCCCGCGGGGCTACGCTCCGCCACCGCCAGATCGAGGATGTCCTGGGCGAGCGCGCTGCTCGCCGGGAGGGAGTCGGTCTCGGCATAGCCGACCAGGCCGGCGGTGACCGCAACCCCGGCCGCCGCACCGATCCGGTCGATCAGTGCCGCAGCAACCTGCGCAGCACGCCGGGGGCTCTCACCATCCCACGGAATCAGGATCTGCCCACCTTCGGGTTCGAGCAGTGCCAAGACCTGTTCGGTGCCACCACCGACCAGGACCCGGTGGACCTGTCGGAGTTTGCGGCGGCCCGCGACCGCACGCCTGGTCGCGTCGTCGCCGCGTTCGTCGGCGAGTTCCGCGAAGGCCACGGCCAGTACCGCATATCGCCTGGCCAGTCGGACCCCGAAGCGTTCCGCTTCCTCGGTCGCGTTCTGCCCACTGAGCAACAGTCGCGCCAGGAGATGGTCGGCACCGCGATCCTCACTGCTGATCACCGCCATCTCCGCCTGATAGGAATCGACGACGGCACGGACCATCACCTCGTGCAGGTCGAAATAGCCGAGCATGAGGTATCGCAGACCCTCGACGTCCGCCTCACCGGCCTCCTCCCCGCATGCCTGGAGGAACATGCGGCCGCCGTAGTGCCAGTTGTGTAGGACCAATGACAGCGGGACACCTTCGGCGGCGCGTTGCGCTCCCCTGCTCCGCGCACCCTTGAGGTCCGGCTCCCGGAGCGGCTCGTGCTCGCGCAACGAGCGAACCACCAGTGCCAGGTAGTGCCGGACCGTCGCCGGCACTTCCTGCTCACGAATGCCCACCGGAAGGTGGCCCGCAGAGGGTCCGACCGCGCCGGCCCTGGCCACCGCATCGAAGCGCTTGTAGACCCGATCGAGGATCGCCAACGCCGATCGAGGGACCGGTCCGTCGCCACTCATCGTTCCCGCCTTCGCCGCAGATTGTGCTCCCGCACACCCTCCAGGCGTCGGTTTGTGCGAAATCGCCATTGCCGGCCTGGTGGGCCCATCCTACGGTGGAATCCAGCACAACGTGTGGCTCATATCACAGTCACGTGCCGGTTGTAATCGATCGGACACTGCTCACCACCGTTCGTTCCTTGCGCGGCCCCTTGCGCCCGAAAACAGGAGCACTCATGTCCCAAACCAACATCGCTGCCCCATCGGACGCGGCGTCTCCCGCACCGTCGGCCCGACAGTCCGGCGTCTCGCGGTCGCGCGGATGGACCGTGACCGCACTTCTGCTCGCGCTGATGATGATCAATTTCGGCGACAAGGCCGTCCTGGGACTCGCCGCGAACGACATCCGTCACGAGTTCGGGCTGAGCGCCGCGCAATACGGCACCATCGCCAGCGGATTCTTCCTGCTGTTCAGCATCTCCGCGCTCGCCGTCGGGTTCATCGCCGACCGGTTCGCGACCAAACCGGTGTTGCTCGTGCTCGCCGTCGTCTGGGCGGTCGCGCTGCTGCCGGTTCTGGGCGCGGCGGGATTCGGTGTCCTGCTGGCATCCCGGATCGTGCTCGGCGCCGCGGAAGGCCCGGCATTCGGCGTCGCCAATCATGCCGTGCAGAAGTGGTTCGTCGACGCCGACCGCAACGTCCCCGCGGCGCTGCTCAGCCTCGGCCCGGCACTCGGGGTGATGGTCGCGGCACCGACACTGACCTGGCTGATGGTGCATCACGGCTGGCGATCGATGTTCGTCGCACTGATCGTGGCCGGCGTGGTGTGGGCGGTCGTCTGGGCAGTGGCAGGCAGGGAGGGCCCACTCGGTGCGCACTCGCATGGCACTGCCGAACCAGCATCTGCTGAGGGTGTCGAGGACGTACCCGCGGTCTCGGCCCTCCGGGTGCTGTCGACCGGGACATGGATCGGTTGCTCGATCGCCGTGTTCGCCGCCTACTGGTCCCTGTCCCTGGTCGTCTCCTGGCTCCCGCCGTATCTGACGAACGGTGCGGGGTACAGCAAGTCGCAGACCGGCCTGCTCACCGCCCTCCCGTGGGTGGCCGGCGCGGTCGCGGTCGTCGCGCAGGGTGTCGTCACCCAGCGGTTGATGAAGCGCGGCGTCTCGGCCAGATGGGCACGCGGCGCACTGGGGGGCGGCGTCGTGATCGCCGCGGGCGTCTGCACCTGGGCATTCGTCCACGTGCCCAACGGCCCCATGAAGCTGGCCCTGATGGCGTTGGGGCTGGGTATCTCCGGCGTGATCTTCACGGTCGCCACCACCGCGTGCGGACAGATCTCACCGGCACGGTCCCGCGGTGCCGTGCTCGGCGCGTTCGTCGCGGTCTATTCCCTGGCCGGTGTCGCTGCGCCGTTCGTGACCGGCCGACTCGTCGGCGACGCCGGTTCGGCCCCGATCCACGGCTACGACACGGTCTTCATGCTCACCGGGATCATCCTCGTCGTCGGCGGCATCGCCGCGGTCGCGTTGATCAGACCCGAACGCGATGCAGCCCGCCTGAGGACCCGCGCAACCACCTCTTCTCGGCACTGCGCCAACTGATTTCGAACAGGAGAACTCCAGCATGCTCAATCTCGCCGTGATCCTCGAGGACAGCGCGCGCGAGGCGCCGGACCACATTGCCATCGTCGCGGCCGGTACCCGGATGACCTACCGGGAACTCGATCAGGCCGCCAACCGGGTCGCCCACCTGCTGCGCTCGCTCGGGCTCGAACCCGGCGACCGTGTCGTCATGCAATGCCCGAACGTGCCGGACTTCCCGGTCGTCTACTTCGGGATCCTCAAGGCCGGCTGTGTCGTCGTACCCGTCAACGTCCTGCTGAGATCCCGCGAGATCGCCTACCACCTTCGCGACTCGAACGCCAAGGCGTTCTTCGCGTTCGAGGACCCGTTTGGATCCGATGCCTGGGATGCGTTTGCGGCGAACGAGTCCTGTGAGCGTTTCTTCCAGTTGGGCACGTCCACGCCCGGTCGTGGAGTCTCCACTGCGCTCTGGTCCGCACTCGACTGTCATTCGCCCACATTCGAATCCGCGTCGACAGCAGCCGACGACACCGCCGTCATCCTCTATACCAGCGGCACCACAGGGCAGCCGAAGGGCGCTCAACTCACCCACGCGAACATGCTGCAGAACGCCCAGGTTGCCAGCCGGTTGTTCGGGAGCGAAGACCACGACGTCTACTTGGCCGCTCTGCCGCTGTTCCACGTCTTCGGCCTGACCTGCCAGTTGAACACGGCCCTGCTGGGCGGGGCGAGCGTCGTGCTGCAACCTCGCTTCGAGCCCGGCGAGACGCTGGTGCTCATGCTGCGCGAGAGGGTGACCGTCTTCGCCGGCGTGCCGACCATGTACCTGGCACTGCTCGCGCACGCCGCCCGGTCCGACCCTTCCGATCTCGATCAGTTGGCGCGCCACCTTCGCATGGCCAACTCCGGCGGGTCCGCGCTGCCGCTGGAGGTGCTGCGCCAGTTCAAGGATCGCTTCGGCGTGCAGATCCTCGAGGGCTACGGCCTGTCCGAGACCAGTCCCATCGCCACCTTCAACCGGACCGACCGGCCCACCAAGCCGGGGTCGGTCGGCCTCCCGATCTGGGGAGTCCAGGTCAAGGTCGTCGACCAGGACGGGCACGAGGTGCGGGACGGGGAACTCGGCGAGATCGTGATCCGCGGCCACAACGTGATGAAGGGCTATCACGATCGCCCCGACGAGACGGCGGCTGCGATGCGTGGCGGCTGGTTTCACACCGGTGACATCGGGCGGCGGGACGACGACGGCTACTTCTACGTCGTCGACCGCGCCAAGGACATGATCATCCGCGGCGGCTACAACATCTATCCGCGGGAACTCGAAGAGGTGCTGATGACTCACCCCGCGGTGAGCATGGTTGCGGTGGTGGGTGTTCCGCATCCCACCCACGGCGAGGAGGTCAAGGCCTTCATCGTTCCCTCCGCGGGCGCCGACACCACCGAGGACGCGTTGGTCCAGTGGTGCCGGGCGAACATGGCCGCCTACAAGTACCCGCGCTTGCTCGAATTCCGTGAATCCCTCCCGCTCTCGGGTACCGGGAAGGTCCTCAAGCGCGAACTGATCTCCGCTGCAGCGGAAAGGAACTGACCCCATGTCGATCGAGCCCAAACCGGCCACCTCCGCCACGGTCGAGGCCAATCTCGCCGTACTCGGCGCGCTCCCCTTCGCGGACACCGAGAGCTTCGAGGACGCTCGGCGCGGCTTCGTCACCACCCTCGATCCGCCGGTCATCACCGGTCCTGACGGCCGGGTCGTGTGGGACCTGCGGCCCTATGCGTTCCTCGACGCCGCCGCACCGAGCACTGTGAATCCGAGCCTGTGGCGGATGGCGCAGTTGAACTTGCAGCACGGCCTGTTCCGCGTCTGCGAGCGCGTGCATCAGATCCGCGGCTTCGACATCGCCAACATGACGATCGTCGAGGGCGAGACCGGGTACATCGTGATCGACCCGCTGCTGAGTACCGAAGCGGTGGATGCCGGGATGTCGCTGGTACGAGAACACCTCGGCGACAAGCCCGTCACCTCGGTCGTCATCACCCACAGCCACGCCGATCACTACGGCGGCGTCAAGGCAGTGGTGACCGACGAGCAGGCACGTACCGGCCAGGTGCGGGTCGTGGCTCCCGTCGGTTTTCTCGATCACGCGGTGAGCGAGAACGTGAACGCCGGAACGGCGATGTCCCGTCGCGCCCAGTACATGTACGGTGTCGGCATCGCCCCGGGAGCGCGGGGGCAGATGACCTGCGGGCTGGGGATCGGCCTGACAAACGGCACGACGACACTGATCGCCCCCACCGACCTCATCACCGAATCCGGCCAGGAACTGGTGCTCGACGGAGTGCGGTTCGTCTTCCAGTACACCCCGGGCTCCGAAGCGCCGGCCGAGATGAACTTCCACCTGCCGGAGTTGCGAGCGCTGTGCATGGCGGAGAACGTCTCGCACAACATGCACAACCTGTATACGTTGCGCGGAGCGGAGATTCGCGACGCCGCCGCCTGGAGCAACTACATTCACGAGTCGATCGAGTTGTTCGCCGACGACACCGACGTGATGTTCATCGGCCATCACTGGCCGGTGTGGGGACGCGAGAAGATCGTCGAGTTCCTCGCACAGCAGCGCGACCTGTACCGCTACATCCACGACGAGACGCTGCGCCTGGCCGCGCACGGGCGCACCGCCGTCGAGATAGCCGAACGCATCGAGCTGCCACAGTCGCTGGCCACGTTCTGGGCCAACCGCGGCTATTACGGTTCGCTCAACCACAACGTCAAGGCCGTCTACCAGAAGTATCTCGGCTGGTTCGACGGCAACCCAGCGAACCTGCATCCGCACGAGCCGGCCGAGTCCGGACGCCGCTACGTCGACTTCATGGGCGGTCCGGACGCGGTGCTGAGCAAGGCACGCAGGTCGTTCGACGACGGCGACTACCGCTGGGTCGCACAGGTCGTCGGGCACGTGGTGTTCGCCGACCCCGGCAACCGCGAGGCCCGCGAGTTGCAGGCCGACGCATTCGAACAGCTCGGGTACCAGTCCGAGTCCGCACCCTGGCGCAACTTCTACCTCAGCGGCGCCCAGGAGCTGCGTCACGGAGTGCAGAAGCTGCCCACCACCACCGTCGCGCCGGACGTCGTACGTGCGATGACCACCGACATGCTGCTGGACTACCTGTCCATCCGACTCAACGGGCCCAAGGCATATGAACAGTCATTCAGCGTGTTGTTCACCGTGACCGACACCGGGGAGCAACGGCTGATCCGGCTGACCAACGGAGTCCTGGTGCGGAGCACACTCATCCCCGATCACGGCTACTCGGCGCACGTGCGACTGCCGAAGGCAACGCTCGCCGGTCTGGCCCTCGGCACCGCCGACCTACGAGCCGCCGAATCCGCCGGGACGCTGACCGTCACCGGTGACATCGACTCGTCCGCTGCACTTTTCGAGCTCTGCGACAAATTCGAACAGTCCTTCGCCATCGTCACCCCCTGACCCGGCCCACGTATCGCGCAACCCCATCGACAGATCACGCAGAACAAGGAGCAACGATCAATGAAGACCAAGGCAGCAGTCCTCAGGACCATCGGCGGCGACTGGGAGATCGAGGAGATCGACCTCGGCGACCCGGTGGCCGGCGAGGTACAGGTCCGGCTCGCCGCGTCGGGTATGTGCCATTCGGACCATCACCTGCGCACCGGCGCCAGCCCCGTCGCCAGTTGGCCGGTCCTCGGCGGCCACGAGGGAGCCGGCGTGGTCACCAAGGTGGGTCCCGGTGTCACCGGGTTTCAGGAAGGCGATCACGTGGTGCTCGCCTTCATCCCCGCCTGCGGCACCTGCCGCCCGTGCTCGAAGGGCCTGCAGAACCTCTGCGACGAGGGCGCACGCCTGCTGACCGGCTTGGCGATCGCGGACGACACCCATCGCGCGAGCCTGAACGGTGATCCGCTCATGCCGATGTGCCTGCTCGGCACCTTCGCCCCCTACGTCACCGTCAACCAGGCCTCTGTCATCAAGATCGAGAAGGACATCCCGCTGGACAAGGCCGCTCTGCTGGGCTGCGGCGTGGCCACCGGTTGGGGCTCGGCCACCGCGATCGGCGGGACCAAGGTCGGCGACACCGTGGTGGTCGTCGGTATCGGCGGCGTGGGCATCAACGCGGTTCAGGGCGCCGCCGCCGCCGGTGCCCGTCACGTGGTGGCGGTCGACCCGGTGGAGTTCAAGCGCACCAAGGCCCTCGAACTCGGCGCCACACACGCCTTCGCATCGATCGAGGAAGCCCTCGAACCCGTGCGCGAGCTGACGTGGGGCCTGATGGCCGATGTCACCGTGATCACCGTCGGCGACATCCAGGGCGAGATCATCCAGCCGGCGCTGAGCCTCACCGGCAAGGGTGGACAGGTGGTGGTCACCGCCATGGGTGACTTCTCCAAGATGGAGACCACCCTCAACCTGTTCGAGCTGACATTGCTGCAGAAGCGCGTGCAGGGCGCGATCTTCGGCGGTGTGGGTCCGCGTACCCAGATCCCGCAGCTGCTCAACCACTACCGCAGCGGCGCACTCAAGCTCGACGAACTCGTCACCCGAACCTACCGGCTCGAGGAGATCAACCAGGGCTACGACGACATGCTCGCCGGCCGCAACCTACGCGGTGTCATCAAGTACACCGACGCCGACTACTGAACCGGCACAGCACCACAAGTGCGCCGGCAAGCAGCAGTTCAAGTCCGCAAAGAACTCAGCATCGACAAGACTCAAGGAGCATCGTCATGGGATCGTCAGCACAGAACCTGACGCAGTACAGCAAGTTGGCCAGTCTCGGGGCGGGCCTGCTCGGCGGCGCAGCCGCCATCATCGGGCTGGTGGCATTGTCCGCGTAGCAGGTTGGGGGTGGGGCGGCCGGTGGCGCCCCACCCCTGTGGGCCGGCCCCGTCTCATCGGACGAGACCACCCACGTTGTGCACGACGGTCACATCCGCGTGCCAGGGCAGAATCGCGTCCGCTGATCGTTGGAGGTCGGCGAGCGGTGGAAGATCGGCTGGACCGAGAACCGTGACAGTGATCTCGTCGCCCTGGATCGTGGTGTCGAGTACCTCGGCGCCTTGCGGCCAACAAGTCCATCAGCGTCGGCGAAGTACGCCCGGACACCTGCGAGTTGGTCAGCACGTTGGCCGGATTCGGTAGGACTTGCGCGACGACATACCCCAGGACAACGACCAGAACCACTCCGGCCACCACGTAGCCGAGACTGTGAATGACGAGTCGACCTCTGCCCGTGGCTATTCCGAGACCCACACCGAGGATCCGACTGTTTGGACCGTCGATCTCCGGATGCCAGGTCGAATCGTTCATCGAGTTCGTCGAGGCTCCGGCGTTGCCCCACCGGTACCGGAGTGTGCAAGCCGGTCTCCGATCAGTCCGTCATGAACCAGCAGTGCGCGTCGTGCCACCGATCTCATCGAGCTCGGCGCGCCGTACATCGATCGCCTCCCACCGCGACTCGGGCGCGATCGTCCGAATGTGCTCGAGCAGTTCCTCGAGACGCTGTCGCACACTGCGGGCCGCATCCACCACGTCGAACAGTTCGTCGACGGCACTGTGCAGATAGTCATCCCAGGTCGGCGGCTCGAATACCAACCGCGCCACCAGGTTCTCGTCCTGGAGCACACCGACTCCCAGATCCCGCACGGCCAGGGCACGCAGCAGTGACTCGATCTCGTCGATCGCCTGGATCGCCGAGTACGGGTCGTTGACCGCCGGCGAAAGCGCCCTCAGCGCAATATCGTTCAGCAGCCGGAACGCGAAGGTCGGATCCTGGTCGAAAGTCCGCTCACGACCGACCTCGAACAGCTCGGCCATTCCCTCCAGCGGGGCTCTGTCACTCGCGCCGTATATACGCAGGAAAACCGCCCCCTCGCGCAGGAGTTCACCGGGCGCGACCAGTAGCCGGGCGTGCGCGTCCTCGACGGCAAGCCGGCTCAGCAGCTCCGGGAAATCGACCTGCCGCAGTCTAGTGGTGCGGCGCTCCCAGCGCACCTCACGGCACAGGTCGGATTCCGGCTGCAACTGCGGCGGGCGAGCGGCCCCGACCGGCCTAACATACAGCGCGTCGACGACCTCCCGGCCGCGTGCGGCAACATCTTCCAGTATCGGCGCCAGCTGAACCGCCCTGATCGCGGTGACCTGCACCGCCCGTAGCAACACCAATCCCGCCACCACCAGGGTGATCACCAGAGCAGGCACGACCAGCGACACCGTCTGCCGCCCGAACACCAACGCCGCGGCGACCACCGCGTTGACGAGTACGCCCAGCAGGAAGCCGAACAGGTGCGCCACCAGCAGGTTGTCCCGAAACAGATTCAGTCGCGGCGACTGGGCTGTGACGGTGAACTGGATGACCAAGAACAGCAACGAGATGACGATGCCGATGAGCGTGAGCAACCCGCCGGCAACCGCACCGAGCAGTTGTACCACCGGGGCCGCCGCCACCATCGGACCGCGGCCGATGTCCACGACCCCGACCGCAAGGCCGGCGCCGACACAGATGTAGGCCGCGGTGATGATGCTCGTGTGAAATCGACGGCGACGCCGCAAAGCCCGCACTTCCGGTCGATTCCGGAGGAGATAGCGGCCGGCACCGCCTCCGTTTTCATGCCCCCGACGCCGACGTTTGCCGGTCATGACCGTTGTCGCTCAGCTCAGCAGTTTTGCCTTTGCCGCCGCGAACTCGTCGTCCGTCAGTGCCCCGGAGTCGTGCAGTTGCTGCAGTTGCTGCAGCTTGGCGATCAGATCCTCGCCACCGGGGGACGGCGTCGCCGGTTGCGGTGCCGCCGATTGCTGGGCATAGGTCTCCTGCTGGGCGTACTGCTGTTCTGCGTAGGCCTGCTGTTCGGCGGCACGCTGCTGCGACCGGCGGTTGACGGCGTTGGCCGTGGCACTGGCCGTACCCGCCACCACCGCGGTCCGAGCGACCGTTCCGAGAAGGCCCGGCCGCCCGATTCGTCCGGCTCTGAACACCATGTCGTTCTCCTGTCTAGAGTGCGGCCTCGACCGCTTCTTGCAGCACGTCCCGTGGCACCTGGATGTGGAGCGCGACCTCGCCGCCCTGTTGCCGGACCCGAAGAGCCAATCGCCGCGCCCACGTCTCCTCGTAGACGATCAGCGCCGCCGAGGTTCCCGGCTCGAGGGACTCGCGGACGACTTCCAGATCGTCGTCGCTGACGAGTGCCTTCGCATCGAGCGCGAGTTCCGCGAGCCCGACGCCGGCGAGGTCTTCGTCGACGTCGACCTGCGTGACGTTTCCGTTCTCGTCCTTGGCCAGGTAGACCAGGTCGAGCAGTGTCACCTGTCCGTGCGCGACGAGGTCCCTGATCTCCTCGACCGTCGCCCGGTCGATACTCGTCCCAGGGAAGGTCAGCACCACCAACTCAACCGGTCCGAGTTCGTTCCATCCAGTCGTCGTAGTCACCGTCGATGCCGCCCTTCCATCATCGAATCACCCGCGTCCACCGATCATCATGTGAAGTCATCTCCCTCGGGCGCAAGGAAAAACGGGAAGGTCACCCGCAACGGGTGACCTTCCCGGGGTGATCACTCCTCGGCTTCGTCCTCCGTGGCCGCCGCCGTGTCCGCGGTTGTCTCCGGTTGCATCGCCGCGGGATCGGGATCGCCGTCGGCGGCGTCCTGGATGGGCGTGTCTTTCGCCGGCGGACCGCCCGAGATCATGCCGCTCAGCCACCGGGCCGACGGGTCGATGTCGATCAGCAGGGCCTTGACGAACAACGACAGCGGGACCGCCAGGATCGCCCCCAGCGGACCGAGCACCCACGACCAGAACACCAGCGACAGAAAGGTCAACGTCACCGACAAACCGACAGCGTCACCCACGAACTTCGGCTGGATCACCGACTGGATGACGACGTTGAGCACGCTGTAGACGACGATCACCCACAGCATCAGCGACGGCCCCCCGTCGAGCAGCGCGAGCAGTGCCGGCGGCGCGAGCCCGATGACGAAGCCGATGTTGGGGATGTAGTTGGTGATGAACGCCAGCAGCCCCCACAGGATCGGCAACGGGACGCCCAATGCCCACAGCGCGATTCCGTCGAGGACCGCCACGATCAATCCGAACACCGTCGAGACCACGAGGTAGCTGCGTACGCCCGCGCCGAAGGACGTCAGCCCCTCGATGATGTGTGGACGTTGCCCGGCCGCGACGCTCATCTGGTCGACGAATCCGGTCGCATCGACCGCCATGAACAGCAGGAGCGCCAGCAGGAACACCAGATACGAACCCGCACCGAGCAGTCCGCTCGTCAGATCTACGACGAGGTGCAGCAGCCGCTGCGGATCGATGTGCGCGAGCAGGTCCTTCGCGTGGCCGGACCCCACCCCCCAGCCCGTCAGCAGGTTGTGCAGTCCGTCGAGCAGATCCTGCGCCTTGCCCGCGTAGTCCGGCAGGATGGTGACCAATTGCTCGATCGAAATCGCCAGCGCGAGCACGAGGCCGATGAGAATCGCGTTGACCACTACGATCGCGGTCAACACTGCGAGCCAGCGCGGCGATCCATTGCGTCGCAGCCAGCCCTGCACCGGGCTGACCGCGATGGTGAGCATCAAGGCGAGAAAGGTCGGGCCGAGCACGCTCGCGAAGGCCTTCATCCCGGCGACCGCCACCACTGCGCCGGCCACCCCGAGCACCACGATCAGCCCTCGCGGCAGTGACCATGCGGGTACGGCCCGGTCACCGGCATCTGCGCTCATGACGACCATGATCGTGCTGCGGCGACGAGGCCGACTCATCCTGTCCGGATGATCTACCTGCTCGTGCAGGCGCCCACCTGGTTCGGCCTCACCCGGTTCGGGCGACGTGGACGTGGCTCCAGCGGCCTAGCGTCATTGTGGTCGCCTGCCACCGGAGGGTTGTCCACCGTGAATTCTCCACTGCCGCAAACACCTGACACGCGCACGATCGCCGCTCGAGCGATTCCGGCACTTCTCGTCGGCGTCGGGTCGGCACTGATCCTCATCGGTGTGTCCCGGGTCGCCGAGCAACTTCAGCATTTTCTGTGGAGTTGGCTGCCCAGCCGGTTCGATGTCGGCGCGGACAGCTGCTGGTGGATGGTCGGCGTGCTGACGGCCACCGGCGTCGCGGTGGGCCTGGTCGTGTGGAAGATGCCCGGCCGCGCCGGTCCCGACCCCGCCACCGTCGAGTTGGTCGGGCCACCGCAGCCTTTGCGGGTCCTCCCGAGCCTCGCGCTGGCACTTGTACTCGGACTGGCCGGCGGTGTGTCCCTGGGCCCGGAGAACCCGATCATCGCGATCAATGTGGCGGTAAGTGTGTGGGTCATCGGCAGACTCTGGCACGGTGCGCCAACGACATTCGGCGTCATCCTGGGCGCCTCCGGAACTATCGGCGCGCTGTTCGGGACACCCGTCGCCGCGGCGTTACTGCTGACCGAGATGAAGCAGATGCACAGCGACGGCCGGCTCTGGGACAAACTGTTCGCGCCGTTGGTCGCCGCGGGAGCCGGGGCGTTGACCATGCACCTGCTGGGCAGCCCGCAGTTGTCGGTCACCGTGCCGGCCTACGCCGACCCGCAGTGGATCGATCTGGTCAGTGCCATCGTGATCACGCTGGCGGCGGCACTGCTGGGGGTCGCCGCGATTTACGTGTTCCACCCGCTGCACCGCCTTCTGCATGCGCTGCCCAACCCACTCATCGCGATCACACTCGGCGGCATGGGGCTCGGTCTCCTGGGTGCGCTGGGCGGCAAGATTACCCTTTTCAAGGGCGTCGACGAGATGAAAGAACTCACCGCGACCGCGGCGGATCACTCCACGGCAGGCCTGATCGTCATCGCCGTCGTCAAACTGGCTGCCCTGGTGGTGGCCGCTGCGTGCGGATTCCGCGGCGGGCACATCTTCCCCGCCGTGTTCGTCGGCGTCGCAGCCGGATTGGTCGCGCACAGCGTGGCCCCCGGCGTGCCGCTCGCGCTCGCCATCGGCTCGGGGGTGCTCGCGCTGACCATGGTGGTCTCGCGCGACGGCTGGGTCGCACTGTTCCTCGGTGCGACGGTGGTCGGCGACATCGCCGTCCTCCCCGTGCTGTGCCTGGCGATCCTGCCGCTGTGGCTGCTGATCTCGGCCCGGCCGGAGATGACGGTCAGACTCGCGTTGCAACCGACCCCCGCGCCGGAACGCTGACCAGCGCTACTTCTGCCGCCTGGGCAGGTGCGGGTTCAACGGCGGGAACCTCAAACTCAATGCGGAACCCAGCGTGAAGTAGCTGCGCAGCAACCGGAACAGCAGGTAGGCCGGGACGTACCTGATCGCACCGGGACGCCACAGCAGGAGGACGAACACCGTCATGATCAATGGCATCCCCAGCACGGTGGCGATCTCCGGCTGCCATTGGAGGCCCGAGAAGGTCGCGCGGAACCCGGCCACGGCGATCAGCGCGAAGATCAGGATCGGCGCCAGCATGGCGCGGCGCGCCGCGTTGACCAACTGGAACGGCAGCACGAACAGTCCCGTCATCGACCCCCAGCGCAGCAGTGTCCCCCGGTTGTGCGCGGCCAGGTGATAGATGCTGCGGAACCACCGCGTTCGCTGCTCGCGCAGGTGCGCGTAGGTCGCAGGGGTCTCGCTGTAGTACACCGCCTTCGGATCGGCCACCGTGTGGTAGCCCGCGCCGTCCAATCGGATGCAGATGTCGGTGTCCTCGCCGTTCATACCCTGGACCATTCCGCCCACCTCGAGTACGGCACTGCGCCGATAGATCGCGAACATGCCCGGGACGCCCAGCACGCCCTGGTACCCGTCGAGCGAGACCTGGAAGAAGCCATGGCGCAGATAGACCTCGACGAGCCTGACCTTGTCAATCCAGGTCTTCTCCTCGGCCGGCAACGGCAGGCCTCCCACGGAGCCGACCCGGGGGTTCGCGAAGTGACTCATCGCGGTCTGCAGACACCCGGGCGCGATCACACTGTCGGCGTCGATGCGCACGACGAATTCCTGTGGGAGATGCGCGATTCCCTGGTTCAGCGCGATCGCTTTGCCTGGTGTCGGGCACTGGATCACTTCACCGGTGATCTCGGTGCAGTCGGCGATCGCCCGCTCGGCGACCTCGGTGGTCTCGTCGGTCGAGGCGTTGTCGACGACGCAGAGGTGAATGGGCCCCGGATAGCTGACGGCGGCGCGGTCGACGGATTCGATCGTCGCCGCGATGTCGTGCGCCTCGTCGTGGGCGGGCACCAGGATGGCCAGCGGTGGCGTGAACTTCGCGCGCCGGGACCGCCGGATGACCAGCCAACCGAATCCCGCCGTCGTGATCGCGAACACCTGCTGGAACAGGAAGGCGCCCGGCCCCACGCCGCCGAGCAGGGCGATCTGCTTCATGTCGAACACCGCCGTGAAGAAGACCCGGGCGACGAACACCGCAACCACGATCGCGACAGTCAAGCAGACGAAGAGCTTGACGTAGGCGCTCGCCGGCACCACCGGACTCGGGGCTCGCTGATCGCGATGGGGCAGCTTGGCATGCCGCAGGATGGTGTGCGGAAAGATCGCCAGTGCCACGAGGGCGGACCCGAACGACTGGACACCCACCGGGATATTGATGACGTCCAGGTGGTCCAGCGCCCACCCGATGCCGTCGAAGGCGACACTGACCACCGCGAACTTACCGAGCAGCGACAGTCCGATGGCGACCCGCCGCCACACGTTCGTGTACGCGTAGGCGGCGTACGTCACGAAGAAGACGATGACGAAGGTTCGCGTCGGCAGTCCGCCCGTGCCGCGGTTCTTGGCAAGGACCACCAGGTCGTACCGCTCAGCCAGGCCGGTGCCCACCAGATAGGTGCTGATGCACAGCGCGATGATGCTGAGCCCGGTGAATGTGATCAGGAATCCGTTGCTCGCACTGGCGGGTCGATTGACCGAGATGCCCGCCGGCGCGCTGTCCACCGACCGAAAGTGGTCGGCGATCGCCTCCGGTTGCGTCTGATGTGGGCCGGCGACGTCGGTCATCTCGGCGCAGCCGCGCGCGGCGGGCCGGTCAGGACCACCGCACCGTTCGGGTCGAGTGCGAAACTCCCTCCCGTCGTGGCGACCTGGATGCATTCCTGACCGAAATCGGGCGTCGGTACCGCAGGCGCCTCACCCACAGGCTGGATGGCGAGCCCGCCCGCGCCGCCTGGTCCGGTTGCACATTGACTGAGGACCCCGTTCGCGAACGACGACACGTTCAGCGGCTGCCCGTTGCCTGCCACCAGTCGCCCGTCCTGCACGTGCGCGACGGTGCTCACGTCCGGACTCTGCCCCAACAGCACAAACGGCTGTCCCGGCGCGGGCTGGGCGTTCCAGTGGAAGGCCGGGCTGTACTGGGCCGGAACGAACGTGGCGAGGGTCGGCAGCGCGGCGGTGAGCACGTTGTCGGTGTCCTGCGGGTTCGCACCCGGCACGTACACCGCGAACCCGGGGGCCAGGGTGCGTGGCACCCCGGTGAAGCCCGCCATGGGCTGGTCGCCCAGATCCAGCACCGAGGTGTCGAGCAGTTGGATCGGATAGCTCGTCACCCGCACACCGCAGCCGCCGAGGTCGCGGTCGCGCTCCACCTCGATGACCAGGTTGTTGTTCACCTTCTGGGCCGTCGGCGGCAGCGGGATCACCACCGGCTCCGTCGAGTGCGCCAGCGGCCTGCTGTCGATGAGGCGCCCGTTGAGCTGGACGTTGAGAATCCACGTCAGGTCCGCGGGCGAGGCCGGCAGTTGGAAGGCCACCCGCAGGTCCTTGGGCAACATGCCGCCGGGGAGATCAGCGGGCGAGTACCCGACCCGCCACCGCTGGCTCTCGGTGATCTGCTGCTCCGACAGGTCCGCGCCGAGGCTGCTCAGCGTCACCGGGTTGCCCGTCGGCGCGGTGGTGGCCACAGCCTGGGGAGCGCTGGTGGAGGTGTCCGCGGCGGCCAGCGCAGGCGTTGTCAGCAGGCGCGAGATCACGTCCGCCTGCGACTCGACGATGCCCAGGACGGGCGCGTCGGCGACGGTGCCCGTCACCACGCCGTCGCCCTTGGTGTCCCCGGCCTTCCAGCCCATGCCGAAGAGCCGGTCCGCGGGGCCGACCAGGATCGTGTCCTGCACATTCGAACCCGGCACGCCGGACGCGAAGGTGACGTCGTAGCCGTGCTGGGTCAAGGCGATGCCGAGTTGGGCTGCCGCCGTGCGCCATTGATCGCCCTGATCCGCGGTGACCACCGTGAGTCGGCGGTCCCAGCCGGCCACCGTGTCGCGGACGGTGCGCACAGTCTCGCCGAGTGCGGACTCCACCATCGTGTCCGGGGTCAGGTGGATCAGCATCCCGGCGGAATGGTCCGGCATGCAGATGTCACCGTGCAACGTACCTTGGGTCCGCACCCGGACCCGGACCTCGCCGCTGTCGACCGTGCCCGCCGGGACCTGGATCGTCTGGTCGAGAACGTTGTCGCCCGACGGAAGTGCGCGCTTGTAGACCGTCTTCCCGTTCATCGCGACCACCAGGAACACCGTGCTGTTCGGCGCCACTTGAGTCGAGCCGTGCAGCCGCAGCTGGGTTTTACCGGGCTCGGCGTCGACCGGCAGCGGGACCGTGAAGCTGGTCGACGGCGCATCGTCGGACAGCCAGACGCCGTCGGCCTGGCCCAGCCCGGCCAGCGTCTTGGTGAAGTGCCGGTCCGCCGGCACGTGCAGGTCCGAGGTGCTGCCCTTGAACCAGTACGGGCGGACGATCAGGAAGGCCACGAGCGCCACCACCGCGACGCCCAGCACCCACCACGCCGACCTCGGGATGCGGCGGCCCTTCTCGCCGGGGAAGTAGTCGGCCTCGGGTTGCTCGGCCGCCCCCTGGCCGTCACCATCGGCCGGACGGTCACCCTCCCCCGGGGCATCGCTCGCGTGTTTGCCCTCGTCGTCAGACATCGGCACCCTCCGCCGCTGTTTCGCGTTGCCGGTTCCAGTATGAGACGCACGGGATTCGGTTCGTGTCGACTCGGCCGACATACTCATGCGCGATCTCGGCCGATTCGCGCATAAGCCCCGTGGCCAGCAGCGTCGGCTCCAGGCCCAGGTTCAGCAACCGGTCGTTGCGGACGCTGAGCCGGTTCTCCTCCGCCTCCTGGCGGGGGTTGGGCACCATGTTCACCTCCGCGCCGATCGTGTTCGCGACCAGGTGCGCCAGGTCGATCACACGGTGGGTTTCGGTCATCTGGTTCATCACCCGCGGTCGCCCGGACACCTCGTCACCCGATTCTGCGGCCATGCGGATGCACCGGACCGTGTCCCGGATGTTGATGAATGCCCGCGTCTGTCTGCCCGAGCCGTGCACGGTCAGCGGGTAGCCGATGGCGGCCTCGACCAGGAACCTGTTGAGCACGGTGCCGTAATCGCCGTCATAGTCGAACCGGTTGATCAGCCGCACATCGCGATCCGTCTCGTCGGTCTGTGTGCCCCAGACGATTCCCTGGTGCAGGTCGGTGATGCGGATCCCGTCGTTGTGGGCGTAGTACTGGAACATCAACTGGTCCATGGACTTCGTCAGGTGGTACACGCTGCCCGGCTGCGTCGGGTACAGGATCTCGCGAGTCTGCGGCCGGCCGTCGTTGTCGGGATACGTGACGGTGAGGTAGCCCTCGGGCAGGTCCAGCGGGACCGTCTCGTACCCGTACACGCCCATCGATCCCAGGTGGACCAGCTGCGCCTGCGACCCGACCTGAACCATCGCGGCCAGCAGGTTGTGGGTGACGTTGGCGTTGTTGTCGACCGTGTACCGCTTGTGCCGAGGCGATTTCATCGAGTACGGCGCCGACCGCTGCTCGGCGAAGTGCACGATCGTTTCCGGGTTCTTCTCGGCGAGCAGTTCGACCAACCGGTCGTAGTCCCGCGCCAGATCGCATTGGACGAAGTCGATTTCGCGTTCCGTCGCTTCCCGCCACGCCAGCAAGCGCTCGGACAGCGGCCGGATCGGCGTGAGCGACTGGACACCCAATTCGTCGTCGATCCGGCGGCGGACCAGGCTGTCGACGATCGTGACGTCGTGGCCGTGAGCGGACAGGTGCAGCGCGGTCGGCCAACCGCAGAAGCCGTCGCCACCGAGGATCAACGTACGCATCGAGTACTCCAGAACTGTGAGGGAGAGTTCGGCGAACGAAACGGGGCCGCTTCCGGACTGGACGCAAGCGGCCCCGCGTGGTCACGGTGTGACGATGGCGAAATCCGGGTCGGGGTTGTCGACGTAATCGATCAGCTCGGCCAGCTTGGCGACGTCGCCCTCGACCTTGATGTCGCCCTTCGCGATGAGCTCACTCGGGTCCGCCGCCCCCAGCAGCACCCGGTGCAGGTCCACGTTGGTCAGCGCGAACGCGGTATCGGGAGCAGGCAGGTCGCCCCCGACGTCGTAGTGCACCAGCAGACCGTTGTGCAGGCGGCTGCGGTGCACCACATCGGCGTCGGTGACCTTCCAGTCGATCGTGATGTCGGCGTCCCAGGCCTTCGGACCGTCGACCCGCAACGCGAGCGCGTCGAAGAGTTGCTCGACGGACAGTGCACCGGCGATATCGGGGGCCGCGGTATTGGTCGGCGTTCCCACCGAACCGTGCCGCAGTTCGTAGGCGCCCATGAGGAAGAAGTTCCGCCAGGTTCCGTTCTCGGAGCCGAAGCCGAGTTGCTCGAGGGTGTCCGCCTGCAGTGACCTGGCCTCGGCGTTGTCGGGATCGGCGAAGATCACGTAGTTCAGCACCTGCGCGACCCAGCGGAAGTCACCCTCGTCGAACGACTTGCGCGCCTTCGTCAGCACCTCGGCAGACCCGCCCATGAACTCGACGTGCCGCTTGGCGGCCTCTACCGGCGGGTGCTCCCACAGGGTGGCCGGGTTGCCGTCGAACCAGCCCATGTATCGCTGATAGATCGCCTTGACGTTGTGGCTGACCGAACCGTAGTAGCCGTGCGTGCTCCACGACTGCTCGAGCGCCGGCGGCAGTTGGATCGACTCGGCGATCTCGATGCCGGTGGCCCCCTTGTTGAGTGCGCGCAGGGTCTGATCGTGCAGGTAGCCGTAGAGGTCGCGCTGCACCGAGAGGAACTCCGTCAGCCGCTCGGTTCCCCACGTCGGCCAGTGATGCGAGGCGAACAGCACATCCGACTTCGCTGCGTACCGGTTGATCGACTCCGTGAGGTATTTCGACCACACGTGCGGGTCGCGAACCAGCGCGCCGCGCAGCGTCAGCAGGTTGTGCAACGTGTGGGTCGCGTTCTCCGCCATGCACAGTGCGCGGCGGTCGGGAAAGTAGAAATTCATCTCCGACGGCGCCTCGGTTCCCGGTGTCATCTGGAACTCGATGCGAACCCCGTCGACGGTCTCGACCTGGTCGGTGTGGTCGATGTCGACCGTGGGATTGATCAACGTGGCCATGCCGGTCGACGTCGTGGAGCCCAGGCCGGCACCGACCGCGCCCACCGGACCGCGCGGCAGCGCCGCACCGTACATGTAGGCCGCGCGCCGGCCCATCGCGGTTCCGGCGTAGACGTTCTCGGCGACCGCGTGCTCGACGAACCCCGCCGGCGCCAGTACCGGGCACCGGCCCGCGTCGACGTCCTCCTGGGTGGTGACGCCCTTGACGCCACCGAAATGGTCGATGTGGCTGTGCGTGTATATGACACCCGTCACCGGACGGTCGCCCCGGTGCTTGCGGTACAAACCCAGGCCTGCGGCCGCGGTCTCCGCGGAGATGAGCGGATCGATCACGATGACACCGGTGTCGCCCTCTACGAGCGTCATGTTCGAGAGGTCGAGGCCGCGGATCTGGTAAATGCCGTCGGTCACCTCGTACAGGCCCTGGATCGCGCACAGCTTCGACTGCCGCCACAGGCTGGGGTGCACGGTCGGCGGGCACTCGCCGTCGAGGAACGCGTAGCCGTCGCTGTCCCACACCACGTCCCCGCCGGCGCTCTTCACCACGCCCGGTTCCAGCGCACCCACGAACCCCCGTTCGGCGTCGCGGAAGTCCTGGTCGTCTGCGAACGGCATGTCCCTGACCGCCCGCTCGTTCTGGGTCTTGACGGCTACTGTGGCGTCTACTTGTCCGGTCACGAGTCCTGGCCTCCCTCTGGGCCGGCGTTGAACCGGCGACTGCGAATTCCGTGGGGTGTCGGGTGCTGACTACCCCTTCGCCAGCATCGGCCGGTCCGTTGGTCGGTACCTCACCCGATCGGGGTGATCGCGCGGGTCAGAGCAGCCCGATTGTGCGCGCCGTGTCGACGGCTTCTCGTCGCGACCGGACGTCCATCTTGCGGTAGATGCTGCGCAGATGGGTCTTGACCGTGTTCACCGAGACGTACAGCGACTCCGCGATCTCCTCGGTGGTCCGCATCGACGGCAGTTCCGCCAGCAGTTCCAGCTCACGCGTCGTCAGCAGCACCGTGTGCGGGGTGTCCGGTCCCTCCAGCTTCGCGAGTACCTCCCCCGCGAAGTCGTCCTGGTGTCCGAAGCGCCCCATCCCGGCGGCGAGCACCGCCGCGACAACCGGACCGCCGTCACGGAACGGCCTGATCAGCCGATCCTGCACGGCGAGTTCCAGGGCGTGGGCCATTCCCCGATGCGCCGCCGGGTGGTCCCCGGCGGCCTCTGCGAGCGTGGCGGAGAGCACCACACAATCCACCGGAGCCCGCATGGTGAGAGCCGGGACGGCGCCGCGGAGGAGCAACCGGACCCTGTCGCGCGCGGTGTCGAGGCGGCCACGCTGCAGATGCAGGATGATCCGGATCAGCTCGGTCTCCATAGTTTCCGCAATGAGGTTCTCCGCGAGCGCCAGACTCTCGCGCGCCCAGGCGATCTCGCCTACCCTGAGTGCGATCTGAACCTGAATCAACAGGGCGCACGCGGTGGCGCGGTCCGGCATCCGCGACCAGTCCATCTCGCGCAGCACCCCGTGCAGGGTGATCGACGAGCCATAGGGCCGCTCCGCCCGATCGAGCGCGATGACGGCCTTCAGTCCGGCTGTCAACGTGTGCACCGCGGGGTAGGTGCCCGACCCTGCGGCTTGTTCGGCCGCCGTCACATGAACTGTCGCGGCGTCCGTGTCACACCGCTGATGCGCCACCCACGCCGCCACCTGATGGGCGGTCACAGCAGTCGGATCGCCCTGCAGCCCATGCGTACCGGCGAATTCGAGCGCCGTGCGACTGTGCTCGTCCATTGCCGCAAGGGTGTCGCCCGCGATCGCGACCATCGCGAGCGCCGACAGGCCCGCCATCACGGCGCGGTCACATCCGGCGGACCTCGCGAGCGCGACGGCGCCCTCGAGATCCGCTGTCGCCTGCACACGCTCGCCGCGGACCAATCGAGTCCATCCGACGCCCAGCAGTTGGTGTGCGCGAAGCGATTCGTCGCAGTCTGCCGGCGCCTCCGATTCGAGCGACGGGTCCGAGGCATCCGTCGGCTCGCCGCCCCACAGGCACCGCTGGATCCTGATGCCCTGCTCAGCGAGGCGGGTCGTTGCGGTCCGCCGGCCCAACAGGCTCCGGGCAAGGCTGAGGTCGGCCGCCACCGGGTCACCACCGTCGATCTCGGCGGCAGCCTGTGCGAGTGCGGCGCCCGGCAGCGAAGACACGGAGGGGGGGCACGGTGGCCAACAGTGCGAGCAGCGCGGCCGATCCACCGTCCAGCACTGCACGAATACCCTGTGCCGCAAACGCGTCCGACAGCGCGTCGTCGGCGGGACCGGCCTCGACCGCATGCTCCAAGGCAGCCACCGGCTCGCCTGCCCGCGCGAACCACTCCGCCAAACGACCGTGGATCTCGCATCGCACCCGCTCGGGCTGCCGGTTGAGCTCTGCGAGCAGATAGCTGCGCAGCAGCGGGTGATAGCTGAACCGAGGGTCGGGGCCCTCGTGCCTGACCACCATGCAATTGCGCTGCGCGAGATCGTCGAGCATCAGCCCCGCGTCCGGTGTTGCCCCCACCGCTTCCGCATAGTCGACGGTGAAGAAGTCTGCTTGCGCGGTGGCGATCATGAACAGCCGCATGGCGTCCGGCAGTGCGCCGAGGATCTCGTCGGCCAAGTAGTCGGCGACCGTCCTTGTGTCCCCGGAGAACTCGGCGATACGGGCACTGACATCGTCGCTGCCCACGAGGGCGATCGCCGCCATCCGCAGTCCGGCGGCCCAGCCGCCGGTGCGCGTCATCAGCGCGGCCAGGTCGGGCCCGTCCAGGGCGAGCAGGTGCTGAGCGAATATCTGCTCGGCCTCCGCGGGTGTGAACGCCAGATCGTCGGCGGTCAGTGCGACCAGTGCGCCCTCCAATCGCAACCTGCTCAGCCCCATCGCCGGCTCGTAACGGCCGGCCATCACCAGTCGCAACCGGCCCGCATGGAACCTGGCGAGCAAATCGAGCATCTCGAGGGATTCCGGGCTGCGCAGTTGTTGGACGTCGTCGAGAACGAGCACGATCGGATCCGGACGACGAGCAACCACCGCCATGACCGCGTCCGCGGCCTCCTGCGCCGTGGCTGCTGCGGGACCGGGGATCGGCTCCATGTCGCCGTCGATGCACAGCGCGGCACAAAGATCCGTGGCGAAAGTCGCCACGTCGTTGTCCTCCGCCAGCACCGTCAGCCAGGAGACCCGGGTTCCGCTCGCACGAACCGCATGCGTCCATTCGGTCAGCGCCGCCGTCTTCCCGGAGCCCGCGGGCGCAGCAACGACGGTCAGCGCGGCGCCGCCGGCGTCGTGTGTGGGCAGTGCCCGATGCACCCGTGCGCGGGGAATCAGCGCGCATCCGAAGATGGGCGGCTGCAATCGTGCCGGCAGCACTGCCGGAACTTGCGTTTCGACGGTGCTGCTCGCCTTGTACTCGTGAACCATCGTCACCCCCGACGGTGGAAGTTTCTCGGTTCACGAAATAGTTGCACGATGCGCATGGGTTCGCGCGGCGAACGGATATGTCGACCGCTTCAGCTCGAATCCGGCAATCCGGGCAACTGACGCAATTCGATGATTTCCAAGGCCATCGAATCGAAGCGCGCCAACAATCCACGTAGCTGCGTCTGGTCGGCGATGGTGCCGAACAGCGAGGTGGTGCCGCGCGCGGCGGAGTACTCGGCGGTGAGTTCCGGAAACGCAGCGGCAGCGCGATCGGACATGCGTGCCCGTACCACGAATTCGTAGTGCACGGTTCACCCCTTCATCCCCGAGCGGCGGCCGATGTTGCCTCCACAGTTCACCGTCCGCCGCCGCGCGACATCACCCGCGAGAGGTGAGCCCCGACCGGAACGTGGATCACCCTCGGAGAGTGACGCGACGTCGACTGTGCAGACCTACCGTCGCCTCACACAACCCTGATACCGGAGAGGCCAGACATGGGCAGCGTGATCGGTGATCTTCTTCCCCTGGGCGTGGGCGTCGCGATCTCGCCGATTCCGATCATCGCGGCGATCCTGATGCTGATGTCCGCGCGCGCCAAGAGCACCAGCATCGGATTCGCCATCGGATGGATTCTCGGCATCGTCGTGGCCGCGGTCATCTTCGTCTTCGTCGGCGGCGGCACCCAGTCGGACGGGCAGCCGTCAACCGCCACCGCCGCGATCAAGATCTTCCTCGGTGTGGTGCTGCTGATCCTTGCCGCGCGGCAGTGGCGCGGTCGCGACGCGAGCGGCGAGGCACCGAAATGGATGCAAGCCATCGACGACCTGACCTTGCCGAAGGGCCTCGGGCTGGGGTTCGCGCTGGCCGCGGTCAACCCGAAGAACCTGCTGATGTGCATCGCCGCGGGCATCGCGATCGGATCGGCCGGGCTGGCTGCCGGCCAGGCGACGGTCGCCGTTGTCGTCTTCGTGGTGATCGCGGCCTCCACGGTCGTGATCCCGGTGGTCGGCTACCTACTCGCGGCCGACAAGTTGCGCGGACCGCTCGACGAGCTCAAACAGTGGCTGCAGGCCAACAACGCCGCGGTGATGAGTGTGCTGCTGCTGGTCATCGGCGTGGTGCTGATCGGCAAGGGCATCGGCGGGCTGAACTGACCTGCGTCTCGGCCCGGGGACGCAGGTCATCGACGCGGCTGCCTGGTCGCAGCCTTCCTCCGGGCACTGGTGGCCACCCCGTCGAGCAGGGACGTGATCGCGAATCCGACGATCAGGTAGACGATTGCGCTGGCCACCTTCGACGCGGTCGAACCGTACTGCGCGAACGGCAGCACAGCGGCGATGATCGTGGCGAGTGTGCAGATCCAGTTGAAGAACGACATCGCGGTGGGAGTCGAGACCAGCAGCAGATGCAACAACGCAGTGGCCACCAGTGCGGCCGCAGCCGCATAGCCCGCGAGTGTTGCGGCCTGCGAATAGTTCGTACCGAGTGGACTGATCACCGGCGTGTCGAGCAGTCCCCTGACCACCAGCAGCCCGAGCACCACGAT
Source organism: Speluncibacter jeojiensis (assembly GCF_029589495.1). Taxonomy (GTDB): domain Bacteria; phylum Actinomycetota; class Actinomycetes; order Mycobacteriales; family Mycobacteriaceae; genus Speluncibacter; species Speluncibacter jeojiensis. The sequence goes on from NZ_JAAIVF010000001.1 coordinate 1,131,068, forward strand.
CAGCGCCGCCACCACCGCGGCCGCGCACCCGCCGGCCCACAACGTCTTCGCGTCGACAACCGGCGGTTTCGGCGCCGGGGGCAGATGCGACGACGGCTGCGGTCCCGGGTATGGATCCATCACGACCTCCTGATGCGTGGTTTCGGGGCGGATTCGACGCTCCTTGCCGCCCATTGGTCTTCGATGAAAGTGCCACTCGGCCCCGACGGCATCACCCCACCCGGGTGACGCGCCGGAGCTGTCTCTGCCCCACCCTCGAACTGGCGAACCACCGACGAGCACGGGAGCGGGGCCATGCGGAACAACACCATCGGACGGCTGACACAGGCTGCCGGACAGTGGTGCCGTGGGCGGCTGCCCGAGCGCAGACACTTCCGGCGAGACCTGGTCGCGGGACTGCCCGGCGCGATCAGCAGCGTGCCCGACGGGATGGCCTGCGGACTTCTCGCCGGCGTCAATCCGGTGAACGGTCTTTACGCAAGTTTCGCCGGGCGGACATTCGGCAGTCTGCCGACCGGGACGAAGTTGATGGTGGTCGCCACCACCAGCGCGGCCGCATTGGCGGCAGGGTCCGGGCTTGCGGGCGTGCCCGAGCCCGACCGGGCCCGCGCGCTGGGGCTGCTGACCCTGCTGGCGGGCGTGATCATGCTGGTCGCGGCGGCGCTCAAACTCGGCCGGTACACGCGTTTCGTCTCGCACTCGGTGATGACCGGGTTCCTCACCGGCGTGTCACTGAACATCGTCTTCGGTCAGCTACCCGATCTGGTCGGAGCCAAGGCCAGCGGATCGGTGGCCGCGACGAAGGCCCTCGATCTGGTCACCCACCCCGGCCGCATCGACCTGAGTTCTCTGTTGACCGGGGTGATCACGCTGGCCGTGTTGATCGGGCTGATGCGGACGCGGTTCGCCTTGATCGGCTCACTCGCCGCGCTGGTCGCCTCGACCATGGTCGTGATCGGCTTCGGCCTCGACTCGGTGCGCCGGGTGTCGGATGTGGGGACCATCCCGCGGGGCATCCCGTTGCCCGGCATTCCGGATCTCACACTGCTGACGCCTTCGCTACTCGCTTCGGCGGCCGCCGTCGCGGTCATCGTGTTGGTCCAGGGAGCCGGCGTAGCCGAGGTGGCGCCGAATCCCGACGGCTCGCGCTCGATGCCGAACCAGGACTTCGCCGGTCAGGGGGTCGGCAACATCGCCTCCGCGTTGTTCGGCGGGCAACCCGTCGGCGGGTCCGTCGGGCAGACCGCGGTCAATGTCACGGCCGGCGCGAAGTCGCGTTGGGGCGGGGTCCTCTCCGGACTCTGGATGGTCCTGATCCTCATCGCCTTCTCGGGACTCGTCGGCAAGGTGCCGATGCCGACACTGGCCGCGATCCTGATCTTCGCGGCGATCGGTTCCATCCGGTTGGGCACGATCACCACGATCCTGCGGAGCGGGTCGACCTCGGTGATCGCGTTGGTCACCACGCTGGTCGCCACACTCGCGCTCCCGGTCAGTGCGGCCGTCGGCATCGGTGTGGCCCTGTCGCTGCTGCTGCAACTCAACCAAGAGGCGATGGACCTGCGGCTGGTTCGGCTCATCCCGGAGGCAGAGCACGACTTCCGGGAGGTCCGTGCGCCGAAGCACCTGCGCGACGGCGACATCGTCATCCTGGACGTGTACGGCAGCCTGTTCTATGCAGGCTCGCGCACGCTGCAGGTGATGCTGCCCGACCCCGACGGCGCCGAAGCGCCGGAGGTGATCCTGCGACTACGCGGCCGAACCACGCTGGGCGCCACCTTCTTCGCCGTGCTGCTCGACTACGCCGACCGGCTCGAACGGACCGGCGGACGTCTCTACCTGACCGGGCTGAGCAAGGACCTCGCCGAGTACTGGAACGAGGAACGCCTGCAGGGGCTCGGGCTGTCGGTTCACACGTTCAACGCCACCGCCTTGCTCGGCGAATCGACCAGGCAGGCATTGCAGGACGCGCAGACGCACCAGATCGTCCGGGAGTGACCGCGCCGTCCGCTATGCCTTGGGTGCCGCGTGCCGCCGGCGCATGGTGAACACGCCCGTCAGCCACCCGACCGCGAACACCAGGATCAGCGTCAGCCACTGCGGGGCGCTCACGGTCACACCGAAAAAGTTGACCGAGACATGTTCTCGGTTGAGCAGCACGAAGATGACGGCGAGTACCACCAATACCAGCGCGATCCACTGCATGAAAGACACCCGGGACAGGATGCCGCCCTTCTTTGCCGGTGTGCGGTCACTCATGTCGGTCTCCCCGATCTGTGAGAACTGCCATCATCTACGCCAATCCTAGGGTCATCCGCCGACCGGGCCGGCATTTTGACGTCACACCAGCGCCACGACGCCGCGGATGACAAAAAGTGCACCGAACCCGAAGAACACGGCCATGCTCAAGCCCCCGTTGTGGGTCAGCATCCACCGCTTGGAGGATTCGAGCGCCGCCTTCGCACGGTCACCGAACGCGACGTACGCGCCGATCGGCACCAGGAAGTCCAGCGCGGCGGCGACCAGCAACAACACGGTGGCGCCTATCGATGTGGCGACAGTGGTGTCGGCCGCGGCGATCACGCTCATCCCGGAGACCATGATCGCGAGGTTCGGGTTGAGTACCGACAGCGCCGCCCCCAGGAGGAACGCGACTCGGGGCGTGGCCTTCTCGAGCAGGTCCATCCACTTCGGGTCCCGCTGCGCAGCGGACCTGTGACGAACCAGTGTGCCCACTCCGCACCCCACGAAGATCAGCCCGACCACCAAGCCCGCCCAGTGCGCGATGGTCCCCGACTGCTGCGTCTGGTGGGTCGCACCGCCGAGCAGGGCAGCGACGCCGATGGCGATGTACGCCAACATGAACGCGGACGCGAAGGCCAGGGCGTTCTTCAACGCCTGCTTCGTCTGCAACAGCAGGATGCAACCGGCGATCGCCGCCGGGGTGATGGCCATGCCGAGCAGTTCCGGGATCAAGTCGAGCAGCAATGAACCCATGATCGTCCTCCAGTCCACAGCGAGCACGCGACGGTGCGTCGTCGAGCGTGACAGAGAACCGCCCCCACTGGGTCATCCACACAGGGTGATGCAGCCACCCGAGCTTCTGCGGCGAGTATCACCCGGTAGGTCTTTCTCAGACATGACACGGAAGGCGCCAAAGCGACTCGGCATCAAGACAGTTCGCTGACGACCGCCGCGACCGCGGCGACCAGCACGATGACGACGGTGACCACCGCGATGACCCACAGGTGACCCGCCGCGGGCATCGGGTCGCCACGCTCGAGGGCTCGCTGCACCTGCAACCAGCGGGTCAGTCCTCCGACAGCGGCGATCACCGCCAGCACCATGAGCGCGGTACCGAGAGTCAGCCGCACCCAGGAGGTGCTGAACTCCGGCACCAGGTGGATCATCGCGATCCCACCGGCCATCAGCGCCAGCGATGTTCGCATCCAGGCGAGAAAGGTCCGTTCGCTGGCGAGCGTGAACCGCTCGTCGGGCCGGTCGGGCGGATTCGGCTGGGACGTCCCCATTCGTCCCCCCTTTCGGACCGCGGCACCAACACCTGACGCACCCACACTCTCAGCCGGCGGGGCGCGCTGCTTCACCCACAACGGATGAAGCCACGGCGACCGTCGTGGAACGAACATGGAGGGGACCCGGCGCGGGGAGCGCCCGCGCAGACAGGAAGGACTCCCGTCATGGCCACACACCAGTCCGTCGACCCGTCGACCGGCGGCGTCAAGCAGGGCTTCGCCGCGTTCGGTTCGATCGCGGTAGGGATCATCCTGCTGATGAACGGCGTGCTGCAACTCCTCGAAGGCATCTCGGCGATCTCGACCGACAAGATCATCGTCGCCGGCCCGCAGTACACCTACCAGTGGAGCACCACCGGCTGGGGCTGGGTCCACGTCGTCCTCGGCGTGATCATCGTGCTCGTCGGCATGGCGGTGATGACCGGGGCCGCGTGGGCGCGCGTTCTGGCCATCTTCGTGGCGGCGTTGTCGATCGTCGCGAACTTCCTGTGGCTGCCCTATTACCCCTGGTGGTCGGTGCTGCTCATCGCGCTGAACATGTTCGCGATCTGGGCGCTCGCAACCTGGCAGCCGCGACGCGCCTGACCTGCTGCGGTACACTGCCTGACATGCAGCGTGCGCTCCTTCTTGGTTGCCGCGACGGGGTCTGATCACAGACTGGCTCCCCGTCGCGGGCCTGTTCACGCCTCGAGGCGACGCGCCGGTCGATACATCACAGGACCCCACCGAGCACACCTCGACGGTCCCCACCCGTTCGGAGAACGCCATGTCACCCGCAGACGCCTTCACCTCCGGTTCGCCGTCCATCTCGGTTCCGTCCCGGCCCGCACCGGCCGACCAGCCGGCGTGGAACACCCAGCGCAACACCTCGATGCCGACCTTCCGCTACCGCCCGTTCGCGGATGAGGTCGAGCCGATCTCGCTGCCCGACCGCACCTGGCCGGACAAGGTCATCGACCGCGCCCCGCAGTGGTGCGCCGTCGACCTGCGTGACGGCAACCAGGCGCTTATCGACCCGATGAGCCCGGGCCGCAAGCGCCGCATGTTCGACCTGCTCGTGCGTATGGGTTACAAGGAGATCGAGGTCGGGTTCCCGTCCGCGAGCCAGACCGATTTCGACTTCGTCCGAGAGATCATCGAGGACAACGCGATCCCCGACGATGTCACCATCCAGGTGCTGACCCAGTGCCGCCCGGAGCTGATCGAGCGCACCTTCGAGGCGTGCCGCGGCGCCAAGACCGTCATCGTGCATTTCTACAACTCCACCTCGGTGCTGCAGCGCCGCGTGGTGTTCCGCGCCAACAAGGAGCAGATCAAGAAGATCGCGACCTCGGCGGCCGAGATGGTGCTGGACGAGGCCAAGAAGTACCCCGACACCCACTGGCGCTGGGAGTACTCGCCCGAGTCGTACACCGGCACCGAGCTGGAGTACGCGCTGGAGGTGTGTAACGCGGTCACCGAGGTGCTCGGCGCCACACCGGAGGACCCGGTCATCGTCAACCTGCCGGCAACCGTCGAGATGGCGACGCCGAACGTCTACGCCGACTCGATCGAGTGGATGAGCAGCAACCTGGCCCGCCGCGACTCCGTGCTGCTGAGCCTGCACCCGCACAACGACCGCGGCACCGGTGTCGCGGCCGCCGAGCTGGGCTTCATGGCCGGCGCGGACCGCATCGAGGGCTGCCTGTTCGGCAACGGCGAGCGCACCGGCAACGTCTGCCTGGTGACGCTGGGCCTGAACATGTTCACCCGCGGCGTCGACCCGCAGATCAACTTCTCCGACATCGACGAGATCCGCCGCACGGTCGAGTACTGCAACCAGCTGCCCGTGCACGAGCGTCACCCCTACGGCGGCGACCTGGTCTACACTGCGTTCTCCGGCAGCCACCAGGACGCGATCAACAAGGGCCTGGACGCGATGAAGTCCGACGCCGACGACGCGAACTCGGACGTCGACCACATCACCTGGCAGGTGCCCTACCTGCCGATCGACCCGAAGGACGTCGGCCGCACCTACGAGGCCGTCATCCGCGTCAACTCGCAGTCCGGCAAGGGCGGCGTCGCCTACATCATGAAGAGCGACCACGGCCTGCAGCTGCCGCGCCGGCTACAGATCGAGTTCTCCCGCCTGGTCCAGCAGCTGACCGACTCCGAGGGCGGCGAGGTCAGCCCGAAGACGATGTGGGACGTGTTCTCGCAGGAGTACCTGGACCGCATCTCGCCGCTCGAGCGGATGAAGCAGAAGGTCATCAACGCCGAGGACGACCACGGCGAGGACACCCTGATCGCCACCGTCAAGGTCGACGGGGTCGAGCGGGAGATCACCGGCAGCGGCAACGGACCGGTCGCAGCCTTCGTCGACGCGCTGGCCACCGTCGGGTTCAACATCCGCGTCCTCGACTACGAAGAGCACGCGATGTCCTCCGGCGACGACGCCATGGCCGCCGCCTACGTAGAGTGCGCGATCGAGTGCGCGAACGGCGACACCAAGGTCCTGTGGGGCGTCGGCATCGCCCCGTCGATCACCGCCGCCTCGCTGCGCGCGGTGGTGTCCGCGGTGAACCGCGCGAACTGACCACCCGAAACATCCTGCGGCCCTGCCTGATTCGTTCAGGCGGGGCCGCAGGTCTGTTACTTGGGTCACATTCCGGTTACGCTTCGAGGATGGCCCCAGAATCGGGCGCGGGTCTCGTGATCGAAGCCCGCGTTCAACAGCCGGCGCAGGATGCGCTGCAGCTCGTCTTCCGGTGCGGCACGGGCGAGCCGATCGCCACCGCCGACCAGGGGGTCTTCGACGCGCTCGGCCATCGCATGGGCGGGTCGCTCGGCTTCGAGAGCGGCGGCTCCGGGATCCACCGACTGGCCGTGCACGACGGGCCGGTGCTGTACATCTCCTCCGGATGCGGCCTGCCCACGGTGGTCAGCACCGCCGACGGTCAGGAGGTCGCGCTGATCACCCGCGGTCTGGTGTCCACAGCGTCCGCCCCCGACGGGACCGAACTGTTCCGCTTCCTGCCGGCTCCGGCGCACCCCAAGACGCCGTCGGCCTATCACCTGCTGATCACCGCCGCGGGTCAGCGTGTGGGCGTGCTCGACGTCATCCGCAACTGCGAGGGACTGGTCGAGGCGTGCCGCGAGGACCACTCGGATCCGTGGTGGGAACATATCGTCAAGCCGGTGGCGGTGCCGGTGGTCGGCACCCGGTTGGCGCTGGAGCGTCCGCTCGGCGACCTACAGGTCCAGATCCTGCTGGCGGTGTGCGTCGACACCGCGATCGGGCTGCGGCCGTATGTGGCGGAGATGGTCTGAGGTCCGGAGTCCTTCCGGCACTCACCGCACCCCGCCGTGGCCGAGGTGCGTGCGGGCCAGGTCGATGAACTCGGCACGGAATTCCTCATACGCGCCGCGCAGTCGCGGTCCGGGCCAGTCTGTGGGTGTCAGCTCACTAGGCAGCAGTGGATCGTCCATCAGGTGCCGGATCATCGCCGCCGCGAGTTCGAAGCGAGCCGAGGGTGTATCCGGTGACTCGGCAAGCAGCGCGTGCGCCGTCTGAGCCCATCCATCGGGCTGGAACAGCGACTGGGCCAGTTCGCGCGAGCTGTCGACCGGCACCGCGGTGAAGACCGAACAGCACCGCACCACACCGGCGGGCAATGCGACATCAATGTTGTTGGGCCGCATCCACACACCCTCACGAAGGGGCCGGAAACGCATCTGCTGCAGGGATTCGCCAACCTCGACACGATCGGCGTCACCGCCATCGCCCACGACCGCGACCGTCCACTGCCCGTTCCAGCTCACCATCGGAGGATGTCTGGCTTCGTCCTGCCGCACCTGACGCTCACGCAATCGCGGTGCGAGACGGTACAACCCGTTGTCACGCTCGAGGTCACCTGAGGAAACCATGCGGGTCAACGCAACCCGGACCGCAGATTCCTGAAGGCCCAGAACCTCGGCCATCGCGATGATCGCCGAGGCCCTGGCCTCGGCGGGCGCCCCCAGAAAGGCGCTGAGGATCATCGAGCGTGCGGTGAGGAGACGGGAAGTGCGCCCGCGCTCGATCACGCGCCCGGACCCGGCAACGCCTCGCCCATCCCGGACCGCTTGTGGTCACCGAAAGGCTCGTCACGCTCGCGCACCGCCTCCCGGAACCCCGCCGTCGCAGCCCGCATCTGGAAGGCATAGCCCTCGCGCGTGTGACGCGAGATGCCGTCGAAAACGGTGCTGATCATGCCGGAGTTGGCAACCCCCTGCGAATAGAGCGCGGAGTTCAGTGTCAGTTTGACCATCATCAACTGATTGACCGGCATCCTCGCGATCCGCTCCACCAGCGCCTCGGTCCGCTCGTCCAACTCCTCCGCCGGGCAGGACTCGACGGCCAGGCCCCATTCGGCGGCCTGTCCGCCGTCGATGCAGTCGCCGGTGAACAACAGTCGTTTGGCGCGCTGGTCGCCGAGGCGGTGCGCCCACATCCCGGCGGCCGGGACACCCCAGACCCGGGTCGGCGGGTAGCCGATCTTGGTGTCGTCGGCGCAGATGATCTGGTCGCAGTACAGCGCGATGTCGGTACCGCCGGCGACCGCGAACCCGTGCAGTTTGGCCACTGTCGGTTTGTTCGCCTGCATCAGACTGGCGAAGCCGCGATTGAAGCGGCTCATCATCGCGTAGTCGATCATCGGGTCCCAGGTCCCCCACGGGTTGTGGTTGACCGCGTTGACCACCGGGTCGAGCACCGTCCCGGTGACCTCGTCGGGGCCGTCGGTCGCTCCCCCGCGCTCGGCGAACATGTCGAGGTCGTAGCCCCCGCAGAACCCCTTGCCCCGGCCGGACAACAAGATCACGTGCACGCGCGGATCCAGATCCGCGCGCTCTACCGCGTGTGCGAGATCGAGTGGGGTGTCCGGCGTGATCGCGTTGCCGTGGTCCGGCCTGTTGAAGGTGATCCGCGCTATCCGACCGTCGCGCTGGTAGGTCAACGTCGTGTACTCGCGCTCGACGTCCGGCGCCGGCCGGCCGTTCCACGGCGAGTCAGGCACCTCCGTCCAGTTGTCGTACCAGGCAGCCGGACGGGCTCCGGGGTGATCTTCAGTACCGAAACTCATTGCGCCGCCCCCGGTCCGATCTGGTGCTCGTCGAAATTGCCGTGTCGTCCGAGTCCGGATGCGAATCGCCCCGCACCGGAGAAGATCTCCTCGACCGAGCGCATGCCGTGTCCCCATTCCCGCGCTATCGCGTCGTCGAGCGTGAGTCCGAACTGGTCATAGCTGGACATTCGATCCCCGCGCAGGCACGTCTGCGGGAACTGCGCCAATTGCTCGGCCAACTCGATCGCCTCCTCCAGCGCACGCCCGGGTGCGCTCACCCGGTTCGCCAGGCCCATCGTCTTGGCCTCCTCGGCACCCACCGGGCGGCCGGTGAGGATCATGTCCAGCGCGTGCGAATGCCCGATCAGTCGCGGCAACCGCACCGTCCCGCCGTCGATCAACGGCACACCCCAACGGCGGCAGAACACACCGAACATCGCGCCGGGGTCGGCCACCCGCAGATCGGCCCAGATCGCCAACTCGAGACCGCCGGCAACGGCATAGCCGTCGACCGCGGCGATCACGGGCTTGCTCAGCAGCAACCGTGTCGGCCCCATCCCGGCCGGGCCGTCCTCGTCCGGCTGGGCAATCTTGATGTCCCCGCGGGCCACCGCCTTCAGATCTGCTCCGGCGCAGAAGTTCCCGCCTGTGCCGTGCAGGATCGCCACCGACGAATCCGCGTCGTCGTCGAAGGCTTCGAATGCTGCTGTGAGTGCGGATGCATGGTGATGGTCGACCGCGTTGCGCACCTCGGGGCGGTCGAGGGTGACGATCGTGACCGCCCCCCGCTTCTCGACGGCGACGGTCACGCGCACTCCTTCGGCGTCGCGCGATCGACGAGGGTTCCCACGTCGATACCGGTCGGCAACGTACCGAGCACATCGCCCCAGTTCTCACCGAGTCGCGAGGCCGCATAGGCGTCGGCCACCGCCGGGTGCCCGTAGCGGGCCAGGAGCGATCCCTGCAGGACCTTCGCCATCTGGCCGACGACGCCGCGCGCACGGTACTGGATGCTCTCGAAGTCCGAGAACTGCGACTCCAGTGCGGCGACGGCGCGGTCCAGGTTCGCATCGGCGCCGGCCGCCGACTTCACCTCGTCGAGGAACACGGACAGAACCTCCGGTTGCTTGACCAGCGCCCGAAGGACATCCAGCGCGGCGACGTTGCCAGAGCCCTCCCACACCGATGTCAGCGGAGCCTCCCGATAGAGCCGCGGCATCCGCGACTCCTCGACATACCCGTTGCCTCCGAAGCATTCGAGCGCCTCCGCCGCGTGAGCCGGTCCCCGTTTGCATACGTAGTACTTGCTCACGGCGAGACTGATCCGGCGCAGTGCCGCCGCCCGGCCGTCGCCGGCGACGGCGCGGTCGGTCAGGTCTGCCAACCACAGCGCGACCGTCGTCGCCGCCTCCGCCTCGACGGCCAGGTCCGCCAGCACGTTGCGCATCAGCGGCTGATCGCTCAGGTACGCCCCGAAGGCCTTACGGTGCGCGGTATGGAATGCGGCCTGTTGCACCCCGCTGCGCATCAGTGCCGCCGATCCCAGCGTGCAGTCCAACCGCGTCATGTTGACCATCTCGATGATGGTCCGGACGCCGCGCCCCTCCTCGCCGACGAGCCATCCGACCGTGTCGTCGTACTCGACCTCGCTGGAGGCGTTCGAATGGTTGCCCAGTTTGTCCTTGAGTCGCTGCAGCAGGAAGGTGTTTCGACTGCCGTCAGGCAGGACACGCGGGACGAAGAAGCACGTCACCCCTGCCTCGGTTTGGGCGAGGGTGAGGAAGAAGTCGCTCATCGGCGCCGAAGTGAACCACTTGTGCCCGGTGATCCGATACGAACCGTCGGGCCGCGCCACCGCTCGGGTGGTGTTCGCCCGCACGTCCGAACCGCCCTGCTTCTCGGTCATCGACATCCCGGCGATCAGCGAGGCTTTCGACTCCGGCGAAGCGAGCACCGGATCGTATTCGCGGGACGCGAGTTTGGCCTCGAACCGGGACGCCAATTCGGGATTGTGGCGCAATGCGGGCACCACCGCGTAGGTCATGCTGATCGGGCAGAGGTGCCCGGGATCGACCTGCATCCAGGCCAGCATCTTCGCGGCGCGCGCCAGGTGCGGATGCGGCGCCGGGTCCACCCACGGCGCGCCGTGCAGTCCCATCCGCGTCGCGTGCCGCATCAACTGGTGGTAGGCGGGGTCGTACACGACCTCGTCGATCCTGTTCCCGTATCGGTCATGCGTCTTGAGCTGCGGCGGATGGTCCTCGGCCAGGTCGCCGAGCGCGATCACCGGCGCGCTGCCGGCCAGCGCCCCCGCCTCTCGAACCTCCTCGAATCGACCCATCGCATCCGCACGGGCCAGCGATTCCGCAATCGGCGGATAGTCGGCCGGGTTGACCCCGACCGGCTGAACGGCCTGGTTGAGCACATCGTGGGTGGACATCGTCTCTCACACCGCCTCGATAATCGTTGGCCTCAGCTCCACGGGACATTACAACTAATCGCCACTTTCCGATAGCATGTAATGAATCGTCGTCACTCAATCAGGGCTGCACACCGGGTGACCAGCGCGCCGCCGGGACTCGAGGGAGACGGCTTCCCCGTGCGCCGCGCCGTTGTCGGCGTCCCGCTCGACGCACTCGACCCGTTCGTCCACATGGACCAGATGGGCGAGGTCGAATACGCACCGGGCGAACCCCAGGGCACGTCGTGGCACCCGCACCGTGGCTTCGAGGCCGTCACCTACATGATCGACGGGGTCTTCGAGCACCAGGACTCGCACGGCGGCAGAGGGACGATCACCAACGGCGACACCCAGTGGATGACGGCCGGCAGCGGGATCCTGCACATCGAACGACCGCTGGAGCACCTCGTGGTCTCCGGTGGACTGTTCCACGGCATCCGATTGTGGGTGAACCTGCCGCGCGCCAACAAGTTCAACCAACCCCACTATCAGGACATCAGGGCGGCGCAGGCACGCCTGGCTGTCGTCCGACGACGGCGGCGCCTTGCTGCGGGTGATCGCCGGCGAAGTCGGCGGGTATGCCGGGCCGGGTTCGACATTCACCCGATCACGTTCCTGCACGCGACGGTCAGCCCGGGTGCGCAGTTGCGCCTTCCCTGGGATCCCAAGAACTTGATCGAGGCGTTCGAGGACTACCAGGCCGACCGGTTCTGCGTCGTTCCCGCTGAGAGGCTGCCCCATGTCGACAACGGGTGACACGCCTCAGGTGGACGCGAGCACACCCGCACGAGGTTGATGCGATCGGGAGGGCGCAGTCCAGGCAGGATCCACGCGGCGATGACGGCAGGCGTGATGACCAGCCCGATGATCTCGGGGATGAGCCGGCGATCAGGTCACTCGTTGCTGCTCTCCTGAACCTTCGCAGCAGTGGCGCAATCGTTTTCGGCAGCGTCCACCGCGTCGTCGATGTGGTCGAAGTAGCGTCGGCCCCCGAACTCTCGCCACCAGGGGGTCGTGCGCAGCTTCGGCTTCTCCGACTCCGGCAGGTCGACGATGTAGAGCGTCACTCCGGCGTCGGACAGTTCCTTGAGCATGTCACGGATGCCGTGCATGACCGTCGTGGACACCTTGTAGGCGCGGGAGGCGTCGAGCACCAGCGCGCGTGGCCGGGAACTCTCCGCGTCCTCGCCGATGCCGGAGCGAGATTCGATCGCCCGCACGGTCGTCCGCACGTTGGCGGTGTACAGCGCCGAGTTGATCCGGAGCACCAACGGGTCCGCCGCGACCGTCGGATCCGACTCGCCGCCGGGGCGCCAGTGGCCCCGCTCGTTGCGATGCAGTTGCACGATGTGTGCCCGGTCAAGCTCGCGCAGAACGAGGTACAGCGTGAAGATCACGCCCACCGCAACCGCCGGCAGCAGCCCGGCGGCCAGCCCCACGAGCGCGGTGACCAGTGCCACCCAGAACTCGATCCGGTCGATCTGCCAGAGCGTCTTGAACTCCCGCAGATTGATCAGGCCCAGCACGGCCACCACCACCATCGCACCGAGCGCAGCTTGCGGCAGGTCGTCGAGCACCGGCGCGAGGAACAGCGCAACCAGCACCGCAAGAACCGCGGTCACGATGCTGCTCAACTGGGTTCGCGCACCCGCACCCTGATTGACCGCGGTCTGGGAGAAGCCGCCGGCGGGTGCCAGCGTGTGAAAGAACGAACCGAGCGTTGCGGCAACACCGTTGGCCAGCAGTTCCTGGTTGGTGTCGATCTGCGGCTCGTCGGGCCGACGGACGCCCCGACCCACCGACACGGTTTCCAGGAACGCCATCACCGCGATCGCAAGCGCACCCGGCACCAGCGATCCGGCATGTTCGAAGCTCGGCAGGGCAGGCAACGGAATTCCGTGCGGCACCGGCGAAATCAGCGCGACACCGTGGTCGTCGATTCCGGCGAAGGCGACCAGCAGAATCCCGGCCGCCACCACCACCAGCGGACCCGGGATCCTCGGCACGAACTTCTTCATCGCGTAGAGCACGGCGATACTGCCCGCGGCAAGCAGGATCGTGGCCCCATTGGCGTCACCGATCTGCTTGAGCGCGGACCACAGCACCTGAAAGAAACCTGTGGCGGTATTGTCCGGCGGCACCCCGAGCAACTTCGGCAACTGACCGGCCGCAACGGTCAGCCCGACGCCGGCCTTGATCCCGGTGAGCGTGGCCTCCGAGATGTTCTCGATGATCGCGCCGAGGCGCAGCACCCTGGCCAGCAACAGCAGCACACCCACCATCAACGTCAGCGTGATCAGATCCGACTGCGCCTGGTCCGAGCCGGCCGCCACTCCGGCGCCGATCAGGGTTGATGCCGTGAGCGTGGCGATGGTCGAGGTGGTGCTCACGCTGGTCGTGCGGGACCCGCCGAGCAGCGCATAGACGACCATCGGGACCATGCACGTGTACAGACCGATCTGCACCGGCATGTCGGCGATGGTCGCGTAGGCCATCGCCTGCGGGATCACCACGGCGCCGGCGCTCAGCCCCGCGACGACGTCGGCGCGCAACCACGACTTGCGATAGCCCGCCAGCGTCGGCGCGATCAACCGTGACATCGAGACCTCACTGCTTCGAATCGGGGAACACTCGAGTCCAGTCGTCCCGCACGCTCACCGTCGTCCATCGTTCCGCGGCGGCGCGTTTGAGCGCGTCCTCGGCGCCGGTGTCGTAGGCGAACTCCCGGTCGGCGTCGTCGTGACGGATGATCAGTCGGAGCCCGTCTTCCCGGGCGAACTCGAGCATCGGCAGGTCGCCGTTCGCGTTGCCGCCCACCAGCAGCGGTCGCCGACCGATCCGACTCCAGATCCGTGCCGGCTTCTCGGGGCCGTCGTCGAGGAAGGCCATCGTGGAGGCGTACCGCAGAGCGCCGTCGGCGTAGGTGAGGCCGAGGCTGCTGCCGATGACCCGTTCCCTCGGTATGTCGTAGAGCATGTCCCCTGCCGGCCGCATGAAGTCGCGGTCGCCCCCGGAGGCGATGTAGGTGGTGAAGCCGTGCGCCTCCAGGTAGCGGAGCAACTCGATCATCGGCGCGTACACGCAGTCGGCGTAGGGCCGGCGCAGCAGCGGATGCATCCCGCTGTCCAGGAAATACTTCGCCAACGCCGAGTAGGACTCCACCTCCTGCCCGGCAGACGCCTGCGCCACCGCCCCGGCCAGCACCTTCATGTCGGAGTCGTCTCCGGAGTAGTGCTTGTCGATCGCGGCCGACAGCCAGCCCAAATCTTTGTCGACGACCGCCTTGAACGGCTGCCGCAAACGCAGCGTCGGGTGGTGCGCTGCCATCCGCGCCCACTGCTCGAGCACGAACTGCATCTGGATCTGCACGGGCTTCTCGGTCCACAGCGTTCCGTCGTTGTCGAACACCGCGACCCGCTCGTCCACCGGCACACCGCGCGATTCCACCCCGTCCACGAAGTCGACTATCGCCGTCCGTGTTGCGGTGTCCCGCCAGGAGTTCAACGTCGTCAAGGCTGTGTCCCTTCTGCGTCGGACGCGGCCGTCGCGTCCGTCACCGTCGGATACACCCGGAAGCCGCCACTTCCCGCGCCCTCGAGCACATCTCGCACCTGCCCGATGTCACGCGCGATTCTCAGCTCGATTCCCTGGCGTTTCAGTGCATTCTGCAGTTCACCGAGCATCTGGGTGGCGCTGACGTCGATCGACGGCGTGGTCTCTGCGTCGAGCACCACGACACGTGTGCGGTCGGTGCACATCGCTTCGATCTCCTTGCGGACGGCGTCGGAATTGGCGAAGTACAGTCCCGACTCGACCCGGACGACCACCGTCTCGTCGGACACCCGCGCGCCGGTATGACGGTCGACGTCGACCCACGAACCGCCCAGATCACCCAACCGGGCCACGTGTGGACGCGACGACCGGTACAGCAGGAGCAACATCGACACGGCGATCCCGATCACCAGACCCGGCAGCGTGTCGAAGAACAGGACGCCGAGCATGGCGGCGACGGCGGCGAGGAAGTCCGCCCGGGCGGCGATCCCGTAGATGCTGCCGAGCCGGTTCGTCCACACCCGGTACAGCCGCCGCAGTGCCGCGACGTCGACGAGTTCGATCACCGCGGCGATCACCACCGCGGCGAGCGTCGCCTCCGGGAGTTTCTCGAACAACCCGGTGAGGAACAGCAGGGTGAGGATCGTCAGTACCGCGACCACGAGCCCACTGACTTGGGACTTGGCTCCCGCGCTGCCGTTGACTGCCGTCTTCGACAGACTGCCGTTGACGACCATGCCGGAACACAGCCCGGCGCCGAGGTTCGCCGCGCCGAGCCCGACCAACTCCCGGTTGGGGTCCACCTCGTAGCCGGCCTTGGCCGCATAGGTCTTCGCCGCTCCCAGGCCCTCTGCGAACCCGATCAACAGCACGCCGAAGGCGGGTCCCGCCAGGTCGTAGTAGTCGTGCCAGCTGCGTCCGTGCGGCAATCCGATCGATGGGAGGCCGGCGTCGATGTGCCCGACGATCTCCACCCCGTGCTGGTCGAGCGAGAGCACGCTGACCGCGGCGATGCTCAGCAGCACCACGACGAGCGAGCCGGGGATCAGCGGCATCCACCGTTTGAGCAGCAGCACCAGCGCGAGGCTGATCGCGCCGATGAGCAAGGTGCGCCACTGCGTGTCGCCGAGGTGCCGGATCACTCCCCATGTCTGCTCGAAGAAGTCACCCTCGGACTTCTTGACGCCAAACAACTTCGGGACCTGGCCGATGATGATCGTCAACGCCAGACCGACGATGAATCCCTTCAGCACCGGCTCGGAGATGAACGACGCCGCGAAACCCAGCCGGCACAGTCCGGCCAGCAGTCCGGCGATGCCGGTCACGATGGCCAGCACCGCGGTGAGCGTGAGGTAGTGCCCGCCGTCCTGCCCGGCCACCGGCGCGATGATCGCCGCCGACAGCGCCGCGGTCGCCGACATCGGCCCCACCACCAGGTGCCGAGAACTGCCGGCCGCAGCGTAGAGCACCAGCGAGGGAACCGCGGCATACAGGCCGACGACCGGGGTGACCCCGGCGATGGTGGCGTAGGCGAGCGACTCCGGCACCAGCACTGCCCAGACAGTCAGCCCCGCGATGATGTCCGGCCGTAGCCATGAGGACTGATACCCCTGCAGCGAGGCAAAGATCCACCAGTTTCGCGCCTTCTCGGCCACCGCACCGGGTCCTTCCTGCGACCGTTTTCCACCAGAGGCGAAGTGTCGCACCCAGTCGCGCACCTCCGGCTCACCCGAAACGGGCGAACCACCGGCGTCCGCTACCGCTTCCTGCGGCGACTCGGGGCCCGAATCGTCGCGGGTCGATTTTCCACAGCAGGTCGTGGGCCTGCCCGGCGCCCACACCCCAACTGGTCAACTGACCGTGCAGACCGCTCAGCAGTTCCTGGGCCCTGTCGGTGTAGTTGGGCAGGATCGTGACCAGTTGCTCGATGGAGACGGCCAGAGCCAGCACCAGTCCGATGAGGATCGCGTTGACGGTGGCGATCGCGAGCGCCACAAAAAGATGGGACCGAGCACGCTCGCGAACGCCTTCATCCCGGCGACGGAGACCACCGCTCCGGCGACACCCAGAACGACGATCAGCCCACTCGGCATCGCCCAACGCGTGTCGGATCTGTCCGCAGCCTCGGCGCTCATGCCGATGAGCGTGGCGCAATGTCGGCGTCCGCGGCTCTTCCGTGACGGATGATATGGCACTCGCGGACGCGGCTCACCCGCTTCGGGCGACGCGCCGGATCACCGGGCCGGCTTACCGTCGCCGTGACCGCATCCCCGGAGGTGAGTGTGACCACGACGCTTTCCCCTCCGCGCAGCACCCGTACCGTTGCGAAGCAGGCCATTCCCGCGTTGCTCGTCGGTGTCGGGTCCGCGCTGGTTCTCATCGCCGTGTCGGTGGTGGCGAACAAGATCGAGCACTTCCTGTGGAACTGGCTACCCGACGAATGCGGCCTGGCCGAGGACAACCGCTGGTGGATCTTCGGCACACTCACGGTCACCGGCATCTTGGTCGGACTGATCGTCTGGAAGATGTCCGGTCATGCCGGTCCCGATCCCGCAACCACCGGCCTGGTTGCGACGCCGCTCAAACCGCGGATCCTGCCGAGTCTCGCGCTCACACTGATCATCGGACTGGCCGGCGGCGTGAGCCTGGGACCGGAGAACCCGATTGTCGCGATCAACGTCGCGCTCGCCGTCTGGGTGCTCAGCAAGGCGTGGCCGAAGTTGCCCCCGATGTTCGGGCTCATGCTCGCCGCCGCCGGCACCATCGGTGCCATGTTCGGCACGCCGGTCGCCGCGGCGCTGCTGTTCACAGAGATGAAGGAGATGCACTCCGACGGCCAGCTGTGGGACAAGCTGTTCGGTCCGTTGGTCGCCGCTGGCTCCGGGTCACTCACGATGTACCTGCTGGCGAGTCCGGTTCTCTCGGTCAACGTCCCGGCCTACGGCACCCCGCACTGGATGGACCTGGTCAGCGCCACCGTGATCGGGATCGCCGCCATGCTGCTGGGGTTCGTGGCGCTCTACGCGTTCGAGCCCCTGCACTGGCTCTTCCACAAACTGCCCAACCCGTTCGTCGCGATCACACTCGGCGGTGTCGTCCTCGGCGTGCTGGGCGCGATCGGCGGCAAGATCACCCTGTTCAAGGGCCTCGACGAGATGAAGGAACTCGCCTCCACCGCAAGTCAACACACCACGCAGGGGCTGGTGTTGATCACCGTCGTCAAACTGGTGGCCCTCGTCGTCGCCGGTGCCTGCGGATTCCGCGGTGGCCGCATCTTCCCGGCGGTGTTCATCGGAGTGGGCGCGGGACTGGTGGCCACCAGCCTGTTCCCCAGCATCCCGGTCGGCCTGGCGATCGCCTCCGGAGTGCTCGCACTCGTCCTCGTCGTCTCCCGCGATGGCTGGCTGGCGCTGTTCATGGGCGCCACCGTGGTCGGTGACGTCAGTGTGCTGCCGGTGCTCTGCCTGGTCATCCTGCCGCTGTGGCTGCTGGTGGCTGCGCGCCCCGAAATGATCGTCAAACCCAAACCGAAACCCGACCCCCAGCCGACCGAGGAGACGGCCCCAGCATGAGCACCCTGATCACCGCCTTGACCACACCCGACGTCGGCTTCGGCTCGTTCAAGTTCACGGGCGAGCACACGATGTTCGACCTGATCGCCGCCGGTACGAACGCGCTCAACGGCGCGCTGCTGGCGCGTCGGCCCGACCACTTCCGCAACTTCACGATCATCGGGATCATGCTGATGGCGCTGATCGGCGGGATCGGCGGCGGCGTCAGCCGGGACGTACTGCTGGGCGAAATCCCTTCCGCGTTCACGAATTCGGCGTTCATCGTCTTGTGCCTCGTATGCGGACTCGTCGGCTACTGCGTCAGTTTCGCGAGAGGACAACTGTTCCGCGAGGGGCTGTTCCAGTTCATGACGTCACTGTCGCTGCCCTGGTATACGATCGTCGGCGTGTCGAAAGCGAGCGAGCACGACATCCCGGTGCTCGGTGCCATCGCGATCGGCGTCATCGGCCCGACGGCCGGCCGCTACATCATCGACGTCAGCTGCGGGGTCACCCCGAAACAGTTCATCCGCGGCGAACTGTTCGTCACCACCGCAATCCTCACGTCCATCGCATGGTTGATCGCCGACGCCGCCGGGGCCGGTAATCTCTGGTCGGCATTGATCGCCTTCGCTTTCGGTTTCGCCTTCCGGCTCACCGCTCTGTACCGCGGCTGGGAGGAGCCACTGGCATCAGTCCCGAAGGGCGTGTATCTGCATGAGGACAAGCGGCCACTGCTGGGCCGCAAGCTCAAGGGCAAGTCCGAGACCGAGCTACGGATGCTGGGCCTGGATCCGGACCAGCACTGACCGAACTCGGCAACCGAAACGGGACCGCTCCGACACGACTTCACCTACGAAGGATGAGGCGACGCGCACGCCAGGATCTCACGATGGACAGCGATCTGACCTCTTCGCGACAAGGAGCGATCGTGGCCAAGGAATTCAAGGGATCCATCAAACTCGATGTCCGTGACTCCGTCGCGGACTGGGATGCTTTCCTCCCCGAGAAGCCGCCGCAGGGCGCTCCGAACGTACTGGTCGTGCTGTACGACGACACCGGCCAGGCGTCGTGGTCGCCCTACGGCGGCCGGATCAACATGCCGACCATGGACCGGCTCGCCGAGAACGGCCTGACCTACACCCAGTGGCACACGACCGCGCTGTGCTCGCCGACCCGCTCGACGTTCCTGACCGGCCGCAACCATCACCTCAACGGCTTCGCGACGATCTCCGAGTCGTCGACCGGGTATCCCGGATACAACTCGCACATCCCGCCGTCGAACGCCACGATGGCGAACGTGCTGCGGGACGCGGGATGGGCGACGTTCTGGGTGGGCAAGAACCACAACGTCCCGATCGACGAGTGGACCGCGGGAGCGTCGAAGAAGAACTGGCCGCTCGCGCAGGGCTACGACCGCTTCTACGGGTTCATCGGCGGCGAGACCAACAACTGGTACCCCTCGCTCGCCGAAGACAACCACTACATCGACCAGCCGTATACGCCGGAAGAGGGTTACCACCTCTCCAAGGACCTCGCGGACCAGGCGCTGAAGATGATCCGCGACGTCAAGCAGACCGAGCCGGAGAAGCCCTGGTACCTGTGGTTCTGCCCCGGCGCGAACCATGCGCCGCATCACGCTCCCGAGGAGTACATCGCCAAGTACAAGGGCATGTTCGACGACGGCTACGAGGCCTACCGCGAGTGGGCGCTCGGCCGCATGGTCGAGAAGGGCATCCTCCCCGCGGACACCGAACTCACGCCGTTGAACCCGATGCCGGAGGGAACCTTCTCCCCATCCGACGAGGTCCGCCCCTGGGCCGAGCTGAACGACGACGAGAAGCGCATGTTCTCGCGCATGGCAGAGGTGTTCGCCGGCTTCTCCGAGTACACCGACTCCCAGGTCGGCCGGATCGTCGACTACCTCGAGGAGTCCGGTCAGCTCGACAACACGCTGATCATCTACTGCGCCGACAACGGAGCCTCCGGCGAGGGCAGCCCCAACGGTTCGGTGAACGAAGGCAAGATCTTCGGCGGCTACCCCGACGACGAGACACAGAACCTCACGATGGTCGACCAGCTCGGCAGCCCCGACACGTACAACCATTACCCGACGGGCTGGGCCGCGGCATTTTCGACGCCCTACAAGATGTTCAAGCGCTACACCTACCAGGGCGGAGTCTGCGACCCGCTGGTGATCCACTGGCCTGCCGGCATCAAGGCCAAGGGCGAGGTGCGCCACCAGTACCACCACTCCACCGACATCGTGCCGACGATCCTCGAGGCGTGCGGCGTCGAGTTCCCCGACACGTACCACGGAGTCGAACAGACCCCGCTGTCCGGCGTGTCGATGAAGTACTCCTTCGACGCACCGGCCGACGGGCCGACCACGAAGGAAACCCAGTACTACGAGATGTTCGGCCAGCGCGGCCTGTGGCACCGAGGTTGGAAGGCCGTCTCGATGCACGGCCCGGTGTCGGGCCTCAGCAACTTCGACAAGGACGAGTGGCAGCTGTACCACACCGACATCGACCGCGCCGAGGCTCACAACCTGGCCGCCGAACATCCCGGCAAGCTCGAGGAGCTCAAGTCGCTGTGGATGGCGGAGGCCAAGGCGAACAAGGTCCTGCCGCTCAACGACCTCCAGATCATCGGCAACCCGAAGGACTACGAGACCTTCCTGACGATGGAGTTCCACCAGCCGGCACCGCCGAGCGGGCAGTACGTCTACTACCCCGGCACCAGTGAGGTCCCGGAACGGTCCTCCGCGAACGTGCACGGCGTGTCGTACAAGATCCTCGCCGAGGTCGATCTCACGGCGGATTCGCAGGGCGTGATCTTCGCGCAGGGTTCGCGGTTCGGTGGCCATTCACTGTTCATCAAGGAGGGTGTCGTCACCTACGCGTACAACTTCCTCGGCATCCCGCCGGAGGACCGCATCTCGGCACCGGTGCCGACGTCCGGCAAGCACATCATCGGCGTCGAGTTCACCAAGGAGTCGATGGGCAAGTACCGCGAGGGCGTCGGACCGCTGAAGCTGTACATCGACGACAAGCAGGTCGCCGAGCAGCAGATCCGCACTGTGCTCGGCCATTTCTCGCTCTGCGGTGAGGGGCTGTGCATCGGCTACGACAGCGCCGACCCGGTGTCGGGCGCCTACCCCGAGCCGCGGTTCGAGTTCCGCGGCGGCGAGATCAAGCAGGTCGTCTTCGACATCGCCGACGACGGGTACGTCGACGTCGAAGCGCACCTCGCGGCGGCCATGTCGCGCGACTGACGGGGGCTCCCGATCAACCCGCCGAGGATGCGCTCGGTGGGTTGATCGGTCTCCAGGGCCCTGAACCCGCGGTTTCCGGGCCACATTCATCCCAATGGGGTGAGGCCGAATGGTCCTTCCCGGCCGATGATCGGGTTGCCACCTCGAACACGGCATAGCTGAACTGGGAGGGTTGATGACTAAGAGCTTCAACGGCGTGATCAAGGAAGACATTCGGGATTCCACGCCCGACTGGTCGCCGTACATCGAGCCCTCGGCGCCGGAGAACTCGCCGAACGTGCTCTACATCGTGATGGACGACACCGGATTCGGCGCCTGGGACCACTACGGCGGCCTCATCAAGATGCCGAACCTGAAGCGCATCGCCGACGACGGCGCGGCGTTCACCCAGTTCCACACCGTCGCGTTCTGCTCGCCGACGCGGTCGTGCCTGCTCACCGGCCGCAACGCCACCTCGAACGGTATGGCGTGCATCGAGGAGATCACCACCGGCTTCCCCGGATCGAATGGCCGCATCCCGATGGAGAACGGCACCATCGCCGAGGTACTCCTCCGCAACGGCTACTCGACGCTGGCGGTGGGCAAGTGGCACCTCACACCGGCCGAGGAGGGGTCGCTCGGAGCTCGGCGGCGCACCTGGCCACTTGGGCGCGGGTTCGAGCGGTACTACGGATTCCTCGGTGGTGAGACCGACCAGTACTACCCGGACCTGGTTTCGGACAACCACCTGATCGACCCGCCGTACACGCCGGAGGAGGGGTATCACCTGTCGAAGGACCTCGCCGACAAGGCGATCTCCTTCATCCAGGACGTGAAGGCCACCGCCCCGAACAAGCCGTGGTTCACCTACTTCTGCCCCGGCGCGAACCATGCACCCCATCAGGTCCCGACCGAATGGGCGGACCAGTACAAGGGCGTGTTCGACATGGGGTACGAGAAGTACCGCGAGGTCGTGCTCGAGAACCAGAAGCGGCTCGGTCTGGTGCCGCAGGACACTGAGCTGCCGCCGCTGAACCCCTACATCGATGTCACCGGGCCCAACGGTGAGCCGTGGCCGGAGAACGACACCGCCCGCGAATGGGACACGCTCACCGACGACGAGAAGAAGGTCTTCGCCCGGCAGGCGGAGGTGTACGCCGGGTTCTCGACCTACACCGACGCCCAGATCGGCCGGCTCCTCGACTACCTCGACGAAACGGGCCAGTACGAGAACACCATCATCGTGTTCGTCTCCGACAACGGAGCGTCCGGCGAGGGCGGCCCGAACGGGACCTGGAACGAGAACAACTTCTTCAACTCCGTCATCGACGGACCGGAGGAGCAGCTGCGGATGGCGCCGAAGCTCGGCACCGTAGAGACGTACAACCACTACGCGGTGGGCTGGGCGGTCGCGTTCTGCACGCCGTTCAAGATGTTCAAGCGCTACGCCGGGTACGAGGGCGGCACCGCGGACCCGATGTTCTTCTCCTGGCCTGCCCAGTTGAAGAACGGCGGACAGTTCCGGCATCAGTACTGCCATGCGATCGACGTCGTACCGACGATCTACGACGCCATCGGCATCACCCCGCCCGAGCACATGAACGACGTCAAACAGGAACCGCTACACGGCGCGTCGCTGCTGCCGGCGCTGCGCGAGGCCGGCACGCCGAATGCCCGCCACACCCAGTTCTACGCCATGCTCGGCACCCGCGGCGTCTGGCAGGACGGCTGGTTCGCCAACACGAACCACCCGCCGATGTCGGCCGGCTGGGGACACTTCGACCAGGACACGTGGGAGCTGTACCACCTCGAGATCGACCGGAACCAGACCAAGAACCTGGCCGCCGAGATGCCGGAGAAGCTCGAGGAGCTCAAGAAGCTCTGGTTCCAGCTCGCCGACGAGTTCCACGGCCTGCCGCTGGACGACCGGAACGGGGTCGAGATCTTCGCGTACCTGCCGAAGTACCCGACCCCCACACTGATGCCGCCGACCGATGAGCAGGTGTTCTACCCCGGTCAGTCCGAGGTTCCCGAGCGCACGGCCATGCCGTATTTCGGGCGCCCGTTCGAGATTCTGGCCGAGGTCGAACTGGCCGCGGACTCTCAGGGAGTGCTATTCGCGCACGGCGGGCGCTTCGGCGGCCACTCGCTGTACATCAAGGGCGGGAAGCTGCACTACGTCTACAACTGGCTCGGGAAGCTCCGGCAGGAGATCGTGTCCGACGGTCCGCTGCCGACGTCCGGCAAGCACGTGCTCGGCGTGAAGTACGTCATCGAAGGCAAGGACGGGGTGTCCCCCACCGGCACGGCGACGCTCTACATCGACGAGTCGGCGGTCGGGTCGGCGAAGATCAAGACCCAGCAGGGTCACTTCTCGCTGGCCGGCGAGGGCCTGAACGCGGGCAGGGACGGCGGGCAGCCGGTCGGCGACTACCCGGTGCCGTTCGAGTTCTCCGGCGGCACGTTGTCGAAGGTGACGCTCAAGCGCGGTGACGACGAGTGGGTCGATCTCGAACAGACGCTCGCGGCCGGGTTCGCCAGGGACTGAGCAACCGGTCCACTTCGTCGCTTACGGTGCCCGGACAGGGTTCTCCACCCCGTCCGGGCACCGTAGCGTGGAGCGTGCAGGCCGTGAGGAGAAATGTCATGGACATCAATCCCCCGATCGTCGTCGGTGTCGACGGATCAGACCACGCGCGCATTGCGACGAGGTGGGCGGCCGAGACCGCTGCCCGGCGGACGGCGCCGCTGCAACTGGTCTGCGCTTCTCCCCCGCCACCACCGTTCGGTGTGGCGACGGCGCTGCCGCAGGATTTCTACGAGGACCGGCTTGAAGTCGGTAAGAAACTCCTCACGGAGGCAACCGAACTCGCCAAGGACGCCGTCGGCGAGCACCCGCTGGAGGTACGCCGCGAGTTTCACACCGCGCCGCCGGCACGGGTGCTGCTGACCTGGTCGGAGTCGGCGCACATGATCGTGCTCGGATCCCGGGGGCTCGGCCAGCTTGCCGGTGGATTTCTCGGCTCGGTCAGCGCCTCGGTCGCCGCCCACGCCGACTGCCCGGTCGTGGCACTACGGGGACCGGCACCCACCACAGGTCCGGTGGTGGTGGGTGTCGACGGCTCGCCCTTGAGCGAATTCGCGATCGACCACGCCTTCGAGGAAGCGTCTCTGCGCGGGGCACCGTTGGTCGCCGCGCACGCATGGAACGACCTGTCGCTCCGCCAGGCGTTCGGGTTTCACAAAGACCTGGAATGGCCGGACATCAAGGCCGAGGAGGCGGCGGTGCTCGCCGAGAGCTTGGCGGGACGCCGCGAGCGCTATCCGGACGTCGAGGTCACCGAGGCGGTCGACCCCGACCGTCCGGTCCAGATGCTGAAGCATCTGACCACCGACGCCCAACTGGTGGTGGTCGGCAGCCGTGGCCGCGGCGGATTCCGCGGGATGCTGCTCGGTTCGACCAGCCGATCACTGCTGCATGTCGCCGAGTGCCCCGTGATGGTCGTGCGCCCCCGCGGCTGAGATGCCGGCTCAGCCGAGCAGTTTCGCCTTCGCCGCAGCGAATTCGTCGTCGCTGAGCACGCCGGACTCGTGTAGCTGTCCGAGTTCCTTGAGCTTTGCGATCATCTCGTCGGCATCGGAGTTCGACGCCGCCGGCTCCGGCTCATAGGTGGTCTCCTGCTGCCGAGCTTCGTAGGCCTGCTGTTCCGCGGCACGGCGCTGAGACCGTCGATTCACCGCGTTGACGGTGGCCGCGGCGGTCCCGGCGACGACGGCGCTGCGGGCGACGGTACCGAGCAGTCCGGGTCGCACGAAGGGCCGAGCAAACGGTCGAGCAAACGGTCCAGGCCTGAACACCATGATCACGCTCCTGTAGGTCGGTGTGTCCAGTGTGGGCCGATCAGCCGCGGCCATGCCATCCCCAACTCGCTCGGAGCACCCGATTCACCCGGCAAGGGTGAGGTCCGCGGACTCGAACCCTGCGACGCTCACAGTCGACACTCCCCGTCTCGGGGAGATCGCCCGCGGGAAAGGGAGTATCGACATGTCGTCGTCATCGTTCTGGGATGTGGTGTGGCTGATCATCATCAGCTTCGCGTTCGTCGCGTACCTGATCGTGCTGTGGTCCATCATCAGTGACCTGTTCCGTGACCACAAGAGCTCCGGCTGGGCCAAGGCCGTCTGGGTGATCTGCCTGTTCATCTTCCCGCTGATCACCGCGCTGGTGTATCTGATCGCCAAGGGCGGCGACATGACCAAGCGATCGGTCGCCGAGGCGCAGCACATGAAGGACATACAGGACCAGTACATCAAGCAGACCGCGGGCACCTCCCCTGCCCAGCAGATCGCCGACGCGCAGAAGCTGCTGGATGGGGGCAGCATCACCCCCGAGGAGTTCGCGGCACTGAAGGCGAAGGCCATCGCCCACTAGCCACTCCGGACGGCTCATCACGGGCGCGGCACCGACCTCGGTGCCGCGCCCCTCCCGTTTCCGCGCTGTGCCAGACTTTCCGCATGGTCAGCGTCGGTAACAGCACCTCGCGGGGCGTGCCCCGTCTGTCGCGCCGCGGGCGCCTCGCGATGGGCGCGGCCGGTGCGGCCGCCTGGGCGTCGCGTGCCGCCGGTCGCGGCAAGGGCTCGATGATCGGCGGGCTGATCGCGCTCAAGATCGACGGTTCACTGATGGGCCAGCTGGCCGCGGGCAAGCGGACGGTGCTGATCACCGGCACCAACGGCAAGTCGACAACCACGCGGATGGTCGCGGCCGCGCTGCGCACGGTCGGGGCGGTCGCCACCAACGCCGACGGCGCCAACATGGATGCCGGCCTGGTCGCGGCGCTCGGCGAGGGACTGGACGCTCCGCTCGCGGTGCTCGAGGTCGACGAACTGCACGTGCCGCATGTGGCGGACGCGGTGAACCCGGCCGCGGTGGTGCTGCTCAACCTGACCCGAGACCAGCTCGACCGGGTCGGCGAGATCAACACGATCGAGCGACGCCTGCGCGCGGGCCTGAGCCGGCACCCCGACGCCACCGTCATCGCCAACTGCGACGACGTCCTGGTCACCTCCGTCGCCTTCGACTGCCCGAACACCGTGTGGATCGCGGCCGGCGGCGGCTGGGCAAACGACTCGGTCGGCTGCCCCCGTTGCGGCGAGCCGATTCTGCGGGACGGGCAGGACTGGCGCTGCTCCGGCTGCGAGTTCGGCCGACCCACCCCCACCTGGACCGTCGACGACACCCACCTGTCCGGCCCCGGCGGCCTTCACCTGCCGCTGACGCTGTCGCTGCCGGGCCGTGCCAACCGCGGCAACGCCGCGCAGGCCGTCGCCGCAGCGGTCGCGCTCGGCGCCGACCCGGCCGCCGCGGCCGAGGCCGCCGGCGGGGTCAGCGAGGTCGCGGGCCGCTACCGGACCGTGCAGCGCGGACCCCACCAACTCCGGTTGCTGCTGGCGAAGAACCCGGCGGGCTGGCAGGAGGCGCTGTCGATGGTCGACCACACGGTCGACGGCCTGGTGATCGCGGTGAACGGCCAGGTGCCCGACGGCGAGGACCTGTCCTGGCTGTGGGACGTGCGCTTCGAGCACTTCGAGGGCGTGAAGGTGATCGCCGCCGGCGAGCGCGGCACCGACCTGGCCGTACGCCTGACCTACGCGGGCGTCGAGCACGACCTCGAGGCCGACACCCTGCGCGCCATCGAAAAGTGCCCACCCGGCCGGGTCGAGGTGCTGGCCAACTACACCGCCTTCCGGGATCTGAACACCGCACTCGCCAAGGAGGCACGCCGTGGCTGAATCGACGGTCCGGATCGGGCTGATCCTGCCCGACGTCATGGGCACCTACGGCGACGGCGGCAACTCCGTGGTGCTGCGCCGGCGCATGCGGATGCGCGGGATCGACGCCGAGGTCGTCGAGATCACCCTCGACGATCCCGTCCCCGACTCGCTCGACCTCTACACGCTCGGCGGCGGCGAGGACGCGGCGCAGACCCTGGCCTCGCGTCACCTGACCCGCTACCCCGGCCTGCAGCGGGCCGCCGAGCGGGGTGCGCCGGTGCTGGCCATCTGCGCCGGCCTGCAGGTGCTGGGGCGCTGGTACGAGACCTCGGACGGGCGGCGGGTCGATGGCATCGGCATGCTCGACGTCACCACCTCGCCGCAGGCCGTGCGTACCATCGGGGAAGTGATCTCCGAGCCCCTGACCGACGCCCTGACCTGCGCACTGACAGGTTTCGAGAACCATCGCGGCGGCACCGCACTGGGACCGGATGCCGCCCCGCTCGGCCGCGTGACCCACGGTGTCGGCAACGGAGCCGGCGAGGGCACCGAGGGCGTGCTGCAGGGCTCGGTCGTCGCGACCTACATGCACGGTCCCGCGCTGGCCCGCAACCCGGAACTCGCCGACCTGCTCATCGCCCGCGCGCTCGGCGTGGACACTCTCGCGCCGTTGGAGATCGACGAGGTCACCCGGCTGCGGCGCGAGCGACTGGCCGTGCGGTGAGCTACTACCCCGCGCCCGGCCCCGACCAGCAATATCCGCATCAGCAGTACCCGCAACAGCCGTACCCGCCCCAGCCCTACCCGGCCGGCCCCTATCCGCCGCCGTACGGTCCGCCCGGCTACCACCCGCCGGCACAGCCCCGCAACGGGCTCGGCATCGCCGCGCTGACGATCGGCCTGGTGTCGATCGTGCTCGCGCCGACCATCGTGCTCGGCATCCCGGCCGCGCTGGTCGGGATCGGGCTCGGCATCGCCGCGTACCTGCGCACCCGCCGCGGCGAGGCGAACAACCCGGGCATCGC
This sequence comes from Speluncibacter jeojiensis, assembly GCF_029589495.1. Classification (GTDB taxonomy): domain Bacteria; phylum Actinomycetota; class Actinomycetes; order Mycobacteriales; family Mycobacteriaceae; genus Speluncibacter; species Speluncibacter jeojiensis. The sequence goes on from NZ_JAAIVF010000001.1 coordinate 1,159,305, forward strand.
GATCGGCGGGATGGTCTCCGGCGCGCTCGGCATCCTCGGAGCGATCCTGATGCTGGTCCTGTTCATCTCGGCGGCGATGCACAACAGCGACTCGTCCGGGCTGCGGTCGTGCCTGGACCGCGCGCAGGGCGACCCCGCCGCCGTCATGCAGTGCCACCTCGACTACAGCGGCACCGGCGACGGCGGTCGCCCGGTCTGACGGCCGGCCCTTCAGTCGGCGGATCCGCCTCGTTCTCGCCTAGGCTTAGCGGTAGCGCCGGGTCCGCGCGGGCCGGCCGTCCGGAACCAGGTACCGCAGGGAGCAACCGATGAGCTATCCGCCCGCTCCACCCCCTCCCGGTTCCGAACCACCCGAGCCCTATCCGTCGGGCGACCATCCGCAGGGCTCCTATCCGTCCGGCCAGTACCCTCCCGGGTCGTACCCACCCGGCTCCTACCCGCCTGCCGGCTATCCGCCCGGGAGCTACCCGCCCGGCCCGTATCCGCCGGCACCCGGCTACTACGGCGGCCCGCCGCCGCGCAACGGCATGGGCATCACTGCGCTGATCCTCGGACTGGTCTCGATCGTCGGCGCGTTCATCCTCGGCCTGGGCATCATTCCCGGCGTGCTGGCGATCATCTTCGGCGTCGTCGGCTACCGCAGGTCCACCCGCGGCGAGGCCACCAACCGCGGCATCGCGATCGCCGGCATCGTCACCGGCATCATCGGCGTGCTGCTCGCGATCCTCGCGATCGTGCTGCTGATCACGGTGTTCCGGCACGCCGGCATCGGCGACTACGTCACCTGCGTCCGGGACGCGAACGGCGACCAGGCACGGATCGACCAGTGCATGCGCGAGTTCGAGAACCGGATCCCCGGATACACCTCGACGACACCGTGACCTGCAACAACGTGCGTTGCCAGTCGACTTCCGACACGGACGCGCGCTCACGATTCCGATAATCTGAATTCATGCGGGAGATGTCGGCGTCCGAGGCGTCGCGGTGCTTTTCCGCCGTGCTGGACTCCGCCGAGCGCGGCGAGACCATCGTGGTCACCCGGGCCGGTCGACGAGTCGCGGTGATCGCGCCGGCGCCACAGTCGAATGGCGCCGCACTGCGTGCGGTGTTCGACCGCTGGCGCGACAACTCGGCACTCGACGGAGCCTTTGAATCGCACGTTCACGCAGCGCGTGAGGCGGCCGCCGCAGAGTTGGACACCGACCCGTGGCGAGACTGATCCTCGACACCGGCGTCCTGATCGCCGGCGTCCGCGCAACGCTCCTTCCTCGACGCGGTCCTCGAAGTCCTCCCCGGCATCACAGCACGCGTCATCGGTGGCTGAGCCAAGCGCGCCAGCCGAAACCGCCTGCGCCTCAGAACCAGTCAGGGTCCATGTCCAACGTGGTGCGGTCCAGGCTGTCGAGCAGGTCCAGCTGCGACCCGGTGCGCGGCAGCTCGAAGCGGTAGAAGTACCGCGCGGCCTGGCGCTTGCCGTCGTAGAACGCCCCGTCCTGGTCACCGACCGCGAGCAGCTGCTCGAGCCAGATCCACGCGATCACGATGTGCCCCATCGACTCGAGGTAGATCGACGAGTTGGCCAGCGCCACCGACGGATTCCCTGTGCCCCACAGCCGGGCGGTGGTCGCGACAATGCGCTCCAGCGCGGCCCGTAGTTCACCCGCATGGTCGGCGGCGTCGCCACCCGCGGCGACCGCCCGGTCGATGGTGGCGCCGACGGTCTCGGCGAGCAGCGCGAGCCCGGCGCCGCCGTTCATGATCACCTTGCGGCCCAACAGGTCCAGGCCCTGGATGCCGTGGGTGCCCTCGTGGATCGGGTTGAGCCGGTTGTCCCGGTAGAACTGCTCGACGTCGTAGTCGCGGGTGTATCCATAGCCGCCGTGCACCTGGATCGCGAGGCTGTTGGCCTCCAGGCACCACTGCGACGGCCAGCTCTTGGCAATCGGAGTGAGCACGTCGAGCAGCAGCGTCGTACGCGCCGCCGCGTCCTCGTCGTCCGCGGTGACCTGCTCGTCGACCAGCTTCGAGCAGTACAGGCCCAGCGCCAGCGCACCCTCCACATAGGCCTTCTGCGCCAACAGCATCCGCCGGATGTCCGTGTGCCGTATCAGCGGCACCGGCGGCGAGGTCGGGTCCTTGTCGCCGGCGGCGCGGCCCTGGGACCGCGTGCGCGCGTACTCCACCGACTGCAGGTATCCGGCGTAGCCCAGCGAGATCGCAAGGAATCCGACGCCGATCCGCGCCTCGTTCATCATGTGGAACATGTACGACAGGCCCTTGTGCGGCTCGCCGACCAGATAGCCGACCGCGCCGGCCTGCCCGCCCGGGGTGTGGGTGCCGTCGCCGAAGTTCAGTAGCGTGTTGGTGGTGCCCCGGTTGCCCATCTTGTGGTTCAGGCCGACCAGCGTCACGTCGTTGCGCTCGCCGAGGCCGGCAACGTCCGGCAGCACCTTCGGCACGATGAACAGCGAGATGCCCTTGACCCCGGCCGGACCGCCGGGGATCTTCGCCAGCACCAGGTGCACGATGTTCTCGGTCAGTTCGTGGTCGCCGCCCGAGATCCACATCTTGGTGCCGGTGAGCCGGAAGCTGCCGTCGTCCTGCGGCACGGCGCGGGTGGTGATGTCGGCCAGCGAGGACCCCGCCTGCGGTTCGGACAGGCACATGGTGCCGAACCATCGACCCTCGAGCATGGGGCGCACATAGGTGTCGACCTGCTCGGCATTTCCGTGCGCGACAATGAGATTCGCGTTGCCGATGGTCAGGAAAGGGTACGAGGATGTGCTTGCGTTGGCCGCCTGGAACCACGCCATCGAGGCGCGGGCGAGAACGGTCGGCAGTTGCATGCCGCCGAGCGACTCGTCGAACTGTCCGGCGATCAGCCCGGCCCGGGCGAACACCTCGAGGGCCGCCTTGACCTCGGGGATCGTCTCGACCGTGCCGTCGGGGAGCATGTGCGGCTCATTCGCGTCCGCCAGCTTGTTGTGGGTGGCGAAGTGCTTCGTCGCCATCTCGGCACTGAGGTCGAGCACCGCATCGAAGGTCTCCCTCGAGTGCTCGGCGAAGCGCTTGCGCGCGGTCAGCGCGGTCACGTCGAGCCACTCGTAGAGCAGGAAGTCGAGGTCGCGGCGGGACAGGACGGGTGCGGGCATCAACTGATCCTTCGACGAGGTTACTAAGCGCTCACTTAGTAGAGCGGGTATCGTGAGGCCTGTCAAGGTTCCCGAGCCGCAGGAGCGCCCGCCGATGACCCGCGCGACCGACCAGCCCGCCCCCGAACGGCCCACCGCCGACCTCGGCCCGACGGTGGCCGACCTGTTCCCGGACGTGACCTCCGACGCGGCACGACGGCTGATCATCTCGGCCGTCGCATCGTTCGCCGAGCGCGGCTATCACGCGACGACGACGCGGCACATCTCCGAGGGCGCGGGACTGAGCTCGGCGGCCATGTACGTCCACTTCCCGACCAAGGAACAGGTGCTCTTCGAGGCCGGCAAGGTCGGTCACGAGGGCGTGCTCGCGGCCATCCGGGAGGCCGTCGCCGAGCACACCGACCCGCGCGACCGGATGCGCGAGCTGGTGCGCGCCTTCACCCTGTGGCATGCGCGCCATCACACGATGTGCCGGGTCGCGCAGTACGAATTGGCCGCGCTCTCACCCGAACACCATGCGATCATCGCGGAGATCCGCCGGCAGACCGAGCACTTCGTCCGCGAGGAGATCCGGCGCGGGGTCGACTCGGGCGCCTTCGTCGTACCCGACGTGACGACCGCGGCACTGGCGGTGCTGTCGATGGGCATCGACGTCGCACGCTGGTACCTGCCGGGCCGGTCGGTCGATGCCGAGCAACTGGCGGACCGGTATGCCGAGCTCGCGGCGTCGATGCTCCGCACCCGGCCGCGCAGCTGAGCAGGTCAGGCCGCCTCGAAGTACCGACACGGATTGTCGACCAGCATCGTGGTGATCTGGTCCTCGGTGACGCCGCGCCCGAGCAGTGCGGGCAGGACGTCGTCGCTGATGTGGGTGAAGTTCCAGTTCGGCACGGCCTGCGCCTTGGCCCGCTCCGGGAACCAGTCGATGAAGCACGCGGCGTCGTGCGCGAGCACCATTCTCTCGGCGTATCCGCGCCGGGCCAGCTCGACCACGGTGTCGACCCGATTCTCGAAGGGCAGCAACAGGTCCAGACCGAACCGGTCCATGCCGAGGTAGGAGCCGGCGTCGGCGATCCGGCACAGCTGGTCGAGGTCCGTCGAGTCGCCGCAGTGCCCGATGACCACCCTGCCCAGGTCGACCCCCTCCTCGGCGAGCACCCGTTGCGCGACGAGCCCGGAACCGGTGTGCGGGTTGGTGTGCACCGTGATCGGCAGTCCGGTCTCGACGTGCGCCTGCCCGACCGCGCGCATCACCCGTTCCACGCCGGGTGTCAGCCCCTGCGCCTCGATGGCGCACTTGAGGAAAGCTGCCTTGACGCCGGTGCCGGCGATGCCCTCGCGGATGTCACGGACGAACAACTCGACCATCGGCTCCGGCGCGTCGAAGAGCATGCCCGGGCCCATGTAATGGAACTGGAAGGGCAGTTCGTTGTAGGTGTAGATGCCGGTCGCCGCGATGATGTTGATGTCGACCTGTTCGGCGACACGCTGGATCCGCGGGATGTAGCGGCCGAGCCCGATCACCGTCGGGTCGACGATCGTGTCGATCCCCCGCGCCTTGCAGTCACGCAGCTTGGCGACGGCGTCGTCGATGCGCGCCTGCTCGTCCCAGCGATCCGGGAAGTCGGGATAGTTCTGCTGCAGCTCGGTGCCGAGGACGAAGATGTGCTCGTGCATCAGCACCCGGCCGAGCGCCGAGGAATCGATGGGACCGCGGATGGTCTCGACTGCCGACATGCCCACTCCTGCGCCGAAGGGGTCCCCAGACAGGGGTCGGGCCGGGGATGTATTCGCATCCTCGGCCTGATCTCTGCTTCTCGAACTTTTGAATTGTTACCACTTCTCTTGTTCGATCCGCACTACTGATGCTAGACCTCCCCACACCCCTCGACAAGAGGTTTGACGTGCGGATTCCGGGGCAATTTCGGGGAGGCCGCGGGGATGCTCAGCGCAGTTCGCGGCGTCCCGACAACGCCCGCCCCAGCGTCAGCTCGTCGGCGAATTCGAGGTCCCCGCCCATCGGCAGGCCCGATGCGAGCCGGGTGACCGTCAGGCCCGGGAAGTCGCGCAGCATCCGGACCAGATAGGTGGCGGTGGCCTCGCCCTCGGTGTTCGGATCGGTCGCGATGATCACCTCGGACACGTCGACGCCGTCGACCTGGTTGCCGATCCGGGCCAGCAGCTCGCGGATCCGCAGCTGGTCCGGACCGATCCCGTTCAGGGGGTCCAGGGCGCCGCCGAGCACGTGGTAGCGGCCACGGAACTCACGGGTGCGCTCGACGGCCTGCACATCCTTGGGCTCTTCGACCACGCAGATCAACGTGCGGTCGCGGCGCGGGTCCGCACAGATGCGGCACAGCTCGTTGTCCGCGACCGTGCCGCAGACCGTGCAGAACTGCACGCCGTCGCGCACCCGCTGCAGTGCGTTCTGCAGCCGTTCGATGTCCGTGGGCTCGACACCCAGCAGGTGAAAAGCGATGCGCTGCGCGCTCTTCGGCCCGATGCCGGGCAGCTTGCCGAGCTCGTCGATCAGATCCTGAACCGGACCCTCGTACATTCCGGTCCCCTTCGCCTAGGCCCGTCGCTCAGAATCCGGGCAGGCCCATGCCGCCGCCCATGCCGCCGGCGAGCGGGCCGAGCTTCGAGGCGGCGAGCTGCTGCGACTTCGTCGACGCGTCCGCGATGGCGCCGATCACCAGGTCCTGGAGGGTCTCCGCGTCCTCGGGATCGATCACCTTCGGATCGATCGCGAGCGCGACGACCTCGCCGGTGCCCTTGACGGTCGCGGTGACCAGACCGCCACCGGCCTGCCCGGTGACCTCTTCCTGGGCCAGTTCGGCCTGGGCCTGCATCAGCTGCTGCTGCATCTGCTGCGCCTGCTGGAGAATCTGCTGCATGTCGGGCTGGCCGCCGGGTTGCATCGGACGCGGTCCTCTCGTTTGTCTGAACACAGTGGTCAGAAGCACGGGGTCAGAAGCACGGGGCACGAACAGTCGCACCGTGCGGTCAGTCTAGTGCGCGGCGCCGGGCGCGCGCCGGGCTCGGGTCTCCGCCCGACAGGCGCCCGGCGAACCGGCAGCCGCCTGTCAGGCCTCGACCGCGGCCTTGAGCTTGGCCAGCACCTGCTCCTGGATCTTGCGCAGCCCCAGCGGCGCGAAGGTCTTCTCGAAGAAGCCGCCGATCCCGCCCGCACCCTTCCAGGCCGTGGTGGTCGTCACGGTCGACCCAGCACCGGCAGGCGCGACCTGCCAGGTCGTCACCAGCGTCGAGTTGGCGTCCGTCTCGGTGATCGTCGACCCGCTCACGCTCACGGTGGCCTTGATGTCGCGTGAGCGCTTCTGCGTCGCCTGCAGCGTCCACTGCGCCACCGTGCCGTCGCCCTGACCGCCCTCGAGCACCCGGTAGTCCAGGTACTGCTCGGTGAGGATGCGCGGACGAACCTCCTGGTAGTCGGCGAGGGCCGCGAGCACCTTGTCCGGCGCGGCGGCGACGGTCACCGAACTGCTTGCGCTTACCTGTCCCACTGTCGTCTCCTCTGACCTGGTGGACCTCGGGTGCCGTCGTGACACCGACCGTCCTGTTTACACCGATCTGCCGTAAATGTCCGCCCCGCCGTGATGGACTGTCCTCTCACGATGGGGGTCGATGTTCAGCACTTCCATCCTGCCTGCTTCGGCCCTGCCGGATCCGATCAGGTTTCCGGGCGAGCGGGACGGCGAATGGTCGACGGTTCGCGGAGCAGATACGGTCAGGAGGTGGCTGGGTTCTTGAATCGAGTGAGTGTGGGACGTCTCGGGTCGAGCCTGTGGGGAGGGGGTGAACCACTCGGGCGCGAGGTCGGATGGGAAGCGCACCGCGCGGGCGTGCAGCGACTGCTGGACAGCTACCGCGCGATCCCGTCGAACGCCACGGTCCGGCTGGCGAAGAAGACCTCCAACCTGTTCCGTGCACGGGCGGCGACCAACGCACCGGGGCTGGACGTGTCCGGGCTGGACGGTGTGATCGCGGTCGACCCGGCGGCGCGCACCGCGGATGTGCAGGGCATGTGCACCTACGAGAACCTGGTGGCCGCGACCCTGCGCCACGGTCTCGCACCGATGGTCGTGCCGCAGCTGAAGACCATCACGCTCGGCGGCGCCGTGACCGGGCTGGGCATCGAGTCCACCTCGTTCCGCAGCGGTCTGCCGCACGAGTCGGTGTCCGAACTCGACGTGCTCACCGGCGCGGGCGAGGTCGTCACCACCGGACCGGATTCCGCCGAGCACGCCGACCTGTACCGCGGGTTCCCGAATTCTTATGGCACGCTGGGCTACTCGACCCGACTCAAGATTCAGCTCGAGCAGGTCAAGCCCTACGTCGAGCTGCGGCACCTGCGTTTCACCAGCATCGACAGGCTGCAGGAGACGATGGACCGGATCGCCACCGAGCGCCGGTACGACGGCGTGGAGGTCGACTACCTCGACGGCGTGGTCTTCTCCGCCGACGAGGCGTATCTGACCCTCGGAACCCAGACCGACAGCCCGGGGCCGGTCAGCGACTACACCGGCATGGACATCTACTACCGGTCGATCCAGCACCCGGTCGCCCAGAGCCCGAAGATCGACCGGCTGACCATCCACGACTACCTGTGGCGCTGGGACACCGACTGGTTCTGGTGCTCGCGGGCCTTCGGCACACAGAACCCGAAGATCCGCCGGTTCTGGCCGAAGCCGCTGCGCCGCAGCAGCTTCTACTGGAAGCTCATCGGACTCGACCAGAAGTACGACATCGGCGACCGCCTCGAGAAGCGCAAGGGCAATCCGCCGCGTGAGCGTGTCGTCCAGGACGTCGAGGTGCCGATCGAGCGCACCACCGAATTCGTCCACTGGTTCCTGGAGAACACCCCGATCGAGCCGATCTGGCTGTGTCCGTTGCGGCTTCGCGATTCGGCCACCGTTGCGCCGGATCCCGCCCGGCCCTGGTCGCTGTATCCGCTCGAGCCCAAGCGCACCTACGTGAACATCGGCTTCTGGTCCTCGGTGCCGATCGTTCCCGGCGAGATCGAGGGCGCCGCCAACCGGATGATCGAAGGCAAGGTCACCGAGTTGGACGGACACAAATCGCTCTATTCCGACTCCTTCTATTCCGAAGACGAGTTCGCCAAGCTGTACGGCGCCGATCGGTACACCGACATCAAGCGCCGCTACGACCAGGATTCCCGATTGCTCGACCTATATTCCAAGGCGGTACGACGACAGTGACGACGTTCAAGGAAGCCTCCATGAACACCACCACCCCCACCACCCCCGGCAAGATGTCGCTGGCCGAGATCATCGACGTGCTCACGCGGGGCGAGATGCCGCTGCGGTTCACCGCGTACGACGGCAGCAGCACCGGACCCGACGACGCCCCCTACGGCCTCGATCTGAAGACGCCGCGTGGCGCGACCTACATCGCCACCGCCCCAGGCGATCTGGGTATGGCCCGCGCCTATGTCTCGGGCGATCTCGACATCACCGGCGTGCACCCCGGCGACCCCTACGAGCTGTTCAAGGTGCTCAGCGAGGACATGCACCTGCACCGCCCGCCGGCCATGACGGTCGCGAGCATCATGCGTTCGCTGGGCTGGGAGCGCCTGCGCCCGATCGCCCCGCCCCCGCAGGAGACCCTGCCCCGCTGGCGGCGCGTCGCCGAGGGTCTGCGGCACTCCAAGACCCGCGACGCCGAGTCGATCCATCACCACTACGACGTCTCGAACGCCTTCTACGAGAAGGTGCTCGGGCCGTCGATGACCTACACCTGCGCGGCCTACCCGACGGCCGACTCCACTCTCGAGGAGGCACAGGAGGCCAAGTACCAGTTGGTCTTCGACAAGCTGGGACTGGAGTCGGGCATGCGACTGCTCGACGTCGGCTGCGGCTGGGGCGGGATGGTCCGGTTCGCGGCCCGTCGCGGGGTGAAGGTGATCGGCGCGACGCTGTCCCGCGAGCAGGCCGAGTGGGCGCAGAAGGCCATCGCCGACGAGGGCCTGAGTGAGCTCGCCGAGGTGCGCTTCTCCGACTACCGCGACGTGCCCGAGCGCGGATTCGACTGCATCTCCTCGATCGGCATGACCGAGCACATCGGCGTGGCGAACTACCCGTCGTACTTCGCGACGCTGTTCGACCGGTTGCGCCCGGGCGGTCGCCTGCTGAACCACTGCATCACCCGGCCGGACAACCACGCCAAGGTCAAGGCCGGCGCTTTCATCGATCGGTACGTGTTCCCGGACGGTGAGCTGACCGGCTCGGGCCGGATCATCACCGAGATGCAGAACATCGGCTTCGATGTCCGCCACGAGGAGAACCTGCGCGAGCACTACGCGCTGACCCTGCGTGACTGGTGCCGGAACCTGGTCGAGAACTGGGACTTCTGCGTGAACGAGGTCGGCGAGGGCACCGCGCGGGTGTGGGGACTGTACATGGCCGGCTCGCGACTCGGCTTCGAGCGCAACGGGATCCAGCTGCACCAGGTGCTTGCGGTCAAGCCCGGCGAGGACGGCGACGCCCAGGTGCCGCTGCGGCCCTGGTGGAGCCGCTGAGCTCCGACAAGAAGACCGATCACGGCCCCGGACGCGCCTTCCGCGTCCGGGGCCGTGTCACATCCGCCGTGCGGGGCGGGTTCGGAGCATGATGTGCGGGTGACTATCGAACGCACCGAGCACGAGGGCACTCCGTTGACCTTCAGCCGGCCCACCGGGGACATCCGGGCCGGGATCGTGGTCATCCAGGAGGCATGGGGCATCACCCGCCACCTCGCAGGCCTCACCGGACCGCTGGCGGCCGAGGGCTACCTGGCTGTTGCCCCGCACCTGTACCACCGGCAGGGCGATCCGGTCGTCGAGGACCACGACTTCCAGCGCGCCCGCCCGCTCCTGCAGGGGCTGACCGGGTCCGGCATCTCCGCCGACGTGAACGCGGCGATCGACTACGTGCACGCGCAGGGGGTGCGACAGGTCGGCATCGTCGGGTTCTGCATGGGCGGCACCATCGCCCTGTGGGCCGCGGCGAGCGCGCACGTCGACGCGGCGGTCACGTTCTACGGCAGCGGCATCGCGAAGTCACGCTGGCGCGGGATACCGTCCGGACTCGAACTGGCCGCCAAGGTCCGCGTGCCGTGGCTCGGGCTGTACGGCGACCTCGACAAGTCGATCCCGATCGACCAGGTAGAGGAGTTGCGTACGGCGCTCGAACCGGTGAACGCGCCGACCCAGATCGTGCGCTACGCGGATGCCGGCCACGCGTTCGCGACCGATCCCGACTCCCCGCGGCACGTCGCCGACGCGGCCGAGGACGCCTGGATTCGCACGCGAGAGTTCTTCGCGGACCACCTGCGGGCGTGAGCGACGAGAGCCGCGGCGTGCCGTCGTCGCGCGCTTTTCCCCACACAAGTCGGCACAGATCCGGCATCTACCCGAAGCCCGGCCTACCTGTGTGCGGATAGGCGCATCACCGCGGCGACAACGGCGCCGGCGGGTGCTGCACCAACGGATCCGGCGCGTACTTTTCACAGTGCGCTTGCTGATCAGCCCGTTCCTGCGCCGAAGAGCCCGCCCGTCCCGAATCGACCAGAAGCCGGCGCGGGGTCTCCGAGGTACTCCCGTCCGCTGCAGGCCCTGTCGTCAGCTGAACCGTCGAGTCGAACGCAAACCAGAAGGCCCCGGTTCCAGACAGCCCCTCCAGTTCCCCGTCGGGGAATACGGCATACTCACCAGGTGTCGGATAGATGCAGATCGTCACGTTGTGCGCGCTTCCGCCACCCATCGGCGTCGCCGACACAGCGCGGAAGAGTTCACCACCCGTGTGGTTCCGAGTTTGCCGAATGGTGCTCAGATCACTGAGCCACTCATCTAGCCGAGGCGCGATTCTCGAGCGAACGGCGCGCGCCGCCCCGATGTCCGACCGGCCTTGAGCCAGCATCGCCGTGGTCTCTGCCGCGAAACGTGCGGCCTCGGCCTCCGCTTGCGGTATCGCGCTGGAGACATCCCAACCGTTGTGCAGAGCGGGATACCGCACGGACGGTGAGGCCGTCGGTGTACCGCCCGGTGAGTCCTGCTGTCCCGCCCCGCACCCACCTACAGCCGCGATGATGATGCCAGCGGCCGCTGCGGCACCAAGCAATTTCGTGTGAAACACCCTGCGCGCGCCCATCAACTCGACCTCGGCACGTATCCGCCGCCGAGAAGCGACGCCAGTTCATCATTTGTCTGCGGGATTGACTGCAGCTTCGACGCGTAATCCTGCTGGTATTCGTTGATCCAGGCGTAGATGCCCCGGTCATCCAAGAACTCCCGAGCATCCCGCGAACGGCCGGGCATCGAGTCTCTCGAAAAGTCAATCTGCGCATCACCATCATGTAGTCCGGCAGGAACCTGCCCGTTCTGGTCGTACGCGCGCAGCGCCTGGGTCATCAACTCGTTCTGTTTGACAACGGCCATCTGATCGGGCTGTGCAACAGTCACACTGTGCAGGTCTGGGTCGTTGACCGCCTGCTCGATAAGCGAACTGGTCAGCGCTTCCTTTCCCGCGTCCAGCCCAGCGCCCAGCATTCCCGCGCCGGGCACCGCCTCAGAGACCTCCAACGGCGCGGTGAGCACCGAACCCGCGATCTCCAGTGCTTTGACCTTCGCATCGTGCACCGAGATCTGATGGTCGTTGTACTCGGTCGCCTGCTGCGTGTTCTGGAACGTGATCGCGTTCTGCCCGGCTACGTCGATGCGCGCCGACAGGTCCGGCAAGTGACCAGCATTGTCGCGCAGCCAAACCGAAGGATCTGCACCCCCCTCTCGCACGGCCTGACCAAGCAGCTGCTGCTGCGCGATGCCCTGCGCACTCTCGAGCGTGATACGCCCCTGACCGGACTCGCTGGCGAGCATCAACAGCCGGTTTCCGTCAACGACATTCAACTGAACCGCACCTGAGCTCGGCTCGGTGCTCGACGGCTTCTCGAAACCGAGGGGCGCACCCGGCCCCGCCAGTACATCCAGATGCGAACCGAGCAACCGGCTCATCGACGTCGCATACTCGGGATGCTCCGCGAAATCCTCGTTGAACCCCTGCACATACGACGTGCCACCGGACATCGTCACCAACGCACCGTCACCGACATGGCCCTGCGTCGGCGCGAACACCCCCGGCAGCCCCGCGAACGCCGACCGCGCGTTGTCCCCCACCGGCCCCGGCGTCTGAATGTCCCCACCGATCCACGACCACAACGAATTCTTCGCCTTCGTACCCGCATCGGTCTGCCACTCATTGTGCGTGAGCGCATACATCGTCGCCGACGGGTCATACCCCGCCGGCATCCCCTTGCCGGTCAACAGCGCGGCATCGGCCAGGTGATCACGGCCGCCGACCTGCGTGAGCTCGGCGATCGTGTCGTTGAGCATGCCCGTGCCGACCGGCACGCCACGACTGTCCTCGATCAACGTGGTGGGCAGCTTCTGCTGAAACTCCGGCTCGTACCGTGCGAGTTCCGACGCCTTGGTCACCAGCGACGCGCTGAGCTGACTGCCCTGCTGCACCGACGGATCCGCCGTATCCAGCAGGCCCGCGAACTGACGCACCTGGTCGACATTCGTGATCTCTGTCACCGACACCGGAAACCCCGACGCCGCACCCATCGTCGTACGGGAAACACCCGGGCCCACCAAGTCCTGCACCGATTTCGGCAGCTGGCCCATCCCGCCGGTCTCACCACTGGACGAGCCCACATTCGGCGACGACAGCGTGAACAACCCACTGGCGATGTTCGACCTGATGATCTGGTTAGGGCTCTCCCCGTGAATCGTCGGCCCCTGACCGAGCTTGTCGTCGAGCGAAAGCAGTCCGTCCTTGCCGGCCGACGCATAGAACGACTTGAGATAGTCGAACTGCCCGGCCGGCAGTACCAACGCCGGCCGGTCTCCGACCGCGTTTCGCCGGTCCTCGTTCTGGCTCGACGTGAGCTGCGCCTGCGCGAGCCGTTCCTCGATGGCGCGGCGCTCCTGCGGCGACAGGTTCCCGGACGCGAGCGCCTCGAAGTCTCGCTTGCCTTGCTCCGCACTGAGATTCGGTGCCGCAACCGCCGTGACCTTCTCGAATCGCGAGGTCTGCGTCAACGCCTGCAGCGCCTTACCGATCTCCACACCCGCCGCCGTGTCCTGCTGATCAAGCAGATCCAGCGCGTGAGTGAGCCGCTCGGCATACTGCGCGGCGGCCGTGTTGCACAACGACTGCGCCGCGGCCGGGTTGTCGAGCAGCAGCTGCGCCTGCACGGCCAGCGCGCCGCGGGCGGTCTGCGGTGTCGGCGCGGTCACGGCTCCCGTGTCGGCAACCGCGCACCCGACCGCTTCGGCCGCGTCCACGATGCTCAACGCCTGCTGCCGCAACGGCCCCAGCGTCGCAGCCGCCCGGTCGAGCGCCCCGCCGACCACCAGGATCGCATCGGCCAGGGTGATGCCCGCGATCTTCTCGCCGTTAGGCACGCTCCGCGGCCGCATCGGCGGCCTGACCCTTCCACCCGTCCGCGGCCCGATCGACCGGATCCCAATTGATCTGCAACTGCGCGATACTCGGCCGCATCAGGCACCCCGCAGCTTACGCAACTCGGCCTCGAACCGTGCCTCCGCGGCCGCGTAGTCGTCACGATTCTGCGCGGCGATCTGCGACATGTCCGAGACCCGCCCGCGCATCAGCCCCACCGCGGCGCCCACGACACCGTCGATCTCCTTACCCGCCGCCCCGACCGCCGACACACCGACCCACTTCGCCGCCGGCTCGAACAACCCGGTCGACGGCAAACCCTTCACCGTCTCCGCGATCGCCGCCAACACATTCGACAACCCCTGCAACACGTCCCGATCGACCTGCAGCGTCTTATCGCCCACCGAGAAACCCCACCCCTGATGTTGAACAAACAAACCTATTGAACAACCGACCGTAGAGCCTAGCGGTAGCACATACTCACTCGAGAAGGTGCCCGCGAAGCGGCAGGAGCCCGTCGTGAACGAAGCCGGATCGTATCGTCGCCCCAGAGTGGTGTTGCCGACGCTCGTCGCCGCCCTGGCGCTCTGCCTGGGTGTCACGGCGCCCGCCGCCGCCTCGCCCGCGACGGCCCTGCCCCCGCTGGGCCACGACTTCCTCTGGGGCGTCGCCAGTTCCGGCTTCCAGTCGGAGGGCTACGCGCCCGACAGCAACTGGACACGCTACATCGCCCAAGGCCGGTCCGAGGACCCGTACCGCAACTCCGTGGACTTCCGGCACCGCTACGCCGCCGACATCGCACGAGCGAAGGGCCTGGGCGTCAAGGTGTATCGCATCAGCGTGGAGTGGGCGCGGATCGAACCCCGACCGGACGTGTGGGATGAGGACGCATTCCGCTTCTACGACAACGTCATCGACGACATCCGTGCGTCCGGCATGCGGCCGATGATCACCCTCGATCACTGGGTCTATCCCGGTTGGGAGGTCGACCGCGGCGGCTGGCGCAACCCCGGCATGGTCGACGACTGGGTCATCAACGCCCGCAAGGTCGTCGACCGGTACGCAGGCGACGACCCGCTGTGGGTGACGATCAACGAGCCGACCGCCTACGTGGGCATGGAATTGCGCAACGGCGGAATCGCGCCGACGGACGCACCCGCGATGCTCGACCGGCTCGTCGCCGCGCACGACGGGATCTACGACTACATCCACCGGGTGCAGCCGCGCGCGATGGTCACCAGCAACGTCGCGTACATCACCGGTGCCGAGGCCGCGGCCGACCGGCTGTTCGAGGACCGGATCGCCTCCCGGCTCGATTTCGTCGGCATCGACTACTACTACGGCGCCTCGCTGACCGATCCGCTGTCCGCGGTGGCCGCGCTGACCGGACAGCCCTGGAAGGCGACGCTGCAGCTCGAGGGCATCTACTACGCACTGGGCTTCTATGCCCGCAAGTTCCCGGGCAAGCCACTGTATGTCGTCGAGAACGGCATGCCGACCGACAACGGCGCACCCCGGCCGGACGGCTACACCCGCGCCGACAACCTGCGCGACACCGTCTACTGGCTCCAGCGCGCGAAGGCCGCCGGGATGAACCTGATCGGCTACAACTACTGGAGCGTCACCGACAACTACGAGTGGGGCAGCTACCGCCCCCGCTTCGGCCTCTACACCGTCGACGTGCTCACCGACCCCACCCTGACCCGCCGTCCCACCGACGCGGTGCCCGCGTACACCGCGATCACCCGGGCCGGGGGCGTCCCGACCGGCTACCGGCCGACGCGCGCGCCGGCCCCGTGCTCGCTGGTCGACCCGCCGGAGAGCTGCCTGCACCCGGTCACCGGCTGAGAGCCCGCTGAGGACGTCGGCGGCTGCCAGGTCCGTCGAGTATTTTCGGATGCGACCGTGACGCCGGCCCCTGCCCGGCCTCCCCTCGACAGGAAGCTGACCCCGCGTGGCCGACATCATCACCGACCTGGCGTTCGACGGATCGACCATCGACGGTTCCTGGTACCTCGACACCACCCGCTTCGCGCATGACACGAGCTGGCTCAACGGGTTCATGAACGTCTACACCAGCATCGGTGTCGTGTTGTTCGCGGTGTTCATCGTGATCGGCTGGTGGATCGCCCGCTCGGCGCGGTCGTCGGTGATGACCGCGCTGATCGCCGCGCCGGTCAGCGCGGTGGTGGCGTACGTGATCAACGATGCGATCAAGTCGGTGGTGGCCGAGGCTCGGCCCTGCTACGCCTACCCCGGCACGTTCCTGATCGAGAAGTGCCCGCCGTTGAGCGACTACTCCTTCCCGAGCAACCACTCCGTGGTGGTTGCGGCGGTCACGGTGTCCCTGTTCTTCGCGAGCATCCGGCTCGGCGTGGTGTCGGCGATCGCGGCACTGCTGATGGGCTTCTCCCGCGTCTACGTCGGCGCGCACTATCCGCACGACGTGCTGGTCGGGCTGTTGGTCGGCGTGCTCGTCAGCCTGGCGGTCACCCTGCTCGCGCAGCGCTACGCGACCGGGCTGGTCGACCGTATGCGCGGCGGACCGCTGCAGCCGGTCCTCGGCGCCCCCGACCGCGACGGCTCCGAGGCCGCGGCGCACCGGGTCGATCCCGCGGGCGTCGGAGACTGATCCGATCCGGCCTCCGGCGTTTTCCGCCGCGGCCGGTGGCACGTCTTCTACCGTGGGACCACGGGGGTCCACGAGGGAAGTGATGCCGTGCCCAGCAACAGATCGGCTCGTGACCGAGTGACGGCGCCGGCCCGGCGGTGGCTCGGGACGTGTGCGCTGGCCGTCGCCGCCGCGCTGACCGGCGCCTCGCTGACGCTGGCCGCACCCGCGGCCGCCGCGACCGGCGACGGCTCGCATCTGGACCACATCGACAAGCTGGATGCCCGGCAGTGGAACGTCTACGTGTACTCGGCGGCCATGCGGCGCACGATCGAGTTCAAGGTGATCCGCCCGGCGAACACGTCGGCGGCGCGCCCGTCGCTGTATCTGCTCAACGGAGCCGGCGGCGGCGAGGACAGCGCCAACTGGCACTCCCAATCCGACGTGCTGTCCTTCTTCGCCGACAAGAACGTCAACGTGATCACGCCGATCGGCGGACGGTTCACCTACTACACCGACTGGCTCCGACCCGATCCCGTGCTGGGCGTCAACAAGTGGACCACCTTCCTGACCCGTGAACTGCCGCCGATCATGAACGCGACGCTCGGCGCCGACGGCCGTAACGCGATCGCGGGGCTGTCGACCTCGGGCAGTGCGGTGCTCGCACTCGCCGAACAGGCTCCCGGGCTGTACCAGGGGGTAGGCGCCTACAGCGGCTGCGCTGCGACCAGCACCCCGCCCGGCCAGCAGTATGTCGATCTGGTCGTCGGCGTCGGCGGCGGCGACACCGCGAACATGTGGGGCCCGCAGTCCGGTCCCGACTGGGCGGCCAACGACGCGTACCTGCACGCCGACCGCTTGCGCGGGCTGGCCCTGTACATTTCGAGCCGCACCGGATTGCCTGGACCGCACGACAATCTCGGTGGCCCCGGTCTGGAGGGCAGCCCGGTCGCGTTGGCCGACCAGATGGCCGTCGGCGGTGCCATCGAGGCGGCCGTCGACCAGTGCACGCGCCAGCTCGCCGCGAAGCTGAGTGCCCTGCACATCCCCGCCACCGTCAGCGTCGACACGCCCGGCACCCACTCGTGGGGCTACTGGCAGGACGACCTGCACCGGTCCTGGCCTCTGCTCGCGGCGTCGATCGGCGCCTGAGCCCGGACCGAGGGTGCGTAACTCCCACCCTCGGGGACCTACTCCTCACCCGATGCCGGGTCCAGAATGGAAGGTGCTCCACAGAAGAACCCGGGGGGCTTCCCCAGTACGGCGAAGCCCCCACAGGAGGTAGGACATCATGCTAGGACTCGTCCTCGGCCTCGGCAGCAGTGTCATCGGCATCGGACTCGGCCTCGGCAGCAGCGCGCTCGGCCTCGGGCTCGGACTGTTGCTCAGTGACGCGACCATCAAGCGTGACGTGCGCAGACTCGGTGACTGACTGATCCGGCTCAGCGGTACTGCGGTGGCTGCTGGCCGGGAGCTTGGCCCTGCGGTTGCCCGTATCCGAGTTGCGCCGCAGTGTGCTTCGCCGCCTCGGTGACCGGCACCGCATAGACGGCGGTGCCGTAGGCGCAGATCTCGGTCCAGGTGTCACCGAGTTCGGTGGTGTCGAACCGCATGCACACAATCGCGTTGCCACCGCGGGACGCGGCCTCGCCGATGAGCCGGCCCATCGCCTCGTTGCGACTCTCGGCGAGGTTCTTGGTCATGCCCTGCAACTCGCCGCCGAACATCGACTTGAACCCGGCACCCATCTGCGAGAAGGCGTTTCGAGACCGCACGGTCAACCCGAACACCTCTCCGCACACCCGCTGGATCTCCCAGCCGGGAAGGTCGTTGGTGGTCACGACGAGCATCTGATTCACGTGCCTTTCGGGGTTGTCGTCAACTGCCGGGCAACATCTCGAACACGGGGCGGCATCGAACCGGAAGCGGAGCCGGACGGATCAGCCGTCGATGACGACGCCGCCGAGTTCGTCCCGGACCAGTTCGATACTCGCCTCGTGCGGGTCGCGCCGCTCGACCGGCCGGCCGGTGTCGGCTGCGGCCTCCGCGAGCATCGCCTCCTCGTCCTCGGCGGTGTCGACCGGCGGAGAACCCATGTGGTCGTACGGGTCGTCGGGGAGATCCGGCTCGTCCGGCGGCGGGACTTCCGGACCCGAAACTCCAGGAGACTGCGAACGTGACTGCGCCGCATCATCATCGGCCGGCTTGGCCGCACGACTCGGCCGCTGGTACCGCGGCGGTGACTTCGGCTGGGTGCGCGCCTGGCCCTGTCGTCCCGCGGGTGCACCCGCACCGCCGGCCGGGGCCGGGCCGGACCCGACCTCGAACTGCACCTGCCAGTCGACGCCGAACACATCCTCGAGCGCCCCGCGGACCACCTCGAGATTGTGCGGTTCGGCGAGCCGCTTGGCGAGCGGCGCCGAATCGTGGCTCATCGTCAGGACCTGGCCGCTGACCGACCGCACCACCGCACCGGAGAGCATCACCTCGAGCGCCCGGCTGGCCTGGCGGACCCGCGCGCGCACCTCGGACCATGCGGCCCGCACCGCCGCCGCGTCCGGGCCCTCCGCCGCAGGCTCGGGCCCTCCGGCGGCGGGCTGAAGATCCGCGGCTGGTTCGGCGACGGGTTCGGGCACCTCTGCGGGAACGGCCGGACGCTCGTCAACAGGCTCCGCGGCAGCGGGCTGGGCGGGAGCGGGCTGTGCCGCGGCCGGCTGCTGCTCGGCGGCCGCCGATTCCGCAGCGGCCGCCGAGGTTTCGGGAGCCGACACCTCGCGAGCCGGAGCCACGGGAGCCGGAGCCGCGGGAGCCGGGGCTGCCGCCGGTTGCGGCGGGGCCGACTGCTGCGGCGGAGTCGCCGGCCGAGCCGGGGTCGCGGTCTCGTCCGCGGCGGCCTTGCGCTGCGACGGCCGCTGGTACACCGGACCGCTCGGATTCTCCGCCGGTGCGGCGGGAGCTGCCGCGGTTCCGGGGACCCCCGGGACTGCCGCCGCGGCAGCGCCCGCGTCCCCGGAACCGGCCGACCGCGCGGCCGGCGGATTGACCGCGACACCGCGCTCCAGTCGCTCGAGACGCTGCAGCACAGCCGATTCCGCCTCCGAGGCGGCGGGCAGCAGCATCCGCGCGCACATCACCTCGAGCAGCAGGCGGGGGGCCGTGGCACCGCGCATCTCGCCCAGACCGGCGTGCAGCACCTCGGCATAGCGGGTCAGCGTGGCCGGCCCGATGTGCGCGACCTCCTCGCGCATCCGCTCGAGCATGTCGCCCGGCGCGTCGACCAGACCCCGCTCGCCCGCGTCGAGTACCGCCTCGAGCAGGATCAGGTCGCGCACCCGCTCGAGCAGGTCGGTGGCGAAGCGCCGCGGATCGTGACCGGCCTCCATCACCCGGTCGACGGTGCCGAACAGCGCGGACGCGTCGGCGGCCGCCAGCGCGTCCACGGCGTCGTCGATCAGCGCGACGTCGGTGACACCGAGCAGCGCCAGCGCCCGCGCGTACGTCACGCCCTCGTCGCCGGCTCCCGCGAGCAGCTGGTCGAGCACGCTCAGCGAGTCGCGGGGCGACCCACCACCGGCCCGGATGACCAGCGGGTACACCGGCGCCTCGACCTGCACGGTCTCCTGCGCGCAGATCTTCTCGAGCAGGCCGCGCATGACCGACGGCGGCAGCAGCCGGAACGGATAGTGGTGGGTGCGCGACCGGATCGTCGGCAGCACCTTCTCCGGCTCGGTGGTGGCGAAGATGAAGATGAGGTGCTCCGGCGGCTCCTCGACGATCTTCAGCAGCGCGTTGAAGCCCGCGCTGGTGACCATGTGGGCCTCGTCGATGATGAACACCCGATACCGCGACTCGGCGGGCGCATAGAAGGCCTTGTCCCGCAGGTCACGGGTGTCGTCGACGCCGCCGTGACTGGCCGCGTCGAGCTCGATCACGTCGAGGTTGCCCGGACCGCCCGGCCCCAGCGCGACACACGACCGGCAGGTGCCGCACGGGGTGGCCGTCGGGCCCTCGACGCAGTTGAGCGAGCGGGCGAGGATGCGCGCCGACGACGTCTTGCCGCATCCGCGCGGTCCGGAGAAGAGGTAGGCGTGGTTGATCCGACCTGCCTCGAGCGCCGTGCTCAGGGGCTCGGTGACATGCTCCTGCCCCACCACCTCGGCGAACGTCGCCGGTCGATACTTCCGGTAGAGGGCCACGCGCCGAGGGTACCGGGACACCCCGACACGTGGCTCGGCCAACCGGTCAGCGCGGGACGTCGCCGAGGACCGTCACCCGCTCCATCACGCGGCGGTGCGGGAAGTAGTCGCTGGCCGCGTAGTGCTGGGTCGCACGGTTGTCCCAGAAGGCGATGGTGCCCGGCTGCCAGCGCAGCCGGCACTGGAAGTCCGGCACCTTCGCCTGCTCGATGAGCAGCCGGAGCAGTTCGGCGCCCTCGACCGGGTCGATGTCGGCGATGTGCGTGGTGAACAGGCTGTTGACGAACAGCAGCTTGCGGCCGGTCTCCGGGTGCGTGCGGACCACCGGGTGCCGCACCGGCGGGTACTGCTCACGCATCTTGGCCAGCCGCTCCGGGTCCATGCTCCGCCCGAACGACGGTACGAAGTCGTGCACGGCCTCGAGCGGGTCGATGCGCGCCTTGATCTCGTCGGGCAGGCAGTCGTAGGCGTTGCCCATGTCGGCCCACAAGGTGTCCCCGCCGACGGGCGGCACCTCGAGGGCCCGCAGCACCGAGCCGAGCGGCGGGGTCTTGGTCCAGGTCACATCGACGTGCCAGATGTTCTCGGTGCCGGGGTTGTCGGCGCCGCGGTCGAAGTGCACCACCTCGGGCAGATCGCCCTTGGGCAGCAGCGGGTGCACCTCGAGCTCGCCCCAGTGCGCGGCGAAGTCCCGGTGCTGATGCGCGGTCAGCTGCTGGTCGCGGAAGAACAGCACCTTCCACTCGAGCAGCGCACGCCGCAGCTCGACGATCAGCTCCTCACTCGGCTCACGCAGATCCACGCCGAGGCACTCGGCGCCGATGTACGGGGTGACCGGCCGCAGGTCGAAGGTGGTGTACGGCGCGTCCGTCATGCCGTCGGCCAGCCGGCGCATGCCGCGCGGGCCGAACTCGATGGTGTGGTCGCCGATCTCCACGGTTCGGGAGGTGGTCAGCACTGACATGGGCGTTCTCCTTGGTTCGGGGTCAACAAGACGGCGGGGTGGGGCCGCGTCGGGATTCGGGGGCGAGCAGGGCGCCGACGGACATGTCGAGCACGTGGGCGACGGTCTGGTCGAACGACGCGGCGACCACCGGGATGCCCGCGGTCTTGCGCTGCTCGAAGACCGCGAGGGCGGCGACGGCCATGCTGAACATCAGGTCGATGCGCTCGACGGCGGTGCGTCTGTCCAGGTGGTCGAGCACGCGGGTCAGCCTGGCGAGCACCTCGGCGTTGGCGTCCGAGACGTCGGCGAATCCGCCGGTCGAGAAGTCGACCGCGGGCGCGACCCGGGCGAGGAACTGCGCGTAGTGCGAGACCTCCTCGGTGCTGCGCACATAGTCGGCGAGCGGCACCAGCGCCACCTCGACCAGCGCCCGCACCTCGTTGCCGCGCCCGCGCGCGTCGACGTCGGCGAGCAACGCGCGCCGGGCCGTGTTGATCTCGCCCATCCGGCGGCGCAGCACCGCCAGCACCAGCCCGTCGCGACCACCGAAGTGATACGCCACGGCGGAGTTGTTGCGCTGGCCTGCGGCGGCCGCGACGTCGCGCATCGACACACCGTCGATGCCCCGTTCGGCGAACAGTCGTTCGGCGACGTCGATCAGTGCGCCGCGGGCGTCCTCGGAACTGGGCATGGCACCACCGTATAAGTCAGTGACTTAATCGTCAATGGTATTGCGGTCCACAGGCATTCCGCTCGATCTGCCGCGACTAGGCGCACGCTCGGCCGGTCGCCAGCACAAGTCCCACTCAACGAGAGTGATCGGTGTCGACCGTGCGAAGGCTCCTAACGTCACGTCCGATTTCAGCTTCCCCCCGAAGTGCCCGCGTGGACCGTCCCGCCCGGGATCGCGACGGCCCCGCAACGCAGTTCTGAAGGAAACCGATGGCGCTCAACCTGAATCCCGTCCACGGGCCGGTCCCCAAGTCCCGGATCTTCGCCGTGCTGGCGATGATCATCCTGCTGTCCGAGATCGCAAGCTTCGAGTTCATGCTCGTGATCCCGGACCTGCCACATCTCGCGCAACATTTCCGGACCCTCAACATCGCCTGGGCGTTCACGATCGTGCTGCTCGTGGGCGCGACCATCCAGCCGCTGGTCGGCAAGGCGTCCGACAAGTGGGGCAAGAAAAACACGATCGTCGCGCTCAGCGTCGTCTTCGTGGCCGGCAGCGTCCTCTGCGCGCTGGCCACCGACTTCTCGATGCTGCTGGTGGGCCGCGCGCTGCAGGGGTCGCTGATCGGCGCCGTCGGCGTCTCGTACGGCCTGGTCCGCGACATCATCCCGCGTGAGACCGTCCCGGTCGCGCTCGGCGCGGTGGTCACCGGCATCGGCATGTCCGCGGTCGCCGGACCGTTCATCGCCGGTTGGCTCATCGACGGATTCGGTCCGCAGTCCGTGTTCTGGTTCATGGCGATCTATGTCGTCGTGCTGCTGCCGATCTACATCGCGATCGTGCCCGAGAGCGACGTCCGCGTCGACAAGCCGGTCGACTACCTGGGCATCGCGCTGCTCGGCCCGGGCATCGGTGTGCTGCTGCTGGCGCTGACCGAGGGCGCCGACTGGGGCTGGTCGGCCGCGGGCACGCTCGGTCTGTTCCTGCTCGGTGCCGTGATGCTGATCGCCTTCGTCATCTGGGAGCGAAGGACCCCGAACCCGGTCCTCGACCTGAAGATCCTGTTCGGCCGCAAGTTCGGCCCCACCGTCCTCGCCGTCGCCTGCATCTCGTACATGATGAACGCGGACTCCATGATCCGGCCGACCATGCTGGAGATGCCGCACATGCCGGGCATCTCGTACGGCGCAGGGCTGTCGGTGCTCGACTTCGCCATCTGGACCGTCCCGATGGGCGTCGTCGGCATGTTCGCCGGCCCGCTCGGCGGCTACCTGTCCAAGAAGATCGGCGCCAAGTACGTGCTGATCGCCTCGGCCGTGCTGTTCCTGATCGTGATGCTCACGATGTCGGCTCTGCCCGTCACCCAGTGGCAGATCTCGGCGATCAGCTTCCTCGCCGGTTTCGCGATCGGCTTCCTGCACTCCTCAAACGGCAACCTCACGCAGGACGCGCTGCCCAAGGAACAGGGCGGCATCGGCAACACCATCGCCGGCATGTCCGGACTGCTCGCCGGGAGCATCGCCACCGCCGTCACCGGCGTGGTGATGGCCCAGCACGTGCTCATGGTCGTCCCGACCACACACACCGTGATCTACAAGGACGAGGCGCTGACCCAGGGTTACTACGTCGCCGTCGCGATCGGCGTGGTCGGCCTGGTCATCGCGCTGGTCATGAGGCACGGCAGCAAGCCGGCACGGGGTGGCCTGGTCGAGGGCGAAGGGGAAGGCGGGGAGAAGACATCCGCCGCACCCACGGACGCGATGGCGCACTGACAGCGGCGCACCGACACAGGCGAGGGGCACCCCGTGGCAGCACCGGATTGGTGGCGGTCCGCCGCGATCTACCAGCTGTACATCCGCAGCTTCGCGGACGGCAACGGCGACGGTGTCGGCGACATCGCCGGCATCCGTTCCCGGCTGCCGTATCTGGCGGAGCTGGGCGTCGACGCGATCTGGGTGAACCCGTGGTATCCGTCGCCGATGGCGGACGCCGGCTACGACGTCGCCGACTTCCGCGACATCGAACCAGCGTTCGGCACCCTCGCCGAGGCGGAGGCGATGATCGCGGAGGCGCACGCGCTCGGTATCCGGGTGCTGCTGGACCTCGTCCCCAACCACGTGTCGGACGCGCACCCGTGGTTCCGGGAGGCGCTCGCCGCCGCCCCCGGTTCCCCGGAACGCGACCGGTTCCTGTTCCGGCCCGGTCGCGGCACGAACGGTGACGAGCCGCCGAACGACTGGGCCGGCTCCTTCGGCGGCCCCGCCTGGACCCGGGTCGTCGAGGCCGACGGCACCCCCGGACAGTGGTATCTGCACCTGTTCACCCCGCAGCAGCCGGATGTGGACTGGCGCAACGCCGACGTCCGCGCCGACTTCGAGAAGACGCTGCGATTCTGGTTCGATCGCGGCGTCGACGGCTTCCGGATCGACGTGGCGCAGGCCCTCGCGAAGGATCCGGCGCTGCCGGACCTGAACGGCCTGACCTTCCCCACCCCCGTGCCGGCGGACGGGTCGGCGCCCGCGCAGCACCCGCACTTCGACCGCGACGAGGTCCACGACGTCTACCGATCGTGGCGGGCGATCGCCGACGGCTACGACCCGCCGCGGGTGTTCGTCGCCGAGGCGTGGGTGGGCCGCGCCGACCGGCTGGTGCGCTACCTGCGACCCGACGAGCTGCACAGCGCGTTCAACTTCGACTTCATGCTGTCCCCGTGGGACGGTCCGACGCTGCGCACGGTCGTCGACCGCACCGTCGCCTCGCACGCCACCGTCGGCGCCGCCCCCACCTGGGTGCTGTCCAATCACGACGGCATCCGGCACCTGTCGAAGTACGCGCGCCCGCAGACGGGCAGGCGGGTGTCGTTCCTGAGCCAGGTCCGGGATGTCCCGGCGGACCTCGAACTGGGCGAGCGCCGGGCCCGCGCCGCCATGATGCTCACGTTCGCGCTACCCGGCGGCGTGTACGTCTACCAGGGCGAGGAGCTCGGGCTGCCGGAGGTGGAGGACATTCCCGACGACCGCCTCCGCGACCCGATGTGGGAGCGTTCCGGGCACACCGAGCGGGGACGCGACGGCTGCCGGGTCCCGCTGCCGTGGTCCGGCGACGCCGCCCCGTACGGGTTCGGCCCCGACGGCGGCGCCGAGACGTGGCTGCCGCAGCCGACCGGCTGGGGGCCGCGCACCGCCGCCGCCCAGGACGGAGATCCGTCGTCGATGCTCGAGCTGTACCGCCGCGCCCTGCGCCTGCGCCGCACGGTGCCCGCCGATGCCGGCCTCGAATGGCAGCCCTCCGCCGCGGACGTGCTCGACTTCCGTCGCGGGGACGCGCTGCGCTGCGTCGTCAACCTGTCGCCGGAGCCCGTCGCGCTGCCGCAGGGCCGCGTGGTGCTCGCCAGTTCCCCGCTCACCTGCGAGGCAGCCCTGGCCCCGGACTGCGCCGTCTGGCTGGACTGATCTCGGTCTCACTCACCGGGAGTGATCGCGGTCACGCACTCGGGCGTGATTAGCGTCACGTCCACTTCCCGCTACGACCCCCGAAGTACCCCCGCGTGGTCCCTCGCGCCCGAAAACGCGACGGCCCCCTCGCCTCTGAAGGAAACCGATGGCGCTCAACCTGAATCCGGCCCACGGGCCGGTCCCCAAGTCCCGGATCTTTGCCGTACTGGCGATGATCATCCTGCTGTCCGAGATCGCAAGCTTCGAGTTCATGCTCGTCATCCCGGACCTGCCGCACCTGGCTGCGCAGTTCCGCACGCTGAACATCGCCTGGGTGTTCGGCATCGTGTCGTTGGTCGGTGCGACCATCCAGCCTCTGGTCGGCAAGGCCTCGGACAAGTGGGGCAAGCGGAACACCATCGTCGCGCTGGCCGTGATCTTCGTGATCGGCAGCATCATCGCCGCGACTGCGGGCAGCTTCGGGATGCTGCTGCTCGGACGGGCCCTGCAGGGCTCGCTGGTCGGCGCCGTCAGTGTCTCCTACAGCCTGGTCCGCGACATCATCCCGCGCGAGACCGTGCCGATCGCGCTCGGTGCGGTGGTCACCGGCATCGGCATGTCCGCCCTGGCCGGACCGTTCCTCGCGGGCTGGCTCATCGACGCGTTCGGCTCGCAGTCGATCTTCTGGTTCATGGCCATCTATGTGGTCGTGCTGCTGCCGATCTACGTTGCGGTCGTGCCCGAGAGTGATGTCCGCGTGGACAAGCCGATCGACTACCTCGGCATCGTCCTGCTCGGCCCCGGAATCGGCCTGCTCCTGCTCGGCGCGACGCAGAGCACGGACTGGGGCTGGACGTCCGCGGGCACGCTCGGCCTGTTCGCCGTCGGCGCGATCATGCTGGTCGGCTTCGTGGTCTGGCAGCGGATCACCCCGAACCCGCTGATGGACCTGAAGATCCTGTTCGGCCGCAAGTTCGGCCCGACCGTCCTCGCCGTCGCCTGCGTGTCCTACATGATGAACGCTGACGCGATCATCCGCCCGACCATGCTGGAGATGCCGCACATGCCGGGCATCACCTACGGCGCGGGCCTCTCCGCACTCGACTTCGCGATCTGGACCTTCCCGATGGGCGTGCTCGGCATGTTCGCCGGCCCGCTCGGCGGCTACCTGTCCAAGAAGATCGGCGCCCGCTACGTGCTGATCGCCTCAGCGGCGCTGTTCCTGATCATCATGTTCTCGATGTCGACGCTGCCCGTCACCCAGTGGCAGATCGGCGGCATCAGCTTCCTCGCCGGCTTCGCGATCGGCTTCCTGCACTCCTCGAACAGCAACCTCGTGCAGGACGCGCTGCCCAAGCAGCTCGGCGGCATCGGCAACTCCATCGGCGGCATGCTCGCGCTGCTCGCCAGCGGCATCGCCTCCACCCTCACCGGCGTGGTGATGGCGCAGCAGGTGCTCATGGTCGTTCCGAAGACGCACTCGGTGATCTACAAGGACGAGGCGCTCGTCCAGGGCTACTACGTCGCGATCGCCGTGGGCGTGATCGGCCTGATCATCGCGCTGGTCATGAAGCACGGCCGCAAGCCGGCACAGGGCGGCCTGGTCGAGGGCGAAGGTGACGACGCCGCGCTCACCGAGCCCGCCATGTCCCGCTGACGTCGGTTCGCACGTCGACGAACGGATCCCCGCCCTCCCCGACAGGAGGGCGGGGATCCGTTTCGCATTCCGCACAGTTTCGGAATATCCCATTGTGCGGCAACACTATTGACTGATTAAGACGCTGCTTTATACGGTGACGGAACATCCCCCGGACAAGACACGGAGCAGAGATGAACCGTCACTCGATCCCCATCGTCGCCGAGCAGCAGCAGCCCGCCCCCGCGGTCGACCACCGCGACCAGTCCGAACCGTTCCACCGTCCCGAGCCGGTCCGCCCGCCCGCCGGCGCGCCCAACGTGCTGCTCGTCCTGCTCGACGACGTCGGGTTCGGGGCGTCCTCCGCCTTCGGCGGCCCGTGCCGGATGCCGACCGCCGAGCGGCTCGCCGACGGCGGGGTGAAGTACACCCGGTTCCACACCACCGCACTGTGCTCGCCGACCCGCGCGGCGATGCTCACCGGCCGTAATCATCACAGCGTCGGATTCGGGGTCATCGCCGAACAGGCAACGGCAGCACCGGGTTACAACGGCACCCGACCGGCCTCGGCGGCCACGGTCGCCCGGGTCCTGCAGGGCAACGGCTATGCGACCGGCGCGTTCGGCAAGATGCACCAGACCCCGACGTGGGAGATCAGCGAGGCCGGGCCGTTCGACCGCTGGCCCACCCGCGAAGGCTTCGACCGCTTCTACGGCTTCCTCGGCGCCGAGTCCGACCAGTTCTCGCCGGTGCTCTACCGCGATTTCACCGTCGTCGATCCGCCGCGCACCCCCGAGCAGGGCTACCACCTGTCCGAGGACCTCGTCGACCAGACGATCTCCTGGATCGACTCGGTGCAGACGATGGATCCCGACAAGCCCTGGTTCGCCTACCTGCCGTTCGGCGCCTGCCACGCCCCGCTGCAGGTGCCCGACGACTACCTCGACAAGTACCGCGGCGAGTTCGACCACGGCTGGGACCGCCAGCGCGAGCTCACCCTCGCCAAGCAGAAGCAGCTCGGCGTCGTGCCCGCGGACACCGCGCTCGCCCCGTGGGCGCCCGGGCTGCCGCACTGGGACGAACTCGACGGCGACCACCAGAAGGTCTCCGCGCGGTTGATGGAGCTGTACGCCGCCTTCCTCGAGCACACCGACGACCAGGTCGGCCGGCTGATCGACCACCTCGAATTGTCCGGCACGCTCGACAACACCCTGGTGCTGTACGTGGTCGGCGACAACGGCGCCTCCGCCGAGGGCGGCATGGAGGGCTCGTTCAACTACCTCGCCGGGCTCAACGGCTACACCAGTACCGCCGCGGAGGTGCTCGAACGTTTCGACGAGCTCGGCACCCCCACCAGCTACCCGCACTACCCCGCCTCCTGGGCGATGGCGCTCGACACCCCGTACCAGTGGACCAAGCAGGCCGCGTCCCACTACGGCGGCACCCGCAACGGACTGATCGCGCACTGGCCCAAGGGAATCACCGACACCGGGCTGCGCCACCAGTGGCATCACTGCGTTGACATCACCCCGACGATCCTCGCGGCCGCCGGCATCCCGGCCCCGCAGACCGTCGACGGCGTGCCGCAGCAGCCGATGGAGGGCGTGGCGATGAACTACACCTTCGCCGCCGCCGCCGCCGACCGTCACACCACCCAGTACTTCGAGATCTACGGCAACCGCGGCATCTACCACCACGGCTGGACCGCCGTCACGCTGCACCGCGCACCGTGGCTGATGGCGACGCCCGGCCTGCAGCTGCCCCCACTCGACGAGGACCGCTGGGAGCTCTACGACACCACCGTCGACTGGTCGCAGTCCCGCGACCTCGCCGACGAGCACCCGGAGATTCTGGAGAAGCTCAAGGCGCGCTTTCTGATCGAGGCCGCCAAGCACCAGGTGCTCCCGCTCGACGACCGCACGGTCACCCGCAACGCCGCACCGGAGGACCGTCCGCCGCACCCGCTGCGCGGCCGCAAGTCGATCACGCTGTACCCGCACATGAACGGTTTGCCGGAGAAGGCGGCGCCGCCGCTGTTCAACCGGTCCTTCACGTTCACGGCGACACTGGAGACCGACGGGAAGCCGTGCGAGGGCATGCTCGCCTCGGTCGGCGGGCGCTTCGGCGGGCTCGCGTTGTACGTGATCGACTCGAAACCGGTGTTCTGCTACAACTTCAGCGGCGGCGGGCACACCTTCGTGCGGTCCGGTGTCGCGCTGACCGCGGACAGCCACGAGGTGAGTGTCGAATTCGCCTATGACGGTGGCGGAATGGGCAAGGGCGCCACCGCGACCCTGTCCGTCGACGGCGTGGTCGTCGCGCAGGGCCGCATCGAGCGGACCACCCGCGCGATCTTCAGCATGAACGAGCAGTTCGACATCGGCGTGAACCGGGGCAGCCCGGTCGCCGAGGAGTTCGCCGACCGCGGCCGCTTCGCCTTCACCGGAACGTTGCACCACGTACGCGTCGACCTGCCCGCCGGCGGGGTCGGGGTACCGCTCGCCGAACAGCAGCGCATCGCGCTCGCCGTCCACTGAACGTCCCAGTCTGCACCGTCCTTCTCCCGAAAGGTCCTCAGATGGCCCGTAGTTCGCTCAATCGAAAGACTGTCGGCCTGTTCGCCGTGCTCGCCGTGTCCGTGGCGACGGTCGCCGCGTGCTCGTCGTCCGGCGCCCAGTCCGACTCCGCGTCCGGCCCGTACCGGGTGCTTCTCGCGGCCGGCCTGAGCGGTCCCGGCCCGTTGACCGCGAACGCCCAGACCGAGGTGCTCGCCGCGAAGGCCGGTGCCGAGGTGATCAACAAGGCCGGCGGCATCGGCGGACGGCAGATCGAGATCACCGTCGTCGACGACGGCGGCGACGCCACGACCGCGGTGACGAAGGTCCGCGAGGCGATCAACTCCGGCCAGAAGCCGGACCTGTTCCTCGACACCGGCCCGTCGTCGGTGCCGACGGCGGTGCTGCCGATCCTCAAGCAGAACAAGATCCTCTCGTTCAACGTCAGCCCCACCGCCGACACCTCCGATCCGAAGAAGTTCCCGCTGAACTTCGACCTGACCACGAGCCCGGACGCGACCAGCCTCGCCGTCGCGCAGTACGCCAAGGGCAAGGGCTACGAGTCGGTCGGCATCATCCACTCCAGCACGAGTTCCGGCGAGACCATCGGGTCCACGCTGCAGTCCGCGTTGCAGCAGACCGGGGTGCGCTCGGCCGGCAACGAGTCCTACGACGCGACCGCGCTCGACATGACGGCGCAGCTGCAGGCCCTGAAGAACGCCGGGGCCTCGGCGGTCTTCATCGACGCCTACGGCGCCTCGCTCGGCTACATCCTGCAGAACGTGCAGCGACTGGGCTGGAACGTGCCGCTGATCGGCGGCATCTCCGCCTCGGCGACCGGCCTGATCACCAAGAATCCACCCGACGGAGTGCTCGGCACCCCGCAGGTTGCCAACATGGTCACCCAGGTGCTGCGCAGCAACGTGTACGACCCGAACGACAAGGCCGTCAACACCATGGTCGACACGATGGCCTCTCTCGGCGCCATCCCCGGTTCGGTGGAGCTCGCCGCGAACTACGACGCCTTCCCGCTGCTCGCCTCGGCGGCGAAGCAGGCCGGGACGACGACCGATGCGGCGAAGCTCGCCACGGCGCTGGAATCTCCTGTGGTGCAGCAGAATGCGCAGACGGCATATCTGCCGCGATACCACTTCGACGCCACCACCCACGCGGCGAACGTCGATGCGTCGACCTTCGAGTTCATCAAGCCCGGCCCGCTGGTGAACGGCCAGTTCGGCCATCCGGCAACCAACGGCAGCTGAGTTCCCGCGGCCGCTGGATTCCCGTGACCGCGCCGGTCGCCGGCTAGGACAGCCGGCGGCTGGCGTGGTGCGCGCCGAGTTCGGACAGCTTGACGACGACCATGTTGTTGTCGATCGGTTCCTTGTCCCGCCCCAGCCCGTCGATCACCGTGCGATAGTCGGAGCCCTCCAGGATCGCCCGGTGTCGATGATGAAAGTGCCCGTGCCACAGGCGATGCGGCTGCACGTTGTCGACGATGAACCGCAGCCGGTCGCGGTTGGCCTCTGAAGCCGCCAGCTCGTCCTCGGGGAAGCCGAACCGGTCGCGGGCCATGCCCGGGACGTCGACTCCGGCCGGGCAGTCGTGACAGAACATGACGTCGGCCCGACCGGCCCCGACCACCAGTTCGACGTCGCCGGGGCCGATGACCTCCTGCGGCCACCATGAGGTGCCGGGCACCCGCAGGAACCGGTCGATCGAATAGGCGCCGCCGAGTGCCAGGCACTCAACGTCGCCCCAGGTCCACCGCAGCCCGCGGGGCAGGTGCACCACGCGCGGACGCAGGTAGCGCAGCCCGTCGTCGGCGATGGGCTGCGCCAGCAGCCAGTCGAAGTCCTCGTGGTTGCCCTCGACGAAGCCCAGCACCATGTCGTGCGCGGACAGCGCCGCGTCGAGCGCGTCGAGGTAGCTGTCCATGAAGTGGTAGCCGAAGTCGCCCAGGTGGACGACCACGTCGGCGCTGCGGCGGGCGGCGTGCGCTATCGCGTCCAGGCCGTACTCGGTGTTCGCGTGCCAGTCTCCCGCGATCGCGACCCGCGCAGGAGTTCGAAGAAACAGACCGTCGACACTGGCCACCACGAACCTTCTTTCACACACCCCTCGCGACCATTGTCACCCGGATTCGCGGCGCGGTCACCTGGCAGTTGCCGAAGGCAAGGGTTGGGCCGTCGCCGTCAGACAGTGAGCACGCGTACCCGCCCGATTCGCGAAGGAAGTCCATTTTGGATGACTCAAGGTTCCTCGCCTGCACGTGAGTACCACCGGGGCAGCGGGTTTCATCGTTTGCCCGGATCGATGTAGTTGCCTTGTGCGGATCCTGTCAAGACGCTGGGCGATGTATTTCGATGCCGGGACCGCCGTCGTCCCATCGCCGGCGACGCCGAGGTCCGGTTGCAGGGCTGGGAAGAGTTCGACGAGCCGGTGGATCGGATTGTCAGCATCGGCGCATTCGAACACTTCCGTCGGCAACGCTACGACGCCTTCTTCGAGCGGTGTCGCAGCATCCTGCCGGACGACGGCAGGATGCTGCTGCACTCGATCACCACCTACACCCGCGAAGATCTCCAGCACATGGGGATCGCTGTCACGCGCGAGGACGCCCTGTTCCTGCGGTTCATCATGAGGGAGATCTTTCCCGGCGGTCAGCTTCCGCTCCGCGAAATGGTGACCCAGACCGGACGCAAGCACGGTTTCTGGATCCAGAAGATCGAATCGCTCCAACCCCACTACGCCCACACACTCGACCACTGGGCCGCGTCGCTGTCCGACCACCGTGAGCAAGCGATCGCGCTCGCCTCGGCGGAAACCTACGAGAAGTACATGAAGTATCTGACCGGGTGCGCGCGGAACTTCCGCCGTGGCCTGATCGACGTCCAACAGTTCACGATGATCAAATAGTCCCGATCCGCGCGGGGGCTACGGACAGAACACCGCGCTGTCGTGGCTACCGCCTTGCCTGTTTGCTGATCCAGGCGGCGACCTGGGTGCGGGAGGTGAAGCCGAGCTTGGTGAGGATGCGGTCGACGTGCCCTTCGGCGGTGCGCCTAGAGATCACCAACTTCGCGGCGATCGCCTGGTTGGTCAGGCCCTCGGCTACCAGGTCGGCGACCTGGCGTTCCCGTCTGGTCAGGCTCGTCGGGGATTGATCGGCGACGGCCTGCTGTGGGGGTTGCTCGCGGAGTGCGTAGGCGATTGCCGCCTCGGTGGTCATCGCAGTGCCTTCCCGGTGTGCGGAATGCTGCGTCGCCGCGCCGAGCCCCTTGCGGATGGCTTGTTCGAAGTCGCGTTGGTGCACAGCCAAATTGGGGAACAGAACCGGGGGGCTGCCGGTGAGCCGGCGGGGCGCCTCGGCCGCGGCCATGAGGACAGCGGCGCGCCGCAACTGGCGTGGGTTCCCGGCCGTGATCCAGGCGAGCGCCTGCAGACAGGTGAACACCATCAGCGGGTCACCGGTTCGCCGGGTCAAATCGAGCCCTTCCTCGAGAAGCCCGGTGGCGCGGTCGGCATCTCCCCCACGCCACGCGGCGACCCCGGTGGCCCACAATCCGTATCCACGTAGCAGGAATTCTCCCCGAGACCGCGCAAGAGTCAGGGCCCGCTCGTGGTAGTCCAATGCACGCGCCGGGTCGCCGTCGACGTGGGACCAGCCGGCCAGCATCAGCGCTTCGAGTGTGAGCTGCACAAGGGGCTCGCCGCCGGACCGGGCGGCGTCGATGGCGTCGGACAACCGGACCTGCGCGCGGCCGGCATCCCCGCTGTAGAGGGCGGCCGCACCCTCGGTGGCCGCGGCATAGGCGCGGATCGCCGGATCCGCGTCGGGCGGATCGAGGCCGCGGGCCCCGGCGGCGTAGGCGGCGACCGCCACCAGATCTCCCTGCGCCCCGGCCAGCAGGCAGGCGGCGTGCAGCGCTTTGATGCGCGGAAGGGATGACCCGAGGGCGGGTCGGTCGAGTGCGCTTTCGAGCCAGCGGCGTCCCTCGCCGACCAGACTGCGCGCACCCCAGAACGGGTACATCGCGGCGGCGATCTGCAGGGCGTCGTCACCGGGTTCGGTGAGGCTGTATTCGAACGCCTCACGCAGGTCCGGCAGTTCCAGTTTCAGGCGGGCGACCCAGTCGAGCTGGCGGGGGCTGGTCCAGTCGGCCTCCGCGTCGAGCGTCAACTGCTCGTGCCATTCGCGGTGTCGGCGGTGTAAATCCGGGTAGGCGCCGGCTTCTTCGATCTTCTCGCGGCCGTACTCGCGGATGGTTTCGAGCAACCGGAACCGAACCCGTCCGCCCGGCTCCTCTCGGATGACGATCGACTTGTCGACCAACGAGGCCAGCACGTCGAGCAGATCATGCTCTCCGACATCGCACACATGCTCGGCGTCGCGCAGGTCGAAGGCGGCGAACACCGACAGCTGGGACCACAGGTGCTGTTCTTCCGGTGTGCACAGCTGGTAACTCCAGTCGATGGACCAGCGCAGGGTCTGCTGGCGGGTCGGGGCGCCCCGATTGTTGCGGGTGAGCAACGCGAAACGGTCGCTCATGCGGTCGAGGATCTGTTCGGGGGTGAGCACCCGTAGGCGCGCTGCGGCGAGCTCGATCGCCAAGGGCAGTCCGTCGAGCCGTCGGCAGATCGCGGCGACGGTCGCCTTGTTCTCCTCTGTCAGTTCGAAGCCCGGCGCCGCGGCGGCGGCCCGGTCGAGGAACAACGCGATCGCATCGACCCGCGACAGTGCCTTCAGTGAAGCGGTCGCGCCATTCGGGGCGGTGGTCAGGGGCCGGACGGGCACCACCGTTTCGCCGGCGAGCTCGAGGGGCTCTCGACTGGTGGCCAGGACGGTCAGGTCAGGGCATTGCGTCACAAGCGCGGAGACGAGTTCTGCCGCAGCCTCGATCACTTGTTCACAGTTGTCGAGCACCAGCAGCGTCGTACGCGGCGACAGCACCTCGACCAGCGCCTCGGCCAGCGGTCGGCCAGCGTAGGAGCGCACCCCGAGGGTGGCGGCGACCACGTCGACCACCAGGTCCGGGTCGTGTATCTCGGCGAGTTCGACCAGCCGCACCCCGTCAGGGAAGGTGCGCGCCGCAGCCCTTGCCGCGGCCAGCGCGAGCCGGGTCTTACCGACCCCGCCGAGACCGGTCAACGTCACCAATCGGCCGCCCGAGAGTGCGTTGCGGACCTCGGTCAACTCGCGTGTCCGGCCGACGAAACTGGTCACCTCGACCGGGAGCTCACCGCCGCCGACCGGAAACTCCCGTCGATGACCGGGAGCCTCCTGCGGGCCGGTGGGGGCACCGGCCTGGACGAGACCGTCCTGGACCTGACGGAGTTGCTCGACGAGTGCGGCTGCGGAGGGCCGATCACGCGGGTTATGGGCCATTGCCTGCTCGATCACTGTGCACAACGGCTCCGGCACGCCGGTCTCGCGCAGGTCGGGTGCCGGTTCGGAGGTGATGCTGAGGAATTGAGCGGGGGTCCGCTCGCCGCTGTACCGTTCGAACGCGGCATGTCCGGTCAGTGCGTAGAACAAGGTGGCTCCGAGACCGTAGATGTCCGAGGCCGGTGTCGGCGTCGCGCCACCGAGTGCCTCAGGGGCGGTGAACGCGGGCGGAGCGAACATCCTGTCGGTCGTGAATGCACCGCCGGCCTGGGCGATACCGAAATCGGCCAGGGCAGGTTCGCGGTAGTCGGTGAACAAGATGTTCGCGGGTTTGATGTCGCGGTGCACGATTCGGAGTCGATGCGCTGCCTCGAGGGCTCCGGCCATCGTGATCCCCAGCTTCACCACCTCGGGCGTCGGCAGGGCGCCCTCGTCGTGGATCCGCGCGTCCAGGCTGCCACGCCGGTAGTACGGCATCACCAGGAACGGGCGCCCGGATCTGGTGATGCCGGTCTGCAGGACACCGACGATGTTCGGATGCCCGATCAGCCGGCCCATGGCGCGCTGCTCACGGACAAACGGCGTCCGATTCGGCTCGTCCGACTCAGTGGTGAGGACTTTGACCGCGACGGTGCGGTCCAGCTCAGGCTGGATGGCGCGAAAGACGACGCCGACCCCGCCGCGGCCGATTTCCTCGGCATCTGTGAACCCGACTTCAGCCAGTTCCGCGGCCAGCGCCGGACCCAGGTCGCGTTGGGTCGTGAATGAGTCGCCCTCGACCATCCGGTCACCTGCATCAGCTCATCGGAATCACCGCCAGAACTGCTCGGCTCCCTGCCGGTGGGCAGATCGGTGTGACGTACCGGTCAATACGTCGAGGCTACCCCGCCAGCGCGGACACCAACCGCGTCGACGAGGCCGAGCCCGCCCTGCGGCGGTCGCAGACGGGAGCCGGTTCACCATTGCGCCGGCCCGGCGAGCGCATAGTCGATGGCGTCGTCGGCATTCAACGCCTGACCTTCGCGGTGCGCCGCGTCGATGCTCGCCGGACCGAGCCGGCCGACGATCTGTTCGAAGTCGCGTTGGTGGACCGCGAGGTCGGGGAAGAACGCCGGGAGGCTGCCTACTTGGCGACGGCGCGCCTCGGCGGCGCCCATGATCACCGCGGCTCGCTGCGGAGAGGTGTCCGCATCGATCCAGGCCAATGCCTGCAGGCAGGCGAACGCCATCAGCGGATCGCCGGTGCGCCGGGTCAGCCGCAGCGCCGCTTTCACCAACTGCGTGGCACGCTCACGTTCTCCTGTACCCCACACGTCCATGCCGCCGGCCCACAACGCATACGTCCGATACACGTAGTCGCCGCGCATTCGCGCAAGGGCCAGCGCCCACTTGTGGTCGGCCAGTGCCTGCTCGTGGTGGCCGCGCAGGTGGCATGCCCATCCAAGGAACAGCGTCGACTCGATCTGCAACCGGGGCAGCCCGTGTGCACCGGCCGCATCGGCGGCCTCCTGCAGGCATGCCTGGGCTCGACTCGCATCGCCGCTGTACAGGGCGGCGAATCCCTCGGCGCAGGCCAGGAAGGCATGCGATGCAGGATCGACCGGGGCATCGAGGCGCCGGCCCCGCTCGACGCAGGACTGTGCCGCCACCACGTCCCCCTGAATCGCCGCCAGTACGCACAGGGCGTACAAGGCCCTGGCAGACAGCGCGCAGCGCTGGGGGCGCTGCTGAAGGGCACTGTCGAGCCAGCGCCGTCCCTTCTCGAGCAATCCGCAGGCAAGCCAGAACGGCCCCAGCCCGGCAGCGATTGCCAGCGCATCCTCGCCGGACTCGGTCAGGCCGTCCTCGAACGCTTCGCGCAGGTTCGGCAACTCCTGTCGCAGCCGCGCGATCCAGTCGATTTGCCGGGGACTGACCCAATCGGCCTCCGCGCCGAGCGCCAGGCGCGTGTACCAGTCGCGCCGACGCCTGCGCAGCTCCGCATACGCGCCGGTGCGCGCGACCTTGCCGCGGCCGTATGCGCGGACCGCGTCGAGCATCCTGAACCGGACCTCGCCGCGGGTTTCCTCCCGAATCAGGATCGATTTGTCCACCAGCGACGCCAGCGCATCGAGCAGAATTGGCGTGTCAATCCCGCACACGTGTTCCGCGGCATCGAGATCGAACCCGCCGGGAAACAGCGACAATTGGCCCCACACGCGCTGGTCGTCCGGCGTGCACAGGTCAAAGCTCCACCCGATCGACCACCACAGCGACCGCTGGCTGGCCAGCACGTCCCGGCCGCCGTGGGTGGCAAGCGCGGACAGGTCGGTCACCCGCGCCAGGATCTGCTCGGGCGAGAGCACCCGCAGCCGTGCCGCGGCCAGCTCGATCGCCAACGGCAGCCCCTCGAGCCGCCCGCAGATCTGCGTGATCGTCGAACTGTTGTCCGCGGTCAGCTCGAAGCCCGGCAGCACCGCGGCGGCCCGTTCGAGGAACAACGCGATCGCGTCGAATCGGGGCAGGCTGCGCAGTGAGACGTCTCCATCGGCAGGTGGTGTCGCCATCGGCGAGACCGGCACGACAGCTTCCCAGGTCACTTCGAGCGCTTCTCGGTTGGTGACCAGGATCTGCAGGTTCGGGCACCGC
The DNA here is from genome assembly GCF_029589495.1 of Speluncibacter jeojiensis. Classification (GTDB taxonomy): domain Bacteria; phylum Actinomycetota; class Actinomycetes; order Mycobacteriales; family Mycobacteriaceae; genus Speluncibacter; species Speluncibacter jeojiensis. The sequence continues at coordinate 1,197,006 of NZ_JAAIVF010000001.1, forward strand.
CGCAGCAACGCCCCCGCCAACTCGGCGACCGCGTCGATCACCTGCTCACAATTGTCGAGCACCAACAGCCCTGTGCGCCGAGACACCGCGGCGATCAGTTGCTCGCGCAGCGGTGTGCTCGTGCGGTCGCGAACACCCACGATGGCGGCGACCAGGTCGAGCACCGCGGCGGGGTCGCGCAATGCGCCGAGTTCGGCCAGCCACACCCCGTCTGGAAATGCCTGCGCCGCAGCCCCGGCCGCCCGCAGCGCAAGCCTGGTCTTGCCCACCCCGCCGATACCGGTCAATGTCACCAGCCGCGACGCATGCAGCGCATCACGCACCTCGGCCAGTTCGGTGCGGCGGCCGACGAAGCTCGTCCGGTCCGCAGGCAATGCTCCCCACGCCGGCAACGCCGTGAGCGGCCCCCGCACGGCACCCCCGCCGACACTGTCGACAGTCCCGGGTGAGATGTGGACGCGTTGCAACTGCGCGGCCAGCGCCGCCGCCGACGGGCGCGCCCGGGGATCGCGGGCCATCGCCCGCTCGATGACCGTGCACACCGGGTCCGGGACCCCCAGCACGCGCAGATCCGGCACCGGCTCACAGATGATGCGTAGAAACTGGGCAAGAACCCCCTCACCGCTGCGGCGTTCGAACGCCGCATGTCCGGCCAACGCGCAAAACAAGGTGGCGCCGAGCGCATAGACGTCCGAGGCGGCGGTCGCCGGGTCGCCGCCGAGTACCTCGGGGGCGGTGTACGCCGGCGAGCCGGCAACCTGTCCGGCGCCGGTGCGAAAGCCGCCAGAGATGTGCGCGACACCGAAATCCGTCAAGGCAGGCCGGCCGTAGTCGGTGAACAGGATGTTCGACGGCGTGACGTCGCGGTGGATGACCCCCAGCTGATGCGCCGCCTCCAGCGCGCCGGCCAGCGCCGCCCCCGACTCCGACACCTCCGCCGCCGGCAACGGCCCGTCGTCCTGGATACGCTGCTCAAGGCTCCCCCCACGGTAGTACTCCCTCACCAGCAACGGCCGTCCTGATTCGGTCTGGCCGACCTGTAGCACGGTGGCGATGTTGGGGTGCCCGGTCAGCCGGCCCATTGCACGCCACTCGCGCATGAACCGTGCGCGGTTCGGCCCATCCCATTCGGTGAGGACCTTGACCGCCACCGTGCGACCCAACTCGGTCTGGGTACAGCGGTATACCGCGCCGAGCCCACTGCGCCCGAGTTTCACAGCATCGGAGAACCCGGCCGCAGCCAACTCTGCAGCCATCCCCGACCGTACTGCCACCTGCGGATCACCCCCAGATCCTTGAGCGACTACAGGATCGCACATTTGGCGCCATCCATGCATGCCTGTTCGGCCTCAGCCGGCGTCAGGCGGCCAGTCGGCGCGCGAACCTCGGCTTGACGTTGATTCGGGTCAGGTCATGGTCGTAATAGTCGAGCAGCCGATGGTCCATCACCCGCCGCCACAACGGCGGAATGAACGCGCACCAGAACATCACCGCGTACCCGGCCGGCAGCTGCGGTGACACCTCGGACGTGCGCAACGTCTGGTAACGGCGCAGCGGGTTCGCGTGATGGTCACTGTGCCGCTGCAACTGGTAGAGGAACAGATTGCTGCACACATGATCGCTGTTCCAGCTGTCCCGGAACGACGTCTTGCGGTAGGTGCCGTCGGGTCGCCGCGCCCGTAGCAGCCCATAGTGCTCCAAGTAGTTCGCGGCCTCGAGCAGTGAGAACCCGAGTCCAGCCTGGACCATCAGGTACGGCGCGATCGACCAACCGAAGCCCGCGATCAGCACGGTGAACAGCACGACACTGAGCGCCCAGGCATTGAGGATGTTGTTGTGCCGGCCGATGATCCGCTGGCCTCGGCGGCGCAGTCGTCCGGACTCGATCCGCCACGCCGACCGAAGCGAGCCGATCACACTGCGCGGCAGGAAGAACCAGTAGGACTCGCCGTAGCGGGCGCTGGCCGGATCCTCGGGCGTCGCGACCCGAAGGTGGTGGCCGTGGTTGTGTTCCACATAGAAGTGGCCGTAAAAGGTTTGCGCCAACGCGATCTTGGACAGCCGCCGCTCCAGCTTGGTGCGCTTGTGCCCCAACTCGTGAGCGGCATTGATACCGATGCCCCCGACGACGCCGACGGTCGAGGCCAGCGCGAGGCGTTCGGGGATGCCCATCGGGGCGTGCACCCACAGAAAGCAGGCGAACACCAGGCCCGCGTATTGCAGCGGCAAGTACGCGTAGACGCAGTACCGGTAGTAGCGATCGTTCTCCAGCGCCTCGACCATCGCCTCGGGCGGGTTCGTCTTGTCCGCGCGGGTGAGCAGGTCGACCAGTGGCACCAGCACACCGATCACGATGGCCCCCGCGGCCCAGAACAGGCCGAGCCGGAATTCCCTCACCGCGCCCCATCCGAGGAATGGGCTCAACGGCGCGACCAGGCTCAACGGCCACAGATAACGTTTGTTGTCCCGCCATCGGGCGGGTGCGGATGACGCCATGGCGGTGCTCCCAGCCACGTATCGGCTACCCGACGCCCTCCTGAACATCGAAGGTACGCATCAGCCCAGATCACAGGCCCTCGATCGTCACCACCGCAAGCCCCCGGTTCCGCTTGCGTATGCCATGGTCAGGGTTACCGACCGAATCCATACTATCGCCGCCCAGCGGCCCCAGCGACCCATGAATCATGGCTCGAACCCGCTCCACTTGCGCCGGCCTGTGCCCCTCGGAATTGTGGTGTACCCCGGGAAAAACGGCGGTGATGCCGATGCCCCGGGGGTCCGCACCGGGACCTGGATACACCTACTCGATACCTACTCGATCCCACGGCGTCCGCCGCGCGGGATGGGCCGGCCGACCGTGGCCGGTCTCGGCCGTGCGGCGGGACCCCTCGACACGCTTTCGACCCGCCGCAACCTGGCGATCCTCGCCGAGCACAGGGGTGGACGGCCCGGCGAGGACTGCTCGGTGTCGTCAGTGGAGGAGACCAACGCACCGCGCAGTCCCACGGTACGAACGCACGCCTGGCTCAGTGAAGCGCAGGACAGGGATCCTGGCGCAATGTTGACACTTTCCCGGCGGCACCCCCGCCGGCCACAGGGGGAGGCCGGCGGGGGCTTCACGGTCCGCCCGGGGGGTGGCGGTTGCCGCACGGTGACGAGACTGCCGAGTCGCGGGGGGACGGCCCGGCGCTCGCCGCCCTGTCCGAGTTGTCGGGGGGCAACTTCGAGCAGGGTGCGGCGACCCTATACACGCGGCCGTCCCGCCGACGTGGCATTGTCCCGGTGACCGAGACCTGCCTCGCCGTCAGTCCGCGCTGCAGTGTTTTATCGCATGGGCACTGAACCGCACAGGAAGCGCCGCGTCCGCATTCACGCCGACGCTGACGCCGCCGCCGAGCACGTGAACAAGGCAGTCCATGAGCACTTTCCGATCTGGATGGATGGACCCGGAATAGCCGACGCGCTTGTGCACGTAGGCGTTTGAATCGCGCGTGCTACCTCAGTATCGGCGCCATCGCAGGTTCGATGACGAGGATCGGCCAAACCGACGTCGGACTTGTTCCGGAGGGACGGGCCGCACGCCCGCCTCGACCGGGCCTGGGCCCCGCTGATCCAATGCCGATGTGCGCGTTCGCGCGTGGCGTGGTCGTCAGCGCCGATCAGGTACGTGTTTTGTCCGAATCCACGTATCCCGTGGGTACTTTTCCCCTGGCTACAGGATTCCCCGTCGGCGAAGGTGTGATGCACATCGCAGCAGCAGAACCCGCAGGGGCATTTGATGAACAACAATCCCGCGGCCCGACCGACGGTCGGCCGCATCGACCGAATCGCCTGGCGCACAGCCACTGTCGATGACGGCGCCGTGTCGTACGGGGCGGTCGGCCGGGGTCGGCCGGTGGTGTTCGTGCACGGCTGGGGCTTCACGTCGAGGGCGTATCGGCCTGCGATCGAGCGGCTTGCCGAATCCGGTGTGCGGGTCTACGCGCCGACGCTGCCCGGCTTCGCCGGTACCACCGACCTCCCTCGAGGCCATCGGAGCCTTGCCGGATACGCGTCCTGGCTGGGCCGGTTCCTCGACGCGGCCGGGATCGACGAGCCGGTCACGTTGGTAGGGCACTCGTTCGGCGGCGGTGTCGCGATCCAAGCCGCGCACGATCTTCCCGACCGCGTTCGCACCCTGGTACTGGTCAACAGCATCGGCGGAGGTACCTGGTCATCCGACGGCGACGCCGTCGGCGACATCGCGGAACGCCCCTTGTGGGACTGGGGAATGGCCGGCCTCGCCGAAGCCTTCTCGAGTCGCCCGCACCCGGCTGCGATCGTCGGGCTCGCGAGAGACGCGGCAGCCAACGCAGTGTCGAACTTGTGCGCACTCTGGCAGTCCGCGCATCTGGCGCGCACCGCCGACCTGCGCCGTGAGCTGCGCGCACTCGCCGACCGGGACCTACCGGTGGTCGTGCTGTGGGGCCGAGGCGACGTCGTGATCCCCCAGGCCAGCCTGCGCACGCTACGCGACGCCTTACGAAACCCGTTGACGCTCACCGTGGATGGAAATCACGGTTGGCTGGTCGTCGACCCCGGCGCCTTCGGTGTCGCGATGGGCGCCGCGCTCGCGGCCGCCGCCGCGCGACAGCAGGCGGCCGCCTGAACACAGCAGACCGTTTCCCACCGGCAGGTCGACCGCCGACGTGTCGACACACGCTGCCTGCGGTAGTGGAGCTACCGCAGTCCGCCTTCAGTTTTGACAACTTCATCGCCCCACCTTCCGGGGCACCACCGGCCCGGCGCGTTCGCCACATCGCCCCGACGGGTCCGGATCAACGACAACCACATTCGGGGCGATGACGACAGACGCGGAAGCGCAGAAATGCGTGCCCCGTGGCGAGGAGTTCAGCGCGAACGCGGAAAGGAGAACCGACATGTTCACCACCCGTATGCGACACCGCACCGCAGCCAAGGCCGCAGGGTTCGCCGTCGCGGCCGCCGCCCTGGCCGCGATCCCCCTCGCCGCCGGCGGCAACACCCCTGCGCATGCATCGACCACCCACAATTGGGACGCAGTCGCACGATGCGAGAGCAGCGGCAACTGGGCGATCAACACCGGCAACGGCTTCTACGGCGGCCTGCAGTTCCTGCCAAGCACCTGGTACGAGTACGGCGGCACAGGCATGCCACAACACGCCTCCAAGGCGGAGCAGATCCGCGTCGCCGAGAACATCCTCGTCGGACAAGGCCCCGGCGCCTGGCCTGTCTGCGGCAAGTATCTGTACACCGCGCAGTGACCGCGACCGGGCCGCAGCCGTGACCCTGTGCCGGGGTGAGCGCCGCACGCGCTTGCCCCGGCACCACCGATGCCGATGGCCCGACGTTGCCCGTCAGGTTGCCCGGTGTGTCCGGGCGGCGTGCAGGAGTTCGGCGGGGTCGAGGTCGCCTGTGACGATGCGGTGAGCGATCTCGCTCAGGCGGCTGCTGTGTCGGCGGGCGTGACCGCGGAGCGCTTCGAAAGCCTGCTCCATGTCGAGGTTACCGGCGCTGGCGAGGACGCCCTTGGCCTGTTCGATGGTGATTCGGCTGTTCAGCGCGGTCTGCAACTGTTCGGTCAGGATCTCGCTGCGGGCGATTGCACGTTCTTGAAGGATCCCGATCGTGGCAGTGTCGGCCAGCGCCCGCGCAATGACCAGGTCCTCCGCAGTCAACGATCCGGGTTGGTTGCCGAACAAATTCAGGGCGCCGATGGTCTGTTTACGCAACCGCAGGGGCACCGCGTGTACGGAGGCGAAGCCCTCACGGTGCGCTTCGGAGGCGAATGAGGGCCACCGGACGGTCTGCGCCGCCAGATCGGCAACCAGGACGGGTTCACCGCTGCGGAAACACTCCAGGCACGGCCCCTGATTGCTTTGCAATTGAAACAGCTCGAGCAGGCGAGTGCGTTCACTCGAGGCGGCCAGCACCTGCAGTCCGCCGCGTTGATCGGCGAGCACCAGTCCCGCCGCGGCGACGTCGAGCAGTCCGACGCAATGTTGCACCAGTTGGTGCAACAGATCGGCGACGTCGTAGTCGTCGACGAGCGTGTCTGCCATCTCCACGAGCGCCCGGACCACTCGCGTTTCGCGGGTGTCTTCTGACATGGGTCCATCTCCACTGATTGGTCTGACGTGAATACCGTAACGCTGCGCGGCGGGCCGAACCCCAGCGTGGTTTCACCCGTCTGGATCAGGCAAAGGCGATCGTCCGGCGAGCACCTCACGGGCAACGGCATCGACGCTGCGCCCGGTGGCGAAAGCATGGGCCCGCAGTCGCGCCAATGCTTCTTTCGCAGGGATGTTGAGTTGATGGATCAGCATCCCGGTGGCCTGATGCACGGCGATTCCGTCGCGGGGCAGGGCGGCGAGCCACTCCCCCTCGACCTGCCTTCCCGGGCCCGGGTGCAGGGCCAACAGCGCGACTGCCGCGATGTCGACGACGCGCAGGGCGAGGGCCAGATCTGCCTCGGTGAGTGCGCCTGCGCGGCTGCGATACATCTGCAACGTGCCGATGTCGATCGCACCGGAGCGTATCGGGAAAGCAAATACCGCCCCCACCTCCAGTCCTGCGAGCTCGGAGGCGAACACGGGCCACGCGGCGGTAGAGGCGCGGGCCAGATCCGAGATGATCACCGCCCGGCCGGCAGTGAATGCCTCGACACAGGGGCCCTCTCCCAGGGTGAACTGGAGCGACGCGAGTCGATCACTGACCGCGTCGCTGGCGTACAGGGTTTCCGGACCATTCTTGCCGGTGACGGCGGAGATCGACGCGCCGTCGACGGGGAGAACCTCCACGCAGGCGCGACACACGCGCGCCACCGGAGCCAGGCCGCTCGAGTTGTCCCGGATGCCGTCGACCACCGCCGCCCACACAGCCGCGATCGCCTGCCCGTCATCGCCCGCCCGGCTCGTCACGCACACCACTGTCGGAACAGAGTGGCGGGATAGGTGCCGAACGGACAGCACATCGGGGCCTCGGGCCTGCCGACCATGTTCACCCACCTCACACCGGGAGAAAAACTCGTCTGCTCACACCGACGGCCGAACGCTACCCTTGATTTACGTCCCAGGCTGTCCCAGACCTCGGCAGTCGCCCACATACCTTTCACCGACAGAGGTAGGCGACATGCTCACCAGCCACTCTTCCCGATCTGGGCTGCACGCAAACCCGATGAGCACCCATGATCGCGCCGGGCCGTGGGTCGACACGGACGACCACGACCGAGTGTGGCGGGACTGCGAGGCAATTGCCCGAGCTGATGCGCTCGCCGCCATCACAGCGCGGGTGGTCGCTGAGGTACCGGGCGCCGATTACGCGGGCATCGTCGGCGGCGCCTACTTGGCCGACCGGCCGCGCGACGAACAACCCGATCACGTGCCGGTGGTGACACTCGATCAGCTGTACACGGCAACGCCCGACGGCCCAGGCCGCTCCGCGGTCCGCGAGCATCACTGCGAACGGATCACCGACCTACGCCGGGAGACCCGCTGGCCGGAGTTCGTCGCACAGGCGAGCACGCTCGGCGTGCGGTGCGCCCTGTGTTTGCCCTTCACGTGTCCCAGCGCAGGCCACGGGGTGCTCAACGTCTACGGCTCCGCGGCCGGCGGGTTCGACGCCAACGCCGAAAACGTCCTCTCGAAGTTCGCCGCCCAAGCCGAGGCGGTGCTGTCGCAGCAAGGCAGCGGATCCGCGGTGCCCGGTCGCGCAGAAAGTCCGGCGGTCGCGCCACGGCCGACTCACCACGGTGTCCACACCGATGACCGGCAAGCCGTTGAAGACGAAGGTCGGTCCGCCGAGATCGCCGCGGCGGCGATCCGCGATCACCTGCCCGAACCCGACGCCCGTACCGAACGGCTCTACCCCCGTGATCGCACATCCCATCGATGTGGCCAGAACCTGGAACTGGCCTGCACCCGCACCAGCTCGTCGTTGATTCTTCACGTGACCGGCGAAGTCGACCTCGCGAACGCTTCCGAGTTGTCCGCGACCCTGCACAACATTGCGCTGGGCTGCGGTGATCGAAGGATCACACTCGACCTGACCGGCGCCGGGTTCATCAGCGTCTCCGGATTCGAAGCACTGCACTCGGTCGCCCAACGGTGCGGCGAGGATGATCCCTCGATCACCCTTGTGGCCACCGCCGAGGTGATCCGGTTGCTGCGGCTGCTGGGCATGGACTCGGAATTCGTCTGCCACACCGCAGTCCGGGAGTAGACTGCCGACGATTCGAGCAAGATCGCTCACGCGGTTGTGCCGCCGATTCCTATGTGAGAGCCGCGGATCGGCGCAGCCGATGTCACTGCAGTTGGGGCGGAAGGGGTCGGGGTCCGATGGATGATGTGTGGGCGCTCACGGAGGTTCTGACCGGGTTTACCACGGTGCTGGTCGCCTCTCCCACAACCGACCGTGTACTCGAGGAGTTGACTGCGTCGGTGACCGGTCTGCTGTCCCTGGCGGGGAGCGGCGTCAGTGTGCTGGCCGATGGACGTCTTCGCCACATCGCTACGTCCCCTGGCCCCGCGGCCGAACTCGAACAATGCCAGGAGCAATGGCAGCAAGGGCCCGGTTGTGATGCCACCGCGAGCGGCGAGACCGTCTGCTGCGCTGACGTCCGTGAACAGCACGTGCGGTGGCCGTCCTATGCCGCACGCGCCGAGACGATCGGGATCGCCGGAGCCGCAAGCGTTTCGATGAATCTGGATGACGAAACGGTCGGTGCGCTCTGCCTCTATGCAGCCGAGCCGCGAACGTGGTCCGGTGACGAGCTGGGGGCCGCGAAGGTGTTCGCCAACATCGCGGCCTTCTACCTGATCACCGCCTCGAAACTCGAACAGCAACAACGGCTTTCCACACAGCTGCGACACGCATTGGATTCACGGATCGTCATCGAGCAGGCCAAGGGCATCATCGCGGCCGAAAGACACACAAGCATCGATGAGGCGTTCACACTGATGCGCGGGCACGCTCGCAGCCGCAGTCGCAGTATTCAGGAGATCGCGGGCGCAATTGTCGAGGGCGTGTTTCGCCCCTGACGTCCTCGGCATTGAGCAGCGCAACACCGCCCATCCGCGTCGGGACGATGTGGCTGCCATGCCCCGAAGGTGACGGTGAGCCGGCAGCGTTTGAGGTGGCCGGCGCGAATCCCTGTTCCAGGCGTTTACTGCCGTGGGCGCTCCGCGGGTGGTGGTGTGGGCCGGTCGGCGAACATGGCCGCGAGGTGGGTCTTGATCTCGGCTGTGCTCATCGAACCGCCCGATGCGGGGCGAACGGTGTGGATCGTGGTGCTCACGTAGGCGCAATCCCATCTGAAAGTTGTTGAAGCCGTTGGCTGCAAACACCGCAAGGCGCCCGCAGTCCGAGTCGGCGCCACCGCAGCGCTGGCGCCGGGTCAGATCATGAGTGCGGCCGCACCGACGCAGGCGAGTACGGTCACGGCGAGCAGCCCGCCCAGAGCGACCGATCCGGTGACCGCCGCCGCCGTGGTGAACACGACGGCGGCGGCGCCGACCGCGACGACCGGAACCGGGGGCAACGCTTTTGGCGTCCGGTCGCGGGCCGTTCTGCGGCGGCGACTGAGAGGGGTCAAGGGCGTGGTCGTCGAGTCCGTGGTCATAGCCCGACAGCCAGTTCGAGGGTGCCGAGTTCCTCGTCGAGATGGCCCGGAAGCGTGTGGATGTTCGGTACCGCACTGCGGCAACCGGTGAGCCCGAACGTGATCTGATCGCCGGTGCTGGTGCAGGTGATGTTCAGGGCCTGTCCGTCGACCGGGATCGACAACGGATACAGCGTCTCGAGACGATAGCCGTTCCAATACAGCGGTTCGCTCGGTCCGGGCACGTTGGAGATCATCACGTTCGGCGCCCGGAGCAGCTTACGGGTGCCGCCGGCAAGCATACCGAGCGCGAGCGGCGCCGCGCCGAGGGCGCTCATCGCAAGGACCTGCGGTCCGCTGCGCGCGGACAACGCCGCCTTGCCCTCGCGCATCCGTGTGCGCACCGATGCGAGGCGCTGCGCCGCGTCGTCGACGTGGGTGGCCAACTCGCACACCAACGATCCGATCTTGTTGCCGGTATCGGGATCTGTGCGGTCGGAGCGCAGACAGACTGGCACCATCGCCACCAGTGACCGCTCCGGCAGGGCGCCGAGCGCGTCGAGGTAGCGGCGCAGCGCGCCCGAACACATCGCCATCACCACGTCGTTGATCGTCGCGTCGGCGTGCTTGGCAACCAAACGGAGCCGCTCGACCGGCCAGGACCGGGCCGCGAACCCACGACCGGAACGGACCGGCACATTGAACACACTCGCCGGCGAAGAGAACGACAACGTGCCGCCTCGACCGTGCAACGCCCGGTCCACCGTCCCGGCCACGGCCGCCACCATCCCCGCCGCCTCGATGCCGGCGTCCCGAACGGCGCCGAACACGGCGCCGGGCAGGCCCGGCAGGTCCGCCCCCTGGCCGGACCTGCCGGCGACCATTTCGGCCGATGTGTCCGGGCGCTGATCGAGCGCAGGTTCCCACGGCGCCGGCATGCCGCGCAGGTCCGGATCGGTCGACAAAGCGCCCCGCAACAACCCCATCGCGCCGACCCCGTCGGCGAGGGCGTGATGGATCTTGAAATACACCGCCCACCGACCACCCGCGAGCCCTTCGATCAGGTGCAGTTCCCAGGGTGGTCGGCCCAGGTCGAGCGGGCTCGAGTGCAGCCACGACACCAGCCCCATCAGTTCGTCGGTGCCACCCGGGGACGGCACCGCGCTGCGGTGCACGTGATAGTCCAGGTCCGCCTGGACGCCGTGGTCCCAGCCCCACTGGCCGAGCGTGGTCACCGACCGGCGGGCCCGCTTGCCGAAGACCGGAGCCACCCGGTCGCGCTCGACCGCGGCCGCGAACAGCGCCATCGCCTCGTCCGGATCGGCGTCACCGGGGGGATCGAACACGGCCAACCCCCCGACATGCATCGGGCGGTGGGCCGCCTCGGCCAGCAGAAACATCGAGTCGCGTGGCGACATCGGGAACAGCACTGAGTAATCTCCGATCCTCTTCGGATACACACCAGCAACAGTCCCGGGGGCCGGGGGACCGATTGACATCGATGCGCGCACTTTGACCCAGCGGCGCGGATCGAGCCGTGAAACGTCACAAAACCGTGACGACTGCCATGTCTAGCACCACATACGTGACCCCTGCCACTATACGACCGTCCAGTCCTGGTCAGAGCCCCATCACGTTTGGCGCCAACCACATACCGGGTAGTCCACGCGCGACTTGCCCTCGCCCGAGAAAGCGGAACTTCCTTTCGCTCAGTAGTTTTGACCGTCGGCAAGCCCGCAAGGAGCCGGAGCAACTGCGCGGCCATCACTCCTGCCGGTGCGCTTCAGTTCTGTGTGATTGCGCCGCCCGCGGCGCGGCGAAGGGTCACACTGGGGCGGCGTGCCTGTCGATGAGACGCCCTGGTCTTTGCCGCCACCCTGACCGAACTCGAAGCCGACCACATCCGGCCGCCCGACAGCCTGTTCGAAAACGGCTACACATGAGCCCCGGACAGAGAACGGCCGCGCCCCGGGTCGCGGCCGGTGCGCCGCATCAGGTTCGTGCGCAGTGCGGACGGGTACTCCTCCGGGGCACCTCTACGACAAAGGAAATCCCATGTCCGCACCTGTCGATCCAACCCCCGACTGGGACACGCTCGCCGCCGGAACCAGCCTCACCGGAGAGCAACTCCGCCGCTACGCACAAGGAAACATTGACGCCGACCTACGCCTGGCCGCACAGAACCTCCGCCTGCCACCACCAACTGTGAAGCAGGGACCTCCTCCTACCCCAGCCCCGCATACACCCGCGGAATCGCCTTCTCGACCCGCGCGGAGAAGCGCGTGAATGCGCTGGCGTGCACCGGCTCTCCGGACTTGCGGCCGTTGCGCTTCCAGGTGCCGACCACTTGGCCGCCGTCGACCACCGTCGGGAAGAACATGCCGTTGCCACCGGGACACAGCAACTCGGAGAACCGCGGATCGACGGCCGCGGACCGGTCCCGGTAGCCGAGGATGAACTCGTCGAATCCCGGCAGCAGGTGCACCGCACGCGCGTCGTTCCGGTGCTCGCCGAGCAGTTCGGGCGTGCGCGGGTCCATGTAGTACTCGACCCCGTCGACCTCGATCCGCGCCAACTGGTCGATCACCTGAGCGAGGCCTGCCTTGGCCTGCCGCACAGTGAGTTTCGTCCACCAACCGAAATCCTTGAGGGTGGCCGGACCGTGACTGCGGAAGTAACGCAGCACCCACTCGCCGAGCGCCTCTTCCTCGGACAGGACACGTGGAGCCGGCACCCATTCGTCGAGCAATACCACCTGCTGCCGGCCGTCACGGACCGGCCCGAGACAGACCGCTCCGGTCAGCGAGAGCGTCCAGATCAGATGGCGTCCGCGCTGGTCCGCCGTGGCGATGCCTGCCCGTTCCCACACGTCCATCAGGTCGCGCTGGTCGAGCCGTCCGCCGCCTGCGAGCGCGCCGACTGCGACGTCACGCGCATGGTTCACCGCGGCCTCGTCGATGCCCAGCCCGCGGTGCCGCGCGGCCGCGCCGGACAGGGTGCGCGGACCGGTCAGGGCCAGCATCCATGGCAGGTCCTCGGCGAGCACGAAGTGCAGGGTGCCGCGCATCGGCCACGACCGCACGACCTCACCGGAATCGAGCGCGGCGAGCACCGACTCCCGCCCCGGACCGGCGGTGCGCAGCGCGACCGAGGTCAGCGCCCCCGGATAGTCCTGTGCCTGCATCGCCGTCAGCCACCGCACGGCCTCGGTCGCCGTCGCGGCCCCCGGTCCGGCAATCTTCTGCGCGACCATGCGCAGCAGGGCCAACTCACCAGGCGTCGTCATGACCCGAATCTATCCGCCGACGCCGACAGGTGTCGCGGCCGTCACAGCCTCGGTAGGCCCACTTCAAGACGACCGTACGGTATTCTTGTGATCGCCTTGGTGTCGCGGCTCATCGCTGACGCCAATACGTCGTGGAATGCTCCCCGCCTCATCGTCACCGGGCCGCCGTGCCCGGTTCCCGATGGCCGGCGACCGTGCCGAGCACAAGCTCTTCTCGCGGCGATCGATCTTGCCCACCGGCAATATCGCCACCTTGTGCCGCACGCGTGGAACCGCTGCGGTGCAACCGATGCCCGAAAGGCACCAGTTCATGAGCGCCACCGCACCCAGTGCGACCACCACCTTCGCCGATCTCGGCGTCCCCGCGCCGATCGTCGACGCCCTCGACGCGCGCGGCATCACCAGCGCCTTCCCGATCCAGGCCGACACCCTGCCCGACACGCTCGCGGGACGCGACGTCCTCGGCCGCGGCAAGACCGGCAGCGGCAAGACCCTGGCGTTCTCGATTCCCTTGGCCGCCAGGCTCGCCGGATCCGGCCACACCCGTAAGCCGTCGCGCCCGCGCGGCCTGGTCCTCGCCCCCACCCGCGAGCTGGCCACCCAGATCACCGCGACCCTGGAGCCGCTGGCGGCCGCCCACGGGCTGAAGGTCACCACGATCTTCGGCGGCGTCGCGCAGAACCGCCAGGTGTCGGCGCTCAAGTCGGGTATCGACATCGTCGTCGGTTGCCCCGGCCGGCTCGAGGACCTGATGAAGCAGCGCCTGCTGCACCTGGACGCGGTGGAGATCACCGTGCTCGACGAGGCCGACCACATGGCCGACCTCGGATTCCTGCCCGGCGTGACCCGCATCCTGGCCGCCACGCCCGCGGACGGTCAGCGGCTGCTGTTCTCCGCCACGCTCGACAACGGCGTCGACAAGCTGGTCAAGCGGTTCCTGCACAACCCGGTGCTGCACTCGGTCGACGAGGCGAACTCGCCGGTCGCGGCGATGACCCACCACATCTTCGACGTGACCGGTGCCGACGCCAAGAAGGCGCTGGTGCACAAGCTCGCCTCGGGCACCGGCCGCCGGATCCTGTTCATGCGCACCAAGCATCAGGCCCGCAAGCTCGCCAAGCAGCTGACCGATGCCGGCATCCCCGCCGTCGACCTGCACGGCAACCTGTCGCAGAACGCCCGCGACCGCAACCTGGCCGCGTTCACCGAGGGCTCCGCCCGGGTGCTGGTGGCCACCGACATCGCGGCGCGCGGCGTGCACGTCGACGAGGTCGAACTGGTCGTGCACGTCGACCCGCCGGCCGAGCACAAGGCCTACCTGCACCGCTCCGGCCGCACGGCCCGCGCCGGCAGCACCGGCGATGTGGTGACGCTGGTGCTCCCGGACCAGCGCAGGGACCTGGCCGTGCTGCTACGCAAGGCCGGCATCAAGGCCACCCCGCAGCAGGTGACCGCGGACTCCGCGCCGGTGACGGCGCTGGTCGGCGAGGTCGCCCCGTACGTCGCCCCGGCACCCAAGCAGGCCCCGGCGCAGCCGTCGGGCGCCGCGCATGGGACCTCCCGGCCCCGCCGGCGCACCGGCACCCGCGGCGGCGGCCAGGGCGGCCAGCAGGGCAACGGCTCGCGCGGCGGCCAGGGCGGCCAGAGCAGCCACCGTGGCCAAGGCGGTCAGGGCGGCCAGCGTTCTCAGTCCGGCCAGCGCACGCAGGGCGGTCAGCGTTCCCAGGGCGGCCAGCGCGACCACGCCGGCCAGGGCGGTCAGCAGCAGGCGAACGGCGGTGCGCGGCGTCGCCGTCGTCCCGCCGCCGCACGCACCGCCGGCTGATCCACCGCACACCAGACGCGAAAGGGGCGCCCTCCACTGCGGAGGGCGCCCCTTTCGCGTCGGTCGGGTTCAGCCGATCAGTCTGCCCACTGGTTCCAGGGCATGCTGAAGTCGGTCAGCCCGTCGAGGCCGTGGCGCTCGCCGGTGCTGTTCTTGACGATCACCGGGTCGCCGGTGCGGGTGTTCTCGTAGAACCACTGTGCGTTCGGGATGCTCACGTTCAGGCAGCCGTGGCTGGTGTCGGTGTTGCCCTGCGCCCACACCGACCACGGGGCGCCGTGCACGAAGATGCCGTCGTTCGACATCCGGGTCGCGTACTTGACGTCGATGCGGTAGCCCTGCGGCGAGTCCACCGGGACGCCGTACGTAGACGAGTCCATGGTCATGTCGGCGTAGCGGTCGGCCAGCGTGTAGATGCCGTTGGGCGTCTCGTGGCCGGGCTTGCCCATCGAGGTCGGCATGGTCTTGATGACCTGCCCGTTGCGGGTGATCGTCATCATGTGGGTGGCGTCGTCGGCGGTCGTGACCACGGCGTCGCCGGTGCTGAACGTGTTGTGGGTGTCACCCGCGTCGACGGTGATCTTGGTGTTCGCCGGCCACAGGTTCTGCGGGCGCCAGCGCACCTGCCTGTCGCTGAACCAGTGGAACGCGCCGTCGATCTTCGGGGCAGTGGTGATCTTGATGAACTTCTCGGCGGTCGCGTGGTCGGTGACCGGCTCGTTGAAGTTGATGATGACCGGCTGGGCGACGCCGACGACCGCACCCTCGGAGGGGGTGACGCGCGGCGCCGAGAAGTTCGGCTTCGCCGGCGGCGCCGGCTTCAGGCCGGGGATGCCGGGCACGGCCGGCAGCTGGACGGCGGGCGCTCCCGGGACGTCGGGGCCACCGGGCCACAGCGGTGCGGCTACGGCGGCCGTGGAGAGCATGAGCGCGGCCGCAGCCCCGACGGCGGCGGTCGTCGCCAGCATGCTGGACTTGCGGAACTTCATGACGAACCTCAACTCTGCTGGACGTGAGGGACCAGCATGACAGCGCGAACACCGCATCGCGCCGTGAGGTCAGGCAAATGTGATCGGCGTTACGCCAGGTCACGCACCTGCGCCGACCGCCTTTTCCAGCTCGGCCAACGTGTTCTCCAGGTGCAGCAGGATCCGCTGCAGGTGCGGCACCCGGGTCCGGCAGCCCACCACCCCGAAATCGAGCGAGTCCCCGTTGCTGGCCAGCGTGATGTTCAGTGCCTGCCCGTCCATCGCGATCGACATCGGATAGATGCCGTCGAGCCGGGCGCCGTTCCAGTACATCGTCTCGCGCGGCCCGGGCACGTTGGAGATGACGACGTTGAACGGCGGACGGGTGTGGTCGACAAACCCCGGCAGCGGCGAGAGCCCGAGCGGTGCGACGGTCAGCGCCGCGATCACCAGCGACTGCAGCGGGGTCATCTCGGAGATGACCGCCTTGGCCTGGCTCATCGAGTTGCGGATGACCGCCAGCCGGGCCAGCGGATCGACCAGGTGCGTGCCGAGGTTGCACAGCACGCTGCTGACCGCGTTGCCGCCGATCTCCTCTCGCTCGGTCAACGCCCGCATCGACACCGGCACCATCGCGATCAGCGGCGCGTCCGGCAGCGCGCCGCGTTCGAGCAAATAGCGGCGCAGCGCGCCCGAGCACATCGCCAGCACGACGTCGTTGAGCGTCGCCCCGGTGGCCGCCCGCACGGCCTTGAGTCGGTCGTAGGACCACGACTGCGCCGCGAACCGACGAGCGCCGCCGATCGAGACGTTGAACATGGTGCGCGGCGCGGACATCGGCAGCACCAGCCCGTCCTCGCGCAGGGCGCTGCCCGCAACCCGCAGCGTCGCCGGCGCCAGGCCCGCCACCTCGCCGAGCAGCCGGGCGCCCGCACCGAGCAGCGGCAGCGGGTTGAGCCCGAGCAGGCTCGGCCCGGGGTCGCGGCGCACCCGACGGTCCAGCCCCCACGGCGCCGGGCAGTCCCGGGCCGCGGGATCGGTGCTCAGCGACCGCTGCAACGTCCGCAGCGCCGACACCCCGTCGAGCATCGCGTGGTGGATCTTGGTGTAGACCGCGACGCGCCCGTCCTCGAGCCCCTCGATGACGTGCATCTCCCACAGTGGCCGGTGCCGGTCGAGCAGCGAACCGTGCAGCCGGGACACCATCTCGAGCAGTTCGCGGATCCGTCCCGGGGCGGGCAGCGCGGACCGTCGTACGTGGTATTCGAGGTCGAGTTCGGTGTCCTGCGCCCAGGTGAGGTTCCCGAGGCTGCTCACCGGCCGGCCGGGGCGTTTGCGGAACAGCGGGTTGACCCCGGTCTGTGTCATCAGCCGGTCGTAGACCTCACGGGCGAAATCCGGTCCGGCACCGGGCGGCGGCGCGAAGAGCTCCAGCCCGCCCACGTGCATCGGATGCTCACGCGACTCCGCCAGCAAGAAGATCGAGTCCGTCACCGGCATCAGCGCCACGCCTGAATCCTTCCCCAGATCCCTACGATTCGGTAACAGTGTGGCAGACCGGCCCGATGAACATGGCACGCTCGTACTCCCGTATCCGCAAGGAGGAGTCGTGACCAGCACCCGGCCGCTGCGGCTCGTCGAAGGCGGCAACGCCTCGGCACCCTTCGCCGCGCCCACCACGGTCCGGCGACAGCAACTGCGCGGCGCCAGTGTGCAGTCCCGGGCACTCGACCGGACGCTGCGGGTCACCATCCGTCCCGTACTCGAAGCGTGGTCGCGCAGCACCGGATTGCGTTGGCCCACCGGGATCGTCGACCACGCCGGGCGGCTGTTGCCGGCGATCGACGGCACCCGCGTCACCCACGTGCGGCTCGATCACTGCGCGGCCGACTGGGTGCGCGGCCCGGGCGCCGGCGACGAGCGGGTCATCCTGTATCTGCACGGCGGAGCGTTCCTGTGCTGCGGACTGCACACCCACCGCCGCCTGGTCTCGCAGATCTCTGCCTCGGCGAAGGCGCCGGCGCTGATGGTCGACTACCGAATGTTCCCGCAGCACACCATCAGTGACGCGATCACCGACGGGATGGACGGGTACCGCTGGCTGCTGCGGCGCGGCTACCGGCCGAGCCAGATCATCGTGGCGGGCGACTCCGCGGGCGGATACCTGTCGTTCATGGTGCCGTTGGCGATTCGTGCCGCGGGCCTGCCGCGACCGGCCGCGGTGGTCGCCCTGTCGCCGCTGACCGAGCTCGATCCCCGGCACAAGCTCGAGCACCGCAATGCCCGCCGCTGCGCGCTGTTCCCCCGGCACGCGGTCCCCGCGCTGACCGCCCTGTCCGACCGGCTCGACGCCGATGCCGAGCGCACCCGCGGTCAGGCGCCACGGGCCTGCCCGGTCGACAGCGACCTGCGCGGCATGCCGCCGACACTGGTGCAGGCGGGATCACACGAGATGTTGCTGACCGACGCCGAGTTGATCGCCGAGCGTCTCGCGGAGGCCGGGGTGCCGACCGAACTGCAGGTCTGGGACCGGCAGGTGCATGTCTTCCAGGCCGCGTTCGACCTGGTGCCCGAGGGGCGCCGCGCGATCGAGGAGATCGCGCGGTTCATCCGGACCACGGTGCCCCCGCGGCTGTCCGCCGTCCGGTAGCCGCGCGCGCCGCCCGATCGGCACGGACTACCCGATCGGCACCGACAGCAACGAGAACCCGGTCGAGACCGGCGTGGGCACCCGGCGCCGGTTCGGCGAGCCGAGCGCCTTGCGCAGGTCGCCGCGGTCGTGTTCGGCGAGCAGGCCCGCGCCGTCCCACACCAGCAGCGCCGCACTGACCGTGTGCTCGACACTCGAGTGCGCCAGGTCGTAGTGCGCACATCCCGGAACGTCGTCGTAGGTGATCCACAGGTCGTACCCGGTCATGAACAGGTCCAGATCGAACTGCACGCTCAGGCCCAGCAATTCGCCCCGGCCGATGTCGTCGACGCCGGCGAAGGCCTCGTCCAGCGCCAGCAGCCGCGGCGAGTGCGAATCCGCCGACGACAGCATCACGTGCGCCGCCGCGAACAGCGGAAGGTGCAGCGAGACAGACTGCTCCCCGCCGGACAGCGCACTGTGCCGGGCCTGGGTGAGCCGGTCCTCGGTGCCGTCCGGCCCGATCAGGCTGAACGAGAACACCCGCCACCACCGGTAGTCGAGCACGTCCGCGAGGATCTCCGGGTACGACCGCTCCGGGTGCGCCGCGCGCTCATCGCGGATCCGGGCGGCGAAATGTGCGCGCACGGTCGACAGGTCCTCGGCGGTCAGGTCCGCCGACTCGCGGTCGAGCAGCTTGCACACCGTGCGCTGCCGCTCGTCGAGCCCGTCGGCGAGCACCCAGTGCACGCCGATCGTCGCACCGGAGGACATGTGCCGCAGGCGCATCTCGGCGCCCATCTGCGCGATGAGCTTGCGCGCCGCGGCGGTCCGCTCGTGGATCTGCTGGGCGAGCCCCGACAGCAGCGCGTCCTCGAGAATGCACCGTTCCGAATCGGTCAGCAGCAGTTCCTGATCGCCACGCGCGTCGGCGATCCGCCGGGCGAACTCGCCGATCGGGGAGAACCCGTGCTCGTCCTCGACCCGGACGACCATCACCCCGTCCGGCGAGTCCCACTCGAGCCGGTAGTCCTGTCCGGCGGCGGACAGCTGCACCTCCAGGTCGCCAAGAGCACCGGACAGCTTGCTGCGGATGGCCTTTCGCGCCGAGTCCGTGACCTTGACGGACTCGGTGGCCCGCTCCACGGCCCGGTGCAGGGCCAGCACCGCCGGCGGAAGCACCTCGAACGACTGCAGCGGTTCGGCGTCGGCGCCCGACGGATCGGCCTGCGCCGAGTGGTGGCGGCTCACCAGCACGTCCGGCTCCGTCCACACGGACACCCCGGTCGGCCAGCGGTGCTCGTCGGCGACGCCGAGGATCTCCAGCAGATCCCGGCGCGCGAACGGGGCCAGCTCGCGGGCGTCGGCCTGGGCCTCGACCACCGCGGTGCGCAACGACTCCTGCGCGCCGGCGCACTCGCCGCCGGCCTTGCCGACCAGTTCGACGGCCCGTTCCTTGGCGGCGTTCGCCTCGCGCACCGCGCGCTTGCCGGCCTCGATGCGGTCGCGGGTGGCGGCGATGTCGGCGTCGATCTGGTCCGCGTCGGCGCCGAGGGCCTCCCGCAGCCGCGCCAGTCCGTCCGCCTGCACCTGGTGCTCGGACTCGGCCTGCGCAGCCTCGACTGCGAATTCCTCTGCGTTCGTGCGCGCCTCGTCCACCCGACCGCGCGCCTCGACAGCACGCTCGAGCGCGGCAACCCGGTCCCGGCGGGTGCGCACGGTCTGCTCACCGACGGTCCGGAAGTGGTCGACGGCCGCGGCGAGCGACTCGAGGCCGGAACCGGTCTCGGGCGTGCGGCGCGCCACCGCCAGCGACTGCGCCTGCTTGCGCCGCGCACCGTGGTCGGCAAGGGCGCGGTCGTGTTCCTCGCGGGCCTGTTGGTCGGCGTCGACGCGGCTGTGCAGCGCGCCGGCGGTCTCGGCAAGCCGCCGCAGCGCCAGCACTATCGGCCCCACCTTCGGCAGTGCCTGTCCGGCCGCCTCGACAGCCGAAACCTCCTCCTGCTCTTGGTGGATCTGCCCGTCCAGGTTCTCGATCTGCCGCCCGACCTCGCCGATCGAGTCGCCGAGCTCGGCCAGCCGCAGACGTCGCCGCCGCGCACGCGCGGTGACGCCGATATACTCGGCGTGGGGCTTGTGGTGGGTTCCGGTCTGGACGCCCTGCCGGTAACGTCCGTCCACGCCGATGGCGGGCAGCGCCGAACCGGACGGGTCGGCGCCGCTCTCGCACAATGCGATCGACGCGAGCACCGCGCCCACGTACTCGGGGTCCACACCGGCGTCTTCCTCGGCCACCAGCACCCCGGCCAGCGTCGGGCCGTCCGGCCGGTCGGCCGGGGCCAGCGGCAGCAGGAACTGGTGCGATCCGGTCGTGACCGCGGCCACCTCCGGCATGGTGATCCATCCGTCGAGCAGGTTCGCGCCCTCCAGCGCCGCCTCGATCCCCGCCGCCCACACGTCGTCGACACCCTCGGCGAAGCGCACCAGCTGCCACAGCGGCGCGCCGGGCAGACCGGCGCGGTCGTCCGACCGCATCGCGAATGTCGTTGGCGCATCGTCGTGTTCGGCGGCAATCCGCTCACGGTCCGCACGCATGGCGTCTGCCTGCGCGCGCAGTTCGTCGCGTCGGCCGGACAGCACCGCGAGGCGGGCTCGGGCGGCGTGCAGGCCCGCGGCGACCTCGCCCGCGAACACCGCCGACGGCACGGGCGCGTCGGGATCACCGATCTGCGCCAGCCCGTCCTGCAGCAGACCGGGCAGATCGACGCCGTCCGCACACCCGTCGACCACCGCCTCGTGCCGCTGCCACCACGCGCTCAGCTGATCGTGGGCCGCGGTACGCGCCGCCGCCACCTGCTCCTCCGCGAGCGTGATCTCCTGCTTCGCGGATTCGAGCCGCTCCTGCGCGCGCTCCACCGACCGTTCGGTGCGCGCGCGGTCCGCAGCGGACGTGTCGACGGCGGTCAACGCCTCGCGCACCGTCCGCACGTCGCCGAGCCGCTGCTCGACGGCGCCGCGGACCCGCAGCAGCAGGTGCTCGTCGGATAGTTGCTCGTCGGACACCGCCCCGGCTGCATCGCCCGGGCCGGTCCCCCAGTCGATGCCCGCGTCGCGCGCCGCATCCGCCAGCGCGTGGGCCTGCGCGGCGATCGCCGCGGTCGCGGACTCGGCCGCCGCTTCCGCTCGTTCGGCCTCGTCGACCCGGCGCTCGAATCCCTCGCGGGCGGCGCCGGCCTGCTTCGTCGCACCGGCCGCGGCCTGCGCCAGCTTGCCGACCAGTTCGCTCAGCTTGTCGAGTTGCTGCTTGCCCTCGTAGGCGGCGCTGCCCTTGAGCACCTCCAACTCGGTGCGCCACTTCTCGAGCCGGCGCTCGGCCTCCTCGGCCTCCGTCTCGGCGCGTGACCGCTCCGCGTAGGCGGCCACCTGCGTCGCCGTCGACTGCTCGACCGCGCTCGCCGAGGTGCGCACCTGATCGAGCCGTCGACCGAGCCCGTCGGCGGCGTCCCGGGCGAGCACCTGCACGTAGCGCACGTAGTCGGCGAGGAAGGCCTGGGTGGCGCGGTCGGCGCGGCCGACACGTTCGAGGGTGCGGCTGACCTGCTCCATGTCACTGAACGAGCGGGCGGCCTCGACCAGCAGGTCGTCGTCGAGGGGGCGCAGGCCGTCGGTCAGCGCCCGCGACAACCCCTTGGGGTCGAGGTTCTTCGCCAGCTGGGGCCGGCGCAGCGTGAGGATCAGGTTGATCAGCTGTTCGTAGCGCTCGGCCCCCAGCCCGAACAGCCGCGCGTCGATCGCCGCCCGGTAGTCGGCCGGGCGCTCGACGATGGCGTCGGCACCGATCTGCTCCGCCAGCTGTTTCTTGGTCATCGGCCGGTCGTCGGGCGCGAGCAGCGAGAAGTCCACGCCCACACGCCCTTCGGCGACGAAGTACCATCGGGCGACGCGGTCGGTGTGCTTGGCCGCCCGCATGCCGATGCCGACGGTCACCGCCTCCGGGTCGTCCCGGGTGGCCCGGCAGAACTCCATCCACACGTAGGCGTGCTCGGAGTCCTGCCCGCGGTAGAGCAGGTTCGACTTCATGGTGCGTTCTTCGCCTGCGAACGGGTTCAGCCGCCGCGGTTCGATGCGGCCGTCGAGCACGAACGGGAACAGCACCTCGAGCCCCTTGGTCTTGCCGGACCCGTTGGGCCCGCGCAGCACCAGGCGGCCGTCCGCGAACGAGAACTCCTCGTCGCGGTAGTCCCACAGGTTCACGATTCCGGCCCGGGTCGGCTTGAAACGCTTCGCATCAGTGGCCGGCTGCGTCACCATCTGCCGATTCCTCTCGCATTCATCGTGATTCACGCATCGAACAGTCTCGACTGCCAGGAGTGGGAGCGCACCTGCACGACCACGTCGCGGTACCGGGCCAGCACCGGCAGCACCAGCACGCCCTCGTCGACGACCCGGACCATCCCGAGGCGCTCGAGCACGGCCAGCGACGCGCGTGCCAGCCCGCCGGGATCGGCGCGCCACTGGGCCGCGAAGGTGTGCCCGAACCGTTCGAGCATCCCGCGCATCACCTCGTCGATCCACGACGACTCGACCAGCGGCGCGGCGATCATGCGGTCCCGGGGCCCATCCGCAGTGGCAGCAGCTGCGCCCGGGACGGCGAACTCATCGACCAGACCGGCGCGCGGGATCGCCGCGTCGAGCTGTGCGGCGAGCACGGCGGAGACCGGTTCGGGCAGCGGCAGCCGCGGAGGTTCGGTCGCGTCGGGATCGAGCACCCGGTCGGCCAGTTCCCCTGCCAGCAGCAGCGCCACCTGCGCGACCGTGCCCGTGCTGGGGAACCGCTGGTCCGACATGCGGCCCGAATGATCTATCAGCGCAACACCTTCGGCGCGGCGTTCCGCAGGCATCCCGGTCAGCGCCACCACCTCGTCGACCACGTCGCCGGCGTGCAGGATCGCCGCGGCCTGCTCGTCGAGTTCGTCGTAGTAGACGACCGGGTTCTGCACCAGCAGCCGCCGCACCCGGCGCCGCCCGTCCTTCGCCGACTCCGACTTCCCGGTCTCCGCATTGCCCGGCCCCTGCTCACCGGACAGCAGGGCCCGCACCCCGGTGATGTGCTGCAGCACCCGGCCCGGCCGGAACAGCGCCGCGACGACCGCGCGGTCGATGTCGTACAGCGCCTCGCCGTCACCCGGGTCGGTGGCCCACCCGCCCGCGTCGCCGTCGGCCAACGAGATCGCCCCGCGTATCGCCAGCCAGCCGACCGCGTCGACGAACGCATCGCGGTCCGCCGCCCGGGCGGTGGACAGTTGCAGGCCGTCGATCCGCGACGCGTCCGCCGACACCTGATCGGCCAACTCGCTCAACGTGATCTGGGTGCTGCCGCGGCCCAGCGCAGCCAGCGCGAGGGCGAGATAGGCGTAGCGACGGCGGTCGAACACCCGCTCGGAGACCGCACGCGCGGGCCGGGTCGGGTCCAACCGGTCGATCACCGGGTACAGCCGGGCCGTCGTCTCGGTCACCTCGACGCGGTAGCCGCACAGCTCCAGCAGGTCCTCGCGCAGCTCCGTCGCCCAGCGACGTACCAGGGGCAATGCCAGCCGGTCCGGAAAGTTCTCGGTCACAAGATGATTGGCCAGCAGCACGCGGACCGCACGCTGGTACGACTCCCGCTCGAGGGCGGGCACCTCGCGCAGACTCACTGCACGCTCACCGCCAGCCGGTCCAGGTGCAGCAGCCCACGCGCCGTGCGGACGGTCGTCGACTCGGTGTGCGGTCGCAGCGTCAACCGCACACCGCTGTCGGAGCCGGTGGACTCGGCGGACCCCACCTGCGCCGACACCGGGACCCGCGCGGTCAGTGCCGCATTGAGCAGGCTCAGCAGCACCTCGGTCTCCTGTTCGTCGAGGACACGGTCGTCGACACCGCCCGCCGCGAGCGACTGCGCCGCCTGCTTGCGGGCCCGTTGCGCGGCCAGCTGCGCATCGCGCATGCGGCGCTGTCCGCCGTCGTTGCGCGCCACCCGCGCGGGGACCCCGGCGGACGGCGCCCGGCCGGTCTCCGCGAGAGTGCGAGAGATCGCGACCGGCGCTGCCTCCCACCAGGATCGGGTCGCCGGGATGATGTCGGCGTCGGGGTGCACGGTGCTCAGGTGGCGCGGTCGGCCGAGCCCGAACACCGTCTCGAACAGCGCGTGCGCCGACTCCTCGGTGGGGCTGTTGGCGAACCAGCCGGCGAGGTGGCGCAGCTGGCTCTCCCGGCTGACCCCGCCGCGCTTGGCCTCGGTGACCCGGCGCAGCAGCGTGAGCACCGCCGAGATCGCGGTCATCGTGCCCTCGCGCAAACGCTCGGTCTCGCTGGGTGTTTCGCCGTCCGCGGCGAACCAGTGCACCAGACCGGACCACCGTGCCCGCCAGTCCTCGACCCGTTCGGCGCGGGTGCGGAACAGGCGCTCGTCGGCGCCGGAGGCCGATTCGAGCAGCCGCTCGAGGCCGGTCCGCTCGACCGCGTCGATCGCCTCGGCCAGCCGCGGCGCGAACCGGGCCAGGTCGGAGCTGAACTCGCGCATGTGCGCGAGAAGCGCGTCCTTGTGGACGAGGAAGGTCTCGGGGGTGATGTCGGTCGTACGGACGAGGTCGCCGAGCATCAGGTAGAAGTGCGCGGCGCGGGTCGCCATCTCCGACAGCGCCGAGTCCAGCCGGGTCAGGCGTCGGTACACCTGCTCGGCGTCGCCGGCGAGGTTGGCGGCCGCCAGCGCCTCCAGGTCGGCGAGGAGTTCGGGCAGCACCAGCCGCGACAGCGAGGCATCGCCGGCGCCGCCGCCCAGCACGTCCTCGACCGCGCGGTACACCTGGTAGCCGCCCTGGCTGAACTGGTAGACGAAGTGCCGGTTGCGATACTCGGCCAGCGTGGCCGCGCGGGCGCCGTCATAGCTGCGTTCGAGCACACCCCACCCGTGCAACTGCTCGAGGAGCGCGGCGATGTCCGCGGTCGACAGGTGTGCGGGCGCCGCGCCGTGCACCCGGTCCAGGATCTCGGCGACCTCGCCGGCGTGCAGCAGCACCGCGTAGTTGGCACGCGCGTGGTCGAAGGCCCGCAGCACGGCCAGGTATTCGGCCCGATTGCGCGCGGTGGTGAAGGAGAACAGGCGCAGCCGCTCGTCCTGGACGGACGACTCGGACGCGGGCGTCCCGACGTCGGTTCCGGCTTCACTCACCGGACCAGGGTAGGGCACGACCTGCCCCGCGCCCGACCATCCGCTCGGCCGCGGCGATCAGGCCCGCATCCGCTCGCGCTGCGCCTCCCGCGCCAGCGCCCGATCGCGCGATTCCTCGAACCTCCGCGCCTTGGCCTCGAGGACGTCCACGAACGCGGCGAGGTCGTCGCGCAAGGCCTCGCCGCGGGGCGTGAAGTCGGTGCGGTCGAAGACCCGCCACTTGCGCAGCACCGGCAGCACCACGTCGTCGAGGTGCTGGCGCAGGTCGTACACGCCGTGCTTGGCGATCAGCACCGCGTTGCGCCGGAAGTCGGCCATCATCGCGCCGGGCATCTGGAAGTTCTTCACGACCGCCACGACCGCGGCGAGCGTCTGGTCGGGCGCGAGGTCCATCGCCGCGTCGACGATGTTCCGATAGAACATCATGTGCAGGTTCTCGTCGGCCGCGACGCGCGCCAGCATCCGGTCCGCGACCGGGTCGCCGCACTCCCTGCCGGTGTTGCGGTGCGAGACGCGGGTGGCGAGTTCCTGGAACGTCACATACGACACCGAGTGCAGCATCCCGTGATCCATCCCGGGATCGAAGCCGTTGGTCATGTGGGCCATCCGGGCATGCTCGAGCGCGACGGGGTCGACCCCGCGGGTGACGACGAGATAGTCGCGCATCACGATCGAGTGCTTGGCCTCCTCGGCGGTCCACCGTCCCACCCAGGTTCCCCAGGCACCGTCGAGCGAGAAGTTCGCGGCGATCTCCCGGTGATACGAGGGCAGGTTGTCCTCGGTGAGCAGGTTGGTGATCATCGCCGCCTTCGCGACGTCGCTCAGCGTCGACTGTTCGGGGTCCCAGTCGTCGCCGCCGAGCGCGGCGAAGTTGCGCCCGTCGTCCCACGGGACGAAGTCGTGCGGGTGCCACAGCTTGGCCATCGACAGGTGCCGGTCGACCTCGTCCTCGGCGACCTGTTCGAGCTCACCGAGCAGTTCCAGGTCGGTCAGTTCACGGGGCATCGGTCAGCATTCCTCTCACCCGCCGGAATCGGTTCGAGATGATCATCGACGGCGCGGTCGGCGAAACCGGGGGCCGAAGGTCCCGAATGCCGCGCCAGAGGTCACGGCGTGCGGTCCGCGGCAGACATCCGCACCGGCAGACCCGACAATGGACCGGTGGACACCACCGCGAGCTCACCGAACACCGGGCGGCCCGTCGCCGCGGACACCGAACGCCGGCCGCTGCGGGTCTTCCTCGTCGACGACCACGAGATCGTGCGCCGCGGGCTCGCCGACCTGCTCGGCAGCGAGCACGACCTGGAGATCGTCGGCGAGGCGCCCTCGGTGTCCGCCGCCATGGTGCGGATCCCGGCGACCCGCCCCGACGTCGCGGTCCTCGACGTGCGGCTCCCCGACGGGTCCGGCGTCGAGTTGTGCCGGGACCTGCGCGCGCAACTGCCCGACCTGCGGTGCCTGATGCTCACCTCCTTCGCCGACGACGAGGCGCTGTTCGACGCGGTGATGGCCGGCGCGTCGGGCTTCGTGCTCAAGCAGATCCTGGGATCCGACCTGGTCACCGCGGTGCGTACGGTCGGGTCGGGCCAGTCGCTGCTGGACAACCGGGCCGCGACCGCGCTGATGAACCGGCTGCGCGCCGAGCAGCGACAGGCCGACGGGGTGTCCGAGCTGACCACCCAGGAGCGCGCGGTCTTCGAGCTGATCGGTGAGGGCCTGACGAACCGGGAGATCGCCGAGCGGCTGTTCCTGGCGGAGAAGACGGTGAAGAACTACGTGACCCGGCTGCTGTCCAAGCTCGGGATGCGGCGACGCACCCAGGTGGCGGTGCTCGCCACCGAACTGCGCGCCAAACGCGGACGCTGAGCGCTCACGGTTCGCCGAGCGGCACCGTCCAGGCCAGCCGGGTGCCGCCCGACTCCGGACGCTCCACCTCGAAGTCGCCACCGTGCAGCCGTGCGCGCTGTTCCAGGTTCACCAATCCGCTGCGCGGCGCGGCGAGGTCGATGCCGATTCCGTTGTCGGACACGATGATCGACAGATGATCCGCCGCCGTGACGGCAATGGACACCTGGTCGGCACAGGAGTGCCGCAGCGCGTTGCTCACGCTCTCGCGCACGACCGCCTCCACGTGCGGGATCAGCTGCGGCGGCACCAGGGTGTCGACCGGGCCGAAGAACTCCACCTCCGGCAGCGTGCCGCCGAGCTCGCGGGCGGTGTCGAGCACGGTCCGGCGCAGGCCGTGCTCGCTGCTCGAGTGCAGATCGAAGATGGCCGTGCGGATCTGCCGCACGGTGCGGTCGAGCTGGCGGACCGCGCGGTTGACCTGTTCGACGAGTAGTTCGGCGCCGTCACCGTCCATCCGCTGGATCTGCGGCACCACGCTCTGCAGGGTCATGCCGGTGGCGAACAGGCTCTGGATCACGTGGTCGTGCAGGTCGCGGGCGATCCGGTCGCGTTCGGCGAGGACATCGAGTTCGCGGCGGCGGCACTGTTCGTCGGTGAAGGCCACCGCCACGCCCGCGACGTCCGCGAACGCGGTGAGCTGGCGCAGGTCGTCCTCGGACCAGCCGACCCGCCGGGACCGGCCGATGACCACCAGCACGCCCTGCGACCCCGACTCGGTCTCCGGGACGGCGAGCGGCAGCGCGATCACCGCGGCGGGCCCCTGATAGTCCGCCCAGCACGGTCCGAGCGTCGCCGGGTGCTCGACGATGCGCACCCGCCCACGCGCGGTGTCGTCCGCCAGAACCCGGTCCAGCCGGGTGCCGGCGGTGACCGGGCGGGCACGCTCGACGGTCGACGCCGCGGCCACCACGTCGCCGTCGATCACGACGAAGGCGTCGGTGCTCGGCGTCGAGTCGCAGACGTCGCGGACGAGCTGTTCCAAAGTGTCGGGCACGCTCGCGCCGCGGAGCAACCCGGCGTTCGCCGTCGACTGGGCGCTGAGCCAGCGTTGGCGCGCATGCAGCGACTCGTAGAGGCGGGAGTTGTCGATGGCGACGGCCGCAGCGCAGGCGAGCACCTTCAAGATGACCTCGTCCTCGGCGGAGAACTGGCTGCCGTCGACCTTCTCGGTGAGATAGATGCTGCCGAAGACCTCGCCGCGCACCAGGATCGGCACGCCCATGAACGTCTCCATCCGCGGGTGACCGGGCGGGTAGCCGATCGACGCGTGATGGGCCTCGACCTTCTCGATGCGCAGGGTCTCCGGCGAGTGCATCATCTCGCCGAGTACGCCGTGCCCGTATGGCAGCCGGCCCATGCCGGCGCGGGTCTCGTCGTCGATGCCGACGTAGACGAACTCGGAGAAGTCTCCGGTCGGCCCCCGCACGCCGAGCGCCCCGTACCGCGCGTCGACCAGGCCCGCAGCCGTCTCGACGATCCGCCGCAGCGTCGAATCGAGTTCGAGCCCGGAGCTGACGGTGAGGGTCGCCTCGAGCAGTTGGCGCAGCCGGTCCGGGTCTGCCCCGACCTTCAGGTTGGAGCGCACCTGCTGCAGCAGTTCGTCGATGGTGCTGTCCACGATCCCCGACACCTTTCCGCGCCCGGCCGGCCCTGTCGTGACCGACGATTGCAGTTCGAGTATCCCACTACGACCCCTACGTGACACTCGCCACACAACTGTTCGAAGTTTGCGACCAAAGTCCCTGTCGAACAGGGACTCTCGGCACAAGCCCGCTTGAGCAGCCGGCGAGCACAATTCGCTCATGTATGCCATCTCGCCCTCGCAGCGCGTGCTGCACCGCCCGGATCGGTGCCCGGCGTGACCACCGTCGCGGCCCGGCCGCCCGAACTGAACCGGCCCCACCCACCGACCCGCGGGCTGCGCGGCGCCGCGATCTACAAGATGATCACCACGACCGACCCCAAGGTCCTGGGCATGATGTACATGTTCACCGCCTTTGCGTTCTTCATGGTCGGCGGGCTGATGGCGCTGCTGATGCGCGCCGAACTGGCGCGGCCGGGCCAGCAGTTCCTGTCCAACGAGCAGTTCAACCAGCTGTTCACCATGCACGGCACGATCATGCTGCTGCTCTACGCGACCCCGATCGTGTTCGGATTCGCGAATTACGTTCTGCCGCTGCAGATCGGCGCGCCGGATGTGGCTTTCCCACGGTTGAACGCGTTGTCCTACTGGCTGTATCTGTTCGGCGGCCTGATCGCGTTGGGCGGCTTCATCACCCCCGGCGGGGCCGCCGACTTCGGCTGGTTCGCCTACACCCCGCTGTCGAACTCGTTGCACTCGCCGGGATCGGGCGCCGACCTGTGGATCCTGGGCCTGGCGATCGGCGGCTTGGGCACCATCCTGGGTGCGGTCAACATGGTCACCACCGTCGTGTGCCTGCGCTGCCCGGGCATGACGATGTTCCGGATGTCGATCTTCACCTGGAACATCTTCGTGACCAGCATGCTGATCCTGCTGGTGTTCCCGGTGCTCACGGCGGCGCTGGTCGCGCTGGAGATGGATCGCAGGTTCGGCTCGCACGTCTACGACCCGGCCAACGGCGGCGTGATCTTGTATCAGCACCTGTTCTGGTTCTTCGGTCATCCCGAGGTGTACATCATCGCGATCCCGTTCTTCGGCATCGTCTCGGAGATCTTCCCGGTGTTCTCCCGCAAGCCGGTGTTCGGCTACAAGGGCCTGGTGTACGCGACCATCTCGATCGCCGCGCTGTCGATGGCCGTCTGGGCGCACCACATGTACGCGACCGGCGCGGTGCTGCTGCCGTTCTTCAGCTTCATGACGATGCTGATCGCGATCCCGACCGGCATCAAGTTCTTCAACTGGATAGGCACCATGTGGAAGGGCCACTTGACCTTCGAGACGCCGATGCTGTTCTCGGTGGGCTTCATCGTCACCTTCCTCATCGGCGGTCTGACCGGTGTGCTGCTGGCCAGTCCCGTGATCGACTTCCACGTCAGTGACACCTATTTCGTGGTCGCCCACTTCCACTACGTCCTGTTCGGCACCATCGTGTTCGCCACCTACGCCGGCATCTACTTCTGGTTCCCGAAGATGACCGGACGCATGCTCGACGAGAAACTCGGCAAGTGGCACTTCTGGACCACGTTCATCGGCTTCCACGGCACGTTCCTGGTCCAGCACTGGCTGGGCAACGAGGGCATGCCGCGGCGCTACGTCGACTACTTACCCACGGACGGATTCACCACACTCAACACCGTTTCGACGATCTTCTCCTTCGTCCTGGGCGCGTCGACGCTGCCGTTCGTGTGGAACGTCTTCAAGAGCTTCCGATACGGAACGGTGGTCACCGTGGACGACCCCTGGGGCTACGGCAACTCCTTGGAGTGGGCCACCAGTTGCCCGCCGCCGCGGCACAACTTCACCGAGCTGCCACGCATCCGCTCCGAGCGTCCGGCGTTCGAGCTGCACTACCCGTACATGGTCGAGCGCATGCGCGAGGAGCTGCATGTCGGCAAGGGGCATCAGGAGAAGGTGTCCGTGCGGTCCTGACCCGGGGCACACTTTCGGGCCGGCTCTCTCATGAGGGAGCCGGCCACGAGTGTTCGTGGGGTCCGGACACAGAGCGAAGGCGCGGACCGATTGTTCGGTCCGCGCCTTCGCTTCACAGTTGGCGCAAGTTGAAAGAGTCCGTCCGATAGCCGATCCTCCCTTCCCGCTGCTATTTTCGTACTTCCAAGCGTAGGATCGCGCGACGATTGCCGGAAGGGACCGTGGGCCTGCTCCTCATGGACCAAAGTCCCTGCTCCAGAAGTACACCCGAACCACAGCCGCGGTCAGAACGGTGGCGGATCGTCGTCCTGATCCAGTGTGTCTACAGGCTGCGACGGTATCGGCGGGCCGATGTGGCGAAGTTGTTCGGGCCGTTCGATGATGGCGTCGCCTGTGTACCGCATACCCGCAGCGTCGTTCCGACCCGCAACACCCTGCGCCGCGTCGCCTTCCCCCATGGAAGCCGACTCCGCGAGCCGCTCGGCAACGGTGCGCAGTCCGGCGGGCAGGCTGATCACCTGCTGTCCGCCGTCCGACGTCCAGCACTCCGCGTTACCGGCGAGCACGGTGACCGTCCACAGTCCCCACGTCTTCAAGTCGTGGTGAAATTTGCACAGACAGTGCAGGTTCGCGTAGATCGTCCACCCACCCTGTCGCGGGCTGCCGTGGTCGAACGGCACGATGTGGTCGATCTCGCACCGCCGTGCGGGCACGGTGCAGCCGGGGTGTCGGCAGGCGCCGTCCCGTCTTCGCACCTGACGCGACAGTTCCGCGCAGGGACGATAGGTCAGCGCACCGGGAGGCGGATCGCCGTGGCCGCCATGACCGTCCGGATACACCCCGCACCTCAGTCGAGGGTCAGCAGCCAGGGCGACCTCGATTGCGGCGATGATCGCGCCGTCTCCGTACACCGGCCCGAGTCGACGACCACCGGGGTACAACGGTCCGTAGTGCAGTGGTCTCGGCGCAGGACAGGCCCTTCCGGCCAGTGGAGCGGAGCCGAGTGCAGATTCCGCAGCACGCCCCCTCTCTGCGCCCGCACCGGAACCGCCCTCATCGCCCGCGCTGCCACCACCGCCGTCACCCTCACCTGCGGTGGTCTCGCCGGCGTTCTCCGGTCGGCTGAGGAATTCTTGGTAGCAGCGCTCGATGTAGTCCTCGTACTCCTCGTCGTAGGGCTCGTCGGCCGGCGCCGGCTCGTCCGCCTCGGCGTCCACGCCGGCCTGGTCGAACTCCGGGTCGGCCTCCACTCCCTCCGAACCACCTGCCCCCGCACCTGCTTCTGTGCCCTCGGGCACTCCGTGAGTGCCGATCCACTGCTGCGCCAACCGGCGAGATTCGGCGATGAACGGCTGCCAGGTCGCGTCTTGGGAGAGCAGCCGAACCACCTCCGGCGAAATGGGCCCGTACCCGGCGAGCACGGCGGGATGATCGGCCAACGCAAGCAGCGTGGCCATGTCGATGTTCACGATCACGTGCGGCTTACGCCGTGCAGGAACGGTCGCCTGGTCCGCAACCGGGCAGGCCTGACCACGACTGCATCGGCAGCCGAGGAACTGTTCCTGATTCAACAGTGCCACAAAGGCATCGACGCGACGCTCCTGCTTGTCGCGTGGATCGGCCGCACACACCGTGTCGGCGACTTCGTCGATCATGTGCTCGACCGCGACGGCCTCTTCGCCCGTCAAATATGCCTCCAGCCAAGCCATACCGAACGCCGACGTCCGCGTCGTCACCCGACGATTGCCCGCCGCCGAACGCCGACGGCCGCGGGCTCCCTCGGGGTCGACCTCGATCAGCAATCGCTCGATCTCCGATGCGAGTTTGCCCGGCGGGAGCCGGAGGGCCGCGGCGACCGCCTGCTCCTCGATCGCTTCGATGGTTTCCGGATCCACCCCACGGGTGGACCGCCATATTGTCTCGGCGCGTCGATGATCGATGTCGCCTGAGTGGAACGCGCTGCGCGTCAACGGAAGCCGAGAGGACAAGGCCGCACCGAAGTCGATGTACTTGCGGGCGATCCGCGCCGAACAGGTCAAGGCGGCGGCCACCTCCGAGATCGCAAACCTCTCGGCGCGGTCGACGTCGAGGCCCGCCATTCGCCGGGTCTTGACAATCGTGCCGGCCCAGGCATGCGTCGCCAGGATCCGCGACGCGTGCGCCCGGTTCTCCAGCCGCTCCGATTCGAGCAACCGGTCCCGAAGGTCGGAGACCATGAGTGAGCTCAACGACTTCTCGATCACAGTGAGAGTTCGCATCTCGCTCATACGTTCGATACTACCACGACTGCGCCTGAGCGGCAATGACTTTCCACGCTGCGATTGGTCAGGTGACGGTTCCGGCCAGGATCGCCTCGATACCCGCGCGGAACCGTTGGTCGCGACGGCCACCGAGGATGGCGAAGGAAGGCAGCGTGATCGCCTGCAAGATGGTGCGCATCGTCGCACCGAAAACTGCGGTTGCGGCGAAGGGAGAGTAGGAGCCGGCGACGATACGGCCACCGTCCCGGAAGAGGAGCATTGCCGCGCGCATTCGCAGGCAGCAGGTGATCACCTAATCCACAGTGGTTGCGGCGGTGTCGATGTCGGACAGATCGATCGTGGCGTAGCCAGCGTCGGCCATCGCACGACGCGAGTCACGTTGATTCCGAAAGTGCTTGTAGAGCGCACCGGGAGTGACGCCGGCAGCACCCGCCGGTCGCGGTACTCGCGCTCGCCTGCGGGGCGCAGCTGATGGTGGTCCTGGACGGGCTGGTCGTGAACGTGGCCCTGCCGCAGATGCGCCTCGACCTGGGAATGACTTCGTCGGCGCTGCAGTGGGTCGTCAACGGCTACCTGGTCACGTTCGGCGGACTGTTGTTGTTGGCGGCCCGCGCCGCCGACCTCGTCGGTCACCGGCGGATCTTCCTCGCGTGCGTCGCGGCGTTCGGCCTCGCCGGCCTCGCCGGCGGTCTCACCCGCGATCCGACGATGCTGATCGCAGCGCGCCTGGTACAGGGCGCCGGGGCCGCCGCGCTGGCGCCGAGCCTGATGCCGCACGCGCGCCCTGGCCACCACCGGCATCGCCGCCGAACATGCCGGCCTGGCCTCGGGACTCGTCAACACCGCTCGCGGCACCAATGGCGCGGTCGGGCCGGCGGCCTTGGCCACCCTTGCCGCGGCGGCGACCTCCCACTCGGGCGATGCGGACACACTCGAGCGCGTCACGGACGGCGACAGCACTGCTTTCGTCGCCTCAGGCGTCGTCGCTCTGCTCGTGGCAGTCCTCGGGGGCCTGGCCCACGTGGGCCACCCCGCACACTCGTAGCCGTAACCAGGGATCCAGACGTTGTCGCGAAAAGGACTACGTCTCAGCAGAACCGGTGAACTCGAACCGAGA
The DNA here is from genome assembly GCF_029589495.1 of Speluncibacter jeojiensis. Classification (GTDB taxonomy): domain Bacteria; phylum Actinomycetota; class Actinomycetes; order Mycobacteriales; family Mycobacteriaceae; genus Speluncibacter; species Speluncibacter jeojiensis. Next base: position 1,231,397 of record NZ_JAAIVF010000001.1, read on the forward strand.
AGCCATGGCCCGCTACCGGAGCACGTCAAGTGCAAGCCGCGCCGCCGACGCCGACGCCGACGCCGCCGAAACTGCACTGAAATGCGCGGCCTCGCCACCGCGGTACCGACGAACGCCTGGGTGATGTGATCCACGCTGCCGCCGAAGTACAACGCGACGAAACCCGCGCGTCATGCCGGCAAGCCACCTCCAAAACGAACGTCCAACAGATACTTTCGCCGCACCTCTGGCTCCGACCCCGAGTCGGGCGGGTGCCCCTAATCTGCCCCTAATACCGGCCGGCCGACTTTTCACGACGGCACCGCATCCGCTAGAAATGAATCCAGACGCCGCCGGCTCCCCCGACACCGGCGGCGTCGCCTACTTCTCCCGCTCCCTGCGGTCGCGGTCCCGGCTCGGCTGGACCCGCTTCGGTTCGCCCGGCATCTTCGGATACTGCGGCGGGTACGGCATGTCGCCGAGTCCCGCCGTCTCGTCCCGGCCCGACATCTCCAGCAGCACGTCCAGCGAGTGCGCGACCGCGTCGATGTCCGCCATCGGATCGCCGCGGCGCCCGACCAGTTCCGGCACGGTCGCGATGGTGAAGTCGTCGGGCTCCACATCGGGCAACTCGGCCCAGGTGACCGGCGTGGACACCGTAGCCGACGGTGTCTTGCGCACCGAATACGCGGACGCGATGGTCTTGTCGCGGGCGGTCTGGTTGAAGTCGACGAAGATGCGCTCGCCGCGCTCCTCCTTCCACCATGCGGTGGTGACCAGATCCGGCCCCCGCCGTTCGATCTCCCGCGCGAGCGCGATCGCGCTGCGCCGCACCTCGACGAAGTCCCACCGCGGCTCGATCCGGACGTACACGTGGATTCCACGCCCGCCCGAGGTCTTCGGATACCCGACCAGCCCCAACTCGTCGAGCAGCGGCCGCACGATCTCCAACGCCACCGCGCGCGCCTGGGCGAAACCTGTCCCCGGCTGCGGGTCCAGGTCGATGCGCAGCTCGTCAGGACGGTCTGTGTCCACACACCGCACCGGCCACGGATGGAAGGTCACGTTGCCCATCTGCGCCGCCCACACGACGTCGGCGGGATGACGCACCCGCAGCGCGTCCGCGGTACGCCCGTTGGGGTTGGTCACCCGGCAGGTGCCGATGTGCTCGGGGCGCTTGGCCGGCACCCGCTTCTGATAGATCTCCTCGCCCTCGATGCCGTCCGGGAAGCGCTGCAGGTGCGTGGGGCGGTCCCGGAGCGCCGTCATGATCCCGCCACCCTCGAGCGTGGCGATGGCGCGGTAGTAGTCGACGAGGTGCCGCTTGGTGCCGCCGGCACTGCCCAGCTTCGGGAAGTAGATCTTGTCCGGGCTCGACAACCGCACCTCGATGCCGTCGACGTCCAGCAGTTCGGCCGGCGCCTTGGCTGCCATCAGGAGCCTCCGGCGAGAACGTCGGTCAGGTCGTAGCGCATCGGGACCTCCAGTTGGTCATAGGTGCACTGGCGTGGTTCACGGTCGGGACGCCATCGCAGGAAGCGTCCGGCGTGTCGCAGCCGCGCGCCTTCCATCTGGTCGTATCCGATCTCCACCACCCGTTCGGGCCGCAGCGGGATCCACGACCGGTCCACTCCCGACCGCCACCGGGTCGGCTCGCCCTCCTGGGCGTCCTCGCCGGTGCGCAGTGGTTGCAGTTCCTCGAGCAGTTCCACGCGGCGCTTGTCGGTGAACGCCGAGGCGCCACCGATCATCTGCAGCTCGTCGCCTCGGTACAGCCCCAGCAGCAGCGACCCGACGCCCGGCTTGCTCTTGTGCACCCGGTACCCGACAAGCACGCAGTCGGCAGTGCGAGAGTGCTTGAGCTTGACCATCTCCCGCTTGTTCGGCAGGTACCTGCCGTCGAGCCGCTTGGCGACCACACCGTCCAGGCCGGCGCCCTCGAAGGTCTCGAACCAGTGCACGGCGACCGCGGCGTCGTCGGTCGCCGCGGTGACCTGGCACGCCGGTCCCCCGCCGACCTCGGCGAGCAACCGGTCGCGACGCGCCTCGAACGCGGCGCCCATGAGATCCTCGTCGCCGAGACAGAGCAGATCGAACGCGATGAACTGCGATGGCGTCTGCTCGGCCAGCAACCGGACCCTGCTGTCGGCAGGGTGGATCCGCTCCGACAGCGCCTCCCAGTCCAGCCGCCTGCGGCCGTCGATCACCCGCGGGACGACCAACTCGCCGTCGACGACACACCGCGGCGGTAACTCACGCAGCACCGACTGCACCATCTCGGGGAAGTACCGGGCCAGGTCCCTGCCGCCCCGCGAGCCGAGCACCACCTCGTCGCCGTCGCGGAAGATGATGGCACGAAAGCCATCCCACTTCGGCTCGTACAACCAGGCCCGCGGCCCGTCGGACGGCTGCGACGGCACGGTGGTGGCAGCCTTGGCGAGCATCGGCTGCAACGGCGGCATGATGGGCAGCTGCACGAGTCTCATCCTGACCTACCCGGGCACGTTTCGCGAGCGTTCCGGGCGGGCCGCCGGGACCGGTTCTCAGAGCCAGCCGCGGCGCTTGAACACCGTGTAGAGCACCACGCAGGTCAGTGCCATGAGCATCAACGCCATCGGATAGCCCCCGGCCCAGTGCAACTCGGGCATCTCGTCGAAGTTCATCCCGTACACCGTGCCGATCAGCGTGGGCGCGAACAGGATCGCCGCCCACGCCGAGACCTTCTTGATCTCCTCGTTCTGCGCATAGCTGGCCTGGGTCTGCTCCTGCGAGACGAGCGTGGCGTTGACGGTCAGGATGTTGCCGAGCAGTTCCCGGAACCCGTCGGCCCGTTCGACGACGGTGGTGGCGTGGTCGGCGACGTCGCGTAGATACTTCTGCAGTTCCTCGTCGGTGCGGTACTTGACGAACCCCGAGGACAGTTGGCGCAGCAGGCCCAGCAGCGGTTTCGTGGCGCGCTGGAACTCGATGACCTCGCGGGTCAGCTCGTAGATGCGCCGGGAGACCTTCGGGTCGCCGCCGAAGACCTCGGTCTCGATCTCGTCGATGTCGTTCTGCAGGCCCGCCAGCACCGGCGAATAGCCGTCGACGACGGCGTCGAGGATCGCGTACAGCACCGCCTCGGGTCCGAGGCGCAGCAGGTCGGGGGTGTTCTCCATGCGGGTGCGCACCTTCGACAGGTCAGGCGACTCGCTGTGCCGGACCGTCAACACGAAGGTGGGACCGCAGAAGACGTGCAACTCGCCGAAGTCGACCCGCTCGGTCTCGTCCACGTAACGCGCGGCGCGCAGCACCACGAACAGCGTCTCGCCGTAGCGTTCGAGCTTGGGCCGCTGATGCGCGAGGATCGCGTCCTCTACTGCCAGTTCGTGCAGGTCGAACTGGCGGGCGGCGGCGAACAGTTGCTCGGGCGTCGGCCGGTACAGACCGATCCATGCCATCGACGACTCGTCGGGCAGGCTCTTGAGAGCCTCGACGAGGGTCGGCGGGGACAGGATGCGGTGACCGTCCCGGTACACCGCGCTGTCGACCATGCTGGCCTCGACCCCGGCCGCACCGCCGTGCCCGTCGACGCTCACGGCACCGACAACCAGAACTCGAGCTGCTCGATCCCGCTGTCGAGTATTTCGCACAGCACCCGGACCCGCTCGGCCGCGCCCGGCGCGGACAGCACCCGCTGACGGTCCGAATCGCCCATAGGCAGCTCGCGCGCGAGCTGGAGCAGCTTGGCGCCCGGCTCGCCCCACAGGTCCACCGTCGTCGGCATGATCGGCGCCGAGGTGGAGCGCTTGAAGGCGAGCTCGTCCATCCTGTCGTCGAGGAGGCGCAGTTTGAACTCGAGCGCCATCAGGTCCTCCGGGCTGACTCCCCCGGTCGGCTGGTCCGGCCAGCCCTCCACGAGCGCCCGCGGATACGGGTCGTCGTCGAGCCAGCTACGCACCCGGATCCGTTCACACACGACCGCGTCGAGCGTGAGGCGGCCGCAGGAATGCTTGCGGGTCGAGCAGATCTCGACGATCGTCCCGATGTCGGTGCGGACCTCGCCACCCCCGACCTCGCTGCCCCGTTCGATCAGCACCACGCCGAAACGCGGACGCTCGGACCAGGCGTCGAGGCAGTCCTGCACCAGGGCGTGGAAGCGTGGCTCGAACACGTTGAGGGTCAGACCCTCGTCGGGCAGCGCGGTGCGCTCGAGCGGGAACATCGGCAACGGGTCGGCCGGCACCGGCAGCGGGAAACTCATGGCAGCCGCAACCGCGGAACCGGCGGCGGCGCCGACCGCTCGTCACCGAGTTCGCGAACCAGATGCTGCGCCCAGGCCCGCAGACCCGCGACGTCCAGGGCGTGCGGCGGGCGGTCCTCATAGGAGCCGAGCAACTCCGCGCCGCGCGTCAGCGAGTCGGCCGCCGACGCGCGATTGCCGCTCGTCGCGGCGTCCCAGCCCAGCAGCAGGCGGGTCAGCCCCTCCCACAATTCGAGTTCCTCCGCGGGCACGTCCCGCCAGGTCCGTTCGAGCAAACGCTGCGCCGGCTTCGCCTCGCCGTGGTCGAGCAGGCGCTGCACCTCGGTGATCGTCGCCGCGAGCTCGAGCGGCGGATCCTCACGCACATCGGCCATGAACTCAATCTAGCCGTCACCCCCGACACCCGTCGGCCGGACGCACGAGCGTCGCCGATGTGACCGGCCCCGCCGCGCCGGTAGCATCCGCACCAGCCCCGGGCCGTCCCGGCCAGATCGGGGCGCGTCGTCGGAGAGGGCGGGACGGGCATGGACAGCAGGCTCACCGAACTGGTCGGGCTGCTGCCCGACCACAGTGTGCTCACCGAACCGGACATGACGGCCGGCTACCGGCAGGACTGGGCGAAGGACCCGTCCGCCGGCACCCCGCTGGCGGTGGTCCGCGCGACCTGCACCGAGGACGTCCAGGCCACCCTGCGCTGGGCGAGTACGCACCGGGTGCCGGTGGTCCCGCGCGGGGCGGGGTCGGGACTGTCCGGCGGCGCCACCGCCGTCGACGGCGGCATCGTGCTCACCACCGAACGCATGCGCGCGATCACCGTGGATCCGGTCACGCACACCGCGGTGGTCCAGCCCGGACTGCTCAACGCCGAGGTCAAGGCCGCGGTCGCCGAGCACGGCCTCTGGTATCCGCCGGACCCGTCGTCGTTCGAGATCTGTTCGATCGGCGGCAACATCGCCACCAACGCGGGCGGGCTGTGCTGCGTCAAGTACGGCGTCACCACCGACTACGTGCTCGGCATGCAGGTGGTGCTCGCCGACGGCACCGCGGTCCGGCTCGGCGGGCCTCGACTGAAAGACGTTGCGGGACTGTCGTTGACGAAGCTGTTCGTCGGCAGCGAGGGCACCCTCGGCGTGGTCACCGAGGTGACGCTACGGCTGATCCCCGCGCAATCCGCCTGCGCCACACTGGTGGCCACGTTCGACTCGCTCGCCGACGCCACCGGTGCCGTGCTCGGCATCACCCAGAAGATGCGCCCGGCCATGCTCGAGTTCATGGACCACACCTCGATAGGCGCGGTCGAGGACGCGACCCGCATGGGCCTGGACCGCTCGGCCCAGGCCATGCTGATCGCGCGGTCCGACGCCCCCGGCGAGCATGCGGGCCACGAGATCCTCGAGATGGGCGACATCTGCCGCTCGAACAACGCCACCGAGGTGTTCAGCACCGACGACGTCGACGAGGGCGAGGCGTTCTGCGCCGCCCGACGCATGGCGTTCGATGCGGTAGGGCGCCTCGGCAGCCTGCTCCTCGAGGACGTCGGAGCGCCCCTGACGCAACTACCCGCGCTGGTCGACGGGATCGCGCAGATCGCCGAGCGTCGGGATGTCACCATCGCGGTGGTCGCCCACGCCGGCGACGGCAACACCCACCCGCTGATCGTCTTCGACCCCGACGACGCGGAGTTGACCGAGCGCGCCCACCTGGCGTTCGGCGAGGTGATGGACCTGGCCATCACGCTCGGCGGCACCATCACCGGTGAGCACGGCGTCGGCCGGCTCAAGAAGGCGTGGCTGCCGGACTATCTGGGACCGGATGTGCTGGAGCTGAATAGGCGGATCAAGGCGGCGCTGGATCCGGAGGGGATCCTCAACCCGGGCGCCGTGCTGTGATGCCCGGGTGAGGGCGGGCAGAGCCTAGTCGTCGACGGCCAGGGCGAATTCCGGGGCGGCGACGTCGTCGTCGATCAGTCCGAGCATCTCGAGCAGGACCCGACAGTCCGGCGTGTCGACGGAATGCGCCGCCACCACCTGCTGCGCGCGCAGATACGTGCGCAGATCCATCTTCCGGTGGGTGGCGAGCGTCTCTTGACTCATGTCCCGCATCTGCGTGACCTCCTGGAGGACGGCGACAGCGCCGTCCGTGCGGTTGGCGCACCTGGCGCCTCGGGATAGGAAAATTCGTCGGCGTCGAAGCGCCGTCCGCCACGACTCGACGGTCGTGACCACCCTCGTTCCACTGGCTGCGACGCTACCGCCGGACTCCGACAGCGCCGCGGCGCTTGTGCAGTGTCACATCGCATTCTGTAGGAACCCCGAACCTGCCCGAGGCCTTGTTGACCAGGCGGAATGCCGCGCTCCGGGCGAGTACCGCGGCAGGATCGCCCGCCGCACGTGCGCGCCGACGGTGATCGTTTTCGGCCGAATCCGCGAACATCGCCGCCGGGCGTGGGCAAACATTGGATCGTGGACGCTTTCGAGCGGGTGACGTCCTCGGGTACGTCACGGTCACCGAGGCGGACCGAGCCACCGGGCGGGCCGGCCGTGCCGGGCGTCGCGTGGTGGACGATCGTCTCGGCATCGCTGGCGCCGCTCGCGCTGGTCGGCGGCTGGATCGTCGCCGGTGCGCAGCAGCAGGGCGACTACAGCGCCGTCCGCCAGTCGATCAGCGTGCTCGCCGGAGACGCCGCGGCCGATCGCTGGATCATGACCGGCTCTCTGTTCGTGGTCGGCTGCTGCCATCTGGTCACCGCGGCGGGATTACGGCCGCTGCGACCTCTGGCCCGGTGGGTGCTCGCGCTGGGCGGGGTGCTCGGCATCGGCGTCGCCCTGTTCCCCCAGCCGGTCGACGGCGCGACACCCGCCCACCTTGTCTGCGCCATCGCGGGCGCCGTGGTGATGACGACCTGGCCGCTGCTGGCGTCGTCGCGGTCGTGGCCCTGGCCGTCCGTGCTCAGTCCGCCGGTGGCCACCGTGGTCGCGCTGCTGTTCCTGGCGCTCGCCGGCTGGCTGGGGCTCGAGGCGCTCGGCGGCAGCGGGCTCGGTCTGGCCGAGCGGGTGATGACGGGGGCGGAGACGGCGTGGCCGCTGGTCGTGGTCATCGCGCTGACCCGGCCGAACGGCGAGCCCGAACGGCGCGGGGAATAGTCCCCACCCTCCTGCGTTATACCCCCATAGGTATCACTTCCGGCCTCGAACAGGAGACCCCATGGCAACCACCACACTGAGCGCAGCGAACTTCGAGTCCACCGTCGAGGACAACGACATCGTGCTCGTCGACTTCTGGGCGTCCTGGTGCGGACCGTGCCGGATGTTCGCGCCGGTGTACGACCGCGCCGCAGAGGCGAATCCGGACATCGTGTTCGGCAAGGTCGACACCGAGGCGGAGCAGTCACTGGCCGCTGCCGCCCAGATCAGTTCGATCCCGACGCTGATGGCGTTCCGCGAGGGGATCCTGGTCTTCTCGCAGCCCGGCGCACTGCCCGCCGCGTCCCTCGACGAGGTGATCGGCGCGGTGCGCGCGCTCGACATGGACGACGTGCGGGCACAGGTGGCCGCACAGGCCTGATCGCGGGCCCCGCAGACAGATCGCCCTGCAGGCACAAAGGAACCGCCCGGACTGACCGGGCGGTTCCTTTGTGTATCGAGTTCAGGCCCTGCGCGATGCCCCCGACAGCACCACGCAGGGTCCCGGGAACGCTAACAGCGAGGCCTTGCGCCCGGCAATGGTACCGATCCCAAAAAAACTTGTGATCGAGCAGCAAACTGCCTGGTCAGCGCGCAGATCAGCGCACGTAGTCCAGGCTCGTCATCATCCCGGCGTCCTGGTGATAGGCGTTGTGGCAGTGCAGCATCCAATCGCCCGGATTGTCGGCAACCAGGTCCACCGCGACCGACCGCATCGGCAGCACGATCACCGTGTCCTTGCGCGGGCCCGGGGTGCCGTCGGCCCGCAGCACCTGAAAGGTGTGGCCGTGCAGGTGCATCGGGTGCCACATCATGCTGCGATTGCGAAAGGTGAGCCGGGCCCGCTGCCCCTCCCTGATGGTCAGCGACCGCGTGTGATCGTAATCGCGCCCGTTGATCGTCCAGTTGTAGCTCATCATGTCGCCGGCGAGGTCGGCACGCAGCTGCACGTCCGGCTTGCCTTGCGGCAGCATCACATCGGGCGCGGCCACCACATCGTCGACCGTCACGAGCCGGCCGTCCAGCTCTGACGGGCGGAACGCGGCGTCCGGAGCCGACCCCGCACCGGTGGTCAGCAGCGCCCGCGCCTGGCCGTTCTTGCCTTCTGCCGACGCGACCAGCGGAAACACCCCGTCGCCGACGGTGACGAGCACGTCGTAGCGCTCGCCCATGCCCAGCAGCACTGCGTCGGTCGGCACCGGAACGACCGGGAACCCGTCGGTGTGGGTGACGGTCATCTGGTGCCCGGCAAGTGCCACCCGGAAGGCGGTGTCCGCACCGGCGTTGATGATCCGGATCCGCACCCGCTGCCCCGGCTCGGCGGTGAAGCCGGCCGGGGCCGCGGGGATCCGCCCGTTGACCAGGTAGTACGGGTAGTCGACGTCGCCCGCGTCCCCGCCGAGCAGGTTGCCCGCTTCGCCGCCGTGGTTCATGTTGCCGCCCATGCCGGGCATCGAGCTCATGTCGCCCCGGCGCAGGCCGTCGTAGATCTGCTGCGGACTCTTGCCGACGCCGTCGGTCCAATCATCGAGCACCACAATCCATTCGGCGTCGTAGTCGCCGGGCTCGCGGGGGTCGTCGACGATCACCGGCAGGTACAGCCCGTAGTCGGTGTCGAGGCCGACGTGAGGGTGCGCCCAGTAGGTGCCCGCATCCGGCACCGAGAACCGGTAGGTGAACTCGCCGCCGGCGCCGATGTCCGGCGTGGCCGGCGCCGCGCCGTCCATGTCGTTGCGCAGGGCGATGCCGTGCCAGTGCACCGAGGTCGGGTGGTCGAGCCGGTTGGTCACCCGGACCGCCAACTCGTCGCCGACGTTCGCACGGATCAGCGGTCCGGGGACGGTGTCGCCGTAGGCGAGAGTCCGCACGGTCGGGCCGCCCAGGTCGACCTCGACGGACTGCGGGACCAGGTCCGCGGTGACCGTCCTGCCGGTGTGCGGGCGGCGCGCCTCGGCGGCGGCGACGGCCTGTCCATCAATCGCGCTGCCGCTGCCGCTTCCGGACGTCCCCGACGAGCCGCACGCCGCGAGCGCGAACCCGCCGAGCCCGACCGCGGAGGCGGCGAGGAAGCCGCGCCGGGTGATCGGCCGGTTCATCACCGGTCACCCGCATTCGCCGCCCGGAACCGGCGCAGCCGCAGGCTGTTGCTGACCACGAACACCGAACTGAAGGCCATTGCGGCGCCGGCGATCAGCGGGTTGAGCAGCCCCAGTGCCGCCAGCGGCAGCGCCGCGACGTTGTAGGCGAAGGCCCAGAACAGGTTTCCCTTGATGGTCCGCAGCGTCGACCGGGACAGCCGGATCGCGTCGGCCGCCGCGCGCAGATCGCCACGCACCAGCGTCAGGTCGGAGGCCTCGATCGCCACGTCGCTGCCTGTGCCCATCGCCAGGCCGAGGTCGGCCTGGGCCAGCGCGGCCGCGTCGTTGACACCGTCACCGACCATCGCGACCGTGCGGCCCTGCGCCTGCAGGCGCTTGACCGCGTCGACCTTGTCGGCCGGCAGCACCTCGGCGATGACGTCGTCGGCATCGATGCCGACGCGCTCCGCGACCGACCGCGCCGCCCGGGTGTTGTCGCCGGTGAGCAGGACCGGGCGCAGGCCCAGCGCACGGAACTGTGCGATCGCCTCCGCGGAGGTGGACTTGATCGTGTCCGCCACGACCAGCACGCCGCGCACCGCGCCGTCCCAGGCCGCCCAGACCGGCGTCTTGCCCTGCGCCTCGGCTTCGTCGGCCACGTCGATCAGTTCCTGCGGCGCGAGTAGCGACCACTCGTCGGCGAGCCAGCCCCGCCGGCCGACCAGCACCGCGTGCCCGTCGACGACGCCGGAGACGCCGCGACCGTCGTGGTTGCTGAAGTCGGCGACCGGCGCGAGCGCCGAATCAGATCCCGCGCCCTCCTGGGCGGCGGACGCGATCGCCTGGGCAATCGGGTGCTCGGAGGCGTGCTCGACCGCGCCGGACAGCCGGAGCAGTTCGTCACGGTCGACGTCCGCGGCCGCGTGCACCGACTGCAGGCTCATCTTCCCGGTGGTCACCGTGCCGGTCTTGTCCAGCACGATGGTGTCGACCTGCCGGGTCGACTCCAGCACCTGCGGGCCCTTGATCAGGATGCCCAGCTGGGCGCCGCGGCCGGTGCCGACCATCAGCGCGGTCGGGGTGGCCAGGCCGAGTGCACACGGGCAGGCGATGATCAGCACGGCCACCGCGGCGGTGAACGCCTCGGTCACCGGGTGCCCGGTGAGCAGCCAGCCCGCCAGAGTCGCGAGCGCGAGCACGATGACGATCGGTACGAAGATCCCGGACACCTTGTCGGCGAGCCGCTGCACCGGCGCCTTGCCGTTCTGCGCGTCCTCGACCAGACGCGCCATCTGCGCGAGCTGGGTGTCGGCGCCGACGCGGGTGGCGCGCACCAGCAGTCGCCCGCCGGCGTTGACGGTCGCCCCGACCACCGTGTCGCCGGGGCCGACCTCGACGGGCACCGATTCGCCGGTGAGCATCGACGCGTCGACCGCAGAGGTGCCCTCGGTCACCACGCCGTCGGTGGCGAGCTTCTCGCCGGGCCGGACCACGAATACGTCGTCGACGGCCAATTGCGTTGTGGGGATGCGGGTCTCGACGCCGTCACGCAGCACCGCGACATCCTTGGCGCCCATGTCGAGCAGCGCGCGCAGCGCGGCGCCGGAGCGTTTCTTGGCCCGGGCCTCGAAGTAGCGACCCGCCAGGATGAACACGGTGACCGCGGCGGCCACCTCGAGATAGATGTGGTCGGTGTTCGAGGTCGGCAGGAGGCTGAACTCCATCTTCATGCCGGTCATGCCGGCGTGGCCGAAGAACAGCGCCCACAGCGACCACAGGTAGGCCGCGGTCACGCCCAGCGAGATCAGCGTGTCCATGGTCGCGGCGCCGTGCCGGGCATTGGTCCACGCGGCGCGGTGGAACGGCAGCGCACCCCACACGACGACCGGCGAGGCCAGGGTCAGCGCGAGCCACTGCCAGTTGTCGAACTGCAGGGCCGGGATCATCGACAGCGCGACGACCGGCGCCGCGAGAATGCCCGAGATGGTCAGCCTGTTGCGCAGCGCGGCGGCCTCGTCGGCCTGCGGCGCCGGTGCGGCGTCGTCTCCGGCCGGCTCCGGCCGCGGCGGCGCCGGTAGGGCCGCGGTGTAGCCGGTGGCCTCGACGGTCGCGACGAGGTCGTCGGGTGTGACGGCGTCGTCGAAACTCACCTTCGCCTTCTCGGTGGCGTAGTTGACGGTGGCGGTGACGCCGTCGAGCCTGTTGAGCTTCTTCTCGATACGTGCGGCGCAGGACGCGCAGGTCATCCCGCCGATCGACAGTTCGACGGAGTTCGGCAGCGTGGTCACCGCGGCCTGCTCGGTGGTGCTCATGTCTCATCCCCTCCGGCGCGGCTCGCCGCGTGGCGAGCCGCGCACCAGGTCAGTTGTCGGCGAGGTGGTAGTCGCCGGCCTCGTCGAGCGCCGCGGCGACCTGGTCCCGGGTCAGCGAGGACACACTGGTGACGGTCACGGTCGAGGAGCCGCCCTTCACGAGATCGACGTGGACGTCCTCCACACCCGGCACGTCCCGCAGTTCCTCCGAGACCGCGTTGGCGCAGTGTCCGCAGGTCATGCCGGTCACCTGGTAGCTGGTGGTGTTCATGTCGCTCTCCTCGGTTCGTCTTCCACGGTACCCGCTAGGGGTATCTACACGTGATGAATATACCCCCCGTAGGTATGTAGTCAAGGGGCGGACGGAAGCGAAGTCGAAAACTTTCCGTCCGCGCGATGAGTTTCCGTTCGACGACAGGTCTGAGTTGGTGAGACATCGCAACGCCCAGAGAGAAACGCCCCGGAAAAGAGGAGCAATCATGTCCGTCTACGCCAAGGCGCCGGCCGGTGCACCGTGCTGGGTCGACCTGTACACGTCCGACGCGGCCGCGGCCCGGGAGTTCTACGGCCGGATGTTCGGCTGGGAGGCCGAGGAGCCGGCGCCGGAATTCGGCGGCTACTTCAACTTCACCCTGGGCGGCGTGCGCGTCGCCGGTTGCATGCCCGCAATGGAGGGCATGGGTACACCGGACGTCTGGTCGATCTACTTCGCCACCGACGACGCCGACAAGACGCTCTCGGCGATCACCGCCGGCGGCGGCCAGGTGGAATCCCCGGCAATGGCGGTCGGCGACCTGGGCACGATGGCGGTCGTGGTCGACCCGAACGGCGGCCGGTTCGGCCTGTGGCAGCCGGGAACGCACGCCGGATTCGGGCTGATCGCCGAGCACGGCGCACCGGGCTGGTTCGAGTTGTACACCCGCGACTACGGCTCCGCGCTCGAGTTTTATCGCTCGGCGCTCGGCTGGGACGTGGAGACCATCAGCGACACACCGGCGTTCCGCTACACGGTGGTGCGCGACGGCGACCAGCAGCTGGCCGGCGTGATGGACGCGACCGACTTCCTTCCCGCCGGCACACCGCCGCAGTGGACGACCTACTTCGCGGTGGACGACGCCGACGCCGCGGCCACCGCGATCGGCGCGGCAGGCGGCGCAGTCGTGCGGGCACCCGAGGACACCCCGTACGGCCGGATCGCCGAGGTCCGTGACCCCATGGGCGCCGCATTCCGGCTGGTCGGACCCAATATCTCGACGCCGGCCCAGTAGCCGGCCCGTCCGCGCCGGCGGTCAGGAGCGCACGAGCCGGGCGATGGCCTGGCTTGCCTCCTTGAGCTTCGCCTCGGCCTCCGGGCCGCCGGCCACCGCGGCGTCGACCACGCAGTGCTCGAGGTGATCCTCGAGCAGCCCCAGCGCGACCGCCTGCAGCGCCTTGGTCATCGCCGAGACCTGGGTGAGAATGTCGATGCAGTACTTGTCCTCTTCGACCATGCGCTGCAGGCCGCGCGCCTGGCCCTCGATCCGGCGCAACCGCTTGAGGTAGTCGTCCTTGTTGGAGATGTACCCGTGCGCCGCGTGGTCGTGGCACTGCTGGTCGCCGTGATCCTCGTGGTCGATGGCGGTCGAGTCGACGGTGGTCATGGTGTCCCTCCTCGGGTCAAGCCCCACAATACCCTAAGGGGGTATAAAGGTCTCCCAGGTAGGGCGTGTTTCCCTTGCCGAGCGCCCGCGGGCGGAGTTTCGTAGAGGCAACCTGATCTCCAGCCGAGCCGAATGGGGAACGCCATGGACACGCCCGACCTCAAGCCCCGCAGCCGCGACGTCACCGACGGGCTGGAGAAGACCGCCGCGCGGGGCATGCTCCGCGCGGTCGGCATGGGCGACGAGGACTGGGCCAAGCCGCAGATAGGCGTCGGCTCCTCCTGGAACGAGATCACCCCGTGCAACCTGTCACTGGACCGCCTCGCGCAGGCGGTCAAGGACGGCGTGCACGCCGCGGGCGGCTATCCGCTGGAGTTCGGCACCATCTCGGTGTCCGACGGCATCTCCATGGGCCACGAGGGCATGCACTTCTCGCTGGTCTCGCGCGAGGTGATCGCGGACAGCGTCGAGACCGTGATGCAGGCCGAACGCCTCGACGGGTCGGTGCTGCTGGCGGGCTGCGACAAGTCGTTGCCCGGCATGCTCATGGCCGCGGCCCGGCTCGACCTGGCCAACGTGTTCGTCTACGCGGGGTCGACGCTGCCGGGTGTGGCGAAGCTGTCCGACGGCACCGAACGCGAGGTGACGATCATCGACGCGTTCGAGGCGGTCGGCGCCTGTGCGCGGGGGCTGATGTCGCGTGACGACGTCGACGCCATCGAGCGCACCTTCTGCCCCGGCGAGGGCGCGTGCGGCGGCATGTACACCGCCAACACCATGGCCTGTGTCGCCGAGGCGCTGGGCATGTCGCTGCCCGGCAGCGCAGCGCCGCCGGCCGCCGACCGCCGTCGCGACGGCTTCGCCCGCCGCAGCGGGGAGGCCGTCGTCGAGTTGCTGCGCCGCGGCATCACCGCGCGGGACATCTTGACCCGCAACGCCTTCGAGAATGCCATCGCGGTCGTGATGGCGCTGGGTGGCTCGACCAACGCGGTGCTGCACCTGCTGGCGATCGCCAACGAGGCCGAGGTCGAACTGACCCTGGACGACTTCATCCGCATCAACAAGAAGGTGCCGCACCTGGCCGACGTCAAGCCGTTCGGCAAGCACGTCATGCTCGACGTCGACCGCATCGGCGGCATGCCGGTCGTGATGAAGGCGCTGCTCGACGCGGGACTACTGGACGGCAACTGCCTGACCGTCACCGGAAAGACCATGGCCGAGAACCTCGCCGACATCGACCCACCCGACCCGGACGGCAACGTGCTGCGGACGATGAACGCCCCGATCCACCCGACCGGCGGCATCACCATCCTCAAGGGCACGCTCGCCCCCGGTGGCGCGGTGGTCAAGTCGGCCGGGTTCGACGAGACCGTCTACACCGGCACCGCACGGGTTTTCGACCGGGAACGCGCCGCGCTCGACGCGCTCGAAGACGGCACCATCACCGCCGGCGACGCGGTGGTCATCCGCTACGAGGGCCCCAAGGGCGGGCCGGGCATGCGCGAGATGCTGGCCATCACCGCGGCGATCAAGGGGGCCGGGCTCGGCAAGGACGTGCTGCTGCTGACCGACGGGCGGTTCTCCGGCGGGACCACCGGACTGTGCGTCGGGCACGTGGCGCCCGAGGCGGTCGACGGCGGCCCGATCGCCTTCGTCCGCGACGGCGATCCGATCAGCCTCGACGTCGCCCACGGCACCCTCGACCTGGGCGTCGACGAGGCCGAGATGGCCCGGCGGCGCGAGGGCTGGAATCCGCTGCCGCCCCGCTATACCCGCGGCGTGCTGGCCAAGTACACGAAGCTGGTCGGGTCGGCGTCCGAGGGCGCGGTCTGCGGCTGAGGACGGTGCCGTATCGTCCACCCGGTCGCCGAACGGCGACAACGGTTTCGACGGGGTGGGTGACACGAATGGCCGGACGTTCCGAGGTGCTCGGCGGGCTGCGACGCGGGAGTTCCGGGTCGCTGCTCTGCGCGGCCCTGGTGGTGACCGCCGGGATCGCACTCGGCAGCGTGGGAGTCGCCGGGGCCGAGCCCGTCTCGGGCTCGAGCTCCGCGGTGGACGCGGAATGGGACGCGTCGTGGGCCGCCTTCCAGTACGAGAACAGCCATGCCGGCTCGGTGCTCGCGACCCGGAGCGTCGACCTGCCGGTCACCATCGACGCGCCTGTCGACCGGGTGTTCCCGGCATATTCGAATCTCGAGAACAGCCTGGGCCGTCACCCTTTCCTGCGCGGCGTACTCGACCATCGCAGGTACACCGACGGCGACGCGGCAGTCTGGGAGTTCATCGCCCTCGAAGACATCCCGGCCGGACCTGTGTCCATCCCCGGACGCACTGTGGGCCGACAAGAGATGCACGCCGCCGATCACTGGTACAGCACCGACACCTGGGACGCACCCGGCGTGATCACCCACCAGAAGGTCACCTTCGACGCACACGGCGGCGCGACCACGGTCACCGAGCATCTGACGTTCTCGGCGCCGGCTTCGCTGATCGACTACACCGTGAAGAACGGCGTGTCCTCTCACATCGCCAACCAGCAGGCCATGAAGCGTGACATCGAGAACGGCACGCTCTGAAGGTCGTTCCGGGGACGCGGATCCTCGTCAGGTGCCCGACCACCTAGTAGCGTCCCCGGCATGACGCAGTCGTTCGGCAACTACCAGTACGAGATCTACCTGCAGGGCCTCGGCGGGGTACTGCCGAAGCTGCCGATGACGTTCGCCGAATGGGAGCGCCGCGCCGAGGCGGCCCTGCCGGAGTCCGTGTGGTCGTATGTGGTCGGCGGCGCCGGCGACGAGCGCACCCAGCGCGCCAACGTCGAGGTGTTCGACCGCTGGGGGCTGATGCCGCGCATGATGGTCGGCGCCACCGAGCGCGACCTGTCGGTGGACCTGTGGGGGATGCACTGGCCCACACCGGTGTTCATGGCGCCGATCGGCGTCATCGCGATGTGCGCCCAGGATGGTCACGGCGATCTGGCGACCGCGCGGGCCGCGGCGCGTACCGGCGTGCCGATGATCGGGTCGACGCTGATGGAGGACACCCTCGAGGACGTCGCGGGCGAGCTCGGCGAGACCCCGGGGCTCTTCCAGCTCTACACCCCGACCGACCGGGACCTGGCGCTGAGCCTGATCCACCGCGCGGAACAGGCGGGCTACAAGGGCATCGTCGTCACGCTGGACACGTGGATACCCGGCTGGCGCCCGCGGGACCTGGCCACCTCGAACTTCCCGCAGTTGCGCGGACATTGCCTGACCAACTACACCAGCGACCCGCGGTTCCGCGCCCTGCTGGCCGCCCCGCCGGAACAGGACCCGCGGGCGGCGGTCCTGCAGTGGGTGAGCGTGTTCGGCCACTCCGTCACCTGGGACGACCTGACCTGGCTGCGCGAGGCGACCTCGCTGCCGCTGATCCTCAAGGGCATCTGCCACCCCGAGGACGCCCGCCGGGCCCGCGACTTCGGCGTCGACGGCCTCTACTGCTCGAATCACGGTGGGCGGCAGGCCAACGGTGGACTGCCGGCGTTGGACTGCCTGCCGGGGGTCGTCGAGGCCGCCGACGGCCTGCCGGTGTTGTTCGACTCCGGGGTCCGCTCCGGCGCGGACGTGGTCAAGGCGCTGGCCTTGGGCGCAAGTGCGGTCGGCATCGGGCGGCCCTACGCCTACGGACTCGCGCTCGGCGGCGAGGACGGGATCGTGCACGTGCTGCGCTCGATCCTGGCCGAGGCCGATCTGATCATGGCCGTCGACGGCTATCCGACGCTTGCCGACCTCACTCCCGAGGCGCTGCGCCGGGTGTGAACGTACGTCATGCCTCGACTATGCCGCAGGTATAGCGTCGGTGTCGTCGTCCTTCGCCGACCGAAGAGGCTCCGATGAGCAATCTGGAAACGACACCGACTCTGGTGACCTGCGCTGCAACCGACGAGACACGGCCGCGCGTGCTCGAGCCGCGGCAGGTCCCGCTCGGCGGGCCCCGCGGGATGCCGGTCCGGCGTACGCTGCCGCAGCGGGAACGGTCGCTGATCGGCGCGTGGTGCTTTCTCGACCACTACGGCCCCGACGACGTCTCGCGCAGCGGCGGTATGAATGTCGCCGGGCATCCGCACACCGGACTGCAGACGGTCTCGTGGTTGTTCACCGGCGAGATCGAGCACCGGGACACGCTGGGTACCCACGAGTTCGTCCGGCCCGGCGAGGTCAACCTGATGACCGCCGGGGCGGGCATCGCGCACTCGGAATACTCGACGCCCCTGACGACAGTCCTGCACGGCGCCCAGCTGTGGGTCGCGCTTCCGACCGAACATCGTTTCACCGCACCAACTTTCGAACATCACGTCCCGGCGGTACTGGAGCGGGACGGCGCACAGGTGCGAGTGTTCATCGGCACGCTGCTCGGCGACACCTCGCCGGTGCGCACGTTCAGCCCGCTGGTCGGCGCCGAGATCACCCTGCCGCCGGGCGGACGACTGACGGTCGAGGTCGAGCCGGGCTTCGAGCACGGGGTGCTGGTCGACACCGGCGAGGTCGCGGTCGGATGCGCCGGCGTCGACGCGATCGCCGGCTCGTCGGGCCAGCTGATCTACCTGCAGCCGGGCTCCGCGGAGCTGCACCTGGAGGCGACCGGCGACCGGTCCGCGCGGGTGCTGCTGCTCGGCGGCGAGCCGCTCGGCGAGCAGGT
The DNA here is from genome assembly GCF_029589495.1 of Speluncibacter jeojiensis. Lineage (GTDB taxonomy): Bacteria > Actinomycetota > Actinomycetes > Mycobacteriales > Mycobacteriaceae > Speluncibacter > Speluncibacter jeojiensis. The sequence goes on from NZ_JAAIVF010000001.1 coordinate 1,249,514, forward strand.
GGTCATGTGGTGGAACTTCATCGGGCGCACCCACGAGGACATCGTCGAGTACCGGGGTCAGTGGCAGCAGGCGCGCGAGGGCGCGGCGAATCGATTCGCCGGGTTCCCCTCCGAGTGGGACCACACGTTGCCGGCGCCGGAGCTGCCGAATGCGCGGTTGCGGCCGCGGGGGTGAGGGAGACTACTCCTCCACACCCAGCGCGGCCAGCGCGTCCCTGGCCTCCTCGAGCTGGCGGCTGAGTTCGGCCACGCGGCGCTCGGCCTCCTCGCGGGCGGCACCGAGCAGCGAGTCGACCGCCTCCAGCGCGGCCGGTTCACCCAGCTCGCGCACCGCGCGCTCGACCGCGTCGGGGGTGACCGGCGCGGACTTGCCGGGGCGGCGTGCGCCGTGCGTCACGGCGACCGTCCACTCGTTGTCGGCGCTGCCGTAGATCGTCACGCTCACCGACGTCGGCGCCTTCTTGGACGTCCGCTTGCGGGCGGCGGGCGCGGTCTTCGGCGCAGGAGCCTGCGCGGGCGGCTGCGCCGCCTTCGCCTGGGGCTGCGACGCGACGACCGGCTCCTTGACCGACTCTGCGGGCGGCGTCGCGGGCGTGGCCTGCGGCTTCACCGGAACAGCTGCGGTCGGCCTGACCGCGACGGGCGCCTTGCCGGGCTCGTTCTGCGCGGGCTTGACAGCCGGACGACGCTTCGGCGTGGCCGCGGCGGGACCAGTCTTGGTCATCCGCAGCTCGTCTGCCTCGAACGGCAGCTCGTCGTTGACGCCCTTCGGCCGCAGCATGACCGTGGTGCCGCTCACTGACACCACCCGTGCCGAACTCCCGGCCTCCAGGTTCAGGCTCGGCGTGGCCTCCCGGAAGTACACCGTCACGCGTCTGCCCTCGGCGACCGCCTCGGTCAGCTCGACGAGATTCTCCGGTGTGAGCGAGTCCGTGCGACTGCGGGGAGGCATGGCCGACCTTTCTTGTGACGAGGGTGCGCGGCAGTGGGACGCTGCGGCTGCGCGTCCACTTTCGCACAAATGACCGACACGTCGACATCACACCCACGCCGACCGAGTCGTGGACGTCCGGCGACACGCGGTGGGATCATGCAGACGACAGTCGACAACCGATCGGAGGGCACCGTGACGACCTCGCAGGCATCGTCCCCGCAGCCGGAACGCGACTCCCCCGATGTGCTGCTCGAGCGCATTCAGGCCGTGGTCGAGGACGACCTGCTGCGCGGTGCCCGCAAGTACGACCGCGAACAGACCGTGGCGCTCAGCGGTGTCCCGCTCGACCGTGCTCAGCGGCTGTGGACCGCAATGGGTTTCGCCGCAGCGGAGGATCCGCACGAGGTGATGTTCACGGACGACGACGTCGAGGCGCTGCGTCTGCTCGACTCGTTGATCACCTCCGGCATCGTCGAACCGGACCTGGAGGTCGCTGTCACTCGCGCACTCGGCCAGACGTTCTCGCGACTCGCCGACTGGCAGGTCACGCTGATGGGCCGGCACGTGCTGCGCCGGCTGAGCATCAACGCCGACAATCTCGACCAGACCGACCACGACGAGGTGGTCGACGCCATCCGCGAGACCGCCGTCGAGATCGTCCCGGTCATCGAGGCACTGCAGTCGTACGTGTGGCGCCGGCACCTGGCCGCGGTCGCGGGCCGCTCACTGGTGTTGCCCGACGACAAACGCACGGGCCGAACACAGGTCGTCGGATTCGCCGACATGGTCGGCTACACCAGCCTCACGCGGCGCATCGACATCACCGAGTTGTCCACGCTGCTGGAGGATTTCGAGTCGACCGCGACCGCCGTGATCGCGCAGCGGCGCGGGTGGGTCATCAAGAACGTCGGCGACGAGGTGATGTTCGCGGTGGAGGACCCCTCCGACGCCGCCGCGATCGCGCTCGAATTGCAGTCGAGTGTGCACGCCGACGACGGACTGCCGGCGCTGCGGATCGGCATGGCGCTCGGCCCGGTGCTGGTCCGGTTCGGCGACGCGTACGGCTCCGTCGTCAACATCGCCGCCCGGCTCACCAGCGCAGCCAAACCCGGCACCATCCTGCTCGACGCGGAACTCGCCGACGTCCTCGGCGACGCCCCCGACCTTCGCGTCAAGGCATTGCGCTCGATGCGGGTGCGCGGCTTCCACAAGCTCAAACCGTACGTGCTGCGCGGGCCGAAGCCGAGGTGAACCCGCCCGACAACGTGGCCGGTGGCCGTCCGGTCAGCCGATGACGCGGATCGGGTCGGTGCCGCCCCAGACGCGCGCCTGCTCGACACCCGCGGCGATCATGTCCCGCATGCCGGCCATCTGGATGTACTCGTAGATGACGCCGGGCTGATCCGGCGACTGCAGATAGGCGACCCGCGTGCCGATCCCCTCGCCCGCGAACAGCACCTCCAGCCCGGTGGCCAGGGCCGCCGCGATGCTCGCATCGAGATCGTCTGTGCACCAGGCCACATGGTGCGGGCCGAGCAGCGGCGCCCCGGCGTCGTCCACATAGGGCGACGGCTCGCCGATCGTGGGCTGGATCAGCTCGATCTGCGTCTGGCCGGAGTACCCCAACGCCACGTCGATGACGACCTCGGTGTCCTCGCCTCGATACGGTCCCCGCAGCGTGACGTTGCGGATCACCGTCCACGGCCCGGTTCCGGTGCGCCGCACCCAGGACTCGACGCTCGCGTCGAGGTCGGCGACGACGTATCCGACCTGCACGATCGGACCACTGCCGGGACCCTGTTGCGGTGCTGCCGTCAAAACGCCTCCTCGTCGAGTTCCATCAGCTCGTTGTCGAGGTCGTCGAGGACCTCGCGGGTCGCATGCAACCCGGGCAGCACGTTACGCGCGAAGAACGATGCCGTCACCACCTTGCCCTCGTAGAACGCCTTGTCCTTGCCGGCGGCGCCGTCGTCGAGCTTGCGCAGCGCGATCTCCGCCTGCTGCACCAGCTTCCAGCCGATCAGCAGGTCACCGACGGCCATCAGGTACCGGACCGAACCCAGTCCGACCTTGTACAGCTCGGTCGGATGCTCCTGGGCGCCCATCAGGTGCCCGGTCAGCGTGGCGGTCATCGCCTGCACGTCCTCGAGCGCCGTGCCCAGCCGGTCCCGCGCGACCTTGAGCCGGCCGTTGCCCTCCACCGATTGCACCGTCTTGGTGATCTCGGCGGACAGATGCGCCAGCGCGACGCCGCGATCGCGGATGATCTTGCGGAAGAAGAAGTCCTGCGCCTGGATGGCGGTGGTGCCCTCGTAGAGCGAGTCGATCTTCGCGTCGCGGATGTACTGCTCGATCGGGTAGTCCTGCAGGAAGCCGGATCCGCCGAAGCACTGCAGCGACTCGGTCAGCTTCGCGTACGCCTGCTCGGAGCCCACGCCCTTGACGATCGGCAGCAGCAGATCGTTGACGCGGAACGCCATCTCCTTGTCGGCGCCGGAGACCTGCTGCGCGACGACGTCGTCCTGGTGCGCGGCGGTGTACAGGTAGATCGCGCGCAGGCCCTCGGCGTACGCCTTCTGGGTCATCAGCGACCGGCGAACGTCCGGGTGGTGGGTGATCGTCACGCGCGGGGCGGACTTGTCGGTCATCTGCGTCAAATCGGAGCCCTGCACGCGGGTCTTGGCGTACTCGAGCGCGTTCAGGTAGCCGGTCGACAGCGTCGAGATGGCCTTGGTGCCCACCATCATCCGGGCGTGCTCGATGACGTCGAACATCTGCGCGATGCCGTTGTGGACCTCGCCGACCAGGTAGCCGACCGCGGGGGTGCCATGCCCACCGAACGTCAACTCGCAGGTGGCGGAGGCCTTCAACCCCATCTTGTGCTCGAGTCCGGTGACGAACACCCCGTTGCGTTCGCCGGGTTCCCCGGTTTCCGGGTCGAAGTGGAACTTGGGCACCAGGAACAGGCTCAGCCCCTTGGTGCCCGGGCGCGCACCCTCGGGGCGGGCCAGCACCTGATGAAAGATGTTCTCGAACAGGTCATCCGAATCCGCCGCAGTGATGAACCGCTTGACGCCCTCGATGTGCCAGGTGCCGTCGGACTGCTCGATCGCCTTGGTACGGCCCGCGCCCACGTCCGAACCCGCGTCGGGCTCGGTGAGCACCATCGTCGCACCCCAGTTGCGGTCGATCGCCAGCGTCGCCCAATGCCGTTGCCGCTCGGTGCCGATCGCGTGGAGGATGTCGGCGAACTTCGGTCCGGTCAGGTACATGTACGCGGCGGGCTGCGCGCCGAGTGCGAACTCGTTGATCGCCCACGCGAGCATTCGCGGCGCAGGCACCCCGCCGACCTCCTCGGCCAGACCCATCCGGAACCACTCGGCCTGCCTCCACGCGCGGAAGGACACCTTGAACGAGTCCGGCAGGGACACCGCGTGACCGTCCGCGTCGAACCTCGGAGGGGTGCGGTCGGCGTCGGCGAACGACTCGGCGAGCGGACCCTCCGCCAGCCGCGCCGCCTCCGCGAGCATCGCCCGTGCGGTGTCCACGTCGAGATCGCCGAAGACCCCCGTGCCCAGTACGTCGCCGAGCCCGAGCACCTCGAACAGGTTGAACTCCAGGTCCCGGACATTACTGCGGTAGTGCCCCATCGTGGTCCTCCCTAGACCGGCGTCAAGCTACGCATGCGTAGGTGATGCAGCTCAACACAGTGTTACATAAATAGTGTCTGACCTGCGGTCAGTTCGGCGTAAGTTACTCATGACTAGAGTGATGGGCAAGCCGAACCGCCGAGGAGAGTGGACGTGTACCCGAATTCGCTGCTGATCAACCCCGACACCTACGCGCCCGAGCACTTCGATCCGGAGACCGTCCGGTTGCTGCGCGCGACGATCGACTGGTTCGAGTCCCGAGGCAAGGCGCGCCTGGCCTCGGACTACCACCAGCGCGTCTTCCACCAGGAGTTCCTCGACTTCGCCGCGCGCGAGAAACTGTTCGCGACCTTCCTGACCCCGACCGCGGAGGCCGGCGGCGCGCCCGACAAGCGGTGGGACACCAGTCGGATCTCCGCGCTGTCCGAGATCCTCGGCTTCTACGGCCTGACCTACTGGTACCCGTGGCAGGTGACGATCCTCGGGCTGGGCCCGGTGTGGCAGAGCGCCAATCAGTCCGCCCGCGCCCGCGCAGCCCAGGCCCTCGACGCCGGCGGCGTCGGCGCGTTCGGACTGTCCGAGCGCGAACACGGGGCCGACATCTACTCGACCGACATGGTCCTCTCACCCGACGGTGACGGCGGCTACACCGCCTCGGGATCGAAGTACTACATCGGAAACGGCAACTGCGCCAACACCGTTTCGGTGTTCGGCAAGATCGTCGCCGAGGGTGGGCCGGACCGCTACGTGTTCTTCTACGCCGACGCGGACCACCCGGCGTTCCACCTGGTCAAGAACGTCGTTGCCTCGCAGATGTTCGTCGCCGAGTTCACGCTCGACGCCTACCCGGTGCGCGAGGAGGACATCCTGCACACCGGCGACGACGCGTTCAGCGCGGCGCTGAACACAGTCAACGTGGGCAAGTTCAACCTGTGCTTCTGCGGCATCGGCATGTGCACCCACGCCTTCTACGAGGCGATCACGCACGCGCACAACAGGATCCTGTACGGCCACCCGGTCACCGACTTCCCGCACGTGCGTCGCACCTTCGTCGACGCCTACGTGCGGATGATCGGCATGAAGCTGTTCTCGGACCGTGCCATCGACTACTTCCGCTCGGCGCACCTGGGCGACCGGCGCTACCTGCTGTTCAACCCGATCACCAAGATGAAGGTCACCACCGAGGCCGAGAACGTGCTCGCGCTGCTGGCGGATGTTGTGGCCGCCAAGAGCTTCGAGGCGGACACGTACCTGACCATCGCCCGCTCGGACGTGCCCGGGCTGCCGAAGCTCGAGGGCACCGTCGCGGTGAACCTGGCGCTGATCCTGAAGTTCCTGCCCGCGTACTTCTTCGGCCCGGCCGAGCACGAACCCGCACCGACCCGCAACGACGCCGCCGACGACGAGTTCCTGTTCGCGCAGGGCCCGGCGCGGGGACTCGGCAAGGTCCGCTTCCACCGCTGGCGCACCGCCTACGAGGCCAAGGCGCACCTGCCGAACGTCGCCCTCTTCCTCGAGCAGGCCGACGCCTTCGCCGACCTGATCCGCGAGGTCGGTCCCGACGCCGACCAACAGCAGGACCTCGACTTCATGCTGGCGCTCGGCGAGCTGTTCACGCTGATCGTCTACGGGCAGCTGATCTGCGAGCAGGCCGCGATCGTCGGGGTGTCCGACACCGAAGCTCCGGTCGTCTCCGACGACGTCCTCGACCAGTTCTTCGACGTGCTCGTGCGCGACTTCTCGCGCCGGGCGGTCGAACTGCACGGCAAGACCGGGGCGAGCGCGGAGCAGCAGGCGCACGCACTTGCCCTGGTGCGTCGGCAGGCCGCCGCGGGTGAGGGGTTCGACCGCGTGTGGGACGAGGTGGTGGGCCACTCCGGCCGCTACGAGATGCGCGGCTGACCGGACCCCTCTGAGCCGGACTCGTCGCCGCGGCCGAGCAGCAGCGCGGTTCCCGCGGCGACGAGTTCGTCGGCCAGGTGCGGTCGGGCACGCAGGCGGCCGTTGCGCACGGCGTCACCCACGACGGCGGTCGCGGCCTGCACCGCGACCCGGGCCTGGTCGACCGTCAACTCGGGCCGCACCACCTGCAGCAGCCTGGCCCAGGTGACGACGCCCTCACGGTGTGCGCGGCGGCAGCGTCGGGCCTCGTCGACCGGCAGGTGCACGACCTCGGTGACCGTGGTGCCGATGAGGTCCGGGTGTTCGATCGCGAACTCCGCGTAGGAGCGCAACAGCAGCACCAGCGACTCGTGGGAGGTGCCGCCGCCGCGCATCGCCCGCGCGGTGTACAGCCGGATCCACTGCTCGTTGCGGTCGACGATCTCCGCGAGCAACTCCGCCTTGCTGCCGAAATGGTGGTAGACGCTCGGCCCGGAGATCCCGGCCGCCGCGCCGATGTCCTCGATGCCGACCGCCGCGTACCCGCGCTCGTCGAACAGCCGGGTGGCCGCCGCGATCAGCCGTTCTCGCCGCAGCACACGGTCGACCGACCCGTCCCGAACGGCGGGCGACGCCCCGGCCTCGCCCACTCCATCCCCGTCCGAAGCCGATGGCGTCGCAGGGGCCGCGGGCAGATCGGCGTGGATCACCGCGGTGGTCAGCTCACGCAGCTGTGCTGCGAACACCGCGCGCGGCAACTGCACGTTGTGCTGGGTCGGGCTGACCGCCGCCGACAGCGCGAACCACGCGAGCATCTCGCCGCGGCCGGCATCGAGTTCCGGGCGCAGCGCCGTCACCGCACGCAGCACCCAGCGGTGCACCCGCGCCACCCGCACCAGTACCGCCCGGCGGTCCTCCTCCGAGAGCGCCTTCACCTCGCGTTGCCACAGCGCGGTCAGCCGCCGATGGGTCAGGGACTGGTCGACGAGTCCGGCGATGATCGACTCGGCCAGGACGGGGTCCGGCGCGGGACCCGGTTGCCCGGGCCCCGACTCACCGTCCGGCTGCTCGGGGTGGCCTACCGCCTGCTGCACGCCCGCGAGGGTGCGGTCCAGGCCGTCGATCAGCGTGCGGCCCAACAGATCCTGCTTGTTACGGAAGTGCCGGTACAGCGCGGTCGAGCTGATCCCGACCTCGGCGGCAATGTCGGCCATCGAGGTCCGGTGATAGCCCTCGCGGGCGAACCGTTCGCCGGCCACGGCCAGGATCGTCGCCTTGCGGTTCGCCGGACGGGTACGTCGCGGCGCCGCCGCGGTCACCGGAGAGCTCCGGCGACGGGTGGCGGTGCGGTCGCGTGACTCGGTACCCATCGCGCCAAGTGTCCACCACCAGGGCCCCCGCGGAGAACCTGCCCCGCCGCCACGACCACGGGTAATGGTCGAATGATCGGGTGGAACTGGGAATCGACACCAAGATCGTGCTGCTGTCCGCCGGACTGATCTTCCTGTGGGCACTGAGCCTGGGGGTGTGGAAGTACCGCCAGATGGCGACGTCGGCGAACTCGCTCGCGCACCCCTACGTCGACATCGCCCATCGCGCGGCGCTGATGTATTCGTTCGCGACGATGCTGCTGGCGGCGCTGGTCCAGTTCAGCGACTGGCCGACCGCGGTGAACCTGACGGCCGCGCTGGTCGTGGTGTTCTTCTTCGTCGCCGCGATCGGCAGCTATGTGGCGCACGGGCTGATGCGGGACACCGACAACCAGTTCACCCATCCGGTGGCCGGCACGCACGCGTTCATGTTCGCGCTCATCGTCGGCGAGATCGGCGGCACCGCCTTGATCCTCGCGGGGTTCGTGCGCGGCCAGTTCTTCTGAGTCGGTGCCGGTCAGCGCTTGCCGGTGTGCCCGTCGTCCGCCGGGTGGTCGGCCAGCGAGTCGATGGCCTGGATCAGCTCGCGCAGTGCGGGCAGCGCGGCGCCGATCAGGTGCTGCCAGCCCGGGTGCAGGTCGGCCAGCGCGGCACGCAGGATCGTGGCGTTCGTCGAGTTCCACCGCTGGACCGCCGCGGCGCCGTCCTCGGTCACCGACAACACGACCGTGCGGCGGTCGGCCGTGCCGCCGACCCGGCTGATCATCCCGCGGGTGCGCAGGCCGTTGACCAAGGTGGTGACCGAACTCGGCGCGAGCCGCAGCCGCTTGGCCAGCTCGCTCGGCCGCGAACCGGGGTTCTCCGACAGGCAGGACAGCAGCTCGAGCTGGGCGACGGACAGCGTGTTGTCCGGGTCGCCCGCGCGTGCCGCGCGCCGCATGGCGCGCCGCAGTCGTGCGATCACATCGGCAAGCGAGACCTCACCCGAACCCTGCTCCATCACCGCTCCGATCATTTCCCACGGCCGGCGCCCTCGCCGATCCGGTGGCCACGCGGCTCCCCGCCGAGCACGGTGACGGCCGCGACCACCGAGAACAATGCCAGAGCGATCAGCGCCGCGGACGCGCCCCGCCCCATCTGACCACCCGCCAGGTGCAGCGACAGCGTCGCCGCCGCCACGCCCACCGCGGTCCCCAGGCCGCGGGCCATGTTGACCAGCCCGCCACCCACGGCCGAGCTCCGCTCCGGGATCGCGGCCATGATCGAGGCGTTGTTCGCGGGGATGAACACGCCCAGCCCCAACCCCAGCACGATCAGCCCCGGCACGACCCACCCCATGTCGGTCGGATTCAGGGCCAGCACCGCCGCCGCCGCGACGCAGGTCCCGACGCCGACGAGGGCCCGCGACCGCGCGGCGATCGAGCTCGGCAGCAGGCGGTCGCCGGCCAGTGCACCGATCGCGAAGCCCACCGGCAGCGCGGTCAGCGCGAGCCCGGCCGTCATCTCCGACACCCCTTGTGCCGAGAACACCTGCGGGAACAGCGTCAACGGCCCGAACAGCACGAGGTAGCCGCACAGCGCGCCGACCAGCCCGGCCGACACGGCCCGCGGACGCAGCAGCGTGAGGTCGACGATCGGGAACCGTGCCCGGCGTTCGCGCAGTACGAACGCCGTCGCGGACGCCGCGGCCAGCACGAACAGCGTCACCACCGCCCACGTCGGCAGCCCAAGCCCCGACACCGCGGTCAAACCGAGCAGCAGGGCCGCGCTCGCCGCGAGCAGGAGGACCAGCCCCTGCCAGTCGAGGCGGCGCAGCGGCGTCCGCTCGCGGGTACGCGGCAGCAGATACCGCCCCGCGATCAGCGCGACGACCCCGACCGGCACGTTCACCCAGAACACCCACTGCCAGCCGACGGTGGCGACGAACAGTCCGCCGACGGTCGGGCCGAGTGCGAGGCCCAATGCCTGCGCGGCGGCCTGCACGCCGAGCGCCTTGCGCATCTGTCCTGCGGGCACGCTGGTGACGACGATCGCCACGCTGTTCGCCTGCAGCATCGCGGCGCCGACCGCCTGCACCACCCGGAACAGGATGAGCAGCCCGAGCGTGGGGGCGAGCCCGCAGGCCGCCGAGGCCACCGTGAACACCGCGAACCCGTACAGGTAGACGAGTTTGCGGCCGGCCGCGTCGGCGATCCGGCCCGAGGCCGCGACCAGGCCGATCAGCGCGAGCAGATAGCCGAGCGAGACCCACTGGACCTCCGCGAGCGAGGCACCGAACCGGTGCTGCAACGCCGGGAAGATCATCGTCACGATGCTCGCGTCCAGCTGCCCCATGAAGGCCCCGAAGCACACGGTGCCGACCGCGAACCACCCCGCCCGTGGGTGTTCACGCACCGCGACCGGTCTCGCCGGCTCCACCACGAACATCGATCACCCCTCACCGTGCAATTACTTCTGTATCAGAAGCATATTTATGACACGGCGAGGCTGCAAGCATCATCTCGACCAGTGAAATCCCAAGATCAGCCGATATCGGGGTTCAAGCGGCGGCCGATTAGTACGTAATGCGTATTACCTTGCGGAGTTGCGGACAGATGCCGCGCGCTCAGAACAGCGTGAGGCTCTCTTCCTTGACCTCGGTTCCTACGGGCACCTCGGGAGCGGGGTGGTCCATGGACGTCGACCAGTTGGACCGCGTCTCGGCGGCCGGCGTCTGCTCGGCGACGACGGGGCCACCGTCCGCCACGGTCCGTGCGGCCTCGCCCGCGAGCGTGTCGGCCATCTCGTTGTAATGGTTGCCGACGTGTCCGCGGACCCAGCGGAAGCGGACCGGTCCCTCACGCTCGGTGATCACCCGGTCGATCTGCTGGATCAGCGCCAGGTTCTTCACCTCGCCGCCCGAGGCGGTGCGCCAGCCCTTGCGCTTCCAGCCGGGCAGCCATTCGGAGGCGCATTTGATCGCGTACTGCGAGTCCGATTCGATCAGCAGCGGGTCCGCGCCGGGATGCGCGGTGACCGCCTCGAGCAGCGCCGTGAGCTCGGCGATCTGATTGGTCCCCGATCGCGCCCCGCCGGACCGGTTGCCGCCCTCGTGATTCACCCACGCCCACCCGATCGCCCCACCAGGGTTACGCAGACAGGAACCGTCGGTACTCACGATGATCACGCCAGCACCATACGTCGAGCGACCGACAACCGTCATCTCACCAGGCCGCACAAGCGCTTTCGTGACATACGCACGCAGAAGCGCCCCACCCCGGGGTGAAGCCGGAGTGGGGCGCCGTCTGTCGAGCGGTCTCGCGGAGGGCCGCTACTTGGAAGAGCCGAACGGCAGGCTCAGGCCGGCGCTGCCGGTCCCACCCGTGCCTCCCGTGCCTCCGGTCCCGCCGTTGCCGCCGGTCCCGCCGCCCGTCCCTCCGGTCCCGGCGGAGACGGTGACGGTCACCGCCGGCGACGTCGAACCGCCGAAGCCGGTGGCGCCGCTGTAGACGGCGGTGATCTGATGCGCCCCCGCCGTGGTGAAGGCCTGGGACAACGACGCCGTGCCGCCGGCCCCGACCGTCACCGGAGCACCGAGCGCCGTCGCGCCGTCCATGAACTGGACCGTCCCACCCGTCGGAGCCGGCGCAACGGACGCCGACAGCGGCACCGCAGTGCCCGTGGTGGCCGTGCCGGGAGCGGTCACCGTGGTCGAGGTCTGCGCATTCGGCGCGACGACGTCGATCGTCGCGAGCCCCTGCCCACCTGCATTCAGTGCGGCCGAGGAGTTGTTCCGCGGTGAGCAGTTCTCCCGCTCCCAGTACGCGACCGAGAACACGTCCTTCTCCTGCTGGAGGAACGTCAGATAGTTCTTCGGGCTGTTGTAGGCGCCCGAGTTGCCGTCGGCGACCCGCAGCATCGGCACGATCTTCGTCCCGGCGGCGCCCGCGGTGACCGTCACGTCCACTGCCGACAGTTGAAAGGCGCTGCCCGCGTTCGCGGTCAGCCCGCCGGCGGAGTTCTTGCTGATGCTCGGACCGTTGCCGCCGCCGCTGTTGCTGTCCGCGGTCTGGTTGCCGCCGGAGATCCGCAGGTGCGCACCCGCCGCCGAGGGGGTGCCGTTGTCGTCGACCTGCGTCACCGACGCCGTGCCCGACACATTCGAGCCCGTGCCGGACACGATCTGCGCGCCGACGAACGTGGTGCCCGCCGGAATGTCGAGGTCGTACTTCATCCGTGTCCAGTCCACCACGCTGCGCGACGCGTGGCCGCCGGTCGGGACCGTCATGCTGCCCGGTTGCACCCGGTAGGTCACCTGCGCACCCGGCGCGACGGTCGCCGGCGCCGTCACCGTCACATTCGAATTGACCTGCGCGTCCGACTGCTGGATCCCCGGGTACTCGTACACGTTGCACGTCGACGTGAACGACACCGGATCCGCCGACGCGACCCCGCCGGCGAGCAGGATGTACCCGCCCGCCGTTGCCGACGCCGCCACCAACGCGGCCACGCGCCGGCCGCCCGCACTACCTGCCATGAACAACTCCTCGACGAATGGGCCGAACGGCCCGGGGAATCTGCCCGACGATAAGGGCAGTGCAGTAGATCACACCGTTACCTATTCCGGCAGAGGCGTTTTCGCCGACGTCGGGCGTTCGACCCGAGGTTCGGTGAATTGTCCGGTTCGCCGGTCACAGCAGGCGCACAGCGAACACCGGCCGAGACCGCGCGACCTGCGGCTTCACCGCGATCGCGCGGCTGAGGGCCAGGCCGATATGACTCGTCCCAAACTTCGTTGTGACGCCCGGATTCCGCCCGTCATCGGGCATCGGTTCGAGCGCAGGCCCGTGCAGATGCTAGGTTCTCGTCCATGTCGACCGGCTTGCCCTCAGCTGCGCGCGTCACCTACGTGACCGCCGCGCTGGGTTCTCGGCTGCCGTTGCCGCGCGAACTGTGTTGTATGCGGCACCGCTGACGCCGGCCGTTCCTCTCCGGATCTGTTGATCTCCGGATCCCGATCACTCGATGGAGTGCACCTCGGCCCGCAGCGGTGTTCCCGCGTCCGAGCCCACCGCCGCCGTCACGGCCCCGCATTCTCGAGGATCGAAGTGACCACAGCCGTAGCCCTCGCCCCCCAGCCGACACCGCGCGTCATCGCACCGGAACTGCGACTGTCGCAGACCGCGGCCGGTTCCGTACTCCAGGCGGTCCGCCGAGCGGGCACCGTCACCCGCGACAAACTCGTCCGCGACACCGGACTGTCCGCCGCCACCGTCAACCGGCAGGTGACCGCACTGCTCGACAGCGACATGCTGCGCGAGCGTGCCGATCTGGTCACTCCCGGCGCCATCGGCCGGCCGCGCGTACCCGTCGAGGTGCTGCACGAGCCGTACCTGACGCTGGGCATCCACCTCGGCGCCCGCGTGACCAGCATCGTCGCCAACGACCTGCGCGGACACACCCTCGGCGTCGTCGAGGTGCGCACCCCGCGGTCGGACGCGGTGACCGCACTGTCCGCCATCGCCGCGGCCGCGCGGCGCCACCTCGGCCGCTGGCCGGGCCGCCGGGTGTTGTGGGTCGGTGTCGCACTGGGCGGCCGGGTCGACACCCGCACCGGCACCGTCGACCACCCGCCGCTGGGCTGGAACGATGCGCCGGTCGCGGCGGTGCTGTCCACGCAGCTGAGCCTGCCGGTCTCCGTGGCAGCGCACGTGGAGGCGATGGCGGCGGCGGAATTGCTACTGGCACGCAACAACTTCCGAGATGACGAGGCCGGGAGCAGCCTGTACTTCTACTGCCGCGAGACCGTCGGCGCCGCGCTGACGATCGACGGCAAGGTGCACACCCCGGCGGCCGGCGCCGGCACCATCAGCCATCTGCCGACCGGCTCGGACACCCGCTGCGACTGCGGGCGCACCGGTTGCCTGGAGGCGACCGTCCGCGACTCGTCCGTGGTCGCCGCTGCACTCCGGGACGGACTCATCGACGAGACCGCCGCGCAGTCCGGCGTCGCGGCGGTGCGTCATGCCGCCGACTCGGGCTCGATCGCTGCCCGGCGTCTGCTCAACGAGCGAGCGGAGATCCTCGGTCACGCAGCGGGATTGCTTCGCGACCTGCTCAACCCGGACCGGCTGATCCTGGGCGGGCAGGCCTTCACCGACTATCCGAACGGGAATCATCATGTGATGCGTGCGTTCACCGAGTCGACGAGCCTGCCGCCGATGACCGTGCACGTGTCCGGGTTCGGAGTCCGGGTGCAGCAAGCCGCCGCCAGCGCCACCTCGCTCAGCGCGATCTACTCCGATCCGCTGTCCGCGATGCGGAAGGCGACTGCGCGACGGGACAATTGGCGCTGACCCGGACGCCGGTCCGAGCGGTCGGACACCGTGCTCGGTCCGGCGTCACTTCCGGCGCGTGACGATGTTCAACTCCACCGCCCGCCGCACGAGATCCTGCAGCGCCGCCTCGTCCACGGGATCACCCTCGTGGAAGTCGATGGCGCGGCGGGTGTTTCCCTCCAGGCTGGAGTTGAACAGCCCGGCGGGATCCTGCAGGGACGCACCCTTGGTGAACGTCATCTTCACCACCTGCTTGTAGGTCTCACCGGTGCAGAGCATCCCGTCGTGCTCCCACACCGGAACACCCCGCCACTTCCACGTCTCGACGACCTCCGGATCGGCCTGCTTGACGAGTGCCCGCAACCTGGCGAGCAGGTCGCCGCGCCAGTCCCCCAACTCCGCGATCCGGGCGTCGATCCGTTGTGCGGGCGAGGCGTTCTCGCCTGCATCCTCGTTCGCCATCGTCACACTCTCCTGTCCTCGGTCACACAGCTCGTCGGCTACACAGGTCCTCGGTCACACAGCTCGTCGACTACTCAGAACGGTCGGATTCGGCGATCCGCGCGAGCACCGCCTCCGTCAGCTCGGCCGGCGCCTGCTCCGGTATCCAGTGCGTGACGCCCGACAGCTCGACGAATCGGTAGGGGCCGGTGACGTATTCACCGCATCGCTCGGCCCCGGCGCGTCCCAGTGCGACATCCTCGGTGCTCCACACGTAGGTCGTCGGGACCGTCACCGGCGCCAGCGCCGCGAAGTCCGCGGTCATCGCCCGGTACCAGCCGAGCGCCGCGGTCAACGCGCCCGGTTCGGTGAGCAGCGCGACGTGCTCGTCGACCAACCGCGCGTCGACCGCTCCGCCGAACATCGCACGCAAGCGCTGGGCACCGTCGACGAGCAGCAGGTCCTCGGCCTTGCCCTCCTGCCGCAGCAGTGTGATGTACGACGAGCGTTGCTGCTGATCGGCATCCACGCGCAGTGCCCACCCGAATGCCGCGGGATGCGGCACCGACACCGCCGTCAGCGTCCGCACCCGCTCGGGATACCGCGCCGCCAGGAACCATGCGACGATCGCGCCCCAGTCGTGCCCGACCACATGCGCATCGGTGACGGCCAACGCATCCAGGAGCCCGAGCGCGTCGGCGACCAGCCGATCGATGTGATAGTCGTCAACCGCGACGGGCCTCGCGCCCGGCGAGTAGCCGCGCTGATCAGGCGCGATCGTCCGCAACCCCGCGGCGCCGAGCCGCTCGGTCACCGACCGCCACGACGCCTTCGTCTCCGGAAAGCCGTGCAGCAACAGCACGGCGGTACCGGTGTCGGTGCCGGACACGTCGACGTCGAAGACCAGATCCTCCACCCGAACCGACTCGCCGCTCATGAACCCACTCCTGATCGTCGTTCACCGAAACCATGATCCGACAGCGTCCCCACCTCGAGACCGCGGTCCCGACAGGTCCGGACCGTCGGTTCGACCGCACCGAGCGTGGCGCGCCAGGATCCGGGTTGCGCGTACGCATCGGTGTCGTGCAACAGAATCGTTGCGCCACCGCGCAATCCGGGACGTACCGTGTCGTAGACATCGGCGCTGTCGCGGTCGGCGTACCAGTCCCGGGCCCAGGCCGACCACAGCACCGGGCGCAACCCGACCCGCCGGCAGGCCAGCACCCCCTCCCCCGACAGGACCCCGTACGGCGGCCGGTACCAACGGGGTTCACAGCCGGTGAGCTCGGCGAGCAGGTCGCGGGTGTCCCGCAGCTGCGCCCGCAACCCGGTCGGGCGCGCCAACTGGTTTCGGTGCACCCAGCCGTGCACCTGGATGTCGTGGCCGCGCGCCGCGGCCTCCCGGACCACCGTCGGCGCGCGCACCACCCGTTCGCCGACGAGGAAGAAGGTGGCCCGCACGTCGAGACGGTCGAGCAGGTCGAGGAACCGCGGGGTCGACTCCGGGTCGGGGCCGTCGTCGAAGGTCAACGCCACATGGTCGGCCCGGCCCGGAGCGCGCAGGGCGGGGGCCAGGGTCCGGCGGACCGGCGGCAGCCAGGTCGCGGCCGGCAACACCTGGGCGCCGACGGCGAGACCGCAGGCACCGACGACGGCGCGCCTCATCGACCGGCCGCTCGAACCTCGTGTGTGCGACACGATTCGAACATAGTGTGATCGGCGTGAGTGATGACCGGTTTCTGCTAGTCACCGCGAGCATGGGCGCCGGGCACGATCAGGTCGCCGCCGAGTTGGCCCGCCGTTTCGAGGCGACCGGCGCCCACGCGCAGGTCGTCGACCTGCTCTCGGTGCTGCCGTGGCGCATCGGCACGATGATCAGCGGCGGCTACGCGCGCATGCTGAGGTACGCACCGTGGCTCTACGAGGGGATCTATTCGACCTTCATGGCGCCGCGGCGGGGACCGCGGCCCACCCCCGCCCCGCTGGTCCGGTTGGCCGCGCGCCGCCTGGCCCCGATCCTCGCCGAGACCGACCCCACGTGCGTGGTGTCGACGTTCCACCTGGCCGGTCAGACGGTCGGCCACCTGCGCAACACCGGCCGGCTCGGCGCGCCGTCGGTGGTGGCGGTGACCGAGGTGGTGCCGCACCAGATGTGGCTGGCACGCGGCACCGACCTGTACTGCTGCCTCTACCCGTCGATCGCCGACGCGGTGACCGCGAGGACCGGGACCGCCGCGATCGCGCCCGGCCCGGTGGTCGACCCGCGGTTCCTGCGCGCACCGGGCCCCGAGCCCGGCCGCACCGCGCTCGGCCTGGCGCCCGGCGAGGACGCGGTGCTGATCTCCACCGGCTCCTGGGGCGTCGGCGACCCGGTGGAGATCGTCGCGACGCTGGCCCGCATCGAGAGGGTGCGTCCGGTCGTGCTGTGCGGCAACAACACCCGGCTGCGCGAGCGGGTCGCATCGGTGCCGGGCGCGCTGGCGCTGGGCTGGCGGGACGACGTCCCCGAACTGCTCGCCGCCGCCGCGGTCGTCGTCGACAATGCCGGCGGCTCGATGTGTATGGAGGCCTTCGCCTCCCGGGTGCCGGTGGTCGGGCACCGGCCCATTCCCGGACACGGTGGGCCCGTGGTCCGCGCCTTGGCCGACGACGGGTTGGTCCGCTACGCGGCCGACGACACCGCCCTGACCGCGGCCGTCGAAGCACTGCGCCAGCCGGGGCCGGAGCGCGACGCGCTGGTCCGCCGAGCCGGATCCGTGTTCGCCGAGGATCCGGGCGTCGCGATCACCCGTTGGCTCCGGGCCTCGGTCGCACACTGATCCCCGCGGCTTCGTGCTCGGCCCGCGCCCGCTCGACCGGGGTCTCGCCGGTCACCTGCGGGGTGCGGCTGAGCAGCACGCTGCCCCCGGCGATCAGCAACGCCCCCAGGAACGTCGGCGCCAGCCACCATCCACCGCGGACCTGCTCCTCGAACAGCAGCACGCCGTAGAGCACGCTCGAGAGCGGGTCCAGCGTGGTCACCGCAGGCTGCGATGCGACAAGGCTGCCGGCCTGCTGGGCGTTCTGGTACATGAAGAACGCCAGCACCCCGAAGATCATCATCAGATACAGCTGCCAGGACCCGAAGAGGGCGGCGAATCCGCCGTCGCCGAGCGCGAGCAGCGCGCCCTTCATCAGCGCCGCGGTGAAGCCGAACCCGAGCCCCGAGGCGGCGCCGAACAGCGCGGCGCGCGCACCGCCGCGTGTCGACAATCCGGCGGCGACCAACCCGACACCCACGCCGACGCTGGCCACGCAGGTCCACAACCACGCCCAGACGTCCCGCTGGGTGTCGCTCTCGCCGGGCGCGAGCGAGAGCAGGACCACCACCAATCCGGCGCTGACGCAGAACACCCCGAGCCAGGCATCCCGGTCCAGCCGGGTACGGAAGACGATGCCCGCCACGACCAAGGTCAACGGCAACTCGGTGACCACGAACGGCTGCACCAGCGCCAGTCCACCGAACGAGAGCGCGACGGCCTGGCAGATGAACGCCACGATCAGCGCCGAGAACCCGAACAGCCACACCGGCCGCCGCACCAGGTCGACGATCAGCCCGATCCGCATGCTCAACTCCGGCGGCGCCTGCAGCGCCCCGCGACGCTGCAGCACCGACCCGATGGCGTTGGCCGTCGACGCGAGCAGCGCGAACAGCACCGCTAACACGACGAGCACCTCGGTGTACCGGGCATCGGTGTCAACCCCTCTGGAACGTCCCAGTGCGGCGGTCTGTCGATTGTGATTCAGCCTAGTTCGCGCGGAGTGGCTGCCGGGGATTTCACAGGTTCGGCTGGCAGAATTGCCGAGTTGACCGCGCGCCACCGCAAGGGCGCGCCCACCGGTCCGCGTGCTGTCGGCATCGCCGCCGCCCCATGTGACCTGGGAAGATGAGGAGGCGACCATGGCCGCGCGCAAGATCCTGCTCGGCGGAGCCGCGTTGTCGATGATCGCGCTGGTGGCGACCGGATGCCGGAGCACCAGCTCCACCGGAACCGCCGCCCCCGCCGAATCCGCGCCCGCCGCCGCGATCACCGTCCCGGTGGCCGGGGCGACGCCGATCAACCCGACCACCCCGATCGTCGTCAACGTCGCCGACGGTCAGCTGACCAAGGTCACCGTCACCAATCCCGCCGAGAACGGCAAGGTCGTCACCGGAACGCTGTCACCGAACAGGCAGAGCTGGTCCACCGACGAGGCCCTCGGCTACGGCGCGGGCTACTCGGTGGTCGCGGACGCGGTGAACGCCGCCGGCAAGCCGACCGAGAAGACCTTCACGGTGCAGACGATGAACCCGGCGAGCACCGCCTACGCGAATGTCGTTCCCGCGCCGGATCTGGTGGCTCAGAGCGGTATCGGGGTCGGCCAGCCGATGGTCTTCCAGTTCACCGCGCCGGTGGTCAACAAGGCCGAGGTGCAGAAGCACCTGCACATCACCGTCACCCCGCCGCAGCCCGGCGCCTGGTACTGGGTCGACGACAAGGACGTGCACTACCGCGGCCCGAACTACTGGCTGCCGGGCACCAAGATCCACATCGAGGCCGACGTCTACGGGCTCGATCTCGGCAACGGCGTCTACGGCGCCGAGAACAACTCTGCCGACTACACCGTCCACGACTCGTGGGTCGCCAAGGCCGATGGCAACACCGAAGAGCTGACCGTCTTCCACAACGGCGTGCAGGTCAACCAGATGCCGATGAGCCTCGGCTCGCCGGGCCACCCGTCGCACGAGGGCCCGCACGTGATCTCGGACAAGCAGCCGTCGATCGTGATGGACTCGTGCACCTACGGGGTCTGCGAGGGCCAGCCCGGCTACTACAAGGAGACGGTCTACAAGGATCTGCGGATCTCCAACGACGGCGAGTTCGTACACTCGGCCCCATGGTCGGTCGGCGAGCAGGGGTCGAGCAACGTCTCGCACGGTTGCGTGAACCTGTCCCCGGACAACGCCCAGTGGATGTACGACCACTTCAACATCGGCGACGTCGTCGAGATCACGAACTCGGGCGGCCCGGAACTGCCCGCGTGGGACACCTACGGCGACTGGGACGTGCCCTGGTCGACGTGGCAGGCCGGCGACGCCAACAGCTGAGCCCGTTGATCACCCCGCAGCAGTGGGGAGCACCACCGCGCCGGCTCGTCCGGAGCACGCGGTGACCCCCGACCCGGTGGCCGGCCTGGAGGCCGCGCTGATGGACATCTGGCGTATCGGCCGGGTCCGCCTGCGCGAACGTGCGCGCGAACTCGACCCGAAGCTGGACCCCGCCGGCTTTCCCCTGCTGGTGCTGCTGACCCGCCAGGACGCCATGCCGATGTCGGCGCTGGTCGCGGAACTCGGCATCGAGAAGTCGACGCTGACCCGGCAGATCGACTCCGCGGCCCGCCTGGGGCTGGTCGAGCGGCGGACCGACCCCGAGGACGCGCGGGCCAGGCTGGTCGCGCTCACCCCCGACGCCCGACGCCGGTTGGCGGCCCAACGGGACGTCTATGTCGGGCGCTGGCGCGAGCAACTCGCGCAGTGGGATCCGGACGACGTCGCCACGTTGACGGGGTTGCTGCACCGGCTCTGCCTCACCGACTGAGCGGCCACGCCTGAACCGACAGGCGCCGGCACCACCGTCCCCGACCGACGGCCCCTGAGACGGATCTCACCGTTCATACGACAGATACTTACTTGTAAGTTGCAACCAATATCCATATAGTTGCAACATTCAACCAAGTAAGGGATGTGCGACGTGATTGCACCGGAGACCGCCGAGGCGGTGATCGACCACCTGCGGGCGATCGTCCGCTCCAGCCGCGCGAACACCGCGCGACGGGCGCACCAGTCCGACAGCGGCTTCCTGCCCCCACACCTGGCCGCACTGCTCGGCCACGTACACACACTCGAGAACCATCGGTCGTGCGATCTCGCCGAGAGCCTGAGGATCACTCAATCGGCACTCAGTCGTCAAGTGACACAAGCGATCTCGATCGGCTACATCGAGCGCGTGCCCGACCCAGCGGACGGTCGTGCCGCGCTGCTCTCGCTCACCGCGCACGGCGCCGAGGCGCTGCGCCGCCATCGGCACGAACAGGGCGAATTCCTCCGTGTCGCACTGGCCGACTGGGACGAGGCGGACGGCCGGACCTTCGTCGACCACCTCGCCCGGGTCGCGGCCGCCGTCGACATGACCGACGACGCCCTCGCCGCTTTCTGAATCCGGCCGGCGCACTCGCCTCCACCGAACACCGCCGGCGGGTCGTCCCGCCCGGTCCCTCAACCTGCTTCGATCATCTGGAGACCGCTCGTGAGCACTTCTTCACCCACCACGGTGGCCGGTTCCAACCGGACCAAGCCCCCAGGCACGGACCACACCGGACCCATGACCCAACGCCAGCGCATCGAGGCACTCGTCGGGCTGCTGCTGGGCATGTTCGTCGCGTTCCTGTCGTCGACGATCGTCTCGAACGCGCTGCCCACCATCATCACCGAGCTGCACGGTACCCAGGACCAGTACACCTGGGTGGTCACCGCCACGCTGCTCGCGTCGACCGCGACCACGCCCATCTGGGGCAAGTTCGCCGACCTGGTCAGCAAGAAACTGCTGGTGCAAC
Organism: Speluncibacter jeojiensis; assembly: GCF_029589495.1. Taxonomy (GTDB): domain Bacteria; phylum Actinomycetota; class Actinomycetes; order Mycobacteriales; family Mycobacteriaceae; genus Speluncibacter; species Speluncibacter jeojiensis. The sequence goes on from NZ_JAAIVF010000001.1 coordinate 1,270,740, forward strand.
TGGCGCTGACGGTGTTCACCCTCGGCTCGATCCTGGCCGGCTTGTCGCAGTCGGTGCCCATGCTGATCGGGTTCCGCGTGCTGCAGGGCCTCGGGCTCGGCGGCCTGCAGGCGCTGGTCGTGATCGTCGTCGCGGCGATGTTCAGCCCCCGCGAGCGCGGGCGTTACCAGGGACCGATGGCGGCGGTCATGGCGGTCGCGACGGTGGCCGGACCGCTGATCGGCGGCGTCATCGTCGACACCAGCTGGCTCGGCTGGCGCTGGACCTTCTATGTCGGCGTGCCGCTGGCTGTCATCGCGCTGGTGGTCATCCAGCGCACCCTGAACCTGCCGGTCGTCAAGCGCAACGTCCGCGTCGACTACACCGGGGCGACGCTGATCGCCAGCGGTGTGAGCACCCTGTTGATCTGGGTCACCCTGGCGGGCAAGAACTTCGACTGGGTGTCGCCGATGTCCTTCGGGCTGATCGCACTGGGCATCGCGCTGTTGGCGCTGGCCATGTTCGTCGAGACCCGGGCCAAGGACCCGATCATCCCGCTGCGCCTGTTCCGTGACCGCACCATGACGCTGGCCACCGTCGCCAGTATCTCGGTCGGTGTCGCAATGTTCGGCGGTGCGGTGTTCCTGGGTCAGTACTTCCAGATCGCTCGCGGTTACTCACCGACCGCGGCCGGACTGCTGACCCTGCCGATGGTGATCGGGTCGATGCTCTCGTCGACCATCTCCGGATCGCTGATCACCCGCTACGGCAGGTGGAAGGGGTACCTCGTCGCCGGTGCGGCCGCGATGGCCGCCGGGTTCTTCCTGCTCTCGACCATCGACCACGCCACCAGCATGGTGGTCATCGGCGCCTACCTGTTCCTGCTGGGTCTCGGCATGGGCATGACCATGCAGAACCTGGTGCTCCCGGTGCAGAACAACGTGGCCCCGTCCGACCTGGGCTCGGCCAGTGCGACGGTGTCGTTCTTCCGCTCGATGGGCGGCGCGGCCGGTGTCTCGGTGCTCGGCGCGGTGCTCTCGAGCCATGTCGCCGAACTGACCACCCAGGGCCTGAGCAACGCCGGCGTGCACGCCGCACCGTCCGGCGGATCGGGCGCGGGACTGTCGAACCTCAAGGACCTGCCGGCGGCGATCGCGGGCATCGTGCGCGGCGCCTACGGCGACGCGACCGGCCGGGTGTTCCTGATCTCCGGCATCGTCGCGCTGGTGGGCTTCGTCGCGGTCCTGTTCATCAAGGAGGTCGCGCTGCGCACCCAGAGCGGTGAGGAGCAGCGGTTGTCCGCGGGGACGGGCGCACCGTCCGGCTCTGCCGCTGTCGACGATTCCGTGGCGGCCGTCTCCGAGATCGACGCACTCGGATCCGCTGCTCTCGAATCCGACGGCGCCGCAGCCGAAGTCCTCGCGGCCGGATCCGACCCCGACGGCGACGCCCCGCGCACCGGCGGACGACACGGGTCGAACCGCGTCTCGGTGCTCGGCCACGTGTTCGTCGAGGACGGCGTGACGACCCCGCAGGCGGCGGTCACGGTCGCCGGGGCGGACGGCACGCAGATCGAGCGGACCCTCGTCGAGCCGGACGGAAGCTACGCGCTGCGCGGACTGGCACCCGGCCGGTACACGCTCATCGTGTCGGCACACGGCTACGACCCGCAGGCGGTCAGCGTGAGCGTCGACGAGCACCCCGTCCGTCGGGACTTCGCCCTGTCCGGTGGCGGCACGCTCACCGGCACGGTCATCACCCGGGACCCGGGGACCCCCGTCACCCTGGTCGTCACCGACCTGACCGGAAACGTGGTCGCGCGCACCGAGGCCGACGCCGCCGGCGCGTTCGCGATCCACGGACTGCCGCCGGGCCAGGTGGTGGTCACGGCCGCCGCCGGGGCGCACCAACCCGAGTCGCAGGTCATCGAGATCGTGCACGGCGCGGAGAACGTGGCCGACATCGTGCTCGCGGCGGTCGGCCGGGTCGAGGGCGTGGTCACCGGACCGGGTGGCGCGCCGTTCGCGCAGGCGACCGTCACCGCGCTCGACCCGTCCGGCGCGGTGGTGGCGCGGTCCGCCACCGATGCCGACGGCCGCTACCGGCTGGGCGGTCTGGCGGACGGGCACTATACGGTGGTGACGACCGCCTACGAGCCGAGCGCCGTGCAGGTGGGCGTGCTGGGCGGTCAGGCCAACGTCATCGACGTCGAGTTGCAGCCGGCGGCCGACCGCCCTGGCGACGAGCTGGTCGAGGTCGCCGCGCGCTGAGTCGCGCGTCCCGGAGCCCGCGCCGCGTGTGCGGCGCGGGCTCCTGGGCATGTTCCGGCCGTATCCCCTGCCGCGGCATCCGGATTCGGCCAGGATGAGGCGATGAGCACCGAAACCGGCCCGGAGCGCTTTCAGGTCCTCACCGTCGTCGAGTTGCTCCTCGAGGCGGTCCGCGACGGCGACCGCTGGTCGATCGCGCGGCGGGCCACGGGACCGCTGCTGCGACAGTTGCTCTCCGCCGAAAGCGAGCCCGCCTACGCGCGCCTGCGTGATGCGACGCTGCGCGGCCTGGCCGCCAATCCGGTCGCGGCCGTCGACGGCGACCATGCCGTGGTGATGGGCGCGGTCACCGGATCCGATCACGGGCCGATCCCCTTGGTTGCCATCCTGATTCGCGCGGATGGCGACTCGTGGCTGGTCGCCGAACTCGACACCAGTGCCGCGGTCGACCCCGGCCGCCTCATGGCGGCAGCGCTCGGCCGCGCTCGTGACCGAGAGGACCCGACCTCGACCGACGCCAGGATCATCGCCGACGCCTCCCCGCTCGACCCGCGTGCCGCGGCGATCGACTGGGACGACCCCACCGAGGTCATCCGCACTACCGCGGACGGCCCGATCACCGTCGCCGATGCGCTGGCCGATCTTCCCAAGTTCGGCCGTTCGTGCTGGACGTGGCTGGCGGACGACGGCGTGATGTTCCTCGGGTTGTACCTCCGCGCGCGCCACCCCGAACTCGTCCGCGAACCGGACCGCCCTACGCCGTAGCCGTCTTCTGGTACCGGCGCACGGCGAGCGGCACGAAGATCGCCAGCAGAGCGACCACCCAGATCAGCGTGTAGACGACCGGATGCTGCATCGGCCACGCGTCCAGCTGCGGGACAACCGGATTGGTGTTGCCGAACGCCTGACGTGCCGCCAGCGTGACAGCGGAGACCGGGTTCCAGTCGGCGATCACCCGCAGCACCGTGGGGAAGTTGTCGGTCGGGACGAACGTGTTCGCGATGAACGTCAGCGGGAAGATCACCATGAATGACGCGTTGTTGACCAACTCCGGGGTCTTGACCATCAGACCGACCAACGCCATCAGCCACGACATCGCATAGGCGAACAACAGCAGCAGCACGTACCCGAGCACCGCGTCGAGCACCGACGAACGGATCCGCCAGCCGACGATCAGCCCGGTGATCGACATGACCACCAGCGTGACGATGTTGATGCCCACGTCGGCGACCGTGCGGCCCAGCACGACCGAGGACCGCGCCATCGGCAGCGAGCGGAACCGGTCCATCACGCCCTTCTGCAGGTCCTCGGCCAGGCTCGCCCCGGTGAACGTCGAGCCGAAGATCACCGTCTGCACGAAGATCCCCGCCATGAGGAACTCCTTGTAGTTGACCCCGGGCACCTCGATCGCGCTGCCGAACACGTACGCGAACAGCAGCACGAACATGATCGGCGACAGGGTCGCGAACACCAGCAGGTCCGGCACCCGCTTGATCTTGATCAGGTTGCGTTTGGTGATGACCGCGGCGCCCTCGACCGCATGCGCGACGCTGCTCATGCCCGTACCTCGCTCTGCTCGTCGGCCCGCCACTCGTCTGTGCCGCCGGGGTCCGGCGGATCCTCCCCGGTCGCGGACTCATCGGCCGCGGTGTGACCGGTCAGCGTGAGGAACACGTCGTCGAGGTCGGGCCGCCGCAGGCCCACGTCGACCACCCGGACACCCGCCGCGTCGAGCCGGCGCAGACCCTCCATCAGCACCTCGGTCCCGCCGGCCACCGGCACGCTCACCCGCCGCGCCTGCTCGTCGACCCCGGCGCCCTCGATGCCCAGCGGCGCCAGCAACTCCAGCGCGGTGTGCAGCAGCGCCGGATCGGTGACCACGCATTCGAGGCGCTCGCCGCCGACCTGCGCCTTGAGTTGGTCGGCGGTGCCCTCGGCGATGATCGATCCGCGGTCCATCACCACGATCGAGTCGGCCAACCGGTCGGCCTCCTCGAGGTACTGGGTGGTCAGGAAGATCGTCGTACCGTCGCCGGCCAGACCGGAGATGAAGTCCCACATGGAGATCCGGCTGCGCGGGTCGAGCCCGGTGGTCGGCTCGTCCAGGAACAGCACCTTCGGGTGCCCGATCAGGCTGGCCGCGATGTCGAGCCGACGGCGCATCCCGCCGGAGTAGGTCTTGGCGGTCCGGTCGCGGGCGGCCAGAAGATCAAACCGGTCGAGCAGTTCGTCGGCGCGGCGCCGGCTCTCCTTCTTGCCCAGCCCGAACAGCCGGCCGACCATGTCCAGATTCTCGAAGCCGGTCAGGTACTCGTCGACCGCCGCGAACTGGCCGGTCAGCCCGATCACCGACCGCACCTCGTCGGCGCGCGCGGCGACATCCATGCCGAACACCTCGGCCCGCCCACCGTCCGCCGACAGCAGCGTGGCCAGGATCCGCACGAGCGTCGTCTTGCCGGCCCCGTTCGGGCCGAGCACCGACAACACCGAGCCCACCGGGACCTGCAGGTCCACCCCGTCCAGCGCCCGTGTCTTGCCGCCATACGTCTTGGTCAATCCCTCGACCACTATCGCCTGCGTCATGTCCACCTCGCGGTTGTCCGGCCGGCGCCGCCGCCGACCCTTCTCCTGTGGTCAGACCGCCCGGAGGCCGAGAACTCATCGCCGTCCTGACGTGTGCAGGTGACGGTAGCGGCATCGTCCGACAGAATCACCCGGTTATCGGCGACTATCCTCGGGACCGTGCCGTCCGTCCCGCTGCCCGTGCGCGACGGGCTCAACCCGAGCCGGCTGCGGATGCCCGCGGACGGAACGTGGGCCACGGTGCTCGAGTACCTGCTGGCACGCTTCCCCGACGATGCGGCGCGGCTGCGCGAGAAGGTCGCGGCCGGCGAGGTCGTCGACGGTGACGGCGCGCCGATCGATGCGTCGACAGCGTTTCAACCGCACACCTTCGTCTACCTGTACCGCGACCCGCCGGTCGAGCCGCGGGTGCCCTTCGAGATCGAGATCCTGCACCGCGACGAGAACCTGCTGGTCGTCGACAAGCCGCACTTCCTGGCCAGCACGCCACGCGGACGGTTCGTGGTCGAGTCGGCGCTGGTGCGGCTGCGCCGCGATCTGGACCTGCCCGACCTCGCCCCCGCGCACCGGCTGGACCGGTTGACCGCCGGGGTGCTGGTGTTCACGGTCCGGCCGCAGGCGCGCCGGGCTTATCAGGAACTGTTCGCCGCACGCCGGGTCCACAAGGAGTACCGGGCGCTCGCGGATGTCCGGCCGGATCTGGCGTTCCCGCTGACCGTGCGCAACCGGATCATCAAGGAACGCGGCGTGTTACAGGCGCAGATCGTGCCGGGCGAGCCGAACGCCGAGACGCGCATCGAACTGCTCGGTGACGACAACGGGATCGGCCGCTACCGCCTGCTTCCGCACACCGGCAAGATTCACCAGCTGCGGGTGCACATGTGCGCGTTGGGGATTCCCCTTCACGGCGACAGCCTGTACCCGATCGCCCAAGATGTCGCGGTCGACGACTACAGCTCACCGCTGCGGTTGCTGGCCCACTCGCTCGAGTTCGACGACCCGCTCGACGGTCGACCGCGGCGCTTCGTCAGCCGTCGCACCCTCTGAGCGGATCATCCGGCCCCGAGTCGCAACGCGCTCACAGCTTGTCGCGGAACATCGCCTGGCGCTTCTCTTTACGTGCGCGGGTGGCTTCCTCGAAGTTGTCGGTCATCAGCCGCACCAGCAACTGGCCGAGTCCCTCCTGGTTCATGTGCTGCGACAGGCTGGCCGCGTCGAGGCCCGACCACAGCGTGCGCTTGGTCAGTTCGATGCCCGGGCGGGAGAACGCGGTGATGCGGTCGGCGAGCGCGATGGCCTCGTCGAGCAGCGCGGAGGGTTCGACCACGCGGGAGACCAGCCCGATGCGCTCTGCCTCCTCGGCGTGCACGTCACGACCGGTCAGCATGATCTCGAAGGCGCGCGAGGAGCCGATCGCCCGCGGCAGCAGGTAGCTCAGGCCGAGCTCGCTGGCGGTCAGGCCGTTGTTGATGCCGGCCGCGCGGAAGTACGCCGTGGTCGAGGCGATCCGGATGTCGGTGGCCAGCGACAGGCACAGGCCGCCGCCGATCGCCGGGCCGTTGATCGCGGAGATGACCGGCTGGTGCATTTTCCGGAACGCGTTCACCACGTCGTCGAGCAGTTCCATCGAGCGCAGCGCGATGGTCGGGCGGGTCAGTCCCTCTGTGTACGGCACCCGCCCGGCGGCGACCTGGTCGGCGCCCGAGCAGAAGCCCTTACCGGCACCGGTGAGCACGACCGCGCGCACCTCGTTGTCATGGCTGATCTGCTCGATCGTCTCCTTGAGCGGCACCATCACGTCGAACGCCATCGCGTTCATCCGCTCCGGGCGGTTCAGCGTCACGACGGCGACATTCGGTTTCGGCTTGTCCACGAGCACAAAGTCCACGGGTCCCGACCCTACGCGAAGTCGCGTCGGATCGGGACCCGTTTCTGAAACGTGTTCTAGCCGCCTTCGGCTAGGTGATCGTGATGCCGCCGTCGACCGCGATGGTCTGACCGGTGACGTACCCGCCCGCGTCGGACGCCAGCCACACGACGCTCGCCGCCAGCTCCTCCGGATCGCCCATCCGCGGAATCACCATGCGCTGCGCCATCGACTCGAGATAGCCCGGCTGGTAGGTGTCGGTCATCTCCGACTTGAAGAACCCCGGCGCGATGGCGTTCACGCGGATGCCCTTGCGGGTGCCCCACTGCTGGGCGAGGTCCCGGGTGAGCCCGATGATCGCGGCCTTGCTGGCGCTGTAGGCGGCCTGCGGCAGGCCCGCGGTGGTCAGCCCGAGCACGCTCGAGATGTTGACGATCGAGCTGCCGGGCCGCATCACCCGACCGCACGCCTGCGCCATCCAGTACGACCCGTTCAGGTTGATGTCGACCACCTGACGGAACTGCTCGGGCGTCTCCTTGGTCGCCGGCACCGCGGTGCCGATACCGGCGTTGTTGACCAGCACGTCGACCCGGCCGAACCGCTCCATCGCCGCGTCGACCAGGCGCTGGGCGTGTGCGGGGTCGGTCACGTCGGTCTCGACCGGCAGTGCGGTACGCCCCGCCGCCTCGACCAACCGGGCGGTGTCCTGCAGGCGGTCGGCGCGGCGCGCGGCGAGCACCACGTCCGCCCCTGCCTCGGCGAGCGCCTGCGCGAAGCTCACCCCGAGCCCGGACGAGGCGCCGGTGACGATCGCGACCCGGCCGTCGAGCCGGAACTTGTCGAGCACTCCCATGGTCAGTCCTTCGGTCCGCCGGCGACGTACAGCACCTGTCCGGACACGAATCCGGCTGCCTCACTGGCGAAGAACGACGCCGCGTGCGCGATGTCCTCCGGCTGTCCCGGACGGGCGACGGGGATCTGCGCGGCCATGAGCTTCTTGAAGTCCTCGAAGTCGGCGCCGACGCGGGCCGCGGTGGCGGCGGTCATGTCGGTGACGATGAACCCCGGGGCGATCGCGTTGGCGGTGACGCCGAACTTGCCCAGCTCGATGGCGAGAGTCTTGGTGAAGCCCTGCATGCCGGCCTTGGCCGCCGAGTAGTTCACCTGACCGCGGTTGCCCAGCGCCGACGTGCTCGACAGGTTCACGATGCGCCCGTACGCCGCGTCGACCATGTACTTCTGCACGGCGCGGGTCATCAGGAACGCGCCGCGCAGGTGCACGTTCATCACCATGTCCCAGTCGTCGACGGACATCTTGAACAGCAGGTTGTCGCGCAGGATGCCGGCGTTGTTCACTAGCACGGTCGGCGCGCCCAGCTCGGTCGCGACCTTCTCGACCGCAGCCGCGACGGCGGCCTCGTCGGACACGTCCGCACCCACCGCGAGAGCCTGCCCGCCCGCGGACTTGATCGCATCGACCGTTGCCGCACAAGCGGATTCGTCGAGGTCGAGCACGGCCACCTGGAACCCGTCAGCGGCCAGGCGCTTGGCCACGGCCGCGCCGATCCCGCGCGCCGATCCGGTGACGATCGCTGTGCGTTGGGTCATTTGCCTTCTCCTTTGTCGCGGTACTTGCGCAGTTCCTGCCGGGCGATGGACATCTTGTGCACCTCGTCGGGGCCGTCGGCCAGGCGCAGCGTGCGCAGGTGCGCCCAGAACGCCGCCAGCGGCACGTCGTCGGTGACCCCGGCCCCGCCGAACACCTGGATGGCGCGGTCGACGATCTTGAGTGCGACGTTCGGCGCGGCGACCTTGATCGCCGCGATCTCGATGCGCGCCTGCTTGTTGCCGACGGTGTCCATCAGGTGCGCGGCCTTGAGCGTGAGCAGCCGTGCCATCTCGATCTCGATGCGCGCCTCCGCGATCCAGTCCTGGATGTTGGAGCGGTCGGCGACGGGACGGCCGAACGTGACCCGCGAGAGCGCCCGCGTGCACATCAGTTCCAGTGCGCGCTCGGCCATGCCGATCGCGCGCATGGCGTGGTGGATGCGGCCCGGCCCGAGCCGCGCCTGGCTGATCGCGAACCCCTCGCCCTCACCCTTGAGCACGTCCTCGATCGGGACCCGCACGTCCCGGAAGTCGATCTCGGCGTGGCCCTCGCGGTCCTGGTAGCCGAACACCGGGAGGTTGCGCAGCACGCTCACGCCGGGGGCATCGATCGGCACGACCAGCATCGACTGCTGCCGGTGGGTCGGCGCCGTCGGGTCGGTCTTGCCCATCACGATGAGCACCTTGCAGTTCGCGTGCAAACCGTTGGAGGTGAACCACTTCCGGCCGTTGAGCACGTACTCGTCACCGTCGCGGGCCATCGACATCTCGATGTTGGTGGCATCCGAGCTCGCAACCGCCGGCTCGGTCATCGCGAACGCCGACCGGATCGTGCCGTCGAGCAGAGGCCCCAGGTACTTCTCCTTGTGCTCGTCGGTGCCGAAGAGCGTGAACACCTCCATGTTCCCGGTGTCCGGGGCGTTGCAGTTGCACGCCTCCGGCGCCAGCGCCGGGCTGCGGCCCATGATCTCGGCCAGCGGCGCGTACTCGAGGTTCGTCAGGCCCGGCCCCCATTCGGGGTGCGGGTGGAAGAGATTCCACAGGCCGCGCCGGCGCGCCTCCGCCTTGAGCTCCTCGAGGATCGGCGGGTGGAAGTGCGGGTCGCCGGACTCGCGCATCTGCTGCGCGTAGACGGCCTCGGCCGGGTAGATGTGCGAGTCCATGAACTCCAGCAGATCCGCCTGGTACTTCGCCCCGCGTTCGGAGACGTCGAACATGGACATGCGTCCTCCTTCAGTGGGTGTGTCGAAACTGTGTGTCGAAACCTGTCACGCGACCGGCCCTTGCGCGTCCGAATCGCCCAGCAGCGTCGCCTGATAGCGGCGCATCCCGCGCAGCCAGCGGTCGTAGTCGGCGCCCTTGTGCCGGTACATCTCCAGCACCTCCGGATGCGGGAGGATCAGGAACTGCTCGGCGTCGATCGCGGCCAGCACGCACTGCGCGACGTCATCGGGCGCGAGCACCCGGCCCGCCGCCGTGACCGCCGTCGTCGCCGCCTCGCCGACGGGGTCGCCCGCGGCGAATCCCTCCCGCAGCAGCGGTGTGTCGACACCCATCGGGCACAGGCAACTGACCCGGATCCCCTTGTCGCCGTATGTCACCGAGAGCCACTCCGCGAATCCGACGGCGGCGTGCTTGCTGACCGAATAGGTGGCTGAACCGATCTGGGTGAGCAGGCCCGCCGCCGAGGCGGTGCTCACGAAGTAGCCGGAGCCGCGCTCGACCCAGCCGGGTACGAGCAGCTGCGCGGCGCGTACGTGCGCGCGCAGGTTGACGTCGAGGGCGCGGTCCCAGGCGTCCTCGCCCGCGTCCAGCCCCACGCCGCCGGTGACCCCCGCGTTGGCGAAGTACATGTCGACAGGGCCGAATACCGTTGTAGCGGTGTCGATCAGCCCGGCCATCGCGCCGCGGTCGGCGACGTCGGCCCCGACCGCGAGTACCGCGCCGGGGTGATCGGCCTCGATATGTGCGGCGGCGGTGCCCGCCGCGGCCGCGTCCAGGTCGGCGACGACCACCCGGGCACCGGCCTCGGCCAGCCGCGCCGCCAACGCGCCGCCGATTCCCCCGCCACCGCCGGTGACGATTGCGACCTTGCCTGCTGGGTTCACGAAAGCTCCTCTCCACCGCGCGCGGCGGGCACATCCGAAAAGCGAAGCGCGTTGGCCCACAGCCGGGTGACGGTGTCGACGAGTTCGCCGAAGTCCACCGCACCGGCCTCGTCTCGCACGAAGACGCTGTAGGCGAGCCGGCTGACCATCCCCGACAACGCCCGCGAGGCGAGCAGCGCGTCGATCGCGGCGTCGGCGACGCCGCGGGACTGCAGCTCGGCGATGCCGCGGGCGTTGCGCCGGATGAACGCCTCGGCGCGGCGGGAGCGGTAGTCGGCGAACCGGCGGTCGACCTGTGCGACCTGCTCGAGCAGGCCCATCAGCTTGGCGTTACGGCGGTAGGCCTCGAGGTAGGCCCGATTGCTCGCCTCGAGGATCCGATACGGGTCGTCGGACTCACGCAGCCGGTTGACCCCGGGGTGCAGCATCTCCTCCTGCGCCTCGTCGAGGACCGCGGCAAGGATCTCTTCCTTGTTGGCGAAGTACGTGTAGAACGACCCGGTCGCGCAGTGGGCCTCGCGGGCGATGTCCGCCAACCGGACGTCGAGGTAGCCATCGCGCTCGAAGACCGTGCGCGCGGCCGCCACCAGGGCGGCGCGGGTGCGTGCTCCCCGCGCCGTCGCAGGCGGCTCGCGCAAAAGGTCCGGCGGCGTCATCGACGGCGGGGCCTCGCCCCAGTCGCGGTCCGCCGGATCGGTCATGACACCGTTATACCTGAATCCGACGTCAAGTTCGATGTTTTGCGGAAAGTCGCAGCTCAGACCCCGTCGAGGTATTCGATCTGCGGCTCGCCGGCGAGCAGCGCACCGAGCTTGCCGAAGGACTCCCGGAAGTAGTCCGAGGTGCCGTGGGCGCGCAGCGCGTCGGCGTCGCGGTAGAGCTCCATGAACTTGTAGACGTTCGCGTCCGCCTTTGAGCGGGTCAGCTGGTAGAGCAGGTTGCCGTCCTCCTGCGCGCGGACCTTCTCGATCAGCTCCGCCGCCACCGCCTCGAACTGCGGTCCGTTGCCGTCCTGGACGGTCATGGTCGCGATGACCCCGATCATGCTGCCTCCGTGGTGTTTCGACGTCCGGCCGACTGCCGGACGGGTGTCACGTGTCTAGCACGGCGATGCCCACCGAATCGAGGGTTGGGCACCCGGCCCGGCGAGCGACACTGGTTCACTGACACCGTGAGCCCCGCACCGATCGAACCAGCCCGCACCGAAGACGATGTCCGCGCCTGCTTCCCGCTGTTCCGGGAACTGCGCCCGTTCCTCGACGAGGAGACCTTCCTGTCCCGGTGGCGGCGCCAACGCGAGGAGCGCTACGAGCTCGTCTACGTGCGCGACGGTGACGGCCAGATCGTTGCGGCGGCGGGGTTCCGCGAGATGACGACGATGGCCTGGGGACACGTCCTCTACCTCGACGACCTCATCGCGCTGCCGACGCATCGCGGGCGCGGCCTCGGTTCGCTGCTGCTGCGCTTCCTGCAGGACGAGACCGTGCGCCGCGGCTGCGACCAGCTACACCTGGACACCGGGTACACCCGGCATGCGGCGCACCGCAGCTACCTGCGCAACGGATTCGACATCGTCTGCCACCACATGGCATGGGAGCCGCCGGCCGACAGCCGCGGGTGAGTGTGTCGAAAGCCGGCTTCGTGAAGGTGTTTCGACACGGAGTTTCGAGATGAACTTCTGAGACAGTCCGGCCTGGGGTGGTCGAGCCTGGTGATCAGCGATGCCCGGCCGTCTCACTTCCAAGGATGTGAGACGGGCCTGAAAATGGTTCGACGAGCGTGTTTGCCCGCGCGGACGATAGTCCACCACCCCAATAGGGAACTATCAGCTTGCATGCGCGACGACTGAATCTCCCAAGTCCCTGCGAACGTCTTGGGCGGCCAAGAACTGCTGCTCCAAGTCGTCACAGAGAGCGAAGAGGGCCTCCACCGCTTCTGCAATCCGAACCTGCTCACCCAAGGGAGGAACCGGCACCGCCAAGGCTCCGATTCGATCCCGCGTCACGTTGCTCATCGTGCTGGTTCCAGAAGACTTGGCCGAGTAGTAGCGCTGCACCTCGGTGCAGTCGTTCAAGATCGCCCAGTATCGGGTCGACGCCTCAGCGAGGAACGACAACCGAATGTGCTTGTCCGAGAGCATGAGATGTGACTCAGTTTCGGTCACGATCGCCCCGCGTCCGACAAGCCCCTTCGAACCACTAGCTCGAATCATCACAAACTCGCCCGGCTGGACCTCCAGCTGCGGCCGAGGTTCGAGAGTCGGCGGAAGCTTCTTGTTGGCAGCTTCTTCGAACGCCCCTCGCGAAACGGCGCTCGTTTTGAGTACTCCCCACTCACCGGGACCCGCCTGTTCGATGAGGCATTGGGGGCTCCATCCCGAGTCGCTGGCAATGAAGAACTCATTGGCCCGCGCCCACGTCCATCCCCCAGGAAGCGTGAACGAAACCTCGCCCGGCTCCACTGAGGCAAACTGCTTCGGCTTGCGGATCTCCTTGGCCCTGACGAGGCGGTCGCGCTCGGCCGCGATCTGCGTGAGGAGATCGGTGGCGGGCACATCGTCGGGGTCTCGGTGAGTCAGCCGTCCACGGACGGCAAGATCAAGTATCGCCTGACGTATGCGCTTCAGCGCGGCGAGGTCGCCTTCGCCCGGCACGAGGTGGAGGCCGATGTTGTCGGCGAAGGCCCCTACCGCTGTCCGTAGGTCGTCGGGCCGGCTCGCCTTCGAGACGCGGTGCAGGGTCGCTGCCATCAGTGTCGAGCGTGCCTCGATCCGAACGGCCTGCTGTTCCTCCAGTTCATCGCACAGAGCCATGAGTTCATCGACGCGGCGGACGATGCGTTTCTGCTCTTCGAGCGGCGGGACGGCAACCGGGATTTGATTCAGCCTTGTCTGATTCAGTTTGGGCTGTGCAGTGCCAGTCACGTATGGGGCGAGGCTGGTCGCATTGACGAAGACCGCGAGGTACTTGAGGCACGCCACGTCCACAGAATCGAGAACGTGAGCGTGGTTGTTCACCCAGTAACGGCCGCGGGCAACGAATGCCACTGGGGTCGATCGCAGCAGAAGGTTTGCGCCGTCTTCGCCGATAAGGAGAAGAGGCTTGTCGAAGAGGTAGTCGTCAACGGTGTCGATCACTCCTGACGCGCCGTAGTAATCGTACGGGCCACCTCTCCTAGCGCGTTCGCTGCCGGAAAGAGGCACTCGTTTGCTGTCGAGGTTGATGCAGGTGTCCCGAAGATGCGCCCACGACCAGCCTGTTGGCAGCGAGTACAGCGCATCAACGTCACTTGAAAGGAAGTCATCTGTGGCCCTCCTGAGTTCGCCAGCCGCCAGTCGGCGCTGCCGTTCGGCTTGGACATTCGCTAGATGGACGGCCGCTGGTTCATCGGTGGCGAGCGGAGTTGTGAGCCTCCCTCGAACGGCGAGGGAGAGGATCAGTTGACGGAGCTTACGGATGCCCCCGGGCGCATCGGCGATGTGGCCGAACGAGTCGAGGAAGGTCTGCTTGTTCACTTCAGCCCGTCGTCAATCGCAGCAACCAACGCGTCGCGAAGGCTGGTCCGGGTGGCGTTGATCTCGCCCAGGAGCTCTTCGTACTCCTTGAGCAACTCGTCGGGGTCGCGGTGGTCGGCGTCGACCTTGTTGGGGTTGGCGATGTCGAGGTTCCAGTCGCCCTTGACGTCGTCGATGGAGACCTTCCACGCGACCTCGGACTCGACGCGGTTGCCCCACCAAGCCTTCTCGGCCGCGAACTCTTCGATGCGGATTGGCTTCGTCTTGGAGTAGTTCTTGTAGCCCGCCGGGTACTGGTGCTCGTAGTACCAGATCTCGGTCGTGGGCTGCCCTTTGGTGAAGAACAGCAGGTTCGTCGCGATGCTCGTGTACGGGTTGAAGACACCTTTCGGGAGCCGAACCACGGTGTGCAGGTTGCATTCCGTCAGCAGCTTCTCCTTGATGCGGGCCTTCACGCCGTCACCGAACAAGGTGCCGTCGGGCAGAACGACGGCGGCTCGGCCACCGTCCTTGAGCAGATGCTCGATGAGCACGAGGAACAGATCCGCCGTCTCCCGGGTGCGGTAGGCCTGCGGGAAGTTGTTCTCGATGCCCGGCTCCTCGGTGCCGCCGAACGGCGGATTGGTGAGGATGACATCGACGCGGTCAGCGTTGCGATAGTCACGCAGCGGCCGGCTGAGGGTGTTGTCGTGGGCGATGTTGGTCGGCACGTCGATGCCGTGCAGGAGCATGTTGGTCGTACACAGCAGGTGCGGCAGCTGCTTCTTCTCCACCCCACGGATCGAATCCTGGATGTGTGCCTCGTCGTCGGGTGTCTTCACATGGTTCACGCGGACATGCTCGATCGCTCCGGTGAGGAAGCCGCCGGTGCCGCAGGCAGGGTCGAGCACCTTCTCGCCGAGCTTCGGGCCGACGATGTCGATCATGAACTGGGTGACCGCACGCGGGGTGTAGTACTCGCCGCTGTTGCCGGCGCTCTGGAGGTCCTTGAGGATCTGCTCGTAGATGTCGCCGAACAGGTGCCGGTCCTCAGACCGGTTGAAGTCGATCTCGTTGATCTTGTTGACGACCTGCCGGATCAGGGTGCCATTCTTCATGTAGTTGAAGGCGTCCTGGAAGACGTTGCCGATCACGCTCGCGCGGCCCGTCGTCGCCGTCTCGGCGAACTGCTTGAGCGTCGGGAACAGGTCGTTGTTGACGAATGTGAGCAGGGCGTCGCCGGTGATGCCCTCCTTCGAAGCCGCCCAGGTGCGCCAGCGAAGCTCTGTCGGGATCGGGGACGTGTAGTCGGGGTCGAGCAGTTCGGTCTCGGCCTCACGATCGTCGAAGATCTTGAGGAAGAACATCCAGGCGAGTTGGCCGATCCGTTGTGCGTCGCCGTCGATGCCTGCGTCTTGGCGCATGATGTCCTGGATCGACTTCACGGTGCCGCTGATGGTGCTCACAAACGTTCCTTACTGCGCTGCCGCGTAGAGGTGCTGCTCCAGCTCTTCGACGGCGGAGTCGTATCCAACCTTGCCGCCGAACTCCTTGACGATCTCGAGCGGGGTGCCGATGTCGGGGAATGGCCTGATCTGGAGGATCTTCGCGTCATGGTCCGGCTCGACGCCCTCGTCTGCGTACTTGTCGAGCAGCGCCTGCAGTGTCGCTTGAACTTTGGAGGAGTATTTGGCCCAGTAGCCGGTGGCGTGGACGTTGCTGGCCCGCTGACGGCGGGTCAGTGGCGGTTGGCCGAAGGCGACGTGGCACACGAGGTCGAAGGGGCTGAAGTCCTTGCCGACTTCCTCGGCGAGGGCTTCGAAGAAGACGCCCTGATTCTGCAGCTCGGAGATGATCGCCTGCTTGCTGTCGGCATGATTCCAGCGCGTCAGGAACGCGTAGAGGGTCGGGTACGCGTCGTGCACCCGCTTGCGGGTGTAGTCGGTGAGGCTCTCGGTGATCAGTTTGCCGTCGGTCCCCATGTACTGAACACGCTCGGCCACGAGCTCAACCGGCACGTCACCGACGACATACTTCGTCCGTCGCTCGGGCGGTTCCGGTGGATCAGCCGGTGGGTCGGTCACAGTGGGGTCGGCAGGACCGGAAGGACCTGGATCAGCCGGCGGGTCAACCGGATCGTCCGGACCGGGGGTGTAGATGACCACCGGCGACCCATCGAAGCCCGGGTCGGCGAACAACTCCGTAACACGGCGGAAGTCCATGATCGTGAAGTAGAACTTGCCGTGCTCTTCGTTGATGCGGGTGCCGCGGCCGATGATCTGCTTGAACTTGGTCATCGAGCTGATCGACTGGTCCAAGACGATGAGCTTGCAGGTCTGAGCGTCGACACCGGTCGACATGAGCTCACTCGTGGTCGCGATCACCGGATAGCGCGACTCGGGGTCGATGAAGTTGTCGAGTTCGGCCTTGCCTTCCGCGTCATCACCGGTGATGCGCATGACGTACTTGCGGTTCTCGGCAACGAGGTCGCTGTTCTCGTTCGCCAGGGCTGAGCGCATCCGCTCGGCGTGGTCGATGTCCTGGCAGAACACGATGGTCTTGGCGAATCGGTCGCCCGACTCCGTCAAGTATTGGGTGACCTTCTCAGCGACCAACTTGGTGCGCTGCTCGAGGACCAGTCCGCGGTCGAAGTCGCGCTGGTTGTAGATCCGGTCCTCGATCACCTGGCCGTGCTTGTCGGCTTTTCCAGCCTCGGGACGCCAGCCGGCGACGTCCTTGTCGAAGTCGATGCGCACGACCTTGTAGGGCGCGAGGTATCCGTCGTCGATGCCCTCCTTGAGCGAGTAGGTGAAGACCGGCTCGCCGAAGTAGGTGATATTCGAGGTGTCGGACGTCTCCTTCGGGGTCGCGGTGAGCCCGATCTGGACGGCGTCGTTGAAGTAGTCGAGCACCTCCCGCCACTGGGCGTCTTCCCGGGCACTTCCCCGGTGACACTCGTCGACCACGATGAGATCGAAGAAGTCGGGCGAGAACTGCTTGTAGATGTTCTGTGCATCCTCGGTACCCGTGATGGCCTGGTAGATGGCGAGGAAGATCTCGAAGGACGGGTCGGCCGTGCGGTTGGTGATCTTGGTCATCGCGGTGCCGAACGGCTTGAAGTCGTTGACCCGTGTCTGGTCGATCAGGATGTTGCGGTCCGCGAGGAACAGCACCCGTTTAGCGCGCTGGGACTTCCACAGTCGCCAGATGATCTGGAAGGCGGTAAACGTCTTGCCGGTGCCGGTGGCCATGACAAGGAGGGCCCGGTTCTGCCCGCGTGCCACTGCCTCGACCGTCCGGTTCACGGCCTGGAGCTGGTAGTACCGCAGCTCCTTGCCCCGGAAGTAATAGTCCTGCTCGATGACCTGGGTCTCGACGGTGTCGGGCTCGATGCCCTTCCACGCGAGCCACTTACGATGCAATTCCTTCGGTGACGGGAACTCGTCGAGGGTCAGTTCGCGCTCGATGTCACCGGAGGTGACCGTTCGGTCGTGAAACAGGAAGCCGTCACCGTTCGAGCTGAACACGAACGGTACGTCCAGACGATCTGCGTAGCCGTGTGCCTGCTGCATGCCGGCACCGAGGCTGTGGTTGTTGTCCTTGGCCTCGACGACCGCCAGCGGCAAGCCCGGCTTGAGGAACAGCACGTAGTCGGCGGCCTTGACGCCCTCGCGGGCGTGGAGCTTGCCGCGCACCACGATCTTGCCGGGCGCGATCGTGTATTCCTCGCGCATCTGACTCTTCTCAGGATCCCAGCCCGCGCGCACGATGGCAGGTGTGATGTACCGAGTGCGGATCTCGGTCTCCTTCAATGCCTTCTTGTCGAGCGCGCTCACGACGCCATCACCATCACCATCACGATCGTGATCCTATTGGGCAGGGCAGACGGCACTCGGGCAGATCGCCTCGTTCGTTGACGCGCCGGGATGGGAGCAGGTTCTTGGAGCCGGTGGTGGACGGGTGCTGCTTGAGTCGCCTGCTTCCGTTGGACGTCCGGTCGAGAGCATCGTGCCCGGCTGTAATCAGCGAGCGTGGAGGAGAGAGCAGGCCAGAGCGGCGACAATCTCGTGATCGGCAGTCGAAGCGTGGCGGAGCCTCTAAGCCCAAATCCACCGACCGGCGGGTGATGTTGGCTTGAGTTCGGATTTCACGGCTGCCTGCGTCGACGGGCGTGGGTGATCGTCCGGCCTCGGTTGCCGAGTCGTTCCACTGGGTCTTTCGTCTCGTGCCGTTTCCGGCTGGGTGGTCAGGTGGCTACCTGGTCCGGTGGCCCGGAGCAGTTGGCCCATAGCCGCATCCAGGCGGTTTCCCAGGGCCAGGCGCGTGGAAGGTGCAGTGTCAGTCGCCGGGACGAGGAGGCGATGCGGGCGGGGACGGCGATCAGGGTGCGCCGGATCGTGGCGGTGGCTGCTTTCGCGAGCTTGCCTCCGGCGAGGGTTGCCGCGGCGCGGGTCAGGTTGAATGCCATCGTCGCGAGGACCAACCACGCGCCGTTTGCTGAAAAAGAACTCGAGGGTAGGTGCGCGAGGGCGGAGTTCTTCAGATCGGCGTGGACCTGCTCGATGATGGCGTGGTGCCGGTGCGTCTTGTCGGCTGCGACGGTGTCGAGGTCCGCGCGGTCGGTGGTGGTGAAGAACGCGTGGAACCGCCAGGTGTCGAACAACGTCTCCTGGCCATCAGACGCTTTCGATTTGAGGTCGGGGATGCGCCGGACCACCAGCCGGCCCGGGACCCGCTGGCTGGCCTTCTTGGATGTGAAGGCGGTGAAACCGAATTCGGCGACCTCCGCCCGCGAAATCCACTGGCTGGTCTGCTCGTCGTAGACCGCGTCGGTGTATTCGATCGTGGTCCACGCGTCGTCGGGAATCTGGGTGATCGCCGCTCGGACCTTGGGGTCGAGGCGAACGGTGACCGACACGTCCGCCCCACCCTTCAAGGCCGCGTTGATGGTGGGGTGCCCGTAGAAGGCGCTGTCCGCGCGCAGCAACACGCGGCTGGTTGCGCCTGGCGAGCGAAGTCTGCGGACGGCGGCAAGAGTGTCTGCGACGATCCGGGCTGCGCCGCGGGGCGAGCCGCAGGCGCCTTTGCGCAGCCGTTGCGCGGCGATCACCGGCGCCGCCTGATCGGTGGTGATGGTGGCGAGCAGCGCGTTCAGGCCCCGCACCCCGGAGTAGCCGTAGCCGGAGCCTTCCTTCGTGTGCCCGTGGACCTCGATGATGGTGTCGTCGACATCGACGAGCACCCGGCCAGTATCGATACCCGCGACCGCGGGCGTGTGGGCGGCGAGGTTGGCCAGTAGCCGCGTGGCGACCGCGTCGAGCTGCCGGACGTGCCCAAACCGGAACGCCCGCAGGAACGATCCGAGGGTGGACGGCGCATAGGGCCGCTCGAGAATCTTGTGCATCGCGCCGTGTCGCAAAAGTGCCATGTCGTCGATGCTGTCGGCGCCGGCGACCATTCCCGTCACCAGGGAGGTGACTTTCAGTCCGGCGTTGGCGCCCTTGTCCGTCGGCACGCTCAAATGCTCGTTGGCCAAGGTTTCGAGCTCGGTGATCTGGGCGAGTTTCGTGAGCGGGTCGAGTCCGGCGTCGGCGACGAGATTCGGGTCGTCGAACCGGATCGCGGTGACCGGTGCGAACTGGCTCATCGGCCGGTGTCCGCGGCCTCCGACGGTGTCTCGCTGGGTGTCTGATCTTCCGGGGTCGCGGCAGCGTCGGCCGTCCCGGCGGGCAGTGCTAGGAGCGCCACGAGGCCGGCGAGAATGGCCGCGGCGAGCATGGCGATGCGGTAGCCGTGCACGATCCGGTCGAGGTGGTCCGCGGCGCCGGAGTGGGCGGTCACCGTGGCGGCGAGGGTGCCCAGGATAGCCAGGCCCACCGCACCGCTGACGCCGCGTGCGGTGTTGACCAGCCCGGATGCGAGGCCCGCGTGCTCGGCGCCGATGCCGGTGGTGGCCAGGGCGACGCACGGCATGATGACGATGCTGGCCCCGGCCGCCCAGATGAGTGTGGGCCCAAAAATGTGCAGCAGATAGGTGCTGTGTGTGCCGATGGTGGACAGCCAGCCGAGTCCGGCCGCCATCAGCGTTCCGCCGGCGGCGAGCAAACGGCGTATCCCGAATTTCGGCAGCAGTGTCTTGGAGGCGATGGCGCCCACGGTGAGCACAATGCTCATCGGAACCAACGCGAGGCCGGTCCGCAGCGGACTGTCCCCGAGGACCTGTTGCAGGTAGAGCGACAGGAAGTACATCGTGGCGGTCATGATCGCGCCGAGTCCGGCGATGATCGTGTTCGCGACCACGATGTTGCGGCGCCGCAGGATCGACAACGGCACCAGCGGCTGCGGGCTGCGCTGCTCGGCGAGGATGAACAGGCCGAGCGCGGCGGCCGCGACGATGAGTGGCGCGATGACGCGGCCCGATGCCCATCCGTGCTGTGTGGTTTGCGAGATGCCGTACGTCAGTGCCCCCACGCCCAGGGTGACGGTCACCGCGCCGGACAGGTCGAGTGACCTGCGCTCACGCGCATGTTCCGGTGCGAGTGTCGCTGACGCCAGGACGAACAGCACCGCACCGATCGGCACGTTGATCAGCAGCACCCAGCGCCAGCCCAGGGCGCTGGTGATCACGCCGCCGAGCACCAGACCGAGCGCACCGGCCGAGCTGGAGGTGGCACTCCAGATCGACAGCGCCCGCCCACGGTGTTCGCCGATGTGCGTTGCGGTGAGCAGGCTCAGGCTGCTCGGGGCCAGCGCCGCGGCCCCGATACCTTGCACCAGCCGCGACCCGATCAACATCGCCGGGTTCTGCGCGAGGCCGCCGGCGAGACTGGCCAGGGTGAACACCGCCACCCCGGCGAGGAAGATCCGACGGTGCCCGATCAGGTCCGCCGCCCGGGCAGCCAGCAGCAACAGGCCGCCGAACGTGACCAGATACCCGTTGACCACCCACTGCAGCGCCGACGGCGACATGCCCAGGTCCAGGCGCATCTGCGGCAGTGCCACGTTCACTACCAGCCCGTCGAGGACGACCATCAACTGCGCGCCGCACGCGAGGACGAGCACCGCGGCCGCGGGGATATGGGGCTTCACAGCCCCACCTTCTGGTAAACAGTGTTCACCATGGGGACGTTAGAGCCTGGCCTTCCCGGCGGTCAACCCGGCGCCGTAGGCTCATCGGCGATGGCTGCGCGTGGACTGAACCGGGATCGGCTGGTGGCGATCGCGCACGACTACGTCGACGAGCACGGCTTGGACGCGTTGACGGTGCGGAGGTTGGCGGTCGCCGCCGACGTCACACCCGGAGCGCTGTACAAGCACTTCAAAGATCAGCGTGACCTGCGGCGGGCGATGGCCGACGCCGTCTACGCCACGATCGACCTGTCCGACATCGACACCGCCAAGCCCTCGGTCGAGCAGGTGATCGCCTGCTGCCTGCGCATGCGCACGGCCATGCTGTCCTTCCGCGACGGCGGCCGCATCGTCGCCGGCTCCTACTCGCCGTTCGCTGCGACCGCCGCCCTAGGCGCGACACTGCGCACCCTCTTGCAGGCGATTGCCCTCCCATCATTCGACGCCGGGAATCTCGCCTACGTGCTGCGCAACTACACCGTCGGCTTCGTCATCGAAGAACAGGCATACCTCGCCCTCGTCGAGGCAGGCGAATGGGACGACCTCGTACAGACGCCCCCCGGCGGCGGGGTCGACGAACCAGCCGGCGCCTCCGACGCCATCACCATCCTCAGCGACGACCGCAATCGTCGCTTCCGCTCTGGCATCGAAGCGATTCTCGCCGGCACCGTTACTTGACGCACCTTTCAGATGCAGCCTTAGCAAAGTACAGGGATCGTTGAATCGCCTGAGCCGCAACATATTCAGCACTGACAGCCCGGCAAGACCCGACAGGATCGGTGGATCCAGGCTAAGCGGCCGGCTGCCCCTTCGATCGGTCCAGTGCTGACAACGTGAATTCGGCGATGCTGCAGGCTTCCCGTACCACCAAGCGAGCCAGTTCCGGGCTGACCCCCGTGGGCAGCGTGCGCCCGTGCCCGGTGCCTTGAAGATTCCGCAGCTCATTGGCCTGCTCGGCGATCTTCCACGCACTCTGGAGAACTGCTTTGATGTGCTTCGCCCCGGGAGCATCACCGGAAACCTGTTGCGGCAGAAGATTCAGGCGCTCGCGCGCGAAGTACCAGGCTTGGTTGAAGTCCGAGTTGCTCGCCAACGGCCAATCCAGCTCATGGAGAACAAACTTGGCGACCGCCTCCAGAAGATCCTTTGCGGATCCTAGAGCAAGGGCTGGATCGTCGTTCGCGCGCTGAAGGCGACGGAGCTGTTCATCCAATGCTGGCCGGCCACCCGTGTCGATATTGATAGGACCTTTCTGTGTGAGGTGTCCTTGAACAGAGAGGTCCCAGTCCTGCTCGGCGAAGGCCGCTTGCGCGCGGCGGAGCGCATCTGTCGTGATGGTTCCGTCGTCGAAGTGCCCGTCAGCGCGGAGATCTCGGAACAGTGCGTCCATCAGTTCGCGGGCACGAATCGGTGCACGAGTGGCAGCGCGGATGACCGCGATCACTCGCACCTCTTTACTAGGGGTCTTCAGGACCTGATCCCACGGGTCGGCATCGAGGTAGCCGCCCACCCTGATGGCGGAGGTAAGTTTCGAGTGCGTCGGCCCTGCCCCGCCCTTGTAGAAGCGTGCAACGGTCGCCGCAATCTCTTCACTGACAGGTGGTCTGACCATGGGGCGGAGCATAGTTCAGCGAACCACCACCGCTCGTTGTCGCGTTTGGTCCGGGCGTCGGGAGCGCTGAGCTTCACGTGGGCGACAGTGCGTGTCTGGCGGTTCGACGTTCCGCACCGGTCACAATGACGTGCACCGTGGAAAAGGAGATTGTGTGTCGCCTCGCATAGAACGTCTGTGGGTCCGGAACTTGAGGTCGGTCGGAGAAGATACGGTCGAGGTCAACTTTCCGCCGACGGGAGCACTCGTGCTCCTCGGCGAGAACAACGCCGGAAAGAGCAACATCACCCGAGCCCTGGACATCCTGTTCGGCGACATGTGGCCCGGCAGCAGGCGGCTCGAAGAACACGACTTTCACGGCCGAGACAGCGACGGGATCGCTGTTCAGATCGCGGCACAGGTGTCGGGGATCTCCTGCCCGCATTGCCCCGACGGGGAAGTGGCCTACTTCAAGTGGGTACACGATCAGTCTTCGCCCACCAGCACGGGAGATCCCGTCACCTACTCGTTCGCGTGCAGCAACAGCTACTGCCAGCGCACCTTCGTGAACAAGGAGATGCGGGCCGCGCTCTCCGCCACGGTGCTGAACGCCGACCGTCGGCTCGACTACCAGCTCAGCTACGCCAGCAAGTTCACCATGCTGTCCAAGCTCATGCACCGCTTCCATGAAAAGCTCATGGACGACCCCGCCCGCAAGGACCAGCTCGCTGGCCTCTTCTCGCAGCTGGTCGGAGAATTCGGGGGAGTACCGGAGTTCGCGAAGTTCAAGGAGATCCTCGCTTCGACGGCCGAGGACTTTGGCCAGAACCTGCCCTATCGACTGGACATCGACTTCAGCGCGTACGACCCCAGCAATTTCTTCCGGTCACTGCGCGTCTACCCGACGCTCGCCGACGAGGTCCGGAACTTCGACGAACTCGGCACCGGACAGGCGCAGGTCCTCGCGCTGGCATTCGCCTACGCCTACGCGATGGCATACGGCCAGTCTGATGGCACCATCCTCGTGATCGACGAACCCGAAGCGAACCTGCACCCGCTGGCGCAACGATGGCTCGCGACACGGCTGGGTGCGCTCACCGCCCCCGGCCTGCAGGTCGTCATCACCACGCACTCCCCACACTTCGTGGACCTCGCCCGCCCCGAGAACCTCGTGATGGTCAGCAAAGATGCGGGCGGAGCGACAAGGGTGGTCCAGCGCAGCCGTGACGACCTGCGCGCGCATCTGGTCGAGCACGGAGCGGATGCCGAGCGGACCAAACCGGACACCCTCGGGGGGTTCTACTCAGCCTCGGCCACCACCGAGATCGTCAGCGGGTTGTTTTCCCGCCGATGCGTTCTCGTCGAGGGCATCACCGAGGCGCTCGCCCTGCCGGAACTCCTCCGAGCACGCGGACTCGACGTTCTCCGCGAAGGCATTGCGATCGTCTCCGTCGAGGGCATCGGGAACATCGCCAAATGGCATCGCCTCTATACCGCCCTGGGAATCGAGTGCTACTGCGTGTTCGACACCGACTCAGACAAGAAACCCAAAGACGCCGCCAACCTTGCCCGCAAGCGGCGCGACATCATGTCGGCGCTGGGCCTCGCGGAAGACCGGGGCGAGTCCGAGAATCTCTCGCACGAACCGATTGCTGTGACGAGCAGCTACGCGACACTGGACCCCAACTTCGAGGGAGCTGCCGAGAGGTTGTTTGGTGAACGCTGGGCAACGCTCCACGCGGAAGCCGTCAAATTCGTCGGCGAGTCTAAACCGCTGCGGGCCCGGTATGCCGCGCAACGCCTTTCCGCTGAGGACCACCCTGCAGAGGCGACCGGTGTACTCGACGCCCTGATCGAGGCTATTTTGGGCGACTCGACAGTGCCAGACACCCACGACGGTGGGCAGTACGAGTCGACGCCGGCTGGTTGACATAAGGGCGAATTATCGGGCCGCAACGAGGGCGAATTCCATCGGATTCTGCCGTTCGCCGTCGGTGTCGCGATGACTTTCAGTGCGACCGCATTGAAGAGTGTGACATTGAGTATCCCTCTGGCATCGGGACGTACGCGACAGTTGGACAACTGGATCGATACGACGACCGCCACCGATGGCGGAGCTGGCAAAGGGAGGACCCGGTGGCTGACTTGCGGGGCAAAAAACGACGTACGAAGCGGCCTGTACCGTCACGGCCGTTGTCCGGGCCATGGCCCACAGCGGTCACAGTGATAGCTCTGAGCGTGACATCCTTCTGGTGCCTCAGCACGTTGCTGGCTGCCGGCACCGACATCAACGCGGCGACCCGCGCCGTCGTAGTGGTCCTGCTGTGTATCTCTCAGGTATCCGCAACGCTCGGCGGTAGGCCGAACCAGCTGTCCGCGGCCGCATATCTTGGTCAAGGTCGGCAGTGGTGACCGGGGGGACCAACGTGCTGGTTCCGGAATCCGCTCTCTCGGCGCTCGAAGTGATCCGGGCCCGATGCGGCTACAGTTCGCGAAACCAAACCGTCGAACGCCTGCTGCACGAGTACGTTGCCGCGCAGCAGGCGCTCGAACCCGACCAACTGCTTGTTCACATTGCCACGCTGCTGCGCTACCCACTCACCCGGAGCGAGGCGCGCACGAGGGGGGCGAGCTACGGCAAGCAACTGCGCGTGAGGTGTGATCGGGAGCTGTGGGACACCGCCCGGGATTTCGGCTTCCATCTGCCGGGACAATCTGTATTTCGTGGTCATCCCGACTATCAAGCACGGCCCGGCACTGATGCGATCTTGGCGGCGATCGCGCGCGTCGAACCTCTCGATGACCCGAACCTTGGGCCTTGCCAGGTGATGACCCGCCGTCAAGCTCGCGGGCTGTGGCGCATGGCCGTCGAGAGCACACGCACTGCCGCTGAACGGGAGGTTGCCGAAGCCGCCCACGCAGCGGCGGAGAAACGCGAACTTGCGATCGCGAACAGCGACGCCAACGTGACTGGGTTGACGGAGGTGGAGCGTGTCCATGATCGGCTAAAGAAGGACGTCGCATGGCATGCGCGCGAGCGGTTCGATCGAGTAGCCACCATTGCCCGATGCCGGCTTTCTGGTGACGGTGCGGGTGAGTTCCTGACGATTCTCGACGAGCAGGACCAAGACAGTGAGCGGTGGGAGGACGAACTCGCGCGACACATAGTCGGCCCGGGTCCGGTTGGTTCAGCAGGTAGAGGAGCTACGGCCGCCTGGCGAGCCGAGCGTGCGGTCCAGACCGATGACATGATCACGTGGCTCGCCAGCACGGACCGTTCCTCTACGCCAAGCACTTTCACCGTGCGCACGCCCGGCTGGCGACTTCGACTCCCGTCTGCCTGGATACCGACGCGCTTCGCCGAAGCTGTCGGTATGCCGGTCATGTGGCGAGATCACCTTGAGGCTGGACGAGTACTGCACCTTGTCCACGACGGCGAGCACATTCTGTGGCCAACCAGGATCGCCGAGGATGGCAACACCATCCCCGTCAACGGTTTCGAGGCGGTGATCGATGAGGCACGTGAGTTTGACGTGAGGAGAGTGATCGAAGCAACGCTTTTCGAACAAGCCGGTCCAGATGAAGATGTGAGGTTCAACCAGCGAGTGCCGGTGCCGGCCCACATCGCTCACGCGCTCGGACTGATCACGATCGAGCGCCGAGACCTAATCGTTGCTGCCGAGCGGGCATCCGCGGCGAGCCAGCTCGAGAGTGAGCGATCATTACGTCCGACGATGAACGTCGACCTACTGTTCGCCGATCTTGAAACGCGCTGTTGCGCAGAGGAAGAGCGCTCGAACGCGCGAATGGCATACGCGCGAGGGGGCCGCGCCTTCCTGCGATATCTCAAGGCGATCGACCATCCGGTGCATTTGTCGGAGTGGCTCGTCTTGAGCGCCGGCGTGGCCTGGACATGGCCAGGAACCACACTTGCCTCCGCGGTAGAAACCGGTGACCTCAGCGACGAGGCGGTCCGCTGGCTGGCTGCATGCACAATCAACCTCCAGAATCAGGCTCTCAGCGACGACATGCACGATCGCTGGAACACGGCCGCGTGGAGTTGAGTCCGGGTCTGCTGCACGGATAGGTGACCGTCGGTTATCGGTCGGTGCTGCCAGCGTCTTCGGGGGCCGATATCCCCGGAGATCGAGTGTTCATGGGGTGGGAATACCAACCGGTCCCCCGCCGCACCTCGAAGCGGCGATCGTGGGAGGTCGGTTCGTCATCTTTGCCCGCCGAGCCCCGGTAGTCCCCCTCCGACGATGTGGGCCGAAGGGGTCATCTTCGAGATGCTGCGAATCTCCCTTTTGACGAGATCGGCGGTGGGTTTGTCTTCGCTGTAGCCGAGGCCACGGAGAATCGCATCAAGGTTCGGCGGCCGGCCAGCTGCGCGGGCGAGCGAGTCGGTTCGGCGTGACAGCTCCCGTGGTCCTTGCCCCCAGCGCTTCCGGATGATGATCCGCAGTTCGCCGATGAAGCGTTCTACCTGAGCTCGCTGAACTGGGGTCGGGTTGGCGATCCGCACCTGCCCGGACGGAGAGGAGTCGCGATTCGACTTCAACCCCACTTGCTTGGTCGGGTCGGTCCGATGGATGTAGCAAAGGCCACGATGAAATTCGGGTGCTCCCACGATCGGATTCCGGCATATCCGACAACGTTGTCTGCCCACGCTCACAGGAAAACCATCTCATGCTCATGACATCTCCTTCCGCCGAATCGGAACAGGAAGGTCGACAGTTGACTGGCCCGCAGCGGTGACGCTGACGCCGGTGACCAGCCTCGATGTCATACCGTCGGTTATCGGACCGGGCTGCCGCAGTCGCCGGTCGCCGACCTCGCCTGCGGGCGGGTGTTCATGTCATGGTGCGGTAGAGCGCCTTCGCGGAGTCGATGACGGCGGGGTGGTCCAGACTGAGCGGCTCGACTCGGATCATCTCCGGCCGGGACCAGCTGGCCAGCACCGACCACTGCGGGCGGTGATACGACCACCACGACACCGCCTGCCAGCTGCGGCCGGGGGCGTGTGGGTCGGTTTCGGACCAGATGCGGTGTCCCCATGCGCCGGTGACCGCAAGGTTGCGGGTCACGATCTGCGTGGGGCGGAGGCCGAGCCGCACGAGCTGGGCCGGGTCGTCGACATCGAGGATCCGCAGGTCGTCGGGGAGCTCGAAGACCCCGAGCGCCCGGCGGGCGCCGGGGAGCATCGGGAACTCGAACATCGCCTCCTCCCACCGGGCGAGGTTGCCAAACGTTTCCCCGCAGGCAGCCTCGGCCAGCCGCGACAGATACCAGACGTAATAGTCCGGGTGATCGATCCGGCCACCACGCTGCGGACCATGCTCGTAAAGCGGATGGCCCGGCTCGCCGGGGGCGGCCTCGGGAAGATACGGGAAGACGCGGTAGACCAGCACTCAGGCCGCCCCGCCCCACGCCTGCGCGTCGAGGGCCTCGAGCACGGGCGCCGGCCCGGACAGTTTCAGCACGTCGATGGGCCGGCCGCCGTCGAGGTGACTGTTCGCGCTCTCGAGCCACGTGCGCGCCGCGGTCTCCCCCCACACCAGCCGGGCGCGGGCCAGCACGTGTTCGAGGTCGATCAGCAACGGTGCCGCGCCGGGCCCGGGGCGCTCGTCACCCTTGATCCACCGCGTCGGCTGCGACTTGTTGACCCCGACGATCGCGGCCAGCGCCGCACCGCCGAACTCGTCGGCGAGGTACCGCACCCGGGTCGACGACAACGGATCATCCGCGGCCGCCCGCCGGCCGGACCGCCCCGGACGGGCCGCGTGACGCGCCCCCGCCGCCGTGGACTTCTTCGTCGCATTCGCCATACCGGCATACTACCCAACATCAGAGTTGGGCGTTAGTGCGGAAGGTGGGGCGCGGCGATGGTCAAGACGGCTCCGTCAGGGCCGCGGCGCGAGCGAGTTGCCCGGCGCGATCTGGCCGCAGCTCGTCGGAGCCGGACGGTCAGCGAAGCGGTCGTTCAGCCACCCGTAAGCGGCCGCGGCCCAGACCGGCATCGCCAAGGTGTGGCTGAGCAGGTTGTACTGGGTGTACTGAACGTGCGCGTTGCCGGTGGCGCAGTACTGGCGGGCGAGTTCGCGGACGTCGCCGGCGATCATGACTCCGTCACCGGGCCCGACGCCGGGTTTGTCGCCCGGGGTGCCCTCGAGCACGCCGTTGGCGCCCTGGCCGATGAACATCGGCACGGTCGGCGTCGGCGCGAGCCCCAGGTCGACCTTGGCCACCGAATCCATGAAGGGCTTGACGCTGGCGGGATCGCCGTACTGCGGCTTGACCATCTGCTGCCAGGTCAGGCCCGGGTACTGGTACAGCACGTTGCCGATCGAGGCGTTCTGCATCTTCCCGATGACGGTCTTGCCGTAGTCGTTCAGGTACGGCGCGAAGTCGATGCCGTAGGACCGGGCGACGCCGGTGATCGCCATCGCCGCAACGCCCGACCAGCCGAGGCTGCCGCTGACGTAGGTCAGGTTGTGCGCCGGGTTGACCAGTACCCCACCCTCGGCGGCGCCGACGAGGTTGCGGTCGACGTCCGGCGCATAACTCGGCGCGAGCGCGGCGGCCCAGTTGGTGGCGATGGCGCCGCCGGAGTACCCGAACATGCCCACCCGGGTGTGCGAGTTCAGGCCGACCGCCGGTGCCCGCGTGGCCGCCCGGATGGAGTCGAGGGTGTTCATCCCGTACTCGGGCCCGGCCGCGAAGTCTGCCTTCTGCCCCTCGGTGTCGGCGACGATGACGGTGTATCCCTGCGCGAGCATCGGGGCCAGGAACGGTCCCTCGGCACCGTTGATCAGCCCGCCGAACGTCACGTCCCCGGCGATCGCGCGCGAGGGACTGTCCGCCGGATTCAACGAGTCATAGAACGACTGGTAGGCAATCGCTTTCGACGGATCGACGCCGCCCGGGGGCTTGAGCACCGAGGTGACGTTCACGACCGGGCGCCCTTCGGCGTCGGTCGTGCGGTAGAGCAACTGCACGGCGGCGACAGGGGTCGGCAGCCCGACGACGTGGTACGACAGCGTCCGCGATTGCAGCACGGTGCCGGGCGCAAGGGAGGACAGCGGAGCACTGCCGCCGTAGTCGTAGAACGAGTCCGGGGCCGCGGCGGCGGCCGGCGCGAACGCCGTGAGGACGGCCGCCGCCATCGAGATCGCCGCGAGTGCACTCGCCCCACGCCTGAGCATCGGTGTTCTTGTCACTCCCACAACCTCCCCGTTCCGCGTGACCGACGTCACGCCGAATTGAAACTTACTCACCGGTAACTCGACCGGCAAGGGATCCTCGGTCGACTGGAATCAATTACAGTGAATTCGCCGGTTGACCGCGTGCGACGCGGCGTCACCAGCTACTTTCGGCTGCGTGGAACGAGCAGTCCGCCACAGCGGACGGGCCACGTGAGCGTCCCGGTGGCCGGGAGACCTCCCGGCTGCGCCGAACCGGCGTGACCTACCCTCGACCGATCGTTTGTGTCAGACACGACGCGGCGCCCGTCCGGACACCGCGTCCGAAGAGAGGCAGTTGCAGGTGGCGGACTTCAACGAAGAGGTGGACGTTCTGGTCGTGGGCTCGGGCGGAGGCGGCGTCACCGGCGCCTACACCGCGGCCCGCGAGGGTCTGGACGTCCTCCTGGTCGAGGCGACCGACAAGTTCGGCGGCACCACCGCCTACTCCGGCGGCGGCGGCGTCTGGTTCCCCGCCAACCCCGCGCTCAAGCGCGCCGGCACCGACGACACCATCGAGGACGCGCTCGAGTACTACCACGCCGTCGTCGGCGACCGCACCCCGCGCGACCTGCAGGACACCTACGTCCGCGGCGGCGCCCCGCTGATCGAGTACCTCGAGCAGGACGAGAACCTCAAGTTCGAGATGCTGCCGTGGCCGGACTACTTCGGCAAGGCGCCGAAGGCCCGCAACGACGGCCAGCGCCACATCATGCCGAGCCCGCTGAAGGTCTCCAAGGCGCCCGAGCTGCGTGAGGTCGTGCGCGGACCGCTGGACAACGACCGGCTCGGCACCCCGCAGCCCGACGACTACTTCATCGGCGGCCGCGCGCTGATCGCCCGCTTCCTCAAGGCCATCGCGCAGTACCCGAACGCCACGCTGCAACTGAACACCCCGCTCGTCGACCTGATCGTCGAGGACGGCGAGGTCATCGGCGGTGTCGTCGAACGCGACGGGCAGCAGGTCCGCATCCACGCCCGCAAGGGTGTCGTGCTCGCGGCCGGCGGCTTCGAGCAGAACGACGAGTTGCGTCAGAAGTACGGCGTGCCCGGCGAGGCCCGCGACACCATGGGTCCGTGGGGCAACGTCGGCAAGGCGCTCGACGCCGGCATCGCCGCCGGCGCCGACATCGACCTGATGGACCAGGCCTGGTGGTCGCCGGGCATGACCCACCCGGACGGCCGCTCGGCCTTCGCCCTGTGGTTCACCGGCGGCATCTTCGTCAACCAGGACGGCAAGCGCTTCGTCAACGAGTCCGCGCCGTACGACCGTCTGGGCCGCGACGTGATCCGCCAGATGGAAGAGGGCACGGTCACGCTGCCGTACTGGATGATCTACGACGACAAGGAGGGCGAGGTGCCGCCGTGCAAGGCGAGCAACGTCTCCATGGTCGAGACCGAGAAGTACGTCGCCGCCGGGCTGTGGCACACCGCCGACACCCTCGAGGAGCTCGCCGAGAAGCTCGGCATCCCGGCCGACAATCTCGTCGCCACCGTGGCGCGGTTCAACGAGATGGTCCCGACCGGCGTCGACAGCGACTTCGGCCGCGGTGACGAGGCCTACGACCGCGCCTTCTCCAACGGCGAGCCGCCGCTGGTCACCATCGAGCAGGGGCCGTTCCACGCCGCCGCGTTCGGCATCTCCGACCTGGGCACCAAGGGCGGACTGCGCACTGACACCCGCGCCCGTGTGCTGAACAAGAACGGCAAGGTCATCCCCGGCCTCTACGCCGCCGGCAACACGATGGCCGCGCCCAGCGGCTACGTCTACCCCGGTGGCGGCAACCCGATCGGCACGTCCGTGCTGTTCAGCCACCTCGCCGTGATGGACATGGCAGGCAAGAACGTCTAGATGCCGACTCGTGCCCGCCGACGGTCCTAGCATTGGCTGGTGGGCACGTTGACGGACTTTCTGAGCACCGGGACCGTCCCATGGTGGGCGGTCCCGGTTGCTGTCTTCATCGGGGTGCTGCTCGGCGTCGCGGGTGTCCGGTGGCGCCGCAAGCCGGTCGTGCCGGTCGCCGAGACGGCCTCCTGGTGGCGGCCGGAACTGCGCGCGGTGTGCGTTCAGTTCCTCGGCGCCGCCGACCGTGCCCACAACGCCATCGTCGAGGTCGACCCGGACGTGCTGGCCGAGGCCGACCTCGAGGACGCGGTCCGGTCCGACGACGCGGCACTGCGGGCGCTGGCCGAGTCGATCCTCGAGCTGGACCGCACCGTGAACGAGTTGCGCCTGGTCGCCCCCGGCCGGGTCCTCGACGCCGCCACCGCGTACTTCGGATTTCTCACCGCCGCGACGATCGACGGCGTGCCGGACCAGGAGCAGTTTCGGCTCCGCTACCGCGAACACAAGCGCGATCTGGTGAGTGCTACCCGAGATTCGTTGGGACTGGACGGGATCCGGGTTCCCGCCGCGGTCCGGGAAGGGTGAACCGATGAACCAGCCGGACAGTGGTCACCGCACACAGGACCACACCGCCGTCTACACCCACGGGCACCACGAATCGGTGCTGCGCTCGCATCGGCAGCGCACCGCGGAGAACTCGGCCGGTTACCTGCTGCCGTACCTGGGCGCCGGGGTGTCGGTGCTCGACGTCGGGTGCGGGCCGGGCACCATCACCTCCGACCTCGCCGCGCTGGTCACGCCGGGCCGGGTCACCGCCGTCGAGGTGACCGACACCGCGCTGGAACTGGCCCGCACCGAGGCCGCCGAGCGCGGCAGCACCAACATCGACTTCGTGGTCGCCGACGTGCACGCGCTCGGCTTCCCCGACGACACGTTCGACGTGGTGCACGCGCACCAGGTGCTCCAGCACGTCGCCGATCCCGTGCACGCGCTGCAGGAGATGCGCCGGGTGTGCAAGCCGGGCGGGTTCGTGGCCGCCCGCGACTCCGACTACACCGGCTTCGTCTGGTTCCCGCAGTTCCCGGCACTGGACCGCTGGATGGAGCTGTACCAGCGGGCCGCCCGCGCGAACGGCGGCGAGCCCGACGCCGGGCGGCGGATGTTGTCGTGGGCGCGGGAGGCCGGCTTCACCGACATCGTCCCGAGCGCCGACGTCTGGTGCTTCGCCACACCCGACGAGCGGGCCTGGTGGGGCGGGATGTGGGCGGACCGGATCCTGCAGTCGGCGCTGACCGACCAGCTCCTCGACGCCGGGTGGGCCGACCGCGCCGAGCTGGAGGCGATCGCCGCGGCCTGGCGGGCGTGGGCCACCGCCGAGGACGGCTGGCTGGCGATCCCGCACGGCCAGTTGCTCTGCCGCGCCTGAGAAGTCGCAGCGATCTTCAGAGTCGCAGCAGCGCCGCGGTGCCGGCCGCCGCGAGCACGACCAGCACCAGCGGCGCCCGCCGCCAGGCCAGCACGGCACCGACCGCGACACCCGCAGGGCGCGACCAGTCCGCCACCGCCCGGCCGTCGAGCAGCGCCGAGTTGACCGCCAGCGCGGTCAGCATCACCACAGCCGCCACCGCCATGATCCTGGAGGCCTTGGGCGACAGTGTGATCCGTGTCGACAACAGCGGCCCGGACACCCGGAAGCCATAGGTCCCCAGGGCCAGCACGAGCACGCCGAGCGCCACGCCAGGGCCCACGGCGGTCACCGCCACCGCCCCGGCAGGAGCATCACAAGACCACCGAGCGCGAACAACGCGGGCAGACCGGCGGGCACGAACGGGGTGACGGCCAACGCGATGGCGGCTCCCGCGACCGCTGCGCGCCATGTCGCCCGTTCCTTACGCAGTTCCGGAATGACCAGCGCCAGCAGCACGGCAGGGAGCGCGGCGTCCAGGCCGAACGCGGCCGTGTCGGTGAGCAGTCCGCCGCCGAGTAACCCGAGCAGCACGCCCAGGTTCCAGGTCACGAAGAGCGCTGTCCCGCATGCCCAGTACACGATGCGGCGCCGGTGCGGATCGTCCTGCGTCATCGTGAAGGCGACAGTCTCGTCGAGGACCAGGTGACTGCCGACCAGCGTCCGGCCGAGGCGCCCCCGGACGGAGTCGGCGACCGCGAAGCCGAACGGCAAGTGCCGCGCGTTGACGAGCAGGCCGGCGACCACCGCGCCGACCGGCCCGGCGCCGGCGGCGAGCAACCCGATGAAGACGAACTGCGAGGCGCCCGCGAAGACCAGCAGTGACAACGCCATGGGCAGCCACAGCGGCAGTCCCGCCCCCGTGGCGATGGCGCCGAACGAGACCGCGACCAGCGTGTCGGCGGCGCAGAGCAGCGCGATGTCACGGGCGCTCGCCCGATCCAACGTTCGCCATATCGTCCGCATGGACATTATGATGAACACCAAGGACGGGGTTCGTCAAACCGAACAATAGACCGATGGAGCGAACGAATGGGCGGAGATCACCCACCGCAGCACCCTCCCCTGGCCGCGATCGCCGCCGCGCTGCAGCGGGAGCGTAAGCGGGCCGGGCTGTCGTTGGCGGAGGTCGCACGACGCGCCGGCATCGCGAAATCGACTCTGTCCCAGCTGGAGTCCGGGACGGGTAACCCCAGTATCGAGACACTGTGGTCACTCGGGATCGCGCTGAAGGTGCCGTTCTCGCAGCTGGTGGACCCGCCGCGTCCCCGGGTCCAGCTGATCCGCGCCGGCGAGGGCGCGACGCTGGCCGCCGAGCAGGCCGACTACGCGATCACGCTGTTGTCCACCTGCCCACCGCACGCCCGCCGCGACATCTACCTGGTACGTGCCGAGCCCGGGTCGCCGCGCGAGTCCGACCCGCACATGCCCGGGATCATCGAGCACGTGGTGATCACGCAGGGCCGTGCCCGCGTCGGCCTCGCCGACGAACCGATCGAACTCGGCCCCGGCGACTACCTGGCCTATCCCGGCGACCTGCCGCATGTGTTCGAGGCGCTCGAGCCCGACACGACCGCGGTCCTGGTGTCCGAGAACTCTTGACGGTCAGTCGGTTCCGTACAGCCTTGCGGTGTCCGAGTCGTCCGACTCCACCGCACCGTCGACCCGTCGCCGCAGCTTCGCCACCCAGCGCGGGGGCAGGTCCGCGGCGGCGGTGAGCACCCGTCGGGCGCCGTCGACGTCCCGCTTGTCCAGGTTGATCACCCGATTGACCTCGAAGGCCGAGATCCCGTGCGGCGCATGCTCGATGATGGCGAGCCGGTCGCCGGCGCACACCTCGCCGGGCCGGTCCACGGCCAGGTAGAAACCGGTGCGCCCGCTGCGCTGCACCCGCGCCGACAGGTCGCGGATCCCGTGCGCGAGCGCGAGCTTGTAGCAGGGCCGGCGGGGCGCACTGACCCGGAACAGCGCGCTGCCCACCGCGATCCGGTCGCCGGGGCAGACGTCCCGCTCGGTCAGCCCGCGGATGCGCAGGTTCTCGCCCAGCCCGGTGCCGCGCAGGTCCCGTCCCAGCTCCGCGACCCAGTCGTCGTAGTGCTCGTCCGAGTAGACCAAAACCGCCTTGGCGGGGCCTCCGTGCACCTCCAGGTCGGCCTGGACATCGCCCTGAAAACCCAGCTCGCCCACCGAAACCGCTCCGAGGCGGGGCGTCTTCACCAATGCCGACGCGACCGTGCCGCGGCCGCCGACGCTCGTACGGTCGAGCGTGGCGGCCACCCCGGTGCGCACCAGCAGGACCTCGGCGGACGAAGAACTCACCCCTCTAGTGTCCCCGGTCTATCCACTCCTGCAGGTGCGGGGCCTCCGCGCCGGTCTCGGTGCTGTCGCCGTGGCCGGTGAGCACGACCGTCTCGGCAGGCAGCGTCAGCAGCCGATCCCGGATCGACGCGATGATCGTCGGGAAGTCCGAGTACGACCGTCCGGTCGCGCCGGGGCCGCCCGCGAAAAGCGTGTCGCCGCTGCACAACCGGCCGAGCGCGGGCACGTACAGACAGCAGGATCCGGGCGAGTGGCCGGGCGTGTGCAGGACTTGGACCTCTGCGCCGCCGACCCCGATCCGCTGACCGTCCCACAGTGCGGTGTAGCCGACACCTGGGTTGGTCTGCTGCCACAGCACGTCGTCGTCCGGGTGCAGGAAGATCGGGGCGCCGGTCACCTCGGCCAGTTCGGGAGCAACGGTGACGTGGTCGTTGTGCGCGTGCGTGCACACGATCGCGACGACCTTGCGGCCCGCGACGGCGTCGAGGATCGGCTCGGCCTGATGCGCGGCGTCGACGATCAGCACCTCCTCGTCGTCGCCGATCAGCCAGATGTTGTTGTCGACGTCCCAGCACCCGCCGTCGAGGCAGAACTGCCCGGACGTGACCACCCGATCCACCCGCAGGGTCGTCACAGCATGACCACCGAGCGCAGCACCTCGCCGGCATGCATGGTCGCGAAGGCCTGCTCGACGTCGCCGAGCCCGATGCGCTCGGAGACGAACTTGTCCAACGGCAGCCGACCCTGCCGGTACAGGTCGATCAGCATCGGGAAGTCACGCTCGGGCAGGCAGTCGCCGTACCAGGAGGACTTGAGCGCACCGCCGCGCGAGAAGAAGTCGACCAGCGGCATCTCGAGGCGCATCTCGGGGGTCGGCACCCCGACGAGCACCACGGTGCCGGCGAGGTCGCGCGCGTAGAACGCCTGCTCCCAGGTCTCGGGCCGGCCGACCGCGTCGATCACCACGTCGGCACCGAATCCGCCGGTGAGGTCCTGCACTGCCTCGACGACGTCGAACTCGGTCGCGTCGATGGTGTGGGTGGCCCCGAGTTCGCGGGCCCACTGAAGCTTCTTCGCGTCCCGGTCGATCGCGATGATCGGCGACGCACCTGCCAGCCGGGCGCCCGCGATCGCCGCGTCGCCGACCCCGCCGCAGCCGATGACCGCCACCGAGTCGCCGCGGGTGACGCCGCCGGTGTTCATCGCCGCGCCCATGCCCGCCATCACGCCGCAGCCGAGCAGACCCGCCACGGCCGGGTCGGCCTCGGGATCGACCTTCGTGCACTGACCCTGGTGGACGAGCGTCTTTTCCGCGAACGCGCCGATGCCCAGCGCCGGGGTGAGCTCGGTGCCGTCGGTCAGCGTCATCTTCTGCTCGGCGTTGAACGTGTCGAAGCAGTACTGCGGCCGGCCACGACGGCAGGCCCGGCACTGTCCGCAGACCGCGCGCCAGTTCAGGATCACGAAGTCGCCGACCTCGACGCGGGTGACGCCCTCACCGACGGTCTCGACCACGCCCGAGGCCTCGTGTCCGAGCAGGAACGGGTACTCGTCGTTGATCCCGCCGTCACGGTAGGTCAGGTCGGTGTGGCAGACCCCGCAGGCCTGCACCCGGACGACGACCTCGCCCGGACCCGGATCGGGGACCACGATCTCGACGACCTCGACCGGCGCGCCCTTGCTCCGCGCGATGACACCCTGGACTCGTTGCGACATTGCCCCTCATTCGTCGGTTGATCACGTTTGCCGGACATGTTTCCACCGTCGGCGATTCCGCGGAAGCCGCCCACCGGCATTCCCCCGCGCCAGTACAGTCGGCAGCGGCCAAGCCACTGTCGTCCGACGACTCGAGGTGGATATGGATGTCATTCTGCAGACCGCAGCGGGCACTCTCGCCGTCCTGACCCCGGTGTACCTGGTCGTGGGGCTGTCGCTGCGAACCCGGCACCCGCATACATCGCGGCATGGGCGGCACCCCCTGTCCGCGGTCGGCGACAGGCCGGGTCCACGGCAGTAGCGGAGCCCGTCCGGCACACCGCGTCCACTCAGCGCGCAGGCGCACCCTTGTCCCCGCCGCGGAGCGCATGGACCAGCGCGGCGATCGTCGCCACCACGGCGAGGGCGGCGGTGGTCGACCACACGATCTCGAAACCTCGCTCACTCGGGATCGCGCCGTGCACCAGGTGCGCCGACAGGATCGCGCCGAGTACCGCACCGCCCAACGCACCACCGATGACGGTGGCGAGTTCATAGATGCTCTGCCCCATCGCCACCTCGCCCCGACGCAACGCGCCGACGATGACTGCGCGTGTCGAGCCCTCGATGAACCCCATCCCCGCGCCGCCGACAACGGCGAACGCCAGATACGTGGGGACCGAGTGGTGGAAGAAGATCAGACCGCCCGTGCCGAGGGCCGCGCACAGGCCGCCCAGGACCATGACCCAGGAGAACCCGAGCACGCGACCCAGCCGCCCCGTCAGCACCGCCGCCAGCGATGCGACGACGAGGATCGGGATGAACATCGTGCTGATCTCCGACGCGCTCAACCCCAGCCCGTAGCCGAGCCGGTGACCTGGAAGTGCCATGAACGTTGCGCTGGACACCTGCCCGCCGATGCTACCGAAGTAGACCCCCACACCGACGACATAGACGGGGACGACGTTGCGGCGGAACAGGAACCGCAGATCGGCAAGGGGTTCGGCAACGTTCAGCTCGACGACGACCCAGACCGCCAGCGCGACAACACCCGCAGCGAGGGCGACGAGGATGCGCGCAGAGCCCCAACCCCATTTCGGGCCCTGACTCAATCCCAGCAGCAGCGACGCGAGCCCGACGCCGAGCAGGAGCAGTCCTGGCAGATCGATGTTCGCGGACGCGCCCGCGTTCGCGGGTTCACCCGGGCCGAGCCACAGCGAGGCCAGCCCGACCGCGAGTCCGGCCACCGGCAACCAGAGCAGCCAGGTCATGCCCGAGGAGGCACGTAGCAGCAGGGTCGACGCGATCGACCCGAGGAGCGTGCCGAACAGCAGCACCGCCGACAGGTACGCAACGGCTCGTGTCGTCGTACCGACGTCGGTACGCGATCGCACGATTCCGAACATCAGCGGCAGGAATGCCGCGAACATGCCCTGCAGGAACCGGCCCGCCAGGAGCAGCGGGAAAGTGGGTGCCACCGCGATCAGCACGGTGCCGAGAGTGACCAGGCCGAGCTCGACCTTGAGGATCCGCCGGTGGCCGTACACGTCACCGAGCTTGGCGAACACCGGTGTCGAGAGCGCGCCCGACAGCGTGAACACGATCAGCGCCCAGGACAGGGTTGCGATGTCGACGCTGAACTTGTGTGCCAGTGCGGGATAGAGCGGTGCGAAGTAGACCTGGAAGATTCCGCTGAAGAGTTCGATCAGCATCAGCGGGCCGAGCAACGCGACAATACCGACGCCGACGGCGGTGCGGTCGGCGTGCGTGACCGATCGAGCGGTACGGGTGGACACGATGAACTCCTGGTGTCGGTGGTGAGGTCAGGCGGTCCGGGCGAGGCGACGCAGCGTCAGTTCGCCGAGGATCGCTGCGCCGTCCGCGAGCACGGCGTCGTCGAATTCGGCACGCGCGGAATGGTTCGGTGCCGCCGTTGCGGCGTCGACGCCGGCGGGGCAGGCGCCGAGAAACGTGAAGGCGCCGGGGATCTCGTCGAGCACACGGGAGAAGTCCTCGGAACCGGTCGCGGGCTGGGGTGACCATGTGAAGCGGTGCTCGCCGTGCAGGTCCGCAACGACCTCGGCGACGAACTCCGCCTCGCCGGCGTCGTTCACGGTGACCGGATACTGGTCGGCATATTCGATCTCGACCTCGAGGCCGTGCGCCTGCGCGATGCCCGTGCAGGTCCGGAGGAACCCCTCTTTGACGAGCCGCTGGTTGTCGCGGGAGAAGCTGCGGATCGTGACGCCGAACTCCGCGGTGTCCGGGATGACATTGTTTGCGGTGCCCGCCACGAACCGGCCTACCGTGAGCACCACCGGATCGAACGGGTCGAAGGTGCGGGTGACGAACGTCTGTAGGGCAGTGACCATCTCGCACGCCGCCGGAACAGGGTCCTGGGCGCGGTGCGGCATCGACCCGTGGCCGCCGCGTCCGTGCACGATCACGCGCACCGCGTGCGACGCGGCCAGTACCGGACCGCTGCGCGTGGCGAAACTGCCCTGCGCCTGCATCGACGCACTGACGTGCAGACCGTAGGCGGCGACGGGGCGGTTGCCCGAGGCCTCCAGCACACCCTCACGGATCATCAGGCCGGCCCCGTCGTGGCCCTCCTCGCCCGGCTGGAACATGAACACGACGTCCCCGGACAGTCGATCACGGTGCGCCGCAAGCGCTTGAGCCGCACCTACGAGCATCGCGGTGTGCAGGTCGTGCCCGCAGGCGTGCATCGCGTCCGGGTTGGTCGACCGGTAGTCGAGCCGGGTCTGCTCGGTCAGCGGCAGCGCATCCATGTCCGCGCGCAGCAGCACGGTCGGCCCGGGCATCCCCCCGCGCAGCACCGCGGTGACCGAACTCAGCGAGGCGCCGAGCGTGGTCTCCAGTGGCAGCCCGTCGAGCGCCGTCAGCACCTTCTCCTGTGT
The DNA here is from genome assembly GCF_029589495.1 of Speluncibacter jeojiensis. Taxonomy (GTDB): domain Bacteria; phylum Actinomycetota; class Actinomycetes; order Mycobacteriales; family Mycobacteriaceae; genus Speluncibacter; species Speluncibacter jeojiensis. Next base: position 1,310,854 of record NZ_JAAIVF010000001.1, read on the forward strand.
GCGCGGCAGGTGCAGGCCGAGTTCCGGCTCGGTGTGCAGCGACCGTCGCAGCTGCACCAGATCGCCCTGCAACTCACGGACGTCATCGAGGATCGACATGGTCATGGCAGCCCCTTTGGGTGTGTTCAGCAGAGCCGCTATGGTGACCTGCATCGCTCTTGACGCCGTGTCGATCGCAGGAATCATTCATGAATGACCATCCCGTGCAGGAATCTGCCGACGTTCTCGACGAGGTCGACATCGCCCTGATCAATGCATTGCAGTTCGATCCCCGAGCGCCGTGGTCGACGATCGGGGCGGCGCTCGGCATCGACCCCGCGACGGCGGCGCGACGCTGGTCCCGGCTGGTGGCAGGCGGCGTCGCCTGGGTCGTCGCCCATCCCGGCGGCCCGCAGGTGGCGGCATTTGTCGAGGTCGACTGCGCGGCCGGACAGGTCCACGCGACCGCGCAGGCCGTCGCGGCATGGCCGCCGGTGCTCACCGTCGAGCACGTCAGCGGCGGCAGGGACCTGCTGCTGACGGTGACCGTGCCTACGCTGGGGGCACTGTCCCGTCTGGTCACCACCGCGCTGGGTGCACTCGACGGCGTCCGTGCCACGCGGACGCATCTGGTCACCCGGCCGCACGTGATAGGCGGCGACTGGCGCCTGCGGGCACTGACCCCCGGGCAGCGGGCCCGCCTCGGCAAGTCCGTACCCGCGACGTCGGGCCGGCAGATCACCCGGGCGCTGACTCCGGTCGAACGCGAGTTGGTCCAGGTGCTGTCGGTCGATGCGCGCACGTCGCTGACCGAGATCGCCGACGCGATCGGCACCAGCGCCAGCACCGTCCGTCGGCGACTGGGCTCGATGATCGAGCACCGGTCGCTCGAATTCCGTTGCGACATGGCCCAACCGCTGTCCGGCTGGCCGGTCTCGCTCACCCTGTGGGCGCAGGCGCCCGGCGATCAGGCACCGAAGGTCGCGCAGGCGTTGGCCGGGCTGGCCGAAACCCGGGTGTGTCTGGGGCTCACCGGCGGAGCCAGCAACTTCCTGCTGACCGCGTGGCTACGGTCGCTGGAGGACACCGAACGACTCGAACAGGTGCTGGCCGACCGCGTGCCGGCGATGCGGATCATCGACCGCACGGTCACGCTCTCCACGGTCAAGCGGATGGGCAGGCTGCTCGGACCGGACGGACGGGCCGTGGGCGTGGTGCCACTCGACATCTGGTCCGACAGCGCATGAGGTGGAGCCGTACCGGCAGTGGAGCCGGCGGCAGCGGTCGTTGATCGCTGGTCAGGACCGCAGATGCGCGAGGACCGCGAGCACGCGGCGGTGCCCGCTGTCGGACGCCGACAGTCCGAGCTTGGCGAAGATGTTGCCGATGTGCTTGCTCACCGCGGTGTCGCTCACGACGAGTTTGCGGGCGATGTCGGCGTTGCCGAGCCCCTCCGCCATGAGCCCGAGGACCTCCGATTCGCGCGGAGTCAGGCTGCGGATCGGATCGTCGGCGCGGCGCCGGCTCATCAGCTGCGAGATCACCTCGGGATCCATCACGGTGCCCCCGGCGACCACGCGGCGCAGGGCGTCGACGAACTCCTCCACCTTGCCGACCCGTTCCTTGAGCAGGTAGCCGACGCCGCCCGCGCCGTCGGAGAGCAGGTCGCCCGCGTACCGGTCCTCGACGTACGCCGACAGCACCAGCACCGGGAATCCGGGGCGACGCCGGCGCGCCTCGATCGCCGCTTTCAGACCCTCGCTGGTGAACGTCGGCGGCATCCGCACGTCGAGTACCGCGCCGTCCGGCGGGTCGGCCTCGAAGGCGTCGAGGAACTTCTCCGCGTCGTCGACGGCGGCGGTCACCTCGATGCCGACACTGCCGAGCAGCAGGGCGAGCCCCTCGCGCAGCAGCGCGTCGTCCTCCGCGATCAGAATCCGCACGGCAGCTCCACCTCGAGTCTCGTCGGCCCGCCGAGCGGGCTGTCCAGCGTCATCTTCCCCTCGAACGCCGCCACGCGGCGCCCGATCCCGGATAGTCCGCTGCCCGACGATGCGATGGCACCGCCCACCCCGTCGTCGCGGACGTCGATCACGAGCGTGCCGCCCCGGTCGTCGTCACATGTCGAGAGTGTGACCCGTACCTGTTCGGCACCACTGTGTTTCGCCACGTTGGTGAGGGCTTCCGCGACGACGAAGTAGGCGGCCGCCTCCACCGCGGCCGGCGCCCGGCGCAGTCCGTCGACGTCGAGGACGCACGGCACGCTGCTGCGGCCGGCGAGCGCGGAGACGGCCCCGCCGAGACCTAGTTCGTCGAGCACGGGAGGGTAGATGTCGTGCACCAGGGTGCGCAGCTCGGACAGCGCCTCCGCCGCGGCGTCCTGCGCCCGCAATAGTTGCGGCAGCGCCTGATCCGGCGCCACCCGCAGCGACCGCTCCGCCAGACCGAGCATCATCACGACGGCCACGAGACGATTCTGGGCGCCGTCGTGCAGGTCCCGCTCGATACGGCGCAACTCCGCGGCGTGCGCGTCCAGGGCCGCGGCGCGGCTCACCGTCAGAGCCGAGACCCGTTCGGACAGCTCGGTTTCCCGGCCCGGCGCGAGCAGCGTGCCGGCCAGCCCGGCGATACCACGGGCGAGGGCCGGGATCCCCCACCACGCCAGTATCGCGAACCCGACCCCCACCAGCGGCATCCCCGCCGCACCCCACCACGAGGTGACCGGGTAGATGTTGCTCACCGGCTCGTCCGGCGGCAGCGCCCGCCAGTAGAACGGGATCGCGAACGAGTTGATCATCCCGAGGGGCAACCCGATTGCGATCACTCCGATGACGAGCGCAGCAACCCCGTGGATCGCCACCCATGACGCGTCGCGTCGGGTGGCCGGGGCCGCGAGCAGCCGGAACACGTCGGCAAAGCCCGGGTCGTCGGGGATCGGCGGATACCTTTCCGGAACAGGTCTTCCGGTGAAACGACCGGCGCGGAGGCGGGCCCGTCCGGCCCACCAGCGCAGCACCCGCAGGTACCGTGGCACGGCCAGCCAGCCCACGATCAGGACGAGCAGCGCGGCCACCACCAGACCGGCCGTCAGCATGCAGAGCGACACGACGGCGGCCACCGCCTCGACCGCGAGAAAGCGCAGGGCACGCCACCGCGTCGCGAGCCGATCTCCGAGCACCATCGCTCCAGCATGCCGCACCCGAAGCCGCGTGTCGGTACAGCTGACTACACCATCGATCCGGTACCGCACGGGATGTTCCGGGGCGGCGATGATTCCTAGCGTGGTCACCCATGAGGTCCTTCACTTCTCCCCCACCCCCGGTCCAGAGTCCGCCGCAGTCGGCGGTCCGCCTCGCCGACGTGAGCAAGACGTACGGTTCCGGACGCACACAGGTCACCGCGCTCGACACCGTCAGTCTGTCCCTCGCCCCCGGTAGTTTCACCGCTATCATGGGCCCGTCGGGGTCGGGCAAGAGCACCTTCCTGCACTGCGCCGCCGGACTCGACCGGCCCACCCGCGGCTCGGTGTGGCTGGGCGAGACCGAGATCAGTGCCCTGAAGCCCAAGGCCCGCACGATCTTCCGGCGCGACCACATCGGGTTCGTGTTCCAGGCGTACAACCTCATGGCCGCGCTCACCGTCGAACAGAACGTGACGCTGCCGCTGCTGCTCGCCGGCCGCCGCGCCGACCGTGCTCACCTGGACCACGTGCTGGACGCGGTAGGGCTCGCCGACAAGCACCATCGGCGTCCCGCCGAGATGTCCGGTGGCCAGCAGCAGCGGGTCGCGATCGCCCGTGCCCTGATCACCCGACCGCACGCGGTGTTCGCCGACGAGCCGACCGGCGCGCTCGACTCGCGCACCGGACGCCAGGTGCTGGACCTGTTGCGCCGCACCACCGTCGAACTCGGCCAGACGATCGTCATGGTCACCCACGATCCCGTCGCCGCCGCGCATGCCGACCGGGTCCTGTTCCTCGCCGACGGCCGTCTCGTCGGACGGATGGACGCACCCAGTGCCGCCGCCGTCGCCGACCACATGACCCATCTCGGAGAGTGGTGAGCATGCACCGTTCCCGTCTTCGCCAACTGGCCCGCGCGAACGTCGGGCAGCGCCGGGGCAGCTTCGCCGCGGTGTTCGTCGCGGTGCTCTGCGCCACGGCCCTCACGTGCGCACTCGCCGTGCTGTTCGAGTCCGGCATCCGCGGCGGCGTCACCCCGCACCGCTATGCGGGCGCCGACGTGGTGGTCGGGGCCCCCCAGGCCCTCGACGTGCGCGAGGACGTCGACCAGCCGTTCACCGAACGCGCGCTGCTCCCCGCCTCGGCTGTCGACGAGTTGTCGCGGGTACCGGGCGTGCGGGCCGCGATCGCCGACCTCACGGTGCCCCTGTCGACCGACGACGGGGCCGTGCTCGACGCGCATCCGTGGTCGTCGACGGGCCTTGCGCCGTACACGCTGACCGAGGGGCGTGCGCCGTCCGGACCGAACGAGATCGCGGTGACCGGCGGCAGAGCGCTCGGTGACCGGATCACCCTGCGCCACGGCGGTATCGCCGACGAATACACGGTCGTCGGTGTCGTGTCGGCGCCGGAAGCCGAACCCTCCGACCGGCCGGCGACGGTCTTCCTGTCCGATGCCCGGGCCGGCAGTCTGTGGCCGCACCGCGGCCGGGTCGCCGCAGTCGGGCTGCTCGCGGCGGACGGCGTCGACGCGTCCTCGCTCGCCACCCGCGTGCGGGACGCACTGCCGGGCCTCGACGTGCGCACCTACACCGGTGACGCCCGCGGGGACGTCGAGTACCTCGACGCCGGTGCCGCCCGCAGCGAGCTGATGGCACTGTGTGCGGCGTTCGCGGGAGTGGCGATCCTCATCGCGATGTTCGTGGTATCGAGCACCCTGTCGCTGTCGATCCAGCAGCGGCGCCGCGAGTTCGCGCTGCTGCGGGCGACGGGCGCGACTCCCGGTCAGGTCCACCGACTGGTCGGCACCGAGGTGCTGCTCGTCGCGGGCGCCGCCGCGCTGCTGGGTATCGCACCCGGCTACGCGCTCGCCGGCGTCCTGCACCGCCGGTTCGTCGACGCGGGGGTGCTGCCGTCGGACTTCGCACTCGCGCTGAGCCCTGTCCCCGCCGTCGTCGGCGTCGTCCTCGCGCTCGTGACGGCCCGGCTCGCGGGCGCGGTCGCGGCCCGGCGTCCGGCCCGGCTCGACCCCACCGAGGCGCTGCGCGAATCCGCGGTCGAACCGGCCGGTGTCGGCTGGGGTCGTCTCGTCACCGGGGTCGTGTTCGGCGCCGGCGGTATCGCGACGTCGCTGCTGCCGATGGTGCTGCCTGGTCCGGCGGCGATCGCCGGTGCCGGTGCGTCGGCGATGCTGTTGATCGTCGCGGCGGCGCTGCTGGGCCCGGTCCTCGTCGGCGGTGCGGTCCGCTGGTTCGGCGGCCCGCTGCGACGCAGTGCGTCCCCGGCGTTCGTCCTCGCCGCCGCGAACGCGGGCACCCGGTCGCGCCGGCTGGCGTCCGCGATCACCCCGCTGGCGTTGGCGATCGCGATCGGCGCCGTCCAACTGTTCACGCAGGACACCGTCGCCGCCGCTGCCGACGACCAGTCCCGCAGCGGCATCACCGCCGACCTGGTGGTCACCGCCCCGGCCGGGCTGTCCCCGTCCCTGATCGAGACCATCGCCGCGGAACCTGCTGTCCGCGAGACGGATCCGATCGCACGGAGCACCGCCCTGTTCACCACCGGCGGGGAATCGCCGCACACCGACTCCTACCCGGTCCAGGGCGTCGACCCGGCGTCGGTGGCCTCCACCCTCGACCTCGACGTCCGCGACGGCGACCTGAGCCGGCTGCGGGTCGGTACCGTCGCCCTGTCCACCGACGCCGCATTCGCGATGGGCGCGCACGTCGGCGGCACCGTCCCACTTCGGCTCGGGTACGGCGCCCTCGTCACCCCCGAGGTGATCGCGACGTACGGGCGCGGCCTCGGCTTCGGCGACGTGACCCTCCCGGTGGCGCAGGTGCTCGCGCACACCACGTCCGCCCTGAGCGGCACCCTGCTGGTGTCCGCGCAACCCGGACGCGTCGACGAGGCGCGTGCCGCCATCACCGGGCTCGGTGGCGTCACCGTCGCCGATCGGGCCGAGTTCGCCGCCGCCGGCCAGGACCAGCGGCGCAAGCAGTCGGGCGTGAACCTGGTGGCGCTCGTCGTACTGCTCGGTTATCTCGCGGTGGCCGTCGTGAACACCCTCGTGCTGGCCACCGCCGAACGCGGACGCGAGTTCGCGCTGCTGCGACTCGTCGGCGCGAGCGCCCGGCAGGTTCGGGCGATGATGCGCACGGAATCGGTGATCGTCGTGTCGGTCGCGGCGGTGCTCGGCACGGTGATCGCGCTGCCGCCGCTCGCGGGGGTCGCGGTCGCGGTGTCGGGGCGTCCGATCCCGGCGGTGTCGCTCCCGGTGTACGGGCTGATCGTCGCCGGAACGGTGGTGCTGGGCCTGCTCGCCATCGCGATCCCCACCCGGACCGCGATGCGCGCCGATCCCGTCGCCGCTATCGGCACCCGCGAGTAGGAAATTAGGCTGACCGCCATGACTTCCTTCGATCCCGCCGTCGTGGCCGCTGTGACCAGGCACATGAACGACGACCACACCGGCGACAACCTGCACATCGTCCGCGCGTTCGCGGAACCGGCCGCCACCGATGCCCGCATGACGGGCCTCGACACCGAGGCCGGCGAGTGGACCGCCACCGTCGACGGCGTCTTGAAGACCGTGCGGGTCCCGTGGATCGGTCAGGTCACCGACCGGCCGTCGATCCGGGTCGAGGTGGTCGCCCTGTGCACCGCCGCATACGAGAGGCTGGGCATCGAGCCTTCCGGGCACTGACGCCCAGAGCGAACGCCTCTTGCCGCACCGTGTCGGTAAGCGTGTAATCAAGTAATCACGTAAGGAAGTGATTGCCATGAGGAACGCCCAACGAGGGTTCGGCCGCCCCGGCGGATGGCAGCAGGCGCGCGTGCCCGACGCGAGCGACGCCGCCGAGTGGTTCGCGGGACGCCTGCCCGACGACTGGTTCACCGGCGCCGCGGAGATCACCGTCGATCGCGAGGAGATTCTGGTGGTCGGCCCACTGCCCGCCACCACCGGCGGCTCGAAGGCGGCCGAGGAGGGCCAGGCGGCGCGGTTCCGTGAGGACACACGGACCCGCCGGATGCAGATCGCCGACGAGGCGCAGGAGCGCTACGGCCGCACCGTCTCCTGGGGTGTGCGCGCCGGGGAGGAGCGAATCCTGTTCACGCACATCGCGGTTCCGGTGATGACTCGGCTACGCCAGCCCGAGCGCCGGGTGCTCGACACGCTCGTCGACGCCGGGGTGGCACGGTCCCGTTCGGATGCGCTGGCGTGGTCGGTCCGGCTGGTCGGCCAGCACTCCGAGGAATGGCTGGCCAAGCTACGGGAGGCGATGAACGAGGTCGAGCACCTGCGCGCCGCCGGGCCGGAGCTGTAGCACCCGATCACCCCTCGACGAGCTCGGCGTCCTCGCGCCAGTCGTAGACCACTGCGGTGCGCAGCACGATGTCCTGCAGCGATCTTCGGTGCGGATCGACTGCGGCCCACAGTAATCCGACCGCGAACAGCACGCACGCGGCCGCGCGCAGTGCGGCCTGCGGCCAACGGACGAGTCGGTGCGAGGTCGTGATCACGCGCAGTCCCATCGCCACCGCGCCGATGGTCCGGCCGGTCGTCGCCCAGCACACGGTCAGGTACAGGATCGACACGACCACGGTCGCGCCGGCCGACAACCAGACCTCGGGTGCCGGCAGACGAAACCCCGTGGGCGAGTACAGGAGTCGGACCAACATCAACCCCAGATAGATGGCGCCGAGGAAGGCCAGCACCACGCAGAGGTCGACGACCGCGCACAGGCCGCGCGTGACGATGCCCGCGGGCCGCGGTTCCCGGGCGATCAACGTCCCGGCTCCGTCGGAGGTTCGATCTCGGCCGGCGCATCGCGGCCGAGCAACCGGCCGAAGAACCCGGCCACCGCATCGTCCGCCTGCATGCCCTGGCTGCGCACGCCGCGCACCGCCTCGGTGGTCAGCGAACCGGTCGAATCCCGGATGATCTGCGGCAGGTCGACGCCCTGGATGATCTCGTCGGCCAGCGCGATCATGTCCAGTCGCTCGAGGATCCGCTCCAGGTCGATCCGCGCGGCCACCCCGTCGACATCGACCCGGTTCAGGATCCGCTCGATGTCGACGCCCTCCACGATCGCGTCCAGGTCCAGTCGGCGCACGATGGCCGGCAGGTCGACGCGCGCCACCACCGCGTCGACATCGATCTGCTCGGCGATCGCATCGAGGTCCACGTGGTCGCGCACGATCTCGGTGACATTCGCCTCGGCCAGGGCCGCCGCGAGGATCTCGCGGATCACCACCCGCAGTACCGACCGCGACAGCACCGCCGCGAGTTCGAGACTGCGCCGGCCCCGCTCCGCGGACTCTGCGACGAGTTCGCCGAGCCTCGGGCCGATCACCGGTACCCGAGGAACCGCACCGAGAGCCGCCTCGGCCATCCGAAGCGATCCCGCCGCGGCGGAGACGGCCGCGCCGAGCAGTACCGAGCCCACACCGGGGCGTTCGCCCTCACTCATCGGCCCGGCCCTTCTCGCGCGATCCATCGATGCCCACAGCATGACACCGACGCTCTCCGCGGCGCTGCTCAGCCGCGAGAATCCACCGCCACGGCCTCGCCGAGGTCCACCGGTTGCCGCCACTGCCGAAGGGTGCGTGAGCAGAGCACCCCGGCCAGCAGCAGCCCGCCGATGATCGCGATGACCAGACCCGTCCGGTGCAGACCGGCGTCGTCCATCGGCCGGCGCAGGGTCAGTTCGATGACCACCGCAGCCAGGTTGGCGCCGATGTACTGAATGGTGCGGTAGATGCCGATCGCGGTGCCGACCTCGCCCGGTGAGGTCACCGAGTTGATCAGGTTCTGGTTGCCCATGTTGTTGAAGCCGTTGGGGATTCCCAGCACGCACGCGACCAGCAGCAGCACCCACACTGGGCTCGCGCCGTTCTCGACGAGCGTCAGCAGCAGTCCGCCGACGACCAGTCCGACGGTGCCGACCAGCAGCGTGCGGCGCGGCCCGTGCACGGCGAAGGTGCGTGAGGCGGTCATGGTCGAGCCGATACCGACCAGTGCGACCGGCAGCATGAGCAGTCCGGCGACCGTCGCGGAGAAGCCGCGGGACTCCTGCAGCCACTGCGGCAGGCCGAAGAATACGCAGTAGAACGCCGTGTAGGTCATCAACGTCCGTCCGAGCGTCATGCTCAGCGCACGGTTGCGGGCGACCGTGCGCACGTCGATGAACGGGGTCGGGGTGCGGGCCTCCCAGCCGACGAACGACGCCGTCAGTACGGCGACCACCGGCACGAGCCACCACAGCGGATGCCCGGTCAGCGACAGCAGCAGGAACATCGTCGAGGCGACGAGCCCGAGGAACAGCGCGGTGCCCATCGGGTCGAGCGAGCGCAGGAACTCGCGCGCTCCGACGGTGTCCCGCGCCGTCGGCGGGTCGGCCGGCACCCGCCGCCACACCCAGACGAAGGTCAGCACCACCATCGGCAGGTTGACCCACATGATCGACTGCCAGCCGAACAGCCCGACCAGCAAGCCGCCGATCGTCGGTCCCAACGCCACCATCGACTGCGCGCACACGGTGAGCACCGCGATCGCCGAACGAGTCTGCGCGCCGGTGTGTTCGGCGATGTTGCGGATGATCGTCATCGCGTTCGGATACTGGCTGGCGGTGCCGATGCCGAGCAGCACCCGCGCGAAGATCAGCCAGCCGAGGGTGGGCGCCAACGCACCGACCACCGCGCCGACACCGATCATCAGCAAGCCGGCCAGGTACACGCGGCGCGGGCCGAGCAGCACGCCGAGCCGGCCGGCCGTCGGGGCGGTGACGGCGGTGGCGATGTAGAGCGCGGAGATGACCCATGAACTGCCCTGCGCGGAACCGAAGTACGCCGCGATGCCGACGATCGCAACGGCGATCATCGACGAGTTCAGCGCCTGCAGCATCGTGCCGGAGCCGAGGCCGAGCGAGATCGACCGAGGAATCGGCCGGTGGTCGGGTCGTCGACCCTGTGCGGTTGTCGTCACGCCGGCCGGCCCGGTTCGGCGGCGAGTCGGCGCATGATCCGGCCGGCCTCGAACAGCAGTTGCCGCTCGGCGTCGGTGCAGTCACGGGCCAGCAGGTCCGCCAGCCACAGCGAGCGGCGGGCACGGTCCTCGGCCAGGGTCCGCCTGCCGTGCCCGGTCAGCGACACCACGCTCGCGCGCGCGTCGGCCGGGTCGGGCACCCGGGTGACCATGTCGTCGGCTTCGAGGATCGCGAGCGTGCGGGCGATCGACTGCGGAGTCACCTGCTCGAAGCGCGCGAGTTCGCGCGCGGTCATCGAGCCCTCGCGATCGAGATGCCCGAGCGCCTGCAGTTGGGTCGGGGTGAGCTTGTGGTCGGCGCGCTTGCTCCGCAACCGCCGATAGAGCGCCGCGACGTCGTCGCGGAAGGCCGTCACGTCCGGGCCTGCATCGCCGACGTGCCCGGGGTCCGTCGGCTGCGCCGTCATCGATCCGCCTCTCGTCGCACACCCGGCGGGGCATTTATTTAGCCAGGCTTGCTGTCTATCTTACGACAGGACGCAATGGCGGCCCGGGAGGGGATGTTGCGACGAACCCGAAGTTCCAAGACTGCGCACAGTTGGGAACTTGGGCAGAGTTCCAACTGTGGGGACAGTTCCAACTGTGGGGACAGTTCCAACTGTGGGGACAGTTCCAACTGTGGGGAGAGTTCCAACTGTGGTCGGCGGACGACACGTCACCCCGGCCCGTGCTCACGCCGCCTCCATTCGCAACAGCTCCCGCTTGACCTCGCTCCCGCCCAGATAGTGCCCGATGGACCCGTCGGTGCGGACCACGCGGTGACACGGAACCACCAGCGGCAGCGGATTGTTCGCGCACGCCGACCCCACCGCGCGCACCGCCTTCGGCCGGCCCACCAGTTGAGCCACCGCCGAGTAGGTGGCGGTCGATCCGTAGGCGATCTGTGGCAGCCGGGCGACCACCTCGCGCCGGAAGCCGTGCGTCAGTTGCAGATCCAGGTCGAGGTCGAAGACCGTGCGCCGCCCCGCGAAGTACTCGTCGAGTTCGCGCGCCGCCCCGTCCAGCCGGCCCGGCGCCTCCAGCACCCGGGGGCTGACGTCCGCGGCGAGCCGCGACAACACCGCGTCGTGGTCCTCGAGCGCAAACGCCACACGCACCAACCCCCGTGGGGTCGCCGCGAGGAGCAATCGGCCGACGGGGCTGTCGACGGTGCGGTAGGCGACGTCGAGCAGGTCTCGGTCGCCGGCCTCCGTCACCAGGCGGTCGTGCAGTCGCCGGGCATCCTGCGCCGGGCCGTCCAGGGCGTCGAGCAGTTGCTTGTCGATGGTCATCGCGTTCCTCCTTGCGGAAAGGTCTTGCGCAGGCCGGCGATGCCGTCCGCGGCGGCGCGTCTGGCCGCGGCCGCGGTGCCACCGACGATCTCGGCGACCTCGGCATACGGCAGACCGGCGACGTGGTGGTACGCGACACACTGGCGCTGGCGCAGCGGCAGCGCGCCGAGCGCCTCGAACAACTCGGCAGACAGATCGCCGTCCACGGCCGCGCCATCGTGCGCGCGCCGGTCGGGCACCTCGTCGGTCGGCACCGGCCGCCGGGCGGTCGCGCGCACCTGGTCGAGCGCCTTGCGGTGCGCGATCGTCACCAGCCACGCCTCGACGTTGCTGTCGGGCCGCAGGTCCGGATAGGCGCGCAGCGCCGCGAGAAAGGTCTCCGACCAGGCGTCGTCGGCGTCGACCGGTCCGAGCACGGCCCGGCACACCCGCAGCACGGTCGGCCCGTGCCGGGCGACGATCACTTCGAACGGTGTCGGCATCACACCCAGTAAACGTGCGCGACCGCGCGAATGTGAGGTCGGCCCGCGCACCCAGCCCCACGAACGACGAATCCGCACGCCCCGCGGTCAGGCGCGCGCGTTGCAGCGTGCACCGATGACCGCGGAGTGTGCGGATTCGTGAGCGGGCAGTGCCTACTGGTAGCTGTAGAAGCCCTGGCCGGTCTTGCGGCCCAGGTGGCCGGCGTCGACCATGCGGCGCAGCAGCGGCGGCGGGGCCATGTGCGGCTCGCCGAACTCGTCGTACATCGACTGCGCGGCGGCCAGCGCCACGTCCAGGCCGACGGTGTCGCACAGCGTCAGCGGGCCCATCGGGTAGCCGCAGCCGCCCTTCATCGCGTTGTCGATGTCCTCGGCGGTCGCGTAGCCCGACTCGAACATGCGGATGGCCGAGCACAGGTACGGGATCAGCAGCGCGTTGACGATGAAGCCGGAACGGTCGCCCGCCTGCACGGTCGTCTTGCCCAGGGTGTTCTTGGCGTACTCGGTGACCGCGGCGGCGGTCTCCTCCGAGGTGACCAGCGTGGAGATGATCTCCACCAGCGGCATCACCGGCACCGGGTTGAAGAAGTGCACGCCGACGACCTGCTGCGGACGCTGGGTGCACTTGGCGATCTTGATGACGGGGATCGACGAGGTGTTGGTCGCCAGGATGCCCGACGGCTTGACGATCTTGTCGAGCTTGCCGAAGATCTCGGCCTTGAGCGACTCGATCTCCGGCGCGGCCTCGATGACCAGATCGCAGTCGGCGAACTCCTCGATGTCCAGCGTCACGCGCACACGGACGATGGCGGCGTCCGCCTCCTCCTGCGTGATCTTGCCGCGGGAGATGCCCTTGGTGATCGACTTCTCGATCCGGGACCGCGCCGCGTCGGCGAACTCCTGCTTGGTCTCGAGGACCAGCACGTCGCTGCCGGCCTTGGCACACACCTCGGCGATGCCGGCACCCATGGTGCCGCCGCCGATGACTCCGACGAGATTCACACGCACTCCTTCATGAGGAAAACCGCCACGAGACAGCGGCCAAAGTTGACACTCGGTGCCGACGATTCTACTGGCCAGGCCAGCCGCCGGGCACCGAGTGTCATCCGCGAGGTCCGGACGCTACTCCGCCAGCAGCCCCTTGGCGATGTGCGTCACCTGGATCTCGTTGCTGCCCGCGTAGATCATCAGCGACTTGGCGTCGCGGGCCAGCTGCTCGACCTTGTACTCGTTCATGTAGCCGTTGCCGCCGAACAGCTGCACGGCCTCCATCGCGACCTCGGTGGCCGCGCGCGAGGAGTACAGCTTCATCGCCGACGCCTCCGCCAGCGACACCTTCTCGCCGGCCTCGGTCTTCTCGATGGCCGAGTACACCATGTTCTGCACGTTGATCCGGGCGATCTCCATCTCGGCGAGCTTGAGCTGGATCAACTGGAAGCTCGAGATCGGGTTGCCCCACAGCTTGCGGTTCTTGGCGTAGTCGACGGACAGCTTGTGGCACTCGTTGATGATGCCCAGGGCCAGCGAGGCGATGCCGATGCGCTCGGCCGCGAACGACTCCTTGGCGCTGGACTTGCCGTCACCCTTCTTGCCGGCGTCCTCGGTCTCGCCGAGCAGGCGGTCCGGGGTGATGCGCACGTTGTCGAAGAACAGCTCGCCGGTCGGCGAGGAGTTCATGCCCATCTTCTTCATCGGCTTGGACTGGGTCAGGCCCTCCATACCCTTCTCGAGCACGAAGGTGAGCACCTTGCGATCGCGCTTGTCGACCGACGGATCGCCCTCGTCCAACTTGGCGAACACGACCATCACGTCGGCGTACGGGCCGTTGGTGATGAACGTCTTCTGGCCGTTGAGGATGTAGTCCTCGCCGTCGCGGCGCACGTAGGACTTCATGCCGCCGAACGCGTCCGACCCGGAGTCGGGCTCGGTGATCGCCCACGCGCCGACCTTCTCGAAGGTGACCAGCTCGGGCAGCCAGCGCTTCTTCTGCGCCAGGGTGCCGCGGCTGCGGATGGTGCCGGCGGTCAGCCCGACGCTCACACCCATCGACGCGACCAGGCCCAGGCTCACCGTCGCCAGCTCACTGTTGAGGAGCACGCCCATCCGGCCCGCGCCGGAGAAGGCCGCGCCCTCGCTCTTCTTGTCCTCGACCGGCTCACCGGCCTCGCGCGCGAGCGCCTTCTCCACCGCCTCGCGGGCCATCTCGTCGAGCCCGAAGGTGGCGTAGAGCTTGCGGATGGTGTCGAAGGGCGGCAGCTCACCGCTCTCGAGCTTGTCGGCGACCGGTCGGATCTCCTTGTCGATGAACGCGCGCACGGTGTCGCGCACCATCAGGTCGGTCTCGGACCACTCATACATGTCGTGAACTCACCTTTGTCGGGTCGGGATCGCCGCCGGGACCGGCCGGGCACCTCGAATATAGAACACGTTCTCGTTTTGCGGGAGGGCGACGGCGGACGCCGCGACCACCCGAGCACCCGCTCGGTTTGCCCCTGCACCGCCGACCCCCCTAGCCTGATCCCGCGCTCCTGTCCGGGAGTCTCGCGAGGCCTGTCGATCGGCCACGCATGTTGCACACACCGCGGTCGCACGCAGACCGCAGTCACCTGGGCAGAGCTCTGTCCGGAGCGCGCCCCTCTCCTGCGCGCCCGGCACCCTCTCGCACGGGCTGACCGATGACCTCCCCGGATCCGGATCCGGGGTGACGGCGGTCCACGAGCCAGCGTCGCGTGTCGCGCAGGGGGCGGCACGCGCGCCGACCTCGTCGATCGCCGGTTCGGGCCTGGGCTGGGCCGCGCAGGGGGGTCGCGGCCCGGCTCGGCTGTCCCTCGGCCCGGTGTTCGGGCAGACTGGGACGCCATGACGGCCGACGACGACCCGCAGACCCGGGCCGGGCACACTGCGCTCGCGCCGCTGCCCCACCCGTCCGGCAGGCTGCCGCTGATCGGCGACCTGCTCCGACTCGACCCGACACGGCCCACCCAGCGCGAGATGGTGATGGCGCGGGAACTGGGCCCGATCTTCGAGATCAAGATCGGCGCGCACCCGATCGTCATCGTCGCCGGCGCCGGCCCCGCCGCCGAGGTCCTCGACGAATCCCGATTCGCCAAGGCCCTCGTGCCGCCGCTGACCAAGCTCCGCGACCTCGCCGGGGACGGACTGTTCACCGCGTACAACTCCGAGCCCAACTGGGCGGTGGCGCACCGCATCCTCGGGCCGAGCTTCAGCCAGTCGGCCATGCGCAACTACCACCGCGCGATGCTCGGGGCCGTCGAGGACCTGTGCGCACACTGGGACGCCGCGACCGGCCCGGTCGACGTGTCGGCCGACATGAACAAGCTGGCGCTCGAGGTCATCGGCCGGGCGGGGTTCGACTACACGTTCCACGCGTTCGACTCCGACCGCGATCCCTTCGTCGACGCGATGACCCGCGCGCTGGGCTTCGTCACCCGGACCTCCAACGACGTCGCGCTGCTGCGGATGATCTTCGGCAGGCGCGCTGCCGCCCAGCATCCGCGCGACATCGCGTACCTGCACCGCACCGTCGACGACGTGATCGCCCGCCGCCGGTCCGGGCAGGCGCCCGCCCACGACGACCTGCTGCAGGCAATGCTCGACACCCCCGACCCCGAGACGGGTGCACGCCTGGACGACGAGAACATCCGCAACCAGGTCATCACGTTCCTGGTCGCCGGGCACGAAACCACCGCGGGCGCACTGTCGTTCGCGCTGTATCACCTGTCCCGGCACCCCGAGGTGCTGGCCCGCGCCCGCGCCGAGGTCGACGCGCTGTGGCCGCCGGACGAACCCGCGGTGCCGGAGTACGAACAGGTCGCGAAGTTGCGCTACGTCCGCCAGGTGATCAGCGAGACCCTGCGGCTGTGGCCGTCCGGACCGGGCTTCTTCCGGAAAGCGCGCGAGGACACCGTCGTCGGCGGCCGGCACCTGCTCCGGCGCGGGCAGCCGATCCTCGTGCTGCTGCTCGGCCTGCACCGGGACCCGGCGTGGGGGCCCGACCCCGAGGCGTTCGATCCCGACCGCTTCACCCCCGAGCAGATCCGCCGACGGCCCGCGCACGTGTACAAGCCGTTCGGCACCGGGGCGCGGTCGTGCATCGGACGTCAGTTCGCGCTGCACGAGGCGACCCTGGCGCTGGCCCTGCTCATCCGCCGGTTCGACTTCTCCGGCGAGCCCGGCTATCAGCTGAAAATCCAGGAGCAACTGACGCTCAAACCGGAAGGTTTCCGCCTGAGCCTGCGCCCGCGCCGGTAAACTGCACTGCGAGTGGAGGAATCGTCGTGGGCGAGTGGAGTGTCGTCGAGACGCTGGTGCCGGAGGGCGCCTCGCTGATCTTCCGCGGGTCCACCTGCCGGGAGTGGACGTCACCCGATCGCCTCTCCCCCGCGGCCGACGTCCGGGTCGGGCCGCTGATCGAGACGGTCCGCCGGACCGGCGAGGCGCTGTCGGTCACCCGGCGCAGCGAACGCGGCAAGCACCCGACCTTCCGGATCGACGCACATCCGGTGCTCGGTCCTTCCGGTGAGCCGCACGGGGTCCAGGTATGGGTCGGCGCGCCCGACGAGGAACCCACGCCGCCGCGGATCACCTCCGGAGTCTCCTGGCTGCTGCACCGTCAGGTCATCGCGCAGACCGTCGAGGCGTGCCTGATGTCCGGGGTCCAACCGGACGAGTGCCTGCCCGAACGCACTCCGGCCGAGTACTTCGCCAAGTCTGTCCGCTTCGACGACGAGATGGGGTTGCTGGGACTCGCGCTCGACCCCGTCGACGGCGGGAAATGGCTCGGTGAGTTCTCCGTGTTGCACGCGGACGGGCGGATCATGCTGTGGCAGTGCGCGGCCCGCGCTCGCGTCGATCCCGGCCGTGAGGGCATCCAGGTGCTGTGGCACGACATCTCGGACGTCAAGGCGCCGGCTCTACCGTCACTGTCGGTGCTGGGTCTGCGGGAGACCTTGGCGGGTACCGGCTTTCACGCCGGTCTGTTCGCACTGGATCTGCCGATGCTGTCGATGTGGGTGTCCGATCCGCCGCCGTGGGTGCAATGGCGCGATCTGCCGCAGGGAGCCCGGGACATCCTGCATCCGGACGATCACCGTGTGCTGACCACGGCCCACGAACGCTTCCTGCGCGAGGCCCCGGCGGAGATCGGCACCGAGGCCCGGCTGCGCGGACAGCGCGGCACCTGGGTCCGGACGCTGCTGCGCATCACCCCCTACCCGGGCGACATGGGCAAGCGGCTCGCGGTGGTGCGGATGACCCTCCCCGACTGATCACCGATCGCGCATTACCGCCATACCCGGCGGGCGCGGGATTATCGTTGAGCACACGACACCGCTCAGAGCAGACCAGCGAGGGCGAGATGAACAAGCGCACCCAGTCCACACCCGCACCTGACCAGGGCCGCGAACGTGTTCTCGCCGAACTGGCCGAACTGCGCGATCGCCGCGACCGGATGCTCGCCGAACGCACGAACCGCGACACGTTCGGCGACGAGGCGGACGAGGCCGACGAACTGGGCCGCGTCAACGCCCTCGCACTGCTGGAGCGGCGGATCGCCGAGGTACAGCGGTGGCTCGAGGTCGGCGGGTCGGTGTCGCGCGGGTCGAACGCACTGCCGCACGGCACCGTGGTGGGTGTGCGTTTCGCCGACGGCACCGTCCGGGACCTGCACATCGTGACCCTCACCGACGAGATCTCCGACGCCGACGGCGACGCCTCGGTCACCGCGGGCAGCCCCCTGGGGCGCGCACTGTTCGGGCACGACGCCGGCGACACCGTCACCTACACCACGCCGAGCGGACCGCAGCAGGTGGAGATCCTGTCGGTGAAGCCGCCTGGCGAGAACACCTGAACCGCGAGAAGATCGACCCGTGACGACACAGTCCGCGTGGACGTATCTGATGGACATGGACGGCGTGCTGGTCAAGGAGGAGCACCCGATCCCCGGCGCCGCCGAATTCCTGCACGAATTGCAAAGCGCCGACACGCCGTTCATCGTGCTCACCAACAATTCGATCCGCACCCCGCGGGACCTGTGCGCGCGCCTGGCGCAGTCCGGGCTTGCCGTCCCGGAGTCGGCGATCTGGACCTCCGCGCTGGCCACCGCGACGTTCCTGTCCGCCCAGCGCCCGGGCGGATCCGCCTACGTCGTCGGCGAATCCGGCCTCACGACCGCGCTGCACGACGCCGGCTACGTGCTGACCGACCACGATCCGGACTACGTCGTGCTCGGCGAGACGCGCACCTATTCGTTCGAGGCCATCACCACCGCGATCCGGCTGGTCGAGAGCGGTGCCCGCTTCATCGCCACCAATCCGGACACCACGGGGCCCTCGCCGCAGGGCTCGCTGCCCGCGACCGGCGCGGTGGCGGCATTGATCACCAGCGCCACCGGTCGCGAGCCCTACTACGTCGGCAAGCCGAATCCGCTGATGATGCGGTCGGCGTTGCGCGCCATCGGCGCCCACTCGGAGAACACACTGATGATCGGTGACCGTATGGACACCGACGTCGTCTCCGGCCTGGAGGCGGGCCTGCGAACCATCCTGGTGCTCAGCGGGATATCCACCCGCGAGTCCGTCGAGAGCTTCCCGTACCGACCCACTCTGGTGCTGGAGTCCGTCGCGGAACTGGTGGGCCACACCGCCGACCCGTTCGGGCCGAACTGATCCGGGCCGAACAGATCTCCGCCGCCTACCGCGTCTCGACGACGGCCCGTCCACGGCCGGTCCGCTGCAGTCCGAACGCCACGACGAGCGCGGCCAGCAGGCATCCGGCCGTGCCGATCAGGAACACCACCACGAACTGCTGCTCGTGCGGGACCGGCAGGCCGGGGATCAGGTTTCGGGTCAACACGGTCGCGACCAGCGCGCTGGCGATCGACGATCCGGTCGAGCGCGCGATCGAGTTGACGCTGTTCGCGATCCCGGTCTCGGCGGGGGTGACCTGCTCGACGAGCAGCGCGGGCATGGCCGCGTAACCGAACGTCACCCCGGTGAACACGATGACCGCCGCGGTGATCACCTGCCAGCTGTGATCGTGCCACCCGGCCAGGAACCCGAATCCGGCTGCGCTGCACAGCATCGCGACCATCAGCGTGAACTTCCCGCCGAAGCGGGTGACCAGCAGGCCGCCGATCGGTGCGGTCAGGATGCCCGAGAGCGAACCGGGCAGCAGGTACACGACACTGGCCGACAGCACGGTGGCACCGAAGCCGTAGCCGACGATCGGCGGGGTCTCGACCAGGAAGGTCGCGCCGAGGAAGCCGATGAACATGGCCGCGCCCAGGAACAGTCCCGCGATGTTGGTGACGGCGATCGGGCGGTGGGTCATCATCCGCATGCTCACCAGCGGGTCGGTCACCCGCTTCTCCACCGCGACGAACGCCGCGAACAGCAGCGCCGAGGCGGCGAAGCAGCCCAGGGTCGCGGCCGAACCCCAGCCCCAGTCGTTGCCCTGCGACAGCGGCAGCAGCAGCAACACCAGCGCCGCACCCAACACGGTGCCGCCGAGCCAGTCCACCGATCCTTCGACGGTGGGGCGGCGGCGGGGAACGAACCCCGCCGTGGTGACCAGCGCGATGATGCTGAGCACGACCGACAGCCAGAACACCCGGTGATAGTCGCCGTGGTCGACGGTCAGCAGCCCGGTCGCGACCAGGCCCACGCCGCCGCCGATCGCCAGGCAGCCGCTGACCACCGCCATCGCCGCGGTCAGCTTGCGCGCCGGCAGCTCGTCGCGCAGCACGCCGATCGCCAGGGGGAAGATGCCGTAGCTCGCGCCCTGCAGCACCCGCGCGACCAGCAGCAGCACGAGCGAACTGGTCGCGGCCGCGAGAACGGATCCGGCCACCATCGCGATCAGGATGCCGATCAGGACCGGCCGGCGGCCGCGGACGTCGCCGAGCCGGCCCAGCAACGGCGTCATCACCGCAGCCGCGAGCAGGTTCGCGGTGACCACCCAGCCGGCCGCGCTCGGCGAGCTGCCCAGGGTCGCCCCGATGTCGTGCACGATCGGCACCACGAGCGTCTGCAGGGCGGAGACGACCAGCACCGCATAGGCGAGGGTCGGCAGGGTCCACCGCGACACGCGGCCCGCCGGGGTGGACGGCGGAATGGGGGGCGCAGCGGCCGTGGAAGTCGTGCTCATGTGCATCTCCTCAGCGACGGAACCATCCGACGGTACGGCGCACACCCGACGGAATCAACACAACGTCGATTTATATCAACGTGACGTTTGGCACCGCTCCCGTGGGTGAGTTGCGGGGTCCGGACCCCGCAACTCACCCACGGGGCACATAGGGTGGGGGCATGTCGGCGAGCGGGAGCAGACGCGGTCTGAGCAAGGGTGACCAGCGGGAACGCGCACTCATCGAGGCCGCTCGCGCGCTCTTGCGCACCAAGCCGATTCGCAAGATCACCATCGACGAACTGGCGGCCGCCGCCGGCATCGCCCGGCCGGGGTTCTACTTCTACTTCGACTCGAAGCAGGCGATCCTGGCCGCGCTGTGCGACGAGATCATCGGTGAGGGCGAGGTCGACATGGCCGCCTGGCTCGCGGCCGACGGCCCGGACCGGGCTGCGCTGCGGTCCGGCTTGGCGGGCTCGCTGGCGCGCTGGCGCACCGATGGCCTCTGGCTGACCGAGGCGCTCGCCGTGCCCGACCCGGACCGCGAGGTCCGCAAGATCCGCGACCGCATCATGACCGCGAGCTGGTCACAGCTGCGCGACCGCATCGAGCGCGAGTGCGCCGCCGGCCGCGCCCGGGTCGCCGACCCCGATCTGGCTGCGCGGATGATCCTCACCCTGCGCAACTCGATGTTCGCGCAGGCGGTGGTGAGCCCGGACGAGTACGACGACGACCGGCTCGTCGACGCCATGACCGAGACCACCCTCCGGATGATCTACTGCGACCACCCGGCCGACCGGGCGCCCGATGCTCAGCCGATCGCGCCGCCGACCGCCAGACCCAGCACATAGGTGATCGCCGCGGCCCCCGCGCCGATCGCCAGCTGCCGCAGACCGCGCTGCAGCGGCGACCCACCCGACAGGATGCCGACCACGCCGCCGGTGACCATCAGCGCGATCCCGGTGAGCACCGCGGCGATCACGATCCCGGTCGCGCCGTGCGCGCCGAACAGGAACGGCAGCACCGGGATCAGCGCGCCGGACGCGAAGAAGCAGAAGCTCGACAACGCCGCCTTGACCGCGGTCCCGACGACCTCGTGGGACTCGCCGCCGACCGCACCCGACTCCACCGCGATGCCCGCGAGCGCCGCATCGGCACGCTCCTGCGCCTCGTCGGCGGCCATTCCCCGCGCGCGGTACACCAGTGCGAGTTCGTTGGCGTCGACGTCCAGGTGTGGCACGATCTTCGCGGCGTCCGTACCGGGTGCAGAGGCCGCCAGCAGTTCCCGCTGCGAGCGTACCGAGATGTATTCGCCGGCCGCCATCGACAATGCGCCGGCCAGCAGCCCGGCGATGCCGGTGAGCAGCACGGTCTGCGTGTCGACCCCGCCACCGCTGACGCCCAGCACCAGCGCCATGTTGCTGACCAAGCCGTCGTTGGCACCGAACACCGCGGCCCGGAAGGTGCCCGACACCCGGGCGCGTCCGCGCGCCGCGAGCCCGCGCAGCACCTCCTCGTGGACGCGTTCGTCGGCGGCCATCGCCGGCGTGGCGTCGGCGTCGGTGTCGTAGGGCGAGTTGGTCTCGGCGCGCTGTGCGAGCGCGAGCACGAAGACCGACCCGAACCAGCGGGCCAGCAAGGCCAGCAGCCGGATCCGCAGCGCCGCGCGCCGCGGCCTGCCGATCTCCTCCCCGAGCAGACCCTCCCAGTGCGCGATGTGCCGCTCCTCGGCCTCGGCGAGCCCGAGCAGGATCTCGCGCTCCTCGCCGGTGAACCGCGTCGACAGGTTGCGGTACACCGAGGCCTCGGCCCGTTCGTCGGCCAGGTGCCGACGCCACCGGCGCAGGTCCTGCGGTTGCGCCCGAAGCGGTTCGGGCCTGTCCCCGTCGGGTCTGCTCATGGCTGCCAACGCTACCCAGCCCCGGTGCCCTTCGCGGGGTTCACGCACCGATGAATTGCCGAATCTCGGATTGTCTTGCATCAACGCTAGAAACGACCAGACACCGGTACAGATCAGTCGGACTGGGCCCGCAGGTACCGGCCGAAGTGCGGCACTGTGAACCCGATCGATCCGCGCTCGGCCGAATAGATCAGGCCCTTCTTGATCAGCCCGTCCCGCGCAGGCGACAGCGAGGCGGGCTTGCGCCCCAGCAGCCCCGCGATCGCCGCGGTGCCGACCGGACCGTCGTCGCCCGACAGGTCCGCCATCGCACGCATGTACTCGCGCTCGGCCGGCGTGGCCCGCTCGTAGCGGGACCCGAAGAATCCCACCGCCAACTCCTCCTCGGCCACCGGTGCGGCCCTGCGCACGTCGTCCTCGGCGACGGGACTGGCGGCCGCGAGGTCCCACGTCGCCTTCCCGTAGGCCTGCACGAAGTACGGGTAGCCGTCGGCCACCGCGTACAGCGCCTCGAGCGCGCCGTCGGTGAACTTGACCTCCTCGCGCTCGGCCGGCGCGATCAGCGCACGGTCGGCCGCCGCCCGGTCCAGCCGGTCGATCCGGTGGTAGCCGAACAGGCGCTCCGAATAGCTCTTCGACGCCGACAGCACAGCCGGCAGGTGCGGCAGCCCCGCGCCCACGACGATCAGCGGCGCCGCGTCCTGACTCAGCTCGTGGCACGCCCCGCAGATCGCCGCGACGTCCGCCGCGCCGAGGTCCTGCATCTCGTCGATGAAGATCGCGATCCCCACGCCCACGTCCCGCGCCAGCGCCGCCGCGTCGACCAACAACTCGACAAGGTCGATCTCGATGTCGCCGGAGTCCGCACGGCCCTTCACCGCGACCGCGTCGATGCCGGGCTGCCAACGTTCACGCATGCCCTTGTCGGCGGTGGCCCGTAACGCGAACGACTTGAGCACCCCGAGAAAATGCTCCACCTGTTCCGGATCGCGGTGTGCGGCACCGATCTCCCGCACCGCCATGTGCAACGCGGAGGAGAGCGGTCGCCGCAGCTCCTGATCCGGACGCGCCTCGATCTTCCCTGTGCCCCAACGGCGCGCGATGGCCGCGGACCGCAACTGGTTGAGCAGCACCGTCTTCCCGACGCCGCGCAGTCCCGTGAGCATCACGCTGCGCTCCGGACGGCCGCGCGCCACCCGCTCGAGCACCACGTCGAAGGCGTCGAGCTGACGTTCCCGGCCGGCAAGCTCCGGGGGCCGCTGGCCTGCACCCGGCGCGTACGGATTCCGTACGGGGTCCATGGTGACCGAACGTAGCAACGCCCCGGCCGAATTCGACGGCGATCCGGCGCGTGTCCCGGATTTCGTCGCCGGCGGTCGCCCGATCTCGACACCCGGCCCGCGGTCCGGGCACACTGGATCGAGGAGAACGGCGGGCCGGAAGGAAAACGCCATGCGAACCGACGACGACACCTGGGACATCACGACGAGCGTGGGCGTGACCGCCATCGGGGTGGCCGCGATGCGCGCGGTCGAGACCCGCCGAGCCGATGCGCTGTTCCGGGATCCGTGCGCCGAACTGCTGGTGCGGGCGGCCGACCCGGAGCGATTCGGTCGCCTGATCGACGCCACGGCCGAGCCCGAAGGCGCGGGGGAGGGCCAGACGGCGGTGCGGGTGCGGGCCGTCATGGGCGGGTTCATGGTCGCCCGGACCTGCTACTTCGACGGCTACTTCCGCGATGCCACCGCAGCCGGCCTGCGGCAGATCGTGATCCTGGCGTCCGGGCTCGACGCACGCGCCTATCGGCTGGAATGGCCGACCGGCACCACGGTGTTCGAGATCGATCAGCCGAAGGTGCTCGAGTTCAAGTCGGCCACGCTGGCCGAGCACGGCGTCGAGCCACTCGCCGAGCTGCGCACGGTCGCCGTCGACCTGCGTCAGGACTGGCCCGCAGCGCTGCTCGCCGACGGATTCGACCCCGCGCGGCCGACCGCCTGGCTGACCGAGGGACTGCTGCGGTATCTGCCGGCCGAGGCGCAGGACCGCCTGTTCGACAACGTGATCCAGCTGAGCGCCCCGGGCAGCCGGATCGCCGCGAACTTCTCCCTCGAAACAGCCGAGCAGGCCACGCAGCAGACGCGGGCCCGGGTGCTGGCGCAGCTCGGCCTCGATCTGGACGTCGGCCAACTGTGGTACCCGAACGACGGACGCAGCGACCCGGCGGAGTGGTTCGCCGAGCGTGGCTGGATTGTGACGCGCACCGACGCGACCCGTGTGCTCACCGAACTGGGACGGTCGTTCCCCGCCGACGCCGACGCCGCCATCGGCCGGCACAATCTGATGACGGCGACTCTGGGCTGACAGCCCACGGGGTTCGGCCCGGTCGGCGCGCCGCGCGGTCTACCCGACCACCGCGCGCCCGGCGGCCTCACGTCCCGCCACCCGGCCGAACGCGAGCGCATCGGCGATGTGGAACCCGCCGTCCTTCGCCCAGCTGTAGGTCGAGCTGATCTCGCCCGCCGCGTACAGCCCGTCGATCGCCGCGCCGTCGGTGTCGAGCACCCGGGCACGGCCGTCCCGGCGCGGTCCGCCGTTGCTCCAGCCCAGCAGCGGCGCCACGTCGAGAACGTAGAAGGGAGGCTCGGACACCGGGCCGAGCGTGTCCGGCGACCGCCCGAACTGGTCGTCGCGGCCGTCCGCGCAGGCCCGGTTGTACAGCGCGACAGTGCGTTCGAGCGTGCCGGGGTCGGCGCCGATCAGCGCCGCCAGCTCGCCGACCGTGTCCGCCCGGCGGATCCATCCGCGCTCGATCTCTGCGGTGTTGTCCGCGCTCCACCGGAAGTCCTCCATCAGCAGCTTCCAGCCGACCGGCAGGACCTCGCGGGTCGGGCTGAGCGGGCCGGCCGCCCGCATCCGCTCGTCGAAGACCAGATGGAACGGCCGCAGCGGAAAGTGCTCGTAGGCGCCGCCCCGGCGGATGTGCCCGTGCCGGTTCTGCGCGGTCTCGTCGACGAACCGCCGACCGTCGGGGTCGACGAACAGGTAGTGGTGGGCTCCCCACAACGCCAGGTACAGGCCCGGCCCCTCGTCGACGCGCATCCCGGTGATCGTCATCATGTTGTCCATGTGCCACAGGTCCGCCCCGACACGCTGCGCCAACCGGTGGCCGTCGCCGGTCGCGTGCGGCGAGCCCCAGATCGGCGGGTCGGTCAGCCGCAGGTAGTCGCGCACCATCGCCGGGTTCGCCGCGAACCCGCCGGTGGCCAGCACCACCCCGCCGCGAGCCCCGATGCGGCGACCGTCGGCCGTCTGCACACCCGTCACACCGGTCTGGTCGGTGACCAACTCGTGGGCCGGGGTGGCGTAGCGGATCTCGATGCCGTGCTCGGCGACGGCCCCGGCGAGGAAGTCGTACAGCAGGCCCTCGCCCATCCGTCCTCCGACGGTGTCCATTCCGGCATAGCAGTCGCTGCCGTCGGCGTCGAGGTATTCCGCTTCGGTGTGGTACTGCGCGCTCTGGCCGACCGGCGCGCCGAGCGCGCGCATCCAGTCCGAGTTCCGTGCGGTCTCGACCGCCCAGGTCTCGACGACGTCCTCGGCGACCGGATACGGCCCGCACAGCGCCCGCAGGAACACCTTGGACCGCTCCGGGTCGCGGTTGATGAACCATCCGGAGCCGGACACCCGGGTGTTGCCGCCTGCCGTCGACTCATCGGCCTTGTCCAGCACCAGCACCCGCGCACCGGACTGCCGTGCGCCGAGTGCCGCGGCGGCGCCGGCCGCCCCGGCGCCCAGGACCACCACGTCGAATTCCTCGTCGAACCCCTTGCCGCCCATGTCGAGTCCCTTTCGCCGGCCCGCCGGTCTGCCTTCGGTCCCCGCCATCGTGTGCGCGGCGGGCACAGAGGATCAGCAGTTCTCCCGATCAGCGGGAACCGTCGATGCAGCCGTGCCGGTGGGCGAATTCAGGCCTGTATCCGCATTTCTCGCGTCACGACTAGACACGGCTAGATTCCCGTAGCGTCGGTGTGCGGTAATTGCTCCGTATCGACCACTCGGCCGCCCGAACAGGGGCACCATGAAGACACCTGTAATCCGAGCCGAGGGACAAGGTCATGCCCAAGTATCTGTGGCAGGTCACCTACACCGCCGAGGGCGCGAGCGGCCTGCTCGCCGAGGGCGGCAGCGCACGGCGCGACGCCCTCACCGCGATGGTCGAGAGCGTCGGCGGCACGGTCGAGAGCTGCCACTACGGCTTCGGCGGTCACGACCTGTATGTGATCGGATCCGCGCCCGACGACGTCGCAGCGGCATCGTTGAGCATCCGCACCGCAGCCAGTGGCGCCGCCCGGACCCACACCGTCTCGCTGCTGACGCCCGAACAGGTCGACGACGCCGCGCAGCGGACCGCCGACTACCGCCCACCTGGCCGGTGAGGCACTTGCCGGCGGGTCGAAGTACCTGGCTCACAGCCGCATTCGCCATGGTGACCGCTGGTGGAGCGCTGGTCGCCCCTGCCACCGCCGCGGCGGGCCGGCCCGCACCGGCCTGCACGCTCGACGCGGGCGCGGGGCTCGTCACCTGCACGTACCACGCGATCCGGGCCGAACAGGTCCTGGAGATTCCGGCCGGGGTCGACACCGTGCACGTCGTCGCCGTCGGCGGCGCCGGAGCGCCCGGTGCCGGCCCGGAGATCGCCTCACGGGGCGGAGCGGGCGGTCTGGGCGCGATGGTGACCGGCGATGTCCCGGTCGCGGGGATGCACACGCTGTACATAGAGATCGGCGGCAACGGCGTTGACGGCGGCTGGCCGAACAGTGGCGATTCCGGGCAGGCAGGCGGTGACGGCGGGGGCTCCTCGGACGTGCGGACTGTCTCGGCGACCCACCCGACCTCCACCTCGACCCGCCTGTTGGTCGCGGCGGGCGGCGGCGGGGGCGGCGGCGGAATCGGTGGCGGTGCGGGCGGAGCGGGCGGAGCCGCGGGCCAACCCGGCTCGCCCGGAATTCCGAGTCCCGCCGGGGACGTCCCGGGCGGCGGCGGCGCGGCCGCCACGACCACCGGCGGCATCCTGCCGGATCCGGGCGGAGCAGGGTCTGCGTGGATCGGCGGAAACGGTGCGGCGGCGCTCGGCGGCGGGGGCGGCGGCGGGCTGTTCGGCGGCGGCGGAGGCGGAGCGGGACGCGGCGGCAGCAACGCGGCCGACTCCGGCGGCGGTGGGGGCGGTGGATCCTCGCTGGTCCCGGCCGGCGGCACCCTCGCGCCGGCCGGGCCGGGCAGGCAACCGCAGATCGTGGTCACCTATCGGTCGACGACGCCCCCGTGCACGCTGACCGGTCCCGCCGCGGTGCTGTGCGGCACCAACCTGCCGTTCACCCGGTCGCCTCGCTAGCGGCCGCGCAGCTGATCGATCTCGCGGCGCTCCCGCTTTGTCGGCCTGCCCGCACCCCGGTCGCGCCGGGGAGCAGCCATCTGGATCTCCGTCGGCGGGGGCGGCGGGCTGTGGTCGACCAGGCATTCGGCCGCGATCGCCGGGCCGACGCGCTTGCTGATGGTTTTGGTGACCTCGACGATCCGCTCGTGCCCGGCGCCGCGTACCCGCACCTCGTCACCGGCGCGCACCGGTTGTGCCGGTTTGGCGGTCGAACCGTTGACCCGCACATGACCGGATCGGCACGCGGCCGCGGCGGCCGACCGCGTCTTGAACAGACGCACGGCCCAGGTCCAGCTGTCCACGCGTACGGTGTCGGTCCCGGTCGTCACGCCGCCAGGCTACCGTCATCGACCGAGCGGGTCCGCCTCCATGACCTTGAGGAAGTTCTCTACTGCCGGTTGCGCTTTCGGGTTGCCCTTCTGGACACCGACGACCAGCCCGGTCGCCGCCCCGATCCCAGTGCCGAGGATGCATCCGGCCATGAAGTTCGGGAAGATCGACACACAGCCGACCACGCTGCCGAGATTGGCGCCGATCATCACGGACATCAGTCCGCCGTTGGCGAATCCCTTGGTGACCTCGTTCGCCGCTTCGACGAAGGCCGTGCGCTTCGCCTCGTCGTGCGGCCAGGCCGTCTGCGCGACGTCGGTCGCCGTCGGCAGCAGTTGCGGTCCCCCCGGCTGCCCGGGCAGCTTCGGCGGGGTCAACTGCGGTAGCTGCGGCAGCGCGGGCGGCGTCACCGCCGGGAGCGCCGGCAATGCGGGCAGGGCGGGCGCGGCGACGGGGGCCACCTGCGGCAGCGCCGGAAGCTGGGGCGGCGCCGGCAGCGTCGGCGGGGTGAGTGCCGTGGGCACCGGTGCCGCCGCCAGGTCCGGCAGCTGGGGAAGCGGCGGGAGCGACACATGCGGGAGTTGTGGGAGCGGAACCGGAGGCGGGGTGTCGGCCAGTGCGGTGCCCGCCCCCGACACGAGGGTGGCGAGAACGACGGCGGGCATGACGACGGTCCTGGTCAGCTTCATGAAACTCCCCAAACGGTCGGTGCTGCGAAGTGTCGATCCTCCTGATCCGCGGTTTCCGCCGGCCTCCTCGCCGGAGTCACCGAATCTCGAATGCGCAAGACTCTACGTCAAATACGGCGTTCTCATGCCGAAACCGGATATGCTCGATGGCTTTTCGACGACGGTCGTTGCACCCCCGGTCAGGGCATCTCGACGGTCTGGTCGCGCTCGATCTCCGCCATCGCCCGCCGGAGATGCACCGCGAGCGTGCCCGGTGGCGCCAGCACCGCGATGATCGCCAGGGCCGCCGTGATGCACTCCGCGGGCGTCGACTCGGCGGGCTCGCCCACCCCCAGCGCCCCGGTCAACACCTCGGCCACCGCGGGAAGCGGGACGGGCACAGGCACTCCCGACATGCTCGTGAGCACATCTTGAACATCGTTGCCGGACAACCCGTCCGGATGCGCCTGTTCGAGCAACGCCCGCACGGTCGACGAGTGCAGCAACCCGACCCGCTCGGTCGCCTGCGCGGCGAGTTCGGTGACGGAGTCGGCCAGCGCCACGGCGTCACCGGCCCGCAGCGCCGCGACCCCGAGGTCGGTCTGCTCGGCGATCTCACGCGCCACGATCGGCCAATGCCCGGGCCAGGTCGACACGTCCGGTCCTCCCTTCGGATCCATCACTGTTTCCCGGATGATCGCACCGGCCACCGACAGCCGCCGGATCGGTTCGTCAATCCTCGAGGTGCACGCCGTCCAGATAGACCCACCGTCCCTCGTCGCGGACGAACCTGCTGCGTTCGTGCAGCACTCCCGGCCGGCCCCCGAACCGGTAGTGGGCGCGGAATTCGACCGTCCCCTCCTGGTCGAGCAGCCCACCGCGGGCGTGGCCGACGATGTCGAGGCGGCGCCACTGCTGCGCGGGGTCCAGGTCGAGGTCCGCAGGCCGGGTCGCGGGATGCCAGGTCGTCAGCAGGTGGTCGGTCGCACCGACGGCGAAGGCCGTGTAGCGCGACCGCATCAACTGAACCGCGGTCGGCGCCGCCTGCCCGCCGTCGACGAAACGTCCGCAACACGCCGAATAGGTGTCACCGGACAGGCAGGGGCAGCGGGCATCGGGATTCATGCACCGATTATCTGTGCCGCCCGGCGCCGCCACGATCGGCCCGTTCGCCGTACGGTCCGACCATGGACGACGCGAACCCGATGGGCGCCGACACGGAACCGATCACCACTGCCGACGTGCACGGCTTCGTGCACCGGCCGGCGGGCCCGGCGATCGCGGGGCTGGCCCTGACGCACGGCGCGGGCGGCAACTGCGAAGCGCCCCTGCTACGGAAGGTCGCGTCGACGTTCTGCGCCGCCGGCGTGCTGGTTGTGCGCTTCGATCTGCCGTTCCGCGTCCGCCGGGCGAGTGGGCCCCCGCAGCCCTCACGTGCCGGCGAGGACCGCGCCGGGATCGTGGCCGCGGCCGCACTGACGCGCCGCTGGGCGCCGGGGCCGCTGCTGCTGGCCGGACACTCGTACGGCGGGCGGCAGATCAGCATGGCCGCGGCCGAGGATCCGGCGCTGGCCGACGGGCTGATGCTGTTGTCGTATCCGCTGCATCCGCCGGGCAAACCGGATCGCCTCCGGACCGAGCACCTGCCCGACCTGCGCACGCCGACGGTGTTCGTGCACGGCACCCGCGATCCATTCGGCACCCCCGAGGAACTCGGCCGGGCGCTGGCCGCCGTGCCCGCACCGACCCGCCTCGTCACGATCGACGGCGCCGGACACGACCTCCGCGGACGCTCCGTCACCGGCGCCGCCGCCACGGCCGAGGCCGCGCTGGCCGGGGCGATAGGACTGTTCGGACCGGGCCCCGCCGAAAGATCATGACAATTTGTGCCAAAAAACAATGGCATTCGACTGGAACACGTTCTAACATCGAAGGCATCGGTCGACGGGCCGATGCCCCCAATACGCCTCCGGCCAGGAGCGATGCTCCGACCTGACGGGTCAGGCCGAAACCGAGTGGAGTTCTCGTAATGAAGGTTGCAGTCACCGGAGCCGCCGGATTCGTCGGCACCAACCTGCTCAATCTGCTGGTCGAGCAGGGACACCAGGTCACCGCGATCGACCGGGTGCGCAGCGAGTACGCACCCACTGCCGGCGTCACCTGGGTCGAGGGCAACGTGCTCGACCCCACCTCCATGGAGCAGGCACTCGAGGGCGCGGAGGTCGTGTACCACCTGGTCGCGATGATCACGCTCAAGCAGAACGACGACCTCGCGTGGCGCTTGAACACCGAGGGTGTGCGCATCACCGCCGAGGCCGCACTGAAGGTCGGTGTGCGGCGCTTCGTGCACTGCAGCTCCATCCACTCGTTCGACCAGTACAACTGCGGCGGCTTCATCGACGAGACCACCTCGCGTTCCGTCGACCCCTCGCTGCCGGTCTACGACCGCTCCAAGTGGGCGGGCGAGATCGAGCTGCGCAAGGTGATCGACGCCGGGCTGGACGCGGTCATCTGCAACCCGACCGGCGTCTACGGTCCCGTCGACCACGGCCCGTCCCGCATCAACGGCATGCTGCGCGACTCCGCCCGCGGGCGCGTGCCCGCGGTCATCGAGGGCGGCTTCGACTTCGTCGACGTCCGTGATGTCGTCGCCGGCCTGACCGCCGCCGCCGAGAAGGGCCGCACCGGCGAGAACTACCTGCTCACCGGCCAGATGCTCTCGATGCTCGAGGCCTTCCGCATCGCCGCCCGCGTCGCCGGCCGCCGCGGCCCCCTCTATGCCTTCCCGATGAAGATCATCGAGGCGATCCTCCCGGTCGCCGAGCCGATCGCGAGCGCCTTCGGTTCCGACGTCGTCTCGCGGGCCGCGATGGGCTCGCTGATCGCTTCGCCGGTCGTCAGCGGAGACAAGGCCCGCACCGAGATCGGCTACACCTCGCGCCCGGCCGCCGAGACCATCCGCGACCTGGTCTCGTTCTTCGTCGAATCGGGCCAGCTGAGCCGCTGAGCCACCGACCGAGTCGAGCCGCCCGCGGAGAGGTCCGCGGGCGGCTCGCACGGTCGTCCGTCGTCGTCAGTCACCCGCCGGATCAGCGCGGGGCACGGGCGATCGTGGCAATGGCCTGGTGGTGGGTTCCCAGGCGGTTCGCGAGGTTGCGCATGGGGCCGCCGAGCATCGTCTGGGCGACGCCCGAGAGCTCGAACATGATCCGGCGCGACCCGTTCACCCCGACCGTGGCCACCGCGAGCGAACCGGCGGTCGGCGGGTCGAGCACGAACGTGTGCCGCTCCCCCTCCCGGCCGATCCCCTCGGTGTGCGTGCGGGTGATCTCCATCCCGTGTACACGCAACTCCGTGTGGATCTCGTCGAGCGTCATCATCGCGAGGGCCTCGATCGGGGTGCGGGTGTGCGGCGCGGAGGCGACGGTGAGTCGGAGCATGGGCCGAGTATGAACCCGCGAGGTCCCCGTTGTGACCCAGGCCACTCGAACTTCGGACAAGGTCACAACGGCCGGACCCGCGCAGTTGTGAAGGTCCCTACCGTGCCGCCGGGCGAGCGCATCAGCCCTGCTCAGTGCCCAAATCGATAGACATGCGTACAAAATTCGCGAACCGGTGCGGCGCGACTTCCGGCCACCGGGACGAGCCCGGCCACCGGGACCGTCGATGGTGTAATACTGAAACCCGTTCTACCTTGCCGCGCGACGGTCGACCCCGCCGCACGCATCAAGGCTCGACGACCAGATGAGGTTTGCATGAGTGACACCGCGACCCCGGCCGTGGACGGTTGGTTCACGACCGGTCCGGCGCCCGCACTGATCGGCACGAGCTGCCGTTCGTGCGGCAATGTCTCGTTCCCGCGGGAGACGACGTTCTGTAAGAACCCGAGCTGCTCGAGCGAGGAATTCGACGACGTCGAGCTGTCCCGCCGCGGCACGGTGTGGTCCTACACCGACGCGCAGTACAAGCCGCCGGCCCCGTACATCGCCCAGACCGATCCGTACGTGCCATTCGCGCTGGCCGCCGTCGAGCTGCCGGAGGGCCTGGTCGTGCTCGGCCAGGTCGCCGCCGGCTACGGCGTCGCCGACCTGAAGGTGGGCAACCCCGTCGAGCTGGTCGTCGAGACCCTCTACATCGACGAGACCGGAGACCGCAGCATCTGGCGCTGGAAGCCGGTCGCAGCAGAGAACGAGGCCCAGGCATGAGCAACAACGACGTCGCCGTCCTCGGTGTCGGCATGCACCCGTGGGGCAAGTGGGGCCACTCCTTCGTCAAGTACGGCGTCGCCGCGGCGCGCACCGCGCTCGACGACTCCGGCGTCGACTGGAACGACGTCGACCTGATCGTCGGCGGCGAGACCGTCCGCAACGGCTACGGCGGCTACGTCGCGGGTGCCACGTTCGCGCAGGCACTCGGCTGGAACGGCGCCCGCGTCGCGACCTCCTACGCCGCGTGCGCCACCGGCGCGCAGGCCCTCGACACCGCCCGCGCCCGCATCCTCGCGGGCCTGTCGGACGTCGCGCTCGTCGTCGGCGCCGACACCACCCCGAAGGGTTTCCTGGCGCCCGTCGCCGGCGAGCGCTGGGACGATCCGGACTGGCTGCGGTTCCGCCTGATGGGCATGACGAACCCGGCATACTTCGCACTCAACGCCCGTCGTCGCATCGACCTGTACGGGGCCACGGCCGAGGACTTCGCCGCGGTGAAGGTCAAGAACGCCAAGCACGGCCTGTCCAACCCGAACGCGCGCTACCGTAAGGAGGTCTCGGCCGCCGACGTGCTCGCGTCGCCGGTGGTCGCGGACCCGTTGCACCTGCTGGACATCTGCGCCACCTCCGACGGCGGCGCGGCGATCATCCTCACCTCGATGGAGTACGCCCGCAAGAAGGGCATCGCCGATCCCGTTCGGATCAAGGCGATCTCGACGGTGACGCCGACATTCCCGCAGACCATCATGGACATGCCGAACTTCTCCACCGAGTCGGCGTCCGCGGTCCCCGCGCCGGAACGCACCTTCAAGGAGTCGATCGGCGACGCCGCCTACGAAGAGGCCGGCATCTCCCCCGAGGACGTCGACGTCGCCGAGGTGTACGACCTGGCCACCTCCGTCGAACTCGACTGGATCGAGGACCTGGGGCTGTGCAAGCGTGGCGAGGCCGAGCACCTGCTGCGTGCCGGTGACACCACGATCGGTGGCCGGATCCCGGTCAACCCGTCCGGCGGCCTGGCCTGCTTCGGCGAGGCCGTGCCCGCGCAGGCGCTCGCGCAGGTCTGCGAGCTCACCTGGCAGTTGCGCGGTCAGGCCGAGGGCCGGCAGGTCGAGGGCGCACGCGTCGGCATCACCGCGAACCAGGGCCTGTTCGGCCACGGCTCCTCGGTGATCGTCTCCGTTTAAGGTCTTCCGCCGAACGGGCGGTTGTCGGGCACCGGCCGCACGGCCACCCGGCAACCGCCCGTTCGTCTTTCGGGAGTAGCTTGGGTTCGCCGTCGTCGATCCAGGAGCCCCTCGTGCCGCACACCGAACTGCTCTTCTCCTACGGCACGCTGCAGTTGCCCGAGGTCCAGCTGGCGACCTTCGGGCGGCACCTCGACGGACGTCCGGCCGCGATCGCCGGCTACTCCTCGTCGGAACTCGTCATCACCGACCTCGAGGTGATCGCGCGCAGCGGCAGCGACCGGCACCCGGTGCTGCGGCCCGCGGCGCCGGACGCGCGCATCGCGGGCACCGTCTACGAGATTTCCGCGACCGACCTCGCAGCCGCCGACGACTACGAGGTCGACGACTACGTCCGCGTAACCGTGCGGTTGGACACCGGCGAGCAGGCCTGGGTGTACGTGTTCGCCGAGGACCCGGGCGTCACCTCTGAGTGACGGTGACCCACCGGGTCTCCCGCTCCGGCTATTTGCCGAATATACTTCCTCTAAATGAGGCAACTGACCATGACGGCTGCGGTGGACCGCAGCCCGAGAGGCCCGAGGAGACGCTGCCCCGACGAGAAGGGACGCTGACGTGGCGTACGTGATTGCGGAACCGTGCATCGACGTGATGGATCGGGCCTGCGTGGAAGAATGCCCGGTGGACTGCATCTACGAGGGCGGACGGGCGCTCTACATCCACCCGGACGAGTGCGTCGACTGTGGGGCATGCGAACCGGTCTGTCCGGTCGAGGCCATCTTCTACGAGGACGACGTCCCGGACCAGTGGGGCGAATACGTCACCGACAACGCGCACTTCTTCGCCGACACACTCCCCGGCGCCGACGGCCCGTTGGACTCCCCGGGAGGCGCCGCGAAGGTCGGCCCGACCGGCCGCGACACCGAACTCGTCGCCGGCTTCCCGCCCCGGGAACAACAGGCCTGAACCTGCCGGTTCCTGTCATTCGTTTGAATGAATCTCGGCGCGCCGAGCAGGCGATGTGACCCGCCACAGCAGCCGCCGGTACCGGCCACAAGCCCGACGCCCCCACCCCAGGTGGGGGCGTCGGCGTATCGGCAGGAAAAGGCGCATCGCGGGCCGCAGTCCCCGAAACATCCACGGCCGAAGCCGGTTTCACGACCTGCAGCCTTGCACACGACAAGGCCTGCGCAGGGACACTGTGATCTACTCCTCGAAATTCTTTGCGCCCCAGCATCCCACGAGGGGAAGAGGAGTATCCGGATGAAGCCCTCATTGAGAGCACTGCTGGCCGCGACGGCCGGCACCGCCGTCATCGCCGGACCACTGGCACTGACGACCACCGCGACTGCCGCGCCGTCCGACGTCAGCTTCAAGGCATCCTGCATCGCCGGATCCATCATCGGCGACCAGAAGCGCATCACCGACAACACCATCACCATCGACGCTCCCGCGAAGGTCGAGCCGGGCCAGGAGTTCACCTTCCGGCTGCAGCCGAGCGCTACGTCGTACCCGGACAAGGACTCCGGGGCGACGACCACCAACCTGTCGCGACTCAAGATCGACTACGAGATCCCGGACAACGCCACCTTCGTCAGTGCCGGAGTGGTCCCCGGCACCGCGGTCGGGCTCGACAACGTCGCCCCGAACGTGCTGCGCGTCAACGATTCCGGAAACGTCGATGCGAACGGAACGATCATCCGCCTGTCCGGGAACAACGAGCTGATCGGCAACAGCCCGAGCTCCAACGCAAAGGCCGAGGGCGGCATCCGCGTCCCCAAGACCAAGAAGAACCTGGACGGGACGACCAACTCCGCCGGTGAGACCTGGTTCCGGCTGCCGGCCGTCGAGGTAACGATGAAGGCCGGGCCGTCGGGGACGATCCAGCCGAAGGTGCGCACCTCGGGGGCCGCCGCCACCCAGGGCGACATGGCCAACTTCAGCACCCAGCTGGCCAAGGCCTCCCTGCTCGGCACCCAGTGGGCGCCGACGCGCTGCTCACCGCGTGATTCGGACGGCGGCCCGCTCAACGCCGGCGCGGGCCCGCTGGCCACGATCGCCATCGAGTCGTCCGATCAGGCCACCACCACCACGCTGGCGGCGCCGCAGGACGCCACGACCGGGCAGGAGATCCAGCTCTCCGCCACCGTCGCGCCGGCCCCGACCGGCGGCAAGGTGCAGTTCAAGGACAACGGCGCCCCGCTCGGTGGCCCGGTCGACCTGGCGAACGGGAAGGCGACACTGCCGCACACCTTCACCTCGGCGGGTGATCACAGCATCACCGCCGAGTTCGCGGGTGTCGCCGGCTTCACCGGATCCGCCTCTACCGCGACCACTGTCACGGTCAAGGACCCGGCACCGGTCGACAAGAACACCACCACGACCGTGATGGTGCCGGGTTCCGCGAAGACCGGCACCCCGGTCACGCTGCGGGCCACCGTCACCGTCGCCGGTGCCACCGACCCTGCCACCACCGGCACGGTTCAGTTCCAGGAGAACGGATCCCCGCTCGGCACCCCGGTAAACGTAACCGGCGGCGCGGCCGAGATCGAGCACACCTTCACAACCACCGGTGACCACAGCATCACCGCCGTCTACTCGGGCGGCGCGGGCTTCACCGGCTCGACCTCGCAAGCCGGCACCGTTTCGGTGACCGCGCCCGATCCGACCGACGTCGCGACCACGATCGTGCTGAGCGCGCCGTCATCCGCCACCAAGGGCGTCGCCGTGGACCTGACCGCCACCTTGACCCCGGCGACCGTCACCGGCGGCACCGTCCAGTTCCTCGACGGCACCACCGCGCTCGGCAGCCCGGTGGCGGTGACCGACGGCAAGGCCGTGCTGCACCAGGCGTTCACCGCCACCGGTGACCGCAAGGTGACCGCGGTGTACAGCGGCGCACCCGGATTCAAGGGCTCGACCTCGCAGGCGGTGACCGTGACGGTCGCCGGCGGCGGAACCGGGGGCGGCGGAACCGGCAGCCTGCAGAACATCCTGGGCGGATTCGGCAGCTCCAAGTAGGCGAAACCCCAGCGTGTGGCCCCGTCGGATGCCGGCGGGGCCACACCCGTGCGCGGGCGCGCGGTTCCCGATCGGGCGCAGACGTGAGAGGCTGGACCGGTGCCGGGCCCTGTCAGGCGTCCTCTCGGCTCACCGCTTCGCCGGGCGGTGGGCTCGCTGGCGCGGACCGTCGGCTGGCCTCTGCTGCTGCTTCCACTGATCGTCGGCGCAACGGTGTTCGTGCTGGTGGACCCGCATTTCCGGCTGTCGATGGCGACCCCGCGGACCACCCCGTCGGCGGTGGTCCACCAATCCTCCGCGGATTCCGTCGTCGGTGCCGACGCCGCCGCCTGTCTGGCCAACCAGAGCCCGCAACTGGTACTGGTGAGCATCTCCCGGCAGCGCGCGTGGATGTGCGCGGGAACCCGCACCGTACACGCGACCGCGGTGACCACCGGCGACGTGCTCAGCGGCGACGGCACCCCCACCGGCACCTGGGCGATCGAGGCGAAGCAACCCGACCGCTGGTTGAGCGGGCCCGGCTATTCGGACTTCGTGCACTACTGGATGCCGTTCCACGACGACTTCGGATTCCACGACGCGGACTGGCAGACGATGCCGTTCGGCGACGTCGGCTACCGGTCCGAGGGCTCACACGGCTGCGTGCACCTGCCCGAGGCGGCGATGTCGTGGCTGTACAACTGGGCCGAGGTGGGAGCCGGCGTCACCATCGTCCAATAGTCAGCGTCGTCCGATGGTGGGGCCGGATCAGCCCGGCTTGACCACGGTCGTGAGACTGATCAGCTCTGGCCGCAGATGACCGGTGTCGGACGACGCGGGACGCGCCGGACGCCCCAGCGAGGTCAGGTACTCACTCAGCGACGTCGCCTGGCCGGTCCAGCCACGGTCGGCGAACCATTGCACCGCTTCGTTTCTCGGCTCGTTGTAGATCAGTGTCGCCCAGTCGGCGTTGCGTTCCGTCGTGGCGGTGACGTCCGTCGGCGCCGTCATCTCCGCGTAGTCCGCCGCCGGGATCGGCTTCATCTCCTCGACGCCGAGCCGGCTTCCCGCGGCGGACTGCGTGTCGATGCGCGCGAACAGGTCGTCCTGCGCGTCCGGGGTCAGATAGATCAGCAGCCCCTCGGCGATCCATGCGGAAGCATCCGACGGTTCGAAGCCGTTGGCGCGCAGCGGTGTCCACCAGTCCTCACGTAGGTCGACGGCAACTTCGCGGCGTTCGGCGCGGGGGGTGTCGCCGTGCGCGGTGAGCACGGAGCGCTTGAACTCGAGCACCGGTTTACGGTCGAGTTCGTGGATGACGGTGCCCGCCGGCCAGTCCAACCGATACGCGCGGGCGTCGAGGCCCGCGGCGAGCAGCACGATCTGCCGGACCCCCGCCTGGGCGGCTGCGTGGAAGTAGTGGTCGAAGTAGCGGGTCCGCGCCGCCTGGAAGTCCTGGAACTGCAGTCCGAAATCGGTACTGCGGAGCGGATGGTCGCGGGTCTGCTCCGGATCCGCGTCGAACAGTTGCGCCCAGTCGCCTCCGGCGGCCCGACAGAACACCTCGGCGAACGGGTCCACGGCGAGCGGATGTTCCTGCCGCGCCGCCAGTCCGCGGGCAGCTGCGACGAACAGCGCCGTGGCCCCGACGCTCGTGGTGATGTCCCATCGATCTCTCGCGGAACGCATGAATTCACCGTACGCGCGCGGATGCCGATCGCTCAATGCATGCGCGTCAGGCATGCGCGTCAGCCGGTGACGGTGACCGGATCGCCTACGTGGACGTTGTCGAAGAACCACTGGGCGTCGGCGGGACTGAGATTGATGCAGCCGTGACTGACGTTCTCGTGTCCCTGCTGCGCGACCGACCACGGCGCGGAATGCACGAACACCCCGTCCCAGGTGATCCGCACCGCGTTGTCGACGTCCAGACGGTAGCCCTCCGGCGAATCGACGGGCACGCCGTAGGTCGACGAGTCCATCACCATTTGCGGGAATTTCTCGAGTACAGGGAACGTGCCGAGCGGTGTCTCGTGGCCGGGCTTACCCATCGACGCGGGCATCACCCGCGCAACGTGGCCGCCGATGCTGACCGTGAGCTGATGCGTCGAAGTGTTTGCGACAGCGACGAATCCGTCACCCGAATCCGCCTGCGCCGGTAGGGCGAACAAGCAGGCAAGCAGGACCGCAAACACGATGATGAGCGGGAACCGCAGCGAGCGTCTCGTGTTCTCCACGGCCATCCACCCCCTTCGCGGGCGCGACGATGTCCTCCGATGAGTCTAGTCCCGCAACGGATCCGCGAACACCCCCCGTCGAACGAGGCATCACGATCACGGCGCCACCTCTCGCTGCGCGGGCGGGCGGCGGGCGGGCGGGCGGGCGGGCGGTGGAGCATGATTGTCGTCATGATCGACTCTCGCAGAGGAGCCGTCGCGGCCGTCATCGCCGCCGCCTCGCTCACCCTCGCAGGCTGCGGCCCGTCCGGCGGCCACGCCGCACCCGCCGGCTCAAGCATTCCTGTCACACAACAGCTTTCGACGGCAGCGGTGTCGGTCGGGGGTGCGCTCGCCGTCGGACCCGGGCCGCAGACCGCGTACACGGTGGCCGCGCAGCCCGCCGCCGGGTCGTGCCACTACCGGCACACCGTCGACGGCCAACCGCTTCCCGACCCCGGCTGCACTCCCGGGGCGACCAATCCCCGCGTGACATCGGGCGACCTCGCGTCGACGATCTGCCGCTCCGGATACACGAGCTCGATCCGACCGCCCGCGTCGATCACCGGTCGCGAGAAGTCCGCCGACGCGCGGTCGTACGGCTACACCGCCTCGCTCCACGACGCCGAGTACGACCACCTGATCAGCCTGGAACTCGGCGGCGACCCGAACGACCCGCGCAACCTCTGGGTCGAGCCGCCGTCACCGGGCCATCAGCCCGGCGCCGGCGTGAACAACCCGAAGGACAAGGTGGAGAACACCCTGCACTCGCTGGTCTGCTCGGGACAGGTGCCGCTCGCGGCCGCGCAGTCCGCGATCGCCACCGACTGGACGACCGCGCTGCACACCGTCGGCCACTGACCCGGTGCGGGCGTCCGGACCGGACGCCCGTCGCGTTCAGGCCCGCGTCGGCACCGCGGTGTCGTCCTGGGCCACGGCCGCCGGGTCGTGGCGGCGCGGGCCCGGGATGGCCAACGTGACCAGCGCGGCGATCACCGCGACACCACAGCCGATCAACAGCCCGGTGCGGAAGCCCGCCTCCGTGGGCAGCGCGTAGCCACCGACCTGAACGGTCATGTGCGACAACACGACACCGACGACGGCGGCCGACACCGAGGTGCCGAACGCACGCATCAGCGTGTTGACGCTGTTCGCCGAGGCGGTCGCTGATTGCGGTACACCGGACATGATCAACGCCGGCATGGCGCCGTAGGCCAGTCCGATGCCCGCACCGCACACCGCGGTCACCACCATCAGGCCCCACGCCGATCCCATCAGCGGCATCGACAGCCCGTAACCGGCCGCGATCACCAGGCAGCCGATGAACAGGGTGACCTTCGGCCCGTACACCGACGAGATCCGGCCGCCGATCGGCGAGACCGCCATCATCATCAGCCCGGACGGTGCCATCCACAGGCCCATGGCCAACATCGACTGTCCCAGACCGTATCCCGTCGATTCGGGCAGCTGCAGCAGCTGCGGGAGGATCAGCGACTGCGCGTACATGGAGAAGCCCACCACGATCGAGGCGACGTTGGTGAGCAACACCTGCCGGCGCGCGTTCACCCGGAGGTCCACCAGCGGATCCCGGGTGCGCAGTTCCCACCAGCCCCACGCAGCCAGCACGAGGACGGCCGCCACGAACAGCCCGACGACGGCACCGCTCCCCCAGCCCCAGTCGGCGCCCTTGGACACCGCGAGCAGCAGGCACACCAGTCCCACGCCGACACCGAGCGCGCCGAGGACATCGAAACGTCCCGGGGTGCCGTCGTCCGGGTCGGCGGGGATGATCACGGCGATCAGCAGGGCGGCGACCGCACTGAGCGCGGCGGTGACCCAGAACAGCACCCGCCAGTTCGAGTTCTCCGCGACCGCGGCGGCGAACGGCAGGCCGAAGGCGCCACCGATGCCCATCGAGGCACTCATGACCGCGATCGAGGAGTGCAACCGCTGCGGCGGAATCAGGTCGCGCATCACGCTGATCCCCAGCGGGACCAGGCCTCCGCCCAGTCCCTGCAGCGCGCGCCCGGCGATCATCGGCAGCAACGCCCCCGACAACGCGCAGACGATCGAGCCGACGATCAGCGGCACCGTGCAGATCAACATCATCCGGCGCTTGCCGTAGAGGTCGCCGAGGCGGCCGATCACCGGCGTGGCCACCGCGCCCGCCAGCAGGGTCACCGTGATCACCCACGACGCATTCGAGGCGCTGGTGTCGAGGATGTGCGGCAGATCGCCGATCAGCGGGATCACCAGGGTCTGCATGAGTGAAGCGACGATGCCGGCGAAGGCCAGCACCGCGACGAGTGCGCCCGGCTTCACCTGGGGCGAGGTGGTCGTGTCCACAAGATTTCTCCTTCGAGTCTTCGATGTGGTTTATACACATTATGTGGTTAATACACAATACGTGCGTTGCCCACATCGGTAGGATCGGGTGACCCGTGGACGCAAAGGAACGGCATCGATTCGACATGGACGACTCCACCAGCCTGATCGAGTTCGAGACCATGCTGCTCGGGCGTCACCTGAACTGGCACACACCCAACCCGCACCGCCAGACCGGGCACCTCGATCGCAGCGCGTACACCTTGCTCGGCCGACTCGATGTGCAGGGGCCGATGTCGATCGGCGAGCTCAGCGACGCCTTCGGGCTGGACGCCTCGACGCTCAACCGGCAGACCCGCACCCTGCTGCGCGACGGACTGGTTGAGCGCATCCCCGACCCCGCGGGCGGTGTTGCGCGCAAGTTCCGCGCCACCGCCGAAGGGGAACGCCTCCTGTCCCTCGAGCGCGCCGCCAACGTCAGCGGCGTGGAGCAGATCGTGGCGCAGTGGGAACCCGAAGACGTAGCCACGCTCGGCGCCTTGCTCAAACGCTTCAACACCGACATCGAACGGCTCGCCGGGCGGCCCTGGCCGCGGCCCTGAGTCACGCGGGGTTCCCGGCCCCGACGCGGGGGCCTAGCCTGGAATCAGCCTTGTCCGCGGCGGATCGGAGGCACCGATGGCGAAGTTTCGCGACGTCCAACTGAACCGGCGACAGGCGTTGGGCGTGGCGGGCGCCACCGTCGTGTCCGCACTGATGGTCCCGGTCATGCGCGCATCGGCCGGCGAGCCCGTCACCGGCGAGCCGCCGACCCTGCCGAAGAGCGCCACCGTCAACAGTTTCGACTTCGCCGGCGTCGGTCCGCAGATCGTCGAGCCGTCCGGCACCATCACCGAGGCCACCGGCGACAACTTCCCGGTACTCGACGGCAACCGCGCGGCCGTGTACTTCCTGACGATGAAGCCGGGCGCGGTCCGGGAGCCACACTGGCACCCGGACGCCTGGGAGTTGGACATCCCGCTGTCCGGGAGGGGGCGCCTCGGGGTCGTGAACACCGATGACACCTGGAGCACCCAGGAACTCCGGCCGAGCAGCGAGGTCGGATTCGTGCCCCAGGCCTACGCCCACTACATCGAGAACGTGGGGACGGACGACCTGCGTTGGATCGTGGTGTTCAACAACAACTCTCCCGGCGACATCGGGCTGTCGACGATGTTCGGCGGCATGCCCACGCACACGTTCACCGAGGCGCTCGGGCTACCGGAGGACGGACTCGCCCAGGCGGAGAAGCCGAGCCGTACCACGTACATCGTCTGAGGGGCGGCAGCCTCACGCCCGCGCCGAGAGGATCGACTTCGCCGTCGCGGCGACCGCCGGATCGTCGTCTCCGGACAGCTCCTCGAGTGCGCGATCGGCTGCAGCGCCGGGGATCTCGTACAGCGCCTGGGCCGTGCGCAGTCGCGGCTGCGTACCGCCCATCTCGTGCGCACACTCCCGGAGGGCCTCGACGATCTCGTCGGCCTGCACCGCCGTACCCGCCAGACCTCCCAGGGTCTCCGCGGCCTCGACGTCGCGCCGGCCCTCGGCCACCATCTCGGCCAGGATGCGCATCGCCTCGCCACGACCGCGCGATCCGAGCGTGAGGGCCGCGCGGTCGCGCACCTCGAGGTCGGGATCACCCAGTGCCCTGAGCAACAGCTCCGTGGAGCCGTCGTCGTCGAGGGCGGCGATGCCCGCCACCGCCCGGCGGCGCACGGCGACGTCGGAGGACCCCAGGCCCGCGGCCAGCACCGGCAGTCCGTCACCCTCCGCGCGGGCCAGCGCCCACCGCAACGCTCCCGCGACGTTCAAATCCTCTTCCGCGAGAAGCGATTCGGCCAGGGCATCGGCCGGCAGGACAGCCTGCTCACCCTGCTTCAACACCGCCCGGAACCGGTGGTCGACGGAGCCCGATTCGACCGCCCGCAACAGCGTGACGACGCGCAGCGCGCCGTGCCAATCCGGCGAGTCGGCGGATCGCAGCCGCAGCAGCCGCGCGAGCAGTTCGTTGTCCGACTCGATGCGCCTGCGGGTGTCGTCGATCAGGTCGTCGATCAGCGCGGACGGCGAGAACCCGGGCTCGTCGAGCGCGCGCTTGACCTCGGTCAGTGACAGCCCGAACGTCCGCAGGCTCTCCACCTCGAAGAGCCTGCGGACGTCGGTCTCGGAGTACTCGCGGTACCCGCCCGAGGTCCGCTCGCTCGGGCAGACCAGTCCCAACGCGTCATAGTGACGCAGCATCCGCACACTGACGCCGGATCGCTGCGCCACCTCTCCGATCAGCACGCCTGCTCCTCGGGGTCGCCTCCGGTGGCCGCGACGCGCTTGGCCAGCTCCAGCGAGAGGACGAAGGCACCTTCGGGGTCGTCGTGAAGGCGCACGGTCGCCTCGGCGTGGGCCCGCACATCCGGATCCGGCGAGCGGCCCGCCGCTTCCAGCACCGGCAGGACCGGCTCACCGAGCGCGACGAACGCGCGGCTCAGGCTCAGCTGCACGTCGCGGTCGCCCCGGCCCAGTTCCGTCGCCAGATCGGCAGCGAGCCCGGCCTCACCTCCGTCCGGAACGAGTACGACGGCCGCGCGCCAGGCACTACGGGCGACGTCGTCGTCGCGGTCGCGGATCAGCGCCCCGACGTGGCGCCACGCGGAGCGGTCACCGATCTTGGACAGCGTGTGCAGCGCCTGGGCACGAGCTTGCGCGTTGTCCGCGCGGAGCTGCGCGATCAGCAGCGGCACGGTGTCCGAGGCCGGGGACCGGACCAGCGCCCAGGTGAGCATCTCGCGGACGAAGAAGTCCGGCTCGTCCGCGCAGCGCTCGACGAGGACGGCGATCAGACGCCGGTCCGGGTCGGTCCCGGCCGACAGCGCGGCGCGCAGGCGGGTGGACGGATCGCCGCCGCGCAGGGCGCGGGCGAGCCGGGCGGCGGTGTCGTGGTGGGTCGTGGTCATGACCGTCACCTCCTTCGGCACCCAGGTAAGGCCCTGTCACTGTGTCAGGGTCAAGGGCCCGGCGCTACCGATGTCGGCTCTCGGCGATCCGCGCGTGGGCGAGCGCGACCATGGTGCGCTCGGTCATCTCGGGCCACGGCGGTCGCCGCAGCACCGCCAGCGTGCCGATCAGTGCGGCGACGAACCCGGTGCACACGCCGACGAGCGCGATCCGGTCGGAGTCGGCCGCCGGTGTCCACGTGGTGCTGTCGGAGCGGACCGTGTAGATGCCGACCGGGTGTTCGGAACGGCCCGGCCAGGTCCGACGGGCAACGGTGATGACCACCGCTCCATTCCCCGCGTCATACGGTTCCCCGAAGATCAACACGACCGGCCTCCTCGTCGGCAGCGGTTGCAGCGTCGCCGATGAGTTTGTCGTACTCGGCCGGGCGGCCCTGCGGTTTCGCGCAACTCCCCTCTGGTGACCGGGGCCACAGCGCGCCGGGTCTCGGCCCTGCTTTACGCTGCGGCATATGGAGATCAGGGGAGCAAGTG
Organism: Speluncibacter jeojiensis; assembly: GCF_029589495.1. GTDB lineage: Bacteria > Actinomycetota > Actinomycetes > Mycobacteriales > Mycobacteriaceae > Speluncibacter > Speluncibacter jeojiensis. The sequence goes on from NZ_JAAIVF010000001.1 coordinate 1,355,749, forward strand.
CAATCGTCACCGGCGGCGCGTCCGGAATCGGCGCCGCCACCGCCCGCCGCCTCGCCAAGCGCGGCGCCAAGGTGGTCATCGCGGACCTCAACGCGGACGCCGGGCAGCAGCTGGCGCAGGAGATCGACGGCGTGTTCGTGTCCGTCGACGTCACCGACACCGCGCAGATCGAGGCCGCGGTCAACACGGCCGTGGACCTGGCGCCGCTCAAGGCGCTGGTGAACTCGGCCGGCATCGGTTCGGCGCAGCGCACCATCGGCCGCGACGGCGAGTTTGCGTCCGCGCACAGCCTGGATGTCTACAAGAAGGTCATCGCGATCAACCTGATCGGCACGTTCGACGCCGTCCGGCTGGCGGCGACCGCGATGAGCCGCAATGATCCGGGCGAGGACCAGGACCGCGGCGCCATCGTGAACCTCGCGTCGGTCGCCGCGTTCGACGGCCAGATCGGTCAGGCCGCCTACTCGTCGTCCAAGGGCGGCATCGTCGGCATGACCCTGCCCGTGGCCCGCGACCTGTCCTCGGCCGGGATCCGCCTGAACACGATCGCGCCGGGACTCATCGACACCCCTATCTACGGCAGCGGCCCGCAGTCGGACGCGTTCAAGGCCAACCTGGGGCAGAACGTGCTGTTCCCGAAGCGGCTCGGCGACCCGGACGAGCTGGCCTCGATGGTCGAGGAACTGCTCACCAACTCGTACATGAACGCCGAGGTGATCCGCGTGGACGGCGGCATCCGGATGCCTCCCAAGTGACCGCACCGCGATAGCGGAGTGCGCCGGGAACGGCCGGTGGATGCGCGCATCCACCGGCCGTGTCGCGTTCACGAGCGGTTGAAGAACCTCAGATAGAACGCCCCGAAGATCAGGACGATGCCGACATTCGCCATCAGCCGCGCCCAGAAATGGTCGCGGAAGAACAGGATGTCCACCGCGACCACGATGATCACCATCGCGAGCACGTACAGCGCGATCGTCGCCTGTCGTCCCATGTCCCATTTTTACTCTCCGGAGCCCCCGTGCGGAACCGTCGCCGACGCCGCCTCCCCGGCGCGGCGGCGGATTCAGTCCTCCTGTCCGACACCGCGGCCCGGTGCGCTCATGTCCCCGGTCCGCGGCGTGCCCTCCGCACGCCCGTAGCGCAGGAACACGGTGCCGGCCGGACTTGCCGCCGGCGGTTCGAGCAGGGTGACGTTCGTGGGCGCCGCGCCGTCGTCGAACACCTTCTTCCCGACCCCGAGCACGATGGGGTGCACCCACAGGTCGAGGCGGTCGAAGAGCTTCTCGCGCAACAGGGTCTGCACCAGATTCAGGCTTCCGACGACGGTGACGTGCTCGTGCCGGTCCCGGATCCCGCGTACCGCGGCGGCCAGGTCCAGGCCGAGTTGCGTGGACCCGGCCCAGGGGAGGTCGGGCGTGCCGCGGGAGGCCACGTACTTCGGGATGCCGTTGAAGAGCGTGGCGAAACCGCCGTCCTGTCCGTCCTCCTGGTGCGGCCAGTAGGCGGCGAAGATGTCGTATGTCCGCCGACCCAGCAGTAGCGCGTCGGTGCCCACGTAGGCGGCGGCGACCTGGGCGCCGGCGACCTCGTCCAGCAGCGGCGCCTGCCAGCCGCCGAACGCGAAGCCCTCCGCGTCCTCGTCCGGGCCACCCGGCGCCTGTCCGACGAGATCGAGGGTGGTGAACAGTTCGATGTGGATGAGGCCCATGGCGTGCTCCCGCTGAGTTGGTCGTCCCGGTCGGAAAGGTAGACCGGCGCCGGGCGGCGGACTCATCGCTGCGGAGACGACGTCAGTCGGTCACCCACGACGGGCGCCACGTCGGCCCCGCCAGCGGCGCCAGGCTTGCGAAGTGGTCGATGACCGCCCGCAGTCCCGGATGGGGGTTCGCCCGCCGGAGGATGAGCGAAAGCGGATACACGAGAGTCGGATTCACGATCGGGATGCGGCGCAGGTCGTAGTTCGTCGGCCAGAGGTACCGGTCGCGCGCGGCGACGAGAGTGGCGACGTCGGCGGAGTCCGCGAGGGTGTCGAGCAGGACCTCGTTGCCGAAGTTCGGCCCGGCGGCGTCGACGCGGAGGTCGAACTCGGCGGACAGTTGGTCGTAGAACTCCGCCCACTCGCTGCCCGGGGCGATACCCGGCACCCAGATCCGATGCCCGCGCAGCTGCGGTGGAGTCAGTGTGCGCGCGGAAGCGAGCGGGTGGCGCGGTCCGACGAGGAGTTCGAGCGGGGAGTCGAATGCGTGGATCATCCGCAGCTCGCGCGGCAGCGCCGCCGGGTCGGTGACCGTGCGGAACGAGGCGTCGATCTCGCCGGCGCCGACGGCGGCGACGGCCATCCGCGGGTCGTCGACCTTGAGGGTCACCACCTCGAGTTCGGTCCCCGGATGCGACCGCCAGTAGTCGTGCAGGATGACGGCCTGGGCCGTGCGCAGGCCGAGGACGTCGATCCGCAGGGCCCGCGATCCGGGCCGGACCGCGGCGACCGCGCGCTCGACGCCGGTCACGATGCTGCGCGCGTGCGGGAGGAGCGCCTGGCCGTCGAGGGTCAGCTCGACCCCGCGGGCGGTCCGGGTGAACAAGCGCACCTCGAGTTCGCGCTCGAGGGCGGCGATCCGCTTCGACACGGCCTGCTGCGTCACTCCCAGCTCGTCGGCCGCCTGTTGCAATTGGCCGAGCTCGGCGGCGCGGACGAACGATCGCACTGCCTCGGTGTCCATCGAGCCAGCCTATCGACTCAACCGATGGTTGTGGCTTGTGGGCAATCTGGTTGTTTGATCTGGCGTCGATCGGCTGGTGTGATCAGTGAGGTCCAAACGTCGGTTGTCGAGAGGGGGGCGCGTGCGCACGCGGTTGGGTCTCGACTTCGGCCGGCTCTGGTCGGCCTACGCCGTGAGCACCTACGGCACCTGGATCGCCTTCGGCGCGTTCCCGCTGATCGCCGTGCAGGTGCTGCACGCCCCGGCCGTCGCCGTCTCGCTGCTCGACGCGGCCGGGCTGGCCGTCGCGGCGATCGTCGCGGTCCCGCTCGGGCCGTGGGTGGAACACCGCGCCAAACGCCCGGTCATGATCGCGACCGACCTCGCCCGCTTCCTGGCGATGGCGAGCATCCCGCTCGCCTACTCCCTCGGATTGCTGAGTTACGTTCAGCTGCTGACTGTCTCGATCATCTCCGGCACGGCGGGTATCGTCTTCGCCGCCGCCTCCGGGTCCTACCTCAAGCACCTCGTCCGCAGCGATCGCCTGCTGGTCGCCAACGGACGATTCGAGGCCACGAGTTGGGTGGCGACCTCGGTGGGGCCACCGCTCGGCGGCGCGCTCATCGGGCTGCTCGGCCCGGTGGTCACCGTCGTCGCCGATTCCGTGAGTTTCCTGTTGTCCGCGTTGGGGATCCGCCGCATCCGGGGAAGTGACGTCGCGGCGCCGCGCGACACCGGAGGGCTGCGCGCCCGCGACCTCCTGCTCGGCTGGCGGTTCATCCTCCGCGACCGCGCGCTGCGGGGGCTGTTCCTCAACTCGATACTGGTCGGCGGCCTGATCATGGCGACCGCTCCCCTGCTCGCGGTCCTGCTGCTGGGCGAATACGACTTCGCCGCATGGCAATACGGACTCGCGTTCGGGATACCGGCGCTCGGCGGTGTCGTCGGCGCCCGCCTGTCCGCGCGCCTCGTCTCCCGCTACGGCCGGCACCGGATCATGGTCGTCTTCGGCTGGCTGCGCTCGATTTTCCCGCTCGGCCTCGCCCTCACCCAGCCCGGCATCCCGGGACTGCTCACCGTGATCGTCGTCGAGGGCCTGCTGATCGCGTGCATGGGAATCTTCAACCCCATCAATGCAACCGAGCGACTGCAGCGCACACCCGCCGACCGCGCGTCGCGGGTGCTGACCGCATGGAGCGTCAGCAGCAAACTGTGCCAGGCCGTGCTGATGGTGGCCTTCGGCGTGCTCGCGACGGCGACCACTCCCCTCACCGCGATCACGGTCTCGGGGGTTCTCCTGCTCGGCACGCCGTTGCTGCTGCCCAAGCGCGCGCACCTGGCCGAGTCCGGCACACCGGCCGACGACATCCGGGTCGCCTGATCAGAACCGTGACCGTCAGGTCAGGGACTGTTCGATGAGGCGATATGCGGCCCGGTCGGTGCGGTCCTTGTCGCCGGTGACGTAACGGTCGACGAGCAACCCTCGAAGGCCCGATATCAGGATCGTCGCCACGGCTTCCGGGTCGTCGACAGGCGGGTCGAGGCGCTCGAGGGCGGCGGCGAGGCCCCCGGTGAAGGACTCGACGGCGCGGTTCGCGTAGTCGAGAAACGGGCCCTGCCGGACCGACGCCGTGCCGAGCACCTGCACGACCACCCTCGTGCTCGTGGACGTCTCGCCCGCCGCGTTCTCCTCCCACAGCCGATGGAGAACCGCGCGCACCGCGCCGGTGTCGTGGGCGTCGACGAAGGCGACCGAGAGGTTGGGCCGCTGCGTCTCCAGCGCCGCGATCAGCATCTGCTCCTTGGTGCCGAAGTAGTGGATGAGCATCCGGGAACTGGTGCCCAGCGCGGCGGCCAGTGGGCGCAGCGACAGGTCTGTCAATCCGTGTGTGGCGATGTAGTCGATGACTCCGGCAAGCAATTCCGCACGCTTGGCGTGGTCGAGAGGTCGGGCCATGGTCATTGACTGTAGCGGTTGGTTCAGTTATTCATATCGGCATGACTGTAACAAGCGCTTCACATTCGGTCGAGCCACTGCCGGGACGCGGCGTCGTGGTCACCGCGATGGCCGCCTCCACGTGTCTGGGTGCCGACCTCGACACCACCTGGAGCGCCTTGCTGAACGGCCACAGCGGCATCCGCCGGTTGGACGACGACCGCCTCGGCGACGGTGACCTGCCGGTGCGGATCGGCGGCACCCTGATCGAGGATCCCGCCGAGAGCTTGACGCGGATCGAGCAGCGCCGGCACTCGTTCGTCCAGCAACTGGCGCTGGTCCTGGGCCGCCGGGCGTGGCGCGACGCGGGCACCCCGGAGGTCGACCCCGAGCGGCTGGCGGTGGTCGTCGGCACCGGCCTGGGCGGCGGGGAGGCGCTGATCGCCGCGGTCGACGCCATGCGGTCGGGCGGCTACCGGAAGGTCCCGCCGATGTCGGTGCCGATGGTGATGCCCAACGGCCCGGCCGCCCGGGTGGGCCTGGAGATCGGCGCGCAGGCCGGGATCTACGCGCCGGTGTCGGCCTGTTCGTCCGGGTCCGAGGCGATCGCCCACGCCTGGCGGCTGATCACCACCGGCGAGGCCGACGTCATCGTGGCCGGTGGCGTCGAGGGGCGGCTCGATGCGGTACCCATCGCGAGCTTCGCGATGATGCGGGCGCTGAGCACGCGTAATGACGCACCTGAACTGGCGTCGCGGCCCTTCGACCGCGACCGCGACGGCTTCGTGTTCGGCGAGGCCGGCGCGCTGCTGGTGCTGGAGAGCGAGGCGCATGCGCGGGCACGGGGAGCGGTCGTGCACGGCCGGGTGCTCGGCGCCGGGATCAGTTCCGACGGCTACGACATCGTCGCCACCGAGCCCGACGGCCTGGGTGCGGGCCGGGCGATGCGCAAGGCGCTCGCCACCGCGGGACTCGCCGGATCCGACGTCGGCCATGTCAACGCACACGCCACCTCCACGAAGGTCGGCGACGCGTCGGAGGCCCGGGCCATCCGCGCCACCACACCGGACGCCTCGGTGTACGCGCCGAAATCCGCGCTGGGGCACTCCATCGGCGCCGCGGGCGCGCTCGAGGCGCTGCTGACCGTGCTGACCCTCCGAGAGCAGATCGTGGCCCCGACGCTGAACCTCGAGAACCAGGACGGCGAGATCGAACTCGACGTGGTGGCCGGGGTGCCGCGCCGGCAACGCATCGACTACGCGCTGAGCAACTCGTTCGGGTTCGGCGGCCACAACGTCACCTTGGCCTTCGCGCCGAGCTGAGCAGGTCAGGAGGTCACAGCCCAATAATCGCATCCCGGATTGGGATGCACGGCGGGTATCCTGACACCATGACGACTCAGATCGCAGTGCGCTTGCCAGACGAGATGGTGGCCTTCCTCGATCGCAGCGTGGCCGACGGTAAGGCCACGAGCCGCGCAGCACTCGTCGCCGCCGCAGTGGAGCGGGAGATGCGTCTGCAGGCGGCCCAACAGGACGCCGTGATCCTGCGGGCACGGGGATCCGAGGACGACCTCGATGCGCTTGTGTCCTGGTCGGTGGACCACGCTGCGGTCGAGGACTAGGCGTTGCGAGAGGTCTGTCTGGCGCGCCTGGACAAGACGCGACCGGTGCTGGTGCTGACCCGCGAGGCGGCGCGGTCGGCGATGACCAAGGTGACGGTCGCCCCGATCACGTCGACCGTGAAGGGCCTGTCCAGCGAGGTGCCGGTCGGCCCGGCGAACGGACTCGATCACGACTGCGTGGTCGCCCTCGACAACGTCGTCACCGTTCCAGTCGCCATCCTTGGTCGGACACTCGGCTTCCTCAACAGCGACCAGGAGCGGACGTTGGCCCGGGCCATGGTCCTCGCCTTCGACCTGGAACTCCCGATCCTCGGCTGACGGGCCGATCCGCCACTGTTACAAGACGAACGGGATGAGCATCTTGGTGCGCGAGCGGTAAGCCGGGTAGCTGTCGGGGTGCTCGCGCAGCATGATGCGCTCCTCGACCTTGCAGCTGTAGACGAAGTAGCCACCCAAGCCGACCACGATGATCAGCAGGAGCAGGTTCAGCGCCACCGCGGTACCCAAGAGCGCGAGCAGGATTCCTGAGTAGATCGGGTTGCGCACGAACCGGTACGGACCGCTGGTGACGAGTTCGTGGCCGCTGAGCTTGACCGTCATCGGCGGACCCCAGTTCCGGCCGATGTGCACCCGCGCCCATACCGCGAACGCCAGGCCGCACACGACCAGCGCCAAACCGATCGCGCCCTGAACGACGTCGTCGTTGCTGTGCACATGCCCGCGGGCAAGGCGGAACACGAGAATCCCGACGATCACGATCCCGGCGCGGATGGCGAATCCGGAGCCGTTGCGGCGGCCCCGTTTGGCGGTGACCGCAGCCACCAGCCAACCGACCCAGAACACGGCCCAGACGATCCCGATGGCCAGCGCGATGGATCGCATGCCGACCCCGGCGCTCCGGCTAAGCCTGCAGAACCGGGCACGCCGGCGAGGGCCAGGGCGCGGCGTCGACCTCGGGATAGATCGGGTACTCCACACCGGACAGGTACTGAACGGTCCGCACGACCTGGCACGAGTAGCCGAACTCGTTGTCATACCAGGCGTACAGGATCGCGGTGTCACCCTCGACGATCGCCGCGTTCGCGTCGATGATGCACGCCGCGCGCGAGCCGATGAAGTCGCTCGACACGGCGTCGGTGGCGGCCGTGTAGTCGAGGTTCCGGCTCAGAGTGCCGGTCAGCGATTCCTGGCGGAGGTGCTCGAGCACTTCCTGCTTGGTGGTCTCACGGCCCAAATGCAGGTGGAGGATGGCGACGGACACGTCCGGGGTGGGGACGCGGATCGAGTTGCCGGTGATCTTGGCCTTCAGGTCGGGGAGCGCCTTCGCGACGGCCGAGGCCGCGCCGGTCTCGGTGAGCACCAGGTTGAAGGGCGCCGACCGACCGCGACGGTCGGCCTTGTGGTAGTTGTCCAGCAGGTTCTGGTCGTTGGTGAACGAGTGCACGGTCTCGACGTGCGCCCGCGCGACGCCGAACTCGTCGTCCATGGTCTTCAGCGGAGGGACGATCGCATTGGTGGTACACGACGCGCACGAGACGATCTTCTCGTTCGGGTCGATGCTGCGGTGGTTGACCCCGTGCACGATGTTCGGGACGTCGCCCTTGCCGGGAGCCGTGAGGACCACCTTCGCGATGCCCGGACGCAGGTGGTTCGACAGCCCGTCGCGGTCACGCCAGATGCCCGTGTTGTCGATCAGGATGGCGTTGTCGATGCCGTACTCGGTGTAGTCGACGCTCGTCGGGTCGTTGCTGTAGATGAACTTGATGACATTGCCATTGGCGGTCAGGGTGTTGTTCTCGGTGTCGACCGTGATCGTGCCGTTGAACTTCCCGTGGACGGAGTCGCGACGCAACAGCGAGGCCCGCTTGGTCAGATCGTCCCCGCCGCCCTTGCGGACCACCACGGCGCGCAGGTTCAGGCCGTTACCCGAGCCGGCCTTCTCGATGAGCAGGCGCGCCACCAGCCGGCCGATACGCCCGAATCCATAGAGCACCACGTCCTGAGGCTGTCGAGCGCTCGCCTCGTCGGTACCGACCAGTTCGGCGAGACTCTGCGCGACGAACTCCGGGATCGATGTTCCGCCGCCGTTTGCGTGGTAGGCCGTCACCAGCAACCCGAGGTCGATCTTCGACGGCCGCAACTCCAGCCGCGTCAACGCCTCGAGGAAGGGGAAGGTCTCCTCGACCGACAGCTCGTCGCCGCGGATCTGCCGGGCGAAACGGTGGGTGCCGAGAATGCCGATGACCGACTTGTTCACCAGCGAGCGGCTGTGAATCAGGATGGTCACCGAGTGCCGGCGGTGCAGGCCGCCGATCATCGGGATCATCGCCTCGGCGAGAGCCTCCTCAGAGTTCCACTGGGTCAGTTCCGCTGCGCTCACTGCGATCCTCGATATTTCTGGCACATGTGGCGTGCCGTGGGTTGTACGCCGACGGTAAGGCGCACGCTTCTTGTCCAGTATGGATCACCTGTGGGTGTCGGCCGTCGTCGACCCGGGGGTGGTCGTCGTCGGCAGCGGCAGCACGCACAGCACATTTCCTATCCGCGGGCCATGTCCACGAACTTCGACAGATGCAGCTGGTGCGCAACGGTGATGGTGGCGGTCGGGCCGTTACGGTGCTTGCCGACGATCAGGTCGGCCTCGCCCATGCGCGGGTCGTCGCGTTCGAACGCGTCCGGGCGGTGGACGAGCAGCACCATGTCGGCGTCCTGTTCCAGCGAGCCGGACTCACGCAGGTCCGACACCTGCGGCCGCTTGTCGGTGCGCTGCTCCGGGCCACGGTTGAGCTGACAGATCGCGATCACCGGCACCTGGAGTTCCTTGGCGAGCAGCTTGAGGCTTCGGGAGAACTCCGACACCTCCTGCTGGCGCGACTCGACCTTCTTGCCGGAGGTCATCAGCTGAAGGTAGTCCACCACAATGAGTTTCAGGTCGTGACGCTGCTTGAGCCGCCGCGCCTTCGCGCGGATCTCCATCATGGTCAGGTTCGGCGAGTCGTCGATGAACAGGGGCGCCTCGCTGATCTCGCTCATGCGCCGGGCAAGCCGGGTCCAGTCGTCGTCGCTCATCTTGCCCGACCGCATGTCGCCGAGCTTGATCTTCGCCTCCGCCGAGAGCAGTCGCATGACGATCTCGGTTTTGCCCATTTCCAGCGAGAACATCACGCTGGGCATGCCGTGCTTGATCGAGCACGAACGCAGGAAATCCATGGCGAGGGTGGAGTTGTGCGTCGGCACCATCGATCGACCAGCCAGGTAGAGGTGGTCGTCGTTGTCCACCTGGACGCAGCGGACGGGAACGCTCTCGACCGTCCGCACGTCCACGATGAAGCGCGAGCCGGAGCGAGCGGTGTTCTTCGCGCCGCGACGCTCCTTGTGCAGCAATTCTTTTCGCGGCAGCGCGAAAACCTGGTCATCGGTCGCGAAGGTGAGCGTATAGGCGGTGGAGCTGGCCTCGGTGTGACCTTTCACTCGCTTGGTGCTCGTCTGGCACCGGTACCCGAGGCTCACGATCAGCTCCCGGACATCACTCACGAGCCGTTCGCTGGTTCCGGTGAACTGCACCGACCCGCCGGCGGTCACGGTGCCGTCAGTGTCGAGCAGACCGGCCAACATGGCACGACGTTGACTCTCGGAACCTCGGAGGTACTGCACCGGAACGTGCTTGTTGTTCAGCACGCCGATCGTGCGGAGCCGAGCCTTCACGCTGCCGATCGTCTTCCAGCACGACATGCACATCCGCTTGCCGATGCAGGGGCCGCCGCAGCGAGGGCAGGTGGGCGCCGGCACTGGAGCCGACAGGAACCGCGCCTTGCCGCCGCACGACTGACCGCAGGTGCGCACCTCGCTGGCGACAGGGATAAAGGGCTTGCCGCAGACGACACACTCACGCGTCTCGATCGCGGGCTCGGCCGGCATCGAGATCTGGTATCGGTACTTTGCCGACTGCGACTTCGTCGTCTGCAGCCCTTCGGCCTCGATGAACATCGGGACCTCGGGGTCGGCACTGGTGATCTGAGCGCCGGCGGAGGTGCCGTCGCCGAGCCACGCCCCCAGCGTGTACGGCGGGACCAGCACCCTCTGCTCTGGCAATTGCAGGGCCTTCGCATTGGTCACCGAATGGTTGATGCGCGCGTCCGCCGTCGGGCAGCGGAGGGTGGCCGCCAGTTCCGCAGTGGTCCGCACCGCAGCGAAGGTCAGCTGATTCTTGTAGCGGTTGTAGCCCACCGCCGCTGCCTGCGCCGACTTACGCGACGCCCGCGTCTCGGTCAGCCACTGGTGCTGCTCGTCCGCGACGATCACGGTGCCGTCAGAGAACTCGACCTCGTAGCAGGGCCTTCCCTGCATCACCTCGGTCGCCGCAACCACGCGCGTCGGCCGGCCCTGTGCGTCGATCAGTTCGTCGCCGACCGCGACCTCGCCCATGGTGGTCCACCCGGTCGGCGTCGGCAGCGGGGTGTCGAGCGCGAGCGCCTTGCCCACGCCAGGTCGCGCAGCGACGATGATCATCTGGCCCGGGTGCAGACCGTTGGTCAGCTCGTCCAGTTCGGCGAATCCCGTCGGCACACCCAGCGACAGGCCGCCGCGGCTGGCGATGGAGTCGATCTCGTCCATCGTCGGCTGCAGCAGCTCCTCGAGCGGCACGTAGTCCTCGGCGGTGCGCCGCTCGGTGACCTCGTACACCTCGGCCTGTGCACGGTCGACGACCTCGGCCACGTCCTGACCGTCGGCGCCGGCGTAGCCGTACTGCACGATCCGGGTGCCGGCCTCCACGAGGCGGCGCAGGATCGCCTTCTCGGCGACGATCTCCGCGTAGTAGCCCGCGTTGGCCGCGGTCGGCACGGTGGAGATCAGCGTGTGCAGGTAGGGCGCCCCGCCGATCCGGCGCAGCTCGCCGCGACGCTCGAGCTCGGCGGCGACCGTCACCGCGTCGGCCGGCTCGCCGCGACCGTAGAGGTCGAGAACAGCGTCGTATACGGCCTGATGGGAGGGACGGTAGAAGTCGCCGGGGCGGAGCTTCTCGAGGACGTCGGCGATCGCGTCCTTGCTCAGCAGCATGCCGCCGAGCACCGACTGCTCGGCGGCCATGTCCTGCGGAGGCTGCCGACCGAACTCCTCGTTGGGCGGCGCATCCTGCGGACCCGGCCCGTCGTCCGCGAACTCCGGGTGACCACGATCGTCTACGACCGCCACGGGCCTCATCCCTCCTTACACATGCGCCAGACAGCCCATGGCGTCCGGCGCAACACCTGATGCCGATGAGTCGTTCATACTCCGCCGCACCGACACAATCCGGTTGCCCGGTCAGGTGTCGGTGGGCCCGATCGTGAGCCGTCGAAACAGCCCGCGGAAACAGCCCGCGCGCACGACGGTAGGGGGTCGCGGCGCGCCGTTCAACACAGCCTGTGGAAAACCCTGTGGACGACGTGTGGAGACCCGCGCGCAACCGTGTTAAGACCCTGTTGACAAGTTGGGGAAATCCCCGAACGTGGGTGCCGGAAAGCCAGGTCAAGGGCGTATCGAGGGGTGTGCACACTGTGAGTAAAAATTTCTGCGGCGTGTCGGCCACCGGCCGCCGCCCGGCGTGTTGTGCGTCTCCCCCGACCCGAATTGCGTGCAACTCTCCACAGGCGCGAAGTGACCCAGGTCACGAGCCTGTGGCACGGCTGAACAACCAGCAAACGGGGCCCCGAATCGGTCGAAACCGATGCGGAGCCCCGTCGTGCGCGTGACGTCAGTCGGCGGCGACGACCTCGACGGTCACCTGGACGGCGACCTCGGGGTGCAGGTTGACCGTGACCGCGTGCTTGCCGGTGGCCTTGATGTGGGTCTTCGGCAGCGCGATGGTGCGCTTGTCCAGCGTCGGGCCGCCGGCGTTCTTGATGGCACCGGCGACGTCCGCCGCGGTGACCGAACCGAACAGCTTGCCCGAATCACCGGCGGTGCGAACCGCCAGCGACACCGACTCCAGGCCCTGCAGGGCCTGCTTGACCTCGTTGGCGTGGTCCAGACCGCGGATGGCCCGGGCCTCCTGGGCGCGACGGATGCCCTCGACCTGCTTCTCGGCGCCACGGGTGGCAACGATCGCCAGACCGCGGGGCAGCAGGAAGTTGCGTCCGTACCCGTCCTTGACCTCGACGAGGTCGCCGGCTGCGCCGAGGTTCTCGACCTCAGCAGTGAGGATCAGCTTCATGGTGTAATCCCCTTCCTCAGCGGGCCGTCGACGTGTACGGCAGCAGCGCCACCTCACGCGAGTTCTTGACGGCGATGGCGACGTCCCGCTGATGCTGGACGCAGTTACCGGTGACGCGGCGGGCGCGGATCTTGCCACGATCACTCACGTACTTGCGCAGCAGCGTCGTGTCCTTGTAGTCGATCGCTGTGTTCTTCTCTTTGCAGAAGGTGCAGACCTTCTTCTTCACCTTGCGCACTGGCGCCTTAGGCATGGTCTTTCTCCGTGTTCCTGGAATGTCGAAAAGTTCCTCGAGCCCCGATCAGAACGGGGGCTCGTCGTCTCCCTGGGATCCACCACCGAACGAACCGGACGCCGCCGGGGCACTGCCCCACGGGTCCTCGCCGCCCATCGGCGCGCCGCCCCCGGAGGGGGCCCCGCCGAATCCACCGCCGCCACCGCCGCCGCCGCGGCTGGCCTTGTTGACCTTGGCCGTCGCGTACTTGAGCGAGGGGCCGACCTCGTCGACCTCGAGCTCGACGACGGTGCGCTTCTCACCCTCACGGGTTTCGAAGGAACGCTGCTTGAGCCGGCCGTTGACGATGACGCGCGAACCGCGGGTCAGCGACTCGGCGACGTTCTCCGCCGCCTGGCGCCAGATGTTGCAGCGCAGGAACAATGCCTCGCCGTCCTCCCAGGCGTTGGTCTGGGAGTTGAACCGACGGGGCGTGCTCGCGACCGTGAAGGTCGCGACCGCGGCACCCGACGGGGTGAAGCGGAGCTCCGGGTCGGCCGTCAGATTTCCGATGACGGTGATGACGGTCTCGCCTGCCATTGTTCCTCCTGTCGTGGGGGGACCCACGAGTTCGGCGCACCCACGAGCGGTGCGCTGCGTGTGCGGTGTGGAGCCCAGTGGTGAATCAGCGGTCTTGGCGCAGGACCTTAGTCCGCAGCACCGACTCGTTCAGCGAAAGCTGACGGTCGAGCTCCTTGACCGTGGCGGGCTCGGCAGTCAGATCGACGACCGCGTAGATGCCCTCGGCGTTCTTGGCGATCTCGTAGGCAAGACGGCGCTTGCCCCAGACGTCGACCTTGTCGACCTTGCCGCCATCCTTGCGGACCACGTTGAGGAACGTTTCCAGGGACGGGGCGACGGTGCGCTCGTCCAGACTCGGATCGAGGATGATCATCAGTTCGTATTGACGCACGGGACCTCATCACCTCCTATGGGCTCGTAAATTCGGCCACGGCTTGTCCGTGGCAGGAGGGTCGTTGCGTCAGCAACCCCCGCAATTTACCAGGCCTGGCGCGGGGAAGTCTCCTCGGACCGGCTGAGGGTGACCGGCGACATGCCGAACGCCGTCCCCGTCCACAACCCGGCTCCCGGCGACGCCGCCGCCTACGCTGGCCGCATGCGCATCGGAGCCCATCTGCACGACGACGGCGACCCCATCGACTACGCGGAGAAGCTGGGCGCGGAGGTCATCCAGCTGTTCGTCACCGACCCGCAGAAGTGGAACAAGCCCGAGCCGCACCCGTTCACCGAACGGATGCTGGGCGGGGCGGTCGACATCGTCGTGCACTCGTCGTACGTCATCAACGTGGCCAGCCTGAACAACCGGATCCGCATCCCGTCGCGCAACCTGGTCGCGCAGCAGGCCGCCGCGGCCGCCGAGATCGGCGCCTTCGGACTGGTCGTGCACGGCGGCCATGTCCGCGACGGCGAGGACCCCGTGAAGGGAATCGACAACTGGCGCAAGCTTTTCGAGCGCCAGGCCGACAGGGGCGGGTTCGCGGTGCCGATCCTGATCGAGAACACCGCGGGCGGCGACTTCGCGATGGCCCGGCACTTCGACGCGATCGGGCGACTGTGGGACGCGGTCGGCGAGTTCGGCGCGGGATTCGTGCTCGACACCTGCCACGCCTGGGCCGGCGGCGAGGAGCTGGCCACCGCGGTCGAACGGATCAAGGCGATCACCGGCCGCATCGACCTGGTGCACCTGAACAATTCGCGCGACGAGTTCGACTCGGCGCGCGACCGACACGCCAACCTCGCGTCCGGGACCATCGATCCGGCGGTGCTCGCCGAGGTGTGCCGCACCGCCGGCGCCCCGATCGTGCTGGAGACGCCCGCAGAGGGGATCGCCGACGACCTGGCCTACCTGCGAGACGCCACCGGCCACGCATGAGTGTGGGACCGTCGGCGATGCCCGCGACCTCGACCGCCCCGTCCGACCGGCGGGTCACCGGCACCAGAACCGGCAAGGCACTGCTGGTCTTGATCGTGGTGCTGTGCGGGGTGACGCTGGCGCTCGGATACTCCAACAAGGCGCGCTGCGCGGGACCGCCGTACGACAGCGCGGGCCGCAGCCTCGCGTTCGGCGCCCTCAAGAACCGGGACGTCTGCTACTCCGACATCCAGTTCCTCTGGCTGGGCCGCGACATCGACGAGCACGTCTTCCCCTACGTGCACGGCGGGATCACCGCCGGCGGGCAACTGTTCGGCGGCACCGTGGAATACCCGGTGCTCACCGGGGTGCTGATGTGGGCCGGCGCGATCGGCGCCCACGACGACGCCGCGTACCTCGCCCATTCGGCGCTGCTGCTGGCCGGGTTCGGCCTGATCACCGCCTGGATGCTGGGCTGGCTGTCCGGGGTGCGTGCGCTGCTGTGGTCGCTCGGTCCGCCGCTGGTGCTCTACGCCTTCCACAACTGGGACCTGCCGGTGGTCGCGACGACGGTCGGCGCCGTGTTCGTGATGGCCGCCGGTCGCGGCGGGCTGCGCACCCGCAGCGTGATCGCGGCGGTGTTGCTGGGGATCGGGGTGTGCCTCAAGCTCTATCCGGGGCTGCTCGTCGCGCCGCTGGCACTGTACGTGCTGGTCGGGGGCACGGACGGCCGGGAACTCCCGGCGTCGGTGCGCGGCCGGTACGACGTGCGCGGCGCGCTTGCGGCGGTGGCCGCGGCGGTGGCGACGACCGTGGCGATCAACCTGCCGTTCGCCGTGGCCGGGGCGCGCGGCTGGTGGGCCTCGTTCACCTTCCAGTCCGACCGCGCGGTCGACATCACCACCAACTCGATCTGGTACTGGGGGCTCCGCCCGCTGTTCGCCGACACCCCGTCGGCACAGGCGTCCTTCCAGCACGTGGTCGACATCGCCTCTCCGCTGCTCGTGATCCTCGGCTGCCTGCTGGCATTGGCGCTGGGATGGCACCGCTTCCGACGCGAGGGCAGCTACCCGTGGATCGCCGTCGGCGGTGCGATGCTGTGCGCGTTCCTGCTGTTGCACAAGGTCGACTCGCCGCAGTACATGCTCTGGCTGCTGCCGTTCTTCGTGCTGGTGCGGGTGCCGTGGCCGGTGGTGACCGTCTATCTGCTCGCGGATCTGTCCCTCGGGATCGGGCTCTTCCGCTACTTCGACGCGCTGCAGCGGGGCAATGGCCACGCGACCGGACTCGAGCAGCTGGTCTGGTTCGGCGTCTGGGGCAGGGCGGCGTGTCTGGTGATCTTGTTCGTGCTGTTCACGGTCCGCCGGCCCGCCGTCACCACCGCGGCATGGTCCCGTGAGCCCGCCGCGTCTGTCACCTGACGTAATTTTCAACCACCTCGTCCGTGCGCGGGGTGCAGGGGCCACAATGAGTGCATCGTGACCGAGCCCTCCGCCCCACCGACCGCCGCCGCAGGCCCCGCGGCGGGCGCAGAGTCACGCGCGCGTCGTATCGGACTGGTGGAAGACCACGCATCGGTCGTGCTGGGGGTGCGCGCGATGCTCGCCGACACCGACGACCTGCGGCTGGTGGCCAGCGCGGGGACCGTCGCGGATTTGCTCGACCAACACGAGCAGCTGGACCTGACACTGCTCGACCTGCGTCTCGGCGACGGGTCCGCGCCCAAGGCCAACGTCGACCTGCTGCATGCCGCCGGGAGCGCGGTGCTGATCTACACCGGCGGCGAGAACCCCTACCTGGTCCGGGCCGCCGCCCGCGCCGGTGTGCTGGGCGTGATCCGCAAGTCCGAACCGGTCGCGGTGGCGATCGAGGCGATCCGCACCGCCGCCGGTGGCCGACAGGTCGCGACCACGGACTGGGCCGCCGCGATCGACGCGGATCCGAACCTCTCCGACGTCGGCCTGAGCCCGCGCCAACGCGAGGTCCTGGCGCTGTACGCCTCGGGCGAGAAGGCGGGCCGGGTCGCGCGGCTGACCGGCCTGTCCGAGCAGACCGTGCACGACTATCTCGGACGGATCCGGCAGAAGTACGCCGAGGCCGGCCGGCCGGCGCCGACGAAGACCGACCTCTACAAACGCGCCGTGGAGGACGGGTGGTTACCGGTTCCCGAGCAACCCACGCCCTGACCGGCCCCGCCGAGCACCGGGTGCTGCGAATGGCCGCGGCGCTGATCGCCGCCGGCTACCTGGCCTTCCTGGTGGTGTCGGCACCACTGATCCTCACCCAGCGACCGATGCTCGCTGCCTGGTACACGCCCGTGGCGGTGACGATCGTGTTCGGCCCGCCGCTGCTGCTGGTGGTCGCGGCGCTGCGTTCCGGCCCGACCGCGATCCGGCGACTGTCCACGGTGGTCGCCGCGACGCTGCTGGTCGCGGCCGTGTTCTGGTTGCCGGCGCTGCACGACCCTGCGGTCCCGGACAGCGACCACATCTGGCTGCTCCCGGTGCTGACCATCGCCACCGTGGCCGCGGCGATCGGCATGCCGCCGCTCTGGGCGATCGGATACCTGCTGCTGACCTGCCCGCTGCTGCAGTTCGCCGATCGGCAGAGCGCGCTCGACCGGTCCAGCGTCGACATCGCGACCGGGACACTGCTGGTCCTGCTCAGCTGCGGACTGTCGATGGCCGCGGCGATCGGCATCATCCACAGCATGCGACTGCTGGACCGCTCGCGGGCCCTGACCCGGCAACGGGCCGCGGAGGCCGCCTCCGCCGAAGCGCTTGCCGCAGAACGTGAGCGGATCGACGCTCTCATCCACGACTCGGTGCTGTCGACGCTGTTGGACGCCTCGCGCCGCGAGAACGACGCGGTCCTCACCGCGCAGGCCGGACGCGCGCTGGACGCCCTCGACCGGCTCCGCACGGGCGTCGCCGCCGGGGACGCGTTGACCGTCGACCAGCTCGTCACGCTCCTGCGCGCGTCGGCGACGGAGATCGACGAGGACATCGTCGTGCAGGTCCGTCGGAACCCCGGCAGCGCGGGGCTGCGGGTGCCCCACACGGCCGCGACCACCATCGGCGCGGCGCTCGCCGAAGCGGTCCGCAACGTGGTCCGGCACGCGGACAGGCCCGGCGCACCGTCACACCGCTCGGTCGAGGTCTCGCTCTCGGCCGACGCGGTCCTCGTCGACGTCGTGGACGACGGCCCGGGGTTCGATCCGGACACCGTCCGACCGCACCGGCTCGGGCTGCGGGTGAGTATCCGCGGCCGGATGCGCCAACTGCCCGGCGGGCACGCCGACGTCCATTCCAGCCCCGGGGCCGGTACCCGGGTGCGGCTCGGTTGGAGGGCGCAGCCGTGACCGCGCTGATCGGACGCGGCCACCGGCCGGGTCGGCGTTCGCCCGGCGACCCGGCGGCGGCACCGATGATCCGCGACATCCGGGACCTGCTGTGGGTGCACCCGGCGGTGGCGGTCGCCCTGGTGGTCTGGTTTTCGGGTACCTACCTGCTGATCGAGCTGTTGCAGCATCTGCCCGACTCCAACCCGCTGTGGCCGCGGATCCTGGCGTGGCTGCTGCTCACCGCCGCCGCGGTCGGCGTCGTCGCGCTGCCCGGCGAGCCGCTGCAGCGGCGCTGGGCGTGGCTGCTGACGACGATCGGCCCGGTCACGACCGCCCTCGCGTTCTTCGCGGTCTCGGATCAGTCCTGGCAGGCGGACTCGTTCTGGCCGCTCAGCTCCGGAACCGCGATCTACACGCTGATCTGCGTGCGCGGGCAGTGCACGATCGCCTGGATCGGCGCGCTGGCGCGAGGCGCGATGTGCATCGGCTGGAGCCTGCACGCGGGCCTCGGCGTGGAACCCGGCCTGACCGTGTCCTACCTGCAGATCCCGCCCCTGTTGATGGCGACGTTCTTCGCGCTGGTGATCCGTCCGGCGCTGGCCGAGGTGACCGAGCTGCGCGAGGTGACCGACGACCGGGTCGCCCTGGCCGCCGCCGCCGCGGCGGCGGTCGCCGAGCGCGACCATCGGCTGACCGTCCTGGACCGGACGACCCGGCCGTTGCTGCAGCGGATCGCCGACGGTACCCCGCTCGGTCCCGAGGAGCGCCGCGACTGCGCGCTGCTCGAGGCACACCTGCGTGACACCTTGCGGGCGCCGCGCCTGGCCGGTGAACCGGTCGCCGACGCGGCACGACGTGCACGTCTGCGCGGGGTCGAGGTCGTGCTGCTCGGCGACGGGTCCACGATCGGCTCGGCGTCGACGCTCGAGCGGGTGCGGGCCACTCTCGCGGCGGAACTGGACCGTGTCGCCGACGGCACGGTGACCGTCCGGATCCAGCCGCCGGGGCGATCCTCGTTCGCCACCCTGGTGGCCGCGGGGTCCGACCAGGTACGCCGACTGGACTTCGATCACGCCGGCCGGGCATCGGTCGCCGTCGAGACCCTGCCCTGACGAGAACTCCCCGGGCCGGGGCCCGCTTCCCGTCCGGACGCCGCCCCGACGTTCCGCCGCGACCGTGTGTTCGGCGCACGATGCCCCCAGTTCTTCGGTCTGTTCGGCCCTCGGCCGTGCCGCTATCGTCGGGCCGACCGGCACCGCTGCGTCCGCGGTGCCGGCTGCTTCTGTCTTTTCCGGGGAGGTCCCGTGCCCACGTCCGTTCATCGTCCACCCGCCCAGGGCGGCGCCGCCGCCGGCAGCGGTTCCGTGCATGGCGGTCCCGTCCACGGCCTCCCGGTTCGCCCCGCCCGCAGTGGTCCGCCCCATGGGGGTCCGACGCACGGTGGTCCGCCCCACGGTGGTCCGACGCACGGTGGTCCGGTGTACGGCGACCCCGGCCGTCTCGGTGCGCTGCCGCACTCCCGCCCCGCGCAGCCATTGCCACTGCCGCGCCCGCAGCTCAGCGACCGCGAGATCGAGGTGCTGCGCTGCTGGCTGCAATCGGACTCGAAGAGCGAGGTCTGCCGCCGGATGTTCCTGGCCCCCGGCACCATCAACACCCATCTCGCGCGCATCCGCGGCAAGTACGAGGCGTTGGGCCGCCGGGCCGGCACCAAGGCGTCGCTGGTCGCGCGGGCGCTGCAGGACGGGCTCATCGACATCACCGAACTCTGAACGCCACCGGGCTCTGACCTGGGCGTCACGGAACCCTGAGCATCGTCAGAGGCGGTCGACTGTGTGCCGAAACACAGTTCGTGACCGAACCGACATGGGATCTCCCCTGAACTTGTCGGTGGCATGGCCTAACGTTCGTCCTACGGATCGCGAAGTTTTTGAACTTTCGGTCTGTTGACTTGCCGCCTACCAGGGGAGCCATCCTGACTGACGTTTATGCCGCAACCATCCGGCCGCACGGGTACGACAACCTGTCGATCGAACCTCCGCGCCGCCCGGCCTCGCACCGGGCGCCGATGCTGGCCAAGCCGAAGCTGTCCGAGCGGGAGGTCGAGGTGCTCGTGCGCTGGCTGCGTTCGGACTCGAAGTCCGAGGTCGCTCGCGAGCTTTTCCTCGCGGTGGGCACGATCAACACTCACCTGACCAGGATCCGCGCGAAGTACGCGGCGGTGGGTCGCCCGGCCGGCACCAAGGCCGCACTGGTGGCGCGCGCGATCCAGGACGGACTGCTCGACCTCCAGGACCTCTGAGCGCACCCGGGGGGTTCGCGGGTGCCGTCGGCCGGGCCTTATCGGTCCCGCCGGCGGATCGCCTCCCGGAGCTTCCTCATCGCCCGGTGCTGGTCCAGCCGGACCACGCCGGGCGTGCTGTCCAGCGCGGCGGCGGCCTCTTCGGCGCTGAGCCCGCCGATCAGCCGGAGGGTGAGCACGTCGCGCTCACGCTCGGGCAACGTGGCCAGCAATTCGCGCATCCGCCGACTGGCGTCGCCCTCGACGATTCCCGGATCCGCAACAGTGCCGCCGTACGCCTCGGCGCGCTTGCCCCAGCGGGCCGCCCTGCGGTCGGACAACACGGTGACGTTGTCCCCCGCCGCCTGCCCCTCGGCGAGTTCGACCTCACGGACGGTGACCTCGTAGACGTAGGACAGGAAGGGCTGGTCCGAGTCGTCGCGGCGCGGCAGCCCGGTGAGGATCGCGGTGCAGACCCGCTCCGCGACCGCATCGGCGCCACCCGTGCCGAGAGTGCCGGCGAGCTTCGCCCGGCAGTGACCGGTCACCATGGGGCGGATCGCCTCGAGCACCTGCTCGAGCGCTGCGCGATCACCTCGCGCCGCGGAGGCGGCAGCAAGGTTCAAAGAGTCGCCCCCGAGCGGCATGTGTCAGAACATACCGGTCGGAGCACACCCGTTCCTATCCGGCGATCGTAGGACAACCTGTGGATTGTCGTGTCAGCAGCGAAATCCCACAATGCTGGCGCCGTCCCGAGCGCCGAATTAGCCTGGTTACGGGTCCTTTTGCGGTTGCCTCGGCGAGGGGAGTTCGTAATGGATGCGGTCACCGATACACCGATGCCGCGCAACGAACCGGTGCGCGACTACTCCCCCGGCGCCGAGGAGACCCTGCGCCTGCAGGCCACGCTGGCCGAATTCGCCGGTACCGTGCACGATCTGCCGTCGACGATCGGCGGACGGCGGCGCAGTGGCGGAGGGCATCCCATCGACGTGGTGATCCCCCATGATCATTCGCACGTGCTCGGCACCATGGGCAACTGCCTGCATTCCGATGCGCAACAGGCGATCGACGCCGCACTGGCCGCCGCACCCGGCTGGCGTTCGACACCGTTCGACGACCGCGCGGCCGTGCTGCTGCGCGCGGCCGATCTGTTGGCCGGTCCGTGGCGCGACCGGATCAACGCGGCGACCATGCTCGGACAGTCGAAAACCGCCATCCAGGCCGAGATCGACGCCGCCTGCGAGCTGATCGACTTCTGGCGGTTCAACGTGCATTTCGCGCGCGAGTTGCTAGCCGGGCAACCGATGAGCGCCCCGGGCGTGTGGAACCGGCTCGATCACCGCCCGCTCGAGGGATTCGTGTATGCGATAACCCCGTTCAACTTCACCTCGATCGCCGGCAACCTGCCCACCGCCCCGGCCCTGATGGGCAACACCGTCGTCTGGAAGCCTTCGCCGACACAGACTCTGGCCGCGACCTTGACCATGGACCTGCTGCGGGAGGCCGGGCTGCCGGACGGCGTGATCAACCTGACCACCGGGACCGGGATCGCCGTCAGCGATGTGGCGCTGACCCATCCAGACCTTGCGGGAATCCATTTCACCGGCTCCAGCAAGACCTTTCGGCATCTGTGGTCGACGGTCGGCAGTCACATCGAGACCTACCGGAACTACCCGCGGATCGTGGGCGAGACCGGTGGCAAGGACTTCGTCGTCGCCCATCCGAGTGCCGATCCGGACGTGCTGCGAGTGGCGTTGGTACGCGGCGCATTCGAGTACCAGGGCCAGAAGTGCTCCGCCGTGTCCCGCGCCTTCGTGCCGCAGTCGACTTGGGATCATCTGCGCGACAGCCTGATCGACGAGGTCGAGTCGCTGACGATGGGCGACGTGGCGGACTTCGCCAACTTCATGGGCGCGCTGATCGACCGTCCGGCGTTCGATCGCGTACGCACGATGCTCGAACGGGTCGACGACGCGGAATCGCTGCGGGTGGTCGCGGGCGGGGTCGCCGACGACACCGTCGGCTACTTCGTCCGGCCCACCGTCGTCGTCGGGACCGACCCGACCCACGAGGTCTTCCGAACCGAGTACTTCGGCCCCGTGCTGTCGGTGTTCGTCTACCCGGACAACGGATTCGATGATGCTCTCGATCTCGTCGATTGCGGCTCACCGTACGGACTGACCGGCGCGGTGATCGCCCGGGACCGCTCGGCGATAGCGACGGCGACCGAGCGCCTGCGCTACACCGCGGGCAACTTCTACATCAACGACAAGCCCACCGGCGCGGTCGTCGGACAACAACCGTTCGGCGGTGCGCGCGCCTCCGGCACCGACGACAAGGCGGGCTCCGTGCTGAACCTGCAGCGCTGGGTCAGCCCGCGCACCGTCAAAGAGACCTTCGTACCACCGGTTTCGGTCCGCTATCCACACCAGGGGTGAGGTCATGTTGCGGTCACTGCTGCTCACCGCGTCGGCCTCTCCCCGGTGCAAGGGCTTCGTCGAGCACTCCCGGCTGTCGCGACCGGTGGTGGCGCGCTTCGTCGCCGGCAACGATCTCGATCAGGCGATCGCCGCCGCGCGCGCGGTCGTCACGGACCGGTTCGCCAGCCTGGACCTGCTCGGCGAGGCCACCGTCCACCGCGCCGCGGCCGACCGGACCGCCCAGTCGTATGTGGCATTGGTGCACCGGATCGGTGCGGAGGGCCTGGCGGGGCGGGTCGAGGTGTCGGTCAAGTTGACCGCGCTGGGCCTGGCCCTGCCGGACGGCCGTGGGATCGCGCTCGAGCACGCCCGCGAGGTGTGCGCGGCGGCCCGGGACGCCGGCACCACCGTCACCGTCGACATGGAGCAGTACCCGTACGTGGACGCAACCCTGCAGACCGTGCGCGAACTGCGTGCCGACTTCCCCGACGTCGGCGCGGTCCTGCAGGCCTATCTTCGGCGCACCGAGGCAGACTGCCGCGACCTGTCCGGGCCGTCGTCCCGGATCCGCCTGTGCAAGGGCGCCTATGACGAGGGCGCCTCGGTCGCGTTCCGGTCGCGGGCCCAGATCGACGGGTCGTATCGACGCTGCCTACGGATTCTCATGTCGGGCAAGGGATATCCGATGGTCGCCACGCACGATCCGGCGCTGATCACGTTCGCGGGCGAACTGGCCGAGGCGTACGGACGCGACCGCAGCGAGTTCGAACACCAGATGCTCTACGGCATCCGTCCACGCGCCCAAACAACTTTGGCCGCAACGGGGTTACGCGTCCGGGTCTACATTCCGTTCGGCAACGCCTGGTATCCGTACTTCATGCGCCGACTCGGCGAGCGCCCGGCGAACCTGGCGTTCTTCCTGCGCTCATTTGCCCCCGGTGGCCGCGGGTGATCCGCCATTGCTGAGGATCCCGAACAGCTTCCCCGCCAGCTCGGACACGGTTCCGAGGTTCGTGTCGTTCATCAGGTCGGCGAGTCCGCCCAGCCCGTTGGCCTGCATCAGGGGCTTGAGGAAGTCGAACACCTCACCCAGCAGTCCCGAACCGCTGGCCGCGCTGCCACCACCCGAGGGCGTCGTCGTCGTGGTGGTCGTCGGCGGCGCCGTGGTCGTAGTGGTAGCGGTGTCGGTTCCGTCGCTCTGCTGCGTGACGGCGAAGCTGCGGGCGGACGGCGCGGTCGTCGTGGCCGGCGCGGCAGCGCCCTGGTTGCCGGTGAGCAGGTAGGTGACGATGCCGGTGGTGATGGCGATGGCGTGCTTGAGCTGCCCGTCTCCGGAGTCGAGCAGCTGCGCATCCGCCGGGTTGGACCCGTTGCCCATCTCGACGAACACGTCCGGGACCTCGGTCAACGCCGGACCCGCGATGTCCTTGCGTGTCTGCAGCCCGTCCTGCACGCCCGCGTAGTTGGCCGGGGTGAATCCGGCCTTCACGTACGCGTCGCGCATGATCTTGGACGCCTCGAGGCCCGGCCCCGACTGCGCGGCGTTCGCCTTGGCGTCGGGGATCGGCAGCTGCGGGACGATCAAGTGGAAGCCGTGGTCGGTGCCGTCGGACCCGGTGCTCGTGGAGTCGGCATGGATGCTCACGGCCAGCTGGGCGCCGGACTCGTTGGCGGCCTTGGCCCGCTCGTCGACGCAGCCTCCCCAGCCGGTGTCGTTCTGCCGGCTGAGCACGACCTTGGCGCCCAGGGACTCCAGGCTCGACTCGACCAGCCGACTGACGTTCCAGTTGATGGTGTGCTCGGGCACCCCGGCGAGCGTGGTCATGCCGGTGGTCTGGCAGTCCTTGGTGCCGCCGTATCCGTCCGGTACCTGCTTGGCCAGGTCGTGCCCGTCCGCGCTGCCCTGATGGCCCGGGTCCAGGAAGATCGTCTTGCCGGCCAACTGGTTGCCGCCGACCTGTGCCGCGGGCGTGCCGGCCGTGGGCGTGCCGGTGGTGGTTGTCGGGTTCGTGGTGGGGGTCGGGCTCGTGGTGCTCTCGGCGGTGGCCGTCGGCGCAGTGGTGGTCGTGGTGGTGCTCGGGGCCGGGTCGGCCATGGCACTGACCGGCAGCACCATGGTGGAACCGAGCAGCGTCGCGCAGATGCCGGCCTTGATCGCAGTCCTGTTCATCTCGCATGGACGCCGGGCCGCACCACCGACGCCGCTCTCCTTCCGCAGTGCATCACTGTTGTCACTTCTGTCACAGCCGCCACAAGTGAAACAGATCGTGCTCGTCGACGCGAGGCTGCCGGCGAAGCACACTGGATCGAGAGCGGGCTGTTACCCGACGGTGACCGTCCGACGATCCCGACCGGGCACCCCTCACCGGGGGAACGCGCACAGGCACCGGCGGGGACCCCCGGTAATGTGCGTAACGGTTTTTGCAGGTCGGCCCGCATCGGACCGGCTTTCGGCAGTTCGGCGCGGCGATGATCGTCGCTGTCGGATCACTCAAAGGGGAAGTATGCGACGGGTTCACGTTGCCGGGATCGTGTTCTGCGCGTCGATGGGGATGCTGCTCAGCGGCTGCTCGTCGAACGGGTCCGCACAGCCGGACGCCGCGGCTTCCGGTGGTGCAGCCACCGCTCCCGCCCCGACCACGCCCAAGGAGCAGCTGCTCCTGGATCAGGCGGCCTTCCCCGCGGGGGCACAGCACCAGCCGATCACGCCGGAGATGCTCAAGTCCCAGGCGGACAAGGTGGTCGACACGACGCAGTCGGCACAGGTCACGCCGGCGCAGTGCGGTGCACATCAGGTCGACCTGAAGAAGGCACTGGCGAACGCGGTCGACGACGTCGCCGCGACCACCTATATCGCGGACGGCCACATGTATCTCGAGATGATCTTCGGTCACCCACTGAACCTTGATCAGGTCAAGACCGCGATCTCGGGACCCTGCGCGAACGTGACCATGAAGATGTCCCTCGGGGGTCAGCAGGCCGAGACGAAGAGCACCAGCACCGCTGTTGCTCTCCCCGGCGGGGTCGACCCGGCCCACGCCTACGCCTACCGGCAGGTCGTGACGACCGAGCTCGGCCCGCAGGGGCCGACGCAGAGCGCCTCCCTGCTGGGCTATGCGCAGGTGCGCGGCATGACCGTCGCCATGAACGAGGTCAACCTCGGCGGCGGTACCACGGACCAGGCCGAGTTCGACAAGCTGTTCACCGCGGCCGTGCAGAAGGTCGAACAGGCGAAGTAGCCGAGTCCCGGGTCGCACGGACCCGGGAACCCGACCACCTCGGTCATGACCGATCGATCAGTGGATCGTGGCCGACTTGATGGTGACCGCCTCGACCGGCGCGCCGTCGCCCTGACCGGTGTTCTCGCCCTTGGCGGCGACCGCATCGAGCGTGGTCAGGCCCGCGGCGCCGACGGTGCCGAACACCGTGTACTTCTCCGGCAGCGGCGAGTCCTTGTAGACCAGGAAGAACTGGCTGCCGCCGGAGTTCGCCTGCCCGGTGTTCGCCATCGCCAGCGTGCCGCGCGGATAGATCACGGTCCCGCTGTCGGCCGGGGTCCCGGGCATCGGCGCCAGGTTCTTCGGGAACTCGTCGGGCACCGTGTAGCCGGGGCCGCCCGTGCCGGTACCGGTCGGGTCGCCGCACTGCAGCACGTAGATGCCCTCGGTGGTCAGCCGGTGGCACGGGGTGTTGTCGAAGTACTTCTGCCCGATCAGCGACACCATCGATTCGACGGTGCACGGGGCCTCGGCCCGGTCCAGGGTCATCGGGATCGGTCCGGCGGTGGTCTGCACGGCGACGGACACCGTGCCGGCGGTCGGCGGGTTGACGTCGGTGGGCGCCTTGACCGGCTTCGCCGCCGGGGACGAGGAGTCCTTGGCGAAGGTGCACTTGCCCGCAGCCTGCGGCGCCGTGCTGCTGTTGTTGCCGCTGCTACATCCGGCCAGCGCGAGCGCCGCCGTCGCCACCGTAACCGCCATCAGTCCCACCCGGCCGAATCGCCGCTGCATCGTCATGTCGGCAGGATATGCGGGCCGGCCCGCCGGCGAAAGCGAACCGGACTGCCGGCCCGCAGGCTCGCGGTCTCAGCCCGCCATCGCGCACAACAGTTCGTAGGCGACGTGCGCGGCGGCGATGCCGGTGATCTCGGCGTGGTCGTAGGCCGGCGCGACCTCGACGATGTCCGCACCGACCAGGTTGAGCCCTGCCAAACCCCGTAATGCACTGAGCAATTCGCGCGACGACAGGCCGCCG
The DNA here is from genome assembly GCF_029589495.1 of Speluncibacter jeojiensis. Classification (GTDB taxonomy): domain Bacteria; phylum Actinomycetota; class Actinomycetes; order Mycobacteriales; family Mycobacteriaceae; genus Speluncibacter; species Speluncibacter jeojiensis. The sequence continues at coordinate 1,382,649 of NZ_JAAIVF010000001.1, forward strand.
GCTTCCGGCGTCCCGGTCCCGGGGGCGTGTGCGGGATCGAGGACGTCGATGTCCACCGAGACGTAGACCGGCCCATCGCCGAGACGGTCGCACATGCGGGTGACGACGGCGTCGAGCGGACTCGCGCCGAAGTCGTCGGCCGCGATCACCTGGAACCCGAACACCGAGTCGGCGCCCAGGTCTTCTGAGGAGTACAGCGGGCCCCGCGTCCCCACGTGCAGGCAGTGCGCCGGATCGAGCAGCCCCTCCTCGGCGGCGCGGCGGAACGGGGTCCCGTGCGTGTAGGGCGCCCCGAAGTAGGTGTCCCAGGTGTCCAGGTGCGCATCGAAGTGCACGACCGCCAGCGGGCCCTGGCGCCGCGCGGCCGACCGCAGCAGCGGCAACGCGATCGTGTGGTCACCGCCGAGGGTCAGCAGCCGGATGCCCTCGGCGCCGAATATGTCTGCGGCGGATTCGATCTCGTCGATCGCGTGCTCGATGTCGAACGGGTTGACCGGCACATCGCCGGCGTCGACCACCTGCTGCACGTCGAACGGGGAGACGTCGACGGCCGGATTGTAGGGTCGCAGCAGCTTGGACGACGCCCGGATGTGCGCCGGGCCGAACCGTGCGCCGGGCCGATAGCTGACGCCGCTGTCGAACGGAACCCCCAGCACGGCGATGTCGGCGCGGTCCACCTGGTCGCGGCGGGGCAGGCGGGCGAAGGTGGCCGGGCCCGCGAAGCGCGGCACCCGGGTGGCGTCGACCGGTCCCACGGGGCGATCCATGTGCCCACGGTAGCCGCGCCGAACGGTCGGCGGTCACGGATCCGTCGAATTCACCGTCGCGGTCGGTCAGTTGACTTTGGCCACAACGGATTCCGCGAACTTCTCCATCCGATCGACCTTCGTCGCGAGGGTTTCGGTGTCGAGCGCCTCGGAATACGAGTTCCGGAAGCCCACGACCACGTCGGTGACGCCCTTGTCCTCGAGCCTGCGCGCGCCGTCCACGGTGTAGGCATCGGGGGAGATGACGTGGATCTCGAAGGGGCGGTCACCCGTGCCCGCCTCCGCACGGAACTTGTGCAACCGGTCGAGCAGGCGGTCCAACTCGTCGCCCTCGCTCCCGGCATGCATCCAGCCGTCGCCGCGGACGGCGGCGCGGCGCAGCGCGGCGTCGCTGTGACCGCCGACGAGGATCGGGATCGGTTGCGTCGGCACCGGATTGATCTTGATGGACGGGACGTCGTAGATCTCGCCGTGGTACTCGAAGTAGCCGCCGGCGGTGAGCCCGCGCACGATGTCGATGGCCTCGTTCATGCGCTGTCCGCGGCGCTCGAACGGCACCCCCATGACCTCGAAGTCCTCCCGCCACGGGCTGACGCCCACGCCGAGCGCCAGACGGTTGCCGGTCATGTGGGCGAGCGTCGCGGCCTGTTTGGCGACGAGCACCGGCGGGCGCACCGGCAGCTTCAGCACGAAGGGGGTGAAGCGCAGCGTGCTGGTCACCGCGCCCATCGCCGCGGTCAGGATCAGCGCCTCGGGAAACGCCTTGTTCTCGAGGAACTCCCGGCCGCCGGTCGCGGTGTAGGGGTACACCGAATCCGACTCCGCGGGGTAGCAGATGCTGTCGGCCACCGTCATACTGTGGAATCCCGTCCGCTCCGCCGCCTGCGCCAGCGGCAGGTAGAACTCGGGGTCGGTCATGGCCTCGGCAAAGGTGAATCGCATCGGTGCTCCTCGCGCGGAGATGTGATGGGCGCCACGTTCCGTGGCGGGTCCATTCAAACCCTGCGCGCACCGACCGCTCCGGACCGTTCCCGGCCAGCGGGAGGCGGCCCGAACGGTCGGGGGTGGTCAGGTCCGCAGTGGCGCCGGCGAGGCCGGTTCCCGCTCGCGCTCGATGCGGCGCCAGGGCCGGTCGACGTCCGCCGCGCGGTCGAGGACCCCGCCGCACGGATCGTCGACGAACCCGTATCGCACCAGGTCCTCCTCCGGTCGGTAGATCTGCCGCAGGATCAGTGCACACAGCACCAGGACCGCGATGTCGCGCAGGGCAACAGTCGCGGTGAACCACTGCTCGGGCAGACCCTTGTTCTGCACGCCCAGGTAGTAGTACATCCGGGGGACCCACACGAGCGCATCGATCGTCATCCACGTCAACAGGATTCGGCGATGGGGGAGCGCAAGGACCGCCAGCGGCACCAGCCACAGCGAATACTGCGGACTCCACACCTTGTTGGTCAGCAGGAACGCGGCGACCACCAGGAAACACAGTTGCGCGACCCGCGGCCGGCGTGGGGCGGTCAGTCCGACGTAGGCGACGCCCACACAGGCCAGCACGAACAGCCCGAGCGAGACCGCATTGAGGATCGACGGGCTCTGGCCGGGACCCAGCGGGCCGTCGAAGCCCTGCCACCCGGTGAACGACGCGATCACGTTGTAGATCGAGTCGGGGTCCATGCCGCGCAGGTCATTGAGCCGGAAGAACTCGCTCCAGCCGGCCGGGAACAGGATCGCGATGGGCGCGTTCACCGCGACCCAGGCCGCGACAGCCGCGCCGCACGCCTGCCACCACTGGCGCATCCGGCCCGTGCGCAGGCACAGCACCAGCAACGGACCGAGCAGGAACGCCGGATAGAGCTTGGCCGCAGCACCGAGTCCGAGCAGCACGCCGGCCAGCCAGGGCCGTCTGCGCGCCCATGCCAGCAGACCGGTGGCCGCGAAAGCCGTTGCCAGCGCATCGAAATTCGTGAACGCGTGCACCAGCACGAGCGGCGACAGCGCGATGAGCGCGCCGTCCCAGACGCGCCGTCCGGACAGCGAACTGCTGGCCCACACGGTGATCAGCCAGGCGATCGCCAGCCCGAACGCGACCACGTTGAAATAGATGGCCACCTCGAGACCGCCTGGGAGCCAACCGGAGTGGGCTCCCTGATACCAGGCCTTCGCGATGACCATCGACGCGTACTGGTAGAGCCCGGTCAGCACCGGGTACTCCATGTGGTGCACAACCCTGGCGCCGTCGGCGTCCACATCGCTGCCGGTCCACGACGACTTGTACGGGAACTCGCCCTTGCTCAGCTGCTCCGCGCCGTACAGGGGCACCGTGTCCGAGTAGCACATGGCCACGTACTGGCGGCTACCCCGCCAGTCGAGGACCTCCGATCCGCCGCTGCCGCCCGGGTACTGCTGGATGCAGCCCGCCTTGCCGAACCAGCTCAGCGACAACATGACCAGCGACAGCAGCAGGATCACCCGCATCGGGGTGAAGAAGCGGGCGCGCCCGATCAGCGCGTGCGCGCCGACCGGGCCACCGATCAGCTGCGAGGCGCCGGCGACCAGCCGGTCGGTGCGGGTCGGCAGGTCGCGCCCGACCGCACCGTGTCCGTCCTCGACGAGCGGCTCCGGCGAGACGAAGTCCGGCTCCCGGCTCTCGACGGACGGACGGTCGGGGTCCGGCCCGTCCAGGGGGTGTTCGGCCACCGCGTCAGGCTACCGCCCGCGCCTGGCAACCCCGCCCTGGACGTGGCCGGCCCGGATCAACGGCCGAACAAACCGTTGCCGCCGCCGGGATGACCGGTGCCCGCCCCGGTGCCGTCCGCGTTGCCGGTGCCCGAATCACCGGTGCCGGAGTTGCCCGTTCCCGAGTCGCCGGTGCCGGAGTCGGCGCCGGGGGAGCCGGTGTCGCCGCCGGTACCGCTCGTGTCACCGGTGCCCTGCGACGGATCCGACCCGCTGTTCTGGTCTCCGTACGACGGCCGGTGCGCCTGACCCGGAATCGGGATGGTGACACCGGGCAGGATCTGGATCGCGGTCGGCGGCGTCGGCAGGTTCGGGATGATGCTCTGCAGCTGCGACCCGAGCGACGGCGCCTGCTCCTCCTGCGTCGGCTTCGGCTTGTAGGTGGCCGTCGGCGGCACGTACTCGGGCACACCCGCGACGCCGTCGATCGGTGCCGGCTCGGGGAACTTCTCGTTCGAGGTCCCCTCCAGCGCGCCGTCCATCGTGTCCTTCCAGATGTCCGACGGCAGCTGCGAGCCGTACATGATCGACCCGCCCGGGTTCTTCAGCGCCACACCGTCCGCGGTGCCGACCCACACCGCCGTCGACAGCGACGGGGTGAAGCCGATCATCCAGGCGTCCTTGTTCTGGCCGGTGTCGCCGAGCTGGGTGGTGCCGGTCTTCGAGGCCGACTGGCGCCCGCCGGCCAGCTGGTGCTGGTGCGAGTACGCGGCGATCGGCTTCATCGCCGAGACGACGTTGTCGGCCACGGCCGCGTCCATCGCCTTGGTGCCGGGCGGGTTCGGTCCGCGGTCGAGCAGCACCTGCCCGTCTGCGGCGACCACCTTCTGCACGAAGTACGCCGGGTGCGAGACGCCGTTGTCCGCGAACGTCGCGTACGCGGCGGCCATGTCCAACGGGCGGACCTGGTACTGGCCGAGGATGACACCGTCGGAGACCTGTCCGTCGGACTCCTGCAGCGACGGGCCCTGCACGCCCGGGATCTGCTTCGGGATGCCCGCGGCGTGGGCCATGTCCGCGACATCCTTGGCGCCGTGGTTGAGCGAGAGCATCAGCCGGTAGAAGACCGTGTTCAGCGACTGCTTGAGCGCCTGCGCGGCGGTGCACTGCTTGCCGGTCGTGCACTGTTCGCCGTCGGCGTTGGTGATCGTGACGCCGTTGATCGTCAGCGGCGACGCGTCGAACTTCTCGGTCACCGGGCGGCCCTGCGCGAGCATCGCTGCCAGGCCGAACACCTTGAACGTCGAGCCCGACTGCAGACCCGCGTTCGCGTAGTCGTAACCGTGGCCGTCGTCGCCGCCGTAGTAGGCACGCACGGCGCCGCTGCGCGGATCCACCGACACGACCGCGGTGCGCACGTTCGACCGCTCGCCCTCGAGGTCGTCGTGCACCGACTTGACCGCGGAGGCCTGCGCCTTCGGGTCGATGGTCGTGGTGATCTGCAGGCCGCGGGTGTTCAGGTCCTGCTCACTGATCCCGTTGGCCTCGAGCTCCTTGAGGACCTGGGTCTTGATCAGCCCGTCCGGTCCGTCCGAGTTGTCATGCGTGTCGGACGGCGCGGAGGCCAGCACCTGCGGATAGGTGAGGTTCGCGCGGTCCGACTGGCTCAGGCTGCCGTCCTTGACCATGCCGTCGAGGACGTAGTTCCACCGCTCCTTGGCCCCCTCGGGGTTGGTCGCCGGGTCGAGGTTGCTGGGGCTGCGGATCGAGGACGCAAGCACCGCGCCCTCGCCGACCGTCAGGTCCTGGACCGGCTTGTTGAAGTAGGCCTTCGACGCCGCGCCGATGCCGTACGCACCACGACCGAAGTAGATGGTGTTCAGGTAGGCGCCCATGATCTCGTCCTTGGACCACTGGCGGGCCATCTTCGCGGAGATGACCAGTTCCTTCATCTTCCGCCAGATCGTCCGCTGGTCGCCGACCACCGCGTTCTTGACGTACTGCTGGGTGATCGTCGAACCGCCCTGAGTGTCACCGCCGGTGACGTTGTTGATCGCCGCGCGCGCGGTGCCGGTGATCGAGAAACCCGGGTTCGTGTAGAACTTGCGGTCCTCCGCGGCGATCACCGCGTTGCGGACCTGCTGGGGGATCTGGTTGACGTCGACCTCGACGCGGTTGCCCTCCGGCGGGACGACCTTGGCCAGCACCGTGCTGCCGTCCGACTCGTAGATCGTGGCGACCTGGTTGGTCGCGACGTCCCCGGGCTGGGGGATGCGGATCATCATGTACGCCACCATGAAGGTGCCCAGCGGAATGATGATGCCCAGCCCGATCAGCGTGAACAGCGTGTAGCGGATCCGCCGCCACGTGCGCTTCTTCTTCTGCGCATCGGTCAACTGCTTCTTCGACCTGCCGTTGCCGGACGGCCCATCGTCGCGCGGGGGCCGGCGGTTGGCGTCGGGTGGGACATACACAGACAGAACTCCAAGTCGTGACTGGGCGCAGGGGCGATCGACTTTCTGGGGCGCGCCGGGCGGGCTTGTTCGCTTATTCGCTCGCGGTGCGTCGGCGGGGCCGTGTCCGCTTCGGCGCCGGGATCCTACCGAGCACGTACGACTGGACCAGGTGGTTCCAGCTGCACGTGCGGCAGACCTCGACGACGTGCACCGAGAACTCCTCGTGGGTTGTCGCCATCCGGGCCAGTTCCTCGCCGGTCCGCGCCGATCCGGATGCCGGACCGAGCTTGTCGCCGAAGACCCACGACACGAGCGTCAGCTGCTCCTTTCGGCAGATCGGGCACGTCACCGCGCTCGGTCGACCGTGGAAGCGCGCGGCGCGGAGCAGGTAGGGGCCGGCGTCACACACCTCGCCGACCGCGCGCCGACCCGAGTAGACCTCGGCCAGCAGGGACTTGCGCCGGAGCGCATAGTCCACCACCTGTCGTTGCAATCGCACGGGGACAAGGGTACGTGGGCTCCCTGAGAGCAGACAGGGTGCCGACGGTCACAGCGGCCCTCCGCGCGCTCGCGGTCCGGAGAAGTAGCGGTTACTCGGAGAAACATTCAGCCCGTTGCTGCGCTCGCATATATCGGTGCGATACAGTGAGTCATCGCATCACGCAGACAGGGTGTCGTGGGACACCCTGCGCGAAACAGTCGGAGGGTGGTGAACCGTGCTCGAGCTCGCGATTCTCGGGCTGCTGCACGAGTCACCGATGCACGGCTACGAGCTGCGCAAACGCCTCACCGGGCTCTTGGGCGCCTTCCGAGCCTTCTCGTACGGTTCGCTCTACCCGACGCTTCGGCGCATGCAGGCCGACGGCCTGATCGCCGAGGACGACGGTCCGGACGGAACCGTTCGACGCCGTGCCCGGCGGGTGTACAAAATGACCCCGCTCGGGAAGCAGCGCTTCTCCGAGCTCGTCGCCGACACCGGGCCGCAGAACTACACGGACGACGGTTTCGGCGTCCACCTGGCGTTCTTCAGCCGCACCCCCGCCGAGGCACGCATGCGCATCCTCGAGGGGCGACGCCGCCAGGTCGAGGAGCGACGCGAGGGTCTCCGGGACGCCGTCGGGCGCGCTTCCGGGCATCTCGACAGGTACACCCGGCAGCTGCACCAGCTGGGCCTCGAGTCGAGCGAGCGCGAGGTGCGCTGGCTCAACGAGCTGATCGCAGCCGAGGAGCACACCGCAAACACCTCGAACACGAATGAGTTTCCGAAGAAAGAAGGAGAACCCGACCATGGGTGAGAACAGCACCTCGGTGCGCGTGGCCATTGTGGGCGTGGGGAACTGTGCCTCGTCCCTGGTCCAGGGCGTGCAGTACTACCAGGACGCCGACGAGAACGCCACCGTCCCCGGCCTGATGCACGTCAAGTTCGGTCCGTACCACGTGCGCGACGTGAAGTTCGTCGCCGCGTTCGACGTGGACGCCAAGAAGGTCGGGTTCGACCTGTCCGAGGCCATCAACGCCAGCGAGAACAACACCATCAAGATCACCGACGTCCCGCCGAGCGATGTAACGGTCCTCCGCGGTCCCACTCTGGATGGCATCGGCAAGTACTACGCGCAGACCATCGAGGTCTCCGACGCGGAGCCGGTCGACGTGGTCAAGGCGCTCAAGGATGCCGAGGTCGATGTGCTGGTGTCCTACCTGCCGGTGGGCTCCGAAGAGGCCGACAAGTTCTACGCGCAGTGCGCCATCGACGCCAACGTCGCGTTCGTCAACGCGCTGCCGGTGTTCATCGCCTCCGACCCGGTCTGGGCCAAGAAGTTCGAGGACGCGGGCGTCCCGATCGTCGGCGACGACATCAAGAGCCAGGTCGGTGCCACCATCACCCACCGCGTGATGGCCAAGCTGTTCGAGGACCGCGGCGTCATCCTGGACCGCACCTACCAGCTGAACGTCGGCGGCAACATGGACTTCAAGAACATGCTCGAGCGCGAGCGTCTGGAGTCCAAGAAGGTCTCGAAGACCCAGGCCGTCACGTCGATTCTCGACGGACCGCTGTCCGGCAAGGTCCACGACCGCAACGTTCACATCGGCCCCTCGGACTACGTCGAGTGGCTTGACGACCGCAAGTGGGCGTACGTCCGCCTCGAGGGCCGCAACTTCGGCGACGCCCCGCTGAACCTGGAGTACAAGCTCGAGGTCTGGGACTCCCCGAACTCCGCCGGCATCATCATCGACGCCGTGCGCGCCGCGAAGATCGCCAAGGACCGCGGCATCGGCGGCCCGATCCTGCCGGCCGCGTCGTACCTGATGAAGTCCCCGCCGGTGCAGATGCCCGACGACCAGGCCCGCGCCCAGCTGGAGCAGTTCATCGCCGGCGAGTGACCGCCCGTGCGTGAGTCGCGGGGTCCCGGCCCCGCAACTCACGCACAGCAGCAAGGCCGCGCACCCATCGGGTGCGCGGCCTTCGGCATGTCCGGGGTGCACGAGAAATCCGGTGCGGCATCGGGTCGGAACAGGTAGGGTCACCGCCGTGGGAACTCTGAATCACTAGATCTGGACGCCGCGGCGAGCACGATCCGCGGCGAGTCCTGTGCGCACATCCTTCCGTCGGTCTCGGCCGAAGGCGCCTGTGCGAGGACATCTTCCGATCTCACCGGGCTCATCCGGATTCGAGGAGCGCACCCATGTCTGTTCCCCAACTGTCCCTACGCGCCGTCAGCAAGCGCTTCGGCGACCTGCTCGTCTTCGACCACCTCGACCTGACGATCGCCCCCGGCACGGGCGTCGGCATCGTCGGCGACAACGGGGCCGGAAAGTCGACGCTGCTGGCATTGCTCGCCGGCGTCCTCCGGCCCGACGCCGGAGAGGTGCGCGTCGAGGTTCCCGGCGGGGTCGCCTATGCCGCGCAATCCCTCGACCTGCCCGAGGAGGCGACGGTTGCGGACGCCATCGACCACGTGCTCGACCACCTTCGCACCCTGGAGGGCCGCCTCCGGGAGCTCGAAGCACGGATACAGCACGCCGATGACTCCGAACTCACCGGTCTGTTCGACCGATACTCCTGCCTCACCGCACTTTTCGAGAGCATGGACGGGCACACCGCCGATGAGCGGGTGAGTGCGGGACTCCATGCGCTGGGGCTGGCCGATCTCGACCGCTCCAGGCGTCTCACCACCCTGTCCGGGGGACAGTGCGCGCGGGTCGCGCTCGCGGCAAGCCTGGCATCGAACGCCGAGTTGCTGCTGCTGGACGAACCGACCAACGACCTGGACGACGCGGCCGTCGGCTGGCTGGAGAACCGATTGCTCGCGCACCGCGGCACCGTCGTCGTCGTGACCCACGACCGGGTGTTCCTCGACCGGTTGACGTCGGTGATCGTGGAGGTCGCCGACCGCGGGGTGCGACGCTACGGCCGCGGTTATGCCGGCTACCTGAAGGCGAAGGCCGTCGAGCGGCGACAGGCCCTGGCCGACTACGAGCACTGGCGATCCGAACTCGACCGCAGTCGGCATCTGGTGGACACCAACGCAAGTCGTCTGCATGCCATCCCCCGTAAGCGGGAGAAGGCCGGATTCGGACATGGCGCCTTCCGTGCGCGGGGGCGGGACCACGGCGCGGTGGGCAGGATCCGTAACGCCAAGGAGAGAATTCAGCGCCTCACCGCGGACCCCGTTGCGCCGCCATCGGATCCGTTGCGGTTCACGCATGTCCCGGTGACCGACCAGGCATCGGGTTCAGAGCGGGTGCGGCTGCGTGATGTGCGGGTGGAGTCACGGCTCGAGTTGCCCCGGCTCGACATCGAACCAGGGGGCCGCCTGCTGGTGACCGGTCCGAACGGATCCGGGAAGACGACCCTGCTGGACGTCATCGCAGGTGAGACCACCCCGGATGAGGGCGAGGTCAGCGTCCCTGCCCGGGTCGGCTACCTTCGGCAGTCCGCACCGCCGCGGGCATCGTCGACCACGCCGGCGGCCGTGTTCGCGGCCGAGCGTTCGCTGTACCTGGACGATGCCGCCGAGCGGTTGCTCGAACTCGGACTGTTCCGCGCCGACGACCTACGCCGACCGCTCGGGGACCTCTCGTACGGACAGCAGCGCAGGCTCGACCTCGCACTGCTGGCCACCGGTGGCGCGGGCCTCCTGCTCCTCGACGAACCGACGAACCATCTGTCGCCGGCGCTCGTCGAGGATCTCGAGGACGCGCTCGATGCGTACACCGGCGCCGTCGTGCTCGTGACGCACGATCGACGTTTGCGAAGCCGGTTCCGAGGGAGGCGCCTGGCGTTGTGACGCCAACCCGCCGGTCGCGTCGTCCGCGCGCACCGCACCGCTCCCGCGCCCCGGCCGACCTCACACAGCGCGGAGGTACCTCACATATGCCGCCCAGCCGTGCGAGGTGCGCGCAAGATGTGTCAGGTGCGGACTGTCGACCCCAGACCCGACCCCAGAGCCCGACCATCCGTGCCGCCCGGCGCGCGTGCCACCGAACGTCACGGAGATCACCCCTACCGGACGCTCGTCCATCTCGACGATTTGTTAGCCTTGCCTAATACCTGATCTATCTCGAGATTCCGAGGAGGCCCCGTGAACACTCGCGCCATCATCGTGGCCGGCGCCATCGCGCTGACCGCGCTGGGCACCGCCGCGTGCAGCAACAGCGAAACCGATTCGACTGCGACGACGACGTCCGTGTCCGCACCCGCTGCGGCGGCGAACGGGACCGGCTCGGCCGCCGCGATCGCACCGCTCGACCAGGCGACCGCCCAGAAGGACCTGCGCGCGTTGTTCGATCCGTCCGTCCCCGGCACCGAGAAGGTCACCACCGTCGAGGGCGCGACCGCGGCCGACGCGGCCAAGTGGGACCAGTTCGCGAAGATGGCGGCGCAGGGCGGCTACACGCCCGACGTCATCACGGTGAAGTCGGTGACCGTCACGGGCCCGACCGCCACCAGCCAGGTCGCCGTCGCCAGCCCGCACGCGCCGGCTCCGATCACGATGCCGATGACCTGGACCGCGCAGAACGACGTCTGGAAGCTCTCGGCGGCCTCCGCCGCCCAGTTGCTGGCGATGGGTCAGGGGCCGAGCGGAGCGGGCCAGTGAGCGCCCACGCCGTGCGCCGGCGACCCGACACCCTCTTCACCGACCGGCTGAGGAACGCCACGGCGGAGTCGCACAAGAACGCCGAGGAGTCGTCGTTCGTCGGCGAGCTGCTCTCCGGCGCGCTCAACGAGTCCGCCTACGCGGACATGCTCGGACAGAACTATCTGATCTACGAGGCGCTGGAACGTCGTGCCGCGCAACTGGAGTCGAGCGACCCAGTCCGTCGCTTCCACTCCGCCGCGCTGGTGCGCACCGCCGCACTCGAGGCCGACCTCGAGTTCCTGACCGGTCCCGAATGGCGGTCCGCGGTCAAGGAGCTGCCGGCGACCACGCGGTACGTCGAACGGATAGAGAAGGCCGCCGACGAAGACCCGCTGCTGTTCGTGGCCCACCACTACATCCGCTACCTCGGCGACCTTTCGGGCGGGCAGATCATCCGGCGCGCGATCGGAAATGCCTACGGGCACACCGAGGACGGCGTGCGCTTCTACATCTTCGACGAGATCCCCAAGCCCAAGCCGTTCAAGGACGACTACCGCGACGCGCTCGACGGTCTCGAGTTGTCGCCGGCCGACGAGCAGCGCTTCATCGCCGAGGTCAACGACATCTTCGGCCTCAACCGCGACGTCTTCGACGACCTCGCCGCGGGACTCGACGGGTACCGGGTCCGCTCGTGATGACGGGGCGAGCACGCCGGGTCGCGGTCGTCCTGTGCGGACTACTGCTGTTCGGCGCGGTCACGGCGTGCTCGTCGTCCGGTTCCGGTGGTGACACCCACGGTGCGGTCACCGCCGAGTTGGCCTCGGACAACCCGGTGCCGATCAGCAACGACCCGCGGCCGGTGCTGCCGGTGACCGTGCACTCGGAGGACGGCCGCGAGGTGACGGTCCGGGACGTGAGCCGGATCGTCGCCGTCGACCAGTACGGCACGTACGGCACCACCGTGTTCGCCCTCGGACTGGGCAAGAACCTCGTCGGACGCGACACCGCCACGAAGTTCCCTGCGGCCCAGTCGATCCCGAACGTCACCCCCGGCGGCACGCAGCTCAACGCCGAGTCGGTGCTGGCGCTGCACCCGACCGTCGTCCTCACCGACACCACGATCAGGCCTGCCACCGCGCTGCAGCAGATCGAGGCGGCCGGGGTGCCGGTGGTCTACTTCTCGCCGACCCGTTCGATCGCCACCGCGACCACCGAGATCAAGCAGGTGGCGACCGCGCTCGGCGTGCCCGCGCTCGGCGACCGACTGGCCGACCGCACCGATCGGGAGATCGCCGAGGCCAAGGCGATGGTGCCCGCGGACGCCCCGAAGCGGAAGATCGCGTTCCTCTACGCCCGTGGCACCGGACTGCTCATCCTGGGCGGTCCCGGTTCCGGCGCGGACACGCTCATCGAGGACCTCGGCGGTATCGACGCCGGCACCGCCCAGGGACTGACCTCCCCGTTCACGCCGGTGACCACCGAGTCGCTGATCGCAGCCCGGCCGGACACCTTCCTGATGATGACCGGCGGGCTCGCCTCGGTCGGCGGCCTGGACGGTCTCGAGCGGGTGCCTGGCATCGCCCAGACGCCCGCCGGCCGCAACCGCAGCGTCGTCGACATGGACGACGGTGTGCTGCTCAGCTTCGGGCCCCGTACCGGCGCGGTGATGATCGCGCTGGCAAAGGCCCTGTACCCGAACCGATGACGCAACCGAACCGATGACGACGACACTCACCCCCGAACGCACCCGCCGCGCGCGCCGCCCCCGCGCCTCACGTGGCCCGGTGGTGCTGGCCGGCCTGCTCGTGCTGCTGGTCGTGGCCTGCATCATCTCAGCCGGGATCGGCCAGTTCTCGATCCCGCCGCTCGAGGTACTCGGCAGCTTCCTGCACCACTTCCACATCCCGGTCGGCCCGATGCCCACCCAGCCGGAGGGTGACGCGACGCTGTGGCAGGTGCGGTTCCCGCGAATCGTGTTGGCGCTGTTGGTCGGCGCGGCGTTGGGCTGCGGCGGCGCGGTGCTGCAGGGGGTGTTCGCGAACCCCCTGGCCGAGCCCGGCGTGATCGGGGTGTCGGCCGGATCCGCCTCCGGCGCTTCGGCGGTGATCGTCTTCGGTGGCGTCGCGGTCAGCGAGTACGCCATCTCGGCGGGCGCGTTCGTGGCCGGCCTGATCGCCACCGGGGTCGTGTACTGGCTCGCACGCGCCGGCGGTCGCACCGAGGTGGTGACGTTGGTGCTCACCGGAATCGCGGTCAACGCGTTCGCCGGCGGCGTCATCGCCTACCTGACGTTCCGCGCCTCGCCGACCGCGCGCGACGAGATCGTGTTCTGGCAGCTCGGCAGCCTGAGCCGCGCCACCTGGCAGTCGGTGGGCATCGTCGCACCGATGGTCGTGGTCGGGCTGATCGCCGCGATGCTGATGGCGCACAAGCTCGACCTGCTCTCGCTCGGCGAGACCGCCGCGCGGCATCTCGGCGTGGACGTCGAGCGGCTGCGGCAGATCGCCATCGTGGTGGTCGCGCTGCTGACCGCAGCAGCCGTCGCATTCTGCGGGATCATCCTGTTCGTCGGCCTGGTCATCCCGCACCTGATGCGCATGCTGGTCGGTCCGGCGCACCGGATCCTGGTGCCCGCGAGCATCCTCGGCGGCGCGCTGCTGCTGGTGATCGCCGACCTGTGCGCCCGCACGCTGGTGGCGCACGCCGACCTGCCGATCGGCATCCTCACCTCGCTGGTCGGCGGCCCGTTCTTCCTGTACCTGCTGCGCCGCGAGCGCACCCGGGCGGGAGGATGGGCATGAGGCTCTCACTGCACCGCGCGGACATCCCCGAGCCCGACCGTTCCGCGCCGGCCGCGGCCACCGACAAGGTGACCGTGAACCTGGGCGGCGAGCGGCCGGCGCTGTCGGAGGTGAGCGTCGAGGTCCGCTACGGCGAGGTGCTGGCGATGGTGGGCCCGAACGGCGCCGGCAAGTCGACGCTGCTCGGCGCGCTGGCCGGGACCGTCAAACCCGCCGGCGGCGCGGTGCAGCTCGCGGGCTCGCCGCTTTCGCGGTGGTCGCCGCTCCAGCAGGCACGGCTGCGGGCGGTGCTGCCGCAGCAGCACACCGCCGGGTTCGGCTTCACCTGCGGCGAGGTCGTGCAGATGGGCCGGGCGCCGTGGACACACACCGACCGGCAGGACGACGACGCCCGGACAGTCGCCGAGGCGCTCGCCGAATGCGACGTGAGCGCGATGGCGCCGCGGCCGTTCGCGGCGCTGTCCGGGGGTGAGCGGGCGCGTGTCGCGCTGGCCCGCGTGCTGGCCCAGGACACCTCGATCATCATGCTCGACGAGCCGACCGCCGCCCTCGACCTCAAGCATCAGGAAGACGTCATGCAGATCGTGCGTCACCGCGCCGACGCGGGCGACGCGGTCGTCGTCGTGGTGCACGACCTGAACCTGGCCGCTGCCTATGCCGACCGGGTTGCGGTGCTGGCCGCCGGGCAGTTGCGCGCGAGCGGCCCGGTCCGCGAGACGCTCACCGGCGCGCTGCTCACCGAGGTGTTCGAGGTGCCGATCGAGGTCACCGGCGACGACGCCGGTATCCGGATCGACCCGGTACGGGGCGTGTCGACACGGGGAATGTCGGAGCGCGGCCTGCGGATCTGACTCCGGCGAGTCGGGCCCTGCGGGGCCGCGCTTGTGGGCGGGCACAGCGTTCTGCGCCCGCGCAGTGACCTCACCCAAACGCACGGGACCACACCGCACAGGTGGCCGATACTCGGTCGCATGCTTCGCCTGACAGTCACCACCGCACCGCAGTCGAGCACCGCCCTCGAGTCGCTCGCACTCATCACGCTCGACGAGATCCAGCAGGCGCTGCGCCGCCATGGACTGGGCATCACGCGCACCGCGAGCGACTTCCTCGCGCGGGAGGGGGAGCGGCACACCTTCGTGCTGGACCCGCCCACCGCGGGCGAGATCTTCGCCGCGACCACCGGGTCCGCGGGCGCCGCCGGCGTCGTGTTCGGGGTGTCGGGCACCTCGCAGGCCGTGCTCGACGGCCCGCTGCGAGCGTGGGCAGATGCCCTGCGCGATCGCTACCGCGTCGCCGCGGTGCTGGCCGGCTGAGCGGTCGCCTCCGCAACCGCCCCACTACAGCCGCCGCCGCACCCGCCACGCGAGCGCAAGCACGATCAGCAACGCCAGCAGCACCAGCGACGCGGTCACGCTCGGGGTGTCGCGGACGATCTCCACGACCGCGGTGACGAACACCGCGGCCGCGAAGAAGCCCAGGAACCCGATCAGCACCTCGAGCGCCTCGCGGCGTCCGGGGCGTCGACCGGGCCTCGCGCTCACGACTTGACGCCGCCCGCCGTCAGACCGGAGATGATGCGGCGCTGGAACAGCAGCACCAGGACCACCAGCGGGATCGCCACGATCGTGCCCGCGGCCATGATCGCCGCGTACGGCACCACGTGCGGATCGTTGCCGGAGAAGCGCGCGATGGCCACCGTCACCGGCTCCGTCGCCTTGCTGGAGAGCTGGCTGGAGAGCAGGTACTCGTTGACCGTGGCGATGAACGCCAGGATCGCGGTGGTGAAGATCGCCGGTGCCGCCAGCGGCAGCATCACGATCCGGAACGCCTGGAACCGTGACGCACCGTCGATCCGCGCGGCCTCCTCGAGTTCCCAGGGCAGCTCGGAGAAGAACGAGGTGAGCGTGTAGATCGTCAGCGGCAGCACGAACGAGATGTTCGGGATGATCAGCGCCTGGTAGGTGCCGATCCAGCCGATGTTTGTGAACAGCTGGAACAGCGGGGTCACCAGCGCGACCACCGGGAACATCGACGCGCCCAGGATCACCCCCGTCACCAGGTACTTGCCGCGGAAGTCGATGCGCGCCAGCGCGTATGCCGCGAAGATACCGACCACCAATGCGATCGCGGTGGTCGCCGCACCGATGATGATGCTGTTGAGCAACGCATGCGGGAAGTCGTTGCCGTTGGACGTCTCGAGCGCGTTGCGGAAGTTGGCCAGCGTCAGGTGTGTCGGCCACGGGGTGTCGTCGAACGTGTACGCGGGGTCGCGGAACGCGGTGACGATCATCCAGTAGAACGGCGCCAGCCCCCACAGCAGGATGATCGCCACCCCGACGTAGATGCGCAGGCCCTTCCAGTTCCGGCGTCTCGACGGGGTGGTGGTCCTGGTGATGGCCGACGCGGCGGCCGTCTCCGGTGCCCGGTGCGCCATCACTTACCGACCTTCCGTTGGTCTTCCTGGGTGCGAACCGCGTTGGCGCCGAGGAACTTCACCAGCACGAAGGCGATCAGGAAGATGAACAGGAACGTCAGCGTCGACAGCGCCGACGCGCTGTTGAAGCCCTGCCGGACCTGGTCGACCACCAGCACCGACAGTGTCGCGGTCGACGGCGACCCGCCGGTGAGGATCGCGGGCAGGTCGTACATGCGCAGCGCATCCATGGTGCGGAACAGCACCGCGACCATCAGGGCGGGCTTGACCAGCGGCAGCGTGATGTGGACGAACCGCTGCCAGGCGCTGGCCCCGTCGACGCGGGCCGCCTCGTAGACGTCCTGCGGGATCATCTGCAGCCCGGCCAGGATCAGCAGTGCCATGAACGGCGTGGTCTTCCAGACGTCGGCGATGATGATCGCGAACCGCGACGGCCACACGTCGACCGTCCACAGGATGTGCGTGCCGAACACCCGGTTCACGACCCCGTCGGGGGCGAACATGAAGTACCAGAGCTTGGCGGTGACCGCGGTCGGGATCGCCCACGGGATCAGCACTGCCGCGCGCAGCAGCGCCCGTCCGCGGAAGGTCTTGCCCATGATCACGGCCATCCACAGGCCGACGCCGGTCTCGATCGCGACGGTGATCACCGCGAAGAAGACGGTGATGCCGACCGAACCCCAGAACTGGGAACCGAGCGTGCCGGGCGGGCACGCCATGGTGCCGCCGCCCGCCGCCGGGCACTGCTGCAGCAGCCAGTGCGTGTAGTTGGCGAACCCGGCCGAGCCGCCCTGCACGAACATGCCGGTGGCGGCGTCGAGCCCCTCGTCCTTCTGGAACGACATGATCACGGCCCGGACCACCGGGTACACGATCACGACGGCCAGCACGAGCAGTGTGGGAATCACCAGCAGCCAGGCCCGGCGCGCACTCAATCCGAAGCGGCGCTTCGGTTCCCTTGCACGCACACCGCGGCCGGGGGGTTCGTCCCCGGCCGCGGTGGGGGCTGTAGCCACGGTCGAATCACCCGTAGGAACAGCCATCGCTCACTCCTCGATCACGACGTGGCAGACGAGATGCCGGCCTGCATGTCGCTGATCGCCTGGTCGACGCTCTTCTGTCCCTGCAGCGCCGCAAACGCGTTGTCGCGGATCGCCTTCGACACGGCCGGGTAGAACGGGGTGACCGGACGCGGCACCGCGTGCTCGAGGGTCAGCTTGAGCTCGGGCATGTACGGCATCTGCGCGATGACCTGCGGGTCGTCGTACATGGCGGTCATCACCGGCGGCAGCGACGAGAGCGCGATCATCTTCTGCGCCTCGGCGGACTGCAGGTACTTCACGAAGTCCAGCGCGGTCGCCTTGTGCTTCGAGTTGACGTTGATCGCGACGTTGTAGCCGCCGAGTGTGGACGCGCCCGGCCCGTCGACGCCCGGCAGCGGCGCGACGCCGAACTTGCCCTTGACCTTCGAGGACGCCGAGTTGGCGTTCTCGTAGACGTTCGGCCAGTTCCGCAGGAACATCAGGTTGCCGTCGGTGAAGGCGTTCTGGCTCTCCGGCTCCTGCCAGCCGATGGCCTGCTTCGGGATGTCCCCGTTCTTGAAACCGTCCACCAGCCAGGACAATCCGGCCTTCGCCTGCGGGGTGTTGACGGTCGGGGTGCGGCCGTCCGGACCGACGAAGCTGCCGCCGTTGGCGTTGATGGCCTCGGCGGTGTTGACCGTCAGGCCCTCGTAGTTGGCGTACTGGCCCGCGTAGCAGCCGATGTTGTGCTGCTTGGCGACGGCGCAGTCACCCATCATCTGCGACCACGTGGACGGCGCGGTGGGCACCAGGTCCTTGCGGTAGAACAGCAGGGCGCCGTTGGTGTTCTTCGGCGCCGCGTAGAGCGTGTTCTCGTAGGTGCCGCTCTTGACGGTGGCGGGCAGCAGCTTCGACTCGTCGAGCGCGAAGCTGTCCTTGAACGGCTGCAGCCAGCCCTTGGCCGCGAACTCGGCGGTCCAGGTGACATCGAGCGCCATCACGTCATAGTCGCTGGACTTCGCCTGCAGGTGCTGCACGAGGTCGTCGTGCTGCTGGTCGGCGTCGTTGGACTGCTCGTGGAAGGTGACCGTCTCATTGGGGTGGGTGGCGTTCCACTGCGCGATCAGCTTGTCGACGACGCGGTCCGCGGTGGTGTCCTTGCCCTCGACGTACGTGATCGGCCCACGCGCGTCCAGGTTCTGGTTCACCGCATCATTGCCGGAGCCGCCGCTGGAGCAGCCGGCCAGCGCGAGCATCGTCACCGCAGTGGCCGCGACCGCGACCTTGGGTATCAGTGACCGCCGGGTCAATCCACGCATGGTCCACCTTCCAGATAGCCGTAGTCCGTGTCCGTGTCGGGAAGCAGTATTCCCCACGCGGACACGGATGTCGTCGCTAACTGTGGCACGCGACACCGACCTCTCCGGTGCTGGCCCCACACTGAATCGGTCAGGCTCAGCCCAGCCGGCGACCGTCCGAGGCGGCGAACACGTGCACCTCGTCGGGATTGACGTGCAGTTTCACCCGCTCACCCCGGCGCGGGGGGTTGCGCCAATCCGCGCGGGCAACCAGTTGGTGCCGGGCCTGGTCCACGGTGACCTGCCCGTAGATATAAGCGTCGGAGCCGAGTTCCTCGACCACGTCGACGTCGAGTTCGAGCCCCGACATCGACGGTTCGAGGTGTTCGGGGCGGATGCCGACGACCACCTCGGTCTCGCTGCCCAGCGTGTCCCGCGAGACGGGGATGACCATGTCGCCGAGGTGCACTCCGCCGTCGGCGACCGGCAGCGTCAGCAGGTTCATCGACGGCGAACCCATGAATCCGGCGACGAACACGTTCGCGGGCCGGTTGTACAGCTCGCGCGGCGGCGCACACTGTTGCAGCACCCCGCTCTTGAGCACCGCGACGCGGTCGCCCATTGTCATGGCCTCGACCTGGTCGTGGGTCACGTAGACCATGGTGGTCGCGAGCCGGCGTTGCAGCTCGGCGATCTGGGTGCGGGTCTGCACCCGCAGCTTCGCGTCCAGGTTGGACAGCGGCTCGTCCATCAGGAACACCTGGGGCTGACGGACGATCGCGCGCCCCATCGCGACGCGCTGGCGCTGTCCACCGGAGAGCGCCTTCGGCTTGCGGTCGAGGTACTCGGACAGGTCCAGCAGCGCGGCGGTCTCCTGGACGCGCTGCTTGATGTCGGCCTTGCCCACGCCGGCGAGCTTGAGCGCGAAGCCCATGTTCTCGGCGACCGACATGTGCGGGTAGAGCGCGTAGTTCTGGAACACCATCGCGATGTCGCGCTGCTTGGGCTCCTGCGCGGTCACATCGTCGCCGCCGATCAGGATGCGGCCGCTGTGCACGTTCTCCAGCCCCGCGAGCATGCGCAGCGAGGTGGACTTGCCGCAGCCGGAAGGTCCGACGAGCACCAGCAGCTCGCCGTCCTCGATGTGCAGGTCCAGGTTGTCGACGGCGGCGGTGTCCGACCCGGGGAACAGGCAGGTGGCACCGTCATAGGTCACTGTGGCCATGTCTGGCAGGTCCCTTCACCGGCAGGAACGTGCCGGACGATCCGTAGTACAGGGCTGACGCAGGCACGCTAGCAGGCGGGACCGGCCGCTCAGCTGACGGCCAAGAACTGCGCGAGCAGCGTGTTGACCAGCTCCGGACTCTCCACCGGCAGCGCGTGGGTGCCGGGCAGCACCGCGAGCCGCGCGTCGGGCATCGCGTCCGCGAGCGCGGCGCTGTAATCGATCCGCACCGCGTCGCGGTCGCCCTGGACGATCAGTGTCGGCGCGGTGATGCGGGCCATCTGCTCGTGCGGCAGCCCCGGGTCCCGGTCCCACAGGTCGAGGATCTTGCCGAAGACCACGGGGAAGTGCTCGGCGCCGTCGGGCGAGAGCGCCGCGTACATGTCGCGCAGGTACTGCGGCGGGTTGTCGCGCCAGTTGCTCATCTCGTCGTGCACGTCGGGGTCGCGGCCGGTCCGGTCGTAGTACTGGCCGATCAGCACCAGGCGCCGGACCAGGTCGGGGCGCTCGATCGCCAGCAGCGCCCCGACCAGAGCGCCGTCGCTCCAGCCGACGATGTGCGCACTGGATCCGACCACCTCGTCGAGGAACGCCGCGGTGTCCCGCGCCATCAGCGGATAGGTGAACGGGCCGAGCACATCCGGGGTGGCGCCGTGACCGCGCCGCTCGGGCAGGTAGACCGCGAAGCCGGCATCCGCAAGCGCGGGTGTCTGTGCGAACCACGAGTCCGCGCCGACACCGCCGCCGTGCAGCAGCACGACCGGCTCGCCGTCACCGACGCGGTCCCAGTGGGTGCGCACCCCGTTGAGGTCGGTGTAGGTCATGAGGCGAGGTCCCTTCGGAGCATCGCAGCGAGGGACGAGCGAGGAGCGGACGAAGGCGCCGAGCCGGGCAACACCGTCATGAGGCGAGGTCCCTTCGGAGCATCGCAGCGAGGGACGAGCGAGGAGCGGACGAAGGCGCCGAGCCGGGCAACACCGTCATCAATCGAGGGTAGGCCTCAAGACCGCAGCAGCGCGGCGGTCTCGGCGTCTGCGGGATAAAACGATTCGATGGCCAATTCGGCGACGGTGACGTCGCGCGGGGTGCCGAAGACGGTGGTCACGCTCAGCAGCGACAGGTCGCCGAGCGCCGATCGGAACTGCATCGGCACGATGATGCCCCGTGGGTCGTGCTGCTCTCCGGCGCCGCCGGGATAGCCGCGCAGCTCGTCGAGCAGTTCCGCCAGGCCCTGGTCGCCGGACCAGGCGATCTCCTGTTCGAGCCGGTGCAGCAGGTGCGCACGCCATTCGCCGAGGTTGAGGATGCGCGGCGCCAGCCCGTCTGGGTGCAGGCTCAGCCGCAGCACGTTCACGGGAGGTTCGAGCAGGCGCGGATCGACATCCGCGATGAGGGTGCCGATGGACTCGTTGGCGTCGACCATCTCCCACTGCCGGTCGACCACGACGGCCGGGAACGGCTGGTGCGCCCGCAGGATCTGGGTGATGGCCTCGCTGACGGCGGCCATCGGTGTCGCGTCGAGCCGGTGTTCGGAGTAGGCCGGGGCGAAGCCGCCGGCGAGCAGCATGGTGTTGCGTTCGCGCAGCGGAACATCCAGTCGCTCACAGAGATTGACGATCATCGCCGGGGTGGGGCGCGACCGTCCTGTCTCGACGAAGCTCAGGTGCCGGGTGGACACCTCGGCACGCGACGCAAGTTCCAGCTGGCTGATCCCGCGGCGTTTGCGCCAATCCCTCAGCAGGTGTCCGACCGGTGTCTCGGTGGTGGTCATGAGCCCAAACTAGGGCCGGTGCCGGCCGTCTGCCATTACCTTCGAGGTAATCGACGCCCGTAGTCGACCGGCCCAGGATGGTTCGTGTCCACCGAATCCGATTGAGGAGCAGGCCATGAGCGACTTCGACACCCTCGCGAACCAGTACATCGAGCTCTGGAACGAAACCGACCCGGACGAACGCGCCCGTCGGGTCCGCAGCCTGTGGTCCGAGGACGGCGAGTACATCGATCCGCTGGCCGCCGCCCGCGGCCGAGACGCGATCGCCGCGACGATCTGCGCTGTGCAGGACCAGTTCCCAGGCATGAGGTTCGCGCTGCGCGGCTCCGTCGATGCGCACCACGACCAGGCCAGGTTCACCTGGGAGCTGGGCCCGGCCGGGGAACCGGCGGTGATCGTGGGGTCCGATGTCGCGGTGCGCGACGCGGACGGCCGGCTGGCGCTGGTGCTGGGTTTCGTCGACCAGGTGGCGGCGGCATGAGCACCGAGAGCACGGCGGGGCTGGACACCGCGCAGATGCGCACGTTGATGCCGCTGACCGAGCATCTGGGCATCGAGCTTGCCGAGGCCGGGCCCGACCGGGTGGTCGGGACGATGCGCTGGCGTCCCGCACTGACCACCGCTGCCGGCCTGCTGCACGGCGGCGCGCTGATGGCCCTGGCCGACAGCATCGGCGCCGTGTGCGCCTTCCTGAACTTGCCCGCGGGCGCGTCGACCAGCACGACGTCGTCGAACACGCTGTTCCTGCGCGGCGTGCAGGAGGGGCAGGTCACGGCCACCGCGCGGCCGTTGCACGTCGGCCGCAGCACCATCGCCGTCGTCGTCGACCTGACCGACGGAACCGGCCGATCGGTGGCCCAGGTGACCCAGTCTCAGGCAGTATTGCGCTGACGCGCCTGTGCGTGAATTGCGTGGGCCCGTCCACGCAAATTCACTCACGGCTCGGGAGGACACCATGGTGCGGATCGCGGTTCAACTCCAACCCCAGCACGCCGCCGACTACGGGCTGATCAGGGACGCAGTGCTCCGCTCGGAGGACGCGGGCGTCGATGCGGTGTTCAACTGGGATCACTTCTTCCCGCTCCACGGCGACCCCGACGGCGCGCACTTCGAATGCTGGACGATGCTCGGCGCCTGGGCGGAACAGACCGAGCGGGTGCAAATCGGTGCGCTGGTCACCGGCGGGGGATACCGGAACCCGGATCTGTTGGCGGACATGGCCCGTACGGTCGACAACATCTCCGGCGGCCGGCTGATCCTCGGGATCGGCGCCGGCTGGTTCGAGAAGGATTACGACGAGTACCGATACGACTTCGGCACCGCGGGGTCACGGATCGACCTGCTCGGCTCGAGCCTGGAGCGGATCGAGGCGAGGCTGGCCGCGCTCAACCCGCCCCCGGTCGGGCCGATGCCGTTGCTGATCGGCGGCAGCGGCGAGCGCAAGACCCTGCGCCACGTTGCCACCTACGCCGACATCTGGCACACCTTCGCCGACGTCGAGCAGTACCGGCACAAGTCCGCAGTCCTCGCCGAGCACTGCGCCGCGGTCGGGCGCGATCCCTCGGCCGTGCAACGCTCGACGGACACGCCGAAGGACCTCGCCGACGCGGACGTGCTGGCCGACGAGGGTGTCAGCATGTTCACGATCCCGGTCAGTGGACCGGATTACGACCTCACGCGCGTGCGGGAGGCGGTCGACTGGCGCGATGCGCGGGGGTAGCCGGTCCGCTCATCCTGCGCAGGAACCGGATTCGGCTGTCAGGTAGGTCGGCCGCTCGGCCATCTCCCTGAGGTCGTCGGGGAGGTCCGGGACGTCGCGTCCGTACTGAGCAGCGAGGTCGAGCGGGCTGCGGGTCTGCACCCTCCATCCGTGTTCGGTCAGCCACTCGGCAGGCTCGGCGCGCGTGTCGTCGTAGAACAGTTGTGAGATGTCGATGTTGCCGAACGGATTCTGGTCGAGGTACTTGCGGCGGATCTCTTGGAAGCGCCGGATGTCCGCACCGGATCCGAAGCCGTCCACTGCGAGATGCGATCCGGCATCGGACAATTCGTTGATTCGACCGAACAGCGCATCGTGCGCGGGGCCGGGCAGGTAGGCGAGCAGACCTTCCGCCGACCATGCCGACGGACGCTCCGGCGAGAAGCCGGCGGTCTCGAGAGCCGCGGGCCAGTCGTCACGCAGGTCGACCGCGACTGTTCGACGATCGGCACGTGGTTGCGCGCCATGCTCGTCGAGCACTTCCTGCTTGAACTGCAGCACTTTCGGCTGATCTATCTCGAAGACAGTTGTGCCCGTGGGCCACTCCAGACGGAATGCGCGCGCGTCGAGTCCCGCGGCGACGATCACGGCCTGCGTGGCACCGTCGGCCGCGGCCGCCAGAAAGTAGTCGTCGAAGAACTTCGTCCGAATTCCCATGGTGCCCGGGAAGAACGGCGTGGACTCGAACCGTGAGGGCTCGGCGAGCATCTCGAGAAAATGCTGGTCACCGGCTGCCTCGACGAACCAACGGGCGAACTCGTCGGTGATCAGGGCGTCGTCCCGCGCGCTCTCCAGAGCACGAAAGGTCGCGACCCCGAGAGCGGTGAGGCCGACGCTACTGACGATGTCCCAGCTGTCCCCTGCGGTGCGCATTGCGGTGAACCTCGCAATCGACTCGACAGCCGAATTCTACGCCGAACACGCGGTCAGGCCAGACCGAATTTCTTCCTTGACTAGAACGTCAGTTCGATTATTCTGTGATCATGGTGGGGACCAGGGGAGAGCTCGACACACTGCTCGATGCCGAGTTGTGGCAGTTGAGTGACGCGCAGTTGATCGCTGGTGTCCCCGCGGTGACCGCTCAGATCCACCGGTTGCAGGCGTTGCGAGTGAGCCTGGTCGGGGAGACCGACCACCGCCGTGTGGTGCCGGACCCGGCGCATCCCGCACTCAAACACTGGCTGGCGAACACCCCCGCAGGAATGCTCTCGGTGTCCGAAGCGTCCCGCATCGTCTCGCTCGCGCGGCTGCTGCGCGAACAACCCGACCTCGCCGCCGCCTACGAGTCCGGCGGGTTACGCGCCGACCTCGCCGTGCTGATCGGCGCGTTCTGCGAGAACCCACCCAAAGGCATGCCCGTCGACATCGTCCCCGACATCCGCAAAAGGTTGATCGACGAGGTGTCCCACGGAACCGGCGACGCCGCCGCCCTACGCAAATCGATCACCGATCTGCGGGACGCGTTCGCGCAGACCCCGCCCGCCGAGGACACCGACCGCAACGAGTTCTACGCCTCCCAAACCCTCAACGGGCGCGTCGTCATCAAGGGCGACGTCGACTCCGAAACCGGGGAGATGCTGCTGACCGCCCTGTCGAAACTCTCGGCACCCGTGCCGGGTCCGGGCGGGGAACCCGACCCGCGGCCGGCGGCACTGCGGCGGGCGGACGCGGTCACCGAAATGTTGCGTCGCTTCCACGACTGCGGTGCCGGTCCGGTCGAGGGCGGCGAGAAGCCACACCTGACGGTGTTGGTGAACATCAACGATCTGCATCACTGCGATGGCGGCGAGTGCGGTTGCGGCCGTGACGATTATGGCAGTGACGATAGCGGCGACGGCTGTGGCTCCGATTCCGGCCTCGGCCCGCAGATGATGTGGACCGGCCCGCTCTCCCGCGCCTCGACGCGCCGGTTGGCGTGTGACTGCATCATCACCCCCATCATCATCAACAATGACGGCGTCCCGTTGAAACTCGGCCGCAAAGACCGGCTCGTCCCCGCCTCGCTACGCCGCGCCCTGATCGTCCGCGACCGGTGCTGCGCGTTCCCCGGCTGCGGTAGGCCCGCCGCCTGGACAGACACCCACCACATCATCCACTGGGCCGACGGCGGCGACACCGACCTGTCCAACACCGTCCTGCTCTGCCGCTACCACCACCGACTCATCCACCACAGCGAGTGGGAAGTATTCATCGGACCCGACCTGCTTCCCTGGTTCCGGCCGCCACGCTCCCGCGACCCCGACCGAAACCCCCTCCCCGCCCACGGCCGCACCGCCGCCTGAAACACGGCGCGACCCACACGGGACCCCAAGCACCACAAACGAACACGCCGACCCCACATCGCAAGCAGCGATGCGGGGCTGACGTGTGTAAATGTAAGCGGCGGCGGAACGTTGTCACGTGATGCGCCAACAGCCCCCGGCAGGCGTGTACCGATAGGCCCGGCCGTAAACCCCATGCCCGACCGTCAACCCACGCGCGACCCGTCAGTTCACTCGCGTCCGGCCGATACCCATTGCGGCCCATTGAAGGTCAGGTTCCGATCACCGGAAACCAGTTCCGCCGCGCGGTCGAGGCTCGCCATCTGCTCATCGTCGAGCACCACCCGTGTCGCCGCGGCGTTCTCGTCGACCCGGGTGGCACGCCGGGTCCCCGGGATCGGGGCAACAGGCACACCGATCCGGTCACCCTGCGCCAGCAACCACGCAAGTGCCACCTGCGCCGGGTGGCACCGACCTCAGCGGCGACCGCACGGACCACGTCGACGACCTCCTGGTTCGCCTCGAAGTTCTCGTCGAACCGCGGCTGCCCCTTCCGCATCGAACTGGACACGCTCTCCTTTGTCAGTGCGCCGGTGAGGAATCCGCGGCCGAGCGGTGAGTAGGGCACGAACCCGGCGCCGACCTCGACAGCGGCCGCCACCACGTGCTGTTCGACGTCACGCGACCAGATGCTCCACTCGCTCTGCACCGCGCTGATCGGATGCACCCTGGCCGCCGCGCGCAACTCCGCCCCCGTGACCTCCGAGAGCCCGAGATGCCGGATCTTGCCCTCCTCCACCAGTTCCGCCATCGCCCCGACCGTTTCCTCGATCGGCCGGTCGAGCTCACGACGGTGCATGTAATACAGATCGATCACATCCGTGCCGAGCCGGCGCAGCGACGCCTCGCATGCGGCTCGTACGTAATCGCGGTCGCCGCGGGTCGGGGTGTCACCGGGTTGGTCACCGATCTTGCCGGTGATGCCGAACTTCGTGGCCAGTTGCACCTCGTCGCGGCGGGTGCGCAGCACCTCGGCGATCAGCTCCTCGTTGGTACCCGCAGGCCCCACGGTCCCCGGCCGGGGCTCGCCGTACACGTCAGCAGTGTCGATGAAGGTGACGCCCACATCGAGGGCGTGGTGCAGCGTGGCCAGTGCCTCGGCCGGATCGGTCGGCCCGTAGACGTGACTCAAGGCCATCCCGCCGAAGCCGATGCGGCTCACCTTCAGCCCTTGACCCAGTTCGATCAGCGGTACGTCACTCACAGGAAATCTCCTTGTCGCTCAATGAGAATGGGGTCGGTGATCGGGGTCTCCGTACAGTCCAGCCCACGGTCGATCAATCCGCGATAGTGCTCGATCTTGTCGTCGATGGCGCCGAGGTCCTCGTCCAGCTGCGCACGTTGGGCCAGCACCCGTTCACGATGTTCGAGCAGCAGCGCCATACGACGGCCGTGGCTGGCCGCGCCCTCGTTGTACAACGCGAGGAATCGGCGGATCTCCGCGACCGGCATGCCGGTGCGGCGCAACCGCACGACCAGCTGGATCATCCGCAGCGACACGTCGTCATACCGGCGTCGTCCGTCGCTGCCGCGGTTGACGCGGGGGATCAGGCCCTCGCGCTCATACCAGCGAAGCGTGTCTCGGGTCAGTCCGGTCGACTCTGCGACCTCCGCTATACCCAGTGCCGTCGTCATGGGTACCGACGGTAGGTGCTGGAGTGCGCTCCAACGCAAGCCCTGCGCTCAGATCACTGATATTCCCTCGTCGGCCAGCTCCGCCAGTGTCCGGCGGTGGGCCTCGCGGGTCGTCCCGGCGCAGGCGTCGGCGACGACGGACACCCGGTATCCGTGCTCGCGGGCCGACCGCGCCGCCAAGGCGACTCCGTGCTCGGTGGCGATGCCGCTGAGCACGACGTCGGTGACGCCCCGCAGCCGCAGGTTCGCGTGCAGGTCGGGGTTGGCGAAGATGTCGCGCGCGTACTTGGTCAACACCAGATCGCCGTCGCCCGGCGCCAAGGCCCGATGAAACGACGCCCCATGACCCGACAGATCGGACCGCATCGGGTCGGCCGGATCCGTGCTCGCGTACCGGGTGCAGACGATCGATGCGCCCGCCCGCCGGAACCGGTCGCGCGCCGCGACCGCCCGATCGACGACCGCACTGTCGTGCGCGAGTTCGATGATCCAGTGCTGGAAGTCGATCTCGACCAGTGCGGTGCAGGTCGGCGTGGGGTCGGCCGGTGCACCGCGAGTCGGTGCGGTGCGCATCAAGGCGGCGCGAGTCGGTGCGGGGCGCGATGTCATGCGCGGCACGCTAACGACCGGAGCGCACTCCAACGCAAGCCCACACGGGACTCACGCGCCAGGACTCAACTCACCCGGGCCGTCGTCGCACTTCCCTCGAGCAACACCCGGGCGATCAGCTGCGGATCGTCCGACATCGGCACGTGACCGACCTTCGGGTAGGCGGTCACCCGCGCCTGGGGGAACACCTGCCGCACCCGTTTGGCCTCGTACACCGGCAGCACCAGATCTCGCTTGCCCCACGCGACAGTGATCGGCACCATCGGGTCGGCCAGCGGGCTGAAGGTGAAATCAGCGCTGAGCCCGCGATCGATCACCTTGTTGGTCAGCAGCGCGCGGCTGTCGATCTTGGCGATCTCCGGATCGACCCGCCACGGCTTCGAGAAGAACACGCCCATGCCAACGGTTCGACCTGCCTTGCTGTCGAGCATCCTGTCCATGCGCGGCCCGAGCCGGCGCGCGCTCGCCCGCAGCGCCAGGAACGTTTTGACCGCACGTTCCTGGTCCACCTTGTTGGCGAAGAAGCCGGCCGGGGAGATCGCGGTCGCCGACGCGACCTTGCCACGCGCAGCCATCTCCAGCGCGAACCAGCCGCCGAGGGAGTTGCCGGCGACGTGCACCTTCTCACCGGGGGCCACTTGCTCGAGGAACTCCTCGGCGATCTCGGTGCCGATCCGCAGCGGGTCGGCGCCCGCAGGCATCTCGGGAGAGTCGCCGTGACCGGGGAGATCGACGGTGACCACCCGGCGGTGCGGGGTGAGCAGGTCCAGGACCGGGTTCCAGGCGTGTCGACGATGGACGACACCGTGCACCAGGACCAACGTCGGGCCCTCACCGCGAATCTCATGTGCCAGCTGCATGGAGTAAGTGTGACGTAAATTCACGTGTAGTGCCAGGGTCAATTCTGGCCTGACATCTCGCCGGGCACCGAGCTCGGGCACCGAGCCCCGGCGGAACCTACTGTCGGCAAGATCGTAAGACGCCACGGCGGCACGCCCCTGCGAGGCCCCTCGACGCGACCGCGCGGTCGATAGAGTCCCAGGGTGACCACTCGGCGACGCACCCGCACCCTGGCAGTCGTCCTCCTGACGCTGATGCTGACCCTGGCAACCGCGGCATGTTCGAGCGGCTCGCCGAGTTCGTCGAGCACCGACCTGTGCTCCCCGCCGGGCGTCGACAGCGCCTCGAGCGCACCCACCAACCTGGCCGCCTCGTCCGCCGCGGGCGAGGTCGACCGCTACACGACGGCGACGACCACCCCGCTCGACCAGATCGACGCGAGCAAGCTGCGCCTGATCACCCCCGGCACGCTCACGGTCGGCACCCTCTCGGACGCGCCGCCGAGCATCTGCGTCAACTCACAGGGTCAGTTCACCGGCTACGACAACCAGTTGCTCGAGGCGGTCGCCGCGAAGCTCGGCCTGAAGGTGAAGTTCGTCGGCACCGAATTCGCCGGGCTGCTCGCCCAGGTCGCCGGCCACCGATTCGACGTCGGCTCGTCGTCGATCACCACGACGGCTGAGCGGCGCGACACGGTCGCATTCACCAACGGCTACGACTTCGGCTACTTCTCGCTGGTGGTCAAGGACGGCTCGCCGATCAAGGGCTTCTCCGACCTGAACGCCGGCACCCGGATCGGTGTGGTCCAGGGCACCGTGCAGGACGACTACGTGGTCAACACCCTGCACCTGCAGCCGGTGAAGTTCCCCGACTACAACACCGCCTACGCGAACCTCAAGAGCGGACAGATCGACGCCTGGGTGGCGCCGTCGCAGCAGGCGGTCGGCGCGATCAAGCCCGGCGACGGCACCGAGATCGTGCAGAACACGTTCAGCGTCAACAACTTCGTGGGCTGGGCGGTCGCGAAGGACAATCAGCCCCTGGTCGACGCGCTGAACTCCGGCCTGGACGCGGTGATCGCCGACGGCACCTGGGCGAAGCTGTACTCGGAGTGGGTTCCGCGGCAGCTGCCGCCGGGATGGAAGCCCGGCAGCAAGGCCGCGCCGATGCCGCAGCTGCCGGACTTCGCCGCGATCGCGAAAGGCCACCAGAACGAGCAACCCACCACCCAGTCGGCGCCGAAATCGACGCTGCAGCAACTGAAGGACACGTTCTTCGACTGGGGCCTGTACAAGAAGGCGATCCCGGACCTGTTCAAGACCGGCCTGCCGAACACGCTGATCCTGTCGATCACCTCGGGGGTCATCGGCACCGTGCTGGGCATGCTGCTGGCGGTCGCCGGCATCTCGCGCACGCGCTGGCTGCGCTGGCCGGCGCGGGTGTACACGGACATCTTCCGCGGGCTGCCGGAGGCGGTGATCATCCTGATCATCGGGCTCGGCATCGGCCCGGTCGTGATCGGGCTGACCGGCAACAATCCGTTTCCGCTGGGCATTGCCGCGCTGTCGCTGATGGCCGCCGCCTACATCGGCGAGATCTTCCGCTCCGGTATCCAGAGTGTCGAGTCCGGTCAGATGGAAGCCTCACGCGCACTGGGTTTCTCCTACCGCAGCTCGATGCGGCTGGTGGTCGTGCCGCAGGGTGTGCGGCGGGTCCTGCCGGCGCTGATGAACCAGTTCATCTCGCTGATCAAGGCGTCGTCGCTGATCTACTTCCTGGGCCTGGTCGCCTCGCAACGGGAGCTGTTCCAGGTCGGCCGCGACCTCAGCTCGCAGACCGGCAACCTGTCGCCGCTGGTCGCCGCGGGACTGTTCTACCTGCTGTTGACGATTCCGCTCACACATCTCGTCAACTACATCGACCGGCGGCTGCGCACCGGGCGTCCGGCCACCGCCGAGGAAGCACTCGAAGTCGAGGATGCGGCCGGAATGGAGATGAACTGATGACCACCCCCACCGCGTCTGTTTCGCTGACCGGCCGGGACCTGCACCTGTCCTTCGGCGCGAACAAGGTGCTGCGCGGGGTGGACCTGCAGGTCGACTCCGGCACCACCACGACGGTGATCGGCCCGTCCGGATCGGGCAAGTCGACGCTGCTGCGGGTGCTCAACCGACTGCACGAACCCGACTGCGGCGACATCCTGCTCGACGGCAGGTCAATCCTGAAGGAGAACCCCGACCGGGTCCGGCAGCGTATCGGGATGGTGTTCCAGCACTTCAATCTGTTCCCGCACAAGACCGTCGCCGAGAACATCATGCTGGGACCGCGAAAGCTGCGCGGACTGTCCAAGGCTCAGGCCCGCGAGCTCGCGCTGCAGCAACTCGACCGGGTCGGGTTGGCGGGCAAGGCCGACTCGCGGCCCGGTCAGCTCTCCGGCGGTCAGCAGCAGCGGGTCGCGATCGCGCGTGCGCTCGCGATGGAACCCGAGGTGATGTTCTTCGACGAGGCGACCTCCGCGCTCGACCCTGAGCTGGTCAAGGGTGTGCTGGCGCTGATGACCGACCTCGCCCGGGCCGGCATGACCATGGTCGTCGTCACCCACGAGATGGCCTTCGCTCGTTCGGTTTCCGACTCGGTGCTGTTCATGGATCGGGGTGCGGTCGTCGAGACGGGCGCTCCCCAGGAGCTTTTCGATAGCCCGAAGACCGTTCGGCTGCAGCAGTTCCTGTCGCAGGTGCTGTGAACGGTATCCCGTTCAGCGCGGCGTCGGCTCCCGCAACATCCGCATGACCAGGCGTACCCCGCCCAGCGGACTGTCCTCGAACCACGCTGTGCCGCCGTGCAGTTCGACCTGCTGGCGCAGCAGCGCCAAGCCCAGTCCGGAACCGTCCGGCGATGCGCCCGAGCCGCGGCGGAACCGCTCGAACAACTCCGGACGCTCCGGCGCAGGAATACCGGCGCCGTTGTCGGCGACCGCGACCGTCACCTGGTCGCCGTCGAGACGCGCCCCGATGTCGATCCGGGTCGCACCACCGTGCCGGATGGCGTTGGCGATCGCGTTGTCGACCGCGAGGCGCAGTCCCGCCGGCAGCCCGACCATCGGCAGCTGGGGCGGCACGTCCAATCGCAGCTCGAGGTCGGGGTGTGCGCGGGTGGTGTCGGCCGCCGCCCGGTCGAGCAGTTCGGCCAGGTCGACCGGCACGTAGTTCTCGGCCGACGAGAGGTCCCCGGCGGCAAGGCGTTCGAGCGCGTACAGAGTCGCCTCCGCGCGGCGCTCGGTGCGCAGCGCGTCGCCGAGGATCTCCGCGCGCTTGTCGGCATCCAGCTCCAACGTGGTGGCGACCTCGAGGTTGGTCCGCATGGCGGTCAGCGGGGAGCGCAGCTCGTGCGCGGAGGCGGCCGCGAAGTCGCGGGCGGTCTGCAGGGCCGCGGCGGTGCGGGCACGCTCGTGGGTGTTCGCCGCCAGCAGCTGGCGGAGCGCGGCGGCGAGTTCCTCGGCCTCGTGCGCGCCGGTCACCTGCGGCGGCGGCGCCTGCGGGTCGACGCCGAGGCGCCGGGTCTGGTCGGTGAGCTTGCGCAGCGGTCCGATCGCGACGCCGGCGAACAGCCACCCCAGTCCCGCGGCGACCGCGACCGCGCCGAGCCCGATGCCGATGGTCCACCGGTGCTGTCCGGCGATGCTCGCGTCGAGCGGAGCGGTCGGAGCGCCCACCGAGATGGTCGCGCCGAGTCCAGCGAGTACCGACACCGTCCGCACCCGGTACTGCACGCCGTCCACGGTGACGTCAGCCCAGCCGGGTTGCAGGACCGGAAGCTCGACGGGGGTCGCCGACAGCACCACCGGACCGGCGCGCAGCGTGCCCACATAGCCGGGCGCGACCACCGGCTTCGGTTCGAGCACGCGCAGGCTGGTCAGGTTCCCGGCCGCCACCTGCGCGACCGAGTCGAGTTTGCCGTCCATTTCCGAGTGCGCCTGCCGGCCGATCGCCACCCACACCACGGCGCCGAGCACCAGCACCACCAGCGCGGTGCCGAGCGCGGCGGCCGCCGTCACCCGCAGGCGCAGCGACACCGACCGGCCGGCGAGCGCGCTCATCGTTCCCGCAGCACGAAGCCGACGCCGCGCACGGTGTGCAGCACCCGCGGCGCCCCCTCGATCTCGAGTTTGCGGCGCAGATAGCTGACGAACACGTCGACCACGTTCGTCTCGGCCTCGAAGTCGTAACCCCACACCGACCGCAGCAGCTGTTCGCGGCTGAGCACGATGCCGGCGTTCTCGGCGAGTTCGGCCAGCAACTCGAACTCGCGTTTGGTCAGGTGCACCTCGGTACCGGCGACCTCGACCCGACGTCCGGGCAGGTCGATCAGCACCGGTCCGATCCGCACGGCGTCGCCGTCTGCCTGCACCGCCGGTTCCGGACGCCGTCGCAGCAGCGCGCGCAGCCGGGCGACCAGTTCACCGAATTCGAACGGCTTGACCAGGTAGTCGTCGGCACCCGCTTCGAGCCCGGTGATGCGGTCGTCGACGGCGCTGCGCGCGCTGAGCACGCACACCGGCACGTCGTTGTGCATCGCCCGCAGCGCGGTGACCACCCCGACGCCGTCGAGGACCGGCAGGTTGAGGTCCAGGACCATCACGTCGGGGTCGTGCTCGTCGACCGCGCGCAACGCGGCCCCGCCGTCGGTCGCCGTGAACACCGTGAAGTCCGACAGTTCCAGGCCGCGTTGCAGCGCGGTCAACACGTCGGTGTCGTCGTCCACCACAAGAACCTTCGCATCCGCAGCCACGCACCCATCTTGCCCGCCCGCATCAGGCGGCGACCGGATCAACCACGAATTCGGACTCCACGGCCTCGGCCCACCGCTGGTACTCCGGCGTCCACTCGTCGGCCGGGTCCAGCGAGAAGATCAGCACGTCGTCGACGCCGCCGGGGCCCTCGCCGGGCAACACCGAGGCGATCCATCCGCGTGTGGGGTCGGTGACGAGCACCTCGCCGGCGGCGAGATCGGTCGCGAGCGCGGCCGCCATGTCCTCGGCGGAGCATCCGTGCAGGGCCGGTGTGGTGAACTTTCCGTCGACACCCATCGTCCGCAAGCTGGTCATGACTCCTCCTCCGGCTGGAACCCGTTGTTCTGCAATCACTTCTCGGTGATGAAGAACCCGATGACCAAAACGGTAGAAGGGCGAAGTTGAGGGGTTGTTGGGGAAGAGTTAAGGCTCTGTGAGATTCGGCGCGCGCCGGTTCGGGGCCTGCAGGCTCACAGGGTCGTCGTGAGGTTGGCCATCATGGCCATGTCCTCGTGTTCGAGGTTGTGGCAGTGCAGCAGGAACCGTCCGGTGTAGTCGGTGAAGCGGACGGCGATCTCGGCGGCCTGCCCGGCGTCGAGGTTGATGGTGTCCTTCCAGCCGCGGTCGGTCGGTCTGGGGTCGCGGCCGTTGCGGGAGAGCACCTGGAACTGGTTCAGGTGCACGTGCACGGGATGGTTGAAGTCGCTGGTGATCCGCCAGATCTCGAGGTCGCCGAGCCGGGCGGTCGCGTCGGCGCGTTGCGGATCGAACGGCTTGCCGTTGATCAGCCAGCCCTTGTCCTGGGTGCTGCCGTCCATCGCGGTCATCTTGCCCATCCGGAAGTTCATCTCTCGGGTGCGCACCGCGTGGGCGGGGTCGAGCCGTTCGAGGTCGACCAGCCGGTCAGGGACCGCACTGGTGTCGTCGACGGTGTGGGTCACCCGCAGGCGCAGGACGGGGACGGTGGTGCCGTCGCCGAGGTCGTTGACGATGGTGACCTGCTCGCCGGGCCGGTAGCCGGTCAGGTCGACGACCGTGTCGAAGCGTTCGGACGGGGCCATGTCGATCGCATCGAGGTGTTGCGGCTTGTCGAGCAGCCCGCCGTCCGAGCCGATCTGCACGAATCCAGGCGCCTGGCGGTGCGGGGTGTCCAAGCGCAGCCGGTAGACGCGGGCGTTCGAGGCGTTGAGCCAGCGCAGCCGGTGCCGAGCGGCGGCGACGTCGTAGCGCGGCCATGGCACGCCGTTGACGAGAATCACGTCGCCCTGCACGCCCTGCATGTAGTCGCCGGTGACCCCGGGGGTGTGCAGGAATGTCGGGTCCTGGGCGGGGTAGGCGAGCCGGCCGCGGGCGTCGAAGGCGCGGTCGCACAGCATCAGCGGCAGGTCCCGGTCGCCGCGCGGCAGCGGCAGCGCCTGTTCGGGCTCGTCGGTGATCAGATGGAAACCGGCCAGCCCCTGCCACACCGAGGAGCCGGTGAAGTCCATGCGGTGGTCGTGGTACCAGAGGGTGGCGGCGAGTTGGTCGTTCGGATAGGTGTGGTCGCGCTGCCCGCGGGCGATGACGGCTTGCGGGTCGCGGGCGAGCATCGCCGTCGTCCCCGCCACCGGCAACAGATAGTCGGTCGGGTAGCCGTCGGAGTCGGCGGGGGTGTGGCCGCCGTGCACGTGCACCACGGTCGGCACATCGAGTTCGTTGCGATGCGTGACCACCGCGGTCCTGCCGTGCCGGGCGGCCAGGGTGGGTCCGGGGAACTGTCCGTTGTATCCCCAGATGTCGGTGCGGTAGCCGGGCAGGATCGTCGCGGTCGCGCGCCGTTGGGTGACCTGGTGGTAGTCGGCGGTCTGATCGCTGCGGTAGGGCGCGAGGACAGCGGGCACCGTGCCGGGCAGCGTGAACGGCTCGGGCAGGCGGGCCTGGCTGGTCAGGGTCTTGCCGAGGGTGCGCGGACCGGACAGCTGCCAGTCGATGCCGGCACCGAGCAGCGCGGCCCCGCCGATACCGGCCGCCGACCAGCCCAGGAACCGGCGCCGCGAGACGGTCACCGCGACGCGTCCGGCGCGTCGGGCTGCTGGACGGGATGCGTCTCGACGGGGCGCTTCTGGGCGGCGACCAGCGGCGCCCGCCAGGACCACACGGCCATCATGATCAGGCCCGCGACGACCGTGACCCCCAGCGGCACGTGCAACTCCAGCAGCACGTCCGCCCAGCCGATCGACGACTGCGCACCCACCGCGACGACCAGCGCAACGCCCCCGATGACCGGCCACCACCGTCCGCGCGCGAGCCGCCGGTCCTCGAGTGACACCAGCAGGACCGCGATGGTCAGTGCGGTGAGGATGTTGGAGTTGGTGCCGTGCAGGTCCAGGGCGTCGTAGTTGCCCGAGATGAACTTTCCCGCGAGCGCGGCCTGCACGAGGCCGTCGACCGCGGCGAGGGTGGCGACCGAACGCAGGCACATACGGGCGATGCGGGCACCCCGGCCCGGACTGCGCCCGGGCACCGGCCGGGTTCCCTCGGCCCCCTGCGTTTCGTCAGCTGAATCGGCGGTCGTCGTCATCGATTCGTCCTGTCCGGA
This sequence comes from Speluncibacter jeojiensis, assembly GCF_029589495.1. Classification (GTDB taxonomy): domain Bacteria; phylum Actinomycetota; class Actinomycetes; order Mycobacteriales; family Mycobacteriaceae; genus Speluncibacter; species Speluncibacter jeojiensis. The sequence continues at coordinate 1,418,711 of NZ_JAAIVF010000001.1, forward strand.
TCGGCGTCGCCGCGCGGCCTGTCGCGCGGCGCGGCCAGAATAGTGTCCGAATTCTGGGAGCCGGCTGGCAGAGCTTGTATTTAGCGTGACTAATAGTTAGACTTCTATACTATGCAGTCGGATGACCCCGCCAACCTCGCGGAAGGCCTGCGCCCCCTCCTGGTCCGCGTCAACCACATGGTGCGACGACGCAGCCCGGGTTGGGACCTCACCGCCGCACAGACCTCGGTGCTCACCACGCTGATGGATCGTGGACCGATCCGCATGGGCGAGCTGGCCCAGCACGAGCGGGTGCGGATGCCGACGGTGACCAGTATGGTCACCCGGCTCGAGCGGATGGGGCTGGCCGAGCGCAACCCCGACCCGGCCGACCGGCGCGCCGTGCTGGTCGGGATCACCGAAGACGGACGCAGGCAGATCGCCGAGCTCGTCGCCGAGCGAAACGACTACCTGGCCGCACTGCTGGGCGAGTTGTCCGCGCAGGAGCGCGCCCATCTCGCGGCGGCCCTTCCGGCGCTGTCCCGACTGCTCGAACTCGACCCCGGGCACGAGCCGAGGGTGCCGAACACCACGGACGACGAACTCGCCCGCCGATAACCGGAAAACCAGTTGAGAAAGAAGACACATGAGTAGCACCGCGACGCTGGTGCACGACGAGCACGCCGCGCACCCCAAGCTCACCGACGCTTTGCGCGGTCAGCCGAAAACCGTGTGGGTCACCGCATTTGCGGCGGTCATCGCGTTCATGGGCATCGGGCTGGTCGACCCCATCCTCAACACCATCACCGAGGCGCTGCACGCCACACCGTCGCAGACCACGCTGCTGTTCGCGTCCTACCTGGGCGTGCAGGTGGTGGCGATGCTCTTCACCGGCGTCATGTCGTACCGCTTCGGTCCCAAACGAACCGTCGTGACCGGCCTGCTGCTGATCGTCATCGCGGCGGGACTGTGCGCCCTGGCCAACAGCATCGGCGCACTGGTGTGGCTGCGTGCCCTCTGGGGCCTGGGCAACGCGTTCTTCATCGCGACCGCGCTGTCGGTGATCGTCGGCGCCGCCACCGGCGGCCAGAAGGGCGCGATCCTGCTCTACGAGGCCGCCCTCGGTCTCGGTCTGGCCGTCGGCCCGCTGGTCGGCGCCGTACTCGGCAACGTCTCCTGGCGCGGCCCGTTCGCCGGCACCGCGGTGCTCATGGCGATCGGCGCGATCCTGTGCGTCACCATGCTCACCAAGGACCCCGACCGGTCCCACCGGCAGCAGGTGCGGCTGATCGATCCGCTGCTCGCCCTGCGCAACCGGAACCTGCTGGTCACCTCGATCGGCTCGGCGTTCTACACGGCCGCGTTCTTCACCGTCATCGCCTGGGCGCCGTTCGTGCTCGGCAAGGGCGCGTACTTCACCGGCTTCGTGTTCTTCGGCTGGGGACTGTGCACCGCGGTCTCGGGCGTGGTCATCGCACCCAAGGTCGCCGCCCGGCTGGGTGAACGCGGAGGCGCCATCCTCGCGGTGCTCGTCTATGCGGCACTCATGGCGGTGCTCGCGCTCGGCAACACCACCACCGTCGTCGTCGCGGTGATCCTCTCCGGCCTCGTCTCCGGCGTGCTGAACACGCTGTTCACCGGCGCCGCAATGAGTTCCGGTACCGCACCGCGCGCGGTCTCCAGCGCCGGCTACAACTTCCTGCGCTGGCTCGGCGGCGCCGCCTCGGCGATCCTGGTGGGCCACATCGCCACCTGGTTCGGCGACATGGCGGCACCGTTCTGGGTCGCGGTCGGATGCTGCGTGGTCGCCGCCGGAGCGCTCGCCCTGCGCGAGGCGAAGGAACCGGCCGACCCGCACACCGTCCCCGAGGACGCCGCGATCATCGGCGCCGAGCAGTAGCCACTCCCTTTTCACATCGCCCGTGCAGATCCCCGATCCGCGCGGGCGATGTGCGTTTCGGGGGTTGGTCCGCTCGGCGGGAACGGCCGTGCGGATCACCGCGCCGCACCGATAGCGTCGGGCCGAGGCCGGGCTCACACCGTCCGCTCGGCCACAGACCGCCAACGAAGGACGCCCATGAAGACACTGATCGTCGGTGGCACCGGGATGATCGGCAGCCACACCGCCCTGCACCTTCGCGACGAAGGCCACCACGTCACCGTCGCCGCCCGCACGCCGGTCGCCGAAGATTCGCCGGTGGCGGGCTTCCCTGTTCTCCTCGGCGACTACACGGCCGGCACCTTCACCGAAACCGATCTGGGCCAGTTCGAGGCAATCGTGTTCGCCGCGGGACTCGACATCCGGCACAAGCCGAAGGACGCCGACGAGGACGAGTTCTGGGAGCGCACCCAGACGGGCGGTGTGCCGCGGTTCGTCGCCCTGGCCAAGCGGGCCGGAGTCGGGCGCGTCGTCCAGATCGGCAGCTACTACCACCAGGTCATGCCGGAACTCGTCGAGCGCGACCCGTATGTGCGGGCCCGCAGCCGCGCCGACGAGGGCGCGCGGGCACTCGCCGACGCCGACTTCAACGTCTCGACGCTGAACCCGCCGTCGATCCTGGGTGTCATCCCCGGGGCGTCGACCCGGCGCTACGCGAAGATCGTCGACTGGGCCGACGGCGCGCTCCCGGACGTCCCGAACTTCGCTCCCGCCGGCGGCACCAACTACCTGTCGGTGCGCTCACTGGCGGCCGCGGTCGGCGGGGCGTTGCAGCACGCCGAGTCGGGCAAGCGGTACCTCGTCGGCGACGCGAATCTGACGTTCCGCGAATACTTCCAGGCTGTGTTCGACGCTGCGGGCAGCAGCATCCGGCTGGAGGAGCGCGACGAGGAGCACCCGTTCATGCCGGACTCGGCGATCGTCCCCGGCCGCGGGCACGTGCTCTCCTACGAACCGGACCCGGCCGACACCGAGTTGCTCGGATACCCGCGCGGCGACGTCGAGCGCGCTCTCGACGAGATCGTCGCCGCGGTGCGCGCGTCCCGGACGTAGCCGACCGCTACCACTCGGGCGTCTCGCGATCACACAGTTGCCCGAGCGGTGCGATGACGGCGCCGGTGTCCGGGTCGACCCACACCGGCGCCGCATCGCGCACCGAGGGCGTCAGCAATCTCCATCCGCGCGAGGGCCACTGGACGAACTCAGAGCCCGCCAGTTGGGTCTGCACGGTGTCGGCCACCCAGACGCCCGCCTCTCCGTAGGTCGCGTCCACGGCCAGTCCACGGCCGATCCGCCATCCACCCAGTCCCTCGCGCGTGTCCCAGCCGATGCTGACGTAGTAGTCGGCGTTGACCTCCAGCACCCACTCCAGATCGTCGACGGTCATGTCGCGGCCGTACCGCAGGCAGTGCAGGTCACGTGCGACGTCGCCGAGCGCCCGTACCCAGGATTCCGGAGCGTCAACGATGGACTGGCCGTCGATCGGCCGACGCTGCTCGCCGACCGGTAGGCGCCAGATGAGCACGTCATCGCCATAGGGGTCGGGAATCACCAGATCACTCCTCGCCCTCGATCCGACAAACGCCCGATGACAGAAGTTTACGGTGCGCCACAAGCGCTTGCGGGCAGTCACCCGGTACCGGCGCGACGGCAGGGGGTGAGTTCGCGGAGGGATTCTCGGCGCAGTCGCGGACCGGCAGTCCGGGATGAGGTCTCGCGCACCGACCAAAGTTCCAAGTTTGTACATTCTCGGAACTTTGGTCGCGCGGCGTGACGTGCCCCGAACGGCGCGCCGGGTCAGCGCACCAACTTCGCCCTCAGCTTCGCGAGGGTGCTCTGGTCGAGTCCCAGGCCGGCGGTGAGGTAGTTGTCCACCGTGCCGTAGCTCGTCTTGATCTGGTCGAGCCCGGCCTGCAGGAAGCTCGCGTCGACGCCGAGCATCGGCTTGAGGGCATCCGCGGCGGCCTGTCCCTTGCTCGCCACCAGCGACTGGTAGGTCTTCGCATTCTGGGCCGCCAGGTAGTCGTTGGTGGCCAGATAGTCCTTCATGATCGTCGCTTCGGGGACACCCGCGACGGACTGCAGCAGCATCGACGCCCAACCGGTCCGGTCCTTGCCGGAGGTACAGTGGAACACCTGCGGCCCAGGGGTGTTCGCGAGGTCGGTGAGCAACTGCTCGAAGCCGGCGCGGTTCGCCGCGTCGGTCACGAAGCTGCGGTTCATGTCCTGCATGAACTTCATGGCCTCTTCCGGCGTGCGCACCGCCATGGCCGCGGCATACAGGTCCCCCGCGAGGATCGGGATGTGCACGTACTTCACGCCGGGCAGGGTCGCATCGGGCGCCTGCGCGACCTCTTGGTCGGTCCGCACGTCGTAGATCGCCCTCAAATGCAGACCCTCAAGGGTTTTCAGGTCAGCGGCGTCCGGAGTCAGGGCATTCGATCGGTAGAACACCCCGCGCTGCAGGTGCCGCCCGGTGGTGGTGACGTATCCGCCGTCGGTTCCGGCGACGTCACGGAAGTTCGCCACCGACGCCAGCCGCGGGGTCGCGGCCGGCTGCGGCATCAAGCTCCCGAGCCCCGGAATGCTCAGCCCGGCAGAGCCGAGCGAGGGGAGCTGCACAGGATCTGCGGCGGCGACAGGGCCGAGGGCGCCGGCCGCGAGAATGCCGCCGGTCACCAGCAGTGCCGCTGCGGTTCGTTTTCGTCGAGCCAGGACGGTGGGGAGCACGAACATCGGTACCTCTCCTCTGGACGGTCGCTGCGGCACAAAGCCTGTGCCGTGAGAGGAGCGTCGATGATCAGTATCGTTGCGGCAAGTCACCTTTCCCGCTCAGCGGGTCCTCATGGATGGCGGGGCCGGTTGGTCCAGCCACCGGATTCGCGGGGCACCCAGCCGCCCGAGCCGTGTGTCCCGCCGTCGACGTGAAGGGTTCCGCCGGTGACGAACCGCGACAGGTCCGACGCGAGGAACAGCGCCGCGCCGGCGACGTCCTCAGGCCTGCCCGGACCACCGAGCGGCGACCACCGCGGCCACATCGGCTCGTCTTCCTCGGGCACGAGTTGCGCGTACGGAACCTGCAGCGACTCGATCAGGTCCGGTGCGATGGCGTTGACCCGGATCCCCGACGGGCCGACCTCCGCGGACAGCGACCTGGTGAACTGCATCAACGCCGTCTTGTATGCCGAATACACGGTGTGGCCGGGGATCGCGCGGTGCGCCTCGACGGTCGTGAGGTTGATGACCGAGCCCCCGCCGCGCTCGGCCATCCCGGGGAGCACGGCATGCGTCAGCCGCAGCACGTGCCCGAAGTTGATGTCGTGCAACTCGTCCCACAGTCCGTGGTCGTTCTCCGCGAACGGCTTCGGTGCCCGGACGAAGTGGCCGACGTTGTTGACCAGGATGTCCGGTTGGTGGTCGAGCAGCGGCTCGAGCACCTCGGAATCGCGGACGTCGCACTCGAACAGCGCGATCGACCCTCCTGCAGCGGTGTCGAATTCGAGCGGATCTCCCACCTCGACGTCGACCGCGAGCACGTCCGCCCCGTGCGAGGCGAAGGCCCGGGAGATCGCCGCGCCGATTCCGCCGCCACCACCGGTGACGACCGCGCGGCGGCCGGAAAGCAACGGACCTGGAGCGAAAACCGAGTTCGTCGTCATGGATCCATGAGAGCGCACCGCACCCATCACGGTCAGGAGAACGTCCCGATCGCCGGGATGACAACCGCGCACCGAGACGGCGAACCCGCGGGACCTCGGTCGAGGTCCCGCGGGCACTTTCGCGTGAGCGCCTACGCCGGCACCCCGGCGTACGCCGGATCGACGGCCGGTTCTGTGTCGAGCGAGAACTGCGTGATCCTGCGCGGCAGGGCGACCGCGGCGAGGAAGCCCACGACTGCGACGACCGCGCCCAGCAGGAACCCGAGCGTCATCGCGTGATCGGTGTAGAACGCGTTGCCCTGCACCACCATCGCGATGTTGGAGTTGAGGATCGCGAAGACGATCACCGGCAGGATGCCCGGAACGACCGACTGTGACGCCGCGACCACACCTGCGGTGGTGGCCTGGTACTGCGGCGCCACCGACGCGATGATGATGTTCGGCACGGCGGCGTAGCACAGACCCATGCCGAAGCCGAAGATGCCGGCGAACAAGATCACCAGCGGCTTGCTGGTGTGCGAGAACGCGGTCAGCGTGAACCCGATGGCCATGATGATGTTGCCGGCCACGATCATCAGCCGCGGCGGGATCTGCTTGGCGGTCAGGCCGACCAGCACGCCACCGATCATCGTGAAGGCGCCGATGGGCGCCGAGTACAGCGCGAACTGCTCCGCGTTGACACCGAATCCGTAGTGCAGGCCCAGCATGGCCGGCGTCATCGCCATCATCGGCAGCAGCATCGTGTACACCGCGCTGCAGCCGTAGGTGGCGCCGGCGGCGATGGTGGTCAGGCCGATGGAACGGTGGCGCAGCAGACGCAGGTCCACCAGCGGCTCACGGACGAGCGTCGCGCTGATCACCCAGGCGACCAGCAGCACCGCGCCGCCGATCAGGTACAGGAGCGTGCCGCTGGAGGTCCAACCCCAGGAGGGCCCGTTGCTGACGCCGACGAGCACTCCGGCCAGGCCGGCGCCGAGCAGGACCGCACCGATCAGGTCGACCCGCGATCGCAGCCGTACCGGCGACTCCTCGGTGGTGATCGCGATGATCGGACCGAGCACAGCCACGACGATGACCATGAACCAGAAGATGGAGCGGAAGCCCCAGTTGTCGAGCAGCCAACCGGTAAGGAACGGCGCGGCGATCGAGATCAGACCCATGCCGCTGGTGGCGATGGACACCGAGAACGCGACCTTGGACGCGGGGAACACGTCGCGGATCAGCGAGTAGGACAGGAACAGCGTCGGGACCAGGAATCCGCCGAGGGCACGGCCGGTCACCATCACGGCGAAGCTGGGTGCGATGGCGGAGAGCAGCGAGCCGATCGTCGCCAGGCTCAGGCAGGTCAGCAGCATCTTGCGCTTGCCGTACATGTCGGCAAGCTTGCCCAGCAGGGGCGCGGACACCGCCCCGACCAGGAGCATCGCGGTGAGCAGCCAGGCGCCCTGCGTGGTCTTGTAGTGCTGGCTGATCGACGGCAGCGCGGTAGAGACCATCAGGTAGCTCACGGTGAGCAACTCGAGGATCAGGATGATCGAGACCAGCGACAGCACCAGCCGCGGAGTCCACCCGCCGGATTTGTCGCCGGGTCCCGCCGCTGTGGGCGGTACTGGCATGTGTGTTGCCATGGGGGAGCGGTCCTTTCGAGCGAGCCACGCGGTTCTGTGAGGCTGACGCCCACACGTGCCGGTCGGGCGCAGTGGATGTGTCACGCGGCGACAGGAGCAACCCGCCGGTGTAATCCGAATCACACTCTGCACGTCCGTCCCACTCCACCGTGGATCCCGCTCATCGGGACGGAATTTGAAGGTTTGCCGTGCGAACGATAAACCGTAATTTTGCAACCGGAGTTCACACAAAACCGCAGGTCACACACAGCAAAGCGCGGCGCGCGCCCGTGGGTGCGCGCCGCGCTTTCGAGACGGCGGGGCTGTGTCAGGCGTGCGTACCGCCGTCGATGCGGATCTCCGTTCCGGTGATGAAGGCGCCGTCGTCGGAGGCCAGCATCGCGACGGCCGACGCCACCTTCTCCGGGCCGCCCATGCCGGCGCCACCAGATTCCAGTGTGGTCGGCAGGATCGGCGACATCTTGGCGAACAGCGACCAATCCGCATCCGCCGGAAGGTATCCCGCGGTGGCGTCGGTGATCCCGGACTTGATGCTGCCGGGGGACACGCACACCGCGCGCAGGCCCTGCTTGCCGTACTCGATCGCGAGCGTGTGCGTGAACGACTGGATGCCGCCCTTGGTGGCGGCATAGGCCGCCATGTACGGATGTCCGAACGTCGTCGAGGTCGAACTGAAGTTGACGATGACCGGCCGCTCACCCTCGAGCAGGGCGGGCAGGCTCTCGCGGACCATCAGGAAGGTTCCGGTGAGATTGATCGTGACGATCTGGTTCCAGGCCGCCAGCGAGGTCTGGTGCGTGTGCGAGGCGCGCAGGATTCCCGCCGCATTCACCAGCACGTCCAGCCCACCGAGCACGCCGACCGCCCGCGCGACGCCGTCGACGACCGAGCGCTCGTCGCCGATGTCGATCTCGGCCGTTGTGAGCGCACCGTCTATGCCGGCCTCCTTCGCCCGGGTGCGGGTGCGTTCGAGTCCCTCGGCCGCCACGTCGACGGCGACGACCGTGCCCCCCTCCTCGAGCAACCGCAGCGCCGTCGCCTGGCCGATGCCGGACGCCGCACCGGTCACCAGGACCCGTTTGCCCTCGAATCGATTCATCTTTCGACCAGCCCTTCACCTGCCACTCGATCGAGCGGTCCGCAGGCGCGAAACCGCTACTGCCCCATCACATATTTGACAGTCGGTCCGGCAGTCCAGCCGCCGTCGACGGCGATCTCGGCGCCGGTCACGTACGCGGCCGCATCTGACAACAGGTAGGTGACCGCGCCGGCGATCTCCTCCGCTTCACCGACCCTGCCCATCGGGGTGTTCGGGTAATTGCCCTCACCCTTCTGGATACCGACCTCGGCCGTCATCGGCGTGTACGTCATCCCCGGGTGCACCGAGTTGACGCGAATCCGGTCGGTACCCAGCTCCACCGCGGCGATCTTGCTCAACCCGCGCACACCCCACTTGGAGGCGCCATATCCCGCGGTGAGCGCGAGACCCATGAGCCCCGCCGCGGACGAGATGTTCACGATCGAGCCGGCCCCGGCCGACCGCATCGGCGCGATCACCGCCTGGATACCGTTGAACACGCCGACCAAGTTGATGTCGAGCACCTTTTTGAAGTGCTCGAGCGGTTCGTGCTCGAGGTACTGGCCGGTCGACACGCCCGCGTTGTTCACCAGTCCGTCGAGGTGGCCGAACTCGGCGACCGCCGTGTCGACCGCGGCGCGCCACTGCTCGGCGTCGGTGACGTCCAGGTGGACGTATCGCGCCGACGGACCGAGCTCGGCGGCGGTCGCCGCACCCTCGGCGTCCAGCACGTCGGCCAGTACGACCTGGCCACCGCCGTCGACGATCCGACGGCCGAACGCGGCCCCGAGCCCGCGTGCTCCGCCGCTGACCAGGACGACCTTGCCGGACAGCTCACTCATCGACACTCCTCGTCCGACTCACCCGAGTACCCCCGGGACCGGGTAGCTGCGCGGCGAGTCGGTGGCGACCTCGCCGCGCTCGACCGCGGCCTCGATGGAGGCGCGCAGCTTCGGGCAGGTGGGAATCCACTTGCTGTGTTCACCTTGCGCGGCCCGCGCGGCGAACTCCGGGCACACCCGCTCGGCGTCGTCGAGCCACTGCACACTGGTGTGCACGGGGCTGTACTTCTCGACCAGAACGCGGTTGCCGCAGCTCGCGCAGCTCACTTCCTGCATGATCGCCTCCTATTTCGCGGCGGCGTGGCGCGCGCCGATGTATCCGAACACCATTGCCGGCCCGATGGTCGCGCCGGCGCCTGCGTAGTCGTTGCCCATGACTGCGGCCGAGGTGTTGCCGACGGCGTAGAGACCGTCGATGACAGTGCCGTCACCGCGTAGCACCCGTGCGTGCTCGTCGTAGACCAGCCCGCCCTTGGTGCCCAGGTCGCCGGCGCGCATGCGCAGCGCATAGAACGGTCCGTGATCGAGTACGTCCAGCACCGGCTGCGGCAGACTCGGGTCGCCGTAGTAGTTGTCGTACGCGCTCACGCCGCGGTGGAAGTCCTCGTCACGGCCATTGCGGGCGAACCCGTTGAAGCGGTCGACGGTCTCGCCGAGCGCACCTGCCGGAACGCCGATCTTGTCGGCCAACTCCGCGACGGTCGGTGCGGTGACCAGCAGTCCGGAGTCGAACCAGGCCTGCGGGAACTTCATGCCCGGCATGACCCCGCCGACCGGGTACCGCTTCTTGGCCCGCTCGTCGAAGATGAACCAGGTCGGCTCGTGGCCGCCGGCCAGCTGGTCGTGCACGAACGTCACGTACGGGGCGGCCTCGTTGGTGAACCGCTTGCCCTGCTGGTCGACGATGATCGCCTGCGGGATGGACCGCTCGGCCACCATGACGACCGCCTGACCGCCCGGCAACTGGAAGGACGGCATCCACCAGGCGTCGTCCATGAGATCGACTGCTGCGCCGACCTTTTCACCGGCGATGATGCCGTCTCCGGTGTTGTCGGTCGAAGCCGCGCTGTAGTCGTCGCGGCCACCTTCGGGCAGGTACTGCTTGCGCATGTCCTGGTTGTGCTCGAAGCCGCCGGTCGCCAGCAGCACACCCTTGCGGGCGCGGATGCGCGTCGACTTGCCGTTGCGCTCCGCGACCACGCCGAGCACCGCGCCGGAGTCGTCGTTGATCAGCGACTGCATCGGGGTGCTCAGCCACACCGGGACGCCGGCGTCGTTGAGCGCGAGGCGCAGTCGCGCGATCAGCGCGCGGCCCAACGTCTCCATGTGCCGCCGCAGCAGGATCGCCTTGACCGCGTTGAACCCGGTCTTGAGCGCCGCGCGCCGGGCCTTCCACGTGCGCATGACCATGTTGAGCTGGACGAAGTCCTTGGACGTGATGTACAGCCCCGGCGGGGTAGCGAGCGCGGCCGACCGCAGCGACTCCTCGTCCGCGCCGAGCTTGCGCAGGTCGACCGGCAGTGGCTCGATCGAGCGGCCGTTGGGGCGACCGCCCGGCGCCTCCGGGTGGTAGTCCGAATACCCGGTGCACCACTGGAATCGCAGGTGCGGACCGCAGTCCTCGAGGAACTTGAGCATCTTCGGGCCCTCGTCGATGAACGCGTCGATGTTCTTCGACGGTACCCGGTCACCGACGACCGCGTCGAGGTACGCGCGCACGTCCTCGCGGGTGTCGCCGCGCCCTTCGCGCAGCAGCGTCGGGTTGTTCGGCACCCACACCCCGCCGCCGGACAGCGCGGTCGAGCCGCCGTAGACGTTCGCCTTCTCGATGACGAGGGTGTCGAGGCCACCGTCCGCTGCGGCCAGCGCGGCACTGAACCCGCCTGCGCCGCTGCCGACCACGAGGAAGTCGACCTCGGTGTCCCAATCCTGTTGCTTGCCGGTCATGACAGACTCCTCTGGGGTCACTTCTGGGTGGGGTCGATGTGAACCGCGTTCACTCGAAAGTCGCTGTGCACCAGTTCATCTGTCATGTCAGGACACCACCAGATCGTCCGGCGACCAGAAGGCGCGCATGCTGGTGATCGACGCGTCGTCGCCGAACGTCATCACGTCGATCGGCTCGATGGTCATGGTCTGTCCGCCGACCTTGGTGACCACACGGAAGTGGAAGGCCGCGCTGTTGCCGGCCACCCGGATCGCCAGCAGGTCGGTGCTGCGCTCGGTCTGCTCGATGGCCGAGTAGAACTTCTCGATCGCCGCGCGGCCCCGGTTGGGTTCGCTGCCGACCGGATCCTCGACGGTGGCGTCGGCCGCGTACAGCGCAGCGATGCTGCGCCCGGTGCCGGTGGCCACCTCCTCGAGGTACTTGCGCACTGCCTTGGTGACGTCGTCGGTGGTGGCCATGGCGATCTCCTACGGGGTCGAGCCGGAGTCCCGGCGGCGCCCGATGTGGCACCGCTCACGTATCACCGTCGACGCTAGGCACGGGTCGCCCGACCCGAAATCGGCTCTCCCGACGAGCGGGAGAGCCGACGGTTTCAGTCGGCGAAGCTGCCGAACTTCCCCTTGTAGAACAGCAGCGGACGCTCGTCGCGCAGGGCCTCGAGACGGGTCACCCGGGCGATCACGATGGTGTGGTCGCCGGCGTCGTGCTCGTGCTCGACGGTGGCTTCGACGCGCGCGATCACACCGTTCACCGCCGGCGCCCCGTTGGCGCCGGGCGCCCAGTCGACCCCGGCGAACTTGTCGGCGCCGCTGACCGAGAAGCCGCGGCAGAGCTCGCCCTGGTCGTGGGCGAGCACGTTGATGCACAGGTCACCGGCGTCGCGCAGGCGCGGCCAGCTCGTCGAGGTCCGCGCGGGGCAGAACGAGACGTACGGCGGGTCCAGCGACAGCGACACGAACGACTGGCAGGCGAACCCGTGCGGCTGATCGCCGTCGTGCGCGGTGATCACCGTGACTCCGGTGCAGAAGTGGCCGAGCACCGAGCGCAGTTCGGCGGGGTCGAGCGCCAACGGGTCGGCGGCATCGGTCTTGATCATCACGGCTCCCTCGGGCTCGCGTACAGGTCACCTCAGCGTGGCCTGCACCCCTGTTCGGACGAAAGCGACCGTCCCACCCAGCGGCCTCAGCACACTACGCGAGAAAACCTGGACACCTGACCAAACTTGATAAGATCCGTGGGTGTCTGCACCCCAGCCCGCCCAGACCTCCGGCTTCGCAGGTCTGCGCCAGACCAGCTGGGCGTTGCTCGGCCTGCTGGCCTGGGGTGACGAGCTCTCCGGTTACGACCTGAAGAAGTGGGCCGACTACAGCGTCCGGTTCGTCTTTTGGAGCCCGTCGTTCAGCCAGGTCTACTCGGAGCTGAAGAAGCTCGAGAAGGCGGGATACGTCTCGTCCCGGACGATCGTCGAGGACGAGGACCGGGTCAAGCCCAAGCGGGTCTACCGGATCACTCCTGCCGGACTCGACGTGCTGCGCGAGTGGTCGGTGGAGGCACCGGTCGACCTGCCCGTCCTCAAGCACCCGACGATGCTGCGGTTGATGTTCGGATTCCTCAGCGAGCCCGAACAGCTCAAACACGTGCTGCGCGAACACATCTCCTACGTCGACGGCATGAGCCGCCAGGCCGCCATCGACGTCCGGGATACCAGCAAGGACCCGGAATGGGCATTCCAGAACCTCGCGTTGCGCTGGGCCGAGCGCTATTACGCCGCCGAGCGGGAACTGGCGACCGAGTTGCTCGACGAGATCGACGCGACGTTCGAGAAGGTTCAGCAGAGCGGTTCCGAACCGGGTCAGCCGCCGGTTCGCAGGCCCGGGTCGCTGCGCGGGATCGCCAAGCGGTACGACGCCGCCGAGTACGAAGAGGCAGCCCGGCGGGAGCTGCCGAGCGACGACGCCTGACGATCACCGCTGCGGCCGGCCGATGTGGAAGCCGATCGCCCGGATACCGAGGCGACCGAGTTGATCGGCCGCCGTGCGCACCTCGGTGGGCGTCGATAGCGTCGGGGCATGGATTTCGCAGTGATGACGCCGGCCGAAACCGGCAAGACCTCGGACCCGCAGTGGATCGGCGAGTACGCGCGGCATGCGGAGGCGTGCGGCTTCGAGTCGATCGTCGTGGTCGAGCACGCGGTGGTGGTCAGCCGCTATGCGAGCACGTATCCGTATGACGTGTCCGGGAAGATGGGGCTGGCCGACACGTGCCCGATCCCGGACCCACTCGATCTGCTGGCCTACCTGGCGGGGCAGACCACCACCCTCGGCCTGGCGACCGGGGTGCTGGTGCTGCCGAACCACCATCCGGTGCCGCTCGCGAAGCGGGCCGCCACCGTCGACCGGCTCTCGAACGGCCGGCTGCGCCTGTGCATCGGCGTCGGCTGGATGCGCGAGGAGATCGAGGCCTGCGGCACCGACTTCGAGACCCGCGGCCGCCGCGTCGACGAGTCGATCCAGGTGATGCGCGCCCTGTGGGAGGACACCAGCGACGAGGGCGTCACCTTCGACGGGATGTTCTTCCGGTTCGCCAACGCACTGTCCTACCCGAAGCCCGTGCAGTCGGGCGGCGTCCCGATCCACATCGGCGGGCATTCGAAGGCCGCGGCGCGCCGCGCCGGGCGTTTCGGCGACGGCCTGCAGCCGTTGGGCATCGTCGGAGACGAGTTGCGCAGCGCGGTCGCGCTGATGCGCGAGGAGGCCGAGCGGGCGGGTCGCGACCCGTCGGCGCTCGGACTGAGCCTCGGCCACCTGGTCGCCAAGATCAACCGTGAGCGCGCGGAATCGCTTGCGGCCCTCGGTGCCGACCGGGTGGTGCTCGCCCCCAGCGGCACCGCCGATCTCGCCGAGGCGAAGGACGAGCTCTCGGCTTGTGCGGAGCGCCTCGGCCTGACCGCGCCCGCCCTGCGCTGACGCGTTGACCGGATGCGGGCCCGACCGGGACCGCGTTCAGGCGCGGCGCTCAGGCGACCGAGTGCTCGACGCTCGGCCGCGCCATGGCCTCCGAGGACAGGGCGCGCCAGGCGCCGGCGGCCGCGACCCGCACGGGCGCGGCCAGCCGGTGGTCGAGCTTCATCTGGTTCGACGGTCCGCACACCGAGATCGCGCCCACCACGTTGTTCTCGGTGCCGATCGGCGCGGCCACACAGCTCACCCCGGTCAGCGCCTCCCCGCGGTCGAAGGCGGCGCCGCGGTCGCGGATGTGCCCCAACTCGGCGTGCAGTTGCGGCGCGGAGCCGATGCTGAACGTGGTCTTGCGCTGCAGCCCCGCCGCCAGCACCCGGTCCACCACGGACTGCGGCGAGTAGGCGAGCAGCGCCTTGCCGACGCTGGTGCAGTGCGCCGGCTGCCGGCCGCCCACCCGCGACGGCAGGCCCATGCCGAACCGGCCGCAGATCTTCTCCAGGTACACCACATCGGTGCCCTCGAGGATCGCGAGATGCACGACGTAACCGGTCCGGCGGTGCAACTCGTGCAGGAACGGCAGCGCGGCCTGATGGATCCGATCTTGGTGCACGGCCAGAGAACCCAGTTCGAACAGGCGCATGCCCAGCTCGTAGTCGCGGCCGGAGCGGCGCAGCCAGCGCAGCTGGACCAGGCGCTCGAGCATCCGGTGGGCCGACGATCGCGGCAGCCCGGTGCGACGCACGATCTCGGCCAAGGTCAGCCGTCCCGGTCCATCGAACGCGTCGAGCAGCAGCGCGGCGCGGTCCAGTCCAGCGGTGGGGGTGACCTTGGTCGAGGAGGTGGTCATGTGCGCTTCTCCGGTGTCGAGCTGCCCGGGATCGCCAGCAGCTTTGAATGTGAGGGGCACCACGTATTGTAAATAGGCATAGTCCGACTAGCAATATGCCGATTAGATACACAGGCGATGTCCAGCTGACACCTCCTCGTCGGCATCGGGCAACGGAATGTCCGCTGGGAGGGAAACACCGTTCCTGCGGGTTGCCTGTCGATCTAGCCTGGCCCAGATCTGCGCCCGGAGAAGGAGCTTTCATGACATTGCACCCGGAGGTCGCCACCATGCTGGCGACGCTCGACGCGAGTTTCCCGGACGTGACCGCCCAAGCGCCGCAACAACTCCGCAGCTTCCTGCGGGATCGACGCGCCCCGCTTCAGCGGCAGCCGGACATGCGGGAGGTGCACGATCTGACGATCCCCGGACCGGGTGGAGCGCTTCCGCTGCGGGTCTACCGGCCGCACCTCGACGGCACCCCGGACGGCCGGGCGCTGCCGGTCGTGGTGTTCGCGCACGGCGGCGGGTTCGTGTTCTGCGACCTCGACAGCCACGACGAGTTCTGCCGCTCGATGGCGCAGGGTGTGGGCGCGGTCGTCGTGTCCGTCGACTACCGGCTGGCCCCGGAGCACCCCGCCCCGGCCGCACACGACGACATGCACGCGGCGCTGGTGTGGGCCGCGGAGCATGCCGCCGAGTACGGGGGAGACCCCGCGCGGATCGCGCTGGCGGGCGACAGCGCCGGGGGTAACCTCGCGGCCACGGTCGCCATCGCGGCCCGCGACCAGGGCCGACCGGCCGTCGCCGCCCAGGTGTTGATCTACCCGGTGATCGACGACGACTTCGACACCGAGTCCTACCGCCGGTACGGCACCGGGCACTACAACACCAGCAAGGCCATGCAGTGGTACTGGCAGCAGTACGCGCCGCACGGCACCGACGACCCCCGCCTGGTGCCCAGCAAGGCCCAGTCGCTCGCCGGGCTGCCGTCCGCGGTGGTGGTCACCGCTGAGCTGGACCCGCCGTGCTCTTCGGGCGACGACTACGCGCGCCGGCTCGCCGAGGCGGGGGTGGCGGTGCGCCACCACCGCTTCGAGGGCCTGTTCCACGGATTTCTCACGGTGCCGACGCTGTCGTTGACCGGCCCTGCGCGACAAGACCTCTGGGCGATGATGCGTGGCGCGCTCGGCGCGGAGTCCTGAGCCGGCCGCTCACCACGGGATCGGACCGGCGACGTCGAACAGCCCGCCGGTCGGGCCGTCGGCGCCGATCTGCGCCATCCGCACGATCACCTCGGCTCCCTGCTCGACGGTCTGACGACCGTTCTGGCCGTTGAGGTCGGTCTTGGTGAACCCCGGCTCGACCGCGTTGATCCGCATGCCCGGGAACGCCGTGGCGTACTGCACCGTGAGCATGTTCACGGCCGTCTTCGACGCCGGGTAGGCGACGCCCCGATAGCCGTGCCCGCGGCCGGCGGCGCGCTGAATCGAGCCCAGCCCGCTGCTGACGTTGACCACGACCGGGGTCGTGGACCGCTGCAGTAGCGGGAGAAACGCGTGCAGGACGCGGACCGTACCGAACACGTTCGTCTCGAAGGTCTGCGCCACCAGGTCGGCGGTGGTGTCGGCGGCGCCGATCACCTCGTCGGTGTCGGTCCATTCGGGTGCGATACCGGCGTTGTTGACCAGGACGTCCAGCCCGCCGTCGGCCTCGATCGTCGCGACGGCCGCCCGCACGGACCGGTCGTCGGTGACGTCGAGTCGGACGGGCTGCGCGCCCAGTTGCGCGGCGGCCAGGCGCCCGCGCTCGGCGTCGCGGCTGCCCATGTACACGGTGTGACCTGCGGCGACGAGACGGCGGGCGGTTTCGAAGCCGAGGCCCTTGTTGGCTCCGGTGATCAAGGTGGTTGTCATGGCACCGACGCTAGGATCGAGAGCGTGCTCGAAGTCAACACGTCGGCCGGCAACATGTCGGCCGTCAACACACCGGCCGCGGCGCACGCTCCGGTCCCCGCGCAGGGTGTGAGCATCGCCGAGGCGTCCCGCCGCACCGGGGTGAGCGTGCACACCCTGCGCTACTACGAGCGTGCCGGCCTGGTCATCACCTCCGTCGGCCGCAACTCCGCCGGACGGCGGCGCTATCGGCAGGTCGACCTGGACTGGATCACCGTCTGCACCCGCCTGCGGGCGACCGGCATGCCCATCAAGGCGATTCACCGTTACGCCGAACTGGTCTCGGCCGGTCGGGGCAACGAGCAGCAGCGACTCGCACTGCTCGAGGACCATCGGGACGAGATCACCGCGAAACTCGCAGAGCTGCAGCAGGATCTCGCGCTCATCACCCACAAGATCGACATCTACCGGGCCCGGCTCGCCGCCGGCGACGCTCATCGGCTCTGGGCGGTCGAGGATTCGAGCGCGGATTCACCTGCACGCACGCACAACTCAGCCGAGTAGGCGGCACCGTCGGAGCCGACGGTGCCGCCCGGGTGTGGAGCTGTCCTGGGCTCAGAGCAGGAGCGCCGCGGCCGGCGTCGAGGTGTCGCTGCCGCCCGACTCCGCCGCGAGTTCCTGCAACTCGGCCGAAGCCTCGGTCTTGCGCGGCAGGGCCAGCGCGGCGACCACACCGACGACGGCCGTGCCGGCGGCGATCAGGTAGCCGATCGAGATCCCGGTGTCCGAGTAGAACGCCTGCCCCTGCAGCACGGTGGCGATGTGCGAGTTGAGGACGGCGAAAGCGATCACCGGCATCACGGCAGGCAGCACGTTCTGCGACACGGACGCCAGCGCACCGGTGGTCGCCTGCAGCGACTGCGGAACCACCGTCAGCAGCAGGTTGGGCGTGCTGGCGTAGCCGATTCCGGTGCCGAGACCGACGATGGCGCCGAACACGATGACCATGCCCTCGTTGCCGTGCGACAGCGCGGTCACCGCGGCACCCACGGCCATCAGCCCGAGCCCGACGACCATCAGCACGCGCGGGTCGACCCGCTTGACCAAGCGGCCGACGACGACACCACCGAGCACCGTCGCGGCGGCCAGCGGTGCCTGCAGGTAGGCGAATCCCTCTGCGTCGACACCGAACCCGTAGCCCAGGCCGAGTTCGCTCGGCGACATCGCCATGAACGGCAGGACGATGGTGAACACCGCGATCGCGCCGTAGACCAGGCCACTGGCCAGTGCGGTCAGCGCGACCGGACGGTTCATCAGCAGCCGGGTGTCGATCAGCGGCTGCTTCACGCGCCGCGCCGACACCAGCCAGGCGCCCATCAGCACGAGTCCGCCGACGAGGTAGGCGACGGTGCTCGCGTCGGTCCAGCCCCAATCCGGGCCGAAGCTCACCGCCATCAGCACGCCGGCCAGGCCCAGGCCGAGCAGCACCGCACCGACCCAGTCGAGGCGCGAGCTCAGCCGGACGGGCGACTCGTCGGTGGTCAGCATGATCACCGGGGCGAGCACCACCAGACAGATCAGCGTGAACCAGAACAGGCTGCGGAAGCCGAAGTTGTCGATGAGCCAGCCGGCCAGGAACGGCGCCGGGATGGCCACCAGGCCCATACCGCTGATCGAGACGCTGACCGACATCGCGACGGTTCGCGGCGGGAACACGTCACGGATGAGCGTGTAGACGAGAAATACTGTCGGGCTGAGCATTCCGGTCAGTGCACGACCCACCACCAGGATGGCGAACGACGGTGCCAACGCCGAGAGCAGCGAGCCGACGGCGGCCAGGCCTATGCACCACAACAGCAGCTTGCGTTTGCCGTGGGTATCCGCGAGCCGGCCGATCAGCGGTGAGGTCACCGCACCGAGCAGCAGGAACGACGTCAACAGCCACGCACTCTGGGTGGTGTGGAAGTTCGCCGAGATCTGCGGCAGCGCAACCGAGATGAGCAGGTAGCTGATCGACAGGAGTTCGAGTACCAGCGCCATCGAGAACAGCGACAGGATCACCTTGGGTGACCATCCTGCGCCCGAATCCTCTGCCGGACCGCGGGTCTCGATGTCTGGGGTGGAGCCGAAAGAGTTCATGCCTGTGGTCCTTCCGGAACGGATGGGAACACCGCGGAGCGCACGACACAGTGGTCGTGCCCGAAATGGCGGTGGAGAGTTGAGATGACCTGCAATACCGCGTCATCGACGCGGATGTTGGAGGATCCGGGACGTTCCCGCAGCAGGAACGACGTCCGGACCCGCTTCCCCCAGAAGGTGCTGCGCCTCATTGCCCGCAAGTGGATTCGCGAACCGCTTCCGGCCGCGAATCCACTTGCGGCCCAGATGGATCAGTTGATCTTTGTGGTGGTGGTGATCTGCTTGGTCAGCGTGATCCCGCATTCTTGGAGAACCCCGGTCACGAAGGGTTCCGGATCGAAGCACGCCTCGGGCGACATGAGGCCCTTGCGGGTGACGCGGCCCTCGAGCACGGCACGCACCGCGGCGGCCGCGGCCCGGGGGGTGGGGTCGTGCGACAGTCCGCCGGTGTAGACGATCTGCGTCTCGAACTGCGCCCGGGCGGGCTCGCCGCCGATCTCGCCTTCGGCGACGATCTGCATGACCGTCCCCGGCATGCGGGAACTCTCCACGGCCAGGCCGCGCTCGCCCTCCGCGGTCGCCATGAACCGGGCCAGGAACTGGCGCGGTGAGATCGGGAGGCCCTCGATCTCGTTCGGATCGGTGAGTCCGAGCTTCTCGAACAGCTGCCACATCTCGTTGCCGGCCTGTTCGAACCAGGTGTAGCGGACGGTGGCATTGAGCAGCCCGGGCACGTAGGTGCCCAGCGTGATGCCCTCCGGGTGACCCATGTAGCCGGCGTCGACGGTGGTGTCGAACGGTGCCCCGAACGTGGTCGGCCGCGGCCCGCCCCACGCCGGCACCGAGCGGATCTCGCCGTCGATGAACTGGCGGACGTCCCCCGACATCGAGTGCAGCATGTGCTCGTTGATGGTCGCGCCCATGTTGACCATGTAGGGGATCGCCATGGTCACGTCGACGCTGTGGGCGGAGTCCAGCGACTCTGCCGCCCAGCGACCGATCAGGCTGGTGATACCCGGCGCGTAGCCCATACCGAAGATCACGCTCACGCCGGCGGTCTTGGCGGCCTCGTCGAGGTCGGTGGCCCGGACAAGCTGCTCGGCGACATCGAACTCGTCGCAGACGTCGACGTAGTTCACCCCGCAGTCGACCGCCGCGCGAATGATCGGCATGCCGAAGCGGTAGAACGGCCCGACGGCGTTGAACACCACATCGGCACCGGTGATGGCCGACCTGATGCTCGCCGGGTCGGTAGCGTCGAAATGGACAGCCTTGCCGCCCAGCTCGTTTGCGAGCGTGCTCGCCTTATCGAGGTCGATATCGGCGATCACCAGTTCGTCGTAGCTGCCGGTGGGCGCGAGGAGCCGTGCGGCGGCGGCGGCAATCGAACCGGCGCTGAGGATGACAAGTTTCATGTAAGTGGATGCCTCTGGGTGAAGGGTCGTGTTGATGGCGAGCCCGAGCGCGCCGGGCTCAGGAGACGGTTTGCAGTTCGGATTCGATGTCGACGTCGGCCCAGCGGGCGGCGAACACGTCGCCGGGGATGCCGTCGGTCCAGTGTCCCGACATGGTGAGTTCGGCTGCCAGGCGGCCGATCTCGTCGGCGGCCATGACCCCGCGCTCGCCCTCGATCACCACGGTGGTGCGGTCGTCGACCAGGTCGATGTACGGCAGGTCGGTAGGGGTGTCGCAGACCATGCAAGGCCGGACCTTCGCGGGTCCGAACTCCTGGCCGGGCATCAGCTCGGCGAGCAGTTCGAGGGTCTCGGCGATGTCCTCGGTGCGACCACCGGTGCGCACCCACGCGGCGATCTCGTCCGCGGTGTTCAGCGGGTTGTCCAGCAGGCTGCGGCCGGAGACCTTGACGTACCACTTGCCGTCCGGGTAGCGCAGCGGGGACATCACGATGCCGCCGAATCCGAGCTGTCCCGCAACGGATTTCAGATACATCATCGCCGGCATGTCGACCTTGTCCGGATCCGGGACCTCGACCAGCACGACCGTCGCGCCGTAGGACTGCATCTGCAGCGGCCGCGGCAGCAGTCCGGTGACGTTGGCGGCGGCGCCGGTCGCGATGACGACCTTGCCCGCACGCCAGGTGGCGCCGGACTTCCCGGTCAGCACCGTGTCGTTCCCCGCCTCGGTGAGATCGGTGATCTCGTCGCGCGCCAGGACCGCGCCGGCGGCCGTCGCGGCGGTGAGCTCGGCGCGCACCAACTCACGCGGATTGACGATGAACGCGTCGCGCTGGACCACCGCGACGTGGCCGGTGGGGAACCGCAGCTGCGGGTACTCGCGGCGCAGTCCGTCCTCGTCGAACGCCTCGACCATGACGCCCAGGTCCTCGGCGTTGCGCAGCAGCCGGTCGCGGTCGAACCACAGGGAGACCTGCGGGTTCTCGGACGCGTCGGGCAGCACCGCGAGCGAGTGTGTGGGCGTGGTGAACTCGACACCGCTGCGCTCGCGCAGCTCCGGGAACCGGCGCATCGACCGGGCGGCGAGCAGCGAGGTCACCAGCGGCACCTCGAGCACGTGCCCCAGCCGTCCCTGGTCGTAGTAGCCGGCCCACACCCCCTGGTGGTCCTCGAACCCGGCGGGCTCGTCGGGCCCGACGACGAGGACCGCGGCTCCTCGGTCGGCCAGGTGCCGGGCGGTTGCGGCACCGAGCGGTCCGGCGCCGACGACGGCGACGTCGAAGCGAAGTTCGTCCTGCATGTGGATCTCCTTTGGCGGTCCGTGCGCGCGGCGGCGCACAGTGGGACCCGAAGCACACCGGCACCTGACAGTCCAGGCCGGTCGATGAAGAATGTGATCCACATCATGTGCGCCCAGGCGCATAAAGTCAACAGTATGTATCGTTAAGACTGAGTTTTGGGAGGAAACCACAGTGAACACGCAGGTCGAGGACGGCTCCACGGACGAATCCGCACAGGAGAAGGCATCCTCGGGACGGGTCCGCACTCGGTCCGGCGGGCGCAGCGAGGAGGTCCGCCGCGCGGTCGGCCGGGCCTGCCTGTCGTTTCTGGCCGAGGGGCGCATCGACTTCACGACGGTCGAACTGGCCGAGCGGGCCGGCGTCACCCGCAAAACCGTCTACCGCTGGTGGCCCACCCACAAGGACCTGCTGATCGAGGGTCTGTCGATGCACGTGCGGCAGATGACGCCGCCCGACACCGGCAGTTGGGAGAGCGACGTGCGCGAGTTCGCGCACCTGATCGCGGGATACGCCGCCGATCCCGTCGAGACGGCCACCTCGGCGCTCATCGCCAGCAGGCGGTTCCCCGACTTCGGCGACCTCGTCGTCGAGCAGTACCGGCCGATGCGCGAGGGCTGGCAACGCATGGTGGAACGGGCCGCCGAACGCGGCGATGCCACCACCGAACACAGCCCCGAGGCGGTGGTCAACGCACTGATCGCGCCACTGTTCCTGGCGCCGTTGATGATGGGCCGGAAGGCTACAGACGAAGAGGTCGAGCGGACGGTCGCCATCATTCTCTCGGCGACACGTCCGCCCGAACGGTGAAAAACAGTCGAAAATCCGACGTCAGGAGACGCTGGCCTCAACCTTCTCGTGCGCGGCGGCCGACACCTCGGCCTTGCGCGGGTACAGGTAGAGCATCACCAGTGCGGCGATGGCGCCACCGACGAGCGGGGCCACGATGAACAGCCACAGCTGGCTGAGCGCGTCGCCGCCGACGAACAACGCCGGACCGATGCTGCGCGCGGGGTTCACGGAGGTGCCCGTGAGCGGGATGCCGACCAGATGGACCGTGCCCAGCGCGAAGCCGATCGCCAGGCAGGAGGCGACGGTGCTGGCGGCCTTGGACGTCACGGCCAGCACCACGGCGACGAAGATGAAGGTCAGCACGACCTCCGCGACGAAGGCACCGCCGAGGCCGAGGTGGATCATGGAGGCGTCGCCGTAGCCGTCGGCACCGAGGCCCTGGTGTGAAGTCGAGTATCCCGTTGCACCGGAGAACATTCCACGCAGGACTGCCGCGCCGGCGATGCCACCTAGGATCTGCGCGACCCAGTAGCCGATCGCCTCGGTGACCGGTATCCGGCCCGACACCAGAAAGCCCATCGTGACCGCGGGGTTGATGTGCGCACCGGAGATCGGTCCGATCCCGTAGGCCAGGATCAGCATCACCAGGCCGAAGGCCAGGGCGGTGACGACCACCCCGGCGGAGGTGCTGCTGCCGGTCATGTCGAACCCGAACGACAGCGTGGCGGCGCCCACTCCGATGAAGACGAGTAAGGCCGTTCCGAGGAACTCGGCGAACAACTTGCGGGCATCCATCGATATCTCCTGATCACAGTAGATCCGGTCAACAGGGTGACCGCTGAAGAACCTCTGAAAGCGCGCGCGCAGCGTCGACGCTACCCGATGTGACCCGTTGTCACAGGTTTTACCGATCTCGGTTGCGTAACCCTCGCAGCGACGACCCGGCCCGTCCTCCGTGGTCTAGTCGAGTGGCGACAGCAGGGTCGGCCCGGGTGCGGGCCACTCGATGACCGGGCCGTCCAGTGCGCAGTAGGTGTGGCACACCCGGTCCCGGACGATCACGTCGGGACACTCGGGGTCGAACCAGCGGTCCACGACGGCCCAGTGCACGGGATGGTTCAGATACGGGCCGGACAGCCCGGCGAGATCGTCGAACTCCTGCTCCCACACGTGCGTCCACGCACAGGGGCCCTCGGCGACGTCGACCCGGCTGAGCTGCCAGGCGTGCATCGCGGGGACGAAGGCCGGCATCCGCAGCAGGTCCCGCTCGAAGCTCTGCACGACGTCGGGCGGGGCCGACGGGGCGACGCGCAGCAGCAGCGCTCGGTACACGCCGTTGCCGGAGGGACCACCCTGACGCCTGTCGCGCTGTCCCGCAGCAAATTCCGCTCCGTGTACCCGGTCGGTCCCGACTGCGGCGAGAGCGTGGTCGATGCCCGCGCGGGCATGACGCCAGGCTGCTGCGTCGGCGAATCGGAGCCGCACGATCAGGTCCCCGCCGTTGATCGTGCCCGGCAGAGTGGGGGAGACCTGCGCGTGGGTGGCACCGGCGGACAGTGCTGCACGGCGGAGGTTCTCGACGGCGTCGGCCAAAGATGCATCGTCGCGGTGATGGACGATCCGGATGACCTCATACACAGCCGAGCACCTCGACGTCCTCGTAGCCGGCGGCCATCTCGCGCGACCGCTCGACGATCAGCTCGTCGACCGCCGTCCACCACCGGGCCGGCGCCGGATCTCCGCGCCCGGACCGGGTCATGTCCCACCACGCGCCGACGCCCTCGACCGTCCAGGTGATGGTCACCGTGTTGGCCTGGTCGCCGGACCACAGCGGCGGGCTCACCAGGATCCGGTCGAGCGTCATGCCCCGGCGTAATGCACCGGGCGCATAGTCGGCGAGGTACGCGTCGACGAACTCGCGGGCTCGGCCCGGCCTGGTGGTCACCCTGTCGACGACGAAGATCCTCTCGCCTACCATCGTCTCCTCGATCTGCGGAAGTCTCTGTGCTGATTCGAAACAGTCTGTGACGCTTCAAGAAAGCAGCGGACCCCGGACGGGGAGCATCGTCCGGGGCCCGCGGTCTCGCCTACATCGCCGCCAACGGCTCGCTGCCGGACCAGTCATGGCCCCAGTAGCTGTCGGCGGTGATCTCCTCGGCGGAGTAGTGGGTCTCGTCGACCTTCATTCCCTCCGTGCCGAATTCGATGTCCCAGCCGCCGGGCGCCCGGACGTAGAACGACACCATCTTGTCGTTGGTGTGCCGGCCGAGCGTCGAGGACAGCGAGAAGCCGTCCTTGGCGACCCGGTCGAGCGCCTGACCGACCGCGTCGAGGGTGTCGACCTCGACCATGACGTGGATCAGGCCGGGCGCGCCGCCGTGCGGGGCCGGGCACAGCGCCAGGCTGTGGTGGCGCTCGTTGACCCCGAGGAAGCGGATGCGCACCGGACCGAACTCCGGCGGGGCCGGGATCCGGAACGCGCCGCGAGGCAGGAAGCCCAGCACGTCGGTGTAGAAGGAGAACGCGGCCGGCGAATCCATCACCGGCAGCACCACGTGGCCCAGGCCCTGCGCGCCGGTGACGAACTTCGCCCCGAACGGGGTGACCACCGGCGAGTGATCGAGCACCGCGCCGTGGAACACCTCCAGCGTGGCGCCGGTCGGGTCGATGAAGGTGATGGCCTCCTCGACCCTCCGGGCGTCGGCCTCCTCGACCGACAACGGCTTGACCGCGACGCCGGCACGCTCGACCGTCTCGCGGACGCGCTGCAGCGCCGCGCCGTCGCGGACCTCCCAGCCGATGGTGACGATCTCGTCGGTCTCGCCGGGCACCACGATGATGCGCGCGGCCCGCTCGTCCATCCGCAGGTACAGCGCGTCGTCGTCCGGGCCGCTGCCCTGCGCGAAGCCCAGGACATCGAACGCGAAGGTGCGCCAGCGGTCCATGTCGTTGGTCTGGACTTTGAGGTAGCCCAGCCCCTTGATGTCAGTCATTCCCTTGTCCCTCTGGTGGTTCCGGAAGAGCTGGTCGCCTCTACGGCGGTCAGATCATCGCCTTGAGCGGATCGGACGGATCGAAGCCCATCGAGCTGAGTGCCGCTGCGTGGTAGACGGTCGACGGCACGTGGATGGCGTGGTTGAGGCCGACGTGTGCGTCGCGCCAGAAGCGCTGCAATGGATTGGCCTCGCGCACCGCGTTGCCGCCGGAGCGGGCGAAGATCTCGTCGACCGCCCGCACCGCACGCCACGCGGCGCGCACCTGGGTGCGGCGGCCGGCCGCACGATCGGCAAACGAGACCTCCTTGCCGGAATCGACCCTGTCCCACATCTGGTCGACGTTGGCGAGCAGTTCCTGGCGCGCCGCGTTGATGTCGGCCGCGGCCTCGCCGATGGCGAACAGCACGTACGGGTCGTCCTTGATAGCGGTGCCCTGGGCGCCGACACGGCCGCGCTGGTAGTCCAGGTGGGCGGCCAGCGCGCCCTCGGCGATGCCGACCACCGCGGACGTGATGCCCAGCGGGAACATGTTCGACCACGGCATCTTGTACAACGTCTCGGTGACGCCGTACTCCTTCTGGGTGGTGCCGTCGATGACCTGGTCGCCGTTCATCACCCGGTAGCTGGGTACGAAGGCGTCCTTGACGATGATGTCCTTCGAGCCGGTGCCCTTGAGCCCGACCACGTTCCACGAGTCCTCGACAATCTCGTAGTCGCTGCGCGGCAGGATCATGTGCAGCATCGTCGGTCCGGTCGGGACGCCGTTCTCGTCACCGATCAACGCGCCCAGGAAAACCCAGTCGCAGTGGTCGGTGCCGGAGGAGAACTGCCAGCGGCCGCTGAACCGGTAGCCGCCGTCGACCGGGATCGCGACGCCCTGCGGGGCGTAGGGGGAGGCCATCCAGGTGTCGTTGTCGGCACCCCACACCTCCTCCTGCACCTTCGGGTCGGCGAAGGCCAGCTGCCACGGGTGCACGCCGACGATGCCGCACACCCAGCCGCTGGCGCCGTCGCACGAGGCGACCTTCATGACGGTCTCGGCGAAGTCGCGCGGGTGGGCCTCGAAGCCGCCGAACTTCTTGGGCTGCAGCATCTTGATCGGGCCGGCGGCACGGAGCTTCTTGGCCGTGTCGTCGGGCAGCTTGCCGAGGCGCTCGGCCTCCTCGGCCTGCGCGCGCAGATCGTCGGCGAGCGCGACGATGTTGTCCAGTACCTGGTGGGTCATTTTGTGCGGTTCCTTGTGTACGTGTGTGATCCGGTGGGATCAGGCATCGGCGGCGGTCATCACGTCGCCGTTGGCGATGTTCTCGGCGACCTCGGCCTCCCAGCTCTGCACGGCGCGGGTGGTGTCGATCTCGAACTCGAAACGCTTGGTCATGTCCTCGGTGACGTTCTCGACGTCCTCGTAGAACTGCTGGTACCAGCGACGCAGCTGGTAGACCGGGCCGTCCTCCTCGGAGAGCAGCGGGTTGTCGATGCGGGTCTTGTTCTTCCAGATCTCGACGTCCTGCTCGAACCCGACCTTGACGCCCTCGGTGAACTTCTCGGCCATCGCGGCGTTCTCCTCGTCGGAGAGCATCGGCAGCTTCTTGACGATCGCGCCGTACTGCAGCTTGAACGAGTTCGCGGAGATCGGGTAGTGGCAGTTGATCAGCACCGTCTCGATGAGCTGGCCGTTCGCCTCGCTGTAGAGCCAGTCGATCATGTACGACGGACCGAAGTACGAGGCCTCCGACCGCAGCGTCGAGTTGGGGTCGTCGTAGTTGGTGCCGACCTCGATGTCCTGGCGCGGGGTGGAACTCATGTACTGCGTAGCCACGTGATCCTCGAAGACGTTCTTGAAGAAGCGCGGGAACGCGTAGTGCACGTAGAAGAAGTGCGCC
Organism: Speluncibacter jeojiensis; assembly: GCF_029589495.1. GTDB lineage: Bacteria > Actinomycetota > Actinomycetes > Mycobacteriales > Mycobacteriaceae > Speluncibacter > Speluncibacter jeojiensis. The sequence goes on from NZ_JAAIVF010000001.1 coordinate 1,445,988, forward strand.
ATGTCGACGACGTTGTCGACGATCTCGCGGCAGTTCGAGCCGGTGACGATCTGGGTCTGCCAGTTCCAGTCGGTCCACTCGTCGGTGCCGTAGCCCTCGAGCTGCGGGATGGTGACGCCCGCCGGCGGCGGGTTGCCCTGCGGGTCGTGCCAGACGAACAGCTGCCCGTTGCGCTCGAGCGTCTCCCAGCCGCGGGTGCGTGCCCGCATCGGGACGCGCTTGGCGTACGGGATGTCCTTGCAGCGGCCGTCGCCGCCCCAGCGCCAGTCGTGGAACGGGCACGCGATGGTGTCGCCCTTGATGGTGCCCTGGGACAGGTCGCCGCCCATGTGCCGGCAGTAGGCGTCGAGGACCTTCAGGTCGCCGTTGCTGTCCGCCCAGACGACCAGCTTGGTGTCGAACGCCTCGATCGAATGCGGCTTGCCATCCTTGAAGTCCTTGACCAGACCCAGCAGGTGCCATCCGCGCGCGAACCGCGTGGGGTTGCCGCCCGACTCGATCATCCTGACTTCGTCGTCGACATCAGTCGAATTGACCGTCATTGCTTCCTCCGCTCTACGACCTGAGACATCCGCAGGTGTGGTTCAGGTCATAGTCGGCCGACGGCAAGGCGGATGACACGCCCGTCTCCCGCTGAGCGAGAGGCTTTCCTAAACGACCGCCGAGCGCCCACCCGCAGGGGTAAAACGCCCGGTCAGCGGGACGCGGCAGCGGCTGACGACGGCAGACGGGTCTAACGTGGAGGGCGGCGTCACCGGGAGAGACGTCAAGAGAGCGAGGAATGCGATGAGCACACTGACCGCATCGGAAGAAGCCCGGGTCCTCTGGGCAGAGGTGCCGTGGACGCTGGCGGCACGGTCGCTGTGCACGCAGGCGCTGCCCACGAGTGCCGCGAGCCCCTGGGGGACCGGCGGCGAGCTCCCCACCGCGGACTGTGCGCTCGAGCAGGACTTCGTCTTCCACGGCCCGCCGCCGGAGGCGGGGGACACGCTCTCGGCTTACACCGAGGTCTCGGCGCATCCCGGCGGTTCGCCGGCGGACCGGACGCTGCTGACCCGCTTCTGGGACAACGACGGCCGGCAGGTGCTCGAGGCGTGGACCAACGGCGCGGACGTGTCCGCGTTCACCTCGCACCACGCGCAGGTCACCGTGGTGTCGGAGCCGGCCGCGCTCGGGCGTCCCGACGCGCACATCGCCGACGTGCTGGCGTCGTTCGCCGCCACGAGGTTTCCCTCGGAACAGTTGCGGCGCTTCAGGACTCGAGTGCGGCTGCTGTCGGCACCCGAGCACACCTGCACGGCGTACGTGGTCCAGCGCTACGTCCAGGACGGCGAGACCCGCGTCGACGTCGAGCTGACCTGCACGCTGCCCGACGGTACGGTCGCCGCGCAGGCGTGGGCGAGCGTCGCCGAGGACGAGGCTCTCCCGGGTACGCGTATCGGGTAGGGCTCGTGGGAGCTCCTCGATTCGAATCGGCAAAGGGCACAACGGCGCTCCAGTCCAGCAGATCGATCAACCGGACACCCGTAACAGCAATCGGTTCGGTGTATCACCGGCTACGCTGCGCAGCCCACTCCGGAGTGGGCTGACGGAAGGGCGACGCGCCCCGCCGTCGGACGGTCGGATGATCGACCTGCGAGCGACCGCCGACGAACTCGAGGCCAAGGGCACCCGGCTGAGCATCGGCGGACTCATCCACGATCCCACCGACCCGACCGACCCCACCGGGAAACTGTTCTTCGGGATGCTGTCCCTGATGGCGGAGTTCGAGTCCGACCTGATCAGGGCCCGCGCCCGCGAGGGCGGGGCCGAGGCAAAGAAGGCCGGTCGGCTCAAAGGTAACAACCGAACCTCTCTGTCCTGCAACGCAAACACCTGCTCGCGAACTACGACTCCGGTGACTACTCCGCCGTTCAACTCTGCGAGATCAGCGGCCTGTCCCGCTCCGCGAGGTACGCGGCACTGCAACGAGCCAGGGACGAGTCGGTCAGGTCCTGACCGCGACGCCGGCATCGCCGATCCCCACACGGCCCGCCGTCTCGACCACCCCGGACAGTGTCTCGAAAGTCGCGCCCGTAGCGAGTCGGTGACACCTCGTGGTGGAACGAACTCATGAGACGCCGCCGGCCAGGGATCGGTCTGGTACCTGCCGGCCGGCGGCGCCCGGCGCCACCTTCTCGGGGCTGGTCAGCGCCTGTAGTCGAGGACCTGTTTTCGTAATACAATAATCGCTATGGCTGAGGAGACGATCAAGGGAACACCCGTCACGGACGGGATGATCCAGGATTGGGCGGACGAGGCTGAGGCTGGCTATGACGTCGAGAAGCCGCGCAAACGTGGCCGACCGACCATCGGTGACGGCCCCGGAGCGGTGGTGCCGGTGCGGATGGATGCGGCGTTGCTCGAGGCGCTCAACGCCCGCGCCGAGCAAGAGCGTGTGTCCCGGTCCGAGGCGATCCGCGAAGCGGTGCGTGCCTGGACCCAGGTCGCGTGAAGGCGCATAGATCCGCACTCAAACACGGGATCAACGAAGACGACGGCTCTACGCCGCCGAGCACGCTGTGTACCTGGTCGACTTGGATGACGGGAGATGATCGTCTTTGCTTGCGCGAAGGCGATCTCGAAGTCTCGTTCTTGCCCGGGGCGGACGGTAAGCAGTGCATGTTCGAGGACCATCAGCCGCGCACCGCCGACGACTCGCGCAGACGCGCGGCAAGTCGCCGATTTACCTGCGGCCAGTCCTCGGCGGTAATCGAGAACATGACCGAGTCCCGCACGGTGCCGTCCTCACGGCGGAAGTGCCGTCGCAGCGTCCCCTCATAGCGGGCACCGAGTCGGGCAATCGCCCGCTGGGAGCGGCGATTTCGGACGTCGGTCTTGAGTTGCACGCGGCCGGCGCGGAGCGTGTCGAACGCGTACCCCAGCAGCAACCACTTGACCTCGGGGTTTACTGCACTGGACCACACCGCGGGTGTGTACTTCGTCGACCCGATCTCAAGGCTCGCATCGCGGACGCTGTCCGCAAAGTAAGAGGTCGACCCGACGATCGCGCCGGCCGCCATGCCTCCGATGCCGCGCCGCAACCGTACGGTCCACGGATGCCACTCGACGGATGCGAGCCGGTCGATCAGCTTTCGCGCGAGCTGTTCCGGGTCACGAGGGCGGCCGGGCACGTGGGCCCACACGGCGTCGTGGATCACGCCGCAGCGGGTGAAACACGGTGGAGTCGTATCCGCGACGCGGTCCCGAGCCGTTGCCTTCGCGCTGGGGACCTGCGCCGCGGACCGAATGTGCCTGCTCGGCTACGTGCCCGAGGTTCCGCCGGTCCCGTCGCCGCCGGTACCCGTGCCGCCGCCGGGCGCGGCTCCGGCGAGGATGCCGATGATCTTCTCGATGATCGTGTTCCAGTCAATCTCCGAGGACATGAACGCCTCCCTCTCGATCCGTTGTGTTTACTGATCAACCCATGGGCGCAAGCTCATTCGTACCGCACCTGCCGGGTTCGCGCGCGTCGAGACGGAAATCTGTCCGCTGACCGGGACGCTGTAGCAAGATCGGGGACAACCCACTGAACCGAAGGCAAGGACGAACGTATGCGATTGATCTCCCGGGCCGCGCTGGTGACGGCAGCTGCGATTCCGTCGGCAGTGCTGGCCCCGGCGATGGCCTCGGCGGTCACGCCGGGCGACGTCTCCTACAGCTACTCGGTCCGCGGTTCGACGGTCACCAACACGATCATCAACCACTCGGGTGCTCCGCTGACGTGCGGGACGTCGCTCGCGCCGGCGCCCGGCGGGGTGCTGCCCCCGGTCGCCGGCGTGATCGCCGCCGGGCAGACGCTCTACGACCAGGGCGTCATCCCGGTCGGCACCGCGACACAGACCGTCACCGACATCCCGGCCGGTTCGTACGTCGTGTTGGCGACCTGCAGTCGTTCCGACGGCCTGAACTCCGGCATGTGGGTCTCCGCGTACCCCGGAGTCGACCCGTTCCTCAAGGCCTTCCCGCTGCCCGTCTTCACGGTTCGGCAGGCCTCGAGCATCGTTTCCGTGCCCGGTGACGGCCCCGTGCCGCCGCCTCCGGGCGTCTCGGGCCCGTTCGGCAGCTGACCACCCCAATGTCCTGAGGCCCTGCGGTGGGATGCAGCCGCGGCTCCGGTGTTCACACCAGCCGAAGGACCAGTTTGCCGCCGGCCCGGCCGGACAGGCTCAGCTCCGCGGCCCCGCGCCAGTCCTCGAGCGGGACGGCACGCGCGACCGGCACCGTGAACTCGCCCTTCGCCGCCAACTGGGCGTAGTCGCCCAGTGTGCGGCCCGGGTCGTGGACCGTGTTCGCGCTGAACTGGGTTCGCGCACCCAGTTCGTGGGCCGCGGCGAAGTCGCTGAGCGTCAGCACATCGGCCGGCTTGCCGACCGTCCGGACGACCTCGGGCAGGCAGTTGCTCACCGGTGCCGCATCCAGAGCGAGGTCGACCCGGCCACCGGCCAACTCCAGGATCCGCTCAGCCATGCCCTCCCCGTAGGCGGTGATCTGGGCGCCCAAGGCGCGCAACGCGTCGGCATAGGTCTTGCCCGTGGAAGCGATGACCCGGGCCCCCCGCCGCAACACCATCTGCACCGCGGCATATCCGACAGTGGTGCCCGCACCATTGACGAACACGGTGATGCCGTCGGCGGATTCGGGGACGCCGAGCCCGGCCAGGCCGTGGTGGGCCGTCTCGACCGCCATCGGCAGCGCGGCGGCGGCGACCGGATCGAGGCCCGGCGGACGGGGAAACCAGCGGTCCAGAACCGCGTGGTCGGACGCACCGGCCGTTGATGACCGGAACGGCACCGGGCCGAGAACCGCGTCGCCGATCTCGACGCCGGCCACTCCGGAACCGAGCGCATCGACGGTCCCGGACACCTCGAGCCCGATACCGCGAGGAAGGGTGCCCGCGAACAGTCCGTCGCACAGCGCCCAGTCCGCGGGGTTCAACCCGCAGGCCTGGACCGCGATCCGGACCTGGCCCGGCCCCGGCGTGGGAATTTCGGCCTCGTCGAGCCGGACGACGTCGAGCGGCGGGCCGTATTCGTGGAAGCGAAGGGTGCGCATGATGCCTCCTAATCAATGACAGCAGGTGCTGTCGTCACTCACCGTAGCTGACGACAGCATCTGCTGTCACTATGCTGAGCGCATGGCACGATGGGAAGGCAATACGCGCGCACGCCTGGAGCGAGCGGCACTGGAGCTGTTCGCCGAACAGGGCTACGACCGCACGACGGTCGCGCAGATCGCCAAGCGAGCCGGACTCACCGAACGGTCCTTCTACCGCTGGTTTCCCGACAAGCGCGAGGTGCTGTTCGGCGGGGAGGAACTCGAGCAGTGCTTCGTCGGCGCCATCGAGGCGGCCCCCGAGGGCGCGGATCCTCTGACCATGCTGATGGCCGCATTCGGCAAGGCGCCCGAGGTGATCCGCCCCCGCGAGTTCCTGCGGGAACGATCCGCGGTCATTTCCGCCAATCCGCCTCTGTTGGAACGCGAGCTGATGAAACTCGCCACCCTCTCACAGGCCCTGATCTCCGCGCTGGAGCGGCGCGGTGTCGAGCCGCGGACCGCGCGACTGGCCACCGACGCGGGCATGGCCATCCTCCGCCAGACCAGCCGCCGGTGGGTGTCCGACGAGAATGCCGATCACGCCCGACTTCTGTCCGACAGCGCCGCGGATCTGTTGGCCGTCCTCACCTCAGGTGCGCAGAACGACTCGGGGGACGGGTCGGGTCGCCACGGCTGATCCGTGCTTCGTGACCGAACGGCCGCCGCGCCCCGGCGGGATTCCCGCGTTCCATCCGCACGTAGGCAACGCGATGTCTTCGTGGCAGGCACTGTGGGTACCCCGATCAGCGGACACTCCCACGAGCGCCCCTGGGGGCATAGCGTCGAGGCCATGACCACCCCGCAGATCACCTTGAACAACGGAATCACCATGCCTGCCCTGGGGTTCGGGGTCTATCAGACACCACCGGAGCAGACGTTCGATGCGGTGACGACCGCCTTGGACACCGGGTACCGGCACATCGACACCGCCGCGGTCTACCTCAACGAGCGTGGTGTCGGCGAGGCGATCGAACGCTCAGGAGTCGACCGGTCGGACGTCTTCGTCGAAACCAAGGTCTGGGTCACCGACTACGGCTACGACTCGACGCTGCACGCCTTCGACAAGAGCGCCCGCAAACTCGGGATCGACCAGATCGATCTGCTGATCCTGCACCAGGCGTTGCCGGGCGAGTTCGACCTCACCATCGAGGCCTACCGGGCGCTCGAGCAACTACTCGCCGACGGCAAGGTACGAGCCATAGGCGTCAGCAACTTCATGCCCGAGCATCTGACCCGCCTGGTCGCCGCCACCTCGATCGTGCCGGCGGTCAACCAGATCGAGGTCCACCCCTACTTCCGACAGACCGAACTGCTCGCCGTCGACGCCGAGCACGGGATCATCTCGCAGGCGTGGTCACCGATCGGCGGCATCACGTTCTACCGTGACGGCTCACACGGGTCGACCCTCGAGGACCCCGCCATCAACGCGATCGCCCAGGCTCACGACAAGAGCGCGGCCCAGGTGATGCTGCGATGGCACCTGCAGCAGGGACGCCAAGTCATCCCGAAGTCAGTGACACCGTCGCGGATCGCCGAGAACTTCGACGTCTTCGACTTCACCCTCACCAGCGACGAACTCGCCGCCATCGACGCCCTCGACACCGGTGTCCGCGGAGGCCCCGAACCCGAAGTCATCACTCGCGAAACCTTCGGCGTCGCCATCCCCGAAGCCTGACGGAGAACACACCGCTCCGTCGTTCCACTGGTCAGCAACTGAACAGCGGCTGCCGGGCCCTCGCCCACAGGTGAACGAGGACCCCGGCCACCGCAAACCCTGCTAGCCGATCACCATGTCGTCCTGGCCCCAGTAGGCCTTCATGCTGGTGATCCTGCCGTCCTCGTCGAACTCCATGACGTCGATGGGCGCCAGCGTGAACTTCTGGTCGCCGGCCTTGGTCACCAGCGAGAACTGGAACGCCGCGCTGTTGCCCGCGATCCGCACGGTCAGCAACTCCGCCTCCTGTTCGAGCGGCTCGATGATCGCGTAGAAGCCGCGGATGGCCTCCTTGCCGCGGTGCGGCTCGCTGCCGACCGGGTCCTCGACGACGGCGCCGTCGGCGTACAGCGCCAGGACATCGTCGGCGGTGCCGGTCGCGACCGACGCGACATAGGAGTTGACGACCTCGCGGATCTTCTCGGCTGACGCCATGGCTGTGCCCCTCACGTAGTTAGAACATGTTCCAGTTCGGAGGGTAGCGGGCGGTTACAGCGTGCGGTAGTCCTCCGGCGCCCAGAACGCGCGCATCTGCACGATCTTGGCGTCCTCGTCGAAGACCATCACGTCGATCGGCTCGATCTCGATGGTCTTGTCCGGCAACGTCGTGGTGATGCGGAAGTGGAAGGCCGCGCTGTCGCCGGCGATGCGGCAGGCCAGCAGTTCGCTGCGGTTGGCGTACCCGGCGCTACGCGCGTAAAAGGCGGCGATCTCGTCACGACCGACCCGCACCCGCGAGCCGACCGGGTCCTCGACGGTCGCATCGTCGGCGTACAACGCGAGGATCGCGTCCGGGTCGGCGGCTCCGACCGCATCGACGTAGGCCTGCACGGTCTTGCGGATGGCGTCTGCTGCGGCCACTGAGTCCTCCAGGGTCTTCGGTGTTCGGGGGTTCATCCGTTTATATCCCGCGCCGCACATCGCGAGCGTGCCGTGCCACTCGCTCACCGGGACCACGGATCCCTTGCGCAACGTCGAACACCTGCTTAATCTGTTAAACATGTGTTCAGCCCTCGCGGACCCACGGGTTCCCGACCGAGACCTGGCCACCCACGCGCGCATCCGCGACGCCGCGATCAGGGTTTTCGGAGAGCGGGGCTTCGCGGCCGGCGTCCGCACGATCGCCGCCGCGGCGCACGTCTCGCCGGGGCTGGTCAACCACCACTTCGGGTCCAAGGACGGACTGCGCGCCGCCTGCGACGCACAGATCCGCGAGCTCATCACGACTGTCAAGCGCGAGGCCCTCGACAGCCCGGGGCCGGCCGGCATGCTCGCGGCGCTGGCCGAGGTCGAGGACTACGCCCCGATCGCCGCCTATGTCGTGCGCAGCTTCCAGTCGGGCGGCGAGTTCGCCCGGGCGCTGTTCGAGCAGATGGTCGCCGACGCGGACCGCCTGCTTGCCGAAGGGGTCGCCGCGGGCCGGTTCACGCCCAGCCGCGACCCCGCGGCACGGGCACGCTACCTCACCCAGGCAAGCGTCGGATCGATGCTGATCGGCATGCAGATGAACACGAAACCCGATGCGCCACCAGACTTTCGCCGCGCCATCCGCGACCTCGCCACGGCGACCACACTGCCCGCCCTCGAGCTGTACACCGAGGGACTGTTCACCGACCGATCGGTACTCGACGCGTTTCTCGACTCCCAGGAGTAAGCACCATGACGACGATCATCGACGCCCGCGCGGTGGAGAAGACCTTCGGGCGCACCCGGGCGCTGGACGGCCTGGACCTCCAGGTCACCGAGGGCGAGGCGCACGGGTTCCTCGGCCCCAACGGCGCCGGCAAGTCCACCACCATCCGCATCCTGCTCGGCGCGCTGCGCCACACCGGCGGCCGGGTGACGCTGTTCGGCCGCGACCCCTGGGCCGACGCGGTCGACCTGCACCGTCACATCGCGTACGTGCCCGGTGACGTCACCCTGTGGCCGTCGCTGACCGGCGGCGAGACCATCGACCTGATCGGCTCGATGCGCGGCACCCTCGACCGCGGGCGCCGCGACGAGCTGATCGAGCGGTTCGACCTCGACCCGCGCAAGAAGGCCCGCACCTACTCGAAGGGCAACCGGCAGAAGGTCGCACTGATCTCGGCGCTGGCCTCGAACGCCGGCCTGTTGCTGCTCGACGAGCCCACCTCCGGTCTGGATCCGTTGATGGAACAGGTCTTTCGCGAATGCGTCGGTGAGGCCCGCATGAACGGCGCCACCGTGCTGCTGTCAAGCCACATCCTCTCCGAGGTCGAGCAGCTGTGCGAGCGGGTGACGATCATCCGCGCCGGCAAGACCGTCGAGACCGGCTCTCTCGCCTCGATGCAGCACCTCAGCCGCAGCCTGATCACCGCCGAACTGGTCGACACGGGAACCGATTTCACGACCATTTCCGGTGTGGAGGACGTGCGGGTCGACGGCAACACGCTGACCTGCCAGGCAGGCAACGCGAGCCTGACCGCCGTCCTGCGCGCGCTCGGTGAGGCCGGGGTGCGCAGCGTGACCTGCCGTCCGCCGACCCTCGAGGAGCTGTTCCTGCGACACTACGAGGGCGCCGACGACGCCCCGGCAGAAGCGGGCGTGCGGTCATGACCACCACGACTGTCGCGCAGCGTGTTTCGACGGCGTCAGGAAACAACTCGTCGACGCTGACCGGCACCGGGCTGCTGCTGCGGCTGTATCTGCGCCGCGACCAGCGGATCCTGCCGGTGTGGGTGTTCTACCTCGGCATCATCCCGGTCTTCTACTCGGTCGCCTTCGGGCACCTCTACCCGACCGAGCAGGATCGGCAGAAGTTCGCCGCAGCCTCCTCCGGATTCGCGTCGCTGGAGGGCCCGCTGTTCGGCACCAGCCTGGGCGCGGTGACGGTGTGGTGGAGCGGCATCGTCTACCCGCTGATCGCGCTCGCGGCGGTCCTCACCGTCGTCCGGCACACCCGCGCCGAGGAGGAGTCCGGCCGGTTCGAACTGGTGGGCGCGACGGCCATCGGCCGCTGCGCGCCGTTGACCGCGGCGCTTGCGCTCGCGGTCGGCGGAGTCGCGGTGTCCGCGACCATCACCGCGGTCGGCCTGATCGCGATCGGCCGGCCTGTCACCGGTTCGATTGCGTTCGGGCTGGCGATCTTCAGCGCCGGGACGGTGTTCGCCGCGGTCGCCGCCGTCGCCGCGCAGTTGTCGCGGAGCGCGCGGCCGGCCCGCGGGATCGCGCTGGGCGCGCTCGGGGTCGCGTACGGGCTGCGGGCGGTCGGCGACTCCGGATCCGGTGTGCTGTCCTGGTTCTCGCCGCTGGGCTGGTCACAGCAGTTGCGACCGTTCGCCCAGGAGCGGTGGTGGGTGCTGGTGCTGCCGGCGGCCGCGACCACCGCGCTGCTGGTGGTCGCCTATGCGCTGGTGCGCCGCCGGGACCTGGACGCGGGCCTGATCGCCGAGCGCCCCGGCCCCGCGACCGCGGGCCGCCGGTTCACCGGCCCGACCGCGCTGGCGTGGCGACAGCACCGCGCGGCGATGCTCGCCTGGTCGGTCGGGCTGGGGCTGTTCGGACTGTTGATCGGCAACACCGCACACGCGGTCACCACGCAGTTCGGCACCAACGAGACGGTCAACGAGATGATCCGCCGCGGCGGCGGCGGCGCGGCACTCGACCAGGCGTACATCGCCGTCAGCCTCGGGGAGTTCGCGCTCTTCGCCACCGCCTACGCCATTTCCGCGGTGCTGCAGTTGCACAGCGAGGAGGAAGCCACCCGCGCCGAGACGTTGTTGTCCACGGCGACCGGACGCACCCGGTGGGCGGGCGGGCACGTGCTGTTCGCACTGCTCGGCCCCGCCGTGGCGATGGCCGTCTGCGGAGCGCTCACCGGCCTCGCGTACGGGCTCGCGATCGGCGACGTCGCGGAGGGTCTGCGCGAGTCCCTTGGAGGCGCGCTGGTCCAGGTGCCGGCGATCTGGGTGATCACCGCAGCGGCGATGCTGCTGTTCGGAGCCGTGCCGCGGTTCGCGACGGCCGCCTGGGTCGTGCTCGGCTTCGTCGTCACCCTGTTCATCGCGGGATTCTTCGTCGGCCTCCCGCAGTCGCTGCTCGACCTCAACCCGTTCGCGCACCTGCCCAAACTGCCGGGCGGGCAGTTCGAGCTCGCACCGATCGTCTGGCTGCTGGTGGTGGCCGCGGCGCTCCTCGGCGGCGGACTGGTCGCATTCCGGCGCCGCGATCTGCGGTGATCCATCGGGGTGTTGACCGCCGGGCGCGGCCGATGCATCCTTGCACTCGATACATTCATGTATTGAAATGGTCCGAGGTCGAACCGTACGACGAGCATGCGAGGTGAGGGCGTGTCCGCAACCGCCGAGAGCGGCGACGACCAGATCGTCGCCGACCTGTCCGCCGTCGTCGGCGCCGACCACCTGCTCACCGGCGACCGCATCGGCCCCGACTACCGCCACGACGAGGGGCTGACCGGCGAACCGGTCGTCCCGCGGTTCGTCGCCCAGCCGCGGACCCCCGAGCAGGTCGCCGCACTGCTCTCCGCCGCGACCGATGCCGGGCTGCCGGTCACCGCGCGGGGCTCGGGCACCGGACTGTCCGGCGCGGCGCGACCCTGCCCGGACGGCCTGCTGATCTCGTTCGAGCGGATGAACGCCGTCCTCGAGGTCGACCCCGACAACCAGGTCGCGGTGGTCCAGCCCGGAGTCACACTGGCCCAGCTCGACGAGGCGACCGCCGCAACAGACTTGGCGTACACGGTGTTTCCCGGCGAACTGAGTGCCAGCCTCGGTGGCACGGTCGGCACCAACGCCGGCGGCATGCGCGCGGTCAAGTACGGCGTCACCCGCAACAACGTGCTGGGCCTGCAGGCGGCACTGCCGAACGGGCAACTGATCCGCACCGGCGGCAAGGTCTCGAAGCTGTCCACCGGCTATGACCTGACCCAGCTGATCATCGGATCGGAGGGCACGCTCGCGCTGGCCACCGAGATCACCGTGCGGCTGCATCCCCGGCTCGCCTACGCGGCCACATTGCTGGTGCCGTTCCCGGACCTGGACGCGGTGATGCGCGCGGTCCCGGCGGTCGTGCGCAGCGGTGTCGATCCGAACATCCTCGAATACATCGACGCGCTGACCCTGGCCGCCCTGACGTATTCGGAGGGGCTGAGCCTGGGCATCGACGAGACGATCCGCGAACGCGCGCAGGCGTATCTGGTCGTCGGCGTCGAGAGCCGTGACCGCGATCGTCTCGACGGCGACGTCACGCTGCTCGCGGAACTGCTCGACGGCCTCGGGTCCCTGGACCTGTATGTCCTCGAAGGCAATTCGGCGCGATCCCTGATCGCGGCACGGGAGAAGGCGTTCTGGTCGGCGAAGGCCGCGAACGCCGACGACGTCATCGACACGGTGGTCCCGCGCGCGCAGATGCCGGAGTTCTTCACCCGCACACGCGAACTGGCGCAGTCGGTCGGCGCCGGGGTGGTCGGCTGCGGCCACGCCGGTGACGGCAATGTCCACCTGGCGGTGTTCTGCCCGGACGACGACACCCGGCACCGGTTGCTCCACGACATCTTCGCGTCCGCGATGGATCTGGGCGGGGCGATCTCCGGCGAGCACGGCATCGGCCGCGCGAAGATGCGCCACTTCCTCGACCTCGAAGACCCGGCGAAGATCGAGCTGATGCGGCAGATCAAGCGCTCCTTCGACCCGGCCGGGATCCTGGGTCCCGGCGTGCTCATCGGCTGAAAGGCAGATCCATGACGAATGGTGCACAGGCACTGATCACCACCCTGGCGGACAGCGGGGTCGACGTGTGCTTCGGCAATCCCGGCACCTCGGAGATGCACTTCGTCGCCGCACTGGACGCCGTCCCCGAGATGCGCGGGGTGCTGTGCCTGTTCGAGGGCGTGGTCACCGGCGCCGCCGACGGCTACGCGCGGATGGCCGGCCGCCCGGCCGCGACCCTGCTGCACCTCGGCCCCGGCATGGGCAACGGTCTGGCCAACCTGCACAACGCCCGCCGCGCGCACACGCCGGTCGTCACCGTCATCGGCGACCACGCGACCTACCACCAGAAGTACGACGCGCCACTGCAATCGGAGATCGAACCGCTCGCCGAGTGGACGCACGGCTGGGTGCGCCGGTCCGCGTCGGTCGCCGATGTGGGCCGGGACGCGGCCGACGCGGTCGCGGCCGCCTGCGCCACCCCGGGGCAGATCGCGACGCTGATCCTGCCCGCGGACATCTCGTGGGACGAGGGTGGCGAGCCCGCCGGAGCGGTCGCACCGGCCCCGGCCGCCGCAGCGGACGCCGCGGTGGTCGCGGATATCGCCGAGGTGCTGCGCAGCGGTGAGTCGGCGGTGCTGCTCATCGGCGGCGCCGCCACGGGAATCGAGGGACTGTCGGCGGCGGACCGGATCGCGGCCGCTACCGGCGCACGGTCGATGGTCGAGACGTTCCCGGCCCGGCTCACCCGCGGCGCAGGGGTGCCGAACCTGGAACGCCTCGGCTACCTCGCCGAGCAAGCGACCTACCAGCTGCAGGGCACCAAGCACCTGATCCTCGCCGGAACCCAGGCGCCGGTGTCGTTCTTCGCGTACCCCGGCAAGCCCAGCGACCTGGTGCCCGAGGGCACGACCGTACACACCCTCGCCGGGCTCGGCGACGACGTCTGCGCCGCCCTCGGCAGGCTCGCCGACCTGGTCGCCCACGACACCGAACCGCGACCGCAGGCGGCGGCAGCGCCGGCGCTGCCGACCGGTCCGCTGACCCCGCAGAACTGGGTCGAGGTGATCGGTGCGCTGCTGCCGGAGAACGCGATCATCTCCGACGAGTCGAACACCTCGGGACTGCTGCTGCCGATGGCGACCGCGGGATCGCCGCGGCATGACGTGCTCACGCTCACCGGCGGAGCGATCGGGCAGGGCCTGCCGGTCGCGGTCGGCGCGGCGATCGCCCGGCCCGACCGTCCGGTGATCGCGCTGCAGGCCGACGGCAGTGCGGCCTACACGATTTCGGCGCTGTGGACGATGGCCCGCGAGAACCTGGACATCACCACGGTGATCCTGAACAACAACGCCTACGCGATCCTGCGCATGGAGTTGCAGCGCGTCGGCGCCGCCACCGACGGGCCGAAGGCGAGGAATCTGCTCGACCTGTCCCGGCCCGACATGGACTTCGCGAAGATCGCCGAGGGCTTCGGGGTGCCGGCGGCCCGCGCGACGACCGCCGAGGAGCTGGCCGACCAGTTCCGACGCGCGCTCGCCGAGCCGGGACCGCACCTGATCGACGCGCAGGTACCTCCGCTGTTCTGACGTCGCGGACCCGTACCGGCCCTCAGCGCCGGTCCAGGTCCAGTGGCTGCAGCCGGTCGAACCGGTCGCCGGGACCGGGGTTCGCGGGGTCGCTGCGGCCGCCGAGCAGCCGCTGCACACCCCAGACCGCGTTGAGCGCAGTGGTGACCGCGCCCTCGGCGTAGCCGGGGGTGAACGAGATGTCGTCGCCGGCCAGGAAGATCCCGCGGTGGCGCGGCTCCATGTCGGCCTGCATGAAGTGCGTGAACAGCCGACGTTGGTAGCGGTAGTGGCCGGGCAGGTTGTTGCGGAACGCGCCCATGAAGTTCGGGTCGTACTCCCACGACACGGTGATCGGCTCGCCGCGGATGTGCGAGGCGATGTCGACGCCCGGATAGATCTTGCCGAGCGAGTGCAGCATCAGCCGCACCCGCTCGTGCGCGGAGAGCGAGAGCCATTTGAGCGCGTCGTCGTTCCAGGTGTAGCTCAGGCAGATCGAGGCGGGGCGGTCCGGTCCGTCGTCGAACAGGTAGGTCCCGCGGGTGAGCCGGTCGGTCAGCGTCATCGACATCAGGTGCTCGCCGCTGACCGGGTCGACGTCGCGCCAGAACGGACGGTCGACCATCACGAACGTCTTCGACGACTGGTTGTAGTGACTGCGCTCGATCGCCATCCACAGTTGGTGACTGAACAGCTCTTCCGCGCAGTCGATCTGGGCAGAAAGCAGCCACGTCTGACAGGTCACGATCGCGGCGGGGTAGGCGCGTTCCTGCCCGACCCGGTCCCGGATGACGACCGTCCCGCCCTCGCCGCGGCGGATCGCCGTCACGCCGGGTCGCGGCACCGCCCCGTGCAGTGTGGACAGCGAGGTCCCCTTCGGCCAGTGCACGAGCCGCTCCGGTGCACGTCCCCAGATGCCCTCGGGCAGTGCGATCGCCCCGGGAAGGATCCGCCGCTGCCGGGCGTCGGCCGCCGTGCACACCACCCTCAGCACCTCGAGGATCGAACTGGGGAAGTCGGTGTCCCACCCGCCGGTGCCGAATCCGACCTGACCGAAGATCTCGCGGTACCGGTAGGGGACCTTCGCGAACGCCGCCGAGCCGGAGATGAAACCGTAGAACGACTCGTCGTCCAGCTTGGGCACCAACGTGTTCCACAACCGCT
This sequence comes from Speluncibacter jeojiensis, assembly GCF_029589495.1. Lineage (GTDB taxonomy): Bacteria > Actinomycetota > Actinomycetes > Mycobacteriales > Mycobacteriaceae > Speluncibacter > Speluncibacter jeojiensis. The sequence continues at coordinate 1,461,257 of NZ_JAAIVF010000001.1, forward strand.
TGATCTCGTCGAGGTCTCGGTGCACGATGGCGTGCTGGATGTGTGAGAACAGCGCCTCGTCGTCGAGGCAGCGGCGCCACGCGCGGTCGACGTTGCGGAACAGCGGCGGCAGGTCGGCCAGCGTCCGGGCGTAGTGCCGGTCGCCGGCGAGTTCGATGACCGTGCTGGGCGTGTCCTCGTCGAGCGGATTCGGGAACGGCTCCGTGGCGAGCCCCAACAGGTCGACGTAGTGATAGAAGGCCCTGGCGGACACCGGGAATCGCATGGCACCGAGGTCGACCACCGGAGTGTCGGGTCCGGCGAACCGCAGGCTGCGCATGCGCCCGCCGATCCGGTCGGCCTCGTACACCACCGGCCGCAGCCCCAGCCGCATGAGTTCGTGCGCGGCAACCATGCCCGCCAGCCCGCCGCCGACCACCGCGACCTCGGTGCCGTGCCGGTCGGCGGGGACCGATCCGAGCCCGGCGGGATGCGCCAGGAACTCCCCGTACGGGAACGGGAAGTCGGGCACCAGCATGGTCAGGCGCTTGCCCGCGCGCCGTTCCTCGGTGGTGGGCCCGCCCTGGACCGGGGTGGTCACCCTGCACCGCCCGGTTCGATGAGCGACTCGTGCAGGTACGGGTTCGCCGCGCGTGATGCGGTGAGCAGGTCCTCGCGCACGTCGGCGACGACCAGTTGCCGGGCCTGCCCCTCGGCATTGGCCGCCAGGCCACACGCGCCCGCGAGCACGCTGCGGCCGATGAACCGGGGACCGCAGTGGTTGGTGTACGCGATGACCACCTGGTTCTCGATGGCGCGGGCCGGCACCAGGATCCTCGGGACGTCCTCGGTGACCACCAGATCCTCGGCCGGTTCGATCGCGGTGGGCACCAGGATCAGGTCGGCGCCGCGCAACGCGAGCTCCCGTGCGCAGTCGCCGAACTCGATCTCGTAACAGATGGCCAGACCGACCCGGAACCCGTTGACCGTCACCAGGCCCGAGCGGCGGTCGCCGGGGGAGAAGTACTCCTTCTCGCGGCCGTACAGTCGCGTCTTGCGGTGGTGCAGCAGCTGCCGCCCGTGGGCGTCGAACAGCGTCGCGGTGATGTACACCCGACCGTCATCGCCCAGCTCGGGCGTCGAGACGACCACCGCCACACCATGATCCGCGGCCAGTTCGGCGACCCGGGCACGCATGACGTCACCCTCCGGGGCCAGACGTGCAGCGACCTCGGGATCGTAGCCGGTGATCAACAGTTCCGGCGAGACGACGAGTTCCGCGCCCAGCTCGCGCGCCTCCCGCATCGCCGACGACAACGTGTGGACGTTGAGTTCGTACTCGTCGACGACCCCGGTGATCTGAGCGAGCGCAACGCGCAGGCGCGACGGTTCACTGATGGCGATCACCCCCGGCGCTGTCTCGCGAGTGTTGTCGACACCGATGCTAATTGCGCGAACCCGTCCTTGGCTCGGCAAGCCGGGTAACGATCCCGACACCGGTGCCGTCGAATGTCAATAACTCTTGACTTTCCATGTCAATGATCCTTAACATTTCGGCCATGCAGGACTCATCCGCCGTGGTCCCCGTGCGCGGGCGGCGTCGAGAATGCCGGCTGACGCAGGCGGAACTCGCCGCGGCCGCGGGGGTCAGCAGGCAGACGATCATCGCCATCGAGCGCGGCGACTACGCACCCAGCGTGTATCTCGCCATCCGGATCGCCCGCGCGATGGACACCACCGTGGAAGCCATCTTCGTTCCCGAGGAGGAGACATGCCCCGAATGACCCGGCTCGAAGACACCTTTCTCGCACCGGATGATCCGGGCTGGGGCGACGAGCGGGCGCGCGACGAGTTCTACCGCGGCTCGACCATGGCACTGAACTGGATGATCTACGGCGCGTACGTCATCGCGATCGTGGCCGCGGCGGTCGGCAACCTGCTCACGTCGTTCCTGGTCTTCCTGCTGCCGACGCTGGCCACGATGACACTGTGCGCGTACTGCACTCGTCGCGGGATCGACGTGCGTGCGGTCTCGCGGCAGTTCGCCCCGTGGCGGCGCCGGCTCGCCTATGCGACCGTCGGCCCGCTGGTGGCCGTGTGGCTGGCGCTGTTCCTGTGGCAGACGCAGCGCGATTCGGGCGGGTTCGACGTCGCAACCCTGGCGGGTGCGGTGGTCGGTGCGGCCGTCGGGGGCGGGGCCGCCTACGCCGCCGCACGGATCGTGCGGCGGCGGTCGGCGGTCGCGTTGGACGGAGACGACGGCGAATGAGCCGGTCTGCCCACCGGAACCCGCTGTCGCGCCGCCGGTTCAGCTGAAGTTGGCCTGCCCGCCGTCGAGCGGGATGGTCGCCCCGGTCAGATAGCCGAAGTCCGGCCCGCACAGCGCCGCGACCGCTGTGCCGATGTCCTGTCGGCAGCTGCCGATCCGGCGCAGCGGAATCGTCTGGAAGAAGGCCTCGGCCTCCTCCGGGTTCTGCTCGATCCAGCCCTTGAGCCCCGGCGAATCGGCGTGCGGCGCGATGACGAGCGCTCGGATGCCGTCGATGCCCCACTCCGCGGCGGCCGCTCGAGTCAGCGAGACGATCGCCTGCTTCACCGCGGCGTAGCCGCCGTATCCCGCCATGTCCCACCGTCGGGTGGCGGAGCTGGTGAGGTTCACGATGACGCCGTCGCCGCCCCGCTTGAGGTGCGGGTGGCAGGCCTTCATGAACCGGAGCGTCGCCAGCGGACCCGATTCGAACCCGGCCGTGAAGGCGTCGTCCTCGAGCGCGAGCAGCGGACCCTGCGGGACCTCCTGTGCATTGTTGACCAGGATGTCGACGCGACCGAAGGCGGCGACGACCGCGTCGACCGTCGCGGTGACGGCGTCGGGGTCCTTCACGTCGCAGGCGAAGGCGGCCGCGCTGCCACCGGCGTCGGCGATGGCCTTCGCGGCGGATTCGAGCTTGCTCGCGGTCCGGCCGATCAGCGCGATGCGGGCCCCACGCTCGGCGAGCGCCGACGCGATCCCGAAGCCCACACCCTGTCCGCCGCCGGTGACGACGGCGACCTTGCCGTCCAGTGCGGTGTTCATGCGTGCACCCCCACCGGTGCGCCGGGCAGCCCCGGGTAGTACGCGCCGGCGGACCAGCCCCCGTCGACCGCGATCTCGGCCCCAGACAGGTAGCTGGCCTCGTCGCTCGCCACGAACAGCGTGACCTGCGCGATCTCCTCGGGTTCGCCGATCCGCTGCAACGGCACTCCGACGTAGTTCTTCTGCAGCGCCGCACCGGTCTGACCGGTCGGATTGCCGAGCGTGGTGTCGACCCCGCCCGGGTGCACGGAGCACACCCTGATGCCCGACGGACCGAGCTCGAAGGCCAGCGACTTGGTCAGCCCGCGCAGCGCCCACTTGCTGGCTGTGTAGGCGGACAGCCCGTTGACCCCGCGCAGGCCGTCCAGCGAGGAGATGTTGACGATGACGCCCTTACCGGCCTGCTTCATCGACGGCACAACGGTTTTCGCGCCGAGCATCGGTCCGAGCACGTTGATGTCCAGCAGACGCTCGGTGTCGGGGATCGACAGCTCCTCGATGGCGCCCCAGTGCATCACGCCGGCGTTGTTGACGAGGATGTCGATGCCACCGAAGCGGTCCTGCGCCGCGGATGCGGCCGTCGCCCAGTCTGATTCGTCACGCACGTCGAGACGGGTGAACACCGCCGCGTCCCCGATCTCCGCGGCCACCGCCTCGCCGCGGTCGACGAGAACATCACCGAGGACCACCTTTGCCCCCTCCGCCGCGAACAGTCGCGCCGTCGCGGCGCCCATACCCTGTGCCGCCCCGGTGATGATGGCCACCTTGCCGTCCAGCCGTCCCATTGCCCGTTCCTTCCGCACCCGGTCGATCGAATCGTGATGAGTGACCGTAGTCACAGCGAGAGCGGGTTGTGACGTGCTCTCCCGGCGACCGGGACGGCCGCCGGCTACACGACCTCCGTGCGCGCGACGTCGACTCCACCGATCCAGCCGCAGATGCCGAGCGGCAGCAGCAGCAGGAGCAGCGCTAGCAACGCGGGGGTCCAGGAGCCGGTCGCGCCGCGGATTGCGCCGGTCGCGACGGGCCCGACCGCGGCAACGAGGTATCCGATCGACTGGGCCATCGTCGACAGGCTGGTCGTCATCGCGGCCGTCGCCGCACGAAGGTTGACCAGCGTCAACGTCAGCGACAGCTGTCCGCCCTGGCCCAGCCCGAGCAGCACCGCCCAGACCACCGCGCCGCCGACCCCACCGGCGAGCACCCCGAGGAGCCCGGCCATCGAGAGGCCCACCACCGCGACCGCGAGCAGTCGCTGACGGCGCAGTCGCGTCGCGACCACCGGGACCGTCAGGGCGGTGAGGATGCTCGAGATGCTCAGCACGGTCAGCAGCAGTCCGGACCGCTCGGCGGTGACGCCGCGCTCGCGGTAGATCGACGGCAGCCAGGCGATCAGCGAATACGCCAGCAGCGACTGGATTCCCATGAATCCGGTGACCGCCCACGCGGTCGGGGAGCGCAGCACCTCGGGCTGCCACCGCGGCGCCGGTTCGGTCGACGCGACACCCGTGCGGGAGAAACGCAGGTGTCGTGCGGCGACCACCGCCAAGACGGCAGCGGCGAGCAATGCCGGAATCGTCCACGCCGACAACGCTGTTCGTCAGCCGTGCGGTATCCGGTCGGCGATCGGGACACTCACGCCACCGAACTCCGCAACCATCGGAACGTGATGCTCGTCGACTACGATCGCCGGCACCGCATCCCACAGCGCGGCGATCAGTGCGGACGGGTTGCCGAATCCCGCATGGGTGGCCGCGATCTCGTCACGCAGCGCGGTCGCGACCGCGAAATCGTCTGACAGTGCCATGAGCGCGCCCCCTCGCACCGGCCGATGCAGCCGGGGAACAACGTAACGCGCCGACCGAACCTCGATGCGGTGGGGTGCCGGTCGCCTTCACCGCCCTGCGGCGGTGTTCCCGATCCAGGTCAACCCGCGCTCGAGGGGACCGCGGCCGACGAACCTCGCCCACAGCACCGCGAACACGACCGGGACCACCAGGAAGGCGATGAGCATGGGCCAGCTCGGGCTGAACGCGTCGAGGGTGATCAGCAGCCAGATCACCAGCACGTGGCCGACGTACACCGTCAGCGGGTAGCGGCCGAGCGTGACCAGCGGGCCGACAACCCGCGGGACCCAGCGGACCAACGCCAGGCACAGGCCGATCACCGCGAGCGCGACACCGCCGGAACCGATGATCTCGAACGGCGTGCCGGTGTGCGGCGAGGCCGCCAGGATCCACTGCCACGGATCCACCGAGAACGCGCCCCACGCCACCACGTGCAGGGCCCGGTCGACGATCGTCTCTGCATCGTCCGGCGCGACCGCCGCGACGTGGTGCACCAGCGCGGACCGGCCGCCGAACACGTCCAGGGCCAGCCAGGAGCCGCCGTAGCCGACCACCGACATGACCAGCCCGGTGAGCATCAGCCGCCAGTCGGCGCCGCGGCGGGCCAGGCCCCACCGGCCCAGCGCCATACCCATCAGCAGGAACGGCACCCAGATGATCACCGGGAACATCCCGTCGAGGAACACCGAGTGCAGCATCTCGCCGGCCCGCGACCAACCGGTGAAACCGCTGAAGCTGGCGGTCTGACCGAACATGTCGGGCCGGGGCAGCGCCTTGCGCAGACCCAGCGCGACCATCGGGCCGACCACCGCCCAGGCCAGCGCGACGGTCGCCAGCCGCTGCCAACTCCACCGCAGCATCGGCAGCGCCACCCAGAACAGCACGGCATAACTGGACAGGATGATCACGACCGGCGTCCCCAGCGCGGTCAACGCCATGCCGAGCAGCAGCAACGCCCCACCGCGCGCGGCGATCGAACGCCGGTCGGCGGCGAGTCGCTCTCCGCGGTGGCAGACCTGCCCGCCCGTGCTCAGCGCCAGCGACAGGCCGGCGAGCACCGCGAACAGGATCGACGCGCGCCCGCGGAACGCGATGAAGACGTCATCCCCGACCTGCCGGTAGGCGCCGGTGTGCACCAGCACCATGCCCAGCACCGCGACCGCGCGCGCCAGGTCGACGCCGGCGAGGCGGACCTTGCGCTTCGGGGTGGTGTCACCGACCGGTGCGGGCGGACGCTCGAGTACCGCGACGTTCACCCTGGATTCCATACATTGCCCTACCGGTCGGTCTATCGATTCACCACATTATGGCCGGATGAACAGGCGGTGGCCAACGGGCGTCGGGTCGTCAGTGCTGGATCGGCGCCGGGTTCCACATGCCCGAACGCCGCGCGGTCCCGATCTGCAACTGCGCGGGCGACGCCTCCGGCACGCGGGGGATCAGCCGCTCGAGCGAGCCCCAATCGCGGCCCACGTCGTTCTTCAGATAGGTCGGCACGGTCTGCACCCGCAGCAGCAGATCGCTCCAGCCCAGCGGCCCGCCGCCGCCGGCGCCCTCCCAGACGTCGACGGCCGACACCGCGAGTCCGCGGTCGGGCAGGATCCGGTACTTCGGGATCTCGGCGACGCCGTTGAGGTGGTCGAACGGACGCTGGCAGGGGAACGCGAGACCGACCGCCCAGTCCAGCAGCACCGGTTGGGTCGAGCCGACCAGCTGCTGCAGCGTCTGCAGGTGCGGCACCCGTGGCGGGGTGAACGCGATCCACTGGTCCGGGTCGAGGTCGCGGTCGTCGGCGACGATCCGCACCACCTGAGCACCGGCGGGGAAGTCGGTCACCGGCAGCCGCAGGTTCCGCCAGCTGGGCGCGGGGCCCGGATCGATCAGGCCCTTGCTGCCGATCGTCGCGTACCCGCCGTCCGCCGTGCGGCGACCGAACTCGACCCGCAGGTTGGTGTCCTTGACCTGTCCTGCGGCCGCCACGGCCAGGATCGGGAAAGCGTCGCTGCGCGGGGGCAGCGCGTACCAGGTGGACATCGCCTCGGCGGGCTTCTGCTCGCCGGTCTGGTAGCTGCCGAGCACCGGCGTCGTCGCCGGGTCGAGTCCGAACGGCAGCGCCACCTGACTGCCGCCGCCGGCGCTCGCGGTGGTGCCACCGGTGGTGTCGACGGGCTCGCCGTTCGTGTGCGGATCGAGGTCCTTCCAGATCTTCAGGTCCGCGTCGCGTTGCATCGAGGCCAGGTCGGCCGGCACCCCGTCGGGGGTGAATCCGCCTTCCGCCGTGGCCCCCAGCGGGGTCGACGTCGGCGCGACCGGACGCAGCATCCCGACGTTCGGATCGGGTTCTGTCAGAACGAAATCAGCCATGCCGCATGGTTTTCCGGCCATGGATCGGAAGTTCTCCACGGCCACGGAGTAGGACCTGTGCTGGTTGATCGCGCCGACCGCGAGCGAGAGCACCTCGAGCAATACAACCGCGCCCGCGGCGATCGTCAGCGGCGCGAACCGGCCTGCGGACCGGTGCGGCGGACCGCCGAGCGGGTCGCGGCAGTGGCACCAGATCGCGTACCCCAGCGTGACGACCAGGGCCAGCACCAGCACCGCGGCGATCGGGACGCCGAACAACTCCGGAATCTGCCCGCCCCACGGCACGCCGTAGCTGGAGACGTACCACCAGCCGTTGGAGCTCTGGAAGGACACGGCGAGCACGAACAGCACCGCGGCGGTCAGCAGCGCGCGATTACGCCGGGACCGCACCACCTGCGGGCCGACCACGACCGCGGTCAGTGCGGCCAGCGCCGCCGCGAGGCCCGCGTAGACGCCGAAGTGGTGCGTCCACTTGGTCGGGTTGAACATCATCAGCGCCAGCGACAGGGCGGTGATGCCCACGATCCGGCGCGCCGGCCCGACCGCGACACCGGGGACGCGGCGCTTGCGGAACAGCACCACCGCGCAGGTGATCAGGCACAGCAGCATCACCAGGACGGCGAACCGCCGGGCGACCGACCCGTCGGGGGTGGCGTGCATCAGCGCGTCGTAGCGCTCGTACTCGTCGTACCAGGGATCGCCCGGACCCAATGCGGCCTTCATCTTGCTGGCCTCGATGACCGGTTTGAGGCTTTCGTCGCCGAACACCAGGATCAGCACGAGGGTGGCGGAGGCCAGCAGCGGCGCTATCAGCGGCCAGTAGCCGACCTGTCGCGCCCGGCGGATCAGCATCTGGATGAGCGGCCGCGAACCGGCGAGCAGCGCGGCCACGCAGATGGTGCCGGTGGGTCCGGCCGAAAGCGTGAACCCGGCGATCAACAGCGCGGCCGCGGCCGGCAGCAGCCGTCCGGTGGCGATGGCCCGCTCCACCGAACACCAGGTCAGCAGCGCGCCCGCCGCGATCAGCGGTTCCGGGCGCAGTCCGTTGTTGTAGGGCAGCCAGAACGCCAGGAACACCGCCGCCGCCGTCCACACCACGACCTTGCGGTGCCGGGCCAGCCGGCCCAGGCGCGGGATCACCTCACGCGAGATCACCAGCCACGACAACACGCCGGCGACGAGTGCCGGCAACCGCATCCACGGGCTCGCCGTCGTCACGTGCGCCATCCACGTGAACACGTAGTACGGCATGCCGAACGGCGCCTCGGGTGCGGCGTACCAGCGGAAATAGTTCGCCATGTAGCCCGAGTGCGCGGCCGTGCGCGCCATCTGCAGCTGATAGCCGTCGTCGGAGGTGTTCGCGCCGATGAAGTGCCAGAGCAGCAGGATCCCCAGCACCGCGCCGTCGGCGACGGTGAACCGCCACCAGCGGGCCGGCAGGAACCGGCGGTGCTTGCGGCCATCGGTGCCGTCCAGCCGGGCCAGCGCGACCAGTGAGATCACCGTCAGCAGCACGCCGAAGATCATCACCAGGGCTTTGAACAGGGTCGGCGTGGTCGAGTACCGCGAGTCGATCGTGGTGTGGAAATACAGGCCCTCGAGGCTTGCGCCGGTCAGGTCCGTGAACACGCCCACCACCTGCGGGCGCAGATCGCCCTGGGTGACCCTCGACTCCGCCGGCCCACCGCTCGCGGGCGTCAACGTCACAGTGGCCCGCTCGGCCGTGATCGCGACCGCAAGCGTCGGGCAGGTCGCCCCGGGCAGCAGCGCGCTCTCGGGGGCCTCGAACAACACCTCGTCGCGGGAGCGCACCTGGACCAGTCCGCCCTCGTCGGTGACGAACAGGCCACGTGCGCGCGCGGCCTCCCCGGCCTGGTGCGGCGCGGTCGACAGCATGACGCTGCGGTCGCCGACGCCCGACGGGCGGCGCATCAGCCGGTCGGCGCGGATCTGCTCGACCGCGGTGCACGGGACCGACAGTTGCACGTCGATCGGCGCATAGGACACCAGCGGCGCCGTCACGGAGTTCACGTTGCCGTGCTGCGGCCAGCTCAGCTGGGCCGTGGTCTGCGTGACCGGCAGGATCGGGGTCAGCACCGCCATCAGGAAGCCGAGCAGACCGGTCACCACCGCGACCCAACGCGCGGTCCGGAAATCGCGGTGCAGCGCCGGGCGCCGCGTCGTCGCCGGATCGGCCGGGCTGGAGGTCGGGTCGTCGACGGCGGTGGACATGCACACAGATACTAAGCGAAGGACAGAATCGTCCTGACGCCGTGACCTGCTGCGCAGTGCTTCCGGAGGGATTCACGGTGCCCCCAAGACGCCGCCGGGACCGCCCGGCCGTGACTACGCTTCTCGACATGCGTCCCACAGCCCTGATCACCGGTGGCGGCCGCGGACTCGGCGCCGCCATCGCCCGCGAACTCGCCCCGACCCACCGGCTGCTGCTCGGCGGGCGCGGCTCCTCCGTCCTCGACGACCTGGCCGCCGAACTGCCCGACGCGGCTGCCTGGCCGGTGGAGCTGACCGAACCTGAGGCGCTCGCGGCGGCCTGCGCCGGGATCGACCGGCTGGACGTGCTGGTACACAATGCCGGCTTCTGCGAGCTGGGCACGGTCGCCGACGCAGGAATGCACCAGTGGCGCAAGACCTTCGACGTCAACGTCTTCGCGGTCGCCGAGCTGACCCGGCTGCTGCTGCCCGCGCTGCGCGCCGCGGGCGGCCACGTGGTGCTGATCAATTCGGGGGCGGGGCTGAGGGCCAACCCCGGCTGGGGTGCGTATGCCGCGAGCAAGTTCGCACTGCGGGCCTTCGGCGACGCGCTGCGGGCGGAGGAGCCGGCGCTGCGGGTCACCTCGGTGCACCCCGGCCGCATCGCCACCGAGATGCAGCGCGCGATCGTCGCGTCCGAGGGCGGGGAGTACCGAGCCGAGGACTTCCTCACCGCCGAGTCGGTCGCGACCCTGGTCCGCCAGGCGGTGCTGGCGGAGGCCGACGCACACCCCACCGAGCTGGTGATCCGTCCGCGCCCCAGGTGAGCGTGCGCCGATCGTTCCGACGTCCTCGACTCGAACCGCTCACGCATGAAAAGACCTCGAGCGCAGGGGCTTTCATATGTCTCTCTACTTTGATGAGAGGCCGCTCCGGTTCGCTTCGAGGTAGGCGATGTCACGTTCGTAGATGACGGTGTCACCGCGATCGAGCACCGCCTGCTGGGCGGGGTCGCCGGCGGCCGCCTGTTCGACGATGAACTCGACCAGCTCACGTAGCCGCTTGACGGCGATGGCAACGACATCGGCGGGCGCGATGGTGGCGATTCCGTATGCGGACACGAACAGCGCCAGCCTCCTGCGCTGTTCCGCGACGCCGGGGTAGGGGACATCAGGATTCGCAGGATCGGTCAAGGGCACGAATCGATACGCCGTATAGGCGAGGTCCCACACCCTCGGTCCCGGCGAGGCGGTGTCGAAGTCGATGACGCCGACAAGCTCTTGCCCCTCGAACATCAGGTTGTACGGAGCGAAATCATTGTGGCACAGCACTTCCGCGGGCTCGTGTGCCGGCCACTGCCACTGAGTGTCATCCGGCGGGCGGAAGTCCGCGGTCGCGTCGTGGTACTCACGAATCATCCGCGCGACCGCGACCAGCATGCGATCGGTCATGACATATGCCGCGAGTGGATAGGTGGCGACCGCGCCCGGGAGCAGGCTGATGATCTCCCGCCCCTGCTCATCGGTACCGAGCGCTTCGGGAGCGCGATCGAAGCCCCGGCTGCGGAGGTGATCGAGCAGCGCATGAATTGCGGGAGTCCACGGCCCGGTCGCGCGGCGGACGGTGTCGCCGACTCGCACCACGCGCGTCATGTCTCCACCCGGCAGGATCTCTTCCACGTTCCTCCTCACCGCATCCGCTGTCGACGGTGCAGACACACTGGATCACAGTCGGGGCGGGGCTGCGCGCCAACCCCGGTCGGTCGACGAATTCAGGCATCGATGTAAACGGTGCGAACAACCTCCCCGTCCGGCGCGGCCGGGTCGAAGAACTCGGCCCGGTTCGCGGTGCCGCCGAGACGCTCGTCGCGATCGAAGTACTTCGGCAACTGCGGCGGCCGGATCCTGTGGGTGAGCCAGTCCACCAGTAGTTCGGACACACTGCCGGAGTAGAAGTACCACTGCGCGGGGTAGAGGTCGGTGAGCACGATCGTCCATTCGTCCGGGTTCGGAGATCCGGTGTGCCACAAGAAGTAGTCACCGCTGTCGGAACCGCCCCAGGAGACGAACGCCGACGGGTCGTCGATCGTCACCCCTGCGGGGATCGACTCCGGCGGATATTCGATCGGTACATCGAGGTTCTCCCGCATCTCGCTCGTGCACGTGGCCAGGTCGACCCACGGGTGTTGCGGATCCGGATGATAGGGCCGGAAGGTGTCGCCGAACAGCACGCACCCGTAGGTGTCGACGAGCTGGGTGAAGTCCTCCGGTAGTCGCAGACCCAACTCTTTCTCGGTTGCCGACCAGTCATAGCCGACCACGCCCTCCGGCGGTTCGACCAGTTCCCGGAGACGGTCGAGTGCGGCGCTCATCGGTAATTCCGCACGTAGACGGCCGGCATGTTCCAGCCCTTCGTTCCCCAGGCCTGCATCAGGTAAGCGTACGGGCGGATCTGGTTGCCGTGGTACAGCGGAACCTTCATGAAGGTCACGTCCTGCGCCGCGACACCCGGCTCGGCGCCCCGTACCACCCGAGCGACCGTCGTTTCCCATTCGCGCACGATGCCGGTGTTGATGGTGCCGAGTTCCGGGGACAGCATCTGCGGAACGTCTCCCGGGCAGCCGAACAGGTTTCCGCACAGGTGACCGCGGTGATACTTCGGGTCCTGCCCGTAGGCCAGACCGTCGATCTTCGCCTTCGGGCCCCCACCCTTGCCCAGGCTGTCCGGAGTCAGATAGCCGAGCACCCCGGTCGACCGGCCGAACGAATCCAGCGGGCCGGCCAGGAACCGGCTCGCCCCATATGCCGCCAGCACCGGCGCACTGTTCGCGAACTGCGGCGACGAGAAACCACGGGTGAGCGCATAGGTGTCGATCCCGTTGGAGGGGATCGGCAGGCCCTGCGTGGCGTGCATCAACTGCCCGGCGACGGAGAAGAAGTCGAGCTGCAGTGCTGTCAATCCCCGGCCCATGGCCTGCGGCCCCGCGAGGGTCACCAGGTCCGCGTTCTTCCCGGTCACCATCGAGTTGGGCAGTGCCGCCGGCGCCTGCAAGTTCGTGGCGCCATACGCGGCAGGCGCATCATAGGGCGCGTTCGTGGGAGCGCTTCCCGGCACGATCTGGCTCGGCGCCGCACCCGGAAGGTTCGTCACCGCGTTCGTGTCGAGTACCGGGGCCGCCGGAGCGCTCATCGTCGCAGTCGGACCCGCGACGGGCGGTGCCGGGGCTGTCGGACCCGCCGGGATCGGCGGTGCGGGCACAGCAGGCACGGGTGGCAACGCCGGCGGCCCAGACGGTGCAGGCCGAGAGCCCTGACCGCCGCCGGGCGACGGCACCGGGTTGACCCTGACGTCGAGGCTGCATGACGCAGCCTCCGCATCGACGGCCGCGGCCGCCGCGCTGAGAGCAGCGCCCTCCGTGGTGAGTACCAGGGCCTCCCCGTTGTAGGCCATCCCCGCAGCAAGACCGCCGGCCTGCGCAGCCGGAAGCGCGCCGTTGTGCGCGATGGTCCGCACATTGTGCGAGTCGATCGCCACGTTCAGCGTGGCTGCCTGTGCAGCCACCGACCCACAGGTCAGCGGATCGGCAGAGGCCGCAGGAACTCCCCACGGCGCCAACGAGACTCCGGCTGCCGCGGCGACGACGAGCAGCCCGGCACGCAAACGTCCTGTCCCGGTTCGTGATCCGAATGCAGATCTTGGCATGAACGCTCCTTCTGTGCCCGGTTCGGTCCGAGAATCGGCCTCGGCGAGCGGCTGTCGGTGGACCTAATCTCGATCTGTCGCAAGTGGGATGCCACGGCGGGCGGGAAAGTTCCCGGCAAGTTCACGATTTGCCCGCAGAGCCGCAGCGATCGCTCGGCGAACAGAAGGGCGCATCCCCCGCGCCACTACGTGGAACGGGAACCCGCCCGAGTTGCAGACACCCAGGCAGAGGATTGGATCCGACCGTCCAGCTCGTTCCACGACCTGGACATCACCGATGTGATGCGCAACACTGTCACCTCGCGTGGCAGATATCCAGAACGGCGTGGGGGCGCCGGACGTGGGGGACACAACGTGGAGGCGATGCGATGACCAGCCCTGGGGCCGACACCGTGCAGATCATGGTGGCCGGGGAACCTGCGTCGTCCGCCCTGAGCGACCTCCGCTCGTTCGCCGGAAACCTGGTCGGCCACTTCGCGGAGAACGTCGTGCCGTGCGGCCTGCTGCCGCGCGAGGAGCTCGACGGCGACGTCACCCGGGTGACCATGGGATGTCTGGCGCTGGCGGTCGGGTTGCTCGACGAGCGGCGGGTCCCCACCGACGAGGACCTCGCGGCCTTCACCGAGGCGGCGGCACAGTGGGCGCGGGAGGGCATCCCGCTCGAAACCATCCTGCGGGTCTTCCACGAGGGCATCAAGGTCAGTTGGCAGCACATCGCGCACCGTGCCGACGCCGGCGACGTCGACGACATGGCCGACGCCACCCACCTGCTGATCTCGATGCTCGAGAACGTCACCGTCGCAGCGACCTCGGCTTACATCTCGGAGTTGAAGATCGTCGCGAGCGAGCACCACACCGCCAGCCACACCCTTGTCACGGCGCTGCTGAGCGGCCAGAGCACCACCGCGATGGCCCGGCAGTGCGGCATCGCGGTCGCGCCGGAATACCTGGTGTTGGCGGTGCACATCCCCGCGCACCCCGATGAGCTGCGACCCGACGTGCGCCGCTCGGTGCCGGCCCGGCGCAAGCTGCGGCGGGTGCAAGCGCAGTTGGCGACATCGTGCGGCCGGCGTTCCCTGTCGCTGCTCAGTCCGCAGGGCGGCACCGTGCTCATTCCCCATGCCCCGCAAGAGGAATGGGTAAGCTCGCTGGTCGAGTCCCTCGGCTCGGCGGCGGAGGTGCCGATCACCGTGACCGCGGTGCAGGCCCGCACGCCGGATGTCCCGACCGCGTCGGAACAGGCGCACGAACTGCTCGAGTTGACCGGGATGCTGCACAGCGATCCCGGCGTCTATCGGATGAGCGACCTGGTGCTCGAGTACCAGATGATGCGGCCGGGCGCAGGACGCGAGCACCTGATCTCGCTGCTCGAGCCGTTGAACGGTTCCCCGGAATTGGTCGAAACGCTCGAGGTGCACATCGCGAACGACCTGAGCAGGCAACGCACCGCGCGTCGACTTCACGTGCACGCCAACACTGTCGACTACCGACTGCGGCGGATCGGTCAGCTCACCGGACTCGACCCGACCCGGCCGTCCGAACTGCGCTCACTGCAGGCCGCGCTCGTCGCACGCCGGATCGCCAAGGCCTCCGCACAGGCTTCGGCCCAAGCCGATGCCCATACCGGTTCGGCCGAACACACTGGTACCCAAGCGGATACACGCGCGACGAGTCAGACGCCGACGTAGCCGAGGATGCTCTTCTTCGCGGACGCCCACGCGGCCGTGCGCGGATCGCCGAAGTCCATGTGCCCGACACCGGGCAGCATCTTCAGCCACGCCGGATCACCCATGTAGTTGGCCGCGGAGACGTACAGCCGGCTCTGGTCGGGCGAGACCGTGGTGTCCTTGTCCCCGTGAATCGCGGTGACCGGCAACCCGATCGGCAGGAAGTCGATGGGCGAGGACAGGTGGTAGCGGTCGGGCACCTGCAACGGGGTGCCGCCCAGCAAACGCTGCACGAAGTGGTCGCGCCCCTGCACGGCGGCCATGCGCATGTCGAACACGCCCGCCATCACGGTCGCACTGTGCAGCGGCTGCAGGGCCGGGCCACCCGGCGCGCCGGCGCCCATCTTGGGCCGGCTGACCAGCCACGCGGCGAGTTGTCCACCCGCCGAGTGCCCCGCCACATGTACCCGCCGCAGATCCAGCCGGCCGTTCGCGTACTGCTGCACCAGACCCGGCAGCGCCTCGACCGCATCGGCCGCGTCCGCCAGCGTGACCGGCCAGCCGCCCAGCCCGCCGACGCGGCGGTACTCGATGTTCCACACCGCGATCCCGTGCGGGACCAGGCTGCGGGCGAGCACACCGGTGTAGCCGAGCGAGTGGCTCTGCGCCCACCCGCCGCCGTGGATCATCACCACCACCGGCAGGTTGCCGGCCTCCCCGGTGGGCAGGTACAGGTCGCCGAAGTTGTCCGAGGTCGCGCCGTAGCGGATCCGCACCGGCGGCGCGACGGTGAACACCCTCGGCGGCACCGCATCGGCCCGGGCCAGGCCGATCACCGGCGGCTCCTCGCCGCAGCCCGCCAGGGTCAAGGCGGCGGCGGCCCCGACGGTCCCGACCAGGAACCCGCGGCGGTTGATCTTCCCCATGTCGGATGTATACCGCTAACGCACCACGTTGACCATCCGGCCGGGCACCACGATGACCTTCTTCGGTGCCTTGCCGTCGAGCAGCGCGACGATCTTCTCGTCCGCCAGGGCGAGCTTCTCGATGTCACCGGCCGCCATGTCGGTCGGCACCGTGATGCGGCTGCGCACCTTGCCGTTGACCTGGATCGGGTATTCGACGCTGTCCTCGACCAGCCACTTCTCGTCGGCGACCGGGAACGGTCCGTGCGCGAGCGAGCCGTCGTGCCCGAGCCGCGACCACAACTCCTCGGCCAGGTGCGGCGCCAGCGGGGCGAGCATGAGCACCAGCGAATCGACCGCCTGCCGGGGCGCACCCTCCGGGTAGTCCTTGGTCAGGTGGTTGGTCAGCTCGATCAGCTTGGCGGCCGCGGTGTTGTCGCGCAGTGCGACGTAGTCCTCGTGGACGCCGGCGATCGTCTTGTTCAGCAGGCGGAGCGTGTCGTCGGAAGGGGTTGCGTCGGTGACGCGCACGGCCCCGGTCTCCTCGTCGACCACGGTGCGCCAGACGCGCTGCAGGAAGCGCTGCGCGCCGACGACGTCCTTGGTCGCCCAGGGTCGGGAGGTGTCCAGCGGACCCATCGACATCTCGTACACGCGCAGGGTGTCGGCGCCGTAGGCGTCGCAGATGGCGTCCGGGGTCACCGAGTTCTTCAGCGACTTGCCCATCTTGCCGTACTCCCGGTTGACCTCCTGGCCGTCGTAGAAGAACTTGCCGTCCTTCTCGACGACCTCCTCCGCCGGCACGTAGACACCGCGGGAGTCGGTGTAGGCGTAGGCCTGTACGTAACCCTGGTTGTAGAGACGCCGGTACGGCTCGGACGAGCTCACGTGGCCGAGGTCGAACAGCACCTTGTGCCAGAAGCGCGCGTAGAGCAGATGCAGCACCGCGTGCTCGACACCGCCGACGTACAGGTCCACGCCGCCCGGGTCGCCGGCGCCGTGCAGCTCCGGCCGCGGCCCCATCCAGTACTGCTCGTTCGCCTTGGCGCAGAACGCATCCGAATTCTTCGGGTCGATGTAGCGCAGCTGATACCACGAGCTGCCCGCCCACTGGGGCATCACGTTGGTGTCGCGCGTGTAGTGCCGCAGCCCGTCACCGAGATCCAGCTCGACGTCGACCCAGCCGGCCGCCTTGGCCAGCGGGGGAGAGGGCTCGGAGTCGGCGTCTTCGGGGTCGAAGCTGACCGGCGCGTAGTCCTCGACCTCCGGGAGTTCCACCGGCAGCATCGAATCCGGAAGCGGCACCGCGTTGCCATCGGCATCGTAGACGATCGGGAAGGGCTCGCCCCAGTAACGCTGGCGGGCGAAGAGCCAGTCGCGCAGCTTGTACTGCACGGTGCCCTCGCCGAGCCCGCGCTCCTCGAGCCAGGCGACCACGGCCGGCTTGGCCTGCCCGACCGTCATGCCGTTGAGATCGAGCCCCTCGTCGTTCGCGGAGTTGACCGTCGGACCGTCACCGGTGTGCGCACCGGTGGTCAGGTCCAGTTCGGAGGCGACGACCTCGACGATCGGCAGCCCGAACTTGGTGGCGAACTCCCAGTCGCGGTGGTCGTGCCCGGGCACGGCCATGATCGCGCCGGTGCCGTACCCGGTCAGCACGTAATCGGCGATGAAGATCGGAACCTGTTGCCCGTTCACCGGATTGACCGCGTAGGCCCCGGTGAACACACCGGTCTTGTCCTTGTTCTCCTGGCGCTCGAGATCGGACTTCGCCACGATGGCCGCGCGGTAGGCGGCGACCGCCTCCTTCGGCGAGGCGGCGCCGTAGGTCCAGCGCTCGTCCACCCCGTCGGGCCAGGCCGCGGCGAGGACGGTGTCGACCAGCCGGTGCTCGGGCGCGAGCACCACATAGGTGGCACCGAACAGGGTGTCGGGGCGGGTGGTGAACACCTCGACGGCCTCGTCGGCCCCGGCCACCGCGAAGCGCACGCGCGCACCCTGCGAGCGGCCGATCCAGTTGCGCTGCATGGTCTTGACCTTGTCCGGCCAGTCCAGCAGCTCGAGGTCGTCGACAAGGCGGTCGGAGTACGCGGTGATCCGCATCATCCACTGTCGCAAGTTCTTCCGGAAGACCGGGAAGTTGCCGCGCTCGCTGCGGCCGTCGGCGGTGACCTCTTCGTTGGCCAGCACCGTACCGAGCCCCGGGCACCAGTTGACCATCGAATCCGAGTGGTACACCAGGCGATACGAGTCGAGTACCTTGCCGCGCTCGGCCTTCGTCAGCTCGGCCCACGCGCGGCCGCCGTCGAGAGTCCTTGCGCCGCTCTCGAACTCCGCTTCCAGATCGGCGATGGGCCGGGCCTTGCGCTGGTCGACGTCGTACCAGGCGTTGTAGATCTGCAGGAAGATCCACTGCGTCCAGTGGTAGAAGTCGACGTCGGTGGTCGCCACCCGGCGGCGCTCGTCGTGCCCCAGGCCCAGGCGCCGGATCTGCGACAGGTACCGCTCGATGTTGGCCTCGGTCGTGGTGCGCGGATGGGTGCCGGTCTGCACGGCGTACTGCTCGGCCGGCAGGCCGAAGGCGTCGAAGCCCATCGTGTGCAGCACGTTGTGCCCGTTCATGCGGTGATAGCGGGCGTAGACGTCGGTCGCGATGAAGCCGAGCGGGTGCCCGACGTGCAGGCCCGCGCCCGAGGGGTACGGGAACATGTCCAGCACGAACAGCTTGTCGTCGGGGACCTCGCCGGCCAGCGAACCCACCGGGTTCGGCGCGTCGAAGGTGCCGCGGTCGGTCCACCGCTGCTGCCAGCGACGCTCGATCTCGCCCGCCAACTCCGCGGTGTAGCGGTGCTGCGGGGTCTCGTCGGGCTGGGTCTGTGCTGGCTTGGTCACGGCTGTCGCTATCTACTCGCTGCTGGGAACTACCGCCTCACAGCCTAAGGTGTCCGCGCGGCCGAGCAGAGACCCGGTAGGCAGCGTTTTGCCTGGTCTCTTACCATGGTGGGGTGTTGATCGTCGCCGTCCTGTTCCTGATCGCCGCCGTCGCCCTCGGTGGGATCTCTGTCGTGGCCCTGTCCGGCAGGCTGCCGCGGAACCGGTACCTCGGCGTGCGGACTCCCGCGACGCTGCGCGACGAGCAGACCTTCCGGCTGGCCAACCGGGTCGCCGCCCCCACGATGGCGGCGGGCGCGTTCGTGTTGCTGCTCGGCGGTCTGGGCGCGCTGCTCTTCAGCACCGTCGCCGGCATCGTCGCGGTCGTCGTCTGCCTGGTCGCCGCGCTGGTCATCGCCGGTATCGGCGGCGCGTTGGGCGCCCGTGCGGCGGAGTCGCTGCCGACCCCCGACGACCTGGGCGCGTGCGGTAGTTCCTGCGGCGCGTGCTCGCTCAAGGACGCCTGCGAGAGCGCCGTCGGCCACGAGCACTGAGGTCCCGAGCGAGGACCGTCGCCTGGTCTTTTCCGGCACCTGAGGCGCCGGTGAGTGGCACAGTGGATTTCTGTGGGAGCCCTCGCGACGGCCGGCGGACCGCTCGCTCTCGCCGCCCAGCACGGCCAGGGATGGCCGCAGGTCGGCGAGCTGCTGGTCGCCTTCGTGTTGTCCGCGCTGATCGGCTTCGAACGCGAGATCCGCGGCAAGAACGCCGGGCTGCGCACCCAGGCGATCGTCGGCACCACCGCTGCGCTGATCGTGCTGGTCAGCAAGTACGGATTCGGTGACGTCCTCGCCAAGGGCTACGTCATCCTGGACCCGTCCCGGGTCGCCGCGCAGATCGTCACCGGCATCGGCTTCCTCGGCGCGGGCCTGATCATCACCCGCCAGGGCGCGATCCGCGGCCTGACCACGGCCGCCTCGGTCTGGGAGACCGCCGCCATCGGCATGGCCGCCGGCGCGGGGCTGCCGCTGCTGGCGGTGCTGGTCACCGTGCTGCACTTCGTCGTCGTGCTCGGGCTGGGCCCGCTGATCAGACGGATTCCCGCGCGGCTGCGCGGCTCGGTGCGGATCTTCGTCATCTACGAGGACGGCCGCGGCATCCTGCGTCAGCTGCTGACCGTGTGCAGCACCCACAACTGGGTGGTCACGACCCTCTCGGACGAGCCGTCCGGCACCGACCTGGGCCCGCTGCACGGTGCCGAACCGGGCCGGGTCGGGATCATGATGTCGCTGTCCGGGCGCGGCGTACACCAGGCGACGAACGTCATCGGGGCCGTCGACGGCGTCGACGCGGTGCACCGCGTGGACGAGTCGACGGAATAGCGTCCTACTGTCGAAGACCGTGGCGATGACACTCACACCCCGGTCGATCGAGGCGGCGACCTCACGATGGCTCGGCCGCGCCGGCTATCTGCGCAAGTGGGTCGCACTCGGGATCGCGATCGGGATCATCGCCGGACTCGGCGCGGTGGTGTTCTATCTGGCGCTGACCGGCGCGACGCACCTGCTGCTGGAGACCCTCGGCGGATACGCCCCACCGAAGCCGGTCGGTGAGGGCGGCGGCGCGGCCGGTGGCGGGCACGTCGGCTGGGACCAGTTCACGCGGCCGTGGGCGATCCCGCTGGTGGTCTGCCTGGGCGGCCTGGCCTCGGGGTTTCTGGTCTTCACCTTTGCTCCGGAGGCCGAGGGGCACGGCACCGACTCGGCCATCGAGGCGGTGCACAAGAACCCGCGGATGATCCGCATGCGCGCGGTGATCGTCAAGCTCATCGCCTCGGCCATCACGATCGGCTCCGGCGGCTCCGGCGGCCGGGAGGGGCCCACCGCGCAGATCTCCGCGGGCTTCGGCTCGCTGTTGGCGCGCCGGCTCGACCTGTCGCCCGAGGACGGGCGGATCGCGGTGTCGGTGGGCATCGGCGCCGGCATCGGTGCAATCTTCGGGGCGCCGCTGGGCGGGGCGGTGCTCGCCGGCGCGATCGTCTACCGCGACGACTTCGAGACCGAGGCGCTCGTACCCGGGCTGATCACCTCGATCGTCAGCTACACGGTGTTCGGCTCGATGATGGGTTTCAGCCCGCTGTTCGGGTACGCGGCACAGGACTACCGGTTCGATCAGCCGCTGCAACTGGTGTGGTTCGCGCTCATCGGACTGGTCGCCGGGCTGGTCGGGCTCGCCTACATCCGCGGCTTCTACGGCATCGGTGCGCTGTTCCGCCGACTGCGTCTGGCCCGGGTGCTCAAGCCCGCCCTGGGTGGCCTGCTGGTCGGCCTGCTGGGGCTGGCGCTGCCGGAGGTACTCGGCAGCGGGTACGGCTGGGTGCAGGAGTCGCTGGACCGGTCGGCGCTGCTGTCGCTGCCGCTGTGGGTGGTCCTGCTGCTGCCGTTCGCGAAGATCCTCGCGACGGCACTGTCGATCGGCAGCGGGGGATCCGGCGGCATCTTCGGCCCCGGCATGGTGATCGGCGCCTTCGTCGGCGCGGCCGTGTGGCGGCTCCTCGAGCCGATCGCACCGCAGGTGCCGCACAGTCCCGCGCCGTTCGTGATCGTCGGCATGATGGCTTGCTTCGGCAGCGCCGCGCGCGCACCGCTGGCGATCATGCTCATGGTCGCCGAGATGACCGGCAGCCTGACGATCCTGGCGCCGGCGATGGTCGCGGTCGGGCTCGCATACCTGATCGTTCGGCACTTCGGCGCGACGATCTACCGTTCCCAGTTGACCAACCGGGACGAGGCCCGGGCGGCTCGGCTGCACCGCGGGCTGCCACTGCTCGCGCGGATCCCGGTGACCGCGGCGATGGCCGCCCCCCGGTTGGTGCTCGACGCGCACGCGTCCGCCGCCGAGGCCGGGCGACTGGCCGGCGATGCCTCGGTACCGGGCGCGCCCGTCGTCGACGACGAGGGCCGGTACGTCGGTGTGTTCACCGCGGCCGACGGTGCGCCGGGCACGACCGGCACCGCCGGACACATGGCCGATCCGACCGTCGCGACGGTGGCGCTCTCGGCGAGCCTCTTCGAGGCCTTCGACGCGCTGCCCGACGGTCAGCACTGGCTCACGGTGCTCGACGACGATCGTCGCGTCCGCGGGATCATCGCGGTCGGCGACATCGTGCGGGCCTACCGCCGGGCCGCCGAAGTGGACAACATCCGGATCAACGCCGTCGCGAGCGACGCCGAACTGCTCGAGGTCCGGGTCGGCTCGGACTCACCGGTGCAGGGCCGCCGGCTCGACGAACGCCTCCTCCCGACCGGAACGCTGGTCGTCTCCGTCGCCAGGGACGGCACCGTGCTGCCCGCCGAGGCGTCGACGGTGCTCGGTGAGGGCAGTCTCGTCACCGTGCTCACCGCACCGGCACACCTCGAGCGGGTGCGGGTGTTGCTCTCGGGTTCGTCGAACACCTCCGGCTGAGCCGGTCCGGCGATACCGTCGAACCAGGACCGATCGCGACCAGGAGGCCATCCTCATGAGTCAGAAGATCTCCACCACCGACCTTCCCGACGGCGCCGTGATCGGGGTCGGCAAGTACGCGGTCGGCAACGCCGGCGGCGAGTACTTCGCGGTGAGCCGCAAATGCCGGCACCTGCGCGCCGACCTCGCGGACGGCAGCATCGACGACGACGGATGCCTGGTGTGCCCGTGGCACGGCGCCAAGTACGACGTCGCGACCGGGCACATGGTGCTCGGTCCGCAGGGGGTGTTCGCGAAGATCCCCGGGCTGGACGCGGCGGTCGAGGCACTGACGCGGCTCTGGCCGCTGCGCCGCGGCAGGCTCGAACAGCGCGGCGACGACCTGTATCTGAGCTGAACTATTCGGGCGTCTCGCCCTGGCCCAGGCGTACGTTATTGCCGCGGATCGCGTCCATCAACGCCCGCGCCGGGGCGGTCGGCGTGCTCTGCCGCGTCACCAGCACGAATTCGACCTCGCCGGGGTCGGGCAGGCCGAGTCGTCCGCCGACGGGCACCAGGTCGGCGGGCAGCAGCGACTTCGCGTGCACGATGTAGCCGAGCCCGGCCAGCACCGCCGCGCGCAGCCCCGCCCTGCTGTTGGCCAGGCAGGTCTGCCGGCTGGCCATGCGCGCCTGTTCGAGCGCGGCGAGCGCGCACTGCCGGGTGATGCTCGGCGTCGGGTACGACACGAGGGGCACCGGAGTGCTCGGATCCCAGGCGGCGTCGCGGGGTCCGGCCCAGACCAGCCGGTCGCGGTCGACGAGGTCGCCGTGCATCTCGCCGGGTCGTCGCATCACGAAGGCCAGGTCGAGCTCTCCGGCGCGCAACTGCGCGTGCACCTCCTTGCTCAAACCGACGGTCAGTTGCACGTCGACCATCGGGTGGCTACGGCGGAACTCGAGCAGGATCTGCGGCAGCCCCCGGGCGACCAGGTCCTCGGACGCCCCGAAGCGGAGGCGCCCGGCCAATGTCGACTCGGCGAAATAACGTTGCGCCTGGTCCTGGGCGTCGAGGATGGACCGGGCGAACCCGACCATCGCGGTCCCGTCGGCGGTCAGCTCGACGGTGTGGGTGTCACGCAGGAACAGCTCGCGCCCGACCGCCTTCTCGAGCCGCGCGATGTGACCGCTGACGGTGGATTGGCGCAGGCCGAGGCGCCGGGCCGCGGCCGTGAAGCCGCCGGACTGTTCCACGGCGAGGAAGCTGCGCAGCAGCACCGGATCGAACATGCCCACATGCCTATCATGAATCGTGATCGCCTTGAACATGGCGAACGGTTTTGATGATGGGTGCGGTCGCGGATACCGTTGATCTGTGCGTTTTCTCAGCAGGTTCTACATCGACGGGTTCATCCTGTCGATCCTCGGCATGGTCGTTCTGGCCAGCGTGCTCCCAGCACACGGCAGCGGCGCCGAGGTACTGGACTGGGCTGTCAAGATCGCGATCGGGCTGCTGTTCTTCCTGTACGGCGCCCGGCTGTCGCCCCAGGAGGCGTTCGAGGGGGTCCGCCACTGGCGGCTGCACTCGGTGGTGCTGGCCGCCACGTTCGTGCTGTTCCCGCTGATCGGCCTGGCGCTGCGGATCCTCGAGCCCACGATCATCTCCGACGACCTGTACAAGGGCATCCTGTTCCTGTGCCTGGTCCCGTCGACCGTGCAGTCGTCGATCGCGTTCACGTCGATCGCGAAGGGCAATGTCGCAGCGGCGATCGTCAGCGCGTCGTTCTCGAACCTGATCGGCGTGTTCCTGACCCCGCTGCTGGTCATCCTGCTGATGGACACCACCGGGCAGGCCAAGGTCGACGCGTCGTCGATCCTCGACATCGTCCTGCAGTTGCTGGTGCCGTTCCTGGTCGGCCAGTTGGTGCGGCCGCTCATCTCCGATTGGCTCACACGGCACGCGGCGCCGACCAAGCTCGTCGACCGTGGATCAATCCTGCTGGTCGTGTACTCGGCATTCAGCGAGGGGATGAACGAGCACATCTGGTCGAGCACCTCGGTGTGGCAGATCCTGACGGTGGTCGGGGTGTGCATCGCGATCCTCGCGGTCGTGCTGGCGGTCACCGCGTTCGCCGGCCGGTCGCTGGGATTCTCGTGGCCGGACCGGATCGTGATCATCTTCTGCGGCTCGAAGAAGTCCCTGGCGTCGGGTCTGCCGATGGCGACGGTGCTGTTCGCCGGCCACTCGGTCGGGCTGATCGTGCTGCCGCTGATGATCTTCCACCAGATCCAGTTGGTCGTGTGCGCGGCGCTGGCGCAGCGTTTCGCGAAGAAGTCCGGCGAACTCGAGCTGCAAGCGCAGGCGCAACCGCAAACCGCGGGCTGACACCCTGTGCGGCGTCGAACAGCGCCCCGGCCGGGCCGTTACTGGCTACCGTTGGTCACGACCAACCACACCGATGCCCGGAGGTAGTCGTGGCCACATCGCGCAAAGCCGACTCGTACCGCTATGCGAAGGGCACCATCGCCCCCGCGTACACCGGTCGCCTGGGGACCGAGAAGATCCCGGCGCTGCGCCTGCCCGACGCCGAGATGGACCCGGAGGCCGCATACCGGTTCATCCACGACGAACTGATGCTCGACGGCAGCTCGCGGCTCAACCTCGCCACCTTCGTCACCACGTGGATGGACCCCGAGGCCGAGAAGATCATGTCGGAGACGTTCGACAAGAACATGATCGACAAGGACGAGTACCCGATCACCGCCTCGATCGAATCACGTTGCGTGGCAATCGTGGCGGACCTGTTCCACGCGCCGGGGCTGTCCGAGTCCGATCCGTCCAGCGCGACCGGCGTCTCGACGATCGGCTCCAGTGA
Source organism: Speluncibacter jeojiensis (assembly GCF_029589495.1). Classification (GTDB taxonomy): domain Bacteria; phylum Actinomycetota; class Actinomycetes; order Mycobacteriales; family Mycobacteriaceae; genus Speluncibacter; species Speluncibacter jeojiensis. The sequence continues at coordinate 1,486,195 of NZ_JAAIVF010000001.1, forward strand.
GGCGGTCATGCTGGCCGGACTCGCCCTCAAGTGGCGCTGGCGCGAGGCACGCAAGGCGGCAGGCAAGGATGCCGCGCGGCCGAACTTGGTGCTGGGCAGCAACGTTCAGGTGGTCTGGGAGAAGTTCTGCCGCTACTTCGAGGTCGAGCCGAAGTACCTGCCGATGGCGCAGGGCCGCTACACGATCACCCCCGAGCAGGTGCGTGAGGCCGTCGACGAGAACACCATCGGCGTGGTGGCCATCCTGGGCACCACCTTCACCGGCGAGTTCGAGCCGATCGCCGAGATCGCTTCCGTACTCGACGAACTCGCGTCGTCCGGCGGACCCGACGTGCCGGTCCACGTGGACGCCGCCAGCGGCGGATTCGTGGCGCCGTTCATCCACCCGCACCTGCGGTGGGACTTCCGGGTACCCCGGGTGGTGTCGATCAACGTGAGCGGCCACAAGTACGGATTGACCTATCCCGGAATCGGTTTCGTGCTGTGGCGCTCGCGTGAACACCTCCCCGAGGAGCTGGTGTTCCGGGTCAACTACCTCGGCGGCGACATGCCCACGTTCACGCTGAACTTCTCCCGGCCCGGCAATCAGGTCATCGGCCAGTACTACAACTTCCTGCGGCTGGGCCGGGCCGGCTACACGCACATCATGTCGGCGCTGCGCGACACCGCGGTGTGGCTGGGGGAGCAGATCGCGAAGATCGAGGGCCTGCAGCTGATCAGCGACGGCACCGCCATCCCGGTGCTGGCCTTCGAACTGGTCGACGACCCGGGCTTCACGGTCTTCGACATCTCGCACGAGCTGCGCGCGGAGGGCTGGCAGGTGCCCGCCTACACGATGCCCGCCGACGCCGAGGACGTCGCGGTGCTGCGGATCGTGGTGCGCGAGGGCTTCAGCGGCGACCTCGCCCGGTTGCTGCGCGACACCATCGACACGGTGTGCACCCGACTGCGCGAGCAGAAGGTCCGGCCGCAGTCGCACGCAAGCCACTTCGCGCACTGAGGCCGCCGTGCGTGAGTTGCGGGGCCGCGACCCCGCAACTCACGCACGGCGAGAGGGTCGCCAGCCGGTGGCCTCGGTGAACCGCGCGCTCGACACGCGCTGCGAGCGCCCCATCGGGCCGCCCAGCCACCCGGGGATCAACCGCAGCCGGTCGCGACCGACGCGCCGGGCGTAGTCGGCCGCCCACTGCGCCCGGGTCAGCGGCTCGTCGGCCACGTTGTACAGACCCGCGGGTGCGCGCAGCGCCGCCACCACCGCCGTCCCCACGTCGGCCAGCGCCAGCGGCGCGACATACGCGTCCGCGCGCCCCGGTATCGCGAACCATCCACGGCGGGCGACGGATTCGATCATCGCGGTGAGCGGGTCGTCGCCGTGGATCATGCCGAACCGCAACGCCACGCCGACCCCGCCGCTGCGGGTGAACCTGCGCGCGTGCTCCTCCGCGGCCAGGTTCGCCCGCATCGGGCCCGGTGCGGCGACCGCACTGTCCTCGTCGAGCAGGCGGTCGCCGCCGTCGCGGTAGACCATGGTCACGGTGTCGCGCACGATCCGCGGGACCGCGCACTCCAGGCACGCGTCGACCACTTGCCCCATCGCGGTGTCGCGCACCTTCCGGTACTGCGCGAGCGCCCCGAGGGTGCGCAGCGAGGTCGGCAGCGCGACCCGCAGGTCGATCACCGCGTCCGCCCCGTCGACGATCGCCCGCAGCAGCGTCTCGTCGGCCGCGATGTCGCCGTCGTGCCAGGTCACCCGCGGATCCGCGGACCGCTGCGGGCGCCGACTGTGCGCGGTCACCCGATACCCGGCGTCGAGCAGTCGGGGCAGCGTCGCGCGACCGGTCACCCCGGCGGCGCCGAGCAGGACCACCCGGCCCGCGGCGGATGCGGGACCGTCGTCCGCCATCAGTTGCGCTCCAGGTCGATCGGGTGGGTCGCGAGCATCGCCAGCGGCATCGCCTGCCGGCGCAGCACCCGCGACCACAGGTCCACCCGCGGCGGCACGACCACGTCGGATGGCAACGACGAGAAGACCATCCAGTCACTGCGCGCCAGTTCGCCGTCGAGTTGCCCGACGGTCCAGCCCGCGTACCCGGCGAACACCCGGACATCGGCGAGGTACGGCGCGAGCAGATCGGGGTCGGTGTCCAGGTCGATCATCACCGTGCGGCCCTCGACCCGGCGCACGCCTGCCACGTCCTCCGCGTTCATCCCGGAGCGCAGCACCCCGAGGCAGATCGCGGCGTCCTCCTTGACGGGACCGCCGATGTAGATCGCCTTGGGCTTCGACACGATCTCCGACCACCGCGGCAACACGTCGCGCAACGCGGTCTCACTGGGCCGGTTGAGGACCACGCCCAGGCTGCCGGCATCGTTGTGTTCGATGACGTAGACGACGGTGCGGCGGAAGGTCGGTTCGACGAGATCCGTCGACGACACGAGCAGGCTCCCAGGCCGAACCGTCTGCGCGGCCGGGACCGCGCTGTCTTCGGGACCCTCGGGGAACGCCACTCTCACATCATGGCACCACCTGGGCGTCCGGACACCGAGGACGCGATTCGCCGGTGGCACACCGCCGATGGTTTCGGCGCGATCCTCCCCGCCTGCCCGAATGCCGCCGACCGGATTTGTAGGGTGCACACCGTGGGACGCGCGCGCGAGTTGTCCGCCCGGCTCTCGGCGATGCTGCGCCGGTCGCCGGGCCTGACCCGGCTGCTGCTGGTCAAGCTGATCGGGCAGTTCGGCGACGGCATGTTCCAGTCCGCGCTCGGTGGTGCGATCCTGTTCAACCCTGAACGGCACGCGGACCCCGCGGCGATCGCAGCCGGTTTCGCGGTGCTGCTGCTGCCCTACTCGGTGATCGGCCCGTTCGCCGGCGCCCTGCTCGACCGGTGGGACCGCCGCGCGGTGCTGCTGTGGGCGGGCCTGCTGCGCGCCGGGTTCATCCTCGCCACCGCGGTGCTGCTGGGTGTCGGGGCGAGCACCGACGGTGTGCTGTTGCTCGCGCTCGCGGCCGTCGGGGTCAGCCGCTTCGTCGCGGCCGGCGTGTCCGCCGCGCTGCCGCGGGTCGTCGAACCGCGGTTGCTGGTGGTGACCAACTCGGTGCTCGCGACGGTCGGGTCGGGTTGCGCGGCGGTGGGGGCGGCAGGTTCCGTGCTGATCCTGTCGCTCGCCGGGAGCAGCGATGTGAGTTCGGCTGTCGCGGTGACGATCTCCTCGGCGGGAACGCTGGTCAGCGCGCTGGCGGCCGCCGGATTCACCCGCCGCGTCCTGGGCCCGGACGAGCCCGGCTCAACGCGGGTGGCGGCGGCGCTGCGGGCGGTGGCCGCGGGGTTGGGCCGCGGTGCGGTCGCGGTCTGGCGGTCGCCGGGGGTGACCGCGGTGATGACGGGCATCGGCGCGCACCGCATCGTGTTCGGCGTCGACACCCTGGTGATGGTGCTGATCCTGCGCGGTCCGACGGCACCCGGCACCGAACTGCCCAGCGGGCTGGCCGGATTCGGTGTCGCGGTCAGCGCCGCGGCCGCCGGCATGCTGGTGGCGGCCGTGGTCACCCCGATGGTCATCCCGCTGATCGGGCGCACCCGCACGGTCGTCGTCGGGCTCGTCGTCGCGCTGGCGGTGCAGTGGGGTCTCGTCGTCTCGCTGACCCACGCCAAGCTGCTGGCGGCGGCGTTTCTGCTGGGCCTGGCCGGCCAGGTGATCAAGCTGACCGGCGACGCGGCGATGCAGATCGAGATCCCCGATATCCGCCGCGGTCAGGTGTTCGCCCTGCAGGACACCGTGTTCAATGCGGCGTTCGTGCTGTCCATCGCGGTCGCGGCCTCGCTGCTGCCCCCGGACGGACGGTCGGTCGCGGTGGTCTTCGCGGCGGGCGGTTGCTACGCCCTCGCACTGGTGGCGATCGGACTGAACTCGCTGCGCGCGGACGCCGGGGCGTCCGGCGGGCGGTTAGGGGAGCGGTGACCCGCTGATCCGGCGGCGGTGAGCGGGCGCCTCCGGCCCGCACCATCGTCACCGCGAGTCGACCGGCGCGGCCCGGTCCAGGCGGCCGTCACCGTCGGTGTCCTCGAGCCGTGTGTCGAATGTTCCGTCGCCGTCGCCGTCCACCAGCAGCGCCGCGCGGCCGCCGTGGTCCGGTTCGATCACCTGAACACGCGGCGAGGGCGCCGGGTGTGCGGCCGGCGGTGCGGGGGCGGGCGCGGACGACGGAGAGGGCGGCTGTTCGGGCGCCGACGGGGGAGGAGCGGGAGCCGGCGCCGGGGGAGCGGACAGTTGGTGACTCCACGTCCCGTCGTGGGCGGGGTCGGAGTACCAGTGGTCCGGCGTGCCGTCGTCGTCGAGGTCGAGCGCGACGATGTCCGCGGTGCCGTCGTGATCGCTGTCCCACGGTGCGTCGTCGACGATGCCGTCCCCGTCGAAGTCCAGCCCGACCGCGTCGGCGACCCCGTCGCCGTCCAGGTCGAGGTCGGCGGCGCTGTGCCACGTGCTCACCGCACCGTCGCCGGTCCCGAAGATGTAGCCGATCGTCTCCACGTGTGCTTGGACGCGGCGACCGGCCGGGACGTTCCCCGGCGCGGCCCGGCAACGTGATGCTGGCAACATTGCATGACAGCAAACCTTGCGATACTGGATACTTGCTTAAAGCAAGACCTGCTTTCTCGATCAACTTGCGACCTTGGCATCATGACCCGGGTGCCGGCCGTGAACTCGCATCCGCCCGCCGGCGTCGACGGCGCCGCCGCGCGATCACGCGCGTTCCAACGGCCGACCCGGATGCCTCCACGACCATCTCGAACCGAAAAAAGCAAAGGACACCGACCCGTGAGGCAGACCCGCCGACTGTTCCCGCAACTGGACGCCAAGATCAGCGGGGACACCACACCCTCCCGGATGTGGCTGCTCTCCGGGGTTGCGGTGGTGCTCGGCTGTGTGGGCGGCGGCGCGGCCGTCCTGCTGTTCCACCTCATCGGGTTCATCACCAACCTGACGCTGCTGCACCGCATCGGCTGGGACATGCCGGACCTGCGCGACTACCACCCGACGCCGTGGATCATCCTCACCGCGGTCGGCGGCGCGTTCCTGGTGTCGCTGCTGGCGGTGTGGGCGCCGGTGATCCGCGGCCACGGCATCCCCGAATCGCTCGAGGCCATCCTGATGCGTGACAGCAAGATCAAGCCGCGCGCCGCAGTCGCCAAGCCGCTGTCCGCCGCCATCACCATCGGCACCGGCGGACCGTTCGGCGCCGAGGGACCGATCATCGTCACCGGCGGATCGATCGGCTCGCTGATCGGCCAGTTCCTCACGGTCTCGCCCTCCGAACGCAAGATCATGCTGGCCACCGGCGCGGCCGCCGGTATGGCCGCGACGTTCAACGCCCCGCTCGCCGCGGTGATCCTGGCCGTCGAGGTGCTGCTGTTCGAGCGGTCGCTGCGCACGATCGTGCCGCTGTCGATCGCCACCGCGATCGCGGCGGGCATCCACATCGTGGCGTTCGGCGGCAAGCCCCTGTTCGAGATGGCCCCGGACCTGCACGTCAGCCTCGCCCACCTGCCGCTGTTCGCCCTGGTCGGTCTGGTCGGCGGCGCACTGGCGGTCGTGCTCAGCAAGGGCCTGTTCGCGATCGAGGCGGCCTTTCGGAAGCTGCCGCTGAACATCTTCTGGTGGCCGCTGCTCGGTGCGCTCGCCTTCTCGGTGATCGGCCTGATCGAGCCGCGCACGCTGTCGATGGGCTACGCCTGGATCACCGACACCCTGCAGGGCCAGCTCACCGTGGGTTCGCTCGCGGTGCTGCTGGTCGCCAAGCTGGCCTCCTGGTGGATCTCACTGGGCTCGCAGACCTCCGGCGGCACGCTCGCGCCGATGTTCCTGATCGGCGCCACCTCCGGCGCACTGCTCGGTCACGGCATGAACAGCCTGTTCCCGTCACTGCACGCGTCGATCCCGGCCTTCGCGCTGGTGGCGATGGCCGCGACGTTCGGCGCGGCGGCCAAGGCCATGCTCACGTCGGTCGTGTTCGCCATGGAGGTCACCGGCGAGTACCGGATGATCGTCCCGCTGCTGATCGGGGTGGCGGTCGCCGAGCTCGTCGCACAGCTGTTCCTGTCCGACCGCCTCATGACCGAGAAGCTCGGCCACCGCGGCCTGCGGGTCGACTTCGGCACCGAGGTGGACGCCCTGCGGATGCGGGTCGCCCACCACATCATGCGCACACCGGCGTTCCTGCCGTCGAACCTGAGCGCGGGAGCCGCCGTCGACACCCACCTCGACCCCGAGGCGCCGACGATGGCCGTTGTCGACGACCACGGTGCGTACCTGGGCATGGTCAATCTCGCCGAACTGGACGAGACGGCCGCCGAGACGCCGCTCGTGCACCTGCTCGACAGCACCGCCGCACCGATCGACGCCCACGACCACCTCGGCACGGCGCTCGCGCACCTCACCGACAGCGGGATCGACACGCTCGCGGTCGTCGACGACGACGGCAAGGTCGTCGGGCAGCTGCACCGCTCCGACATCGCCGCCGAGCGACACCGTCACATGACCGAACGCGAAGCGCTCCAGCCGGGCTGGGCCCAGGCGCTGCGGCGACGCGGAAACGGCCACCCGCGCGACGATCGGCCGACGGTGGAACACGCCGCCGGATCACCCCGCCGACACCTGCCGGCCACGCCGCACCCGCTCCCGTCCCGCTCCGCCGGACATCCGCCGCAGAGCGGCCGCTCGGCGCGCCCGCCGGTGGGCGGCAGGGCCGAGCGCCGGTCCGACAAGGCCAAGTCCAAGAAGGCACCGACCAGCTGACACGCGCCGGTAGCCGGCGGCGCGTCAGCCCGTCACGGGGTCGCTGCGCAAACCCAGGCGGTCGGGCAGATCGGTGAGCCGTTCGATGCGGAGCACCGACCGGTCCGCGTCCGGCGACGGTCCACCGGTGACGAAGTCGATACCCCGGTCGAGCCAGACACCGGCGAGTCCGGCGTCGTCCGCCGCGTGCACATCGCTGCTCAGCATGTCGCCCACGTTGACCGCGCGGCCGGGGCCCGTCCGCAGCCACCGGCAGGCCGCGGCGTAGGCGGCGGGCTTGGCCGCACCGAGCTCGGTCGGGGTCAGGACGGCCTCGAAGTGGCCGAGCAGGCCGAATCGTGCGAGTTTGGCCCGCTGCTGCCCGGGATCGCCGTTGGTGAGAACGGCCAGGCGCGGCCCGCGGGGGAGCCGTCTCAGCGCCTCCAGGCACGGCTGTACGTCGGGGTAGCACCGCCACGACGCCGCGAGCACCGGCAGGTAGCGCTCGGCGATCCAGGCGTCGAGCAGGTCCGGGCTGTCGGGAACCGGCTCGCCGAGCGCAGGTAGGAAGCCGCGGAGCCGGCGGCGGTGATGCTCGGCGAAGGAGCACCCGCCGGCGAGGTATTCCCGCATGTGACGCGCCTCCAGCGTCCACCACAACTGCGCCAGTTCGTCCGGCGGAACCGTCGCGTTCGGCGCATCGTCGACGATGTGGCCGATCGCGTCGAAGACCGCACGTCGGTGATCGACGAGGGTCCCGTCCAGGTCGAAGAAGATCACGTCCGCCACGAGATGATCATCTCGTGGCGCGGACGCCGGCAACGGGAGGGCCGGCCCAAGCCGACGCATGTTTCCCGTGAAACAACCGGTTCAGTCCTTCTGGGACGCCCACCACGCGAGCAGCTCCTGCTCGGCGTCCTTGCGCGAGAGGGGCCCACGGTCCAGTCGCAGCTCTTTGAGGAACTTCCACGCCTCGCCCACCTGAGGGCCCGGCGGCAGCCCGAGCAGCTCCATGATCGCGTTGCCGTCGAGGTCCGGGCGCACCCTGGCCAGGTCCTCGGCGGCGGCGATGGCGTCGATGCGGCGCTCGAGATCGTCGTAGGTGGCCTGCAGCGCCGCCGCCCGCCGCTTGTTGCGGGTGGTGCAGTCCGCGCGGACCAGCTTGTGCAGTCGCGACAGCAGCGGTCCGGCGTCGTGCACATACCGGCGCACCGCAGAATCGGTCCACTGTCCCTTGCCGTAGCCGTGGAAACGCAGGTGCAGGAAGACCAGCTGGGCCACGTCGTCGACCATCTGCTTGGAGTACTTCAGCGCCCGCATCCGCTTGCGGACCATCTTCGCGCCGACCACCTCGTGGTGGTGGAAGCTGACCCCGCCGCCGGCCTCGTTGCGCTTGGTGTCCGGCTTCCCGATGTCGTGCAGCAGCGCGGCCCACCGCAACACCAGGTCGGGGTCGCCGTCCTCGAGGTCCATCGCCTGCTGCAGCACCGTGAGCGAATGCCGGTAGACGTCCTTGTGCTGGTGATGCTCGTCGATTTCGAGCTTCATCTCCGGCACCTCGGGCAGCACGATCTGCGCCAGTCCGGTCTCGCACATCAGGTCGATGCCGTCGATCGGGTGCGGGCCCAGGATCAGCTTGTCCAGTTCGGCGCGCACCCGTTCGGCCGTGATGCGCCGGATCTCGTCGGCCATGTCGACGATCGCCTGGTGCACCCGCGGCGACACCGTGAAGCCGAGCTGCGCGACGAACCGGGCCGCCCGCAGCATCCGCAGCGGATCGTCGTGGAAGGAGTCCTCGGGCAGCCCGGGGGTGTCGAGGACGCCGCCCAGCAGGTCGTCCATGCCGTTCATCGGGTCGACGAACTCCTGCGACCCGTCGGCGCCGATGCGGACCGCCATCGCGTTGACCCGGAAGTCGCGGCGGACCAGGTCCTCCTCGAGCGACTCGCCGTAGGACACCTGCGGGTTGCGTCCGATGCGGTCGTACTCGTCGGACCGGAAGGTGGTGATCTCGATCTGCTGGTCGTCCTTGACCGCGCTGACCGTGCCGAAGGCGATCCCGGTGTCCCATTGGGCGTCGACCCAGCCGGACAGGATCTGCTGGACCTCCTCCGGCGGCGCATCGGTGGTGAAGTCGAGGTCCGTCCCCAGCCGTCCGAGGACCGCGTCCCGCACACTGCCTCCGACCAGGTACAACTCGTGACCGGCCAGCGCGAAACGCTCACCGAGCGGGGTCAGCACCTCGGACAGGTGCCCGAGCGTCACCGCGGCACTGGCCAGCAGACGAACGCGACGGTCGTCGTCGTGAGTAGGGGAAGCCACGACTGTGCAGCTTACCGAGCCGCGGCCGCACCCGAGCACGCTCGACCGGGGTCCGAAACTCCTCGTTCCCGAGCGGGGTGACGGGTCCGGCGCGGTAACCCGGATCGGCGCGTTGTGCCAGCTACCATCGCTAAGGTGTCTCCTGCTGAATCCACGAACAGCGGACGTCGCTCGCGACGCCCGACGCGTTCGGGCTCCGGCACCGGCAAGCGGATGCGCACCGTGCAGGAGACCTCCGCCGGCGGACTCGTGGTCAGCGGCCTGGGCGGGCCGCTCGAATCGCTGCGAGCCGCGCTGATCGGCCGCACCGACCGTCGCGGGCGGCTGCTGTGGTCCCTGCCGAAGGGACACGTCGAACAGGGCGAGACGGCCGAGCAGACCGCCATGCGCGAGGTCGCCGAGGAAACCGGCATCGAAGGCAAGGTGCTCGCCGAGCTGGGCAGCATCGACTACTGGTTCGTCACCGAGGGCCGCCGCGTGCACAAGACCGTGCACCACTATCTGCTGCGTTATCTGGGCGGCGAACTGTCCGACGAGGACTACGAGGTCACCGAGGTGGCCTGGGTGCCGTTGCGCGAACTGCACTCGCGACTGGCGTATGCGGACGAGCGGCGGCTCGCCAAGCGCGCCGAGGACCTCATCGCCGACATGGACCCGGCCGCCACCGCCGATCCACCCGGTGGGGATACTGGCGAGCGATGAGAGCTCGGTCCACGCTGCCCCGGATCTGGCGCCCGCTGCGTCGCCCGGCCGCGGCGGTGGCCGTCGCCGCCGCCGTCTGCGTCTTCCCCACCGCCTTCCCGGCCACGGTTCCCGACGCGCACGCCGCAGGTGTCGTTGCCGCCGACACCGCCGCGCTGTCACGGTCGGAGACCTCCGGACCGTCCAAGGACGCGCACAGCGCAAGATTCCTGTCGCTGTCGATCGATCGCGTGACCCCCGACTCGGTGACCAGCGCGAGCGACCCGATCGTGTCGGTCGCGGGCACCGTGTCGAATGTCGGCGACCGGCCGGTGTCCGACATCGCGGTCCGGATCCAGCGCGCGGCCGCGGTCAGCAGTGCCGCCGGGCTGCGCACCTCGCTGGGGATGGACCAGAGCAACTACGAGATCGCCGGTGCCTTCAAGACGGTGTCCAAGGAACTGACCCCCGGTCAGCGGGCCGGGTTCACGCTGACGATGCCGCTGCGGTCGCTGACCGGGGCGTCGCTGAACATCACCAAGCCGGGCGTCTACCCGATGCTGGTCAACGTCAACGGCACCCCGGACTACGGCGGACGGGCGCGTCTCGACGACGAGAAGTTCCTGCTTCCCGTGCTGGGCGTCCCCGCCGACCCGACGGCCACCGATCCGACCGGCACCGCGGCGCAGCCGGTCGTGCCGTCGACCACGCACCCGGTGCCGGTCACGATGCTCTATCCGATCGCCGCACCGCCGAAGCTGGCCGCGGGCACACCGGCCGGCGGTCAGCCGATCCGCCTGATCGACGACTCGCTGGCCACCTCCCTGACCCCGGCCGGGCGGCTCGGCGGGCTGCTCTCGGCGCTCTCGTTCGCGACCGGTCCGACCGTCGACGCGGACCACAAGCTGGCGTCCGGGGTGTGTTTGGCCGTCGACCCGGACCTGCTGGTCACGGTCAACGCGATGACCCAGGGCTATCGGGTGGCCGAGCATCCCGCCGACCCGACCGGACCGACCCGGGCCGGGACCGGTCAGCAGGCGGCGCGGGACTGGCTCGCCCAGTTGCGTGGTCTGGCGGGCAAGATGTGCACGACGTCGCTGCCGTTCGCGCAGGTCGACCTCGACGCGCTGGCCCGGGTCGGCGCGCCGGGCCTGACCACCGACGCGCTCGCCTCGCCCGCGGTGATCGTCGACAAGATCCTCGGCATCTCCTCGGTGCGCGGATTGACCTGGCCCGACTCCGGGGCACTGAGTTCCCCCGCGGCAACCATGGTCGCCTCGCTGGGCCAGTCGACCGCGCTGCTCGCCGCCGATGCGGTGCAGACGAGCGGCGCCGGCGGCCCGCCGCCCACCGGTCGACTCGGTGGCGACGACGGCGGTCTGTCGGTGGCGCTGTTCGACGTGCCCGCGGCCGATGCGCTGGCGGCGACGGGCGCGCAGATCCAGACTCCGGACTTCACGCCCGCGCGGGAGCGCCTGGACCTGTCCGACGACTCGCGTACCGCCAGGCTGCAGGACGCGCTCGGCGCGATGGTCTGGCCCGCGTTGGGCGGGGAGGGGGAGTCGGGCTCGTCCGGGACAGCCCAGTCGGCCGGCGCGCCGACGGCGCGGCGGGCGGTCGTGCTGGCCCCGCCCCAGGTCTGGACGGTCGACGCCGACGAGGCGTCGGCGGTGCTGACGACCCTGTCGACGCTGATCCGGTCGGAGCTGGCCACACCCCGGCCGCTGGCGGCGGTGCTGGCCGAGGCCGCGGCGCCCGGCGGCCCGCGGCTGTCCCTCGACGAACCCGACCACGAGGGCGTGCCCGATGCGATCACCGACCGCGCGTCCAACCAGCTGCCGCGGATCGACTCGCTGACCGCGATGGTCGTCGACGATCCGCAGGCGACGATCTCCCCGCAGGGCTACACCGCACCGCTCAACGAGGACGTGCTGCGCGCGATCACCGACGCGGGACGCAACATGGGTGATCCGAAACCGGCGGACCAGGTCGCCGACGACCGGGTGCGGGCGCTCACCTCCGCGTTGGACGCCCAGTTCGCCGCGGTCACCGTGCTGGCTCCGGGATCGATCTACACGCTCGCCTCGTCGCAGAGCCCGCTGCTGTTGGTGGTGCGCAACGACCTGCCGGTCGCGGTCCAGGTCAAGCTGCAGATCGAGGCACCGTCGGGGGTGCACATCACCGATGTGGGCCTGCAGCAACTGCCGCCCCGCGGCACCCGCCAGCTGCAGATCCCGGCCGAGGTCAGGTTCAGCAGGCAGCTGAACCTGCGGGTCCAGCTGACCACACCGGCCGGCCGGCCGTTGGGTGAACAGATCCACGTCACGATCCACTCGAACGCCTACGGCAATGCCATGACCATCGTCACTGCCGGCGCCGGTGGTTTGCTGCTGCTGCTCGCAGGCCGGAGACTATGGCATCGGTTCAAGGGACAACCTGACCCCGCTGACGAAGGGCACGAGGCACCATGACGGGCACACCGGACGAGCGCGACGGGCGGATGCCCCCGGCCGACCCGGCGCGGCGGCCCGGCGCGGGTCCGGAACGGTCCGGCCCGCCCGTTCCACCTCGGTCGCGGCCCGATCAACAGTGGCCTAATCAACAGTGGCCTGAGCAGGCCCGGCCAGAGCAACCACGCCCCGACCGGCCGGCCCGCCCCGATCAACCGTCGGGGTATCCCGACGACCGACCCCGCTACCGACGGCAGGGACCGCCCCCGCCCGAGTACCGTCCGGACCCCCGATCCGGCGGCTTCCCGCCCCCGACCGGTCCACGCCAGGTCCCGCCTCGCAGAGTTCCCCCCGGTCCCGTTCCCCCCGGTCCCGTCCCGCCCGGCCGTGTTCCCCCGGGGCGGGTCCCACCGCGACCGGGTCCGCCGCCCACCGGGGCACGACCGGTGCCGCCGATACCGGGTCGACCGCCCACCGGGCCGCTGCCGGCCGGTCAGCGGCCCACGCCGCCTCCGCACACCGGCCCGCGGCCCGTACCCCCGCAGCAGCGACCCCTGCCGCCGCGCGCGCCGCGGCCCGTACCTCCGCAACTGCCCCCGCTGAGCGGTCCGGGCTCCGAACGTCGCGCCGGGGTGCCCGACGCCACCGGACCGGGGCCGGCCGGGTATGCGTACCCCGAACCCCGCTACGCCGAGCCCCGGTTCACGGGCGAGCCGCGGGACCGGTCATGGCCGCCGGCGCAGCGCGTCGCCCCGGCCCGTGTCGAGCCGCCACCGCAACCGGTCGACGACGACAGCGAGGAGAGCGTGCTCGCGTCGACCGGTTCGATGGCCATCGCCACGCTGATCAGCCGCATCACCGGCTTCTTCCGGATCCTGCTGATGGCCGCAGTCCTCGGTGGCGGGCTGGCCAGTGCGTTCAACGTCGCGAACACGCTGCCGAACATGATCTCCGAGTTGGTGCTCGGGTCGGTGCTGTCTGCGATCGTCGTGCCGGTGCTGGTGCGCGCAGAACGCGAGGACGACGACGGCGGCACCGCGTTCGTCCGGCGGCTGCTGACCGTCTCGATCACCATCCTGGGCTTGGCCACGTTGGCCTCGGTGGCCGGCGCACCCCTGCTGACCAGGCTGATGCTCGGCGACGGCAAGGTCAACGAGTCGCTGTCGACGGCGTTTGCGTACTTCCTGTTGCCGCAGATCCTGTTCTACGGCCTGGCCGCGTTGTTCACCGCGATCCTCAACACCCGGTCGGTGTTCAAACCCGGCGCCTGGGCACCGGTGACGAACAACATCGTCGCGATCGCGGTGCTGGTGCTGTATTTCGTGATGCCCGGCGAGATCTCCCTGGACCCGGTCCAGATGGGCAGCCCGAAGCTCATCGTGCTGGGCGTCGGCACCACGCTCGGCGTGGTCACCCAGGCGCTGGTGCTGGTGCCCGCGCTGCGCCGGCAACAGATCAGCCTGCGACCGCTGTGGGGCATCGACGCCCGGCTCAAGCGTTTCGGCGGGATGGGCCTGGCCATCGTCCTGTACGTGCTGATCAGCCAGGTCGGCCTCGTGGTCACGACCAATGTGGCGTCCCAGGCGGACGCCTCCAGCCCGGCGATCTACTCGTTCGTCTGGATGCTGCTGCAGGTACCGTACGGCGTCCTCGGCGTCACCCTGCTCACGGCGATCATGCCGAAGCTCAGTCGCGACGCGGCGGCCGACGACACCCCCGCGGTCGTCGACGGGCTCACCAGCGCGACCAAGCTGACGATGGTCGCGCTGGTCCCGATCATCGTCTTCATGACCCTCGCCGGACCGACCATCGGCGAGGCGCTGTTCGCCTACGGCAATTTCGGCGCCGACGACGCCCACCGGCTGGGCCTGACGCTGAGTTGGTCCGCGTTCACGCTCATCCCGTACGCGTTCGTGCTGCTGCACCTGCGGGTCTTCTACGCACGCGAACAGGCCTGGACGCCGACCTTCATCATCATCGGCATCACCGCGGTCAAGATCGTGCTGTCGCTGCTGGCGCCGATGCTGGTCCCCGCCAACCAGGTGGTGGTCGCGCTGGGCACCGCCAACGGCCTCGGCTTCGTGGCCGGCGCGCTGGTCGGCGGCATGCTGCTCAAGCGCAGTCTGGGCGACCTGCACCTGGCCAATGTCGGTCGGACCGTGGGCATCGTGATCGGGTCCTCCCTCGCCGGCGGCGTCGTCATGCTGGTGCTCGACGCCGTGCTGCAGTTGCATTCGCTGACCACCTCGTTCGGCGGGCTGGGCGCGGTCGCGCGGGTCGTCGTCGACGCCGTCCTGATGCTGGGCGTGACGTTCCTGGTGCTGCGCAAGTTCAAGGTCCCCGAGGTCGTCGCCGTCACCGTGGCCGTCGGACGCCTCGTCGCGAAGCTCCGCGGGCGTCCGGCGCCCGAGTCCGCGGGCACCGAGGCAGCCGGCCAACCCGCGGGAGCCCCGACCGGCCGTAACCCGGTCCCGTACGCTGAAGCGCGACGTGTGGACACCGGCCGGTTCGACCGGCCCACCTATCCCGGAAGGGGCGCCATTGTGAGTGACAGCGATGCTGCCGCAGCGAATCCGACAGGCGCGCAGCAGGCATCGAACACTCGCCCCGATCCGGACGCTCCCCGCGCGCCTCGCAGGCACGTTCCCGACCTCATGGTCGACACCGGTGTGCTCCCGCTCGGCGCCATGCCGCCGATGCGCGCCTCCGGCCCCGGCGACGCCCCCCGCCGCCCTGTTCGCGGCCCCCGCCTGATCCCGGGTGCCGCCGTGGCCGGCGGACGCTACCGCCTGCTCGCGCACCACGGCGGCGCGAACGGGCTCCAGTTCTGGCAGGCCGTCGACACCAAACTCGACCGCGAGGTCGCGTTGACCTTCGTCGACGCGGACCAGCAGTTCACCGGACCGGACCGCGCCGAGGGACCGCAGGCCGTGCTGTCGCGCACGCTGCGGCTGGGTCGGATCAACTCGAACGGCCTGGCGCGGGTGCTCGACGTCGTGCGCGGCAGCTCCGGCGGCATCGTGGTCGCCGAGTGGACACCGGGCAGTTCGCTGCGCGAGGTCGCGGCCACCTCGCCCTCGCCGCTGGGTTCGGCGCGGGCCGTCCGCGCGCTGGCCGCGGCGGCCGAGTCGGCCCACCGCGCCGGCACCGCGCTGTCGATCGATCACCCCGACCGCATCCGGATCAGCTCGGACGGCGCCGCCGTGCTCGCGTTCCCCGCCTCGCTCGCCGACGCCGACCAGTCGACCGACGTTCGCGGGCTCGGCGCCACCCTGTACGCCCTGCTCACCGACGAATGGCCGCTGGAGGACAAGTCGGCGGTCGACGGTCCGCCGGTGACGGTCGGCGGGATGAAGCAGGCACTGCTCGATCCGAAGGGACTGCCCACCGAGCCCCGCAAGGTCCGCCCGGAGATCCCGTTCGAGATCTCCGCGGTCGCGATGCGATCGATCCAGGGCGACAGCGGAATCCGTACCGCGGCAACCGTGCAGCACGTGCTCGACCAGGCGTCGGTCGTCGACCAGAAGACCGACCTGATGCACGCGGCCACCGGCGCGCCGGCGGGCGGTCCCGCACCGGAGGGCCCCACCGAACGCACGCCCGGAGACCAGGCCAAGCGCAAGCGGATGATCATCTCGCTGTCGGTGCTGGGCGTGGCTGTGCTGATCGTCCTGGGCTTCGTCGTCCAGCAGCTCACCGGCATCTTCGGCGCGAACGACTCCAGTCCGCTGCCCGACCAGAACATCGGCTTGACGACCTCGCCGGCGCCCACGAGCGTGGCACCGTCGCCGACCGCACCCGCCCCGCCGTCCAAGGTGGTGATCCCGGCACTGTCGGCGTCGGTGTTCTCACCGCAGGGCACACCCGACGACGCGTCCGGCGCAAAGCTCGCGATCGACGGCAACCCGTCGACGACGTGGAGCACCGACCAGTACTACCAACCCTTCCCCGCTCTCAAGAACGGCATCGGACTGATGGTCACGCTCAAGCAACCGACCAAGCTGATCAGTGTCGGCGTCGAATCCCCCAGTCCCGGAACACGTGTCGAGATCCGCAGCGCGCCGTCGGCCGACGCCACCCTGGACCAGACGCAGGTCATCGGCTCGCAGGTCCTGGGCAACGGGCACACCGAGATTCCGGTGCAGTCGGATCAGACGACGCGCTACGTGCTGGTGTGGATCACCGCGCTGGGCAAGGCCGACGGTCAGAACCAGTCGAAGATCGGCGATCTGACCTTCACCGGCGCCGCCTAGCCGAGCGATAGACCGGTATCGGACCCGGTCGATCATGGTGTGGGTTAGTCTGCGCCATGCGCTTGATTGGGGGGCAGGCCGAGGGACCGCCGAGCGACGCGGACCTGTTGGCCGCGCACGTGCGCGGCGACCGATACGCCTTCGCGGAGTTGATGGCCCGGCACCAGGACCACCTGTGGCAGGTCGCCCGCCGCACCAGTTACAGCACCGAGGACGCAGCCGACGCGCTGCAGGAGGCGATGCTCTCGGCCCATCGCAGTGCCGCGAACTTCCGGGCCGACGCCGCGGTGCGCAGCTGGCTGCACCGGATCGTCGTCAACGCGTGCCTCGACCGGATCCGACGGAACAAGGCCCGCCCACAGGTCACCGAACTGGTCGCCGACGGCGGACGGGACGAGCCGGTCGACGTCCGGAATCGGTACGACGAGTTCGACACCGCGATGCTGATCGAACAGGCGCTGGTCACCCTGCCGCCAGAACAGCGCGCCGCGATCGTCGCCGTCGACGTCGAGGGGCTTGGGGTCGCCGAGGCGGCGCGGCTGCTGGGCGTCGCCGAGGGCACCGTCAAGAGCCGGCGCTCGCGTGCCCGTCTCCGGCTCGCCGAAGCGCTCGGCCATCTGAAGGAGGCACGCGAGTGAGGGAACCGATCACCGACTGCGTGCGTCCAAGATCATCAAGAGGAGTGACCGGAGGGGAGGCCCGATGAGCGAACGACCCGACCTGTTGGGTCTCGAGCCGCCGTTTCCGGCCGAGTTGCTCGCCGACCTGCACGCCGGTGTGCTCCCGGACGACGTCGCCGACCGTCTCTGGCCGCAGGTCCACGCCGACCCGGCGGCCGAGCAGGTGATCGGCGCGCTCGACACCGTCGCGGCCGATCTGCATCGCCTGGGCGCCGACGAGACGGGTCCCGCTCCCGAGCCGATCCCCACGGAGGTTGCCGCGCGGATCCAGCGTGCCCTGCTCGACGAGCCGATCCGCCCCGCCGTCACCGATATCCGCAGCCGACGCCGACGCCGGGTGCTGGCCGGCGGCGCCGTCGCCGCGGCCGTCGCTGCGGTGCTGGCAGTGGTCGTCGGCATCGACCACTCCCGGTCCCCGAATCCGGTCGTGGCGGCCCCGCCCGTGTCGATCAAACCGGCCGGGAACACTGTCGACCTGGGCAACGACCTGTCGGCCGCCGGGGCGCTGCGCTTCCGCGGCGAGGCCGACCTGGGGCGGCTCACGGATCCCGCGGCGCGGGGGGAGTGTCTGCGCGCCAACGGGCTGTCGCCGGACGCCCCGGTGCTGGGCTCCGCTTCTGTGCTGATCCGGGGTGTGCACGGGACCCTGCTGCTGCTGCCCGGTCCGCGACCGCCGGCGCTGACGGCGTTGGTCGTCGGCGACCGGTGCGGTCAGTCCGGCACCACCGATGCCCTGGCCGTCAAGCAGATCGGCGGGCCGTGAGCATCGACGGTGCCCGAGCGACGCCGGTCGGCTCGTCGGTCCCGGAAATGCCGCGCGGAACACGTACCGTTGGGCAGATGTCGACCTCAGGACGATCCGCCGATTCGATGGCCACCGGGACCGACCCTGCGGCCTCCTCGGCGGTCCCGGTGGCCGCAGAGTCGGAGATACCCGGGGAGGTACCCGGGCCGGCGCGGCGGCGGCGCGGTCGCAAGCCCAGTGTCACCCTGGACCAGATCTCGGCAGCGGCACTCGACGTCGGCTTCACCTGCATGACGATGTCGGCGGTCGCCGAGCATCTCGGCGTCAACCACGCCACGCTGTACCGCTACGTGGACGGGAAGTCCGATCTGGTCCTGCGGGCGGTGGACCGGGCTCTCGTCGACGCGCCGGTCGACCTGGCGATATCCGGCTGGCGGGAACTGCTTCGCGAGACCGCGCTGGTGATCTGGCGGACCCTCGCCAAATACCCGGGGATCGCCACCGAACTGTCGGCGGGCGCCATGCCGAAGTCCATGTTCGAGCGTGCCAACCTGATCATGGAACGCCTGATGGGCATGGGCTTCACCTCCCAGTCCGCGATCACCGCGGTGGAGATGGTGTTCGACGCGGTGATCGGCAACCGGCGCAACATCGAACAGGTCGAGGGCTCCATCCCCGGTTCGACCATGCCCGACCGGCGCAGCCTCGAGGAACTGTGGGAGCCGGCCGGATCGACCGGCGTGGTCGGCCATGCGATCCGCACGGCCGCACACGATGCGCTCTACGACGATCCCGCCGAGCGTTTCCGGCAGAAGCTCGAGATCATCCTGTCCGGCATCGCGGCCGAACTCGCGCCGCCGACCTGACCAGGCGGGCCGCGGGAACAACACGCTTTAGTCTGTTGTTGACGCAGTAACACTTCGACACGTCCCTCCTGGCCTCCGGGAGGGATTCGAACGAGTATCCGAGACCGAGAGGCCTGTATGAGCACCCCGACCGAGTTGTCGAACACCAGCACCGATGCCACCGGCGGCGACACCGTTCACGACCTGATCATCGTGGGCTCGGGTCCGGCCGGGTACACCGCAGCGATCTACGCCGCGCGGGCCCAGCTCTCGCCGGTGGTGTTCGAGGGCACGCAGTTCGGTGGCGCGCTGATGACCACGACCGAGGTGGAGAACTTCCCCGGCTTCCGCGAGGGCATCATGGGCCCCGAGCTGATGGAGGAGATGCGCGAGCAGGCCAAGCGTTTCGGCGCCGACCTGCGGACCGAGGACGTCGAGGAACTCGAGCTCACCGGTGCCGTCAAGACCGTCGTCGCCGGCGGCGAGACCTACCGGGCGCACGCCGTGGTCCTCGCGATGGGCGCGGCGGCGCGCTACCTCGATGTCCCCGGCGAGCAGGCACTGCTCGGGCGCGGCGTCAGCGCCTGCGCCACCTGCGACGGGTTCTTCTTCAAGGGGCAGGACATCGCCGTGATCGGCGGTGGCGACTCCGCGATGGAGGAGGCCACGTTCCTGGCCCGTTTCGCCAGCTCGGTGACCATCGTGCACCGGCGCGAGGAGTTCCGTGCGTCCCGGATCATGCTCGAGCGCGCCAAGTCCAACGACAAGATCCGCTTCGTGACCAACGCCAAGGTCGTCGAGGTCCTTGGCGAGACCGGCGTGACCGGGCTGCTCCTGGAGGACACGGTCAGCGGGGAGCAGAGCACCCTGCCGGTGACCGGCATGTTCGTCGCCGTGGGCCACGACCCTCGCAGCCAGGCGGTCAAGGGCCAGGTGACCACCGACGAGGACGGGTACGTCCAGGTGCAGTCGCCGTCGACGGCGACCTCGCTCGACGGTGTCTTCGCCGCCGGCGACCTGGTCGACAGGCACTTCCGTCAGGCGATCACCGCGGCCGGCACCGGTTGCTCCGCCGCCATCGAGGCCGAGCGCTGGCTCGCCGAGCGCGGAGAGGCCAGCGTGACGCTCACCCCGGCGTCGCACACCGATCAGCCCCTCGTCGGCGCCTGACCTGCGGCGCAGCACCGTAACGTTCACCCACCGCAAAGGAGTTCACCTATGTCCACCATCACGGTCACCGACGCGTCCTTCCAAGAGGACGTCCTGGGCAGCGACAAGCCCGTACTCGTCGACTTCTGGGCCACCTGGTGCGGGCCGTGCAAGATGGTGGCGCCGGTCCTCGAGGAGATCGCGGCCGAGAACTCGGAGAAGCTCACCATCGCCAAGGTGGACATCGATGCGAACCCCTCGGTGCAGCGTGAATTCCAGATCATGTCGATCCCGACGATGATCTTGTTCTCGGGCGGCAAGCCGGTCAAGCAGATCGTGGGCGCCAAGCCGAAGGCCGCGATTCTCAAGGAACTCGCCGAGGTCCTGTAGCCTCCGGAGGTCCCCTCGGTCGCATCGCCCCTGCCTGCACACATCGGGCGTGGCTCTGCGACAATCGTCGCAGCGGCTCGGTCCCGGTACCGCGCCGGTACCGCATCGATCCGAAAGGCCCCTACGGAATATGCAGCCTCTCCGTCTTGGCGATCACGGCACCGCCGTCGCGGAGATTCGCAGCATCCTGGCCGGTCTCGGCCTGCTCCCGGCGGCGGGGCAGGTCGAGGCCGGCGACCGTGCGTGGGCCGACTCCGGGTCCCATTTCGACGCGGCCCTCGACATGGCCGTGCGCGCGTTCCAGCAGCAGCGCGGCCTGCGCGTCGACGGTCTGGTGGACGAGACGACCTACCGTTCCATCAAAGAGGCCTCGTATCGGCTCGGGGCCCGCATGCTGGTCTATCAACTCTCGGCGCCCCAGTACGGCGACGACGTCGCGACGCTGCAGGGACGACTGCAGGAGCTCGGCTTCTATCACGGCCTGGTGGACGGGTACTTCGGACCGGTCACCCACCAGGGACTGTCGTCGTACCAGCGCGAATTCGGCCTGGCGTCCGACGGCATCTGCGGGCCTGCCACGCTGCGTTCGCTCGAGTACCTGGGCACCCGGGTGACCGGTGGGTCGCCGCATGCGATCCGCGAGGTCGAGGCCGTCCGCAGGTCAGGGCCGCAACTGACCGGCAAGCGGATCGTCATCGACCCCGCCCTCGGCGGCGAGCACCAAGGTCTGCTGCTGCCCGGTGCCGACGGGCCGATCTCCGAGGCCGACGTGTTGTGGGACCTGGGCAACCGACTCGAGGGCAGAATGGCCGCGACCGGTATGGAGACGCTGCTGTCACGGTCCCAGCACAGCTGTCCCTCCACCACCACCCGCGCGGAGACGGCGAACCAGTTCGATGCGGATCTGGTCATCTCGTTGCACTGCGCCACCAGTACCTCGTCCGCGGCCAACGGCGTCGCCAGCTTCCACTTCGGCAACGCGCACGGTTCGACATCGATGATCGGCTCGATTCTGAGCGGATTCATCCAGCGTGAGATCGTCGCGAGAGTCCCACTGCAGGACTGTCGTTCGCACGGTCGTACCTGGGACATGTTGCGGCTGACCAAGATGCCCACAGTCCAGGTCGAAATCGGTTATCTGACAAACACATCCGATGTGAATGTCCTGTCCAACCCGCGTAGTCGTGACATCATGGCCGAGGCCATCCTGATCGCCGTGAAACGGCTGTACCTGCTGGGCAAGGACGATCAGCCCACCGGCACCTACACCTTCGCCGAGTTGCTCGCGGAAGAGCTGTCCACCGCGGACTGACACCCTCGCGCCCCGCCTGCAACCACCTCAGCCGAAGGTGAGGTCCTGATGGACCCCGACGGGCTGAGCCGTGGTCGGGGCCTTTCCCGTCAGCGTGATCGACGAGGTCGCCAGCAGCCGCTCGAGCGCATACTCGACGCCGGCCTTCCAGCCGAGGTCTCGATCAAGCTCGAGTCGGAGCCGGGGGAACCGGTGATGCGGAGCGACCACCGAGAAGCCCAGCTTCTCGAGCAGCTCCGCCTCGATCATGCACCGATCGACCGAGCACTCGCCGTGCTGAACCGGGCTGCGCAGCAGCCACTCGCTCGTGGCCACACCGTCGTCGTCCCGGGGGTCGACGACGCCGAACGCCTCCAGCGCGCGGACACCGCGGCGCACCAGATCCTGGACCACCGATTGGATGAGCGACATCGCATAATCCTCGGGACCATCCTCGACCTTCATCGTGGTCAGCAGGACCGCGTCGGCGCTGACGGGGGAGGTGGGGAACAGACGCGATCGCGGAACGTCGCTCGGTGGGGCGTAGAGCGCGTAGCCGGCGGTGCGGCCGTCCGTCGAGATCAACTGTCCGCAGGATCCCCATTGGAGCATGACGGTCGACAGCCACGCCTCCTTCTCGAACTCCGCATCGCAGTAGTCGCGCGAGTCGGCAACCGTGGTGGGGTCCAGTTCCCAGAACACACAGCGCCGGGCGTGCCGGGGGAGATCGCACAGCGAATCGAGAGTGAGCGCAGCAGTAGATACCGACACGAGTGGTCAGTCCTCCCGATCCATCGACGCGAAACCGTACCGAATCCGGCTTCCACCGACTTCCAGGATAGGCGTGTGGCCCGCCGGCACGGTGTGGCGGCCGCCGCTCGAGTGGTCCGACCACCACACCGACGAAAGGTGATGTGCAGCAAACATATTCGCCAGCTTGCCACGGGAGGGAACTCCCGCCCGAGCCGATTCTGTCATGGTGACGTAATAGGCTGGTATCCGCGGATGGAGGAGTTTCGTCATTGTTGCGCCCGAGTGGACTCCATCATCTCGACGATGCGCTGCAGGTCGTCGACCGACCCGAATTCGACGACGATCTTGCCCTTCCGCTTGCCGAGGCTCACCGTCACCCGGGTGTCAAAGCTGTCCGAGAGCCTGTCCGCGACATCCTGAAGGCCCGGCATCTGGATGGGCTTGCGCCGCGGCGCGGGTGCCGGCTTGTCGCCCTCCCGGTTGGCGAGGGTGACCACCTCCTCTGTCGCGCGCACCGACAGCCCCTCCGCAACGATCCTCGCCGCGAGGAGTTCCTGAGCCTCCGCGCCGGCTTCGAGTGAGAGCAGGGCACGGGCATGGCCGGCCGAGAGGACGCCGGCGGCGACCCGGCGCTGGACGGGGATCGGCAGGCGGAGCAGACGGATCATGTTCGTGACGACCGGCCGGGACCGTCCGATGCGCGTGGCCAGTTCCTCGTGCGTCACCTCGAACTCTTCGAGCAGTTGCTGATACGCGGCCGCCTCCTCGAGAGGATTCAGCTGCACACGGTGGATGTTCTCCAGCAGCGCATCGCGGAGCATCGAATCGTTCGACGTCTCCCGCACGATCGCGGGAATCACCTCGAGCCCGGCCTCCTGGCTGGCTCGCCAACGCCGTTCACCCATGACGATCTGATAGCTCTGCGGGCGGACCTCGCGGACCACGATCGGCTGCATCAGCCCGAACTCGCGGATGGAGTGCACCAGTTCATCGAGCGCCTCTTCGTCGAAGACCTGGCGCGGCTGCCTGGGGTTCGGCTCGATCTGCGCCGGCGCGATCTCCCGATAGATGGCACCGATCGCATCGGTGCTCACGGTCTCCTGGTCGGTGGGGGAGGGGAGGGGTTTCCCGCTTCGGTCCGATCCCGCAGCGCTTGCCTTGCCCGTCTCGGTGGCCGCCGCCCCGTTCGCTGTCGCCTTGCCCGTTGCCTTAGCGCTGTCACCGGTGCCGTTGGCGCCGGATCCGGTGACGCCAGGCTTCGGCGCGACCTTGACCTCGCCACCGATGATGACGTCTGCTGCTGCGCTGCCCAGCCCGGGCCCCTCAGCCGGTCCTGTGGGGATCAGCGCCGCGAGCCCGCGTCCCAGACCACCCTTGCGTGCCTGCGCCATCTCATCGCTCCTGGTGTGACTTCATGGCGGCGCCGCGCTCCGCCAGTTCTCTACCTGCGTCGAGGTAACTCATCGCGCCCCGTGAGCCGGGGTCGTAATCCAGGACCGTCATCCCGAAGCCTGGGGCCTCGGACACCTTCACGCTGCGCGGGATGACAGTTCGCAGGACGAGGTCGCCGAAGTGCTTCCGGACTTCGTCGGCGACCTGGTCGGCAAGCTTGGTGCGCCCGTCGTACATCGTCAGCAGCACGGTCGACACGTGCAGGTCCGGATTGAGATGCGCCTGCACCAACTCGATGTTGCGGAGCAACTGGCCGACGCCTTCGAGTGCGTAGTACTCGCACTGGATCGGGAGCAGTACCTCACGGGCGGCCACCATCGCGTTGACGGTCAGCAGGCCGAGCGAGGGCGGGCAGTCGATGAGGACGTAGTCCAGGTTCAGTTCGTTGAGCGCCTTGTCGGACAGCGCGGTCTTGAGTCGGCCTTCCCGGGCCACCATCGACACCAGTTCGATCTCCGCGCCGGCCAGGTCGATCGTCGCCGGGATGCAGAACAGGCGCTCACTGTTCGGGCTCTGCTGGATCGCCTGGTCGATCGTCACCTCGCCGATCAACAGCTCGTAGGTCGACGGCACACCCGAGCGGTGGTCCACACCGAGCGCGGTGCTCGCGTTCCCCTGGGGGTCGAGGTCGACCACCAACACCGACAGTCCCTGCAGGGCCAGTGCCGCGGCGAGGTTGACAGTGGACGTGGTCTTTCCGACCCCGCCCTTCTGATTGGCAACCGTGAGCACCCTGCGCTCCGTCGGCTTCGGGAGCGAGGACGGTCCCGGATGCAGAACCTGGGTGGCGCGGTGGGCCGCGGCACCGATCGGAGTGTCCTCGATGGACAGATCGGAGAAGGCGGGGGGACTGAATGGGGGTGGAGCCTGAGTCGGGGGAGGGGAGTCGATCCCGGTTTCACGTGAAACGGTTTCACGTGAAACCTCCGGCTTCGAGCGACCCAGCATAGACAGCTCCTTCACTGAGATTCCTTCCCCCATCGTTCCGCTTGAACAACTTTGAATGGTGCGCGGGGTCTTGTCCACACCAACTCCACCATCGTCTCCGACGCGGACCTCCTGACAGTCACGATCGCCGGTATCTCTCACGAGTGACGGTGGTGGTGCCGACGCGGACCACGGGTCGCTCGCACGACCGTCGTGGGCGTCGGCAGCAGCTTGGCACCGCATTGCAACACCGCAATGTCGGCCGCGCCCAGCTTGGCCAGTTCGGCGCTGTCGCGCTCGATCTCCTCCTGGGCGCTCGTGCCCTTGAGTGCGAGCATCTGGCCGCCGGTGCGCACCAACGGCAGTGACCACTTCGCGAGCCGAGCCAGCGGGGCGACCGCTCGCGAGGTCACCACGTCCGCTCCACCTGCCTCCTTGACCACACCGGCCTGCTCGGCCCGTCCCCGTACGACCAGAACGTCCATCCCGACCGCTTCAAGGAACTCGCCGAGAAAGCGCGTCCGGCGCAGCAGCGGTTCGACGAGAGTGATCTTCAGATCCGGGCGCGCGATCGCCAACGGGATCCCCGGGAGTCCGGCACCGCTGCCGATGTCGACCACGGTTGCCTCGTCGTCGATCAACTCTCCGAGGACTGCGCAATTGAGCAGATGCCGTTCCCAGAGCCGGGGGACCTCCCGGGGCCCGATCAGCCCACGTTCGACCCCGTCGGTGGACAACGCGCGGTGATAACTCTCGGCCAAGTCGAGGCGGTCACCGAACACCTTCAATGCGGCCTCGCGTAACGACTCAGGGAGCTCTGGTTCCACGTGAAACATCCTCACCTCGGGCGTGAGCCGGTTCGGCTCATACGCAAACGCACGACTGTCTTCGGGACCGTTGGACAACAAAAGGACTCCCGATACGTCGGAAGTCCCGTACGGCCACCGACTCGGTCGCCGCCTCGTCGCCGCGGACCATTCTTCCCCTCGACACACCGCCCGCCAAATTTTCTGTCCACAGGAGGACGGTGTGCGGTGGTGGCACGCCGGCGCCGACGGTCACTCCTGCACACCTTCTCAGAATCCGGGTGCGGGCACCGGGGAAGTGAGCGAAGACGACGCCGGCCACTGCGAACCGGCAAGTCCGAACGCCAGGGGAGTCGACCCTGTGCGAGGAGGTGCCAACGAATCCGTCGGGCAAGTGGTCTCCCGAACGGTCAGGAGTCGCCGAGTGCTTCCAGTGGTTCACGTCGATGTCCGGCACAGATGGACTCGCCCGCCCGAAAGCAACTCCGGCAGCGCCCCGAAGATGAATCATCCGTCGCCCGCCACCATCTGCCCGCATTCGCCCGAAACGGCTACACGAACCGCTGTACTCGGCAGTCCCGTCCATCCAGCCTTATTACGTTCTGTGACGAAATTCGGTGTGGGTCCGTGGATGTAAGGAAGACATCGGCTTGTGGCCCCCGTACCGGGTGAAGCGCACAGAAGGGCAGGGGAGCGGCCACGAGTGGACGGTGCCCATACAACCCGCACCAACTTTCACGGTGTCGGTCGATGCAGTAGGGGCAAACTCCAGGAATCGACTCGCCACGATCGCGGAGATCGGCACCGGCAGGCAGGCTCGGGACGAACCCCGCTCATCCCGAATGATCGTATCCGTCGCATCCCATCGACGTTCCGCACACCGATCGGCCATCCATGGATCCGCAGGCCGGCGCACCCACCCTCCACACCGGGCCGCGCCGACTCGCCGACCCCGTGCCACGACCTCTTCGCCTCGACACATCGTGCGTGTTGCACGTGAAACATCTGCCGCGCGCCGCGCGCAGGTTGGCGGCGGGGGTGCGAACCGCTTCCCAAGATCGAGGGCGACGGCCTCGCACTCGCCCAGATCGGCACAGGCGAGGTGGGCGGCTTCACCACCGCACAGTCTCGACGGGACGACCACTCAGGGCGATCTACACAACCGCGCACACCCGGCGGAAATATCCACAGTCGCCACCGCTCCGAGCGGTCCGCTCGCCCCTCATAGACAGACCGGTCAACTCGCCCCGGGGCAGCGGGCGACATTCGAAGTCCAGGCGGGTCCGCGACCCGGCTTCACTTCATCATGAACGCAAGCGGACGGGGGTGAGTAGTACGGCAGAACGTTCGCGCACTGTCCTTGGTCGAGAGCGCCCGCATATCGCACATCGCGGCGGCCACTGCGGCACCGGTCCTGTGAGTCCCGGAGTCGAGGCAGTTCGGCAGTTCGGGCATCCGATTCCTGCCATCGAATCCAGTCGACGCGTTCCGTGGTCGGCCATGCCGATCTCGGTCCTGCTGATCTATGCCGCGCTTGGTGCACCCGGTTTGATTCGCACCCTTGGCCCGAAACGCTGCCGGACCGATCCGGCTGTCCGCGGCGGCCCAGCGGAGTCAGTTTCACGTGAAACCGTTTCGCCGGTCGGCTCTAGAGTCAACGACGACACCCCAAAATCCGACCAACGCAGGCAATCCGAACATCGCGGCCGGCCCGGCACTCCCACTCGCATTCGCCAGTCCCTCACGGCGGTGCGCAGCCCGTACCGACGTCGACACTCTCGCCCGTGAGCACGGGAGAGCGCGGGAGAGCCCCACATCCCACCGAAGCGCGAACGACACCACATCGCCAACGAACACTTACCGCGTCAGCGCACTGCAGGGTATGCCGGGGTCGAGAAGTTTCCACTGCGACGCAGCGGCCCGCACCCAGCGCTCCTCGGCGGATCGCCTCAGGCTGAACCAGGTCGGTCGACCCGCTGCAACGTTGCCCGCCCTCCACGCGGGAACCGCACCAGGGAGCGCAGAACGATCGAGCATGACGCCCCTCGGACAGCGCCGAGCACGGGCAACCCGCCGCGAGAATCGCCAACCGGACGTACGAGCCGACAAGCAATGAAGGGCGAGGGGCGGAGTGTGATCTCGCATCGGTTGCCGCGAGCATCGACACCCGGGCCGTCCGGCCGGCAGAGCCTCGACCAGTCCAACAGTCGGCATCACGCACGAGTCCGATGCCGACTCGAGTGGTCGGTGCCCGTCCAGTGGCGGTCGGCCGCGCCAGAGACGCGAGACGCGAGACGCGAGACGATGATTGCAGCAGTCAGGTCAACCGACATCCGAACGGAGGCCGACAGGGTCGGCACCGAGCCAACCGGATCACGCCGAGCGCGATCCTGTTGGGCATGACGACAACGATGATGATGTGTGGCCGCTCCACACCGCCCACACCGCCCTGTGGTCGTGAGTGCAGCCGCCGGCCACCCGGGCATCCGCACCCACCAGCGAACCCGCCGGATCCTCGCCACAGCCGCTTCGGTAAAAGCGGTGCCGACCTACCCACACCCCGCGCCGTCCACGCCTTAGCCGACCTTCGGCGTGCCGGGCTTCGATCGACGACGGCAAGCCGGTGGCTACGGGTGACCGTGACCGCCACGGCACGCCTCGACCGGAACAGCGAGTGTCCGGCCACCGGCCGGGCGAACAGCGCGGCGAGGGAACAGTACGGCAGGCACCACAGCCGGGGCAGGACAGGACAGGGAGCGCGCGCCGCCACCGCGCCACCACGCTGCAACGGGCACGATGCAACCGCCGTAGCTCAACCGACGTAATCGGTCAGCCACGACAGCCCGCCGCTCCATCGGGCCCTCACGCGCCGCCAGCTCGCGGACCGGGTCCCCGGAATCCGCGCGCGGCGTCGCCCTGCGTAAGAGCGCCACGCGAGCGCATCCTATGCGGGCCCCTCGCCACGACCGGGCTCCGGCCCGTCGTCAGTGAACACCGCTGCGACACAGGCACTGCCCCCTCGGCGCCCGGCCCCGCAGCCGATCACGTTTCACGTGAAACCCCCAGCAGTCGATGGGGGAGGGGAGCGCCGACCGGTCAGCCCGAGCGCGATCGGCCCGAGCGCAGGCTCAGGCCACCGCCCATGATTCGCCGACCGCAGCCTACGAAGCCTGGGCCTCTCAGCACTGCAACGCCGATCTCGCCCGGCTCGGGAACGCCGCCCGCCGCCATCGCCGCCCTCTCATCGGCTCGGCAACTCCACCCGTGCAACGCTCCCGGCAACACGAAGGCGGCACCCGCCGTGCGGGTGCCGCCTTCGTTGTCGGCTCTTCGGTGCCGGAAATCAGTCCGGAAGGACCACCACGCGTCGCGACGGCTCGACACCGGCGCTCTCGCTGTGCACCCCGTCGACCACCGCGACCGCGTCATGCACGATCTTGCGCTCGAACGGCGTCATGGGCGTGAGCTCCTCGCTCTCACCCGACTCCAGCACCCGCTTGGCGACCTTCTCACCGAGCGCGGTCAGGTCGGCACGCCGACCGGCCCGCCATCCCGCAACGTCCAGCATCAGCCGGCTGCGTGCACCGGTCGACTGCTGAACGGCCAGCCGGGTCAGCTCCTGCAGCGCGTCGAGCACCTCGCCCTTGCGTCCGACGAGCTTGACCAGATCGTCGCCGCCGTCGATGCTGACGACCGCGCGGTCACCTTCGACATCCAGATCGATGTCGCCATCGAAGTCGAGCACGTCGAGGAGCTGCTCGAGGTAGTCGCCGGCGATCTCGCCTTCCTCGACGAGCACATCGTCTTCCTGCACATCCGGCGCGGTGGTGTCGTCGTCGGCCGGCGGTTCCTTGACAGCCTGGTCGGCATTGTCCTGCGTCACGTCAATGTCTCCTTGAACTCAGCTGCGAATCAGCGTCGCTTGCGCTTGGTCGACTTGTTCCGATCGCCCGCGGGCCTGGCCCCCGGAGCGGGTGCCTTCTTCCCGGGCGGAGCCGCCTTGGCACCGGAGGCCGGCTTGTTCTTCGCCGGTCCTGCCTTCTTCGGCGCAGGCTTGCTCAGGCTCACGTCACCGGACTCGGTGACCTGCTCGGCATCGGACACGTCGCCGTCGACGCCGGCTTCCGAGTCCACGACCGCTGCCGCGGCCCCCGGCTTCTTCGGTCGGTTCGGTCGCGCGCCGGGCTTCGGTGCGCGCGCAGCCCGGCTCTCCAGTGCCCGCTGCTTCTTCTCTTCTTCCTCTTTCGCGATCGTCTTGAACACGAAGTGCTGCTGCACAACCGTCCACGCGTTGTTGCTCACCCAGTAGAACAGGAT
Source organism: Speluncibacter jeojiensis (assembly GCF_029589495.1). Classification (GTDB taxonomy): domain Bacteria; phylum Actinomycetota; class Actinomycetes; order Mycobacteriales; family Mycobacteriaceae; genus Speluncibacter; species Speluncibacter jeojiensis. The sequence goes on from NZ_JAAIVF010000001.1 coordinate 1,516,033, forward strand.
GGCGATCGGCAGGAAGGCACCGGAGACGAGAACGCCCAACGGGAAGATGTACAGGGCGAGCTTGTTCATGATCGCGGCCTGCGGCTGTGCTGCGGCATCGACGCTCTGGCGCGCCACCGACGCCCGCGCGTTCATGTGCGTGGCGATGGCCGCGATGATCATCAGCGGGATGGCCAGGGCGGCGATCTGCCAACGCTCCGGCACGCCGCCGAACGACGCGAACGCCTCGAGTTGCTTCATCGGCTGCGCGATGTAGGCCGACAGCGGCACCCCGAACAGGTGCGCGTGCAGGAAGTTCTGCACGTCCGCCGCGCTGAACACGTAGTTGGCCGTATTCGCGTTCTGTTCGGGGGTCAGCACCACCGGGCTGCCCACGAACGGGATGTGCGAACTGGTGACGCCGCCGGTGCGGTTGAACGACCGCAACACGTGGTACAGACCGATGAACACGGGCGCCTGGACCAGCATCGGGAGGCAGCCGAGCAGCGGGTTGAAGCCGTGCTCCTTCTGCAACTTCTGCATCTCCAGCGCCATGCGCTGGCGGTCGTTGCCGTACTTCTTCTTCAGCGCCTTGATCTGCGGTTGCAGTTCTTGCATCTGCCGCGTCGTGCGGATCTGCTTGACGGCGGGCCAGTAGATGATCGCTCGGAGGGTGAACACCAGGAACACCACCGACAGTGCCCAGGCGATGCCATTGGTGGGTCCGAGTAAGAAGCCGAAGACCTTGTACCAGACCCACATGATCCCGGAAACCGGATAGTAGATGAAATTGAGCACGGCGCTAGGCACTCCTCTGTTCGTCGGGGTTCGGTGAGCAACCACACCGTGCGGCTTCCGCTGGTTGCTCGGCCCCGTCAGTGACGGGTTGGTTCTGGTGGCCGGCGTGCCGTTCCGGCACCGGATCCCATCCTCCTGGATGCCACGGACCGCACTTGAGCAGTCGCACCCCGGCAAGCCATGACCCGCGTAGGAAGCCGAACTCACGCAGCGCGTCGACGGCGTATTCACTGCACGTCGGCGTGAACCGGCAGGTCGGGAGCTTCAGCGGGGAGACATACATCCGGTACAGCTGGATCACGAAGATCAGCGCGTGGGCCGGAAAGGCGCGGGCCCGACGCAACCGCGAGGGTCGCACGGCCGGCGGAGCGTCCGCAGTGGTGCGGGTCATCGGGAATCACCCTTGGGGACAAGCAGATTGAGGCGTTCGAGGCCGCTGCGGAGTTGGCGAGCCAACTCCTGCGAGCTCGCCTCTGCCGCGCCGGGCAGAGCGCGGATCACCACATCGGTCGAGGAGTCCAACTCCCCGAGCAAGGTGGCCGCGACATGGCGAAGCCGTCGGGCCACGCGGTGGCGTACCACCGCAGGCCCGACGGCTTTGCTGACCACCAACCCGAACCGCGGGCCGGTGGTGGAGATCAAGTTGGTCTCGGTGTCGGTACCAGAAAACGCGTGCACGACCAAGTCGCGACGGCCGCAACGACGTCCGCCACGGACCGTCGCGGAGAAATCGCGCCGGCGATGCAACCGGTACTGCTCAGGCAGCACCTTTCAAGTCCGAACCCTGCGCGCTGCGGTCAGGCAGTCAGCGAGGCGCGGCCCTTACGGCGGCGCGCCGAGACGATGGCGCGGCCCGCACGGGTGCGCATACGAAGACGGAAACCGTGAACGCGCGCGCGGCGCCGGTTGTTCGGCTGGAACGTCCGCTTGCCCTTGCTCACGGTGAACTCTCCTCGATGTGATGGCACCGCCCTCGGCGCCACTGCTGGTCTGATCGAAACGCCAGCCGCCGGATGCCTGTGGCCGACGGTCCACCCGGTCTGCGCGACACCGCGTCGAGCGGCATCGTGCCCAGCAGGCAGCCGTCACCACACCAACGGGTGACTGCCCGAGACTACTCAGCGCGAATCACGAGGTCAAACCGGCACAGGCCGCTCGGTCCGCCGGGTCTCAGGGTAAGGCCTGCTCGACCATGCCGACCGGCGGGACCTCCCTTCCCCGGCAGCACTTTTCGAAACCTCCTACGCGTCTCGCCCGATCTTGTTACGGTCGCTCGGGCGGTTCGACCGCCCCACAGACTTCGCTCGGGACTTCGCCGGGGTCGGCACCTCGCAGGGCAGACGGATTCCTGCACCCGGTTGGGCACACGAGGACAACGAAATATCGTCTCCGAAGGCCGCGGCCCCGTCGCGTCCCACCCGCGCCCGGCTCTCCACAGGCGGTGCTCGACGCACAAATCCCTCGTCATGGCCGGGGTTCTCCCTCCGCCCGCGCCAACTTGTCCACACCTGTGGATAATCGTGTGGACACACGACACAGGCGGGGTCCTCTGCCACGACGACTCCCCCCGGCCCGATGCCTGCGAGCAGGGTTGGAATCTACAAACATGCAGGTTGGAGGACCGAATCCGGTGGATGATGATCCCCGTGCACTCGCCGAGGTCTGGCCGATCGTTGTTGCGGAACTGACTTCCGAGGACGGCGCCGACGAGTCAGAAACCTCCGGACCGGCACTGACCAAGCAGCAGAAGGCCTGGCTGCTGCTGGTGCGTCCGATCACACTTGCCGGCGGCTTCGCCCTGCTGGCCGCCCCTTCGAGCTTCGCCAAAGAGGCGATCGAGAGGGCGCTGCGGTCACCCATCACCGAGGCACTGAGCAGGCATCTGGGTCAGCCGGTCGAACTCGCCGTCCGGATCTCGACGACCTCTGATCAGTCGGAGGCTCCGGCGGCCGACGGCGAAACTCCAGCCGCCGCCCCCGCCCCCGGACCCGCAGCCGACGAGATCGATGTCACCGGTATTCCGTCCTTCCGCCGCCGGCGCCGCGACGGCGAAGAGCCCGACGAGTTGTCCGATCACGACGAGATCGACGAGGACGCCGAGGCCCGGGAGAGCATGCACAGCTCGTGGCCGTCATACTTCTCGAAGTCCGCGGAGCCCACGGACACCGCCGCACGGCCGTCGAACAAGCCGAATTCGTCCAGCTTGAACGCCAAGTACACGTTCGACACCTTCGTCATCGGCGCGTCGAACCGGTTCGCGCACGCGGCCGCGGTCGCGATCGCCGAGGCACCGGCGCGCGCCTACAACCCGCTGTTCGTGTGGGGCGAGTCCGGGTTGGGCAAGACCCACCTGCTGCACGCCGCCGGCCACTATGCGCAGCGGCTCTTCCCGGGGATGCGCGTGAAGTACGTCTCCACCGAGGAATTCACCAACGACTTCATCAACAGTCTCCGCGACGACCGCAAGGTGGCGTTCAAGCGTCGCTACCGCGAGATCGACGTCCTGCTGGTCGACGACATCCAGTTCATCGAGGGCAAGGAAGGCATCCAGGAGGAGTTCTTCCACACCTTCAACACCCTGCACAACGCGAACAAGCAGATCGTCATCTCCTCCGATCGGCCGCCCAAGCAGCTCGCCACGCTGGAAGACCGGCTGCGGACGCGGTTCGAGTGGGGCCTGATCACCGACGTGCAGCCGCCCGAGCTGGAGACCCGGATCGCCATCTTGAGCAAGAAGGCCCAGATGGACCGGCTCGAGGTTCCCCACGACGTCCTCGAGCTCATCGCCAGCCGGATCGAGCGCAACATCCGTGAGCTCGAGGGCGCGCTGATCCGCGTCACCGCGTTCGCGTCGCTGAACAAGCAACCGCTCGATCTCAAGCTCGCCGAGGTCGTGCTGCGCGACCTCGCCCCCGATTCGTCAACGGTCGAGATCACCGCCGCGACGATCATGGCGGTGACCGCGGAGTACTTCAGCACCACGATCGACGAGCTGGTCGGACCGGGACGCACCCGGGCCATCGCGTCGGCCCGGCAGATCGCGCTGTATCTCTGCCGCGAGTTGACCGATCTGTCGCTGCCGAAGATCGGGCAGACCTTCGGCCGGGACCACACCACCGTCATGTACGCCGAGAAGAAGGTCCGCGGCGAGATGACCGAGCGTCGCAAGGTCTACGACCAGGTCCAGGAGCTCACCGCCCGGATCAAGCAGCGCTCCAAGCCCTGAGCCGCACGCCGATTTCGGCACTTTTGCGGGTTCGAGGCCGCACCGATGACCCTCACGGCCTCGTTTCGGCCCTCAGATCGACGCTGAGGGCCGAAACGGCCGTACCCACCCTGGGACGCGGCGCCGAAGCGTGAAAAACCCTCTCCGTCCCGCGCCGGGCGGCGCACTTTCATCGGTTCAGGCCCGCAGGATCACCCCGGCCGCGCCGTTTCGGCCGTGAGCGGGGCGCTCAGCGCCGCCGATCGGCATTCGCCGTCCATTCGCCGTCCACAGCTGCCACCGACCGCAGCGACATGTGACTCAGCACACAAACCTACCGGTATCTTTCATCACGGCCTGAACCCCGGAAAAAGAATTCACACCTGTGGACAACCGTGTGGAGAACTCGGGAAGACTGTGGAGAAAATGCGAAAAATCGGAAAAAGCCCGTCAACTCTCCACACCGGCCCCGAAGTTGTGCACTTCCCTGCCCAGCTCCGTCCCCATCCACGAATCCGCCCGGACCTGCGGTCATCGCGCACAATCCACAAGTTCCACAGGACCTACTGCTACTACTGAGATCTCTGGGAAGAAAACTCTTCAAAAGCAGGCGGTGTGGAAACCGCCGCCCACAAGCTCCGAGCAGAGAACCGCCGCGGCCGATACGGACCGGCCGCACTCGTTCGGTTCGGCTTTCAAGTTGACGATCGAGGTCGTACGGTGGACCGGCGGTGTCGGCGTCGGTTCAGCGGTGGTTCGTCTGCACGGACCTGTCGTCGCACCATCGGCGCACGCTTGTCACGACCACCTGAGAGGACCTCTGGGACACATGGAGCTCGCGAATTTGAAGTTTCGCGTCGCGCGGGAAGACTTCGCCGACTCCGTGGCATGGGTGGCCCGAAGCCTCCCGTCCCGGCCGTCGGTCCCCGTCCTCGGTGGCGTTCTCCTCGAGGCCACCGACGACGGCGTCACCGTCTCGGGCTTCGACTACGAGGTCTCCGCCCAGGTCCGCATCTCGGCAGATGTTGCCGCGACCGGGCAGGCGCTGGTGTCCGGAAAGCTCCTCGCGGACATCACAAAGGCCTTGCCCGCCAAGCCTGTCGACGTTTCGGTCGACGGCACCCGGATGCTGATCACCTGCGGTAGCGCAAAGTTCTCGCTGCCGACGATGCCGGTCGAGGACTACCCCCAGCTCCCCACCGTCCCCACCCAGACCGGCTCGCTGACCGCCGAGGCATTCGCCGAAGCCATCAGCCAGGTCGCGGTCGCCGCCGGCAAGGACGACACCCTGCCGATGCTCACCGGTATCCGGGTCGAGATCGAGGGCACCAAGGTCGTACTCGCGGCCACTGACCGTTTCCGGCTCGCCGTCCGCGAGCTCGAGTGGATGCCGACCAACGGCGAGACCAACACTGCGGTCCTGGTACCTGCTCGCACCCTCTCTGAGTCGGCGAAAACCCTTGGCGGCGGGGCTAATTCGCCGGTCGAGTTGGCACTCGGATCCGGGTCGAACATCGGCGCGGACGGGCTGCTCGGAATCGTCGGCCAGGGCAGGCGCACGACCACCCGCCTGCTCGACGCGGAGTTCCCCAAGTTCCGTCAGTTGCTGCCCAATGAGCACACTGCACTGGCGACGGTCGAGGTCACCCCGCTGGTCGAGGCCATCAAGCGTGTCGCGCTCGTCGCCGAACGCGGCGCACAGGTCCGCATGGAGTTCTCAGCCGAAGGCCTGCTGCTCTCCGCCGGCGGAGACGACGCCGGCCGGGCGGAGGAATCGCTGCCCGCAGAGTTCCAGGGCGAACCGCTGATCATCGCGTTCAACCCCGGCTACCTGCTCGACGGACTCGGCGCGATGCGCAGCGAACGCGCGTTGTTCGGCTTCACCAATCCCAGTCGTCCGGCGGTCCTGCGCCCGGCCGGCGATGAGCCGCTCAGTCCCGACGAGTCCGGAGCCTTCGCGGCGCCGAGCAGCGACTACACCTATCTGCTGATGCCCGTCCGACTTCCGGGCTGATCCGACCGAAAGTGTTCGTTCGACGACTCGCGTTGCGGGACTTCAGATCTTGGCCTCAGATCGACATCGATCTGGCACCGGGACCGGCTGTGTTCCTCGGCTCCAACGGCCGCGGCAAGACGAACCTGCTCGAAGCGCTGTACTACCTGTCCACGCTCTCCTCGCACCGGGTCGCATCGGACCAACCACTGATCCGACTCGGTGCCGCGAGCACGAAGATCACCGCAGTCGCGGTGAACGCCGGACGAGAACTGACCGTCGATGTCGAGCTGATCGCTGGAAAACCCAACCGCGCCAACATCAATCAATCGCCGGTACGGCGTCCCCGAGAGATCCTCGGAATCGTACGCAGTGTGCTGTTCGCACCCGAGGACCTCTCGCTGGTTCGCGGCGACCCCGGTGATCGGCGCCGCTACCTCGACGACCTGCTTTCCTCGAGAATCCCTCGCATGGCCGCCGTACGTGCCGACTACGACCGGGTGCTGCGACAGAGGGCGGCGCTGCTCAAATCGGCGGGCGGGTCGATGCGTCGCGAACACTCCGCAGACGGCATGAGTGCTCTTGCCACCCTTGATGTCTGGGACGGTCAGCTCGCACAGTTCGGTGCCCAGTTGCTGGCGGCAAGAATCGATCTGCTCGCCGACCTGGCTCCGTACGTCACGGAGTCCTACCGATCGATAGCTCCTGAGTCCCAACCAGTTTCGATTTTCTATCGCAGCAGTCTCGGTGATGCTCTGCCCATTGAGTACTCGGATCCGTTGCAGCACAATGATCATGCCGACACGGAGTTGCTCGAGGCACTGTTGTTGCGTGAACTGGCCCAGGTTCGGCCGAAGGAGATCGCCAGGGGTGTGTGCCTGCTGGGGCCGCATCGCGACGACGTGGAGCTGCGGCTGGGCGCGCACCCGGCCAAGGGCTACGCCAGCCACGGCGAGTCGTGGTCGTACGCGTTGGCACTGCGGCTGGCCGGCTACCGGCTGCTGCGTGCCGACGGCACCGAACCGATCCTCATGCTCGACGACGTGTTCGCCGAACTCGACCGCCGCCGGCGCACCGCCCTCGCCGCCGTCGCCGCCGAAGCCGAACAGGTGCTGATCACCGCGGCGGTGCCCGAGGACGTCCCCGCCGAGCTGGAGTCGACCCGGTTCTCGGTTCGCACCGTCGAGGACGAAGCGGACCGCCACTCGCAGCTGACGTCCTTCGACGAGGATCAGCCGCGATGACCGCCGACGAACCCCCTGCACCGGGGGATCCCACCACCCCCGACTCGCAACCCGAACCGGAGTTGCGCGGTATCGACCTGGCCCGGCGCGCGCTCGAGGAGGCTCGCGCCGCGGCGAAGGCCAAGGGCAAGTCGGTCGGCCAGGGCCGTTCGAGCCCGCAACGATCGACCGCACCCCGGCTGACCGCACGGCGCCGCACCCGCTGGTCGGGGTCCGGGCCCGACGAACGAGATCCGCAGGCGCTGGGGGCGCTGACCTCCTCGGTGGCGCAGCGGCGCGGCTGGGCGCCGAAGGTGTCCGCGGGCGTGGTCCTGGGCCGGTGGCCCCACGTTGTCGGCGAGGACATCGCCTCCCATGCGGAACCCACCGCGCTGCGCGACGGGGTGCTGCACGTCTCCGCCAAGTCGACCGCCTGGGCCACGCAGCTGCGCATGATGCAGGCGCAGATCCTGGCGAAGATCGCGCGTGCGGTCGGCGACGGCGTGGTCACCTCGTTGCGGATCACCGGTCCGACCGCGCCGAGCTGGCACAAGGGTGAGCGGCACATCAAGGGCCGGGGACCCCGCGACACCTACGGCTGAGCGACCGGGACCCCTTGCGGGCGTGCGGCGAGGGTTGTCGTCGAGTTAGTGCGTCCACGGCGACGTCAGGGGTGTCATAGCAGCCCTCTGGTATGCCTCTACCAGTAGACTGGTCCGGAACTTCGGTCGCACCGTCCATGCAGGTCGGCGCGGTCCCCGATAACAAAGGAGAGCTACCCACTCGTGGCTGCCCAGAACCAAGGTAAGAAGAGCGGAGACGAGAGCGGGTACGGAGCTTCCTCCATCACCGTGCTCGAGGGTCTCGAGGCCGTCCGTAAACGGCCCGGCATGTACATCGGTTCCACCGGTGAACGCGGTCTGCACCACCTGGTCTGGGAGGTCGTCGACAACTCGGTCGACGAGGCGATGGCCGGCTACGCGACGCGTGTCGACGTCACCATCCTGGCCGACGGCGGAGTGGAGGTCGTGGACGACGGCCGCGGCATGCCGGTCGGGATGCACGCGACCGGCGTCCCCGCAGTCGAGGTCATCATGACCCAGCTGCACGCGGGCGGAAAGTTCGACTCCGACTCGTACGCGGTCTCCGGTGGTCTGCACGGAGTCGGCATCTCCGTGGTCAACGCGCTGTCCACCCGCGTGCAGCTGGAGATCGACCGGGTCGGCAAGCACTACATGCAGGACTACGACAACGCCAAGCCCGGGCCGCTCAACGAGACGGGCGAGTCCGACCGCACCGGCACCACCGTCCGGTTCTGGCCGGATCCGGCGATCTTCGAGACCACCGTCTTCGACTTCGAGACGATCTCCCGCCGGCTGCAGGAGATGGCCTTCCTCAACAAGGGCCTGACCATCACCCTCACCGATCAGCGGGTCAGCCGCGACGAGGTCACCGACGAGGTCGTCAGCGAGCTCGCCGAGGCGCCGAAGACCGCGGCCGAGGAGGAGGCCGAGGCGGTCGAGCAGGCCGTCAAGCCGAAGACCAAGCAGCGCGTCTACTACTACCCGGGCGGGCTCGAGGACTACGTCAAGCACATCAACCGGACCAAGCAGTCGATCCACAACTCGATCATCGCGTTCACCGGCAAGGGCACCGGCCACGAGGTCGAGATCGCGATGCAGTGGAACTCCGGCTACTCCGAGTCGGTGCACACCTTCGCGAACACCATCAACACCCACGAGGGCGGCACGCACGAGGAGGGCTTCCGTGCGGCGCTGACCTCGGTGGTGAAGAAGTACGCCAAGGACAAGAAGCTGGTCAAGGACAAGGATCCGGAGCTGTCCGGTGACGACATCCGCGAGGGCCTGGCCGCGGTGATCTCGGTGAAGGTCGCCGATCCGCAGTTCGAGGGGCAGACCAAGACCAAGCTCGGCAACACCGAGGTCAAGTCGTTCGTCCAGAAGACCTGCAACGAGCACATGTCGCACTGGTTCGAGTCGAACCCGGCCGAGGCGAAGACGATCGTCACCAAGGCCGTCTCCTCGGCGCAGGCCCGTACCGCCGCCCGCAAGGCGCGCGAACTGGTCCGCCGCAAGAGCGCCACCGACATCGGCGGTCTGCCCGGCAAGCTTGCGGATTGCCGGTCGAACGACCCGAGCAAGTGCGAGGTCTACATCGTCGAGGGCGACTCGGCCGGTGGCTCCGCGAAGTCCGGCCGCGACTCGATGTTCCAGGCGATCCTGCCGCTGCGCGGCAAGATCATCAACGTCGAGAAGGCCCGCATCGACCGCGTGCTCAAGAACAACGAGGTCCAGACGATCATCACCGCGCTGGGCACCGGCATCCACGACGAGTTCGACATCGCCAAGCTGCGCTACCACAAGATCGTGCTGATGGCCGACGCCGACGTCGACGGCCAGCACATCTCCACGCTGCTGATGACGCTGCTGTTCCGGTTCATGCGCCCGCTCATCGAGCACGGTCACGTCTTCCTCGCGCAGCCGCCGCTGTACAAGCTCAAGTGGCAGCGCGGTCTCGCGCCGGACTTCGCCTACTCCGACAGGGAGCGCGACGGCCTGCTCGAGGCGGGGCTCGCGTCCGGAAAGAAGATCAACAAGGACGACGGCATCCAGCGCTACAAGGGTCTCGGCGAGATGGACGCGAAGGAGCTGTGGGAGACCACCATGGATCCGAGCGTGCGCGTGCTGCGCCAGGTCACCCTGGACGACGCGGCGGCCGCGGACGAACTCTTCAGCGTGCTCATGGGTGAGGACGTCGAGGCGCGGCGCAGCTTCATCACCCGCAACGCCAAGGACGTGCGCTTCCTGGACGTGTAGTCCCGAACGCCAACGGTGCGCCGGCAGCCTCGAGGGTGCCGGTGCACCGTCGTCTCCAGGGTCGGTCGGATCCGCCGGGCCGAACACCGCGCGTGTACCGCGTGATTCGCGACCGTCGCCTCGGCATCCACGAATCCGTCACTGTCGCAGGCGGATCCGATATCGATCAGACGATCGTCGCGGAGTCGGTACGGGCGTTCGGACCGATGGCGTCGTTCACAAGATCGTTGTGGTGCAGCACAGTTGACCGATTGATCCACAGAGTTGTGCACAGTCTTGGGAAAGATCGTGTGTTCCCGCGGGCGCCGTCCCTCTTTGCCGAAGGTAACCAATCGGCATCCGTCGCGGCGCTGCTACCTGACTCAACTGACCTGCGCCTATAGACTTGGGCGGTTGCGTGAGGTTCGCGTGGCGTGCAGTGGCGCGCTCTGCGGGCGTCTGGCCGGACAGAAGAGGAGCCCATGACCGACACCACGCTGCCCCCGGAGGGAACCGAGGGATCGCACGATCGGATCGAACCGGTCGACATCCAGCAAGAGATGCAGCGCAGCTACATCGACTACGCGATGAGTGTGATCGTCGGCCGGGCGCTGCCGGAGGTCCGCGACGGGCTCAAGCCGGTACACCGGCGGGTGCTGTACGCGATGTACGACTCCGGTTTCCGCCCCGACCGCGGCTACGTGAAGTCTGCCCGCTCGGTCGCCGAGACCATGGGTAACTATCATCCGCACGGCGACTCGTCGATCTACGACACGCTGGTGCGCATGGCGCAGCCCTGGTCGCTGCGCTACCCGCTGGTCGACGGGCAGGGCAACTTCGGCTCGCCCGGCAACGACCCGGCCGCCGCCATGCGATACACCGAGGCCCGGCTGACGCCGCTGGCCATGGAGATGCTGCGGGAGATCGACGAGGAGACCGTCGACTTCATCCCGAACTACGACGGCAAGACCCAGGAGCCGACGGTCCTGCCCAGCCGGTTCCCGAACCTGCTGGCCAACGGGTCCAACGGCATCGCGGTCGGCATGGCCACCAACATCCCGCCGCACAACCTGCGTGAACTCGCCGAAGCGGTGTACTGGTGCCTCGACAACTACGAGGCCGACGAGGAAACGACGCTGGCCGCGGTGATGGAGCGGGTCAAGGGGCCGGACTTCCCGACCTCGGGCCTGATCGTCGGCAGCCAGGGCATCGCCGACGCGTACTCGACCGGTCGCGGCTCGATCCGCATGCGCGGCGTGGTCGAGATCGAGGAGGCGGACAAGGGTGCCACCCAGATCGTCATCACCGAGTTGCCCTACCAGGTCAACCCGGACAACCTGATCACCTCGATCGCCGAGCAGGTGCGCGACGGCAAGATCGCCGGCATCTCCAAGATCGAGGACCAGTCGTCCGACCGCGTCGGCATGCGCATCGTGGTCGTGATCAAGCGCGACGCGGTCGCCAAGGTCGTGCTGAACAACCTCTACAAGCACAGCCAGCTGCAGACCAGCTTCGGTGCCAACATGCTGTCGATCGTCGAGGGTGTGCCGCGCACGCTCCGGCTCGACCAGATGCTCCGGCTGTACGTGGCCCACCAGCTCGACGTCATCGTTCGGCGTACTCGTTACCGCCTGCGCAAGGCCGAGGAGCGCGCCCACATCCTGCGTGGTCTGGTCAAGGCGCTCGACGCGCTCGACGAGGTCATCGCGCTGATCCGCCGGTCGCCGACCGTCGACGAGGCCCGTAGCGGCCTGATCAGCCTGCTCGACGTCGACGAGATCCAGGCCGACGCGATCCTCGCGATGCAGCTGCGCCGGCTCGCCGCCCTCGAACGTCAGAAGATCGTCGACGAACTCGCCGAGATCGAACTCGAGATCGCCGACCTCAAGGACATCCTGGAGAAGCCGGAGCGGCAGCGCCAGATCGTCAAGGACGAGCTCACCGAGATCGCCGAGAAGTACGGCGACGACCGGCGCACCCGGATCATCGCGGCGGACGGCGACGTCACCGACGAGGATCTCATCGCACGCGAGGACGTCGTCGTCACCATCACCGAGACCGGCTACGCCAAGCGCACCAAGACCGACCTGTACCGGTCGCAGAAGCGCGGCGGCAAGGGCGTCAAGGGCGCCGATCTCAAGCAGGACGACATCGTCGACAACTTCTTCGTCTGCTCGACGCACGACTGGCTGCTGTTCTTCACCACCAAGGGCCGCGTTTACCGGCTCAAGGCGTATGAGCTGCCCGAGGCCAACCGCACCGCGCGCGGTCAGCACGTGGCGAACCTGCTGGCCTTCCAGCCCGAGGAGAAGATCCAGGGCGTCATCCACATCAAGTCCTACGAGGACCAGCCGTACCTGGTGCTCGCCACCAAGGGCGGCCTGGTCAAGAAGTCGAAGCTGACCGATTTCGACTCGAACCGCAGCGGCGGCCTGGTCGCGATCAACCTGCGCGGCGAGGACGAGGTGGTCGGGGCCCGGCTGTGCTCCGCCGAGGACGACCTGCTGCTGGTCTCGGAGCAGGGCCAGTCGATCCGGTTCTCCGCCACCGACGAGGCGCTGCGCCCGATGGGCCGTGCCACCTCTGGCGTGCAGGGCATGCGGTTCAACGGCGACGACGCGCTGCTGTCGATGAGCGTGGTCAGCCGCGGCGACTACCTGCTGGTCGCCACGTCCGGCGGCTACGCCAAGCGCACCCCGCTGGAGGACTACCCGGTCCAGGGCCGCGGCGGCAAGGGCGTGCTGACCATCCAGTACGACCCGAAGCGTGGCAGCCTGGTGGGGGCCGTCATGGTCACCGACGATGACGAGCTCTACGCGATCACGTCGAGTGGCGGCGTCATCCGCACGACCGCCAAGCAGGTTCGCAAGGCGGGACGCCAGACCAAGGGTGTCCGCTTGATGAACCTGGCCGAGGGTGACACGCTGCTGGCGATCGCGCGTAATGCCGATGAGCCCGAGGACGCCGGCGACTCCGCCGGTACCGACGCTGCGAAGGAGTCCTAGTGAGCACTCCCACACCGCCGGGTGGCGGACCCGCGCCGAACGGCGCAACGCCGGAGGATGCGCCGGCCGGCGCATCGGCGCCTGCCCAGGCCACCGTCTCCGACGCCGTCAACGGCAAGCCGGTGAATGGTGCGGCCCCGGTCAACGGCGCTGCTCCCGTCAACGGGAAGGCGTCGGCGGCGGGCAACGGGAAGGCGCCGGGCTCGACCGGCGCCGTCAACGGTTCGTCGGCCGCGGCCGCGCAGGACAAGCCCGCCGAGCACAAGCCCACCCAGGGTGGACCGGCGCAAGGTGCACCGGCCCAGGGCAAGCCGGCGCAGGGCAACCCCGGCGAGGCGGCTCCGACACAGAACGGCGTCGGTCAGAAGCCGCCGTGGCAGCGCGCTCAGACGGCGGCCGGTCAAACCCCGGCCGCGCCGGCGTCCACCCCGTCCGTGTCGACGTCCAAACGCCCGGTCGTCACCGGCACGGCCGCCCCCAAGCAGACCCCGCCGCCGAGTGGCGCGGGCCAGGCCGGGGCCGAGCCGACCGTGCAGACCAAGCGGGACAATCCGCGCGCCGCCTCGATCGACGCACCGACGACGAACATTGCGCGCAAGAAGCAGAACAACGAGATGCCCGACCTGTCGGCGGTCAAGCACCCGATGCCGGCCGATCTGGAGACCAGCCGCGACCTCGCCGAGGCCACCGCCGGCCGCAAGCGTCCCGCGGTCACCGTGGGGCCGAGACGCAGCCGCGGACCGCTGCGGGCGAGCATGCAGCTGCGCAAGATCGACCCCTGGTCGATGCTCAAGATGTCGCTGCTGATCTCGATCTCGTTGTTCTTCGTGTGGATGGTCGCCGTGGGCATCCTGTATCTGGTGCTCGACGGGATGGGCGTCTGGGACCGGCTGAACACCGGTGTCACCGACATCATGTCCAACACCGACGGCAGTTCCACGCTGATCGGCCCGGGTCAGGTCTTCGGTGTCGCCGCGATCATCGGCATCGTCAACATCGTGTTGTTCACCGCGCTGGCCACGGTCGGGGCGTTCATCTACAACATCTGTTCCGACATGGTCGGCGGCGTCGAGGTGACGCTCGCGGACCGCGATTGACGCAGTCCGACGGCCGCAGCGATCCGGTCGACCACCCCGATTTGGGATGTCGCCGGTCGCTGCGGTAGTGTCTGGACTCGGTTCGAGGGCCTATAGCTCAGGCGGTTAGAGCGCTTCGCTGATAACGAAGAGGTCGGAGGTTCAAGTCCTCCTAGGCCCACTCCCACGCCGACGAAGGGATGACCGACGTGCGGTTGCTCCTGATTGCCGGCGCTGTGGTTGCAGCCGGGATCGGTATTCTCACGCTCAGCTCGCGCAGAGAAGTCTGGCACCAGCTGTAAGCTGTTCAGCACAACAATCTCGGGGCCATAGCTCAATTGGCAGAGCACTGCCTTTGCAAGGCAGGGGTTAGGGGTTCGATTCCCCTTGGCTCCACCATCGACGTCACACCGACTCGGGTCGGCCGTTTCACGTGAAACGGCCGACCCGAGTCGTCTGTTCAGTCACCGGAATGTGCCCGATCCCCAACCGCGGCCGACGCCGCGCGGCAGTATCCCAGGCATGAGTGCCGCACCCGACCGCGCGATCGACACCCACGCCCACGTCTACCCGGCCACCCACCTTGACCGCATCGAGGCGCTCGGCGTGGACCCGGCGACCACGAAGATCGCGCGCGGTCTCGGCGCGGACTCGACGCCTGAGGACATGGGTGAACGTCTGCGCTGGATGGACACCGCGAACGTCGAGACGCAGGTGCTCTCCGCCATGCCGCAGGGCGCTTACGGACCCGCCGCGGGTGCCGCCGAGGCCACTCGCCTCGTCAACGACGAATACGCGGTACTGCTCGACCGCTACCCAGGGCGCTTCCTCGCGTACGGCAGCCTGCCGCTGCCGCACGCCGAGGAGTCGATCGCCGAAGTGCGGCGGGTGCTCATTGCACCGGGATTCGTCGGCATCACCATCCCGACGGTGTTCCCGGACGGCGCCACCCTATCGGACCCGAGGCTGGACCCGATCTGGGCGGAACTCGAGGCGCAACGGACGGTCGTGAACATTCACCCGACCGGATCGGGCGCCTGCTCCCACCTGATCGCCGACGCCGGGCTGGCGTGGGTCAACGGCGCGCCCGTCGAGGACGCCATCGCGGTGCTGCACCTGCTGAAAGCGGATGTTCCGGGACGTTTTCCGTCGATTCGTTTCCACATCGCGCATCTCGGCGGGGATCTGCCGTTCCTCGCCCAGCGGATCGAGGACAATTACGAGGACTGGGGTGCGTTCGTGTCGTCACCGGGAGCGTCGCTGCGGCGAATGTGGTTCGATGCGGCCAACTTCCACGAGCCGTCGCTGCGGCTGGCGGCGGAGACATTCGGCGTCTCCCGGGTGATGGCCGGCTCCGACCACCCGTACTTCCAGCGGGACAAGTACGTCCGGGCCTTCGACTATGTGCGCGGCTCGCGACTCGACGAATCCGACCGTGCACGGATCCTGTCGGGAAACGCCCGTGCGCTCTACGGCGGCACGTCGGGCTGACGGTCAAAGTGCTCATAGCACGGTGAGTCCCGCTTGTCCCGCATACGTTATTCTCGCGCTGTTGACTGTCGGTCAACCGACCGCATTCCAGGGGGTGTGGTGTCTGTCGACCGCAAGAAGGTCAGTGTCATGAAACGAGTCGTCGCCAGAACCGCCGTCGCCGTCGCGGGTGCCGCCACCATCGCGCTGCTCGCCCAGCCCGGGCTCGCCAACGCGAAGATGAACCAGCCTCCGCAGCAGATCCCCTCCGATGCCATGGTCCTGCACAGCCTGCGCTTCGACCACAACCTCGGCGTCGCCTCCCAGAACTCCGGAGTCCCGCAGGCGCTGAACCGGGCCGACCTCACCACACCCATCCACTGATTCGAGGACGGTCTCAACGCCGCGGCAGACGCGCTGAACAGGGCCTCCGCTGTCGCCGCCGCGAAGCCCGGCAACTGCCGGTACTTCGGCGTCCTGCTCGATCCCGCGGACATGTACTTCGCCACGAGGAACTGCTGACCTTCACTACGCTGGCTTCGAGCGCACGACGATCGGTTGTGCGAGTGGGGATCCAGATACGGAGGCACACGTGAGCGACTACGAAGTCAAGATGATCGTCCTGTCGACCGATGATCTCGACGCGTCGATCGAGTTCTACAGCGAAACCCTCGGCATGCCGCTGAAGTTCCGCGACGGCACCCATTTCGCGGCCCTCGACGGCGGCGCCGTCACGCTCGCGCTGGCCACCGCGGTCGACCACCCGATCCACGGTCAGGTCGTCGTCGGGATCAAGACCGCCGACGTCGACGCTGCAGCGAAGGCCATCGAGGACAGCGGCGGCGGCATCGTCAAGGGCCCGTACGACGACGCACACGAGCGGCGCGCCGTGGTCTACGACAACAAGGGCAACGGCCTGGTCTTCTACAGCCCGCTCAACCGGTAGCTGCCCAGATGGGCCTGCCCCCACGAACCGGTGGGGACAGGCCCACTTTCGTCCGTAGTCCCTGTTCAGCGGGAGCTCGTCTCGGCAACCTGGAATCGAGCAGGCGCTCGTCCACGCAGCGCCACGAGATGAAGGCGGAACAGAAATGAGTGAACGGACGACCCTACCGAGGCACGGATTGCGCGCGAGCGGAACCGGTTTGGTGCGGTCGACGGTATTCGCCGCGGCGAGCCTGGCGGTGCCGGCCGTCTGGGCAGCGGTGGTGCTCCTCGCGCTGTGGTGGCGCGCGCCGTGGACGTGGATCGCACCGGTGATCCTCGCGGCGGTGTGGACCTTCGCCCTCGCCTCCCCGATCGCCGGGCTCTTCCGGCGTCTGGCGCAGCGGTGGAGCGGCATCCGCATCGAGTCCGGCTACCGGGTCGCGGCGCCGATCACCGAGATGTCGACCGGCTACTGGTGGAACGGTCACACCTATGAGCGCAGCCGGCGCGACGCCGAGCGGGATCAGCGGATGCGCACCTGGTTCCGCGACCCGGCCTACTGGCGCGACGTGCGCTGGTTGGGCGTGGCGGCGGTTACCGTCGGTCCGCTGTGCGCCGTCCCGGTCGTGGCCCTGGTGGGTGCGGGATTCGCCTTCGCGTATCCGGGTGTCGGCACCGTCGTGGTCGGCGTCGTGCTGGTCCTGGTGGCGGCCGTGGTGTCGCGACATGTTTGGAGGGTGGCTCCGCCGGTCGCGGCCCGTCACCTGCGCGCGCCGGAGGCCACCGACATGGCCGAACGGGTACAGGAGTTGACCGAGCAGCGTGCCGATGCCACAGCCGCGCAGGCGGCGGAGATCCGGCGGATCGAGCGCAGCCTGCACGACGGGGCGCAGGCCCGGCTGGTGGCGGTCGGCCTGTCGCTGGCGACGGCGGAGCGGCTCATGGACAGCGACCCCGAACGGGCTCGCGTGCTGGTTCGTGAGGCACGCGAGGCAACCTCCACGTCGCTGGCGGAACTGCGCGACCTCGTGCGTGGGGTGAATCCGCCAGTGCTGGTCGAGCGGGGTCTGGTCGACGCGGTGCGGGCGCTCGCGCTGGACAGCGCCTCGGAGGTGACGGTGGCCGCCGAAGAGGCTGTGCAGCTGGAACACCCGATCGCCTCGGCGCTGTACTTCAGCGTCGCAGAGTTGCTGGCCAACGTCGGTAAGCACGCCGGATCGGCGCGCGTCGACGTGCACATCGCAAGGGACGGTCACCGGGTGGTGGTCGAGGTTCGGGACGACGGTCCGGGCGGGGCGGCGTCGACGCCCGGCGGCGGGCTGGACGGTATCCGCGGCCGGCTCGCCGTCTTCGACGGCGCCCTGACGGTCGACAGTCCGGCCGGCGGCCCGACGAGCGTGAGAATGGTTGTGCCCTGCGGATAGTAGTGGCCGAGGACCTGTACCTGTTGCGGGACGGCATCGTCCGCCTGCTCGAGGCGTACGGACACGAGGTGGTCGCGACCGCGGGCACCGGTCCGGACACCCTCGACGTGCTGTTGAGTCGGCGTCCGGATATCGCGGTGGTCGACGTGCGCATGCCGCCGACGAACACCGATGAGGGGTTGATGGCCGCCCTGGCGGCGCGTCGGGAGTTTCCCGGGCTGCCGGTGCTGATCCTGTCCCAGCACGTCGAGCAGTTGTATGCGCGTGAGTTGCTCGCGGATGCGTCCGGTGGCGTGGGATATCTGCTCAAGGACAGTGTATTCGAAGCCGATCAGTTCCTCGACGCGTGCGAGCGGGTGGCGGCCGGGGGAACCGCGATGGACCCCGCGGTGATCGCCAAACTGCTCGCCGGCCCGGCGCGGAGCGCACAGCTGGATCGGCTGACCGAACGAGAACGCTCGGTGCTGGCACTGATGGCACAGGGCCTGTCCAACACCGCCATCGCCGGCCGATTGTTTCTCAGCGACAGTGCGATCGGCAAGTACACGACGTCGATGTTCGACAAGCTCGGGATCCACGACGATGCAAACGCGAACCGGCGGGTGCGCGCCGTGCTCGCGTATCTCGGGGCGGTGGGTGGGTGAAAGTCAGTCCGGGTGGGACACGATGTTGAGGACGTTGCCGTCGGGTGCGCGAACGAAGAACCGGCGCACCCCCCACTCCTCGGTGGTGAGCGGGTGCACGATCTCGTAGCCGCGTTCCTGAGCTTCCGCGTACGCCGCCTCGACGTCGTCGGTATGCACCGAGATCACCGAGTCCTCGGCAGCGGTGGCGTCGCGGGTCACGAGTTGGACGTGCACGCCGGTGTCCGGGTCGGTGTAGCGGGCGACCCAGCCCAGGTTGAACTCTTCGTCGCGCAGCCCCAGGAAGTCCGTGTAGAAGCTGCGTGCCGCCTCGAGGTCGGCGACGGGCAGATTCGTGGTGATCTGCTTCGCTCTCATCTGTTCCTCCAACGCAGACGTTGTGTCATTCGGCAGGAATTCAGCGCCTCACCGATCATGACACCACCACGAGCAGATCCCCGCCCTCGACCTGGCGGGGTCCCCGCACGGCAACACGGGCGACGGTGCCGGAGCGGGTGGCGGTGATGGCGGCCTCCATCTTCATCGCCTCGATCGTCGCGACGGTTTCGCCGGCCACCACCTCGTCACCGACCTCGACGACCGTGGTGACTGCTCCGGTGAACGGTGCCGCGATGTGGCCGGGATCCTCCCGATCGGCCCTTTCCGCGGCCGGGTGGTCGGTAGCGATGGACCGGTCGCGTACCTGCACCGGTCGCAACTGGCCGTTGAGGATGCACATGACCGTGCGCATGCCCCGGTCATCGGGTTCCGAGATCGCCTCGAGTCCGATCAGCAGTTCGACGCCCCTGCCGAGTGCGACGCGGTGCTCCTCGCCGCGGTGCAGGCCGTACAGGAACTGGTCGGCCGACAACAGAGACGTGTCGCCGAACCTCATTCGATGCTCGTTGAATTCCCTTGTCGGGCCGGGAAACAGCAGACGGTTGAGCGTCGCCCGGCGTTCCTTCGACGTGCCCGCCAGACCCTTCTCGTCCTCCGCGGTCAGCGGGATCTCGGGCTTGGCCTCTCCGCGACCCTCGAGGGCCTTGCTGCGGAACGGCTCGGGCCAGCCACCTGCTGGCGTGCCGAGTTCGCCGCGCAGGAAACCGACGACCGAGTCGGGGATGTCGAACGTCGCCGGATCCGCCGCGAAGTGGTCGGCGAGGACGTTGGAGCCGACCAGATGCAGCGCGAGGTCGCCGACGACCTTCGACGACGGCGTGACCTTGATCAGGCGTCCGAGCATGCGATCGGCAGCCGTGTACCTGGCCTCGACCTCCTCGAAGCGGTCGCCGAGGCCGAGGGCGATGGCCTGCAGACGCAGGTTGGACAACTGCCCGCCCGGGATCTCGTGGGTGTAGACGCGTCCGGTGGGCGCCGGAATGCCGGACTCGAACGGCGCGTACACCTTGCGCAGCGCCTCCCAGTACGGCTCGAGGTCGCACACGGCCTGCAGGTCGATCCCGGTGTCGCGGTCGCCGTGCGCGGTCGCCGCGACGATCGCCGACAACGCGGGCTGACTGGTGGTACCGGCCAGCGGCGCCGCGGCGCCGTCGACGGCGTCCGCTCCTGCCTGCCAGGCGGCGAGGTACGTGGCCAGCTGCCCGCCCGGGGTGTCGTGGGTGTGGATGTGCACGGGCAGGTCGAAGTTGGCGCGCAACGCTGTCACCAGTGTGGTGGCCGCGGGCGCCCGGAGCAGCCCGGCCATGTCCTTGATGGCCAGCACGTGGGCGCCCGCATCGACGATCTGCTCGGCGAGCCGCAGGTAATAGTCGAGTGTGTAGAGCTTCTCGTTCGGATCCGTGAGGTCACCGGTGTAGGACAGGGCCACCTCGGCGACGGTCGTACCGGTTTCGCGGACCGCGTCGATCGCCGGTCGCATCTGGTCGACGTTGTTGAGCGCGTCGAAGATCCGGAAGATGTCGACGCCGGTGGATGTGGCCTCCTCCACGAACGCACACGTCACCTGCTCCGGGTAGGGCGTGTAGCCGACGGTGTTGCGCCCGCGCAGCAGCATCTGCAGGCAAATGTTCGGTACGGACTCGCGCAGCGCCGCGAGCCGGTCCCACGGATCCTCGCGCAGGAAGCGCAGCGCCACATCGTAAGTGGCGCCGCCCCACGCCTCGATCGACAGCAACTGCGGGGTCATCCTGGCCACATGCGGTGCCACCTCCACCAACCCGGAGGTGCGCACCCGGGTGGCCAGCAACGACTGGTGTGCGTCGCGGAAGGTGGTGTCGGTGACCGCCAGTGCCTTCTGCTCCCGCAGCGCTGCCGCGAAACCGACGGGTCCCAACCGGCGCAACCGGTCGCGGGAGCCCACCGGCGCCGCGACCGACAGATCCAGCGGCGGCAGTTTGGTTCGTGGCCGGACCGAGGTGGGACGTTCGCCGTACGGCTTGTTGACGGTGACATCCGCCAGATACTCGAGGATCCTCGTGCCGCGGTCCGCCGAATGATGGGAGACGAGGAGGTTGGGCCGCTCCTCGATGAACGACGTCGTCACCTCGCCGGCACGAAACTCCGGATCGTCGAGCACGGCCTGCAGGAACGGGATGTTCGTAGCGACACCGCGGATGCGGAACTCGGTGACCGCCCGGCGGGCGCGGGCGACCGCGGTCGGGAAATCGCGTCCCCGGCAGGTCAGCTTGACGAGCATCGAATCGAAGTGCGCACCGACCTCGGCGCCGAGGGTGGCGCCGCCGTCCAGTCGCACCCCCGCCCCACCCGGGGTGCGGTATCCGGAGATGCGGCCGGTGTCGGGGCGGAACCCGTCGGCAGGGTCCTCTGTGGTGATGCGGCACTGCAGCGCCGCCCCGCGGATCGCGATCGTGTCCTGCGAGAGCCCGAGATCGGTGAGGGTCTCGCCCGCCGCGATCCGCAACTGTGCCTGCACCAGGTCGACGTCCGTGATCTCCTCGGTCACCGTGTGCTCCACCTGGATACGCGGATTCATCTCGATGAAGACATGATTGCCGTGGGTGTCGAGGAGGAATTCGACGGTGCCGGCACAGCGGTAGCCGATCTGCTTCGCGAAGGCCACTGCGTCCGCGCAGATCCGATCGCGCAGGTCCGGCGCGAGATTCGGTGCCGGTGCCAGTTCGATCACCTTCTGGTGCCGACGCTGCACCGAGCAGTCCCGTTCGAACAGGTGGATGACATTGCCGTGTCCGTCGGCGAGGATCTGCACCTCGATGTGCCGCGGGTCGACGACGGCCTGCTCGAGGAACACCGTCGCGTCCCCGAACGCCGACTCGGCTTCCCGCGATGCCGCCTCGATCGCCTCCCGCAACTGCTCCGGTTCGGCGACCCGCCGCATGCCGCGCCCGCCACCGCCGGCGACGGCCTTGACGAACACAGGGAACTCGAGACTCCCGGCGCCGGCGAGCAACGCATCGACGTCGGCGGAGGGCTCCGAGGATGCGAGCACCGGCAGACCCGCCGCCTTCGCCGCCTCGATCGCGCGGGCTTTGTTGCCGGTCACCTCGAGCACTGCGGCGGACGGTCCGACGAACGTGATGCCGTGCTCCTCGCATGCCGCCGCCAGATCCGGGTTCTCGGACAGGAATCCGTAGCCCGGATAGATCGCGTCTGCGCCCGATTGTTCTGCAGTAGAGATGATTTCGTCTACCGAGAGGTAGGAGCGCACCGGATGGCCGACCTCGCCGATCTGATAGGCCTCGTCGGCCTTGAGGCGATGCGCCGAGTTGCGGTCTTCGTACGGGAACACCGCGACCGTGCCGGCGCCGAGTTCGTATGCGGCGCGGAATGCGCGGATCGCGATTTCGCCGCGGTTGGCGACGAGGACTTTGTCGAACATGCGTGATGAACCTCGGGGAGTGGTCGAGGGAAGGGTGCGCCCCGGGACCAGGAGACGGCGATGTCAGTGAATCCGCTCCCGGGGCGCAGTTCGGGGAGGTAGGTGGGTCAGGAGCGCACGGTGCGCTGCGGGACCCCGTTGTATTCGCTGAGAGGACGGATCAGTGCGTTCGACTCGAGTTGCTCGATGACGTGGGCGGTCCACCCGGTGATCCGGGCCATCACGAAGATCGGCGTGAACATCTCGATGTCGAAGCCCATCAGGTAGTACGCCGGGCCGGTGGGGAAGTCGAGGTTCGGCTTGATGCCGGTCGCCTCGTACATGGTGTCCTCGAGGATCCGGTAGATCTGCACCCACTTCTCGCCGTCGGTGCGGTCGGCGACGGCGAAGAACGCGTCCCGCATGGTCGGCACCCGCGAATCACCGTCCTTGTAGACGCGGTGGCCGAATCCCATGACCTTCTCCTTGCGCGACAACTTGTCCCGCAGCCACCGCTCGGCGTTCTCCGGATCACCGATCGCGAGCATGTCGTGCATGACGGCCTCGTTCGCGCCGCCGTGCAACGGTCCCTTGAGCGCCCCGATGGCGGCGGTGACCGCGCTGTAGATGTCCGAGAGTGTCGAGGTGACCACGCGGGCGGTGAAGGTCGAGGCGTTGAAACTGTGCTCGGCATAAAGGATCAGCGACACCTCGAAGGCCCGGACGATCTCCGGTTCCGGGACCTCGCCGAAGCACATGTGCAGAAAGTTCTCGGCGAAGCCGAGGTCCGGGCACGGCGGGATCGGGTCGAGCCCGTGCCGGCGCCGATGGTCGACGGCGATGACGGTGGGCAGCACCGCCATCATCCGCAGCGCCTTGGCGTGGTCGGCGGTCGGGGAGTTGTCGTCCTCCTCGGGATCCTCGGCGCCGAGGTAGCTGATCGCAGTGCGGACCACGTCCATCGGGTGGCAGTTCTCCGGCAGCTTGGTGACGAGCCCGATCAGCGACCTGTCGGCACGGCGTGCGGCGCGCTCGCGTTCGACGAACCGCGCGACCTCGTCGGGGTTGGGCAACTCGCCGCTCCACAACAGGTACGCGACCTGCTCGAAGCTGCAGTGCACGGCGAGGTCCTGGACCGGATAGCCGCGGTAGGTCAGCGTGTTGGTCTCGGGGACGACCTTGGAGATCGCGGTGGTGTCCACGACGACGCCGGCGAGGCCCTTGGCGATGGCGGGGCTGACGGCCGGGGCCGTTCGGTGCTCGAGCTGAGTCATCACTGGCTCCTGGAGAGACTGAAATCAAATATGCCGGAGTCGAATTCGTTGTAGCGCTCGTACTCGAGCAGCTCGTATAGCCGGCTGCGGGTCTGCATCTGGTCGAGCAGCCCCTCCTGTGTGCCGGCGGAGTGGATCTCGCGCAGGCCGCGTTCGATGGCGCCCATCGCCAGCCGTAGTGTCGTCACCGGGTAGATGACCGCGTTGTAGCCGATGTTTTGCAGGGTCTGCGCCGGGAGCAGCTTTGACTTACCGAACTCGGTCATGTTCGCCAGCAGTGGGATGTCCACGGCGCCACGGAACTTCGCGAAGTCCTCTTCGGTGTGCAGCGCCTCGGTGAAGATCATGTCGGCACCCGCGTCGGCGTAGGCCTTCGCCCGGTCGATGGCGGCGTCGATGCCTTCGATGCCGGCCGCGTCGGTGCGGGCGCAGATGACGAAGTTCGGGTCGCGGCGGGCGGTGACCGCGGCGCGCAACCGACGCACCATCTCGTCGGTCGGCACGATCGCCTTGCCGTCGAGGTGACCGCAGCGTTTGGGGTTGACCTGGTCCTCGAGGTGCAGGCCCGCGATGCCGGCGTCCTCCGCGGACAAAACCGTGCGGGCGGCGGACATCGGCTCGCCGAACCCGGTGTCGGCGTCGATCAGCACCGGCAGGTCGGTGACCCGGGCGACCTGCTCGCTGTGGGAGATCACCTCGGTGAGCGTTGTCAGGCCGATGTCCGGCAGTCCGAGCCCCGCCGAAAAGGCACCGCCCGAGACGTACACGCCCTCGAACCCGATCTCCTGGATCAGCTTCGCGGTCAGGGCGTTGATCGCGCCCGGCAGGCGTTGAATCGTGCCTGAGGCCAATCCTGCGCGGAACGCGGTGCGCTTGTCTGCCGCGGAGGTGCCGGCGGCGATCAATCCGGTCATGTCAGAACAGTCCCTTCTGCAGCTGCGGGGTGCGCGCGAGTACGTCGTCGGCGACCGTGAACGTGACCTGGTCGAGCTCCCCCGCCTTCAGATCCGGAATTCGTTGCGCGACAGCGAGGAACCGGTCCTGCTCGGACGACGCGACGACGCCCTCGGCGAGGATGCGGAACTTCTCGATGTACTGCTCGCGCGCGAACGGACGGGCGCCCAGCGGGTGCGCGTCGGCGACGGCCAGCTCGTCGACGATGACCTCGCCGGACTCGAGGGTGATCTCGGCGCGGGCACCGAAGGCCTTCTCATTCGGGTCGGTCGAGTGGTAGCGGCGCGTCCATTCGGGGTCCTCGGCCGTGGAGATCTTGCGCCACAGCGCGACCGTGTCGGGGCGCTGCGCACGTTCGGGCGCGTAGGAGCGCTCGTGGTGCCAGGTGCCGTCCTGCAGCGCGACCGCGAAGATGTACATCACCGAGTGGTCGAGCGTCTCCCGGCTGGCGTGCGGGTCGAACTTCTGCGGGTCGTTCGAGCCGGTGCCGATCACGTAGTGCGTGTGGTGGCTGGTGTGCAGCACGACCGACGCGATCTGGTCGAGGTCGCCGACCCGCCCCCGCATACGCCGGGCCAGGTCGATCGGCGCCTGGCTCTGGTATTCGGCGGAGTGCTCCTTGGTATAGCTGTCGAGGATCGCGCGTTTGGCCTCGCCGGGTCCGGGCAGCGGCACCTGATACTCGGTGTGCGGTCCGCCGAGCAGCCAGGCGATGACGCCGTCCTCGCCCTCCCAGATCGGCGCCGGGGCGCCCTCGCCGCGCATGGCCCGGTCGACGGCTTCGACGGCCATCTTGCCGGCGAACGCCGGCGCGTACGCCTTCCAACTGGAGATCTCGCCCTTGCGGGACTGCCGGGTCGCGGTCGTGGTGTGCAACGCCTGCCCGATCGCCTGGTACACGGTCTCGGTGTCCAGGCCGAGCAGTGTGCCGATCCCGGCCGCCGCCGACGGGCCCAGGTGCGCGACGTGGTCGATCTTGTGCTCGTGCAGGCAGATCGCGCGCACCAGATCGATCTGGATCTCGTAGCCGGTGGCGAGGCCGCGGATCAGGTCGGCGCCGGACCGGCCGGTGTGCTGCGCGACCGCGAGAATCGGCGGGATGTTGTCACCCGGGTGCGAGTACTCGGCGGCGAGGAAGGTGTCGTGGAAGTCGAGTTCGCGCACCGCGACGCCGTTGGCCCAGGCCGCCCACTCGGGCGACCAGGTGCCGCCGACGCCCACCACCGTTGAGCCCGGTGCGTACGGGTGGGCGAGTGCTTGGGCGCGCGCGTCGGCCACCGGCCGGCGGATCAAGGAGGCCGCGCTGACCGCCGCGTTGTCGATGACCCGGTTGACGATCATCTCCGCGGTGTCTTCGGGCACGGCCACCGGGTCGGTGGCCACCTCGGCGATCCTCCAGGCGAGGTGCTCGTGGCGGGGGAAGTCCTCTGCGGACCGATGGGTGCGAACGGTGTGCGTCTTCACGTTGTGTCGTCCTTCGCTGAACCTGCGCCGGAAGACCTGCCTCGGCGCCTCTCTACTTGCAGCGTATGCAGGCATCCGATCGGTGAGAAGTGGCTGAACCTGCGTATTTGAGTGGTGTTGAATGGCAGAACTTGCGAATGGTGTGAATCTCGTCGGTCGTGCAGAGTCGGCTGCGGCGCGCACCTGCGGCGCAGGCGGAAGGACATACGATGCAGAAGATCCACGCCGGACCGCGGCTGCGGCGGCTGCGTGAGGAGCGTGGGCTCACCCAGCTCGAACTGGCCCGGACCCTCGACCTGTCGGCGAGCTACGTGAACCAACTCGAGAACGACCAGCGGCCGCTGACCGTGCCGGTGCTGCTCAAGCTCAATGCGGCGTTCGATCTGGATCCCCAATTCTTCTCGGCCGCGCAGGACGCCCGCCTGGCCGCGGACCTGCACGACGTGTTGACCGCGGTGGCCGCGCAACCGCCCGCACCGATGCTCGTCGAGGAGTTCATCGCGCGGATGCCGGAGATCGGGGTCGCACTGGTCGGCCTGCACCGTCGGCTGCTCGCCGCAACCGAGCAACTCGAGCAGTACGGTGCCCATCTGGCGGCATCGTCGCTGACCGGATCGGGCGTGCCGATGCCGTTCGAGGAGGTGCGTGACTTCTTCTACGACCGCCACAACCACATCGCCGAACTGGACGACGCCGCCGAGCGCCTGTTCACCGAATGTGGCCTGCGGATCGGTTCGCTCGACACCCAGCTGACCGCGCTGCTCGCCTCCGGGCACGACATCGCGGTCCGGATCCGCACCGACCCCCCGGACTGTCCGGGACCCAAACGGCACTACGACGACGCCGACCGCACCCTGACGCTGTCCGGCCATCTCTCTCCTGGCCAGCGGGCCTTCCAGATGGCCACCCAGCTGGCCTTTCTCACCCAGGCGGCGACCATCGAGCGGCTGATCGGGTCGGCGGACAGGCTCAGCCCGGGCGCGCGTGAACTGGCGAAGATCGGTTTGGCGAATTACTTCGCCGGCGCGTTGCTGTTGCCGTACAACAGGTTTCTCGACGCGGCCGAGTCGCTGCACTACGACATCGAGATGCTCGCGCTGCAATTCGACGTCGGATTCGAAACGGTCTGCCATCGGCTCTCGACGATGCAGCGACCGTCCCGGCGTGGTGTGCCGTTCTTCTTCGTGCGCACCGATCGCGCCGGTAACATCTCGAAGCGCCAGTCCGCCACCGCCTTCCACTTCTCCCGCGTCGGTGGCAGCTGCCCGCTCTGGGTGGTGCACGACGCGTTCAGCACCCCGGGCCGCATCCTCACCCAGGTCGCACAGATGCCAGACGGCCGGACCTACCTTTGGGTGGCGCGGACCACCGACGACACCGCGCGACCGTACGGCGCCCCCGAGCGGAGCTTCGCGGTCGGTCTCGGCTGCGACATCTCGCATGCCGAGCGGCTCGTGTACTCGCGAGGTCTGAGACTCGACGAGCGGATGTCGCCGGTGCCGATCGGCGCCGGCTGCAAGATCTGCGAACGCACCGACTGCGCGCAGCGGGCGTTCCCGCAGATCGGCCGGGAGATCCGGGTCGACGTCGATGTCAGCAGCCGACTTCCGTATCCGCCCTCGGACTGACCGCTGTCGTGTGCACGACCGCACACGGCGGCGCCGTAGGGTTGCGGCCTCGGCTATGCTGACGCACGCAGTTGGTTCGCCGATCTCGTCCGAGCGGAGCCCCGAAGGTTCGGGGTCGGCGTCGAAACACCCGAAAGAGTGTGAGAGGGAACCCGGTTCGAATCCGGGACTGTCCCGCAGCGGTGTGCAGGAACGACCGCCGTCACCAGCACTGGGCGTGAGCCCGGGAAGCGACGGCCATTAGGTCCGGGCGATGTGTCCGGGAGCCTGCGAGTCCGAAGACCTGCCCGCTGCGCCGAGCGCGCCGCGCTCGGCGGTGTACCGCCTCGAGGACTGGGCGCGTGGACCTGACGGACCGGATGACCCCTTCCCGGCCGCGATCGCGAATGCGTGAGCGCCTCGAAAGGTGCGCCGGAGTTCGTCGGGAGTGCGCCCGCGGGTGGCGCGCCGGACCGACGACATACTGGAGTCTCACCGTGGCTGTCACCACGCCCATCACCACATCGCCGAGGTCGACCGGGCCTGCCTTCGGGGCGACCGTTCTGGGCACACCCCGTGTCGGACCCGACCGGGAACTCAAGCGCGCCACCGAATCCTATTGGGCCGGCGCGATCGACCGTACCGAGCTCGAGCGGGTCGCGGCCCGCCTGCGATCCGACATGTGGGCCGGATTGCGCGCCGCCGGGATCGATGCGATCCCGGTGAACACCTTCTCGTTCTACGACCAGATGCTCGACACCGCAGCCCTTCTCGGCGCGCTACCGGGCCGTGTCGCGCACATCGCCGACGATTTGGACCGGTACTTCGCCGCCGCGCGCGGCACCGCGCAGGTCGCACCGCTGGAGATGACGAAGTGGTTCGACACGAACTACCACTATCTGGTGCCGGAGATCGCCCCGCACACGGCGTTCCGGCTCGACGCGACGTCGGTGCTCGACGACCTCGACCAGGCGCTGCGTGAGGGGATCGCCGCACGGCCGGTCCTGATCGGCCCGGTCACGTTCCTCGCACTGTCGAAGGGTGTAGACGGCCTGTCCGACCCCCTCACCCGACTCGACGACCTCGTCCCGCTCTATCGCGAGCTGCTGACGCACCTGCATGCCGCGGGTGCGCAGTGGGTCCAGTTCGACGAACCGATCCTGGTCACCGATGTCTCCGACGAGACTCTCGACCGCGCCGCCCGCCTCTACCGTTCACTGTCCGAGCAGCAGGTCCGGCCGTCGTTGCTGGTCGCCACCTATTTCGGCGACACCGGCGGGGCGCTGGACCGTATCGCCGGTGCGGGGGTGGAGGCGATCGCTGTCGACCTGGTATCCGGTGGGCTCGACGCGGTCACCGGCAGTGACGCGCTGGGCGACACCCTGGTCGTCGCCGGCGTGGTCGACGGCCGCAACGTCTGGCGCACCGACCTCGACCGCGCGCTGGCGCGCCTGGAAGCGGTCCGCGCGGTCGCCGGCAGCGTGGCCGTGTCGACATCCTGTTCGCTGCTGCACGTGCCGTACAGCTTGGCTGCCGAGACGGGAATCGATGCGACGCTGAGCAGTTGGCTCGCATTCGGCGACGAGAAGGTCGCCGAGGTGGTCACCCTGGCCACTGCGGTCCGCGACGGCGCAGAGTCGATCGGCGACGCACTGTCCGACTCGCGTGCCGCGGCCGGGCAGCGCCGCGCGGACCCGCGGGTGCGCAACGACACGGTCCGGGCGACGGTCGAGGCCGAGCGTCGACACCGCACTCGGTCTACGCCGGCAACGCGCAGACGCGTCGTGCAACAGCAGGAGCTGGGCCTGCCGCTGCTGCCGACGACCACGATCGGTTCGTACCCGCAGACCACCGCCATCCGGGTGGCGCGCGCCGACCTGCGTGCCGGACGCATCGACGGCGACGAGTACACAGCGCGGATGCGGGCCGAGATCGCCGAGGTCGTGCGGCTGCAGGAGAAGCTGGGCCTGGACGTGCTCGTCCACGGGGAGCCCGAACGCAACGACATGGTGCAGTACTTCGCCGAACAGCTCGACGGGTTCTTCGCGTCCGAGCGCGGCTGGGTGCAGTCCTACGGCACCCGCTGTGTCCGGCCGCCGATCCTGTACGGCGACGTCGCGCGGCCCGACGCGATGACCGTCGACTGGTTCCGCTACGCCCAGTCGCTGAGCGCCAAGCCGGTCAAGGGCATGCTCACCGGTCCGGTGACGATCCTGGCGTGGTCGTTCGTTCGGGACGACCTTCCGCTCGCGGACACCGCCGATCAGGTCGCCCTCGCGATCCGGCAGGAGACGGTGGACCTCGAAGCGGCGGGAGCACGCATCGTGCAGGTCGACGAGCCGGCCCTGCGGGAACTGCTGCCGCTGCGCGCATCCGAGCGGCCGCAGTACCTGGACTGGGCAGTCGGCGCGTTCCAGCTGGCCACGTCCGGGGTGGCGGACACTACACAGATCCACACCCACCTGTGCTATTCGGAGTTCGGCGACGTGATCGGCGCGATCGTCGACCTGGACGCCGACGTCACCTCGATCGAGGCGGCACGGTCGCACATGGAGGTGCTGGACGATCTCGAGTCCGTCGGATTCGACCTCGGCGTCGGGCCGGGCGTGTACGACATCCACTCGCCGCGGGTCCCGAGCGTCGAGGAGATCGTCGACTCGCTCGGTGAGGCTCTCGCGGTCGTTCCCGCGGAACGGTTGTGGGTCAACCCGGACTGCGGCCTCAAGACACGCGGCACCGACGAGGTCGTGGCGTCGTTGACCAACCTGGTCGCTGCGGCGAAGCAGGTGCGCGCCGAGTTGTCCTGAGCACCGTCCGGAACGGGTTCTCGACGTCTTTCGCTCAGCCATGGGCACGGAACGGAAGCGGGGTGTTCACGCACGCACAACTGAGTTCGGCCCGAGACACAAGGGCATTCGACAGATCGTTGCAACACACACGTTTACAACACATCGGTGGGCCGACTGGTCCTGCCAACAGTTCAGGAGTGATTTTCATGGGTTCGTCTGCTGATCAGCTCAACGAGATCGCCGCGATCACCGGCCTCGCCGGCGCGGTCATCGCCTTGGTCGGTGCCGGAGCGGCGGTCGCCGCGCTGTCCGCCTGACAACCGGAAACGACGTCGGGTCCGCCTCCCGCACAGGGGGGCGGGCCCGACCCGCTTGGCGGCGGACGACAATCGCCCCTGCAGACAATCACGGCATGCGACCGCGGCGAGAGGACAACGATGAGCGTGAACAGGGACACCGTCGACGACGGTGTGGTGGTGCACCTACCCGAATCGGACCCGAAGCGTCAGGAAACGGTGCTGCGCAATGTCGCCAACCTGTTGCGTGCGCTCGGGCCCGACACCGTCGTCGAACTCGTCACCCACGGGCCCGGGGTGGAACTGTGCACCGGCGAGACCGGCCTCGCCGACACCGTGGCCGATCTGCAGCAGCGCGGTGTGACCGTCTGTGCGTGCGCGAACACCGTCGCCGCGCGCCAACTCGCCGAGTCTGATCTGCTCCCGGGCGTCACGCTCGTGCCATCGGGGATCGCGCACCTGGTGGTCCGGCAGAGGCAGGGCTGGTCGTACCTGCGACCGTGACGGCCCGGATCAGGGGTAGCTCGGCTCAGAGGAAGTGCGGCAGCGCCTTGACCAGCATGGTCACGCCGGTCGCCCCGAGCACGGTCAGCACCACCGCGTTGAACACCGCCGGGTTGACCCGGCCCCACCGGCGCAGGGCGGTGCCGGCGACCAGGCCGACGAGGGTCACCAGCGCGATCACCGACCCCAGCCACAGCAGCTGGCGGGTCATCAGGCCGTTCACCGTCATCTGCCCGATCCGCTCCGCGAAGACCAGCGTGAAAACCAGCGAGATGCCGCCGATGTAGCGGCGCGCGTCGCGTTCGAAGGTGTGCAGATAGGCGGGCAGCAGCGGCCCCATGTTCACGGCGCCGAGCAGTACGCCCTCGGCGACGCCGACGGTGCCGAGCGCGGCCGGATGCGCGGTTCCGGTGGCGGGCTTACCCTTTCGGACCACCGACCAGATCACGTACGACACCAGCAGCACCCCGATCACGACACCGAGGATCGGAGTGGCCGGGAGCCGGGTCAGGATGAACACGCCGATCGCGGAACCGACGAGCGCCGCGACGATCAGCGGCCAGTGCCGCCGCAGGTACGGCAGCCCGGTGCCGGTCTCGCCGACCTGGAACAGATTCATCATCAGCGCGGGCACCGCGAGCACGACGACGGCCACCGACGGGTTGATGAGCACCGCCGCCAACGGGGTCGCGATCAGCGCGTAGCCGAAGCCGGACAGGCCCTTGACCGCGGCGGCGACCATCGCGACGACGAGGAACGTCACCAACTGCGTCGTCGTGAACCCGGTCTTCAGCCCGGCGGTCAGGGCTTCGTGGCTGGTCCCGGGAAACAGCGCGATCGCGGGCACCAGCACCAGCAGGACCGCGAGGGTCATCGTCGTGCGCCGGTAGTCGAAGAACCCGCGCAGCCGACCGGTCGGCGCGACGGCCGGCTCGACGACGGTCGCATCGGCGGGGGTGACAACGGCAGTGTCGGAAACAGTGGAAGCAGTCACGTCGAACCTCGGAGAACTTCGGCCGCCCGGGGACCGGACGGGGACGGAAGGATGTTCAGCGAGATGCGCGACAACCGGCGCTGGCGACGCGGAGCAGATCGACGTGGCGCCGCATGGTCAGTCGAACACCGGTAGGTCGGACACCAGTCGGTCGGACACCACAGCGGGGCCCGCGGGACGCGGACTGCTTCTCGTTCATGGCTGACCTCTGACGTGTGTGGTGTTCGGTGTCGGGCCGATCCTAGACGGTGCGGCCGGCGCGGGGGCGGTGTCGTCCGACTGATCAGGATCGGCGGGTCGGTTCGGTTCGGCCGGTCAGTTCCGCGAGGTCAATTCCGCCCGGTCAATTCCCTTGGGCCTGGAACACCTTGATCGCGTCCTGGTAGATGCCCCAGCGCTCGGACTTGTCGGGCGGCGGCACCTGCGCGGCCAGTTCGGTCAGCGAGGTGGTCACCCCGACGACCGGTGTGCCGGCGACGAGGAAGTCGCCGGTCGCCCGGCGGATGTGGTCGGGCGAGCTGACCAGCACCGCGTCGGTCGCCCCGATCGACTTGATGATCGTGGTCGAGAACAGGGCGTTCTGGACCGTCGAGTTCGCGCGAGTCTCGGCGTGCACCCGGTCCGCGGAGATGCCGTGACCGGTCAGCCACGCCTTCATGGCCTGTCCCTCGGTGACCCCGCTCTGCGGGTTGCCGCCGGTGACCACGATCGGTGACGACGGCGACGCCTGCGCCTCCCGCAGGCCGGCGCTGAGCCGGTTGACGAGTTCGGGGCGCATCGTCCCGTTCGGCAGCAGCCCGTAGCCGAGGACGACGATCGCCGTCTGCGCCCCGGCCGGCACCGGCGCCGGGTTCGGCACCGTCAGCACCGCCGTCCCCACCGACGAGAGCACCTGTCCCGTCCGCTGGGCCAGCGCCGGGTCGGCGGCTGTCAGCTTCGCCATCGCCATCGTCTGGCCTACGACGTCGCCGTTGTAGTTGTCCCAGATGGCCTGCTCGGCGAGGGCGCGATCGGCCGGGGTGGACGCGGCGGCGACCGCGGGGGTCAGCCACGCAGGAACGGCCTCGACCCCGCCGAACAGGGCGGCAGCGGAGGCCACGACGACGAGAAATCGGCGAGCGGAGGCGAAACATTTCGGGGACTTGCGCACGGCGGATCCTCTCGGATCGAGGAGCGCCCCGCCGGAACCCGGCGGGGTGATTGGACGATGCTCACGCGTGCGCGGGTCAATGCTAGGGGCTTTGATCTTGAGCCGCAGGTGAACGACCGAACCTGTGAACCGGGACCGGCCGCCCGGCCGCAGTATCATCTGCCGGAAACGCCGCCTGCCGAAACGGCGGCACAGGCACGCGAACATCGCGAAATCGAAAGGGAATCGGAGTGAACGCGCAGACCGAGCAACTCGAGTTCCAGGCGGAGACCCGCCAGCTCCTGGAGCTGATGATCCACTCGGTGTACTCGAACAAGGACATCTTCCTGCGGGAGTTGGTTTCGAACGCCTCTGACGCCCTGGACAAGCTGCGGCTTGCCGCCTTCCAGGACAAGGACCTCGACGCCGACACCTCCGACCTGCACATCGACATCGACGTCGACAAGGTCGCCCGCACGCTGACCGTGCGCGACAACGGCATCGGCATGTCTCGCGACGAGGTCGTCGACCTCATCGGCACCCTCGCAAAGTCCGGCACCGCCGAGGTCCGCCGCACGCTTGCGCAGGCGAAGGACGCCGCCGCGCCCGAGGAGCTGATCGGCCAGTTCGGCATCGGCTTCTACTCGACGTTCATGGTCGCCGACAGGGTCACACTGATCACCCGTAAGGCCGGTGAGAACGCCGGCACCCGGTGGGAGTCCAGCGGTGAGTCGACGTACACGATCGAGACCGTCGAGGGCTCGGACACGGAGAAGGCGCCGCAGGGGACCACCATCACGCTGCACCTCAAGCCGGCGGACACCGAGGACCACCTCTACGACTACACCGCCGAGCACAAGATCCGCGAGATCATCAAGCGGTACTCCGATTTCATCGCCTTCCCGATCCGGATGGAGATCGAGCGCAGCAAGACCGTCACGAACGACGACGGCGAGCAGACGCAGGAGATCTCGGTCGAGACCGAGACGCTGAACTCGCAGAAGGCGCTGTGGGCCCGGTCGAAGGACGAGGTCGACGAGGAGGAGTACAAGGAGTTCTACCGGCACATCGCGCACGCCTGGGACGATCCGCTCGAGATCATCCCGATGAAGGCCGAGGGCACCTTCGAATATCAGGCGCTGCTGTTCCTGCCGTCGCACGCGCCGTTCGACCTGTTCGCCCGCGAGCACAAGCGCGGGGTCCAGCTGTACGTCAAGCGGGTGTTCATTATGGACAACTGCGAGGAACTCATGCCCGAGTACCTGCGGTTCGTCAAGGGTGTGGTCGACGCACAGGATCTGTCGCTCAACGTCTCCCGCGAGATCCTGCAGCAGGACCGCCAGCTCGCGCGGATCCAGCGCCGGCTGGTCAAGAAGGTGCTGGCCACGGTCAAGGACATGCGCGCCGACGAGCTCGAGAAGTACCAGGGTTTCTGGCGCGAGTTCGGCCGGGTGATCAAGGAGGGCCTGCTCTCCGATCTGGACAACCGCGAGACCATCCTGGAGATCTCCTCGTTCGTCTCGACGCAGACGGCCGAGGGCGACGAGGCCGGCCTGACGACTCTGCGCGAGTACGTCGAGCGCATGAAGGACGGCCAGGACAAGATCTTCTACATGACCGGTGAATCCCGGCAGCAGATCGAGTCCTCCCCGCACATGGAGGCATTCCGCGCCAAGGGTTTCGAGGTGCTGCTGCTCACCGACCCGGTCGACGAGATGTGGGTCGGATCGGTGCCGGAGTTCGACGGCACGCCGCTGGTGTCGATCGCCAAGGGCGACGTCGACCTCGACACCGAGGACGAGCGCAAGGAGCACGAGGCCGAGCGTGAGCAGCAGGACAAGGACTTCGCCGACCTGCTGACGTGGTTGAAGTCGGCGCTCGACTCCGATGTGCGCGACGTGCGGCTGTCTTCGCGACTGACCACCTCGCCGGCCTGTCTGGTAGGGGAGGCGTTCGACATGAGCCCGATGCTCGAGAAGATGTATCGCGCGTCGGGCCAGGAGGTTCCGCACGCCAAGCGCACCCTCGAGCTCAACCCGACGCACCCGTTGGTCGAGGGGCTGCGCAAGGCCCATGCCGAGCGGCCCGGCGACGCCGCACTGACCGAGACCGCGGAGCTGGTCTACGGCATGGCGGTGCTCGCCGAGGGCGGCGAGCTGAGCGACCCGGCGAAGTTCGCGCACACCCTCGCGGATCGGCTGACCGCCACCCTCTGAGCGCCGCCCGCGGATCGGCGGCCACCGGCGGACCGCAACCGTATCG
Source organism: Speluncibacter jeojiensis (assembly GCF_029589495.1). GTDB lineage: Bacteria > Actinomycetota > Actinomycetes > Mycobacteriales > Mycobacteriaceae > Speluncibacter > Speluncibacter jeojiensis. Next base: position 1,551,641 of record NZ_JAAIVF010000001.1, read on the forward strand.
TTGTCACACAGGCTGAATCGCCGGTCACGGGTCGATCGTCCCATTTCCCCGCCAGGGAAACGGGACGATCGACCCGAAACCGGTCACCCTTGAATTGTCGGTTCCGGCGGTTGGCCTGCACACCCGGCAAGATCGGAATACGGTTTTGACGGGCGATGTCGGGGTCGTCCTCAGTCGTCGGTGCGATGAGAAGGGTGGCTCGGATGATCAAGGGGTTCAAGAATTTCCTGATGCGCGGTGACGTGATCACTGTCGCTGTCGGTTTGGTTGTGGCCCTGGCATTCTCGACTCTGGTCAAGGCCTTTACCGACAATGTGATCAATCCGCTGGTGGCGGCCGCGCAGGGCGGCAACACGATCGGCCTCGGGTGGCAACTGGGCCACGCGGGCAACAAGGCGACCTTCCTCGACATCGGATCGTTCATCTCGGCGATCATCTATTTCATCATTTTCATGGCGGTTGTCTATTTCGTGCTCGTGTTGCCGTACAAGCACATTCAGGCGCGTCGCGGCATCACCGTGTTCGGGGACGAACCGCCGACCAAGGTCTGTCCGGAGTGCCTGTCGGACGACATCCCCGATGCCGCGCGCAAGTGCAAGCACTGCGGCAGTGAGCAGCCGCAGACCGGTGGCGCCCATTCGGCGGGCGTCTGATCACGGCGATCCCGTGCCACCCCTCAGCGGGTCGCCTCGACCAGGGCGTGCATGGTCGCGTGCGCGTGCCCGGTCGGGGTCAGACCGGCGGCCCGCAGCAGCTCGTGCAACTCGCCCAGTGACCGCTGTCGACCACCGTCGGTCTGCGTGAGCATCTGCAGATCGGCGGTGGGGGCGATGGCGTCGGCCCTGGTCGGGTGCTGCAACTGCTCGACCAGGACCACCCGGCTTCCGACGGGCATGGCCTCGGCGAGGTTGCGCAGGATGAGCGCGCACCGCCCGTCGTCCCAGTCGTGCAGCACGTCCTTGAGCAGGTAGAGGTCGGTGCGGGCGGGGATCTGCACGAACATGTCGGCGGCGACCGGGGTCACCCGTCCGCTGAGCCCCCGCGCGTCGAGATAGCCGGCCGCCTCGGCCAGTACGGACGCCGAATCGACGAGGATTCCCGTGACATCGGGATGCGCGTCGAGCACGCCCGCGAGCAGTGCGCCCACCCCGCCGCCGACATCGCACACGGTCGCGTGCGGCGGGCACGACAGCGCCGCGACGATCGAGCCGACGTTGAGTTCGGTGCTGCGGAGCATCGCGGCGTCGAAGGTGCGCGCGGCATCGGGATGGTCGGCGAACCACTCCCAGATCGGCTTGCCGAGTTCGCGGCGGAACGCGCCCTCGCCGGTTCGGACACTGCCGGCCAGCCCTGCCCAGGCCGCGGTCGTCGACCGCAGGCCCATGAACATCGCCCAGTCGCGCATCGACATCGGATGGTCGCTGCGGAGCACGCGGCCGTGCCGTCGCAGCGCGACCCTGCCCCTGTGGTCGACGGTGCACAGATCGAAGGCCGCCGCGGCGCGGGCCAGCCGCAGCACCGCGGCGGAATCGGCGTCGAGCCGCGTCGCCAGATCTTCTGCACGGAGGGGTCCGTCGGCGAGCGCGTCGGCGAGCCCCAACTCGGCGAAGGCGGCGACCACCTGGGTGGCCGCGACCCCATTGGTCAGTTCGTACAGGGTCAGCTCGGCGGGAATCGGGGCGTCGATCAGTCGGTGCAGCCGTCGGCGGACCGCCATCGCGGCCAGCACCACCGGGCGGGGTGGGATCAGCACCCGCTCACGCTATGCCACCCGGTCCGCATCGGTGCCAGAAGACTGTCCGACCTGCATCTTTCGCCTCATTTGCCTCATCTGTGACCCGGGCCACGTTTCCGCTCCGAGCTTGGGTAGCCTGGTCGCATCAGCACATCGAATTCAGGGGAGAAGACCGTGCAGCGCACACGACTCGTCACCATCGGAGCCACCTTGGCGGCCACCGCGGCCGTCTGCATTCTGGGATCCGGGGTGGCCTCGGCGGCCAGCGTGGTCCCCGAACCGGGCGGCGTCACCCTCAACCTTTCGCACGACGAGACCGTCGCGGTCAGCAACGGGCACGTCGGCCAGATCCTCGGCGCCATGCCGACCCTGCTCAACCTGTACGACAACGTCGGCGCGCCCTACGGCGAGGACCTCGCCGTGCTCGCGCACCACTCCGCGTCGACCCCGGCGGGTCACCTGAGCCTGAGCTTCTACGGGCCGGTCAACGACATCAGCTGGGGCATGGTCGCGTACGTCAAGTGAGCCGGTCCGCCGGGGCCGTCGGGCCCCGGCGGCCGACCACCGTCTTGCGGAGCGCCGCACCCTGGGCCTAGCGTCGATACAAGCCAGCATTTCCGCCCAGTTCAGGGGGTAATTCTGATGCTCCGTGGTGCCGCTATCTGCGTGACGGCTGCGGCCGCGCTCACGCTCGCCGGGTGTTCGAGCGCGTCGAACCCGCCGTCCGGCACGTCTGCCGCCCCGCCGCCGAAGACGATCGGCCTGGCCGCCATGCCGGTCGGCACCGCAACGCTCAGCTGGGACCCCAACACCCAGGACATCGCCGTCGCGCTGGCCATGCACGGGTTCACCCCGAGCAGCAGCCACGCCATGCACATCCATCCGGGAACCTGTGCGGACCAGCGCACCCCGCCCTCGGTGCCGCTGCCGGACCTGGTCGCGGACGCCGGCGGTTCCGTGCAGCAGACCGTGCACAGCGAACCGGCGCCCGAGGGCATCCCCGCGAATTCGTATCTGAATGTGCACCTCGCACCCGCCGCCACGCTGGGGCCACCCGGTGGTGTCGGCATGACCTCCCTGGCCTGTGCGGACATTCCGGCCGGGACATCGCCGCACGGTCCGGTGACGCTGAAACTGCACCCGTCCGGCACGGCGCCCACGGGCACCGCCACGCTGGCCTACGACAAGGCCGCGCACACCTTGAAGGTCACGGTGGTGGCCCAGGGACTACGACCGGACACCGCGCACGCCGTGCACCTGCACCAGGGCACGTGCGACGCGCAGGGATCCGTCGTGCATCCGCTGCCCGAGTTGACCGCCGGCGCGGACGGATCCGCGCACGCCACCATCACCCTCGACGACATCACCTCCCCGCCGCCGGCCACCGGCTGGTACGTCAACGTGCACCTCGGGTCCAGCGACCAGATCACCCACGACGGCGCACCGACGGAGCTCTTCGCCCCCATCCTGTGCGGCGACGTGAACGGATGACCGTTCCGATCGATCAGGCGGTACTGCGACCACACGGAATGATTTCTCGCAGAAGGGAGAAGGTCATGAACGCTTCGTCCGGACCCCGCGGGGTGACCCGCAGAATGAGGACCGTGTTCGTCGCCGCGGTGTGCGGCGCGACTCTGGTCGGCGGATCGGCGCTGGCGCAGGCCGCTCCGGTGCAGGCGCCGCCGCCGCAGTGCAACCAGCAGGCGATGTGGCAGGCCGCCTCCCAGAGCGTGCCGCAGTCGCTGGGCTACCTCGCGTCCCACCCGGACCTCGCCAACGAGATGTGGACGGTTCACCAGATGCCGAAGGATCAGCGCAAGGCCGCGATGCACAGCTACGCGCAGAGCCACCAGCAGGAGATGCAGGGTTTCATGCAGACCCACAGCGCGATGCGCGACTACGTGAAGGCCTGCCACCCGCAGCACATGCACCACCACCAGATGTAAGAGGCGCACACCCGACCCCCAGGTAGCGGGTGCATGATGCTCGGCATGGCCAGTGCACCCCGCCTGCTCGTCGTCGACGACGACGCCGATGTCCGCGCGTCGCTCGAGCGCGGCCTGCGGCTGGCCGGCTTCGAGGTCATCGGCGCCGGCGACGGGCCGTCCGCACTGCGGGCCGCGCGTGAGTCCGCACCCGACGCGATCGTGCTCGACGTCAACATGCCCGGCATGGACGGCGTCGCGGTGGTGACCGCGCTGCGGGCGTTCGGCGACGAAGTCCCCGTGTGCGTGCTCAGCGCGCGCGACACCATCGAGGACCGCGTCCTTGGGTTGGAGGCGGGTGCCGACGACTATCTGGTCAAGCCGTTCGCACTCGCGGAACTGATCGCGCGGGTGCGGGCGATGCTGCGCCGCGCGGTAGCCGTGCCACAGCGCGGCGCGGTGATCGTGATCGGACCGTTGACCGTGGACCCGGCGCAGCGTCAGGTGCTGGTCGACGACGAGCAGATCGAACTGACCAAGCGCGAGTTCGATCTGCTGGAGGTGCTGTCCGAGAACACCACAGTGGTGCTGAGCCGGCAGCGGCTGCTCGAGTTGGTATGGGGTTACGACTTCGCCGCCGACACCAACGTCGTCGACGTGTTCGTCGGCTACCTGCGCCGCAAACTCGAGGCCGGTGGCCGGCCGCGGCTGATCCACACCATCCGCGGGGTCGGTTTCGTCCTGCGCGAGCCGCGGTGACCATCCGCTCGCCGTCGCTGCGGCTGCGGGTCGCGGCCTCCGCCGCCGCGGGGGCGCTGCTGATCGTGGTGATCGTGGGGGTGATCGCCGCGGCGTGGATATCGCACAACGAGTCGAGCCAACTCGATGTGCGGGTCGACACGTTGGCGTTGTCGCTCGCCGAGCGAGGGAAGGTGCCGGCGTCGGCGCAGCGGGCCGACCCGGCACTGGCAGTCACCATCCGCGATCGCGCCGGATCGGTGCTCGACACCGGCACGGTGCTGCTGCCGCACCATGGCCAGGGGTTCTCGACGGCCACTGTCGACGGGGAGCGCTTCCGCGTGCACACCTTGCCGATCAAGGGCCACGGCGGCGAGTTGCTGTCGGTGGGTCTGCCCGAGGCGCCGGCGCAATCGCGCGCCGCCGGGGCGCGGTGGGAGGTGCTGTTCATCGGGATCGGCGCGGTCGTGCTCGCCGGGGGACTGGGGTGGCTCATCGGCGGACGGGCCCTGCGCCCGCTGCGCCTGCTCACCGACCGCACCCGGAAAATCCATTGGGACACTGCGAGGCCCGTGCGTTCCGTCGAGGCCGGTGGTTCACGGGAGACCGAGGAACTGGCCGGCGCGATCACCGGGCTGCTCGAGCGTATCCAGCAGGCCCAGGGCAGGACCGAACATGCGCTTGGCACCGCCCGCGACTTCGCCGCCTCCGCGGCACACGAGCTGCGCACCCCGCTGACGGTCATGCGAACCGACTTGGAAGTGCTTCGCGCGCACGAACTCTCGGATGAAGACCGCATCGAGGTCCTCGACGAACTGGCCCGCACGCAGGCGCGGGTGGAGGGGATCGTGACCGCCTTGGGGCAGCTGGCCGCGGGGGAGCTGGCCGGCGAGAGCGACTTCGCCGACGTCGACGTGCGGGAGCTGTTCGGTCGGGCGGCCGACGACGCGAGCCGGCTGTACCCGCAGTTGGTGGTCACGGTGCTGCCTGGTGTCGCCGCGTCCGCCGACCTGCCGGCCGTCCGGGCCTGGCCCGCCGGCCTGCGGCTGGCCGTCGACAACCTGATCAAGAACGCTGTCGTGCACGGCCGTGCGCGCCGGGTGGAACTGGGTGCGGACCTGCGCGGACCGGCCGTGCTGTCGGTGGACGACGACGGGCGAGGCCTGCCACCGGTGGAGTACGACCAAGTGCTGCAACGGTTTCAGCGAGGTAGCACCGCAGCACCGGGTGGATCGGGGCTGGGGTTGGCGCTGGTCGTTCAGCAGGCGGCGCTGCACGGGGGAGGGGTGCGGCTGTCGCCGTCGCGGCTCGGCGGGCTCCGTGTGGAGTTGTGGTTGTGGGCACGCTGACAGCGTGGAATCGGGTGCTGAACTCGACTGTCCACAATCGTCGGCGTAGCCCGAGGACACGTGGATGCCCGCCCCCGCGGCATGACTTCCGCTCGCCGTCTGATTCGACTTCTGTCAATATTGACATATGTCGAATCAACGAGAGGGGATCGGCGAGCCGTGTTGCTCGCCGCTGGTGCGGGAGCCGTTGAGTTCGGACTGGGCGGGTGACCTCGCCCGGATGTTCAAGGCGATCGGTGATCCCGTGCGGCTGCGGATGCTGTCGCTGGTGGCATCGCATGCCGGTGGCGAGGCGTGTGTGTGCGACATTTCGGAATCGTTCGCCCTGTCGCAGCCCACGATCTCGCACCATCTCAAGGTGCTCCGCGAAGCGGGACTGCTCGATTGCGAACGCCGCGGCACCTGGGTGTACTACCGGGTGATCCCCGCCGCGTTACAGCAGTTGTCAGCGGTGCTGTCTCCTGCGGCCGGCGTGGTGGAGGGCTCCACCTGCGTGGGTACCGACGCTGCGGTGGCGGTGGCACCGTGACCGAGACAGCCACACCGCCGGCCGTCGTCGGCAAACTGTCCACCCTCGACCGGTTCCTGCCGGTGTGGATCGGTGCCGCGATGGCGGTCGGCCTCCTGCTCGGGCGCGGGGTGCCCGGTATCGGCACGGCGATCGAGAAGGTGCAGGTCGACGGGATCTCGTTGCCGATCGCCCTCGGTCTGTTGGTCATGATGTATCCGGTGCTGGCGAAGGTCCGCTACGACCGACTCGACACCGTGACCGGCGACCGCAAGCTGATGGTCAGCTCGCTGGTGCTGAACTGGCTGGTCGGCCCCGCCGTGATGTTCGCGCTGGCATGGCTGATGCTGCCCGACCTCCCCGAGTATCGAACCGGGCTGATCATCGTCGGCCTCGCCCGCTGCATCGCGATGGTGATCATCTGGAACGACCTCGCCTGCGGAGACCGCGAAGCCGCCGCGGTGCTCGTCGCGATCAACTCCGTGTTCCAGGTGCTCATGTTCGCCGTGCTCGGCTGGTTCTACCTGTCGGTCCTGCCGGGATGGCTGGGTCTCGAGCAGACCAATATCGCCATTTCGCCGTGGCAGATCGCGAAATCGGTACTGATCTTCCTCGGGATTCCGCTCGTCGCGGGCTTTGTCACCCGTCGCTACGGTGAGCGCGCGAAGGGCCGAAACCGGTACGAGCAGAGGTTCCTTCCTCGGCTCGGGCCCTGGGCGCTATACGGGTTGCTGTTCACCATCGTGATCCTCTTCGCACTGCAAGGCGATCAGATCACCTCCCGCCCGGTCGACGTCGTCCGCATCGCCGCGCCGCTGCTGGTGTACTTCGCGGTCATGTGGGGCGGCGGGTACCTGCTCGGCGGCGCACTGCGACTGGGGTACGCGCGGACCACGACACTGGCCTTCACCGCGGCGGGCAACAACTTCGAGCTCGCGATCGCCGTGGCGATCGCCACCTACGGTGCCTCCTCCGGCCAGGCCCTGGCCGGGGTCGTCGGCCCGCTCATCGAGGTACCCGTCCTCGTCGGATTGGTCTACGTTTCCCTCGCGCTGCGCAGACGTTTCCAGGCCGCGGCCTCATCCGAGGCTGTCACCACAACCGCCACCCGAATCACCTCCGACAAGGGGCGTTCCGTCTCATGACCACACCCAGCGTGCTGTTCGTCTGTGTCCACAACGCCGGCCGATCACAGATGGCCGCCGGGTTCCTCGCCCACCTCGCCAGCGGTTCGATCGAGGTCCGCTCGGCCGGCAGCGCACCCGCCGGGCAGCTGAACCCGGCTGCAGTCGTCGCGATGGCCGAGGTCGGCATCGACATCGCGGGTGAGCAGCCGAAGATCCTCACCACCGACGCGGTCGAGGCCTCGGACGTGGTGATCACGATGGGATGCGGCGACGCCTGCCCGGTCTTCCCCGGAAAGTCCTACCGCGACTGGGTGCTCGACGACCCCGCCGGGCAGGACATCGAGGCCGTGCGACTGATCCGCGATCAGATCCGTGTCAGGGTCGAGGACATCATCGCCGAACTGGTTCCCGACGCACGCTGAGCACAGGCCCGCCCCGCCTCGGGAGAGCCGCGGCGGGGCCGACCAGGTTCTCGACTGCGGGCGCTCAGGGAGCGGTGGAGGTTTCGCAGGCGCACGCGCCGTCCGCGGTGGTGAGCAGTTGCGGGCTTGTGCCGAACGTGTCCGAGTCGGCCAGGACGGTATAGACCTCCCACTTCTCGCCCGCCGGGCCGGTCACCCACACCTTGTCCTGCGTCGCGAAACAACAGGTGGTGCCGATCTCCTCGTCGGTGAACAGGCCCTCGCCGGTCAGGCGGGCGATCTCGCCATGCACCTGCTCGCTCGACTCGACCTCGACGCCGAGGTGGTTGATCGTGCCGCCCTTACCCGGGTTCTCCAGCAATACCAGCTTCAGCGGCGGGTTCTCGATCGCGAAGTTCGCGTAGCCCGGCTTGAGCTTGGCAGGCTCGGTGCCGAACAGCTTGGAGTAGAAGGCAACCGATTCCTGCAGGTCGTCGACGTTGAGGGCGAGTTGCGCGCGGGACATGACATCCTCCACCTGTGTGGCATATATCGAATTCCTGACTTCCTTAGAATGGCACTACTTCGATATAAGTCAAGAAGCTGGGTAGGGTGGGTTCATGCCGAAGACGCTTCCGCTCGTCGATGTCAGCGCGCCGGTCTGCTGTGCGCCGGTGTCCTCGGAGCAGATGAGCGACGATGCCTCGCTCGAAATCGCCTTGCGGCTCAAGGCGATCGCGGATCCGACGAGGATCAAGCTGCTCTCGATACTGCTCACGGCGGACGCCGGCGAGGCGTGCACCTGCGACCTCGCAACAGGGGTGGGGCTACGCGAGTCGACCGTCAGTCACCACCTCGGCCAGCTCCGCAAGGCCGGCATGGTCGAATCCGAACGTCGCGGTATGAACGTCTACCACCGGGCGCGTCGCGAAGCTCTCGACGCGCTGAGAGCGGTCCTGGATCCGAACTGTTGCCGGTAGCGACACATCGTCCGGAACGCCGGTCCGGCGCGACCGATCTGTGCTAGAACGTGTTTCACGACGAGAGGGGTTCGATGCCCGGCGAGGGATATCTCATCCAGGGTGAGCGGGTCGCGATGCCGGTGCGCATCCGCGACGCGAACGCGCACGCGGCGATGTACTCGGTTCCCGCGGCAGCCGCCCAACGGATTATCGACCATTCGGGCCTGCACGTGCTCGAGTACCGACCGGGGCGGACCGTCTGCACGGTGTTGTTCGTGCAGTACGTCGACGGCGACCTCCACCGGTACCACGAGTACGGGGTGGGCTTCCTGGTCCGTCCGGTCGACGGCGGCCCGATCGGCGACGGTCCAGGAGACCTTCGCACACTCATCACCGGCCGCGCCGGGGTGTTCATCCACCGGCTGCCCGTCAACGAGGAGTTCACGCTCGAGGCGGGCCGGACCATCTGGGGGTTCCCGAAGGTGATGTCGCAGATCGACATCGAGCGCGACGATGCGGGCGCGCGCGGAGTCCTGCGACTGGACGGGCAACTGGTCGCGGATCTGAGGGTCAGGCCGGGGCTACCCGTACCGGGCGGGGGCCTCGCGACCTCTCTGGACGCCTATGCGCACTTGGACGGGCACACCCGCCGCATCCCGTGGAAGCTCGAGGCCTCCGGAACCCGGATGCGGCCGGGCGGCGCCGAGCTGATCCTGGGTGAACATCCGTGGGCCGACGAACTGCGCGAGCTCGGCCTGCCGAAAAGGGCGATGTTCGCCAGCGGAATCGCGCACGTGCGCATGACGTTCGAGGAGGCGCAGGAGGTCGGCTGACCGATGCGCGGGACGATCGCAGGGGCCCGGCCGCGTGTCACCGCGCGAGGCGCGGTGTCGATCGTCTTCGCTGTCCACGCCACGTTGTTCGCCTCCTGGGCCGCCCACATCCCCTCGGTCGAGGGCCGTCTGCACATCGACGACCAGACCCTCGGTCTTGCGCTGGTCGGCGGCCCGATCGGCGCGATCTGCTCGGTCGCCGTTGTCGGCTGGGCGTTGCGGTGCTGGGGAAGTCGTGTGGTCGTGCGGTGGACGTTGCTCGGGTACTGCGTCACCGGTCCGCTGATCGGGCTGGCCGACCGCGCCGTGCTGCTGTTCGGCGCGCTCGCCCTGTGGGGCGCGTTTCAGGGCGCACTCGACGTCGCGATGAACACGCAGGGCACGACTGTCGAGTGGTCGCTGCGTCGACCGGTCCTGCCGGGACTGCACGCCTGCTGGAGCCTGGGAGCCTTCCTCGGGTCCGGCCTGGGGCTGGCGGGGGTGTGGATCGGGGTTTCACTGGCATGGCAGTTCGTCGTCCTCGGTGCGGTCGTGGCGCTGCTCGGAGTCGGTCTGTCGCCGCGGTTGCTCGACGACCCGGCGAGGCCGGCGCCGGATGCAGCCTCGGATACGTGGCCGGAGCCGACGCGTACCCGCAGCGATCTGCGTGCGGCCCTTCGTAATCCGGTGGTCGTCGAGCTGGGGTTGATCTCGGTTGCCAGCGCCTGGTGTGAGGGGGCCGCCGAGAGTTGGTCCGCGGTGTACCTGCGCGATTCGCTGCACGCCTCGCCGGCGGGCCTCGGGTTCGTGGCGTTCTCGCTAGGCATGCTGCTGGTGAGGACAGTCGGGAACCGGCTGCTGGTCCGTTACCCCGCGACTCGGGTACTTCCGGTGGTCGCGGCGGTCGCCACGGCCGGGATGGCCGCGGCACTGATCGCCGGCGGCCTGGTAGCGGCGGTGGTGGGCTTCGGCTGTTTGGGCGTGGGAATCGGGCTGGTGGTGCCGACCACGTACAGCGCATCGGCGCGGGTGCCGGGCGTGTCGGCCGGCACGGCGATCGCGGTGGTGTCGGCCATCGCCTGGGCCGGCTCGCTCGGCGGTGCACCGCTGATCGGCCGGCTGTCCGACACGTGGTCGCTGCCCACCGCGCTGACGCTGGTTCCGGTGCTGACAGTGGTCATCGCCGTGGCCGCGCGGGTGGTGCGGGTCGGTGGGAGGTACGACTCGCGGTGAGGACGGACCGGCGATTCAGGTCGTCGTCTCGGCGGCACGGCGCATGTTGCTGACCAGGATGCCCGCGATCTGCTCGTGTAGTTCCGGGGGCAGGTCGTGCGCCCAGCCGTCGATCAGGTGCAACCGCGCTCCGCGGATCGCGCGGGCGATGGCTTTGCCGCCGGCCGGGCGCATCAGCGGGTCGGCGGTGCCGTGCAACACGACCGACGGTGCGGTGATGCGGCGGGTGTAGCCGAGCAGGCTGCCGGTGCCGAGCGTGGCCGCGAACTGACGGACGACCCCGGCCGGGTGATAGCTGCGGTCGTAGGCCTCGGCCGCCCGTTCGCGCACGACCTGCTGCGGCTGAGGGTATTTCGGGCTACTGATCGCCTCGTTCGAGCGCACGGTCATGTCGATTACCTGCTCGCGGGTCGGGTTCTTGCCGGGGCTGGCCAGCAGCCGCCGCAACGCCCGCGGAGCCGGCGGCGGCAGCAGCGGTTGGTTCGTGCTGGAGAACATGATCGCCAGCGATCGAACCCGGTCGGAGTGCTCGGCGGCCACGATCTGCGCAATCATGCCGCCCATCGAGGCGCCGACCACGTGGGCCCGGTCGATGCCGAGGTGGTCGAGCAGCCCGCGGGTGTCCGCGGCCATGTCCACCAGCGTGTACGGGGACGGGCTGGGCAGACCGAGTTCGTAACGGGCCAGGCGCAGCAACCGGGAGCCGTCGATGTGTGCGCCGTCGAGCTTCGTCGACAATCCGATGTCGCGGTTGTCGTAGCGGATCACGCGGAACCCCGCGTCGACGAGCCGCCGGACCAGTGCGATCGGCCAGGTGATGAGCTGACTGGCGAAGCCCATGATCAGCACGACCGGTGGGTCGTCGACGTCGCCGAGGTCCTCGTAGGCGAGCCGGATGCCGCCGACCTCGGCCATGCCGCTGCGCATCGCCATGCCCTCGATGCCCGGTTCCCCGTCCATGTCCGGTGCCATGGTGCTCCCGTCGGTCGGCTCGGCTGCGCCCGGGTTCACGGTACAACGTGCACGCCGTCGCGCACGTGACGTCGACCGATGGGAACGATCATCGGCCTGCCGGACACCGGGTCCTCGATGACCGTCGACGCCAGCCCGAACACCTCCATCAGCAGTTCCGGGGTGATCACCTCGTCGGGCGTGCCCGCGTCGACCACTCGGCCGTCTTTCATCGCGACCAGGTGATCGCTGTACCGGATCGCCAGGTTCAGGTCGTGCAGCACCATCACCACGGTGCGCCCCATCTCCGCGTGCAACCGGTCGACCAGATCGAGGACGTCGACGGCGTGGGCCAGGTCGAGGTAGGTGGTGGGCTCGTCGAGCAGCAGGATGTCGGTCTGCTGTGCGAGCGCCATCGAGATCCATACCCGCTGGCGCTGGCCGCCCGACAACTCGTCGACCGACCGACCGGCCAGGTCGCCGATGCCGGTCGACGCGAGTGCCTCGGCAACCGCGGATTCGTCGTCGCCGGACCACTGACGCAGCAGCGACTGGTGCGGATGCCGGCCCCGTGCAACGAGTTCCGCGACGGTGATGCCCTCGGGCGCCACCGAGGACTGCGGCAGCATGCCCAGCACGCGGGCCACGTCCTTGGTGCGCATCGCGGTGATGGCCTTGCCGTCGAGCAGTACGCGGCCGTTGCGGGGCTTGAGGATTCGACCGAGGGAGCGCAGCAGCGTGGACTTGCCGCAGCCGTTGGGGCCGACGATCGTGGTGACCACACCCGTGGGGACGGTCAGGGCGAGGTCGTGCACGATGGTGCGGTCGCCGTAGCCGAGGGTCAGCCGCTCCGCCCGCAGGCGCGGGTCCGCGTCGGAGGTTGCGGACGTCGGCCCGGCTGCCAGCGGAGCTGTGGTCGGGGGCTGGGGGATCATGCGCGGTGCCTCCGGTTCTGGCGGACGAGTTGGACGAGCAGGAACGGTGCGCCGAGCACGACCGTGACGATCCCGACCGGCAGTTCCGCCGGGAGCATGGTCCGGGCGATCACGTCGGCGCCGATCACCAGGACCGCGCCGACAAGGGCCGACGCGAAGACCGGCTGCCCGACCGTGCGGACCAGGCGCTGCGCGATGTGCGGGGCGGCCAACGCGATGAACCCGACCGGCCCGGCCGCGGCGGTAGCGACCGCCGCGAGCAGCACGGCACCGAGCAGCAGCATCGCCTGGCCGCCGGAGACCCGGACGCCGAGCGCCCCGGCGGTGTCCTCGCCGAGCTGCAGCGCCGACCGCAGCCGCACCGATCCGATCAGCGCGCCGCCGACCACCACGACCGCGACCGCGGTGGGCCAGGCCTGACCCCAGCCGCTGGTCGACAGCGACCCCGAGATCCACACCTGCGCCCGGGTCGCGTCGGCGATGTCGGCGCGCACCAGCAGCCACTGGACGACCGCCAGCAGCATCGCGTTGATCGCGACACCCACGAGGATCAACCGCATGCCCAGCACGCCGCCGCGCCACGACAGCAGATAGATCGCTGCGGCGGTGAGCAATCCGCCGCACACCGCGGCCGCGGGGACGCCGCCGACCGCGAGCGCACCCGAGATCCCGCCGCCGGCCGAGACCATCAGTGCGACCGCCGCGGCCGCGGACCCGGCGGTGACGCCGAGAATGTCCGGGCTGGCCAACGGGTTTCGCGACACCGCCTGCGTGACCGCCCCGGCCATGCCCAGCGCGGCGCCGACGACGACCGCGGTGATCGCGCGGGGCAGCCGGAAGTCGAGCACGATCACCCGGTCGAACCGTCGGCCCGCGCCGCCGAGCGCACGCAGCATCTCACCGAACGGCACCGCCACGTCACCGCGGCTCAGGCTCAGGCACAAAACCGCGGCGATCAGCCCCAACAGTGCCACGTTCACCACGACCACACGGGGCCGCCAGCGCACCGACAAAGTTCCCGCCCGCAGCACCGAGTTCGTCGAGACCGTCACAGCCCCACCAGCTTCCGTCGCCGGACCAGCGCGATGAAGAACGGCGCACCCAGCACGGCCAGCACGATCCCGACCTGCAGCTCACCCGGCCGGGCGACCACCCGGCCGACCACGTCGGCGACGAGCACCATGATCGCGCCGACGATGCCTGCGTAGGGGACCAGCCAGCGGTAGTCGGGGCCGGTGACGGTCCGGACCACGTGCGGCGCGACCAGGCCGACGAACGCGATGGGCCCGGCCGCCGCGGTGGCCGCCCCCACGAGCAGCGTGATCGCGGCGATGCCGACGATCCGCGAGGCGAGCACGTTGGTGCCCAGCCCACGCGCCAGGTCGTCGCCCAGGCCGAGCATGTTCAGGCTCGGCGTGTTGGCGCAGGCGAGGGCCAGGCCGACGAGCGCGAAGGGGAGGACCTGCCAGAGGATGTCCGGTCCGCGTCCGGCGAGCGAACCGACCACCCAGAAGCGGTAGCCGTCCAGGCTCTTCGGGTCGAGGAGCACGAGCGCGTTGGTCAGCGCCTGCAGGAAGAAGGACACCGCCGCGCCGGCGAGTACCAGCGTCAGCGGTCCGCCGCCGCCGGCCGAGGAGAACGCGAACACCACCACGCTCGCGATGAGGGTGCCGGCAAAGGCGAGCCACAGGTACTGGCCGGGCGCGGTCAGGCCCCACAGGTGGATGCCGAGCACGACCAGGAAGGCGGCTCCGGCATTGAGTCCGAGTAAGCCGCTGTCCGCCAGCGGGTTTCGAGTGTGACCCTGGATCAGCGCCCCCGCGACGCCCAACGTCACCCCGACAAGCACGCCCAACAGGGTGCGGGGGATCCGCAGCGTCTGAACCAGCTGATCGGTCTCGGTGTGCGCGGGGGTGAACACCGCGTGCACCACCTGCCCCAGTTCGAGCGGTCGCGCGCCGACCGCGATGCCGGCCAGTACCGCCAGGACCAGGATCGCGGTGAGACAGAGCAGCCCCCACAGCCGGCGGCGTCGCACCGCGGAGCGGGACCCGTCGACGGCCCGCGGGGTGAAGCCGTCCGCCAGCGCGCCGGCGACGGTGAGGGTCTCGGCACCGCGTCGGGTCCCGAGGGCGGCGCGTACACCTAGCGGCCCGCCGGTGGCGCGGTCACGCACCAGCAGCCCGAACCGGGCCTTGCCGATGCTCTGGCCGCGTAGGCCGTCGCGGTGGCCGCGGTTCCACACCCACAGCGCCACCGCCGTCGCCAGGGCCGCGCCGCCGAACACCGCTCGGTCGGCCTGGCCCGCGCCGACGGAACCGAGCAGCAGCCAGCCGACGACGAGTGGCGCAGCGACGACGGCGAGGTCGATCGACCCGGCCGCGAAACGTTGCCGCGCCGAGGATCCGGGTGGATCCGAGCGTTCGGCGCTCTCCGGCGTCACGGTCGACGGTGCGCGCATGCGCCCTCCCCTCGATGCTCGTCGTCATGGTCTGGACATGAAGCTAGGTAATGCTAACCTCACTTCCCAACCGGCCCGCTCGGGCCCTGGGAATCAGGAGGATGATCGCGGTGACGGTGGACGGTTCTCTACGGGTTGACGCGACCGACCTGCAGGTCGACACGGCGATCGCCCCGGCCAACTGCGCGGCGGCACTGGCCGCATCCGGCCTGTACGCCGACTACGTCGTGTACGAGTGTGAGGGCGAATGGATCTTCGCCGGCGGTGTGCTCGGCTCGGTCGAACTCGACACCGAGGAGCTGCGCGTGCACTGGGACGGGGAGGAGCGGCGCACCGGCTGGACCGGTCGGCCGGCGATCGCACTGGGCCACGCGCTCGAGTCGCTGCCCACTGCGACGTGGAACGCATACGGCTGGATGGGGTTCGAGTCGTGCGCCTACAGCCTCGGCGCCGAGGGTCACCTGGTGCCGGGAACCCCGCTGGCGCACCTGATCGTCCCGCGCGCCGAGGTGCGCATCGGCGCGGACGGCGTCACGATCCGCGCCGACGGCCCGGACGAGCGGGATGCGCTGTGGCGCACCGTACAGGGTGCCGGTGACGTCTTCGCGACGGTCGCCGAGCCTGTCGACGTTCGCCGGGATCACAGTGACTATCGCGCCCGCGTCGCCACTGCCATCGACGAGATCTGCAGCGGCAGATACGAAAAGGTCATCCTGTCACGGACGGTGCCGGTGCCCTTCCTCGTCGACATGCCGGCGACCTACGCGTGGGGACGCGCCAACAACACCCCGGCCCGCTCGTTCCTGCTGCAGCTCGGCGGACTGCAGGCGGCGGGCTTCAGCCCCGAGTTGGTCGCCGCCGTCGACCGAGACGGTGAGGTGGTCACCGAACCGCTCGCCGGCACCCGCGCCTTCGGCCGAGGAGCCGACGCGGACGATGCCGCCCGACGCGATCTGGTGAACGACCCGAAGGAGATCGTCGAACACGCGGTGTCCGTGCGCACCTCGTTCGAGGAGATCGCGTCGGTCGCGGAGCCGGGCACCTCGGCGGTGTCGGACTTCATGGCCGTGCGCGAACGCGGCAGCGTCCAGCACCTGGCGTCGACCGTGCGGGGCCGGCTCGCCGCCGACAGCACCCGGTGGGACGCGCTCGACGCGTTGTTCCCGTCGGTCACCGCGTCGGGGATCCCCAAGCGCGGCTGCGTGGACAGCATTTTCCGCCTCGATGCGGAACCGCGCGGACTGTATTCGGGTGCGGTGCTGACGGTTTCGTCCGACGGGAGCCTCGAGGCGACGCTGGTGCTGCGTGCGGTGTACCAGCAGGACGGTCGGGCATGGCTGCGCGCCGGCGCCGGCGTGATCGGTCAGTCGAATCCCGAGCGCGAGTTCGAGGAGACCTGCGAGAAGCTCGGCAGTGTCGCGCCGTATGTGGTGCGGGCGTAAGTCGCTGAAGTAAACAGGCACAGTTTCCCACTGTCAATCGACCGGAACTGCCCGCTGGTAGCGTCACGTCGGGTTGCGGTCACTGCCTCACGTTCCGGTGGCCGGTAAGGGGGAATCGTGAACGACGCCGATGTCGAATTACCGGAGTTGCTTTTCGTGCGGCGGGGCGCATCCATGTCGCGCGAGCAGTATCCGATGGAGCTGCGCGGGCTCTCCGACGGCCGCCGAGCGCTTCCCGTGTACACGTCCCTCGGGGCGTTCGTCCGGTGCTGTGGAGATCGGCAGCCGTGGCTTGCGGTGCCGCGGGCATAGATCCAGAAGTTGCTGCTAGGGGCGAGCTTCGACCTGCTGGTCGTGAACGTGGACATCTCGTTCGTGCCGGCATCTCACACGCGAGCGGGACGGCGGTGCACGCCGTCGGCCACTTCTTCACCGACATCTTCTGAGGACCGATGACCGAATACGTACCCGGGACCGGACACCTGCCGCCGATGCCCGACCCGCAAACCGGCGAGCCGCGCCCGCCCGCGGCTCCGCGCGCGTGGAACGGCAAAGAGGTCACCCCAAGTGATCGGCTGCCGCGTCGGCACCCGCAGAGTCCCGAAGACCTTGGGTCCATCCTCGAATGGAGTCAGCAGAGCAAGCGTTCGGCACTCACATACGCATTCAGCTGCTTTGGAATATGCGCGGTGGCGATGACCGCGATCGCGCACGGATTCGAGTGGCTGCATCTCGGGTTCTTTTGGCTGGTGCCGGTACTGCCCAGCATCGGCATGTACTTCTCCATGAAAAACGGGTGGGTCGCTGCGGGGGCTCGTTGGGTTCAGAACCGCGAGAAGTACGTCGAGATCTACGACCTGCGGTATGTCGAGATCAAGGTCAGCGGTAACAACCAGATGCTGCGTATGACGGACGGCAGCGGCCGCAAGATCCGATCGTTGAGCCTGCTCGATGCGCAGACCAACCCGGCGCTGTGGGATCTGCTCTACAACGGGATCCGGCATTCCGTCGCGTCGGGGAAGGCATCGCCGTCGCGCAGGACCCGCAACATCCTCGACCTGTAGCCGGCATTCCACGCGCAGCTATATGCCGCGGAAATTCACTGGACGCCCCCGACCGCCGCTGTTACCGTTCCACGCGACCGTGAACGACGCGAGGAGGTGAGACCCATGAACGCTGTATCGAGCTGGGTGCTCCCGCTTTCGCGCACGGTCGGGCGACCGCAGTAGATGTCGCCGGGAGCGCCTCGACAACAAGGCAATCCCGAAGGGCATCAACATGAGCACTCTGCAATTCACCAACGAGACAACCTCTGACGGTGTCGTCGAGCGCGACTTCACCGTCGGCGACATCCCCGGCGTCCTCTGGACACCCGAATCCGGTGCCTCTGGCGGTCCGCTGATCCTGATCGGCCACAACAGCACCTTCCACAAGCGCGCGCCAGGGGTCGTCGGCCGTGCGCGACACTACGTGACGACGTACGGCTTCAGCGCGGCGGCGATCGACGCGCCCGGGCACGGCGACCGCCCCCGATCCGACCAGGACAAGCGGTGGGACGACGCGCGCGACCGAGCCCGGGCGGCCGGCGAACCCCTCGGCCCCGTCGTCGCCGACTACTACGGCTCGCTGGCCGAACGGGCGGTGCCGGAGTGGCGGGCCACACTCGACGCCCTCCAGTCGCTGCCCGAGATCGGTTCCGAGGTCGGCGTCGGCTACGAGGGGATGACGTTGGCTGCGGCGATCGGCATCCCGCTGGTGGCGGCCGAACCCCGGATCGGTGCGGCGGTTATCGGCGGCATCTTCGCCTGGGAGTCGCTGCTCGCGGCCGCCCGGCAGATCACCGTCCCGATCCAGTACCTCGTCGCGTGGGACAACCCGGTCCTCGATCGACAATGCGGGTTCGACCTGTACGACGCGTTCTCCTCGGAACAGAAGACGTTGCACGCCAACCCCGGCGGACAACACCAGATACCGCGGTTCGAGGTCGACGACGCGGCCCGGTTCTTCGCCCGGAACCTGGGCGCCGGCGCGGTCGGCCGGACGTAGCCCGACGCGCCGCCGCTAACCGATCAGCGCGCGCAGCGCCTTGCGGTCGATCTTGCCGACCGCGGTCAGCGGCAGCGTCGCCACCCGGTGCACCGCGTCCGGGAGCTTGAAGGCGGCCAGGCCCTTCGTCTGTAGGAACCCACGCAGTTCCGGGAGCGAAGGTGTCTGGCCGTCGACGACCACTGCGGCGCAGATCTTTTCGCCCAGAGCGTCGTCCGCGAGCCCGACGACCGCGGCCTGCCGGACTGCCGGGTGCAGCGCGAGGTGCTCCTCTACCTCTTCGGCCGACACGTTCTCGCCCGCGCGGTTGATCACGTCCTTGATCCGTCCGGTGACCACCAGATGCCCGCTGGGCAGCCTGCGCACCAGGTCCCCGCTGCGATAGAAACCGTCCGGGGTGAACGAACGTGTATTGTGTTCCGCCGCACGGTAATACCCGCGGATCGTGTACGGACCGCGGGTCAGCAGCTCACCCTCCTCGCCGGGTGCGACGTCGTTGCCGTCCGCGTCGACGACGCGCACCTCGTCGGCGTCGGACAGCGGCCGGCCCTGGGTGGTGGTGACCAGTTCGTCCGCGTCGTCGAGCCGGGTGTAGTTGAGCAACCCCTCGGCCATGCCGAACACCTGCTGCAGCGCGGCGCCGAGCGCCGGCCGCACCTGCACGGCGTCCGCCTCGGCCAGGCGCGCCCCGCCGACCTGCAGCAGCCGCAGCGTGGACAGGTCGACATCCTCCCATTCGGTTGCGGCGCACCACAGCTGGGTCAGTGCCGGTACCAGCGCGGTGACCGTCACACCGTGCCGTTCGATCGCCGCGAAGGCGCTCTCGGGGCTGGGGTCGGTGAGCAGCGCGACCGATCCGCCCACCGCGACCGTGCCGAGGATGCCCGGGCAGCACAGCGGGAAGTTGTGCGCGGCCGGCAGCGCCGCCAGATAGACGTCGTCCTCGGTGAGCGCACTGATCTGCGCGCTGGTCCTGGCGTTGTACGCGTAGTCGTCGTGGGTGCGGGGGATCAGCTTGGGCACGCCGGTCGTGCCACCGGAGACGAGCAGCACTGCCACCGACGACGGATCGACCTCCGGCAGTGCGCGCGGGTCGGCGTCGACACTGTCGAACGCGGTGAACGGGCCGGGATCACCGACGACCACCACGTGCCGCACCGAAGGAACCCGGTCCCGGACGGTGGCGGCCAGCTCGCGAAAATCGAACCCGCCGTCCACATCCGGAATCACATAAGCAGCGGCACTGGATAATTCGGCCAGATGGGCCACCTCGTTCTGCCGGTGGGCGGGCAGGCAGAGCACGGGGACCACGCCCGCCCGCATCATCCCGAACAGCGCGACGACGAACTCGGGTGTGGACGGCAGGTGGACCACGGCCCGGTCTCCCGGGTGCAGTCCGAGTTCGAGCAGACCTGCCGCGAATCGGTCCGCACGTCGGTCCAGTTCCGCATAGGTCATCGGCCCGGCGGCTGTGTGCAGCGCCGTGGCGTCCGGACGGCGGGCGGTGGTCGAACGCAGCAGCGCGCCGAGGGTCTCGCCCCGCCAGTAGCCCGCGGCGCGGTAGCGCTCGGCGAACTCGGCCGGGAATTCGACCACTCCGTCGAGTGGGGCGGTGCGGGGCTGTGCTGCGCCGGTCATGGTCTCCTCATCCATCCTTGGGGGTAGGTTAGGCAAACCTACCCTAGCTGTTAGGCTGGCTCCCATTCCGCGAGCAGAGAGGACTTCCGGTGAGCGATTCGCATCGGGTCACCCGCGACGAGATCCGTACGGAAATAGCGGGACAACTTGGCATTTCGACCGGTGAGGTCGCTGACGACACGGACCTGATCGCACTCGGTCTGGACTCGATCCGGATGATGAAACTCGCCGGCGGCTGGCGCAAGCAGGGCTTCGACATCAACTTCGCGGTGCTCGCGGCCGACCCCACCCTGGAGAGCTGGTTCGGCGCGCTCGGTGGGGACGGACCTGAACCGGTCGAGGTGACGCAGCTGCCCTCGACGCACCGCCAACTGCCCGCTGTGGACGGCGCCTTCGCGCTCGCGCCGATGCAGCATGCGTACTGGGTGGGCCGGTCGCAGGAACAGGAACTCGGTGGGGTAGCCGCGCATCTATACGTCGAATTCGACGGTGACGCAGTCGATCCGGACGGTCTGCGTGCCGCGGTCGAGCGGCTGACCGCGCGCCACCCGATGCTGCGTGCCCAGTTCCTCCCGGACGGCACCCAGCGGATCCTGCCCGCCGCCCCCGAGGGCGTGTTCACGCTCTGCGACCTGCGCGGGGCGGACGACGCCGATGCCGAGCTGGAACGGCTGCGCGAGGCCAAGACCCATCAGCGCCTGGATGTGGACCGCGGCCAGGTGCTCGACGTGACCCTGACACTGCTGCCGCACGGCCGGTCCCGCATGCACCTGGACGTCGACATGCTCGCGGCCGACGCGATGAGCTACCGGGTGCTCACCGCCGACCTGGCCCGGCTGGTGCGCGGAGATGACACCGGACCCGACCCCGACTACACCTACGCGCAGTACCTCGCCGACAACGGGCGAGGCGAGGACGACCACGATCCCGACCGCGATCGGGACCGCGCCTGGTGGGCAGGCCGGCTGCTGCAGCTGCCCGACGCGCCTGCACTGCCGCTCGTTCCGGAAACCGAACGCCGCGAACCGCATCGGACCGTGCGGTACCACCACGCACTCGATCCCGCCGCCAAGGCGCGCCTGCTCCACAGTGCTCATGCGCAGGGGGTCACCCCCGCGATGGCGCTGGCGTCGGTGTTCGCCGAGACCATCGGCCACTGGTCGGCACAGCCGCGGTTCCTGCTGAACCTGCCGCTGTTCGGCCGCGAACCGCTGCACCCCGACATCGACCGTCTGGTCGGCGACTTCACCTCGTCGGTACTGCTGGACGTCGACGTCACCGCGGAGGCGACGGTCCTCGACCGCGCCCGGGTGCTGCAACGCACCATGTACGAGGCCGGCACCCACTCGTCGTACGGCGGGCTCGAGGTGCTGCGCGATCTCGGGCGCCACCATGGCCGGCCGGTGATCGCCCCGATCGTCTACACCAGCGCGCTCGGCCTCGGCGAACTGTTCTCCCCCGAGGTGACCGACACCTTCGGTGAGCCGGTGTGGTTCATCTCCCAGGGACCGCAGGTGCTGCTCGACGCCCAGGTCACCGAGGTCGGCGGGGGCTTGCTGCTGAACTGGGACGTGCGCGCGTCGGCCTTCCCGCCCGGCCTGATCGACGCGATGTTCGCGGAGTACACCGCGACGGTCGACGCGCTCGGCACCGACCCGCACGCGTGGTCGGGCCCGGCGGTGCGGCCGCTGCCCGAACCGCAGCACGCGGTCCGGCAACACGTCAACGACACCGACTGGGCACCCGGACGCCCCGTCCTGCGACTGCACGAGCGGTTCTTCGCCCGGGCCGGCGCCGACCCCGACCGGCCTGCGGTGGTGGGCACCGACGGCGACCTGAGCTACGGCGAGCTCGCCGACCGCGCGCTCGCCGTCGCCGGCGCGCTCCGCGCGGCGGGGCTGCAGCCCGGCGACGCGGTTGCCGTGCAGCTGCCCAAGGGTGCCGACCAGATCGTGGCGGTGCTCGGTGTGCTCGCCGCCGGCGGGGCGTACGTGCCGATCGGATCGGACCAGCCCGAGGCGCGGCGGGAACGGATTCTGACGACCGCGAGCGCACGAATCATGCTGACCGACAATCTGTCCGGTGTGCTTCCGGTCGGGGTGCGGGCGCTGACCGTCGGACCGGCCGGTCGGCACCCGGCGCCGCTGTCGCTGCCGGTCGCCGGCGACCCCGAGCAGATCGCGTATGTGCTGTTCACCTCCGGAACCACCGGTGTGCCGAAGGGCGTGGAGGTGCCGCACCGCGCGGCGATGGGCACCATCGACGATCTCGTCGACCGGTTCGGAATCGGGCACGGCGACCGGACGCTGGCGATCTCCGCGCTCGAATTCGACCTGTCGGTCTTCGACATCTTCGCGCCACTGGCCGTCGGCGGTGCGGTGGTCCTCGTCGACGAGGACGAGCGGCGGGATCCCGCGCGGTGGGCGACACTCGTGCGCGAGCATGCGGTGACGGTGCTGAACTGTGTGCCCAGCGTTCTGGACCTGCTGTTGCGGGCGGGTTCGGACGCGGCCGCGGGTCTGCGGGTGGTGCTGCTCGGCGGCGACTGGGTGGGCGTCGACCTGCCCGTGCGGTTGCGCAAGCAGGCCCCGGACTGCCGGTTCGCCGGACTCGGCGGCACCACCGAGACCGCCATCCACTCGACCGTGTGTGAGGTCGGTGAACCGCCGGCCGACTGGACGTCGGTGCCCTACGGGACCCCGCTGCGGGGCGTGCGATGCCGCGTCGTCGACGCCGCCGGCCGCGACTGTCCCGACTGGGTTCCCGGCGAACTGTGGATCGGCGGCCACGGCGTCGCCCGCGGCTACCGGGGCGACTCCGAGCGCACCGCGGACCGGTTCGTCCGTCACGACGACGAGAACTGGTACCGCACCGGTGATCTCGCGTTGTATCGGACCGATGGAATGCTGGAGTTCCTCGGCCGCGCCGATTCCCAGGTGAAGATCCGCGGATACCGCGTGGAGCTCGGCGAGGTGGAGGCGGCGCTGCGCGGCCGCGCCGACGTGCACCGGGCGGTCGCCGCGGTGACCGCCGTCGGATCGCTGGTGGCGGCCGTGAGCCTGCAGCCGGATGTCCCGGCCGATCCGGACTGGGCGGCGGCAGCGTCGACAGAGCTGGCTGCCGCCTTGGTCGAGGCGTTGCCGCCCTACATGATTCCCGAGCGGATCGAGGTGCTCGACGAGTTCCCGCTATCGACGAACGGCAAGCTGGACCGCCGCGCCGTGCTGAGGCTGCTCGACGACGGCGCCACCGAGCGTCCGCACGTGGCGCCGCGCGGACCGCTAGAGGAGGCGCTGGCCGACATCCTGGGGGAGGTGATCGGGGTCGTACGGATCGGCGTCACCGACGACATCTTCACGATCGGCGCCGATTCGGTACTCGCCACCGCCGCGGTGACGCGGATCCGGCACTGGCTCGACGTGCCCGCCGCCACGGTCTCGGATATCTTCGCGACCCGCACGGTCGCGGCGCTGGCAGCCCGGCTGGCCGAGCGCGACGCGCCCGGCAGGCTCGACGAGGTCGCCCGGCTGTATCTGGAGGTCGCGCGGATGGACGAGGCCGAGCTGGACGCGGCACTGCTGGCGGAAGCGGAGCAGTCCCGGTGACCGTGACCGACCTGGAGACCTCGGTCGTGGCCGCGACCGTCGCGGCGGCCCGGCGCGCCGGGGCGAGGACCCGGCATTGGGACCAGATCCGCACCGACGAGATCGTGCGCGCGGTGGGGTGGGAGCTCTACCGCGAGGACCGCGTACGGACCATGGCGCGTCGCTCGCTGGAGTGCACCGGGCTCGGCACGGTCGACGACCTCGTGACCCTGCACCGCAAACGTGTCCTCGGCACCCTGCGCGACCTGCACGGACGGCGGACCGTCGGGGTGATCGAGGACAGGCCCGAGCTGGGCATCCGGACCCTGGCCAAGCCGCTCGGGGTGGTGGCCGTGGTGGCGCCGGCGACCGCGCCCTGCGCGACCATCGCCACGAACACGCTCTCGCTGCTCAAGACCCGGAACGCGGTGGTGATCAGTGCGCACCCCAGCGCATACGAGGCGGTTGCCGAGGCGGTCGCTGCCGTGCACGACGGGCTGCGCCGGGTGGGTGGCGACGAATCGCTGGTGCAACTGCTCGAACGTTCCGACCGCGCGGACAGCGAGGAACTCATGGCCGCCGCCGACTTCGTGGTGGCGACCGGCGGTCCGGGCACCGTCCGGCGTGCGTATCGTAGCGGCACACCGGCGGTGGGGGCCGGCACGGGCAACTCGACGTTCCTCGTCGACGAACTCGCCGACCTCGGCGTCGCCGCTGGAACGATGTGTGCCGGAGCGGGTTTCAACAACGGCACCTCGTGTTCGTCGGAGAGCAACGCGTTGGTCGACGCGCGGTCGTTGCGCCGGTTCCTCGAGGAGCTGACCCTGCGGGGCGGGCGGGTGTGCACGGCCGAGGAGTCGGCGCGGCTGGAGCGGGTGATGTGGACGCCTGACGGTCGACTCGACCGGACGGCGGTCGGGCGTACGGCGGCGGAACTGGCGCGGCGCAGCGGCATCGATGTGTCTGCGGGTGCCGGTGTGCGCACGCTCGTCATCGTGCGGCCCGAGCCGCGCCCGGGAGAAAGGGTCTTCACCGAGAAGCTCGCACCGGTACTCACGGTGGCGCCGTACCGCGGCTTCGGTGGTGCCGTCGACGCGCTCGTGTCGATACTTCGGGTGAGCGGAATCGGTCACAGCTGCGGCATTCACACCGGTGTCGGTCCGGTTGCCGAACAACGAATTTCGGACCTGGCCGATGCCGTTCCCACCTGCCGCGTCATGGTCAACCAGTCGACTATGGGCAACGCCGGCAGCTTCGACAACGGCCTGCCCTTCACCTCGGTGGTGGCCAGCGGCAGCTGGGGAGGATGCAGTCAATCCGAGAACATCACCTGGCGGCACTTCCTCAATCGGACGACGATCTCGCGGCCGACACCCGAGCGGATTCCCGACGAACGGGAGATCTTCGGCGGCTTCGCCGTGGAGCCGGAACCAGAGCCGACAGAGCCGGATGGTGGTGATCCGCGGTCCGTCGGTGAAGGCATTGCGACACCAAGTTGCTAAGGTTAGGCTGCCCTACGAACTCGGCCCGGGCCTCCCGTGTGCGGGAGGCGCCAGTGTGGACGACAGGAGACATTGAATGCGTGCGGTGACAACAGGTTCGGACCATCGGATCGACGGCGAGGTGCTCGACGTGGTCGGCGTCGGGTTCGGGCCGGCGAACCTCGCACTGGCCATCGCCATCGAGGAGCACAACGAGTCGTGTGACCCGGGCCTGCAGGTGCGGGCGGCGTTCGTCGAACGGCAGCCGCAGTTCGGGTGGCACCCGGGAATGCTGCTGGAGGGCGCGACCATGCAGATCGCGTTCCCGAAAGACCTTGCGACGTTCCGGAATCCGACCAGCCGCTACTCCTTCTTCGCCTACCTGCACGCACGCCAGCGTCTCGTCGACTTCGTCAACCACCAGACGTTCTTCCCGACCCGCCGGGAGTTCCACGACTATCTGGGCTGGGCCGCCTCGACGGTGGATGCCGATGTCCGCTACGACACCACGGTGACCGACGTGCGTCGGGTCGGGGACGGTGCCGAGGAGTTCGAGGTGCGCACCGCGACAGGTGAGCTGCTGCGGACCCGGGCAGTCGTGCTGGGCCTGGGTCTGCGCCCGGTGCTGCCCGAATGGGCGACGCCGTCGTCCAGGTGCTTTCACAATCATCAGTTCCTGCACCGGGTCGCTGAGCTGCCCGCGCCGAAGCATCAGCGCTTCGTGGTGCTCGGGGCCGGCCAGAGTGCGGCCGAGGTTGTGCAGTACCTGCACACGAATTTCCCTGCGGCCGAGGTACACAACGTCTTCTCGCGGTACGGCTACAGCCCCGCCGACGACAGTCCGTACGCCAACCGCATCTTCGATCCCTCGGCAGTCGACGAGCTGTACGGTGCACCGCAGGCCGAGCGGGACCGGTTGCTGGCGCTGCACCGCGGTACGAACTACTCGGTGGTCGACATCGAACTGATCAACGAGTTGTATGCGGCCGAGTACCGCGAGCGGGTCGACGGCCGGCGGCGCCTGTTCATGCGGCGCTCGTCGACTATCGAGTCGATGACCGAGGACGAGGGCGGCGTGGAGGTCCGGGTGCGCAGCAACCTCGACGGACTGACCGACTCGCTGCGCTGCGATGCGGTCGTGTTCGCGACTGGCTTCGAGGCGGCGTCGCTCGGTGAGGTCCTCCAGGCCGGCCTGTGCCCGACCGCCGCTGCGCCGCTGCGTATTTCCCGGGACTATCGGCTGGACACCGAGGCCTACGGCCCGGTGGGTGTCTACCTGCAGGGCGGCACCGAGCGCACGCACGGCCTGACCTCGTCGCTGTTGTCGAACGTGGCCGTGCGCTCCGGTGAGATCCTGACGTCGGTGCTCGCCGGCCGGGAGGCCACCCGCTCCCGCCAGCTCGCCGGCCGCGCGCTCTGACCACCCCCGACCCACCGAACAGGAGCCGAGATGGCCAAGCGCACCAAGCCGCAGCACCGCGAGATCCGCACCCTGCGGGTGCTGGGCTCGAAGCGGATCAGCCCGAACGTTCTGCGCATCACCGCCGGCGGTGCGGGACTCGAGGGATTCACCGCGATGGGATACGACCAGTGGTTCCGGATGTTCCTGCCTCGGCCAGGGCAGGCGGACCTGAAGTTGCCGACGGCGACCAGCAACCTCTGGTACGCGCAGTACCTGATGACGGGCAAGGAGTCGCGTCCCACGGTGCGCAACTACACGATCCGCGAGTTTCGTGCGGTCGGCGTGACGGGGCCGGAGTTCGACATCGACTTCGTCATCCACGACGGTGGCACGCCCGCCTCGGACTGGGCGACCGCCGCGGCTCCCGGCGACGAGTTCGCGATCCTCGACGAGGGGCTGATCTACGAGCCCGGTCTTGCCAAGGGATTTCAGCTGCTGGTCGGTGATGAGAGCGCTCTCCCGGCGATCGCGGGAGTCTTGGCGTCGGCGCCGCAGGACATGGGTGGCGAGGTGTTCATCGAGATCCCGCACGAGGACGACCGGCAGGACCTGGGCGAACCCGAGGGGGTGACGGTGCACTGGCTGCCGCGTGCGAATGCGCACGATCATCCGGGTCCGCTGGTGCTCGAAACGGTCAAGGCGGCGAAGCTACCGGAGACCCTGGGATACGCGTACGTGGCGGGGGAGAGCGAGCTGGCCACCGGCCTGCGCCGGCATCTGGTCGGCGAGCGTGGCATGAACAAGCAGGCGGTGTCGTTCACCGGCTATTGGCGGTTCGGCAAGAGCCAAGGGTAGGGACGCCACCGGACTTCTGGCTGAAAACACACCTGTCCTGCACCGCGTGAGCCGGTGCAGGACAGGCAGTCTCGGATGTGGGGCTGATCCTCCCGGTCACTCCACAGTGCGGCCGTGGGCGGGGATCGGTTGTCGGTCCGGGTCCCGAGACCGCGGCGGCAGGAACCACGGATACCCGTCCGGTCCCATGATCACGTCCCACTCCGAGTGGTGGATCAGCCGGTGGTGATACCGGCACAGCAACACCATGTTTGCCAGGTCGGTGGGTCCGCCGTTGGCCCAATGAACGATATGGTGCGCGTCGGTCCAGGCGGCGGGTCGGCCGCAGCCGGGGAGCGCAGCACCGGTCCCGCACCAGGAGGGCTTTGCGCAGGCCCGGGGTGACGAGGCGGTGTGTGCGGCCGAGTTCGAGCGGTACCCCGTCCTGGTTGATGATGACCGGGGTGATGATGCAGTCACACGCCAACCGGCGGGTGGCGACCCGGGTCAGCCCGCCGAGCCACGGCATCGTCGGCCCGGTGTCGTCACCGAACATCCGCGCATACACGTTGCCGGAACCGTCTGCGCTGTCGTCTCCGTCGCAGTGGTGCAGGTCCTTCAGGTTCACTGTGACCGTCACGTGGGGCTTCTCGCCGCCCTCGACCGGCCCGACACCGGTGTCGCAGCAACGGCGCACCATCTCCGAGAATCCATCCGCCCGCCGCCGCGCCGCCGGTCGCCGGTCGGGTTCCCCGTCCGGACCCGGCACCGGCGCCGACAGGGTCGAGAGCACGCTCAGCAGCATCTCCCCGGTCTCCGCGTCCACATCCCCCTTGATGACCACCCGGCCGTTCAAGGTGGTCGACGCATAGAACTCGTTGCGCTCCACGTCTTCGGCGGGCGGGGTCTGCGCGTAGTGGTCCCTCAGTTTCGTGATCGCCGACCGCAACTGCGTGATCCCACACGCCCCGTGGGAGGTGTTCTCGATCAACACCTTCCGATAGGCGGGCAACAGATCCTCGGGCATGCCCTTCGGCGGGTCTTGGCAGAACGAGGCGATCGCGACCGCCAACTCGGTCCGCAGCGCGCCGCAGTCGTAGGCCGCAGCGACCTCCGGTTCGGCGCGCAGGGCCCTGGACAAATCCACGATCCGGGCGGCGTCACCCGGGGACAGTAGCCCGATCGGGTTGGCCGCCAACCAGTTCTTCAGCGAAGGGTGCGCCCGGTCCGGGGCCGCGCCGCGCTGGTCGATCTCGCCGACCAGTCGTACCCGCGCCGCTTCCAACTCGTGGATCCGCCGGGTCAATGCGGGGACACCCTCGATGAGCTGACCCTCGGTCAGCTGCCACGGCTCGGCCTCGAGCAGTGCGTCGATCTCCCCGGTCCCCATGATCACAGTGTATACGAACAACAGTTCGAATCAAAGGAATTTTCTGGATTCGGTCGGACTCGACTGCGTTTGCGTTGACTCAGCACAGTGGTGAAAGTTGCAGTGGCGCTGTGAAGATGGATGTCGACACGTGAATTCTGGGCGCCTCGTCGCGGCCGTGCGGGTGCATCTGTCTCCGACGCATCCTCACACAGCCGCGCTGGGACGGCTGGTCGTGGCCCCGGACCTGCAGGGCCGGGGTCGGGGTAGTCGACTGCTCGAACTTGTGGAACAGCGGCTACCTGAACAGGTCACCGATGTGCGGCTGTTCACGGGTGAACGCAGCCTCGGCAATCTACGCCTTTACTTACGGTTCGGGTATCAGGAAACGCATCGCACCGTGACTCCGGGCGGATATGCGTTGGTCCATCTGACGAAACGAGTGCGTGAGATTCCGGCCGGCATGGTCGCTCCGAGGTCGCGCCTCGACTGAGTCTGACCGACCCTGCAACCAACAAACGGAAGGAGTGGACGAACTCCTTCCACCCTCAACATATATCGCACCGGGGGCCTTGCGGCAAGGCCCCGGTGATGCCGCACAATCACTGCTCCGATGTCAGGGCCTGCGGAAATGGGGGTTGAACGGCGATGGCCGCTCACGAATACGAAGACGAGTTGCAGCACGAGCGGGACTACGTGGCGGGGCTTTACGCACGCCTGGACGCGGAGCGTGCGAGGGTTACGGACCAGCACGGTGCGGCGCTGCGCGGGCACGAGGTCACCCTCGTCGACCGTGAGGCGCAGGTGCGCGCGCTGGCCACCGAGCTCAGGCGGCTGAATGTCGCGGACAGCGGTCTCTGCTTCGGCCGCCTGGACTCGGTGGACGGCGAGACCGCCTATGTCGGGCGGATCGGGATCTTCGACGAAGACGACGACTACGTCCCGCTGCTGATGGATTGGCGTGCCCCGGCCGCCCGGGCCTTCTACGTCGCGACCGGGGCGAAACCCGAGGGGATGCACCGGCGCCGGCAGTTCCACACCCGCGGACGGGAGGTGCTCCGCTTCACCGACGAGACCCTCGGCCGGCCCGACGACGACGAGCGTGCAGGTCGCGGGGACACGGCACTGCTGGCGGCGGTGAACGCGCCGCGCGGCGAGGGGATGCGCGACATCGTCGCGACCATCCAGGCCGAGCAGGACGCGGTCATCCGGCTCGAACATCCCGGGGTGCTCGTGATCGAGGGCGGTCCGGGAACCGGGAAGACCGTGGTCGCGCTGCACCGCGTCGCCTACCTGCTGTACACGCAGCGCGAGCGGATGCAGAGCCACGGGGTCCTGGTGGTCGGGCCCAATCCTGCGTTCCTGCATCACATCGACCGGGTGCTGCCGTCGCTCGGCGAATCCGACGTGGTGTTCACGACCACCGGTGACCTGCTACCCGGCGTGACCACGACCGTGGAGGACACCCCCGAGGTCGCGCGACTGAAGGGTTCGCTGAAGATCCTCGACCTGCTCGCCGCCGCGGTCGCCGACCGTCAGCGGTTGCCGGAGCAGCCCATCGCGATCGAGCTCGCCGATGTCACGGGACGGATCGACACCGAGACCGCGCAGTGGGCCCGGGAAGAGGCGCGGGCGAGCGGGCTACCGCACAACGAGGCGCGCAGGGTGTTCGGCGAGGTCCTCACCTACGCGCTCACCGAACGCGCCATCGGGAGGATCGGCAGGGGATGGCTGACCAGGGACGACCGTCAGGCTTGGGAGCAGATGCGTTCGGATCTGACTGCCGAACTCGCGGACAACGCCGACTACACCGCAGCGCTCGACGAGCTCTGGCCGGTGCTGACCCCGGAAACACTGCTGGCACAGCTCTATCGATCCCATGACAGGCTGGGCGCGGCCGGTGCGGACCCCGCACTGTGGCGCGCCGAGGGCGATGCCTGGACGGTGTCGGACGTACCGTTGCTCGATGAGCTCGTCGACCTGCTGGGCCGCGACACGGAGGCGGAGGCCCGTGCCGCCCGCGCGGCCGAGCGGGAACAACGCGCCCAGGCTGTCTATGCCGCAGAGGTTCTCGACACGCTGGTCGCTCGCGCCGACCACATGGACGACGAGGACCACCTTTTCGCCACCGATCTTCTCTACGCCGAGGAACTCGCGGACCACTTCGTCGAGCGAGACACCCGTGAGTTGGCCGAACGCGCTGTAGCCGACCGGAATTGGACGTACGCGCACGTCGTCGTCGACGAGGCGCAGGAGTTGTCGGAGATGGATTGGCGGGCACTGATGCGGCGCTGCCCGAGCCGGTCGTTCACCGTCGTCGGCGACCTCGCGCAGCGCCGTTCGGCGGCCGGGGCGCGCGACTGGGGCGCGATGTTCGAGCCGTACGTGCCGGGGCGGTGGCTGTACCGATCGCTGTCGGTGAACTACCGCACGCCCGCGGAGATCATGGCCGTGGCCGCTGCGGTGCTCGCCGAGTTCGCGCCGACCGTGCCGCCACCGGAGTCGGTGCGTGCGTGCGGGATCCGGCCCTGGTCACGCCGCGTCACCGATGACGAGATCGCCACGGCCATCGAACAGTTCACCCGCGACGAGTCCGGCCGGGAGGGCACCAGCATCGTCATCGGACCGCCCGGCGTGCCCGGCACGGTACCGGCGTCGGAGACGAAGGGCCTGGAGTTCGATGCGGTGCTCGTGGTGGAACCGGAACGGATCCTCGGCGACGGGCCCCGGGGTGCCGCGGAACTCTACGTGGCGTTGACCCGCGCGACCCAGCGCCTCGGCGTCGTGCACCGCGGCCCGCTCCCGGCCGCGCTCACCGGTCTGGACGAGGAAGTGCCGGCTCCGCGGTAGCCGCCGACCGGAGCCGGGGCATGTGCTCCGCGCTGCGCACGGTGGCGTACAGCGCGATCCGCCGGCCGGGCACGTCGTGCAGCCCGAGACCGACGGCACCGGCGGATTCGAGCAGCGCGCGGACCGGCCGGTTGCGGTGGTCGGGGTCGTACATGATGCGGTGGCAGTCCGGTTCGGCGAAGAACAGCGACCGGACCACGTTGTTCATCGCCCGCGACACCAGCCCGCGCCCGGTCATCTGCGGGTCGCCGACCGCGACGTGCACGCCGAGGTCGTTCGGCCATGCCTGGTAGACGGCACCGACGATGTCCTGAGCAGGGCGGTAGACCTCGACGTATGCCACGTCGACGCCGTCGTAGGCGGCGATCAGCGGTCGCGAATATTCGGTGGCCAGCTGGGCGCGCAGGTGCGCGTGCCACTGTTCGGTGGGCCAGGCGCGTTCCCAGGTGGCGGCCAGATGCGGTCGGTTCATCCAGGTGGCGACCAGTGCGGGGTCGTCGCCGTCCGGGTCGACCACGCGGACACGGAAGGGGTCGGGCAGTTGCGGGACCGGCGGGGCCGGCGCCGCCAGCACCTCCGGAGGCAGTCCCTCGGTCCGGTGCCGCGGGAGCAGCTTGTGTGAATCCATCTCGGGCATACCGGGTTTCGGTCCCCTCTGTGTGCGACGTCGGCGTCATTCCGTGCCGGTGTCCACCGAGCACCCAACTGGTTAGGCTAGGCTCACGAAATCTAAGTAAGGGTAGGCTACCAAAACGGGCCTGCCGATCCGACGCGAGCGGCAACCGGGATGCCCGGGGAAAGGTCTCCACAGGTGACCATCGGAGAACACCGACCGACAACCCAGCGCAGTGCCGCGCTCGCCGACCGGCGAGCCGCGCTGCTGCAGCGTCGGATCGCGCAGAGCAGGCTGGGCTCGGCCCCGGAACCCACGGCGTCCGGTCCGCGTGACCTCGGCGTCCGTCACCCGCTCGCGCCCGCCCAGCAGCGGATGTGGTTCCTGCAGCACCTGAGCCCCGACGACACCACGTTGAACGTCTGTACGGCCTACACCCTGACCGGCCCGCTGGACGTCGAGCGGCTGCACCGCGCGCTGGCCCATGTGATCGCCCGGCACGACATCCTGCGCACCACCTATCACCAGGACGACGCCGGCGCGCCCTGCCAGCGGGTCGACGGGGACACCGCGCCCGACTGGGCCTTTCACGATCTGGTCGACGGCGCGGACCCCGCGCCGCGCCTGCGGGAACTCGCCCGTGCGGCGTTCGCGCGGCCCTACCGGCTCGAGCGGGACCACCCGCTGCGGGCGGTGCTGGCCCGGACCGGTCCCGACGAGCATGTGCTGGTTCTCGTCGTGCACCACGTCGCCTGGGACGACGACTGCTGGGGCGTGTTCTTCGGCGACCTCACCCGCGCCTACCTGGCCGACACCGCAGCCGGCTTCGACACCGCGGCCGACCTCGAGACCGCACGCGCCGGCGCGGTGCACCTGCTCGACGTCGAGGTGCTCGCCGGACGCGACACCGGCACCGGCGCCGCCGAGGGCGCCGACCTGGACTACTGGCGCGGCACCCTCGCCGGACTGCCCGAGCCGATCGAGCTGCCCGGGGAGCCCGCGGGCGCACGCACGGCGTCCACCGCGGCGCGGCACCTCGAACGCCCCCTTCGCGCCGACCTGCTGGATCGGGTGCGGGCGCTGGCCCGCGCCGAGGGCGCCACCCCGTTCATGGTGCTGCTGGCGGCGTTCGATGCGGTCGCGCACCGGTACACCGGGGCCGACGACTTCCTCGTCGCGACCCCGGTGGTGAACCGGCGCGGCGAAGCCGAGGGCGCGCTCGGCTACTTCGGCAACACCGTGGTGCTGCGGGCGCGGGTGCGGCCGCGGGACACGTTCCGGGAGCTGCTGCACCGTACCCGCGAGATGTGTCTGGGGGCGTTCGCGCACCAGCAGTTGGGCATCGACCGGCTGGTGCAGCAGGTGGGGCCGGAACGCGGCGCGGGAATCGAGTCGCTGATCCGGCTGAGCTTCGGCGCGCGTTCGGCAGACGGCGCCGGCTTCTGCCCGCCGGGGATCGGCTGCGCCCGTGCGGATCTGCGCAGCGCGGTGGCGCAGGTGCCGGTCGGGGTGATGGTCGAATTCGGCGGGGCCGACGGCGCGACGCTGGAATTCGAGCACCAGGTGGAGGTGATCGACGATGCGGTCGCGGCCAACTGGTCGCGGCACCTCGCCACCTTCCTCGAATCGGCTCTGGCCGCGCCTGATTCGGCGATCGCGGCGCTCGATCTGCTCGGCGAGGACCGGGTGGCAGCGCTGGAGCTGTCCACCGGTCCGCGGCTGTCCGGCGGCACCGCGACCACGCTGGTCGAACTGGTCGAGCGACAGGCCGCGGCCACTCCCGACGCGGTGGCACTGGTCGCCGACACGGAGCGGATCACCTACGCCCAGCTCGACACCCGCGCCAACCGACTCGCGCGCCGGCTGATCGCGCAGGGAATCGGACCGGAGGATCTCGTCGCGCTGGCCTACCCGCGCTCACCCGAGATGGTGGTCGCCGCCGTCGCGACCCTCAAGGCCGGCGCCGCGTACCTGCCGATCGACCCCGACTATCCCGCGGACCGCATCGAGTACATGCTCGCCGACGCGGCACCGGCGCTGCAGCTGGGACCGGACGACGCGGAGTCGGCGGCGGCCGGGTTCCCGGACACCGCACCCACCGACGCCGACCGGACCGCACCGCTGCGCCCCGACAACATCGCCTACGTCATCTACACCTCCGGGTCCACCGGAAGGCCCAAGGGTGTGCCGGTGAGCCACCGGGCCATCGTCGAGCACCTCACCTGGCTCGACGAGGAGTACGCGCCGGGGCCGGACGATGTGCTGCTGCAGGTCGCCTCGACCAGCTTCGACGTGTCGGTCGGCGAGATCTTCGGGGCCCTGGTTACCGGCGGCCGACTGGTGATCCCGCGACCGGACGGCCTGCAGGACATCGGCTACCTGACCGCGCTGCTGCGCGACGAGGCCGTCACCACGATGCACTTCGTGCCCTCGCTGCTGGGCCTGCTGCTGCAACTGCCCGGCATCGAGGAGTGGACGAGCCTGCGCCGCATCCCGATCGGAGGGGAGGCGCTGCCCGGCGAGCTGGCCGATGCGTTCCACCGCACCTTCGACGCCCAACTGCACAACTTCTACGGACCCACCGAGGCGACCCTGGCCGCCACCCGGTATCCGGTCGAGGGACCGCAGGGAACCCGCGTCGCACCGATCGGCTCGCCGAAGGCGAACACCGAGGTGTACCTGCTGGATGCGTCGCTGCAGTTGGCTCCGACCGGCGTCATCGGCGAGATCTACATCGGCGGAAGTCAACTCGCGCGCGGCTACCTGGGTCGCCGCGCGTTGACCGCCGAGCGGTTCGTCGCCGACCCGTTCGTACGGGGCGGGAGGCTGTACCGCACCGGCGACCTGGCCCGCTGGAACTCCGAGGGGCAGATCGAGTTCGTCGGTCGCGCCGACGAGCAGGTTAAGATCCGCGGCTTCCGGATCGAGCTCGGCGAGGTGCAGGCCGCGGTGGCAAGCCACCCGGGCGTTGCGCAGTCCGCGGTCGCCGTGCACGAGAGCCCGGAGCTGGGCCGGTCGCTGGCCGCGTACGTGGTGCCGGTCGGCGCGCCGATCCCGTTCGAGCAGTTGCGGTCCCACGTGGCCGGCCGGTTGCCGGCGCACATGGTGCCCACCGCCTACGCGACGGTCGACGCGATCCCGCTGACCCCCAACGGCAAGCTGGACCGGCGGGCGCTGCCGACGCCGCAACCGGTCGCCGCCGGCGACTCCCGCGATCCGCAAGGACCTGTCGAGATCGCACTGTGCGCGATCTTCGCGGACAGTCTCGGCCGCGAGCGGGTGGGCGTCGACGAGTCGTTCTTCGACCTCGGTGGGCATTCGCTGCTGGCCACCCGGCTGGTGGCGCGGCTGCGCGCCGACTTCGGCGTGGAGGTGACCGTCCGCGAGGCGTTCGACGCGCCCACGGTGGCCGGGCTGGCCGCGCTGATCGAGGTCAAGCGGTCGGCGTTCCCCGACGCGGCCACCCGCCCACCGCTGGTGCGGGCGGATCGCCCGGACGAGCTTCCGCTGTCGTACGCCCAACTGCGCCAATGGTTCCTGTACCGGATGGAGGGCGCGAACCCGACCTACAACATCCCGTTCGCCGCCCGGATCGACGGACCGCTCGACGTCGCCGCACTCACCGCCGCGGTCGGCGACGTGGTGGCGCGGCACGAGATCCTGCGCACCACCTACCCGGACCGCGACGGCACCCCGCGCCAGCAGATCAGTGCGCCGGCGCCGGTGCCGATCCCGGTGCACGACGTCGTCGAGACCGATCTGGACGCCGAGCTCAAACGGCTCGGCGACCACACCTTCGAACTGGACCGCGACCTGCCGCTGCGGGTGACGCTGCTGCAGCTCGGCCCGGACCGGCACGTGCTCTCGCTGCTGCTGCACCACATCGCCGGCGACGAGTGGTCGGCGCCGGTGCTGCTCGGCGACCTGACCGCCGCCTACCGTGCCCGCCGAACCGGCACGCCGCCGCAGTGGGAGCCGCCGCAGGTCCAGTACGCGGACTATGCGCTGTGGCAGCGCGAACTGCTGGGCCTGGACCGGGAACCGGGCGCCGACCCCGAGCCGGACACCGTCGGCGCGGAGCAGATCGCGTACTGGCGCGACACGCTCGCCGGGCTGCCCGACGACACTGCCGTGCTGCGCGACCGGCCCCGCCCGGCGGTCGCCTCCGCACGCGGCGACACCGTCGAGTTCACGGTTCCGCGGGCGATCCGTGACAGCCTCACGGCGATGGGGAGGAGCTGTGGCGCCAGCGATTTCATGGTCCTGCAGACCGCGGTCGCGACGTTACTGGCGCGACTCGGCGCCGGCGACGACGTGCCGCTCGGCACCCCGATCGCCGGCCGCACCGAACACGGCCTCGCATCACTGATCGGGTTCTTCGTCAACACCGTGGTGGTGCGCAACGACCTGTCCGGCGACCCGACCCCGACGGTGGCGGTCACCCGCGCACGCGACGCGGCGCTGGGGGCCTACGCGCACCAGGACCTGCCGTTCGAGCGTCTCGTCGACGCGTTGCGACCGGACCGTTCGCTCTCGCGGCACCCGGTGTTCCAGGTGCTCGTGCAGGTGCGGGAGGCCGGCGAGCTGTCCGGCGCCTTCGGCGGCGACGAGCAGACCCGGCTGACCGCGATCGAGCCGCGCTTCGACACCGCCAAGTTCGACCTCACCTTCGATTTCTGCGCCGTGGCCTCCGGCACCTGGCAGGGCGGGATCAACTTCCGCACCGACCTGTACGACCGAGCAACGATCGAGGCGATGGCGACGCGGCTGCTGCGGGTGCTGGCCGCGTTCGCGACCGAACCCGACCGCACGATCGGCTCGCTGGACCTGCTCGGCGACGACGAGCGGCGGCAGGTACTCGGGGAACTCAGCCGCAGCCGGGACACCACGGCGACCGCGCCGCGCACGGTTGTCGAGCTGCTCGAGACCTCCCGGGTTGTCACCGACCCGAACCGGGCTGCGCTGCGCTGCAACGACTCCGAACTGACCTATGGGCAGCTGTACGACCGTGCCGACCGGCTGGCGGCGGTGCTGCGCGGGCACGGCGCCGGTCCGGAGACCGTGGTCGCGCTCGCCGTGCCCCGGTCGATCGACATGGTGGTCGCGTTCGTGGCGACCATGCGGTCCGGCGCGGCCTTCCTGCCGCTGGACCTGCGCTACCCGGCGCAGCGACTCGCGCAGATGATCGACCGCGCCGGACCGGTGTGCGTGGTCACCACGTCGGCGGCGGCCGGGTCGCTGCCGGCCGGCGCGGCACCCCTGCTGTTGGACACGGTCGATCTGGAGCAGGTCGCGCCGGCGGCGCCCGCCAAGGTGCACCCGGACAACGCGGCCTACTTCCTTTACACCTCCGGCTCCACCGGGGTGCCCAAGGGCGTGCTCGGCACGCACGGTGCGATGGCGGGCCGCCTGGCCTGGCAGCCGGAACTGTTCCCGGTCCGGGCCGTGGACGCAGCGGGCCGGGACACCGACACCCGGCTGGCGCAGGGCTCGCTGAGCTTCCTCGACGGCGGGCTGGAACTGCTGGCGGGCCTGGCCGCGGGGGCCACCCTGGTGGTCGCGGACGACGCGCAGGCCCGGGACCTCGAGGCGCTCGCCGGGCTGATCCGGTCGCACCCGATCGGCCAGGTGACCGCGGTGTCGAGCGCGGTGACCGCGCTCGTCGAGTCAGCGCCGGACGCGGTTGCCTCGGTGCCGCGGTGGGTGTGCAGCGGCGAGCCGTTGACCGGGTCGTTGCTGTCCGGGCTGCGCCGCGTCGCCCCCGGCGGGGAGGTCGTCAACGGATACGGTGCGACCGAGACGGCCGGGTCGATCGTGCGCGGCGTGATCGACGATCGCATCAAGGTCGGTCGGCCGGTGCCGGGAGTGCAGATCCTGCTGCTCGACGAGCGGCTGCGCCCGGTGCCGCGGGGCATGGTCGGCGAGGTGTACGTAGCGGGTGATCAACTGGCACGCGGCTATTGGGCCCAGTCCGGGGTGACCGGCGCGCGGTTCGTCGCCAACCCGTATCCCGCGACGCCGGGGGAGCGGCTGTACCGCACCGGCGACCGGGGCCGGTGGAACGACGGCGGCGACCTGGAGTTCGCGGGCCGCACCGATCACCAGGTGAAGGTGCGAGGCTTCCGCATCGAACTCGCCGAGGTCGAGGCCGCGTTGCGCGGTGCACCGGGCGTCACGGCCGCCGCCGCGCGCACCTGGGAACTGGGCGGCGCGAGCAGCCTGGCCGGCTATGTGGTGCTCGATACGGGCGTCGACGAGGCGGCCGGGGCCGATCCCGTCGATGCGGTCCGCGCGCATCTGTCGCGCACGCTGCCCGGCTACATGGTGCCGTCGTCGCTGACCGTGCTCGGGACCATGCCGCTGACCGGCTCCGGGAAGCTGGACCGGCTGGCCCTGCCCGAGCCGCGGGTGCGCACCGGCGGTGCCGCCGAACCGCCGCGCACCGACACCGAACGCATCCTGGCCGCACTGCTGCGGGACCTGCTGGCGCCGGCCGGAGAGGTCGGTCGCGGTGACGGGTTCTTCGCGCTCGGCGGCGACAGCATCCTCTCGATCCAGCTGGCCGGCCGTGCCCGCGCCGAGGGGCTGACCATCAGCCCGCAGCTGATCTTCGAGAACCCGACCGTGGCCGAACTCGCCGCGGCGTGCGATCGCGCCGCGGAAGAAACCGCGGCTGTGGCGGATACCGCGCAGCCGGAACCACCCAGTGCCCCGATGAGCGCCTCCGGTCTCGACACCGACGCGTTGGCGGCACTTCGAGCCTCCTGGAGCAACAGGTGACGCAGACACAGCAGGCCCCTGCCGAGATCGAGGACGTGCTGGCGCTCAGTCCGCTGCAGGAGGGGCTGTTCACCCTCGCCCGGCTCTCGGACGGCGCGGTGGACCCGTACACGATCCAGTTCCTCGCCGACATCGACGGGCCGCTGGACGTGCCGCTGCTGCGCCGCAGCGTCGACGCGGTGCTGCGACGACACCCCAACCTGCGGGTGTCGTTCTGGGACAAGGACCTGCCCCGTCCCGTGCAGATCGTGCCCGGCACGGTCGACGTGCCGTGGCGGGAGGTCGACGCCGCGCCGGAGGAGCTGGCGGCGCTGGCGGAGGCGGAGCGGCGCCGGCCGTTCGACCTCGGTAGCGGGCCGTTGCTGCGGATCGTCTTGGCGCGCACCGCGGACGGGTGGTGGCGGCTGATCCTCACCGTTCACCACGTCGTGATGGACGGCTGGTCGGTGCCGATCTTCGTGCGGGAGCTGGTCGCCGCGTACCTGTGCGGCGGCACGCTCGACACGCTGCCCGCGCCGCGCCTGTACCGCGACTACATCGCCTGGCTCGCCGGGCGGGACCGGGACGCCTCGCTCGCGGTGTGGCGCGACCAGCTCGCCGGGCTCGAGGGCCCGACGCTGCTCGCCGAGGGAGGCGTCCGGCGCGACGACGTGCTGCCCGCCGCGCACGAACTGCGATTGAGCGTCCGCGAGGCCGCGCCGCTGCTGGCCTGGCTGCGGGCGAATGGTCTGACGGCCAACACCGCCGCGCAGTTCGCCTGGGCGGTCCTGCTCTCCCGGCTGACCGGCCGCGCCGACGTCGTCTTCGGCGCCACCGTCTCCGGCCGACCCGACGAGCTGCCCGGCGTGGAGTCGATGATCGGGCTGTTCATCAACACCATCCCGGTCCGCGTCGACCTGGCCGCCGAGCAGACGGTCCTCGAGCACTGCACGCGGCTGCAGCGTGAGTCGGCCCGCCTACGCGGTCACGGTCACCTGGACCTGCCGAGCATCCAACGGGCGGCCGGCATCCCGACGCTGTTCGACACGCTGCTGGTGTTCCAGAATGCGCCGCGCGGCAGCGTCGCCGAGCCGGTGACCACGCCCGACGGCGTCCGGTTCACGCCGGTCGACATGGACAGTCTCACCGACTACCCGCTCACCGTCGTCCCGTATCTCGACGGCGAGGCGCTGGGCCTGGTGATCGAGCACCGGGCCGACCTGCTGCCGCACCTGGACCCGCGCGAGGTCGGCCAACGGTTGCTGCGTGTGCTGCGGCAACTGCCGGAACTGGCCGCCGCGGGCCCCGACCGCCTGGACGTGCTGCTACCTGGCGACCAGATTCCCATGCGGACTCCGGAATCTGTGGTGGCGCAGACGGTTCCGGGACTCCTCGAATACCACGCGGCCCGCGTGCCCGAGGCGCCGGCGATCCGCGCCGGCCGACGCGCACTGTCCTACCGCGAGCTGAACGCCGCCGCCAACGGGTTGGCCGCCGCGCTGCGGGGCCGCGGTGTCGGTGCCGAGGACCGCGTCGCGATCGCGCTGCCCCGCGGCATCGACTTCGTCGTCGCGCTGCTGGCGGTCGCGAAGGCCGGCGGCACCGCGGTGCCGCTTGCGGTCGACCTGCCGCCCGAGCGAATCGCGACGATCCTGACCCGCGCCGAGGCCCGGCACGCGGTCACCGACGCCGCGCACAGCGACACCGTCGCCGAGGTGCCGACCGTCGTCGACATCGCCACGGTGGACCCGCGAGACGAGAACATCGACGCGGCAATCCATCCCGACCGGTCGCTGTACATCATCTTTACCTCCGGATCGACCGGGGAGCCCAAGGGCGTCGTCGCCACCCACCGGGGCATCGCCGCGCTGCTCGCCGACCACCGCCACCGGGTGTATGCGCCCGCGGCGGCGCGGTTGGGCCGCCCACTGCGGGTCGGGCACGCCTGGTCGATGTCGTTCGACGCCTCCTGGCAGCCGCTGCTCGCGCTGCTCGACGGCCATGCGGTGGAACTGTTCTCGACGACCGAGATGACCGACGCGGATCTGTTGGTGCGCGGCATCGTCGAGCGGGGCGTCGACATGATCGAGACGTCGCCGTCGATGTTCGGTCAACTGGCCGAGGCCGGGCTGGTGACCGACGGTCCGGACGGTCCGCGCTGCCCGCTGGCGGTGCTCGGGCTCGGTGGCGAGGCGGTCGGCACCCAGGCGTGGTCACGGCTGCGCGCGCTTCCCGGCACCGCGGTGTTCAACTTCTACGGCCCCACCGAGACCACGGTCGACGCGCTGGTCGCCGCGTTCGCGGACGCGCCGCGGCCCAACGTCGGCGGACCGGTCGCGGGCATGACCGCGCGCGTGCTGGACCGTCGGTTGCGGCCCGTGCCGCGCGGCGCGTCGGGCGAGCTGTATCTGGGCGGTCCGCAGGTGGCCCGCGGGTATGCGGGGCGGCCGGGGCTGACCGCGGCGCGGTTCGTCGCCGGGCCGGGCGGGACCCGGCTCTACCGCACCGGGGACGTCGTGCGCCGCACCGTGTCCGGGGTGCTCGAGTACCTCGGCCGCGCCGACGATCAGGTCAAGATCCGCGGCCACCGCATCGAACTCGGCGAGGTCGAGTCGGCCCTGACGGCGGTGCCGGGCGTGGCGCGGGCGGCGGTCGTCGTCGCACGGCGCCCGACGGGGGCGAGCCTGTCGGGCTTCGTCGTTCGCGACACCGACGCATCCCGCGGCGGTGCGGAACCCACGGTGCCGCGGTTGCGCGCGGCGCTCGCGGACCGCCTGCCCGGCTACATGATCCCGTCGCGCATCACGCTCGTCGACGACCTGCCGCTCACACCGAACGGCAAACTGGACACACGGGCGCTTCTCGATCGCGAGCACCACCCGGCGGCCGATACAGCGGCACTCGCGCCGGCCACCGCCACCGAGCGGACCCTGCTGATCGTGATCGCGGAGTTGCTGGGCGACGACCGCATCGGCGCCGACACCGACTTCTTCGACCTGGGCGTCGACAGCATCGCCACGATCGCGCTGGTCAACAGGGCGCGGGCCGCCGGGGTCGCGGTGACGCCGCGGATGATCCTGGCGCACCCGAGCGTGCGCGACCTCGCTGCTGCGGTGGACGAGGCCGCGACTCGGCCGACCGGTGCCACCCAGGAGGACGGTCCGGTGACGCCGCTGCCGGCGGTGCGTCGACTGCTCGCGGCCGGGCCGCTGCGCCGCAACGGGCAGGTCCAGTTGCTGACCCTGCCTGCGGGCATCGACGAGCCGGCGCTGCGCGCGCTGTGGCACGCCGTGGTCGCGGCGCATCCGGCACTGCGGATGCGGGCGCGTCGACTGGACGATCATGCTGTCCTGGAAACATTTGGCGCAGAAGGTGTTTCGATCGAGACGGCGCTGAGCGTCGAGGACGTGCAGGACGGCCTGGCGGCGGCGGTCGGCGCGTGCGCCGAGCGGGCACTGGGCCGGCTCGACGCGGAACGCGGTGCGGTGCTGCAGGCGGTGTGGCTGCGTCCCGGTGGCGGGGAACCGGGGCTGCTGCTGGCGTGCGTGCACCGCCTCGCGATCGACGCGGTGTCCTGGCAGGTGCTGGCAGGCGACCTGGCGCAGGCGTGGTCGGCGCTGCGCGACGGTCGCGAGCCCGAGATCACCCCGGAGACGACCGGATACCGCGACTGGTGCGAGATGGCTGCGCGGCGGGTGGAGGATCCGGCGGTGCAGGGCCAGCGTGGGTACTGGCAGCGGGTCACCTCGGCCGCGGACCCGGAACTCGGTGTGCGACGGCTCGACCCGTCACGAGACCGGCAGGTGGCCGTGCGGTCGACCGCATCACGGACTCCCGCCGCGATCGTCGGCCCGTTGCTCGACCTGTCCGGTCGGGGCACCGCGGTGCGGGAGATCCTGCTGGCCGCATTGGCCTCGGCGGTTGCGGCGCACCGGCGTCGGCGCGGTGAGGACGAGACCGTGGGCGCGCTGATCGCGCTCGAGGGTCACGGCAGGTACGACCAGCTGATGCCGGACCCGGACGTCGACACCAGCCGCACCGTGGGGTGGTTCACCGATGTGTATCCGGTGCGGCTCGCGGCCGGATGCGCGGCGGTCGACCTGGGCCGCGGCGATCCCGAGGAGCTCGAGGCCGTGCTGCGTACCGTGGTCGCCGAGATGGCGGCGGTACCGAACGGCGGTGCGGACCACGGGCTGCTGTGCGGGCTCGAGCCGGGGGCGCGTCCGCAGATCGAGTTCAACTACCTGGGACGGCTCGATCGCGGCGAATTCGACGGGAGCCCTTGGTCATTGGTGGCCAACGAGCGGATTGCCGCTGCGGTGGCGTCGGCGGCGGATCCCGCGACGCCCACCCCGCGCGAGCTGGCGGTGGGGGTCGCGGTGGTGTCCGGCGCGGACGGTCCGGAGCTGCGCAGCACCTGGCAGTGGAGTGCGGACGTGCTCGCGGCTGCCGACGTGGACGCGCTGATCGCGGACTGGGAGCGGGCGCTGGTTTTGCTGTCACGGGTTGGACCCCGGTGAACGCCCCGGACGCTTGCCCGGTCCCGTGAGCAAGAGTACTTTCGCTCGCGAACTAACGCGCTGTCGCGTTGGCCTGTGGAGAGGCGGAACCGTGCGCACACCCCGATGGACCAGGCATGCGTCGGCCGCCGCGGCGGCGCTGACCATGACCGCAGCCTGCTACACCGGACTCGCGCCGGCCGCCTCTGCGCAACAGGCGTCCTTCTACGACTACTCCGGAAGTGCCGCGCTGTCCTCGGTCGACCCCGGGACGGTGCTCGCATCGAGGACCTTCCCGTACCACGTCACCGGTCTGCCGGTACCGATCACGACGGTGCAGTTGCTGTACCGGACGACCGACGCACAGGGTGCGCCGACGACGAACGTCACCTCGGTACTCAAGCCGCCCGGCGGGGTCGATCCGACCAGAGCCGTTGCCTACCAGTCGTTCTACGATTCGCTCAACCCCGCAGACGGTCCCTCCCGGGACATCGCCGGCCAGCCCTCCGGCAAGGGCACGGTCAACACCATCGAAAGCCGCTTCATCGTCGGCATGCTCGCGCAGGGCTACACGGTCATCGTCGCGGACACCGAGGGCCGTAACGCGGATTTCGCGGCCGGTCCCGAATACGGGATGGCCACCCTCGATTCCGTCCGCGCCGCGACGCGATCCCCGGCCGTCGGCCTGAACTCACGCACCAGGGTGGGGCTGTTCGGCTACTCGGGTGGGGCGATCGCCACCGCCTGGGCCGCCGCGCTCGCTGCCGGATATGCGCCGGACGTCGACCGCGAACTCG
This sequence comes from Speluncibacter jeojiensis, assembly GCF_029589495.1. Lineage (GTDB taxonomy): Bacteria > Actinomycetota > Actinomycetes > Mycobacteriales > Mycobacteriaceae > Speluncibacter > Speluncibacter jeojiensis. The sequence goes on from NZ_JAAIVF010000001.1 coordinate 1,596,092, forward strand.
TCGGTGCGGCGGAGGGCGGCCTGCTGGTCAACCCGGTCCACAACCTCAGCTACGTCAACGGGAGCCGGATGTGGTCCGGTGTCGCGGCGATGGCGATCACCGGCGTCGCGCGCTCCTACGGCATCGACTTCGCGCCCTACCTCAGTGACTACGGCAAGCAGATCCTCTCGAAGATGCAGACGGCGTCGATCACCGAGGTGATGGGGCACTACCCCGGACTGACCTGGCAGCAGATGGCCAAGCCGCAGTATGCCGACCCCGCCGACGTCCCACCACTGATGGAGGCCGTCCGCAAGATCGATCTGGGGCTCGCACCGACCCCGACCGTTCCGATGTTCATCGGTCAGGGTGCCGACGGGGCCGTGGAGGGGACGCCGAACGACAAGCCCGGTATCGGGCCCGGCGACGGGGTGATGATCGCCGGTGACGTCCGTGAGCTCGCCCGCCGGTACTGTGCCACCGGCGACCCGCACATCCAGTACGCGCAGTACGACCTGCTCAGCCATTCATCCGCGATGGCCGCCTGGCTGCCGGCGGCGTGGCTGTGGCTCAGTGACCGCTTCGCGGGCCGTCCGGCCCCGGCGAACTGCGGACAGATCGCGCCGGGCAACCCGCTGACGCCACAGCCGTGACGGTCACTTCGCCGCGTTGACCAGTGCCGGGGTCAGCTTGTCGAGCACGTACGGGATCGACAGCGGCGTCGGCACATTGATGCCGGTGCCGGTGGCCAGGTCGACCTTGGCGACCGCACCCTTGCGGACCGCCGGGAGCTCGTCGTAGCCGGGCAGCTGCGCGATCGAGTCCGTGAGGTTCGCGGGTGAGGTGATCACCAGCAGGTCCGAGTCCAGGTCCCCGAGCCGCTCGGGCGAGAGCGCGGTGCGTCCCGCCGATCCGACCTCGGCGACCAGATGCGCCGGCAGCTGCATGCCGAGACGCTCGAACAGCGCGCTGGCGCCGTCCTTCGGGTCGGCGAGGACCATCAGCTGGGTCGGCGAGGCGAGGAACGACGTGACGAACGTCTTGCCCTTCAGGCCCGGATTCTGCTGTGCGAGTGCGTCGATCTCGCCGTTGACGTCGGCGACGACCTGCTTGGCGCGGTCCTCCCGGTGCAGGATCCGGCCCATGATCTCGACCTCCTCGTCCCACGGCTCGACCTGTTCGGTGCCGAGGTTGGGGATGGTCGGGGCCAGCTTGCTCAGCTGGTCGTAGGTCTGCCGGTCGGTGGCGAATCCCGGCGCCAGGATCAGGTCCGGGCGCAGCGCGGCGACCTGCTCGACGATGTCGCCCTTGGCGTCGATCTGCTTCGAATCCGCCAGCGCGGCAGGCTCCCACGGGGCGGGCGTGCCGCCGGTGGTCAACGCCACGTTGTCGATGTAGCCGACCGGGGTGACGCCGAGCGACTCGGTCGCGTCGAGCCATTGGCTGCCCAGGGTGACGATGCGTTGCGGCACACCGGTGATCGTCGTGCTGCCCAGGGTGTGCTCGATGGTGACGGCCGGGCCGGCGGCCGGGGCGGTGTCGTCGCTGCCGCACGCCGCCACGGTCAGCGCGAGCGCACCGGTGGTCAACGCGACGACGAGACGGCGGATGCTGCGGCCGCCGATGATTCTGCTGTGCACGGTGGAAGTCCTCCCTCGATCCGAAAGTTGAAGGTAGGTTACCCTCACCTCACTATGTGTAGCCTCACCTGATCGGTGAGCGAGGAAAGGCGAGCACGGGATGGACACGGAGCAAGACCGCGGATCGAGGAGTTCGGTCGTCACCATCGCGGTCGCGGCAGGGGTCTCCGCCGTGGTGTCGGCGATCATCGTCACCGTCGGGGTCGTCGGGATGATGCTGCTGGACCAGCGCGACTCCACCCGGCAGACCGTCGTCACGGCGCTGCCGAGCGGCCTCGTGCAGCAGTCCGCCGCGGTGCCGGGGACTGCCGATGCCAAGCCGGCCGATCCCAAGGCGGATTCGAAGCCTGCTGATCCGAAGCCCGACGGCGACAAGGCACCCGCGGCACCGGCACCCGCGGAAACTCCGTCCGCCGCAGCGCCCGTCGCGGCCGCCCCGGTGGCGGCGCAGCATCAGCCGGCACCGGCCGCCGAGCCCGAGCCCGAGCCCGAGCCCGAGCCTGTCGAGCAGAAGCGGACCACCCCGTCGGTGCAGGACCTGACCGGCAAGCTGCAGGTGCTGCTGAACCCGGGCGCCTCCGCCGCCGCGAAGTCCGCGGAGTTGCAGGCGGGCGGCGCCGCGATGCCGACCGTGAACGCCGTGGGTGCGGCACTGACTGCCGCAGGGCCGGTGTACAAGTGGGCGCTGGAGGGGCCGGTGAAGGTCGACGGCGACACCCTGACCGTGCAGCTGAAGACCTCGCTGATCGGGTTCGGCGACCGTCGTCAGCCGTTGACCTGGACATGGGTCGACGGCAGCTGGAAGCTCAGCAACGACAGCGTGTGTTCGCTCGCCGCGACCGCGATGGCCCCCTGCTCGATCTGACCCCTCCGCGGCAGGCGATTTACCGGTCTCGTGCCACAGCGGGCCCCGCATTGCGGGACACCCGCAATGCGGGGCGCACGGTCGGCGACACGGTCGTAGGGCCTCACCGCGAGGAGGTCCATGAGCTGGTCCGCGGGACCGATGCGCGACCAGGAGGAATCCGCGGTCACCCGTTGGTGATCGCCTGCAGGAACGCCACGGCGACCTGCGGCTGGGCCGCCCCGCAGTTCGGACACGCCGTACCGCCGTTGGGGACGTTGAGCCAGAATCCGGTGGCGCCGGCCGACCGGGCCGCGCGGTAGACCGCCACCAGATCGCCGGGCTGGACGCGGCGCCCGTTCGGGTTGGTGCTCAGTCCGGCCAGCACCGGGGCGCCGGGATGCGCCGACCGCGCGGCGGCGACGGCCGCGCCGACGAAGGTGGTGGCCGCGCCGGTCGCCTCGGTGCTCTGCGACTGGACCTCGAAGGCATCGGCCACCGCGGCGCCGGGGGACACTACCGATTCGATGAACGCGCCGTACCGTGCGACACCCGACAGCCCCGGGCGCAGCGTTCCCATCAGGTCCACGCCGGGTGTGAAGAGCACCTGCTTGCCGTGGGCGTGTGCGGCGGCGACGGCCCGGCGCAGCGCGCCGATGGGGTCCTGCTGCTCCGCCTGGGGAGTGCGGGTCCACCTCTCCAGGTCCAGCAGCAGCCAGCGCGTCGAGTCGGGGACCTGCCCGGTGTCGAGGGCGGCCACCAGCGCATCGGCGCTCGGGAAACTGAACGCCGTCGAGCTCTGCGGCAGATACTTGTTACGCCACACGCGGCGCGCGAGCAGCAGGGTGGTCGGCCGGTCGAATTCCTGCTCGAGTTGCGCACGCGGCAGCCCGGCCTGCACCAACTTCGGCACCGCCCCCGCGGAGAGGATCCATTGCGGGCCGACCTCCGACGACGTCAGCCGCACGCTCGCCGAGTGATCAGCCGATGGGACGGAACCGGCATCGACGCAGCCACCGACCGCCACCATCGCGAGCAGCGCCGCTGCGGCGGCTGCGCATCGTCTGCTGTCCACCCGGTGCGGTCAGGTCTGCGGGTCGCAGTGGATGTCGGGATGGTTGGCGAGGGCGTCCAGCCCGTCGCGGTGCGTGCGCGCGAACACGCCCGCGCCGACGACGCCGGACAACCCGGTGACCAGTGCGACGTTCCGGCTGCGAAGCCACCGGTGATTCGCCTTGATACTGACGACTTTCGACATGTCGTTCCACCTTCGCCCATCTGGGGAGGATTGTTCGATTGCGCAGATGCCGCGGAAACGGCGGAAGGGACGCTCGGTCCGTCGCGGCCATCGTATCGCCGGAGGGTTCCCCGGTGAAGGGTGTACGCGGGGTCACCGACACCCGCGGAGGGCTCGGGCGTCTGCGCGCACGGGACAAACGGCACTCGGGGCCGCCGGTGATGGCACGATGGAGGTCGTGACTTCACCTATCCAGACAGCAACCGCAACGCTGCACACCAATCGTGGCGACATCAAGATCGCGCTGTTCGGCAACCACGCGCCGAAGACCGTCGCGAACTTCGTCGGCCTGGCCGACGGCAGCAAGGAGTACGGCACCAAGAACGCCCAGGGTGGCGACTCGGGCCCGTTCTACGACGGCGCGGTCTTCCACCGCGTCATCGACGGGTTCATGATCCAGGGCGGCGACCCGACCGGCACCGGCCGCGGCGGCCCGGGCTACCAGTTCGAGGACGAGTTCCACCCCGAGCTGCAGTTCAACCGCGGCTACCTGCTGGCCATGGCGAACGCGGGCCCGGGCACCAACGGCTCGCAGTTCTTCATCACGGTCGGCCAGACGCCGCACCTGAACCGCAAGCACACCATCTTCGGCGAGGTGCTCGACCCCGAGTCCCGCAAGGTCGTCGACGCGATCGCGACCACCGCGACCGACCGCGCCGATCGCCCGACGGACGCCGTCGTCATCAACAACATCACCGTCGAGCAGGGCTGACGTGACGCATCCTGGCTGGGGCGGCGGGCAGCCGCCCGGTGGTCAGCCGCCCCAGCCGGGGTGCTACCGACATCCGGACCGACCCACCGGCCTGTCCTGTGCGCGCTGCGGGCGCCCGGCCTGCCCGGAATGCCTGCGCGAGGCGTCGGTCGGCTTCCACTGTGTCGACTGTATCGCCACCGACCAGCGCAGCCATGCCACCGCCCGGACCGTCAGCGGCGCGCCGATGCCCACCGCCGGCACCCACACACCGCCGCGCCCGGTCATCACCTATCTGCTGATCGCGGTCAACACCGCGATCTTCCTGGCGACCGCAGCGCAGGCGGGCAGCCTGCTGAACAACCAGCACAGCAAGCTGTTCATCGACCTCGCGCTGTATCCGCCGGCGGTCGTGCTCGGCGACTACTGGCGGCTGATCGGCAGCGGGTTCCTGCACTACGGCCCGCTGCACCTGCTGGTCAACATGTATGCGCTCTACATCGTCGGCCGCGACTGTGAGCTGGTGCTCGGCAAGGCGCGCTACGCCGCCGTGTACGCCGTCTCACTGATCGGCGGGTCCGCGACCGTCATGTTCGGGCCGCTCAACGCGGTGACCGCCGGCGCTTCCGGTGCCATCTTCGGCATCTTCGGCTGTGTGCTGATCATCCTGCTGCGGCTGCGCCGCAGCCCGACCGCCATCCTCGCGATCATCGTCATCAACGTGATCATCAGCGTGACGTTGCCGGGGATCTCGTGGCTCGGCCACCTCGGCGGGCTGGCGGCCGGCACCATCGCGACCGCCGGTCTGCTCTTCGCGCCGAAGGTGCTGCAGTTCGTCGGCGTCCACCAGCCGACTGCCAAGACGGTCGTCGCCACCGGATGGGCCGTCATCGCCGCGGTAGGCCTGCTGGCCGTCGCCATGATCGTCTGGCGGATCGTCGACCTGCGGGCCCTGGTCGGGCCCTGAGGTTCGGGCCTCAGGTCGGCTCGGGTCAGGGTGCGACGCTCCGACCCGCAACTCCCGCCCGCTGATACTGCGGCCCGGCGGCGTCGGTGCGGTGGGGCCGTTCGGTCCGGAAGAATTGCGTGACGGCACCGTCGCCCGCAGCTGATTTCGACAACCAGTGATCATCGCCGAGCTCGAGGAAGCAGGGTCGGCTGCGCCCCGGGGATCACGCCTACGCCGATCCCGAACTGCCGGCGAACGGGATCGGCAGCGACATCGGCAGCGGCCCGTTCTCCTCGGTCGCGCCGGTCGGGCCGAGCGTCACCCGGGACATGTCCTGGCAGGTCTTCGACTTCCAGCCGCCGGTGTACTTGCCGGCTCCGGTGTTCGACGCGGGGATGCCGAACAGCATCTTCGAGTACTTGGCGTCCGAGCAGACGGTCTTCGGGTTGTTCCAGTCGAAGTACTCGGTCCAGGAGATGAACGAGCCCTTCGCGAGGGTGGCGACGCCGGGCAGTGTGATCGTGCCGAGGGTGGTGGAGGTTCCCGCGGTGGCGTCCTGCACGGTGAACGTCCACGCGGTGCCGGCTCGGTCGCGGTCGATGTGGAGGTTGTAGAGGTGTCCGGCGATCGGGCGGATGTTCGCGCGGCAGGTCTCCCCGGTGCCGCCCTCGTTGAACCGCTGGCAGTAGCTGCCGGGAGAGCCGGCGACGCCGGAGACACCGTTCCAGATCGACGCGAGGAACATGCCGCCGCCGTTGGCGTGGGTCTGCAGCCCGAAGTAGCCGCCGACCTTGGCGACCCCGGCGAACGAGAACTGGTTGGACCAGAAGGCGTTGTACTTGCCGGGATCCACCTGCAGCGTCATCGGGATCGTCACCGACGTCGGGTTCGCGGGGACCGACCAGCCGGCGTAGGTGCCGGGGGTCTGTCCGGTGGCGGCGTTCGCGGCGGACGGGGTCAACAGCACCGCCGCTGCGAGCCCGGCCGCGATCACGAGCGCTCTCCTGATGATCGGCATGCGAGAAACCTTTGCTGCGTGGAGGAATCGGATTCGGACGCCGGCCGTGCCGCGCCTGGATGGTTCAGTCTTACCACCCCGACACCGGCGTACGGCGTGTCCGATCCCCGGCAGCGGCGGGCTGCTGTGCCATTTCACAGATTCCCATGTGGTCCATCCGCACTGGTCTGCTGGTGCTGTGGCTACTTCGCGAAATGTGCTGGTGGACAGGATTGTGACGGTCGTGCTGCGCTTGCTGATCGGCAGCTATCGGGCCGCACGCAGGTCGGCGATGACGATCTTCTTCATGCCGAGCATCGCCTGATACGCGGCCGGGGTGATCAGCAGTTCGTCCATCGCCTGCGGAACCACCTGCCAGCTGAGCCCGAACCGGTCGACACACCAGCCGCATTGCTCGGCCTCCGGAACCGTCGACAGCGCCTCCCACAGCCGATCCAGCTCGTCCTGATCGACGCAGCTCACCTGCAGAGAGTTTCCGGGGGTGAACGAGAAGTCCTGCTCGACACCGGAATCCATCGCGACGAACCACTGCCCGGCCAGCGTGAAGTCGGAATACATCAGGGCCTCCGGGGTGGCCGGGCCGGACTGGGCGCCGTACGGAGCCTGCATGCCGACCCGGGAGTCCGGCAGCAGCGACGTGTAGTGCTCGATCGCCTCGCCGGCGCGGTTCTGCGCCGCTCCGCAGAAGAGCAGCGACGGCATCAGGAACGGACGCGAATCGCCGTCGGGATTCGGCTCGAACAACTGCCAGTTGACCCCGAACCGGTCCTCGACCCACCCGTAACGGGGGCTGAACGGATACTCGCCCAACGGCATCCGGACCTCGCCGCCGCCGACCAGATGTTCCCAGGTCGCATCCAGCCGCGCCCGGGCCTCGGAGTCCCGGGACGGGTCGAAGTTCAGCGTGAACGACATCGCCCCGTTGGGCCGGAACTCCGACCCCGCATTGATAAGCGACAGCGTGTGGCCACCCACCTCGACCTCGACGACCAGCGGGAGACCCGCCAGTTGCCGCTGGAAGTCGGGCAGGCCGTCGTCCGGGTAGCTGGCGGCGACCCGCGACGTCGTCTCCGGCAGCGCGGCCGCATAGAACTCGCCCGCCTCGGCGGCATCGCCCGCGAACCACAGATTGGGGACGATCTTCTGCATGACGAGCCTCCCTGGGCTGCTGGTGCGTGCGTGTTCCAGGGTGAGGGGTACCGGCTGTCTGCACAACAGCAATGGGTAGATCAACCGGCCGCGGCCGGGCCGTATCGCCTACGCCGAGGCGTCGCCGACGTGCCGGACCGGGCAGCTGCGGGGGAAGGTGCCGAGCTCGTCGACCCGGTAGCCGTCCGGATACGTGCGGATGTACGGCAGTTCCGAGGTGCGCAGCGGCCGGGTGCGCGGTGGCAGGAACCGGACCACCCGGCCGCGCAGCCGTAGGGCACCGTCGACCAGTGCGCACTCGAGTGCGGTCGGGCGCCGGTAGTGAAGCGCGTCGGCCAGTCGCCGGTCCATGACCGCCCGGGCCAGTCGCTTGGCGAGCCGCGCCGGCAGCCGATCGTTCGGTGGATAGGTCGTCATCAGGTCGAGGGTCGCGTCGGCGACCGCGGCCCCGCCGGCCGAGTACGCGAAGTGCGTGGCCTCGAAGTCGTCGTAGAAGCGCTCGAACGCACCGTAGGTGGTCGGGACGTCCTTGATGCCCATCCGGCGCCCGACGTTGTGCATGTGGTTGACCATCGCGGTGATCTCGTGGTCGCTCACCCGCCGCCACCCGTAGCGCTGCACCCAGCGGATCGGCCCGACCACCAGGGTCGCGAGCGTGTAGAGCATGTCGTCGTTGGAGATCTCGTACGCCCCGTGCATGTGGTTGAGGCGGCGGAACGCCTGGCGGCCGACCTCGCTGTCGAGGTCGTGCTCGATGAAGGTGCCCAGGATCAGCGCGGTGTCGTCGACCCGCTTCTGGGTGTGCTCGGTGTACTCGGCGGTCTCCGCGAGCAGCTCCCCGATGGTCGGCACCGCGAAGGTGCGGAACTGCGCGAGCGCACCGGACTGGAACATGTCCCAAGGGAATTCGTGGAAGTGGAGGATCCGTACGATCTCCTGGCACTGCGTCTGAGCGTCCAACGCGTCGATCGTGCGCTTCCAGTGGTAGCGATTGCGCGCGCCCATGCGGATCACCCTTCGCGTTCCGTCGTCCGAGCCATGCTGCCGAGCCGAACAGTCGAGATGAGACCATTAACCGCGTTTAAGTCTCACGTGTCAAGATGGGCGCATGCCTCGTTCGGGCGCGCCGTTGTCGAGTCTGTGGAGAAGTGCGCTAGGTCGCACGGTGACCGGCCGGGCGGTCCGCGCCGCCGACGACTCCGTTGCCGATACGTCCGACGACGTGGTCTTCGACGCGGCGCTCGCGGTGCTGGCCCGGCGGGGCCCGCGCGACGCCACAATGGAGGAGATCGCGGCGGAGTCGGGCGTCAGCCGGGCCACCCTGTTCCGTCGGTACGGCGGCAAGGACCGCGTGTTCGAACTCGCGCTGGTCCGGGACATGCGCCGATTCCTCGAGGAGACGGCGCTTCGTTACGAGACCACCATCGATCCCGCCGAGCAGGTGGCCGAGACCTTCGTGGCCTGCATCGCCTGGCGCGACCACGTCCTGCTCCGCGGGGCGGAACCGGCCCGCGTGGCCGAGTTCGTCGCCTCGCTCGGCACCGGCAGTCCATCACCGCTGGAACTGGCGCACGGCTTCGTCGCCGCGCACCTGCGGGCCTACCAGGTCGACTGGCGCTTGCCCGCGGCGGACGCGGACCTGCAGGCCGACATGCTCATCCACCTCGTGCTGGGCTACCTCGCGTCGCCGCGCCCGGTGCTCGATCTCGACGATCCGGCCGCGCTGCACGCCGCCGCGCGCACACTGCTGGCACCGATCCTGTTGCACCCGAACACAGACGGCTGAATGATCGTCGCCATGACAACTCCTGAAGTGGGCGCGGAGGACTTCCGGGACATCCTCGGTCAGACCAGGGACTTCGTGCGCAAGGAAGTCGTCCCCCGCGAGCAGGAGATCGCCGACGGTGACGCCGTCCCGGACGATTTGCGGCGCAAGGCCGCGGACATGGGGCTGTTCGGCTACGCCATTCCGCAGCGGTGGGGCGGCCTGGGCCTGGACCTGACCCAGGACGTCGAGATGGCGATGGAACTCGGCTACACCTCGCTGGCCTTGCGGTCGATGTTCGGCACCAACAACGGCATCGCCGGGCAGGTGCTGGTCGGATTCGGCACCGACGAGCAGAGGGAGCGCTGGCTCGAGAAGATCGCCTCCGGTGAGGTGGTCGCCTCGTTCGCGCTGACCGAACCGGAGGCCGGATCGAACCCGGCGGGACTGAGGACCCGCGCCGTGCGCACCGGTGACCGCTGGGTGATCGACGGCGGCAAGCGCTTCATCACGAACGCACCGCTGGCGAACCTGTTCGTGGTGTTCGCGCGCACCCGGCCGGCGTCCGGGCGGGACACCGGCATCGCGGTGTTCCTGGTCCCGGCGGACACGCCTGGGGTCACCGTCGGGCCGAAGGACCGCAAGATGGGGCAGGAGGGGGCCTGGACGTCGGAGGTCGGCTTCAGCGGGGTCGAGGTGTCGGCCTCGGCGCTGGTCGGCGGCAGCGAGGAGGACGGCTATCGCGCGGCGATGACCTCGCTGGCCCGAGGCCGGGTGCACATCGCCGCGCTCGCGGTCGGCAGCGCGCAACGGGCCCTGGACGAGTCGGTCGCGTTTGCCGCGGTGACCGAGCAAGGCGGCACACCGATCGGTGAGTTCCAGCTGGTGCAGGCCATGCTCGCGGACATGCAGGCCGGCGTGATGGCGGGCCGCTCCATGGTCCGGGACGTCGCCGCCCGCCATGTCAGCGGCGAGGATCGACGCATCGGGCCGTCCGCGGCCAAGCTGTTCTGCACGGAGATGGCCGGGCGGGTCGCGGACCTCGCGGTCCAGGTGCACGGCGGGACCGGCTACATGCGTGGGGTGGCGGTCGAACGGATCTACCGCGACGTGAGGTTGCTGCGCCTGTACGAGGGCACCAGCGAGATCCAGCGGCTCATCGTCGGCGGCGGGTTGGTCCGCTCGGCGCAGCGCGCCGCCCGGTGATCCGGCCGTGACCGACGACGGCGCGCTGCCGCTGGCGGGCGTGACGGTGGTGAGCATGGAACAGGCCGTGGCGGCGCCGCTGGCCACCCGTCACCTGGCCGACCTCGGCGCGCGGGTGATCAAGATCGAGCGCCCCGGCCGCGGCGACTTCGCCCGCGACTACGACACGGCCGTGCACGGGCTCGCGTCGCACTTCGTGTGGCTGGGCCGGTCGAAGGAGTCCATCGCCGTCGACCTCAAGTCTTTGCAGGGCAAGGAGATCGTGCGCTCACTGATCGACCGGGCGGACGTGTTCGTGCAGAACCTCGCGCCCGGCGCCGCCGACCGCCTCGGCTTCGGCGCAGCCGAGTTGCGCCGGGACCGCGAGGACCTGATCGTGGTGGACCTGTCCGGCTACGGCACCGCCGGACCGTTCCGCGACCGCAAGGCCTACGACATGCTGGTGCAGGCGGAGTCCGGGTTGATCTCGATCACCGGCACGCCCGAGGCCCCCGCGAAGACAGGCGTGCCCAGCGCGGACATCGCCGCCGGCCTGTACACGTTCTCCGGGGTGCTCGGCGCACTGTTCCGGCGCGAGCGCACCGGAAAGGGTGCGCACGTGCAGATCTCGATGTTCGATTCGCTCGTCGAATGGCTGGGGCACCCGATGTACATGGCGATGTACACGGGAAAGCCGGTGCCGCGCATGGGGGTGAGCCACACGGCGATCGCCCCGTACGACGCGTATCCGACCGCGGACGGTGAGATGCTCATCGGCATCCAGAACGACCGCGGCTGGCGCACACTCGCCGCGGACGTGTTCGGCCGGCCAGACCTCGCGGACGACGACCGCTTCGCCACCAACATCCTGCGGGTACAGCACCGCGCCGAGGTCGACGCGGAGGTCGCGGAGCAGACCCGGCGGTTCACCACCGTCGACCTGGGCGAGCGGCTCGCCGCCGCCGGTGTCGCGGCCGCACAGCTCAACGACCTGGACGGCATGGTCGCGCACCCGCAGCTGTCCCAGCGGGACCGCTGGCGCACGGTCGACACCGAGGCCGGTCCGGTGCGGGCGGTGTTGCCGCCCATCACGTTCGACGACGTCGAGGCCAGGATGGATCCGGTTCCGGCGCTGGGCGCGCACACTGATGCGATCCTCGCCGAGCTGGGTATGACCGACGGCCGGATAGGCGAGTTGCGCGAGGCCGCGGTTGTCGAGTGAACCCGGCGGACACCTGACGGTATGTGAACAGTGAAGGGACACAGGCACATGGCATTGCTGGACGGACAGACCGCGGTGGTCACCGGGGGAGCGCAGGGCATCGGGTTCGCGATCGCGCAGCGGCTGATCGCCGAGGGAGCGCGTGTGGTGATCGGCGACATCAACGAGCAGACCGCGAAGAGTGCGGTCGGCGAACTGGGGGGCCCCTCGGTGGCGCGGTACGCGGTCTGCGACGTGCGCGACCTCGCACAGGTGGAGGCGATGCTCGACCTCGCCGAGCGCGAGTTCGGCCCGGTCGACGTGATGGTCAACAACGCCGGTATGACCCGCGATTCGACCATGCGCAAGATGTCCGAGCAGGACTTCGACGACGTGATCTCCGTGCACCTCAAGGGAACCTGGAACGGTACCCGCGCCGCCGCCGGTCGCATGCGCGAGCGCGGCTCCGGGGCGGTCGTCAACCTGTCCTCGATCTCCGGCAAGGTCGGCTTCGTCGGCCAGACCAACTACTCCGCCGCGAAGGCGGGCATCGTCGGGCTGACCAAGGCCGCGGCCAAGGAGGTGGCCCACACCGGGGTCCGGGTCAACGCGGTGCAACCCGGCCTGATCCGAACCGCGATGACCGAGGCCATGCCGCAACGTATCTGGGATCAGAAGATGTCCGAGATCCCGATGGGCCGGGCCGGCGAGCCGGACGAGGTCGCCAAGGTGGTGCTGTTCCTGGCGAGTGACCTGTCGAGCTATATGACCGGCACGGTCCTGGAGATCACCGGCGGGAGGCTCATGTGACCGAGCCCGCCGCGACGGCGGAACCACCCGAGGCCTTCCGCGATGTCGTCGACCACTGGCGACCGGGCCCCCAGGTCGACGAGGACCTCTTCGGTGCCTGGCCGACGCGGGCACTGGCCGCGGTGCTCGACGCGCCGGCACCGGCCGATGCGCTGCCGCCGCTGTGGCACGAGGTGTATCTGCGTGCGGCGCACAGGCCGTCCGACCTCGGAGCCGACGGGCATCCGCTGCGTGACGACCTGGTGCCCGACCTGGCGAACCGCCGCCGCATGTTCGGCGGCGGCCGGGTGGCGGTGACCGCGCCACTGCGCCTCGGCGAGACCGTGCGGCGGACCAGCACGGTCGAATCGGTCACCATCCGCCACGGCCGGTCGGGCTGGCTGCTCCTGGTCACCGAACGCCACCGGTTCACCGTGGACGGGGAGCTACGCGTCACCGACGAGCGGGACATCGTCTATCGGCTGCCGCAGGACGTGTCGCGGCGGCCGACGTACACAGCGCCGCGGCCCACCGCCGACGCGGACCTCGGCGAGCCGGTACTGACGTATCACCCGGATGAGCGGATGCTGTTCCAGTTCAGCGCGCTGACCTACAACGCGCACCGGATCCACTACGACTTCCCCTTCACGACCGCCGTGGAGGGGCACCCGCATCTGCTCGTACACGGACCGCTGCTCGCCCTCGGCGGTCTGGAGGCGGCACGGCGCACCCTCGGCCATCCGGCCGTCGCCGTCGACTATCGGCTGGTCGCGCCGGCCTACTGCGGCGATCCGGTCACCTTCCACGTCACCCCTGTGGACGCGGACGAGGTGTCGGTGCAGGCGATGCAGCGCGGCCGGTGTTGCCTGACGATGACGGCGTCGACCGCGGCGCGTCGGCCGACCGAGAGCGAGGGGTGAGATGCCGGAACTGAACGACGAAGAGTTGCTGCTGGTCCGGACCGTGCGCGAGTTCGTCGACCGGGAGGTCAAACCCGCTGTGCAGCGGGTCGAGCACGCGAATGAGTACCCCGAGCGCTGGATCGAGCAGATGAAGAGCATCGGCATCTTCGGCCTGGCGGTGCCCGAGGAGTTCGGCGGCACACCGGTTTCGATGCCGTGCTACGTGCGCGTGACCGAGGAGCTCGCGCGTGGGTGGATGTCGCTCGCGGGCGCGATGGGCGGCCACACGGTGGTCGCGAAGCTGCTCACCGTCTTCGGCACCGAGGAGCAGCAGCGGCGGTACCTGCCGCCGATGGCCACCGGCGACCTGCGGGCCACGATGGCGCTGACCGAACCCGGCGGCGGCTCCGACCTGCAGGCGCTGTCGACGGTGGCCCGCCGCGACGGCGACGAGTTGGTCGTGACGGGGGCGAAGACGTGGATCTCCAACGCGCGCCGGTCCGGGCTGATCGCGCTGCTGTGCAAGACCGATCCGGACGCGACACCGCGCCACCGGGGGATCTCGATCCTGCTGGCCGAGCACGGCCCCGGACTGACCGTCTCGCGGGACCTGCCCAAGCTCGGCTACAAGGGGGTCGAGAGCTGCGAGCTGAGCTTCGACGGATATCGCGCGCCGGCGACCGCGATCCTCGGCGACGAGCCGGGCAGGGGGTTCGCGCAGATGATGAAGGGCCTCGAGACCGGCCGGATCCAGGTGGCGAGCCGTGCGCTCGGGGTCGCGACGGCGGCGCTGGAGGATTCGCTGGCCTACGCGCAGCAGCGCGAGAGCTTCGGCAAGCCGATCTGGCAGCACCAGGCGGTCGGAAACCATCTGGCGGACATGGCAACCAAGCTGACCGCGGCCAGGCAACTGACCCGCTACGCGGCCGAGAAGTACGACCGCGGCGAGCGGTGCGACATGGAGGCAGGGATGGCGAAACTGTTCGCCTCCGAGGCAGCGATGGAGATCGCGCTCGACGCGGTGCGGATCCACGGCGGCTACGGCTACTCGACCGAGTACGACGTGGAGCGCTACTTCCGCGACGCCCCGCTGATGATCGTCGGCGAGGGCACCAACGAGATCCAACGCAACGTCATCGCGGCGCAACTGGTCTCGCGTGGCGGCATCTAGGAAAGGACGAGACATGCGTGTGTTCAAGGGAATCGACGAGATCGAGGCCGCGGTCGGGGAACAGCTGGGCCACAGTGAGTGGTTGGAGATCACGCAGGAGCGAATCGACGGGTTCGCCGACGCGACGGACGATCACCAGTGGATCCACGTCGACCCCGAGCGTGCCGCCGACGGTCCGTACGGGACGACCATCGCGCACGGCTATCTGACGCTGTCGCTGCTGCCGAAGCTCGGCGCGGAGGTGCTGCGCGTGGAAGGCGTGAAGATGGCGATCAACTACGGCGCCAACAAGCTCCGCTTCCCGCAACCGGTGACCGTGGGGTCCCGGATCCGGGTGGGTGCCGAGATCGTCTCGGTCGAGCGCACCTCGAAGGGTGCGCAGGTGATCGTTCGCAACGTCATCGAGATCGAGGGCCAGGACAAGCCGGCGTGCGTGGCGGAGACGGTGCGGCTGCTGGTGGTGTGAGGCGGTCAGGCCGGCCGCTTCTGCGCCAGCACGAAAGCCTGCGGAACCTGCGCCGCGCCGGGGTGGTCGGGTTCGCGGACCATCTGCGCGGTGATGCCGATCCCGACCGCGCGCAACTGCTCGGAGATGCGGTCGGGACGCAGGCGATGAAAGGTCAGCGACACCGACCGGCCGAAGGCCTCGGTCAGGTGCCGCGGGTCGTCGCCCACCTGGAACGCCAGCAACAGCCGCCCGCCGGGCGCGAGCACCCGCGCGAACTCGGCGAACGCCGCATCCAGGTGCTCCGGCGCGATGTGGATGATCGAGTACCACGCGACGATCCCGGCCAGCTGATTGTCGGGCAGGTCCAGCTCGGTCATGGAGCCGACGTCGAAATGCAGGCCAGGATGGGTGCGACGGGCGAGGCCGATCATCTCCGGCGACAGGTCAGTCCCGGACACCTGCAGGCCGAGGCCGCTGAGGTGTGCGGTCACCCGGCCGGCGCCGCAGCCGGCGTCGACGACCGGCCCGTCGCCGTCGGCTCGCACGAACTCGGCGAAGGCCGCGAGAATCGCGCGGTCAAGCGGCGAGGACTCGAGATCGCCGAAGAACTCCGCGAATTCGGCGGGGGCGGCGTCGTAGCCGGCCCGGGTGGTGCGCAGGAAATCGGGTTCGGTCATGGTGGGTGACGTTACGCGGACTGGCCGCCGATCATGTAGTCCTCCAAAGGAAAGCTTCCGGCCTCGCGGAACGCGTTGACGGTCGACGTCGGCCGCAGGATCGCGGCCTCGCCGTGCTGGTTGAAGTAGTAACTCCGGGATCCCTCGCAGCTGCCCAGATAGAACACGGAGTCGCCGAGCCGCCGGGTCATCCGGTCGAGGAATTCGGCGTTGGCGCGTTCGGTGACCTCGAAGGTGCTCGCGCCGCGGCGCTGCAGTTCCCGGAAGAGCCGCCCTATGTGGCGCATCTGAGACTCGATGGTGGTGAAGTAGGACAGTCCGCTGTACGAGTACGGGCTCGCCAGGGTCAGGAAGTTCGGGAAGTGCGGCACCGAGACGCCTTCGTACGCCTGGAATCGGTTCTCACGCCACCACTTTCCGAGGTTGCGTCCCTCTCGTCCGATCACCTCGATGGCCGGGAAGTTCACGTCCCAGAGATTGAATCCGGTGGCGAGGATCAGCGTGTCGACCTGGGTGCGGTGGCCGTCGGCGGTGACTATGGCCTCGGGCTCGACCCGCTCGATCGAGGCGGTTTCCAGGTGCACGTGGGAGCGGGTGAAAGTGGGGAAGTAGTTGTTGGAGAAGGTCGGTCGCTTGCAGCCGAAGCTGTAGTGCGGGGTCAGGCGCTTCCGTAGTTCTCGGTCGGGGATCTGCGCCCGCATGTGCGCACGCGCCAGCAACTCCGCGCCCTTGTTGAGGAACCGGGCCTGACGATAGTGCAGCACGGCGCTC
This sequence comes from Speluncibacter jeojiensis, assembly GCF_029589495.1. Taxonomy (GTDB): domain Bacteria; phylum Actinomycetota; class Actinomycetes; order Mycobacteriales; family Mycobacteriaceae; genus Speluncibacter; species Speluncibacter jeojiensis. Next base: position 1,612,568 of record NZ_JAAIVF010000001.1, read on the forward strand.
ACCATCATCAACTCCAGCAGGCTGGTGCTGGTCAGTCGGGCGGCCTTCTGCGTCAACGGCATCCGCGCGAAAATGCGTTGCACCGCGGTCGGGATGGTGACGTCGACCTTCGGTACCACCCAGATCGGGGTGCGCTGGTAGACGGTCAGTTCGGCGACCCGCCGGGCGACCCGAGGGATCAGTTGCACCGCGGTCGCGCCGGTGCCGATGATGGCTGCACGCTTGCCGGCCAGGTCGTAGGCGTCGTCCCACGCGGTCGTGTGGACGATCTTGCCGGCGAAGGTGTCGATGCCGGGGATGTCGGGGATGTGCGGTTGGGAGAGGAATCCGGTCGCGGTGAGGAGGTAGCGGGCGGTCACCGGTTCGGTTCCGGCGATGGAGATGACCCAGTGCTGCTGGTCCTCGTCCCAGCGGGCGCCCTCGACCACCGTGCCGAAACGCATGTGCCGGCGCAGGTCGTACTTGGCGGCGACGTGGTCGGCGTAGCGCTTGAGCTCCGCGCCGGGGGCGAAGAGCCGCGACCAGTACGGGTTGGGCTCGAACGAGTAGGAGTAGGTGACCGAGGCGATGTCGACGGCGAGGCCGGGATAGCGGTTGACGTGCCAGGTGCCGCCGAGGTCGTCCTCGCGCTCGAGGATGGCGAAGTCGTCGATGCCCAGGCGCCCGAGTTCGATGGCGGCGCCCATCCCGCCGAAGCCCGCGCCGACGATGACGGCGTCATACTGCGGTGCCATCCGTGACCTCCCGGAGAATCACGTGCCGAGGAGCATGGGTAGCTCCCTCTGTACCGACGGTAACACCAAGGTTGGCGGTGGCGGCGGGTGCCGAAGTCGGACGGCTACGGTTGTGAGCTGTCGCGGTCGATCCTCGACCTTGCGGGAAGAATCTGTGCGAGCGTCTTTTTGTATGAGGATAGAGAAGAATTGAGCGCGCGTCGTTCAGCGAAGTTGGATCCGCTTAGCACAATGTCCGCCAAGGACCCTGCACCGCCGATCATGCTCCAATAGTGATCAGCCATCGCCTGAAGCGTGTGTCGAGGATCCGCTCCGTCTCGATGGCCAAGCCGCGACATCCCTCGGAGGCCGGTGAGAAACCCGCGTTCGCCCTGAGAAGTAAGTAGGGCGATCATGTTGTCTACAGTTTCTGTTGCGATGCGGACGTCCTCTGAAGGGTTCATTTCATCGGCCGTCCTCTTGTTTACCTACTGGCCTCGCCCAGAGCTCGGGCCAATTGTCGAGCTTTCCGAAAGGAGTACCGTCGACGGAGATTTCGTACAGTGATTCCTCTGGAAAATCTCCGATGTGAATCTCGAGTGTGTGATCATCTACTGATGCGCGGTACGGCGTCATGGCATCGCCGGTGTCTGTCCACACTATTTCCCTTTCGGGAAAATGCGAGTTGTTCATTTGCTCGTGTCCATTTCTTTCCCTCCGACGACGAACCTGCTGCAAGGCAGGATGAGGTCACACCGGCGTACTACTTCGGGTTCGGGCCCGCGTCCTGTGCGCGCTTGCACCAGTCGACGAGCTTCGGCCGTATCCTTTCCATGTCGGAGTCCACGTCGGTGAACAACAGGCCTGCAGCGATGGCCAGGAGACCAACGAAGCTGACATCGACAACCTGGTTTAGGTAGTCAGGCTTGCCGAATGTGGCGAGTAGCAGACTCTCCAACCCATCGAGGTCGACATATGTCATATTGTTGAAATCTGGATATATATCTTCCGCGATACCGCGTATATGTTCCGGGGTCAGCTTATCGGGCGCAAGGTGCCAGATTTGCTGACTGATCAGGTAGATCAGGTACGGCAGAACCTTGTTGTCGGGAGGAAGGTCATCCAACTCGCGGAGGGTGGCGACAAACTGCTCGGTATCGCGGGAGTGTGACGCCGAGGCGCATCGTGCGACAAAATTCCACGTCGCCGAGTCCAATCCGTCATCGGTGAGTGTCATGCGGAATATAGTGCTGTCTTGAATTGATGTGAACGGGACTCACGTGACTATTCCAGCCTCAGTGCGAATCGACCTGCTACCGAAACGGGCCAAGTTAGTAGCGGCTTCGGATGGACTCACACCGGGGTCCCACGATTCGTTCCAGGCTTTTGGATCAGTAGTCGGTCACGCTCGCGACGACGGGTTGACTCCGCAAACAATGCCGCGGCGGTTGCGTCCTTTAAGAATTTGTCATACTCGCCGGGAGTTAGTTCGTAGTACTCCTCGTAGTCGACGACCCCGTTGCTTACAGGGATTGAAAGGTAGTACTTTCCGGATTCGGATTCAACGCCAAGCGAGTAGCGGTCATCGCGTGAGAAGTAGGAATCCTCGAACTTCATGTCTGCTCCATTTCTACTTGGGTAGGCTCGTCACACTGTATTCTCCGGTGCCTATTCGTCCGCCGTCAATCACTGCCTCCGAGGCGCCGTTGGGTAGCAGCCCGCCGGGTATCCATTGATCATTTGCCCCGGCCTCGTTTCCGGAGGGGATTCGAAGATTGTAGTCGCCAGGCGTTGGTATATCGACCCGGACAATATTGTTGGAGTCGAGAAACCCTTCAGGTAGTCCGAGTTCCTGTTCCATCAGTCGAGGATTATCGCGTGCCAGATTAGTGAGGGTGTCCGCCTCGGTCTTTGGCATCACGAATGAGGTTCCGTCGCGCTGCGCAATGCCATACTTTTCGAGGTTCGACTGTGGCATAAATCGAGAGGCGCCATCGTCGAATTTCGCAAGATGACTATTGATGTAATCAGGAGATAAGTATTCTGAAGGGTTGGGGCGTGTGCCCTTCTCCATGGCAATGATCGCGTCTTGCTTCTCGGCACTTAGCCCGGTTGGGGTTGTGGCTAGGTCCGGCCACTTCGTCGCTGCCGACAATTCGCCCACTTCGTCTACCCCCTTCACCGCCATCGTCTCGGCCCGCTTCACCCCGAACCCGATCACCGATTTGAGCTTTGCGGTGATCTCGACGACCTTGCCGAGGTAGCCGCGGACGGCTGTGGCAACGACCCGTGCGGCCTCGATCAGGGCCTCGATGACCCGTCGGATCTTGGCGGCCGCCGAGGCGACACGGGCGGCGACGGCGGCCTGGGCGGCGATTTCGTCGAGGCCGGCGGTGAAGAACGCAAGCACCGCCCCACCGGCCTCGATCGCGACCGTCTGGACCACCAGGTCCCTGAGCACCGAGATGATCTCGTGGTGCGCCTGGTCCAGGTGTGCGGCGTACTCCCCGCATGACTTGCCGAGCTGGGTGAAGACCTCGGCCAGTTCGCCGATGTGGGTGCCGATCTGGGTGCAGGTCGATGCCGCAGCGGGTGCCTCGGGACTCTGCTGCGCGCCGACGCGAGATGCGGCAGCGGCAATGGGCGTGGCGACCTGTTCCATCGCCCCGGCCGCAGCGCGCCATGCCGCCTGCGCGGCGTGGAGACGGTCCTGGTGCCCGTTGGGCCACGCGTAGCCGACGAGGCCTGCGACGAGGGACCAGCCTGGCGGTCCGGCCCCGATGCCGCCGGCCGCCGAAGGGAGGGTGGGCGAAGTGGGTTGCAATGGCGCGGGTGGCGCCGGCAGGGTGGCGTCGCCACCACCGATGGTCGAAGCCGCATCCGCGTGGGCGTGGTTCTGGCCGGTCGCGTGCAGCAGCGTCGCAACCTGGCCGGCCCCGGCGGCGGCGGTGCTCGCAGCCTCCAGGGCGGCCTTCGCCGCCTGGTCATAGCCGTCGGCCCAGGCGGTGCCCGCGTGGTCCGATCCGGCCATGCCGGCGGAGCCGTCGAGCGCGCCGGTCAACGTCGACACCACTTGGGCCGCATCGACTCCCACGCGCGCGAGTTGAGACGCCGCGGCGGCATACTCGGCGGGGTCGACCGTCAACGTGGTCACGCCGGCCACATCCCGACGTTCGCGCGGACCGCCGCGGTGTAGTTCGCGTGGGCGATCCGCGCGGTCGAGTGCAGGTCGGCGAGTGCCTCACGCATCTGCTCGGCACCGCGCTGCCAGCGCTCGTGCGCCTTTAATTGCGCTTCGGCGCCCTCACCCGTCCACGTCACGTGGAGCCTGGCCACCAGTGCATCGACTTCCGCGCACAGGTGCTCGGCATCGCTGTCGAAGCGACTCATCTGCTCGACGATGTCCTCGAGTTCGTCCAGATCGACTGAGTACGGCTCCACCATGTCCCCCCTCAGATGTTCAGCGGGCCGCCGGCACGCCCCAGTTCCTGCGCGTTCGCCGACTCCCGTTCCGCATAGCTTCGGCCGTTGTGCGCCAGCAGCGACGACGTGGTGTCCAACCCGCCGATCACGTTGTGGGCACCGTCGAGCCACTCCTGCCAGTCCTTGCGGAACGCGTCCGCGGCCTGCCCGCGCCAGCCGCCACTCAACAGTGCCTCGACCCGCGCCGACAGCGCGCGGACCCGGTCGTCGAGACGATCTGCCGACTCGCGTACGTCGCGGCTCGCGCCGGCCAGATCGTCCGGCGATACGCTGAACTTCGCCACGACACCCCCATAAAATGCTTGTCTACGGCAACCCCTCGGGGCAGGGTACTCGCCGGACCTGCCGACCTCCGGTGGAGGTCACGGCGCAGCAACAATCGACAGGGGACACCGATGACGAATCCCGCGGAACCCGACGACCTCGAGGTGCAGGTCGCCGAGATCCGGCGTCTGGCGCAGCAGGCGCAGGAGACGGTCGCCCGGGTGCGGGGGCAGGCGAACGCGGCCAATGGCGCCGTCGCGGCCACCGTCGATGCGCGCGGACGGGTCGACGACCTGAGGCTGAGCCCGCAGGCCCTCCGAATGACTGCCGACGATCTCGCGTCGGCAATCGCCGACTGCATTCGCCGCGCGCAGGACCGGGCCGCAGAATCTGCTCGGACCGCGACGCAAGCGTTCGCGGACAGGTCCGAGATCCGCGGTGCCCTTGCGGCGATGGACGAGTTCGCCGCCGAACCGGCGGCCACGGCTGTGCCCGACCGACAAGAAGACGACGACTACTTCGACGAGTTCACCCGAGACCCTTTGGGGCGCAGCCGAGAAGGTTGATCACCGACAACCCGGAACCGATTGCCCCGAAGTTCGCCGTCAACTCCCCGCCGAGTGCTCGACAACCCAGGCTGCCACCTGGGCGCGTGAGTTGAAGCCGAGTTTGCCGAGAATGTGTTCGACGTGGCCCTCCACAGTGCGTTGGGAGATGACCAACCGGGTGGCGATGGCCTTGTTCGTCAAACCGTCGGCGACGAGATCGGCGATCTGGCGTTCGCGCTTGGTGAGTTTGGGCGTGTCGTCGTCCTCCCGGCTCGGCTTCCGCGGCTGCTCGCCGAGGGCGTAGGCGATCGCGTCGCCCATGCGCATCGAGGCACCCTCGCGGTGCGCGGCCGCAGATCGCTCCGGGCCCAACTGGTCGTGCGTGCTCTGCTCGAACTTCACCTGGTGGGACCGCAGGTCGGCAACAGAGACCGGTGAGCTGCCGACAGCCCGGCTGAGCGTCTCCGCGGCGGCCATCAGCACCACCGCGCGCCACGGGTCGCCTTGTTGCGCGGTGATCCAGGCCAGCGCCTGCAGACAGGTGAAGGTCATGACCGGGTCGTCGGTCCGGCGGGTCAGGCGCAGGGCCTCCTCGAGGAAACGGGTGGCCCGGCCGCGGTCGCCGTCGCGCCACACGTCGACGCCGCTCGACCACAGCGCGTAGGTCCGGTACAGGCATTCACCGCGCGACTCGGTGAGCTCGACCACCCGTCCGTGATCGGCGAGGGCGGCCGCCCGCTCGCCCCGCAACTGGTGCGCCCATCCGAGGTGCAGCAGCGCCGCGATCTGCAGGCGAATGTCGCCGAGGGCGGCGAACCGCTCGACGGCGTCTTCGAGGGCGGTCACCGCGCGGTCGAACTCGCCGTTGCAGACCGCGGCGGTGCCGTCGGCGATCGCGGCGCAGGCAAGGGTGACGGGATCGCCGTCACGGTCGGCGATGGCGACGGCCTGGTCGGCGCGGATGCGGGTCGCGGCCCGGTCGTCCTGGAAGGCGGTGAGCATGCAGACCGCGTAGATCGCACAGGCGCGCATCGGTCCGGACTGTGCCACCGGACGGTCCAACGCTCGGTCGAGCCAGCGCCGGCCCTCGGTCAGCATGCCGCGGGCGAGCCAGAACGGGCTCAGTGCGGTCGTGATCACCAGCGCGCTGTCGTCGTCCTCGGTGAGACCGAATTCGAGGGCCTGGCGCAGGTTCGGCAGCTCCTGGCGTAGTCGGGTGCTCCAGTCGAGTTGCCGTGGCCCGATCCAGTCGGCCTCGGCGTCGCAGGCGAGCCGCTGATACCAGTCACGGTGCCGCCGACACAGATCCGCGTACTCGTCGGTGTCGGCGACCTTCTCCTGGCCGTACTCGCGGACGGTGTCGAGCATGCGGAACCGGACCGTCCCGGCTGTCTCCTCGCGCAGCAGGATCGACTTGTCGACCAGCGAGGAGAGCACATCGAGCAGCTCGCTCTCGCCTGCCGCGCAAACACCCTCGACATCATCGAGCTCGAAACTGCCTGCAAACAAGGACAATTGACACCACAGGTGCTGCTCCTCGGGGCTGCACAGGTCATAGCTCCAGTCGATGCTCCAGCGCAACGTCTGCTGCCGTGGCGGCACCCCGCGCGCGCCACGGCTGAGCAGCCGGTAGCGGTCAGTGAGGCGGTCGAGGATCTGTTCGGGCGACAGGGCGCGCATCCGCGCGGCGGCCAGTTCGATCGCCAGCGGCAGCCCGTCGAGGCGGGCGCAGATCTGCGCAACCGTGTTGCTGTTGGATTCGGAGAGTGCGAATCCCGGCACCGCCGCGGCGGCCCGCTCGACGAAAAGGGCGACTGCGTCGCTGCGGGCGGCGTCCCGCGGGGACGTCGCGCGGCCGTCGGCGGGGGTGGTGAGCGGCGCGACACGGATCACCGTCTCACCCAGTCCCAGCGGCTCGCGGCTGGTGGCCAGGATGCGTAGGTCCGGGCAACGCGACAGCAGGATCGCGACCAGATCGGCGACGGCGTCGACCACCTGCTCACAGTTGTCGAGCACCAGCAGGCCGTTGCGCTCGGACATCACCTCCACGAGCACCTCGAGCAGGGTTCTGCCGGCGTAGTCCCGGATCCCGAGGGCCGACGCGACCGTGTCCACCACTGTGGCCGGGTCGCGCACCTCGCCGAGCTCGACGAGCCAGATGCCGTCGGGGAACGCCTCGTGGGAGGACGAGCCGGCCCGCAGCGCCAGGCGGGTCTTGCCGACCCCGCCGATGCCGGTCAACGTCACCAGCCGGTCGGTGGCGAGCGCATCGTGAATCTCAGTCAGTTCCGTCTGCCTGCCCACGAAGCTGGTGAGCTCGACCGGGAGTTCGGCCGGCGCCGCGAGGGGGCCCGGCGGGTCGGGGGCTGCGGTGTCACCGTCGGCGACCGCGCGCAACTGGGCCGCCAGCTCGGTCGCGCTGGGGCGGCGGGTGGGGTCGCGATCCATTGCGCGTTCGATGACCGCGCTCACCGCGTCGGGAATGCCGTTCTCGCGCAGGTCCGGTGCCGGCTGGGTGGTGATGCGCAGGAACTGGGCGACCACCTGTTCGCCGCTGTGCCGTTCGAATGCGGCATGCCCGGTCAAGGCGCAGAACAGGGTGGCGCCGAGCCCGTACACGTCGGAGGCCGGTGTCGGCGGATCGCCGGTGAGGACCTCGGGGGCGGTGAACGCCGGTGACCCGGTGACGGTCCCGGCCGCGGTGCGGAACCCGCCGGAGATGTGTGCGATCCCGAAGTCCGCCAACGCCGGTTCCCCGAAGGAGGTGAACAGCACGTTCGCGGGCTTGATGTCCCGGTGGACGATGCCGAGCCGGTGCACGGCGGCGAGCGCGTCGGCGAGCGTCGCACCCAGCGACAGTGCCTGCTGCACCGGCAGCGGGCCGTTCTCGCGGATGCGCGTCTCGAGGTTGCCCCGCTCGTGGTACGGCATGACGAGATAGGGACGGCCGGTGCGGGTTTGGCCGACCGCCAGCACGCTGACGATGTTGGGGTGCCCGGTCATCCGGCCCATCGCGCGCTGCTCGCGCAGGAACCGGGCCTGGTTCTCCGCGTCCAGCTCGGCGGTGAGGACCTTGACCGCGACGAGGCGGTCGAGCTCGGGCTGCACGGCCCGGTAGACGGTGCCGAAGCCGCCGCGCCCGACCTCCTCGGCGTCGTCGAACCCGGCCGCGGCCAACTCGATCATCAGCGCGAGGTCCGGATCGCGTCGGGTTCGGCAGAGGTCCCCGTCGTCCATGGCGATCGCCTACTCGTCCGTCGGGCCGCGTTCGCGGCGCTGTTCCGCGACCCAGGCGGCAACCTGGGCGCGCGAGGTGAATCCCAACTTGGTCAGGATGTGGTCGACGTGGCCCTCCGCGGTGCGCTGGGAGATGACCAGCTCGCCGGCGATCGCCTTGTTGGTCAGCCCCTCCGCGATCAGCTCGGCGACCTGTCGTTCACGTTTGGTGAGCGTGACGGCGTTCTTCTCGGCCGGTGCCGGACGCTCCGAGGTTTCACCGAGTGCGCAGGCGATGGCCTCGTCCGTGGTCATCGCGCAACCCTCCCTGTGCGCATCGCCGAACCGCCTCGCGCCCAGTCGATCACGAACACGAGCCTCGAATTCATGTTGGTAGGCCGTGAGTTTCGGAAAGAAGACCGGAGTGCTGCCGATCCGCCGGCTCAGCGCATCGGCCGCCCCCATCAGGACCGCCGCCCGGTGGAGGTCGCCCCGTTCCGTGAAGATCCAGGACAGTGCCTGCAGGCACATGAACGTCATGACCGGATCGTCCGTTCGCCGGGTCAGACGGATGCCGTCCTCCAAGAACCTTGTGGCACGGTCGCTCTCGCCGGCCTTCCACACATCGATCCCGCTGGACCACAAGGTGTAGGTCCGATACACGTACTCACCATGCGGTTGCGCGAGCGCGAGTGCCGTCTCGTGCACGGACAGCGCTTCGACGGCCTGGCCGTCCTGGTGATACGCCCATCCGAGGTAGATCAGGGCGGCGATGTGCATCCGGAGGTTGCCCAGTGCATCGAAGCCGTCGGCGGCATCGTGCAGGTCGGCCAGTGCGCGTTCGGAATCCTCACTGAACAGTGCGGTCATGCCGGCGGCGATCGAGACGAGGGCGTGGGCGGTGGGGTCGTCCTGCTGCGCGTCGAGGGCGCGGGCCTGCTCGGCGCGGGCATTCGCCGCGGCGAGGTCGCCCTGGTAGGCCGCAAGGGTGCAGATCGCGTAGAACGCCTTCGCCCGCTGTACCGCGGGCTGGGTACCGGGCGCGTCCAGCGCGCGGTCGAGCCAGCGCCGTCCGACGCTGATCAGGCCGCTGGAGATCCAGAACGGCCGGAGCGAGGCCGCGATCACCAGCGCGCCCCCGTCGGCGTGGGTGAGGCTGAACTCGAGTGCCTGGCGCAGGTTGGTGATGTCCCTGTGCAGTCGTGCGCTCCACTCGAGCTGGTGGGGGCTGATCCATTCGGTCTCGGCGTCGAGCGCCAGTTTCATGAACCAGTCGCGGTGTCGACTTTGGAGTTCGGCGAATTCTTCGGTGGCCGCGATCTTCTCGCGGCCGTACACGCGAACGGTGTCGAGCATGCGGAACCGGACCACGTTGTCGGCCTCTTCGCGGATGACGATCGATTTGTCGACGAGCGAGGAGAGGTTGTCGAGGAGTTCGTCGGCGTCACTGCACACGTGCTCGGCGGCATCGAGTTCGAAACCGCCTGCGAACAGGGACAACTCGCCCCACAGCTGCTGCTCGTCGGGTGTGCACAGGTCGTGGCTCCAGCCGATGCTCCAGCGCAGCGTCTGCTGGCGATCCGGTGCGCCGCGGCGGCCGCGGGTGAGCAGCGCGAAGCGGTCGGTCAGACGTTGCAGGATCTGTTCGGGGGACAGGGCCCGCATCCGCGCGGCGGCCAGCTCGATGGCCAGCGGCAGTCCGTCGAGGCGTTCGCAGATCTGCGCGACGGTGGCACCGTTGGTGTCGGTGAGTTCGAAGGACGGCACCGAGGCGGCGGCGCGTTCGGCGAACAGCGTCACCGCGTCGGACTTCGCGGAGCCGTGCGGCGAGGCCTCGTCCGCGGGTGTGGACAACGGGTAGACGGGGATCACCGTCTCACCGCGTAGGCTGAGCGCCTCTCTGCTGGTGGCGAGGATGCGGAAGTTCGGGCATCGGGCGAGGATGTCCTTGACCAGTTCGGCGACCGCGTCGATCACCTGCTCGCAGTTGTCGAGCACCAGCAGACCGGTGTGTGAGGCGAGTGCGGTGACCACGCGGTCCTGCTGGCGTCCGCTGGAGTGGTCGTGGATCCCCAGGGTCACCGCGACGACGTCGACGACCGAGGCCGGGTCGTGGATCTCCGCGAACTCGACCAGCCAGATGCCGTCGGGAAAGCTGCGCTGCGCGGTCGAGGCGGTCCGCAGTGCCAGCCGGGTCTTGCCGACCCCGCCGATGCCGGTCAGCGTGACGAGCCGGCCGGCGCCGAGCGCGTTGCGGATGGCGGTCAGTTCGCTGCGGCGGCCGACGAAACTGGTCAGTTCCTCGGGCAGCCGGGTCGGGACCGGCAGTTTCGGGATGGACACCTGCTGCGGATCGGTGCCGTCCGGGCATTCCGCGTCGAACGGCTGGGTGTGCGCTCCGGTGTGTTCGTGGGTGAGTTGGCGGAGGTGGTGGGCGAGTTCGGTGGTGGCGGGGCGGTCTTTCGGGTCGCGGGCCATGGTGTGTTCGATGAGGTCGGCGAGGTCGTGGTCGATGCCGGTGTCGCGGAGGTCGGGGATGGGGGCGGTGGTGATGCGCAG
>NZ_JAAIVF010000010.1 GCF_029589495.1 Speluncibacter jeojiensis
AACGGGCGCGTTGTCATCAGGGGTGATGTGGATTCGGAGACCGGGGAGATGCTGCTGACGGCCCTGTCGAAACTCTCCGCACCCGTGCCGGGTCCGGGTGGGGAACCCGATCCGAGGCCGGCGGCGCTGCGGCGGGCGGACGCGGTCACCGAAATGCTGCGTCGCTTCCACGACTGCGGTGCCGGACCGGTCGAGGGCGGCGAGAAACCACACCTGACGGTGTTGGTGAACATCAACGACCTCCACCACTGCGACGGCGACGGCGATGGCGACGGGGAGGGTGGCTGCGAGTGCGGTTGCGGCGGCGAAGCCGGCCAGGGCGGCAAGGGTGAAGCCGCCGGCCACAGTAGCGGCAGCGGAGGCAGTCGCAACGGCCACGGGCCTGGGTCGGGATCCGGGTCCGCCGGCGGCCTCGGTCCGCAGATGATGTGGACCGGCCCGCTCTCCCGCGCCTCGACGCGCCGGTTGGCGTGTGACTGCATCATCACCCCGATCATCATCAACGACGACGGCGTCCCGTTGAAACTCGGCCGCAAAGACCGGTTGGTTCCCGCCTCGCTACGCCGCGCCTTGATCGTCCGTGACCGGTGTTGCGCGTTCCCCGGCTGCGGTAGGCCCGCCGCCTGGACAGACGCCCACCACATCATCCACTGGGCCGACGGCGGTGAGACCGACCTGTCGAACACGGTGCTGCTCTGCCGCTACCACCATCGACTGATCCACCACAGCGAGTGGGAAGTATTCATCGGACCCGACCTGCTTCCCTGGTTCCGGCCGCCACGCTCCCGCGACCCCGACCGAAAACCCCTCCCCGCCCACGGCCGCACCGCCGCCTGAGCGGGAAACCGAATCGGCCAAGCACCCGCACCGGAAAACCAAGCACCACAACCGAACACGTCAGCTCCGCACCGCAGAACCGCGGTGTGGGGCTGACGTGCACGGACATGACGTGTGCTCCGGCACGGCGTCAGGCCGGCGAGGGCTCCTCGTCGCGACGCCGCTCCAGCAGTGTGGCCGTCGACGGCAGCAGCAGGACCGTGACCGTGCCTGCCGCAACGAGAATCGAGGCGCTCGACTCACTCATCTGCCCGGCGGCGACCGCGACTCCGGTCACCGCCACGATCAGTGGCAGACCGGTCGCTCCGTACAGGCCCACCTGGAACTGCTCTCGGGTGGTGAACGTGCGACCGTTCGCCCGAGCGGGTTCGGTGCGGTCCAGCCGCGTCGCAATGAGTACCGGCAGTCCGCGCACCAGCAGGATCAGCAGCAAGAAGACCACCAGCACGAGCGGCTTGGCGGCGACCGCACCGATGTCGATCGCCATCCCGGCGGTCGTGAAGAACACCGGGATCAGGAAACCGAACGCCAAGCCCTCGAGCTTCTTCTCCAGACTCTCGTCGCCGGCGGGAAGCAGCCGGCGCAGGATGAACCCCGCGGCGAACGCCCCGAGAATGACGTCGAGCTCGAACACCGACGCCAACAGCAACAACGCGACGAGCAGCAGCATCGTCAACCGCACGGTCGTCTGTGCGGTGGTTTCCGAGCCGCGACGGATGATCCCCACAACCCGGGACCCCTCACGCTGCAAGAACCCCCTCGGCACTGCGCCAACGACGACCGCGGCGACGGCGAACAACACCAACGCGACCAGCGACCCGACCGCGCCCCTGCTGCCCAGCAGGACCGCCATCGCGATCACCGGGCCGAGCTCGCCGACCGCACCGTGATTGAGCACCGCGCGCCCGAGCGTGGTGCCCATCATCGAGTTGTCTTTGAGGATCGGCAGCAGCGTGCCCAACGCCGTCGACGTCAACGCGATCGCGACCGCCACCTCGGCGTTGACCGTCCCGGTCAGTCCGATCAACCCGATCACGCCGAACGCCAGCGCCAGACAGACGAGCCAGGTGACGATCGCCCGCCGTCCGCCCGGACCGCGCAGCTCGTCCGTCTCCACCTCGTAGCCGGCCAGCAGGAACAGCATGCCCAGACCGAGTTGCTTGAGCAGTTCGATCTCGTTGCTCACCACCGCCAGGTTCGCGACGTGCGGGCCGATGAGCACGCCGGCCACCAGCAGCAGCACCACCTCGGGTACCAGCTTGCGCGGCACCAGCCCCGCCACGAGTGGCGCGACCACAGCACTCAGCACGATCCAGAACAGGGACGCTCCAACGCTCGGCACGCAGCCGATTATCGTGGAGCGCCCCCGTCAGCGGAGCCGAAAAGCAAGCGTGTCGAGCAGCCCGGTCATGCGCAGGCAGCGAGCACCAGCTCCCGCACCCGGGCGGCGTCCGCCTGACCGCGGGTCGCCTTCATCACGTCGCCGACGATCTTCCCCGCGGCTGCGACCTTGCCGCCGCGGATCTTCTCGGCGATGTCCGGGTTGGCGGCCAGCGCCTTGTCGACCTCGGCCTGCAGGGCGCTGTCGTCGTTGACGACCTCCAGTCCCCGCGCGGCGACGACCTCGTCCGGCTCGCCCTCACCGGCCAGCACACCGTCGACGACCTGCCGGGCCAGCTTGTTGGTCAGCTTGCCCTCGGCGATCAGCGCGATCACACGGGCCAGCTGTGCCGGGGTGATCGGCAGTGCCGCGAGCTCGACCTCACGGGTGTTCGCCTGCTGCGTCAGGTAGGCGACCCACCACGACCGCGCCTCGGCCGCCGGCGCACCGGCCTCGGTGGTCGCGATGACCAATTCGAGCGCCCCTGCGTTGACCAGGTCGCGCATCTCCTCATCGGACACGCCCCACTCCGACTGGATCCGTGCCCGGCGCACCCAGGGCAGCTCGGGCAGGGTGCCGCGCAGCTGCTCGACCCACTCCGCGCTCGGCGCGACCGGCTCGAGGTCCGGCTCGGGGAAGTAGCGGTAGTCCTCGGCGGTCTCCTTGCGCCGGCCCTGCGAGGTGGTGCCGTCCGCCTCCTGGAAGTGCCGGGTCTCCTGTACGACCTCGCGGCCGGCCTCCAGCACGGCCGCCTGCCGGCGCATCTCATAGCGAACCGCCACCTCGACGCTCTTGAGCGAGTTGACGTTCTTGGTCTCGGTGCGGGTACCGAACTCGTCCGCGCCCTTGGGCATCAGCGAGACGTTGGCGTCGCAGCGCAGCGACCCCTGGTCCATCCGGACGTCGGACACCTCGAGCGCCTTGAGCAGGTCACGCAGCGCGGTCACATAGGCGCGCGCCACCTCGGGCGCACGCTCGCCGGTCGCCTCGATCGGCTTGGTCACGATCTCTACCAGCGGCACCCCGGCCCGGTTGTAGTCGAGCAACGAGTGGCTGGCGCCGTGGATGCGACCGGTCGCGCCGCCCACGTGCAGCGACTTGCCGGTGTCCTCCTCCATGTGTGCCCGCTCGATCTCGACCCGCCAGGTGGTGCCGTCGTCGAGCACGACGTCGAGGTAGCCGTTCTGCGCGATCGGCTCGTCGTACTGGGAGATCTGGTAGTTCTTCGGCTGATCCGGGTAGAAGTAGTTCTTCCGCGCGAACCGGCCCCACGGGGTGATCGAGCAGTTCAGCGCCAGCCCGATGCGGATCGCCGACTCGACGGCCTTCTCGTTGACCACCGGCATAGAACCCGGCAGTCCGAGGCAGACGGGGCAGACCTGCGTGTTCGGCTCGCCGCCGAAGGTGGTCGGGCAGCCGCAGAACATCTTGGTGGCGGTGCCGAGTTCGACGTGCACCTCCATTCCGAGGACCGGGTCGAACTTCTCGAGAACCTCGTCATAGGCGAGCAGGTCTTCGGACATGGCGGCAGTCATGGCAACGATATTAGTCACCCGGCCGGGCGCACCGACGGCCCCGCCGGTCACCGGTCAGCCGAACATCACCCGCATCTCCAGGTAGCGCTCGAGCGGCACCTTCTTGTGGTCCGCCAGTGCCTCGTCGAAGTGCACGGGGACGATGTCGGTGCCGTGCAGCGCCACCATGTTCCCCCACTGTCCCTGAGCGACCAGATCGGTCACGGCCATGCCGAGCCGGGTCGCCAGCACCCGGTCGAACGCGGTCGGCACGCCGCCGCGCTGCACGTAGCCGAGCACCGTGGCGCGCGTCTCGATCCCGGTGTGCTGCTCGATCATCGGCGCGAGCACCTCGGAGATGCCGCCGAGCCTGGGCCGGTCCAGGTTGTCCCGGCCCTTCGTCGAATACCCCTCGGCCATCTCCGGCAACCGGAAGCCCTCCGCCACCACCACCATCGGCGCCCGGCCGCGGTCTCGGACGCTGCACACCCAGGCGCAGACCTGCTCGATCGTCTCCGGGTGCTCGGGGATGAGGATTGCGTGCGCGCCTCCGGCCGTGCCCGAGTGCAACGCGATCCAGCCGGCGTCGCGTCCCATCACCTCGAGCACCATGCAGCGGCGATGCGAGTTGCCGGTGGTACGCAGGCGGTCGATCGCCTCGGTGGCGATCTCGACGGCGGTGTCGAACCCGAAGGTGTAGTCGGTCTGGTCGAGGTCGTTGTCGATGGTCTTCGGCACACCGACGATGCGGATGCCGTCGTCGTAGAGCCGCTGCGCGGCCGTGGCCGTCCCCTCGCCGCCGATCGCGATCACCGCGTCGATGCCGAGCCGCTCGAGTACCTCCGCGATCCGCGCCGCGCCCCCGTTCGGACCCTGATACGGACCGAACCTGCTGGTGCCGAGCATGGTTCCGCCCTCGTGGGACAGGCCGCGCACGGCCGGGCGGTCCAGTTCCATGACGTCGCCCTCGACCAGTCCGCGCCACCCGTCCAGGAATCCGACGAACTCCTGATCGTACACCGTGGTGCCCTTGAGGACCGCGCCGCGGATGACGGCGTTCAGGCCCGGACAGTCACCACCGCTGGTCAGGATGCCGACGCGCATGGCCCCATTGTGCCGCCGTGAGCACGCCGATACGGTGAAACGCCATGTCGGAGCGGCTCCCTCCGGCCTCTAGGCTCCGACCGATTGGCTCAACCGGGTGTGACGACGCCCGCCTCGTAGGCGACGACCACCGCCTGCGCTCGATCGCGCAATCCCAGTTTGCCGAGTACCTTGCCGACGTGCGTCTTGACCGTCTGCTCGGCGACGACGAGCGACGCCGCTATCTCGCTGTTGGAGAGCCCCCGCGCGATCAGTTCGAGCACCTCACGCTCACGCGGGGTCAGGGTGTCCAATCCGCTGACCGAGTTGCTGCGCGCAGGTCGGCGCCGGGTCACGTCGTCGATCAACCGGCGCGTGATCGACGGCGCCAGCAGCGCATCGCCCGCCGCGACGACCCGCACCGCCCGCACCAGTTCCTCGGCCGGCGCGTCCTTGAGCAGAAACCCCCCGGCGCCGAGTCGCAGCGCCTCGTACACGTAGTCGTCGATGTCAAAGGTCGTGAGCATCAGCACGTGCACCGGCGGGTCGGTCTTGGTCGCCAGGATCTCCCGCGTGGCCTCGAGCCCGTTCATCTCCGGCATGCGGACGTCCATCAGCACCACATCGGGGCGCAGTCGGCGCACCTCACGCACGGCGGTGCGTCCGTCGGACGCCTCGCCGATGACGCTCAGATCGGGTTGCGCCGCCAGCAGCGCCCCGAACCCCTGCCGGACCATGGCCTGATCGTCGGCGATGAATACCGTGATGGTCACCGGGCCACCCTATGCGCTCCCGACCGCGAATCCGGTGCGCGGGAGTCGGGCGCTGACCGCGAACCCGCCGCCGGCCAGCGGATGCGCCTCGAGGGTGCCGCCGACGGACTGCGCGCGTTCGCGCATGCCCGCGATCCCGTTGCCCCCGGAGCCCATCGCCCCAGGAGCGTTGACGACAGGGCCGTTCGCCACAGGCCCGTTCACCACCGTGACGACGACCAGTTCACTCTCGGCCACCCCCAGGTCCACGCGCGCCTCGACCGCGGCGCCCGGCGCATGCCGGGCGGCGTTCGCCAGCGATTCCTGGACGATCCGATAGGCCGCCAGACCCACCGCCTCCGTGACTCCGTCCTGCTCACCGGAGACCACCGGCGTCAACGACACGCCGGCGCGCCTGCTCGAGTCGAACAGCGCGGACAACTGGCCGACGCCGGGCTGCGGGGCCAGTTCGGCCGACTGGCCGTCGCTGCGCAGCACCCCGAGCATGCCGCGGATCTCGTTGAGCGCCTGCCGCGCCACCTCCCCGATCGAGTCGAACTCGGCCCGGGCCTCCGGCGAGACGTCACTCAGCCGGTAGGGCGCGGTCTGCGCCTGCACGACGACGAGGGACATGTGATGGGCCACCACGTCGTGCAGGTCCCGCGCGATCCGCGCACGCTCCTCGAGCACCGTGCGGCGGGTGCGTTCGAGTTCACTCAGTTCCTCCTGCCGCGCGAGTTGGCGACGCGAGAGCACCAGCCAGCGGATCAGCACGCAGAACAGCGCGAGCGCAGTGAGCCCGAAGGCCCAACCGAAACCGTCCCGTCCAGGCGCATACCCGATGAACAGCAGCACGGTGCCCAGCCACGCGAGTCCCGCGTGCACCGGCGGACACCGGAGCACCACCGCCGCCAGCAGTACCAGCAGCACGATGATGTGCACAACCTGCCACGGCAGCGGATAGTCCGCGTGCACGTCGAAGAACCACGGGATGGTCAGCGCGGCACCGGCCGAGATCAACCAGCCGAGGTCGGGGTTGACCCGGATCAGCGCGAACGGCAACGCCGCACACCCGGCGACGATCGGCTGTAGCGGCGCGGGTACCTCGTGGGTCAGGTGCAGGGTCGGCCAGGCCACCGAGAACAGCGTCAGCGTGGTCACCACCACGGCCAGGTCCAGCACGCCGCCGGACGACATGTGGGGCCACGACACATGGGGCCACGACACATGGGGCCACGACACGCGGGGCCGCCGGCTCCGGGGGGTCTTCCGCCGAACTGAGATCACCGTTTCACTGTAGGAAGCCGGGGACGACGGCGCGTCACCCTCAGGAGGGAGATCCAGATCGTACCGGAGTATCGGTCGCACCCCGCCCCACCTCTCACGTCCCACACCAAGATCACGTCACGGCTCGATGCCCCGTGCCACGATCGATTCCTAGCGTCACCGGCATGACCGCTACCCGCACGGACCGCTCCCCCACTCCGCGACGCCGGGCGCGCGCGGCGCTTTCCGCCGCCGCTGTCGTCGTCACCGCCACCGTCGGAGCCGGGTTCGGCACGGCGCTGCTCGCCCCGGCCGCCGCGGCACTCATCACCCCCACCTCCACCACCGACTCGGATACCGCTGCGGCACAGGCGATCACAGCACTGATCGGCGCTCGCGCCGCCGACCCCGAGATCGTTCCCGCCGGCTTCGCCGCCGAGGCGGGCTACCGGCCAGTGGTGCGAGGCGGGCTGTTGGTCAACCCCGACGGCGGCTGCTCGTCACCCATCGCATTGCCTTCCTCCTTCGACATCCCTTGCAAGGCACACGATCTCGGCTACGACCTGCTGCGCTACGCCCGGCGTCACGGCGGTGCACTGGGGCCGTGGGCCCGCCAGGGGCTCGACTCCCGGCTCGATCAGCGCATGCACGCCGCCTGCACGGTGCAGCAGACCGATGATGCCCGCACGGGTTGCTACGCGATGGCAAACCTGGCCGGCACCGCCGTCGACATGAACTCGTGGCGGCAGGGCTATGGGAACCCGGTGCACGAGCGCCTCGGCTGGTACGGCGTCGCGGGTGTCGGCGCCGGGTTGGCGACACTGGCCTGGTACTCGCGACGGCGCCGCCCTGAGGGCGCCTACCGGGACCTCGCCACATCGGCGGTGCCCGCGTGAGCGCCGCTCCCACGATCGCCCGGCCCCTGCACTGGGCCGCGCTCGCACGCGTGCCGAGCCTGACCGCCACCCTCGGCACCACCGCGGGCGCGACCGTCGCGCTGGCGCCGTCGCTGCTGCCCCGGTCCGCACCGGTGCAGGGCCTCGAGACCGGGCTGCTCGCAGCGGTCGGGCTGGGTCTGGCCGTCGGCATCCGCGCGCTGCTGCGCCTCACCTTCGGCCGGCGCGTCTGCGATCCACCCGACTCCGATCGGCCCTGCACGCACGCACGTCAGATGACCCGCGAGATCGGATTGGCCGGTGCCGTCCTCGTCGTGGCCGCGATGGTCGCCGTCGCAGCGAGTTGGCAGACCGGCCTGCGCGCGGCCATGTCGATGCCCGCCGTGGGGTCCGGCTACTGGATCGAGATGCTCACGATCGCGGCGACGACGCTCTCGACGGCCGCCGCGATCGGCTCCGCACTCCGCAGGGCGGTCGCGCGAACAGGCAGGATCCGCTGTGTTGCAGGACTGTTGACACTGATCACGCTCGGCACCACGTTCGGCGTGCCCGCGGCGTGGCGGTGGGCCGACGCGCACTACACGCGGGCCGACGCGATCCTCGAGTCGACGACCGCCCGGCCGCACCTGACCACACGCACCGGCGGTCCCGGCACGCTCGTGCCGTGGTCGACGCTCGGTGTCGAGGGGCGCCGGTTCGTCTCCGACGTCCGGCACCCGGCCGCTGCCCGGGTGTACGTGGGGATGGACAGTGCACCGACCGACGCGCGGCGGGCCGAGCTCGCGGTCGCGGAACTGCGGCGGACCGGCGGGCTCGACCGTAAGGCGGTGGTCGTGGCCGTCCCGACCGGGTCGGGTTGGATCGACGACGCGGCGGCGAACGCATTCGAACGCAGGTTCTCCGGTGACGTGGCCATCGTGGGCGTCCAGTATTCGGCCGTGCCCAGCTGGGTCGGCTATCTCTTCGACCGCGGGGGCGCCGTCGAGAGCGCACGGAACACGGTCGCCGCGGTCCGAGCCGCCCTCGACGCGCTGCCGCAGGATCGCCGGCCTGCGCTGTACGTGTACGGCCAGAGCCTGGGCTCGGTCGCGGGCAGCGCCGCCATCGCACAGGTACCGGTCTGCGGGGCACTGTGGGCAGGGCCACCCGCGGGAACCCTCGCACCGACGAGCACCGCGGTTCCGGGAAACACTGCAGTTCCGGGAAACACTGCGGTGCTGGCCAATTCGTCCGATCCGGTGGTGCGGTTCTCCCCCCGGCTGCTGTGGTCGCCGCCGCGCGCACACGGCACCCGCACCGATGCGCCGGTACCTCAGTGGTTGCCGCTGGTCGGCTTCGTGCAGACCGGCGTCGACCTGCTCTCCGCCACGGCGACACCGCCGGGGCACGGTCACGTCTACGGCGCCGGCCAGGGCGACGCGTTACCCGCGTGCCGCCCCGGCCGGTCCGGATCCGATCAGATGGCGGCGGTCGCCAGTTCGCCGCGCGCCGCCTCGTACGCCGCGCCGACCCGGTAGAGCCGCTCGTCGGCGAGCGCGGGCGCCATGATCTGCAGGCCGACCGGCAGCCCGTCGTCGGCCGACAGTCCCGACGGCACCGAGATCGCGCAGTTGCCGGCCAGGTTCGTCGGCAACGTGCACAGGTCCGACAGGTACATCGCCAGCGGATCGTTGACCTTCTCGCCGATCTTCCACGGGGTGAACGGGCTGGTCGGCGACACGAGCACGTCGGCCTGCTCGAACGCGGCCGCGAAGTCGCGGGCGATGAGCGTGCGCACCTTCAGTGCCTGCCCGTAGTACGCGTCGTAGTACCCGGACGACAACGCGTAGGTGCCGATCATGATGCGGCGCTTGACCTCTTTGCCGAATCCGGCGGCGCGGGTCGCGGACATCACCTGTTCGGCGCTCATCGATCCGTCGTCGACGCGCATGCCGTAGCGCATGGCGTCGAACCGGGCCAGGTTCGACGACACCTCGCTGGGCAGGATCAGGTAGTACGAGGCGAGCGCGTGGGTGAAGTGCGGGCAGGACACCTCGATGACCTCGGCGCCCAGATCGGTCAGTTGCGCGACCGCGGCGTCGAAGGACTGCAGCACGCCGGGCTGGTAGCTGTCCGAGTGCAGTTCACGCACCACGCCGACCTTGACCCCGCGCAGATCGCCGCGGGCACCCTCACGGGCCGCGGCGACGACCGGGCGGACCGGTTCGTTCACCGACGTCGAGTCGCGCGGGTCGTAGCCGGCGACGACCTCGTGCAGCAGCGCGGTGTCCAGCACGGTGCGACCGCACGGTCCGCCCTGGTCCAGCGACGACGCGCAGGCCACCAGCCCGAACCGGGAGACGGTCCCGTAGGTGGGCTTGACGCCGACCGTCGAGGTGACCGCCGCCGGCTGGCGGATCGAGCCGCCGGTGTCGGTGCCGATCGCCAACGGGGCCTGGAACGACGCGAGCGCCGCGGCCGAGCCGCCGCCGGAACCGCCCGGGATGCGGGTGGTGTCCCACGGGTTGCGGGTCGGGCCGTAGGCGGAGTTCTCGGTGGACGAGCCCATCGCGAACTCGTCGAGGTTGGTCTTGCCGAGCACCGGGATGCCCGCCTGGCGCAGCTTCGTGGTCAGCGTGGCGTCGTACGGCGACGTCCAGCCCTCGAGGATCTTCGACCCGCAGGTGGTCGGCATGTCGGTGGTGGTGAACACGTCCTTGAGCGCCAGCGGCACGCCGGCCAGCGCCGAGGCGGGCGCTTCCCCCGCCGTGCGCGCGTCGTCGACCGCCCGCGCCGCCGCCAGGGCCTGCTCGCCGGCGACGTGCAGGAAGGCGTGCACCTCGCCGTCGACCTGTGCGATGCGGTCCAGATGCGCCTGGGTCACCTCGACCGAGGAGACCTCGCCGGAGTGGATCCGGTCCGCCAGGTCTGCTGCGGACAGTCGGGTCAGCTCTGCACTCACTGCTCTTCTCCCAGGATCTGCGGCACGGAGAACCGGTCTTGCTCGACGGCGGGCGCGGCCGCCAGGGCCTGCTCCGGGGAGAGCCCCGGGACCACGACGTCCGGTCGGGTCACATTGGTCACCGCCGCGGGGTTCGCCATCGGCGGCACGTGGTCCGCAGCCACCTCGGTGACCGTCTTGACGTAGCCGAGGATGGCGTCGAGTTGGCCGGCGAACTCGTCCAGCTCCACATCGCTCAGATCGAGTCGGGACAGCCGGGCGAGGTGCGCTACCTCGTCGCGGGAGATGTCAGGCACCGCGTGGGCCCCTTTCCGGCCGCGCGGGCCCGTCGGGAAGGTCTCGGACGACCACGCTCGGCGGCACCGATCCGCGAGGGATCACCGACCCGGTGGTCGTCGTCCAGCCTAGTTCGTGCGCCCGCACCGGCAGAACTCAGCCGGGCACACGGGGACCCGGACGTGCGCGGGAGCACGCGCGCGCCGGCGATGAGACAATCATGGGGAATCGGGGGCACCGGGATCCCCATGCGGAAAGGGGTCTTTCGTGTCGTACCTGCTACGGGTCGTGCTACCCGACCGTCCGGGCAGTCTGGGTGCACTGGCCGTCGCGCTCGGCTCGGTCGGCGCCGACATCCTCTCGCTCGACGTGGTCGAGCGCGGCACCGGATTCGCGGTCGACGACCTGATCGTCGACGTGCCCCGCGGGGCGCTGCCCGACACACTGATCACCGCCGCCGAGCAGTTGCCCGGCACCCGCGTCGACTCGATCCGGCCGTTCACCGGCATGCTCGACGCGCACCGTGAACTCGAGCTGATCGACCACGTCGCCGGCGCCGGCGGAGGCAATCGCCTGCAGGTGCTCGTCGACGAGGCCCCCCAGGTGCTGCAGGTGCACTGGGCCACCGTCGTCGACACCGACGACGGCGCCACCCGCCGGATCGTGGGCAGCGCCGGGGCGCCGGAGACGCCGGCCGGAGCCGTCGCCGGGCTGCCGCTGCAGCGCGCCGCGGTCCTCGACGCCACCGCCGACTGGGTGCCGCCGCTGTGGCAGGAACTCGACACCCAACTGGCTGCGGCGCCACTGGGATCGGGTAACCGCACGCTGGTGGTCGCGCGGACCGGCGGGCCGGCGTTCCGGCCGGCCGAGATCGCGCGGCTGGGCTACCTCGCCGGGATCGTCGCGACCGTGTTGCGCTAAAGCCCGTCTGCGCCGGGGCGATCCAACACGCGCACAAGCACTTCCAACGTGAGTCCGTCGACCGGCTGCCAATAGCGGTCCGGGTCGGGCACGAACCCGGCCCGGTCGTAGATGCGGCGGGCGGCCACCATGTTCGGCTGGGTGGACATCACGACCGCGCTGCGGTCGCGGCGGCGGGCGGTGTCCAGGACGTGCTCGACGAGCGCCGTGCCGACCCCGTGACCGCGACCGACCGGAGCCACCGCGAGCATGCGGAACTCGAGCTCACCGGGCCGCGCGATGTCGGCGAACGGTGTTCCCGGATCGGCGAGGGTGACCGACCCGGCCAGCTGCCCGTCGACCAGGCCGACGACGAGCTCGGCCTGCTCGGCCCGGCCGGCCGCGTCCCGCAGTCGCTCCAGATAGGCGTCCTGCTCACCGAGCAGGTCGACGTAGGCGGCGGCAGTCTGCGCGCCGACCTCGTCCAGTTCGTCGGCGCGCACCCGGCGGATCTCGATCATCTCCGGATCACTGCGCCTCGTCGCCGACGGGCGCGACCGCGCCCGGACCCTGGGCGAGCAGGGCGCGGAAGCCGTCCTCGTCGAGGATCGGCACACCCAGGTCAGAGGCCTTGTCCGCCTTGGATCCCGGCGCGTCGCCGACCACGACGAACGCGGTCTTCTTCGACACCGATCCCGCCGCCTTGCCGCCGCGGACCAGGATCGCCTCCTTCGCCTCGTCCCGGGTGAACCCGGCCAGCGACCCGGTCACCACGATCGACAGTCCTTCGAGGGTCCGTTCGATGGACTCGTCGCGCTCGTCCTCCATCCGCACGCCCGCGGCACGCCACTTCGCGACGATCTCGCGATGCCAGTCGACGGTGAACCACTCGACGACCGCCGAGGCGATGGTCGGGCCCACGCCCTCGACCGCACCCAGTTCGTCGGCACCGGCGTTCTCGATGCGTTCGAGGCTGCCGAACTCGGTGGCCAACGCGCGGGCCGCGGTCGGGCCGACGTGGCGGATCGACAGGCCCACGAGCACCCGCCACAACGGCTGGTCCTTGGCGATGGACAGGTTCTGCAGCAGCCGTCGGCCGTTGGCGGAGAGCCCGCCCGCCTTGGTGGTGAACAGCGTGGTCTCGAGCAGATCCTGCTCGGTGATCCCGAACAGGTCGCCCTCGTCGCCGATGACCCCGGACCCCAGCAGTTCGGTCGCCGCCTCGTAGCCGAGCACCTCGATGTCGAACGATCCCCGCCCGGCCAGGTGGAAGAGCCGCTCGCGCAACTGCGCCGGGCAGTGGCGGTTGTTCGGGCAGCGGATGTCGACGTCGCCCTCCTTCGCCGGGGCCAGCGTCGATCCGCATTCGGGGCATTCGGTGGGCATGACGAACTCGCGCTCGGAACCGTCGCGCACGTCGACGACCGGGCCGAGCACCTCGGGGATGACCTCGCCGGCCTTGCGGATGACGACGGTGTCGCCGATGAGGACGCCCTTGCGCTTGACCTCCGCGCCGTTGTGCAGGGTCGCCAGCGAGACCGTGGAACCGGCCACCGTCACGGGCTTCATGTAGGCGAACGGGGTGACCCGGCCGGTGCGCCCGACGTTGACCCGGATGTCGAGCAGTTCGGTCGTCGCCTCCTCCGGTGGGTACTTGTAGGCGATCGCCCAGCGCGGCGCGCGCGAGGTCTCGCCGAGCTCGACGTGCAGCGACATCTCGTCGACCTTGACCACGAGACCGTCGATCTCGTGCTCGACGTCGTGCCGGTGCTCGTCCCAGTAGCCGACCTTCTCCGCCACCGCGTCGGCGCCCTGCACCCGGGTGGTGTGGGTGGACACCGGCAGACCCCACGCCGCCAACGCCTCGTACGCGTGGAACTGGGAGTCCGGGGTGAACCCGACGGTGCGGCCGAGCCCGTGGCAGATCATCCCGAGCCTGCGCCGCGCCGTCACCGCGGGGTTCTTCTGCCGCAGCGACCCGGCGGCGGAGTTACGCGGGTTGGCGAACGGCGCCTTGCCCTCGGCCACCAGCGACGCGTTCAGCGCCGCGAAATCCTCCAGCCGGAAGAACACCTCGCCCCGGACCTCGAGCAGCTCGGGGATCGGGAAACCGTCCCGCGCGGTGAGCGTTTCGGGGATGTCGTCGATGGTGCGGGCGTTGAGTGTGACGTCCTCGCCGGTGCGCCCGTCGCCGCGGGTCGCCGCGCTGGCCAGCCGGCCGTTCTCGTACACCAGATCGAGGGCGACACCGTCGATCTTCACCTCGCACAGATAGTGCAGCGACGATCCGACCTGTCCCTCGACCCGGGAGATCCAGGCGCGCAGCTCGTCCTCGTCGAAGACGTTGTCCAGGCTGAGCATCCGGTCGAGGTGCTCGACCGCCGTGAACTCGGTGGCGAATCCTCCGCCGACGAGCTGGGTGGGCGAGTCCGGTGTGCGCAGGTCCGGATGGCGCTCCTCGAGGTCGCCCAGCTCGCGCAGCAACGCGTCGAACTCGCCGTCCGAGATGACCGGCGCGTCCTTGACGTAGTAGCGGAACTGATGCCCCCGCACCTCCTCGGCAAGGCGGTGCCAATGTTCACGCTCGGCGGGCGTGGCCGCCGGCGCCGCGTCGGTGCCCGGATCGACGACGGCGCGGTCAACCGCGCCGTCGTCCAGGGCGTGATCGTCCAGAGCGCCGGGCTGGTCTGTTGCGGGGGCTTCCACAACGGCAGATTATCCCAGGTCTACGACAGAGACGGCGGTCACGCGGCGGCGGCCTCGGTCAGCACCCCGAGCACCCCGCGCAGCCCCTCTCGGACCGCGGGATCGACGATCAGCCCGTCCGGCCCGACCGACTCGCGGGCGACCGGCACCCGTACGCAGGCCCCCTCGACGACATGGGCTCCGACATAGCCGAGCACCAGCGCGAGCGTGGCGACGGCCCCGTCACCGCGCCCCGGCGGTGCGACGTTCACCCACGCGACCGGCTTGCCGGCGAGCTGCCCGCCGCCGACGGTCCAGTCGAGCAGGTTCTTCAGGCTGCCGGGCAGCGTTCCGGCATACTCCGGCGTGCAGAACAGCACCGCGTCGGCACCGTCGATCTGCGACAGCAGCGCGGCGACCGGCTCAGGCGGCGCAGCACCGTCGGGAACGAAGGCGGGCAACGCCGTCAGCCCGTCGAACAGCACACAGTCGACGTCGGCGACGCCTCGCGCGGTGCGCAGCGCCGCGGTGTTCGCCGACCCGGCCCGGGTGCTGCCCGACACCAACAAGATCGTGGTCACGATCCCCTCAACCTCGCCGCCCCGGCCGACATTCCGCGCGCGGCAGAGCGGCCTCGGCAGAGCGCGCCCGGCTCAGAGCCGCTCGGGCTCCTCCGCCAGCGCCGTGGCGACATCCCGGCACAGCCGCAGCGCCCCGCGGGCCCACGACAGGTCCGCTCCGGACAGCCCACAGCGCGGCGTCACCAGCACGCGCTCGGCCAGCACGCCGCGCGCAAAGCCCAACCGGTCCACCAGCTTCAGTGCGACATCGGCCACCTCGCGCCAGGCCGGCGCACGGCCGTCGAGGGTGGTGGGCACCAGCCCGAGCATCAGCGTCACGCCCGCCTCGATCAGCTCCCCGACCCCGTCCAGGTCCGCCGCGGTCAGCAGGGGCGCATCGAACGACACAGCGGCGATACCCGACCGGCCACTCTTCAGGCCCCGCAACATCTTCCACGGGATTCCGGGGGCACAGCAGTGCAGCGCGACCGGCCTGTCCACCGTGGCGAAGACGTGTTCGAGCAGGTGCGCGACCTCCGGCTCGGGCAGCGCCGCAACCGAGTCGAAGGCGCTGCGACCGCGCAGGGTCCCGCCGAGCACCGCCGGCAGCTGCGGCTCGTCGAACTGCACCACGGCCCGCGCGCCGAGCCTGCGCTCGACCTCGGCCGCGTGTACGCGCATCCCCTCGGCGAGCGAATCGGCGATGTCGCGCAGGGCGCCGCGGTCGGTGAGCACCCGCTTGCCGCCGGTCAACTCCAGCTCCGCCCCCAACGTCAACGGCCCGGCGGACTGGAGCTTGATCACCCGGCCCGACCCGACCAGTCCGGCCCGTTCCCAGGCCTCCTCGAGCGCGTCGAGATCGCGGCGCAGGTGGTCGGCGGCGCCGCGGTGCACCGAGCCGACGTGCGGCACCAGCCGATAGCCGGTGGTCGAGAGGTCGATCGCGATGTCGACGAGCAGCGCACCGGAACGGCCGATCATGTCGGCCCCGACACCGCGCGCGGGCAGCTCGACAAGGTGCGGCAGCGCCTCGAGTTCGCCGATGACCGTCGCCGCGGCCTCGCGCGGATCCGTTCCGGGCCAGGATCCGATGCCGGTGGCCACCCCGACCGGGTAGCCCGGCCGTTCCTCGCTCACCCGCGGGACCCGGTGCCCGCGATGGTCCCGCTGCCGAGCACGATGTCGCCGTCGGCATCCGGAAGGTAGAGCACCGCGGCCTGGCCCTTGGCAACTCCGGTCAGCGGTTCGCGCAGGTCGATGTCGATACCCGAATCACGCTGCTGCGCAACGGCTGCCGCAATCCCACCATGTGCGCGGACCTGGACCACACACTCGACCGGACCGTCGGGGGCGTGCCCCGCCGTCCACACCGCGCGTTCGGCGCGGATCGACCGCACCCGCAACCGCTCCGCCGATCCGACGCGGACCACGCCGGTCTCCGGTTCGATCGCGGTCACGTAGCGCGGGCGGCCGTCGGCCGCGGGCCCCTCGACGCCGAGTCCCTTGCGCTGACCGATCGTGAATCCGTGGACCCCCTCGTGGCGCGCCAGCACGTCGCCGGTGTCGGCGTCGATCACCGCGCCCGGCCGCACGCCGATCTTCGCGCCCAGGAAGGCGCGGGTGTCGCCGGACGGAATGAAGCAGATGTCGTGGCTGTCCGGCTTGTCGGCGACCGCGAGTCCGCGGGCTGCGGCCTCCTCGCGGATGGCCGGCTTGGCGGTATCGCCGACCGGGAACATCGCCCGGGCGAGTTGTCCGGCGGTGAGCACGGCGAGCACGTACGACTGGTCCTTGTCCGCGTCGACCGCGCGGCGCAGCACGCCTCCGGAGAGCCGGGCGTAGTGGCCGGTGGCGACCGCGTCGAACCCGAGCGCGATCGCGCGGTCGGCCAGGGCGGAGAACTTGATCTTCTCGTTGCAGCGCAGGCACGGATTGGGTGTCTCGCCCGCGGCGTAGGCCGCGACGAAGTCGTCGATCACGTCCTCTTTGAACCGGTCGGCGAAGTCCCAGACGTAGAACGGGATGCCGAGCACGTCGGCGGCGCGCCGCGCATCCCCGGCGTCCTCCTTCGAGCAGCACCCGCGCGAACCGGTGCGCAACGTTCCGGGGGCGGTAGACAGCGCCAGGTGGACCCCGACCACGTCGTGTCCCGCCGCAACCGCACGTGCGGCCGCCACCGCGGAGTCGACGCCGCCGCTCATCGCAGCAAGTACACGCATCAGCTGTCCCCGTTCCGCATGGGCTGTCCCCAGACACCGACCGCCGCGGCGGACTCGAGGTCGCGCACGGCGCCACCGGCCATCCCCGCCGCCCGGGCACGCTCGACCACCTGCGGCAGTGCCGCGAGCAGCGTGTCGACGTCCCGGTCGGTCGAGGTGTGGCCGAGCGAGAAGCGCAGCGAGCCGCGCGCCCCGAGCCGGTCGACGCCCATCGCGACCAGCACATGGCTGGGCCGGGCCACGCCGGCCGTGCATGCCGAGCCGGTGGAGCACTCGATCCCGTTGGCATCGAGCAACATCAGCAGCGAGTCCCCCTCACAGCCGGGAAAGGTGAAGTGCGCGTTGCCGGGCAGCCGGTCCGCGCCGACCGGGCCGTTGAGCACCGCATCGGGTATCAGCTGCAGCACCCCGTCGACCAGTCGGTCGCGTAGCACCCGCTGGCGTTCGGCCTCCACGGACAGCTCGGTGACCGCCTCGCGCAGCGCCGCCGCCATGCCGACCACCGCCGCGGTGTCGGGGGTGCCCGACCGCACGTCGCGCTCGTGGCCACCGCCGTGCAGCAGCGGCACGCAGGCGACCTCGCGGCCGAGCAGCAGCGCACCGGCCCCGTGCGGTCCGCCGAACTTGTGGGCGGCCACGCTCATCGCGTCGAGACCGCTCGCGGCGAAGTCGACCGGCAGGTGGCCGACCGCCTGGATCGCGTCGCTGTGCATCGGCACGCCGAACTCGTGCGCGACCGCGGCCAGCTGCGCGATCGGCATGATGGTGCCGACCTCGTTGTTCGCCCACATGACCGTCACCAGTGCGACGCTGTCGCCGTGCTCGGCGAGTTCCGCACGCAGCGCGTCCGGGGCGACAAGTCCGTCGCGGTCGACCGGCAGCCAGCTCACCTCGGCACCCTCGTGATCCGCCAGCCACTGCACCGCGTCGAGCACCGCGTGGTGCTCGACCGCGCTCGCCAGGATCCGCCGGCGGCCGGGGTCCCGCGCGGACCGCGCCCAGTAGATGCCCTTGACCGCGAGGTTGTCGCTCTCGGTGCCCCCGGAGGTGAAGATCACCTCGGACGGTCGCGCACCGACGTCGGCCGCGATGGACTCGCGTGCCTCTTCGACGTGCCGGCGCGCGGCCCGGCCGGAACCGTGCAGGGACGCCGCGTTGCCCACGGTCGCGAAGATCTCGTTCATCGCGCTGATCGCGGACGTTCGCATCGGGGTGGTGGCCGCGTGATCGAGGTAGGCCGGGCCCTCGATCGAGTTGCTGGCGAGAGAAGTCATGACGGTTGCCAGGATAGCCCGACTCCCGACCCCGACGTCGGGGCAGGCTCGGCGACGATCATCGCCGCCCGCTCACGCGGCCAGCACCACGTCCTGCACACGTCCGGCCAGCGTGCGGCGGCGGTCGCCGCGCCGGCCCGGCGCCGTGGCGTCGTCATCCGGTCCCACCTCGACCGTCTGGACCGGCGGGGCGAGGCGTACCTCGACCGTGACCGGCCGGGACCGCAGCATCCGCAGCAGCGCCCGCGGCATCGTCTCGTCCCCGACGAAGCACGGCACCGTGGTGCACCGGCCCCGGTCGTCGACGTACCGCAGCGCGACCGGTTGCACCGGCACCCCGGCGTCGACCGCCGCCTGGAACAGCGCCGGCGCGAATGCGCCGTGCCGGAGCCCGCACCAGGTGGTCCCCTCCGGGAACACCGCGACCGATCGCCCCGACCGCAGTGCTCCCGCCGCGGTGTCGACCACCGCCGGCAGCGATCGCAGGCCCGCCCGGTCGATCGGGATCACCCGGATGCGGCGCGCCAGCGCCCCGATCAGCGGCCAACCCATCAGATCGGCCCGCGCCACGAAGGAGACCGGGCACACCGCGCTCACCGCCAGCACGTCGGCCCAGGACACGTGCCCGGCGACCAGCAGCGACGCTCCCCCGGCCGCCGTGCCGCGGTCGTCGCGGATCCGCAGGCGCAGTCCGAAGGCACGCAAGAGTGCGCGGGCATAGCCGCGCCACAGCCGCGCCCGGGCGCTCGCGCAGACCCTCGCGGGGACGAGTACCAGCGGGAGCGCCGACAGGGTGACCGCCACCGCCACCGCGCGGACGATCGCGCGGACCGCACCGCTGCCCCGGCGCAGCGTCGGCACGCACCCGGCGCCGCAGCCGCTGCTGGGCAGCCAGGCGTGGCTCACGCGGCACCGGTCGCGGCGAGGAAGCGGTCCAGGTAGCGCTGGTCCGCGTGGTGCGCCCCGAGCAGCACCACGAAGTCGGCCACCCCGAACTCGGGGTCGTGGGCAGGCTCGCCGCACACCCGTGCGCCGATCCGCAGATAGGCCCGCAGCAACGGCGGGAGCACGGCCCGCGCGGCGGGCTCGATCTCGTCGAGGCCGCGGCCGTCCACCCGCACCGGGCGGTGGGGTCGGACCTGCCAGCGGGGGTCGTGCGCGTAGCGGGAGCTGACCACATCACGGACGGCGCGGACGTTCGCCCCGGGCCGCTCGCCCGGGGTCGACCGCATCGGCACCGACACGCAGCCGACCAGCCAGCTGTGGTCGGTCATGCTCAGGTACCGCAGGATGCCCGACCACAGCAGTGCGCTCACCGCGCCCGACCGGTGGTCCGGGTGCACGCAGGCCCGGCCCAGTTCGACCGCGCCGGGCAGGATCGGCGCCAGCGCGTCGAGGTCGAATTCCGTTGCCGTGTAGGGCCCGCCGAGCGCACGCGCGCCCTCCGGCGGCAGCAACCGGTAGCAGCCGACCGCATCTCCGGTGACGCGGTCACGCACGAGGATGTGGTCGCAGAACGTGTCGAACCGGTCGACGTCGCGCTCGATCGCCGCCGCGAACGCGCCGAGCGTGAACCCCGGTTCGGTAGAGAACACCTGGTAGCGAAGTCGTTGTGCCGCTTCGATGTCCGCGCGATCCCGGGTCAGGACGACGCTGTAGCGCCCGGCAGTGGCCGAGGCGGCGGAAGGGGAACCGACACAGGCTGTGGTCATGGCCACAGGTGTATCCCGGCCACCTCACCGGACCCTGACATCGAGGTGTCGGCGATGTGCAGGCTCGGTGAACGCCCGCGACCCCGCTCCCGATGTCCGGGAGCGGGGTCGCGGGTCGAACGGGTCGATCAGCCCTTGTGGGCCTTGACCGCCTCGGTCAGCTGCGGGGCCACGTCGAACAGGTCGCCGACGACGCCGAAGTCCGCGATCTCGAAGATCGGGGCCTCTTCGTCCTTGTTCACGGCGACGATGGTCTTCGAGGTCTGCATGCCGGCGCGGTGCTGGATCGCACCGGAGATGCCCAGCGCCACGTACAACTGCGGCGAGACCGTCTTGCCGGTCTGGCCGACCTGGAACTGGCCCGGGTAGTAGCCCGAGTCCACCGCAGCACGCGAGGCGCCGACGGCGGCACCGAACGCGTCGGCGAGCGGCTCGATGACCTTCTCGAAGTTCTCCGCCGAGGCGACGCCGCGGCCACCGGAGACGACGATCGACGCCTCTGTGAGCTCGGGGCGGTCGCCGCCGACGATCGGGTGGCGGGCCGTGACCTTGACGCCGTTCTCCGGCTCCGCGACCTCGACCGCGACCTGGGTGCCGGCGCCGGCCTGCGGGGCCGCCTCGACGGCGCCCGGACGCACGGTGATGACCGGGACGTCGCCGTTGGCCTTGGCCTGAACGGTGAACGCGCCACCGAAGATCGAGTGCACGACGGTGCCGTCGCCGTTGACCTCGACGACGTCGCCGAGCAGCCCGGAGCCGATGCGCGCGGCCAGGCGGCCCGCAACCTCCTTGCCCTCGACGCCCGCGGCGATGATCACCGCGGCCGGGGAGGCCGACTCAACGAGGCCGGCGAGCACGTCGACCTTGGGGGTGACCAGGTAGCCGTCGACGACGTCCGACTCGGCGGCGTAGATCTTCTCGGCGCCGGCGGCGGCCAGCGCATCGGCCAGCGCCGCGGCGGTGCCGGCCGGGCCGGCGACGACGGCGGCGGGCTCACCGAGAGCGCGTGCGGCCGTGAGCAATTCGGTGCTGACCTTCTTCAGCGCACCCTCGGCGTGCTCGACGAGCACAAATACCTCTGCCATTTGCCTGCTTCTCCTGTTCTGGTTCTGGTCTCGAGGGGCCGGATCAGATGATCTTCTGACCGATGAGGTACGAGGCGATCTTCTGTCCGCCGTCGCTGTTCTCGTTGTCGACCTTCTCGCCGGCAGTGCGCGGGGGCTTCGGGGTGGACGCGAGGACCGTGGTGCCGGCGTTCGCCACGCCGACGGTCTCCGGGTCGACACCGATGTCGGCCAGGCTCAGCACCTGAACTTCCTTCTTCTTCGCGGCCATGATGCCCTTGAAGGAGGGGAAGCGGGGCTCGTTGATCTTCTCGGTGACGCTGACGATGGCCGGCAGCGACGCCTCGAGGCTGAAGGTGCCCTCGTCGGTCTCGCGCTCACCGGTGATGGTGTCGCCGTCGAGGGTCAGCTTGCGCAGGTGGGTCAGCTGCGGGATGCCCAGGTACTCGGCGATGATCGCGGGGACCGCGCCGGTGCGGCCGTCGGTGGCCTCGTTGCCGGCGATGATGAGCTCGGCGCCCTCGATCTGGCCGATCGCGGCGGCCAGCGCCCAGCCGGTCTGGATGGCGTCCGAGCCGTGCAGCGCGTCGTCCTGCAGGTGCACGGCCTTGTCCGCACCCATCGACAGCGCCTTGCGGATCGCCTCGGTGGCACGCTCGGGACCGGCGGAGAGCACGGTCACCTCGCCTCCGTTGGCCTCCTTGATCAGGAGGGCTTCCTCGACCGCACGCTCGTTGATCTCGTCGAGCACCGCGTCGGCGGCCTCGCGGTCGAGCGTGAAGTCGCCGTCGGTCAGCTTCCGTTCGGACCAGGTGTCGGGCACCTGCTTGATCAGTACGACAATGTTCGTCATGGGTCTTCTTCGACCTCCTGTGATGTGTGCGGTTGCTCCTGAGCCGCTCTCGAGACCGGCTGCTCTCGAGATCGCGCCGTCGGCAGCCCGGCGCTTTTCCGTCAGAGCTAGTTCTAACGCATGGCGGGGGTCCGAGGGAATGCGACCCCCGCGCCAATGTTACCCATGAGTAACATATCCGCAAGCCCTTACGCTGGATTCACTCGTCGCAGCGGCCCGTCCGGCTTGTGACCTCGACCACCTTCGCCCACCGAACGGGAGACGCATTACCGTGCACACGGTGACAGATACCTCTGTGACGCCGACACCCGCGGCGCCGAACTCCGCTCCGCCCGTGTCGCCGGCCACCCCCGCGCAAACCGAAACGCTCCCGATCACCGGTGAGCGCACCGTACCCGGCATTCCCGAGGAGAACTACTGGTTCCGTCGGCACTAGGTCGTCTACCTCGACCTGGTGACCCACTGCACCGACAAGACCGTTCTCGACGCGGGCTTCGGCGAGGGTTACGGCGCGGACCTGATCTCCCGCTCCGCCGCCAAGGTGATCGGCCTGGACTACGACGCCTCCGCCGCCGCGCACGTCGCACGCCGGTACCCCGAGGTCTCGGTCCTACGCGGCAACCTCGCCACGCTCCCGTTGTCCGACGCCTCGGTCGACGTGGTCGTCAACTTCCAGGTGATCGAGCACCTGTGGGACCAGAGCCAGTTCCTCGACGAGTGTTTCCGGGTGCTGCGCCCCGGCGGCGAGTTGCTCATCAGCACGCCGAATCGGATCACCTTCTCCCCCGGCCGCGACACCCCGCTCAACCCGTTCCACACCCGGGAACTGTCCGCCGCCGAGATGACCGAACTGCTCGAGGGGTCCGGCTTCGCCGTCGACGCGATGATCGGCGTGCACCACGGCCCGCGGCTGCGTGAGCTCGACGCGAAGCACGGCGGCTCGATCATCGACGCGCAGCTGGACCGCTCCATCGCCGGGATCCCGTGGCCCGCCGAACTGTTCGACGACGTCGCAGCCATCCGGGTCGACGACTTCCTGCTCGCCGACGCCGACCGCGCCGACGCGCCGATCGACGACAGCCTCGACCTCGTGGCGATCGCGGTGAAACGATGAGCTCGACCGCGCCCGACGCCCGGCCGACCGAGCCGGGCATGTTCGCGCTCGTCCTGCACAGCCATCTTCCGTGGCTGGCGAACCACGGCCGCTGGCCCGTCGGCGAGGAATGGCTCTACCAGTCCTGGGCGGCGTCCTACCTGCCGGTCGTCGCCGCGCTGCGCCGGCTTTCCGCCGAGGGCCGGACGGGGATGCTGACCCTCGGCATCACCCCCGTCCTGGCGGCCCAACTCGACGATCCGCACTGCCTCGCCGGCATGCACCACTGGCTCGGCAACTGGCAGTTGCGCGCACACGAGGCCGCCCTGATCCCGCTGGGCGCGGGCGCCCCCGGCACCGCGAGCAGCACCGAGGCGCTGCACGAGCTGGGCTGGCGAGAACACCGCTATGCGGCCGCCGCGCTCGACGAATTCGAGCGGCACTGGCGCCACGGCGCCTCCCCCGTACTGCGTCCACTGATCGAGGGCGGGGCCATCGAACTGCTGGGTGGCCCGCTGGCCCACCCGTTCCAGCCGCTGCTCGATCCGCGGCTGCGCGGCTTCTCGCTGCGCGAGGGCCTGGCCGACGCGAAGATGCGCTGGGGCCACCGGCCGCCCGGGATCTGGGCGCCGGAGTGCGCCTTCACCCCCGGCATGGAGCACGGCTACGCCGCCGCCGGCGTGAGTCACTTCATGGTCGACGGCCCGTCGCTGCACGGCGACACCTCGCTCGGCCGGCCGGTCGGCGACACCGACGTCGTCGCCTTCGGCCGCGATCTGCAGGTCAGTTACCGGGTGTGGTCGCCGAAGTCCGGCTACCCCGGCGACGGCGCCTACCGCGACTTCCACACCTACGACCACGACACCGGCCTCAAGCCGGCCCGGGTCACCGGCCGCACGGTCGCGTCGCCGGACAAGGCCCCGTACGACCCGGACAAGGCCGCCGCGGCCGTCGACCGGCACGTCGCCGACTTCGTCGAGGTGGTGCGCGAGCGACTGCGCAGCGAGTCCGCCCGCATCGGGCGCGACGCGCTGGTGGTGGCCGCGTTCGACACCGAACTGTTCGGACACTGGTGGCACGAGGGCCCGCAGTGGCTCGAGAAGGTGCTGCGCGCGCTGCCCCAGGCCGGGATCCGGGTCGGCACCCTCGCCGACGCGCGGCGCGAGGGCTATGTCGGTGAGCCGGTGGACCTGCCCGCGTCGTCGTGGGGGTCGGGCAAGGACTGGCGGGTGTGGGCCGGTGACCAGGTCGCGGATCTGGTCCAGCTGAACTCCGAGGTCGTCGCGACCGCACTGGACGGCGTCGACAAGTCCCGCGCCGGTGAACGCCGCGCGGTGCGCGACATCACCAACGACCAGATCCTGCGCGAGGCGCTGATGGCCGTGGCCAGCGACTGGGCGTTCATGGTCAGCAAGGACACCGCGGCCGCGTACGCCCGCGACCGCGCGCACAAACATGCCCACGCGATGCGTGAGATCGAGGCCGCGTCGGCCGCCGGCCACACCGACCGGGCCCGGCGCCTGGCCCTCGGCTGGCTGGCCGCGGACGGACTGTTCCCCGGACTCGACGCGCGCCGGCTGCCCCCGCGCGGTTGGGACGAGGGCGTCCGCGAACAGGCCGCGCAGGCGGGGGCGCGGGCATGAAGATCCTGATGGTGTCGTGGGAGTACCCGCCGGTGGTCGTCGGCGGGCTCGGCCGGCACGTACATCACCTGTCCACGCAGCTCGCCGCCGACGGGCACGACGTCGTGGTGCTGTCCCGCCGGCCGTCCGGCACCGACGCGCACAGTCATCCCACCGTGGACCACGAGGTCGAGGGCGTCCGGGTGATCGCGGTCGCCGAGGACCCGCCGCACCTCGTGTTCGGCGAGGACATGATGGCCTGGACGCTGGCCATGGGCCACGGCATGATCCGCGCGGGGCTGGCGCTGGACCGCGGACACGGCCCGCACGCGGCGTGGCGGCCGGACGTCGTGCACGCGCACGACTGGCTGGTCGCCCACCCGGCGATCGCACTGGCCGAGCACTTCGACGTGCCGCTGGTCAGCACCATCCACGCCACCGAGGCGGGCCGGCACAGCGGCTGGGTGTCCAGCCGGATCAACCGCCAGGTGCACTCGGTGGAGTGGTGGCTGGCGAACGAATCCGACTCGCTGATCACCTGCTCGGCCTCGATGGCCGACGAGGTGGGCCAGCTGTTCGGTCCGGACCTCGAACCGATCACGGTGATCCGCAACGGCATCGACGTCACCACGTGGAGCTTCCGTCCCCGCGCACCCCGCGGCGGGCCGCCGCGGCTGCTCTACGTGGGCCGGCTCGAGTACGAGAAGGGCGTGCAGGACGCGATCGCCGCGCTCCCGAAGATCCGGCGCACCCATCCGGGGACCACGCTGGCGGTCGCCGGTGAGGGCACGCAGCAGGAGTGGCTGGTCGAGCAGGCACGCGCAGGACGGGTGGCCCGCTCGGTCACCTTCCTGGGCCGACTCGACCACGACCGGTTGCTCGGATGGTTGCACGGTGCCGACGCGATCGTGCTGCCCAGCAGGTACGAGCCGTTCGGAATCGTCGCCCTCGAGGCCGCCGCCGCGGGTACGCCGCTGGTCGCGTCGACGGCAGGTGGGCTCGGCGAGGCCGTCGTCGACGGCGTCACCGGCAGTTCGTTCGAGCCGGGCGACGTGGCCGGACTGGCCGCCGCCGTCTGCCGGGCGCTCGACGACCCACGAGCCGCGCAGACGATGGCGGAGGCCGCCAGGCAACGGCTCACCGACGACTTCGACTGGCATCAGGTCGCATCGGCGACCGCGGACGTCTACCGCAGCGCCAAGCGCCGCATGCGTACGCCGCTGGCCCGGCCTGTGATCGTCCAGCATCCGCTGCCCGGGCGCTGAGCCGGGACCGCCCGGGGCCGCTCAGGCTCCGGCGGTCTCCCGCCCCACGAGCTTCTTGCGCGCGATGTCCTCGAGGGCGGCGACGTACTTCGCGCGATCCTCCGCGCCGGCCTCCCAGTCCGCCTTGCGGTTCTTCACCGCTCGGGCCGGGGCGCCGACCGCGATGCTGTAGTCGGGGATCTCCCCCTTGACCACCGCGTGCGCGCCGAGCACGCACCCGCGCCCGACCTTGGTGTCGCGCAACACCGTCACCTTCGCGGCGATCCAGGTGTCGGGTCCGATCCGGACCGGGCCCTTCACGATGCCCTGGTCCTTGATCGGCAGGGTGACGTCCTCGGTGCGATGGTCGAAATCGCAGATGTAGCACCAGTCCGCGACCAGCGTCGACGCGCCGATCTCGATGTCCAGGTAGGTGTTGACGACGTTGTCCTTGCCGAAGACGACCTTGTCGCCGATGCGCAGCGAACCCTCGTGGCAGCGGATGGCGTTGCCGTCGCCGATGTGCACCCACTTGCCGATCTCCAACCGGGACAGCCCAGGGGTCGAGTGCACCTCGACGTTCTTGCCCAGGAACACCATTCCGCGCAGGATCACGTGCGGGTTCGCCATGCGGAACTTGGCCAGACGGTAGTAGCGGACGAGGTACCACGGCGTGTATGCCTTGTTCGCCAGCACCCAGCGCAGCGAATCCCGCGTCAGAAAGCGTGCCTGCTGGTCGTCGTGCAGCCGGGATCCCCGCCACCGCGTGCGCATCGGCGCGCCCCACATGCTCGTCATAGCCCGTCAGCCTACGTGCCGGGCCGGGCTGCGCGGTCGCGTGGTCCGCTCGCGCTACCCTCGTGGCCGAGCAAATCCATTCGAGGAGTGTCAATGCGACGTGTCCACCGGTCGGCCGTAACCGTCATGGCGGCGGTCTCCGCCGCGCTCCTCGTCGGTGGTTGCGGGTCCGAGGCCCCGGCCCGGATGAACTCCGCCGGTTGGTCGGCGGCGTTCGCCGACGCACACAACTCGCGGTCGGTGACCGTGGAGGGGCCGCGGGCGCCGGCCCCCATCTGGTCGCGCCCGCTCGGCGGGGTCATTCCGCAATCCGTGACCACCGGCCCCGAGAACCAGGTGATCGCGGTGGCGCGAACCGCCTCCGGGTGCACCGTCTTCTCGTTCGACGACGAGGCCGGTCGTAAGAACTGGTGCAACCCACTCGATTTCCGCGGTGCGATCAGCACCCCGTTGGTCGACCGCAACGACAACACCTACTTCGGCGGTGTCGGCGCCATGTTCTCGTTCAACACCTTCGGCCAGACGCGCTGGCGCACACCGGTCGCCGGCACCCCGATCGGCATGCAGTTCCTGCCCGACGGCAACCTGCTGGTGCTGACCCAACTCGGTCAGCTCAGCGTGCTCAACCCGCAGACGGGGGCCAAGATCATCGCCTCGGTCGAGCTGGTGCCGGGCACCGAGACGTCACCCGGCGACTGGGGCCTGGACCAGTGCCAGGACGCGGGACCACTCTGCGTGGCAGCGAATCCTCCCGCCGTCGACGAGTCGAACGGCCATGTGTACCTGACGTTCTGGACACCCGGATCGTTCACCGCCTCGCTGATCGCGATGTCCTACGGTCCGCAGCCGAACACCGACGGCACCCCGGTGTTGCGACGCCTGTGGACCGACGACAGCCTGCCCGGCGGGGCGAACTCGGCCCCGGCGCTGTCGGCGGACGGCAAGACCGTCTACGAGGTCGACCGTCAGGGTGGCCTGTGGGCGGTCGACGCGGCGACCGGACGGTCCCGCTGGAGCCATCAGCTGACCCCGCCGGTCGCGCGCAGCGTGTCGGTGTCCCCGGACGGATTGATCATCCCGGCCCCGGCCGAGCAAGGCCCGCTGATCGCGCTGCGCGACAAGGGCGGCCGCGTCGAGGTGGCCTGGGAGCGCAAGGACCTGATCGCCGTCGGGCCCGCCTCGCAGGCCGGCGGCGGGGTCGGCTACGTGCTGACCCGCAGCGGCGCCGACGGCATCGCGCTGACCACCTTCGACACCGGCAGCGGCAAGACACTCGACCAGAAGGTGCTCCCGGGCGCCCAGGGGTTCGGCGCCGGGGTCTCGATCTCACACGACGGCATCGTCCTGGCCCCCACCAGGATCGGCGAGTTGTTCGCCTTCAAGTGACCCTTGTGTGAGTTGCGGGGTGCGGACCCCGCAACTCACACGCGGCAGATGAATGCGGTCGGGGTGCGCCCGATCCGGGTCAGCACGACCGACAGGGCGCTCGATCCGCGCAGCTTCATCCGGCGGCGCAGCGCGTCCGGATCCACGTCCAGCCCGCGCACCAGGATCTCCAGGATCCCGCAGTCGTGGCGCACCAGTTCCTGGCGCAGCGCCTTCTCCGAGTACTTGAGCCGCTCGAGGATCCGGAACCCGCGCACCCCCTCGGGCACCTCGTCGCCGGTCAGGTAGGCGATCCGCGGATCGAGCTGCCACAGCCCGTGCGCCGCACCGTAGTGCCGAACGAGCCCGGCCCGCACGATCGCGCCGTCCGGGTCGATCAGCCACTGCCCGGGTTCGCGTTCGGGTAGGTCGTCGGGTAACGCATCAGTGACCGCCTCGAGCCGGCCGTCGGTCCGCAGCACCGTCGCCCGCCGCCGCACGCCGGTCCCGGCCAGCCCCTCCGACCACAGGCACGCCTCGCGGACCCGGCCGTCGAGCGACACCAATTCCACCTCGCCGGCCCAATCCAGGCGGTCGAAGTCCAGTCCGGGCGCGCACTTGACGGCGAGGTCGCGACCGCGGTGGACGGCGAGCAGGTCCGGCAGCGGCGGCATCAACGCAGCAGGGTCGAACCGCCGGGTCCCGCCCGAGCGCCGGGCCGGGTCGGCCAGCACCACCGTGCCCCGGCTGGTCGACGTCAGCGCGTCGGCCCGGAACACCGCGGCCGCGGGCACATTCGTCCGCGCCATGTCCAGACGGACCGGGTCCAGGTCGCTGCCGAGCACCTGCGGGCAGGTGGCGGTGAGCGCGTCGAGCTCGGCGCCGACCGAGCAGGTCACGTCGTGTACGGACCGCCCCGCCAACCGGTCCGCGCGGTGGCACGCCACCGCGGTCGGGGTCGCCTGCTGCAGGGCCTCGTCGGTGAGCAGCCAGCGCCCAGGATCGGTGAGCTTGCCGACGGCGCGGCGGCGCAGCAGCACCGTCTCGATCAGCGCGGCCCCGCGCTCACCGAAACGCGCACGCACCGTGGCCACGTCGGCCAGGCGCGTGCGCGTACTCAGTTCCAGATCGGCGACCTCGGCGAGCGCCGCCGTCCCCACGGCGGACCGGAGGAAGGCGACGTCGCCGCTGCCGAAGGAATAACCCACGGGGAGATGCCGGTTCGGGTCAGGCGCCGGGCTTCACGCCGGTGATCATCGCGTTGTAGAAGAATCCGCGCGGGACCACGTGCTTCATCACGTTCTCGTCGAGCCAGCTCAGGGTCTTCCAGCCGCCGAACGCGAACCGCGCCCAGTTCCAGCCGAGCTTGCCCTCGGGCACGGCGGCCTCGAAGGTGCGCACGGGCCAGCCGAGCATGGCGGCGGCGAACTCCTCGCTGGCGGCGTGCACCTGC
The DNA here is from genome assembly GCF_029589495.1 of Speluncibacter jeojiensis. GTDB lineage: Bacteria > Actinomycetota > Actinomycetes > Mycobacteriales > Mycobacteriaceae > Speluncibacter > Speluncibacter jeojiensis. Next base: position 29,789 of record NZ_JAAIVF010000010.1, read on the forward strand.
ACGGCGCCTGCCGAGCGCGCCATCTTCTCGAGGTCCGCCGGATCGAAGGTGTGGATGTCCACCACGGCCTCGAGCGCGGCGGCGCGGGAGGACTCGTCGAGTTCGGACTGCGGCCGGCGCCAGCCGCTGAGCGGACCGAACTTGGTGACGTTGGTGGTCAGGTACCAGGTGGAGCGGGACAGCCAGCGGGCGTAGAAATCGCCGACCGTGGTCGGCTCGCCGGCGAACACGAAGCGTCCGCCCGGCTTGAGCACCCGGATCACCTCGCGCAGCGACTGCTCGACATCCGGGATGTGGTGCAGTACCGCGTGACCGACGACCAGGTCGAAGGTGTTGTCCTCGTAGGGAATGGTCTCGGCGTCCGCCACCCGGCCGTCGACGTCGAGGCCGAGCCCCTCGGCGTTGCGCAGTGCGACCTTGACCATGCCCGGGGACAGGTCGGTGACGGAGCCCTTCTTCGCGACGCCGGACTGCATGAGGTTCAGCAGGAAGAAGCCCGTGCCGCAGCCGAGCTCGAGCGCCCGCTCGTACGGCAACGGCTGGTCACCGGCGACCGCGTCGAACCGTCCGCGGGCGTAGTCGATGCAACGCTCGTCGTAGGAGATCGACCACTTGTCGTCGTAGGTCTCCGCCTCCCAGTCGTGGTAGAGCACCTGGGCGAGCTTGGTGTCGTGCAGCGCGGCCTCGACCTGCTCGGCGGTGGCGTGCGGGTTCGGCGCGGGATCGTTGGTGGCGCTGGGGGTGCTAGCAGTCATGACGGATGTCGGGGTCCTTGTGTGAAGTGGTCACTTGCCGGTGAACTGTGCTTTGCCGGGACCGTTCTCGATGAACGATGCCATGCCGATCTTCTGGTCTTCGGTGGCGAACAGCGCCGCGAACAGGTGCTGCTCGATCTTCAGGCCGCCACCGAGGTCGGTGTCCAGGCCCTCGTCGATGGCTGCCTTCGCCGCGGCGAGCGCCCGGCAGGCGCCGCCGACGAACTGCGCCGCCCACGCGCGCGCCGCGTTGTAGACCTCGTCCGGCGCGACCACCTGATCGACCAGTCCGATGGCCAGTGCCTCGTCGGCGCCGACGAACCGGCCGGTGAACACCATGTCCTTCGCGCGCGAGGGGCCGACCAGACGGGCCAGCCGCTGGGTGCCGCCACCGCCCGGGATGATGCCGAGCAGGATCTCCGGGACGCCGAGCTTCGCGTTGTCGCCGACGATCCGGCGATCGGCGCTCAGTGCCACCTCGAGGCCCCCGCCGAGCGCGTAGCCGGTGATCGCGGCGACCGTCGGTTTGGGGATCTCCGAGATCGACCCGAGAGCCGACTGAAGGTCGCCGATGATGTCGGTCATCTCCGCGACGCTCAGGTCGGCCATCTCCTTGATGTCCGCACCCGCGGCGAAGACCTTCTCGCCGCCGTAGACGATCACCGCTTTGACGTCGGCGCGCACGGTGGCCTCGCGGGCGGCGGCCCGGATCTCCTCCTGCACCTGTCGATTCAGTGCGTTCATCGGCGGTCGGTCCAGGCGGATGGTGCCGATGCCGTCGGAAACCTCGAGAGTCACGAACTCAGCCATACGCGCAGGCTACCCGGTGACACGTGTTCTAGTACCAACCGGTAGCCGGCGCCCGATCTCGCCGCACCGACGCGAGTCACCGGGGCAGGTCGGCGTAGTACCGCTCGGCCCCGTCGAACTCGACGCGCCACCGCTCGGCGACCTGCACCAGAACCGGCTGGACGGGTGCGATCGCCGGCCTGGCGGCCATCACCGCGGCCACGTCGGCGAACCCGACGAGCATCTCGAGCTGCGCCCAGGTGGGCGGCAGCAGCATGAAACGGCCCTCGCGCCACTGTGCGAGCGCGTCGGCGGGCGTCGCCCAGCTGACCTCCTCCGCCTCGGAGGTCGCACCGTCGGCCTGCTGTCCCTCGGGGAGCGCCGCGACGAAGAACCGGGTGTCGTAGCGGCGGGACTCCCCGACCGGCGTGATCCAGTGCGACCACGGCCGAAGGCGGTCCGCCGCGAGCACCAGTTGCTCACGACGCAGGAAGGCGCTGAAGGTCAGTTCGTGCGCCTCCAGCGCCCGGCGGTCCGCGTCGAGCGCTCGGGTGTCGGCGACCACCGCGGCGGCGGCGCGGCCCGCCAGCAGCACGCCGCACTCCTCGAAGGTCTCGCGTGCCGCCGCGCAGACCAGCCGCCGCGCCCGCGGTTCGTCGGTGCCCAGCCGGTCGGCCCACCACTGCGGCGCCGGACCGGACCACTGCACGTCGGGGTCGTCGTCCTGCGGGTCGACACCGCCGCCGGGGAAGACCGTCATGCCGCCGGCGAAGGCCATCGCGCCCACCCTGCGGACCAGGAACACCTCGAGTCCTCGGTCCCCGTCGCGCAGCAGGATGACGGTGGCCGCGTCCTTGGGTGCGACGGCCTCGTGCGGGGTGAAGGTTCCACCGATCGGTCTGCTCATGGCCGCAACGCTACTGCTCGTAGGCGTGCTGGCGGTGCCGTCCGGGCGAAAACGTTCGCCGGGCGAAGTACCTACCGTCGACGTGGTCGAGGGTGATCGACTGGCTGAAGGTCTCCGACAGGTTCGGCGCGGTGATGACGTCGTCGATCAGACCCTGCGCGACCACGCCACCCTCCTTGAGGAGCATCGCGTGCGTGAACCCCGGCGGGATCTCCTCGACGTGGTGGGTGATCAGCACGATCGCCGGCGCATCGGGGTCCGCGGCCAAGGTCGACAGCCGCGCGACGAGTTCCTCGCGGCCGCCGAGATCCAGACCGGCCGCCGGCTCGTCGAGCAGCAACAGCTCGGGGTCGGTCATCAGGGCCCGCGCGATCAGCACCCGCTTACGCTCGCCCTCCGAGAGGGTGCCGTAGGTCCGGTCGCGCAGGTGGTCGGCACCGAGGCTCTCGAGCAGCTCCGCGGCCCGTTCGGTGTCCATCGCGTCGTACTGCTCGCGCCACCGCCCGAGCACCGCGTAGCCGGCCGAGACCACCAGGTCGCCGACCAGTTCGTCAGCCGGGATCCGGCTCGCCAACGCCGACGAGGAAAGTCCGATCCGCGGACGCAGCTCGCTCACGTCCACCCGGCCCATCACCTCACCGAGGATGTGGGCGGTCCCGGAGCTCGGGTACTCCTGCGCCGCGGCAAGCCGCATCAGCGAGGTCTTGCCGGCGCCGTTGGGTCCGAGCACCACCCAGCGTTCGTCGAGTTCGACCTGCCAGGTGACGGGGCCGACGAGCGTCTTCCCCTCCCGTCGCAGGTCAACATCGGTCAGATCGATCAGCAGGTCCGGGTCTGGTTCGCGCACGCGTTCCATCTTGACGCAGAGCCGCCCGCGGGGTGTCGCCGGTCTCACCGCGGCGCGTCGCGGTCCGGCGGTCGTCTACTGTCGGTGGGCATCGAGTCGAGTGGGGCGGAGCAGATCGGGGTGGGCGCGTGACCGGTCGGCCGTCCCTGTCTCCCGGGGCCGCAGATGCCGGCCCTACGGATCCCGGCATTGCGGATCCCGGCGCCTTCCATCCCGCCGACCGCACCCGGCTGGTCCACGGCACCCACCGCGACCCGCACGCCGTGCTGGGCGCGCACCCGCATCCCTGCGGCACCGTGATCCGGACGCTGCGGCCGACCGCCACCGCGGTCAGCGTGCGGATCGCAGGCATCGACCATCCGCTGACCGACTTCGGCGACGGGCTGTTCGGTGGGCTGGTCCCGGTCCACGGTCTGCCCGACCACCGCCTCGTCGTGAGCTATCCGCCCGACCGCACCCGCGTCGTCGCGGACGGGTACTGCTTCCCGTCCACGCTCGGCGAGCTGGACCTGCACCTGTTCGGCGAGGGCCGGCACGAGCGGTTGTGGGAAGTCCTCGGTGCGCATCCCCGCAATCTGCAGACCCCCGCCGGCGAGGTGTGCGGCACCTCGTTCGCGGTGTGGGCGCCGCGCGCCGACGCAGTGAGCGTGATCGGCGACCTCGACGGGTGGAGCGGGCACAGCTTCCCCATGCGTGCCCTCGGGTCCAGCGGGATCTGGGAGGTGTTCATCCCCGACATCGGGCCGGGCGAGCTGTACAAGTACCGCATCCACTGCCGCGACGGCAGCGTGCTCGACAAGGCGGACCCGTTCGCCGCGTCCACCGAGGTCCCGCCCGCGACCGCCTCGCGGGTATGGCGCTCCGGCCATCTCTGGCGCGACGACGAGTGGCTTGCCCGGCGGGCGTCCGCGGACCCGCTGCAACAGCCGATGAGCATCTACGAGGTGCACCTGGGGTCGTGGCGTCCCGGATTGTCCTATGCCGAGGCTGCCGAGCAGCTCGTCGAGCACGTACGGCAGACCGGGTTCACCCACGTCGAGCTCCTGCCGGTCACCGAACATCCCTACGGCGGTTCGTGGGGCTATCAGGTCACCTCGTACTACGCGCCGACCTCACGGTTCGGCGGCCCCGACGACTTCCGCGCGTTCGTCGACCGGCTGCATCGCGCCGGCATCGGCGTGCTGCTCGACTGGGTGCCGGGGCACTTCCCCAAGGACGACTGGGCGCTCGGGCGTTTCGACGGAGCGCCCCTCTACGAGCACGCCGATCCGCGACGCGGCGAACAGAACGAATGGGGCACGTACGTCTTCGACTACGGCCGACCGCAGGTCCGCAACTTCCTCGTCGCCTCGGCACTGTTCTGGCTCGAGGAGTTCCACGTCGACGGCCTGCGGGTCGACGCGGTGGCCTCGATGCTCTACCTCGACTACGGCAGGGTGCCGGGCGAGTGGGAGCCCAACGTCCACGGGGGTCGCGAGAACCTCGAGGCGGTGACCTTCCTGCGGGAGCTCAACGAGGCGGTGCACCGTAACCACCGCGGCGTCGTCACCATCGCCGAGGAGTCGACGACCTGGCCCGGGGTGACGCGACCGACGACGCTCGGCGGCCTCGGCTTCACGATGAAGTGGAACATGGGCTGGATGCACGACCTGCTCGGCTATCTCGGCCGCGATCCGGTCCACCGCACCTTCCACCATCACGAGATCACCTTCTCGCTGATGTACGCGTGGACCGAGTACTTCTTGCTTCCCATCAGCCACGACGAGGTCGTGCACGGCAAGGGATCGCTGTGGACCCGGCTGCCCGGAGAACCGGCGGTCAAGGCCGCACAGCTGCGCGGACTGTTCGCCTTCATGTGGGCGCACCCCGGCAAGCAGTTGCTGTTCATGGGGCAGGAGTACGGGCAGGTCGCCGAGTGGTCCGAACAGCATGGGCTCGACTGGGGCGACCTCGACGATCCGCTCCATCGCGGCGTGCAGACACTGGTCGGCGACCTCAACAGGGTCTACCGCTCCCGCCCGGCGCTGTGGTCGCTGGACGATTCGCCGGGCGGGTTCGCCTGGATCGACGCCAACGACACCGCGAACAACGTGCTCGGCTTCCTGCGGTACGCGACGGACGGCTCGGTGGTCGCCTGCCTGTTCAACTTCTCGGGCCGCGTCCACCGCGACCACCGGGTGGGGCTGCCCGAGCCGGGGCGGTGGGACGAGGTGCTCAACACCGACGCCGGGGTGTACTGCGGCGGCGGGCACGGCAACTTCGGCGGCGTCGAGGCCGAGACGATCCCCTGGCACGGTCGGCCGGCATCCGCGGCCGTCGTGCTGCCCGCACACGGTGCCATCTTCCTGGTTCGACGCGAGTAGTACGGTGCACTACCAGCCAGACCACCGCAGGCGAGGGAGGACGAGGTGACGTCGGCGCCCACCCACTTTCGCCGCGCGGTCGCGACGCCCGTGCTCGCGCTGGTCCTGGCCGTGCTCGCAGGTTGCAGCACGACGCTGAGCGGGAGGGCGGTGTCGATCTACCACGATCCGTACACCGTCGCCGGTCTCCCCGCCACCGACGGCCCCAGCGGCGCGCGGCCCGGTGTGCCCGATGCCCGGTTGCCGATCACCGGCGGCACATCCGACCCGGTCGACCGTCTTGCCGCGAATGCCCTCTCCGACATCGCCGACTACTGGAAGACTCAGTATCCGAAGACCTTTCACCGGCAGTTCCACCCCGTCGAGAAGTTCGAGTCCTGGGACTCGCGCCGCGCCGGCGACCTAACCTTCTGCGGCGACCCGACCGAGCATCTCGTCAACGCGGGCTACTGCCGTGAGGACGACGCCATGGGGTGGGACCGCGGCACGCTGATGCCTACCGTCGAACGCGCCTTCGGCCCCCTGGCCGTCGTGGTGATCCTCGCCCACGAGTACGGGCATGCCGTGCAGATGCGCTCGCGGTCGGTCGCGGCGTCAGCCCCCACGATCGTGCTCGAGCAGCAGGCGGACTGCTATGCGGGGGCATTCATGCGGTCGGTCGCCGAGGGCGGGTCCCGGCACTTCACCATGAACACTTCCGACGGACTGAGCCGCGTGCTCGCCGCGATGATCAGCACCCGCGACAACGAACACACCACGATGGCCAGTGCACACGGCTCGGCCTTCGACCGGGTCACCGCCTTCCAGTTCGGCTTCACCAGCGGACCCGACCGGTGCACGAGGATCGATGCCGACGACATCGACCAGCGCCAGGACGACCTGCCTCAGCCATTCACCGTCACGGGACGGGACGGCCGGGAACTGCCGGTCGACGCGAAGTCGCTGGACGCGGTGATGGCCTCGCTGCAGCAGGTGTTCACGCTGCGCGACCGGCCGAAGCTCGACCTACGCGGGATCGACAGTCACTGCGTCGACGCACAGTCGACCAGCCCCGCGTCGTACTGTCCGGCCACGAACACCGTGTCGGTCGACCTGCCGGCGTTGGCCGCGCGCGGAGCCGTCACCGACCGGGCTGACGAGTTCCCGACCCACGTCCAGGGCGATTTCAGCGCCTTCCTCCTGGTCGCATCGCGCTTCGCGATCGCCGTGCAACGGCAGGGCGGCGCGGCGATCACCGGCGCGGAGGCCGCGGTGCGCGGCGCCTGCCTGAGCGGCGCGTGGGCCGGGGCGACCGCCACGAGCCCCGACGGACTGCAGCTGTCGCCCGGCGACCTCGACGAAGCGGTGTCGGAGTTGCTCTCGGACGGACTCGCCGCGGCCGATGTCGACGGGCGCAGCGTGCCCAGCGGGTTCTCCCGCGTGGACGCGTTCCGCGCCGGGGTGCTCGGCGGCCGCACGCTCTGCGAGCACCGCTACCGCTGACGGCGAGGGGGCCGCGACGTCAGTGCACCTCGCTCAGTACAGGGCGCTGGCCAGCTTGCGCCGGGCACTGACCACGAACGACTCCGCCGGATCGAACAGCTCGAACAGCTCGAGCAGGCGCGTGCGCGCCGCGGTGCGATCGTCACCCGCGGTCCGCTTGACGGTCGCGATCAACCGGTCGAACGCCACCTCGGGCTGCTGAGCGAGCAACTCGACGTCGGCGGCAGCCAGCTGCGCGGGGACATCCGCCGGGTTCGCGTCGGCGGTGGGGACGGCGTCCGGGCCCGACTGCTGTGCGCGGGCCAGGAACTGCAACTGCCGCAACGCCGCAGCGGCCTCCGTGTGCTTGGGCTCGACCTCGAGAATCTCGTGGTACTGCGTCATCGCGCCGTCCAGATCACCGGCGTCGAGCAGATCCTCGGCGGCCACGAGACGCGGGTCGCGCTCGGGCTCCGGGGTGGAGACGGCCACCGGAGGACCACTGAGCTTGCCGTCAACGGCCTGCAGGATCGCATCGATCCACTGGCGCAATTGGGGCTCCGGCTGCACACCTTGAAAATCCGCGAGGGGTCGGCCGGCCGCGATGGCGACCACGGTCGGTACCGACTGCACGCCGAACGCCTGGGCGATCCGCGGGTTGGCGTCCACGTCGACCTTCGCCAGCACCCAACTGCCGTTGCCTTCGGCGGCCAGTCGCTCGAGCACCGGCGAGAGTTGCTTGCACGGCCCGCACCAGGTGGCCCACAAATCGACGACCACCGGAACCTGTTCGGAGCGCTGCAGCACCTCGGTCTCGAAGGTCTCCTCGGTCACGTCGATCACTGGCTGCAGCGCCGGGGCGGAGTCCTCCGGCGACGGCGCAGCCGGCGAGGGAGCCGCCGGGGCCGGGCGGTCGGCCAGGCCGGACAGGTCCACGGCGCCGGACATCGCGGCGGCGACGCGAGCGGAGGGGGCGGGATTCGAGCGGGGTCCTGGTCGGGTCACGCCACCAGTCTTTCACGACAGCCTCCGGCAGTGCAGCGGCTCACCCCGCGTCGCCCAGCAATCGTTCGACCCGCTCGACCTTGGCGGCCAACTGACCGGTGTGGCCAGGGCGGATGTCGGCCTTGAGCACCAGGCTGGTGCGTGGCGAGGCGTCCGCCACCACGGCCACCGCCCGTTTGACGACGTCCATGACCGCGTCCCACTCCCCCTCGATGCAGGTGAACATCGAGTTGGTCTCGTTCGGCAACCCCGACTCCCGCACGACCCGGACCGCGGCCGCCACCGCCTCCCCGACACCCCCGGTGTCGTCCGACGTGGACGGGCTGACACTGAATGCGACGATCATGTCCCCACCCCACTCCGCAGAAGCGGTGAACACAACCCCTGTCGCGCCGCAGATGGCTGCAGCAGTCACCAGACGCCGACGACCCCGGCAGCGCGTGCGCGCCGCCGGGGTCGTGTGGTTCGTCGAACGTCAGGCTTCCGAGAGTCCCGGCGCCGAGACCGCCGTGGTGGCGGTACCCGGGCGGGACAGCTCGCCGAGGCGACCGGTACGCGCGGCCCAGCGCTCGAACACGACCGTGCCGAACGGCGGGACGCTCGAGACCAGCGCCAGCAGGGTCGTACGGCCATCCCACTTGAGTGCGCGCGAGGTCGCGAGCGCCACCAGTACGAACAACGTGAAGCCGGTGATGCCGTGCACCATACCGGGGATCTTGATCGCCTCGTCGTGTCCCAGCACCCACTTGAAGAACATCCCCACCAGCAACGCCGCCCAGGTGACGGCCTCCCAGAACGCGATCGCGCGGAACCGCTTCGCGGGCGTGGACAGGTCGAAGATGTTAGCCATGCGCTCCATTGTGCCGGACCTGCACCGTGCACACGGTGTGATCTACGACGCACCGTAGTGGATGGCGGCAGACCCCCGCGTCGGTCCCTAGTTCGCGGCCGGGACCCGCACGATCAGCGCATCGCCCTGGCCGCCGCCGCCGCACAGCGCCGCCGCCCCCACGCCGCCACCGCGGCGGCCGAGCTCGAGCACCAGGTGCAGCAGGATCCGCGCGCCGGACATACCGAGCGGGTGGCCGATCGCAATCGCGCCGCCGTTGACGTTCACCTTGGCAGGGTCGATGCCCAGCTCCCGCGTCGAGGCGATGCCCACCGCCGCGAACGCCTCGTTGATCTCGACGAGGTCGAGGTCCTTCGGATCGATGCCCTCGCGGCCACAGGCCTTCACGATCGCCCGGGCCGGCTGCGACTGCAGGGTGGAGTCCGGACCCGCCACGACACCGTGCGCACCGATCTCTGCGATCCATGCCAGGCCGAGCTCCTCGGCCTTCGCCTTGCTCATGACCACGACCGCGGCCGCACCGTCGGAGATCTGCGACGCAGTCGCCGCGGTGATCACACCGTCCTTGCGGAACGCCGGTCGCAGACCTGCCAGCGACTCGACGGTGGTGTCGGCGCGGACGCCCTCGTCCTGCTTCACCACGACCGGATCGCCCTTGCGCTGCGGGATCGTCACCGGCACGACCTCGTCGTCGAAGAGCCCGTCCTTCCACGCCCGGGCAGCATTCTGGTGCGAGGCCGCCGCGAACGCGTCCATGTCCTCGCGCGCGATCGGGTCCTGGTCGTTGCGCTGCTCCGTCAACAGGCCCATCGCCTGCTCGGTGAACACGTCCTGCAACCCGTCGAGATCCATGTGGTCGCGCAGTGCGACGTCCCCGAACTTGAAGCCCTCACGGCTCTTTGCCAGCAGATGCGGCGCCTGGGTCATCGATTCCTGGCCCCCGGCGACGACGACATCGAACTCGCCGGCCCGGATCAGCTGGTCCGCCAGCGCGATCGCGTCGATACCGGACAGACACACCTTGTTCACGGTCAACGCCGGCACATCCATCGGAATGCCGGCCGCCACCGCCGCCTGACGTGCGGGCATCTGCCCCGCACCCGCGGTCAGCACCTGGCCCATGATCACGTACTCGACCTGCTCGGGCGCCACGCCGGACTTCTCCAGCGCACCCTTGATCGCGATGCCGCCGAGGTCGGACCCGGAAAACCCCTTCAGCGAACCGAGCAGACGGCCCACCGGGGTGCGTGCTCCGGCGATGATCACTGAACTGGTCACAGTTGCCTCCGATGATGGTGCGGGATCTCGATCGTGCGACCGCGTGGTCGGGCGCCCCGGCGGTCACCGACCGGCCATGACGGCAATTCGGGAACCAGGGCGCCGATCACTCGCTCGTCGGTGCTCAGGATACCGTCGAGGCCATGACCTCTTCATCTGCCTCGTCATCCACCGGGGCCACCTCGCCGACCGGCCAGCTGGTCACCGCCATCGACCACGTCGGCATCGCGGTTCCGGACCTCGACGTCGCCATCGCCTGGTACACCGAGCACCTGGACATGGTGATGACCCACGAGGAGACCAACCCCGAACAAGGCGTGCGGGAGGCGATGATGCTGCCGCGCGGCGCCACCGACACGCACGCCGCCGTGCAGTTGCTGGCCCCCATCGACGAAAACTCCACCATCGCGAAGTTCATCGACCGGTCGGGCCCCGGGCTGCAGCAGCTCGCCTACCGGGTCACCGACATCGACGCAGTGTCCGCGCAGCTCCGCGCCAAGGGCGTGCGTCTGCTCTACGACACACCCCGCCGCGGCACTGCCGACTCCCGGATCAACTTCGTGCACCCGAAGGACGGAGGCGGCGTGCTGATCGAGCTGGTCGAGCCGGCGGCAGACGGCCACCACTGATCGACCGTCTGCCGGGACCCCGTCAGATCTGTTGCTGGCGGGGGCCCGCGGTCAGCCGAGTCGGCGCTTTCGACCGACTCGCCAGTACGCCCACGACACCGATCACCGCAATGATCGCGCCGCCGACCACAACCATGATGTCGGCGGACTGGACGCCGCGCGGGAATGCGAGGATCAGCGGGGCGACAACCAGGATCACACCGATGATCAGGTGCATCCAGTGACTCGGTCTCGAGGCGCCGCCCATCGCCCACAGGCCACATCCGGCGGCCAGCATGCCCAGGATGAGCACCGCACCGGTGACCTCCTGGTCGCCGTTCGCCGGAAGCCAGATGGTCGCCAGTACCAGCGCCACTCCGATCGCCACCACGATGGCGTCGCGACTGATCTCCGCAACATTGCGATTACCTGCCATGACAGACTCCCTCTGACCGGGTCGCGATAGTCGTCCCCACACTATCGCGGACCGTCGGCCGTTCACCGTTTTCGCGCTCGACAAGGCTGTCGGACGCCAAAGTCTTGCTTGTGACAAATCCCAGAGTGCACCCCCGCGGGGCAACTGTCGAGGCAAACTGAAATAACGACTTCATGACGAGTTCCCCCACCGACTTACCGGGCGCCGCGTCCCGTGATCACAGAGGTAGATTTACTGCCATGGCTACCCCGCACGACCCGCACGCGTTCAACGTGCCCTTCGAGATCGTTCGCAAGGGCTACGACCGCGATCAGGTCATCAGCTTCCTGCGCCGATTCGACGCCGAGTTGCGACTGACCGCAACCGATCGTGACGCCGCGGCGGCGCAGGCCAACGACCTCGCCGAGCAGCTCGACGGCGCTCGCGACGAGATCGACGAACTGCGCCGGGAGATCGACCGGCTCTCGGTCCCGCCGACCACCGCAGAGGGGATGAGCGACCGCATCTCGCGCATGCTGCGACTCGCGTCCGACGAGGCGTCCGAGATGCGTGCACGCGCCGAAACCGAGGCCGCTGAGGTGCTCTCGGTGGCCGAGCAGAACGCCGAGGAACTCCGCGCCCGGCACCGGACAAAGCTCGACGAACTCGCGGAGCGACGGGCGACCCTCGAGCAAGAGCACGAGAAGACGATGGAGCTCGCCCGCTCCCAGGTCACGCGCATGCACGACGAGGCCGAATCCGACCGGCGCCGACTCGACGCCGAGGCCGAGACACGGCGGGTTCAGGCGCGCGAGCAGACCGAACGGGAGATGGCGGAACTCCGCAAGTCCACGACCGCCGCCTCCGAGGAGGTCGCGCGTACCAGTGCAGCCGAAGCGGCACGTCGTGTCCGCGAGGCCACCGACGAGTCCCGCAAGCGCATCGCGCGTGCGCGTCGCGATCACGAGGAGATCCGCAAGCTGCGTCAGCGGGTGCTCGAGCAACTCCTCACCGTCAGCGGTCAGCTCGAGTCGATCCCGGCGATGCACGCGGCCGTCATGAACGAACCGCTCATCGACGAGAGTGACTTCGACTGGAATACGAACGACTTCTCAGGGGACCCGGCGGCCAAGAAGCCCACTGATCAGTCGGCCACCACCCCCGACGCGCGGGGTAGGGGTCCGAAAGACGCGCCCAAGGCGGGACAGCCCGAGAAGGACACGGCAAAGCCCGACGACGTCGCGCAGGCGAAGAAGCCGGATCCCGTCAGGAACGGCGCCAAATCCTGACCACGATCAGGACCAGCGCCGGGTGATGCTCCTCGACGCGCGGCCCGACCAGCACCCGGTATGCCAGTGCCGGCGCTCGTCGGGCCCGCCCGCGTCCCGATCCGGCCACGCCACCACGTGCGCAGTCCCGGGGCCGATCTCGTGGTCGCAGCCCGGGCATCGATAGGTCTTGAGCGCGCGCGAGGCCGGAATGTTGCGCACGCTGAACATCTCCCCGCCACGGGGTCCGGCCTCCCGTCGGGCAAACGCGTCACCGAGCGTCGCGCGCTCGGTGACCTGCGGCCGACCAGCTCTCGCGTTGCGGTGCTGGTTTCGACGCGGCATGGGCCGAGTCTAGCCCGACCCCGGGACAGGATCAGAACAGGCGATACTCGCTGCTGTCCGTTCCGCGTAGCACGTCGTAGTCGAGCGTGAGGCAACGGATTCCGCGATCGGTGGCCAGCGTCTTCGCCTGGGGCTTGATCTGCTGGGCGGCGAACACTCCCCGTACCGGCGCCAGCAGGGGGTCGCGGTTGAGCAACTCGAGATAGCGCGTCAGCTGCTCCACACCGTCGATCTCGCCCCGCCGCTTGATCTCCACCGCCACGCTGGCACCGTCCGCGTCGCGGCACAGTAGGTCCACCGGACCGATCGCCGTCGGATACTCGCGCCGCACGAGTGTGTAGCCCTCGCCCAAGGTCTGCACATGCTCGGCCAACAACTCCTGCAGGTGCGCCTCGACACCGTCTTTCACCAAGCCCGGATCGACGCCCAGCTCGTGCGAGGAGTCGTGCTCGATGGAATCGATGGTGATGCGCAGTTCCTCGCCGTTCTTGTTGGTCACCACCCACATCGAGTCGTCCTCGACCAGCCAGCACGGCGGGCTCATCCAGTTCAGTGGCTTGTACGCGCGGTCATCCGCGTGAACGCTCACCGACCCATCGGATTTGATCAGCAGCAACCGGCGGGCGAACGGCAGATGGGCGGTCAGGCGGCCGACATAATCGACCTGGCAACGAGCAATCACAAGACGCACGCGTAACACCCTAGCGATGGCACCGCCGGCGGCGACACCGCCCCGACACATCGAAGACCCCCGGCGGATCTCGTTGGCCTAGTCAGTCGGCGAACCAGCGCGGGACGCGCGGGGACACCCTCCCGCCCCCCTATCGGCGTGTGGCGCCGCGTCCCGTAACTCCCGTCATACGCCAGAGAATCGGCCCGCTCGAGCGGTCTGCCGAAAGTCCGGCGGGCGTATAACGGAACTGCCCGCCGGCGATGCTGCCCGACCTCGGGTCGACGCGATCATCATGACGGTAGTGCGTGTTCGTCTGGCCGGACATTGTTCCGGGAATGCACTGAAGGCCCCCACCATTGCTGGTGGGGGCCTTCAGGAATGTGTGTTCGGCGGTGTCCTACTCTCCCACACCCTGTCGAGTGCAGTACCATCGGCGCTGGA
>NZ_JAAIVF010000011.1 GCF_029589495.1 Speluncibacter jeojiensis
AACGGGCGCGTTGTCATCAGGGGTGATGTGGATTCGGAGACCGGGGAGATGCTGCTGACGGCCCTGTCGAAACTCTCCGCACCCGTGCCGGGTCCGGGTGGGGAACCCGATCCGAGGCCGGCGCCGCTGCGGCGGGCGGACGCGTTCACCGAGATGTTGCGTCGCTTCCACGACTGCGGTGCCGGTCCGGTCGAGGGCGGCGAGAAGCCGCACCTGACGGTGTTGGTGAACATCAACGACCTCCACCACTGCGACGGCGACGGCGATGGCGACGGGGAGGGTGGCTGCGAGTGCGGTTGCGGCGGCGGCGAAGCCGGCCAGGGCGGCAAGGGTGAAGCCGCCGGCCACAGTAGCGGCAGCGGAGGCGGTCGCAGCGGCCACGGGCCTGGGTCGGGATCCGGGTCCGCCGGCGGCCTCGGTCCGCTGATGATGTGGACCGGCCCGCTCTCCCGCGCGTCGACGCGCCGGTTGGCGTGTGACTGCATCATCACCCCGATCATCATCAACGATGACGGAGTCCCGTTGAAACTCGGCCGCAAAGACCGGTTGGTTCCCGCCTCGTTACGCCGGGCCTTGATCGTCCGTGACCGGTGTTGCGCGTTCCCCGGCTGCGGTAGGCCCGCCGCCTGGACAGACGCCCACCACATCGTCCACTGGGCCGACGGGGGCGAGACCGATCTGTCGAACACGGTGCTGCTCTGCCGCTACCACCATCGACTGATCCACCACAGCGAGTGGGAAGTGTTCATCGGACCCGACCTTTGCCCGTGGTTCCGGCCGCCACGCTCCCGCGACCCCGACCGAAAACCCCTCCCCGCCCACGGCCGCACCGCCGCCTGAAACACGGCTCGGCCCACGCGGGACCTCAAGCACCACAACCGAATACGTTTGCCCTGCACCGCGAGACGCGGTGCAGGGCCAACGTGTGTGCACCTCGGGGTCGCGGCCGAGCCCAGGCGTCGTGCCGACCGAGCCTGCGCTGCTTCCGGTCATCCCTGCCACGCACCTACACCGTCACTGCCACGCCACCTGCGGCGATGAGCGCCTGTCCATCGTCGGGCCGAATGAACCCCGCCACGACCGCGCGCTCGACCGACACCGCGAACGCGGTGACATATGCGCCCTCATCCGGATACAGAGATGCCAGCACGTCACGCGTGAACGGTGTCGTCGCGCCGTTGTTCGGCACCTGTACGGTCTCTCCGGTCAACGTGCACACCGGAACGTCGACATGGGGAGTGCGGACCCCGCCTAGTGCGTTGCCGAAACGATCGCGCACGATCTGTCCGTCGGCGGTCGCGATGGGATCGGCGACCGGCGGCGCGGCGCCGTCGATGATCCAGACGCACAGCGCCCGCAGGGCCGCCGAAGCGACCAGTGCCTGCGGCCCGTCGTTGACGATCGGTATCACTGCGCTCAGATCGCGGATCGTGCCGAATTGGGCGGTGTACTGCGGATAGAGGATGCGGAGCGAGTGCGCGTCGGAATGTGCGGCACCGGCGATCTCCCAGGTCCGAATGCGGTCGCCGTCCGGTTGCCGGGCGGCGTCGAACGAACGCTCCGGACTGCCGCCGAGTTCGAACAACTCGGTCTCGGTGACGATCTGGAACACAGGCACGTCAAGATCGGTGCGGACCCGCGCCGGGGCGACCACCGACGGTCCGCTCGGCCCGTCCAGCGCGGCTACACCGGTGCCGGCGCCGAGTGGTGCACCGAAACCTGCCCGACTGTGGATGAACAGTCCGTCGAATACTCGCGCGACCGGCTGGATCGCGTTGGCGTACGTCAACATCCGCATCGCCGATTGCGACTGTCCCACGGCGATCACTGTCACGTCGTCCACGCCCGGCAGCGGGCCGTCCTCGCCGTACGAGACCCGCAGAGCCGCACCCGCCTGCGTGAAGATGTCGTACGAGTAGGCGTCGCCGGGATGGTGCAGTGTGCCGTACCGATCGGGACTCCACGCCTTGAGCCCGACCACATTCGGACCCAGGGGGCTGCCGCCGGTGCTGTTCACACCGGCGGCCTGGGCCGACACGCCCACCCACGCGTATCCCTGGAGCAGTTCCGTGTGCAGGTAGCCGAAGTCGACGTCGACGTCGGCCCCGCCGCTGACGTTCAACCATTCGACGACCACAGTGCCGTTGAACCGGCCCGGATCGGCGGGCGCCCGCACCAGCAGCCGGGTCCGATAGGAGGCCTGCGTGGACTCGGTCACCGACCACCGTCCGTCACCGGTCCACTCGCCGTTCTCACGGAAGGACTTGGCAGTGCCGTGGAGGACGAACTCCCGCTCGGTGTAGCCCGCGGTTGCCAGGTCGACGGACGTCGCGGTCGCCGGCGCGTCGCCGACGCCGCTCACCGCAGAGGCGTGCCTCACAGGCTCGATGATCATTCGGCAGGTCCTCTCACTCGGCAAACGGCCCGCGGCGCAGTGAACAGACGCTAGGTCAGCCCGGCGAACCGCTCGCGGACCTCGCCGTCGGTCAATCCGTACTCCTCGAGCGTGTACCGGTGCGCGGGTTTGCGGGACCCGGTGCGGCTCTCGTCGTGCATCGCGCCCATGGCGGTGCGCGCGTCGTCGGACAGCCCGATCCCGAAGTGCGAGTAGATCTTCTCCACGGTGCCCAGCGGGTCGCCGACGAAGTCGTGATAGTCGACGTCGATGAACTGTGCCGGATCGTGCTTGGCGCGGACCGTGTTGAAGTGTTCGAGGCCGCGGGCCCACAACTCCAGCTGGCTGCGGCCGATCACCTCGCCGCGGAACTTGTCGGACCATCCCTCGGTCGCCTGCTCGGCGAGGCTGCACACCGACGGGATGATCGTGCTCGGCGGCCGGTGCGTCTGGATGATCAGCGCGTCGGGATATACGTCGAGCAACTCGTCGAGCGCGAACAGGTGGCTCGGATTCTTGAGCACCCACCGCCGGTCCTGGTCGTGCAGCCCGATCAGCTGGAGGTTCTTCTTGTGCCGCGCATAGGCGTTGGTCCAGTCCTGCCCCTGCAGCCAGTTCGAGTAGGTCGGCAGTGAGGCCAGGCACTCGTACGAGACCGACTTGAACGTCTGGCGCAGCAGCTGCCAGCATTCCTCGACCTCGGCCGCCGACATGAAGTGCACGCCCATGAACTCCGGGTGCTCGACATGGTGCTGGCTGAAACGATTCTCGATTGCCTGGTACACCGGGTTCGACGCCCACGTCTCGCGTGGTGGCCGGGGCTGCGGCATCTCGGTCAGCCACATCTCGAGTCCCTGATGGGAGGGGTCGACGGTGAGCAAGCGGTGCAGTGCGGTCGTCCCGGTCCGGGGCAGGCCGGTCACGAAGATCGGCCGCTCGACGGCGACGTCGGCATGCCCCGGGTTCGCCTGCCACGCCGCTTCGCTGAGCAGCCGGGCCACCAGCGCCCCGCGCAGGAACACGCGGGAGATCTTGCTGCCCAGCGGCGTCAGGTCCTCGTCGCGCTCATAGGACTCGAGCAGTACCCCGAGCGCCTCGGTGTAGTCGTCCGCGCCGAAATCGGACAGTCCGGTCATCCGCGTGGCCGACGCGTGCAGGTCCTCGATGGTGCCGACCGTCGTCCGGCCGGAGCTGGTCCGGCCAGAGCTGGTGCCTTCGGTCATGATCGTCGTCTCCTAGTGGTGGTATTCGCCGCAGTTGACGTCCAGGCACTGCCCGGTGATACCGCTCGCCATCGGCGATGCCAGGAAGATGACCGCGTCGGCGATCTCTTCGGTGGTGGGCAGCCGCTTGAGGTCGCTGGCGGCAGCGGTCGCGTCGTAGATCTGCTCGACGGTGGTGCCGTACTTCTGTGCCTGGTGCGCAAAGTAGCCCTGCAGTGTTTCGCCCCAGATGTAGCCCGGTGCCACCGAGTTGACGCGGATACCCTTGGGGCCCAACTCGGTCGCCAGTGACTGCGACACTGCAAGCAGTGCCGACTTCGCCAGCTTGTAGCTGCCGTAGCGCTCCTGCGAGTGGCGGATCACCATCGAGTTGAGGTTGACGACCGCGCCGTCCGACTCCTCGAGTGCCGGGGTGAACAGTTGGGTGAGCCGCAGCGCGCCGAGCACGGTCAGCTCGACGCTGTCGCGGATGTGCTGGAAGTCGGTGCGGGCCAGAGGCTTCATCGACGGCACCGAGAACGCATTGTTGACGAGCACGTCGACGCGCCCATAGGCCTCGAGGCTCTCGGCCACCAGGTTCTCGGCGGACGCCTCGTCGGTGATGTCGGTGGGCACGCAGATGGCGCGGCGGCCCAGATCGGTGACCTCCTTGGCGACCTCGTCGAGCCGGGCCTGCGTGCGCGCGGCCAGGACCAGATCGGCGCCGGCCGCTGCGCAGCGCAGCGCCAGGGTCCGACCCAGGCCGGGGCCGACGCCGGAGACGACGATGACCTTGTCGGTCAGCAGGGTGTTCACGGGGAGATCCTCCGAGGTGTGTTCGGCTGGGTGCGGCACGACGCTCACCCCAGCATCCGGTCGGCGAAGCCGGCCTGCCGCGCGGCGATACGCGCGGCGAACTCGGCCGGGGTGATCGTGTTCTGCTCGTGGTAGGGCAGCTTGGCGGCGACCTCGTCGATGCCGACGACCTCGACGGTCGGGCCGTCGGCCGCGGTGAACTCGCGGGAGGTGCGCTGCCAGCGGAACTGCAGGATGCCCCGCGGGTGTCCCACGGTCTCGACCCAGTTGGCGATGCCGGGGTTCTGTTCCGAGACCACCAATCGGATCATCCCATCCGGATCCGCCTGCGCCTGAGCGTTGTTGAGCGAAGTCTGGTGCCCGGTGTAGTCGAGCGAGATGTACCACATGCTGCCGAGCTGGAAGCCCTGGTACGGCGCGTCCGACTTCGGCACGGTGATGATCATCGCCTGGTCGTCACCGAGTTCGTAGTGGCCGACGGACGAGAACTGGGTGGCCAGCCCGCCGGGGGTCAGGCGCGGTTCGGTCATCGTGTTGACCGGCAGCTTCAGGTAGAACCACTCCGGGAACTGCAGCCAGGTCTTCACCCGGCCGACCAGCGCCCTGCCCGCGCGGGCGTAGCGTTTCGCGGTCTCCTCCGGGGTCAGCTGCGGCACCGGGGTGCCGGCGGCGCCGACCTTTTCGATCCGGATCGTGCCGCGCCGCTGCGTCCAGTCGCTGTAGACCTCGCGCACCACCAGTTGCGAGGAACCAGGCGCGAGGGTGAAGTAGTTGCGGCGGCCGTCGGCGGGGCCGGGGCCGAAGCGGACCTCGAAGCTTCCGTCCGGGTCGATGTCCAGTTCACGGTCGTCGAACGCGGTGACGCTGCCGGGAACATTCGCGTCGGTGTAGTTGCCGCTGAGCACCTGAAAGCTCAGATCGGCTGTGCTGCCGCGTGTTCCGGTGACGATGTACTCGGCGTCGTCGTTGATCCTGGCGCCGAAGTAGAGCGTGTCGGGGTTGTCCAGGCCCATCTTGGTGTAGGGACCGGTGCCCTGCAGGAACATTGGCTGCGTCTTCTCGGTGGCCCAGGCGGCGTGCAACGTCGCGACGATGCCGCCGGCCAGGTACTGGTACCCCTCCAGCAGGTCCTGCTCGGAGCGCACGTGGGGTGCGTCGGCGACAAGCTTCTCGGCCTCCGCGATCGCCTCGGCGAATGGTTCGGTCAGCAAACCTGCTCCTCGAAAAACATATGGGTACAAATTCGTACCGTGCGGGTACATTAATCGTGTGATGCCGACAATAGAATGCGTTCTAGCGATGGTCAACGGTCAGGTCGGTGGTCGGCCCGATGGTCGCTGAGCAGACAGCCGCAGGCGAGCCTGCGGGATCGGGTAGGCGGTCGCCGCCGACCGACCGGGTCGTGCAGGTGCTCGATTACCTGGTTGCGCACCCGGACCGCCGATTCGGACTGTCCGAGTTGGCCCGGTCTCTGAAGATCAGCAAACCCACCTGCCTGGGCATCCTGTCGGCCTTGGCGTCGTCGGGCTACCTCACCCGTGACGAGCGGGCGAAGACGTACGGCCTGGGGCCCGCGCTGATCGCCGCGGGCCGGGCGGCGCAACGCAGCTTCGCGGTGGGGCCGATCGCCCGCGCGTACCTGGAGAAGCTCAGCGTGCAGTTCGCCACGACGTGTGTGGCCTCGGCGGTCATCGGCGACCAGATCGCCGTGCTCGAGGCAGTGGGCCCGGGCGAGGCGCGCACCAACGCCCGGGTGGGCAGCGTCTATCCGTTCGCGCCGCCGATCGGCCTGATGTATGTGCTCTGGGATCGCGACGCGGCCCTGGAATCCTGGCTGCGCCGCGAGCCCGCCTTGCCTGTACGGCTGGACCGTGAGCGACTGCGGGCGGTGGTGGCCGAGTGTCGCGCGGCCGGGTATCTCGTCGAGAGTCTCGACCCTGTGGGTCAGCGACTGCACCGGCTCATGGCGGGCGTCGACGTGCACGAACTGCCCTCCGAGGTGCGGGAACTGATCGGGGAGATGGCGTCGAGCCTGGGGGAGCGGGTGTACCTCGGCCATGACATCGGCCGGGGCGTCGGCGAGGGCATGGGCGGCGACACCGGCGGCGGCGCTGTGGAGGACACCTTGTACCCGGTGAACCTGATCTCGGCGCCCGCCTATGACGCCGACGGCCGGCAGGCGCTGGTGCTCACGCTGTATGTGGGGGCGTCGGTGACCGGCGCGGAGATCGCTGAGCGCGGGTCCGCGTTGACGGCCGCGGCGGAGGCGGTGACGGTGGAGGTGGGAGGCCGAAAGCCCTTCTGGTGACGACCGAACGGCAGTCGTTGACCGAAACTAGAACTTATTCTATTCTCGCCGCGATGGGTCGATTTCGAACCGGGTTGGTTCAAATATGAACCATAGACGAGATGGGGAGTCGCACATGAGCGCGCCGTCCACTCCACCGCCCACCTACGAACTGACGCACCTGCAGGCCCTCGAGGCCGAGGCGGTGCACATCTTCCGCGAGGTTGCGGCCGGTTTCGAACGGCCCGTGCTGCTGTTCTCCGGCGGCAAGGACTCGGTGGTGATGCTGCACGTCGCCGCCAAGGCGTTTTGGCCCGCGGCCGTGCCGTTCACCGTCATGCATGTCGACACCGGCCACAACTTCGACGAGGTCATCGAGTTCCGTGACCGCACGGTCGACCGTTTTGGACTGCGGCTGGTGGTCGCCAGCGTGCAGGACGAGATCGACGCCGGTCGCGTCGTCGAGGAGACCGGGCCGCGGGCCAGCCGCAACCGGCTGCAGACCTCGGCACTGCTGAAGGGCATCTCGGACAACGGTTTCGACGCGGTGTTCGGCGGGGCTCGGCGGGACGAGGAAAAGGCCCGGGCCAAGGAGCGGATCTTCAGTTTCCGCGACGAATTCGGGCAATGGGACCCGCGGGCGCAGCGGCCAGAGCTGTGGAACCTGTACAACGGCAGACACCGTCGCGGCGAACACATCCGTGTCTTCCCGTTGTCGAACTGGACCGAGCTGGACATCTGGCAGTACATCGCGCAGGAACGCATCGAGCTGCCCGGCATCTACTACGCGCACCGCCGCGCGGTCGTGCCGCGCGACGGAATGCTGCTGGCGCACACCAGGTTCCTGCAGCTGCTGCCGGGGGAGGAGCCCGTCGAGGCGATGGTGCGGTTCCGCACGGTCGGCGACGCGACCTGCACCGGATGCGTCGAATCCTCCGCCGACACGGTCGAGGCCGTCGTCGAGGAGGTTGCCGCGACCCGGATCACCGAACGGGGCGCCACCCGCGCCGACGACCGGATCTCCGAGGCAGGCATGGAAGATCGCAAGAAAGAGGGCTACTTCTGATGACCCAGCTGTTGCGACTGGCCACCGCCGGAAGCGTCGACGACGGCAAGTCGACGCTGATCGGCCGGCTGCTGTACGACTCCAAGGCCATCTTCGAGGACCAGCTCGTCGCGGTCGAGCGCACCAGCCGCTCGCGCGGCGAGGAGCAGGCGAACCTGGCACTGCTGACCGACGGGCTGCGCGCCGAACGCGAGCAGGGCATCACCATCGACGTCGCGCATCGCTATTTCGCCACGCGCCGACGCAAGTTCATCATCGCCGACACCCCCGGACATGCTCAGTACACCCGGAACATGGTCACCGGCGCGTCGACCGCCGACCTGGCGCTGATCCTGATCGACGCCCGCAACGGGATCGTCGAGCAGACCCGCCGGCACGCGTTCATCGCCAGCCTGCTCGGCATTCCGCACCTGGTCGTGTGCGTGAACAAGATGGACCTCGTGGACTGGTCGAAGGAGCGCTTCGAGGAGATCCGGGAGGAGTTCCGGCAGTTCGCGATGCGGCTCAACGTCACCGATCTGACCTTCATCCCGATGTCGGCGCTCAAGGGCGACAACGTCGTCGAGCGCACCGACCACATGCCGTGGTACGAGGGCACCTCGCTGCTGCACCACCTCGAGGAGGTGCACGTCGCCTCCGACCGCAACTTGATCGACGTGCGGTTGCCCGTGCAGTACGTGATCCGGCCGCAGCACCGCGCCGACGACCGGTTCCACGACCACCGCAGCTACGCGGGCACGATCGCCGGCGGCGTGCTCAAGCCGGGGGACGACGTCGTCGTGCTGCCCTCCGAGTTCGCCTCGACGATCAAAACGATCTGGGGACCGGGCGGCGTCGAACTGACCGAGGCCTTCGCGCCCGCGGCGGTGTCGGTCGAGTTGACCGACGACCTCGACATCAGCCGCGGCGACTTGCTGTGCCGGCCGGCGAACCGGCCGACGGTCGGCCGCGAGATCGACGCGATGGTCTGCTGGTTCAGCGACCGCAGCACCCTCACCGAGGGGGCGCGGTACATCGTGCGGCAGACCACCCGCGAGTCCAAGGCCGTCATCGCCTCACTCGACTATCGCCTCGACGTCAACACCCTGCACCGCGACGATTCCGCGAAGGCGCTGGGGCTCAACGACATCGGCCGGATTCAGCTACGTACCCAGCATCCGATGCTGTTCGACGCGTATCGGCGCAACCGCGCGACGGGCAGCTTCATCCTGATCGACGAGGCCACCGGCAACACGGTCGCGGCGGGGATGATCACCGGCACCACGCCGACCGCCACGAATGTGGTGTGGCATTCGGCGGCGGTGCGGCGCGAGGACCGCGTCACCACCGGACACACCGTCTGGCTCACCGGGCTGTCGGGCTCGGGCAAGTCGTCGGTCGCGGTCGAGCTCGAACGCCGGCTGGTCGCCGAGGGTGTGCCCGCCTATCTGCTCGACGGCGACAACCTGCGCCACGGGCTCAACGCAGACCTCGGCTTCTCGGCCGGAGACCGCGCCGAGAACGTGCGACGGGTCGGCGAGGTCGCACGACTGCTCGCCGACGCCGGCGTGGTCGCCGTGGTGTCGCTGATCAGCCCGTACGAGGCGGACCGGGAACGGGTCCGTGAGCGGCACCGCGCGGCCGGGCTGGGATTCACGGAGGTCTTCGTGGACACCCCACTGCAGGTGTGCGAGCAGCGCGACCCCAAGGGCATGTACGCCAAGGCGCGGGCCGGTGAGATCCGCGGGTTCACCGGCATCGACGACCCGTACGAGGCGCCCCGGCACGCGGAGGTCGTGCTGCGGCCCGCCGACGGCGACGCAATCAGGCAGGCGCAGTTGGTCATCGACAACCTCGAGTCCTCGAACGGGCAGCAAACGCAGGAGCCGGGACGATGAGCCGAACGAGATCAGGGAAGGCGGCCGACGACCCGCGGCTGGCGGCCGAGCTGGCCACCGCCGCCGGGGCGCTGCTGCTGCGGCTGCGCGAGGAGTCGATCGGCGAGGTCACGGCGAAGGAACTGGGCCGCCGCGGTGACACCGAGTCGAACGAACTGCTGCTGCGAGAGCTGGCGGCGGCCCGCCCCGGCGACGCGGTGCTGTCGGAGGAGTCCGCCGACAGCGCCGCCCGGCTCTCGGCGGACCGGGTGTGGATCGTCGACCCCCTCGACGGCACCCGGGAGTTCGGACTCGCCGGCCGCACCGACTGGGCGGTCCACGTCGCACTGTGGGAGGCCGGCCGATCGATCACGGCGGCCGCGGTCGCGCAGCCCGCGCTCGGGGTCACTTACGCCTCGGACACGGTCGGGCGTGCGAGCGGGGATCCTGGTGCCGCGTCCGACGAGCGCTTCCGGATCGTCGTGAGCGACTCGCGGCCACCGGAGTTCGTGGGCCGGGTCGTGGAGGAACTCGGCACGGGGGAGATCGACGCCGTGCTGGTGCCGATGGGATCGGCCGGCGCGAAGACGATGGCGGTCGTGCGCGGAGAGGCGGACGCCTATCTGCACGCCGGTGGTCAGTGGGAGTGGGACTCGGCGGCGCCGGTCGGGGTGGCCGTGGCGGCGGGATTGCACGCCAGCCGGATCGATGGGTCGCCGCTGAACTACAACGCGCCGCACCCGTACCTGCCCGATCTGCTGATCTGCCCGCCTGACCGGGCCGCCGCGCTGCTGGCCGCGATCGAGCGCGCGCAGGGAGTTCAGGCCCAGCGGGATCAGTCCAGGTCGTAGCGCACCCACCGGCCCAGCGGCGGGCGGTACTCGCCCGCCGCGATCGCCACCGGCTCGGCGGGTGCGAATTCCGCGGCCGGCGCCGCGGGGGCGTGGAGGTCCACCCCCACCGGGACGGCAGGGGCCTGGCGGGCGTCCGTGTCGTGCCGGGACGTGCCCGCCCGCAGAGCGATCTCCTGCACGGACAACGGCGCGCCCGAACGGCTCGCGGAGCCGTGCCGCCCGACGTGGCTGGGTACCGGGACGGAACGGGTCTCGGCGCGACGGCCGGCGGCGCGTGATCGGCGCTCCGACCGGCCGGCGGGCTCCGGCTCCTGCAGGCCCGTCGTCGGTGCGTGTCCGGTGTGGCCTACAGCGACGTGTGTGCGCTCCTGCGGCTCTGTCTCGGTGCGGGCCGGGCGGGTGGTCGCGCGTGCGGCGGCCCGAGCGGGCGCGGGCCGCGGCTCGAACTCGGCGCGGCGCTCGCCGGCGAACAGCGGCAGACGCTGGAGTCTGCCGCGCAGCGTCGGCCACAGCCCGCACAGACAGACCACCGCCGAGCTGGACACCAGTACTGCCCCGATGGTGTCGGTCAGGTAGTGGTCGCCCAGATACATCCGGGAGGCCATCACCAGCACGACCGTGAACATGCCCACCACCGCCACGGTCTCGCGAAGGTCGCCCCGCGGATGCCGCCGCACGAGGAAGTAAGCCGCGTACGCGCACGAGGTGGCCAGTGCGACATGACCGCTCGGGTAACTGGCGGTCGCGTCGTGGACGAACGGGGGACGGGGGCGGTCGACGAACACCTTGAGGATCAGCGTGCTGTTCCAGCCGACGGCGACGGTGAGGAACGTCGACACCGCGGCGAAGCGCTGACGGCGCCACCACAGCAGCGCGGTCGCGACGGCGAGGATGACGAGGCCGGCCGGTGGGGAGAACACGGTGCTCACCGCCTGCATGGCCGCGGTCAGCCACGATTCGTGCAGGTCCTGAAGTCCCTGGTCGACGCGCAGTTCGCGGGGTGTTGTCAGGGAGCTGTAGGTGACGGTCACACCGAGGGCGACGGAGAGGACGAACAGCGCGGACGACAGTGGAATCCACGCGCGGATCCTGGGCATGTGGCGACGCTCCCGGCTTGCTGGCGGACCGCACCGACAGCGGTCGTCACACAGTTCTACAGATCGGTTCCCGACGCGGCCACAATCAGCCCCGTCGAGTTCGCCGCGATCGGGCGATCGTTACAGACGCCGGCCCATCTCGTCCTGATAGGAGCGGATCCGCCGAGCAAGGTCGTCCACGAGATCGGCATGCCCCTCC
The DNA here is from genome assembly GCF_029589495.1 of Speluncibacter jeojiensis. Lineage (GTDB taxonomy): Bacteria > Actinomycetota > Actinomycetes > Mycobacteriales > Mycobacteriaceae > Speluncibacter > Speluncibacter jeojiensis. Next base: position 11,773 of record NZ_JAAIVF010000011.1, read on the forward strand.
TTCCGGGCGAGATCCTGGCGGGCCCGCAGTTCGCGAATGGCCTTGCGCAGGTCGTTGTCGCTGATCACGCGTTCACTCACCATGTGTCCCATGTCACCATGGTCGGCGAGTTCGGTGGGAAAGGCAACGACGGCCAGAGAAGGCGAAGAGGGATTCCGCAGAAGACGCGGCAAGAAGGAAACAAGGGTGCCCCCGGCAGGATTCGAACCTGCGCACCCGCCTCCGGAGGGCGGTGCTCTATCCCCTGAGCTACGGGGGCCCGCCGGTGAAATCCGGCGTGCCGTTGGGCGGTGTAACCCTAACCCATGAGCGACCCGAAACTGCAAACCGGGTGCACAGCGGTCAATTCATCGGCAGCGGAGCGGCGCCCTTCTGTGACAACATCTGCCGCATCAGCGCCGACTCGCGGTTCTGCGCGGCGAGCATGTTGGCCGACAGATCGCGGACCACGGCCTGTCCGGCGTTCTTCGTCGCGTACTCGAGCATGGGGGTGCCGCCCTCGTGGTGCCGCAGCATCAGCTGCAGGAACAACACGTCGGCCGCCTCGCCCTGCGCGTCACGCAGGTTCTGCAGGTCGGTCGCGGACGCCATTCCCGGCATCGTCGCCACGGGCCCGCCGCCCATGCCGGTCATGTGACCGGTTCCCGAGCCGTGGCCGCCGCTCATCCACGCCATGTAGCCGCCGGTGTGGGCCAGCGGCTGACCCCACAGTGTCAGCCACCCCTCCATGCGACCCACCTGGTCCTGCTGGGTGGTGAGGATGTCGTAGGCGAGGTTCTTGACCACCGGGTCGGCGCCGCGCGCCATCTCGATGGTGGCCATCTCGATCGCCTGGTTGTGGTGCACCGACATGTCCTGGGCGAATCCGACGTCGACCGAATCGGCGGACGGCACGCTCAGGTGGCCGTCGGAGGCGGTGCCGCGGACGAAGAACCCGACCAGGAATCCGATCGCGAGCACTGCGACCGCCGCGAGCGTGAGCAGCGCGACCCTTTGGCGGCGGTGGGCGTCGCCGTCAGCGGCCCCGTCAGCCATTGCCGCCGGTCATCGGTTGGTCGGTCGGGTTCCCTTCGGCGCCCTTGCCGTTCATCTGGATGGCGTCCGGTCCCGGCGGGGCCGGATCGAACGGCGGCGGGTTGTTCGGGTCGAAGAACGACGGATCGGTCGAGCAGCTCGCGCCGACCTCCGGGTACGTGTGGTCGTTCAGCCGCAGCGCGGTGATGAACTCGTCGACCCGCGGGTCGGTCGGGCTGTCCAGCTTGAGCTGGTGGCCCCAGGACTGCAGCGACAGTGCGCTGTCCATACCGGGGTACGGCGACATCAGCATGTACGGGTGACCGTCGACCTTGGTCGCCAACTCCGCGATCTGCTGAGGCGTCAGCTTGTCCGGGTTGTACGTGATCCAGACGGCGCCGTGCTCGAGTGAGTGCACCGCGTTCTCGGTGCGGAGGCCCTTGGGGTAGACGGTGCCCATGCAGTTGGCCCACGCCTGGTCGTGCGGGCCGCCGAACGGCGGGATCTTGTCGTAGGCGACCCGCTGGTCGGCCGTCACGTGCTGCCCGGCCGGGTAGTCCATCTTGACCACGCCGGGAATCGAGGTGGACGGGTCGGGGTTCGAGGCGCTCGGCGTGAACGCGTCGACCGCGGCCTTCTGCTGATACTTCGGGAACACGCTCACCGCGATGACCGCGACGAGGACGATCACGGCGGCCGCGGCGCCGATCAAAGCCCACGGCACCTGACGGCCGGCGGGCACCCCGCCGGTGACCGACTTCTTTCGGGAGTTGCTGGTCTTGCTGGAGCCCTTTTTTGCGGGCTGCTTCGGTCCGCCGGTCGGCATCTCGCGATCTTTCTCGTTACGTGGACGGCCGCCGGCGGGCAGAGCCTTGCGGCCCGGTCCGCCGGCGGCACTCGGTGACGTCCACTGTACGGATCGACGGCATTCGCGGTGGTCGACGTGAGAGCGATGATCGAGTCGGCGACGCTGGACGCTGACGTCGGCGTACGGGCCCCACGTGTGGGGCCATAGGATGTAGTCCTGTGACTCCCGCCGACCTTGCCGAACTGCTCCGCGTGACCGCCGAAAAGGTGCTCACGGACCGCGGGCTGGATGTTTCCGTGTTGCCCGCCAAGCTCACGGTCGAGCGTCCCCGCAACCCCGAACACGGCGACTACGCCACGAACGTGGCGATGCAGGTGGCGAAGAAGGCCGGCGTGAACCCGCGCGATCTGGCGACCTGGCTGGCGGACGAACTGTCCAACGACGCGGGGATCGACGCCGTCGACGTGGCCGGGCCCGGCTTCCTCAACGTCCGGCTGGCGGCGGCCGCGCAGGGCGTGATCGTGTCGAACGTGCTCGAGGCCGGCGCCGGTTTCGGCACCGCGACCGCGTACGCGGGCCGTAGCATCAACCTGGAGTTCGTCTCGGCGAACCCGACCGGGCCGATCCACCTCGGCGGCACCCGGTGGGCGGCGGTCGGCGACGCGCTCGGCCGGATCCTCGCGGCCCAGGGCGCGGACGTCACCCGTGAGTACTACTTCAATGACCACGGCGCGCAGATCGACCGCTTCACCCGGTCGCTGATCGCCAATGCGGAAGGCAAGCCCGCACCCGAGGACGGCTACGCCGGCGACTACATCGCGGATATCGCCGCGTCGGTGCTCGAGCAGCGGCCGGACGCCCTCACGCTGCCGGAAGCCGAGCGCAGCGAGATGTTTCGGTCGATCGGCGTCGGCCTGATGTTCGAGCACATCAAGCGGACGCTGCATGAGTTCGGTGTGGATTTCGACGTCTACTTCCACGAGAACTCACTGTTCGAGTCCGGTGCGGTCGACGCGGCCGTCGAGCAGCTCAAGGGCTCGGGGAACCTGTACGAGAAGGATGGCGCCTGGTGGCTCAAGTCCACTGACTACGGCGACGACAAGGATCGCGTCGTCATCAAGTCCGACGGCAACGCCGCCTACATCGCCGGCGACATCGCGTACTTCCAGAACAAGCGTGCCCGCGGCTTCGACCTGTGCATCTACATGCTCGGCGCGGACCACCACGGCTACATCGGCCGGCTCAAGGCCGCTGCCGCCGCGTTCGGCGACGACCCGGCCACGGTCGAGGTGCTCATCGGCCAGATGGTCAACCTGGTCCGCGACGGCAAGCCGGTGAAGATGAGCAAGCGCGCCGGCACCGTGATCACGCTCGACGACCTGGTCGAGGCGATCGGCGTCGACGCCGCGCGGTACGTGCTGGTCAGGTCCTCGGTGGATCAGAGTATCGACATCGACCTGCAGCTGTGGGCGTCGGCGAGCAGCGAGAACCCGGTCTACTACGTGCAGTACGCGCACGCCCGGCTGAGCTCGCTCGCGCGTGGCGCCGCCGAACTGGGGATCACCGCCGATCAGCAGAGCCTGGAGCTGCTCACCCACGAGCGCGAGGGCGACCTCATCCGCACCATCGGCGAGTACCCGCGGGTGGTGGCGAGCGCCGCCGAGCTGCGTGAACCGCACCGCGTCGCCCGGTATCTCGAGGAGCTGGCCGGCACCTATCACCGTTTCTACGACTCCTGCCGGGTGCTGCCCCGCGGCGACGAAGAGGTCACCGACCTGCACCGCGCCCGGCTCGCGCTGTGCCTGGCCGCCCGACAGGTCCTCGCCAACGGTCTCGGACTGCTCGGTGTGACCGCCCCGGAGAAGATGTGAGCGCGCACCCGGCGGGCCCGCGTCACGCGGAGATCCCGCACGCCCCCAGCCTTTCCCAGCGCCCCGAGCCTGCCGAGCTGAACGCGCTGCCCGAGCGCGTCTGGCCGCGCAGTGCCGACCGGGACGCCGACGGCGTGGCCACGATCGGCGGGGTCCCGGTGACCACCCTGGCCTCGGAGTACGGCACCCCGCTGTTCGTCGTCGACGAGAACGACTTCCGTTCGCGCTGCCGCGAGATGGCCACCGCGTTCGGCGGCGCCGAACGGGTGCACTACGCGTCGAAGGCGTTCCTGTGCGGCGAGGTCGCGCGGTGGGTCGCCGACGAGGGGCTGTCGATGGACGTCGCCTCCGGCGGTGAACTGGCGGTGGCGCTGCACGCCGGCTTCCCGGCCGGGCGGGTCACCATGCACGGCAACAACAAGTCGATCGCCGAGCTCGAGGCCGCGGTCGTGGCCGGGGTCGGGCACATCGTGATCGACTCGATGATCGAGATCGACCGGCTCGACGAGATCGCGGCGCGTTTCGGTGTGGTGCAAGAGGTGCTGGTCCGCATCACGGTCGGCGTCGAGGCGCACACCCACGAGTTCATCGCCACCGCGCACGAGGACCAGAAGTTCGGTTTCTCGCTGCAGTCCGGCGCCGCGATGGGCGCGATCCGCAAGGTGTTCGCGACCGAGAACCTCAAGCTCGTCGGACTGCACAGCCACATCGGCTCGCAGATCTTCGAGGTGGACGGGTTCGAGCTCGCCGCGCACCGGGTGATCGGCCTGCTGGCCGAGGTCGCCGCGGAGTTCGGCAGCGACCGGGCCGCACAGATGTCGCTGATCGATCTCGGTGGGGGACTGGGGATCTCGTACATCCCCTCGGACGATCCGCCGCCGCTGGAGACGCTTGCAGGCAAGCTCGCGCACATCGTGGCGACCGAGTCCGAGCAGGCCGGCCTGCCGACCCCGACGCTGGCGGTCGAACCGGGCCGCGCCATCGCCGGACCGGGCACGATCACGCTCTACGAGGTCGGCACCGTCAAGGACGTGATGCTCGACGGCGGCGCCGAGCGCCGTTACCTCAGTGTCGACGGGGGGATGAGCGACAACATCCGCACCGCGCTGTACGACGCCGAATACGATGTGCGCCTGGTATCGCGCGAATCGGCCGCCGAGCCGGTGGTCGCGCGGGTCGTGGGCAAGCACTGCGAGAGCGGTGACATCGTGGTGCGCGACACCTGGATGGCCCAGGACGTGGGAGCAGGCGATCTGCTCGGTGTTGCGGCGACCGGCGCGTACTGCTATTCCATGTCGAGCCGATACAACCTGCTCACCAGGCCCGCCGTGGTGGCCGTTCGTGATGGAAGCTCCAGGCTCATCCTGCGCCGGGAGACCGAAGAAGATCTGCTCAGCTTGGAGGTTCAGTGATGGCCGACCGTGAGATCGGTGTGGCAGTACTCGGGCTCGGCAACGTGGGGAGCGAGGTCGTCCGCATCCTGAACGAGCATGCGGCGGACTTCGAGGCCCGGGTCGGTGCGCCGGTCGTGTTGCGGGGTATCGCGGTCCGTTCCGTGGATCGCGACCGCGGCGTGCCCGCGGAGTTGCTGACGACCGACGCCCAGGCGCTGGTCGACCGCGACGACGTCGACATCGTGGTCGAGGTGATCGGCGGCATCGAACCCGTTCGCACACTGATCCTCTCGGCGTTGAACTCGGGAAAGTCCGTGGTCACCGCCAACAAGGCGTTGCTGGCCGACTACACCGGTGAACTCGCCGACGCGGCCAAGCTCGCCGACGTGGACCTGTACTTCGAGGCCGCGGTCGCCGGGGCGATCCCGGTGGTGCGCCCGCTCATGCAGTCGCTCGCCGGGGACCGGGTCAACCGGGTCGTCGGCATCGTCAACGGCACCACCAACTTCATCCTGTCCGCGATGGAGGAGACCGGCGCCGACTACGCCGACACGCTCGCGGAGGCCGGACGGCTCGGCTACGCGGAGGCGGATCCGACCGCGGACGTCGAGGGGTACGACGCGGCCGCGAAGGCCGCGATCCTCGCGTCGCTGGCGTTCCACACCCGGGTCACCGCCGCCGACGTGTACCGCGAGGGCATCAGCAAGATCACGGCGGAGGACCTGGCCTCGGCGAAGGCCGTCGACTGCACGGTCAAGCTGCTCGCCATCTGCGAGCGGGTCGTCGGCGCGGACGGTGAGGAGCGGGTCTCGGCCCGCGTCTACCCGGCGCTGTTGCCGCACTCGCACCCGCTGGCGACCGTCAACGGCGCCTTCAACGCGGTGGTCGTCGAGGCGGAGGCCGCGGGCCGGCTGATGTTCTACGGTCAGGGCGCCGGCGGCGCACCGACCGCGTCGGCGGTGCTCGGGGACCTGGTCAGTGCGGCCCGCAACCGGGTGCACGGGGGCAAGGGCCCCGACGAGTCGACCTACGCCAAGCTGCCGATCGCGCCGATGGGCGAGACGCCGACCCGCTACCACGTCAACATGGAGGTGGCCGACCGTCCGGGTGTGCTCTCGGCGGTCGCCGCGGAGTTCTCCGCGCACGGCGTGAGCATCTCGGTGGTCCGCCAGGAGGACACCGGCAACGGCGCCTCGCTGGTCGTGGTCACCCACATCGCGCCGGAGGCGGCGCTGGCGGAAACTGTTGCTGCACTTGATCGTTTGGAATTCGTGAACGCTGTGACCAGCGTCTTGAGATTGGAAGGCACCGGAGAATGACCTCTGCACACACCCCCGTCCACCGCGCCTGGCCGGGATTGATCGAGGCGTACCGGGATCGGCTGGACATCGGCGAGAACTGGAAGACGATCACGCTGCGCGAGGGCGGCACGCCGCTGCTGCCGGCGGCGCACCTGTCCGAGCTCACCGGCTGCGACGTCTACCTGAAGGTCGAGGGTCTCAACCCGACCGGGTCGTTCAAGGACCGCGGCATGACGATGGCCGTCACCGATGCGCTGGCGCGCGGACAGCAGGCGGTGCTGTGCGCGTCGACCGGTAACACCTCGGCGTCCGCGGCGGCCTACGCGGCGAAGGCGAAGATGGGCTGCGCCGTGCTCGTGCCGCAGGGCAAGATCGCGATGGGCAAGCTGGCCCAGGCGGTCATGCACGGCGCCAAGATCATCCAGGTCGAGGGCAACTTCGACGACTGCCTGGAACTGGCGCGCAAGACCACCAGCGAGTTCCCGACCATCGGCCTGGTGAACTCGGTGAACCCGGTGCGCATCGAGGGGCAGAAGACGGCTGCCTTCGAGATCTGCGACGTGCTCGGCAAGGCCCCGGACATCCACGCGCTGCCGGTCGGCAACGCCGGCAACATCACCGCCTACTGGCGCGGCTACGGCGAGTACCACCGCGACGGCGTCGTCGAGTCGCGCCCGCGCATGCTCGGCGTGCAGGCCGCCGGTGCGGCCCCCCTGGTGCACGGTGCGCCGGTGAAGAACCCGGAGACCATCGCCACCGCCATCCGGATCGGCGACCCGGCCTCCTGGACCGGTGCCATCAACGCCCGCGATGAGTCGAACGGGCAGATCCGCGCGGCGACCGACGAGAAGATCCTCGAGGCGTACCGGCTGATCGCCGCGACCGAGGGCGTGTTCGTCGAGCCGGCCTCCGCGGCGAGCGTGGCGGGTCTGCTCGCGGCGCACGCCGAGGGCTGGGTCGAGCCGGGACAGACTGTCGTGTGCACCGTGACCGGCAACGGCCTCAAGGACCCCGACACCGCGCTGTCCGGCATGCCCGACGTCAAGCCGATCCCGGTCGACCCGAATGCGGTCGCGACCGCCCTCGAGTTGGCATAGTGTCGGTGACTGCGAACCCGACGGATTCGGCGGCGGATGGGCCCGACATGACGGCTGTGCTCGACAGCGGCATCAGCGTGCGTGTGCGCGTGCCGGCGTCGAGCGCCAACCTCGGGCCGGGATTCGACACGCTCGGGATCGCATTGGGCATCTACGACGAGATTCAGGTGACCACCACGGGGTCGGGTCTGGACGTCGACGTCGTCGGGGAGGGTGCCGGCGATGTGCCGCTGGGCCCTTCGCATCTGGTCGTGCGGGCCATCGAGCGCGGCCTGGAAGCCGCCGGTGTGTGGGTCGACGGCATGGATGTGGTGTGCCACAACAGGATTCCGCACTCGCGGGGACTTGGTTCGTCGGCGTCCGCCGCGGTCGGCGGGCTGCTGGCCGCCAACGCGCTGGTGGGGCGTGCCGCCCCGGAGTCGGTGTTGTCGGAAGAGCAGCTGGTGCAGTTGGCGTCCGAGTTCGAGGGGCACCCGGACAACGCCTCGGCCAGCATCCTCGGCGGTGCGGTCGTGTCGTGGACGGCGCAGGGACCGGCGGGGGAGCCGGACTACCGTGCCGTCGGGCTGTCGGTGCACCCGGACATCCGGGCGTTCGTGCTGATTCCTGCGGAGCGTTCGTCGACGGCGGAGACGCGCGGGCTGCTGCCCGAGATCGTGCCGCATCGTGACGCCGCCTTCAACGTGAGCAGGGGAGCGTTGGCGGTGGTCGCATTGACCGCCCGCCCGGATCTGCTGCTCACCGCCACCGAGGACCGACTGCATCAACCGCAGCGGGCCGCGGTCATGCCGGCCACGCACCGGTGGGTGACGCGCTTGCGTGCGAACGGCATCGCCGCGGCGGTGTCGGGTGCGGGGCCGACGGTGCTGGCGCTGACCACCACCGATCTGCCGGTGCATCTGGTCCGCGAGGCCGAGTCCGACGGGATGACCGTGCGCGAGGTCGAGATCGCCGCCGGCGGTGCCGAACTGTTCTGAGTGCCGGCCGCCGCGGGGTGCCGTTCGATCCGGCGCCCGTGCGACTGCCACGCCGCGAATCGGCCGTGCCCACCACCGGCACGGCCGATTCGCTTCAGGGGCGCGCCGCTACAACCGGACCACCGCGAGGCCGCCGTCGCGGAAGTCGGCCCGCAGGCGCTTCTTGTCGAACTTGCCCACGCTGGTCTTGGGCACCTCGGTGATCAACGCCCAGTTCTCCGGCACCTGCCACTTGGCGACCTTGTCCGCCAGGAAGTCACGCAGGTCGGCGACCGTGGTGTCGGATCCCTCGCGCAGCACGACCGCCACCAGCGGCCGCTCGTCCCAGCGCTCGTCCGGGACGGCGATCACCGCGGCCTCGACGACCGACGGATGCCCCATCACCGCATTCTCCAGGTCGACCGAGGAGATCCACTCGCCGCCGGACTTGATGATGTCCTTGGTCCGGTCCGTGAGCGTCAGGAACCCGTCCGGGGTGATCGACCCGACGTCGCCCGTGCGCAGCCAGCCGTCGTGGAACTTCGCCGCGTCGTCGATGCCGTAGTACGACCCGGTGATCCACGGTCCGCGGACCTCGAGTTCGCCGACGCCGACGCCGTCGTGCGGCACCAGGTTGTCGCCGTCGTCGACCAGGCGCGCCTGGACCGAGGCCGGGAACCTGCCCTGGGTGTAGCGGTACGACCACATGTCGTCGCCGGTCAACCCGGCTGGTGGGCGGGCCACCGAGCCCAGCGGTGAGGTCTCGGTCATGCCCCACGCGTGCAACACGGTGACCTGGTGGTCGGCCTCGAAGGCGTGCATCAGCGACGGCGGCACCGCGGACCCGCCGATGAGCACCTCGCGCAGCGACGAGATGTCCTGCGGGTGTTGCTCCAGATACAGGTGCAGGCCCTGCCAGATGGTCGGCACAGCCGCTGCGACCGTGGGCTTCTCGCTCGCGATGATTTCGGCCAGCGGCGCGGGCTGGAGGAATCGGTCGGGCATGACGAGCGAGGCGCCGATCATGAAGGCCGCATACGGCAGCCCCCAGGACATCGCGTGGAACTGGGGTACGACCGCCAGCGCGCGGTCGCCCTGGCGGATGTTCGGTCCGTCACTCATACAGACCTGCATCGAATGCAGATAGATCGAGCGGTGGGAGTACACAACGCCTTTGGGATCGCCGGTGGTGCCGGACGTGTAGCACATCGCTGCGGCGCTGCGCTCGTCCACCTCGGGCCAGTCGAAGGTCTCCGGGCGCCCGGCGAGCAATCCCTCGTAGCTGTGCAGCTGCATCCCTTGTGGCACTTCACAGTCGGTCACATCTGATCCGGTGACGACCACATGCCGGACAGTCTTCAGCTGGGGCAGGTGCGGCGCGAGCAACGGGAACAGTGACCGGTCGACGATGACCACGTGGTCCTCTGCGTCGTTGGCGACGTGCACCAACTGCGCCGGGAACAGCCGGATGTTGAGCGTGTGCAGCACCGCCCCCATCGCCGGCGCCGCGAGGTAGACCTCCAGGTGCTCGGCGTTGTTCCACATGAACGTCGCCACGCGCTGGTCGCCGGTGACCCCCAGCGAGCGCAGGCCGTGCGCGAGGGCCGCGGCCCGCCGGCCCACCTCGCCGTAGCTCTCGCGTCGCGGACCGGTGTCGGTCCAGGTCACCACCTCCGCGTCGGCGTGCACGGTGCTCCCGTGACGCAGCAGTTGGGCGATCGAGAGCGGGACGTCCTGCATCGTGCTGAGCATTGCGACTCCTGGTTGTACACAGAATGCCGTCGGCAAACCGGCCGGGATGTTTCGGGCCCGGTCGAGGCCGAAGGTGTGGTTGCGGTCACATGTTAACCATTTTGGGGTGTTTTGCCCGGTGTGTTGCGAGGGGTGTTCCTTGCTCAGTGTGTGGTCCGGCGTTATCCTGAGCGCAGCCCATCATCGTGCGCAGATTGAGCGCCGATATCTTCAGCGTCGACATCTTTCAGCGTCGAAACTTTCCGGGGCAATCACTCCAGAATCTTCTGGGCCGATTCCCCTGGGGCGATCCCTCGTGATTTCGCCGTGGTGACCGGTAACGGCGCCTGGCCCGGCGCAGGGGATGTCGATGAAGGGCCGGTCTGCGCATTCCCATCCGGTGAGTGCGCGACATTGCCGAGTCCGGTTGCCGGACTACGGGACGAACCCTCGCGACTGTGGAGTGCAGCCGGGGGAAGGAAAGGACTTCCGTGACCGATACGGATCTCATCACCACTGCACCAGCCGACAACGGGGTCGCTGATGCGCCCGAGGTGGCACGAGCCAAGGCGGTTGCGGCCTCGACGAAGCGGGCCGAGACCCGGCGCGGCAGCGGCCTGAACGCGATGGTGCTGACCGAACTGCGAGCGCTGGCCGCCGAGATCGGCATCAAGAGCACCTCCGGGATGCGCAAGGGCGACCTGATCGCGGCGATCCAGGAACGACAGGGCGGCTCGGGCGCTCCGGCGGCGGAGTCGTCCGCACCGGCGCGCGGCGGCAAGGTCCGGGCGGAGAAGGCCCGGTCGGCCGACGCCGCGCCGGTGCAGACCGAGCTCGATGTCCAGGACGCTCCCGCGAAGGCCGCGACCGCGCCGGCCGCTGCGACCACCAACGCCGAGACGGCCGGCGACGAGACCAAGGCCGGAGACGCGGAGTCCGGTGACGGACGACGCGCACGCGGGCGTCGGGGTGCTTCGCGGCGTGCGGGTGCCCCCGGTGCCGAGGCCGAATCCGGGGCCGAGGCGCAGCCGGGGGCTGAGCAGCCCCGCGAGGGGCAGCAGCGTGGCGAGGGCCGCCAGCGTGGCGAGGGTCAGGGCGACCGTCGCTCGCAGCGCCAGGAGCAGGGCGAGCAGCACTCGAAGCAATCTGACGGCGACGGCGGCCAGCAGGACCGCGGCGGCCGTGGCCGCGGCAACCAGAACCAGAACCAGAACCAGAACCAGAACCAGAACCAGAACCAGAACCAGAACCGCGGCCCGCAGGGCGGCCGCGGCGATGACGACGACGAGGGCGGCCGCGGACGTCGCGGCCGCCGGTTCCGCGAGCGTCGTCGCGGCGGGCGCGACCGCGTCGAGGGCGGCGAGGTCGAACTGCGCGAGGACGATGTCCTGCAACCGGTCGCCGGCATCCTCGACGTCCTCGACAACTACGCGTTCGTGCGCACCTCCGGGTACCTGGCGGGCCAGAACGACGTGTACGTGTCGATGAACATGGTGCGCAAGAACGGGCTGCGCCGCGGCGACGCGATCACCGGCGCCGTGCGGGTCCCCCGCGAAGGCGAGCAGGGCAACCAGCGGCAGAAGTTCAATCCGCTGGTCAAGCTCAACACCGTCAACGGGCTGGACCCGGAGCTGGCGAAGAAGCGCCCCGAGTTCGGCAAGCTCACGCCGCTGTACCCGAACCAGCGGCTGCGCCTGGAGACCACCCCGAACGTGCTGACCACGCGGGTGATCGACCTGATCATGCCGATCGGCAAGGGACAGCGTGCACTGATCGTCAGCCCGCCGAAGGCCGGCAAGACGACGATCCTGCAGAACATCGCCAACGCCATCGCGACCAACAATCCCGAGTGCTACCTGATGGTCGTGCTGGTGGACGAGCGGCCCGAAGAGGTCACCGACATGCAGCGTTCGGTCAAGGGTGAGGTCATCGCCTCGACCTTCGACCGGCCGCCGGCCGACCACACGTCGGTCGCCGAGCTGGCCATCGAGCGGGCCAAGCGCCTGGTCGAGCAGGGGCGCGACGTGGTCGTGCTGCTGGACTCGATCACCCGCCTGGGCCGTGCGTACAACAACAGCTCGCCGGCGTCCGGCCGCATCCTGTCCGGCGGTGTCGACTCGACCGCGCTGTACCCGCCGAAGCGTTTCCTCGGCGCCGCACGCAACATCGAGAACGGCGGTTCGCTGACGATAATCGCCTCCGCGCTGGTGGAAACCGGTTCGACCGGCGACACGGTCATCTTCGAGGAGTTCAAGGGCACCGGTAACGCCGAGCTCAAGCTCGACCGCAAGATCGCCGAGCGTCGCGTGTTCCCGGCCGTCGACGTCAACCTGTCCAGCACCCGCAAGGACGAGTTGCTGCTCAATCCCGACGAGGCCGCCGTCGTCCACAAGCTGCGCCGGGTGCTGTCGAACCTGGACTCGCACCAGGCCATCGACCTGCTGGTCGACCGGCTCAAGAAGAGCAAGAACAACCTCGAGTTCCTGATGACGGTCTCCAAGACCGCGCCGGGCTTGCTCGAGGACTGAGTAGGGCTCGCGGAAGGGAACTGCCTCCGAGAACATCCGCCCTCCGGGAACAGATCTCGGGGGGCGGATGTTGTTCACAGTGCCGATTGCGGTCGCCGGCCGTCGATCTGGCAGAATGGCAACGCTGGTCGCGCCCGGACAACCGGGTGCACCTGCGTTCACACCACCACAGTCCGGTTCCGGTTCACGGCTTCGACTCGATTCGAGGCCGACCCGGCGACCACCGAAAGGGACACCATGAAGGCTGGCATCCACCCCGAGTATGTCGCCACCACCGTCGTGTGCGGTTGCGGCAACACGTTCGAGACCCGCAGCACCAAGGAGACCGGGCGGATCACCGTCGAGGTCTGCTCGCAGTGCCACCCGTTCTACACGGGCAAGCAGAAGATCCTCGACACCGGCGGCCGCGTGGCCCGGTTCGAGGCCCGTTACGGCAAGCGCACCCCCAAGAAGGCTGCCGACAAGTAGCGACCCCGCCGACGCCCGCCCTGTCCCCGTACAGGTCGGGCGTCGGCTTTTTTGCGTGCCGGCCGCCGCACCGCATGCCGGCGCCGGCACACACGGACACCGGTCGGCACAGTGCTTGTCGCACGGGGCTTGCGGAAGACCGCGTGTCAGAAGTTCGAAGGAGTGGAGCAGCAATGGCGGGGACGACCCAGCCGTCGGCGATCGATGACATCTTGGCCGAGCACGCCGGTCTGGAACAGCAACTGGCGGACCCGGCGCTGCACAACGACCCGGCCGTGGCCCGCAGGGTGGGCAAGCGTTTCGCCGAACTGGCCCCGATCATGGCCGTCCACACGAAGCTGCAGGCGGCTCGGGAGGATCTCGAGGCGGCCCGTGAACTCGCCGCCGATGACCCCGGCTTCGCTGCGGAGGTGCCCGCACTCGAGGCCACCGTCGAGGAACTAGACCAGGCGATGACGGATCTGCTCGCGCCCCGGGATCCGCACGACGGCGACGACGTGGTGCTCGAGGTCAAGTCCGGTGAAGGCGGCGAGGAGTCGGCGTTGTTCGCGTCGGACCTGGCCCGCATGTACGTGCGGTACGCCGAGCGCCACGGATGGCGGGTCGAGATCCTCGACGCGGCGGTCTCCGACCTCGGCGGCTACAAGGAGGCGACGCTCTCGATCAAGTCGAAGGGCGACGCGCGCGACGGTGTCTGGTCCCGGTTCAAGTTCGAGGGCGGCGTGCATCGCGTGCAGCGGGTGCCGGTGACGGAGTCGCAGGGCCGCGTGCACACCTCGGCCGCCGGCGTGTTCATCTACCCGGAACCCGAAGAGGTCGAAGAGGTCCAGATCGACGAGTCTGACCTGCGTATCGACGTCTACCGGTCGTCCGGCAAGGGCGGGCAGGGCGTCAACACCACCGACTCTGCGGTCCGCATCACCCACCTGCCCACGGGCATCGTCGTGACCTGCCAGAACGAGCGTTCACAGCTGCAGAACAAGGCCCGCGCCATGCAGGTGCTCGCCGCCCGGTTGCAGGTCGCGGCCGAGGAGGCGGCAGAGGCGGAGGCATCGGCGGGCCGCGCGAACCAGGTCCGGACCGTCGACCGGTCAGAGCGCATCCGGACCTACAACTTCCCCGAGAACCGCATCACCGATCACCGGATCGGATTCAAGGCCCACAACCTGGACGCGGTACTCGACGGCGACATGGACGCACTGCTCGACGCCCTCGGCAAGGCCGACCGCGAGGCCCGGTTGGCCGCCGAGTGATCCGTCCGGGCCCGGCGTCCTCGCCGGTGTGGTGTGTGTTCGCGCTGTCGGGGCCGCGTGGCAGGCTGGTCGTGTGAGTCGTCAACCGCTTCGCCTCGCAATCCTCGAGGCCACCTCGACCCTGCGTGAGGCCGGCGTGCCGAGCCCGCGGGCCGACGCCGAGATCCTCGCCGCGCACGTCGTCGGGGTCGAACGTACCCGGCTGGGCCTGGTACCGCTGGTCGATGCCGAGGTGATCGACCTCTACCGGTCGCTGGTCGCCGACCGCGCCAAGCGCGTGCCGCTGCAGTACCTGACCGGATCGGTCGCGATCGGCTCGGTCGCGGTGGAGGTCGGTCCGGGGGTGTTCATCCCCCGTCCCGAGACCGAGTTGCTGCTCGGCTGGGCGCTCGCGACCCTCGAGGCGCGCCACAACGCCGAGACGCCGCAGGTGGTGATGGACCTGTGCACCGGTTCGGGTGCGCTCGCGCTGGCGATCGCCCACGCACTACCGGATGCCGTCGTGCACGCGGTCGAACTGGACCCGAACGCGCTGGCCTGGGCGCGGCGCAATGCCGACAAGCGGGCGCAGGCGGGGGACACCCCCGTGAATCTGTACCGCGGCGACGTGACCGACCGGGACCTGCTCGGCGAACTCGAGGGCCGGGTCGACCTGATCGTGGCGAACCCGCCGTACGTTCCCGCCGGTGCGGAAGTGGAACAGGAAGTGGCCGAACACGATCCGGCGATGGCGGTCTTCGCCGGGGCAGACGGCCTCGACGTGATCAAGCCGATGGTCAACAACGCTGCGCGCTGGTTGCGCATCGGCGGCGCGATCGCCGTCGAGCACGACGACACCAACGGCGCGCAGGTGGCGGAACTGTTCCGGTCCCGGCGCGTGTTCGGCGATGTCGAGCAGCACCTCGACCTGACCGGGAAGCCACGGTTCGTGGTCGCCCGCAGGGTGGCGACGGAAGCAGAGGCGGACCGGCTTCGGTGATCGCCTACCGCGAGTGATTGGATGGATGTTCGTGAGCACTGTGTACGACTGCGCTGATCCGGAATCCCGGTCCGTTGGCCTGACGGCCGCGGCCGGCGCACTCAGGTCGGGTCGGCTGGTGGTCCTGCCGACCGACACCGTGTACGGCCTGGGTTGCGACGCGTTCGACAGCGAGGGCGTCTCCGCACTGCTGCGCACCAAGGGGCGCGGCCGCGACATGCCGGTACCGGTGCTGGTCGGCTCGTGGACCACCATCGATGGGCTGGTGTTCGGGGTCGACCCGCGCGCGCGTGACCTCATCCAGGCGTTCTGGCCCGGCGGGCTGAGTCTGGTTGTGCGGCAGGCGCCGTCGCTGTCCTGGGACCTCGGTGACACCCGCGGCACGGTGATGCTGCGGATGCCGCTGCACCCGGTGGCGCTGGAGTTGCTGCGCGAGGTCGGCCCGCTGGCGGTCTCGAGCGCGAACATCTCGGGCCGTCCGCCCGCCACGACGGTGTCCGAGGCCCGCGCACAGCTGGGCAGCGCGGTCGGGGTCTACCTCGACGGCGGCACCTGCGAGCACTCGGTGCCGTCGACGATCATCGACATGACGGACACCACGCCGAGGATCCTTCGCGAGGGTGCGGTCTCGGCGGAATCGCTCGGCGAGGTGCTGGGGTTGCCCGTCGGGCAACTGCGTGCATGACCCGGTCGCGCAACCGCGGATGTGACGGGTTCCGCTGCGGCGCGCCGTCCCGTCCGTCGCGGCGGCGCCGGTTGTGGTGGGTAGCGTCATGAGCGTGATTGCCCATCGAACGGTCGACCCGGCCGTGACGTTGCTGGCGCAGTCCGGCGGGGGAGCGGGCATCCCGCTGCGGGAGCTCGGCCTGATCGCGCTGGCCGCGGCGATCGTCACCTATCTGGTCACCGGTGGCGTGCGGGTGCTGGCGATCCGCTTCGGCGCCCTTGCCTACCCACGCGACCGCGACGTGCACGTCAAGCCGACACCGCGCCTCGGTGGTGTCGGCATGTTCATCGGGCTGGTCGCGGCGCTGGCGCTCGCCGGGCAACTGCCCGCACTGGCGCGTGGCTTCGAGTTCAACTCCGACATACCGGCGGTGATGGTCGCCAGTGCGGTGATCGTGCTGGTCGGGATCATCGACGACCGGTGGGGGCTCGACGCGCTGACGAAGTTCGTCGGCCAGGTGACCGCCGCCGGCGTGCTGGTGGTCATGGGCGTGACCTGGTACCTGCTGTACATGCCGTTCGGCGGGGGTAGCACGCTCGTGCTCGACCAACTGCAGGCCGGGCTGGTCACGGTGCTGGTCACCGTCGTGATGATCAACGCGATGAACTTCGTCGACGGGCTCGACGGCCTGGCGGCCGGCCTCGGGCTGATCGCGGCGTCGGCGATCTGCGTGTTCTCGATCGGTCTGCTCCGTGCTCAGGGCGGCGACGTGAGCGCCTATCCGCCGGCGATGATCGCAGCCGCGCTCGCGGGTGCCTGTCTCGGCTTCCTGCCGCACAACTTCCAGCCCGCCCGGATCTTCATGGGCGACTCGGGTTCCATGCTCATCGGGCTGACGCTGTCGGCGGCGTCGACGAGTGCCTCCGGGCGGATCAGCCTGGCCGCGTACGGCGCCCGGGATCTGCTCGCGCTGCTCTCGCCGGTCCTCGTCGTCGGTGCGGTCATGTTCATCCCGGTGCTGGATCTGCTGCTGGCCATCGTGCGCCGGACCCGCGCCGGACGCAGCCCGTTCAGTCCGGACAAGATGCACCTGCACCATCGGTTGTTGCAGATCGGCCACTCGCACCGCCGCGTGGTGCTGGTCATCTACCTGTGGACCGCGCTGCTCGCGTTCAGCGCGGTGGCCGGTGCGCTGTTGGACAAGCGAATCGTCTTGCCCGCCATCGCCGCCGGTCTGGTCTGCGCACTGGTGGTCACTATCGTGCCGCGGCTCAAGCGTCTGCGCACCTGACCTGGGCTGCCGGGGCCCGCGTGGTTGCCGGTACCCTCGAAGCCTGTGACCTCCCCCGAGAAATCCGCGACCCCCACGGTCGGTGCCGTGCCCGACCAACTCGCGCCGCTGCGCGCGGCCGTGCGCTATGGGCTCGTCGGGCTGATCGCACTCACCGTGATCAGCGCGATCATCGCGACCTCGCTGGCCGGACTGCCGGGGCTGTGGGGCACCTTGATCGGTGCCGCCGTGGGCGGAGGCTTCATCCTGTGCACCGTGGTGGTCGTGCTCTCGACCGCCCATTCCAATCCGGGTACCGCCGGCGCGGTGTTGCTGGGCAGCTGGCTCGCCAAGATCATCGTGGCGATCGTCGTGATGGTGGCGATCAAGGGCATGACCTTCTACGACAAGTACGCCTTGGTCGGCACGATCATCGCCGCCATCGTCGTGCTGCTGTCCGCGGAGACCTACGCGATCCTCAAGTTGCGTGTGCCGTACGTGGATCCGATGCCGGAATCCGGCCAAAACGACAAAAAATAGTACTACACTGTGTCGTAATCGATTCAGATCGACCCTGATATCAGGTTTTTGCCAGGTGCTTGGTACGCTGCCTGCAACGGAACGCCTGAGTAGCAGCGAATTCTCCGGATTCGCGCCCTCGGGACTACCCGTGGGTAACGCCCGCTGAGGGCTGATGCCCCGCGAACCGCCTGAATCAACGCCACATCCGATCGAACCGCAGCCGGACGGACTGTGGCCCGAGAACGGGAGAGACCGCTGACCGCCACGATACTGGCAAGTGGAGAGTTCCACGCGCCTTCCATTGACGAGTTCTTCCCCGGTGGGCTCCTCTTCACGGGTACGCCGTTCGAGATCAACCGCATCATGATGGTGCGTCTGATCATGACGGCGGTCCTGCTGCTGTTCTTCGTCATCGCGATGCGCAGCCCGAAGCTGATCCCGCGCGGTGTGCAGAATGTCGCCGAGTACGGCCTGGACTTCGTGCGCATCCACATCGCGGAGGAAATCCTCGGCAAGGAGCAGGGCAAGCGTTTCCTGCCGCTGCTGACCTCGATCTTCTTCATGGTGTTCGCGCTCAACCTGTCGAGCATCATCCCCTTCCTGAACGTTTCCTCGAACGCCCTGATCGGCGCGCCCCTGGTCTGCGCGGTCGTTGCGTACATCGCCTTCAACTACGTCGGCGTCAAGAAGTACGGCCTGAAGTTCTACAAGGCCTCCGTGGTGGTCCCCAACCTGCCGCCGGCCCTGCACATCCTGGTCATCCCGATCGAGTTCGTCTCGACCTTCGTCCTCCGGCCGTTCACGCTCACCATCCGTCTCATGGCGAACATGCTCGCCGGCGACATCATGCTGGTGCTGTTCTGGACCGCGACCCACTACTTCCTGTTGCAGGCCTCCGGGGGCATGCACGTCTTCGCCATCGGCGGTTTGGCCGGCGCGATCCTGATCACGCTGTTCGAGCTGCTGGAGATCATCCTGCAGGCGTACATCTTCGTCCTGCTGACCGCTGTCTACATCGATCTCTCACTGCACGCGGCCGAGCACTGACCCGGACGCAACAGACCGCACCACCAAGATCTGACCCGCCCGGAACCCCGGTCGGGCCAACTGAAAGGGAAACGGAACAACATGAGCTACCTCGCTGAGACCCTCGCGTCGAAGGATGCCTTCACCGGTAGTGCGAGTGCCATCGGTTACGGCCTCGCGGCCATCGGCCCCGGCGTCGGTATCGGCATCGTGGTCGGTAAGGCCATCGAGGGCATGGTCCGCCAGCCCGAGATGTCCGGCCAGGTGCGTACCACGATGTTCCTCGGTATCGCGTTCACCGAGGCGCTGGCCCTGATCGGTATCGTCACCGGCTTCATCTTCAGCTAAGCCATGTTGAGCGCGAAGCTGGCCGTTCTGGCGGCCGACGAGACAACCCAGAACCCGATCCTGCCCAAGACGCCGGACATCATCTGGTCCGCGGTTGTGCTGGTGATCATCCTCGCCGTCTTCTGGAAGTTCGTCCTGCCCAAGATGCAGGCCGTCATGGACGAGCGCGGGGACAAGATCGAGGGTGGCATCAAGCGGGCCGAGGAGGCCCAGGCAGAGGCCAAGGCGGCGCTGGAGCAGTACACCGCTCAGCTCGCCGAGGCGCGCATCGAAGCCGCCAAGATCCGCGACGACGCGCACGAGCAGGGTCGCCAGATCCTGGCCGAGATGAAGGTCAAGGCGCAGGAGGAGAGCGACAGGATCGTGGCCGCAGGCCACAGTCAGCTCGTCGCCCAGCGCCAGCAGATCATCGCCGAGCTGCGTGGCGACCTCGGTCGCACTGCGGTCGATCTGGCCGAGCGTGTCATCGGCGAGTCGCTGTCCGACGACGTCAAGCGCACGGGCTCGATCGACCGGTTCCTCGATGAACTCGATGCCCTCGGTGAGCCCGTTGCGGGTAAGGCAGGGAAGTGAACGAAATGTACGCAGCCAGCCGTGAAGCGCTGGGTCACGTACGTGCCGCGCTGGACACCGCCCTGGCCGCGGCGCCGGCCGGCGGTGCCACCGCGGTAGCAGCCACGGTGGGTTCCGAGCTCTTCTCGGTGGTCGAGACGCTGGACGGCGAGCGCAGTCTGCGCGGCCTGCTGGCCGACGCCTCGACCGACCCGCAGGCGCGTCGGCAGCTCGCCACGCGCCTGCTCGAGGGCAAGGTGACCGCCGAGACGCTCGCGACCGTCGTGGATGCGGTCGGTCAGCAGTGGTCGCAGCCGAGCGACCTCGCGGACGCGCTGGAACTGCTGGGCCGAGAGTCGCTGCTCAGGGCGGCCGCGGACCAGCAACAGCTCGACACCGTCGAGGACGAGCTGTTCCGCCTCGGGCGCATCGTTGCCGGCGACACCGAGCTCGAGAAGGTTCTCTCGGACCGGACCGCAGCGGTGGGCCGCAAGCAGCAGCTGCTCGCGAAGTTGCTGTACGGCAAGGTCACCGCGATCACCGAGTCGTTGGCGACGCAGGCCATCGGCCGGCTGCGGGGCACCCCGGCGGGCACGTTCGACCAGCTGTCGAACCTCGCCGCGGCGCAGCGTGAGCAGACCGTGGCGCACGTGCGCAGCGCCCAGGCGTTGACCGGGGAGCAGTTCACCAAGCTCACTGACACGCTGACCCGCATCTACGGTCGTCCGGTGACCGTCCACGTGGAGGTCGATCGCGACCTGCTCGGTGGTCTGGTCATCCGGATCGGCGACGAAGTGATCGACGGCAGCGCCACGGGCCGGCTGGCCGCGGTGCGCAAGGCCCTCGGCTGAGCAATCCGACAAACTAGACCAACCACAGCGGTGTCACCCCAGATACCCGAGCGCATGCAGGAAGAGCAGGCAGAATTATGGCGGAGCTGACGATCTCCTCCGACGAAATCCGTAGCGCGATTGAGAACTACACCTCGAGCTACTCCCCGGAGGCCTCCCGCGAGGAGGTCGGCGTGGTGGCCGACACCAGCGACGGCATCGCGCACATCAGCGGTCTGCCGTCGGTGATGGCGAACGAGTTGCTCGAGTTCCCGGGCGGTGTCCTCGGCGTCGCCCTGAACCTGGAGGCCCGCGAGGTCGGTGCGGTCGTCCTGGGCAACTACGAGGGGATCGAGGAAGGCCAGGAGGTCAAGCGCACCGGAGACGTCCTCTCGGTGCCGGTCGGCGACGCCTTCCTCGGCCGCGTCGTCAACCCGCTGGGCCAGCCGATCGACGGCCTGGGTGACATCGCCTCCGAAGAGACCCGTGCGCTCGAGTTGCAGGCGGCCACCGTGCTGGAGCGTCAGCCCGTCGAGGAGCCGATGCAGACCGGCATCAAGGCGATCGACGCGATGACCCCGATCGGCCGCGGCCAGCGTCAGCTGGTCATCGGCGACCGCAAGACCGGCAAGACCGCGGTCTGCGTCGACGCGATCCTGAACCAGAAGGCCGCCTGGGCGACCGGCGACCCGACGAAGCAGGTCCGCTGCATCTACGTCGCCGTCGGCCAGAAGGGCTCGACCATCGCGGGTGTCAAGACCGCGCTGGAAGAGGCCGGTGCGATGGAGTACACCACCATCGTCGCCGCTCCTGCGTCCGACTCCGCCGGCTTCAAGTGGCTCGCGCCCTACACGGGTTCCGCCATCGGTCAGCACTGGATGTACCAGGGCAAGCACGTCCTGATCGTGTTCGACGACCTGACCAAGCAGGCCGAGGCCTACCGCGCCATCTCCCTGCTGCTGCGTCGCCCGCCGGGCCGCGAGGCGTACCCGGGTGACGTCTTCTACCTGCACTCGCGTCTGCTGGAGCGTTGCGCCAAGCTGTCCGACGCGATGGGCGCGGGCTCGATGACCGGCCTGCCGATCATCGAGACCAAGGCCAACGATGTCTCGGCCTACATTCCGACCAACGTCATCTCCATCACGGACGGCCAGGTCTTCCTCGAGTCCGACCTCTTCAACAAGGGTGTGCGCCCGGCGATCAACGTCGGCATCTCCGTTTCCCGTGTCGGTGGCGCCGCGCAGACCAAGGGTATGAAGAAGGTTTCGGGTTCGCTGCGTCTGGACCTGGCCCAGTTCCGTGAGCTCGAGGCGTTCTCGGCGTTCGCCTCCGACCTGGATGCCGCGTCGAAGGCCCAGCTGGATCGTGGTGCGCGTCTGGTCGAGCTGCTCAAGCAGGACCAGTACTCCCCTGTCGCGGTCGAGGATCAGATCGTCTCGATCTACCTCGCAGGCGAGGGCCACTACGACTCGGTGCCGGTCGACGACGTCCGCCGGTTCGAGGCCGAGCTGCTCGAGGACCTGCACCGCAACGCCGGTGGCGTGTACGAGGCGATCGCCGGTGGCAAGGCCCTCGACGACGAGTCGGCAGCCGCGCTGGTCGCCGCGACCAACCGCTTCAAGCAGGGCTTCCTCGCCTCTGACGGCAGCCGTGTGGTCAACGAGGCGACCCCCGAGGCGCTCGCCGCCGACGAGGTCGGCCAGGAAACCGTCACCGTCAACCGCACCTCCGTCAAGTAGGTGAACGGACAGATGAGTGTTTCGGCGATCCAGGAAGGGAGTGTGACTGACTAATGGCGAATCTGCGCGAACTGCGCTCGAGGATCAAGTCAGTCAACTCGACCAAGAAGATCACGAAGGCGCAGGAACTGATCGCGACCTCGCGGATCACCAAGGCACAGGCGCGGGTGGCCGCGTCGAAGCCCTATGCCGTCGAGATCACGAAGGTCCTCACCGAACTCGCGAGCGCGTCGGCGTCGCTGGACCACCCGCTGCTCAACGAGCGGCAGGCGTCCAAGCGTGCGGCGATCCTGGTGGTCACCAGTGACCGCGGCATGTGTGGTGGCTACAACTCCAACGTCCTCAAGGAGGCCGAGGAGCTGGCGCAGCTGTTGCGCAGCGAGGGCAAGGACCCGGTGCTGTACGTGCTCGGCGCGAAGGGGCTCGGGTACTACACGTTCCGCGGGCGCTCGGTCGCCGGCGCATGGACCGGCTTCTCCCAGCAGCCCGGCTACGCGGATGCGCGGCGCGCGGGTCAGCACCTTGTCGAGTTGTTCCTCGCCGGCTCCGGCAACGAGGTCGAGGCGATGAACGGCGAGGGCACGGTCGAAGGCGTGGACGAGCTCCACATCGTCTACACCCAGTTCGTGTCGATGCTCACCCAGACGCCGATGGTCCGGCGGATGGCCCCGCTGGAGGTCGATTACCACGACGAGGTGATCGAGCTCGGCGAGGACATGCTGACGGACGGCCAGTCGAGCGAGGGCATCGCACCTGCTTACAACTTCGAGCCCGAGCCCGAGGCGTTGTTGGCGGCGCTGCTGCCGAAGTACATCAACACCCGCATCTACTCGGCGCTGCTCGATGCGGCCGCGTCGGAGTCAGCGGCCCGTCGTACCGCCATGAAGGCGGCGACGGACAATGCAAACGAGCTGGTCCAGAATCTGAGCCGCGAGGCGAACCAGGCTCGTCAAGCCCAGATCACCCAGGAAATCAGCGAGATCGTCGGCGGCGCGAACGCGTTGGCGGATAGCGCAGGAAGAGACTAAGCAATGACCGCAGCTGTGACGCAAGAAAACGCGACGGGTACCGGTACCGCCGGCCGCGTCGTGCGGGTCATCGGTCCCGTTGTGGACGTTGAGTTCCCGCGTGGCTTCATCCCCGACCTGTTCAACGCCCTGCATGCGGAGGTCACCCTCCCGGCGGTCGCCAAGACGCTGACCCTCGAGGTCGCTCAGCACCTCGGCGACAACCTGGTGCGCACCATTTCGATGCAGCCCACCGACGGCCTGGTCCGCGGCACCCCGGTGTCCGACACCGGCAAGTCGATCTCGGTTCCGGTCGGCGACGTCGTCAAGGGCCACGTGTTCAACGCCCTCGGTGACTGCCTCGACGCACCGGGCACCGGTCGTGACGGTGAGCAGTGGAGCATCCACCGCCAGCCGCCGCCGTTCGATCAGCTCGAGGGCAAGACCGAGATCCTCGAGACCGGCATCAAGGTCATCGACCTGCTGACGCCGTACGTCAAGGGCGGCAAGATCGGTCTCTTCGGCGGCGCCGGTGTCGGCAAGACCGTTCTGATCCAGGAGATGATCACCCGTATCGCGCGTGAGTTCTCCGGCACGTCGGTGTTCGCCGGCGTCGGTGAGCGCACCCGTGAGGGCACCGACCTCATCCTGGAAATGGACGAGATGGGCGTGCTGCCCGACACCGCGTTGGTGTTCGGTCAGATGGACGAGCCGCCGGGCACCCGTATGCGCGTGGCGCTGTCCGCGCTGACCATGGCGGAGTACTTCCGCGATGTGCAGGGCCAGGACGTGCTGCTGTTCATCGACAACATCTTCCGTTTCACCCAGGCCGGTTCCGAGGTCTCCACGCTGCTGGGCCGTATGCCCTCCGCGGTGGGTTACCAGCCGACCCTGGCGGACGAGATGGGCCAGCTCCAGGAGCGGATCACCTCGACCCGTGGTCGGTCGATCACCTCGCTGCAGGCGATCTACGTCCCCGCGGACGACTACACCGACCCGGCGCCGGCGACGACCTTCGCTCACCTGGATGCGACCACCGAGCTCTCGCGTGCGATCACCCAGAAGGGCATCTACCCCGCGGTGGACCCGCTGACCTCGACCTCCCGGATCCTCGAGCCGGCGATCGTCGGCGACGAGCACTACCGGGTCGCCCAGGAGGTCATCCGGATCCTGCAGAAGTACAAGGAACTGCAGGACATCATCGCGATCCTCGGCATGGACGAGCTCTCCGAAGAGGACAAGGTCCTCGTCGGCCGCGCCCGTCGCCTGGAGAAGTTCCTCGGCCAGAACTTCCTGGTCGCCGAGAAGTTCACGGGTCAGGTCGGCTCCGTGGTGCCGCTCACCGACACCATCGAGGCGTTCGACAAGGTCACGAAGGGTGAGTACGACCACCTGCCCGAGCAGGCGTTCAACAGCTGCGGTGGGCTCGACGACGTCGAGGCCAACGCCGCCAAGATCGCCGGGAAGTGACGGTAACCCGTGGCTGAGATGACCGTTGAGCTGGTCGCGGTCGAGGAGCGGCTCTGGTCGGGCACCGCGAAGCTGGTGTCCGCCCAGACCACCGAGGGCGAGATCGGCATCATGCCCGGCCACGAGCCGGTGCTCGGTGAACTGGCCGAGGGCGGAGTCGTCGCCATCACCACCACCGACGGCGAGCGGGTCGTGGCGGCGGTGCACGGCGGGTTCCTGTCGGTGACCGCGACCAAGGTGAGTATTCTTGCCGAGTCGGCCGATTGGGCCCAGGAGATCGATCTCGAGGCAGCCAAGGCAGCTCTTGCCGAGGCCACCGACGAGTCGGCGAAACTGGTCGCCCGCGGGCAGATTCGCGCAGTCGAACGCGCCTGAACCGGCTGACCGAACCGAGACAAGCCGCGACGAGCCAGGAGTTCGAGCATTGCACACCGGAATGATTGTGTTGATCATTCTGATTGTGCTGCTCGTAGCCTGGCTCGTCGCGGCTTTCGGCTATCGGTTTGCGGTGTTGCGCAAGGAGGGGACGTCCGCCATCGTGCGGGCACTGCCTGCCGCTGACGGCATCGGCTGGCGGCACGGCGTCATTCGTTACAGCGAGAACACGCTGTGGTTCTACAGGTTGACCAGTGTGCGGATCGGCCCCGATCGGCACATTCAGCGGCAGGGTATCGAGGTCATCGGACGCCGCGGTCCCAAGGATTCCGAATACGACATCATGACCGACGAGATCTCCATACTCGAGGTGCGTGACGGGGACCGCCGCTACGAGTTTGCGTTCGATCTGGGCGCGCTCACCGCCTTCCTGTCGTGGGTGGAGTCGCGGCCCTCGGTGCGCTCCAAACGACGTCGCCCCCGGTTGGAGCGCTGACGGTACGCGGCAGCGGGGTCCAGCGGTTCAGTTGGCGCCGGCGCCGGGTCGCCAAAGGACGTCGCCCTCGGGGTTGGCGACCCGGGCGAGTATGAACAGCAGGTCCGACAGCCGGTTGAGGTACGTCGCCGGCAGTACCGCGGTGTCGTCGGGAGCGACCTGGATCTGGGCCCACGCGGAGCGCTCGGCCCGGCGCGCGAGCGTGCGCGCGCAGTGCAGCAGCGCCGCGAGCGCGGTGCCCCCGGGGAGAATGAACGAGTTCAGCGGCGTCAACGCCTCGTTGAACTCGTCGCACCACTGCTCGAGCCGGTCGATGTAACTCGGCAGCACCCGCAGGGGCGGGTGCTTCGGCTCCGACACGACAGGGGTCGACAGGTCGGCGCCGGCGTCGAAGAGATCGTTCTGTACCTGGCGCAGTACCTCGAGCATCCGGGCGTCCGGATGGCCGAGGGCGATCGCCACCCCGATGGCGGAGTTCGTCTCGTCGCAGTCGGCGTAGGCGACCAACCGCGGGTCCGTCTTGGCCACGCGCGAGAAATCGGACAGTCCCGTGGTCCCGTCGTCGCCGGTACGGGTGTAGATGCGTGTGAGATGAACGGCCATGCCGGTACGGTACGCGCCGGACCCGACGGGCGCAGCCCCCGCAACGGTCCGGCCGACCGCGGTTCGTCCGTGGTCGGGCCCGCTCGCTTAGGCTGTTCGCCTGTGAGCGATCGATTTCTGGTGACCGGTGGCAGCCGACTGGTCGGTGAGGTGTCCGTGGGCGGCGCGAAGAACAGCGTCCTCAAGCTCATGGCGGCAACGTTGCTGGCCGAGGGCACGACCACGATCACGAATTGTCCCGACATTCTCGACGTGCCACTGATGGCCGAGGTGTTGCGCGGATTGGGCTGCGAGGTCGAACTCGAGGATTCGACGGTACGCATCACGACGCCGGGGGAGCCCAAGCACCACGCGGACTTCGACGCGGTCAAACAGTTCCGGGCATCCGTCTGTGTCCTGGGGCCGCTGGTCGCCCGGTGCCATCGGGCGGTCGTCGCCCTGCCCGGCGGCGACGCCATCGGATCACGCCCACTGGACATGCACCAGAACGGCTTGCGGCAGCTCGGTGCGCACACCGAGATCGAGCACGGTTGTGTTGTCGCGGAGGCGCATGAACTGCACGGGGCGGAGATCCGGCTCGAGTTCCCGTCCGTGGGGGCCACCGAGAACATCCTGATGGCATCGGTACTTGCGGACGGTGTCACGACGATCGTCAACGCAGCGCGTGAACCCGACATCGTCGACCTGTGCACGATGCTGGTCGAGATGGGAGCCGACGTCCGCGGCGCCGGCACGTCGACGCTCACCGTCCGGGGTGTGCCGCGGTTGCACCCGACCACGCATCGGGTGATCGGCGACCGGATCGTCGCTGCGACGTGGGGAATAGCCGCATCGATGACCCGCGGCGATGTCACGGTCACCGGCGTGGACCCGGACCACCTCCGACTCGTACTCGACAAGTTGTCGGCCGCCGGCGCGACCGTGACCACCGAGCTCGACGGATTCCGGGTCGTCCAGGAGAGCCGGCCGCGCGCGGTGAACTTCGCGACGCTTCCCTATCCGGGATTCCCGACCGATCTGCAACCGATGGCCATCGGTCTCGCGGCCGTCGCCGCCGGAACGTCGATGATCACGGAGAACGTCTTCGAAGCGAGGTTCCGCTTCGTGGAGGAGATGATCCGGCTCGGTGCGGATGCGCGGACCGATGGTCATCACGCGGTGGTGCGGGGGATTGCGCAACTCTCCAGTGCTCCGGTCTGGTCCTCGGACATCCGTGCCGGCGCGGGCCTCGTCCTCGCCGGACTCTGCGCCGACGGGGTGACGGAGGTGCACGACGTCTTCCACATCGATCGTGGATACCCCCTGTTCGTGGAGAAATTGCAGCAGCTGGGGGGCGGTATCGAGCGAGTGGTCGGTGGGGCCGCAGGCAGTGCGGATTGATTCCCATACGGGATGTGCCCGGGGTCACAGGAACTCGATTCCCGTGTCGTCGGGCAGATGTAGCCGGCTGACCTGCGGTGATAGTTTACGGCAAGCTTCTGACCAGCGAGTTTGCGTACTGTCGAGGTGGTGCGTAACTTAGTCCAGGTCAGAGCGACACGGACACCGACCCGGACCCGTGAGGGGCTGGGAAACGAGGTTGGACGAAGGCGCCTGACGGATTGCCCGGCCAGGGATTGCATCCCGCAGGCCAATGGGCTAGTCTGGAACAGTTGCCCCGGAGAGATCGAGATTGTTTCTCGGTGTTGATGGTGTGTGCGTGTTCTTTGAGAACTCAACAGTGTGCCGATGAAAGTCAGTGCCAAATTTTTTTTGGTGCATCCCGCATCGTTTGGATGTGGGTGTTGCTGATCGTTTCACACCCCCGTGTGGGATGGTCAGTGTTTTTGCTAGTTTGAGTTTTTTTTGCTAGTGATTTGACTCGATGTCT
>NZ_JAAIVF010000012.1 GCF_029589495.1 Speluncibacter jeojiensis
TTGATGTTCCACGCCTTCGCGCCGTCGACGACCGACCGCGCCCGGCCGGGCACCCGCGCGAGCACGGTGTCGAAGAACCGCCGGTGCACGATCTCGACGCCCTTGGCCTCGAGCCCCTCGGCGCCGTGGTAGCTCGCGTACATCGCGGCGACGACCGCCAGCAGCACCTGCGCGGTGCAGATGTTGGAGGTCGCCTTCTCACGACGGATGTGCTGTTCACGGGTCTGCAGCGCGAGCCGGTAGGCGCGCTTGCCGTCGGCATCGACCGACACCCCGACGAGCCGGCCGGGCAGCTGCCGGGAGTGCTTGCCGTGCACGGCAAGGTAGCCGGCGTGTGGCCCGCCGAAGCCCATCGGCACACCGAAGCGCTGGGTGGTGCCGAAGCACGCGTCGGCCCCGAGCTCGCCGGGCGGCGTGATCAAGGTCATGGCCAGCAGGTCGGCGCCGACGGCCACGAGCGCGCCGCGCTCATGCGCGTCGCCGATCATCGCCGACCAGTCGACGACGCGGCCCGAGGCCCCGGGCAGCTGCGCGAGCACGCCGAAGAACTCACCGTCCGGCAGGCCCTCGGTCAGGTCGGCTTCGACCAGCTCGATGCCCAGCGGTGTCGCGCGGGTGTCCAGGATGGCCTTGGTCTGGGGGAACACGTCCGCGTCGACGACGAACCGCGGGGACTTGTTCTTGCCGGCGCGGCGCAGCAGCGTCATCGCCTCGGCCGCCGCGGTGCCCTCGTCGAGCATCGACGAGTTCGCGACCTCCATGCCGGTCAGGTCCGCGACCATCGTCTGAAAATTGAGCAACGCCTCGAGCCGGCCCTGGCTGATCTCCGGCTGGTACGGCGTGTACGCGGTGTACCAGGCCGGGTTCTCGAGGATGTTGCGCACCAACACCGGCGGGGTGAGCGTGTCGTAGTAGCCGAGGCCGATCATCGAGGTGGCGACGGTGTTCTGCGCCGCGAGCGCACGCAGCTGGGCCAGCGCCTCGTGCTCGCCGACCGCCGCGGGCAGCGCATCGAGCCCCGCACCCACGCCGTCGGTGGCCGGTTCCAGGATGCTGGCGGGCACGGCCGCCGCTGCCAGCTTGTCGAAGGTGCCGACCCCGATCGTGTCGAGGATGTGGTCGATGGCGTCTGCGTCGGGTCCGATGTGGCGGGCGGCGAATCCGTCGATTTGATCGGCCATGAACTCTCCCAGGGGTCGGTGCGGGTGCCCACCGTGGCGACCGGTGTCGCCGTGACCCGGTCGATCGACCGTCGTCACGTGGTGGGTCCCTCCCCCTCTGTCTTCACCCGGACCCGGGTGCCTGAGAGATTCGGCGCCGGTGACGGCGCCTTTCCCCGTGGGCGGGTGGATGGTCCACCGCTTTCCAGAGACGTCGGAGCCCGCACGGTCCTGGGTGCCTGAGAGATTGACGGGGAGGTGCTGCTCCTTCGGCGTTCACGATCCCGTCGAACCGCCGCGATACAGAACACACCCGAGGCAGATCGACGACACCACGAAACTCTCCCGCACGGCGACGACGCACCACGAATTGTACTGGCCGTCGAGGGGCGGCCACCACGTCGACTACCCGGTCTTGCGGTTGGCGCGGTTCTTGCGGCGCGACGCGAGTTCGTCCTCGGGCGCCGCCTCGGTGTGCCCGCCGTCCGCGCGCTCGGCGGGGAAGTCGGCGATGGTCCCGGTCAACTCGCGCATGGCCCCGCTGACCGCGATGCCGAACACGCCCTGGCCACCCTGGAGCAGGTCGACGACCTCTTCGGCGGACGTGCACTCGTACACCGTGGTGCCGTCGGAGAACAGTGTGATCTTGGCGAGGTCGCGCACCCCGCGGCGGCGCAGGTGATCGACGGCGACCCGGATGTTCTGCAGGGAAATGCCGGTGTCGAGTAGTCGTTTGACGATCTTGAGGACCAGGATGTCCTTGAACGAGTACAGGCGTTGGCTCCCCGAGCCCGCGGCGCCCCTTATCGACGGGACCACCAGCGACGTCCGGGCCCAGTAGTCCAGCTGCCGATAGGTGATGCCGGCGATCTGGCAGGCGGTGGGCACCCGGTAGCCGACGAGATCGTCGGGCACGGTGTCATCCGGGAACAGGCCGGGCTGGATGTCGTCGTCGACGACCGCGTCACCCGACGGGGACGATCGGTTCAGCTCCGGCTGCTGCGGCTGCTCGCCCACTGACTACTCCCTCTCACGAGTCGCCGACCGGCTGCCTCGCAGTGCGATCCCGCACGCTTGCGATCCAGCCCTGACGACGAACCCAATCAGACTACGCTCGGCACGCCCGACATGGCGCCGATTGCTTCCTGAACGCTATGACTGCGCGGGGTGCGGGTCAACGCGACTCGCCATGAGCTCAACCTGAAGTTGAGGGTGAAATCAAACTGTGACCTTGGGTCACTGCCCGCCGGTCGCCTTGAAATCCTCCGGTGACACCGAGTCCAGGAACTCCTTGAACTTCTCGACCTCGTCCTCCCGCTCGTCCGGCAGCACCAGGCCCGCCTCCTCGAGGACGGCCTCGTCGGCCAGGATCGGCACACCCACCCGGATCGCGATGGCCACGGCGTCGGAGGGCCGGGCGGACACGGTGATCCCCCGCTCGAAGACGAGGTCCGCAAAATAGGTGCCCTCTTGCAGGTCCACGATCCGGATCTCCTTGAGCGTGTGCCCGAGCGCCGCGATCAGATCCTTGATCAGATCGTGGGTGAGCGGTCGCGGAGGTGTGATGCCCTGCTGCTCCAGAGCGATGGCCGTGGCCTCGGTCTGGCCGATCCAGATCGGCAGGAAGCGTTCGCCCTCGGCCTCGCGCAGCAGCAGCACCGGCTGATTCTGCGGCTGTTCCACACGGATGCCGACCAACTGCATTTCACTCATCGTGTCCGCCTCCGTCAGTGGTGACCACAGTGCTGCCGACCCAGAACCGCCGGCCCGGATTCGCCGGTCGCCGACAGCTGATCCGTATCCCGAGTGTAGGCGAATTCGCGCCACCACGACCGCGCGAGAACCCTTGTCGCAGGCCCCGTACGCCGCCGCGCCCCGGTTCGGCCGCGGCCGGCGACCCGGCCGTCAGCCGTCGAGGCTGCGCCGCACCGCCGATTGCACCAGCGCGCTGTGCAGGGTCACCGACAGCGCCGCGAGTTCGCGGACGGTTTCCTGGGCACGGTCACGGGCGCCGGCGTCGCGCCCCTTGGCGATCGGCGCGGCGATCTGCGCGATCATCCCCGCCTCTCGATCCGCGGCCGCCTTGAAGGCACGCAGGTGCCGCACCTCGAGCCCGAAGGCGGCCATCGACGTCGCGGCGCCGACCAGCGCCACCGCGTTCTCGTCGAAGTAGCCCGCCGCGCCGGGCACCAGCAGGCCCGCCTGGACCAGTTCGGTGATGAACTGGTCGTCCGCGCCGGTCCGCCGCACGAGGTCCGCCTGCGAGAGGCGCGACTCCCCTTCTGTCGTGAATTCGTCCGGTTCGCGTCCGTCCGCCGCGCCGGGCGCCAGCGCCAACGCACGCGGCAGTCTCAGAGACCGCTCGGGCGCCCCCTCGCCGCGGTCGACCGCGTCGAGTTGATCCTTGATCACCTTCAGCGGCAGGTAGTGGTCGCGCTGTGCGGTGAGCACGAATCGCAACCGCTCACAGTCGGCGATCGAGAACCGCCGATAGCCCGAGGGCGTGCGCTCGGGCATGACCAGCCCCTCGGACTCCAGGAACCGGATCTTGGAGACCGTGATGTCGGGAAACTCCGGGCGAAGCCGGTCGAGGACGGACCCGATCGACATTCCCCCGGGCGTCGGCCGGCCCGCTGCGGTCACTGGCCGTCAGCAGCCGCCGACGCGTTGCCCTGCTCACCGCCGCGCGGGCCGGTGAGGAACACCAGGCGGAACTTGCCGATCTGCACCTCGTCACCGTTGGCGAGCACGGCCGAATCGACCGGCTCGCGGTTCACGTACGTGCCGTTGAGACTGCCCACGTCGACGACCTGGAAGTCCTCGCCGTCCTGACGGAACTCGGCGTGCCGACGGCTGACCGTGACGTCGTCGAGGAAGATGTCGCTCTCGGGGTGACGGCCGGCGGAGGTGGCGGGCTGGTCGAGGAGGAACCGCGAACCTGCGTTCGGTCCACGCTTGACGACGAGCAGCGCGGAACCGGCCGGCAGGCCCTCGACTCCGGAGACCTGACCTTCGACCGTCGTAGGAGCGGGCACTGCGTCGAGTTCGTTGAGGAAATCGGCCCGGAAGACCGAGGTGGTCTCGACCGGGGTCTCTTCGAAACCAGAGTTCTTGTCGTTCTCGCTCACCGTTTCTCCTCCGTCCGCTCGGGACTTCGTGGTACGCAACTGCACAGTCGTACGCGATTGCGTACACAGGCACACTTCGAACCCGCCTGCACCGCCGTGATCCTTTCGACCGTACCCCGATCGGGGTCACGCGCGTAGGGACTGGGCACAGGACAGGCGATGTTGATGATGATCTTGTGATGTGGGGCCGGACCCCACTCGTTCCGGGCCCGCCGCGAGGCCGGCCCGGAACGTCTGCAGCACTCCGGTCTAGCCCTCGGCGATCGCCCGGTAGCCCGCCGCGTCGAGGGTCTCGCCGAGCGCAGAGTCAAGCGCGTCAGCGTCTTTCACCTCGAGCACGACGAGCCAGCCGGCGCCGTAGGGATCGGTGTTCACCAGTTCGGGGGTGTCGGTGAGCGCCGCATTCGCCGACCCGACCGATCCACTGAGCGGAGCGAAGATGTCCGACACGCTCTTGGTCGATTCGACCTCGCCGAGCGACTCGCCCGCCGTCACCGCGTCACCCTCGCCCGGCAGCTGCACGAACACGACGTCGCCGAGTTGCTGCTGCGCGAAATCGGTGATGCCGACCCGAACCGTGGTGTCTCCGGTCCGCTCGATCCACTCGTGCTCGGCCGTGTAGCGCAGGCCCTCCGGAATGTTCAGCTCGGTCAAGTCGACGTCCTTCCTCATCTCTCGAATTCCGCGATCTCTCGCACTCCACGCCGCCGGGTGCCCCGCGGCGGGATCGGCTGCTGCGGACACTCGGTGTCACGCTATCCGCCCGGACGAGCGTATTGGGGCGCTTTCGCCTCTCGCAAGGCGGCCACATCCACCTGCGGCGACTGCGCGATGGTCAGCACCCCGCCGACCCTGGCCACCGCGTCGACGACCCCGCCGGGAATGTTCAGTGCGGCAGCCAATGTGGGCGGATCACCGATCGCGATCACCCGATACGGCGCGGTGAGCGCCACGCCGTCGACGCGAATGTCCCCCGCGCGGCCGGTGATGAACGAGTCGACACCGATCCGGACCGGAGCGCCCGATCCCGGGCCGCCGGACATCTGCACGGCCTCGGCGCCCGCCGCGCGCAGCTCCTGCAGCTGGTCGAGCAGCACGTCCGGACCGACACCGCCGTGCGCGTCCTCGACGGTCAGCGTCACGCCCGGCCCCCGGGCCGGCACCGCGCCGACCTGGATCTGCAGCGCCGCCAGGCGCGCCCGGGCCTCGGTCAGCGCCGCACCCGAGTTCGTGCCACTGGCCTGCATGGTCGCCAGGGACTGTTCGAGTGAGGCGATCTCCTGACGCAGCGAGGCCTCGCGTTGGTGCAGCGTGTCGAGCACGGCGAGCAGGTCCGCGGGACGCGCCGAGTCCAGCGCGTCGCCCGAGCCGGTGTCGCGGACCTGGGTGACGATCGCCAGCCCGAGCAGCCCGCACAGCACCGCCACCAGCGTGGCCGCCAGCCATCGATGGTGGATGCCGCGCTGGGGCGCCGGCGGCAGCTCGTGTCGCCCGTGGGGGTCCTCCGGGGCATCCATCTAGGCCCCGAACAGCCGCCGGCGCAGGGCCGCGGCGTTGCCGAAGATGCGGATGCCCAGGACCACGATCACGGCGGTCGACAGCTGGGTACCGACACCGAGCTGATCGCCGAGCAGGACCAGCAGTGCCGCGACCACCACGTTGAAGACGAACGAGACCACGAAGACCTTCGAGTCGAAGATCGAGTCGAAGTACGCCCGCAGACCGCCGAACACCGCGTCGAGGGCGGCCACCACCGCGATGGGGAGGTACGGCTGCAGGATGTCGGGGACCTGTGGGTGCAGCACCAGCCCCACCACGATCCCGACGACCAGTGCGATGAATCCGATCAACGAGGTGTCCCCTCCCGCGCGTACCGAAGCTCCCGGACCGGTGCCGCGGGCAGGCTCAGCCGCGCGGACTCGGTGACCGTGAAGCCGACACCGTACAGCTGATGCACCGCCTGCATGCGCAGGTAGGCGTCGCTGACCATGAAACCCGTCTGCATGGTGGCGGTCGGCCCGATCGCGGAGACGACGTACGGCGAGGAGATCGGCTGGTTGTCCACCAGCATCGCGCCGCCGGCCTGCCGGATCGTGACGCCGGGGCCGATCCGCACCCCGCCGACCCCGATCGCCTCGGCGCCGCCGGCCCACAGGGCGTTGACCACCGACTGCAGGTCACGGTCGAGCACCACGGCGGCGGCGCCGCCCGGCGCGACCGCACCTCCGCTCAGTCCGGGACGGGCCGTCGGATCCGCCAACGCCACGACCAGTCCGGGCCCGTTCACCGCGGTTGCCGCAGCTCGCTCGTCGGCGACGTGCAGCGCCCCGAGTACCGTCTTGCCGGCGCTGTCGCGGGCCAGGATGCGTTCACGTGCCGACTCCTCCTCGGCACTCAGGTGCGCCCGCGTCTGCGCCAGGTCCACGTTGGCGGTCTGGGTGCGACGGACCTCGTCGGCCAACTGGGTCTGCACGTGCGCCCGGTCGGGTGCCTGACGCGACGCCTGCGCGGCCGCCACGCCGAACAGCACGCCGATCACGACACCGCCGAGGGCGATCCAGGCGCCCGTCCGGAACCTCGCGGGAGAGCCGGGAACCCGCGCACGCGCGGCCGCGGTGTAACCGGGGTCCAGATGGTCGAAGAGCAGTGACCGCAGCAGCGACGGGGTCGGGTTGCGCCGCGGCGTCGCGGGATCGGGGACGTCCACGGAGTCGAGGGCGGGCGCTGTGCCATCCGGCTCTGCGCCGTCCGGTCGGTCATCGCGCATCGGCGACCCGCGGCAGCGCACGCACCATCTGTGCGGCCTGGACCAGGTACATGACCGCCGTCCACACGTACAGCGCCACACCCCAGGTCAGCAGGGCACCCGCCCAGGGCGAGAACGCATGGGCCACAGACGAATCCAACTGCGCCAGCAGCACCATGGGAAGCGCGATCATCAGCGTGAAGGTGGCGGCCTTGCCCAGGTAGTGCACCTCGGGCGGGCCGAGACCGCGACTGCGGTACAGCGGCAACGTGCCGGCCAGCAGCAGCTCACGCACGAGCAGCACCGCCACGACCCACCACGGGATGAACCCGCGGACGGCGAAGGAGATCGGGATCACGACCATGTACAGCCGGTCGGCCACCGGGTCGAGCAACGAGCCGAGCCTGCTGGACTGGTTCAGCACCCGGGCCAGCTTGCCGTCGGCCCAATCGGTGAACCCGCTGAGCATCAGCACCACCAGCGCCCAGCCGTCCGCATGCGGACCGAGCAGCAGGTACAGGAACAGCGGGACGCCCGCGACCCGCAGCATGCTGAGCACGTTCGGTAGCGTCCACACCCGGTCCGTCACCGCATCGGGCGATGCGCCCATCCGCTCCCCTCCCTCCGCACTCGACACCGGTGCACAGCTTGTCACACCGGTGCCGGGTGCGCCCGGGACGTGTCCGGCGTCAGATCACGCCGAGCGCGAACATCGCGTCGGCGACCTTCACGAAGCCGGCGATGTTGGCGCCGAGGACGTAGTCGCCGGGGTGGCCGTACTCCTCGGCGGTGCTCACGCAGCGGTCGTGGATGTCCGCCATGATCGCGCCGAGCCGCTGATCGGTGTAATCGAAGTGCCAGGAGTCACGCGAGGCGTTCTGCTGCATCTCGAGTGCGGAGGTTGCGACGCCGCCGGCATTGGCGGCCTTGCCGGGCGCGAACGCCACCCCGGCCTCGCGGAAGACTCGGAGCCCACCGGGGGTGGTGGGCATGTTCGCGCCCTCGGCCACTGCGATGACGCCGTTGTTCACCAGCGTCTTGGCGGCCTGGTCGTCGAGCTCGTTCTGGGTCGCACACGGCAGCGCGACGTCGCACGGAACGTCCCAGATCGATCCGTCCTGCACCAGCTTCGCGCCCGGGCGGCGGGCCACGTAGTCGGCGATGCGCCCGCGCGAGACCTCCTTGACCTCGCGCAGCAGGTCCAGGTCGATGCCCTGCTCGTCGACGACGTAGCCGCTCGAGTCCGAGCACGCGACGACCTTGCCGCCGAGCTGGTGAACCTTCTGGATCGCGTAGATGGCGACATTGCCCGAACCCGAGATGACGACCCGGCGGCCCTCGAAGTCGGTTCCCTTGGCGGCCAGCATGTTCGAGACGAAATAGGTGACGCCGTAACCGGTCGCCTCGGTGCGGACCTGCGAGCCGCCCCAGGTCAGTCCCTTACCGGTGAGCACACCGGACTCGTAGGAGTTGGTCAGCCGCTTGTACTGGCCGAAGAGGTAGCCGATCTCGCGTCCACCGACGCCGATGTCGCCGGCGGGCACGTCGGTGTACTCGCCGATGTGGCGGTTCAACTCGATCATGAACGACTGGCAGAAACGCATGATCTCCATCTCCGAACGACCCTTCGGGTCGAAGTCGGAGCCACCCTTGCCGCCGCCGATCGGCAGTCCGGTGAGCGCGTTCTTGAAGATCTGCTCGAAGCCGAGGAACTTGACGATGCCCAGGTTCACGCTCGGGTGGAACCGCAGACCGCCCTTGTACGGGCCGAGCACGCTGTTGTATTGCACACGGAAGGCGCGGTTGACGTGCACCTCACCCTGATCGTCGATCCACGGCACCCGGAAGATGATCTGACGCTCGGGCTCGCACAGCCGCTCGATGAGCGCCGCGTCGGCGTAGTGCGGGTGCCGCTCGAGGACCACGGCGAGCGACTCGAAGACCTCTGCCACCGCCTGGTGGAACTCCGGTTCACCGGCGTTGCGCCGCACCACCTCGTCGTAGATCTTGCTCACGCGGGCGTTCTCGGGCACGACGGCACCTGCCTTACTTTGCTGTGCTTTCTATCGGTCAGCCGATACGTTAGCGGTGACGTGCGCCGGACCACCACCCGGCACTTGTCACAGCGTGATGCCGATCACATTACCGCCGGGGGGTCCGGGCGCCGAGGCGCTCACCGCCAGGCGAACGGCGGCTGGTCGTACTCGGCGACACGGGTCGGCCGCCCATGGAGGACGACCTCGCGGAACTGGTGCAGGACAGCGGCGGTCGGGGCGTGCAGATGATCCCCGCGCCAGGGCAGACGGATCACCGGGCGATCCGTCTGCGGGATGCGCTCGAACTCCGGGTCCACGTCGAGTTCGGCGAACGAGAGATGGAACACGTGGGCGACCTCGTCGGGATTGGGTGCCACCTCCGCGCCGCTGCCCGCCCACAGCACGATCGGCGTCATGACATAGCCGGACCGGGTCCGGTAGTCGTCGAGCCGGCCGAGCACCGCCGACGGGTCCAGATCCACGCCCAGTTCCTCGCGCAGTTCGCGGCGGGCCGCATCGACCGCCGTCTCGCCGGGATCGAGTCGGCCCCCGGGGAGCGCGAACTGGCCCGGATGCGCCCGCAGCTGCGACGAACGCAGCGTCATCCACACCCCGGAGACTCCGGACTCCTCCGCCACGGCCAGCGCGACCGCCGCCGGGCGCAGTCCGTCGGCCACGATCTCGACCGGTTCGAAACGATGCAATCGGTCGACGATCCGGGCGCGCGTGTCCATGCCGTCGACGGTAGCGCTCAGTGAGCCCGTCGCCCGAGGAACGCGAGCAGCTGCCGCGACGCGGACGCGCCGGCGGGCACCGGCAGCGGGTCACCGAAGCGGCCCGGACGGTCCTCGGCTCCGACGAACATCACGGCGCAGGGCAGCAACTCGACTGCGAGCGCCTCGGGCAGCGGGCGTTCGGCTCCGCATGCCCGGGCCAGGTCCCATCCGTGCACCGCGACCTCCAGGGCGCCGGCCGCGGCGACCAGGTCGTGCCGCAGCGGCAGCCCGCCCACCGACACCGCCCCGACAGGCCGCTCACCGGACCACGCGCCGAGCGCCCGTCGTGCACTCTCCTGCAGCTGCGCAACGGGATTGGGGTCTGCGGGCCGCGGACCGCGGTCCGGCGCCAGCACCACATGGTGCAACGCGGCGGCCTCGCCCAACGCCTCGAGGGAATCGGACAGGTGCGCCAGCAACGTGCTCAGGTCCCAGCCCCGGCACGGGGTCGGCCGCCTCAGCGACTCGGGTGTCACCGCGGCCAAGCCGCCCAGCGCATAGCCGATCGCGCGTTCGAGCAGCGCGGGACCGCCGGTCAGCGGCGGAATCGCGCCGCCCGGCATCACGACCGCGCCTCCCCCGGCAGTTCCGCGGGCAGCCCGAACGCACCGAACAGCGAGGGCTCGAAGAACGCGGCCACGTGGTGCACCCCGCCGTCTCCCAGCCCGACCACCTGCAACTGGAACGCCCGGTGCACCCCGTCCGGCCCGCGCATGTACAGGCCGAAGGCGGGCTGGCCGTTCGCGACGGTCGGCAACAACCGCATGTCGCCGGCCCCGGACGCCGGACAGTTGTTGCCGATTAGGTCGATGATCGTCTGCGGGCCCTGGTACCAGCCGTCGAACGGCGGCATCTCCCACACCGCCTCCTCGGTGAACAGCCGGCGCAGCGCGTCGAGGTCGTAGTTCTCAAACGCGGCCAGATACCGCTCGAGCAGCGCCCGCTGCCCGGCGTCGACCGGTTCGACCACCGCGTCCTCGGTCGGGGAGACCTGCTGGATCTGTGCCCGGGCACGCTGCAACGCGCTGTTGACCGCCGCCGTCGAAGTACCGAGCAGTTCGGCGACGTCGGCCGCCGGCCAGGCCAGGACCTCCCGCAGGATCAGCACCGCCCGCTGCCGGGGCGGCAGGTGCTGCAGCGCGGCGATCAGTGCCAGCCGCAGGCTCTCCCGCGAAGCCGCGATCGTCGCCGGGTCCGCGGGGTCGCCGTCGACGAGCGAGTCCGGGATCGGCTCGAGCCAGGGCACCTCGGCACGTTCGACGAGTTCGTCGTCGGCCGAGGAACTCGGGCTGCCGAGCCCCGTCGGCAGCGGTCGCCGCTTGCGGCCCTCCAGTGCTGTCAGGCAGGTGGTGGTGGCGATTCGGTACAGCCAGGTCCGCAAAGAGGAACGCCCCTCGAACTTGTCGTAGGCACGCCAGGCGCGCAGGTAGGTCTCCTGCACCAGATCCTCTGCCTCGTGGACGGATCCGATCATGCGGTAGCAGTGCGCCAACAGTTCGCGCCGGTACTGTTCCGCGGCGGGCTGGAACTCCTCGCGTACGGCGCCCTCGGTGATGTCGTCGGCCATGTCTGACTCCTTCTGGTCGTCGCTCTCGGATGTACCGACCGGGCGGAGGCGGAAAACTCATCGCGTCCGGCGGCGACCGCTCACCCGCGCCGGTGACGATGATGCCGCCCGAGCGCCGTCCTGTCGCGTTCACGCGCGCCGCCGCGACCCGCTGGTCATACTGGAATCCGTTGTGTCCGGCCGTATCGAACCCGGCTCGAAGGGACCGCCATGCGGATCGCGCTGTTCATCGCCTGCTTCAATGACGTGCTCTACCCGCAGACCGGGCAGGCGATGGTCCGCCTGCTCCGGCGCCTCGGCCACGACGTCGAGTTCCCGCAGGACCAGACCTGTTGCGGGCAGATGCATTTCAACACCGGATACCAGGACGACTGCATCCCGCTGGCGCAGCGGTTCTGCGACGTCTTCGACGGGTACGACGCCGTGCTGGCCGCGTCCGGATCGTGCGCCTCGATGGTCAAGGACTACTTCCCGGTGCTCGCCGAGCGGGCCCGGTCGCCGCAGCTGGCCGGTCGGGTCGACAGCGTCGGCACCCGGCTGTTCGAACTGTCCGAGCTGCTCGTCGACGTGCTCGGGGTGACCGACACCGGTTCGTATTTCCCGCACCGGGTGACCTACCACCCGACCTGTCACACCCTGCGCATGCTGCGCATCGGCGACCGGCCGACGCGGCTGCTGCGCGCGGTCGACGGCATCGACCTGGCCGATCTGCCCGAGGCCGACGAATGCTGCGGGTTCGGCGGCACCTTCGCGCTGCGCAACGCCGACACCTCGGTCGCGATGGGGACCGACAAGGCTGTCAACGCGCTCGGCACCCGCGCCGAGATCCTCACCGCCGCCGACAACTCGTGTCTCATGCACATCGGCGGCATCCTCTCCCGCGGCCGCTCGGCGATGCGGCCGCTGCATTACGCAGAGATCCTCGCGTCCACGCGCGAGCACCCCTATGACACCGGCAGCGCGGTGCCGACCGTCGAACGACCTGCGCAGCAGTTCGGCCCGGGGCCCCGCGCATGACCGCCACGGCGGGGCGCTCCCCCGGCACCCGCGCTGCTGCGGCCGCGGCGACCGTGCCGCCGCAGCAGGAGTTCCTCGGGATGCCGCCGTTCCCGCAGGCGGCCCTGCACCAGCTGCGCAACACCCAGCAGCGCACCAACCTGACCCGCGCGACCCGGACCATCCGGGCCAAGCGGAACCGGCTGGTCGCCGAGAAGGACGACTGGGAGCAGTTGCGCCGCGCCGGTGCCGCAGTCAAGGACGAGACGCTGCGTCACCTGGACCGGTATCTCGAGCAGTTCGAGGCTGCGGCCACCGCTGCGGGCGCCACCGTGCACTGGGCGCCCGATGCCTCCGCCGCCAACCGGATCGTCACCGAGATCGCCCTCGAACGCGGCGTCGACGAGGTCGTCAAGGCGAAATCCATGGCCACCGAGGAGATCGGCCTGGTCGAGGCGTTGGCGGCGGCCGGGATCAACGCCTATGAGACCGACCTCGCCGCCCTGATCATCCAGCTCTCGGCGGACGTGCCGTCGCACATCGTGGTGCCGGCGATCCACCGCAACCGTGCCGAGGTGCGGGAGATCTTCGTCCGCAACATGTCCCGGTTCGGGAGGCCGGCGCCGGAGCACCTGGGCGATGAGCCGCACGAGCTGGCGGCCGCGTCGCGCGAACACCTGCGGGAGAAGTTCTTGCACACCCGAATGGCGGTCACCGGCGCGAATTTCGCTGTTGCGGAGACTGGTTCGCTGCTCCTGGTCGAGTCCGAAGGCAACGGTCGCATGTGCGTGACCATGCCGCAGACCCTGGTCAGCGTCGTCGGCATCGAAAAGCTGGTCCCCACCTGGCGCGACGTCGAGATGTACCTGCAACTGCTGGCGCGCTCCGCCACCGGCGAACGGATGAACCCCTACACCTCGGTGTGGACCGGAGCCCACGGCGCCGACGGACCGCAGGACGTGCACATCGTGCTGCTCGACAACCACCGCTCCGATGTGCTCGCCGACGAGGTCGGCCGGGATGCGTTGCGCTGCATCCGCTGCGCGGCCTGCCTGAACGTGTGCCCGGTGTACGAGCGCGCGGGCGGGCACGCGTACGGCTCGGTGTATCCCGGTCCGATCGGGGCGATCCTGTCACCGCAATTGCGCGGCCTGGATGACCCGGTCGACCGCGAACTGCCGTACGCGTCCTCGCTGTGCGGCGCGTGCGCCGACGCGTGCCCGGTGCAGATCCCGATTCCGCTGATCCTC
The DNA here is from genome assembly GCF_029589495.1 of Speluncibacter jeojiensis. GTDB lineage: Bacteria > Actinomycetota > Actinomycetes > Mycobacteriales > Mycobacteriaceae > Speluncibacter > Speluncibacter jeojiensis. The sequence continues at coordinate 13,660 of NZ_JAAIVF010000012.1, forward strand.
GAGCACCTGCGTGCGAAGGTGGTCGACACCGAACGGACCCTCCCGCCCTCACCGGAACGCGCCGCCATGAAACTGGCAGCCGCGGTGTTCGACCGTCCCGCGGCGCTGGGCGCGGGCGAGAAGCTCGCCGCGCTGTCGCGCAAGGTGTTCCGCGGGGAGCGGGGAATCACATCGGTTCCCGGCTTCTCGGGCTGGTTCGGGGCACGCGACGTGCCCGCGCCACCGGCGGAGAGCTTCCGCGCGTGGTGGGCACGGACGGACGGAGGCCGACGCGACGACACCGGGGATGGGCGATGAGCGGCCGCGACGTGGTGCTCGGCAGGGTACGGGCCGCACTGTCCGGGGTGGATCCGGCGCCGGTCGTCGGCGCCCGCGACTACGACCTGCCTCCGGACGCCACCGGCGAGCCGTCGACCATCGACCTGTTCGTCGAGCGGCTCGGCGGATACGACGCCACCGTGCACCGCGCCTCGGCCGGTGACATCGCGGTGACGGTCGCTGCGGCGCTGACCGCCCGGGGCCTGAGACGCGTGATCGTCCCGGAGGGGCTCGACGACAGTTGCCTGCCGACAGCCGGATTCGAGTGGATCCGCGACGATCCGCCGCTCTCGACGGACGCGATCGCCGCCGCCGACGGCGTGGTCACCGCCGCTGCGGTGGGCGTCGCCGACTCCGGCACGCTGGTCTTGGACGGCGGCGCCGGCCAGGGACGGCGCGTGCTGTCGCTGCTGCCCGACGCGATGCTGGTGATCATCCCCGCCGACCGCGTGGTCGCCGCGCTGCCCTCGGCCATCGCGCATCTGGACCCCACCAGGCCGATGACGTTCGTGTCCGGACCGTCCGCGACGGTCGACATCGAACTGGTGCGGGTCGGCGGCGTCCACGGTCCGCGCGCACTGGACGTGGTGGTGCTCGAGGGCTGACCGGTCACGCCGGCTTGCGCGCCCGGAAGCGGAATCGGCGCGCGTTCGAGTCGACGTGCACGTCCTCATAACCCGCACGCCGCAACCGGTCGGGCAACCTCGCGGGATCCACCGGCACGTACGTGTCACCGATGTGCAGCATCCGCATTCGCAGCGACGCCCGCGAATCCGATCCGGCGAAAACCCCGCCGGGGCGCAGCACTCGGTATGCCTCGCTGAACAGTCGGTCCTGCAGCACAGCGTCGGGAACGTGGTGCAGCATCGTGAAGCACACCGCCGCCGAGTAGGAATCGTCCGGCAGATCCAGCGCCGTGGCGTCCCCGCAGACAACCTCGACCGCCTCACCGTGGATCCGCTGAAGTCGGGCCGCCGAATCCAGGTCGATCTCGACCGCGGTCAGCCGCGGCGCGATGTCGACCAGCACCCGCGTCGTCGCGCCGAACCCCGGGCCGATCTCGAGGACGTGGTCACCGAGCTCGACGTGTTCGAGGGTCCACGGCACGAATTCGCGCTCCGCCGACCGGTTCCAGGACGACGAGCGGCACAACACCCGGTGGGCCAGGTTCATCGGCACGAGCTCGACGCTACGACCGATCGGCCGCCGGTGTCATGGGATCGAGCACGGCAAAACCGAACGGTCGCCGGGCATACGCCGCACAATCGGAGAGAACACGTACCCCGGTCAGAAAGGTGATCAGTCATGCCCGACAACCTGTACCCGGCCGCCACCGCCGCCCTGGGAGCCCGCCGCAGAGAGCTCGCACCCGGAGTCCACGAGGCGTTCGACGCGTTCAGCCGGGCCGTGTTCGCCGAAGGTGCGCTCCCGGAGAAGACCAAACAGCTCATCGCGGTCGCCGTCGCGCACACCACCCAGTGCCCGTACTGCATCGACGGGCACACCAAGCTCGCCCACCGCAAAGGGGCGACCGCCGAGGAGATCATGGAGGCGGTCTGGGTGGCCGCAGAGATGCGCGCGGGCGGCGCGTTCGCGCACTCGACGATCGCCCTGCACGCGCTCGGCGAGGACACACCCCAGTCGGCACCCTAGAGAGCCCGCTGCACGTTCTGCGCGTCGGCGGCCCGGTGACGGCGCCCGCGACCGGACGGTGCATGCTGTGGTGTGTCCCGCGTCACCGGACGCACCCCGCATTCCCGTCAGGAGGCAAGAAGTGGCAGGTGCCGCCGCCGACAGCGATACCCGTTCGGGCCGCCGTGAGGCGCCTTCGATGGCGGAGAGGATGACGTTGATCCTCGACGCCTTCGACAGGCGCTCGACCCGGCTGAACCTGCAGGAGGTCGCCGGCCTGACCCGGCTGCCCCGATCGACGGCGCACCGAATCCTCGAACAGCTGGTGAACCTGCACTGGCTCGACCACACCGCGCTCGGATACACCCTCGGCCGGCGGGCGCTCGGCCTCGGCGGTGACGGTGGACTGCAGAGCGAGATCCGGCGGGCGGCGGCACAGCATCTGCACGAGCTGCAGTTGCGCACCGGGATGGCGGTGCATCTGGCGGTCCCCGAGGGGTCCGAGGAGGTGTATCTCGACAAGATCGGCGACCGGTTCGCCGCGGCGATGGCGTCCCGGGTAGGCGGACGCCAGCCGATCCACTTCACCACCGGCGGTCGCGCGATGCTGGCGATGCTCCAGCCCGAGCATGCCGACGCCCTCGTGCGGGACAACCTCGCCAGCCCCGAGTCCGCCCGCGGGTGGACACTCGACGGCCTGCACCGGGAGCTCGGGCACATCCGGAAGCACCGTGGACTGTCGATCGACCGCACCGGGGTGCTGAGCAAGAACTTCACCAGCGCGGCCATGGCGGTGCGCGGACCGGAGGGTCCGGTCGCCGCGATCAGCGTGTGTCCGCAATCGCGGCAGGCGCCGCTCGAGCGGGTCGCGCCGCTGATCGCCGAGACGGTCCGGCGCACCACCGCAGACCTGTTCGGGTAGACGGACGGGAGGCGGCGGGCCCGGGCTCGCCGCCTCGAGGGCACCGCCTCGAGAACATCGCCTCGAAATAACGAAAGCCCTGGTGAGACTTACCATCTCACCAGGGCTTCACTGTCGGGCTGACAGGATTTGAACCTGCGACCACTTGACCCCCAGTCAAGTGCGCTACCAAGCTGCGCCACAGCCCGCCATCGCCTTGCGGCGACGACAGAACACTACCCCAGCGCGTGCCGCCGGTGCCAATCGCCCTGTCGTCGCCGCATCCGGCTACTTCTTGCGACGGTCCCGCTTCTCCCGCACGCGCACCGAGATCCGCACCGGCGATCCGTCGAAGTTGAACTCCTCACGCAGCTTCCGCTCGAGGAACCGGCGGTACCCGGCCTCCAGGAACCCCGTGGTGAACAGCACGAACGTCGGGGGCCGGGTGCCCGCCTGGGTCGCGAACAGCACCCGCGGCAGCCGGCCACCACGCAGCGGCGGCGGCGTCGCAGCGATGATCTCCTTGAGCCAGTTGTTGAGCCGGCCGGTCGGGATCCGCTTGTCCCACGAGTCGAGCGCGGTCTCCAGCGCCGGCACCAGCTTCTGCACGGCACGACCGGTCTTCGCCGAGATGTTGACCCGCTGCGCCCACGGCACCCGGACCAGATCCCGGTCGATCTCCTTGGCGAGGGTGTACCGGCGGTCCTCGTCGACGAGGTCCCACTTGTTGAACGCCAGCACCAGCGCCCGGCCCGCCTCGGCGACCATCGACAGCACCCGCTGGTCCTGCTCGGTGATCGGCTCGGACGCGTCGATCAGCAGGATCGCGACCTCGGCGGCCTCGATCGCCGACTTGGTGCGCAGCGACGCATAGAACTCGTGCCCGCTGGCTTGGCTGACGCGCTTGCGCAGCCCGGCGGTGTCGACGAACTTCCACACCTTCCCGCCGAGTTCGACGAGCGAGTCCACCGGGTCGACGGTCGTGCCCGCGACGTCGTGCACCACCGAGCGCTCGTCACCGGAGAGCTTGTTGATCAGGCTTGACTTGCCGACGTTCGGCTTCCCGACCAGCGCCACCCGGCGCGGTCCACCGATGGCACTGCCTTCGCGCGGGGTCTGCGGCAGCGCCTCGAGGACCACATCGAGCAGGTCACCGGTGCCGCGGCCGTGGGTGGCGGACACCGTGTGCGGCTCCCCCAGCCCCAGTGACCACAGTGCGGCGGCCTCGGCCTCCAGGCGCTCGTCGTCGACCTTGTTGGCCACCAGGATCACCGGCGCCTTGGACCGGCGCAACACGCGCGCCACCGCCTCATCGGTGGCGGTCGCGCCGACCACCGCGTCGACGACCAGCACGATCGCGTCCGCGGTCGCCATCGCCTGCTCGGCCTGCCGCGCCACCGACTGCTGCAGGCCCTTGGCGTCCGGTTCCCAGCCGCCGGTGTCCTGCACGGTGAATCGCCGGCCCGCCCAGTTGGCGTCGTAGGACACCCGGTCGCGGGTGACGCCCGGGACGTCCTCGACGACCGCCTCTCGCCGACCGATGATCCGGTTCACCAGCGTCGACTTGCCGACGTTGGGCCGGCCGACGACCGCGAGCACCGGAACCGGACCCGCGTCCTCCGCCTCACCGACGCCCTCGACGTCGGCGTACTCCCAGTCCGACTCCTCCGACCAGGTGCCGTCGGCCGAGTAGTCGAACGACTCGGGGCCCGCGCCGTCCGCAGCACCACCGAAGAACTGCTCGCTCACGTTGCCGCTCCCATTCGCTCGTTGACCAATGCCACCAGCACCTCGATCACCTCGTCGAGCCCCAGCTCGCTGGTGTCGACGACGTCCGCGTCCTCGGCGGTCCGCAGCGGCGAGGCCGCGCGGGTCGAATCGAGGTGGTCGCGGCGCTGCACGTCGGCCAGCACGGCCGCGTAGTCGTCCCCGCGCCCCTCGGCGATGTTCTGCAGGTTCCGCCGGTCGGCGCGCGCCTCGGCCGAGGCGGTCAGATAGATCTTCACATCGGCGTCCGGAAGCACCTCGGTTCCGATGTCGCGGCCCTCGACCACGATCCGGTCGGCGCCCGCCGCCAGCGCACGCTGCTGTTCGAGCAGCAGGGTGCGCACCGGCGGCACGGCCGCCACGGCCGAGACCGCGCCGGTCACGGCGGCGCCGCGGATCTCGTGGGCCACGTCCTCACCGGCGAGCAGCACCTGCTCGCCCGACGGGTCCGATCCGATGCTCAGCGGCAGCCCGTCCACCGCCGCGGCGATCGCCGCGGGGTCGGCCAGGTCCGCTCCGGCCCGTAACACCTGCAGGGTCGCGACCCGGTACATCGCACCGGTGTCCAGGTAGCTCGCCCCCAGCGCCTGCGCGAGGCGCCGCGACACGCTCGACTTGCCGGTGCCCGACGGACCGTCCATCGCCACGACCAGTCGACCTGTCACCGGGTTCACAGTCCCACCTGCTCGTAGAGTCCGCCGACCTCGGCGCGGTTGAGCGCGCGCAACGTCCCCGGCCGCTGGTCGCCCAGCGCGACCGGGCCGATGTCGGTGCGCACCAGCCGGATCACCGGGTGCCCGACCGCGTCCAGCAGCCGGCGCACGATGTGCTTGCGGCCCTCGTGCAGCGTCAGCTCGACGAGCGACTTGCCCTCGTTGATGCCGCGCACCGTGAACGAGTCGGCCCGCGCAATCCCGTCCTCGAGCTCGACGCCGGCGCGCAACTGTTTGCCGATGCCACGGGCGACCTCGCCGGCCACCGTCGCCAGATACGTCTTCGACACCTCGTACGACGGGTGCATCAGGCGGTGTGCCAGGTCGCCGTCGTTGGTGAGCAGCAGCAGTCCCTCGGTGTCCGCGTCGAGCCGGCCCACATGGAACAGCCGCTGACCGGCCGCCACCCGCTCGGCCACGATGTCGCCGACACAGGGACGTCCGAGGTCGTCGGACATGGTCGACTGCCAGCCGCGCGGCTTGTTCAGCGCCAGGTGCACGAGCTCGGCGGCGATGACGATGCGGGTACCGTCGACGCGCACGACCGCCGTGTTCGGGTCGATGCGCAGGCCCTGCTCGGTGACGATCGCGCCATCGACCTCGACCCGGCCCTGCGCGATCAGTTCCTCGGCCGCACGCCTGGAGGCGACGCCCGCCTGCGCGAGCACCTTCTGCAGGCGGGTCCCCTCGCCCTTCGGATGGCCGCCGACCGCCCGCGGCTCGAACGACGTCGCGACCGGACCCGAGCCCTGGTGGCGGGCCGGTTTGGCGTTGCTCAGCTTGGTGGGCGCGCTGTGCTGACGCTGCGGCTTGGCATTCTTCTTCGCGGCGTTCTTCTTCGGCGTGGGCTTGCCGCCACCGGTCGGCCTGCCACCGGCGGACTTGCCGTCCACAGGCTTCCCCCGAGTCGGCTTGCCGGCGCCCTTCGCGGTGCCGGCCGCACCCGCGCCGGTCTTGCCGGCGGCGCCGCGGCTCTTGTGCGGTGCGCCCTTCGCGGTCCCGCCCCTGGCGGGAGTTCCCTGACGCTTGTTTCGATCCGGTGTGCCATCACGGCGAGCGGGTCTGTTCACTTACTCGTCCACATCCATGTCGGTTTGTCTGGGGCCGGTACCGATGGCACCGCCGGTGCCACGGGCGGCACCGCCCCGGTTGTTCAGTTTGGCAAATCGTGGCTCGTCCTCGAGGCCCTCGCTGATGTCGTCGATCAGATCGACGTCCGGGAGCAGTGGCGCCAGCGGTGGCAGATCGGCCAGCGAGGCCAACCCGAGCCGTTCGAGGAACATCTCGGTCGTCACGTAGGTCGTCGCGTTGGTCTCCGGATCGGTACCCGCCTCGGCGATCAGTCCCCGGGCCAGCAACGTGCGCATGACGCCGTCCACGTTGACCCCACGCACAGCGCTCACCCGCGCGCGGGTCAACGGTTGACGGTAAGCCACGACCGCCAGGGTTTCCAAAGCCGCGCGGGTCAGCTTCGACCTGGCCCCGTCGAGGAGCAGTCGCTCGACGTACGGCGCGTGCTCGTTGCGGGTGTAGAAGCGCCACCCGTCCGCGGCGTACCGCAGATCGAATCCGCTGCCGCGCTCGTCGAACCCGGAAGCCATGGCGCGCAGCGTGGTTGCGATCGTGCGACGGTCGATGCCGGTGACCGACGCCAGTGTCTCCTCGTCCACCGGGGTGTCGACGACGAGCAGGATCGACTCGAGCACCGCCTCCAACTCGCGTCCGGCGAGGACCGGATCGGCCTCGTCGACGTCGCCGAAGTCGTGGTGCATCTCACTCATCCGTAGTCCTCCGCGGTGATCACCGGCCCCTCCTCGTCGGCGGTCCAGGTGACCAGCAGATCGCCCAGCGGCTCACGCTGCTCGAACAGCACCGAGCGTCCGCGGTAGAGCTCGAGCAGCCCCAGGAAGCGCGCCACGATCTCCACCGCCTGCTCGCACTCGGCCACCAGCTCCCCGAACGTCGCCCATTGTCCGCTCCTCCGCTCCCGCAGCAACTCCAGCACCCGCGCGGCGTGCTCGGGCACCGACACGGTCGGCGCGTGCAGATGGTCCAGACCGACGGTGGGGACCGGGCGGGGGCGGAACGCGGCGGCCGCGATCTCCGCGAACCGCCCCACGTCCACGCCGATCATGACCTCGGGCAGCAGGTTCGCGAAGCGGTCCTCCAGTGCCACCGACCTCGGATACCGGCGCAGCGCCGCCGCCTCCAGCTCACCGAACAGCTCGGCAACCTGCTTGTACGCGCGGTACTGCAGCAGCCGGGCGAACAGCAGGTCGCGAGCCTCGAGCAGCGCGAGGTCCTCGGCGTCTTCCACCTCGCCGGACGGCAGCAGCCGCGCCGCCTTCAGGTCCAGCAAGGTCGCCGCAACCACCAGGAACTCGGTTGTCGTGTCCAGGCCCATCTCGGCGCCGAGTGTCCTGGTGTAGGCGATGAAGTCGTCGGTGACCTGGTGCAGCGCCACCTCGGTCACGTCGAGTTCGCGCTGGCCGATCAGGGTCAGCAGCAGGTCGAAGGGACCCTCGAAGTTGTGCAGCCGAACCCGGAAGCCCCCCTCGGCGGCGCCGGTGGGCGGCGATCCCGGAGCTGCTTCGGCCGTCCCGACCGCCTCGACGGTGCCGGTCGAGGCGGCACCCTCGGTACTCGTCACTGTCAGCGGCCGGTCCTGGAGACGACCTCGCACGCGAGCGCCCGGTAGGCCAGCGCACCGCCGGACTTCGGCGCCCACGAGGTGATCGGCTCACCGGCCACGCTGGTCTCGGGGAACCGGACCGTGCGGGAGATCACCGTGTCGTAGACCAGGTCGCCGAACACCTCCACCACGCGGGCCATCACCTCGCGCGAGTGGAGGGTGCGGGCGTCGAACATGGTCACCAGGATGCCCGCAAGGGTCAGCTTGGGGTTGAGCCGGTCGCGCACCTTGTCGACGGTGTCGTTGAGCAGCGCCAGCCCACGCAGGCTGAAATACTCACACTCCATCGGGATGAGCACCTCGTCCGCGCAGGCCAACGCGTTCACGGTGAGCAGACCGAGCGACGGCTGACAGTCGACCAGCACGTAGTCGTACTGGTCGAGCACCGGATACAGCACGCGGGCCAGCGCCTGCTCCCGTCCGACCTCGCTGACCAGTTGGATCTCCGCGGCGGACAGGTCGATGTTGCTCGGCAGCAGGTCCAGGCCCTCGACGCGGGTGTGCATGAGGACGTCGTCGACCGACACCTTCGGTTCGACGAGCAGGTTGTACACGGTCTGGTCGAGGTCGTGGTGGGCGACACCGAGGCCGGCCGACAGCGCCCCTTGCGGATCGAGGTCGACGAGCAGCACCCGGCGGCCGTACTCGGCCAGCGCCGCACCGAGGTTGATCGTCGACGTCGTCTTTCCGACCCCGCCCTTCTGATTGCACATGGCGACGACCAGCGCGGGACCGTGCGTCGACACCGGGCGCGGCTCGGGGATGTCCCGCCTCGGCCGGCCGGTGGGGCCGAGCTCCGCGGGGTCGGGCGCGGGCTGTTCGTCACCGGCTCCGGACTCCGCCGGACGCGGCGCCAGGGTCAGCGCGTGGTCGGAACCGGTGTGCTCCGCCGACCCGAACGCAGACGGCTGCGGTGTCGTCACAGTGCGTGCTCCCCTCCGCTTGTCAGAACCCTGCGAGCTTATTTCGCGTTGCAGCCTAATGGCCAGTGCCCCGCATCCGTGGCGCGTCGAGGATCACCGCCGCCGATCACCGGCGCCGCTCACCGGGCCCGCGGGTGGGCCCCGGCCCACACCTCGCGCAACGCACCGACGGTGACCAGCGTGTACACCTGGGTCGTCGTCACCGAGGCATGCCCGAGCAGTTCCTGCACCACCCGCACATCCGCGCCGCCGTCGAGCAGGTGCGTGGCGAAGGAGTGCCGCAGCGTGTGCGGTGACACCGCCCCGACGACCCCGGCGCGCTCGGCTGCGCCGTGCAGCACCTGCCAGGCGCTTTGCCGGGACAACCGGCCGCCGCGGCTGTTCACGAACACCGCCGGCGTGCCGCGGGTGAGCAGGCCAGGGCGCCCACGCACCACGTACGCGTCCAACGCGGCCAGCGCGGGGCGCCCGACCGGCACCATCCGGTCCTTGCCGCCCTTGCCCCGCAGCAACACCGATCGGGTCTCGGCGTCGACGTCGTCGATGTCGAGCCCGACGGCCTCGGAGATCCGCGCACCGGTGGAATAGAGCACCTCGAGCAGTGCCCGATTCCGCAGCGACAGCGGCGTCGCGGTCTCGCCGTCGCCACCGGCCGCCTCGAGCAGCGCGAGCACCTGGTCGACGGGCAACGACTTCGGCAGGCGCCGGCCGGGTTGCGGCGGCTTGACGTCCCGGGCGACGTCGACCACGGTGAACCCCTCGGCAGCGGCGAAGCGGTGCAGGCCCCGGGCCGCGATCAGCGCCCGCGCCGCCGAGCTGGGCGCCAACCCCGGCGAATCGTGGTCCGGATCCCCGCGGCGCAACGCCACGACGAAGTCCGCGACGTCCCGCTCGGTGACACCCGACAGGTCGTCGACCCCCCGCTCCGCCAGGTGGTGCCGGTAGCGCTCCAGGTCCCGCCGATACGAGCTGAGCGTGTTGCGAGCAGCCCCGCGCTCGACCGTCAGATGGTCGAGATAGGCGCGGATCTGATCGGCGAGCACGTCACCGACCCGGCCGAGCGGTCTCGGCCTCGGACTCAGCCCCGTCGCCGGCGGCACGCACCTTGCGTTCGGCGAACGCACGCGAGGCGAATGTCCAGGGCGCGTCGGCCGGCCGCGGTCGCGCCCGACCGGCCCGCACCGCGGCCAGCGCGAGGATCCCGGCGGCCGCCGAGGCATTGACGACCTCTCCGTCGAACACCATCTGCACGGCGCGGTCCAGCTCGACCTGCACGATCTCCAGGTCCGCCTCCTCGTGCTCGGGCTCGGGCCGCTCCACGTCGCTCAGCCCCTCGGCGAGGAAGACCCGGACCACCTCGTCTGTGAAGCCCGGCGAGGCGGCGAGGTCGACCAGCGCCGACCACCGCACCGCCGCCAGGCCCGTCTCCTCGGCCAGCTCACGGCGGGCGGCCACCACCGGGTCCTCCCCGGCGATGTCCAGTAACCCGGCAGGCAGCTCCCACAACCGCTGCCCCAGCGGGTGTCGGTACTGCCGGACCATGGTCAGCCGGTCCCGCTCGTCCACTGCCGCGACGACCACCGCACCGAAGTGCTCGACGACCTCCCGGCGTGCCGACGCCCCGCCGGGCATGCGCACCTCGTCCACCCGCAGCGCCACGATCGCCCCGTCGTACACGGTCTCCGAGCCCAGCACGTCGAAGCGGTGCCGGTCGGCGGGACCCCCGGTGGGGTCGTCGTGAGCGCCGAGGGTCACTGCTGCGCCGCGACTACCGTGTCCGGCGACTCGTCGCCGTCGGTGTCCAGGTCGTCCTCGGTCTGACCCGGGATGTCGACCGGCAGCCGCTCGGCGGCCTTGTACGCCAGCGCCGCCTTGATCAGCGCGGCGAACAGCGGGTGCGGACGGGTCGGGCGACTCTTGAGCTCGGGGTGGGCCTGGGTCGCGACGAAGAACGGATGCACGTCGGCGGGGTATTCGACGAACTCGACCAGCCGGCCGTCCGGCGAGGTGCCGGAGAACCGCAGCCCGCTCTTCGCGATGCGGTCGCGGTAGGCGTTGTTGACCTCGAAGCGGTGCCGGTGCCGCTCGGAGACCTCCTCGCTGCCGTAGGCGGCCGCCACCACGGAACCCTTGTCCAGCACGGCCGGATACGCACCGAGGCGCATGGTTCCGCCGAGATCGGCCTCACCTGCCACGGCCCGCTCCTGGTCGGCCATCGTCGAGATCACCGGGTGGGTGGTCTCCGGGTCGAACTCGCTCGAGTTGGCGTCCGCCAGCCCGACCGACCGTGCAGCCTCGATCACCACGCACTGCAGGCCCAGACACAGCCCCAGCAGCGGCAGCATGCGCGTGCGCGCGTACTCGATCGCGCCGAGCTTGCCCTCGATGCCCCGGATGCCGAACCCGCCCGGGATCATCACGGCGTCGACGTCGGACAGAGCGGCCTGCGCGCCCGCAGGCGTCCCGCACTCGTCCGACGGCACCCACACGATCTCGACCTTCGCCCGGTGCGCGAACCCGCCGGCCCGCAGCGCCTCGGTGACCGACAGGTACGCGTCCGGCAGGTCGACATACTTGCCGACCAGCGCGATGCGCACGCTCTCCCGGGGCTCGTGGACGCGCTTGAGCAGGTCGCCCCACACCGTCCAGTCGACGTCGCGGAACGGCAGGCCCAGCTTGCGCACCACGTAGGCGTCGAGACGCTCACGGTGCAGCACCTTCGGGATGTCGTAGATCGACGGGGCGTCCGGGGTCGAGATGACGCCCTCGACGTCGACGTCGCACATCAGCGCGATCTTGCTCTTGAGTGCATCCGGCACGTCCCGGTCGGCGCGCAGGATCAGTGCATCGGGCTGGATGCCGATGTTGCGCAGCGCCGCCACCGAGTGCTGGGTGGGTTTGGTCTTCAGCTCGCCGGACGGGGCCAGGTACGGCACCAGCGACACGTGCAGGAAGAAGACGTTGTCGCGTCCGACGTCGTGCCGGATCTGCCGCGCGGCCTCGAGGAACGGCTGCGACTCGATGTCACCGACGGTGCCGCCGATCTCGGTGATCACCACGTCGGGCACCTGGCCCTGCGGGTCGGCACCGGTCATCGCGAGGATGCGGTTCTTGATCTCGTCGGTGATGTGCGGGATCACCTGCACGGTGTCGCCGAGGTACTCGCCGCGGCGCTCCTTGGCGATCACCGTGGAGTACACCTGGCCGGTGGTCACGTTCGCCGAGCCGGGCAGGTCGCGGTCGAGGAACCGCTCATAGTGGCCGACGTCCAGGTCGGTCTCGGCCCCGTCCTCGGTCACGAAGACCTCGCCGTGCTGGAACGGGTTCATGGTCCCGGGGTCGACGTTCAGGTAAGGGTCGAGCTTCTGCATGGTCACGCGCAGACCGCGCGCCGTCAGCAGCTGGCCGAGGCTGGATGCCGTCAGACCCTTACCGAGCGAAGAGGCGACGCCCCCGGTGACGAAGATGTGCTTGGTGGCGGTACGCGCATGCTGGCGTGACAGTGGCAACGAAGCTCCCGTGATGACTGACGCAGGTGGAGTATGGGCGTGTCGACCCACGGGTCTTCACGGTAACACCACTCGGGTTGTGACACCTCATGACGCGCCGAAACGCGGTCAGCTGCCGACCGTCACCGCCTCCGCGCCGACACCGGTGCCGTACTTGCCCGCCTTGTTGTCGAGTTGCTGCTGCAACGCCAGTACCGTCGTGATCTGGCCCGAACTGTGGTCGACGTCGTCGACGGTGCTGACCTTGCTCGAGATCGCCGCATCCGAGCGCGCCATCGCGACTGCGGCATTGCCGTCGGCCGACCCGGTGGCCCCCGCCAGAACCGTGCCCCCGCCGCGGCCATCGAGGCCGGCGGCGAAGCGCGCCACCGTCGCACCGGTGTTGCCGTCGCCGCCCTTCGCCGCCCCCCCGGTGATCACGAGGGCCAGTTGGGCGGGCTTGACGGCGCCGTCGTCGTAGGCGATGAACCCACCCGAGCGCAGCGTCTGCATCGCGAGGTCGCGCTCCTGCGGAGTGCTCTGCGTCTGGTTGTTCTGCGGGTTGAGTAGCAGCACCGACCCCAGCAGATCGCCGGCGAGGCTGCCCGGATCCACCGCAGCGGTGCTGAGTTGGACACCCGCGGGGATGACGTTGGCGATGGTGCTGCGCAGCTTGTCCGCCCCGGTGAGGCTGACGAACGAGTCCGTCAATCCGACCCGACCCGCCACGGAACCGCCGGCCGCCTCGATCGTCTTCGCCACCGCATCGACGTCCGGTCGCCGGGCGTCCGGCGCGGTGAAGATCACCACGCTGTGCTGCGCGAGCGCGTCGTGAACCACTCGGCCGGAGATCGCAGAATCAAAGATGTCCGCCGAATTCAGTTGCTGCTGTTGGTTGTTCACCTGCCCCTGCAGCGCGTGAACCTGATCCTGCAGTTCCGACTTGTCCGAGCTCAGCCCGGACAGCAGACCGTTGGACAGGGTGCTCGAGCCGAGGACCACGCCGACCGCCAACGCGAGAAAGACCGCGGCCAACGAGATCACATGATGACGCAAAGAGATCACTTGAACAGTCCCTGCACCCAGAGCGCGAAGCGGTTCCACTCGTCGACGAGCCAGTTGATGACGGTGTGGTCACTGTTGGTGACCACGACCGCGACCGCCACGGCGACCAGCGCGGCCAGCACGAGCAGCGCGATGGCGGCACCGGAGACCCGACTGCGGTACAGCGTCGCGACCGCCTTGCCGTCGACGAGCTTCTGCCCCACCTTCATCCGGGTCAGGAAGGCAGACGGGTTCGAGTCCCGACGACCGCGGTCGAAGAAGTCGTCGAGGGACGCCGAGGCACCGACGGTCACGATCAGCGAGGCGCCGTGGTGGTCGGCCAACAGCAGCGCGAGGTCGGCCGGCGCACCCGATGCGGGGAACGTCATCGCGCCGATGCCGAGATCCTGGATGCGTTCGAGCCCCGCGGCATGCCCGTCCTGATCCGCCGGAAGTACTACCTGCGCACCGGATTTGAGCGCCTCGGTGGAGATCCCCTCCGGATCGCCGACGATCAGGTCAGGTCGGTACCCGGCCTTCACCAACGCATCCGCGCCACGATTGACGCCGATCAGGATCGGCGAGTACTCCTTGATGAACGGCTTGAGGTTCTTCAGATCCGTCACGTGATCGGTGCCGTCGGCGACCACGATGACGTGACGGTTCTCCATGTTCACGTCGACGTCCGGCACGCCGACGCCGTCGATCAGCAGCGGACTCTCGCTGCGGATGAACTCGATGGTGTTGCCGGAGAAGGCCTCGAGATGATCGACGAGCCCGGTCTTGGCCTCGATCATCAGGTCCGAGATCTCCTCCTCGGACAGCTCGGTCCCCTTGGCCAGACGCCGGTCGCCGGCGTAGACGCCGCCGTCGTTGAGCCGGACCTTGGCCCCGTCCTTGATCTTCTTGAAGCCCTCGGCACCGATCGCATCGATGATGGTGATGCCGGCGGCGGCCAGTACCTCCGGACCGAGGTTCGGGTATCGCCCGGAGATCGAGGGCGACGCGTTGACCACCGCCAGGATCTCCGCTTCGACGAGAGCGTCGGCGGTGACCCTGTCGAGGTCCAGTTCGTCCAGCACCACGATGTCTCCGGGGCCGACGCGACGCAACAGCTTTGCGGTGTTGCGATCGACTCTGGCGATTCCGGTGATACCGGGCAGCGACTCGGTGGTTCGCGACAGCAAGGCGGGCATCTTCATGTCCTCGATGATCACCCGACCGGTGCGCGGACCTGTGGAGGCGCGCCGAGGTGTCCCACCTCTGCCGCTTCCCCGCAGCGCCGCCATGTGCTATCGAGCGCGCCGCGACGTCGGGCAGGCCGGCGGCGGCCTTACTCGGCGCGCGCCGACGCCGCAGCGGCGAGCAACTCCTCCGCATGGGCGCGACCGGTTTCGGTGTCGTCGAGGCCCGCGAGCATCCGCGCCAACTCGACCACCCGCTCGTCGTCCCCCAATGCGCGGACTCCGCTCTGGATCAGGCCCCCACGATCGTCGACCTTGTCGACGACCAGATGCGTGTCAGCGAAGGCCGCAACTTGCGGCAGGTGGGTGACCACGATGACCTGGTGGGTGCGTGAGAGCTTGGCCAGCCGACGGCCGATCTCGACCGCGGCCCGGCCGCCCACCCCTGCGTCCACCTCGTCGAAAACCATCGTCGTGCCGCCGCCCTGCGCGGCCAGCACGACCTCGAGGGCGAGCATCACCCGGGACAGTTCGCCGCCCGAGGCCGTCTTGCCGATCGGCAGCGCGTCCGCGGTGGGGTGGGCGCCGAGCCGGAACTCGACGGTGTCGACGCCGTGCGGACCCGCGTGCAGGATGCGCCCGTCCACGACGAGGTCTGCATCGTCCCCTGGCGACGCCTCGACGACGGAGACCTCGACCTCGAGCCGAGCCTTGCCCATCGCCAGACCGGACAGTTCCGCGGTGACCGCCTTGGCCAGCTTCGTGGCAGCCTTGCATCGCGCCGTGCTGAGTTTCACGGCCGCGAGTGCGACCTTTGCGCTCAGCTCGCCGACCCGGGCCTCGAGTTCGGCCAGCGCGTCGGCCGAGACGTCGATCTTCGCCAGCCGCTCGCGCGCCTCCGCGGCCCAGGCGAGCACACCGTCGACGTCCGCCGCGTACTTGCGGGTCAGCGCCTTGAGTTCGGCCTGCCGGGTGAGGAGGCCCTCGAGCGCATCGGTGTCAGTCGGCAGGCCGGCGAGATAGCTGCCCAGATCCCCCGAGATGTCGGCGGCCAACGCGAGCAACTCATCGAGCCGCGGCACCATCTCGCGCAGCGCCCCGTCGTCGGCGGAGTCCAGCCGTGCCCGCGCCGCCGACACCAACTCCAGCGCACCCGTCGACTCGGCGGACTCGGAGTCGTACTCGGAGCCTCCCGCCAGCGCGACGTGCGCCTCCAGCGCAGCCGACCTCAGCGAGTCCAGGTCGCTCAGTCGGCGCACGTCCGCCGCGATCGTCTCGTCCTCGCCCGGTTGCGGGTCGACCGCATCGATCTCGCCGAGGCCGAACGTCAGTCGATCCGCCTCCTGGGCGAGCTCGCGCGAGCGGCTGGTGCGCTCCTCGAGCTCGCGCCGGGTGCCCATCCACTCGGCCCGGACCTTGCGGTATCGATCCAGCAACGGCCCGACCGTGTCGTCGCCGAACCGGTCGAGCGCCGCACGCTGCTCGCCGGGCTTGAGCAGCCGGAGCTGATCGTTCTGACCGTGCACCGTCAACAGTGGCGAGGTCAGCTGCGTGAGCGTGCCCACCGGCACGCTGCGTCCGCCGAGGTGCGCCCGAGAGCGGCCGTCCTTGCCGACGGTGCGCACAGCGATGATGCTGCCGTCGTCGTCGACCTCCGCGCCGCAGGAGTCGGTGACCTCGGCGATCTCCTCGAGGACCGGGCCAGGCGCGCCGTCGGTGCTGAACCGCCCTTCGACGACCGCCCGCGGTGAGTCGGTGCGCACCCGGGACGCGTCCGCGCGTCCACCCGCCAGCAGGTGCAGACTCGTCACCACCATGGTCTTGCCCGCGCCGGTCTCACCTGTCAGCGCGGTGAAGCCCGGGTGCAGATCCGCAGACGCCTCGGAAATGACGCCGAGTCCGGTAATTCGTATCTCAGCCAGCACGGGACGAGCCTAACCGCACCACCCGACAAGTTAGAACACATGTGCGCACATGCGTGTCGCGGTCAGTGCCGGGTGCCGCGCCACCCCTGCACGGGCAACTGGAACTTGCGGACCAGGCGGTCCGCGAACGGCGCGGAGTCCAGCCGGATCCATTTGACCGGCCGGCGCCCGCGGACCACCTCCACCCGGCCCCCGGCCGGGACCTCGATCGTGCGGCGCCCGTCGCAGTAGACGACCGCGCCGTGACCGGCCGGGTCGACGTCGACCGCCACGACCGAGTACGGGCTGATCACCATGGGCCGCGCGAACAGTGCGTGAGCATTGCTCGGCACGACGAGGATCGCCTCGAGTTCGGGCCAGACCACCGGGCCCCCCGCCGAGAACGCGTAGGCCGTCGAACCGGTCGGCGTCGAGACCAGCATGCCGTCGCAGCCGTAGGCGGACACCGGCCGTCCGTCCAGTTCCACGAGCAGTTCGAGGACGCCCAGTCGTGGGCCGTTCTCGATACTCATCTCGTTGAGCGCCCAGCCCCGGCCCAGGATCTGACCATCGGTTCGGACGCTCACGTCGAGCGTCATCCGGTGTTCGACCCGATACTCGCGGCGCACCACCTGCGCCAGCGCCTCGTCCAGGTGCTCCGCCTCGGCCTCGGCGAGGAAACCGATGCGGCCGAGGTTGATACCGAGCACCGGCACATCCGCTGACCGCGCCAGTTCTGCCGCCCGCAGGAACGTGCCGTCGCCGCCGAGGACGACGACCATCTCGCAGCCCACGGCCGCGTCGGGACCGTTGGCGACCATGGTCACCGCGACATCCTGGGCGTGCAGTGCCTCGGGAGTGATCGGAGCGGTCAGGTCCACCCGGTCGTCATCCGGGTCGTCGGTACGCGCGAGTTGGGCTCCGGTGTCCTCGTCGGCGAGTACCCGGACACCGATGCCGCCGTCGCCAAGGATCGCGGCGACGCGTGCGGCGGTATCCGCGATGTTCTCGCGTCCGGTGTGCGCGACCAACAGTATCTCGCGACCGGCTGCCGTGGCACTCACTGCGGTCCCTCCCGAACGGCGCGGATCACCATGTCCTCCAGCGATTCCTGCGGACGCGGGGCATCGGTGGACGTCCGCAGCCAGAGAAAGTACTCGACGTTGCCCGACGGACCGGGCAGCGGGCTGGCGACGACCCCGGCCGTCCACATGCCGAGGCGCTCCGCCTCCAGCGCGACGGCATGCACGGCCTCCGCACGCAGCCCCGGATCCCGCACGACCCCGCCCGCACCGACACGGTCCTTCCCGACCTCGAACTGAGGCTTGACCATGGGGAGCAGGTCCGTGTCCGGTCCGGCACAGTTCGCCAGGGCGGGCAGCACCAGTTCCAACGAGATGAACGACAGGTCGCCGACCACGAGTTCGACGGTGCCGCCGATGGTCTCGGCGTCGATGGACCGGACGTTGGTCCGGTCATGCACCTGCACACGCGGATCGGATTGCAGTCGCCAGATCAGCTGCCCGTAACCGACATCCACCGCGACGACCTCGCGGGCGCCCTTGCTGAGCAGCACATCGGTGAAACCACCGGTTGAGGCACCGGCGTCGAGACACCGACGGCCGGATACGACGAGTCCGCCCGGCGTGAACGCCTCGAGCGCACCCAACAGCTTGTGCGCACCCCGCGACGCCCAGTTGACCTCGTTCTGCTCGGCCACCACGTTCAGCGGGGCGCCCGATTCGATCGCCGTCGCCGGCTTCGCGATGACCGTTCCGGCGCTCTTGACGCGGCCGGCGTTGATCAGCTCGACCGCGTGCTCGCGGGAGCGTGCCAGTCCTCGTCGCACCAGTTCGGCGTCGGCACGTGCGCGGCGCGCCACCTCAGGCCTTGTCCACGGTCGACAGTCCCGCCACCAGCACGTCGTGTGCCTGCTCGAGCAGCCCTGCCATCCGGCCGAGCATCGGCTCCCCGGCTGCGTGCCCGTCCTCAGCTGAGACGGACCGGTCTTCATCGTCCGGCGCTCCGAAGCTGCCGAGCCGATCGACCAGTTCGAGCAGCTCGTCGACATCGGCGTGGATCTGCTGCGGATCCGCCGTGCGTGGCGGTCCGGGAAGCGGCATGGAACTGTTCATCGCCGCCAACGCTAGTCGATCCCGACGTCGGATGGGACTCGTGGCCGGGCACAGATCGCCGCGTACACCACCGGGTCACCGCCAGCCCGTCACCATGCGGTGCGCAGCCTCGCCGCGCGGCACCAGCCGCACCAGATCTCCGATCCGCCACGCGGTGTCCGCCACCGCACGGAGACCGTCGAGGACATCGGCCGCATCCGCGCATGCCTCGACGATGACGTCGTCGCCGTCGGATTCGACGTGCCACGCCGGCCGCGGTCCGATCCTCAACTCCGCCGGCGACTGATGCAACGCGCGCAGATCCGCGCCGATGTAGGTCGGCCGTCGGTGGGCCGGGGCATTGATGACATCCCAGGCGGTCGATACACCGGTGAGCACCAGCAGGCTGTCCGCACCGAGCGCATGCGCGGCCTCGATGTCGGTGTCCAGGCGGTCGCCGACCACCAGCGGTCGACGGCCGCCACTGCGGCGAACGGCGTCGTCCATGATCGGTCGCGCGGGCTTGCCGGCGATGTGCGGTTCGCGCCCGGTGGCCGCCCGCAACGCAGCGACGATGGCACCGTTCCCCGGCAGCAGGCCGCGTTCGGTCGGCAACGTGGTGTCCACGTTCGACGCCACCCACACCGCGCCCGCACGGATCGCCAGTGCCGCCTCGGCCAGCATCTCCCAGTTGACGTCTTTGGTCAGCCCCTGCACGACCGCGACGGGCGCATCGGCGAACCGGCGCACCGGCTCGAGTCCGACCAGGCGTATCTCCTCCGCGAGGGCCTCGGTGCCCACGACCAACACCACGGAACCGGGGTCGACCATCTCCGCGACCAGTCGCGCGGCCGACTGTGCACTGGTCACAACCGCATCGACGGGCGCGTGGAAACCGAGATCGATCAGGTGGTCCGCCACGGTCGCGGGGGTCCGGCTCGCGTTGTTGGTGACGAAGTACTGCCGCGCAGACACATCCGAGAGCGCTTGCCGCGCACCGGGAATCGCCGCATCACCGCGGTAGACGGTGCCGTCGAGGTCGAGGAACAGGACGTCGTACGACTCCCCCAGCGCCGTCATCGATCGGACTCCGAGAGCTCGGCAACCCTTTCTTCGGCATCAGTG
The DNA here is from genome assembly GCF_029589495.1 of Speluncibacter jeojiensis. Taxonomy (GTDB): domain Bacteria; phylum Actinomycetota; class Actinomycetes; order Mycobacteriales; family Mycobacteriaceae; genus Speluncibacter; species Speluncibacter jeojiensis. The sequence goes on from NZ_JAAIVF010000012.1 coordinate 33,465, forward strand.
TCACCGTCGAGGTCCGCCGCCGCAGCGTTGAGGAACCACGTCAGGGCGTCCTTCTTGCGACCCGCCGCGACGAGCGCATCGGCGTACGCATAGAACAGGCGAGCAGCCGCCGCTCCCGTGCGCGCCGGATCCAGTTCAGGCGTCTGCAGGGTGACGACGGCCGCATCGTTCTGACCCAAGTCCATCCGTGCGCCGGCAACCACGATGCGCAGTTCCGTCGCATCGTCGCCCGACAGGGCACGCGCCTCATCGCTGCGACCCAGTTCGATGGCCCGCTCCGGCCTGCCCATTCCTCGTTCGCAGTCGGCCATGACCGCCAGCAGTCCGGGACCGCCCGCCATGCGCCGCGCGGCGCGCAGCTCCGACAGCGCCTCGGCCCATTCGCCGGCGTGGTAAGCCGTGATGCCCGCGGCCTCGCGGACTACCGCGATGCGGCCTGCCCGCCCACGCGCGGCCCGCGCGTGGGCGAGTGCCAGCTGCGGATCCTCGTCGACCAGTTGTCCGGCCATCACCAGGTGTCTCGCGACCGCAGTCGCGTTCGATTTGTCCAGGCTGAGCAGATCGCGGCGGATCTCAGGGTCCAGGTCGCTCGCCTGGATTTCCTCGGGAATCTCCGGCTCGTCCGGTCGACCCGGCCGCCTGCCGCCGGCCGACCCGTCGAACCGGCCCTCGCCGCCGCGACGGTTTCCGTCCCGGCGATCGGAACGGTCGTCTCGGCGATCCCCACGGTTGAATCCGCCGTGGCGCGATTCGCCGCCCTGACGAGAGTCGCTCCGGCGCGGTTGCCCGCGGCGCTCGGCGCCATCGGATCGACCGCGTCCACCGCCCGCTCGCTCACCCGCGTCACCCGAACGCCGATGCGGACGCCTCTCGCCCTGGCTCTCCGCCACTGCCGTTCCTTCCGATGAATTTGCCTGGAAACGCACGAAAGGGGACCCGTGGTGGGGTCCCCTTTCGTGGAATGTGTGTTCGGCGGTGTCCTACTCTCCCACACCCTGTCGAGTGCAGTACCATCGGCGCTGGAGGGCTTAGCTTCCGGGTTCGGGATGGGTCCGGGCGTTTCCCGCTCCGCTATGGCCGC
>NZ_JAAIVF010000013.1 GCF_029589495.1 Speluncibacter jeojiensis
TATCGGATGCTCGAGACGTTGCGTGAGTATGGGCGTGAACGCCTCCGTGGTGGTGGTGGCGAGTTGGGGGTGCGGCGGGCGCATCGGGATTGGTTTGAGCGGTTGGCGTTGCGGGCGCACACGCAGTGGATCGGTCCCGGGCAACTCGAATGGCTCGACCGGCTCGATCGTGAGCAGGCCAATCTGCGTGAGGCCATGGAGTTTTCACTGTCCGAACCCGATGGTGCGGGCGCAGCACTACGCCTCGCGGCCGGCATGCGGGAGTTCTGGGTCGCACGAGGTCTGATCCGCGAAGGACGCTATTGGTTCGGTCGCGCATTGAGTATCGAAGGAGGGCGGCCCGACGAGCGGGTGGCGGCCCTGTGCGACAGCGCTGTTCTGGCCTCGATGCAGGGCGACATCACTTCCGCGACCGAATCCATTGGGCGAGCGCAGGTTCTGGTCGACAGCGCCGCGGACACTCAGCAGCAGGCCTTCGTCGATCTCGCCGGCGGGCTTTCCGCACTCTTCGCCGGACAGGTACCACAAGCGGCTGCACACCTCGAGCGGGCATTGCCGGTGTTCGAGGCATCCGGGAACGTCCTCCGGCAGGTCGCGACCCTGTTGGGCCTCGCCATCGCGTGCAGTTTCCGGGACGAAACCGGGCGGGCGATGGAATACGAAGAGCAGGCGCTGATGCTCACGGAAGAGCGTGGCGAATCGGTCTATCGGTCGTACTCACTGTCGATGCTGGGGCTGGCGGCCGCCGACAAGGGCGATCGCGCCCGAGCGATCGGACTGATCAGTCAGGGGTTGCGTCTGGCCAGGATGATCGACGACACACTCGAAACCTCCAGTGCGCTGGCCACTCTCGCGTGGCTCTCTGCGGAGGAACAGCATGCCGAGCGGGCAGCCATGCTGATGGGCGCGGCCGCCTCGGTCGCGGAGGCCGCGGGTGGCCCCACGATCATCCGTGATCTGTTCGGCCATCACCATCGGGCACAGCAATACGCCGTCCGCGCTCTCGGCAAGAACAGATTCGACGCGGCGGTGCAGCGCGGCCACCGCTTCGACGTCGACGAGGCGGTCGCCTTCGCACTCGAGGAGCGGGCGACGGAACCGGTGCCGCAGCAGGAGGCGCAGAAAGAAGAGGTCCCGTCACCGCTGACCAAGCGGGAGCAGCAGGTTGCCGGGTTGGTCGCCCAGGGCATGACCAACCGGGCCATCGCCGACAAGCTCGTCCTCTCCCCGCGCACCATCGAATGGCACGTGGAACACATCCTGAGCAAACTGAACTTCACCACTCGGACACAGATCGTCACCTGGGCCATCGAGCGCGAGGACTCGACCACCTAGAACCGCCGGCAGGGCTGCCGGGAATCAACGAGCGACCACGCCGCGACCGTGGCCTCGGCGGCGAAGTCACGCCCAAAGGCTTACCACCGCAACGACCCTCGACATCGGACAACTGCTCAGTTCGCCGATGTTCCGAGTCGGGGCACAGCACCCTTGAATACGCACGGAATGTCATGGCCCCGGGTGCGCGATGCCCACTCGACACCCCGCCGCGGACTGCGAGCGAAACCGCACGCCGCACAGAAAACGAGGCCGCAGACTCTTTGCGAATCTGCGGCCTCGTTCATCTGTGGGCGAAGGGGGACTTGAACCCCCACGTCCCGAAGGACACTGGCACCTGAAGCCAGCGCGTCTGCCATTCCGCCACTCGCCCGAGCGACCAGGGAAGACTAGCACGGGCCCGAACGCCCGCCCAAACTGAGCGGCCAAACCCATTCCGACCTGCGGAAACACCATCCTTTACCGGTCCGTGATCAGCGGGGAACGGCGCACTGCCAGCATCGACCGATACCATGCAGACAGATCGGAGAGACCGAAGGACACACCCTGTCGCGGGAGGAGGCCGGCCATGGGATTCGTGCAGCGGTTCGAGCGCAAGCTCGAGGACGCCGTCGGCGACGCCTTCGCCCGGGTGTTCGGCGGCAAGGTCGTCCCCGCCGAGGTTCAGTCGTCCCTCCAGCGCGAGGCCGGCGACAAGCTGCGGCGGCTCGAGGGCGGCCACCGGCTGGCCCCGAACCTCTACGTGATCACCGTGGGTGAATCGGACCAGCAGCAGCTGGCCTCGGATCGCGAGATGACCACGGGGGCGCTCGCCCGCCAACTGCGCGGCTACATCGCCGACCAGGGGTGGGAGACGTACGGCAACGTCCGGGTCGAGTTCGAGGTCTCTCCCACATTGCACACCGGACAATTCCGAACGGCGGGTTCCGTCGACCCGGACGCGGGTTCTGCCCGCGCACAACGCGGTGCCCAAGCGGCACGTATCTCACCACCAGGAGCTGGCCAGATGACGCAAGAACCAGGCAACGACCGCGGCCGCGGGGCCACGCCGGGCAACCAGGCTCGCGCCGACCAGCCCTACGGTGAGGACTCCTACGGCGACGAGGTCGGCTACAACGGCGCCTACCAGCAGGACGCCGCCTACGGCGATCCGCGCTACGCCCAGCAGCAGGGCTACCCCGGCGGCGGCGCACAGCAGCAGTCCTACGGCTACCAGGGCCAGGGTCATGCGGACCAGGGCTACGGCGCGCAGGCGTACGGCCAGGGCTACGCGGGCCAGGCGTACGGCGAGCAGTCCTACGCAGACCAGGGCTACGCGGACCAGGGTTATGCCGACCCCAACTACGGCGGCGCCGGCTACGGCGATCCCCGCTACGCCCAGCAGGGCTACGCGGGCGACTACGGGGCCCAGGGTTACGGCACCGACTACCCCGACCAGGCGTCGGCAACCCAGAACTACGGTTCCTACGCGCAGCAGGGCAACTGGGGCGCACTCAACGCCGTGCTGCAGCTCGAGGACGGCAGCGGCCGCACCTACCAGCTGCGTGAGGGTTCCAACGTGATCGGCCGCGGACAGGAGGCCCAGTTCCGGCTGCCCGACACCGGCGTCTCGCGGCGCCACGCGGACATCCGCTGGGACGGTCAGGTCGCGCTGCTCACCGACCTCGGTTCGACCAACGGCACCACCGTCAACGGCGCACCGGTGCAGGACTGGCAGCTCGCCGAGGGCGACGTCGTCAGCGTCGGGCACTCGGAGATCGTCATCCACTTCCGTTGAGCCGGGCCGCGGCGGTTCGGGCTCACGGGAATCGAGTTCATAACAACACCGCCACCGCGTCCTCGGCACGGACCCCGGGCCGCCGCACACCAGTACGATGTGCAGCGACCGTAGCTCTGCCCGACCGCAGCTCTCACCTCGACCAACCTGCCCGGCGCGGTGCGCACTCCCAGTGCCATCAGCCGGGCCAGATCCTGGTGAGCTGATCCGACCGACCACCAGAGGAGGTGACGCATCATGCAGGGACTGATCTTGCAGCTCACCCGCGGCGGATTCCTCCTTCTCCTGTGGCTGTTCATCTGGGCGGTGTTGCGGGTGCTGCGCACCGACGTCTATGCGGCGACCGGCGCGCGCCTGGCGCCCCGTTACCCGTCGAAGGCCGCGATGCTGACCACCCGCCGGCGGGTCAAGGTCGCCAAGCACCTGGTGGTCACCGAGGGGACGCTCGCGGGCACCCGGATCTCGCTGGGCAGCCAGCCGGTCCTCATCGGCCGCGCCGACGACTCGACGCTGGTGCTGTCCGACGACTACGCCTCCACCCGGCACGCCCGCCTCTCCCCGCGCGGCGACGAGTGGTACGTCGAGGACCTCGGCTCCACCAACGGCACCTACCTGGACCGGGTCAAGGTGACCTCCCCCGTTCCCGTCCCACTCGGCACTCCGGTGCGGGTGGGCAAGACCGTGATCGAGCTACGCCCGTGACCCTTGTGCTCAGGTATGCCGCGCGCAGCGACCGCGGCCTCGTTCGCGGCAACAACGAGGACTCCGTCTACGCGGGCGCGCGGCTGCTCGCCCTGGCCGACGGCATGGGCGGTCACGCGGCCGGCGAGGTCGCCTCGCAGCTGGTGATCGCCGCGCTGGCCCCGCTCGACGAGGACGAGCCCGGTGGCGACCTGCTGGGCAAGCTCGAGTCCGCCACCCGCGCCGGCAACGACGCGATCGCCGGCCAGGTCGAGGAAGAGCCCGAGCTCGACGGCATGGGCACCACGCTGACCGCCATCCTGTTCGCCGGCAGCCGCCTGGGCCTGGTGCACATCGGCGACTCCCGCGCGTACCTGCTGCGCGACAACGAGCTCAACCAGATCACCCGGGACGACACCTTCGTGCAGTCGCTCGTCGACGAGGGCCGCATCACCGCCGAGCAGGCGCAGTCGCATCCGCAGCGGTCGCTGATCATGCGCGCGCTGACCGGCAACGAGATCGAGCCGACGCTGACGGTGCGCGAGGCACGCGCCGGCGACCGGTATCTGCTGTGCTCGGACGGCCTTTCCGACGTGGTCAGCGACGAGACCATCGCCAACACCATGCGCGAGGGCGACCAGCGTGAGTGCGCGGACAAGCTGATCGAACTGGCGCTGCGCAGCGGCGGGCCGGACAACGTCACGGTCATCATCGCCGACGTCATCGACCTCGACTACGGCCAGAGCCAGCCGATCGTGGCCGGTGCGGCACTCGGCGACGACGAGGAGCACGTGCCGCCGCCGGACACCGCCGCCGGACGCGCGGCCGCGATCCGTCAGCCCCGCGCCACCCCCAAGCGGGTCTCCGCGCCCCCGGAGCCGCAGGCCTCCACGGCGCACCCGCGCCGCCGCCGGCGCCTGGTGCTGTCCGCCGTCGCGCTGATCGTCGTGCTGGGGGCCGCCGCCGCGATCGGCACGATGTGGGTGCGCAGCAGCTACTACGTCTCCGAGGCCGCCGGCCACGTGGCGATCCTGCGCGGGGTCCCCGGCTCGCTGTTCGGGGTCAGTCTGCAGCGCATCGACCAGGTCGGGTGCGTCAACGACAGCGGCAACCTGCAGCTGGTCGCCAGCGGCGACAGCCCCGCCGGCTGCACGTTGCTCAAGCTCGACGACCTGCAGCCGTCGGCGCGCGAACAGGTGCGGTCGGGCCTGCCGAGCGGCTCGCAGGACAACGCGCGCAGCCAGATCGACCAGCTGACCCGCAACGATCTGCTGCCGGTCTGCCTGCCCGCGGTCGCGACCCCCACGCCGGCACCGGCACCCGCCCCGGCTGTCCCGGCCACGCCGGAACCGACCGCGCCCGCCGCACCCACGCCCGCCGCACCCACGCCCGCGGCCCCGACCCCGGCCGTGACGGCACCCACCACGGCCGCCGCCCCGTCGACCGCCCCGGTCACGGGCAAGCTCGCGCCGGGCCAGGTCGTCGGGCAGACGTGCAGGATCACGCATTGATGGCGTCCTCCCCGTTCCCCAGTCCGCCGGGTGGGTTCGCGCCCGCGCCGGTGCCGTTGAACGGCCGCAAGTACGAGATGTGGCTGCTGGTCTTCGCGACACTGGTGACGACGATCTCACTGATCCTCGTCGAGGTCGGCCAGGATCAGGCGCTGTCCTGGGACCTGGCCAAATACGCCGCCGCCTTCCTCACGCTGTACGCGATCGCACACGCGGTGGTGCGTTGGCTCGCCCCCTACGCCGACCCGCTGTTCCTGCCGATCATCGCGCTGCTCAACGGCCTCGGGCTGGTGCTGATCCACCGCCTGGATCTCTCGGATGCGCAGGCCGCGCAGTTCCAGGGCCAGCCGGCGCCGAACCCGGACGCCAACCAGCAGGTGCTGTGGACCGCGCTGGGCATCGTGGTGTTCGCGCTGGTGCTGTTCTTCCTGCGCGACCACCGGGTGCTCGCCCGCTACGGCTACACGCTCGGCCTGATCGGCCTGGTGCTGCTGGTCATCCCCGCAGTGCTGCCCGCACGGTTCAGCGAGGTCAACGGCGGCCGGAACTGGATCCGGTTCAGCGGCTTCTCGGTGCAACCCGGTGAGTTCGCGAAGATCCTGTTGATCATCTTCGTCGCGGCATTCCTGGTGTCCAAGCGCGACCTGTTCACCCGGGCCGGACGGCACATCTTCGGGCTCGACGTGCCGCGCGCGCGGGACCTCGCGCCGCTGGTGGTCTCCGCGGTCATCGCCATCGGCGTGCTGGTGCTCAACAAGGACCTCGGCTTCGCGCTGCTGATCTTCGTGACCATCTTGGTGATGATCTACATCGCCACCGAGCGGGTCAGCTGGCTGCTGATCGGGCTGGCGCTGTTCTTCGCCGGCTGCGTCCTGGCGTACTACCTGTTCGCGCACTTCGCCGAGCGGGTGCACGTGTGGCTCGACCCGTTCGCCACATACAACACCACCGGCTACCAGATCGCCCAGGCGCTGTTCGGGTTCGCCACGGGCGGTGTCGCCGGCACCGGGCTCGGCAGCGGCCGTCCCGGCACCGTCCCGTTCGCCAAGACCGACTTCATCATGGCCACGGTCGGCGAGGAACTCGGCCTGATCGGGCTCGCCGCGGTGATCCTGCTGTTCACGGTGTTCGTCTTCCGCGGACTGCGCACCGCGCTGCTGGTACGCGACAGCTTCGGCAAACTGCTCGCCGCGGGGCTGTCGTTCACGATCGCGATCCAGTTGTTCGTCGTCGTCGGCGGCGTGATGAAGCTGATCCCGCTGACGGGCATCACCACCCCGTTCGTCTCGTACGGCGGCTCGTCGCTGCTGGCGAACTACGCGCTGGTGGCCATCCTGATGCGGATCTCCGACGAGGCGCGGCGGCCGGCTCTGGCCAAGCGGACGACGCCCGCACCCACGCCGATCGCCGACGCCCAGACGCAGATGTTGAGGCGCCCGTGAACACTCCGCTCCGTCGCGTGTCCATGGCCGTGATGTTCCTCGTCGTCGCGCTGCTCGCCAACGCGACATACGTGCAGGTCATCGAGGCCGACAGCCTGCGCAACGATCCACGCAACCAACGCGTGCTGATGGACGAGTACTCCCGTCAGCGCGGGCAGATCTCCGCGGGCGGCCAGGTGCTGGCCGTCTCGGTCCCCACCGACGACCGCTACAAGTACCTGCGCGTGTACCCGAAGAGCCCGTCCGCGGCCGACAGCCCGCTGGCCAATGCACCGATCACCGGCTTCTACTCGATGCAGTACGCGTCGACGGGCCTGGAGCGCACCGAGGACCCGGTGCTCAACGGGTCCGACGACCGGCTGTTCGGCCGACGGCTGTTCGACCTGGTCACCGGCCGCGACCCGCGCGGCGGCAACGTGGTCACCACGATCGACCCGGTCGTGCAGCAGGTCGCCTACGACCAGTTGGCGTCGAAGGGCCTGACCGGCGCCGTGGTCGCGATCAAGCCGTCGACCGGCGAGATCCTGGCCATGGCCAGCACACCCAGCTACGACCCGAACCTGCTCGCCAGCCACGACCCGAAGGTCCGCACCCAGGCCTGGGAGCAGTTGCAGTCCGACCCGGCGAACCCGATGCTCAACCGCGCGATCTCCGAGACGTATCCGCCGGGGTCGACGTTCAAGGTCGTCGTGTCCGCCGCCGCGCTCGCGCACGGGGCGACCCCGCAGACGCAGCTGACCGCCGCGTCCGGTCTCCAGCTGCCCGGCACCACCGACGTGCTGCACAACTTCGACGACGAGACCTGCGGTCCCGGGCCGACCGCGACGATGGAGTTGGCGTTCGCGCTGTCCTGCAACGCCGCCTACGCCGAGCTCGGCATCAAGACCGGCACGCAGGCGGTCAAGGACCAGGCGACCGCGTTCGGGATCGGCCCGAACACCCCCGGCATCCCGCTGCCGGTCGCCGACTCGACCGTCGGCACCATCCCCGACGCCGCGGCCCTGGGCCAGTCCAGCATCGGCCAACGCGACGTCGCGCTGACCCCGCTGCAGAACGCCGTCATCGCCGCAACCATCGCGAACGGCGGCGTCCGGATGCAGCCGCACCTGGTCAAGCAGCTGCAGGGCCCCGACCTGTCCAACCTGTCCACCACCAACCCGGTCTCCGACGGCCAGGCGGTCTCGCCTGAGATCGCGGCGACCCTGACGAAGATGATGATCGATTCGGAGAACCACACGGCCGGCGCCGGCGGCATCCCCGGCGTGCAGATCGCGTCGAAGACCGGCACGGCCGAGCACGGCAACACACCCAAGCAGACACCGCCGCACGCCTGGTACATCGCGTTCGCCCCGGCGAACAACCCGCAGGTCGCGGTCGCGGTGATCGTCGAGGACGGCGGCAACCGTGGACTGGCCGCCACCGGCGGGTTCGTGGCTTCCCCGATCGGGCGCGCCGTGATGGCCGCCGCCCTGAGGGAGCGTTGAGATGGCGGGAAAGCAGCGATGACATTGCAGAGCGGCGCGACGATCGCCGGGCGGTACCGGCTGTTGCGACTGGTCGCCACCGGCGGCATGGGACAGGTCTGGGAGGCCATCGACCAGCGGCTCGACCGCCGGGTCGCGGTCAAGGTGCTCAAGGCCGAGCTGTCCGACAACCCGGAGTTCCTCGAGCGGTTCCGGATCGAGGCGCGCACCACCGCCTCGCTGAACCACCCCGGGATCGCCGGCGTCTACGACTACGGCGAGACCACCGACCCGGCCGGCGCCCAGCTGGCCTACCTGGTCATGGAGTTCGTCGACGGCGAGCCGCTGAGCGCGGTGCTGCGCCGGATGGGCGTGATCCCGCTGCAGCACGCGCTGGACATGCTCGAGCAGACCGGCCGGGCGCTGCAGGTCGCGCACCGGGCCGGCCTGGTCCACCGGGACGTCAAGCCCGGCAACATCCTGATCACCCCGACCGGCCAGGTGAAGATCACCGACTTCGGCATCGCCAAGGCGATCGACGCGGCACCGGTCACCCGTACCGGCATGGTGATGGGCACCGCGCAGTACATCGCGCCGGAGCAGGCCCTCGGCCAGGACGCGACCGCCGCCTCCGACGTGTACGCGCTCGGTGTGGTCGGCTACGAAGCGCTGTCCGGCCAGCGGCCGTTCCAGGGCGACGGCACCCTCACGGTCGCGATGAAGCACATTCAGGAGCCGCCGCGTCCGCTGCCGTCCACGCTCCCGCCGAACGTGCGCGAGCTGATCGAGATCGCGCTGGCCAAGGACCCGGCCGCCCGGTACGCGAACGGCGGCGCCTTCGCCGACGCGGTCGCCGCGGTGCGCGCCGGAAGGCGCCCGCCCCGGCCCCTCGGCGGAGCCGCCGCCGCGGGCCCGGCCACCGGTGCGACCCAGAAGATGACCGGCGCCGCCGCGCTGCCGCCCACGCAGATGATGGGGGCCGAGACGACGCGCGCGGTGCCCGGGCGGGTCGGCGTCGATCCGGACGAGGACACCGGCTGGTCCACCGGTCAGAAGGCGCTGGCCTGGGGCGGCGGTGCGCTGCTGGTGCTCGCCGCGATCGTCGCGGGCGGGCTGATCCTGTCCAACAGCCCGGGCTCGGACGGCGGGCATTCGCCGTCGACGGTGAGCCCGCCGCTGACGACCGTCTACGACACGACCGAGCCGCCCGTGTACGCGACCAGCGAGCCGCCTATCGTGACCACGACAACGCAGCCGCCGGTCACCACCACCGCGGTGACGCCGACGACCACGCCGTCGCCCACCACCTCAGAGGCGCCGACCACCACCGCGGAGTCCACCACCACCGAGGCCACCACAGCGGAGGCCCCCACCGAGACCTCCGCGGCGGAGGCGACCCCGACGGAGACGGCGACGACCACGAACACCCCGGCTGCATACCGCCATCGGGCAGCGGCACGGCAACAACACAGGCACGACGGCTTCAGTTCCACTGCAGCCGAAAGCGGGGCAATGCAGTAATGACCACTCCACGTGAGCTCTCGGATCGCTACGAGCTGGGTGAGACCCTCGGCTTCGGTGGCATGTCGGAGGTCCATCTCGCCCGCGACAAACGGCTGGACCGGGACGTCGCGATCAAGGTGCTACGCGCCGACCTCGCCCGAGATCCGAGCTTCTACCTGCGTTTCCGTCGTGAGGCGCAGAACGCTGCCGCGCTGAACCACCCGTCGATCGTCGCCGTGTACGACACCGGCGAGTCCGAGACCGACGCCGGCCCCCTGCCGTACATCGTCATGGAGTACGTCGACGGCGAGACGCTGCGTGACATCGTGCGCAACGACGGGCCGATCCCCCCGCGCAAGGCGATGGAGATCGTCGCCGACGTGTGCGCGGCGCTGGACTTCAGCCACCGCAACGGCATCGTGCACCGGGACATGAAGCCCGCCAACATCATGATCAACCGGGCCGGCGCGGTGAAGGTGATGGACTTCGGCATCGCCCGCGCGATGTCCGACGGCACCAGCACGATGACGCAGACCGCCGCCGTGATCGGCACCGCGCAATACCTCTCCCCCGAGCAGGCCCGTGGGGAGAGCGTCGACGCGCGGTCGGACGTCTACTCGGTCGGCTGCGTGCTGTTCGAGATCCTCACCGGTGAGCCGCCGTTCACCGGGGACTCTCCGGTCGCGGTCGCCTACCAGCACGTGCGGGAGGATCCGCGGGCGCCGTCGGAGCTGAACCCCGCCGTGCCGCGCGAGCTCGACTCGATCGTGCTCAAGGCGATGAGCAAGAACCCCGCCAACCGGTACCAGTCCGCCGCCGAGATGCGCGCCGACCTGATCAAGGTGCTCAGCGGCCGCCGGCCGAGCGCACCGGTGGTGATGAACGACGAGGACCGCACCACCATCCTCGGGGTCCCCACCGACGGCCGGCGCTCGCCGCAGCCGGTGCGCCCCGCCGCCGGGGTCGCCGTCGAGCCGGGCGAGAGCGAGGACGACAAGCGGACCCGCTCGACAGTGAAGATCCTGCTCGGCGTGCTGGGAGTGGTGTTCCTGGGGATCGTGGTGGCCTTCGCGGTCGCGCTGACCCGCGACTCGCACGACAAGGTGACCGTGCCGGACGTGTCGAACAAGACCTCGGAGGCCGCGCAGGCGCAACTGCAGGCGATGGGCCTGCAGGTGGCCAAGCAGAGCCGGCCGGACGCCACGGTGCCGGCCGACACGGTCATCTCGACGTCACCGACGGCCGGCACCGGCATCGACAAGAACGGCACGGTGACGCTGAACGTGTCCTCCGGGCCGCAGCAGGTGCAGGTACCGCAGCTGACCGGGATGTCCCAGCAGGACGCGACCAACGCGCTCCAGAAGCTCGGCCTGACCGTCGACCCGGACATCGGCCACGCCAACTCGACCGCCGACCAGCTCGACAAGGTGGTCGGGCAGAACCCGTCGGCCGGGTCCAACGTGGCGCAGAACGGCCAGGTCACGCTCACGCTCGGCAGCGGCCCGCAGCTGGTGCGGGTGCCGGACGTGACCGGACAGACGCTGTCGGTCGCGCAGCCGAACATCGAGGGCGCCGGCTTCAAGGTCATCGTCTCCACCGCCGACTCGCCCGAGGCGAAGGGGTCGGTGCTGAGCACCAACCCGAGCGGCGGCTCGATGGCGCCGCAGGGGTCGACGGTGACGTTGACGGTCTCCAACGGCAACCGGGTGTCGATGCCCGACCTGACCGGACAGACCCCGCAGCAGGCGCTGTCCTCGCTCAAGGCGGCGGGCTGGGCCGGTGGGCAGGGGCAGCTGTCCACCTCGCCGGTGACCACGCTCGACACCACCCAGGTCGGCAAGATCCAGACCCAGACGCAGCCGCCGGGCAGCTCGATCCAGAAGGACTCGATCGTGTCGGTGGGGGTCGGGCAGCTGGGGATCCCCCGCTAGGCCTGGACCGCGGTGCCGAGCGTCGCGGCGACCTCCGCCTCGAGCCGCACCACCAGCCTCTCGGCGGGGCGCTGCCCGCAGATCTCGAGCCAGTTCGCCAGCATGCGGTGACCGCCCTCGGTCAACACCGACTCGGGGTGGAACTGCACGCCGTGGATCGGCAGCTCGCGGTGTCGCATGGCCATGACCACGCCGCTCTCGGTGTGGGCGGTGACCTGCAGCTCGTCGGGGATGGTCGACTCGCGGACGGTCAGCGAGTGATAGCGGGTCGCGGTGAACGGGTCCGGCAGTCCGGCCAGCACACCGGTGTCGTCGTGGTGGACCACGCTGGTCTTGCCGTGCAGCAGCTCCGGGGCCCGCTCGACGACCGCGCCGAACGCCGCACCGATCGCCTGGTGGCCCAGGCACACGCCGAGCAGCGGGGTCTCGGCGTCGGCGCACGCCCGGACCAGCGCCATGCTGGCGCCGGCGCGCTCGGGGGTGCCCGGTCCCGGGCTGATCAGGATGCCGTCGAAGGCCGCTGCGACCGCGGCAGGGTTGTCGAGTTGCGCGTCGTCGTTGCGCCACACCTCGGCCTGCACCCCGAGCTGACCGAGGTACTGCACCAGGTTGAAGACAAAGCTGTCGTAGTTGTCGACGACGAGAATCCGCATGTCGTCACGATACTCACCGGCGGCGACCACCGGATGCGCGCCGGGGCCCGGCGGAGGACGATGGAAACACATCCCGACCAGCACCAGGCCCTCCCATGTACTCCCGCACGCCCCCGACCGGCCCGTCCCGTCACCGCCGCCGGGTACGGCTGTGTGGTGGCGGGCCGACCGCTGCACTGGTCTCCGGGCTGGCCGCAGTCTGCCTGCTGGTCGCGGCGCCGCAACCGCATCCCGGTTACGTCACCGGCTCCCACAATCGCGCCTGCACCGACGCGGTGACCAGCGCCAACCTGTGGAACGCGCAGGGCAACGACATGGCTCGCTCGGGCAGCACCGCCGAGGCGCGCCGGGCGTGGGGCATGGCCGAGTCGATCGTCGGCGCCGCCAACTCGCAGCACAACTGCGGCATCCACACGGCCAAGGCCGGCTCGTCGGCGGACTATCCGGCCGGCGTCGCGTACTTCATCCGCAGCGGCCCGGCGTAGCCGGGCACGCCGATCGAGGGGTCGGTCGCGACCTTGTACCCCAGCGAGAACCGGACCACGTACTGCTTGAGGATCTGCACGCCGCGCTCGGCGTCCAACGCCGCCTGCATCGGTCCCGCGGGACCGATCGCGCGCATCACATAGGGCGGGCTGTAGGTACGGCCGTGCAGCAGCAGCGTGTTGCCGATGCAGCGCGGCGCCGAGGTGTTGACCACCCGCTGGTCCATCAGTTCGATCGCAGTCGCCCCCCCGGCCCACAACGCGTTGAGCACGCTCTGCACATCCTGCTGGTGGATGACCAGGTCGTCGGGCGAGGCACCCGCCGGATACTTCCCGTCGGCGTCGCGGGGGGCGTCGGTCAGCGTGACCACCAGGCCGGGTCCGGTCACCGGGGTCAGCCCGGCCGCGGCCTCGAGCGCCCTGCCCTGCTCGACCGCGTGCGCGACCCGGCTGTCGGAACCGGCGGCCTTGTTCTGCGCGGCCTCGACGCGGCCGGCGAGCTGATCGCGTTCGCGGGCGGCCTGATCGGTGGAGCTCTGGGCCTGCCGCACCATCTCCGAGAGTCGGGTCGAGTCACCTGCCCGCAGCTCGTTGCCGTGGGAGGTGGCGTAGGTGGTGGACGCGAGCAGCCCGGCGGCCACGCACACCACCGGGACCACGTACCGCCAGGGCCCGCCGGAGCGTGCCGGGGCGCGGCGCGCCCGCATCCGCTCGGCGATCGCGGTGCGCATCCTCACCTGGCTGTCCTCATCTCGGTACTCCCCGCCCGGACCCACCGAGTCGAGGTGTGACCGAATACTCGCAGCTAGGTTAGCGTGTAGTAGGGCGTCGCACACCGGGTGCGACCGTGGCGCGCGGTACCCGACGGCCGGCGCGCACACCGCACAACCGCACCATCGATCGACGAGGATGTCATGCCCAAGTCCAAGGTCCGCAAGAAGACCGACTACACGATCAACCCCGCCAACCGCACCCCGGTGAAGGTGAAGGCCGGCCCCTCGAGCGCCGTCTACGTCACGGTGATGCTGGCGCTCATGCTGATCGGGCTGGCCTGGCTGATCGTCAACTACCTCGCCGGCCAGGACATCGGTTGGATGAACGATCTCGGCGCGTGGAACTTCCTCATCGGCTTCGGCTTCATGGTCGTCGGTCTCGTCATGACCATGCGGTGGCGCTGATTCCACAGGACGCCGCTGATTCCACAGGGATGTGGAGAAGCTACCCACAGGAGCTCACCTGCGGATCTGTCCAATAACACTGGTGTGATTTATCCCCACTGTGGATAAGTCCTGTGGATAGAACGGATGTTTGTGCACAACTCCCCTCCCCAGAACCCCCAGGGACGCCGGACCGACGAGCTGTCCTGGGCACCCAAGACCTCGGCGGTCGTGGTGTTCGGCATCGGCGGGGTGCTGATGGCCGTCGCCGCGGCCACGCTGGGCAACGACGTCGCCGGCCGGTTGCTGATCACGCTCGCCGCGGTCGCACTGCTGGTGATCGCGGCGACCGGCGCCTACATCCGCCCCCGGCTGCAGGTGGTCGACGTGGCCCCCGACGGGCCCGGACTGGCGGTCCGGGGGCTGTCCGGGCGCCGCGTGTACACGCCGCAGCAGATGCGCCGGGTGCGGGTGACCAGCTATCCGCGGCTGGGCCGACGCGTCAAGACGCTCGAGATCGACGCGCGCGAACCGGAGGACCGGCTCATCGTGCTCTCCCGCTGGGACCTGGGCACGGACCCGCAGGACGTCTACGATGCGCTCGACGGCGCGGGGGCGCTGCCACCGCAGCCGTGACCGCAGCCGGCCCGCGAGAACAGCGGGATCGTCGGCTTCCGCGGTGCTAGCGTGATTCCTCGTCACCTTCAGTGGGCGTATGCCGTCCGGGGGCCGCGCGACGGCGGATGGTGCAGACGTGATGACCGACAACGATCGGCTCCGGGGCCACGGCGAACGGCAACCGCTCGTCGCGGAGGCGGTGACCGGCGAACTGGCCGCGCTGGGGTTCGAGGACGCCGATGAGGTCGGGCGCGGCGGATACGGCGTGGTCTACCGCTGCACCCAGGTCGACCTGGACCGGCACGTCGCGGTCAAGGTGCTCGGCACCGAACTCGACGAGGACCACCGCGCCCGCTTCCTGCGTGAGCAGCAGGCGATGGGCCGGCTGACCGGACACCCCAACATCGTCGACGTGCTCCAGGCCGGGACCACCGCCGGCGGCCACCCGTTCATCGTGATGCCGTACCACCCTCAGGACTCGCTCGACACCCGCATCCGCCGGCACGGCCCGCTGGCCGTCGACGAGGTGCTGCGCCTCATGGTGAAGATGGCCGGTGCGCTCGAGACCGCGCACAGCCTGGGCATCGTGCACCGCGACGTGAAACCCGCGAACATCCTGCTGACCGACTACGGGGAACCGGAGCTGACGGACTTCGGCATCGCCCAGGTCGCCGGGGGTTTCCGGACCGCCACCGGCACGATCAGCGGGTCACCGGCCTACACCGCCCCGGAGGTCCTCGGCGGGAGCGCGCCCGGCCCGTTCGCCGACGTGTACGGGCTCGGCGCCACCGCGTACTGTGCGCTGACCGGGCACGCCGCGCACGAACGCAAGCCCGGCGAGGACGTGATGGCCCAGTTCCTCCGGATCACCGGCCAGCCGGTCCCGGACCTACGGCAGCGGGGAGTGCCCGACGACGTCGCGGCGCTGGTCGCCGCAGCGATGACCCGTGATCCGGGCGGGCGGCCGTCGGCGGCCGCACTCGGCGACCTGGCCCGCAGGGCACAACGCGATCACGGACACCCGGTCGCCGAGATGGCGCTGCCGTCCGGTGACGCTCCCCCGCGCCCGGCCGACCCGGGCGAGAGCACCGAGCGGGCCGCACCCCCGCCGCCGCGCCCCGACCGCACCGGCAACCTCCCGTTGGAGCTGACCAGTTTCCTGGGCCGGCGCAGCGAACTGGCCGAGGCGAAGAACCTGCTCGCCCACACCCGGCTGGTCACCTTCACCGGCATCGGCGGGGTCGGCAAGACGCGACTGGCGTTGCAGGTCGCGGCCATATCGCGGCGCAGCTTCCCGGACGGGGTGTGGGTGGTCGAGCTCGGCGAGATCCGCGACCCGGCGCTGCTGCCCGACATGATCGCCGGTGCGCTGGGGCTGAACCAGCAGTCGCCGCGGTCACTGCTCGACGCGTTGACCGACCACCTCGCCGACCGCAAGCTCCTGCTCGTGCTCGACAACTGCGAGCACGTGGTCGAGGCAGCCGCGCGGACCGCCGAGAAGCTGCTCCGGGCCTGCCCCGAGGTCCGCATCCTCGCCACCAGCCGCGAACCGCTCGGCATAGGCGGGGAGGCGCACCTGCAGGTGGCGCCGCTCGGCGTCCCCGAAGCGGGCGGGGGTCCACGGGCGGCGGCACGGTCCGACGCAGTGACCCTGTTCGTCGAGCGGGCCGCGGCGGCGTCGCCCGGGTTCGCGCTCACCGACGACAACGCCGAGACGATCGCCCGGATCTGTGCGCAACTCGACGGGCTGCCGTTGGCGATCGAGCTGGCCGCCGCCCGCCTGCAGGTGCTCTCGCCCGAACAGATCCTCGACCGGCTCACCGACCGGTACACGTTCCTGAGCCAGTCGGGGCGCCGGGTGCCCAGCCGGCAGCAGACGCTGCGGCTGTGCATCGACTGGGGCCACGACCTGTGCAGTCCGGCCGAGCAGCAGGTCTGGGCCCAGCTGTCGGTGTTCGCCGCCGGATTCGACCTGGACGCCGCGGAGTACGTCTGCCGGTTCCACTCCGACCGCGACGAACTGCTCGACGTCATCACCGCGCTGGTCGACAAGTCGATCGTGCTGCGCTCGGCCTTCGGCGCGGAGGTCCGCTTCCGGATGCTCGAGACGCTCCGCGACTACGGGCGCGAGAAGCTTCAGGACGGCGGCGAGTTCGTCGCGACGTGCCGTCGGCACCGGGATTGGTATCGACGACTCGCGCTGGACACCGAGGCCGCCTGGATCGGCCCCGACCAGCTCGCCCGGATCGCCCGGCTCGGCCAGGAACAGCCCAACCTGCGCGAGGCGCTCGAGTTCGCCCTCACCGCGGACGGCGCGGTCGAGGCCGACGGCACGGACACCGAGGCGGCGCTGCAGCTGAGCACGGCGCTGTTCGGGTTCTGGCTCGCCCGGGGCCTGCTCGGTGAGGGCCGGCATTGGCTCGACCGCGCGCTGGCCCAGGGTCCCGCCCGGCCGACCACGCTCCGGGCCAAGGCGCTCAACCGGCAGATCACCCTCGTCGAACTGGTCGGCGACCATGCCGCGGCCGCGGTCGTCGTCGACCGCGCTCGGGAGATCGGGGAGCAGACCCGCGATCCGGCCGCGCTCGCCTTCGTCGAGTACGTCATCGGCTTCCACGACCTGTTCGACGGCGACTACGCCCAGGCCTGCGCGACCCTCACCGGCGCACTCGACCGGTTCGAGGCCCAGTCGGACCTGTTCGAGCAGGTGGCGACGCTGATCCCGCTCGGCTGGGCCTGCGAGCTGAACGGGAACACCGACCGGTCGCTGGCGATGTACGAGAAGCTCCTCGCGATCTGTGAGGCACACGGCGAGTCGACGTATCGCTCACACGCGCTGTGGGCGACCGCCGTGGCGGTGTGGCTGCAGGGCGACCGGCCGCGGGCCGCGGACCTGCTCGTGCGGGGCCTGAGGCTGGCCCGCGAGCGCGACGACCCGTTCGCGGCCACACCATGCCTGGAAGCGCTGGGCTGGGTCGCGCAGGGCGACCGCGACGCCCGCCGTGCGGTCGTGCTGATGAGCGCGGCGGAAACCCAGGGTGCGCTGATCGGCATGCGGGGCGCCACCTTCGTGTTGGCCGACCTGCAGGTCCACCACGACGCCGCCGAGAAGGCGGCCCGGCGGGCGCTGGGCGCGCGCGCCTACGAGTCGGCCCGCCGCGAGGGCGCCGCCCTGAGCCTCGGCGACGCCATCTCCTACGCGCTGCGCGAGTCCGCCCCGGCACCGGCGCCGGCCGCGGCGGGCCCGGAACTGACCAAGCGGGAGAACGAGGTCGCCGACCTGATCGCGGAGGGGCTGACCAACAAGGCCATCGCCGGCCGGTTGGTCATCTCGCTGCGCACCGTCCAGGGTCACGTCGAACACATCCTGTCCAAGCTGGGGTTCGGCTCCCGCGCACAGGTCGCCGCGTGGGTGCACGAGCGTCGCCGCGACACCCCCTGACACACCCGCGTCACCTACGGGCGACGAAAACACGTATGCGGACCCCGTAGGTTGACCCTGACGGCGCGGGCCGTTCCGGGCGATGCTGTGAGCTGTCTCACCGGTCCCGCAAGTCGAGGTTCCCCATGCAACGTCTGATCATCACCCCCGCCCCCGGCCTCGACGTCGCCGCGCTCGCCCTGCGGATACTCGACGAGATCCACATCCGGCTGCGCCAGCAGTACATCGACTTCACCCGCACCTCGAGCACGCTGCTCGGGCTGCCGGGCGAGACCCACGTGTTCACGCTCGACCCGGTCACCGCGGGCACGCTGACGATCAGCGGCTGCGGCGCCGGCGAGACCCGGGGCGTCGCGTTCGAGATCGCGGGCATGGCGGAGCTGAGCATGGCGGACTCGCTGCGGAACCTGGCCGGCCGGCTGCGCCTCGACCCCCGGATCCGGGTGAGCCTGACCCGCACCGAGCGGTCGCCCGGCCCTGTCGCCCGCCGACCGCGTAAGGAGCGGACCGTGGTGGCCTGACGCCACGGCCGCCGCGCGGCGAACAAGATCCACAGCCGCCGCGCGGGCTCACGGCCGCTGCGCGGCGAACAAGACGCTGACCGTCCGGCCCGACCGCCACGTCCACGTCCGCACGTCCACGAACCCGGCCGCGCGCATCTCGTGCGGTAGCGCGTCCCGCTCGTCGCCGAGCCAATCGGTCCGGGACGAGACGAGCATCCGGCCGCCGGGCCGCAACACCCGCAGTTGCTCGGCGAACCCGGCCGCGCGGTCCGGCCACAGCATCACGTTCTGCCCCGACACGACGACGTCGACCGATCCGGACGCCACCCCCGTGTGCGCCGCCGTGGCGCGGTACAGCTCGACGGCCAGGTCGGTGCGGCGCAGACGTTCGAGGCGACGGCCGGTGTGCCGAAGCATCAGCGGCGACGGCTCGACGGCGATCACCCGGCGGGCGGTGCGCGCGAGCGCGGCCGCCCCCACGCCCGGTCCCGGGCCGATCACCAGAACGGTGTCGTCGCGGCCGGCGTGTGCGGCGCGGGCCAGTTCCCGTTCGACCGGCGCGTTCGCGCGAGCCATGATGCGCGCGCCCAGCCGGCCCAGTGGACCGCGCGGCAGCACGAACAACAGATGGCGGATGCGGTGACGCGGTCGGCGCATGCGTCGAGCCAAACACAATGGCGCGGGCTGCGCGGCGAACCCGGCGGACCCCTGCCGATGCGGGTTGCCGAAAACCGGTGCGGCGGTGGTTCGGCGCGCCCCCCGACCCGCCGAACCACCGCCCTGCCCCCGGTACTCCCCCCCGGCTACGGACCCCGGGATGCACCCCTCGCGCCGCGAGCGGCGTCGACACCCCGTGGTCTCGTCACCGAAGAGTCTGCACCCCGTCCCTGGCAAGCTGCTGGCGTCCGGACCACCCTGCGCGATAAATCCCCAGGTCAGCGTTGTATCGTCTATCGTCCGGACCGGACAGCACGCACACATCGGACGCCAAGGAAGTCGGGGACACCGCCATGAGCCAGGCCCGGGATGAGGCTCTCCCCGGCGCTCGACAACGGTTCGCGGACCGCTTCGCGCTGCTGTACACGGCGGCGGGCAACCTGCCGCTGCGCCGGGCGGCGGACGCCGCGAACGAGCGGATGCGGGCGACGCGCGGACCCGGCGCGGCCCCCGTCGCCACCGCCCAGCGGATCAGCGACTGGCGCGGCGGTCGCAACGTCCCGGCCCGGTTCGAGTCCCTGTTGCCGGTGCTGCTGATGCTCGTCGACCGCGCCCGCAAGGAGCATCCGGAGCCGCCCGCGCCCGGCCTGTACGACGTGCACGGGTGGCAGCAGTTGTGGTCGGACGCGCTGGCCAGTTCGACCAGCGCTGCGCCCGCGGCGGACGAGGCGGTGGAGAACGCCTCGCCCTATCTGGGCCTGGATTCCTATCGGCAGGACGACGCGGGACTGTTCTTCGGCCGGCAGCGGGCGGTCGACGCGCTGCTCGCGCGGCTCGGCTCCGCGGCCCGGTCCGGCGGCATGGTGATCGTCGTCGGCGCCTCCGGCGCGGGCAAGTCGTCGCTGCTGCAGGCCGGCCTGATCCCGGCGCTCGTCCGCGGCGACCTCGCGGTGGACGGGTCGGCCGACTGGCCGGTCGTGCTGATCGCGCCGGGCGCACACCCGCTCGCCACGCTGGCCGCGCGGATCCCGGGGATCGACGGCGCCGGCAGCCCCGAGGACGCCGCCGCGAAGGCCGTCACCGCGATGACCGTCGGCACCGGGGCCCGTCAGGTCGCGGTGATCGTCGACCAGTTCGAGGAGGTGTTCACCCTCTGCCGCAGTGCGGTCGAACGCCGCCGCTTCCTGGCCGCGCTCCGCGCGATCTGCACCGCGACCACCCCGGACGGTCCCCCGCCGGGAGTGGTCGTCATCGGGGTGCGGGCCGACTTCTATGCCCGCTGCCTCGACCACCCGGATCTGGAGGAGGCGCTGCAGGACCGCGGTCTGGTGCTCGGCGCGATGCGTTCGGGCGAACTGCGCGAGGCGATCACCGGACCGGCCAAGTCCGCCGGGCTGAAACTCGAGCCGGGCCTCGAGGACGTGCTCGTCCACGACCTGCGCGGCATGGACCACTTCGACGGCGCGACCGAGACCGGTGGCGGCGAGGGTGACCACGACGGTTCCGACGCTCCGGCCGGACCGGACGCCTACGAGCCGGGCGCCCTGCCCCTGCTCTCGCACGTGCTGCGGGCCACCTGGCAGCGACGGCAGAAGGGCCGGCTGACCATCGCCGGATACCGGGAGGCGGGCGGGGTGCGCGGTTCGGTCGCGGCGACCGCCGAGCAGGCCTGGGACACGCTCGACCCGGCCGCGCGCGAGGCCGCCCGGCACCTGCTGCTGCGTCTGGTCCGCATCGGCGACGACACCCGCGACACGCGTCGCAGCGCCACCCGCAGCGACCTGATCGGCGGTGCCGCGAACCCGGCCTCGACGGAGGCGGCGCTCGAGGCGCTGGCGGGGGCGCGGCTGCTCACCCTCGACGCCGACTCGGTGGAACTGACCCATGAGGTCGTCATCGACGCCTGGCCCCGGCTTCGCGCCTGGATCGACGAGGACCGCGCAGGCAACCTGGTGCGCCAGCGGCTGACTGCGGACGCGCAGGAGTGGGACCGGCACGGCCGCGACCCCGCCGGGCTCTACCGCGGTACCCGCTTGGACGCGGCGCTGGAGCGCACCGCGGACGGGCAGCTGGACCACAACGCGACCGCCGTCGACCTGCTCACCGAAAGCGTCCGGCACCGCCGGCGCGGGATCCAGACCCGCCGGGCACTGATCGGCGCCGTCGTGGTGTTGGCGATCGTGGCGGTGGTCGGCGCGGTCCTCGCGAAAGTGCAGTCCACCACCGCGAACCATCAGCGTGACGACGCGGTCTTCCGTCAGGTGATCGCCGAGGCGGACCGCCTGCGCACCGGCGATCCCTCGTTGTCCGCACAGCTCGACCTGGTCGCGCACCGGCTCCGGCCCGGCGACAGCGGGGTCTACACGCGGCTGCTGTCGACCCAGAACACGCCGCTGTCGACGCCGCTGGCCGGGCACAAGGGCGCGGTGTATCTGGTCACCTACAGCCCGGACGATCGGCTGCTGGCCTCGGCGAGCTACGACGGCACGATCCGGCTGTGGAACGTCGCCGACCCCGGTGACCCCAGCCCGATGGGCGAACCGATCCGGGTCAGCGACACCTGGCTGACGTCCGTCGCCTTCTCCCCGGACGGCAAGGTCATCGCCGGTGCGGACGGCGACGGCGTGGTCCGGTTGTGGAGCATCGCCGACCCGCGACACCCGGTGCCGCTCGGCGCACCGCTGACCGGCAGCCACGGCGCGGTGTACGTGGTCGCGTTCAGTCCGGACGGTCGCACGTTGGCCGCGCCCAGCGACGACCACACCATCCAGCTGTGGGATGTCGCCGACCCCGCGCACGCCACCCCTCTCGGGCCGCCTCTGACCGGGCCGACCGCGGCCATCCGCACCGTCGCGTTCTCACCGGACGGACACCTGCTGGCAGCCGGCAGCGACGACACCCTGGTCCGGCTGTGGGACGTGACCGATGCGGCGCGGCCGGCGCCGCTGGGCGCCCCGCTCGGCGGGTTCCGCGGCGTCGCCCATTCGGTGGCATTCTCGCCGAACAGCAAGATCCTCGCGGCGGGCAGCGACGACTCGACGGCCCGGCTGTGGGATGTGAGCGACCCGGCCGCGCCGGCGCCGATCGGTCAGCCGCTCAAGGCACATACGGCGGCCATCTGGTCGGTCGCGTTTTCCCCGGACGGGAACACGCTGGCCACCGGCAGCTGGGACGGCACGGCCCGGCTGTGGGACATCAGTGAACCGGGCCGTCCGGTTCTGCTCGGGCAACCGCTGGCCGGCAGCAGCGGCGGCATCGTGACGGTCGCGTTCTCGCCC
This sequence comes from Speluncibacter jeojiensis, assembly GCF_029589495.1. Lineage (GTDB taxonomy): Bacteria > Actinomycetota > Actinomycetes > Mycobacteriales > Mycobacteriaceae > Speluncibacter > Speluncibacter jeojiensis. Next base: position 22,437 of record NZ_JAAIVF010000013.1, read on the forward strand.
GACGGACGGTCGCTGGCCACCGGCGGTCAGGACGCGATGGTGCGGCTGTGGAACCTGCCGCCGGCAGTGATCGGCGGCCACACGGCACGCATCACGCCGCCGGCGTTCAGTGCGGACGGCAAGCTGATGGCGACCGGTTCGTACGACGAGTCGATCCGGCTGTGGAGCCTGGCCGACGGCCGCCCGGTGACGGTGGCGCGCTGGTTCCCCGACAAGCAGGGCGCCAACCAGGCCGGCTGGCAGGTGGCACTGTCCGGGAACGGTCGCCTGCTCGCCGCCGCCAACAGCAACGGCGGGCACGTCCAGCTCTGGGACACCACCGATCCCGCGCATCCGGTGCCGGCCGGGCAGCCGCTGGACCTGCGCACCCGCTACACCGACCAACTCGCCTTCTCGCCCGACGGCCGGATCCTGGCGACCGGCAGCGACGACCGCAGCATCCAGTTGTGGGATGTCGCGGATCCGCAGCACCCCACACCCCTCGGCGCCCAGCTGACCGGATCCACCGCGTGGGTCAACGCCTTCGTGTTCTCCCCGGACGGGCGCATCATCGCGGGCGCGAGCAGCGACGACAAGGTGTACCTGTGGAACGCGTCGGACGCGGTCGGCGGCGCGCCGATCGCCGAACTGACCGGTCACACCGGTCCGGTCGACGCGGTGGCCTTCTCGCCCGACGGGCACTCGTTGGCCTCCGCCGGCGACGACCAGACGATCCGGCTGTGGGACGTGCGCGACCCGCACCGTCCGACGCCGCTGAGCGGGCCGATCGACGGGCACACCAGCACCATCCGCTCGTTGTCGTTCGCGCCCAGCGGCAGAACCCTCGCGTCCGGCGCCGACGATCAGACCGTGCGGCTGTGGAACGTCACCGATCCACGCCGCCCCGAGGCGATCGGGGACTCGTTCGCGGACCGCGGCGTGGTCCGGTGGCAGGTCGCGTTCGACCCGGCAGGCCACTATCTCGCGGCGACCGGCGAGGGCGGCGTGCTGCGCCTGTGGAGCCTCGACGAGGAGGATGCGGTGAACCGGATCTGCGCGGACACCCACGGGATCCTCACGCCGCAGGTCTGGGACGAGCACCTGCCGGACCTGCTGGGTTTCGACCCGCCGTGCCGCTGATCAGCCGAGGCTGATCCGCAGTTCGCGCAGCGCGGCCAGCCGCTGGCGCGCGGCCAGCCGGGTCGGTCCGGCGAGCACCGACCAGTCCCGGGCATGGGTGATCTGCGCGTCGTGCCGGCGGTAGAGCCAGGTGACCTCGGGGCTCAGCTGGCCGGCGGTGAGTTCCGACAGTGCGGCCAGCAGCACGGTGTCTTCGCCGCGCGGATACGCGCCCCACCCGCCGAGCGCCCGGACGGTCGCGGTGCGGGCGGTCACCCCGGCCGGGTGCACCGGAAGCCGGTCGTGCGCGATCAGGAAGTCACCGAACACCCCCGGCGCGACCGGTCCGGTGGGGATCTCCGGGGGGAACGACAGTCTTGTGCCGTCCGGCATCAGATCGTCGGCCTGTCCTGCCGCCCAATGAATCTCAGAATCGATGGCCAGCGTTTCGATGGCCGACGCGAGGGCGTTCGGCAGCAACAGGTCGTCCGAGTCCAACACGTGCACCAGGTCGCCGCCCGCCCGGGCCAGCGCGAGGTTGCGGGTGCCGCCGGGGCCGAGGACGTCACCGTGCGCGCTGTGGCGCGCGAAGGGGAACGCGGCGGCGACCGCCGCGGCCCCCGCCGGAACGCCGTCCTCCTGGATCAGCCACTCGACCGACCATCCCGACGGGAGTTGTTGTGCGGCCACGCTTTCCCCGGCCGCACGCAGCAGCGCCGCGCGGTCGCCGTGGACGGCGGTGATGACCGAGATCAGGGGCATGACACCACCCTGTCAGATCGCCCAGCCCTGCAGGCCGCGGACACGGTTGTCGAAGTGGTAGACGTTCGCGCGCTGGGCGATGGCCAGCGCGAACCCGATGGTCACCCCGCTGTCGATCGCGCTCGGGAAGTCCAGCACGAAGCTCACGACCCCGATCACGAGGCCCACCACCATCCACGAGATGGCTTTCTTCCACAGGCCCAGGCCGAGCAGGTACAGCACGCCGAAGAAGCACGCGAACCAGTTCATCGTCACGAGCCGACGGGTGCGGGCGGGCAGCGCCTTGAGCGCGGCGACGTAGCCGGGCGAGTTCTTCCACCATTGCGGCGTTCCGTGCTGCGCATAGAACGCGAACCTGGTCTGCCACTTCGGCTTCAGGTCCTGCAGGTCGCCGGGTGTGGCGGCGGTGCCGTGCATGTCGTTCATCGTCTCTCCCCCTGTGAAGTCCGGCCCCTCGCCGAACGCAGGACATCGTGCCGGATCGCCGAGCCCGACACCAACTCGGCCGCGACGATGGGTTCTTCCTCATGCCGCCGAGAGAGGACGGCCTGGATTCCGCAACGTGGAACTTCATCCGAGAATGCGCCTCGACCGAGTCCGACGAGTCATGCCCGCGACCAGAGTCACGGCGGGGACCACCGAGGAGGCAGAAGTGAATTTCGTGGACTCGTTCTTCTTTCGTGAAGATCGCTATTCATTGGGTGTCGAGTCGACCTCGGGCCGGCACTACGTCTCAATCCCGGTGAGCAATGGTGCAGTGGACTACCCTTGCCGTTCCACCACAGCCCGACCCGACCCGCTGACGGGTGTAACGTCGAAATTGCTTCTCGGCAGCCCCGCCCCCCTGCCGACGCGCTCCGCGCGGGTCCGCCACCTGCGGAAACCTCGCGAAGCCCCGTTTCGATGTGCGGGGCCGGTGAGCAGCGCAGAAGTGATCTCGGCGGTGAATCGCAGGTGACCGGATGGTCGACGGCGACCTCTTCAGGACCCAACGTGTGCCCGGTCTCGCGCCGGACGGGGAACTTGCTGCGGCCGGGTTCACCGATGTCGTGGAGATCGGACACGGCGGCTTCGGCACCGTCTACCGCGCCACCCAACCCGACCTCGACCGCACCGTCGCCGTCAAAGTCCTCACCGCCGAACTCGACGACGA
>NZ_JAAIVF010000014.1 GCF_029589495.1 Speluncibacter jeojiensis
GACGCCGCCACATCCACCGCCGAATCCAACGGACGCGACCCGATCAACGGATCCGGACCGTCGAGCACCGACCGCCACAACCCCAACTCCGAGGACCGCTCACCAGCGGAGTCCACCAACCCCCGCGCCCACCGCCGCACCGACGTACCCACCGGCAGCAACTCCACCGACCCACCCGCCGACACCTGCGCGAACGCCGACGCCAGATCCGGCACCAACACCCGCCACGACACCCCATCGACCACAGTGTGGTGCGCGACGACGAGTAGGCGACCCGGGCCCGCAGCAGGGACCAGCCAGACCACATGCAACATCTGGCCCTGCTGCGGGGAGAGGCGGTCCTCCGCCTCGTCCAGTGCCCGGGTCACGATCGGGGAGAACTCGGGTTCGCGGGAGTCCGCGTCGACGTCGATGCGCCGCACCATGTCGCTGGCCGAGACGGCGCCGGCCGGCGGCACCATCATCCGCCAGGAGCCGTCGTCGTCGCGGAACAGCTGGGCGCGCAGGATGTCGTGCCTGTCGAGCACCGCCTGTACGGTCGCGGTGAGGGTCGTCATCTGCAGGTCGGCGGGCGCGGAGAGCAGCGCCGCCTGTGAGTGGCGACCGAAGTCGACGTAGTCGCCGTCCGGCGTGGTGGCCTCGGCTCGTTCGAGCATCCAGTGCACGATCGGCGTCAACGCGACCTCGCCGACCCCGCCGCCGGGCAGTTCCTCGAGCACGGCGGACTCGCCGGCCGCGAGCGGCACCGCGATCTCGGCGAGGCCGGCGACGGACTTGCGTTCGAACACGTCCCGCGGCGACAGGAACAGCCCGGCCGCCTTGGCCCGCGACACCAGCTGGATCGACATGATCGAGTCGCCGCCGAGGGCGAAGAACGAATCGTCGACGCCGACCGTGTCCGCGGGCAGTCCCAGGACCTCGGCGAACAGGCCGGCCAGCACCGACTCGACCTCGCCGACCGGAGCCCGGCCCGTACCGGCACGTGCCCCGAAATCGGGCTCCGGCAACGCCCGCCGGTCCAGTTTGCCGGTGGGCGAGGTCGGCAGCTCGTCGAGCACCACCAGCGCCGCGGGCACCATGTACGGCGCCAGCCGGGTGCCGACGAACGCCAGGACGTCGGCCGCCTCGGGCCGGTCCTGATCGGAGGCCGCCGTGACATAGCCGACCAGCCGGGACACGCCCTGCCCGTCGGTGTGGGTGGCGACGGCGGACCGAGCGATCGCCGGGTGCGCCGCCAGCGCCGCCTCGATCTCGCCGAGCTCGATGCGGAAGCCCCGGACCTTCACCTGGAAGTCGCTGCGGCCCAAGTACTCCAGCTGCATCGTGCCGCCCTGGCCGCGCACCCAGCGCACGACGTCGCCGGTGCGGTACATGCGCTCGCCCGGACCGCCGAACGGGTTCGCCACGAACCGTTCCGCGGTGGTGCCGGCGCGGCGGTGGTAGCCGCGGGCCAGCCCGGCGCCGGCGACGTACAGGTCGCCCGCGACGCCGACCGGTACCGGGTGCAGGCGCGCATCGAGGACCATCTCCGCGCAGCCGCGGGTCGGGCCGCCGATCGTGACCGGCTCGCCGGGGACGAGCGCATCGCTCATACTGGTGGCGACCGTCGCCTCGGTGGGCCCGTAGGCGTTGATCATGGTGCGACCGGGCGCCCACTGCGACACCAGGTCCGGCGGGCAGGCCTCGCCGCCGGTGCCGATCGCGCGCAGATCACCCAGCCCGGCCGGGTCGACCGACGCCAGCGCGGCCGGGGTGATGAACGCGTGGGTGACGTGCTCGTCCGCGAGCAGCGCGTGCAGGTCCGTGCCGCCGTACAGTCCGTTGGGGGCGATCACCATTCGCGCCCCGGCGCCGAAGGTGAGCAGCAATTCGAGGACCGACGCGTCGAAGCTCGGCGACGAGAAGTGCAGCACCGACGAGCCGCCGTCCACCCCGAACCGGGTGCGTTCCTCCTCGGCGAGGGCGGACAGGCCGGCGTGGGTGACGACGACGCCCTTCGGGGTGCCGGTCGAGCCGGACGTGTAGATCAGGTACGCCGGACCGGCAAGCCGGATCGGACCACACCGGTCGGCGTCGGTCAGCGGCACGGTCATCGCCGGGTCGCCCTGCACCACGTCGTCGGTGACCAGCCAGGGCACCACGTCGGGCAGCCGGTCGCGGTGTTCGGTGTCGGTCACGCCGAGCGCGGCACCGGAGTCGGTGAGCATGTGGGTGATGCGGTCGTCCGGATAGTCCGGGTCGACCGGCAGGAACGCGGCACCGGACTTGGCGACCGCCCACAGCCAGGTGATCGAGTCGAGTGAGCGCGGCAGGGCCAGTGCGACAAAGACCTCCGGTCCGGCGCCGCGGTCGATCAGCACCCGCGCGAGCGCGTTCGACCGCTCATCGAGTTCGGCGTAGGTGACATCGGTGCCGCGGTAGGTCAACGCGACGGACTGCGGATCCCGGTCGGCGGCGTCCGCGAGGATCCGCACCAGCGTGCGCGGCGCGGTGTCCGCGGTTCCGGTGACCGGCGCCAGTGTGCGGTGCTCGCGCCGACCGAGCAGGTCGATGTCGCCGACCGGCGCGTCGGGGTGTTGTGCGATCGACGCGAGGATCCGCACGAACCGGTCGCCGAAACGGCGCACCGAGCCGGCCTCGAACAGGTCTGTCGCGTACCGCAGCCCACCGCTGATGCCCGCGGGGGCGCCGGCGTCGTCGAACTGTTCGGCAAGCGTGACCTGCAGGTCGAAGTTCGCGATGTTCGATTCGAGGTCGTAGGCCGACACGGCGATGCCCGGGAGGTCGACGCTCGGGCGCGCGGTGTCCTGGAACTCGAGCATCACCTGGAACAGCGGTGCATACGCGGTGGACCGCGCCGGGTTGAGCACCTCCACCAACCGCTCGAACGGCAGGTCCGCGTGTGCGTAGGCGGCGAGGTCGACGCGGCGGGTGGCGGCGAGCAGTTCACCGAAACCGGCCCCGGCGTCGACCTGCGTGCGCAGCACCAGCGTGTTGACGAACATGCCGACCAGTTCGTCGAGCCCGGCCTCGCCGCGACCGGAGATCGGGGTGCCGACCGCCACGTCGTCGGTGTCCGCGAGCCGGGCGAGCAGCACCGCGAGCGCCGCGTGCACGGTCATGAACACGCTCGCGCCGTGGGAACGGGCGAGATCCACGATGCGCCGGTGCAACTCGGCGTCGATCGCGAAGTCCACCCGTGCCCCGCGCTGGGAGCGCTGCGCCGGGCGTGGATGGTCCAGTGGCAGCGCGAGCAGGTCGGGCAGCCCGGCCAGCTCGGCGCGCCAGTGGTCGAGCTGGGTGTAGGCGGTCGACTCCGGGTCGTCCTCGGCGCCGAGCAGTTCGTGCTGCCACAGGGCGTAGTCGACGTACTGGACGGGCAGCGGCGTCCACTGCGGCGGCGTGTGGGCGGTGCGTGCGGTGTAGGCGGTGACGAGGTCGCGGGCCAACGGCGCCAGCGAGAAGCCGTCCGCGCAGATGTGGTGCACGACCACCATCAGCACGTGCTCGCTCGTCCCCCCGTCTTCGCTGCCGTCGCTGCCGACCGCGAACAGCGTGGCCCGCACCGGCACCTGCGCGGCGACGTCGAATCCGCGGGAGGCCTCGGCGGCGATCCGCTCCTGCAGCTGCTCCGGGGAGTCGACCGGCTGCGGTTCGAGGTCGGGCGCGAGTTCGCGGGCGGCGACGATCACCTGGGTGGGCTCGCCCTCGACCGCCGGGTAGACGGTACGCAGCGACTCGTGCCGCGCCAGCACGTCCGTGAGCGCGGCGGTCAGCGCCGGGCGGTCGAGCGCGCCGGTCAGCCGCAGCGCGAGCACCACGTTGTAGGCGGCGGAGGATGTGTCGTACTGGTTGATGAACCACATCCGCCGCTGCGCCGTGGACACCGGCACGAGCGCCGGCCGCAGCCGCGGGGTCAGCGCGGGCCGGGTCCGGTCGCGGTCACCGCGGTCGGCGACCAGCGCGGCGAGTCCGGCGACCGTGGGCGCGTCGAACAGGTCGCGGACCGCCACCGGGGTGCCGAGGGCCGCCGCCGCCCGCGCGACCATGCGGGTTGCCACCAGCGAGTTGCCGCCGAGGTCGAAGAAGCTGTCGTACACGCCGATTCGGGTGGATTCCTCGGGCGTCGACTCGATCAGCAGGTCCGCGAAGATCGCGGCCAGCACCTCCTCGGCGGGGGTGCGGGGGGCGACGTACTCGCCGGCGTGCACGGCCAGCTGGATGTCCGGCAGGGCGCGCCGATCCAGCTTGCCGCTGGGACCGAGCGGGAACTCGTCGAGCACGACCAACTGCGCGGGGACCATGTAGTCCGGCAGCTGCGTGCGCACGTGGTCCAGCACCGCCGCGATGTCGATCGCGCGCCCCGCCGGGGCCACCACGTACCCGACCAGCGCCGCCCCCTGGTGCACGACCACCACGGCCCGGGCGACGTCGTCGTGGTCGAGCAATACCTGCTCGATCTCGGGCAGCTCGATCCGCAGGCCGCGCAGCTTCACCTGGAAGTCGGTGCGGCCCAAGTACTCCAGGTTGCCGTCGGGCAGCCAGCGCACCAGGTCACCGGTGCGGTACATCCGCGCGCCCGCCCCGCCGAACGGGTCGGCCACGAACCGGTCCGCGCTCAGCTCCGGCCGGGCCACGTAGCCGCGCGCCAGTTGGACTCCCGCGAGGTACAGCTCGCCGGGACTGCCGACCGGCACCGGGCGCAGCCGCCGGTCGAGCACGTACACCTGGGTGTTCCACACCGGTGCGCCGATCGGCACCCGCGCCACGTCCGTCGGGCCGCAGTCCCAGGAGGTGACGTCGACCGCCGCCTCGGTCGGTCCGTACAGGTTGTGCAGCGTCGCCCCCTCGCCGCTCGCCTCCGCGCCGCTCCCCTCGGCGACGAACGCGTGGAACTCGGCGACGGTGCTCGGCGGCAGGGCCTCGCCGCTGCAGAACACGCGGGTCAGTTTGGCGCACCGGTCCCGGTCGGCGCCCGCGAGGAACGCGGACAGCATCGACGGCACGAAGTGCATGGTCGTGATCCGCTGCTCGTCGATCACCCGGGCCAGATAGGCCGGATCGCGGTGGCCTTCCGGCTCGGCGACCACCAGCGACGCGCCGACCAGTAACGGCCAGAACAACTCCCACACCGAGACGTCGAAGGTGATCGGCGTCTTGTGCAGCACGACGTCGTCGGCGGTCAGCGGGTAGGCGTGCTGCATCCAGGTGAGGCGGTTGACGATCGCCCCGTGCGAGACCGCGACGCCCTTGGGCACACCCGTCGACCCGGAGGTGAAGATCACGTAGGCGGTGTTCTCGGGCCGCACCGGCGCGATCCGCTCGGCGTCGGTGATCGGCGCCCCGGAGACGCCGCCGAGATCGAGCGTGTCGACCGCGACGGTCTCGACGCCGACGTCCTCGACCGCACCGTCGGCGAAACTGTCCAGCCCCTTCGCATCCGCCGAGGTGGTCAGCACACACACCGGTCGCGCGGTGTCGAGGATGTGCGCGATCCGCTCGCGCGGGTGGTCGGGGTCGATCGGCACATAGGCGCCGCCGGCACGGATCACCGCGTGGATCGCGACGAGCAGGTCGGCGCTGCGGCGCATCGCGACGGCGACCCGCGACTCCGGCCCCACACCACGGTCGATCAGCGACCGCCCCAGCCGGCACACCCGCTCGTCGAACGTCGCGTAGTCCAGCGCGGCGTCACCGAACACCACCGCGGCCCGCTGCGGCGTCCGCCCCGCCTGCTCGACGAGTTCAGCCGTCAGCGTCGTCGCCGGCAGCGGGTGCGCTGTGGCGTTCCAGTCGATGAGAACCTGCTCGCGGTCCAGCGGGTCGAGCAGGTCGATGTCGCCGACCGCGATCGCCGGGTCGTCGGTCACGGCGCGCAGGATCCGTACGAACCGCCCGCCGAGCGCGTCGATCGTCGACTCGTCGAAAAGGTCGGTGGCGTAGGTGAATTCCGCGGCGAGCCCGGTCGGGCGCCCGGTGCCGTCGGGCCGCTCGGTGACCGTGAGCTGCATGTCGAACTTGGTCGTCCCGTTGTCGATCTCGCGCACGTCGACGTCGAGTCCCGGCAGTGCCAGGTTCACCTCGGAGGCGTTCTGCAGGACCAGCAGCACCTGGAACAGCGGGCTGTGCGCGCGCGAGCGGGGCGGGTCGACCGCCTCGACGACCTGCTCGAAAGGCACGTCCGCGTTGCCGAAGGCCTCGAGGTCGCGCAGGCGCACCTGGTCGATCAGCTCGAGGAACGACGTGTCGGGGTCGACGTCGGTGCGCAGGGCGAGGGTGTTGACGAACAGCCCGACCAGGTCGTCGAGTTCGGCCTCGCCGCGCCCGGCGACCGGGGTGCCGATCGGTATGTCTTCGGCCCCGGCGCAGCGTGCCAGCAGCACCGCCAGCGCCGCGTGCAGCACCATGAACAGGCTCGAACCCTGCTCGGCGGCCAGTCGCAGCAGCCGCCGGTTCAGTTCGACCGGGACGGTGAACCGGTACACGCCGCCGCGACCCGACTGCGTTGCCGGTCGCGGCCGGTCCAGCGGCAGCTCGAGCAGTTCCGGTGCGCCGGCGAGCGCCGCACGCCAGTAGTCGAGCTGGCGCGCGGTCAACGACCCCGGATCGTCTGCGGTGCCGAGCATCTCGCGCTGCCAGAGGGTGTAGTCCGCATACTGCACTGCGAGCGGGGACCACTGCGGCGCCCGCTCCTCGCGGCGGGCGATGTAGGCGACCATAACGTCCCGGGCCAGCGGCCCCATCGAGTAGCCGTCGGTCGCGATGTGGTGCACCACCAGGGCCAGGGTGTGGTGGTCGGGTGCGTGGCGGACCAGTTGCACGTGCAGCGGCACCTCGGTGCTCACATCGAACGGCCGGGCCGCGAACTCGTCCGGGCTGGGCGCCGTCTCCGACGGGACGGCGCGCAACTCGGGAACGACGCTCGCGGCGGGCAGCACCACCTGGTGCGGCCCCGCCTCGGACTCCGGGTAGACGGTGCGCAGGGTTTCGTGCCGTTCGATCACGTCGGCCAGCGCAGCCCGCAGCGCCGCGAGGTCCAGCGTGCCGCGCAGTTCGATGGCCACCGGGATGTTGTAGGCACCCGTGCCGGGATCGAGCTGGTTGAGGAACCACATCCGCTGTCCGGCGAGCGAGAGCGGCAACGGGTCCGGCCGCGGTTCGATCCGCCGCAGCTGTGGGCGGGAAGCTCGCGGCCCGAGCGTGTCCGCCCGGGCCGCGAGCGTTTTCACCGTCGGCGACTCGAACAGGTCGAGCACGCCGATCTCGGTGCCGAGCGCGGCATTGACGCGAGCGGTGACCCGTGTGGCGACGAGGGAGTTGCCGCCGAGGTCGAAGAAGCTGTCGTCGATGCTGATGCGGTCGGCGCCGAGGACCGTGGCGAACACCTCGGCGATCGCTTCCTCGGTGGGGGTCGTGGGTTCGCGGAATCCGCCGGTGCGCGCGTCGAAGTCCGGCTCCGGCAGCGCCTTGCGGTCGAGTTTGCCCGCGGGGGTCAGCGGGATGCGGTCCAGTGTGACGATCGCGCTGGGCACCATGTACGAGGGCAGACTCTCGGACGCCAGTTCGAGCAGTTCGGCGTGCGAGACCGGCGTCCCGTTCACCGGCTGCACGTAGGACACCAGCACGGTCACGCCGGACGGTCCGGGCCGGCCCACTGTCGCGGCGAAGCGGACGTCCGGGTGCGCGGTCAGCGTGGAGTCGATCTCGCCGAGCTCGATGCGGAAACCGCGCACCTTGACCTGGTCGTCGACGCGCCCGAGATATTCGAGTTCGCCCGCCCGGTTCCAGCGCACCACGTCGCCGGTGCGGTACATCCGTTCGCCCGGGTCTGCGAAGGGGTTCGCGACGAAACGTTCGGCGCTCGTGCCCGGGCGGCGATGGTATCCGCGGGCGAGGCCGTCGCCGGCGATGTACAGCTCGCCGGGCACACCTCGAGGTACCGGGTGCAGCCGATGGTCGAGCACCAGCACCCGGCAGCCGGTGGGCGGACGGCCGATCGTGACGGACTCCCCTGGCACCAGCGCCTCGCTGAGCGCGCCGATCACGGTCGTCTCGGTGGGACCGTAGGCGTTGAACAGCTCCCGGCCGGTTCCCCACTGGGCGACCAGTTCCGGCGGGCAGGCCTCGCCGCCGGTGATCACCGTCCTGAGCGCGGACAGCCCCTCCGGGCCCACGGACGCCAGCGCAGCCGGCGTGACGAACGCATGGGTCACCCCTGCAGTCCGCAGCAGCTCGTGCAGTTCCTCGCCACCGAAGATCGTCGGCGGGGCGATCACCATCGTCGCGCCGGCGCCGACCGCAAGCATCAGTTCGAGCATCGACGCGTCGAAACTCGGCGACGAGAAGTGCAGGGTCCGCGATGACGCGCTGACCCGGTAGTGCCGCACCGCCTCGGCGGCGAGGTTTGCCAGCCCGCGGTGACTGATCGTGACGCCCTTGGGGATTCCGGTCGAACCCGAGGTGTAGATCAGGTATGCGCGGTTGCCGATCGTGTCCGGCGCGCTGCGGTCCGCGTCGGTGATCGGCCCGGCCTGCTGCGCTTCGAGCTCGGCGCGCAGCGACGAGTCGTCGAGCGCCAGCAGCGGGATGTCCGACGGCAGGTGCGACTCCTCTCCCGACATCGCCAGCACCAGCAGCGCCCGCGAGTCGGTGAGCATGTGCTCGATCCGCTCGGGCGGATAGTGCGGGTCGACCGGGACGAAGGCGGCACCGGACTTGGCGACCGCCCACACCGACAACACCGACGCGACCGACCGGGGCACCGCGACCGCCACCACCGTCTCGGGGCCGGCGCCGCGGCCGATCAGCAGTCGCGCCAACCGGTTCGACCACTCGTCGAGGTCCGCATAGGTCAGCACCCGATCGCCGTCGATCACCGCGGTGGCCTCCGGCTCACGCGCCGCCGCGTCGGTCAGAATCTGAGCGAGCGTGCGCGGCGGTTCCGCGGCGGGCCCGTCCACCGGGGCCAGCCCGGCCAGTTCGTCGTCGCCGAGCAGCGGCAGATCGCCGACCGCACCGGTGGGGTCGGCGACCGCGGCGGCGAGCGCGCGGACCAGTCGCGCAGCCACCCCCGGCGCGGCCGTCACGGTCACGCCGTCGCCGTGGTGTTCTTCGCCGTCCGGCCGGCCGATCAGTGCGCGGCACAGTCCCTCGACGGTGAGGTCGTCGGGCAGCCCCGCGGCGGCGAGGATCTCGTCGAACGTGGCGTCGGCGTGGGCCAGCGCCTGCTCTTCGCGGTCGCGGACGTCGGCCGCGTGGTCGGCGAAGGACATCGTGGAATCGACGGTGACACGCACCGGCACCGCCCCGTCGCCCGCGTCCACTCCCAGCACGACCTCGCCCACGTCAGCGAGCCGGGCGAGCACCACGGTCAGCGCGGCGGCGATCACGGACCGGGCCGGCATCTCGTGGTCGGCGGCGAACCGTCGGCACTGCTCGGCGACGGACAGCGGCGCCGATTCGTGCTCGCCGGTGGCGGCCGGGCTCACGCCGCCGAGCTCGGCGCGCCAGAACTCGCCCCGTTCGCGCCGGCGCAGTCGTCGCGCGCCTTCGGCGGCGCTCGGCTCGTGGATCGCGCCCATCGTCGTCTGCGGATCGGCGGCCACGAACTCTTCGACCAGCTCCATGAAACCGGCGTGGTGCGCGTGCAGTTCCGTGTCGTCGTACCGGTTCGGGTTGGCGCGGAAGCCCAGGATGGTCTGCACCGGGTTGCCGCTCTGATAGATGTTGATCAGCAGGTCGTCGACCGGTCCGGAAGTGACGATGTGGTACTCCCCGACCAGCTCCCCCAGGCGCAGTTCCTGACGGAACAGCATCACGTTGACCATCGGCCCGGTGAACAGTTCCAGGCTCCCGCTGCCGTTGCCGCCGAAGTCGCGCCGGATGTCCTCGATGCTGCAGCGCTGGTGGCGCAGCGCCCCCATCAGTTCGAGTTGCACGCGGCCGATGAGCTCACCGACGGTGTCGTCGGGCCGGACGGTGATGCACAGCGGGGCGATGTTGACGAGCATGCCGCCGGATCGGCGCAGCGGCATCGTGGTGCGCGCGGACACCGGCATGTTCACCAGCACGTCGGACCGGCCGGTCATCCGGGACAGGTACGCGGCGAACGCCGCGATCAGCACCGCCGCGGCGGTACCGCGCATCTGCTCGTCGGCCTTGTCCAACCTGCGGATGGCCGACTCCGACAGCGCCGCGCTGGCCAGTCGGCTGCGCGCCGCGGTCCGGGCCCAGTGGGTGCTCAGCGTGGACCCGTGCTCGTGTCCGGCCAGCCGCTCGCGCCAGTAGGCGCGGTCGTTGTCGAAGCGGGTGGAGGTCCGGTACTGCTCGTCGAGTTCGTAGAGCTTGTGCAGGTCGGCCGCGGTGGCCGGGCCGGGATCGGTGCCCTCCACCGCCGCCGTGTACAGTGCGGCGATCCGGTTGAGCATCGTCATCGCACCGTAGCCGTCGAGCGCGACGTGGTGAATCCTGCTGTACCACAGGTAGTCCTGGCTGCCGACCTGCAACAGGGTCATCTCGACCAGCCGCGGGCCGTCGATCAGCGGGATCGGCGTGACATAGTCGGTGTCCATCCACTCGTGCGCGGCGGCGAGCGGATCCGGCTCCTCCCGGAAGTCGATCAGCGGGATCGTCGAGTCCGTGTCCAGATCGATCAGCTGATACGGCTCACCGTCGACCTCGAGCAGCTTGATCAGCGGAGACTCGAACTCCTTCGCCGCCGCGATCGTGGTCTGCCGCAGCAATCCCACGTCCAGCGGTCCGTGCAACTCGACGTACTGCGCGATGAAGATCGGCACCGACGGCGCCAACTTCTGCGCGAACCACATGCCCCGCTGCGCGGCCGAGAGCGGGAACGCCTCGGCCGGGACGGCGGATGTGGACGCCAGGGATTGTCCGGACAGGTTTCTACCATGAGGTGCCAACGCAAGCCCCCTAGTGAGAGTGACTCTTGCTGCGCTGCCCCAGACCAACACCACGAGTGCTGCGACTGATCTCCGTGAGACGCATCATCGTGATGACACAGCTCAATGTGTTCGGTCTCGATCCTGTGGCCAAATCGTTGCACTGTCAAGCACGTGTCGACTCGACCCGGATTCTCACCCCCAGGTGTGGGCTTCCCCCACCCGCCTCAACGCGATCCGGCGAGCCGGCGGAGCTTGTCCCAGCGGCTGCGCACGCCCCACCCGCCGACCTTGAAGAAGGCCTCCTTGACGATGCCGCCGCTCATCTTCGACTCGCCGAACTCGCGCTCGGCGAACGTGATCGGCACCTCGACGACCGTGAACCCGAGTTGCAGCGCGCGCCACGCGAGGTCGACCTGGAAGCAATAGCCGTGGCTGGCCACCGCGGCCAGATCGATCTTTTCGAGCACCTCGCGGCGGTAGGCCCGGTAGCCTCCGGTGATGTCGTTGATCTTCACGCCCAGGGCGAGCCGGGAGTACAGGTTGCCGCCGCGCGAGATCCACTCCCGCGACTTCGGCCAGTTCACTGTCTGCCCGCCGGGCACGTAGCGCGAACCGAGGACCAGATCGGCGCCGCCGTCGACGCGGTCGAGCAACCGGTGCAACTGCTCGGGCGCGTGGCTGCCGTCGGCATCCATCTCGACCAGCACGGTGTAGTCGCGCTCGAGGCCCCAGTGGAAGCCGGCGATGTACGCCGCGCCCAGACCGTTCTTCTCGGTCCGGTGCATCACGTGGATGCGGTCGTCGGCGTCCGCCGCAGCGAGGTCGTCGGCGATCTGTCCGGTGCCGTCGGGGCTGCCGTCGTCGACGACGAGGACGTGCACGTGCGGCAGCGCCTCGTGCACGCGGCCGACGATCAGCGGCAGGTTCTCCCGCTCGTTGTAGGTCGGGATGATCACCAGAGTCCGCGCGCTCGGCGTCTGCTCGTCAGAGTTCACGTGATCGCTCGGCGTCCCCGTTGCCATCGGGCTCCTCCTCACCGGCGGGTGCCGGCACCGTCTGCACATCGCGGACCGTCCGCACTGTGTGGTCGTGCTGTGTGTCTGTACTTGTATCCGTCTGCGCTTCGTCTGCCGGCGACCCGTCAGCCGGGTGCCCGGCCCCCACCCGCGCCTCGAGCCGTCGCGCGACGAACGGCAGCCCGGCGACGAACGCCGCGCCGGCGACGAGACAGAGGACGATCTCCGGCCACGCGCCGAGCCGAGTGGATATCGTAATACCGGTCCGCAGCGGGATCCGCGCCACGAGCGCGTCGGGCACGAACAACGGCGATTCCTGCTGGACCGCGCCGTTCGGTGCGATGATCGCGCTCACTCCTGTGGTGGCCGCCACGACGACCGCGCGCCCGTGCTCGACCGCGCGCACGCGCGACATCGCCAGCTGCTGATAGGTCATCTCGGTGCGGCCGAAGGTCGCATTGTTGGTCGGCACCGCGATGAACTGCGCACCGTCGCGCACCGCCCGGGTCAGCGCCCGATCGAACGCGACCTCGTAGCAGGTGGCCACGCCGATCGGGATCCCCGATGCGTGCACGACGCCGTCGTCATGGCCGGGCACGAAGTTTCCGGCCTTCGCCGCATACGAGGAGAAATGCTCGAAGAAGCTGCGGTAAGGGATGTACTCGCCGAACGGCTGGATGATCGACTTGTCGTGCCGCGAGCCGGGACCGGTGATCGGGTCCCACACGATCACCGAGTTCGTCGTCGTGCCGTCGTCGTTGGCGAGCACCGCGCCGACCAGGATCGGCGCACCGATGGCCGAGGCCGTCGCCGAGATCTCCTGATAGGCGTCGACGTTGCGCAGGGGGTCGATGTCCGAGGAGTTCTCCGGCCACACCACCACATCCGGCTGCGGGCTCCGCCCGGCTCGGACGTCGGCCGCGAGTTGCAGGGTCCGTTTCACGTGCAGGTCCAGCACCGCGCGGCGCTGGGAGTTGAAGTCCAGACCCAGCCGCGGCACGCTGCCCTGGATCGCCGCGACCGTGATGGTCCGACCGGTGTCCGCGTCGGCCATCGTCGGCAGGGTCGGGAAGATCGCCGCCGCAACGATCGGCGCGAGCACGGTCGAGATCACAGCCCCGACGATCAACTGGCGGCGCGACCGGGACGCGAGGCCCACCACGAGGGCGGCCAACCCCGCGCCGGTCAGCGCGACCCCGAAGCTCAGCAGCGGCGCTCCCCCGATGCTCGCCAGCGACACCAGCCAGCCCTCGGACTGACCGAACGCCAACCGGCCCCACGGGAAGCCGCCGAACGGCACGCTCGAGCGCAGCCACTCCGTCAACGACCAGCCCGCCGCGAGCAGCACGGGCAGCAACCAACGCGGGACCGGCGCCCGTGCGATCGTCACGGCGACGACGCCGAACAAACCGATGAACAGGGACTCCACCCCCGCCAGCGCCAGCCACGGCACCGCCCCGACGTACACCCCCACCCACGGCAGCAGCGGGACCAGGAAGCCCAGCCCGGCGAGGTAGGCGTAGCCGAAGGCGCCGCGCCACCGTCGGCCCGGGGATTTCGAGGAGACCGATTTCGAGTGGACGACGCCCTGTTCGATCAAGCCTCGGCCCACCAGCACGAGCACCAGCAGCGCGATGCCGACGGGTGCGAGGAACCACAGCGGGCGCGGCGGGAAGCTGACGTACACCAGCAGTCCCGCCACGATCGAGAGGATCTGCCGGGGCAGCACGCGGCCCCAGGCCCCGAGCAGTCGCCTCACCGCGCGAAGACGGTGTGCCCGCGCAGCACGGTGCGCAGGCACACCGGCGTCGGCGCCGACGGGTCGAGGTCGGGCAGTGCGGGCACGCGTGAGCGCGGATCGGTCGACCAGCGCTGCACGGTGTCCGTCGGGGCGCTGACCACGAGGTCGCCGGCCTCCCACACGGCATAGGTCGCGGGGGCGCCGGGCACCAGCGTGCCGGCCAGCCCGTCACGGACCCCACCGGCGCGCCACGCACCGCGGGTGGCCGCGGAGAACGCCGCGCGCGGCGAGATCCCGCTGCCGGGCGTGTGATGGTGCACGGCCGCGCGGATCATCGCCCACGGGTCCATCGCGGTCACCGGCGCGTCCGAACCGAAGGCCAGCGAGACACCGGCCGAGGCGAGCTTCGCCAGCGGGTTGAGCGCCGGCGCCCGCACCGGTCCGAGGCGCTGTTCGTAGAGCCCGCCGGGTCCGCCCCAGGCGGCGTCGAACGCAGGCTGGACGGCGCCGATGACACCCCACGCGCCGAGCGCCTCGGCCTGCCGGTCGGTCACCATCTCGAGGTGGTCGAGGCGGTGTCCGCGGGCGGCGACGGCCGGTCCGCCGACCTCGTCGACGACCCGGGCGAGCGCCTCGACCGCCGCGGAGACGGCGGCGTCGCCGATGACGTGGAAGCCCGCCTGGATGCCGGCCTCGGTGCAGGCCCGCAGGTGCGCGGCGATGGTGTCGGTGTCCAGGTGCGCGAGCCCGGTCAGTTCGGGCGCGTCGGCGTACGGCTCGTGCAGCCACGCGGTGTGCGAACCCAGTGCGCCGTCGATGAACAGGTCGCCGCCGAGCGCATGCGCACCGGTGGTCTCGAGCAGCGCGCGGGCCTGGTCGGCGTCGGCGACCGCCTCGCCCCAGTAGGCGCGGACCTCGATGCCGTGGTCGAGCGCGAGCAGCGCCCCCAGGTCGTCGACGCCGGACACCTGCGGTCCGGCGCATTCGTGCACGGCGGCGATGCCGTGGGCGGCCGCGTGGTCGAGGGCGGCGCGCCGCGCCCGGTCGGTGTCCGCGACCGGCAGCGCGGCCAGCGCCGCCCGCCGCACCAGGTGGTGCGCCTCGCCGGTCAGGGGCTGGTCGGGGTGGTACCCGGCCGCCGCCGGCAGTTCCGGGCAGGCGCCGCGCAGCGCGGTCGACGCGAGCGCCGAGTGCACGTCGATCCGGCTCAGATAGACGGAACGGCCGCCGGCGGCGGCGTCCAGTTCGCCGGTGCGGGGCGCGCGCCCCTCGGGCCAGCGGGACTCGTCCCAGCCGTGCCCCCACACGATCGCCGCCGGGTCCGCGAGTGGCTGCGCCGCGGCGCGCACCGCTGCCAGGCACTCGGCGACCGACCGGACGCCGGCGAGGTCGAGCCCGATCAGCTGCAGCCCGGTCGCGGTGGTGTGTACGTGGGTGTCGACGAAAGCCGGGGCGACGAACGCCCCACCGAGGTCGGTGACCTGCGCGTCCGGATGCAGCGCGCGACCCACCCTGTCCTCGCCGACCCACGTGACGGTCTCGCCGTCGACGGCGAACGCGGTGGCATCGGGATTGGTGGGGCTGTAGATGCGCCCGCCGACGAGCAGTTGGGTAGTCACGGAGGACAGTCTGCCCCCACGCATCACGACGACCCGGAACCGGTCGGTGATCAGGGGCGATACGGGTCGATCGACGGCCGGTGCAGCACGGTGCTGTCGACGACTGTCCCGTCGATCACCGTCTCGTCCGTGGCGCCGGCGCCCCGATGGTGCCGGTACACCCCGTAGCCGGCCGACCCCGCGGTGGCGACCAGACCGAAGCGGCGCGCGCCGACCAGCACCAGCAGCGGACGCAGCGCCCAACGGGTGGGCGGGATCAGCAGCAGGATGCCGAGGATTCCGGTGACCAGACCGGGCACGATCAGCAACACCGCCGCGGCCGCGACCATCGCGCCGTCGGCGACCACACCGCCGGGCGAGGCGTCGCCGCGGGTTGCGCGCCGCAGGTCGCGCAGCACCCGCCTGCCCTGGGAGGCCAACAGCAGGAAGCCGACCAGCAGGGAGCCGAGCAGCAGCGCGACGGTCCACAGCACACCGATCATCGACGCCACCCAGACCACCGCCGCGACCTCGACGAGCAGGTACAGCACGAACAGCAGCAGCATCATGCCCGGGCAACGAACGGGCGACCGGTTTTGCTCCCGAGGCGTCGGTCATCCCACCCGATCGGGCGCGTCACGCCCCCGGCCGCACGACCCCGCTCTCGTAGGCCAGCACCACCGCCTGCACGCGATCACGCAGGCCCAGCTTGGTCAGGATCCGGCCGACATGGGTCTTCACGGTGGCCTCGGACAGCACCAGTCGCGCGGCGATCTCGCCGTTCGACAGGCCCTCGGCGACCAGTTCGAGCACCTGGCGTTCCCGGTCGGTGAGGTCGCCGAGACCGGGCGCGGCCGCCGTGGCAGTGGCGCCGTCGCTGCCGTGGCCCGGGTCCGCCAGCCGCGTCAGCAGCCGCTTGGTGACCTTCGGTGAGACCACCGCATCGCCGGCCGCGACGACCCGGATCGCCGACACCAGGTCTTCGGGCGGCGTGTCCTTGAGCAGGAATCCGCTGGCCCCCGCCCGGATCGCGCCCAACGCGTGCTCGTCGAGGTCGAACGTCGTCATGACCAGTACCCGGCAGCGCTCGTCGGCGGCCAGGATCCGGCGGGTCGCGTCGATGCCGTCGAGCACCGGCATCCGCACGTCCATCAGCACGACATCCGGGTGCAGGGCCGCGGCCTGGCGCACCGCCACCGCCCCGTCGGCCGCCTCGCCGACGACCGCGATGTCCTCGTGGGCATCGAGGACCATGCGCAGTCCCATGCGCATGAGTTCTTGGTCGTCGACCAGGAGCACGGTGATCGGCATGGTCCCAACCTAATGGGCGCCGGTGTCGGGGTCGGGCAGCGGCAGCACCGCACGGACCACCCAGGTGCCGTCGGCCGCCGGACCCGCCTCGAGCGTGCCTCCGAGCACCGCGACGCGTTCGCGCATGCCGAGCAGTCCGGTCCCCGACCCGGATCCGAACCGGGCCGGCCCCGCGGCCGGGCTCCCCGTCCCGGTGTCGGTGACCGTGACGGCGACCTCGCGCTCGCCGCGCCGCACCACCACCCGGGCCTCGGCGCCCGGGTTCGCGTGCCGCAGCACGTTGGTCAGCGACTCCTGAACGACGCGGTGCAGGCCCAGGCTCACCGACGGTGCGATGTCGTCGAGTTCGCCGTGCAGGTCCAGCCGCACCGGCAGTCCGGCGCGCCGCATCAGCTCGGCCAGTTCGGCGACCCCGGCGGTGCCGTGCGCGGGCAGCCGCTCCGGCGCCTGCGGTGCACGCAGCAGCACGACCGTGCGGCGCAACTCGGCCAGCGCGGCGCGCCCGGTCGCGGCGATGTTCTCCAGTGCCCGCTCGGCGCGTTCCGGATTGCTGTGCAGCGCATACGAAGCGCCGTCCGCCTGCACGATCATCACGCTGACGGCGTGGGCGACGACGTCGTGCAACTCGCGGGCGATGCGGGTGCGCTCCTGCGCGACGGCGTCCTCGGCGCGCCGGTCCCGGTCGGACTCGGCCACCTCGAGCCGGGCGGCGACCTCGCGGTCGTAGGCGCGTCGGGCCCCGAGGAACTCGGCGGTGATCCAGCTGAGCGCGTAGAGGCTGATCGTCAGCAGCACGTTCTCGAGCATCGCCCGGTCGAGCACGACCGATTCGAGGATCAGTTCCGCGATCAGCCCCGCCGAATACCAGAGCGCCCGGCGCCGGCCCGCGTACGCGACCAGTGTGTACAGCGCGAGCACCAGCAGCACCAGCGCCGGGCGCACCGCGGTGGCCTCGTCGTACCGGGCGCCGACGAGCACGACCACCACGGTCACCGCGAGCAGCGTCCACGCCGACAGCACCGGACGCACCCGGCGCAGCGCCGCCGGCAGGCACACGACGACACCGGTCGCGACGTACAGCGTGCGGCTGTGACTCTGCCCGAGGTTGAGCAGATCCAGGCCGAAGACCACCAGCGCCAAGAGAGAGTCCGCAATCAGCGGCTGACCGCGCAGCCACAGGCTGAACTTGCGCATGCAGTCACCTTAGGGGGCGCTACGGTGACGGCATGGCAGGTGAGCGAACCCCGAACGGGCAGCGTGGCGTCGACGAGGACTTCACCGCGCTGCCGCTGCGTGCGTTGGCCGATGCGGCGCTGAGCGCCGCCCGGTCGGCGGGGGCGGGCCACGCCGATCTGCGCGTGCACCGGCTGCTCACCCAGTCGCTCCGGTTGCGCGACGGCGCCGTGCAGTCGGTCGTCGACGCAGACGAGATCGGCCTGGCCGTACGGGTTCTCGTCGACGGCACCTGGGGTTTCGCGGCGCACGCGGAGCTCACGCCCGACACCGCCGCCGCCACCGCCCGCCGCGCGGTCCAGGTGGCGCACTCGCTCGGGCGGCTGAGCCGCGAGCGGGTGCAGTGGGCGGACGAGCCGGTGTACCGGGACGCCGTGTGGGTGGGCGGCCACCGCATCGACCCGTTCTCTGTCCCGACCCGTGACAAGGTGTCCTTGTTCGCCGAGCATTCCCGCCGGTTGCTCGACGCCGCGGAGGTCGATCACGTCACCGCGTCGTGCCTGCAGGTCAAGGAGCAGGTCTTCTACGCCGACCTGGCCGGTAGCACGATCACCCAGCAACGGGTGCGGCTGCATCCGGAGTTCGACGCGGTAGCCGTGGACACGGCCGGCGGCTTCGAGACCATGCGCACGCTCGCCCCGCCGACCGCGCAGGGGTGGGAATACCTGCTGCCCGACGCGAACACGGGAAGCCCCGACGCCTGGGACTGGGCCGAGGAACTGGACCGCATCCCGGGCCTGCTCGCCGAGAAGTCCGCCGCGCCGACTGTGGAGCCGGGTCCCACCGACCTGGTCGTCGACCCCACCAACCTGTGGCTGACGATCCACGAATCCATCGGGCACGCAACCGAGTACGACCGTGCCATCGGCTACGAGTCGGCCTACGCCGGGACGTCGTTCGCCACCCCGGACCTGCTCGGCACGCTGCGCTATGGATCGGAGATCATGCAGGTGACCGCCGACCGGGTGCAGCCGCACGGGCTGGCCACCGTCGGCTACGACGACGACGGGGTGGCCTCGGGCAGCTGGGATCTCGTCCGCGACGGGATCCTCGTCGGCTATCAGCTCGACCGCGCGTTCGCGCCGAAGCTGGGTCTGCCGAGGTCCAATGGGTGCTCCTATGCCGACTCGGCGCATCACGTGCCGATCCAGCGGATGGCCAATGTGTCGCTGCAGCCGGATCCGGTGCGCGACACCAGTACCGCGGAGCTGATCTCGCGGGTCGAGGACGGCATCTACGTCGTGGGCGACAAGAGCTGGTCGATCGACATGCAGCGCTACAACTTCCAGTTCACCGGTCAGCGCTTCTACCGGATCCGCGACGGCGAGTTGGCGGGGCAGCTGCGTGATGTCGCCTACCAGGCGACCACCACCGACTTCTGGGGCGCCATGGAGGGTGTCGGCGGGCCGTCGACGTGGCTGCTCGGCGGCGCCTTCAACTGCGGCAAGGCTCAGCCCGGACAGGTCGCGGCGGTCAGCCACGGGTGTCCCAGCGCGCTCTTCCGTGGCGTGAACGTGCTCAACACCCGTGCTGAAGGAGGCCGCTGACCGATGGGGATGCTGCCGGGACAGGAACTCGTCGAGCGCGCACTGGCGCTCGCGACCGTCGACGCGTTGACGGTGCTGGTCACCGACACGTCCGAGGCGTCGCTGCGCTGGGCGGGCAATTCGATGACGACCAACGGGGTGTCGACGCGGCGGTCGTGGACGGTGATCGCCGTGCATGGCGCCCCGGCGGCGGCCGGCGTGGTCACCGCGAGCACGGTCGACCCCGACGAGATCGCCGCGGTGGTGCGGTCCGCGGAGGAGGCGGCTCGGCGCGCCGAGCCCGCCACCGACGCCGCGCCGCCGATCGCACCGGCCGGCGGCGTCGACCAACAGTGGTCCGCGCGGGCCGCGGCGACCGACATC
The DNA here is from genome assembly GCF_029589495.1 of Speluncibacter jeojiensis. Lineage (GTDB taxonomy): Bacteria > Actinomycetota > Actinomycetes > Mycobacteriales > Mycobacteriaceae > Speluncibacter > Speluncibacter jeojiensis. Next base: position 19,714 of record NZ_JAAIVF010000014.1, read on the forward strand.
GGGGTGTTCGACCGGATCGCCGACGGCCTGGCCGACGGCTTCGCCCGATCCGATGCGGCCGGGTCGGCCGCGACGCAGCTCTACGGGTTCGCCCAGCACGAGGTGCGCACCACCTGGCTGGGCAGCACGTCCGGGCTGCGGCGCCGGTTCGACGAACCGATCGGGTCGGTGGAGATCAACGGCAAGCGCACCGTCGACGGGCATCCGGCCAGCGCGTGGGTGGGCGCCGGATCACCGGACCTGACCGGCGTGAACGTGCCGGCGATGCTCGCCGAACTCGATACCCGGCTCGGCTGGTCGCGCCGGACCGTGGAGCTGCCGGCCGGCCGGTACGAGACCGTGCTGCCGCCGTCGACGGTCGCCGATCTGATGATTCCGCTGCTGTGGGCGATGAGCGGCCGCGGCGCGCACGAGGGGCGCAACGCCTTCGCCCGGCCCGGCGGCACCAGGGTCGGCGAACGCCTCGCCGCGATGCCGTTGACGCTGAGCTCCGACCCCGCACTCGGCGGACTCGAGTACTCCCCGTTCGTGGCGGTCACATCCTCGACCGACGACGTGTCGGTGTTCGACAACGGCATGGACGCCACCGCGGTGGACTGGATTCGCGACGGCACCCTGGGCGCACTCGCCTACCCGCGGTCGGGCGCCACCGAGTTCGCCGCCCCGGTGGCGGTGCCCGGAGAGAATCTCGCCCTCACCGGTGGCTCCTGCGCATCACTGCACGAGATGGTCGCCGCGACCGAGCGGGGTCTGCTGCTTACCACGCTGTGGTACATCCGCGAGGTCGACCCGGCCACGCTGCTGTTGACCGGCCTCACCCGCGACGGCGTCTACCTGATCGAGGACGGTCGGGTCACCGCCGCCGTGAACAACTTCCGGTTCAACGAGAGCCCGCTGGATCTGCTGCGCCGCGCCACCGAGGCCGGCGCCACCGAGCGGACCCTGCCGCGCGAGTGGAAGGACTGGTTCACCCGCACCGCCATGCCGCCGCTCCGGATCCCCGATTTCCACATGTCGTCGGTCAGCCGGGCCCAATGAGGTCGGCATCCGGTGAGCTGGGGACGCGGTACGTCATGACGCGGTAGGCGTCACGCCGACAGCAGACCGTCGAGGTGGTGGTCGAGGATGCGCGCCGCCTCGTCGACCGTGCGGTGGCCGAGCGCGACGTCCACGCCCAGTCCGGTGGCCAGACTCCAGCAGATGTCGGCGTCGATCCGGGCACCGCCCCGGCCGGGGGTGCCGCGTTCCCGGCGGGCTGCGTCGATGATCTCGCCGGTGAAGTCCAGCAGTTCGCCGTCGACCGGAGCCAGCACCGCCGCCAGCGCGGGATCCGAGAACGCCTGCGCGGCAACGGCGACGGACAACCTGATCAGCCGTAGCCCCTCTTCGTCGCCGGCGAGCACGGCACGCAGGCACTCCCGCAGGATCGTCTCGGCGTCCGGGCCCGCCGCCTGGGCGACCGCGGATTCGATCCGGCCGTTCAGTGCCCGGATCGCGCGGTCGATCGCATCACGCACCATGTCCGCTCGCGTGTCGTAGTAGTGCTGCACCATTCCCATCGACACCCCCGCTTCCGCGGCGACCTTGCGCAGCGTGACCCCTTCGAGTCCGTGTCCGAGCGTCAGCGTCCACACCGCCTCTGCCAGGCGTTGTCGACGCTGTTCGTGATCGACGATCTTCGGCATGCACCCTCCGTTTGCAATGCAGTCGCATTGCATGAGCTGTCACAGTCTATTACGATGCAACTGCAATGTTAAACGTCCGGAGGTTGCCGTGAAGTACGTCGCGCTGCAGGTACTGGGGATGGCGCTCCTGGTCGTGGGCGCCCAGGACGTGATCCGCTTGCTGGTCGATCCGGACAACTCCGGGCCCCTCGGCACGGTCGTCGACGGGTTCGGCCCGGGCCTGGCGCTCGGCCTCACCCTGACGATCGTCGGGGTCGTCCTCGCCGGATGGGCGCACACCCGCGCCAACCGCGACGGTCACCTCCGGTAGCGGATCGAGCCCCGACCCACCGGAGTACCGTTCAGCACAGGATCAGCGCAGACAGACGGACCCCGGTTTGCGGTAATGGACTGGATCGGCGGCGGGCACCTCGGCCGGTGGCTCTTCACGGAAGGCCTCGCGGTCCTGTATCTGGTCGCGTTCGTCGCCGCCGCCCGCCAGTTCCGGGCGTTGCTGGGCAGCCGCGGGATGCTGCCGATCCCCCGTTTCCTGTCCGGGACCACGTTCTGGCGCTCGCCGAGCATCTTCTGCCGACACTATTCGGACCGCTTCTTCGCCGCGGTCGCCTGGACGGGCGCGGCGCTCGCGCTCGTCACGGTGGCCGGGGTGACCGCACGTCTACCGCTGCCGGCGTGCATGGCGGTGTGGCTGGTGCTGTGGGCGCTGTACCTGTCGATCGTCAACGTCGGTCAGCTCTGGTACAGCTTCGGGTGGGAGTCGCTGCTGCTCGAGGCGGGGTTCCTGGCGGTGTTCGTCGGCAACGCGTCGACCCCGCCGCCGGTGGCGATCCTGCTGTTGCTGCGGTGGCTGCTGCTGCGCGTCGAGTTCGGCGCAGGCCTGATCAAGATCCGCGGCGACCCGTGCTGGCGGAACCTGACCTGCCTGTACTACCACCACGAGACGCAGCCGATGCCCGGGCCGCTGAGCTGGTATTTCCACCGCCTTCCCCGGCCGCTGCACCGGGTCGAGGCGGCCGGCAACCACCTCACCCAGCTGGTCGTGCCGTTCGGGTTGTTCGCGCCGCAACCGGGGGCGGGGATCGCTGCCGCGATAATGATCGTCACCCAGGTGTGGCTGGTGGCCAGCGGCAACTTCGCCTGGCTGAACTGGCTGACGATCGTGCTCGCCTGCTCGGTGATCCCGGACTCGCTGCTGCCCGGCGCCGCTCCGACCATCACCTCCACCCCGCTCTGGTTCACCGTCGTCACTGCTGCCGTCACCGCCGGAATCGCCCTGCTCAGCTACCGGCCGGTCCGCAACCTGCTCAGCCACCACCAGCTGATGAACGCGTCGTTCGAGCCGTGGCACCTGGTCAACACGTACGGCGCCTTCGGCCACATCACCAAGGTCCGCACCGAGATCGTCGTCGAGGGCACCGACGACGCCGTCGTCACGCCGGCGACGCGGTGGCGTGAATACGAGTTCAGGGGCAAGCCCGGCGCGCCCGAGCGCCGGCCGCGCCAGTACGCGCCGTATCACCTGCGGCTGGACTGGCTGATGTGGTTCGCGGCGATCTCACCCGGCTACGGCGACCGCTGGTTCGGTGGGTTCGTGCGCCGGCTGCTGGAGAACGACCCCGACACGCTGCGCCTGCTGCGCCGCAATCCGTTCCCCGACCTGCCGCCGCACTTCGTCCGGGCGCGGCTCTACGAATACCGGTTCACCGACCGGCGCACCCGGCGGGCCACGGGGCGGTGGTGGGACCGGGAGCCGATCAGCGTGTGCCTGCCGCCGGTCGACCTCGCCCGTTTCGGCGGCAGGTGACCGGGCAGACCCGTCGGGCACGCGGCCCTCGTCGGCACCGAAGTCAGGTACGCATCCGCGTAGATCGACCCTCCCGTACAGGTACGTCCGCGGCGCACAGTGTCAGTGGACACCGCAGTGCCCGGCCGAATCGGATCCCCGCCGACGCCGCATGCGCAGTCACGCCGAACCAGGAGGCTCCCGTGCCCACAGCCCTCAGCGCAGCCCCGTCCTGCACCCGCCGGGACGTGCCGCCGTCGATGGTGGAGCGGATGACACTCATCCTCGACGCCTTCGACCGGCGTTCGACACGGCTGAGCCTCGAGGACGTGGCGGCCCGCACCCGGCTGCCCCGGTCGACGGCCCACCGCATCCTCGACCAGCTGGTCCGGCTGCACTGGGTCGACCACACCGCGCTCGGCTACGGGCTCGGCCGACGTGCGCTGCGGCTGAGCGGCAACGACGGCGCGCACGGTGAGATCCGCCAGGCCGCCGCACCCCACCTGCACGAACTGCAGGTGCGCACCGGGATGGTCGTGCACCTGGCCGTCCTCGACGGGTCCGACCAGGTATTCCTCGACAAGCTCGGCGGCCGGTTCGCGAGCACGCTCGATTCCCGGGTCGGCGGCCGCACTCCGGCGCACACCACCACCGGCGGGCGCGCGATGCTGGCGTGGCTCGACCCGGAACGCGTCGACACCCTGGTGCGTCCCCATCTGGGCCGGCCCGAGTCCGCAGCCGGGTGGACGCTCGGCGGTCTGCACCAGGAACTCAATCGGATCCGCCGGCATCACGGGCTCTCGCTCGACCGCACCGGCGTGATGAACCGCAACATCACGAGCCTGGCGGTGGCCGTTCGGGGTCCGGAGGGCCCGGTCGCCGCGATCTCCGCCTGCCCGGAGTCGCGTCAGATTCCGCTCGAACGCATCGCGCCGCTGGTCGTCGAGACCGCACGCCGGACCACCGCGGATCTTTTCCCGCAGAAGGCGACGGCCGCCGCGGTGTAACCTTGGTTCTGCTGGTCGTCAGGGCTGTGTAGACCTGACGGCCCGCCGAATCACGGTGGGGTCGCGCAGTGCTGCGGCGGCCCCGACGGCCGAATCGTAGGTGGCTCGGATGGCCGAGGGCGATCTCTTCAGGACCCAGGGCGTGAGCACCCACCGTGCCGGCCCCTCCCTCGCCGTGGAGTTCGATTCCGCCGAGTTGACCGAGGCCGGGTTCACCGATGTCGTGGAGATCGGACACGGCGGCTTCGGCACCGTCTACCGCGCCACCCAACCCGACCTCGACCGCACCGTCGCCGTCAAAGTCCTCACCGCCGAACTCGACGACGA
>NZ_JAAIVF010000015.1 GCF_029589495.1 Speluncibacter jeojiensis
AAGCAACAAGGTCTCGAGGCCAAGGCTATGCCGTTCGAGTCGACGTGGAGTCGGATTCGGGGGAGCGTGGGGGCAAGTCTCGTTCACCAGGGAACGGTTTGATTGTGGTAGTCGAGGAAGTGGAGGCCGCCGTCGCCGTGGTGGGCGGTGATGGTGTCGACCACGCCAGGGATGCTGTCCTCGATGGTCAGTGGGGCGTGCTGACCGCCGAGGTCGGTTTGGACGTGTCCGGGGTTGAGGAGCAGCAAGGTGCGGGGGTCGTCGGCGTGCCGGGCGGCATGGCTGCGCATGAGCTGATTGAGTGCGGCCTTGCTGGCCCGGTAGACGTCTTGGCCGCCAACGGTGTTCAGCGAGATGCTGCCCTGGCTGGAAGACATCACCCCGATCGTTCCGGAGGGTGGCACCAGGTCTCGCAGGCTGTCGATGATCCGCATGGGGCTGAGCGCATTGGTGACCATGACCTCGGCGAACACTTCGGCCGGCACGTCGGCGGCGGGCACGTTGCCGCGGGTGACGGCGGCGTTGACGAAGAGCAGGTCGAGTGCACGGCCATCGAGCCGGTTGCGAAGTTCGACGATTTGCGCTGGTTCGGTCACGTCGAGGATCTCGACTTCGACCCGGCCGGCGCAGCGGTCGGCGAGGTCGTGCAGGCCGGTGCGGGCCGCACCCCGGACTGTGCCGATCACTGTCCAGCCGCGGTGAGCGAGCTCGGTGGCCAGGCCCAGGCCGAGGGCGCGGCTTGCTCCCACGATCAGCGCGGTGGGTCGGTGCGGGCTCTCGGTCATCGGGCGCTCCTGGCGTCGACGGCGGGCTTGACCACGTCGGTGGCCCACTGACGGAAAGTGGTGGGTGTGGTGTTCTCCGGCATGCGCGACACGGCGGTGTCGAGGCCGTGTTCCTTGGCGGTGTCCATGTCGATCAGCCCTTGAGCGACTGCTTCGGACATCCCGTAGCCGAGCAGATCTTGCTTGTACGCCCGCCGGCCGGTGCGCTCGTAGCGCACCGGGGTGCCGAGAACCTCGGTGAGGATCGCCGCCTGATCGTTCAGGGACAGGTCCTCGGGCCCGAGGAGGTTGACGGTGTCCTGGCCGGTCCAGGTGTGGTCGGCGAGCAGCGTCGCCGCCGTCGCGGCGATGTCGGCGGTCGCCACCGTGGGCGCCTTCTGGTCGCCGGGCAGGGTGCCGGTGAGCGCGCCATGGTCGGCGAGGGAGACGACCTGGCGGGCGACGTTGTCCATGAACGTCGGGTTGGCCAGGGCACGTACGTGAGCGCCGGTGCTGCGCAGCAGGTCATCCATCGCCCAGGAGGCCGAGGCATGCCCGGCATACAGCTGCGTGCCCCGACCCAGCGCGGACACGACCACGACCCGAGGCACCTGGCGGGCCACGATGGCCTCCGCGGCAGGGATGCTGTCGCCGACGTAGGTCTGGTAGATGCTGCTCGCGGCCGGCTCGGCCGGCATCAACCAGAACACCGCATCGGCGCCGGCGAACGCGCGGTCGACGACGTCGGTGTCACGGTGGGAACCCTGCACGACCTCGACACGGTCGCGCACCGGTGCGGGCAACCGTGCCGGATCGCGGGCGATGACGCGCACCGCCTCGCGGTGCGCCAGCAGTCGGTCGAGCAGATGGGTGCCGATGTGGCCGGTCGGGGCAGTAACGACGATCATGGGAACTCCCTTCGAGTCGACAGCAGAAGTATACTCGACCGTACCGTTTACTTCGATGGAGGTTCCAAGTGGCCCGCCGAGGAGATGCGCTGCATGAGCACATCCTGGACACCGCTAAACACGTCTTCCTGGAGACCGGTTACGACCGCACCTCGATGGACACCATCGCAGCCCGGGCCGCCACCTCCAAGCGATCCTTGTACGCGCACTTCCCGACCAAGGAGGCGCTTTTCGTCGGCAGCGTCGAGCGCAGCCAGGAGTTGTTCGCCGACCGGCTGGGCGCCCCGTCCGAATACGCCGCCGACCCCTGGGAGGCCGTAGCGCGCTTCTGTGGGCGGGTGCGGCAGATGCTGAGCTACGCTCCGGTGATCCAGATGTGCCGCCTGGGCATCGCTGAAGCGGTCCGCCTGCCGCAGGCCGCAGCACAGATCCACGACAGCTTCCTGCTTGCCGCCGAGCGCCCCCTGGCAAGGCACCTGTCCGACGAATGCGGATACGCCACCACAGAGGCTGCCACGACCGCCGAGGGTCTGCTCGGCGTGACCGTGTACCCCTTCCTGGTCGGCGCACTCTTCGGACTCGAGAAGCTGTGCGACACCGTGCCCGCCGCCGAGGACCTCGACACCGACATCGACCTCACCCAGATCCAGCAGGCGGTAGCCCTGCACGCTCGGACCACGCCGTCGAGTTAGCAGTTCGCCGAATTTGCTTTCGATTCGCTTGTCCTGCTCCATTCGGAGAGGGACTGTCCGGATCGCCGTTGTACTCGATCTGTCGTGGAGCCCTGCTGCCGGTCCTGTACACCGACGCCCGTCAGCGCATCGGCGGAATGCCTACTCAGTAGGCCGAATCGACGTTGTCGATCGAGCCGTACCTGTTGGCCGCGTAGTTGCAGGCGGCGACGATGTTGGCGACCGGATCCCAGATGTCGGAGCTGGTGCCGGCGACGTGGTAAGCGTTGAACGTCGGGTCGATCACCTGCAGCAGCCCCTTCGACGGGATGCCGGCGGCGGCGTTCGAGTCGTAGAGGTTGATGGCCTGGGGGTTGCCCGTCGACTCACGCATGATGTTGCGGTAGATGCCGTTGTAGCTGGCGGGGATGCCGTGCGCGTTGAGGATGTCCAGCGCGTGGTGGATCCAGCCGTCGAGGTCGTCCGAGTAGACGGGCGCGGGAGCGGGCTCGGGGGCGGGCGCGGGAGCCTCGACGACGGGCTCGGGAGCCGGTGCCGGAGCGGGTGCCTCGACCGGCGCGGGCGCGGACACAGGAGCCGGAGCGGGCAACTCCGCGGCCGCCGGGACGACCTGCTGGACACTTGCCGCATCGGCGGTCGTCTGCTCGGCATGAGCGGAGGGTTCGACGGTGATGAGCGCTCCGGTGCTCAGGCCCGCCACGACGGCGAGCGTGACGGCACCGGTTGCCCAGGTCTTGCGCAGGTGGGGCGTGTTTCGGGCATGGCTGAGCTTGCGAGCAACGTTCATGGGACTGGATTCCTTGATATGTATCGACCGGGAAATCCGGCCGCCAACAGTCAGGGCGCAGAGGTGCCCCGGCGATGTGGCGTCATCGCGATGGGTGAACTCATGGACTGAGGGGCAATGCCGCCTCACCGCATGGCGCAACCGGACCGATCGCGTATCGGGTCCAGAAGACGGGGCTTACTCAGGCGGCCGTGGCCGCGCTGGCGCTCCCGGTTGCCGCGGCCGAGCCGCGGGCCGCACATGCGGGGTTTATCCGCATAGAAAACTCGACTTCCTCGTGGTGCGCAGACTCGCATCTGCGTTCGTGGCAGATAACAGATTGATATACAAACCTGAGAGAACGCCAGTCAGGGGCGCCGAAACCGCTCGGTTTTCCGGGCATATCGGACGACCGGATCATCCGGTTTATCTGTCGTCACCTGCGGTTACGTGAAGTTCTTCAGCGGTGGCCCATGTCACAAAATTTCTGTCAACAAAACACGCTGTTCGAGACCGATTCGTTATCAAGAGGGCGGATCGGGGGCGCCCTGCCGGCGCCTGTCCGGACGGCTGCGGAAGCCCTCTCGGGGCGTGACACCGCCGGGAGCCGAGGGTCGGCGGCGCGGGCATCCGTCGGGTGCGGGACGTCGGACGCGCGGATGATCTCGAACCCGGCGCAGCGGAACTGCTGGAGTTGCGCAGCATGCTGTGTTTGGGTCGACGGATGACTGGTGGTGATGACGGGCTCGCGGAGACCGCTGAGCACCTGCTGGACGGCCCGGTGACCGCTGAGCGGCTCCGGAAAGGTCTCGCGCAGGCGCAGCGGGACGGCGACCGAGCGAGGGTGGAGGCTCTGATCCGACTCGCAGAGAGAGCGTTCCCGCAGGATGCAGCCGATTGGGCGTTGGCCCAGCGCATCAACCGCGAGATGGGCAGTCCCGGTCCCGAGGTCGTCGACAGGGTCTTCGAGTTGACCCGCACCATCGCCGAGGCGACAGCGGAGCTGAACCGGATCCTCACCGAAACCTGGGCGCTGGAAGCGTGGGACTACGACAACGAGCGACCCCTCGGCGAGTGAGATCTGCCTGACGATGGGCTGGGTCGGCGCGCCGGCGAGTTCAGATCATCGCGGGCTGCTTCCAGTCACCGAAGCGCCGCGGCGGCATCGTGGTCATGGGTGGGCACGACGCGGACCAGTCGGCGCGCCAGATGCAGTCGATGCAGTGCGGCGAAAGCGGCGTCCCGGTCTTCGTCGACGAACACACCTGGGAAAGCGGGCTTCTGCCGCACGCGGGCGACTTGCTCGTAGTGCCACGCGGCGTCGCCTGCGAGCAGTACCCAGCCCGCATCGGTGCGGCCCAGCACGCCGATGCTGCCGGGCGTGTGCCCGGCCAGTTCCACCAGGATCACGGCGCCGTCGCCGAACAGATCGTGTGAAGCGGTGAAGGTGGCGACCGGCGGGCCGTCGAGTTCGTATGCCACGATGGCGCGCCCATCGGTCAGCGCCGACCGCACGCCACCGACCGGCGGGCGGGCAGGACCGAGGATCCAGTCGCGCTCGGTGTTGCGCAAGTGCACCGGGATCCCGGGCAGGTCGAGGAGACCGCACACGTGGTCCCAATGGGCGTGGGTGGGCAGGGCGAAGTCGGGGATGCGGCCCACTCCCGCGGCGGCCAGCGAATCGACGGTGGCGAGCGTGTCCGCCGGCGGTGTCACGACCGGCCGCAACACCCCGGGGAGTTCGGCGATCGCCCGGTGCGGGGCGTCGCGGCAGTACGACGGGTCCACCAGGAAGGTCGCTTCCGGATGCTCGACGACGAAAGTCGTCATGGCATTGCGCACGCGTCGGCGCATCCCGGCACCCTCGATCACGCCGCCGGCCGGGACCGAACGCGGCACCTGCGGCAGGGCGCGGACGGTGACCGTCGCGCCCCCTTCGGGCAGGCCGGCATCCGTGATCGTGTCGATCAGCCGACTGTCGACCGGGCGAGGACGGAGCATTCCCCGAATGAACCCGCCTGCGGCACCGAGCAACTCGAGTGTGGTGGGTGAGGCTGGGCGTTGGTGCTGGTCCGTCGACATGTCGGTCTCCTCGCCGTCCGGTTGTCGTCGACGTGTACGACGGTAGTAGCGATGGACCTGCGATAGGGAATGAACCCTCACCAAGGCGCGCGCGTCACCGGCGACCACGTACATGTGGTGCACGGAGCACCGTCGATGATCAACTACCTCGACGCTCTCAACGCTTGGCAATTTGTGCGAGAAGCCAAGTCGGTCGCCGATTCGCCTGCCGCCGCCTCCTTCAAACACGTCTCGCCTGCGGGCGCCGCGCTTGCGGGCGATGTCGATGAGGTGATGCGCGAAACCTGGGGTCTCGGCGACGGCGCGATCGGACCGCTGGCGAGCGCCTATGTGCGGGCCCGCGACGCGGACCCCAGGAGTTCCTTCGGCGACATGATCGCGGTGTCCGAACCCGTCGACGACGAACTTGCGCCCTGCTGGCCCGCATCGTCTCCGACGGCATCATCGCGCCTGGGTTCGCCCCCGGAGTCGTGGCGACGTTGTCCCGGAAGAAGCGTGGCACGTTCCTGGTGCTCGAGGCGGACCCGGACTACGAACCGCCCGAATGGGAACGCAGAGAGGTTTTCGGCATGCGACTCGACCAGCAGGCGCAGCGCACTCCACTGGCCCCCGACCTGCTGCAGGTCGTCGAAGGCCCGGAACTCACCCCGCACCAGATCGCCGACGCTCTGCTGGGGACGACTGTCCTGCGGTACACGCAGTCGAACTCGGTCGCGTATGTGAAAGACGGCATGGCGCTGGGGATCGGCGCGGGTCAGCAGTCGCGGGTGGACTGCACCAGGCTCGCCGGGCGCAAGGCGTCGTATTGGTGGCGCCGGCGTCATCCCGCAGTGCGTGGGCTCGCGCTGCCCGGCGAACTGCCGCGCCAGGAGCGGGTGAACTGGCAGATCCGTGTCGCCGAGAACGAGATGACGCCGTCGCAGCGCGCGGCGCTAACCATCGCTGATGGGGAAGGCGGACACTCCGAGCATCGAGGCGCCATGGGACAGTCTGCAAACCGGTCTGACGCTAGCCTCCGACGGGTACATTCCCTTCCGCGACAACACCGATCACGCCCACCGGTTCGGGGTGACCACGGTCGTGGAGCCGGGCGGATCCGCACGGAGTGACGAGGTGCGACAGGCTTGCCGGGAGCTGGGCATCACGCTGGCGAACACCGGAGTGCGGTTGTTCCACCACTGAGTTTCACGACGTGCGCCGCCGCGGGAGTCCGCGGCGGCGCACTGACAGCCGGCGTTCAGTCCACCAGGTTCAGTCGCCGCGACAGATCCGAGGCGAAGACCCGATCGGGGTCGACCGCGTCGCGGATCCGGCGCCATTCGTCCAGCCGCGGATACATCCGCTCGATCATCTCGGGTGTGGTGCGCGAGTCCTTCGCGAAGTACAGCCTGCCGCCGGCGGCAAGGACGCGTTCGTCGAGTTCGGTGCAGAACCGGCCGAGCCCCTCCCTCATCGGAAAGTCCAGGCTCAGCATGAATCCCGGTCGGGGCCACGACAGGGGCGCCGGATTGCTCGCGCCCATGCGCTTGAACACGTTGAGGAACGACCGCTGTCCCGACCGGGCGATGAAGCGCACGATGTCGGCGAGTTGAGTTTCGTTCCCGAACGGCATCGACAACTGGTACTGCAGGAATCCGCGGTTGCCGTACGCGCGATTCCACTCGCCGAGCAGGTCCAGTGGGTGATAGAACTGCGTCAGATTCTCGATCTTGCCGCGCGAGTGCTTCGGATACACGCGGTACGCGGCCTGCGCGGCGATCCGGCACGTCACCCCGTTGACCATTCCGCTCGGGAACACGTCCGGAACCGTGAACAATTGCGGCGCATCGAATTTGAGTGGATCCTTGCGCAGCTTCTTCGGCAGCTGATCGACGGTGGCGAGCGATCCACGAGTGAATCCCGCGCGGCCGAGTTGCCGTCCGGTGCTGATGGTGTCGGGCACCGACATCGAGTAGTCATAGCCGTCGTCGGAGCCGTTGGTGAGCAGTTCCATCGTCTCGTCGAGGTCGGCGGTCCGGTCGTGGTCGGCGATGAAGTACGCGGTTTCGGTCTTCTTCATCCGGATCTTGGCGCGTAGCACGATTCCGGTCAGACCCATGGCGCCGAGGGTGGCCCAGAACAGTTCGCGTTCGGCGCCTTCCGGGGTGAGCATGCGGACCTGTCCGTCGGCCGTGAGCAGGTCCATCGACACGACATGATTGCCGAAGCTGCCGTGCGAGTGGTGGTTCTTCCCATGGATGTCGGCGGCGATGGCGCCGCCGACCGTGACCTGACGTGTCCCCGGCAGCACCGGTACCCACAGTCCGTGGGGCACGGCGATGCGCATCAGCGTGTCGAGGCTGACTCCGGCGTCGAGATCGACGATGCCGCTGTCGGGGTCGATCGAGTGGATCCGCCGGAAGGCGGTCATGTCGACGACGAGCCCGCCGCCGTTCTGGGCGGGGTCGCCGTAGCTGCGGCCCAATCCCCGGGCGATCACCCCTCTGGGGCCGGCCTCGCGCACGGCCCGGGCGACGATGTCGACGTCGGCGACCGACAGCACCCGGGCGGTACTGGGAGCCGTGCGGCCCCAACCGCGGAGCGCACGCCGGTCGATGAACGGTTCGATGCTGGCAACAGTCACCGGACGGACCGTACCGAGCAAGATCAGCTACGCCGATGGATCGGCGCAGATCTCAGGATCTCCTCAGCCTCAGTGCGGCAGCAGCCACCACACCCCGTACGCGACCGCGGCGACCACCACCGTCGCGGGGCGTAGCAGCGTCGACAGGATCACGTCGAGGACGGTGCACAGGCCGCAGAAGGTGCGGTAACCGGTTCGGCGCATCTCGCGCTGTGCCTCCTGTTCGGGTCGGTCCCCACGCACCTCCAGCATGCCACCTGCGCGTTTCGACCCCGAGGAATCGCTGCGGCCACTACATTTGCCGTGGGCAAGAAGGGGGTGCCGGTCATGAGGCGTGCGTCCGGCGGTCCGTCGTGGGCGCATCGCTGGGGCGTGTTCGTCGCGCGGCACCGGTGGCCGGTGCTCGGCTGCTGGCTGATCGTGCTCATCGCCTGCGCGCTCGCCTATCCACAGCTGTCCGGGAATCTGCAGGGCTCCGACTACAACGTCACGGGTTCGGACTCGGCGCATGTCCAGCAGCTCATGCACGAGCACTTCGCGGACATGGGGACCGAGCAGGACGCGGTCGTGTTCGACGCGTCGACCCTGACCGTCGACGATCCGCAATATCGCCGGGCCGTCGCGCACACGCTCGACGCGGTGCGCGCCGGTCCGGGTGTCGTCGGCGTGATCGGTCCGTTCGATCCGTTCGCCGCCGGTCAGATCTCCGCCGACCGACGTTCGGCGATCGCGGTGGTCGGGATGGGCGGCACGTCGCGCACCAACATCACCGACGCGAAGCGGTTGCAGGACATCGTCGGGGCGACGTCGACCGCCGACGTGCGCGCCTCGCTGACCGGGTTCTCGCCGTTGACCAACGACCTCGGGGTGGTCGAGAAGGCCGACGCCGAACGGGGCGAGTCGATCGGTCTGCCGGTGGCGCTGATCGTGCTGATCGTCGCGCTGGGCGCGGTGGTCGCCGGCCTGCTGCCGCTGGTCGCCGCCGGCGCGGGACTGCTGTGCGCGTTCGGCGTGCTGACCGCGCTGTCGACGGTGCTGAGCTTCGACACGCTGCTGGTGGTCATCGCCACGATGATCGGGACCGGCATCGGCATCGACTATGCGCTGTTCGTGGTCGGTCGCGTCCGCGAGGAGATGACGCGGCGCGGCGTCGTGGACCGAAGGCGAGCCGACCGGCACCAGACCGACGCCATCGCGGAGTCGATCGGAGTCGGCATGCAGACCGCGGGCAAGACCATCGCGATCTCCGGGATGATCCTGACCATCGCGATCTGCGCGCTGCTGGTGATCGGCTCGCCGGTGTTCCACGAGATCACCATCGGCGTGGTCGTGACCGTGTTGTCGGTGCTGGCTGTCGCGCTCAGCTTCCTCCCGGCGCTGCTGGCGGTCCTGGGCCCGCGGGTGAACACACTGGCGCTGCCGGCCCGACTGCGCCCGGCCGAGGTCGGCGACACCTCGACCCGCGGCGCGTGGGCGCGCTGGGCGCACGCGGTGATGCGCCGGCCGGCGCTCTACGGCGGCCTCGTCGCCGCGGTCCTGGTGGTGGCGCTGCTGCCGGTGACCGGACTGCGCTACGGCATCGACCTCGGCACCGCTGCCCTGGACCACACTCCATCTGGGCACGCGAACACCATTCTGGCGCAGAAATTCTCGCCGGGCATGCTGGCGCCGGTCGAGATCGTCGCGACCGGACCGGACGACGGGCCGGTGCAGCCGTCCGGTCGCGCGGCCACCGACCGTATGGCGCAGGTGCTCGCGCACGACCCGCGCATCGCCGGGGTGCTGCCGCGCGAGGAGAACGGCCGGATGTTGTGGATCGCGGCGCCGAAGGTTCCGGTCGACTCGACCGCCGCGGCCGACCTCGCGCGCGATCTGCGGGGCCGGGCGGACGAGGCCGCCGCCGGCAAATCGACGCGAATCCTGGTGGGCGGCACGACCGCTCAGTTCGTCGACCTGTCCGACGAGACGACGTCCGCGCTTCCCTGGGTGCTGACCATCGTGCTGTTGCTGTCGCTGATCTTCCTGGCCGTCGCCTTCCGGTCCGCGGTGCTGCCGGTCAAGGCGGTGCTGATGAACCTGCTCGCGACCGGTGCGGCGCTGGGCATCACGGTCGCGATCTTCCAGTGGGGCTGGGGATCGAGCCTGCTCGGCTTCCAGAGCGTCGGCTACCTGCAGGTCTATCTGCCGGTCACGGTGTTCGTCGTGCTGTTCGGACTGTCGATGGATTACGAGGTGTTCCTGATCGGCCGGATGAAGGAGGCCTGGGACCGGCGCACGGCCGAGGCCGCCGACCTCCCCGACAGACCGGATGGCGATCCCGACGCCCGCAACGTCGAGTCGGTCGCCGAGGGTCTCGAGCACACCGCCCGCCCGATCACCGCCGCCGCCGCGATCATGGTGGTGGTCTTCGCCGGCTTCATCTCCGCGGATGTACTCGAGCTCAAGCAGTTCGGCGTGGCGCTGTCGGTGGCCATCGCGATCGACGCGGTCCTGGTGCGGATGATCCTGGTGCCCGCGTTCATGAAACTGCTCGGACACCGCAACTGGTGGCCGGGCACCCGGATCCGAGCCGGACACCCGGATCCGGCAGACGTCCCGCCGGTCCGGCACCGCCCGCCGCGGTTGTCGCCATCATGGAGACCATGACGCAACAACCCCGGCGCGCCCTGGTCGTCGACGACGAGTCCGCCCTGGTCGACCTGGTCCGCGGCTACCTCCAGCACGACGGGTTCGAGGTACGCACCGCGCAGGACGGTCCGGCCGCGCTGGAGGCGGCGCGCGAGTTCGACCCGGAGGTCGTCGTGCTCGACCTCGGCCTGCCGCTGTTGGACGGGGTCGAGGTGTGCCGCGAGCTGCGGCGTTTCTCGGACTGCTACGTCATCATGCTGACCGCCCGCAGCGACGAGGTGGACAAGCTCGTCGGGTTGTCGGTCGGCGCCGACGACTACCTGACCAAGCCGTTCAGCCCGCGCGAACTGGTCGCCCGGGTGAAGGTGATGCTGCGGCGACCCCGCCGACTGCCGGCGCCGAACACCACCGCGACCGTCGCGCGGTTCGGGCCGCTCGAGGTGGATCTCGACGGGCGTGAGGCGCGCCTCGGCGGCCGGACCCGGGACCTGACCGTCACCGAGTTCAACCTGCTGGCCACGCTGGCGCGGCAGCCGCACGTCGCCTTCACCCGGCGGCAGCTGATCGACGCCGTGTGGGGCGACGACTGGGTGGGCGACGATCGGCTGGTCGACGTGCACATCGGTCACCTGCGCCGCAAGCTGGGCGACGACGCCGCCGCGCCACGGTTCGTCCGCACCATCCGCGGCGTCGGCTACCGGATGGGCGGCGGACGATGAGGAGGCCGCGCCTGCCCGTGACGGGGCTGGGCGCGCGGCTGTGGGCGGCGCTGGTGACGGTGGAACTGCTCACCGCGGTGTCCACCTGGTTCATCGCCTCCGTGGTCGGACCCCGGCTGTTCCGGACCCACCTCGCCGGCGAGGGCGAGACGCTGCCACCGACGATCGCCGCGCACGCCGAGCAGGCGTTCCGGTCGGCGAACCTGCTGGCGTTGCTGTTCGGGTTCCTCGCCGCCTTCGTGCTCTCGCTGGTGGTGATCCTGACCGTGACCAGGCGGTTCGGGCGGTCGGCCGAGACGCTGTCGGCGGCGGCGACGCGGATCGCAGGCGGGGCCTACGGCACCCGGGTCACCCCGCCGCGGCTCGGCCGCGAGTTCGACTCGCTGGCGGGCGCGCTCAACCGGATGGCCGCACAGCTGGAGACCGTCGAGTCGACCCGGCGGCGGCTGCTCGCCGACCTGGCGCACGAGGTGCGCACGCCGATCACCGTCATCGACGGCTATCTGGAGGGCCTGCAGGACGGCGTGGTCGCCCCCGACCCGGCGACCTTCGAAATGCTGCGCACCCAGACGGCCCGGCTGGCGCGGCTGAGCGAGGACATCGGCGCGATCTCGCAGGCCGAGGAGGGGCAACTCGATCTGCAGACCGAGCGGGTCGCGCCCGCCGACCTGGTGTCGGACGCGATCGCCGCCGCGTCCCGGTCGTACTCCGACCGCGACCTGCGGCTGCGCGGCGACATCACCCCGGCCCTGCCGGCCGTCCCGGTGGACCGGCAGCGGATCGAGCAGGTGCTGACGAACCTGCTCGCCAACGCGCTGCGGCACAGCCGTCCCGGTGGCGAGGTCCTGGTGACCGCGCATCGCGGGACTCGGCGCACCGTGGAGATCGCGGTCCACGACGCCGGGGGCGGGATCGCCGCCGAACACCTGCCGCACATTTTCGAACGCTTCTATCGCGTCGACACCGCGCGCGACCGCGGCCACGGCGGCACCGGCATCGGCCTGGCGATCAGCAAGGCGATCGTCGAGGCGCACGGCGGACAGGTGCGGGCGCATTCGGCCGGGCCGGACCGCGGGGCGACCTTCACGGTCGTGCTGCCCTGCTGATCCGGCGACATCTTCACGAAATCTTCATCGATCGGCGGCACGATTCTCCACAACCGGTGGGGAAGGTGGGCAGAAATCGACTGACGGTCGCCGCGCGCGACCGCGAGGAGGATGCCCGTGACGACGACCACAGCAGCGGCGACGACGGCGAGGGCCGGCGCCCCGCCGGGGGGCGGAGACCTGTCCGGCGGCCGTTGGGAAAGCATTCTGCGCCATGATGTTCCGGCGTCCATCGTGGTGTTCCTCGTCGCACTACCGCTGTCGCTGGGCATCGCGGTCGCCTCGGGTGCACCGATTCTGGCCGGTCTCATCGCGGCCATCGTCGGTGGCATCGTGGCGGGCGCGGTCGGCGGCTCCCCGCTGCTGGCGAGCGGACCGGCCGCCGGCCTGACCGTCGTCGTCGCCGAACTGGTCGCGAAGTTCGGCTGGAAGGTGACCACCGCGATCACCGTCGGCGCGGGGATCCTGCAGATCCTGTTCGGGCTCAGCCGGATTGCGCGTGCGGCGCTGGCGATCTCGCCGATCGTTGTGCACGCCATGCTCGCCGGTATCGGCATCACGATCGCACTGCAACAGGTGCACGTGCTGCTCGGCGGAACCTCCAGCAGCACCGTGTGGGCGAACATCACCGGGCTGCCGTCGCAGATCGTGCACGCGCAGCCGGGTGCGGTGCTGATCGGCGGGATCGTCGTCGTCACGATGCTGTTGTGGAAGAGGTTGCCGCCCAAGTGGTCCCGAATCCCGGCGCCGCTGGTGGCGATTGTGCTCGCCACCGTGGTGTCGCTGGTGCTGCCGCTGGACGTCAAGCGCATCGCGATCGACGGGTCGCTGTTCGACGCGATTGCGCTGCCGACGCTGCCGGACGGCCAGTGGTCGGGCTTCGTGACCGGCGTCCTGACGATCGCGCTGATCGCCAGCGTGGAGAGCCTGCTGTCCGCGGTGGCGGTCGACAAGATGCACAAGGGCCGCAAGTCCGATCTGGACCGTGAGCTGATCGGCCAGGGTGCGGCGAACACCGTGTCCGGCCTGCTCGGCGGACTGCCGGTCACCGGTGTGATCGTGCGCAGCGCCACCAACGTCGCGGCCGGGGCGAAGAGTCGGGCGTCGGCGATCCTGCACGGCGTGTGGCTGCTGCTGTTCTCGGTGTTCCTGGTCGGGCTGGTCGAGAAGATCCCGTACGCGGCGCTCGCGGGCCTGCTGATCATGATCGGTGTCGCGCTGGTGAAGCTGGCGCACATCCGGCTCGCGCACCGCACCGGCGACCTGGTGGTCTACGTGGTCACCGTGCTCGGCGTGATGTTCCTGAACCTGCTCGAGGGCGTCGTCATCGGCCTGCTCGTAGCGATCGCGCTGATGGTGTGGCGGGTGGTGCGCTCGACCGTGCACGCCGAGCCGATCGAGTCTGTGACCGCGTCCGGGGTCGAGCCCGGGACCGTGCGGCGCTGGCGGGTGAGCATCGAGGGGACCTGCACGTTCCTGTCGCTGCCCCGGCTCACGCGCGCGTTGGCGGCGGTGCCGCCGGGCGTCGACGTGAACCTGGAACTGACGGTCGACTTTCTCGACCACGCCTGCTGCGAGGTCATCGAGGAGTGGGCCGAGCGGCACCAGGCGAGTGGCGGCACCGTCGTCGTCGACGAGATCGGCACGCACGCGATGGCGGCGGCCGTGTCCGCCCCGCCGAAGCGCCACCCCGTCGCCACGCTGGCGCGCGGCCTCGCACCGTGGGGTGCGACCCAGCAGGGATCAGGCCCCTCCGGTGACGACCACACCGGCACCGACACCGAAGCCTGCCGGCCGGTGATGGACGGGATCGCGCAGTATCACCGCAGCCACGCGCCGCTGCTGCGCGTGCACCTGGACCGGCTCGGCGGCGGGCAGAACCCGCACGCGCTGTTCCTGGCCTGTGCGGACTCGCGGGTGGTGCCGAACGTGATCACCGGCAGCGGGCCCGGCGACCTGTTCACCGTGCGAAACGTCGGCAACCTGGTGCCGGAGGCGCAGGCCGACACCTCGATGGAGGCCGCGTTGACCTTCGCCGTCGAGGAACTCGACGTCGCCGCGGTGATCGTGTGCGGGCACTCGGGCTGCGGCGCGATGGGTGCCCTGCTCGACAACGGTGCGGTGGGGTCGCCGGTGGGGGCGTGGATCGCCCACGCCGAACCCAGCAAGCTGGCCCACGGCGACGGGCACCCGGTGGCGCGCGCAGCCGCCGAGGCGGGTTTCGACGAGCGCGACCAGTTGGGCATGGTCAACGTCGCGTTGCAGATGCGGACACTGCGCCACCACCCGTTGACCGGGCGGGCGCATGCCGAGGGGCGGGTCGAGATCATCGGCCTGTTCTTCGACATCGCCTCGGGCCGCGTCCTGCGGGTCACAGACACCGGGATCGACTACCTCGACCCGGACGGGGCGACGGCTCCGCGCGCCCGATGATCGGCGCGCGGCACCGATAGCCCCCACCTCGCAGTTGCCACGACGGCCGGTCTGGCTGGTCTGCCGCCGTGGCAACTGCCCCTACGGGGTCCCCGGCGTCGTTTCCTCCGTCATGCCGTTTCGTCCGCACCGCGCAGGAACGTGCCCGCCATCTGCACGGCGGGACCGGACGAGTCCGCGCCGTCGATGAACGCCGCGAAGGCCACGTCCCCGTCGATGCCGACGAACCAGCCGTGTGCCGGCTTGCCGCTGACCTCGGCGGTCCCGGTCTTGCCGCCCAGGCCGTCGATGTCCCGCAGGGACCGGGCGGTCCCCGAGGCGACGGTCTCGCGCATCATCGCCCGCAACGCCGACACGGTGGACTGCGGCAGCGGTTCCGGGCTGCGGTCGGCCTTCGCCGCCTGCCCGGCGAGCAGGCTCGGATGGATCATCGTGCCGCCGTTCGCCAGCGAGGCCTCCGCGACCGCCATGCCGAACGGGCTGGCCAGCACCGCGCCCTGCCCGATCGCGGCCTCCACCCGCTCGGCGCCGCCCGACGTGACCGGGACCTTGCCGGTGACGGTGGTCAGCCCGGGGGTGACGAAGTCGACCCCGAGCCCCAACGCCGCGGCCGTGTCGGTGAGCGCGCGCGGCGCCAGCTTGACGGCCAGCATCGCCTGAGTGGTGTTGCAGGACTGCGCGAATGCCGTGTGCAGCGGCACCGTGCCCAGGTCGAACTCGTCCTCGTTGGGGATGGTGCGGCCCTCGACCGTCGCCACGCCGGGGCACGGGAGCCGATCGTCGGCGGTGGCGACGCCGGCATCCAGCGCCGCCGACGTCGTCACGGTCTTGAACGTCGACCCCGGCGGGTACAGGCCGGTCAGCGCGACCGGACCCTGCTCGTCCGCGGGGCGGTTCTGTGCCACCGCCAGCACACCGCCGGTCGACGGTGACAACGCGACGATGACCGCCGGCCGGGTCTGGGTGTCGACGGCCCGCTGCGCCGCCTGCTGCAGCGCGCCGTCGAGCGTGGTGTGCAGCGGGTCGACGAGCTTGCCCGGTCCGCTCGCGACGGCGGCGGCGCCCTGCGGATTGTCGACGGACACCGACCATCCGGCGTTGGCGCGCAACATGTTCTGCCAGATGTCGGGCAGTGCGCCGAACGCCGGTGAGCGCAGTTGCCGGCTCGCGGTGAGCAGTCGGCCCTGCTCCGGCAGTGTGACGCCGGGGATCGCCGCCAGCCGGGAGCGGATCGGGTCGACGTCGTCCGCGCGCAGCGTCACGACCGTGTAGTCGTGTCCAGGCGCGGCCGCCATCGCCTGGCGGATGTCCGCGGCGGTGATCGACGGCGCCGCGGCGTGCACCGCGTCGGCGACCGCGTCCGCGCTCGAGGCGGGGGCGGTCGGCGCGAGGTTCACCAGGGTGACCGTCTGCCAGGACATCACCGGTCTGCCCCCGCGGTCGACGACGGGTGCGGTGTAGTCGAGGTCGTCGGAGTAGAGGAGTCGACCGCCCGGCTGAAGCCGGGTGTCGAGCACCTGCGGTGACCACTGCACGTGCCCGCCGGTGACCGTGACGGTCCCGGTGGTGGTGGCGTCGACCCCGTCGCGGATCCGCCACACCGTGGTGGTCGGGCGGGTACCGGCGCTGTCGGCGTCGCCCACGGTCATCGTCGGGACGGCGTCGCCCATCCCGTCGAGGCTCGCCCGCAGTCCCGCTGTCGCTGCCCGGGGGTCGCCGGTCTGCGCCGCGGCCGCGCCGGAATCACGGGAATGCACGGCCGCCACGAACGAGTCGAGCGCCCGCTGGTCGGGGCTCGTGCCGTCCCCACAGGCAGCGGAGGCGGCGACCAGGGCGGTCAGCACCGCCAGCGGGACCACGCGGCGACCGTGAGTGTGCGATCGGATCATGCCCGCAGCACAGCAGCAGCATCGTCCGGTTGTCCAAGTGCGACCCGCCCGCGGGCCGATAGCGGTTCGCTATAGGTCCGGCTCGAGCCCGGCGCGCAGGTGGTTGACGGCGAGCCGGGCGACGGTGCCGATCACCGCGTCGACCGCCGGCAGTTCCGGCTGCGCGCGTACCGACCGGGCGACGACCGCGACGGCGATCGGCGGCTCGCCGTGCACGGTGACCACCGCCATCTCGGCCCGCACCGCGCCGATCGTGCCGGTCTTCCCGGCGATGCTCACCCCGGCGAACGGGAACCCGGAGGCGATGCGGTGGCGCCAGACCTGCTGCCCGAGCAGTTCGCGCATGAACGCACACGACGCCGCGGACGCCGCCTCGTCGGACCAGATCGCGCGCAGCAGCAGACACAGTTCCCGCGGGGTGGACGCGCTGACGTAGGACGGGTCGAAGGCGTGGCCGGACTGTGCGTTCGGGTCCGTGGCCAGCAGATGGAACGCATCCTCCCAGTCCCGGGCGCCGAGGTCCGCGACGGCGAGATCCTGCGCGTCGCGGGCTCCGCCGCGCACGACGGTGGCGGTCAGGCGCAGGTCGGCGAGCGCGGACTCGACCTCCGGCAGACCCACCCGGCCGAGCACGACGTCGGCGGCGGCGTTGTCGGACACCGCGATCATCGAGCGCAGCAGGTCCCGCCACGACAGCGTGACCTCGTCGGCGAACAGCGACAACCCGGTCGGCCCCGGCGTGCACTGCGACGGGGTGACGGTCACCTTCGCGCGCAGGTCGAGCTCGCCCCGGTCGACCTGCCGGCAGGCCGCGACCAGCAACGGCACCTTGTACATCGACGTCAGGACCACCGGGGTGTCCGAGCCCGATCCGACCCGCGCACCGCCACCGTCGAGCAGTTCGGCATGCCACCAGCCGTCGCAGCCGGCGTCGGCGAGGGCGTCGTCGACGCGCCGGGCGACCTCCTGCGCGGTCATCGGCGCACCTGTGCCGTCGCTCGGGTCACGGCGCCGTCGAGCAGCCCCGCCAGCGCGCCGCCCCCGCCGGACGGGGTCACCACCCGTAACCGCAGCGCGAAGTCGTCGTCGGGCAGAGCGAGCGACGGCAGCCCCGCCTCGTCCGCCACGCCGGGGCGGACGATGCCGAACGCGCTGCCCGCGGCGACGGTCGCGGCGATGCGCCGGTCATCGTCGGTGGCCTCGACCTCCGGATCCAGCCCCCGGCCGCGGAGCGCGTCGAGCAGGCGGTCGTGTCCGGGCGGGTTCGCCGACCGCGGCAGGCAGGCGAACGCGAGTCCGCGCAGCGCCGACCAGCGCAGCCGCCGCGCCGCCGCGGTCGGATGCCCCGGTGGGACGACCAGCACCCGCGACACCACGTGCAGCGCGCCGCGGTCGAGCGGTCCGGTCACCGCCGGGTCCTCGACGACCGCGCCGTCGGCCTCTCCCGCCGCCACCGCCTGGACCAGCTCCGGCGTGGTGCCCGTGACCGCGGCGACCGCCGCGCCGCCGGTGCGCAACGTGGTCAGGCAGGCCGTGACCAGGCCCGGCGGCACGTCGACCGCGAACCCGCACCGACGGGTCTCCGCCGCCGTGGAGAGCCGATGCGCCTCGGTCGAAAGGCGTTCCGCGTCGCGCACCAGGCCCCGCGCGCGCGGCAACAGCGACCGTCCGGCGGCTGTCGGGACCGCGCCGCGGGCGGAGCGTTCGATGAGCTCGACGCCCAGGTGCGCCTCAAGCCGGCGCAGGCCCTGGGATACCGGCGGCTGGGTCATGCCGAGCCGGTCGGCGGCGGCGCCGAAGTGCCCCTCCTCGGCGACCGCGACGAAGAACTGCCAGTGCCGCAGCTGATCCATGCCGCCAGTCAAACACGGGCGCCGAGGCGGCCGATCCGGCCGCCCCTACGGGGTCCCCGGGGGGAACCCCCGTAGTAAACCCCCGTACCCCTACGGTGGTCCAGATCACATCGGCGGGCGAAGGTGGGAGAACCCAATCGAAGGTTCAGTTAGGGAGCTCCGCCATGTCGACACCCCTCCAGGAATCGCGACCCGTCCACGCCCGGACCCACGTCGGTCCGGCGCGTTCGCCACGGCCGGCCGACGGCACCGAGGCGCACGCGGACGTCGAACTGTTCCTCCGACTGGGCGCGACGACGCTACGCGAGGGCCGGCTTCCCGAGGGCGAGGATTTCGGACCCATCCGCACCCTGGCCGGCGACTGCGCCCGCGCCGGCCAGCCGATCGAGCAGGTGCTCGCCCGCACGCACCAGGCGATGGCGGCCGCGCATGCGCTGATCCTGGACCGCTCGGTCGCGCCGGACTTCGCCGCCTCGATGGCGCAGGAGCGGCTGCTGCTGGCGCTGTCGGAGCACGCAAGCCTGGTGGTGGCTACCGCGTACGTCGCCGGCTGCGGCGCCGTGCGCTCCGGCGGCGAGGCGCCCACCGACACGCTGACCCGCGCACTGCTGACCGGCGGCGACGCCGAGGCGATCGCGCGGCTGCACGGGCTCGTCGTCGCGGAGCAGTATCTGGTCGTGCAGCTGGCGGCGACGTCCCGCACGCCCGGCGCCGGCCGCGGCATCGAATCGGCGCTGACCGCGCAGTTCGGCTCGCCGCTGCTGCTCTCGCGGTCCGCGTCGCACCTGATTCTGCTGCTGCCCGGCGTCCCGATGTGGGACGAGGTGACCGAGGCGCTCGAGTTCGTGTCCGGAGCCGCGGGGGTCGACATCCGCGCGACCGCGATCCAGGCGCGCATCGGCGAGATCCCCGCCGCCGCCGAACAGGCGCGCGAGCTGTCGCTGCTCGCGCAGATGGGCCGGCGCGGTCCCGGACTGTACGGAATGGCCGACTTGGCGTTGGAATACCAGCTCACCCGACCCAGTGAGGGCCGCGATCACCTGCTCGACGTGCTCACACCGCTGGCTGCCGCGCCGGAACTGCTCGAGACGCTGACGGTATACATCGGCCACGAGGCGAACCGCCGCCGCGCCGCGAAGGATCTGTACCTCCACGTCAACACCGTCGACTACCGGCTCAAGCGGGTCGCGCAGATGACCGGTCACGACCCCACCCGGCCGTCCGGCCTGTGGACCTTGCAGGCGGCGCTGGCGGCGCGCGACTACCTCGCCACGACGGCACGCAGCGAGGCAGCCTGACCGGACTCCCCGCGGCGGCCGACGCCGGACCGACGACCGCGCCGAGCAGCGATAGTGCTCGGCGACGGTCGATTCGGCGTACCCTCACGCGCAAGACGATGTTGCTG
>NZ_JAAIVF010000016.1 GCF_029589495.1 Speluncibacter jeojiensis
GCAGTTGCTGGCGGCGCCGGACAACGGCATCGGGTATGGGATGCTGCGTTATCTGGAGCCGACCGCGAGCGCCGAGTTGGCGCAGTTGCCGACCCCGCAGGTCAGCTTCAACTACCTCGGCCGGTACGCCACCGCACAGACGGATGCGGTGACCGACACCGGGTGGCTGCCGGTCACCGACGTCGGCGACCTGGGTATCACCCAGGACCACGACATGCCGGTCTCCTCGGCGCTCGACATCAACGCGGTCACCACCACCGGCGCCGACGGCCCGCAGCTGGAGGCCACCTGGACGTTCCCGACCGGGGCGCTCGGCGACGACCAGGTCCGCGACCTCGCGAACCGGTGGTGCGCGGCGCTGACGGCGCTGGCCGCGCACGCCGACCGCCCCGACGCGGGCGGATTCACCCCGTCCGATCTCGACCTGGTGCGGCTGCGGCAGGCGTCGATCGACCGGATCGAGGACGCCTACCCGGACTTGTCCGACATCTGGCCGTTGGCGCCGCTGCAGTCCGGCCTGCTGTTCCACGCGATCCTCGCCGACGAGGCCGTGGATTCGTATGTCGTGCAACTGGTCCTCGAACTCGACGGCGAGATCGACGGCGACCGCATCCGCCGCGCCGCACAGGCACTGCTCGACCGGCACCCGAACCTGCGCACCGCGTTCCTTGCCGACTCGGATGGCCAGTCCGTGCAGGTCGTGCACGGCGCACTGACGGTGCCGTGGACGGCGATCGACCTGAGCGAGCTCGACGCCGAGGCGCAACAACTGCGCCTGGCCGAGCTGATGCACGAAGACCGCAACCGGCAGTTCGACATGGCCGCAGCGCCGCTGCTGCGGCTGATGCTCATCCGCACCGCGCCCACCCACTGCCGGCTCGTCGTTACCAACCATCACATCCTGCTCGACGGCTGGTCCATGCCGCTGGTGCTGCGGGACCTGCTGGTGCTCTACGCCGCCGACGGCGACAGCTCCGAGATGCCCAAGCCGCAGCCGTACCACGACTACCTCGCCTGGCTCGCCGCGCGCGACCGCCGGGCCGCGGTCGAGGCGTGGACGGCGTCGCTGGACGGCCTCGACGAGCCGACCCTGCTGCGCCCCCTCGACCGCGGCCGGCAGGTGACCACCATCTCCGAGGAGGTGTGCGTCGAACTCGGCGTCGACGTCACCGCGCAACTCCGCACCGCCGGCCGGGCGCACAGCGTCACCGTGAACACGATGGTGCAGGTGGCGTGGGGGATCGTGTTGGGGGAGTTGACGTCTCGTGAGGATGTGGTGTTCGGGGCGACGGTGTCGGGTCGTCCGCCGGAGATCGCGGGGATCGAGTCGATGGTGGGGTTGTTCATCAACACGTTGCCGGTGCGGGTGGTGTTGGATCGTTCGGAGTCGTTGGGGGAGTTGCTCGAGCGGGTGCAGTCCGAGCAGGCGGGGTTGCTGGATCATCATTATCTGGGGTTGACGGAGATTCAGCAGCAGGTGGGTGCGGCGGCGACGTTCGACACGTTGACGGTGTTCGAGTCGTACCCCGTCGACCGCGCCGGGTTCAGCGCCGACACCGACATCGCCGGGATGCACGTCGTCGACATCACCGACAACGGCGACGCCGCCCACTACCCGTTCGCGGTCCTGGCCACCGCCGAGGACCAGGTGCGACTGCAGTTCAAGTTCCTCGCCGACCAGTTCGCCCGCGGCGAGGTGGAGACCATCGCCGACCGCGTGGTCCGCGTGCTCGACGCCATGCGCACCGATGCCGACCTGCCGCTGGCGCGGCTGAGCCTGCTGACCGACACCGAACGCACCCGGCTGGCGCCGGCGCGGGGTCGGGCCGGCCGGTCGCGGCGGCTGCTGCCCGACCTGCTGCGCGACGCCGTCGCCCGGGATCCGGAACACGTCGCACTCGTCGACGGCGACCGCACGCTGACCTACCGGGAGCTCGACGAGTGGTCCAACCGCATGGCGCGGGTGCTCATCGACGCCGGTGCCCGTCCGGAAACCTATGTGGCCCTGGCATTGTCGCGGTCCATCGAATCGATCGCGAGCATGTGGGCGGTCGCCAAGACCGGGGCCGCGTTCGTCCCGGTCGACCCGCACTATCCGGCCGACCGGATCGAGCACATGCTCACCGACTCCGCCGCGGCCGTCGGCCTGTGCCGGCAGTCCGACCGTGACCGGATGCCGGGGACGACGACGTGGCTGGCCGTCGACGAACCGGCGGTGCGCGCCCGCTGTGCGGCCGCCTCGCCCGCAGCGGTCACCGACGCGGACCGCCGCGGCGCCATCGACTGGGCCGGCGCCGCCTACGCGATCTACACGTCCGGGTCGACCGGCACCCCGAAGGGCGTCGTCGTGACCCACACCGGCCTGGACAACTTCGCGACCGAACTGCGCGAGCGCTACGGCACCGGCCCGGACTCGCGCACCCTGCACTTCTCGTCGCCCAGTTTCGACGCCTCCATCTACGAGTTCCTGCTCGCCTTCGGCGCGTCGGCCACCATGGTGATCGTCCCGCCGACCATCTACGGCGGCGACGAACTGCACCGTCTGCTCGCCGAACAGCGCGTCACCGACGCGTTCCTGACGCCGTCCGTGGTGGCGTCGGTCGACCCGGACAGGCTGCCGGGCTTCACCGGCGTGTGCGTGGGTGGCGAGGCCGTGCCGCCGGAACTGGCCGCGCGGTGGGCCCGCGGCCGGCGGCTCTACGACGGCTACGGCCCCACCGAGGGCACGATCATGGCGAACATCAGCGCGCCGCTGGCCGCGGATGGCGGCGTCACCCTCGGCGGGCCGATCCGCGGCGTCAGCGAGGTCGTGCTGGACGGGCGGCTGCAGCCCGTGCCGGTCGGGGTCGCCGGCGAACTGTACTTCGCGGGCGTCGGGCTGGCCCGGGGCTATCACGCGCGGCCCGCGCTGACCGCCGACCGGTTCGTCGCGAACCCGTTCGGGGACCCCGGCGAGCGGATGTACCGCACCGGCGACGTCGCCCGCTGGGTGGTCGGAGCCGGTGGCGACCTCGAACTCGAGTACCTGGGCCGCAGCGATTTCCAGGTGAAGATCCGCGGCCTGCGCATCGAACTCGGCGAGATCGACGCGGCGCTGGCGGCCGCGCCGGGGGTGGAGTTCGCGGTCACCATCGGCCGGCCCGGACCGTCCGGCGACGCGGCCATGGTCGCCTACGTGCTGCCCGAGCCCGGCCGTTCCGTCGACACCCACGAGCTGACCGTCCGCCTCGCCGACCGGCTTCCCGGCTACATGGTGCCGTCGGCGATCGTGCAACTCGACGAGATCCCGCTGACCCCGATCGGCAAGCTGGACCGCTCGGCCCTGCCCGAACCGGAGTTCCTCGGCTCTCGCGCCGAGTTCCACGCCCCCGCCACGGTCGTCGAACGGGCCGTCGGCGCCGTGTTCGCCGAGGTCCTCGGCCTGGACCGCGTCGACGTCACCGACAGCTTCTTCGACCTGGGCGGCAACTCGCTCAGCGCCACCCGCGTGGTGGCGCGGGTGAACTCGGCGCTCGACACCGGCATCGGCGTGCGCACGCTGTTCGAGGCACCCTCGATCCGCGCCCTGGCCGCCCGCGTCGGCGACGAGCGCGGCCACGCCCGCCCGCGGCCGGGATTGATGGCGCAGCCGTCGTCCGGCGACCGGACCGCCCCCGCGCCGCTGTCGATGGCGCAGCAGCGGATGTGGTTCATCAACCAGTTCGACACCGGCTCACCGGCCTACAACGTGCCGATGGTGGTGCGCCTGACCGGGCGGCTCGACCTCGCCGCGCTGCAGGCCGCGGTGCTCGACGTGCTCGACCGGCACGAGGCGCTGCGAACCCGATTCCCGGACAACGGCTCCGGGCCGGTCCAGGTGGTCGTGCCCGCGGACCGGGTGGGACTGCGGCTGGTGGCCCGCGAGATCACCGGCGCCGGCGCCGAACAGCAACTGCACACCGACCTCGCGGAACTGCTGGGGACCGGCTTCGACGTGACCGAGGCCGTCCCGATCCGCGGCCGGCTGTACCGACTGCCGGACGACGACCGTGACGAACAGGTGCACGTGCTGGCGCTGGTCATGCACCACATCTGCGCGGACGGCGCATCGATGACTCCGCTCGCCCGCGACGTGGTCACCGCGTACACGGCCCGCGCGCACGGCCAGGTCCCGGGCTGGTCGCCGTTGCCGGTGCAGTACACCGACTTCAGCCGTTGGCAGCGTGAGGTCCTCGGCTCCGAAGACGACGCGGACTCGCTGATCTCCGGGCAACTGGATCACTGGCGGCGCACCCTCGCCGGGCTGCCGGAACTGCTGGCGCTGCCGACCGACCACCCGAGGCCGGCCACCCAGTCGCTGCGCGGCGACATCGTGCGCTTCGACATCGACCGCGACGTCCACCACCGGCTGTCGGTGCTGGCCCGCGAACACGACGCCACCTTCTTCATGGTCACGCATGCGGCGCTCGCGGTGCTGCTGGCGCGGCTGTCCGGCTCCGAGGACATCGCGATCGGCACCCCGGTGGCCGGGCGCGGCGACGCGGCGCTCGACGAAATGATCGGCATGTTCGTCAACACGCTGGTGCTGCGTACCGAGGTCGACCCGTCGGCCGGATTCGGCGAGCTGATCGCACATGCCCGCGAGACCGACGTGAGCGCCTTCAGCCACGCCGACCTGCCGTTCGAGCGGCTCGTCGACGTGCTCGACCTGGAACGGTCCACCGCGCATTCGCCGCTGTTCCAGGTGCTCATCGAGTTCCAGAACAACGAACGCCCGCACGTCGAACTGCCCGGGCTGACCGTCGACGCCCTCGAACCGGGCCTGGTCGTCGCCAAGTTCGACCTGCAACTGACCCTCGCCGAACGGTTCGACGCCGCCGGTGCGCCCGCAGGCCTGGACGCGGCGTTCACCTATGCCACCGACCTGTTCGACGCGGCCGGCGCGCAGGCATTCGCCGACCGGTTCCTGCGCATCCTCGACGCCGTCGCCGCCGACTCACGCGGGCCCGTCGGCGACATCGAACTCGCCACGCCGGACGAACTGCAGGCCGTGGTGGCCGACGATCCGGGTGTCCGTGCGCCGGAGGCGACCCTGTCGGACCTGTTCGACGCGACCGTCGCCCGGTTCGGGGACCGGATCGCCGCGGTGTGCGGTGACGAGCGCCTCACCTACGCCGAGCTCGACGGCGAGGCGAACAGGCTGGCGCGGGTGCTGATCGGACGTGGCGT
The DNA here is from genome assembly GCF_029589495.1 of Speluncibacter jeojiensis. Classification (GTDB taxonomy): domain Bacteria; phylum Actinomycetota; class Actinomycetes; order Mycobacteriales; family Mycobacteriaceae; genus Speluncibacter; species Speluncibacter jeojiensis. The sequence continues at coordinate 5,209 of NZ_JAAIVF010000016.1, forward strand.
GCGGCCGGGAACGCTGGTCGCGGTGTCGCTGCCGCGGTCGCTGCAACTGGTCGTCGCGCTGCTGGCGGTCATCAAGGCAGGCGCCGGGTACCTGCCCGTCGACGTGTCCTATCCGCGCGAACGGCTCGAGTTCATGCTCGACGACGCCCGGCCGCTGTGCCTGCTGACCGCGTCCACCGAAACGGACCGGCTGCCGGACACCGAGGTGCCGGTGCTGCTGACCGATTCGGTCGAGTTCGACGCCGAACTGGCCGGGCACGGCCGCGGACCGGTCACCGACGTCGACCGCCTCGGCGCGCCGACACCGGAGTCGGTGGCCTACGTGATCTACACGTCCGGATCGACCGGGCGGCCCAAGGGCGTGCTGGTCGCGCACCGCAACGTGCTGACCCTGTTCGCCAACACCGCGGGCGCCTACGGGTTCGACGAGTCGGACGTGTGGACGATGTTCCACTCGTACGCGTTCGACTTCTCCGTGTGGGAGCTGTGGGGCCCGCTGCTCCACGGCGGCCGGCTGGTCGTCGTCGACTACTTCACCGCGCGTTCTCCGGAGCGGTTCGTCGAGCTGGTCGCCGACGAGGGCGTCACCGTGCTCAACCAGACGCCGACCGCGTTCGCGCAGTTCGTCGACGCCGAACGGCAGAGCACCCGCACACTGTCGTTGCGGTACATCATCTTCGGCGGCGAGGCGCTGGACCTGGGGCAGCTGTCTCGGTGGTACGAGCGGCACCCCGACACCGATCGTTCCTCGCCGACCCTGGTGAACATGTACGGCATCACCGAGACCACCGTGCACGTCACCCGCCAGCCGCTGACCCGCGAATTCGCGGAGTCGGCGCGCGGCAGCGTGGTCGGACGGGCGATCCCGCACCTGCGGGTGCGCGTCCTCGACAGCCGGCTGCACCCGGTGCCGGTCGGGGTGCCCGGTGAGATGTACGTCGCCGGTGAGCAGCTCACCCGCGGCTACCTGGGGCGTCCGGGCCTGAGCGCCGGACGGTTCGTGGCCGATCCGCTGGGCGAGCCCGGCGCGCGGATGTACCGGACCGGCGACCTGGCCCGCTGGAACGCCGATGGGCAGCTGGAGTACCTGGGCCGCAGCGACTTCCAGGTGAAGATCCGCGGCTTCCGCATCGAGCTCGGCGAGATCGAGGCCGCGCTGCTCGCGTGTGCCGGGGTCGCGCAGGCGATCGTGCTGACCCGCGACGACCGGCTGATCGGGTACGTGGTGCCGGAGTCCGCCGGCGAGTTGCATGCGGCGCTCGACGTCGACGCGGTGCTCGAGGAGGCCGGCCATCACCTGGCCGCCTACATGGTGCCCGCCACACTGGTGGTCCTGGACACGATGCCGATCACCGCGAACGGCAAGCTGGACCGGCGGGCGTTGCCGGAGCCCGATTTCGGGGCACGTGCGGGTGCGGGCCGGGCGCCGGTCGGCGAGGTCGAGTCGGTGCTGGCGGGGCTGTTCGCGGAGGTACTGGGGATCACCGGCCCGGACGGCTCCCCGGGCGTCGGTGTCGACGATTCGTTCTTCGCCCTCGGCGGCGACTCGATCATGTCGATCCAGCTGGTGGCCCGCGCGAAGGCGGCCGGGCTGTTCCTGTCGCCGCGGGACGTGTTCGAACGCAAGTCCGTCGCCGGCCTCGCCGAGGTCGCGGTGCCGCTGGAGGCCGCCGGGGCCGGATCGGTTGTGCTCGAGGAGCTGCCCGGCGGCGGGGTCGGCGAGGTCGCGTTGACGCCGATCGTGCACTGGATGCTCGATCGAGCCGAATCTGCCGCGCCCGCAGGTGAATACGTGGACTTTGGACGCTACTCGCAGTCCGCGCTGCTGGGCCTGCCCGGCGACGTCGACGCGCCGCGGCTGACGGCCACGGTGCAGGCGGTGCTCGACCACCACGACATGCTGCGGTCGCGGCTGACCCGCGACGACGACGGGACCTGGCGCATGCACGTCGCCCCGGCCGGTTCCGTCGACGCGGCCACGCTGATCCACCGGGTCGAAGTGGACGACCTGGGCGACGGCTTCTTCGCCCGGGCCGCAACCGCACTCGACGCCGCGGCAGACCGTCTCGACCCGTCCGCGGGCGTGGTCGTCGACTTCACCTGGTTCGCCGGCGCGTCCGGTCGCGGCCGGCTGCTGATCCTTGCGCACCACACTGTGGTCGATGGGGTGTCGTGGCGGGTGTTGGTGCCGGATCTGGCGTCGGCGTTCGCGCAGGTGTCGGCGGGTGGGTCGGTGGAGTTGCTGCCGGTGGGTACGTCGGTGCGG
>NZ_JAAIVF010000017.1 GCF_029589495.1 Speluncibacter jeojiensis
GGAATGTGTGTTCGGCGGTGTCCTACTCTCCCACACCCTGTCGAGTGCAGTACCATCGGCGCTGGAGGGCTTAGCTTCCGGGTTCGGGATGGGTCCGGGCGTTTCCCGCTCCGCTATGGCCGCCGTAACTCTGTGAAACTGTCACACACCCACCCCCAAGGGGGGCCGGCATATGTGTGTGTTGTTTCAGATACTGCACAGTGGACGCGTAGCTTCTTTGTGGTAAGTCCTCGGCCTATTAGTACCAGTCACCTGCACACATTACTGTGCTTCCAGTTCTGGCCTATCAACCCGGTGGTCTGCCGGGGGCCTTACCCACTCAAGGTGGTGAGAAACCTCATCTTGGAACAGGCTTCCCGCTTAGATGCTTTCAGCGGTTATCCCTTCCGAACGTAGCTAACCAGCGGTGCTCCTGGTGGAACAACTGGCACACCAGAGGTTCGTCCGTCCCGGTCCTCTCGTACTAGGGACAGCCTTCCTCAAGTTTCTAACGCGCGCGGCGGATAGAGACCGAACTGTCTCACGACGTTCTAAACCCAGCTCGCGTGCCGCTTTAATGGGCGAACAGCCCAACCCTTGGGACCTACTCCAGCCCCAGGATGCGACGAGCCGACATCGAGGTGCCAAACCATCCCGTCGATATGGACTCTTGGGGAAGATCAGCCTGTTATCCCCGGGGTACCTTTTATCCGTTGAGCGACACCGCTTCCACTTGCCGGTGCCGGATCACTAGTCCCGACTTTCGTCCCTGCTCGACCTGTCAGTCTCACAGTCAAGCTCCCTTGTGCACTTGCACTCAACACCTGATTGCCAACCAGGCTGAGGGAACCTTTGGGCGCCTCCGTTACATTTTGGGAGGCAACCGCCCCAGTTAAACTACCCACCAGGCACTGTCCCTGAACCAGATCATGGTCCGAGGTTAGATGTCCAATACGATCAGAGTGGTATTTCAACAACGACTCCACGAACACTGGCGTGCCCGCTTCACAGTCTCCCACCTATCCTACACAAACCGAACCGAACACCAATACCAAGCTATAGTGAAGGTCCCGGGGTCTTTTCGTCCTGCCGCGCGTAACGAGCATCTTTACTCGTAATGCAATTTCGCCGAGTCTGTGGTTGAGACAGCAGAGAAGTCGTTACGCCATTCGTGCAGGTCGGAACTTACCCGACAAGGAATTTCGCTACCTTAGGATGGTTATAGTTACCACCGCCGTTTACTGGGGCTTAAATTCTCAGCTTCGCGCCGAAGCGCTAACCGGTCCTCTTAACCTTCCAGCACCGGGCAGGCGTCAGTCCGTATACATCGTCTTACGACTTCGCACGGACCTGTGTTTTTAGTAAACAGTCGCTTCTCTCTGGTCTCTGCGACCACCCCCAGCTCACCGAGTAAATCGGATCACCAGACGTGGTCCCCCTTCTCCCGAAGTTACGGGGGCATTTTGCCGAGTTCCTTAACCACAGTTATCTCGATCGCCTTAGTATTCTCTACCTGACCACCTGTGTCGGTTTGGGGTACGGGCCGTGTGAAAGCTCGCTAGAGGCTTTTCTCGGCAGCATAGGATCATGGAATTCGCCTCAATCGGCTACGCATCACCTCTCAGGCTGTGTGAACGGCGGATTTGCCTACCGTTCGCCCTACAGGCTTACACCAGTATTACCACTGACTGGCCCCACTACCTTCCTGCGTCACCCCATCGCTTGGCTACTACCAGATCAGGTCCCGTGCATCCACATCCAGGTTCCCCGAAGGGAAGTAAGGACGCTTCAGGACGGTTAGTATCACTGATTCACCAGGGGCGCGTTCACACGGGTACGGGAATATCAACCCGTTGTCCATCGACTACGCCTGTCGGCCTCGCCTTAGGTCCCGACTCACCCTGGGCGGATTAACCTGGCCCAGGAACCCTTGGTCATTCGGCGGACGAGTTTCTCACTCGTCTTTCGCTACTCATGCCTGCATTCTCACTCGTGCAGCCTCCACACCTGGATCACTCCGGCGCTTCCATGGCTGCACGACGCTCCCCTACCCATCCACACACCTGGCCCACACCCCGTAGGACATGGGCGGGCTTATGTGAATGCCGCGGCTTCGGCGGTGTACTTGAGCCCCGCTACATTGTCGGCGCAGGATCACTTGACCAGTGAGCTATTACGCACTCTTTCAAGGGTGGCTGCTTCTAAGCCAACCTCCTGGTTGTCTTCGCGACCCCACATCCTTTTCCACTTAGTACACGCTTAGGGGCCTTAGCCGGCGATCTGGGCTGTTTCCCTCTCGACTACGAACCTTATCGCCCGCAGTCTCACTGCCGCGCTCTCACACTCTGGCATTCGGAGTTTGGCTGACGTCAGTAACCTTGTGGGGCCCATCGGCCATCCAGTAGCTCTACCTCCAGAGTGAAACACGCGACGCTGCACCTAAATGCATTTCGGGGAGAACCAGCTATCACGGAGTTTGATTGGCCTTTCACCCCTACCCACAGCTCATCCCCTCAGTTTTCAACCTAAGTGGGTTCGGGCCTCCACGACGTCTTACCGTCGCTTCACCCTGGCCATGGGTAGATCACTCCGCTTCGGGTCTAGAACATGCCACTGACTCGCCCTATTCGGACTCGCTTTCGCTACGGCTACCCCACACGGGTTAACCTCGCGACATGCCGCTAACTCGCAGGCTCATTCTTCAAAAGGCACGCCATCACCCACCACCACAAGGATGCGCAGGCTCTGACGGATTGTAAGCACACGGTTTCAGGTACTATTTCACTCCCCTCCCGGGGTACTTTTCACCTTTCCCTCACGGTACTAGTCCGCTATCGGTCACCAGGGAGTATTCAGGCTTACCGGGTGGTCCCGGCAGATTCACAGCGAATTTCACGGGCTCGCTGCTACTTGGGTATCAACTACGACAGTCAACGAGTTTTCGTCTACGGGACTCTCACCCTCTACGACAGGCCGTTCCAGACCACTTCGACTAACACGATGATTTCTTACTGTCGGCCAGTCCGGCAGAACTGACAAAGAAGACCCCACAACCCCACACACACAACCCCTGCCGGGTATCACATGCATATGGTTTAGCCTCATCCGCTTTCGCTCGCCACTACTCACGGAATCACATGTTGTTTTCTCTTCCTGTGGGTACTGAGATGTTTCACTTCCCCACGTTCCCTCCACACGCCCTATATATTCAGGCGCGGGTAACCACACATCACTGTGGCTGGGTTTCCCCATTCGGACACCCTCGGATCTCAGCTCGGTTGACAGCTCCCCGAGGCTTATCGCAGCCTCCTACGTCCTTCATCGGCTCCTGGTGCCAAGGCATCCACCGTGTGCTCTTAAACACTTACAACAAAGATGCTCGCGTCCACTGTGCAGTTCTCAAACAACACACAACACCGAACTACCCGCCACCCACACGGGCGACTCTCATCCGGCATCGTCACTGAACAAACACTCACGTGTTCCCTCAGGACCCAACAGTGCACCGATATATCATCCGCCGGCCGGCCACACAGGACCAACCCCACAGCGAACGAACCAGTCAGCGTTCCACCCATGAGCACCCGTGTCCCACATGCGGGGACAAACGGGCTCTGCCAGCCGAACGACCACCAACGTGGCCACCGAACTGGAGTTGCTCCTTAGAAAGGAGGTGATCCAGCCGCACCTTCCGGTACGGCTACCTTGTTACGACTTCGTCCCAATCGCCGATCCCACCTTCGACGGCTCCCTCCACAAGGGTTAGGCCACCGGCTTCGGGTGTTACCGACTTTCATGACGTGACGGGCGGTGTGTACAAGGCCCGGGAACGTATTCACCGCAGCGTTGCTGATCTGCGATTACTAGCGACTCCGACTTCACGGGGTCGAGTTGCAGACCCCGATCCGAACTGAGACCGGCTTTAAGGGATTCGCTCCACCTCACGGTATCGCAGCCCTCTGTACCGGCCATTGTAGCATGTGTGAAGCCCTGGACATAAGGGGCATGATGACTTGACGTCGTCCCCACCTTCCTCCGAGTTGACCCCGGCAGTCTCCTGCGAGTCCCCAACTTTACTTGCTGGCAACACAGGACAAGGGTTGCGCTCGTTGCGGGACTTAACCCAACATCTCACGACACGAGCTGACGACAGCCATGCACCACCTGTACACCGACCACAAGGGAAACCGTATCTCTACGATCGTCCGGTGTATGTCAAACCCAGGTAAGGTTCTTCGCGTTGCATCGAATTAATCCACATGCTCCGCCGCTTGTGCGGGCCCCCGTCAATTCCTTTGAGTTTTAGCCTTGCGGCCGTACTCCCCAGGCGGGGTACTTAATGCGTTAGCTACGGCACGGATCCCGTGGAAGGAAACCCACACCTAGTACCCACCGTTTACGGCGTGGACTACCAGGGTATCTAATCCTGTTCGCTACCCACGCTTTCGCTCCTCAGCGTCAGTTACTGCCCAGAGACCCGCCTTCGCCACCGGTGTTCCTCCTGATATCTGCGCATTTCACCGCTACACCAGGAATTCCAGTCTCCCCTGCAGTACTCAAGTCTGCCCGTATCGCCTGCAGGCCCACAGTTAAGCTGTGGGTTTTCACAGACGACGCGACAAACCGCCTACGAGCTCTTTACGCCCAGTAATTCCGGACAACGCTCGCACCCTACGTATTACCGCGGCTGCTGGCACGTAGTTGGCCGGTGCTTCTTCTGCATCTACCGTCACTTGCGCTTCGTCGATGCTGAAAGAGGTTTACAACCCGAAGGCCGTCATCCCTCACGCGGCGTCGCTGCATCAGGCTTTCGCCCATTGTGCAATATTCCCCACTGCTGCCTCCCGTAGGAGTCTGGGCCGTGTCTCAGTCCCAGTGTGGCCGGTCGCCCTCTCAGGCCGGCTACCCGTCGTCGCCTTGGTAGGCCATTACCCCACCAACAAGCTGATAGGCCGCGGGCCCATCCTGCACCAATAAATCTTTCCACCCCACGCCATGAAGCATGAGGTCCTATCCGGTATTAGACCCAGTTTCCCAGGCTTATCCCAGAGTGCAGGGCAGATCACCCACGTGTTACTCACCCGTTCGCCACTCGTGTACCCCCGAAAGGGCCTTACCGTTCGACTTGCATGTGTTAAGCACGCCGCCAGCGTTCGTCCTGAGCCAGGATCAAACTCTCCGTTGAAGACTCTCGATTGGCCGGCAAAACCGGCAATCAGTCAAAGACATCGAGTCAAATCACTAGCAAAAAAA
>NZ_JAAIVF010000018.1 GCF_029589495.1 Speluncibacter jeojiensis
CGCGTGATTGTGAGTGCTGCCCGATGCCGCTTGCCACTGAGGGCATGCTTGGAAATCTTCCTGCTGAGTTGACGTTGTTTGTGGGTCGTCGGCGTGAGGCGTCCGAGGTTCGGGGGTTGTTGTCGGGTTCGCGGTTGGTGACGTTGACGGGGATCGGTGGGGTCGGTAAGACCCGGTTGTCGGTGCATGTGGCCCAGGAGGTGGGTCGGGCGTTCGACGACGGGGTGTGGATGGTCGAGCTCGGCAAGGTTCGTGAGCCGGAGTTGGTGCCCGAGGCGGTGGCGTCGGCGTTGCGGTTGCGGGGTCAGGCGGCGCAGTCGCCGATGGAGTTGTTGGTCGATTTCGTGGGGTCGCGGAATCTGTTGTTGGTGTTGGACAATTGTGAGCATGTGATCGACGCGGCGGCGGGGTTGGCGGAGGTGTTGCTCAAGTCGGCGCCGCGGTTGCGGGTTTTGGCGACCAGTCGTGAGCCGTTGGGGATCGGTGGGGAGACGGTGGTGGCGGTGCCGCCGTTGTCGGTGCCGGATCCGGCGGTGTCGTCGAGTGTGCGGGCGATGTTGCGGTGTGATGCGGTGGGGTTGTTTGTCGAGCGGGCGCGTTCGGCGGTGCCGGGTTTCGAGTTGACCGAGGCGAGTAAGGGCACGGTGGCGACGATTTGTCAGCGGCTCGAGGGGTTGCCGTTGCCGATCGAGTTGACTGCGGCGCGGTTGCGGGCGATGTCGGTTGAGCAGATCCTCGAGCGGCTCACGGATCGGTATCGGTTGCTTACGCGGGGTAGTCGGGGGGCGCCGTCGCGGCAGCAGACGTTGCGTCAGTGTGTTGATTGGAGTTATGACCTGCTCTCGGTGCGCGAGCGGGAGTTGTGGGCGCGGTTGTCGGTGTTCGCGGGGGGTTTCGAACTCGAGGCGGCGGAGCAGATCTGCGGCGACGGGCATGGGCCCGGTGATGTGTTGGATCTGGTGTCGTCGTTGGTGGACAAGTCGATCCTGATCCGTGAGGACATCGGTGGCGCGATCCGGTATCGGATGCTCGAGACGTTGCGTGAGTATGGGCGTGAACGCCTCCGTGGTGGTGGTGGCGAGTTGGGGGTGCGGCGGGCGCATCGGGATTGGTTTGAGCGGTTGGCGTTGCGGGCGCACACG
>NZ_JAAIVF010000019.1 GCF_029589495.1 Speluncibacter jeojiensis
TCGCCGGGTCCACCTCGGAGTGGTCGCGGTGGGACCGGCGCGCCGCATCGTCGGCACCACCGCCCTGTCGCTGGTGTTCATGATGTTCAACCCGACCAAGTGGACCCACCACTTCGGCGTGTATGCGGGCATCGCAGCCGCCCTCGCCGGCCTGACCGCCGTACTGGTCGGCCCACGCGTGCTGCGGTCGCCGCGCAACCGCACCCTGTTCGCCGCCGCGGTGCTGTTCGTGCTCGCGGTCAGTTTCGAATCCAAGAATGCCTGGTGGTACGTCTCCAGCTTCGGGATCCCGTGGGGCGGTAAGGCGCCCGAACTGTTCGGGATCAAGCTCGCCACGGTGTTCCTCGTTCTTGCAGCCGCAGCGCTGGTGGCCGCGTTGTGGTTCCACTGCCGCGAACCGTATGTCCGACCCCGGTCGGCGGACACACCGACAAGCTCGTCTCGTGTGGTGGCGCTCGTCGGTGCACCGCTGACCCTGGCGGTCGCGTTGCTCGTCGTGTTCCAGGTTGCCTCACTGGCCGCCGGGGTGGTCAATCAGTACCCGGCCTACTCGGTCGGGCTGGCCAACACGCGGGCGATGGCCGGTCATCCGTGCAACCTCGCCGATGATGTGTTGGTCGAAGCCGACCCGAATGCCGGCATGTTGCAGCCCATCGCCCCGGGGCCGGATCCGCTCGGTGCGGTGACGCGGGTGAACTTCACCCCGGACGGATTGCCCACCGACCTGTCCTCCACCCAGCAAGCCAGCGAGGACCTCATTGGCAATCCCGGCTCGAAGTCTGCGGGCAACAGTGCCGGCACCGGCGGCGGTACGCGGGCCACGGCAGGTGTCAACGGTTCGCACATGGTGTTGCCGTTCGGGCTCGACCCCGCCACGACCCCCGTGCTGGGCAGCTATCAGACCGGAGACATGGCCCCCGCGAAGGCCGTCTCCACGTGGTACCGGCTGCCTGCCCGTAGCGGCAGCGCGCCGCTGCTCGCGGTGGCGGCGGCCGGCCAGGTAACCGATACGAATTTGCAGATCGAATACGGCAGCGAGACCAGTGGCGCGTACCAGCCGATGGGACGGGCATCGCTGATCGACGTCGGCCCTGCGCCGTCGTGGCGGACGTTGCGCCTGCC
>NZ_JAAIVF010000002.1 GCF_029589495.1 Speluncibacter jeojiensis
TGTGTTAAGCACGCCGCCAGCGTTCGTCCTGAGCCAGGATCAAACTCTCCGTTGAAGACTCTCGATTGGCCGGCAAAACCGGCAATCAGTCAAAGACATCGAGTCAAATCACTAGCAAAAAAAACTCAAACTAGCAAAAACACTGACCATCCCACACGGGGGTGTGAAACGATCAGCAACACCCACATCCAAACGATGCGGGATGCACCAAAAAAATTTGGCACTGACTTTCATCGGCACACTGTTGAGTTCTCAAAGAACACGCACACACCATCAACACCGAGAAACAATCTCGATCTCTCCGGGGTGCTGCTAGATTAGCGTATCAGACTTTCTTCGTCCAACCTCGTTCCCCGGGGCCTTGCGGGCTCCGGGTCGGTGTCCGTGTCGCTCTGACCTGGATTAAGTTACGCGAATCCGAACGCAATACCAAATCGCCTGGTCAGAGACGGTTTTTCGTTCACTTTGATGTCGCCGGGGACCATCGGTAGGGGCGCGGAGGGGCAGATGTCCGGGTTTGAGCGGTTCGTCGGGCCATCAATGGCAAAAAGAAGGGGCCGTCGCATCAAACGATGCGACGGCCCCTTCCCTGTCTGTGGTTGTCAGCCGGCCAGGACGAGACCCGACGTCGGAACGCCGGTGCCGGCGGTGACGAGCACGTGCTCGGCGCCTGGTACCTGGTTCACCGAGGTGCCGCGGATCTGCCGAACGCCCTCGGCGATGCCGTTCATCCCGTGGATGTAGGCCTCGCCCAGCTGTCCACCATGGGTGTTCAGCGGCAGCTTGCCGCCGACCTCGAGGGCGCCGGGCTCACGGACGAAGTCCTTCGCCTCTCCCCGCCCGCAGAACCCGAGATCCTCGAGCTGCATCAGCACATACGGGGTGAAGTGGTCGTAGAGGACCGCCATGTCCATGTCCTGCGGGCGGAGCCCGGACTGAGCCCAGAGCTGGTTGCCCACGAGACCCATCTCGGGAATGCAGGCGAGGTCGGGACGGTAGTAGCTCATCATCGTGTACTGGTCTCGCGCGCTGCCCTGCGCCGCACCCAGGATGTTCACCGGCTTCTGCTGCAGGTCCTTCGCGCGCTCGGCCGAGGTGATCACGATCGCGATACCGCCATCCGACTCCTGACAGCAGTCGAGCAGGTGCAGCGGGTCGGCGATCATGCGCGAGGCCTGGTGGTCCTCGAGCGTGATCGGCTTGCCGTAGAAGAACGCGTTCGGGTTGGTCGCGGCATGCTTGCGGTCGGCGACGGCGATGCGGCCGAAGTCCTCGCTGGTGGCACCGAACTGGTGCATGTACCGGCGTGCCATCATCGCCACCGACCCGGCCGGCGTGCTCAACCCGTGCGGGTAGGAGAACGCGTAGTCGGTGCCGGATGAGTCCACCCGGGCCGCAAGGCCCGAGTCGACCTGGCCGAACCGCTTGCCGGAACGCTCGTTGAACGCCCGGTAGGCGACCACCACGTCCGCGACACCGGTCGCCACCGCAATGGCGGCCTGCTGCACGGTCGCGCAGGCCGCGCCGCCGCCGTAGTGGATTCGGGTGAAGTACTTCAGCTCCGGGATGTCGAGCGCGCGCGCGACGGCGATCTCGATGTTCGTGTCCATCGTGAACGACACGAGGCCGTCCACATCCGACGGCTGGAGGCCGGCGTCCGCGACGGCTGCCTTCACGGCCTCGGCCGCCAACCTGAGTTCGCTACGCCCGGAATCCTTGCTGAAGTCGGTGGCACCGATGCCGACGATCGCCGCCTGTCCTGACAGTCCGCTCATGCGTCGGCCTCCTTTGCGATCGTCCCGTCCATGACCAGGGTGACCGTGGAGGTGATGTGTTTGCCGAGCGAATCGGTGCCCGTGACGGCGAGCGTCACCAATCCGTCGACGATCGACTCGACGCTGCCTGCCATCGTCAGCGTGTCGTACGCGTACCACGGCACGCCCAGTCGCAGCGAGATCGACCGGATCACGGCCTTCTGCCCAGCCCAGTCGGTCACGTAACGCTGGACCAGGCCGGTGTCGGTGAGGATGTTGACGAACATGTCCTTCGACCCGCGCTGCTGGGCACGGTCACGATCGTGGTGCACGTCCTCGAAGTCGCGCGTGGCAAGCGCCGCGGAGACGATGAACGTGGGCGTGCCCTCGATCGTCAGGGAGGGCAGGGCGTCCCCGACCGCGACGACGGGGGGTTCGGCGGGCGGCACCACAACTGCGGCGCCGGTCGTGCTGTTGCTCATCGCGTCTCCTCGGCATGGTCGGCGGGGCGCCAGGCGTACAGGGTCCACGGGCCCTTGGCCTCGTTGTCCGGATCGGCCGGGAAATCGAGGAAGTCCACGGTGACCGGCTGCCCGATCTCGACGCTGTCGGGGTCGACGCCGCGCAGCTCACCAAGCATCCGCACGCCCTCCTCCAGCTCGACCAGTGCGATGACGAACGGCAGTTGCCGGCCCGGCACCTTCGGGGCGTGGTGGACGATGAAGCTGTACACCGTGCCGCGGCCGCAGGCGACGACATAGTCCGTCGTCTCGTCCTTGGTCTTCCACAGCGCGGGGACCGGCGGATGCTGCAGCGTGCCGTCCTCGAGTTTCTGGAGGCGCAACTCGTGCGCGGCCACGCCGTCCCAGAAGAACTGGGTGTCGCGCGAGGCCTGCGGACGCATGAGCTTGCTGCCGTCGAGGTCGTCGACGGGGGCGCCGCTGGCGGCGCGCGCCTCGGTGAGCTGCGCCGGCTCCGACTTCGTCTCGGCCACAGGCGGGCGGAACTTGAGGATGCGGAATTCCATCTCCGCGACGACCTCGCCGTCGGCGTCCCGCCAGAAGTTGCGGGTGGTGAAGAACCAGCCTTCGCCCAGACCCGTCTTCTTCGGGCCGACGACGTCCTCGAGCACCGACTCGATGGTCACCTCGTCGCCCGGACTCAGGTAGCGGTGGTATGTCTGGTTGCAGTTGGTCGCCACCACCGAGGTGAAGCCCGCCTCGTTGAGCAGGTCGGTCATGCGGCCCAGCGGATCGTCGGCCTCGCGCACCGCGCCGAGCCCGCGCATCGTCCACACCTGCGCCATCGCCGGCGGGGCGACGACGCCGGCGTGACCCGCCGCCTTCGCGGCCGCCTCGTCGACATAGATCGGGTTGCGATCACCGATCGCCTCGACCCAGTTGTTGACCATCGGCTGGTTGATCGGATCGCGGCCGCTGCGGCGCGCACTGCCGCCGTCGTCACGCACACGCTGCGCGGCGTCGAGGATGTCCTGATCGCTCATCTGCTTGTTCCCGGTCACCGGCGCGACACCTTCGGCAGTCCCAGGCCGGCGGTGGAAATGAGGTCACGCATGACCTCGTTGACTCCGCCGCCGAAGGTGATCACGAGGTTGCGCTTGGTCTGCGCGTCCAGCCACCGCAGCAAGTGCCCGGTCTCGGGATCGGCCGGGTCGCCCCAGCGGCCGACGACTTCCTCCGCCAGCCGACCCATCCGCTGGATCTGCTCGGTGGAGAACACCTTGGTGGCCGACGCGTCGGCCATGTCGAGCGCACCGGTCTGCGAGGCGACCTGCCAGTTGAGCAACTCGTTGAGCCGGTAGATCGCACGGATCTCACCGAGCGCGCGCTGCACGTCGGGCTGGGTCAACAGCGGGTTGCCGTCGGGACCGGGGCGCTTGGCCCATTCGCTGACGTGGTCGTAGAGCCCGCCGACCCGGCCGCACGGGCCGAGCATGACGCGCTCGTGGTTGAGCTGGGTGGTGATCAGGCGCCAGCCCTTGTTCTCCTCGCCGACGAGCATCTCGACCGGCACGCGCACGTTCTCGTAGTAGGTGGCGTTGACGTGGTGCGCACCGTCGGCGGTGATCACCGGGGTCCACGAGAAGCCCGGGTCCTTGGTGTCCACGATGAGGATCGAGATTCCGCGGTGGCGGTCCTCGGTGGTGCCGGTGCGCACGGCCAGCCAGATGTAGTCGGCCGCGTGACCACCGGTGGTGAAGTACTTCTGGCCGTTGACGACGTAGTGATCTCCGTCGCGGACGGCGGTGGTACGCAGCGACGCGAGGTCGGTGCCGGCTTCGGGCTCGGTGTAGCCGATCGCGAAGTGCACCTCGCCGGACAGGATCGAGGGCAGGAACTTCTGCTTCTGCTCCTCGGTGCCGTACACCTGCAGGGTCGGGCCGACGGTCTGCAGGGTCACCGACGGCAGCGGCACGTCGGCGCGCACGGCCTCGTTGGTGAAGATCTGCTGTTCGATCTCACCGAAGCCCTTGCCGCCGAACTCCTTCGGCCAGCCCACACCGAGCCAGCCGTCGCGGCCCATCCGCCGGATGACCTCGTGGTACTCGGGGCCGTGCCGGTCGGTGAGCATGGCCTCGGCCTCGTCGGGCGAGATCAGGCCGGCGAAGTAGTCGCGCAGTTCCGCCTGGAGCTTCTTCTGCTCGGGGGTCAGATCGATGAGCATGCTGCCTCCACACCGAGGTCGCGGGCGCTGAGTGCGCCGAGGATGGACAGACGGGAGGACGGGCCGCCGACGAGGCGGACGAGATCCTTGGTCTGCTCGTAGTACAGGTGGGCCGGGTAGGTCACATCGGCACCCATGCCGCCGTGCATGTGGCTGCACTGCTGCATCGACACCGGCAACCGCTCGGCCATCCAGTAGGCGGCCACCGAGGTGTCCTCGGCGGCGTCGAGCCCCTCGGACAGGCGCCAGCAGGCCGACCTGGCGGCCAGCTCGAGCGTGCGGGCGGTGACGTAGGAGTCGGCGAGCTGCTGCGAGACGGCCTGGAAGACCGCGATCGGCTTGCCGAACTGCTCACGGCCGCTCACGTACTTCGCGGTGAGGTCGGTCATCCCGGTGCCCAGCCCCGCCGCCTGCGCGGCGACCGCGGCGAGCGCGATCCGGTAGACCTGCGCGACCGGCACGGCGGTGAGCAGCGCACCCGCGTCGACGCGGACGTTCTCGAGCACCATCGTGTACTCGGGGGCCAGCGAGGCGGTGAACGTGCGGGTCAGCGTGACACCGTCGGCGTCGGGCGCCACCACGGCCACACCCGCGGACGTGGGCACCAACACGAACGCCGCCTGCTCGGCGTACCGGACACCGACCTTGCGACCGCTGACGACGTAGCCGTCACCGTCCGCAGTGGCGGTCGTCGCGGGGGTGGCGGGCAGCGGCGCGCCGGGCTCGCTCAGCGCCGCCGTGAGGATCGCGCCGCCGGGGACGCCGGCGAGGAACCGCTTCGCGTCGCCGCCGAGTGCCAGCAGCGGCAGCACGCCGAAGCCGAGGGTCTCGAGCACCGGAACCTGCGCCGCATGCCGGCCGACCTGGCCCAGCAGCACGCCGATCTCGCCGATCCCCAGGTCGTCGCCGCCGAGCGACTCCGGCAGGGGCAGCGAGAGCACGCCCTCGTCGGCCAGCCGCTTCCACAGCGTGGCGTCCCACACGGGCGCTTTCCTGTCCATGGCCGCGAGCGCCTCGGCGCTCGCCGCCGTCTGCAGCACGGTGGCGGCCACCTCGGCCACCGCCTGCTGCTCACTGCCAAAAGTGAAGTCCACCTGAGAACCGTCCTATCGAGATACGTCGAGCAGTATCAGTATCTGTGCACGTAGTTGGCGTTCATCGCATTGAAACACCGGCTGCGCCGCGGGGCACATCGCACTCCCGCTGTTCGGTAGCGGTCAGCCGCGGGGGAGCCCGAGCAGGTGCTCGGCGGCGACGGTCAGCAGGATCTGCTCGGTGCCGCCGGCGATGCTCAGGCACCGTGTGTTGAGGAACTCGCGCGACAGCGGCCCCTCTACCGCGCCCTCGGCTCCCGCGCAGCCGAGCGCGAACTCGGCCACCGCCTGCCGGTGCCGCACCCCGACGAGCTTGCGCACGCTCGAGGCCGGACCCGGATCCTGGCCGTCGAGCTGACGCAGCGTGGTGCGGTGTTCTAGCAGCGAACCGACCAGCGCCTCCCCGATGAGGAAGCCGATCCGCTCCTCGGTGACCGGATCGGTGCCGCCGCGGCCGGACAACTCGAGCAGCTCCTCCATCGCCTTGCCCAGCGAGGATCCGCCGCTCATCGCCACCCGCTCGTTGGCGAGCGTGGTGCGGGCCAACTTCCAGCCGCCGTTGACCTGCCCGACGACGCACTCGTCGGGGACGAACACGCCGTCGAGGAACACCTCGTTGAACAGGGCGTCGCCGGTGATCTCCCGCAGCGGCGAGATGCGGATGCCCGCGGACTGCATGTCCACGACGAAGTAGGTGATGCCCTTATGCTTCGGCACGTCCTTGTCCGTACGCGCCAGGCAGATCGCCCAGTCCGCCTCACGGGCGAGCGACGTCCACACCTTCTGACCGTTGAGGATCCAACCGCCGTCGACCTTCTCGGCGGTGGTACGCAGCGAGGCGAGGTCGGAACCGGCGCCCGGCTCGGAGAACAGCTGGCACCACACCAGTTCGCCGCGCAGCGTCGGCATGGCGAACCGCTCGATCTGCTCGGCGGTGCCGTGCTCGAGGATGGTCGGCACCGCCCACCAGCCGATCACCAGGTTCGGCGTCTCGAGCTCGGCGTGAACCAGTTCCTCGCCGATGAGGATCTGCTCGGCGGCCTTCGCGGACTTCCCGTACGGCGCGGGCCAGTGCGGGGCCAGGTACCCGGACTCGGCGAACGCCACGCGGCGCTCGGCCTCCGGCAGTGCGGAGATCGCCTCGACCTCGGCCCGCACGGTCTCCCGCTGTGCTTCGAGGTCACCGAGGTCGACGGTGAGGTGCCGGCGCGCTCCGGCGCGGGTCAGCTCGGCGACGCGAGCCCGCCACGCGGCGCCGCCGCCGAGCAGCTGCCGCAGCGAGAGCACCCGGCGCAGATAGAAGTGGGCCTCGTGCTCCCAGGTGAAGCCGATGCCACCGAGGACCTGGATGCAGTCCTTGGCGGTGTCGACGGCGGCATCGAGTGCGACGGACGCGGCGACCGCGGCGGCGATCGGCAGCTCGTCGCCGGACTCGGCGGCGACCGCGGCGTCCCACGCGACCGCGCGGATCTGCTCGGTGCGGCACAGCATCTCGGCGCACAGGTGCTTGATGGCCTGGAAGGAACCGATCGGCTTGCCGAACTGCTCACGGATCTTCGCGTACTCGACCGCAGTGGTCAGGCACCACCCGGCCACCCCGGCCGCCTCGGCGGCGGCGAGCGTCGCCAGCAGGTCGGCGACCAGCCCGTCGCGCAGCCCGGTGAGCACCCGGTCCGGGCTCACCCGTACGTCGGTGAGCTCGACCCGCGCCAGCGGGACACCGAAGTCGACGGACGTCACCTTCTCGACCTGCACCCCCTCGGCCGCGGGGTCCAGGACCACCCAGACCGACCCGTCGGTGTCGGCGATCTCGAGCAGCAGCGCCCCGGCGGAGTCCGCGCCGAGCACCAGCCCGGTGCGGCCGTTCAACGTCCGCGCGCCGTCCGCAGCGGAGTCCGCCTGCACCGGTTCCGGGGCCGACGACACGCCGAAGGTCAGCGCGCCTTCCGCCACCCGCGGACACAACTCCTCGGCCACGCCCCCGCCGGCCGCGGCGAGCGCCAGCCCGGCGACCGCCGTCGGCAGCACCGGACCGGGCGCAAGTTCGGTCGCGGCTTGCTCGAGCATCGCCGCCAGATCGACCACGGTGGCGCCGACGCCGCCGAGATCCTCGGGGAGCGCGACCGCGAACAGTCCGAGTTCGGCCAGCGCGGGCCACAGCGCCCGCCACGCCTGCGCGTCGGTCTCCGCCGCGCGCACCGTCACACTCGGTTCGGCCGAGCGGGCCCACGCCCGGATCGATTCCTGCACCGCGCGCTGTTCGTCGGTGGTCGCAATGGTCACAAGAACTCCTCGGCGGTACGGACAAAAGGCATTCACAACGCCTTAGAACGTGTTCTAATATGGAACCTGGTGCCGCGTCAAGGTCACGGCATCGACCTGGCGCGGGGCCGGGTGAATTGCAACACGTTCACACAAAAATCCCACTCCGGGGGCGGTGCCTGCAACTAGGCTTCCCGGCGCACCCGACAACAAGGACCAACTCGATGACATCGACTCCCCGACCGAAGGCGAGGAACAACGGCGCCACCGCGACGCTCAGCGACGACGAACTGAGTTCGGCCGCGCAGCGCGACCGTCGCAAGCGCATCCTCGACGCCACCCTCGCGCTGGCATCCAAGGGCGGCTACGACGCCGTCCAGATGCGGGCGGTGGCCGAACGGGCCGATGTCGCCGTGGGCACGCTCTACCGGTATTTCCCGTCGAAGGTGCACCTGCTGGTCTCTGCGCTCGCTCGCGAGTTCGAGCGCATCGAGTCCAAGACGGATCGTCGTCTGCCGACGGGCCTGACCGTCAACGAGCGACTCGAGCTGATGCTCAACCAGATCACCCAGACGATGCAGCGCGACCCCCTGCTCACCGAGGCGATGACCCGCGCCTTCATGTTCGCGGACGCGTCCGCGGCCGCCGAGGTCGCCACCGTCGGCACGCTGATCGACCGTATCTTCGCCAAGGCCATCACACCCGACACCGAGCCCACCGAGGACCAGCTCAACGTCGCCCGCGTGATCAGCGACGTGTGGATGTCGAACCTGGTCGCGTGGCTCACCCGCCGGGCCTCGGCCTCCGACGTCGCCAAGCGGCTCGAGCTCACCATCCAACTGCTGCTGGGCGAGAACGCCGACAAGCCCTGACCGCTGCCGGCACCACCGGGTCACCCGACACCGACGACCTCGGTCCGCATCATGACGGCCGCGCGTTGCCCGTAGACTGCGGGTAATGCACGGGCCGCCACGGAAAGCCCCCGTCGACCCTGCGCAGGACGCACACCCGCCGACCAGCGATCCGCAGAGGTTCTGACCACGTGACAGTTCAAGACCTGCCAGTCGAACTCCGAAGGGCCCTGGCGGCCGTCGCCAAGACCCCGAGATTGCTGGTCGCGTCGGACTACGACGGCACCGTCGCGTCCATCGTGTCCAATCCCAGCGACGCGCACCCGCATCCCGAGTCCGTCCGCGCGCTGCGCTCCCTGGCCTCGCTGCCCGGCACCACCGCGGCCGTCATCTCCGGTCGCGCCCTGCGCGATCTGGCGACGCTCTCACGGCTGCCCGCAGAGGTCCATCTCGTCGGCAGTCACGGCTCGGAGTTCGACATCGGCTTCGTGCACGAGATCGACAGCGCCGCCAGGGAACTGCTCGAGCAGATCACCGCCGAACTGGGCGTGATCGCGGACCAGAGCCCGGGCGTGACCATCGAGACCAAGCCCGCGAGTGTCGCGCTGCACGTGCGCAATTCGGGCCAGGAGACCGCCGACGCCGCACTCGACAAGGTCCGCGTCGGCGCCGCGACCTGGCCGGGGGTGCAGGTCACCGAGGGCAAGGCCGTCATCGAACTGGCGGTGGTGAGCACCGACAAGGGCCGGGCGCTCGACATCCTGCGCCACCAGGAGGGCGCCTCGGCCGCCGTCTTCATCGGCGACGACGTGACCGACGAGAAGGCGTTCCGCCGACTGCACGGACCAGACCTGGGCATCAAGGTCGGCGAGGGTCCCTCCCGTGCCGAGTACCGGGTGGACACCCCCGACGACGTCGCCGCGGCACTGGCCTTCCTCGTCGAGGAGCGGCGCACCTGGCTGCTGGGCGCCAGCGCCACACCCATTGAGCGGTTGACGATGCTCGCGAGCCCGAACGCGGTCGCCCTGGTCACCCCGGACGCCACGCTGACCTGGCTGTGCCATCCCGAACCGGACTCGGCGGCGATCTTCGCGCACCTCCTCGGCGGCAACGACGCCGGCCATTTCAGCATCGAACCGCAGCGCACCGGGCTCCCGTTGAGCCAGAAGTATGTCGACGGCACGATGACGGTCGAGACCCGCTGGGCCAGCCTGCTGGTCACCGACTATCTCCCGCACGACGTCGAGTCGGGGCGCACCGACCTCACCCGGGTGGTCAGCGGCAGCGCCAAGGCGATCGCCACGTTCGCCCCGCGTCCGGAGTTCGGTCAGGTGCAGGTGCAACTGCTCCCGGACGACGAGGGCCTGCTGGTCTTCGGCACCAACGACCCCATGGTGCTGCGCTCCCCCGGTGTGCAGTGGGAGATCGTCAGCGACGGCGTCCAGCAGACCGCGCATGCCGTCCTGGATCCGACCGGCGGCCCGATCGTGCTCGAAATGCGGTGCGGCACTGACGACACGGCCCCCTGCGCCCTGCCGGAAGAGGCGCGCCGCGCGGCCTCGGAGAGCCATTGGCGCGACTGGGTCGACGGCCTGACCCTGCCGCCGCTCAAGCCCTCGCTGATGAAGCGGTCGGCGCTGACCCTGCGTGGGCTGGTCCACAACGACACCGGTGCGATCCTTGCCGCCGCGACCACCTCACTGCCCGAGGACATCGGCGGGGTGCGCAACTGGGACTACCGCTACTGCTGGCTGCGCGACGCCGCGCTGACCGCATCCGCGCTGGTGTCCGTCGGTTCGCTCGAGGAGGCCGAGGGCTACCTGACCTGGCTGCACGGGGTGCTCGAGACGCTGCCCGGACCCGAGCGCCTGCACCCGCTGTACACACTCCAGGGCGGCGGCCTGCCGCCCGAGGCCGTGATCGACTCGCTGCCCGGCTATGCGGGGTCGCGGCCGGTGCGCGTCGGCAACGCGGCCAACCAGCAGGTCCAGCTGGACGTGTTCGGTCCGGTCGTCGACCTGGTGTGCTCGCTGTCGCACGCGCGCGAGGAGGCCGGCAGCGCCGACCCGCTGACCGACCAGGACTGGGGCATGGTGCTGGCGATGGCCAGCGCGGTCGAGCAGCGCTGGTCCGAACCGGACAACGGCATCTGGGAGATCCGCGGGGCGCCGCGTCACCACGTGTACTCCAAGGTGATGTGCTGGCTGACGGTCGACCGCGCGATCACGCTGGCCACGAAGTTCGGCCGCGAGGTCGAGCCGGGGTGGTCGGCGCTGCGCGACGAGATCGCCGCCGAGGTGCTCGAGCGGGGCTGGAGCGAAGAGGCGCACTCGTTCACCGCCGCGTACGACGGCGTCGACCTGGACGCGGCGACGCTGCACATCGGGCTGTCCGGACTGATCGACCCCGCCGACGAACGGTTCGCCGCCACGGTCACCGCGACCGAGGCGGTGCTGCGCAGCGGGTCGACCGTGTACCGCTATCACCACGACGACGGGCTGCCCGGCGGCGAGGGCGGGTTCCACCTGTGCGCCGCGTGGTTGGTCGAGGCCTACCTGCTGACCGGCCAACGCTCTCAGGCCGACGCGCTGTTCGACCAGCTCGTGCACGCCGCGGGACCGACCGGGCTACTCGCCGAGGAGTACGACCCGGTGGCCGAGCGCTCGCTCGGCAACCACCCGCAGGCGTACAGCCACCTGGGCCTGCTGCGCTGCGCACAGCTGCTGTCGGCGGCGGGCTGAAAGCTCTCGGTCCGCGCCGGTCCGGGCACGGGACCGATCTGGTCAGGACGGCGCCGGGCCCGTGGTCCGGCCGACCAGCAGTTCGGTGTCGAGAATCTCGGTGACCGGCCCGTCGTCGCCCGGCGAGAGCAGCAGCGCACCGGCGCGCCGGCCCTTCAGTTCCGCTGATTGCCGCACCGTCGTCAACCCCTCACGCAGCGCGCGTTCGACGCCGTCGAACCCGGTCACGCTCAGTCGCCCCGGGACGTCCAGTCCGGCGGACTTCGCATGCTCGCAGGCGCCCAGGGCGAGCACGTCGGTCGTGCAGATCAGCGCGGTGATCCGCGGATCGACCGCGAGCGCCTCCGCGGCGGCGGAGGCCCCGGACTGCACCAGGTGGTCGAAGCGTTCGACGACGGTCAGCGCCGACGGATCGAGCCCGGCCGCGGCCATCGCGTCGGACACCCCGGCGATCCGCTCGCTCTGCACGTGGAAGTGCGGCGACCGCAGCCGTTCCGGCGCGACCACACCGTCGGCGCGGGCGCGGCCGAGTCGCATGCACAGGACCCCGATGTACCGGTGGCCCAGGCCGATGACGTGCTCGGCCACCCGGCGCATCGCCCCGCGGTCGTCGATCCCCACCCGCGAGGCGCCGGGCACCTCCAGCGGCTGGTCGCACACCACCATCGGCAGGTTGCGGTCGAACACGGCCCGGAAGTACGGGTCGTCGTCGGCGACCGAATAGACCACGAACCCGTCCACCCCGGCCTGCTGGACCACCGCGGCGGCCTCGGCCACATCGCGCCCCGGGCCGGCCGGCACCATCAGCAGCCCCTGCCCGGCGTCGTCGCAGGACTCGGCGAGACCGGCGAGGAAGTCGACCGCGGCGGGGTCCCGGAACGAGTAGTTGAGCGCCTCGGTGAGCAACAGCCCCACCGCGCCGGCCTTGCGGGTGCGCAGCGAACGGGCAACCGGATCCGGACCGGGGTACCCCATGCGCTTCGCGGTCGCCAGCACACGCGCGCGCAGTTCCGGCGAGAGCTGATCCGGACGGTTGTAGGCATTGGAAACGGTCGTGCGCGAGACCTTCAACTCGGCGGCCAGCGACGCGAGCGTCGCATTGCGGCGGCGAGGATGGCGTGAGCGCGACATAACCCGGACCGTAGTCGGTGCCGCGGCGGCAGCCCACAGCGAGGTCGGATGCTACTCTGCTAATGACAATCGTTTCTATTATCTGATCGCCGAGGAGCCGCGCCGTGCCGACCTTCCCCCGTCGTCGACGGGCGCTCCGACGGCGCCGCGGCGCACTGATCGCCGCCACCCTCACCGCCGGGGCGTTGACGCTCGCCGCGTGCACTTCGCCGGGAACTTCGTCCGGTCACGACGGCCGACCGCAGGTGGTTGCGTCGACCAACGTGTGGGGCGGCATCGCGAAGACCATCGGCGGCGACGCGGTGGACGTCACCACGCTGATCGGCGACCCCGGCACGGACCCCCACGACTACCAGACCACCCCGTCGGACGCGGCCAAGGTCGCCAAGGCCGACCTGGTCATCTACAACGGCGGCGGCTACGACAAGTTCGCCTCGGACATCGTCGAGTCCGTCGGCAGCGGCAAGCGCACGGTCGACGCCTACGCGCTGCCGGTGACCGGCGCGTTGGGCAGCACCCGCACGCAGTCCGACCCGAACGAGCACGTCTGGTACGACCCGGCCACCGTCGACGCCGTCGCCCGCACCATCGCCGACGACCTCGCCGCGATCGACCCGGCCGGCGCCGCGACCTTCCACGCCAACGCCGACGCGCTGCGCGGCCGGTTGCAGTCGGTGGCAGACCTCGCCGCACGCATCGACGAGCAGCGGCGCGGCACCAAGGTGATCGAGACCGAACCGGTGCTGCACTATCTGCTCGCGCAGTCGGGCCTGGTCGACATCGCCCCGCAGGAGTTCACCGAGGCGGTCGAGCAGGGCACCGACCCCTCCCCCGCCGCGGTCGCCGAGATCGGCCGCCTGCTCGGGTCGAAGCAGGCGTCTGCGCTGGTCTACAACACGCAGACCCAGGATCCGACCACGAAGGCGGTCCTGCAGCGGGCGCACGACGCCTCGATCCCGGTCGTCGACGTGACCGAGTCGATGCCCGCCGACGTCGACTACACGCAGTGGGTGACCGGCGAACTGACCGCACTCGGCAAGGCCGTCGGCGCGCTGTGACGGACCGTACGCCCGCCGTCCCGGCCGGCCCCGCGATCGCGCTGGCCGACGCGACCCTGTCGTACGGGCCGCGCACCCTGTGGTCCGGCCTGACGGTGAACGTGCGCCCCGGCGAGTTCCTCGCGGTGCTCGGCCCCAACGGCGCCGGCAAGACCAGCCTGCTCAAGGTCCTGCTCGGCGTGCAGTCGCTGTCCTCGGGCACCGTGACGGTCGCCGGCTCGCCCGCGCGCACCGGCAACCCGAGGGTCGGCTACATCCCACAGCAGAAGACCCTCGAGGCCGGGATCACGATGCGCGGTCGCGATCTGGTCGGCCTCGGGGTCGACGGGCACCGCTGGGGGCCGGGGCTCGCCGGCCGGCGCCGCCGCCGCGCGGCGGTGGATGCGGCAGTCAAAGCGGTCGGCGCCGAACGCTATGCCGACGCCCCTGTCGGCCTGCTCTCCGGCGGCGAGCAGCAACGCCTGCGAGTGGCGCAGGCCCTCGCCGGCGACCCCGCGGTGCTGCTCTGTGACGAGCCGCTGCTGAGCCTGGACATGGCCAATCAGCAGCGGGTCGCCCGGCTGATCGACGAGCGCCGCCGGTCCGCCGACACCGCCGTCCTGTTCGTCACCCACGAGATCAACCCGATCCTGCCCATGGTCGACCGGGTGCTGTACCTGGTCGACGGTCGGTTCCGGATCGGCACACCCGACGAGGTGATGACCTCCGAGGTGCTTTCCGAGTTGTACCGGACCGAGGTCGACGTGCTGCGGGTGCGTGGGCGTCTGGTCGTCGTCGGGTCCGGCGACGGCATCGACGAGGCCCGCACCGCCGAGGTCGACGAAGCCGCCTGCGCCGGTCACGACATCGGCCACACCCACGATCATGAGGTCTCCCGGTGAACGACAAACTCGAACAGCTGTGGACCCAGTTGCTGGACTTCCACACGACCGGCGAACTGCTACAGCTCGGCTTCGTGCAGAACGCGCTGATCGCCGCCGCCGTGATCGGACTGGTCGCCGGCGCCACCGGCCCGCTGATCGTCAGCCGGCAGATGTCGTTCGCCGTGCACGGGACCAGCGAGTTGTCGATGGCCGGCGCGTCGTTCGGCCTGCTGTTCGGCATCAGCGTCGGCATCGGCGCGATCGGCGGCGCCGTGGTGGCCGCGATCATGTTCGGTCTGCTGGGCACCCGCGCCCGCGAACGCGACTCGGTGATCGGCGCGGTGCTCTCGTTCGGGCTCGGCCTGTCGGTGCTGTTCATCTGGCTCAACCCCGAGCGCACCACCAACAAGTTCTCGCTGCTGGTCGGCCAGGTGGTCAGCGTGGACTCGGCGGGGCTGTCGCTGCTGATCTGGACGTCCGTCATCGTGCTGGCGGTGCTGCTGGTGATCTACCGGCCGCTGCTGTTCTCCAGCGTCGACCCCGACGTCGCAGCCGCGCGCGGCGTGCCCGTGCGGGCACTGTCGATGATCTTCGCGGTCCTCGTCGGCGTCACCGCGGCCATGGGGGTCCAGATCGTCGGGGCGCTGTTGGTGCTGTCGCTGCTGATCACCCCGGCCGCCGCCGCCGCGCACGTGACCGCCAGTCCGCTGCGCGCCACGGTGCTCTCGGTCGTGTTCGCCGAGGTCGCGGTCGTGGGCGGGATCGTGGTGTCGCTGGCGCCCGGCGTGCCGGTGTCGGTGTTCGTCACCACGATCTCGTTCGCGATCTACCTGATCTGCCGGGGCGTGGGACGGATCGTCGCGCGGCGGGCCGGTCGCCGGGTGCCGGAGACCGCGGCGGAGGACGGGTCGCTCACCACCGTCTGACCGCGCGGCTACGGCTTTAGCCGCTCCTGATCGGGGCCCAGGGTCGTCTCCTCGTGCAGCAGCACCCGCTCGACGTCGACGATCTCGCGGCGCAGCTCCTCCATCTGCTCGGGGAAGACGAAGCGGCGGAACGCCCACCATCGGAAGACGGTCGCGAGCAGGGTTCCGAGGATCATGCCGCTGATGAAGTCGGCGATGTTCTCGGTGGTGAGGGAGACGTCGGGGGTGCGCAGGTCGAAGACGTAGCTGGAGATCCACAGCGGGATCTGGTTGATCGCCAGGCCGATGCCGGAGATCAGGAAGAACAGCAGCGCCTCGTGGGTGCTCTCACGTCCGCCGCGTTCCTGGAAGGCCCACTCACGGTTGAGCACATACGACAGGATCGTCGCGACCAGGACGGCGATGACGTTCGCGGTGACCGGCTTCGTCGACAGGATCGTCAGCTTCAGCACGTAGAACAGCACCGTGGTGACGACAAACGTCGTCCCACCGACCATCAGGAACTTGATCAGTTCGGTGTACTTGGTGGCGAAGGCGCGCACCGGCTGTGGAACGCGTTCCATGAGCCCATCGACGAATGACATCGCGGACATCCTATCGCCGCACGCAAGCGGAACCTGCGACAAGGTGTCGCAACACACCCCCGGATCCACCGGGATCAGGTGCGCGCGGCGCCTTCCCGCCGCCGCCGGACGACGTCGACGACAAGCAGTCCCGCCGCCGCGAACAGTACGCACGCGGTGGTCAACCACGACCCGTCATAGGTCTTCAGGTGCACGTCGGATAGCCCGGGAACCACCGCCACGACCGAACCGACACCCAACGTCCAGCACCACACCGAGAGACCGAGCAGCACCACCGCGGCGACCGCCTCGGCCACCGGTCCGAATCGTCTAGCCATGATCGTCGTTCCTCCCTGTTTCGCCGGCGTCGTCCCGGCCGCCGGCGGCCCCTTGCTGTGGACGTCGCCGGGGGTGTGCGCGGTACCAGGCCACCAGCGCCTCGGTCAGCGACGTGCGCAGAAGCTCGTCGTCCTTGGCCCAGGCCTGCACCAGCGTGCCGTTGCGCAGCTGCAGACCGATTCCGGTCCGGCGCCGCGGAACCCCGGGCAGTTCGCCGAGCGCTCGGGCGGACTCCCAGGGCTCTCGCGGGTCGTCGTTCGCGCGGTCGTCGGGCGGCGCGTCGAAGATCCGCACGATCTGGTGCAGCGGTGTCGTCTCGGTGCCCTGACGCAATGTCGCCCGCGTCAACTCCACACTCGCGTGCATCCGGGCGGCACGGATCGGCAGCGGGGTGAACACCAGGATGATCAGGGCCGCCGCGAGCCACACGACCACGTGGACGCCGCCGCCGATGATCAGGTCGATCAGGAAGCCAGCGAGTCCGAACAGCGGACCGAACCACAGCCCGCGCCGGCGCGCGCCGGGCTCGGAGAACAGCACGTCGGCGGCGGCCTCCGATGGCTGCGGCGCAGTGGGTTCGGGGCGGGCGGCGGTCACGGTCGAAACCATATGTTCGCCGACGACCGGTACGCCAGCACCGCCGCGATCAGCAGCAGCACCGGGACCGGCAGCAGCACCGCGGTCGTCAGCCCGGTCGCGACCTGCACCAGCAGCAGCACCGCCACGACCACCGACCAGCCGACGAGCACCGGACGCAGTCGCGCGTGTCCGGCGCGGACCGGCCCGGCCAGCAGCCCGACCACCACCGCGGCGAACAGCCAGACGCCCCCGCTCACCCGCAACAGTGTCACCAGCGCGTCGACGTGTCCGGCATCGGCGGAGGCGAAGCGCTCGCGCACCGCGTCGGAGGAGGTGGTCAGCGACAGCAACGCCAGCACGATCAACAGACCCGCGGCAAGCATCCACAGCCAGTACGCCGCCTCGACCACGCGCGGTCGGGCCGCCGGGTCGGGCACCGGACGCTCCGACGGCGGTTCCCGACGGTCGGTGCTCACGCGGGGCCGGGCGGGACGAAGTAGGAATTGGCGTCCTTGCGGTACAGCAGCACGACCGCGCCGGCCGCGGCGACACCCTGCAGGATGGTGGCGACCTGCAGCACCACGCCGGCCACGCCCGCGTCCGGGCCGCCGCCGAAGATCGACCGGATACCGAACACGATGAGCATCGCCCCGACCGCGCACAGCAGCACCCGCGCCCAGTTGCGGCCCGCCCGCATGAGGAAGGCCAACCCGACCAACGCGGCGACCAGCAGTCCGGAGATGACGGCGAACAAGCCGACCGACAGGTGAAAGTAGAACACCGCGTCGGCGTGGTCGACCGCCGCGCCGGGATCGCGTCGGCGCAGTTCCCGCAGCAGCGTGTCGGCGGAGCGGTCGGTGTCGGCGAGCAGCACGAAGACCTGGGCGACGATGCTGGCCACGCTCAGCGCGGCCACCACCAGCCACAGCTCGAACGAGGTGCGCACGTCGACCGGTCGGGGCGGGCGCGGCGGGCGCGCGGGCGGGCCGTACCCGTACGGGTTCGGATACGGGTGGGGACCGGGCTGGTCGTGGAGGCCCGGCCCGGTCGGCGGCGTCACTGGGGTCTGGTTCCCCGGTTCGGTCATGCCACCACCGTAGAGGTCCGGCCCAGGGCTGCCGAGCGCCGACGGAACGTCCGGCTCAGCGCAGCCACCCGGCGGCCTCGGTGGCCCAGTAGGTGAGCACGATGTCCGCCCCGGCGCGCCGGATCGCGGTCAGCGATTCGAGCACCGCACGGTCGCGATCGATCCAGTCGCGCTGGGCGGCGGCGGAGATCATCGCGTATTCGCCGGAGACCTGATAGGCGGCGACCGGCACGTCCGAACGGTCCGCGACCTCCCGCAGCACGTCGAGGTAGAGCATCGCGGGCTTGACCATCACCATGTCGGCGCCCTCGGCCAGGTCCAGGTCGACCTCGCGCAGCGATTCGCGGCGGTTGGCGGGGTCCTGCTGATAGGTCTTGCGATCGCCGACGAGGGTCGATCCGACCGCTTCGCGGAACGGGCCGTACAGCGCGGAGGCGTACTTGGCGGCGTAGGCGAGGATCGCGGTGTCGGTGCGGCCCGCGGCGTCGAGCCCGGACCGGATCGCGGCGACCTGGCCGTCCATCATCCCGCTGGGGCCGAGTACATGTGCCCCGGCCTCGGCCTGGGCGAGCGCCATCGACACATAGCGGTCGAGGGTCGCGTCGTTGTCGACCGAACCGTCGGCGGCGAGCACGCCGCAGTGCCCGTGGTCGGTGAACTCGTCGAGGCAGGTGTCGGCCATCAGCACGGTGTCGTCGCCGAGTTCCTCACGCAGCGTGCGCAGGCCCAGGTTGAGGATCCCATCCGGGTCGTCGGCGCCGGTGCCGGTGGCGTCACGCCGGCTCGGCACCCCGAACAGCATGAGTCCGCCGACGCCGGCCGCCGCCGCCTCGACCGCCGCCGCGCGGAGCGTGTCCGGGGTGTGCTGCACGACGCCGGGAAGCGACTCGATCGGCCGCGGCTCGGTGATGCCGTCGGCGACGAACATCGGCAGCACGAGGTGCCGCGGCTCGATGGCGGTCTCGGCGATGAGGCGGCGCATCGCCGGGGTAGTGCGCAGTCGGCGCGGTCGGTGGGCCGGGTACACGGCGTGCCCTCCTTCGTCGGGCCGTGCGTGAGTTGCGGGGCCGGGCCCCTGCAACTCACGCACAGGGCGGGTCAGCGCCTACGGGACTTCTTGCGCGGCGGCGGCAGCAGCCCCTCCGCACGCAGGTGCGCGGCGTGCTCGGCGAGCGCGTCGACCAGCGGGCCGATCTGCGCCGTCTCCGGCTGCACGTCGACGCGCAGACCGAACTCGACGGCGGTCTCGGCGGTCTTCGGCCCGATGCAGGCGACGATGGTGCGCGCGTGCGGCTTGCCCGCGATGCCGACCAGGTTCCGGACCGTGGACGACGAGGTGAAGCACACCGCGTCGAAACCGCCGGTCTTGATCATCTCGCGGGTCTCGGCCGGCGGCGGCGCCGCCCGGACCGTGCGGTACGCGGTGACGTCGTCGATCTCCCAGCCCCGCTCACGCAGGCCCTCGGCCAGCGTCTCGGTGGCGATGTCGGCGCGCGGCAGCAGCACCCGATTGACCGGATCGAAGACGTCGTCGAACGGCGCGAATTCGGCCAGCAGGCCCTCGCTGGACTGCTCGCCGCGGGGCACCAGTTCCGGGTTGATGCCGAACGAGCGCACCTTGTCCGCGGTGGCCTCGCCGACACAGGCGATCTTCACGCCCGAGAAGGCGCGCGCGTCCAGGCCGAACTCCTCGAACTTCTCCCACACCGCGCGGACCGAGTTGGTGGAGGTGAACACCACCCACTGGTAGCGACCATCGACCAGGCCCTTGACCGCGCGCTCCATCTGCGCGGGACTGCGCGGCGGCTCGACCGCGATGGTCGGCACCTCCATCGGGATGGCCCCGTGCGTGACCAGCCGCTCGCTCATGTCGCCGGCCTGGTCCTTCGTGCGCGGCACCAGCACGGTCCAGCCGTACAGGGCGCGCGACTCCCACCAGGACATCTTGTGACGCTGGGTGACGACCTTGCCGACGGTGACGATGAGCGGGCCGACCAGTTCGGAACCGGCGTCGTTGAGCGTCGCGAGCGTGGCCTCGACGGTGCGCTGCTGACGGGTGGTCCCGCGCACGGTGATCGCGGCGGGGGTCTGCGGTGCCAGGCCGTGCTCGACCAACGCGCTCGCCGTCTCCGCGAGGTGCGCCGCGCCGGCGTGCAGGACCAGCGGCCCGGGCGCGGCGGCCAGCGCCGCCCAGTCCACCTCGCCGCGCACGTCCGCCTCGGTGTGCTCCGAGCCGAGCGGCATCCCCGCGTAGGCCGGGACCGCAGTGCCGGACGGCAGCCCGGGCACCGTCTCGAAGTGCACCTGGGTGCGGGCCACCGCGCTCACCTCGGCGATCACCGAGTCTGTGGTCAGCGGGTCACCGGACACCAGCCGCACGACATCGTGGCCGTGCTTCGCCTCCGCCACAAGGGTTTTCGCAACCTCTGCGGGCTCACCGAGGGCCGGACGGACCTCGGCCGGGTTGGCCCCGGTCTCCGGATCGTGCTCGAGTGCGGTGCCGATCAGCGCCAGCACCCCGTGGTCGACATCCGGATCGGTGAAGGCGAGGGTGGCGCCGGCCAGCACGTCGCGTGCGCGCATGGTGAGCAGGGCCGGGTCCCCGGGACCGGATCCGACGAACAGGATCCGCCCGGGACTGGTCTTGCGTGCTCGGCTCATCGGTGAATCTCCAGTGAAGTGGCTGTTATCGGTGAATTTTCGTTCTGCAGCAAGGGATTTCCCGCCTGAGACACAACGTGTCCGCTCCGCAGGAAAGAACTCGGGGCGCGCGGTGGACGCCGGCGCCCGGGAGGTGTTCGACGGTCCGCGGTCGCCGCGGCGATCGGCGCGATCGTGTCAGGCATTGCCGACCCTCCCGTCCGCCATCA
This sequence comes from Speluncibacter jeojiensis, assembly GCF_029589495.1. Lineage (GTDB taxonomy): Bacteria > Actinomycetota > Actinomycetes > Mycobacteriales > Mycobacteriaceae > Speluncibacter > Speluncibacter jeojiensis. Next base: position 20,804 of record NZ_JAAIVF010000002.1, read on the forward strand.
GTTCCCGTGCACCGAGTTCGAGCAGTTCCGTCGCGACCGCACGGCCGAGATCCGCTGCAGCGGACAGTGGTCCGACCGCCGACGCCCTGATCACATCGGAACCGTCGACCGCGGCGGCGCCGCCGCGCAGCGACAACTCCTCGATCACCCGTCCCGCGTCGTCGAGCGACTCGACCACGTCCGCGACCGCACCGACCGGGGCGGTGCACCCGGCCTCCAGTTCGGCGAGCAGCGCACGCTCGGCGGTGATCGCCGCACGACTTCCCGCATCGTCCAGTTCCGCGAGGATTCGCGCAAGTTCGACGTCCTCGGACCGGCATTCGATCGCGAGCGCCCCCTGTGCGGGCGCCGACAGCATCTGCACCGGTTCGAGCGCCTCGGTGACCCGGTCGAGCCGGCCGATGCGCGCCAGCCCGGCCCTCGCGACGACCACCGCGTCCAGTTCACCGCTCGCCACCTTGCCCAGGCGGGTGTCGAGGTTTCCGCGCAGCGGCACCACGTCCAGCCCGAGCCCGAGCGCACGCAGTTGCGCGATCCGGCGGGGTGCCGACGTGCCCACCCGTGAGCCGGGCGGCAGCTCGCCGAGCACCATCGAGTCCCGGGCGACGAGTGCGTCACGCGGGTCCTCACGCGGCGGGACCGCGGCGATCACCATCCGCGGGTCCGGCGCCGTCGGCAGGTCCTTGTAGGAGTGCACGGCGGCGTCGACCTGGCCGGCCATCAGCGCCTCGCGGAGTTCCGCGGTGAAGACCCCGACCCCGATGCGGTCGACCGGTGCCTGGGACCGGTCGCCCTTGGTCGAGATGATCACCAGCTCGGCGGGGTGACCGGCGGCGATCAGCGCGTCGCGCACGGTGCCGGCCTGCGTGGTCGCCAGCAGGCTGCCGCGGGTCCCGATCCGAATCGTCTTGGTGCTCATCGGCTCTCTCCCTCTCCGCCGTCGGCGGTGAGCCCGCTCACGTGCGTCGGTCCGTCCACGGTGAAGTCCTCCGGGTCCTCGGCGGCCGCACCGCTCTCCATCGGCGCGGCGACCGCGGTCGTCACACCCGGGGTGAGTTCGAACAGCTCCCGCAGCGCCTCCGCATAGCTGTCACCGCCGGGTGTGGTGGCCAACTGCTTGACGCGGACGGTGGGCGCGTGCAGCAGCTTGTCGACGACTCGGCGTACCGTGCGCGCGACCTCGTCACGCTCGGCATCTCCGAGTTCCGGCAACCGCGAGTCCAGGCGCAGGAGCTCGCCCTGGACCACCTCCGCGGCGCGCCGCCGCAGTGCCGTCACGGTCGGGGTCACCTCGGCCATCCGCTGCCCGGTCAGGTAGCCGGCCAGTTCGTCGGCGACGATCGCGCGCGCCGCCGCCGCGTCGGTCGCGGCGGCGCCGGCACCCGGGTCGCGCTGCAGCGACTCCATGTCGAGGATGTGCACGCCCGGCAGGCCCGCGACCGCGTGGTCCACGTCGCGCGGCAGTCCGAGGTCGCAGATCACCAGCGGTCGGCCGCTGTCGCGTCCGGTGAGTCCGACGTGCACCTCGCCGACCCCGACGACGGTCCCGACCGCGCCGGTGCAGGTGACCAGGACATCGGCATCACGCAGTGCCTGCGGCAACCGCTCGAGCTCGACGACGTCGGCACCGACACCCGCCTCGGCGGCCGTCTCGGCCAGGCGCCGGGCCCGCTCGGTGGTGCGGTTGACGACGACGACCTTGCCGATCGAGGCGCGGATCAGGTGCGCGACCGCGAGTCCGCCCATCGCGCCGGCGCCGAGCACGACCGCCGTCCGCCCGGCGAGCGAGGAGACCGCGGGGTCCTCGCCGAGCAGCCCGGCCGCGCGGTCGAGCGCCACCGACACCACCGAGGCGCCGGCCGAGTCGATCCCGGTCTCCGAGTGGACCCGCTTGCCGACCCGCAGCGCCTGCTGGGCCAACTCGTGGATCGCGCGGCCCGCCGCCTCATGGGTGTCCGAGGCCGCGTACGCCGACCGGATCTGGCCGAGGATCTGCTGCTCGCCGACCACCATCGAATCGAGTCCGCTGGCGACCGCGAACAGGTGCTCGACCGCGGCCTCGCTGTAGCGCACGTAGAGGTGCCGGGTCAGCTCCGTGGCACCGAGCCCGGAGTGCTCACCGAGCAATTCGCTGATGTCTCCGAGCGCGCCGTGGAATGCGTCGACGACCGCATAGATCTCGACCCGATTGCAGGTCGAGACCAGCATCGCCTCGGAGACATGGGAGGAGTGCAGGAGCCGGTCGAGCAACTTGGGGCGATCGGTCTCCCCGACCGCCACCCGCTCGAGCACGGACACCGGGGCGCTCCGGTGCGAAATCCCGACGAGCAGAACACTCACTGCGCAACCACCGATCCGCTTCTTGGTGAGGTGTTACCCGCGGAGCCGGCCCCGGGTACTGACTGTGATGATCTGCCGTCCTGCCGGGCCGCGGAAAGCACTCCCGGACGAGCGCCGCGCCGCGGCTCACGGCCCGCGGACTCGCCCGCGGCCTGGCGCGCATTGCGGGCGATGTGGAACGAGAGCACCTGCATCTCGACGGCGAGGTCGACCCGCCGCATCTCGATGTGCTCGGGCACCTGCAACACCACCGGCGCGAAGTTCAAGATGCTGTGCACCCCGGCGTCGACGAGCCGGTCACACGCGGCCTGCGCGGCCTCGGGCGGGGTGGCGATCACCCCGATGGTGCTGCCGACCTCGGCGCACACCCGGTCCAGGTCGTCCATGTGGCGCACCGGCAGCCCGCGGACGGTGGTGCCGACCAACGCCGGATCGACGTCGAACAGCGCCACCATCGAGAACCCCCGGCGGCCGAACCCGCCGTATCCGGCCAGCGCGTGCCCCAGATTGCCCACGCCGACGAGCACCACCCGGTGGCCGCGGTCGAGGCCGAGCGCGGTCTCGATGCGGGCGATCAGATTGTCGACGTCGTATCCGACTCCGCGCACGCCGTTCGAGCCGAGGAACGACAGGTCCTTGCGCAGCTTCGCCGACCCGACGCCGGCCGCCTCGGCAAGTTGTTCGCTGGAGACCAGGTCGGTGCCGGACTCGGCCATGGCGCTGAGCACCCGCAGGTACAGCGCGAGCCGGCCGACGGTGGCGTTGGGGATGTCGCGGGTGATCTCACGAGGGGCACCGGCGGGCACGTCGACCCCGACACGCCGGGTATCACGCCCGTGCGCCTGGTGCTCTTCCGCCACGTTGCTGACTCCTCGTAACGACCGGGATTCCGGCCGCGTGCTCACGGCGATCCGGGTGCATGTCCACCTCACGGTAACCGCTTGTGAACTCCTGCACAAAGTCGCTCGTAGCGCATCTGTCCAGCTCTAGCGCCTTTCGGAGCCGCCGTGATTCTGCTCACCCGGGACACTGCGGGCCAGGTCCGCGCGCAACCGGGGCTCGTCGACCTCCCAATAGCTGTGCTCGCGCCCGTCGAGCAGCACCACCGGCAACCGGTCACCGAACTCCGCGCGCAGTTCCGGACGGTCGCCCGCAGCGAGGTCGACGTCCACGGACTCGAGCGGTAGGTCAAATTCCCTGCACAGCACCGCAAGTTGTTCCGCTGCACGCGCGCAGGAGTGACAGCCCACGCGGGTCAGCAGGGTGATCGTCGGCCGCTGGCTCACCGTGATCCTCTCGTTCGGGTTCGTCCATCGATTCGTTGGGCGGGGGCCGGTCCGGACGCTCGGGAGCCGGAGACACCCCGCACCACCTGAATGCAAGTCTGGCACGGTCGGCTCGGGCGCCGCCGGACGCGGGCACCGGCCCGCCACACGGCCGCCGCGCGACCCCGGAGACCAATATCACAGGCCCCATCCGGCGCTGGTGGGGCCTGCGCCGCGGCGCTGCGTGACCGAAAGCGGCGGATCGGCGGCTAGGGTTGGACCACTGTCGGGGCACCGGTCCCCGCCAGGTGGGCGTACACGGATCGGCGCCCCGATGCGTGTCCGGCGGACGGCTCGAAACAGGAGGTACACGTGTCCAAGCGGTCGAGACGGTCCGGTGCCGGCTACTTCTCCCAGTCGAGGATCGTCGAATCCGGCCGGCGTCGGGTGGGCCGGGCAGTGGCCCGGAACCCGCTGGGCCCCAGCCTGGCCGAGTTGCGCGCCAACCTCGCCGGCGAGGCCAGCGCCGACGCGGCGTTCGCGCTGCACGAGGCGGAGGCCGCGGCCACCGCGGAGATCGCGTCCGCGGAACCGCCCGAATCAGAGCCCCCGGCCCCGGCGATCGCCCCCGACCTGACCGCCGCGGCGTTCTTCGACGTCGACAACACGATGGTGCAGGGCGCCTCGATAATCCATTTCGCGCGCGGGCTGGCGTCGCGCAGGTACATTTCGCTCGGCGACATGGCCACGTTCGGCTGGCAGCAACTCAAGTTCCGGGTCACCGGCAAGGAGAACAGCGACGACGTCGCGAGCGGCAAGGAGAAGGCGTTGGCCTTCATCGCCGGACGCGAGACGGCGGAGTTCTCGCGGCTCGGCGAGGAGATCTACGACGAGTTGATCGCCGACAAGATCTGGCCGGGCACCCGTGCGCTCGCCCAGATGCATCTCGATGCCGGTCAGCAGGTCTGGCTGGTCACCGCCACCCCCGTCGAACTCGCCCAGGTGATCGCCAAGCGGCTCGGCCTGACCGGCGCGCTCGGCACCGTGGTCGAGAGCGAGGACGGCAAGTTCACCGGCCGGCTCGTCGGCGACATCCTGCACGGCCGCGGCAAGGCGCACGCGGTGCGCGCGCTGGCCGTCCGCGAGGGACTCAACCTCAAGCGGTGCAGCGCGTATTCGGACAGTCACAACGACGTCCCGATGCTCACCACGGTCGGCACGGCGGTCGCGATCAACCCCGACCAGGATCTGCGGGAACTGGCCAAGGCCCGCGGCTGGGAGGTGCGCGACTTCCGCACCGGACGCAAGGCCGCGCGGATCGGCGTGCCGACCGCGCTGGGGCTGGGCGCGCTGGGCGGGGCCGCCGTCGCGGTCCTCAGCCGGCGCGCGCAGACCCGCGCCTGAGCGCCGCGCCGGAACGTCCTCCCCGGGGAACGTCTAGCCGAGGAACACGTTGCGGCGGCGCGCCAGCAACGTGTACAGCGTCTGCTGGATCGTCTCGCGCACCTGGTCGGTCAGGTCGAAGGTGACCATCGGGTCCTCGGCGGCGGCCGCGCCGTACGACGCGGTCTCGATCGGCTCACCGAACTTGATGTGCCACTTCGAGGGCAGCGGGACCATGCCCAGCGGTCCGAGCATCGGGAACAACGGCGTGATCGGGAAATACGGGAACCCGAGGATCCTGGCGAGCGGCTTGAAGTCGGCGATCATCGGGTAGATCTCCTCCGACCCGACGATCGAGCAGGGCACGATCGGCGCGCCCGTGCGCAGCGCGGAGGTGACGAATCCGCCGCGGCCGAAGCGCTGCAGCTTGTAGCGGTCCGAGAAGGGCTTGCCGATGCCCTTGAACCCCTCCGGGAAGACCGCGGTCACCTCACCGGAGCGCAGCAGCCGTTCGGCGTCGGGATGGCAGGCCAGCGTGTGACCGGCCTTGCGCGCCAGCGTGCTGACCACCGGCGTCTGGAACGCCAGGTCCGCGGCGAGCATGCGCAGGTCCCGCTGCGCCGGGTGGTGGTCGTGCACGGCCACCGAGGTCATCAGCCCGTCGAGCGGGACCACCCCGGCGTGGTTGCACACCACCAGCGCGGCGCCGTCCGAGGGGATGTTCTCCACCCCGCTGACCTCGACCCGGAACCACTTGTCGAACAGTGGCCGCAGGATCGGCAGCAGCACCCCGGTGTTCAGGTGGGGATCGAACCCGAACTCGTCGATCTGGTAGTCGCCGGTGACACGGCGACGGAGGAACGCGGCTCCGTCGGCGATCTGCCCGGCCAGCTTCGGTGTCAGCCAGCCGGCGCCGCCGGGCGCCGGCAGCTCGGTGACGGTCGCACTCCCCCGGCCGTCGTCGGCGGGCGCGTAGCCGGACCCCCAGTCCGGGGTCTCACCCCGCTGCGGCTCGTCCGCGTGCAGGGGGATCACCTTCGCAACCGACATATCTCACACCCTCCCTACGCCAGACGCCGTGCGGCGCCGACGACCTTGCGTTCCATGGATCGCACCGACAGCGGGTCGACCACCGGGCTCAGGGCCCGGCCCCGCACGAAATCGTCGAATGCCTGGACCGTCGTCCACCGGGGAAGGAAACCGAGTTCGGTCCGCATCCGGGTGGTGTCCAGGCCGAGCCCGTAGTTGAGATACGCCAGCTCCTCGGCGGTGTAGTCCGCCATCCGCACGCCGCGCAGGAGTCCGCCCAACCGGCGGAACAACACGCTCGGCAGCGGCAGCTCGACACGGCCCGCGCGGCGGATCGCCTGCGACGACGAGACGGTGCCGTCGGCGCCGATGTTGAAGGTTCCACGCACATCGGTCATCGTCGCCCGCTCGAGCGCGCCGAGCGCGTCCTCCTCGTGCAGCAGTTGCAGGCGCGGGTCGCGGCCGACCATGCTCGGCACCACCGGGGGCGCGAAGTACCGCGACAGCTGCGTGTCCATCCGGCTGCCGATGACCGGCGCGAACCGCAGGATCGCGACGTCGAGGTCGTCGCGCCGACGGCCCGCGCCGCGCGCATAGCCCTCGATCTCGACACAGTCCTTCGGGAATCCACCGCGCGGCGGGTTCTTGGAGGTCATCTCCTCGGTGAACCGGGCCGGATCGGTGGCGCTGTTGCCGTACACCGCCGAGGAGGACCGCACCACCAGGCGCCGCACGTGCGGCGACTTCTGGCACGCGGCGAACAGATGCATCGCGCCGATGACGTTGATCTCTTTCATCACCGCCCGGCCACCGGTCTCGGCGGGCCTGGTGTGCAGGCCGGTGTGGACGACGGTGTCGACCGCCTCCGAGCGGATGACCTTGCCGATGAGCGGGTTGCGCAGGTCCGCGCGGACGAACTCGGCGCGCCCCATCCGACGGCGCATGTCCTTGCTGGGCGGAACACTGTCGACGGCAAGTACACGGTCGACCTGTGGATCGTGCGCCAACCGGGTGGCCAGGTAGCCACCGAGGAACTTGCTCGCGCCGGTCACCAGGACCACCTTCGGCACCCGGGTGCCCGCCTCCGTCTCGCTCATCGCCTCAAGAGTAGTCACGGGTCTGTGTGAAAGACCACAACGCGCCTATGACGTAACAGCTTTCTTACACCCGGAGACGGAACGTGGCCGTGCCCACCCCTCGCGGGGCGGGCACGGCCACGAAATCTCCGATTGCCGGAGGCGGCTTACTTACCGAGTTTGCGACGCTGGACGCGGGTGCGGCGGAGCAGCTTGCGATGCTTCTTCTTCGACATGCGCTTGCGGCGCTTCTTGATCACTGAACCCATGTCGGGCAATCCTCACTGTCTGTTTGTCGGACCATCCCACTGGATCGTCCTGGTGCACGGTGCTCGTGCAGGTCACACGTTCGACTCACCGGCAGGCCGGCACGACGGACAGTGATGTTACCGCCGCGGGTGCCGGCCCGACCAATCAGGTACCGCTTCCGCTCGGGCCCGGAGCCCGTCAGCCCGCGTCGAAATACGAGGTCTGCAGATAGTCGTGGACCGCCTTCGCGTGCACGCGGAACGAGCGCCCGACCCGGACAGCCGGGAGGTCGCCGTTGTGCACGAGCCTGTACACGGTCATCTTCGACACGCGCATCAACGCCGCCACCTCGGCGACGGTGAGGAACTGGGTACCGGCCAGCGCCGGTTGTTCACCACCGTCCGCCGGGGCAGAGTTCGTCGATCGTGGGCCGCCGGGCGGCTTTTCCGAAGTCGCCATCGATATCAAATCCTCCGGCACGCCCGCGCCATCGGCTTCCCCTCCGACGGAACAGACACGCACGTGCTATATGGAGTTTAGCGGGACCAGTGGTGTTCCTGCGACGGGTGTGGGAAACCCGACCCTGTTGCGGGCTCTATTGCGAGCCCGCGCCGAGCTGGACCGAGCGGTCGCGGGCGGCAGTGAGCGCGTCGAGCAGCGCCGCCCTGACCCCGCCTCGCTCGAGCTGACCGACGGCGGCCGCGGTGGTGCCCCCGGGCGAGGTGACCGCCGCACGGAGCTCGGTCGCCGATTCGTCGGATTCGGCGAGCATGGCCGCCGAGCCGACGATCGTCTGCACGGTCAGCTCGGTCGCGACCGTCCGCGGCAGCCCCAGCGCCACACCGGCGTCGACCATCGCCTCGACCACGAGGAAGAAGTACGCAGGGCCCGAGCCCGACACCGCGGTGACCGCGTCCAGCTGGGCCTCGCCGACCTTGACGACCAGACCGACCGGGGACAGCATCGCCTCCACGGCGGCGAGGTGCTCGGCGGTCGCGTGCCGGCCGGCGGTCACCGCGCTCGCCCCCTGCCCGACCAGCATCGGCGTGTTCGGCATCACCCGCACGATCGGGGTGCCGGCCGGCAGCCGGGCCTCGAACAGCGTGGTGGGCACGCCGGCGGCCATCGACACCAGCAGCTGGTCGAGGTCGCTCTCCTCCACGACCGGGGCCAGATCGTCGAGGATGGCGGGCAGGTCGCCCGGCTTGACGGCGACGACGATGATGTCCGCACCCTCCGCCGCATCGGCGGTCGAGGTCACGCGGATGCCGAAACGCTCGGTGAGCTCACGCGCGCGCTCCTCGAACTTCTCCGCCACCACCAGGTCCTTGGCCGGTCGGCCGGCCCCCAGCAGCCCCGAGATCAACGCCTCACCGATCCGGCCGCCGCCGATCACCGCAATTCTCGTCATGGCACTCAGCCTGCCACGTCGGGTTCGGACCGCCGCTCCCCGGGATCGGCCGGCACGAGTGCGAGCTGGCGGGACTGCACGACCACGGCCCCGGTCTCGTCGAGCACCAGGTGGTCCTCCTCGAACCAGACACCGCCGACGAGCGTGCTGGTCGCCGACACCCGGAGCCAGCCGTCCACCGGCAACCCGCGCAGGTAGGCGGTCAGCTGCACGGTCGGCGCCCAGCCGAAGCGGCCGAGGTTCAGCGTGACCGGCGCGGAGATGTCGCCGGCCATCAGTGCGAACAGCGCCGATGTGGCCTCCTGCTTCGGCCGCACCCACAATCGAACCTCCGGCGCGCCCGGACCGCCGTCGAGGAAGGCGGTCGAGGCGGGGTCGAAGCGGACGTCGCAGACCTGCGCCAGGTGCATGATCCGGGCCATCGGATGGCCCGCGACCTCGACCGCGCTCGCGGGAGGCCGGGCCGGCAGCCGGTGCAGCTCGGCTCCCCCGTCGGCGTGCAGCGGCGGCCCGACGTCCGGTGCGCCGAGCGTGACGGCGGCGCGCACCGCCGTGCGGCCGCCCTGCTCGAGTTCCACGTCGACCAGCGAGATCCGCCGGCCCCGCTTGCGCACGGTGGCGATCAGCTCGACAGGTCCGGGGTCGGGCGCGGAGAGGAACCCCGCACTGACGGCGACCGGTTGGCCGGTCGGCCCCGCAGGGTTCGGCCCTGCAGGGTCCGATGTTGCCGGGGCGCCGTCGAGTTCAGCCTGGGCCGCCGCGGCGCACAACGCCAGCATGGTGCCGCCGTGCACCTTCGGTCCGATGGTCCAGTCGGGGTCCAGCGTCGCCTGGTAGCGGCCCGACCCGAGCTGCGACAGTGCCATGGCCCGATCGAACGGACCGGGACTCATCACGGCGTCCGCAGTGCGGTGCTCGGCTTGGCCAGATGGGTGCGGGCGAAGGCCAGCGACTCCGCCAGCATCGCCGCCCGCTCGCTGCGGGTGCGCGCATCCTGGGTGTTGACCTCGAGCACGACCTGGCCGGTGAAGCCGCTCGACGCGAGGTTCCGGCAGACCTCCGCGCAGGGTTGCCCGCCGTGCCCCGGGATCAGGTGCTCGTCCACGGAGGCCCCGCGCCCGTCGGCCAGGTGCAGGTGGGCGAGCCGGCTCCCCATCTTCGCGGCCAGGGCCAGCGCGTCGGCGCCGGCGGTCGCCGCGTGGGACAGGTCCAGCGTGTAATGCCGGTGTCCCTGGTCGGTGGGGTCGTAGCCGGGCGCGAATGCCGAGACGCCGATGCCCGGGCCGCCGCGGCGGCGCAGCCGCTCGATGGAGCGGTCCTTGCGGCCGAAGAACCGGTCGGCGCGCATCGGGAACATGTTCTCGACCGCGACGACGATCCCGGTCCGGTCCTCGAGCCGGGCGACCTGGGCGGCGAACCCCTCGGCGTACTTGCGCTGCCACCGGAACGGCGGATGCACGACGACGGTGGTGGCGCCGACCTCCCGCGCCGCGTCGACCGTGCGGTCGAGTTTCTCGATCGGATCCGCTCCCCAGACCCGCTGCGAGATGAGCAGGCACGGCGCATGCACGGCCTGCACCGGCACCTGGTACCGGTCGATCAGCGAGCGAACCGCGTCGACGTCCTGGCTGACGGACTCCGCCCAGACCATCAGCTCGATGCCGTCGTAGCCCAGCTCCTGGGCGAACTCGAACGCACTCTCGGTCGTCTGCGGGTACACCGAGGCCGTCGACAGCCCGACCGGGATGCGGTGGGCCGTCATCGCGTACTGAGCAGGAAGGCCAGTGGTCCGAGCGTGACGATCAGCCCGGCTATGACCGCGATCAGGACGCTCATGATGTCGTCGGTCTTGCGCAGGATCCGCACCAGCGCGACCAGGCCGAGGACGACCAGCACCGCCAGCACCAGCGCGACCCACGGCAGCACGTCCCAGAGCTTCTCGAAGCCCTTGAACAGCAGCGCGCCCGCGACGATCGCGACCACGCACTGCAGCGTGATCACCGCCCACTGCTTGAGCGCGCCCCGGGAGGACGGTTGCGACGTGCCGTCGGTGGGATCCTCGGTCGCCTCGAGGTCGCCGGCGGACGCGTCGACCCCGACGCGCGCCGCGTGGTCGTCGTGCCCGTGGCCGGCCTCGTGGTCGAGGTCGTCGTACCGCGCGTCGTCGTACTCGGGGTCCGCGTAGTCCCCGCCCTCGTACCGGGCGCGCATCAGTTCCGCTGCGGCGCTGTCCGTGGTGAGCAGCCCGACGGCCGGTTGCGCGGCCGCCGCCTGACGGCGTGCGGCCCACGGTGGGGTGAACGCCTTGGTACCCGGGTCGACGGGGTCGGGCGCGCCGACGTCGACGGGGTCGGCGTCCGCGGGGTCGGCGTCCGTGACAACGTCCGCGGCCGCGGCGTCGTCTTCCGCTTCCGTCGTGGTCGCGGCGTGGTCGCCGGCGGTGCCGTCGTCGCGGGCCGTGTCTTCGTCGGCGGTGCCGTGGTCCTCGGGCTGCGCGGGCTCCGGGTCCGCGCCCTGACCGTGCTCCGCGTATTCGTCGCCGGGCTCGTCGCGGATCACCGGGATCTCTCCGGTGAGCTCGGCCACCGAGATCCCGCCCTTGCGGGTGCGGCGCCGGTGTGCCCGCGAGCCGGGCTGTGACCCGTTCCGCGCCAGCAGCTCCGCGACCGTCACCGGCCGGGCGTCCTGCCCGTCGTCAGCCTGACTGCTCATCGAGCTCCCACCACCAGTTCGCCACCCATCTCAGTATCCAGTCTGCGCAGGATGAGTCCCTCCCGCAGCGCCCAAGGGCAGATCTGCACCTGGTCGATCGACAAGGCACGCATGCTCGCCTCCGCCACCAGCGCCCCCGCGACCAGCTGCGGAGACCTGTCGGCGCTGACGCCTTCCAGTTCTGCGCGATCTGCTGCAGTCATCCTAGAAATAAATGCGATGAGTTGGCGTAAACCGCTCACTGTGAGTGTCCGCTGCACCCGAGGACCCGCGCTCGACGGCGCCGCACCGGTCAATCGGGCGAGCGTTCGGAAGGTTTTCGACGTCGCCACGGTCAGTTCGGGCCGGCCCGCGGCCTTGAGTTCCTTCGCCGGGCCGGACAGCTCGGCCTCGAGCCAGTCACGCAGGACCTCGACCTTCCGCTTGCTCGGCGGATCGGCGCGCAGCCAATCGCGGGTCAACCTGCCGGCGCCCAGCTGCAGCGAGAACGCGGCCTCCGGGTCCTCGTCGATCCCACTGCACAGCTCGAGCGATCCGCCGCCGATGTCGAGGTTGACGATCCGCCCTGCGCTCCAGCCGTACCAGCGGCGCACCGCGAGGAAGGTCAGCCGCGCCTCGTCGACCCCCGAGAGCACCTCGAGTTCCACCCCGGTGTCGCGGCGGACCTTCTCCAGGACCTCGTCGGAGTTGGTCGAATCGCGGACCGCCGAGGTCGCGAAGGCCATCAGCTCACCGCAACCGGAGGTCCGCGCGATCTCGGCGAACTCCGCGACGATCGCCACCAAGCGCTCCGCGCAACGGTCGCTGAGCCGGCCGTCGTCCGACAGCTGCTCCGACAGGCGCAGCGCCACCTTGGTCGAGCTCATCGGCGTGGGATGCGCACCCCGGTGGGCATCTACGACGAGCAAATGGACCGTGTTGCTACCGACATCGAGCACACCTAGACGCACAGCTATCAACTTAGACGGTCTACCGTCGACAACTGTGACGCGTGGCGTGAAGAAACCGACCGGCGAGGTCGATCCGGATTTTCCTCGGGAGTGGATCGAGTTCGTCGACCCCGCCGACCCCGAGCGGCTGATCCAGGCGGACCTGACCTGGCTGCTGTCGCGGTGGACCTGCGTCTTCGGCACCCCGGCGTGTCAGGGCACCGTCGCCGGCCGCCCCGACGACGGTTGCTGCTCCCACGGCGCCTTCCTCAGCGACGAGGACGACCGTGACCGCCTGGATGCCGCGGTCGCCGATCTGACCGACGAGGACTGGCAGTTTCGCACCAAGGGACTGGGCAAGAAAGGTTACGTCGAGGAGGACGAACTCGAGGACGAGCCTGCCCTGCGCACCCGGCGCCACCAGGGCGCCTGCATCTTCCTGAACCGACCCGGATTCCCGGGCGGCCCCGGCTGCGCGCTGCATCGCATGGCGCTGCGCACCGACCGGCATCCGCTCGAGGTCAAGCCCGACGTCTGCTGGCAGCTGCCGGTGCGCCGCACCGAGGAGTGGGAGGAGCGCCCCGACGGCACTCAGATCCTGCGTACGGTCATCGGCGAGTACGACCGGCGCGGCTGGGGACCCGGCGGCGCCGACCTGCACTGGTACTGCACCGGCGACCCGGCCGCGCATGTCGGGTCGGAGGCGGTGTGGCAGTCCTACGGTCCCGAGCTGACCGCACTGATCGGCGACGAGGCGTACGCCGAGCTTGCGGTGCTGTGCAAGCGGCGCGCGGGGCTGGGGCTGATCGCGGTGCATCCCGCGACTGCCGAGGCGCAGCGCCGCGCCGGCGACGGGGAGTGACCCGGCGGCCGGTGACCGCGCGCAGGTGACGATCGGCGAACGATCCCGGCCACCCCACCTGCGTCTGCCCGCGCCGGTCGACGACAATGCGGTCATGGTCGAGAAGAGTCTGTGGACCCAGCAGGTCGAGTCGAACCCCGAGCACTCCGTCTGGTACATCGAGCGGTTCCGCGCCATGGCCGAGGCCGGCGAGGACCTCGACGGCGAGGCCCGACTGATCGATGCGATGGTCCGGCGCGGCTCGCGCATCCTCGACGCCGGCTGCGGCCCCGGCCGGGTGGGCGGCGAGTTGGCCCGCCGCGGGCACACGGTGGTCGGCGTCGACGTCGATCCGGTGCTGGTCGCTGCCGCCGCCGAGGAACATCCCGGGCCCACCTGGCTGATCCAGGACCTGGCCGAACTCGACCTCGCGCGGGTCGGCGTCGACGCCGGCTTCGACGCCATCGTGTGTGCCGGGAACGTGATGACCTTCCTGGCGCCGAGCACCCGGCGGCAGGTGCTGGCCAACCTGTGCCCGCTGCTCGCCGACGACGGACGCGCCGTGTTCGGCTTCGGGATCGGCCGCGGCTACGAGTTCGACGAGTTCCGCGCCGACGCCGAGGCGACCGGCTTCGTCCCCGATCTGATGCTGTCCACCTGGGACCTGCGGCCGTTCACCCCGGTGTCGGACTTCATGGTCGCGGTGCTCCGGCGCGCCTGAGGCGGCGACGCCACCCGTTGCGTGAGTTGCCCGTGGGGGGATAGAGCCCGACCGCATCGTTCACGGGGCGGTCAGCCCTCGAGCTTGTAGCCCAGCCCCCGCACTGTCACCAGATGGGTCGGCTTGGCGGGGTCGCGTTCGATCTTGGCGCGCAGCCGCTTGACGTGCACGTCGAGCGTCTTGGTGTCGCCGACGTAGTCCGATCCCCAGACCCGGTCGATGAGCTGCCCGCGGGTGAGCACCCGCCCGGAATTGCGCATCAAATACTCGAGCAGGTCGAACTCCTTGAGCGGCAGCGTCACCGGCGCGCCGTCGACCATGACGGTGTGCCGCTCGACGTCCATCCGCACCGGGCCGGACTCGAGCACACCACCGTCGAGCGCGACGTCCTCGCCGTTGTCGGCACCGCGGCGCAGGACCGCCCGGATCCGGGCGATCAGCTCGCGCGCCGAGTACGGCTTGGTGACGTAGTCGTCCGCGCCGAGTTCGAGCCCGACGACCTTGTCGATCTCGCTGTCCCGGGCGGTGACCATGATGACCGGCACCGACGACCGGACCCGCAACTGCTTGCACACGTCGGTTCCGCTCATGCCCGGCAGCATCAGGTCCAGCAGCACGATGTCCGCGCCGACCCGGTCGAACTCGACGAGCGCGGACGGGCCGTCCGCGGCGACCGCCACCTCGAAGCCCTCCCTGCCCAGCAGGAAGGCCAGGGGCTCGGCCAGCGCGGGCTCGTCCTCCACGATCAGCACTCGGGTCACCGACGAATGTCCTCTCTGCTCTCTTGCCTCTGCTCGGCACCGGACTCGGTGCCGGTCGCCGTCCGGGCGCCCGGGCCGACGTACGCCGGCAATTCCAACGTGAACGTCGACCCCATGCCCAACTTGCTCCACAATTTGATCGTGCCGTTGTGATTCGCGGCGACGTGTTTGACGATCGCCAGGCCCAGCCCCGTCCCCCCGGTCGCCCGCGAGCGCGCCTTGTCGACGCGGAAGAACCGTTCGAAGACCCGCTCCTGGTGTTCGGGTGCGATCCCGATGCCGTGGTCGGCGACGCTGATCTGCACGACGTCGCCGCGCAGCGCACGGCTGACCGACACCTTCGTCCCCGGCGATGAGTAGTTGATCGCATTGGAGACGAGGTTGGTCAGCGCGGTCACCAGCAGCGTGCGGTCACCGAGCACCTGCAGCCCGCCCGGACGGTCGGTGGTCACCCGGATCTCCGCCGCCTCCGCGGCCAGCCGCGCCCGGTTGAGCGACTCCGCGACCACGTCGTCGATGTCGACCACCTCGAGGTCGGGCAGCTTCTCCGCACCCTGCAACCGGGACAGCGCGATCAGTTCGGTCACCATCTCTCCGAGCCTGTTCGACTCCTCGAGCACCCGCTTGCCGAAGTGCCGCACGATGTCGGGGTCGTCAACCGATTCGAGCAGGGCCTCGGCCAGCAGCGCCATCGCGCCGACCGGTGTCTTGAGCTCGTGGCTGACGTTGGCGACGAAGTCGCGCCGGGCGGCCTCCATGCGGACCTGCTCGGAATCGTCGTCGGCGAACACGACGGCGAAGCGCCGGTCCTGCTCGCTGAGCAGCCGCGCCTGGCCGCGCACCGACAGGGTGCCGCGTCCGGGCTGCCGGCCCGGACCACTCAGGTCGAAGTCGACGCCCCTGCCGAGGTCGGCGTCGGGGCGGCCGCGTTCGGCGAGCACCCGCTCCGCGGCGACCCATGCGCGCTCGTCGAGTTGCCGCTCACGCACCAGTTCGAGTTCCTCGGCGCGCGGATTGAACAGCACCACGTCCCGGAACTGGTCGACCACCGCGATCCCGCTCCTCGACGACAGCACGATCAGGTCGAGCACCTCCGAGACGGTCAGGCCGTTGCGCTCTTCCTGACGCCGCTCGTGGCGGGCGTTGAGTCGAGGTATGACGACCGCGCCGATCAGATACCCCGCGAACGCGGCCACGACGGCCAGCAGCAGCGCCTCCACCACGGTCACCCACGAATCGTACGTGCGAAAACATGATCACCCGAGCAGGGTGCGTCGTTCGCGCAGCATGTCACAAGCCGATTCGACGATGTTCGGCCGCCGTTCACCCGCTGTTGGCCGACGGTGTGGTCGGCGCCACTGCGAGCCTGCCCCGGGCCCCGGCCGACGGACCCGAACCCACGCCCCCCGCCCGGACGAAGACGGCCGGGCCGGGCGCCGGAAACGACACGGCCGGCCGCGCGGGCGAACTGCCCGCGCGGCCGGCCATGGTCGGCGCACGTCGCCGGTGCTACTTGGCTCCCTGGTTCGCGACCGCGGCGGCGCCGGCGGCGGCGGCCTCCGGGTCGAGGTAGGTGCCGCCCTTGTTGAGAGGGCGCAGCGACCCGTCCTCGGTGACCTCGAGGTCGTACCGCAGCGGGATGCCGGTCGGGATGTTCAGCCCGGCGATGTCGTCGTCGGAGATGCCGTCGAGGTGCTTGACCAGCGCCCGCAGCGAGTTGCCGTGGGCGGTGACCAGCACGTTCTTGCCGGCCTTGAGCTCCTGGGAGATCGTCGACTCCCAGTACGGGATCAGCCGCTTGACGACGTCGAGCAGGCACTCGGTCAGCGGGACCTCCGGCAGGTCGGCGTAGCGCGCGTCGGTGTCCTGGCTGTACTCGCTGCCGGCCTCGATCGGCGGCGGCGGGGTGTCATAGCTGCGACGCCACAGCATGAACTGGTCCTCGCCGAACTCGGCCTTGGTCTGCGCCTTGTTCTTGCCCTGCAGGGCGCCGTAGTGGCGCTCGTTGAGCCGCCAGTCGCGCACGACCGGGATCCAGTGCCGGTCCGCCTCGTCGAGCGCCAGGTTGGCGGTGCTGATCGCGCGGCGCAGCAGCGAGGTGTACAGCACATCGGGGAGCAGGTCATGCTCCTTGAGCAGCTCACCGGCCCGCTTGCCCTCCGCCATGCCCTTCTCGGTCAGGCGCACGTCCACCCAGCCGGTGAACAGATTCAGGGCGTTCCACTCGCTCTCGCCGTGGCGGAGCAGCACAAGGGTTCCGATACTCATGCGTTCATCCTGGCATCCGCCCCCGACCTTCTCGACCGGTGGCTGCCGGTTCTCCGCCCGGTCGAGCGCGCGCCGAGGGGCTACCGGTCCGACCGCCGGGGCATGACGTTCGCCCGGCTCCACACCAATCCGACCCACAGCACGGCCATCACCAGCATCGCGACGACCAGCACGCTCAGCCCCCACACCGGCTCGGTGACCGCACCCGTGCCGGTCCCGCGCGGCGGCCTGCCGCCGGTCGGCGTCTGACGGGACCACAGTGCGAGAAAGCCGATCACGGTGCCCAGCGCGGTGCCGTACATCGCGATCCAGGCGAACGCCCAGCGGCGGGTCAGCAGCGCCAGCCCGGAGGCCAGGATGCCGAAGACGAGCACGAAGTGCGCGAACACGGCGGGGAAGACCACGCCCGGGCCGAACCGCGGATGCAGATCCTGCCCGAACACCGCCCAACCGGAGCCCGCATGCGGATACGGCAGCAACATCGCCACGACGACCGCGCCGATCAGGCCCGCGATGACCAGTCCCCGACGGCCCGGCACGATCTCGGCGGCGACCCGCCGCTCGATCGCCTTCAGCTCGTCGCGGTATTCGCGGAGGACGTCATCCATTCCGGCCTCCCATTCCGCGGGGTCGCTGATTGCCGTGAGATCTCGCGTGAGATCTCACGCCCGGCCGGATGCCGCACCGGACACCGCCGATCCTAGTCGCCGACGGTGCCCGGCCGACACGGTCCGGCCGTGCCCGTGACTCAGTTGGCGGCCCGCAGGTCCTTACGCAGGATCTTCCCCGCCGACGACTTCGGAATCGCCTCGATGAACGCGACCTGCCGGACCTTCTTGTGCGGAGCCACCTTCGCCGCGACGAAGTCGATGACGTCCTGCTCGGTCAGCCCCGACTGAGGCTGCCGCACCACGTACGCCTTCGGCACCTCCTCGCCGGCGGCCGGGTCGATCACGCCGATGACCGCGGCGTCGGCGATCTGCGGATGGGTCAGCAGTACGGCCTCGAGTTCGGCAGGCGGCACCTGATAGCCCTTGTACTTGATCAGCTCCTTGAGCCGGTCGACGATCGTGACCACACCGTCGGCGGAGACGGTGGCGATGTCGCCGGTGTGCAGGAAACCGTCGGCGTCGAGCGTGGCCTCCGTGGCCTCGGCGTTGTTCAGGTACCCGACCATCACGTTCGGCCCCTTGCACCACAGCTCGCCCGGCTCGCTCACACCGGCGGCGGGCACCGCGACCTCGTCACCGGTGTCCGGGTCGACGAGCTTGCACTCCATGTTGGGGACGGTCACCCCGACCGAGTCGAGCGCCATCGCGTCGCCGTCGTGCGGGATCACGTGGCTGACCGGGCTCATCTCGCTCATGCCGTAGCCCTGCCGAACCTTGCAGCCGATGCGCGCGGCCACGGCCTTGCCGAGCTGTTCGTCGAGCGGCGCCGCGCCGGAGAGGATCGTGTGCACGCTGGACAGGTCGTACTGGTCGACGATCGGGTGCTTGGCCAGCGCGACCGCGACCGGCGGGGCGATGTAGACGAACGTGCAGCGGTGTTGCTGGATCAATGTCAGGAACTGCACGAGGTCGAACCTCGGCATGGTGACCAGCTTCGCGCGCGAGCGCAGCGCCGAGTTCAGCAGCACGGTCATGCCGTAGATGTGGAAGAACGGCAGCACCGCGAGGACGGTGTCGTCCCGGGTGGTGTTGGTCAGCTCGGCCGTCTGCGCGACGTTGGCGACGAGATTGCGGTGGGTGAGCATCACGCCCTTGGCCCGGCCCGTGGTGCCCGACGAATACGGCAGCGCTGCCAGATGCGTGGCCGCGTCGAACGACACCTCCGGCACCGGCGCGTGCTGCGCCAGCAGGTCCGCCAGGCTGGGATGTTCCCCGGCCGCCCGGCCCGGGCCGTCGAGAACGATCAGGTGCTCGTCGTCGAGGCCTGCCTGCGCGGCCGCCTCCTTCGCGTGGTCGAGCAGCGGGGAGACGGTGATCAGGAACCGCGCATCCGCGTCGGCGAGTTGCTTGGCGATCTCCGGCCCCGTGTACAGCGCGTTGATCGTCGTCGCCGTGCCGCCTGCGCGCAGGATGCCGTGGAACACCGCGGCGAAGGCGGGGCTGTTCGGCGACAGCAGACCCACGACGTCTCCGACGGCGAGACCCCGCGCGGCCAGTGCACCCGCGACCGCGTCGATCTGCTCGATCAGCTCGCCGTAGGACGTCTCGGCGCCGGTCGGACCGTCGATCAGCGCCGTGCGGACGAGGTCGGCCTCGGCGATGCCACCGAACAGGTAGTCGTAGAGCGACTGCTCGGGGATGTCGACGTCGGGGTAGGGACTGCGGAAGCTCATCGCTCTCCTTCGAGGTACCGGTGCATCGACGGTTACAGTAATCGACCATCCCGAGCCGGTCGACCGACAGGAACTACTCCGGCAGTCCGGTCTGCGCCTCACGCTCGGCCAGTTGCACCTCACCGCGCGCCGCGGCCGCGCGGTCCACGTCCGTGACGAGGTGCTCGAAGGCCTCGAGATTGCGCAGCGACTCGCCCCGCACCGTCCGCCACCGCCATTCGCGACGGATCGAGGTGAGGAAGCCGATCGCGAGGATCGTGTTGAAGTCCCCGTCGGCGGCCTCGAGCACCTGCCCCAGCACGCGGTCGATCTCCTCGGCGCCGACGACGTCGCCCGCCAGGCGGCCGACCAGGTAGATGTCGCCGATCTTGTCGATCGTGTAGGCCACGCCGTAGAGATTGCGGTTGCGGCGCAACAGGAACCGGTAGACCTCGGCGAAATTCTCGTCGGGATGCCGGCAGACGAACGCTTCCACGCGCACCCCGTGCCGGCCGACGGTGAGCAGGCAGGTCGTCTTGAGTTTGTGCTCACCGGGCAGGGTGACCACGAAGTGCGGCCCCTCCGGCCGGGTGAACTCCAGGTCCCGCTCGCGCAGCGTGGCCTCGATCAGCTCGCAGTTCCGCTCGACCACATCCTCGCCGCCGGTCATGTCCGCACCCCTCCGGTTCGTCGCAGCTTCCACATTCCCCGGGTCCGCAGCGGCCCGCGCGGGGCCGCGATCCCGGACGGCACCGTCACCAGGTGCCGATCCTCGAGCGCCGCGGTGTAGCTGGCCAGCAGCCCGTCCGCGGTGTGCCGCCAGGAGAACCCGGCCGCATGCTCGGGCGCCGCCTGCGCCAGCCGCGCCCGACGGCCCGGATCCGCGACCAGCGACGTCAATGCCGCCGCCCAGTCGTCGGTGCGGTGCCCGGCCACCAGCAGCCCGGTCTCGCCGTCGCGCACCGCGACCCCGAGCCCGCCGACGTCGGCCGCGACGACCGGCGTCCCGCAGGCCTGGGCCTCGATGGCCACCAGCCCGAACGACTCCGAATAACTCGGTACGGCCACGAGGTCCGACGCTCGGTACACCTGCGCGAGCCGCGCGGGCGGCTGCGGCGGCAGGAACGTGACCCGGTCGGAGATGCCGAGCTGCGCGGCCAGTTCGATCAGCGCCTGCGGCCGGTCCAGCCCGGTGCCGGACGGACCGCCGACCACCAGCACCCGGACCGCACGGTCCGGCATCGCCGCCGCCGCGCGCAGCAGCACGTCCGGCGCCTTGAGCGGCTGGATCCGCCCGACGAAGGTCACGATGGTCTCGTCCGGGTCGAGGCCCAGCTCCGCACGGGCCGCCGCGCGGTTGCCGGGGTGGTAGCGGGTCAGATCCGCACCGGGGGCGACCACGTCGACCTGCTCTGGGTCGGCACCGTGGATCGAGACCAGCTGGTCGCGTTCCTCGACGGTGTTGGCGATCAACCGGTCGGCCTCGTCCACGACCTGCTGCTCACCGATCTGCCGCGCCGCCGGCTCGGGGGTGTCCCCCTCCGCCAGCGACGCGTTCTTCACCGCGGCCAGGGTATGTGCGGTGTGCACCAGCGGCACCCCCCACCGGTCGCGGGCCAGCCAGCCGACCTGCCCGGACAGCCAGTAGTGCGAATGGACCAGGTCGTAGTAGCCGCGCTCGCGGCGGGCCTCCTCGCGCAGCACCCCGGCGGCGAACGCGCACAGCTGCGTGGGCAGGTCGCGCTTGTCCAGCCCCTCGAACGGCCCGGCGACCACGTTGCGGACCAGCACTCCGGGGGCCGCCTCCTGCACCGGCTCGGTCGCCGAGCTGGTGGCGCGGGTGAAGATCTCCACCTCCACACCCCGCTGCGCGAGCTCGCGGGCGGTCTGCAGCACATAGACGTTCATGCCGCCGGCATCCCCGGTGCCGGGCTGCGCGAGCGGCGAGGTGTGCACGGACAGCACGGCGACGCGGCGCAGCGCCGGCGCCCGACCGGGTGATGCCATCACCGTGCGATCTCCTCGCCGCGCGGCTGACTGTGGACCCACCGCTCCCCCACCGGCCGCGCCGGTAGAGAGGCCACGAACTCGCCGATCTCCCCGATGAACCGCCCCTCGTTCTCCAGGAACGGGACGTGGCCGCCGCCCTCCCAGAACGACGCCCGGGCGTGCGGGACCGTCTCGACCGCGTATCGCGCCGACTGCAGATCGACCACACGATCGGCGGTGCCGTGCATGACCAGGACCGGGATCGTCAGCCGGGCGAGCAGATCGTCGTGGTTGACGGTCCGGCCGAACAGTGCGGCCCGCACCCGCGGCGGGGTCGCCAGTCCGGCGCCCAGCAGCGCCTGCTCCCGGTCGCCCTTGCCGATCGCGGTGCCGCGCAAGGCGGCGGTGAACTCGGTCAGCGCCGGCACTGCGACATCGGGATCGGCGGACAGCGCGTCCGGCATCGCGCCGGTCATCGCCTTGCCGATCCGCCCGCCGTGCTGGCCCATGCCGATGCCGGTGATCGCGCCGACCAGCACCAGGCCGGCCACCGCCTCACTGCCGCGGCGGTCGAGGTAGTCACAGCACACCAGCCCACCGTAGGACCATCCGACGAGTACCGCACCCGAGGTGATCTGCTCGGCCGCGAGCACCGCGGCCAGGTCTGCGGCCCAGTTCTCCGGATCGGCGTAGCCGTCGTCGGGCGCGCCGGAGTACCCGTGCCCGCGCAGGTCCAGCGCGACGACCCGGAACTGCCGGGTCAGGGCGGCCAGCACGTTCGGCCCCCAGCACGCCGACGACTGGGCCCAGCCGTGCACCAGGACCAGCGGACGCGCGTCGGCCGGCCCGTCCACGCGGTAGACGATGCGGGTGCCGTCGGCACTGAGTGCCTCGCGGACCGCCGCGCTGTGTTCTGCCATGTGTTCAGGGTATGCCCCGGCCCGGCGCGACGACGATCACGCGGCCACCGGCGGCACCGGGGCGCGCGACCCCGCGAACTAGGATCGCGGCATGACCCAACCAGCCGAATCCCGTATCGCAGTCGTCACCGGCGCCAGCTCCGGAATCGGTGCCGCCACTGCCAGAACCCTTGCCGCACAAGGATTTCATGTCGTACTCGGCGCCCGTCGTGTCGAGCGCCTCGAGGAGCTGGCCGAGGAGATCGGCGGCACCGCGCTGGCCCTGGACGTCACCGACGAGGACTCGGTCGACGCGTTCACCGCGGTGATCCCGCGAGTCGACGTGCTGGTCAACAACGCCGGCGGCGCGAAGGGACTGGCCCCGGTCCTGGAGGCCGACCTGGACGACTGGCGCTGGATGTGGGAGACGAACGTGCTCGGCACCCTGCGCATGACCAAGGCGCTGCTGCCCAAGCTGATCGACTCCGGCGACGGGTTGATCGTCACGGTCACGTCGGTCGCGGCGCTGGGGACCTACGACAACGGGTCCGGATACACGTCGGCGAAGCACGCACAGGGCGTGCTGCACCGCACGCTGCGCGGCGAACTGCTGGGCAAGCCCGTGCGGCTCACCGAGATCTGCCCCGGGATGGTCGAGACCGAGTTCTCGCTGGTGCGCTTCGGCGGCGACGCCGAACGCGCCGCCGACGTCTACGCCGGGCTGACCCCGCTGATCGCAGAGGACATCGCCGAGATCGTCGGCTTCGTCGCGAGCCGCCCCTCGCACGTCAACATCGATCAGATCGTGGTCAAGCCGCGCGATCAGGCGTCGGCGACCCGCAGCCACCGGACCCACTGACCGCTCGACGGGCCTGGCCGGGCCCCGACGGGACCGGTCAGGCGGGCGGGGCCGGCAGCGCCGACATCGACTGCCAGGTGGGCCAGTCGATCGCCCAGTCGTACAGGTCGCCGTCCGCCGCGGACAGGTCGATGCGGGTACCGCTGACCTCGACCGGATCGCCGTAGACGGCCGTGCCGAAGTACTGCTGCGCGTCCGAGGTGGACAGGTTGATGCAGCCGTTGGTGACGTTCGTCGAGCCCTGGTTGCCGACCGTGAGCGGGTTCGCGTGGATGAACTCGCCGTTGTTGGAGATCCGCACCGCCCAGCGCTCGTGCGCGTCGGTGTAGTACGGCGGATTGGACATGTGGATGTCCTCGTACTTCTCGGTCACCACGTGGATGCCGCTACGGGTGACGTTGCGCAGCTCGTTGCCCTGCCCGTAACTGACCGGGATGTCCATCACGGTCTGGCCGTCGCGCACCACCTGCATGCGGTGGCTGGTCGCGTCGGCCTTGACGATCTGGCTGCGCCCGATGGCGAAGTTCAACGTCAGGTCCTGCGCGCCCCACGCGCCCTGGCCGTAGTCGACACCGTAGAGCGGGGCCTTGACCTGCACGGTCGTCCCGGGCGTCCAGTAGTGCTGCGGGCGCCAGTGCACGCGCGACCCGCCGTCGTCCGGGAGCCACGCCCAGCCGCCGGTCGTCGGCGGGTTCGTCGTGACCGACAGCGCCTTCTCGACCGCGGCCTTGTTCTCGACGTGCTTGTCGAACTTGAGGATGATCGGCGCGGCGATGCCGACCGACTGGTCGTCGGCGATGTTCAGCCTGGCCTCGGTCGTGGACGACGGAGCGACGGTGGTGAAACTGCCGCTGACCGGCACCGGCTTCGCATCGGTGCCGACCGCGCGGCCCGACCAGCGGTAGGTCGTCCCGTAACCCAGCGGTTCGGCGACCGTGAACACGGTGCGGGCCGGGTTCAACGTGCCGGCGATCTGCTTGCCGGACGGGTTGGTCAGCGCCACGTCTTGAAAAGTGCCCCGCGCGACCTGCACCGACACCGGGGCCTTCGGGTTGATCCCGGCGGCGTGGTCGCCCGGCTGGAAACTGACGAGCGCGACCGGCCCGGCGGCCGGCTTGGCCGTACCGGAAGTACCGGAGCACCCCGCCAGCAGACCGGCCCCGATCATCAGGGCGCCGAGCACGGCCCCCACACCCCTCATACGCATGGGGCAACGTTACCGAAGTCGGACGACAGATTTGCCGGACGGCTCCCCGAACAGGACCGCCCGGTCCGGTCCATCCTCGACCCGGTCGGGCGCGGCGCACGGGGCGGCGCGTCAGAACGCGCAGCCGACCAGCACGGGTTCCGGTTCCAGCGTCACCCCGAACGCCTCCCGTACCCCGGCCCGCACGTCCCGGGCCAGGTCGAGCAGATCCGTGGTGGCCGCCGCACCCCGGTTGGTCAGCGCGAGGGTGTGCTTGGTCGACAGCCGCGCGGGAGCGGACGTGCCCGGATGGCCGCGGTGGAAGCCGGCCCGCTCGATCAGCCACCCCGCGGACAACTTGACCGCGTCACTGCCGGCGACCGGGTACCGCGGGACCGCGACATCGGCGCCCACCCGCGTCTCGATCGCGGACAGCACGGCGGGCAGCCGGTCCGCCGGCACGATCGGGTTGGTGAAGAACGACCCCGCGCTCCAGGTGTCGTGGTCGGCGGGATCGAGCACCATCCCCTTGCCCGC
Source organism: Speluncibacter jeojiensis (assembly GCF_029589495.1). Lineage (GTDB taxonomy): Bacteria > Actinomycetota > Actinomycetes > Mycobacteriales > Mycobacteriaceae > Speluncibacter > Speluncibacter jeojiensis. The sequence goes on from NZ_JAAIVF010000002.1 coordinate 45,582, forward strand.
GCGCAGCTTGAGCACGCACTCGCGCACGTGCGCGACCGGCGCGCGCTCGCCCTCGGCGGCACCCAGCGCGGACGCCAGCTCGCGATAGCGCAGCGGCGCACTCAGACCGTCGGCGGTCACGTCCAGCTCGACCTCGAGTACCAGCGCGTCGTCCGAATGCTTGAGGACGCTGGTGCGGTACCCGAGGGACAGTTCGCCCGGCTGAGCCCAGTGGACGTTCCCGGTGCGCCGGTCCAGCAGCCGCACGCGCCGCAGCACCGAACCGACCTCGACGCCGTAGGCACCGACGTTCTGCACCGGGGTCGCCCCCGCGGATCCGGGGATGCCGGACAGACACTCCAGCCCGCCGAGCCCGGCGGACACGGTCGCCGCGACCACCTCGTCCCACACCGCCCCGGCCTCGGCCCGCACAACAGTCCCGTCAGTGGTCCCGTCGGCGGGACCGCCGATCTGCACCGCCGGGTTCGCCACCCGCACCACGACGCCGTCAAATCCCGTGTCGGCGATCACCAGGTTGGAGCCGCCCGCCAGGACCAGCAGCGGGACGCCGGCAGCGTCCAGTTCCCGCACGACCGACACCAACGAGTCGGTGTAGGTGCAGGTCACCATTGCCGTGGCGGGACCGCCCAGACGCAAGGTGGTGTACGGCGCGAGGGGGACGTCGCGTTCGAACCGGGCACCGGCTCGCGTCGCGATCTGCGCTGGGTCGATGGTGGACACAACCTGTCACGGTAACCTGCCTGTCATGGCCCGCCGCATCGACTACTCCGCCCGACTGCCCTTCTCGGCAGATCGGGTGTACGCCGCGCTGTCCGACCGCGACTACTGGGACGGCCTGATGGCCGAGATGCGTGAGCTGACCCCCACTTCGCACGTCGAGTCCCTCACCGTCGAGGACAGCGGCATCGCCGTGCACCTGACCCAGGTGATCCCGCGCGAGACCCTGCCCACCATCGCCCAGACCGTGATGAAGAAGGACCTGGTCATCACCCGTAAGGCCAGCTACGGCCCGTTCGACGGTGACACCGCGAAGGGCGAGTTCTCCGCCTCCATCCCGGCCGGTCCGGGCGCGCTCGACGGCACGATCGAGCTGTTCAACACCCCGACCGGGTCGACGCTGCGGACCTCGCCCGAGGCCAAGGTGTTCATCCCGTTCGTCGGCAGCAAGCTCGAGCAGCTCATGCTGGTCAACCTCGTCGACCTGTTCCGTGCCGAGGCCGAGTTCACCGAGAAGTGGCTCAGCGACCGGGCGTGAGCCGGTCACACACGACCCCGCGCCCCGTCGGCGTCATCACCCGCGGCACCACCGGCATCAACCGTTTGCGCCGCAGCGACCGCTGGCTCGTGCACGACCCCTCGGTTCACCGTGCACTCACCCGCGCGGCCGAGCCGCTGGTGGTCGACCTCGGCTACGGCGCCAGCCCGGTCACGACGATCGAGCTGGCCCGACGGCTGCGCACGGTCCGCCCGGATCTGCGGATGGTCGGGCTGGAGATCGATCCCGCCCGCGTGGTCCCCGGCCGCGAGGGCGTGGTGTTCGCGCGCGGCGGGTTCGAGATGGCCGGGCTGCGCCCGGTACTGGTGCGGGCGTTCAACGTGCTGCGGCAATACCCGGAGGAGGCGGTGCCCGAGGCCTGGGCGTCGCTGCGGCGGAGGCTCGCGCCGGGCGGGTTGATCATCGAGGGAACCTGCGACGAGTTGGGTCGCCGCTGCGTCTGGGTGCTGCTCGACGCCGACGGCCCCAGGTCGCTGACGCTGGCGTGGGATCCGCACACCGTCGAGCGCCCCTCCGATCTGGCCGAACGGCTCCCCAAGGCGCTGATCCACCGCAACGTGCCCGGCGAGCGGATCCACCACCTGCTCGAACTCGCGGACCGGTGCTGGGCCACGGCCGCGCCGCACGCCCCGTTCGGTCCGCGGGCCCGGTGGCGGGTGGCGTGCCAACTGCTCCGCGACGCGGGGATCGAGGTCGCACGCCCGCGCCGACGGCTCCGGGACTGCGTGCTGACGGTGCCGTGGAGCTGCGTCCAGCCGTCCTGACCGCGACCGCTGCCGGCCCCGGCCCAGGAACCGGACCAGATGCTCAGCCCAGGCCGGCCTCGAGTGCGCGCAGCAGCCGTTCCGACCCGTGATCGGTCAGCTCGTGGGTCCGCTCCTCGAGATCCTCGACGGTGACGTCTTCGCGCCGCACCGCATCGCCGACCACGAGGTCGAGTTCGTGTTGGGAGATGCCCACGTCCGCGAGGTCGCACACCGTCCGCACCGCGGTGGTGATCGGAAAGCATTGCACCCGTTCGACATCCGTGGGCGCGAGCGATTCATGGTGCACGACGACCTGCGGCGCGGTCGGGTTGACCCCGTCCGGCGCGACCAGGTGGACGAAATAGGGGCGCAGCGTCCCGAGCCCGTGCAGGCCCGCCGCCGACTGGTGCGAGATCACGCCCCGCTCCCCTGCCCACAGGCACCACCGGGCGAACTCCTCGGTGTCCGAGTGCGGCCAGTCCGGCAGCCGGAACAGTTCGCGGTCCACCCGCTGCCAGGCGTCACGGGCCAGGTTGTCGCCGATCTCGCGTGCGCAGTAGCCGATGTCGAGCACCTGCCCGACCGTGAAGTAGCCCGCCTGCTCGAAGGCGAGCCTACGCAGCCGGCGCTCCGGCGTGCCCCGATACGCGGGGTCGGGCGAGCCGCCGGAACGGGAACCGATGCGACCGTTCATGACCGAATGCTATCCGTATGTGATCTGCGCCACAGGACAACGGGAACCCTCACAGAACCTTCAGACATTTCCCGCGTCCGAGCCCCCGATCATCGGGAAGAATGGCCGACGATGACCACTTACACGCACTCGATCACCGGCAGCCCGCAGAAGCCGAAGCGCTCCAAGGCGAGCATCGCGCTGCTGGTCGTCGTCGCCGTCCTCGTCGCGCTTGTCGCAGCCGGGGTCGGCGGCGAGTTCTACCTGCGCCACAAGGTCACGTCGTGCCTGAGCGACTCACTGTCCGAGCAGATGGGCGGACCCGTCGACGTCGGCCTGAGCCCGAAGCCGATGCTGCTGACGATGCTCGACAAGAAGATCCCGTACATCACAGTCGACAGCAAGGACGCCACCTTCGGTCAGCCCGGCGGCCCGCAGCTCAAGAACATGCAGGTCCAGTCCCGGTTCGACGACGTGCGACTTCCCCAGGGCAGCGGCCAGGACGGCTCCATCGCCAGCTCCACCGCCACGGTCACCTGGCCCACCTCCGCGATCCAGCAGAGCTTGCAGACCCTGCCGTTCGGCGGGCTGATCACCGGGATCGACACCACGGGCGCCGATGGCTCGATGCAGTTGCAGTTCGTCGGCGGCCTCGGCTCGATCACGCTGCAGCCGCAGATCCAGAACGACCGCGTCGTCGTCAACACGCTCGGTGCCCAGGCATTCGGGATCGGGCTGCCCACCGACGCCGTCGCCCAGGTCGTCGACCTGATGACCGGGAGCATGGCCGGCTATCCGATGGGCCTGACCCCGACCGCGGTGAAGGTCTCCGACGCCGGCATCCAGATCGGTCTCACCGGCGGCCACACCACGTTGCAACCCGCGTCGGGTACGCAGTCCGGTCAGAGCGGCTGCTCGCTGGCCTGACCAGAGCCGGACCGACCGTCTGTCAGGCGGGCAGGCCGTCGAGCACCGTCCGCGTACCCGAAAGCCCCAGCCGGGTGGCACCCGCGGCCACCAGTTCGAGCGCGAACTCGGCGGTCCGGATCCCTCCGGACGCCTTGACCCCCAGCCGGCCGTCGACGGTACGGGCCATCAGCGACACCGCGGCGACGCCGGCCCCGCCGGCCGGGTGGAACCCCGTCGAGGTCTTGACGAAGTCCGCGCCCGCCCGTTCGGCCGCCGCGCAACACTCGACGACGGCCTCCTCGCCTCGATCCGAGGCCAGCAGCGCGGCGGACTCGATGATGACCTTGAGTACGGTCGGCGCCGGTACCGCCTCGCGAACCGTGAGAATGTCCGCCAGCACGGCGCCGTAGTCGCCGGACACCGCCGCGCCGAGGTCGATCACCATGTCCACCTCCTGCGCGCCGCTGTCCACCGCCAGCCGGGCTTCGGCCGCCTTAACCAGCGAGTGGTGGGCACCCGACGGGAACCCGACCACCGTCGCGGTGACCAGCCCCGGCGCCCGCAGCGGCAGCATCGACGGAGAGACGCACACCGCCAGCACGCCGAGTCCGGCTGCCTCGTCGACCAGCGCACGCACCTGCGCCACGGTCGCCTCCGGCTTGAGCAGGGTGTGGTCGATCATCTTGGCGAGCTGGCTGCGGTTCGGCTGCGGGGATGACATGCCCGACAGCTTGACACAAGGCGACCTCGCGCCCCTGTCCGCTGTGCCGCCTGAGACACTGGCCACATGAATCCCGCCGTCGGCGACGATCGCCGTTTCGTCCTCACCCTCGGATGCCCCGACCGCACCGGCATCGTGGCGCGGATCTCCGCCTTCCTGGCCGAGTTGGGGGGATGGATCGTCGAGGCGGCCTACCACGCGGACGAGGACACCGGCTGGTTCTTCACCCGGCAGGCCATCCGGGCGAGCTCGGTCGAGCTGAGCGCGTACGAGATCCGTGAGCGGTTCGCGAAGGTCGCCGCCGAACTCGGCCCCGAGACCGAGTGGTCGCTCCACGACAGCGGCGAGCCGAAACGGGTGGTGCTGCTGGTCAGCAAGGAGGGCCACTGCCTGCACGACCTGCTCGGTCGCGCGGCCGGCGGCGAACTGCCCGCGACCATCACCGCGGTCATCGGCAACCACCGCGACCTCGAACCGGTCGCCCGCGCGCACGGCGTCGCCTTCCACCACGTGCCGTTCCCCGCTGCCGGAACCGACGACGACGCCCGTGTCGAGGCCCGCACCGCGGCCTTCGCGCGGATTCGGGAGATCGTCGACGCCCACGACCCGCACGCGGTGGTGCTGGCCCGCTTCATGCAGGTGCTGCCGCCGGAACTGTGCGAACACTGGACGGGCCGGGCGATCAACATCCACCACAGCTTCCTGCCGTCCTTCGTCGGCGCCCGCCCCTATCACCAGGCGTTCGCCCGCGGCGTGAAACTGATCGGCGCGACCTGCCACTACGTGACCGGCGAACTCGACGCGGGACCGATCATCGAGCAGGACGTCACCCGCATCGACCACTCCGACACGGTCCCCGACATGGTGCGCCAGGGCCGTGACATCGAGAAGCTCGTCCTGGCGCGGGGCCTGCGCTGGCACCTCGAGGACCGGGTGCTGGTGCACGGCCGCAAGACCGTCGTCTTCAGCTGAGCGTCGACCCTTCGGGCGCCGGCCGCTACGGCGCGGTCAGGCGTGCCGACGCCCCGCGGCCGTCGTGGAACGTGCCGACAGCACCGCCAGCCGGCGCAGTTCGGCGGTGAACGCGCGCGGCGACTCGACCTGGCTCATGTGACCGACGCGGGGCAGTTCGAGCAACCGCTCGAGATGCCCGGTCTCGGCCAGCACCTGCGCGATCCGGCGCGCGTGGACCGGAGGGGTGAGACGGTCGGCCTGTCCGACGAGCACCGACGTCGGCACGGTCAGCCCGTGCAGTGCGGCCCGGATGTCCAGGCCGGCGATCGCCGCGCCCCACAGGGCGCGGTTGCGGGCCGAGCACGAGTTGACCACCTTCCTGCAGAACTCCGCCTGCGCGGGCGTCGCGTCGGGTCCGACCGCGACATAACGGAAACCCCACTGCGGCAGCAGCGCCGCGGACACACGCGCGGTCAGTGCGGCGTGACCGATCCGCTCGGTCGCCCAGGGCAGCCCCTCGGGGACCGGCACCACACCGACGTCCGCGATCAGCCGGTCGGTCGCCGTGCTGGCCAACAGCACCGCACCCGCATAGCGCCGGACCTGACCGGAATGCCTTCCGGCCCAGGCGATCACGGTCATCCCGCCCATGCTGTGCCCGGCGATCACCGCACGCCTGCCGCGCGGCACGGTCGCCTGCAGCACCGCGGCCAGGTCGTCGGCGAGCGTGTTCGCGTCCAGCGGCATCGCACCGGTCGGCGTCCGGCCGTGACCGCGCTGGTCGTAGGTGATCACGCGGTGGTCGCGGGCGAGATCGTTGACCTGCGCGTGCCACACCTCGGTCGAGCAGGTCCAGCCGTGGCTGAGCACGACCAGCGGGCCGTCGGCCGGCCCCCTGGCCTCGACGTTGATCGGGCACCCGTCCGCGCCGGACACCGGGATGCGCTCCGGGTCGTCCGCCGGGCTGCGCAGCAACCGGTCGAGGAGGCGGCGTTCGGATCGTGCCCGGGCCTCGGCCAGCGACCTGGACCGCGACATCGGCGCAGCGATGCCGGTCGTCAGCTTCTGCACGAGACCGGCCTGTCCGATCCCGGTCGGCACGAACCCGATCGGTACGAGTCCCAGCGGCAACCGGTCGATCGAAGGCTTCATGGCCACCATCGCGCGTCCTTTCCTCGAGGCGACGAGGAGGAAGTGTGATCAACCTCTCAGTCAACTGAGAGTTACACATACGCGAGGCTTGCGTTACACGGAGGTCCGTTTTTTGGACCTAATCGTTAACATTCGTTCACCGCACGATGGCGGATCACAGGCTATTCGTCGGTCTGCAGCTGGTCGGCCGCCCGCCCGATGGCCTTGGCGATCTCCTGCTCCATGCTCTCGGCGAGCAGCACCTGGACCACTCGGTTGGCATCGGGACGGACCTTGTTGATCAACGTCGCGATCTCCCGGACCTTGTCCGGGTCCAGGTCCCGCTCGCTGCCCACGGTGCCGAGGTAGTGGTCGGCGACCAGCCCGACGAACCGCTGCGCCACGTCCTGCAGATCGGCCCGCACGTGCTCGGCCAGCGACAGCAGATCCTCCAGCGGCACACCGACCTCCACCAGCGCCGACGCGGCCTGCACCAGCTGCGGCCTGCGCACCGAGTACCCGTCCTCCCCGTCCGCGGCGAGCGCACCGAGCTCGGTGGTGCGTTCGATGTCCGCCGCGGTGGTCCGCTCGCCGAACAGCTTGCGCAGCTCGGCCATGGTCAATCGCGCCTTCTGCCGGATACTCCCCCAGCGCCCGCCGATGTCGCCGGTCTCGAACAGGTCCTCGACCCGGAGCCCGTACTGGGCGGCGGTGAGCAACTCGCGGATGGTGGCGAAGGTGTAGCCGCGGTCGAGCATCCGCGAGATCAGCCGCAGCCGCGCCAGATGGTTCTCCGAGTACCAGCCCGAGCGGCCCTGCCTGCGCGGCGGCAGCAGCAGCCCCCGATCCTGATAGACACGGACGTTGCGGACACTGACCCCGGCCTCGCGGGCCAGGTCGTCGATCCGGTACTCCTTCATCGCCTGCCTCGGCCCTCTCAGTACGCGCGTCCTGCTGAATTCTAGCGGCTGCGCGACCGCGGCCCGCGCTCGTTGAGCGGGGCCGGTCAGGGACCGGTGTCACCTCACATATCCAGGGCGCACTTCACACGAACCCGGGTGCATGTGAAGTGCGCGCACAGTGTGTGAGGTCGGCGTGAGGAGTGGCGAGTCAGACGATGTTGGCCCGCTTGAGCAGGAACTTCGACGGACCGCCTACCAAGCCGACCGAGTCGAGGAACTGCACGGTGCCGGCGCAGCCGTTGCGGATCATCGACTGGTGATGCGGGTTGTTCGCGGCGACCTTGCGCGCCTCCTTCGGATCCAGCCCCGCCGCCTTGTAGGCGTCCTTGTGTACCAGCGTCTTGACGACGAAATACGCGGTTCCGCCCATCAGCAACCGCGCATAGGCGCGCTGGACCCGGCCCAGCTCCGCGGCCTTTCGGATGGTCTCCTCGCGGGCGAAGCGGATGTGCCGCGCCTCCTCGGTGACGTGGATCTTGCTCACCGAGCGGGTGATCGGCTGGACGCGGTCGTCCTTCATGAAGTCGCGCTGCATCATGTCGAGAATCTCCTCGGCGAACAGCGTGCCGCCGTAGGCGAGCGACCCCGTCGAGGTCGACTTGAAGAACGCGCCCAGCCACATGATCGCCTTGTTGGGCTTGTAGTTGGGGATACCGAACTTCTGGAAGGCGCGCGCGAACATCGTCGAGTGCCGGCACTCGTCGGCGATCTCGGCCAGGCCGAACATCACATGGTTGCTGTCGTAGCGCTGCCAGTAGACGTCGCGCAGGATCATCTGCATCAGACACATCTCGAACCAGATGCCGGTGGAGCTGATGCTCGCGGCCTCGTGCTTGCTGAGCGTGACGCGCTGCTCCTGGGTCATCGACTCCCACATCTCGGTGCCGTACAGGCTGCACCACTCGGGGGTCATGCCGTAGAGCGAGTCGTCGATCGGCGCCTCCCAGTCGACCTCGACCGTCGGGTCGTACGACTTACGGGCCGACGAGGCGAGCAAGCGGGCCGCGGTCTCCTGACGTCCCCCGTGCTTGGACCGGCGCCCCTGCGCCACGGTCCGATCCTCGGTGATCGACATCATCGCTCCCAATCCGATCCAGAAACCCGGTACTTCCGGTTACTGATACCAGTATGGATTGAGACAACGAGCATTGGCAAGGTTTACGGACAGGTTTTCCGTACCCGCACGTCACAGCAAGAATCGGTCGCGGCATGGGCCGTCACCGGATGAGGAAACGCCCCGCCGGAGTTCGGCAGGGCGGGCGGGTCACCAGCGCGGACCGCGCTGCACCGCGTCGACCTTGGGGCGCACGTCCGCCATGTAGACGCCCACGGCCACGATGCCGAGCACGCCGAGCATGCTGATCGGCCCGGTCAGGAACAACACCAGGATCGCGACGGCGAGGATACCCAGCCAGATGGGCTTGGTCAGCTTGTCGACGGCGGTGAACGCGTCGGGGCGCTGGCGAACCGCGTGCACGACGGCAAACGCACCGAACGCGATGGCAGCCCAGTAGAGGACGGTCATGATCAACGATGCGAGTCCGAACACGACGTCCAGTCTAGAGGAGCCGCACGGGGTTCCGGTCCGACGACCGGAACGCCACGACACCCCAGCTCCAGAAGTCCGGAACCGGGGTGTCGTGGGAGGCCCGAAATCAGGCCTTCGACGATCAGGCCTTCGGTGCAGCCTTCTTGGCGGGCGCCTTCTTCGCAGGGGCCTTCTTCGCGGGGGCCGGCTTCGCGGCGGCCTGCACCCGCTTGGAGGCGGCGGTGGCGCGGGCCTGCGCCTTCTCACCCAGGTCGGTCACCTTGTCGGCGACGTCGGCGCCGGCGTCGACGACCCGGTCGGCAGCCTCGCCCGCGGCCTCTTCGAGGTCCTCGGCGGCGTCGAGCGCGGCGTCGGAGATACGGCCGGAGGCGCGACCGGCGAGCTTCGCGGCGCGCTCGCCGACCTCACGGGTCTTGGCCGCGACGGTGCCGAGGGCCTCCTCGGTCAGCTCGCGGGCGTCCGCGACGGCTGACTCGGCACGCTCACGCGCATCGGCGACGGCAGCCTCGGCGCGCTCGATGTTCTCCTCGACCAGCGGCTGCTTGCGGATCCGGTCGACGGCCTCCCCGCCGCGCTCGGCGAGCGAGTTGTACAGGTCGGTGGCGACCTGGATGTAGGCCTCGGCGACCTTGCGCAGTTCCTCGGAGGTGAACTTCTCGCGCAGTTCGGCGATCTGCTCGGGGAACTCGTCGGGGAAGGACTGCAGGCGCTCGCGGGTCTCGTCGGCGCGGACCTGCCAGTCGGTGGAGGCCGACTCGGCGCGCTCACGCAGCTTGGTGGCGATGTCGGCGACGGCCTGAACGGCGATGTCACCGGCACCGACGGCCGCGAGCAGCGGCGTCCTGACGTTCTCGATGGGGTTGGACATTGCGGATCTCCCGGTCATGTGGGTTGGTGTGTTTGCTGATCGCCCGGCGCAGTGCGGACGTTCGAGATCACTCCGGCGCGGGATCGCCGGACTCGGGTCCCGTTGGCGCCGCGGCGTTCTCGCGACAGAACGACCCGTAGATCTCGAGGATCACCTGCTTCTGCCGCTCGGTGATCGCGGTGTCGGCGAGCACGGCGTCACGCACCGGGCTCGGCTCCCGCTGTTCGAGGATTCCCGCGCGAACATAAAGCGCCTCGGCGGAAACCCTCAGGCCCTTGGCGATCTGACCGAGGACCTCGGCGGACGGTTTGCGCAGCCCACGCTCGATCTGACTCAGATACGGGTTGCTCACGCCGGCCCGCTCGGCGAGTTGCCGAAGCGAGACCTGCGCGGCCTCCCGCTGAGACCTGATGAAGCTGCCGATGTCCTGCGCTGCCGAGCTGACCACCCGTGCGGCGTACTCGCCCGCCCCGTCGCCTGATTGGTCAGCACCCCGCGTCGGTCCGCCGTCGATCGCATCGACAGCGGAGTTCTCAGCTGAATCGGCCGTTTCCCCGGTGGAGTTCTCCGCGGGGAAAGAAGGATCCGAATCGGACATCGCCATCACCTCCGTTGGCTGCACCGGCGATGCTACCGACGGGTGCTAGCTATTGCAAGCACAATGCTTGCGCAGGTGGGGCCGGGTTTAATTGGTCGATCGTTCAGTTGCGGGCGGCGGGTCGACGACCTCGGTCAGCCCACGAACAACTGAGAGATGCCGAAGATCACCAAGCCCGCGAGGGCGCCCACCACGGTCCCGTTGATCCGGATGAACTGGAGGTCGCGACCGGCCTGCAACTCGATCTTCCGGCTGGCCTCCTCCGCATCCCAGCGCGCCACCGTGTCGGTGATCAACCCGGTGATCTCGTGCGCATAGTTCTCGACGACATAGCGCACCCCGTCGGACAACCACCGGTCGAACTTCGCGCGCATCGCGTCGTCGTCACGCAGGCGCTCACCGAATCGGGTGACGTACTCGACGAGCTTGCGGCGCAGCGTGCTCGACGGGTCCTCGACGGAGTCCGTGATCAGCTTCTTCGCGACCCGCCACGCGGCCTCCGCGGCACCGGTGATCTCCTTGCGCCCCATCACCTCCGCCTTGATCTTCTCGGCCTTGGCCATCGTCTCCGGGTCGTGCTGCAGATCGTTCGCGAACTCGACGAGGAACCGGTTGGCGGCCTGCCGCACCTCGTGGTCGGGGTCCGACCGCACCTTCCAGGTGAACTCGACCAACTCGCGGTGGATCTTCTCGCTGAGCAGCAGGTCGACGAACCGCGGAGACCAGGTCGGCGCGTCCCGGGTCACGATCCGGTCGATCGTCTCCTGCGAGCCCAGCGCCCACTGGTACGCCCGTTCGGCGAGCAGCTCGATCAGCGGCAACTGCCGGTTCTCCTTGATCAGCTCTTCGAGAACCTTGCCGATCGGCGGTCCCCACGCGGGCTCGGCCAGCCGGCGCACGATCGTGGCGTCGATGATCTGCTGCACGTCCTCGTCGCGGAGCACCGTGACCATGCCCAGCGCCAGCGTCGAGAGTTCCGACGCGACCCGCTGGGCGTGGTCCGGCTCCGCCATCCACGTGCCGACCCGCAGCGGGATCCGGGCGCTGTCGAGCTTGGCGGTCACCACGTCCGGGGCCAGGAAGTTCTCCCCGACGAACGAGCCCAGGCCGGTCCCGAGCTGGTCCTTCTTGCGCTTGATGATCGCCGTGTGCGGGATCGGCAGCCCGAGGGGGTGGCGGAACAACGCGGTCACCGCGAACCAGTCGGCCAGCGCGCCCACCATGCCGGCCTCCGCCGCGGCCTTCACATAGCCCACCCAGACCCCGGCGCCGGCGTGCTCACGCCACAGCGCCACCACGTAGACGACCGTCGCCAGCACCAGGAATCCGGTCGCGACGGTCTTCATCCGCCGCAGATCTCGCACCTTGGCCGTGTCGTCGAAGCTCATCAGCTGCACGTCCGCCATTGTTCACCCACCGCTGGTCGGGACCATCCGGACCTCTCGACACACCGGAACACATAGGGTGGAGCCGTCAGGCACGCGCTACCGCGTCCGACGACCACCCTGCGAAACGATGGACATGGCAAAGGCACAGACAGATTCGGCCGATCTCGACCCGGCATCGAAGCGGGATCACAAGAGGGGCTCCGACAAGACGGGAGCGGCGAGGATGGACGGGCGCAAGCGCCGCTGGCAGGAACACAAGCTGGCCCGGCGCGAGGAGCTGGTCGACGGCACCCTCGCCGCGATCAGGCTGCGCGGCAGCGACATCGGCATGGACGAGATCGCCGCGGAGATCGGCGTGTCGAAGACCGTGCTCTACCGCTACTTCACCGACAAGTCGGACCTGACCGGCGCCGCCACCACCAGGTTCATGGAGACCCGGCTGGCGCCCGCACTGGCCGAGGCCCTCTCCCAGGACCTCGACGAGTACGGCCTGTGCAAGGCCGCGATCGGCGTCTACGTGCGCACGGTCGCGGACGAGCCGGAGATCTACCCGTTCGTGATGGGGATGACCTCGTCGTCGGGGACCGGTGTCCAGGACGCGGTCGCGAAGAGCGAGCGGGTGATCGCGGAGATGCTCTCCACTGTGCTCGGCGAGCACCTGCGGGCGCGCGGGATGGACTCCGGGGGTGCCGAGCCGTGGGCCTACGCCGTGGTCGGCGGCGTGCAGCTGGCCACCCACCGGTGGATGACCCACAAGACCATGTCGGTCGACGCGCTGATCGACTACCTCGTGATGTTCGGTTGGAGCGCCATCGCCGGGATCGCCGCCTCAGGCGCCTCGCCGAGCCGGTTCAACGCGATGGACCATCCGCTGGTCCGGCCGGAAGACGAGGACTGAGCGGCACCGCAGCCGTCCCCACTCCGTAGACGACGACGGTCCCCGACCCGCAAGGGCCGGGGACCGTCGTCGTTTCCGGCTTCTCGACCGGCGTGGCCCGCTAGCCCGCCTGCTCGGCGGCCGCCCGCCGGCGCAGCCGCCGGGCCGCCGCCACCAGATTGCGCAGCGACGGTTCGAGCTGCCAGTAGTGCCGCGTCTTGAGCCCGCCGTCCGGATTCGCCCACAGCCGGTCGATATCGATCGCGTCGGCGGCCCGCGTGAGCAGGTCGTCGAGCTCGTCGATGTCCGGGATACGCGCCGACCGGCTCTCGTACACACCCGGCCCCACCTCACGGGACAGCCCGGCATCCTGGAGTGAGTCGAGCACCCAGTTGATGGTGCGGGTCGAGATGATGTACGTGACGTCCGCGTCGAGGTTCTCGATCGCCTCGACGACGGCGTGCACCTGCGAGAGCCCGATGTGGGTGTGGATCTGGGTCGACGGTTGCGCCCCGCCGGTGGCCAGCTTGAATGCGCCGACCGCCCAGTCCAGGTACTCGTCGCGGCCGGACTGCCGGCGCGGCAGCAGGGTCCGGATGGCCGGCTCGTCGACCTGGATGATCGTGATGCCGGCCGCCTCGAGGTCGGCGATCTCGTCGCGGACGGCGAGCGCCAGCTGATCCGCGGTGTCCTTGGCCGGCTGGTCCTCCCGCACGAACGACAGCGCCAGCATCGTCACCGGACCGGTGAGCATGCCCTTGACCGGCTTGTCGGTCAGCGACTGCGCATAACCGACCCAGTCCACCGACATCGGCTTCGGCCGGGAGACGTCGCCGTAGATCACCGGCGGCCGAACCGCCCGCGAGCCGTAGACCTGCACCCAGCCGTTGCGGGTGACCGCGGCGCCGTCGAGCTGCTCCGCGAAGAACTGGATCATGTCGTTGCGTTCGACCTCGCCGTGCACGAGCACGTCCAGCCCTATGTCCTCCTGGAGCCGGATGACCCGCTCGATCTCCTGGTGCACCCGCTTCTGGTAGTCCTCCCAGCTCAGCCGGCCCTGACCCAGGTCGTACCGGGCCTTGCGGATCTCGGTGGTCTGCGGGAACGAACCCAGCGTGGTGGCCGGCACGACCGGCAGGCGGTGCGCCTCCTGCTGGGCCAGGCGACGCTGCGCGTAGGGCACCCGCGCGCGGTCGGCGTCGGTCACCGCGGCGACCCGGGACCGGACCGCCTCGTCGGGCAGCACCGCGGACGCGGACCCGGCGGCGCGCCACTTCTCCGGCGCACCGTCCTTGAGCGCGCGGGCCAGCGCGACCGATTCGCCGACCTTCTGCTTGGCGAACGCCAGCCGCCCCGCGACCGCATCGTCGAGGTCGTACTCGGAGAGCACGTCGTAGGGGACGTGCATCAACGAGCACGAGGTCGACACGACGAGGTCGGGGATCACCGCGTACAGCTGCTGCAGGTACTCGAGCGTGGCGAGCCGGTCGACCCGCCAGACGTTCTTGCCGTCGATGACGCCGGCGTACAGACGCTTGCGCCGCATGCCGGGGATCGCGGCGAGTTCCTCGGCGCTGCGCCGCACCGTGACCAGATCCAGGCCGATCGCCTCGACGTTGGTCGACGCGAGGATCTCCAGCGCGGGCCCGAGGTCGCCGTACGGTCCGGTCACCAGCAGGCGCGGGCGGAGCGGCGCATTGGTCAGCGAGTCGTAGGCGTTGCGGAACTTCTCCAGCTCCTCTTCGCTGCGGTCCAGCGTGAACCACGGCTCGTCGAGCTGGATGCAGGTCGCGCCGGCCCGGGCGAGCTGCTCGAACAGCGCCTCGTACTGCGGCAGCAGCGCGTCGAGCAGGTCGAGCGTGCGGAATCCCTCGGCCGCCTCGGGGCCGGGCTTGGACAGCATCAGCAGCGACATCGGCCCGAGCAGCACCGGCCGCAGTTCGACGTCGTGCTCCTTGGCCCGGTGGAACTCGTCGAGCAGGGCCTCGGAGCGCAGCGAGAACGTGGTCTGCTCGTCCAGCTCCGGCTGCCGGTAGTAGTAGTTGCTGCTGATGAACTTGACCAGTTCCAGCGGCGGGAAGTCCTCGCGCCCGCGGGCGAGCGTGAAGTAGAAGTCCAGCGGGTCGAGGTCGGCCTCCAGCGAGGCGAACCGCCGCGGGACCGCGCCGAACAGCAGCGCGTTGTCGAGGACGTGGTCGTAGAAGGAGAAGGTGTTGCCGGGCACCTGGGTCAGGCCCGTCGCCGCGAGCTCGAGCCAGGTCTGCTCCTGGATCTCCCTGCCCACTGCGAGCAGCTCGTCCTTGCCGGACTCGCCGTGCCAATACGACTCCAGTGCACGCTTGAGCTCACGGCGCGGACCGATCCTCGGGTAGCCGAGAACGCTCGAGCCGATACCTGCCGGAACTGCGGAGCTGGTCATACCGATGTCGACCTTTCCCTCGTGCCCTGCCAGGAGCCCCGGGGCGGGGGCCCTGGCCGGGTGCGCTGCGCGAGTGTGCCTGTAGAAACTTCGGACTGTGCCGGCGCCGGACCGCCGGGCCCATGTGGAACGTTACTTCCCGGAGTGCCCCGGAATGCCTCGATGCGCACAGGGACGCAGCCGCTGACGGCCACGTCCCTGGCGAACTCCACATCCTGGTGGCCGAGAGGGCTCACTTGCCGGAGGACTGACCGTTCTCGGGGTACTTGTAGAACCCGTGACCGGACTTCTTGCCCAGCCGGCCGGCCTCCACCATGCGCAGCAGCAGCGGTGGCGGCGAGTACAGCGGCTCCTTGAACTCCTCGTACATCGAGTCGGCGATCGCCTTGACCGTGTCCAGGCCGATCAGGTCCGCCAGCTTGAGCGGACCCATCGGGTGGGCCAGGCCGAGCGAGATCGTCTTGTCGATGTCCTCGACGCTGGCGAAGCCCGACTCGACCATCCGGATGGCCGAGAGCAGGTACGGCACCAGCAGCGCGTTGGCGATGAAACCGGAGCGGTCGGCCGAGCGGACGACCTCCTTGCCGAGCACGTCACGGGCGAACGACTCTGCCCGCTCGGCGACCTCGGGGCTGGTCATCAGCGTGGTGACCAGCTCGACCAGCGGCAGCACCGGCACCGGGTTGAAGAAGTGCATGCCCACGACCCTGTTGGACTGCTGGGTCGACATGCCGAGCTTCATGATCGGGATGGACGAGGTGTTCGAGGCGAGCACTGCGTTGGGGTCGGTGACGACCTTGTCGAGCTCGGCGAAGATCTCGGTCTTGACCTTCTCGTCCTCGATGACGGCCTCTACCACGAGCTGGCGGTCGGCGAAGTCACCGAGGTCGGAGGTGAAGCGCAGCCGCCAGGCGGCCTGCTCACGCTCGCGCTCCGTGATCTTGCCGCTGCTCACGCCGCGGTCGAGCGAACGCAGGATGCGGGCGCGGCCCGCGGCCGCGAGCTCGCGGGTGGCCTCGTACACCAGCACGTCGACGTGCGCACGGGCGCACACCTCCGCGATACCGGCACCCATCTGTCCGGCGCCGATGACTCCGACTCGCTGGATCTTCTCGCTGGTCACATCAGCTCCTCAATCTCGTGGTGGAAGCAGTCTCGTGGTGGATGCCGTCTACGGAGGTCCGAAGTCGATCATGCCCCGAAGAGAACCTCCGGGGCATGATCCCTCCGCTTTAGTGGAACTGCCCCTCTTCGGTGGAGCCCTTCAGCGCCGCCGTCGAGGTGTTCGGGTCGACCGTGGTGGCGATGGCGTCGAAGTAGCCGGCGCCGACCTCACGCTGGTGCTTGACCGCGGTGAAGCCGCGCTCGGCAGCAGCCTTGAACTCGCGCTCCTGCAGGTCGACGAAGGCGGTCATGCCCTCGCGGGCGTAGCCGTGCGCCAGGTCGAACATGCCGTAGTTGAGCGAGTGGAAGCCGGCGAGGGTGATGAACTGGAACTTGAAGCCCATCGCGCCGAGCTCGCGCTGGAACTTCGCGATGGTCGCGTCGTCCAGATGCGCCTTCCAGTTGAAGGACGGCGAGCAGTTGTAGGCCAGCAGCTGGTCCGGGAACTCGCTGCGAACCGACTCGGCGAAGTGCTTGGCGACCTCGAGATCCGGGACACCGGTCTCCATCCAGATGAGGTCGGCGTACGGGGCGTAGGCCTTGGCACGCGCGATGCAGGACTCGACGCCGTTCTTGATGCCGTAGAAGCCCTCGGCGGTGCGGGTGCCGTCCAGGAACGGGCGGTCGCGCTCGTCGACGTCGGAGGTCAGCAGGGTGGCGGCCTCGGCGTCGGTGCGGGCGATGACCACGGTCGGGACACCGGCGACGTCGGCCGCGAGACGGGCCGAGGTCAGGGTGCGGATGTGCTGCTGGGTCGGGATGAGCACCTTGCCGCCGAGGTGGCCGCACTTCTTCTCAGACGCGAGCTGGTCCTCCCAGTGCGAACCGGCGACACCGGCCGCGATCATGGCCTTCTGCAGCTCGTAGACGTTGAGGGCGCCACCGAAGCCGGCCTCACCGTCGGCGACGATCGGGGCGAGCCAGTTCTCGACCGAGGTGTCACCCTCGACCTTGGCGATCTCGTCGGCGCGCAGCAGCGCGTTGTTGATGCGGCGGACGACCTGCGGCACCGAGTTGGCCGGGTACAGGCTCTGGTCCGGGTAGGTGTGGCCGGAGAGGTTCGCGTCGCCGGCGACCTGCCAACCGGACAGGTAGATGGCCTTCAGGCCCGCGCGGACCTGCTGCACGGCCTGGTTGCCGGTGAGGGCGCCGAGGGAGTTGATGTAGTCCTCGTTGTTCAAGAGGTCCCAGAGGATCTCCGAGCCGCGGCGCGCGAGGGTGGCCTCTTCGACGACGCTGCCCTGCAGCTTGACGACCTGCTCTGCGGTGTAGTTACGAGTAATGCCCTTCCAGCGCGGGTTGGTGTCCCAATCCTGCTGGATCTCAGCGGCGGTCTTCGGCTTGCCGACGTTCGACATCGAGGCTCCCGTTTCTCATGATCATGCCTTGGCCCTCAAGGCAGGTACGACTGCGACGGAGGGGGCGGTTTCAAGCCCCGACACCGAAATCCGGAAGCCGGATCAGTGCTCGCGATTTCGCAACCCCGTACCAGCGCTTGGCCTGTACTACACAGACGATGGCACACGGTAAACACGCAGGTCCACCCCTTGCAAATGCCAATCTTCGCCATGTTTTCATCGCATTTGGCTAATTTTGCAAAGCAAGCTTGGCGATATCGGTAGATCAAGTTACCGGCCAGTAGGCGAAAAGTGGGGTCGGCCTGCGGTTTTGATGTCAACCGAGGTGACGGACACCGCGGCCCGACGGCCCGGCCGGCGCCCCTGCGCACCCGCCCGACGACACCGCCCGAAGCGACCGATGTGGCCGTTCTCACCTCGCCCGTCCGGCTACTGTCGACAGCGAGCGGGCGCGGTGCGGCCTCACGGTCCGCCGACCGACCGCGATCCAGACCTGTGACGAGGGTCCGTACGGGACCCGGGGAAGCGAGAGACGCCGGTGCCCGTGCCCGATCCACAGACCCGGCTGCGGCCCCGGGATGCCACGTTCGTGTACGAGGAGTCCGATCGGCACCCGTCCCATTTCCTGGCCGTGTACGCCTTCGCCGCCCCCGCCGACGGGGCGCGGGGGGGCGGCTTCTCCCGCGCGGAGGCCGTCGACTGGATGCGCCGGCGACTGGGAATGTCGCCGATCTTCCGCCGTCGCCTGCGGCGGATTCCGCTCGACCTGGACCTGCCCCGATGGGTCGCCGACCCGTCCTTCGACGTGAACCGACACGTCGTCGTCACCGAGATCGACCAGCCCGGCTGGACGCCGGTGCGCGCAGCGATCGCGGCCGTGGCGCGCACCCGGCTGGACCTGACCCGTCCGCCCTGGGAGGTCCACTTCCTCGTCGGCGCCTCCGACATCCCGGGCCTGCCGGAGGTCGTGACGGTCGTGGTGCTCAAACTCCATCACAGCGCCGGCGACGGGGTCGCCACCCGCGAGCTGGAGGCCCGGTTGTTCGCGTCCGACGAACCGCCGGCCGTGGACCATGCACCCGCACGCGCCGGGGTCGCCGCGGCGGTGGATGAGGTGACACGGGCCGTCGACGCGGTGGTGCGCTTCCCGCTGCGGATGCTCGACTTCGGGCGCGGGCTCGCCCGTACCGGCCGCGCCGCTCGGCGGGTGCAGACCCTCGTCTCCTCCGGCGTCCTGCACGAACCGGCCGCGGTCCGTCCGGCCACCGTGTTCAACGGGCCGGTGACCGGCGAGCGGACCTTCGACGTCGCATTGCTGTCGCTCGACGAGGTCCAGCGGGCCAGGCGACGCCACCCCGGTTCGACCGTCAACGACGTCATGCTGGCCACGGTGTCTGGGGCGTTGACGGCCTACCTCACCTGCCGCGGCCTGCAGCCCGGCACCTCGCTGGCCGCCATGGTGCCGATGTCGGTGCGCCCCATCGCCGACTGGGACTCCGCGAACAAGCTCGCGCTGATGACCGTCGACCTGCACACCGACGTACGCGACGCCGCGGACCGCCTGCGGGCGATCTCCGAATCCGCGCGCCGTGAGAAGTCCCGGCACGCGCACGAGGACGTTCGCCGGGCGGCCGAGCGGGTCGAATCGTCGCCGGCATGGTTGCTCAGGCTCGCCGGCTGGGCCAAGTCACACAGAGCCGCCGACGGCGAGACCGTGCTCCTGCACCACACCACCATCAGCAACCTGCCGCCTGCCGCCGACCGGCTGAGCCTGCGCGGCGGGCCGCTCGTGGTCGCGCTGGGGGTGCTGCCGATCTTTGACGGCGACGGGTTGCGCCACCTGATCAGCACCCAGGGCTCGCACCTCGCGATCACCTTCAGCGTCGACCTCGCCGCGATGCCGGACCCGGAACGGTATCGGGATCTGCTGCGCGTAGAGCTGCGCGAACTCGCCGGGTCCGAGGCTGGTTAGCCGAGGGCGCGCTGCAACGTCGGCCAGGACCGCGCCAGCTCGTCGCGCCAGTAGGCCCATGCGTGCACGCCGACGGGGGTCGCGCTGCGGGTGACGTCCACCCCGGCCGACCGCAACGCCCCGGTGAGCTGATCGGTGCAGGCATTCGACCCGAACTCGAGCACGCCGCCCGTCGTCACCACCTGCAGCAGGTTCGGCGTCTGCAGGGTCTCGTGGGGCCCGGGCAGGCCCGACCCCGACGACAGGTATACCGCCGTACCGCGCAGCTTCGCGGCGCCGGCGAAGATGTCGTGAGCGCGCCAATCGGGGCCCCCGGGCGGACCCCACATCTGCGCGCCGCTGGCGTTCCCGTTGATCACCACGAGGTCGGTCAGCAGCTCCCCCGCCGCACCCATCGTCTGGTAGCAACCGCTGTAACCGGCGACCGCGCGGTACAGACCTGGATGACGCTCGGCCAGCATCACCGCGGCCTCGGCGCCCATCGAGATGCCGCCGATCGCGTTGCGGCCGTCGGTGTGGAACCGCGCGTCTATCAGCGGCGGGAGTTCCTCGGTCAGGAACGTCTCCCACTTGACACGGCCGAACTTCGGATGGTCCTGCTGCCAGTCGGTGTACATGGTGCCGGTGCCCCCGATCGGGAACACGACGTTGACGTTCTTGTCGGTGAAGAACGCCTGGGCATCGCCGTCGGCCGGATCGAGCCAGTTGGTGTCGTCGACCCGCCCGGAGTTGCCGTCGAGCAGGTAGTAGGCGCCCCGGGGCCGGCTTCCGTCCGCGGCTTTCAACACCTTCACCGGCACCACGCGCCGCATCGCCGGGCTGGCCACCTGCAGCAGCACCAGTCGGTCGGAGAGCGCGGTCTCGCCGACGATCGCCGGGGCGGCGTCCGCGGCGACCGGGACCCGCGGCGGCACGACATCGTCGGCGCGCGCGAGCCCGACGCCGACGGCAGGTGACAGCAGCAGCGCCGAGGCCAGCGCCAGTGCCGGTACGAGCATCCGGAGCGGTCCGCGCATCCGGGACGGCACCGCGAGCCCTCCGCGCGTCACAGCCCCAGCGACTTCGCGATCATCGGCCACGAGATGTGCAGGTCGTCCTGCCAGTACCCCCACGAGTGGGTGCCGGTCGGCCGGAAGTTGTACCTGATGTTGTTCATGCCGAGTGCGGTGGTGCGTTCGGCCAGCCGATGCGTGCAGTAGTCGGTGGCGGCCTCGATCACGCCGCCGACCACCTGCTGGTTGGCCAGGGTGGCCTGGTTGCCGTGCAGCCGCCAGTTCGCCAGTGTGTCGTACGAGCCGGACAGACCGGTGCTCGACGAGATGTACATCGGGACGCGGGGCAGCTTCGCCGCGTTCAGGTACGGGTCGTGTTGCCGCCACTGCGGGCCGCCGTAGGGTCCCCACATGTTCTCGGCGTCACCGTTGCCGAGTCCGACGACGAGACTGACGAAGTTCTGGCCGACGGGGTCGCTGGTCATCGCGCAGCCGCTGTAGGCGCCGATGCTCTGGTACAGCCGCGGCGACTCGATGGCCATGTCCAGCACCGAGGTGCCGGCCATCGAGATGCCGGCCAGGGCGTTCGTGCCGGTGGTGCGGAACGCCTTGTCGATGACCGGCGGCAGCTCCTTCGTCAGGAAGGTCGTCCACATGTTCCGGCCGTTGCTGTGGGTCTTCTTCGCCAGTCCAGGGTCCGGTTTGGCCCAATCCGTGTAGTAGCTGAACGCGCCCTCCACCGGGGTGACCACGTTGACCTGTTTGCCGGCGAAGAACGCGGCGACGTCGGTCTGCGCGGACCACGTCGCCGAGTCCTCGCCGCCGCCGGCGCCGTTGAGCAGATACAGGGTCGGCGCCGGAGCCGAGGTGTCCCGGGGACGCAACACCTGCAGCGGGATCGTGCGGTCCATCGAGGGCGAGTAGACGGTGATGTCCACGCGCTGTCCGGGGCCCGCGGTCTCCGAGACCAGCCGGGCCGGTCCCGCGGGCGCGGCCGACGCGACACCGCCCGACGCGACACCGACGACCGCGGCGGTCACCAGCGCGGCGGCACCCGCGACGACCCGTGTTCTGATACTCCGCATTGCTCTACTGCCTCAACTCTCGGTCCGGCCGGCGGCCGCGTCCTGCGATGACGATCGGCCGTGGCTCGTGCATTGTGCACGAGCCACGGCCGAATCGCGGGTGTGGTGTACGCCCTACTTCGCCTGCGGCGTGCCGCCGCTGAGCGTGACGAGCGCGTCGACGAAGCGCGTGCCGAGCGGTCCGGCGAAGCCCGTGACGATCTTGAGGATGTCGGTGACCGATCCCATGTGCTGCTCCTAAAGGTCTGTGCGGCGCTGCGCCGCTGATGAGGTGGGTGGTCGCATGACGCGACGATGAGGTCCACGACCGATGCGCGGACCGAGCCCCTAGGCGGTGGGCGTAACCCCGGTGATGCCCTCGACCGACCCCAGGAAAGTGGCGAACAGCCCGTCGCCCGCCGCGGCCGAGCCGAGGGTCGGGATCAGCGCGGTGATCACGTCGGCCAATGAACCCATATTCGTTCCTCCAGATCTGGTGGATCGCCGCTCCCGGTGTGGACCACGGCGGTAAAACTCGACAGTGTTGCATGGCTCACATGCACAACGTGACGCACGTTAACAATCAGTCGAACGATCGGCAACGCTTTGTGCGGAATTCCCCGATCGGATGTGACAGGTCACAGCGTGCGAACTTTGCCAAGGGCGCGTGGCGAATCATCGGTGGCACGCCTACGCTCGAAAGGTGTCCAAGACCTTCGTCGGGGCGCGTCTGCGCCAACTCCGCACCGAGCGCGGCCTCAGTCAGGTCTCGCTCGCGCAGACGTTGGAGATCTCCCCGAGCTACCTGAACCAGATCGAGCACGACGTGCGGCCGCTGACCGTGCCCGTCCTGCTCCGGATCACCGAGGTCTTCGGCGTCGACGCCACGTTCTTCTCCCCACAGGACGCCACCCGGCTGATCGCGGAGATGCGCGAGGTCGTGCTGGACGAGCAGGTCGGCGTCGATGCGGACGCCGCGGAGATCGCCCAGATGGTCTCCGCGCATCCCGCGCTGGCGCGGGCGATGGTCAACATCCACCGCCGCTACCGCAACGCCACCGACCAGCTCAATGCCGTCACCGAGGGCCGCAACGCGGTGCTCGGCGAGAACGGCGTGATCTCCATGCCGCACGAGGAGGTCCGCGACTACTTCTACCAACGGCAGAACTATCTGCACGAGCTGGACGTCGCTGCCGAGGAGCTGACCCAGCGGCTGCGGATGCACCGCGGCGACGTCCTCAAGGAGATCGCCGCGCGTCTGACCGACGTGCACGGGGTGCGCATCGTCAAGCGGATCGACCTGGGCGACAACATTCTGCACCGATACGACCCCGAGGCCCGCACGATGGAGTTCGCCACCCAGTTGCTGCCCGGGCAGCGCGCGTTCCGGATGGCCGCGGAGCTCGCCTACCTCGAATGCGGCGACCTGCTCGACAAGCTGGCCGACGAGGGCGGGTTCACCAGCCCGGAGGCCCGGTCGCTCGGCGTGCTGGGCCTGGCCAACTACTTCGCTGCGGCGACCGTCCTGCCCTACCAGCAGTTCCACGACGCCGCCGAGGAGTTCCGCTACGACATCGAGCGGCTGTCCAACTACTTCTCGGCCAGCTACGAGACCGTCTGCCACCGGCTGTCCACGCTGCAGCGTCCGCAGTTGCGCGGGGTGCCGTTCTCGTTCGTCCGGGTCGACCGCGCCGGCAACATGTCCAAACGCCAGTCCGCGACCGGCTTCCACTTCTCCTCCTCGGGCGGCACGTGCCCGCTGTGGAACGTCTACGAGACCTTCGGCTCGCCCGGCAAGATCCTCCGCCAGATCGCCCAGATGCCCGACGGGCGCGCCTACCTGTGGGTGGCGCGCACGGTCACCCGGCGTCCGGCGCGGTTCGGCCAGCCCGGCAAGACCTTCGCGATCG
The DNA here is from genome assembly GCF_029589495.1 of Speluncibacter jeojiensis. Taxonomy (GTDB): domain Bacteria; phylum Actinomycetota; class Actinomycetes; order Mycobacteriales; family Mycobacteriaceae; genus Speluncibacter; species Speluncibacter jeojiensis. The sequence continues at coordinate 69,113 of NZ_JAAIVF010000002.1, forward strand.
GACTCGGCTGCGAACTGCGGCACGCCGGCCGGCTGATCTACGGCGACGGGCTCGACCTCACCGGCGCCGGCGCGACCCCGATCGGTTCGGGCTGCCGCGTGTGCGAGCGGCTGAACTGCCCGCAACGCGCGTTCCCACCGCTCGGCCGGGAACTCGACATCGACGAACACCGCAGCACCGTGTCCCCCTACCTGGTGCACTAGCAGCGAAATCGCCTCTGGCACTGGAAGCTAGCACCCTGCTAGCGTGGCCTGACCTGACGGTGAGTTGTGTTCGGACAGTGGGGAGCCGACGATGGCGCGAGTGCTCGACCAGGCCCTGCGGGGCAGACGAATACTCATCACCGGCGCCGCGCGAGGCATCGGCGCCGCGCTGGCCGTCCGGCTGACGCAGCGCGGCGCCCGCGTGGGACTGATCGGCCTCGAACCCGAGCTGTTGGCGCAGGTCGCCGCCCGCTGCGGCGACGCACCGTGGCGTGAGTGCAATGTCGCCCACCGCGAGCAGGTCGACGCCGCCGTCGCGGAGGTCGTCGAGGAACTCGGCGGCCTGGACATCGTCATCGCCAATGCCGGCGTGGCCGCACAGCTGCCGCTGATCGGCGGCGATGCGCGGATCTTCGAACGCACCATCGCGGTCAACGTGCTCGGCAGCTACTACACGCTGCGCGCCGCCGGCCCGCACATCAGCCACGGGGACGGCTATGCGCTGGCGGTCTCCTCGGCGGCGGCGGCGGTCCGGCTGCCACTGATGGGCGCCTACTCCGCCTCGAAATCCGCGGTCGAGGCGCTCGGCGACACCTTGCGGATCGAACTGCAGCGCAGCGGCGCGAAGGTCGGGGTGGCGTACTTCGCCGAACTCGACACGGACATGACCGCGCGCGGATTCGGCACCGAGGCCGCCGCCAAGATGACCGGCGGCGGCTCGTTCAGCGGCACCACCAGCCTCGAGTCCGCGATCGACCGCATCGAACGCGGCATCGCGGCGCGCTCGCGGCGCATCGTCGCCCCCTGGTGGGTCGCGTGGGTGCTGCCGATCCGCATGCTCGCCCAGCGGCTGATCGAGTTGCGGGCCCAGCGTGGGCTGGCCGAAGCCCTGGAGATCGCTCGCGCCGAGCACGCCGACCTGACCACCCCTCAACCGGACTGAGCACCATGACCACACCGAGAATCAACCCGGGCGGCCTGCGCGAGCTGGGCCTGATCAACTGGGCGTACTGCCGCGCCGCCGCGCGGGTGGTCGGCGCCCCGGACGCGCACATCTTCAGCACCTTCGGCCGGGCACGCGGGCTGTTCCGCGGCTGGCTGGCATTCTCCGCGATGCTGATGCCGTTCGGCCGGATCTCCCGCCACGAGACCGAACTGGTCATCCTGAGGGTCGCCCACCTGCGCGGATGCGACTATGAGCTCGACCACCACACGCGGCTGGCCAAGCGCGCCGGGGTGACCGACGAACTGCAGCAGCGGGTGTTCGCCGGACCTGACGCGTCGGGTTGGAGCCCTCGGCATCAGGCGTTGCTGTCGGCGGTGGACATGCTGGTCGACAAGCGCGACCTGGACGACGACGCCTGGCGGGACCTCGCCGCCCACTACGACGAACGTCAGCTGATCGAGTTCTGCCTGCTGGTCGGGCAGTACGACGCCCTCGCGACCACGCTCGGTACGCTGCGTGTACAGCGGGATTTCGCCTGAGCCTGAAGGCCTTCACCCGGCCTCGGGCCTTCACCCATCGGGATCGACTGTGTCAGAAAACCCCATCGTGCCGCCGGAACCGCTCGGCCCCTACGCCTTCGGCCCGCCGCCCGCGGCGCTGACGGTGACCAAACCGCAGCTGAGCAGGTTCGGCCTGACCGAACTGTCGCGGGCTGTCGTCGTCGCGGTCGTGTTGGTATGGAGCGTGCTGCGCGCGGTGCTGGGCTGGCCGCTGCGCCGCCGCAGGCGGGGGCTGGCGGACGCGGCTTCCGAGGGCGTGGTCGACGCATTCGAACGACTCGGCCCCACGTTCGTCAAGCTCGGTCAGCTGATGGCGTCCTCGTCGGGCGTGTTCCCGCGCCCGCTCGCCGACGCCTGCCTGCGGTGTCTGGACGACGTCCCACCGGTGCCGGCAGCCCAGGCGCGCGCGGTCATCGAGGCCGATCTGGGCCACCCGATCGACGAGCTGTTCCGCAGCTTCGACGACACCCCGCTGTCCGCCGCGTCGGTCGCGCAGGTGCACGCCTGCGTCCTGCAGGACGGCCGGGAAGCGGTCATCAAGGTGCAGCGACCGGACATCTTCCGCCGAATGCTGGTCGACCTGCGCACCGCCTACGCCGGCGCGCACCTGCTCGAGCGACTGCACGAGTTCTTCCGCATCGCCAATGCCACCGCGATCATCCGTGACCTGCACGCGGCGACGATGACCGAGCTCAACAGCGCCGTCGAGGCAGACCGTCAGACCCGTTTTCGCGGTGCGCTGTGGAGCTTCGGCGACAACCGGCACGTGACCGCTCCCGAGGTCTACTGGGAGTACTGCGGACCGCACGTGATCTGCATGGAACGCATGCACGGAGTGCCGCTCGACCGGTTCGACACGCTCCGGGAGTCCGGCGTCGACACGCAGATGCTGATCCGGCGTGGGGTCAAGGCCTGGATCGAGTCGATCACCCTGCACGGGCCGTTCCACGGCGACGTGCACGCCGGCAACCTGTGGGTTCTCGACGACGGGCGGATCGCGTTCCTCGACTTCGGCATCGTCGGCGAGTTGCCCGAGGTGTGGCGCGCGATCTTGCGCGAGATGTTCTACGCGACGCTGATCGACGGCGACTTCTCCCGCGTCGCCGTCGCCATCCGCGGCCTGGGCTACACCAGCGAGGTCGCCGCGTCCGACGCCCAGGTGGGGATGCAGTTGCAGTCGGTGCTGGCGCCGGTGCTGGCCGGCGACCTGGCCTCGCTGCGGCTGAGTGACCTGATCATGTCGCTGGTGAACATCGGCAAGATCTGGGGTGTCGCCAGCCCCGAGGAACTGGTCCTGTTCGGCAAGCAACTCGGCTACTTCGAGCGGTACGCCACCGAACTGGCCCCGGACTGGGTGCTCGGCCAGGATCTGTTCCTGTACCGGAACGTGTTTCCCGAGGCGGTGGCGAAGAAGGCCGCCGACCTCGGTATCGAGCTCCCCGACGACTAGCGTGGACCCTCGACGCGGGTGGGTCGGGGTGACCGCGGCGGGTAGACCGAAACGGCGGACGCGTACGCCGCCACCGCCGCCAGCGGAGCGAGCACCGGCAGCCAGCCGACGCCGCCGGACAGCCCCGACCCGACCAGCGCGCCCAGTGTGACCGCCACCGCGCCCGGTACCGGCCCCCGCAGCGACGCGATCACACCGGCCCCCTGCCGCCGGGTGACCGACACCAGCACCAGCACCGTCACCACACCCGCCGCCGCGACCGCACCGGCCGGCGCGGGCACGAAGGCGAACACCGCGATCTCCGCCAGCGCCACCGCGGTGACCGCTGCACGGACGATCGCGCGCCCCGTCATGGGTGCGCCGTCCGCCGTTGCCGGCGGGGCCGGGACCGGACCAACGGGATCAGGGCCTGTTCCAGCGAAACCCCCTCGGGCCACTCGACCACGTCGACGCCGAGCGCCCGCAGATCACGGTGCATGGCCGTGCGTCCCAACCGCCACATCTGCGCGGTGAGCGGGTCGAGTTCCTCGGTGAACGGGGCGCCGCGGAGCACGTCGATCAGCACCACGGCGTGTCCCCGCGACCGCAGATCGAGCAGCGCCAACGTGAAGGCGGTCTCGAGCAGGGTCGTGAACGCGAACACCAGCGCTCCGGGCGGCACGGCGGGACGCGGGGCGAGTGTGCCCTCCGCGGCGCCCCGCGCCGACTCCCCTGCACCTGGATATCCAGCGTCCGGATATCCAGCGTCCAGGACGGTGTCGAGGACCCGGTAGAACTGCCGTCGGCCGATGTCGGGACCGAGCCACCGCACACGGCCCCCGAGCGCCACCACCCCGGCACGGTCCCCGATCTGCAACGCACTCTGTACGACCTGCGTGGCACCGCGGACGGACCACTCGAGGCCGGCGGCCGCGGGACCGGGCGCCGCCGGATAGGCGTCGATGAGCGCGACGACGTCCGCGGCGCGATCGGTGTACCGCTCGGTGATGTGCAGCCGCCGGCGCCGCGCGCTGACCGCCCAGTTGATCGACCTCAGCTGGTCGCCGGGCAGATAGCCGCGAATGTCGGCGTACTCGACGCCGAGGCCGTGGTGGGCGGTGAGATGGGTGCCGATGCGGGCGGGCAGCTCGATGCGCGGGATCGGCGCCTCCCCCGGCGCCACGGTCGGATACCCTCGGATCTGCGCGACCTCGAACCGCTCGGTCGCGGACAACAGTCCCCCGGCCGCGGTGGCAGCCAACCTCACCACCACCGGGTGCCGACCCCACCGCTCCACCCGCACCCGCAAGGTGACGGCGCCGACGTCGCTGCCGCTCGCGGCACGCACGGTCAGCCCGGGCCGCGGCTCCGGTTCGACCGTCCACTCGGTCCGGTCCGCCCCGACCGCGAACGGCACCTCGACGGTCTCGGCCTCGAAGCAGCGCAGGGGCGCACCGGCGACGACGACCCGCGCACGCGCGGGCGGGCGGCGCAGCCATCCGGCCGAGGCGAGCGCGCCGAGGAACGGCGCGGCGTAGACGACCAACGGCCAGTGCCCCGACAGCACCGCGCCGGCCAGCGCGACCGCCGCGACGGTGGCCAGGGTCCGTGCCGTCGTCGACGTCCGCCAGTGCAGCGGCAGGTCCCACTGCGTCGCAGGCCGGGTCACGGGCTGGTTCACGAGCCGGGCCGTTCGGTGCGCGGTACCGGGACCAGGTGCAGCAACTCGTCGACCACCTGCTGCGGGTGGATGCGCCGCACCCACATCTCCGGCCGCAGGCTGATCCGGTGGGCGATCACCGGTGGCGCCAGCGCCTTGACGTCCTCGGGGATCACGTAGTCACGGCCGGCGAGCAGCGCCCGCGCGCGTGCCGTCTGCACCAGGTCCAGCTCCACCCGTGGGCTGGCGCCGACCTCGACCTGCGGGTGGCTGCGCGTCGCCTCGGCGAGGGTGACCACGTACTCGAGCACGTCGTGGTGCACGAGCACCTGCTCCACCGACTCCCGCATGGCCAGCAACCCGGCGGCATCGACAACGCAGCCGACCTGGATCCGCTCGGATCCGCGGTCGAGCCGGCGCCGCAGCATCCTTACCTCGTCGGCCCCGGACAGGTACCCGAGCCGGATACGCATCGCGAACCTGTCTAGTTGCGCCTCGGGTAGCGGGTAGGTGCCCTCGTATTCGATCGGGTTGTCGGTGGCCAGCACGATGAAGGGGCGGGGCAGTTCGTGCGTGGTGCCGTCGATGCTCACCTGCCCCTCGGCCATGCCCTCGAGCAGCGCGGCCTGTGTCTTCGGCGGTGTCCGGTTGATCTCGTCGGCGAGCACCAGGTTGGCGAAGACCGGCCCGGGGCGGAACTCGAAGCGCCCCGACTGCATGTCGTAGATCGTGCTGCCGAGCAGGTCGGCCGGCAGCAGGTCCGGGGTGAACTGCACGCGGGTGAACCGCAGCCCGAACACCTGCGCAAAGGACCGGGCGATGAGCGTCTTGCCCAGGCCCGGCAGATCCTCGATGAGCACGTGACCGCCGGCGAGCATCCCGATCAGGATCTGGGTGAGCTGGTCGCGTTTGCCGACCACCACCCGCTCGAGTTCGGCGAGCACCGCGGTGGCCCGGGCCGTCGTGGTGGCCGCGTCGGAGCGATCGGTGACGCTCACAGCCGCTCCAGCCGGTCGAGGATCCGCGACAACGCCGCCCGGCCGGGGCCCGGCTCGTCGCGGGCCGCGGATCCGGCGGCGGCGACATTCGACGGGTCCACCCACGGCCACAACTCCGGTCCGAACAACAGCAGCCCGGTCGCCGGTTCGTCGAGCGTGCGCAGACCCGCCGACTGGGCCAGTTCGCGCGCGAGCAGCGGCCGCAGGTGCCGGTCCCAGTCACCGCGGGTCCCGTCCGACCATTCGAGCAACGACCGGGTGCGGGCCGACCACTGGCCGAGCACCTCGGCGCGCTCACTCCCCTCGTCGGCGTCGGCGGCCGTCCGTTCGCGACCGGAGAACCCGGCGTGCAGGGCGGCCAGTACCAGCGCGACCACCACCCCGGCGACGATCAGCATCCGGTCGCGGTGCCCGACCGCGGCCGCGGCCCCCTCGGCCACCAGGACCGCGCCGAGCCCGGCGACCACTACGGCACGCACGCCCGGCTCCTCAGGTCGTCCAGCGTCGCGCGCAGCAGGGACGCGGCCAGCGCGCGGTGCCGTTCGGTCATCGGGTGGGCGCTGAACCGCGCCTCGCTGAACAGCCGCACCAGGGCGGCCGCCGACTCCTCCCGCACGACCCCGCGCGCCACCGCCCGGGCCAGCACCTCCGTCGGCGTGTCCGATTCCTGCGGCGCGGCGTCCGCGGTTCCCGCCAGTGCGGCCTCCATCGCGGCGTAACAGGCGATGATCGCGGACCGCGCGTCGAGCTCCGACGCCGCGACGACAGCCAGTCCCAGTTCCGCAGCGCGGGTGAGGTTTTCGTGTTCGGAAGCGGGATGCGACGACACAGCCGGGACCACGGGTACCGCGTCCGCACCCACGCGCCGACGACCGAGCAACGCACCTGCGGTCATCAGCGCCAGCAACGTGGGCAGCGCGATCAGCGACACCGTCCACAGCGATCCGCTCCCGGTCCGCGGCGGCGCCTCGACACCGTTGGCGTCTCGCGCGGTGGTGCCGGACGGCGCGGGACGGTCGATCTGGGAGGTCGACGACGCGGACGGTGGCCGTGCCGGGGTGCCGACCACGTGCCCGATCAGCGGCAGCAGCAGTGCGCCGGTCAGCACCACGGCGACTGCGGCGATCCCCACGAGGTCGCGGCGACTCCACACGTGGGCAGTCCGCCGCCGGACTTCGTGGTTGACCGGTAACCGGCCTCTCGGGCCGGTATGCGCCCGTGCGACGAGGGCCGCAATCAACACCGCCACAGACAATCCGAGCAGCGAAGCCAACACCACCACCGCGCTTTCCCCGCCTGCGGCGCCCCGACGGGGTGCGGGCGGCGGAAACTGTACGCGCAGCGCCGCCACGGCCAGGCCGATCAGCGCCACGAGCCCGATCAACCGCACCACAGCCACCACCGAGGCACGCACCGGCATCGATGCCGCTGCCGGTGCCGGTGCCGGTTCCAGTGTCGGTGCCGGTGTCAGGGCCGTCGGCCCCGTTGACGGGCGGTTCCGGTCGATCAGCGTGGGCGTCCCACCCCCTCGTCGGTTCTCATCCGACCGATCTGTGGTGATTTTCCCACCAAACTCGGGCCGTGACGCGCGCTCGGGCCGAACAGGGCGGCGCGTGCGGGTCCGTGCCGACAACTGCGCGCCCGCCACCGGTCGGCCGACAGAACACTGAAGATTATCTGTGAGCTCTGGTCACAGATGTTCTATGACCTTCCACATCACCAGGCATTTCGCATTGCGGCATGTAGCCGCGGTCACTACAAAAGTTTCGTGCGATCGGGGTCACAACGCGCGTGACCACTCCGCGCAATCCATTCCCCAGCCCCATTTGGAGGGTTTCATGTCCCGTACCCCGATGCGCCGCATCGCCTCCGCCGCCACCGCCGCGGCTCTCGCCACCGCCGGGGTCGTCGTCGGTGTCGGGCTCGGCACCGGCGTGGCCTCGGCCGCCGGCACCTGCTCGGCGACCAGCCACCTGACGAAGAACGACGCGAGCACGCTCGGCATGACGATGACCTACGACAAGACCGTCGCGCCCGCCTCGGTTGCGACGAGCGTCCCCCAGACCGTCACCTACAGCATCGTCGTCGGCACGACCAGTGGCGCCGCCAACCCGTACGTCAACGCCATCACCGACTTCCCGCCCACCGGGTTCGGCGCCCCCACCACCGTGACCGTGAGCGCGTACCACATTCTGCAAGGCCAGCAGACCGCCACCGTGACCGCCGAGCCGGCGAACGGCGGCTACCAGGTCACCAACTCGGGATGGTTCGTCAACTCGGGCAACCCGGTGACCGCGAACTTCACCTACAACGTCCCGTCGAACGTGACGCTCGGCCAGGCGGTCACCTCCGGTGGCGCGAACGTGTCCGGCACGGAGGGCGTCACCAACTCCATGCCCACACTGACCGCCTGCTTCGCCGTCGGCGCACCGAACGCCGGGCAGGCGGTCACCGGCAGCCTGGCCAACAACGGGCTCGGCTCCTCCCAGGGCGGGCTGAGCTCCACCGGTTCGGTCAGCGACATCCTCGGCAACGCCATCAGCAAGGGCATCGAGGGCGTGATCTGACAGCGCGGTGAAAGTCACGGGTCCCCCGCCGAGACGTCCATTGCAGACGGCGTCTCGGTCGGGGGACCTCACCGTCCGGAGCCGGACCGGCGTGACTGCTACAGCGCCGCGCCCAGGACGTCGAGCACCGGGGTGGACTCCCGGCCGATGAGCCGCTGCAGGTCGCCGCTGTCGGTGTCGAGCGCACCGGCAGCGATACCCGCGTCGGAGCCGGCCAGCATCTCGGCGTAGACGGCGGGCACACCGGCCGCCTCGAGCACGACCTGAAACTCGGCCACCGGAAGATCCTGGTAGACAACCGGCTTCGCGGCCGCCTCGGACATCTTCCCGGCGAGGTCGGTCAGCGTCAGTCGCTCGCCACCGCCGAGTTCGTAGATCTTGCCGGCCTCGCCGTCGGCGAGCAGCACCGCCGCGGCCGCCTCGGCATAGTCCGCGCGGGCCGCGCCGGCGACCCGACCCTCTCCGCCCGCACCGGCCAGCACGCCGCGCTCGACGGTGCCCGCCAGGCCGGTGACGTAGTTCTCCCAGTACCAGCCGTTGCGCAGCAGGGCGTGATCGACGCCGGACTCGGCGAGCAGCTTCTCGGTGGCCTTGTGCTCGACGGCCAGCGACAGCGGACTGGTCGGCGCATGCAGCACCGATGTGTAGGCGATGAATCCGACGCCGGCGTTCTTCGCGGCCTCGATCACGTTGGCGTGCTGGGCAAGCCGCTCACCCATCTCGCTACCCGAGATCAGCAGCAACTTGTCCACGCCGGCCAGCGCCGCCTTCAACGCGACCGGATCTCCGTATTCGGCGACGCGAACCTGCACGCCCTTGGCGGCAAGGTCGGCCGCCTTGCTCTCATCGCGGACCACCGCGACGAGGTCGCCGGCCTGCGCTCCGCGCGCAAGCAGGGCTTCGACGGTGAGACGGCCGAGATGTCCGGTCGCTCCGGTGACGGCGATGGTCATGACAGTTCCTCCAAAAGTGCGAGCGAATGCTTTCCTGACATCATGCACTTATTTTTCGTAAGTGTAAACTGATACATATGTACTGACTGATCAACCGGTAGTAACCTGGGGCCCATGAGCGCCCCCGACCAGCCCGTCTCCGAACCCGGCCCCGACTTCGCCGCCGACGTGTTCGAGCGCGCATGCCCTTCGCGCGAGGTTGTCCACACGGTCACCGGACGATGGGGAGCGCTCGCCCTGGTCGCACTGGGCGAGGGGCCGTACCGCTTCGGCGCGCTGCGTCGCCGGGTGGACGGCGTGAGCGAGCGGATGCTCGCCCAGAGCCTCCAAGCACTGGAGCGGTCCGGCTTCGTCCACCGTGAGGTCCTCGTAACGATCCCCCCGAAGGTCGAGTACAGCCTGACCCCGCGGGGCGAGCAGGTTGCGGCGCACCTGCTCTCGCTCGTCGAGCTGATCGAGTCGCAGATGCCGGAGATCCTCACCGACCAGGAGCGGTACGACCGCCGCTGACACAGGCCCGCGAACGGACAGCGCTGCGGCGCAAGAATGTTCACGGGACGCGACGAGGGCGCCCGACCGTGTGGTCGGACGCCCTCGTCGCGTCAGGTGCCTGCGGCGACCTAGAAGTTGATCATGTGACCGGCCAGGCCGTGGATGGCTTCCTGCAGCGCCTCCGACAGCGTCGGGTGCGTGTGCACGTTGCGGGCCAGCTCGTTGACCGTGAGGTCCCACTTCTGCGCGAGCGTGAGCTCCGGCAACAGCTCGGACACGTCGGGGCCGATCAGGTGCCCGCCGACGAGCTCGCCGTGCGTCTTGTCCGCGATCAGCTTGACGAAGCCGTTCGGGTCGCCGAGGCCGTGCGCCTTGCCGTTGGCGGTGAACGGGAAGGTCGCGACCTTCACGTCGTAGCCCTCGGCGCGGGCCTGCTCCTCGGTCAGCCCGAAGCTGGCGACCTGCGGCTGGCAGAACGTCGCGCGCGGCATCATCCGGTAGTCGCCCAGTTCCAGCGTCTCCGCGCCGGCGATCGTCTCGGCCGCCACCACGGCCATCGCCTCGGCGACGTGCGCGAGCATGAGCTTGGCGGTGCAGTCGCCGATCGCGTAGACGTTCGGGACGTTGGTGCGCATGCGCTCATCGACGCGAATGGCCCCGCGCTCGAGCTCGACACCGGTGTTCTCCAACCCGAAGCCGGACACGTTGGGCGCGAAGCCCACCGACTGCAGCACCTTGTCGACCACCACGGTCTCGACCGCGCCGGACTTGTTGTCCTTGATCGCGACGGTGACCTTGGCGCCGTCGTCCTCGATGGTCTGCACCGCGGCGCCGGTCTTGATCGTCACGCCGAGCTTCTTGTACGCCTTCGCGATCTCCTTGGAGACGTCGGCGTCCTCGTTGGGCAGTGCACGGTCGAGGAACTCGACGATCGTCACGTCCACGCCGTAGTTCTTCAGGACGTAGCCGAACTCCATGCCGATCGCACCGGCGCCGACGATGAGGATCGAGCCGGGAAGGTCGCGGGTGAGGATCTGCTCCTCGTAGGTGACGACGTTCTTGCTCAGCGACGTCCCGGGCAGCAGCTTGGTGGTGCTGCCGGTCGCGATGATGACGTTGTCGAACGTGACGGTCTCGGTGCCGCCGGCACCGAGCGCCACCTGCAGGGTGTGCGCGTCGACGAAGCTTCCGCGTCCGTCGTACTCGGTGATCTTGTTCTTCTTCATCAGGAAGTGCACGCCCTTGACGCGCCCGTCCGCGACCTTGCGGCTGCGGTCGAACGCCGCCCCGAAGTCGAAGCTCGCCTCGCCGGAGATGCCGAAGGTCTTGGCTTCCTTGGTGAAGATGTGCGCCAGTTCGGCGTTGCGCAAGAGCGCCTTCGAGGGGATGCAGCCCACGTTCAGGCAGACACCACCCCAGTACTTCTCTTCGATGATGGCGGTACTCAGTCCCAGCTGGGCAGCCCGGATCGCGGCAACATACCCACCTGGGCCGGCACCGAGGACAACGACGTCATAGTGTGCGGCCACAAGCCCCGAGCGTAGACCTGCCGCCGGGCACTGTCCCTGCTCGGTACCGTTACCCGCCGGTAACCACGATCAGCCGAGCACGAGCACACTCACACCGATGCCGATCAGTACCACCGGCAGCAGCACGCGGTCCCAACGCGCCAGCGCCCGGGCCACCGGTGCACGCCCCGCAACGAGGATGCCGAGCCCGCACCAGACGCCCACGAGCACTAGGAACACGGCCGCGTATCCGGCGATGTCGAGCGCCGGTCCGGAGCCGAACACCGGGATGTACACGCTCAGGTTGTCGCCACCGTTGGCCAGCGTCACCGCCGCGACCGTCCACACCCCCGGACGGCTGCGGACCAGCCCGCCGCCGTCGAGCACCGCGCCCGCCGTCCGCCACTCGCGCCAGACCAGCCGCAGCCCCAACACGAGCGGGAGCAACCCCGCGAATCGGACGGCGCCGCCGGGGAGCATGCCGATCCCCAGCCCGCCCACCGCCGCGACCACGAGGATCCCGAGGAAGCCCAGGTACTGCCCGACGACGATCCGCAACTGCGCGGGCGGTTGTCCGACCGCGCGCCCGAAGAACAGTGCCAACACCACCAGGTCGTCGATGTTGGTCACGACGAACATGCCGAAGGCCCGCCCGATCAGCGCCAGATGCACCTGCCACCCTCCGCCACCCGACCCTGCACAATGTGCATCATGGCAGGCGAAAGCGGCGTCGACGCCGGCAATCTCGATCCCGAACACGATCCGTACCTGTGGCTCGAGGAGGTCACCGGCGACCGCGCGATGCAGTGGGTGCGCGCCCAAAACGACCGCACCTGCACCGAACTCACCGCGACCGCCGAATTCACGAGCCTGCAGGCCGACCTGCTCGAGGTCCTCGACACCGATGCCCGGATCCCCTACGTGCGCCGGCGCGGCACGTACCTCTACAACTTCTGGCGCGATGGCGACCACGTTCGCGGCATCTGGCGCCGCACCACCCTCGAGTCCTATCGCACCGAGACGCCGGTGTGGGACGTGCTGATCGACCTGGACGCACTCGCCGACCGTGAGGGCGAGAACTGGGTGTGGAAGGGCGCCAACGTGCTCCGCCCCGGCTACGAGCTGGCCCTGGTCACCCTGTCCCGCGGCGGCGCCGATGCCGCTGTCGTGCGCGAGTTCGATCTGCGCACAAGGGAGTTCATCGGAGTCGATCGCGGCGGCTTCGCCCTGCCGGAGGCCAAGTCGGACGTCGGCTGGATCGACTCCGACACGATCTATGTGGGCACCGACTTCGGACCGGGCTCGCTGACCGACTCGGGCTATCCGAGGGTGATCCGACGCTGGAGCCGTGGCACCGACCTGGCCGAGGCACCGACGGTGTTCGAGTGCAAACCGGAGGACGTCGCCGCGTCCGGCTGGTTCGACCCCACCCCGGGCTTCGAGCGAAGCTTCGTCGAGCGCGCCGTCGACTTCTACAACGCGCAGCGCTGGCTGCTCACCGACGACGGCGACCGGGTGCGCATCGACACCCCCGAGGACGCGGAGATCTCCGTCCGCAAGCAGTGGCTGCTGGTGTTCACCCGCTCACCGTGGACCGTGGCGGGCACCGAGCATCCCCCGGGCACGCTGCTGGCCGCGGACTTCGAGGAGTATCTGGCCGGAGCCCGCGACCTGACTGTGGTGTTCGCACCCGATGAGCACACCAGCCTCGAGACCTACGCGTGGACGGCCGACCACCTGGTGCTGGTGACGCTGCACGACGTCCAGACCGGGCTGCGCATCGTCAACCCCGGCACCTGGACAACGCGGCCGTTCGAGGGGCTGCCCCGCGCCGCCACGATCGAGATCACCGGTACCGACCCGGATCGCAGCAACGAGCTGTTCCTCTCCGCGAGCGGATTCACCCAGCCGTCGACGCTGCTACGCGGCTGCATCGACGCGGACGACCTCGCGGAGCAGCCGCAGCCGATCAAGCGCGCACCCGCCTTCTTCGACGCCGCCGATCTCGACGTCACCCAGAACTTCGCCACCTCCGCGGACGGCACCGCTGTGCCGTACTTCGTGGTCCGGCGTGCAGGGGTGCCGGCAGGTCCGACGCTGCTGTACGGCTACGGCGGGTTCGAGATCTCGCTGACCCCGTCCTACAGCGGGATCAACGGTCGCGCCTGGCTCGCCCGGGGCGGCACCTATGTCGTCGCGAACATCCGCGGCGGCGGCGAGTACGGGCCGGCCTGGCACACCCAGGTGCTGCGCGCGGGCCGGCACAAGGTGCACGAGGACTTCGCGGCGGTCGCGCGGGATCTCGTCGCGCGGGGGGTGACCACACCCGAGCAACTCGGTGCGCAGGGCGGCAGCAACGGCGGGCTGCTCATGGGCATCATGGTCACGAGATACCCGGAGCTGTTCGGGGCCATCGTGTGCCAGGTCCCGCTGCTCGACATGTACCGGTACCCGCAGTTGCCGGCCGGCGCATCGTGGATTGCCGAGTACGGCGATCCGTCCGATCCGGATGAGTGGGCGTTCATCCGCGAGTACTCGCCGTACCAGAACGCGCGCGCCGACCGCACCTACCCGCCGATCCTGATCACCACCTCTACCCGCGACGACCGGGTGCACCCGGGCCACGCCCGCAAGATGGCCGCGCGACTACAGGAGCAGGGTCACCCGACCTGGTACCACGAGAACATCGAGGGCGGCCACGGCGGCGCCGCGGACAACAGCCAGCAGGCGTTCAAGTCCGCGCTCGCCTACGAGTTCCTGTGGCGCCACCTGGGCGGCGGCGCGGACAACTAGTCGGTGGTCGGCGTTCTGATCGATGCCCGGGCCCTCACCGAACCGGGCATCGATCAGAACGTGAAACCCGTCAGAACGTGAAGCCCAGCGCGTCCTTGATCGCCCAGAACGCGTTGATCAGCGGCACCGTAAGGTCGGAGGATCCCCCGGAGGATCCGTTGCTCGACCCGTTCTCCGCCGCACTCACCGGCGCCATGCGCTACTCCCATCACCTTTTCGTCGACACGCCGTGTCGACCACATCAAACTCGCCCGTCACTCTAGTACCATTTCGGGCCCTCCGGACAGCCCCGGCTGCCCGAACACACCTCGGGGCCTGCACGCGTGCGCGTGCAGGCCCCGAGAAGGTGCGTGGGCGACCCCGTCGGCTAGGCGGATCCGGTACCGCTGGTGCCACCGGTCGCGCCGCCGGTGCCCGTCGACCCGAATCCCGAGAGGGCGGTGAACAGGGTGCCGAGAGAGGTGAAGATGGTGCCGAAGCTGGACGAGGACATGAGGTCTCCTAGAAGGATGCGTCTGGATTTCTCTGCACCATCCCTGCTAGGCGGTGCACCACCATTTCTACCCAGCCGCGCACCGCTTCGCAGTCCCCTCGGGCCTGTTTCAGACCATCCGCCCCGTTTTCTGTGAACGTTCACAGAAACGCTGTCACCAGCGCGGATTCCGCGTACAGGGCGCTCCCGACACCCGATCGGGGCCGGCGCTTCAGGCTCCGATCGACGCGCCGATCATCGGCCACGCCTTGTGCAGCGCGTCCTGCCGGTACCCCCACGAGTGGGTGCCGGTCGGGGTGAAGTCGAAGGTCGCCGGGATGCGGAGCGCGTCCAATCGGGTGGCCAGATCGTGCGTGCACTGATCCGTCGCCGCCTCGATCACCCCGCCGACGATGATCTGGTCCAGTCAACTCCTGAAAGCAGGTCTGGAAGGTTCGCGGATGCGGTCCGGGACCAGGCGGACGGCGAGGAACTGACCGCGTCGATCGCCATGATCGAGTTCATCAGCGGCAGCAGATTGATCATGCCGAGCAGGCCACCGCCCGCACCGCCAGGCCTCACCTACGACGAGGACCCGCGCACGGTGTGCGCGGGTCCTCGCTGCGACGGGTGTCGTCCGGTGCCGGATGCCCCGGCTCTCAGACGTCCGGGCGTCCGATGCTCACGTGTCAGATGTTCATCGACTTGGCGATCATCGGCCACGACTGGTGCAGGTCGTCCTGCCAGTATCCCCACGAGTGGGTGCCGGTCGGCTTGAAGTCGAAGTGAGCCGGGATCTGCAGCTTCGCCATCTTGGTGGCGAGTTCGTGCGTGCACTGGTTCACCGCGGCCTCGATGACACCGCCGACGATGATCTGGTTGGCCAGCGTCGGCACACTGCCGTTGATGCCGGGGCCGTTCAGGTTGTCGTGCGGCCCGGGCAGCCCGCTACCCGAGGTGATCCACAGCGCGATGTTCTTGCCCTTGAGCTTGTCGATGTTGACGTAGGCGTCGTTCGCCTTCCAGTCCGGCCCGCCGACCGGTCCCCACATGTTGGTGACGTCGCCGCCGCCGCGGCTGGCCACGACCAGCTTGACGTAGTCCTGGCCGGGCTGGGTGCTGGTCTCGGCGCAACCGCTGTAGGCGCCCACCGACTTGTACAGGTCCGGGGCGTGCTCGGCGAGCGAGAGAACCGACGAGCCGGACATCGACAGCGCGGCGATCGAGTTGACGCCGTTGGTGTTCAGCGCCGAGTTCACGATCGACGGCGCCTCCTCGGTCAGGAACGTCGTCCACATGTTCTTGCCGAGGACCGGGTCCGTCTTCTGCCAGTCGGTGTAGTAGCTGAACGCGCCGCCCACCGGGGTGACCACGTTGACGTTCTTGTCCTTGAAGAAGTTGACGATGTCGGTCTGCGCCTGCCAGGTCGCCGAGTCCTCGCCGCCGCCCGCGCCGTTGAGCAGGTACAGGGTCGGCCGCGGCGCGCTGGTGTCGGCCGGGGTGATCACCTCGAGCTGGATGATCTTCTCCATCGCGGCCGAGTAGACGTAGAGGTTCATCTGCCGGCCGTCGACCTGCTGCACCTGCTGCAGGTAGGAACCGTCGGACGACTTGACCGCCCGAGCCTGGACGGTGGCGGCCGTGTCCGCGGTGACCGGGTCGGCGGATGCGGTGTAGCCGGCGCCGAGCAGCGGAAGGACCACGATCGCGGCGGCAGCGGCTGCGCGTGCCGACAACCTCGACATCGTCCTGGTCTTCTTCCGTGGCATCCGTCGTCTCACCTTCGTCTTTGCCCGCGGGTCGCAGGCATTCTCGTCGAATCGATCACAGCAGTTATACCCGACCGACCTGAATGGGTCGTTCAGACGACTCGGGGTCGGCAGACGGGCCGCGCGCACGACCTACCCGAGGCGTGCACACAAACGGCCCGTCCAGTGCATCGCACCACGACACCCCCGGTGTTACGTCAGGTTCGGGACGATGTTCAGACGATGCACAGACCCGGTCATGGCCGGGCACAAGGCCGGGGCCCCGAACGAGGCCGGAACCGAGGAAGCCCGGGACACCGTGCGGTGCCCCGGGCTTCCCGGTTACCTGAGCTCAGGCGTTCCGATCGTCAGATCAGAAGTCCATGCCGCCCATGCCGCCGGTCGGGTCGCCCATCGGTGCGGCGGCCTTCTCCGGCTTGTCGGCGACGACAGCCTCGGTGGTCAGGAACAGCGCCGCGATGGACGCCGCGTTCTGCAGCGCCGAGCGGGTCACCTTGACCGGGTCGTTGATGCCCGCGGCGAGCAGGTCCTCGTACTCACCGGTGGCGGCGTTCAGGCCGCTGCCGGCGGGCAGGTTCGAGACCTTCTCGGCGACGACGCCGGGCTCGAGGCCGGCGTTGAAGGCGATCTGCTTGAGCGGAGCCGACAGCGCGACGCGCACGATGTTGGCACCGGTGGCCTCGTCGCCCTCGAGCTTGAGTCCGTCCAGAACCGGCGAGGACTGCAGCAGGGCCACGCCACCACCGGCGACGATGCCCTCCTCGACCGCAGCCTTGGCGTTGCGGACGGCGTCCTCGATGCGGTGCTTGCGCTCCTTGAGTTCGACCTCGGTCGCGGCACCGGCCTTGATCACCGCAACGCCGCCGGCCAGCTTGGCCAGGCGCTCCTGCAGCTTCTCGCGGTCGTAGTCCGAGTCCGACGCCTCGATCTCGGCGCGGATCTGGTTGATGCGGCCGGCGATGGCGTCGGAGTCGCCCGCGCCCTCGACGATCGTGGTCTCGTCCTTGCTGACGACGACCTTGCGGGCCTGGCCGAGCAGCTCGAGACCGGCGGTCTCCAGCGACAGGCCGACCTCTTCGCTGATGACCTCGCCACCGGTGAGGATGGCGATGTCGGCGAGCTGGGCCTTGCGGCGGTCACCGAAGCCGGGGGCCTTGACGGCGACCGACTTGAAGGTGCCACGGATCTTGTTGACGACCAGGGTCGACAGGGCCTCGCCCTCGACGTCCTCGGCGATGATCAGCAGCGGCTTGCCGGCCTGGATGACCTTCTCCAGCAGCGGCAGCAGGTCCTTGACCGTGGAGATCTTGGAGCTGACCAGCAGGATGTAGGGATCCTCGAGCACGGCCTCCTGACGCTCGGCGTCGGTGGCGAAGTAGCCCGAGATGTAGCCCTTGTCGAAGCGCATGCCCTCGGTGAGCTCGAGCTGCAGGCCGAAGGTGTTGGACTCCTCGACCGTGATGACGCCTTCCTTGCCGACCTTGTCCATGGCCTCGGCGATGAGCTCGCCGATGGACGAGTCGCCCGCGGAGATGCCCGCGGTGGCCGCGATCTGCTCCTTGGTCTCGACCTCCTTGGCCGACTTGAGCAGCTCGGCGGTGACCGACTCGACGGCCTTCTCGATGCCGCGCTTGAGGCCGAGCGGGTTGGCGCCGGCGGCGACGTTGCGGAGGCCCTCGCGGACGAGCGCCTGAGCCAGGACGGTCGCGGTGGTGGTGCCGTCACCCGCGACGTCGTCGGTCTTCTTGGCGACCTCCTTGACCAGCTCGGCGCCGATCTTCTCGTAGGGGTCCTCGAGCTCGATCTCCTTGGCGATGGAGACACCATCGTTGGTGATCGTGGGGGCGCCCCACTTCTTCTCGAGCACGACGTTGCGACCCTTGGGTCCCAGCGTCACCTTGACGGCGTCGGCGAGGCTGTTCAGGCCACGCTCGAGGCCGCGACGTGCCTCTTCGTCGAACGCGATGATCTTGGCCATTGCGAAGTGATCCTCCGGATGATTCGGGGTGACACCCGAGGACGACCACTTGGCTGGTCGTCCTGGTAACGCTTCCGGCCGGGGTCAGTGCCCGCGACGGACGACCAGGGGTGTCGATGGACCCGGTCTCACCGTCCCGACCTGGCACTCAGCTGTTGCGAGTGCCAAGTGCCATTTTTAGCACTCAGGTCGGTCGAGTGCAAGGTTCCGGGAGGCTGCACCGGCACTCAGCCGGCGAGGCTCTCGAGCAGCGTCGGCAGGTCCGCGACCGAGTCGATCACGTGGTCCGGCGCCACTCCCGCCCGTGCGAGGGTCTGCTGCCGGAACTTGCCGGTCCGCACCAGCACGCCGGTGTACCCCACACGCTGCGCGGCAAGCACGTCCGAGTGCAGGTCGTCGCCGATCATCACGAGCCGGTGCGGGCTCACCCCGATCGATGCGGCGGCGGTGACGAACCCCGCGGCCGACGGCTTCCCGACCGCGGTGATCTTCGTGTTCGCGGCCTGCTCCATCCCCGGCAGGTACACGCCGGTGTCGATCCGCAGCCCGTCGGCCGTCGCCCAGGTCAGGCCCCGGTGCATCGCGACCACCGGCACGCCGTCGAGCATCAACGCGACCACCCGGCTCAGCGCCAGGTGGGTGAACTCCGGTCCGGCGCCACCGAGTACCACCACGTCCGGCCTGGCGCCGTCCTCGACCGTCTCGACGGACCCGAGGTCATCGCCGATGTCGCCGCTGTTGAGCAGCAGGCAGCGCGCCCCGGGATGGTTGCCGCGCAGATACTCGGCGGTGAGCCGGGCGGCGGTGACGATCTCGTCGGGCGTGACGGGGATCCCGCAGCCGGCGAGCATGGCCGCGATGTCCGCGCGCGACCGCGAGGTGGTGTTGGTCAGGAAGACGCGTCGCAGGCCCCGCTCCCGGACCGTCTCGACCGCCCGGTCCGCGCCGGCGATGGCCCGGCCCGACGTGGTCAGGACGCCGTCGATGTCGAACACGACCCCGTCGATGCGCGCCATCGGTCGAGCCTAACTCCGGTCTCAGCTGCGGGCGAACGGCGACAACGTCACGTATCGGCTGGTGGGCACCACGTCGATGCCCTCCTGCCCGCCGAAGGTCGCGACGCTGTCCAGCATCGCGTGCACCCGCTGCCGCAGTGCCGGCTTGTCCCCGGCGGCCACGTCGTAGAACGCGTAGGGATCCGACAGCGCGGCCGTGGGGAACAGTTCCTCGACGATCGCGTCGGTCGGCGGCGCATCGGGCGTGACCGCGCGGACCACCGCGTTCTGCACGTATCCGAAGGTGCTCTGCGTCTCGATCGCGACGGCGGTGTGCCGACCCTGCCAGTTCTCCAGCCAGTTCTCGCGGTCGAGGGAGGACGGCCGGCGCAGCAGCGAGATCTGGGCGAATCCTTCGTCGCGCGCGCCCGGCTGCCCGGCCGGCGGCGCCAGCGGGACCGATTCGGTGACGAGGTAGCCGGCGATCCGCGCCGCCGCCGCACCGAGCACGTCCTCGACCGCCGTGCGTTCGGGTGCGGCCACCGAGTCCAACCACACCGACACCAACGCCGAAATCGGCTCTCCGGATGCGATCCGCACCGTCGCATCGGCCACCGACCCGTCGGCGACGTTGACCTGGAGTCCCCGCACCCCGGCTGCGACCACCTCCCGGGCGACCGGACCCAGCAGTGCACTCGCGAACGCCTCCGGATCCTCCGACGGCGCGGCCCACAGTGTGTACACGACTTTCTCCACAGGCCCACGCTCTCACCTTCGGGACCCGTCCGCGAGGTCCGTCCGACCCTGCGAGACCGAGACGGGCAACATGGTGCGGGCGCGATGCGTCCCGGCTCACACCTAGAATGCCGCAGTAGCTGTAACCGACAGTTTCACTCGAATGGGAGAACACCCGTGACCAACACGTTGACGGCCACCATCGACATCGACGCGACACCCGAGCAGGTGTGGTCGATCGTCTCCGATCTCAAGCGGATGGGCGAGTGGAGCCCGCAGTGCCGCAAGATGCGCGTGTCCGGCCCGGTCGGTCGCGGCGCCAAGACCTTCAACCTCAACCGCAGGGGCCTGCTGGTGTGGCCGACCACCTCGAAGGTGGTGGAGTTCGAGCCGAACCGCAAGCTCGCGTTCCGCATCAACGAGAACCGCTCGGTGTGGAGTTACGAACTGATCGCGTCCGGCGCCGGCACGACCGTGACCGAGACGCGGGAGGCTCCCAACGGCACGACGGCGATCTCCCGGTTCTTGGTCGACAAGCTCATGGGCGGCACCGAGGGCTTCGAGCGCGAGATGGTCGAGGGCATGAACGCCACCCTCGCCCGCATCAAGTCCGAGGCCGAGGCCCGCTGATCCCACACCCACGCACGACCCGCGAGAGGGGCCGCTGCACGCGCCGGCGTCAGGCCGCCGACTCGGTGCGGCCGATGCGCACCCGCCAGGTCAGCGGCCCCTCTTCCAGGTAATCCCAGGTGAACTGCCCGGTGTGCTCGGCCTCGAACTGGTAGTACAGCGGTTTGGGGTCGTGGTCGTTGACCAGGACGAATCCCTCACCGGGAGTGAGTGCCAGGTAGTTCTCGAAGATCAGTTCGTGCCGACGACGCGGCTCCTCGGTCCGCACGTCCACGATCTTGTTGGTGTCCGCCATGCCGGCTCCTTCGTCGAACCATTGATTCAGAGGAAATCTTTCCTCTTTATCGGGCGGGAGGCCAGGGACTTTGGACTCTCGATTCCCGCGCCCGCTCCCCAGACCCGGTCCCCGACCCGACGGCGTGCGCGGACGGCCCGCTCGCCGCCCTGCACGACGCCGCCCTGCACAATGTGGCCATGCGTTCCGTCGCCGAACACCGGTCGATCGTCGCGGACCTGCTGCGCCCGCGCCCCCTCGTCGAGTCGCCCCTCGCGGAGGCGCTGGGCCTCGCGTCCGCACGTGACATCACCGCACCGCTTTCCCTGCCCGGCTTCGACAACTCGGCCATGGACGGGTACGCGGTCGTCGCGGCCGACGTCGCCGCCGCAACCGACGCGACGCCGGTGCGCCTGCCGGTGGCAGCGGACATCCCGGCCGGCCGCGTCGACGGCCCCCCGCTGCGACCGGGCACCGCACACCGGATCATGACCGGCGCCCCGGTGCCGCCGGGTGCGGACGCGATCGTGCCGGTCGAACTCACCGACGGCAGCACCGGGACCGTGGCCTTTTTCGGCTCCACCGAGCCGGGCCGTCACATCCGTCTCGCCGGCGGCGACGTCCGCGCCGGTGAGGTCGTCCTGACCGCGGGCCGGTGTCTCGGTGCGCCACAGCTGGGCCTGCTCTCCGCGCTCGGGTTGCCGACGGTGACGGTCTTCCCGCCGCTGCGAGTGCTTGTCCTGTCCACCGGCAGCGAGCTCGTCCGGCCCGGCGAACCGTTGCAGCACGGGCAGATCCACGAATCCAACGGCATCATGCTGGCCTCCGCGGTCCGCGAGGCCGGCGCGCTCGCCGAGCAACGTGCGTTCGTGGCCGACGACCCGGACGCCTTCCTGTCGGCGCTGCGGTCCGCGGACGTCGACCTCGTCCTCACCTCCGGCGGGGTCAGCGCCGGGGCGTACGAAGTCGTCAAGGACACTCTGTCCACGCGCGGGGTCGAGTTCGCGAAGGTCGCCATGCAGCCGGGCATGCCGCAGGGCGCCGGGATCTTCGACGGCGTGCCCATCGTCACGTTGCCCGGCAACCCGGTCAGCGCGCTGGTCTCGTTCGAGGTCTTCGTCCGGCCGGCGCTGCTGCGCGCCATGGGCTTCGCCGACACCGAACGGTCCCGGTCGGTCGCCGAGCTGACCCAGCCGGTCCGCTCTCCGCAGGGCAAGCGGCAGTTCCAGCGCGGCGTACACGACCGCTCCGCGGGGACCGTGCACCCCATCGGCCCGCCCGCCTCGCACCACCTGCGCTGGCTCGCCGCCTCGAACTGCCTGCTGGAGATCCCGGAGGACGTCACCGAGATGCCGGCCGGCGCCACGATCTCCGTGTGGGACCTGGACGACTGACGTGCTGCCGTTGTCACCGGTGGCCTGGGTGGTCTGCGGGGCACTGGCCGGCTGGGCCGCAGCGCGTCTGATCGGCTTCGACCGGCCCCTCGGACGCGTCGCCGCGGCCGCGGCCGCGCCGGTGATCGGGGTCCTCGGCGGGCTGCTCGGCGGCGGGCTGCTGTGGCTCTTCGGCGCGCAGGTCCACCAGTTCGGGATCCTGGGCAGCGCCCTCGCCGCGGTGTTCGGTGCGGTCCTGCTGCTCTGGCTGGTCCGCACGATCGCGGGAGTGGGCCGACCGCGCTGAACGGGCCGCCGGTCGACTGGCACAATTGTGGGCAAAGCAACACCGTCCGACACGGCGCATCCGCGCCGACACCGAGACCGAGGGCGCCACTGCGCCACCTCGCAACCCGATGAGGAGACCGTGGCCCGCCGACCCAAGCCACCCGGAACCCAACCCGACACCTCCGCGGCCCACGTGGTCGAGCTGGTTCGCAACACGGTGCCGCCGATGCACCCGGCCGGGCTGCCGTTCGTGCTCGGCCCGCTCGCGCTCGCGGTCCTCGGCCGCCGGTCCACGCTCGTGCGCCGCGCCGGGCTGCTCGGCGCAGGGGCCTGCGCTGCGTTCTTCCGCAACCCGAACAGGGTCCCGCCGAACCGTCCCGGTGTCGTCGTCGCCCCGGCGGACGGCGAGGTCGCACTGGTCGACACCGCCGCTCCCCCTGCAGAACTGGGCATGGGCACAGACCCCCTGCCGAGGGTGAGCATCTTCCTGTCCGTGCTCGACGTGCACACGCAGCGCAGCCCGGTCGGCGGGGAGGTCCTCAAGGTGGTGCACCGCAGGGGCCGCTTCCTGTCCGCGGACCTACCGGAGGCGAGCGAGGCGAACGAGCGCAACTCGATGCTGCTGCGCACCCGCTCCGGGGCCGAGGTCGCGGTCGTGCAGATCGCCGGTCTGATCGCCCGTCGCATCGTCTGCGAGGCGAAGGTCGGTGACCGGTTGCCGATCGGGGACACCTACGGTCTGATCCGGTTCGGCTCCCGGGTGGACACCTACTTTCCCGCGGGCACCAAGCTGTTGGTCGAGCGGGGGCAACGCACCGTCGGTGCCGAGACCGTGCTCGCAGAACTGCCGTGAACGTCGCCGTCGGCAGGGGCCGTGCACCGGGCATCCGCCTGTTGCCGAGCGTCATCACGATCCTCGCATTGTGCGTGGGCCTGTCCTCGATCAAGTTCGCGCTCGATCACCAGCCGGGCAGTGCGCTGGCGATGATCGCGGGCGCCGCGGTGCTCGACGCGCTCGACGGCAGGCTCGCCAGGCTGTTGTCGGCAACGACGAAGATCGGCGCCGAGTTGGACTCACTGTCCGACGCGATCTCGTTCGGTGTCGCACCGGCGATGGTCCTCTACATCACGCTGCTGCAGCCGAATTCGCTCGGCTGGGTGATCGCGCTGGTCTTCGCGGTGTCGATCGTGTTGCGGCTGGCCCGGTTCAACACCCTGCTCGACGACGACACGGTGCCGGCCTACACCCGCGACTTCTTCGTCGGGGTGCCGGCCCCCGCCGGCGCGCTGATCTGCATGGTGCCGATCGCGGCGCTGCAGCAGTGGGGACACGGCTGGTGGACCAACCGGTACGCGGTCGCCGCGTGGATGCTGGTCACCGCGGCCCTCGTGGTCAGCCGGGTCCCGACGTTGGCGATGAAATCCATGTCGGTACCGCCCCGGATGGCCGCGCTGCTGCTGGTGGGTGTCGCCTTGGTCGCGGCCGGACTGATCACATACCCGTATGTCGTCCTGATCGTCCTCGTGGCGGTTTATCTGGCGCACATCCCGTTCGCCATTCACAGCAAGCGCTGGGTGGCCGCACGGCCCGAGACGTGGGATTTCAAACCCTCCGAACGCCGGGCGATCCGGCGCAGCTCGGACGGATCGAACGCCCGCGCGGTGCTCCGGCTCGGCATGCGCCGGCCCCGTCGCCCCGTCCGGCTCGCGGGGCGCGGGAAGCGCTGAGCGCGGTCCGCCGTCAGCAGCGGAAGGTGCCCGCGTGCCGCCCCTCCGGCGCCGGGAAGTCCTC
Source organism: Speluncibacter jeojiensis (assembly GCF_029589495.1). Taxonomy (GTDB): domain Bacteria; phylum Actinomycetota; class Actinomycetes; order Mycobacteriales; family Mycobacteriaceae; genus Speluncibacter; species Speluncibacter jeojiensis. The sequence goes on from NZ_JAAIVF010000002.1 coordinate 93,528, forward strand.
CGCGACCAGCGCCGCGAGTTCCATGAACGCCAGCCGGGTGTCCGGGTGGAGCAGTTCGAGTTCGAGGACACCACCCTCGGAGAGGTGCTCGTCGAACGGGATGATCTGCACTGCGCGGCAGCGGGCGCGGAAGTGCCGCACCAGCATGTCGACGTCGAGGGTCGACGCCCCGGGCCGCGGCGCGCTGATCACCACCACCGTCCGCTCGACGAGGTGTCCGAAGCCATGGCAGTCCAGCCAGTCCAGCGTGGCCGCGGCGCTGCGGGCCCCGTCGATCGCCGGTGCGCTGACCAGGACCAGCGAGTTGGCCAGGGCGAGCACCCCGTTCATCGCGGAGTGCATCAGCCCGGTGCCGCAGTCGGTGAGGATCAGGTTGTAGTGGTACTGCAGGACTTTGACGGCAGCGCGGTAGTCCTCCTCGCTGAACGCCTCCGACACCGCCGGGTCGCGCTCGCTGGCGAGGACCTCGAGCCTGCTCGACGCCTGCGAGGTGTGCAGGCGCACTTCGCAGTACCGGCGTGCGTCGCGGTCGTCGAGCAGATCCCGCACCGTCGACAGCGTCTGGTTGGGCACGCGCTGCGCGAGCGTGCCGAAGTCCGGGTTGGCGTCGAGCGCGATGACCCGATCTCCGCGCAGCGACGCGAAGGTCGCCCCCAGCCCCACGGTGGTCGTGGTCTTGCCCACGCCTCCCTTGAGGGACAGGAAGGCGATCCGATAGTCGCCCCGCAGCGGCTGATTGATCCGCTCGGCGAGCGCCTGCCGGTAGACCTGGGCCGGTGAGTCACCGGGATTCAGGTGACCGCCGGACAGCTTGTGCACCGCGCGGCGCCAGCCACCGCTGGGGGCCGCCTTACGCCGTTTGAGCAGCGACTGCGCGGCGACGTCGTCCATGGTCGGCGGCGGCAGCGGTCCGGGCTCCGCCGCGGGCGGCGCGGGATGCTCACCCCCGGTACCCGAGACCGGCTCCGGCGCGGCGTCACCGTTCCAGAAATCGATCGGGCCCGGGCCGACGTGACCGTTCTGCGCAGGCAGCACCGTGGTGTGGGTGGAGAAGGACCCGAACGACGCCACCGCCGTCGACTCCCGGAACTGCCGGTTCCAGGGAGGGGTGATGGCATGCTGATAGGTCTCGAGATCCACGGTGTTCGTTCCCCGATCATGTCGTAGGTCCGACGCAGCGACCACCCGTCTTGCGCTGGAATGGCTTTCGCGCCGGTCGGGTCACCCGCACGCGACCCCGACGGCCGCGCAGTCGGTGACTCTACCCGATCAAGATCAGTTCACGCGAGGAAAACTTCACACGGTACGCGGAGCTCCGCCGTTTACGCGTGATTCCGTCCCCGCGTGTCCCTGTCGATGCGATGTCGGATCAGTACTCGGCCTGCAACCGGTCGAACACCTCGTCGCGGCCGGACCGGGCGGATGCCGCGGCCCGCGCCGCCGTCTCCACCACCAGCGCACCGAGTTCGCTGCCCGACATCCTGGTCACGGCGTCGGTGAACCGCAGCCCGGTCAACGCCCCGTTGCCGCCGACCTCGACGGTGACCTCACCGCCCGGTGAGGTCTCGGTGACCCGCAGCGCGGACAGCGTCGCGGACGTCTCGGCGATCTTCAGCGCCCGTCCACGCACCTGCTCGACCAGGTCATGCCATTCGCTGCTCATACCGACCTCAACCAGGTCCGTGGCTGCTCCTCGAACTCGAGCTCCTCGTGCGCCTCTTCCTCCGCGATCGATCGATGCGAGGGCAGGCCGGCCTGATCCAGGAAGGCTCCCGGCACCCCCGCCTGCTCCAGCACCACCCGTCGATCCGCATCCGCGCGCCGCGCCGCCTGCTTGCACAGACGCAGCACCTCACTCGCGAGATACGTTGCATCCTTGCGCATCTCATTCGGCTCGATGTGTACCGCGAGCGGTAGCCCGAGCTCGTCGGTGTGCACCCTGATCGTGCCCGACCGTGTACTCGCCGTCGTCAATTCACTCCTCCAGCCCGGTCACCCTCGACTCACGCAGACCCGTGGTCAGCTGGTGGGCCGATAGAAACCCTTGAACGCCATGCCAATGTTGTCGGTGCGTACCCGGCTCACCTGGACCGGGTCGCCCGCCTCGACCATCTCGCCATTGCCGATCACCATCGCGACGTGGCCGTCCCAGACCGCGAGGTCGCCGGGCTCGATCTGACTCTGCGAGACCTGCTCGCCCACCGTCTGATCCTGCGCGAGGCGCGGCAGATCCACGCCGGCCTGGCCGTACGCGTACTTGGTCAGGCCACTGCAGTCCAGGCCCTTGCCCGGATCCGTGCCGCCCCACTGGTACGGGACGCCGCGCTGACTCAGCGCACTGCGCACCGCGTCTGCCGCCTTCTCGTTCGGCGCGACCGCGGTGCTGCCGTCCGGCAGCGTGATCCGCACGCCGCCGGCGCTTCCCGTCGAGGACCCCACGCCCGACGACGAACCACCCGGCAGCGCGCCGAGTCCGGGGACCGGGTCCGCCGTGGTGGGGCCGCCGGACGAACCGGCCCCACCCATCGACCCGATGCCCGAGAACAGGCCCGAGGCACCGGGGAGCGGACCGCCCTGTCCCCCGCCGTATCCGGCGCCGGACAGGGATGCGGGCGAGGTCGATGCGGCGCCGTCGAACGTCTGGAAGCCGCCGGAACCCGGCCCCAGCGAGGCGGGCGAGGTCGGCAGCGCACCCATCAGCGAGCTCGCGAGCGAACCGACGTCCGGCATCGGTGGCAACTGCACCTGGTCGGCGACCGCCGGCAGCTTCGCTGCATGCACGGCCAGCTCACCGCGGACCCGCGCGACGACCGCGAGGGCCTGTTCGATGTGCTCGACGGCGGCGGCCATCAGCACGGCCTGGCCGGGCGGGGTCATGATCATCGGCGCGGTCGCGACCGCGATCGTCATGAACGACTGCAGGATTCCCTCGAGCTCGACCGTGCCGCGATTGACCGAGGCGGACGCCTCACCGACGATCTGGGCCAGCGACTCACCGCGGTCCGCGAGCTCGCGGCCGCTGCGATGCCCCTGGGTGGCGTGGGTCTGGGCCGCGTCCGCCGCCTGCCCCTGCCACGACTGCGCCAGCTCGACGACCGCGACCTCGCCGAGTTCGACCGCGGCACCGAGGCCGAGCGAACCCGCCTGCAGCAGCGAGGCCGCGCTTCCACCGCCGAGCACGCCCGTGCCGACCGCCTGGATCAGCTGCGTGATCGGCTGCGCCAGTGCCTGCACCGGGATCATGCGCGCGCCCCCAGCCCGGCCCCGACGGCCCGCAGGTTCGCGGCGTTGGCCTCCTCGGCCGTGTCGTACGCGCCGGCGATCGCGACGGCGTTGTCCGCGGTGCCGGCGAGCACCGCGGCCAGCCCGCCGATCGAAGCCACGTGCGTGCCGAGAACCGCACCGAACGCGGCCAGGAAGTCGGCACCGATCAATCCGAACACCGGGCCCAGCGTCGCAAGTGATTCGGCGACGTTCATCCCGCCCGCCTGTGCCACCTGCTCGCTCATCGATCCGGCCGACGCCGCATAACTACGGATGCCGTCGGTGTGCGCGGCGAATCCACTCATCTCGTCCCCCCTGTCATCAGACGCCCCTGACCTTAGCCGACTGTCGATCCTCGACACCAGCAGCGCATTATCCGCCTGGGGACAACCGTGATGCCCGACGATGCTGGGCGGCAACGCCTTCGGATCGGAGACCCCGTCGGCCACACATCGACGGCGGTCACAGCGGCGGCAGGTACGAGACCTGCACCAGTTCGGCGCCGCGGGCCCGGGTGACGAGCGTGCCACGGCCCGGCGGCAGTGCCGACGGCCGCACCGTACCGAGCAGGTTGCCCTCGTCGCGGCTGCCGTTCATCACCAGGCCGTCGACGCTCAGATCCTTGAGCCTGCCGATCACCGGGTCGAACATCGCCCGCGACGCGCCACCGGAACGGCGCGCGATGACCAGGTGCAGACCGACGTCCCGCGCGGAGGCGAGGAAGTCCACGAGGGGGGCCAACGGGTTCCCGCTCGCGGTGGCAACCATGTCGTAGTCGTCGACCACCAGGAAGATCTCCGGACCGCTCCACCAGGACCGCTCCCGCATCTGCTGCTGGGTGATGTTCGGCCCGGCCATCCGGCCCGCGAGGATCTCGCAGAGGTGCGCGACCATCTTGGTCAGCTGGTCGGCGGAGGCGGCATACCCGGCCAGGTGTCCACCCTCGACGACCCCGAGCATGGTCCGGCGGTAGTCCGCCAGGATGATCTTGACCTGCTGGGAGGTGTTGGCCTCCATCAGGCCCATACAGATGTTGCGCAGCAGCGTCGTCTTGCCGGATTCCGAATCGGCGAACGCCAGGAAGTTCTGCGCCACGGCGAAGTCGATGCACACCGGCGCCAGTTCCGCCTCGTCGATGCCGATCGGCACCCGCAGCCGTTGCTGTTCGGGACTCACCCCGGCGAACCGCCGCGCCGCCTGCGCGAGGATCTGCTCCCGCGGGACCAGATCCGGCAGCATGCGCACCGGCGGCGCCCGGTGCCCGTCCCAGAACGTCCCGAGCCGGCCGATCGCATCGGCGACGCCCTCGACCAGATCGTCGGTGCTACTGCGCGAATCGATGCGCGGCAGGCCGATCAGCATGTGCAGACCGTCGCGGGTCAGGCCGCGTCCCGGGCGACCGAGCGGCACCAGATCGGCGAGCCGGCGAGCCATCTCGGAGTCGGCCGGATCACCCAGTCGCAGTTCGATCTTCGTGCCGATGAGGTCTTTGAGCGCCGGGCGGATCTCGGCCCAGCGCGAGGCCCCGAGCACCACGTGCACGCCGTACGACAGACCCTGCCCGGCAAGGGCCGTGATCTGCGGTTCGAGCGCCTCGTATTCCTGGCGCACCACGCCCCAGCCGTCGACCACCAGGAACACGTCGCCGAACGGATCGGCGGTAACCGGGTCGGCATCCGGATCGGGCGCGGTCAGCGCGGCGGCCTTGCGCCGCCGGAACTCACGCATCGAATCGATCCCGAGCTCGCGGAACCGCTCCTCGCGCTGCCGCACGACGGCGGCCACCTCGGCGACGGTCCGGCGGACCCGGTCCTGGTCCAGGCGCCCGGCGACCGAACCGACGTGCGGCAGATCCGCCAGGCCGGTCAGCGTGCCGCCGCCGAAGTCCAGGCAGTAGAACTGCACCTGTTCCGGGGTGTGCGTCAGCCCCATGGACATGATCAGCGTGCGCAGCGCGGTGGACTTGCCCGCCTGCGGACCGCCGACCACCGCGAGATGGCCCTGCGCGCCGGACAGGTCGACGGTGAGCACGTCCCGCCGCTGGTCGTACGGACGGTCCACCATGCCGATCGGCGCCCACACCGCACCGTGCCGGTTGCGCGGCGAACGCCAGTCCGGGTCGGGCAGCAGCATGTTCAGCGTCGACGACTCGTCGAGCGGGTCGAGCCAGACCTGGTGGGCGGGGCGCCCATGCCCACGCAACCGGTCGACGACGACGTCGAGCAGCGACTTCGTCTCGGTGCGTTCCTCGACCTCCTCCGGCTCGTCGGGCTCGGCGAGCACCGGTTCGGTCGCGGCGACCGGCAGGGCCGCAGCGGTGAACAGCTTCGGACTGGTGTCGCCGTAGTCCTCCTCACCGTCGACGGTGATACGGCGTACCACTCGTGAGTACGGCCCCGAGACGTAACTCGCGTTGAAGCGGATCGGATCCGCGGAGTCGCACTTGAGGTATCCCGATCCCGGGACGCTCGGCAGGTGGTACGCATCGGGGACACCCAGCACGGTCCGGGACTCGTTCGCCGAGAAGGTCTTCAACCCGATGCGGTACGACAGGTGACTGTCGAGTCCGCGCAGTTTGCCCTCTTCGAGCCGCTGACTGGCCAGCAGCAGGTGCATGTGCAGCGAGCGGCCCAGCCGCCCGATCGCGACGAACAGATCGGCGAACTCCGGCTTCTGACTGAGCAACTCGGAGAACTCGTCGACCACGACGAACAGGGCAGGCAGTGGATCCAGGGCCGCGCCCGCGGTCCGCGCCTTCTCGTACTCGGTGACGTTCGCGAAATTGCCTGCGGCACGGAGCAACTCCTGGCGCCGGTTCATCTCACCGGAGAGCGCGTCCTTCATCCGGTCCACCATCGACAGTTCTTCTTCGAGGTTGGTGATCACCGCGGCCACATGCGGCGCACCGTCGAGGCCCAGGAACGTCGCACCACCCTTGAAGTCGACCAGCACCAGGTTCAGCGCATCGGGCGAGTGCGTGGTGATCATGCCGAGCACCAGCGTCCGGAGGAACTCGGACTTACCCGACCCGGTGGCACCGATGCACAACCCGTGCGGACCCATGCCGTTCTCGGCAGCCTCCTTGATGTCGATCTCGACCGGCGCCCCGTTCGGATCGACACCGATCGGCACGCGCAGACGCTCCCGCGCGGACCGTGGGCGCCAGACCACCTCCGGATCGATCGCCGCGGCATCCGGTATGCCGAGCAGCCCCATCAGCCCCGCACCGACCGAGCGTCCCTCGTCGCCTGCCTCGACCTGCGCGGCGGTCGCAACACGGTAGGACGCCATGGATCTCGCCAGCACCTCGGCCTGCACGGTGGACATCTGGTCCGCCGTGCCGAAGTTGTCGATGCCTTCCGGGGTCCGGGCGCCCACCTGCCCGTCGGCGACCATCAACTGCAGGCCACGCCGGGCCGCGATCGTGGCGAACTCGCCGGCCAGGTCGACCACCGTGACCGCGTCCAGCCCGAGTTCGACGAGGATCCGCTCGTCGCCGTCGACGAAGCCGTCGTCGAAGACGACGACGAGTTGCGGCTGTCCGGGGGTCGGCGACGCGTTGCGGGAGAACCGCCCGCGCGGTTCGAGTTCGGCGGCCAGCGCGGACTCGAGCTCACCGAGCAAGGAGAAGACCAGCCGGGCCGAGCCCAGTCCGTCGACCGCAGACGGGTGCTGGTTGTGCGGCAACCACTTCGTCCACGCCCACTCCGGACCGTCCGGGTTCGAGGTGATGACGGCGACCAGCACGTGATCGGGGCCCTGGAACGTGGACAGCTGGCAGACCATCGACCGGACCAGCGCGCGGGCCTGGGCGCGGTCACCCTCGACCGAGACCGCCGCGAAGCCGCGCAGCGACACCGCGGTCGCCAGGCCGTGCACCACCGAGTGGGTGCGGACGAACCGCCGCAGGCTCACCGACGCGATCGGCTCGAGGTCCTCGAGCGGTCCGGTCTCGGGCGAGGCCAGTTTCGTCGCCAGTCGCTGCTGATGCCCGAAACCCAGTCGCACGTTGCAGAAGTCGGGGTCGGCGGCGCGACGCTCCCACATCCGGCGGCCGCCGACCAGCCCGATCAGCGTCCGCGGGTCGGGGTGCGACCACTCGATCGCGTCGCGTTGCTGCTCGCCGGTCAACCGCACCTCGTCGCAGACCTGCCCGAGATAGCGGAAGTAGTCCTTGCGTTCCTCGTTCAGCTCACCGGCCTTCTTGCCGTTGCCCCGGCCGCCGGACCCGAGCATGCCCAGCATCGACACGACCATCATGGCGGGGAACAGCAACGTCGTCGGGTTCGACGGGACGCCGCTGGTGAACATCAGTCCGACCATGCCGAGCATCGACACGACCATCACGACCGGCATCAGCTTGCCGAGCATCCCGCCGGGGACGACCCGCGGGATCTCCGGTGGCGGCTGCAGGTCGACTTCGCCGCCGGGCATGCGCGGAGGTGTGATCCGCGGCTTCCTGACAAAGGCGCGCGTACTCATCGGACCTCCCCCGGATGCCCGCGCCTCTCCCTGCGCGGGACTGTCTGCCACTGTCGTGCGGTGCGCCGGGCGCACGCATCGCCCGACACGATACTGTGTCTGGCGGTTGCGGGGGGCAACGGTCTCCACGTCCCGGGGGTGAGGACATGGCAGTGAGGGCAACGCGCTGTCGAGTTCACGGCCCCGGTCGCAGCGGATCACGTGCGAACGACAGGAGTGAGCAATGAGCGTGCCTGTGCCGGCTGACACCGGGGCGCGACGGCCGAGGGGGGCGGGAGCCCAGCTGTGCCGGGTCTCGATCCTCGGCGAGCACACCCAGATGGACATCGCGCTGCCGGCTTCGGTACCCGTCGCAGCGCTGGTCCCGGAGCTGGTGACCCTTGTCGAGAGCCGCCGATCCGATCTGGACCGCACGGCGCCGGACACCGCGGTGCGCCGGTACTGGACGCTGCAGCGCATCGGCCAGGCCCCGTTCAACGACAGCCGCACCCTCGCCGAACTCGGTGTGCGCGACGGGGATCTGCTGTTGTTGCGCCCGGAGTCGGTCGCCGATATGCCGCCGCTGTTCGACGACGTCATCGATGCGGTCGCACTGGTCGGCGACGAGCGCTACCGACGCTGGACCGCGCAGTCGGCCCGCGTGGTCGGTTGCGTCGCAACGCTGCCGGCCTCACTCGCCGGCGCCGGTGTGCTGCTGCGCGGCGGGATCGCCCATCCGGGTCTGGGCCTGCCCTTGGCCGCACTGGTCGTCGCGCTGTGCCTGCTGGTCGCCGGGGTGCTGGCCGCCAGGCTCTACGACGACGTCCTCGCCGGTTCTGCGCTCGGCGGGGCCGCCTATCCCCTGACCATGGTCGGCGGCGCGCTGCTGGTCCCCGGCCCGCTCGGCGCGCCGCACCTGTTGCTGGGCGCCGCACTGACCACCACCGCAGCGGTGATCATGTTGCGGCTCAGCGGAACCGGGCTGCTGGCGAACACCGCGGTGATCGCCGCGTCTGCGCTTACCGCGGTCTCGGCACTGGTGTCGTCGCTGGTCGCCGACCAGGTTCCGGCGGTCGGTGCGGGGCTGGCGGTGGTGTCGATGCTGGGCCTCGTCGTCGCGCCGCGGCTGACCATCATGCTCGCCCGCCTTCCGCTGCCACCGGTGCCGCGCACCGGTTCGACCGCCGACCCCGACGGGGTCGGGCCGCAGTCCGACGTCGAGGCGATCGGTCCGATCGGCGCGGTCGCGCTGCCCTCCGCCGGGCAACTCGAGGTCCGCACGATCCGGGCGAACAACTATCTGACCGGACTGATCGCCGGACTCGTCTGCACCGCGGTGGCCGGAGCGGTCATCGGCTGCAATGCCGCCGCCGGACCGGACTGGCCGGGCGTCGCCCTCGCCGGTGTGCTCGCGGTCGTGCTGATGCTGCGCGGACGCAGCCACACCGACCTGGCGCAGGCCACCGTCCTGATCGGCGCCGGAGTCGCGCTCGTACTGGCCACGGTCGTGACGCTGGCGCTGGGCGACCCGGACCTGGCGGCCCCGCTGTTCGCGAGCGCCGCGCTCACGCTGGTGGGCGGCATCGGATTCGGTGTCATCGCGCCTCAGTACAGCTATTCCCCGGTGTTGCGACGCTCGGTCGAGTTGTTCGAGTACGCGCTGATCGCGACCGTCGCCCCTCTGATGGTCTGGGTGATGGGCCTCTACGGGCTCATGCGCGGACTGTGATCACCTCCCGCCTGCTGGCCGCCGTCTGCGTGTCCGGCACGGTCGCGCTGGCCGGTGCGCCACCCGCGTTCGCCGCGAATCCGCCGCCCCCGGGGATGCGCCAGACCAGCGCCTGCACGGTCGCGGTCGCCGCACCGGGCAGCAACTTCCACGATCCCTCACCGGCGCAACGGTTCATGGACTTCCAGCCGGCCTGGAAGTTCGCCACCGGTAGGGACCAGCGCGTCGCGGTGATCGACACCGGTGTCAGCCGCAACCCGCGACTGCATTCCCTCGAGGGCGGCGGCGACTTCATCGGCGGATCGGACGGGACCTCGGACTGCGACGGCCACGGCACCGCGGTCGCCGGACTGATCGCCGGGGCATCTTCGCAGTCAGACGGTTTCGCCGGCGTCGCCCCGGACGCGACCATCATCGCGATCCGCCAGTCCTCGAGCAACTTCAGCAAGGACGGCGGCGGTCAACCGGGCGGCGACGTGAACACCCTCGCGGCGGCGGTGCGTAAAGCGATCGCCGAACGCGCCACCGTCATCAACATCTCCGAGGTGGCCTGTCGCGTGCAGGGACAGCTCGGGGACGGCAACCTCGGTGCCGCTGTCCGGGAGGCGGCCGACCAGAACATCGTGGTCGTCGCCGCGGCCGGCAACACCGGCAACGGCCAGGACTGCCCGGCGAACAACCCGCTGCTGCCCGACCCGCTGCACCCGGACGCGTCCGGCGAGGATTCCGTGCAGGTCGAGGCGACGCCCGCCCGGTTCTCGGGCGACGTGCTCGCGGTCGGCTCGGTCGACGCCGACGGCACCCCGTCCAAGTTCACCCTGTCCGGGCCGTGGATCGGTGTGGCCGCTCCCGGCGAGGGCATCGTCTCGCTCGCCACCGGCAGCGGCCTGGCCGACAGCTTCCGCAGGGCCGACGGGCAACTGTCCCCGATCGAGGGCACCAGCTTCGCCGCCCCGTACGTGGCCGGGGTCGCCGCGCTGGTCCGGCAGCGTTACCCGAAGCTGAATGCGCGGCAGGTCATCGAGCGAATCGAGCGGACCGCGCACTCCCCCGCGCACGGTTGGGATTCACAGGTCGGGTTCGGCATCGTCGACCCGGTGGCCGCGGTCACCGCCGACCTGCCGTCCGGCGAAGGCGCATCCGCGCCGATGTCCCAGGCGATTCCCGCACCCGCGCCGGAACAGTCGAAGAGCACCGTCGCGCGCGATGCCGCACTGATCGGCGTGGCCGTCTGCGTTGTGCTGCTGATCGCCGGTTCGCTGGCTTCCTTGCCGCTGCGACGAATCCGCAGGCGCTGAGCGGACTTTCAGCTACCGCTGGTCTCCTTGACCTCGAGCTTGCCGGGCGCCGGGTCCGGACTCATGCCGTCGTGGGTGACCAGCGCGTCGGTCCGGGTCAACGCCGGCCCTTGCGGCAGGAGCGACAGGATCGGCCACGGAGCCGGGTCGGACTTGTCGCCCAAACCGAGCATCTGCGCGGTCTTGGGATCGGCGATGCCGTAGCGCACGCCGGTGTCGGAGACGAGGAACAGTGGTCCGCTCGTCCCCGCATCGGGGCTTCCGCCGGTGGCGCTGACGAACGCTGCCTTGCCCGGGGGCATGTAGAACTCGTCGAGCCGGTCGGCACCGGTGTCGGCGCCGATCAGCGCCACCGGCTGTGCGCCCGGCGGCGTGGGCAGCGAGTTGCCGGTCAGCACCGTGAGGTCGGCGTGCTTGGCATCGGCATCGCGGTTCCACGACAGGCAGCTGACCGGGGACGTCTTGGCGTCGACGACCGTCGGTGCCACCGAGGGATACGAGTCGACCGCGAGCGTGGTGACGCTCGGTACGCCGGCGGTGAGCCGCGGCGCGATCGACGGGATCTCCCCGCCGCCTTGCGTGTTCGTGTAGCGGATCAGGTCGGCGGTCGCCTGGCTGATCTTCTCCATGCCGTCACGCAGCAGCACGTAGTACTGGGTCGCGCCGGCGTTACTGGTCGAGAAGACCGAACCGATGACCAGGCCCGGAATCGGGGTGCTCGACGGCCGCCCCATGTCGAGGATCCGCGGCGGGACGATGGGCAGCGCCTCCGGAACCGCGTTCAGCAGGCCGGAGCTGGCCGGCCTCGGCGTGATGCCGTCCAGTTGCAGTGCGTGCGTGACGGCGGTGTCCCGGAGATCGACCGCTGCCCGTTTGCCGTCGTAGATCAGGTAATCGGTCCGTCCGTCGGTCACCAGCAGGGCATTGCCCGGCGCCAGCGCGCCGATCCCGTCGCCGAGGTCCGGCTTGCCGGCGATGACGGTGGTGGTCGTGGCGCCGGACGGCAGCGCCGATCCAGCAGATCCCGAGCCCGACCCGTCGGAGATCGTGTCGCACACCGTCCATGCCGAATGCAGCTGGCCGTTGCGGTTCGGCAGCAGCTCCGGCGCGCCGGGGATGCCGACCAGCGGACCGCGTGCCATCGAACCGAGTTCGGAGTCCTTGACGGTTTGGGGAGTCACGGCGGAACCGACCACGAGCCTGGCCGAGGCCAGGTTCAACACCGGGTGCAGGCGCCCGTCCACCACCACGAACATCGCGCCGGAATCCTTGCCCACCACGATCTTCGCGTCGCCCATCTTCGCCTGCGGCTTGAACAGGGCCAGCACACCGCACCCGCCGAGCACCAACAGCGCCAGCACGATCCCGACGGTCAGCGCCCGCGACTGCGAGCGCATCGGATCGTCGAGCATGCGCACATCACGCCGGACCAGCGCATGCTCCATCCGCCGGACCATGAAGCGGTATCCGTTGACCTGAGATTTGGTAGTCAATTGCGCCGGCAAAGCGTCCCTCCCTGCACCCGCGATCCCCCGCGCGCCCTGTACTCGCGCCGCGGTGCAGGCTACCGCAGCGGCAAACCCGCCCCGGCGGCGGCGTCGACGCCACCGGATCGGTAGCCTGGCGGGGATCAGCGCGGTCGTCGCGGAGGAGGCGGCGACCGGGCATCGTCGGGAGGGATGGGGCAAGTGGGGCGGAATCTGTCGCGAAGCGTGTTCGGCATACCTCTGTCCACCATGATCACCGCGCAGGCATTGTTCCTGATGGGCGCGTTGGCAAGTGGGCTGCTCGGGGTCTTCTGGCCCGCCGCCTTCGCAATCGGGCTGGCGCTCGCGCTGCCGTGGGTGATCCACGTTCGTGGCCGGTTCCTCACCACGCTGATCCGCACCCGGTGGAGCTACGCCGTGGCGAAGCGCGACGACCGAACCGCCGAGCTGCCGGAGGCCTTCGACATCACCGGCCCGGACGGCGACCGCATCGGCGTGCGGTGGGACGGCGAGGTGATCACCTCGATGATCCGGCTCCTCCCGGTCCGTGCAGAGGTGACCTCGATGCGCGGCGGCACGGCGTTCACCCGCGACACGGTGCCGCTGCGGGTCCTGGCGGATGCCCTCGACCAGTTCGACATCGCGCTCGAGGGCATCGACGTCGTGTGCCTCGGCGCACGCACCGTCGGCGAATCGCTGCAGGCCTCCGTATACGAGCGGTTGCTCGGCCCGCTTCCGGCCATCGCCCGCCGCAACACCTGGCTGACGGTCCGGTTCCGTCCACGCTCGTGTCCCGAGGCGGTGGCCCGGCGTGGCGGGGACACCACCGGCGCGCTGCGCGCTGCCGCCGTCGCGACCACCCGGATCGTGCGCAAGCTCGCCGAGAGCGGCCACGCCGCACGGGTGTTGCCGGCCCTGGACGTCAACGCCGCGATCGCCCAGTTGACCGGCGGCGTACCGGTGGACCGGTTCGAACAGCGTTGGGACTGCGCCGCATCCCCGCGCGAGGTGCACACCAGCTTCGTCGCGGATCGCTCCGCCCTGAGCGGGGACGCGTTGGCGCCCGTGTGGGGGCCCGTCTCACGGCACACCGCGTTGACGCTGCAGATCCGTCCGGCACCGGCGGACGGAGCCACGGTGGGCGCCGTCGTCCGGTACCTCACGCCGGGTCCGGCGCAACTGCCGCGTACCGTCCCGCTTCGCCTGCTGGCCGGACGTCAGCAGGAGGCATTGTTGGCGAGTCTGCCGTTCGGCGGTCGCGGTCAGGCGCCGATCGCCGACCCGGCTGTGCTGGACGGCGAAGCACTGGAACAGATCTCGATCCCGGCCAGTGGGTGCGGCCAGCTCGTCGGGGCAGACGAGGCCGGCAATGCGATCGCGGTGCGGATCGCTGCTCCGGACGTTCGACGGGTGGACATCGTGGGCGGGCTCTTCCTCGCGCAGCAGGTCACGCTGCGGGCGATCGCGATCGGCGCACGGGTGCTCGTACACACCGACCGACCGCACGTTTGGCAGCCGATGGTCGACGCGATCGGCGCCGAGCAGGTGCTGCGGGTCGCCACCGCGGCGGCCGCGTCGTCCCAGGCGAACAGCGAGCGCGAGTACACGGTCGTGCTGCTCGACGGCGCCGAATCCTGCGTGCCGCGTGCCGATCTCACGGTCATCCGGCTGCTGTCCGACGAGGTGCCGGCGCGCGCCGCGGGCGTTCCCGACATCCGACTGGTGCAGCCGGATGTCCACGAGGAGACGTTCGACCTGCACATCGGCGATCGGCGGCTCACGCTGTCGATGGTGTCGATCCCCGACGAGCTGCGCATCATCGGCGCGTCCCAGCCGGGCCGCCGCGCGGTCGGGGTCCGCTGAGGTCCCGGTCCTCGGGACAACAGGCCACGCACCGACAGTCAAATACTGACTCCGGAAAGGACTTTTGGAACGGTCACCAGGCGAGAGTCGAGAGCAGCGAGGCGACGGCCTGCACGATCCGATGGTCCGTGCCCGGCGTGAACGTGCTCCACAGGGCCCCGTCCGCGGCCAGGCTGGGCGAGGCCACGACCCGTCCCTTCGCTGTGTTGTAGACGACGACCGCGCCGGGCGCCTGGGTGGTCTTGGCGTCGCCGTGCGCGATGGCGACGATCTCGGCATAGGTCGACATCGACCCGAGGGCGGCGCCCAACGCCGCAGCATCGTCCTCTGTCGCGCCTGCTCTGCGCAGTGCGGACTCGTAGTCGCCGGTCTCACGACCCGCCTCGAGTGCATCGACCAGGGTCTGGGTGGGTGCGTTCACGCGGTCGAACTGCGCCGCCGCCTGCCGGCCGAGCGCGGCCAGCACCGGAGCCGCGACGGTCTGCGGCGAATCTGTCACGGAGGCATCCTGCAGCACAATCGATTCCGGCCCGCGCATGGCCAGCACGTGCCGTTGCGAGGCGTCGGTCACCAGACACAGCCGCAGCACGTCGGTCGGCGTGTAGAGCCGCATGGCCAATTCACGCGTCGGCCTGGCCAGCACGGAGAACAAGTCGACCAGCTTCGGGGCCAAGTCGTCGCCGTCGAGCAGCCCCGCGCCCTCGAAGGCGGCGCGCTGCTCGAGCCTCGCCCTGGCGAGCGCGGATGAATCGTCGTGGGTGGACATCGTGCCCAACACCACCGGCAACACGTCGATGCCGAGCAGGAACATACAGAAGTCGACCGCGTCCGGACTCAGCGTCGCCGAGCCCGAACGTTCGTCAACGGTCATGGGGATCAACGGGTTTCCGGTGCACCGCCGATGACTGCGGGCACCACCACCCGGCCGTCGGCGAAATGCTCGAAGTGCCGAAGGTAGTCCGGGGCGTCGCGCTCGTCCTCGTCGTCGAGCCCGCCGACCGCACCCGGTCCACGACTGCCCGTCATCGCCGGGCTCGTCCCGCTGCGACCGCTCGCGGCCGCAGGTTCGGACGCGGCCGCGCCGGTGGTCGACGAGGCCGTCGCGCCACCGAGCCCGGAGACCTGACCCGGCGCGCCCGGGGCGAAGCCGAACCCGCCCGCTCCCGGCATCGCGGTCACACCGCCGGCCGAACCCACCCAGCCGGCGGGCAGGCCCAGTCCGCCGCCCGCGGCGGACAGCACGCCCAACTTGGGCAGCGCGGCCGCGCCACCGACCGTGCCGGCCGCAGCGCCCGCGCCCGCGATCGGCGAGGGCCCGCCGAGTCCACCACCGAGGCCACCCATGGCGGCCTGTCCGGCGGCGGACACCATCGTGGTGGCCCCGGACGCGACGGTCGAAACCGTTCCCCCGGCGATGTTTCCGACTTCGGCGACGACCGAGCCGGGCACCGATCCGAGCGGATTGGACCCGAGCGCGGAGGCGGCCTGCGTGGCCAGGTTCTCGGCAGCCGCGACCGGGTCGAACGGCACCGGACCGCCAGTACCGCCGGCCGCCGCGCCGATGCCCGTGATGGGCGGCGCGGGGCTGAACGGGACCGGCGCCGACAGGACCGTGCTGGCCGCCTCGTATCCCTCCATCGCGATCGCGGCACGGATGTCGAGTTCGCGCTGTGCGGTCTCGGCCGCCGCGCCGGCGCCGGCCAGCGCGGGCCCGCCCGCTGCGCCCGCCGCGACGGCGGTGGCGGCCGCCGCCTGGGTGACGGCGATCTCGGCGAGGGACGGCATTACCGCTGCCGCAACGGTGTAGGCGGCGGCACCGGCCGTGGTCAGGCCGGCCATGGTCGCCGCGTGTGCGGTGGTCTGACCGAGCCAGGCATCGAAGCCCGCCAGTTTGACCAGCGCCACGTCTGCAGCGACGCCCTGCCATGCCGCCGCGAGCCCCGCCGTCGTGGCGGTCAGCTCGGCGCTGGCCCCTGCCAGCACCGCAGACAGTTCCGCCCACGAGGCGGAGGCCGCACCCAGCGGGATCGGTCCCGCCCCGGTGTCGAGGTTGAACGAGTTGACCGTGGCGCCACGCGGGTACCAGACGACACCGGTAAAGCCCAACATGTCATGAACTCCTTGACGTGAAGTTTCCGAGAGACGAAGGCCCGAAAGCCGAAGAATGCGTGGAGGAGCCGGGTCAGAGCAGGCGGCCGATGGCCGCACCCGAGACGGCGTCCTGCTCCGCATATGCGGCGGCCTGCGTCCGCAGCGTGGCCGCGGCCTGGCGCAGCTCGGCAACCCCGCTCGCGGTGGCGGTTTCGAAGCTGTCGACGACGATGCTGTGGAAACCCGTGACGCCGGTGGACACCTCCTCGTGCCCGGCCGGCAGCAACCGGAGCGTGGGCAGGTGCACCTGCGCAGCGGTCTGGACCTGATCGGCAATGGCGTCGAGCGCGGCGGCCGCGGCCACCAATGCCTCGGGGACGACGAGCATTCGTCCTGGCGCTGTCATTCTCGGATTCCTCCCGATTACAAGACTGACAATCGATTCCGGCCCCGAAGTTGCCCGTCGGACTCACTCACGACGGACTCCGACCACCGAAATCACCTATCACTGTGACGGCGACTATCCCGAAGCGCCGATGACTCCCCCTCGAAATCCTTCGAACCCCACCCATCCGAACGTTCCCCAATCGGATGCAGGGGGAAGGTATCACGGCACCGTGATCGGCGCCAGAACGGTGTTCACAGGTCACCGTCCGCCGTCGCGCGAGCCGGCCCTGCCCGGCGCCCGACACTGTCACAACGACACGATTCGATCGACACTCGCTGTCCGACAATTGTTTTCATCTCTCGTGCACAGACATCACCGACACGCCGGGCAACTGGTTGTCCCCAGGCTTCCCGAGGTGCCCTGGCGCACCGCGCCCGATCCACCTATTGTTTCGCTCGGGCGCCGATCTCGGCGTCCGGGGGATTAGCCACGACCGGCTGATCGTGTTCGCGTGACACGAGCCGGCCCAAGGGGGGCCGAATGCTGCAGGTTGCGCATGACATTTGGAGGGTGATCTATGGGTTCGCCGATGATGCGGGCAACGCAATCGGACATGGATATCGCGGCGCGACACGTTGCCGACGTCAACCAGCAGGTCCAGGGTGAGCTGAAGGCGCTGCAGGGCAAGCTCGAGATGCTGCAGGGTTCCTGGGTCGGTATCTCGGCCACGGAGTTCCACAACATCATGGAGCGTTACCAGGCCGATTCGATGAAGCTCAGCCAGGCGCTGGAGTCCATCAGCGAGAACATCAAGGCCAATGGCTCGAAGTTCCAGGAGTCGGTCGAGGAGCACGCGCGCATCCTGCGCAGCGCGGGAGGCGGCCTGGACGGCGGCCCGCTCAACATGAACTGACGGGTCCTCCGTCCTACACGCTCAAGCAGCACCTTCCGAAGGGGGAAGTCCATGCCCAATCCTGGCGAGATTCTCTACAACCACGCGCACATCGCCCAGTCCGCCGCGGACATCGGTGTCGCGGCGCAGCACATCAAGGCCGAACTCGACGATCTCGAGCGCTACGTCAAGCAGCTGGTGTCGACCTGGGACGGCGACGCGTCCACCAACTACCAGCAGGCACAGGCCAAGTGGAACTCCGCGGCCAACGACATCAACCTCATCCTGCAGCAGCTCGCGCGCGCTGTCGGCGACGGCAACCAGCACATGGCCGACGTCGACAAGGCCGCCGGCGCCTCGTGGGCGGTCTGATCCCCGCGATTCCACGATCTCGGACAACGCAGTGCGAGCGCACTGCGTGATCGCCCAGTGATCGCCCAGTGCGACCACCGATTCGTGCGGTGACCAGTCACCGTCCGACGGCCCCCGGAGTCCACGACTTCGGGGGCCGCGGCGTCGGCGGACGCCCCCTGCGACCTGCGGGCCCGCACCTGCGCGCTGCTAGGATGGCGCGCCGGCACAGTCAGTCGGACGGCCGGTCCGTAACCGTCGGCGAGTAACAGAGGGGGAGCTGTGAACAACGGCGACGAATTCGATCTGCCGATTGCGCCACCCTGGCTGCAGGAGGAGTCGGCGCCTCCGACGCCGAGCCGATCACGCGGCCGCCGGTCGACACCCGAGCAGTCGGCGTCACGGCAGCCCGAACTGCCGGACCCCGGGGCGGGGCAACCCATGTCGCATCCGCCTGTGTCACATCCGCCTGTGTCGCAGCCGCCTCTGTCACCGCGACCTGTGGCCGCACCGCCGACGCCGCAACCGTTCTCGCCGCAGCAGCCCGCGCCCGTCCCGCCTACCGGAACCGAGCGCACGCAGGCCATGCCGCCTTCGGCACCTACTCCGATCCCGACGCCGCCGACCCAGGTCGCACCGCCACCACCGGCTCCGACCGCTCCGGCGGCCGCCCTGCAGCTACCGA
The DNA here is from genome assembly GCF_029589495.1 of Speluncibacter jeojiensis. Taxonomy (GTDB): domain Bacteria; phylum Actinomycetota; class Actinomycetes; order Mycobacteriales; family Mycobacteriaceae; genus Speluncibacter; species Speluncibacter jeojiensis. Next base: position 112,037 of record NZ_JAAIVF010000002.1, read on the forward strand.
GTACCCCCCAGCCGGCGAGCACCCCGCAGCAGGTCATGCCACCACGCGATGTCACTGCCGCGCGGCCGGTGGCACCTCCGCGACCGCAACCCGCCGCCTCCGCCGTGCCGGAACCACCTGCCGCACCTCAGCGCCATCACATGCCGGTGCAACTGCCCCCGCCGATCCCGGCGTCGCAGGGTGCGCCACAGCCGTTCTCTCCGCCCGCACCGGTACCCACGTCGCGGCCGGAGCCGGCGCAGGCCCCGCCCCAGCCGCCCATGCCCCCGGCCCCGATGCCCCCTGTCCCCGCTCCCGAGGTCCCGGCTCCCCTTGCTCCGACGGTCGCCGCGGCGGCGGCGGTGTCCCCGGCACCCGCCGCGCCGGTAACTCCCCTGCCGCATCCACCGCCACCGGGTCCCGTCCCCCCGGGGCCACCACCCGTTGCGCAGCAGTTCCCCGTCCAGCACCCGGACGAGTCCGCGTACCCGCAGCCCCAGATCCCGCAACCCGACACCCGGCAGGTCGCGTTCCAGCAGACCCAGATGCTGCCGCCGCAGGCACAACCCCCGCTGCCGTACCAGCCCCCGGCGCCGCAGGCGGACCCCATGGCGGCCCCCGGTTCGGGCATCGACGAACTCGATCTGCTGCACCGCGCCAGGCGCGCACCGCAGAGCGGGTGGCGGCGCGCGGTCTTCCGGGTGTCCGGCGGCGCCGTCAATCCGGGCGAATCACCGGAAGACATCGCCCAGCGCGAGCTCATCGACCGGGTGAACCAGCCGATCCGCGGCGACTACCGCATCGCCGTGCTCTCCCTCAAGGGCGGCGTCGGCAAGACGACCACGACGATCGGGCTCGGCTCCACCTTCGCCTCACTGCGCGGCGATCGAGTCATCGCGGTGGACGCCAACCCCGATCTCGGGACCCTGGCGCAGCGCATCCCCAGGCAGACCATGGCCACGGTCCGGGACCTGCTGCAGGATCCCTCGATCCACCGGTACTCGGATGTGCGCGCCTACACCTCGCAGGCACCGAGCCGCCTCGAGGTGCTTGCGAGCGAGCAGGACCCGTCGGTCTCGGAGGCGTTCAGCGAGCACGACTACCGATCCGTGATCAAGATCCTGCAGTCGTACTACAACGTGATCCTCACCGACTGCGGCACCGGGCTCATGCACTCGGCGATGAACGGCGTGCTCGGCATGGCGAGTTCGCTGGTGCTGGTCAGTTCGCCGGCGATCGACGGTGCGCGCAGCGCCTCCGCCACGCTCGACTGGCTCACCCATCACGGATACCGGCACCTGGTCGACCGCACCGTCGTGGTCATCAGCGCGACCCGCACCGGGTCGGGCAGCGTCGACCTCGACGAGCTGCGCCGGTTGTTCCTGGACCGCTGCCGGGCCGTGCAGTTCGTGCCGTTCGACGATCACCTCGCCGAGGGCGCCGAGATCGACCTGGAGTTGTGTTCGAAGTCCACCCGCCGCGCGTTCACCGAGCTCGCGGCGATGGTCGCCGACGACTTCCCGGCCGCCGCGGGCCGGCACACCATCGGAGGACCCGCGCCCCGCTAGCGCAGGCTCCGCTCCCCGTCACTACCGGTGGTGGCTCGCCTACTGATATTGCGGGCAGTAGTTCTTTATCGCGGTGTTCACCAGGTCGTCACCCTCGTGATCGTGTCCCTTGCCGCGCACCGCGCGGTAGAGGTCGTCCTTGGTGCCACCACTGCGCAACTGGTCGCACATGACGGTCGCCGTCCGGATCAGTGTGCCGCGGTCACCCGCCAGCCAGAACGGGTCCACCTGCGACAAGAACGCATCGTCCTGCGCTGTGAGCTGATGCTGCGTCGCGGTCACCGTCGGGGCCGCGGCGGTCTCGGCGTTCGTGGCACCGGACTGACTGCAACCGGCGGCGAGCAGCGCCGCGCCCGCGATGAGGGTGACGGCGGTATGACGGTGACGCACTGGCGTGACCTTTCTCTCTCCTTGTGCTCTGCAGGTTAGGGAACCGCATCGCCACACGGCGAGCACCGAGATCGCATTCTGTGCGATGCCACAGCAGAACTCGTCACCACTCTCAGGGAATCCCGCTGTCGAAGCGGGCACCTCGACCAGCCGCGTCGATTAGCTCGGGGACCGCCCAGCCCCTAAGATCACTGGCAACCGCCCAGGCCGACAAGCTGGAGAAACTTGCTCGCTGTACTGCTCGCCCACGCGATCGCCGCCGTTTCGGCTCCGATGATCATGCGAGTGGCAGGCCGTAACGGCTTCTATCTCCTGGCCTTGGTTCCCCTCGCCGGGCTCGGCTGGACCATCGACGCCTGGGGGACCGAACAGCGCCTCACGCTCGACTGGGTTCCCGGTCTGTCGATGAACATCGCGCTGCGATTCGACTCGCTGGCGCAGATACTGGCGGTCCTCGTCTTGGGCGTCGGCGCCCTGGTGCTGGTCTACTGCGGCCGCTATTTCGACGAGGGATCGCCTCGGCTGGGCTGGTTTGCGGCCGAGATGGTCGCCTTCGCCGGCACCATGTTCGGGCTCGTGCTCAGCGACAACATGCTGCTGCTCTACGTCTTCTGGGAACTGACCACGGTGCTGTCGTTCCTGCTCGTCGGGCATTACGGCGAGCGCGCCTCGAGCCGGCGTGCCGCCACCCAGGCGCTACTGGTGACCACCGCAGGCGGGCTGGCGATGCTCGTCGGCATCATCATGCTCGGCCAGATGTCCGGCACCTATCTGCTCTCCGACCTGGTCGCGCACCCGCCGCACGGATGGCTCAGCGCCACCGCGATCGTGCTCGTGCTCATCGGCGCGCTGAGCAAGTCCGCGATCGTGCCGATGCACTTCTGGCTACCGGGCGCGATGGCCGCCCCGACCCCGGTCAGCGCCTACCTGCACGCCGCCGCCATGGTGAAGGCCGGCATCTTCCTGGTCGCCCGGTTGGCGCCCGGCTTCGCCGAGTCGTCGCCGTGGCGACCGCTGGTGCTCACCCTCGGCATCGTCTCGATGATTCTCGCCGGCTGGCGTGCACTGCGCGAGTACGACCTGAAGCTGATCCTGGCGTTCGGCACGGTCAGCCAACTCGGCTTCATGATGGTGCTGGTCGGCACCGGCAGCCACGACGCGGCGCTGGCCGGCGTGACGATCGTCGTGGCCCACGCGCTGTTCAAGTCGACCCTGTTCATGGTCGTCGGCGTCATCGACCACTCCACCGGCACCCGCGACGTCCGCAAGCTGGCCGGGCTCGGGCGCGCCCACAAGGGGCTGACTCTGATCGCGTGTGCGGCCGCCGCGAGCATGGCCGGGGTGCCGCCGTTCCTCGGTTTCGTCGGCAAGGAGGCGGCGCTCGAGTCGTATCTGAACACCCCGGTCCTCGACGACCTCTCGCGCAGTCTGGTGTTCGTCGGCATCGTCGTCGGCTCGATCTTCACCGTCGCCTACACGCTGCGATTCCTCTCCGGCGCCTTCGCCGGCAAGGGACTCGACGCGCCGAGCAAGGCCGTCGCCGAGATGCACCGCCCCAGCCCGCTGTTCCTCGCCGCGCCGACGATCCTGGCCCTCGCGGGACTCGCGGCGGGTCTGCAGGCGCCGCGGATCGGCGCGCTGCTCGAGCCGTACGCCAAGACACTGCCGACCGGCGCCGGGGGTGGCTACCACCTCGCGCTCTGGCATCACGTCGGACCGGCGATGTGGATCACCATCCTCGTCTTCATCGGCGGCTTCGCGTTGTTCTTCGCGCACCGCGCGGTGGCACGGGCACGGTTCGGCAACCCGCCGCTCGGCAACGCCGACCGCGCCTACGACTGGGCACTTCGCGCCGCGGACAGCCTGTCGCTGCGACTGACCTCCACTGTGCAGCGCGGTTCGCTCCCGCTCACCCAGACGATCATCCTGACCACGCTGGTCGTGCTGTCCACGATGGTGCTGATCTTCGGCGCCACCGGCCCGGCCCGGCTGCATCTGTGGGGCAGTCCCCTCGAGGTCGCCATCGGCCTGCTCATGCTGATCCCCGCAGTCGCCGCGACCGTCCTGCGCAACCGGCTCGCCGCGGTGTTGATGGTCGGCTTCACCGGTTACGGCAGCGGCGTCATCTTCGCTCTGCACGGCGCGCCCGACCTGGCGCTGACGCAGTTCCTGGTCGAGACGCTGATGCTGGTGATCTTCGTGCTGGTGCTGCGCAAACTGCCGGCCGACACGAATGTCCGGCGCGCCATGGGCTTTCGCGGGTGGCGGATCGTCCTGGCCGCGCTCGTCGGCGCGGCGCTGACCACCATCGGCGCCTACGCGATCAATGCACGCAACACGCAACCGGTCGCCTCGGTGCTGCCGCACGCGGCATACGCGGTCGGGCACGGCAAGAACGTCGTGAACGTGCTGCTGGTGGACATTCGCGCCTGGGACACCTTCGGCGAGATCACCGTGCTGCTGGTCGCGGCCACCGGCGTCGCCAGCCTGGTGTTCCGCAACCGGCGTTTCGGCAGCGCACCCCGGGTCGCCGACGCCCCCGACGCCGCCGTCGAGCCGCCCACGGTTCCGCTCCCCGCCACCGTGCCGCCGACCACTCCCCCTGCAGGTTCCCCTGTGGCTGTCGCGTCCGACAGCCACACCGACGAGGATCTGGTGCCCAACCCCGCCTACCGCTCACCGCACGGGCCGATCACCTGGCTGCGCGGCAGCGAGTTGCGCGACCCCCGGCACCGCACGCTGGTCCTCGAGGTCACCACCCGCGTCGTCTTCCCGACCATCATGGTGCTGTCGGTGTACTTCTTCTTCGCCGGACACAACCACCCGGGCGGTGGCTTCGCGGGCGGGCTCACCGCCGGGCTCGCACTGGTGCTGCGATATCTGGCGGGCGGACGGTACGAACTCGGCGAGACCGTGCCCATCGACGCCGGCAAGATCCTCGGGCTCGGCCTGTTCTGCTCCGCGGCCACCGCGACGGTCTCGATGCTGCTCGGCGCGCCGGTGCTGTCCTCGGCGGTGGTCGAGGTGACGCTGCCGTTGCTCGGCCACATCACCGTGGTCACGGCGATGTTCTTCGATCTGGGCGTCTACCTGATCGTGGTGGGACTCGTGCTCGACGTGCTCCGCAGTCTCGGCGCCCGACTCGACTCACCGGTGGAGGTGAAGCTGCAATGACCGCCGACCTGGGGATGCTCATCGTCATCGGGGGCCTGTACGCCACCGGCGTCTACCTGCTGCTCGAACGCTCGCTCATCCGGATGCTGCTGGGCCTGCTGCTGATGGGCAACGCCACCAACCTGCTGCTGCTCACCGTCGGCGGCGGCGCGGGCAACCCGCCGATCGTCGGGCGCATCTCCGGCGACGGCGAGCACGGCGCCGACCCGTTGGCCCAGGCGATGATCCTCACCGCGATCGTGATCACCATGGGTGTGGGCGCCTTCGTGCTCGCACTCGCCTACCGGTCGTACACGATCAGCAAGGCCGACGACGTCGACGACGACACCGAGGACACGAAGGTCTCCACGCGGCGCACCGCCGCCGAGGCCCCGGATCACGACCGGTCGGACGACCCGGTCACCGGCGCGGCGCGGCCCGAGGGCGACTCCTACGGGCCCGACCACGCGTGGGACCGCCTGTGAGCGCACTCGACACGGTTCTGCCGGAGAGCATCATCGGCGTCCTCATGCCGCTTCCGGTGCTGGTGCCGCTGCTGACCGCGGCGATCACGCTGGTACTCGGCCGACGCCCGCGCGCCCAGCGCGCGGTCACGATCATCGCGCTGACGGCGGTGCTGCTGGTCTCCTGCGCACTGCTGTATCTGGCCGACCGGGACGGCACCCATTCGCTCGCGGTCGGCGGATGGGACGCGTCGACCGGGAACGTCGGCCCGCTCGGCATCGCGTTGGTCTCCGACCGGCTGTCCGCGCTGATGCTGGTCATCTCGGCGGTGGTGCTGTTGGCCGTGATGGTCTACTCGGTCGGTCAGGGCGTACGTGACGGCGACGAGAACCAACCCGTCTCGATCTTCCAGCCGACGTATCTGGTGATGACGGCCGGCATCTGCAACGCTTTCCTCGCCGGTGACCTGTTCAACCTGTTCGTCGGCTTCGAGGTGCTGCTGACGTCGAGTTTCGTGCTGCTGACACTGGGGGCCAGCGCCGACCGCGTCCGCGCCGGGATCTCGTATGTGATGGTCTCGATGGTCTCGTCGCTGGTGTTCCTGGCGGGCATCGCGTTCGCCTACGCCGCGACCGGCACGTTGAACCTCGCCGAGATGGCGACCCGTCTGGACGGTATCCCCGGCGGCACCCGGACCGCGATCTTCGCCGTGCTGATGGTGGCGTTCGGTATCAAGGCCGCGGTGTTCCCGCTGTCGACCTGGCTCCCGGACTCCTATCCGACCGCACCCGCCCCGGTGACCGCGGTCTTCGCCGGTCTGCTCACCAAGGTCGGCGTGTACGCGATGATCCGCGCGCACACCTTGCTGTTCCCCGGCGGCAGCCTCGACGACGTGCTGATGGTCTGCGGCCTGCTGACAATGCTGGTCGGCATCCTCGGCGCCATCGCCCAGGCCGACATCAAGCGACTGTTCTCGTTCACCTTGGTCAGCCACATCGGCTACATGGTGTTCGGCATCGCACTCTCGACGCATTACGGGCTGATGGGCGCGATCTACTACGTCGCGCACCACATCATCGTGCAGGCCACCCTGTTCCTGGTGGTCGGGCTGATCGAACGCCAGGCCGGCTCGTCCTCGCTGCGCCGCCTCGGGGGGCTGGCCGCGGCCAGTCCTCTCCTGGCCATCCTGTTCCTCGTGCCCGCACTCAACCTCGGTGGCATCCCGCCGTTCTCCGGGTTCATCGGGAAGATCGCGCTGCTGCAGGCGGGCGTCGACCATCCCAGCGTGTTGTCCTGGACGCTGGTCGCCGGCGGCGTGATCACCAGCCTGCTGACGCTGTACGTGGTCGCCCGGATCTGGACCAAGGCCTTCTGGCGTCCCCGCGCCGACGCGCCGGAGGGCGACCTCGCCGACGAGCGTCCCGCGGTGCTGCTCGACGATTCGTCCGACATTGCCTTCGCCGACCGCGACGACGTCGGCCGCATGCCCGCTGCGATGCTGCTGCCCACCGTCGCGCTCGTGGCGGTCGGGTTGGCGCTGACGGTGTTCGCCGGCCCGATGATCGGCTACACCGGGCGCACCGCGACGGATCTGATGGACCGCTCGATCTACATCGATGCGGTCCTCGGCTCCCACGCAGCGCCCGTGCAGGAGGCCGCCGGAACCTCGGGGGGCGCGCGATGAGGTCCTTCCGTGAACGCTTCAGCACCCCGCTGACCACGCGTGACGTGCTCATCCGGCTGTGGGTGCTCGCCTGGCTGACGTTCGTGTGGGTCCTGCTGTGGGGTGACTTCACCATCGCCAACGTCGTCGGCGGGTTGATCGTCGGCTTCCTGATCATGTTGTTGCTGCCGCTGCCGCAGGTGCCGGTCGAGGGCCGCTTGCATCCGCTCTCGGCGCTGCGCCTCGCCGGGCGGATCGCCGTCGACCTGGTGGTCTCGAGCGTCCAACTGGCCTGGCTCGCGATCCGTCCGGGCCCGCCCCCGCTGAGCGCCGTGTACCGCACGCAGGTCGCGGTCAAGTCCGACGTGGTGCTATCGCTGCTGGTCAACGCCATCAACCTCATTCCCGGCACCCTCGTGCTGGAGATCGACCGGGTGCGCCGACTGCTGTACATCCACGTGCTCGACGTCGGCACGCCGCAAGCGGTCGGACGCTTCCGCCACCAGACCCACCGTCTCGAAAGGCTGTTCATCCGCGCCTTCGAGCGTGACGACGACTGGCACCCGAGCGACTTTCACGTCGACGACGAACACGACGCCCCCGAGACGACCGGAGAACCGGAGGAGCGACCATGACCACGGTGATGGCGATCGCCGGCGCGGTGCTGCTGATCTCCGCAGCCCTCGCGGTGTACCGATTGCTGCGCGGGCCCAGCACCCTCGACCGGTTGGTGGCCATCGAGATGGTCATGGCGTTGGTCCTGTGCGGCCTGGGAACCTGGGCGGCGTACACCAGGGACTCGACGGTCGTATCCGCGATCGTGGCGCTCGCGCTGCTCGGGTTCATCGGGTCGATCAGCGTGGTGCGCTTCCGGGTACGGGACAAGTCATGAGCACCACTTTGGACGTCGTGGCCGCCGTGCTGGTGCTGATCGGCTCGCTGTTCGCGCTGACCGCGGCGATCGGCCTGGTCCGCTTCCCCGACACCCTGTCCCGGATGCACCCCGGCACCAAGCCCCAGGTCCTCGGGCTGGTGCTGGTGCTGATCGGCGCGGGCCTGCGACTGCGGGACAGCGTCGACCTCGGCATGCTCGTGTTGGCCGCGCTGTTCGCGCTGATCACCTCACCACTGTTCGCGCACCTGGTCGGGCGGTTGTCGTATCGCGAGCAGAGCGTCCGCACGGACCTGATGACCGTCGACGAGATGGACGAACCGGACGAGTGACCCAGGGCTGGTGACGGCTCACAGGCACCGTTGGGAATCGCCCGAATTAGCTCTTGCACCCGCCAAATCCCCTCGACCGACGGCAGTTCAGCGGCTATACATCCCCTGTGCCTCGCTTCACTGGAACCGTGGCGGGGGAGCCGGTACATCTGCCGGAACCATCCGAAACGCAGGTCGCGGGCACCACACCGGTCGCGGCGCACTGCGTCGTGCGCGGCTGGTGCACGTCCGTTCACCGTCGGGAGTTCCTCTGCGACGGCAGACGATTTAGGAGCCTCGATGGACTTTTCCGGCATCATCGGCAACGTCGGGACCGGCAGCCTGCAACTCGCGACCACCGTCGGCGGTCTCGATCTCGGCAATCTGCTCAGCGGTCTGACCAATGGCACCGGAACCGGCACAGGCACGGGGACCGGTACGGGTACCGGAGCCTGATCAGCCGCTCACCTCATCCGTCCGGTGGCGCGACGCGTGCACCGGTTCGATCACCACACCAGGAGCAACTCATGGACGCAATCCTCGGACCCGCGCAGACCCTGATCGTGCAGGTCCTCCAGACCATCGGCACGGGCAGCGCGGGCGTGACCCAGCCGGCCACGCCTGCCTGACCCAGGCCCGTCACCACGGTGTTCACCAGGTCGTCCCGAGATCTTGTGTCGACGCCGGAAACAGCAGCACAGCGTTCGCATCCCACACCACACAGAAAGTAGTGCCAGCGATGACGCTCTCCTTCGGAAGTCTGAGCTTCACCCTTCCCAGCCTGTTCCCGAACATCACCATCGGCAGCTCCAACATCGGCAGCTCCGAGGCCCACCAGTAGTTCCCGCTTCGACGGGGCGGTGCGCTACTCTCGCCCCATCATTTTCGAGCACTGAATGTGCTTCCGCCCCAACGAAAGCAGCGCGTCATGGCCACCGCAGAAAACACCACCCCTCCGACCGCCGATCCGAGCGACCCTTCCACCACGATCAACCTGATCTTCCAGATGTTCGGTGGCGGTAGCAGTTCGGGCTCGGCGAACGTCGGCAACATCACCTCGCGAGTGGGCTGACGGTCTCACCGAAGGGTGACTGCGGGCTTCCACGCGCGGCCCTTCACGGGGCGAATCGGGTCCGGTACATGACCGCGGCCCATCGATAAGACCATGTGAACCAATCTGTAACACAACAGGAGTCATCATGACCGCACCCACTCCGACGGCCGATCCCAACCCGATCTCGCCGACCATCACCCAGCTGCTCAACGCGATCATCGGGTCGATGGGCTCGGTCGGCGCCGCGACCACGCCGGCCACGCCGGCACCCACCACGACGGCACCCCCCACGGCGTAACAGCGCAACAGAACGGCCGGGGCGGCTCCACAGGGAGCCACCCCGGCCTTCGTCGTGTCCGAGGCGCGAACGAGCGCAACGACCTGCGACGGACCACGCGATCCGCGCCTGAACGGCTGACGTTGCCGAACGCTGCTCTCAGAGCGCCATTTCCGGGACGATGCCCATGCGCGCCAGGAAGGCCACTTCACGCTCGCGCCGCAGAGCCTCGCGATCACGGCGGGCCTCGACGGCGGCGCGCTCCGCCCGCAGCTTCTCGTCGAACCCCTCGACCAGGCCCGCCACCGTCACCCGTGCCCGCGCGCCGGCCGACCCGAGGTCGTTGCGCTCCAACACCCTCCACTGGCCGAGGACGGGCAGGACGATCCGCTGATGATGCCAATGCTCGTCGCGTGGGACGCCCTCCAGGAGGCCGACATCCGACCGCCCCCTCGAGGTCACCCGTAGCTCCAGATACCTCTGCAAAGCGACGGCAACCGCCCGGGCGGTGGTGTCCGGGGCCAGTTCGAATGCCTCCGCGCACATGTCACGGAAGAACCGCGCATACCGTCGGTCATCGGCGCACATCATGCGCAGCGCGACGACCTCGGACTGCGGAACCCAGTCGACAAGTGCGGCGCCCAATTCGTATGCCAACTGCCCGTCGAAGGCGAACCCGGCGAGCACCGCCAGCACACGGTCGCGGCGGATCGGCGCACGCGCAGCCGGCCGCCGAGCCGCCGGGACGTCACCGAGCATCCGCCGCAACGTCTCCCGATGCTCCTGCCGCCGCTCGTCCCACCGCTCGAGCCACCGGCGCCACGGGTCATCCACCGACCCGCGTCCGCGCAGGGCATCGGGCCGTATCGCCTTGATCTCCAGCAGCATCGACAAACCCGCGCGCAGGTCGGCGTCGAGGCCGTCCACCTCACCCTCGGGGACCTCGCAACCGGCCGCCGAGTATGCGCTCTGCTGCCGGTCCGCGAGCTCGCCGTCCAGGTGGCACGCGACGGTCCGACGCAACGCACGCATCACCGCGAGATCGGTCGGCGCGCTGCTCACCGCCGCACTTCTCTCGGTCACGCTCGTTGCACGCACCACCGCAGGCTAGGAGGACCGTCGGCGCGAACTCGTACGAACGCACCGACCTTGGGCCAAATCGCAACCGGTCCGATACCTGACTGGGTCCGTTCACAACCCGTGCGCCGGCACCGTTCCACGTCGCTCACCACGTCGGCCTGGACGCCGCCGCGCGCCCGGGCGCGGCACCGTCGCAGGCCCATGCGCTGGACGATCGTCCAAAGTTTTCGATAATCGTTCCGTTCCGCACCGTATTTGAGTACCTTTGGTCCGAGCCCGCCGCCGTAGGCACAACCTCACGACGGGTCGCAATGGTGAGATGGCCCAATCCGGTCGTGATCACCGACCCTGGCGCCCGCAGCGTCAGGCAACCGGGCAGACCGGCTACCGGCGTCACCGGTGACCGGCTGTGATTGCAAGACCGCACGTTCTCCACTCGGTGAGGGTTGTGTGTCGTGCGTGTGTGCGGCTCTGTCGGGGCGTCCGCCACACGTCGGCTCTTCTCAGCCGCATTCCGCACCGAAGTCCGTGGATCCTGTCGAACACGCCCCCGGACGAGAGATTTCGCCTTCAGATGTCGAACACCCCTGCAGCAGTGCAAGAACTCAGCCCGGCGAGCCGGGAGCGCACCGTCATCGAGTCTCCGGACACCGGGATCGCCGCCCTCCAGGTCGCGGGCGAGCCGATGTCCACCCCCCTGCGGAACCTGCGTCCGCTGGCCGCCGACCTGGTGGCGCACTTCAGCAAGACCATCTCGCCGTTCGGTGGGCTCCCGGAGGAACAGGTCCTGCGCGATCTGACCGAGGTCACCGTGCAATGCCTGCAACTGGGCATCCAGATGCTCGACGAGCAGCGGCTTCCCACCGACGAGGACCTCGCCGACGTGCGGGCGTCCGCCGCCCGCCGCGCACGGGCCGGCGTCCCCCTCGAGGAGGTTCTCGCCGTCTATCACGAGGGCATCCGCACCGTCCGCGACCTCGTGATGGAGAAGGCCGCACCGGAGGACATAGCCGACCTGCAGACCGGCGGACGGCTGCTGTTCAGCCTCGTCGAACGCCTGAACATCGCCGCGTCCTCCAGCTACCTCGAGGAGTTCCGCGCGCTCACCAGTGACGTGCACACCGCCACCCACACGCTGGTGAACGCCCTTCTCAGCGGGGCCAACCCCACTTCCGTGGCGCGCCAGCTCGGGCTGGAGCTGCAGACGGACCATCTGGTGGTCGGCCTGTGGGTGGCGCCGCATCCGGACGAGGTGGCCGCGGGCCGTGACAAGGCCGCGGCGGCACGCAAGAAGCTCGGCATCATCCAGTCCGAACTGGCCGCGCAGTTCGGCTCGCCGCTGCTGGGCCTGCTCAGCCCGCAGGGCGGCACGCTGCTGATCCCCGGCGCGCCGGACTGGGACCAGGTCCGTGAGGCCGTCCGGCTGGTCTCGATGTCCGCGGAGGTCGACATCACCGCCAGCGCGGTCCAGGTCCACACGGCGGACATCCCCGCGGCCGCCGAGCAGGTCCACGAGCTGCTGAGTCTGGCCCGCCAGCTGGGCCGGCCGCCGGGACTCTACGGTCTGGTCGACCTCGCCCTGGAATTCCAGGTCACCCGGCCCGGGCCCGGACGCGCCCACCTGGCGCAACTGCTCCGTCCACTGGACGGCTCCCCCGAACTGCTGCAGACGCTGAAGGTGCACGTCGACAACGATCTGAACCGTCAGCGCACCGCCAACCGGCTCCACCTGCACACCAACACGGTGGACTACCGGATGAAGCGGATCGCGCAGCTGACCGGCCTCGACCCGACCCGGCCATCGGGCCTGTGCACGCTCAAGGCCGCCATGGTCGCACGGGACTTCCTCGACGCGAAGGGTCCTGCCCGCGACTGACCGCCGATCGAGCACGCTCGGGGACCGCGTCGATCGGCGGTCCCCGAACGTCGCTCTCTGCTAGCGTGCCGCCGGTGACCGCTTCCCACGGCCGCGACATCCACACCCGGGCCGCCGCGACGCCGCCCGGAGAACTGGTCGCGCGCCTGCGGGCGGCCGGCTGTGTCTTCGCCGAGGAGGAGGCGCGCGTCCTGGTCACCTCCGCGCGCAGCCCCGCAGAACTCACCGCCCTGCTCGCGGCGCGAATCGAGGGCGTCCCGCTCGAGCACGTGGTCGGCTGGGTGTCGTTCTGCGGATTGCGGATTCACGTGCGCCGCGGCGTCTTCGTTCCGCGACGGCGGACCGAGGCGCTGGCGCGCGAGGCGATCGCGAGTGTGCGCCCCGGCGCCGTCGTGCTCGACCTGTGCTGCGGCTGCGGCGCGCTGGGTGCGGCGGTGCGCGCGGCGGTCCCCGATGTCGAACTGCACGCGGCCGATATCGATCCCCCGGCGGTCGCCTGCACGCGGCAGAACATCGGCGCCGGCCGGGCCTACTGCGGCGACCTGTATGCCCCGCTCCCCGGCTCGCTCCGGGGCCGGGTGGACGTGCTCGTCGCCAACGCCCCCTACGTGCCGAGCGGCTCGATCGCGCTGATGCCGCCGGAGGCACGCGAGCACGAACCGCTGGCCGCGCTCGACGGCGGCCCCGACGGCCTGGACCTGCAACGGAGGGTCATCGCAGGCGCCGGGGACTGGCTCGCGCCCGGCGGGCGGTTGCTGATCGAGACCAGCGAACGGCAGGCGTCGGGCACCGCCGCCGAGTTCGTCCGCCACGGCCTCACGCCGCGAATCGTGCACAGCGCCGAGCACGACGGCACCGTCGTCGCCGGCACACCGTCACGCTGAGGAGAGCCGCTCCCCCAGATCGGCGGCGCCGGCACGTTCGCCCGGATGCCCCCACGTCCACAGCGGCGTCCCCTCCTCGGCGAAGAAGGTGGCATAGAACCCGAGGATCGTCACGACCAGCACGCCCACCAGCGCCGCGGCCGCGGGAATCGCGTGCGTGGCCATCTGTACCGCGAGGAATCTGGTGGCCACCAGCACCGCAGTCACCCCCGCCGCGCCCCACAGCAGCAGCCGCCAGCGGAACCATCCCCAACCGCGGCCCGGCTCGCGCAGAGCCGACTCGACGGTCAGGCAGAACACCGCACCGGCGATCAGATCGATCCCGTAGTGGTAGCCGAAACCGAGGGTCGCGGTGAGGGTGCAGGCCAGCCAGACGGCACCCAGGATGCGCAACCACCGCGGACCGCGGCGGGAGTGGATGAAGATCGCCGACGCCCACGCGGTGTGCAGGCTCGGCATGCAGTTGCGCGGGGTCCACTCGTCGAACCGCACCGCGTGCGGCGCCAGGTCGATCGGGACGCGGTGCGGCCACACGTTCGCGACCGCCCACGCACCGCCGTCGGCGCCGAAGGCGAACACCGGCCCGACCACTGGGAACACCAGATAGATCAGCGGACCGAGGATCCCGATCAGCAGGAAGGTGCGGACCAGGTGGTGCTCCGGCCAATGGTTCCGGAGTTGCCACAGCGCCACCACCATCGCGCCCACCGGGAGCTCGATGTACACCGTGTGCAGCACCTGGTACCCGACCGGTCCGAGCGCGTCGACGACCCGGCCCATCACCCACGAGGGGTTGCCGAGCGCACGATCCGAGGTCTGCACGTACTGGTCCAGCACCATCGGGCGGGTCAGCGCGGTGATCGTCAGCCACGCGTCGCCGACCTTGGTCGCGACGATCAGCAGCATGCCCAGGCCGACACCCTTGAGCGCGTCGGCGCGGCGCGGTCCGGACCACCGCACCGACGCGAGCACCGCGATGCCGAGGATGGTCAGCAGCGCTCCGTTGCCGAACGTCACGCGATCATCGGTGAACGCGAACCGCGCCGCCGCGAAGAGCGCGTCGATCCCGGCCGCCGAGGCCACCGCCGTCCATCGCGCCCGAGGAGGCAGCCGGACCACCGCCAGCGCCAGTCCCGCCCACAGCACCGGCCCGGACTTCGGCGGGCCGACGAGATCGTGCAGCAGGTTCACGGTCGGCCCTGTGAAGCCGTAATGTGCCGACGCGAGTTCCAACAGGATCAGGAAGACCACCGCCGCGACCGCCAGTGCGATCCACCGGCCCCGCACCCCCGCTGGGCGTACCGTCCGGTTGGTCAACACGAGGTGTCAGCCTAGCGAACGGCGAGCGAACACTCGGGTGCAGATCCCGGCATCGCTCGACAGGTTCGGCGACGGTCCCCGGGTCAGGGCTCGAGTTCGTGCACCAGCGAGTCGACGACCGCGCGAAGGTCGCCGCTGGCCCCCGCCGAGACCTTCCGCTGTCGCTGATAGGAGGCGCCCCGCGCGGGGATCTCGGCCACCGATTCGAGCTCACGCGTGCAGCCGAGCCGGGCCGCGACCGGGGCGAGTTGCTCCAGCAGATCGTGCAGGTCGTCGATCATCGGCCGCTCGGAGTTGTCGGCGCCGACGATGATCTCCGCGTCCAGGCCGTAGCGGGCGGCGCGCCACTTGTTCTCCTGCACGTGCCACGGCGGCAGTTCGGGCAGCCGCTCCCCCGCGTCGAGCCGCCGTTCCAGGTCGACCACCAGGCAGTGGGTCAGCGCCGTCAGCGCACCGAGCTCGCGCAACGTCGGCACCCCGTCGCACACCCGCACCTCGATGGTGCCCAGGTGCGACGCCGGCCGGATGTCCCACCGGATCTCGTTGAGCTGGTCGATGACGCCGGTGACCAGCTGGTCGTCGACGAAGCCCTCGAACTCGCGCCAGGTGTGGAACTGGAACGGCAATCCGGCCGTCGGCAACTGCTGGAACATCATCGCGCGGTTGCTGGCATATCCCGTGTCCACGCCCGCCCACATCGGTGACGATGCGGACAACGCCAGCATGTGCGGATACCGCAGCAGGAGCGCATTGATGATCGGGAAGACCCGGTCGACACGGGAGATGCCGACGTGGACGTGCACCCCCCAGATGAGCATCTGCCGACCCCACCACTGGGTCCGCGCGATCAACTCGTCGTAGCGCGGCGACGCGGTCAACTGCTGGGCGGACCACTGCGCGAACGGATGGGTGCCCGCACTGAACAGATCGATGCCGAGCGGCTCGGCCGCCTCCCGCACCAGTCTCAGCGTGCCGGCCAGATCGTCCATCGCCTCACCGACGGTGGCGCACACCCCCGTCACCAATTCGACGGTGTTGCGCAGCATCTCCTTGTGCACGTGCGGACTGTCGCCGCCGTACCGGGCCCGCACCCCGTCGAAGAGCTGATCGGCGCAGTTGCGCAGGTCGCGCGTCGAGCGGTCGACCAGCGCCAACTCCCACTCGACACCGATCGTCGGGCGCGGCGAGGCGCGAAAGGGAACTCCCACACCGCCGATCGAACCACACCCCGGCCACCCCGGCGAGGTATCGCGGCGCACGGCGCAATGCCGCCCGGGAACACACGACGAGGGGCGGCCCGGACAACCGGACCGCCCCTGTCGAACTACTGCTGCGGTCAGCCCGCGGTGATCACGCCGCAGGCCACGCGGGCACCCGCGTCGCCGGTCGCGGCGGTCTCCTTGTCGGGCCCGGTCGCGCCGCCTGCCTGGGTGTACCGAGCCGGGATGTTGCCGAAGTTGTCGGGGCCGGCGTGGACGACCAGCGCGGTCCCCTTGCCGGCGGTCAGCTCGCCCAGCGTGAACGCAGTCGTGGTGGTGACCAATGTGGCCTTGCCGTCGGCGCCGACCTGCAGCGAGGTCAGGTCGCCGCTGGCCATGACGTTGTCGGTCTCGGCCGAGGAGTTGGTGAAGTGCGGTCCGGCGGAGAGGAAGTCGCCGATCTTGCTCGGATCGGAGGGGTCCTGGCTGTGCGGCTCGCACTTGCCGACCGAATGGATGTGCAATCCGTGGAAGCCCGGGGCCAGCCCCTCGGCCGTGACCCGGATCTGTACCGCATCGCCGACCTGGCTGAACGTGGCGGTACCGACCTTCGACCCGGCGGGGTTGACCAGGTCGGCGGTCAGACCGGCGCCGGCGGCGTCGCCTTGCGCCCCCGCGCCCGGCTGCGCACCGTTGTCGACCTTGCCCGGCTGCGGCGCGGCGGACCAGACGGCCGGCACGCTGGTGCTGTTCGGCTCATTGGTGGCGGTCTCGCCGTTCGAGCAGGCAGTCAGTCCCAGCGCGGCGATCGCGACCATCGGGACCGCCGCCAGCCACCGGGATCCACGCCGGGACCTGTGCTGAAGGGAACGCTGGGTCATCTATCCGCTCCTTTGCGGGCATCGGCGCGACGGCCGGGACTTCTCCTGCGGCCGACGGGCATCCCTGAGATGTCCGCGATGGCCGCCCGATCAACTAGGTGACGAAGCATAAACACGAAACCTGATGGCGTGTCAGCCGGTCGGGCCACGGGTCAGAATCCGGTCGGGGCTCCGGTCAGGATGACGATGACTCCCGGGCTCGCATCCTTGATCCCCGCGAACCGCGGCGCGGCGCCCACGCCCAGCTCGCCCGCGATCCGCTGCGCTGCCTGCTGTTCACCCGTACCACTGCCGTAGTAGACAGTGGTGGTGGGGATGCTGCCGGCCGTGTAGTTCTGCACCGATGCGACGGTCCATCCCTCCGCGCGCAGCTTGGCGGCGGTGCGTGAAGCGAGCCCGCCGACATCGCTGTTGTTGAACACCCGCACGGGCACGTCGGCGATTGCACCGGCGCTTGCCGTCGTGGTCGTGGCCGCCGACGCGGCCGAGCCGGTCGGCGCCGCGGCGGCCGCGACCTTCGACGAGGCCGCGGGTGGTGCGGCAGACGTGGTCAGCGACGAGGTGACGGCGGCGGTGGCCGTGTCGGGCTGACTGTCCGGGTTCGACTTGCCCAGGGACAGCCAGCCCAGCCCGGCGAACACGATCGCGGCCGCGATGAGCACCATCGCTGCTGCACGCAAGGGGAGGCCGGTGGGCTCCGGGGGCGGATTCTTCACCGCTCGACCATAAGACGCGCGCGGTTGCATCGACAGCCCTAGGTGAGATCGAATCCCAGGCGGCGGGCCGCGCGCGCCTTCTGCCGACCGGCCCGGAGCCTGCGCAGCCTCTTGACCAGCATGGGGTCGGCGACCAGCGCTTCCTGCCGGTCGACCAGCGCATTGAGCACCTGGTAGTAGCGGGTGGCGGACAGCCCGAAGAGTTCCTTGATGGCGTCTTCCTTCGCGCCCGCGTACTTCCACCACTGCCGCTCGAAGGCGAGGATGTCCCGTTCGCGTCGGGTCAATCCGTCGGGACCGGCCTCGTGGACGTCGCCGGATCCTGCGGCGGTCTGCCCGCCGGCCGCCTCCGGTGCGGTCTGCTCGTCGCTTCGCGCCGCTGCGGCGTCCATGTCGCTGTCGACCTCCCTGAATCGCCGTGCCACCCGGAATCGCCGTGCCTTCGGGAACACACTGCCTGCTGGACGGTGCCTTCTGGACACACGGGCCCGGGGAATCACAGCCCTGTCGTTCGTCGCTCATTCAACCACGGTCGACCGACAGCGGGCGGGAACGAAGAGCCCGGGCCACGCGGTTCGCGCGTCCGGTACGTACGTCCGGCCCGGGTCACCCCAGTACCCTTATCGACCATGGCGATTCTCCCGATCCGGATCATCGGCGACCCGGTCCTGCACCACCCCACCGAGCAGGTCACCCAGAACCCGGCCGAGTTGGCCCAGCTCATCGAGGACATGTACGACACGATGGACGCGGCCAACGGTGTGGGGCTGGCCGCCAACCAGGTCGGCGTGCCGCTGCGGGTCTTCGTCTACGACTGTCCCGACACCGACGACGACGGCAACACGGAGCGTCGGCGTGGCGAGGTGATCAACCCCGTCCTCGAGACCTCCGAGATCCCGGAGACCATGCCCGACGAGGACGACGACATCGAGGGCTGCCTGTCCGTCCCCGGCGAGCAGTTCCCCACCGGCCGCGCTGACTGGGCGCGGGTCACCGGCGTCGACGCCCAAGGCGAGCCGGTGGCCATCGAGGGGCGCGGGTTCTTCGCCCGCTGCCTGCAGCACGAGGTCGGGCACCTGGACGGCTTCCTCTACGTGGACCGGCTCATCGGGCGCAACGCGCGCGCCGCCAAGAAGACGGTCAAGCGCAACGGCTGGGGTGTCCCCGGGCTGGACTGGGTGCCCGGCGAGGGTCCCGATCCCTTCGGGCATGACGACTGACCTGCCCTCGTTGACGCCGGGCACCCGGGTGGTGCTCCGCTACCGGCTGCCCGCGGGCTCGACCCATCCGATGACCGACGTCATCGGCACGCTCGAGGCGACCGGCCCGCTGATCCGGGTGCGTGCCGCCGACGGCCACGAGGTCGAGGTGACGTCCGACCGGGTGGTCGCGCTGAAGGCGCTCGGCCCACGCCCGGTGCGCACCAAGGACATCCGCACGGCCGAGTTGGCGCTCGCCCTGGCGTCCGCCCCGGAGCACGATGCCTGGGTCGGCGGATGGTGGGTGCGTGCCGGTGCCGAGGCCGGCTCTGCCCGCGAGCCCGGCTCTGTCCTCGACTCCGGCTCGGCCCTGCCGCTCGCGGATTCCCCGATGCGCGGCGCCGGCGCACTGGCCGACCTGCTCGCCGACGCCACGCTCGAGCGGGTGTCGCGCTGGTACGCCGACCGCGGTCTGCCTGCCCTGCTGCAGATCCCCGACCGGCTCGCCCGCGTCCCCGACGGCTGGCGGGCCCACGACGAGCAACTGGTGCTGACCGTCGCGCTGTCCACTCCCCGATCGGACGTCGGGGACACCGTGATGCAGGAGGTCCCCGGCTCGGCCCGACCCGTGGCCGCCACGCTGCGCGACGACGACGGCGCGGTTCTCGCGCAGGCCTGGGCGAGCGTCCCCACGATCGCCGACGAGGTCCCTCGGATGGTGTTGCAGCGGGTCGAGGTCACCGCCACGGCGCGGCGCGCCGGACACGGTCGCCGGATCTGCACCGACCTGATGTCCTGGGGTGAGCGCCAGGGCGCGCGGATGTGCATCGCACGGGTCGCCCAGGCCGATCCGGACACGCTCGCATTCCTGCACGCCCTCGGCTTCACCGACCACCACCGGACCCGCTTGGCCTCGCCGGCCGACCCCGCCTGAACCGCCCGTCGCGAACCACCGGGCTCGACCGGACGGGCTGTGATGCTGCCCTGAATCCTGCAGTCCCCGAATGTCGTACGCGACGGTAGGTCGCCCGACGGCTAGAACGGGGAGCGGCGCCCGCCGGGTCCACACGTCACAGGCGTCTGATCAACACCGGAAGCAGCGCGATCGACCCCGGGCTCTCGCCGATCTCGGCGGGCATGGACCTCGCGGCCGGCATCATGCATCTGATTCCCCGAGAATCGGGCGGTCGGGTCGGCACGCGACGTGCCTGTCCGGCCGATCGCCCCTATCGGCCGGGCGCCACGTCCTCGTATCCCGGGTGCCGGTCGAGGAAGCGCTGCACATAGGTGCACACCGGCCGGACCAGCCAGCCGCGGTCGCGGGCCTCGTCGAGCGCACGGCCGACCAGCACCGCGGCCAGTCCGCGATGGGAGACCTCCTCCTGCACGACCGTGTGCATGAACGCGACCACGCTGCCGGCGCCGGCGTGCCGGGGGTCGTCGACCGCGCCCTCCACGCGGTAGCCCTCGATCCCCACCAGTTCCCCGTCCATGCGCAGCTCGAACCGACTCTGCTCGAGGTTGTCGGTCACTTCCATCGACGGGCTGCTCGTGGTCATCGTGTCTCCGGTCGTCTCGTCGGGTGTGACCCATCTAACAGTGCCGAGGGCATTCGCGCCACGACCGCGGCCGGGTTCGGGCACATCCACAGCACCTTCCCGGCCCGTTCGTGGCGCACCACAGGCTCCCGGAATCCCGCATGTCGGAGGTGCCGCATAGCCTGGCATCGTGCGATTGGCGACGTGGAATGTGAACTCGGTGCGGGCCCGGACCGATCGGATCGTGGACTGGCTGCAGCGCAGCGACGTCGACGTCCTGGCCATGCAGGAGACCAAGTGCAAGGACGAGCAGTTCCCGACCGAGCGGTTCACCGAAATCGGCTATCAGGTGGCGCACGTCGGCTACTCGCAGTGGAACGGGGTCGCGATCGTCTCGCGGGTCGGACTCGACGACGTCGAGGTCGGCTTCGCGGACCAACCCGGTTTCCACAAGGACCCGGAGTCCGAGCAGGCACCCGAGGCGCGGGCGCTCGGCGCCACCTGCGCGGGCGTGCGGGTGTGGAGTCTCTACGTGCCTAACGGTCGTGAGCTGACCGATCCGCACTACGCGTACAAGCTGGACTGGCTCGCCGCGCTGCGCAAGGACGCGACCGGATGGCTCGAGCGCGACCCGGCCGCCCAGGTCGCGCTGGTCGGCGACTGGAACGTGGCCCCCACCGACGAGGACGTCTGGGATCCGTCCTTCTTCGAGGGCAAGACCCACACCTCCGTCGGCGAGCGGGAGGCGTTCGCATCGTTCGTGGACTCCGGGTTCGCCGACGTCGTACGCCCGCACACACCGGGGCCGGGCGTCTACACCTACTGGGACTACACGCAGTTGCGCTTCCCGAAGCGGCAGGGCATGCGCATCGACTTCGCGCTGTGCTCCCCCGCGCTCGCCGCACGGGTGTCCGGCGCCTCGATCGACCGCGACGAACGCAAGGGCAAGGGCGCCAGCGACCACGCACCCGTGATCGTCGACCTGCAGGGCTGACCGCTCAGGTCTTCCGCAGCGCGGGCGCGGGCACACCGGTCAGCAACTGCCGCACCGCATCCCACGCCGCGCCCAATGCCGCCGTCACCGCGGGCGGGTCATCGGCGAGCATGCGCACCCATGCGCCCGCATCGTGCGGCAGCACACTCACCCCGCGGTCGACCGGATGCCCGCTCAGCGCGTCGTGCAGCGCGTCCGCGATCGCGGCGGGCGTCGCAAGGGGGCTCA
Organism: Speluncibacter jeojiensis; assembly: GCF_029589495.1. Taxonomy (GTDB): domain Bacteria; phylum Actinomycetota; class Actinomycetes; order Mycobacteriales; family Mycobacteriaceae; genus Speluncibacter; species Speluncibacter jeojiensis. The sequence goes on from NZ_JAAIVF010000002.1 coordinate 133,704, forward strand.
CCGCGTAGAACGTCGACATCAGCGTGTGCCCGGCGAGCACGCCCGGTCCGGTCACCCGCGCACGGCCGGGGTCCAGCCGGACCGCGTCGACCGCGACGAGTCCGGCTCCCGGACGGGCGATCTCGAGGTCGGAGGCCACCACGTGATAGTCGTGGCGCTCGCCGCGGGCCAACCGGCCCGCCAACACGGTCTCGGCGATCAGCACCGTGGCCGCGGGGTCGGCGGTCACGACCGTGCGCTGATAGATCCGGGTGCCGCCGTACGGGATGATCGGCCCGGGCAGGTATTCGAGGTAGGCGCCCCGGCCCGCGGTGAGGTGGACGAGCTGGGTCGCGTAGTCCCGATCCATCCGGTGCACCTTGGTGGCCGCCTGGGTGGTGACCAGCACGGATGCGTCGGCGCCGCAGTCGATGTCGGTCCGGAGCCGATCGGCCTGCAGGATGCCGCCGCCGGTCGACATCAGATACACCACCGGAAGGTCCGGGCGGAGCGGGTCGATGTAGAGCGGACGCATGATCTGCAGCGGGGACTTCTGGAAGCGTCGCACCAGTTCGGTGCGCGCGCCGACCCGCGCGAACCCGAGCTCGAGCAGTCCGACCTTCCCGGGGCGACCGACTCCGAGCGTGTCCGGGGTCCCCCGGTGCCGCAGCACCTCGCGCGGAACCCGCTCGGGCTCGTAGTGCGCCGGCGAGAACCGGTCCACCTCCACCGGCTCGGCCTCCCGCACCGCCGTCACGCCGGCACCGGACGACGCGATTCGAGGAACGCGACGACCTCTTCGATACCCTGCCCCGCAAGGCAGTTCGTCAACTGCACCGGACGGCCTTCGCGCACGCGGTGCGCATCGGACTCCATCACGTCGATGTCGGTGCGCACGTATCGTGCGATGTCCACCTTGTTGATCACCAGCAGGTCGGAGTCGGTGATGCCCGGCCCACGCTTGCGGGGCATCTTCTCGCCCTCCGCGGTGTCGAGCACGAACACGAACACGTCGACCAGGACGGGGCTGAAGGTCAGGGTCAGATTGTCGCCACCCGACTCGTACAGCAGGGTGTCGACGTCCGGGAACCGGTCCAGCAGTTCCGCCCCGGCCGCCAGGTTCATGGTCGGGTCGTCGCGCACTGCGGTGTGCGGGCACGAGCCGGTCTCCACGCCGACCACCTTCTCCGGCTCCAGCACGCCGTCGAGCGTGCGCCGCACGTGCTCGGCGTCCTCCTGGGTGTAGATGTCGTTGGTGATCACCGCGGGCCGGCGACCGCGTGCGGTCAGCACCGGCACGAGCGCCTCGATCAGCGCGGTCTTGCCCGAACCGACCGGACCGCCGATCCCGATCTTCAGCACCTCTCGCTGCGTATTCGCCTCCATGACTCTCCTTCCTGTGCCTGCGTGATCTGCCTGTACCACTCGTGTCCCGCCGCCTCACGTGGCGAACAGCCGCGCCTCCGCCCGCTCGTGCCGGCCCGCCATCACGTCCACCATCGGCACGCAGCCGCCGAGATCGGCGAGGTCGCGCACCAACGCGTCGGCGGCGACCTCCTCGATCACCGGACCCGCGCGGTGCAGCAGCACCTGGGCGACGCGGTGGTCGGTCAGCCGCAGCCGCAACGCGGCGCCGACGAAGCTGGCCGCGACGGCGAACAGGTCGCTCACCACCGCCCGCTCGGTCGCGACACCCGCCGCCGCATAGGCGATGCCCGCGACGACGGGCTGGCATCCGGGCACGCGCCGCGCCGCGAGCAGCCGGGCGTACTCGTCGAGCGCCGTGCCGCCGTAGACCTCGCGGGCGAGGTCGAGCAGTTGGCGTCCGGTGCGGGTGGACGCCACGCGCTGCTCACCGCTGAGCTTGCTCGCGAACAGGCGCTGCTCGACGGCGACCAACAGGTCCGTGTCGCCGGCGCTCGCCGCGCGGTGCGCAAGGGCCAGCGCGGTCGCGTCGGAAGGGCCGATCCCGTGCCGCAGCAGGTCCTCGAGCAGCGCCGGCAGCGAGTCCGCGTCGACCGCCTTCGCCTGCGCGAACCCCTCCAGGCCGTGTGAGAGCGTGTAGAAGCCGCTGGGGAACGCCGAGTCCGCGAGTTGCAGACTCGCCAGCAGTTCGCGCGTACCGTTCGTCGTCATGACCGCTCACACCAGGTAGTACAGCTGGGTCAGCGGCAGGCTCCGCGCCGGCTCGATCGTCGCCGGCTCGCCGTCGAGCGTGACCCGGAACGTGTCCGGATCCACCTTGATCTTCGGGGTCGCGTTGTTACGCACCAGATCCTGTTTCGCGACGGAACGGCAGTGCGTCACCGGCAGGATCTCGCTCTCCAGGCCGAGATTCCCGGGCACACCCAGGTCGATGGCGAGTTGCGACATGAAGGTCACCCGGGTCGCCTGCGCGGCGCGGCCGAGCGTGCCGAACATCGGCCGGTAGTACACCGGCTGCGGTGTCGGGATCGAGGCGTTCGGGTCGCCCATAGGCGCCCAGCTGACCATGCCGCCCTTGACGATCAGGGCGGGCTTGGCCGCGAACGCGTTGATCGGCCACAGCACGATGTCGGCGAGCTTGCCCGGCTCGAGCGATCCGATGTGCGCGGCCGTGCCGGTCGCCAGCGCCGGGTTGATCGTCATCTTCGCGACGTAGCGCAACACCCGGAAGTTGTCGTTGCGCGAGGAGCCGTCCGCGCCGACGTCCTCGGGAAGCGGGCCGCGCTGGTCCTTGCAATGGTGCGCGGTCTGGAAGGCGCGGGTCCACGACTCGCCGACCCGGCCCATCGCCTGCGAGTCCGACGAGAAGATCGAGATCACGCCTTCGTCGTGCAGGACCGTCTCCGCCGCAATGGTTTCCGCACGCACCCGGGAGTCGGCGAACGAGACGTCCTCGGGAATGTCGTGGCTGAGATGGTGGCAGACCATCACCATGTCCAGCAGTTCGTCGACCGAGTTGATCGTGTACGGCAGGGTCGGATTCGTCGACGCCGGAAGCACATTCGGCTCGCCTGCGATCTGCATGATGTCCGGCGCGTGGCCGCCTCCTGCGCCCTCTGTGTGGAAGGTGTGGATGGCCCGGCCGTCGATCGCCGAGAGCGTGTCCTCGTAGAACCCGGATTCGTTGAGGGTGTCGGTGTGCACGGCGACCTGGATGTCGTGTTCGTCCGCGACGGTCAGCGCCGCGCGGATCGCCGCCGGCGTCGCACCCCAGTCCTCGTGAACCTTCAGCCCGCACACCCCCGCCTCGACCTGCTTGACGAGGGTTCTCGGCACCGCGCCGTTGCCCTTGCCCAGCAGCCCCACGTTGACCGGCAGGGTCTCGACCGCCTGCAGCATCCGGGCGATGTTCCACGGCCCGGGCGTGCAGGTGGTGCCCTTGGTGCCGTCGGTGGGGCCGGTGCCGCCGCCGATCATCGTGGTGATGCCGTTCGACAGTGCGTCCTCGACCTGCTGCGGACAGATGAAGTGGATGTGCGTGTCGATGCCGCCCGCGGTCGCGATCAGGTGCTCCCCCGAGATCACCTCGGTGCCGGGACCGATCACCAGGGCCGGATGTACGCCGTCCTGCGTGTGCGGGTTGCCGGCCTTGCCGAGTGCCACGATCCGACCGTTCCGGATGCCGAGGTCACCCTTGACGACCCCGATCACCGCGTCGAGCACCACCACGTTCGTGATCACCAGGTCGAGCGCGCCGCGGCCGACCGACGCGCCCGGGTCCTGCGCCATGCCGTCCCGGATGGTCTTGCCACCGCCGTACACCGCCTCGTCGCCGTGAAAGCCTGCGTTGCAGTCGCGTTCGACCTCCACGATCAGATTGGTGTCGGCCAGTTGGAAGCGGTCGCCGACGGTCGGACCGTAGAGGTCGGTGTAGGTCTTCCTCGGAAGCACCGTCATGCTATTCACCCTCCCGCGGTCCGGAGTCCTTGAAACCTCGCTGTGCGGCGCGGCGCAGCGCCGCGGCCCGGGTGTCGCGAGCGTGCAGGCCGCCGTCGACCAGGTTGCTGAATCCGAGGATGCGGCCGTTGCCACCGAACGTGCAGAGCGGGACCTCGCGGGTGTCGCCGGGTTCGAAGCGGACCGCGGTGCCGGACGCGATGTCCAGGTGCATGCCGTACGCGGCCGTCCTGTCGAACTCGAGTTCCCGGTTGGCCTCGAAGAAGTGGTAGTGCGAGCCCACCTGGATCGCGCGGTCGCCGGTATTGCTCACGCGCAGCGTGGTCTTGCGTCGGCCGACGTTCAACTCGACCGGATCGTCACCGTAGAGATAGTGCGCACCTGACGCCATGTTCGGCCTCCTCGGTCGTGGTCGTCGAACCTGTCAGTGGTGATGGGCGTGTGTGTGGTGGTGATGGTGATGTCCGTTGTGTCCGTGAACATCCGGCCCGGGCACATCCGGCCCGGGCACATCCTGCTCGTGTTCGCCGGGACCGTGCGAGTGGGCGTAGCCGTGGCCGTGTTCGGCGTCCAACCCGGCGCCGATGCCGTTGTCGCCGTGGTCGAGCCGGTCCAGCGCGACGGCCACACGGGCGTCGATCACGCGGCGCACGGCGGGCTCGGTCAGCAGTGCACCACCGTCATCGACATCTGGTCGCGCGGCGAGGTCGCCGGTCAGCGCGGGCCCGAACGCGGCCGACACCGCCGACACCCATTCCGCGCCCAGCCGCAGGCATCGATCCACCCCCTCGGCGATGTCCGGGTCGCCACCGGTGAACGCCACCTCCACCCACCGGTGACGGCCGAACTGCCGGACCAACCGGGCGATCCGGAACAGCTCGGCGTCGTCGAAGGGATCGGCGGCGGGTGCGGTGATGAGCAGTGCCCGCGGCTGCGGCTCGCCACCATCCGGGACGCCGGACCACACGCGCAACGCCGCGGTCCGCAGCCATCCGATGAGATGACCTGTGCTGCCGAAGGATTCGGCCAGCGTAACCCGGCCGGGCCACCGGCCGGTCGCCCAGCGCAGGGTGCGGGCGGACTCCGCGATCAGGCGCGGGTCGCGACCGAGCGTCATCGGCACGACGCACACCGGACCGTTCCCGCGGTGCAGCGCCTCCTCGACGGCCCCGGCCAGTCTCCGTCCCGCCGGCACACACGGCCCGGCCCCCGGCGCGAGCTCGCCGCGCTCGTGGCCGCAGGACAGCAGGACGGTGACGTCCGCGGGTCCGGTCATCTGCCGGCGCCTCCCACCGGGTCGTGACAGGAGACGAGTTTGGTGCCGTCGACGAAGGTCGCCTCGACCTGGATCAGCTTGGCCATCTCGCGTACACCCGGCATCACGTCGTCGGACGTGACGACCTGGGTGCCCAGTTCCATGCACTCGGCGACGGTGCGGCCGTCCCTGGCACCCTCGACGATGGCCTCGCTGATCAAGGCGACGGCCTCGCTGTAATTCAGCCTCAGGCCCCGGCCGCGCCGCTTGCGCGCCAGATCGGCGACCACGTGGATGTACAGCTTGTCGATCTCACGTTGGGTGAGGTTCATCGGCACTCTCCTTCTCGGTCTGCACGGCCTGCCTGCACGTCCGTATCTGCCGGCTCACCCGGTTCTCCGCAGCCGTGGCAGTGCCGGGGCCGCCAGCAGGAACACCAGCGTCGTCAGGCAGAACGGCCAGGTGAGGGTGTGCCCGCCGACGGGAGTGAAGAAGTCGCTGAGCGCACCGGTGACCCCGGTCGACGAGGCGGCGCCGATCACCGCGTAGGCCACGCTCCACACGCTCACGGCGAGGAAGACCCCGCACAGGGCCAGCGCCACCAGCACCGCGTTGTAGCCGAGCAGGCCGGCCCGGATCTCGTCCGCCGGTGAGCCGAGCGCCCACGCGGTGACGATGCCGACCACGCTGCCCAGCGAGGCGACCACGCCGGCGCGACGGCTGGCCACGAAGATGCCCGCCAGGAACAGCAGGCCGACGTACCACTGCGGCATGAAGAAGATCTGCGCGACGTTGGCGAAGAACGCCCGCCACAGGTCCGCCCAGCCGAGCCCGGTGGGTCCTTGCGCCGGTTCCACGAGCCCGGCCAGTCCGGTGCGTCCGTGCCACAGTCGCTGGAACTCGGGTGCGGCGATGGTCAGCACCGCGGCGGTGATGCAGAACGGAAAGGTCAGCGTCGGGATGTCCCACGTGCCGAGCAATCGGACGAGGGCCGCCGTCACGATGGTCGCGGCGACCGAACCGGCGGCGGCCATCAGCCAGCTCGACAGGTACTCGGGCCCCAGGAAGACCCCCGCAGCGGTGCCGACGAGTGCGCCGTTGAACCCCTCGAGACCGGCCAGCACCCGATCACCGTCGACCTGCCACACCAGCGCGGTGAGCGTGGACACCGCGGTACCGATCAGCGCGAAGAGCCCGTACTTCCAACCCGAGGCGAACAGCGCTGCCGCGAAGAACAGCCCACACCAGGCGCTCTGCATGAAGTCGACCTGCGCCAGGCCCCGCAGCAGGGTCGGGATGGCCCGGACCGGGCTCGGCGGGGGCCGCGGCGCAACGGGCGCGGTGGCGAGATCGTCACCGGACCCGTTGACCTGCTTCACAGCCGCCTCCACTGATCGAGTCGATCGGCTTCGGCCTGTCGGCGGTATGTGCCATCGCGTCGTCGTGGCGCGTGACACACGCTGTCGACCTCGGTCGAGACCAGGTCACAGACGCGGTACCAACACCGTGCCGACAGATGGTCCGGAGGCCACGTGGACGCGCACGGATGACAGTGAAAGTAAAGCACTCACGCCCCGGCCCGTCCCCGATTTCGCAGCCTCGCACAGCTTTCACCCAGGCTCCGGCGAGCCTTCGCTGCAGGTTCCGGCCCGATGCCGGCTGCGCTACCGTGGTCGTCGTACAACTTCACCCACGGGGGCTCGCACCAGCGGGCTGAGAGGACGGCTAGCTCTCCGAGCGTCAGGGCCGTCGACCGTTGAACCTGACCGGGTAATGCCGGCGTAGGGAGCAATCGACATGAGCACACCTGTCACCAGCGATGCGTCCGCTGCGACGCCCGGGCCCGCCGGGGGACCCGAAGGCATCACCACCGGCCCCATCGAGGGATCGGTGAAGCACCATCTGGACGTCGACGGCATGCGGGTCCCGGTGCGGCGCATCCAGCTGACCACCGGCGAGCATCACGACGTCTACGACACCTCCGGGCCGTACACCGACGACACCGCCGTCATCGACCTCGAGGCCGGGCTGCCGAAGACCCGCGACGGATGGTCTCGTCCCGAACCGGTCGCCCTCGACGGCGTGGGTCACACCGCGGCGACCCAGTTGGCCTGGGCGCGCGAGGGCATCATCACGCCGGAGATGCGCTTCATCGCCGCGCGCGAGGGGTTCGCCCCGGAGTTCGTCCGCGGGGAGATCGCGGCCGGTCGCGCAGTGATCCCGGCCAACCACCGGCACCCCGAATCCGAGCCGATGATCATCGGCAAGCGCTTCGCCACCAAGATCAATGCGAACATCGGCAACTCTGCCGTGACCAGCTCGATCGCCGAGGAGGTCGAGAAGATGGTCTGGGCGACCCGCTGGGGCGCCGACACCATCATGGACCTGTCCACCGGCAAGGACATCCATGCCACCCGCGAGTGGATCATGCGCAACTCACCGGTGCCCGTCGGGACCGTGCCGATCTATCAGGCGTTGGAGAAGGTCAAGGGCGACCCGACCGCGTTGACCTGGGAGCTCTACCGCGACACCGTGATCGAGCAGTGCGAGCAGGGCGTCGACTACATGACCGTGCACGCGGGGGTGCTACTGCGCTACGTGCCGCTGACGGCCAAGCGGGTCACCGGCATCGTCTCGCGCGGCGGCTCGATCATGGCCGCGTGGTGCCTGGCGCACCACCGGGAGTCGTTCCTGTACACCCACTTCGAAGAGTTGTGCGAGATCCTCGCGAAGTACGACGTCACCTTTTCGCTGGGCGACGGGCTGCGGCCCGGCTCCATCGCCGACGCCAACGACGAGGCGCAGTTCGCCGAGCTTCGCACCCTGGGCGAGCTCACCACCATCGCGAAATCCCATGGCGTGCAGGTGATGATCGAGGGCCCCGGCCACGTGCCGATGCACAAGATCGTCGAGAACGTGCGGCTCGAAGAGGAGCTCTGCGAGGAGGCGCCGTTCTACACGCTCGGCCCGCTGGCCACCGACATCGCACCGGCCTACGACCACATCACCTCGGCGATCGGCGCGGCGATCATCGCGCAGGCGGGCACCGCGATGCTGTGCTACGTGACCCCCAAGGAACACCTCGGCCTGCCCGACCGCGACGACGTGAAGGTCGGCGTGATCACCTACAAGATCTCCGCGCACGCCGCCGACCTCGCCAAGGGGCACCCGCGCGCCCAGGAGCGTGACGACGCGCTGTCCAAGGCGCGCTTCGAGTTCCGCTGGACCGACCAGTTCAATCTGTCACTCGATCCGGACACCGCGCGCGAGTTCCACGACGAGACGCTGCCGGCCGAGCCGGCCAAGACCGCGCACTTCTGTTCGATGTGCGGACCGAAGTTCTGCTCGATGCGGATCTCCGCCGATGTGCGCGAGTTCGCCCAACGCAACGGGCTCGAGACACAGGAGGACATAGACCGGATGATCGCCGACGGCATGGCAGCCAAATCCGAGGAATTCGCCGACCGCGGCAAGCACGTCTACCTGCCGGTGGTCGACGGATGATCACGCTCGAACCGCCGGCCGACGGCCAGACCCCGGTGCGGGCGCTGACCATCGCCGGTTCGGACTCCGGAGGCGGGGCCGGCATCCAGGCGGACATGCGCACGATGGCACTGTCGGGAGTGCACGGCTGCGTTGCGATCACCGCGGTGACAGTGCAGAACTCGGTGGGCGTCACCGGCATTCACGAGATCCCACCCGAGACGGTCGCCGCACAGGTGCGCAGCGTGGTCACCGACATCGGGGTCTCCGCCGCGAAGACCGGCATGCTGGCGTCCGCACCGATCATCGACGCCGTGGTCGCCGTGTGCGCAGAACTCGGCATCGGCGGTGGCGGCGACATCCCACTGGTGGTGGACCCGGTGTGCGCGTCGATGCACGGCGATCCGCTGCTCGCGCTCGACGCGCTGGACTCCGTTCGGCAGCAGCTGATCCCGCAGGCCACGCTGGTCACCCCGAACCTCGACGAGGTGCGGCTGATCACCGGCATCGACGTCGTCGACGACGGCACCCAGCACAAGGCAGCGGCCGCGCTGGTCGAACTCGGCGCGCGCTGGGCACTGGTCAAGGGCGGTCACCTGCGCAGCAGCGACGAGAGTCCGGACCTGCTCTACGACGGTGACCGGTTCCACGAGTTCCGCACCGTGCGGGTGCCCACCGGCCACGACCACGGCGGCGGTGACACCCTGGCCTCGGCCATCACCTGCGCTCTGGCGCACGGGTTCTCGATGCCCGAGGCGGTCGAGTACGGCAAGGCCTGGGTGCACCGCTGCCTGCAGGCCGCGTATCCGCTGGGGCACGGGCACGGCCCCGTCTCGCCGCTGTGGCGGTTGAGCGGTCCGGACAGGGCGCTCGACTGAGGAGAACCGGCGCACGGTTGGCCGTTTGACCGCTGGGCGTGCGCCGTCGCTGCCGGCCAACCGCCGCGCCTTTCCCCACACAAGCCCGTCGTGAAACGTGGTTCCACGGATCCGGACGCTATCTGTGTGGGGAAAGGCGCAATTCGTGTGTGGGGCGGGCGTGCCGCCAGTGCCCGACGACAATGCGACGACACAACACAGCCCCATGAGCGGGGCGGCCGAATACGCGGTCGCCACCCGGCTCACTCCGACGTCAACGTGTACATCCGCAGATCATCGGGGACCCCGCGGGCTCGGCTGGAGAAGAACCGCCGCAGCGGCTTGGCCGCCAGCCCCATCTCCGTGAGGCGCTCCTCCCCCAACTGCTCGAGCGACGGTGCCGAGATCATCACGTTCCCGTTGCCGCCGGCCTGCATCAGCCGGGCCGCGATGTTCACGTCGACACCGAGCCAGTCGGCGCCGATCCGCCGCGGGGTGCCGGTGTGGATGCCGACCCGCATCACCGGCCGGTACCCGGCCACCTCGACGTCCGCTAGCGCGCGCCGGGCCGCGAACACCGCGGCGACCGCCCGGGCCGGATCGTGGAAGACGGCCATCAGGCCGTCGCCCATGCGTTTGACGATGCGACCGTGACGGTTCACGAACTCCGGCTCGGCGACAGCGGCGACCTCGCGGAGCATCCGCAGGGTGGCGCCGTCGCCGGCCGCGAGCGCCCAGGAGGAGAAGCCGACCAGATCGGTGAACACCAGCGTCACCTCGGTGTCGCCGCCACCGCGGCCGGAACGCTCCCGCGCCGCCTCCCACACCTGCAGCGCCGCGAGCCCGACCTCTCGCGAAGCCCCGGGCTGGTCGGTGAGCAGCCGGTCGGCGACCCGCGCCACCGCCCGAGCGCTGCCCGGGCCCGCGGTCGAGAGCGGATCCCCGAAGCCCGGGTCGCCGGGCAGAGCGCGGCGGGTGCGGCGGATCAGGGCGACGAGGTCGGGCCGGCGGTCCAGTTCCAATACCCACCGCGCGAGCGCGGACGCCCGGTCGCGCGCACCGTCCTGCTGCAGCTCACCGGTCTCGTCACTCACCGGACCAGCGTAGGCGAGGACGCCCGGACCGGGCGGGCCGATTCACGCGTCGCGCTTGTTGACCACGAACAGGCCGGCACCGAACACCACCGCGACGAACACCGCGAAGTAGATCAGACCGCCCCACGGTCCCCAGTGGAAGCCGTCGGACGACGACGCCCCGAGGAAGTGGTGCGCATTGGTGAACGGCAGGAACACCTGGATGTCACGGCCGATGCGTCCGAACAGCGCGAACAGGTTCTCGATCACCAGCGGCCACAGCACCAGCAAGGCGATCGCGCCGGCGGACTGCCGGATCAGCGCGCCGACACCGACCGCCAGCACAGCGCACAGCGCCGCGTAGATCGGGACACCGTAGAGCGCACGCCAATCGCCACCGCTGCTCAGCACCAGGTCCCGGCCCGCGTCCGAGCCGCTCAGGGCTTTGGCCAGGAAATAGGCGATGAAGGTGACGGCCGCGGTGAGGACCGCGGCGATCACCGCGAGGATGGCGGCCTTCGTCGCCATGACCCGGCCGCGGTTCGGCACCGCCTGGAAGGTCGTGCGGATCACCCCGAAGCGGTACTCCGTGGTGACCGCGAGCGCCGCCATGATCATGATCACCATGACTCCGAAGCCCGTCACCCCGCTCGCCGCGGCCTCCGGTGTCGGCAGGAAGTGGTCGCCGCTGCTCGTGGAGTTCACGCTCGCCTTCGCGGCCAGGCCCATCGCCGCCGCGAACCCGATGCCGAGCAGCACGACGATGGCGCCGCACCACCACGGCGACCGAGTGGAGGTCAACTTGATACGTTCTGCCGCAAGCACACTCATCGTCCGGCCTCCTTTGCGTGAGCCGGGGGGTACCCCGGGGGTGTCTGTGGCTGGAGTGGTGTCTGCGCCGGGGCTGTCCGGAACCCCTCGAGCAGTTCGGCGGCGCCGGTGCCGTGGTACTGCACCTGATCGCCGGTCAGCTTCATGAACGCGTCCTCGAGGGAGCCGGTCTGGCCGGCCAGCTCGTGCAGGACGATGCCAGACTGCGCGGCGAGCTCGCCGATCGCCTCGGTGGTCGAGTCGAGCACGGTCAGCGACGGCTTGTCATGGGTGGTGCCGCCCTCCTCCCGGACGGTCAGGCCCTGGGCCGTGAGCAGGCTGCGCAGCGCCTCGAGCTGCGGACTGCGCACGCGCACGACGGACTCGGAGGCACGGTCGACGAACTCGCGCACCGAGGTGTCCGCGATCAGCCGGCCGCGGCCGATGACCACCAGGTGCTCGGCGGTCAGCGCCATCTCGGACAGCAGGTGGCTCGAGACCAGCACCGTCCGACCCTCCGCCGCCAGTCGCTGCATGAACTTGCGGATCCAGACGATGCCCTCTGGGTCGAGGCCGTTGACCGGCTCGTCGAACAGCAACACCTGCGGATCGCCGAGCAGGGCGCCGGCCAGCCCGAGGCGCTGCGACATGCCCAGCGAGAACCCGCCGGCCTTCTTACCGGCCACCTCGGTGAGGCCTACGAGCGCGAGGACCTCGTCGACACGCGAATCGGGGATCCCGTTCGACGCGGCCATCCAGCGCAGGTGCGACCGGGCCGACCGGTTCGGATGCACCCACTTGGCGTCGAGCAGTGCGCCCACCGTGCGCAGCGGGTGGTCCAGGTCGCGGTAGGGCTTACCAGCGATCAGCGCGGTTCCGGCGGTCGGCCGGTCCAGGCCGAGGATCATCCGCATCGTCGTCGACTTGCCCGCCCCGTTCGGTCCGAGGAAACCGGTGACGCTGCCGGGCCGCACCTGGAACGACAGGTCGTCGACGGCGAGCGTGGGCCCGTACCGCTTGGTCAAACCCCTGACTTCAATCATGGCCTCGACGATGCCATCCGCGCGGCGCCGCGGCATCGTGCGCAGGTCTGGAGTTCGGTCATACCTGGGGATGACGGCGGGCCACCGCCGTCGGGGTTCTCCCCGTGTGCTTCCTCCGGGGCTCGGGCTGCGCCGATCCGGCTACCGGGCGAGCGTCCGGCCGAACACCCAGCCGCGCAGCGCCACGAACCGCACCAGTCCGGCGATGCCGCTCACCGCGATCACCAGCAGCGCCTGGTCGATCCCGCCGAGCCCGGGCAGCGCGCGGTGCAGCACGAACAGCGTCACCGAACTCATCGCGAGGGCCACCAGCGCCAACGTCCCGCCCTCGAACTGGGCGGCGACCCAGCCCACCCGGTCCGCGGCGCGGAAGGTGAGGCGCCGATGCAGTTCGTTGGCCGCGGCCGAGCTGATGACCACCCCGATCAAGTTCGCCACCGAGGTCCCCCAGAGTCCGGCCAGCGCGAACGCCCCGATGTAGAGGATGTTGCTGGCGCCGCCGACGAGGGCGAAGCGGATCAGCTGCGCCAGTGCGCCATCGCCGACGAAGCGCCGGACCCCGAACCCGCGCACTCCGGGTGTCGGGTTCCGGCCGTCACGAGTGGCGGCCGAACGCACGGCCATACGCACCCCCGGGGATCCAGGCGACTACTTGCGGTCTACAACTATATAGACGATCGTGGTCACCCTATCGGGTGGGGATCCGAGGCCGTCAGCAGACCCGCGCGGGCGACGATGCCTGCGCCCAGAACCGCTTCGGGATCCGGCCGGCGCGACGGGCCTGACGACCGGCCGACACCGCCGCCGCCATCGCGCGCGCCATCAGCTCCGGGTCCTCCGCGCGGGTGACGGCGCTGGCGAGCAGCACCGCCGAGCACCCGAGCTCCATCGCCAGCGCCGCGTCACTGGCGGTGCCGATGCCCGCATCGAGGATCACCGGAACCGACGCACGCGAGACGATCATCTCGATGTTGTGCGGGTTCGAGATGCCCAGCCCGGTACCGATCGGCGAGCCCAGCGGCATCACCGCCGCGCACCCGGCCTCCTCCAGCCGCAGCGCCAGAACCGGGTCGTCGGTGGTGTACGGGAGCACGACGAATCCGTCGTCGACCAGTTGTTCCGCCGCCGTGACCAGTTCGATGCCGTCGGGCAGCAGGGTCCGGTCGTCGGCGATCACCTCGAGCTTGATCCAGTTGGTGCCCAATGCCTCTCGTGCCAGCTGCGCGGTCAGTACGGCCTCCGCGGCGTCCCGGCAGCCCGCGGTGTTCGGCAGCGGTGCGATGTCCAGCCGCTCGAGCAGGTCGAGCACACCGGTGCCGCTCGCCGCATCGATGCGGCGCATGGCGACCGTGGTCAGCTGGGTTCCCGAGGCGACCAGCGCCTCCTCGAGTACGGCCAGGTTCGCCGCCCCGCCGGTGCCCATGATCAGCCGGGACGAGAACTCGCGGTCCGCGATCTTCAGCACGTCGGTCATCGCAGACTCAGCCACCTTGCACCGCCGTGAGCACCTCGATGGCGCTGCCGTCGGCAACCGCCTGCGACCACTGCGAACGCGGCACCATCCGCCCGTCCACCGCGACGGCGACACCGCGCGCGGGCATGCCGAGTGCGGCCATCAGCTCGTCGAGCGTGCTCCCGCTGTCGAGTTCGTGCCGGTCGCCGTTGACCGTCACCTCCATCAGAACCTCCCTGGATCCGCGGCCTTGGCATCCGCGAGTTGTCCGCCGTCGAGTTCCGCCAGCACCGCGTCGACGGTGACCGCGGTCAGCAACACACCATTGCGCCCGTGGCCGGTGGCCGCAACCACCCGGTCCGACAGCCGGCCGATCAGCGGCAGATTGTCCGGGCTCATCGGCCGCAGCCCGGCCATCGCATCCGCCAGCTGGTATTCGCCGATCGACGGCAGCAACGCCTCGGCGTCGGCGATCAGGTCCCGCACGCCGCCGACGGTGACCTGCTGGTCGTGTCCCTCGTGCTGGGTGGCGCCGACCACCATTCCGCCGTCGCGCGGGACCAGATACACGTGCCGGCCGTGCACCAGCCCGCGCACGATGCGGGTGGGCAGCGGCGGCGTCCCGGGGCGCCGGCGCAGCCGCAGGATCTCCCCCTTCGCCGGATGGACCGGCAGTCCGGGCCACAGCCGGGGGCTGTCGGAGCCGGCCGCCAGCACCACCTGGTCACCGCCGCATTCGTCGATCGACGTCAGCTCGCGCGCGCTCAGCCTGGCACCCGCCGCCTCCGCGGCACGCCGCAGCGCCGGCAGCAGTGCCCGGTTGTCGACGGACAGTTCCTCCGGCACCAGCAGGCCGCCGCGCACGGACCGGGACAGCGACGGCACCTCCTCGCGCACCTGCGTGCGGGTCAGTCGCTGCGGCCGGTAGCCGTGGGTGGTCAGCCAGTCCGCCACCATCGTGAGCCGCTCGATGTCGGCGCCGTCGACGGCGACCAGCAGGGTCCCGGTGCCGGTGAACACGTCGACGCCGGTCTCGTCGCGCAGCCGGGCGCCGAAGTCGGGCCAGCGTCGCAGTGAGGCGGCGCCGAGTTCGAACACATCGTCCTCGCCGGGCCACGCCTCGCTGAACGGGGCCAGCATCCCGCCGGCGGCCCAGGAGGCGCCGGTCTGCTCGGCGCCCTCCGCGAGCAGCGGGTCGATCAGCTCGACCTGCCATCCTTCGCGGGCCGCCAGCCACGCGACGGAGGCGCCGATGACCCCGGCACCGACGACCGTGAGACGTTTGCCTGTGTGCACTCGCATAACCTCGCCTTCCTGCGCCGGCATGATCCGGATCAGGTCTGACGGTCGGGGCGGCGCGCCCCCTCTCAGCCCCGCGGACCTCGGGACTCCCGTGTGACGTTTCCACCGTAGTCGCCTACGGTCGATCATGTGCACGCCCCCACCTCCCGCATCCCCGCCCGTGACCGGTTGGCCGACGCACGTCTGTATCTCTGCACGGACGCGCGGCGTGAGCGCGGTGACCTCGCCGAGTTCGCCGACGCCGCGCTCGCCGGCGGCATCGACATCATCCAGCTCCGCGACAAGGGGTCGCCGGGCGAGCAGCAGTTCGGCCCGCTCGAGGCGCGCGACGAACTGTCCGCGCTCGCGGTGCTCGGCGCGGCTGCGCGTCGGCACGGGGCGCTGCTCGCGGTGAACGACCGGGCCGATCTGGCACTGGCCGCCGGCGCGGACGTGCTCCACCTGGGCCAGGGAGATCTTCCGGTCCACTATGCACGGGAGATCCTCGGCGATCGGGTGGTGATCGGCCGGTCGACACACGACGCCGAACAGTCCGCTGCGGCCGCCACCGAGATCGGCGTCGATTACTTCTGCACCGGACCGTGCTGGCCGACGCCGACCAAACCGGGCCGCTCGGCACCGGGCCTGGAGTTGGTGCGCGCCACCGCCGACACGTCGCCGACGCGTCCGTGGTTCGCGATCGGCGGGATCGATCTCGAACGGGTGCCGCAGGTGCTGGACGCGGGTGCCGACCGGATCGTCGTGGTCCGGGCGATCACCCAGGCCGCGGACCCCGAGGCCGCCGCCCGCGAACTCCGGGCCGCCGTCGCAGCAGACTGACCTCGAGGCGCGAGACGACCTCTGCTGCCGCCGCGGTCAGGCGACCCACTGCGGCAGCACCGCCGGATCGAGCAGCAGTGCCGCACCCGGGAGTCGGTCGGCGAGCGTCTCGTCCGCGGTGACGACGACGTCCACCGCGTCTTCTTCCGCGCCGTTTCCCGCTCCGCTCACCGAATCCGCCGGTCCCCACTCGAGGACATCGCGGACCCAGCCGAACCGCTGGTTCGGCAGTTCGACCGTCCGCGGCACCGACTTGGCGACCAGGTCGACCAGGTCCCGACCGGACAGTGCCCGGCCACTCCAACTGCCGAGCGCACTGACCGTGTCGATCAGCAATCGCACCGGCACCGTGCGCAGGGCGGGCCACGCGGCTGCGAAGGCCGGGTGAAGCGGCATTCCGTGCACCTCGTGTTCGGCGACCCAGCGCAGTTCGAGGCTCTCGGCGTTGGGAGTGGTCGACAGCGGCGCCGCCGTGTCCGCGACGACCGTCGTGTAGGTCCACGTGTGAGGGTCACCCGCGGTGACCCGTTCGGCGCGGACCGCGATCACCCCGCCGGCGATCCCGCCTTCCTCCTCGGCCTCGCGCACCGCCGCGTGAACTGTGGTCTCGTGGCTGTCCCGGGCACCACCGAGCAGCGCCCAGGTACCGCCTTGATGGCTCCAGGCGGCGCGATGCTGCAGCAACACCTGCGGTGATCCGTCCCGGTCCGGTGCTCGGAGCAGCAACCCGGCGGCACCATGCCTGCCCCAATACCGTTGTCCGTCCGCCCCGAGGGCCCAACCGTCCCCGTCGCCGCGCATCGATCCGACCTTCCCGCCTGCTGACCACGCCGCACCCGGGCACCGCCGGGTGGCTCCCCACCAGAATATGGGGCGCGGGGCGTTTCCGGGGCCGGTCGGCGCGTCCGTTTTGCCCTGATCGATTCACGCCGATGGACAGTCACCGAAAGTCGCCGTCATCGAACCTCAGTTCGACTCTGCCGATGCCGTGGTTGGAGACCAAGGGAGATGCCCGCCCGTGATGTTGTGCCGGGATCGGGCGCATCCGTCGTTGAAGAACTGGCCGGCCGCGCATCCAGTCGGGCTGCCCTCCGAGGGTGAGGCGGGCCGGATCCTGGACCCCGCGGATGTGTTGCGCGTTTCCGGTCCCAGCAGCACCGGGTTCGCCGTGACCCAGCCGAGGACGCACCGCCCCCGAGTGGGAACCAGAGCACCACAACCGAAAACGTCGACCCCGCCAGCAGCGATGCGGAGTCGACGTGCGCACGAGATCATGCGGGCCCGCGCGCAACGAGTCGTGTTCGCGAGCCACGCCGCCAGTTCGCGTCGGAGCCTCGAGGCCCCGGGTGCCCCCGGGTCCCGAACCGACCTACGCGGCCGGCGAGACCTGCGGCTGCGCTGTCGGCGCAGGCGCGGCCGGCTGCGGGAACAGCGCAGGCGTGCAACTGAACAGCGACTTCACCCCGTCGGTGAGGATCGTCGACGTCGCGCCCGCGACCGCACCGGCGGCGGCAGCCGTCGCCGCGCCACTGAGGATGCCGGGCGCGGCCGCGAGCGCCGCCCCGAGGATCGCGCCCGGTCCGGACCAGATCGTCACCCCACCGCCGAGCAGCCCACCCGCGGTGGCACCCGCGAGTCCGCCGGCCGCCGCGCCCTTGAGCCCGCCTTGGAGTGCCGCAGCGGTCGCCTGCTTGACCGCACCGCTGACCACACACTCGCCGTAACCGATCAGGTCGAGCCCGCTGCGGTGCAGTCCCGGTCCGACCGACGCCGCCACCGGAATCACCGGCGCATCCGCGGTCACGATCGCCCTGTTGGCCCCGACCACCTCGTAGCTGACCTTCGCGGTGCGTCCACGATCGTCGGTGACCGTCGTCGGCAACGCCGAGTCGACGAGTCCGTCCGCGCCCACGACCGACAGCGCGCCGTCGACCATCCGCAGTGAGCCGCCCTCGACGGCGACGGCGATCCGGTTGTTGCTGTCGGTCGCCAACGCGGCACGCGGTGCCGGCGTGGCAACCGGATCCGCGGACGCCACCTGCACCGGCAACGCGACCAGCGCGCCCACCAGCAGCACTCCCGACGTGGTCTTCCAGGCCCTCATGTTCTCCCCGATCGGATCAGACGGTTTCGCGCCGAACACCCCGAACCCGCGGCGGCACATCCAGTTCCGAAGGAACGCGATCCGCACCACCGCAGGCCGGGGTGATCAACAGCCGAGCAGCGGACGTGATCTTAATCGCAATCCGCGCCGGAGCAACAGATCAGTCGCAAATCGAGCGGAGCTTCTCGATCAACGCCACCCGGCCGGCGCGGTCCTGCGCCATCGGCATGACGTTCAGCGTCGTCACACCGGCCTCCGCGAACGCGGCCACCCGCTCACGGACATGCGACTCCGGGCCGATCAGCGAGACCGCGCGCACCAGCTCGTCCGGCACCGCCGCGGCGGCGGCGTCCTTCTTGCCGTCCAGGTACAGGTCCTGGATCTTCGCGGCCTCGGACTCGAAGCCGTAGCGGCACGCCAGGTCGTTGTAGAAGTTCTTGCCGCGAGCGCCCATGCCGCCGATGTAGAGAGCCAGGTGTGGCTTGATCCACTCGTGCATGTGGTCGACGTCCTCGCCGATCGCCAGGGCCGGGCTGGCATAGATCTGCAGCTCCCCCAGCGACGGATCACGCTTGGCCTTGCCCTTGGCCAGCGGCTCACCCCAGGCCGTCTGCGCCTTCTCCGGGTAGAAGAAGATCGGCTGCCAGCCCTCGGCGATCTCGGCCGTCAACTCGACGTTCTTCGGCCCGAGCGACGCCAGGATCACCGGGATACGTTCGCGAACAGGGTGATTGATCAGCTTCAGCGGCTTACCCAGGCCGGTGCCACGATCCGCGGGCAGCGGGATCTGGTAGTACTTGCCCTGGTATTCGAGCTTCTCGCGACGCCACACGGCGCGGCAGATGTCGATGATCTCGCGGGTGCGGCCGAGTGGGGCGTCGTACCGCACGCCGTGGAAGCCCTCGATGACCTGCGGACCGGAGGCCCCGAGTCCCAGCACGAATCGTCCGTTCGAGACGTAGTCGAGGCCGGCGGCGGTCATCGCGGTCAACGACGGCGTGCGAGTGTAGATCTGCAGGATGCCCGACGCGAGTTCGATCCGCGACGTGCGCGCCGCGAGAAAGCCCAACTGGCTCACCGCGTCGAACGAATACGCCTCGGGGATGAACGCGATGTCCAAGCCCGCTCGTTCGAGGTCGCCGACCTCGTCCGCCGTCTCGGCGAAGCCACCGCTGTAATTCAGCGCCATTCCAATACGCATCGAGCACCTCGGGTCTGGTCGTGTGCGAGCAAGGGTTGACGGCACTCTAGATCGCCGCGGCCGACACCGGGCACTCTCGCCTGCACGGCGAGCCCGGACTGGCGACGATTTTTGTGACATATCACACTTGACCGCGCTTCGGTCTTGCCTTTCACATCCGAGCATCGGACGCTGGTAGTAACTGTAACCAACAGTTGCATCTTCAAGAATGTTCGCGATCACACACCCGCCTCGGCGACGACGGCGGCAGGGGGTCCCATGCTCAACCTCGTTCCCGACATCTCGTCCCTGACCGCGGCCGCGTCCACCGCCGCCCGCAACGCCTGGGCGCTGACGCTGGGCGGCGGGGTGAAGTCACCGAGCCCCGTCGCATCGGTGGTCCTGCACGAAGAACCCCACCGCACCCTGCACCGCTTCGGCGGCCGACCTGCCGACGGGGCCAACCCGGTGCTGTTGGTACCACCGCTGGCCGTGGCCACCTCCTGCTACGACCTGCTGCCGGGCCAGAGCCTGGTCGAGTTCCTCGTCGAGTCGGGCCGCACCCCGTATCTGGTCGACTACGGCGCCATCCGCTACGCCGACCACGGCATGGGTTTCGAGGACTGGGTCGACGACATCCTCCCGGCCACGATCCGTCGTGTCTCCGAGGACTGCGACGGTGCGGACGTCGACCTGATCTCGTGGAGTCTGGGCGGGATCCTGTCCCTGCTCACCGCAGCCGCGCACGCGGAACTGCCGATCCGGTCCATCTCCGTCGTCGGCACTCCGATCGACTACAGCAAGAACCCCTCCGCCGGCCTCCTGCGCGTATTCGGCCAGTTGACCAACGGCGAGAGCGTCGCGGTCGCGACCAGGCTGATCGGAGGTGTTCCCGCGCCGCTGGTCCAGCTCAGCTTCCGTGCCACCGCACTGCAGCGCGAGCTGACCAGGCCGTGGTTCATCGCCCGCAACCTGCACAAGACCGAGACGCTGGCCCGCATGGAGGCCATCGAGCGGTTCATGAACGCGATGCCGGGCTACCCGGCACGGCTGTACGCGCAGATGCACAAGCGACTGATCCTGCGCAACGACCTCGCGGCCGGCAGGTTCAAGCTCCGCGACCGCACCGTCGAACTGTCCGGAGTCAAGGTCCCGGTCCTGGCCGTGGGCGGCACCACCGACGTGATCGCGCCTCTCGGCTGCGTGCGGGCGGTCACGAACGTGCTGCCGGGCGCGGCCTCGGTACGTTTCGAGACCGCGCCGGGCAGCCATCTCGGCGTGCTGACCGGACCCGAGGCCCGCGAGACGACCTGGGCACACATCGACGAGTTCCTCAGCGATCTGGCCGAAGACGGCCCGGCCTCCGCAACCGCCGACCACGCCGTCGGAACGAACTGACCGAATCGCCTGATTCCCTCGTGCAGGTCCCCACCCCGTGCTAGCGTGACCGCCAGTCGATCTGACACATGGGGGGAACATGTACGTCGATTCGCATCGAATTCGCCTGGGCGCGAACCGATCACACGAGACATCCGAACGACTCGAGGACGCGGCGCGCCTGTTGACGGGGCCGTCGCTGCCCGTCGGATCGTTCGGCGGTTTTCCGGCCGCCCGCACGGCTCACGCCAGGCTGGCCGGTGCCCACCACCGTCACGTCGGACATGCCCGCACCCAGCGGGACCGGATCGTCTCGGTCGCCGACCGTGCGGTCGCCACCGCCGACGGCTTCGACGCGGCCGAGCAGCACAACCACTCCCTGCTGCGGCGCTCTCTGCTGCGACGCTGACGACGCGCACTCCCGGGACCTGCCATGCCCGCACCGTCGTTTCCACACCTGGACATCCGCACCGTCCTCGCCCGGGTTCCCGACGACCCGTGGATCATCCACGACCAACTCCTCGTCGGTGACGCACCGGCGATCGAGCGACTCGGCGATGCCTTCGCCAGGTCCGCCGTCCAGATGACCGAGGCCGATAACGCATTCACCCACGCGCGCAAGCACTTCGCCGATGGTTACCGATCCGGTGACGCCGGCGGGAAGACCACGACGAGCCCGATCGACGACTCTCCTCTGGTCACCGGGCTCGCCCACGATCTGCCGCTGTCCGCCGGGGCGCTGACGAGCACCTCCTCGGACCTCGACGCGATCGCGACGGCCCTCGCCGGTGCGCAGGCGACCGCCGGCGCCGCCCTGCCCGGGCTCGAATCGGTGCTGTGGCGCATCGACGAACGTCTTGCCGACGTCGCCGACCCAGCGGACCGCTCGGCTCTGACAGACCAGGCCGTCGCAACCGTGCGCGACGAGGGCCACCGGATGCGCACCGTGCGGGACGACTACGCCGAGTTGCTGGATGCCCGTATCGCGAACATCGAACTGCGCGCGGACCTGCGGCCCGCCCCGTCCCCCACCGGCCGGGTATCCGACGCCGTGCCCGGACCGGGCAGCCCGCCCCGGCAGGTACGCGCATGGTGGGAGAGGTTGGACGAGGCCACGCGTCAACGACTGCTCGCCACGCAGTCGGAGCGGCTCGGCAACCTGAACGGGATCCCGGTGGCAGCCCGCGGTCTCGCCAACGAGCGGGTCATGCGCGCCGACATCGACCGGATCGAGGTGGCGGCCGCGACACATCCGTCGGCCTCGGTCGACGAGATCACAGTCCACCCCGGCCGCTACGGGCTGACCGATCGTGACATCACCCGCTACACCAACGCCCGGCAGTGCGAACAGGCCCTGCTGCGTCAGTCGGACGACGGCGCGAATCCCGTCCACCTGATGACCTACCAACCGGAGTCGCTCGGTGGCCGCGGACGCGCCGCCGTCACCCTCGGCGACCCGGACACCGCCGCACGCACCGCGGTCGTCGTGCCGGGGGTCGGGTCGAGTGTCCGGGCCGGCTATCTGTCCCGCTCCGACGGGCTGAACCTGTACCGCGAGGCCGCGACGGCGGATCCTCGAACCTCCACCGCGGTCGTGCTGTGGATGGGATACGAGACCCCCGACGCTCCGAGCGACCTACGGCTCGCCACCCCGGAACTGGCCCGGCGCGGCGGCGCGCTGCTCGCCGCCGACGTGAACGGCCTCGAAGCCACGCATGTCGGTGCGGGGGCGCATGTGACGGTGATCGGTCATTCCTACGGCGCGACGACCGTCGCCGACGCCGCCGCGGCCGACGGCATGCGCACCCACGACGTGGTCCTGGTCGGGTGTCCCGGCACCGATCTGGCCCGGGGCGCCGGGGACTTCCACCTCACCGGTGGGGACGTGTTCGTCGGCGACGCCTCCAGCGACCCGGTCGGCCACATACCGGAGGCGGTCCACGGCGGCGCCGACGCCGCGCGGCTGCTGCCACAACTCGCGCCGCTCGCGCGAGCGTCCGACGCCGGCGTCGCCGGTCTGGGGAGCGATCCCGCCGCCGACGGGTACGGGTCGGTCCGATTCAAGGCGGAGGTGCCCGGTGGTCACACCCTGTCCTGGCGCGATCACTCGCACTACTTCGCGCCGGGAAGCGAATCGCTCTGCAGCATGGCGGACGTCGTCTCCGGCAACGGCTCCCTGCTCGAGGAGCACGGGATGACCGCGCGGCACCGCATCGGGGTGCCGCTGGTCGAGGTGCCCACACCGTGGGGTGGTTCGTTGCGGCTGCCGTTCTCCGGCGGACTCGCCGTCGACCCGGAGGGACTGCGCGGCGGGGTCACCGACGGTCACCGTCACGAATCGGCGCCGGCCCCCGCTCCGCGGGTCTGACCGCGCCGGTCTGACCCGCGGAGGCGCCGTTACGCGCCGGTGGCGAGCGGCGGCATGGTCACGACCTGCCCCGCATATGCCAGCCCCGCACCGAACGCCAGCAGCAGCGCCAACCCGCCCGGCTGCACCGCGCCGGTGCGGAGCAGCTGTTCCATCGCGAGCGGGATCGACGCCGCCGACGTGTTGCCGGTCTCCTCGATGTCGTGTGAGAGCGCCACCGACTCGGGCAGGTGGATGCTGCGCGCGATGACCTCGGTGATCCGCGAGTTCGCCTGGTGCGGGATGAACGCGTCCAGATCCTCGATGGCGACGCCGGCCCGCTCCAGCGTCCGCAGGGCCACCTTGCCCATCTCGAACGCCGCCCACCGGAACACCGCGGTGCCCTCCATCTTGATCCACGGCCGCTTCTGGTCGGGATTCTCCGCGAAGTCCAGCCAATCGGGCTCCTGGCGGATGGCCTCGGCCTGGGAGCCGTCCGATCCCCAGACCACCGGACCGATCCCCTCGGTCTCGCTCGGCCCGACCACCACGGCGCCGGCACCGTCACCGAAGATGAAACGCACGGTGCGGTCGGTCGGTTCGGTGGTCACACTCATCAGTTCCGTCCCCACCACCAGCACGTACTCCTCGCTGCCGCCGCGAACCAGGTCCGCGGCCAGTCCGAGGGCGTAACAGAAACCGGCGCAACCGGCCCCTACATCGAGCGCGGCAGCGCCACCGGTCCCGAGCGCATCGGCGACCAGCGCCGACGCCGGCGGCGTCTGCGTCAGATGCGTCGAGGTCGCGACCAGCACACACCCGATCCGAGCGGCGTCGATCCCGCTCGCCTCGAGCGCCCGACGACCGGCCTGCACGCCCATCGACACGGCCGACTCGTCATTTGCGGCGAATCGCCTGGTCACAATGCCCGAACGGGTCCTGATCCACTCGTCGCTCGAGTCGATCTGCTCGCAGATCTCGGCGTTGGTCACGACCCGCTCCGGGCGGTACACGCCCAGGCCCAGCATCGCCGTGTGCGCCACGGGCGGGGCCGTCGAGATCGACTTCGATCCACGAACAGCAGCCATATGCCATCTCCTCGATGCGATCCACCAACTGTCTCGCCGGTCACGTTACGCGCGTGCTGTGACCTACTCGAGCGTCTGGCTGCCGGTTCAGGAGATGCCCAGGAACGGTTCGCTCACACGGAGGCACGGGGGCGACGGCGGCCGGCACGTCCACCATCCGGCGTCGCGGTCGGCCAACCGCCGTCACGCGCAGCGTCGGCCCATTGCCAGTTGCGGATGCGGTGCACACCGGTGTGCCCGGCGTCCTTCTCGCAGCGCACGCTCGGACAGAACGGTATGTAGGCCCGTGAGCGGCACCGGGCCTGCTGTGGACGCGTCGTCGCCATGGCCTCCCCTTCGTCCGAACCGATGGACAGAACTGTCCTCCACAACACCGCCGGCTCCAAGAGTTATTCCCACCACACGGACCGATCCGCGGCGGATTCGGGCGTGAAACCGGCCCTCCCGTTCACCCGACAGCCGGCCGCGCCGTCCCTGCTACCGTGGGCCCGTGAGCACCCCCGTCAGCCTGCGTCGCCCGAGCCCGCTGCAGTACCTCGCGTACTGCTACGGCCGCACGCTGCCGCCGTCGATGAACGACTGGGTCCGCAACGACCTGGCGGGCCCCGGCGCCGGACGCAGGACCGTTGTGCGCGTGACGATTCCGGTGATCGTCCTCCTGGCGCCGCTGCTGCTGTTCCCCACCACGCCGCTGGTACTGGCCAGCATGACACTGCCGATCCTCATCCCGTTCGTCTACTTCGCGATCGCGCTCAACAAGATCTACCGCGCCGCCCGGCTCAAGCGGCACGGCCTCGACCCGGAGGCGGTCGACGAGTTGGCCCGCCGCCGCGACGAGCGGATGCACCGCGAGTACGCCGCCCGCTTCGGCCGCTGACCGGCACCTCGCAACCGGCCCACTGACCGGCACCGCTCAGACGAAGCGCCAGGCCGCCTGCGCGATCGCCAGTTCCTCGTTCGTCGGCACCACCAGCACACTCACCTCGGACGACTCGGCCGAGATGACCCGCGCGCCGCGGCCGGGTGCGCGGTTGCGCGCGGCGTCGACCGCGACGCCCAGGCGTTCGAGGCCGGCCAGCGCGTCCTCACGCACGTCGGCCGCGTTCTCCCCCACCCCGGCGGTGAAGGCGATCGCGTCGACCCTGCCGAGCACCGCCAGGTAAGCGCCGACGTATTTGCGCAGCCGGTGCACGTACACCTCGTAGGCGAGTTGCGCGGCCGCATCCCCCTCGGCCCGCAGTCGCCCGAGCTCGCGGAAGTCGTTGACCCCGCTCATGCCCTTGAGCCCCGATCGCCGGTTGAGCAGCACGTCGAGGTCCTCGACGTTCATCCCCGCGGTCCGGTGCAGATGCAGCAGGATTCCCGGATCCAGGTCGCCCGGCCTCGTTCCCATGACCAGCCCCTCGAGCGGGGTCAGTCCCATCGAGGTCTCGACGGCCACCCCGCCGCGCACCGCCGAGGCCGACGCGCCGTTGCCCAGGTGCAGCACGATCGTGTTGGTCTCGGCGGGCTCGCGGCCCAGCAACTGCGGCACCTGCCGCGACACGTACTCGTGGGAGGTGCCGTGGAAACCGTAGCGGCGCACACCGTATGCGGCGGCGACCTCACGGTCGATCGCATAGGTCGCGGCGGCCTCCGGCAGCGAACGGAAGAATCCGGTGTCGAAGACGGCCACGTGCGGGAGGTCCGGGAAATGTTCACGCGCAACCTCGATGCCGATGGCGTTCGGCGGATTGTGCAGCGGGGCCAGCTCCGAGAGCCGAACGATCTCGGCGAGCACCTCACCGGTGATCAGGGTCGGCTCGTGAAAGCTCGTGCCGCCGTGGACAACCCGATGCCCCACCGCGGCGATGCCCGCGTCGTCGAGGTTCAGGCCCGAATCCGCGAACATGTCGTAGGCCAGTCGCAGACCGGCGGCGTGGTCGGCGATCGGCCCCACCAGTTCGTACCTGCGGCCCTCGAACTCGTGCACGATCCGGCCGTCCGGCTCGCCGATCTGCTCGACCAGGCCGCCGGCGATCTCGGCCTCGCCGACCGGGTCGACCAGCTGGTACTTGATCGACGACGAGCCCGAATTGATCACCAGGACTGTCTTGTTCGAGCTCATGCGGCGGGGGCTCCTCAGTTCGCGGCGGCGATCGACTGCGCCTGGATGGCGGTGATCGCGACCGTGTTGACGATGTCCTGGACCAGCGCGCCCCGGGACAGGTCGTTGATCGGTTTGCGCAGGCCCTGCAGGACCGGCCCGATGGCGACGGCCCCTGCGCTGCGCTGCACGGCCTTGTAGGTGTTGTTGCCGGTGTTCAGGTCCGGAAACACCAGCACCGTCGCCCGCCCGGCGACCGGCGAGTCGGGCATCTTCGTGTGTGCCACCGTCGGCTCGACCGCCGCGTCGTACTGGATCGGGCCCTCCACCAGCAGGTCGGGACGGCGGTCGCGCACGAGATCCGTTGCGGTGCGCACTTTGTCGACGTCCTTGCCGGAGCCGGAGTCGCCGGTCGAGTAGGACAGCATCGCGATGCGCGGGTCGATGCCGAACTGCGCAGCCGTCTGCGCGGAGGAGATCGCAATGTCGGCGAGTTGCTCGTCGGTCGGGTCCGGCACGACCGCGCAGTCGCCGTAGGCGAGCACCCGGTCGGCCAGGCACATCAGGAAGATGCTCGACACCGTCGACACCCCGGGCTGGGTCTTGATGATCTCGAACGCCGGCCGGATGGTGTGGGCGGTGGTGTGCACCGCACCGGAGACCATGCCGTCGGCCTCACCCAGGTGCACCATCATCGTGCCGAAGTAGGACACGTCGCGCATGATCTCGCGAGCCCGGTCCTCGGTGATGCCCCGGTGCGCGCGCAGCCGCGCGTACTCCTTGCCGAAGCCCTCGAGCAGGTCGCACGCGTTCGGGTCGAGCACCCGCGCGTCGGTGAGGTCCACCCCCAGTTCGGCGGCGCGCTTGCGGACCGCCGCCTCGTCGCCGAGCAGGGTCAGGTCGACGATGCGCCGCTGCAGCAGGCGTCCGGCGGCCCGCAGCACGCGGTCCTCCTCGCCCTCGGGGAGCACGACGTGCTTGCGGTCGGCCCGGGCCCGCTCGAGCAGTTGGTACTCGAACATCTGTGGGGTCACGACCTCGGGGATCGGCACCCGCAGCCGCTCGAGCAGCGCCGGCCCGTCGACGTGCCGCTCCATCACCGCCAGCGCGGTGTCGACCTTGCGCAGCGTGCCGATTCCCACCCGCCCGCGGGTACGCGCGGCGATCTCGGCGGTCCGGAAGGTGCCGGACTCGGCGAAGATCAGCGGGAGGCTCGGCTTGAGCCCCTTGACCAGCGCGTCGATCGCGGGATGCGGTTTGAGCCCGCCGTTGAGGATGATGCCGGTCAGCGACGGGAACCCCTCCGCCTCGTGCGCGGTGACCAGCGCCAGCAGCACGTCGGAGCGGTCGGCAGGCGAGATCACCACCTGACCCTCGGTGAGCCGTTCGAGGATGTGCTCGGCGGTCATGCCGCCGACCATCACACTCATCGCCTCGCGCTGCATCAGCGCCGGGTCGCCGCTGTACAGCTCGCCGTCGAGTGCCTCCATCAGCTCGGCCATCGTCGGGGCCACCAGCAGCGGGACCTCGGGCAGCGCCCACGCGGGCAGCCCCAGCGGGTCCAGCGCGGCGGTGACCGCGCCCAGGGCGCCCGGATCGCAGCGGTTCGCGACGACCGCCGCCGTGTGCGCGTGGTTCGCCGTCAACTCGCCCAGGTAGACCTGCGCCATCTGCGCGACGGTGTCCGGGTCGCGGTCCAGTCCGCTGATCGCCAGCAGCACCGGGGCGCCGAGGTTGACGGCGATGCGGGCGTTGAAGCCCAGTTCACCGGCCTTGACGATGTCGGTGTGGTCGCTGCCGATGATCACCACGGCATCGCATTCACGCTCGACCTCGTGGAACCGGTCCACGATCTCCGCGATGGCGGCCTCGGGGTCCACGTGCACGCGGTCGTACGTCACCCCGATGCACTGCTCGTAGTCGAGGTTCGCGGTGGAGTGTTCGAGCATCAACTCGAGGATGAAGTCACGCTCGACCGTCGACCGCGCGATCGGCCGGAACACCCCGACCCGGGCGGCCGAGGCGGCCAGCAGATGCAGCAACCCGAGGACGATGGTCGACTTGCCGGTGTCCCCCTCCGGCGACGCGATGTAGATGCTGGAGGTGGTCGACTCGGCCGCTGCCATGTCGTCAGCATATGCCCGCGGACGTGACGGCACGCACCCCTGATCGGGGGTGGCGCCGGGACCTGCATCACAGCGGCATGTCCCGGCGACGGGTCACACCCCTCGTCACACCACCGGCGCGCGATCGATGTCCGAGACGTCGGCGCCGGCAGCCTCGAGCCGGGCGAACAGCGCGTCGGTCCCACTGCGCGTGGCGAACTCGAACTCGCTGTCGGAGATCGGCACCACCTGCAACCAGGTGGTGACCGCGTCGCCCTCGTCGATCAGGATCTCCAGATCGGTCCAGCAGAACGGCACGACGAGCAGCACGTGCTTCATGGCGCGGCCGTCGTCGACCGCTGCGACCGCACCGGGGATCAAGCTGTTGGGCAGCACGTGCATCGAACCACCGGCCACCGCGAAGGCGCAGCGCGCCAGCACGTCCGCCTGCGCGCGGAACCCGACGCGGCCCACGGTGATCAGCTCGGTGCGGATCGGTCGGCCGTCGTCGGCGGTGACGTTGGTCGGGAACCGCGCCAGATCGAGCGTCGAGTACGACGCGAAACCCGTTGCGGGACAAGCGTCGGCTATGACGATCGCGACCTCGTCGGGGGTCACCTCGGAATCGGCGGGGGCCTCCGGGTCGACCGGTGCACGGAACCGGACGACCCGGGTGGCCTCACCGAGAGGGTCGCGAAGGAGGCTTGCGGTCTGCTGGGCGTCCATGAACGCCCAGCCTAGTCAGCGGCCGCAGCGCGCGGCCGTCAGACCAGGGCGCGCAGACGCGGCGCCAGATCGCGCTCGAACAGCTCGAGGAACCGGCGCTGGTCGTGACCGGGGGCGTGGAACACCAGGTGGTTCAGTCCGGCGTCGACGTAGTCCTTGACCTTCGCGACCGCCTCGTCCGGGTCGGAGGCGACGATCCAGCGCTTGGCGACCTGCTCGATCGGCAGCGCGTCGGCGGCCGCCTCCATCTCGATCGGGTCCTCGATGGAGTGCTTCTGCTCCGGGGTCAGCGACAGCGGCGCCCAGAACCGGGTGTTCTCCAGCGCCTTCTCCGGGTCGGTGTCGTACGAGATCTTGATCTCGATCATCTTGTCGATCTCGGTGGCGTCCCGCTCCACCTTGGCCGCGCCCTCGGCGACCGCCGGCATCAGCTTCTCCGTGTACAGGTCCATGCCCTTGCCCGAGGTGCAGATGAACCCGTCACCGGCGCGGCCCGCGTACCGTGCGACCACCGGTCCGCCGGCGGCGATGTAGACCGGGATGCCGCCCTCGGGCACGTCGTAGATCGAGGCGCCGACGGTCTTGTAGTACTCGCCCTCGAAGTCGGTGCGCTCACCGGTCCACAGCGCACGCATGAGCTGCACGGACTCGCGCAGCCGGGCGAAGCGCTCCTTGAACTCCGGCCAGTCGCCGCGGTAGCCGGTGGCGATCTCGTTGAGCGCCTCGCCGGTGCCCACGCCGAGCATCACGCGCCCCGGGTACAGGCAGCCCATGGTGGCGAACGCCTGCGCAACCACCGCCGGGTTGTAGCGGAAGGTCGGGGTCATCACCGAGGTACCCAGCTGCAGGGTGCTGGTGCGCTCGCCGACCGCGGTCATCCACGAGATCGAGAACGGCGCGTGTCCGCCGTTGTGCCGCCAGGGCTGGAAGTGATCGCTGACCGTGGCGGAGTCCATCCCGTGGCTCTCGGCCAACACCGCCAGTTCCACCAGCTCCCGCGGCCCGAACTGCTCCGCAGAGGCCTTGTACCCGAGCTTCAATCCCACAGCGCTCTCCTCGTCCGGCGGTCGTCCGACCGCACCGTTTCGGCGATTCAATCACTATCGCACCGGCTCGCGCCGCGGTCGCCCCGGCAACCGGGACCACCCACGGAGTCCTGGAAAGATGGTTTCCCGGGAAATACCCGTAACCGGTCGTAATGTGATGACCCATGTCCGATCTGATCACCGAGCGTCGTGCCGAGTACGCCGGGTTCGGCACCCGCGAGCTCGTCCTCGCCGGCGACGGTGCCCCGCTGGTGCTGCTGCACGGCTACAGCCACACCGCCGACGTGTGGCGCCCGGTGCTGTCCCGGCTGGCCGCAGCCGGTCACGCCGCGGTGGCCGTCGACGTGCCCGGGTTCGGCGCCGCCGACCGCCTCGCCGACGGCCCGGTCATGCCGCAGATGGACAAGTTCGTCCGCGGCGTTGTCGAGCACTGGGCCGGCTCGGGACAGGTGACCCTGGTCGGCAACTCGATGGGCGGGGCGCTGACCGTACGCGCCGCGTGCACGCCGGACCTGCCGATCGCCGCGGCCATGCCGATCGACCTCGCCGGATTCGGGTTGCGGCGCTCCCTCACCCGCCTGATCGGGCTGCCCGACCGACTTGTCCCGCTGCTGCGGTTCCCACTGCCCCGGCCGGTGTTCGACCGGATCGTGTACCAGGCCGCCAAGCGCGCCACCTACGCCCACGGATCGACGGCGGATCCGGCGATGGCGGTTGGTCAACGGGTTCATCCCCGACCGCGACGCCGCGCTGCCCGCGCTCGAGTTGGGGCGCGCGGTGGTGCACGAGTCCGAGCACGACTTCCTCGCGGACCTGAGCCCGTCCGCGGTGCACTGCCCCATGACGATCGTGCACGGCACCAAGGACCGACTGGTGCCGGTCGCGGCCAGCCGGCGCCTGCACGAACTGGTCCCCGGCAGCACCCTGGTGGTGCTGCCCGGAGTGGGGCATTGCCCGCAGTTGGACGTGCCGGGCGAGGTCACCCGCCTGGCGCTGAATCTGCGTCCCTGACAATCGACCGACAGGGCTCATAGCCGACTCACAGCCTCCGCACACGGCCGTCAGATCTCGGTCGGCGACCGTGGAGATCATGGTCGACCTCCTCACGCCTGCCCGCACGTCGGAGACCCCGGCGACACGCTCCTCGCCGGAGCGGCCCCGCTTCGTCCGGCCCGCGCTGCTGGTCCTGCTCGCGGGCACCGCGGTGCTGTACTGCTGGGGTCTGAGCCGCAGCGGCTGGGCCAACGACTTCTACGCCGCGGCGGTGCAGTCCGGCACCCAGAGCTGGAAGGCGTGGCTGTTCGGCTCGCTCGACCCGGGCAACGCGATCACGGTGGACAAGCCGCCGGCCGCGCTGTGGGTGATGGGACTGTCGGGCCGGATCTTCGGGTTCAGCCCGTGGAGCATGCTGGTCCCGCAGGCGCTGATGGGCGTCGGCTCGGTGGCCTTCCTGTACGGCGCGGTGCGCCGGTGGAGCGGCCCGGTCGCGGGGCTGCTGGCCGGAACCCTGTTGGCCCTGACCCCGGTCGCCGCGGTGATGTTCCGGTTCAACAACCCCGACGCCCTGCTGGTGTTCCTGATGGTCGTGGCTGCGTATTGCGTGGTGCGGGCCACCGAGTCGGGCAGCGGGCGGTGGCTCGCGCTCGCCGGCACGCTGGTCGGTTTCGCCTTCCTCACCAAGCTGCTGCAGGCGTTCCTGGTCCTGCCGGCGTTCGGGCTGGTGTTCCTGGTCGCCGCGCCGGGCGGGTTCTGGAAGCGGATCGGCAAACTGCTCGGCGCGTGTGCTGCGATGATCGTCGCCGGCGGGTGGTTCATCGCACTGGTGAGCCTGTGGCCGACCGGGTCCCGGCCGTACATCGGCGGGTCGACCGACAACAGCCTGCTCCAGCTCGCGCTCGGCTACAACGGCCTCGGCCGCGTCCTCGGCGGCGACGGCAACATGGGCGGCGGCGCCGGCAACGCGATGTTCGGCGGCCAGACGGGCCTCACCCGGCTGTTCGGTCAGTCGATGGGCACCGAGATCTCCTGGTTGCTGCCGGCGGCACTGATCGCGCTGGTGGCCGGGCTGTGGTTCACCCGACGCACCCCGCGCACCGGCCGCACCCGCGCGGCGCTGATCCTCTGGGGTGGCTGGACCGTGGTGACCGGGCTGGTCTTCAGCTTCATGGCCGGCACCATCCACCCGTACTACACGGTCGCGCTGGCCCCGGGCATCGCCGCGCTGGTCGCGATCTCGGTGTGCGAGCTGTGGCGCGGTCGGCACCACACCCCCGCCCGGATCGTGCTGGGCCTGATGATCGCGGCCACCGGCACCTGGGGCTTCATCCTGCTCGACCGCACCCCTGACTGGATGCCCGCGCTGCGGTGGATCGTGGTCGCCGGATGCGTCGTGGTGGCCGCCGCGGTGGTCGTCGGCGTCCATCAGTTCCGCAGGGGCGCTGTCGTGGTCGCGATCGCCGGGCTGGTGTTCGGGCTGGCGGGCACGGCCGCCTACACGATCGTGACCGTGACTGTTCCGCACAGCGGCGCCATCCCCACCGCCGGACCGCGATCCGACGGCCCCGGGGGCATGTCCGGACCGCCCGGGTTGGGCGGCGCCGCGGACAACGCCGCACTGCAGGACCTGATCTCCGATACCGGAACCCGTTGGGCCGCAGCCACCATCGGCTCGCAGGGCGCGTCCAGCCTGGAACTGAAGACCGGCGCCTCGGTGATGGCGATCGGCGGATTCACCGGGTCGGACGACTCCCCGACGCTGAGCCAGTTCCAGGAATACGTGGCGGACAAGCAGATCCGCTACTTCATCGGCGGCGGGCGGATGGGCCCGATGGGCGGCCGCGGCGTGGGAGCCGAGATCGACCAGTGGGTGCAGGCGAACTTCACGCCGATCAACCTCGGCGACACCACGATCTACGACCTTTCCGCCCCGCGGTGACGAACCGCATCCATCGCCGGACACAACGAACTCGAGGAGAACAGCCATGAACGAGACCGCGCCCCATCCCGAATCCGAGCCGCCGACCGGTCCCGTCGCCGAACCGGTCTGGGGCGCTCCCCAGCCGCCGAACCCCACGTGGTCACGCAAGAAGACCCTCGCCACCGTGGCGGTGGCGGTCGTGCTCGGCGGGTGCGCCGGGGCGGCGATCTACGCCGCGGGCAACGGTTCGACCGACACCGGCGGACCCGGCGGCTTCGGCGGACCCGGCGCCCACCTGGGCGCGATGGGCGGCGAACCCGGTGGCGCGGGCCCCGGCGGCATGCGCGGATTCGGATCGCAGCAGAGCACGTCGCTGCACGCCCGGTCCGTCGTGTCCGACGGCCACGGCGGCTACACCACCGAGCTCACCCAGACCGGCAAGGTCACTGCCGTCTCCGACACATCGATCACCGCGGTCAGCGCGGACGACTACGCGCACACCTACGTGATCGACGCGAAAACCCTCACCTCCACCGGATCCCGGTCGGGTGACGGCTCCCCCATGATCGCCGTCGGCGACACCGCCTACATCACCGCAACCGCGTCGGGCGACAAGACCACCGCCACCAGCGTCATCGCCGCCGGCAAGAACGGTGAGGCAAGCACGGGCGGTGACGGCGCGGAAATGCCGCCGGCCGCCGGACAGCTGCCGCCGGTCGCCGGGCGGGGTGGGCCGTTCCCCGGCGCGGTGCCGCCCGGCGAGCCCCCGCAGGGCAACTGACCCGCACGGGTGCGCCGCGGGCTCAGCCCAGCGCCTGGGCGACGTCCTCGAGCAGGTCGTCGATGTGCTCGAGTCCGACGGACACCCGCACCACCCCGTCGGTCAGACCGATCGCGGCACGCCCCTCCGGCCCCATCGCGCGGTGCGTGGTGGTGGCCGGGTGGGTGAGCATCGACTTCGCATCGCCGAGGTTGTTGGAGATGTCGAAGATACGCAGCTTGTTGATGAACTCGAACGCGCGCGCCTTGGCCTGCCCCTCGGGGGCCTTGAGCTCGAAGGTGATCACCGAGCCGCCGCCGGACATCTGGCTACGAGCCAGGTCGTACTGCGGGTGCGACTTGAGGAACGGGTACTTCACCCAGCTCACGGACGGGTGGGTGTCGAGCAGTTCGGCGATCTTGAGCGCGTTCTCGGTCATCTTCTCGACCCGCATGCCCATGGTCTCGAGCCCCTTGACCAGTGTCCACGCGTTGAAGGCGCTCATCGAGGGGCCGGTGTGCCGGATCAGTTGCTTGACCGGGCCGTCGATGTACTCCTTGGAGCCCAGGATCGCGCCGCCGAGCACCCGGCCCTGGCCGTCGATGTGCTTCGTCCCCGAGTAGACGGTGATGTCGGCACCCAGATCGAATCCGCGCTGCAACAGCGGGGTGGCGAAGACGTTGTCGAGAACGACCTTCGCGCCGGCGGCGTGCGCCATCTCCGAGACCCGGCGCACGTCGACGAGTTCCTGCATCGGGTTCGACGGGGTTTCGAAGAAGACCGCGGTGGTCGGCTTCGACAGCGCCCGCTCCCACTGCTCGAGGTCCGGCCCGTCGACGAACTCCGTCTCGACGCCCCAGCGCGGGAGCAGCTCGTTGCAGATCACAAAGCACGAGCCGAACAGGCTGCGCGAGGCCACCAGGCGGTCGCCCTGACCGCACAGCGCCGCCAGCGCCGTGAACACCGCGGACATGCCGCTCGCGGTCGCGAAGCAGGCCTCGGCGCCGTCCATCAGGCGTAGGCGTTCCTGGAACATCTCGACGGTCGGGTTGCCGTAGCGGGAGTAGACGAACCGCTCACCCGGACCGACGAACGCGGCCTCGGCCGCCTCCGCGCTCTCGTAGACATAACCCGAGGTCAGGTACAGCGCCTCCGCGGTCTCCTCGAAGTTCGACCGCATCAGGCCGCCGCGCACCCCGAGGGTCTCGGGCCGCACGTTCTCCGGGAGTTGGCTCATCTTTCTTCCTCCAAGCGAGCATTAAGAATCAGGGTGATTTTTATTCGACAGGGGTGGCCCACTGGGGCCGGGCGCAGCGTCGAGCGGCGCCGTGGCCGGCTAGGACTGCTGCCAGGGCAGGCCACGGGCACGCCAGCCGGTCGACCCGCGGTGACCCTGCCCGTCCAGTCCGCCCTCGAATCCCTCGAGCACGTTGTACGAGGGCCCCATCCCGGCGGCGGTGGCGGCGCGGGCCGCGGCGATCGAACGCTGACCGGACCGGCACAGGAACACCACCGGATGATCAGCGGTGACACCCTGCTCGCGCAGCTGCTCGACGAAACGCGAATTCGCTTGCCCCGCCGGGTAACTCACCCATTCAGCGAACAGCGTCCGGCGGCCCAGCGAGGCCAGGTCGGGAACGCCCACGTAGCGCCACTCGGCGTCGGTGCGCACATCGACGAGCACGGCGGTCGGGTCGGTGCGCAGCAGCTCCCACGACTGCTCGGGAGTCAGGTCACCCGCGTAGCCATCCACAGCGGCGGCGGCGCCCACCGGGGCACCCGACGCGCGGTCCGGGTTGCCTGCATTTCCCTCAACGCTCATAGTCCAAGGGTTCCACATCCGGCAAGGTCGTCCCCCGGCAACCGCCTGCGGGGGCGCTCCAGGACCGGGCGGGGCGGTGCTCTGTTCTAAACTGAGGTG
The DNA here is from genome assembly GCF_029589495.1 of Speluncibacter jeojiensis. Taxonomy (GTDB): domain Bacteria; phylum Actinomycetota; class Actinomycetes; order Mycobacteriales; family Mycobacteriaceae; genus Speluncibacter; species Speluncibacter jeojiensis. Next base: position 169,317 of record NZ_JAAIVF010000002.1, read on the forward strand.
TCGAAGTCCGCAGTCGAAAAGGTAAATCGTGAATCGTCCATTGCGTGTTGCCATCGTGGGTGCAGGGCCGGCGGGCATCTATGCCGCCGATTCCCTGATGAAATCGGACACCGCAAAGGATCCGGGGATCAGCATCGACCTGTTCGAGCGGATGCCGGCGCCCTTCGGCCTGATCCGCTACGGCGTCGCCCCCGACCACCCGCGTATCAAGGGGATCATCGCCGCCCTGCACAAGGTGCTCGACAAGCCTCAGGTCCGCCTGCTCGGCAACATCGACTACGGCACGGACATCACCCTCGATGACCTGCGGTCGATGTACGACGCGGTGATCTTCTCGACCGGCGCCAACGCCGACCGCGCGCTGAACATCCCGGGCATCGACCTGGACGGCAGCTACGGCGCCGCCGACTTCGTGTCCTGGTACGACGGCCACCCCGACGTCCCGCGCACCTGGCCGCTGGAGGCCGAGAAGGTCGCGGTCCTCGGGGTCGGCAACGTCGCGCTCGACGTCGCCCGCGTGCTCGCCAAGACCGGCGACGAGCTGCTGCCCACCGAGATCCCCGCGAATGTCTACGAGGGTCTCAAGCAGAACAAGGCCCTCGAGGTGCACGTGTTCGGGCGCCGCGGCCCCGCGCAGGCCAAGTTCACCCCGCTCGAGCTCAAGGAGCTCGACCACTCCAAGACCATCGAGGTCATCGTCGACCCCGAGGACATCGACTACGACGAGGCCTCCGAGGCGGCGCGCCGCAACTCGAAGATCTGCGACCAGGTCGCCAACATCATCCAGGACTACGCGATCCGCGACGCCGGCGATCGCCCGCACAAGCTGTACCTGCACTTCTTCGAGAGCCCCGTCGAGGTCCTCGGCGAGGACGGCAAGGTCGTGGGCCTGCGTACCGAGCGCACCGAGCTGGACGGCACCGGCAACGTCCGCGGCACCGGCAAGTTCAACGAGTGGGACGTGCAGTCCGTGTACCGCGCGGTCGGGTACCTGTCCGAGAACATCGCCAAGCTGCCGTTCGACGAGCAGGCCGGCACCATCCCGAACGAGGCCGGCCGGGTGCTCGCCGACGACGAAGATGCAGCCGAGGGTCCGCATTACCTCACCGGCACCTACGTCACCGGGTGGATCAAGCGCGGTCCGGTCGGCCTGATCGGGCACACCAAGGGCGACGCCAACGAGACCGTCGCGAACCTGCTCGAGGACTTCAACAAGGGCGCACTGCCGCAGCCGCAGGATCCGCGCCTCGAGGCGATCACCGAACTCCTCGACGGCCGTCAGCACCCATACACCACCTGGGACGGCTGGTACCGCCTCGACGCCCACGAGCGCGCCCTCGGCGAGCCGCAGGGCCGCGAGCGCGTCAAGGTCGTCGAGCGTGAGGACATGCTGCGCGCCTCGCAGGAGTCCTGACCTACACAGTCGTGAAACGGCCGCGTCCGCCGATCCCCCGGGTCGGCGGACGCGGCCGTTTCACGTGGCGACACTCGGCAGTTGCCCCGCCGGCGAGCTGCCGAAAACCCGGCCACGGCTGACGCGGTTCCCGTACCGTCCACTACAGAGTGGACGGAGTGCGTCATGCACGCTGCAGCAGCTCGATTGCGAGTCTTTCTCTGCACCCTCGCGCTGGTGTGCCTGGGCCTGGCCGGTGCGGCACCGCCGACCGCCACCGCCGTACCCACTGCCGCACCCACACCTTCGCCACTGTGCGCCTGGCGCTACATGTCGAACAGCACGGTGCTCAACGTGGCCTTCCCCGACGCCAACGCGACCTATTGGGTGCTCCCCTACGCGCTGGGGCCGAACACCACGCTGGAACTGTCGGGCACCTATCCGGCCGCGCGGTATTTCTCGCTGAACACCTACGGCACCGACTTCAACACCGTCGACACGTTGCGCGACAACCAGATCGTGCCCGATCCGGGCAGTGCCAACCCGTTCGGCAACGCCGGCGCGGCCGCTCCCACGCCGACGAACCGGAGCTGGCACGCGACAGTCGTGCCCGGGGCGGCGGACCACGCGCGCAACCAGATCCGCGGGCTGCCCGCGGCAGCCGGTTCGGCGCCGATCGGGTTCCTCATCATCCGGGTCTACGTGCCCGACAACCCGAACTCGGCGCCCGGCGGTGTGCCGCTGCCCGAGGTCACCGCGAAGATCGGCAGCGGCGCGGCACTGCCGATGCAGCCGTGCGGCGCGGTCTTCGATCCCGCCGCCTACACCGGCCCGATCGCCGACGCCGCCACCGCCGGCTTCGAGAACGTCATCGCCAAGGCCGCCTCGGGGGCGTTCCCCGGCAACGTGCCCGAGGCGACGTTCGTGAACCCGGCCAGCACCTCCGGCCTGTTCCCCAACGGGGACAACAAGTACATCGGCGCGGGGCTGACCTACCAGCCCGGCCGCATCGTCGTCGTCCGCGGCAAGTCCCCGTCGTTTCCGGACACCCGCGCGGGCCAACCGGTGACCGCCCCGGGGCGGCAGTTGCGGTACTGGTCGATGTGCCAGAACGATCTGGTCTCGCCGTACCCGGTCGTCGCCTGCGCGTCGGACTTCCAGACCCGGCTCGACGCCGACGGCTACTACACCTACGTGGTCGCCGCACCGGCGGACACACCCGCAACGGTCGCGCCCACGGTCACCGTAATACCTTGGGGCTCAACCACAGTTGCCAAGAAGGTGCTGTTCCTCCGGTACATGCTGCCGGCGCCGGCCTTCTATCCCCAGTCCATCCAGGCCTCGCAGGACGATCACACCGATCCGGCCGTCACCATGGGTCCCTACTATCCGCGTGCCGCCTACTGCAGTGCCGCGGTCTTCGCCGCCGGCGGATACCGGGCCTGCGGGTTGCACTGACCGTTCCGGGCGCCGCGGTGGCAGGATGGCGCGGTGTCCGAAATCTTCGACGCGCACTGCCACATCATCGATCCGCGGTTCCCGCTGATCGCCGATCACGGCTACCTGCCCGATCCGTTCACGATCGCCGACTACCGCGCCCGCACCGCCGGGCTCGGCATCACCGGCGGCGCGGTGGTGTCCGGCTCGTTCCAGGGCACCGATCCGGGGTATCTGCGGACCGCCCTGGCCGAACTGGGGCCGGGGTGGGTCGGGGTGGCGACGCTACCGGCCGACGCGTCCGACAAGGACATCACGGAACTGGACCGGGCGGGAGTGCGCGGGGTCCGGTTCAACCTGGTGCGGGGGAACCCGGACCTGGCGCTGGTCGAACGCCAGGCGATGCAGGCCCACGACGTCGCCGGCTGGCACGCGGAGTTCTACCTGAACTCGGCGGATCTGCCCGAACTGGCGGCGACCCTCGCGAAGCTGCCGCAGGTGTGCATCGATCATCTCGGGCTGTCCGACGACGGGCTGTTCCACCTGCTCTCGGCGGTCGACTGGGGCGTGCGGGTGAAGGCGAGCGGCTTCGGCCGGGTGGAGGTCGACGTGGCCGAGGCGCTGCGCACGATCCACACGGTCAGCCCCGACGCGCTGATGTTCGGCACCGACCTGCCGGGCACCCGCGCGCCGCGGCCGTTCCGCTACGCCGACCTCGATCAGCTCGCCGACGCGGTCGGCGCCGACCTGCCGGCGGTGCTGTGCCACAACGCGCGTCAGTGGTATCGCGTCTGAACGGATCGCACGTGCGTGCCCGGTGCGGTCAGCCTACAACCTCGTCGACGTAGCACCAGCGCCACGACTCGCCCGGCTCGAAGCTGCGCATCACCGGATGTCCGGTCGCGTGATGGTGCGCGGTCGCATGCCGGTGTGGGCTCGAGTCGCAGCAACCGATGTGGCCGCAGGTCAGGCACATCCGCAGGTGCGCCCAGGCCTGCTCGCCGAGCCGCAGGCATTCCTGGCATCCGTCGGGTGTCAGCGGCGCGGGATCGTCCGCGGCTGCGGCGGCCGCCAGGTGCGTGCACGCCTCCTCCGGCGCGTCCGACCGCGTCCTGTCACGTCTTCGCCAGAGCACCACGCGCACTCTCCTCTCTCCCGCACTCGTGATTCAGTATGTCGGAGGCGGAAGGAGTCACCCGTGAATGGCGCACTGTTGCTGGTTGCCGTCGTCGCCCTGCTGGTCGCCGGCATCGCGCGGCGCAAGGATCTGCCGGCCCCGCTGCTGCTGGTGCTGGTCGGGCTGGTGGCGGCGGCGATACCGGGGCTGACCGATGTCCGCCTGGACCCCGACGTCGTGCTGTTCGTGGTGCTGCCGCCGCTGCTGTTCTCGGCCTCGATGGGCAGTTCGGTCATCGGGTTGCGGCAGAACATGCGGTCGGTGGGCCTGCTGGCGGTGGCGCTGCCGCTGATCACGACCGTCGCGGTCGGCGTCGTGGCGCACCTGCTGGTGCCGGATCTGCCGCTCACGTCGGCGCTGGTGCTCGGCGCGGTGGTCGCACCCCCGGACGCGGTGTCGGCCACCGCGGTCGGCCAGAAGCTGGGGCTGCCCCGGCGCCTGATGACGCTGCTCAGCGGCGAGAGCCTGCTCAACGACGCCACCGCGCTGACCAGCTACAAGGTGGCGGTCGCCGCGGCGATCGGCGTCGGCGCATCGGTGCTCCAGGGGTTGTGGACGTTCGCGGTCGCGGTCGTGGTGGGCTGCGCCGTCGGTCTGGTCATCGGCTACGTCGTCGACCGTTTGCGTACCCGGCTCGACGATCCGGTGCTCGAGAGCGCGATGGGACTGGTGGTGCCGTTCGGGGCCTACCTGGCCGCCGAGGAGCTGCACGGGTCCGGGGTGCTGGCGGTGGTCGTCGCGGGACTGCTGATCGGACAGCGGTTCACCGGCGCGGGCTACGCCACCCGGTTGCAGGACACCGCGGTCTGGCGCGCCGCCGACATCGTGCTCGAGTCGGTCGTGTTCCTGCTGATCGGTCTGCAACTGCGCGGCATCGTCGAGTCCCTGCGCCACGAGGAGAACGTCTGGCTGCTGATCGGCGTCGGGATCGTACTGGTGGTCACCGTGATCGCGGTGCGCATGGCCGTGGTGATGGGCGCCGCGCTCGCCCCGCGGGTGTGGTTCGACCGGCGGTCGGCGCCGACCTCCGCGCGGGCCGCACTGGTGGTGTCATGGGCAGGCATGCGCGGCGTCGTCTCGCTGGCGGCCGCCGCGGCGGTCCCGCTGACCGTGCAGGGCGGCGCGCCGTTCCCGGGACGGGACCAGATCATGTTCCTGACGTTCTTCGTCGTGGTGGGAACACTGCTGCTGCACGGGCTGACCCTGCCGTGGCTGATCCGCCGCCTGGGCATCCGCAGCGACGAGGCGAAGATCGACGCGGTCGCCGAGGCCGCGGCCAGGCAGCGCGCGGGTCAGGCGGCCATCACCCGCCTCGACGAGATCGTCGCCGAGACGCCGCCGGACGACAGTCGCGTCCGCGCGGCGGAGTTCTTGCGGCACTGGGCAGAACATCGCAAGAACGAGGCGTGGGAGCGGCTCGGCAGAGGTGGCGACGAACTCGGTGAGGCGCCGTCGGAGGCGTTCCGGAACTTGCGGCGCGAGATGCTCGGCGCCGAGCGCGTCGTCTATGTGTCCGAACGCGACGCGGGCCGAATCGACGACGAGGTGCTCAAGCGCGTGCAGCACGATCTCGATCTGGAAGAGGCGATGCTGGACCGCGACTGAACCATCCGACGCCGCGACCGGGGGCAGTGACCGTCACACGACGAGCGCGGAAGGCGGTTCCGTTCCGGCGTCGGCACCGAGGGCACGGTACGCCTCGGCGATCGACGGCACCGCCTCCCGCAGTTCGGATTCCTCACGGGTATAGGGCAATCGGATGAACCGCTCGAGCGCACCCTCCACGCCGAAGCGCGGTCCCGCCGCGAGCCGGACCCCGAACCGCCCCGCGGTCGCCGCGAGCTTCGAGGAGACCGGCTCGGGCAGCCGGACCCACAGCGACATGCCGCCCGGACCGGGATCGCATTCCCACCCCGGCAGGTGCTCGCCGAGCGCGTCCAGCAGCGCACGGCGCCGGGCCCGCAACCGGTCGCGACGCCGGTCGAGCGGCTCCTGCGGGCCGGAGACCAGGTGCGCGGCCGCCAGTTGGTCGACGACGGCGGTGCCCAGATCCATGGCCATCCGGGCGCCGAGCAGGCGTGTGATGACACCGGCGTCCGCCCGGATCCAGCCGATCCGCAGGCCACCCCAGAACGACTTGGAGGCGGACCCGACGGTGATGACCTCCGCCCGCGACAAGCCGTGGGCGTGGGCCGCAACGGGTTCCGGCGCACCGTGATCGAGTCCCATCTCGACCATGGTCTCGTCGATCACCAACGTCATGCGCGTCCGGCCGGCCAGCTCGACCAGCGCGTGGCGGTCCGACGCGCCCAGGCACGCACCCGTCGGGTTCTGGAAGTCCGGAATGAGATACGCCAGGCGCGCATCCGACTGTCGGGCGGCGGCCCCGAGCGCGTCGAGATCCCACCCACCGACCCCTGCCCGCATCGGCACCGGCAGGAGCCCGCTGCGGCGGATCGCCTCGATGGCGTTCGGGTAGCTGGGCTGCTCGACGAGCACCCGTTCGCCCGGCATCGCGAGCAACTGCAGGATCAACCGAAATGCCTGCTGCGCACCGGAGGTCACCATGATCTGCTCCGCAGCAGTCGGCACCCCGCGTTGCCGGTACCGTGCGGCGACCGCCTCGCGCAGCACCGACAGTCCCGCCGGGCTCATGCCATGGGTGGCAAGGTAGGACGGCAGGGCACGCACCGCCTCCGCATACGCCTCGCACACCGCCGTGTCCTGACCGTCCATGGCGGCGTAGCTCAGGTCGATCACCGAGTCCTGCGAGTCGTGCATCATCAGGCCGTTCGAGGAGATCGACGCGGGCAGCGCGACAGTGCTCCTCGACCCCTGCCTGCTCTGCAGGTATCCGGCTTCGCGCAGCATCGCGTAGGCGGCGGTCACCGTGGTGCGGCTGACCCCCAGCGCCGCGGAGAGGTCACGTTCGCTCGGCAGGCCGACGCCGGTGGGTATCCGGCCGTCGTTGATCAACATCCGCACGGCGTCGGCGAGCAGCCGGTACGCGGGGTCTGCGCCCCGACCCGCGCCCGATGCGCGCCAGTCGCCCAGGTACCTCGTCAGGTTCGTCGCGCCGACCACTCTCGCCACCATGCGGTCCAGAGTCCCGAAACTGGCTATTTTTGACAAGGCCACTTCGCGGAACACTGGTCGCATGATCGGATTGCTGGTACTCCTCGTCGTCGCGTCCGCGACCGCTTCGCTGGCTTTGATAGGCCGACGAATCAACGGCGACCGACCCTTCCACCTGGACCAGTTCCGGCCCGCGGCGCCGTTGGCAGGAATCTTTGTGGAGCGCGACCGACAGGATCACCGCTCTGGAGGAGCCACTGACAAGCAGTCCAGTTGATACCAACTGGACTGTCTCGGGCTGGTGCTCCTCTCACTGGGCGATGAAGGCCTGGGCGAGTTCCGCCCGATCCGCCACGTCCAACTTGGTGCACGAGTGGTAGATGTGCCCCTCCACGGTGCGCACAGACACCACCAGTCGGTCGGCGATCTCACGGTTCGACATGCCCCGGGCCACCATCGAGGCGATCTCCAACTCCCGCGCCGTCAGCGGCAACGGGTGCTGCGCCTCGACCAACGCCGGGGTGTTCGCACCCCCGCACCGATCGGTCAACGCCCGCGCCCGCGCAGCCGCTGCCCACTCACGGCGATGCCGGCCGGCACGCCGGTGGATCACCGCCGCCCGAGCGGCGGTCTCGGCCGCCTCGAGCAACGCGCCACCGGACTCCATCGTCCGCGAGATCGACTCCAGCGCAGCGGCATCGGAAGCCTCGACGGCGCGGGCATGGGCGACGACGAGCCGCGCGTACTCGACGTCCAGTCCGGCAGCCAGCCGCGCCAGCCTCCCCGCGGCGGCGCGGTCGCCGAACCGCACCGCCAGATGCGCCGCCAGCACCGCCACCGCCCGCTGCCCCGCCCGATCCGCGACCTCCGCCGCCCCGCGGGCTGCCTCGACCGCGGCCGCCACGTTGCCGCGCGCCGCGTACACCCACGCCTGCGCCACCGCCAGTTCCGGCGCGAACAACTGCGTGCTCTCCCCCTCCAACTCGCGGGCGCGGGCGAGCGCGCGTTCGGCCTCATCGACCCGGCCGGTCGCCGCGTAGGCCTGGCACAGTCCGACCGTCGCCTCGAATTCCCACGAGAAGCCGGCCCCTGCCAGTGCCGCGGCAGACTGGCGCAACTCGTCCAATGCCAGATCCAGCTTCCCGTGCCGCATCGCGACCAGGCCCAACTGGACGCCACCGAGTGCCCGTGCCGGCTGCTGCTGCTCGGCGCCCTCGACGATGTCGCGCGCGAGCCGTTCGGCGCCGGGCAGATCGAACCGCATGATCCGGGTGAGGATCTGCGCCCGCGCCACGCCGAGGCGGATGTAGCCGTAGTCGGAGCCGATCACCTGCTCGATCCCGTTGCGTGCCACAGCGTCCACCTCCTCGAAGTGTCCGGTGCGAGCGCCGGCCAGCACCAGGCCGACGAGCGCCCACAGCCGCGCGGTCCGGCCGCTCTGCGAGTCGAGCACCTCACCCGCCAGCTCGATCGCGCGGACCGGAGCGCCGGTGTGCAGCACGAACATCGACGACACCGCCCGTGTCACGTCGATGGCGGATCCGGACGTGAGGGTGGCGCGTACCTGGTTGAGGATGGCGTCCGCCTCGCCCACCCGGCCGAGCATCCAGAAGAGGTTGCCGACGCGCGGCAGCAGCCACGCGACACGCTGGTTCTCGGGCAGCGATTCCCAGTCGACCGCGGCGAGCAGCTGCTCAGCCTCATCCGCCCGCCCTTGCCAGACCAACGAATTCGCCAGCAGTGGAACGGCTTCGAATCCGGCGTCCGCGTCCATGGCGGCGCGGGCGAGACGCTCGGCGAGTTCCAGCTCGCCCAGCCGCAGGGCGTCCCGTGCCGCCGACAGCATCTCGTCGGTGTGCGGCGGCGTGTCGCTGTCGAGCGCCAACGCCGCCAATTGCAGTCGGTCGCTGACACGCGTCGAGCCGGCGGCGGCCAGCCGTCCCACCAGCTCTCCGCGCAGGCGACGGGCCGCGGCCGCCCCGAGCCGTGCGCGCGCCACCTCGCCGTACATCGGGTGCGCCGGCGCCACCACCGGCCCGCCCGCGCCCGCCCGCAACGCCACGAGATCCGCACGTTCGACCGCCTCGACCGCTTCCCGCCCGGCCAGCGCGACGGCCGCCGGCAGCGGAAGGGGGTCGTGCAGGGCGACCAGGTCCACGACCCGCCGCTGCGGCGCGGTCAGGGCGTCGAGTCGACCGCCGACCAGCGCGCCGAGTTGCGGCGTGATCACCGGTTGCCCGCGTAACTGCCAGACGCCGCCCACCTCAGCCAGCCGCCCGGCCCGCAGCGCGCCCTCGATCAGCTGGCGCAGGTAGAGCGGATTGCCGCCGGCAAGCCGGTGGATCCGGTCCACCGTGATGTCCTCGAGGTCGCCGCCGAGGACCGCCTCGAGCAACTGTCGGGTCTGCCCGGCATCGAACGGGGCGAGGTCGATCCTTGTGAGCAACTGGTCCTTCCACAGCGCGGTGACCGCGTCCGGGGCCGTCGCACTCCACGGGACCGTCGCCACCAGGCGCACCGACCGGGTCGCGGCCAGTTGGTGCAACAGGGTGGCGGACAGCCGGTCCAGCAGGTGCGCATCATCGACGCCGATCGCCATCGGCCCGCCCCCGACCAGAGCGGTGCGCGCCGCGCGCAGCACCGCGGCCGGTTCGAGCCCCGGCGGCGGCTCGACGAGATGCGCGAAGGCGCCGAGCGGGACCGAGCCCGCCGAAGCCGTCCCGGCGACCCACGCGGACCGTCCCGTCCACGCCTGCACCACGGCACGCGCCAGGGTCGTCTTCCCCACCCCGGCGGCGCCGGCCAGCACCACCCCGCACGGCCCATCCGTGGCGTCGAGAATGGCGCTGACCTGCTCGAATTGCGCCGCTCGGCCCACGGTCGGCCACCGATCGACCATGATCACGATTCTAGGTCCGGGCCGGGCTCCCGCCGTCGCCTTCGCACGAATCGACGCTCCGGCGCAGGTGGCCGGGCGCGCGGTGGGTGGGACAGGTCAACCCGGCGGCGGCCCCGGACTCGGCTCGGTCGCGGCCAGGCACAACCGGTCGGCCGCGTCGAGCATCGCGCTGCGCAGGGACCCCTCGGCGAGCCGCGAGGCATAGCCGGCGATCGTCAGCGCGCCCGCGGCGTACATCGACCGCTCGTGCCACGGCTGCGGATCCGCGCCGTCGAGCAGGTCGGCCACCGACGGCGACGAGACCAGGCAGGCCCCCGAGACGCAACAGTCCGGCAGTCGGGCGCGAATCCCCCCGCCGCCCTCGCACCACCGGATCACGCTCGACTCGAGTGTCTCGCGCCCGCTGTGCCGCGCCGCCTCCTCGGCGACCGCGCGCGCCGCGACCTCTCGCCCGACCAGTGCCCCCAGCCGGGCCCAGCTGTCCGCGCACGGCCCCTTGATCTCACACGGGCGAGCGCCCTCCCGCGCGACATCCCACATCCGGGGATCGAGGCGGGCCAAGATTTCCAGGAGATGGATGCGCGGCGTGTCCATGGACTCCTCTCCGCCGGCCGCGGCACGCGCCCGACGAGTCCTCGTCACCCATGGTGCGCGCCGGCGCACTCCGGCGTCATGCGTAGTGGACTACGCACTCGGCCGCGGGGTCGGCGAGGGAACCAGGCGCAGCGGACTACCAGGCGCTCGGTCGCGCGACGAAGAGCGCGACCTCGCATGGCGACGGTGTACTTCGCACAGGCCCGGGCCCATGCGAAGTGTTGCCGCGGTATGCGAAGTCGCGCGGGCGCGGGTGAGGTGCGAGCCCTTACCGCAGCACGCCCCGTTACCGCAGCACTTCCCGTCGCACGATCGTCTCGTCGCGGCCCGGGCCGACGCCGATGCACGACACGTACGCGCCGGCGAGCTCCTCGATGCGCAGCACGTAGTTCTGCGCGTTGACCGGCAGCTCCTCGAACGTACGGGCCGACGAGATGTCCTCCGCCCAGCCCGGCATCTGCTCGTAGATCGGCTTGGCGTGGTGGATGTCGGTCTGCGTCATCGGCATGTCGTCGGTGCGCACGCCGTCGACCTCGTAGGCCACGCAGATCGGCACGGTGTCCAGGCCCGACAGCACGTCGAGCTTAGTCAGGAAGTAGTCGGTGATGCCGTTGACGCGGGTGGCGTAGCGCGCGATCACCGCGTCGAACCAGCCGCAGCGGCGCGCGCGGCCGGTGGTCACGCCGACCTCGCCACCGGTCTTGGCCAGGTACTCGCCGGACTCGTCGAACAACTCGGTCGGGAACGGGCCCGAGCCGACTCGGGTCGTGTAGGCCTTGAGGATGCCCAGCACGGTGGTGATCTTCGTGGGGCCGATGCCGGAGCCGACGGCCGCGCCGCCCGCGGTCGGGTTCGACGAGGTCACGAACGGGTAGGTGCCGTGGTCGACGTCGAGCAGGGTGCCCTGCGACCCCTCCAGCAGCACGGTCTCGCCGCGCTCGAGCGCCTGGTTGAGCTCGAGGCGGGTGTCGGCGATGCGGTGCTTGAACCGCTCCGCCTGGCCGAGCACCTCGTCGACCACCTGCTGCGGATCCAGCGCGCGCCGGTTGTAGATCTTCGACAGGATCTGGTTCTTGATCTCCAGCGCCGCCTCGACCTTGTGCGTGAGGATCTTCTCGTCCAGCACGTCGGCGACACGGACGCCGACGCGGGCGATCTTGTCCTGGTAGCACGGGCCGATGCCACGTCCGGTGGTGCCGATCTTGCTGTTGCCCAGGAAGCGCTCGGTCACCTTGTCGATGGCCACGTGGTACGGCATCAGCAGGTGCGCATCGGCGCTGAGCAGCAGCGACGAGGTGTCCACGCCGCGCTCTTCCAGCCCGGCCAGCTCGTCGAGCAGCACGCCCGGATCGACCACGACGCCGTTGCCGATCACGTTCTTCACGCCCGGCGTGAGGATGCCGGACGGGATCAGGTGCAGCGCGAAGTTCTCACCGCTGGGCAGCACGACGGTGTGCCCAGCGTTGTTGCCGCCTTGGTATCGCACCACCCACTGCGCTCGACCGCCCAAGAGATCGGTCGCCTTGCCCTTACCCTCGTCGCCCCACTGGGCTCCGATCAGGACGATCGCCGACATTTGTGCCTCACTCCCTGTGCATCCGGCTGGCTGAGCCGGGTTGCCGGCACGGGGGCGGGGTTCGCCCTGGCAAAATATCTGCCGAATACATGCAGCAACCGGGGAACAACCCTAGTGCAGGAGCGGCTCGTGACCACCTTCGTCCTGGTTTGTGGGATCGGATCGACCCCGCCGGAGTTGTCCGCGCTGCCGTCGTCGCAGGTCGGCGAGATCCCCACCCAGACCCAGATCGACGCCTCACTCGACGGGTGCCGACGGCTCGTGGTCGTCGGTCAGGACGCGGCGCTGGCCGCCGCACTGACCCGTCTGATGCGCACCGAACGACTCGACGTCGAACTCGCCTACGTCAGTGCGGAGAAGTCCCCCGCGACCCGCGCCTACCGCCTTCCGACCGGGTCAAGAGCCGCCCGGCGGGCCCTGGACGGCGCGGCGACCGCGCTCCCGCTGATGCGCGACGACCTCGGCGCGGCGCTGATCGGTTCGGCGACCCTGACCGGACCGGGAGGGGCCGAGTTGACCGGCGAGACCTACGTCGACGACCACGTCCTGTTCAGCGGGAACTGCCGCGGTGTCGAGATCCGGCCCACGCCGCAGGAACCGGGACTGCGGGCGGCCCGGCTCGGCGGCCTGCGCCGGCGCTGGTTCAGCGGTCGCGCCGCGCAGACCGGGGCGGTCGCCGCCCACCTGGTCCGCGACGGCGTGTCCGAGACTCGGGAGCTGACCCGCTCGACCTTCTACCGGCACGTCCAGGATTGGCTGCTGGTCCGCTGACCTCTGGTCTGCTGACCCCTGGTCCACTGACCTCCGGTCCGCGAATCCGCGTAGTCCACTACGCATGTGTCCGCCAAGATCGGCTCCTACTATGGGTGTCGACGGCGAACACGGCCCAGGCCGCTCACCCGCTGTCGACATTCGTGGTCGTTCCTCAGGGGAGGAGTGGGCGCGAAGGCCAGTCGAGGAGAGGGGGCCGGGTGGCCACCGGACCTGCCCGCCGGTCACCACCCGTACCCCGGCCAGGGCCGACAGCGACGGCCCGGCCGGGACTCGAGGGGGGCACAGACGACCGGGCCGCGGACCAGACCCCGCGGCCCGGTTACCTGTCTGAGCACGGCCTGCCAGAGCTTCTCCGCCACCTGCCCGGCTCGTCCCGACGCTGTGGTTCGGCTCGCGAACCTGCCGTCCGACTACGCTGAACCGGCCATGGCCATACCGATCTCCCGCGCCCGCGGGCCCCGTGTCCTGCCCAGCCCGGTGTTCCTCGCACTGGTGGTGCTCACCGTCGTCGGCGGCGTCGTCGCGTGGACGTCCGACCAGAACCTCACCACCGGACGGATCGGTGTGTTCATCCTGGTCGTCGGCGGCTGGGTGGTCAGCCTGTGCCTGCACGAGTTCGCCCACGCCTACACCGCGTACCGCGCCGGCGACCGCGAGGTCGAGGCCCGCGGGTACCTGACGCTCAACCCGCTCAAGTACAGCCATCCGGTGTTGTCGGTGGTGCTGCCGCTGATCTTCATCGCGCTCGGCGGCATCGGTCTGCCCGGCGGCGCGGTCTACCTCGACACGAACCGCTTCCCGCCGAAGATCCGGCGCCGGATCGCGCTCGCCGGCCCGCTGACCAATCTGGTGTGCGCGATCGTGCTGCTCGCCGCCGTGCGCACCCTCGGCGTCGACAGCAGCCACCGCTACTTCTGGTACGGCCTGAGTTTCCTGGCGTTCCTGCAGGTGATGGCGACGGTCCTGAACCTGCTGCCGATCCCCGGACTCGACGGATACGCGCTGCTCGAACCGCACCTGAGCGCGAACACCCGCCGGTCACTGGCACAGGTGGCGCCGTTCGGGATGCTCGCGGTGTTCGCGCTGCTGACCCTGCCGGTGCTGAACACCGCGTTCTTCAACCTCATCTACTGGCTGTTCGAGTTGTCCGGCGTCCCGCGGGTGTTCTCCGCCTTCGGCTACCTGCTGATGCGGTTCTGGGTCCACATATGATCGACGACGCCCGCGTGGGTGCGGGGCGGTGCATCGCCGGGTCCTGAGCACCTCGAACAGCACTCAGCGGGCCTGCTGGACCACCATCTCGATGATCTGGTCGATGTCCTCCCAGGCAGCCTCGGTGTCGCGCGTGACGAGCCAGTGCATGACCACCCCGTCGAGCAGCGACAGGCACAGGCGTGCCACCCGCTCGACCGTGACCGTCCACTCGGTGCCGGTCTGTTCCGCGCAGACACTCAGGAATTCCGCGGCCGCGGCGAGCGCGAGCTCCTTGTGCACCTTCGCCAATCGGGCCGACGGGTTGGTCGGGTCGTCCTGCCGGCGCAGCGAGAAGCAGATCGTCTCGTAGGCCAGCCGCTGCCGGGACGGCGTGAGCTCGATCAACTGCCACATCGTGCGCAGCCCGGCCTGCAGTTGCGCCGACAGCGCCACCGGCCCCGTCGTCCCAGCCGTGGCCTCCTCGCCGACCGTGGCGGCGTACGCGAAGGCCATCCGCAACCCCGCGGCGAGTTCGTCGATGTTCGTCTCGATCATCGCCGACATCAGGTCTTCTTTGTTCTCGAAGCAGTAGTGCACCATGCCGACCGACACGCCTGCGTCGTCGGCGACACGACGGATGGTCACCGCGTCGATGCCGTCTTTCTCGGCGCGCTCGAGCGCGGCGCGCACGAGTTGGGTTCGGCGACTGTCAAACGGAAGGCGCACCTGCATCGGACAATTACACCGAGACCTGACCGTTATGTCTAGACTGGCGTCTAATGATGTGGGATTCCACAGGCCACTCGCAGAATTTTCCCCGTATCCGCGGGTTGCATGTAACACCCGCCCTCCGCCGCGGATGTCGGTGACCCGTGGCATGGTCGCGACATGGCCGATTGGAGCGAGTTCGAGCAACAAGCACCCGACCTCGCTGCGGCGGTCCGCGCGAGGTTCGAGGCGCACCGCCACCATGTCCTCGCGACGCTGCGCACGGACGGGTCGCCCCGGGTCAGCGGCACCGAGGTCGAGTTCGCCGGCGACGAGATGCGGCTGGGCTCGATGTTCGGCGCACGCAAAGCCCTCGACCTGCAGCGCGATCCACGCTTCGCCGTGCACGCCAACCCCGGTGAACACACCATGGTCGGCGGCGACGCGAAGCTTTCCGGCCGCGCCGCAGAGCTGACCGGAGCGGAACTGGACGAGGCGTGCGCGGCGCTGCCGCCCGAGCTGCTGCCCTGTCACTACTTCACGCTGGACCTCGACCAGGTGGTGCTCACCGAGGTCCTGCACGACCCCGACCGCATGCGCATCCGATCCTGGCGGCCGGGCCAGGGGGTTCGCGAGTTCTGGCGGTGACCTCCCGCCGGGTGCCGGCTACCAGGTGATGGTCTCCGCACAGTCGGCGCGTGTCGAGCACGGCTCGACCTGGATCGTCGAGTGTTCGAGACCGTGCGCGGACAGCACCGCCTGCGCACCGCGCAACACGCGGGCGGGGTCGGCGTCGCTGGAGATGTGCGCGGTCGCCACGTCCATGCCGGTGGTCAGCGTCCACACGTGCAGGTCGTGCACGTCGGCCACACCCTCGACCGCCCGCAGTTCCTGCTCGACCGCGCGCACGTCGATGTCCGACGGCGACGCCTGGGTCAGGATCCGCAGCGCGGCCATGGCCAGCGACATCGCCCGCGGCACCACCCAGATCGAGATCGCGACACCGACGATGATGTCCGCGTAACCCCAGCCGGTCAGCACGGTGACGGCACCGGCGATCAGCACGCCGACGTTGCCGACCGCGTCGGCGAGCACCTCCATATAGGCGCCGCGCACGGCCAGCGAGTCCTTCGAATCCCCGCGCAACATCAGCATCACGAACACGTTGACGGCCAACCCGGCCACCGCGACGACGATCAGCGGCAGCCCCGGCACGCTCGGCGGCCGGCCGATGCGGTCGATCGCCTCGAACAGGATCCAGCCGGCGACCGCCAGCAGCAGCATGGCGTTCGCGATCGCAGTGAGCACCTCGGCGCGATGCCAGCCGAAGGTCCGGGAGGCGGCGCGGCTGCCGCGGCGGGCCAGGTGCAGCGCAACCAGTCCCATGCTCAACCCGAGGACGTCGGTGAGCATGTGGCCGGCGTCGGCCAGCAACGCCAGCGAGTCGACCGACAGCGCGACCCCGATCTCGAGTCCGAGGAACACCAGCAGCGCCACCAGCGCGACCACCATCCGGCGGATGCGGGCGCTGCTGACATTCGTGTCGCCCGGCGCGACGCCGTGGCTGTGACCGTGCGCATGCCCATGACCGGCGCCCATGGCTTCTCCTCACGTCGAGTATCACGAGGATATGCGCATGTATGCATGTATGGCAACCGCCGGCGCGGTCGGATGACTCAGCCGACGTCGACCACGGCCGGCCGGCTCCTACGGCGTGCCCACCAGGCAGCCCCGGCGACGCCCAGCACCAGCGTCCCCACCGCCGCACCCAGCACCGCACCTACCTCGGCCGCAGTGGTCCCGTCCGTGGCGGTCGACGGCGCCTCCGCCACCGCCGGCGTGAACGTGGACCGCTGGGCCGCCGTGAGCGTCGGGAGCCCCGCGGTGCCCTTGGTCAGGTCCGCGGACAGCTGCGCGGTAACCGTCCGGAACTGGGCCAGGCCGCGCTCGAGACCGTCCTGCAGCTGCGGCAGCTGCGCGTCCACCTGCGTCGACGCCTGCCTCAACCCCTGGTTCATCTGCTCGGCACCCTGCTGCAGCAGGCCGCCCATCTGCCGCAGCTGTCCGGCGCCACCGCGAAGCAGGTCGGCGATGTCGGTGTCGGGGCGCACCGGCATCCCGAGGATCGACGAGGTGCTGTCGAGTTGGCCGGCGAGCGCCCGCGAGCCGTCACCCACCTTCACCAGGCCGTCGATCGTCGCCGGGGTCATCCCCTGCTCGGTCAGGACCTGCGCCGCCCGGCCGACCGAGTCGGCCGCGCCGACAGCCGCGGGATCTCCCGTCGTCCGGAGTTGGCCGGCGACCGCGCCGAGGGTCCGCGCGACCTGCGCCTGCACCGCCTGCACCTGTCGCAGCCGGGTCAGTTCCGCGTCGATGCCGTCCCCTAGCGACTTCGCGCCGTCCCGGATCTGGCCGATGCTCACCTGGGTGCCGCCCAGTCCGTCGGCGAGCGTGTCCATCTGCCGGGTCGCGTCACCGATCGCGGCGCCGGCCTGGTTCGCCCCGTCGAGCAGCAGCTTCGATCCGTCGAGCGCGACGCGCAGTTGCCCGGTCAGCTGATCGGCCTGCGCGGTCAGCTCGCCGACCGCGCCGTCGGCCTGCCCGGCGACCCCCTTGATGAGCCCGGCCGACATGCCCGCGGCGGACAGCGTGGTCCGCGACGAGTTCACCGCGACCATCAGGTTACCGACACCGACGTCGGTGACGGCCGCCGAAATCTGTTGCGCCAGTGTCGTGGCCGACGACTGGTCCGCACGGGACGAAAAGGCTACCGACACCTGCTGATCGGCCGGCGATCCGGCGGGCGCGGGCTTGTCTGCGCCGGCCTTCCCCACCGCGACGCCGTAGCCCGCGGGAACGGTGACGGCGGCGAGGTACGACC
The DNA here is from genome assembly GCF_029589495.1 of Speluncibacter jeojiensis. GTDB lineage: Bacteria > Actinomycetota > Actinomycetes > Mycobacteriales > Mycobacteriaceae > Speluncibacter > Speluncibacter jeojiensis. Next base: position 187,025 of record NZ_JAAIVF010000002.1, read on the forward strand.
CGTTGGACAGGCCTGCCTCCGCCTGTTCCGCGGACACGTTCTCCCAGTCGAACCCGTCGCCGCCGGCCAACTTGCCGGCCAACTTGGTCGCGGTCGCCGAGCCGCTCTGGTCGACCAGTGCCACCTGCCGCGACGCTCCCTCTCCTGCCGCGTTCGGCACGACCAGCAGATACACCACCGCGCCGACCGCGACCGCCAGCAGCGTCACCAGTGCCAGTGCCCGCCGCGACGGCCACGCCCGACCTTCCACCATCCGTTCAACCGCTCGCCTCATCACGCCGCGAGACGCTAGCAACGGAAATTTAAGGAACTGTGGCATCGCGCGCCCACCGGCGCCCCATCGTCCGCACTGCGCCCGGCAACCCTCCGCAGATCGTGCGTCCATCCCTCACCTCGATGCGCGAACCGGAACTCGGATCGCTTTACCTTCCGCATTTGCGGATAGGCTGACCGCATGCCGATGTTTCGATTCCGGGAGGCCGCCGCGCTGCTCGGTGTCAGCGACGACACCGTCCGCCGATGGGCGGATTCCGGCCGGATCGCCTCGACCACCGACCAGGGACGGCGCGCCATCGACGGCGCCGAACTGGCCCGTTTCGCCACCGAGAACGCCGAGGGCACCGACCTCGTCACGCCACCGATCGTCGGGGCATCCGCGCGCAACCGGTTCGTCGGACTGGTCACCAAGGTCACCCGCGACACCGTCATGGCGCAGGTCGAGATCCAGGCCGGCCCGCACCGCGTCGTCTCGCTGATGAGCCGGGAGGCGGCCGACGAACTCGCGCTCGAACCCGGGTCACTGGCGGTCGCGTCGATCAAGGCCACCAACGTGGTCATCGAGGTCCCCGACCAATCCCGTTGACCACGAATCATTCTCAGGAGGACATGCCTGTGCGCAGGATCCCGATCGTCATCGTCGCGGCCGCCGCGATCGCCGCCCTGACCGCCGGCTGCGGCTCATCCGACAACGGCGCGGGTACCGGCGCCACGAGCGGCACGGCGGCGGCGCCGACCGGGACCGTCCAGGTCTTCGCGGCCGCATCGCTGCAGGAGGCCTTCACCACGCTGGCCGGCCAGTTCGAACATCAGCACCCCGGCACGCACGTCAAGCTCAACTTCGGTGCCAGTTCGGCGCTGGCGCTGCAGATCAATCAGGGTGCACCGGCGGACGTGTTCGCCTCCGCCGCCCCGGTCAACATGGACCAGGTGACCGAGACCGGCGCGGCGTCGGCGCCGACGACGTTCGCCCGCAACGTCATGGAGATCGCCGTCCCTCCGACCGATCCCGCGCACGTCACGACCGTCGCGGACCTCGCCCGTCCCGGCGTCAAGGTCGCGCTGTGCCAGCCGCAGGTGCCGTGCGGGGTCAACGCGCAGAAGGTCTTCGACAACGCGCGCGTGAAGGTCACCCCGGTCACCCTCGAGTCCGACGTGAAGTCGACGCTGACGAAGGTCGAACTCGGCGAGGTCGACGCCGGCGTCGTCTACGTGACCGATGTGCGCGCGGCCGGCGCCAAGGTCGAGGGCGTCGCCATCCCCGCGGACGTCAACGCGTCGACCTCCTACCCGATCGCCACGATGACCAAGGCGCCCAACGCCACCGGCGCCGCCGCCTTCCGCGACTACGTGCTCTCCCCCGCGGGCCGGCAGGTCCTCGTGGCCGACGGATTCGAGCAGCCCTGATCCGCGTCCGCCCCCGGGCCGGAGCCCGCGGCCGCCGCGCCGAGCCCGGCGGTCGCGGCGCACCGCTGCTGCTCGCCGTGCCCGCGGTGATCGGGGTCGGCTTCCTGCTGGTCCCGTTGATGGCGTTGGTCGTTCGCGCCCCGTGGGGTGCGATGCGCGCACTGCTCACCGGTCACGAGGTGCTGACGGCACTACGGTTGTCGCTCGAGTGCGCGACCGCCGCGACCGCCGTGTCGATCGTGCTGGGCGTGCCGCTGGCCTGGGTACTGGCCCGGGTGCGGTTGCCCGGGATCGGGCTGCTGCGCGCGGCCGTGACCCTGCCGCTGGTGCTGCCGCCGGTCGTCGGCGGCCTGGCGCTGCTGCTGGCGTTGGGGCGCAACGGGATCGTCGGCCAGTACCTTGACCGATGGCTGGGAGTCACACTGCCGTTCACCACGCCGGGGGTCGTCATCGCCGAGGCATTCGTGGCGATGCCGTTCCTGGTGGTGACCGTCGAGGGCGCGCTGCGCTCGGCCGACCGCGGACTGGAGGAGGCCGCGGCCACCCTCGGCGCCTCGCGGATCACCATCTTCCGGCGGGTCACGCTCCCGTTGATCCTGCCGTCGCTGCTCGCCGGCGCGGTGCTGTGCTGGGCCCGCGCGCTCGGCGAGTTCGGCGCCACCCTCACCTTCGCCGGCAACTATCCGGGCACCACGCAGACCATGCCGCTGGCGGTCTACAACGCGATCCAGACCGACCCTCAGGCGGCGATCGCGCTGTCGCTGGTGCTGCTGACGGTGGCCGTGGTCATCCTGGTCGCCCTGCGCGAACGCTGGCTGCGCGGCGGACTCGGCTCCGGCGGTGCCGTGTGACCGGCCTGCGGGTGCAGGCGCGGGTCGCGCGGGGCGACTTCGGGCTCGATGTCGACTTCGCGGTCGAACCGGGCCGGGTGCTCGGCGTGCTCGGCCCCAACGGCGCCGGCAAGACCACGCTGCTGCGGACGCTGGCGGGCCTGCTGGCCGTCGACGCCGGGCGGATCACCCTCGGCGACGAGGTCCTCGACGACCCGCACGAGCGGGTGTTCCTCGACGCCGCGCACCGCCCGGCCGGGCTGGTGTTCCAGGACTACCGGCTGTTCCCGCACCTGACGGTCCTGGAGAACGTGGCCTTCGCCGGGCGCGTGGCGGGCAAGGGGCGACGGCACTCACACCGCCTGGCGCACGACTGGCTCGAGCGCCTGCGGCTCGGCGAGTTCGCGCAACGCAAGCCGGGGCAACTGTCCGGCGGTCAGGCGCAGCGGGTGGCGCTGGCGCGGGCGCTGGCCGCCGAGCCGGCGCTGCTGCTGCTCGACGAGCCGCTCGCGGCCCTCGACGCGCACACCCGGCTCGAGGTGCGCACCGAGCTGCGTCGGCACCTGGCCGACTTCGCGGGGCCGGTGCTGATGGTCACCCACGACCCGCTGGACGCACTGGTGATGACCGACCGGCTGCTGGTCCTCGAGGCCGGTCGCATCGCCCAGCAGGACACCCCGGCCGCGGTCGCCCGCCGACCGGTCAACCAGTACGTCGCCCGGCTGGTCGGACTGAACCTCTATCCCGGCGTCCGGCGCCCGTCGGACGCCACCGCGGTCGACCTCGCCGGCGGCGGCGTGCTGCACGCGGCCGGCAGCGCTGATCCGGGCGAGCCCGACCTGCGCGCGCCGACCGGCCGGGTCCTGGTCGCCGTACGACCGTCGTCGATCACCCTGCACACCGAGCGGCCGGAGCACCTGAGCCCGCGGAACCTCTGGCCGGGCACGATCAGCGGCATCGAGATGCTCACCGACCGGGTGCGCGTGCAGGTCGACGGCGCACCATCGGCGCTGGTCGAGGTGACCGCGGGCGCCGTCGCCGAACTCCGGCTCGACGCCGGGTCGCCGGTGTGGCTCAGCGCCAAGGCGACCGACGTCGACCTGTATCCGGATCCGAGCTGAGCGCTCAGGCCAGGCCGAGTTCCGCCGCCGCGCGCGGGTCGCTGTCCTCGAGCAGATCGAGGCAGCGAGCGTACTCGTCGTCCTCGCCGATCTCCTTCGCGGCGCGGGCCAGCGCGGCGACCGCCCGCAGGAAGCCCTGGTTGGGCTCGTGGCTGAACGGCACCGGGCCGAAGCCCTTCCAACCGTTGCGCCGCAGCTGGTCGAGACCGCGGTGATAGCCGGTGCGCGCATAGGCGTAGGCGGTGACCGGCTCCCCGTCCGCCAGCGCGGCCTCGGCGAGCGTCGCCCACGCGATCGAGGCGGTCGGGTGCGCCGCGGCCACCTTCTTGGGGTCCTCGTGGTTGAGCAGTGCGGACTCCGCCTCGTCGTCGCCGGGCAGCAGGGTCGGCGGGGGTCCGAGCAGGTCACCGAAAGAAGTCATGACGGCCATTGTGCCGGTGCCTCGACGCAGCGTCGAGGCGCGCTGCCCACTCACCACCGGGTCGGGCGATCGGCGGGACCTGATCCGGCTGCTGTCGGGGTGAGTGTGAGCAGACCCACCACACGACGCGCCGGTCCGGTCCCGTCGTCAATCCCCGGCCGTTGCGGTCCGCCGGGGTAGCGTGGCGGGAGCTTCACGAGATGCGGCGACAAGCTCCGACTGGGCCGCGCACCAACCCCAACTGCGTGTACGGGGTGGTTCGGATGACGAAGCGGCACATGCCGGTTGGCGTGGGCAAGAGCGCTCCCGTTTCGGGTGGGGCCCAATCGCACGAGCTCTGATCGACACGAAGGGACGCACCCCGATGACCGGTGACGACCGACCCCCGCGTCCGGCAGAACTCGCCCCGGGCGACCTCGTCCACATCGCGCGCATCGGAGCCCTCCTGATCGTCGGCCACCCGCAGCAGCACACGCAGCCCTCCGGCCGGGCGTTCGTCGTCGTCGACGCGGTGCGCGGTCGGCGGCGCCCCGCCCCGGTCATCGTCGACGCGGACGCCGCGGTGCGCCGGCTCCCGCGGGATCTGCGGCGACTCGACTTCGACATCGACCCGGCGGGCGACGCCGTCCGCGAGATCCGTGCCTGGTCCGGACGCGGCATAGTCGGCGCCGTGTCCTGGCGCGAGCACGACGGCGCGCTGATCGACATCGATCCGCCCAGCCCGCACGACCAACTGCGCGGCTTCCTGCTCTTCGCCGCGCAGGACCGCTGCCCGCACCTGCAGGTGCCGGACGGCGCGGCGCATTGGACCGCGGACGCCGCGCTGCTCACCCCCGGCGAGCTGATCGTCGTCGACGGCGGCGCCCCGCTGCTGGTGGTCGAGTCGCCGTCGGCGTACGCGTACGCCGACGGACGGCGCTTCGTCCGGGTGGACGCACTGTTCGGCGAGCAATCCGTCAGCCTCGCCCTCGACGACGAAACAGATTGGCACAGAGAACGGTTCGATCCGTCAACCTTCCGATTCGAGTCGTTCCCGGCCGGGGACGGTCTGCGCACCACCCGTGCCCGATCCGCCGCCGGCGCGACCGTCGGCGAGGTCACCTGGTCCCCGTACGACGGAACGATCACGGCGATCCGTCCCGCGCCTGTGCTGCACCCGCTGCACCGGTTGCTCGCAGCCCAGGCCGCCGACCCCGCCAACCGGATCGGCGAGCACAACGACCCGGCCACGCTGGCCGCCGGCGACATCATCGTCAGCGGCGACGACGAGATCGAGATCCTCGGCCCGGCCGAACCCGATGCCGGCGGCTACCTGAGCTATCCGGTCGCCCACCGGGACGGGCAAGAGGAGTGGACGATGGTCTTCGACCCGACAGTTCCGGTGCCGCGCGTGGTGGCGGTCGCCGGCAGTTGATCACATCGTCGGCGCCCTGCGGCTAACGTCAGCGGTCATGACCCGCCGTTCTCCGGATCCCGCTCCGCCCGCCACCCGTCGACCGGCCGCGCGGGCGGCGCTGGCCCTGCCCGGGCTCGCGGTGCTGCTCACCGGCCTGCTCTCCGGGTGCTCCTCGGCGTCGGGGTCGCGGCCGGCGACCGCACCGGCACCCAACTGGGCCGACGAGACCGTGCGACCCGACGCGCAGGCGCAGGCCACCCCGATCGCGGTGCGCGTGGTCTCGACGCCGCGCACCGTCGTCGCCGCGGACGGATTCGTCCACCTGCCGTATGCGATTGCGCTGCAGAACCTGTCGGCCTACCCGGTGACCGTGCAGTCGATCCAGGCGCTGAACGCCGACACCCAGGGCACGGCGATCGCGAACCTGTCCGGTCCCGCTCTCGAGGAGGCTGTTGCGCAGTCCCCGGAGTCCACCGCCGACAGCACGGCAACCCCCGAACCGGCGGCCGGCCCGAATGACGCCTCGGCCTCCCCCGCGGTGCTCGCACCGGGGTCCTCCGCGACGGTCGACATCGACGCGTTCGTGCCGATGCGCACGACGATCGCCCGGATCGAGCACCGTGTGAGCATCGACTGGACCGAGCAGACCCGTCCGCTCTCGCTCACGTTCACCGCCGCCCGCACCACCGTGGATGCAGCCGACGCGGTCGTGGTGTCGCCGCCGCTGCGCGGACCGGGCTGGGTCGCGGCGGCCGGCTGTTGTCAGACCGCCGACAGGCCGGACGCACCACGCGCTGTCGACGGCACCCTGGTGCCCGCGGACCGGTTCGCCCTCGACCTGCGCAAGCTGGACGCGGCCGGCGGGTTCGGCACCGCCGCAACCAGTTCCGCCCCCGAGCCGGTGCTCGCGGTCGGCGATGCGACCGTGGTGGCGGCGACGCCGGGGTCGGTGATCCTCGACCTCGGACCGGGCGGCGGCCGCTACGCGACGTACACGCACCTGCACGACACCGCGGTCCGCGCCGGCGAGCGGGTCCACACAGGTCAGGTCATCGGGCACCTGGCCGCGACGGCGAGCCCTCGGCTGGGGTTCGCGGTGGTGGACCGTCCGTCGCTGCGGCAGTCCCGCGGGCTGCCCTACGAGTTCACCGCCTTCAGCGGGCTCGGCCGGGTCACCGACCTCCCCGCGATGACCGCGCCGACCGGCGACGCACCGCTGCCCGTGGATCCGTCGGTGCTCACCGGACCGCACAACCGGCAGCTCCCGCTGGTCGGTCAGGTGCTCGGCTTCTCCTGACCGGCGACCTGCCGCGCCACCCGCGCGTCGTAGTCCGCCCGGCCAGCCGGATCGATCGAGGTCAGCGCCCGGCGGTCGTCGATCACGGTGCGCGCCAGCCGCATCAGCCACTCGGGGGTGAGCGCGCCGAGCAGGCCCCACCCGCCCAGCCAGCGCGGCACCGCGGTCTCGGCACGGCGGGTGCGCAGCGTGTCCACGATCGCGGCGGCGACGTCCTCCGGATCGACCGTCGGCATCCCCTTGCCCAGCGGCACCCCCGAGGACAGCGCGGTGCGCACCGCGCTGGGCAGCACCGCACTGACACTGACACCGGAGTCGGCGAACTCGGCCCGCACCGCCGCGGTCAGCCCGACCGCGCCGAACTTGCTGGCGTTGTAGACCGCCATGCCCGGCACGGGCAGCTTGCCGGCCATCGACGCGACGTTGACGATGTGTCCGCGGCCCCGCGCGAGCATGCCCGGCAGCACCGCCCGCATGCCGTGGATGGGGCCCCAGACGTTGACCTCCATGGTCACCCGGCCGGTCCCGTCGGGCTCGTCGAGGAACCCGCCGAGCGGCATGACGCCGGCATTGTTGACCAGCACGTCGATCCGGCCGTACGCGGACAGCACCTCGCCGACGACGGCGGCCCACGACCCGGCGTCGGTGACGTCGAGGCGATACGCCCGCACCCTGTCGACGGCGTCGTCGCCGCCGATGGACGCGGCGGTCTCCTGCGCCACGTCCAGGTCCAGATCGGCGATGCACACCGTCGCGCCGCGGTCGGCGCACAGCTCCGCGGTGGCCCGGCCGATGCCGCGGGCGCCCCCGGTCACCACGACGACCGCGCCGTCGAGTTCGATGCTCGGGTAACGACTTCGGAGTGGCGAGATCACGAGACACGCTCCAGGTCGTCGTCACGGGTGACGTCGTAGGCGCATGGATCGAACCGCGACACCCGGCGCCGCAGCGCCTCCGACGACCACGGCCAGTTGAAGCTGTTGCGGCCGTTGACATCGAAGAAGTAACTCGAGCAGCCGCCGGCGTTGTACACGGTGGCGCCGAGCGCCGCCTGCACCTCGGCGTTGAACGCGTCCTGGACCTCCCGGCGCACCTCGATCGTGCGCCAGCGGCCGCACACGGCCCGGGCCACCGCCTCGGTCACATGCTCGAGTTGAGCCTCGAGGATATGGAAGGCGGACGTGTGCCCGGTGCCCAGGCTCGGGCCGAGCAGCACGAACGCGTTGGGGAACCCGGCGACGGCGGAGCCCAGGTACGCCTCCGGACTGCCCTGCCAGTGGTCGTCGAGGCTGCGCCCGTCCCCGTCGAAAACCCGTCCGGCGATCGGCATGTCGAGGATGTGGAAGCCGGTGCCGAAGACGATGGCGTCCACCTCGGTCTCGGTTCCGTCGGCACCGACGACGGTCCGGCCCCGGATCTCGGTGACCGCGCCGTCGTGCACGTCGACGTTCGGCCGGGTCAGCGCCGGATAATAGGTGTTCGACAGCAGCAGCCGCTTGCAGCCGAGGGTGTAGTCCGGGGTGAGCACCCGGCGCAGTCGCCGGTCGCGGACCTGCAGGCGCAACTGCGCGGATCCCGCGCGCTGCACCTGGCGCAGGATCCACGGATTCCGGAAGCCGAGCCCGAGCGCCTCCATGATCGCGTACTCGATGCCGCGCAATGCCTTCTGCGCGAAGGGCATCCGCATCACAGCACGTTCCACCGCGGGCACGTGGTGGTCCGGCTTGGGCAGCACCCACTGCGCGGTGCGCTGGTACACGTGCAGCTGCGCGACCTGCGGCTGGATCTTCGGCACGAACTGCACCGCGGAGGCCCCGGTGCCGACCACCGCGACACGCTTGCCGACCAGGTCGTAGTCGTGGTTCCAGCGCGAGGAGTGGAACACCTCGCCGGGGAAGGTGTCCAGGCCGGGCATCTCCGGGATCAGCGGCTCGCTCCACGGCCCCGCGGCGGCGATGGTGAAACGCGCCGTGACGACGCCTGCCGAAGTCGTCAGCCGCCAGCGCGCGGCCGACTCGTCCCAGTCGGCCCGCAGCAGCTCGACGCCGAACCGCAGGTGCCGCGGCACGTCGTGTGCGGCGGCGGTGCGCTGGATGTAGTCGCGGATCTCCGGCTGTTCGGCAAACAGCCGCGACCATTCGGGGTTCGCCGCGAACGAGTACGAGTACAGGCCCGACGGCACGTCGCACGCGCATCCGGGATAGTCGTTGGCCCGCCAGGTGCCGCCGATCGAGTCGGCCTTCTCCAGCACCACGAAGTCGGTGATGCCCGACTGGCGCAACCGGATCGCCGCGCCGATCCCGGAGATCCCGGCACCGATCACGACGACGTCGTATTCGCGCCCGTCCAGTCGCGTCTCGTCCGGTACCGCTTCCTGGGCGGTCATCGCAGCGCTCCCCTCGGGTGTGCGGCCAGTTCCCGCTCGACGGCGGCGCGGGTGGTGCGCAGCGCGGTCTCGAGCGTCGCGGGACGGCGCCGGTGATCCATGAAGTTGGCGCCCATCGCGGCGAGGTCCTCGTCGCCTGCGTCGATCCGCAGTACGGTCGTGCCCGCCCGTCGCAACTGCGCGACCTCACGGTCGAGGCCCGCCGACATGCCGCGGCGCAGCGCGAGCCGCTCGATACGGGCGGCGCCGCGCGGGGGCCGCAGGGCGCCCGAGGCCATCGGCGCCAGCACCACCACCTCGTCGAGATCCAGTGGGACGAGCAGGTCGGCCGAGGCCGTCGAACTCGCACCGCCGTCGACGTACCGGCGTCCACCGATTCGCACCGGCGGGAACCAGCCGGGCACCGCCCACGAAGCGCACAAGGCTTGGGCCACAGTGGCATCGGGGGCGTCTGGCGAGCCGAAAGCGACTCGACGTCCGGTCCGGTAGTCCATGGCGACCAGCCACGCCGATGGGTGCGCGGGCCACGTGCCCTCAGGCACCAGCTCGTGTGCCAGCTCCTCGAGCCAGGCCGGGTCTCCGCCGCCCTCCGGGGCCAGTCCGGCGACCCGGCTGAGCAGCGGCAGGCCGCGGTCGAACAACAGCCGCGGCGAGCCCGGACGCGGCCGCGGCAGCGGCGGCACCATGCCCGGCACGCGTCCGTGGTGTCGGGCCAGCGCCGGACGCGCTCCCTGCCTTCCCAGCTGCGCGTCGAGCAACTCGTCGACGCCGACCCCTGCCGCGAGCATGGTGACCAGCTCGGCCCCGGCGGACGTGCCGATCAGCGCGTCGGCCTCACGCGGGTCCCAGTCCAACGCGTCGCGCACGGCCGCCAGAGCGGCGACGGTCCAGGTGAAGCCGAGCGTGCCGCCGCAACCGATCGCCAGTCCGCGCCGCACCCGCCCCGAGGTGGCGTCCATCACATCACTCATTTTTCGGATACTAGCGGTATCTGAGTGTCTCCGGTAGCCCCGCCCGTGGGCTGATAGCGTCGCGACCACCGAACAGGAGGCGAGTCGAGCGTGGCCCGAATGACCCGGCAACAGGCGCAGGCCCAGACCCGCGAACATCTGCTGACCACCGCCGCCGAGCACTTTCTCGACCGGGGATACGCCGCGGCCTCCCTCGATCAGATCGCCGACGTCGCGGGCTACTCGAAGGGTGCGGTCTACTCGAACTTCGCCAACAAGGACGAGCTGTGCCTGGCCGTCCTCGACCGCATCCGGCTGGAGAAGATGGCGGAGATCGTCGCGCTGCTCGCCGCCGAACCCACGCTCGAGGAGTCGTTCGCCGCGTTCTCGGGGTGGGCCGACCGCACCATCGGCGACCGCCGCTGGACGCTGCTCGAGATCGAGTTCTCGGTCCGATCCCGGCACAACGAGGCCATCCGGCGGCAACTGGCCGAGGGTGCGCAGGGGGTCCGTGCGGCGATCGCGACCATCGTCACCGGCCTCGCGGACCGGCACGGTCTGCACTGCACGCTTCCAGCCGAGGAGGCCGCGACCGCGCTGCTCAGCCTGGGCATCGGCCTCGGTCTACAGCGCGCGATCAGCCCCGAACTGCCCGCGGCGGCACTCGCCGACACGTTGCGCGCGCTGTTCGGCCTGTGAGGTCGGCTCAGGCGCCCCGCTGACCCGACCGCACGACCGGGTCGGCCCAGGTGACCTTCCGGATGAACTCGCCGAGGGCCGCGATGGCCAGCCTGGCCTCGGGAATGATCCCGGCCGCAGCCTGGAACACGTGCACCTGGCCCTGCCAGACCTGCAGTTCACAACTCCCGCCCGCATCCGTGAGCCGTTGTGCCATCAACTCGGCGTCCGGCAGCAGGAACTCGCGTGATCCGATCTGGATCAGTGTCGGCGGCATGCCGCGCAGGTCCGCATCGGCAGGGGTCGGCACCGGGGTGCCCTCCTCACGGACCAGCCGGTTCGACAGCGCGACCATGGCCTGCGCGGGGATGACCGCGCAGCGATCGGCGTTGCGGTGCGCCAGCTTTCGGGTGGGGTCCACCTCGATCAGCGGCGACATCGCCGCCAGCCCCGCCGGGAGTGGCAGCCCCTCGTCGCGGATCGACACCGCCACCGCGAAGGTGAGGAACCCACCCGCAGAGTCGCCGCAGACCACGATCTGTTCGGGCGCCCAGCCCTCGTCGAGCAACCACCGATAGCCGTCCACCCCGTCGGCGACGGCGTCGGCGATGGTGTGTTTCGGCAGCATCCGGTAGTCGACGATCAGCGCCGGAGCGTCGGCCGCCGCACTGACGCGGGCGACCAGGTCACGGTGGGTGTGCGGCCCGCACACCACGAATCCGCCGCCGTGCAGGTAGAGCAGCACCCGATCGGCACCCGCCGCGCTGCCCACCTCGGCGGCTGCCAGCAACTCGGCCCGGCAGTTCTCCAGTCGGACCGCCCGGCGGGTGGTGTGCCGCGGCGGCGGGATGGTCCGGGCGAGGCTGTCGACCGCGCCCGCCGGCCACGGCAGATCGGGAAAGTGTGCCCAGAACCGCAGGAACGGGTTGACCGTCCTGGACAAGCTGCACTGCAGGACCTGCGAGCGCAGACTGGCACCCGCCATGAAAGTGCCGTCGACGTGGGACTCGGACCGGTACTTCTCGGCATGATGTTCCGGGCGGAGCGAGCCGATCAACGTCAGGCGCGACATCGGTATCTGCATGAGGACCTCCTGGTCCACCCTGCGATGCCGCGTGGGTCCATCACCCTGATCGGCCCCTGGTCACGACCCCGGTCCCACCAGAACCACATCTTGCAAATCCGGGCCCGTCGAAGATGGGCATCGTCCCATTTTTCTACCACCGCGGACCGACAGACACCGGTCGTTCTGTCCGAATGGGACCGGACGGTTGCCGGTGGCCCCGGCTCAGCAAACCGGCACGAACGCGGGATCTGCCGGGCCGGGGCTGCGCAGCGCCTCGAGCACCCACTGCGCGGCGACCGGATCGTCGAGAATCGTCGAGTGGTTCGACGTGTCGGCGGGGCAGCGATCCTGCAGGACGACGTCGGTCACCCGGTCCGGCGGGCCGGACAGGCCCTGGCTCCGGAAGGGCGTGACCATCTCGTCGTCGCGCGAGGAGATCACCGTGTAGCTGATTCCCGGTACGGTGTCGCCTCCCTGGTTCAGTCGCGTCATGAACGGTGAGCGCGGGTCGAACTCCTGCGCGCATCCCGGACAGATCGGGCCCAGGACCTCGCCGTCGACGGTCGACCCGTGGTTGATCGGCGCCAGCGCGACCAGCCGCACGACCTTCGGGGCGCCCCCGAGGAGGCGCACGTAATAGCGGGGCAGCACTCCCCCGATGCTGTGCCCGACGATGTCGACCCGCGCGGCCCCGGTGGCGGCGCGAACCCGGTCGACGAACACGGCGATCTGTGCGGCCGACTGCTCCAGCGGGCCACTGGCGACATCGCCGTAGCTCGGTGCGAACGTGCAGTAGCCGTCGGCGCGCAGTCGTGGCACCAGCGTGCGCCACGCGACCACCGCCGGTTCGAGGGTGCCGTGCAGCAGCACGACGGGGTCCGGATGGTCGGCGCGCGGCCGGCACGACCAGTCGTTCGCCAGCGCGGGCACCGCGGCGTAGACGGCCTGCGCTGCCGTGTCCAGCGGGCCCATGTCCAGCGGGCTGGGCCCGGCCGCGGGCCGCGTGGCCGGTGTGGCCGCCCCGGCTCCCGCCGGCGCGGCGACCGCGGACACGAGACAGAGCAGCGCTGCGGCGGCCCCGGTCAGGGCCGCCCGCAGCGCTGTTCGCGTGCGGGTCGGCGTCAGCGCGCCGAGACGGAACGGCCCGCCGACTTCAGGTCGTTGCAGGCCTCGACGACGCGGGCGGTCATGCCGGCCTCGGCCTTCTTGAGGTAGCTGCGCGGGTCGTAGACCTTCTTGTTGCCGACCTCGCCGTCGACCTTGAGGACACCGTCGTAGTTGGTGAAGAAGTGGCCGGCGATCGGGCGGGAGAACGCGTACTGGGTGTCGGTGTCGACGTTCATCTTCACCACGCCGTTCTTCAGCGACTCCTCGATCTCGCTCTTGAGCGAGCCGGATCCGCCGTGGAAGACGAAGTCGAACGGCTGCGAACCGGCCGCCAGGCCCAGCTTCGCGGACGCGACGCGCTGGCCCTCGGCGAGCACCTCCGGCTTGAGCTTGACGTTGCCCGGCTTGTAGACGCCGTGCACGTTGCCGAAGGTCGCGGCCAGCAGGTACTTGCCGTTCTCGCCGGTGCCCAACGCGTCGACGGTCTTCTCGAAGTCCTCGGACGAGGTGTAGAGCTTCTCGTTGATCTCGGCCTCGACACCGTCCTCTTCGCCGCCCACGACGCCGATCTCGACCTCGAGGATGATGTTGGCGGCCTTGCTCAGCTTGAGCAGGTCCTGCGCGATCTCCAGGTTCTCGTCGATGGGGATGGCCGAGCCGTCCCACATGTGCGACTGGAACAGCGGGCTGCAGCCCTTGTTGACGCGCTCCTGCGAGATGGCCAGCAGCGGGCGGACGAAGCCGTCCAGCTTGTCCTTCGGGCAGTGGTCGGTGTGCAGCGCGATCGTCACGTCGTACTTGGCTGCGACGACGTGCGCGAACTCGGCGAGCGCGACCGAACCGGTCACCATGTCCTTGACACCCAGGCCCGAACCGAACTCGGCGCCACCGGTCGAGAACTGGATGATGCCGTCGCTGCCCGCAGCCGCGAAGCCCGCGATCGCAGCGTTGATCGTCTCCGAAGAGGTGCAGTTGATGGCGGGAAACGCGAACGAGTTTTCCTTGGCCCGGCCGAGCATCTCGGCGTAGACCTCGGGAGTTGCGATCGGCATCGTGAAAGGTCCTGTCGTGTGCGTGGTCAGGGCACGGTTGAGCCCCGCTTGTCTAGGCAGTATGACAAGCGGCGGCGACACGGTCACGGGGGGTCTCGCTCCATGGCTCGAGTTCGTCGACGGTTCGTCGATCGTGGGCCGCCCCGCCGCGCCGGTACGCTGTTGGCGTGATTGCGCACACTCTCGCCGAGACCATCTCAGCTGTCGACCCCGGCACCGCCACCGTGGCCCTCGGCCCGAAGTGGATCGATCCGATGTACCTGCTGACGGAGTCGCCGCTGCGGCACGCAGTGTTGCCCGCGATCCTGGCCATCGTCTTCATCGAGACCGGCCTGCTGTTCCCCCTGCTGCCCGGCGACTCGCTGCTGTTCACCGGCGGCCTGCTCGCGCACCAGCCGCACCCTCCGGTCAGCATCTGGACACTGCTGATCCTGGTGCCGCTGACGGCGATCCTCGGCGATCAGGTCGCCTACTGGATCGGCCGCAAGCTCGGGCCGACGCTGTTCAGCAAAAAGGACTCGAAGTTCTTCAAGCAGGAGTACGTGACGGAATCACACGCGTTCTTCGAGAAGCACGGCCCGAAGACGATCATCCTGGCCCGCTTCGTGCCGATCGTGCGGACGTTCGCCCCGGTCGTGGCGGGCATCTCGAAGATGAAGTACACGACGTTCCTCGCGTTCGACATCGTCGGCGGCATCCTGTGGGGCGGCGGCGTGACGCTGCTCGGCTACTACCTGGGCGGACACGAGTTCATCCAGAAGAACATCGAGGCCATCTTCATCCTCATCGTGCTCATCTCGGTGCTGCCGGGCATCATCGGCATCACCAAGAAGTATCTGGCGGCGCGGCGCGGAGGCGCCACGCCGGGCCAGGCGGTCGACGAGGTCGCCAAGAGTGATCTACCGGACGCCGGTGCGCGTCACGCGGCCCCCGCGGCCGACCAAGATCCAGTGGCCTGACGGTCATGGGACTCGCAGCGGACGGGTTCGGTCCCCTGCAGAGCGCCGGACCCGTCATGGTCTGGCTGATCGTGCTGGTGTTCGTCTTCCTCGAGTGCGCGGTGATCGTCGGCCTGTTCCTGCCCGGCGACTCCCTGCTGATCACCGCCGGCGTGGTGCTCGCGGCGCACGGCAGCGAGGCGCAGGTGTGGCTGCTCGCGGTCGGCGCGATGACCGCGGCCATCGTCGGAAACCAGGTCGGATACCACCTGGGGCACAAACACGGCCATCGCGTGATCGCCCGGCGAAGCGGGCGCTGCCTCAACGCGAAGAACCTGCACCGGTGCAGCCAGGTCATGGAGCGGCACGGCTTCTGGGGTGTGCTCATCGCCCGCTGGATACCGTTCGTGCGCACGCTGTGCCCGCTGGTCGCCGGCGCGGCCCACATGAACCGGCGCACGTTCACGATCGCCAGCAGCATCGGGGCCGTGTTCTGGGCGCCGGTGATCCTGCTGATCGGCTACTACGGCGGCGGCCAACTGGGCAAGGTCCCGTGGCTGATGCCCGCCGTGACCGCGGCTCTGGTGGTGGCGCTGATCGCCGGCACCGCGATCGGCCTGCGCCACTACCGCCAGGAGATGGCGAAGCCGCCCGAGACAGTCGAGATCTAGCCGGCCGGCAAGCCCCGCCCCGCCGTCTCAGTGTGAGTCGCAGACCTGCCACCCGTAGCCGTGGCGCTGCAGCACGAACTGTTCCACCGACCGGTTCTTCTTGCCGGTGTCGCGCTGGGTGGCGATCTCGATCGCGTCGGCCCGCGCATCGTCGCCGGAGACCCGGATGTTCTCGACCGCGGCGACCGCGAAACTCACGGCGGTGTACGCCTGTCGCATCGCGTCACCGATCTGCGGTTCCGGACCGGCGAAGGCCTGCGCGAACTCGCCGCAGCTGAGCGTGCGGACCGTGGCGACGTCGCCCGCCTGCATCGCGGTGAGCATCCGCCGGATGGTCGCGTCGATCTTCTCCTGATCGGACGACGCAGCACCGAAGTGGAATCCGGGCAGGTACCTTGCCTCCGCCTGCTCGATCGCCGCGGCGCTGGGGTCGCGGGTCGCGATCCGGGCGATCATCAGTCCGGACACCACCGCTGCGAGCAGCGCACCCACCACGAAGAGCACGCTGCCCCGGGATCTACGCGCGGTCGTCGACACGCGCCGATCATGTCATCACGAGGCGCGTTCGCGCGCGACAACGCACGCTAGCGTTCTAGGTTGCTAGCATGCTAGCGTAGTTACATGCCCGGCGAGGAAGTCAAACAGTTCAACGTCTACCTGCCCATCGAGCTCATCAAGCGGGTCAAGTACCGCGCCCTCGAGACAGGGACGTCACTGTCGGCACTGACCGCGGATGCGCTGCGGTCGTACCTCGACGCCGACGGGCGCGACGAGCACGCATCAACCGAGAAGGAGAGTTGACATGGCAACCGACGGCATCGAGGCAGTGTTCCTGACCACCCACAATTGGGGCCGGTCCGCGCAGTTCTTCCAGGCACTCGGCTACGAGCTCGAGTTCTCGACCGACCACAGTTCCGGGCAGCTCCGCAACGGCGAAGGACCGTACATCTTCATCGCCGAGGTACCCGAAGACCAGGCGCCGCAGACCCAGCTGGTGCTCAAGGTGCCGGACGCCGATTCGTTCCACACCGATCCCGTCGTCGAAGTCGTGACGCCGTTCGCGCCGACCCACTTCGGAACCCGCGAGATGACCGTCCGCGACCCGGATGGACGGATGTGGAGCCTGCAGGCGCCGATCGAGCACTGACGAGAGGACCCAGACATGACCGACGACACCACCGCGGCACCGGACAACACCGCCGTGCGGACCGCACTGTGGCGCGCCATGCACGTGCAGGTCGATGCCCCGCCGCACGTCCTCGAGGACGAGGTCGGGCTGCAGCTCACAGAACCCGATCCCGACTGGCGCGGCCGTCCCGACATGGATCCCGACGGCACGCGCGGGTTCCGGGCGGCGATCGTGGCCCGCGCGCGTTTCATCGAGGACCTGATCACCGAGCAGATCGATCGGGGCGTCGACCAGTACGTGATCCTCGGCGCCGGACTGGACACGTTCGTCCAGCGAAGGCCCGAGTTCGCCTCGCGGGTCCGGGTGTTCGAGATCGATCAGCCCGGCGCGCAGGCGTGGAAACGTCGGCGCCTCATCGAGACCGGCCACGGCATCCCCGACTGGCTCCATCTCGTCCCGGTCGACTTCGAGGCGACCCCCGACTGGGTCGAACAGCTGGTCGCCTCCGGGTTCGACCCCGACCGGCCCACGGTGATCGTGTCGACCGGCGTGACGATGTACCTCACCCGGGCGGCCACCGCTGCCACGCTGCGCCGCATCGCCGGGCTCGGGCCCGGGTCGACGCTGGCCATGACGTTTCTGCTGCCGGCGGAGCTCGTCGACGAGGCCGACCGGACAGGTCTGCAGACCAGCAAGAAGGGCGCGCAGGCCTCGGGCACACCGTTCCTCAGCTTCTACACCCCCACCGAAATGCTCGCGTTGGCCCGAGAGTCCGGGTTCCGCGAGGTCCGGCATGTGTCGGGAAGCTCGCTCGCCGACCGCTACTTCGCCGAACGCAGCGACAGGCTGCGACCATCGAGCGGGGAGGATCTGCTGCTCGCGACCATCTGACACATGTGCGACGGCAGACGCCTCCGCGAATCCGCGCACCGCGCGGTCATCGGCACACGCTGCAAAGAACCTGTTGCTATGGAAGCACTTCCACGGTATGCGCCGCCTCCAGCAGCATCCATCCCGACAGCTGCACCGACAGGTCACGCTCCGGCACGCTCGACGCGTGCACGGAATCGCCGCACAGCACCCCATCCTCGCCGTGCAACTCCGGCATCACCGCCGGCACGGTCCACCTGCACCCGAACAGCGGCAGTCCGTCGACCGACAGCCGGTTCGCCCACGCGGACTCGGCACTGGACAGCACGATCGACCGTGCGAGCCGGCGGGTGTCCTCGTCCTCCGCGTCCAGCACGGGCAACTCGGTCGCCACCAGCGCGAGGTACCGCGCCAGGATCCCGTTGAACAGTCCTCCGTCGCCGCTGCCGCCGCCGGTGATCACCCCACCGGAACACAGGTGCGCCGACACCGCCGCGACGAGGCGGCGCACCCGGATGCTGTGCCGCGGGTCGCCCATCCGCACGGCCAGTTCGGTCTCCGCGCCCAGCACCACCCCCTGGCAGTAGCTGTAGACGACGCGCTCGACCTCGGTGCCGCGCAGTCCGTCGAAGATCAGCCCGGTGACCGGGTCGCGCAGGCGCTCGTCGATCCAATCGGCCATTTCCTGCGCCCGCCACAACCGCCCGGTACGCGCCAGCAGGATCGCCGCCGGACCGTTGGCGGGTGCGTTGTAGAAGTCGTCGCGTCTGCGCCACGGGATGCCGCCGCCGGCCGCCGGATTCCAGGCGTCGACCAGTCGTGATTCCAGGGTCTGGATCGCGGATGGGTGTTCGACCTGCTGCTGTCGTCCGGCGCGCTCGAGCGCCAGGCCCATCCACGCCATGTCGTCGTAGTACCGGTTGGTCCAGCCGGTCAGGTTGCGTATCCGCGGCGACCGGGTCAACCGTCGCAGCCGGCGGACCCTGGCCTGGGTCGGCAGCCGCACCGCGGCATCGACCGCGCAGTCGATCAGATGGGCCTGCCACCAGTAGTTCCACACCCCGAACGTGCGCTCACGCAGTTCCGGTGGCCACGCGACCACTCCGAGCTCGGTGCAGGGAAGGCCCCACAGCCGGCGCGCATGGCGCGCGAGCGCGGCCCGCTCCGCCGCGTCGGCCCGCCTCGACCAGAGGTTCCCCATGCCCTTGAATCCTGCCCGCTCGCCGCCGCGGCCGCTACCACGCCTGCGTCAGGTCGGCGTGCTGGCGGATCCAGGCGTGCATCGCGATGCCGGCCGCCACGCCCGCGTTGATGCTGCGCGTCGACCCGAACTGCGCGATCGACACGGTCAGTTCGGCACGGTCCTTGGCCTGCTCGCTCACACCCGGCCCTTCCTGCCCGAACAGCAACAGGCATTCGAGGGGCAGCTGCACCGTCTCGATCGGCACCGATCCGGGCACGTTGTCGACGGCGACCACGTGCAGCCCGCGCTCGTGCGCCCAGGCCATCATCTCCTCGACGGTGCTGTGGTGCAGCACATGCTGGTATCGGTCGGTGACCATGGCACCGCGGCGATTCCACCGTCGACGGCCGACGATGTGCACGGTCGCCGCGGCGAAGGCGTTGGCAGTGCGGACGACGGTGCCGATGTTGGCGTCGTGGTGAAAGTTCTCGATGGCGATGTGCAGTGTGTGCCGCCGGGTGTCGATGTCGGCGACGATCGCCTCACGACGCCAGTAGCGGTAGGCGTCGACGACGTTGCGGCGGTCGCCCTCCGCAAGCAACTCCGGGTCGAAGCGGGGGTCGGTCGGCAACGGTTCCCCGTACTCGCGCACCCACGGACCCACCCCCACCGGATGCGACCCCCATTCGGTCGCCCCGGGTTCGTCGTTCGCATGGGGATCGTCGGCAGTCGGCACGGATCGACGGTACGCGACGCCGCCGGTCCCCCATCAGCTCCGGTTGATCCGCCGATTGATCTCGCGCAGCACCCAACCCGGCGCGAACTGCGCCGACGCGAACATCGCGCGGGCCTGACGGCCGACCGGGTAGTGCACCCTCGGCAGCCGCCGTCGCGGCCCGCGCACGACCGCGAGGATCTCGGCGGCCACATCGTCGGCGGTCAGCCGCACCCCCAGCGACGCGGTCGACGCGGTCGTCACATCGTGCAGCATCCCGGTGTCCACGAACAACGGCCACACCGCGACCACCCGGATGTCGTCACGCCGCCACTCCAGGTCCAGCGCCTCGGTCAACCCGCGCACCGCGAACTTCGTCGCACCGTACGTCGCCAGCTCCGGCTGACCGTAGATCGCCGACGCCGAACACAGGTTGACCACCTGCGCTCCGGGGGTGTCGCGCAGATAGGGGAAGGCCGTGTAGCAGCCGTTGACGGCGCCGAGCACGTTGATCTCGACCATCCGCTGATGATCGAGCGGCGTCATGTCCTCGAACCGGCCCGCCGAAAGCACTCCGGCGTTGTTCACCAGCACGTCAAGCCGACCGCCCGCCGCCGCGGTGAACTCCGCGAGCCGCTCGTGCCAGGCCGGCGCGTCGGTCACGTCGAGGAAGCCCGTCACCGCCAGGCCGCCCGCGGAGTCGATCTCGCGGCGCAACGACACCAGGCCCGGCTCGTCGATGTCGTAGCCGCCGACGAGGTAGCCGGCCCGAGCGAACGCGAGCGCGGTCGCGCGGCCGATCCCCGACGCGGCGCCGGTGATCAGGACCGCTCGGTCCCGGCTGTCACTGGGGCTCACCGCCTCAGGCTAACCCGGCCCGGCCCGCCGAACGCGACTAAAATGACGTTCAGGACACCTTCCCTCACGCGGTCTACGGGGGTGTGTCGATGAACCATCGCAGGGTTGTCAAGGCGGTCGTCGTGGTCACCGCCATCTACTTCGTCGGGCTGTGCCTGTGGTTGACTTTCCTGGTCCGCCTCGCGCCGCCGGACACCATCGGCGCGCAGTTGATGGGCATCGTCGCGAGCTTCGGCGCGGCACTCGGCATCGGGTTGATGTGGGCACGCCGCCCCAGCCACGCGGACCGCAAGCTGTTCAAGCACGGCTACGAAGGCTGGGCGACGATCGAGCACATCCGGCCGCTGCGCCGCACCCGCGACTTCGGGGAGCTGGCCGAGATCGAGTTGAACCTGACCGTGCCCGGTTCGCAGTCGTATTCGGGGCGGGTCGTGCACGAGGTGCACTACGACGAGACCGACAAGTTCGTGCCCGGCGCGACCATCCCGATCCGCGTCGACCCGAAGGACCGCGACCACATCATGCTGTGCCCGTGAGTTGCACTGCCCGTGAGCAACCGGGCGCCGGACGCCCCGGCATGGTGTGGCCAGCACGACCGTGAAGCGACCGGCCTGCCACCTCGCGGAGCCCGTCTCCGGCCAGCACGATGGAGTGCATGCCCCGAACCGACAAGCCCCAACCACCCCGCTGGTCCCCTCTCGCCGCCGCCCTCCGTGCGCCCGTCGACGGCGTCACCTGGCGCGCCCTCGGCTACGTGGTGGTCGGCGCCGTCCTGGGCGTGCTCGCGATCAGCTACCTCTATCTGGCGGTGATCTCCAGCGTGGTGCTGGCGGTCACGCTGGTCGGGATCCCGCTCGCCGCCGGCTACGTGGCGCTGGCGCGCGAATGGGGCCGGCTGTATCGGTGGCTCGCGCGGACGCTGTTGCGAATCGACGTGTCCGAACCGGACGGGTTCCGCCGCCGGCAAGGGGCGCTCGCCACGATCGGCGGGGCGCTGAGCGACCGCGTCGGGTGGAGGGCGCTGGCGTTCCTCCTGCTCAACTCCGTCGTCGCGGTGTGCGGCGGCTACCTCGCGCTGATGCTGGTCGCGGTGGCCGCGGTCGCGGTGCTCTCCCCGCTGATCTGGTGGATCGGCGACCCGATCAACACCGACTCCGAAGGGGTGGCGCACCACTCGTTCGTGCAGTTCGGGGACTTCTACTTCGACAGCGCGGCGAAGCTGCTGCTGCTCGCGGCGGGCGGTGCGCTGGTGCTGTTCTTCGTCGCACCGTGGCCGATCCGCGGTGTCGCCGCGCTCGGCGGGATCCTGACCAGGTGGCTGCTCGGTTCTTCGCCGGCTGACGCGCGGGTGCGCCAGCTGGAGCGGAGCCGGTCCGGGGCGGTCGAGGACGCCGCCGCCACGCTGCGCCGGGTCGAGCGGGATCTGCACGACGGCACCCAGGCCCGGCTGGTGACGATCGGGATGACCCTCGGGCGGGCCCAGGAGAAGCTCGACGCGGGCGAAGATGCCGGCGAGCTGGTCGCGGTCGCCCACGCCACGACGAAGGACTCGATTCGCGAGCTGCGCGACCTGGTACGCGGAATCCACCCGCCAGCACTGGATCTGGGACTCGGACCCGCACTGGAGACGCTGACCGCGCGGAACGTGATCCCCACCCAGCTGTCGGTGCACATGACCGGGCGGCCCTCCCCGGGGGTCGAGACGATCGCCTACTTCTGCGTCGCCGAGTTGCTGACGAACGTGGGCCGGCACTCCGGCGCCACCACCTGCCGCGTCGAGGTCGACGGGGACGACCGGTGGCTGCGCCTCGCCGTGCACGACGACGGGCGCGGCGGCGCCGAGACCGGTGCGGGCAGCGGGCTCGCCGGCCTGACCTCACGGGTGGAGACCGTCGACGGATCGCTGACCGTGCACAGCCCGGCCGGCGGGCCGACGACCGTCACCGTCGACCTGCCCACCGAGGGGGTGCGCTGATGCGCGTCGTCATCGCCGAGGACAGCGCGATCCTGCGCGACGGCCTCACCCAGTTGCTCACGGACCGCGGACACGAGGTGGTCGCCGCGGTCGGCGACGCGGAGGCGCTGCGATCCGCGGTCACCGACCATCGCCCGGACGTGGCCGTGGTCGACATCCGCATGCCACCCTCGTTCACCGACGAAGGGCTCGTGGCGGCGCTCGCGCTGCGCCGGTCCGACCCGGAACTGGGGGTGCTCGTCTTCTCCCAGTGGGTGGAGACCCGCTACGCGACGGAGTTGCTCGCCGGCGACGCCCGCGGGGTCGGCTACCTGCTCAAGGACCGGGTCGCCGATGTCGGAGAGTTCGTCGATGCCCTGACCCGGGTCGCCGCCGGCGGGACCGCGCTCGATCCGGAAGTGGTCAGCCAGTTGATCGGCGCGGGCCGGCGCGGTGACACGCTCGGCCGGTTGACGCCCCGCGAGCGCGAGGTGCTCGAACTCATGGCGCAGGGGCTGAGCAACGGGGGCATCGCCCGCTCGCTGGTCGTGACCGAGCGCGCCGTCGAGAAGCACATCGGCAACATCTTCGCCAAACTCGAACTGCCACAATCGGATGAGCATCATCGCCGGGTGCTCGCCGTGCTCGTGCGGCTTCGCGGCGAATGATCCCGCCGGCCGACCGCCGACATCGGCCGCCGCCGCCGTCGACCGTCAGCGGTCGGCGCTCAGCCGCAGCATCCCCTCGACCAGCAGCACCTGCGCGACCGCATAGGTCGCCAGGATGACGCCCTCCGCGACGGCACGGCCGCGCTCGGAGCGCAGCAACAAACGGCGCGCCACGATCAGCCCGTCCGACACGGTGAAGACCAGCCCGCCGAGCGCCAGCCGACTGCGCGGGTCGCGGCCCGGCAACGGCATGCCCGCCACCACCGTCGCCCCGGGCGCGAGCGCCGGGTCGCCCGCGAGGGTGGCTGTCGTGGCGAGCGAAAAACCATAGGCGGCAAGCGGTTTGACCACGTTCGGCGCCTTGGCTGCGAGCAGCCCGGTGGCGCCCGCCCACGCCAGTGCGCGCGGTGCCGCCGTATTCAGGTGCGGGCGCGCGTGGTGCTGACGCAGCAGCGTGGTGTAGCTGGACTGCATCACGCCGAAGGCGGTAGCACCGCGGGTGAGGCGCGCGTCGTCGTCCGGGTCGATCAGGAACACGTCACCGACGGTGGCCGCGCCGAGACCGATCAAAAGCAGGGCGCCGTCCGGTCCGTCGATCCGCTTGCCGCGCAGCGCCCGCACCACGCCGACAGCCAGGGCGGGCGCGATCAGAGGCTTGGCGACCTGCTGCACCCGCTCGCGACCGGTGACCGCGCCCGCGACCGTCGCGGCGGCGGCCGCCGCGAACACGCCGAGTTCGGGGCGCCACCGGCGGCGCGTGCGCGCCATCAGGCCAGGCCCAGGTCCGTCAGCCCCAGGATCGACCGGTACTCGACTCCCTCGGCCGCGATCACCGCATCGGCGCCGGTGGCCCGGTCGACGACGGTCGCCACGCCCACGACGATCGCACCGGCGTCACGCAGCGCCTTGACCGCGGTCAGCGGCGAGTTACCGGTGGTGGTGGTGTCCTCGACGACGAGCACCCGCTTGCCGGTCACGTCCGGCCCCTCGATCTGCCGCTGCATGCCGTGCGCCTTCGCGGCCTTGCGCACCACGAATGCGTCGATCGGCCGGCCGGGCGCGTGCATCACCGCGAGCGCGACCGGGTCGGCGCCCATGGTCAGACCACCGACCGCGTCGAACTCCCAGTCCGACACCAGTTCCCGAAGCAGGGTGCCGATCAGCGGACCGGCCTCATGGTGCAGTGTGGCCCGGCGCAGGTCCACGTAGTAGTCGGCCTCACGCCCGGACGACAAGGTCACCTTGCCGTGTACGACGGCCAGCTCACGCACCAGCGCTGCCAACTTGTCACGATCGCCCATGTGTCACCCCTGCTCGGTCCGGTGTTCGGCTACGAACCTACCCGCAGGCTCGGGCGCGCCTCCGCTCACCGCCACCGGTTCCCGCGGCGCCTGGTCGTGCCCGTCCGGACGCCGGTGGCGCAGCGCGGCCCGCAGGCACAGTCCCAGGAACACCACCACCGGCAGAACTCCGAACAGCACAGTTTGCATGTCTCCCTATCCCGACTCGACGATTGATCTCAGACTCACGCGCGCGGCGGCCCGATCGGCCGCCGGTCCTGCGCTAGGTACGACCGCGCGCCCGGCCGACCAGGTTCGCTGCCCGCCGCACGAGGTTCTTCGGCAGCATCCGACCCACGGTGGTCAGCGCCTTGTACTGCGCACCCGGCACGCACAGGACCTTGCCCCTGCGCACGTCCTCCAGGCAGGTGTCGACGACATCCTCGACATCGAGCCACATGAACTTCGGGATCGAACGCATCTCGATGCCGGCACGCTCGTGGAATTCCGTCCGGACCCATCCCGGGCACAGCGCCTGGATGCGGACGCCGGTGCCGGCGAGCCCGCCCGCAAGCCCCTCGGTGAACGAGACC
Organism: Speluncibacter jeojiensis; assembly: GCF_029589495.1. GTDB lineage: Bacteria > Actinomycetota > Actinomycetes > Mycobacteriales > Mycobacteriaceae > Speluncibacter > Speluncibacter jeojiensis. The sequence goes on from NZ_JAAIVF010000002.1 coordinate 211,871, forward strand.
ACCCAGGCCTTGCTCGCGGAGTAGGTGGAGCCGCGGCCGGCGACCAGCCCGGCCACGCTCGCCACATTGATGATGGTCCCGTGGCCCTGCGCGATCATGGCGGGCAGCGCGGCACGGGTCAGCCGCATGACCGAGGTGACGTTCACATCCAGCTGCGACTGCAGCAGCGCCGGGTCGGCGGTCCAGAACTCACCGCTGGTGCCGAAGCCCGCATTGTTCACCAGCACGTCGACGCCGCCCGCCAGTCGCGCGGCGACCCGTTCGCGTCCGTCCGCGGTGGACAGATCCGCTACCAGCACCTCCGACTGCGCACCGTGGCGTGCGGACAGGGTCTGTGCGAGGTCGTCGAGCCGGCGGCGGTCACGGGCAACGAGGATCAGATCGTGCCCCGAGGCGGCCAGCCGCTCGGCGAACCCTGCACCGAGTCCCGACGAGGGTCCGGTGACGAGGGCAACAGGACGTGTCATGGCCGACACAGTAGTAGGACAGTCTGTATCGGCAAAAGGCCCGGCGATCCGCCGGGCGTCCGGCCGATCAAGGGACGTGCGGGTGACCGGGGTCGTGCGCCGCCGCGCGGGCCCGGCGCGGCGGAGCCGACGGCGGCAGTACCCGCAGCAGGTCCGAAAAGTGCACCAGCGCAGCGATTCCGTCGTCCCAGTCGTCCGGTGTCGAGTCGACCGGCAGGCTCGCCAGCGCCCAGTCGTCCTCGGTCCACAGCACGTGCACGAAGTCCGGCACGGTGTCCGCGTAGGCGACCATGCGTCGGTCGCACACGCGCCGCGCGACGTCGAGGTCGGTCGAGTAGGCGATCCGGGTGCCGATGGCCCCGAACAACCGCAGGTACGGCTCGCGCGGCGGCGGCAGCGCGTCCGAGCGCAGATCGAACCCGACCGGTGATCCCAGCGGCCGCTGCAGCGCGACGACCGTCGATGCCTCCTCGATGTCGAAGACGTACAGCTGCTGCCCCTGATACGTTCCCGCGGCGACATCGACGACCCGCCGTGCGGTCGGGAACACCCCACGCCGCCAGACCCGTTCGAGATCGGGCGCCTCGGTTTCGTAGTCGAGTCCGCGGTCGCGCGCCCAGGACTCGCGCGCGTGGTCGGCCCGGGGGTGACGGTGCTTGTCGACATAGAGCAGCGCCCCGGCGCCCGCGAGCGCGAGGAAGGCGAGTACGAACCACAGGACGGACATCATCGAAAGTTTATGCGCCCGGTCCCGCAGCGCGCGCGAAGCCGAGCCGGGGAAGTCGGATCAGGCACCATGGCCGCCGCCCGTGCCCGAGCCGGTGTCACCGGAACCCGAACCGCCGCCGCCCTGGTCCCCCGGCGCCTGACCCGAGTTCGGATCGGTACCGGGCCAGAGCAGCCCGCCGTCCGACCGGCCGGCGAAGTTGGGCAGCGAACCGGCGATCACCAGGTCCGCGGTGAGTGTCCCGTCCGCGTCGGTGGAGCCCTTGACCACGACCGCGTCGCCGACGGACAGGCTGGACAGCCCGCCCGAGCCGCGCAGCGAGGCGACCCGGGTGCTGGGGGTGGTCTTGACGGCCACGGAGCTGCCGTCGAGCGCCTTGAGCGAGAACGAGTCGCCGCTGATCGAGGCGATGGTGCCGACGGCGCCGGAGATGGTGCCGTTGCCGTGCTGCCCCTGCTGACCGGATCCACCGGACTGGCCGGGCTGCTGGTCGGGCGCGGGGGTGGGGGCCGGAGCCGGCGCGTAGGGATTCGCCGGGGCCTGGGTGGCCGGCTGGTACGGACCGGGCAGGCTCGTCGGCGTCGGCGTCTGGCTCACCCCGATCAGGAAGCCCACACCGAGACCGACGATGAGCAGCCCCACCCCGGCCAGCGCGGCCGAGGCGAGCCCGACGGTGCGGCGGGTGGAACGCTTCGGCGGCTCGGGCGGCGCGGTGAGCACCGACGTCGGCGCCCCCGCCGGCGGCGGCCAGGTGGAGTCGGCAGGGGGCGCGCCGTAGCCGTATCGGCCGGTGCCCGGGTGCGCACCACCGTCGGCGCCCGGATAGCCGGCCGTCGGGTATGCCTGGGTGTTCGCCGCATACGCCTGAGTGGTCGGGTAGTCGATCGGCTCCGCCCACTGCGGATCGCCGGGTGGCGGCAGCTTGCGGGTGGGCTGATCGGCCTGCTCGGAACGATCGCCGTCTTGCTCAGCCATCGCCTGTCCTCCTGGCCTCGTCGTACTCCCGATCGGTGTCCCGACCCACGCTACGAGCGGATCCTGAGGTGCGCCTGTGAGAATCCTGCGCCGCGTGAGGTTCACCCCGAAAAGCACACGAGAACACCCCGTAGACCCCGTGGAAGTGGGCCGTCCGGGTCAGCGACCGGTCGCGTCGACGACGGTCAGCAGGTGTAGAAGCCCGGCCCCGTGTTCGAGGGGTTGCACTTGGGGCCGTAGCTGTCCTGCTTGGGTCCGTAGCTGTCCTGCTTGGGTCCGTAGCTGTCCTGCTTCGGCCCGTAGTTGTCCTGCTTCGGTCCGTAGTCGCCGGTCGGCCCCTGGATCTGCTGCTTGGGCCCGATCTCGTTCTGCGCGGCCGGTTGCGGAGCCGGTGCCGCCGCCTGCGGGGCGGGAGCGGGGGCCTCGGCGGCCGTCGGCGACTGGGCCTGCACGGGCTCGTCGGTGCTGTCGTCCACCACGGCCTGCTGCTGGATCGGGGCGGACTTGACGACGGCGTCCTGCGTGGCCGGGGCAGGCGCGGCGCTCGTCGGCACCAGGCCCGGCAGACCGCCGGCGATGATCAGGTCCGCGTCCACGACATCGCCGGTGCGCGATCCGGTCACCACCGCCGAGTCACCGGCGTGCACGTCGGTGAGCGCGTTGCCGCGCAGGGTGATGACCTTGGTGGTCGGCGAGGTGTGCACGGTCACCTTGGACTTGTCGTTGGCGAGCAGCACAAGGCTGCCGCCGCCCACCGAGTCGACCGCACCGGTCGTCGAGGTCGTCTGGCCCGCGGGGACCACCGGAGCCGCGGTGGTGAGCGGCGCCGCGCTCGCGACCGCGCCGTTGTCGCCGTTGTCGCCCGAGCCGATCAGATACCCGCCGAACGCGCCGATCACCAACGCCACGACGGATGCGCCGATGGCGATGAGCGGGCCCTTCCCGGCCTGCTTCTTGCCCGACGGACCCGGCGCCGGGGCGTCGTCGGTGATCGCGGGCATGATCTGAGTCGGCATATCGGTCGGCTCCGACACGGGCCCTCCTGATCGAAGTCATTGGTCGCACTCGGCGGTCGAGTCGCGGACATCACACTAAACGAGCGCCCGACCTGTCGTCCTCCCCGGTCGCCCCGACCCGTCCGAAGTACGCGGCCTTGAGCAGATCGAGGTCGGCGATCTCGTTCGCGGGCGTGTCGAGGACGACCTTGCCGATGTCGAGGACGGTGACGTGGTCGGCGACGCTCATCGCGGCCTCGACGGCCTGCTCGACGAGCAGTACCGCCAGCCCGGTCTCGGTGAGCGCTTTGACCCGGTCCATCACCTCGGCGACGATCGACGGGGCCAGCCCGCCCGATGGTTCGTCGAGCAGCAGCAGTTTCGGTGCGGCCATCAACGCCTGGGCGATCGCGAGCATCTGCTGCTGTCCGCCGGACATCGACCCGGCGGGCAGCGCCCGCTTCTGCGCGAGGATCGGGAACAGGTCGTACATCTTGTCGGCCTCGCGGCGCAGCTTCGCCCGGCCCAGGCGCCGGGTGTAGCCGCCGAGGAGCAGGTTCTGCTCGACGCTCTGCCGGTGGAAGACCCGCTTGCCCTCCTGCACGTAGGCCATGCCGGCGCGTACCCGCCGGTGCGCGGCCATCGCGGAGATGTCCTGCCCGGCCAGTTCGACGCTCCCCGCGGCGACCTTGTTGAGCCCGGAGATCGCCCGCAGCGTGCTGGTCTTGCCGGCGCCGTTACGGCCCAGCAGGGCGGTCACCGTGCCGGCGTGCACCTGCAGCGACACGTCCCAGACCACGCGCAGGTCGCCGTAGCCGGTCGCCAGGCCCTGCACCGACAGGATCGGATCGGTCATGACCGCACCTCCGCCATCTGGGTCTCGTCGTCTCCCGGGGTGTCCGGGTTGTCTCCCGCGGTGATGCCCAGGTACTCGCGCAGCACCCGCGGATCCTGTTCGACCTCGTCCGGCGGGCCGCAGGCGATCACCTGCCCCTCGGCCAGCACGACGATGGTGTCGGCGAGCGAGAGCACCAACCGGAAGTTGTGCTCGACGAGCACGACCGTGCCGCCCGCGTCGCGGATGCGACGGATCAGCTCGGCCAAGCGCGCCACCTCGTCCTCGTCGAGCCCGGAAGCGGCCTCGTCGAGCAGCAGCACCCGCGGGTTCGACACCAGCGCCCGCGCGACCTCGAGCAGCCGGCGGTTGCCCAGCGGCAGCGACGTCGCGTCGGCGTCGCGCAGGTGCGCGAGCCCGACCAGCGCGAGCACCCGTTCGGCCTCGGCGATGTCGGCGCGGCGCACCCGCCGGAACCGCGGCAGCCGCAGCACCGTGGAGAACATCGACGCCCGGTCGGTCGTGTACCGGCCCGCGGCGACCGCCTCGAGCACGGTGATCCCCTCCGGGATGGACGGCGTCTGGAAGGTGCGCGCGATCCCGACCCGGGCCACCTGGTGCGGCCGCATCTTCTGGATATCTGTGTCGCCGACCATGATCCGTCCCTCGTCGGCGCGGTAGAACCCGCAGATCATGTTCAAGGTGGTGGTCTTGCCGGACCCGTTCGGTCCGATCAGCGCGGTCACCTGCCCGGGCGGGGCGCTCAGGGTCACCGACCGCAGCACCTGGTTGCCGCCGAAGGCCTTCGAGAGCTGCTCGACGCGCAGTTCGCCGCCTCGCAAGGCGTCGACCGCGGGGCCCGCGTGGTCAGGATCCGCGCCTTCGGTAGCCGTGTCGTCGAGGACCGGGGTGACCACCCGGACGCCGGCGCGGCGGTCGAGCCGGGCGATCAGCCCATTCGCCAGCTTCGCCAGTCCGCCGGAGAGCAGCACGCCGCCGACGATCAGGAACGCACCGTAGAACACCAGCGAGTACTGCTGGAACGCCGACGACTGGTTCGGCCCGATCTGCATGATGAACGCGCCGACCAGCGCGCCGTACACGCTGGCCGACCCGCCGAGGATCGACGCGGCCAGCACCGCGGTGGCGAAGGTGAATCCGAACGCCTCCGGCGAGACGTACTGGTCCAGGTTCGCGAACAGCGCGCCGGCCAGCCCGGCCGGGAAGGCGCCGATGGCGTAGCCCGCCAGCTTCATCCGGAACACCGACACACCCGTCGATGCCGCCAGCACCGGCGACTGTTTGAGGGTGCGCATCGCGATGCCGTGCCGGGAGACGACGAGGTTGCGCATGATCGCGAACCACAGGATCGTCACCACGACGATCACCACATAGAACTGGGTCTGGTCCATCGTCTGGCCGAACAGCGTCGCCGACTCGATACCGGACAGGCCGTTGCGGCCACCGGTGGTGTCGGCGAACACCGACAGCACATCCGGCACCAGCAGCACCAGGAAGAAGGACGTCATCGCCAGCGACCACGCGCCCAGACGCAGACCGGGAATGCCGGTGACGATGCCGACCACCAACGCGACCAGCCCCGAGACCACCAGCTGCACGACGATGTCGGTGTGGCCGTGGATGGACATCAGCCCGGCGGTGTAGGCGCCGGCCGCATACATCGCGGCCTGCCCGAGCGCGAGCTCACCGGCGTAGCCGAGCGACAGGTTCAACCCCCCGACGACCAGCGCCAGGATGCACGCCAGCTGGATCTGCCGGGACATCGAGAAGTTCAGTCCCGCATAGGGAAGGGTCAGCGCGACCACCGCGATCAGCAGCGGCAGCAGCCAACTCGGCAGCGCGCGGTAGCGGCGCCACAGGTTCGCCGTCACATCCATCTCACACCACCCGTTCCCGGACCCGGCCGAACAGGCCCGCGGGCCTGGCCAGCAGGATCACGATCAGCACCACGAACACGGCGATGTTGCTGTACTCGCTGCCCAGGTGCAGCGCCGAGAACGACTCGATCAGCCCGACCGCCAGGCCGCCGACCAGCGCGCCCGGAAGCGACCCGAAGCCACCGATCGCCAACGCCACGAACCCCTTGATCGCCAGTGCGGTACCCAGGGTCGCGACCGCAAAGGTCTTGGGGCCCACGAACAATCCGAGCAGTCCGGCCAGGGCCCCGGAGAACGCGAACGCGCCCAACGCCAGCCGGCGCACGTTGACCCCGCGCAGCTGCGCGGCCTCGCGGTCCTCGGAGATGCCCATCAGCGCCAGCCCGGTCATCGTGCGCTTGCTCACCAGCGAGAGCACGATCACCAGCGCGACCGCCAGCACCAGCAGTGCGATCTCCACCGGGTAGGTGCGGCCACCGAGCAGCGTGACCGGCTGGTTCGACCCGAAGAACGGCACCGTCAACGGTTCTGCGCCCCAGATCAACTGGCTCGCTCCGCCGAGCAGGGTGGCGACGCCGAGCGTGGTCACCAACTGGTTCTGGTGGCTCTTCACCGGCCAGACCGCGATCATCTCCTCGGCCGCCGCGATCCCGGCGACCACCGCGGTGGCGACGATCGCGACCACCCACACCGGCCAGTGGAAGGTGACCAGGCCGGTGTAGGCGACGAACGTGCCGACCATCATCAACTGCGCCTGCGCGAAGTTGAAGGTGTTCGACGAGACGAACACGATGTTGTAGCCGATCGCGACCAGCGAGTACACCGCGCCCAGGGCCAGACCGGACCACAGCAGCGTCACCGCTGCGCCCCGCCGGCCGAGGGATTGCCGAACTGTCCGTTGACCAGTGCGGTCGGAGCGGTGAAGCGGTACGCGTCCACGGTGGGCTGGGCGGCGTGCGACTGCGCGCTGTAGTGGTAGCGCGGCAGGAAGGCAGTCTTCGCGTTCGCCTGCACCTGGTCGGACTCGAGCGCGGAGGCCAGCTTCTTCGCGTCGGTGGTCGTGCCGGCCTGCTTCGCCGCAGCGGCGACCAGCTGGAAGGCGTCATAGTTGTCGGCCAGGATCAGCGGCGCCGGGATCTTGCCGAGCGAGGCCATGGTGTCGACCATCTTGTTGACGTTCACGTTCGCGGCGTCGTAGACGGTGCTCTGGAAGACCTGGGTGACCAGGTTCGCGACCTGCGGGGTGCCGAGCACACCGGCCGGCGGGTCGGCGGCGATCAGATTGGTCGCCGAGACGGTGGTCTGGCCGATCAGCGGCACGTTCCAGCCCAGTCGCTGCAGGTTCTGCAGGATGTAGCCGAGCGGCGCGCCGTAGGCGTCGACGACCAGCGCCTTCGCCCCGGAGTCCTTGAGCGCCTGCAGCTGCGGGGTCATGTCCAGCGCCGAGGTGTCGTAGGACTCGTTGCCGGACACCGCGATGCCGTCCTTCTTCATCGCGGCGGCGGCGGCCTCGCCGTAGGCGACGCCGGACCCGGAGCTGGAGTGGATGACGCCGACCGGCGTGTACCCCTTCTGCTTGACATATTCGGCGATGGCGCGGGCGTTGTCGTCCGGGCCGGGCGCCAGGTCGAAGTTCAGCGGGAACTTCGCCGGGTTCGAGGTGTCCTCGGTGGGACTGATGTTGAACGACAGGATCCCGGCCGACTTGAGCACCGGCAGCACCGCGAGCGCGACCGTCGACGGCCCGGAGTCGAGGTAGAGGTCGGGCTTGTGGTTCGACGAGATCGCCTCGCGCAGTTTGGTCACCGCGGTCGTCGGGTCGCCGCCGTCGTCGACGACGGTCAGCTCCACCTTGCGCCCGCCGATGCCGCCGGACTCGTTGACCACCTGCGCGCCGGCCTTCGCCGCCAGCACCGAGGTCTGCGCGTTGGCGGCGAGCGCACCCTGCCCGCCGAGGCCCGCAGTGATCATCACACGGTACGGCTGGTCGGCTCCTCCACCTGCCCGATCGGACTGCGAGCCGGCACACCCCGCCAGGGTCACCGCAGCCGCGGCAACCACCGCGACCAGGCCAGGACGCCACACACCCATGAACAGCTCCTCACACTCACAACCGATCAACGAATCGGATGGAATGTAAGGCGGATCACACTCGAAGATCGAGTGTGATCCCGACCATCGGGAAGCCCCAGGATGCGGCTCCGCCGCCGGCGCGCGGGTTGCAGGTCGGGACCCCGCAACTCACGCACCGGCGCGCAGCGCCCTACCCGACGAGCAGCTTGTCGCCGTCCTCGGAGACGGTGACCGGGACGGTGTCGCCATCGCGGACCCGCCCGGCCAGCAGTTCCTTGGCGAGCTGGTCGCCGATGGCCTGCTGGATCAGACGCCGCAACGGACGCGCACCGTAGAGCGGGTCGTATCCACGCACCGCCAGCCAGAACCGCGCCGAGTCCGACACGTCCAGCGTGAGCCGGCGCGCCTGCAGCCGCTCGGCCAGCTGGTCGAGCTGGATGTCGACGATCGACTCGAGCTGCTCCTCGGACAGCGGCTCGAAGACGACCACGTCGTCGAGCCGGTTGATGAACTCCGGCTTGAACTTCATCCGGACCGCGGCCATCACCTGGTCGCGGTCGCCGCCGGCACCGAGATTCGAGGTGAGGATCAGGATCGTGTTGCGGAAGTCGACCGTGCGGCCCTGACCGTCGGTGAGCCGGCCGTCGTCGAGCACCTGCAGCAGGATGTCGAACACATCCGGGTGCGCCTTCTCGACCTCGTCGAACAGCACCACCGTGTATGGTCTGCGGCGCACCGCCTCGGTCAGCTGACCGCCCGACTCGTAGCCGACGTAGCCGGGGGGTGCGCCGACCAGCCGGGCGACGGCGTGCTTCTCGCTGTATTCGGACATGTCGATGCGCACCATCGCGCGGTCGTCGTCGAACAGGAAGTCCGCCAACGCCTTCGCCAGCTCCGTCTTGCCGACACCGGTCGGGCCCAGGAACAGGAACGAGCCGGTCGGCCGGTTCGGGTCGGCGACCCCGGCACGCGCGCGGCGCACCGCATCCGAAACCGCTTGCACCGCTTCGGCTTGCCCGACGACCCGCTTGCCCAGCTCGGTCTCCATCCGCAGCAGCTTGGCGGTCTCGCCCTCCATCATCCGACCGGCCGGGATCCCGGTCCATGACGCCACCACGTCGGCGACGTCGTCCGGGCCGACCTCCTCCTTGAGCATGACCGCACCGTCCGACGCGGAATTCGACGCCGCCGCAGCGGTTTGCAGGTCCTTCTCCAGCTCGGGGATCCGGCCGTAGCGAAGCTCGGCGGCCTTGCCGAGGTCGCCGTCGCGTTCGGCGCGCTCCTCCTCGCCGCGCAGCGCCTCGAGCTGCTCCTTGATCAGCCGCACCGAGTCGATCGCCTGCTTCTCGTTCTGCCAGCGGGCGTTGAGCTGGGCGAGCTTCTCTCGGTCGTCGGCCAATTCCTCGCGCAGCCGCTCGAGCCGCTCCTTGGAGGCGTCGTCGGTCTCCTTCTGCAGCGCCATCTCCTCGATCTCGAGCTGACGCACCTTGCGCTCGACCTCGTCGACCTCGACGGGCCGCGAGTCGATCTCCATGCGCAGTCGCGACGCGGCCTCGTCGACCAGGTCGATGGCCTTGTCCGGCAGGAAGCGCGAGGTGATGTAGCGGTCCGAAAGTGTCGCCGCCGCAACGAGGGCCGAGTCGGTGATGCGCACACCGTGGTGCACCTCGTAGCGCTCCTTGAGGCCGCGCAGGATGCCGACGGTGTCCTCCACGCTCGGCTCGCCGACCAGTACCTGCTGGAAGCGACGCTCGAGCGCGGCGTCCTTCTCGATGTGCTGACGGTACTCGTCGAGCGTGGTCGCACCGACCAGCCGCAGCTCGCCGCGGGCGAGCATCGGCTTGATCATGTTGCCGGCGTCCATCGCCGACTCGCCGGTCGCGCCGGCGCCGACGATGGTGTGCAGCTCGTCGATGAACGTGATGATCTGCCCGGCCGAGCCCTTGATCTCGTCGAGCACAGCCTTGAGCCGCTCCTCGAACTCGCCGCGGTACTTCGCGCCGGCGACCATCGAGCCGAGGTCCAGCGAGACGACCGTCTTGCCGCGCAACGACTCCGGGACATCGCCGGTGACGATGCGCTGCGCGAGACCCTCGACGATCGCGGTCTTGCCGACGCCCGGCTCGCCGATGAGCACCGGGTTGTTCTTGGTGCGGCGGGACAGCACCTGCACGACCCGGCGGATCTCGGTGTCGCGGCCGATGACCGGATCGAGCTTGCCCGAGCGCGCGGCGGCGGTCAGGTCGGTGGAGTACTTCTCCAGCGCCTGGTAGCTGCCCTCGGGGTCGGGGCTGGTGACGCGGGCGCTGCCGCGCACGGACGTGAACGCCTCGCGCAGCACCTTCGGCCCGGCGCCATGGGTCGAGAGCAGTTGGGCCACATCGGAGTCGCCGGTCGCCAGGCCGACGAGCAGGTGCTCGGTGGAGACGTACTCGTCGTCCATCTCGGTGGCGAGTTGCTGCGCGGCGGTGATCGCGGCCAGCGACTCGCGCGAGAGTCCGGGGGTGGTGGTGCTGCCGGAGGCCTTGGGCAGCCCGTCGACCAGCTGCCGGGCGTCCGTGCGGATCACCGCGGGGTCGACGCCGACCGCCTTGAGCAGCGGCGCGGCGATGCCGTCGGTCTGGTCGAGTAGCGCCACCAGCAGGTGGCCGGGTCGGATGTCGGGGTTACCGGCCGCCGAGGCGGCCTGCAGCGCCGCCGAGAGGGCGGCCTGGGTCTTGGTGGTGGGGTTGAACGAATCCACTTCTCACCCTTTCGCGGTGTGTGCGGTGCATCGAGTTTCGGTCGGTTCGGCGGTGTGCCTGTCATCAAGCCCACGCGCCTGTCATCAAGCCCAACGCGCGAGAACTTGAGTCTGTTCCGCTCAACCCTGAGTATTTTTCGCCGTCGTCAGACAGCGCCGCTCATTTGCGCGGACAGGTCGGCGGCGGCCTGGCGCAGCACCGGCACCATGCGCGCGTCGGAGTCCGCGGTGACCCGCACGTCGGGGCCGGACACCGACACCGCGGTCGGCGTCGGCGCGCCCGGCACCGGGGCCGCGAAGCAGCGCACCCCGATCTCCTGTTCGCCGTCGTCGATCGCGTAGCCGCGCGCGCGGATGGTCGCGAGTTCGCTCAGCAACGCGTCGACGTCGGTGATCGACTTCGTCGTCTGCGCGGGCAGCCCGGTCTGTCCGACGATGCGACGCACCTCGTCGTCGGGCAACTGGCACAGGATCGCCTTGCCGACGCCGGTGCAGTGCGGCAGGACCCGGCGCCCGACCTCGGTGAACATCCGCATCGAGTGCGCCGACGGCACCTGCGCGACGTAGACGACCATCGGGCTGTCGAGCATCGCCATGTTGGAGGTCTCGCCGGTCTTCTCCGCGAGGACCGCCAGGTGCGGACGCGCCCACGAACCGAGCAACCGCGTCGCCGAGTCGCCGAGCCGGATCAGGCCGGGGCCCAGCGCGTACCGGCGCGACGGCAACTGCCGGACATACCCACGGGCCGCGAGCGTGCGGGTGAGCCGATGGATCGTCGCGATCGGCAGCCCGGACGACTGCGCCAGTTCACTCAGCCCGACCTCCCCGCCGGCCGCGGCCATCAACTCGAGCACGTCGAAGGCCCGCTCGACCGACTGGACCCCGCCCGACTTCGCTTCCACCATCACGCCTCCACTCACTCGCTCAGCCCATTGTTCCAGGAAGCGGAAGAACATTCTTGCCCAGCGGAGAGGCGCGTATGGCGCCGCGCCTTTCCGCACACAAATCGACGAGATTCCGTGGTTTGCACGTTCTGAGCGCGATTTGTGTTGCGGAAGGCGCGCCAGGCGATCGAGCGCGCACATGCGAGACGGGTGAGCGCAAGTGATCAGGCCCCGCACTCACCCGGTCTCGGCCGCCACCCGCCGACCCACCTCGCGCAGCAACTCCGCGGCGCGCAACATCGACCGGTCCCGGTCCGGCTCGAGTTCCGCCAGCGTGTGGGCCGCAGTGAAGCCCGCCGCCTCGAGTTGCCCTCGACTCAGCGTGATCCGTCCCGCGACCGCGACCACCGGGATCCCCCGCGCCCGCGCCGCCGCCGCGACCCCGACCGGAGCCTTGCCGCGCAAACTCTGCTCGTCGAGCGAACCCTCGCCGGTGATCACCAGGTCGGCGTCGGCCAGGCGCGCGTCGAACCCGGTCAGCTCGAACACCACGTCGATCCCCCGTCGGCGCCGGGCGCACAGCACCGACATCGCGCCGAAGCCCGTGCCGCCGGCCGCACCGGCGCCGGGCTCGTCGGCCTCGTCGCGACCGGTGGCCGCGCGGACCGCCTCCGCCCAGCGGCTCATCGCGGCCTCCAGCACCCGTACGTCGGCGACGCTCGCCCCCTTCTGCGGCGCGAACACCGCGGCGGCGCCCTCGGGTCCGAGCAAGGGGTTGTCGACGTCGCACGCGACCTCGAACCCGGCATGCGCGACTGCCGGGTGCAGACCTGTCAGGTCCAGCGTCGCCGCCCGCGCCAGCGCGCCGCCGCCGACCGGCAGGTCCCGACCCTCGGAGTCACGGATCCGCGCGCCGAGTCCCTGCAGTAGACCCGCCCCGCCGTCGGTGGAGGCGCTGCCGCCGAGCGCGAGCACGACTCTCCGGGCGCCGTGGTCGAGCGCCTGCCCGACCACGGTCCCCAGCCCGAAGGTGCTCGCGCCCACGGGGTCCGGCACCCCACCGGGCAGCGCCTGCATTCCGACCGCGGATGCCAGTTCGACGACCGCCGCGTCGCCGCGCACCGCGTACGCCACGGTGCGCGGGCCGCCGGTCGGCCCGACGGTGGCGACGTCGAGCCGGTCCCAGCCCGCGGCCAGCGCCGCGTCGACCGTGCCGTCGCCGCCGTCGGCGACCGGGAGAGCATCGACGACCCAGTCCGGCCGGGCCGAGGCGATACCCACGGCCAGCGCGGCGGCCACCTCGGCCGCCGTCAGCGATCCCCTGAACTTGTCGGGGGCGAGGAGTACACGCACCCGGTCATCCTGACACTCGCCGGCCTCACAGACGCGGGCGCTCAGACGCGCCGGGCCGCGCCCTCCCAGAACTGCGCGCGCAGCGCCTTCTTGTCGAGCTTCCCGATCGGGGTCAACGGCAGCGACGTGACGAAGTCGACCGACTTCGGCGCGTGCACCGAGCCCTTGGCCGCCTTGACCCGCTCGACCAGCTCCGCCGGGTCGACGGTCTGGCCCTCGCGCAGCACCACGCACGCCTTGACCGACTCGCCCCACTTCTCGTCGGGTACGCCGACCACCGCGACCGACGCGACCGCCGGGTGCGCGGAAATGACGTCCTCGACCTCGCGCGGGAACACGTTGAAACCGCCGGAGACGATCATGTCCTTCTTGCGGTCGACGATCGTCAGATAACCGTCCTTGTCGGCCCGGGCGATGTCGCCGGTGTGCAGCCAGCCGCCGCGCAGCGCGTCGGCGGTCTCCTTGGGCTTGCGCCAGTAGCCCTGCATGACCAGCGGGCCGCGCACGCAGATCTCACCGAGCTCGCCGCGCGGGACCTCGTTGAGGTCGTCGGCGAGCAACCGCACGTCCAGCCACGGCACCGGCCGCCCGCACGAGGCGAGGCGCTCCGGATCGTCGGCCAGGTGCTCCTCCTTGCGCAGCACCGAGATCGTCATGCCGCACTCGGACTGGCCGAAGTACTGGAAGAAGATCGGACCCAGCTTGTCGATGCCCTCGCGCAGCCGCGACGGTGACATCGCGGCGGCGCCGTAGTAGAGGGTCTGCAGGCTCGACACGTCGCGCGTGGCCAGGTCCGGGTGGTCGAGCAGCATGTAGATCATGGTCGGGACCAGCATGGTCGCGGTGATCTTGTGCTTCTCGATGGCCTCGAGCACGGCACCCGGCTCGAAGGCGGGCAGCACATAGAGGCTGCCACCGCGCAGCAGCGTCGGCACGAAGAACGCCATGCCCGCGTGCGAGAGCGGGGTGCAGGCGAGGAAGCGCATCTCCTCGGGGAACTGCCACTCGGCCATCTGGATCTGCGGCAGCGTCACCCCCGACTGGAAGGTGTTGATCACGCCCTTGGGCTTGCCGGTGGTCCCGCCGGTGTAGACCATGCTCGACGGGTCGTCCCCGGCGACGTCAGCGGCGACCAGTTGCTGCGGGGTGAAGGTGCGCGCGAGCGCGAGGATGTCGGTGCCGACCTCCGACGGGCCGAGCGAGAAGAAGTTCTTCAGGGTCGGCACGGACGCCTTGAGCTCGGCGGCGCGAGCCTCGAACGCGGTCGGGTCGAAGATCAGCGTGTCGATCTCCGCGTCCCCGAGGATGTAGGCGTGGTCGTCGAAGGAGCCCATCGGCGCCAGGGCGGTGTTGCGGCAGCCGAGGATCATCTGCGAGCCGACGCTGATCAGCACCTCGGGGCGGTTCTTGGACAGCATCGCCACCGGCGAGCCCTTGCCGATGCCGAGCGACTCGAGCGCCTGCGAGAAGCAGCTGATCTCGTCGCGCATCTGCGCGCCGGTCAGCACGACGTCACCCAGGTACAGCGCGGGCTTGTCGGCACCCCTGTCCAGCGCGGTGATCAACAGGTCCGGCAGATACTGGGGGCGGTGCAGGTCCGGGAAGTCTTCGGTCGTCATCACGTCTCCGCTCGAGTGGTGCGCTGATTAGTGGCTTCCCTCACATTAGAACTAAAACTGACACACGTTCTAGCGCGGGGTGTGGCGAACACCCCTGGTCGGGTCCACCACCCCACTTGACCGGCGGGTTAGCCTTTCTCCATCGTCGGTCCGACTCGGCACAGGAGGGTCCAGCACACGTGGCGCAGCACTCGTCGTCGCCGCTCCTGCAGCTCCTGTCCCGGCTCGAGGCGCACAGCGACCAATTCACCGCGCTGTTCTACAACCGGCTGTTCGCGATCGACCCGCCCACCCGTGAGCTGTTCCCCGTGGCCATGGCCAGGCAGCGGACCATGCTGTTCCGGGTGCTCGCGCACGTGATCGAGACCATCGACCACGAACTCGAACTCGAGGAGCTGGTGACCTTCCTCGCTCAGCTCGGTCGCGACCACCGCAAGTACGGGGTGCTGCCCTCGCACTACGAGAGCTTCGGCACCGCGTTGCTGTGGGCGATGCGCACCCAGCTGGGCCCCCAGTGGACGCCGGCGATGGAGGCCGCAGCCGCTCAGGTGGTGGAGTTGACGACGGTCGTGATGCGCAGCGCCGCAGAGACCGAGGCGCAGCGGCTGCCGGCCTGGTGGAGCGCGACCGTCGTCGAGCACCACCGCAAGACCCGCGACCTGGCGGTCGTGCGTGTCGAGTCCGATGTGCCCATCCCCTACCAACCGGGTCAGTACTTCTCGGTCGAGGTGCCGCAGTATCCGCGCATCTGGCGCTTCTACTCCGCCGCGATCCCGCCGAACAACCTGGGACAGATGGAGTTTCACATCCGCGCGGTGCCGGGCGGCAGCGTGAGCCAGGCGATGGTCAGTTCGGCGCGGTATGGCGACCGGTGGCGCATCGGGGCGCCACACGGGGCGATGGAGGTCGACCGCACCGGCGGCCGCGACGTGGTGATGGTCGCCGGCGGCACGGGCCTCGCGCCGCTGCGCGCGCTGATCATGGACATGTGCCGGTTCGGCGAGAACCCGCGGGTGCACCTGTTCTACGGCACGCGCTACCCCGGCGAGCTCTACGACCTCGACACGCTCTGGGAGCTGATGCGGACCAATCCGTGGCTGTCGGTGACGCCGGTGAGCGAGTTCGACGAGGACCCGTGGTCGCTCGGCAAGACCGCCGACTCGTCGCCGTTCGGTCTGTACCTGCGGCAGACCGGCACCCTCGCCGACGTCGTCTGCTCGTATGGACGGTGGTCGGATCGGCAGATCCTGGTCTGCGGCTCGGCGGCGATGGTCGAGGCGACGGTCGAGCAGATGGTCGCCAACGGCACCCCCCGCGAGAACATCCAGCACGACCCGATCTGACCGGCGGGGCGCGCTACTCTCCCGACACGGGCTGTTCCGCCAGTTCGGCGAGGACGGTCGGGACCCGCGCCTCGAGGTGCGCGCGCAGCCGCGCCACCGCCGGCGTCGGACGATGGTTGCCGGCGGACAGACCGATGGCCCGGTCGCGGCGGCCCGACAGCGGAATCGCCACGACATCCGGCTGCGCGGTCTCCGCGGCCGGCAGCAACGCGACCCCGAGACCATAGGCCACGAACGACCGGATGGTGTCGAACTCGGTCGTCTCGAACGGAATCCTCGGCACGAACCCCTCTGCAGCGCACCAGGAATCGGTGAGCGTTCGGAGATGATAGGTGGGCGGGCAGGAGATGAAGGACTCGCCGGCTAGCTCGGCGAGGTCGACCCGCTTGCGCTGCGCGAGCCGATGCGAGCGGGCCACGTGCAGCAGGATCCGCTGGCGGCCGAGTGCGGTCGAGGGCAGGTCGTCAGGCGGCGGGATCATCACCGCCAGGTCCAGCCTGCCGTCGCGCACCATCTGCGCGAGCGCCTCACCGTGCGCCTGCACGAGGTGCAACCGGATACGCGGTGCGCGTGCGTGGAACTCGGCCAGCAGCGACGGCACACTCACCGGCCCCAGCGTGAGCGGGAAGCCGAAGCGCACCAGGCCGGCCTCGGGGTCTGCGGCGGCGCGGACCACGGTGACCGCGTCGTCGATCGCCCGCACCAGATCGTGTGTGCGCGCGTGGAGTTCGCGGCCCTGCGGGGTGAGTGCGACCCGACGGCCGACCGGCTGGAACAGCGGCACCCCGAGCGTCTTCTCCAGTGCCTTGAGCCGCCGGCTCAGCGAGGACTGGGGCACGCCGAGCAACTCCGCAGCACGGGTGATGTGCCCCTCCTGGGCGGCGGCGTCGAAGGCGGCGAGCAGCGGTGCGATCGCCTCGACCTCGGCCGACGATGATTCATCCATTTCTTGATGATATCGACCCGAGTTTCTCATTGGACGGATGAGTTTGCGGCGGATCACGATGGGAGGACGGCGTCACCGGTTCTCGAGAGGGAGTGCGCAACATGAAGTTCCACGGCGTGAAGGCCTGCGGCATGCCGTCCCGCAGCACGAAGGCCTCAAAATCCGCGGCAGGCACCGGAGAGGTCCCGGACGAGGTTCTCGACGTCGTCCTCATCGGCGGCGGCATCATGTCCGCCACGCTCGGCGCGCTGCTGGTCGCACTGCAGCCCGACTGGACGATCGCCCTCGTCGAGCGGCACGGCGCCCTCGCGACCGAGAGTTCGGGGCCGTGGAACAACGCCGGAACCGGGCACTCGGGGCTCTGCGAGCTGAACTACATGCCCGATCCGGGCGATCCCGCGCAGGCCGAACAGATCCGGAGCCAATTCGGGATGACCCAGCAGTTCTGGAAGTCCCTCGTCGAGGACGGGACGCTGCCGGACACCTCGTTCACGCACGAGACCCCGCACATGGACGTCGTCTTCGGCCGGCGGGACGTCGACTACCTGCGTCGACGATTCGACACACTGCACCGGCTGCCGGGCTTCTCCGCCATGCAATACAGCGAGGATCCCGAGACGATCCGATCCTGGGCACCGCTGGTGATGCAGGGCCGCAACACTGCCGAACCGGTCGCCGCCACCCGTCACCTGGCCGGCACCGACGTCGACTTCGGCGCCGCCACACAGGCGCTGGCCGAGGTGATGTCTCGACGTGGCGCCCATATCCACCTGCACCACGAGGTCGCGTCGCTCGCCCGCGAGGCGGACGGCTCGTGGACGATAGGCGGTCGAAACCTGATGTCAGGCGGTCGCTTTCAACTGCGGTCACGGTTCGTGTTCGTCGGCGCAGGCGGCTACGCACTGCGGCTTCTGCAGCAGGCGAAGCTTCCCGAAGTCCGCGGCTACGCGGTCTTCCCCCTCGGCGCGCAGTTCCTGCGCACCAACAATCCCGAGGTCGTTTCCCGGCACGACGCGAAGGTCTACGGCCGGGCCGACATCGGTGCGCCGCCGATGTCGGTGCCGCACCTCGACCGCCGGGTCGTCGCCGGCACACCGTCGCTGATGTTCGGCCCTTACGCGACGTTCAGTACACGACTGCTCAAACACGGCGCACTGACCGATCTGTTCACCACGATCCGATGGCACAACCTCGCCGTGCTGGTTGGTGCCGGCATCCAGAATCTGCCGCTGGTGCGCTACCTGATCGGCCAGCTGATCACCCCTCGGCGGCGCAAGTTCGCCCAGTTGCGCCGGTACTTTCCCGAGGCCGACCCCGCGGACTGGGAGTGGATACAGGCCGGTCAACGCGCCCAGTTGATCAAGCCGGACCGCCGCCGCATCGGGGTGCTCGCCTTCGGGACCGAGGTCGTCACCGGCGCCGAGGGCACCATCGCGGGGCTGCTGGGCGCCTCGCCCGGCGCGTCCGTCGCACCGGCTGCGATGGTCGAACTGTTGACGACCTGCTTCCCCGCACGCGCCGAGCAGTGGTCGCCGACCCTGCACCGGCTGATGCCCGACCTGGCTCCTGACTGACCAGCCGCCGGCGCCGATCAGCCTCCGGCAGTGGTTCTCGCGCGTCGCCAAAACCTCCAACTCTGCGAAATGTTCCAACTCTGCGAACAGTTGCAACTTTGTCCGAGCGTCGAAACACCCTCCCGGAACCGTTCACCGGGCCCGGGCGCTCGTGTTCACACGAGCGGCCGAGCCTGTTCGGTCGCGTCGGAGAATCGGTGACCGATGGGCGGGAGACGCCGCTGCCCAGCCACCGCAGCCCGTCCTACCGTGACCTTCCGAACCCACGGAAGGACCGCATTGTGAGCGAACAGGATTCGACGCCCCCCGCCGGCTCGTGCGATGCGGTGGTGGTCGGCGCGGGAATCGCCGGGCTGTACGCGGTCCATCGGCTGCGCGAGCGGGGCCTGACCGTGCGCGCGTTCGAGGCGGGCTCGGGGCCGGGCGGGGTCTGGTACTGGAACCGCTACCCCGGCGCGCGGTGCGATGTCGAGTCCGTCGACTACTCATACTCGTTCTCCGACGAGTTGCAGCAGGACTGGGACTGGAGCGAGAAATACGCGACGCAACCGGAGATCCTGCGCTATCTCGAGCACGTCGCCGACCGCTTCGACCTGCGCCGCAGCTTCCAGTTCGACACCCGGGTGACCTCCGCGACGCTCGACGAGCAGGCTCTGCGCTGGACGGTCCGCACCGACCGCGGCGAGCAGGTGTCGGCGCGCTTCCTGCTCACCGCGGTGGGTCCGCTGTCGAATGCGAACACCCCCGCCTTCGACGGCCTGGACACCTTCGGCGGCGAGGTCCACCACACCGCGACCTGGCCGCACGAGGGCGTCGACTTCACCGGTAAGCGCGTCGGAGTGATCGGAACGGGATCGTCGGGGATCCAGTCCATACCGCTCATCGCCGAACAGGCGGAGCGGCTGTTCGTCTTCCAGCGGACCGCCAACTACTCCATCCCCGCGGGCAACACCCGGCTCGACGACGCGACCCGTGCAGCACACAAGGCCGACTATCCCGAACGTCGCCGGCTTTCCTGGGAGTCCGGCGGCGGGTCCCCGCATCGCACCCACCCGAAGAAGACCCTCGACGTGACGGCGCGGGAACGCGACACCGCGTACGAGGAGCGGTGGAAGCTCGGCGGTGTGCTGTTCTCGAAGACCTTCCCCGACCAGTTGACCGACCTCGCCGCCAACGACACGGCCCGCGAATTCTGGGAGCGGAAGGTCCGCGCGGTCATCGACGACCCGGCGATCGCCGAGTTGCTGGTCCCGAACGACCACGCGATGGGCGCCAAGCGCATCGTCACCGACAGCGGCTACTACGAGACCTACAACCGCGGCAACGTCGAGTTGGTGAACCTGAAGGCCGACCCGATCGTCGGTATGGACGCCACCGGGGTCAACACCACCGGCGCCCATTACGAGCTCGACGCGATCGTCCTCGCCACCGGCTTCGACGCGATGACCGGCTCTCTCGACAAGCTCGAGATCGTCGGACGCGGTGGGCAGACGCTCAAGGACAAGTGGACCGCCGGTCCCGAGACCTACCTGGGCCTGGGCGTCGACGGGTTCCCGAACTTCTTCAACGTCAACGGCCCCGGCGCCACCGGTGTGCTCGCGAACATGGTGCTGCACTCCGAACTGCACGTCGACTGGATCGCGGATGCCATCGCCTACCTCGACGACCATGGCGGCGACGGCATCGAGGCCGAACCCGAAGCAGTCGCCGAATGGGTCGACAAGTGCCGCACCCTCGCCGAGAAATCGCTGCTGAACACCGCGAACTCCTGGTACCTCGGCGCGAACATCCCGGGCAGGCCACGGGTGTTCATGCCGTTCGCGGGCGGGTTCTCGACCTATCGCGAAATCATCACCGGCATAGCCGAATCCGGCTACAAGGGCTTCGCCATCCGATAGCGCAGCTCAGCGGCGCGGGCGCGGCTTCCACACAACGATCGCGTTGCCCGGGGTGAACGGGACGAGGTCGGCGCGCGGACGGGTCCGCTCGGACTGCAGCCGAGCGACCTCGTCGACCAGCTCGCCCACCCGGTGCTGCAGCGCCTCGACCTCGTTGGTCAGCTCGATGATCCGCTTGATGCCGGCCAGGTTGACGCCCTCGTCCTGGGACAGCCGCTGCACCTCGCGCAGCAGGTCCACGTCCCGGTTCGAGTAGCGCCGGCCACCGCCGGAGGTGCGGGCTGGCGTGACCAGGCCGAGGCGGTCGTAGGTGCGCAGGGTCTGCGCGTGCATCCCCGCCATGGACGCAGCCACGGAGATGCCGAACAGTCGGACCTCGGTCTCGTGCGGGTCCCTACGGGTGGTGCTCATCGGTTGCCTGCCCATCCGGCCCGCGGGTCGAATCCGCTCTCCCGCTCGGCCTTTGCGTACAGCTCCAGCGCCTCCGTCGCCGCGTCGTCGAGCTTCGGCGGCACCGCGGCCTTGACGGTCACCAGCAGATCGCCGGCGCCGCCGCCGCGCTTGGGGACCCCACGTCCGCGCACCCGCAGGGTGCGGCCGTCGGCGGTGCCCGCGGGCACCTTGACCCCGACCCGCCCGTCCAACGTGGGCACCGACACCGTGGTGCCGAGCGCCAGCTCGCTGAAGCCGAGCGGGACCATGAGCGTGATGTCGTCACCGGTGCGCCCGAACACCGGATCCGGGGTGACGTGCACGGTCACGTACAGGTCGCCCGACGGCGCACCGCGCAGCCCGGCCTCGCCCTGGCCGGCCAGCCGGATCCGCTGACCGTCGTTGACGCCGGCGGGCACGCGCACGGTGATCGTGCGGGTCCGCGTGGTCACGCCGGTGCCGGCGCAGTCGCCGCACGGGTCCTCGACGACCGAACCGGTGCCGCGGCACTCCGCGCAGGGCTCGCTGAATCCGAAGTGCCCCTGATTGCGGGTGACCACGCCGTTGCCGTTGCACTTCGGGCACACCTTGGGGCTGGTGCCCGGCTTCGCGCCGCTGCCGTGGCAGGTGGTGCACGAGGACGGGCTGGTCAGCCGCAGCGGCACGGTCACGCCGAGCGCGGCCTCGCGGAAGTCCAGCCGGGTCTCGGTCTCGACGTCGTTGCCGCGCCGCGGTTTCGTCGTCGTCTGCCGGGCGCCGCCGCGGTTGAACAGCCCGCCGAACAGGTCGCCGAACCCGCCGGCGCCGCCCGCCCCGCCAGCCCCCGCCTGACCGAACAGGTCGCCGAGGTCGAAGTCGGTGGTGTACCCGCCGCCGCGGCCGGCACCCGGATGGAATCCACCCTGCCCGAAGCCGCCCGAGGCGAACAGCCTGCGCGCCTCGTCGTACTCGGCTTTCTTCTTCTCGTCCGAGAGCACCGAGTTGGCCTCGCTGACCGCCTTGAACCGCTCCTCGGCCGCCTTGTCGCCGGGGTTGAGATCCGGGTGGTACTTCTTGGACAGCTTCCGGTACGCCGTCCTGATCTCGTCGTCCGACGCGTCGGACGAGACGCCCAGGTCGGCATAGAAATCTTTCTCCACCCATTCCCTTTGCGTCACTGGGCGTCTCCTCCTTCCACTCGGTTTGTTATGACTACCCGATCACTCGGGTGCGCCGGGGTCGTTCGACCCCGACTGGTCGGCTTCGGCGTCGACCGCGGCCTCGGGAACCGCATCGACGACCGCGACCATCGCGGTGCGCAGCACCCGATCGCCGAGCCGGTAGCCGCGGCGCATCACGGTGCCGAGGACCGGCGCGCTGCCGTCGCCCTCGTGCTGGACGGCCTCGTGCAGCGCCGGGTCGAACTCGTCGCCCTCGGCTCCGAATGCCTCCACGCCCTGCGAGTTCAGCGCGACGGTCAGCTTGTCGCCGATCGCCTTGAGCGGCCCCGCCTCGAGGTCGCCGTGCGCACGCGCCCGGTCCAGATCGTCGAGGACGCCGAGCAGCTCGGTGATGACCTTCGCCCGGCCCTCCTCACGCGCGGCGAGCTTGTCGCGCTCGGTGCGCTTGCGGAAGTTGACGAACTCCGCCTGCAGACGCTGCAGATCGGCGGTCAGCTCACCGACCTTGTCGGACACGGCCTCGGCGGCGGCGGACGCCTCCGGTTCGGCGGCGAGCGCCGGATCCGGGGCGGAACCCGCCGGCTGCGCTGCGGCAGCCGCGGATTCCGCCTGATCCGTGCGGACCTCGCCGGTCTCCGGATCGATGCGACGCTTGTCGGTCACCGTCACCGGCTCCTGCTCGATCCCCGAGTTCTCGGCGGTCACTTCTTCTCCGAATCGTTGGGCTCGTCGACGACCTCGGCGTCGACGACGTCATCGGCATGCGCCGAGCCGCCGTCGGCCGCACCGGCCTCGGCACCCTGCGCCTCGTAGATCGCCTGGCCGAGGGCCTGCGAATCGGTCGCGAGCTTCTCCATCGCCTCCTTGATGGCGGCGATGTCGGTGCCCTTGAGTGACTCCTGGGCGTTCTTGATCGAGGCCTCGACCTTCTCCTTGACGTCCGCCGGGACCTTGTCCTCGTTGTCCTTGACGAACTTCTCGGTCTGGTAGACCAGCGACTCGGCCTGGTTGCGGACGTCCGCCTCCTCGCGGCGCTTCTTGTCCTCCTCTGCGTGCGCCTCGGCGTCCTTGACCATCCGCTCGATCTCCTCCTTGGAGAGGCCGGAGCCCTCCTGGATCTTGATCGTGTTCTCCTTGCCGGTGCCCTTGTCCTTCGCGGTCACGTGCACGATGCCGTTGGCGTCGATGTCGAAGGTGACCTCGATCTGCGGGACGCCGCGCGGGGCCGGCGGGATGCCGGTCAGCTCGAAGGAGCCGAGCAGCTTGTTGTGCGAGGCGATCTCGCGCTCACCCTGGAAGACCTGGATCTGCACGGACGGCTGGTTGTCGTCGGCCGTGGTGAAGGTCTCGGACCGCTTGGTCGGGATCGTGGTGTTGCGCTCGATGAGCTTGGTCATCACGCCACCCTTGGTCTCGATGCCGAGGGACAGCGGGGTGACGTCGAGCAGCAGGACGTCCTTGACCTCGCCCTTGAGGACGCCGGCCTGCAGGGCGGCGCCGACGGCGACGACCTCGTCCGGGTTCACGCCCTTGTTGGGCTCCTGGCCGCCGGTGAGCTCCTTGACCAGCTCGGTGACCGCGGGCATGCGGGTCGAGCCGCCGACGAGCACCACGTGGTCGATGTCGCCGACGGCGATGCCGGCGTCCTTGATCACGGCCTGGAACGGCGTGCGGGTGCGATCGAGCAGATCCGAGGTGATCTTCTGGAACTCGCTGCGGGAGAGCTGCTCGTCGAGGAAGAGCGGGTTCTTGTCCGCGTCGACCGTGATGTACGGCAGGTTGATCGAGGTCGACTGCGAGCTCGACAGCTCGATCTTGGCCTTCTCCGCGGCCTCACGCAGACGCTGCAGGGCCATCTTGTCCTTGGTCAGGTCGATGCCCGACTGGCTCTTGAACTTCTCGACCAGCCAGTCGACGATGCGCTGATCCCAGTCGTCGCCACCGAGGTGGTTGTCGCCGGAGGTCGCGCGGACCTCGACCACGCCGTCGCCGATCTCGAGCAGCGAGACGTCGAAGGTGCCGCCACCGAGGTCGAAGACCAGGATGGTCTGCTCCTTCTCGCCCTTGTCCAGGCCGTAGGCCAGGGCCGCGGCGGTGGGCTCGTTGACGATGCGCAGCACGTTCAGGCCGGCGATCTGGCCGGCTTCCTTGGTGGCCTGACGCTGGCTGTCCTCGAAGTACGCGGGGACGGTGATGACCGCGTCGGTGATCTCCTCACCGAGGTAGGACTCGGCGTCGCGCTTGAGCTTCATCAGCGTGCGGGCGCTGATCTCCTGCGAGGTGTACTTCTTGTCGTCGATCGCGACGTTCCAGTCGGTGCCGATGTGGCGCTTGACCGAGCGGATGGTGCGGTCGACGTTGGTGACCGCCTGGTTCTTGGCGGGCTGCCCGACCAGCACCTCGCCGTTCTTCGCGAATGCGACGACGGACGGGGTGGTGCGAGAGCCCTCGGAGTTGGCGACGACGACCGGTTCGCCGCCCTCGAGCACTGCGACGACCGAGTTGGTGGTCCCGAGGTCGATACCGACCGCACGAGCCATGGTGTTCCTCCTATGGATGGGGTTTCGCTCTACTGAGCCTGTGTTCTCTTGAGTACAACCGGCTCAAGTCTGCACGTCACCGCCGGGGCGGTCAAGTCGTAGTTGAGTCGATCCCACTCAGGTTTGTCGATGGGTCCAACCAGCCGTCGCCCGGATCCATTCCCGATCAGGGAGGAAATTTTTTTTCCGACGCGACAGACGATCAGCTATCTGCCATCGCAGACCCACCTCCGGCCGAGGTCCCGCTGGCTACGATGACGCGATGGATAGCACAGGTGACGGGCCCCCGAGCCCGCCTCCGCCCCCGGCGTACACGTCGGTCCCGCGCACCTTCCACCGCGAGCCCACCGCGCCTCCCCGGGTGTTGTCCTGGGCGAGTCGGTGTTGGTTCGCCTCGTTCGCGGCGCTGGCGATCACGCTCATCAATGCGGGAGTGGCCCGGTCCGCACTGCGCTCTGCGCTCGAATCCGGTCTGGCCGCGCAGAATCCCGGCACCTCGGCCCAGAGCATTTCCGACACCGTGCTGTTGACCCTGATCGGTTGCGCAACCGTCGCGGTACTGCTTGCGCTCGGCGAGGGACTCTGCATGGTGCGGTTGCACGCCGGGTCGTCCGGCGCCCGAACCCTGTTGGCCGCGTTGGGGATTCTGAATGTTGTCGGCCTAGTCGTCGTGTGGGAACTGCTCTCCGACGCCGGATCCGTGGCAGGCGGGGCGCTGCGGTGGGGTCCGGTCGCGCAGGGAGCGCTCATCGTCGCCGGACTCGCGATGGCGTTCACGCCGCCGGTCGGCCGATGGCTGTCGGGCCGGAACTGAGGCCCGAGGGCATGGATATCGGTCTCGGTCTACCCATCAGCAACCCCCGCTCACTGATCGAGTGGTCCCACCGCGCCGAGGCATGCGGGTTCAGCACCCTCGGACTGCTGGACCGCCTCGTGTTCGACAATCCGGAACCGCTTGTCGCCCTGTCGGTGTTGGCCGGCACCACCGAGCGGATCCGGTTGCAGACCGAGGTTCTACTCGGCCCGCTGCGCTCGACCGCTCTGCTCGCCAAGCAGGTCTCCACGCTCGATTCGATGTCGGGCGGCCGGTTCCGGCTGGGCATCGGCGTAGGCGGACGCGATGACGACCACGCCGCCGCGGGCACGCCGGTGCACCGGCGCGGCGCGATGATGGACGATCAACTCCGCGACCTCCGCCGGATCTGGTCCGGCGAGCCGTACCGCGCCGACGGAGCCGCGTCGGCGGGTGGGGTCGTCGGGCCCGCACCCACCTCTGCTCGCGGCCCCGAGATCCTGATCGGCGCCTTCGCGCCAAAGGCATTGCGGCGCGTCGCGCAACATGGCGACGGCTTCCTGTGCGCCACGCCCCTCGAGCGCGTCGCGGCGCAGGTCGCCACCGTGCGCGAACAATGGACGGCCGCCGGACGCGCCGGATCCCCGCGACTGGTGTGCCAGGTCAACGTCGCCGTGGGCCCTGAGAACACGGTCGAGACCGCTCGCGCCGCCATCGCCGACTATTACGCGTTCACCGGCCGACAGGGCTGGGGCGCACCGGTATCCGATCCCCAGCATCTGCGTGACCTGGTCGACAGCTATCGAGAGTTGGGCGCCGACGAGCTCATGCTCTACTGCTACGCCGATGACCCCGACCAGATCGAGCGCGTCGCTGCACTAGCGCTGTGACGTCGGCGCAGATGACCCGGGCCAGGAAGACCTACCGCCTGCCCTTGGCTGTGGTGACGACAATGCGACCACCGGAACTCTTCCGATCGGCAGCCAACTCGACGAGTGTCTTTGCCACGTTGCCGAACGGCAGAGTCGGCAGGCCAGGAACCTTGTCTACCTGCTCGAGGGGGATTGCGGTCCAGTCGGCAGCTGTCGCAGCGTCTTTCAGGTTGACTGGGTACACGATCGTCCAGTCGAGGTCCGATCCGGTGACCGCCGCCTCGGACTTCGCCTTGTCGTCGAAGAATCCTCTGAGGATGGTTCGGTAGGCCAACTTGGCGAAGACCGAGGCCTTGTTCGCGGTGTCCCCCGCCCCGAATGCCGAGACCAGGACCAGTCGGCCGACACCTGCCTCCTGGCTGGCCTTGACCACCGTCGGGACGGTGCGTTGCGCGAATGACGTGTCCTTCATCGGCCCGGTGACGGCGACGATCAACGCGTCGCAGCCCCTTATCGCGTCGGCGAGTGCTGCCTGGTCCTCGAGTGCCCCTTCGACGACGGTGACACCGGGCAGTACCTTGACTGCCTCGGGGCGGCGTGCGTAAGCGACAACCTCGTGGCCGGCGGCCACTGCCTCAGTCAAAGTGCGCGAGCCGACGTTGCCGGTCGCTCCGAGTAGCGCGATCTTCATTTCATGTCACTTTCGGTCGGTAGTGGTGTTGTTTCATTCGGGCGCATCGAGGTCGAGTCCTGTCGATGTCGCGAACACATCGAGACAGAGCCGGACAAAACCTTCAGGCGAGATGACTCCGGTGTCGGTCGCGGCTCGTTGTGCGGCTGTTTCGACGAAGGCGAGCCACGCCGCGAAAATCAGGCGCAGGGACGGAGTGTCCGGCTGCCTCGTCGCCGCAATCAGGCGATCCACCTGTATCTCGTGGTTGAGGGCCGCGATTTCCCAGACCAGCGCCGGCGACTGCGCCGTCGGCGCGTACAGGTTACGAAGGCCGCCCGCGCTGGCTGCGAAGTGGGAGAAGTAGGCCGCAAGCGCGCGTTCCAGACTCGATCGAACGGACAGGCCCGGCTGCGGTGAGGTGGCGGCGAGCAGTGCCGCACTTTCCCTGCGGAGCACGGCGTCGAGCAGGACGTCCTTGTTCGGAAAGTAGTGGTACACCAGCGCTCGCGTGATGTCGGCGTCCCGGGCAATTCGACTCATCGACGTGCCGTCGTAACCGATCTGCGAGAAGTGCGCGGCCGCGACGTCGAGGATCTGTTCGCGACGTTCGTCGGGTTGCATCCGCGGCCGAGGACTATTTGACACATGTATAACAATACATGCGCGCCGCGCACAGGCAACCCTCGCCCGCAGCGGATTCGTGGGCGAGGCGAGGGAAACTAAGGATGCCGGAGAACAGGTGCCGTCATCGCGACGAGAAGGTCGGTCAGTCGCTCAGCGAGCTCATCATCGGTTGTCTGAAATCGGCCGGGTATCCGATCCTGGAAGATGATGTGCTGTTGAAGCACCGCGACGGCGGCGCGGATCGCGAAGTCGACACACCTCTCGCCGACAGCGTCGTCGACCGTCATCGCAGGGCGAAGGCGATCGGCGACCGCGAGCGATACCGAGGCGATCAGGTCCGCCGCACGCTCGTACATGACGGCGGCGTCGGCCAGGACCACACTGCGGAGCAAGTGCTGATTGTCACGGAATGCCGTGACGAGTTCCCGGGCGAAGAAGTCGAGCAGGCGGTCTGGAGGCAGCGAGGCAGTGTCCTCCGAGGCGAGCTGCTCGGCCAGTCGTGCCTCCGCTTTATGCTTGTACCGTTCGTGTGCGGCGAGCAGCAGTCCGTTCTTGTCCGCGAAACGCGCATAGATGGAAGTCGGCGAACTGCTCGACCTCGATGCGATCTCTGCGACCGTGATCTGGTCGAACGGTTTGTCCGCGAGCAGGTCCTCCACCGCCGCCAAGACCCGCTCCATTGTCGCGCGGCTGCGGGACTGACGCGGCGGGGTGATGCTGGGCAAGCTATCGGACGGCTCGGGTGACACCGTCGTAGGGTACGTGACCAACCAGCCCGTGCGATCAGTCCGTATCCCTTGGCTGCCATGGCAATCACGGCCACCATCTGGACGCTGACGCGCTTGCCGATTCGACATCGAGTTCCCGTACGGCCGTGAGGTAAGCCACCACGCAGCCTTGACTGTAACGGTAATCGCATTACGCTTTGTGCCCATGAACGCCACCCTGCCCGTCCTGATTCTCGGCGGCGGACCGGTCGGTCTCGCCGCGTCACTCGAACTCGCCCGATTCGGCGTCCGGTCCGTGCTCATCGAACAGCACACCGGAGTCGCCTGGCACCCCAAGACTCGCAACTTCAATACGCGCACAATGGAAATCGCACGCAAGTGGGGCCATGAGGTGTACCTGCGACTGCGCGACATCGACACCCCACCTGGGTGGAAGAGTCCGATCCGGTTCTTCGACAATCTCCTCGGCACCCAGTTCGGCACGATCGTGGCGACCGGCTTCGAAGGACCCGGCCCCACAATCAGTCCAGCTCAGCCGGTGATGTCCTCCCAGGATCTGCTCGAGAAGATCCTCGTCGACGCGGCGACCGCCACCGGCCTCGTCGACTTGCGCTTCGGACACCAGGCGACCTCGGTTCTCTCGGGCTGGAATCCCGACGACGAGTCAGCCGGACTGGAGGTGCTGAACCGAGAAACGGGCGAGACATACACGATCGGCGGTGTCGCTCTCATCGCCGCCGACGGCGCCTCGAGTCTGGTGCGCCAGCACCTGGGAATCGAGCTTGTCGGCGAGAAGGCGATCAACCACTTCGTGAACTGCTACTTTCACGCCGACATCGAGGAGAACATCCCCGACCGGCGCGGCGTGCTGCTGTTCGTCGCCAACCAAGATACGGCCGGCGTCCTCCAGCCGCTCGATGCCCGCGGCCGGTGGCTGTGCCAGATCCCTGTCCCTGCTGATCAATGGTCTGACGACGTCTACCAGCAAGAAGACTGCGAACGCTGGGTCCGCGCGGCGGTGGGCAAACCCGATCTTGAGGTCTCGATCAAGAGCATCGGCCGCTGGCAGATGAACGCGACCGTCGCCGAGCGCTTTGTGCAGGGTCGGATAATCCTCTGCGGCGATGCCGCACACCAGTTCCCGCCCACGGGTGGGCTCGGTGTCAACACCGGATTGCAGGGCATGCACAACGCCGTCTGGAAGCTCGCTCTGTGCGTCACGGGTGCAGCCGACTGGTCCCTGCTGGACACCTACGACACAGAGCGTCGTCTTCCCGCGCAGCGCACTACGGCACAGTCGAACGACAACCACAAAAAAGTCCAGCAGATGGGCGCCGCGCAGTACAGCGGCCGGTCGGATCTCGACGTGGAGACCGTCCTACGTGAAACTCGCCGCTACGGAAACCATCTCGGCGTCGAGTTCGGCACCTTCTACGACTCGCCGGCGGTGATCCCTGATGGCACTACACGGCCGGCGGTCGACGACGACTACTCCGACTACCAGCAGAGCGCGACCCCGGGTTGCCGCGCTCCTCACGTCTGGCTTGGGCGCTCGGGAACGGTGTCGACGGTGGACCTGTTCGGCTCCGGATTCACCGTGCTCACCGGTTCTCGGGGTGGCGCATGGCGTGCGGCCGCCGGGCGCGCGGCGTCGGTCTTCGGTCTGCCGGTGGCCTGCTACAACGTCGGCGACCCGGGCCTCGAGGACGACCGACGTGAGTTCCTCGACATGTACGAGATCGGCGACACGGGAGCCGTTCTCGTACGACCGGACGGCTACGTCGCCTGGCGATGCCCTGAACTGCCCGCCGATCCGGGGGACGAGGTCGAGCGCGTGCTCTCGCAGATCCTCGCACGCAAGCCGGAGGTGTCTGCGTGACGACGGCGCCGGACCGCCCCGATATCACCCACTACGCCTCTGTCGAGGGCCGGTGGAATCCCGCCAAAGACGACTCACTTACGGTTTCCTTCTACGGCACTTCGAGCATGCTCATCAAGGCCGGCAAGTCTTCGTTGCTTGTCGACGGGTTCTTCTCTCGACCCGCGGCGAACAAGCTCCTCGACGGCCCCATTGCACCCGAACCCACGGTCATCGATGCCTGCCTCGACAGGGCAGGCATCGATCGACTCGACGGTGTTGTGGTGGTGCACTCGCACTACGATCACGCCTTCGACTCGCCGCTGATTGCGCGGAAGTTCGGCGTACCGCTGATCGGTTCGGCGTCGACCGCGAACATCGGTCGAGGGTACGGGGTTTCGGAGGACTTGCTGCGAACGGTCGCCGACGGGGAGGCCCTCTCGTTCGGCGATTTCGAGGTGACCTTCATCGAGACGCTGCACTGCCCCGGTGACGTCTCACCCGGGACCATCGACGAGCCGCTCGTTCCGCCCGCCACTTTCGAGAAGTGGCATTCAGCGGAGTGCTATACGCTGCTCGTCCGCCACGACACGGGCTGCGTGCTGATCCAGGCCAGCGCGAACTTCGTTCCGGGCAAGCTCGACGGGATCACCGCCGACGTGGTCTACCTCGGCATCGGCATGCTCGGAAAGCAGGACCAAACGTTCCGTGAGCTGTACTGGCAGCACCTCGTCCGGAATACGAAGGCACGCAGCGTCATCCCCGTCCACTGGGACGATTTCATGACGCCGCTGCTCGATGGTCCCCTTTTGCCGCAGCCCTATCTCATGGAGGACGTCGTCCCGTCGATCGACTTCGCCCTTGAGCAGGGCAAGCGTGACGGAGTGACGGTGCTGTTGCCGACACTGTGGACCCCGCTCGCACCACTCGAGGGTCCTGTCCTCGACAGCTGACGCATGCGGACTGATGTTCCATCTCGGCACGTCCCTGCGCGGCCTGCGCACCATTGCCCTGCCATTGATCCATCGCCGTATCGACCGAGCGCACCACCTGCGGCGTGGTGAAATCGTGCACTCCCCTCACGAATTCACGAGGTCTCCCCGTCTGACCTCGCCGGTGACGGTACCAAGGCGCCCTACAGACCCTGCAGCCGCGCCGCGATGCCGTCGAGCACGGTCGCGAGCGCCGCGCCGAACAACTCGTCCAGGTCGAGTGCCCCGTCCTGATCGGGCACCGTCGCCGGGTCCATGAAGACCCGCGCCGAGTACGGGTAGGAGCCGGACCCGATCAGCGTCGTGGCGCGCTCGTCGTGGCGCGCCATCCAGCGATCCGGGCCGATGCCGCTGTCCGCCAGCTCCGTCGACTCGGTCTCGAGGCTCGCGCCGAACCCGTGCACCAGGTTGAACAGCGTGAGATGCAGCAGCAGCACCGTCTTGTTGCCCAGGCCGAGCCCCGACAGCGCCCGCAGGTTCCACTCCGAATACCGCAGCTGGTTCGGCCCCGGATACGGCCGGGTCAGCGAGGACGTCCGCGCCAGCCACGGATGCAGTCGGTACACGGACCACAACGCGGCCGCCGACACCTCGAGTTCCTCCCGCCACGACGTCGGCACCGCTGCGGGCAGGGCCACGTCACCGAACGCGGCCTCGCGCATGAGCAGCAGCAGTTCCTCCTTGCCCGGCACATGGCGGTACAGCGACATCGGGGCGGCGTCGAGTTCGCCGGCGATGCGCCGCATCGAGACCGCATCGAGGCCCTCTGCGTCGGCAATCCGCATGGCGCACCGCACGATCGAGGCACGCCCGAGCCCGGACGGGTGGACACCGTCCGGGCCGTCCGCGGCCTTTTCGTAGCTCCCGCCGACCGGCCCGGACACCACGCTGCCGACTCCGGGAACGACCTCGACCAGGCCCTGACTGCGCAGTTCGGCGAGCGCCTTGGTCGCGGTGGCCATCGCCACGCCCCATTCGGCGACGATCTTCCGTGTCGAGGGCACCCGCTGCCCCGGACGCAGCGATCCGGACACGATGCGCTCGCGCAGCGCCTCGGCGATCTGCAGGTAGGGCGCGCTCATCTGGTCTCCTCCCCCGCACCGTACTAGTGCGGAACGTACGCCGTCTGCGTCGTCGTCGACCGTACTAGTGCACCAATCCGGCGACGGGCAGAACTTTCGCTGAAATGTGTTGGTGATGCACCTGCGTACATCGTACGTTCTGATGGTCACCCGAACACGGGAACCAACGAGAAGCCGGTAACGGCAAGAGGAGTCGACATGACCGACCAGCGCACCATCCTGATCAGTGGAGCCGGCATCGCGGGTCCCGCGCTCGCCTACTGGCTCGAAGCCCGCGGCTGGTCCGTGACCGTCGTCGAGACCGCGCCGGGCGTGCGGCCGGGCGGGCAGACCGTCGACCTGCGCGGCGCCGGCCGCGAGGTCGTCGAGAGGATGGGCCTGATGCCGACCGCGCGCGAGCTGAGCATGGAGCAGCGCGGCATCGCCTGGGTGGACGAGAGCGGTCGGCACCGCGCCGAGATGCCGGTCGACGTGTTCGACGGCGACGGCATCGTCAGCGAGATCGAGATCCTGCGCGGCGACCTCGCCGGCCTGCTGCACGACGCGACGCGCGACCGCGTCGAGTACCTGTTCGGCACCCGCATCACCGCGCTCGACGAGACGCCCGACGCGGTGACGGTGACGCTCTCGGACGGCAGTGTCCGCACCGTCGACCTGGTGGTCGGCGCCGACGGCCCGCATTCGACGGTGCGGCGCATGGCCTTCGGACCCGAGGAGCAGTTCGTGCGTCCGGTCGGCGGGTACACCGCATGGTTCACCGCACCCGACCACGTCGGGTTGGACGGCTGGTACGAGATGCACAACGCGCCCGGCGGACTGGCCGTCTCGATGCGGCCCGACAGCACCCCCGGCGGCGCCAAGGCCTCGTTCTCGTTCGCATCGGAGCCGCTGGACTACGACCGCCGCGACGTCGACGAACAGCGCAGGCTGATCGCCGACCGCTTCGCCGGGGTGGGCTGGCAGGCGCCCGCGCTGATCGACGCGGCGCAACTCGCCGAGGACTTCTACTTCGACGCGATCGTGCAGGTGCAGATGGACCGGTGGTCGCGCGGACGGATCGTGCTCGTGGGCGACGCCGGGTACTGCCCGTGCCCGTTGACCGGCATGGGTACCAGCCTGGCGCTGGTCGGCGCCTACGTCCTGGCAGGCGAGCTGGACCGGGCCGACGGCGACCTTCACCGGGCATTCGTCCGCTACGAGGAGGTGCTGCGCCCCTATGTCGAACGCGGACAGGAGCTTCCGGGCGGGGGAATGCGGATGTACGCGCCGAAAAGCGGGCTGTGGATCCGGCTGGGCCGGCTGATCACGCGGGCGATGGTGAGCCGGGTCGGGCGTCCGCTGGCCAAGCGCGCGTTCTTCTCCCACGCGTACGACATCGACCTGCCGGAGTACCCGGCGGCTGTGCGGAGCTGACCGCCGGGTTGCGCGAGCGATCGATCGACAGGCTACGATCGCCGCACAGCTCCGTCTGCGGAATCCCTTCGGGGAGCGGTCGCGCCACTGTCAAGCCAGACCCGCCGGCGGAACTGCACGCAACTGTCGTTCGCCCGAGGCGCGAAACCTCGGAGAAGGAGCCACGTTTCATGGCCATGCAGAACTCTGCGCGGGGCCCGCTTGCCGGCGACCTCTCGCTCTCGATCTCCAGCCGCGCCGTCTGGCTGGCCTCCACCCTGCTGCTCGCCCTCGCCGTCTACTACTTTGTCGGCATCGACCAGGGTGCGGTCTCGGTGTTCGGCGAGGACACGCACGTGCACGAGTTCGTGCACGACGCGCGTCACTTCCTCGGCTTCCCCTGCCACTGACATGGAGAAACTAGTGATCGGCCGCGGCGTCCTCGCCGGGGCCGTCGGAGGCCTGTTCGCATTCCTGTTCGCCCGGATCTTCGCCGAGCCCATCATCGGGCGGGCGATCGACTACGAGGCCGCGCGCGACGCCGCCAAGGAGACGATCGGCCACGGCGGAATGCACGAGGGCCCGGAGCTCTTCAGCCGCGCGGTCCAGGCGAATGTCGGCATCGGCGTGGGCATCATCGCCCTCGGGTGCGCGCTGGGTGCACTGTTCGCGGTCGTGTACTGCTTCGCCGCGCCGCGGTTGCAGACCATGACCCCGCGCGGGCTGTCGCTGGCGGTCGCGATGTCGATGTTCCTCGGCATCTACCTGCTCCCGGCGCTGAAGTACCCGGCGAATCCGCCGGCGGTCGGCAACGGCGACACGATCGGGGACCGCAGCGGGCTGTACCTGCTGATGGTCGCGATCTCCGTCGCGCTGGTACTCGCGGGTTGGCTTGTCGCGCATGCAGTCACGCCGAAGCTGGGCAGCTGGTACGCGATGCTGAGCGGCGCGGCGGTCGTGCTGGCCGGCTCGGCCCTCGCGATGGCCGTGCTGCCCCCGTCCGGGCACCTGGCGGGCAACCCGCCGGGATCTGCCACGGAAACCCCGCGGCCCCTGCTGGACGCCGCCGGCAACATCGTGTTCCCCGGATTCAACGCGGACGACCTGTACCAGTTCCGGCTGTTCTCGATCGGCGCACAGCTGATCCTGTGGCTGGTGATCGGGCTGCTCGGCGGGGAACTGCTGCAGCGGCTCACGGCCCGCCGGGGCACCCGGGAGCCGGTCCTCGCGGCGTGAGCGAACTCGTCGTCGTCGTCCATGCGATGACCGAGGCGCTCCGCGCGGCGCGGTTTCCCGGGGACGAATCCCTCGAACCGTTCCGGGCGGGGCGGGCACTGCCCGCGCCGCTCGGCACGGCGTTCGCCCGAGCCGACTGCGTCCTCACCGCACCGGAGGCCCGCGCCCGCGAGACCGCCGCGCTGTTCGGCGTCGATTCACACGTCGAACAGGCTCTGCGGGAGCAGGATCCGGGAGCATGGGCCGGTAAGGTCCCCGCCGACCTGGACCCGACCGAGCTCGGCACCTGGCTGGGCGACCCCGGTTTCGCGCCGCCGGGCGGCGAGTCGGTCGACGCGTTGCTCGGGCGGGTCGGCCGGTGGCTCGGCGACGTCGGCGAGGGCCGCACGGTCGCGGTGACCCACCCCGCGGTGACCCGCGCGGTCGCCGTGCGTGCGCTCGACCTTCCGGCCGACCGGTTCTGGCGGATCGAGGCGCGGCCGCTGTCCGCCCTGTATCTGCGCCGCGACCACCGGGGGTGGACCGTTCAGCTGCGCTGAGCCGGCCCGCTCACCGCAACCGCGCCACGATGCCTTCCGCGCTGCGTGCGGCGGTGCGCGCGCACCGGCTTGAAGCTCACTTCTCCTTCCCTTCCAACGCCCTCAGCCCCAGGCGCATGTACTCGGGCACCGCTCCAGCCGCGTCGTCCGCGCCCGCGGCTGCCCCCGAGCGGGTGCGGTGGGCGATACCGGCGGCGACGACCCCGATCTTGAAGTAGGCCAGCGCGAGGTGGAAATCCCAGTGCGCGAGTGTCGATCCGGATGCGAGACTGTACCGGTGTGCGAGGTCGTCGGTGTCGGGGATGGCGGGGTCTGTCCAGGCTGCCGGGAATCCCAGCACGCGACTGAGCTCGGGTGCCCGGTACGCGCACATCATCGCCACATCCGCGAGCGGATCTCCCAAGGTGGACAGCTCCCAGTCCACGACGGCCAGGATGCGACCGGGATCGACAGGGTCGAGCATGACGTTGTCGATGCGGTAGTCGCCGTGCACGAGCGATGCGCCAGACGAGTGCGGCACTGCTGCAAGCAGTTTGGTGCCGAGTCGTTCGACATCGGGGAGCTCTTCGGTTGCCACGTGATCCCACTGGCGCAGCCAGCGCGTGGCCTGCCGTTCGAGATAGCCTTCCGGACGGCCGAACTCGCCCAGCCCGACGGCGCGGTAGTCCACGCGGTGAAGCGCCGCCAGTACCCCGATCATCTCCTCGGTGCACGCGGCGACATCCGTGTCGGACAACGCGGCCACGTCGTCGACCGCGCGGATCACGGTGCCGTCGACGAACCCCATCACGGTGAACGGTGCACCGAGGACGGAGTCGTCGTCGCACAGCGCGACGGTGGGTGCGACCGGCACCTCGGTGCCCTGCAGCGCGTGGGTCACGCGGTACTCGCGCGCCATGTCATGGGCAGAAGGCGTCAGACCGGCCAGCGGCGGCCGCCGGAGGACCCAGGCGCCGTCGCCGTCGTCGGTGAGGCGGAAGGTCAGGTTGGACTTTCCGCCCGACAATCGAGTGGCATGCAGGTTTCCGTCGAACACCACTCCCTGCTCGCGCAGGTATCCGCCCAGAGCCTCCAGATCAACAGCGGCGTCGACGCCGGGAACGGAGTCAGCGCCGGTCATCGCTGCTGCTCCCGTGCCTCGGTGACCGCGCGGCGAACCGCGCGTTTGGCGATGGACCACCGATGCACCTCGGTGGGCCCGTCGTAGATCCGGAACGGGCGCACCTCGGCGAGCAGACGGCTCAACGGCAGATCCTCAGACACGCCCAGGCCGCCACACAACTGGATGCTCCGGTCGATGACCCGGAAGATGGCCTCCGCGCCGAACGCCTTGGCGATCGAGGTGGCGTCGGTGCCGAGGTCGCCCGCGTCGAGGTCGGCGCAGGCCTTGAGCAGCAGGGCGCGGGTGGCCGCCAGGTCGATCTCGTTGTCGGCGATCATCTGCTGTGCCATGCCGAGGTCGCCCAGGCGCTCACCGAACAGGTGGCGCTCTGCGGCCCGCGCAAGGGTGATGTCCTGAGCTCGACGCGCCGACCCGAGCCAGCGCATGACGTGGGTCATCCGCGCCGGTCCGAGCCGTACCTGCGCGTACCGGTAGCCCCCGTCGACCTCGCCGAGGACCGCGGCGTCCGGCAGCGTCACCCCGTCGAAGACGACCTCGCAGTGTCCACCGACCATCGACCGATCGCTGGTGCGGATGTGGCGCCGCACCTCGATGCCCGGCGTACCGGCCGGGGCGAGGAACATCGTGGCCCCACCTCGATCGCCAGGCGAACCGGAGGTCCGCGTCATGATGATGAAGAAACCCGCGCCGTCGGCGCCGGTGATGAAGACCTTTCGGCCGTCGATACGCCAGTTCCCGCCGGAGCGGGTCGCGGTGGTCGACAGTGCCGCGGGGTCGGCGCCGGCGCCGGGGGCGGGTTCCGTCATCGCGAAGGCCGATCGGATCTCGCCGCGGCACAGCGGTGCGAGGTAGCGCTCCTTCTGCTCCGGCGACGCGATGTGCGCGAGCATGTGCATGTTGCCCTCGTCGGGTGCGGCGATGTTCAGCGCCGTGGGCCCGAACACCGAATACCCGGCTTCCTCGAAAACAGCGGCGCGGTCGCGCATGTCGAGCCCGTGGCCGCCGAACTCGGTCGGCGCATGGGGAGCGAACACACCGGCTTCGCGTGCCTGCTGCTGGATGCGTTCACGGAACACATCGCCGCCGGCAGCGTTGATGTCGCCTCCGTGGGCGTCCTCCAATTGCAGGATCGCGCCTCGGATGAACTCTCGCGTGCGCTCGGCCAGCCGCGCGGCACCGGGGGTGGGCGTGAAATCGATCGGCATAGGCTCCATCTCCAGACCGACCGAGCGATCGCTCGGTCGGTCTGAAGATGTCAGAAGGTCGCCGTGGTGTCAACCGCCGGGACTCGTCTGGTTGCGGGCTGTGTAGTCCAGCCGTGTTGCGGTGCTACTCGGGCCGTGGAGCGATGCCGTCGACATCGGCGCCGATGATCCGGCGCGCGAACTCTCCGTAGCGATCGACGATCTGTTCTGCGGAGAGCGGACCGTCGGGCCGATACCAGTCGGCCACCGAAACGCAGAGGGACGCCACCGCGCGCGCCGCCTCGGTGGGGTGTCGGCAAGCGAAAGCCCCTGTCGCCGCACCCTGTTCGATGATCTCTCGAACCAGCCTCTGCTGCATATCACGCTGTGCTACATGAGCTTTCAGGACCGGCTCGTCCATGCTTCGCATTTCGGTCGACGCGACGAACGCGTCGTCGCGCCGCTCCATGTGAAAGCGCAGCAGAGCTTCGACGACGTTGCCGAATCGGCCGTCGGGGCTGCCATCGGAGGCGGCATCGGCGGCGCGGGTGTGCGTGAGCATCTGATTCATCGCGTGGGTAACCAGCGCGTCGAGGATGACCTGTTTGGAGGGATAGTGGTGATAGAGCCCCGGTACCGACAGGCCGGCACTGTCCGCGATGGCCCGAATGGATGTGCCGTGGTAGCCGTGAATGGCGAAAAGTTCCCGGGCGGCGCGCAGCGGTGCCGCGAGATCGTCGCACGAGAAGTCTCGCCAGTCCTGCACTGTCACCCTCCGCATGCCAAATAGACGCTTGCGCAGCGTACCCGCGTCGAGGCAGGCCGGGGAGAGTCCCTGGGGTGGCGGGCTTCGGCTCAGCTGCGACACCGCGGCGTCAGCTATCTGTCATCTCGTCTGCAGAGATCTCCAGCATCGCTCGACAGCGGCACGGCTTCTCCCTCGAGTTCCAGTGGGCCTCGGGCGGTGAAGGTCTCAATCACCGTGACCACCACGGCCATCGCCCAACCAATCGGCTTGACAAGGATTCTGGATATCACTGTGCTCTCCATACCTGAGGGTTCCTGTGCATTGGAACGCGCTGGTGATTGCGCTTATGCATTCGGAGCAAGATTTTCGAACACCGTGGCATTGGCCATGCCCCCGCCCTCACACATGGTTTGCAGCCCGTATCGGATGCCTTCCGCACGCAGGTGGTGGACAAGTGTGGCGGCCAGTCGTGCGCCCGATCCACCGAGCGGATGGCCGAGCGCGATCGCGCCACCGAGGGGGTTCACCCGTTGCTCGTCGACGCCGGTCGTCCTCAGCCAGGCCCCCACCACGCTCGCGAACGCCTCGTTGACCTCGAACGCGCCGATGTCCTCGAGAGTCAGGCCGGCACGCTCGAGCACCCGCTCGGTCGCGGGAATGGGGCCGCCGAGCATTTCAACAGGATCGGATCCGACCACTGTCGCGGTGTGCACCCGCGCGAGCGGTGTCAGCCCCAGCTGCCGGGCCCGCTCCCCCGACATCACCAGCAGCGCAGCAGCACCGTCGGAGATCTGCGACGCGTTGCCCGCGGTGATGCGGCCGCCCGGGAAAACCGGGTCCAACTGGCCGAGCTTCTCGAAGGTCGAGGAGCGGCGAACGCCCTCGTCTGCCTCCAACTTCGTCCCGTCGGGCAGCGTGACGGGGACGACCTCGCCGGTGAATCGGCCCTCGTCGACCGCCTGGGCGGCTCGCTGGTGCGAGCGCAGGGCGTACTCGTCGAGCCAGGTGCGGTTCAGCTCGTACTTGGTGGCGAGGGATTCGGCACCGCGAATCTGGTTGAACTCGATGCCGTCGTAACGCTGCTTGATCGCATCGCTGTACGCGTCGCCGAGGCCGACACGCCGCGCCGATCCCATCGGGATCCGGGTCATCGACTCGACGCCGCCGGCGACCGCGATCTCGTACTGGCCGGAGATCACGCCCGCGGCTGCGAAGTGCAATGCCTGCTGGCTTGATCCGCACTGACGCTCGACCGTCGTGCCGGGCACAGACTCCGGCCAACCCGCGGCGAGGACGGCATTGCGGGCGATGTTGCCGGCCTGCTCGCCGACCTGGCCGACGCAACCCCATACAACGTCGTCGACCAGGCCTGCGTCGATGCCCGTCCGGTCGAGCAGTGCCATCAGGACGGTGGCGGACAGGTCGACGGGGTGAACCTCCGCCAGACCGCCCTTGCGGCGCCCGACCGGGCTCCGGACGGCGTCGACGATGACTGCATCACGCATGGTGTGTTCCTGTTCTGTCGTTCTCGGTGCTCACGTCGCGGTCCAGACCGGGGTGCGGCGCTCGGTGAACGCGGCCGCACCCTCACGGGCATCGTTCGAGCCGAACACCGGCATCACGATCTCCCGGGTCCGGTCGAAGGTCTCGTCGGCCGCCCAGCCGGGGGATTCGTCGACGACCTTCTTGCTGGCCCGCACCGCGAGCGGGCCGTTGGCGGCGATCTCCTCGGCGAGGTCGAGGGCGGCGGCGAGTACCTCGCCTTCGGGTGCAAGCCGGTTCACCAGGCCGTGTGGGTGCAACTGCTCGGCCGTCTTCGATGCGCCGGTGAGGATCATCTCCAGCGCGATCGCGCGCGGTAGTCGCGCCGGCAGCCGGAACAACCCGCCCGCGGCGGCGACCAGGCCACGCC
Organism: Speluncibacter jeojiensis; assembly: GCF_029589495.1. Lineage (GTDB taxonomy): Bacteria > Actinomycetota > Actinomycetes > Mycobacteriales > Mycobacteriaceae > Speluncibacter > Speluncibacter jeojiensis. Next base: position 252,089 of record NZ_JAAIVF010000002.1, read on the forward strand.
GCACCTCCGGCAGCCCGAATGTGGCCGTCCTGGCGGCGACGACGAGGTCGGCCGCCAGGACGATCTCGAACCCGCCGGCGAGGGCGGGGCCGTCGACGGCGGCGATCAGAGGCTTGGCCGGTGTCGTCTCGACCAACCCGGCGAACCCGCGACCCTCGACGCGAGGGCTCTCACCCCGCAGAAAGGCCTTGAGATCCATTCCGGCGCAGAAGAACCCACCGGAACCGGCGAGCACACCCACGCTGAGCTCGGGATCGCCGTCGAGCAGGTCCATCGCCGCGGCGATCGCGGCGGCGACCGCGCCGTTGACCGCGTTGCGGGCCTGCGGACGGTTCAGCGTCACCACCAGCACGCGGCCGCGCCGCTCCGTCAGGACGACCGGAGTCGTGGCCTCGTCGGTCATCGGGGCGCCATCCGGATCGCGCCGTCGAGACGGATGGTCTCGCCGTTGAGCATGCCGTTGGAGACGATGTGCTCGGCCAGCGCGGCGAACTCGGACGGCTCGCCGAGTCGCTGCGGGTGCGGGACCGCCGCGGCCAGCGCGTCGCGGATGTCGTCGCGGGCATTGAGCAGCAGCGGCGTGGCGAACACGCCCGGCGCGATCGTGTTGACCCGGATCCCGACGCTGGCGAGGTCGCGCGCGGCGGGAAGCGTCATGCCGACGACGCCGGCCTTGGAGGTGGCGTAGTTGATCTGCCCGATCTGCCCCTCGTAGGCGGCCACGGAGGCGGTGAGCACGATCGCGCCGCGGTCGCCGTCGAGAATCTCGTTGACGGCCATCGTCTGGGCCGCGTAGCGCAGCACGTTGAACGTGCCGATCACGTTGAGCCGGATCACCGACTCGAACGGTTCGAGGTCGGTGGCCTTGCCGGCCTTGTCGAGGATGCGCATCGGCTTGCCGCGTCCGGCGCAGTGCACGACTGCACGCACCGGGCCGCGCTCGGCGGCGGCGGCGAACGCGGCGGCGACCGCCTCGGAGTCGGTCACGTCGGTGGGTACGAAGGTGGCGGCCGGGCCCAGCGCCTCGGCCTGCTCGGCGCCGGGGGAGCCGGGCAGGTCGAGCAGGGTGACGGTGGCGCCGGACTCGACCAGTCGGGTGGCGGTGGCCAGGCCGAGGCCGGAGGCGCCTCCGGTGACGACGGCGCCCAAGTCCTTGATCTGCATGGTGATTCGTCCTTCGGTGTTTTTCGAGTACGGGTCTAGATTCCGAGCGACTTCGAGATGACGCTCTTCATGACCTCGCTGGTGCCGCCGTAGATTCGGGTGACGCGGGCGTCGGCGTAGAGGCGGGCGATCGGGTACTCGGTCATGTAGCCGTAGCCGCCGTGCAGCTGCAGGCACTTGTCGATGACCCGGGCCTGCATCTCGGTGCAGAACAGCTTCACCTTCGCGGCGTCGGCCGCGGTGAGGGTGCCGTTGTCGAGAGCGATCAGCGCCTGGTCGACCATAGACTGCGCGGCCTGTAGCTCCGTCGCACACTCGGCGAGCACGAACTTGGTGTTCTGGAAGCTGGCCAGTGGCTTTCCGAACACCAGACGTTCCTGCGTGTACTCGACGGCCAGGTTCACGGCGGCGGTCGCCGTGGCCAGGCCGGTGATCGCGATCGACAGCCGTTCCTGCGGCAGGTTGTGGCCGAGCATGCCGAACGCCTTGCCCTCCTCGCCGAGCAGGTTCTGCGCCGGCACGCGGACGTTGTCGAACGTCAGCTCCGCGGTGTCGGACGACTTGATCCCGATCTTGTGCAGGTTCCGGCCGCGGATGAAGCCGGGCATGTCGCCCTCGACGACCAGCAGCGACAGGCCGTTGCGGCGGTTCTCGGCGTCCTTGGAGGTGCGCGCGACCACGATCACCAGGTCGGCGTTGATGCCGCCGGTGATGAACGTCTTGTTGCCGTTGAGGATGTAGTCGTCGCCGTCACGGACCGCGGTGGTGGCGACGCCCGCGAGGTCGGAGCCGATGCCGGGTTCGGTCATCGCGATCGAGCTCACCAGGGAGCCGTCGGCGAAGCCGGGGAACCAGCGCTCGCGCTGCTCCTCGTTGGCGTACTCCAGGAAGTACGGCAGCACCGTGTTCAGGTGCACCTGGAATCCGCCGAGAGACGCTGCCGCGTAACCGATCTCCTCGTAGACCACGGTATTGAACAGGAAGCTGTCGATGCCGCCGCCGCCATACTGCTCGGGCACCTGCAGGCCGTTGATGCCGATCTCCGCGGTCTTGTAGTAGAAGTCGCGGGGGATGCAGCCGGCGTCCTCCCACTCGGGCATGTTCGGGGTGATCTCCTTGGCGACGAACTGCCGGACGGAGTCGCGGAAGGCTTCGTGGTCCTCGGTGAAAATGGTGCGCTGCATGATGATTCCTTCAAAGATGGTGGTGCGGGTGGTGAGGTGACGGGGCGTGCCCTAGCGCTGAACGACGACACCGTCGGCGGCGAGGGCGTCGATCGCCTCGCCGGGGTAGCCGAGCTCGTTGAGCAGTTCGGCGGTGTGCTGACCCAGGTCGGGCGCACCCACCGTGGGCAGCTTCGGGATGCTCTCGAGGTGCCACGGCGCGCCCAGGGCGGTCGCGGGCATGCCGTCGGGGCGGCTGACCTCGATGAAGAGTCCGGCGGCCTCGACGTCGGGGCTGCGCAGCACCTCGGGATAGGTGTTGATGCGACCGGCGACGACGCCGTTGCCGGTCAGCATGCTCATCGCCTCGTCGCTGGTCATAGTCGCGAATGCGGAGTGCAACTCGACGAGCAGGGCGGGCTTGTTGCGAACCCGGGACGCGTTGTCGGCGAAGCGCGGGTCCTCGGCGAGCTCGGGCCTGCCCAGCAACCGGCACAGCCGGCTGAAGTGAACCTCGGAGTAGGCGGAGACCACCACGTTGCCGTCGCGGGTCGGCATGATGTCGGCCGCAGGCGCCACCGTCGGCTGCCCGTTGCCCATCCGCTTCGGCTCGACCCCGGTGACGAGGTACGCACCCCAGTTGGGCGTCTGCAGGTGCAGCGCAACCTCGAGCAGCGAGACCTCGACGGTGTCGCCCTCCCCGGTGCGCAGGCGCCGGATGTAGGCAGCGAGAATGGCCTGGGCGCAGACGTAACCGGTTGCGGCGTCCACGATCTGGGCGCCGACCTTCTGCGGCTCCCCGTCCCGCTCTCCGGTCACCCACATCAGGCCGCTCTCCGCCTGTGCGGCGATGTCGAGGCCGGCCCGGTTGCGGGACGGCCCGTGCAGGCCGAATCCGCTGACGGTGGCGTAGACCAGACGCGGGTGTGCGGTCCGCATGGCCGCGGCGCCGAGGCCGAGCGAGTCCATCACGCCGGGGCGCAGGTTCTGCACGACGATGTCGGCGTCGGCGATCAGCTGGCGGGCGATCTCCTGTCCGCGCGGATCCTTGAGGTCCAGCGCGATGGCGCGCTTGCCGCGGTTGTAGTTCTGGACCATGGCCTCGCCGTGCGGGCCGATCCCGCGGGCCGACTCTCCGTGCACCGGTTCGATCTTGATCACGTCGGCGCCGAGATCCACGAGGACCTGGGTGGCGGCGGGGGCCGCGATGAACTGTCCGAAGTCGACGACGCGGACGCCGTCCAGGGGCTTGTCGATCATGCTGTCTCCTCGACTCGACGGCGGATGAGTGTGATGTCACGCTCGGGGTTGATCAGTAACAACGCGATCGCACTGCCGACCACCATCAGGACGCCGCTGATGACGAAGCCGGTGCCGTAACCCGTGGCACCGTGCGCGGCGTCACCCACGCAGAACCCGAGCAGCAGCGGGGCGACCATCCCGGCCACGCTTGCCACGGCGCCGAGACCGCTGAGGATCATTCCTCGCTTACGTGACTGGACGACATCGGCGACGGCAGACAGAGCGACGCCATAGGCGGCCGTGTTCAGTGAGAAGGCCAGCGAGATCAAGATGATCTGCAGCGCACCTCCGTGCAGTGCGGTGAACGCCGCCATGCAGACCCCGGCGGCGGCAACGAGCGCCGTTGACAGGTAACCGCGGGCGATCCGGCGCGAGATTCCCCGCGCAAGCATCCGGTTCGACGCCCAACCGGCAGCGATGGCACCCACCGCGGCGAGCCCGTAAGGGAGCATGACCAGCCGGCCGGTCGTGATGGTGCTGTAGTGGAGGCCATCCGTCAGATAGACCGGCAGCCATGCCACCTTCAACGCTGTCGACCAGTACGAACAGAACAGCAGCAGCCCGATCCCGATGACGGTTCCGGTTTTCAGGATCGTCCGGTACGGCGCATCGATCGTCTGCAGAGCTTCGACCGGCGCTGCCTGTGCAGTCTCGTCCGGTGCGCCCTTGCCCAGAACGAACCAGGCGACGGTCCACGCGAGACCCAATGCGATCAACGCGTAGAAGGCAGCGTGCCAGGTCCAGGTCACGATGATCCAGGTGATGACGGGCGCAGCGATCAGGGTTCCTATCGAAGCGCCCGCGGAGACGACTCCGCCGGCCAACGCCCGCTTCTCAGCCGGAAACCAGGAATGCACTGCGTGGTTGGCCAGCGCAAATGCCGGCCCCTCAGCGAATCCGAGAATCACCCGGCACGTCAACAAGGCGCCGAATCCGACAGTGCCCAGCAGAGGCACCATGGTGGCCACCCAGGTCAGCATCAGTCCGCCCAGTAGCCACCGGCTGCTCACGCGTGAGGAAAGGGCGCCGAAGATCAGCGCACCGGCAGCGAACAGCCAGAAGAAGCCGCTCTGGATCACGCCGAACTCCTGCGGCGAGAGGCCGAGATCCTTTTGGATCTGGACGCCACCGAAGGCGATGACGGTCTTGTCTGCATTGTTGACGAGCATGAACACAACAAGCAGTCCGGTGACCAGCCAGGCTCGTCTCATGATCTTGGGCCTCGGCAACCTGGCCGGCGTAGGCGTGGACAGCGTTTGAGTCATGGGGGTCCCCTTCGGAAGGCGCCACTGAGGGTGGTCACACGCGTGACGGCGCGACCATCCCGACCGTTCCGAACGACCGCTGGCAAGTTGCTTGTGGCCTGCGCCAGCCCGTGTGAGCTGATACACACAATTGAAGGCGAACTCACCGATTGCGTCAAAGACGCAAAAGGTAGCAAAAATATTGCGATTGCCTATGAATTGCCGCTTCGAGCGGCGCGGTTGGTCTCGCGCATCCGCCTGTCTCCCGCCTGGCGGGCCCGGGCGGCAGCATCGACAAGTGAGTTTCCTTCTGCCATAAGGCCGTTGACCTCTTTGGCAAATTTGGTGAGCGACTCGCGAGACGACGCTACGAACTGACTCGCCGCATCCGTGATCCGCCCGGGTCGGTGGACCACCCCCATCTTTCGCGTCAAGGGTGGCGTGAGTTGTCGTACGACACCGCCACGCACCAGGGCGTCGAGCCCGCTGCGCAGCGGCATGATGGCGACTCCGCCCCCGGCGAGGACTATCGGCAGCACCGCACCGCGATGGCGGACCTCGACCGCGACATCAGGTTCGACGCCGTGACTGCGCAGCGCGTTCTCGATGAACTCCCTTGTCGCCGTGCCTCTTTCACTCATCACGAATGACACAGCGGACAACTGGCTGATCGGGACCGGATCCGGCCATTGCGCTTCGGTGCCGGGTGGACACACGAGCACCAGATGTTGGTCGATGAGTTCCTCACCGACCAGGTTCTCCGTAGGCATCGGCAGTGAGAGGATGCCGAGCTCACAGGCCCCCGAGACGACGAGACCTACCACGTCGGCGGCTTCGTCACGTTCCTCGACGCGGAACCGGACCTGCGGATGCGACACACGGAACTTTGCCACCCAAACTGACAGCGGATCGGAAGACAAGTCCGAGAGCGATGCGATATCGATCCGCCCGCTGCGCACCGCTCCGACATCATGCACCGCGCTCCGTGCGGACTCGACCTCCCGCAAGATCATTCGCGCAGGACCGACCAATGCCTCGCCGGCCGGAGCGAGGACCAGTCCCCTCCCGACGCGATGAAAAAGCTCGGTTCCAAGGTCGTTCTCGAGCTTGCGGATCGTCTGTGAAAGGGACGGCTGCGCAACGTGCAACTGCGCGGCGGCCCGGGTCACCCCGCCGCAATCAACTACGGCGAGAAAGTACTCCATCTGTCGTAGGTCCATGGCTCGAACTTAGAACTCACTCTGCATGTTGTCGTCACCGTGCACCCTGCTCGGTGGCCCAGGCTGCGATCTGCGCTCGGGAAGTGAATCCCAGCTTCGTCAGTATGTGTTCGACATGCCCTTCTGCGGTGCGCCTGGAAATGACGAGTCGGGAGGCGATGGCCTTGTTGGTCAGGCCTTCGGCGACGAGACTTGCGATCTGACGTTCACGCTTGGTCAGGTGAGCCGATTTGGATTCCACCGCAGCGTGTCCCGGCGCCTGTTCGCCGAGCGCAAAGGCGATCGCCGCGTCGTCGCTCAACGCTCCCCCCTCGCGTTGCGATGCCTCGAACTTCGAAGGTCCCAGCTCCTGGCGCACGATCTCCTCGGATCGCTGTTGATGGACAAGCAAGGCGGGATAGAGGACCGAATTGCTGCCGATCAGTCGTCGACGCGCCTCGGCCGCACCCATCAATACGGCGGCACGACGGGGCTCGTGTCGTTCCGCGGCGATCCAGGACAACGCCAACAGACATTGAAAGATCAGGAACTGGTCATCGGTGCGCCGAGTCAGCCGTAGGCCGGCCTCCAGACGCTGCACGACCCGGTCGTGATCTCCGGCACGAAATGCATCGATCCCGATGGCCCACAGCGCATATCCGCGATGGAGGAATTCGCCGTAGGATTCCGAGAGAGCAAGAGCCTTCTCGTGATACGCGAGCGCGCGCGTCGGGTCGTCACTCATATGTGCCCATCCGAGGAACCGTAGTGCGGTGAGCTGCAACGCGCGCTCGGTCGATGCGCACGGCGCATCAACCGCATCCGTCAAACGTGCCCGCGCCCTGACCGGATCTCCGCTGCACAACGCGACAAACCCGTCCGCAGCCGCGACGAAGGCATACGTCGTCGGGTCGGTCGAGCCCGTGTCGAGAGCGCGCGCCCGGTCGAGGCGAGCGGTTGCCGCCTCCAGGTCCCCCTGGAGTCCGCCCAGTACGCAGGCGGCGTACAGCGCCTTGGCGAGTTGCCGTGCCGATTGGTCACCGGGTCGGTCGAGTGCGCGGTTGAGCCACCGAAGGCCCTCGCCGAACAATCCGCGGGATACCCAAAATGGGTACAGGGCGACGGCGATTCTCGTTGCATTGTCTCCGGGTTCAGCAAGGCTGAACTCGAGCGCATCGCGCAGGTTCGGCAGCTCCCTCCTCAGCCGGGCGATCCAGTCGAGCTGGAGGGGACCGATCCACCCGGCCTCGGCCTCCAGGGCCAACCGTTGGTACCAGTCACGTTGTCGCCGACGAAGATCCGCATACTCATCGGTGTGCTCGACCTTCTCGCGGCCATAGTCCCGCACCGTGTCGAGGAGCCGGAAGCGGACCCATCCGTCCACCTCGTCGCGGATCAGGATCGACTTGTCCACCAGCGCCGAGACAGTGTCGATCACGTCGGGAATTTCTGCTCCGCACACATTTTCGACGTCGTCGATATCGAAACTGCCGACGAACAAGGACAATCGGCCCCAGAGCTGCTGCTCCTCGGGTGTGCAGAGGTCGTAGCTCCACCCGATCGACCAGCGCAGGGTTTGCTGCCGGATCGGGACGCCGCGGCCGCCTCGGGTGAGCAGTGCGTAGCGGTCGGTGAGCCGCTCGAGGATCTGCTCGGGCGAGAGCGCACGCAACCTCGCCGTGGCCAGTTCGATCGCCAACGGCAGTCCGTCGAGCCGCCGGCAGATCGCGGCGACCGTGACCATGTTGCGCTCGGTCAGTTCGAAGCCCTGTACCGCCGTGGCGGCACGCTGGACGAACAACGCGATCGAGTCGATTCGGGAGAGTACGCGCAGCGAGGCTGCGGTGCCCAGCCGTGGCGTGGTCAACGGTGCCACCTGCACGAGCACCTCGCCGCCGAGTCCGAACGGTTCCCGACTGGTGGCCAGAATCCGCAGATCCAGGCACCGCTCCAGCAACACCTGTACCAGTTCGGCGACCGCATCGATCACCTGCTCGCAGTTGTCGATCACCAACAGAGCCGAGCGCGTGGACATCACCTCTACCAGCAAGTCGCGCAGGGGCCCGCCCGCGTAGTCACGCACCCCGACAGCCGCGGCCACCTGGTCGACCACCAACGCCGGATCGCGGACTTCGCCGAGTTCGACCAGCCAGACGCCGTCCGCATACGTGCGTTGCACCGAGGCCGCCGCGCGCAGCGCGAGTCGCGTCTTGCCTACCCCGCCGAGGCCCACCAGGGTCACCAGGCGAGAGGTGGACAGTGCGTTGCAGATCTCGGTGAGTTCGGCGCGGCGGCCGACGAAGCTGGTCAGCTCCGCCGGGAGCTTTCCGTGGCCGGCGAAAGCCTCCTGTAGGTCTGGTCTTGCCACGGTCTCGGCGAATCCTCCTCGAACTCTCTTGAGCTGCTCGCTCAATGCTGCAGCCGAGGGCCGTTCGCGTGGGTCGCGGGCCATGGCGTGTTCGATGATTGTCGACACCTGGTCGGGAATACCGCGTTCGCGCAGGTCGGGCACCGGCGCGGTGGTGATGCGCAGGAACTGTGCGATGACCTGCTCGCCGCTGCGTCGTTCGTAGGCGGCATGCCCGGTCAGGGCACTGAACAGGGTGGCGCCGAGTCCATAGATGTCGGAGGCGGGGGTCGGCGGGTCGCCGCCGAGGACCTCGGGGGCGGTGAAGGCAGGGGATCCGGTGACGGTGCCGGTGGCCGTCATGTAGCCGCCGGCGATGTGCGCGATGCCGAAGTCCGTCAGGGCGGGTTCGTCGTAGTCGGTGTACAGGATGTTGGCGGGTTTGAGGTCGCGATGCACGATGCCGAGGCCGTGTACCACCTCGAGGGCTCCGGCCATCGTGACCCCGAGATCGAGTACCTGGCTGATGGGAAGTGGCCCGTCGTGGTGGATACGTGCCGCCAGGCTTCCGCGAGAGTGGTACGGCATTACCAGATAGGGTCGGCCAGATCGGGTTTCCCCGATCTGCAGAACAGTGACGATGCCGGGCCGGCCGGTCAGCCGGCCCATCGCGCGTTGCTCGCGCAGAAACCGTGCCCGGTTGGGTTCGTCGAGTTCGGCGGTGAGCACCTTCACCGCGACGATGCGGTCCAACTCGGGCTGGGCGCAGCGGTAGACGGTACCGAAACCACCCTGACCGATCTCCTCGGCGTCCTCGAACCCGGCGGTGTCCAATTCCGCAGCAAGCACCGACCCCACATCACATTGTGTCTTGAAAGGGTCACACTCGACCATCTGGTCACCTGCGATTCACCGGCGAAGCCAAGCCTACGCCCGCGGTGCACCGCGATCACCCGGACCGAATTGGTAAGCGCGACGTGTCGAGCCTGATCGGCGGCAGACAAACTACCGCACGAGGGAGTATCCCGATCCCGAGGGTTCGTTGCCGCCCGGACCCGGAGGCGTTCGGCAGATGGTGCGTGTCGCTATGGCCAGGATGTCGCCCGCAGGTCCCCGCCAGCGGGTACCCCGCCGCCACACCGCATGCAGAACCCGTGTCAGATCGATCTCGGCCAGGGGCACCTCGACCAGTCTGCCGTCGTGCAGCTCCTGGCGGACGGTCAGCTCGCTGAGCACGGCTGCGCACTCGCCCGCACTCACCGTCACCTTCACTGCGGTATTCGAATACAGCTCGATCGCCGGTTCGACCAGAGATTCGCCGACAGCCTGCTGCAGCGTCTCGCGCGTTCCGGACCCACCCTCTCTGGATGCCAGCGGCAGCGTGGCCAGTTCCTGACGTGACACAGGTCTGCGACGCCGTGCCAGGCGGTGCGATGGCGCAACCACAAGCACGAGCCGATCCTGGGCCACTTGCCGGCTGCGTAAATCGCTGGGCACGGTGGGTGATTCGATGAAGCCGAGGTCGATCTCCCGCGCGCGGAGTGCCGCAACCACCTCACGCGAGTTGGCCACCCGCAGGTGCACCTGGGGCTGACCTTCCCCGCAACGCCTGAACGTGGAAATCCACGCCGGAACGAGGTACTCCGCCACAGTTTGACTTGCCCCGATGGTCACGTTGTCAGCAGCGTGCGCCGTCAGCGCCCTGGCGCCGACCAACAACGCGTCGGCGGCATCGACGACGCCCCTGGACCAGTCGGTCACCATCCTGCCGTGCACTGTCAATTTCGCCCCGTGGCTGAGACGGTCCAGCAATTCCAAACGCAGTTGGCCTTCGAGGACCTTGATCCGTCTGCTTGCCGCGGGCTGGCTGATCCGTTCCGCTCGCGCGGCAGCAGAAATGCTGCCGCGATCGGCTACCAACACCAGCAGTCGCAACGCGCCGAGATCAATTTCCGGACGGAAGTCTTCCCTCATCATGGGCACCTGATACCTGTCTATTGTCATAACAGTTGGTTATGGGCCTGCAATCGATATGTGGCTACCGCAAGCCGTAATTCCGATCGAGGGTGGAAATCATGCACCCGAACATCACACCTTCGCGACATTCAGCAGCGGCAAGGCGGCCCCCCGCAACAGCCCCAACCCCGATGTCCGCACTCGCGAAGCTGACCGCGCACCTGCCGGGTGTGACGGTTGCAGTCGTGATCGCTGTGGGCGCGACCCTCGTCGGAAAGGCATTTCCACTGGTTGGCGGGCCGGTGACAGGCATCGTCGCCGGTGTTGTGATCGCGGCGCTGGTCAAGCCAGGACCCCGGTTCCAACCAGGCATCAAGACGGCCGGCAAGTTCATCCTGCAGGTGTCGGTAGTGATTCTCGGAACCCAACTCTCACTGCTCCAGGTGATCCGTGTCGGCGTCAGCTCGCTGCCGGTGATGCTCGGCACGTTGCTCGTATGCTTGGTGGCCACCTATCTCATCGGCAGATGGCTGGGGATCGTCGGTGACCTGCGCACGCTCATCGGGGTGGGTACCGGCATCTGCGGCGCATCGGCGATCGCCGCCGTGACCCCGGTGATCGGCGCCGCCGAGGTGGCGGTGACCTATGCCATCTCGACCATCTTCCTGTTCAACATTGCAGCGGTGCTCGCGTTCCCGATGATCGGACACGCACTCGGGATGGGCCAGCACAGTTTCGGCCTGTTCGCCGGCACCGCGGTCAACGACATGTCGTCGGTCGTCGCGGCCTCGACGACGTACGGCTCCGCCGCCGCCAACTACGCCGTCGTGGTCAAACTGACCCGAACCCTGTTGATCATCCCGATCTGCCTGGGGCTCGCCGCGATCACCGGGCGCAAAGCGCGCACCGACGCCACCGCAACAGAGCAGCCGGCGAAGTCCCGGGTTCAAATCCACCGCCTGGTGCCCTGGTTCCTCATCGGGTTTCTGATCCTTGCCGCCGCCAACACCGTCGGACTCGTCCCTGCCTCGACCCACCGCGGCCTGGCCGAGGCGTCGGTCTTCCTGATCACCGTCGCCCTGTCCGCCATCGGTCTGTCCACCGACCTGCCCGGGCTGCGTCGCACCGGACACCGCCCGCTCATCCTCGGCGCCGCCCTATGGGTGATCGTCACGCTCACCTCCCTCGGCCTCCAGGCCGTCTCCGGGATGCTGTAACACACCCGGACATCCTGGCCCTGCGAGGCCCGACCACATCGTGGACGGGCCTCGCGTAGGTGTGAGCCCGACGCCGGAGTCAGCTGAAGCCTGGCCTCGCCCTGACCCTGCCTCAGCAGAGACCCAGTGCGGCGGCCAGCGCCCCCAGAGTCGGCAGTGGGTCATCCTGAACCGGAAGTGCTTGAACTGCAACGTGATCGGCTCCAGCCGCACGATGGTCCCGGAGTCGCCCCGCGAGGTGGTCGGCGTCGCCGTGGGCGACGAGGGCGTCGACGACCCGATCCGTGCCGTCACTATCCAGTTCTTCCGCGGCGAAACCGGTCCGCTCCAGGTTCGCTCGGTAGTTGCGCCGCTTGAGGTACGGGTTGGCGACCGTCGCGCGGGCGATCGCGCGCGCCGCATCGACATCGGTGGAGAGCACGACCTTCTGTTGGGGGGCGAGCAACGCGTCCGAGCCGAGAGTCTCCCGCGCCGACCGTGTGTGCTCCGGAGTCGTCAGGTACGGGTGCGCGCCGGCGGCCCGAGCCGCTGACAGTGTGAGCACCTTCGGTCCCAGCGCCGCCAGCACGCGTCGGTTCACCGGGACGCCCTCGCGGTCGAGCACGTCGAGATACTCGACCAGAGCGCTGTAGGGCCTTCGGTACCTGTCCCCGGCCATCTCGGGATGGCCGACTCCCACGCCCAGAAGGAAGCGTCCGGGATACCGCTCCTCGAGTCTCCGGTAGGACGCCGCAATCGCCTCGGCGTCGGCTGCCCAGATGTTGACGACGCCGGTCGCGACGATTATGCGCTCCGTCGCGTCGAGCAGGCGTTCCGCCAGTTCTAGATCTGCCGGCGGCGATACACCGACCCAGAGTGTGCCGTAGCCGAGTCTCTCGATCGCCGCTGCCAGATCTGGGAAAAGCCCCTCTGCGTGGCGCCAGACACCGTACTCGCCCAGCGGCGAAGTGTTCTTCACGTCTTCACGCCTCCTTCTCGTGTCGTCGACTGCCGAGTGCAGATGCTGGAACGCGACTCAGCTCCGGTCCGTACAGACCGGAGCTGAGTCGAGCATGTGTCAGGCAGACAGTGCCGCGAGACCGACGATGGCGGCCGTTCCACTGAGCAGGCCTGCGCCGAGGGCGATGTACTTCTGGTAGCTACCGAGCTCGGCGGCGGTGGATCCCATGTTTCACTCCTGATTGATAGATGTTGTTGTGCATGCGATTGCATGCGTTGTGTCGGGCGCGAGACGCGCTGGCGGCGCTCGGGTCCGACCGGTTGTGATCGACATGTGCGGCTACCCCTGGCGCTGCGCGGCGAGTTCCTCGACGAGAATCGGAACGCCGATGTTGCAGGAATGGATTCCGACGACGGTGGCCAGCTTGAGCACCTCGAGGATTTCCTCCGCGGTGACGCCCAGCTCGAGTGCCGCCCGGATGTGCCGACGCACACCCGGTGCGTACATGTGGGTACAGGAGGCGTCGACCGCGATGCACAGCAATTCGATGGTCTTCGGCGAGAGGACACCGCTGCGCCACGATTGGGTTGCCGTCGCCAGGTACTGCTCGGTCCACTCCGGATCCATCTCCGCGAGCCCGTCCCACAGCGAGTTCCATGAACCTGCAGCACGCATCGTGTCCACCAGCGTGTCGCGGTGGTTGTCACCGGTTCCAGTCATCGTCCCACTCCTTACAAACCCAGTCTTATGCTGTCTCCCTTGCCAATTCGCGCTTCAGAATCTTCCCTGTCGCGGTCATCGGAAGGGTCGTGGTGAACTCGATCGTGCGCGGGTACTTGTAGCCCGCCATCTGCTTACGGCACCAGTCGATCAGCTCGTCCTCGGTGAGCTGTGCGTTCTGCCGGAGAATGACAAAAGCCTTGATCTCCTCGCCATGACTTTCGTCGGGCACACCGACCACAGCGACGAGCGAGACGGCTTCGTGAGTCAGCAACACTTCCTCGACTTCGCGCGGATAGACGTTGAATCCGCCACGGACGATCATGTCCTTGGCCCGGTCCACGATGTAGTAGAAGCCGTCCTCGTCGACTCGGGCGAGGTCTCCGGTGCGAAGCCACCCGTCGCGCAGCACCTCCGCGGTGGCATCGGGACGGTTGTGATAGCCCTTCATCACGTTGTGGCCGCGTAGTACGAGCTCCCCGACCTGGCCCACCAGGTCGATTGTATTGCCCTGCTTGTCAACGAGTTTGGCATCGATGCCCCAGACCGGGATACCGATGGAGCCAGGGCGTGAGGGCCGCTCTGGGTCGCTGAAGACGGCCAGCGGCGAGGTTTCGGAGAGCCCGTATCCTTCGAGGATCTGGACGCCGAACCTCTCTGCGAACCGAGTGTGGATCTCCACCGGAAGTGCGGCCCCTCCGGAAATGGCTCGCCGCAGCGTGCGGGCGATCCACTCTGCCTCGACGACGTCGTCGACGGCACCCAGCAGCGCCCAGTACATCGTCGGCACACCCGCGAACACCGTAATGCTCTCGTCGATCATCAGCCGTAGCGCCGACTTCGCATCGAAGCGAGCCATCATCACCAGAGTCGCTCCAACGGACAGCCCGGCGTTCATGGTCACTGTCTGGCCGAAGGAGTGGAACAGCGGCAGGGTGAGCAGGTAGGTGTCGTGGCGGACAGGGTTGCTGTCGAAGAGCCGATTGGCTGTCAGCGCATTGAGCACCATGTTCGCGTGGGTGAGTTCCGCACCCTTGGGATATCCGGTGGTGCCGCTCGTGTAGAGGATGACAGCGACTTCGTCGGGGCCGCGCACCGCGGACTCGAAGCGGTCGGGAAGGTCCTCGAGCGCTGCGGCGAGATCCTGTGCCCGGGCGGCCGTTGAGACGGCGGAATCGGCCGGGAGGAGAAAGAACTCACGGCACCCGGTGGCTTGTTCATACGCATCTCGCCCGTACTCGCCGATCGGGAGGTCCTCGGTGCCCTCGAAGCAGAAGTAGGCCTTGGCTTCCGAATCCTTCAGGTGGTAGGCGATTTCGCGCGCCTTGAGCAGGATGTTGAGCGGCACGACGACGGCGCCGGCCTTGAGGATTCCGTAGTAGATGATGGGGAATTCCGGAAGATTCGGGCAGGAGAGCGCGACCTTGTCGCCAGGTTCGACGCCCCGCGAGGCGAGGAGGTTCGCGACCTGGTTCGACCGCGCGTCGAGTTGCGCATAGGTCAGCCGTCGCTCACCGTGCACCACGGCGATCTGATCGGGATACCTGCGGACGGAATCTTCCAGCAGCACTGACAGGTTGAGCACGTTGAACTCGTCTTTCGTCGTGTGATCGCGAGTGGCTATGCCAGCGACGCGTCGGTTGCGGACCGGACCTGCGCGGCGTCCACGCCCGGTGCGCATTCGCGCAGAACCAGTCCGGACTCGGTGACGTCGATGACGCCGAGGTTGGTGATGATCCGGTTCACCACCTGCTGCCCGGTGAGCGGCAACGTGCATTCCCGAAGAATCTTCGAGCCGCCGGACCGGTCGGTGTGCTCCATGAGGACGATGACGCGGCGGGCGCCGTGGACGAGGTCCATCGCCCCGCCCATACCCTTGACCATCGCCCCGGGAACCATCCAGTTGGCCAGGTCTCCGGCCTCGGAGACCTGCATGCCACCGAGGACAGCGACGTCGATGTGTCCGCCTCGGATCATTCCGAAGCTGGTACTCGAGT
Source organism: Speluncibacter jeojiensis (assembly GCF_029589495.1). Lineage (GTDB taxonomy): Bacteria > Actinomycetota > Actinomycetes > Mycobacteriales > Mycobacteriaceae > Speluncibacter > Speluncibacter jeojiensis. The sequence goes on from NZ_JAAIVF010000002.1 coordinate 267,338, forward strand.
CGAAGAACGAGGCGCCCGGGTTGACGGTGACGGTCTCCTTGCCGGCGTTGATGAGATCCGCGTCGACGAGGTCCTCGATCGGGTAGGGACCGGTTCCGAGGATCCCGTTCTCGCTGTGCAGCGTGACCGCCACATCGTCGGCCAGATGGTTGGGGATCAGCGTCGGCAGCCCGATACCCAGGTTGACGTACTGTCCCGGACAGAGTTCGGCGGCGGCCCTCGCAGCCATCTGCTGCCGTGTCCAGCCGACAGTCTCGACAATGGTCGTGGTCATGCGGCCGTCTCCTTCGCCGTCGCGGTCGTACGCCTTTCGATCTGTTTTTTCTGCTTCCCGGTGTGCACGATGCGATCGACGAATATCCCGGGCAGGTGGACCTGGGCGGGATCCAGTTCGCCCGGCTCCACCAAGTTCTCGACCTGCGCGATGCAGATCCGGCCGGCCATCGCGGCCAACGGGTTGAAGTTCATCGCGGCCTTGTTGAACACCAGGTTGCCCTCGGTGTCGCCGGCGTGGGCGTGGACCAGCGCGAAGTCGGCGGTGATTGCGCGTTCGAGCACGTAACGACGGTCTGCCCACACTCCGTCGAACTCGCGGACCTCCTTTCGCGGCGACGCCACAGCGACCGTTCCGTCACTGCCGTAGCGCCACGGGAGCCCGCCCTCGGAGATGAGGGTGCCGACCCCCGTGGGCGTGAAGAACGCCGGGATGCCGGCGCCCCCGGCGCGCAGCTTCTCAGCGAGGGTGCCCTGCGGCGTCAACTCCACCTCGAGCTCTCCGGACAGGTACTGACGGGCGAACTCTGCGTTCTCCCCCACGTACGACGCCGTCACCCGTCGTATCCTTCTCTTGGCCAACAGGATTCCGAGCCCGTGCCCGTCGGTTCCGCAGTTGTTGGAGAACACCTCGAGGTCGGTGGCATCCCCATCGGCGATTGCCGCGATCAACACATCGGGGATTCCGCACAGCCCGAACCCGCCCACCGCAAGTGAGGCGCCCGATGCGATGTCTGCCACGGCCTCGTCTGCGAAGCCACACACCTTGGTCACGACGCGATCTCCCCGCGTGCACCGACCAGCTCCGCAACGAGCTCTTCGGCCTGTGGCCAGTACCCGTAGCCGGAGGCCGGATTGAGATGCCCGACCTCACCGAGATCGACCAGACGGCTGCCCCACGCCTCGGCCATTCCCGTCACGCGCCGGAAGCCGGCGAGTGGATCGTTGGTGCTGGCCGCCACGATGCTCGGGAACGGTAGGCGGCGCCGGGGAATGGGGTTCCACGCGCCCGCTTCGATCTCGTCGAAGCTCGGGTGTCCCTCTGGCAGCGGAAGTTCCATGTCGGGCGGAGTCGCCAGCAGCGCACCGCGCACCTGCCGGGTCGGCCGCTGCGCCCAGTGGACGGTGGTGATCACGCCGGCGCTGTGCGCGACCAACACGATCGGTCCGTCGATCGAGGTGATGACCTCGTCGAGCGCAGCGACTCGTGCGGCGCGACTGAGCCGGTCACGCTCGAGCGGAGGTACCGTCCGCACGTTGTCGAGGCGGTCGGCGAGCAGGGTCTGCCAGTGTTCGGCGACGTGATCGCGCAGTCCGGGCACGATCACCACGGTCGGCGAAGTCGAAGCGGTGGTCATTCTCAATTCCTTGCTTTTGATCGAAGGTTGTTCATCGAAGGCTGTACGCCGCGGACTCGTTGAGGGCGTTGAATCGGCGCACGCCGGCGGGATAGAGGCGCTTGCCGATGACGAGCGCGACGATCGCGGCCACGTACGTCAGCGGGGCGAGCTCCAATGCCCTCAGCAGCCCGAAGTGGTCGGCGAGGATTCCGACGACGAAGGGGCCGAGCGCCAGCCCGAGCAGATTGTTGGCCACCGTGAGAGTCCCCATCGCGGAAGCTCGCACCGTGGTGTGGGTGAGATTGGCGACCATCGCGGCGGTGGGCCCGGATGAGCCGGCGGAGAAGAACGCGCCCAACCCGATGAGCACCATCGAGAGCGCCCCGGATGCCAGCCAGAAGCCGACGGGCAGGCAAACCAGCGAGATCGCGCAGAACACCACCGCCGTGGTCCACTTTCGCGACATGTCGGCCCGACCGATGCGGTCGGTGATGATGCCGCAGACCACCATGCCACTGCCTACGAGCAAGACGAAGATTGCGGCGACGCCGGCCGCCTTCGCCGTACCGAGGTGGTGGTAGCGGTTGAAGTAGCTCGGCATCCAGGCGAGCAGCACGGCCGCGGTGAACATCTGCAGACCGCCGCCGATGTAGGCACACAGGACCGAGGGGTTTGTGTACAGACTTGACAGGGGTGCTCGGAGCCTGCGGGGGGCGTCGACGCAAGCGGCGGAGGGCTGATTCTGGTCGACTGCATACCGGGCCAGCCTGCGCTCGTTGACAACTGCGCGGAACAGTGCGACGAGGATCAGGCCGAAGACCGCCATGGCCGCGAACGACCACCGCCAGCCGAGGTGCACGGCGAGCAGCCCGCCGAGAGCGACGCCGACCACCGAGCCGAATGATCCGCCGGCCATGAAGGAGGCGCCCATGGCGGCATGCACGCGGGGTGCGAAAACACTCAAGACCACCGCGATGCCGACGCTACCGTATGCAGCCTCACCGACACCGACAAGGAACCGCGCCCACAACATCTGGTCGAAACTTGCGGCCACGGCGCAGGCCAGAGTCGCCAGGCTCCACAACACCGCCATCAGGGTCAGGCTTCGCACGCGACCCCACCGGTCCGCGACCAGCGACAGCGGCAGGGTGAGCAGGCCGACCATCAACGCCACGATGCTGTTCAGGGACGCGAGATGCGAGTCTGACAACGACCATTCGGATTTGAGAATTGGGAACACGGCGCTGAGCACCTGCCGAGACATGTAGTCCGACAGCAACAACGCGAAGGTCAGTGCGAACACGAGCCAGGGATAGAGCCTGGACTTCCGTGATCGGGTGGACGGCATGCGGTTTGCGTCCACGGTAACGTGCATTGCCACGGTGTCTCCTCGTAGGTGGCGGACTGACGACGATCGACCCGATGGGCCGGCGGGATGGGGCGGGCCGGGACGCGCGATGGGGTCGCGTCCCGGCCCGGGTAGGGAGACGATCAGGCGTGCTGGGTGAAGCCGACCTGGCCGGGCTTACGGTTCGGCGCGTAGCCGAGCTTGGCCAACGTCTCGTCGGCGTCGGCATAGGTGGTGCCGATCCGATAGATGTCGCGGGCCTCCTTGCCGGTCGCGACCTCGCGGCCGAGTTCGCCGGCGATCCGCACGAGCTGCTGAATCTGCTGAACCGAGGTGAACTTCTGGCCCTTACGGCCCCAGATGGTGTCCTCGTTGCCGCAGCGGGTGTGCAGACCCATCGCGATGGCCATCGCGTTGACGGGGAGCACGCTGCGCATGAGCGTCTCGAGGGTCAGGCACGCGCCGTCAGGAACACGCTGGATGAAGTTCATGATGTTGTACGGGTTCGGTCCGTCGAAGCCGCCGCCGATGCCGACCCAGGTCAGATTCAGCGGGCCTGTGTAGACGCCGCGGCGGATGAGTCGCTCGACGGTCTCGAGCTGCGGGATCGACGAAAGCTGGAAGTGCGGCTGGATTCCCGCGGCCTGCAGCCTGCGCAGGTGCTCGGCGACCCACTCCGGACCCGCGGGCACGGTCATCTCCCGATATGCCGCCGCAAGTTCCGGCCGTTCCATCGACGTGCCGGCGATGTCGTCGGCGGTCATCAGCTCCATGATGTTCATCTGGCTGGTGTTGATCGCGATGGTGACCTGGTCGGGCTTCGGGTCGAGCTCGGCGAGCATGTGCCGGGTGTCATCGGAGAGCCATTTGGCATCCGCGCCTTCACCTTCCGGTGCAAACGAGATCGAACCACCGACCTGCAAGATCATGTCCGGGACGGCTTCCCGCAACCCGGCGAGGAGCTCGTTGAACTTCGACAGGCGCTTGCTGCCCTTGCCGTCGAGCTCGCGGACGTGGATGTGCAGCACGGTCGCGCCAGCCTCGTAGCAGTCGACCGCCTGCTGCACGTGCTGCTCCATCGTCAGCGGCAGGTCCTCGCGGAAGTCGTCCGGCTCCCACTCGGGGCCGTAGGGCGCACAGGTGATGACCAGCTTGTCCTGGGTCTCGGGGAAGAGCGCGTCGTCATGGAAATGCATTGTCTTACTCCACTTCTGAGGTGAGGTGTTGGATGAACAAGGAAGGGCTCAGAATGGGCGGTCGCCGATGATGCCGGCCCGTTCCATCTTTCGGACCGCCGGCCAGTAGTCCTGGACCGCGTAGTGCTGCGTGGAGCGGTTGTCCCAGATCGCCACACTGTTCTCCGACCAGCGCCAGCGCACCTGATAGTCGGGAATCGAGGCCTGACTGATCAGATGGTTCAGCAGGTTCGAGGCGCCGGGCGCGAAGTCGATTCCATGGCGCACGTTCTCATCAGTGTGGTAGTTGACGAAATGCGTGGTGAAGGAGTTGACGAACAGAACCTTCTCGCCGGTCTCAGGGTGAGTGCGCACCACCGGGTGCTCGGCGTCGGGATAGGTCTCCTTGAGCGCGTGGCGATCTTGGATCGGCAGCCGGGCACCGAAGGTGGCCTCGATGCTGTGCCGGGCCCGCAGACCGTCGATCTGGTCCTTGACCTTCTGAGGGAGATTCGCGTACGCAGCCGCCATGTTCACCCAGATCGTGTCGCCACCGATCGGCGGTGCCTCGACGCAACGCAGTATCGCGCCCATCGGCGGGGTCTCGCGCCAGGTGCCGTCGCAGTGGAAGGCGTTCTCGAAGTGCTCCGGCGCACTATCGAGATCTTTGTAGATCCGCACCAGCCCCGGATACTCGGGATCACTGCCGAGCCTCGGGTGATCCTCCAGCGGCCCGAACCGCTCGGCGAGGGCCACGTGTTGGGCCTGGCTCATGTCCTGATCCCGCAGGAAGAGGACCTTGTACTTCAGCAACAGCGACTTCAGCTCCGCGAACAGCGCATCGTCACGCGAAACCTCACCGAGGTCAACGCCGAACAGTTCCGCACCGATGTTGCAGGTCAGTGGTTGCGCCCTCATCGGCGATCGAAACGTGGAGGGCCGATCCGAGGCGGTGTAAGTGGTCGTACTCATTGCGCTCCCCTATCGTGACAAGATTTCCGAACTTCAAACCGAGAAGACCGAGGAGCCGACACTGCGGCCGGATTCCAGGTCACGATGGGCCTGCACCGAGTCCGCGAGCTCGTACCGCTGGTTGATCTGGATGCGGATGCGCCCGGATCCCACGTGATCGAACAGCTCGCCGGACAGTTCTGCACGCTCGGCTGGGTCGGCGATGTAATCAGCCAGGGCCGGTCGGGTGACGAACAGCGAGCCCTTCACGGCGAGCTGCATGGCGTTGATCGGCGGGATCGGTCCGGACGCGGTTCCGAAGCACACGAGCAGCCCGCGTCGCGAGAGGCAGTCCAGTGAGGTCTCATAGGTCGTCGCCCCGATGCTGTCGTACACGACGGGGACGCCCTCGCCGTCCGTCAGCTCACGGACGCGGGCGGCCACATCCTCGTGGCGGTACAGGATGACCTCGTCGCAACCGTATGCGCGAGCGGTCTCGGCCTTCTGCTCGGTCGAGACCGTGCCGATCACCTTGACACCCAACAGCTTTGCCCACTGGCAGAAGATCAGTCCCACGCCACCGGCCGCGGCGTGCAGCAGCACGGTGTCGCCGGCCCTCAGCGGATGGATGCGTCGCAGCAGATAGGAGGTGGTCAGCCCGCGCATCGTCATCGCCGCGGCGGTGTCGAAGGGGATGTTCTCCGGCAGCTTGATCAACGACTCGATGGGCATCACGCGCTCGGTGCTGTAGGCGCCCAGGGGGCTGCCGGTGTAGGTGACCCGGTCGCCCTCCGCGAACTCTGAGACCCCCGGTCCGACCGCCTCGACGATCCCGGCGCCCTCGACGCCCATGCCGGCCGGCAACGGGGCCGGATACATTCCGGTGCGGAAGTAGGTGTCCGCAAAGTTCAGGCCGACCGCCTCGTGACGGACCCTGACCTCGCCCGGGCCGGGGGCGCCGACCTCGACGGACTCCCAGCGCATGACCTCCGGACCGCCGGGTTCATAGAAGCGGATGGCGTGTGCCACTGTGATCTCCTCGTGTTCTGAACAGGTGCGGCACCGCGTGGCACGCACCTGGGTGAATTCCGTTGCTGTCGTGTTGCTTTGCCACCGTGCGGGTGGCGGCGCCGATCGGCCGGACGCTCTTCGCTCCCTCGCCCTGTAGGACTCTCGGGATGTGATGCAGGCAACAGTAAGTGACGCGGACCACGTATGCTTATCCTTACGGGACACCTCAGATGTCATTTCGGGACACAGGAGAGACGCCATGAAACCTCTGGCCCGCTATGCGGCGCTGAACGGCTACGTCGACCTGAGCCGGTCGCTCGGGCTCGATCCGGGCCCGCTGATGAGGCAAATGGGATTGGACCCCGCGGGTCTGAGCGTGCAGGATCGCTGGATTCCCGCCGCAGCGGTCGCGCGACTGCTCGAGAGGTCGGCGGCAATTTCGGGGCACGAGGACTTCGGACTGCGGCTGGCGGAATTTCGTCGCCTCTCCAACCTCGGGCCGTTGAGCCTGGTCATCCGGGAAGAGCCCGATGTGCGCAGCGCACTGCGAGTGCTTGGCCGGTACGAACACACATACAACGAGGCCCTGCGGACACGGCTGTCCGAAGCTGACGGAACGGCGACCATCCGGGTAGTCCTGGAACTCGGGGAGCAAGTGGACGTCCGACAGTCCGAGGAGTTGGCCGTGGCCGTAGTGCACCGCCTCCTGTGCGGCTTTCTCGGACCAAGGTGGAAGCCGATGGCCGTCTGCTTTGCGCACCGGCCGCCGGCAGACCCGGCCACCCATCGGAAGGCCTTCGGATCGGCACTGATCTTCGATCATCAGTTCACCGGGATCACCTTCCCGGCAAACGATCTCGATGCCCCGAACAAGATGTCCGATCCGCTGCTGCGGCCCTACACCCAGCAGGTACTCGATTCCCTCGAGCCACCGAAAGATGCGACCACGGCAGATCGGGTCCGCGAAGTGATCGAACTGCTGCTGCCCACCGGACGGTGCTCGATCGAACAAGTCGCCCGGAGCCTCGGCGTCGACCGCAGAACCATCCACCGACGGCTGACCGACTCGGCCGAGTCCTACTCCTCGATCCTCAACGACACCCGCGTCGACCTCGCCCGGCGGATGGTGGAAAATCGAAGATACTCACTGACCGAGATCGCCGACCTGTTGTCCTTCTCGGCGCCCAGCAACTTCTCGCGATGGTTTCGCGCGCAATTCGGATGCAGCCCCCAAGTTTGGCGAAACGCGCGACAGCAGCGGCACCGGACCCAGGTGATATCGAGCGGTCCCTGAGACTGCTGCACGGGTACGCGACATCGTGACCTTCCCCGATTTGCGGCGGCCCCTCATCGCGGCCGTCGGTGAGATCACACAGTTGGGAAAATCCGGCACGGCGCTCTTGGATGGGATGAATCATGCCGCTGAGTTCTCACATGCCAGGGATTGCCGCGTTCGAAGTTCTTCTTGCGGTCGCCAGAACCGGCAGCCTCGGCGCCGCGGGCCGGGAACTGGGACTGACACAGCAGGCGGTGTCGGCGCGACTGAACTCGATCGAAGCCCAGACCGGCGTCCAGCTTGTGGTCCGCACCGTGCGCGGCTCGACCCTCACTCCCTCAGGGGCCGTCGTTGCGCAGTGGGCAGCCCAACTACTGGAAGTCGCCGAGCACGTGGACGCCGGACTTGCGTCGCTTCGAACCGAAAGCCGCAAACGGGTGAAGGTGGTGGCCAGCCTGACCATAGCCGAACAGCTCATGCCTCGATGGCTGGTGTCCTGGCAAGCTGCAGCAACACGTCTCGGCCACAATGCCCCTGAGGTGATCCTCACGGCCGAGAACAGCGAACACGCATTACTGGACATCTGCAACGGCGTTGCGGACCTCGGGTTCATCGAAAGCCCTGTCATACCCAGGGCTCTGCACAGCCGCGTTGTCGCCCATGACGAACTCGTGCTGATCGTCTCGCCCGACCACAAGTGGGCTCGCCGGTCGAAGGGCGTGAGCGCTTCCGAACTCAGCCAGACCCCACTTGTCGCACGTGAGCGGGGATCCGGAACCCGCGATTCACTGACCGCAGCTCTGCGCAGCCGTCTCGGCGAGGCGATGGAACAAGCAAACCCGGTGCTGGAATTGTCCTCGGCGGCGGCCGTACGCGGCGCGGTCCTCGCCGACGCCGGGCCTGCGGTGATGAGTAAGTTGGCGGTGACAGACGATCTCGCGGTCGGAAGGCTCTGTGTCGTCGCGGTGCCAGAGCTGAATCTCAGCCGCGAACTGCGGGCTGTCTGGCAAGGCGGGCGCACGCCGCCCGCCGGCCCGGCACGTGACCTGCTCAGTCACATCGGGCAACACCGTCGCACGTAAGACCGATCCGGCTATGCGCTGTATTGCAGCCACAGCGGAAGAACATCATCCAGCCGCTGCATGAACTTCTGCATTCCAACACGATACTGGCCGCATCCCATCGGATCGATCTTATACTCGGGAAACGCGATCCCTATCCCGAAGAGCCCTGCTGCAAGAATCCCGTTGGCGGCATTATGTTCCAGCGTCCCCCACCCAGGGGTCACCCGGAGTTGCCTGCGTTCGAATCCGACGGTGTAGACAACGTGATCACACTCCTGAAGCCTGACGTCGAATTCCGGATCGCCTACCCAGCACCTCTCGAGGCGTTCCGGGTAGGTTCCATCGATGTTCTCTCGCGCCCAACGAGCGGCTTGACCTTTCAGGCCAGTGTCGTCGTGTAACGTCCAACCATCGAGGTGGACGGCATATTTGAGTGGGCTGCGATAGAAGTTGATCACTTTCTTGGCCGGGCTTTCCAGGAGATTCGGCAACGCGATCATAGTCGAGTGAGAAGAGCCGAATACGGCAACCGTAGCGCCTTCCAGAGGCAACTGTGCCAGCTTGCAGGGGTCAAGTGCAGCCTCGACCGACACCTCTTCCAGATTGGAGTACGGAAGCGTCTTGGGAACCGATCCGATGGCAAGGACAACGTTCTTCGAGGTGACCGGATCGTGTTCTGTCTGCACAGCCCACTGCCTGTTTCGCAGCGAAAGCTCCGTTGCCGTCGTTCGAAACGTTCGTACCCGCTCACCGAGATGTTTCGAGATCCACTCAAGAGGTTCCGCGACCACGCCGAGCGGGCAGGTCTGCTGGGGGTCGATGTTGTTTATATCGAATTGAGATGCTTCACCGAACCGAAAGGACGGAGATGCTGTCAAGTAGTCGAGAAAAAGTTCAACCTTGGTGTTGCTCGGTACAGCACACCATTTCGTACCGAAATCACCCACCGAGAACTCGGGGTCGATCCAGGCGATTTCTTCTGCGGCGATGCCGCGGTCGAGCAACCTGCCGACTGCGGCAATGCCAGCAGGCCCCGCTCCAATCACGGTCCAGGCGTACTGAGTCATTTTCTTCCTTTCCGAGGGCCGGCGGTGACGCCGTTGAGGTCAGGTCGATCGAACGAAAAGCGTGACTTCCGACCACCGGTTGCAATGATTCACGGACTGCGGGCCCGGGAGTAGGGGTGCACTCTTTGTCGACTCACAAACCCATCTTGTGAGGTCGGAAGTCGTGCGCCGGGCGCCTCGGCACAAGAGAGCAACTCTTCTGGGCTGCGTCCGGGGCGGACAGAACATGCACAAGCGGTCAGCAGTGTGGCCCGAGGAACAAGCCTGGAGATCACCCAACGTACGTCGACATCGCCGACCAGCAGCCGCCGATCATGAGCGATCGCTTAGCTATGCGCGTTCGACCGGTGCGCAGAACTCTCGCTCGATCACCGTTCGACTGACTTGACCATCCGCTCGGCGAGACTTGCGTAGGCCGCGCCCACCGCCTGAGGCGTGGGCAGTTCGCGCGAGGGAAACCAGCGAACGGTGTCGATGCAGAGCGAGAGGATCGCGAGTGCGGTGGCGTCGACGTTGTCGACGGCGAACTCGCCGCCGCGGACTCCGTCGGCGATGATCCCGCGCAGCACGCGCACAACCTGGCGTCTCAGCGGAACCACCCGCGCGAGATTCTCGCTGGTCAGCGCCTGCAACTCGTATTGCACGATTCGTCCGGTGGTGTGGTGCTCGCCATGCCATTCAGCAAAGGCATACACCGCTGCACGCAGGCGTTTTGTCGCCGACCCCGTGGTGGCTGCGCCCGTTTCGAGCGAGGCGAGTGCTGATGTGTGGCCCGTGATGCTCAGCCGAAGCAACACGTCTTGCTTGGAACGGAAGTGGATGTACATGGCCGCGGGACTCATCCCGGCCCCCGCTGCAATCTCGCGTGTACTGGTGCCGAAGTAGCCCTTTGCCGCAAAGGCGTCACGTGCCGCATCGAGTAAGCGCTGCTCCGCGCCGCTGCCGTGGCCACCCCTCGGCGCCCGCGTACCGGCCGGCGCCTCGGCCGCGACCGGATCCGACATCGTCTCACCTCGAGGCTGCTCATCTCGTTGCACATATTGACTTTCTCACATCACGACCACACACTAAGCGAACGCTTAATCGAGGCGAATGAGAGGGCACCAAGTGGACAGGTCCGTGTACACCGACGATCACGAGCAGTTCCGCAAGTCGGTACACGACTTCCTCGAGCGGCAGGTGGCGCCGCGAGTCGAGGAGTTCGCCGAACACAAGCTCATCGCCCGTGACGTGTGGCGTGCAGCGGGTGAGCAGGGCGTGCTCGGGCTCGAGATCCCGGAGGGGTACGGCGGCGGCGAGGCGGGCGACTACCGATTCAATGCGGTCGCGACCGAAGAACTCGCCGCCGTGAACGCGGCTTTGGCCTCCGCATTCGGAATTCACTTCGACATCGCGACACCGTATGTCGTCGACCTCGCCGCCGAGAGCCAAAAGCAGCAGTGGCTGCCCCGGATGGCGGCCGGTGAGGCGGTCGCCGCCATCGCCATGACCGAACCGTCCGGTGGTTCGGACCTGGCGAATCTCAAGTCGACCGCTGTACGAGACGGGTCGGACTGGATCCTGAACGGCGCCAAGACATTCATCACGAACGGCTACACCGCCGACATCGTGGTCGTGGCCGCTCGCACCGACCCGGAGAAGCGGTCGAAGGGCATCAGTCTCTTCCTCGTCGACTCCTCGCTGCCCGGCTTCGAACGAGGACGCAAGCTCGACAAGGTCGGCCAGCCGGAGGCCGACACCGCCGAGCTGTTCTTCGACGATGTGCGGCTTCCTGCCGACGCGCTACTCGGCGAGCCCGGCATGGGATTCGTGGCGATGATGGAGCGCCTCCCGCAGGAGCGGGTCGGTGCGGCGGTCGCGAACATCGCGCACGCGAAGCAGATCCTGCACGAGACGATCGAATATGCCAAGGAGCGCAAGGCTTTCGGGAACTCGATCGGATCCTTCCAGCACAACAAGTTCCTGTTGGCCGAGCTGGTCACCAAAATCGAGGTTGCCCAGGCCTACGTCGACGCCGCCGTGGTCGAGCACGCCGGGGCCGGGCTCAGCGCGGTCGACGCCGCGAAAGCCAAGTGGTGGTCGGCGCAGGTGCAGAACGAGGTGCTCGACCACTGCGTGCAACTGCACGGCGGCTACGGATATATGCGCGAATACCGTGCCGCCCGCGCCTGGATGGACGCCCGCGTGACCAAGATCTGGGCCGGCTCCAACGAAATCATGAAGGAAATCATCGGCCGCGACCTCGCACTCTGATCCACCATCGACGAACTGAAAGCAGACGTTCCGTGACAGAAGCCGTCATCGTCTCCACCACCGGCTCGCCGATCGGCCGGGCCGGCAAGGGAGTGCATCGGCGGTGGCCAAGGCATGGCTGCCATCTTCGAAAGGCTCACCTGATATGACCAGCATCGAAACCGACGCGGCGACAACCACGTCAAATGTCACCTTCGACTTCAACGGCCAGACGGTGATCGTCACCGGCGCTGCCCGCGGCATCGGCCTCGAACTTGGCCGGTTCTTCTGTCGGTCCGGCGCGACCGTGTACCTGGTCGACTTCGACGCCGACGCCCTCGACACGGCGACCGCTGAGGTCGGCTGCCGCGGCGCTGTCGCCGACGTCAGCGACACCAGATCGGTGCGGGCCGTCATCGACAGGGCCATCGCAGAGACCGACCGGATCGACGTGCTGGTCAACAATGCCGGGATCCTGCGCGACCGGATGCTGTGGAAACTCACCGACGAGGACTACGAGCAAGTGATGGCCGTACACGCGGGCGGCACCTTCCGGTTCACCCGGGCGTGTGTTCCGCACTTCCGCGAGCGCGGGTACGGGCGCGTCGTCAATGTCACCTCGTACACGGGGCTGCACGGGAACCCCGGCCAGGCGAACTACGCGATGGCCAAGGCCGGCGTCATCGGCTTCACGAAGACTGCCGCCAAGGAACTGGCACGCTTCGGCGTCACCGTGAACGCGATCTCACCGAACGCAGAGACACGCATGATCGCCTCCATACCCGACGACAAGCGCGCGGAGCTGACCGCGCAGATACCCTTGGGCCGCTTCGCCGATCCACGTGAGATGGCTGCCGCCGTCGCGTTCCTCGCCTCCGCCGACGCCGGCTACATCACCGGCGTGGTGGTCCCCGTGGACGGGGGGATCTCGATATGACGACCTTCGCGGGGCTGCAGGCCGTGCGCGTTTCTGCGGGCACCGAGCTGGGCGTCAGTTCCTGGATCGAATTGCCCCAGAACCGGATCGACACGTTCGCCGAGGTCACCGAGGACCGGCAGTGGATCCACACAGATCCGATCGCGGCTGCTTCCGGACCGTTCGGCGTACCGATCGCGCACGGCTACCTCACGCTCTCGCTGCTCTCGGCGTTCCTTGGGGACCTCCTGGTCATCGACGGAGTCACGGTGGCTGTCAACTACGGGCTCAACAAGGTCCGCTTCCCTGCCCCGGTTCCCGCCGGATCCCGCATCCGCGGCCACGGGCGGCTGGATCAGGTCACGGAGATCCCCGGAGGGATCCAGACCACAACCGTGGTGACCGTCGAATGCGAGGGCGTACCCAAGCCTGTGTGTGTCGCCGAAGTCGTCACCCGTTTCCATGAAGGAGTATCACGATGAACATCCTCGACCGATTCCGGCTCGACGACCGGGTTGCCGTCGTCACCGGCGCCTCCTCGGGGCTCGGCGTCGCCTTCGCCGAGGCACTCGCCGAGTCCGGAGCCCACATCGTCCTCGCCGCGCGAAGACTGGACAAGATGAACCAGACGGCAGAGCTGGTCCGACGCGCCGGAAGGCAAGCGTTGTGCGTGCCGACCGACGTAGCCGACCCCGAGCAGGCCCAGCAGCTGGTCGACGCCGCCATGGACACGTTCGGCCACGTCGACGTCCTGATCAACAACGCCGGCATCGGCACCGCACACCCCGCCACTCGGGAAACCCCGGAACAATTCCGCGAGGTCATCGACGTCAACCTCAACGGTGCCTACTGGGCCGCACAGGCCTGCGGGCGGGTCATGCGCCCCGGGTCCGCGATCGTCAACATTTCCAGCATCATCGGCCTGACCACAGCGGCACTGCCCCAAGCCGCCTATAGCGCCAGCAAGGCCGGACTGATCGGACTGACTCGAGACCTCGCCCAGCAGTGGGGCACCCGCAAAGGCATCCGGGTCAACGCGATCGCGCCCGGGTTCTTCGAGTCCGAGATGACCGACCAGTATCACGACGGGTACCTCGACAGCATGGCGCCCCGGTTGGTACTCGGCCGGATTGGGGATCCCGCCGAACTCGCGGCGACCGTGGTCTGGCTGGCCTCGGATGCGGCGGGCTATGTCACCGGGCAGACCATCGCCGTCGACGGCGGGATCACGATCACATGATCTCCCCCGATGTCTGTGCCCGAACGACCTTACGTGGACGAGTGTCGAACTCGTTCGGTGCGTGTCTGAATGTGGCGGTCTGACTATGGAGATCGGAGAGGAGCCAAGGATGGCCGGCGCACATGTGGGTACACGCCGGGATTTGCCGTCGTCGATGTTGGAGCGGGTGACGTTGATTCTCGATGCGTTCGAGCAACCGTCAACCCTGTTGAACTTCGAGGAGGTGACCAGCCGCACCGGACTGCCGCGGTCGACGGTGCACAGGATCCTCGACCAACTCGCGCAGCTGCACTGGCTCGACCACGGCAGGGAAGGTTACCGCCTGGGCCGACGTGCACTCCGCCACTGCACCGACGGAATTCACGGAGAGATCCGTCGAGCTGCCGCACCGCACATGCATGAACTTCACGTGCGTACCGGCATGGTGGTGGACCTGGCTGTCCTCGATGGCTCCAAGGAGGTCATTATCGACAGACTCGGCCGCCAGTCCGCTGGCACGCCAGTGTCGACAGTCGGCGCACGTTACCCTGCCTACCTCACCGCCGGTGGCCGCGCACTGCTCGCATGGCTCGAACCCGAACGCGCTGACGCGCTGATACAGGACGAGCGACATGGAAAGGCCAGCGGAAGCAACTGGACGCCGCCCGTGCTGCGCCAGGAACTCCACTGGATCCGGCACCGCAGGGGCCTGTCGATCGACCCCACCGGTACTAAAGGCGCGGGCACGAGCTTCACCTGCGTCGCCCTCGCCATCCGCGGACCGCACGGCCCGGTCGCGGCCATCACGCTGCATCCGCAATCGCGCCCGGGGGCGCGCCGGGCATCAGTCGAACACATCGCACAACTACTGGCCGAAACAGTACGCCGCACCGCCATAGACCTATTCCCCCCAAGGTGGCACTGCAGCGACAAATGGCCGCGTCATCCACATGAGCACGCTCGGACTAACCTCCGGATATAGACGCTGCTTGCGCCACCGAACAGCAACGACGGAATTGCCCTTTCCAGGCGGCGCCCTGCTACCTGCTCCGGACGTCGGGTGCGGTCGCGTCGACGGGTTGGTTCTGGTCTGTGGAGAGCGCCTCGGGCCGCACTGCCCCGCCGGTGCCTGACGTTGATCGACGCTGTCGCGTTGTGTTGCTACACACCTGATCTCGGGGTCGAAGCCGAGGAACGGGACAACTCGCTCCTGGCGCTGCGCCACGGCCGAACGATCGCCAAATACCGCCTGACATGCGGTTATACGACTTTACCGGGCCCCTGGCCAAGGCTCACCGCAACCGCGCTCACTGCAACCGCGCTCACTGCAACCGCGCCACGATGCCCTCCGCGCTGCGTGCGGCGGTGCGCGCGCACCGGGTGGTGAACGCATCGTTGAGCGGGTGCGCGGACCGCGCCCGCCACCGCTGCACCTGCGCCACCGCCGCCGCCCGCTGCTCGGCGGCCGAGGCGTGCGGGCCCAGACCCAGCCGGACCCGCGCATCGACACCGACGCCGCCGAGCAGCCGCTGCAGGTCCACCGACTCGTCGGCACCGAAACCCGTTGCCGTCGAGCGCAGCCGGCCGAGCATCCGCATCTCCTCGAATCCGTGAGTGTCCGAGAGCAACCGGTCCGCCGACCGGATCAGCGCGGCGGAGTCGGCGCCGGGGTGCGCGATCAGCACGCGCTTGAGCGCCAGCAGCGCCGAGTGCGCCTTGAGGTCGCCCGCGCGCTGCCCGAACTGTGTCTCGAGCACGTCGCGCAGTTCGTCGAGTCCGCTGCGTTCGAGCAGCCCCCGGCACAGGCTCGGCGCATCGGTGGTGCCCATTCGCAGCAACGTGACCGCCATCCGGATGCCGTACAGCCCGAGGCGGCGCACCAGCCGCCGGTGCGCCTCGGGGTCGGCGCCGGGGATGATGCCCGAGGCGGCGAAGCGGTCCGCCGAGAGCATCGCCAGCTGGAAGTCCTCGGCCGAGACCGCAGCCAGCACGCGCAGCGCGTGGAACTCGTCCTGCCGCAACGTGCGTGCGCCCAAGGCGAGCAGCCCGGCGACCGGCACCACCGACTGGCACAGCCCTGTGTTCTCCAGTTCTCCGGCGAAGCGCGCGGCGACGTCGCGGGCGGAGAGCATCGCGTCGAGCCGGCCCGCGCCGATCTCGTCGGCCCGCGACACCACCCCGACCACGCCGAGCGGCCCGGACTCGCCGCCGACTCGGTTGCCGATCCGTTCCAGGAACGCGATGTCGGTCGCGGCGAGCGTGCGCAGCAGGTACACGACCGCGTCCGCGCCGGACCCGCCCTCGTCGGGGGTGAGGAAGCCGAGGGTGCGGTCGGAGACGTCCTTCGACAGCGACGACGTGCCGGGCGTGTCGATGATCGTGGTGCGGTCCAGATCCCCGGCGGGCCACTGCACCTCGATCCGGTCGACGCGGTCCGCGGTGAGCGCGCCGAGGTCAAAGCTCAGTCGTCCACCGGTGCGCTGCACCAGCACGTTCGCGGACCGCTCTCCGTCGTAGCGCGCGGTTACCGTCGGCGTCGGCCCGCCGCGGTACCACGTGACCACCCGGGTGCACTCTGTGGCGTCGGTCGGCGCAATCTCCTGTCCCACGATCGCGTTGAGCAGCGTGGACTTGCCCGCCTTGAGTGAGCCGGCCAGTGCCACCCGCAGTGGCTGGTCGATACGGCGACGGCAGTCCGCCAGCTGTTCGGTCGCCGCACGGTCGCCGGCGTAGGCCCGCTGCGCCGTGTGGACCAGATCGTTCGCGCGCGCCAGCGCGGTGACCTCCCTCACCGGGCGACTGCCGTCGGCGCGGCCGGCAGCTCGACCGAACCGATCTGCATCGCATAGTGTTTCATCTCGCCGAGCACCTGCAGCTGGCGGTCGATCTGTGACATGCGCGCTTCACGGTCCTGCGCGTCCAGCGCGACCGCCTCCTGCGCAGCGCGCACCGACTCGCTCAACGACCGCAGCGTCTGCTCGGCGACCGACTGGAAGTGGTCGCGCAGCGCGCGCTGCACCAGCCGCAACCGGTCCTTGGACTCCTTGTTCACCTGGAAGCTGACCTCGTCGGTGTAGCGGCGGATCGCGTTCTTCGCCTCGATCCGGCGGCGCTCCACCCGGTTGGCCTTGTCCTCGCGATACGCCTTGGTGCCCAACAGGACTCCCGCGCCGAGCGAGATCGGGTTGACCAGCGCCATGCCCATCAGCGTGGTGACCAGGCCGAACATCAGCACGCCGCCGTAAGAACCGCGCATGCCGATGAGGACCTTCTGGGTGATGCCGACGCGACCGGCCTCGAGGTCGGCGAGGTGGGCCAGGTGCACCGAGTCGCTCTCGGCGCCGCTGCCGTCGACGTGCGGCAGATCCACCGCACCGGCGTCGGCGAAGTGCTCGGCGACCTTCTGCGCCAACCACACCGACCGCTCGTGCGCCCACACGAAGTTGTCGCCTACCGCCGTGGCGATCTGGTCCTCGAGCCACGCGCCGAGCTCGGTCCACTCCTTCTCCGGGTCGCCCTCGTCGACGGCCGCCTCCGCCTCGCGGGTCACCCGCCGCAGCCGGTCGCGCAGGTCGTGGTCGATGTCCGTCGCCAGGTCCGCGATGCCGTCGGCCAGCGTCTGCTGCCACAGCGACGACTTGCGTTGCAGCTGTTCGGCGACGACGCGGGTGCGTTCGAGGTCGCCGATCCGCTGGGCCGCACGGTCGGGGTCGCGCAGGGTGGCCAGCTCGGTGGTGAGCCCGAGCGCCACGTGGTCGGCGACGGCCTCCACGTCCAGCGCGACCGACTTGCGGGTGTTCACATCGGAGTTCGCGACGCTCGCGCGCAGGAAGGCGAACAGGTCGAGGAAGCCGGACTCCGCGTTGAGGCTCTCGTCGCCGAGCCGCACCGCGTGCTCACGCAGCAGCGACGACACCGGCAGCAGCGGCACCGCCAGCCGTCCGCGTTGCAGGTGCTCGTGGTCGGCGCCCACCACCGCGCGCCAGTCCGGATACAGGTCGGTCTTGGTCACCACACAAGCGACCGATGGGCAGATGCCGAGCACCTGGCGGACGAACCGCACCTCGGGCTCGGTGTACTCCTGGCTGGCGTCGCAAACCCACAGCACCGCGTCGGCCGTCGGCAGCAGGTTCAGCGTGCTCGCCGCGTAGGGGTTGCCCTTGCCGCCGACACCCGGGGTGTCGACGAGCACGAGCCCCTCGGCGAGCACCGGGCTGGGCACCGAGACCTCCACGCGCAGCACCCGCCGGCCCTCGGCGCGCGGCGTGTCCGGGG
This sequence comes from Speluncibacter jeojiensis, assembly GCF_029589495.1. GTDB lineage: Bacteria > Actinomycetota > Actinomycetes > Mycobacteriales > Mycobacteriaceae > Speluncibacter > Speluncibacter jeojiensis. The sequence goes on from NZ_JAAIVF010000002.1 coordinate 285,485, forward strand.
TGATGCCGACGACCTCGTCGAGCGGCAACGGCACCCGCAGCGGCTCGGCCTCCGGCCCTGCCTCGAGCACGAGTTCTGCGGAGGCCTGCGGACCGTACTGGATGACGGTGATGACCGCGGTCGTCTCGTCGTCGCCGACCGAGCAGACCTGCACGCCGAGCAGCGAGTTGACCAGCTGGCTCTTGCCCTGCTTGAGCGCGCCGACGATCACCACCCGCAGCCGCGGATCGGTCACCCGCGTCTTGGCCGCCTCCAGCCGGTCGACCAGGTCGGATCGGTCGGCGACCCTGGCCACCTGGCCGGTCTGGTCCAGCAACTGCACCATCGCCTGCAGTTGCTGGGCCTTCGGGTCGGTGGGGCCCGTCATCGATCACTGCCTGTCATCGAATCCCTACCTCGTCTCCGAGCCGGCCATCTGGTCCGAACTGTGTCTGTCACCGTATACAGCCGGGACTGCCTCCGTCCGCAGCGCGCGTTCGGAGGCAGTCCCGTCACCGTGGGGTCGCGGCACCCGTCACTGCAGCGGCAGGTGGTGGGTGTCGATGGTGCCCGCATCGGTGGTGTGTGTGTCCAGCGGCGTGGCGGCGTCGCTGTGGAACAGCGTGCCGGCGTCGCCGGCCAGACCGCCGTCGTGCAGGGCGGTCGAATCGGTCGCACCGGTGTGCAGCGCGGCCGAGTCGGTCGTGCCCACGGCGGCTCCGCTGTCGCCGGCGACGGCCCCGGCCAGGTGCGAGCCACTGTCGAACGCGCCCTGCACCGAGCTCCAGATGTTGTGGCCGGCATCCGCGGTCCCGGCGGTGCTCGCCCCGCCGCCGATCGTGCCGGAGGTCGCCGCGTGCCCGGCGGCGTCGCCGGTGCTGGTCAGTCCGGCGCCCATGTGGCTCGCGTCGGAGATGGTGCTGCTCAAGTGGCTCGCGCCGCTCGCGTCCGCGGCCGCCGAGCCCGCGCCCGACGCCGCCGTGGACGCATCGCCGCTGCCCGCCGCGACGAAATTGCTCGCCGCGTTGGCCGCTCCGGTCAGTGCGTTGGCGACGTGTCCGCCCAGCGAACCGGATGCATCGCCGGAAGCCGTTGCGCCGGTGTGCACGTCCGCAGAACCGCCCGCACTTGCACCTGCGCCTGCACCGGCAGTTGCACCGCCCGAGAGTCCCGCGCCACCGGACAATCCGCCGCCGAGCGTGCCGGCAGTGTCCGCGCCGAGGTGTGCGGCGTCATTCGCGACGCCGGTCAGTGCTCCGCCCAGGTTCGCGCCACCGGTCGCGGCGCTGCCGAGCACGCTGCTGAGGTTCCCGGCAGCGCCCGCGCCGCCACCGAAGGCGCTGCTGATCAGCCCGCCCAGTCCGGTGGTCGCACCCGCCGCCGCGGTACCGGCGGCGTGCGAGTCGACACCCGCGTTCAGTCCGAGGTTCACGCCCGAGTTCGCTGCTCCTGCAACGGTTCCACCCAGCCCTGCGGCGGTGTTCGCGAGCCCGCCGAGCGCGCCACCCGCGTGCGCGCCGAGCCCGGTCGCCGCGTTCGTGGCTCCGTTCAGTCCTGCCCCGAGGTCACCGCCGGCGTTCGCCAGACCGCTCAGTGCACCGCCCAGGTTCGCACCGAGGTCACCGCCCGCGTTGGCCAAACCACTCAACGCGCCGCCGAGTCCGGCACCCGCATTCGCGGCACCGCCGAGGTCGGCTCCGGCGTCCGCAGCCCCTCCGAGGTCGCCGGCAGCGTTGGCCAAACCACTGAGCGCACCACCGAGATCCGCGCCGCCGTGCGCAGCACCGCCGAGGTTCGCACCGAGGTTGCCTCCGGCGTTCGCCAGGCCACTCAGCGCACCACCCAGATTCGCGCCGAGGTCACCGCCCGCGTTCGCCAAACCACTGAGCGCGCCGCCAAGCCCGGCACCCAGGTCCGCCGCTCCCCCGAGGTCCGCACCCAGGTTCGCGCCGACATTCGCGGCACCGCCGAGATCGCCGGCCGCGTTCGCCAAGCCGCTCAGTGCGCCGCCAAGCCCGGCACCCGCATCCGCCGCACCACCAAGCGCTCCACCCAGATTCGCGCCGAGGTCACCGCCCGCGTTCGCCAAACCACTGAGCGCGCCGCCAAGCCCGGCACCCAGGTCGCCGCCCACATTGGCCAGACCACTGAGCGCACCACCCAGGTTCGCTGCGCCACCGAGGTCTGCACCGAGGTTCGCGCCGACATTCGCGGCACCACCGAGAGCACCGGCCGCGTTGGCCAAACCTCCCAGCGCACCACCCAGATCCGCACCCAGGTTGCCGCCCACATTCGCCAGACCACCCAGCGCGCCACCGAGATCGCCACCCAGGTTCGCGGCACCACCGAGAGCACCGCCCAAATCCGCGCCGAGGTTCGTCGCCGCGTTCAGGGCGCCGCCGAGCGTGCCGCCCGCGTCGACCAACCCGTTCAGCGAACCGCCCAGAGCACCACCAAGATCAGAGACAGCACCGAGAGCACCCCCGAGATCCGCTCCCAATCCGGCCGCGGTGTCGACCACGCCACCCAGCGCACCGCCGAGGTCGCCGGCGGTGTCGGCGATGGCACCGAGGTTCGCGCCGAGGTCGCCGCCCGCACCCAGTGCGGTGCCCAGTGCGCCGCCGAGGTCACCGACGATCCCGGTCGTCGCGCCGAGTCCGAGCCCGGCTCCCAGCGACCCCGACAGCGCGGTCGCGACATTGGAGACGAGGTCCCCGCCGAGCTGACCGTTCAGCAGTCCCGCGAGATCGCCGTTCAGTGCGCCGCCCGCGCCGAAGGCACCGCCGAGCAGGCCGCCGAGGCTCGCCCCCAGGTTGGCACCGAGGTCGCCGCCCACACCGAGCGCGCTGCTGAGCAGTCCGGTCAGGTTTGCGCCTGCCGATCCGGCCGTGTCGACCAGTCCGTTCAGCACGCCCGAGCCGGACAGCGCGGCGTTCAGCGCCGTACCGAAGTCGCCGGCCAGGTTTCCGCCGACGCCCAGCGCGCCGCCGAGGGCACCGGCGATCTGCGAGCCGAGGTCACCGCCCAGGTCCAGGTTGACCCCGCCGTTGGCACCACCGTTGAGCCCGCCGCCCAACAGTCCGCCGAGCGCGGCACCGAGGTCGGCACCGAGCGCGCCGCCCGCACCGAGCGCTGTGCTGAGGGCCGCGCCGAGCATCGGGCCGATGTCCGCGGACAGGTCCAGTCCGGTGGTGCCGCCGATGAGTCCGCCGGGCAGCGAACCGCCGCCGGCCAGTCCCGCGCCGAGACCGAGGCCGGCGCCGAGTCCCAGCCCGCCCAGGCCCAGTCCACCCAGGCCCAGTCCGCCGAGCCCGGCACCACCGAGGTCGGCACCTCCGCCCGCGCCGCCACCGGCACCGACCGTGCCGCCGAGCCCGGGCGCGCCCGCGTCGACGCCTGGAGTCCCCCCGTCGACGCCGGGGCCGGCGGGACCGAGGCCGGTCAGGAAGCTGGTGAGCTCGGTGGGGCTGCCCGCGAACAGGCCGGACTCGCAGACCAGCGGGGCGACCGCCGAGATCGCGTCCGGGCCGACGTCGCCGAGGCCGGCGTTCGCCAGGCACTGCTGCGGGTCGGCGAGGAAGGCCTCGCGGGCCGCCCCGTCACGCAGAAGGTTGAGGATGAACTCGAGTACTGCGTTGGTGGCCATTGCATTCTCCTTAAGACTGCAGTCACACGCGGTGCGACCGGACGGTCCCGACGCTGGCCTGATCAGGCCGATGTACTCCAAGCTAGGCATCCTCGGCGCGGCCGCCAACGGGGTCAATCCCCCTCCCCGCCGGAGCGCCGGATTAGGGGATCGACTCCCCCTGGGGGATACCTCCCCAACCAGCAACCCCACAGGGTCATCTGGGTAACGGCAAAGCCTCTGCCAGCGACAATAGCTGGTGTAGACGGCGGCTACCGCCCACAAACGACGGGAGCAGACGATGGCGACAGGCCTCGGACTGAGCATCGGCACGGTCAATTCGACAGCGGTGATGCACACCGATCACACCGACCCGACCGCACCGGCGGACGACTTCGGGGTGAGCCACGCCAGCACCCTCAAGATCAACGGCGACGAGCGACCGGAACTGGGTGCGACGCCCGGCGACGGCACCGTCATCACCGACTTCGCCACCCGCGTCGGCGACCCGGTACCGCTGATCGCCGACGACGGCACCCAGTATTCGGGTGAGGACCTCGTCGCGACCTCGATGCACTGCCTGGTCGCCGAGGCCACCGCCTACGCGCACGAGGACGCGGTCCCGGCCACGGTCGCGACCTACCCGGCCGTGTACTCGGACTTCGCGGTGGACGCGCTGCGCGGCGCGCTCGACGACATCGGCCTGGGCACGGTCGGGTTGATCTCCGAGCCGGCGGCCGCCGCGGCCTGGCTCGAGGCCGATCGCGGCCCCCTCGACGACACCAGCGTGCTGGTCTACGACCTCGGCGGTTCGACGCTGGACGTGGCGGTGGTCCGCACCGGTGCCGCCGCCGCGGCCGATCCGATCGTGGGGACGCCGCTGCGCTCCGAGGAGGTCGGCGGCACCCAGTTCGACCAGCTGATCCTCGGATATGTGATGTCCGGGCTGGCCGGCCAGTTCGGCGACCTCGACCTGACCGGTCCCGAGTCGGTCGCGGCGCTGACCGCGCTGCGCGACCGCTGCAGGGTCGCCAAGGAGACGCTGTCGGCGCAGACCGAGGCCGTCATCCCGATCGACCTTCCCGGCGTCCGCACCGAGGGCCGCATCGTCCGCGCCGAGTTCGAGGACCTGGTCCACGGCCCGCTGATCGCCTCGCTGGATCTGGTGCACGAGTGCTTGCGCACCGCCGGGGTCACGGTCGGCGACCTCAGCGGCGTGTTGCTGGTCGGCGGCAGCGCGGCCATCCCGCTGCTCACCGAGGTGATCGCGGACAACCTGCAGCTTCCGGTGATCGTCGGGCCGATGTCCGGGACGATCGCCGCCCAGGGCGCCGCATCGTTGGGCGCCGCCCGCGCGGCCGCCGAGCGCGCCGCACTGCTGGCCGCCTCCGGCGCCGGGGCCGTCGGGTCGGTCGCGGCGGCCGAGGCCACGGCAGCGTCGGTCCCGCTGGTGCCGGTGGCGCCGAAGGTGCGACGACTGCCTCCCGCCGTGTGGTGGAAGCGCCGCGCGGTGCTGATCGCCGCCGCCGCGGCCGCCGTCGTGGTCCTGTCGGCGGGCGGGTTGTCGTTCGGCACCGGCCTGTACCCGTCGGTGTTCAAGCCGGCGTCCGACACCACCCAGGTCACCCCCGCCGGGTCGACCACCGGCACGACCGGCCACGCGGGCTCGACCACCGGGACCGACACGGTCGCCGGCACCACCCACCAGGGCGGCACCGCACCCGCCGCGAACGGCACGACCGCGGCGACCCAGCCCGGGCAGGCGACACAACCCGGCCAGACCGGCCAGGTCACCCAGTCCGGCTCCCCCGGCGCCGCCGGCACCGCGGCGACACCGGCCGTCCCGGGCCAGCTGACGGCACCGGCCGCACCGGGTGCGCCGGGTGCGGGCGTGGGCCAGGCCGCGAACGGCATCGGCACCGGGGCCGGGCAGGCCGCCAACGGGGTCGGCAATGCGGTCGGAAACGCCGCCAACGGGGTCGGCAACGGGGCCGGACAGGCCATCAACGGCGTCGGCAGCGGCGCGGGTCAGGCCGCGAACGGCATCGGCAGCGGCGCCGGGCAGGTCGCCAACGGGGTCGGCAGCGGCGTGGGCCAGGCCGCGAACGGTGTCGGCACCGGGGCCGGTCAGGTCGTCGGCGGAGCGGGCGACGCCACGGGCCAGGTCCTGAACGGTGCCGGCAACGCAACCGGCAAGGTGCTCGACGGCACCGGCCAGGTCGTCGGCGGTGTCGGCAACGCGGTCGGCGGGCTGGTGGGCGGCGTGGTCGGCGGCCTCACCGGCGCCAACAACTAGGCCGCGCCGATGCCAGGACCTCACGACCTGCTGCCCCGCTATGCCCTCGCCGGACTCCCGGCCGCGGCGGACCTGTACAACCGGATCAGCGCCGAGCCGACTCGCCCGGCGCGCCGCCTGGTCGTCGGCGTCGCCGGCAGTGGAAAATCGATGCTGCTCACGCTGATTCGCGAGATTCTCCGCGCTGCCGACGTGCCGCTCGCCGACCCCTTCGCCGAGCTGGTCCCGGCAGGCTCGGCGGTCATCGTCGACGACGCCCAGGAGCTCTCGACCGAACGGCTGACCGCACTCGCGCAGTTGGCCCGGCGCGTCGACCTCACGGTCCTGGTGGCCGTCCGTCCACGCTCCTCCGATGCGCGGCTCTCCGCCCTCGGGCGTGCCTTCGCCGACGGCCATCCGCATCTGGTGCTGACCAAGCTCTCCCGCACCCACGCGACCGAGCGCGCCCGGGTGCGACTCGGCGCCGACGCCCTGTCGCCGGCGTTGGTCGAGCTGATCGGCCGGTACAGCGGCGGCGTGGTCGGCACTTTCGACGCCGCACTCGCCGCGCTCGAGGACCTCACCGGCACCGAACTGCGCAGCCGCGCACAGGTCGAGGCCACCCTCGCCGAGGCGGTCCGGTCGCGGATCATCCAGACGCTGCGGGCGACGCCCGCTGACGTGCGCGCCGCACTCGTGGTCGCGGGGCTGGGTGTGCACCTCAACGCACCCGAGCTGGCCCACACCCTCGGCGTCGACGAGGACGCCGCATTGATGCTGATCGATCGCGCGAGATGCACTGGGCTGCTGACGGATACGGATGGCCTGCTCCCCGCCTCCGCGCCGGCGCTCACCGCGGTCGTCGGCGAGTCGGCCATCGGCGCCATCCAGCAACGTGTGCTCTCCGCCCGGCTCGAGCTGGGCACGCTGTCCCTGGCGACCGCGCGCGCGTTGGCCGCCGTGCCCGTGCGCGACCAGCGCCTGGCCGACCACCTGACCGCCGCCGCCGCCGCGGTCGCGGACGCCGACCCCGCACAGGCCGCCGATCTCTACGAGGCGGCGCTGCGCACCGGGAATGTCGACGCCGCCGCCAGCATTCGCCATGCCGAATCCGCCGGGCGCAGCGGAAGTTTCGACCGCGCACTGCAGATCATCGACTCGACCTGGGAGGGTTCGTCGGCGGGGGCGATCCCCGACGAGGACCTGCGGTCGGCCACACGGATCTCCGCCAGCGTGGCGGCCTACCGCGGGCTGACCGCGCGCAGCGCCGAACTGTACGGCTGGCTCGGTCCCGACCGCGCCGGCCTGGACGCGCCGATCGGCGCGGCGGTCCTCATCGCGGAGGGACGGATCGAGCAGGCCCAGGCCATGCTCGACGCCCGCGCCGACCGCCCGCAGACCTCCCTGTCCGCCGCCTGGTCGCTGCTGGCGAATGCTCTGCTGCAATCGCTTTCGTCACCGACCGCCCAGTCTCTGGGCGCGATGATGCGCGCTGTGTCGATGCTGAGCACCGGCCGCAGCGACCGCATGCTGCCGGACACCGTCACCGCGGTCGCCGCCACCGCTGCGGTGCACGCCGGCGAACTGGACCGCGCCGAGTCGCTGCTGCGCCGGGCTCTCGGCGACGCCGATCCGATCGCCGGCCCACGCCACGCGCTGCTGCTGGCGTGGATAGCGATGCTCCGCGGCGACCTCGACGCCGCGCAGTCGCAGCTCGATGCCGTCGGCTCGGCCCTGGTCCAGCGGGATCTGCTGTTCGCGCACGGGCTGCGGCTCGGGCTGGCCCGCCGGCGCGGTGATCTCGGCGCGGTCACCCAGGCCTGGGAGCAGGCCCAGGACGCGGTAGCCGAGGCACGGGCCGACCTGTTCAACCTGCTGCCGTTGGGCGAGCTGTGGGTGGCCGCGGCCCGGCTGCGGGCGTTGCCCCGCATCCTGTTGCTGATCGACGAGGCCCGAGATCTGTTGCGCCGCCTGGGCGAGCCGCCACTATGGTCCGCGGCCGTGCACTGGTACGGCGTGCAGGCAGCCATCCTTTCCGAGCGCCCCGAGGACCTGGTCCCGCACGCCAACTCGCTGTCCGCGGCCGCGGAGTCCGACCCCTATGCGGCGTGTCTGGCCGACGCGGGCCGGGCCTGGATGAAGGTGCTCACCGATCAGGTCGACCTGGCCGAGGTCAGTGCCGCCGCGACCGGACTCGACCGGGTCGGGCTGTCGTGGGACGGCGCGCGGCTCGCCGGCGAGGCCGCGCTGCACGCCGGGTCGACGCAGGACGCGACCGCACTCTTGCAGACCGCGCGCTCGCTCACGCTCGCGCGCACCGCCGAACCCTCCCCAGACGCCGCGGCCAAACCGGCGCTCAGCGGCCCGCTGACGGACCGCGAGGGCGACGTGGCGAACCTGCTGGTGCTGGGCATGCCGTACCGGGAGATCGGGTCGCGGTTGTTCATCTCCGCGAAGACCGTCGAGCATCATGTGGCGCGCATCCGCAACCGACTCGGGGCGCAGTCGCGCAGCGAGATGCTCTCGATGCTCCGGACGATGGGATACGGCGCTCAGCCTGCCGCGACCTGACCTCGCCATTGTTGGATGCCACACTTTTCGATGGCGCAATTGGGGTCGGGCACAGGCATCTTCGGGCCGCCTACCTGCTCAGGTGTTCCTCAGGCGGATGTCGTATGGTAGGCGCGCCGCTCGCGATGTTCGGAGAACCTTCAAGTGGGCGCGGTCTGAACCGACAGCACCTACCGAAGGGACGACATGCGTATCTCGCCTGCGCGGCGCGCAGCGATCATCGGTGCCGCCGTGATCACGGCCCTGATCCCACTGTCAGGCACGGCGCAGGCGGCCCCGACGCCGGCACAGCCGTCGTTGCCGGCGGCGCTGAGCACCGCGGTCGAACGAGATCTGCACATGTCGGTCCCGCAGTATCTCGACCGAGCGGCGTTGGCGCAGAAGCTCGGCCGGTACGCCGACCAGTTACACAAGTCCGATCCGCACGCCTACGCGGGCGCCTGGCTCGACACCAACGGCACCCCGATCGTCGCGGTCACCACCGACGCGGCCGCGCGGAAGGTCGTCGCCGCCGGGTTCCAGCCCAAGCGGGCGCAGTTCTCCGCCGACACGCTCAACGAGTCGCTCGGACAGCTGAACCAGTGGGTCGCGGCGCTGCCGGACAGCATCTCGCGGCAGATCAAGTCCGCCGCGGTCGACATGCTGAACAACCAGATCGTGCTCACCGTCATCAACAGCGACCTCGGCCGGGCGATCAGCCTGCCGGACCTGGCCGCGAAGCTGAAGGTCGACCTGGCCCCGGGCGGTCCCGGGCGCATCGAGTCCGCACCGATCGGCGGCGACACCTATGTGACGACGGCGAAGCCGCTGAACCGATCGATCTCGGCGAACCAGATCACCGTGTGCTCCTTCGGTTTCAGTGCCACCGACGCCGCGGGCAACCCGCTGGCGATCAGCGCGGGCCACTGCGACCCGAACCCGTCTGCGGCCGGCACCTCTGGCGCGGCGCGGGTCTACCTGCCGAACGTGTCGGACATCTACGCGAGCACCCAGGTCGGCAGCTTCGCGCGTTCAGGCCTGGGCAACAAGGCCGACGGCCTCGACTACTCGGTGATCAAGCTCGACTCTTCCGCTGCCACAAAGGGACTGGATCAGCCCGTCGTCCGAGGCGCCCGCGGGACCACCATCACGATCACCGGCACCGCGGCCCCGGTCGTCGGCGCACCGGTGTGCAAGTCCGGGCAGACATCCGGCTACACCTGCGGGGTCGTGCTGGCCGCCAACGTGTCGACCAAGCTGTACGCCTCGGACGGCTCGAGCCGGACCGTGCACGGATTCGCCGACAGCGCCTGCACTCTCAGCGGCGACAGCGGCGGCGCGATCGTCTCCGGCACCCTGGCCATGGGCATCACCAGCGGGTCCAACAGCGACAGCGCGCCAGACTGCCGCACCGCCAACCTCTCGTTGGCCGCGGACGGCGGCACCGTCGGCTTCGGAATGTCGGTGCAGAGCATCGTGAACGAGGTCGGCGCCAAGGCCCCGCAGGGCTCGGTCGGGTCCGGTCTGCGGATCCGCACCGCGCAGTAGCGCACCACTCGCAGCAGAACGGGCGCCCCGGCCGGTCGGATTCCGACGGCCGGGGCGCCCGTTTTGCTCTGCTGCGATCAGGCCTTCGGCGACGCGGGCGCCGGGGCGGACGCGGGCATCGGAGAATTGATCGTGTTCATGTAGTTCATGGTCGCGCCGATGAACGTCGGGCCACCGGCAATGGCCGCGCCGGCCACTCCGCCGAGGAGGCCGCCGGTGATGAAGCCGGGGACACACCCCACACCCGCGCCCATCGCGGCACCGACGACGCACCCCACCGGCGCGCCGACGATCGTTCCGACCAAGCTGCCGACGGTCACGGCGGCGCTGATCTGGTTGGACAGGTATTCCTGCGCCAACTTGTCGCGTTCCTGCTTGGCCTCGGAATCCTGCTGGTTCGCCGGCGCCGGCGCGGCGGCCAGATGCACGTGTGCGGCGGCCGGGACCGGCTGGGCGGCAACGGGGGCCGCGACTGCGGTGCCCGCCCCGAGCACGAGCATGCCGCCGACGGCGACCGCGGCGGCAGAAGTCTTCCAGATTCGCATTCCTGGCCAGTCTTTCTCGTAGGAGACACATCCGAACTACAGGGAGTGTCGCCTACCCCAACCCACGCGTTACCTGCGGCAATCCCCTCGGCGATCTTAGACCTGCAACGTGACCCAGCCCACGTCAGGGCCGGTTTCCGCGCGCACGAAAGCGGCCCGGCCCCACATCATCGGGGGGTCGGGCCGCCGCGCCGTCGTGGATCGGGCGCCGTACCGGCTCAGGCGCCTGCCTTCACCGGGGCCGGCGGGGTGTTGATGTCGTTCATGAACTGGATGCCCGAGGCGACAGCGACCGGACCACCGATGAGGATGGTGCCGGCGAGTGCGCCGATGGGAGCACCGATGACGGCGCCGCCGATGCAGGTTCCGACTGCGGCCGGCAGTGCGACGATGGTGAACGCGGGAATCGCCCCACCGAGCAGGCATCCGCCGCCGGCCCCGACGATGGTGCCGATCAGGGTGCCCGTGGCCACACCGAGCGTCAGTTCGCTGTTCAGGTTGCTCAGCGCCTGGTTGAAGTTCGGGTTGGCGGTGGCGTCCACCTGGTGCAGGGGCAGCCCGGCCGCCCGGACAGGTCCGCCGGGGGTCAGGGTCGCGGTGTTGCCCTGGATCTTGGCGGCGATCGGCCAGCTCTTACCGTCCATGTTGTAGGTCAGTGGGACTCCGGCGACCAGCTTGCCCGAGGCGTCCAGTACCTGGAACTGGTTGCCGCGGGTGGTGAGCGAGCCGGCGTCGGTGGTCAGCACCACCGAGTGGTCCACGACGCTGGCCTTGTAGTGGATGCCCGGCAACACCTGGGTGCTGACGGTGCTGTTGTCCGGCGCCTGCGCTGCCGGCGCCGCATTCGCGGTGCCGTAGGTGATGCTCATGGCGGCGATGACCAGTGCGGAGGTCGCGGCGATCTTGCTGAACTTCATGGGCGGTCTCCCGATTCTCGTGTCTGCAGACCCACGCCCCGGCACGCCGACTCGCGTCGAGGGCCGCCATGGGTTCTGAACTGCGCAAAGCCCGGTGGAACCGGGCCGGCGAGAAGGAACATTAACCGCAAGATCGGGGCCGAAACCGCCCCAGCGCACGTCTTAATGACTTCGAAACGGCGTGCGCGGAATTGTTAATGTGACGGCAATGTACGAGTGACGCCGCGCTAACCGAGCCGCCGGGCCGGGTGGCTCACATCACATGAAACCGCTTGCGGGACACAGCTGTCGATCGGTACCGGCCCGTCTGACTCCAGACACGGCTGTGGCCCGCCTCCCTGTCGGAAGACGGGCCACAGCCGAGAACGTGTGGGACTAGCCCATCGTCTGGAAGTACTGAACCGCGCTCGCGATGAGGGCGGGGCCACCGACGATGATGGTGCCCGCGACGCCGCCGATGCCGGCGAGCGTGACCATGCCGGCCGGTCCGAGGGCAAGGCCGATCAGACCGCCGACGATGGTGCCGAGCAACCCGCCGACCGCGCTCGCCGCGCCGATCTGAGTCGTCAGCGTGGACAGCGCACTGTTCTGCTTCTGCTGCTGTTGCTGCTGCTGAGTCAGCTGCGCGTCGACCTGGTGAAGCGGCAGTGCCACCGGCTTGATCGGCGTTGCCGCCGCCTTGTTGAGGTTCGGCGTCAACGTCGCCTTGAGACCGTCAACCTTCGCGGAGATGGGGTACGCCAGGTCACCCTTGCGAATCGACAGCGGCACGGATTCGGTGACACGCTTCTGCGCATCGAGGATCTGCAGCTGCCCGTCCTTGACTGCCAGCGAGCCGGAGCTGGTGCGCAGCACCACCGAGCCGTTCTCGATGTTCGCGGTGTAGTAGATGCCCGGCAGCACCTGCGTCGCAGGCGGAGTGTGGCCCGGGGCATCGGTGTGGACCGGCGCGGCATTCGCGGTACCGGCGGCGACCCCGAGCGAGGCGATGGTCAGGACCGCAGTCGCGGCGAACTTCTTCAGCTTCATCGGTAGTACGTCCCGTTCCTGAGCGAGTGTGTCGATCGAACAGTGCATGCGCCCCCCCGGCTACCCGACTGTGACTCCGACCACCGGTTGTCGCGGTGAAGATGATAACGCAGCCATCTGACGTGGGTTACGTCCCGGTGAACTCTGTGAGAAGCCTGCCGGTATAAGCGCGGCCCGCCCGTCGGCAGCCGATGAACGCGATCAACGCGGATGCGCTGGGAATATCGGACGAAGTGCAGCCCCGGGTGCGGCAACGGCGCTCACCGCCCTTGTCCGACGAACGAAGGACAGGTCCCGAGTCGACTTAGGTTTGCCTATGCCTGCATTCGCGTAGGGCGGCCAATAAGGTGTGCCGGAGGGTGGGGACCCGCATGTCGCCATACAAGTGGCAAGATGAGCCCCAACCTGGACAGACGAGGAAGTTACCCGTCAGTAACCAATCGCTTGTTACCAGCGAGTAACATGGTACGACCGTCGCGACCGCTCGCGACCCGACAGCAGCCCCCAGGAAGGGGACCGACATGAATGCCACAACGATCACGTTGGGCACGATCGGCGTACTCATCAGCTTGGTGTGTTGGGCCGTGTTCTTCAGCGGGGTCTGGCGGATCATCGCGTCGATCCGCCTCGGCCAACGCGACGGAACCCGCAACGGGCCGTTCGTCCCGCGGCTGAGCCAGATGATCGTCGAGTTCCTCGGCCACACCAAGATGGTCAAGTTCCGCACGGTCGGCTGGGCGCACTGGCTGGTCATGATCGGCTTCATCCTCGGCTCACTGCTGTGGTTCGAGGCCTACGGCGAGACGTTCGACCCGCACTTCCACTGGCCGCTGTTCGGCGCCACCCATGTCTGGCTGTTCATCGCCGAACTGCTCGGCTGGGGCACCGTCATCGGCATCCTCGTGCTGATGGTGATCCGGCAGCTGAACCACCCGCGGGTCCCGGGCCGGATGTCGCGGTTCAGCGGATCCGTCTTCAGCGCCGCCTACTTCGTCGAGTGGGTCGTGCTGATCGAGGGCCTCGGCATGATCATGGTCAAGGCCGGCAAGATCTCCTCGGGCGTCGAGGAGCCGCCGATCTGGACCTCGTTCGGCACCCACTTCGTCGCCAAGGCACTGCCGGCGAGCCTGCTGATGGTCTCGATCTTCGCGCTGATCAAGCTGCTCTCCGGCATGATCTGGCTGTTCATGGTGGGCCGCAAGGTCACCTGGGGTGTCGCGTGGCACCGTCTGTCCGCGTTCTTCAACATCTACTTCAAGCGTGAGCTGGGCTCCAAGCGTGCGCTGGGTGCCGCCAAGCCGATGATGTCCGGCGGCAAGGTACTGGAGATGGAGGACGCCGACCCCGACGTCGACGCGTTCGGCGCCGGCAAGATCGAGGACTTCTCCTGGAAGGGCTGGCTGGACTTCACCACCTGCACCGAGTGCGGCCGCTGCCAGTCCCAGTGCCCCGCCTGGAACACCGGCAAGCCACTGTCGCCGAAGCTGCTGATCATGTCGCTGCGCGACCACGGCTTCGCCAAGGCCCCCTACCTGCTCGCCGGGGGCAAGACCGACATGGCCGGCGACGAGGTCGGATTGGTCGGCGCCGACGGCAAACCCGACGAAGCCGCTCTGGCGAAGATCCCCGCCGCCGCCCGCGCCGAGGCCGGTCGCAAGATGGTCGGCGAGTCCACCGAGATGGTCGACGGCGGCGAGCTGGCCCCGGTCATCGACTACGAGACCCTGTGGAGCTGCACCTCCTGCGGCGCATGCGTCGAGCAGTGCCCCGTCGACATCGAACACGTTGACCACATCATCGACATGCGCCGCTACCAGGTGCTCATCGAGTCGGAGTTCCCGTCCGAGCTCGCCGGACTGTTCAAGAACCTCGAGAACAAGGGCAACCCGTGGGGCCAGAACTCCAAGGACCGCATCAACTGGGTCAACGAGGTCGAGTTCGAGGTCCCCGTCTACGGCCGTGACGCCGACTCGTTCGACGGCTACGAGTACCTGTTCTGGGTCGGCTGCGCCGGCGCCTACGAGGACCGCGCCAAGAAGACCACCAAGGCGGTCGCCGAACTGCTCAACGTGGCCGCGGTGGACTACCTCGTGCTCGGCGAGGGCGAGACCTGCACCGGCGACTCGGCCCGCCGCGCGGGCAACGAGTTCCTGTTCCAGCAGCTCGCGATGCAGAACATCGAGACGTTCAACGATCTGTTCGACGGTGTCCCGCAGGAACGCCGCAAGATCGTGGTGACCTGTGCGCACTGCTTCAACGCCCTGTCGAACGAGTATCCGCAGGTCGGCGGCCACTACGAGGTCGTGCACCACACCCAGCTGCTCAACAAGCTGGTGCGCGACAAGCGGCTGATCCCCGTCGCCCCGGTCGAGGGCAGCGAACAGATCACCTACCACGACCCGTGCTTCCTGGGCCGGCACAACCAGGTCTACGACGCACCGCGTGAGCTGATCGGCGCCTCGGCGGCGACGCTGACCGAGATGCCCCGGCACGGCGAACGCTCCCTGTGCTGTGGTGCCGGTGGCGCACGCATGTGGATGGAAGAGAACATCGGCAAGCGCATCAACATCGAGCGGGTCGACGAGGCCCTCGACACGCTCGGCTCGGGCGCCACGACGCAGAAGATCGCCACCGGTTGCCCGTTCTGCCGCGTCATGCTCACCGACGGTGTGACCGCACGCCAGGAATCCGGTCAGGGCGAGGGTGTCGAGGTCGTCGACGTCGCCCAGCTGATCCTCGACGGAGTGCGCCGCGGCGGCGCTGTTCCGACCAAGGAACTCAAGAAGCAGCCCGCCAAACCGGCCGCCGAGCCCGCCGCCGCAGCGGCGACCGCGGTCGTCGAGACTGCGCCCGCCGCGACGCCCGCCGAGGAGGCACCGAAGGCGGCGGCCCCCAAGCCCGCCGTCAAGGGCCTGGGCATGGCCGGGGCCGCCAAGGCACCCGGCGGCGCGAAGGCGCCCGGTAAGGGCCTCGGTATGGCCGGCGGCGCCAAGGCACCCGGCGCCAAGGGTCTCGGGCTTGCGGGCGGCGCCAAGGCACCCGGCGCCAAGAAGGCGGCACCCGCAGCGCAGGCCCCCGCCGAGGCTCCCGCGACGGAAGCGCCGGCAGCCGAGACCCCGGCCAAGCCCGCGGGCCTGAGCGTCAAGGCCAAGGGCCTGGGCATGGCCGGCGGCGCCAAGGCACCCGGCGCGAAGAAGCCCGGTGCGCCGAAGACCGCGGCTCCGGCTGCTGAGCCCGCCCCGGAGGCAACTCCGGCAACCGAGGCACCCGCTGCCGAAGCTCCGGCCAAGCCCGCCGGATTGAGCGTCAAGGCCAAGGGCCTCGGCATGGCCGGCGGCGCCAAGGCGCCGGGCGCCCGGCGCTCGGCTCCGGCCGCGCCGAAGTCGGAGCCGGCACCGGAGGCTCCTGCAGCCGAGACGCCGGCGGCCGAGGCTCCGGAAGCCCCGACGACCGCGACACCGCAGGCCGACGACAAGCCGGCGCTGAGTGTCAAGCCGAAGGGGTTGGGCATGCGCGGTGGGGCGAAGCCCCCGGGCAAGCGCTGACGCCGAAGGTAGTGAGTCCGATGGCCCGTGCCGACCAGATGGTCGGCACGGGCCATCGGTCCGTTTTGCCCCGATTTCCTGTCAGTCGAGCAAAGGACAGTACACGGGGAGGGCTAACGGTCCGTCGGGCAGACCTGATATACAACGTGTGTCCGTTGGACGCGCCGTCGCGGCATTCGCCGCGCGGCACTTGCACACTGAGTGAAAAGGGGATTCCTGTGCTGCACCTCGTTGACGCCACCGACCCGTACGCCACCTGGCCCGCACTGCTGGCTGCGCTCGCCGCTGGCTCGAGCCAGAACGGCAGCAGCACCACCAAGGGCTGAGCAAGCGATCTCTTATGGCTCGCGACGGCACGTCCGTCGCGAGCCATAGTCGTTCCTACAGGCCGGCACCAGCGCCGACAGTCCGTCCCGTCTAATCTGATCCCTCGGGTCGGTTTCGAGATACCGGACATGTCGGCCGATCAGCGGACACCTGACACTGTGGACTGGCGCACGGACCGAGGCGTCTGTTAGATATCTAACGACCGCACGGACATCCTCGCAGCCATCACAGCGAGGTATGCACTCCTCACCCCCAGAAAGGGACTCACGTGTTCCAACTCTTCGCCGCCGCCCTCCCCACCAACGACGCCCAGGCCGCGCAGGCCGACCTTGCGATCCTGCTCGGGATGCTCACCTCCGGTTCGACCGCCGGTTCGAGCGCGTCGGCCTAGCAGCCACGACAGGCCAGCGCGGCCCGCGACGGAATCTCCGTCGCGGGCCGTCGTCGTATCCGGACTCTCTACCCACCGGCACCCGGCCCCCACATTGTGCGGACTGACGAAATCGATTCCGTATCCTCACAATTGACAGGCCTTTGCCTGTTGCAACAAGTCGGTGCGCTGCTATACACGACCGTGCGCTCGAACGGGGCGCGCCCGCGCGGCACTCGCCGTCCGGATATCGCACTCGACACGATTTGGGGAAGCCCGTGTTGCACCTCGTTGACACCACCACGACCACCACGACCGACTCGTCGCCGCTGGATCAGCTCGTGAAGATGATCTCCTCGGCCTCGGCCGGCGCCACCACCGGCCCGAACTTCACCGCCACCCAGGGCTGACGCCCGGGTTCCCCGCGTGGCCCACGACGGTTCTGTCCGTCGTGGGCCACTGCCATCTCTGCCATAGGCTCACCCCGTACTGCCCTTTGCCGAACGGGCACTAGCTCAATGCGCCGCGAGGTACTCCCGGGCCAGCCGCTTCGGCGCCCGGCACAGCCACGCCTCGACGATGACCTCCTCGAGCTCGTCGACCTCGATCTCGTCCAGCAGCACCAGCACCGCCGGATAGCCGTCGAAGTGCGGGACCGTGAAGTACACCCGCGGCGAGTCGGCGATCAGCGCCTCTTTCGCCCCGACATCGGGCACCCGCACCCCGAGGATCGGTCCGTCCGGCGCGGCGTCGCCCAGCGCCTCGAGGTCGGGCCGGTGCAGCGGCCGCTCCCATACGAACATCGCCTTGCGGACCCGCCAGGCGGTGTTCCCCCACGCGGTGCCCTCCTGCGCCTCCGGCAGCGCCAGCGCGATGCGTCGCACGTCGTCCCAGGTCGCCATCGCCCGAACCTAACGTGAGTCGGCCGTCGGCGCTGCCCACTCGGGGCGGTTCACCCCATCGTCTTCTGGCCGTCGATGGCCTCGCGGATGATGTCGGCGTGCCCGGCGTGCTGCGCGGTCTCGGCCAGAATGTGCAGCAACACCTTCCGCGCGGACCATTCGACGCCCTTCTCGAACCACGGCGCCTCGGGAAGCGGTTGCACCACATCGAGGCTCGGGAGCCCGTGCACCAGCTCCTCGGTCTCGCGGGCCGCCGCCGCGTAGTCGTCGAGCAGGTCGGCCAGCGTCTCGCCGTCGCCCATGTGGAAGTCGGCCATGTGCTGATTCATGGATTCCTCGTCGAACGGCATCGCCGAGGGCCCCTCCACGATGAACCGCGCCCAGCTCCGTTCGACCGCGGTGACGTGCTTGATCAGTCCGCCGATGGTCAGTTCGCTGGTGGTGCTGCGCGTGGTCGCCTGCTCGTCGGTGAGGCCTTGGGCGGTGTACCGCAGGAACCGGCGGCTGCCGGCGATGCTCGCGAGGAGGTCGGTGCGCTCGTCGATCGTCGTCGTGGTCATGCTGGGCTCCTTCTCGGACCGGGAATCACTGTCGAGAACCACGCTAGAAGGCAATGGTGTCAGTTTCTGTCCTCAATGTGCGGCAAACTCGAAATCATGGCGAACACGAGCTCGCGCACGCTCCGGCTGCTGTCGCTGCTACAGACCCACCGGTACTGGCCGGGAGCGGAGCTGGCCGAGCGCCTCGAGGTGTCGGTGCGCACGCTGCGCCGCGACGTCGACCGGCTGCGCGAGCTCGGCTACCCGGTGCAGGCCCAGCCCGGCGTCGACGGCGGATACCAGTTGGCGCCCGGCGCCGCGCTGCCGCCGCTGGTGCTCGACGACGACGAGGCGGTCGCGCTGGCCGTCGGACTGCTCACCGCCGCGCAGAGTCCGGTCGCCGGCACCGCCGAGTCGTCGGTGCGCGCGCTCGCGAAAGTCGTTGCGGTGATGCCGAAACGCCTGCGGCGACGGGTCGACGCGCTGCGGTCGTCGACCGAATCCACGTGGAGCGGACCCGGCCCGACCGTCGATCCCGGCGTGCTGACCACCGTCGCCCAGGCCTGCCGCGACACCGAGCGGGTCGAGTTCGACTACACCGCAGCGGACGGGACCGCGCTGCGCCGGAAGGTCGAGCCGCTGCGCCTGGTCTCGCTGGGCCGGCGCTGGTATCTGGTCGGCTACGACCTGATTCGAAACGATTGGCGCACTTTCCGTCTGGACAGGCTGACTGCACCCTCACCGACCGGTGCCCGGTTCGCCCCGCGCCGCCTGCCCGCCGCCGATGCCGCCGCGTTCGTCCGTTCGCGGTTCGCGACGATGCCCCGCGCGCACCTGGTGACGGCCTGGGTGGAGGCACCCGCCGAGCAGGTGCGCGCGAAGCTCGGCCGTTGGGCGACCGTCGACGACGGCGAGCGGCGGTGCCGCGTGCGCATCGACGCCGACTCGTTCGACTGGGCAGCCCTGGCGCTCGGCACCGTCGGCGCGCCCTTCCGCGTCGAGGGGCCACCCGAGTTCGTCGCCCTGCTGCGCGACTGGTCCGCGCGCTTCGCCGACGCCGCGGGTGATGCCTGAAGCTGCCGCTGCGGCGCTGTCCCCACTTCCCGCGGCCCGCGCCGTCCGTCTCCCGACCTCGCACAGCCCGCGTGCACCTCGCACAGCCCCGGCATCGTGCGAAGCGCACCCGCGGCATGCGAAGTCGCGGCACAGCGTGGGGTCGGACAGGCCTGCCGCCGCATCTGTCCACACCCTCTTCGCTTCTCCACAGAGTGCCGTTACGCCACCGGCCGAACCGGTCCGCCCCTGCACACTCGCATCATGTCGACCGACCGCGTCATCCACCGCGCCGAGGCACTGCGCCGTGGGCACACCGACGAGGAGATCCGCCGCCTCTGCACCACGGGAGCCTGGACCCGGCTTCGCAGGGGTGTCTACCTGCTGGGCGAGGACTCGGCCGAGGACCGCAGCGCACGACACCGCCATCTGATCCAGGCCACCGCCGAATGCGTCTGCGACCGCACCGTCATCAGCCACGCCTCAGCTGCGATACTGCACGGATTCGATCTGTGGGCCACAGACTTACGCCGCGTGCACCTGACCCGCGACCGCACCCATGGAGCGCGGACGAACCCGCTGGTCCACGTGCACTCCGCGCCTATCGATGCCGACGAGATCTGCGAGGTCGGCGGCCTGCGGGTGACGACGCCGGCCCGCACCCTCGCCGACCTGTCCCGCACGCTGTCGTTCGAACAGGCGGTGGTCGTAGGGGACAGCGCACTGCATCGCACGAAACTGACGAAGGACGAAGCCCGGCAGGCACTGCGGGCGCGACCGCGCCGACCCGGCAACGTGCGGGCCGCGCGTGCAATCGAGTTCCTGGACGACCGCAGCGAGGGTGTCGGCGAGTCGCGCAGCCGGGTCCGACTGCACCTCAGCGGCATCACCGACCTGGAACTGCAGCAGAATTTCCTCTCGCCGGATGGCATCTACCTGGGGCGCACGGACTTCTTCGACCCCACGCACGGCGTCATCGGCGAGTTCGACGGCAAGGTCAAGTACGGCAAGTACCTCAAGCCCGGCCAGGACCCCGGCGACGCGGTGTTCCTGGAGAAGCAGCGCGAGGACGCCCTGCGCGACGCGGGTTTCGAGGTCGTGCGCTGGATCTGGCGCGAACTCGACGACATGGCGGCGGTGGCGCTGCGCT
Source organism: Speluncibacter jeojiensis (assembly GCF_029589495.1). GTDB lineage: Bacteria > Actinomycetota > Actinomycetes > Mycobacteriales > Mycobacteriaceae > Speluncibacter > Speluncibacter jeojiensis. The sequence continues at coordinate 305,839 of NZ_JAAIVF010000002.1, forward strand.
TCCGGCGCGCTCGGGCTCGCGCGCACGCCCATCGTCCCGACCTCACACATTGCGCGTGCACCTCACGCACCAACGGGGTCATGTGAGATGCACGCGCGCTGTGCGAAGTGCGGATTCGGGCGATCGCGGGCGATCGCGGGCGATCGCGGGCGGCCGACGCGACCGCACCGCACCCGCTACCCCGTCGCGCCGGAGTAGATGCGGCTGATCGTGCCGTTGGCCTTGTCGAACAGTTCGGCGTCGACGCGCTGCCACCCGCCCAGGTCGGCGACAGTCCAGAGCTTCTGCGCCGCCGGGAAGACGTCGGTGAACTCCCCCGCGACCGCCGGGTCGACGGGCCGGAACCCGTTCTGCGCCCACAACCGCTGGGCGTCCGGCGTGTAGAGGTAGTCGACGAACGATCTCGCCTGCGCCAGGACCGCCGACTTCTTCAGCACCGCAACGGGATTCTCGATCTTGAAGTTGACCGGCGGGTCGACGTAGTCGACGTCCTTGCCCGCCCGGACCGTGAACAGCGCCTCGTTCTCGTAGCTGATCAGCACGTCGCCGGAGCCCTGCAGGAACAGGTCGGTCGCGTCCCGACCGGACGTCGGCCGGGTCTTGATGTGCTCGGTGACCAGCTTGCGCACGAAGTCCAGCCCCGCCTGCGGGTCCGCTCCGCCGTCGCTCTTGGCGGCATACGGCGCCAGCAGGTTCCACTTCGCCGATCCGGAGCTGAGCGGGTTCGGACTGATCACCTCGACGCCCGGCTTGAGCAGATCGTCCCAATCGTGGATGTTCTTCGGGTTGCCCTTGCGGACCACCAGCGACACCACCGAGCCGAACGGGATGCCCTGGTGCGCATCCTTGTTCCACGCGGGATCGACCAGACCGGCCTTGACCAGCCGGGTCACGTCGGGCTCGACGGAGAACGACACCACGTCCGCCTCCAGGCCCTGCGTGACCTTGCGGGACTGGTCGCCGGAGGCGCCGTAGGACGTGGTGAAGTCGACGCCGCGGCCCGCATCGGTGCCGCCGAACGCCTTGATGACGTCGGCGAATCCCTGCTGTGGCACCGAATAACCGACCAGCGCCACCTCGTTCGCGCCGCCCCCGGACGAGCCGCAGGCGCCGAGCGTGAGCGTCGCGGCGAGCGCGGCCGATCCGAGAGCGAGTGCGCGGCGGAGGCCGGGGCGTCGGCGAACGGGTGGGCGGTCGGCAGTCATGGTCTTCCCCTCGATGCGGGACACACGTCGTGTGTCGGTCGCTCGAAAGTGTGCCCACCGAAACGCCGGTCGCCCAGGGTTTGGCTCGCGACGATTCTCAGTCCCGCTCGGCGTCCCTCGGCTTCGGTGGGAGTCCGTGCATGGCGGCCAGTCTCGCGTTGTAGGCGTCGAGCGCGGACTGCTCGTCGTCGATATCCATGTCGGCGTCACCGCCCGCCGCATCCCCGACTGCCGTGTCCCCCAGCGTCGCCTGCCGCCGGATGCCGTCGAGCCACGGTCCGAGGCTGTGCATACCGTTTCCGGAGCGGATCATCTGGAAGCCGACGACCACCATCAGCACCATCATCAGGCCGTCGCCCGCAAACCACATGATCGCGCCCGCCGCGCTCTGATCGGACAGCGGCGACGGCCCCCAGCCCATCATCCGGCCCTCCGCGAACGCCGGGGCCAGTACCTTGTCGGTCATCATCAGCGTGACGCCGACGAGTGTGTCCGGCCCCATGGTCAGGCCCAGCACGCCGATCCGCAGCGGGTACGCGAGCGTGCGTCCGATCAACTCGTCGCCGATCAGCGGCAGGAACAGCAGGTAGCCGCTGACCAGGTACAGCACCAACTCGAGGTCGTGCAGCCACATGTTCTGCAGCATCGCCTGCTGGAACCCGGTCAGGTGGGTCGTCACGATCACCGCCGTGTACAGCGGGACAGTCAGCGCCGGCGACGTCAGGTAGCGCCACACCTTGCTGCCGACCACGCGGTCGACGGCCGACCGCATGCGCGCGCCGCCGCCGTCGCGTAGCAGCCGGATCGGCTGTGCCGCAACGAGGAACGCCGGAGCGACCATGATCATCAGCAGGTGCACGATCATATGAACCCAGAACAGCACCATCGAATACCGCGCCAGCGCGCTGTTGAGCGCGAGCACCAGCACGACCATCGCGGCGACCCAGCACAGCGTGCGCCAGATCGACCAGTGCCCGCCCGACCGCCGCAGCCGCACCACCAGCACCGCATAGCCGATGGTCGCGAGGGCCATCAGCACCCCCGGAATCGGGGTCGCCGTCCACGAGGTCGGCACCGACGACCAGGTCGGAGCCGGTATGCCCGTCATGTTCACGCTGACCTCCAGGTGCCGCGTCGCCGGCCGGGCAGCCGACGAACCTCGCCTTGGCAGTATGCAATAGTTGCCGTGGCGTTGATTATCCAGCACGCCCGGAAGGATCCGCAGTGAGTGCCACCGAAGCCCAGGCCGAGGACACCGTCGACGCGATCGCCGACGCCCTGCTCACCGCGTCGCGACTGCTGGTGTCGATCTCCGCGCGGTCCATCACCGAGGTCGACGACGCGTTGACCATCGCGCAGTTCCGCACCCTCGTGCTGCTGGACAGTCGCGGCCCCACGAACCTGGCCACCCTGGCCCAGCGTCTGGACGTGCGTCCGTCGACGATCACCCGCATGGTCGACCGGTTGGTCGCCGCGGGACTGGTCGACCGCACCCGCAGCGAGCGGTCCCGGCGCGAACTGACGGTCGCGCTCACCCGCCGCGGCCTGGCCGTCGTCCGTGAGGCCACCGAACGCAGGCGCGTGCAGATCGGCGCGGTGGTTGCGCAGATGCCGCCCGAGCAACGCGTCGGGCTGATCCGCGCGCTGACGGCCTTCACGGCGGCGGGCGGCGAACCCGCCGCGGCGCGCAGCGAGGAGGAGTCGTGGTCGTGAACATCGCCCGCCGGCGCCGGACCGCCGGTGCGGCGTTCGCCGCGCTGGCCGCGGCGACCGCGGTGGCCGGTTGCGCGGGCAACTCATCCGCGACGGGCGGCCAACCGATGCCGTTGGTGCCGCCGAAGGCCGGACCGGTCACCGTCGACGCCCACACCGTCCCGGGACTGGGCCCGATCCTGGTCGACGCCAACGGCTACACGCTCTACACCTTCCCGCCCGACGACCGGCAGATCGTCAGCTGCACCGGGGCCTGCCAGGGCAGCTGGCCGCCGGTCCGGCTGACCGGAAGTGTTGCGCCGCAGTCGGGTCACGGCGTCAACCCGGCGCTGCTCGGGTCACTGCCCGACCCCACCGACGGCGGCCGGGTCGCGACCTACAACGGCTGGCCGCTGTACGCCTATGCCGGCGATGTCGAGCCCGGACAGCTCAACGGCCAGGGCCTGAACCTCAACGGCGACGAGTGGTACGTCATCGGCACGGACGGCGTGGTCATCGTGCCGCCGGGCCAGGTCGGCCACGACACCGCGACCGGCGACGCCGGACCACAGGGCGACGCGATGGCCGGTCCCGGCATGTCGGCGATGACGGGAGGCAAGCCGTGAACGAGGGGTTCAGCCGGCGGGCGCTGCTGCTCGGCGGCATGGGGGTCGCCGGCCTGGCCGTCGGCGCCGGCACCGCGGAGGCGATCGACCGGTCGACGACAAGTGAACCTGCGCCGGAACAGATTCCGGTCACCGAGGACCTGATGACCGACCACGGGATGCTCAAGCGGATCCTGCTGGTCTACCGCGAATGCGTGCGCCGACTCGGCAGCGGTGAGGACCTCGACCCGGCGCCGCTGTTCCACTCCGCCCAGGTGGTGCACGACTACATCGAGGGCTTCCACGAGGGCGTCGAGGAGGGCTACGTGTTCCCGCGCCTGCTGCGTGCGCACACGCTCACCAGCACAGTGGAAACGCTTCTGACCCAGCATGATCGAGGACGAAAGCTGACGATCCAGATCATCGACGCCTCGACGCTGATGAAGATGAACGGCATGCCCGCGGCGCCGGGCTTCGCCACCGCCCAGGCGCGTACTGCGCTCGCGACCACGTTGACCCGGTTCATCGACATGTACGAGCCGCACGAGGCCCGCGAGGACACCGAGATCTTCCCCGCACTGCGCCGCGTCACCTCACCGGGCGAGTTCGCCGCGATCTCCCGCGCGGTCGCCGACGACGAGCGCCGACGTTACGGCAGCGACCCGTTGTCGGCGTTCCTCGGCGAGATCGGCGGCATCGAAACACAACTCGGAATCCACGACCTCGCCAAGTTCACCCCGCCGGACCCCGATCCCCGTCCCTGACGTCCCCGTCCCCTGCTCAGAGGTGGTCGTGCGCGGCGTTGCCCTCGGGGAAGGGGTGAGGCCAGGTGCGCCAGAGCTCCGGGCCGGCGGCGTACTCGTCGTCGGTGACCAGCGCGGCATCGAGCTCGGACCGCAGTGCGTCGGCGTCGAGCCTGACGCCGATGAACACAACCTCCTGGCCCGGCGTGACGCCGTCCGGCAGTGGCGGGGCGGGTTCGAAGGTGAGGGTCGGGCCGGCCTGTGACCAGATGACCGGCTGCTCAGGACGGCTCGCGATCCAGCAGAAGCCCTTGCTGCGCAACAAGCTCCGAAGCGAGTCCAGGGCGTCTTCGAGCCGATCGGGATGGAAGGGCCGGTCGGCGCGGTAGGTGAAACTCGCGATGCCGTACTCCTCGGTCTCGGGGGTGTGGCCACCGGCGAGCTCCTGGTCCCAGCCTGGGCTGGACGAGGCGGTGAGCGGATCGTAGCGGCCGGTGTCGAGCACCTCCCCCAGGTCGACCGCACCCTGGGCGACGCGCAGCAGTCGGGCGCTCGGATTGAGCCGTCGCAGTGTCGTTTCGACCGCACCGGCGGCCGAGGAACTGACCAGATCGGTCTTGCTCACCAGAATCACGTCGGCGAACTCGACCTGGTCGACGATCAGATCGGAGATCGTGCGGTGGTCGCCGGCGCCGGCCTCGAGTCGCCGCTCGGCGAGGGACTGCCCGGCGACGAGTTCCCGCAGGAACGTCGAGGCGTCGACGACGGTGACCGTTGTGTCGAGCCGCGCAACCTGGCTCAGGCTGAACCCGTCGTCGAACTCCCAGTCGAAGGTCGCCGCCACCGGCATCGGCTCGGAGATGCCGGTCGATTCGATGACGAGCAGGTCGAATCGTCCTGCAGCGGCGAGCTTTGCGACCGATTCGATCAGATCCTCACGCAGCGTGCAGCAGATGCAACCGTTGGTCAGTTCGACCAGCCGCTCCTCGGTGCGGTCGAGGTGGCCCTGGCCCGCCACCAGCGCCGCATCGATGTTGACCTCGCTCATGTCGTTGACGATCACGGCCACCCGCAGCCCATCCCGATTGGCCAGGATGTGGTTGAGCAGGGTCGTCTTGCCGGCGCCGAGGAACCCGGACAGCACCGTCACCGGCAGCAGGTCGGCGGCGGTCATCGACGGCCCACCTGGACCAGCCCGCGTCGCACGGCGGGGACCAGATACGGCGGCACGTGGTGCACCTCTCCGTCGACGACGACGCGCACCAACTGGGGTACCTCGGCTTTCCACTGAGCTCGGCGGTGCCGGGTGCGGGCGCGGGACTTGCGGCGCTTGGGAACTGCCATCGTCAGGCTCCGTTCGGGCGGCGTCGGATTGCGGTCGTCATGCGTGTTGTTCTCCTTCTCCCCGCTGCGGGGCATGGGGTGTTGCGGGGTTCTCGCAGGGGTCGGTGTGCCAGTTGCCGAACGGGTCCGACCACGACTGCCACGATTCGGGCGCGGCCCACTCCTCGTCGGTGACCAGTGCCCACCGCAGTGCGCGGCTGATCTCGTCGGGGTCCGCGGCATGGACGAGGACCACCATCGCGCAGTGCCGGTCGCCGAAGTCGGGATCCCACCGCAGCGACGCAAAGGCCAGACGGTCGGGATCGACGTCGGCGCGCTCATGCTCGGTCATCGCGGCGATCCACTTGTCGGACAGCCCGATTCCCAGGCCCTCGCCCGCCGATTCGAGCCAGAGCACGTGGTCTGGCTCGGTGGCTAGCCAGATGCGTCCGCGGGCGGTGATGACGCCGTCGAGCAGCGTGTCGATGGCCTCGTGCAGCCGTTGCGGATGGAAGGGCCGTTCGGCGTCGAACTCGACCACGACCACACCGGCATCCGCCTCCAGCGGCGGGCACCCGCGCAGCAACGAGGCGTGCGGGTCGAACTGGCGCCGGCGGCCCGCCCCCGAGACCGACTCGAGCAACGACTCGACGTCGGGGCCTACATCACCGGTCCACTGGATCGCCGCGGTGGGCGACAGCCTCGCCAGAACCGCTGCCAGCCGGGCGGTCTCGAGCGGATCGGTGCTGCCGAACACCACCATCGCATCGGCGTGTTCGGCCTGCCCGATCGTCACCTGCGCCACGGTTCTCTCGTCGTCGGCGATGACGAGCCGCTCCGCGACCGTCTCGTCGCCGCCCGCGTCGGCAAGCCACGACGCGGCGTCGATCGCGGTGATCACCGCCTCGACCCGGACATCCCGGCCGGCGGGCGCGTCGACACGGCCGACGATCCCCGTCACCGAGATCTCGTCGATCGCCCGGCACACCGCCTCCGGCTCGAACGCCGGATCCAGGAGCAGCACGATCCGCGACACGCCGTCGCGCGCGGAGAGCCGGCGCAGCAGCGGCAGCACATCCTTGCGCAGGGTGCACGACACGCAGCCGTGCGCCAGTTCGAGCGCCTCCAGCCACTGGTCGTCGCCCCTGGTCACCGTCCGGGTGATCACACCCTCGCCCAGCAGCGCGAGATCGTGGCGGACCAGTACCGTTTCCGGCCCTCGCAGCGTATTGCCTATCGCGGCGACCCCGCCCGCGCCGCCCGCAACCACGATCAGCGGTGTTCTCGAATCCACCAGCATCCTTTCGACAACGATTTTCAATAAGACCCGACCGAGCGTACAGTCCGGAACCGTCCTTGTCGAAAATGAATGTCATTAAGGAGCTCGGGTGTCCGCCCACTGCCAAGTCACCGGGACGCGTCCCGGATTCGGAAAGTCGGTGTCGCACTCGCACCGGCGCACCAGCCGCCGCTGGAACCCCAACATCCAGCGCAAGACCTACTTCGTGCCCAGCCTGCGCCGTCGGGTGACGTTGACCGTGTCCACCAAGGGCATCAAGGTCATCGACCGCGACGGCATCGACGCCGTGGCGGCCCGCCTGATCTCCCGAGGAGAGCGAATCTGATGGCCCGCAACGAGATCCGCCCGATCGTCAAGCTGAAGTCCACCGCCGGAACCGGCTACACCTACGTGACCCGCAAGAACCGCCGCAACGATCCGGACCGGCTGGTGCTGCGCAAGTACGACCCGATCGTCCGACGTCATGTCGACTTCCGCGAGGAGCGCTAGCGGTGGCCAAGAAATCGAAGATCGCCAGGAACGAGCAGCGCCGGCAGACCGTCGAGCGCTACCGGGACAAGCGCGCCGCGCTCAAGGAGATCCTCCGTTCACCGGCGGCGTCCGAGCAGGACAAGGACCGCGCCCGGTCGGCCCTGCAACGGCTGCCGCGCGACGCCAGCCCGGTGCGGGTGCGCAATCGCGACGCGGTCGACGGCCGGCCGCGCGGGCACCTGCGCAAGTTCGGGCTCTCGCGGGTGCGGGTGCGGGAGCTGGCGCACCGCGGTGAACTGCCCGGCGTGACCAAATCCAGCTGGTGACAGGAGAACCCGAACATGAACTGGCGTCGAAACCACAGCCCGGCAGCGCCGCGGCGGGCCAAACCCAACCCCCTGCACGCCGCGCGTGCGGAAAGCATCGACTACAAGGACGTCACGCTGCTGCGTACCTTCGTCTCCGACCGGGGAAAGATCCGCAGCCGCCGCGTCACCGGACTGACCCCGCAGCAGCAACGCCGGGTCGCCACCGCGGTCAAGACCGCGCGCGAGATGGCGCTGCCCTACTCCGGCTGACCGGTCGCGTCCGGGCGGGCCACCCGCCCGGACGCGCCTGTCTCAGTGGTGGTGTCCCGGCCCCGCGGCGAGCGTGCGGGCGTCGGTGCCGCGGGTCAGCATGGCCGCCACCACAGTGGTCAGCGGCACCGACAGCACCACCGCCATCGCCCCGACCAGCGACCGGACCACCTCGACGGCGACGACGTCGCTGGTGATGATGTCGGCGAGCGAACGCTGGGACACCGCGAAGATGAGCAGCAGCGGCAGCGTCGACCCCACATAGGCGAGCACGAGCGTGTAGATCATCGACGCGATGTGATCGCGCCCGACGCGCATGGCCGAGGCGAACAGCGACCGGACCCCCATGCTCCGGTCGGCCCCCGCGAGTTCGAACACGGTCGCGGCCTGGCTGATCGTCACGTCGTTGAGCACGCCGAGCGAACCGATGATGAACCCGGCGAGCAGCAGTCCGGTGACCGACACCGACCCCAGGTAGGCCTGGATGGTCGTGTTGCTCTCCTCCGCGAGCCCGGTCAACGTCGCCGTGTCGATCGCCAGCCACGACAGTCCCGCGGCGAGCGCCAGCGACGCCAGCGTGCCCAGCAGCGCGGCCGACGCGCGCAGGTTCACCCCGTGCGCCAGGTAGACGACGACGAACAAGATCATCGACCCGGTCACCAGCGCCAGCAGCACCGGGGAGTTGCCGTCGAGCAGGCTCGGCAGCGTGAAGCCGACGATAACCGCGAGCGCGACACCCACCCCGATCAGCGCGCGGAACCCGCGCCAGGCCGCCACCGCGCACACCACGACCGCCGCCGCCAGCGCCCACATCCCGAGCGGCAGGCCGCGGGCGAAGTCCTCGAAGTCGTACAGCGTGCCCCCGCCGCCGTAGGCGCCCGGATCGCCGCCGCCCTGCGTCCGGGAGAGCCGGAGGTGGTCCCCCGCCTCGAGATCCGGTTCCCCGGGGCCGCCGGTCATCGGCAGCAGCGTCTGCGATCCCGCGTCCGGGCCGGAGGTGATGTCGACGACGGCCTGCCGGCACTGCCCCTGGGACACCGGCGGGCTCTCGGGAACACCCACGAACGCCCGGTGCGCGGACGGACTCCCGCACGGTCCGGTCCCGACCGATCTGACCGTGCCGCTGTCGAACTGCACGCCGCGGCCGGTGACGATCGCCAGGTTGCCGGACACCGACGGCGCGGCGCCGCTGGGCCACAGGGCGATCATCGCGGCAACCGTGGCCAGGAAGACCGCCGCCAGGATGCCGATCACCCAGCGCGCGAACGGCGACAGATGCCGCGGATGCAGGCCACCCACGCTCGCGACGGCGCGTCGCCATCCGCCTTGCCGTCGACGCAGTGCCCGATTCGGGACCGGCGGCTGTTCACTGGGATGTCGATGCACGGAGCGTCAGCGTACTGGCCGCGACCGGCTTCCGGAGGGCGTGCGCCTGGGGACCGGACCGCCGTCAGTCCAGGCGGTAGCGGATCAGTCGGGAACTGTTGCCCACCACCGCAACCGAGGATGCATTGTGCAGGATGGCGGCGAGCACCGGCGACAGCGCACCGCCCGCGCCCACCAGCAGCCCGAGCGAGTTCACGGCAATCGACATCGCGTAGTTCTGTCGGATCAGCCCGATCGTCCGGCCGCCGAGTTCGCGCAGGTCCAGCAGCCGGGTCAGGTCGTCACCGGCGAGCGCCACGTCCGCGGTCTCGACGGCCACGTCGGTGCCGGCCATGCCCATCGCCACCCCGACGTCCGACGCAGCCAGCGCCGGCGCGTCGTTGGTCCCGTCGCCGACCACCGCAACGATGCGGCCCTGCGCCTGCAACTCGCGGACCACCGCCAGCTTGTCGTCGGGCAGCACCTCGGCACGCCATTCGTCGACGCCCAGTTCGGCGGCGACCGCGGCGGCGGTCTCCGCGTTGTCCCCGGTGAGCATCAGGATCCGGCGCACGCCGGCCACGCGCAGATCGCGCAGGATCCGCGCGGCACCCGGCCGCACCTCGTCGCGCAGGCTCACCAACCCGATCAGCTCGCCGTCCACCGCCAGCAGCACCGGCGTCTCCGCCGACCGCTGCAGTCGGAGCACCCACGCGCGGGCCTCCTCGCCGACCGCCACACCCTCGGCGGCCAGCAGCCCGGGGCTGCCCAGCAGCAAGGTCCGGCCGTCTGCGCGGGTGCGCATGCCCAGGCCCACCAGCACCTCGCACTCCTCGTGCGGCGGGATGACGATGTGCCGTTCCTCGGTGGACCGGATCACGGCCTCCGCCAACGGATGCCGGGAATGGATCTCGGAGCTCGCGGTGTAGGCGAGCACCTGCTCCGGCGACCAGCCCTCGGCGAAGGCGAGCACGTTCGTCACCACCGGCCGGCCCACCGTGAGCGTGCCGGTCTTGTCGAACACGACCGCGTCGATCCGGCCGGCCGCTTCCAGATGCGAGCCGCCCTTGATCAGGATGCCGCGTCGGGCGCCGTTGCCGATCGCCGCGCTGATCGCGGTCGGCGTGGACAGTCCGACCGCGCACGGGCAGGCGACCAGCAGCATCGTCATCGCCCGCCGCACGTCCCGGGTCGCCGCGAGCGTGACCCCCGCCAGCAGGAAGGAGGCCGGCACGAACCGGCGCGAGAACGTCTCACCGATGGTCTGGATCGGCGCCCGATCGGATTGGGCCTGCTCGACCCGGGAGATGATGCGGCCCAACGATGTTTCCTTGCCGACAGCGGTGGCCCGTACCACGACCCGGCCGCGCAGCACCACGCTGCCGGCGTGCACGCGGTCCCCGGACGCCATGCTCACCGGCAGGTTCTCGCCGGTGATCGCGGACTCGTCGACCACGCCGGAACCGTCCACGATCACGCCGTCGACGGGCGCCACCACGTGCTCGTGCACGATCACCTCGTCGCCGATCCGCAGCGAGTCGATGCCCACCGACACCTCGGTGGGTTCGCCGTCGACCGCGACCCGGACCCACGCGGCGTCCTGCGCACCGCCGAGCAGGTCGGCGATGGCCCGCCGGGTGCGGCGCAGCGTGAGATCCTGCAGGTACTCGCCGATGTTGAGCAGCCACAGCACCGTCAACGCGACCACGTTCTCCCGCAGCACCAGGCTCGCCAGCGTCGCCGCCGACACCAGCGCGTCGGTGCCGGCCGCGCGGCTGCCCGTCAGCGTGCGCAGCGCCCCGCGCAGGAACGGATAGCCGGCGAAGACGGTCACGCCGGTGGCGAGCGTGCGACCGGTCGGGCCGAGCATCGGCGGGCGGCCCAGCAGGTAGCGGCGTCCGCCGAGCAGCAGCAGTGCGGCGCCGCCCACGACGATGCGCAGCAGTTCGAGCACGTTCTCGTCCGAGGACCGCGGATTGCGGGCGGGCAGCGCGTCGTGCGGTGCCGCGGCCCCGTCACGGACGGCCCGCAGCAGGTGGCGACGGTCGGTCCGGCCGGGCGAATACCAGATGACCACCGAGGCGGTCCGCGGGTAGGCGTGCACCGCCTTGACTCCGGGAACGATGTCGATCGCGTCCTCGACCGCCACTGCGCGGCTCGCCGAACGCGCCAACGCCGGAACGGTCAGCCGCATCCGGCCCGCGGCGTCCGAAACGAGGTGCACACCAGGGGGTTCGGCGACCGAGCGGTCAGTGCTCGTGGTCATGTCCGTCGGCGGAGGTCGCCGGGGGCTGGACTTGTTCACCCAGTCGGTCCCGCGCTTCGGCGACGATGTCCGCGGCCTTCAGGCGCGCAGATTCCGCGCCCACCTCGGCCTTGCGCATCCCACGCAGGCCCCACTCGGTGACGGTCACCGCGGCAGCGTGTGCCGGCGCGGTGGCGGCGAGTTTCCTGACGGCGTCGTACGCCGCGGCTCCCACCATCCCGGTCGCCAGTGTGGCCGCGGCCTTCGACAGCAATGAGGTGTGCAGCATGAGGTGCTCCCTCGACTCGGTGCGCCCCGATCATCCCACGAGCACGCACCCGACCGATGCGTATCCGCGTGGTCAGCTCACGTCGCGGCCGGCGTCCCTGGCGGCGACGAGGTCCTCCCGTGCCCGCGCGACGCGCGAGCGGATCGTGCCGACCCGGCACTGGAGCACCTCGGCGGCCTCGGCGTAGGAGTAGCCGAGCACCTGAGTCAGCACCAGGGCCTCGCGGCGCTCCGGGGCCAGGGCGTCGAGGAGCAGGTTAACCTCGACGAGCCCCTCGTCGCCGAGGGTGCGCGAACCGGTGCGGTCGGCCGCCTCGAGCCAGTCGGCGTCGGTGGAGATCCGCGGGCGGGACATCTCCCGTCGGATCAGGTCGACGCTGGCCCGCCGGGCGATCGCCAGCAGCCAGGTGCGTGCACTGGACCGACCGGCGAACCCGGGCAGGCTCGAGATCGCCCGTATGTAGGTCTCCTGCGCGAGGTCGTCTGCGTGTGCGGGTCCCGCAAGGTGCGCGAGGAAGCGCCACACATCGCGTTGGGTGAGCCGGATGAAGTCCTCGAGCGCGCCTCGGTCGCCGCGGCCGGCAGCCAGTGCCAGCGCGGTGACCTGCGCGTCTGCGATCTCTCGACCCTCCACGGCCGAGAAGCGTAATGCACTACGACGCGTCGTCGTAGTGAGCACCGCACGCCGTCCTCGGCGCCGAGGACGCGGGTTCGGCGGATCGCCGGGAACTTTTCCTGCCCCGCGAACGACCACTGTCACGTGGAGTGTTCTGTGTGTCGTGAAGCGGTGTCCGCTCGGCTCGACGGCGAGCCCGGGCCGGCGCCGGCTGAGGCGGTCGACGCGCACCTGGAGCGGTGCGCGTCCTGCCACCGGTGGCAGGAGGAGGCCGTCGCCCTCAACCGGGCGCTGCGGATGCGCGCCGCCGCCCAGCAACCGGACCTCGTCCCCGCGGTCCTGGCCCACGCCCCGGCGGTCCCGACACTCCGGCAACGACGGCGGACGTCGCTGCGCACACAGTGGTCGCGTCACGCGCTCGCCGTGGTCGCGGGCGCACAACTGCTGCTCGGCCTCGCGCAGGTCTTCGGGCTCCGCTTCGGCATGCTCGCGCACGGGATGGCGGGCGGGCGCGGGATGGACTCGGGGCCGGGCATGAGCGGGCACCTGTTCAACGAGAGCACCTCGTGGGCGCTTGCCGTCGGCGCGGGCCTGATGTGGGTGGCGGTACGGCCCCGCAGCGCGGGCGGGATGCTCCCGGTGCTGAGTGTGTTCGTCGCGGTGCTCAGCGTGTTCGTCGCGCACGACCTCGCGGCCGGCGAGATGACGGTGGCCCGCGCCGCGTCACATCTGCTGCTGGTCGCGGGCCTCGGCCTGCTCGCCGTCACGCACCGCCGCCATGGACGGCCGCAGCTTCCGGCGCCTGGTCACCGACTACCGGTCGGCCGCGAATCGTCTGTCACCGCAGGCGCTGTCGACCCTTCGGGCGACCGCGAAGCGCGCCGCAGCGTCTGGCCGCTGCCGCCGACCGGCCGTCATGCCGCGTGAGCCGCACCGAAACAGTCCACGGCCCAACATCTTCGGTCATCCGCATCACATTTCGACACCCACGGGAACCGTTCTGGCTCGCCGTCCGACCACTGGAGTGATCCACCAATATTCCGGCGAAACACCAAGGACGACAATGAACATCGATCAGATCGCCAAGCTCCTCAGCGCACTCGGCGACTTCGGCAAGCTCTTCAGCGGGATCGGCGACGCGATGAGCGGCTCGGCGGCGATGTCGAGCGACGGCAAGTAGGACGGCACCGCGAGCAGCAGGGGGCCGAACGATGACCGTGGCGACACGCCCTTCTCCCCCACGACTTCCGCGGCCCGCGCGCAGTGCGCTGCCGCTGATCCGGCGCATGCACTTCTACGCCGGCATCTTCGTCGCGCCGCTGCTCGCGGTGCTCTGTCTGACCGGCCTGGCATACGCGGCCACCCCGCAGCTGGACAAGGTCGTGTACCGGCACGAGTTCTCGGTCGGGCACCCGGCGTCCGGACCCGCGTTACCGCTGAGCGCGCAGGTCCGGGCGGCCCGGGCGGCACACCCCGAGGGCACACTCGTGTCGGTGGCACCGCCCGCCGAGACGGGACGCACCACCGGGGTGGACCTGTCGGTTCCCGGCCTGCCGACGGGCGCTGTCCGGACGGTCTTCGTCGACCCGTTCACCGGCGAGGTCCGCGGTGCGCTGACGATGACCAACGGCCGTCCGCCACTGCAGCAATGGCTCTGGGATCTGCACGGCACCCTGCACGGCGGAACGGTCGGGCGGTGGTATTCGGAGGCGGCGGCAAGTTGGCTTCCGGTGCTGCTGCTCGGCGGGCTCGCACTGTGGTTCGCCAAGCCGGGACGCCGCACCCCGCTGCCGTCGATGCGTGTGCGGCCGGGCCGGCCGCGCACCCGCGCCGTACACGTCGCCCTGGGGCTGGCCCTGTGCGTCGGCCTCGCCGGTCTGACCGTCACCGGACTGACCTGGTCGCACTACGCGGGCGCACGCTTCGAGACGGTGCTCGACGCCCTGCACGGCCACACCCCGACACTCACCCCGGCACAGACTGCCTCTGCCCCAGGCGGACCGTCGTTGTCCGTCGACCGCGTTCGACACATCGCCGAGGCACAGGGCCTGCGCCCCACCACGATCGACTACCCGAGCGCCCCCGGACAGCCCTTCGTCGTCGGTGAGACCCGCGACCACTGGCCGGTCGAGCGGACCGGCATCACCGTCGACGCGCGGACAGGCGCGGTCACCGGCAAGCTGACCTTCGACGACTATCCGCCACTCGCCAAGCTGTCCACCATCGGGATCCGGCTGCACGAGGGCCTGCTGTTCGGTCTGGTCAACCAGATCGCCTTGGCCGCACTGGCGGTCGGCACGCTGGTGCTGCTCGGCGGCGGCTACCGCATGTGGTGGCTGCGCCGCCCGACGAAGGGGCGGCGGCTCCCTGCCGCGCCGCCGCGTGGGGCCTGGCGGCGCCTGCCCACCCGCACCCTGGCGGTCGGGCTGCCGATCGTGGTCGCGCTCGCCTGGCTGATGCCGATCTTCGGCATCACCCTCGCCGCCTTCCTCGTGATCGACGCCGCGCTACCCCACCTGCGGCGGCGGAGCGCCCTGCCGACGGTCGCAGGCCCAGGCTGAGGCCGCCACCCCCGTTCGGGGGTGGTCGGGGTATGCGCGACAGCCTAACGTCGGCGTGACACAGCACACATCAGCGATGAGGAGAGCGCATGTCCGAGACCACCGGGTACGTCGACGAACTGCTGGCCCTGTACGGCTCCCCGCAGGCCTGCGCGGCCGAACTGCTCTGCGACCGGCACGATCCGGCCGCGGTCGCGTTCACGGTGATCGACCCCGACCTGACGTCGGTGGACCTGACCTACGGCGAGCTGCGGCGTCGCTCCGAACAGGGCGCGGCCGCGTTGGCCGGGCTCGGCGTCGGCGCCGGCGACGCGGTCGCGACGCTGATGGGCAAGTCCGCGGACCTGGTGGTCACCCTGCTGTCGATCTGGCGGCTCGGCGCAGTGCACGTGCCGTTGTTCACCGCTTTCGCCTGGCCCGCCATCGAATTGCGGCTGACGGCGAGCGCGGCGAAGGTCGTCGTCACCGATGCGAACCAGCGCGCCAAGCTCGAGGCCACCGACGCGACCGTAGTGGTCGCGGGTGGCTCACCCTCGGTCGCAGCAGATCTCGCGCTGACCGCCCTGCTCGACGCGCAGCAGACCGGCCACCCTGCGGCTGTGGTCGGCGGCGACGCCCCGCTGGTGATGATCTTCACCTCCGGCACCACCGGGACCCCGAAGGGGGTGCCGGTGCCGGTGCGGGCGCTGGCGTCGTTCCGCGCATACGTCGAACTGGGCCTGGACGTCACCGCCGACGACGTGTTCTGGAACGCGGCCGACCCGGGCTGGGCGTACGGGCTGTACTACGCGATCCTCGGCCCGCTCGCGGCCGGACGCCGCAGCCTGATCCTGCACGCCGGATTCTCCCCCGAGGTCAGCTTCGCGGTGCTGCAGACGTTCGGCGTCACCAACTTCGCCGCCGCCCCCACCGTCTACCGGGCCATGCGCGCCAAACCCGAGTCCGCGCCGGCCGGGCTGCGGCTGCGCCGCGCGTCGTCGGCGGGTGAACCCCTGACCCCCGAGGTGATCGACTGGGCGCGGGAGGTGCTCGGCACCGAGGTGCGCGACCACTACGGCCAGACCGAGCACGGCATGGTCGTCGTCAACGCATGGCACGGCGATGTCCGCCGACCGCTGCGCCGCGGATCGATGGGCCACCCGCTGCCCGGCTGGTCCGCGGCGGTGCTCGCCGACGACGGCTTCGAGCCCGCGCCCGCGGGCACCATGGGCCGGGTCGCGATCGACGCGGCGGCCAGCCCGCTGATGTGGTTCCGCGGCTACCACGACGCCCCCGAGAAGACCGCCGAACGGTTCTCTCCGGATCGGCGCTGGTACCTCACCGGCGACGCCGGGTCCATCGACGCGGACGGGCACTATTACTTCTCGTCCCGCGACGACGACGTGATCATCATGGCCGGCTACCGGATCGGCCCGTTCGACGTCGAATCGGTGCTGGCCACCCATCCGGACGTCGTCGAATCCGCGGTGATCGGCGTACCGGACCAGATCCGCGGCGAGGTGCTCGAGGCGTTCGTCGTGCTCCGCGACGGCGTCGCCGGCGACGACGAGCTCGTCGCGGAGTTGCAGCGCTGGGTCAAGGACAAGTTCGCCGCGCACGCGTTCCCCCGTTCCCTGCACTTCGTCGATGCGCTGCCGAAGACACCGAGCGGCAAGGTACAGCGGTTCGTGCTGCGCGCCGAGCGGGCGGGTGCACGATGACCGCGCCCGCGGTGAGCAGCACGGTCGACGACAACACCGGGCTCGGCCGGATCCGACTGGACCGGCCCGAGCAGCGCAACCCGCTGTCCTCGGCCACCATGCGCGAGGTCACCGCGGCACTGCGGGCACTCGGCGCGGACGAGCGCGTCCGGGTGGTCGTGATCGGCGCCGCGGGACCGGTGTTCTCCGCCGGGCACGACCTGCGGGAGATGATCGGCCGCACACTCGAGGACGAGCGCGAGATCTTCGACGCGTGCGTGGAGATGATGGAGGCGGTGCAGCAGATCCCGCAGCCGGTGATCGCCTCGGTGCAGGGCGCGGCCGTCGCGGCGGGCTGCCAGCTGGTCGCCGCCTGCGACCTGGCGGTGGCGGCGTCGACCGCCGTGTTCGGCACCCCCGGCGTGCGGATCGGGCTGTTCTGCTCGACGCCGATGGTCGCGGTCAGCCGCGCGGTCGGGCGCAAACGCGCGCTGCAGATGCTGCTGACCGGCGAGACGATCGACGCGGCGACCGCCGCCGATTGGGGCCTGGTCAACCTGGTCGTCCCGCCGGACGAACTCGAGGACCGCACCCGCGCGCTGGCCGCGAGGATCGTGGAGGCCAGCCCGCTGACACTGCGTATCGGCAAGCAGGCCTTCTATCGGCAGGTCGATCTGCCGCAGGGCCTCGCCTACCGGGAGATGGCCGAGACGATGGCGACCAACGCGGTCACCTGCGACGCGCAGGAGGGGATGACGGCGTTCGTCGAGAAACGGCCGCCGACGTGGCAGGGCCGATGAGTCCGGGCGGGGTCAGGCCCAGCTTCCGCGCCAGCCGCGGCTTCATGTTGATCTTCGTGAGGTCGTCGTCGTAGTAGGCCAGCAGCCGGCGGTCCATCACCCGACGCCACAGCGGCGGGACGAAGGCGCACCAGATCATCACCGCGTATCCGGCCGGCAGTTGCGGCGAGACCTCGGATGTACGCAGCGTCTGGTAGCGGCGCAGCGGGTTCGCGTGGTGGTCGCTGTGCCGCTGCAACTGGTACAGGAACAGGTTGCTGCACAGGTGGTCACTGTTCCAGCTGTCCCGGAACGACGTCTTCATGAAGGAGCCGTCGGCGCGGCGTGAGCGCAGCAGTCCGTAGTGCTCGAGGTAGTTGACGGCCTCGAGCAACACGAACCCGAGCACGGCCTGAAAGGCCAGGTATGGCGCAATCGACCAGCCGAAGACCGCGATGAGCGTGGCGAACAGCACGACACTGAGCGCCCAGGCATTGAGGATGTTGTTGTGCGGGCCGAAGACCCGCTGGCCGCGGCGGCGCAGTCGCCCCGATTCGATGTGCCAGGCATGCCGCAGCGACCCGACCACGCTGCGCGGCAGGAAGAACCAGTAGGCCTCGCCGAAGCGCGCGCTGGCCGGATCGACGGGCGTCGCGACGCGGATGTGGTGACCGTGGTTGTGCTCGACATAGAAGTGGCCGTAGAAACTCTGCGCCAACGCGATCTTGGACAGCCGGCGCTCCAGCTTGGTGCGCTTGTGCCCCAGCTCGTGCGCGGTGTTGATCGCGACGCCGCCGACCACGCCGACGGTCGAGGCCAGCGCGATGCGCTCGGGGATGCCCATCGGCGCGTGCACCCACAGATAGCAGGCGAACACCAGCCCGAGGTACTGCAACGGCAGGTAGGCGTAGACGCAGTACCGGTAGAAGCGGTCGTTCTCCAGCGCCTTCGTCAGTTCTTCGGGCGGGTTGGACTTGTCCGCCCGGGTCACCAGGTCGATCAGCGGCACCAGCACCGCGATCACCAAAACCCCCGCCGCCCAGAACAGCCCGAGGTGAAGTGTCTTGACCAGCCCCCAGGCGATGAACGGGCTCAAGGGCACGACCAGGGCAAACCACCACCAGTGGCGCTTCGGGTCGCGCCAGCGGACCGGCGCGAGAGCCTGCGGGCGCGCAGGCGCATCTGACGACATGACGGTGCTCCAACCCCTGGCTTCGATCGGGCCCCGACTTGCCCTCTATATCGGCGAATCGGCAGCCCGCATCACCGCTCGTGCATCGTGCCATCTCCAGCTGCGGCGCTGCCCGCTACTACAGATAGCACCCCTAGGGTTCCCCGACAGAGACAAGTTTAACGTTTGGGACCTAGATCACGTTTGCTGCTGAACTGTTGTCCAACTCCGTCAGGGGGTCGACGATCCGCGGATAACCGCTGGACACGGATGGCACCATGGACGCCGTGAGCAAACTCGAATCGGTGCCGACGGGACCCTTCCCCGCGCAGTATCACCACCAGAGCCCTCGCGTCCTGCAGCAGTCCAAGAAGCTGCAGAACGTCCTCTACGAGATCCGCGGACCGGTACACGCTCACGCCGCACGCCTGGAGTCCGAGGGCCACCGCATCCTCAAGCTCAACATCGGCAACCCGGCCCCGTTCGGCTTCGAGGCGCCGGACGTGATCATGCGCGACATGATCGCGGCGTTGCCGTATGCGCAGGGCTATTCGGAGTCGAAGGGCATCCTGTCCGCGCGCCGGGCCATCGTCACCCGCTACGAGCTGGTGCCCGGGTTCCCCGAGCTCGACGTCGAGGACGTCTACCTCGGCAACGGCGTCTCCGAGCTGATCACCATGACCATGCAGGCGCTGCTCGACGACGGCGACGAGGTGCTCATCCCCGCCCCCGACTACCCGCTGTGGACGGCGATGACCAGTCTCGCCGGGGGCACCCCCGTCCACTACATGTGCGACGAGAGCGACGGCTGGAACCCGTCGATCGAGGACATCGAGTCGAAGATCACCCCGCGAACCAAGGCGCTGCTGGTGATCAACCCGAACAACCCGACCGGCGCCGTCTACTCCGAGCACGTGCTCAGTCAGATCGTCGACCTGGCCCGCAAACATCAGCTGCTGCTGCTCGCCGACGAGATCTACGACCGGATCCTCTACGACGACGCCAAGCACATCTCGCTGGCCACCCTGGCCCCGGACCTGCTGTGCTTCACGTTCAACGGCCTGTCCAAGACCTACCGGGTCGCCGGATACCGCGCCGGCTGGATGGCCGTGACCGGGCCCAAGGAACACGCGTCCGGGCTGCTCGAGGGCATCAACCTGCTCGCGTCGACCCGACTGTGCCCCAACGTGCCCGCGCAGCACGCCATCCAGGTGGCGCTCGGCGGCTACCAGAGCATCGAGGACCTGATCCTGCCCGGCGGGCGGCTGCTCGAGCAGCGCGACATGGCATGGGAGCGGCTCAACGCGATCCCGGGTGTGTCCTGCGTCAAGCCGCGCGGCGCGCTGTACGCGTTCCCGCGGCTCGACCCCGAGGTCTACGAGATCCGCGACGACGAGAAGCTGGTGCTCGACCTGCTGCTGCAGGAGAAGATCCTGATGACGCAGGGCACCGGGTTCAACTGGCCGCACCACGACCACCTGCGGATCGTCACGCTGCCGTGGGCGCGGGACCTCGCGGTGGCCATCGAGCGGTTCGGCAACTTCCTGGCCGGCTACAAGCAGTAGCCGGCCAGGAATCGGTGACCCCAGCGGGGCGGCCCGACTAGTTGTCCAGGCCGCCCTGCTGCCACACGTTCCACGGCACCTCCCAGTCGCCGTAGGTGTCCCACACCGGCAGCTTCGGCCCGCCCGAGTTCGTGACCTCGACGACGTCGCCCAGGTTGAAGTGGTCGAAGAACCACTGCGCGTTCTCCGGCGACAGGTTCACGCAGCCGTGCGAGACGTTGCTCTCACCCTGTTCGCCGACCGACCACGGCGCCGAGTGCACATATTCGCCGTCCGCGGAGATCTGCTCGTCGAGGTACACCGTCTCCTTGTAGTAGCCAGGCGCTCCGGCACAGACGCCGTAGCTGCACGAGTCCATCACGACGCTGTTCTGCTTGTCGGAGATGACGTGCGGTCCCTCGTGCGACGGGTGCCCCGGCGAGCCGAGGCTCATCGGCATCTGGTTGACCTGCACCCCGTTGTGGAAGATGGTCAGCTGATCGGTGTTGCCGTCGGCCTTCGCGATCCAGGAGTCGTGGATCTTGTACGTGGCGGTGCGGTCGGTCCGGCCGTACACCCCGCCGCCGAGGTCCACGCCGTAGATGTTCGCGCTGAGGGTGATCGTCGTGCCCGGCTGCCAGTAGTTCTGCGGCCGGTAGTGCACGGTCTTCGCGTCGATCCAGTACCAGGCGCCCGGCTGCGGCGGCACCGACTGCACAGACAGCGCCTTGACCGCGGCCGCGCGGTCGGTCACGTCGTGGTCGAACGAGACGCCGATGATCTGGCCCACGCCCCACGAATCGGTGGCGGTCGGGTCGGGGATGAACGACGGATACGTGGTCACGTCGGGCGCCACCGTGCGCACGGTGGCGTTGGTGTCGATGGTTTTGCCCGAACCGTCCACCGCGTCGGCGACGACAGCGTAGTCGGCGCCGTAGCCGAGCGGCTCGTTCGAGGTCCAGGTGCGCTTGTCCGGTGACAGCGCCCCGGTGACCGTTTTGCCGTCGGCCGGGTTGGTGACCGTGACGGTGCCGAGCGTCGCCGACGTCGCGGTCACCACGATCGGTGTCGTCGGGCTGACCACGTTCCCACCGGCCGGGCTCACCGCGATCGCCGACTGCGGCGGCGCGGCGCCGGCTTCGCCTCCCCCGGACGGGCTGCCGCCGACCGTGCAACCGGTCAGCACGCACAGCGCGACCGCCAGCCATGCCGTGACCACCCCGAACGCCCTGACCCTGACGCGATGCCTGATTCCGGAACTCACCTGTGACGCAGCCTTCCGATCCGTCGAATCCCTCCCCGGCAAGTGTCGTCCCGAAAACGGGTGGGGTTACGCCCAGACCGGCCGTTCCCCATGACCTCACAGACAACCCACAGGGCGGGTTGGGGTGCCGGTCCGGCGGTCAGCGCGGCAGTTTCGGCAGCTGGAGCGGCGGCAACGTCGGCAGCGGCGGCAGTTCGATGCGCGGCAGCGCCGGCAGTTGCAGGCCCGGCCGCGGGGGCGGCGGGGGCGGTGTCGTCGAGGTGGGCTGGTCCGGGGTGGTCGTCGTCGGCGGCGCAGTCGTGGTGGTGGTCGGCGTGGGCCGCGGCTTCTTCGTGGTCGTCGGCGCCGGCTTCACGGTCGGGGCGATGGTGGCCAGGGTCTGCGGCGGTTCCGCCGAGATCGGCGACGTGTGCCCGACCTCCCGCTGGCCGATGATGCCGCTGAACATCAGGATCGCCGACACGGTGCCCGCGGCCAGGAAGCCGGCGGCCATGAGCGCGACGACACCGAATCCCGACGACTGCCGGCGGCCCTTGCGGCGCTCCGGCGCCAGGACCGGGGCGTGAACCTCCTCGAACCACGGGTCCTGCTCGACCGGCGGGGACTCGGGGATCCCGAGCAGCGCGGCACCACGGGCGAGCACCAGTTCGGGTGCGGGCGGGGTCATCACGGGCAGCGGCAGGACCGACTCGAGCCCCTCGCGCAGCCCCGACCAGCTCGCCCCCTCACCGAGCACCACCAGCGCCTGCGGGCGCCACTCGGCGCGGGCGAGAACGTCCGCGATCACCGCGCCGACCGTCTGCCCGCCGTCCCGGTTCATCCGCCGCAGCTGCCCGCCCTGGAGCTGTGCGGCGGCGAGGACCGCGCCGGTGTGCGCGTCGACCGCGCTGACCGACGACGACGAGTAGCCGGCGTGCAGCAGCGCGAAGCTGTCGACGGACTCGAGCCACCCGGTCACCCGCAGATACTCGGTGACCGCCTCGACCACACCGACGATGCGGACGCCGACCATCTCCCGCGCGGCCAGCGCGTCCTCGAGCCCGCGGCGCTGCAGCTCGCTCTGGCAGGCCAGCACGACGGTGCCGACCTCGGGGGTCGCGGCGAGCACCGACTGCAGCGCGCCGACGGCGGCCGCCTCCATGCCGGCGGGCGTGTTGACGCCGGGCACGATGTATTGGGTTTCCAGCGCGCTGGGCAACCATTCGCGCGCGTCGGGGGTGTCCCAGCCCAGCGTCATCCGCACCGCGCCGATGTCCGCCGACGCCCCCAGGATCGCGCTCATGCAGCTCCCTCTTCGTCACGATCACGTGCGCCGGACACGACGGCGCCGAGGACGACGGTCACCTTTCACCCTTGCGCGAACTGATCACGCGGGATGCTACCGCAGCAGCCGATCTTGATTCGGGGGGCTGCGGCGGTGACCGGTGAGGGTGGTGCTGCTACAGCCCGGGCACCCGCGGCAGCTGGATCGGCGGGAGGCCCGGGATGACGATGGCCGGGGGCAACGCCGGGGCGGGCGCCTGCTCGGGCGCCGGGGCCTGTTCGGGCGCCGGTTCGGGCGCGGGGGCAGGCTCCTGCTGGTCCGGGGTGTCGGGCACCGGGGCCGGGGCTGGGGCGGGAACCGGGGCCTGCTGGACCGGCGGCGCGACGGGCTGCTGCTGGACGGGCTGCTGTTGCACCGGGGCCTGATACGTGTCGACCGGCGCCTGCGGGGCGACTGCGGGGCCAGGGGCGGGCGGCGGCGGAGGCGCGGGCGCGACCGGCGGCGGGGGCGGCGCCTCCGACCCGGCCGGGGCGGGTGCCGACGCGGTGGTCGTCGCCCCCGCGGCCTCCGACTTGCTCGACTTGAACACGCCCGACGAGCCCAGCGCGACGACCAGCGCGCCGCCGACGATGCACAGCGCCAGTATCCCGGCGACCGCGGCGGCCGGGCTCGCCCACGGCGGCAGCTTGCGACCGCTGTAGGTCGGGCTGAACTCGGCGGAGGCGATCGGGTCCTCGGCGACCCCGTGCAGCACGGTCGGCGGCGCCAGCAGTGCGGCGCCGCGCGCGGTGAGCATCTCGGGTTCGGACGGGATCACGACCGGCAGCGCCACCTCCCGCTCGATGTCCTCCGCGGCGAGGGGCTCGCCGGTGCCCTCGCCCATCAGCACCACCAGGTCCGGGTCGTGCCCGGCCTCGGCGATCGCCTCTCCGACGACATAGCCGATGCCGGTCAGCGCGTCCGTGTCGTCGACGGCGAGGACGTCCGTCGCCACCGTGTGGGTGGTCGACAGGGGCGCGCCGTCGACCACCGAGACCGCGTCGGCGCGGAACCACCACGGGTCCACGTGGCAGATCACCAGCGACCGCGCGTCGCCGACCTGGTGGGAGGCCGTGAGCGCGCGCAGTGCCGCGACCGTGCTGGGGATGAGGTGATAGCCGATGATGCCCTGCGCGTGCAGCGCGAAGTCGAGCTGCCGGGCCTGCGCCTCGTCGTGATAGGCGACCATCACCACCCCGATGGCGGTCCCGTCGGCGAGCTCGCGGTCGAGCACGTTCCGGATGGTCGCCGCCGCCGCCTCCTCGATGGTGCCGCCCGGGACCTCTTCGATCTCGTCGTCGATGTCGAGCCGCACCGGCGCACCGTTCGGCCCGGTTTGCAGGATGGACGCGGCGGTTCCGGTCACCACCGGGTGCCGCGCACCCGACAGTGCCATCCGCACCGTGTCGCCACTGATCGAGACACCTAACGTCGCGCTCATCCGACCGCCCCACAGACATGAATGATCAACAGGGTCGGGCACATCCGCCGTGCGGGACGTGCCCCTCAGCGTGGGCTGAAGTTTAACGTCGTTGCGCCGACACGGCAGCGTTTGTGCAAGCAACCGCAACCCGGTCGATACCTATGATCGTGCGGTGGCCCGGGTCGTGCGCGTGCTGGTCGTGGTCGTGCTGCTGGTCGCGGCGGTGACTGCGGCCGGCTGGCCGGTGTACGTGGCCCCGCAGCACGACCGGCCCCGGCCGGCCGACGCGATCCTGGTGCTCGGCGGCGCACACGACGGCCGCGAGGAGTTCGGCCTGGACCTCGCGCGGCAGGGCTATGCGCCGCGGGTGCTGCTGTCGAATCCGTACGGTCCGCACTCGAAGCTGATGAACAGGCTGTGCAATGCGCAGTATTCGTTCGAGGTGACGTGCTTCGACCCGTCGCCGCGCACCACGCGGGGCGAGGCGCGGTATCTCGAGGCGCAGGCCCGCGCGCACGGCTGGAACCGGGTGATCGTGGTAACTTTCGCGCCGCACATCTCGCGGGCGCGGTACATCATCGAGCGCTGCTTTCCGGGCGAGCTGATGATGGTCGAGAACCCGACCCGGCACAATGCCTTCTACTGGACGTATATGTATCTGTATCAGACGGTCGGGTACGTCAAGGCCGTGCTGCAGACCGGCTGTTAGCGGACGTCGGTGTTATCGGATGTCGGCGCGCTTGAAGTTCAGGTACGCCTTCGACGGGGTGGGTCCGCGCTGGCCCTGGTACTTGGAGCCGACCTCGGCGCTTCCGTACGGGTGCTCGGCGGCACTGGTCAGCCGCAGCAGGCACAGCTGGCCGATCTTCATGCCCGGCCACAGCGTGATCGGCAGGTTCGCGACATTCGACAGCTCGAGGGTGATGTGCCCCGAGAAGCCCGGGTCGATGAAACCTGCCGTCGAGTGCGTGAGCAGGCCCAACCGGCCCAGGCTCGACTTGCCCTCGAGACGGCCCGCCAGGTCGTCGGGCAGCGTGCAGATCTCCAGCGTCGAGCCGAGCACGAACTCGCCGGGGTGCAGCACGAACGGCTCACCCGGGTCCGGCTCGACCAGGGTGGTCAGCTCGTCCTGCTGCTGCGCCGGGTCGATGTGCGTGTAGCGGGTGTTGTTGAAGACGCGGAACAGCCCGTCGAGCCGCACGTCGACGCTGGACGGCTGCACCATCGCGTCGTCGAACGGCTCGATGCCCAGGCGCCCGGAGGCCAGCGATGAGCGGATGTCGCGATCGGAGAGCAGCACGTGGTGAGGCTATCGCCCTGGTGCCGGCCCGGGGGCGGTCGGGTGGGTGCGCGCTCGCGTGCCGCCGGCTTGTCCCCCGCGGCCTCACACAGCGCCACGCCCCTCCCCCGACCTCGCATGCCGCCAGTGCACCTCACACGACCCCAGCGGCATGCGAAGTGCATGCGCGGCATGCGAAGTGCGCGGGATCGGCCGTTTAGACCCGCCGCGAGCAGGCGCGGCGGCTTGAGCAGGTGCACCGACGCGCACCGACGGTCTGCTACAGTCGGGTCCGCGCTCGGTACGCCGGGCGCACGCCGATGTAGTTCAATGGCAGAACACTAGCTTCCCAAGCTAGGTACGCGGGTTCGATTCCCGTCATCGGCTCAGTCGAAAGCCCTGGTCAGAGCAGTTCTGGCCGGGGCTTTCTGCGTCGATGGAACCATAGACACCTTCGGCGTTTCGGCGAGCGTGTCTGTTGGTCGAATGACAGGTGGAGCCCTGCCCGCCGCGAAACGATCTTGGGCATGAGCGCTTTCCTGCGCTGCTGACCGCGGTGGCGGTGTTGCGGTGGCGCTCTCGCTCGCCTCGTTCAACGGTGTCCCGGACGTCCGTCACCTTCCTGCTGGTCGGGGACCACTACCAGTGGTAGGCGGGAGCGATCGTTCTCATCGTCCCGGTCGGGATCGCAGGGACGATCGCAACCCCGGTGACCGGCCGGCTCGCCGCCGCACAGCAGTCCGTCCTGAACAGAACGTCAACTATGCCTTGGCCCCCGAGATCCGCAACCGGCTGAACTCCGCATTCATGACGGCCTTCTTCCTCGGCGGCGCAGCGGGTTCGGCACTGACAGCCGCCGCCCGGATACGCGGTGGGCGGGCGGGCGTGAGCGCCCTCGGCAGCGCGTTGGCGCTCACGACCTTCGCGGTGTGGGTCGCCGAACGCGCAAGCGCTGCCCGTACCGCCTGAGCCCGCCCGCATCACGGGAACCGGGAACACGAACCGGCCGCTTCCGGTTGGTCCAGACATCTACTGACCCGCACCCGCCCCACCACGAAAGGACAACGACATGACCATGATCGACTACCCCGATCACGTGATCGCCGCCCAGCCCATGGGGTACTGGACCGACCTGGCCGGCCGCACGATCATCGGAGCCATTCGCGCGCAGCTCGCGGTCGAGCAGTTGACCCAGCCGCACTGGTGGATCCTCAACCACGTGAGCGGCTCACCCGGAGTCTGGACCTACACGACGCTCGCCCGGCGGCTCGACGAATTCGCCGAGGCGGGAACCGATCTCGGTGCAGTCGTCGACGATCTGGTCGGCCGCGGATGGCTGCGCGTCGACGAGACCGCAGGCACCCTGACCCTGACGGACGAGGGCGAGGCCGGGCGACTGCGCGCGCACGAGCGCAATGCCACCGCGCACCAGACGATACGAGAGGGCGTGCCGACGGAGGACTACGTCGCGACCGTCAACGTGCTGCGGCGCATGGTCGCCAACCTGGACGGCCGCACGGACCTCCCCTGACCAGGCGCCCACACCAGGAGTACCGACATGGCCACCGCGGTCGACGCCGCACACCGCTGATCACACATCAACCCACCGCACCCCCGCTGCGACCAACTCCCCCGCACCCGCGGTGACCTCGGCGACGAGCGCCCCCAGCTCAACCGGATCCCGCGTGGCGAGGGTCAGCGTGACGACCGCGTCGTAGGAGGTGCCGACGACGGGCACCCCGCGACCGCGCAGGTCGGCCTCCACCCGGCCGGCGCTGTCGTGGCCGACCTCGAGCGTCAGCAGTTCGAGGCGTTCGCGACGGACCATTCCTGCCTCATCGACCACCGCCGCGACCGCACCCGAGTACGCGCGCACCAGCCCGCCGGCGCCGAGTTTGATGCCGCCGAAGTACCGCGTCACGACCACCGCGACACCGACCAGGTCACGGGCGCGCAGCACCTGCAGCATCGGGATACCCGCGGTGCCACCGGGTTCGCCGTCGTCACCCGACCGTTCGGCCCGCTCCGATGGCTCGTCGCCGGTGATGTACGCCCAACAGTGATGTCGCGCATCGGGATACCGGCGTCGCTGCTCGTCGAGGAAGGTCTGCGCGGCGACCGGTCCGTCGACACGTCGCAGCGCGGCGATGAACCGTGAGTGTTTGACCTCGGTCTCGACCACGAAGTCGGGACCCGCAGGCAGCGTGAAGAACATGACCCGATCCTCTCCCGACGGCGGACCCGGAGGAACCTGCCCGCCGTCGGGATCGCCCATCCAAGAGCCGATCAGGCGGCGATCAGATCGTCGATCTGGTTGATCGCCGACGACGCTCCCTCGACCACGCCCATGTCGAGCACCTGCTGCAGCGCCTCTGCCGACTCGTAGGTGCTGACGTAGACCGCCCGGGTGCCGCCGTCGTGTTCGGTGAACGTGTAGACGCTCGTCGACACCGGCATCGCGGGATTCGGCGTGAAATCCTCGTCGGCGAAGCCGTCGACGAAGGAGAAGCTCCTCGGCTCGTCGACCTCGGTGATCTGCCAGTACCCGCAGTACTTCTCGCCCTCCGGCCCGGTCATGAAGTAGTTCATGCGGCCGCCCGGCGTCAGTGCGTGGTCGACGAAGGTCGCCGGGACCATCGGCGGGCCCCAGATCTTCTCGAGTTGGCGCGGGTCGGCGTAGATCTGCCAGATGCGTTCCACCGGAGCGGCGAAGTCGGCGGTGATGGTCAGGGTCAGATTGTCGAGGTCGTGCTGAACGTCGGTCACAGGCATGGTTCAGTCCTCCTGGTTCGATCCCGATCGGCTCGGGTCGGTTGCGATGAGTTCGTCGATGCGTGCGATGCGGCCACGCCAGACCTGTTCGAGTTCGGTGAGCATGGACGCCACCGACCGCACCGCTGCCACGTCCCCGCTGGCCAACTGCTCGCGCCCACTGCGACGTTTGGTGAGCAGACCTGCCTTCTCCAGCACGGCAACGTGCTTCTGCACCGCGGCGAAGCTCATGTCGTACTTCGCCGCGAGCGTGGAGACCGAGCGCTCCCCGGCCAGAACCCGCCGCATGATGTCGCGCCGGGTCCGGTCGGCGAGCGCATGGAACAGGGCGTCCGCCCGGTCCTCATCGTCTCCGTACACGCCCTAAATGTACAACCAATTGGTTGTGCGTTGTCAAGACCCGATGTGGTGAATCCCGCGCAGCGGTACCGCACAATGGCTTCCATGACGACCGTCGAGGAAGTGGCGCCCAACGTGTTCCGCGCGTCCGGAACCGACGTGAACGTGGTGATCCTGCGCGACGGCGGCGACCTGACGCTGATCGACGGCGGCTACCCCGGCGACGTCGCGGCCGTCGAGAACGCCATCCGTTCGCTCGGCCGGCGCCCCGAGGACGTGCGCGCGATGTTGCTCACCCATGCGCACGTCGACCACATGGGCGCGCTCGTCGACTTCCACCGCCGCTTCGGCATCCCGGTGCTGACCGATCCGGTCGAGGTCGCGCACGCCCGCCGCGACTACCTCGAGCAGGCCACGCCCAAGGATTTCCTGCCGATGCTGCACCGTCGCGGGGTGCTGCCCTGGCTGCTGCGCATCGCCCGAGTGGGCGCGACGAAGTCGGTGTCCGTCGACGACGCGGTCGCGTTCACCGACGGGGTCCCACTCGACGTGCCGGGGGCACCGGTCCCGGTGCCGACACACGGGCACACGTCCGGGCACAGCGCCTTCCACCTGCCCCAGCACGGTGTCCTCGTCACCGGCGACGCGCTGATCACCGCGCATCCGCTGTCGAAAATCCGAGGGCCGCAACTGCTTCCGGAGGTGTTCGACCACGGCCACGGCGACACCCTCGGGGCGCTCGAGAACCTGGCGGTGCTCGACGCCGGCACCATCGTGCCCGGCCACGGCCCCACCGCGTTCCTGCCGATCGCCGACGCCGTGGAGAAGGCACAGACGCAGACGCGCGACCACAGGCATGGACACTGAGCGGTCTGCGCGCCGACCTCCCCACCCCAGTCCCCAGATCAGCGACAGCGCCGCGGAACAACCAGTGGTCCGGGATGAACCGACACGCGCCCGTTCTCCGGCATTGCGCACGTCGGACAACGTTTGGCGCGAGTAAGTTGCTGAACGAGTTCGTCGTCATCGAGGAGGCATCACGTGAAGCGTTCGACGCGAATCTGTCGCACGACCATCCTGGGACTGTGTGCGGCACTGCCGGTCTCGATGGCTCTGGCGACCACCTCGGCCGCGGCCGACGCGCCGGACACCGTCACCGTCAGAGTCGACGCGAATGCACCCGGCCGGGTCATCCCCCGCAACTTCCTCGGCCTGTCGTTCGAGGCCAACCAGCTGCACAGCCCGTGGACCGATCCGTCCAAGGGCAACGTCTCGGCGCTGCTGCACAACCTGGGTGACGGCAACCTGCGATTCAGCGCGAACCAGGTCGACAACAGCGCCTGGATGCCCGACCCCGCCAAGCCCGCACCGGCGTGGGCCAAGGGGCAGATCATCACCCCCGACGACCTCACCCGCGTCGGCGACCTCGCCAAGTCCACCGGGTGGAGCATCGACCTGGGCGTGAACCTCAAGCACTTCGATCCCGCATCCGCTGCCAATCAGGTCGCCGCCGCCCAGCAGCGCATCGGCAACTCGCTGCGTTCGATCCAGATCGGCAACGAACCCAACGTCTACCTGGTGTCGAACGACCCGAAGACCGGCCTGCCCCGCCCCTACACCCCGCAGGCCTACGTCTCCGACGCCCGCGCCTACCGGCAGGCGATCCACGCGGCGGACCCGACCGTTCCGGTCGCCGGTCCCGACACCGCCGGCGGCGCGGTCGGCAATCCGCAGATCGACTCCGTGCTGCAGAACGCCGTCACCCCCTGGCTCGACGCCTACACCGCCGCGTTCGGATCGAAGGGCGGATTCCTCAACCAGCACTACTACCCCTACGTCAACACCGAACGGCTCGCGCAGCGGGTCGGATCGTCCTCGGGCAGCGCCGATCTCGTCGGCGGTATGCCGACGATCAGCGGGCTGCTGTCGCGGGCGACCGCCGACAAGCAGACCACCTTCATCCGCTCCCTCGTCGCGACGGCCGACCGGGCCGGCATGCAGCCGCGGCTGTCGGAAACCAATTCGATTGCCGCCGAGGGGCTTCCCGGCGTCACCAACTCATTCGGCGGAGCGCTGTGGACCGTCGACTACCTGCTGACCGCGGCCCGGGAGGGCATTGCCGGCGCCGATCTGCACACCCAGATCGACGACTGCGGGAGTTACTCGCTGATCTGCTTCCCCGACACCGCCGCCCAGCGCACCGGCGCTCTGCAGGCGAACCCCAACTACTACGGCGCACTGCTGGTCAGCCGACTGGCCGGGGGCGCGATCCTGCCGGTCACGGTGCAGTCCGGCAAGGCGAACGTCACGGCCTTCGCGGTGCGGATGCCCGACGGCACGGTGAAGGTCGCGGTCGACGACAAGGACCGCGCGTTCCACGGCACTGTCGACGTCGAGATCGTCGGCGGCAACGGCAGGTCCGCGTCGGTCGAACGACTGACGGCGGCCGCGCCCGAGGCGACCACCGGCACCGAGTTCGCCGGCGCCACGGTCGGCGCGGACGGATCGTTCACGCCGCGGTCGTCCGAGCAGGCCACCGCCACGGACGGGCACTACCGGCTGAACGTCGGCGCACCCAGCGCGGTCCTGCTCTCGACCCACTGAGCCCGGCGCGCTGCACTCCGC
Organism: Speluncibacter jeojiensis; assembly: GCF_029589495.1. Lineage (GTDB taxonomy): Bacteria > Actinomycetota > Actinomycetes > Mycobacteriales > Mycobacteriaceae > Speluncibacter > Speluncibacter jeojiensis. Next base: position 337,009 of record NZ_JAAIVF010000002.1, read on the forward strand.
CGGTGTCGCCCCTGTCACACCCTTCGGCTAGTTTTTTGTTGTCAAGCCGAACGACCGAAGGGGCCCACCGCGATGACCCTCAACGCGCCACGCACGGCGAACAACGCCGGCGCCGGCACCAAGCTGACGTTGGCGCAGGTCATCGAGGCCTTCTCCGACGGGCACCTGCCGGTGCGCTTCACCGCCTACGACGGCAGCGCCACCGGTCCGGCCGATGCCCCGGTGGGCCTGCACCTGGGGACCCCACGCGCCGTCAGCTACCTGGCGACCGCGCCCGGCGAGCTCGGCCTGGCCCGCGCCTACATCTCCGGTGACATCGAGGCCACGGGGGTGCGCCCGGGAGATCCGTATCCGCTGCTCAAGGCGATGATCGAGAAGCGCAACTTCCGCCGTCCGCCGATCGGTGTGCTGGCCGGCGTGGTCCGCTCGCTGGGCCCCGGCGTGCTGCGCCCGGTCGCGCCGCCGCCGCAGGAGGCACGGCCTACGTGGCGCCGCATCGCGGCGGGACTGCGCCACTCGAAACTGCGCGACGCCAACGCGATCCACCACCACTACGACGTGTCCGGCGACTTCTACCGGCTGATGCTGGGCCCGTCGATGACGTACACGTGCGCGGTCTACCCCACCGCCGACGCCTCGCTCGAGGAGGCGCAGGAAGAGAAGCACCGGCTGGTGTTCGACAAACTGGGCCTGCAGCCCGGCGACCGCCTGCTCGACATCGGGTGCGGCTGGGGCACCATGGTCCGCTATGCGGCCCGCCGCGGCGTCCGGGTGCTGGGGGTGACGCTGGCCGCCGAGCAGGCCACGTGGGCGCAGCGCGCCATCGAGGACGAGGGGCTCGGCGATCTGGCGCAGGTCCGGTTCTCCGACTACCGCGACGTCCCCGAATCCGGATTCGACGCGATCTCCTCGATGGGCATGACCGAGCACATCGGAATCGGCCAGTACCCCACCTATTTCGGGTTCTTCCACGACAAGCTGCGCCCGGGCGGGCGCATGCTCAACCACTGTGTGACGCGCCCGGTCAACAACGCCCGCCGCCGCGGGCAGGCTCTGATGGACCGCTACCTGTTCCCCGACGGCGAACTGACCGGCTCGGGCCGGATCATCACCGAGGTGCAGAACGCCGGCCTCGAGGTGCTGCACGAGGAGAACCTGCGCCCGCACTACGCGATGACGCTGCGCGACTGGGCCGAGAATCTCGCCGGCAACTGGGATGCCGCGGTCGACGAGGTCGGCGAGGGTACCGCGCGGGTGTGGAGCCTCATGCTCGCCGGTGGCCGGCTCGGCTTCGACCGCAATCACGTCCAGTTGCACCAAGTGCTGGCGGTCAGGCCGCACGACGACGGCAGCACCGGGCTGCCGCTCGGCCAGTGGTGGCGACGCTAGGAGTCACCGCCGGGTCCCGAGCAGCTCAGTCCAGCGCCCGCATGGTCACCAGCGTCGCCATCGTGTGCGTGGTCAACGGCATCAGGCCCAGCCGCACCGCCAGCGGCTGCCAGCCGCCGTCCAGCCGTCGCACCCGGACCGAACCGGTGCTGTCGCCGTGCACCTGGATCAGCGACCGGAGCATGCGGCGGGCCGTCGGCAGGTCGTCGGGATGGATCGCCGCCTCGGGCTCGCCGTCGTTGTTCTCCCAGGCGACCCCGGGCATCGGGTCGTCGATCCACCGGATCATCCGCAGCGTGCGGGGATTGAGCACCGCGCGGAATTCACCGGGTCCGGCGGTGGCCTCCAGCACCCGGCATTCGAGGACGACGGGGACCGGCTCGGGCGGAACGTCCTCCGCAGGCCCGATGTCGTGGGTGATGCCGCGCAGCAGGTGGTGCTCGTGGCCGCCGGCCTCGGTCTCCTCCTCGAAGATGCGGCACGAGAAGTGTGCCGCCCGGCGCTGTCCGTCGTCGCGGGAGACCGTCCACACCGCCTGATGCTCGGCGCCCGGGCCGGCCGCGACGATCTTCGCCAGCGCCTCGCCGTGGTCGGAGTTCACGAGCAGCCGAGTGAATGCCCCCGCCAGCGCGGTCTCGCCGCGACGCCGTTCGGGCGCCGTCCCGTAGAGGTCGAACAGGTCGTCGGATCCGGAGGCGGTCCCCGCAGTGACGTCGAAGACCCACGCCCCCGCCGGCGGCCGCGGCGGCACCGGCTCGTCGGGCAGCCCGATCCACAGCTGCAGGCCCTGGACCTGCCCGTCGGTACCCGGCAGCGGGCGTGCGATCACCCGGTGCCCGTTATCGATGCTGTCGATCTCGCGGGGATTCTCGTCGCTGAGCATCTCGACGATGACGCGCGCCGCGATCACCATCGGGGTCGACCCGACCGTGCGCCGGAACGCCGTGAGCGATTCGAACTCCTGTGGAGCGTTGCCCCAGCCGACGATCGACGGCTCGCCGCCCAGCGTCTCGACCAGCAACCACTTCGACCCTGGCAACGCGTCCTCCCTGGCCTCCGGCGACCCGGAAAGAATAACGGAACCCGTGAGCAGCGATTCACCCACGTTCGCCCAACGGAACGCGCACGAGAACACGTTCTTGTCTTGCGATTGCCCCGTGGTTCGATGTGGAAAATCCGCAGGCCGCACGCTCACCGGGAGTCACATGACCGACCGACCGCTCCGCGTCATCCAGTGGACCACCGGCAACATCGGCCGCCGTTCGCTGCACGCCATCCTCGGCCGCGACGACATGGAGTTGGTAGGCGTCTACGCGCACGGCGCGGACAAGGTCGGCGTCGACGCCGCCGACCTGGCCGTCTTCCCGCGGACCGGCGCGATCGCACCGTCCGGCGTGCTCGCCACGAACGACATCGACGCGCTGATTGCGCTCGATCCCGACGCCTGCGTCTACAACCCGCTGTGGTCGTCGACCGACGAGCTGGTCCGGTTGCTCGAGTCGGGCATCAACGTGTGCACCTCGGCCGGCTGGATCAACGGCACCAAGCTCGACCCGGCCGAGCGAGCGCGGGTCGCCGACGCCTGCAAGCGCGGACAGTCGACGATCTTCGGCAGCGGCGCTCACCCCGGCATGACCAACACCGTCGGACTCGCGCTCAGCGCCTCTTGCGAGCGTGTCGACCACATCCGCATCACCGAATCCGTCGACTGCTCGACCTATGCGTCGGCCGACACCCAGCGGGCGATGGGCTTCGCGCAGGACCCGGACACACCGGGACTCGCGGCGAGCGTACGCCGCGAGAGCGAGGTGTTCGCAGAATCGGTCGCGATGATGGCCGACGCGCTGTGCGCCACCCTCGACCGGATCGACTTCGACGTCACCTTCACCGCGGCGACCGGTGACAGCGACCTCGGCTTCATGACCATCCCGGCCGGCACCGTCGCCGGCGTCTACGGCTATCACCGCGGGTGGGTGGGCGAGAAGAACCTGATCAGCGTCGGCTTCAACTGGACGATGGGCGGCCACGTCACCCCGCCCAAGCCGCTCAAGCACGGCCACGACATCCAGGTGTTCGGGGTGCCGAACATGCGCACCACAATCCACTGCCTGCCGCACGACGGCTGGGACGAGGACGGCTTCATGGGCCTGGGCATGATCTACACGGCGATGCCGGTGACCAATGCGGTACCGAGGGTGGTCGCCGCCGCGCCGGGTATCGCCACGCTCGCCGACCTGCCGGTCGTCACCGGCCGCGCGACGGTCCGCTGAGGGGCGGGACGCATCCGTGGCCACCGTGGTCGCCTTCCACGCCCACCCCGATGACGAGGTGATCCTGACCGGCGGCACCCTGGCACGCGCAGCGGCGGCCGGGCAGCGGGTGGTCGTCGTGGTGGCGACCGATGGCCGGGTCCACGACGACGACCCCGTAAGGCTGGACGAATTGCAGGCAAGCGCAAACCTTCTCGGGGTACATCGGGTCGCATGCCTCGGCTACGCCGACAGCGGCTACGGCCCGGTGTTCCCGCCGGACCCGCCAGGTCGTACCCGGTTCGCCCGGGCCGACGTCGAGGAGGCGGCGCAACGACTCGCCGAGATCCTTCGCGAGGAGGACGCCGAGTTACTTCTCGGCTATCAGCGCAACGGAGGCTACGGTCACCGCGATCACGTGCAGGTCCATCACGTCGGCAAACGCGCCGCCGAACTCGCCGGAACGCCACGCGTGTTGGAGGTGACGATGCCGCGCGAAGCACTGCTCCGGGCCGGCAACCTCGCCCGCCTGCTACGTCTGCCGCCACCCTACGAACCCGATGTCGTCCGGACCGCGTATGCCCCACGAGCGACCATCACCCACCGGATCGATGTCCGCCGGTTCGCGCGGCAGAAACGCGACGCACTGCTCGCCCACCGTTCACAGACCGCCGGGCTCCCGGTCTGGTCCGCCGTGCTGCGCCGGGTGCCACCTCGCGCATTCGCTCTCGTCCTGGGCCGCGAGTGGTTCGTCGACCCGCAGATCCCACCGGGCCGCGTCCGCCGCGACATCTTCGAGTGACCGACCCTCGCTGCGGAGTGGCGGGATGACCCAGGCCGCCTTCCGGCGGTGTTACGGCGACACTGCATCGTTCCCCAACGTGGCCAACAATTCCCGCTGCCCACGCAGGTATCCGGTGCCGGCCCGCACCGCCCAGAAGTACATCGTCAGCGCGCCGACCGCGACGATCACCGAGTCCCACGGTTGCGGAATGTCCGCGCGCCCACCGTAGTTGCCGAATGCGGCGACGCCGTAGACGAACACGATGTACACGACGAGCCACGCCCCACCGGCCAGGTCACCGGAGTTCCGGTCGCCGCGCGCGAAGCTGACCACGAACCATGCCAGTCCGATCGCCAGCGGGATCGTCGTCTTCCACAGCGTGCCCCAGTCCTGCCAGAAGATCACCAGCGAGGAGACGGCGAAGGCCGCGGGCGCGATCACCCGCATCCCCGGCAGCCGGGACCGCGCGTTGCCGAGTCCGACGTTGCGGAACACCATCAGCGACACCGAACCGATCGAGAATGTCAGCGCGACCAGCGCACTGAGCACCTCGACGATGCTGTGCCAGCTGGGCAGCGCCACCAGGAACAGCACGCCGACGGCGAAGTTGAGCAGCATGGCGATGCCCGGAACCCCGGTGCGCTCGCTGACCCGCATGACCAGCGAGGGGAAGAATCCGTTTTTCGCCAGCCCGAACACGTTGCGCGCGTTCGCCGCCGTGTAGACGATGCCCGATCCCGACGGCGAGATCGACGAGTCGGCGATCAGCAGCCAGGACAGCCAGGTGAAGCCGAGCATGGTCGCGATGTCGGCGAACGGCGAGTTCAGGTTGACCCCGTGCCAGCCGGCGGCCTTGGCGAGTTCGGTGCCGGGCAGCGCGCCGAGGTAGCCGAGTTGCAGCCCCAGATACAGCAGAATGCTGAACACGATCGTGAAGATGATGGCCCGGGGGATGTCACGCCGGGCGTTGCGCGCCTCGCCGGACAGTTCCACGATGTTGCGGAACCCCGTGTAGGCGTAGATGAGGCCGCCGGACGCGATCGCACCGAGCGAGGCGGTGATCCCGTAGGGCGCGAAACCGTATCGGCCGATGTTCTCCGGCAGCCCGCCCGCGCTGCTGTTCGCGCCGAATCCGCTGGCCAGCAACAGGATCACCGTGATGATCGGGATGCACACCTTGACCGCGGTGACGATGTTGTTAGATCGGGCGAACCACTTGACGCCGTAGTAGTTCAACGCGACGAACACCGCCATCAGCACGACCGCGACCACCCTGCCCAGCACGGTGAGGTCACTGGTGTGCGCGTCGTAGACGCCCGGCCACCAGCTCGACGCGTACTGCACGACCGCCGACGCCTCGCTCGGCGGATTCGCCACATACGACAACCACATCGCCCAGCCGATGATGCTCGCAGCGAGCCGGCCGTTGCTGTACAGCGGGTAGCGGACCAGTCCCCCGGACTCCGGCCGGACTATGCCCAGTTCCGCGAAGACCAGCGCGATCATCAGCATGAGCGCGCCGGCGATGACCCACGAGATCAGCGCCGCCGGACCGGCCGATTGCGCGGCGTACATGGTCGAGAACAGCCAGCCCGAGCCGATGACGCTGCCGACCCCGGCCGCGACCAGCGACCAGAACCCGAGTTCCTTGCGCAGCTTGTGGTCCTCGGCCTGTGCTGCGGCCATCGTCGACGAGACATCACCTGCGGGTGGGGCGTTCACCCCTGCCACGGTAGGGCGGGGCACGGGGCCCGCGGACGCGAATCGCCGGACCGCCCGCACGGCTTGCCCACCTGTCGATCTATTGAAATCGTTGCCGGACAGCCTCACCCCCGATGGGAGCCCGATGACCGATCTCGACCCGCCCGCAGTGCCGCGGCCCGCCCTCGCCCAGATCGGAGCCGCCTGGAGGCAATGCCGCACCACGGTCGTCGCGGCGTTGTCTGCGATCGGCGTGTTGGTCGCGGTCGCCGTGGTCGCCGGGATCTTTGCCCGACGGTCCGGCGCCCGGACCGACTTCGGCGGCATGTGTTCGCGCTGGTACGACGGCCGCGGCGGCTGCCGCCCGGAGACCGCGCTGACACTCACCGGCATCCTCGCACTGGTGTTGCCGGTGCTGCTCGGCGCCGTCGTGGGCGTGACCACCTTCTCCCGGCGGCGGGTCGACCACTCCTCGACACCGAGCTTCCGAGCCTGGTACCTCGCTCGGGTGCTGACGGTGTTCGTGCCGATCTCGCTCGCGATGACCGCGCTCGGCCTGGCGCTGGGCTGGGCGCGGCCCGACTCGACCAGACCGATCCGTGACTACGACGCACCGCGCCTGGAGTATCCGCAGTTCGAGATCTCCGGCCTCGTGACCGGCGGGTACACCTTCCTCGCACTGATGGTCGGCTCCACCCTCGCCCTGTTGCTGCGCCGCACCGTTCTCCCGATTATGTTGACGCTCATCGTGATGCCGATCGTGCTGATCGCGCTGCCGCTGGCGATCCGCCCCCACTACGCACCCGCACTGACCGAACGGCAGGCGCTGAACGCCGCCGACCGCTACGAGTGGTCCGGGTGGGGCGACCAGCTCGACCATGACGGCGGGTGGGTCATCGGCGGCGGCTACGCCGACGCGCAGGGCCGGACGGTCGATGTCCGGTACAGCGCCTGTTCAGGGATGCTCGCGTCCACCGACTCCCGGCACCGGGCGCAGGCCTTCGACGACTGTCTGCGGGCACAGGGCGCCGACCACTACGAGGTCCGCTATCACCGCGACAGTCGCTACTGGCGGTTCCAGCTCACCGAGACCGCGTTGGTGCTGACGCTGGCCGGGCTGCTGACGGTGCCGGCGCTGTGGGCCGCCCGGCGGGTCCGAGCCGCATCCGATCTACAGCGCACCCACAGCCGGTCGAGTGATGATGATTCCGAACCCAAGAAGCGGCATCAGGAGTGACATGACCGACGACAGCGTGACCACCGCCATCGTGCGCACCGACCGACCCGGACGCTATGGCAAGCAACTCGTCTCGCATCTCGGCCGCAGACACGGCGGCGAATGGTCACCCGAATCCGGGACCGGCTGGATCGACCTGGACACCGGCCGGGCCACGGTGACTGCCGCCGAGGGCGCGCTGCACCTGCGCATCGACAGCGACGACATCGACGAACTGGCCCGACTCGAGGACGTCATCGCGCGCCATCTGGTCCGATTCGGCGAGCGAGACGAGCTGACCGTGACGTGGGAGCGGTCCGCCGGCTGAGTTCGGTCCGCCGGGGTCAGATCGACTGTAAGGCAGCCGAACCCAGGAACAGCAGCGGCATTGCAAGTGGAAGGATGGCCGAGCTACCGACCACAGCACTGCCGACCAACGCTGTACCCACGAGCTCCGACGACCCGGCAGTCGGGTCACCGGACATCCACGACGCGACACCATCGTGGCCAGAGCACGTTCCCGAGCGGGACCGGCTGTGGGAGTACGTACCGTCATTGCACCGTGCCGTCGCACCACCGGAATCGCCATCCGGACTGTGCACGCAATCGCCGTAGGTGTTGGCGTACGAGTCCACGCCGCACGACGCCTGCGTCACGATCGGCGCCGCCTGAGCCGACTGGGTGGCAACGCCACCGGCCAACAGTGCGAGTCCGGTGGTGGCGCTGGCGATCAAAGATCTCGTACGAATGGACACGCATTCTCCTTGTGGCGCCGCAGGTCAACAGTCAATATTGATACCAAACGTCCGATAGGCACTTGTGGCGGGTAGGCGCATCGGCCACCGAGCGAAACCTCCGGCGGCCTCATATGCTCGAAGGAGCTTCACAGGTTCGAGACCCCCGGCCACCCACTGCGGTGCCCGTATGTACATCGACACGGACTGGAGTTCTGGACATGAGTCACAAGGCCTACATGATCGGCGCCGGCATCGGTAATCTCGCGTCGGCGATCTACCTGATCCGCGACGGCAAATGGGCCGGCGATGACATCACCATCATGGGCCTGGACATGCACGGCGCGAACGACGGCGAGTCCGCGGCGACCTTCCAGAACCAGTACGGCTACACCGAACTGAGCAACGACCGCGGCTTCCTCAACCGCGGCGGCCGCATGCTCAACGAGGAGACCTACGAGAACATCTGGGACGTCCTGGGCTCCGTTCCTTCACTGGACAATCCGGACAAGTCGGTCACTCAGGAGATCCTCGACTTCGACCACGCGCACCCCACCCACGACATCGCCCGGCTGATCGACTCGACAGGCGGGATCCGCGACAAGGGCGACGAGCTCGACTACAAGCACATGCAGTTCGACAACAAGGACCGCTACCTGCTCACGAAGCTGATGACGCTGCCCGAGTCCAAGGAGCGCGAACTCGACGACATCAGCATCGAGCAGTGGTTCGAGGACAGCCCGCACATGTTCACCACCAACTTCTGGTACATGTGGCAGACCACGTTCGCGTTCAAGCCGAGCCTGTCGGCCATGGAACTGCGCCGCTACATGAACCGGATGATCCTGGAGTTCAGCCGGATCAACACCCTCGCCGGTGTCACCCGGTCGCCGTACAACCAGTACGAGTCCATCATCATGCCGATGCGCAACCACCTGACAGCCCAGGGCGTGAAGTTCGTCAACGAACTCAAGGTCACCGAGTTCGAGTTCAAGGACACCGCCATGCGCGACGAGATCGTCGTCACCGGGCTCAAGTACGAGAACGTCCGCACCGGCGAGACCGGGAGCATCGAGGTCGACGAGGACGACCTCGTCTTCGACACCAACGGCAGCATCACCGACAGCTCGTCGATCGGTGACCTGGACACCGCGATCGTCGAGGACATGCGCTATGCCCCCAGCGCGCTGCTGTGGAAGCAGGCGACCGAGCACTTCTACGACCTGGGGCACCCGGACAAGTTCTTCGGCGACCGCGCCCAGAGCGAGTGGATGAGCTTCACAGTCACCAACAACACCCACGACCTGATCAACGAGATCTCGCGGATCACCAAGCAGGAACCCGGGAACGCGCTCAACACGATCATCGACTCCGACGCGATGCTCTCGCTGGTCGTCCACCACCAGCCGCACTATCACGCGCAGAAGGAGAACGAGGCCGTCTTCTGGGGCTACTTCCTGTTCCCGCGCAAGAACGGCGACTTCGTCGACAAGCAGGTCATGGAGATGACCGGTCGCGACATGCTGATCGAGACACTCGGCCACCTCGAGCGCCTCGACACCACCGGCGCGCTGGCCGCCAAACGCGACCAGATCTTGTCCACGGTGGTGAACGTGCTTCCCGCCTACATGCCTTATGCCAGCTCGCTTTTCAACCGTCGCGCGGTCGGCGACCGGCCACTGGTGGTGCCGAAGCACTCGAAGAACCTGGCGTTCATCAGCCAGTTCGCCGAGATCCCCTTCGACATGGTGTTCACCGAGCAGTATTCGGTGCGGTGCGCCCAGATCGCCGTGTACCACTTCCTCGGCATCGACGACGACAAACTCACCAAGATGCACCACTACGAGAAGGACCCGAAGGTGCTAGCCAAGGCCGCCGTCACGATGTTCCGCTGAGGCGGCAGTACCCCACCCACGCGACTGCGCGTCACACGGACAGCCCGGCCGACCAGTTCAGCCGGGCCAGGTGCACCCCGCCCTGCGCCCACCCCGCGTGGGTGATCCACGACTTACCCTCGGCGTGCACCACTTCCGCGGCATGCGCCGGTACCCGGGAGACGATGTCGGCGGGGGTGAACCGGTAGGCGCTGTCGCTTCGGTAGACGGCGGTGCACGTGTATCCGTCCTCGGCGTCCGCGTACGCCCCGCACGGACCGACGAACAGGTAGAAGTGGCGGCCGTGCCGGACCACGAACGGCGACTCCGTGTCGCCGCCGACGGTCCCGGCCCGGCTGCTGCGAAAGGCGATGCGCCGGCCGCTCCAGTGCTCGAGGTCGACGCTGGTGCGGTACGCCACGACGTGATGTCCACCGGCGGGGTCCTCGGTGGCGCAGTAATACAGCACCCACCGGTCGTCGACCCACAGCAGCATCGGGTCGCGCGCCTCGTAGCCGTCGCGGAACAGCGGACCGTCCCCGCGGCGCGTCCACTCGACCAGATCCGTCGAGTACGCCAGGTTGATTGCGGCACTGTCGGGTTCGTACCCGCCGCCCGCATACACCATCAGGTACACGCCCTCGTGCGCGATCACGTGCGGCGCCCACAGGTGCGTCTCGCCGTAGTCGGGGTCGGCGGTCAGGCACGGCGGTCGCCGGGTCCACGGGCCGTGCAGTTCGGGGGCGGTGGCGTGCGCGAACACCCGCTCGTCCTCGGGGGCGGCCGGTTCCCGGTGGGTGATCCCGAACAGGTGCCAGGATCCCGAGTAGTCGCGGATCAGGCTGTGGTCGTTGATGTACCACGCGTCAGGGAGGCCTTCACCCGGGTCGTAGATGCGGGTGAACGGACCGGCCAGCGGCACCGACTCGGCTCGTCTCATGCTCCCCTCCTCACTGCGTCCGCACTCCGTCGTGGTGGACCGCCAGCGCGGCGATCGAGGTGAAGTGCCCGCTTCCGCCGGGCGTCCCGTGGATTCTGATGCCGTCGCCGACGGTCGTCGAGAAGGTCCAGGTGTAGGTGACCCGCTTACCCACGCGCACATAGGGGTACCGCGGTTCGACACGCGTCCCGGACACCGTCTGCCACCGCCCCGACCGACGCACCTGCACCGTCAGGTCCGCGGCGAACCAGCCTCCGTCGTCGAACATGTCTCCGGTCGTGTACACCAGTCGGTCCAGTCGATACTCGCGGTCCCAGGTGTAGCCCCAGAAGTCGACGGTCTTGGGCGAGTTGTCGAAACTGTCCTCGCTCCGATCCGTCCTCCCCGCGGAGTACCAGTCGCCGTGGCCGTAGTGCGCGCTCTTCTGCACGGGCACAGTTCCCGGCACCCGCGCCAGATCCGCTTGCGAGTCCGACGGATTCGTCGCCTCGGTCTCGGCGCTCTGCGCGACGCGCAGTCGGCGCAGCGAGTACGAGTAGTTCGGCGCCCCGCACCCGTCGCCGACGAACCAGTTGGACTGCACCCACATCTCGGTGCCGTCATCGCCGATGAACTTCGACGGGATGGTGCACCCGTAGCCGCCGTTCTTCGGCCCGGGACAGTGCAGGTCGAGGGCCTGGTTCAGGGTCTGAGGGATGGGGTGGCCGAACGGCGACGGGATCAGTTCGGTGAGCAGCGGCCGGCCGTACCAGGGGTAGCCGCCGGCGTCGTGGGTCAGGAACAGTCGCCACGGGCCCCACGGGGTCGGCGCCTCGTAGAACTGGAAGGTGTATTCGGTCCAGGACGTGTACAGGTAGCGGCGTAGCGGCGCGTTGTAGACGACGCCGCCCTGCGAGAGCACGCTCAGCTTCTTCGGCCCGTTGTCGTGCAGCAGCCTCGGATAGACGATCCGGCCGTCGGTGAGCACCGCCACCCGGTCGGACAGCTCCGCGCTCCACCGCGGCGCACCCGACTGGTCCAGCCCGGCGAAGAACTGCCAGGTCTCGCGCTGCTGGACCGTCGACCGCGGCACGCGCGCCAGGTACAGGCAGGTGGGGTCCGGCACGGTGTCGCTGTAGGAGCCGCGCCAATTGCCGTCCAGCCCATAGGCGTACAGATACCCGGAGCCCTCCGGGCCGAGCACCCGCGCATGCTGCTGACTCTTGCCGAAATCGAGGAACATGATCGTGGTGAACACGTGGTCGTCGAACATCGGGGTGTCCGGGATGCGCCAGTGCCGCCCGTGGTCGTCGGACCGGCAGATCGCGGCGTTCGGGGCGTCGTTGAAGGCCTCCTCCGCCGGGGTGAACCGCAGGTCCTGCACCGCCAGGTACAGCTCGTCGCGGCCGTCGCCGTCGCCGTCGACCGCGGCGATGCCGGTGGGTTTGCGGTTGTACTCGGCGGGGTCGGCATAGATCTGCGCGACCGCGTCACTGTCGGCCAACCGGGTGCCGCGCAGGCCCTGCTCCGGGGTTCCGGCGATCCGGTTGACCACCAGGTCCGCGGGGCGCATCAGCCCGAAGCCCATGCCGTCACCGTTGGCCGCGTATATCTGGTCGTCGTCGGCCCAGCACGACGGCCACAGGTCGCCGGTGCTCAGCGCCCAGCAACCGGCCGCGTACTCGACGGCGGCGGTCGCGAAGAAGGCGCTGTCCGGTTCGAGGAACCACCGCTCGTGTTCCCGTGGATCCGTCGCCGCCCGAGCGATTCCCGGTCGTCCCACCAGTGCCAGCCCGGCCCCGGACAGGGCCGCGAGCCGACCGAACATCCGGCGACTCATGCGGCCCTGTGCCATGCGCTCACCCCCGCGGTAGCCGCGCGTCGACCGGGTCGAGCGTGAACGGTGCGTGCGGCTCCTGCTGATACCAGTACGCCACCGACGAGTAGTCGTCGCTGCGTTTGTTCGCGTGGCCGTGTTCGATGCTCACGCGGATCGACCGCTCGAAGGTGATCGGGTCCTCGATGTGGAAGCGGTACAGGCCGATCTGCCCGCTCCAGTTGTCGCCGCCGGGCAGCGTGATCCCGTGATACGGCGCGTGATAGCTCTGGGTCGGGCACCAGGCGGTGTTGAAGTAGTCCTCGGTGCCGGTGCCGTGCAGCGTCGGCGGCCAGTCGTCGGAGTCGATGAAGATCATGTCGTCGCCCTCGCCGTACCAGTTCCACTGGTCGGTCTCGCGCAGGTTGCGGATGCTCAGCACGCAGCCGACGTAGTGGCCGCGCCCGGTGGCCTCGAGGATCGTATAGTTGTCCCTGCCGTCGAGATTCGTTCCGGTGAGCAGGTATTCGTCATTCATCTCACCGTCCTGGTCCGCCCCGGCGCACGGGTTGTTGCGCCGCCACTGCGCGTGGAACCGGCCCAATCCGTCCTCGAGCGCGTCGAAGGACTCGTAGTCGACGTAGTAGTACACGTACACCTGCTCGTCGGTCAGCTCGCTGGCGATCTCCAGCCGGGCGCCGTCGCCGAACGGCATGTGGAAGAAGCAGTTGAATCCCTTGCCGTCCTCGGGGCTCATCTGCAGCGGCGCCGACACGAAGTTGGTGGTCCGTCCGTGGCCGACGCCGAAGAAGTCGCCGAGCGGCACCGCGATGCTCGGCTGTTCCTCGCCGTCCCAGTAGGCGCGCAGCACCAGCCGTCGCAGGTGGTCGGGCTCGCGCATCCACGGGTCGCGGTTCATCCGTTCGTTCGCGACCGTCACCCAGAGGTGGTTGATCGCGCCGGCGCCCGCGATGTCGGCGAGCACCACGGCCCTGCCCGGCGCGAGCGTGACCCGGTCGTCGTTGCCGCCGGTGCGGTCCCAACTCGACGCGCGGTGCCGGCGGCTGTCGCGCAGACGTGGCAGGTCGCGCAGGCTGGACCCGTGCGGTCCGTAACGGCTCGTCATCTGTTCCTCCTCAATCGGCCACGACCACTGTGGAACTCGTGTTCGAGGGATTCGAGACTGCGCCCCTTGGTCTCCGGCACCACCCACCAGACGATCGGGAAGATCACCACCCCGGCCGCCGCGTAGGCGAAGAAGACCGGCCCCGCCCCGACCAGGTCGGTGAACACCGGAAACGTCAGCGAGACGGAGAAGTCGGTCAGCCAGGTGAACACGATGACGACGGCCATCGCCGTGCCGCGGATCGCCAGCGGGAAGATCTCGGCCAGCACCACCCACAGCACCGGCCCCCAGGTGGCCGAGAAGGTGTTGGTGAACAGCACGAACGCGGCGATCGCGATGACCAGCAGCGCCACCGAGCCGGTCGGCAGGCCGCACGCCGCCGCGCCCAGCGCACACAGTGCGACCGACATGCCGATCAGTCCGGCCAGCAGGACCGGCTTGCGACCGCGCCGGTCGACGACCCTCGAGCGCAGCACCACCACGATGGTGACCACGTTGAGCAGGCCGTTGAGGAAGCCGAACAGCAGCGCGGTCCGGTCGGACAGGCCGAAGTCGGTCAGCACGGTCGGCGCGTAGTAGACGACCGCGTTGATGCCGGTGATCTGCTGGAAGATCGCCAGCAGCGTGCCCAGCATGACCAGCCGGCGGACCCACGGGTCGGACAACCGCACCCGCACGGGGCCGGTCGGCTGCTCGCGCTCGAAGGCCTCGATCTCGGCGAACTCCGCGCCGGCCTCGTCGGGTCGCAGCCGTTCGAGCACGGCCCGGCCCTCTGCCCGGTGACCGCGCCGGATCAGCGAGCGCGGGGTGTCCGGCGCGCCGATCAACCCGACGATCAGCGCGACCGCCGGCGCGACCGCGATCAACAGCATCGCGCGCCAGGCGCCGGTGAACGCCAACCCGAAGCCGATCGCTCCGGCCAGCGCGGTGCCGACGATGATCGTGCACTGGTTCAACGAGGTGATCACGCCGCGGTCGCGGGCCGGGGCCATCTCCGCGAGGTAGATCGGTGCGAGCACCGATGCGATGCCGATCGCGATGCCGAGCACGAAGCGGAAGCCGACCAGCACCTCGACGGTCGACGCGAGGCCCGCACCCAGCGCGCCGGCGGCGAAGACCGCCCCGGCGACCATCAGGATCCGCTTGCGCCCCAAGCGGTCTGCGGCGGGCCCGCCGGCCAGGGAACCGGCCATCGCGCCGACCACGGTGGCGCTGACGACCATGCCCTTCTGCAGCGGCGTCAGCGGCAGGTCGCGCGGGATGAACAAGATGGCCGCGGCGATGATCCCGTTGTCGTAGCCGAAGAGCACGCCGGCCAGTGCACCGAGGCCGTAGACCCGGCGGGCCGTCGCGCCGGTGGGCGACAGGCGCAGCGCGGTCATCGGGCACCCCGCAACTGCGCCGCGGCGAGGCGGTGCGCGATATCGGCCGTGGCACTGTAGAACTCGCGATAGTCTGCATAGCGCGCGTCGTAGAGGCCGCGGGTCGAGTGGTCGGGTGCGACGACGGAGGCGGTCGGGTTCCACCGGTCGATGTCAGGTTCGCGCCCGGTCGCCATGGCCCCCAGCAGCGCGTCGCCCAGGCACGCGCCGACGGTCTGGGCCGGCAGTCGCTGCGACAGTCCGGTCACGTCCGAGACGATCTGCGGCCACAGTCCGCCGGTGGTGCCGCCGCCGACGGCGGTCAGCGCCCGGTCCGCGCCGCCGGTGGCCTCGCTCATCGCATCGAGGTTGTGCCGGACCCCGAATGCGGTGGCCTCCAAGGCAGCCCGATAGAGGTCGCCGCGGTGGTGAGCGAGCGTCAGGCCGAGCACCGCTCCCCTGGCCCACGGGTCGAACAGCGGCGTCCGCTCGCCCGCGAAATACGGCAGCATCAGCAGGCCGTGCGCGCCCGGCGGCGACTGCGCCGCCTCCACCGTGAGGTCGGCGACCGCCGCCCCGGTCAGCGCGGCGAGCCACTCGGTGAGCGAGCCGGAGGTCGCCATGCCCGCGGCCAGCGTGTGACTGCCCGGCCACAGCCCGGCCGTGCTCCACAGTCCCCGGTGGCGCGCGGCCCGTGCGGTCGCCTCGACGAGGAACATCGTGGTGCCGTACATGACCATCACCTCGCCGGGGCGGCGCACTCCGACGCTCGCTGCCTCCGCCCACGCGTCGACCGTCCCGGCCGTCACCGGAATACCCTGCGGCAGGCCTGTTTCCGTCGCCGCCTGCTCGGTCACCGAGCCGACGACCTCCGACGCCCAGCGCAACGCGGGCAGGGACAGTCCGGGCGCGATCGACTCGGCCCATCGCGTGTTCCAGCACTGCCCGTCCAGGCCGTAGAGCGGTGTCCACTGGCTGGCGGTGTGGTGGTCGAGCACGTACTCGCCGGTGAGCCGGTACACGAGGTAGCTCGCCGCGGAGAACACCATCGCCGTCCGCCGGTACACCTCGGGTTCGTCGTTGCGCAGCCACAGCAGCTTCGGGCCCACCGCCTGGCCGGTCAGCATCGATCCCGCGCGCGCGAGGATGCGCTCCGTGCCCAGTTCGGCCTCGAGCGCGGCGATCTCCGCGGTCGCGCGGGTGTCGATGCCGTACAGGATCGCCGGGCGCAACGCACGACCGTCTGCGTCGACCGGCAGCAGGCACGGCCCCAGGCCGCTGACCGCGACCGCCGCGGGCCGGCCGGGTGTGGCCGCTACCAGTTCGGCGCTCAGTTCACGGAAGTCGTGCCACCACACCGTTTCCGCGTCCTGCTCGAACCAGCCGGGCCGCGGCGACGACGTGCCGTGACCGCGTCGGGAGCTCGCGAGGATCGTCCCCGACCGGTCGACCACGACACCCTTTGACGCCGAGGTGCCGATGTCGATGCCCAGCCACAGATCGTCCATGCCGGGCCCCGGTCAGCGGCCCGCGCCGGGGCTGGGCGGCTCGCCCAGATCTTCCACCTCGATGTCCAGCAGCTCCGCGGCCGCACGCAGGGTGGCGCGCCGGTCGCCGGGCACCGCGTGGACGTGGTTGGCGCCGAAGCGGGCGAGGAACCGGTCGGCCGGGGCGTCCCAGCGTGCGAAGGCGTGCGGCCACTCCGGTGTGGACTGCCGGGCCAGTTCGGCGTTCGTCTCGTCGTCGTAGCGTTCGAAATCGCCGCGGGTCAGCTGGAGCCGGTAGGTGCCGCTCAGTCGGGTCAGTCGCGCGAACGTCATCTCGCCGGGCGCGGCGAAATGCTGGATCGAGGCGCCACCGGCCGGGAAGAAGAACACCTCGGGGTGCAGGTGGACCAGTCTCAGGTTCTCGGCCGGGTCGTCGCTGCGCGCGGCGAACCAGGTGGCGTGCTGGCCGGAGTTGCACAGATCCCAGATGCCACGGTCGGCGTGGAAGTGGCGGACATCGGCGAAGAGCGCCGGCACACCGCCGCCGACCGACTGCAGGATCTGCATGGTCAGCGCGCCGTCCATGTCCGCCTCGGTCGCACACACCACCGGCGCCTTCGGACCCTCGAAATCGTAGGGATCGTTGAGCAGCGCCTCGGTGACGTCCATCGTCGCGAAGTTGTCGGTCAGCTCCGGCTGCCCCTTGATACCGCAGAAATCCAGTCCGCGTTCGGTGATCAGTTCCCGCATCGCGACATACGAGCGGATCTGCCGCTCGAGCAGGTCCGGGGTCAGCGCGCAGCCGTCGTAGTGGACGCCGGCGGCGAGGCGCTCGAACCATTCCCGGCCGGCGCGCGCCTGGGCGCCCGGCACCCGCTCGGAGCGCAGCACCAGCTCCCACTGGTCGATCTCCTCGACGTCGATGCCGAACCGCCGCTGCCACTGATCGGTGTTGGCGACGGTGGTGTTCATGCCCATCGGGCGGCCGCCGATGCGCCCGAACGTCTGCCCGCGCAGCGACCCCACCGTCCGCGCCGCTGTCGCATACCGGCCGATCGTCGCGACGAGCACGTCGTCGACCGCGCCCCAGGCCCGCCAGTGGCGTCGCCCGATCTGATCCAGCGCCCCGCCGGCCGCGAGCATGCCCACCATGCCGGGCTGGACCGGGTCGATGCTGCCGAACAGCAGCATCGGGCCGCCGATCGCCTCGGCCGTCATCATCGTGAACTGAGGAAACGCCCATACCGCGTAGTGCAACACGGTCAGGTCGGGATGCGCGTCGGCGAGCTCACGACCGTGCCGGACGGCCTCGCGGTTGCTCGTGATCGCCGACGGCGCGGTGAGGACCTCGTGCCCCGCGCCGCGCAGCGCCTCGACCAGACGGCATTCGGCATCCGCGATGAACTCCTCGGTCTGCCGGTGCACGAAGTCGCGACCGTCCGAGATGCTCAATACACCGATCCGCGCCATACCCCCGCCCCTCCTACGTGTGGGCAGCCGGTCCCCTCGACGGTATGAGCCAGTTCAGAGCAGTGTCAAGGAGTTTCGGGGCGTGACGCCGCCGGTGTCGGGGGTCCGGCGGCGCCACACCTCATTCCTACCCAGCCACGGCCGACAGCGTGCGCGAACAGGCACGAATCGGGGGAAACATATGGGGATGACGGACCGTCAGGGGGCTGTGACCGCGATGAGCGTTCGCTGTGAGCTGGCATTCGACGCGAACCGAATGTGACACAGGTCGCGGCTTTGTTACCATCTTGGGCGATCTTGAATCTGGCGATTCAACGGAATTCGTATGTCTGATCGACAGATGGGTGAACCGGTGAAACGAGTTGGAAGCGTTCTGCTCTCGGCGGTGGCTGCCGCGACGATCACCGTAGTCGGTATGGGCGCCACCACCGCGTCGGCAGATCCCTACGGGATCAACCCGATCCCGATCATCAACGGGATGCCGCTGGGGCTGCCCCAGTTCACCGCGCCGTCGGACGCCCAGGTCATCTCGTATTTCACCGGACTGGAGAGCCCGAACAACACCACCCAGCGGTTCAACGTGCTGGGGACCGACCTCGGGATCATGTGGGACAACGGCGCCGGGCAGGTGCTCACGGCGTTCGGCGACACGTTCGGTTTCGGCCTGGACGGCATGCTGCACGACGGCATCGGCGACTGGCGGTCGAACGTGTTGTTCCGCAGCAACGACCACAACCTCGCGGCCGGCATGACCATCGCCTCCTCGCCCGAGGACCGGCCCGGTCACTCCAAGGAACTGATCCACAGTCGCAAGATCCCGGGCATCGAGAACACCGTCGTCCCCACCGCGGGCGTCGCGGTGAACGGCGTGCAGTACATGCGGATGATGTCGGTGCGGTTGTGGGGCGCGCCCGGCGAATGGCAGACCAACCGGTCGATGCTCGCCTACTCCACCGACAACGGCGAGAACTGGCAACTCGACGGCCGCCTCGACCGGCCCAACTCGGGCCCGTTCGCGAACTTCCAGATGAGTTCGTTCGTGAAGGACGGCGGCTACGTCTACGAGTTCGGCACCCCCGAGGGGCGCCAGGGCGACGCCCGTCTGGCCCGGGTGCCCGAGGCTCAGATCCGCGACATGGGCGCCTACGAGTACTGGGACGGGCACAACTGGATCAAGGGCAAGCCCGAGGTCGCCGCGGTCGTCATCCCCGGGCCGGTCAGCGAGATGTCGGTGCAGTACAACAGCTACCTCGGCCAGTACCTGGCGATGTACACGCAGAACGCGTCGCTGGTGCTGCGCCAGTCGCCGTCGCTCACGGGTCCGTGGAGCCCGCCGCGGGTGCTGGTGCCGGCCAATGCCATGCCGGGCCTGTACGGCGGATTCATGCACCCGTGGTCGTCCGGGCCCAACCTGTACTTCCTGGCCACCGACTTCCCGCGGTACAACGTCATGCTGATGCACACGACGCTGCGTAAGTAACCTTCCGCGATACCCTCGCGGGTATGGATGCGAGCGCATGGGACGAGCGGTACCGGCAGTCCGACCTGGTGTGGGGCGCGCCGCCGAACCCCGTGGTCGTCGAATATGTGACGTCGCTCCCCCACGGCAGTGCGGTCGACGTCGGCTGCGGTGAGGGCCGCAACGCGATCTGGCTCGCCACCCGTGGCTGGGAGACCACCGGCATCGACTTCTCCCAGGTCGCGCTCGACAAGGCCGCGCAGATCGTCGCCGACCATCCGCGGCCGGTGCGCGAGCGGTTGCACTGGGTGTGCGACGACCTGCTCGCCGCCGACCTGGGCACCGGCCGCGACCTGATCCTCATCGTGTTCATCCACCTGCCGGCCGAACAGCGCAGGACCCTGCTGGACCGGGCGGTCGCCGCGCTACGGCCGGGAGGCACCCTGCTGATGCTGGGCCACCATTCGCGCAACCTGCACGAGGGGGTCGGCGGGCCGCCCGACGCGCAGATCCTGTTCACCCCGCAAGACGTGGTCGCGGACCTGGGCGGGGCCGACGACTCCGTGGCGATGGAGATCGTCGTCGCGAAGGATCATCTGCGCGAGACCGAGGCCGGCACCGCCATCGACGCGCTGGTTGTCGCCCGGCGCCGCTGATCCGCACACCGTGTGGTCATCTGCACACCGTTCAGCCCTGCGCACCGCCTGCACCTGCGCGGATGACCGCAACGCGCACGGATCCGGCCCCGGTAACCGCCGACACCCCCGGGCGCGAACTGTGAGCGGACATACACCATCCGGCAGATCTGAGCAATTCCTCATGTTTGCAACCTGCCAGGTTCCGCGCAATACTCGTGCAAGTTACCCGCCAGTAGCCTTACGATTGCTATGTCACCCGGGTAGAACCAGCCGAAGCGGCTAGTCACGAGAGAGTGAAGACATGGGCCATTACAAGAGCAACGTCCGGGACCTTGAGTTCAACCTCTTCGAGGTGCTCGGTCTGGAGAAGCCTCTGAGCGAGGGCGCCTGGGGCGACCTCGACGCCGACACCGTCAAGAGCATGCTCAGCGAGGTTGCCCGGCTGGCCGAGGGACCGCTGGGCGAGTCGTACGCCGACGCCGACCGCAACCCGCCGGTCTTCGATCCGGAGACCCACGAGGCGACGATCCCCGAGTCGTTCAAGAAGTCCTTCAAGTCGATGTGGGACGCCGAGTGGTACCGCATGGGCCTGAGCGAGGAGATCGGCGGCGTCCCGGTCCCGCGCACCGTGGTCTGGTCGATCGCCGAGATGCTGCTGGGCGCGCAGCCCGCCGCCTTCATGTACCAGGCCGGCCCGTCGTTCGCCGACGTGTTCTTCAAGAACGGCACCGACGAGCAGAAGCAGTGGGCCGCCACCTGCGTCGAGCGCGGTTGGGGCGCAACGATGGTGCTCACCGAGCCCGACGCGGGTTCGGACGTGGGCGCGGGCCGTACCAAGGCGATCAAGCAGGACGACGGCACCTGGCACATCGAGGGCGTCAAGCGGTTCATCACCTCCGCCACCTCGGATGACCTGTTCGAGAACATCTTCCACCTGGTGCTGGCCCGCCCCGAGGGCGCCGGACCGGGCACCAAGGGACTGTCGCTGTTCTTCGTGCCGAAGTTCCACTTCGACTTCGAGAAGAACGAGATGGGCGAGCGCAACGGGGTGTTCGTCACCAACGTCGAGCACAAGATGGGCCTGAAGGCCTCGTGCACCTGTGAACTCACCTTCGGCGGCCACGGCACCCCCGCGGTCGGCTACCTGGTCGGCGAGGTCCACAACGGCATCGCGCAGATGTTCGACGTCATCGAGCACGCCCGGATGATGGTGGGCACCAAGGCCATCTCGACGCTGTCGACCGGCTACCTGAACGCGCTCGAGTACGCCAAGACCCGCGTGCAGGGCTCCGACCTGACGCAGATGACCGACAAGTCCGCCCCGCGCGTGACGATCACCCACCACCCGGACGTTCGCCGGTCGCTGATGACCCAGAAGGCGTACGCCGAGGGCCTGCGCGCGATCTACCTGTACACCGCCGCGCACCAGGACGACGTCGTCGCGCTGCAGGTCTCCGGCGCCGACAAGGAGATGGCGTTCCGCGTCAACGACCTGCTGCTGCCGATCGTCAAGGGTGTCGGCTCCGAGCAGGCGTACGCGAAGCTGACCGAGTCGCTGCAGTGCTTCGGCGGATCCGGCTTCCTGCAGGACTACCCGATCGAGCAGTACATCCGCGACGCGAAGATCGACTCGCTCTACGAGGGCACCACCGCCATCCAGGCGCAGGACTTCTTCTTCCGCAAGATCGCCCGTGACCGCGGCGTCGCCCTGGCGCACGTGGCCGGCCAGATCAAGTCCTTCCTGGACCGCGAGGCGGGCAACGGCCGTCTCAAGGGCGAGCGCACGCTGCTGGCGACCGCGCTCGAGGACGTGCAGGGCATCGTCACCCAGCTCACCGGCTGGCTGATGGGCGCCCAGGAGAACCCGACCGAGCTGTACAAGGTCGGACTGGGTTCGGTCCGCTTCCTGATGGCCTTCGGCGACCTGCTGATCGGCTGGCAGCTGCTGACCCAGGCCGAGATCGCCCTCAAGGCGCTCGACGAGGGCCCGGCCGACAAGGACAAGGCGTTCTACGAGGGCAAGGTCGCCGTGGCGCAGTTCTTCGCCCGGAACATCCTCCCCGAGATGACCGCCACGCGGAAGATCGTCGAGAACCTCGACACCGACATCATGGAGATCGACGAAGCCGCGTTCTGACGGATCGCGCAGTGACCTGTGGCCCGGTGAGTTCACTCACCGGGCCACAGTCATCCCCGGACAGGGACGACGCCCGGCCATAGGATCGACCGAGAAGTCGGGAGCGCGGCGAGGAAAAGGGGCACAGTGTCCGAATCCGATGCGACGGAGCCGATCACACCGATCTCGGTGCACACCAGGGAACTCGGGATCGCGGGACCGGCGGGCGCCGCGTTCGGACCGCTGTTCCTGGACTTCAGTCCGGGCGTGATCAACGTGATCCAGGGGCCGGCCGGTTCGGGGCGCACCAGCCTGCTGCTCACGCTCGCCGGGCGGTTCCGGCCAGTCTCCGGTTCGCTGGACGTGCTGGGCCGGCGCACCCCCGCCTCGATCCGGCAGGTCACCGCCGTCGCCGGCTTCGAGGGCATCGACGATCTCGACGACAACGTCATCGTCCGGGATGTGATCACCGAGCAGATCGCCTGGGAGACACCCTGGTACAAGTTCGTGCGCCGCGCGGACGCGACCCGGTTCGAGGCCATGTGCCGGCCCGTCTTCGGCCCGCTGCCGCTGCCGCCGCTGCACGCCCACCTCGACGAACTGACCGAACTGGACCGGCTGCTGCTCAAGGTCAGCCTCGTGTGGTCCGGCGGACCGGCGGTGCTGTTGGTCGACGACATCGAGCAGGTCCGCGCGCACGCCGAACGCAGCGCCCTGCTGGACCGGCTCGCCGACCTCGCACTCGAGGCCACCGTCATCGTCTCGGCGATCGATCCCCTTGCGCCGCAGTCGCCTCCACACCGCTACGCCATCCTCACCGAGACCACCGAAGGCGAGGTCTAGCCGATGTTTGCCGGGTTCTCGATCGGAACCGAACTCAAACGCTTCCGCCGCGGCAAGATGCCGAAGATCGCCCTCGTCGCGATCGTCTTCATGCCGCTGCTCTACGGGGCGATGTACCTGTGGGCGTTCTGGAATCCGTTCGGGCAGGTTCAGAAGCTCCCCGTCGCACTGGTCAACGACGACCGCGGTGCGCTGGTCTCCGGGCAGGAACTGCGCGCCGGCGATCAGGTCGCCGCCGCGCTGCTCAAGTCGGGCGATCTCGGCTGGCGCGAGGTCTCCGCCGAGGAGGCCCGCGACGGCGTCGCGCACGGGCGCTACTACTTCTCGGTGGAGCTGCCGACCAACTTCAGCAAGGCGGTCAGCTCGCCGACCACCGCGCACCCGCAGAAGGCCGAGCTCAAGGTCACGTTCAACGACGCGAACAACTACCTCGGCAGCGTCATCGGCCAGAACGCGATGAACCAGGTGCTCCACGCCGTCTCGACCACGATCAGCACCCAGGCGGTCGACCAGGTCCTGGTGGGCCTCGGCGCGGCGGGCGGCGGGCTGCAGCAGGCCGCCGACGGGGCAGGCGCCCTGGCAGCCGGAGCCGGCCAGCTCGACGGCGGTATCCATCAGCTCACCGACGGCGCGAAGACCCTGTCCGCCGGAATCGACACCGCACGAAGCGGATCGGTCACGCTTGCCGACGGCACCACCCAGCTGTCCGCGGGCATCGACGCCGCCACCGCCGGATCGCAGCAGCTGACCGACGGACTCGGCCGGCTGGCCGGCGGCGCGGCGCAACTGGGCGACGGGGCGCAGCAGATCAGCGGCGGCGTCGACCAGCTGGTCGGCCAGCTCACGCCGCTCGGCGACGCGCAGGCCCAGGCCGCGACGACCGTCGGCAACCTGGCCGCCGCCATGCACGCCAATCCCGATCCGCTCTCCCAGCAGGCGGCGCACGCCCTCGACGAGGCCCACCGGCTGCTCACCTCGCAGGGGTTCGATCAGGCCACGATGGGCCGGCTCGGCCAGCTCCGTGACGGCGCACGCCAACTCGCGTTCCAGCTCGACGACCCGTCCAGCCCGTTCCGGTCCGGACTGACACAGGCGGTCGACGGCGGCTCCGCACTGCACAGCGGCCTGGTCCAGCTCGGCGACGGCGGGCGCCAGGTCGATGACGGCGCGCATACCCTCAGCGGCGGGCTGGGCCAGCTCAGCGACGGCGGACACCAGTTGGTCGCCGGCACCGGGCAACTCACCGACGGCAGCGGCAAGCTCAAGGCGGGCTCCACCGAACTGGCCCAGAAGCTGTCCGCCGGTACCAATCTGCTGCCGACCTGGAGCGACTCCCAACGTCAGAAGGTGGCGTCGACGATCGGCGGTCCGGTCGCCCTCGACTCGACCTTCCTGCACCGCGCGGCCACGTTCGGGACCGGGTTCGCGCCGTTCTTCCTCCCCCTGGCACTGTTCGTCGGCGGCATCATCATCTGGATGTTGTTGCGGCCACTGCAGAGCCGGCCGATCTCCGCGAAGCTCGGCGCCCTGCGCGTGGTGCTGGCCTCCTACTGGCCTGCGGCCCTGATCGGGATCGCGCAGGTCATCGTGATGTTCCTGGTGGTGCGGTTCGCGGTCGGCATGCACACCGTGTACACCTGGGGCACCATCGGATTCCTCGCGCTGATCGCGCTGACCTACCTGGCGCTGATCCAGGCGTTCAACGCGATCTTCGGCGTCCCGGTGGGCCGTGTCGTCACGCTCGCGTTCCTGATGCTGCAGCTGGTGTCGTCGGGCGGCGTGTATCCGGTGCAGACGACGGCGAAACCGTTCCAGATCCTGCACGTGGTCGACCCGATGACGTACGCGGTCAACGGACTTCGCCAACTGACCGTCGGCGGGGTGGACAACCGGCTGTGGATCGCCATCGCGGTGCTCGGCGGGCTGCTGCTGGTCTCGCTGGCGGCCGGCGCACTCTCGGTGTGGCGCGACCGCCGCTGGACGTTCGAGCGCCTGCACCCGCCCCTGACGGTCTGAGTCCCGCGGCGCCGCGACCTCCCCCGGGGACGAACCGCGAGAGAGGCCGCGCGCGGTGGATCAGTAAGTCGAGGTGTCGCCGCCGGAGTTCGCGACGACGACCGCGATGATGATCACGTAGAAGACGATGAACAGAGCCCAGAGTCCGAAGAACAGGCCGAGCGAGATCTTGCCCAGGGTCTTGGCGCGGTCCGAGGCGTACTGCGCGCCCGCATGGTCGCCGCGGGACCACAGCGGGAACACGTTGGACGAGTGCGTGAACGCGGAGAACGCCAAGGGCCAGAAGAAGACCACGGCGGCGACGGCCCAGCCGGCGTTGGTCGGCGGCACCGGCGGCAGCATCCCGTACTGCGCGGCCGCAGCGGCGGGCTGCGGCGTGGAGACCGGCGGCATCGCGGTCTGCGGGACGGCCGCCTGGTACACCGGTTGCGGCGCATATCCCTGCGTCGTGTGGCCGTAATCCGGTTGCGGCAGGCCATACCCCGGGGCCTCGTGCTGCTGCGGATTGATCGGATCGGTCATCGTCGAAAGTTCCCCTCTGTCTTCCCGCGCAACGGCGCGCGGGCGCGATCAGCCTGTCACACGGGAACCTGTCGGCCTATCTGCAGGTGACGATGGGCGCGGGGTCGTAGGTGACGGTCCTGGTGCGCCGGGAGATCTCGGCCCCGGTGCCGCGATCGGTGACGACGCGGGTGTCGCTGGTGGTGAACCCCTGGGCGCCGCTCGACGGGCTGCACGTCCCGCCGGTCAGGCTCAGCGAGCGCGGCTGGGTGTAGCTGTGCCGGTCTCCGGTGATCGATTCGACATCAACGTTTTTCGTGCCCCACAACCGGACCGTGATGTCCGATCCGGTGCCGATCGTCTCGATCAGCACGCCGGTGCGGCTCGGGTTGCGGAACTTCAGGTCGATGGCGCCCTCGAAGACGGTCGCCTCGCGCGCCGCCGGATACCGCGAGATGTAGTAGCTGTGCTCGGTGTGCTCGACGTCGTCGAGTCCCGCGAAGTACGCGGCGTTGTACAGCGTCGTGGCGAACTGGCTGATCCCGCCGCCGACCGCCTCGTCGGCATGACCGTTGTTGATGATCCCGGACGGAACGTAACCCTCGGACCGGCCGCGCGGTCCGGTGTATCCGTTGAGCGAGAAGGTTTCTCCCGGACCGACGACCGCGCCGTCGACCTCCTCTGCGACCAGCCGGATGTTCACCCCGGAGGCGTAGCTGAACCCGCCGGTGGTGTACTCGGCGATGACCTCGTCGATGCCGAGCGCCTCCGCCTGCTGTGTGGTCACCTTCGCCGGTGCGGTCACATACTTCGCTGCGGCGGTGCGGGTGCCGGTGGCGGAGAAGAGTTCGGGCAGGAATTCGAGCGTCTTTCGCCAGTCGATCGTCTCGCCGTCCGCGTGGGGCGTCACCTGCGGGGCGCCGGACACCAGGCGGACGCGCGCATCACGCGGCGTGGTCTCGGTGCGCGCGAGTTGCGGTCGCAGCAGGGCGATCGCCGCCTCGGTGTCGAACCGCGGCACCAGATCTCCGCTGTGGTCCGCCTCGAAATCGAGCACCCGGCCCATCTGGTCGGGGGCGATGGTCGCGACGGCCCCGTCCTTGCCGGACACGCGGACCGCGGCCGCGACCGCAGGGCGCGCGACCTGCGCGAGCGCCGACTGCACCGAGCGCTCCGAGACGGCCGGGGTGAGCGATTCGACGGGCAGATCTACGGGAGTTCCCTCGGCCCATGATCCACGCAACTGCCGTGCCGCGGCGTCGTCGATCAGTCGTTGCCCCGCCTTGGGCAGGATGGGGACGGCTTCCGCACCACGGAACACGACGTCGCCTTCCACCGGGTCGCTGTCGATCTGCTTGCCCAGTCCGTCGAGGGCCCGCGCGAGGGCGCGCTCGTCGGTCCGGGTGACCACCTCGACCTCGCGCTCGCCGAAGAACGAGCTCAGACGCGTCAACGGGTTCCACTGCCGGGCGCCGAGCCCGGTGAGCGTGGCGTCCCAGTCCACGGCGAGGCCGGCCCGAGCGGGGACCAGTTCGGTCGACGCGGTGCCCGCGCGGACGGGCAGGGGGGTGCGCGCACGGTCGTCGAGCACCGACCGCAGCCGACGATCGGCCTCGTCGACCTCGAGCCCGCCGACCTGCACACCGGCCACGGTGACCCCGCGCGCGACCTTGTCGTCGGTCAACGCCAGGTCGACGCCGTAGGCGATCGCGCCGACGGCCACGGCAGCGGCCGCGACGAGGCCGGCGCGCAGTTTGGGACGGCGGTGGTCGGACATCGGTACTCCTCGGGATCGCGGCTCGCCACCAGCGTATCGACCTGTCGACAAACAGGTACTCCGCGCTGCAGCCGGGTCGGGGGTCGGCTACAGCGCGGAGACATCAGGTGTATCGCCGCCGCGGGCTGAGCGTTAACAAACCCTTTTGGGGTCGGTACCAATCAGCCGAACGAACGACATACCAATCGTCCAGTTCTCGGTAGCGTGGCCGCGATCACGCTGTTGATTAGCCCCGTCGTGCAAGTGCGCCGACGGCTCTGGAAAGGAATCTGGATGTCGAAGAAGGTGCTGCGGCGGGTGGTCGCCGGTGCCGGATCGGTCGCGCTGGCCGGTGGGATGGTCGCGACCGTGGGAGCCGGATTCGCGGCGGCCGCGCCGATCGCGAGCCCGACGACCTGGTCGGACGGCAACTCCCAGTTCACCCGCACGATCGACAACGCCACACCGCACGTGGGCGACACGATCACGATCAGCACGGCCTTCCAGAGGAAGTGGTCGGTCGAGGACATCTACAACTACAAGGACCTACACGACGGCTGCCTGAGCTACGTCCCGGGCAGCGCGAAGTGGGAGGGCGGCGCGATCGCCAAGGTCACCGAGACTCCGGCGGCCCCGGGCAGCCAAGCCTCGGTGACCGTCGATTCCCCCAACCTGACCTCGTGGGCGGTGCCCGGACTGGGTGGCAGCTGGGGCGCCAAGCGCACGATCTCGATGCAGTTCGTCGTCCAGCCCACCTGCCAGCTGGGCACCGACCTCATGACGACGATGCACTACGGCGGCGGACTGGGCAGCGGCGTGTATCAGGACAAGGGTCCGACGATCAACGCTTCGAAGTCCGCCAGCACCACCGCGCTCGCCGCGGTGCAGAACGTCCAGGTCGGGCAGGCCAGCACGCTGTCCGCGACCGTCACCGGCGGCCGGTCGGGTGACCCTGTCGACTTCTACGACGCCGGCACGAAGATCGGCTCGGGCGCCCTGGACGGTTCCGGCAAGGCGAGCTTCCAGTGGACCCCGACCGTGAAGGGCGCCCACTCGCTGCAGGCCAAGTTCCCCGACACCGGATATGCCACGGGCTCCCAGTCGGCGGTGCAGAACGTCAACGCGACCCAGGCGAACGTGAACTCCACGGTCGCGGTCGGCGCCGTCGCGGGCGCCCAGGTCGGCAAGGCCAGCACGCTGGCCGCGACGGTCACCCCGGCGGGCGCGGGCGGCACCGTGACCTTCAAGGACGGCGCGGCCACCATCGCGAGCGCACCGGTCGGCGCCGACGGCAAGGCGAGCTACAACTGGACCCCGGCCACCGCGGGTGACCACGCCATCACCGCCGAGTTCTCGGGCCGCGACGGCGTCAACGCGTCCACCGGCGGTCCGGTCACGGTCGCCGTGGCCGACAAGCCCGCCGAGTCGACCCCCTCGACGACGACGCTTAACGGGCTGTCCGGCGCGCAGGTCGGCAAGGCCACCACGGTCAGCGCGAAGGTCTCGCCCGCGAACGCCGGCGGCACCGTGACCTTCAAGGACGGCGACACCGTCATCGGCACCGGCCAGGTCGGCGCCGACGGCACCGCCTCGACGAACTGGACCCCGGCCACCTCCGGCCAGCGCACCCTGACCGCCGAGTTCTCCGGCAACGGAACCGTCACCTCCTCGTCCGACCAGGTGTCGGTGTCGGTCGCCCCGGGCACCGGCGGCGGCACCCCGGGAACCCCGGGCACCGGCGGCGGCACCGGCAGCCTGTCGAACCTGCTGGGCGGCTTCGGCTCCAGCAAGTAGGCACACCCTCGCGAGAACGCCCCGGCTCACCCGGCCGGGGCGTTCTCATGTCCGGGCCGGGTGAGCCGGCGGAAGCACTCTCGGCCGCCGGACAGAGTTCGCACAGTTCAAAGTGTTCGAACAGTTGAAAGTGTGTGCACAATGGGGAGGCTGCGCACAGTTGGAAGTGTGCGAACACTGAAAACTCTTGGTGCGCAACGACACACCCTTCCCCGGGCGAACACCGCGACAGACAAAGGGTCCGCGCACCCCGACACTCGAATGTCTGGGCGCGCGGACCCTTTCGGCGGTCCGGACTCAGCGCTCCAGAATCGCGGTGACGCCCTGTCCGCCTGCCGCGCAGATCGAGATCAGGCCCCGTACGGTGCCCTGTCCGTCGGACGCCTTCTCCTTCAGCATCTTCGCCAGCGTGGCGACGATGCGCGCGCCGGTGGCAGCGAACGGGTGGCCGGCCGCGAGGGAGGACCCGTTGACGTTGAGCTTGCTGCGGTCGATCGACCCGAGCGCCTTGTCCAGGCCCAGGCGCTGCTTGCAGTACTCGTCGGACTCCCACGCGGCGAGCGTGCACAGCACCTGCGAGGCGAACGCCTCGTGAATCTCGTAGAAGTCGAAGTCCTGCAACGTGAGTCCGTTGCGCTCGAGCAGTCGCGGCACCGCGTAGGTCGGGGCCATCAGCAGACCGTCCGGGGTGCGCCCGTCATGACCGTGCACGAAGTCCACGGCAGCGGTCTCGGAGTCGACCAGGTAGGCCAGCGGCTCGAGGTTGCGCTCGGCGGCCCACTGCTCGCTGGCCAGCAGCGCCACCGACGCTCCGTCGGTCAACGGGGTCGAGTTGCCCGCGGTCATCGTGGCCTTGTCGGCGTCCTCGCCGCGCGCGCCGAACACCGGCTTGAGCGTGGCCAGCTTCTCGACCTTCGAACCGGGACGCAGGTTGTCGTCGCGGGTCAGACCCAGGTACGGGGTGACCAGGTCGTCGAAGAACCCGCGGTCGTAGGCGGCGGCCATCTTCTGGTGGCTCTCGGCGGCGAGCTCGTCCTGAGCCTCGCGGGTGATGCCGAACTCCTTGGTGGTCAGCGCCTGGTGGTCGCCCATCGACAGGCCGGTGCGCGGCTCGCCGTTCTTCGGGATCTCCAGGCCCAGCATCGACGGACGCGCGCTGCCGAGAAGCTTGATCCGGTCGGTGGTGGTCTTGGCGCGGTTCAGCGACAGCAGGAACTCGCGCAGGTCGTTGCCCACGCCGATCGGGGCGTCGCTGGTGGTGTCGGTGCCGCCCGCGGCACCGGATTCGATGCGACCGGCGGCGATGGCGTCGGCGACCGCGACGATCGACTGCAGGCCGGTACCGCAGGCCTGCTGCAGGTCGAACGCCGGGGTGTACGCGCTGAGGTGGCTGCCGAGCACCGACTCACGGATGAGGTTGAAGTCGCGGCTGTGCTTGAGCACCGCGCCGCCGGCGACCATGCCCAGCTGCTCGCCCTGCAGGTTGAACCGGCTGACCAGCCCCTCGAGGGCGGCGGTGAACATGTCCTGGTTCGACGCGTGCGCGTAGGCCTTGTCCGACCGGGCGAACGGGATGCGGTTGCCGCCGAGCACCGCCACCCGGCGGGCGGCGCGGCCGGACCCTGCACCCTTGGCCTCCGCCTGCACCGGCGCAGTCTGCACGGGAGCGGTCTGCGCGGGAGCGGCCGGGGTCGCCGCAGCCTTGGCGGGCGCGGCCTTCGTCGCGGCCGGCTTCGCTGCGGCGGGCTTCGCAGGCGCCGTCTTGGCCGGAGCGGGCTTGGCGGGCGCCGCCTTCGCAGGCGCGCACTTCACGTCGGCCTTGGCCGGGGCGGACTTCGCAGGGGTGGGTTTCGGACTGGTTGCCACGTGCTCTCCCGAAAACGCTCGTAGGGGTATTGCCACTACCCGCTATTCTTACTCATGAGTAAGTTAGCTGTCGACACCCCTCCGCGGAACCGGCGGTGCCGGCGCCTCGCGGGGTGCGACAGCTCCATGTGCGGGTGCGACGGCTTCGTGTGCCCCGGCAAGGTGCTCCGACAAGTCCATGGTCCACAGCGACACACAAGAAGGTGACCTCGTGTCTGGCAATGCCTCCTCTGATCTGTACTCGCAGCTGGTGTCCTCCGGTCCCGGTTCGTTCATCGCGAGCAAGGTCGGTCTCCCCCAGCCCGAGCAGCTGCGCCGCTACCGCAAGGGCGAACCGGCCCTGAACGGTCCCGTTCGCATCGGCGGCAGCGGCCGGCTGGTCGAGCCGCTGCGCGCACTGCTCGCCGACTACACGCTGACCGAGGACTCGAAGAAGTACGGCGCGCTGGTGTTCGACGCGACCGGCATCCTCGACGTCGAGCAGCTCGAGCAGCTCTTCGACTTCTTCCAGCCGCTGATCCGCAACCTGACCGCGTGCGCGCGGGTCGTGGTGCTGGGCACCACCCCCGAGCTGACCAGCTCCATCGACGAGCGGATCGCCCAGCGCGCGCTCGAGGGCTTCACCCGCAGCGTCGGCAAGGAGATCAAGCGCGGCGCCACCTGCCAGCTGGTGTACGTCTCCCCCAAGGCCGGCGCGGACGCCTCGGGTCTGGCCTCGACCCTGCGGTTCCTGCTGTCGGCCAAGTCCACCTACGTCGACGCCCAGGTCATCCGCGTCGACGACAAGGACGCCGCCGCCCCCGCCGACTGGGACAAGCCGCTCGACGGCAAGGTCGCACTGGTCACCGGCGCGGCCCGCGGCATCGGCGCCACGATCGCCGAGGTGCTCTCGCGCGACGGCGCGCACGTGATCTGCGCGGACATCCCGGCGGCGGGCGAGTCGCTGTCCGCGACCGCCAACAAGGTCGGCGGCACCGCGCTGGCGCTCGACGTCACCTCGGCCGACGCCGGCCAGGTGATCGCCGACCACGTCGCCTCCCGCCACGACGGCGGCCTGGACATCGTGGTGCACAACGCGGGCATCACCCGCGACAAGACCCTCGCGAACATGGACGCCGGCCGCTGGAACGCCGTGATCGGCGTGAACCTGCTCGCGCCGCAGCGGATCACCGAGAAGCTCGTCGAGACCGGCACGCTCAACGAGGGCGGCCGGGTCATCGACGTCTCCTCGATCGCCGGCATCGCGGGCAACCGCGGCCAGACCAACTACGGCACCTCGAAGGCCGGCGTCATCGGCATGGTCGACGCCGAGGCGCCGGAGCTGGCCAAGAAGGGCATCACGATCAACGCGGTCGCGCCGGGCTTCATCGAGACCCAGATGACCGCGGCGATCCCGTTCGCCACCCGCGAGGCCGGTCGCCGGATGAACTCGATGTTGCAGGGCGGCCAGACCGTCGATGTCGCCGAGACCGTCGCGTTCTTCGCGAGCCCCGCGTCGTCGGCGGTCACCGGCAACGTCGTGCGCGTGTGCGGCCAGTCGCTGTTGGGGGCGTGATGACCTCCGACGTCGTGCGCCAGCACGACCAGCCCGGGATGCTCGGCAACTACGCCCGCGCCGCCGTGGGCATGCTGCCGCTGGGCGGCGGCGCGACCGCCGTGCCCGACCGCACCCTCACCCTGGAGGGACTGCGGGTCGACGTCGCGAACCTCGCCGCCTACAACCAGGTGTGCGGGCTTCGCCTCGGCGACACGCTGCCGCTGACCTACGGGTTCGTGCTCGCTTTTCCCAGCGTGATGAAACTGCTGGTGGCGCGGGACTTCCCGCTGCCGGCCATGGGAATGGTGCACGTGCAGAACCGGATCGAGTCGCTGCGGCCGGTGTCGGTGATCGAGCCGCTGGACCTGCGCGTGCACGCGGAGAACCTGCGCGAGCACCGCAAGGGCACGCAGGTCGACCTGGTCAGCGAGCTCAACGTCGGTCGTGAGCTGGTGTGGCGCCAGACCAGCACCTTCCTCAAGCTGGGCGGCGGACCGTCCGAGGCCAAGGAGAAGGCACCCGTCGAGGAGCCGGTGCTGCCGGCCCCGGTGACCACGCTGTCGGTCGACGCGAACCGGATCCACCGCTACGCCGCGGTGTCCGGCGACCGGAACCCGATCCACATGTCGAACCTGGGCGCCAAGGCGTTCGGCTTCCCGCGCACCATCGCGCACGGCATGTGGAGCGCCGCAGCCGCTCTCGGCGCACTCGAGGGACGTCTTCCCGACGCGGTCGACTACGACGTCCGCTTCGGCAAGCCGGTCCTGTTGCCCGCCAAGGTCAACGAGTACGTGACCGGTGACGGCGACGGCAACTGGGAGGTCAGCCTGCGCCACCCGAAGAAGCTGTACCCGCACCTGACCGCGACGATCGCCGCGCGGTAGAAGAAGAAAACTCAAGGGGCGCATCGGTTCCGCCGGAACCGATGCGCCCCTTCGTCATGCAGCCGCCCGCAGGCATCGGGCCCGCACCTCACGCCGAGTCCGACACCTCGTCGTCGTGGTGCTCGCGGCGCGGCCCGGCCAGACCGCGCCAGCCGAGGTTCACCAGCAGATCGGCCGCGGCATCGGCGTCGAGCTCCTGCTCGGCGACGCGGTTCGCCACCGCCTCGCCCGCCCCGACCAGTGCCGTGGCCATCAGGTCGAAGTCCTGCCCCGGCTCGGGGTCGCGGGTGCTCGACCGCAGCAGCGTGGCGACCATCTCGACGATCCGGCCCCGGTTGGCGAAGACCTCCTTGGCGAAGGAACTGTCCGCGGTCGCCTCGCGATAGAGCACCCGCCAGGACTGGCGATGTTCCGAGACGAAGCCGAGGATCGCCACGATGATCGTGCGCAGCTGTTCCTTGGGCGTGAGCTTCGGATCGCTCCCCGAGGCCACCGCGTCGATGAACCGCCGGCTCTCCCGGTGGATGCACGCGGCGAACAGTTCGTCCTTCGAGCCGTAGTACAGATACAGCATCGGCTTGGAGATCTCCGCCTGCTTGGCGATCGAGTCCATGGAGGTGTCATGGAAGCCGCTGCGGGAAAACACCTCGACCGCCGCGTCGAGCATCTGCTGCTCACGCACCGCCCGGGGTAGCCGCTTGCTGCGCTCCGCCATGGTTCCTCCGTCGCCTGTGATCACCCCCGCCAGAACTTACTTGCAAGTAAGGATACCGCCGCGGCACCGTTCACCAGGAGTCATCGCGCCGCGGGCCCTTCTCGTCCGCCGCCACCGCGGGCGCGCCGGCCGGATCGGGGCGGTCGCCGGCCTGCCCGGGCTCGCCGAAACCGTCCACTCCGGCCCCGGCCTCCCCGTCCTGCTCGCCCTGCCGGGACTTGCCGGCCCGGTGTTCGCGGATGCGCCACACCACCAGCGCGACCACCACGACCGCCGCCACCCCGATCGCGACCCCGCGCCCGGCCGTCTTCTCCACTGCCGCGTAGGAGTTCCCTGCCAGATACCCGAGCAGCACGAACGCGACACCCCAGACGGCCCCGCCGAGCGCGTTGAAGGCGAGGAAGCGCCGGTAGGGCATCTGCGCGGTGCCCGCCAGCGCCGGCATGACCGCGCGGAAGAACGCCACGAACCGGCCCAGGAACACCGCCCAGCCGCCACGTCGCCGGAGGAAGTCCTGCGCGTCGTCCAACCGCTTGCGGCGGCGCTCGAGCACGCGCATCTGCATCAGCCGCGGGCCGAATTTGCGTCCGACCTCGAATCCGACCGAGTCACCGAGGATGGCGGCGACGACCACGACGGCCAGGATCGCCGGGAGCAGCACATGGCCCCGCGCGGCGACCACTCCGCCGAGCACCGCCGCGGTCTCACCGGGGATGACGAAGCCGAAGAACAATGCGTCCTCGGCGAACACCAGCAGTCCCACCACCAGCAGGACGAGCGGTCCACCGACGCCCAGCACCTTGTCGACCATGCTCGTCAACGGCACACCATCCTCGCTCGCACGGGCCACGAGTCGGCCCGCCCCCAGGTTAGGCCACCCCGCCGAGACGCCCTCCGACCTGGCGTTGTCCGGTGACGACACCGCCGACTCGGTGCGACCCGAAAGCCCTTCCGGTGGAGTAGCGTCGGGTCCACAGAGCCGGCCCGACGGGGGTGATGACCAGATGTCGACGACACCGTGCGACCTCGTGCTGATCGCGTACGACGGGTCCGAGAACTCGCAACGGGCGGTCGAGTACGCAGGGCGATTCCTCAGCGCCAAGCGAGCCGTCGTACTCACCGTGTGGGAGCCGATGGTCCGGCAGGCCGCCAGGATCTCGGGACTGTCCGGGATGATGCAGCCGGACTGGCTTCCCGAGGAGGACCAGGACGACATCGCCCACGTCGATGCCAAGTCGGTGTGCGAGGAGGGGCTCGAGCTCGCCAAGAAGGCCGGGCTGGCCGCCGAGGCCCGCTGCGTCGAGACCGGCACCACCATCTGGACCACCATCGTGGCGCTGGCCGACGAGCTGGAGGCGGACATCATCGTCACCGGCACCCGCGGCACCACCGGCCTGCGGTCGTTGCTGCAGTCCAGCACCGCCGACCATGTTCTTCGCCACAGCCACCGCCCGGTCCTGATCGTCCCGCCGGGCAAGTAGCCGGGCGAACAGCCACATGAGGCGGCCCGCGGGCGCGCTCGCTCGGAGAAGGCATCCCGATGAACACCCCGAGCGCGGTGCGGGCCGCCCCCTGCGGGCGTGCATCATGGGGGAATGGATTCGACGACCGGAGGTGGCACCGCCACTCGCGACCGCCGGGTATCCGCCGAGGCCGACGCGGTGGGCCTGACACCCGGCGGTTTCCTGCTGTCGCGGTCGAAGTCGACGCTGTGCACCTCCGGGGTCCGCGACCGGTACGACGACCCCGCGCAGGCCCGCCGCGCACTGGCCGACGGCGCACCGATGATCGTCGGTGCACTGCCGTTCGATCCGCACCACCCGGCCGCACTGACGGTCCCCGAAACCGTCGCGCGACTGTCCGGTCCGTGGCGGACCGACCCGCTCCCGCCCCTTCCCGAAGTTCGCCTGGTCGGTGAACTCCCCAGTGCCGCAGAACATCTCGAACGAGTGACGGCACTCATCGAGCGGGTGCGCAGCGGCGCCGTCGACAAGGTCGTCGCCGCCCGGTCGGTGCTGCTCGCCGCCGACGACCCGATCTCCCCGCACGCACTCCTGGCCCGGCTGATCAGTCAGGACCCGGGCGGCAACGGCTTCGGCGTGGACCTGTCCGCCGCCGGCGGCGACTGGGCCGGGCGCACCCTGGTCGGCTCGAGCCCCGAGGTGCTGATCCGCCGCCACGGTCGCCGGGTGCGCTGCTGGCCGCTCGCCGGATCCGCGCCCCGGCACAGCGAACCCGAGGCCGACGAGCAGGAGGCCGCGCGATTGCTCGCCTCGGCGAAGAACCGGCACGAGCACGCGTTCGTCGTCGAGTGGCTGCGCGAGCGTCTGGGCCCGTTCTGCCGCGAGTTGACGGTCGCGCCGGAGCCCGGCCTGCTCGGCACCCCCGACGTGTGGCACCTGGGCACACCGATCGACGGCGTGCTCGACGACCGCGGCGGGTCGGCGCTCGACCTCGCGCTGGCGGTGCACCCGACCCCGGCCGTGTGCGGCACGCCGACCCCGGCCGCGCTGGCGGCCATCCGGGAGGTCGAGGAGGACCGGGGCTTCTACGCCGGGGCCGTTGGCTGGTGCGACGCGAACGGAGACGGCGACTGGATGGTCGCCATCCGCTGCGCCGAGATCAGTGCCGACGGTCTGCGGGCCCGCGCGTTCGCCGGCGGCGGCATCGTGGCGGGGTCCGTCCCGGAGGACGAGTTGGCCGAGACCTCGACGAAACTGCGCACGCTGCTCTCCGCGCTCGGGGTTCCCGCGAACTGACCGGGTCTCGCGAACCGCTCGCACGACCGATCGGATGCTGACACGATTCGAAGGACAGTGCATCCGGCACGGGAGGTCGGCGACATGCTCGGACTCGGAATCATCGGATGGATCATCATCGGCGGGCTCGCCGGGTGGATCGGCAGCAAGATCATGGGCACCGACGAACAGCAGGGCATCGTGATGAACGTCGTCGTGGGCGTGATCGGCGGCCTGATCGGCGGTTTCATCCTCAGCATCTTCTTCGACGTGCACAACGCCGGCTGGCTGTTCAGTTTCCTCACCTGCCTGCTCGGCTCGGTGATCCTGTTGTGGGTGGTCAAGAAGGTGTCCACACACGCCTAGGTTCGTGTGCCGCGTACACCGGGCCGGGTGATAGCTTGGTCCGGACATCCGTCACACCCTCGAGGAGTCCCGAGATGAAGTTTGCCGTGCCCGGTCTGATCAGCGCGGTCGTCGGCATCGCCATCGGCTTCGCGGTGGTCGTTCCCGTGACCAGCGCCATCGAGGGCACCTCCCGGCCGCAGGTGGACCGTTCCGGCAACGCGCCGTCGTCCATCCTGGGCCAGGTCGAGTACGGCTCGCGCTGATATCGCAGCGCCCCTGAACCGGTCCGCCCCGGGGCTCGACGCCACGCCCGTCCACACCGAACCGGTGCCGCGCCGGTGGCTGCTGCTCGGCTCGGTGGTGCTGACGCTGCTCGCGTTCGCCCAGGCGCCCGGGCTGATCTCTCCCGACACCAAGCTCGACCTGACCGCAAACCCGGCGGGCTTCCTGGGACGTGCCGCGCACCAGTGGGATTCGCTGGCGACGTTCGGTCAGGTCCAGAACCAGGCCTACGGCTACTTCTTCCCGCACGGGGCGTTCTTCGTGCTCGGGCACTGGCTTTCCCTGCCCGCCTGGATCACCCAGCGGCTGTGGTGGTCCGCGCTGCTGATCGCCGGGTTCTGGGGTGTGGTGCGCGTCGCCGACGCGCTGGGCATCGGCAGCCGCACCTCCCGCATCGTCGCGGCCGCGCTGTTCGTGCTGTCGCCGCGGGTCCTCACCACCCTCGGCTCGATCTCCTCCGAGACCGCGCCGATGATGCTGGCGCCGTGGGTGTTGCTGCCGGTGATCCTGGCGCTGCAGCGGACCCGGACGGGGCCGGACTCGCCAGGCCCGAACGCTGTGGCCCCGAAAGCCCTGTGGCCGAACGCGTCAATGCGGCAGCTGGCCGCGCGATCGGCGGCAGCGGTCGCACTGATGGGCGCCGTCAACGCGGTCGCCACCGGTGCCGCATGCCTGGTCGCCGCACTCTGGTGGATCTCGCACCGGCCGGACCGCCGCTGGTGGCGCTTCACCGCGTGGTGGGTGCCGTCGGTGCTGTTGGCCTGCTTCTGGTGGCTCGCGGCGCTGTGGATGCTCGGGAAGGTCAGCCCGCCGTTCCTCGACTTCATCGAGTCGGCGGCCACCACCACCCGGTGGACCTCGCTGGTGGAGGTGCTGCGCGGCACCGACAGCTGGACCCCGTTCGTGTCGCCGGAGCGGATCGCCGGGGCCGCGCTGGTCACCGAGCCGGTCATGGTGCTGGCGACCGGGGTGGTCGCGGCGGCCGGGCTGGCCGGACTGTGTATGCGGCGCATGCCCGCCAAGGGCCGGCTCACGCTGATCCTGTTCGTCGGGGTCGTGGGCCTGGCCGCCGGCTACGCCGGCGAACTCGGCTCCCCGATCGCGGACACGGTGCGCGCGTTCCTCGACGCCGGCGGCGCGCCGCTGCGCAACGTGCACAAGCTCGAACCGCTGGTGCGGCTGCCGCTGGTGCTCGGGATCGCGCACCTGATCGGCCGGGTGCCGCTGCCGGGGTCGGTCCCGTGGCGGCGCAGCCGCAGCGCGTTCGCGCATCCCGAACACGAACCGATGGTCGCGGTGACCGGACTGCTGATCGTCGCCGCCGTGCTGGCCACCTCGGTCGCCTGGACCGGTGACCTGGCGCCGGCCGGCGCCTACCGCGCGATCCCCGACTACTGGAAGCAGGCGGCGGGCTGGCTGAGCGAGCACGCGCGCGGCACGTCCCCGGACGGGTCCGGCGCCGAACGCGCACTGGTGGTCCCGGGCGCACCGTTCGCCAGCCAGGTGTGGGGCATGACCCGCGACGAGCCGCTGCAGCCGCTCGCGACCACGCCGTGGGCGGTGCGCGATGCCATCCCGCTGACCCCGCCCGGGGCGATCCGCGCGCTCGACTCCGTCCAGCAGTTGCTCGCCGCCGGCAGGCCGTCGACGGGACTGGCGACGACGCTGCTCGGTCAGGGCATCGACTACCTGGTCGTCCGCAACGACCTCGACCCCGACAACTCCCGCTCGGCCCGGCCGATCGTGGTGCACAACGCCATCGACGGCTCCCCCGGACTGACGAAGGTCGCGCAGTTCGGCGACGAGATCGGGGCCGGTGAGGTCAAGGGCCTGGTCGCCGACGAGGGGCTGCGCCCGAAGTACCCGGCCATCGAGATCTACCGGGTCGGCGCGGCCGGTCGGCAGGTGGCGGGACCCTATGCGGTGAACCTGGATTCGGTGCCGGTCGTGCAGGGCGGCCCGGAGGTGTTGCAGCGGCTGGCCGAGCGCACCGGGGCCGACCACGTCGGCGGTCCGGCGGTGCTGGCCGCCGACCTGACCGGCCCGGCGGCGGCCGACATCGGCAGGTCCGCGATCGTCACCGACACCCCCACCGACCGCGAGGTCGACTTCGGGCGCGTCGACGGGCACAGCTCCGCGATCCGCGCCCCCGGCGACCCGCGCCGCACCTACAACCGGGCGCCGGACTATCCGGTCCCCGGGGCGGCGCTCGTCGAGGGCCGGTGGGACGGCGCGCGGGTGACGGTGTCGAGCTCCGCGGCCGACGCCACGCAGCTCGGCGCGGTCTCGCCCGGCTCCAGTGCCGCGGCGGCCTTCGACGGCAACCCCGCGACCAGCTGGCTGAGCAACGGACTGCAGACCGCGATCGGCCAGTGGTTGAAGATCGACCTCGACACCCCGCTGACCGAGGGAGTGCTCGACCTGACCACCAGCGCGGCGGCCCTCGGCACACCCGTGAGCCTGCTCGAGGTGTCCACCAACAACGGCAGCGCCACGGTGCGGGTGAGCAAGCCCGGCGAGAAAGTCAGCGTCGCCCTGCCCGGCGGATCCACCGACTGGATCAAGATCACCGCAATCGGAACCGAGAACGGCACCGCGGGAGTCCAATTCGGCCTCAGCGAGCTGACGGTCCGGCACGACGAACAGGTGGTGCCGATCGACCACCGGGTGGTGCTGCCCCCGGTCCCCGACGGCCTGACGGTCCGCGGGTGGAGCCTGGGCCAGGAGTTCCCCGGCAGCCCCGGCTGCGTGAACGGTCCCCGGATGGTGCAGTGCTCGACCGCGCTCGCCCTCGGTCCGGAGACGCTGTCCGGATTCCAGCGCACGCTGTCGGTGCCCGCTGCCACCGCGGTCGTGCCGCGACTGTACCTGCGCCCACGGCCCGGCCCCGCGCTCGATGCACTGCTGGCACAACCGGATCGGCCGCAGGCCTCCGGGCAGTCACAGGTGGCGGACTCACGCGGGTCGGCCTTCGCCGCGACCGACGGCGACCCGCACACCAGCTGGACCGCGCCGGTCAAGGCCGCCGACCCGACGCTGACGATCACGCTCCCCCGGCCCGAACTGGTCACCGGACTCGTCCTCACCCCCAGCATCGGCACGCTGCCCGCACACCCGACCGAGGTGGCGGTCAACCTCGGCGACGGCCCGCAGGTCCGCAAGCTGACGCCGGACGGCAAGTCCGACAGGCCGATCGCGCTCACCCCACGGGTGACCGACACCATCATGCTGTCGCTGGTCGACTGGGACACGGTGCTCGGGGTCAACGGGCTGGGGTTCGCCGAGCGCCAGGCGCCCGGGCTGGCCGGTGTCGGCGTGCTCACCGACGGCGGCACCGTCCCGGTCGCGGCACCCGCC
The DNA here is from genome assembly GCF_029589495.1 of Speluncibacter jeojiensis. Classification (GTDB taxonomy): domain Bacteria; phylum Actinomycetota; class Actinomycetes; order Mycobacteriales; family Mycobacteriaceae; genus Speluncibacter; species Speluncibacter jeojiensis. Next base: position 377,985 of record NZ_JAAIVF010000002.1, read on the forward strand.
GACCCGGACCGGCCGATCCGCATCGACTGCGCCCACGGCCCGACCCTCGCGGTCGCCGGGCAGTTCCGCCGCGCGTCGATCACCACCACCGCGGCGCAATTGCGCAGCGGCGCACCGATTCCCGCCACCATCTGCGACCCCGATCCGGTGACACTGCCGGCCGGCCGCCAGGACGTGAACGTGAGCCCCGGCGACGCCTTCCTCGTCGACGGCGTGGAATTGCCTGTGGCCACAGGCGGTGTGGAATTGCCTGTGGCCACAGGCGCTTCCGCGAGCGGCCCCGAAACCCCGCAGCACCTGACCACCGACGACTGGTCCGCGAACCGCCGCGTCGTCGACCTGCCCGCGTCGAACCAGCGCCGGCTGCTGGTGGTTCCCGAGAGCACCAACCCCGGGTGGATCGCCGCCGACGCCCACGGCACCCGGCTCGACCCGATCGTCGTCGACGGCTGGCAGCAGGGCTGGATCGTCCCGGCCGGCGCAGCCACCACCGTCACGCTGTCGTACCCGTCGGACACCTGGTATCGCTGGGCCCTGTTCGGCGGACTCGCACTGTTGGTCCCGCTGTTCCTGCTCGCGTTCGTCCCCGCGCTGCGCCGCGAGCGCCGCGCGGACGTCCACGGCCCGGCCACCCGCACCTGGCGTTCGACGGGCCTCGGGTTGGTCGGCGTGGTCGCGTCGGCGACCGTGATCAGCGGCCCGGTCGGGGTCGTGGTCGCAGTGGCGCTGTCCGCGCTGACCGGTTGGCTGACGGCGGTCCGCTCCCGCGCGTTCGCCGTGCGCACGCTGGTCGTACTGGCCGGGACGGGCATGGTGGTGGGCACCGCGATCCTGTCCACCGGACCGTGGCGGTCGCGCGACGGCTACCTGGGGCACTCGATGCTCGTGCAGTTCCCGGCACTGGTCGCGCTGGTCGCGGTCGGGGTGTCGGCGGTGCCGCTGTCGCGGGCGATCCTGCGGCGGCTGCGGCCACGCCGCCCCGACAGGGACGGTGAACCTTTCGAGACCGATTCCCTCTAAGCTCTCGATCACCATGCAACGACGTCGGCCCGCGATACCGCCCCTCGGCTCGCGGATCCTCGGGCCGGGCCGCGAGGGCACGCGCCGGCGGAGGATCAGGGTGCAGCTGCTGCTGACCTCCCTGCTGGTGCTGGCGAACCTCATCGGCTCGGCCATCGTCATGGTGCTCGTCGCGTTCGTGGTGCCGGGCCCGAGCGTGTTCACCTTCGCGCTGTGGCCGATCACCTTCCTCGCCGTGCCGCTCTACGTGGTGCTCGCGCTGCTGCTCGGCATCGTCCTGGGCACCCGTAAGACCCTCCGCGCGCTCCACTGGGCGCAGACCGATCGCGCACCGAGCCCCGGCGAACTGCGTGTCGCGCTCGCAGTACCGTGGCGGCTCACCCTGCTGCAGGGTCTGCTCTGGTTCGGCGCCTTCGCGCTGTTCACCCTGCTCTACGGCATCGCCGAACCCCAGTTGATCCCCAAGATCGCCTTCACGATCCTGCTCGGCGGCGCCGTCGTCTGCGCCAACTCGTATCTGTTCAGCGAGTTCGCCCTGCGCCCGATCGCGGCGCAGGCGCTGCAGGCGGACACACCGCGCGCCGCCCGTGCGGGCGTCACCACCCGCATGGTGCTGACGTGGGCGGTCGGATCGGGGGTGCCGGTGGCGGGCCTGATGATCATCGCGATCTGGGCGCTGGCCGAGGGCACGGTGACGACCGTCCAGTTGGCCGTCCCGATGCTCGCGATCGGCGCTGTCGCCCTCGCAACGGGCCTGCTGCTGACATTGCTCGTCGCGTCGTCGACCGTCGCGCCGGTGCGCACGGTCCGGGTCGCACAGCAGCGGGTTGCCGCGGGCGACCTCTCGGCCGACGTCACGGTGTTCGACGGCACCGAACTCGGCCAACTGCAGGCGGGATTCAACCTGATGGCCGACGGGCTGCGGGAACGCGAACGGCTCCGGGACCTGTTCGGACGGCATGTGGGCCGCGACGTCGCCCGCGCAGCACTCGATCACTCGGGCCTCGGTGGCGAGGTCCGCGAGGTCGCCGTCATCTTCGTCGACCTGATCGGTTCCACCACCATCGCCGCGACGCTCCCGCCGACCGAGGTGGTCGACATGCTCAACCGGCTGTTCGCCGTCGTCGTCGACGAGGTCGACCGCTACGGCGGTTTCGTGAACAAGTTCGAGGGTGACGCGGCACTCGCGATCTTCGGTGCGCCCCTCGAGATCGACGACCATTGCGGCAGCGCACTGGCCGCCGCACGCGCGATCGCCGACCGGTTGACCGTCGAGCTGACGGAGTGCCGCGCGGCGATCGGTGTCGCCGCCGGCAGTGCGCTCGCCGGAAACGTCGGCGCGCACGCCCGTTTCGAGTACACCGTCATCGGCGACCCGGTCAACGAGGCCGCGCGGCTCTGCGAGTTCGCCAAGACCCTGCCCGGCCGCACGGTCGCCTCGGGGCGCGCGGTCGCCGGTGCCGCACCCGCCGAGGCGGAGCGGTGGCGGTGCGGCGACGAGGTGACGCTGCGGGGCCGGCTCGAACCCACCAGATTGGCCGTGCCGCAGCACGTGGCGTGACCCGTCAGGAGAGGGCGGGGGGCGGACCCACCACCGGCAGCACAGCCCGGCAGGTCGGCGTCGCCGGATGATCGGGGTCGAGTGCGGTGAGCACCAGCGCGGTCGCGACCGGATCCGACGGCAGCTCGAGGTGGTCCGCATGGTCGGCCGGGCAGCGTTCCTGCACAACGATGTTCGTCACATTGGGTCCGTCGAGCAGGCCCGTCGTGTACGGGGTCGCGATCTCGTCGTCGCGGGTGACTATGTTCGTGAAGGCGATGTCCGGGTAGCGCCACCCGTGCGGGTCGAGGTCTACCAGGAATTGCGACCCGGCGAGCAGTTCACTGCACGGCCCGCAGTGTTCGGTGACCGGCGCCCCGACACCCGGCACTGCCAACGCGGCACGGATCAGCGGGGCCAGCCCGTCCTGGGTGGTGCCGCGGTCGAGGGCGGCGAGTGAAACATACCGGCGCACAGCGTGTTCGACTCCGTCGTGACGCGCAAGATACGCGAACGGCATGGTCGCCCCCTCGGAGTGGCCGACGAGATCGACCCGCGCGGCACCCGTGGCCGACCGGACGCGACCGATGAAGTCCGCGAGCTGGTCGGCGCTGTCGTCGATCCGGCCCAGCCCGCCGACGCCGGTCACCGGATCCACGCCGTAGTCGAGGGTGAAGACGCAGTAGCCGTGTCCGGCCAGCAGCGGCGAGAGCGTCTGCCAGGTCAGCGCGCTGGTGGACACGAAGCCGTGCAGCAGGATCACCGGGTCGGGGTGCGCGGACGTGGGCCGGCAGGACCAGTCGTCCGCCCCCGGGGGCGCCTGCCCCGGACTCACAGCCTGCGCGGCCAGCCCGGCCAGGTAGCTGTACGGAATCGAGGGCGGCGCGGGCGCGGCGGCGGCCGGCAGGGCGCCGCCGAGGAACACTCCCGCCAGTACCGCAACGGTGACCGCCGATGTTCGGAACATCCACCCTCCAAAAGTATGACCGACCAGTCGGTCATACCTTTGCATGCTGAGCAGCCCGACACAAGACCCCCGGCATTCGCCGGCTTGAGGGGCGACGGGCAGCTAGACGCGGATCAGCGCGAAGAGCGCGGCACGCAGGTCGCGGCGGGGACCGCTGTCGGACAGCTCCTGCAGGCTGAGGTCGGCGACCATGGCCACGAGCAGGTGGGCCGTCTCGTCCGGCATGTCCCGGCCCATCGCCGTGAAGTCTGCGGCGACGAGCGCGCCGACCTGCGCATTGCGCTTCCGAACCTCCTCGAGCAGGTCGGCCTCGGTGCGCGCCTGCACGAGAAACGCCTTGGTGCCCTTGGTGTCCAGGCAGGCGTCCAGGAAACTGTCGACGCCGATGCGGAGCCGCTCGGCGCCGGGGGCGAGGCCCTCGACGGCGGCGAGCACCAGCGCGGTGAGCTCGTCGTGGTAGCGACGGTGCAGCGCGACCACGAAGTCTCGACGGCTCGGAAAGTGTTGGTAGAAACTGCCTTTGGCCATCCCCGCAGCCGCGACGATGGCGTTGACCGACAGCCCCCGCAGCCCGTCCCGGTCGGCGAGCGCGGTCCCGGCGTCGAGCAGTGCGGTACGCCCCGGCCCCGCGGGCCTTGCCATGGACTCCTCCGAACGTCCCGGGACGACGGCATGCACGCCGCCTCCACCGTGATGACCGACCACCCGGTCACCACGGCATCCTACAGCGGCACCTCCCGGTCCACGACCGGCTCACTGGCGCATCACGGTCTCCGGGCACAGCTGCGACCGCGACTGGCTCCAGACGGGAAAGAACAGTGTCGGCCGGTGTCCCGGATACTGCGCGGCGACCATCGCCAGGAACGCGGTCTCGTTGTTGTCGAACGAGTTCAGCAGGTTGCACGTCTGCAGGCCGAGCAGCGCCACCTGCCGGTACGACATCGGCTGCAGGCTGGCGTCGAGGTGCACCGACGGCACGAACCGGTCCAGCCCGCTGCCCCACGTGTTGAAGGCCTGCTGGGTCGAGAAGTCGCAGGTGCGGTCGAACAACTGCGCGCAGGTCTGCGACCTGCCCTCGACCACCAGGGACGGATCTGCCAGCGGCACATCGTTGTCATGGGTACGGGTGAGCAGCGTGACCGCCGCGACCGCGACGGCGACACACGCCGCGAGCACCACCGCGACGACCACGATCCGGGCAGCTCGCATGGCGCACTCCCACCCTCGGCGATAGGACCCCGACGACTTCCGAGCGTGGCACGCTCACCGCGCCGGGGCAGCGAAATCGCGCGAATCCCCGCGGAGCCGCCTCAGACGTGGCTGCGGCGACGCTCCCAGCGGGCCAGGCGGACCCGCGCCGGTTCCTCGATCAGCGCGAAGCTCGCCGAGGCAACCGGCAGCGTCAGGGCCACCGTGAGCACCCAGACCAGCGCCATGTTGCCGGCGAACGGCCGGATCCCGAAGGCAGGGAAGACCAGGGCCAGCACCGACAGATGCCAGAGGAACACCGCGTAGGACCATCGCCCGACCGCCAGCGCGGGTGGGCTCGCCAGGATCTTGTGCGCGGCGCGGTCGCCGTCGGTGCGCGCCTTCAGACCCAGCACCAGCGGTGCGAGCAGCGCGTACGCGAACACCGCGCCCAGCGCGATCTTGGTGGCGTACTGCCACGGGCTCGGCTGGGTCAGCCCCGGCGGACCGGCCAGGTCGGTGCACGACAGCGCGAACCCGAACAGCGCGATCAGTGCCATCACGATCCGGCGCTGGGCGAGCGCATACATCCGCCCGGGCGGGCTGACGGTCAACTCGGCGAGCAGCATGCCGGCGCCGAACCAGGCCACGTAGCCGGGCAACCAGTTCTCGGTGTTGACACCGCCGGGCACCGGCAGCGTCACGAACCCCCACCCGAGGCTGAGCACGCAGGCGGCGGCGATGACCGGGATCCGGTAGCGCGCGCGGTCGCCGCGCAGCCCGCACAGCAGCCAGGCCAGCACCGGCAGCGCCAGGTAGAACGCCACCTCCACCGACAGGCTCCACAGCTGGGTCAGCCCGCCGGTCAGGCTCAACGGGACGAAGACCTGCGTCAACGTCAGATTCGCCAGCCAGGTGCTGACCCCGGCGCCCCGCGCGTCCGGCAGGAACAGCAGCACCAGGACGACCAGCACCAGGTAGGCGGGCATGATCCGCACGACGCGGGAGCGCAGGTAGCGGACCGCACCCGGGCGCGGGCGCATCCCGCGGGCCGCCTGCGCGTGCGAGCGCCACAGCAGGAACCCGGACAGCCCGAAGAACAGCGCGACCGCGAGGTCGAAGCGCCCCCAGATCCGTCCGAGCACCGACGCGCCGGAGTTGCCGGTCTGGAAGGCCACGTGCGTGATGACCACGCCCAGCGCGGCGAACGCGCGCATCCCCTCGAGCGCGGGGATGAAGCCCCGCGGCGAGGGGATGGCGCGGGCCGGGCGCGCTCCCTGCGCGTCCGCCGCGGCCGTGATCTCGGTCTGGGTCACCATCGCGGTTCAGTATGGACCACCGGTGTGCGGGAGCCCGCGGAGCCGCCTCAGCCGATCGGCTTGCTCAGCGGCACGTTGACGAAGCTGGGTGCAGACGGGTCCAGCACCAGGTGCTGCGGCTTGAGCCCGCTCTCGTTGAGCAGCGGACGAAGCATCATGCCCTTGGGGAAGTTGCTGGCGAACACGTCCACCCGCAACCGGTGCCCGGGCTTGAGCACCGCATCGGTCGCGGTCAGGCCGACGTCGAGTGTGGTCGGCTGCCCCGGGACGATCGGCTTACGCGACGCCAGCGACAGGATGTGCACCGGATCGGTGTAGTCGCCGTTGGCGGACCTGCTGCTCTTGGCCTCGTCGACCGCACGGAGCGACGAGGTGAGTTGGCCGCTGGTGAGCACCGTCGAGGTGCCGTCGGGCGCGACGTCGTTGAGCGTCGCGGTCCAGTAGCCGTCGGTCGCGTCGAGCACGGTGTTCAGATGCAGGTTGACCGGGCCGGAGATCTCCGTGGGCGCGGTCACCGGGGCGCTGGTGAACGTGAGCGCGTCGCGTTCGGCGATCCGCGAGTCCTTGCCGCAGACGTCGAGCACCGCGGTCACACCGATCGTCTCCTGGGACGCGTCCCGCGAGCACAGCGTGGTCAGGCCCGGCGCGACGGTCAGCGACACGGTTCCCGGGACCGCGGCGGGGGTCAAGCTGCCGTCGTGCGTCGCGTACGGCGCGGTGCCGCTGGCCTGCGCCCCGAGGTACATCCGGTGATAGGTCATGCCCGGCCGCGGGAACCGGTCGAGAGTGGTCCAGCCGTTGCCCTGCTGCCACGAGGTGATCGGGCCGTAGGTCTGGATACCGTTGTCGATCCCCTTGAGCCAGTGGTCGAACCAGGCCCGCTGCAGCACGTCCAGACCCGGCGGGTTGCCGGGCTGCCCCATCGTCGAGCCGGGGTCGAGATGGTAGGTGTCGCCCATGATCAGCTGCTTCTGACCGGCCGGCAGCGGGATCGCGTTGTAGATCCGCGGCTCGCTGTTGGTGAAGATGTCGTGCCAGCCGCCGTACACCATGGTGGGGGTGTCGATGTTCTGCGGCTGCAGGACCAGATCCTTGCGTAGCGAACTGTTCGGGTCGAGCAACTTCTGCAGGTCCGGCGGGATGTCTTTGACGGTGGGCACGGTCAGCGCCGCCCACAGCAGGTTCATGAAGGTCAGCGGGTCTTTCTGCCGGTCCGCCAGCCACTTCCAGTCGAAGGTGCCGTTGAGCATCGACTGGACGTTGGGCACCCACTTGAGCCCGTTGACCGCGGCCAGCCACATCGGCATGAAGCCGATGCCCAACGCGCCGCCCGGGGCGACCACGTCGCGCAGGATGTCGCCGCCCGGCTCGACCGGGAAGATCGCCTTGAGCGCGGCCGGGCGACGACTGGCCGCCTGCACCTGGTTGATCGCCGAGTACGAGACGCCGCTCATGCCGACCTTGCCGTCCGACCACGGCTGCTCGGCGGCCCAGTCGACGGTCTCGACGGTGTCCTGCTGCTCGCGGCCCTGGAGCACCTGCCAGGTGCCCTGCGAGAAGCCGGTGCCGCGCACGTCGGCGACGACCTGGGTGTAACCCGACTCGATCAGCTTCGGGTCGACGGTGAACGTGCGCAGCCCGCCGCCGGAGACCGCCTTGATCAGGTCGCCGAGCCCGCTGACCGGAGTGCCCGACAGGTTGATCGCATTCGCGATGTCGATCGCCGGCTGCGCCAGCGGCGGCTGGTTGAGCGCCGCGGAGGCGATGGCCGAGACCAGCTTGGTGTACGGGGTCATGTTGACGATGACCGGCGTCTTCACGTCGACCGGCCGGCCCGAGGCGTCCGCCGGGCGGTACACGTTGGCCTTGAGGACCACGCCGTCACTCATCCGGATCGGCACGTCCCAGTCGATGTGCATCCCCGGATACTTCTGCGGCCCACGCTCGGTCGCAGTCCACTGGGCGCCGAGCGCCCCCGCATCCGGGGTGTGCGGGGCGACCGGACTCGGCGCCGCGGCCGCCGGCAGCGCCACCGCCATCGTCGTCGCCGCTGCCAGCGCAGCCCCCATCGCGGCCGTGATCATCCGCCGTCGACTCATCAGAGAATCCCCCGTCTCCCGCACCGTTACGGTTGTCGAACGCGACCGCCGGCCATGAGGAAAGAGCGTGACCCACACCACCGGAACACATTCGCGGGCATACCCAATCACACTGTTGACCATTAATCAATAACGAGATGAACGCCAGGTGAGATGGGACCGGCCGGTTTACAACGAGCACCGCGGGACGCGCCCGGCCGTGCCGCCCGTCCCACCGTGCCGGTCAGTTCGGCGCCGCCGCGAACCGGTTCAGCGTGAACGAACGGCGCAGCATCGGATCGAACAGCGGCAGCAGCGTCCGATACGCAGGCGACAGCCGGGCGCGCACTTCCCGCGGCGGACGGGCGATCGTGGTCGATTCGAGAGGGCACCAACCCGACTCGCGCAGTTCCGCCGGATCGTCACACGCCCACGACCACGGGACCTCGAGGTTGTTGCGGGCTGCCCGCCGATGCTGGCGCCGCACCTCATCGCGGGTGTAGAGGTCGGCGGCCAGCACGGCGCCGGGAAACCGCCGCGACAGCACGGACAAGGTGCGCCGCACCCGGTCTTCGGGCAGATAGACCAGCACGCCCTCGGCGACGAACAGCCGCGGGGGCGGGCTCGTCTCGAGGCGGTCCATCCAGTCCTCGTCGAGCACCGACGCGGCGACGGTCCGGCGACGGTCGGTGTCGTCGAAGTACCTGCGGCGCAAAGCCATCGTGTCCGGCAGGTCCAGGTCGAACCACCGCACGGAACCGTTGTCCGTCCGCTCGAAGCGGGTGTTCAGCCCGGTGCCGATCTCGACGACCGTGCCGCAGGGATGCTCGGCGAGGAACTCGCGCACCCAGCAGTCGAGAATCGCCGTGCGCAACACCATGATCGCCGTGGCCGGCCATCGGCTGTAGCGCGGGGCCGGCACGTTCAGCGCGTCGAGGATCTCGACGGCCTTGGGGTCGCGCAGGATCGCACGGCGCCTGCCGGTCTCGCGCGCACGAGCGGCGAGCGGGAAGTACAGCGTCTGCTGCACCGCGCCCAGGGGCAGCGGGTCGTTCTGCGCCATCACCGAAACCTAACCCATCAGGCGAGGTCCCACACCCGAGGCCAGTCCTTTCCACGGAAGGCCGCGTCCACCCCGCCGTCCATGAACAGCACCGATCCGACGAAATAGCTCGACTCCGCCCCGAGCAGGAACGCCACCAGCGCGGCCACCTCGTCGGGGCGTCCGCCGCGCCCGATCGGGGTCGAGGCGATGAACTGTTCGATGGCCGCGCCCGTCACCTGGTCGCCGCGGAGCCCGTCGGTCATCGGAGTGTCGATCAGCCCCGGCGCGATCGCGTTGAGCCGGATGCCCTGCGCGATGTACTCGGCCGACCGGGTGCGCGCGTAGTACGCCAGCGCGGCCTTGGTGGCCGGATAGGCCTGCAGCCCGCCGAGATCGCCGAATCCGTCCGCCAGGGACCTGGCCTTGTCCTCGTCGCCGGCCAGGCAGGCCTCGGCGAGTTCGACCGGCCAGTTCGGTTGCGTCGTCGTGGAATTGGAGCTGATCAGCACGACCGACGAGTCCTGCCCGGCGGCCAGCAGCGAACGCAGGCCCTCGAGCACCTCGATCGCCCCGAAGTAGTTCACCGCGACCAGCAGGCTGCCGGCGCGGCCGCCGGTGGACGCCAACCCGGCGAACGGCACGAAGCCGTCGAGGCTGCCGGCGGCGAGTTCGGCGACCCGTTCGACCGCCTCCGCACGTCCGGCGGCGGACCCCAGATCGACGTTGACGTCCGCGCCCGCCCGGTCGACCCCGATCACGCGGTGACCGGCAGACTGCAGTCGTTCCCGGGTGGCGGCGCCGAGCCCGGAGGCCGTGCCGGTCAGTGCATAGGTCGCCATCGAGAGCCCCTTTCGTCCCGCGGGTACGGCCGACTCCGGCCTGCGGGTGTGCAGCACACTATTGCCGCAGAACCGCCGCCGCATCGCGGTCGTCTCCCGCCGAGCGGGAGGTGTCAGCCGGCCGGAGTGTCCGCGTCGGGAGTGACCGCGCCGGCGCGGGCGGTCGCGGTCTCGCGAGAGAGGAACTCCTGGAAGTACGACTGCCCGGCAGGAGGGACTGCGGCCCGAACCAGCAACCGCCACACCGTCTCCAGCCGTCCGACGACGTCCGTGCGACCGCCGAGTGCCTCGGAGGCGAAGAACGCGCCGGACAGCGCGCTGGTGACGCCGGAGGTCAGCTCGTCGAGGTCCAGGCCGTCGTCGATGTCGCCCTGGTCGACGGCGGCCTGCACCACCGCCCGGACCACACCGGTCCAGTCCTGGAAGCTCTCGCCCTCGGCTCCCCGGAAGTCACCGATCTCCAGCAACAGGCGGCCCCCGGTCCGCAACAACGCCTCCTCGCGGAACAGCACGGCCGTCACAAAACAGCAATGGATGAACTTCTCCAGGGCCGGGGCACGCGAACTGGTGATGTTCGTCAACTCGGCCCGGAGCTGATCCACCGACGCGTCGATGACCGCACGCGCCAGGGCCTCTTTGGAATCGAAGTGAAAGTACAACGAGCCCTTGGTGACACCGGCCCCGCTGATGATGTCGTTGAGGCTGGCCCGCCCGTAGCCCAGGTGACCGAACACGTCCACCGCCGCGGCGATGATGTTGTGACGGGTGGTCTCTGCACGGATCTGTCGTGGCATGTCGGTGTCCTCGCGCGTCGTCAGCTGATCGCCACGGGGGAGGACGTCAGTTCCCGGATCTCGTGACGCCCGCGGCGCTGGACCAGGTGGACGAAATAGGGGAGCTTGTCCGCCGGCACGACCCCGGGGAGCACCAGTTCCCACGCGTGCTGGATGTCCAGCAGGAACCGGGCCGGATCCCGTGGATCGGCGTAGTCACCGAGGCCGAACATGATCGACGTCAGGATCCGCGAGAGCCCGTCGGGAGTGTGGTCGCCGCGGACGTCGCCCTCCACGGTCGCCCGCTCGATCAGCCCACCGAGCACGCCGGTCCATTCGGCCTGGCTGTCCCGGAGCACATCGGTGTCGCGGCCGATCTCGACCGTCAGCCGGACCCCCGCCTGCACCATGCGGTTCTCGACGAAACGGCGGCCGGTCGCGAAGAAGATGTCCATCACCGATTCGAGGCCGGACAACCGCCGGGTGAACGTTTCGGCCACCGCTTCCCGGAAGAGCCGGCGCTTCTCGTCGATGACGGCCTCGGCCAGCTCGAGTTTGCTGGGGAAATGGAAATGCAGCGCACCCTTGCTGACCTGCGCGCCCGCCACGATGTCGCTGATGTTGACGCGGCTGTACCCGCGTCTGGAGAACTCGTCCGCAGCCGAGTCGAGGATCGCACGTCGAGTCGTCTCCGCTCTTGGCTCCTTCGACGCAACCACGTACGGCTCTCCCTTTCGATCGTTTTCCGATGACGAACCGCCACACATCGTGGCAAACGGTCACAAACGCTAACGAACCGATAACGAACGCTAACGAAGCAGACAGGGTTCGTCCACTTCGTTGGCTCGCTCACACTTGTCCCGAACCGTGTAACGGACCACGGTCCCGGTGCGAACCTAAAGGTCAAACGGTCGGGACCATGAAGAGGGAAATATGCACGACAAGGCGCTCACCAGCTCCACCGCGGGCGGCATCGACGCGTCCGACTACGCCGAACTGCTCGCCAATCTCGATCTCGCGGTCGCGGTGAACGACACCTGCGGGCGGATCTATGCGATCAACGACGCCTTTGCCGATCTGTTCGGTTATTCGGTGCAGGAGGCCCCGCACGTCAACATCCGTCAGATGGTGCCCGCCGACTACGGCGACGACCTCGAGCACCACTGGGCGGCACTCGACAGCGGCGAGGCGCGGTCGATGTCCGGCGGCCGCAAATTGATCCACAAGGACGGCAGCACCCGATGGGTACGGGTGCACGCCAGCGCGGCACGGCGACAGGATCGGACGCTGGTCCTGACCGTCGTCGAGGACTGGACCGACCACAAGTGGTCGGATCCGGGGTTCATGGCATCGACGGACCCGGCCGACAGCGGCAACTGATCCGTCCACGCGACCGGATCAGCCGCCGAGTTCCCCGGGGCTCTTGTCCGGACGCAGCCCGCGCCAACTCGGATGCCGCAGGTGTCCCGACGCGGTCTGCTCCGCGTACCTGACCTCACCGACCAGTTCCGGCCGCACCCAGCACGCATCCTTGCGGTCCGCCGCGGGCAGCTCCTCCACGAACGGGCTGTCGGCGCAGCCCAGCTCCCCGAGCCGCTCGGCAAGCGAGGACAGCTGGGCCTCGGTGAACCCGGTGCCGACCCGGCCCAGATAGCGCAGCCCGCCTTCGCCGGGGAGACCGAGCAGCAACGACCCGAAGGTCGCGGCGCGCGAGCCCTCACCGCGGCGGAAGCCGCCGATCACGACTTCCGCTGCGTTCCAGTGCTTCTCCTTGATCCACGCCGAACCGCGCCGACCCGGAAGGTAGGTCGAGTCCCGCCGCTTGGCGACCACCCCTTCGAGGCCGCGCCGACCGCTCTCGGCCAACGCCTGCGCACCCGTGCCGCCGATCCGGTCCGGGACCTCCGCGCGGGTGAGCATGCGCGCCAGCGACTCGAGCACCCTGCGTCGGTCGTCATATCGCTTGTGCAGCAACGACACCCCGTCGAGGTGGAGCACGTCGAACAGATACAGCACCACCTCCACGCGGCGGCGGACATCCTGCAGCAGCGCGAAACTCGGTGCGCCGGAAGGGTCGGTCACCACCAGCTCCCCGTCGAGCACCGCCCGGTGGTTGCGCAGGTCCTCCCCCAGCCCGGCGAGCGCCGGATAGTCGGCGGTGAGGTCGCGGCCGGAGCGGCTGACCAGCCGCAGCCGGCCGCCGTCCACCTCGACGAGCACCCGATAGCCGTCGTACTTGCCCTCGAAGGCCCACTCGTCCGGGTCGAGTCCGCTGACGGTGCCGGCGGTGGCGAGCATCGGACGCAGCCCGCTGGGCAGGCCCCCGCTCGACAGGTCCGAGCTCGCCTGGTCTCCCTGGGCCGGCCCCGGCTTCATCCGGTGTACCAGCCACTGCGTGCCGCCGGTACGGATCAGCGCGTACCGCCCGCTGAGACGGTCGCCGTGCAGGTCGACGATGACCTCGTCGTCGCGCCATTTCTCGGTGTCATAGGTGCCGCGGTCGTAGATCTCGACGTGCCCGCCGCCGTACTCGCCCTTCGGGATGTCGCCCGCGAAGCCGCCGTACTCGAGCGGGTGGTCCTCCGTCTGGATCGCCAGCCGGTTCTCGCCCGGGTCGTCCGGCAGGTTCTTCGGCACCGCCCACGAGACCAGCACGCCGTCGCGTTCGAGCCGGAAGTCCCAGTGCAGCCGGGTCGCATGGTGTTCCTGGACGACGAACGTCGCGCCGGGGCCGGGCGCCGGCGCGGCGTTCGCGTGCGGGATGGGCTCCGGGGTGCGGCGCGGGTCGCGTTTGCTCCGGTAGTCCGCAAGCCGGTCCGCGGCGTCCTGGCCCGTACCCGTGTCGGGGTCGAGCCCGGCGAGCAGGTCGCCGTCGCGCCGCAACCGCTCGATCACCTCGTCGTACCGCAGTTGCCGCAGCTGCGGGTCCTCGAGTTCGGCCCATGTCCGCGGCGCCGCGACCGTCGGCTCCGCGCGACCGCGCAGCGAGTACGGGCAGATCGTCGTCTTATTGGCGTGGTTCTGGCTCCAGTCGATGAACACTTTCCCCGCCCGGCGGGTCCGCGACATCCTCGCCGTCACCCGGTCGGGCCACTGCCGTTCCAGGATCGTCGCCACCCGGTGCGCCAGGGTCGACGCCGACGCGGAACGGATCGGCCGGTCGGCCAACGGCACATACAGGTGGATTCCCTTGCCCCCGCTGGTCACCGGGAAGGCCGGCAGTCCGATCTCGTCGAGTCGGTCGCGGATCGCCTGCGCGACCTCGGCGCACTGCGTCAGCGTGACCCCCTCGCCGGGGTCGAGGTCGAACACCAACCGGGTCGCCGGTCCGATCGCGGAGTCGGGCCCGACCGCGCCGCTCCCGGTGAAGCGCCACTGGGGCACGTGCGCCTCGAGCGCCGCCTGCTGACCCAGCCACGCCAGGCCCGCCACCGATTCGATCAGCGGATACCGGACGGTGCGGGCACGATGTTCGATCCGGCGTGCCGGGAGCCAGTGCGGCGCCGAGTCCGGCAGGTTCTTCTCGAAGAACGCATCGTGGTCCACGCCGTTCGGCCAGCGCTTGCGGGTCACAGGCCGGCACCGCAGGTGCGGCAGCATCGCCGGGGCCACGCCGAGGAAGTACTCGATCACGTCGCCCTTGGTCGTCCCGGTCGCCGGATACATCACCTTGTCGCGGTTGGTGAACTCGACCCGTCGACCGTCGAAGGTCGCCACGTTGCGAGATTAACCGGCACGAACCCTTCGTGACCGGCCATAATGCGAAGATGCGGTCGATCTGGAAGGGCTCGCTCGCGTTCGGTCTGGTCAACGTCCCGGTCAAGGCCTACGCCGCGACCGAGGACCACGACCTGAAGTTCGGTCAGGTGCACGCGGCGGACCACGGCAAGATCCGCTACCGGCGGGTCTGCGAGGTGTGCGGCGAGACGGTCCAGTTCACCGACATCGCCCGCGCCTACACCGCCGACGACGGCCGCAGCGTCATCATCACCGACGACGACCTCGCGACGCTGCCCGAGGAATCCGCGCACGAGATCGAGGTGCTCGAGTTCGTCGCCGAGGACGAACTCGACCCGATCACCTTCGATCGCAGCTATTTCCTGGAGCCGTCCGGACCGTCACCGAAGGCCTACGCACTGCTGCGCCGCACGCTCGAGGACACCGGCCGGGTGGCCATCGTCCATTTCGCGCTGCGCCGCAAGACCCGGCTCGCGACGCTGCGGGTGCGCGGCGACGCCCTGCTGGTGCAGACGCTGCTGTGGCCGGACGAGGTGCGCACCGCCGACTTCCCGGTGCTGGACAAGGACGTCACGGTCAAGGACGCCGAACTGGCGATGGCGAAGACACTGGTGGACAGCATGTCCGCGAGCTTCGACCCCGACCGGTATCACGACACGTATCAAGAGGAGCTCGCCGAACTGGTCGAGGCGAAGCTCGAGGGCGGCGAGGCCTTCGGCCCTGCGACCACGGAAATCGGGGGCGGCGACGCGGACGCCGAGGTCATCGATCTGCTGACCGCGCTGGAGAAGAGCGTCCGAGCGACCACCGGGGACACCGGGGGTCGACGCGGCGCCACCCGGTAGCAAGCAGGCGGCAAAACACGCCGGTACTGGATCGAACGTCTCGATCATCACTGTTAAGGTCACCACACGCGTGGTATATCCGTGCCCACAGGTGGGTTCGGCGACTACTCGCGCAGGTTTCGTTGGTTGCAGAAGGTCTGCGCGAGCACTGTTGAGGAGACAACGACAATGGCCAATAGCCCCGGTAGGACGTCACGGATCCTCGCCTGTGTGCTGGTCGCGCTGGGCGCGTTCCTGCTCACCTGCGCGGCGCTGCTGCCGACCTACACCAAGAGTCACGCGCTCAAGACGCCGCTGGACCTCGAGGTCACCATCGTCGCGAACGGCAAGGGCTCGGTCCTCGACGTCGCCTCGCTCGCGTCCGGCACCGCGCACGTCGACAAGGACGTGCCGCTGACCGTGCAGCGCTTCGTCACAGTCGAGGACCCGTCGAACGCAGACATCATGACCGTCCAGTCCGGGCAGACCCTGCGCCGCGGCGACAAGAGCGGCGACGCCGCGGTCGTCAACGCGTTGGTCGACCGGGTCACCGTCGACCGCAAGACCTCGATGCCGACGAACGACCCGGTCGGCACCATCCAGACGCAGCCGGGCCGCCCGGGCATCCCGGTCGAACGCCACGGCCTGCAGTACAAGTGGCCGTTCGACGTGGAGAAGAAGACCTACCCGTACTTCGACGTCACCGCCCGCACCACCAACCCGATCGATTTCGTCGACCAGACCGAGATCAACGGCATGAAGGTGTACAAGTTCCACCAGGTCGTGCCGGTCACGGACCTGTCGAAGACCGCGCCCGGCAGCGACAACCTGGTCAGCCTGCCGGCGAAGAACTGGGGCCTGCCGGGTGACGCGCCGGTCACCATGCACCGCTACTACACCGACGACCGCACCATGTGGGTCGACCCGGTCACCGGCACCATCATCAAGTCGACCGACCACATGACCCAGTACTTCGGCCGCAACCCCGAAGAGCGCGCGCTGACCGTGCTGGACATGAACGTCAGCTTCAACGAGGCGACCATCGAGTACCAGATCAACCAGGCGAAGGACGGCCAGGACAAGATCTCGCTGTACACCCGGATCCTGCCGCTCGTCGCCCTGATCGTCGGCCTGATCGCGCTGATCGGCGGCGTCATCCTCGGCCTGCGCTCGGTCAAGCAGCGGGGCGTGTCGATGAAGAAGCAGGCCCCGGCCGGCAGCGGCGACCCGGCGTTCGACAACGCCGAGACGCAGGTGATCGACTACGGCAAGGGCGGACCCGCCGGCCAGGACTGGGGCGAGGCCAACACCGAGGTCTTCCCCGCGGCCGACCAGCACGAGCACGGTTCCCACGAGAAGGGGACCGACGAGGGCCCGGCCAACCGGGACTGATCGCTCCACTTCCGAATGCCCCGCTCACGCGTGTGAGCGGGGCATTCGGCATTCTCTGGCCGGGAATGCACCCTCCTCGCCAAAAGCGAGAGCAGTGCTCTTGACTCGGATCCGCGAGCAGTGTTCACTGAACTCGACAGAGAGCACTGTTCACAATCTGAGGAGACGTGATGACCAGCTACGACAGCACCCGCAACATCCGGCCCGACGGCCGCGTCGCTCCGCTGATGAACCGCGCCGTCGCGGGACTGACAAGTCGCGGGATCAGCCTGTTCGGCAGCCGGATCCTGTCGGTGCGCGGCCGCAAGAGCGGCGAGTGGCGCAACACCCCGGTCAACGTCCTCGACCACGACGGGCAGCGCTACCTGGTCGCCCCGCGCGGGCACACCCAGTGGGTCCGCAATCTGCGGGCGAGCGGCGAGGGACTGCTGCGGGTGGGCCGGCGCACCGAGACGTTCAGCGCCGTCGAGATGACCGATGCCGACAAGCCCGAGGTGCTGCGGGCGTACCTGCGGCGGTGGAAGTTCGAGGTGGGCGTGTTCTTCGACGGCATCGGAGCAGATGCCTCGGACGAGACGCTGCTGTCGATCGCGCCCGGCTACCCGGTTTTCCGGATCCACACCGTCTAGCACAGCGGCGCGGGCCCCGTCTTTCGGCCACCCCCCGACCCACCCCCAGGATTCGGTACTAACGTGCCCCGTTGATCGTGCACGATTAAGAGTCCGCCAACGGCGGGTGAACGGGAGGCACCGGGGTGACCGAGCTCGAGGAGCATGCGTCCGGCAGCACCCCGCCGGACCCCGGACCCGACCGCCCGCCGCGCGACCTGACCAAGGTGCGCCGCATCGCGCTGGCCACCTGGCTCGCGCTCGTCGTGCTGCGGCTGGCGCTGCTGGGCGTCTCGTTCGACCGCACCCAGATCCTGCTGCTGATCGTGCCGGGGCTGATGGTCGCGTGCATTGGCCGGCGTCGGATGGTCACGGTCGCGCTCGATTGGCTGCCGTTCGCGCTGCTGCTCGTCGCCTACGACCTCAGCCGCCGCGTCACCAGCGTGATCGGGCTGCCGGTGCACTGGCACCTGGGTCCGGACGCAGACCGTGCGATGTTCGGCGAGGTCCCGACGGTGTGGCTGCAATCGCACCTGAAAACCGCCACCCCCAGCTGGTGGGAGGTGATCATCAGCGCGATCTACATCTCGTTCTTCATCGTCCCCTACGCGATCGCCGCGGTGCTGTGGCTGCGCGACCGCGTGGTCTGGCGCAAGTACATCTACCGGTTCATCGTGATGTCGTTCCTGGCGCTGGTCGGTTACGTCCTGGTGCCCGCGGCCCCGCCGTGGGCGGCCGCCCGCTGCACCCCCGCGGAGGTCGCCGACGGCCCGTCCGCGCCGGCCTGCATGTTCGAGTCGCCGGCCGGGGTGCCCGACGGCGGGCTGCTGGGCCCGGTCCATCCGCACAATCCGGGCGCGGAGCCGTACGTCGAGCGACTGTCGAACCGCGGCTGGGACACCCTGCACTTCGGCGCCGCCAGCACGATGGTCGACTCGAACCAGGCCAGTTCGAACCTGGTCGCGGCGATCCCGTCGCTGCACGCGGGCCTGACCGCGATGGTGATGGCGTTCCTGTGGCCGCTGGTCCGGCGACGCTGGAGACCGCTGCTCGCCGCGTACGCGCTGGGCATGGCGTTCGCGCTGGTCTACACCGGCGAGCACTACATCACGGACATCCTCATCGGCTGGGCGCTCGCGGCCGCCGTGCTCGTCGGGTTCGGCTGGTTCGACCGGTGGCGGGAGCGTCGGCGACCGACCGCAGCACCAACGCCGTGACGACCGCCGTCGTCACCGCGGCACAGGCGACGGCGGAGACCAGCAGCGCGGTGACCGATCCGGCCAGCGGCAGCACGACCGCCTCGACGGCCACGCCGACCCAGGCGACCCCGGCGAATCCGGTGCGCTCTCGGGCGATCGTCGACAGCAGCGCACCCTGCAGCAACGCCAGGATCGCGCCCTCGAGCGCGAACAACCACAACAGCCCGGTCACCGGGCGGTAGGCGTCGCCGACCAGCAGCGGCACCAGCGGCGCGGCGACCGCCGCGGCCAGCACCGCGAGCACACCGACCCCGGCGAGCACCAGCAGCGCGGTCCGCACGGCCCGCGCCGAGTGGTCGGGGTTCGCCATCCGCGGATAGAGCACGACGCCGACCGCCTGGGGCAGCCAGAACGCCGCCTTGGTGGCGATCGCCCCCATCGCATACAGGCCCGCGTGGTCCTCGTCGAGGACCGCGCGGGCCACGATCAGGTCGAGCGAGGTGAGCACGACCAGCACCAACTGCACCTGCGAGGCCAGCAGCACCGCGACCACACCGGCGGTCCGCCCGGCCGGGTCGATCCGCAGCCCGGACTGCAATCCCGTGCGCGCCATCAGGTGCGCCGCCCCCGCCGCCACCGCGGTGCCGACCGCGCCGGCCAGCAGCGCGGCCGCCGGTCCGCCGCCGGCCCACAGCACGGCGACGCCGGGGATCACCCGTGCGAGCCCCGCCCCGGCCAGCACCGCGCTGAGCGGTCCGAACCGTCCCTGACCCTGCAGCAGGCCCTGTTCGGCGCCGAGCAGCACCAGCAGTGGGGCGGCGACCAGCGCGGCGGCCGCGGTCCACTCCCCGGTGCCCAGCACCGCCGCGCACAGCGGCGTCGCCGCGGCGGCCAGCAGCGCGGCGATGACCGTGCAGCGGTAGCCGAGCCGGCGGGCGCCGGCCGGGTCCGCCCCGCGGGCAACCTCGCGGGCCACCACGGTCTGCAGTGCGAGGGCGGGAACAGCGATGACCAACTGGGCGGTCAGCAGGCTGGCGAACTCGCCGTAGCCGTCGGGTTGCAGGAATCGCCCGGCCACCAGGTGCAGCAGGTAGGCGGCGACGTTCGCGGTCATCGAACCGACAGTCACCATCGTCATCCCGGTCAACGCGGCCCGCCTTGCCGTCGAACCGTCCTGCCGGGGCATCTCCACGTCGCTCATGATGTCACCCCGCGCGCGGGTGCCCGCCCGCGCCGGCGCCGCGATCGCGCCCGTAGGGTTCCGGGGATGAGCGTGCGCACCGGGGTCCGACGGCTCGCGGTGCCCGCATACAGCCTGGCGCTGACACTGCTGATCCTCGGCCCGCTGCTCGGCCCCGGCTATCTGCTGGTGCGCGACGCGGTGAGCACGCCGCGCTCGTACCTGAACGACTCGGCGCTCGGCCTGTCCGACGCCGCACCGCGGGCGGTCCCGCAGGACACGATCGTCGCGGCGCTGTCGACGGTGATCGACGGCGGCGTGCTGATCAAGCTGATCCTCGGCCTGGCGCTGTGGTCGGCCGGGGTTGGCGCGGCGGCAATGGCCGGACGGCTCCTGCCCGGACTGCGACTCGGTCCGCGCCTGGTCGCCGCGACCGTGGCGGTGTGGAACCCGTACGTCGCCGAGCGGCTGCTGCAGGGTCACTGGAGCCTGCTGGTCGGATACGCGGCGTTGCCGTGGGTGGTGTGCGCGGGACTGCGGCTGCGCCGCCCCGCGCGCGGGCCGCGGGACTGGGCGGCGCTCGCGGTGCCGATGGCGTGCGCGGGCCTGACCCCGACCGGCGCGGTGCTGGCCGCGATCACCGCGGTGGTGGTGATGATGGCGGTCCCGGGCGGCGGGGCCCGCGCGCGCCGGGTGCTGGGCGCGGTCGCGCTGTTCGTGGTGGTGTCGGCGCCGTGGCTGCTGGCCGCGGCGCTCGGCGGCGCCGACACGTCCGGCTCCGATCCGACGGGGGTCGCGGCGTTCGCGGCCCGCGCTGAATTCGGGCTGGGGACGCTCGGCAGCCTGGCGGGGCTCGGCGGCATCTGGAACCGGCTGGCGGTGCCCGGTTCGCGAACCGGACTGTTCACGCCGATCGCGACGCTGGTGCTGGTGGGGCTGGTCGCCGCCGGTCTGCCGCAACTGTGGCGGCGACGACGCAACCCGACGGTGGTCGCGGTGGTGGCGATGGCGGCGGCCGCGGTGGTGCTGCCGGCGTTGGGCGCCACCGGTGCCGGCCTGGACGTGGGCCGGTGGGCGGTCGCGCATGTGCCGGGGGCCGGGCTGGCCCGGGACGCACAGAAATGGGTGGCGCTCGCGATGCCTGGCTATTCGGTGGCGGCCGCGGCGGGCGTGGCCTGGGTGCAGCGCCGGCTCGCGGGCCGGGTGCTCGGCCCCGCCGCCCCGGTGCTGGCCTGCGCCGCGCTGATCGCGTTCCTGCCGGATCTGGCGTGGGGCGTGCACGGCGCGCTGCGACCGGTCCACTACCCGTCCTCGTGGCGGTCGGTCGAGGCAATCACCGCGACCGACCGGAGCGGCGACGTCGCGGTACTGCCGACCGGCACGTTCCGCATGTTCCCGTGGAGCGGTCCGGTCGCCGTGCTGGACCCGGCGCCGCGGATGCTGCGCCCCGACGTGCTGCAGGTCGGGTCACTGGTGGTCGACGGCACCGCCGTCGGCGGCGAGGGACACCGCGCCCAGGCGGTGCAGCAGGCACTGCTGGACGGGGCCGAGCCCGCGCGGCTCGCCGAGTCGGGGGTGCGCTGGGTGCTGGTCGAACGCGGCAGCCTCGGCGAGTTCGGTGCGAGCACACGGACACTCGAACGACTCGAGCGGGTGTACGCCGACGACGGTCTGGCGCTGTATCGGGTGCCCGGGCCGGTCGTCGCCTATCCGACGGCGACCGGGGCGCGCGCGGTGATGATCGGCGCGCACCTGCTGTGGGCGGCGGTGCTAGCCGGCGGCCTGCTGGTCTGTGTTGTGCCGGATCTCGTGAAATACGTTGCGCGGCGGCGCACCGTCGGTGGCCGCGCCGGACGCAGCCGGGACGCCGTCTGAGCCGACGACGCCGGAGACCCGGGCGCCGCGACTGACCGCGGCCAGGACGGTGCGCACCCCGGCCGCCGAGGTGGTCCACGAGAACTCGTCGACCCGATTGCGGGCCTTCTCACCCAGCTCGATCCGGCGGTCGGCGTCGGTCAGCAGCCGCGCGGCCGCCGCGCTCAGGTCGTCGCGATTGTCGACGAGCAGACCGGTCACCCCGTCGACGACCGAGTCGGTCAGGCCACGCGAGCTGCGGTAACCGATGGTCGGCACGCCGTGCTGGGCCGCCTCGACGACGGCGAGGCCCCACCCTTCCTTGCGCGACGGCATCACGTGCACCCACGACCGCGCCAGCAGTTCGTTCTTGCGCTCCTCCGACACGTGACCGTGGAAGGTCACCGCGTCGACGATGCCGAGTTCCGCGGCGTGCGCCCGGAGCCGCTCGGCCCACCATCCGTCACCGATGACGTCGAGGTGCAGGTCCGGGATCGACGGCCGCAGCACCGACAGCGCGTGCAGCGCGTCCTCGATCTGCTTGTGCGGCACCAGCCGCGAGAGCACGCACATGCTCGGGTGCGCGGTGCGGGTCAGTTCGCTGCCGACGGTGACGGTGCCGGGCACCTCGTCGGCTCCGGCCCGGACGACGGCGATGCGGTCCGGCTCGACGCCCAGCGCGATCAGCTCTTCCGCGGAGGGCAACGACACCGTCAGGTATTGGTCGTCGCGGTGCACCCGCGGGGACAGCCGCGACTCGATCCACCATCCGACGCGGCCGACCAGACGCCCCGCCACCGGCCACTGTTCGCGGTGGCAGTGGTGCACCAGCAACGCGACCGGCGCCTTGACGACCGCGCGGGCGAAGAAGGGCACCCCGTTCTGGGTGTCGACCACCGCATCGGGGCGCACGCCGGCCAGCGGACCGAACCCGAACCTCGCCGCCAGCAGCGCGCCGAGGGCCCGGGGATAGACGGTGTAACGGCCGCCGCCGCGGCTGATCCGGATGCCGTTGACGGTCTCGGTCGCCGGCGCACCCGGATAGGCGGCCGTCCGCAGCGTGACCCGCACGCCCTGCGCGGCCAGCACGGCCCCGACCTCTTCGAGATAACGCTCGCTGCCACCGCCCTGAGGGTGTCCGGTATCGCGCCAGCACAACAACAGAACTTCTCGCACGAGCGCCACTTTCTGACCGGACCAGCTTCCTGAGCTTCGACCACCCTAACCGCTCTCCGGACCGAATCTGATCACGCCCCGAACGAGAAGGATTTGTCAACCCCCACCTCGGATCGACTTTCCGACCACCTGGGATGAACCGTCTCCACCGCTTGGCCCCCTGGGACGGTCGGCGCCTTCGCCGCAGGCTGGAAGCACCCCGATCGGGGACCTCGCAAATCACCGCCTCGCCGAGGCATCGGATCCCAAGGAGACCACGTCATGTCGAAGACCATCAGCACCGTCAAGCACGGACTCACCGCACTGGCCGTCACCGCGCTCGCCCTCGGCGGCACCGTCGGCCTCGGGGTCGGCGCGGCCAACGCGATGGGCAGCACCGGATCCCTCGGCCACGGCCGGATGATCAGTGCGATGGGCAGCACCGGATCCCTCGGCCACGGCCGGATGATCAGTGCACCCATCGATCCGTCCCAGGCGATGCCCGGCCAGATCCTCGTCCCGATGGCCCCCTGAGCGCGGCCCGGCCCGGTCCGGCTCGGCTCGGCCTGCCGGATCCGGACGGCCGCGCGTCACGGTCGCACCTATGATTCCGCGGCCTTGATAGATCATCAGAATCTGAGGGTTTATCGAGGCGCCGGAACAACAATCCCGGCCCGGCGGGCCCCGCAACCCGGGTTCAGCACCGGTGACCGCGACTCACAACTGAACAGCCCTCACCCCCGCAACTGCCCCAGCGGGGGTGAGGGCCGTTCGGCGCCGACGGGGTCCAGCCCGGTTCGGACCGCAGTATCGTCGGGACAGGTGCGCGCTCGCGTGACCCGCACCGCCGGACCGCAGCCCGAAGGAACCGACAGATGCTCGATCTCAACAGCGACCTCGGCGAGGGCGTCGGCTCCGTCGAGGTGGCCGACGACGACGCACTGCTGTCGATCGTGTCCAGCGCCAACATCGCCTGCGGGTTCCACGGCGGCGACGCGAGCATCATGCGCCGCACCTGCGAGCGCGCGGTCTCCGGCGGGGTACGCATCGGCGCGCACATCAGCTACCCCGACCTCGAGGGGTTCGGCCGTCGCCCGATGGACCTCCCGCCGGCGCAGGTCGGCGACCAGACGCTCTATCAGATCGGCGCACTCGACGCCGCGGCCCGCGTCGCCGGCGATCGCATACGCTACGTCAAACCTCATGGGGCGCTCTATCATTCGGCCTCATCCGACCCCGAGCTGGCGGACGCGATCGTCGCCGCCATGCGCGCCTTCGATCCCCACCTGGCGCTGCTGGGTCCGCATCGCAGCGAGCTCGAGCGGGCGGCCACCAGGCATGAGATCGCCTTCTTCGCAGAAGGTTTCGTCGACCGTGCCTACACCGAATCGGGCGATCTGGTCCCGCGCAGCGAGCCCGGCGCGGTACTGGGGCAGCGTGCCGCACTGGCCCAGGCACTGTCACTGGCCACCTCGGGGACTGCGGCGGTCGCCGGCACCGGCGACCGGGTGACGGTGCCGGCGCGCAGCCTGTGCGTGCACGGCGACTCCCCGGACGCCGTGGCGATGGCCCGTGCTGTACGCGCGGCTCTCGTCGAGCAGGGCATCGAGATCCGACCGTTCACGTGAGGGCGCCGACCGTCCGATCCGCCGGAGACCGCGCCCTGCTGCTCGAACCGGCCGATCCCGCGCAGCTTTCGGCGCTGGTCGACCTGCTCACCGTCGACACCCCCGAGGGCGTCGAGGACGTCCTTCCCGCGGCGCGAACGATTCTGGTGACCCTGACGGCCCACGCCGACCGGCAGTGGGTGGGCACCGAACTGGTCCGGCTCGGAACCGTTGTCACGGCCGACGGACCCGAGGAGGGCGCCCACGATCGGTTCGGCGCCGTGACCGTGCCCGTCCGCTACGACGGCGAAGACCTGCACGACGTCGCGACGTTGCTGGGCTGCACCGCGGACGAGTTGATCACCGAACACACCTCGCGGCGGTGGCGGTGCTCGTTCCTGGGCTTCGCGCCCGGTTTCGGCTATCTCGAGCCGGACCGTCCCTTACCGTCCGTGCCCCGACGGACCCAGTCGCGCACGGCCGTTCCGGCAGGCGCGGTCGCACTGGCCGGCGGTTACAGCGCCGTCTATCCACGCCGCTCCCCCGGCGGGTGGCAGCTGATCGGCACCACCGACACCGTGATGTGGGACCTGGACCGTGCCGAGCCGTCGCTGCTGCGGCCGGGCACGGTCGTCCGGTTCGTCGACCGGGATCGACGGTGAACCCACCGGCGGCGCGCGCCCTGCGGGTGTCGGCGACCGGACCGCTGTGCACGGTCCAGGACCTCGGCCGCCCGGGCTGGTTCCACGCCGGGGTGGGGGTGTCCGGTGCCGCCGACCGGCGATCGCTGACCTTGGCCAACCGTCTGCTGGCCAACGACGAGAACGCCGCGGCAGTCGAATGTCTGCTCGGCGGTCTCGTCGTCGAGGCGCGCGGGACCGTCCTGTTCGCGGTCACCGGTGCGCCGTGCCCCGTCGACGTGGACAGCACGCCGGTGGCGCACAGTTCCGTGGTGGTCGCGCAGCCGGGGCAGCGGATTCGGATCGGCGTCGCCGACGCGGGACTGCGCTGCTACCTGGCGGTACGCGGCGGCCTGGACGTGCCCGCGGTGCTCGGATCCCGCAGCCGAGACACCCTCGCCGGCATCGGTCCCGCCCCGCTGCAACCCGGCGACCTGCTCGCGGTCGGCCCACCACCGTCGGGCTGGCCCCGGATCGGCGCCGCCCCGGTGGCACCGATCGGCAACGATCCGCTGACCGTGCGGATCGTGTTCGGCCCCCGCGACGACTGGTTCACCGAGCCGGAGGTGCTGTGCACCGCGACGTGGACGGTGTCCCCCGACAGCGACCGGATCGGCGTCCGGCTGCACCGGCCGTCCGGCGCGCCGACGCTCAGGCGTGCCCGCACCGGCGAACTGCCGACGGAGGGAATGGCCCTCGGCGCGGTGCAGGTACCGCCGAGCGGGCAACCGGTGGTCTTCCTCGCCGACCATCCCATCACCGGCGGCTACCCGGTGGTCGCCACGGTCGTCCACGACGACGTCGCGTTGCTCGCGCAGGCGCGCCCCGGCCGGGAGGTGCGGTTCCGTCCGGTCGCCCGCTGAACGCCGCTGCTTCGTCGCTACGCTGATCCGGATGAGCCAGCCCCCTGTGACCCGGCGTTTCGCCGCGCGCGCCACCCTGTCCCGCTCGGTGCGTCTGCTGAGCGACTTCCGTTTCGAGCAGTCCGATCCGGACCGGTTCTACGGGGCGTTGGCGGCCGACTCGGTCCACCTGATCGAGGACCTGCACCGGGGAGCGACCGGATCCGATCTGTCCGGCACGGTCGTGCTCGACGTCGGCGGCGGGCCGGGCTATTTCGCGGACGGGTTCCGCGCCGTCGGAGCGACCTACCTTCCGGTCGAACCGGACCCGACCGAGATGCACGCCCGCGACATCGACCTGTCCGGCGTCGCCGTCCGCGGTTCGGGGATGGCGCTGCCGATCCGCACCGGCAGCGTCGACGTGTGCTTCTCCTCGAACGTCGCCGAACACGTGCCGCAGCCGTGGCAGATGGCGGACGAGATGCTGCGTGTCACCAAGCCCGGCGGGCTGATGGTGCTGTCGTACACGCTGTGGTGGGGACCGTTCGGCGGGCACGAAACCGGCCGGTGGCACTACCTCGGCGGCGAGCGCGCCGCCCGTCGCTACCGCCGCAAGACCGGGCACGAGCCCAAGAACCGGTTCGGCCGATCGCTGTTCGCGGTGCACTGCGGCGAGGGCCTGCGCTGGGCCCGCTCGACCACCGACGGCGAACTGCTCGCCGCATTCCCCCGGTACCACCCGCGCTGGGCCTGGTGGATGGTGCGCGTCCCGGTGCTGCGCGAGCTGCTGGTGAGCAACCTGGTCGTCGTGCTGCGCCGACGCTGACCCACCCCGTGCGCGTTTTTCGTGCACCGGACCCCGCAAAGCGCGCACAGTAATAGGCATGACCGCGCTTGCCCTGGACATCGGCGGAACAAAACTGGCGGCCGGCGTCGTCGCCGAGGACGGATCGGTGCTCGGGTCCCGGCGATGCCAGACGCCCGAGCACGATGTCTGGGACACCTGCGCCGCGCTGCTGCAGTCGGTCGCCGACGGCGACGCCGTCCGCAGCGTCGGCATCGCCTCGGCCGGACCGGTCGACATCCCCGGCGGCCGCATCGGGCCGCTGAACATCCCCGACTGGCGCGACGGCTTCGCGATCACCGACGCCGTGCACGCGTTGTTCCCCCAGGCGAAGATCTCCCTGGCCATCGACGGCGCCGCCACCGCGCTGGCCGAGTTCCGCTACGGCGCCGCCCGCGGCGTGCCGAACATGCTCGGCATGGTCGTGTCGACCGGCGTCGGCGGCGGCATCCTGCTCGACGGCGCGGTGGTCGCCGGGCGTACCGGCAACGCCGGCCACATCGGGCACATCGTGGTCCCCGGCGAGCACGACGAGTGCGCCTGCGGCGGACACGGCTGCCTCGAGACGGTCGCCAGCGGGCCTTCGGCGGTGCGCTGGGCGCAGGGCCGCGGCTGGACCGGCAACACCGGCTCCGACCTCGCCGAGTCCGCGGCCGCCGGACACGCGACCGCGGTCGCCGCGCTGGCCCGCGCCGGGACGGCACTGGGGCACGCGATCGCCGGGGCGGCCGCACTGCTCGACCTGTCCCTGGTGGTCGTCGGCGGCGGGTTCGCGCGCTCCGGTCCGGCGCTGTGGGAGCCGCTGACCGAGACCGTCGCGCGACACGCGCGGCTGTCCTATCTGCACGACCTCAAGGTGGTCCCGGCATCGCTCGGCCCGAGCGCGACGCTGATCGGCGCGGGCGCGCTGCACAGCTGATCGCCGGGTTGGTTCGACCCGCCCTCAGACCGGCCGCAGCGGAGACATATGCAACACGTTCATTTCCGCGTAGTCTCCGCTAAGAGCAGCGAGTCGGGGATCACACCTCCCCGAACCTGGCACACGTTCTACCGAGCGGTGGCGGCCGCGTGGCCGGCGAGCCGAGCAGACAGACAAGAGGAGATTCGATGACCACGTACGACAAGCTCTTCATCGGCGGGCAGTGGGTGGAGCCCGCTTCCGATCGCGTCCTGGAGGTGTTCTCGCCCGCCACCGGAGAGAAGGTCGGCAGCACCGCCGAGGCGACCCCCGCCGATGTCGACACCGCGGTCGCCGCCGCTCGCGCCGCGTTCGACAAGTGGGCCGCGACCGACCCGGTGCAGCGGGCCGAGGTGCTCTCGCGCGCGGCCAAGCTGATCGAGGAGCGCAAGGCCGACCTGATCGCGCTGTCCTCCGCCGAGATGGGCGCCCCGGTCACCGTCGTCGACATGATGCAGATCACGCCGTCGCTGGCCACGCTGAACTTCTACGCGACCCAGGGCGAGGCGTTCCCGTGGGAGGAGACCCGCCACGGTGTGTTCGGCGAGACCCGCGTGCGCCGCGAGCCGGTCGGCGTCGTCGGCGCCATCACCGCGTGGAACGTGCCGATCTTCCTGGCCGTCAACAAGATCGCCCCGGCGGTCGTCGCCGGCTGCCCGATCGTGCTCAAGCCCGCGCCGGACGCCCCGCTGAGCACCATCGCGCTGGCCGAGATCTTCACCGAGGCCGGCCTGCCCGAGGGCGTGCTCTCGGTGCTGCCGGGCGGCGCGGAGACCGGCGAGTACCTGGTCCGCCACCCGGAGGTCGACAAGGTCACCTTCACCGGCAGCTCCGCGGTGGGGCGCAAGATCGGCGCCATCGCCGCGGACATGCTCAAGCGCTGCTCGCTCGAACTCGGCGGCAAGTCCGCCGCCATCGTGCTCGAGGACGCCGACATCGCGGCCAGCGCGCCGATGCTGCTGATGTCCGGGCTGATGAACACCGGCCAGGCATGTGTCGCGCAGACCCGCATCCTGGCACCGCGTTCGCGCTACGAAGAGGTGGTCGAGGCGCTGGCCGGTGTCCTGCCGTTCATGGCGCAGGGCGACCCGTCCGACCCGGGCAGCCAGCTCGGCCCGCTGATCAACGAGCGTCAGCGCGACCGGGTGGAGAGCTACATCGCCAAGGGCAAGGAGGAGGGCGCGCGCGTCGTCGTCGGCGGCGGCCGCCCCGAGGGCTTCGACAACGGCTGGTACGTGCAGCCGACGATCTTCGCCGACGTCGACAACACGATGACGATCGCCCGCGAGGAGATCTTCGGCCCGGTGCTGTCTGTCATCGCGTACGACACCGAGGAGGAGGCGATCAAGATCGCCAACGATTCGGACTACGGCCTGGCCGGCTCGGTGTGGACCACCGACATCGACCACGGCCTCGAGGTCGCCAAGAAGGTCCGCACCGGCACCTACGGGATCAACTGGTACGCCTTCGACCCGGGCTCCCCGTTCGGCGGCTACAAGACCTCCGGCATCGGCCGCGAGAACGGCCCCGAGGGCGTGGCGGCGTTCTGCGAGCTCAAGTCGATCCTGATGCCGCCCGGCTACACCTCCTAGGCACGACGCCACTGCGCCCCTGCACCGGATCCGGTGCAGGGGCGCAGTGCGTTCGGGGCGCCGTTTGCCGGGCGCCACGTGTTCGGGGCGTGTCCGTCAGCTGCCGTTGCCGAGCAGCCCGCCGCCGCTGAGCAGCCCCAGGAACACCGGGATCGAGTCCGGGTTCTGCAGCACGGTGCTGCCCAGGTCGAGCACGCTGGTCACGCTGCCGGCGCCGGACGGGATGATCACCGGCTTCATCGCGGTGGCAGTCTTCTCACCGACCCCTCCACAGGCGCCGACGACGACGTAGACCCCGTTGGGCAGGTTGCCGGCGGACCCGGTCGCGGTGCGGTTCAGGATCGTGGTCGCGGCCGGTGTGCCCTTGATGACGCCACTGTTCAGCACGGTGATGAAGTTGGTCGGGTCGGTGATGTTGGCGAGAGCCCCGCTGATCTTCACCGCGTCCTTGGCGTCGACGACCGCCGCCGCACAGCCCTCCAGGACACCGCTGTTGTTGTCCTGCAGCGTGAACGAGACATTGTTGCCGCTGAGCTGCGTGGTGATCACCGGCGCCTGCGTCGTCGTCGCGGCGGACGCGGTGGCCGGCGCCGCGAGCGCCATCGTGCCGACGACGGCGGCCGAGGCGGCCACGCCAGCAGCGACCTTGAGCGGCTTTCGGGTGAGAGTGCGCATGTACTAGCCCTTTCCGGGGTCCGGCAGAGGTGGCGGTCCGGCCGGCACGGCAGGACACACGATTCACAGCAAACGTGAAGTCTCGGCCAGAGTGCCATCGAAACAGCATGATCGACATCTGACCGAGACTCATTCGTTGTACGTTCGTACCACCTTGTGACGGACCACAGGCGGCCCGGATGTGCTTGTCAGGCCCCGAACTTGGCGGGACGGCGCTCGAGGAACGCGGCCACGCCCTCCCGCCCGTCGGCGCTGTCCGCGGACGCACCGATGCCGATCGCCTCCGCGTCGAGCTGCTCGGACAGCGAACGATCCGCGCCGTCACGCACCAGCGCCTTGAGCCGCTTGTACGACTCGGTCGGTCCCTGCTCGAGCTCCTTGGCCAGCCGGAAGGCCTCGGCCCAGACCTCGCCGTCCTCGACGACCCGGCTCACCACGCCGGCGGCCAGCGCCTGTTCGGCGGTGAGCAGGTCGCCGGTCATCAGCAGGTCCATGAAGCGGGTGCGGCCGAGCCGCTGCGGCAGCGCCCAGGACATGCCGCCGTCCGGCGTCAACCCGACCGCGAGGTACGCGGGACGCAGCTTCGACGACTTCCCGCACACGACCACGTCGCCGAGCAGCGCCAGGCTCATTCCCGCCCCGCCTGCCGCGCCCTGCAGTGCGATCACCAGCGGCACGTCGAGCGCGGCCAGCGCCTTGACCGCCACGTGCAATTGGCCGGCCAGCGCCGTGAGGAACTCGCCGGGCTTCTCGGCCGCACCGAACTCGCCGAGGTCGCCGCCGACGCAGAAGTTCTTGCCCTCGGCGGCCAGCAGCACCACCCGGACCGACGAGTCGACCTGCTTCAGGGCCGCCGACAGCCCCTCCGCCAGCGGGAAGTCGATGGCGTTGCCACGCTCCGGACGGTTCAGCTTGATCGTGAGCAGGTTGCCGTCCCGCTCCACCAGTACTGCGCTCATGTCTCCTCCACGGGGTCAGGGGTTCCTCAACTCCTACCAGGTGCGGTCTGCACCGTCCCTGCCGCCCGACGACACCACCCCTGCCGCCGGACGACACGGTCGCGCGAGCCCGCCCGCGCGTCCTGCCGCGCGGCTATCGTGCTAGCCGGGCCGATGTCGATCGGCCGCACCGCCCAGCGGAAGGACGTCACTGGTGACCGAGACCGTGCAGGGATTGGAGTTGCCCGCACTCGAGCGGTATTTCGCCGAGCGGGTGCCCGGCTTCCGCGGTGGCCTGACGGCCCGCCTGCTCCAGGGCGGCAAGTCGAACCTGACGTATCTGCTCGGCGACGGTGAGACGTCCTGGGTGCTGCGCCGTCCCCCGCTGGGCGGGCTGACCCCGTCGGCGCACGACATGCCGCGTGAGTTCCGTGTGGTCGCGGCGCTGCACGGATCAGGCGTGCCCGTGGCCCGGGCGACCGTGCTGTGCGAGGACGCATCCGTGATCGGCGCACCGTTCTCGGTGGTCGAGTACGTCGACGGACGGGTGATCCGCACGCAGTCCGAGCTGCATGCGCTGGCGCAGAGCGAGATCGACTCGCTGGCGGGCGAACTCATCGATGTGCTCGCCCGACTGCACGCGGTCCCCTACGGCGAGGTCGGCCTGGGCGAGTTCGGCCGGCCGTCCGGCTATCTGGAACGGCAGGTGCACCGCTGGAACGACCAGTGGTCCCGGGTGCGGACCCGGGAACTCGCGGACGTCGAGACCCTGCACGCCCGGCTCGCCGAGCGGGTGCCCGCGGAGTCGGGTGCGTCGATCGTGCACGGCGACTACCGGATCGACAACGTGATCCTCTCGCCCACTGCACCGAAGGCCCTCGCGGTCGTCGACTGGGAGATGGCAACGCTCGGCGACCCGCTCGCCGATCTCGGGCTGCACCTGGTCTACCGGGATCCCGCCTTCGATCCGATCCTCGGCGCGGAGGCTGCGGCGTCGACCAGTCCCCGCCTGCCCGACATCGAGGCGATGGCGCAGCGTTACGCGCTCGCCTCCGGACGGGATCTGGCCGATCTGCACTTCTACCTCGGGCTCGGCTACTACAAGCTGGCGGTGATCGCCGAGGGCATCCACGCCCGCTTCCTGATGGGCAAGACGGTCGGCGAGGGCTTCGACAGGGTCGGCGAGGCGGTGCCGGTGCTGGCCGCGGAGGGCCTGCGGGCCCTGACCTGATGAGCGCCGATCAGAGGAGCACCACAGCCGCGTCCGGATCGGGCGAGAGCACGCTGACCGTCCTGCTCGCGTTCGCCGCCAATGCGCTGATCGCCGTGGCGAAGTCGGTCGCGGCAGTGCTCACCGGATCCGCGTCGATGGTCGCCGAGGCGGTCCATTCGTGGGCCGACACCGGCAACGAGATCCTGTTGATCGTCGCGGATCGACGCTCCCGCAAGAAACCGGACGTCGCGCACCCGCTGGGGTTCGGCCGCGAGGCGTACGTGTGGTCGCTGTTCGCCGCCCTCGGCCTGTTCGCTGTCGGCGCCGGGGTGTCGATCACCCACGGCATTCAGCAACTGTTCAGCTCCGAGCCGGCGACCGATTTCGGGATCGCCTACGCGGTGCTCGGGATCTCCTTCGTGCTGGAGGGCATCTCGTTCCGGCAGGCACTGCGCCAGCTCCGGGCCGAGGCCGATGCCGCGCACCGTGACCTGCTCGAGCACGCGCTGCTCACCTCCGACCCCACCGCCCGAGCCGTCTTCGCCGAGGACTCGGCCGCGCTGATCGGCCTGGTCATCGCATTCGCCGGGATTCTCGCGCACCAGCTGACCGGCTCGCCGATCCCCGACGCGATCGGCTCGATCGCGGTCGGGGTGTTGCTCGGCGTCATCGCGGTGATCCTCATGGACCGCAACCGCCGCTTCCTCGTCGGTGAACCCGGCACGCCCGAGTTCCGCGAGCATGCGCTCGCGAAGCTGCTCACCTGCCCCGAGGTCCTGCGGGTCACCTACCTGCGGCTGGAGTTCCTCGGACCGCACCAGTTGTACCTGGTCGCCAGCGTCGATCTGGTCGGTGACTACGCCGAATCACGTGTGGCCCATACCCTCCGCGAGCTCGAGGAGCGGATCTGCACCGAGGCGCCGGTGGTGCGCCGGGCGGTGCTCACCCTCTCCACGGAGGACGAGCCGAGCCTCTCCGAGTGACGGTCAGTTGATCGAGCAGTGCTGCGCGATGGGTACGTCGTTCAACCGGTCCAGGACGTAGGAAACTGCGCCGTTGGTGCCGTAGCCGTCGATGAACTCCGGACCGAAGTGGTTGCCGATCGTCGTGCCGGGCGCGATCGGCGGCAACTCGTCGGTATGGAAGGTGACGGTCGCCCCCTTGCTGCACCAGTCGAGTGCCAGTTGTCTTGCCTGACCGTACGGGACGGTGTCGTCGTTGCGACCACTGGTGATCAGTACCGGCGTCTGCGGCTTCAGCCGTCCGATGCGCTGCTCGTCGAGCACCCGCATCGCCGAGGGAATCGTTCGCAGGTTGTCGAGCAGGGACCGGTGGTCCTTGGTGTACAGACCGGTCCGCAGGAAGGGGTGCCGGAGGATGACGTCACCGATGCACTCGGTACTCAGATCCCTGAGGACTGCCACACCGTCCGGGGTCATTCGCTCGTGCAACACGTTTGCCAACTCGGGGTGGCGCGCGACGAACCCGTTCATCGCAAACCCGATCACGCCGCCGATCAGCCCGCCGTCGACCTTGGCGAGCACCGCAGTCAGGTCGGCCGGCGGCGCCCCCGCCCAAACGCCCTTGATGTTGAGATCAGGGGCATAGGTCGGCGCCAGTTCGGCGGCCGCAGCAACCGCGCCGCCGCCCTGCGAATAGCCCCACAGCGCAAGCGGGGTCGCCGCACCGGTCCCACTGAGCGCATCGGCAGCACGGGCCGCGTCGAGCACGGCGTGCGCCTCCTCGACCCGATTGACGTAGGTATGGATACCGGGCGTGCCGAGGCCGATGTAGTCGGTGACGAACACCCGCGCCCCCAGCGCATTCCACAGCCCCGCGGACAGAGCCTCCTGGTTTGCGGAGAAGGACGGCGGTGTCACCGTCGCGTACAGGCCGGTCGAGAACGCATGGGACATCGCGCACTGGTCACCCTGCCCAGACGTTCCGGGCGCGATGACCACCGTCGGCCGCGGTCCCTTGCCGCGCCACGGCTGACTGCTGTCGACGTAGGTACCGGTGACGGCGGTCGGGGTGCCGTCCTCCAGACGGGAGGTGTACATCACCAGCCGACCCGTCAGCGGGTATTCCCCACCGTGCCCCGGTGCGGTCAGGTAAAGCGGCATCGGCTCCGTCCGCACGATCGCGCCGGACGCCGCCGGCAGTGTGCCCGGCGGTGTGTAGAAATCGCCGACCGGTGCGGCACCGGCAACGCCGGTGGACACCGCCGCAGCGAGCGCGCCGCCCACACAGCCGGCGAGCGTCAGCGCAACGATCCTGCGCATCAGTGAACCCATGTCAATCCCCATCCCCTCACACACGACGGCCGTGCCGTGAACTTCATCCGGGGGCCCGTTCCCACGGTGCCACCGGAACCAATGGACTGCTCAGATGATCTGGCCCACATCGCTTCTGACGATGCGGTCGAGCGCACGCTCGGCGACCGCCGCAATGGTCATCGACGGGTTGCACGCAGCACAGTTTCCGGGGATCAGTGCCCCGTCGATCACATACAAACCGCGCTGTCCATGCACGCGACCCTCGAGGTCGCACACGGTTCCCATGCAGGCGCCTCCGAGCGGATGCCAGGTCGACGGGGCGATCGCGTTGGTGTCGGTGAGCAGCCCTGAGTTCCCGACGATCTTGCGTGCGAGCGGAGCGATGCGACCGTCCTGAATGACGTGGTCGCCGTTCGCCGGCCAGTGCAGTCTCGCCTCGTCCACAGCCCGGTCGTAGACGAATCCTCCCCGGGCGTCGCTGACGCCGTATCCGACCAGCATTGTGCTGTGCGGGTCCACGGACAGCGGTGGGATCGACGCCTGGATGAGCGTGGCGGCGTTCGCCGGCTCGGCCCAGTCCAGGCTCCCGTACACCACCGGGCCGCCCTGCGCGGCGCCGAAGTCGGTCTGCAGATCGGTCCACACGTAGATGCGGTCCGCATTCGTCCCCCACCCGGATCCGAGTTCGCGTGGCATGTCCGGGATCTGTCCGGTCGCCGACGCCCGCACCAGCAGTTTCGTGGTGTTCAGGCTTCCCGCAGCCATCACCAGGGCGCCGGTGGTCAGGAGCTTCTTCTCGAGTACCCTGCCCGTCGCATCGGTACGGTCGACATGGACCGTCCATCGGCCGTCCCGTGCTCGTTCGACGTCGGTGACACGGTGCAGCGTTTGCACCGTCACCCGCCCGGTTGCCTCGGCCGCCCTGAGATAGGTGACGTCCACAGAGTGCTTGCCGCCGTTGTTCACCCCCAGCGCGCCGTCACCGTTGGTGTAGGACGGCTTCATCTTTCCTCGGAGTTCGTCGAGCGCGTAGTTCCAGTCGATCGGCATCGGGATCTTCGACACCGGCAGTCCCGCGCGGCGGGCGTTGCGCGCGAACACCCTTGCCGCCTTGTAGGTGGGGCTGTCGATGAGCGCGTCGGGTGCGACCTCGATCTGCAGCATGTTCGCGACCCGCGGATAGAAGACGCGGTGCATCTCGGCCCAGTCCAGGCCGTGCGGGAACTGCGTGTAGAAGGCCGCCTCGGTCGGCTCCAGCGTCATGCCTTGGTACACAAGGGATCCGCCGCCGACACCGGCGGCACACAGGGCGGTCATGTTGTCACCGGACACGGCCTCGAGCAGGCCGGCGTACGGCGCGAGGTCCACCGGCCGACCGAAGAGTTCCGGAGCCGAGCCGTACCAGAGCATGCGCTTGTCGGGCCGGGTCGGATCCGGAAAGGTGTTCGCATTCGGTCCTGTGGGCCAACGCAGTCCACGCTCGAGGACCGTCACGGGCACGCCGGCACGGGCCAGCCGCAGCGCGGTGATGCCGCCGCCGAAGCCCGAGCCCACGACCACCACCCGGTGCTGCTCACGGGTGACCGGCACACCGGTGACCCGCGCCGCGATCCCGGTGGCCGACTGCGCGACACCGGGCGTCGCCAGTGCGACACCGGCCACCGCCGCTCCCACCAGAAATGACCTGCGCTTGACCTCGGACATGACTGACTCCGCTCTCGGACACGACTCGACGACGAACACACCTCGCCACGGCCCGCAGACACGTGGGTCCCGCCACCCCGGTCGGGATATGCAGCCACCCAACCGCCCCTTGGGCGAGCTAAAAACTAGACACCGAGACATTCATGTGTCAAGTATCACGCCGATAGCTGCGCGGAACGGTTCTCAGTCGGCGCGTAGCGCCGGACCGAGCCAGCGGGTGAGGAACGCGCGCAGAGCATCGTCTGAACGCACCGGCTCGTCGTCGAAGAACACCACCGACAGCGCCAGCAACAGGGTGATCTCGACGATGTCGTCGAGGCTTTTGCCCAATTCCGAGATCCGCGATTCCAATGGCGAAAGCAATTCACGTGCAACCGGTTTGGCGCGATCGATCATCCCTGCATCAAAAATCGGATTGCCGGGCTCGACGTTGAGCAGCGTCATCAGGACGGGATTGGTGCGCATTACGTACCGGCCGAACACAATCAGTTCGACGACGTACTCGACGGGTGTGTCGGCCGCGTCGAGCCGCGCCCGGATGTCGCCCAACACACGCACGGCGAGGCCGCCGATCGCCTGCGAGACCAGTTCCTCGCGGGTGCCGAAGTTCGAGTACACGGTCTGCCGCGTGACCCCCGCGCGCTGCGCCACAGCGGCAATGGAGACGTCCGCGAACGTGTCCCGCCGGATCAGCTCGACGGTCGCGTCCAGGATCTTCCTTCGTGACCTCACGGCAGTTCAGATGTACATGGCCGGGTCGACGTAGCTGGTGGGGTCGACCAGGTCCTCGTGCTGCTTGCCGCTGCGATGGCGCACCGAGGCAGGAATCCCGGTCGCGATCGCATCGGCGGGCACATCGCGGGTCACGACCGCGTTCGCGCCGACCGCGCTGTCGTCGCCGATCACGATCGGCCCCAGCACCTTCGCGCCGGCGCCGATGGTGACCCGGTCGCCGATGGTCGGGTGCCGCTTGGTCTTCGACATCGACCGGCCGCCGAGGGTGACGCCGTGATAGATCAGCACGTCGTCACCGATCTCGGCGGTCTCGCCGATGACCACCCCCATGCCGTGGTCGATGAAGAACCGACGGCCGATCGTCGCACCGGGATGGATCTCGATACCGGTGACC
Organism: Speluncibacter jeojiensis; assembly: GCF_029589495.1. Lineage (GTDB taxonomy): Bacteria > Actinomycetota > Actinomycetes > Mycobacteriales > Mycobacteriaceae > Speluncibacter > Speluncibacter jeojiensis. The sequence goes on from NZ_JAAIVF010000002.1 coordinate 415,162, forward strand.
AGACGGGTCGCCTGCGCCAGCACCCGTGCGGGGCCCCGCAGCGCCGGCCGCTCCCACATCGCATGCGCGAGGCGGTGCGACCAGATCGCGTGCAGGCCCGAGTAGACGAGGGCGTTCTCGAAGTCGCTGCGCGCGGCCGGGTCCCGGCCCTTGGCGGCGGCGAGGTCCTCGCGGAGGGTGGAGAGCAGGCTCACCGCGTCAGTCCCGGATGTGCTCGAACAGCGGGGTGGAGATGTAACGCTCGCCGAAGTCCGGCACGATCACCACGATCAGCTTGCCGGCGTTCTCCGGCCGCGCGGCGAGCTGGAGGGCCGCCCACACGTTGGCACCGGCAGAGATGCCGCCCAGGATGCCCTCCTGGGTGCCGAGGTCGCGGGCGACCCGGATCGCGTCGTCGAACTGAACGTCGACGATCTCGTCGTAGATGTCGCGGTCGAGCACCTCGGGGACGAAGTTTGCACCCAGGCCCTGGATCTTGTGCGGGCCGGGCGCCCCGCCGGTGAGGATCGGGGAGTCGGCGGGTTCGACGCCGACGACCGTGACCTCCGGCTTGTACTTGCGCAGGGTGCGGCCGGCGCCGGTCAGCGTGCCGCCGGTGCCGATGCCCGCGACGAAGATGTCGACGGCACCGTTGCTGTCGGCCCAGATCTCCTCGCCGGTGGTGCGGGCATGCACATCCGGGTTCGCCGGGTTCCCGAACTGCCGGGCGAGGACCGCGTTGTCGGTCTGCGCGACGATCTCCTCGGCCTTCTCGACCGCCCCGGCCATGCCCGCGGCACCCGGGGTCAGCACGATCTCGGCGCCGTACGCGCGCAGCATCACCCTGCGCTCGGTGGACGCGGTCTCGGGCATCGTGAAGATCGCCTTGTAGCCGCGGGCCGCCGCGACCATCGCCAGCGCGATACCGGTGTTCCCGGACGTGCCCTCGACGATGGTGCCGCCGGGGCGCAGCTCCCCCGACTTCTCCGCGGCATCGATGATCGCGACCCCGATACGGTCCTTGACGCTGTTCGCCGGGTTGTAGAACTCGAGCTTGGCCGCGACCTGCGCGCCGAGTCCGTCGGTCAACCGGTTCAGCCGCACCAGCGGGGTGCGTCCGACGAGCTCGGTGACGTTGTCGTAGATCTTGCTCACGGCCGTCCTCCTCCCGACCGCTCCGCGGCCGGCTTCGCTGTGGTCGCCCCCGGTGCACTGCATCCGGTGCGCCGGGATCCTGCGCACCGGGACCCGCGCGGATGACGCGATCCGGTGCCGCGGATTCATCTTTGCACGCGCGTGGGGGGCCTGCGCTCGACGGGCACGGCATCCGGCGGCCGCGCCAGGACCCGGTGTCCGGCGGCGACGAGCGCCCACGACACGGCGACGACGACCACCGCGGCGAGCGTGTCGAGCAGGTAGTGGTTGGCGGTGGCGATCACCACGACCCCGGTCAGCAGCGGATAGATCCACACGACCGACCGCACCCACCCGTGACGCGCGGTCGCCGCGATCGCCGCCGCACACCACAGCGCCCACGCCACGTGCAGGCTGGGCATCGCCGCGTAGACGTTCGCGCTCGACGCGGCCGGGCTGCCCCACGAGCCGAGCGTGTGGTCGGCGACGACGGTGTCGACGAAGCCGCTGAGCAACCTCGGCGGCGCGACGGGGTAGAGCCAGAAGACCACCAGCGCAACGGCATTGACGACGACGAGGATGTTCCGCCACCGCCGGTAGCCTGCCGGCCGGCGCAGGTACAGCCAGCCGAGGACCGCGAAGGTGACCGCGAAGTGCAGCATCGCGTAGTAGTAGTCGGCGGCCAGTTCGACGACCGACCCCGCCCGCAGCAGCGCGGAATTCAGGTCGGCCTCCACGTCGACGCGCAACCACTGCTCGAGGACGAGCAGGTCCTGGCCGTGCGCAAGCGCCGTCGCGCGTCGCGCCGGGGCGAGCCCCTCGATCAGGTCGTATCCCCACGCCAATGCCACGACGACGAGCACCTCGCCCCACAACGGCGGGCGCTTCACGTCGAACTAGACCGCCCCGGGCCGGACGCCGGCCTCGTCCCAGAGCGCGGTCCGCCCGTAGTGATCGCTCATACGCCGAGCCTATCGGCGTCGACGGCGGGCCGGGCGCGATACCGCCCGGCCGAACCGTCCGCACAGACGGCGAATGCCGCGGGGTTCGGCGCGGGGCCGAACCGCCGCGGCATTCGCCGTCGTGCGGTGCCGTGTCGGACTAGCCGAGGCGGTGCTTGAGCGCCTCGAACTCGTCGCGGATGCCGGAGGGCAACTTCTCGCCGAGGAACTCGAACCACTCCTCGATCAGCGGGATCTCCGCCTTCCACTCCTCGACGTCGACCTTGAGGGCCTCGTCGACATCGGCGGCGTCGACGTCCAGGCCGGCCAGGTCCAGCTCGCCGGCGGTCGGCACGTAGCCGACCGCGGTGGACTGGGCGGTCGCCTTGCCCTCGATGCGCTCGATGATCCACTTGAGCACGCGCGAGTTCTCGCCGAATCCGGGCCACAGGAACCGGCCGTCGTCGCCGCGACGGAACCAGTTGACGTAGAAGATCTTCGGCAGCTTGGTCGCATCGGCATGCTTGCCGGTGTTGATCCAGTGGTTCAGGTAGTCACCGGCGTTGTAGCCGATGAACGGGATCATCGCCATCGGGTCGCGGCGCACGTTGCCGACCTTGCCCTCGGCCGCGGCGGTCTGCTCGGACGACAGCGTCGAACCCATGAACACACCGTGCTGCCAGTCGAACGACTCGGTCACCAGCGGGATGGTCGTCTTGCGACGGCCGCCGAACAGGATCGCCGAGATCGGCACACCCTGCGGGTCGTCCCACTCGGGGGCGAGGATCGGGCACTGCGACATCGGGGTGCAGTAGCGCGAGTTCGGGTGGGCGGCCTTCTCGCCGGACTCGGGGGTCCAGTCGTTGCCCTTCCAGTCGGTCAGGTGCGCGGGGGTGCCCTCGAGCCCCTCCCACCACACGTCGCCGTCGTCGGTGAGCGCGACGTTGGTGTAGACCGTGTTGCCGGCCTCCATCGTCTTCATCGCGTTCGGGTTCGACTCGTGGTTGGTGCCCGGCGCGACGCCGAAGAAGCCGAACTCCGGGTTGACCGCGTACAGCCGACCGTCCTCACCGAACCGCATCCACGCGATGTCGTCGCCGAGTGTCTCGGCACGCCAGCCCGGCACGGTCGGCTGGAGCATCGCCAGGTTGGTCTTGCCGCAGGCGCTCGGGAACGCGGCCGCGACGTAGTAGTTCTTGTTCTCCGGCGAGATCAGCTTGAGGATCAGCATGTGCTCGGCCAGCCAGCCCTCGTCGTGCGCCATCGCCGAGGCGATGCGCAGCGAGTAGCACTTCTTGCCCAGCAGCGCGTTGCCGCCGTAGCCGGAACCGAAGGACCAGATCTCGCGGTCCTCGGGGAAGTGGGTGATGTACTTGGTGTCGCTGCACGGCCACGGAACATCGGCCTGGCCCTCGGCCAGCGGCGCGCCCACCGAGTGCAGCGCCTTGACGAACGGGCGGTCGGTGCCGAGCTTGTCCATCGCGGCGCGGCCCATGCGGGTCATCACGCGCATGGAGACGACGACGTACTCCGAGTCGGTGATCTCGACGCCCAGCTTCGGGTCGTCGGCGCCGAGCGGGCCCATGCAGAAAGGCACCACGTACATGGTGCGGCCCTTCATGCAGCCCCGGTACAGGCCGGTCATGAGCGAGCGCATCTCGGCCGGGTCCATCCAATTGTTGGTCGGACCGGCGTCGATCTCGTCGCGCGAGCAGATGAAGGTGCGCGACTCGACACGGGCGACGTCGCTCGGGTCGGACTGCGCGGCGAACGAGTTCGGCTTCTTGGCCTCGTCGAGCTTGACGAAGGTGCCGGCCTCGACCAGCTTCGCGGTCAGCCGGTCCCACTCCTCGTCGGAGCCGTCGGCGAAGACGACACGGTCGGGCTCGGTGAGTTCCGCTACCTCCCGGACCCAGGCGAGCAGCCCTGCGTGCTGGGTCGGCGGGTTGCCATCCGTTCCGTTCAAGCCTGGAATGGTCGCTGCGGTCATCAGCCTCTCCTGGGGTGGGCCGGAACCGGGTCCCCCGCACCACCGCGGCGAACCCGGCTGCGCCCCCATCGGCGGGGTGCTGCCCGCGCGACCCGCCGTCCTCGAACGGGCGGGAAGGCGCGCGAGCGCCGGGTGTCCTGCATCGAGGTTAACGCCGTTGGCAATCGTTCACAGAACCGGGGCGCCCCTCGTGACCGACGTATCGATTCAGATGTCGCCGCGCAGCCGCGAGTCGATCTCTGCGGGACTCCGGGGACGGTCGCGTCGACGCCGCGGCCGAGGCCGGACGGCGACCGCTCAGGCGCGCCGGTCCCACAGCTCCATCAACGTGGTCAGGATCTCCTCGGCCACACCCAGCCCACCCAGGTGGCTCTCGCCGTGCAGGGTGGTGAGCTGGGCGTCCGGGAGCAGCGAGACGACGTGCTCGCCGTGCGCGAACGGCACGATGTGGTCGGCGTCGCCGTGCCACCACCGGACCGGCACCGTCACGGTGTCCAACCGGAACCCCCAGTCCTGCGAGAACAGCAGGATGTCGGAGAACGGCGCCGAGAACTGCTTGCGGCTGCCGTTGAGCAGGTCGTCGAGGAACATGGCCTTGAACTCGGGGCGGGCGAGCAGGTGCCGATCGCCGGGCGGGGAGAGCCGGCCGTACAGGTCGATGATCGGCGAGGCCAGCGGCTTGACCACCCGCACCGCCGCGGTCAGGCTCACGCCGATCGGAATCCGCCCGACCGAGACCAGCGGCGCCATACGCGCACCGAACCCGGCCAGCCCGCCGCCGATCGCGTCGGGGCCGCGGGTGGGCGCCACTCCGCCGAGCACGGCGCAGGCCACCACCCGGTCGGGGAACGCGTGCGCGGCGGCGAGCGTGTACGGGCCGCCGCCGGACAGCCCGATCACCGCCATCTGGTCGATGCCGAGGCAGTCGGCCAGGATGTCGAGGTCCGCGGTGAACTCGCCGAAGTCGTGATAGCGGTACGGCGTCGAGCTGCCGATGCCCGGGCGGTCGATGCCGACGATGCGGATGTTCTCGCGGGCGGCGTAGGCGCGCGCCTCGTGCGGGATCTGCCGGCGTGCGCCGGGGGTGCCGTGCAGCCAGATCACCGCGCGGCCGTGCGGGTCCCCGAACTCCGAGAAGCTCAACCGCCGGTGGCCGCCGACCTCGACCGTGCCCTCGACCCGGGGCTCGGTGCTCCGCGAGATTGTGACGTCGCTCATGTCGACAGCCTGCCATCCGTCACTCGGCGACCGTCCCCCGGTCGGTCAGCCGCCATGCCGCGGCGCCGTCGGCCCCGGTGTGCAGCTCCCAGGAGCGGTAGCCGCCGGTGGGATCGAACTCCACCTGGTAGTCGGTGTGACCGTCGCCGTCGAGGTCGTAGGCGACGGTCAACCCGTCGTCGCCCTGCACGACCATCGTCTCTGCCAGCCCGTCGCCGTCGGTGTCGACAGCGTGCCCTGCGTCGAATTCCGCCGGCTCGAAGACCAGCTCATCCGGCAACCACATCGCGCGCTCCTCCGCTGTCACTCTCCGTACTCCGAACTCCGACAGGCCTCGCCGGCCCGGCCGCCCTCGGGGAGGGGCCGTTGCCGAGTTCGACGCACCGACGACGCGTGCGGTTCCCCCCGATCGGCCTGCAACTCGGCGAGCACGGCGCCCAGTTCCGCCAGATCCGCCTCGACGGCCCGGACGGCGGCCGAGCGCTCCGCCGCGCACCGCTGCAACTCCCCGTCCACCGCGTGCAGCCGACGATCGATCCGTTCGAGCCGGTCGGCGTTGGCGCGGGTCACCTCGGCGACCGCGCGCGCCTCGGCCTCGAGCGCGGCGGCGAGCACCGCCTGGTCCCAGGCCGCCCGGAAGTCCGCGAGCACGTCGACGGACCACTGCTTGACCCGCACTCGATCGGCCAGGTGGGCACGCGACCGCACCATCCACCACGCGGCTCCCGCCCCCAGCGCGAGGGTGGCCGGGATGGAGATCAGGTCCCAGGCAGGCACCAACGACATCGGCATGACCACCAACCGGCCCAGGCCGACCCCGCCGGAGGCGCCCACCGCGATCATCATCCGGTCCTCGGTCCCCCGCCGTCGCGGCTCGGGAGCACCGATCGCCGGGCCGTCGACGGCGACGCGCTCGGCCCCGCCCAGCCGGGCGGCGACCGCCTCGCCGAGCCGCTCGGACGCCTCCGACAGCCGCTGCCGCAGGTCGTCCGCAGACCGGCGCAGCTCGCCGCGATCGGCGGCCTCGATGTGCCGGCGCACGTCCGACGTCAGGGTCCGGCACTGCGCCGCGACCTCGTGGGCGAGGTCGACCCGGGCGAGTTGGAACCGCGCCCGCACCCCTGCCAGTTCCGCGGGCTGCCCGTGCCCGCCGCGGCCGGTGCCGCGCGCCCGCACCAGTTGCTGCCGCTCCGCGCGCAACGCCTCGACCTCGCTGCTGCGGCGCAGCGACTCGACGAGCGCGCGTCGCTCCGCCGCCGCCTCGATCAGTCCGTCGGCGGCGACCGCACGGATCCGATCCCGCAGGAGGGCCTCCCGGGCCGCACCGCCGGCGACCGCCTGCCGCAGTGCACGGTCCAGCGCCGCCACGCCCGGCTCGCCCACACCCGACACCGCGATCACGGCGGCGTCGGCGTGGTTGCGGGCGTGCGCGCGCAACAGGGCGCGGTTCCGCTCGGCGACCGCACGCCAGTCGCGGTGCAGATCCGCCTTGTTCAGCGCGAACACCGTGGTGGCCGGATCGGGGGCGGAGCGTGTGAGCAGTGCGAGCTCGTCGACGCCCAGGGGTGTCCCGGCGTCGAGCACGAACACCGTCACCGTACCGGCACTGCCGACCTGGAATCGGTTGCTGCCCTGAGAGTCTCGACCTTGCAGGAGCCCCGCCAGGGTGCGCACACCGACGCCGGGCAACCCCAGCACCCCGACCGTCGCGGCACCCTCGTCCGCGCGGCCCGTCCGTTCGAGCCGTTCGGCGGCCTCCGGTGCAAGGCGGCGCAGCACCGTCCGGGCCCGGTCGACCGCACCGTCGCGGGCGCGCACCGTCGCGGCAGGTCCGGCGCCGGGCGGGCCGTCAGGCACCCGGGGCCGTCTCTCGCGCACGCAACCGGACCGCCAGTGCCGCGTAGCGCCGGTGCTGGTCCATCGCCGCACGCCAGGCCGAGGTGTCGGTGGCGGCGTGGGCACGTTCCCGCCACCGTCCGGCGATCTCGACGGCGGCGCCGGAGGTGCGCGGTTCGTGCCGGCGGTCCAGCACGGTCGCCACCCGCAGGCCGGCCGCCTCCGTGGCGAGCAGTCGTTCGATCGCATCACGCCGGGTGCCGGTGGCCGCCTCGGCGTCCAACTCGCGTAGCTGCCGGTCCACCCGCAGCGAGCGGGCACGGTCGGCGAGCACGGCCAGCCGGGAGACCACGGCGTCGACGCCGCTCCACTGCGACATCCGGGCGAACAGCGCCGCATCGTCTCCGGCCCACGCCGACCCTGCCCCTCCGGACCCCGACCCCCAGGACCGCAGGGCGGACACCACGCAGCCGATGCCGTACAGGTCCCAACGCTCGAGCAACGACCGCCGCCCGGCCTGCTCCTGCTCGGATCCCGCGGACACGAAGTGCTGGGCATCGACGGGCATCTCCCCCGCCTCGGCGATCGCGTGCAGCAGCGCGCGGTCCTCCGGCGACAGCGCCGCTGCGTCCACCGAGGCCCGGCCGAGCCCGGCTACCGTGGGCAGCACCGGCCCCGGCAGGGCGGACAGCCCGGCCGGCAGGCCCGCGGGCAGCGTGTCGGCCTTGTTCAGCACGACCAGCGACAGGCGGTCCCCCAGCCCGGACAGCCATCGCCGATCCGAGTCGAGGACCCGGTCGGTCAGCACGTACAGCACGACCTCGCAGTCGTCGACCGCACGGGCGCCGACCGGATCGTTCGTCGCCGGATCGTTCGTCGCCGGGGTCTCGACCAGCTCCGCGGCGACTCCGGCCGCGGCCAGCCTCGGCGCCAGCGCGCCGATCAGCGTCGACCTGCCGACCCCGATCCGGCCGCACACGGCCACCCGCACCGGCGGCGTCAGCAACCGGTCCGACAGTTCTTCCCCCTGCAGCATCTCTCCCCCGCACATACGCTTCACCCCTCGTCGGTGCAGGGTCAGGTTACGGGCCTGACCTCGACATATCCAGCCCCACGTGCTGCACGGGGCGGATATACGGAACCATGGACGCGTGAACACCCCCGACAGCGCACCCTCCCGGCTCTACCCGAGGGTGACCAGCTTCCGGTCCCGACGCGGCGCGCTGACCGCGCCACAGCAACAGACCTGGGAACGGCTCTGGCCGGTGATCGGGGCCGACGTCGGCGACACCCCGGTCGATGCCGACGCCTGGTTCGGCCGTCACGCGCCGCTCGTGCTGGAGATCGGTTCCGGCACCGGAACCGCCACGGCGGCGATGGCCCAGGCCGAGCCGGAGATCAACCTGATCGCGATCGAGGTCTACCGGCCGGGGCTGGCCAAGCTGCTGCAGACCATCGACCGCGAGACCATCGACAACATCCGGTTGCTGCGCGGCGACGCCGTCGACGTGCTCGAGAGCATGATCGCCCCGGAGTCGCTGACCGGCGTGCGGGTGTTCTTCCCGGATCCGTGGCCCAAGGCCCGCCACCACAAGCGCCGTCTGCTCAAGCCGTCCGCGTTCACGCTGATCGCCTCGCGGCTGGTCCCGGGCGGCGTGCTGCACGTGGCCACCGATCACGCGGATTACGCGGAGGCCATCGCGGAAGCAGGAAACTCGGAGCCTGCGCTGCGTAGGCTCGACTGGGAATCGCTGGTCCAGGACTCGTCAACTGCGGAAATGCCGATGAGTCTGGAGCGGCCGACCACCAAGTTCGAAGGCAAAGCGGAACGGGCAGGGAGCGCAGTGACAGAGTTCACGTGGATGAAGAGCGTGTCCACCGGAGAAGAGAAGTGACCGTGGGCGACGGACAGCGCGCCGCAGGGTCCGCCGGCGCCCCGTCGCGCCGGGTGCTGCTGGTCTGGGATGCCCCGAACCTGGACATGGGCCTCGGTGCCATCCTCGGCGGACGTCCGACCGCCGCCCACCGGCCGCGTTTCGACGCGCTGGGCCGCTGGCTGCTCTCGCGCACCGACGACCTCACCGGTGCCGACGCCCCGCCGCCGGAGCCCGAGGCCACGGTCTTCACCAACATCGCGCCCGGCAGCGCCGACGTCGTCCGGCCCTGGGTCGAGGCGCTGCGCAATGTCGGTTTCGCGGTGTTCGCCAAGCCGAAGGTCGACGAGGACAGCGACGTCGACTCCGACATGCTCGACCACATCGCGCTGCGGAACCGGGACAACGGCCTGGCCGGCGTGATCGTCGCCTCCGCCGACGGTCAGGCGTTCCGCGAGCCGCTCGAGGTGCTCGCCGAGGCCGGGATCCCGGTGCAGGTGATCGGTTTCCGTGAACACGCCAGCTGGGCGCTGTCCTCGGAGCTGCTCGAGTTCGTCGACCTCGAGGACATTCCCGGCGTCTTCCGCGAGCCGCTCCCGCGGATCAGCCTGGACTCGCTGCCCGCCGAGGGTGCCTGGCTGCAGCCGTTCCGTCCGCTGGCCGCCCTGCTCAGCAGCCGGTAGCCCGGCCGCCCCGCCTCGCGGCGAGTCCAGCTCAGCAGAGAACGAAGGAGTCCGACGTGTTCACCAGATGGGGACGGTTCGTCTACCGCCGCCGACGCGTGGTGCTCGCCGTGATGGTCATCGCGCTGCTCATCGCCGGCGGGATCGGCCTCGGACTCGGCAGCCGGCTCAGCCAGAGCGGCTACGACGACCCGGCGTCGCAGTCGACGCAGGCCGCCCAGCTCGCGGACGCCACCTTCGGCCGCGACCACGGCAGCGACATCCTGGTCCTCTACACCGCGCCCGAGGGCAAGACCGTCGACGACCCGCAGCTGACGCAGGAGATCCAGGCCAGCCTCGACCGGCTCAAGACCGAGCATCCGGGCGTCATCGGCTCGGTCATCAGCTACTGGTCGACGCACGCGACGATCTTCACAGACGACTCCAAACAGCATGCGTTCGCGCGCGTCGAGCTCACCGGCAACACCGACACCGAGACGCTCAACCAGTTCAAGACGGTCAAGAACGACTTCGACATCCCCGGCGTCAAGGTCGAGGTGTCCGGGCTGCAGCCGATCGGTGACGCGATCGGCAACGGCATGGAGGAGGACACCCGCCGGGCCGAGGTGATCGCGCTGCCGCTGGTCGCGCTGCTGCTGTTCTTCGTCTTCGGCGGCGTCGTCGCCGCCTCGCTGCCGGTGATCATCGGCGTGCTCACCATCGCCGGCGCGACCGGCGCGATGTGGGTGATGACCCACTTCATGGACATCAACACGTTCGCCTCGCCGGTGATCAGCCTGATCGGCCTGGGCCTGGCGATCGACTATGGGCTGTTCATCGTCAGCCGGTTCCGTGAGGAGATCGCCGAGGGATACGACACCGGGGCCGCGGTGCGTCGCACGGTGATGACCGCCGGCCGGACCGTCGTGTTCTCCGCGACGCTGCTGCTCGTCTGCATGGGCGGGCTGCTGATGTTCCCGCAGGGCTTCCTCAAGTCGGTGGCCCTGGGCGGCATCTTCGCGGTCGCGTTCGCGGCGATCGCCTCGCTGACAGTGCTGCCCGCCCTGCTCGGCATGCTCGGTCACCGCGTCGACGCGCTGGGGCTGAAGTTCCTGCGCCGCACCAAGACACAGGAAGAGATCGAGAGCGGTTTCTGGGCCCGCACCACCGACTGGGTGATGAAGCATCCGGCCGTGGTCGCCGCGCCGATCGTGATCGTCATGCTGCTGCTGATCGTGCCGTTCAAGAACATCCAGTTCGGCGGTCTCAGCGAGACCTATCTGCCGCCGAACAACCCCACCCGCGTGGCGCAGGAGCACTTCGACGAGCTGTTCCCGAAGCTGCGCACCGACCCGATCAACCTGGTCATCGAGAACGCCGACTCCCAGCAGCTGAGCCAGATCGCGCGCGCGGCCAACCAGGTGCCCGGCTTCACCGGCAAGTTCACCCCGTCCCAGGCGACCACGAACGGTGTGGACGTGCTCTCGTCGACCCTGGTCGACAGCATGCACCCGCAGTCGCAGATCAATGCGCTGCGGGCGATCCCGGCGCCGGACGGGGTGCGGATCCTCGTCGGCGGCACACCTGCCAGCAACCAGGATTCGATCGACGCGGTCGGCGCGCGGCTGCCGTTCATGGTCATCTTCGTCATCCTGGTGACGACGATCCTGATGTTCCTGGCGTTCGGGTCGCTGGTGCTGCCGATCAAGGCCGTGCTGATGAGCGCGCTGAGCCTCGGCTCCACGCTCGGCATCCTGACCTGGATCTTCATCGACGGTCACGGCTCGGGGATATCGAATTTCACGCCCGGGCCGCTGATGGTCGCGGTGATCCCGCTGATGCTGGCGATCCTGTTCGGCCTGTCCACCGACTACGAGGTGTTCCTGCTCTCGCGGATGGTCGAGGCCCGCGAACAGGGCGCGACCACCACCGAGGCGATCCGGGCCGGCACCGCGCACACCGGCCGGATCATCACCGCGGCCGCCCTGATCCTGATCATGGTCACCGGCGCCTTCGGGTTCTCCGAGATCGTGATGATGAAGTACATCGCCTACGGCATGATCGCTGCGCTGATCCTCGACGCCACCGTCATCCGCATGCTGCTGGTGCCCGCGGTGATGCAGCTGCTCGGGGACGACTGCTGGTGGGCCCCGCAGTGGATGAAGAAGATCCAGCGCAAGATCGGCCTGGGCGAGATCCAGCTCGAGAACGAACTCGGCGACCGTCCCGCGCCGGTGCGGGACCGCGAACCGCTGACCGAGGCGATCCCGCGGATCACCGCGGATCTGACACCCGCGTTCGCCGCCGATGCGCCGGCGCCGGTCAAACCGTCCGCGCCGCAGCCCCGCCCGAAGCCGGCCACCGGTGGTTCGGGCGGCGCTGCGGCGCAGGGTGGATCCGAGTCGGGCCCGCGGGCCACGTCGAGGCCGGTCCCGGTTCTCCGGCCCGTTCCCGAGCCGAGGCCGGCCCCGGTGGCGAAGCCCGCTCCGGAGGCCGCGCCGGCCCCGGCACCCAGGCCGGCGCCCGTTCCCTCGCAGCGACAGCCCGCCCCTGCCCCGCAGCCGGTTCGGCCTCGTCAGCCCGCACCGGAGGCGGCCCGGCCCACACCGCAGCCCGCTCCCTCTCGCCCCGCGCCCACGCCGCGGGCGATGCCGTGGGAGGTGGCCACCGAATCGCCGGCTGCACCGGAATCCGCCGGCGCCAACGGCAGCGAGGTCCCGCGCCCGGGACGTCGGCGGAGGATCCCGGAGACCGAGGCGGAGACCACCAGCGGCGGCCGGCACCGCGGCGAGGACGGGCCGCGGGTCACCGTCAGCGAGTTGCTGCGCAAGCACCGGGAGTGATCCCGGCGGGGCCCGACCGGATGCCGGGCGTCATTTCCGGTAGTGCTCGGCCACCGCCGTGAACGCCATCTTGGGCTCCCACGCCATGTCGGGGTAGGTGTGGCCGCGCCGGTCCTCGAGCACCTTGACGATCCCGAGGCCGGCGAGGTCCAGGTCGTCGCGCGGGTCACCGTTCGGCCGGTGCGGATAGTTGTAGAGCGCGAAGAGAAACACGAAAGTGCTGTCGACACCCTCGCTGTCGAAGATCTCGAGCAGTTCACGCAGATACGCGGCCTGGCCGGCCTCGTCACGTGTGTAGTGCCCGTTCAGCCGGATCGGGTCACCGTATGCGTCATGCTCGGCGATCTCCATGCTGCGGGGCGCGACGTCACCGGAGCCGGACCACGTTGCCGTCCCGAATCCGGTGACGGCCACCGGCTTTCCTTGCGCGACGAGCGTGCGCACACCCTCCCGGAACCGGTCTGCCACCTCTGCGGACCGGATCAGTTCCATCGACAAATAGTCGAACGGGGTCCAATCGATCTGCTCGAACTGTATGCAGGCGTAGGTGACCTTGCCCTCGAAGCGTGCCCGCACTCGAGGCAGCACCTCACCGAAGAAGTCGTTGAGCCGTGTACTCACCTCGGCGAACCGGGCGGGCCGGGCATCGGGGTCACCCAGCAGCAGATCCAGTCGCTCCGAAGTGCTTTCGCCGGGGATGAAACCGTGGTTCATGATGCTCAACTCGACACCGGCGACGAACACGACCTCGGCTCCGGTGCGTCGGATCCGCTCGGCGCGCTCCGCGCAGTCGACGAACAGGGTCGCGATCTCGTCGGGGGTCAGGTCCAGCGGGTAGGGGGAGAACCAGACCTCCAACCCCACCTCGGCGGCGCAGCGAGCGGCGAGCTCGAGTCGGCCAGGGTCACCGCCGACGATCTGGACTGCGGTGCAGTGCAGATCATTTCGGATGATGGAGAGTTCGCGCCCGACCACCTCGGGGTCGAACTCCTCACGTGACACCCTGCCGTTCCGGACGAAGCCGGTGTCGTAAGTCATTCCCTTGCCGCGCATCTGAGCGGTCCCTTCCGTCGGGCATGTCGGTTCGCGGTCACACGCTAAACGTAAACATGCGTGCACGCAATATTGCGCGGGCGCAGTCTTTGTTGACATGATGGTGTGGTGTCGACGGAACAACCCGGGTTGCGCGAGCGCAAGAAGCAAGCCACTCGCCGAGCTCTACGCGAATCAGCACTGAGACTGGCTCTCCAACGCGGACCGGAAAACGTGCGCGTCGAGGACATCGCCGAGGCCGCCGGCGTCTCACCCCGGACCTACAACAACTACTTCTCCAGTCGCGAGCACGCGATCGTCGCCGGCGTCACGGCCGAACGGGAAGCCCAGGTCGCTGCGGCAGTTGCCGCACAACCCTCGACCGCCCGGCTTTCCGACGCCATCACCGATGCGATCGTCGAGCAGTACACCGACGCGGGCGAACACCGTCGTGATGCGCTGCTGCTGATCACGACCCAGCCAGCCCTCCGGCAGGCGTTCCTGGGCACCACGAGCGCCCTGGAGCAACCGCTCGCCGACGCCATCACCGAGCGACTCGGCGGCGCCGACGGCCACACGGCTCACGTGCTCGCCGCCGGCGTGGCAGTGGCGGTCCGCATCGCACTCGAGCGTTGGCTGCGACCGGCGGATGAAAACCTCACTGGCACTGGCCTGGTCGTGATGTCCGGATCACTCCCCGACCACCTCCGCGCCGCGCTCGCACCGCTGGCGCCGGCACTCGACTCGGCCGCGAAGAGTCACCACGACACAGAGCGCGGGTGAACCCGACACACGCACCGGCGGGAAGGCACCGAAGACCGACACGGAGGTCACCGGGGTCGGACGGCACCGCTGCGACCCGAACGGGCCGCGGGTGACCGTCAGCGAGTTGCTACGCAAGCACCGGAGTAACGCCGACGGCGACCGCCACACGGTCAAGTCCCGGGATGTGGTGTAGCGCTGCGTGACCCGATGCTGGGTTAGGCGGACAGGGCGGGCATGGTGTCGACTCCGATCTCGGGTTCGGTGGTGATGGTGGTCAGCCGGCAGCGGGCCAGGATGTCCAGGCCGAGGTAGCGGCGCCCTTCGGCCCATTCGTCGGTCTGCTCGGCCAGCACCGCACCGACCAGGCGGACGATCGCGTCGCGGTTCGGGAAGATCCCCACCGAATCGGTGCGGCGACGGATCTCCTTGTTGAGCCGCTCGGTCGGGTTGTTCGACCAGATCTGCGTCCACACGTCTTTCGGGAAGCCGGTGAACGCGAGGATGTCCTCGCGGGCGCCGCCGAGATGGTCTGCCACCGCGGGGAGTTTCTCGGTCACGTAGTCGAGGAGCCGGTCGAACTGGGCGTGCACCGCCGGGGCGTCGGGCTGGTCGTAGACCGAGTGGAGCATCGCTTTGACCGCCGGCCACATCGATTTCGGGCAGATACTCATCAAATTCGCGGCGTAGTGGGTGCGGCAACGTTGCCAGCAGGCGCCTGGCAGGTTCGCCGCGATCGCCTCCCGCAGTCCGGCGTGGGCATCGGAAGTGACCAACCGGACCCCGCCGAGTCCGCGGGCGACGAGGTCGGCGAAGAACTCGTTCCATGCCGCGCCGGTTTCGCTGGTCGCCACGCGCATGCCGAGGACCTCGCGGTGCCCGTCGCCGTTGACGCCGGTGGCCAGCAACACGACGGTGTTCACGACGCGGCCGCCTTCACGGACTTTCATCGTGAGCGCGTCCGCGGACACGAACGTGAACGGGCCAGCTTGATCCAGCGGGCGGTGACGGAAGTCGTCGACGAGCCCGTCGAGGTCCTGGGCCATACGCGAGACCTGCGACTTCGACAACGAATCGATGCCGAGGGTTTTGACCAGTTTGGGGGCACCGCCCGCTGCGATGATCGCGAAGCGGGCAGCGGGGGAGCCATCCGGCGGGTCGAGACGCCGGCGAGGTAGCAGTCGGCGACCACGGTGATCAACGCGGACTCGGCGCGTTTGCGGCGTTCGAGGAGCCATTCGGGAAAGTAGGTTCCTTTGCGCAGTTTCGGGATCGCGACGTCGATCGTCCCGACGCGGGTGTCGAGGCCGCGGCGGCGGTAGCCGTTGCGTTGGGCGCTTCGGTCCGGGCTTTGCTGGCCCCATTCGGCGCCGACCACGGCGTCGGCGTCGGCGGAGAGCAGGGCGTTGACGATCGTTTGCAGCAGGTGACGCATCAGATCCGGGGAGGCTTCCGCGAGTGCCTCGCCAAGAAGGCCTGCAGGATCGACAATATGGGGTGCGGTCATCGTGGGGCTCCGTCCGAGAGTGCTTGGAAGGTTCACTCGAAAGGGTCACGCGGTGGCCGCACCTCGTCCAGGACGAGGACGGTGACCGCGCTACACCACTATGCGGGACTCAACTCCCGCGGACGCCGTCAAAGCCCTGAACGAACGTGCCCGCACCGACCGTCTCGCCGCCGAAACAGGCACCGAGACCGCCGAGCCGGGGGCATCGGTGTGGCTGTCCGACGAGCTGCAAGCGTCCGCCGGGGATGTCATTTGCACCCGCCGCAACGACCGTCGGCTGATGCTGACGGCCACCGATTTCGTGCGCAACGGCGACCGCTGGACGCTCAACAACGTGCACCCGGACGGGTCCGTGACCGCCACCCGGATCGGCGACGCCGCCCGGACCATCACGTTGCCGGCGGAGTATGTGCGTGAGCACGTCACGCTCGGCTACGCCCGCACCATCCACGGCGCCCAGGGCATCACCGCCGAGTCCTGCCATGTCGTCGCGACCGGCGCAGAAACCCGGCAACTCGCCTACGTGGCGCTCACCCGCGGCAAACGGGCGAACCACCTGTATCTCGGCACCGCGCACGATGGTGACCCGGAAACCGTGCTCCGCCGCGAGGTGCTGTCCCCGCCGACCGCGGTCGACGTGCTCACCGGAATTCTGTCCCGGGACGGGGCACAGAAGTCGGCCACCACCACCGCACGGGAACTCGCCGACCTCGCCACCCGGCTGGCGGCGGCCGCCGCCGCGTTCGAGGATGCGGTCGGCACCGCGGCCGAACACCAGGCCGGCGCCGAGAAGCTGGCGCGGATCGACGCCGCCGCCGAACAGATCCACCCCGGCCTGACCGACGCACCCGCGTATCCGGTGCTGCGCCGCCGCCTGGCGGCCCTCGACCTCGAACTCGACGGAACCGATCCGATCGACCGGCTTGCGGCAGTCGTGGACTCGCGCGAGTTGGCGACCGCCGCCGACCCGGCTGCCGTGCTGGACTGGCGCCTCGCCCCCGACCCCACCGGCAGCCACGGCGCCGGCCAGGGCCTGGTGCCGTGGCTGCCGAAGATCCCGATGATGCTGACCATCGACGCCGCCATGGCCGACTACCTCGGCCGCAGGCGTGATCTCGTCACCGACCTCGGCCGCAGGCGTGATCTCGTCACCGACCTCGCCGCGCAGGTCCACGCGCGTGCCGCCGCATGGGATACCGCGTTGGCGCCGCGGTGGGCGCGCCCACTGCTCGCCGCCGGCCAGCGCGAGCTGGTCGCCGACCTCGCCGTCGCCCGCGCCGCATTCGCGGTCCCGGACGCCGACCGCCGGCCGACCGGACCGCACCGCACCACCGCCGCGCAACGCCGCGCGCAACAACGCCTCGACGCCCGCGCGGCCGAGGTTCTCGGGGATCCGCACGCGCACACCGGCCGCTGGCAGCCCCTCGCCGACCAGCTCGACCCCCGCATCACCACCGATCCGTATTGGCCCGAACTGGCCGAACGGTTCACCACCGCCCACCAGTCCGGTATCGACGTCCCGGCCCTCGCCGGTGAGGCAGTGGCGGGGCGGCCGTTGCCCGACGAACTGCCCGCCGCCGCCCTGTGGTGGCGGCTGTGTGACCGGATCACCGCCGAGGGCTGCGACGCCGCAGCAACAACCGACGGTGAAAACCCGCAGGCCCCACCAGTTCTCACCCCGCAGCAGTTCAGGGATGGTTTATCGGTCAACGATTTCTCCCGAGCCTTGCCTGCAGCGGCCGCCGGGACGGTGGTCGCGGAACGCCAGCGGGCGCTCGAGCACGCCACCACCCACCTCACCGCCGAGGCCAATACCTTCGTGTTGTCGCAGGATCCGACGGCCCGTGCCACGCAGATCCGCGACTACGCCCACCAGATCCACGACTTCTACGAGCAGCGGGCCCGGACCCTGCTCGGTGAGCTGCTACCCGACCACAACATGCGCACCCTCGAAGGGGATACGGCCGGGTGGCGGCAGGTGACCCGGCAGATTGGCCGCACCGACATGGCCGAACGGGATACTCCTGCGATCGTGCTGACGGCGGTCAAGGAACTGCAGAAGGTCGGCAAAGCGAAGGGCTTCGACCAGGCCGGCAACACTCCGGCGCGGGTTTTGGCCCGCCAGATCGCTGCCGCGCGTGGTCCGTTGCCCGAGCGGACCGACGACCTGCAGCACATCGGCCTGCTCCTACCGCCGCCGCACACGAATCCGGCCACCCCGCTCGCCCGGACGGCGAAGACGATCACTACCGCGATCCGTGAGCACACCGACACCGCCGAACGCGACCAGCCCACCTGGGTGACCGCGCTCGGCGATCCTGGCGCCGACCCGCGCCGCCACCGGTTGCGCCGCGAGGTCATCGAAGCGATCACCTCGCACCGCATGTTCACCGGCACCGCGCTCGAGGACCCCGACCCGATGGGCGGGGTCCACCCCGACACCAACGGGCCACTGCGCGACGCGATCACCGCGATCGACGGCCGCCACTACCGGGCAGACCACGCCCGGATGAGCGACCAAGAACTGGCCACCGCCCGATCCCTCGCCACAGCACGGCTGGTCGAAACCCGCACGGCCCTCGCCGCACCCGAACTGCGCCGCGCCGCCCGCACCGAGGCCGGCATGGCCGCCCTCGAACACCGACTCGACGCCCTCGAAGACCACCCCCACATCCAGCGCGAGCTCGCCGACGTCGCCGCGATCGACGCCGAGCGTCACCTGCGGACGATCCCCGGCTACGCCCCGCCCGCCCGAAAAGCCAAGCCCACCCGCCCGGCGCCGGCGGCCACCACCTCGAACTTCACCTACGACATGGGTTACGAGGCGCCCCGCGACACCGGACACGGCCTGTAGCCACCGGAAACTGCTCGTAGAAGAGAGGGCTGCCGCGAGGCCGCTGCGCGCCCTCTTGCCCTCGATCACCCGTACCCCGGCGGCGAGGTGGGCCTGTCACCGGCTGTCTCGAGGAAGCCGAAAGCGGCGGCCCCCATAGGTAAATGGGACCGCCGCTTTATGGATGACGCTATCCGCGGATCACGATTTCGATGGCGTCGACGCTGACACCGTAGGTGGCGGCGAGCCCGGCTTTTGCCTGCGCGATCGTCAGCCCCGCCGAGACGGCTGGCGTCGGCTTCACTGCACTGTCGCGGTCCACCTTCTGGAAGTCGGCGCCGTCGAGATCGAGGCCCAGAGCGTCGAGGCTGGTGTACCGGACGGGGTTACGGTCCCCGCCCCACACGTTGGGGGAGGCGATGCGGGCGTACTCGCTGAACTCGACCTTCCAACGGCCCTCGACTCCGACTTCGGTTGCCGGGCTGATGCGGGAGATCCGGCCGATCAGGAAGGCGCTGCCGTGGGGTTCGTTGCCGTCGGCGTAGTCCTCGACGTTGTGGGCGTTCTGCGTGCACACGAGCCACGTGCACTTCTTGGCGCGGGTCGGGTCGAGCTTCCAGGCCTGGGAGCCGCCCTCCCGGAGGATCGTTGCGGGGCTCTTGGCGGTGAAAACGACGACGGTGTCTTCGGTTGTGATCATGAAAACCACTATAACAACTATGACGAAAGTATCAACTAAGTATATAAAAAGCATCTACTTTAGGGGTGTGACCTGGCCGGATGGCGCGCCTGTTGCCCTCGTTCTGCCGGCCGTGCGTACTTCTTGCCACGGCCGATCGCCGTGGGGAAGCCCCAAAATTGAGTTGCACTTATAAGTGCAACTGTTTACGGTCGGTGGTGTGCAAGGAGGTGCGCGGCGATGAACTCGATGGTTGATCGTGGGGCTGCGAAGGCGACACTGATGGTGACCGCGGCTGAAATGTCGCAGGCGGGCGCGGTCGACCGTTCGGCATTGGAGTCGGTGGTGCCGCCGGAGCTGGCGGGGGTTCTTGTCGAGGTGACGCGGATCGTCGCCGCAGGGGGAACGGTCACGATCGGAGCGATGCCGGAGGAGTTGACGACGACCTCGGCTGCGGACCTGCTTGGCATTTCACGTCCGACGTTGATGAAGCTGGTCACCACCGGGCAGATCGCCGCCCACAAGGTCGGTACCCACACCCGGCTTCGTACCGCTGACGTCCTCGCCTACCGCGACCGTCTGCGTGAGCAACAGCGTGAGGCGTTGTGGGAACTCCGCGACTTCGAAGACTCCGAGGGCCTGGACTACTGATCTCGATCCGCGCGCCTGGTGGCACGTTCGGTGCCGGCGCCTATCCTCACTCGGGTGAGTGCAGGGGTGCCGAACGTGCTGCCGGACGCGAACGTGCTGTATTCGAGGACGTTGCGCGATTGGATCTGCCTGCTCGCCAACAGGTCCGGTCCGCCACTGTTCCGACTCTGCTGGACCGAAGACATCCTTGCAGAGCTGGTCTACCACCTGCGGAAGAATCACCCGCACTTCTCTGATCAGCAGATCGGCGGCGTGCGAGACCGGATCACCGCTGTCGCTGAGCATGGCCGGATCCGCGGATACGAGATCGATCCGGGGCTCGAGTACACCGACGAGTACGACGCGCACCTGCACGCCGCGGCCGAGCACGGCCGCGTCCAGTACGTCATCACCAGCGACGAGGGATTCCACCGGTTCGCTGCCGACAACGACGACCTCCTCGGATACGAGGTCTACACCCCGGACGACTTCTTGATGCTGGTCCACAAGGACTCGATCATCACCGTTCGGGAAGCGCTGCTCGACCAGATCGCCTATCACCGCCGGCGAGGAGGGTCGTTCAACCTTGTTTCCCGGCTCGAATCCGCACCGGCCCCGAACTTCGCCGCCGCAATCCGCACGATGATGCAGACTCCGGCGGTCGCTCGGGCGCTCTCATGCGCGCCCGAGTGGGCTTGAAGACCAAGCGGAGTGGATAGGTCGAGATCCGGTCTTCTATCGATTCCCCTGACCGATACCGGCTGGGTGTGGCAGTGGCAGTCGGCGGGGCCTGCGGTCACGCTCTCGAGAAGGCCGAATGCGTCCCCTGCGTTGCGCGTCGGTTCGTCCCCGAATCCGAGGACACGCAGTTGCTGTCTGCGGTAGCGTCCGGGCCGGTTCGTGGCACCGTTTCCGAGTGGCTGTCCTCACCGTGGCGCTCGGATGAAGCCAGTGTGTTCGTGTGTGGCGAATCAACTTATGGCAGCGTCGAGCAGATTTCGTACTGAAGGTGAGCGGTACATGAAGGCGGGTCGACGAGCATGCCCACGTTCAGTTTTCACACCCACACAGGTGAGTCTCACCAGCATCTTTCCTTCCGGCCGATGCCTCCCTCACCGGCGTTGCTGTCGTGCCCAGACAAGAACCAGCAGAGGCTCGAGTCGGCGGTGTTCCGCGCCTTGTCGGGGATCGACGAACGGTCGGCTCATCCCCTCCACGTCGGGCGTATTCGCCTCGTTGATGGGGATGCACCGATCGTCTTCCTCGACGGTGACGCCGAGGGACGATCTGTCTGCGCGCAGTTTCTGGAGACAGTCCTCCCCACCATCGACTCCGATGGCTACGTGGAGGATTCGCCAGGGATCCGGATCAGGGGTGCCCGGGGACGGGATCTTCACCTGGGGTTCGCGCAGACCGATGCCCTGCTCATCATCAGGGGTGTCGGGGACATCGATTGGGCTGCTGATCTGAAAGCCCATCAACGGAACGTCGATCAGTGGGGGACCACGACGCTCAGCCGCCGGCCCACCCTCACTGCGGAAGAGCGCGAATTCCTGGAAGGGCGTTCAGACGATCCGCTGGTGGCGCTGGAATCGAAACTGCTGCGGAGGATCGGGGTCTTCACCAGATTCAGTGCAGCTCACTGCACATACACGTACAGCAACAGCAACACACTGAAGGTCTGGCTCGAGCTGAACCACAAGGTGCCGGGCAGCCATGACCTACTCGTCGCCGCCCTCACCGATCCACAATGGGGGCTCGGGATGCTCGTGCAGGATCAGTGGTGCACCTGCTACCGCCCCGGGCGTGATTCCTGCTCGGTAACGCTGGTGACGCCATCCGGGGATGCGAGCCTGGTGTTGATGCTGAACTATTGCGAATCCCGCCTCAGCCCAGAAGATTTCGCGAGCGTCGGAGCAGATGATCGCTGGATAAGCCGGGTTTTTCCTCCATCAGCGAGTCTCGAACCCTGGTCTGAACGGCGGATTCTCGAACGCCCCGGCCGATAGGCCGACGGCGGATCACTTCCTGTCCGGCCACACTGTCGGGTGGCGGTGGTCAGGGGTTACGCAGCATGTCCACGGCTTCGGCCATGCCGTAGCGGGCGACGAGCACATCGAGGACTTCGTCGCCGGTCAGCGGCGTTCGGCGTGGCGGCGTGCACCTCGTATTGCCGTGCCCGGCGGCGGGTCCACACCACGGTTGCCGCGGGAACCTGCGCGCCGTCTTGTTACCGTTACCGGCGAGTTCGGGCAGGGGAGATCCCGAAGCAGACACGGGGGTGATCGCGGTGACCACGCCGCAGGTGTTGAAGGTCGACGCGGGCCTGTTGCGGCAGCTCGGCGCGGATCTGCAGGGGCAGGCCGATCAGGTGACGGGTTTGGACGCGGCACCGGTGTTCGATCCGATCGTCGGCGCGTTGGCCGGTTCGGATACGGCCCGGGCATGCGCGCAGGCGCCTGCCGCGATCAAGGCCGCACTGGCCCAGGTCTCGGGCCGGCTGTCGCAGATGTCGCAGACCGCCTCGTCGAACGCGACCGCCTATGAGGACGCCGAGCAAGCGTTCTTCGACCAGTTGCGCGGTCTCGGCGGTGGCCTGTGAGGCCGGGGATCGGGCAGCTGCGGGCGTGGCAGCCCCACGCCCTCGGTACTGCGGGTGTAGGTCTGGATGGGGTGGTGGACCGGTTCGACCAGACCATGTCGCAGGTGGTGCGTTCGGTCGATACGGCGATGGACCATTGGCAGGGCAACGGTGCCCGGGCCGCGCAGGGTCGTGCGGAGATGGAACACCAGGCAGGGAACCATCTTGCGGCCGGGCTGCTGGCCGTCACCGACGCCCTCAGCGCCGGCCAAGGCGGCATCGGCGCGGCCCGAGACGCCGTGCTGCACTTGGTGACCACGGCCGAGAGTCGGGGTATGACGGTGGCCGAGGATGGGACCGTGACCGCGCCGGCGGCCCCGGCCGGAATCCCGACGACGGTGGCGGCGATCGCCGCCGTCGATCCGATCATGGCAACGATGGCGCTGGCGTACCTGGAGCAACAGGCCGAGGCCGAGATGCTGACGGTGCAGATCCACGGCGGGCTCATCGCGGTCGACGCCGCCGACCAGGCTGCCGCGGCGGCCGTCGCCGCGGCGATCGGGGCGCTGGCCGGCGCTGCCGCCGCCTCCAGCCCGGGGCAGGGAGTCGATGCTGCTGCGGCGCCGTATGTGAACGGAAGCACGCCTTTGCCGACGGATCCGGCGGCGCTCAACGCGTTGTGGCGCACGTTCTCGGCGGCGGACAAGGATGCCCTGTTCGCGAAGGACTCGAACCTCGGCAACCGTGACGGGATCCCCGTCGCGGACCGGGACCACTACAACCGGCTGAATCTGCCGACGCTCACGGCCTCGGCGCAGGCGACGGTCGACCAGCTCACCGCGCAGCATCCGGACTGGGCGCAGGGCAAGAACATTCCGACGCAGCGCAGCGACGTCGACTTCGCCTGGAAGTACTACGACTCCTGGCACACCAAACTGCAGGCCGCGCAGGATAAGCTCTCCGGCTTCGAGGCCGTCGACAAGCAGGTCGCCGGGCGGTCTGACCGGTTCTTGATGCAGATCGACGACGGCGGCCGCGGCGCGATCGCGATCAACAACCCCGATACCGCGCCGAACGTGACCACGTTCGTGCCTGGCACCGGCACCAAACTGCCCGACATCGCCAAGGACATGGGCCGCTCGGAGACGATGCTCGGCCAGGCCATTGCGTCGGGCGCACCGGCGGATTCGTCGGTGATCACCTGGTACGGCTACAACGCGCCACCGGAAATCCCCGACGCAGCGCACATCCATTGGGCCGATGCCGGCGCGCCGCGGCTCGACAGTTTCCAGGACGGACTCCGCGTCACCCATGACGGCGCACCGTCGTACAACGTGGTGCTCGGTCATTCGTATGGCACCACGGTGATCGGTGATGCCGCCGCGGGAGGGCATCACCTGGCCGCCGACAATGTGGTGCTGTTGGCCAGTCCCGGCGCCGACGCCGACCACGCCACCGATCTGCATCTCGACGGAATCCCACAAGACCAAGTCGGACAGCACATCTTCGCGACCAAGGCCGCCAACGATCCGGTGCCGCTGGCCAGTCACCTGTCCGACCTGTCGGTCGCCGGTGGCCCGGCTGGGGCGGTCGCCAACCTGATCGGCGAGGCTGTCACCGGACACGACGGTGGCCCGTTCGGGATCGACCCCACCAGCAGCGACTTCGGCGGGCAGGTCTTCACCTCAGATCCCGGACCGACCGGCCCCTGGTACTACCTTGGCTACAACCCGAGCGTGCACAGCAACTACTGGGACGTGGGGCCGAGCGGGCCGTGTGCCTCGTTGAAGAACATTGGAGACATCATGGCGGGCAACACCGGAGCGGTGAAATGACCCGCCGCGCAGCCTTGGCCTTGGCGGTCCTGGCCGCCTTGGTCGGTGTGCTCACCGGATGCAGCGGCCACACCAGTGGGAAGGAATCGGGCGTGGACCAGTCGTTGACCGAACAGGCTGCCAGGGACCGCAGCTACGACTATCTGCGGCAGACCCTCGCCGCGCTGCCTCCCGGGGTGAGCCTGTCGTATCACCCGGACAGCCCCGTGCTCGGTGACCTGCGTCCCGGTGTCACTGTTCCGTGCGATGACAGCAACACCGTCGAACACGGCCCGTGGAATGTCCAGATCAGGTATTGGCTGGTCGGTGTCCCGCCGGGGCAGGATCGGCACTATTTCGACCTGATCCGGGCCTTCTGGGCAGGTAAGGGGTGGACGATCCGGCACGGGTCAACTGATGACTACACCGTGGCCACCACGCCGGACGGTTACAGCATCGCCCTGCAAGACGCCGGCAAGGGACATGGATCGTTGAGCCTGGCTACGTTTTCCCCCTGTTTTCCCGAATCGGCACAGGGCACAACGACACCCCAGCCCAGCGTGATCGAACCGTCGGAGGCGAAGTAGTCGAGCACGGCCGCGTTCTCCTCGGCGTCCACGAACGCTGCCTGCCGTGTGGCTCGGGGCGCGAGCCGACGGCCTAGCGGACTGGATCCACCGTTTATCGGGCACTCCCATCAGCAGTGGTGCTGGCCCCCGGTTCCTGCCGGCCAGCACTGGTTCTTAGGAGTGGCTCGGCATGTGCACGAAACCAGGTGACCCCACTCGCTGACAGTCCCTTGTTCTGGTTCAGCTGCTGCCCAACAGATGGGACTGCTGCACGATCAGGTGACAGTTCGGTTCACGCAGCCTGAGTGGCTGGCGTGGTCATGATGGTCTCGTATTCGACCGGGGTCAACTTCCCCAGCCTGCTCTGACGTCGGCGGCGATGATAGGTCCGTTCGATCCAGGTCACGATCGCGATCCGCAGGTCATCACGGGTGGCCCACGGTCGGCGGTCGAGGGCGTTCTTCTGCAGCAACGCGAAGAACGACTCCATCGCAGCGTTGTCACCGCACGCGCCAACACGGCCCATCGACCCAACCATCGCGTGACGACCCAAGGCGCGCACGAACTTTCGAGAACGAAACTGCGACCCACGGTCGCTGTGAACCACACATCCGGCGACCCGATCGCCGGCCGCGGCCCTCCGGGCAACTGCCGAATCGAGCGCCTCGACAGCGAGACGTGCCTTCATCCGCGAGTCGATCGAGTAGCCCACGATCCGGTTCGAGAACACGTCCTCGATCGCGCACAGGTAGAGCTTGCCCTCGCCGGTGTGATGCTCGGTGATATCGGTGAGCCACAGCATGTTCGGCGCAGCTGCGGTGAAGTCCCGGGCCACGAGGTCGTCGTGGACCGGCGGGCCGGAACGGGCGTTCTTGGCGCCGCGCTTCTTGCCGAACGAGCTCCACCACTTGTTGTCCGAACAGATCCGCCACCCGGTGCGGGTTGCCATTTTCTGGCCGGCGTCCGCGGCCTCGTCGACGAGGAACCGGTACCCGAACTCCGGGTCGTCGCGGTGCGCGTCGAACAGGGCGTTCGCCCGGTACACCTCGTCGAGGTCGGCGGTGGTCACCGGTGCGGCGAGCCAGCGGTAGTAGGGCTGGCGTGCGATCTTCAGTACCCGGCACGTCACCGCGACGGGGATCCCGTCTTCGGCCAACTCGCGGACGAGCGGGTAGATCATTTTCCCGGCAGGTTCGCCTGCGACAGATACGCGGCCGCGCGGCGCAGGACCTCGACCTCCTGCTCGAGCAGCCGGTTGCGGCGCTTGAGCTCACGAAGCTCGGCGTTCTGATCCTCGGTCGTCCCGGGCTTCACACCGTCTTCGACATCGGCTTTCCGCATCCATCCCGCGAGGGTGGTGGCGTGGATCCCGAAGTCCTTCGCGATCTGCTCCAGCGTGGTCTTCGGATCGCGATTCCGCGCGACGCGGACCACATCGTCGCGGAACTCCTTGGGGAACGGCTTGGGCACGGCAACATCCTTCCAGCCCAGTCTCTCGACCAGGCAGCTTGGTTGTCACCTATCCGTGCAGCAGTCCCTGGCGGTGAACCTCGCGACGGCAGGCTGTCCCAGTCCGGGTGAAATCGCTGCGAGGGTCCGGGCCGCCGGGCCGCCGCCGGGGGCTGATACAGAATGTGCGTGGGCGTCCGCCACTGCGGTTCGCTGGAAGCGGCACTTCTCAGCAGGAGGTTGGACGTGGACAGGCTGCTCGTGAAGCTGTCGGGTCTAGACGCCGGCGCGGAGGCGGCGGTGCGGATCATCGCGGCGTTCGACCGGCTCGTCGAGCGGCAGGTCCCGGTGGGTGCGTTGACTCGGGCCACCGCGGCGCTGGCCCAGTGCGCGGCGGGCATCGGTCGCCCCGACGACCCGGTCGTGCGTTTCGCACCGAACGGTGATCGGTTGGACGACGAGTATCCGGACGTGTGGCAGCCGCGGCGGTGTGGCGACGGCGTAACGGTGTGGCTGGAAAGACCGGGTATTCCCAACGAATTGGACGATCTCATCCTCGAGCGGTTCGCCCTGGCCGCGTGCGCGCTGACGCCGTCGCGAGACGGACTGCAGCCGCGGGATATCGCTGACCCGGCGCTCACGGAGGTGCTGATCTCCGGCTCCCATTCCGCGGAGGATCGCGCGCGGGCGATTCGGTTGCTCGGCCTGGATCCATACCGGCCGGTCCGAGTGGTCGCGGTGGCGACGACGAGCGGCGACAACGCGGATCTGGCTGCCAGGGCGCTGGTATCCCGAGTCCGGTCGGCGGTGGCGGGACGGGCCCGGGTGGCCCCGATCGGGTCGCTCGCGGCCGCCATTCTCCAACCGCGATCGGATCCGTCGATGGTGGTCTCGGACCTCGGAGGAGCGCCTGGGACCGCGGCCGCGCCGCACACATTGGCGGGCGTCGGCAGCGCCGTGCCGCCGCACCTGGCGCGACAGTCGTGGCTGCAGGGGAAGCTCGCGTTGAGGTTCGCCGCGGCCGGAACGGTGTCGGCGGTGATCGATCACGACCAACTCGGCGCAGTGGCGCTGTTGGCGGACGTACCGCCCGACCGGCTCGCTGCAAACCCGGACGTCGTCGCGCTTGCAGCTCTCACCACGACGGACGGTGGTCGCATCGAGCTGGAAGCCGTGGGCGCTTTGTGCCGCGCGGGCTCGCTCCGCCAGGCTGCGGCGTCATTGCACATGCACCACAGCACTGTGGCTGCCCGCATCGCGCGGGCAGAACTGAAGCTGGGCTGGAGCTTCGCTGACCCGTCCGATGTGCTGCGCGCGAGCATTGCACTGCATGCGTTGCAGCTGCTCCGTAGCTCGGCCGATGATGGCGCGTTTCCCGTGACGGCGGTGGTGAGCGGTTTCGGGGAGGCAACAGCCGTACGTCGGCATCTGGCCTGACATCCCCGACAGTTGGCGGTCGCCACGCGCTCGCCCGGTAGCTGATGATATGTCTCATCGCGAATCGTCCTATCGAGGAGAGCAATTGAGTACGAGTGTGGGCAAAGCAGTTTCGATCCGTGCCCCGTACGATCCCGAACTCGAGGTCGGCCTGACGCATCTCCCGGCCGACATCTTCGGCACCGAGGACGGGCCCAGCAGCATCGAGGAGTCCCGGGCACTGATGGCGTCCTGGCGGCCGAGTGTGGAGAGTTTGACCCGCGGCGGCGCCGTGGTCGTCGACGAGCGGCAGGTTCCGGGGCCTGAGGGCGAACCCGACGTGACACTCCTGATCATGTCCCCGGCCCAGGGGAACGGCCCATGGCCGGTGATCTACCACGTTCACGGCGGCGCGATGGTTGCGGGCGATCGCTTCTACGGTGCGGAGTCGCTTGCGGATCTGGTTGTGGCGCTGAAGGTGGTAGTGGTGTCGGTGGAGTACCGGCTCGCTCCCGAGCATCAGCATCCGGCCCCGGTCGAAGACTGTTACGCCGGGTTGGAATGGGTGGCGGAGAATGCCGGCGGTCTGGGGATCGACTCCCGGCGCATCGTTGTCATGGGCGGGAGCGCCGGGTCTGCACTGGCGGCGTCGACGGCGCTGCTGGCGCGCGACCGGCGGGGACCGGTCATCAGTCATCAGATCCTCGGATGCCCCATGCTGGACGACCGACTGCAGGGGCCATCCATTCATGCCCCCGATCTGCACAGCACCAACTTCCGGAAGATGCTGCAGCACAGTTGGGCGTCCCTGTTGGGCGACGCGGCCGGTGGGCCGGACGTCTCACCGTACGCGTCGCCGGCCCGTGCCGAGGACCTCTCCGGGCTGCCCCCGGCCTACATCGATGTGGGCAGCAGCGAAGTGCTGCTGAGCGAGGCGGTCGAGTACGCGACGCGGCTGTCGTACGCCGGTGTACCCGTGGAGCTGCACGTATGGCCCGGGGCATTCCACGGCTTCAAT
The DNA here is from genome assembly GCF_029589495.1 of Speluncibacter jeojiensis. Classification (GTDB taxonomy): domain Bacteria; phylum Actinomycetota; class Actinomycetes; order Mycobacteriales; family Mycobacteriaceae; genus Speluncibacter; species Speluncibacter jeojiensis. The sequence continues at coordinate 443,929 of NZ_JAAIVF010000002.1, forward strand.
TCCCTTGTCCCGCATGCCGCAGTGTCCCGCACGGCCAACGAGACCCGTCTGGCTTATCTGAGCCGCGCCCTGCTCTGAGACCCTGTCGGGTCTTGCCTGCCAGATCCAAGGTGATTCAATCTGAATCAGGAGGTGGTGTGATGACGACCATCGACGGCCACGCCGAGCAGGAGTTGGTCCGTATCGCGGCTCGCTACCGGGTCGAGGACCTCGCGCTCAACCGGGCGATCTACCGGGCCTCCCACGAGGCCGGGCTGTCGCAAAGGCAGATCAGTGCCCGCGTGGGTGCGCACTCGCAGGCCACCATCCAGCGGATCCTGGCCTGGTTCGCCGAGAATCCGGCGCTGCTGCAGGAGACGCCCGCCGAGGTGATCGACAAGCGTGACGCCGGCCTGATCGACGCAGCCGCGATGATGGAGACGTTGTTGAACTGGCCCTACACCTTCGGCGATGTACCGCACGTCGACGGCGTCGCCACCGACTCGCACACCACCGGCAACTGGGACGAGGTTGAGCAGGCGTATTACCAAGATCGACTCACCGACGACGAGTTCACCCGACTCGTCGAACGCAACACGGCCCGTCTCGAGCGCACGGCCCGCACTCAGTGACCGCAGCCGAGCCGCTGCGCGACGTTGTCGCCGCACAGCTGTCATTTTTGACCGCCCCGGGGCATGTCCTGAACACCGACTCTGATCGAAACACCTACATCCGCTACGCCGCCGACGTGCGCAGCGCGAAGTTCCGCAAGCGGGTCGTCGCCAAGTGCCTCGACCGGCAGAATCCGGTGCGAGGTGGTCTGTCCGCGATGATCTCGGCCGGAGCCCCGGGTGCCGGCAAGAGCACCGCGTTGCGTGCGCGCGCACCAGACTTGGACGGTTACCGGATCCTGGACGCCGACATCGTCAAGGACGCGCTGCTCGAGTAGGCCCTGACCGAGGGATCTACGACGACATCCTGGCGCGCCCACTGCCCGACGGCGAGGCCGTCGCGCCGCGTGAGTTGGCGGGGCTCGTCCATCACGAATCGATCCGGCTGATCGATCAGATCCGCCGAATCTGCATCGCGCAACGCGAGAACATCGTGGTGGAAGGCACTCTCAGCTGGAGGGGACAGGCGCCGCGGCTCGTCACCGAACTCGCGCAAGGCGACTACCAGCGGGTGGAGGTCATCGCCATCGACGCCGACCGCACCACCTGCCACGAGCAGGCCCTGGCCCGCTGGTGGCGCGGCCGCCGCCGATGGGTAGGGGGCACCGATCTGCTCGGCGGCCGCTTCACTCCCCCGGCCGCGATCGACATCTGCTTCACGGATACCGAACTTTCCAGGTGCGCACAGCACGCCGTCGAGCTCGCCGAACTCGCCTCAGCGGCCGTCGGCGACACCCACGTGACGATCCTCCGCGGCAGCGCTACCGGCGAGTGGGAAACGATCCTCAATCGGACCCGGCCGGACTCGTCGACGTCCTGAATCGGGTGATCACCGGTGCGGCGGGCAGCTTTTCGTCACCTCGCACGCGTCTCTCTGGCCACGGCGAAGCCCCCGCGAGAGGATGCCCCACCGTCGGCTGTCGCCCCCACCAGCTGTGACCGCCACCCGGCGGTCACAGCCGACCCGCATCCGTCAGTCGCAACCCACAGGCACCGGCTTGCCGGCGAAGCGGTCGGCCATCCACGGCCCGGCCTCCGGCAGCGCGAGCCCACCGGGGATCGAGTGATCGACCACCGGCGCGACGTGCGGCAGCGCGTACTCACGGTAGGTGACATCGGCGCCGAGTGCGCACCACTCGTGCACCAGCCCTTCGACATTCGACGGCGGGACCAGGTCATCGGAGGTGCTGTTGGTGACAAACACGGGCACGGTCGGTTTGATCAGTCCGATGCGCTGCGCGTCGACGACGGACTTGATCGGCTCCTCGGTCAGGTGGTCACCGATCGACCTGCCATCGCTGGTGAACTCACTGCTGTGGTGGAACCCGAACTGCGCGATGGTCTCCGACTCACACTGGGTGGAAACGTCCTCGAGGAACTGGCGCCCCTTGTCGTTGAGTGCGGCCTCCACGGCCGGCTTGATCTGCGGGTAGTCCTCCACCAGCCCGTTGGTCGTGTAGCCGATGGCGCCCATCAGCGCGGTGCCGTCGATGTACTTCGCGGTGGCCGCCAGGTCGGCCGGCGGCGCCCCGACGAAGCCGCCGACAACGTGGAGTTCCGGCGCGTAGGACGGGAGCTGCTCCACCGCTGACGCAACCGCACCGCCGCCCTGCGAATACCCCCACAGCGCGACCGGCGCATCCTTCGGGATCGACGGATCGCCGAGTCGCAGCGCCGCCCGGCCCATGTCGATCACGGTGTGCGCCTGTGAGAGTCGGTTCATGTACGGATGGATTCCGGGGGTGCCCAGGCCCTCGAAGTCGGTGACCGCCACCGCGTAGCCTTCGGCGAGCATCGGGATGATCGTGGCCGCCTCGTACTCGCCGCCGCTCGCGAACAGCTTCGACGGCGCGCACTGGTCGCCCTGCCCCTGCGTCCCGGGCCCGTCGACCACCAGCGGCCGCGGCCCGGGTCCGCGCCACGGGCCGTCCGGGACGAACACGGTGCCGGTCACCGCGATCGGCCGATCGTGGGTGTCGCGACTCAGGTACATCACCTTCGTCGTCGTGACCGGCCCCTTGATCGCCGTCGTCGGGAATCCGGAGGGCTCGGTGCGGATCACGTCGCCCGGTGCACCCGCCGGAAGCGGCGACGGCGGCTGATAGAACGCGTCGCCGGCCGGCGCCGGACTCGCCGCCGCCACCGTCTGCACCGCCGCCGTCGGCACCGCCATCGCGGCGACCGTCAGCCCCGCCAACATCGTCGCCTTCACCGTCGTACACCCCACGGGCTCTCCCCTTCCATCGGGCCGCTCTCGCCATCCCGTACCGACGCGAGACACCACTGGCCACTGTGAGTCGGATCATATCCACCGATCTGGACAAGCGTCCACCATCGGCGGGCCCGATTCACCGTGCCGCGCCGACGGCTCCGGCCAGGTTCACGAAATCGGTCGCGCGGACGGTTTCCCCGACAGCCCCGATGGGTTAGCTTGAGCCATGCGCCGCAACCCGCTGCACGACTTCGCCGACCCGGCCTTCGAGCGGATGCGGATCGCGGTGACCACCCCGACACACTCCGAACTCCCCTGGGAGGAAAGACTTCTCGCCGGGTGCGCGGAGGTCGACATCACGCCGCCGCCGGGGATGCCGAAGGCCGGACACTCCAAGAACGCCCACGACGGCACCGGCTTCCGCACGCGCCTGCGGGCGCGGGTCCTGCACCTGCGTGCCGGACACAGCTCGCTGACCCTGATCGCGTGCGATCTGCTCAGCGGCTCGGCGATCGTGCACCGCCTGCTCGCCGACCAGCTCGCTGACGACACCGACGTCCGGCTGCCGGGACTGTTCCTGGGCGCCACCCACACCCACGCGGGGCCCGGCCAGTTCAGCGGCAGCGAGTTCTACAACCGGTGGTCGTCCAACCGCCCCGGTTTCGACCCCGCCTACACAGGCTTCCTCGTCGACCAACTGGCCGCGGCGGTACGCACCGCGGTCGCCGGGCGTCGGCCCGCCCGGCTCGCCTTCGGCTCCACCGAGGTGTGGGGATACACCCGTAACCGCTCGCTGCCGGCGCACGTGCGAAACGCAACCGAGACCGACAAACGCACGGAGCCGCAACGCAAGTACACCGCGGTCAACCCGTGGCTGCACCTGCTGCGAGTGGACACCGACGGCACCGGCCAGGCCGAGGGATCGGTGCCGATGGCGGCGTTCGCCTGGTTCTCCATCCACGGCACCGGCATCAGCCATCACGACCGGTCCTACAACGCGGACGTCTGGGCGTATCTGACCGGTGAACTCGCCCAACGCGTGCACGACCGCACCGGCACCCGTCCGGTCGTCGGCGCGGTCGAGGGCACGCACGGCGACATGACCCCGGCCGTGCGCCCGGGCATGCTGGTGTTCCCCGAAGCGGAGCGGGTGGGCCGCGGCATCGGGGCGGCGGCCGCGGAACTGCACGCGCGTCTCGGCGAGAGCCTGCATTCCAGAGTCGATCTCGCCGCCGGGCTGCGGGAGGTCGACATGTCCGCGCACCCCGAGGTCGCGGGCATACGGCTACCCGAGCCGCGGATCGGTGTCGCCAAGCTCGCCGGCGCCCAGGAGAACACCACACCGCTGCTCGACCGGATCCCGCCGTTCCGGCCGGGCTGCCCGCGCCGGCCGCACGGAATGCAGGCCGAAAAGCGGGTGGTGGCAGGCGAACCCGCGCATCGCGTGGTCAACCCCACGGCGAGCTTCCCGCAGTTCATGCCGGTACAGCTGCTGCGGATCGACGACGTCGCGATCCTCGGCCTGCCCTTCGAGGTGACCGTGGCGGCCGGGCGCCGCATCGCCGACGCCGTTCGCGCCCGCTCCGACGCGGAGACGGTTGTGGTCTCCTCGCTCGCGAACGACCACTGCGACTACCTCACCACCGCAGAGGAATACGCCGCGCAGTACTACGAGGGCGCGAGCACCCTGTACGGCCCACGGCAGCAGGAGTTCGTCGCCGCCTGCGCCGCGGACCTCGCCGAGGATCTCGCCGAGGGCGGCGTGGTCGCCGACGTGCCCGGTCATCGTGTCTTCGACTTCACCGTCCGGCACTACCGTGCCCGACCCGACGGCGTCCCCGCTCCGCGCCGCGCCGAGAGGGCGCGGTTCGTCGACGCCACCGCGGTCGAGGACGCGCACTGGAGGATGGAGTGGTCGGACGTCGGCCCCGGCGATCTGCACTGGCACGCACCGCTGGTGCGCGTTCAGACCGAACTCGAGGACGGCTCGTGGGCGCCGGCCGCGCAGGACGGACTGCCGGTGGACGACCAGGGCTGGCGGGTCGGCGTCGAATACCTCGGCGGCAGCGGGGGACGCCACCGGTACGTCACCCGGTGGTTCGCACCGCCGCTCGGCCGCCCGGGACGGCATCGCTTCGTGTTGTGCGCCAACGCCGGACAGCCGGAGATCGCCGGTCAGCCTTTCGACTGAGCGCCGTCCGGGTCCTTACCCTTCCCACCTTCCGCACCCGAATCCCGTCGGGCCGAATCCTGTCGGCCCGACACCGGATCCACGGCAGGCTGGTTGCCGTTGTCCTGCTTGACCGCACCCCAACGCAGCCAGCCGCCCCGCTCGTACTCAGGTACCGGGTACGGCTCGTCGGCACGCGCCGAATACAGCGGTTCGCCGGAGTCACGCTCCGCATCGGCGATCGCCTCCGGATCGTCCGACATCAGCGAGCGGATCGCAGTGTTGAGCACCGCGACCAGGGGGACCGCGAGCAGACCGCCGATGATGCCCGCCAGCACGATGCCGGTGGTGATCGCCAGCACGACCGCGAGCGGGTGGATCCGCACGGCGCGGCCGAGCAGCAACGGCTGCAGCACGTGTCCCTCGAGCTGCATCACCGCGACCACGATCGCCAACGTCAGCAGGGCGCTGAGCAGACCCTTGGTGACCAGCGCGACGAACACCGCGACGCAGCCGGCGAGGACCGCACCGACGATCGGGATGAAGGCGCCGATGAACACCAACGAGGCCAGCGGCAGCGCCAGCGGGACACCGATCACCGCGAGGCCCGCGCCGATCCCGATCGCGTCCACGGCGGCCACGGCGACCGTTGCGCGCACGTAGCCGACGAGCGAACCGAACCCCAATGTTCCTGCGGTACGAACCTTTTCACGCGTGCCCTTCGGGACGATGCGCGTGCAGAACTCCCAGATCTGCCGGCCGCTGTAGAGCAGGAAGATGGTCGTGAACAGCGTCAACAGCGCACCGGTGAGGATCTCGCCGATCACCGTGGCCGTCGTCAGCGCGCCGCTGGTCAGCGCGTCCTGGTGGGTCTGCAGGGACTTGACGATCGAGTCGCCCGCATTGCGGATCTGGGTGTCCGAAAAGTGCAGCGGCCCCTCGGTGAGCCAGTTCTGCATCCGCTTGACGCTGTCGGTGACCTGGCTGGTCAGCTGCGGCAACCCGTCGACGAACTGCTCGATGACGAAGGTGAGGATGCCGGCGATCACCCCGAGTCCCGCGAGGATCACCACGATCACCCCGAGCGCGCGGGGCACTCCCCTGCGCTGCATCCAGTCCACCATCGGCGCCAGGAACGCCGTCGCCAGCAGCGCCAGACACACGGGGATCACCACCGTGTTGAGCCGGTGCACCACATAGCCCAGGGCCAACAGTCCGGCGAGCAGGACCAGCAGCCGCCACGTCCACGCGGCGCCCACCCGCACCAGCGGATGCACGTAGACCTCGGGGCGCAACCTCGCCGGTTCCGCGGCACCGGCGGCGCCCTGCGAGGTGGTGTCGCGGGCCGAGTCGGGATGCTCGTGTGCACTCACCCGGCTCAGCGTAACGGGACCGCATTAGGTTGGTCCGGGTGAACACCATCGGCCTGTTGGTCTCGCGCGGATTCCGCAGTCGCTGGCCGCTCTACGTCGCCTCGATGCTGGTCACGAACGCGCTCGGCGGCGCCCTGGTGATCTTGTTCCTCTTCTATGTGCTGCCGCTGCCGCGCGAGGACCGCGTGCTGCGCGATCACCCGTGGACCTGGATCGTGATCGTCATCTATCTGGTGATCGCCGCCGGCATCAGCGTTGTCGCGGCCGGCATCATGCTGCGGCCGGTCGCCCGGTGGTATCTGCGCGGCGGCGCGCCGACCCGCCAGGAGCAGTCCGCGGCCATGCGCGCCCCGCTCAACCAGTCGCTGGTGCACCTGGCGCTGTGGATCGTCGGCGGGATCCTGTTCACCGCGATGACCTACTCGCTGATCCCGGAGACCGCCGTCGCCGTGATGGTGACGGTGTGTCTGGCCGCGGTCGCCAACTTCGGCGGCAGCTACATGCTCGGCGAGCGCATCCTGCGGCCGGTCGCCGCCCGCGCGATGTCGGAGGGCGAGTTCGCGGCGGACCTGGCCCCCGGCGTGTGGGTGCGGCTGATGCTGACCTGGGGGCTGGGCACGCTGGTGCCGGTCATCGGGATCATCGCGCTGTGCGTGACGCAGCTCAACGGCGCGCTGGTGACCTCGCGGTCGGCGTTCGCGATCTCGGTCCTGGTGGTGGCCGCGGTCACCGCGGGGGCCGCGTTCCTGCTGTCGATGCTCACCGCCGGACACATCTCCGACCCGATCCGGGAGTTGCGTCGCGCGATCGAGCAGATCGAGGCCGGGCAGACACCCGGACCTGTCGACGTCTACGACGGCAGCGAGGTCGGCATGCTGCAGGTCGGCTTCAACCGTATGGTCCGCGCGGCCGACGAACGTCGCCGCATCCAGAACCTGTTCGGCCGTCACGTCGGCGAGGACGTCGCCCGGCGCGCCCTCGAACACGGCACCGAACTGGGCGGCGAGACCCGGTTCGTCGCCGTGCTGTTCATCGACCTGATCGGGTCGACGAAGGTCGCCGCCGCCCAGCCGCCGACGACCGTGGTGGAGCTGCTCAACGAATTCTTCCGGATCGTGGTGTCGGTGGTGCACCGCAACGGCGGGATCGTCAACAAGTTCGTCGGCGACGAGGCGTTCGCGGTGTTCGGGGCACCCCTGGCACGGGACGACTCGTCGACCGCCGCACTGACCGCGGCCCGCGAACTACACGAGGAGTTGCGGACCCGTCCCGAGTTCGACTCCGGCATCGGCGTCTCGGCGGGCATCGTCGTCGCCGGCAACGTCGGGGCGGCCGAGCGGTTCGAGTACACCGTGATCGGCGACCCGGTCAACGAGGCCGCTCGACTGACCGAATTGGCCAAACATCGACCCGGCCGGGTGCTCGCATCGAGCACTGTGATCGAAACCTCGAATCCCACGGAGCGGGCGCGGTGGAACTTCGGCGACGCGGTCACGCTGCGCGGACGCAGCTCTGCCACCCAGCTGGCCTGGCCGGTCGACGCCCTTTGACGCCCGTGTCGTCGCCCAGAAATGCAAAACCGGCTTCCGCTCTGGTTACGCTGGACAAATGGCCGAGTCGGAGACCCACGACGCCACCGCGAAGGGGCGCCGTCGATTCTGGTGGGCCAAATGGGTCGTCGGCGTCGCCCTGATCGGGCTGCTGGTCGCCGAGGGCGTCTACCTGTGGCCGACCCTGCACAACTCGTGGCGGGCCCTGACCGAGGTGCACTGGGGCTGGATCGCCGCCTGCATCCTTGCTCAGGCCGCGTCGATGTCCAGCTTCGGCCGGGTCCAGCAGCGCCTGCTCGGTGCCGCCGGGGTCCGGATCAGCCAGCGCCGCTCGCTGTCGGTGATCTACGCCAGCACCGCGATGAGCCTGACGCTGCCGGCCGGTCAGGTCTTCTCCACCGCGTTCACCTACCGGCAGACCCGCAAGTGGGGCGCCACCCCGGTGGTCGCGTCCTGGCAGGTGGCGATGTCCGGTGTGCTCGCCGCCGCCGGCCTGGCCGTGCTCGGTGTGGGCGGCGCACTGTTCGTCGGCAGCTCGGTCAACCCGTTCACCGTCGTGTTCTCGATCGCCGGCGTGATCCTGCTGGTCTTCGCGGGCCGCTACGTGGCCGCCCACCCGGACTCGTTGGAGGACGTGGGCCGCTGGGCGCTGGGCTGGTACAACAAGGTCCGCGACAAGCCGGACGAGGCGGGCCTCGACCGCTGGCGGGAGATCCTGCACCAGCTCGAGGCCGTGCAGATGGGCCGGCGCGACACCGCCATCGCGTTCGGCTGGTCGTTCTACAACTGGGTCGCGGACATCGCCTGCCTGGCGTTCGCCTGCTTCGCGGTCGGCGCCCACCCCGGCATCGCGGGACTGGCCATCGCCTACGCCGCCGGCAAGGCGGTCGGGTCGATCCCGCTGGCGCCCGGCGGGCTGGTGTTCGTCGACGGGACCCTGATCGCCGCGCTGACCGCGGCGGGCATGAGCGGGGCAGAGTCGGTCGCTGCGGTGCTGGTGTACCGGATCATCAGCTTCATCCTGGTGGCGATCGTCGGGTGGATCATCTTCCTGCTGATGTACCGCGCCCACCAGCACGAGGACCTCGCCCTCGACCGCGAACTACTCGAACGTGAGTCCCACGGCGGTGACCCCGCACCCGAGAACCCGGACCCCGGCAAGCAGATCCCCCCGGGGCCGGACCTGGGCACCGGCGGTCCCGGCGAGGACGGGATGCAGTCGTCGCTACTGCATCCCCGCCCGAAGCCGCGCCTGTCCTCGGACTAGCCGACCGCCCCCCTGCAGTTACGCCGGCTCATCCGCCACCGCGCGACGGTCGGCATACCAGGCGATCAGTTCGGGCGCATCGACGGCGGTCAGGTCCAGCACCTGTGCGGGGTCTGCGCCCTGCAGGATCCGTTTGATCGGCACCTCGAGCTTCTTGCCGGTGCGGGTGTGCGGGATCCCCGGCGCGACGATCACCTCGTCGGGCACGTGTCGGGGCGAGGCCTGCTCTCGGACGGCCTGCGCGATGCGGCGCTCGAGCTCCTCGTCGAGGGTCACGCCGGCGGCCGGCACCACGAACAGCGGCATCCAGTACCCGCCGTCGGGCTGTTCGGCGCCGATCACCAACGCCTCGAGGATCTCGGGCAGCGACTCGACCGCCTGGTAGATGTCGGCGCTACCCATGCGGATCCCGTTGCGGTTCAACGTCGAATCGGAACGGCCGTGCATCTGCACGCTGCCCCGCCCGGTGATGGTGATCCAGTCGCCGTGCCGCCACACCCCGGGGAAGGTGTCGAAGTAGGCGTCGCGGTAGCGGTGGCCGTCCGGGTCGTTCCAGAAGGCGACCGGCATCGACGGCATTGGCGCGGTGATGACCAACTCCCCCACCTTCCCGCGCACCGGACGCCCGGAATCATCGAAGGCATCCAGTGCCACACCGAGACTCGGCACCGACAGCTCGCCCGCCCACACCGGCACGGTCGGGACGGTGCCGAGAAACGCGGTGACGACGTCGGTGCCGCCGCTGACCGAGGCGATCTGCACGCCGGGACCGAGTTCGTCGCACAGCCACTGCGCGGTACTCGCGGGCAGCGTGGCACCGGTGACGCCGACCGTGCGCAGTGCGCTCAGCTCGTGGTCGGCGCCGGGATGCGCGCCGGCCTTGATGCAGGCCAGCAGGTAGCCGGGGCTGGTACCCAGCACGGTGACCCGGTGCCGGGAGGCCAGCGCCCAGAGCCCATCCGGGCCGGGATGGGCGGGGCTGCCGTCGTAGCAGACAATCGTCGACCCGCAGAGCAGTCCGCCGAGCAGGAAGTTCCACATCATCCAGCTGGGGCTGGTGAACCAGAAGAAGGTGTCGTCGGGGCCCAGATCGGTGTGCAGCGCAACCTGTTTGAGATGTTCGAGCACCACCCCGCCGTGGCCGTGCACGATCCCCTTGGGCAGCCCGGTGGTGCCGGACGAGAACACGACCCACAGCGGATGGTCGAACGGCACCGAGACAGGTTCGAGCGGGTGGTCGCCGGCGGTCGCCTCGGCCCACCCGAGCGTGCCGGCCGGTGGCTCGGTAGCCAGTCGGGGCACCACGACGGTCAGCTCGAGCGAGTCGCCGAGGCTCGCCCGCAGCTCGGTGACCGACTCACGGCGGTCGTGCTCACGTCCGGCGAAGCGGTAGCCGTCAGCGGTGATCAGCGCCTTCGGGGCGAGCTGGCCGAGCCGGTCCGTCGCGGCGGGTGCCGAATAGTCCTGCCCACAGGCGGCCCAGACGGCGCCGAGGCTCGCGGTGGCCAGGAACGCGACCGCCGATTCGGCGATGTTCGGCAGGTACCCGACCACGCGGTCGCCCTCGCCGACCCCGCGGTCGCGCAGCGTCGCCGCCAGCGCGGCGACCTGACGGCGCAACTCCGCCCAGGAGAGCTCGCGGCCGTCGCGGTCCTCGGCGAGGTCGAGCACGGCGGGCCGCGCGGCGGTGGCGTTGCGGAACACCTGGTCGACGTAGTTCAGCCGGGCTCCGGGGAACCACCGGGCGCCGGGCATCGACGCCTCGGCCAGCGGCTCTCCGGGGTCCGTGCGCGAGGGGACGTCGAAGTACTCCCACAGCGAGCGCCAGAAGTCGGCGAGATGCTCGGTCGACCACCGCCACAGGTCCGCGTACGGGCCGAGCGGCGCGCCGTGCCGCTCGTGCGCGAAGCGGTGGTAATCGGTGATGCGCGCGGCGCGCATCCCGGCCTCGGTGGGCTCCCACAGGACCGTGCCGGCGACCTCGGATCCCGCGGCAGTTCCGTCGGCAAGCTGCTCGGACACTGTGACCTCCCACACTCGGCTGACAACTAGGTTAACAGCCGATAACTGAATTCGGGAGCATCGAGGCGGCGGACACGGTCTCGCTCGGCCGCCAGAGTTCCCAGTGTTCGCACAGTTGGGAGTGTTCCCAATCTTGGCAGTGTTCGCACTGTTGGAACTCTGGCCGCGCCACGACAACCTCCCCTTGCGTCCTACATGGCAGCGCGCGCGGCCGCATGCCGACCGGCGCGCCGGCCGAAGAACGAGCCCTCGCCCAGCTGCGTGCCGCTGGAATAGCCCTTGCCGTCCTGGGCGATGTTCGCCGCGCACGCACCGGCCGCGTACAGGCCGGCGACCACGCTGCCGTCCTCACGCAGCACTTCGGCATCGACGGAGGTCCGCAGCCCGCCGATGGTGAACCCCGCATACAGGGCCTTCCCGAGGGTCATGTCGAACGCGCCCCACGGCCCGTGTTCCTGCGGCTCCAGCCACTCCGCCGCCTTGTGGAAGTCGGGATCCTCTCCGCGCGCGGCGTTCTCGTTGTAGCGCTCCAGCGTCGCCTGCAACCGCCCGGCCGGGATGCCCAGCGCGGTCTCCATCTCCTCGACCGTCTCCCAGCCGTCGACGAACGGAGCCAGCGGGAACTTGGGCCGCTCCAGGTGTTCCTCGTCGACGATCAGATACGCCACCGCGTCGGGCTGATCCATGACGAATCCGGAGGTCCGCGAGTGGTACGAGTCCTCGGTCACGAAGCGGTCGCCGTCCTTGTTGACGATGATGCCGGTCAGCAGCCGCGACGGCGGGTAGACCGGGGCGGTGATGAACGCCTGATCCATGTGCCGGGTCGCGCCGCCGGCCGAGGCGCCCATCCGGATACCCAGGCCGTCGTCATAGGTGCTGCCCAGCGTGTACGGCTTCTCGGCCAGCTGCGGCACATACTCGGCAACCATCTCGTCGTTCATCACGAAGCCGCCCGCCGCCAGCACGACGGCCCCGGCCTTGACTGCGCCGGTCTCGGCGAAGTGCTTCCAGTTCACACCGACGACCTGGTCGGCGTCGTCGACGACGAGGTTGGTCGCGCCGGTCTCGTAGCGGATCTCGACGCCGAGCGCGGCCGCCCGCTTGACCAGCAGGTCGATCACCAGCGCGGCGCCCTGGGTGTCGCCGGGGACCGGGACCTTGTGTCCGCGCGGTGCCGGAACGGCCTGCTCGCGGTACGGCCACACCTTCTCGTTGCCGGTGTACATCAGCCCCTCGGTGCCGGGCTGGATCACAGCCTTCTCTGGGTAGTAGCTGCGCTCGAACTCGAAGCCGAGGCTCTCGAGCCAGTCCAGGTGCGCCACACTGCCGTCGCAGTAGGCGCGGATCTTCTCCGGCTCGGGGTCGCGGGAGACCGCCATGAGGTACTTGTACATCTCGTCGGCGCTGTCGTCCTGACCGGTCGCGCGCTGCACCGCGGTCCCGCCGCCGAGATAGAAGTGCCCGCCCGCCATCGCGGTGGTGCCGCCGGCCACGGCCGCGCGCTCGAGCACCAATACCCGAGCGCCCGCGGCGGCGGCCTCGACCGCGGCGCAGCCGCCACCGATGCCGAATCCCACCACCACCACGTCGTACTCGTCGGACCACGACGCGACCGACTCGGCGGTGATCAGTTCGGGGGTCTGCAGGGTCATCGCGCATCCTTCACATGTCCGGGCCGGTCGCCGCGGCCGTCGTGGGCCCGCGGCGATGTCGTCGGTGCGAGATTAAACACAATGCCTTAATTCTGCAATGACTTCGCTTTACACGGTCGCGACATCGGATAAGGTCGGACGCTGTGACCAGCCCCGACGCGCGCGAGCGCATCCTGCTCGCCGGCGAGCGACTCATCGCCGAGCGCGGCGTCGAGGTGCCGTTGCGCGAGGTCGCGGCCGCAGCGGGCCAGCGCAACAACTCTGCCGTGCACTATCACTTCGGTTCCCGAGACGGGCTGATCCAGGCGATCCTCGACCGTCGCCAGACCTCGCTCGAGGCCCGCCAGCTCGCGCTGCTCGCCGAGCACGAGGACTCCGGGGGCGACGACGACCCGGCCTCGCTGGTCGAGATCATGGTCCGGCCGATGCTGGAGATCCCCTACGCGGACGGCTCCACCCATTACGCCCGATTCCTCGAACAGGTCCGCCCGCACCGCGTCATCGTTCGGGCACAGCTGTCCGTCGAACGCTGGCCGGCGATCCGCATCGTGATGACGCGGCTGCACCGCGCACTCGCCCCGATGCCCGACCCTCTCCGTCGGCGGCGGATCACCGCGATGGCGACGGCGATGTTCGCACTGCTCGCCGACCACGAGCGCGCCGACGCAGGCGAGGCCGCAGGTGCCGACCGCTCCGGCGCCGACGACCTCGTCGCCATGCTGGTCGGGATGCTGACCGCGCCGAGTCCGGCCACCACCGGGAGTGACCTCCCCAAACACTGAAATACGTTCTAGCATGACCCCCGACCGACCAGAGACCAGGAGTGATGGCAGTGCGATTCACCTACGCCGAGGCGATGACGAACCCCGACTTCTACGTGCCGCTCGCGCAGGCCGCCGAGGAGGCCGGGTATCACGGCATCACGCTGCCCGACAGCGTCTGCTACCCGGAGGTCTCCGATTCGACCTACCCCTACACCCCCGACGGCAGCCGGGAGTTCCTCGAGGACAAGGCCTTCCCCGAGACGTTCATCCTCGCCATGGCGATGGCCGCCGCCACGAAGACGCTGCGGTTCATCCCGTTCGTGCTCAAGCTGCCGATCCGCCCGCCGGTGCTGGTCGCCAAGCAGGCCGCGACCGTCTCGTACATGTCGAACAACCGCCTCGCCCTGGGCGTCGGGCTGAGCCCGTGGCCGGAGGACTTCGAGGTCATGGATGTGCCGTTCCCCAAGCGCGGCAAGCGCTTCAACGAAGCCATCGATATCGTGCGGGGGCTGACGAACGGCGGCTACTTCGAGTACCACGGCGAGATCTACGACATCCCGTCCATCAAGATCAACCCGGTTCCGACCCAGCCGATCCCGATCCTTGTCGGCGGCCACAGCGAGGCCGCGCTGCGCCGTGCAGTGGTGCGCGGCGACGGCTGGATGCACGCCGGCGGCGACGCCGAGGAACTCGATCGCCTGCTGGGCCGGCTCAACGAGATCCGCAAGGAGGAGGGCAAGGAGAACGACCCGTTCGAGATCCACGTCATCTCCGGCGACGCGTACACCCTCGACGGGATCAAGCGTCTCGAGGACAAGGGCATCACCGACGTCATCGTCGGGTTCCGACTGCCGTACATCATGGGCCAGGACACCCAGCCGCTCGAGAAGAAGATCGCGCACCTGAACCGCTACGCGGATTCGGTCATCTCCAAGCTGAACTGACGTGGACGGCCTGACCGATCCCGGGCCCGATCGCCCCGGACCGGTCAGGCCACGGCGCGGGCCATCTGTTCGAGGTGGTCCCGGCTGACCCGTTCGGCCAACGCGCCATCCCCGGCTGCGATGGCCTCGACCAGCTCGAGGTGCTCGCCCGCGCCGTGGTCGGGTTCGGCGCGGCGCAGGTCGCGCAGCGTCAGCAGGTCCAGCATGGCCTGACGCAGGCGCGGCCGGAAGACATCGAACAATTCGGCCAGCACCGGGTTGTGGGCGGCGGCGACCACGGCGCGGTGCAGGTCGACGTCGGCATCGACGAACTCCTCGTCGTCGCCGAGAGCGGCGGACGATCTGCGCCGCAAGGCATCCCGCATGCGCCGCACATCCGCGGGAGTGCGGCGCTCGGCGGCCATCCGTGCCGCCTCGATCTCGAGTGCGTTGCGCACCTCGATCACGTGCAGGATCGCCGCGGACTGCACTGCCGCGAGGAGCGCATCGGCATCAGCGGCGGGTGCCGCACTCGACACGAACACGCCGGCACCCTGCCGGGACTGCAACATACCCTTGCCCACCAGCGTCCGGATGGCCTCCCGGATGGTGGACCGGCCCACGCCGAGTTCCGTCGCCAGCGTGGTCTCACCCGGCAACTTCTCCCCGACCGTCCAGACGCCCGACGTCACCCGCACGGCCAGCACCTCGGCGGCCTGCTCCGCCAGTGGACTGCGCCGCAAGTGCACGTCGGCCACCACGACCCACCTTTCAGGTTGTCAGACAAGTTCTGGTCGCCTAGTCTACCCACGTGGCCATTCGCGGACTTCTCCTCGGCAGCCGCGGCGGGGCCTGACCAGGCCGGCTCCCCGCCGCGGGGTTCGAGTGTGCCGGTCGCCTCATCGGACACGCCAGGAGCCCCAGATGCACTCGCCGCGACCCTCCGCTTCCCCGAACTCCAGTCCCGCTCAGCCCCAATGGAATCCGCAGCAGTCCAGCCCGATGCCCTCGCATCGCTATCTCCCCGCCTGGGACCGGGTGGACGTACCACTGGTCGACCGCGACTGGCCGACGCACCGGACCACCTCCGCGCCGCTGTGGGTTCCGGTGGATCTTCGCGACGGAAACCAGGCCCTCGCCGAGCCGATGGATCCGGAACGTAAGCGCCGGTTCTTCGAGCTGATGATCACCATGGGCTACAAGGAGATCGAGGTCGGCTATCCCTCCGCCAGCCAGGCCGACTTCGACTTCGTCCGCGACCTGGTGCGTCTGGACCTGATCCCCGACGACGTCACCATCGTGGTGTTCACCCCCGCGCGTGCGGAACTGATCGCCCGCACCTTCGAGGCGGTCGAGGGGGTGCGCAAGGCGGTCGTGCACATGTACACGGCCACCGCGCCCACGTGGCGTGACGTCGTCCTGGGCTACGACCGGAACAGCCTGCGGCACATGATCTTCGAGGCAGCGTGCGACATCCTCCACCGCGGCGGCGACCGTCCCGGGATCCGTTTCGAGTTCTCACCCGAGGTGTTCGTCCTGACCGAGCCGGACTACGCGATCGAGGTGTGCAACGGGCTGACCGAGCTGTGGCAGGCGTGCCCGGACCGCCCGGTGGTCCACAACCTGCCGGCCACGGTGGAGATCGCGACGCCGAACCTCTACGCCGACCAGATCGAGTACATGCACAAGAACCTGGACCGCCGGGAGTCGGTGATCCTGTCGGTACACCCGCACAACGACCGCGGGACCGGCGTCGCGTGCGCGGAGCTGGCGGTGCTCGCGGGCGCGCAACGCGTGGAGGGGTGCCTGTTCGGCAACGGTGAGCGCACCGGCAACGTCGACCTGGTCACGCTCGGACTGAACCTGCACGCCCAGGGGGTCGATCCGATGATCGACTTCACCCACCTCGACGATGTCAAAGCCGTTGTCGAGTACTGCAATCGGATCGAGGTGCATCCTCGGCACCCTTACGCGGGGTCGCTGGTGTACACCGCGTTCTCCGGCACCCACCAGGATGCGATCAAGAAGGGCTTCGCCCACCATCGCGCCGCCGCGGAGCGTGCCGGTCGCGATCCTTCCGAGATGCCCTGGGCCGTACCGTACCTGCCGATCGACCCCGCAGATGTCGGTCGCGACTACACCGCAGTCGTCCGGGTCAACAGCCAGTCCGGCAAGGGCGGGGTCGCGTACCTGCTGGAAACCGAATACGGGGTGACACTGCCGCGCGAGGTGCAGGTCGCCCTGGCCCGCAAGGTCCAGCAGATCGCCGACGTCACCGGACGGGAGCTGACCGTGGCCCAGCTGTGGGACGTGCTGTGCACGCACTTCCCGGAGCACGCACACAGTCGCGCCGCCGACGCGGTCAGGTGATCATCAATCCGGTGTGCATCACGGTCAGGTCGATGTCGAGCTCGTCGAGTTGTCCGGCCATGACAGTGGTCGTCAACTGCGTCAGGTAGACGCCGCCGCGACCCTCGTACACGATCGTGCGGGTCGCGGCGGCAAGGTGCCAGTCGCCCACCGTGTAGGTGCCACGGAGAAACATCGAGGGGTGGCCATTCCACGCACCTGTTCCTGTTTCAAAGCCCACCCAGGAAGGCAGGTCATGTGCATCCCGGTAGACGTGATCGAGCAGTTCGGCAGCGTCGAACGCACCCAGCAGCTTCCCCTGCAGCACAACAGCGTCAGGGCACCATCCATCGGATATGCGGTCCTGGTATGCAAGCACCAGCGACGCGGACGGGAAGGCTTCGTCCGGAAGCATCTCCCACCCGGGAAGCTGAGGAATTGACACGCCTGGGTGCGCGGGATCGCCGCGACCGCACGGCAAACACACAACGCCCCGCTCGTTGAGGTATCCGACAACTCGGTGTCCAGTCACTATGCCCGGCCTCGATTCCCGCTCTCTCCGGCCGCTCGGCCCATCTCTCGAGCAATTGCCCACCGCTCTCGCAGCGGTATCGGTGCGAGCAGTGTCGCGGCCTCCGCTTCAGCAAGCAGACAGCGGTCGTCAGGATTTGCCGCCATGTGCTGGACTAGAACGAAGAGGGCATTGGGTTCGGCAGTCAAGTTGGCCGGAAGGATTCTCAGGGACCGGTCGGCGTCGATCCGGATCATCGGGTCATCCGTGACACCCAAGTTGGTGCGGACCCTGAAAACGTCCGACCACACCCGCGTCACGTCGTCCCATTTGACGACCGTGTCAATGGACTTCCGAGACAATCGACAGCGCACCCACGCGATTCCAGAAGGCGAAAGAAAAATCCACAGTGTTCCCTGCGCTGCAATCCAAATCAATGCTCCGGCAAGTACAACTCCGACCAAGCCCATAATGTTCGCAGTTGCGTCGCTCCGTGCCCGGTCAGGCATGAGCGCGATCCGGTTTGTATGCCAGAGCACGAACCCCAACACGGTATAGACGGCCGTCACTGCGATGAATACCTCCGCCGCTCGAGCGAAGGCACGGCTCGCCGGTATCTCGATTCCTCTTTCTCCGGCGTCGACGACGCGGATACGGTGCGCCAACGAATGCCGGCGAAAAGGCCCGACGGATAAGTAGGCACTCCCAGCACACAGGGTGGAAACTGTCAGCGCGGCACCCACCAGGAAGATTCCGACATCCCCGACGCCGAATGCCAAGACCACATTCGTCACGCCGACGAAGAGCACACCCAAGCCAAGAATCAGAAGAGGAACCGTCGACCAGGAAAGCCGCTGGGGCCATGTCGGCGTCTGCATCACGTCCAACAGACGTGATTGGAGGGCTTCTAGCGCAGACTTCTGCACAGGAGCACCAGTGTCCGGCGAATCCCCTCCAATGACATATTGATTCACATCACCCTCCCGCTCTACTGAATACAACCTGTCGACGGCGTTGCCCTCGTCAGTTCGAAGTCGCATTCCATATCGCCAGTGCGCCTTTAGAACCGAAGTACGTGGCGACCCCACCGGCGAGGGCGCCGACAACGAGGCCCACAGCGGTTCCGGCACCCGGCACCACACTGCCGGCGGCGGCACCCAACTCAGCTCCGGCTTCGATTCCTGGAGCCGCAGCAACTCGGGCGAGAATCGCGTCCGCCAGCCAGGAGCCGCCAACACCGACAGCCGTCCCAGCACTCTCCGTCACCACGGCCTTCGTCGGACTCATTCCACCCTTGATGTCGTCCGAAATCGCGGGCACGGTCCCGAGGATCGCGCCGAATGCCCCGAATCCCCTGGAGATTCCCTTCGTGATCCCGTCGGTCGCGCCATCGAAGCCCCGGCGCACCGCGTCGTTCATCGCGCCCGTGACCGCTGCCGCAGAGGTCGCGGGAACGTCCACGCTCCAACTGAAGTCGTCACCGTTCTTGACGACCTTGCCCGGCTCAGCCGCTGCCGCTGCGTCACTCAGTTGCCCGACGGCCGACCGGACGACGCTACCCGTGTGATCCGCCGCGTCCGTCGCTTGCCGCAACAGATCACGAACTGCGGCGGTCAGTTCCAGTGCCTCAGCCTTCAGAGCGGCGGCTGTCGGCTCGTCTACTCCCACCATCAGAGCAGTGGCGTCCACGGCGCCATCGTCGGCAACTCGGAATCCACGTGACTGAGCGGCGTCGACCTGCCCGAGCAGTGCTTGCCGCGCCGAGTGCAGTGCCGATGTACCCGAGCCGATCGCCTCGCCCACTTCCGACAGTGCCTTACTGATGCGACCACTGAGTCGAACTTCCTCGTCGATCCGATCCGTTGCCGCGGCCGCAGCCGTCCCGTGCCACGTCTCGTCCAACGCGCCTTGATCGGATCGAAGACCTTTCAATTGCTCGTCCACCCGGTCGACAAGCCCCGCTATCGCCGTCGAGGCGGCAGCCAACTCGTCCGGTTGCCACGCCCGGACATCGGCCACGGTCAGCGGCATGAGACAGATGCCGATTTCGGTCACCTTCCGGACCCCATTGCCTTCAGCATCCCTGCGAAGTCCGTATCGGTCACCCGATAGTCCTGCGCGGTCCCCTTCGCGAGTTGCGAGACGCAGGTCAAGCGGAGACACACGTGACGCACCGCGGTCAGCGTCGCCTCGAGCGCCTCACGACCGACCCCGGCGATCTCGGTGCCCGGTACCGCACCCTGAGTCGGAGCGAAGGGCCCGGCCAGATCCAACTCAGCCAACATCTCGGCTCGCTGCGCCGTCGAGTCGGAGAATCGCCGCAACACAGCGGGATCGACGTCCACCCTGCCCCCTGCTAGTTCGCCGTGATGTCACGGCCCCGCCCCTGGTCGCCGGAACGGTATCACCGCAGCGCATCGCTCCTTGTTCGTCATGCCCCACCCCGTGTTGACTCACCGGAGCGAGCCGAGAACGCTGGCGCACGGCGTCGAGTCCGCAGATGCATCGAATCGAGCAGATTGCGCGAGGGGTGGCCCCATGTGCCGAACACGGTTCCGCGGTTCTCCGCGGCGAAATATCTCACAGCCCGTGCTGTCGATCGTCCGCTAGCTTGGGCATATGCGATGGCAAGCACGCCGGACGCGGGTGATCAGACGATCGCCCCTGGCGCGCTATGCCGTCGGCATGGTGCTGGCCAACATGGTCGGCGCTGTCGTGGTGTTCACCCTGTTGCGGTTTGTGCTGCCGCTGCCGGGTGCGGACCAGCTCGCGGTGCTCTCGCGGCTGAACTACATCGTCTTCGCGGCATACATGCCGGTCGCGTTGGCGCTCGGCGCCACCTTCGGGACGTTGGTGGGCCGGCCGGTGGTCACCTGGCTCACCCGGGGCGGGTCCCCCGACCCGCGCGAACATCGTGCGGCGCTGCGTCAGCCGATCCGCCAGGTGTGGGTGCAGGCGGGCCTGTGGGCGGTCGGGGTGGTGCTGTTCACCGCGATCAACGTACGCGGCGGCGAGGACCTGATGATGACGATCGCCATCACCGTCGTCCTCGGCGGCGCCGCCGCCTGCTCGATCGTCTACGTGATCGGTGAGCGGGTGCTGCGGCCGATCACCGCGCGGGCGATGGCGGCACACGTCCCGCGATCCGACACCGCACCGGGCATCACCCTGCGCATCCTGCTGATCTGGGCGCTGAGCACCGCGATCCCGGTGTTCGGCATCGGCCTGATCGCGCTCGCGAAGCTGACCGGTCACGTGCTGCCGGTCAGCGGCCAGATCGCGGCGTCGGCACTGACACTCGCCGTCATCGCGCTGGTGGTGGGTCTGGTCGGCATGACCGTCGTGGCGCGCTCGATCTCCGACCCGGTCCGCTCGGTCAGCCAGGCGATGGAGCAGGTCGAGCACGGGAACACCGACACCTCGGTCTCGGTGTACGACGGCTCGGAGATCGGCCAGTTGCAGACCGGCTTCAACCGGATGGTCAAGGGTCTGGCCGAACGCGAACAACTGAAGGATCTGCTGGTCAAGCACGTCGGCGAGGACGTGGCCCGCAAGGCCGTGCAGCACGGCACCGAGCTCGGCGGGATCGTGCGCGAGGTGGCGGTGCTGTTCGTCGACATCATCGGCTCGACCCGGCTGGCGGAGACGCGACCGCCCGGCGAGGTGGTCGGCCGGCTCAACGAGTTCTTCGCGATCGTCGTGGACGTCGTCGGTGCCCACGGCGGGTTCGTCAACAAGTTCGAGGGCGACGCCGCGCTGGCGATCTTCGGAGCGCCGCAGGACGCCGAGGATGCCGCGGGGTCCGCACTGGCCGCGGCGCGTGAGTTGCGCGCGCGGGTCAAGGAGTCCGGCCGGGTGGACGTTGGCATCGGGGTCTCCTCGGGCCCGGCGGTCGCCGGGAACGTCGGCGCCGCCGAGCGGTTCGAGTACACGGTCATCGGCGACCCGGTCAACGAGGCCGCTCGGCTGACCGAGTTGGCGAAGCGTCGCCGCTCACGGGTGCTCAGCACCGACCGGACCGTCGCGGCGGCGGGCGAGTCCGAGGCCGAGCACTGGCGGTTGGCCGATCGGGTCACATTGCGCGGCCGCAGCACCCGTACCCGGCTGGCCGAGCCGGTCAGGGTGGACGACGACGAGCCGCGGCCCACCTGGCAGCGACTGCTGGCGCCGACCCGCACGTGAGCTGAGTCACATCGGGAATCTTCCACGACACCCGTGCGCTAATATTGTTGAAAGTTCAACCAATGACCAACCTGGAGGCGCCATGACCATCGCACTTGCACCCAACGGACTGACCGCCGGCACCTGGGCCATCGACACCGCCCACTCCTCCGTCGGATTCGCGGTGCGCCACCTCATGGTGAGCAAGGTGCGCGGCACCTTCACCGAGTTCAGCGGCCAGATCACCATCGCCGAGGACGGCTCCCCCGCCGTCGAGGCCGAGATCAAGGTCGACTCGATCAACACCCAGAACGAGCAGCGCGACCAGCACATCCGCTCGGCCGACTTCTTCGACGTCGAGCAATTCCCGACCGCGACCTTCACGTCGACCTCGGTACACGCCAAGGGCGACGATTACGTGCTCGTCGGCGACTTCACCCTGCGCGGCGTGACCAAGCAGGTGGAGATGGACCTCGAATTCAACGGCGTGAACCCCGGCATGGGCCACGGCCCGGTGGCCGGATTCGAGGCCCGGACCGTGCTGAACCGCAAGGACTTCGGCATCTCGATCGAGATGCCGCTCGAGGGTGGCGGCGCGGTTGTCGGCGACAAGATCACCATCACGCTCGAGATCGAGGCCGGCCTCCAGGCCTGACCCGACCAGCCGGATCCCGTCCGGCGACGGCGGCGGCGGTGCACCGATGCCCCTGGTGCACCGCCGCCGTTCTGCGTTCGTCAGTCGAACAGCACGACGCCGCGCAGGTTCTTGCCGGCGTGCATGTCGTCGAAGCCCTGCGCGACCTCGTCGAGCCGGTACGTGTTGGTGACCAGTCCGTCGAGCTCGAGCTTGCCGCTGGTGTAGAGGTCGATCATCCACGGGATGTCCGCGCTCGGGCTCGACTCGCCGAACAGTGATCCCTGAATCCGCTTCTGGTACAACACCAGTTCGAGCAGGCTGACCGGCAACCCGACCTCGTCCATTCGCCCGAGCCCGGTCACCACACAGGTCCCGGCCTTGCGGATCGACGAGAACGCCTGCGCCACATGCTCACCGGTCGTCACGCCGACCGTGACGATCGCCGAGTCCGCCCCCTGACCGTTGGTCAGCGAGCGGGCGATCTCGGCCGCCTCGTCGATTGTCGAGACCGCATGGGTGGCACCGAACTTCAGCGCGCTGTCCTGCTTGAACGGCACCGGGTCCACCGCGATGATGTGCGCAGCCCCGGCGTGCGCGGCGCCCTGCACCGCGTTGATGCCGATTCCGCCGATACCCATGACGATCACGGTCTGACCCGGGTACACCTGCGCCGAGTTCACCGCCGCACCCCAGCCGGTGCCCACCCCGCAGCCGAGCAGGCAGAGCCGGTCGAGCGGCAGCGCCGGGTCGACCTTGACCGCGTTGTCGACGTGGACGGTCGTGTACTCGCTGAACGTGGAGATGCCGCAGGTCTGGGCGACCGGTTCGCCGTCGAGCGAGAGCCGGTGGGTGCCAGGCTCGTCCGGCCGGCCGCCGGTCATGATCGCGGCGCCGCGGTCGCAGAGATTCTGCATGCCGTGCGCGCACCAGCGGCACCTGCCGCACCCGGCCAGGAAGGAGAACACCACATGGTCGCCCTCCTGCCAGCCGAGCGTGTGCGGACCGACCGCGACGACCACGCCGGCGCCCTCGTGACCGCCGCAGATCGGATAGTGGCCGACCGCGTGGTCGCCGCGGGCGATGTGATCGTCGGAGTGGCACAGTCCCGACGCGACCATCTTGACCGTGATCTCGTTCTGCCGGGGTTCGTCGAGATCGAGCTCGACCACCTCGAAGCGTCCGGGGGCCTCGCGGATGATGGCGGCGCGGGTCTTCATGGGTCCTCCTCAGGGGCGCACGGTTTCGCTCGGGTCTACCCGCACGGGCAGCCGCGGCCGAGGTGACGTCCCGCTCAGCAAGATCAGAACGTGTCGGCCATCACACCCGGCGGCTAGCGTCTCCCATCGAACATCGGGGACGACAACAGGGAGTGATCGTGGACGCCACACCGGCCGAGCACATCGCCGACCTCCTCGCGCGCCAGCGTGCGCAGCGACTGGCCGAGGGCTGCGGCGACGCCGCGTCCCGACGAGTGCGGATCCAGCGGGTCATCGACCTGCTGGTCGAGAACCACCGGACGCTCGTCGAGGCGATCGACCTCGACTTCGGCGGCCGGCCCCGCGGGTACTCGATCATGAACGACGTGCTGGGGTCGCTGACCTCGCTCAAGCACGCCCGCGACCACCTCGAGACGTGGATGCAGCCCGAGCCTCGTCCGGTCTTCGCACCGTACGACCAGCTGGGCGCGACCGCGCAGGTGCGCTATCAGCCCAAGGGTTCGGTCGGGATCCTCGGCACCTGGAACGCACCGCTGTTCACGCTGCTGAGCCCGCTCGCGTACGCGCTCGCCGCGGGCAACCGCGCCGTCCTCAAGCCGTCCGAGATCGTCCCGCGCACCGCGGCGATCCTGGCCGAGCTCTTCGCCGCGCGCGTCGATCCGGCCGACGTCGCGGTCGTCACCGGCGGGCCCGAACTGGCCGACGCGTTCACCCGTCAGCCGTTCGACCACCTGGTGTTCACCGGTAGTACCGCGGTCGGAAAGTCCGTGATGCGCAACGCCGCCGAGCACCTCGTGCCGGTCACCCTCGAACTCGGCGGCAAGTCGCCGACGGTGATCGGCCGCAGCGCCGACCTGCCGCAGGCGGCCGAGCGGACGGCGATGGCCAAGGCGAGCAACGCCGGCCAGCTCTGCGTGAACGCCGATCTGGTCTACGTGCCGCGGGAGCGGCTCGACGAGTTCGCCGCGGACCTGGCGAAGACGTACGGCGAGCTGCTGCCGCAGGTCACCGGCAACCCCGACGCGGTCAGTGTCGTCAGCGCCAAGCACCACGCCCGCATCCGCGGCTACCTCGACGACGCCGCGGCACACGGGGCGCGGATCGAGGTCGCTCCCGCCGACGAGAGCGGTCGGGCCGAGGACCGCCGGCTTCCGCTGCACATCGTCATCGACCCGCCCGCCGACGCGCTGATCATGCGGGAGGAGATCTTCGGCCCCGCCGTGGTGCTGCTCCCCTACGACACCGTGGAGCAGGTGCTGGCCGACATCAACGCCCGACCGAACCCGTTGGCGCTGTACTACTTCGGCACCGACGCCGCCGAGAAGCAGCAGGTGCTCGACCACACCCTCTCCGGCGGTGTCACCGTGAACGACCTGATGATGCACCCCGGCCTCGAGGACGCCCCCTTCGGCGGGGTCGGCGCCTCCGGCATGGGCCACTACCACGGCCGCGAGGGGTTCCTCGAGTTCAGCCACGCCCGCACCGTGTTCGAGGCGCCGCCGAGCGACCTGCGCCGCGAGTACGGCCTGGTCCCGCCGTACGGGCCGGACTTCGAGTCGATGATGGCCGCCCAGATCACCCCGTAACAGGCTCTCTCGCAGCCGGACTCAACCGAAAAGTTCACACAGGGCGTCTACCCGCGCCCGCTCGCCGGCCGCGGGTAGACGCCCTGCTGCGGCGAGTACGCACATGCCGTGCAAGGCGCTCCAGAACACCTCGGCGCGCGCGTCGGCGTCGCCCCGCCCATCATCGACCACGGAGACGAGCAGACCGAAGCCCTCGCGCAACACCGGCGGCGTCGACTCGTGGGCGAACTTCAGACCCGACCGCATCGAGAACATCGCCTCATACGTCGCGGGGTTGTCGGCCGCGAAGCCTCGGTACGCCTCGACGACGACGCGCAGCCGGTCACGGCCCTGCGCACCCTCGACCGCCGCGCGCATAACCCTAGTGAAGTCGTGAAACCCTTCCAGGACAACGGCATTGACGATGTCGTCCCGCCCGCCGGGGAAGTGCCCGTAGAGCACCGGCGGACTGTACTCGATCTCGTCGGCCAGGCGCCGGATCGTCACCGCGGCCCAGCCCTCCTCCTCGGCGATCGCCCGCGCACCAGTGACGATCCGGCCCTCGCGCTCCTGACGCTCTCGCACCTTGCGTTCCCTGACTCCCACAGTTCAGATCCTAACAGTGATAGACAAACAGTCATCGTTATCTTAATGTCGTTAAAAAGCCTTCCAACGAAAGGATCTCAGATGCTCTCCTGGATCGGACTCGTCGTCAGCTGGATCGGAGCGCTCGGCATCATCGGTGTCGGGATCGCCTACCTCGCGAAAAGCGCCAGTAACGCCGCCGGCTTCGGACTTCCGGTCCTCCCCGCTGCCGAGGCTCGCGGATGGTGGCAGGTCAAGGGGATTCGCGACGTCGCCACCGGCGTGCTGGTCATCGTCTTCACCTTCGCGGCGCGCGACGCACTGCCGCTGCTCGTGCTGCTGCTCGCGATCATCCCGTTCGGCGACATGGGCATCGTGCTGTCCAACCGCGGCAACCGGGCCACCGCGTTCGCCGTCCACGGCGCCACCGCAGCGGCGATGATCGTCGCGGCGGGGCTGCTCTGGGCCTGACCGCACTCGCATGATCACCGCGCCCATCGACCCGGAGGTAACCATGTCCGACCACCCGCAGCACGCCGAACCGGTCCGCGCACAGGACCTCGAGGTCGTCGGCAACGACGCGACCTCGATGCACCTCCTGATGGACGCGTCCGACACCGCCGGCGCGCTGAGCACCCTCGAGGTGCGCCTCGGCCGGGGCGCGGACGGCGCCGCACCGCACTTCCACACCCGCTCGTCCGAGCTGTTCTACTTGCTCGAGGGAGAACTGCAGGTGATGACGGGCGACCGGATCACCAGCCTCGCCGCCGGCGACTCGCTGGTGGTCCCGCGCCTGATGCCACACGCGTTCGGCGCCACCGCCGACGCGGCCGCCCGCGTGCTGATCGTGCTGACCCCCGGCGTCGAGCGGTTCGAGTACTTCCGGCTGCTGGCCCGCATCCAGTCCGGGGAGGCCACCCTTGCCGACCTCGCCGCGGCGCAGGACGAATACGACAACCACTTCGTCGACGCACCCGCATGGTGGCAGGAGCGGGCGCGGCTTCGCGGGGCCTCGGCCCAAGGCTGACAGCCCGACCGCGCGGCGACCCGGATACGGCGCAGGGCTACCGTGACCTGCATGAAGAAGTTCCACCCCGCCCTCGCCGCCTCCGTCGTCGCCGACGTCGTCCTGATCCTGCTGTTCGCCGCGCTCGGGCGGAACAGTCACGACGAATCCGAGGCGCTGGCCGGGCTATGGCACACCGCGTGGCCGTTCCTGGCCGGACTCGCGATCGGCTGGGTGGTGGTCGCCGGATGGCGCCGGCCCACCGCGCTGGCGCCGACAGGGCTCGCCGCCTGGATCGGCACGGTGGCCGGCGGCATGATCCTGCGGGTCGTCGTCGGTCAGGGCACGGCGTTCAGTTTCATCATCGTCGCGACCTGCTTCGTCGGCCTGTTCCTGATGGGCTGGCGGGCGGTGTATCTGTTCGTGGGCCGCCGCGTGCGCGATCACCGCCGCCGCGACGAGCACCGGTTGTCCGCATGAGGATCTTCCTCGCGGGCGCGTCCGGGGTGATCGGGCGACGGCTGGTGCCGGCGCTGACCGGCGCCGGCCACGAGGTGTGGGGCACCACCCGCAGGCCCGACCGCACCGCCGCCATCGCCGCCGCCGGGGCGCGGCCGGTGCTGCTGGACGCGCTCGACGCCGAGGCGGTGCGGGCCGCCGTCGCCGGCTGCGCACCCGACGTCGTCATCCACCAGCTGACCGACCTCGCGAGCCGGGACTTCGCGGCCAATTCCCGGATCCGCGAGCAGGCCACCCGCAACCTCGTCGACGCCGCACGCACCGCGGGCATCGAACGCCTGCTCGCCCAGTCCATCGCCTTCGTCCACCCGGACGGCACGCGACCGGCAACCGAGCAGGACCCGATCGACGACGACCCGGCCCGCGCGGTGACCCTCGACGGCGTACGCGCGCTCGAGTCCACGGTCGCGGAGATCGAGCAGTCAGTGATCCTGCGCTACGGCATGCTCTACGGCCCCGGAACCTGGTACGCGCCGGACGGCCTGATGGCCGAGCAGGCGCATGCCGGCACGCTGCCCGCGGGCCCCGAGGTGACCAGCTTCGTGCACGTCGACGACGCCGTCGACGCCACGGTCGCGGCGTTGGACTGGCCGGCAGGGATCGTCAACATCGTCGACGACGAGCCGGCCTCCGGACGAGACTGGGCGCCGGTGTTCGCCGCCGCCGTGGGCGCCCCCGCCCCCGAGCCCACCGACGACGGTCCGATCGGCCGCCCGATCTCGAACGCGTTGGCGCGCAGCAGGGGCTGGTCTCCGCGCCACTCCACGTGGCGCACCGGCTTCACCGCCTGACCGGGTCCGGTCACTTCCCCGACGCGCCGCGCGCCGCAGTGCCAGAGTTTGTAGCGTGACCACCACCGAGACGAGGCCCGAGGGCGACCGTCCGCCGGGCGACCGCGCCTTCTTCGGCCAGCCGATGGGTCTGGCGAACCTGTTCGGCGTCGAGATGTGGGAACGCTTCTCGTTCTATGGGATGCAGGGCATCCTGCTGATCTACCTCTACTACTCGGCCGACCAGGGCGGGCTGGGCATCTCACAGGCCACCGCGACCAGCATCGTCGGCGCATACGGTGGGCTCGTCTACCTCGCGACGATCCTCGGCGGCTGGGTGGCCGACCGCGTGCTCGGCTCCGAGCGCACCCTGTTCTACAGCGCGGTGCTGATCATGATCGGCCACATCGCGCTCTCGGTGCTCCCCGGGCTCACCGGCGTGGGCGTCGGTCTGGTCTGCGTCGCGATCGGCAGCGGCGGCCTCAAGGCCAACGCCACCTCGATCGTCGGCGACCTCTACGACGAGACCGACAAGCGCCGCGACGCCGGGTTCTCGCTGTTCTACATGGGCATCAACATCGGCGCGCTGGTGGGACCGCTGCTGACCGGCCTCGCACAGGAGAAGCTGGGCTTCCACTACGGTTTCGGGCTGGCCGCGATCGGCATGGCGCTGGGTCTGATCCAGTACACGATCTTCCGCAAGAACCTCGGCGGCATCGGCAAGCGGCCGACCGACCCGCTGCCCGCGGCGCTTCGCCTCCGCTACGGCGCGGCGGCGCTGGTCGTGCTGATCGCGCTGGCCGTGCTGATCGCGGCCGGCGTGATCCACGCCTCCAACCTGGCGAACATCACGGTCGGGGTCTCGATCTTCGCCGCGATCTGCTATTTCGTGGTCATCCTCGCGAGCCGCCAGGTGGACCGGATCGAACGCCGCCGGGTGATCGCCTTCATCCCGCTGTTCATCGCCAGCGTCGCGTTCTGGTCGCTGTTCCAGCAGATCTTCACCGTGCTGACCATCTACGCCGACAAGCGGATGAACCGCGACATCTTCGGCTGGACGTTCCCGGTGTCGTGGGTGCAGTCGATCGAACCGGTCTGGGTGATCGCGCTGGCGCCGGTGTTCGCGGCGATGTGGGACAAGCTCGGCGACCGCCAGCCGTCGACCCCGATCAAGTTCGCCCTGGGCACCGCCGGGATGGGCGTCGCGTTCCTGCTGTTCCTGCCGCTGACCGGCAGCGGGCCCAACAGCGTGCCGGTCATCGCGGTCATCGCGATCCTCGCAGTGTTCGCCGTCTCCGAATTGCTGCTCTCGCCGGTCGGGCTGTCGCTGGCGACCAAGCTCGCGCCCAAGGCGTTCCACACCCAGATGGTCGCCCTGTTCTTCCTGTCGGTGGCCCTCGGCACCGCGCTGTCGGGCTCGCTGGCCGGGTACTACGACGAGAACAACGAGTTCCCGTACTTCCTGTGGCTCGGCGTGGTCGCGGTCGCCATCGGCGTCGTGCTGACGTTGATCGCCCGCCCGATCCGCACGCTCATGGGCGGCGTGCGCTGAGCGGCTCAGCCCACCAGCAGCACCCCGACCAGCGCGATCGACATCACCCACACGGTCGACAGCAGCGCCATCACGAACGGCTTCGCACCGACCTTCCGCATCGTCGCGACCTGCACGCCGGCCCCCAGCGCGAACATCGCAGCGGTCAGCAGCGCGGTCTCGACGAACTTGCCGGCGCCGAGCACGGCGTCCGGCAGGACCCCGGTCGAGCGCAGCGCGACCATCGCGATGAACATCGCCACGAACAGCGGGATGATCGGCGGCCGCTTGCTGCCTGCGGGCAGTCCCTCGGCCGACCGCCGCTGCCGCAGGCTGAGCACCGCCATCACCGGCGCGAGCATCAGCACCCGCGCCAGCTTGACCACCACCGCGACCGCCAGCGCGCCACCGCCGATCGCGCCCGCGGTGGCGACCACCTGCGCGACCTCGTGCACCGAACCGCCGGCCCACAGCCCGGCCTGCTTCGAACCGAAGCCGAACAGGTCGGACAGCGCGGGAATGATCGGGATCATCAGCGTGCCGAAGATGATGACCAGCGCGACCGCGGTGACGACCTCTTCCTCCTCGGCCTGGACCACGCCGTCGACGGCGGCCGCCGCGGCCGCACCGCAGATCGAGAACCCGCAGGCGATCAGGATCCGCTGGGTCCAGCTCAGGCCCAGCAGCTTGCCGATGAACATCGACCCGGTGATGCCGAGCCCGACGATCGCGACGACCATCACGATCACGCCCCAGCCGAGGCCGAGGATCTGGCTGAACATCAACTGCAGGCCGAGCAGCGCCACCCCGGCGCGCAGCAGCCGCTTCGCCGAGAACTGCAGCCCCGGCTGCAGTCGCTGCGGCAGGTGCACGACGTTCGCCATCACCGCGCCGAGGATGATCGCGATCAGCAGCGGGCTCACCGCCGGCAGGAAGTGGTTGGCGATCATCGCGACCGCCGTCGCCAGCACGCAGACGGCCAGACCGGGGAGCAGCGCGGCGGACAACGCGGGCGGCCCTGCTTGCGGGCGGACCGGTGTGCCGGCGGGCTTCGTTTGCGTCGTCATGGTGATCAGGGTCGTCCGGCCGAGCGTCGCCCAGTAGTCCCCAGTTTCACATGAGGTCATACAAGCTTGATATGACTCAGCCATGAGTCATACATTTTCTGCATGACTGACACGTGGCCCGACCTGCTCGTCCTGCAGCTGCTGGTGGGGGTCGACGACCACGGCGGGCTCGGTGCTGCCGCGCGGGCGGCCGGCGTCGCGCAGCCGAATGCGAGCCGGGCGATCAAGTCGTTCGAGCGCCGGCTGGGCACCCCGCTGCTGGTGCGCAGCCCCCGCGGATCCACGCTCACCCCGCAGGGCACGGTGATCGCGCACTGGGCCCGCCGGGTGCTGACCGCGGCGACCGAGCTGCTGGACGCCGCCGCGTCGCTGCGCGCCGAGCAGGCCCCCGAGCTGACGGTCGGGGCCTCGATGACCATCGCCGAGTACCTGGTCCCGGGTTGGCTCGGCGAGCTGCGCCGGCGCCATGCGGAGGTGCAGATCCACCTGCAGGTGCACAACTCGACGCAGATCTTCGAGCTGGTCGCCGCCGGCGCCTGCGACCTGGGGTTCGTCGAGTCGCCGACGGTGCCGTCGACACTGCACGCCGCGACGCTGCACAGCGCGACCGTCGCGCACGACCGGCTGGTGGTGGTCGTGCGGGCGGACCATCCGTGGACGCGGCGACGCCGCCCGCTGACCGTCGCCGAACTCGCCGCGACACCGCTGGTGGTCCGCGAGCCCGGCTCGGGCACCCGCACCACCCTCGACGTCGCGCTGATCGACCACGCGCGCCCGGCGCCGCTGCTGGAGCTCGGCAGCAGCGCGGCGGTGCGCACCTCGATCCTGGCCGGTGTCGGCCCCGCGGTGCTCAGCACCTTCGCGGTCGAGGATCAGGTGCGCTCCGGCGAACTGCGGGTCGTCGATGTCGACGGCCTCGACCTCGGCCGCACGCTGCGCGCGGTGTGGCGGGGTGCGCGGCGGCTCGACGGGCCGGCCGGCGAACTGGTGACGATCGCGCGGCGGGCGCCGGCTAGCCCGGCTGGTTCGGGCGCAGGAACTGGTTCGCCACGATGACCGGGTTGTCGGACGGATCAGTCGAGGTGACCAGGATCGCGAAGGCCAGGTCGCCGCGGGTGCCGATCAGCCAGCTGGGCGGATTCTGCGTGTTGCCGGCCTCGCCGACCAGCGCGTTGACGCCGGGGTACTGGTTGAGCTGACTCAACGCGCCGTTCGCGACCGAGTCGCGCATGCGGGCGCGCATCCGATCCAGCGCCGGCTGGGCCAGCTGGGTCGGGCTCTGGTCCGCCGTGCCCGGCTTTCCGTTGATCAGCATCGGCATCGGGATGGACCCCTTACCGATCGTGGCCGCCGCCACCGCCATGCCGAACGGGGTCGCGGTGATCTCGCTGTTGGGGTCGGTCTTGCCGGTCTGCGCGGTCAGTGCCGGCACGGTGAAGTCCACGCCCAGGCCGAGCTGCCTGGCGAAACTGCGCGCCGAGTCGGCCGGGCCGGGATCCGCGCACTTCTTGTCGGAGACCGGTCGGTCCTCACCCTGCCCGCCCTGGGCCGAGTTCGGCGTGGCGTGGCCCGCGTTGACGTTGTCTGCGCAGCCGGGTGCGGCCGGCGCAGGTCCGGCGGCCTCGTGGAGGGCGTCGAAGACCAGGCCGGGCGCGTACTGGCCGGTGAAGGCGATCGGCCCCTGCGCATCGGCCTGGTTGTTCTGGGCGACCGCGAGGATCGCACCCGTCGACGGCTGCATCGCCACCAGCACGGCGGGCGTCCCGACCGAGGCCACCGCGTTCTCGGCCGCGAACTGCAGCGGCGAGTCCAGCGTGGTCGGCACGTCCGGCGGCGGCGGCCCCTGGAAGCCGGCCACCTGGGACACACTGCCGTTCTGGTGGTTGATCAGCACCGCCCAGCCGGCGGTCGCGTCGCGGCTCTGCTGCCAGTAGGTCTTGACGCCGTCGAGCGCGGGCGAGGACAGGATGCCGCTGACCGGGATCAGCTGCGGTCCCTGCTGCACGACCACACCCGGGACCGCGCGGATCCGGTCACCGAGGATCGCGAAGTCGCCGTCGCGCAGCGACACCGCGGTGATCGGCTTGCCCTTCGAGTCGGCCAGCTCCTGCTGCAACGACTGCGCGGTGATCAGCGGGGCGACCGGCACGAGGATGTTGGCCAGCTCGGTGGTCGAGGCGACCGGATCCGGCATGTGCGCGGGATCGAGCAGCACCTTGTTGATGGTCTGCTCGGTGAGGATGGGTGCGTTGGTCCGATCGAGCACCTTCGGCGCCGCCGCGTCGGTGCGCACCTCGTGGACGGTGTCGCCGGGCGCCAGCGAGGGCGCCAGCACCTGCGGGGACCAGGACACCCGCCACCCGATCGAGAGCTGCGTGAGCTGCCCGTCGGTCGTGTACTTCCACTGCCGTCCCTGCCCGAAGTCCCAGTCGGCACTGAGGCTGAAACTGCCGGTGTTCCCACCGGTGGGCGCCAC
The DNA here is from genome assembly GCF_029589495.1 of Speluncibacter jeojiensis. Classification (GTDB taxonomy): domain Bacteria; phylum Actinomycetota; class Actinomycetes; order Mycobacteriales; family Mycobacteriaceae; genus Speluncibacter; species Speluncibacter jeojiensis. The sequence goes on from NZ_JAAIVF010000002.1 coordinate 476,906, forward strand.
CTGTTCCACCTGATAATTCGTGTTCTTCGGCGCCAACCCGTCGATCAGCTGCTGGATCACCGGTTGCGCGGCGGACGGCGTGTCCGTCATCGCGGCCGCAGCCTTGACGTCGTGCCGGTTCAAAGCGGAGACGAAATCCGCCACTGCCTGTTGAGAGGTCGACGTGCCGGATCCGCATGCGGTGAGCGTGACAGCCAACATCGCGATCACCAGCAGTGCCGCAGGGGGCACCGCGCTTCCGACCCGCCGAGCCAAGCGATGCATCCCCACCCGGCCAATTGTGCCCTGCCACCCCCGAGTTCGTCGCGAGGACGCGGGCAACTGCTCATATCAATTCGGTTGCCGTCAATTCCGCGCCGCATCTACCATCTGTTTTCACACTTTTGACGATCACCCGAAAGGGGACACCGGCCGATGCTCCGTTAGAGGTTTCGCCGTCGACCGTTCCGGTCGTCGATCGCATTGCGTCGACACCGCCGCGACAACAACCTCCAGGAGCACTCCCATGCCCACTTTCCCGTCCACCGCATCTTCCGGCGCTGCGCGCCCCTCGCTCTCACTCTCCGCGCTGCGCTTCGCCTGGCCCGACGGGTCGCGCGTGTTCACAGACCTCAGTGCCGAGTTCGGTGTGGGCCACATCGGCCTGATCGGCGCCAACGGCGCCGGCAAGTCCACGCTGCTCGAACTCGTCGCCGGGCGCCGCAGCCCGGACAGCGGCTCGATCACCATCCGCGGCGAGCTCGGTTATCTGCGCCAGGACCTGCTCCTCGACACCCGCCTGCGGGTCGACGAGATCCTCGGCATCGCCGCGTTGCGGGCCGCGCTGCACCGGGTCGAATCCGGCGAGGGGTCGGACGCCGACCTCGCGCAGCTCGCCGGCAACTGGGACGTCGAGGAGCGCGCGATCGCGCTGCTGCACCGCCTCGGCCTGGACCGGATCGTCGGCGACGCCGCCGACCTCGACCGCAGGGTCGGCACCCTCTCCGGTGGGGAGGCGACACTGCTGGGCCTGGTCGCCGAGCTGCTGCGCGGACCCGACGTGCTGCTGCTCGACGAGCCGACCAACAGCCTCGACCGCGGCGCCCGGGCCCGCCTGTCCGACGAGCTGGCCCGATTCCCCGGGACCGTGGTCACCGTGAGCCACGACCGGTCGCTGCTCGAACGCGTCGACACGATCGCCGAACTGCGCGACGGCGAGCTGCGGCTGTTCGGCGGGCCGCTGTCGCACTACGAGGAGGTGATCGCCGCCGAGCAGCACGCCGCGCGGTCCGCGGTGCGCGACGCCGAGTCGGACGTGCGCAAACAGGCGCGCGAGCTGGCCGAGACGCAGACCAAGCTCGCCCGACGGCGGCGCTACGGCGACAAGATGAGCGCGAACAAGCGCGAGCCCAAGATCGTCATGGGCATGCGCAAGCGTCAGGCCGAGGTGTCGGCCGGCAAGCTGCGCGGCACCCACCAGGACCGGCTGGCCGACTCCCGCGACACGCTCGCCCGCGCCCAGGACGGCCTACGTGAGGACCGCGAGATCCGGATCGATCTATCCGAGACCGCAGTGCACCCGTCGCAGGTCGTCGTCGAGACGCCCGGACTGGTCGTGCACGGACCCGAACGGATCGCGCTGGTCGGACCCAACGGCGGCGGCAAGACCACGCTGTTGCGCGCGGTGGCCGACGCACCGCCGGCGGTGCCCTTCGCGCTGCTACCGCAGCGCCTGGACGTCTTCGATGAAGAGACGAGCCTGCTCGACAACCTCCGGCGGCATGCCCCACGCAGTCCCGACCAGGCCCTGCGCGGGCTGCTGGCCCGGTTCCTGTTCCGGGGCAATGCCTCGGAGGCGCCGGTGTCGACACTCTCCGGCGGTGAACGCGTCCGCGCCGCGCTGGCACTGGCGCTGGCCACCGATCCGACGCCGAAGCTGCTGATGCTCGACGAGCCGACGAACAACCTCGACATGGCGAGCGCGCGCCAACTCGGGCAGGCGCTGCGCGCGTTCCGCGGCGCGTTGATCGTCGTCAGCCACGACGTCGGATTCCTCAGGGACGCCGAGATGGGCCGCTGGCTGGAAATGGATGCGGGAGCAATTCGGGAAATCGATCCCCTGTGACCGCACCGAAACGCCGGGGCAGCAATTGCGGAGGCCATTCCGGGAAATACAAGATCGAATATCGAAGTGCCCGGATGGCGAGAAGCGCTCGGCGATCTTCGCTCGGCGCGCAGCAGGAGATCGATCCCGCGACACCGCCCTTCGCACACCCGGACGCGGACGGGCGGCCTCCCCCGTGGGCACAACCGCCGGCTCCGCGAAAGCTACTGGCGCGTAACAAAATGCTACTGATCAGTACGTTATAAGTTACCCAACGGTACGAATTCAAAGACGATTCACAACGCGTTCACCCGGACATGAAACATGCTGTGCCCGAACAGCTTCCATGCACGTTTGCGACCACTCGCCGACATCTCCGGACAGACGTCCGATTCGGGACATGACAAGGCCGCGCGATTCCTGCATGCTGAACTTCCGAGTGGGTTGTCGGGATGGGCAATCCGGGACGTCCGAGCCTTCAGCGAGCGGGGCCACCGAACAGCGGTTTCGGGGGTGGTCGCCGCTCGCCGCGGAACGGGTCCCGGGCCAACACATCGAGGCGTTTCCGGAAGCGGATGCGCCACGGCCGCCGTCCGCAGTCTCGTGTTCGTCACGGTGCGGATCTCACAGTCGATTGTGAGTGACCACGACCGCGCTCAGGACGATTCATGACGGGTCACCAAATGGTGATGCGAATTGACTTTTCAAGGACGGTGGAGCGAAACGATGTTCACACGGATTGCGGTGGTCAACCGGGGGGAGGCTGCGGTACGCCTGATCCGCGCCGTGCGTGAGCTGAGCGCCGAGAGCGGCCGGCACATCACGACGATCGCACTGCACACCGAGGCGGAGCGCCGGGCGATGTTCGTCCGGCAGGCCGACGAGGGTGTCGTGCTGCGACCGTCCACCACGGCCGCCACCCCGTACCTCGACCACGCCGAGCTCGAGCGGGCGCTGCGGGAGTCGCGCGCCGACGCGGTGTGGGTCGGCTGGGGCTTCGTCGCCGAGGACCCGGCGTTCGACGAGCTCTGCGTCCGCCTCGGCATCACCTTCATCGGCCCCTCCCCCGAGGCCATGCGCCTGCTCGGCGACAAGGTCGAGGCGAAGCTGCTGGCCGAGAAGGTCGGCGTGCCGGTCGCACCGTGGTCGGGCGGACCGGTCGAGACCCGCCCGGACGCCCGTCGGCACGCGCAGGCCATCGGTTACCCGCTGATCATCAAGGCCCGTTCCGGCGGCGGCGGCCGCGGCATCCGCAAGGTCTGGTCCGAGGACGAGCTCGAACTCGCGCTCGAGCGCACCCAGGGCGAGGCGCAGCGCTCGTTCGGCGACCCCGTCGTGTTCATCGAGCGCCTGGTCACCGACGCCCGCCACGTCGAGGTGCAGGTCATCGCCGACTCGCACGGCAACGTCTGGGCGCCCGGCGTGCGGGACTGCTCGATCCAGCGCAAGAACCAGAAGGTCATCGAGGAATCCGCCTCCCCGCTGCTGACCAAGGAACAGGCCGACGAGCTGCGGACCGTCTCGGCCGACCTCGTGCGCGCCGCCGGCTACTGCGGCGCCGCCACGGTCGAGTACCTGTACCAGCCCGAGCAGAAGATGTTCACCTTCCTCGAGGTCAACACCCGCTTGCAGGTCGAGCACCCGATCACCGAGGCGACGACCGGCATCGACCTGGTCAAGCTGCAGATCCACGTCGCCGGTGGCGGCGAGCTGTCCGGCGCGTGCCCGTCCGAGTTCGGCCACGCCGTCGAGGCCCGCCTGAACGCGGAGGACGCCGACAACGGCTTCGCCCCCGCGCCCGGCACCGTGCAGCTGCTGAAGTTCCCGCTGGGCCCAGGTCTGCGCGTGGACACCGGCATCGCGCAGGGCGATGTGATCCCGCCCGACTACGACTCGATGGTCGCCAAGATCATCGCCTGGGGCAAGGACCGCTCCGAGGCCCTGGCCCGCCTGCGCACCGCGCTGCGCGAGACCACCGTCGTGCTCGACGGCGGCACCACCACCAAGTCCTTCCTGCTCGACCTGCTCGACCGGCCCGAGGTGATCGACGCCAGCGCCGACACCGGCTGGCTGGACCGCACCGGCGCGGGCACCGCGTCCGGCCCCACCCATGCGGCGTCGATCGCGCTGATCGCCACCGCCATCGGCGTCTACGACGCCGAGGAGTCCATCGAGCTCGGCAAGTTCCGCACCGCGGCCCGCGGCGGCCGTCCCCGCGCCAACCACACGATCGGCCGCGGCGTCGAGCTGAGCTACCAGGGTCAGCCGTACAAGCTGACCGTCGAGCAGGTCGGCCCGCACCGCTACCGCATCGACGGGGACAGCGGCGTACGTGACGTCGACGTCGACCGGCTCGGCGAGTTCGAGTGCCGCCTCACCCTCGACGGTTCCCGCCACCACGTGGTGTCCGTGGCCGGGCCGGCCCACCACCTCGTCGAGGTCGACGGGATCAGCCACCAGATCAGCCAGGACGAGGCCGGCGTGGTCCGCGCCCCGTCGCCCGCCGTGGTCGTGGCGCTGCCGGTGGCCGTCGGCGACGAGGTCGAGGCCGGGGCCACCCTGGTCGTGCTCGAGGCCATGAAGATGGAGACCGCGATCCGCGCGCCGCACGCCGGTGTGGTCCGCGAGGTCCTGGCCGTCGTCAACTCACAGGTCGATGCCGGCGCGCCGCTGCTGCGCGTCGACCAGGCCGGCGACGAGGCCGCCGAGTCGCAGGCGCCGCGGGTCGAGTTCGCCCCGCCCGTCGCCGCCACCCAGTCCGATCCGCAGGCGTCCGCGCTCGCCGCGCTCGACGTGCTCCGGGCGCTGATCACCGGATACGACGTCGGCACCGCACGCACCCGGTCGGTGCTCGCCGAGTACGAGTCGCTGCGCGCCGAACTCCCGCACGACGACGCCGCACTCGACAGCGCGGAACTGGCGCTGCTGACCACCTTCGCCGACCTGTGTGAGCTGTCCCGGAACCGCCCGACCGCGGCGGAGGAGGGCAACCACGAGGGCGTGCACAGCCCGCGCGAGCACTTCCACACCTTCCTGCGTTCGCTCGACGTGGAGCTCGAGGGTCTGCCGGAGTCGTTCCGCGCCAAGCTGTCCCGCGCGCTGCGCCACTACGACATCGACGAGGTGTCGCCGTGCGCCGAGACCGAGGAGGCCGTCTATCGGATCTTCTTGGCGCAGCAGCGAATCGGCAATCAGACCCCGGTGATCGCGGCCCTGTTGGACCGCTGGCGCACCGAGTCTCCGCTGCCCACCTCCACCCCCGCCGAGCTCGGCGAGGTGCTCGACCGTCTCATCATCGCCACCCAGCTGCGTTTCCCGGCCATCGGCGACACCGCCCGGCACCTGCGATTCCGGCTGTTCGACGAGCCGACCATCCGCCAGGCGCGCGAGCAGGTCTACGACCGGGCACGCGGCACGCTTGCCTACCTGTCCGAGCGGCCGGACGCACCGGACCACAACCAGCGCATCGAGGCCCTGGTGTCCGCGCCGGGACCGCTGACCGACCTGCTCGCGCAGCGGATCGGCCGCGCCGGCGCCGACGTCGGACCGCTGCTCGAGGTGGTCACCCGCCGCTACTACCGGATCCGCTCGCTGGACGGCGTGAAGGCGTTCGACCTGGAGGGTCGCCACTTCGTCACCGGAGATTTCGAGCTCCGCGGCGAGACCCGACACCTGATCTCCACGGTCGCCGACTACGCCGAGCTCCCGGTGGCGCTGGCATCGATCGACGAGATCGCCTCCACCTCAACGAATTCCCACGATGTCGTGATCGACCTGTACCTGTCGTGGCCGGAGGCCCCCGCAGACGGCGACACCCGGGCCGCGGCGCTGCACAGCGTGCTGGCCGAGCGGTCCACGCTGGCGGGCTACCGCCGGATCACGGTCACCGTGTGCAACCCGGCCGGTCCGGAGACACACCAGATCACCTTCCGCCCCAACGCCGACGGTGAACTGGTCGAGGACCTGACGATCCGCGACATCCACCCGCTGACCGGCCAGCGACTGGACCTGTGGCGGCTGACCAACTTCGTCGGCACCCGCCTCCCGGCCACCGACGACACGTACCTGTTCCACCTGTCGGCCAAGGAGAACCCGGCCGACGAGCGGCTGTTCGTGATGGCCGAGATCCACGATGTGACACCGCATCTCGACGAGAACGGTGAGATCGTCGCGATGCCGGCGATGGAGCGCGCACTGACCGCGTGCCTGGACGGCATCCGCCGGGCGCAGGCACAGCGCGGCGCCAAGCGCCGCCTGGACCACAACCGGGTGACGCTGTTCGTGTGGCCGACCCTGGAGATCCCGGTGGAGCGGATGGCGATCGTCGCCAAGAACACCGCGCCCCTGACCGTCGGCGCGGGCCTGGAGGAGATCACCTTCATCGGCCGCCTGCGCGAGCAGCCCGGCGCCGAGTCGCGCGAGGTCGCGCTGCGCTTCTCCTACCGCCCCGGCGCGGGGGTCGTGTCGACCGTGACCGACCGCCCGACCGAGCCGCTGCGCCCGCTCGACGAGTACACCCAGAAGGTCCAGCGCTCGCGGGCCCGCGGCACCGTGTACCCGTACGAGCTGATCCCGCTGCTCGCGGGAGACAACGGCAGCTTCGTCGAGCACGACCTGGACGAGCACGGACGGCTGGTCCCGGTCGAGCGGCCCTACGGTCGCAACAAGGCCGGCCTGATCGTCGGCCTGGTCACCACCCCGACCGCGCGATACCCCGAGGGCATGACCCGCGTGGCGATGTTCGGCGACCCGACCAAGGCGCTGGGCACCGTGGCCGAGGCCGAGTGCTCGCGGGTGGTCGCGGCCATCGACCTGGCCGAGCGGATCGGCGCCCCGGTCGAGTGGTTCGCGCTGTCCTCCGGCGCCACCATCTCGATGGAGTCGGGCACCGAGAACATGGACTGGGTCTCGCGTGGGCTGCGCCGGATCATCACGTTCACGCAGAACGGCGGCGAGATCAACGTCATCGTCGCGGGTATCAACGTCGGCGCCCAGCCGTACTGGAACGCCGAGGCCACGATGCTCATGCACACCAAGGGCATCCTGGTGATGACGCCGGACAGCGCGATGGTGCTCACCGGCAAGCAGTCGCTGGACTACTCGGGCGGCGTGTCTGCCGAGGACAACTTCGGCATCGGCGGCTACGACCGCGTGATGGGCCCGAACGGTCAGGCGCAGTACTGGGCGCCGAACCTGTCGGCCGCGTGCGAGGTGCTGTTCACGCACTACGAGCACGCGTATGTCGCTCCGGGCGAACGGTTCCCGCGCAAGGCGGTGACCACCGACCCGGTCGACCGCGACGTGCGCAGCCACCCGCACGTGCACCCGGCCAGCGACTTCACCACCGTCGGCGACGTCTTCTCGGCGGAGAAGAACCCGGATCGCAAGAAGCCGTTCGACATCCGCACGGTGATGCGCTCGATCGTCGACCAGGACCACGCGGTCCTGGAGCGTTGGGCGGACATGGCCGACGCCGACACCTCGGTCGTGTTCGACGCGCACCTGGCCGGCCAGCCGGTCTCGGTCATCGGCATCGAGTCGCGGGCGATCCCGCGCAAGGGCTGGTTCCCGACCGACGGTCCGGACCAATGGACCTCGGGCACGCTGTTCCCGCAGTCCTCGCGCAAGACCGCGCGGGCGATCAACGCGGCCAGCGGGAACCGTCCGGTCGTGGTGCTGGCGAACCTGTCCGGGTTCGACGGCTCGCCGGAGTCGCTGCGCAACATCCAGCTGGAGTACGGCGCCGAGATCGGCCGGGCCATCGTCAACTTCGACGGTCCGATCGTGTTCTGCGTGATCTCCCGCTACCACGGCGGCGCGTTCGTGGTGTTCTCCGGAGCGCTGAACGACAACATGGAGGTACTGGCGGTCGAGGGCTCGTTCGCCTCGGTCATCGGTGGTGCGCCGGCCGCGGCGGTCGTGTTCACCCGTGAGGTCAACGCGCGCACCGACGCCGACCCGAGCGTCAAGGCACTCGCCGAGCGGCTGGCCGCCGCCACCGACGAGGCCGAGAGCGCGCAGTTGCGGGTCGAGTTGGACGCGACCCGTGCGGCGGTGCGGTCGGACAAGCTCGGCGAGGTCGCGACCGAGTTCGAGTCGGTGCACAACATCGACCGTGCGCTGCAGGTCGGTTCGGTGCACTCGATCGTGCCCGCCGCCGATCTGCGCCCGCGCCTGGCCGCCGCCGTCGAGCGCGGCATGAGCCGCACACTCAACGGGCGCGAGGGATAGCAACTCCCCACCACGAACGGCGCCATCGGAATTCGTTCCGGTGGCGCCGTTCGTGGCTGCACAGGTCGTTTCATGGTGCGCGGCGCCGGTCGAGCCACGACCGGACCCCGACCAGCAGGCACCCCAGGGTGCACCTGAACACCGCCTGCACCCGCGGGTCCCGCAGGGCGTCTGTGCGGGTCATCGGGCGGACACCCGCTCCGGCTCAGATGCCGGGGCTCCGGACCGCAGCGTGACCGCGGCCAGGACCGCGCCGGCGACGGCGAGCACCGCGGCGGTGACGAACGCGGCCGAGAACCCGTCGGTCAGGCCGGTCAGGTCGCCGACCGCATCGGTGCCGGCGAGCGCGGCGACCGCGGTCGCCACCGCGAGCCCCAACGCCGATCCCAGCTGATAGCTGGTGTTCACGATCCCCGAGGCCAGTCCACCCTCCTCCGGACGTGCGCTGGAGATCGCCGTGCCCAGCGACGGGATGAACGCGAGGGCCATGCCGAGCGCACTCACCAGCGAGGCCGGCAGGACGTCGACGAGGAAGTTGCCGTCGGGGCGCACCAGCGAGAGCCGGCCCAGCCCCAGCGCGAGCAGCAGCAGGCCCGCCACGACCAGCGGCTTCGGCCCGAACCGCGCGATCAGCCGCGGTGCCACCAGGACCATGACGATCATGATCAGCGCCGTCATCGGGATCAGCGCGGCGCCGCTGGGGAACGCCGAGAGTCCCAGCACCTGCTGCAGGTACAGGTTCAGGAAGAACCACATCGGGATCCACGCGGCGCCGAGCAGGAACTGGGCGAGGTTCGCGGCGCCCAGGTTCGGTGTGCGGAAGATCGCCAACCGCACCAGCGGTGCGCGGCGGCGCGCCTGGATCACCAGGAACGCGGCCAGCAGGACCGCCGCGACCACGAGGGTCACCCCGGTCGCCGCCGATCCCCAGCCGACCTGCGGCGCCCGGACGATTCCGTACACGGCCGCACCGATGCCGGCGGTGACGGTCGCGGCGCCGAGCACGTCGACCCCACCGGACGCCGCTCCCCGACCACCCGGCAGCAGCACCGGGGCCGCCGCCAGGGCCAGCACTGCGAAGGGGATGTTGACGAAGAACACCCACGACCACGAGGCGTACTCGGTGAGCAGCCCGCCGAGGAAGACCCCCGCGGTCCCGCCGGCCGGGGCGGCGGCGCCGTAGACGGCGAGCGCCCGGGTCAGCTCACGCGGGCTCGCCCCGAACAGCGTCATCAGTAGCGTCAACGCCGACGGAGCGATCATGGCCGCGCCGGCACCCTGCACGGCCCGGCCGACGAGCTCGACCGGCACGTTCGCGGCGAATCCCGCGACCGCGGACCCGACCAGCAGGATCAGCCAGCCCAGGCCGAACATCCGGCGCGCGCCGAACAGGTCCGAGAGCCTGCCGCCGAGCAGCAACAGTCCGCCGAACACGACGACGTAGGCGTTGAACACCCAAGTGAGGTTCTCCTGGGTGAAGCCGAGGTCGTCCGCCATCCGCGGCAGCGCCACCCCGATGATCGACGTGTCCATGATGACCATGAACTGCGCAAGCGCGATCAACGCCAGCGCCAGCCACTTTCGCGATCTTCCGAGACTTCGTTTCTGAACCATCCCGATCACTCCTGACTCGCCGGTGGCGATCGCGGCTCGATCACCATGATCGAGATGTATACCCCCGCCGGGTATCTAGGGCAAGCTTTTCGACAGGGTTGCGCCACATACCGCAGGGGGGTACTTTCCACTCATCGAGTTGATACCCCACTGGGGTATTGCGAACCGACCACAGGAGGCAGTCATGACCACCGCCCACGCCGCCCACCATCACGCCGCAGCCCTCGTCCCCGGCGGATTGCAGGTCGCCGAGCAGGGCTACGCGCTCTCGGAGATCACCGCGCCGGCCACGGCGAACGAGCCCGGCGCACTGAGCTTCCGGATCCTCGACGCCGCCGGCGTCCCGGTCACCGCCTTCGACGAGCAGCACGAGAAGGAGCTGCACCTGATCGTCGTCCGCACCGACACCAGCGGATTCCGGCACGTGCACCCGGTCCTGGCCGACGACGGCACCTGGTCGATCGACTGGACCTGGGCGCACGCCGGCAGCTACCGGGTGTTCGCGGACATCCACCCCACCGGCGGTCCCGCGCTGACGCTGACCCGCACGGTCGACGTCGCGGGCGCACTCGAGCCCACCCCGCTGCCGGCACCCTCGCGCACCACCGAGGTGGACGGCTACCGCGTCGCGCTCGCGGGAGACCTGGCCACCGCCGGCGGCCCACTGACGCTGTCGGTGAGCCGCGACGGCCGGCCCGTGACCGACCTGCAGCCGTACCTCGGCGCCTATGGACACCTGGTGGCGTTGCGCGCCGGCGACCTGGCCTACCTCCACGTCCACCCGCAGGGCGAGCCCGGCGACGGGGTCACCCCGGCCGGCCCCGACATCACCTTCCACGCGCAGGCGCCGAGCGTCGGAACCTACCGGCTGTTCCTCGACTTCCAGCACGAGAACACCGTCCGGACAGCCGAATTCACGGTGGCGGTCGGCGGGGCGCCGGAACACGCCGACCACGCCCCGCACGTCGGCCACGACCACCTCGGCGCACATGCGGGACACGGCGCGCACCACCACTGAACGCGAACGGCAGTGGTCCCGACCCCCCCCCAGTGGGGGCCGGGACCACTCCCGCCCTCGCGCCCGGCTCACCGCCGGCGCACGATCACCCCGATCGTCGCCACCAGCGCGGTCACGGTCAGCGCCGAGACCACCGCGACCGCCGGGATCATCCCCGGGATCAGTGCGCCCGCGGTCGGGCGGCCGGCGCTGCCGAGGATCGCGGTCGTCACGGCCAGCATCACCGCGCCGCCGAGCTGGATGCTGGTGTTGACCAGCCCCGAGGCCAGGCCCTGCTCGTCGTCGTCGACGCCGGCGGTGGCCTGCGAGTTGACGGCAGGGAAGCACAGCGCGAACCCGACGCCGAGCAGGATGATCGTCGGCAGCAGGAAGGCCGCGTAGCCCATGCCCGGCTGCACCCGCAGGAACAGCAGGTAGCCGATCACGAAGGCGGCCAGTCCCACCGCGATCATCAGCGGTGTCGGCACCCGGTCGAGGACCTTGTCCATCTTGGTGGCACTGGCCACGACTATCAGTCCGGCGGGCAGGAAGCCGAGCGCCATCGCGAGCGGCGACCACTGCAGCGAGTCCTGCAGGTACAGCGTCACCACGAACTGGAAGGCGACGTATCCGCCGAACATCGCCATTCCGGCCAGGTTGGCGTGCACCAGGCGCACCGACCGCAGGATCCCCAACCGCAGCAACGGGTGCGCGTGCCTACGCTCGACCGCCACGAACGCGGCCAGCAGCACCGCCGCGGCCACCAGCAGGCCGACCGTGCTGCCGGAACCCCAGCCGGCCTGCGGCGCCTGCACCACCGCGTAGACGAACACCAGCAGCGAACCGGTGCTGGTCAGCGCGCCGAGCACGTCGAAGTGTGCGAGCCGGAAGCCCTGGCCGGCCGCGCGGGGTACCACCTTGAGCCCGACCGCGAGCAGTACCAGAGCCACCGGACCAGGGAACAACAGCGTTGCGCGCCAGCTCAATTCGGTCAGCAGGCCGCCGAACACGAGCCCGAGCGAGAAGCCGCTGGCACCGCAGACCGTGTAGATGCTCAGCGCCTTGTTGCGGGCCGGACCCTCCGCGAAGGTCGTGGTGATGATCGACAGGCCCGCCGGCACCGTGAAGGCCGCCGCCACGCCCTTGACAAAGCGCAACGCGATGATCAGCAGGTCGACGTCGACCAGCGCAGTGGCGACCGAGGCCAGCCCGAAGACCGCCAGCGCGCTCAGGAACACCGATCGCCGGCCGATCAGGTCGCTGGCGCGACCGCCGAGCAGCAGCAGCCCGCCGTAGCCGAGCACGTAACCGCTGACGATCCACTGCAACTGGGCCTGGCCCATGTGCAGATCTGCACCGATCGAAGGCAGTGCGACGCCGACCATCGAGACGTCCAGTCCGTCGAGGAACAATGCGCCGCACAGCACGACCAACAGCAGCCAGATCCGCCGGCTCCATCCGGTGGCGGTGCCGACGGTCGCGTGGATGTCCGGCGCGAGGTGTGACGCCCGCAGCGGGGCCTGAGTGGTTGTGGTCATGCGGGAAACATTAGATGCATACGCATTAAATGCACAAGCATAATATTTAGATGCATATTATGCGGTCGCATCTGCTAAGATGCGGCCATGAACGCCCGCACCGTCAGCCCGGTCGACGACGACGCCCTGGCCGCGTCGTGGCACGAGGTGATGGGGCGCTATCACCGGCTGACCTGTGCGTTGGACCGCGCCCTCGGGTCGGCGCACGGGCTGAGCTCCAGCGAGTTCGACGTGCTCGAGCAGCTGTACACGCACGACGAGCCGAAGATGAAGATGGCGACGCTCGCGGAGCTGGTGCACCTGAGTCAGAGCGCGCTGTCCCGGCTCGTGTCCCGCCTGGAGAAGGACGGCCTGCTCGCCCGCAACGTGTGCACCACGGATCGGCGTGCGATGTGGACCAGCCTCACCGACGCCGGCCGCCGCCGCTACGAGGAGGCCCGGCCCACCCATCGCAGCACACTGCGCGCCGACGTCGCGGTGTGCACCGCGGACGCGGCCTTCACCTGCGACGGCCGCTGACGCGCCCTATCCGCCGGCGATCTCGAGCGCCTTGGTCGTGTAGACCCGGTAGCCCAGTTCCGGCCGGTAGCCGTGCACCTCGGGGGTGTCCAGGCTGCGCAGGAACGACACGATCTGGCGGCTGAACATCTGCCCGGGCACCAGCACCGGGAAACCTGGCGGGTACGGGGTGACGAAGGTCGCCGACACCACCGCGTCGCCGGCATCGAGCTTCTCGTCGACCTCGTCCGGGGTCAGGTACTCGCAAAGGTTGTCGTCGTAGGCGAGGAAGAACGCGCGGCGCACGTCGCCGTCCGGCGTCGGTTCCGCAGCGCCGTCGTTCTCGAGGAAGGCCGGGTGGAATCCGCTGAAGTCCGGCAGCGGCGCCGAGGAACTGGTCAGCCGGACGACCGCGTTCTCGTGCATCGCCCGCTCGGTCAGGCTCATGTCGGCGATCCGGTCGTCGAGTTCGTGCGCGAGCTTGACCAGCACCTCCACCAGGTAGGCGACCGAACTGCGCGTGGTGCCGATGTTGGTCATGAACAGCACGGTGTTACGCGAGGTCTTGTTGATCTGCACGCCGTAGCGGTCCATCAGCTCGGCGCGTTTGAAGGTGTCGCCGTCGATCCCGGTGGCCCCGATGTACAGCGTCACCCGCGACGGGTCGAGCACGAATTCGTCTTGCCCCCAAGCTGTTTCCATGTTGTGCAGCCCCGACCGCAGCGGCTGGCCGATGCCCGCCGGACGGAACTGCCCGGGGATCAGCTCGACCGTCGTCAGGCAGTGCATGTATTTGCGCAGCAGCGGATGGTTGTCGATGGCGTCGCGCAGTTGCATCGCGTTCTCGACCTGCCGCTGCACCAGCTCGACTCCCTCGAGCGCGGCCTGCCGGCGACCCACGTCGAGCGAGGCGAGGATCTGATAGTTCGGCGAGGTGGACGTGTGCGTCATGTACGCCTCGTGGAACGTCTCCTCGACCTTCTGGTCGAAGTCCTGGTCGAACACGTGGATCATCGATCCCTGCCGCAGCGACGTGAGCGTCTTGTGGGTCGACTGGGTGGCGTAGACGCGCACCCGCGCCCGCGCCGGATCGGGCATCAGCCGCCGGTCCAGCAGCGCGTCGTCGTCGAGGCCCGCGATCTCCTCCGCGTAGTGGTCGTAGTCCTCGCGGGACCCGGGTCGGCGCAGCCGCTCGCGCACCGCCGCCGCCGCGTGCATCGCGGTCCGCCGACGGTAGACGTGGTGGAACCGCGCGAACCCGAACCAGGCCTCGTCCCACAGGAACGCGAGGTCGGGCTTGATCGCCAGGCATTCCTCGATCACCCGCTCGACGTCGTAGACCACGCCGTCGAAGGTGCAGTTGGTCAGCATGACGAGCTTGACGCGGTCCAGCTTGCCGGCGCGACGCAGCGCCAGCAGCCGGGCCTTGATCTCCCGGATCGGCACCGCGCCGTACATCGAATACCGGTTGAGCGGATAGGCGTCCAGGTAGGTGACCTGCGCGCCCGCGAGCATCAGCCCGTAGTGGTGCGACTGGTGACAGTTCCGGTCGACCAGCACGATGTCACCGGGCGCGAGCAGGGCCTGCACGACGATCTTGTTGGCGGTCGAGGTGCCGTTGGTGACGAAGTACGTCTGCCGCGACCCGAACGCCTTGGCCGCCAACTGCTGCGCCTCGCGCAGCGGACCGGTCGGCTCGAGCAGCGAGTCCAGCCCGCCGCAGGTGGCGGACGTCTCCGCCAGGAACACGTCGAGCCCGTAGAAGTCGACCATGTCGCGGATCCAGTGCGAGTTGATGATCGACTTGCCCTGCGAGATCGGCAGCGCGTGGAAGACCCCGGTCGGCCGGTGACTGTATTCGCGCAGCGCGCTGAAGAACGGCGTGCGGTACCGCGCGGCGATGCCGTCGAGCAGGCTCAGGTGCAGGTCCAGCGACCCCTCCCCCGCATGGAAGACCCGCCGGAAGTCCTGGCCGAGCCGTCCGGCCAGCCCCTCGACCTCGATCTCGGTCATCAAGTACAGGTCCAGGTCCGGCCGTGTCTCGGTGAGGGCGCGGGCGAGCAGCCGCACCCGCTCCTCGGTAGTCGGCGCCGCCAGGTCCGCGGCGACGTCGGCGGCGACCAGGCTGGTCAGCGACGACGCGTGCTGCCCGGAACGGTGGGTGAACTGGCGACGGATCACGCAGGCCTGCAGGCCGACGTTGACGCGGGTCGCAATCAGCGCGTCCTCGGCGCTGCCGACGATCACCAACTCGTACACGAACTGGTCGTCCGGACGGCGCCAGCGGCGCAGCTCGCGGCGCAGCGCCCGCTCCTGGGCCTCGGTCATCGCCTCGACGACGAGCACCTCGAAGTACGGGCGCGTCGGCGCGTCCTCCGTCGCCTCGTGCTCGGCGGGCGCGTCGTCGAGTCCCTCGAGGTCGCCGGACACGGGGGCGAGCGTGCCGTCGTGCCGGTAGGACTCGGTGGTCAGCGCCCGATTCACCTGGGCGACGGTGCGCGCGAACCGGGCGTGGTCGCCGGAGGCGAACAGCCGCTGGATCCGGGCGAAGCCGCGGGCGCCGGGGAACGCCCAGTAGCGCTCGACCGGCTGCAACTGCGCCAGCATCGCCTCGACCGTCTCGGTCAGCATCGACAGCGGCCGGTCCGTCGACACACCTCCCGCGAGCCGGACGGCCGCCTCCTCGAGCCGGCACCACTCGTCGGCGCGGTACTGCCAGACACTGTTGTAGGCCCGTAGACCGTGGCGCAGCACCTGCGGACTGACCTTGACCATGGCGGCCTCCCGGCGGCTCGACCCCGACAGCGGATCGCGCAGCGCGCACGGCCGCGCGGTTCGGTGGACGTATCCAGCGTGCTCCCGACCGCTCTGACCAGGCAAGAAAACGACGATGTTCGTCGTCGGTCGGCGGTACGAGGCGGTGCCGGAATATCTGGTGGGTGGTAGTGTTGAGACAACTAGTTGAATAATCAACTAGAAGACAGGAGCAACCGATGCCGGCGATCACCGCACCCGACCAGTTGGCACTCCCCCGGATCGGCGCACCCCGCGCCGACGCCGCCGAGCGCCCCGTCTACTCGGTCACCACCGCACCCCGCGGCTTCGAGGGCGAGGGCTTCCCCGTCCGCCGCGCCTTCGCAGGGATCGACCTGGCCCACCTCGACCCTTTCATCCACATGGACCAGATGGGTGAGGTGCAGTACGCGCCCGGCGAGCCCAAGGGCACCCCGTGGCACCCGCACCGCGGCTTCGAGACCGTCACCTACATGATCGACGGGATCATGGAGCACCAGGACTCCAACGGCGGCGGCGGCACGATCGGCGGCGGCGACACCCAGTGGATGACCGCCGGCGGCGGCATCCTGCACATCGAGAAGCCGCCGGAACACCTCGTCGTCAGCGGCGGACTGTTCCACGGCGTCCAGTTGTGGGTGAACCTGCCCCCGACAACAAGATGGCCGCGCCGCGCTACCAGGACATCACCGGATCGAAGGTCAGCCTGCTCACCACCGACGACGGCGGATCGCTCGTGCGCGTGATCGCCGGCGAGGTCGACGGCCATCACGGACCCGGCTCGACCTACACGCCGATCAGCCTGGTGCACGCGACCATCGCGCCGGGGGCACGCCTGGTGCTGCCGTGGAACCAGGAGTTCAACGCGCTCGCCTACGTGCTCGCGGGCGACGGCGCCGTCGGCGCCGAGCGGCGTCCGGTGCACATGGGCCAGATGGCGGTCTTCGGCAAGGGAGACTTCCTCGAGATCTCCGCGGCCGACGCGCAGGACTCACGCACCGACGCGCTGGAGATGTTCATCCTGGGCGGCAAGCCGATTCGCGAACCGGTCGCCATGTACGGACCGTTCGTAATGAACACCAAGGCCGAACTGCTCGAGGCGTTCGAGGACTACGAGGCGGGCCGGCTCGGGTCGATCCCCGCCGCCCACGAGAGCGTCACCGACGGCGACTGACAGGAGTAGGCCGAGCCCGCGCCACTGCGCGGGCATCGGCCCATCGGCCGGACCGCTACGCTCGACTCCGGAGGAACCCACGTGACCACACCCATCATCGACGTCCGCCGCGCCGGCGACCGTCCGCGCACGAAGATCGACTGGCTCGACTCGAACCACTCGTTCTCGTTCGGCCACCACTACGACCCCGACAACACCCATCACGGGCTGCTGCTGGTCAACAACGACGACATCGTGGTGCCCGGCCAGGGGTTCGAGACCCACCCGCACCGCGACATGGAGATCGTCACCTGGGTGGTGCGCGGGTCGCTGGTGCACCAGGACTCCATGGGTCACTCCGGCGTGATCTACCCGGGCCTGGCGCAACGGATGAGCGCCGGCACCGGCATCTTGCACTCGGAGAAGAACGACTCCTGGCGGCTGTCCGGCGCGAACGCCGACGAGCACGACGAGCCGGTGCGGTTCGTCCAGATGTGGGTGGCCCCCGACACCGCAGGCATCGAACCCGGCTATGAGCAGGTCGAGATCGACGACGAACTGCTCAGCGGCGCACTGGTTCCCGTCGCCTCCGGCATGCCGCAGCACGCCGGACAGTCGGCGATCACGATCCGCAACCGCTACGCCGCGATGTATGTGGCGCGGCTGCAGCCCGGCCACGCCGTGACTCTCCCCGACGCTCCGTTCGTGCACGTGTTCGTCGCACAGGGCAGCGTGGACTTCGAGGGCGCCGGCCGACTCGACCAGGGTGACGCGGTGCGCCTGACGAACACCGGCGGACAACGGGTTTCGGCCTCCGAGCCCGCCGAGATCATCGTCTGGGAGATGCATGCGCGGCTCGGGAACTGACGACGGACGGGCCCGACGATTCGGCCGCCGACGGGTACTCGCCGTCGGCGGCGCCGTCGGGCTGTCCGGACTGATCGCCGCCTGCTCGTCGGGCCGGTCTCCCGGCCCCGGCGCGACAGAAGCGGCGACCACGCCCGACGTACCGGCGCTGCTGACCCGAGCGCCGCAGTGCGTCGCGATACCCGAGCAGACGCAGGGACCGTACTGGTTCGACGTCGACTCGATCCGCAATGACATCCGCGAGGGCCGACCTGGATCGCGGTTCGATCTCGTTGTGCGCGTGCAGGACACGGCGTCCTGCACCCCTCAGGGCGGCGGCGCCATCCCGAACGCGGTGGTCGAGCTGTGGCACTGCGATGCGAGCGGCGCCTACTCCGGGTTCGAGTCGTCCTCGCGCTCCGCGAACGACGGCGCGCCCCCGGAGCAGGCACCCGCGCCCGGCAAGGTCGAGGTGTCGCATGGCTCGTACAGCGAGGGCAACGGCTTCTTCGCGCCCACCGACCACGACACCTTCCTGCGCGGCGCGCAGGTCACCGACGGTGCGGGTGTCGTCCGCTTCACCACGGTCTTCCCGGGCTGGTACACGGGCCGGACCACACACATCCACCTCAAGGTGCACATCGACCGGCAGACCGTGCGCACCACCCAGCTGTACTTCGACGAGGCCCTGATCGACGCGATCTACGCCACCGACCCCTACAACCTGCACACCGGACGCGAGCGCAACGTCACCAACGCCACCGACGCGATCTTCGACCCGCTTGGCCTGGTCACCGTCGTCCCCACCGCCGACGGCCACCTCGGCGCCGTGAACATCGTGGTCTAGCCGACCCATACGACTGGCTACGCTGAAGTCGTGCCCGAGTCCCAGCCCAGCGACGACCAACCGGTCGACGGCCGACGGCTGCGGTACGCGGGCCGGCGCGAGCAGCTGCTCCGGGCGGTCACCGACTACGTGCTCGAACACGGGACCACGGCGGTCGCGATGCGGCCGCTGGCCAAGGCCGTCGGCGTCTCACACGCCGCGCTGCTGCACCACTTCGGTTCCAAGAACGAACTGCTCTCCACCGTCGTCGAGAACCTGCGCCGCGAGTCGATGCCGGCCGAGCTGGCCCACTTCGCCACCGCCGGCGCCGGCGAGATCGACCCCACCGAGGTGATGCGGGCCTGGTGGGCCGCGCGCACCGCGCCGGACGAGTTGCCGCGGTTCCGGCTCACCCTCGAGGTGTTCGCGCAGGCACTGCTGGAGCCGGACGAGCACCGCCGGTTCCTCACGCACTTCGTCGACGACTGGCTGACCGCGTTCGAGCGCATCGTGCTGCGGGCCGGGTGCCCGCCGGATCAGGCCTCGCTGTACGCGACGCTCGTGCTGGCCCAGATCCGCGGGCTGCTGCTGCACCTCCTCGCCACCGGCGACCGCGCGCACGTCGACCGGGCCTTCGACCTGTTCGTCGACGAGAACCGCGCGCGGATGCGCCGGTGGCGCGAGGGTCAGCTACCCGAGCTGCCCAGCAGGGTGCCGACCGCGCCGGCGCTCGCGGTGCCGGCACTGCCCGAGACCGACCCGGAGCCGCCCGCGCTGCCGAAGCCCGGCGCCGGGGTCTGACCGGCGAACAGCTTCTGCACGAACGGAACGCTGTCGGGCAGCGACGCGGCCATGGTGCCGCTGTGGTCGGTCGGATAGGTCTTGAACGTCACCGGCTGGTGGTTCGCGACCAGCCGGGTGCCGAACAGCAGCGTCGCCGGCATGACGATGTCGGTGTCCTTGAGGCCCTGGCCGATGAGGAACGGCTTGTCGTAACCGCTCTCCGGCACGCCCATGTAACTCGAGAGCAGGCCGTTCGCGTTCAGCGACGAGAGCGGCTTGGTCAGCAGCGATGACAGCACCGTGCCCTTGATCTCGTTCTCGAAGGGCTCCAGGCACATCGTCGACGCCTTCTGCAGCCACTGCTTGCCGGTGGCGTTCAGGTAGGACGGGACGTTCAGCTCCGGGTGCGAGACATTCAGTCCGGCAAGGATGTACATGCCGTAGGCGGTCATGCCCGCGGGCAGCGCGACCGGCGGGAAGCCCGGCGCGAACGTCGCGACGATGCTCTCGATGTAGGCGGGCACTCCGGTACCGACCGCGCCGCGGTAGTCGAGCCCGGGACCGCCGAACTCGGTGGCGTACCGCGCGGTCGTGATGGCCGCGCCGCCGCCCTGCGACTGCCCGATGACGACCCACTTGTTCGACAGGCTCGAGTCGAGGTTGCGCCCGGCCTTGACCATGTCGACCACGTTGTGGGCCTCGACCTTGCCGTCGAGGTACGGCATCACGCCCGGGTTGCCGACGAACGCGTAGTCGGTGGCGACGATGGCGTAGCCCTTGGACATCCAGGTGCCCAGATAGTCCATGTCGCGGTCCCGCGCGGCCGGTCCGGCGACCGACGGCGCGCAGTCCGGGGCGAGGCCGACGGTGCCGTGCGCCCACGAGAGCACCGGCCAGCCGCCTGCCGGCGGGGCGCCCTTCGGGACGTACACGGCGCCGGTCGTCTGCACGGGTGCGCCGTCGGGCCCGGTGGACCAGTAGGTAACCCGATCCGCCTGCCCGGTGCCGGGGATCCACAGGTTGCTCGCGAGCGGCGTGCTGGAGACGACGGTCCCGGGGGTGGCGTCGGGCGCCGCGGACGCGGTGGTCGCGGGCAGCACGGCACCGGCGACGGCGATCCCCAGGGCCGTGCACGCCGTCACGGCGCGCCATCTCAGGGACCGCCCGCCGGCGCGGGGTCTTCCGTGGATACGAGGCATGACGCAGCTCTTTTCTCTCTCTGGTCCGAACCGATCGGTCGATCGTCACGATAGGAGTTGCATTACCGACCGGTCAAGCAAAATGCCCGGTCCCGTGGGCCGCTGAAAGAATCGGCATCCTGGTGTAAGGATGAAACGGTGACCACCGCAGCGCAGTCCGATTCGATCAAGTCCGGCATCGACCTCACCCACCTCGACCCGGCCACCCGGCCACAGGACGACCTGTTCGTCCACGTCAACGGGCGTTGGCTGACCGATCACGAGATCCCCGCCGACCGCGCCGTCGACGGCGCCTTCCGGACCCTCTACGACCGCGCCGAGGTCGACGTGCGCTCGATCATCGAGTCCGCGGCCGACGCCGACGCCGAGCCCGGTTCGATCACCCGCAAGATCGGCGACCTCTACGCCAGCTTCATGGACACCGACGCGGTCGCGGCGGCCGGGCTGGCCCCGCTCGAGCAGGAGCTCGCCCAGGTGCGCGCCGTCGCCGACCGCGACGAGCTGGCTGCACTGCTGGGCAGGCTGCAGCGGGTCGGCGTCGGCGGGCTGGTCGGCAACTTCGTCGACACCGACGCGAAGGACTCCGAGCGCTACCTGGTGCACCTGAACCAGTCCGGTCTGGGCCTGCCCGACGAGTCGTACTACCGCGAGGACACCTACGCGCCGATCCGCGAGAAGTACGTCGCGCACGTCGCGGCGATGCTCACGCTCGCCGGGTTCGACGACGTCGAGGCGCTCGCGCAGCGGATCTTCGAGTTGGAGACGGCGCTGGCCGCGGCGCACTGGGACGTGGTGCGCAACCGCGATGCCGACCTGACCTACAACCTGCACACCCTCGCCGACCTCGACACGCTCGCCCCCGGATTCCCGTGGCGCGCCTGGGCGCTCGCACTGGGCGGCACCGAGGAGTCGTTCCACGAGGTCGTCGCGCGTCAGCCCGGCTTCCTCACCGGCGCCGCGCAGCTGTGGAGCGAGCGCGGTCTCGACGAGTGGAAGGCGTGGCTGAGCTGGCGCGTCATCCGCTCCCGCGCGCCGTATCTGACCGACGAGCTGGTGCAGGAGAACTTCGAGTTCTACGGCAAGACGCTCACCGGCACCGAGGAACTGCGCGACCGCTGGAAGCGCGGCGTCTCGCTGGTCGAGGACCTGCTCGGAGAGGCCGTCGGAAAGCTCTACGTGGAGCAGCACTTCCCGGAGTCCTCGAAGGCCCGCATGGAAGAGCTGGTCGCGAACCTGATCGAGGCGTATCGCCGCAACATCTCCGTACTCGAGTGGATGAGTCCGGCCACCCGCGAGGCCGCGCTGCGCAAGCTGGACAAGTTCACCCCGAAGATCGGCTACCCGGCCAAGTGGCGCGACTACTCGGCCGTGCAGGTGACCCGTGGCGACCTGGTCGCAAACTACCGCAGCGGGTATGCCGCCGAGCACGACCGCGACCTGGCCAAGCTGGGCGGACCGGTCGACCGCGACGAGTGGTTCATGACCCCGCAGACGGTCAACGCCTACTACAACCCGGGCATGAACGAGATCGTCTTCCCCGCGGCGATCCTGCAGCCGCCGTTCTTCGACCCCGACGCCGACGACGCCGCCAATTACGGCGGGATCGGCGCGGTCATCGGGCACGAGATCGGGCACGGCTTCGACGACCAGGGCGCCAAGTACGACGGCGACGGCAACATGGTCGACTGGTGGAGCGACGACGACCGTGCCGAATTCGGCAAGCGCACAAGGGCGCTCATCGAGCAGTACGGTCAGTTCTCACCCAAGGGCCTCGACGGGCACAAGGTCAACGGCGAGCTCACCATCGGCGAGAACATCGGCGACCTCGGCGGGCTGTCGATCGCGCTCGCCGCCTACCGGATCGCGACCGACGGCGCCGAACCGCCGGCCATCGACGGACTCACCGGCATCCAGCGGGTGTTCTTCGGCTGGGCGCAGGTGTGGCGCACCAAGGCCCGCGAGTCCGAGGCGATCCGCCGGCTGGCGATCGACCCACACTCGCCGCCGGAGTTCCGCTGCAACGGCGTGATCCGCAACGTCGACGACTTCCACGCCGCGTTCGACGTCGCCGCGGGCGACGCGCTCTACCTCGATCCGGCCGAGCGGGTGCGGATCTGGTGAACCACCTGACGAGGGACACCCGGCTGTGCATCTCGCTGGCCGGGCGTCCCTCGAACCTCGGCACCCGGTTCCACAACTACCTCTACGGCGAGCTGGGGCTGGACTTCGTCTACAAGGCGTGCACCACAACCGATCTCGAAGGGGCGATGTTGGGGATCCGGGCGCTGGGGATCCGCGGGTGCGGGGTGTCGATGCCGTTCAAGGAGGACGTGCTCGACCTCGTCGACGTCGTCGACCCGTCCGCGGCGGTCATCGCGTCGGCCAACACCATCGTCAACGACGACGGGCTGCTGACGGCGTACAACACCGACTATCTGGCGGTGCGCGCACTGCTGCCCGCCGTCCAGGGTCCGGCGGCGGTCGCCGGCAGCGGCGGCATGGCCAAGGCCGCGGTGGCGGCGTTGCGCGACAGTGGATTCGACGATGTGACGGTCGTCGCCCGCAACCCGCAGACCGGGCGGCTGCTGGCCGAGCGATACGGCTTCGGCTGGCGCAGCGAACTGGGCGAGCTGCGGCCCGCGCTGCTGCTCAATGCCACCCCGGTCGGGATGGACGGCGGCGCGGAGTCCGCGGACCTGGCCTTCTCCGCCGAGGCCGTCGACGCGGCCGCCGCAGTGTTCGAGGTGGTCGCGGTCCCGGAGCAGACGCCGCTGGTCCGGCGCGCCCGTAAGGCGGGCAAGCAGGTGATCCTCGGTACCGCGGTGAGCGCACTGCAGGCGGCGGAGCAGTTCGCGCTGTACACGGGTGTGCGCCCCAGCGACGAGCAGATCCGGCGAGCATCGGAGTATTCGCGTTCCTGACCGTTCCCGATTGGAGAGGCAATGGGTGACAAGCAGATTCCGACGACACCGTCGATGATGCCGAACTGGCTGCCGCGCTTCAACAAGGCGACCCACAACCGGCTGCAGAAGTACTGGGCACCGTATGTGCCGCCGTGGGCGCTGGTGGTCCACTGCGGGCGCAAGTCCGGCCGCATCTATCAGACCCCGGTGATGGCGCTGCGCAAGGGCGGGTCGATCGCGATCGTGCTGCTGTACGGGTCGGACAGCGACTGGGTCCGCAACGTCCTCGCGGCGGCCGGCGATCCCGAGGTCCGGTACCGGGGCAGGCAGTACCGGCTGACCGAGCCGCGGATCGTCACCGACCCGGCCGATCCCGCCCTGCCGTGGATGGCGCGGCGGGTCGTGCCACGACTCGGCGTGCTGGTCGCCGGGCTTGGCTGAGCCGGTCCGGTCGTCAGGCCTCTCACCACTTCGCAGAACCCGCGTGCACCTCGCACAGCACCGGGGTCATGTGAGGTCCACGCAGGTTGTGCG
This sequence comes from Speluncibacter jeojiensis, assembly GCF_029589495.1. GTDB lineage: Bacteria > Actinomycetota > Actinomycetes > Mycobacteriales > Mycobacteriaceae > Speluncibacter > Speluncibacter jeojiensis. Next base: position 500,904 of record NZ_JAAIVF010000002.1, read on the forward strand.
AGGTGGCGGGTTGCGGCGGCGTGCGGACGAACTAGCCCGGCCGCAACCCCTGGCGCTGCACGTCGACCGCCAACTGGGTCCGCGACGAACACCCGGTCGCGGCAAGGATGCGGCTGACATACTTCTTGACCGTGTCCTCGGTGAGCGTGAGCCGGCGCGCGATCGCCGCATTGCTCAGCCCGTCGGCGACCAGCCGCGCGACCTGGCGCTGACGTTCGGTGAGCGGCGCGAGCACGTCACGCAAGGGCTCCGCGTCCAGGCTCCGGGTCAGCACCGACAGCTGCCGCGCCAGCAACCGGAGCGCCGCGAGATCGGCTGGGCCGAGCGCGTTCTCGTCGGTATCGAACAGACCGACGATCGCGCGGCCGGTGCCGGGCAGGTCGAGCTGCATCGCATTGACCGATCTCATCTGGAACGCATCGAGGTAGTCGCGGACGTACGCGGCCGACTCGTCGGGCAGCTCGCGCAGGTCCCGCAGCGAGGCGACCCGCCCCGCATCCAGGTGCCGCCGCGCCTCGGGAGTGCCGAAGACGTCGTGCCTGGCCCAGTGCCGGTGATAGTCGGAGCGCTTGCTCTCCCACGACCCCGCCCCGGCCAAGGTCGCGTCGGGATCCGACAGCTGGGTGTCGAACCTGTCGCCGACGAAGCAGGTCGCCACCCGCATCGGGAACGCCTCGGTCATCGCCGTGACGATCCGCGACCGGAACTCCGACACCGTGCGGACGCTCTCGCACCGGTCGAGCACCGCGAACACGCGCTGGTAGTCGGCGGTGCGCAACGACACCTCGGTCACCTCACATCACCACCAGTTCGGGTCGTCACGGCACGGGCGTCGGAGAACTGTCCACCAAAGTGCACTGTCTCCCGGTCGCGGCGAATCCTAACGTCGTTCAGGACCGCACCCCATCGGAATCCCGAGGAGCAGAACGCATGGGCAGGCTACGTTTCGGCGCTTTCATCGCACCGCACCACGCCATCGGACAGAACCCGACCGTCGCACTGCAGCGCGACCTCGACCTCGTCGAACACCTGGACCGGATGGACTTCGACGAGGCGTGGATCGGCGAGCACCACTCCGCCGGCAGCGAGATCATCGGCAGCCCGGAGATCTTCATCGCCGCGGCTGCGCAACGCACCCAGCGCATCAAGCTCGGCACCGGCGTGACCTCGCTGAGCTACCACAACCCGCTGTGGGTCGCGGACCGCATGGTCCTGCTCGACCACCTCACCCGCGGCCGCGTCATGCTCGGCGTCGGCCCGGGTTCGCTGCCCACCGACTCCGCGATGATCGGGCTGAACCCCACCGAGTGCCGCGAACTGCTCGACGACAACCTCGACATCGTCGTCCGGTTGCTGCGCGGTGAATCGGTGACCGCCACAACCAAGACCCACACGCTCGTCGACGCGCAACTGCAGCTGCGCCCCTACTCGCACCCGTGCTTCGACATCGTGGTCGCCGGCGTCGCCTCCCCGACCGGACCGCGGCTGGCCGGACGACACGGGCTCGGGCTGCTCTCGATCGGCGCGACGCTCACCCCCGAGGGCTTCGACGCGCTCGGCCACCACTTCGGGATCATGGAGGAACGCGCCGCCACCTACGGCACCACCGTCGACCGCGACCAGTGGCGGCTGGTGTGCCCGATGCACATCGCGGAGACCGAGGAGCAGGCCCAGCAGGACGTGCGGTACGGGCTCGGCGAGTGGATCGACTACTTCGGCAAGGTCGCGGCGTTCCCGCACTTCGGCTCCGGCGGAGCCGCGATGGACGACATGATCAAGTACATGAACCAGTCGGGGATGGGCATCATCGGCACACCCGCGCAGGCCCGGGAGCTGGTCGACAAGCTGATCGCGCAGTCCGGCGGCTTCGGCTCGATGCTGATCATGGGTACCGACTGGGCCAACCCGGCCGCCACCAGGCGGTCCTTCGAACTGATCGCGCAGGAGGTGGCCCCGCACTTCCAGGGCCAGTCGCAGCCGCTGTTCGACGCCGCGGCGCGGGCCGGCGGACGCCGCGACAACGACAACCAGGCGCAACACGCCGCGATCGCGCACATGACCGAGAAGTACGAGGCGGAACTGGCGGCGAAGAAATGAGAGCCGCTGTCCTGCACGGCATCGACGACCTGCGTGTCGAGGAGGTCCCCGAGCCGCGGGTGCAGCCCGGTCATGTGCTGATCGACGTGGCGTACAACGGGATCTGCGGCTCCGACCTCGGCATGGTCCACGCGTTCGGGATCTCCTCGCAGCCGCATCCGCTGACCGGCGTGTGCGGACCGCAGATCCTCGGTCACGAGTTCTCCGGCACGGTAAGCGAACTCGGCGCCGATGTGGACGGCATCGCCGTGGGTGACCGCGTCGTCGTGCAGCCGAACTACCACTGCGACACGTGCGTTCGCTGCCGCGGCGGCCTGGAGCACCTGTGCGAGGTCGCCGCCTTCCACGGCATCAACGCGCCGGGCGGCGGGCTGGCCGAGCGCACAGTGGTCCCCGCGGCGAACGTGCACGTGCTGCCCGACTCGGTGACGCTCGAACAGGCGGCGGTCGTCGAACCGCTCGCCGTCGCGCTGCACGCCGTCGAGCTGTCGGGCATCGCGCCGGGGCAGACGGCGCTGATCATCGGGGCCGGTCCCATCGGGATCGCCACCGCGCTGAACCTGCGTGCCGGCGGAGTCGACCGGATCCTGCTCAGCGAGCGGTCGTCGGAGCGCAGAAAGGTCGCCGCCGCACTCGGTTTCGACGCGATCGATCCGGAGTCGGTCGACCCGGTTGCGGCGGTGCGAGACTCGGGTGCCGGTGCCGGGGCCGACGCGGTGTTCGAGTGCGCGGGCGTGGCGGTCGCGGTGCATACGGCGCTCGGCGCGGTACGGGCCCGCGGAGCGGTCGTGCTGCTGGCGACCTACAAGGAACCGGTGGCACTCGACACCTACGCGATGATGTTCGGCGAGATGAGGCTGATGTCGTCGCTCTGTTATTCGCGCGACGAGTTCCGTACTGTGATCGACCGGATGGCGGCAGGCGCCTATCCGCTCGACGGCTGGACGTCGAGCGTCCCCCTGGCGGACGTGGTCGACGGCGTGCAGGCGGCGTCCGATGGTCGCCGCATGAAGGTTCTCGTGGAGGTTTCCCATGGCTGACAACACATTCGACGGTTCGCGCTTTGCCGGTAAGGTCGCCGTCGTGACCGGCGCGGCATCCGGTATCGGTGCGGCCGTCGCAACGCGACTGATCGGCGAGGGCGCGTCGGTCGTCGGCATCGACATCACCGGCGAGGCGCTGGACCGGATGGCCGGCGAACTCGGCGACCGGTTCGTCGGGGCGACCGCCGATGTCACCGTCGAGAGTGAGGTCGCCGCCGCCGTCGGGGTCGCGGTCGAACGATTCGGAGCACTCGACCTGGCATTCAACGTGGCCGGGGCAGCGCGCGGCGGCAAGATCCTCGACCTCGAGGAGTCGGACTGGGACTTCACAATCGACCTGGTGCAGAAGGGCGTGTTCCTGTGCACCAAGCACGAGGCGCGGCACATGGTCGAGCGCGGCGGCGCGATCGTCAACGTCGCGTCGCTCAACGCACACGTCCCGATGCACGGCGGCAGTCCCTACGTGACCGGCAAGGCCGGCGTCGAGATGTTCGGCAAGAACGCCGCGCTCGAGTTGGCCGCGCACGGCATCCGCGTCAACACCGTGCTGCCCGGACTCGTCGACACCCCGCTGGTTGCCGGGGTGACCGGCTACGAGCCGCTGCTCACCGGCTTCCTCGAGCGCATCCCGATGGGCCGGCCCGCCACGCCGGACGAGATCGCCGCGCCGTGCCTGTACCTGGCCAGTGACGACGCCGGCTACATCACCGGCTCGAGCCTGATGGTCGACGGCGGCTGGGAGCTCTCGAACTACCCGGACATCATGAAGATCGTCGGCGGGGCCTGACCTGACCGCCATTGCGGTGACCTCACACAGCCTGCGTGCACCTCGCACCGGCCCGGGCTCATGCGAAGTGCTCGCGGCCTGTGTGAAGTGCGAGGTGGCGGCGGGGGGCGGAGTGGGCGGCGGGGGCGGCTGCGAAGCGCGGGGCTGACGCGCCGGCCCGCGCCTACTCCGCGGACAGCGCGTCAGCGGCGGCGACCAGCCCCCAGTGCACGGCGGGCTTGACCGGCTCGGGCACCGTGTAGGTCTCGCCGATGCGGACGAAGCCCTGGTCCTCGAGGTCGAGCATGGTCTCCTTGACCAGCGCGACCGTCTCCTCGAACGCGCGGCGCTCGTCGTCCGACAGGTCGGCGAGCGCTTCGCCGTCGACGAAGCCGACCTCGGCCGGGTCGTCGGTGAACGCGGCCGCGACCAGCGCCATCGCCAGGTCGTCGGCCTCCTGGTACGGATGGCCGTCGTCGTCGGCGGGAGGCAGCATCGTCTCGGCGAACACCCGCGCCGCCACCGCGCGCAGCAACTCCAGCCGCGCCCCCGGGTCCTGGCCCGACCACGCGTCGGCGCCGGTGCCCCGCGTGACGGTGCCGTCGGCCACCGCGACCAGTTCGGCGTCCTCGGCGACCGACCACAGCAGGTCGAACTCGGACACCTCGGCGACCGACTGGGCGAGGGTGTCCACATCGCCGGCCTCCCCCGATTCGACGGCGACGCCCAGCTCACGGGTGACCTCGAGCAACTCCTGCTGCCCGAGCGTGCCCTCCCCGGTCACCGGACGCCCGGTGCCGATCCATGTCAGCAACGTGTCGAGTTGGAGCACCACCGGCAGCCCGGCGAGCGCCGCCAACTCGGCCTGCTGTTCCACCTCCGGAACGTCCAGCGCATCCAGGTCGATCAGGCCGGAGTCCGGTTCCAGGTACTCGTCGATGGTCTCCGCGCACACCAGGTAGGACTGCTCGGTGCCTGTCCACCGGCCGGTCTCGAAAAGGAACCCGAGCAACAGCCCCAGCGGGGCGAACACGTCGCCCAGCACCTCGGCCGGGTCCTCGTAGCCGAGCTGTTCCTCGTCTCCGCCCAGCGGAACGGCCGCGAGAACCGAATCGAGATCTGCTGCCTTCCAGGCGGTTTCGTCGAATCTGGGATCTGCCGACCGCATCACCCGCAGCCCGTCGAGCGCGCCCTCGACGGCGAGGTCCTCGTGGCCGTCCAGCTCTGCCTCGGCGCGAAGCCAGTCCCGGAACGGCCCCAGCACATTCGCGAACTCGGGTTCGCGCACCGCGACGGACGACCGTCCGCGCTCGCGTCGTCGGCTCCCCCGCGGCGCATTGGTCTTGGCCTTGGCGACGTGCTTCTTCCTGCCCACTTCCATTCCCTCCGCCGCGGGTGCTGTCGGTAAAATCAAGTCTCCCCCATCGGGGTCGCCCCGCGCCCGAAGTTCCCCAGCCCCGTCGCCACCGCACAGATTCGCACCGATTCTTCACCAACTGTCGATTTCCGCCGGGCTCGCACGTCGAGTAATCGAGCGGCCCGGACAGCGGGCCCCGAGACGAAGGGATGATCGTCATGTCGCAGTACCTGATCCTCTTGTACGAGGACGAGAACCAGTACGCCAACGCCGACCGGCAGCAGTCGGACCAGATCCTGCAGGACCACGTGACATTCCAGGGCAAGCACGGCGCGTCGGTGCTCGGTGGCAATGCGCTGCAACCCACCGCCACCGCGACCTCGCTGCGCGGGACCGACGGCAGCGGCGACCTGACCGTCACCGACGGCGCGTTCGCCGAGACCAAGGAGGCACTCGGCGGCTACTACCTGGTCGAGGCCCCGACCTGGACGCCGCGCTGGCCATCGCCAGGGACGTGCCGTGCCCGTTCGGCGGCGTCGAGGTGCGCCCCATCCGGGTCTTCGAGAAGTAGCCTCGCCCACGATGTCGACGATCGTCCCGGACCCGGCCGTCACCGCCGCGGTCGCGCAGGCCCACCGCGAGGAATGGGCGTTCGTGCTCGCCGCGACCGTGCGGCTGGTCCGGGACATCGACCTGGCCGAGGAATGCGTGCAGGACGCCTATGCGCAGGCGCTGACCACCTGGCCGCGCGACGGCATCCCGCGCCGGCCGGGCGCCTGGCTGACCACCGCGGCCCGCCACCGCGGGCTCGACGCGCTGCGCCGCGGCGCGACCCAGCGGGCGAAGCTGCCGCTGCTGATCGATCCGGAACCTGAGCCGACAGCACGGGACGAGGTGCCCGACGACCGGCTGCGGTTGATCTTCACCTGCTGTCACCCTGCGCTGTCGGTGGAGGCGCGGGTGGCGTTGACGCTGCGGCTGCTGTGCGGGCTGACCACCGTCGAGGTCGCAAGGGCGTTCCTGGTGAGCGAGTCGACCATGGCGGCGCGGATCACCCGCGCGAAGAAGAAGATCGCCGCGGCGCGTATCCCCTACCGGGTGCCGCCGCTGGCCGAACTGCCCGACCGTCTCGATGCGGTGCTCGCGGTCGTGCACCTGCTGTTCACGACCGGCCACACCGCGCCGACAGGGGAGGCGCTGATCCGCCGGGACCTCGTCGAGCGCGCGATGGACCTGGCCCGCATGCTGCACACGCTGCTGCCCCGCGACTCGAACGTGACCGGCCTGCTCGCGCTGATCCTGCTCACCGATGCCCGCCGCGATGCCCGGACCGCACCCGACGGGAGTCTGCTGCTGCTGGCAGACCAGGACCGCGCCGACTGGGACCACTCGGCGATCGCGGAGGGGACCGCGCTGGTCCGCGAGGCGCTGCACCACCGCCCGCCCGGCCGGTATGCGCTGATGGCGGCGATCGCGGCCGTGCACGACGAGGCGCCGACGTGGTCGCAGACCGACTGGGCCGAGATCGCCGGGCTCTACGACCTGCTGGTGCAGGTGTGGCCGTCGCCGATCGTCGCGCTGAACCGGGCGGTCGCCGTCGGCGAGGCGCACGGCCCCGGGCGGGGCCTCACCGAGCTCGACGCGCTGGCCGGCGAGCCCACGCTCGCGACCTATCACTACCTCGCCGCCGCCCGTGCCGACTTCCTGCGCCGGCTCGGCCGCACCGATGAGGCGCGGCTGGCCTATCAGGAGGCACTGCTGCTGGCGGGCAATGCGGTCGAGCGCGAGTTCCTGGCCGGCCGGCTCGACCAGCTGGGCTGAACCCCGGACCGTCAGGCGTGCAGGGCGCTGCCCGCGGCCCACTCGCTCCACGGCACCGACCAGTCGCCGTTCTGCCAGACCTCCAGCGCCGGGCCGCCGGTGTTCTTGACCTCGACGACGTCACCGGGCTGCGAGAAGTTGTAGAACCACTTCGCGTTGGTCGGGTTGAGGTTCAGGCAGCCGTGCGAGGTGTCGGTGTTGCCCTGCGCCCACACGGTGCTCTCCAGCTCGTGCAGGTAGATGCCGTCGGTGCTGATCCGGGTCGCCCAGTTGATCGACTCCTTGTAGCCGAGCCGGGAGTTGATCGGCAGGCCGAACGTCGACGAATCCATGATCACCGGGTTCGCCTTGTCCATCACCGTGTAGGTGCCGGGCTGCGTCCAGAAGTGGATGGTCTTGCCGCCGACGACCTCCTCGCCGCCCATGCCCATCGACGTCGGCATCGTGCGGGCGACCTGGCCGTTCTCGTAGACGGTGACCATCTTGGTGTCGTCGTCGGCGATCGAGACGTGCGAGTCGCCGATCTGGAAGGCGACGTGTTCGTCCTCCTGGCCGTACAGGCCGTCGCCGACCTTCTTGCCGTACAGCTTGGCGTCGACGGTGACCTTGGTGCCCGGCTGGTAGTAGTTCTGCGGGCGCCAGTGCGCGTTCTGGTTGTCGAGCCAGTACCACGAGCCCTGCACCGGCGGGTCGGTCTTGACCGTCAGCGTCTTCTCGGCAGCGGCCTTGTCGTCGATGGCCTCGTCGAAGTGCGCGACCACGACCGTCCCGACGCCGTAGGTTCCGCCGTCCGCGAGCGCCGCCCCACCGGTGGTGTTCAAGTACACCTTGGTCTGATTGCTTGGCTCGAGCGTCGCGAACGTGGTGCTCTTCGCGGTCGTCAGGCCCTTGCCGTCGATCGCGTTGACCGTCAGGTGGTAGGTCTTGCCGTAGCCGAGCGGCTCATCGGGCTTCCACGACGTGCGATCCGGGGTGGTGATGCCGGGGACCACCTTGCCGTCCGGGTTGGTGAGCGTCACCGAGGTCAGCGTGCCCTTGGCGACGTCGACGCGCACCTGGTCGAGCGGGTTGACCGGCTGGTCGTCGTTCGCGGGGGTGACCGTGACGACAGCCTCGCTCGCGGACTTGGTCGTGGTCTGCCCCGCGACCGCGTTGCCGGTGGTCTTGTCGGCGCCCCCGATCGTGCATCCCGCCACCACCAGGGTCGCCACCCCGGCGCTGATCAGCCCCAGTGACTTCTGCCAAGCCCGCATCCGCCCCGTACCTCTCGAATCGATCGTTTCGATGAACACCATCGTTCCGGTGCCATGGTCTGTTTCGGACGGCTCACCGGACGACGCCGGCCGATGCCGGCATGCACCGACCACCACAATGCCGAACCGGCATTACAGGCTGGTCACAGCGCTACGACAGGTCAGGCATCCACGCCGTTCCCGTGACAGGAATCACGTCCCGATCACCCCTCGCGGGGCGCGGTCACTGCAGGCTCAGGGCCCGCTCCGTCGCGGCCAGCAGCACGCAGGTCGCGACCCCGTCCATCGCGGTCGACAGCTCGTCGAGTGACGGGTAGCTGGGTGCGATGCGGATGTTCCGGTCGTCGGGGTCGATCCGGTACGGGAACGCCGATCCTGCGGCGGTCAGCGCGATGCCGGCGTCCTTGGCCAGCTCGATCACCCGCGCGGCGGTGCCGTCGGCCACGTCCATGCTGATGAAGTAGCCGCCGTCGGGCTCGGTCCACGACGCGGCCTTCGGCGGTCCGAGCCGGTCCTCGAGGATCTTCTGCACCAGCGCGAACTTCGGCGCGAGGATCTCGCGGTGCTTGGCCATGTGGGCGCGCACGCCGTCGGCGTCGCCGAAGAACTTCACGTGCCGCAATTGGTTGATCTTGTCGGGGCCGATGGTCTTCTTGCCGAGCAGGCCCAGGTACCAGGAGCGGTTGGCGGTCGACGCGCCGAAGAAGCACACGCCGGCGCCGGCGAAGGTGATCTTCGAGGTCGACGCGAACACCAGCGGACGGTTCGGGTTGCCGGCCGCGGCGGCCATGCCGAGCACGTCCAGCACCGGCGCGACCGTCTCGGTCAGCGGGTGCACGGCGTAGGCGTTGTCCCAGAACAGCCGGAAGTCCGGCGCGGCGGTCGGCATCGACACGAGCGCCTGCACGACCTCCTCGGAGAACACGGCGCCGGTGGGGTTCGCGTAGTTCGGGACCGCCCACAGGCCCTTGATCTGCGCATCGTTCGCGACCAGTTCGGCGATGACGTGCACGTCCGGGCCGTCCTCGCGCATAGGCACGGTGATCATCTCGATGCCGTACTGCTCGGTGATCGCGAAGTGCCGGTCGTAGCCGGGGCTCGGGCACAGGAACTTGATCTTCTCCTCGCGGCACCACGGCTGCGGGGAATCGGGGTTGCCCTTGAGCAGGGAGAAGACGATGAGGTCGTGCATCATCTCGAGGCTGGCGTTGTTGCCGGCGACGAGGTTCCCGACGGGGATGTTCAGCAGTTCACCGAAGATCGCGCGCAGCTCGGGCAGTCCCTCGAGTCCGCCGTAGTTACGGCAGTCGGTCCCGACGGCGTCGCGATACTCCTCGCCCGGTAGGCGCAGCAGCTCGGCAGACAGGTCCAGTTGCTCCGGCGACGGCTTTCCCCGCGTGAGGTCGAGCGCGAGCTTCTCGGCCTTGAGCTGCGCGTACTTCGCGGCTTGACGCTCATGTTCGGCGAGGAGTTCCTCGCGGCCGAGGGAATCGATCCACATCGCAGGGGCCTCTCACAGGCAAATCGAGGGTGGGCGCAGGGAGGTGAAGACATAAGGGGACCCCGCGCACCCGCCAGAGCCCGTTGACCCTTGCTGCCTTCCGGCCCTGGGGGAGTTCACAGGATGGACGCCGCGCGGGGTCCGTGGTCGAGTGTACCGGGACCCGCGGACTGCGCACGACTCGGTGCCCCTCCGTCGCCGCTCGGGATGTCGGATGCCCCGTCGAGGCGGCCCGGCCGCGGGTTCGACGGACGGTAGGGTGCCTTCGCGTGATCTCCGGCGCCTCCGTTCCCCTGCTCGCCGTGCTGGCGCTGCTCGGGCTGCTCGGCGGCATCGGCATCACCGCGCTCGGGCCGGGCGGCGTGCTGCCGACCATCGGCCTGTTCGCGCTCACCGACCTGTCGGCCTCCGCCGTCGCCGGCACCGCGATCGTCACGCACATCGCGACCGGCGCGCTGGGCACCCTCGCGTACACGCGCTCCGGTCAGCTGCGCCAACCGCACACCCGGCGAACCGCGCTCGTCTTGGCGGGTGCCGCGGTGGTCGGAACGCCGATCGGCGTGGTGGTCAACACACTGGTCTCGAAGCACGTATTCGGGATCATCCTCGCGGTCATCGTCGGCGGGGTCGCGCTGCTGCTCTGGTATCGCGAGACTCGCGCGCCCAGTGCAGGACGGCACCCGCATGTCGCGGTCGTCGCGGGTCTCGGGTTCGCCGTCGCGGTCCTGAGCGGGATCGTCGGCATCGGCGGGCCGATGCTCACCGTTCCGTTGCTGATCGCGTGCGGGGTGCCGGTGCTCGAATCCCTCGCGGCCGCCCAGGCGCAGTCGATCGTGATCGCCACCGTCGGCACGATCGGCTACGCCGCGCACGGCACGATCGACTGGGCCCTCGCCGCGATCGTCGGCATCCCGGAACTCGCCGGCGTGATCGTCGGCTGGAAGATCGCGCACGCCCTGCCGACCCGCACGCTGAAATATGCGTTGATCGTCGCGCTGCTGGCGCTCGCGCCCTACCTCGCGCTGTCCGCGTGACGCGGCGGTCTCACCGGTCGCCCCGAGGCGATGTGCATCCGTGCCGGATCACCCGGTATGCTCGCCAGCGGAGGATTCGCCTAGTGGCCTATGGCGCTCGCCTGGAACGCGGGTTGGGTTAACGCCCTCAGGGGTTCAAATCCCCTATCCTCCGCGCTGAGAATGGCCCGGACCGCACGGTCCGGGCCATTCTCGTCGGTATCTCAGGCGGTGCGCTCGTGACCGACGGAACGCCGACGCAACCGGCCGATCCAGTCCCGCGCGGTGACCATCGGATCCCACGTGCCCGCGCGCGACCCGATCAGCGGGTAGCAGGCCAGCCCGATCAGCACCGCGGTGAAGTGACCGAGATCTGTGAAGTTGCGGTCCTCCACCAGCGGGATCACGACCACGAGGAAGACACCGGCCAGATAGATCCAGCGCCACGGCCGCGCGATCCGATACGTCAGGATGCCGACGATCCCCATCAGCCCGTAGCTGACCCCGACGTCGAGCGTGAAGATCGCCCGGTGCGGCGCGTCGTCGTGCTGGATGGCCCAGTAGAGGACGCCCTCGCTGATGTAGGTGGCGCCGACGTGCGCGATCACCACCACCGCGAGCCAGCGCAGCGTGCCCAGCCACCGCTCGGCCGGCACGTGGAAGATGTTGTAGATCACCAGGTACGACAGCCACCCGCCGCCCTCGAGCCAAAAGGCACTCAGGACGAGCACCCGCAGCGGATCCTGGGCCAGGTGATGCAGGTTGGTCGACCGGGCACCGAGGATGTGGTGCTGCACGTGCTCCGGCAGATGCCGCAGCGTCAACGTCGTGGCCAGCAGTATCGCCAGCCAGATGAAAGTGCCCGGCGCGCGGCGGACGTAGTGCCACAGCGCCGGACCCCACACCACCGGAGCCCACCACCGTCCGGGAGCTCTCCTCGCGGGTTCCGTCACGTCCACGATCATTCACCGCCTTCGTGAACGATGACTGTGTATCTGCGACGATGCCCCCATGAATGCGGGACGATTCGCGCCGAGCCCGTCCGGCGACCTGCACATCGGCAATCTGCGCACCGCGGTGCTGGCGTGGCTGTTCTCGCGGTCGACCGGCCGCGGGTTCCTGCTGCGCGTCGAGGATCTCGACCGGGCGCGCACCGGCGCCGAGGCCCGCCAGCTCGCCGACCTTGCGGCACTGGGCCTGGATTGGGACGGGCCGGTCGTGCACCAGTCGGCCCGGCTGGACCTCTACGCCGAGGCGATCGACCGGCTGACCGCCGCGGGCCGCACCTACGAGTGCTTCTGCACCCGGCGCGAAATCCAGCAGGCCACCGAGGCCCCGCACGGGATACCCGGCGCCTATCCGGGAACCTGCCGGTCGCTGACCGCCGACGAGCGCGCCGAGCGGCAACGGTCCGGCCGGGCGCCTGCGCTGCGGCTGCGGTCCGACGTCACCGAGTTCACCGTCCGCGACCTGTTGTGCGGCGACTTCACCGGTCCGGTCGACGACCTGGTGCTGCGCCGCGGCGACGGCGCGCCGGCCTACAACCTGGCGGTCGTCGTCGACGACGCGGCGCAGGGCGTCGACCAGGTGGTCCGCGGCGACGACCTGCTCGCGTCGTCGCCCCGCCAGGGCTACCTCGCCACGTTGCTCGGCCTGCCGGTGCCGACGTACGCGCACGTGCCGTTGGCGCTCAATGAGCAGGGGCAGCGCCTGGCCAAACGCGACGGCGCGGTCACGCTGGCCGATCTCGCGGCGCTGGGGCATTCGCCGTCGGACGTACTCGCGACGATCGCGCGGTCGCTGGGGCTGGCCGGGCCGGGCGAGATGGTCATGCTCGCCGAGCTGCTCGCGCGGTTCGCCCCGGCGCGGCTGCCGCGCGAGCCGTGGGTGGTCCGGCCGGAACCGATCATGGCCGAACCACAAGGTATTTCGCCGGGCGAACAGTTGCGACATCGCTAGCACACGCTGGTCACAGGTCCTGCACAAACGGCCGATCCCCACGTAGGGTCGGGGCGGCAAAGTCCGCGTCACGCGGATCCGATTGACACAGAGGGGCCCGAATGACAACCGGTGGAACTGACCCGAACGAGCACGGTCCGGGGGCGAACCCACCTGAGCGCGAGACCCCGCCGCCCGGCGGTGCCGCACCGCGGCCCGGCAACTATCCGCCGCCGCCCGGTAACTACCCCCCGCCGGGCAATTACCCGCCGCCGCCCAATTACCCGCCGGCCCCGGGCAGCTACCCGCCCCCTCCTGGCCGCACGCCCCCGCCGCCCGGTAACTACCCGCCGCCCGGTGGCGCGCGGCCGCCGCAGCAGGGTGGCTATCCGCCGCCCGGCAGCATGCCGCCGCCCCCACCCGGCAATTACCCGCCTCCGGGGAGCATGCCGCCCCCGCCGCCCGGCAGCTACCCGCCTCCGGGTGGGCACATGCCTCCCCCGCCCGGTAATTACCCGCCTCCGGGGAGCATGCCCCCGCCGCCCGGTGGCTTCCCGCCGCCCGGATTCGGCGGTCCCGGCTACGGTGGCCCGGGCTACGGTGGCCCGGGCTACGGCCAGGGCATGCCGCCCGGCCGCCCGCAGCAGCTGAGCGTCGGCGACGCGATCTCGTACGGCTGGCGCAAGTTCAGCGGCAACGCCGGCGTGTGGATCGGCGTGATGGTGATCGCCGCGATCATCCAGGTGCTCATCGACTGGATCTTCGGGCTCAACCGCGGCGTATCCGGTTTCGGCGACTACTACAGCCCGATGCGGATCATCGGCACGCTGGTCGGTGCCGTGGTCGGCATCTTCATCCAGGCCGCGTTCGTGCACGGCGCGCTGCGCGAGACCGACGGCCACAAGCCGGACTTCGGGGCGTTCTTCCAGTTCCGCAACGTGGCCGCGATCGTCATCGCCAGCATCGTGGTCGGCATCGCCACCTGGATCGGCATGATGCTGTTCATCATCCCGGGCCTGGTCGTGGTCTTCCTGACCTGGTGGACGATGCAGTTCGTGGTCGACCAGAACATGGATGCGATGACCGCGATCAAGTCGAGCTACCGGGTGATCTCGCAGAACGTCGGGACGCTGTTCCTGCTGGCGCTGGCGCTGGTCGGTATCAACATCATCGGTGCGCTGCTGTGCCTTGTCGGTCTGCTGGTGACCATCCCGCTCACCATGATCGCCTCGACCTACGCGTACCGGGTGGCCTCCGGCCGACCGGTCGCCCCCTGACCGACTCACCCTCGACGGCGCCGTCCGACCCCTGCGGTCGGGCGGCGCCGTCGTCTGTGCTGGGGCAATGCCTCACAGCACAAGATGCTTGGATGGTCGGCGTGACAGCGACAGACCGGACCGACACCACCGCACAGCAGGCGACGTTCGCCCAGGTCGGAAAGAGTTTCTATCCGACCATCGTCGCGATCTTCGCGCCCCTGTTGCTGATCTCCAACATCTGCGCGACCAAGGGCATCGCATTCGGGCCCGTCGTCGGCAACTGGTCGATCCTCACCGATGGCGGCTTCTTCCTGTTCCCGCTCGCCTACGTGCTCGGCGACGTGCTCAGCGAGGTATACGGCTTCAAGGCCACCCGCCGCGCGATCTACATCGGATTCGGGTTGGCGGTGCTCGGCGGCTTCTCGTTCTGGCTGGCGATGGTGCTGCCGGCCGCCGACTTCTACCAGAACCAGTCGTCGTTCGAGACCGTCATCCGGGCGTTCCTGCAGGTCCTGCTGGCGAGCCTGGCCGGGTACATGGTCGGGCAGACGCTGAACGCGCTGGTCGTGGTGCGGATCAAGGCCCGCACCAAGGAGAAGCACCTGTGGGCACGGCTGGTCGGGTCGACAGTGGTCGGCGAGTTCGCCGACACACTGGTGTTCTGCGCCATCGCCGCGGGCGCGATCGGTATCTCGACCGCGAACGACTTCATCACCTACGTGGCGCTGGGCTTCGTCTACAAGTCGCTGCTCGAGGTGGCGTTGATGCCGATCACCTACCGGGTCATCGCGTACGTGAAGAAGCACGAGCCGACGTACCAGGCCGCCGGCTGACGCCGGGACCCGCTCACCGCGGCGATGCGGAGCACGATTTGGTGATCACGCCGGCCTGACTGTTCACCCGCAGCGCGGTGCGGATCTCGGAGAGGAACTCGCCCAGCGCGGTCGCCGAGGCGACCCGCACCAGCATCAGGTAGTCGGCCGTGCCGGCCAGCGAATAGCAGGTCTCCACCTCGGGATACTTGACCAGTTTTTCGGCCAGGTCGGCGTGGTCGGCCGGGTCGGTCGGCGTGACCGCAACGAACGCGGAGACCGCGAAGCCGAGCTTTTCCGGATTGATCACCGCGCGGTAGCCCTCGATGACGCCGGTGGCTTCGAGGCGGTGCAACCGCGCGTGCACCGCGGATGCCGAGAGCATGACCTTCGCCCCCAGGTCGCTGAGCTTGGCCCGCCCGTTGCTTAGCAACTCGTCGACCAACTGCTGGTCCACCTGATCCAGACCATCCCCCACATGTGTCATGTCGCAGGACGATAACGGGCTGAACCCACACAGCGCCGGTCGTTCGGCAGAAACACAGCAAAGTCTGTGGTGCGCACGGCATCTACAAGATCGGCTGAGACGCCTCAACCGGCGGATTTCGACTCCGCCCATGCCGGTCCGGAAACTTTTTCGGCCAGGCGCCGGTCTGCCGAAAGATCTCGTCGCCCGACGTCTCTGCCACTGAACAATCAAGCGAAGTATTTGAAAGTCGCCGAATTGTCTCGACGCGGCAACACCGGTTATTTATCGTTCTGCGCATCGCCAGGTGGATCACCTGAGTCGACACGCAATTCGGGTGCGCAAACCGGCCACCACCGAACCGCGCAAGGCAAGTCACAAGACAGCAATACTCTTCACGAGGGGTACGAATGCTCCACAGCAGAGCTAGAAGAATCGGCATCGGCGCCATAGCCGTGGCCGGCGCAGCCACGCTGACGCTGGCCACGAATGCTGCCGCTGCAACAGCAGTCGAGGGGGTTCCGACTGCCAGTTATCAACTATGCGGAACCGTCTATTCGGGTACCTGGACGGAAAACTCCGCTCCGCCCGCTACCTCGCAGGGAATTCCCGGCGTCACTGTGACCGGAACGCTCTACAACAGCGACGGCACCGCGAGTGGGTGGACAGGCAATGCCACCACGGGTTCGGGAGGCGAGTACTGCGTCCAGGGCACGTCTGCTATGGCAACAACGGTTACCACCGGGGGTTACGTCGTTCTCACTGCAGCTTCGCCATCTACTCCGAGTCCCTGGGCGTCCGGCGGGAACACCCACATCAACTCGAGCGTGTTCGCCGATCACGGCTATGGCTTCCCCCCGCTGTCCGCGTACCACTTCAACTTCGTACAGTGAGGTGACCCGATGCTTTTCGATTTCGCGCAAGCATTGTCGCAACTGGTCAACGGCATCGCAGGCCCATTGGGCGGCTCTGTCAGCGGGCTGAACACACTCTCTTCAAAAGACTATTCAAGCGGGGCATGAGATGAACATTCAGGGGTCAGTCGCAGAATCAACGAGCTCGCTTGGGCAGACGGTAACGCAGATGCTTCCCATGCTGTTCCAGATGATGTTCCTCCAACCGCTCAATCTTTCCATAGGCTTCCAGGCCCACTAAGAAAGGAGCCTCATGTCGTCACTCCAAATGCTTTCGGTGGACCTACTCGGCGTGTTCGGTAAGTTCTGGTTCACGGGCGGCAAAGAGCCCGTGGGCACATTCCTGCACGCGCTTTCTTAAAAGGAGTTGAAGAATGCTGTCCAAGTTCTTAGACGGATCAGTTAGTATGGGCATGGGCGATTTCGCCGTTGCCGTCCTCGGGTTGTACACCGCCTCCTCCCAAGGCGCAGGCTGGGGCAGTTTGAATTCGTTGACCGGAGGCTGATCCCGAGCCACTCACACAGCCGTAGGTCGGACGCGATCACCCGCCCGACCTACGGCTGTTGTTGGGTTCCGCGCACCTTGTACCGCCCCAACACCTCCGCCTTGAACTCCTCATAGCTGCCGTCGTCGATGGCGTCGCGGATTCGGTCGACCAACCGGATCGTGAACCGCTCGTTGTGGATCGTCGCCAGCGTCGACGCCAGCATCTCCTTGGCCTTGAACAGGTGCCGCAGATACGCCCGCGTGTAGTGCCCGCAGGTATAGCAGTCGCAGTCCTCGTCGATCGGCGTGAAGTCCCGTTTGAACCGGGCCGCGTCGATGTTGAACCGCCCGTCGTACGTGTAGATGGCCGCGTTACGACCCACCCGCGAAGGCTGCACGCAGTCGAAGGTGTCCGCCCCGTTCTCGATGGCAACGAACAGGTCCTCCGGTTCGCTGATGCCGAGCAGGTGTCGCGGCTTGTGCTCGGGCAGTTCCTGGCTGCACCAGCCGACGATCGTGCCGAGGTTCTGCTTCTCCAGCGCCCCGCCGATGCCGTAGCCGTCGAAGCCGAGCCCGTCGTCGGTGCGCAGCGACTCCAGCCCCCGGCACGCCTGCCGGCGCAGGTCTTCGTACTGCGCGCCCTGGATCACCCCGAACAGTGCCTGATACGGCTTGCTGCTCCGCTCGGCGGTCTGCCGTTCGTGCTCGACGAGGCAGCGCAGCGCCCACTCGTGGGTGCGCTGCACCGACTCCTCCTGGTAGCCGCGGGTGTTCATCAGCGTGGTCAACTCGTCGAACGCGAAGATGACGTCCGCCCCCAACTGGTGCTGGATCCGCATGGACACCTCGGGGGTGAACCGGTGCCGCGACCCGTCCAGGTGCGACTTGAACGTCACCCCCTCGTCGTCGACGTGCGCGAGGCGCTCCTTGCCGGCCGCGATGACGTCGTCGGCACGCATGTCCACCGCCTCCATCGCCAGCACCTTCTTGAAGCCCACCCCCAGCGACATCACCTGGAAGCCGCCGCTGTCGGTGAACGTCGGCCCCGGCCAGTTCATGAACCGGCCCAGCCCGCCGGCCTCGTCGACGATGTCCGACCCCGGCCGCAGGTACAGGTGGTAGGCGTTCGCCAGCAGTGCCTGCGCGCCCAGCTCTGCCATCGTCTCCGGCAGCACCGCCTTGACCGTCGCCTGGGTGCCGACCGGGACGAACGCCGGGGTACGGATGTCGCCGTGTGGGGTTGCGATGGTGCCGGTGCGCCCCAGGTGCCCGTCGAGCCGGGTGTGGACGGTGA
Organism: Speluncibacter jeojiensis; assembly: GCF_029589495.1. GTDB lineage: Bacteria > Actinomycetota > Actinomycetes > Mycobacteriales > Mycobacteriaceae > Speluncibacter > Speluncibacter jeojiensis. Next base: position 518,925 of record NZ_JAAIVF010000002.1, read on the forward strand.
AGAACGGGCGGTCACTGGTCGGGGCGTCGGTCACCGGACCATCCAATCAAACCGGCTCAGTCGCCGAGCATCGAGCGGCGACCGGCGGCCAAAGGGCTCTGCGCGGTGAGTCCGCCGTCGACCACGAGGGTCTGCCCCGACACGTACCGCGACTCGTCCGACGCCAGGTAGACCATCGCGTAGCCGATGTCCTCCGGGCTGCCCAGCATGTCCAACGCGTTCGCCGCCTGGATGCCCGCGACTACGTCCGCGGGCAGGTTGTCCCGCAGCGCCGGCGTCATGATCGCGCCCGGCGCGACCGCGTTGCAGCGGATCCCCTGCCGGCCGTACTGGGTGGCGATGTACTGGGTCAGTCGGATCACCGCGGCCTTCGCCGACCCGTAGGCGCACTGCAGCGAATCGCCGAGCAGCCCGCCGACCGAGGCGGTATTGATGATCGACCCGCCGCCGGCCTCGATCATGTGCGGGATCGCCAGTCGCGAGGCGACCACCGTGCTGCGCACGTTGAGCGTCATCGTCCGGTCCCACTCGTCCAGGTCGAGCCGCAGCAGGTCGAGGTCCTTTTTCGGGTTGCTGCCGCCGACGTGGTTGCTCAACGTGGTGATGCCGCCGAACTCGGCGACCGCGCGGTCGATCATCGCGGCCACCGACGCCTCGTCCATCACGTCCACGCCGACGCCGACTGCGGCGCCCCCGCTCGCCCGGATCTCGGCGGCGGCCTGCTGTGCGGCGTCGTCGTGCAGATCCGCGATCAGCACCTGTGCGCCCTCACCGGCCATCAACTCCGCCGCCGACCGGCCGATTCCGCTGGCCGCCCCGGTGATGACGACCTTCTTGCCCTCGAGCCTGTTCATCGTGTGCATCCTTTCGATTCGTGTTGTGCGGGTGTGGATCACGCCGCGACCGCTTCGTGGCGTCCGCCGTTGCGGTCCCGCTTGAGGTAGACGACCAGCCCGGTCAGCGCCGCCGCCGCGGCCAGCCACAGGCCGACGATCAGCAGTCCGTGTCCGACGCCCGCTCCGCCGAAGTAGACGACCGAGCGCATCGCCTGCACCACACCGGAACCGATCCAGAAATTGTGCAGCCACTCCCAGAACGGCGGCATGAAGCCGGTCGGGATCGCGCCGCCGGCGCTCGGGAAGTTCAGGAAGATCGCGAACGTCATCACCAGGAAGATCGCCGCCTGCCCGAGCACCTTGTTGCACAGCATCGCGACCAACCCGACCGCGAACGTGTAGACCATGCCGATCAGCACCATCGCCGTCAGTCCCGCTGCGGTGGCGCCGTAGCTGCCGACGAAGATCGAGGAGATGCCGAACGCGATCAGCGTGGCGAGCACCGACATCACGCCGAGCACGGTGACCTGGTGCCGCACCCGCAGCTTCGGTGCGGCCTGGGAGACCACGGTGACGGTCAGGTAGCCGCCAATGGTGCAGACCACCATGAAGTAGAACAGTCCCATACCGGTGCCGTCACCGCCTCCGAGCGGGGCGACGTCGTGCACCACCAGTTGGGTGCCGGTAGCCGACGCCAGTTGCTGCCCGACCTTCTCGACCGTCTGCGTCACGGTCATCCCCGCGCCCGAGGCGACATGCGCAGTGACGGTCGGGCCGAGCTCGATCGCCCCGGCGATCTTCTGGTACTGGAGCTGGTCGAGCGTGGCGGACAGGTCGGTCGAGGTGCTGACCGCGAACGCGCCGTCGGAGTGCTGACTCAGCTGGTCGGCGACCATCGAGGTCTGCGCGGACGGGCCGACCAGCGCGAGCTTGACGTCATGCGGGGTCGGGTGGTGGAACGCGCTGATGTAGCAGAGCGCGAACATGACCACGAAGAAGATCGGGAACACCATCGCCTTGGCGATGCCTCCCCACGGCGGCGCGCTCGGCGTGTCTGCCGCCGGGGCGGGGCCGGGGCGCTCGTGTTCGAGCGTGACCGCCGGGGCGACCGCGGCGACGTCGGCCTCGAACGCCTCCTCGAATTCCTCCATGCCGTGATGCTGAGTCATCGGATCCACCTTCACTGAAGTCACTGCGTGCGTCAACAACGTTGACAAAGGGCAGTCAACACCGTTGACGCCTGGTTGTCAACAGTGTTGACGAGCGTCACGTGATGAGGTTGACTCGAAGGCGGACGAAACGGAGGACCCCATGCCCACACGTGATGCAGATGCCGCGCAGGCAGCGACCGGCGCCGATCCCGGACCGGCGAAGGCGAACGGCACGCAGGCGCACCGGCAGCAGGTTCAGGCAGTGGCCACCGAACTGTTCGCCGCCCAGGGTTTCGCCGCCACCGGCGTGCGCGAGATCGCGGCCCGGGCCGGTGTGGACCCGGCGCTGGTCATCCGCTGGTTCGGGTCCAAGGAAAAGCTGTTCCTGCGGACGATGACGATGCCGGACACCTTCACCGCGGTGATCGCCGGACCGCTCGACGACCTCGGCCGCCGGCTGGTCGACTTCCTCGTGCAGCGCACCCGCAACGAGGCCACGCACGTCTTCGCGGCACTGCTGCGCGCCTCTGACCGTCCCACCGTCCAGGTGCACCTGCGCGAGGCGGTCGACGAGATGATCGTGGCGAACCTGGCACAGCGGCTGCCGGGGACCTCGACGGACCTGCGCTCACGCCTGATCTCGGCACAGGTCACCGGCCTGATGGCCGCGCTGCACGTCGTGCAGGATCCCGGGCTGGTCTCGGCGCCGGCCGAGGAGCTGGTCGCGTACTACGGCCGCGCGATCCAGCTGCTGGTCGACGGCTGACCGTTTCAGGCCGGCGGCTCGGTATCGCGAGGGCGCGGGGTCAGCCGACGCGCTTGCGCAGGCCGTCGGTCGCGGCCTCGAGGATCGACTTCTGCGCCCGCTTGACGAGGAAGCCCGGCACCGAGGCGCGGATGTCCACCGCCAGCGTGAACGCGACGTGGGTTCCCTTCGGCGTCGCGGTGAGCCGGTATTCGCCGTCCTGGCTGCTCAGCCGCGCGCTCTCGACCAGCTTCCAGCTGACGCGCTCGTCGCCGTCCCACTCGTACTCCACGACGTGCTCGTCGGAGACGCCCATGACCAGCACCGACTGACGCACCCGCTGCGGGCGGCCGTCCGGGTGCCAGGACTCGACCGTGACGTCGCGGTGCACCGGCGACCAGCTCGGCATCGACTCGACATCGGCGAGCACCGCCATCACCTGCGCGGGCGTCGCCGCGATGTCGACCTCACGTCCTCCGGTCACCGTCATGCCGACGAAACTAGTCGATCACGCCCCGCCGCTCACATCGGCGACCTGCGCGAGTCGCGCGACCGCGGCGTCGACGACGGCCAGCGCCACGCTGTCGCTGTCGAGCCGCTCCCCCTCCGTGACGGTCGCCGCCCAGCTCCGGCCGTGCGCGTAGGCGCTGAGCAGGTTCCACTGGGTGAGTACCTCGACCGCAGGGTCGCGGCCGCCGAGCGCGCCCGGCGCCATCAGCAGCCCCGCCTGCGCGACGATGTAGCTGTCCGAGTCGATCGTGTGGAATCGGCGCTCGCTCAGCTCCGGTCGCAGTGTGCGGGCGGCGGCGGCCAGCTCGTCGCACCGGGCGTCGACAGCGGCCTGAGCGGTCGGGTCGGCGCGGGCGATCTCCAGGTACTGATGCCTGAACACCTGGTCACGGAACCCGAACTGCAGTGTGCGATAACACTGTTCGTCGACCGGACCGGCCATCATCCAGAGGGCGGTGGACGCGGTGGTGATCGCCGAGCGTAGCAACGTCGGGTGCGCGAACTCGTGCGGGTCGCCGTCGCGGGAAGCCAGGTCCAGGTGGTCGAGTGCGCTGCGCAGGAGTTCGACGACGGTGCCCGACAGCGACAGCCCGGCCGGCTGCAGGGTCCGGTCCGCGTGGTCGGCGTCCGAACCCGGACGCACCTGGATCCGGCCCAGCCGGTCGCCCAGGTCACCGATCGATACCCGATCGTCCATACCCGGAATGTAGCCCGATCGCAGGCGGCAGAATTCGTCTATGGAGCCGCGGCAAGCACTGAACCTGCGCATGGCCTTCGACGTGCTGACCGCCTACGAGGACAGCCGCGTCACCGGCGACTCGCAGTTCCTCGACGACGAGCTGTCCCGGCTGGGCACCGACACCGACCCCGCGGTCCCGCTGCACCTGGTCGCCGGGCTGGTGATGCTGGGCCACTACTTGGCCGAGGATGCCGCCGCACACACCGGGGATACCCTTGATCAGGTGCTGCGGCGGGCCGGCGACCGCATCACCGGCGACACGACGTGAGGGTCGCGAAACGAGTGAACCCCCGACCGCGGGGTCGAGGGTTCACTCTTGGCGGTGGCGGAGGGATTTGAACCCTCGGTACGGGGTTACCGCACACAGCATTTCGAGTGCTGCACCTTCGGCCGCTCGGACACGCCACCGCCGAGAACTGTACCGGACCGTCGCACCAGGCCGAAATCGGCCCGTCAGCGCCGGTCGCGGAAGAAATCTTCGAGCAGCGCAGCGCACTCCGGCTCGAGCACACCGCCGCGGACCTCGGGTCGATGGGTGAGCCGACGGTCGCGCACCACGTCCCACAGCGACCCGACCGCGCCGGTCTTCGGCTCCCACGCGCCGAACACCACGCGCGCCACCCGGGCCAGCACCAGCGCGCCCGCGCACATCGTGCACGGCTCCAACGTCACCGCGATCGTCGCACCCTCGAGCCGCCAGCCGTCGCCGTGCAGGGGGGCCGCCGCGCGCAGCGCCAGGATCTCCGCGTGCGCGGTCGGATCGGCCAGCTGTTCACGCGCGTTCGACGCGCGTGCGAGCTCGCGTCCCTGCGCGTCGACGATCACCGCACCGACCGGGACGTCCTCCCCCTTCGCCGCACCGGCCGCCTGGATGGCGCGGCGGACCAGGTCCTCGTCGCGGCGCAGGTCGGAGCGCAGCGGATCGTCCGGGTGCATCCGGCCGGGCGTCACCGCCGGCTCAGTGCGGCAGCTTGTCGAGCACCGCGCGCAGCTCGGCGGGGAAGCCGAGCCGTTCGGCGATGTCCCCGAGCTGCTCGTCCGGGTACAGCTCGGCGTCGGAGGTGATGATCGTCAGCACCGGCTCGGGCAGTCCCAGGTCGCTGAGCAGCGCCATGTCGCCCTCGGCCCACGGCTCGACGTCGTCGATCTCGTCGGGGTCGAGGTCGGGGATCTCGATGTTGAGCGCCTCGAGCACGTCCGCCGCCAGGTCGTAGTCGATCGCGGCGGTCGCGTCGGAGACCAGCAACTGCGTGCCCGCCGGCGCCGGCCGGACGACGACGAAGAACTCGTCGTCGACGTCGATCAGGCCGAATACAGCTCCCGCGCTTCTCAACTCCCGCAGCTCGGTCTCGGCGGCATCCAGGCTGGAGAGCACGGCGGGGGTCAGCGCCGTGCAGCGCCACTTGCCCTCCTCGCGCACGACAGCAACGCCGAAGCCGTCGAGATCGTCGTCCGGGGCACTGTTGTTGCCCGCCTGCTGTGCAGCCATGCGGCCAACGGTAGCCCGGTTTCGCGGCCGATATGAACTCTGTAATCAATCCGAGCGGGACCCACGGCCGGTATGCCAACCTTGACGGGTGACTGGCGACGTGAGCGACTCCGCGAAGGGCGCCGCGGCGCACCCGCAGGAGTTCCCCCCGGTGTGTGTGCTCGGCCTCGGACTGATCGGCGGCTCGCTGCTGCGCGCCGCGGCGAAGGCGGGCCGCACAGCCTGGGGATACAACCGATCCGCGGCCACCGTCGCCGAGGCGTCGGCCGACGGCTTCGACGTCTCCGCGGACCTCACCGCGACACTCGCACGGGCCCAGCAGGCCGGTGCCCTGATCGTCGTCGCGGTACCGATGCCGGCGGTCGACCAGGTCCTGGCCGCGGTCGCCGAGCACGCGCCCGGATGCCCGCTCACCGATGTGGTCAGCGTGAAGGGACCGGTCGTCGAGGCGGTCGCCCGCCACGGTCTGGCCGCTCGGTACGTCGGCGGGCACCCGATGGCCGGGACCGCGGACTCCGGTTGGCCGGCCGGGTCTGCGGACCTGTTCCGCGACGCCGTGTGGGTGGTCTGCGACGGCGATCCGGGCAATCCCCCGGTCCGTGCGCTGGTCGAGCGGCTCGCGCACGACTGCGGCGCACGGATCGTCGCCGCCGCGCCCGACGAGCACGACGACGCGGTCGCGCGCATCTCACACCTGCCGCACCTGCTGGCCGAGGCGCTGGCGTGCGTCGGAGCCGACGACGGGCTCGCGCTGCAGCTGGCGGCAGGGTCGTTCCGCGACGGCACCCGGGTCGCCGGGACCGCCCCCGCCCTGGTGCGCGCGATGTGCGAGGCCAACGCCGAATCGCTGCTCGGTGCGCTGGACGAGGCGCTCGAACTGCTCGAGCGGGCGCGCGAGGAGCTGGCCGGTCCCGGCACGGTCGCCGAGCTGGTCGAGGCCGGGCACCGGGCCCATCGGCGCTACCTGGCCGCCCGGGGGCAGCGATGACCCTGCGTCAGACGGCGACCGCGCTGGCCCGCAAGGAGTTGACGGTCACCGCGCACATCGAGCAGACCCTGACGGCACTCGACGAGCTCAAGGGCACCGCCTGGGAGAACCTGGTCGCCGCCCGCGCCGACGATGCCGCGCTGTCGCGGGCCGCGCAGCTGGACCGGGAGCTGGCGCGCGACGGATGGCGCGGCCCGCTGCACGGGGTGGCGGTCGCGATCAAGGACAACATCGACGTGGTCGGCATGCCGACCCGCTGCGGAAGCGCCGAACTGGCCGATGCCACGGCCGCGGAGAAGAACGCCTGGATCGTCGACCGGCTGCAGGACGCCGGGGCGATCGTCGTGGCCAAGGCGCACCTTCACGAGTTCGCCTACGGCCCGACCGGCCAGGCCAACGCGGACGGTCCGGCCGCGAACCCGCACGACCCCACCAGGATCACCGGCGGCTCGTCGTCGGGCTCGGCCGCGCTGGTCGCCAAGGGAGTGGTGCCGCTGGCGGTGGGCACCGACACCGGCTGCAGTGTGCGGGTGCCGTCGGCGCTGTGCGGCGTGGTCGGGCTCAAGCCGACGCTCGGAGCACTCTCGACCCGTGGGGTGTTCCCGCTGTCGACCACGCTCGACCATGTGGGGCTGATCGCCGAGGACGTCGTCGACACGGCGCTGGCGTGGGGCGCGGTCCCCGGGGTGGCGCATCTGCCGACCCCGGTGGTCGGGTTGCGGATCGGCCGGCTTCGCGGGCCACTCTGGCAGGTGCACGACCCCGAGATCGAGGCGGCGCTCGACCGCGCCTGCACCGCACTGACCGATGCGGGCGCGACCGTGCGGGACGTCGAATTGCCACACGCCGCGGAGCTGTCCGCGACCTATCCGGTCGTGGTCGGCTGCGAGGCGCTCGAGACGCACATGGACCGCCTGCCCGGCGCCTACCAGGCGAGCACGCTCGAGCGACTGGCCGGCAACATCGACTATTCGGCCACCGACTACCTCCGCGCCGCCCGGACGATGGCGCGGATGCGCGACGAGGCCCTGCACACACTGCGCCGCGACCTCGAACTCGACGCGCTGCTCACCGCGACCACCCCGATCCGTGCCACCGGACTGCACGAGGGCACGGTCGACGGGCGGCGGGTCGCCTCGGAGCTGCTGCGCATGTGCATCCCGTTCAGCACGCTGGGCATCCCGACGGTCTCGGTGCCGGCCCCGGGTGTCGACGGCCTGCCGATCGGCCTGCAGCTGGCCGGGCTCGCGACCGCCGGCCCGGGGGTGAGCGGCACCCATCCGGGCGAGTCGACGGCGCTGGCACTGGCGCTCGCCGTCTCCGGCTGAACCTGGTGGCCGACTGAACCTGGTGGCCGACTGAACCCCGGACCACTCAGATCCGCTTGGCAAGCCCCGGGTAGTCGAGCACGAAGCCGTCCTGGTCGACGGTGATCGTCGAGCTGGACACCGGCGAGATGACGTGGATGCCCTCGGGTCCGCTGATGTAGGTCAGGTGCTCCTCCGAGACCGACAGGTCGGGCAGGCGCACGTACACCAGCGGCAGCTGCAATTCGGCGGCGTCGTGCGCGAGCGCGTTGCGGCGCACCGCCAGCACGTTGAAGAACGGACTGAGCACGACGTCGACGTCGAGCGCCCCGCCGAACGTCGAGCGGGTGGAGCGGTGACCGTCGCTGATCAGCCACTTGCCCTCTCCGTCGCGGCTGATCGACAGCTGCCGCTCCCCGGCGCGGGTGCTGGTGCGCATCGACAGCCGACGGGTGACCCCGGCCTCGTCGGTGACCAGGTCGTAGGAGGCACTGAACGCCGGGTGCTCCGCGCAGTGTCCGCCGATGATCCGCCCGGCGGCCTTGATGCGATTACGGTTGAGCGCCACGCGCGCCGACTCCATTCGCGGCGCCTGATGGGCCTGCCAGGTCAGCATCGCCGGCCACTGCTGCGTGTTCGCCGACGGGCGCGCGTCCGCGGTCGGCCCCTGCTCGGTGGCCCCGGCATCCGGTGAGGCAGTCACCCTTCCACCGTAGGCCACCGAGCCCGGCTACCACAGGCTCCCGTGATGTCCGGCCGTCACAGCCCGGCGCGCACCTCGGCCGCCGCGGCGACCATGTTGGTCAGCGAGGCCTCGACCTCCTCGGCGGTGCGGGTCTTCAGTCCGCAGTCCGGGTTGACCCAGACCCTTTCGGCCGGCACGGCTTTCAACGCCAGTTTCAGCGATCGGACGATCTCGTCACGGCCCGGGATGCGCGGCGAGTGGATGTCGTAGACGCCCGGCCCGACACCGCGGGCGAATCCGACCGCGTTCAGGTCGTCGAGCACCTCCATCCGCGACCGCGCGGCCTCGATCGAGGTGACATCGGCGTCGAGCCTGTCGATGGACCCGATCACGTCCCCGAACTCCGAATAGCACAGGTGCGTATGCACCGCGGTCTCCTCGCGCACCCCGGCGGTCGCCAGCCGAAACGCGTGCACCGCCCAGTCCAGGTAGGCCTGCTGGTCGGCCGCGCGCAGCGGCAGCAGTTCACGCAGGGCAGGCTCATCGACCTGGATCACCTGGATCCCTGCCGCCTCCAGGTCCACCGTCTCATCGCGGATGGCCAGCGCCACCTGGGCCGCGGTGTCGGCGAGCGACTGGTCGTCGCGGACGAACGACCACGCCAGGATCGTCACCGGCCCGGTCAGCATGCCCTTGACGGGCTTGTCGGTGAGCGATTGCGCGTAGCCGATCCAGTCGACCGTCATCGCCGACGTCCGGCGCACGTCGCCGAACAGGATCGGCGGACGCACGCAACGGGTGCCGTAGGACTGCACCCAGCCGGCAGCGGTCGCGGCGAACCCGTCGAGCAGTTCGGCGAAGTACTGCACCATGTCGTTGCGCTCCGGCTCGCCGTGCACCAGCACGTCCAGCCCCAACCGTTCCTGCAACGCGACGACCTCGGCGATCTCCTCGCGCATGCGCCGGTCGTACTCGGCCTGATCGATCTCGCCGGAGCGCAACTGCGCCCGCGCCGCCCGGATCCGCGGGGTCTGTGGGAACGATCCGATCGTGGTGGTCGGCAACGTCGGCAGCGGTATCGCCCGCGCCTGCATCACCGCCCGCTCCTCGGCGGGCGCCCGGGTCGCGGCTTCCTCACCGAGCGCGGCAACCCGCGCCCGCACGGAGGGCTCGCGCAGACGCGGGTCGCCGCGACGCAGTTCGGCCGCCGCCCGCGACGCGGCCAGTTGCTCGGCTACCGCGCCGTCGCCGGCGGCCAGTGCCCGGGCGAGCACGACGACCTCGTCGACCTTCTCGGCGCCGAACGCCAGCCACGACCGCAACGCCGGGTCCAGCCCGGTCTCCGGCACGAGCGAATACGGGACGTGCAGCAGCGAGCAGGAACTCGACACGGCGACCGTGCCCGGCAGCGCGCGCAGCGTTGCCAGCGCGGCGTCGAGGTCGGTGCGCCACACGTTGCGACCGTCGACCACCCCGGCCACCAGCAGCGTGTCACCCAGTTGCGGAAGCTCCGGCGCCACAACGGCCGTCAGGTCGACGGACAGCCCCTCGACACCGGACCCGGCCAGCGCCGGCAGTGCCGCGCCGAGGTGCCCGAAGTACGACGCCACCAGGATCGACGGCCGCACCTCTGCCGCGGCCAGACTCCTATACACCCTTGCCGCGGCGTCGATTTCGGCCTCGGCGCGATCGCCGACGAGCGCGGGTTCGTCCAGCTGCACCCATTCGGCACCGGCGGTCGCCAGCTCCGCCAGCAACTCTCGGTACAGCGGCACCAGCTCTTCGATCCGATCGAGCGGCGCCACACCGTCTGTCGACTTCGACAGCAGCAGGAAGGTGATCGGGCCGATGACGACGGGGCGGGCCGGAATCCCCAGTGCCAGTGCCTCGGTCAGTTCACCTAGCACCTTGCGGGAGTCGAGCGTGAACCGTGTCTGCTCGTCGATCTCGGGCACCAGGTAGTGATAGTTGGTGTCGAACCACTTGGTCATCTCCAAGGGCGGCACGTCGTCGTCGCCGCGGGCCGCGGCGAAGTAGCGGTCCCGGTCATCGGCGATGTGCGCGAACCGCGGCGGCAGCGCACCCAGCATGACCGCCGTGTCGAGCACCTGGTCGTAGAACGAGAAGGTGTTCACCGGCACGGAGTCCAGGCCCGCATCGCGCAACGCAGTCCAGTTCTGCGCGCGCAGTTTTCGGGCGACGGACTCCAACCCGGCACGGTCGACGCGACCGTGCCAGTAGCCCTCGGTGGCCTTCTTCAGTTCGCGATCGGGTCCGATCCGGGCACTACCCAGAATCGTCGAACGAAACGTCGTCTTCTCTGTTTGCGACACGGTCTCACTCCAGTACCCACGGCGGAGGGACCACCACCGCGGGCGCGTTCTCATCGACCGGAGCCGCGTGCGAGCCCCGGCACGGTGAGATCTGCGCGCCCCCTCGAGGCGGCGGACCGCCGGGCACGGCGTACCCGGCGCGTCGGCGTGTGACACCCGCCGCGTGGGGCTCCTCGCGACCTGTCGCACGAACCGACTGCACCGCCAGCATAGTCCTCGAAGAGCCCCTGTGAAGGTGACGAAGGTCCCGCCTGTGCCGGGCCGCTCCTCCACCGCGGCGATCAGCCAACCCGCGTGAGCACCTCCAGAATCTCGGCGGTGGTGGCGGTTTCGCCGAGTCGCGGGAAGACCCGTTCGATGCTGTGGCGGTGCGTCACCGGATCCAGGTCGCTCATCGCGTCGACAGCGAGGACCACGTGATAGCCGTGCTCGTGGGCGGCGCGTGCGGTGGACTCGACGCCGATGCTCGTCGCGATGCCGGTGAGGACCACCTGCGTGACCCCGCGCGCCTGCAGGTCCCCGTGCAGTGAGGTGCCGTGGAAGGCGCCCCAGGTCTGCTTGGTCACCCGCAGGTCGTCGGGGTGCGCGTCCAACTCCGGGACCAGCTCCGCCCAGTCGGCCGGCCGCTTCGGGGTCTGGGTCTGCGCCTTGGCCTGGGCCTGCGTCGCATCGGTGCGCCCGGGAGCCCCACCGGTCACATTGACCAGCACGACCGGAAGGCCTCGGTCGCGGAACGCCTTGGCCAGCTCCGCCGACCGCTGCACCACCTCAGCGGTGGGCGGCTCCGTCGTGCGGGCGACCGTCGCCTTCTGCAGGTCGATCACCACCAACGCGGCGCGCTCGTCCATCACCGTCAACGTCATCGTGTCTTACCTTTCCTCGACCATCAACGACAACAGCGGAACCGGGCCCCGGGCCCGACCCCGAAACCGACTCCGCACCTTCCACAACCGGCCGGCCGCCCCGCATCAGCGATGCCACCGCGGCGAACACGGCCAGGACCGCGGAGAACGCGAACACGATCAGCAGACCCTGATGGAACGGCCCGGAGATCAACTGCGGGAAGAACTCCCGGCCGGTGAGGACCTGTCGGCTCGCCTCGCCCACCGAGTTCAGCGCCCCGCTCGGTCCGAGCAGGTGCTCGATCGGGTTCATGCCCAGGATCGCCGCGAACAGCGAGGACACCGGCGGCAGCGCCCCGACCTGGTGCGCGACCTCGGACGGCACGCCGTGCTGCTGCAGCCCGCCGGTCAGCGTGTGCGGCAGGCTGCTCGCCAGCCCGGCGATCATCAGCGAGAAGAACACCCCGATCGACAGCGCGGTTCCGGAGTTCTGGAACGTCGAGCGCATCCCCGAGGTGACGCCGCGGAACCGCGCGGGGACGCTGCCCATGATCGACGACGAGTTCGGCGAGGCGAACATGCCGGTACCGATGCCGTTGACGGCGATCGTCACCGCGAAGGCCCAGTACGGGAAGTCGATCGGCAACAGCATCAACGCGACGAAACTCAGCGCGAACAGCCCCATGCCCGCGGACGCCAGCCCCCGCGACCCCAGCCGGTCGGATGCGAACCCGGAGATCGGCCCGGCGACGAGGAAGCCGATCGTCATGGGCAGCAGGAAGATTCCCGCCCACAGGGGCGTCTGGTCGTAGTCGTAGCCGTGCAGCGGCAGCCAGATCCCCTGCAGCCAGATGATCAACACGAACTGCACTCCGCCGCGCGCGAGGGCAGCGGCGAACCCCGCCAGGTTGCCGGCCGTGAACGCGCGGATCCGCAACAGCGACAGCTCGAACATCGGATCCTTCACCCGTAGTTCGATCACGACGAACGCGATCAGCAACGCGACCCCGACCGCCAGCATCGCGATCACCGACGGATTCGACCAGCCCATCGCGTGCCGGCGATACGGCTGCAGCCCGTTGGTGATCGCGATCAGCACCGCGCTCAGCCCGACCGCGAACGTGACGTTGCCCCACCAGTCGATGCGCCCGGGATGCCGCTCGCCGCGGTCACGCAGCTTGAGGTACGCCCACAGCGTGCCGAACACGCCGACCGGCACGTTCACCCAGAACACCGCCCGCCAGTCCCACATCGCCAGCAGCCCGCCCGCGACCAGCCCGATGAACTGGCCGGCCAGGCCCGCGACCTGGTTGATGCCCAGCGCGAAGCCGCGGCGTTCGGCGGGGAAGGCATCGGTGAGGATCGCGGCCGAGTTCGCGGTGAGCATCGCGCCGCCGACAGCCTGGAGCATCCGCCAGCAGATCAGCCACACCGCACCGTGCCCGCCACTGAACGGGTCGAACGACAGCAGCACCGAAGCGATGGTGAACACCGCGAAACCGGCGTTGTAGATCTTGACGCGGCCGACCATGTCGCCGAGGCGCCCCAGCGTGACCACCAGCACCGCCTGCACCAGCCGGTAGCCCATGATCATCCACAGCAGGAAGCCGACGTTGCCGGGCGCGAGCGGGTCCAGGTGGATGCCCCGGAAGATCGCCGGCAGCGCGATCAGCACGATCGAGCCGTCCAGGGCCGACATGAACACCGCCGCGGTCGTGTTCGCCAGCGCGGACCACGCGTTGCGGTCCGGTCGCACCGGGCCGCTCGGCGGCAGGGCGGCGGTCGCTGTGTCGGTCCCGCCGCCGATCCCGCCACCGGATGTCATCACAGCTCCTGCGCGAGGCGTTCGATCAGCGGTGCCGCGGCCGCGAGCCGGCGCAGCTCGTCCTGGGTGAACCCGCTCGTGAGCACCTGAGCCAGCTGCTGGGTGCGCGCGTTGCGCCGACTGCCCAGCGCCTGACGGCCGGCCTCGGTGACCCACAGCAGCCGGCGTCGCCCGTCGGCGGGGTCCTCGCGCTGCTCGAGCAGGCCCCGCGAGAGCAGCGCCGCGACGGTCGCCCCCATCGACTGCGGGCTGATCTGCTCGATCTTCGCCAGTGCGCTCGAGGTGGTGGGCCCGTCCCGGTCCAGCCGGGCCAGCGCCGAGTTCTCCGGGAGCGTGAGGTCGCCCTCGATGCGCACCTGGCGCAGCCTCCGAACCAGCAGGCCGATACTCAGCCGCAGCTCCGCGGCGACCTGTTCCGCATCGGCCTCGTCGGCGTCGACCCCGTCAGCCATATGTTCAGGCTAAACTGATAAACCCGACCTGAACAACTGCTGTGAATGCGACCGCCTCAAGCGGTGCCGACCTGGTGGAAGGTCAGGTCGGTCGCCGACGCATCCGACGTCCACTTGCCCGACGCCGCGGTCCAGGAGTGCCCGGCGAAGCCGACCCGGTCGACACCCAGATCGTTCGCGTGCGCCACCAGCCACGCGCTGATCGCCCACCCGCGCGCCGGGTCGTGTGGGCCGCTGAGCGTGGTCGTCCCGAGTTCCGCCGACGCGGTGTCGACGAGGCTGCCCCGCGGGGTCGTCAGCTTCAGGTCGTGGCACGACAGCGCCGCCGGTGACTCCCCGGTCAGCGCCATCGCCACCGCGCGCGCCTCGCCCTCCCACTTCGCGTAGGCGGACGGCGCGCCCGAGTTCTGCACCAGCTGCGCCGCGTCGTTCACGCTCAGCTGCGTCCAGTCGGGCTCGGCCTCGAGGTGCTGATAGAAGGTCTTCGCCGCGTAGACCGGGTCGCGCACCTGGTCGTACGTGCCCCACCCTTGGCTCGGCCGCTGCTGGAACAGGCCCGCCGAGTCACGGTCGCCACCGGCCAGGTTGATCAGCTTCGACTCCTGCATGGCGGTCGCCAGGGCCACCGTCACCGCATGGTTCGGCATGCCCATCTGCATCCCGACCGCGGCGATGGTCGCGGCGTTGCCCGCCTGCCCCGGCGTCAGCTCGTAGCTGCCCGACCCGCCGTCGGGATCGGCAACCGTGCACCCGGGCGGCGACGGCAGATGGTGGCGTCCGACGTTCACGAACCACGCGGCGCCGACGGCAACGAGGATCGCCACCACCACGATCCAGCCGCGGCGCCTACCCCGTGACCGCATCGCCACCACCCTCCACACCAGCCCGTCCGACGAACGCCCAGCCTATCCGCCGTCTACGTCGGGGATCTCCGGCGCGCGTCAGGGCTCGAGATCGAGCGTCGACTTCGCCAGCGTCGCGGCGACCCCGCACGGGTCCGAGCGGTCGGCCGGGGCGCGGTAGGCGATCCACCATCCCACGGTGCCGGAATCGGTCTGCACCTCGACGCCGCAGTCCCCTGGCACCTTGGGGTCACGCAGCGTGACGGCCTGGTCACGGTCGATCCGCAGCGGCGTGGCCGCATAGCCCAGGGCTGCGGTCAGCGTCTTCTCCCGGTCGAGGGTGTCCTGCACGAACCACGACGACAGCGCGTCGGCCCGGCCGCCGGGCACCGCCAGCGACCACTGGCACACGTCGCCCTCGAACACCTTCACTCCCCCGGCCGCGCCGACCTGCCCGGCCACGGTCGACTCGTCGGCGAGGCCGCACGGATAGGCCTCGTCGGGTGTGGCGAACGTCGTGGTGTCGGCGCCCGACCGCCGGCCCCGGGCCGCACTGATCCCGGCCAGTGCGGTCGCCGCCGTGCAGGCGTCGACCCCCGGCGTGGTCCCGTCGACCGACCACACCACGACGTCGGGACCCGCGACGACATCGACGTCACAGCGACCGGCGTGGTTTCGGTCGGTCAGCGCGGGCAGGCCGGCCACGGTGAGGTCGGCAACGGTCGCTCGATCGGCGCCCGCCCGGGTGCGTGCGTCGGCGAGCGGACTGTCCCGGTACCACCAGGTGCGGACCGTCCGGCTCGGCGATTCCCATTGGCACCCATAGGGACTGGTGATCGTACGGGTGAGCGTGCGGTCGTGCGCCTGCTCCGCCACCTCCGCGTCACCGACCGAATCGCACCGGCCGAAGGCGAAACCCGCCGCGGTGGGCCCGGTCGCCGCGGCTCCGGTCGACGAGCCGCAGCCGGCGGCCAGCGGCAGCGCCGCGGCGAGCGACACCAGCACCCCCGCCGCCCGACGACGCCGCCCCATCAGTCAGCCCCGTCCCAGCTCGACGGCCTTGACCACCAGCAGGATCGCCCCGATCACCAGATAGCCGCGCAGCGCGAGCATGCCCAGCCGGGTACCGGCGGACCAGCGCACGGGCTGCAGCAACGCGAGCGGCGGCATCCGCCAGCCGAGCTTCTCCTCCGGCCCGAACTCCGGCGCCGGCACGGCCGGTGCCGTGCCCCGTCGCCGCTCCGCCAGCTTGATCCCGGCGACCGCGACGACGGCCACCACGATCATGCCGACGGCCAGGTAGGTGGTCACCGTCATGACGTCGAGATCGGGGAACAGCGTGGTGGCCATCAGGATCCCCGACAGCAACAGCAGCACCCCGACGATGAGCCCGGCGACGACGTTGAGCCACCGCTTGTTCACCCACGGCCCCAGCACCTCCCGGTCGTTGCACAGCAGCAGCAGGAAGACGCTGGCACTGGGCAGCAGCAGGCCGGCCAGCGCCTGCACCGCGGTCGTGATCAGGCCGAGCGGGGCGCCGGGGATCAGCACGATCGCGGCGGCGAGCGCGATCATCACGCTGTAGGACACGTAGAACTGCTTGGCGTCCTTGAATCCTCGGTGCAGCGAGTGCTTGATGCCGAACACGTCACCGAAGGCGTAGCTGGTCGAGAGCGTGACCGCCGCGGCGCCGACGATCGACGCGTCGAGCAGCACGATCGCGAAGATGGTGCCGAGCGCACCGCTGTGCGCGCCGAGCAGGTGCGCGATCTGGCCCGCGTCAACGAAACCGCCGGACGTGCCGGTCGCCCGCGCGGCGAAGTCCGCGGTCATCACCAACGCGGCCGCGCCGATGACCACGACGAACGCGCCCAGGACGGTGTCGGCACGTTCGTAGCCGATGAACCGCGGGGTGATCCGCTTGTCGATGATGTTGGATTGTTGGAAGAACAGCTGCCACGGCGCCACCGTCGTCCCGACGATCGCGATGATCAGCAGTACCGCGTCGGAGGTGACGCCGCCCTTGATGCCCGGCACCACGAAGTCGTGCGCGGCCCGGCCCCAATCGGGGTGCGACATCAGCACCATCGGGATCTGCACCGCACTGATCGCGATGAACACGAACATCGCGCGCTCCCAGCGCCGGAAGCTTCCGGTGGCCATGATGGCCACCAGCGCGACCGCCGCGGTCGGCACCACCACATACTTCGAGATGCCGAAGTAGCTGGCGGCCAGCGAGATTCCGATGAACTCGGTGACGATGGTCAGGAAGTTCAGGATGAACAGGTCGCCGACACTGAACCAGCCCCAGCCGCGACCGAAGCGCTCGTTGATCAGCCGGGCATGCCCCACGCCGGTGACCGCACCGAGCCGAACGACCATCTCCTGGTTGACGATCAGCACCGGGATCAGCAGCAGCAGCACCCACAGCAGCGAGTAGCCGTAGTTCTGGCCGGCCTGCGCATAGGTGGCAACGCCGCCTGCGTCGTTGTCGCCGACCATGACGATCAACCCGGGCCCGACGATGGCGGCCATCGTGAGCAGACGCCGCTTGATGGTGCGCGCGGAGTCGGTCTCGGTGACGCTGATCCGGCCGAACGCGCCCTCGATGTCACCGACGTGCGCCGAATCCAGTACCGCACCGGTGCGTGTCGTGGTCTTCGACTCAGTCACGGTGGCCGTCTCCATCGCTGCCTTCTCCTTCTGTTCCCTCTTCCCCACTGGGCCCCGGCTCTGCCGGACGTTCGAACACCGGACGGGGGGCCGGCTCGCGGCGCCGCCAGTCGTCCGGGATGGTCGCCTCGAGGACGTCGTCGACGGTGACCACGCCGAGCACACGGTCGACCTCGTCGACGACCGGCATGGTGGTCAGGTTGTAGTCGGCCATCAGCAGCGCGACATCAACCAGATCCGCGTCGGCCGCGACCCGCACCGGGTCGGTGTCCATCAGCTCGGCGACCGGCAGGTCAGGATCGGCCTGCAGTAGCCGGATCACCGACACGACGCCGAGCAGCCGGCCACCACCGTCGACGACCTGCAGTTTCAGCAGCGCCTCCGGCTGCAACGTGGACGCCACCGAGATGATCGACAGCCCCTGCGAGGCAGTCTGCTCGGGCTGGCACACGACGACGTCCACGCTCATCAGCCCGCCCGCGCTGGACGGGTTGAATCCCATCAGCGTGATCACCTTGGCGCGCTGACCCGCCGGCATCAGGTCGAGCACCCGGCGCCGACGCGACTGACGCAGGTCCGCCACCGCGTCCGCCGCATCGTCCGCCCGCATGCGCCCCAGCACGGCGGCGACCTCCCGATCGCTCATGTCGCCGAAGAGTTTGGTCGCCTTCTCGGGTTCGAGTTCCTCGAAGACGTCGGCCTCGAGTTCCGGGTCGTCATGGACGCGGTCCAGGATCTCGCCGCCCTCGCGCTTGTTCGCCTCCTCGAGCAGGTCGGCGATCTGCGCCGGCTTGAGGCTGTGCACCGCCCCCGACCGGCGGACCGGCATCGAGTGCCGGTGCCCGATCAGCGGCGCGAATGCCCGCCAGTCACGCGCGGCGTGGCCGTCCTGCGGCTTGATCAGGCCGAACAGCCGGGCGGGGCGCCGGGTGTCCACCCGCGCGACGGTCCATTCGGCGCCGTCCCGCTCGAGTTCGATGTCGTAGGCGTGCACCAATTCCGCCGCCGAGACATCGATCAGCCGGTGATCGAGCACATCGGCCCGCAGCAGCACCTCACCCTCGCGCCGTTCGAAGCCACGCAGGTCGATCTTGTTCCTGGTCAACGCGATCTTGTCCTGAAGGAGGTCCTCGACCTGATCGAGCGACACGTAGATCCGGTGGCCGCCGACCCCGGCGACCAGGCCGGACACCCGCGGCAACGCCTCGCCGTCGGGCAACCGGACGATCACGTCGTCGACCCGACCGACGGTGTCGCCTCCCTGGGCGACGATCGGGCGGCCGAGCAGGTCGGACAGGTGCACGGTCGTTGGCCGGCCTCCACCGGAAAGCTCACGCGCGGCGTGGGATTCGTTCATGTTGTCACTTTCTCGAGTGGCGTGCTGCAGACAGCCGATCATGCGCACGCCGAACAGAACGCAAGGCGAATTCGGGACGGCCCCGGGGTGTGGGCGGCATGTCGAATCGACCGGCCGACGACCCCCTCACGGGGCGAGAGC
Organism: Speluncibacter jeojiensis; assembly: GCF_029589495.1. Classification (GTDB taxonomy): domain Bacteria; phylum Actinomycetota; class Actinomycetes; order Mycobacteriales; family Mycobacteriaceae; genus Speluncibacter; species Speluncibacter jeojiensis. The sequence continues at coordinate 537,840 of NZ_JAAIVF010000002.1, forward strand.
TAGGGGTGGCCGCTCAGCGAGGCCGCGTCGACCACGGTGGGGCCGACCTGGCGGTGGTGAGCGTCGAGATCGGCGCGTCGATGAAAGACCATCGGATCTCTCCAATCGTCAGGCCCACGACCGTGGCATCACATCGGCGGCGCGCGTCATCGACCGCACACAATGCGGCAGATCACAAAGCGCGCGTGACGGATTCGCGTGAAGATGCACCCGGCTGCGGGTGAGCATGGACTGAGCGGTGTTTCGGATACGGACTATGACTCGAACTCACTCGGTCCTCACCTCCTCGCGGCCAGGGCGCGCGGGGGCGCCGACGTTTGTAAAGCAACACGGGGAGGACGCCCGGGAGAACCCGATGCGAGCACCCCTCTCGTCAGAGCTTCGGCACTGCAGGGCGTATCCGCTTTCGCGGAAGCCACTTGGGCTCAACCCTTAATCCGGGAAGAGCTGTCCTGACCCGGGGCGTCTCTCGACGTTCGGGGTCAGTGGCCTGTGTCCTTGCAGACGCCTCGCCTAGCGAGGTGCATACCGGAGAATGATGCACCCGGGCGCCCGTGGGCGTCAACTCGGGCGAATCGGGCCGATTCCGGTGGACGATGCCGGGAGTCCGGTCAGAGCTGTTGCCCACCAGTGCAATCAATGGCGAGCGTGGGCTGGGTGCAGCGGCAATCGGGTACGACGGAGGCGAAAGTCCCAGCCAACTCACAGGAGCGTCCACGTTCCGGGCAAGCGTCCGCGACAGCCGGCCGCTTCCCGTCAACTCGGGCCGATCGGCCCAACAGAGCGGAGCCCGCCCGACAGCAGTGCTGCCGGGCGGGCGGACGATCAGATGGCGGAGCCGGTGGCCCCGCCCTCGGGACCCGAACTCAGTCCCATCGTGGAGGATGTCCCGTTCTGATGGATGAACAGCGGAACCAGCATGTTGGCGATGTTGCCGACGGCGCTGCCGAAGTCCATGTCGCACACTCCTCTTCAGTTGGATTGGTCGACACGATGCGACCATGATCGCGGCTCGGACGCGAGATCACAGTGGCCGGATCATGCTGATTCGCAACTATTTCGGTGAAGATTCACGGATCGTGCGTCGATCAGCCGAGAATACCCAGCAGTTGCCAGATGCCTGTACCCCCTCCACTGCTTCCGGCACTGCCACTGCTGCTGCCCGCACTGCCGCTGCTGCCGGCGCTACCGCTTCCCCCCGGCGCACCGCCACCGGAGCCGCCGACGACCACGGTCGACGACTGGGCGGTGACCGTCGGCGATCCGGATCCGCCGCCCACACCCGCCGTGCCCCAGAACTGCTGGGGCGCGACCGGCGTACTGCAGACCCATCCGAACTGATACGTCCCGGCGGGCACGTTCAAGAAGTTCGAGTCATAGGAGGTGCCGGGCGCGATCAGCAGCAGCGGGTTCATGGACTGCGATGCCTGCCACCCACCCGCGCCGGCGAGGTTGCCGGTGCACTGGATCCACTGGGAACTGTTGTTGACGACATGCACGCCGACCGAGTTTCCGGTGGCCACCGGGGCAGGGATCGACACGTCGGCGGGTGCGGCGTTCGCCGGCGCGGCCAATGCCAGTGCCATCAGTGGCGCGGACGCGGCGGACACGAATGCCGCAGAAGCAGCTCTCTTCACAGGGTCTCCCTTGTCGGTGGTGGCAGGCACCCGGCTGTGGGAGCCGGGCCGCAACGCGACCGGGAAACCGTTCGACACGGTGATGGTCGGCGCGTCACGCATGGATCTGTACCAATCCGGCACACGCGCAGACAGGCCTCACCGCGAAGAACTGTAATTATCAACTATTGAACTAGGCAGCGTCCCAACATGTTTGAATTGGAAACGAGTTGTCCGGCACTGTACCTGTCACCAAGTAGGTTGTGAGAACTCATCACCGTGGGGCGGGCGCGGAGCTCCACGTCATCCTGCCTTGCCTCGCGACCGCACCCGCTCGACCACCAGTCCGCCGGTCCCCAGCGCGATCGCGATCGGCCACTCCAAGGTGCCGACGACCGCCAGGGTCGCGAGGCCGCCGTAGTACAGATAGCCGGTCGGCAACGTCATCGACACCGGCCCGACCCGCACGTTCGCGCCGGGCTTCGGCAGCGTCACCGATGCGCTGAGAAAAGGAAGTTCGATTGCGGCCGTGGGCTTGACGACCGGTTCCGCCGCCTCGCCGACCGGCTCCGACCGTCCTGCGGCGGTTGCCTTCGCGGGGCTCCGGGTGGATTTCGCCGGACTGCCCGCGGCCTTCTTCGTAGCCTTCTTCGCGGGGGCGGCGGATCTGCCGCTCGTCGTTGCCATGTCGTGTCCTTTCCTCGGGGCTCGGCGGACAGGTTCCGCTATTCCGTTCGTTCTCCGGTCGGCACAGGGGTCGGGTCCGAGGCCGGCTCCGGTGCGGATCCCACGGTATGACCGGCGAGCCACCGCGGGGCGAGTACCGACACCGCTCCGGCCCCGGCCGTGGCGGCGAACACCCCCGTCCAGGCGACCGGTCCGAGCGGCGTACAGCCGAAGAACTGGCTCACGCCGGGGGTCTGGATGATCCCCACCAGCACGGCGATGCTGCCCGCGGCGGTCGCGACGACGAGGGGGCTGTGGGTGCGGCCGCGCAGGGTCTGCGCCAGCTGGGTACCCACGAGTGCGGCCAGTCCCATCGTGGCCGAGCGGCGATAGGTGCCCGGCGTCCAGCGTCCGATCGCCCAGGCGGCGGTCGCGCCGACCGTCGTGACCGCGCCGCGCTCGACGATGTCCCGGACCAGCGGGCGGCCCAGTGACGGCGCCGGTTCGGACAGCGCCTCCCTGCGGTGCTCGACACGCTGCTGTTCGATGTCCTCGGGCGATGCGCCGTCGGTGACAAGCTCGGGTGCCGGACGATGCGGCGTGACCGCGACGGCGAGCGCCGGGAACATGTCGGTGAGCAGATTCACCAGCAGCAGTTGACGAGTGCCCAGCGGGGCACGCCCGCCGAGCGCGGTGCCGACGACCGTGAACGCAACCTCGCCGGCGTTGCCGCCGAGCAGGATCACCAACGCATCACGCACGCTCTGCCACATGTTCTTGCCCTCGACGAAGGCATCGAGCATCGTCGTCAGGTCGTCGACGGTGAGTACCAGATCTGCGGCCCCGCGGGCTGCGGTCGAACCCCGACTGGTCACGCCGATACCGACGTCGGCCACGCGGATGGCAGCGGCGTCGTTGGCGCCATCGCCGACCATCGCGGTGATCCGTCCCGCGGACTGCAGGGCCGTGACCACCTGCATCTTCTGCTCCGGGCTCACCCGCGCGAACACCTGCGCCGACGAGACCAGACCGATCCGCGCCTCCTCGTCGCAGTCGGCCAGCTGCTCGCCGGTGACCACACCCACGTCGTCGGGCAGGCCCAGCCGCCACGCGATCGCGCGGGCCGTGACGGGGTGGTCGCCGGTGATCAGGACCGCGGTGCGACCGGCCGCGGTCAGCTGTTCGAGCAGCGGACGCGCGCTCGGCCGCGGGGTGTCGGCCAGTCCCACATAGCCGAGCAGTTCGAGATCGTCCGCGGTCTCGGCGAGGCCGTCGGCACCGAACTCATCGGCATCGCCGTCCACTGATCTGGCGTGCGGCTCGACCGGCACCCGCGCGACCGCGATCACCCGCAGTCCTTGATCGGCGAGCTCATGCACCAGGGCCTCCGCGCGGGCAGGCCCGTCGGGATCGTCGAATCGGCACCGGGGATGCAGTACCTCCGGCGCACCCTTGAGCACCAACATCTTCCGGCTGCCGTCGCGGTCCGTGTGCATCCCCAGCGCCGCCGCGTAGCCGCGACTCGACTCGAACGGCACCTCGTCGAGCAGCTGCCAGGTGTCCGCGGTTTCCGCTGCAGCACCCGCCGCGGTGATGACGGCCTCGTCCGTGGCGTGCGCATGCGATTCCTCGGCCTTCGGCCGTGGACACGCGCGCGCGGCCGCCCGCAGCACCGTCGCGGCCGCGTCACCGGTCGCCCCGTCCGGGTAGCGGGCGACGGTGACCACCCGGAGCCGGTTCTCGGTGAGCGTCCCGGTCTTGTCGAAGCAGACGGTGTCGACCCGCCCGAGCGCCTCGAGCGTGCGCGGGGTCCGCACCAGCACGCCCTGGTGGGACAGTCGCCGGGCGGAGGCGAGTTGCGCGATCGTGGCGACCAGCGGCAGCCCCTCGGGCACGGCGGCGACCGCGATCGCGACGCCGTCTGCGATGGCCTGCCGCAACGGCCGGCGACGCAGCAGCGACAGGCCCGTCACCCCGGCGCCGCCGGCCAGCACCAGCGGCAGCACCTTCGAGGTCAGTTCGTGCAGCCGGGCCTGGATCCCCGGGGCCGGCCCGATGCCCGAGGCGGCCCAGATCGCGCGGTGCGCTGCCGTGCCGGTGCCGGTCGCCACCACGATCGCCCGCCCTCGGCCGGCGACCACGGTGCTGCCCTCGAAGACCATGCTGGCGCGGTCTTCGGACTCGGTGACCGAGACCGGATCGACCTGCTTGCTCACCGGCACCGACTCCCCGGTGAGTGAGGACTCGTCGACCTCGAGGTCCTCGACGAGCAGCAGTCGCGCATCCGCCGGAACGACCTCGTTGGCGCGCAGGTCGACGACATCGCCGGGATGCAGGCGGGCGGCGGACACCGTCACGACCCGCTCGGTGGTGCGGGCGACCGACAGCCGTCGACGGGTCCCCCCGATGATCGGGACGACCACCCTGCGCGCACGCTGATCCTGCGTGGCGAACAGCTCCGCCGCCGCATTGTCGGCCCGGACCCGTTGTGCGCCACCGACGAAGGCATTGACCACCATCACCCCACCGACCAGCAGTGCATCGATGCTGCTGCCGAGGATCGCCGATGCGGCGACACCCACCGCCAGCACCGGCGTCAGCGGATCGGACAGCTCGCGCCGGGTCGCCGCCAGCAGTCGGCCGAGGTTGCGCGCCGGATCCAGCAGCGGCGCCGCCACCACACTGTCGGACAGGTCCGTCTGCACTCGACGCCAGAACCCTTGTCCGGCAGGAGCGGTCAACGGCTGTGCCTGTTCGGTGAGCCGCGCATAGACGATGTCCGGGTCGAGCGCGTGCCAGGCGGTGAGCAGCTGCGGGTCGGGGTCGGGGCGTCGCAACACCTCCACGGCCGCGAGCGCACCCGAGAGCATCGCCATCGCCGCCGCGGCGTTCACCGGGCTGAGCCACCGACCCAGACCGACCGCACCGCGACTGCCGGACTCCCCCGTCACCAGCAGCAGACCGGCCAGCGTCGTTCCGCCCTTGGCCAGCCGCACGGCGGTGGCGCTGGCCCGCCGGGCCGCCGGCAGCGCCGAGATGATCCGCACCGCGGCGGACAGGTCCGACCCGGTCAGCACGTCGGCCGTCCAGGGTGTCGCCGCACTCGAATCGTCCAGTGCCACGCCGATGTCGGAGATGGCGAGCGCCGCGAGGGTGTCCGCGGAGGCGAAGTCGGGGTGCAGCGAGGTGACGAGCAAAACGGGGCCTCGGTCCTTGCGCAGTTCGCGCACGACCTGCAGCAGCGGGGTCCCGGCGGGGTGCGTCTCGGACACCGACGCGGCGAGATCCTCGGTGCCGGCGACGTGGCGCAGCACCACCCGGGTGCCGCTGCGCCGCGCGGTCTCGATCAGCGGCGCCGCGAACTGATCCAGTTCCCAGCCGACCATGACAGTGCCGACCACCTCACCCGCGCAGACCAGGTCGGCCCGCTCGAGACCCTCCGCCGGCGTCGAGGGTGCCGAGGAACGCTTGCGCCAGTGCAGTTCCGGGCGATCTGCGTCCGGCTCTTCCGGGCCGGCCGCGGGGGGTGGCTCACGATGGAGCAGCGCATCGGCGACCTCGTAGACGCGATCGTCGTCCCAGCCGGGCGCGCTCGCCTCGGTCCGCAACACCGCCCGCGCGTCGCCGCGCAGTGCCGCGCCGTCGATGACCACCACCTTCACCCGGTCGAGCCGCCGCAGGGCGCCCGGGTCGAGCACCAGCTGGCCCGACCGCGCCAGTCCGCGGCCGAGAATCGCCGCGAACATGCCACGCCCCACGTGCGCGGCCTTCGGCACGCCGGCCAGGATGGAATCGGCGACGTCGTGGAGATGACCGCTGGCGATCAGCGCGCCGGCCGCGGCCAGCAGCGAACCGCTGGCGGCCTGCTCCGTGTATTCCTCGACCACGCCGCCGCTCGCACCCTTCGCGCTGTCGACGGCCACATCCACCGCGGCATCGACGACGACGTGCGAGATCTCCCCCGCCGCGGCGGCAGCCCAACTGTGGCGCGGCTCGTCCAGGTCCTCGATCGCCGATGAGGTGATCGGCACGACCGGGGCCTGCGGCCGGGCGGCACTCGCCAGATCCCGTTCGCGACCGGCCCAGGTGTGCCGGTGCGCGCGCGCCTCGGAGATCTGCGCGACCCGCTGGACCAGGTCCAGCATCGGCGCGGCCGGAGCCCTGCCGAAGCCGTTGGTCGCGGCGCTCATCGTGGCGAGCACGACGTCGGTGCCCACTCGGCCGAGCCGTGATTCCAGTGCCGCAACAACTCTCGGCTGATGGTGGACCACCGCGGCGGCCGCGCGGGCCGCACGCGGTGCGGCCGGTACCCGACCGAATCCGGTCGCCAACGAGACCGCCACCGCCGCCACGTCCAACGCGGCGATCACCGCGGGTACGACAATGGCCAGCAGGTCTCCCGGATCGGCCACCGGTACAGCACGTTTCGCCGCTCGGAGCGCAGCGCGCGCACGTTCGTCCGCCTCACGATCAGCGGGCGCGAGGGCGGCGGGTCCTTGTCGCAACCGCGTCGTCGCCTCCCGGATCGCCCGCCGGACCTCCTCGACGTCGAGACCGGACTCGTGCTCGACGACGATCCGGCCCAGCGTCCCCTCGACGTGCGCGACCGTGACGCCGGGGAGCGCTCGGACCGCGTCCTCGATATCGGCGGTGTGCCTGGAGAGTTGGTGGAACGGCACCATCGGCTCGAGGTCGAGGTGCAGCCGGCCGCGAGCGGACCATGCGAGCGCCGGCCCCTGCCCGACCAGTGTCCGGGCGCCGTCGAAGGCACTGCGTCCGGCGTGCACGGCGGGATCGGTCAGCGCCATCACGGTCCCGGCGCCGATGGCGGTGGCGGTGAAACCCGCCCGGACAGCGGTCGACCCGATGGCTGCGAACGACGACAACGCGGTGGACATGCCCAACGGCCCCATCGCGTCAGCTCCCCGTCACCGCAGGCGACAGCATCACCCCAGTGTGCCCCAGCGGTCACCCCTGCGGGCCGCATCGAGGTTTCTCCCAGGAAACCTTCTGTTCAGCCGGTGTTCGCCGCGCTCAGCGTGCGGCGACCAGCGGGATCAGCACCTGTTCGACGATCTCTGCGACGTCCTGCCCGGTGACCGGTTCGTTCTGCAACAGCATCCGGTGCAGCAGCATCGCGGGCAGCACGTCGGCCACCAACTGGGTCGCCGCACCCTCACGCACCTCGCCACGGTCGACCCCGCGCCGCAGGAGCGCGAGCAGTACCGCCCGGCGCGGAGCCTGGAACCTCTCGTCCACCACCCGCGCGAGGTCCGGGTCCGAGGCGGATTCGAGTTTGACCGCCCGCATGGCGGCGCCCGCGGGACTCGCCAGGACCGCACTGATGACCATCGCGACGCGCCGGAGCGCCTCCGCCGTCGCGACCGAGTCGTCGAACTCGACTTCGAGTCCGCACTGCGCCGGGGTCGGCAACTCGGCGCACAACGCGTCGAGGACGAGTTCCTGCCGGGTGGGCCAGCGGCGGTAGATGCTCGCCTTGCCGGTCCGGGCGCGCGCCGCGACACCCTCGACCGTGAAGGCGGCGTAGCCGACGTCGCACAACTCCGCATACGCGGCCGAGCGGATGGTGTCCTCCAGGACCGCACCGCGCTTGCGCCGTGTGCCCGCGCCGGGGGCGGCCGGTTCCGTGACGCTCACCGCGACCTCGCTTCTCCCGATCCGATTCCAGGTTAGTGCACGGTTGCGTTTCCTACCGGGCGGTTCTACGCTACCGAAATAGAGAACGCGACCGTCCGATATGGTCGGCGACGCGCTCGACCGGCATCCCTCGATCATCAGGTGGTCATCGTCATGACCGATCGTCAGGCTCCAGAAGTCCGGGTGGATCCAACTTCATCGGGGACCCCACCAGATCCGCGTCGGTGGCGGTCGCTCGCGTTCATCTGCCTGGCGCAGTTGATGGTCGTGCTGGACGGGACGGTCGTGAACATCGCACTGCCGCACGCGCAGGCCGATCTGGGCTTCTCCGATGCCAACAAGCAGTGGGTCATCACGGCATACGCCCTGGCCTTCGGCGGCCTGCTGCTGCTCGGCGGGCGCATCGCCGACATGTGGGGTCGGCGGCGCACGTTCATCGTCGGGCTGATCGGCTTCGCTGCGGCGTCCGCGCTGGGCGGGGCGGCGCTGAGCACCGGCATGCTGATGGGCGCCCGCGCCGTGCAGGGCATGTTCGGCGCATTGCTGGCTCCCGCGGCCTTGTCGCTGCTGACCGTCACCTTCACCGAACCTCGTGAGCGCGCAAAGGCTTTCGGCGTGTTCGGGGCCATCGTCGGCGGCGGCGCCGCGATCGGCCTCATCCTCGGCGGCGTGCTGACCGAATACCTGAACTGGCGCTGGACGCTGTACATCAACGTCGCGTTCGCCGCCGTCGCGGTGGTCGGCGCGGTGACGGTGGTGCGTGAGCCCCGTACCGGGGCCGGTCACCGTCGGCTCGACGTGGTCGGCGCAACCCTCGCCAGTGCGGGCCTGGCCGCGCTGGTGTTCGGGTTCAGCAGGGCCGCGACCGACGGGTGGAGCGACACCGGGACCGTTGCCGTGCTGATCGCATCGGCGGTGCTGCTGGGCGCATTCGCCTACTGGCAGACCCGCGCGCCGGCGCCGCTGCTGCCTTTGCGAGTCGTGTTGGAGCGCAACCGCGGTGGCGCGTTCCTGTCGTTGGGACTGGCGGTCATCGGCATGTTCGGGCTGTTCCTCTTCATGACGTTCTACCTCCAGGTGGTGCTGCGCTACAGCCCGGTCGTCGCCGGTGTGGCCTTCCTGCCGATGGTGGTCGGCATGATGATCGGCTCGACGCAGATCGGTGCCCGCCTGACCACCCGGGTCGCGCCGCGCGTGCTGATGACGCCCGGACTGCTGGTCGCCGCGGGCGGACTCGCGATCCTGGCGCAGATCCGGGTGGACAGTTCCTATGCGGAGGTCGTGCTGCCCGGACTGTTCCTCATGGGCGTCGGACTCGGCACGGCGTTCATGCCCGCCATCAACCTGGCCACCCACGGCATCGACGAGCAGGACGCCGGCGTCGCCTCCGCAATGGTCAACACCTCGCAGCAGATCGGCGGGGCGATCGGCACCGCGCTGCTGAACACGATCGCCACCACCGCGACCGCGTCATACCTCACCGTCCACGCGCATCTGATCACCTCGCCGGCCGCCGGGCGGATGCTGCACATGGAGGCGATGGTGCACGGCTTCTCGACCGGGATCTGGTGGGGCGTCGGCGCCGTCCTGCTGGCCGCCGCGGTGTCCTTCGCGCTCATCACCACCGACCACCCTGCGGGCGTGCCGAGGGACGAGGAGGCCGCTCCGGTCGCGGCGTGAAACGCGTCCCGACCGAACCTGTCGGCGCCGCGAGCCGCCACCCGCGCACCTCACACACCCCGCGTGTACTTCGCATGACCCCGGCACCGTGCGAGGTACGCCGGCGGCATGTGAGGTGCGCAGGTTGCAAGTGCCCTACTGCTCGGGCGGATACGTGATCGTGGTGCCGTCGACGGAGGCGAAGGAGGTCAGCCTCTCCGGTTTCGCCTGAGTCGCGCTGTAGATGTCGAGCACGCAGTGGCCGCGCACCAGCAATGCGTCGCCGATCATCGACCGGTGACACCGCCACGGCACCGCCTCGGCGCACATGATGGCGGTGACCGACTCGGCCGCGATGGCCTCCAACTCGGCGACGCCGCGCGCGAAGCCCTCGGTCTGCATGTAGTCGGCGTATCCACGGAAGGAAGTGTTGCGCCAGCCCGTGTTCACCGAATCCTTGCGCGTGTGGCGCAGTCCACCGAGATCGTCGATGCGCCGGTAGACGATCCCCTCCTCCCGAAGCGACGCCGGCAGTCCGTCCTGCGCGAACTGCGGATTGTGCCGGGACCTGGGGATGGTCCGCACGTCCGCCAGGGTCTCGATGCCGTAAGCCCGCAAGATCGCAAGGAACTCGGCGATCGGGTGCGTGGAATGCCCGACGGTGTACACGGTCGCGGCCACACCGGCCTCCTCCCGCTCGCGTGGGACCAGATCTCGCGTGTGACCAGACTAGGACGCGAACGGGCCGCGGCCGCCCGAGCGACCGGATCCACGGTTCGAGCCACCGGACGCCGACCGCACCACAAGACGAAAGCAGGCCCCGGGCGCATTGCCCGGGACCTGCTCTCCTGTGTGCGCCCGAAGGGATTCGAACCCCTAACCTTCTGATCCGTAGTCAGATGCTCTATCCGTTGAGCTACGGGCGCATATTCGGTTGTGCCGACCGAAGTCGGCGTCCGGTGACCTGCACCGGATGGCGGAGGCGAGAGGATTTGAACCTCCGGTCCCTGTGAAGGGACAACTCATTAGCAGTGAGTCCCATTCGGCCGCTCTGGCACGCCTCCTCAGGCCCTTGCGAGCCGCCGAACGGAAACACTACACATCGATCGGCCGATTCGGCAAAACGGCTGGTCAGATGGTCCATCGACCCGCTACCGGACCGATCCGGACACCGACTCGCCGGTGATCGGCCACGATCTGACCCGGGTGCGCCACCGAGAGCGGGGCCGACACGACATACTGGGAACCCATGAAGCCGTACACGCGCCCCGAGCTCGATTCACTGCCCGCCTACGTTCCGGGCAAGTCGGTGCCGGGCGCGATCAAGCTCGCCAGCAACGAGACCACCGCCGGACCGCTGCCCAGCGTCGCCAAGGCCATCGCGGAGGCGGTCGAGACCGCCAACCGCTACCCCGACAACGGATGGGTCGAGCTGAGCCGCTCACTCGGCGAGCACCTGGATGTCTCGACCGACCAGATCGCGGCCGGCTGCGGATCGGTGAGCCTGATCCAGCAGCTCATGCAGGCCACCTGCAACGCAGGCGACGAGGTCGTCTTCGCGTGGCGCTCCTTCGAGGTCTACCCGGTGACCACCCAGGCGGTCGGCGCGGTTCCGGTCCAGGTGCCGCTGACCGCCGATCACCGGCACGACCTCGACGCGATGGCCGACGCGGTCACCGACCGCACCCGTCTGATCATCATCTGCAACCCGAACAACCCGACCGGCACCGCCGTAGGCCGCGCCGAGATCGAGGCCTTCCTCGACCGCGTCCCGGACCACATCGCGGTCGCGCTGGACGAGGCGTACTTCGAGTACATGCGCCCCGGCGACCAGCTCGACGAGATCCCGGACGGCGTCGAGATCGCCCGCTCGCACCCGAACGTCGTCGTGCTGCGCACCTTCTCGAAGGCGTACGGGCTCGCCGGCGTGCGCGTCGGCTACGCGGTCGGCGACCCGTCGGTGATCAAGGCCATGCGGGTCGTCTATGTGCCGTTCAGCGTCAGCTCACTCGCGCAGGCCGCCGCGGTGGCCTGCCTGGACGCCCAGCACGAGTTGCTCGACCGCACAGACGCGGTCGTCGCGGAGCGGGCGCGCGTCCGGGACGCGCTGATCGCCGCCGGCTACGAGGTTCCATCCAGCGAGGCGAACTTCGTGTGGCTGCCGCTCGGCGAAGAGACCCAAGACTTCTCGGCACGGTCGACCGAGGCCGGTGTGCTGTTGCGGCCGTACGCCGCCGACGGCGTGCGGGTCACCATCGGCGATCCCCACGAGAACGACGCGTTCCTCGCGTTCGCGACCACCGACCGCGCAGCCCACCAGGGGTGACCACGCCATGACCGTCGTCCCGTCCGGCCACCAGTACGAGATCTCCCACGGCGACCAGCGCGCCACGATCGTCGAGGTGGGCGGCGGGATCCGCGACTACGCCGTGGGGACCCGGGACGTGCTCCACCCCTACGCTCTCGACGCGGTCTGCGACGGTGCGCACGGCGCGCCGCTGATCCCCTGGCCGAACCGGATCGCGGACGGGCGATACCGATTCGACGGTGTCGAGCACCAACTGGCATTGACGGAGCCGGCCACCGGCAATGCGATCCACGGGCTGCTGCGGTGGCGGAACTGGGCGGCGGTCGAGCACGTCGAGCACTCGGTGACGATGACGACGGCGCTCAATCCGATGACCGGTTACCCGTTCCTGCTGGAGGTGTCGGCGACCTACACGCTCGACGACGGCGGACTGACCGTGCGGACCACCGCGACCAACCGGGGCGAGCGGACCTGCCCGTATGCGCACGGGCAACACCCGTACCTCTCGCCGGGCCGGGGAGCGATCGACGCGTGCCTGCTGCAGATCACCGCCGGCGCCCGGATCACAACCGACCCCGACCGGGGATTACCCACCGGCACAACCACTGTCGCGGAGTCGGACCACGACTTCCGGCGATCTCGCCGGCTCGGCGCGACGGCGCTCGACGACGGCTTCACCGACCTCGCCCGCGACGACGACGGCCGCGCCTGGGTCAGGTTGACAGGCGGGGACGGACGCACCGCGGCGGTGTGGGTCGACGAGAGCTTCCCGGTCCTGCAGGTCTACACGGCGCACACCCTCGCCGACGGGCGTCGGCGTGCGGGGCTTGCGGCCGAGCCGATGACCGCCCCGGCGAACGCCTTCGCCACCGGCGACCGGCTCATCCGCCTCGAACCCGGCGAATCCGCCACGACGACATGGGGTTGCCTGCTGACCGGGTGAGCCTGCAGCGACGGCCGCGACGCAAACCAACCACACAAAAGAGCCCGCCACCTGCAACAGCAGGCGACGGGCTGTGGCGGAAGCGGAGGGATTTGAACCCCCGTTGGTGTTACCCAAGCTCGCTTTCAAGGCGAGTGCATTCGGCCGCTCTGCCACGCTTCCGTGCCGAATCCTACACAGTGGCGGCACGGGCGCCGCACCTTCAACCGTTGCCTGACGCCGCCGCGTTGACCTTCTCGAAGACCTCGGCGACGGTGCGCAACTGATCGGGCGTCAGCGCGTCGACCATGTAGCGGCGCACATCGGCGACGTGATCGGGGGCCGCCGCGGCCAGCCGATCACGCCCGACGTCCGTGATGACCGCATTGACCCCGCGCCGATCGGAATCACAGCCCCCGCGGGCCACCAGGTTCTCGCCCTCCATCCGCCGGATCTGGTGGGTCAGCTTGCTGCGCGAGGCGACCACGCCGTCGGCCAGCTCGCTCATCCGCAGCGACCCGTTCGGCGACTCCGAGAGCATCACCAGAATCCGATAGTCGTCCATGGAGAGCCCGTGCTTGTCCACCAACGCGCGGTTGAGCACCTCGAACAGGCGCTGGCTCCCCTCGATGAAGGCGCGCCACGCCCGCTGCTCACCAGACGCGAGCCACTCGACTTCGAGGCGATCGTTCACGACCTCGTGGTCCCCGGCACCCCCGACAGCTACCTCAGTCACAGAAATATTCTAGACCGGCGTCTATCAACCCCCATCCGATCTTGGTTGGGCGCTCGTACAACTCGTCGACAGGCGACAGGGCGGGCCGACCTGCGGCGACGCACCGCCTACGGGCAGGCAGCGGGCACACGATCCCCACGACGGCCACACCCGTACTAGCGTCGGGAGGCATGTACGCGATCACGCTGTCCGGCTTCGGCGATCCGGATGTGATGAGCTGGAGCGAGCAACCCGACCCGAGTCCCGGACCGGGCGAGGTGATCGTCGACGTGGCCGCGACCGCGGTCAACCGCGCCGACGTGATGCAGCGCCTCGGCTTCTATCCGCCCCCGCCGGGCGAAAGCGAGATCCTGGGCCTCGAATGCTCGGGGGTGATCAGCGAACTCGGTGCCGGCGTGACGCGCTGGCATGTCGGCGACCGGGTGTGCGCGCTGGTCGCCGGCGGCGGCTACGCCGAGCGGGTCGCGGTCCCGGTGACCCAACTGATGCCGATCCCGGCCGGGCTCGACCTCCACGTGGCGGCGTCGCTGCCGGAGGTGGCGTGCACGGTCTGGTCGAACCTGGTCATGGCTGCGGGTATGCGATCGGGACAACTCCTGCTGGTGCACGGCGGCGCCGGCGGCATCGGGACCCACGCGATCCAGGTGGCCACCGCACTGGGGGTCCGGGTGGCGGTCACCGCCGGCTCCGACGAGAAGCTGGCGCGCTGCCGCGAACTCGGCGCCGAGATCACCGTCAACTACCGCACCGAGGACTTCGTCGAGGCGATCAAGGCGGCGACCGCCGGTTCGGCGCGTCCGGGCGCGGACCTGATCCTCGACAACATGGGCGCGAAGTATCTCGCCCGGAACCTCGACGCATTGGCACCCGACGGTCAGCTGGTGATCATCGGCATGCAGGGCGGCCGCACCGCCGAGCTCGACCTGTCGGCGCTGATGGCCAAGCGTGCCCGTGTACTCGCGACCGGCCTGCGCACCCGTCCACGAATCGGGCCGTCCGGCAAGGCGGAGATCGCGGGTGCCGTCGTCGACCGGGTCTGGCCGCTGATCTCCGAGGGCCTGGTCCAGCCGGTCGTGCACGCGGAACTGCCGGTCGCCGAGGCCGCCGCAGCGCACCGGCTGCTCGACTCGGGTGAGGTCGTCGGCAAGATCGTGCTGGTCGTGCGCAACTGACCCGCCCGACTACGTCACCGAGGCGACGGATTACGTCAGCGAGGCGACGACCCGCACCAGCTGGTCGATCTCGTAGGCGGTCGTGTAGTGGCCGAGACCGATGGTCACCGCACCGCCGACCTCGGTGACGCCGATGGCGTCCAGTAGCCGGTTGACCGACCGGGTCGAGCTGAGCGCGCAGATCCCGTTGTCCGCCAGCCGCTGCACGACGTCGACGGCAGGGACCCCGGCGACGGTGAAGCTGAGCGCCGGCACACGCTGCTCCGTGCCGCCGAGCACCATCACCGACGGCAGCGCGCGCAACGCCGAGAGCAACTGTTCGAGCAGCGGCTCGTGGTGGGTGTGCAGCGCGGCCAGCGACTTGACCAGCCGCTCACGCCGGCTGCCGGTCGCCGACTCGTCCAGCCCGGCCAGGTATTCGACCGAGGTCACCAGCCCGGCCAGCAGCGCGTACTGGTGCTCACCCACCTCGAGCCGCGCCGGCCCGCGCGCGTGCGGGTCCAGCGACAGCGAGCGCAGCCGGTCGAGCTGGTGCGGGTCGCGGAAGACCAGTGCGCCCAGCGTCGGACCGCCCCACGATGCCGAGTTGAGCACGAGCACGTCGGCCCCGAGTTCGTCGATGTCCAGCGGCCGGTACGGCGCCACCGCGGCGGCGTCCACGACGACCAGCGCCCCGACCTCGTGGGCGAGCTTCGCGATCGCCGGCACATCCGGCACGACGCCGACGGTCGCCGAGGCCGCGGTCACCGCGACGAGCCTGGTCGACGGCCCGATCAGGTCGCCGTACTGCCAGGCGGGCAGCTCACAGGTCTCGATGTCCACCTCGGCCCACTGGACCTGGGCGCCGTAGAGGTCGGCCGCGCGCACCCACGGCGAGACGTTGGACTCCTCGTCCAGACGCGACAGCACCACCTCGGTCCCGATGCCCAGCCTGCGGTGCATCGATTCAGCGAGCACCGACAGCAGCATCGACCGGTTCGGCCCGAGCACCACGCCCGCCGGGTCGGCGCCGACCACGTCGGCGACCGCGGCACGCGCCGCGTCGAGGATCGCGGCGCTCCGTCGCGCCGACGGATAAGGCCCCGACGGAGCCGAGACCGATGCCCGGAAGGCCGTCGACACCGTGGTGGCGACCGTGTCCGGAATCTGCATCCCGGCCTGGGGATCGAGGTGGATCCAGCCGTCCCCCAAAGACGGGAAGAGCCCCCTCACCCGCCAGACGTCGTAGACCATGCCGTACAGAGTAGGTGCCCCGTGTTACCGACTGTGATCCACGTCCCCGTTGCCCGAGCGGCCGCCGTGGTCCCCACCCGGGTATCGACACGACGCCGCCGCGCCGGGTCCGTCGGGCCGCGGCCGCGCCATCGCGCGCAGCGCCGACCGGTAGGCGGCAGAATGGCCCCATGGCGGATTCCGAGAACGAGCAAGTCGTGGTCATCGGCCCCAACGGGCAACCGGTGGCGATCCCCGCGAGCCAGGTACCCGGTGGCGCCGCGACGGGCGACGAGACGACCGACAACTCGCTCGCGGACATGGTCGAGCAGCCGGCCAAGGTGATGCGGATCGGCACCATGATCAAGCAGCTGCTGGAGGAGGTGCGGGCGGCCCCGCTCGACGACGCCAGCCGCACGCGGCTGCGCACGATCCACCAGTCCTCGATCCACGAGCTCGAACAGGGCCTGGCCCCGGAACTGCGGGAGGAGCTCGAGCGGCTCGCGCTGCCGTTCAGCGAGGACGCCGTGCCCTCGGATGCCGAACTGCGCATCGCGCAGGCTCAGCTCGTCGGCTGGCTCGAAGGCCTGTTCCACGGCATCCAGACGGCACTGTTCGCGCAGCAGATGGCGGCACGGGCGCAACTCGAGCAGATGCGACACGCACTGCCGCAAGGTCCCGGATCGCCGCAGGACGGTCCGGTGAACCCGATGGGCGGGACGGGGCAGTACCTCTAGACCGGTACTCTTGGCGTCCGTGTCAGCTGATGTGAGCCCTGCCGTCGCCGAGCAGCGGCCCGTCGTGTCGGATTCGCGGACGTTCAAGCGGGCCTTCCAGGACCTGCGTGACGGGTGGCAGCAGCGCGAGCTGTGGCTGCACCTCGGATGGCAGGACATCAAGCAGAAGTACCGCCGCTCGGTGCTCGGCCCGTTCTGGATCACCATCGCGACCGGCGTCATGGCGCTGGCGTTGGGCCTGCTCTACTCGGTGATCCTCGACCAGCAGATGTCGTACTTCCTGCCGTACCTGACGGTCGGGCTGATCATCTGGACGCTGATCCAGGGCTGCATCCTCGAGGGCTCCGAGGTGTTCATCGCCAATGAGGGCCTGATCAAACAGTTGCCGTCGGCGCTGAGTGTGCACGTGTACCGGTTGGTGTGGCGGCAACTGCTGCTGTTCGCGCACAACCTGATCATCTACGTCATCCTGATCCTGGTGTTCCTGGGCAGCCACCACCTGTCGTGGAGTTCGCTGATGGCGATCCCGGCGCTCGCGCTGCTGGTTCTCAACGGGGTGTGGGCGTCGCTGCTGTTCGGCATCTTCGCCACGCGCTACCGCGACATCGCCCCGCTGCTGAACAGCATGGTGCAGTTGCTGTTCTACGTGACCCCGATCGTGTGGACCACCAAGGTGATCACCGACCGCGGCGGCAAGGCGGCCGACCGCGCGAAGCTGGCCGAGATCAACCCGCTGTACCACTATCTCGACATCATCCGCGCGCCGATGCTCGGCGAGCCGCAGCAGGCGTACCACTGGTACATCGTCATCGGCTGCACGGTCGTCGGCTGGGCGCTGGCCCTGCTGGCGCTGCGCAACTACCGGGCCCGCGTGCCCTATTGGGTGTGAGGCTCACATGACATCGACCGTCAGCATCGACACGTACCAGGCGTGCGTCGACTTCCCCATCTTCGACGCCAAGTCCCGCTCGCTGAAGAAGGCGTTCCTGGGCAAGGCCGGCGGCGCCATCGGCCGCACCGACTCGAACACCGTCGTGGTCGAGGCGCTGCGCGACATCACGCTCTCACTCAAGGAGGGCGACCGGATCGGCCTGGTCGGGCACAACGGCGCGGGCAAGTCGACGCTGCTGCGGTTGCTGTCGGGGATCTACGAACCGACCCGCGGCAGTGCGGTCGTGCGGGGCCGGGTCGCGCCGGTCTTCGACCTCGGCGTCGGCATGGACCCGGAGATCTCCGGCTTCGAGAACATCATCATCCGCGGACTGTTCCTGGGCATGACCCGCAAGCAGATGCAGGCCAAGATCGACGAGATCGCGGACTTCACCGAGCTCGGCGAGTACCTGCACATGCCGCTGCGCACCTATTCGACCGGCATGCGGGTGCGCCTGGCGATGGGCGTGGTCACCAGCATCGACCCGGAGATCCTGCTGCTCGACGAGGGTATCGGCGCAGTCGACGCGGAGTTCATGAAGAAGGCGCGGATCCGCCTGCAGGAGTTGGTCAAGCGCTCCGGGATCCTGGTGTTCGCCAGCCACTCCAACGAGTTCCTCGCCCAGTTGTGCGACTCGGCGATGTGGATCGACCACGGCACCATCCGGATGCACAGCAGCATCGACGAGGTCGTCGGCGCTTACGAGGGTCCCGACGCCGCCGCACACGTGCGCCGGGTGCTCGCGGAGACCGGTGACCGTGCCTGACGAGGTCCAGCCTGACCGGGTCGTCGCGGTCGTCGTCACCCACAAGCGGCGCGAACTGCTCGAACAGTCGCTCAAGGTGCTGGCCGGACAGTCGCGGCCGGTCGACCACCTGGTGGTCGTCGACAACGCCGACGAGCCCGAGGTCAAGGCGCTGGTCGAGGCCTTCCCGGTGCCGACCAGCTACCTCGGCTCGCGCCACAACCTCGGCGGCGCAGGCGGTTTCGCGCTGGGCATGCTCTACGCGCTCTCGCTCGGCGCGGACTGGGTGTGGCTGGCCGACGACGACGGCCGGCCCGAGGGCCCCGAGGTGCTCGCCACGCTGCTGGATTGCGCTGCGCGGCACGGACTGTCGGAGGTCTCGCCGGTGGTCTGCGACATCGACGACCCGGACCGGCTGGCGTTTCCGCTGCGCCGCGGGACCGTCTGGCGCCGGCGGCGCTCGGAACTGCACACCGAAGGGTCGGGCGACGACCTGCTGCCCGGCATCGCGTCGCTGTTCAACGGCGCACTGTTCCGCGCCGAGTCGATCGACGCGGTCGGCGTGCCGGACCTGCGCCTGTTCGTCCGCGGCGACGAGGTCGAGGTGCACCGCCGACTGGTCCGCTCGGGTCTGCCGTTCGGCACCTGCCTGACCACGGCCTACCTGCACCCGAACGGCGCGGACGAGTTCAAGCCGATCCTCGGCGGCCGGATGCACACCCAGTACCCGGACAACGACACCAAGCGGTTCTTCACCTATCGCAACCGCGGCTACCTGATGGCACAGCCCGGGATGCGCAAGCTGCTCCCCCAGGAGTACGCCCGGTTCGGCTGGTTCTTCCTTGTCCAGCAACGTGATCCGCGCGGATTCCGGGAGTGGATGCGACTGCGCGGCCTGGGCCGCCGGGAACGGTTCGAGCGGCCCTAGCTCTTCGGACGCCCCCAGGCTTCTCGAGCGACCTCAGGTCCCGAGGATGCCCATCACCGCGGAGTAGACGCCGAGCCCCGCGGTCGCCGCGATGATCGCGAGCACGATCCACCGGTACGCGCCGGCCAGCCGGAACCGGCCGGACAGCGCCTTGCGGGCGAGCAGGTAGAGGAACGTCAGCACCGTGGGCAGCAGCAGCGCGTTCATCACCTGCACCCACAAATTGAGCTGGATCAGGTTGACGCCCGACAGCACGATCATCGCGCCGGCGAGGATCACGACGAAGAACACCGCGTAGAACCACGGCGCCTCGCGCGGCGAATGCTCGAGCGAACGCTTGTAGCCGGTGACCTCGCCGAGCCCCCACGCGGCGGTCAGGCTGGCGACGATCGCGGCGATCAGCGAGGCGCCGACCATCCCGAGGGAGAACAGCACGCGGCCGGCGAAGTCGCCGAGGTGTGGGGTAATCGCGTCCGAGATGTCCTGCACGGTGTTCAGGCTCGCGTTCTGTTGACCGTGCGCCCACAGCGTGGCCGCGACGGTGACCAGCATCCCTACCATGACCAGCTGGGTGATGACCGACCCGACCGCGGTGTCCCAGCGGGCGATGCGCAGATGCTTGACGGTCAGTCCCTTGTCCACCACCGCGGACTGCTGATAGAAGATCATCCACGGCATGACCACCGCGCCGATGTTCGCGGCGATCAGGAACATGTAGTCGGAGTTGCCGATCGGGAATGTGGCCAGACCCCGCACGATCTGGTGCGGATCGGGACCGGCCAGGAACATCGTCACCAGGAACACCAGCTCGAACAGGCCGACGGCGATGGCGACCCGCTCGACGCGGCGGTAGCTGCCGGTGACGACCATGATCGCGAGGAACGCGACCACCGCGAGTGTGCCCACCCACTTCGGGAGGCCCCACATCATCCCGACGCCCGCTATGCCGCTCATCTCGGTGACGATCGCTCCCGCGCACGCGAGCACCAGCGTCGACACCGACAGCCACGCCCACCCGGTGCCGAACCGTTCCCGGATCAGCTCGCCGTGCCCCTTGCCGGTGACCAGCCCGAGCCGAACGGTCAGTTCCTGCACCACGAACACGATGGGGATCAGCACGAGCTGCGCGAGCAGCAGCGAGTACCCCCAGGTGGCGCCGCTCTGCGCGGCGGTGATCAGGCTGCCGGCGTCGGTGTCGGCGAGCATGACCGCCAGGCCCGGTCCGGCGGTCGCCAGCCACATCAGCAGCGCGGTCTTGGGTGTCACCCGGCGCGGGGTCCGGCGCGGTGCGGTGTCCAGCATCCTGGCCGCCTCTCGGGAAGTGATTTGGGCAGGCTCACCTTAGATCCGGAACCTGTCAGCTTCCTGGCGGTCGACGCTCCGCTACCGCTTTCGT
This sequence comes from Speluncibacter jeojiensis, assembly GCF_029589495.1. GTDB lineage: Bacteria > Actinomycetota > Actinomycetes > Mycobacteriales > Mycobacteriaceae > Speluncibacter > Speluncibacter jeojiensis. The sequence continues at coordinate 558,526 of NZ_JAAIVF010000002.1, forward strand.
CTTCGGCGGCCGAGGCCGTCCCGTCCCGTCCCGTGCTCATCGCGCCGGGGCGGTCGCGGGCGGGGTGCTCCGGTCCTGGACGAACAGAATGCCCGAGACCACCGCGACCGTCGCAGCGACGGTCGCGGACGGCCCGACCCGGGCATTCACCAGTGCGTACCGCCGCCGAGGGAGGCCGCGACGATTGCGGTCGGCGCGCACGCCGCACGCAGGTTCGCACGCTCCTGCGGAGTCAGGTTGCGACGAGCCCGGATACGTCGCAAGTGATTGCGGCACACCGTGATCGACAACAATGCGACCGGGTTGTGGACACGACGGGACAGAACGAAGGCCATGATGCTTCTCCTCACGGGGAAGGTCGCGGCAGGCCGATCAGCCGTCACCTGACCACGGCGACGCGATGCGACGAGGACACACCCCGCGCATCACGCTGCGTTCAGGATCGGAGGGCCGGCACCGGGCCGCGACCGAGTGGGAACAATTCGATACTCGGATAAGGACTATCGCCACTCATCGTGTTCCCCACCTCCTCGCAGCCGAGACGCACGCGGGCGTCGTGTCGATGCACACGGGGAGGCGCCCGGATTCAGATTCCCGGGCGGGCACCCCTCTCGTCAGAGTTTCGGCACTGCACGACGTGATCCCTTGGCGGGAAGCCACTTCGGGTCACCCCTTAATCCGGGGAGACCTGTCCTAACCTTGGGCGTCTCTCGACGTCGTCAGATCAGTGGCCTGTGTTCGTGCAGGAGCCTCACCTAGCGAGGTGCTTGCCTGAAAATAGTGAGCGTGTTCGCGCGTCGTGTCAAATCGAAAACGATGCGAACACACTCGTCCTTACGTGATCTTTACGAGTACATCACCTTGACCCGCAATACATTTCATTCGACCGATACTCGTCTTCCCACTACTTAACACAGGGGATTCCGGTGCCGCCGAGCTGTGTCAGGTCCGTGGGGCCCGGGGCCTGATCGCCGGATCCGGTGGCCGACACCGGCGCGACCGGGGAGGGCGCCGTCGACGGATCCGAGGAGTCGGTCCCGACCGGGTCGTTTGAATCCGATCCTGCTGTGCCACTGACAGTGTCACCGCCTGAGTCACCTCCGAGCCCGGGTGGCATGCCGAAGTCGGTACCGACCGTCAACCGGACGGTACCGGCGGGCACGGCCGACTCCGGTGCCGCGGAGGCGTCGATGCCGAGGAGCTTCGCGAGCTGTTGCGCGGGTTGCTCAGCGCCCTGGCCGTAGTCGACGGCCGTGCCGGCACGCACCGCCCCGGTGGACGCTGATCCCTGGGTGAAGCCCAGCGCCGACAGGTCGGCCTCGAGCTCGCCGGCCAGTCCGTTGCGCCCGGAGCCGTTGACGACGTCGAGCACGACGCCTTCGGCACCCGCCACCGAGGTCGGCACCGGTGGCGTCGGCGAGGGGGTCGGTGTCCGTGTCGATGTCGGCGTGCCCTCCGGTACACCGAGGAGTTGCGCGACGATCGCGTGGATCTGAGCTGTGTTCACGATGTTGACGTCCTCGCCGTTCGCGTCCTGCCCGAACCGCTGGATCGGCAGCGTGAAGAACGTGATGTTTCCGCTGGTCAGGGCCGATGCCTTCCGAGCGAAGGAGACCAGGTCGAGCCCGGAGTCGACCGCCATGTTCTGCTTGGCCACGTCGAGGATGGAGGTCAGCTGGGCCGGATCGGTCAAGGTGCCGCTGCTCTGCAGCTTGTGCGCAAGCGACACGATGAACGCCTGCTGGCGGCGGTCGCGGTCGAGGTCGGTGAAGTTCAGGTCCGAATTCGGGTCGCGGCGCTGGCGCACGAATGCCATCGCCTGCGAGGCGTCGATCTCCTGCAGCCCCTTGTGGAAGTTCGCGCCTGAGTAGCTGTCGGAGGTGTCCTCATTCAGGCACACCTGGATCGGCTGCACGACCTGCGCGATCTGGAAGAAGGCGGCCAGGGTGATCTCGACGAAGTGGTCGATCGGGACGTCGCCGAGGAACTGTCTGACAGTGGCGATCTCGGCCTTACGGCCGGCCTCGCGCGACTGTTGCTCCAACTGCTGCGGATCGGTCACCCCCTGCGCGGAGAGCGTGCGGCGCGCCTGATCTACCGCAAGGCCGTAGGCCTGCTTGATCTTTCCCTTGCACTGCCCGTCCGGGCAACCCGACAGCGAGACGTAATCGTCGCGAGGTATGGAGATCGCGGTGGCCTTCGAGCCGTCGCCCGGAACGTGCAGCAGGATCAGCACATTCGCGTTGTATCCGCCGTTGCTCTCGTCGCCCGCGTGCAGCGCGTCGTACATCTGCTGGGGCAGCGGATTGCCTTTCTCGTCCAGCCGGCTGTCCAGGCCCATGATCAGGATGTTCTGGTCCCCGTTGGACGAGGTCGGACCGCCGAACAGCGCGTGCGACGTGATCAGCCCGGCGGTGAGATTGTGATAGGCCGCCCAGGCCAGCCCGGTGATGACGAGCGAGGCCACGGCGCAGAGCGCCACCACGACGCGCAACGCCACCCGCGGGGACTTGTGCCGCTGCGTCGTCGGCAAGGGACGGCGCGCGCGAACCCCCGGACGATCGGCATCGGACATGGCGCACACCTCCTCCGCATCACCAGGCACTGGCGGCGCCGAGCGCTCGGATCTCCGTCCATCGAACCACCGATACCGCCCGACGGGCACCAGGCTCGCGGCCCGGATCGCTCGACAGGCTCCGTCCGCGCCCACGGCGTCCGGTTCGGGCAGACACAATATTAGGTGTGGGATCCCTTGGTATAGAACGCATTACCTAACTTCGGCGAGCCTTTCATTGCTGGTGGCAGATGATCTTCCCCGTTACCGTGATGGGCATGAGTGATCTGGACTCCCGCGTGCCCGGTGGGCGCGCCGTCGAGGTCGACGCGCTTCACGCCGGCGACACGCACCGGGTGCGGCTGTCCTCTCGGCTCAACTGGCTTCGGGCCGGTGTGCTCGGCGCGAACGACGGGATCGTCTCCGTGGCCGGCATCGTGATCGGCGTCGCGGCGGCCACCACCGAGCGCGGCCCCATCCTCACCGCGGGCATCGCCGGACTGGTCGCCGGGGCGGTGTCGATGGCCCTCGGCGAGTACGTCTCCGTCAGCAGCCAGCGCGACAGCGAGCGCGCACTGTTGGAGACCGAGCTACGCGAGCTCGCCGAGGAGCCCGCAGCCGAGCTGGCCGAGCTGGCCGCGATCTATCGGGCGAAGGGCCTGTCCCCCGCAACCGCGCAGAAGGTCGCCGAGGAACTGACCGCGCACGACGCGTTCGCCGCCCACGCCGAGGCCGAACTCGGGATCGACCCCGACGACCTGACGAACCCGTGGCATGCCGCCGTCTCGTCGGCGATCTCGTTCACGGTCGGCGCCCTGCTCCCGCTGCTGGCCCTGCTGGCCGCGCCGGCATCCGCACGCATCCCGGTCGCGTTCGCCGCGGTCCTCGCCGCCCTTGCCCTCACCGGGGGTGTCGGCGCCCGCCTCGGTGGCGCCCAACCGGGTCGCGCCACCGTCCGCATCGTGCTCGGCGGCGCCGTCGCGCTGGCCGTCACCTATCTGATCGGCCACCTGGTCGGGCTGACGATCTGACGTTCAGCGGGGCGCGGCTTCCGTAGGCTTCAGCTCGACGACCTGCGAGACGTGGAACTCCCGGCGGTCGACGATCCGGAAGCCGTGCGCGGCGAGCCGCCGGTAGTCGTCGGTGTCGACGAAGTGATACGACGGCAGACCCCACTGCTCGTTGGACGTGTGCCGGATGTGTTCGGGCACCTCACGTTCGATGTCGGCGACATACCAGACGGTCGGGCAGCTCGGCAGCTGCTGTTGCACCTGCGCCAGCGGCAGGTCCTCGTCCCAGAGGGAGCCCTGGCTCGCGGCGGTGCGGCCCAGTTCCAGGTCCCGTAGTCCCGCGAGCGGGCCGGGGTCCGCATCCTTGGCCAGTCGCGCGGAGGTCGGGTTCCAGGCCGGCTTCGGATCGAACAGCAGACAGTCGCCGGGACTGGTGTGCGTCGCAAGGTAATCGTTGACCGAGGTGAAGTCCATGCCGCTGGGCTTCGGGTATTCACCGCGCTGCCCGACGTAGGCCGGCAGTGCGGCCGCCGCCAGTACGGCGAACCCGAGCCGGCTCACCCAGGCGTGTGCCGAGAACTGCAGCAACGCCCAGCCGAGCAGCAGCGCGACCGCCGGCGTCGTGAAGGTCAGGTAACGGTCCAGGTAGATCGGCCGCCAGAGCAGTGATGCGGCCACCAGCGTCGCGGTCGGTGCCAGCGCCCACGGGATCATGACCACGCGGACGCCTGGCAGGGTCCGGCGCCGGGTGAAGGCCAGGGCAGCGAGCATCAGGATCCAGGCCAGCGCCGCGCACACCGGGGCCTCGAGGAACCACTGGTAGCCGAGCACGGAGCGGACCGCGTGCCGGTCCAGGGCCGGGATCCAGGCGACCTGACCGTGCTCGTGCACCATCAGCCGCACCAGCGGCGAGGCCACGACCAGACCGGCGAGGCATGCCGCCGCCCAGCGCCGCCAGGTGCGCAGCGGCGCACGCACGACCAACAGGGTGAGCGCGTGCGCGATCAGCAGGGTCGCGCTGTAGAGGAACAGCACCGTCGAAAAGGTCACGCCGAGCGCGTAACCCAGCCAGCACAGCAAGCCGCTACGCCCGGTTGTCGCGCGGATCGCAGCGCAGAACAACACGGTCAGCCACACCGCCGCGGCCATCGTCCAGGCATACGATCGCGCCTCGACCGCCGCCCAGGTGACCCGCGGGAGCACCACGAACACCAGCCCGGACAGCAACCCGAATCGTCTTGTGCCCAGCCGAGTTCCGAGAACCACCACGCCCGCGGCAGCCACTCCGACTCCGATCGCACTCGGGATCCGCGCCGACAGCGGTGAGGCCCCGAACAGTTCGAACCAGAAGTGCATGACGACGTAGTAGAGCCCGTGCACGGCATCTTGGTTCTCGAGGAAGTGGTGCAGCTGCGGCAGTGTCCTCGTCGCCGAGTGCACGGTCGCCACCTCGTCGTACCAGAGCGACGGTCGCCAGGAGCCGATCACGCCGAGGACGAACCCGATCAGTCCGACGGTGACCGCATCGAGCGCGCGGCCACGCCGCCACACCGCATGCCGCCGACCGGATTCGATCCTCAGCGGGGTGGGGTCCGTCGTACTGGTCACCGCCCGACGGCCTCCTCGAGCGCGCCGAACAGCTGTTGCGGGTCGCAGGGTTGCGCGTGCAGGACGTCATCGCCGCGCAACAGGTAGCGGCCGTCCTGCGCCACATCGAGCCAGGTCAGGTGCGTGGTCGCCGACGACCCGGCCGACTCGACGGTGACGAATCCGGTACAGACCCGGGCGCGCAGCAGCAGTTGGCGCAGCCGTGTCGCGGCCGAGGATTCGACAGTCTGCAGCACCGCGCCCCGGTCGGGCCGGCGTACCTCGTCGTGGTGTGCGGTCAGCGCGGTCGTGCGTCCCGGCCGGTTCGCCGGTAACGCCTGCATGATCGACCCGGCGATCGCGTGTGCCGGTCCGGTGAACACGCGGACCTCGCCGCCGAACTCGCGGTCCGGTCCGGCGGCCTGCTCGATCAGCGTGGCGACGCCGGCCCGGGCGGCACCGAGCAGCCGGATCGGGGTCGCGGCCTCGGCATACACCTGGACTCGCACCGACGGATGCTGCACGGTGTCGAGCGCGGCGCGCAGCTGCGGATCGACGCCGGCGCACCAGTGCCGGAGTTCGGTCTGCGCGCGTTCGTAGGCCGTGAGATCGGGTTCGGTGTCGCGGTGGGTGACCGGGTACGGCAGCCGATCCAGCGTGGTCACCGATTCCCACAGCGACGCGAACTGCGCCGATGACAGGACCCAGCTCACCGGTCGTCCTCGACGAATGCGCCGATCACCGCAGGCACCACCATAGGCAACTCGCCGATCAGCTCGCTGCCGTTACCGGCAGACACCAAATAGCTTGCGGGACGGTACTCCTCGTCATCATCACCGTTCTGCCGAGCACCGTGCGGCATTGCGCCCATCGACCTGCTCGTCGACCGCGCCGCCTTCGCCGCGGCCGTGGCGGCCTGTTCCTCCGCGACCGAACCGCCGGCGACGCCGCGTCCGGTCGAACCACCTGCTCCCGAGCCGGAACCCGGCCCCGGAACGGCGCCGCCGAACGAGCCACCGGACGAACCGTCGTACCCACCGCCGGAGCCGCCGAAGCCTCCGCCCACGCCGGGAACCACCACACCCAGACCGCCCATGCCGGATCCCGAACCGAGCGAACCTGCGCCTCCGGCGTGCGATCCCATGGAACCTCCGGATCCGGAACGGTTGGTCCCCAAGGAATCCGCAGGCGACAGCCCGGCCGACTGGGTCCCGGCCGGCATGCCCCCGAAGCCGTCCTGCAGGCCGCCCTCCGCATCACCGCCACCGCCGGGTCCGGGCGCCCGATATGCGTCGGCCGGACCATCCGAACCGGCGCCGGGTGCACCCGATCCGGCGCCGGCCGGATCCACCGGTGCGCCACCATCAGACGAATCACCTTGGTACACACCGTTGATACCGACCGGTCCGCCGCCGGAACCGCCGGTCATGCCGGCCGTGCCGGGCATGGAGAAACCGTTCACGGCGTTGTGTGGCGGTGCGAGCAACGGCACACCGGTACCTGCCTGCGTGAACCCCGGCACGTACGTCGTCTGCATCGCCAGAATCGCCCGCTGGCGCTCCTCTTCCGCCATCATCTGCGCGGACTGCGGGCTCGTGATCATCAGGATGTCCGCCGCAGGGGTCGCGGGTACCGGCACCTGAGCCTTCACCGCGTCGGTGGTCACCGCCGCCGACTCGATCTTCAACGCCGTCGCCCGCATCCCCTGTGTGAAGCTGTGACCGGAGTTTGCGAAAGCCGTAACCGCCTGCGCCGCAGCGGTCGCGCCGTCACCCTCCCACTCCGCACCGATCGTCGACTGGATCTTCGTGAAGAACGTCGTATAGGCCTCGTCCAGCGTCGAGCCGATCTGCGTCCACGCTCCGGCAACACTGTTCATCGATGTGCTGCGCATCGGAGTGACGGCAGCGAAGATCTGTTCCTGCGTCCATGCTTGGAAGTTCTCGAAGCCGGCGACGAAGGCGTCGTCTGCCGCTCCGTACGCGTCCGCCGTCAGCACCGTCTCGTTGTGCGCGAGCCGGCGCAACTGCTGCTCAGCGGCAGAGGTGCCGGGGTACATGCTCGTCAGGCCACCCAGGCCATCGGACGCTGGAGCAGCCGCTTTCGTTGTCGTCGGTTGCGCCACGGTGACACCGGGAACCAACGGCGGTGGCGTACCGCCGGTCGACTGCTGCCCAACCGGCGGGATCAGCAGTCCCTGCAGACCTGAATTGTCAGGCATGGTCAAACCCCCTTCGGCAAAGCCGACGCAATGATCTTCGCGGTGTCCTGCAAGCCGCCGCAGGGATCCATCCCCGCCTTCTCTGCGGGATCACGCAGAGTCCGCGCCAGCATGATCTCTCCGTAGGAAGTCGAGAAGGCCAGCGTGCAGGCATAGGTGTCGCCCGGATCGTGAATGATGAGCCCCTGCCTGCCGTTGATCGATACCTGCGTCAGTTCCTTGCCTGACGCCTGCGCCTTTTGCTCCGCCACGGTGCGGTTTCCGGAGTCGATCACGATGGAATACAGGTCGGAAAGAAACCCACACAGAAGAAACGTTTCTCCGTCGTCAGAATTAAAGGGCTTCTGCTGCGTGTCTCTTGATTGGGGGTCATAGCCAGCCTCGCTGACTACGGCCGCAGGCAGGTCGCGGCAGGGGTCAAAGGTAACTTCTGACCGCCCGGAGCCACCCGCGAGCGTCGATTGAACCGAAGCAGTCGGCACTGAACTCGCTGCGGAAACCCCACCCGTGTGCGGAGTGGCGCACGCCGCCGCGAGCACCGCACTCCCAGCCGCGACTACCAGGCTCAGGCGCCTTTTCGTCCTCACGCCTCCAACCCCTTGGCGACGTTACCCAGAGCCGACGCGAATTCAGCCTCTGTCTCCGCGAATCCCTCGCCACCGGCGGCGAAGTTCTCCCGCATCCGTACCGCGATCTCCCGGAACTGATGGATACGCTCCCTGGCCGATTCCGGCGTTCCACTCGCTTTGCGCAGAAAACCAGCGCGAAGCATCTGCGCGGACTGCAGCGGCCCGAAGCCATCGAGCGCGTCCAGGTTGTAGGTGGCGCTGAGCTGCCGATCCAACGTATCGATCAACTCATCACACGCCTTGACGCACTGCGCAATACCCTCCGGACTCAGCCTCAACTTGTCGGCCACGGCGAAATCTCCTCCCCTACGCACCCCACGCGCCCGGCCGGCACGCGACCGCCGGCCAATCTATCAGCGCCTCCCGGCTACACCCCGTACAGTCGCGCCCAGTTCTCGCGGCTGGTCAACTGCGGCTGCGCGGCACGGAACGCGTCGCGCACCGCCGGCGCCTCGGCGTGGAAACGCCGGAAGACCCGCACCGCGCGCTTACCCAATTCCTTGGCGAGTTCCGGATCGCGACGGCGCACCCGCACGCCCGTCTGCGACGCATCGGTGACGTACGCGTTGTCGAACAGCGACACGTGCCACCAGAACGAATCCTCATAAGGCACCACGACCGGACCGCGCTCGATCCTGCCGGTGGCCTGCTGGACGACCCGCTTGGCCAGCACCTGGTCCTCCTTGCCCGGCTTGAGTCGCCCGACCGCACGTCGGGTGGGAGCCCCGTTGGGGATCTCCGCCACCCCGTGCTTGACCGTCTCCGGGAACCTGCTGCGCTCCTGGCGGATTCGCGCCAGCGCCGCCTGGCCACCGTCGGCCAGCGCGTCCGGCCCCTCGAGGAACGCCTCGATCGCCTCCAACGTCGTGTACGCGAAGCCGTACTGCATGCCGACCAGCGCATGACCGACCCGGCGCCGCAGGTCACCGCTGAGCGCCTTGATGTCGAAGCCGCTGCGCAGGCTCGAGGTGATCAGTCCGTTGCGGATGCTGAAGTAGTGGCCGAAGTCGTCGCCGTCCTTCCAGTAGAAGTCGGCGTGCCAGACCGCCGCGCCGGGCATCGTCACCGTGGGGAATCCGCGCTCGCGGGCGCGCAGGCCGTATTCGATGTCGTCCCACTGGAAGAAGTACGGCATCGGCAGGCCGATCTCGCGGACCACCTCGGCCGGCACCAGACACGACCACCAGGCGTTGTACTGCGCGTCGATCCGCCGCTCCTGGACCTCCTCGATGACGCTCTCGTCCTGCAGGCACCACTCGTCGGCGGGCAGGCCCGCATGCAGCGTGTCGATGTTGCACCGCTCGGCTGACACCAGCAGGTAGTCAGGGTTGTAGAGGTACAGCATCTGCGCGCCGACCAGGATCGGCGACGTCGCGTGGTTGGCCAGCGCGGTCAACCGCAGCACGGTCTCGGGTTCGACCCGCACGTCGTCGTCCATCAGCAGGATGTTGGCGTGCGACTCGCGGCCGGTGACCTCGAACATGCCCCGGCTGAACCCGCCGGCGCCGCCCAGGTTCGGCTGGCGCAGGTAGTGCAGCTTGTCGCCCAGCTTCGCCGCCGTCTCGGTGAACAACTCCCGCGTCTCCACCGCGTCGGTTCCCTGATCGGTGACGTAGACGGCGTCGATGATCTCGAGCACCTGGGGATCGGCGGCCAACGAGGCGACGGTGTTGGCGCAGTCGTCGGCACGGTTGAACGTGCAGATCGCGATCGCCGTCGGACGGTGCTCCGTGACCGGCCGGTCGGTGTCGTCCTCGGCCACCGTCCACCGCACGTCGGTGAACGTCAGCGTCCCGTCGACCGCCCGGAACTCGAGCCACATAGCGCCGCCGTCGAGGAACTTGTCGATGGGTGCGTCCAGCGTGACCGTGCCGCCGCCCTCGACGTGCGCGACCGTGACCGTGCGCTCGTGGCTGCCGATGTCGGACGCGCGGACCAGCACCGCGCCTTCGGCGTCACCCTGAACGGTGACCTGCACCCGCACCGTGGTCGCTGTGGTCCAGCGCTGCCAGTACGACGCCTCGAACCGGCCGAAATACGAGTTGGTGTGCACGATCGCGCCCGCGTCGAGCCGCAACTCGTTGCGGCGACGGCGGGCGACACCGGCATTGACCTTGCTGTACAGGTCCACGCTGACCCAGCTCGCGGGGCCGGCGAACAGCGTGCGCTGCACCAGGCTGCGGCCGGGCTCCACCGGGATCGCCGTCGTCTCGGGCAGTTGCTGCACTGTCGACCTGTCCACTGAGCACTCCACTTCCGCTGGCATCGGGCGAGACAACGATAGCGAGCGGTCAACCGATCACTCCCACATGACGGCGGGGATTGTCGGCGCGGTCAGTCGATCTTGAAGATCCAGACGCGCTGCACGACGAAGTTGATGACGGTCGCGGTGCCCTGCGCGACGACGTACGACAGCGCGTTGTAGACGATGGTGCTCGGCCAGACCTGCCCGAGCGCGGTGTAGATGCCGACCTGCACCGCGAAGGTGACCGCGTACAGCGCGACGACCGCCAGGAACCGGGCCCGGCTGGGCGGCGCATTGAACGTCCAGCGGCGATTGAGCAGGTAGGCCGTCGTCGTGCCGAGGATGAAGCCGACCGACTTGGCTGCCGCGCGCGGCAATCCCAGCCCGTTCTGCAGGAGCAGTGTCACCGAGAAGTCGAGGATGCCGGACAGGCCGCCGGTGATGACGAACCTGATCAGTTGGGTCTTCAACCCGACCTCGGCACCGCCGATGTTGTCGGTGACGGGGATCTCGACGGGGAGCGGGTACTCGCGCGGATGCTCCGGGACGGGTGCTGACACGGCGTCGAGGGTATCGGACCTTGCTGTGGGCATCCGGTGAGCCCGCTGCAGGTGACGAGTTCCGGGCGGCCGGCATCCGCGGTGCGATCCCGGCGACAGGATCGGTGACCTCCCAGATAGCACGCGGTAGCCTTTCCAGCGATGTCCACCAACGCTGACAGCAGCACCGCCGATATCGCGACGGCACCCACGTTCACGACGACCACCCAGACCCTCGCGGGTTGGGGCCGGACGGCACCGACGACCGCGGAGGTGCTCTGCACGCCGGACGTCGAGGTGATCGCGGCTGCGGTGGCCCGGGTCGCCGACGACAACGACGGCAAGCCCACGCACCTGCGCCGCGGCGTCATCGCCCGCGGGCTGGGCCGTTCCTACGGCGACCCGGCGCAGAACGCCGGCGGGCTGGTCGTCGACATGAACGCGCTGAACAAGATCCACCGCATCGACCGGGACACCGCACTGGTGGACCTGGACGCGGGCGTGAACCTCGATCAGCTGATGAAGGCCGCGCTGCCGTTCGGCCTGTGGGTCCCGGTGCTGCCGGGCACCCGCCAGGTGACCGTCGGCGGCGCGATCGCCAACGACATCCACGGCAAGAACCACCACAGCGCGGGCAGCTTCGGCAACCACGTCGTGTCGATGGACCTGCTGACCGCGGACGGCGAGGTGCGCAAGCTGACCCCGCGCGGCGGCAAGAACGACCCGAAGGGCGCGCTGTTCTGGGCGACCGTCGGCGGCGCCGGCCTGACCGGCATCATCCTGCGGGCGACCATCAAGATGACGCCCACCGAGACCGCCTACTTCATCGCCGACGGCGACCGCACGTCCACGCTCGACGAGACGATCGCCCTGCACAGCGACGGCAGCGAGAACGACTACGAATACTCCTCGGCCTGGTTCGACGCCATCGCCGCGCCGCCGAAGCTGGGCCGGGCCGCCCTCTCCCGCGGCAACCTGGCCAAGCTGGATCAGCTGCCCAAGAAGCTGCAGAAGAACCCGCTGAAGTTCGACGCGCCCACCCTGCTGACGCTGCCGGACATCTTCCCGAACGGGCTGGCCAACAAGTACTCGTTCAGCGCCATCGGCGAGCTGTGGTTCCAGAAGTCCGGCAACTACCGCGGCAAGGTCCAGAACTTGACGCAGTTCTACCACCCGCTGGACATGTTCGGCGAGTGGAACCGCGCCTACGGTCCGGCAGGGTTCCTGCAGTACCAGTTCGTGGTGCCGACGGAAGCGATCGACGAGTTCAAGAAGATCATCGTCGACATCCAGCGCTCCGGGCACCACTCGTTCCTCAACGTGTTCAAGCTGTTCGGCGAGGGCAACAAGGCCCCGTTGAGCTTCCCGATGGCCGGCTGGAACATCTGCGTCGATTTCCGCATCAAGCCGGGCCTGAGCGAGTTCGTCACCGAGTTGGACAAGCGGGTGCTCGAGTTCGGTGGCCGTCTCTACACGGCAAAGGACTCGCGCACCACCGCCGAGACCTTCCATGCGATGTACCCGCGGATCGGCGAGTGGATCGCCACGCGCCGAAAGTACGATCCGACAGGCGTTTTCGCCTCCGACATGTCGCGGCGCCTCGACCTGCACTGAGCGCCTACCGGGTCTCGACCCGCACCGACGCACCCGACCTGAACCGACGAACGGACTTTTCGATGATCAATGCCGTGGGCAACCCCCAGACACTGCTGCTACTCGGCGGCACCTCCGAGATCGGCCTGGCCATCTGCGAGGAGTACCTGCACAAGGCCCCGATGCGAGTCGTCCTCGCGGCGCTGCCGAACGATCCGGGCCGGGACGCCGCGGTCGCGCAGATGAAGGACGCCGGCGCCACCGAGGTCGAGCTCGTCGACTTCGACGCGCTCGCCACCGACACCCACGCCGAGGTCATCGACCAGGCGTGGAGCAAGGGCGACGTCGACGTCGCGATCGTCGCGTTCGGCCTGGACGGTGACGCCGAGGAGCTGTGGCAGAACCAGCGCAAGGCGGTCATGGTCGCCGAGGTCAACTACACCGCGGCGGTCTCCGTCGGCGTGCTGGTCGGCGAGAAGATGAAGGCCCAGGGCTTCGGCCGGATCATCGCGATGTCCTCGGTCGCCGGTGAGCGCGTCAAGCGCGCCAACTTCGTCTACGGCTCCACCAAGGCGGGTCTGGACGGCTTCTACCTCGGCCTCGGCGAGGCACTCGCGCCGTTCGGCCCGAAGGTCACGGTCGTGCGGCCGGGCATGGTGCGCACCAAGTTCAGTGCCCACGTCGCGGAGGCCCCGCTGACGGTGAACAAGGACGACGTCGCCAAGCTCGCGGTCATGGCCTCCGACAAGGGCAAGGAGATCGTCTGGGCGCCCGGGCCGTTCCGGTTCGTGATGATGGTCCTGCGGCACGTGCCGCGCGCGATCTTCCGCAAGCTCCCGGTGTAGTCCGTGGCGGTCGAGATGTGCGAGGGCGCCGAGGCCGCCACGCCGGAGCCGCCGCGACCGGCCCGGGCCCCGGCCCCACTGCGCACGATCGGCGCGACCGTCGGCGAGATCATCGCCGCGGTCGTCGTCACCGGCGCGGTGGCCGGGCTGGGCCTGGCCGTCGTCGACCACACCCACTTGGCCGCGTTCAACACCTCGAATGTGGCGCAGGCGCTGACCACCGTCGCGCAGCTGGTCGCGTTGGCTGTGGTCGCCCTGGCCGTCGTGCTGCTGCGGCGCGACCCGCGCAGCCGTTGGGGCAAGGTCGTCTCCTGGGTCGGCGTGTCCGGGTTCGCGACCGCCACCCTCGCCATTCCGCTCTCGGCCACCAAGCTGTACCTGATGGGCGTCTCGGTCGACCAGGAGTTCCGCACCGAGTTCCTGACCCGGATGACCGACACCGCGTCGCTGCACGACATGACGTACGCCGACCTGCCGTCGTACTACCCCGCGGGCTGGTTCTGGGTCGGCGGCCGGCTGGCGAACCTGTTCGGCATCCCCGGCTGGGAGATGTTCAAGCCGTACGCGATCGGCTCGCTGGCCGTCGCGATCGGCGTGACCGTGGTGCTGTGGTCCAAGCTGATCCGCGCCGACCGCGCGGTCGTCATCGCGACAGCCACCGCCGCCATCGTTCTGGCCTATGGCTCCCCCGAGGCCTACGGCGCGATCATCGCGGTGCTCACCCCGCCGGCCCTTGTGCTCGCGTGGGCCGGAATGCGCCGGTGCGTGCCGGCCGTCGTCGAGTCCGCCGACCACGTCCGGACGCTGGTCGCCGCGCCCCGCGGGGCGGGCTGGGCGGCGGTCGTGGGAACCGGTGTGTTCCTCGGCTTCTCGGCGACCTTCTACACGCTGTACACGGCCTCGGCCGGGTTCACCGTGGTGCTCATGGCGGTCGTGGCGGCGGTGCTGTCGATGCGCTTGCACATGAACGCCACCGGCGCCTCGCTGTGGCAACCGGCCACGCTGCGCCGGGTGCTGCCGCCGCTGCTGAGGCTGGCCGTCATCACCGTGATCGCCGGCGCGATCGCACTGATCGTGTGGACGCCGTACCTGATCGCGTCCGTGCACAAGCCGTCGGAGGCGAACACCGCCTTCCATTATCTGCCCGAGTCCGGTGCCTCGCTGCCGCTGCCCATGCTGAACTTCTCGCTGATGGGCGGGCTGTGCATGCTGGGTCTGCTGTGGATCGTGGTGCGGGTGCGCAATTCGGTCCGGGCGCAGGCCCTGGGCATCGGCGTGGCGGCCATCTACCTGTGGTCGATCCTGTCGATGGCGGTCACCGCGATCGGCACGTCTCTGCTCGGGTTCCGGCTCGAGCCCGTGCTGCTGCTGCTGCTCGGCACGGCCGGCACCTTCTGCTTCCTCGACGTCGTGGCCTGGCTGATCCGGCGCGTCCGGGACTACCGCACCCCGCGGATCGCGGACCAGCGGGCACGGAGGGTCGCGCTGGCCGCGGTGGTCGTCGGCGCGATCGGTGCGGTGGCCTTCGCGCAGAACATCCCCCAGGTGCTGCACGGCGAGATCTCCGTCGCCTACACCGACACCGACGGCTACGGCGTGCGCGCCGACCGCTACCCTCCCGGCGCGGCCAGCTACTTCAAGGACATCGACGCGGCGATCACGCGGCAGGTGCCCACGCCCCGCGGGGACACCGTCGTGCTCAGCACCGACTTCACCTTCCTGGCCTACTACCCGTACCTGGGCTTCCAGTCGATCACCTCGCACTACGCGAATCCGTTGGGGCAGTTCAGCGAACGCACCGCCGAGATCGAGCGCTGGAGCAAGGCCACCAGCGCCGACGACCTGATCCACCAGCTGGATTCGGCGCCGTGGCGGTCGCCGCGGGCGTTCGTCTTCCGCACCGGGCCGGACGGGTACACGCTGCGACTGTCCTCGGACGTGTTCCCGAACGACCCGAACGTGAAGGTGTTCACCGTCGACTTCCCGGAGAAGCTGTTCGACGACCCCCGGTTCACCGTGACCGATGTCGGGCCGTTCGCCGTGGTCGTGC
The DNA here is from genome assembly GCF_029589495.1 of Speluncibacter jeojiensis. Lineage (GTDB taxonomy): Bacteria > Actinomycetota > Actinomycetes > Mycobacteriales > Mycobacteriaceae > Speluncibacter > Speluncibacter jeojiensis. Next base: position 573,799 of record NZ_JAAIVF010000002.1, read on the forward strand.
GCAAGTAACCGCCGCACCCGGTTGCGGCCGCTCCGGCTCTGTCGGGTCCGGCCGCGAATCGCCCCCATCGCCGATCCGGCTCGATTCGCCTCGAGAGCGGTCATATATGTGATCAGATGAGTGACATCCGGTGTTGTCACCCAATCGCATCCCAGGAGCGTCGATGTCCGCTCGCCTGCTCGCCCGGTCGGCCCGGGCCGCCGCCACCGTGTCCCTGTGTGTGACCGCGGCATTCGGCCTCGCGGCGCCCGCCCAGGCCGTCTCCCCACCCTCGCCGGGCTACCTCGACCTCCCGGCGACGAACTGGGACGGCAGCGGCGGGGGTGGACTGAACACACAACTCCCGACCGACCCCGCCACCCTGCTGCGATCACTGGACGCCGACCGTGCGGCCGGGGTGGCGCCGCGGCGGTACTCGACGTTGCTGCACCAGTACTGGCTGACCGTCGGCGCGCAGCGGTCGGGCATCGACCTGAACCGCTGGGATCCGAACCGGGGACTGCGGGCCAACCTCGACACCGTCAACAAGGTCTACGACAACTACCTGCGCTATCAGAACGCCGATCCGCGCCTGTACTGGGCGGGCATGGCCGGTCTGGCCGGCGCGTCGTTCGCCTCCGGATTCCTCGACCTCCAGGACGTCGGCGGCGTCGTCGCGGCCGATCCCGTGCACCGACTCGGCGACGCCGTCGGCAACGCCCTGCGCATCGTCCCCACCCCGCTGGGGATGCGCCTGCCCGCCGACGTGCGTGCGCTGGCCGACGACGGGCCGCAGCTGAGTTCCGCCGACGTCGAGTGGTATCAGCGCCGGCTGCTGACCATGCAGAAGCACATCTATGTCGACATGGTGCCGATGCACGAGGCGTACCTCGCGGGTGGGATGCCCGCGGTCGACGAGATGGCCGCCGCGGGCCTGCTGGACGACAACGCCGTGCAGGCCTGGCGGGACGTCGCCGCGGGCACCCCCGCCGACCTCTCGGACGCCTTGGTGCGCATGGCTTCCCGCGAGCAGAACCAGATCGTCGCCGACCAGTGGGACGTGACCGCGGCCGACGACGGCCATCGCGGCCGGGTGCTGGCGTACGCGACGACGGTCGCGGCCGAGCCCGCCATCCCGGGCAGCCACGCGCCGGGGATCTTCGACCCCGTGCACACCTCGGCCGAACTCGCCGGGTCGACGTGGCAGGTGTCCGCACCGCTGCCCGCCTTCAACTGGGCCGACCGCGACGCCCGCTGGCGCTACATCGCCGACGATCTGGTCCCCGCCTACCGCTCGCTGATCCAGGACCACCCGGGCCAGGCGCAGCCCCTGCTGCACACCCCGCTCGCGACCCTGGTCGCGCAGGAGCGGATCCTGACCCGGCTGCCGTCGTTCACCGCGGAACTGGCCCGCAGTCTGCGGGTGACGCGCAGCACCCGGTGAGGGTGCCCGGCCCGCACCGACCGGATTCTCAGGCCTCACTCAGGAAGTGTGATGGAGCGGTCCGACTAGCATCACTCGACGTGCCCACTGCTGTAACAGACCAGACTGCCGCCGCCTCTGCGCCAGGCAGCTCCTCGCCGGCGGATGTCCGGACCCAGGTCCGGACCGCGCGTCTGGTGGCGGTGGTGACCGGTCTGCTCGGGTTCCTGATGGCGGTGGTGACCCCGATCCTGCCGGTCACGCAGACCACGGCACAGATGACCTGGCCACAGAACGGCAGCCTGAACTCCGTCACCGCGCCGCTGGTGTCCTACGAGCCGATCGAGCTGAACGCGTCGATCCCGTGTACCGCGGTCACGCAGCTACGCGACCAGCACAGCACTGACGCGACCGTCCTGCTCTCCACCGCACCGAAGCAGGCGGGTGACGACGCGCTCAAGCGGGGACTGTTCGTCACCGCGCACGACGGCATCGTCGAGGTGCGAGCACGCAACACGCAGATCGTGCAGGCCCCGGAGAGCAAGGTCCTCGCCCCCGGCGGCTGCAGCGCGCTGACGATCAGCGCGAACGCGGACCGGGTGACGGCCACGTTCGAGGGCTTGACCGGCGACGACGGCAAGCCGATCAGCGGCACCGCCACCGGTCAGGACCTGCGCCCGCAGGTGGTGGGCGTGTTCACGGACCTGACCGGCGCGGCACCGGCAGGGTTGTCCTTCCACGCGAACATCGACTCGCGGTACTCGACCACACCGACCCTGTTCAAGGGCCTGGCGATGATCTTCGGCGTGCTGCTGACGGTGATCTCACTGGTCGCGCTGGCCCGGCTGGATGCCACAGACGGCCGCAAGCACCGCCGGTTCCTGCCCGCCCGCTGGTGGCGGTTCACCGTCGCCGACGGCGCGGTGATCGGCATCCTGCTGCTCTGGCACTTCATCGGCGCCAACACCTCCGATGACGGGTACATCCTCCAGATGGCCCGCACCGCGTCGCACTCGGGCTACATGGCGAACTATTTCCGCTGGTACGCCGCACCCGAGGCGCCGTTCGGCATGCCCTATTACGTGTTCACCTGGATGGCGCACGTGACGACGGCGAGCCCGTGGATGCGGTTGCCGGCACTCGTCGCCGGCGTGTTGTCGTGGCTGGTGATCTCGCGTGAGGTGATCCCGCGCCTGGGCCGGCTGGCCCGGCACCGCAAGGTCGTGGTGTGGACGGCGGCGGCGGTGTTCCTGGCGTTCTGGCTGCCCTACAACAACGGACTGCGCCCCGAGCCGGTCATCGCGGCGGGCGCGCTGCTGACCTGGTGCTCGATCGAGCGCGCCATCGCCACCGGACGGCTGCTGCCGGCCGCAGCCGCGCTGCTGATCGCCGGGTTCACCCTCTCCGCGGGACCCACCGGATTGATCTGTGTCGCCGCCCTGATCGCGGGCTCGCGGCCGCTGATCCAGTTGCTGGTCCGCCGAGGCCGGCAGGTCGGTTTCTGGGCGCTGATAGCGCCGCTGCTGGCCTCCGGCACGCTCGTGCTGATCCTGGTGTTCGGCGACGAGTCGCTCAAGGTCGTCATCCAAGAAAGCAAGATGAAGTCGGACCTGGGTCCGTCGAGTCCGTGGTACGAGGAGATCCAGCGCTACGACGCGCTGATGTCGATCACCCCCGACGGGTCGGTCGCCCGCCGCTTCGCCGTCGCGATCATGTTCCTGTGTCTGATCACCTGCGCGGCGATGCTCTTCCGCAAGCGCGGCATCCCGGGCGCAGCGGTCGGGCCGGCGCGCCGGATCGTGGGCATCACCGCCCTGTCGATCGCGCTGATGATGTTCAACCCGACCAAGTGGACGCACCACTTCGGTGTGTTCGCCGGACTCGCCGGAGCGCTCGCGGCACTGACGGCGCTGGCCGTGAGCGCCCCCGCACTGCGCTCCCGCCGCAACCGGACATTGTTCGCCGCAGCGGTGCTGTTCGTGCTCGCGCTGTGCTTCGAGAGCTCCAACGGCTGGTGGTACGTCTCCAGCTATGGCATCCCGTGGGGCGGCGCACAACCGAACTACCACGGCCTCAAGGTCGGCAGCGTCTTCCTGGCGCTGACCGTGCTGGCGTTGCTGCTCGCGCTCTGGTTCCACTACCGCGAGCCGTACACGCGGGAGACCGTCGCCGAGAACCCCGAGTCCGTCGACGACCGCACGTCGCGGAGCCGCCGGATCATGGGATTGGCCGCGGCACCGCTGACCATCGCCGCCGGCATGCTGGTGGTCTTCGAGGTGCTCTCGCTCGCGGCGGGCGTCGTCAACCAGCGGCACTCGTACTCGGTAGGCATGGAGAACTTCCGGTCCGTCATCGGAAAGCCGTGCGGCATGGCCGACTTCGTCCAGGTCGAGACGAATCCGAACGCCGGCATGCTCGCACCGACGCAAGCGACGCCGGATCCGCTCGGTGCGGTCGAGCAGACCAACTTCACCCCCGACGGTCTGCCCGGCGACCTGACCGCCGACCAGCAGGCCACCCAGCCGGGTGTCGTCGGTACCGGCAACAACTCCAACACGACCGCGAACAGCGCCGGCACCGGCGGAGGTATCTCCACCCAGCCGGGTGTCAACGGCAGCCACATGCTGTTGCCGTTCGGGTTGGACCGCGCGACCACCCCGGTGCTCGGCAGCTTCCAGACCGGTGACCAGAAGCCCGCGAAGGCCACCTCCACCTGGTACGCGCTGCCGCCGCGCAATGACGACTCGCCGCTGCTGGTCGTCTCGGCAGCAGGCCGGGTGTCGCCGTCGAACCTGCAGGTGGAGTTCAGCCGCGAGGTCGGCGGACGGTACGAGTCGCTGGGCGTGCGTTCGCTGATCGACATCGGCCCAGCACCGTCGTGGCGGAATCTGCGTCTACCTATGACCGACGTACCCGCCGGCGCACAGGCGGTGCGGATCGTCGCAGACGAGGCGAACCCGTCGCCGAACGAGTGGATCGCGTTCACCCCGCCGCGGGTGCCGCGCATGCAGACGCTGCAGCAGCTGGTCGGCTCGACCGATCCTGTGCTGTTGGACTGGGCCGTCGGCCTGGCCTTCCCGTGCCAGCGCCCGTTCGACCACCTCGACGGCGTCGCCGAGATCCCGAAGTTCCGCATCCTGCCCGACCGCGGCCTCGCGGTGAGTTCGACCAACACCTGGCAGGACGCGCAGGGCGGCGGGCCGCTGGGCTGGGCGGAGCTGCTGCTGCAGGCCCAGACCGTGCCGAGCTACCTCAAGGGCGACTACGGCCGCGACTGGGGCTCGCTGGAGAGCTACACCCCGCTGGTGCCGGGCACCTCGCAGGCGCAGCTGCAACTGGGGACCGCCACCCGCTGGGGGATGTGGACGCCCGGCCCGATCCGGCACTGATCGCCGGGTCCGGTCCGGCACCGACCGCCTGGTCTGATCGGGCACCGGGCCCGAGCCGTCACCGGTCACCCGACCGGTGACGGCTCGCACCGATGTGGGCCGGCAGGTGTGTCTGGCCTAACATCGCTAACCGTGTCTGACGTCGTGACGGCCCCGCCGCCCCTCCCCGATCCGCCGGCTCTGTCCGAACCGACCGGTGAGCGCCGTCAGCACCGCGTCGCGCGGATCGTCACGGTGATCGCCGGGCTGCTCGGTGTGGTCGCCGCGGTGGCGCTGCCGCTGCTGCCGGTCGTACAGACCACCGCCTCCCTCAGCTGGCCGCAGCAGGGACGCATCTCCGACGTCCAGGCCCCGCTCGTCTCGTTCGTGCCGATCGATCTGGACACCTCGATCCCGTGCACGCTCGTCAAGCAGTTGCCGGCCGACGGCGGCGTGCTGCTCTCGACCGCGCCCGAGTCCGGCACGGACGCGGCCCTGCACAGCATGTTCGTGCGGGTCAATGATCAGCGGGTCGACGTCATCACCCGCAATGTCGTCGTCGCGTCGGCACCGCGTGCGCAGGTGGCGGGTGCCGTCTGCCACAGCATCGACATCCACGCCGACGCCGCGGCCATCGACGCCTCGTTCACCGGTCTGACCAACCAGGACGGCAGCGCGATCACCGGGCACATCCCCGGCGACCTTCGTCCGGACGTGGTGGGCGTGTTCTCCGACCTCAGCGGCGGCGCGCCCGCGGACCTGTCGTTCCACGCGACCATCGATTCGCGCTTCTCGTCGACGCCGTCGACGCTCAAACTGATCGCGATGATCGTGGCCGTGGTCTCGACCATGGTCGCGCTCTGCGCGCTGGCCCGTCTCGACGGCACCGACGGCCGCCGCCATCGGCGTCTCCTGCCCCGGCACTGGTTGCGGCCCAAGTGGGTCGACACGGTGGTGATCGGCGCGCTCGTGCTGTGGCACTTCATCGGCGCGAACACCTCCGACGACGGCTATCTGCTCACCATGGCGCGCGTCTCGGAGAAGTCCGGGTACATGGCCAACTACTTCCGCTGGTTCGGTGTCCCCGAGGCGCCGTTCGGCATGCCGTACTACGACCTGCTCGCGGTGATGTCCAAGGTGACCACCGCCAGTCCGTGGATGCGGCTTCCGGCGCTGATCGCCGGCATCCTGTGCTGGCTGGTCATCTCCCGCGAGGTCCTGCCCCGGCTGGGCCGCGCGGTCCGACACAACCAGGTGGCCGTGTGGAGTGCCGCGACGGTGTTCCTGGCGTTCTGGCTGCCGTACAACAACGGCCTGCGGCCCGAGCCGATCATCGCGCTCGGCGCGCTGGTGACCTGGTGCTCGATCGAACGCGCCATCGCGACCGGAAGGTTGCTGCCCGCCGGGATCGCGATCGTGGTCGCCGCGTTCTCGCTGTCGGCCGGTCCGACCGGGTTGATGGCGGTCGCCGCGCTGCTGGCCGGCGCGCGCGCCGTGGTCCGCATCATCGTCCGCCGACGGCGTGAGGCCGGCACGCTGCCGCTGCTCGCCCCGCTGCTGGCGGCCGGCACGGTCGTGCTGGTGGCGGTGTTCGCCGACCAGACCCTCGCCACCGTGCGCGAATCCACCCGGGTGCGCTCGATCATCGGCCCGAACCTGGCCTGGTACCAGGAGTTCATCCGCTACTACTACCTGATGGTGCAGACGGTGGACGGGTCGCTCGCGCGCCGGTTCGCGGTACTGATGATGTTCCTGTGTCTGGTCACCACCACCGTGATCCTGCTGCGCCGCAAGCAGATTCCGGGTGCCGCTCTGGGTCCGTCGTGGCGTCTGCTGGGCGTGCTGTTCGGCACGATCTTCTTCATGACGTTCACGCCGACCAAGTGGACGCACCACTTCGGGGTGTACGCAGGGCTGGCGGGTTCGCTGGCCGCGCTCACCGCGGTCGCGATCTCGGCGTCGGCGTTGCGGTCGAGCCGCAACCGCGCCATGTTCTTCGCCGCCCTGGTGTTCGTACTGGCGCTGACCACGGCCGGTATCAACGGCTACTGGTACGTCTCCAACTTCGGGATCCCGTGGGGCGACAAGGTTCCGCTCGTCGCGGGGCACCCCGTCGACACGCTGCTGCTCGCGCTCGCGGTCGTGCTGATGCTCATCGCCGGCTGGCTGCACTTCCGGCAGGACTACACCGGCCCGTCCGAGGCCCCACGCCGACGCGGGTTGCGGCGGCTGACCGGGGCGCCGATCGCGGTCGTCGCGGGCGCGGTGGTGCTGTTCGAGGTGCTCTCCTTCGCCAAGGGCGCGTACTCGCAATACCCGGCGTACTCGCTCGCCAAGTCCAACCTCGACGCCGTCGTCGGGTCCCCGTGCGCGATGGCCGATCAGGTCCTCGCCGAACCGGATCCGAATGCCGGTGCGCTGCAGCCGATCCGCGACCGTGCACGCCCCGTCTCGGATCCGCTCACGGGCGTCGGGGCGACCGGGTTCAGCGCGAACGGCGTGCCGGCCGACCTGACCGCGGACGCCGTGGTCACCAAGCCCGGTCAGGCCAACACCGACGCGCCGGTCGTCGGCAGCGCGGTCAACGAAGGCTCCGACGCGGGCACCGAGGGCGGCTCCGGCGACCGCGGCGTCAACGGCAGCACCGTGAAGCTGCCGTTCGGGCTGGACCCGCACCGCACGCCGGTCCTCGGCAGCTACCAGACCGGTGCGCAGGAGCCGGCGTCGTCGACGTCGAGTTGGTATCAGCTGCCCGCGGCCACCGAGTCGACGCCGCTGATCGTGATCACCGCGGCCGGCCGGATCCTCTCGCACGACCACGACGGCGTGATGACCTACGGCCAGTCGCTGCTGCTCGAGTACGGCCACCGCGAGGCCGACGGCACGGTGAGCCCCCGCGGACGGATCGAGCCGATGGACATCGGGCCGGCACCGTCCTGGCGGAACCTGCGCGTCCCCCGCGAGTTGCTGCCGGCCGATGCCGACGCGGTCCGCGTCGTCGCCAACGACCCGAACCTCACGCCGGACCAGTGGCTGGCGTTCACCCCGCCGCGGGTGCCGCAGTTGCAGACCCTGCAGCAGATGGTCGGCTCGACCGATCCGGTGCTGCTGGATTGGGCTGTCGGCCTGGCCTTCCCGTGCCAGCGTCCGTTCGATCATCTCAACGGTGTCGCCGAGGTGCCGAAGTACCGGATCCTGCCCGACCGGCCGCTCGCGGTCAGCTCGACCGACACGTGGCAGGCCGGCACGAACGGCGGCCCGCTCGGCTGGACCGGCCTTCTGCTGCACGCGGAAACCGTCCCCGCCTACCTCAGTGGCGACTGGAACCGGGATTGGGGTTCGCTGCAACGGTTCACGCAGCTGGTGCCGGACGCCACCCCGGCGGTCGTCGACACCGCCGAGGTGACCCGATCGGGCGTGTGGCAGCCGGCCAAGCTGCGCGTCTACCAGTGATCAGTCCGAGGCGCCGGATCCGGTAGCAGAACCGCCGGATCCGGCCGACGAGCCGGCCAGTGAGCCGGTGTCGAAGGACGATCCGGTGGTGACGCCGTTGACCAGGACCACCTGGGCGCCGAACAGCTTCGGGTCGAACTCGAAGTTGATCGGGTTGACGTTGCAGATCGTCACGATCGCGTACAGACCGGCGGGCACGTTCGTGAACGACCCGGTGATCTGGTTGCGCGAGGCGACCTGGATGTTCGGTCCGCCCTCGACATGTAGCTTCCTACTCTCTCGTCGGGCCCGGATGCGGTTCGGGCCCTGGAGCGGGCAGGTTGACAAGCCGGTCGACGCAGTTGCGGCAACCGGCCCGTTCAGTTGCCGTCGTGTCCCGAGAGCACCGCGCGCAGTCGGGCGGTGTCGTGGGTGTCCCACCCGGGCGGCTGCAGGATCGACGCCCAGGAGTCGGCGAAGTCCGCGGTGAAGGTGTGGCCGTGCCCGTCCGGGACGTCCGTCGACACCGCCATGTCGGCGGAGAGCTGCAGGAACGTCACGATCGGGAACCACCGGGTGGACGGGAGCACGTCGTAACCACGGGGCTCCTTGAGCCAATCCGGTTCGTTCAGCAGCACACTCGGCGACCACCAGGTGATCGGGTCGGAGGCGTGCTGAAGATAGATGACGTGCGGGGACGGCCACGGCTGGGCAGGCCTGGTCAGATCGCCTGCACGGGCGATGAACCGGACCGTGCGGCCGTTCTCGAAGACCGGCAGCCACTGCGGACTGCCCGGGTCGCGCTGCGCGGTGAACCGACGCCAGAGCGTGTTGCTGCTCGGCGGGCCGACGAACAGGGCGCCGTCGGTGCGCAACGCCAGGTCCTGTGCGCCGCTGAATGCTGCCTCGCCGCCGAACGATCCGAGGCTCTCCCCGAACACCACCAGTTTGGGCCGGTGGTCGGCCGGCAGCGTCTCCCACTTCGCGTAGACGGCGTCGAACAGCGCGCGGCCGGCCTGCTGAGCCCGGTCCTGGTCGACGAGGAACGAGATCCAGCTGGGCAGGAACGAGTACTGCATGCTCGCCAGCGCGGTGTTGCCGTTGTAGAGGTATTCCAGTGCGGAGGCGGAGTTCTCGTTGATCCATCCGCTGCCGGTGGTGGTCATGACCGCGAGGACCGACCGGTCGAAGGCGTGGGTACGCTCGAGCTCGTCGACCACCAGTGCCGCCGCGGCGCGGATGTTGTCGGCCGAGTCGAGGCCGGCGTAGACGCGGATCGGCTCGGTTGCCGGCCGGTGGTTGAACGCTTCGAGGTCGGCGACCGACGGACCGCCCGCCACGAACGTACGGCCCTGGCGCCCCAGCGAATCCCACCCGACAATCGAGCCCGGACCGCCGGAGCGGTCCGGGGTCGTCGGCGTGTGGGTGTCCGGCTTGGTCTCGCCGTTGAGCGCCTCGAATGAACCGTTGAGCGCGCGCATCGACCAGTCGGCGACGACGCCCTCGGCCAACCCGATCGTCAGCAGCACGATGAGAATGACGCCGACGAGCGCCGAAACCCGCGGCGGCGCAATACGGCCAACCTGACGGGCGACCCAGCGCACCGCGTGCATCCAGATCCGGCCGAACGCGACCAGCGCGACGAGGAGGACCGCCGCGATCACCAGCATGACCGGATACCCGAACCACGGGAACCGCGCGGCGCCCATCATGTCCCGCAACTGAGCCTGCCAGTCCGCGAACCACACGAACAGCGCCACGGTCCCGGCCAACGCCGCCACCGCGAGCAACCACCAGGCGATCAGCTTGATCAGTCGCGGCAGCTCACGCTGCACCAGCCAGCGGAGGAACATCGACAGCAGAATGCCGATCCAGTATCCGATCGCGGCCGAGCCGCCCGAGACGACACCCTGGAACAGCGGACCGCGGGGCAGCAGGGTCGGGGTCAACGACGCCAGGAAGAACAGCAGCGCGACAAGCAACCCGAGATACGTGTAGTGGCGGGGCAGCCACCAGCGGCGCGACCGGTCGGCGGTGGCCGCCTCGGCCTCCTCGCGCACCAACACCTCGGCAGGGACATCGCCGTCGGCCGGCTCGGACACGGCGTCATCCGTGCCGGGCATCTGACAGGACGCGTTGGGCTCGAGCTCGGACGTGGCCATGGCTCTCCTCGCAAATTCGGACAAACTTCGCCGAATTGTGCCATCGGAACGTTTCTCCCGACGGTAGATTTCTGTCACTCGGACCCGACCGGGGTCACGGAGAGAAAGGGCACATCATGCTCAGCAATCTGTGGGATCTGTTCTGGTACACCCTCATCATCTTCGCCTTCGTCGCGTACCTGCTGATCCTCTTCCAGGTCCTCACCGACCTGTTCCGAGACAAGAGCACCTCGGCGGTCGTCAAGGTCATCTGGATCATCTTCCTCATCGTCATCCCCTACCTCACCGCGTTCGTCTACCTGATCGCGCGCGGCCGCGGCATGGCGGAACGCTCCGAGGCGGCGAACCACGCGGCCAAGAAGGCCGCCGACGACTACATCCGCGACGTGGCGGGCCGGTCCCCCGCGGACGAGATCGCCTCGGCCAGCAACCTGCTCGCGGCGGGCACCATCACGCAGGACGAGTTCGACCGGATCAAGGCCAAGGCCCTGAGCTGATCCGTCACCGCGCAGCAGGCATCGGCCCCGAACTCATCGGGGCCTGAACACGGGAGGCAGCGTGACCGATCCGACGCCGGATCAGTTCACCAGGGCCACAGCGGCATTGATGCCGGGTCTCAAAGACGACCTGTGCCGGCTGGTCACGTTGCCTTCCGTTGCAGCCGAGGGCTATCCGCACGACACCGACGACGCCGTCGTCGCCATGGCCGCATTCGTGCGGGAGTTCGCGCTGCGCAAGGCCGGTGACCGGTGAGCACGACCATCGAGGGCGGCGACGCCGGTACCGGTGCCGGTCCCGACACCCCACCGGCCGCACCCAGGAAGAAGTTCGAGTTCCCCGGGCCCATCACGATGTTGGCGATCGTCATGATCGTCGTGTGGTTGGTCGCGCTCGCCGTCCCCTCCGGCGTCTTTCGGCACGACGCGGACGGGGCGCCGATTCCCGGTAGCTTCCAGCACATCCCGTCCCCGCTGACGTTCTGGCAGCGCGTCCAGCAACTGATCCTGGCCCCGGTCAACGGGCTCTACGGGATCAGGGACTCCGTCAGCGGGTTCGTCGACACCGACGCGCTCGGCCACCTGTTCGGCTCGGTCGGCGTGGTCATGTTCATCATGTCGCTGGGCGTGTTCCTCTCGGTCAGTTTCGCCACGCACAGCCTCGAGGTGGCGGTCGCCCGGCTCGGTGAGCGCCTGCGCACCCGCGGCTGGCTGCTGATCGTCGCGATCATGCTGCTGTTCTCGGTACTGGGCAGCACCATGGGATTCTCCGTGGAGACCTTCGGCTTCTACGGCCTGCTGATCCCGCTCATGCTTGCGATGGGCTTCGACCGCATGGTCGCGGCGATGACGATCATCGTCGGCGCGATGATCGGCTGCGCCGCGTCGACCGTCAACCCGTTCTCGATCGGGGTCGCCTCCGGCGAAGCCGGCGTGTCGATCGGCGACGGCATCGTGCTGCGCATCGCCCTGTGGGTGGTGATGACCGCGGTCGCGATCACCTATGTGGTCCGCTATGCGCTTCGGGTGCAGCGTGATCCGTCCCGTTCGCTGGTCGGTTTCGAGGCCCCCGACACCGAGGCGACCGACCTGGCCGAAGAGAACCTGGAAGTGACCACGGAGGAACTGCGGCGCCTGACCGGCACCCAGAAGTGGGTCCTGGCGATCACCGGGTTCACCTTCGCGCTGATGATCTTCTCGGTGATCCCCTGGTCGGCCATCTTCGGCGCGAGCACCGGCCCGGCCGAGTACGAGCTGCAGCACCAAACCGCGGCCGAGCCCTACTGGTTCGAGCTGAACTGGTGGTTCCCGCAGCTGACGATGCTGTTCGTCCTCGCCGCGATCGTCGTCGGTGTCGTCGCCCGGATGGGCGAGAAGAAGCTGGTTTCGCTGATCACCCGCGGCGTCGGAGACATGGTCGGCCCGGCGATCGTGATCCTACTGGCGCAGGGCGTGTCGGTGATCATGACCAACACCCAGACGATCGACACCGCGCTCAACGCCATGGAGAACCTGGTCAGCGGCGCCTCCGCCGGGGTGTTCTCGATCCTGGCGATGCTGGTGAACATCCCGCTCGCCTTCCTGATCCCCTCGGCCTCGGGGCACGCGACGCTGGCGATGCCGCTGCTGGCCCCGCTCGGCGAGTTCGCCGGCGTCAACCGTGCCCTGGTCATCACGGCCTGGCAGATGGGGCACGGGCTGACGATGCTGGTGTCGCCGACCAACGTCGTGGTCGCGGGCGGACTGGCCATGGCCAAGGTCGGCTACGACAGGTTCGTGCGGTTCATCTGGCCGCTGCTGCTGGTCCTGCTGGTTATCGCCGCCGCGGCGCTGGGCATCGGCGCGGCACTGGGCTGACCGGGATCTGCGCGACCCGGATGTCGGTGGCCACCGCTACCATTCGCCGAGTGACCGGATACGACACCGACTACTTCGGCGACCTCGACGCCGCCGCCCTGCCGCACCGCCAGCAGAAGATCCTCGCGACCGTGCGGGACTGGGCGCTCGAACACGGATACGCGCCCAGCACCCGCCAGCTCGCGGACGCGGTGGGCCTGCAGTCCACCTCGTCGGTGTCACGCCATCTGAAGGCGTTGGAGGAGAAGGGTTTCCTGCGACGCAGTGCGGCGGTCTCCCGCCCGGTCGACGTGCGTCCGTTCCTGCGCGGCGCCGGGTCCGCGTCCACGTCCGAGTCCTCGGTGTCGGTGCCGGTGGTCGGCGACATCGCCGCCGGCACACCGATTCTCGCCGAACAGCATGCCGACGAGTCTCTGTCGCTCCCGCGCGAGCTCGTCGGCTCCGGCACGGTGTTCGCACTGCGCGTGCGCGGCGAGTCCATGGTGGACGCCGCGATCTGCGACGGCGACGTCGTCGTGGTGCGCCAGCAGCACGAGGCGCATTCGGGTCAGATCGTGGCCGCCATGATCGACGGCGAGGCCACGGTGAAGGTGTTCCGGCGACGCGGCGGCCACGTGTACCTCGAACCGCGCAACGACGCCTACCCGGTGCTCGATGGTGACCAGGCCGTAGTGCTGGGCCGAGTGGTGTCGGTGATGCGCCGCATCTGACGGCGCATCACCGACCACAAATCACGGGCAGGCGATCAGAACTCGACGGCGTCGCGGCTGATCGGGCAGGTCATGCAGTGCCCACCGCCGCGGCCACGGCCGAGTTCGGCGCCGACGATCGTGATGACCTCGACACCCTCCTTGCGCAGGGCGGCGTTGGTGTGGGTGTTGCGGTCGTAGGCGAAGACCACGCCGGGCTCGGCGGCGACGAGGTTGTTGCCGCTGTCCCACTGCTGGCGCTCGTTGGCGTAGAAGCCGCCGCCGGTGGGCACCACGCGCAGCTTCTTGAAGTTGAGCGCCTCGGCGACCACGTCGACGAACGACTTGGACTCCACGGTGACCTCCGGCGCCTTACCGCCGGGGCGCAGCGTGAACGGCGCGATGCCGTCGACGATGTCCGGGAAGATCGTCACCAGGTCGCGGTCCGCGAAGGTGAACACGGTGTCCAGGTGCATCGCCGAACGCAGCTTCGGCATGCCGGCGACGATGACGCGCTCGGCGGCGCCGGCGTCGAACAGCGACTGCGCGACCTGGGTGATCGCCTGCCGGGATGTGCGCTCGCTCATTCCGACCAGCACCGCGCCGTTGCCGATGGGCATCACGTCGCCGCCCTCGAAGGTGGCCAGGCCCCAGTCCTTTTCGGGATCACCCCACCAGATCTTCGCGCCGACATAGTCGGGGTGGAACCGGTAGATGGCCTTCATCAGCAACGTCTCGTCGTGCCGCGCGGGCCAGTACAGCGGGTTCAGGGTGACACCGCCGTAGAGCCAGCAGGTGGTGTCGCGGGTGTAGAGGGTGTTCGGCAGTGGTGGCATCAGGTACTCGCGGATACCCGTCTGCTCGCGCGCAAGCGACAGGTACGCGGGCCGGAAGTCGGCGGGCAGGTCCGCGGTGGACAGGCCTCCGATCAGATACTCGGCGAGCACCCGGTTGTCGAGCTGATCGAGGTAGGCCCGCACGTCGGCGACCAATCCGAGCCCGACCTCGTTCGCGACGATCTTGCGGTCCAGCAGCCACTCCTTGGCCCCGGGCACCGCGAGGGTCTCGGCCAGCAGGTTGTGCAGCTCCACGACCTCGATGCCGCGCTCACGCATCTTCGCCATGAAGTCGAAGTGGTCGCGCTTGCCGTTCTGCACCCACATCACATCGTCGAACAGCAGATCGTCACAGTTGGTCGGCGTGAGCCGCTCGTGCGCCAGCCCCGGCGCGCACACCAGCACCTTGCGCAGCTTGCCGACCTCGGAGTGCACCCCGTACGTCGACGCCGTTCCTGTTTCCGCCATATCGGTCTCCTAAATAGTGATCCAACCGGTTGCGAGACCGGCGATTCCGGCGACGGCACCCGCCGCGACGATGATGAACAGCAGCAACTCCCACGCCGAGAACAGCCGCTTGCCCTGCTCCCGGCGCGTCAAGGCGAACAGGATCGTGCCCGGCGCGTAGATGATGCAGGACAGCAGGAGGAACTCGAGGCCGGCCGCGTAGATCAGGAACACCGTGTAGAAGGTCGCGACCGCCGCGACGACCAGTTCCTTCGTGCGGATCCCGGGGCCGTCCTCGTCGTAGGTCTCGCGGGTCGCGGCGAGCTTGAGCGCATACCCGGCCGCCCCCAGATAGGGGATCAGCGACAGCGCCGTACACAGGTGCAGTGTGAAGCCGAAGGCGTCGTCGGAGAACAGCGTCGTGAGCAGCACCAGCTGCACGAGCGCGGACGTGAACAGGAGCGCGATCAGCGGCACGTTCTCGGTGTTGACCCGCGACAGGAACGACGGCATGTCCCGGTCCTTGGCGGCAACGAACAGCACCTCGGACGCCATCAGCGTCCAAGCCAGATAGGCGCCCATCACCGAGACGATCACGCCGATGCTGATGAACCACGCGCCCCAGGTACCCACCGACGCCTCGAACGCCGGGGCCATCGACGGTTGCTGCAGGCCGGCCAGGTCCGCTCGCGGCATGATGCCGTAGGCGACCATCGTCACCGACGCGAAAATGGCCAGCACGCTGAGGAATCCGAGCACGGTGGCCCGGCCGACGTCCTCGCGTTTGCGCGCATACCGCGAGTAGACGCTGGCGCCCTCGATGCCGAGGAACACGAACACCGTGATCGTCATCGTCGAACTGATCTGGCTGAACAGCGATTCCGAGTACCCGTTGCCGCCGGAGAAGTTCGCGGTGAACACATCCCACTTGAAGTAGAAGAGCGAGATGACGATGAACACCAGGATCGGCACCAGCTTGGCGACGGTGACGATCTTGTTGATCGACGCCGCCTCCTGCACGCCGCGCAGCACCATGAAGTGGAACGCCCAGATGCCGACGGTGGAGAGCAGCACAGCCCAGATCGTGTTGCCCTCACCGAAGATCGGCAGCACCTGACCGAGGGTCGACTTGACCAGCACCCAGTAGCTGACGTTGCCGACGCAGGCACTGGCCCAGTAGCCGAAGGCGGAGAAGAAACCGAGGTACTCGCCGAAGCCTGCCTTGGCGTAGGCGTAGACACCCGCGTCCAGGTCCGGCTTGCGCAGCGCCAGGTTCTGGAAGACGAACGCCAGCATCAACATGCCGGTGCCCGCGATCGCCCAGGAGATCAGGGCACCGAGGCCGCCGGTGGTGGTGGCGAACCGGCCGGGCAGCGAGAACACGCCCGCGCCGACCATCGAACCGACGACCATCGCCGACAGCGTCAGCAACGGCATCGTTTTCACGGACTTCGTCGCCGTCACACTGTCGACGCTCGTCATCTCAACTCCCCCTGCAGGATCGGATGTGGACGATCCTTCGTCCCGACGGCCTGGATCAGTTCTTCGCCGCGTCGTCCTGACGGAGCGTGAGTGTGGTTGCCCCGCTGGTCAGTGTCAGTGTCGGTCCGTCCAGGGTGACCGCGGCACCACGGTCGAGGAAGTCGGTCAGCCACGCGTCCTGACTCATCAGCGCCGGGTCGCAGGCCATCATCGTGCTGCGTGCCCCACCGGTCCAGCGCAACTCGTCGGCGGTAATCGCGTAGGGCGCACCCATGGTGTTGCACCCGGCGCGGGCCGAGAGGTCACCGTTCTCGAAGTGCAACCGGACCGTACTGCCCGGGACCAGTTGGTGACCGGTCACCTCGGTGGAGACGAACGTGTGCCCGTTGAGCGAGGACGCATTCACAGTGGGTGCGGCCTGCTCGCCGTTGCTGCAGGCCGCCAGAACGGCCGCAGACAAGGCGACTGCAGCGAACACGGTGAGCCGGGCGGGGATCGGTCGATTCGAATTCATCAGACCAGCATCGCTCATCGGCAGGCCGAGGCGCCGACCTGACTCATGACTGTGATGTCGCGGCATTGCGGCGCCCTTTCCCGTGCCCGACCGAGCGTTTTCACCGACACGTGGAAATTACAACACCGCTGTGAACAATTGTCCTCATTGTCCGAAATACCTTGAGAAGTTCATGGTCGTGCGCATATGGCACGAGGCAGAAATGACGAGGGCCGCCCCGCATGGATGCGGGACGGCCCTCGGCGTTCGACAGATTTACAGCGGCAGCAGATGATGCTTGCGCGGGTTGCGCTGCACGTCCTTGTTGCGCAACAGGTTCAGCGCCTTGCGCAGCTCGAGCCTGGTCGCAGACGGCTCGATCACCGAGTCGATGTACCCGCGCTCGGCCGCGACATACGGGGTCGCGATGAACTCGTTGTACATGTTGATCAGCTGCTCGCGCAGCTCCGGACCCTTGTCGCCGGCTGCTTCGATCTCCCTGCGGCGCAGCAGGGTCACCGCCTGCTCGGCGCCCATCACCGCGATCCGGGCGGTCGGCCACGCGAAGTTGATGTCGGCGCCGAGCTGCTTGCTGCCCATGACCGCGTATCCGCCGCCGTAGGCCTTGCGGGTCACGATGGTCACCTTCGGCACGGTGGCCGCCGCGAACGCGAACAGGAACCGGCCGCCGCGCTTGATGACGCCGATCTTCTCCTGGTCCGCGCCCGGCAGGAATCCCGGTGTGTCGGTGAGGAACACGAGCGGGATGTTGTAGGCGTCGCAGATCCGGATGAAGTGCGACGCCTTGTCCGCCGCCGCCGCGTCCAACGCGCCGGCCAGGTACAGCGGCTGGTTGGCGACCACGCCCACCGAGCGGCCGTCGACGCGACTGAAGCCCACGATCATGTTCGGGGCGACCTGGCCACCGAACTCGTGGAACTCGCCGTCGTCGAAGATCCGCAGGATGATCTCGTGCATGTCGTACCCGGCGTTGTCCTGGTCCGGGATGATCGTGTCCAGCTCGTAGTCGAACGAGGTCAGCTCCGGTTCGAGCCCGGGATTGACCACCGGTGCCTCGTCGTTGCAGCTCGACGGCATGTAGCTGAGGTAGTTGCGCACCCACGCGAACGCGCCGGCCTCGTCCTCGGCCACGTGGTGGATGTTGCCGTACTGCGCCTGCCGCCGCGCGCCGCCGAGCTCCTCGAGGCTGATGTCCTCGCCGGTGACCGACTTGATGACGTCGGGGCCGGTGACGAACATGTACGCCTCCTCCGAGGCGACCACGACGTCGGTGTTGATCGGCTGGTACACCGCGCCGCCGGCGCACTTGCCCAGCATGATCGAGATCTGCGGGCACACGCCGGAGAGCGACTCCTGCGGGATCGCCATGTTCGCGTACCAGGCCAGCGAGGTGACCGCGTCCTGCACGCGGGCGCCGCCCGAGTCGTTGATTCCGATGTACGGGCAGCCGATCTTGGCGGCGAACTCCATCGTGGCGACGACCTTGCGGCCGAACATCTCTCCGACCGAACCTCCGAAGACAGTCTGGTCGTGCGAGATCACCGCCACCGGACGGCCGTCGATGGTGCCGTGCCCGGTCACCACGCCGTCGCCGTAGGGGTTGTCGGCGTTGCCGGGGGTCTTCGCGAGCGCGCCGATCTCATGGAAGGAGCCCTTGTCCAGCAGCGCCTCGATCCGCGCCCGGGCACTCGGGCGGCCCTGCGCCTCGCGCTTGGCGATCGCGCCCGGGCTACCGGGCTCTCGCGCCAGCTCGAGCTTCTCCCTCAGCTCCGCCAGTTTTGCGGCAGTGGTGCTCACTCATCAACTCCTTGTGCGAACCTTCGGTGCCTTCGGAACCGGACCGGACACGGCGTCAGCCGCGGCCGGACTCCAGCTCGTCGAGCCTCTTGGCCAGATCCGAGGCGACCTTGGCGACATAGGGCTCGTCGACGATCTGCAGGTGGTCGCCGCCGATGTGGACGATGTCCAGATCCGCCGCGTACTCGCCCCAGCCGCCGTCGGCCGCGCGCGTCGCGTAGGCGGGCTCGAGTTCGATGGCGCCGTCGTGGTACCGGTCGGCCATGTACAGCGCGACCTTGCCGTCGTACGCCTGCATCGAGTCACCGATCCGCAGCAGCGCCCGGTTGTCCAGGAACGACTTGCGCTGGTGCTCGATCGCACCGCCAGGGATGCTGACCTTCGACACCTTGAGCAGATCCATGATGATCTGGATCTGGCCCTCGTCGTCGGCCTCGGACAGCTTGTCGATCGGCAGCGGGATGTGTGCGTCGTAGGTCTTCTCGCCGAAGGCCTGCCAGCGCAGCCAGCGGGCCTTGCGCTCCTCGGCGGTGTCCGGCACCTTCTCCCCCGGCATGACCGCGTCGATCAGCCCGACGACCGCGACCTCTTCGCCCTGCTCGCGCAGCAGCCCCGCGACCGCGTAGGCCAGCGCCCCGCCGAGTGACCAGCCGATCAGCACGTACGGTCCGTGCGGCTGGATCTCCCGCAGCGGCTCGAGGTACTGCCGGGCGCGCTCGGGGATCGACCCCTCGACCCGCTCCATGCCGTACACCGCCACGTCCGCGGGCAGCCGCTTGACCAGCGGCTCGTAGACCGTGGTGGAGCTGCCTGCCGGGTGGAAGGCGAAGACCGGCAAGCGGTTCGAGCCCGCGGGTGCGGCGCGCAGCACGCGGACCACGCCCACGTCGCCCTCGAGGTGCTTGCGGACCACGTCGGACAGCTGCTCGATGGTCTCGCTGTCGAGCACGTCGTCGAAGGTGACCTCGCCGCCGGACCGCTCGGTCAGGCGCGCGGCCAGCTTCTCGGCGGTGTCGTCGTCGAGCACCGGCAGCGTGTTGAACACGCCCTTGGCCGACTGCCCGGTCACGACCGCCCAGGTCGCGAATACCAGTCGCTCCGGGGCGTCGCGCGGCGGCACGTCGGATCCGGCCGCCTCGGTGAGCGACTGCTGATCGGTGTCGCTCGTGGCATCGGTCTGCTCCGCCGTGGGAGCCTCGGCCACCGGAGCGGCTACGGCCGCGACAGGGCTCTCGGTCTCGGACGCCGGCTCGGCACCCTCGGTCGCACGCTCGGCCGCCTGTTGGTCGGCCATCGCCTGCACCTCCTCGCGGTTCTCGACCGCGTAGCGCAGGTACTTGGCGACCTCGAGCAGGTTGGCGTCGCGCACCGCCTGCAACTGCAGCTGCGGGATGTCGAACTCGTACTCGACACGGTTCTTGATCCGCACCGCCATCAGCGAGTCCAGGCCGAGCTCCATGAGCGGGATCTCCGCGGGCAGGTCCTCCGGGGCGTATCCCATCGACTCCGCGACGATGAACGTCAGCCGCTCCTCGAGCGTCTGCGACCCGTTCGGGTCCCACTTGCCGCCGATGGTCTCCTCGACCGCGGGCAGCTCCTCGACCGGGCCGGTGGACGGCGCGGCGGCGGGTGCCGTGGCGAGCGCGGGCTCGGGCAGCGGCTCGCCGGAGGTGACCACCGCATCGAGCAGCAGCGTGAAGGCCTGGCCGTCGCGAGCGTGCACCTGCACCGAGGCGCCACCGGGGTGCGGGACCAGAGTGGTGGTCAGCGTGCCGGACGACGGCAGCGCACCGTGCGGCACACTCGCCCGCAGGGTGACGTCCGACAGCACCTGTCCCGCAGCGGCAACGGCCAGCTGCCCGAGGTCGCCGACCGACGCGGCCTGCACCTCCCACACGTGCCGGCCGTCAGGAAGCGCAACGTGGGCGCCGGGCATGCGGGCGTTGCCGCCCGAGCTGATCCGGGTGTCCAGCCACATCTGCTTTCGGATCCAGGCAGTGCGCGGGATGTCCGCGTAATCACCGGCCGGCAGCAGCGTGGACAGGTCGACGCGGTGTCCGTGCACGTACAGCTGCGCCAGCGCGGTCAGGATGCCGAGCGGCTCGTCCTCCTTGCGCTTGAGCGTGTGGATCAGCTGCGCGTCGAGCAGTCCGGCGTCGTACGCGGTCATCGCCACCGACATCAGCACCGCGGGGTTCGGCGCCAGCTCCACGAACGTGGTGTGCCCGGCGTCGACCGCCATCCGCACCGCGTTGTTGAAGTAGACGCTGTGCCGCATGCCCTTGGTCCAGTACTCGACCTGGTGGATCGGCGCGTGACCGGCGCGGTAGAACGTCTCCTTGTCCACCGACGAGTACAGCCCGACGGTCAGCGGCTGCACGTCGATGCCGGCCAGTTCCGCAGCCAGCTCGCCGAGGATCGGGTCGACCTGCGCGGTGTGGCTGGCGCCCTTGGTCTGCAGGATGCGGGCAAGCTTGCCCTCGCCTTCGGCCCGCGCCACGATGGCCTCGACCTCGGGCTCCGGACCGCCGATCACGGTGTGTGTGGGGGCCGCGTAGACGCAGACCTCCAGGTGCGGGTAGTCGCCGAGCACCGCGGTGATGTCGTCGGCGGAGTACTCCACCAGCGCCATCCGGCGGATGTCGTCGCCCTCGAGCGTCGCCTCACCCTCGGCCATCAGCCGCGAGCGCACGCAGATCACGCGGACCGCGTCCTCCAGCGGCAGCCCGCCGGAGACGTAGGCCGCGGCCGCCTCGCCCATCGAATGACCCACCAGCGCTTCGGGTTCCGCGCCGTGGTGACGCAGCAGCTTGGAGAGTGCCACCTGGATGGTGAAGATGCCGACCTGCGAGGTCTCGATGCCGTAGTCCTGCGCGTCGTCGAGGAACTTCTCGCGCATCGAGTAGCCGGCCTCGTCGACGATCAGCTCGTCGATCTCGTCGACGGCCGCCGCGAACACCGGGTTCTCCAGGTAGAGCTGCTTGGCCATCTTGCGGTGCTGCGAGCCGAATCCGGAGAACAGCCACACCGGCCCCTTGGAGGCGGGCGCGTCCGCCGAGAAGACCCCGGGGGCGGGCTTGCCCGCGGCGACCGCACGCAGGCCGGTGATCGCCTCGGCGCGAGAGGTCGCCAGCACCACGGCCCGCGAACGGCCGTGGTTCCGCTTGGCCAGCGCCCGGCCGACGTCGGCGAGCGGCGTCGTGCTGCCGGCCTCGGTCTCGAGCCAGTCGGCCAGGTCCGCCGCGGCGCGGCGCCGGCGCGACGGCAGCGCGGCCGAGACCGCAAGCAGCACGGGCAGCTGCTGCGCCTCTTCGCCCTGCTCGGTCGCGGCAGGCTCATTTGCCACAGTCGATTCGACTTCACTTGCGGCGGGTGCGTATTCGCGGACCACCACGTGCGCGTTGGTGCCGCCGAAGCCGAAGCCCGACACGCCCGCGACCGCGCTGCCGCTGTACCGCGGCCACTCGGTGGTCTCAGGGATCACCTGCAGGTGCGCCCGCGCGAAGTCGATGTACGGGTTGGGGCCGGCGAAGTTCAGCGACGGCGGGAGCTTGTCCTCCCGCATCGCCAGCACGACCTTGATCAGTCCGGCCGCACCTGCCGCCGCCTCGAGGTGGCCGAAGTTGGTCTTGGCCGAGCCGAGCAGCGCGGGCTTGTCGTCGGCGCGCCCGCGCCCGACCACGCGTCCCAGCGCGTCCGCCTCGATGGGGTCGCCGAGGATGGTGCCGGTGCCGTGCGCCTCGATGTAGTCGACCTCGGTGGGCAGGATGCCAGCGTCGCGGTAGGCGTGCCGCAGCACGTCCGCCTGCGCGTCCGGGTTCGGCGCGAGCAATCCGTTGGAGCGGCCGTCCTGGTTCACCGCGGTGCCGGCGATGACCGCGAGCACGGTGTCGCCGTCACGTTCGGCGTCCTCGAGCCGCTTGAGCACGACCAGGCCGCCGCCCTCGGCACGGGAGATGCCGTTCGCGTCGGCGGAGAACGCCTTGATCTTGCCGTCCGGCGCGAGGATGCCGCCCTCGTCGAAGCCGAGCGTCGCCGGGGGCGCCAGCAGCATGTTGGTGCCCCCGGCCAGCGCCACGTCGGACTCGCCGGACCGCAGCGAGCGGACCGCCTGGTGCACCGCGACCAGCGACGACGAGCAGGCGGTGTCCACGGCGACCGACGGTCCGCGGAAGTCGTAGAAGTACGAGACGCGGTTCGCCACGATCGCGGTCGACGTCCCGGTCAGCGCGTACGGGTGCGCGGTGGCGGGGTCGGCGACCGCCAGCAGCTGGTAGTCGTTCGCGGAGCTGCCGATGAAGACGCCCACCTGGGTGCCCTTGAGGTCGCTGGCCGGGATGCGGGCGTGCTCGAGCGCCTCCCAGGTCAGCTCCAGCGCGAGACGCTGCTGCGGGTCGACGTTCTTGACCTCGAGCGGCGACATGGCGAAGAACTCGGCGTCGAAGGTCTTGACATCGTCGAGGTAGCCGCCTTTGGTGTTGGCCTGCGCGACCCGCTCGGCGACCGCCGGGTCCGCGGTGAACTCCTGCCACCGGCCCTCGGGCAGCTCGCCGATCCCGTCGCGGCCGTGGATCAGCTGGTCCCACATCTGCTCGGGTGTGCGCCCGCTGCCGGGGAAACGGGAGGCCAGACCGACAACCGCGATGTCGTGCGCGCCCGGGCCGCTGGGCCGGGTGTAGTACGCCGCGTCGAGCGACTCGGCCGGCACCTCCGGCTCGCCCTCGATGATCCGCTGCGCCAGGGAGGCGATCGTCGGGTGCTGATAGACGACGGTGGCGCTCAGCGTGACGCCGACCAGTTCCTCGATCTCGCCGCCGAGCGCGACCGCATCGCGGGAGGACAGACCGAACTCCTCCATCGGCCGGTCCTCGGTGATCTGGTCACGCGGCATCCCGGTCGCCTCGGCCACCCAGTTCACCAGCCATGCGCGCAGCTGCGCGACGGTCATCTCGGTCGCGGTGGCGGCCGGCTCCGCCGACTCCTCCGCCATGGACTCCGACGTGGGAACCTGGGGGTCAGTCATGCAACCTGCTCACTCTTCGGTGGGACTGTCAGGGAACGCGGTCTGGGTGTGCCCGCCTCGAAGGGTGCCTTCGATGTAGGCCTTCTTGCACGCGCGCCGGGCGATCTTGCCACTCGACGTGCGCGGGATCGAACCCGCCGGAACCAGCAGGACATCCCGGGCCGTGACGCCGTGGCGCGACGAGATCGCCGCACGCACGGTGTCCGCGATCGGGCCCTGGTCGGCCTTGCCCGCGCCGGGCGCGCGCTCGGCCACGATGACCAACTGCTCCGAAGAGTCATCCTTGTCGAATGTCAATCCGTTACCGCCGTCCTCGAAGACGACGGCCGGCAGCTGGTTCGCCGGCACCGCGAAGGCGGCGACGAATCCGGGGCGCAGTGCCTTGGAGGCCTCCTGCGCGGAGTACTCGAGGTCCTGCGGGTAGTGGTTGCGGCCGTCGACGATCACCAGGTCCTTGACCCGGCCGGTGATGTAGAGCCGGTCGTCGTCGTAGACGCCGTAGTCGCCGGTGCGCATCCAGTGCGAGTCCTCCGGCGCGCCGTCGGCGTGGCTTCCCTCCACCAGCCGGGTGACCAGCTTGTTGTGGAACGTCTCGGTGGTCTCGTCGTCGCGTCCCCAGTAGCCGCGGCCCAGGTTGTTGCCGTGCAGCCAGATCTCGCCGACGACGTCGTCAGCGCACTCGACACCGGTGTCCGGGTCGACGATGACCGCCCACTGGCTGCGGGCCACCTGGCCACAGGCGACCTGAGGCACGGCGTCCGTCGCGTTCACGTCGACCTTGACGATCCGGCCCTCGTTGAGCGCGGTGCGGTCGACGTAGATGATCGTCGCCTCTTCCTCGGTCGGGGTGGCCGAGACGAACAGTGT
Organism: Speluncibacter jeojiensis; assembly: GCF_029589495.1. Classification (GTDB taxonomy): domain Bacteria; phylum Actinomycetota; class Actinomycetes; order Mycobacteriales; family Mycobacteriaceae; genus Speluncibacter; species Speluncibacter jeojiensis. The sequence goes on from NZ_JAAIVF010000002.1 coordinate 598,172, forward strand.
GGCCTCCGCCATGCCGTAGGCAGGCTTGATCGCGGACTTCGGCAGGCCGTACGGCGCGAAGGCGTCGTTGAACTTGCGCATCGACGAGGTGGTCACCGGCTCGCTGCCGTTGATCAGCCCGATCACGTTGCTCAGGTCCAGGTGCTCGCCCGCCTTGGGCAGGCCGCGGGCGGCCGCGTGCTCGAACGCGAAGTTCGGGGCCGCCGCGAAGGTGCCGGCGCCGTCGCTGACGGCCGCGAGTTCCTTGATCCACCGGTACGGACGCGCCACGAAGGCCCGCGGCGACATGATCGTGATGTACTTGCCGCCCAGCGCCGGGAGGATGACCGTCAGCAGGCCCATGTCGTGGAACAGCGGCAGCCAGGTCACACCGCGCGAACCGGTGTCCAGCCCGATGCCGAACGCCATCTGCAGCGCGTTGGTGCCCACCGCGCGGTGGGTGATCTCCACGCCGGCGGGGACGCGGGTGGAACCCGACGTGTACTGCAGGTACGCGATCGCGTCCAGATCGGCCTTCGGGTTGACCCAGGTCTCGCCGACCGAGTCGGGGATGGCGTCGACGGCGATGATGCGGGGGCGCTGCGCGGCAGGCAACGCGCGGAACAACTGGCGCACGCCGGCGGCCGAGGAGGTGGCGGTCAGGATCGCGGCGGGCTCGCAGTCGCCGAGCACCGCGTGCAGCCGGTCGGTGTGGCCGGGCTCGTCCGGGTCGAACAGCGGGACCGCGATGGTGCCCGCGTGCATGGCGGCGAAGAACGAGATCACGTAGTCGAGGCCCTGCGGCGCGAGGATCGCGACGCGGTCGCCCTGCTCGGTGACCTGCTGCAGCCGCGCGGCGACCGCGCGGATCCGGATGCCGAACTGCTCCCAGGTCAGCTCCTGCGCCTCGCCGTCGCGGGCGACCGAGTAATCGATGTAGCGGTATGCGAGTTCATCGGCGTTCTGGCGCGTGTGCGCCTCGACGTGGTCGACCAACGTCAAGCCGTCCTTCAGCGCAATCTGGCCGTTTTCGTCCAGATAGTCATTGAAGTTCTCGTCCATACCCACTCCTGTCGAAGCCAAAGTAAATCCGCACCGGCCCCGCCGCGAGCCACCGTCTCCGATGTCTCGCCGGTGGGTATCCGGCACCACGTGGTCAGGCTCACACCTCGCTCGCGGAACGCCTCTACTCACGGCAAACCAGAAACATGTTACAGATCGGTCTCCGGCGGGCGAAGCACGCCGTGACCTCAGTGTCCTGCGAAACCGCCTGGTATGCGAGGTCGAACCGCAAGCGTCATTCGCCCTTGAGCAGCTGGATGACCGGCGCGAACGCCTCCTGCTGGGTCGGGAAGATCCCCACGTAGGACATCGTGGTGCGCTCACGCACCCGACGGATCTGGTCGGCGATTTCCTCGTAGGTGCCGAAGGCGATGTACGGGGAGTTCAGGATGTCCTCCACCGACAGCTTGACGTCGACCTCGACGTTCGGCGGGTAGCCGTTGTCGAGCGCGGCGAGGGCCATCTCGGCCATCGCCTCGCGGTCGTCGGTGGGCACCACGGTCGTGATGGTCCAGTTCAGCTCGATGTCGTCGAAACGGTCGCCGGCAGCCTCCCGGATGCGCTCGACCCGCTCGACCGTCTTCTCCAGCGTCATGTCGGACAGCAGCAGCCTGCCGTCCTTGGTGGTCGAGGTGGCCACCGAGATGATGTCGGCGTGCTTGGCGGCCAGTGCCAGCATCTTCGGCCCGCCGCCGCCCACCGCCAGCTTCGGCCGCGGACCCTGCCGGGGCCGGGGGCTGCCCTTGAGCCCGCGGATCGTGTAGTACTTGCCCTCGAAGTTGCACTCCTGACCGCGCAGCAGCGTGTCCAGGATGGTCAGGGCCTCGTCGAGCTTGGCGATCCGTACACCGGGACGCTCGTACTCGATCCCGCCCTTGTCGAACTCTTCCTTCATCCAGCCCGCACCGATGCCGAGCTCGAGGCGACCGCCGGAGAGCACGTCGATGGTCGCCGCGTCCTTGGCCAGCACCGCCGGGTGACGGAAACCGTTCGCCAGCACCGCGGTGCCGAGCCGGATCTTGTCGGTGGCGACCGCCAGGGCTCCGAGCGCAGCGATCGGACCGACCTGGTTGCCCAGGTGGTCCGGGATCATGAAGCTGTCGTAGCCGAGCGCCTCAGCCTGCTGCGCGAGCTTGATGAAACGGCGCGCGCCGCCCTCCTCGGCGTTGCCCTCACCTCCGGCCGCAAATCGGAACTTGCGCAGTGCCTGGCCGGCAGGGGCTGTTCCTGCTGCTGCCTTGGGATCGGCAGTGGACATCGACTAACTCCTCAGTGGTGGGCGAACGCGCAAACTCTATCGGCTCGCCGTGTCCACGACGAATCCCCAGCCGAGCAATTGTGCCGTCCCACAGCTGTGCCTTCGATGAGATGTGCAGACGAACTACCTGTGAGCACCCGATATTCAGCCGTGCGCCGGCGTCGGCGCACCGTTGACCAGGCCGGACGCCCACCCGGTCAGGTACTTCGTCGCGGTCTGTCCCTCGCTGTCGACCACGAACGAGTTGTACTTCGCGTGCACCGGGTTCTGCGAAGCGGCGGCGAGTTGCACGAGCGCCCCCGGCGCGCCGAACAGCGTGAAACTGTTCGGCGGTGCGGCGCAGATCAGGTCGCCCGGGGCGCAGATCTGCACGGTCTTCGAGGTCAGCGACCCGAGACCGCCGGGGCGAGGCCCGGTCATGGTGGCGCCGGGCACGCCGGGCACGTCGTGCAGTCCGCGCAGGACCACCTCGGCGCCGACGCCGGACTGGATGCCGAGGTTGACGGCGGCATCGGACATCTCGCGACGCCCGTCGGCCACCAGACCCACGCCGAGCACCCGGTCGGCCGCGACCGGCCCCTGCCCCGCGCCGATCTTGGCGGCCACGTCACCGGCGATCACGGCGCCCTGCGAGAAGCCCATGAGCACGTAGTGGGTCAGCGGGCAGCCCTTGGCCATCGAGGCGATCATGTCCTCGGTGGCCTGCGTGCCCTGCGCGCGACTCTGGTCGTAGGTCTCCTGCGGCGGCGCGCCGAAGTGCGCGAACTGCGCGGCATACGGCACGGTCACGACGTCCGCGCGGGAACTCGCGAACTCGTTCTGCAGCGGTCGGGTCACATTGAGCAGCAACGCATTCGGATTGAATGTCGGGTTGTGCGGATCGTCGGTGGGCGAGCTCTCCCACGTGCCGGGCACGGCGACGACCTGCACGTCCGGGCAACTGGCCGGCTGGGTCGACGGCGTCGGCTGCGGCGGGCCCGGGATCGGCGGCGGTACCGGACCCGGGGGACGGAAGATGTTGAACACCGCGACACCGCCCGCTATCACCACGACGACGACCACGAGCGCAGCGAGCAGCCACCCGCCCTTGCGGGACTTCTTCTTCGACTTGCGATCAGCCCACATGGACCGGGTACTCCTCACCCTTCCGCGGTTCGCGCCGACCGGCCGGCGCCCGACCACACCGGCCGGCGGCGCGCGTCACTCACGAATTACAGAAGTCTTCCTTGGCCACCTTGATGTAGATCGCCGCCGAGTCGGCCGGCTTGAGCTTGCTCCCCGTCAGCTGGGACTGCGAGGAGGTGATCGCGGTGACCGTCGTGGTTACCTGGTCGGTCGGCACCTTCGCCTGCAGCGCTGAGCAGATGTAGTTCGCCGTCGTCAACGCGATGTCACCGGTGTTGCCGACCTTGACCCCGGCCTTGTCCAACTGGTCGAGGAAGGCCTGGTCCTTGGGGCTGCGCGGCGGCTGCGTCGGCCCCGGGAAACCCTGCGGCAAAGCCTCGGGGGTCTCCGGCGGTGCGGTCGCGGCGACACCGGTCGGGTCCGGGTCGATGGTCGGCGCCGGTGCTGCGGCGCCCGCGTCACCGTGCGACCCGCCGGGCGCGGTGGAACCGCCCTGCTGCGGTGCGGCGGCGGTGGCCGTGGGCTTGGCCGCGGCGCTCACGCTCGGCTTGCCGCTGGCCGTCGAGTCGTTGCTACCGCAGCCGGCGAGCAGCCCGATCCCGGACGCCACGACCGCCGTGGCCACGATCCCTCGGGTCACCGCATTACGCATCATCAAAAACAATCCTCGACTTCCGTTGTGTGCCGGCGGGCCGTCGGGCCGACCTGCAGGGCCAGGGTACCGACAACGGGTGGGTCGCGCCGAGACGTGCGCCTCGGCGCGACCCACCCGCAGGTCCGGTCACCCGCCCGATCTGTTCCGTACTCAGTGATAGGTGACGGCGGTCTTGCCGTCCGTGACCGTGACGGTCCCGTGCTGGAAATTCTGGGTGACGCCGCCGGCGGGGATGTCGGTCTGGTCGCCGACGGGCAGGCCCAACTTGCCGGCCTCGAAGCCGCTCTGCTGCCAGGCGTCCCAGATCGGGCCGAACCTGATCGCCCAGGCTCCGGTGGCCGCACTCCAGTAGATGTTGCCGTTCTCGAAGCCGTTGTAGCGGGCCTGTCCGTTCGGGGTGCCCAGCTCGTTGGTCTTCGGGAAACCCAGGTAGCTGTCCTCGTACCCGAGCGTTCCGTACTTCTTCATGATCTCGCCCTGCACCGAGTGGGTGCCGTTGCCCGGGCTCGAGTAGATGGCGCCGATCTGGAAGGCCTGGACCTGGCCGGTCTTGTTCGGCGTCTTGATCTGGTCTTGCGTCGGGTAACCGAGCGGCCCGCGTTCGAAGCCCTGACGGCCCCACTCGGTCAGGATGTCGCCGTACACCGCGTGCGCGCCGGTCGGGATGGTCCAGTAGATCGAGCCGTTCTGGAACAGGTTGAACCGTCCGCGCCGGTCCGGCGTGCCGAGTTCGACGGTCTTCGGGAAGCCGAGCTTGCCGCCCGAGCCGCCCATGTTCTGGTACTCGCCGCCGATCGCGCCGCCGAGGGACTGCGCCCCGGTGGCCTGCGACCAGAACACCTGCCCGTTCAGGAAGTCCTGCGCACGGCCGCCCGGCACCGCGTACTCCGCGGTGGTGCAGGGACCGAGCCACTGCGCGCCCGCCGCGAAGCCGCCGATCGCCCCGGTCGCCGAGCACGGCGGCTTGACGGGCTCGACGTTCAACGCCTGTGCCACCTGCGGCCAGGACTGGTGCATCTCGAACTGCCAGTACGGCCACGAGTGGGTGCCGGACGGCCGGTAGATGACGTTCGCCGAGATGCCGAGCTTGTTGAGCTTCTGCGCGAAGTTCTGCGACGTCAGCCGGGACAGGATCTCCAGTCCCATGCCGGCGAAGTTGGTGGAGATGCCGGGGATGTTGCCGACCTGGTCGTACGGTCCGGCGACGCCGTTACCGCTGGAGATGTAGATGCTCATCCCCTTGAGCTTGTCCGCGTGCAGCATCGGATCGTGGTCCGCCCAGGCCGGGTTCGACGGCAGTCCCCACATGTTCTCGGAGTGGAATCCGCCCGCGTCGAGCATCGCGACCTGGATCGCCTGCGGCATGCCCAGCGAGGTCGTGTTGAGGATGCCCGAGTAGGAGGCCACGAACTTGAACATGTCCGGGTGCCGCTCGGCGAGCATCATCGCCGCGGTGCCACCCATGGATAGGCCGGCCAGGCCGGCCACATCGCTGGTGCGCCAGTCGCTGTGCAGGATCGGCGGGAGTTCCTTGGTCAGGAACGTCTCCCACTGGTAGTTGTGGCCGTTGTCCGGCTTGAGCCAGTCGGTGTAGAAGCTCGACTGCCCGCCGACCGGCAGCACCACGTTGACGTTCTTGTCCGCGAAGAAGTTGACGATGTCGGTGTTGATCGTCCAACCGCTCTGGTCGTCGGTCGCACGCAGGCCGTCGAGCGTGAGGAGCTGGGGGAAGGTCTGGTTCGGGTTGGCGTACCAGTCCCGGGCCAGCAGGATCTGCACCTGCACGTCGGTGCCCATCGCGGGCGAGTAGACCCACAGGGCCACCCGGTGCGCGGTCAGCCAGTCGACCTTGTCAACCTTGACGCCGGGCAGGACGGTGTCCGCAGTGCGCATCGGCTGGGCGTGCGCGACCGTCTCCGCCCGCGTGAGCGGCTGGGCCTGCGCCGTCGACACGCTCGCGAGACCCACCGTGAGCGGCAGCACCGCTGCCGCGGCGCACAGACCGAGCATGCGGCGCCGCCACGGTCCCGACCGTCCGCTGCCTGAAATCTGTGTGCGTGTCAAGGCATGTCCTCGTTTCAGCATGAACAAGGCGGAGGGCGGCCCGCCGTGTAGATCCCCAGGGGTCGATTCGACCCCCGAGGGGTGTTGATCACTGGACACCATAAGGGCGCACGCGCACGAACCCTGCTCGCACACGCCGAACGGCACGTGAATCGGTAGGGAACCGTCACCGCATCGACTAGAGTGCCGCGCTCGGATTCCGGCCGCAGACGCCACCGAGGGGCACTCGATGACGAGTGCCCCTCGGTAGGGGATGTTCGCGGCCTCAGCGGCCGGTCGGTGCGCTCAGGCGCCGACCGCCGCGAGGATCTGCGGGCGGGCCTTCCACAGCTCCGCCTGCCAGTTGCCCCAGTTGTGCACACCGGTCGCGGGGAAGTCGAAGGTGGCCGGGATTCCCAGGCTCCACAGGCGTGCCTGGAAGCTGCGGGTGTTCGCCAGCGCCATGGCCTCGAGCCCCATCGCGTTCACGGTGTTGTACACGTCGAGACCGCTGTGAATGCTGGTGTCCGGGCCCGGGATGCCGTCTGCTGCGGAGATGTACAGCGACAGCCCACGCAGCTGCGGTGCGAACACGAACGGGTCGTTGCGCAGCCAGAGATCGCTCCACGGCGGTCCCCACATGTTGTCGACGTTGTAGCCCGGGGGCTGGCTGAGCAGCGCCAGCCGGATGCCCTGACGCATGCCCGGCGCGGAGTTGTTCAGGTAGCCGGAGAACGAGCCGGCGAAGTTGAACTGGTCGCGGTGGTAGTTGGCCAGCGTCAGCGCCGCGCTGCCGCCCATCGACAGGCCGGCGATGGCGTTGCCGGTGCGCGACATTCCCATTCCGGCCAGGCAGTTGGGCATGTCCTTGGTCAGGAAGGTCTCCCACATCGGCTTGTAGCCGGTGTTGGTGCTGCTGCCCGCTGCCTCGCCGACCGAGCCCGAGCTGCCGGAGCTGCCCATGGTGCCCAGACCCGAGCCGATCGGACCGACCCAGTCGCTGTAGAACGTCGCCGCGCCGCCGACCGGCATGACGACGTTGATGTTGTCGTTCTGGAACTGCTGGAAGGCGTTCGTCTCCTTGTCCCAGCCGCTGACATCGTTCGTCGCCCGCAGGCCGTCCAGCAGCAGCAGGTACTTGCTACCACCGCGGGCCGCACGCTGGATCTCGAGCTTGACCGGCGCCATCCCCGCGGAGGAGTTGCAGAACACGGTCTGGAGCGTGCCGTGCGTCGGCGACCAGGCGTTGGCGACCGCGCCACCCGTGATGGCAGAGGTCAGCGTCAAGGCGAACGCCATCATCGACCCGACGACGACGCGCCGGGCGGCCGACGTGCGCCGCCGCTTCCCTCTCACAGGTAAGGCCAGGTCATGGCGATTCGGGCTCTTCCGCATCTGCGTTGACTCCTCGGTTCGTCGAACTGGGCTGTACTGGTTGATCGGGTCGGACGTCAGCTCGAGCATCGGATCACTCCATGCTCCCCGACAGAACGACGCACAACACCACTTCCGTCACACTGTGCACTCTCGTAACACCGAGTGACAAGCTCAAAACGGCAACAACCGGTCTCCGGCGCGACAGCGTAGTCGGTCAACCTGTTGCTCACGTCAGTGGCCCCCGCTACGCCCCGAGGGCGGACAGGATCTGCGGCCGCGCCTTCCAGAGCTGCGCCTCCCAGTTGTCCCAGGCGTGGATGCCGGTAGCCGGGAAGTCGAAGGTCGCGGGGATGCGCAGCGCCGCCAGTCGGACCTGGAAGGCCCGGGTGTTGACCAGCGACAGCGCTTCGAGGCCCATGCCGTTGGCGGTGTTGTAGTAGTCGAGCAGCGTCTGCGGGTTGTCCCGTCCCGGCGTCGGCAGGCCGCTGGCGGCGGAGATGTACAGCGAGAGCCCGCGCAATTGCGGCGCGAAGACGAACGGGTCGTTACGCAGCCATGCCGGATCCCACGGCGGCCCCCACATGCTGTCGACGTTGTAACCGCCGGCGTCGAGCATCGCGACGCGGATCGCCTCGGGCATGCCCGGCGCCGAGATGTTCAGGTAGCCGGAGAACGATCCGGCGAAGTTGAACTGGTTGCGATGGTGCGCGGCGAGGTCCAGCGCTGCGCTACCGCCCATCGAGAGGCCGACGACCCCGTTGCCGGTGCGCGACATTCCCCGGCCGGCCAGATAGTTCGGCAGTTCCTGAGTCAGGAACGTCTCCCACTTGTAGGTGTAGGTCTGACCGTTGAAGTTACTGGGGGCGTACCAGTCGGTGTAGAAGCTCGACTGGCCGCCGACCGGCATCACGATGTTGATGTTGTCGTTCGAGAACTGCTGGAACGCGTTGGTCTCGATGTCCCAGCCGTTGAAGTCGTCGCGCGCGCGGAGCCCGTCGAGCATCATCAGGTACTTGTTGCCGCCGTGCGCGGCGAACTGGATCTGCACCCTGATGCATCGGTTCATCGCCGCCGACCACACACAGGGGGTCTCGAGCCGGCCGTGCGTCGGCGACCAGGCACTTGCGGTGCCCGCACCGACGAGCCCCAGGAAGGTCATCAGGGAGATGAGCGCCGCCCCGAGTCCGAGCGCCCTGCGGCGCCATTTCCCGAACGAACGTGCGTTACCTTCTCGCATCGATCAACTTCCTCTTTCCGTTCACCGCATCGGTTTCCGGTCCCGGCGGGTGTCAACCCGCCGCAGGCGCCGCTCCGACGCGACGCCTCAACTTATTCACACCGGCGCAGCATTTGCAAACCGCAAGGCTTTTGATCGCCCCCCGGAAGCGCCGACGGATACCGTTCTCGCCGTCAGGTCCATCGGCCCGAAACCGCCGTCTGTTACCCCGGTTCACACCCGAGACCCCCTGCGGCCGCATCGGTCAATTGATCACGAAATGGTAACAGTGGCACGTTGACCTGGACGAATTTCCCGCTGCGACCGAGAGACATGTCACGCGGGATGACGCGGGACCGGCGGGGTCAGATGACAACGCTGAATCTCGTAGGCCGGCACCGGATCGATGCGGTACTTGGCGTACTCGAACGCGTGCGTGACGTTGTGGACGAACCGCCGCAGCGTCAGCTTCGACCGGTACGAGGCCAAGAGGTCCTGCGTGTCCGGGCACGTCAGTGCGACCTCGGCGTTCTGCACCCAGTTCTCGTCCATGTAGGGCGGCAGCCAGGGATGCACGTCGGCCAGTCCCAGGTCCGCGACCACCCAGTCTGGAGGCAGGTCCTTGTCGTGACCGATCCGGCCGTGCTCCATCCGCGGTGTGTGCGCGGCCAGCGGGTAGGCGAGACCCTCCTGGTCGATGACCCGCACGTCGAGTCCGACGTTCATGCTGGTCATACCCAGGTTCAGGAAGTACACCGTATGCCCGTCGCCGCCGGGCTCGATCGGACCCCACGGCGGCACGACCGCCCAACTGTTCAGGGTGCCGTTGTCCAGCAGCAGTCCGCCGTCGGGCGTCGAGTTGATCGTCGAGACCATCGCCCGCATGCGCGGATAGTCCAGATAGTCCTGCGCCGTCAGCGGGTGGGCATGACCGCTGTTGATGACGTAGAACTGCCGCTCGTCGACGATGCCGTCGCGGGTGATCGTCCCCGGATCCGGCTGACCCGGCGCATTGGCGACGAAGATCGACCAGATTCCCACGCCCAGCAACAGCACCGACGACGACGCGAAGGCCAGCACCGGTCCGCGCTCACGCCACTGCTCGCGCGAGGGGATCCGCAGCGGCACCATCGCCACCGGCAGGATGAACAGGAAGACGACCGGCAGCAGCACCCGGCCGTGCATGAAGTCGCCGCCGACACGCAGCACGTACACGAGCCAGACGCACGCCGCCGCCAGCATCACGGTGACCACCGCGGCGGGCGTGTGCAGCCACGCCTGCAGCCGGGCCACCCGGGAGATCTGCTCGGCGCGCGGGCCGACCGGTCCGCGCCGCGCCGGCGAGCCCGGCCAACGCGCGGTACAGCGCCAGGGGCGGGCCAGCAGCACGCCCACCAGCAGCAGCGCCAGCGGCAACCACATCCAGTACGGCGAGACCAGGTTGAACAGGTAGATGAAGCCCTGGTGCCACTTGGCGCCGCTGGCCTCCTTGGCGACCGCGGTGTTCGGGTAGGGCAGCGCGTAGTAGCCCATCCGCCAGATCTGGTAGCCGATCGGGACCGCTCCCCCGACCGCGACCATCGCGACCCGCATCTTCCAGGTCTGCCGGCTGCAGAACAGCATCAGCAGCACCAGCGCGCCGACGATGACCGTCTCCGGGCGGACGAGCCAGCACAGGCCGGCGACGAAGCACAACGTGAGCACCGACGCCGCGCCGGGACGTTCGGTGGTCGCCCAGCGGATCAGCATCCACCAGACCAGGCCGATCCAGAAGATGATCAGACCGGATTCCAGGCCGGAGGTCGCGAAATCGCGGGCCGGCGGCAGCGCGATGTAGACGAGGATGCCGGCGGGCAGCAGCACGGTCATGCCACCCCGGACGCCCCCGCGCACCGCGTCCGCGGCGGTCCGGGAGCGGTACAGCCGTCGCGCGCCGAGCATCGCGAGCACCACCGCCAGGATGCTGCCGGTCAGCGCCACGGTGAGCGCCACATATTCCAGCCGTGCCTGCGAGATCCAGCTGAAAAACCAGATCACATAGGTCCAGGCCGCGCTGGTGTTGGTCTCGACACGCTCGCCCTTGTTGAACACCGGACCGTTGCCGGCCAGCAGGTTCCGGACGGTGCGCAGCACGATGAGCCCGTCGTCGGCGATCCACCGGCGCTCCCAGGCACCGTAGAAGAACATTCCGGAGACGAGCAGGATCCCCGCGGCGCAGATGGTGCCGGGCAGCCGCCGCATCCAGGGACCGGCCGTCTCCTGGACGGCTTGTTCTCCCTCCGTGGCGTCAGACGTGCGGGATGACGTAGACAGCGACACCCACGACTCCAATCCAGGCGACTGCCATCAGTTGCAGGACCCGGTCGCTCAGGGCGATCTCCTCGGGCTCGCCGGCGACGCCCCCGTCGACATCGACCGCATAACGCAGGATGGCGATCACGAACGGCACCATCGAGACCGCGAACCACACACCGCCGTGCAGCTTGTCCTGATCGAAGGCCCACAGCCCGTAACAGAGCACCACCGCGGTGGCCGAGAGCGTCCACACGAAACGCAGGTAGGTGGTGGTGTAGCCCTCGAGGGACTTGCGGATCTTCGCGCCGGTCCGCTCGGCCAACTGCAGTTCGGCGTAGCGCTTGCCCGCCGCCATGAACAGCGACCCGAACGCCATCACCAGCAGGAACCACTGCGACAGCGCGAGGCCCGCGGCGACACCACCGGCCATGGCGCGCAACAGGAATCCCGACGACACGATGCAGATGTCCAGCACCGCCTGGTGCTTGAGGCCGAAGCAGTAGGCCAGCTGCACCGCGATGTACACCGCCGTGACCACGGCGAGCTCGTAGTTCGCCAGGAACGACAGACCGATCGCGGCGATGATCAGGATCGCCGCGGCCGCGTAGGCCACCGTCACCGGCAGCACACCGGCCGCGATCGGTCGGTAGCGCTTGATCGGGTGTGCGCGGTCTGCCTCGACGTCACGGGCATCGTTGATCAGGTAGATCGACGACGCCGCCATGCAGAAGACGGCGAACGCCAACGCGACGGGCCCCAGCACGTTCCAGTGGAAGACCGAACCGGCCGCGGCCGGGGCCGCGAGCACCAGCACGTTCTTGACCCACTGCCGCGGGCGGAGCGCCTTGACCAGCCCGCCGACCATCGTCTTGGGGACTTTGCGCGCCGCCTTCTCGGCCGCGGCGTCAGTCGGTTCGACCTCGGGCAACAAGCCGGGAAGGTGCCCGGTGGCACCCTCTGACGTATCGGCGGGGGCCTGCGCGGAGGTGCTCTGCTCGCTCATTTGTCTCCTTCTACCCCGGACACCCTAAGCGGCACGCCGGCGCCGGCCGTGCGCAGCCGCGGCAATCGGCGCTGCGCCCCGGTGACGACTGCCGCCGAGACAGCGCCCAGGGCGGCCCCCGCCAGCACGTCGGTCGGGTAGTGCACGCCCAGGACCAGGCGTGAGATCAGCATCGGCGGGACCACGGCCAGCGGCACCGGCAGCCCGGTCAGCCGGCCCAGCAGGATCGCTGCGGCGGTCGTCGATGTCGCGTGCGAGGACGGGAAGCTCAGCTTGCTCGGCGTGGACACGTTGACCTGCACGGCCGGACTGTCCGGGCGGGGCCGGCGGACGATCCGCTTGATCACGATCGAGGCGGCGTGGGCGCCGACGGCACCGACCCCGACGCCGAGCCACTCCTTGCGCCGCTTGCGATCGAGCGCCGCGCCGAGCCCCGACACGGCCATCCAGCCGAGCGCGTGCTCGCCGAAGTGCGACAGGCCCCGCGCGGCGGGGATCACTCCCGGACGTCCGGCGAGCGTCGCCTGGACGGTCGCCAGCACCATCAGATCGGTCGACACCGAGGCGGGTACCTCATCCGCCGCGAGGCGCGGGTCCGTCGAGAATCCCGGCTCGCCGGCCGAAACCGCGTCACTTGCCGAAGGCTCACTTGCCGAAGACACGGGCCCACCTTTCCCTGCTGGTCAGTTCCGGAGCGGCCGCACGGTACTGCTCGGCGACCTCGGGGAAGCGGCGCAGCAGTTCGCGGCGCAACTGGGTGGCGCGGGCGAGCAGGGCCCGGGCCTGACGAGGATCCCGCTTACGGTAGACGACCCCGCGGCCGTCGGCCGTGGTCACGGTGACGCCGTCGACCTGGGAGAGCAGGAACCACCGTGCGTCGAGCGTCGGCACGTTCAGCTGCGGGCGCTCGTGGTGGGCCGGATCCGCGGACCGCGCGCTGTGCACCAGTCCCTTGGCCAGCCGCGCGACCTTCGCCAGCGGATTGGCCGGCTCGCCGACGGCACCGACGTCTGCGCCCGAGGCCGACGGCAGCTCGGTCGCCGAGCCGACGACCACCGCGTCCGGGTACTCGCGGCGGATGGCGTGCACCTCGCCGAGCGCGGTCGCCAGCTGGCCCGCCACGTGGTCCGGCCCGGCGAGGAAGTCCTCGATGGCCTTGTTCTGGATCGCCACGGTCGAGTATTCAAGGCACAGCAGGTGTTTCACGGTCGCCTTGGCGCTGCTGAGCACCAGTCCGCGAATGCTGTCCGGGAAGTGCAGCGAGGCCACGACCAACCGGTTGCGCAGGTGGAAGTACGCCTGCCAGTCGATGGCGTCGTCCTTGTCGGACCACGCCATGTGCCAGATCGCGATGCCCGGCACGGTCGCTGTCGGGAAGCCCGCGGCGCGGGCGCGCAGCGCGAACTCCCAGTCGTCCCACTTGATGAACAGCGGCATCGGCAGGCCGATCTGCTCCGCGCACACGCGCGGGATCATGCACATCCACCAGCCGTTGCCGTCCACGTCGATGCGGCGGTGCAGGCCCTTCGAGTTGTCCCGGTCGCTGAGCGGGTACTTCGAGAAGTCGTGGTCGTACTCGGTGTTCGGCGCGCCGGTCCACATCACCGCGGCCCGGTCGATCACCTCGCCCATCGAGTGCAGGTGGCTGCGCTCCTGGAGGTTGAGCATCTGGCCGCCGACGAGCATCGGGGTCTTGGCGAACCGGGACATCGCCAGCGCGCGCAGCACCGAGTCGGGCTCGATCTCGATGTCGTCGTCCATGTACAGCACATAGGGGCTGGTGGTCGTCTCCAGCGCCTCGTACATGATGCGGCTGTACCCACCGGAGCCGCCGAGGTTCGGCTGGTCATGGATGGCGAGCCGGTCGCCGAGCGCCGCAGCGGCCTCGGTGAAGCCCGGTTCGTCGCGGACCTTGCGGGTGCCCTGGTCGGGCATGATCACCGCGTCGATGACGTCCAGGACCAGCGGGTCGGAGGCCAGCGCTGTCAGCGCCTTGACTGCGTCGGTGGGGCGGTTGAACGTGGGGATGCCGACCGCGACCCGGCCCTCGCCGGGCGCCTCGACCGGCGCGTACCAGCCGGCGCGGACGAGTTCGACCTCGGTGTCGGTGGTGATGTCGAACCAGATCCAGCCGCCGTCCTCGAACGGGCCGAGATCGACCTCGAACTCGACCTGTGCGTGCGGTGCGGGGGCGGAACCCCGCAAGTCGCGCACGGGCACCTCGGTGCCCTCGACGTGGATGCGGCTGCCGTCGGCCTTGGAGCGGTAGACGTCGACCCGGCCGTGGCCGAGCAGTTCCACCCGCAGGACCACCGAGGTCAGCACGGTGTGGCGGCGCCAGTAGCTCGCCGGGAACGCGTTGAAGTAGGTCGCGAACGACACCTCGGACTCGGCGCCGATGGCCAGCGAGGTCCGGGTCGGAGCGTGGGCGCGCCGCGGGTTGGTCGCCGACTCCTCCAGGTAGAGGGTGCGCACGTCCAGCGGTTCGCCCGGCCGCGGCAGGATCACCCGCTGCAGCAGCGCCTTGCCGAGCAGCGGCTGCTCGGCGCCTGACGCGGCAGCCGCCGCGTCGGCGGCCCCGGCCTCCACTGTCCCGGCCTCGGCGGCCACGGCCCCGGTCTCCTCCACTGCCGTCACTCCTGGCCTCCGGTCAGCGCGGCACCCGACTCGTAGTGCGGGCGCAGCGTGTTGTCGAACATGGTCAGCGCGCTCGCGATGGCCATGTGCATGTCGAGGTACTGGTAGGTGCCCAGGCGGCCCCCGAAAAGCACGGCAGAGCACTCGGCCTCTTTTTTGGCCAATCCGCGGTAGGCCTCGAGCTTCGCCCGGTCCTCGGGGGTGTTGATCGGGTAGTAAGGCTCGTCACCGGACTCGGCGAAGCGCGAGAACTCCCGCATGATCACCGTCTTGTCGGCCGGGTACTCCCGCTCGGGGTGGAAGTGCCGGAACTCGTGGATGCGGGTGTAGGCAACGTCCGCGTCGTTGTAGTTCATCACCGGGGTGCCCTGGAAGTCTCCGGTGTCCAGCACCTCGGTCTCGAAATCGAGGGTGCGCCAACCGAGTTCACCTTCGGCGTAGTCGAAGTAGCGGTCCAGCGGACCGGTGTACACGACCGGGGCGCCGGGGCTGGCGGCGCGGACCTCGTCGCGCACGTCGAACCAGTCCGTGTTCAGCCGGATCTCGATCTTCTCGTCGCGCGCCATGTTCTCGAGCCACGCGGTGTAGCCGTCGACCGGCAGGCCCTCGTAGGTGTCGTTGAAGTAGCGGTTGTCGAAGGTGTAGCGCACCGGCAGTCGGGTGATGTTGCCGGCGGGGAGGTTCTTCGGGTCCGTCTGCCACTGCTTGGCGGTGTAGTCGCGCACGAACGCCTCGTACAGGGGGCGGCCGATCAGCGCGATCCCCTTCTCTTCGAGGTTGGCGGCGTCCTTGACGTCGAACTCGGCGGCCTGCTCGGCGATCAGCGCGCGCGCCTCGTCGGGGGTGAAGTACCTGCCGAAGAACTGCGACACCAGGCCCAACCCGAGCGGGAACTGGTACGACTGCCCCTTGTGCATCGCGAAGACGCGGTGCTGGTAGCCGGTGAACTCGGTGAACTGGTTGACGTAGTCCCAGACCCGCTGGTTCGAGGTGTGGAACAGGTGGGCCCCGTACTTGTGGATCTCGATCCCGGTCGTCTCCTCGGGCTCCGAGTAGGCGTTGCCGCCGAGGTGGTGGCGGCGTTCGACCACGAGCACGCGCTTGCCCAGCTGGGTGGCCGCACGCTCGGCGATGGTCAGTCCGAAGAAGCCTGAACCGACGATGATCAGGTCGTACTGCCCGGAAGCGGTGGAATCGGAAGTAACAGCGGTCACGGGCAACCAGGGTATCCGACGCCCGCTGGAGCTTGCCTGAGTGCTGCGGACCACACTCGGGCAAGCCCCGGCGTCGGGGCCCGACATGACGGCGAAGGCCACCGGCCCGTCAGATCATCGAGCGCATCCCGCCCTGCGGCTCGCCGCCGAGCTGGGTCAGCGCGGAGGCGTGGTAGATCGAGCCCGGCACGTGGATCGCGTGGGTCAGGCCGACGTGCGCGTCGCGCCAGAACCGCTGCATCGGGAACTTCAGGTGCATCGCGCCGCCACCCGAGCGGGCGAAGATCTCGTCGACCGCGCTCACCGCACGCCACGCCGCCGCGGTCTGGGTGCGCCGGCCGACGGCCCGCTCCTCGAAGGTGATCTCCTGTCCCTTCTCCGTCTTGTCCCAGAACCGGTCGACGGTCTCGAGGATCGAGACACGCGAGGCGTTGATCTCCGCGGCGGCCGCGCCCATCTCGTACATGACGTACGGATCGTTCTTGATCGGGACGCCGGTGACCGCCACCCGCTCCTTCTGCGCGTTGATGTAGCAGGCCAGCGCACCCTCGGCGATGCCGATCAGCGAGGAGCTGATGCCCAGCGGGAAGATGCACGAGAACGGGAACTTGTAGAGCGTCTCGGTACGGCCGGCGTCCCGCCACGCGCGGCCGTCGGTCACCGAATCGGCGCTGATGGTCCGGTACGTCGGGATGAACGCGTCCCTGACGATCAGGTCCTTCGACCCGGTGCCGCGCAGGCCGACCACGTCCCAGCTGTCCTGGTCGATCTCGTAGTCGCTACGCGGCAGCAGCACGTGCAGCACTTCGGGCGGCATCAGCCGCTTGCCGTCCTGGTCGCCGACCGCGGCGCCGATCATCACCCATCGGCAGTGGTCGGTGCCCGACGAGAACGACCAGCGGCCGTTGAGGATGTAGCCGCCGTCGACGGGGCGGGCGACGCCCATCGGCGCGTACGGCGAGGCCATCCAGGTGTCCGGGTCCTCGCCCCACACCTCGTCCTGCGCTTTCTCGTCGAAGAACGCCAACTCCCACGGGTGCACGCCGACGATGCCGGTGACCCAGCCCGTGGCGCCGTCCATCGCGCCGATCGCCATGGCCGTCTCGGCGAACTCGCGCGGGTGCACCTCGAGCCCACCATGACTCTTCGGCTGCAGCATGCGGATCGCGCCGGCCTCGCGCAGCCGCTTGGCACTGCGGTCGGTCAGGCGCATCAGCCTGTCGCCCTCGGCGCCGTCGGCGCGGATCTCGTCCGCGAACTGCTCGATCCGGTCCAGTACCTGCCCCATGAGACCCCTCGTTTCCGTCGGAGATTCAACCTGCGATGACACTAGAATAAATTCTAGTTGTTGCACAAGGGTGGATCCGGCGAGATCCCGGATGCCTGATCCACACCGTCCGCGCGCATCCGCAGTCCAGCCCATAAGGCCATATTTAGCTGCGGTTATCTGTCGATGGAGCAGATCGGCGGCATTGTCTCGGCCGGTCCCGCGGGGCGGCGTCTGTGGCGGAACACACTTTCCGTCACACTGAAATACATTCCAGAAACAGCGGGGCGGGTACGGCTTTGCGCCGTACCCGCCCCGCCGGGACGTTCCTCAGGGGTGCGCTTTCGGACCCCCGGCCGGTTCCGTCAGCCCTGCGTCACCTTCCCGGTGGCCTTGTCGAGCGTCAGCGTCCCGTGCTGGAACTGCTGCACGACCGTGTTGCCCCGGGCGATCGGGTCGCTGGTCGGGTACCCCAGCTTGCCCGCCTCGGCCCCCGCGGACAGCCAGCTGCGCAGCACGTCACCGCTGACGGCGTGCGCTCCGGTCTTCGCGTCCCAGTAGATGGTGCCGTTGGTGTAGCCCTGCAGCTTGCCGGCTTTGTCCGGCAGTGTCATGGTCGGGCCGAGGGCCTTGCCCAGCACCCCGTTCGCGCCGCCGAGCTGCTGGTACTTCTGCTCGATGGTGGCGTTGGTGCTGTTCGGGTCGCCGCCGAGCGCCAGCGGATCGGCGCCCGCGGTCTGGCCAGTGGCCGTCGGCACGGTGCCCGCCTGGGCCGTGCCGTTCGGGTTCGTCCCGGTGCCCGAGGTCGGCGCGGTGTCGACCTTCGCGCCGGTGATGGCGCCCAGGACGGCGTTGACGATCGCCCCGATCGGGTCGGTGCCGTCGGCGGGCGGCGGGGTGTCCGGCGTCGTCGGACCCGGCAGGTTCGGCATCGTCGCCGACGGCGGCGGGCCGGGTTGGCCGGCGACCTCGAACCAGTCCGACTTGAGCTTGAGCTTGGTGCGGGCATCGTCACCGGACGCGTCGACGGTGCCGGTCGTGCCGACGACCTTGACCGCGAGCACGCGGCCGCCGTCCTCGCCGAGGCCGTTGGTCTTGGTCACCGTGAACGACTTGAGCTCGCCGACGTTGAACGCCTGCGCGACCTGGCCGGCGGTGACGGTGTCGGTCCAGTTGTGCGTGGGCGAGACCACGTCCCCCGCATCGGCCACCGCCGGAAACGCGCCGCCCGCCGTCCAGCCACCCGTCGACGAGGAGAACTCGGCCGCGACGGCCTTGCCGTCCTTCATCAGGACCAGACCCGCCGTCGACGCGACCGCGGGATCGGTGCGCTTGTCCTCGTGCGCCTCCCCCGTGTACATCTGGCAGGCCTGCGTGTCGCAGGTCTTCGCGTACGGGTAGCGGTTCTCGGCCCACGCGTACGACCGCGCGGCGATCGCCTGCGCCCGCAGCGCCTGCAGGCCGCCGGTGTCCGCCCAGGCCGCCATCGACTCCGACGGGACCACACTGCGCAGGTAGTCCTCCATGTTCACCTTGTTGATCGTGCGCGGCGACTGTCCGTCCAGCGCGACCCCGAGCGAGCCGCGATACGCGGTGCCGCTGCCGCACAGCTTGAGCGCCTCGTTCGCGGGGCGGTCGGTCCCCGGGTTCACCGGGTCGACCCATGGGTTGGTCGTGACGCTGTCCCAGACCGGCGCACCGGCGCATCCCGTGGTGACCGTGACGTTCGCGCTGCCGCCCGGCAGCGGCGTCAGGTGCACCGCCTGCCCCGGCGGCACCGACCGGCCGGCGACGTTCATCGGCGACGCAGACTCGACGACCAGTGGTTTGCCGTCCTGTCCCATCAGCCGGACAGTGATGTCCTGCGGCCCGATCGACCCCAGTGTCGTGCCGCCGTAGAAGTGCGACACGATCTGCTCGGCGGTCCAGCCCTGCTTGGTCGCGTAGCCGTACGCGCCCCACTGGCCCATCCCGCGCCCGTGGCCGTGGCCGTGACCGTTCAGCGTCAGCACCGTGCTCGAGGCGACGACGTCGGTGATCGGCGCCGAGTCGCCCCGGTTCGACCACATGCCGACGCCGCCGGCCACCAGCAGCACCGGCGCCAGCCCGAGGCCGCAGGCCCGCAGGGCCGTCGCGCGGCGACGCCGGCGGTTGCCGGTCGGGCCACGCTCGATGGTCAGTCCTGGCACGTTCCTGCGCATACGCGGTCTCCTCGTCCCCGACGATCAGACACTTCGCCGCCACCACGCGGTCACACGACACTCTGTGACTTGTGTGACACATGTTGCGAACGTGACCAGTGTTGTCACAGCAGGGGGTATCTGCAACACCTGCCGCGATAGTCACGAACGGATCACGAAATGACATGTGTGTAGTTCGCGCGGTGCGCGTGCGGGGTGCCCGAGGTCCGGTCCGGAAAACCCGCCGGTCGCCGCGCGTGCGTGCCTGCGGATCCGAACAGATGTGCGCGGCGCGGCGGGTCGAGTTGCCGCAATCGGATCGAGACCTGCGCCGGCTGCAGCGATCACCGGGATCGGACGGCAGCGGACCCGGTCGGGAGGACTCAGTCGGGAGGACTCATCCCCACCAGCGTTCGAGCACCCGGGCCACCCCGTCCGCGGTGTTCGTCGCCGTCACCTCGTCCGCCGCCGCGATGGTGGCCGGATGCGCATTGGCCATCGCCACGCCGCGTCCCGCCCACCCGAGCATCGGCACGTCGTTGGGCATGTCACCGAACGCGACGACGTCCTCCGGCACGACCCCGTGGCGCGCGGCGACCGCGGCCAGCCCGCTCGCCTTGGTGATGCCGGGGGCCGCCAGTTCGATCAGCCCGCTGTCGGTGGAGTACGTGATGTCCGCCCGGCCGCCGATGTGCGGGGCGAGCGCCGCATGCATGGCCGCACTGCTCGCGCCGGGCAGGCGGACCAGCATCTTGATCGCCGGTTGCGCGAGCACCTCGTACTCGTCGACCTCGACGTTCTCGGGATTGAGCCAGGCATGCTCGTAGCCCGGGGCGGTCACGAACGACGGGTTGACGGCGTCGTGGGCACTGCTGCCGATCCGTTCCGCGGCGAGCCCGCTGCCGGGCAGGATCCGCCGGGTCAACTCGCCCAGCCACGCGAGCGTGTCGGCGTCGAGTGTCCGCGCGCTGATCACCCGGTCGGTGGCGCTGTCGTAGAGCACCGCACCGTTCGCGCACACCGCGACCGGCGCGTGTCCGAGCTGCTCGGCGACCATGCCGATCCACCGCGGCGGCCGGCCGGTCGCGAGCACGAACGGCACGCCCTCGCCGACCAGTGCCGACACCACCTTGCGGGTGCGGGCGCTGATCTGGTCCTCGTCGTCGATCAGGGTCCCGTCGACGTCGCTGGCCACCAGCCGGGGAACCCGCACGGGACTAGCGCTCCCCGCTCTTGCGGGCCGCGCGGGCCGCTGCCTTCGCGGCCGCCTCCTCGGCGTCCATCCGGTCGGCCTCCTCGAGCGTCGGCGCGCCGCCGCCGAGTCGCGCGGGCACCCAGAACTCGCCCGCGGGGTGCGATCCGTACGCGTCCTGCACCTCGCGCAGCTGGCGCTCCATCCGTTCGTGCAGGCGAGCGGTGATCTCCTCGGGCGTGCCGACTGCCTCGATCGGTGCGCCGGTGCGCACGAAGATCGGGGTGTTGGTGCGGCCGAGTCGCTTCGGGAAGCCCTTGGTCCACACGCGCTGCGAACCCCAGATGGTCACCGGGAGGATCGGCACCTGCGCCTCGAGCGCCATCCGGGCCGCGCCCGACTTGAAGGCCTTGAGCTCGAAGCTGCGGCTGATCGTGGCCTCGGGGAACACGCCGACCAGTTCGCCGCCCCGCAGATCGTCGACGGCCGCCCGATACGAGTCTGCCCCGGCGGCGCGGTCGACGGGGATGTGTTTCATGGCGCGCATGAGGGGTCCGGCGACCTTGTCGTCGAAGACCTCCTTCTTCGCCATGAAGCGGATGTACCGGCCGACGTCGTAGGCCGCGTATCCGGCATAGGTGAAGTCCATGTATCCGGTGTGGTTGATCGCGATCACCGCACCTCCGGTCGGCGGGATGTTCTCCGAGCCCGTGCGGATGAACTTCAGCCCCTCGAGGGCGAAGAGCACCTTGGCCGTCCGGATGACCGATGCGTAGACAGGTTCCACGCGACCGAGCCTAATGCGAACCCCTCCGGTGTTCGCGTTCTCGGGGTGCCGCGCTGCCGTCGCGGGCCGCCCGCCTGGCCTCGAGGTACTCGGCGTCCATCGCGTCGGCCTGCTGCAGGGTCGGCGCGGCGCCGCCCAGGCGGTTCGGCACCCAGTCCGCGCCGGCGGGGTGCGGTCCGTACCCGTCCTGCACGCGCAGCAACAGCTCGCTCATCTGCTCCTTGAGCCGGGCGGTCAGCTCGTGCGGCTCGCCGACCGGTTCGAGCGGCTCCCCGACCGCGACGTGGATCGGCGTCCTGGTGCGGCCGAGGTGGCGGGGCCGGCACTTCGTCCAGATCCGCTGCGCGCCCCACACCACGACCGGCACGATCGGCACATGCGCCTCGAGCGCCAGCCGGGCCGCACCGGTCTTGAACTCCTTGAGCTCGAAGCTGCGGCTGATCGTCGCCTCCGGGTACACCCCCGACGAGTTCGCCCGACCGCAGTGCCCGGACGGTCGCCGGCAACGCGTCGCCCCCGTGGAAGCGGTCCACCGGGATCTGCTTGGCGCCGCGCATGATCGGCCCGGTGACCGGATGCTCGAACAGTTCCACCTTGGCCATGAACCACAGCCAGCGCCGTGCCTTGCGCACGGCGAAGCCGGCGTAGAGCGGGTCGACGTAGGCGGTGTGGTTGACGGCGACGACGGCGCCGCCGGCGCGCGGGATCCGCTCGACCCCGGTCATCGTGAACCGCAGGCCCTGAAACCGGAAGATCGCGTGACCGATCACCTCGACGGCGCGGTAGACGGGTTCCATGGCCGACGAGCCTAACGCGGGCCGAGGTGATCACCGGTCCCGCGCCGCTACGCTGTGGGGCGGTCGTCATTCTGCTTCTCGGAGGTAACCAGTGCAGGTCACCAGCGTCGGACACGCGGGGTTCCACATCCAGACCAGGGCGGGGTCCGTGCTGTGCGACCCCTGGGTCAACCCTGCCTACTTCGCGTCGTGGTTCCCGTTCCCGGACAACACCGGCCTCGACTGGGACACGCTCGGCGACTGCGACTACCTGTACGTCTCGCACCTGCACAAGGACCACTTCGACCCGCAACTGCTGCGCGAGAAGGTCAACAAGAACGCGACCGTGCTGCTGCCGGACTACCCGGTGCCGGACCTCAAGCGCGAGCTCGAGGCCCTCGGGTTCACCAAGTTCGTCGAGACCACGGATTCGGTCAAGCACCGGATCCGGGGCACGGAGATCGTGGGGGCTTCGGACGCCCCGCCGGCGGACGACGAGCTGGACATCATGATCATCGCGCTGCGCGCCCCCGCGGACGGCCCGATCGGCGACTCCGGGCTGGTCGTGTCCGACGGCGACACCACCGTGTTCAACATGAACGACGCCCGCCCGATCGACCTGGACGTGCTCGCGCGCGAGTTCGGCCGGATCGACGTGCACATGCTGCAGTACTCGGGCGCCATCTGGTACCCGTGGGTGTACGACATGCCCGAGCGCGCCAAGAACGCGTTCGGCACCCAGAAGCGGCAGCGCCAGATGGACCGCGCCCGCAGCTACATCGACCAGGTCGACGCCCTGCACGTGATCCCGTCGGCGGGTCCGCCGGTGTTCCTCGACGACGCCCTGCGCTACCTGAACGACGACTGCGGCAACCCGGCGAACATCTTCCCGGACCAGACGGTCTTCCTGGACCAGATGGTCCGGCACGGCGACCACCGCGGCATCCTGATGATCCCCGGCTCGACCGCCGACTTCGCCGGGGGCGGTGCAGAAGGTACCGACGGCTACACGCTGACCCACCCGGCACCCGAGTCCGAGGTGTTGAAGATCTTCACCGAGAAGGCCGAGTACATCGAGGACATGGCACAGCGGATGGCGCCGGTCATCGCCGCCGAGAAGGCCTCGTGGGCACCGGCCGCGGGTGGCTCGCTGCTCGAGCCGTTGCGCGAGCTGTTCGAGCCGATCATGAAGCAGACCGACCAGATCAGCGACGGCATCGGCTACCCGGTGGCACTGGAGATCGGCACGCCCGGCGACGTCGCCGAGACGGTCGTCCTGGACTTCCCCGCCCGGACCGTCCGCGAACCCCTCGAGGGCGAGACCAAGTTCCGCTACGGCTTCACCATCGCCGGTGAGCTGGTGCGCACCGTGCTGCGCGACCACGAGCCCGACTGGGTGAACACCATCTTCCTGTCGACCCGGTTCCGCACCTGGCGGGTGGGCGGCTACAACGAGTTCCTCTACACGTTCTTCAAGTGCCTCACCGACGAGCGGATCGCCTACGCAGACGGCTGGTTCGCCGAGGCGCACGACGACAGTGCCTCGATCGAGTTGTGCGGGTGGGAGGTTCAGCGTCGCTGCCCGCACCTGAAGGCGGACCTGTCGAAGTTCGGCGTGGTCGAGGACGGCAAGCTGACCTGCAACCTGCACGGCTGGGAGTGGGACCTGGCGTCGGGCCGCTGCCTGACCTCCAAGGGTCACGAGCTGCGGTCCGCGAAGCTGCCGGACTGATCGGCGCCGATCAGTTGGGGCCGCCGCAGTTGTCCGGCGCGGGCCGCCCCTCAATGCGGTCGGTCAGGAACTGCAGAACTGCGGGCGCCTCGGACACCGCGGTGCTCAGGTGCTCGCCGAGCGCGACCGGGTGGAACGCGACGGTCGCGCCCCGCGAACACCAGTCGCGGTCGAGTTCCTGCGCCATCGTGAACGGCATGCCCTCGTCGAGTTCCCCGTGATACAGGAACACCGGCGCGGTCGGCGCGGTCAGGCCCATCCGCGTCGCCTCGAAGATGGGCTGCACCAACGGATTCGACAACGGGTCGGGCATGGTCGTGAAGTCGGACAGGTGCCGGAACGGGTAGTACGCGGCGCCCGGCACGATGCAGGTGTCGCCGAGCACCTGCTCGGCCTGCCGCCCCTGGGCGTTGAGCAGGTAGCGCAGATCAGCGAGTTCCGGGTACTCCCGGCTCACGCCGATCACGCCCATCAGGAAGATGCCGGACATGAATGTCCCGTCCATCCGCTGCCCGACGGCGCGCATGTCCGAGGGGGCGCCGCCGAGCGCGACCGCCCGCAGGTTCAGTTCCGGCGCATATGTCGGCTGCAGCTGGGCGGCCCAACCCGTTGCCTGACCGCCGCCCGAATATCCCCACAGCGCAACGGGAGTCGCGGCGGCGGCCAGTCCCGTGCCCGGCAGTCGTTCGGCGGCGCGGATCCCGTCGAGCGTCGCCTGGCCGGCCATCACGCCGGCCCCGTAGGCGTAACGCGGGCCCTCGTAATCGGTGACGACGACCGCGTAGCCGCGCTGCAGCAGCGGCACGATCAACGCCAGTTCGGCCTCGGTCCCCCGGCGCAGCGAATACGACGGGTTGCACTTCGCGGCCAGCCCGTCGATCGCGATCTGGTAGCCGACCAGCGGACGGTCGCCGTCGGGCCAGCGCGTCTGCGGCACCATGACGGTCGCCGCGGTGGTGACCGGCGTGCCGTGGGTGTCGGTGGTGCGCAACAGGACCTGTTCGGCGCGGATCGGTGTCGGTATGCCGAGGGCCGCGATGGTGACCGGGCGGGTGCGCAGGACGGTCCCGGGCGCGGTCGTCTCGAAGCCCGGCGGCGACAGGTAGAACGGATCCGACGCCGGTTCCGGCACCGAGCTGCCGAACTCCGCTGCGCCCGTGGTCGGTGCGCCGACCGCGAGCCCGCCGAGGAGCGCGATCAGCGTCAGGAGCACGGCGGCGGGGCGAGGAACACGGCGACTCGCCAGTGGGGACACCGCGGGCACCACCGTGGTCGGCATGACGCGACTTTATTACGGTCAGAGCGGATTCCGGCGGCATCGACCGGATGGACGGCACGCAGACGCGACACCCGCCGGCGGAAATGCCGCAAACGAACGCATTCCGGACAGGGCCGCGGCGGCGACGGTGTTAGTTGCGTCTCACTGTCCGGCATCGCCCCTGCTCGCCTCCTTGCAGCGCGGGTGCGACGTTGCCCGCCACCGGGATACACACATAGCATGCGGGCGCGCCCCTGAACGGGGGGATTCCCGCGGACCTCAAGAGGTCTCGGCGGAACTGGTAGGCGAAGTGTCCGGACCGCACCCGGTGTGCTGTCCGGCCGATTGTCCCTGGGGGGGACCAGTGAGGGCGTATTCGCGCGCGCAGGGTCGAGTCGATCGATCGACCGCGTCGCCGGCTCGCGTGATTCTCCCATCGACTCCGACCTGCCCGTGGACGAGCGCTTCGTCGCACCGTCCGCGCCGCCTGGGGACTGTTCATCGCCAGAGAAGGACGTAGTCATGTCTCGACACCGCAAGTCCCGCGCCGTTCCCGGCGCTGCCCTGCTCACGGCGGCCGTCGCTGCCGCAGCGCTCGCGTTCGCCGGTCCGGCGAACGCCGCACCCGCGCAGCCGGCGCCCGCGCCGACGCAGGGCGACCAGTCGGCCCAGCAGCCTGCCGGCCAGGCCCCGCAACAGGACCAGAAGCAGCAGGACCAGAAGCAGGACCAGTCGGCCGAGCAGGGCCAGCCGGCCGTGACCGCGCCGCTCGCGACCCAGACCGACGTCCCCCCGGCGGCCGACTCGCCGGCGCACGTGGCGCCGCAGTCGCATGCGCCCGCCGACAGCGCGCCTGCCGATGCGGCACCGCTGAACACCGCGCCCCTGAACTCCGCACCCGCGCACGAGGCCCCGCCCGCTCCCGAGCACAGCGCTCCGGCCCAGGACAAGCCCGCCCCGAGCGCACCCCAGAACGCCCCGGCCCCGGCCCCGGCCGCCGGCGGTCAGGCCGGCGTGACCGATCCTGTCGGCCCCGCACCGAAGAGCGCCCCGACGGCGCCGTTGCCCGTCCCCGGCAACCCCGCGACCGGTGACACCATCGCCGCACCTGCCCCGGCACAGACGGTCCCGGCGGGCACCGCCGACGCCGAGCCCGCCGCGCACACCGACGAGTCCTCACCGGCCGCCACCGCACCCGCGCCGACCACGCCGGCACAGACCGCGCCGGCCGCGACGGCCCCGCAGTCCGCCCCGGCCCAGCAGTCGGTGCCCGCACCGGCCGAGCAGGCCTCCCCCGCTCCGCAGCAGGCCGACCAGAGTGCCCCCGCCGCGGCTCCGGCGCCGGTCGCACCGGTCGTCACGATGGTGCCGCCGCACGCCGAGGGCCAGGTCAACGTCGACGCCACCCGCAGCGTGCTGCCTGGCTCGGCGAACACCCGGGTGTACGCCGACGCGGCCGGCGCGGTCGCCACCGCCGGCTACACGACCGGAGCCGACCGCGGCACCGCGGGCCTGGCGGTCGAGCACACCGGCCCGACCTCCGTGCACCTGACCGCGTTTGCAGGCGACGAGAACGCGGCGGACTCCCGCACCGCGGCAACCGACATCGACTACACGCCGGTCGCCGACGCCGCCGCGGCGGCGAACGCCTGGGTCGAGGCCCAGCCCGGTGGATCCGCCGCGGTCGCCGCGGTCCGTGATGCGGGCGCGCGGGTCGCACCGGCGCTCACCCCCGCCCAGTCGGGCCCGGTCGGCCCGGTGAACGTCGACCTCGCCGGTGTGCAGGTGCACGCCGGTGGCGATCTGAAGCACTGACGACGGTGGGTGATGCAGGTGAATGACCAGGATCGGTACCCGGATTCCGCGCACTCCCCGGCGCCTGCAGGCGGTCCGGCGGATGCCGCGGCACCGACCGACGCCGGCGCTCCCCTGCATCACCCGTCCGCCGGGGTCGACTGGGGCTACGACCTTCCGCCCACCTCCGCCGACGCCGGGATGCAGTGGACCACCCCGGCGCTGCCGCCGATGACCGAGATCACCGGACTTCCCCGGCGCCGCGAGTTCGGTCGGCCGATCGCCCTCACGGTCGCGGGGCTGGCGGTCGTCGGCGGCGTCGTCGCGGGGGGCGTATTCGCGGCAGGCGCCGGTCAGGTGACGCCGCACGCCGTCCCCGCCCCGCCCGCTCCCCCCGCCTCGGCGGCCTGGTGCCATGCGGGCACCGTCGACGGCGCGGTGACGGTCAACGGGCTCGGCGGAACGGTCGACGGCCCGGACGCGATCGCCCTGTTCGAGCACGGGTACTACGACCTGCGCTCGGGGACGGCCGCGCACCGCGCGGTCGCGCCGGGCGCCGCGGTGCCGGACGCCGCTGCGATCCAGACCGGGATCGACACCATTCCGAAGGGCACCCAGTGGTGCGCGGAGGTGCGCCCGGACGGTCCGGACACCTACGCGGTCACCGTCCGCGAGCGCCGTCCCGAGGGCGCCGAGCGCACCTGGCCGCAGACGGTCACGACCACCCTCGTCGACGGCAAGACGCTGATCACCTCGATCCGCGCGCGCTGATCTCCCGTCCGGTTTCCCGTGAAACCGGACCGATCCGCACCCGAACGGCTATTCGGCGACCGGTTCGGCGGCCCCGAACACGGCTACCGCGACGGCACCGACCACCGCGGCGACGAAGCCGACACCGGCCAGCCACTCCAAGCCGGGCACGGCGGTGTCTCCCAGCAGGGCCACGCCGACGATGCCCGGAATGACGGTCTCGCCGACCACCAGCGCCGCGGTGGCGCCGTTGACCGAACCGAGTTGCAGCGCCACTGTGTGCAGGTAGAAGCCGCCGATTCCGGCGACGATGATCGTCCACGCGGCCGGGTCCGCGAGCATGGTGCCGATGTCGAACGGATTGAGCCCCTCGAGGATCCGCACGGCGATCGCCAGCAGCCCGAACAGCACACCGGCGACCAGTCCGGCCGCGACCGCGGCCCGCGCGCCGAGCCACCGGATCAGTGCGGCGCCGGCGGCGAGGATCACCACCGACCCGATCAGCACGCCCCAGTGCACCGCGGGGTCGGAGGTGCCGCCACCCTCGTGGCCGGAGGCGAGGCCGAGCAGCAGCAGCGCGACGATCACGGTGGCGATCGCGGTCCAGTCGCGGGTGCGCAGCCGGATGCCGAGCACGAAGATGCCCAGCACCGCGGTCACGACCAGGTTGGCGCTGATCAGCGTCTGGGACAGGAACAGCGGGATCAGCCGGGCGGCGACCGCACTGCCGGCGAAACCGATGATGTCGAGCACCATGCCGACGATGAAAGCGCCGGTGAGCACGGCCGCCATCGTCGAGCGCATCGTCGGCCCGCCGGTCGCGGTGACGTGCCCTTCCGCGCCACTCTCCTGGGCGTCGGCCGCGGACTTACGCGCGCCGTACGCCTGCAGCACCGAGGAGATGCCGTAGCCGAAACAGGCCAACAGCGCGGCCGCCAGCCCGATGAGCATCAGCCGGTCAGCGTGGGGTCAGCACGTCGGCGCCGACGAACGGGACCAGCGCCTGGGGCACCCGCACCGAACCGTCGGCCTGCTGGTGATTCTCAAGGATCGCGACGATCCAGCGCGTGGTCGCCAGCGTGCCGTTGAGGGTGGCGGCGGTCTGCGGCTTGCCGTTCTCGTCGCGGTAGCGGACGCCGAGGCGACGGGCCTGGAAGGTCGTGCAGTTCGACGTCGACGACAGCTCACGGTAGCGCTGCTGCGTCGGCACCCAGGCCTCGCAGTCGAACTTGCGGGCCGCCGAGGAGCCGAGGTCGCCGCCGGCCACGTCGATGACCCGGTAGGGCACCTCGATCGCGGCGAGCATCTCCTTTTCCCAGCCGAGCAGCCGCTGGTGTTCCGCGTCCGCGTCCTCCGGCTTGCAGTAGGTGAACATCTCCACCTTGTCGAACTGGTGGACGCGGATGATTCCGCGGGTGTCCTTGCCGTAGCTGCCGGCCTCGCGCCGGAAGCAGGACGACCAGCCGGCGTAGCGCTTGGGACCCTCGCTCAGGTCGAGGATCTCGCCGGAGTGGTAGCCGGCGAGCGGCACCTCGGAGGTGCCGACGAGGTACAGGTCGTCGTCGGCCAGGTGGTAGACCTCGTCGGAGTGCTGGCCGAGGAAGCCGGTGCCCTGCATGATCTCGGGGCGCACCAGCACCGGCGGGATCATCATCGTGAACCCGTTGGCCGTGGCCTTCTGCGCGGCGAGCTGCAGCATGCCGAGCTGCAGCAGCGCGCCCACCCCGGTCAGGAAGTAGAACCGCGCGCCGGAGACCTTCGCGCCGCGTTCCATGTCGAGCAGGCCGAGCGACTCGCCGAGCTCGAGGTGGTCCTTCGGCTCGAAGTCGAACGCCGGCAGCTCACCGATCGTCTCGAGCGTGACGAAGTCGTCCTCGCCGCCGGCCGGGGCGCCGTCCTGGACGATGTTGGAGATCGCCCGCTGCGCGGTCTCGAGCGCGGTGTCCGCCTCGTGCTGCGCGGCCTCCGCGTCCTTCACCTTCTGCGCCAGCTCCTTGGCGCCGTCGAGCAGCGCGGGCCGCTCGTCCGGGGAGGCCTTGCCGACCTTCTTGCCCAGTGCCTTCTGCTCGGCGCGCAGGGTGTCGCCGGCGAGCACCGCGGCGCGGCGGGACTCGTCGGCCGCCAGCAGCGCATCGACCAGCGCGGGGTCCTCGCCGCGGGTGCGCTGCGAGGTCCGGACCGCCTCGGGGTTCTCACGCAGGAACTTCAGGTCAATCACGAGCACAAACCCTACTTGGTCGGGCCGCCGCCGGTCGCCGCGACGTCACCGGTCCCAGGGTCAGAAGGTCCCAGGGTCTGAGGTCTGGGGTCTGAGTCCACCCGGCGGACGGCCCAGCAACGTGAGGTAGTCGGCGCGGCCGAACATCTGCGCGGCGTCGAGCGCGCAGGGATGGCCGGCGTGCGGGTCCGCGCCGGCCTCGATCAGCAGCCGGACCACCTCGTCCTCCGCCTTGAACACGGCGCCCGCGAGCGGTGTCTGCCCGCGATCGTTGAGCCGGTCGGGGTCGGCGCCGTGCGCGAGCAGCACCCGGACCGCGGCGGCGTGCCCGTGATAGGAGGCCAGCATGATCAGCGTGTCGCCGCGCTCGTTGGTCAGGTTCGCCGGCAGGCCCGCGTTCAGGTAGGCCGCGAGCGATTCCGCGTCGCCGCTGCGAGCCAGCGCGTAGACGCGGGTGGCCAGCTCCTGCAGGCGCTGTTCGTCCTCGTCCGAGAGCCTGCCCGCCGGCGAATCCCCTGGTGTCCCGGTGCCCATGTGTGCCGAAGCTACCCTGGACGGCAATGCTTCGCGACGATCCCGACCAGGACCACCCTCGCGCCGACGGCCCGCGCCCGCGGTCCCGTCGGCGCCGTCTGGGGCTTAGCGCCACCCGGACCCGTCGCGGCCTGCTCCTGATGGCGGCCGGGGCTGTCGCGGCGGGTGTGGTCACCGTGGTGTTCGCCGGCGGCGACCGGACGCCGACGGTGAGCGCGAGCAACGCGGGCACGGCCGAGAGCGCGGTTGTCGAGCCGGCGGTGGCCCGCGACGCCGCGGCGGGCAGATGCCTGACCTGGACGAAGGACGACGCGCAGGATCTGGCGCAGGTCGACTGCGCGGCCCCGCACCTGTTCGAGGTCGCGTCATCGATCGACCTGGGGGCGTTCCCGGGTTCCGAGTTCGGCCGCGACGCGCCGAAGCCGAGCCCGCTGCGGTACGCGCAGTTGCGCGACGAGATGTGCACGCCGGCGGTGGCGGGCTACCTCGGCAACCGGCTCGACCCGCACGGCAAGTTCTCCGTCGGCGTCATCCACCCCGGCGATGCCGGGTGGGCCGGCGGCGACCGCACGGTCCGGTGCGGCCTGCAGCAGACCAGCGTGGACGGCCGGCAGTTCACGCCGATCCGCGGCACGGTCGCGTCGCAGGACCAGTCGAAGGTGTGGGACGCGGGCACATGTCTGGGCATCGACCGCAGCCTGCCGACCGATCCGGCGGCCTGCGACCGGATCCACTCGGTCGAGGTCACCTACACCGCGGACCTGGGCGAACAGTTCCCGGGCGACCTGCCGTCGACCGCGGACCAGGACACGTATCTCGAGGATCTGTGCACCCGGGAGACCAACGCCTATCTCGGTTCACCGGACGCGCTCGCCGACAAGACCCTCACGCTGTTCTGGGACAACAAGGACCTCGCGGCGTGGATGGCCGGCAGCCGCAAGGTCAACTGCACGATCGGCAGCCCGATCCCGGGCAGGGGTTTCGCGCCGATCGGCGGCTCGGCGAAGGGGCCGATCACCGTCAACGGCACCGCGCCGGTGCCCCCGCCGAAGGCACCGCCCGGACGGTCGCTGCCGATCCCGGTGACCATCGAACCGGGCACGCCCGGTCAGGGTGCCGATGCTCCGGTCGCCCCGGCCGCACCGGCGCTGCCTGGCATCCCCGGACTGCGACTGCCCGGCCAGTGACCTGGCAGGTGCCAGATCCCCGGTGACACACTTCCCCTCCCACCCACGGCCGCTTGGAGACGACATGCCGGTGACGATGTCCGAGGAGCGCTTCGACGAGCTCGTCTCCGAGGCGCTCGACCTGATCCCAGAGAAGCTGGCCGCGGCGATCGACAACGTGGTCGTGCTGGTCGAGGCGCGCGATCCCGAGGATCCGACGCTGCTGGGGCTGTACCACGGCATCGCGCTGACCGAACGCGACAGCAGCTACGCCGGGGCGCTGCCGGACACCATCACGATCTACCGCGAGGCGCTGCTGGACTTCTGCCGCAGCGAGGACGAGGTGGTCCACGAGGTGGCGGTGACCGTGATCCACGAGATCGCACACTATTTCGGCATCGACGACGGTCAGTTGCACGCCTGGGGCTGGGGCTGACGGACGACGCAAGCCGGCCCGACGACCGGCGTCAGCCCATCGGGTCGTCGACGATCTCCGGGCGGTCCCGCTCGAACGGCGGGTAGATCGCACCCCAGCGCACGCATTCCCAGCCGCCGTCCGGGGTGGGCGACAACGCGATGGACTCGGTGTTGGCCAGGTGCCGGGTGTCGGCGAACCGCGCATCGATACCGGTCATCGCCGCCACCGCGAGCCTGATGATCGCGCCGTGGCTGACGACGACGACATCGCCGGCGTCGGCGCGGTCGAGGTATTCGCCGCGCAGTTCGGCGAGCGTGGGCAGGTAGCGGTCCAGCGCATCGCGTCCGCTCTCACCGCCGGGCAACCGTGCGGTGAGGTCGCCGTGATGCCAGCCCTGATAGACCTCGATGAACTGGTGGTGGGCTGCGTCGTCCGAGCGGCCTTCGAGTTCGCCGACCTGGATCTCGTACAGCCCGTCGCGCACCTGCAGTGGCGAGTGACTCAACCGGGAAACCGGGTCGGCAGTCTGCTGCGCGCGCAGCGCGGTGGAGCTGACCAGCGCCGACAGCGGCTCGTGCGCGAGGTCCAGCCCGAGGCGCGCGGCCTGGGCCAGCCCCTCCTCCGTCAGTTCGGCGCCCGGCGGCAGCGTGTCGAGTTGGCGTGCGACGTTGGCGACGGTCTGGCCGTGCCGCACCAGGATCAGTCTGCCGCTCACGTCGCCTCCTCCCCGGTTCGGACACGGTCCAGCCAGCGGGAGGCGTCGTCGTCGAGCGGCGGGTTGGCGCCGGCGACGACCTTGACGGGCCACGAGCCCAGGTAGCGGACCTCACGGCTGTGCCGGTACAGCGCTTTGAGCGCCTCGGCGACCGCGGCGTCCTCGATGTGCCCGATGCAGTCGAGGTGGAACCGGTACGTGCCCAACCCCGTTCGGGTCGGGCGGGATTCGATGCGGGTCAGGTCGATGTCCCGGATGGAGAACTCGGTCATCGCGCGGGTCAGCGCGCCGGGGACGTTCTCCAGGTCGAGAACGACGGCGGTGCGGTCGGTGCCGGTGCGCGGCGGCGGGGTGGTCGGCCGCCCGACGAGCACGAACCGGGTGCGCGCGGTCCGCACGTCGACGACGTCGGCGGCGAGCGACTCCAGGCCGAGCAGGTCGCCGGCGAGGGCGGTCGACACCGCCGCGTCGACCTTTCCGGCCACGACGTCCTCGGCGGCGCCCGCGTTGGAACTGGCCGGCACCACGGTCGCGGCCGGCAGGTTGGCATCGAGCCACTGACGCACCTGAGCCGCGGCGACCGGATAGGCGCCGATGGTCCGCACCTGGTCGGCCGTGGTGCCCGGGCGGGCCAGAATCGAGAAGGCCACGTCGAGTTCGGTCTCCGCGAGGATCTGTAGCCGCGGGCCGAAGGTGAGCGCGTCGAGGGTCGGCGGCACCGGGCCCTCCACCGAGCTCTCGATGGGCACGACGGCCAGCTCGACCTCGCCGGCGTGCACGAGTTCGAGGGCTTTGGGCGGGCTCGCGGCGGAGACCCGCTCGATCGGCCCGGCGACCGAGCCCTCGGCCTCGAGCTGCATCAGCGCGGCCTCCGTGAAGGTCCCGGGCGGTCCGAAGAATGCGATGCGCTGCACGCAGGAAACTCTACGTGTTCGATCCCGCTCGCATCGGCCCGTCATGGAGGCGGGGGACACAGCTGCCGCTTCCGCAGTGCGCCCGCCTCACCGCAGCGGCAGCTCCGCTCCCCGCTCGGCGGCCGGCCGAGGGCCGAAGATGCGGCGTTCGGTCTCGTCGATGCGGACGTCGTCGATGCTCGATTCACGTCGACGCATCCGGCCGTCGGCGGCGAACTCCCACAGCTCATTGCCGTAGCTGCGCCACCACTGCCCCGCCGAGTCGCGGCACTCGTACTGGTATCGCACGGCGATCCGGTTGTCGTGGAAGGCCCACAGGTCCTTGCGCAGTGCATAGTCCAGCTCTCGGGACCACTTCTCGCGCAGGAACGCGACGATCTCGGCGCGGCCGGAGACGAAGCGATCCCGGTTCCGCCACACCGAGTCCTCTGTGTAGGCGAGTGCCACCCGCTCCGGATCGCGGCTGTTCCAGGCGTCCTCCGCCGCCTGCACCTTCTGCCGAGCGGACTGCTCCCCGAACGGTGGGCAGGGCCGTAGTTCGGTCATCGTGTACTCCTCTGCACGTTGCGGATGCATGTTGCGGCGCGAACGGTCGCTGTCGAGTCTGCTCCCGGACAGGGAAAAACATCAGTCGCAGTGGGGTTTCCGTGGTTCGTCGTCACCCCCTTCACGGCCGTCGCCGGCACTGGTGAGGTGTTCGAGGGGGTGATGGTGGTGGTTGATGCGACCGGCTCGTGCGGGGTCGAGACGGGCGGGTGGGTGCCGGCGAGTGCGTCCGGCGCAGGACCGGCCGGGGCGGGTTGTGGTGGTGGCCCACTGGTTTTCGTCGTTGCCGACCAGGGGGTGGTGGGTGCCGCAGGCAAGGGTGAGCCGGTCCACATCGGTGCGGCCACCGTTGGCCCACTCATCCAGGTGATGGGTTTGGCAGTGGTAGGCGGGGGCGTCGCAGCCCGGATAGGTGCAGCCGATGTCGCGGGCGTGCAGCACGATGCGTTGGTCGGCGCTCGCGAGGCGTTTGGCGCGGCCCAGATAGAGAGGCCGGCCGGTGTGCTTGTCGAACACCACGAGGTAGTGGTGGGCGTGTGCGGCCATGCGCAGCGCGTCGCGCATCGGCAGCAGGGTGCCGCCACCGGTCACCGCGGCTCCGGCACCCCGCTGCAGTTCTTTGAGGTCGAGCGTGAATATCGCGGTGACCGGCAGTCCGCGGTGCCGGCCCAGGTCCCCGGAGGCGAGCAGGGCGCGTAGCCCAACTTTGAGGGCGTCGTGTTGGCGTTTGCCCTGGCTGCGGGTGTCGCGACGTGCCTGGACTTCGGTGGCGGTGGCCTGCCGGGCGAGCGCGGCGAGCGCGTGTCCGGCCTCGGCGCGTTCGTCGTCCCCGACCGCGGCCGGTAGGTGCGCGAGGAACCGGCGGATCATGTGGGCGTGGTCGGTGCCGATGACGCCGTCGAATTGGGCGGCGGCGGTCGCGGCAAGTTCGGGCGCGACCGCCTGCCCGGTGGGGGTGTGGGTTGCGCCGAGCTGCCGGGCGGCGGCGATTCGGCCGGAAGCGTCCGGTCCGGTGATACTCAGTCGTGTCACGAGCAGTTCGCGCAGGCTGCGCACCGCGTATTCGCCGGCAGCGCCCTGTTCGCCGAGCTGGTTGATCAGCGTGCGGCCGAGTGCCGGGGCCGTGCGCGCGACGCATTCGAGCCGTTCGAGGACCTCGATCCGACCGGTGTTCGTCAGGGCGTCGAACCCGGCCCGGCGCAGCATGTCGACACCGGCCTCGACCTGCGACAACGCAGCATCGACGGCGGCACCCTCCACGCCCGAATCAGCCAGCCCGATCGACATACTCGAACACTGGTACGGGCCACTGACAAGCTTCAGTCGCGCGCGACCAGGTCCGCGTACACCCGCTCCAACAGCTCACCCAACGCCGTTCTGGCCTCGCCGTCGAGCGCCGCGAACGCCTGCTTCTCGGCATTGTCGAGCGCCCGTTCCGCAGCGGCCAACGTGGCGCGCCCCGAGTCGGTGATCGACACGATCTGCCGTCGGCGGTCACGGGCGTCGCGCTCGCGCGTGATCGCACCGTTCGTCTCCAGTCCGTCCAGGTACGCGACGATGTCGCCGGGGTCCAGTCGCAGACGTCCGGCCACGGCCTTCTGGTGGTCGGGGCCGAACTCGTCGAGGCAGCACAGGATCGCGTGCTGGTGCGGCAGCAGGCCCACCCCGGCGAGGCCTTCGGCGTGCAGCTGCCGAACCATCCGCGCTGCCCGCTCCAGCACGTAGCCGGGCCTGGACAACAGCGATTCGGGCGCCTTCACCGGGGACGAACTCATGGTGCGAGCCTAGTTCCGTCGCCCGCGGGTCCCCATTCCTCAATACTTGGCATTGCCAATCATTGACTTGATCATTAATCTCGGGCGTCACCACCAACCACACGCCCCGATGGGAGACGCGACGATGGGAGACACGAGAATGGGAATCCGGTCCTTGGCCTACCTGCGCTTCACCGCGACCGATCTCGACGCCTGGCGCGAGTTCGGGCTGAAGGTCCTCGGCATGATCGAAGGTCGGAGCGATCGGCCCGACGCACTCCGCCTGCGCATGGACGACTTCCCGGCCCGGCTGATCGTCGAGTCCGGTGTGCAGGACCGCCTGCTCGCCTGTGGCTGGGAGACCGCGAACGCCGGCGAACTGGACACCATCGCACGGTCACTCTCGGAGCACCGGATCGATTGGCGCGCAGCTACCCCCGATGAACTGCGCGACCGTCGCGTGCAGGGGATGCTGATCACTCGCGATCCCGCAGGCAACACCCTCGAGATCTTCCACGGCGCTGCACTGGAACACCGCCGGGTGATCAGCCCCTACGGGCACCGCTTCGTCACCGCCGAACAGGGGCTCGGTCACATCGTGCTCTCTTCCACCGACGACGACGCGACGCTGGAGTTCTACCGGGACGTACTGGGCTTCGCACTGCGCGATTCACTGCGGGTGCCTGGTTCGTTCGTCGGCCGCGACCCCGACGACACCGCATGGGTTCGCTTCCTCGGCTGCAACCCCCGCCACCACAGCCTGGGCCTGTTCCCGATGCCCACCCCGAGCGCGATCATCCACCTGATGATCGAGGTCGGCGACACCGACGACGTCGGCCTGTGCCTGGACCGCGCCAAGCGCCGCGGAGTGCCGCTGAGCGGAACGCTGGGACGTCACGTCAACGACCTCATGCTCAGCTTCTACATGAAGGCGCCGGGCGGGTTCGACATCGAGTTCGGCTGCGAGGGTCTGCAAGTCGATGACGGCGACTGGATCGCGCGCGAGTCGACCGAGCTGAGCCTGTGGGGGCACGACTTCACCGCCGGAGCCCACTGACCGGGCCGGGTCGTCAACGGCCCCGCGGGCGCGCCGATCCGACTACGCTGACCGCACATGACCTCATTGAGCGGTGCGACCACGCTGATCACGGGAGCCGCCAGCGGGATCGGCCGGGCGACCGCCGAACTGGCCGCCACCCGCGGCGCCCGCCTGGTGCTCACCGACCGCGATCCGGTCGGACTCGCCACGCTGGCAGCAGAACTCGGTGACGCGGTCGTCTGGCACCAGGTCGCGGACGTCTCGAATCACGACGACGTCGCCGCGCTCGAGCGGGCGGTGAGCGAGAAGGTCGGTCCGCTCGACATCATGATGAACATCGCCGGCATCTCCGCATGGGCTCCGGCGCACCAGCTCACCGTCGACCAGTGGCGCCGGCTCGTCGACGTGAACCTGATGGGGCCGATTCACGTGATCGAACGGTTCCTGCCCGCGATGGTCGCCACCGGACGCGGTGGGCACATCGTGAACGTGTCCTCGGCCGCAGGGCTTTTCGGACTGCCGTGGCACGCCGGTTACAGCGCGAGCAAGTTCGGCCTGCGCGGGCTCTCCGAGGTGCTGCGATACGAGTTGCCGCAGCACAGGATCCGGGTGAGCCTGGTCTGCCCGGGCGCGGTCTCGACCCCACTGGCGCACACCCTGGAGTTGAACACGGTCGACCGCCACGATCCTGGCGTCGAGAAGGCGCTGGGGATCTTCCTGCGCCGGGCCGCCTCGCCGGAGCAGGCCGCGGCGGCGATCGTGCGGGGGGTCGAACGCAACCGCTACTACGTCTACACCTCGCCGGACGTCCGCTACGCCTTCTTCCTGCAACGCAAGTTCGAGTACCCGTACAGCGTGGCGATGCGCGTTGCCAACCGGTACTTCACCAAGCTCGCGCGCCAGGCACCGAACAGGCCCTGACACGGGCGCTTCAGCAGCCCAGCTGTTCGGCCAGGTCGACGAAGTCTGCTGCGTTGATCTCGAATTCGTCCTCGTAGGTGGTGTCGACGACACCGCCCGCGCCGAACTCGAGCGGCCGCGCCACGAACGCGGTGCCCAGCCCCAGCGCCCCGGCCGCCCGGAGGTCGTACTTGTGGCAGGCGACCATCATGATCTGCTCGGGCTGGAGTCCCAGATAGGTCGCGGCCATCCGGTAGGCCGCGGGGTCCGGCTTGAACGCTCCCGCCATCTCAGCCGCGAATATCGCATCCCAGGGCAGCCCGCTGTGCTTGGAGATGTTCACGACCGCGCTCACGTCCGCATTCGACAGTGTCGCCAGCGTGTACCGCGACTTGAGCCTCGCCAGCCCCGGCACCGTGTCCGGCCACGGATCGAGTTGCTGCCACGAAAACGCCAGTTCATCACGTTCGGCCGCCGAGAACACCTCGATTCCGTCCTCGGCCAGCAGAACATCGAGCGCGTCCCGGTACATCGACTGCACGGTGCGCCACCGCGAGCCGTCACCGCTGCGGGCCGTCGCCTCGAAATAGGCTGCACGCCAACGATCGACGAAACCTTCCCAGTCGACGTCCGGGCAACGTCCGGCGCTGATCCGCCGGGCGGCGGACGTGACCGTCGAGTGGAAGTCGGTCGCCGTGCCCTGCACGTCGAACAGCAACGCCAGCGGCGGGTTCGCCAAGATCATCCGCTCATCCAACCACCCCACTGACGAGTCCATGTCCGGCGGCGTCAATCGGGTCCCCGGCCGGCGAATCCCCGGACGAGGGCGAACGCCTGCTCCGCCATCTCCTCGGGGCCCGGTCCGACGTGAAGTGCGGCACCGGCTTCCGTGGCAAGCAGTGGCTCGAGCGCCGCCAGTTGGGAGTCCAGGAGCGAGGCCGACATGAAATGACCGCCCCGCCGGTCCAGCCGCTCACTCAGCAGGGCACGGTCGGCGATCAGCAGCAGGAAGAAGGCGTCGGGCGCGGCGGCTCGCAGGATGTCGCGGTAGCTCCGCTTGAGCGCCGAGCACGCGATCACACCGCCGCTCCCCTCGGCCACTCGGTCGTGCAGCCAGCCGCCGACCGTCGACAGCCAGGGCCGGCGGTCCGCATCGTCCAACGGCACGCCCGCCGACATCTTGGCGATGTTCGCCGCGGTGTGGAAGTCATCCGCGTCGGCGTACGGGAGACCGAGTCGCGCGGCGAGCATTCGGCCGATCGTCGTCTTCCCCGTCCCGGACACACCCATCACGACGATGCACGGCGGTCGCGAACGGCCTTCGCCTCCTGAATGATTCACGAACCCGCCCCACCGGCCGGCCCGGACGAACCGGAGGGGTACTCCGCGAGCGGTACCAGACCACGCGACCACGTCGAAAGCACCGGCGCCACGACCCGCCACGCCTGTTCGGCCTCGTCACCGCGGACGCACAGTGTCGGATCCCCGCAAAAGACGTCGCGCAGCAGCCGTCCGTAGGCCGGCAGGCCGGGCGGCGGTGGGGGTGCGGACAGGGTGACCGGGAACAGGGTGTCGAAGGTGTCGCCGACCACGTCTCGTCCCCGATGATCTCGATGTGCCGGCTGTCCCACGACAATGCGAGCACCGGATTGGCCGGCCTGGCGGCGAGCATGTTCTGCACGGGCCGCATCGCCAGGAAGTGGTCCACCCGAAAGACTGCCTCTTCGGGGACCAGATCCGCGAGTTGCCGGTTGCGCACCCGCGACCACCCGGGCCACCTCGGACGGCGCCAACGCCGGCAGCAGGTAGTGCACCGTCAGGTCGCCGGTGCCGCCGAAGACGACCAGTCGATCGATCACCATGGGACAACCTTCCCGCGTGCCGCGTCTGCGCGCGCCGCTTCCCCCACGGAGACGTGACGCAGACAACTGAGCGCGCAGGGAACAACGGCGCGCGTGAGGCGTTGTAGAAGCTGACGGCGTCCGGACATACCCCGGGTACCACATCAGAATCGTCGCTTCGTGCGACCACTTGCCGAGAGGCGATATGGCGGGCGTCGTCACCCCGCAAAACGGTGAAGCCGCCGGTGCACGCACCGGCGGCTTCACCTCTGTGCGGTGACGAGCTGACGGCCGGGCTCCTCCACCGGCTCGCCGGGCGACAAGCCCTCACTCGCCGGTTCCCCGTTCGCGACTCGTCGACGGGCCTGCCACGCGCTCACCGCGCGCACCAGGGCGATCACCACGACCATGAGCGCGACCGCGACGATGCCGTCCAGCCAGTAATGGTTGGCGGTCGCGACCACCACGACGGTGGTGATCAGCGGATGGGCGAGAAACAGCCAGCGCCAACGGGACCGGAAGGCGAAGCACAGCGCGAGGGCCAGCAGCAGCGCCCAGCCGATGTGCAACGACGGCATCGCGGCGAACTGATTCGAGAGGGTGTCTGTCTCCGGGGACCCGTACACGGACTCGCCGTACACCGCGGCGAGGTCGACGAACCCGAGGTCGTGCATCATCCGCGGCGGCGCGAGCGGGAAGAAGATGTGGACGAGCAGCGCCGTTCCCGTCAGGCCGACCATGACGTTACGCGTCCACCGGTAGAGCGGGGCGCGAAAGACCCACAGCCACACGAGGGTTGCGATCGCGAATGGGAAATGCACCGTTGCGTAGTACACGTTCGCAGGTATCGCGAGGAGTTCGGAGTTCGCGAAGAACGCGTTCAGCGACGTCTCGCTCGGCAGGTGCGCCGCGCGCTCGAGGTCCCACACCGACCTCGCGTTGGCGAACGCCCGGGCCTCGTGGTGGAGGACCAGCACCCTGCCGTAGCGATACACCAGATACAGCACAGTGGTCAGGGACAGTTGGCCGACGGCCTCGCGGCCGCGCCCGCGCACGGCCTCACGCACGGAACGAAACCACACGGGAGCCCCGACAGTTCGCGAGTTCGACCCGTTCGGGACGGCTACCATCGCCCGCACCCTCCACTGGCCACAGCAGTACAGGCCCAGGTTCCGAGCAGACTGCCTTCATAAGTAATCGACTGACTACTTAGACTGTAGAAACGTCTGCACACCAAGTCAACGAGTGATTACATGCCGGGCTGTGACGTCGGTCATGGACTTGCCCGCCCGCACTCCGCGGGTGTGCGCCGGCCTCAGCCCTGCGCGGCGCCGGTCTCCGAACCGGAGGGGCATTCGAGCAACACGGCGGCCATCCGGTCGACGTAGTTCTCGAGCGCGCCGTGATCGACCGCGGCGATCGCCGGGGTGGCGATCTTGTCCCGCATGATCACGATCCCGACGGTGAGTGCGACGATGAGTTCCGCGCGCAGTTTCGCGTCGGGGCCGTCCAGTCGCGCCGCCACGTGGGTGGTGATGGCCGACTCGATCCTCGCCCGGATCAGCGGCCGCATCGCCTCGTTGCTCGCGGAGGCCGCCAGCGTCGAGAGGGCGGTCGCCTGATCCCCCGAGCGAGCGCTGACGTCGAGCACGTGCGCGAGCAGGACGCGCGGGAGGTCGGACAGCGGCGCGTTCGCGATCGCAGTCGGCAGCGACGAGGGGATGCCGCCGAGCGCCTCGGCGATCAGGTTGTCCTTCGAGCCGAAGTAGCGGTACACCAGCGCCTGGTTCACCGAGACGGACGCGGCGATGTCGCGTGTGCTGACCGCATCCACACCGTGCTGGCCGATGAGCGCGCGGGCCGCGTTCAGGAGGGCCTCCCGCGTCGCGCTCGCGTCCCTGCGGCGCGGCGGGTCGGCCGACGTCGACCCGTCCTCGTCGGACACGCACACGGGTTTCACGCCACGAGCCTAGCCGGTGCCGCGGTGGCGTGGGCCGGCCGACGAACGAGGCACGGAGGCAGCGAGACAGCGGCCGATCGGCCTCGTCCCCCGCGCCGCCGTCTGACACGATGGGTACCGCCTGAGCGGAAGGTTCCACCGAAAGGATTGCCATGCGCGCGGTACAGATCTCCACCCTCGACGGTCCCGGCGCCGTCACCGTGGTCGACGTCGACGAGCCCGAGGCATCGGCCGAGCAGGTCCTCATCGATGTGCACGCCGCCGGTGTGACCTTCCCCGACCTGTTGCAGACGCGCGGGCTCTACCAGATCAAGCCGCCGTTGCCGTTCGTCCCGGGCACCGAGGTCGCGGGCGTGGTCCGCACCGCACCCGCCGACAGCGGGTTCGCGGCCGGCGACCGCGTGGTCGCGTTTCCCGGGCTCGGCGGATTCGCGGAAACCGTTGCGGCCCATCCGGTCGCCACCTTTCCGCTGCCGGATCGGCTGTCGTTCGAGCAGGGCGCGGGCATCCCGATGAACGTGCTCACCGCACACTTCGCGCTGGTACACCGCGGCGGACTGCGCGCCGGCGACACCGTGTTGGTGCACGGTGCCGCGGGCGGGGTCGGCAGCGCAAGTGTCCAGCTCGCACATGCGTTGGGCGCCAAGGTGATCGCGGTGGTCTCGACCGAGCAGAAGGCCGAGTTCGCCCGCCGCACCGGAGCGGACGAGGCGGTGTTGGTCGGCGGGTCCGACGACGTCCCCGGCTTCAAGGACACGGTCAAGCAGCTCACCGGCGGACGCGGCGTCGACCTCGTCGTCGACCCGGTCGGCGGGGACCGGTTCACCGACTCGCTGCGCTGCCTGGCCCCC
The DNA here is from genome assembly GCF_029589495.1 of Speluncibacter jeojiensis. Lineage (GTDB taxonomy): Bacteria > Actinomycetota > Actinomycetes > Mycobacteriales > Mycobacteriaceae > Speluncibacter > Speluncibacter jeojiensis. Next base: position 640,628 of record NZ_JAAIVF010000002.1, read on the forward strand.
GAGGGCAAGCTGCTGGTGATCGGCTTCACCGCCGGTGAGATCCCCACGGTCAAGGTCAACCGACTGCTGCTGGGCAACATCTCGGTCGTCGGGGTCGCGTGGGGTGAGTACTGGATGCGGCGACCCGCCTACCTGCAGGAGCAGTGGGCCGACCTCCTGCCGCTGCTGGCCGACGGCAAGCTGGACCCGCTGATCGGCGAGGTCCACCCGCTGGGCCAGGCTTCGGCCGCCCTGGACAACATGGACACCCGGCGCGGCATCGGCAAGATCGTGCTGCAGGTGCGCTGAGCCGCCTTGGAGGGCAAACAACCGGCGGATGAGCCGATTCAAGGGGACGTTGAGTCGGTGGCGACGGAACATTACGAAGGGCCGGCGAGGACGATGCGGACTCTGCGGGGCGTGCTTTCGATCTGCGCCACGGCGGGCATCCTCACCGTGTTCGGCGCGGCCGTCGCCACCTCTGCGGATGCGGTGACGTCGCACGTAGATCCGAACGGCAGGGATTACACCTGCACCCTCGACACGTGCACGTATCCGGACGGGTCATACGTCCCGGGCTACGTGCAGTGTGGCGTCGCCTGCGGAGCACCGCCCACGTCGGGCGACATCCAGAGTTGCATTTCCGTTCAGGGGAACACTCCGCAGCAGTGCGACGCGATCCTTCGGCAGCAGGAGATCGCCAACGGCGGCAGCAACTAGCCGGCACTCGCCGTGGGATCGGCCCGGCGACCGTCCGACGCTGGACGCGGACCGCGGTTCGCCGTCTATCCGCCTTCACGCTTCTCGCGGCCGTTCGCTCGCAGCGAATGATCGTTGCGAGAGAACTATTGGATTGATTCATCGCCACAGGCGATGCTTTGAGCGAGCGGGTGGTGCCGCCACCACCGACCAATCCGAAGCAGGAGTCGCCGTGCCCGAATCGATCACCAAGGCCAAGCGGGTCGCCCTCGTCACCGGCGCGTCGGGAGGAATCGGCGCAGCGATCGCCGAAAGGTTTGCCCGAGACGGCATGGCAGTGGTGGCCCACCACAGCGGTCGCACCGCGCGTACTCCCGACGTGATCGCGACGATGAGCCGCGCAGGGGCGCCGGTGATCGCCGCAACCGGCGACATTGCGAATGAAGAAGAGATGGCTGTCGTATTCGATACGGCCGTAAGAGAGTTCGACGGTATCGATGTCGTGGTCAACACTGCGGGGATCATGCCGCTGGCCCCTATTGCACAGATGGGCCTTGACGTCTTCGACCGCATCCAACGGGTCAATGTTCGGGGCACGTTCGTCGTAGACCAACTCGCCGCCCGGTCGGTGCGCGCCGGCGGGGCGATCGTGAACTTCTCGACCTCGATCACCCGCCTGCAGTCGCCGGCCTACGGCGCCTACGCCGCTTCGAAGGGCGCAATCGAGGCGATGACACTGATCCTGGCCCGAGAGTTGGAGGGGCGAGACATCACCGTGAACACCATCGCGCCCGGCCCCACGGCGACCCCCCTGTTTCTCGAAGGTAAGTCGCCGCAACTGATCGAGCGGATATCTGCCGCCAACCCGATGAGGCGGCTGGGCACACCGGCAGATGTCGCCGAGGTCGCCGCATTCCTCGCCGGTCCGGCGCGCTGGATCAACGGCCAAACGATCTTCGTCAACGGCGGGGCGGCTTGACCTGCCGATCCCGGCACACCCGCGCGGCACCGACCCGACACCGCCCCTCCCCTCGAAGCCTCAGGAGAAGTCATGTCTCTGTTTCAACTGGCCGAAGTCCGTGAACTGCTGCGGGATTCGCCACTCGACTTCGGTGCGCCGGTCGAGCAGGTACGTGCAGTGTTCCACGAGATGATCGGCACCCATCCGCTTGCTCGGGATGTTCACTTCGCCGACCTGAGTCTCGGCGGCGTGCCCGCGATCGAGGTCCATGTCGACACCAGCGCGGAAACCGCTGCGGCGCAGTCGGGCACGAGTTCGCTGCTGTACTTCCACGGCGGAGCGTACGCGGCGGGATCGGCACGGGACAGCGTCGGACTGGTTGCCGACATCGTGCGACGGTGCGGTGCGTCCGCGTACACGGTCGACTACCGGCTGGCACCGGAGCATCCGTACCCGGCCGCCACCGATGACGCGATCGCCGCATATCGCGGGCTCCTGGAAAGCGGCGTGCCCGCGAGCTCGATCGCGGTGGTCGGAGAGTCCGCAGGGGCAGGCCTGGCGATGGCCATGCTGTTGCGGATCAAGCAGTCCGGCCTGCCGATGCCCGCGGCGACGGTCGTGCTCTCCCCGTGGTGCGACCTGTCCTTGTCGGGGGACAGCATGGCCGGGAAGGCCGCAGTGGATCCCGCACTCACCGCCGATGCGCTGCGTACCCGCGCCGAGTCCTACCTGGCCGGGGCGGACCCACGCTCACCGTTCGCCGGCCCCCTGCACGCCGATCTGCGCGGCCTGCCGCCGTTGCTGATCCAGTCCGGTTCGTTCGAGATACTCCTGGACGACGCGGTCCGACTCGCCGCACGGGCGGCAGCCGATGATGTGGCCGTCAGCCTCGAGGTCTGCCCCGGAGCACCGCATGTCTTCCAGGGCTTCGCCGAAATCCTCGACGAGGCCGGCGAGGCGCTGGACCGTGTCGCGACCTTCCTGCGCAATCACCTGATGGCTGCCGAGAAGGCCAGGACCGGGCCGAAGGTTTCACCGCGGCGGTGCAGGACGACCATGTCGGGTCCGGTGACATCGGCGATGGGTCGGTAGACGAGATCACCGAGCGCGATGAGCGAGGTGTCCTCGGGGACGATCGCCACGCCCATGCCGGCCGCCGCGAGGGTGAGAACACCGAGCGTGGTCGGGACCAGCCGCACCCCGGCAGAGCCGCCGGGTGCGATGGGGCGAATGCGTTCGGCGATGCTGGCGATGCCGGGGTCGGTGGCGGGGACGATGAGCGTCTCGGTGTCCAGATCAGCCTTGCTGAGCGCACCCTTGGCGCAGAGACGATGGCTTGCCGGCAGTGCAGCTGTCAGCTCGATGCGTTTACGAAACGTCCGGGTGAACTCGTCGGGCGAGATCGATTCCATATCGTGGGTATAGCCCAGGTCGATTGCCCCGGAACGGAGTTCGTCCACGACACCGGACGGAGGCAGCTCCTCGCCGATCTCGATCTCGACGTCGGGATGTGCACGGTGGAACTTCCTGAGGTCGGCCGGAAGTACTCCGCTGAACGCGGCCACGCCGGCGAAACCGATCCTGATGGAACCGATTTCGCCCAGCACAGATTGCCGGGTGACATACAGCGCTCGATCGGCTTGGTCGAGCGTGCGGCAGGCCTCGGCATACAGCAGTCGACCGGCCTCCGTCAGTTGGACCTGACGACTCGACCTGGCCAACAGCGCGCCGCCGATCTCCGCTTCGAGCTGCTGAATCTGCACACTGAGGGTGGACTGGGTCACGTACAGCCGGGCGGCCGCCCGCCCGAAATGCAGCTCTTCGGCGACCGCGGTGAAGTACCTCAGGTGACGCAACTCCATGGCCGCAGCCTAACTGCGACAGGAAGGGGCGCCGTGCGACGAACCTCCCGATGCCGGGCCTACTCCAGACCCAACTCGGCCAGCGCCGCGGCGACACCGGCCGCATCGGGCACCTCGATGCCCAGCAGCACCTCACGCAGGGCCGCGGCGGCGGGGTCGTTCAGCCGCACGAGCGCGGCGACGTCGGGCTCGCGCAGCGCCTGCCGGACGTCGTCGCCCCGCAGCGCCGCAACCGTGGCGGCGAGCAGGCGCACCACGCCGGCGGCGTCGTCGGCGCGGGCGGTGAACCCGACGCTGCTGTGCGCAAGCACCGCCAGGAAGTCCGCCGCCTGCTCGACCTCGACGTCGGCCGCCAGTCCGGGACTGACGCCCACCGCGACCATCCGGGCCGCGGACTCCGCGGGCACCACACCCTCGGCGTACACCACCAGCGGGCCCGACGGGGAGAGCCTCAGTGCATCATCGAGTTCACCTGCCCCGCAATCGATCTGAAATCTGACCGCCTCGTAGCCGGAGCCCGCGACCGTTCCGGGCTCGCGGTCGAGTTGGACCACCACGGGACCGATCTCACCGCCTGCGACGTCCAACGACGACGCCGCGACGATCGGCGGACCGCTCGCGCGCGGCCCACGCGTGGCAGCGGCCCGCGCCGGGTCTGCACAGCGCTGGTTCAGCAGCCGCAGCAGCAGCGGGCGCGGTTCGGGGGCGTCGGGGGCGATCAGTGACAGCGACACGGGCACCGACTCACGGTATCCCCGTCGTCGCACCCGTTGCGCAACCCCGTCCAGTGAATTAGGTTTGCCTAACCAAATACGAGAGAGGATCGCCGATGACCGAGTCGACCGCCCGAACCTCGGCCGTGCCCGCCCCCACCACCGCCGAGCTGGTCCGCAGCGCCTGTGCCCGCGCCACCGACGCGGTGCTCGCGGTCGAAGGGGTCGCGAACGCCGTCGAGACGACCGTCACCGCCCTGCACCATGTGCAGGGCAGCGGCGATGTCGTCGTGTCGGTGCCGCTCGACTCCCCCGCGGCGACGGCGACCTGGCCCGCCATCGGGGTCACCCCGACCGCCATGCTCGAGATCACCGACCTCGCCCCGCTGCCGCTGCGCGAGCCCGTGCGGGCGCTCGTCTGGCTGCGCGGAACCCTGCACCCGGTGCCCGCCACCGAGATCCGTGCACTGCTCGACGACATCGCCGCCGAGCACCCCCATCCCGGGCTGCTCGACGTCGGTCACACCGCCGTCCTCCTGCGGCTGGTCCTGTCATCAGTGATCATCGCCGATTCCCATGGCGCGGAACCGGTCTCGGTCCGCGAGCTCGTCGACGCCACACCGGACCCGTTCTGGGAGGCCGAGACCGACTGGCTGCGGCACCTCGAATCCGACCACGCGGACCTGGTCACGGCGCTCTCCCGTCGGCTGCCGACGGCGCTGCGCCGGGGCCGGGTCCGTCCGCTCGGCGTGGACCGGTTCGGGATCCGGCTGCGGGTCGAATGTGAGCACGACGACGGCACCGCCTGCGACACCGACGTCCGCCTGCCGTTCGGCTCACCGGTGCACGACGTCGCCGGGCTCAGCCGTGCGATCCGCGCGCTGGCCGGCTGCGTGTTCCTCAACGGCCTGCGGGCACGCTCGACATGACCTGCCCGACCTGACCACCGCGCCGCGCGATCGCCCGGAGGCTAGCGTGACCGGGTGATCCGCGAGTGGCTGCGACCCGAGACCCAGGCCGTCGACCCTGCCCCGCAGACCGATCCGAGGGCCCGGCAGATGCTCTGGTTCGAGGTGGCGGTCGTCCTTCTCGTCACCTTCGGGCTCAGCGGGCTCAGCTCGATCCTGTCGCTGCTCGAGAGCGCACTGTCCTCGGCCGGCCTGGGCGGGACGACGGTCGCGCTGAACCGGTCGATGTCGTCGATCAGCCTGATCGACCTGGCCTTCCAGGTGCTCTCGGTGCTCAAGCTGTTCGCCTGGGCGGGCCTGGCGCTGTACCTGCTCTGGCGCAGCGGGCTCGGTCCGCGCACGGTGGGGCTCGCCCGGATCCGCCGGCGCGCCGACGTGCTGCCCGGCATCGGGCTGGCCGCGCTGATCGGCCTCCCCGGCCTCGGGCTCTACTTCCTGGCCCGCGCGGTCGGGGCGAACGTGCACGTGGTGCCCACCGCGCTGCACGACACCTGGTGGCGGCTGCCGACGCTGGTGCTCTGGGCGATCGCGAACGCAGTGGCCGAGGAGACCGTCGTCGTCGCCTACCTGCTCAGCAGACTGCGCACGCTCGGCTGGTCCCCCAACAGGGCGCTGTGGGCGTCGGCGCTCCTGCGCGGCAGCTATCACCTGTACCAGGGCATCGGCGGCGGGCTGGGGAACGTGGTCATGGGGCTGGTGTTCGGACGCTGGTGGCAGCGCACCGGTCGGCTCTGGCCGCTGATCATCGCCCACGCACTGATCGACACGGTCGCGTTCGTGGGCTATGCGCTGCTCGCACCCCACCTGTCGTGGCTGCGTTGAGCAGCGGCGCGTGAGCACCGCGTCGACGGCTCGTTGCGGCAGATACCGCGTTTGCCTGCGTACAGTCGGTTGACGTGAACGGTGAGCGACCCGGACCCCCGCAGCGGGGATCAGAGCCACCTGTGGGCGCCGAGGGTCCGCAGGTGATCCGCCGTGACGGCCGACCGTTCCGGCCGGCGGCGCCGCACCCGCAGGCACCGCACCCACCGGCGCCGCCCCGGCGGGTGCCGCCACCGGCGGCGGACGCGACCCGTCGAGTCCTGCCGCCGTCGCGCGTCTCCCCGCCTCCTGCCGGTCTCGCCTGGTCGCAGGCCCCCGAGGCCGGTTCGGTGGCCCCGCCGCGCGACCCGTCCCGCAATCCACCTCACCGGCCGGTTTCCGGCCCGGTGCAGTACGCGCCGACCCAGACCCCCCAGCCCTACCGGGAGCACGAGCCCTACCGTGGGCACGCCCCGGCCGGCCGCGGCGGATCAGGCGCGCCGCCGCCCCCCGCACCCCCTGCGGGCAGGCCGCGCGCCGTCCCGCCCGGTCAGGAACCACAGAAGATCCGGAAGAAGCGACACTGGGGCCGACGGATCGGCCTGTTGATCCTGGTGCTGCTGGTCGCGATCGGCGGCGTCGGGGTGTATCTGGACCGGTCGCTGCACCGGACCGCGGCCCTCGTCGACTATCCGGGTCGGATCGGCGACACGCCCGGCACCAACTGGCTGATCGTCGGATCGGACAGCCGTGTCGGCCTCACGCCGGAGCAGCAGCAGACGCTCGACACCGGCGGCGACAATGCCAGTACGGGACTGTCCGACACGATCATGATCCTGCACATCACCAAGAGCGGCCCGAACACGCTGGTGTCCATCCCGCGGGACTCGTACGTGCCGATCCCCGGGCACGGGCGCGACAAGATCAACGCGGCGTTCGCGATCGGCGGGCCGGCGCTGCTGGCGCAGACCGTGGAGGAGGCCACCGGCCTGCACCTGGACCACTACGCCGAGATCGGCTTCGGCGGGTTCGCGGGCGTGGTCGACGCGCTCGGCGGCATCACGATGTGCCTGGATCAGCCGATCAACGACGCGGCGCACGGCATCGTCCTGCCCGCCGGGTGCAGCAAGTTCAACGGCGGGCAGGCACTCGGGTACGTCCGCGAGCGTTATGCGCTGCCGCTCAGCGACCTGGACCGGCAGAACAACCAGCGCAACTTCATGGAGGCGGTGATGAGCAAGGCCACCAGCGCCGGCACTCTGGCCAACCCGTTCCGGCTGTGGTCGTTCATCAACCGCGTGGCCGGCTCGCTGACCGTCGACAACGGCGACCACATCTGGAACCTCGCCGCGATGGCGTGGGCGTTGCACGGCAAACTCGTCAGCACCACCGTGCCGGTCGGCGGATTCGAGAACACCGACAGCTCCGGAAATGTGCTGCTGTGGGATCACGACAAGGCGAGCCGGTTCTTCGGTGCGCTGGCGCAGGATCAGCAGATCCCCGCCGACCTGGTCGCCAAGGACTGACATCGATCGCGCGCAGCGGTGGCCGCCGGGTGGTCATATCCTCGGTCCATGACCACCGCCACGCCCGCCCGGTTCCCCGACCTGCTGCGGCAGCAGGTCCGCCAGGAGTTCACCGCCGCGCAGCAGTACATCGCCGTCGCGGTGTACTTCGAGCAGCAGGACCTGCCGCAACTGGCGACGCTGTTCCACGCGCAGTCGCGGCAGGAGCGCAACCACGCGATGATGCTGGTGCAGTTCGCGCTCGACAACGACATCGAGATCCGCATCCCCGGAACCGACGCGGTCCGCAACGACTTTCCCGACATCGTTGCCGCCCTCGACTTTTCGCTGAATCTCGAGGAGCAGGTCGTCGAGCAGATCAGCCGGCTCGCCCGCACCGCCCGCGAGGAGGGCGACTACATCGGCGAGCAGTTCGTCCACTGGTTCCTCAAGGAGCAGACCGCGGAGATCGCCGCCATGCGCACCCTCCGGGTGGTCGCCCGGCGGGCGGGTGCCCAGCCGCTCAAGCTCGAGCAGTTCGTCGCACGCGAGCTGAGTCCGGCCACCGCGGGCACCCCCACCGAGTCGGGTCACCCCGAGGCCGCCGGCGGAATGATCTGAGACAAGGCTTCGCTTGGGTGACAGCGACGGCGATCCACACATAGGGTCGTGCTCATGACTGCCCTGGAGAAGAGCAAGTTCCTCACGCTGCTGCACGACCAGATCAAGAACGAGTTCACCGCCTCACAGCAGTACATCGCGGTGGCGTACCACTTCGACAGCAACGATCTGCCCCAGCTGGCGCGGCACTTCTACGAGCAGGCCAACGAGGAACGCAACCACGCGATGATGATCATCGCGTACTTCCTCGACAAGCACATCCAGGTCACCGTCCCCGGCGTCGACGAGGTGCGCACCGAGTGGGCCGACATCCTTGCCCCGCTGGAGTTCTCGCTTCAGCAGGAGAAGGACGTCACCGAACAGGTGGTGCAGTTGGCGAGCGCCGCCCGCGACGAGGGCGACTATGTCGGCGAGCAGTTCATGCAGTGGTTCCTCAAGGAGCAGGTCGAGGAGGTGGCGACCATGAACACCCTGGTGACGGTCGCCAAGCGGGCCGGCGACAACCTGTTCGACCTGGAGGACTTCGTCGCCCGGGAGATGTCGGCGGCGAAGGCCGAGGCCGGCGCGCCACGTGCCGCGGGCGGCAACATCTAGCGCCGAAGCTGGTCGACGACCCATTGCGCGGTGAGCGGGCTCGAGCGCAGCGTCGAGTGGTCCACCGCCGGGCCATCGGGGAACACGTTCTCGTAGAACACGTTCGTGACTCCCGGCTCGTCGATGAACGAGCAGGTTCCCGGCGGTGTGGCCACTGCGTCGCGGCGGGTCGCCATCACCGCATACCGCACGCCCGGCTGGGTGAGGCGGCCGTCCATCACCCGGTGATAGACCTCCGATGCCGGCGTCAGCTCGAGGGCGGAACGCATGTTCGGCATCAGCTGCGAGAGCACGGGCACCAGCCACGGCATCGCGGTGAGCATCTGCACCGGCGTCACCGGCAGCTTCGGAATCCCGTACTGCGCAAGGAATCCGGCACCATCACAGCCGCGCGACTCCGGCGCGAGCAGCACCACGTCGTGCACATTCGGCGCGCCGCGCAGGACCTTGAGGTAGTAGTTCGCCGCGAACGTCCCCGCCGAGTGCGCGACGATGTCCACCTTCGCCGCATGGGTGCGAGCCTTGACCTCGTCCACGTATCGGGCCAATTGGCCGGCGGACTCGGCCATGTCGCCGGCCCATCGCTGTCCGTCGACCACCCCGCCCTGGAACACCAGCACGCAGGCGCCCGTGCGCCGCAGCGCCGTGAGCATCGTGGACCACTGCGCGCTGGTCTGGGACGTGGTGCCGTCCGCGCCGGGCAGCACGATCACCGGATTCGGACGCGCGGCATCGGGTGCGCAGTCGATCGGCGCCGCGACCACCGTCGATTCCGCCTCGGACGACGACGTCGCCGCAGCGGCCGCGGGTGCGCCGGCGACCACCGCGACGGCGACCGCCACGCCGACACCGAACCTGATCCACTTCAACGTCACGTCAACCCACCCGTTCGATGCCGAGTTCACGGTGCTCACGATGACCGACATCGATCGCACCCGGATCGACGAAACCTACCGCACTTCCGATCAGCGCTGCGGGCGTAGGTATTTCGTGGCGCGGCTGTTGCGGCGCTCGCGTCGTTCCGCATAGAGCACCACGGCCAGCACTCCGCCGATAGCTGCCGTCAACACCACCGTCAGCACCATCGCGACCCCTCCTCGTCGAACCCGGGCGTGGACACAAACTGTATGTGTATCGCCCGTTCGGCGCCGGGCATTCCATAATGTGACCGACGCCATCGGGCAGACCCGGGCCGACGGGAGGGTCCCGGTGGTCAGTCGCCGTCGATGCTGACCGTTCCGTCGAACGTGAACGGCGTCGGCCCGGGGGCACACCCGTTGAAGGACGTCGTCGCCATCGGTCCCATGATCCCGACCTGGTTCGACTGGCCGTTCGCGCCCTTGGTGACGGTCACCTGGACCGCGGCGGCACCGTTGAGCCCGCCCGGGAGCGTCATGCCGTTGACGGCGGTGATCGGGTAGACCAGCGACGCAGTGTTGCCCTCGACGTCGAGGCAGGTGACCGGCCCGGACACCGAAATCGGGATCATGTCGCCGGTTGCGGCGTAGGTGCCGGTGACGGTGCCGCCGGCGTCCTGCCCGTCAGCCACGATGTGCAGCGCGTTGAAGTTCGCCATCGGCTGCAGGTGGCCGTCCGCCGAGAGTGTGGTCGGGGTCGAGGCAGACGCGGCCGCCGGAACGACGATCGCGGCGGCCGCAACGGCCAGGGCGATCGTGGTGACACGCAGAGAGGACTGGCGAGAAAGCATGCGGTGCTCCAATCGCGGGTTTGTGGTCCCGCCCACGGTAGAACTCCGGGCGCTCATGCGGCGGTGATCGGGCCTCGCAGAATTCGACGCCGCCGGAATTGGGCCGTTTTCGATCGGCAAGTCCGATTTTCGAATCATTCGCCGGAACTCGCCTGCGGTCACTCGCGAAGTCGTGAGGCCGTGGGAGCGATTGTCGGGATCGCTCCCACGGCATCAGGGATTATGGCGCATGGGATTCGGCGCGGAGCGATCGGGTCGGCGACGAATTGTCCCCTACGAATGGCCACGGCTCCGACGGCGTCGAATACACCTCCGCACCAAGGGAACCGGGCAGGCGCACTCACATACCGACAATTGCCCGGCGTTCCGACCGAAAGTCTGCTGGAATGTGCCAGGAAAACCACCGACCCGACTCAGGGGAGCCGGGGGTGGTCCGATGTCGGGAGGATCGCATGAGAAGACTCATGATCGTCGTCGCATTGGCCGGGGCCCTCGCGACGGGCGCAGCCTGTTCGAGCAATACGACGCCGACCAACACGACCACGACGCCCAAGCCGACGACCTCCGCTCCGGCCACGACGACGGCACCTCACCCGACGACCACCGCGAGCGCCCCGGCGCAGGAGCACAGCGGTTCGAACTCCGGACAGCAACCGGCCCAGCAGAATCAGCAAGGTCAGCAGAATCAAGCGCCGAACAACAACAACGGCGGCGCCGTGATGCCCAACCCGAACGGTGACGGATCGACCGTCCCGTGCGAGGGCACCATCTGCACCAACCCGAACCACGGCGCGGGCGACAACCCGGACGAGAACGGCGGCGCCGTGATGCCGAACCCCAACGGGGACGGCCAGTCCGTGCCGTGTGAGGGCACCATCTGCACCAACCCCGACCACGGCGCGGGAACCGATCCCGACCAGAACGGCGGCGCCGTGATGCCCAACCCGAACGGCAACGGCGACGCCGTTCCGTGTGAGGGCACCATCTGCACCAACCCCGACCACGGTGCCGGTACCGACCCGAACCAGAACGGGCAGAACTGAATCCGAGCCTGTGGCCGGCCGGTGGCCCCGGGGGACGCGCCCCGGGGCCACCGGCCTGTCGGACGCGGGCGGACCGATCCCCATATGAGTAGATGGTCCCCGTCCACCCGACCATTCCGGAGGCGCCGTGCTGCTGACGATTCTCGATCTCGTCGGCATCGCGGCCTTCGCCGCGTCCGGCGCGATGATCGGGGTGCAGCGTCGGCTGGACATCTTCGGGATCTGCGTGGTCGGGGTGATGACCGGTATCGGCGGCGGCATCATCCGCGACCTGCTCCTCGGCATCCATCCGCCGACCTCGCTCGACACCTGGCCCAACTTCGTCACGGCGCTGCTCACATCGCTGGTGGTGTTCTTCGCGCATCCGGCGGTGAAGCGCCTGGCGATCGGTGTCGTCGGCCTCGACGCACTGGGCATGGGCCTGTTCGCGACCGCGGGAGCGCAGACCGCGCTCGACCACGGGGCCGGGCCGCTGGCCGCGTCGCTGATCGGAGCGACCACCGCGATCGGCGGCGGGGTGTTGCGCGACGTGCTGGTCAACGAGATGCCGCTGCTGCTGCACCGGGACCTCTACGCACTGCCCGCGTTGCTCGGCGCGATCACCGTGGTCGTCGGGTCCGAGCTCGGCTTCACCGCGAACACCGCGCTGGCGGTGGGAACGGTGATCGCCACCGGGCTGCGCTACCTGGCGCTGCTGCTGCACTGGAACCTGCCGACGGCGCCCGGCGCGGGCCCCTGAGCACCCGGCGCGGCCCCGGACCCGCACGTGCCCGACCTACGCCGGTTGCCGGTTCTCCTCGGGCTGCTGCCCCGTCTGCTCGGACGGTTCGCCCGGCGGTTCCGGCGTCTTCTCCGGCTCCGGGGTGCGTCGCGCCGCCGTCCAACGGTCGGCCACGGCGTCGTACCACTTCATCAACCGGGTCTGCATGGGCCGCTCGACCGCCTTCGTCAACGCCCAGCCCAGCAGGGTGCCGGTCACGAGCATGCCGGCCAGCTGCACGGTCGGCCCGAAGTGCCAGACGCCGAGTTGGCGCATGACGATGTAGCCGATCGCCTGATGCATCAGGTAGACGCCGTAGGAGATGCCGGCGAACCAGCGGATGGCCCGCCAGGTGGGCTTGGGGACGAGGTGGTCCCAGTCGCGGAACCGGGAGGCGATTGCGATGATCGCGAAACCGGCCGCGATGCCGAACCACGAGCCCCACACGATGTGCACGCTGCCGTCCGGTCCGATGATCGCGGTGTGCAGTGCGTGGGCCAGCAGGCAGGTGCTGATGAGCAGGCCGAAATGCCAGTGCGACATGCGCTTGGTCGACCACATCCAGATCGCGACGCCCGCGACGAACATGTGCAGGCGGTGGAAACCGAATCCGTCGACGAGCGCGCGGTACAACTCGGGCGGACCGGAGATGCGGTACGGCCACTGCAGGATCGGGATGAGCACCAGCGCCCACAGCACCACGCGCAGCGGTCGCCCGTGTCCGAGCTTGCCGCTGCGGTAGAGCAGCGCGGCCATGATGAAGCCCATCAGCTGCAGCGGGGTGGTCCAGTAGGACCCGTCGATGAACGGGTACTTCGGGAACCAGTTCCACAGCATCAGCTCGTTCGCGGCGAAGTCGTGCCAGCTCGGGCGGAACCAGCCCGGTGGGGACAGGTAGCGGGTGACCAGAAAGGTGATCGCCACCGCGGCGAAGTACGCGGGCAGCAGCCGCGCGATCCGGCCCCACGCGTAGCGCAGGGCCGTCCCCCGGCCGATGGTCACGCATACGAAGTACGCGGAGATGAGCAGCAGCAGGCTGGCGCCGACCTGATGGTCGAAGTGGATCCGCCCGGGCACCAGTTCCGGATGCAGTTGCGGACCCTCGAACGTGGCGTGGAAGACCATCACCATCACGACACAGCCGGCCCGGATCAGATCCCAGCTGATCTTGCGATTGCTTCGGGCCGGAGGCCTGACCTGGACCTCGGCAGACATTTGGCCAACCTAACACGTTCAGTGACCGCCCCCTGGGACCGGACTCGCCACCGGACCCGTCCTCCCTGGTCAGGACCGATTTCGGCTCACCAGTCGCGGCGCCGCCGCCGCGCGAAGTAGACGATCACCGCCACGGCCACGGCGAGGAAGACGACCAGTCCGAGCCCGTTGCCGTGCCGGAACAGTCCCGCGACGCCGTGCCAGGCCAGACTGGCCACCGCGGCATGCACGAACGTCCGCGCCAGGCCACCGCCGACGCCCGATCCGGTGTGGGTGGACACATGATGTCCGAATCCGCCACGACCACCGCCATGGCCACCACCGTGACCGCCACCGCGGGTGGCGTACTGCATCAGCAGCACGTTCGGATTGATCCTCGCCAGGTGTGCGGCAGTCACGGTCACGGTGTCATCCTGCCCTGTCCGCGGTCAGACACCACCGCCCCGGCGCACGCGGGCGCGCCGGGGCGGTGGTCGGGAGTGTGTCGGTCAGCGCAGGGTGATCTGCCGCCCGCGGATCCCGTCGCGGGAGCGCCGCTCCTCGGGGGTCAGCGGCGTGGTGACGGCCAGCGCGTCCTGCAACCGGCGGCCGAACTCGGCGGTGGCCGGGATCCACTCGTCGGGGTGACGTTCCGGATCGAGGTCGAACACCGGCACCAGCAGCCCGTGGGTGCGGAACGAACCGGCGAAGCGCGAGCCGTCGCCCAACGTCAGACCGCCGGCCGCGTGCACCCGCGCGAGCGCCGACATCAGCTCGTCCTCGTCCTCAGGTCGCACCCACCGCAGGTGCGCCTTGTCGCCCGCGTCGACCCACCACGCCGATTCGATGCCCTCGCCCTGCAGCAGCGCGGTCGGCAGCATGACCTCGTTGGCGCGGTCGACCGCGGCCTGCACCTCCGGCGCCGGCTGCACCCCCTCGGGGATCCACCAGTTGAAGTCGTTGTGGACCGTGATCTCGAGCGGGCGGTCCGCGGCGAGCACCTCGGTGACCGGCGGCGTCTGCGCGGTCGGCCCGGCGGCGGTCAGGGTCTCACCGACCGAGGCGCCCGCAGCCCACAGCACCGAGGCGGCCAGGTCGGCGCCCAGGTCACCGGAATACGCCTGCACCTGCATCGCGACCATGCCGAGACCCGCGTCGTCGGGACCCTGCTCGCGGACCAGCGCGGCGACCGCGCCCGGCAGCACCGTCGACACGACCAGCGGGCGCTCGGCGGCGACCGTGTCGGCGACGGTCAGCGTGGCGGTCGCGGACGGCACGAACTCACGCAGCGCCACCAGGTCGCACTCCGCGGCCAGCCCCTGCAGCGGCCGCGCCGCCGTCTCGGGTTGCTCGGCGCGCTCGAGGCGACGACGCTCCATCAGTTCGGCCCGGTTGCTGCCCGGGCGGGGACCACTGTTTCTCTTGCTCTTCTTGCCCACGAGCGCCAAACCTACTTCAGTGCGGGCTCCGCGCGCATGGCGTCGGACCCGACCCGGCTCAGCGCGCCTCGAGCAGCTCGCGGGTCCGTCCCGGGTGATTGGTCGCTATCCAGCCGACTCCGAGGTCACGGCACAGCCTGATGTCGTCGGGCTCGTCGACGGTCCAGCAGTAGGTGGCGCGGCCGGCCGCCGCGGCGCGGTCCACGAGGTCCGGATGCCGGTGCAGGGCACGGATCGACGGCCCCACTGCGGTGGCGCCGACCGTCATGGCGGCGCCCCCGCCGAGATAGCGGGACATCTCGCCGAGCAGCACGGTCGGCAGCAGCGGCGCGGACCGCCGTACCCGCCACACGGCGGCCGCCGAGAACGACATCACGACGACGCGGGCGTGGTTCGCCGACGGCGGCGTGGCCAGCCCATAGCGGCTGAGCGTTCCGAGCAACCGGCTCTCCACCAGCCCGCCATAGCGCACCGGATGTTTGGTCTCGATGAACAGTTTGGTCGGCGCCTTGTGGTCGAGGACCAGCTCGATCAGCGTGTCCAGCGTGAGCACCCCGGCCGGCTCGGCGTCGTCGGAGGGATGCCAGCTGCCGAAGTCGAGGTCGCTGAGCGAGTCGAGGGTGTGCTCGCTGACCAGGCCGGTGCCGGTGGAGGTGCGGTCGATGCGGCGGTCGTGCGTGCACACCAGGTGGCCGTCGCTGGTGAGGCGGACATCGCACTCGAGCCCGTCGGCGCCTTCCCGCAGCGCCTGCTCGTACGCGGCGAGCGTGTGCTCCGGCAACGTCCCCGAGGCCCCACGATGTGCGACGACACGGGGGCGGCGAGGGATTCGGCTCACCGCGTCATGCTACGACGTCGCCGCAACCCACCGGTGCGGTCGGCGTTCCGCCGCGGCACCGACCGATGCGAAGCGATCCATCAACACCAGCACCCCGGCGGCCACGAACGCGGCCAGCAGATCACCGAACGCGGTGAACAGCACGCCGTCGGCGCGGGCCTGCACCGAGTCGTTCAGCCGCCACAGCCAGTTGCCGACCATGACCGCCGCGCTGAGCACCCAGGCAGCCCACCAGATCCGCACCCGCAGGGTCAGCCCGCCGGCCGCCGGATCGTCGCCGGGCACCGCGCGGGCCATCTCGGTCAGGAACACCCCGGGCATGGCCAGGTTCCACCCGGGCACCAGCACGCCGAGCGCCAGGCCGCGCGCGCTGCGCGGGTCGGACCGGCCGACCATCGCGAACAGTCGGGCCCGGCCGTCGACCAGCCACATGCTCACCGCTACGGCCGCCACGATCGCGGCGAGCGGCGCGGCGTAGCCGATCACCCAGGCCAGCGCGTCGGAGATCGCGAGCGTGATCGGGCTGATCAGCGTGTGCCGGTTGCGCAGCAGCAGGAAGTAGCGGAACAGTTCGGCCGCCGTCGCGACGAGATACAGCGCGACCACCGCGCGCATGGCCGGACGGGTGCCGTCGGCCCAGGACTGCCGGCGGCTCGGCCGCGCGTCCTGCTGCGGGGCGCCGCCGTTGTCGATCAATCCCCAGGTCGGCGTCTGCCGGTAGCGCGGCGTCGGGCCGGGGACGCGGGGCGGCGGGGGCAGCACGCGGGCGCTCGCGTGGTCGGGCTTGCGCGCCACCCAGCGGTAGGCGCGTTCGGCGGGCGAGTTCCAGCGCCGGCGCTGCGGTGGGGCCGGTCTCGCAGACGGCGGCGGCGCCAGTTGCTGCGGGGCCTGCCGCGGCTGCTGTGGACGCGCGGGCTGTTCGACGAACGGCGCCGACAGGGCACTCTGACAGCGCGGGCACCACTTCGCCGGCGCGGGACCGGACGGCGTCATCGACACCGGCCAGAGCGTCCCGCAGCCGACGCACGCCTGCACGAAAGTCATCTAGTAGATCTTCGCCGGTCCGCCGGAGTCGGTGACCAGCGGCCGCCCGGCCTTCTGCCAGCCGACCATGCCGTCGGCGACGTTGATCGAGTCGTGACCGTTCTGGTTGAGGTACTGGCACACGCGGAACGAGCGGCCGCCCTGACGGCACACCACGTACAACTCGGAGTCCACGTCGAGCTCACCCATCCGGCCCGGCACCTCCCCCATCGGGATGTGCAGTGCGCCCGGGGCGTGACCGAGTTCCCATTCGTCGTCCTCACGAATGTCCAGCAGCACCACGTCGTCGTTGAACTCGCCCGGCACGTCCGCGGCGGATATCGAGGAGATCGGTTCGCTCACAGGGCCGATCCTCCCACGATCGCGCACGCTCGACCACCGGGTGAACGTCCGGCGACGGTCGGGAGACGTACACACGAAGCGGCAGCCCGATTTGTGAGCCACGCCACATGATTCCGGGAGGTTATCCACACTTTCCACAGACTCATCCACAGATTCGGGAGAGATCCGTGGCTGTGAGCAGCCAATCCACAGCGCCTGTTGATGACTTCGCCCGAGATTTTCAGATTTTCCACAGCTTCTGCTGCCGAATTTTCGAGGTACGATCCCGCGCCGGCACGCCTTCGGTCCCCCGCCCTCCTCTGGCACAGTGGCAGGCATGCCGGACATGGAACTGAGAGTCTTCACCGAGCCCCAGCAGGGCGCGACCTACGACGATCTGCTGCGGGTCGCCCGGACCGCCGAGGACTGCGGCTACGGCGCGTTCTTCCGTTCCGACCACTATCTGGCGATGAACACCGAGGGCCTGCCGGGACCGACGGACGCGTGGATCACCCTGGCCGGGCTGGCCCGGGAGACGTCGACGATCCGGCTCGGCACGCTGGTCACCTCGGCGACCTTCCGGTATCCGGGTCCGCTGGCGATCGCGGTCGCGCAGGTCGACGCGATGAGCGGAGGCCGGGTCGAACTGGGCATCGGTGCCGGCTGGTACACCGAAGAGCACCAGGCGTACGGCATCCCGTTCCCGCCGCTCGGCGAGCGCTTCGACCGGCTGGAGGAGTCGCTCGCGGTGATCACCGGGCTGTGGGACACCCCGCTCGGCCAGACCTTCTCGCATCCGGGCGCGCACTTCCCGATCACCGATTCGCCGGCGCTACCCAAGCCGGCGCAGCGCCCGCATCCGCCGATCCTGATGGGCGGGCAGGGTAAGAAGCGCACCCCCGCGCTGACCGCGCGCTACGCCGACGAGTGCAACATCCCGTTCAGTTCCCTCGAGGACACCGCCGCCCAGTTCGATCGGGTTCGCAAGGCCTGCAGCGCAATCGACCGGAATCCGGATTCGCTGACCTACTCCAGCGCGCTCGTGCTGTGCTGCGGCCGCACCGAAGCCGAGATCGCCCGCCGCGCCGAGGCCATCGGACGCGAGGTCGGCGAGCTGCGCGAGAACGGACTGGCCGGCACGCCCGCCGAACTTGTCGACAAGCTGGGCCGCTACCGCGAGATCGGTGTGCAGCGGGTGTACCTGCAGACGCTGGATCTGTCGGATACGGAGCACCTGGAACTGGTTGCGGCCGAGGTGATGTCGCAGGTGTAAGCGGATGGGGACCCGACGGCGCCGCCGGAGAGCATCAGGAAATCAGCGCCCCGACGATAGCCAGGCCGACGATCGGCTCATCCTGTCGAAGCTCCGCAGGATGACGACGGACGACGACCCGGGATTCGCCGCCGGGATCTATCTCGAAGACCTCACCGACCCTTGGGTTCCCGAGGGTTCGGAGGTGATCGACGGCGTGCACTGGATGACCCGGCCGCCGGTCTGAAGACTTCGGCAGCGACAGTGCTGTCGGTCAGCCTTGCGGGGTGAGGGTGATGCTGCCGACCACCACTCCGCCCAGGTACGCCGGGCCCGTGTATCCGCCGTGGCCGTCGCTGTTCATGACAACGCGATGTCCGGGGAAGAAGTCCACGTAGCCGCCGGTGGGCGTCGGATGAATGGGGTACCGGCCGATCAGGACGAGGTCCTGCCCTTGGACGGACCCGGTGCGCTGCAGCAGCACGATGCCGGACGAGGTCGTTGTCGTGGACGTGTAGCTGCCTGGCGCAACGTCAGCGGATGCCTGGCCGGCACCGACGAGGAGGGCGGCGGCACCGGCCGCCACGACGACAGCACTCCGGAACGCGAATGATGTGGACATGGTCGTCGCCTCTCGACTCGGGAGATCAAGTATGCGCCCGCCGTGCGCTTCTGCAGGGATTCGTTCGGTCCCGCGCGTTCCCGCCAAACCTCAGCGCAGCGACGCCCGCAACTCCAGGATTCGGGCCGTCGACGCAGCCAGGTCCGCCTGGTCGATCTGGCCGGAGGCGATCGCCTGCGAGAGCCCGGCCGCGGCCTGATCGCCCTGCGCGACCGACCGCGCCGAGCACAGCAGCAGGTCCATCCCGGCCTGGGTGGCCAGCACGGCCCGGTTGCCGTAATCGCCGAACGCCTGCAGCGCACCGGCCTCGAGCGCGTCGGTGACCGTCACCCCGCGGTAGCCGAGCCGGTCGCGCAGCTCGCCGCGCACGATCGTCGGCGACAGGCCCGCCGGGCGCGCAGGATCCAGCGCCGGATACACCGCCCACGACGGCATCACCATGTCGACGCCCTGCGCGATCGCCTGCCGGTATGGGGCCTCGTCGACCGAGCGGATCGTCGCGGCCGGGGTGTCGATGGTCACCGGCACCTCGTCGGTGTTCGCGGACGCCGGCGCGGCCCCCAGGCCCGGGAAGTGCTTGGCCGCTGCTGCCACGCCGTCGCGCTGCTGCGCGGCGATGAACCGCGACCCGGCCTCGCCGACCAACTGCGGATCCGACCCGAACGACCGGCCGTACTGGTCGAGGAAGTCCCCCGGCTGCCGGTACACCCCGAGCACCGGCGCGAGGTTCGCGTTGGCACCGGCGGCGTGCATGGCCGCGGCGGCCTGCGCACCCGCCTGTGAGGCAGCGGTGCCGACCTCCGGCGACTGCCCGATCTGTTTGGCCGACGCCTCCGGACCGCCGGGCAGCCGGCGCACTTGGCCGCCCTCCTGATCGGTCATCAGCAGCAGCGGCAGGTGCTCGGGGCTCTGCATCGCCGCCTGCTGCAGCTGCGCGCTGACCCCCGCCAGCTGCTGCTCGTTCGCCACGTTCTCGGCGAAGAAGATCACCCCGGCGACCTCGCCGGCGCGGATCCGGTCGAACAACTCCGGCGGCGGCGTCAGCCCCGGATAGGAGTAGATGATGTGCTGGCCGGCGATCTGCTGCGGGCTGAGCGGCCCGCCCGGCTGCGGAGCCGCCGCCGGTCGCGGAGACGCCGCGGCCTGGGTGGTCGGCGCGGCATGAGTGGTCGCCGCTGTCAGCTGCGCGGACGGCGCGCCGGCGGCACTCTCGCGGCTGCCCGACCCCGAGTCGCTCTTGGACACCGCCACCGCAGCGCCGGCCGCGACGGCGAGGACCGCGACCAGCGACCCCCACCAGAGCGCCTTGCGCCGACGCATCGGACGTCGTTCTCGAGCGGACATCGGTGGACCTCCCTGTGGGCCGACTGTGAGCACCAGCGTCCCCAAGGGTACGGACCGGGTCCGACCAACCGCCCTCGATCGGCGGCCGGGCGGTGTTCAATCGAAAGTGATCATGCACCGCGACCGCGATCCGACCGGGAGGCGGCAGATGAGCATTTCGCGCACCACGACCAGCGCCGACCTGCTGCTGCGGATGCTGGAATCGGCGATCGGCTCCAGCCCCCTCCGTGTGCGGGCGTGGGATGGCTCCGAGGCCGGGCCCGCCGACGGCCCGGTGCTGGTCGTGCGGTCCCGGCGGGCCCTGCGCCGGATGCTGTGGCGTCCCGACGACCTCGGCATGGGGCGCGCCTACGTCGCCGGCGAGGTCGATGTCGACGGCGACCTGCTCGACGCGCTCGCCGCCGCCGCGGACGTCGGGCTGACCCTGCACCACCGCGCCGAGCTGAGCCTGCGCGACCGCGCGGCGCTGCTGGGCCGCGCGGCCCGGGTCGGCGCCGTCGGGCCCGCACCCGCCCCGCCGCCCGAAGAGGTCGTCGTCGCCGGGCGCCGGCACAGCCGGTCGCGGGACCGGGCCGCGGTGAGCAGCCACTACGACGTCGGCAACGAGTTCTACCGGCACATCCTCGGGCCGTCGATGGTGTACTCCTGCGCGTACTGGCGCGACGAGCCCGAACATGATCGGAACTACACGCTCGAGGACGCGCAGCGCGACAAGCTCGATCTGGTCTGCCGCAAGCTGGGCCTGCGGCCGGGCATGCGGGTACTCGACGTCGGCTGCGGGTGGGGTTCGTTCGCCCAGCACGCGGCCGCCGAGTACGGCGTCGACGTCCTCGGCATCACGCTGTCCGAGCAGCAGGTGCGGGCGGGCCGCGAGCGGATCGCGGCGGTCGGGCTGGCCGACCACGTGCAGCTGCGGCTGCAGGACTGGCGCACGCTGGACGAGGGCGGGTTCGACGCTATCGCCAGCATCGGCATGGCCGAGCACGTGGGCCGCGAGCACTACGACCACTATTGCGCGGCGATGCTCGCGCTGCTCCGGCCCGGCGGCCGGTTGCTCAACCATCAGATCGCCGCGACTCCGGGTCCGCAGCCGGGCCACCGCACGTTCATCGACGCGTACGTGTTCCCCGACGGCGATCTGCTGCCGCTGGCGATGGTCATCGACAAGCTGGAGCTGGCCGGGTTCGAGGTGCGGGACGTGCAGTGCCTGCGCGAGCACTACGGGCGGACCCTGCGGGCGTGGGTGCGCAACCTGGAGCGGCACTGGGACGAGTGCGTGCGGCTGACCTCACCGGGCCGGGCGCGGGTGTGGCACCTCTACATGGCGCTGTCGGCGATCGGGTTCGAGCGCGGCCTGCTGCGGGTCAACCAGACCCTGACGGTGCGACCCACCGCGGACGGCGTCGTCGACATCCCGCCGGTGCGCGAACGCTGGCTCACGCCGCGATGACCGGCGGGGCGACGGGTTCTGTGCCGGACTCAGCCGGCGGCCGCGTGGTGCGCCTCGACCTGAGCGCGCAGCTTGGCCTCGGTGTGCCGGATCGCGCCGCCGACGACCGGTTCGACGATGGCCGCCAGCGCCTTACCCGCCAGCCCTCCGGGCAGGTTGTAGCGGAAGTCGACGGTCAGCCGGGTCTGTCCCTCGCCGACCGGCTCGAACCGCCACGTCGACGAGTTCGACATGCCCTTGATCGACTCGATGGCGATCACCTCGTCCTGGGTCCATTCCGTGACCTCGACGACCGATTTGAGCGCCTTCGGCCCGATGTTCATGGTCGCGTTGTATGTCGCCCCGAGACCGTGGTCCCGCTCCCCGATCGGCTCGAAGCGCGAGATCCCGAACATCCAGTTCGGCACGGTGCGGTAGTCGTCCACGAAGGCGAACGCGACATCGACAGGGACGTCCGCGACCGCGGTGTGGTGGATGTGGCCCATCTGCCGGCTCCTCAGCTGACTTTTGAACGAATGTACAAGACTCATCGTCACAGTAACCGTTGTCGCGATCGGGCATCGTCGTGAACGGTGAACCGGTTCCGGTCGGGGTGGGCCCGGTGCACCCGCGCGACGTGGTCCGGGTGGCCCGCGCCGGCGCGTCGGTCGCGCTGACGCCCGACGCCCTGGCGGCGCTCGAGGCGGGCGCCGCGCACATCCGCACGCTCGCCCTCGGCCCGCGGCCCGTCTACGGGGTGTCCACCGGCTTCGGCGCGCTGGCCACCCGGCACATCCCGGTCGAGCAGCGACAGCAACTGCAGCGCAGCCTGATCCGTTCACACGCGGCCGGGTCCGGACCGGAGGTCGAGCGCGAGGTGGTGCGCGCGATGATGCTGCTGCGGCTGTCCACGCTGGCGACCGGGCACACCGGAGTGCGCACGGTGGTAGCGCAGACCTACGCGGGCATGCTGTCCGCCGGGCTGACCCCGGTGGTCCCCGAGTACGGCAGCCTCGGCTGCTCCGGAGACCTGGCCCCGCTCGCACACTGCGCACTGGCCGCGATCGGCGAGGGTGAGGTCCGCGGGCCCGAAGGCGCCCTCGAGCCCGCCGACCGTGCGCTGGCCGCGGCCGGGATCGCCCCGCTCACGCTCACCGAGAAGGAGGGCCTGGCACTGGTCAACGGCACCGACGGCATGCTCGGACAGTTGGTACTGGCCTGCCACGACCTGCGCCGCCTGCTGGCGTTGACCGACGTGACCGCGGCGATGAGCATCGAGGGACTGCTGGGCACCGACCGGGTGTTCGCGGCCGACCTGCAGGCGCTGCGCCACCACCCCGGGCCGGCCGCGTCCGCGGCGAACCTGGCCCGGCTACTGGCGGGGTCGCCGATCGTGGCGAGCCACGCCGGGCCGGACTGCCCGATCGTGCAGGACGCCTACTCGCTGCGCTGCGCCCCCCAGGTCGCCGGCGCGGCCCGCGACACCCTCGCCCACGCCGAGCAGGTGGCGGCGCGCGAATTGGCCAGTGCCGTCGACAATCCGGTGGTCACCGCCGACGGGCGAGTCGAGTCCAACGGCAGTTTCCACGGCGCCCCACTGGGTTACGTGCTGGACTTCCTCGCGATCGCGGTCGCCGACGTGGCGAGCATGAGCGAGCGGCGAACCGACCGGTTCCTCGACGTCGCCCGCAACCACGGCCTGCCGGCATTCCTCGCCCACGACCCCGGAGTCGACAGCGGACTCATGATCGCCCAGTACACGCAGGCCGGGATCGTCAGCGACCTCAAGCGGTTGGCCGTGCCCGCGAGCGTGGACTCGATCCCGTCGTCGGCGATGCAGGAAGACCACGTGTCGATGGGCTGGTCGGCGGCCCGCAAGCTGCGGCGCGCGCTCGACGGGCTGACCCGGGTGCTGGCCGTCGAGGCGCTCACCGCGGCGCGCGGGCTGGACCTGCGCGCGCCGCTGCGGCCCGGCCCGGCGACCGGTGCGGTCCTGGAGGCGATCCGCCGGCGCGTCGCCGGCCCGGGCCCCGACCGGCACCTGTCCCCCGAGATCGCCGCGGTCACCGAACTGGCGCGGTCGGGCGCACTGGTCGACGTCGCGGAAGCTGTTGTCGGCCCGCTGGACTGAGGCCGCGATACGACTCACGCACGGGGCGCGGAGCGCCCGGTGACGATACGGTGCACGAGGCGGGCCGCCGACCGCGCGGTCCGGCCGTCGACATCGAAGGACGGATTGAGCTCGGCGACCTCACACAGCGCGAGCTTGCCGCTGCGCGCGACGCGGTCGCAGGCCCGCTGGACGACCGCCGGCGGCACCCCGAACGCCGCGGGCGCGCTGACCCCCGGCGCGACCGCGGCGGGCAGCACATCGAGGTCGATGCTCAGGTGCACCAGATCGGCAGCACCCAGGACACGATCGACGAACGCGTCGACAGCATCCACCTCGCACTCGTCGTCGAGCAGATACCGGGCGCCCATCCCGCCCGCCGCGTCGAACAGCGCGCGGGTGTTGCTCGGTTCGGCGATGCCGATCACCGCGTAGTCCAGTGAGCGCCCCCGACCCCGTTCATCGTCGGCCATCTGCCGGAAGGGCGTGCCGGAGCCGGCAATCGGGTTGTCCCGCAGGTCGAAGTGCGCGTCGAGATTCAGCACGGCCACGCGCGCTCCCCCGTGTACTTCCGCCGCATCCGACCATCCCAGATAGCTCGCGTACGCGACCTCATGCCCGCCACCGAGCACCACCGGGAACTGCCCGCCGTCGAGCAGCACGGTCAGCAGGTCGCCGAGTTCCCGCTGCGCCGGCTCCAGCCGGCCATCGCTCACCTCGATGTCGCCGGCGTCGTAGAGCCGCAGCGGACCCGGCAGTGCCAGCGACGCCAGCGCGCTGCGCAGCGCATCCGGCCCGGCCGCCGCACCGACCCGGCCCTGGTTCCGGCGCACTCCCTCGTCGCTGCGGAATCCCACGACCACGCCGTCCGCGGGCGCCGCCGCGGCAGAGTAAGGCTCGACGACGTGATGCCAGCGCAGGTGTTCGGGTCCGGCACCGTCGTCGCGACCGGTCCAGCGCCGCGGCGGCCGGGCGCTCACCGCACCACCAGGCGGCCGTCGCGCCACACCTCACGCACCAGCGCGACCCCCGGCCGGTAGGCCAGGTGCAGATGTGATGGCGCGTCCAGCGCTATCAGATCCGCGTGGCATCCGATCCCGAGTCGTCCTATGTCGTTGCGCCGCAATGCGACAGCCCCGCCCATTGTCGCCGACCACACCGCCTCTGCGGGAGTCATCCGCATCTCCCGCACCGCCAGCGCGATACAGAAGCCCACGTCGGTGGTGTAGCTGGTGCCAGGGTTGCAGTCCGACGCCAGCGCGACCGTGACGCCGGCATCCAGCAGCCTGCGTGCATCCGGGTAGGCGCTGCGCGTACAGAATTCGGCACCCGGTAGCAGGGTGGCGACGGTGTCGGCGCCGGCGAGCGCCTCGACATCGGCCGCGGTGGTGTGGCTGACATGATCGACCGACGCTGCGCCGACCTCGACGGCCAGTTGCACCCCCGGCCCCGGACCCAGCTGATTGGCATGCACCCTGGGGACAAGTCCGGAACGCATCCCCGCGGACAGCACCGCCGCCGACTGGTCCCTGTCGAACGCGCCCCGCTCGCAGAACACGTCGATCCACTTCGCCTGCGCCGCACAGGCGTCGACCATCTCGTCGCACACCATCCGCACGTAGTCGTCGGTGCGCCCGGCGAACTCCGGCGGGGTGACGTGCGCGGCGAGCAGCGTCGTCTCGCGGGCGTGCCGGGCGGCGACCGCTAGGCTGCGCTGCTCGTCGACGATGGTCTGCCCGTAGCCGGACTTGATCTCGAGCGTGGTTGTCCCCGCGCGCAGGGCCTCGCCGGCGAGCCGGACCACGGTCGCCTCGAGTTGGCCGTCGGTGGCCGCGCGGGTCGCGGCGACGGTGTCGCGGATGCCGCCCGCGTCATACTCCTCGCCGGACATCCGCGCGGCGAACTCGACGGCCCTGTCACCGGCGAACACCAGGTGCGTGTGCGAGTCGACGAACCCCGGCAGTGCCGCACGACCACCCAGGTCGTGCCGCATCTCCGCGCCGGACGGGGCCTGTGCCCGCGGACCCACCCAGTCGACGACGCCGTCGACGAACAGCACCGCGGCGTCCCGGATCAGCCCGAGCCGGTCCTCCCCGAGCTCGGGCACATTGGTGACCAGCTCGCCGATGTCGTCGACGAGAATCGAAGGCGGCGAACCTGTCTGCTTCACATCAGCGGTCCGTCATGGGGATGTGCAACCCGCGCTCGAAGGCGACCTCGGCGGCCCGTTCGTAGCCCGCGTCGACGTGCCGCAGCACCCCGGTGGCCGGGTCGTTGGTCAACACCCGCTCGAGCTTGCGCGCCGCCAGTTCGGTGCCGTCCGCGATGCACACCTGACCGGCGTGGATCGAGCGCCCCATCCCGACCCCGCCGCCGTGGTGGATGGACACCCACGACGCACCGGAGGCGGTGTTGACCAGCGCGTTGAGCAGCGGCCAGTCGGCGATCGCGTCCGAACCGTCGGCCATCGCCTCGGTCTCGCGGTAGGGGGAGGCGACCGAACCGGCGTCGAGGTGGTCGCGGCCGATGGCGATCGGCGCGGAGACTTCGCCGGAGGCGACCATCTCGTTGAACCGCAGCCCGGCCCGGTGCCGCTCCCCGTAGCCGAGCCAGCAGATGCGTGCGGGCAGACCTTGGAACGGCACCTTCTCGCCGGCCAGCGTGATCCAGCGGCGCAGGTGCTCGTCGTCCGGGAACAGGTCCAGGATCGCCCGGTCGGTGGCGGCGATGTCCGCCGGCTCCCCGGACAGCGCGGCCCAGCGGAACGGGCCGCGCCCCTCCTCGAACAGCGGACGGATGTAGGCCGGTACGAAGCCGGGAAAGTCGAACGCCCTTGCGCAGCCGCCCTTGCGAGCCTCGTCGCGGATCGAGTTGCCGTAGTCGAACACCTCGGCGCCGCGGTCGAGGAACCCGACCATCGCCTCGACGTGCGCCGCCATCGACCGCTCCGCCTCGTCGGTGAACCACTGCGGATCCTTCTGCGCCAGCGTGTGCCAATCCTCCAGCGCGACACCGGCCGGCAGGTAGGCGAGCGGGTCGTGCGCGGAGGTCTGGTCGGTGACGATGTCGATCGGCGCCTGCATGTGCAGCAGTTGCGGGAACACCTCGGCAGCGTTGCCGAGCAGTCCGATCGACAGCGGGTGGTTTTCGTCGCGGGCGATGATCGCCTCTTGCAGCGCGGACTCGACGCTCTCGGTCTTGGTGTCCAGGAAGTGGTGTTCCATGCGCCGGTTGATCCGGTCCGGGTCGCACTCGACGCAGATCGCCACGCCCCCGTGCATGGTCACCGCCAGCGGTTGCGCACCGCCCATGCCGCCGAGACCCGCGGTGAGCGTGATGGTCCCGGCGAGACTGCCACGGCTGTGCCGATACCGACCCGAGGCCGCGAGCTTGCGCGCGACCGCGCCGAACGTCTCGTAGGTGCCCTGCAGGATGCCCTGGCTGCCGATGTAGATCCACGACCCGGCCGTCATCTGGCCGTACATGATCAGCCCGAGTTGCTCGAGACGACGGAACTCGTCCCAATTGGCCCAGTCCCCCACCAGGTTCGAGTTCGCGATGAGCACCCGCGGCGCCCACTCGTGGGTGCGCAGCACGCCGACCGGCTTGCCGGACTGCACCAGCAACGTCTCGTCGGATCCGAGCGTGGTCAGCTCCCGAACGATCGCATCGTAGGCGGCCCAGTTGCGCGCGGCCTTGCCGCTGCCGCCGTAGACGATCAGATCTTCCGGCCGCTCCGCGACCTCGGGGTCGAGGTTGTTCATCAGCATGCGCAGCGCACCCTCCTGCTGCCAGCCGCGGCAGCGCAGGGTCGGGCCGCGGGGGGCCCGGATGGGTCCACGCATGGCGACCTCCTCGCGAGAGGGTTCACCGCCAACGATAATCCGCCTGACAAGGCCGCCCTACCGGATTCAGGGCGCGACCGGCGCCGCCGTCCGGTCCGCGAACTGGGTGCGGTACAGCTGCTCGTAGCGCCCGCCGGCGGCCAGCAGCTCGTCGTGCGTGCCGCGTTCGACGACCCGCCCGGCCTCGACGACCAGGATCTGGTCGGCCGCGCGGACCGTCGACAGCCGGTGCGCGATCACGACCGCGGTGCGCCCGACCAGCGCCTCGCCGAGAGCCTCCTGCACCGCCGCCTCCGAGGTGGAGTCCAGGTGCGCGGTCGCCTCGTCGAGGATGACCACCCGCGGGTGTGCGAGCAGCAGCCGGGCGATGGTCAGCCGCTGCCGTTCCCCGCCGGAGAGCCGGTAGCCGCGCTCGCCGACCACGGTGTCCAGCCCGTCCGGCAGCGACCGCACCAGCTCCTCGAGCCGCGACCGCCGCAGCACGTCCCACAGCTGCTCCTCGGTCGCGCCGGGCCGGGCCAGCGCCAGGTTCGCGCGAACGGTCTCGTGGAACAGGTGCCCGTCCTGGGTCACCATGCCGACCGCCGACTTGAGCGCGTCGAAGCTCAGGTCGCGCACGTCGACCCCGCCGAGCCGCACGGACCCGGCGTCGGTGTCGTACAGCCGCGGGATCAGCTGCGCGATCGTCGACTTGCCGGCCCCGGACGAGCCGACCAGCGCCACCATCTGCCCGGGTTCGGCGCGGAACGAGACGCCGTGCAGCACTTCGACCCCGCCGCGGCTGTCGAGCGACGCCACCTCCTCGAGCGAAGCCAGCGACACCTTGTCGGCGGCCGGGTAGGCGAAGTGCACATCGTCGAACTCGACCGCGACCGGGCCGTCGGGAACAGTTGTGGCGTCGTCCTTCTCGTCGATCAGCGGCTTGAGGTCGAGCACCTCGAAGACCCGCTCGAAGCTCACCAGTGCGCTCATCACGTCGACCCGCGCGCTGGCCAGCGAGGTCAGCGGCGAGTACAGCTGGGTCAGCAACAGCGCCATCGACACGACCGCGCCCGCCTCCAACTCGCCGCGCAGCGCGTAGAAGCCGCCGAGACCGTAGACCAGTGCCAGAGCCAGCGCCGAGACCAGCGTCAACGCCGTCACGAACACCGTCTGCACCATCGCGGTGCGCACCCCGATGTCGCGGACCCGGCGCGCCCGCACGGCGAACTCGCTGGACTCGCGGCCCGGCCGGCCGAACAGCTTGACCAGCGTCGCGCCCGGCGCGGAGAACCGCTCGGTCATCTGATTGCTCATCACCGCATTGTGGTCGGCCGCCTCCCGGCTCAGCCGCGCCAGCCGGGCGCCGAACCGTCGCGACGGAATCACGAACAGCGGCAACAGGATCAACGCCAGCAGCGTGATCTGCCAGGAGATCGAGATCATCACGGCGAGCGTGATCACCAGCGTGACGACGTTGCCGACCACACCCGACAGGGTCGACGAGAACGCCCGCTGCGCGCCGATGACGTCGTTGTTGAGCCGACTGACCAGCGCGCCGGTGCGGGTGCGGGTGAAGAACGCGATCGGCATCTTCTGCACGTGATCGAACACCGCGGTGCGCATGTCGAGGATCAGGTCCTCGCCGATCCCGGCCGACAACCAGCGGGAGGTGACCGAGAAGGCGGCCTGCGCGAGGGCGATCAGCGCGATCACGACCGCGAGCCCGACGACCACGCCGACCGCCTTGCCGTGCACGATCGCGTCGACCACGCGGCCGGCCAGCACCGGGGTCGCGACGGCCAGCCCGGAGGTGATCACGCTCAGCACCAGATACCACGCCAGTCGCGCGCGGTGTGGTCGGGCGAACCGCCCGATGCGGCCGAGGGTGGCGCGGTTGAACGGGCGCCGGTCCTCCTGCGCATGCATCGCACCCCACATGGCGGTGCGTGCGGTCGCCTCCATGCTCATCGCCGGCCTCCATTCGATCGACAGCCGTCAGAATCGCCGACGACCGGTAGAGGCTAGAACCGGTTCGATCCCGGATTATTCCGCCCCCGCCGCGGGACCGGCCGGCGGCCGCGCGCGACGGATATTCGGTCGCGTGTGAGCCGCGCCCGCCCTATCGTCGGCAGTTCGCCGCCGCCGTGCGGTGGGAGAATCACTCACGAGAGCAGGAGCAATGACCACCCGTTTCCCGGTTCCGCTGTCCGGGGCCAAGGCCCCCACACTGCTGTGGACCGACGAATCCGAGATCGAAGACACCGCGCTGCAGCAACTGCGCCGGATGTCCACGCTGCCGTGGGTGCACGGCGTGCGGGTGATGCCCGACGTGCACGTCGGCAAGGGCGCGACCGTCGGCTCGGTGATCGCCATGCGCGACGCGGTGTGCCCGGCCGCGGTCGGCGTCGACATCGGCTTCGGGATGACCGCCGTGCGCACCGACCTGACCGCCCGCGATCTGCCCGATGACCTGCACCGGCTGCGGTCGCTGATCGAGGCCGCGGTGCCGGTCGGGTTCGCCGCCCACAAGAACGCGGTGAACCCGCAGCGGCTGCGCGTCGGAGGGGGGTGGCAGACGTTCTGGGACGGGTTCGACGACCTCGACCCCCGGGTGCACTCCCGAGAGTCCAAGGCGCACAAGCAGATGGGCACGCTCGGCGGCGGCAACCACTTCATCGAGGTGTGCGTGCAGGGCGAGCTGCGCGACGGCAGGTGGGTCACGGGCGACGCGGACGCGGTCTGGCTGATGCTGCACTCCGGGTCCCGGAACATCGGCAAGGAACTGGCCGAACGGCACATCGCGGTCGCCACCGCGCTGCCGCACAACCGGGACCTGCCCGACCGCGACCTGGCGGTGTTCCTGTCCGGCACCCCCGAGATGGACGCGTACCGACGCGACCTGGCCTGGGCGCAGGAGTACGCCGCCCGCAACCGTGCGGTCATGCTGGCACTGGTCTGCGGGGCGGTACGGAAGTGCTTCACCTCCAAGGTGGTCCGCTTCGACGAACCGATCTCCTGCCACCACAACTATGTGGCCACCGAGATCGTCGACGGTCAGGAACTGCTGGTCACCCGCAAGGGCGCCATCCGGGCGGGCGGCGGCGAACTGGGGCTGATCCCCGGCTCCATGGGCACCGGCTCGTACGTGGTGCGCGGGCTCGGTTCCGAGCAGTCGTACTTCTCCGCCTCGCACGGCGCGGGCCGGCGGATGAGCCGCAACGCGGCGCGGCGCCGGTTCACCGAACACGATCTGGTCGAGCAGACCCGCGGCGTCGAGTCGCGCAAGGACGCCGGGGTGGTCGACGAGATCCCGGCGGCCTACAAGGACATCGAGTCGGTGATCGCCGCCCAGACCGACCTGGTCGAGGTGGTCGCGCACCTGCGTCAGGTCGTCTGCGTCAAGGGTTGAGCCGGTTCAGCCGGACCGTGCATCGGGTGTGCGGTGATGCGGCGGTCACCTCCGCCGCATCACCGCCGCCGTATCACCGCCGCCGCATCACCGCCGCCGCATCACCGCCGGCTCCTGGCGGCGCAGCATCAGGTTGATCACGCCGCCCGCGACCACCGACAACCCGATCAGCACGCCGAGGTCCATCAGCCACGACCCGATCGTCGGCGCGAACAGCAGGTCGTTGCCGAACCTCGTGGGGAACAGACTCTGCAGGTCGAGCGTCCCGGCCATCGCGCCGAGCGCCCACCGGGCCGGCACGAACCAGGACAGTTCCTCGAGCCCGGGGACGCTGTCCAGCGGGAGCAGCGCACCGCAGAAGATCACCTGGATGATCGCGACGAACACCAGCAGCGGCATGGTGACCTCCTCCCGGCGCACCACCGCCGAGATGAGAAGCCCGCCCATCATCGCGGTGAACGCCAGCAGCGCCACCGCGATGGTGATCTCCCATCTGGGGGACATCAGCACTCCCCCCGACCCCGTCGGGTCGACGTCCACCCAGGCCAGCGCCACCAACGTCAGCACCGCACCCTGCAGCACGCTGATCACGCCGAGCACGAACACCTTCGAGAACAGATACGCCGAGCGCGGCAGCCCGACCGCACGCTCGCGGCGGTAGATGACCCGCTCCTTGACCAGTTCCCGGACCGCGTTCGCCGCCCCGGTCAGGACCGCGCCCACGCAGAGGATCAGCAGTGTGTTGATCGTGGAGTCGACGGTCAGCGCGCTGCCGGCCAGCGCGCGAGCCATCAGCCCCAGCACGACCGGCAACAGGATCATGATCGCCAGGAAGGTCGGGTCGGAGGCGATCACCGTGAAATAGCGCCGGACCAACGTGCGCACCTGGACGAACCAGCGTCGCAGGGTCAACGCGGGCACCGGCGCGCCGACGGGCGCGGGTTCCGACGGCCGATGCCGTTCATGACCGTCGACGATGTATTCCTCGTGCAGCGGCGACGCACGGTACTCCCCCGCCCAGTCGCGGTCGCGGTCGTTCTCGAAGGCGTCGAACGCCTCCGGCCAGCTGTCGAAGCCGAGGAATTCCAGCACCCTCGTGGGCGGCCCGAAGTACGCGATCCGCCCGCCCGGCGCCAGCACGAGCAGCCGGTCGCACACGTCCAGGTTCAGCACGCTGTGGGTGACCGTCACGACCGTCCGCCCGCCGTGCGCGAGGTCGAGCAGCAGACTCATCATCGACCGGTCCATGCCCGGGTCCAGCCCGGAGGTCGGCTCGTCGAGGAAGAGCAGCGACGGCTTGGTGAGCAGTTCGAGCGCGACGCTGACCCGTTTGCGCTGACCTCCCGACAGCGTGGAGATGCGCTGTCCGGCGTGATCGGTCAGGCCGAGCGCGTCGATCACCTCGGTCACCCGGTTCTCGCGGTCTGCCGCGGCGGTGTCGCTGGGGAACCGCAGCCGGGCCGCGAACGACAACGCGCGCCGCACCGTCAACTGCACGTGCAGGATGTCCTCCTGCGGGACGACGCCGATGCGCTGGCGCAACTCGGCATACTCGCGGTACAGATCGCGCCCGTCGTACCGCACCGACCCCTCGTCGGCGGGCCGCAGCCCGGTCAGCGCGTTGAGCAGCGTCGACTTGCCGGCGCCGCTCGGGCCGATGACCGCCAGCAGGCAGCGTTCGGGGACCGTGAACGACACGGCGTCGAGCAGTCGTCGGTCGTCGATGGTGACCACCAGGTCGTCGACGTCGAGCCACACCTTGCCGGTGTCCGCGAACTCCTCGAGTTCGGACCCCGCCAGCACGAACACCGAGTGCCCGATCCCGACGATGTCGCCCTGACCGACCGGCGAGCGGTCGACGATGTGGCCGTTGAGGTACGTGCCGCTGTCGCTGTGCAGGTCGGCGATCTCGAAGCCGTCGTCGGTCGCCCGCAGTTCGGCGTGCCGCGACGACACCAGCAGGTCGTCGACGACGACGTCGTTGTCGGGCGCGCGGCCGATGCGGACGCACCGCTGGTTCAACGGGATCACATTGGTGACGGGCTGGATCGGCCGGTATCCGGTCCGCGTGGACGTCGGCAGGGGCTGCGGACTGTGGACCAGCGTCGCGACGGGACCGTCCGTGGCGCTGGCCAGCCGGATCGAGTTCCCGGCGGTCACGGTCGCGCGGCGCACGCGGCGCCCGTCGACGTAGGTCCCGGTGATGGTGCCGGTGTCCTCGACCACGTACTGGTCGCCCTCCGGACGCAGCACCGCGTGCCGCCACGCCACCCGACGATCCGGGAAGACGATGTCGCACTGCGGGTCCCGGCCCACCACGTAGGTGCGTCCCGGCGTCATCGGCGTCGAGCCGCCCACGGTCAGCAGGACCAGTCGAGGTTGCTCTGCGGGCTGCTCGCCCATGCCCGAACGATACCCGGCGCGCGGGTGCGTCTCGGATGGATTGCGGTCAGCGGGCGCCGGAAATCCCGGCCGTCCCGGTCAGCCGCACTTGATGCCGGTGGCGTGGATCGGGCAGTACCCGCCGGGATTCTTCGCCAGGTACTGCTGGTGGTACGGCTCGGCGTAGAAGAACCGGCCCGCGCCGGTCGACTCGAGCGGCCCGATCTCGGTGGTGATGCCGCTGTACCCATTGGCGGCCAACCGCTTTCCGAAAAGCTCGGCGGTCTCGCGTGCGACGCGGGCCTGCTCGTCGCCGATCGTCAGGATGATCGAGCGGTACTGGGTGCCGACGTCGTTGCCCTGCCGGTAGCCCTGGGTGGGGTCGTGGTTCTCCCAGAAATGGGCGAGCAGAGCGCGATAGTCGAGGACCTTCGGGTCGAACACGACCTGAACCACCTCGGCGTGGCCGGTCTGCCCGGAGCAGACCTCCTCGTAGGTGGGGTTCGGCGTGTATCCGCCCGCATATCCCGAGGCCGTGGTGTAGACCCCGTCGAGTTCCCAGAACTCACGCTCGACGCCCCAGAAGCATCCGAGTCCCAGCACCGCGACCTCGGTACCCTCGGGGAACGGCGGGGTCATCCGGGCGCCGCTCACGTCGTGGGTCTGCGGAACGGGCATGGGGTCGTCGCGTCCGGGGAGCGCGCGTTCGGCGTCGACCATCGCCGTCCGTGGTCCGGCGCGGCCCATAAGATCGTCCATCCACGACATGAGCCCACCCTACGCGTCGCGGCAGGCCCGCGACCGGCGCTGCTCGGCCGGTTGCCGCTGCACCCACGCACCCGCCACACCCGGGCGTCCGCCGCACCCGGGCGTCCGCCCACCACCGCGACCTCGCATACGGCCGGTGCACCTCGCACGACCCCCGGGGCATGCGAAGTGCACGCGCGCTGTGCGAGGTGCGAGGCGGGCAGGTGCAGAGGGTGCTCCGGGGCGGGTGCCGAGGGTGCTCCGGGGCGGGTGCCGAGGGTGCTCCGGGGCAGGGGCAGAGGGTGCTGCAGGTGCGGGTGCAGGTGCAGGTGCAGCGACATGACGTCCCGACCGGCGCTCAGGAGCGGGCGGGCACCGGCTCACGCTCCCGCTCGACGGCTTCCTCCGAGACGGCTTCCGCGACGGGCGCAGGAGCCTTCCGGGGCGCGCCGATGTTCTTGGTCTTGTTCCCGATCCACCGCCCCGCCGGCTCCTCGACCAGCCGGTGGAACACCTCCACGACCACCACCAGCACCACCAGGAACGCCAGCACGGCGCCGGTCTTGCCGACGTACGGCTCGGCGAAGTTGTACAGCCGGTACAGGATGAGCGTGTGCAGGAGGTAGACGCCGTAGCTGCGCGACGACAGCCAGTGCACCGGCGCCCACTCGTTGGCCCGGCCGCCGTACCGCCCGACCACCAGCACGATCCCGGTGACCACCACCATCGTCCACAGGTAGTGATCGCCCGCCCAGTAGTCGCCGAACGACGTCGACATACGGATCACCAACGCCTGGAACACGGTCGCGACCACCAGCCACACCCAGCCGCACGAGCGGGTCCACGCCAGGTAGATGATCTGGCCCATGAACAGCGCCGGCAGCGTGGCCGCGACCTTGCTGAGCATCGGGACCGTGTAGAACTCGGGCACGAACCGGTTGTAGACCTGCATCGCCATGCACAGCGTCGCGCCCGCGATCGGCACGAGGATCGGCGCTCGCTTGAGCAGCGGGCGCCCCAGCCCGACGCACAGCACGAAGAACACGATCTGCACCAGCAGGGTCCACGTGACGCCCAGCACCTCGACGTCGTTCGGCTTGATGAAGAACCCGCCGAAGACGAAGCTCAGCGCCGCCTGGGCATCGGTGATCGTGGTCTGTCCGGAGAAGGTGCCCATGAACCCGGTCCTGATCAGCACCACCGCGATCGCGACCGCCACCCACAGTCCCGGCAGCAGCCGGCCGACCCGGTTGGCGAGGAAGCGGCCGGGATGCTGCCGGATCATCGAGCCGGTCAGCAGCATGCCGGTCAGCATCATGAACACCGCGACGCCGAGGAACGACAGGTACTTGTTCAGCCCGCCGCTGTCGACCAGTACCTTCTCGACACCGGTCATCAGCCACCAGTTCACGTGCAGCGTGTCGCCGAAGAAGAACCCGATGTGCGCGTAGATCACGACGATCGCGCCGAAAGCCCGCAGCAGGTTCGCACCGACCAGTTCGACGCGATGCCCGTCCGGCGGCCGCGCGACGAGCGTGAGCGGGGGGATCGTCCGCGGTCGGGTGTTCCGGTCGTCGATGGGGCGAGGCACCCGCGCGACCATACCCGTGACCGGAGGTACGCCGCCGCGACCGACGACAGGGCTCACCCGGCCACCCGCGCTGCACCCGAGGGCCTTACTCCACCGGCGACACGCCGGTCACCGGGGGGCGGTATTGCGGAAGCATGATCAATGCGAAAGGCTGGACGACGCACCATTGATCCGCTATATGGGGGCGCCGACCGCGCCCGCAAGGCGACAAGGAAGGACTCTCGTGGCTGAATACACTCTTCCCGACCTCCCCTACGACTACGGCGCTCTCGAGCCGCACATCTCCGGCGAGATCATGGAGCTGCACCACTCGAAGCACCACGCCGCGTACGTCGCCGGCGCGAACACCGCGCTCGAGCAGATGGCCGCCGCCCGCGAGGACGGCACCATCGGCGCCAAGTCGCTGTCGCTGTCGAAGAACCTCGCCTTCCACCTCGGCGGTCACACCAACCACTCGATCTTCTGGAAGAACCTGTCCCCGGAGGGCGGCGACCGCCCGACCGGCGACCTGGCCGCCGCGATCGACAACGACTTCGGCTCGTTCGAGAAGTTCCAGGCGCACTTCACCGGTGCGGCCACCAGCCTGCAGGGCTCCGGCTGGGCCATCCTGGCGTACGACACGATCGGCAAGCAGCTGGTCATCCAGCAGCTGACCGACCAGCAGGGCAACACCTCGGTCGGCATCATCCCGATCGTCATGCTGGACATGTGGGAGCACGCCTTCTACCTGCAGTACAAGAACGTCAAGGGCGACTACGTCAAGTCCTGGTGGAACGTCGTGAACTGGGCCGACGCCGCGGAGCGGCTCGCCAAGGCCCTCACCGCGCAGGGCAACGGGCTGATCGTCCCCGCCTGATCTGCCGCACTCCGTCCGCCCCGGACCGCACGCCGGTCCGGGGCGGAGTTGTGTCCGGAGCCGGTGCGCCGCGGACCGGCGAGCTCAGTCGGTTTCCGGCGTGAGCCAGGCGGTCAGTTCCTCGCGGTCGCGCTCGACGAGTTTGACGACCATCTGCTTGGCCAGCATCTCGATCTGCCCGCCGACGAGCGGGATCTTCACCCGCACCTGCCCGCGCACCCGCAGCCGCGTGCACCCGTCACCGTTGCCACTCAGTTCGGCGGCCGCGTCGATGGTCACCGGCAGTCCGGTCGAGCTGCCGCCGATGGTGCCGTCGGCGCGGCCGTCGGCGAGTGGCCCCCAGGAGTCGCTGCGCCGGACGGTCATCGGCCCGCGGATCACCGCGCGGACCACCGCCGGGAACTGTTCGGGGTCGGTCGATTCGGTGATCGTGACCGCCAGTCCCCCGCCGGTCCGGTCGAACTGCACGTCCACGTTGTCGTTCACGCGCAGCCGGCGCCGCCAGTAGGCCTCGTCGGTGAGCGCGCCGTGCACCTGCTCGACCGGGAAGTCCAGTTCGGTGTCCACCTCGAACTTCTTGGGCATGGGCAGACCGTACCGGGCGTGGGTGCGCCCGGTACGGCGAAGGACGCGTCCAGCACAAGGACCCGTCAGGCGAAGGACACCGAACGCCGCACCCCCAGCCCCGCCGCTGCGAGGCAGGCGATCGCGACCGCTGCGACGAACCAGGGGAAGACCGTGGCCAGCGGCCAGCGGGTGGCGGTCCAGCCGGCGACGATCGTCGGCACCGCCATCGCGCTGTAGGCGAGCAGGTAGTAGGCCGACATCGTCTCGCCGCGCCGGTCCGGCGGGACGACGTTGCCCAGGTGCCGCAGCGAGCCGCCGAAGCCGAGCCCGAAGGTCGCACCCAGCGCGACCGCCGCGAGGAACACCAGCAGCCACCGGTGGGTGAGCAGCGCGGGCACGGTCAGCGCCAGCGAGACCGCCATGCCGACGTTGCCGACGATCGCCGCCTTGTGGGCCGGCATCCCGGTCGCGAACAGTTGGGCGAGCGCCGCGGAGAACACCGTCACCGCGACCACCGCACCCCCGAAGACCACGCTGTGCAGGTGGGTCTGCTGCGCGGCCAACGACGGGAACAGCGACAGCAGCACACCCAGCACCGACCAGGACGCCATCACCCCGAGCGCCGCGAACCAGAAGTCGGCGCGGATCTGCGGCGGCACAGCGGGTTTGGCAACGGTGATCCGTCCTCGAGTGGGGTTGCGGTGCGGCTCGTCGAGCGCGACGACACCGACCCCGATCGCCAGGCACAGCACGATCACGACCGCGTAGGGAGTGCGCAGCGGGTGCGGCGCGTACTGGGCCAGCACCGCGGAGCCGAGGATCGCCGCGGCCATGCCCAGGTTGAACGCGACGCCACTGAGCTGGCCCGAGCGGGTGCCCCGGTCCGGCCGCAGGTCGAGCAGGGCGGCGGCCCCGGCCACCACCGTCGAACCGACGGCCGCGCCGTGGATGGCGCGGGCCAGCAGCAGCATCCCGACGTTGTCCGCCAGCATGAACACCACCAGCCCGACGACCATCGCCGCCAGCGCCCCCAGCAGGACCGGCTTGCGGCCCACCGCATCGGAGATCCGGCCCGACACCAGCACCGCCGCCAGGGCGGTCACGGCGTACACCGCGAACACCACCGTCGTCATCAGCGGCGAGAAGTGCCAGTCGACCTCGTACATCCCGTACAGCGGTGCCGGCACCCCCGACACCCCCAGCGCCACCCCGCTGAACACCAGGACGAGCCCGTACGCCCAGCGTTGGGTTTCGCGTTCGCCGACCTGCTCCGACAGAACCGCTGTCATGACGCCTCCCCGGCGAGTAGGTTTGATGTAGATCGAACCTGATCACCATAACGCCAGGTTTGATGAACATCAAACCAATTGCGAATGAGGCGGACCGATGACCCAAGACGACCCCGAGGCCCAGGACGCTCCGGTCGGCACCGTGCAGCAGGTGCTGGGCGCACTGCAGGACCCGATCCGGCTCGAGATGGTGCGGCGGTTGCGCAACGCCGAGGACTGCGTCCGCTGCGGCGAGCTCTACGACGGGATCAACAAGTCGACCGCCACCCACCACTTCAAGATCCTGCGTGAGGCCGGGGTCATCGAACGCCTGACCGTCGACGGACAGGTCCACCAGCGGCTGCGCCGCGACGAGGTCGAGAAGGCGCTGCCCGGGCTGCTGGAATC
Organism: Speluncibacter jeojiensis; assembly: GCF_029589495.1. Lineage (GTDB taxonomy): Bacteria > Actinomycetota > Actinomycetes > Mycobacteriales > Mycobacteriaceae > Speluncibacter > Speluncibacter jeojiensis. Next base: position 679,490 of record NZ_JAAIVF010000002.1, read on the forward strand.
CGTTGTGGCCGCGGCGAACCGGGAGACGGACGAGTAGCGGTCGGGCACGAACAGGCACGGACCGATTCGCTCACCGGCGACCGCGGGTGCTAGAACAGGCCGACCGTTCCCACCGGAGACAGGACCCCGCATGCAGCGAACTGGAGGCCTCGCCGCGATCGTCGTGCTCGCGGCGGTCGGACTGAGCGCCTGCGGCGGCCAGGCACAGCCCTCCGCCACCGACACCGCCGGTGACTGCGCGGCTGTCAAGACCATCGACGCGAACCTCGCACCGGTGCAGCAGGATCTGCGGTCGAGCGTGCTCGCCGGCGGCAACCCCGCCCAGATCACGAAGCAGCAGGTCGCCGACTACCGGAAGATGAGCACGATCGTCTCCGACGGAGCGCAGCAGATCTCCGACTCCGCGCGGCGCGACAAGGCGCAGCAGTTGGCGCAGACCTACACGACGATCGCCGGCGCCATCGCCGGGCAGCCCGCCCCGGACGGCAGCGGCAGCCAGGCGCAGGACCTGCTCGGCAAGCTCGGTGCGGCGACCGCCGCAGTGCACTCCGGATGCGAACAGGCCGCGCCCACGAGCTGATCCGCGTCGGCCTGTCGGTAACGCCGCACACCTGTCGGGTGATAGACAGGGCAGAATTTCGACACGACGGAAGGCGGACAATGAATTCCACCGACATCGCCGCACAGGTCGGCAACTGGCTGCGCGACGGCATGCTCTCGGGGAATCCCCTGGCGATCCTGGCCGCGGCAGTCCTCGTTCCGCTCGGCGCGATCTTCGGCTCGACCACGCTGTAGGCGGCTTCGGAGGCGGTCCGGGCGGCGCTGTTCCGGCCGGCCGACCCCGCCTGGTGGCCGATCTTGGTTGTCCGACGACGTTTTCGGGCGCATCCTGATCTTGTGGACCCTGTGAGGGGAGGCCACCATGAAGGACACACGCATAGGCATCTCGCCTTTCCACCAGCATGGAGCGCTCCGCGGATTCCTCATCTCGGGCCGTTGGCCGGATTCCACCAACGAGTGGGGCCGGTTGCTGCTGCTGACCGTGCAGGTCGCGTCGATCCCGGGATTGCTGCCGACGACGACCGTGTTCGACGCACGCGAGGACGTGCCCGACCTGTCGCCGGTCGATTCGGTCGGGTTGGTGCTCGCGGACGGTCCGGTGCTCGGCGACGACGCACCGCCACCGGGAAAGTTCGCGGAGCACACGCCGACGGCCCTGCTGCTGTTGCACCCGCCGTCGGAGACCACGCCGAGCCTGCCCGAATGCGAGGGTGTCGCCTCGGGCTGCATCCTGCTGCCCGGCCTGCCGGACCTGGGCCTTGGCCACCGCGCGGTCTGGGTGGAGGCCGAGGCGGACGGCACCATCACCGCGATCCGCAGCAAGATCGGCATCGACCCGATCGCGGACCCGGACACCGCGGTGCTCTCGCTGCTGCTGGCCGCCTGACCGCGGCCGCCGGTCGTCGCCCGGGCGGGCCCGTACCGACGCCTTGAGTCCTTGCCGTCGCGTCGGATGCGGAGTTCACTCACGATGTGGTGGCCCACACAGTGGGTTATCGTGCATTAACCCAGTTGTCTCCGTATCACCCATCGCGCGGGCCGGCCGGTCCGCCGGAACAGGAGAGTCCACCGTGCAACTTTCGGGATCTGCCGCCATCGTCACCGGTGCCGCCTCCGGCCTGGGCGCCGCCACCGCCGCCGCGCTCGCCGCCAAGGGCGCCACCGTCTTCGGTTTCGACCTGCAGGCGTCGATCGACAAGGCCGCGGGGAAGGTCCCGCAGGGCGTGACGCTGATCGACACCGACGTCACCGGCGCCGACGCGGTCCAGAAGTCGGTCGATCAGGTCGTCGCGTCGGGTGTGCCGCTGCGCGCGGTCGTCAACTGCGCGGGCGTCGGCTGGGCCGGTCGCATCCTGTCCAAGAACGGCCCGCACGACCTCGAGTTGTTCCGCACGGTCATCACCGTGAACCTGCTCGGCACGTTCAACGTGATGCGCCTCGCGGCCGAGGCCATCGCCAAGACCGATCCGGTCGACGAGGACGGCCAGCGCGGCGTCGTCATCAACACCGCCTCGGTCGCCGCCTTCGAAGGCCAGATCGGCCAGATCGCCTACTCCGCGTCGAAGGGCGGCGTGCACGGCATGACCGTGCCGGCCGCACGAGACCTGGCGCAGTTCGGCATTCGCGTGAACACCATCGCGCCGGGCATCGTCGACACTCCGATGCTCGCCGGCGTCACCGAGGATTTCCGGCAGTCGCTCTCCGCGGGCGTGCCGTTCCCGCATCGGCTGGCGCAACCCGCCGAATACGCCGAGCTGGCCACCATGATCATCGAACACGACTACCTCAACGGCGAGACCATCCGCATGGACGGCGGCCTGCGCATGGCCCCCCGCTGAGCTTCCCGCACCGACCGCTGCGGGCGGGCGACCGGTCACCGGTGGCCCGCCCGTCTCGTGCGGCGAACCGTCCGACACCGGCGGACACCTCGGCGTACGGTCCACACCATGACGCCGACACCGGAAACGCAAGCGCTGCTGCGCGACTCCTTTGAACGCATCCGCGAGCAGGTCGTCGAGATGACCTCCGACCTGCCCGACGACATCGCCACCTACCGGCCCGACCCCGAGGCGAACTCCATCGACTGGCTGCTCTGGCACCTGATCCGGGTCCAGGACGACCACCTGGCCGGCATCACCGGCACCGAGCAGGTGTGGACCGCCGGCGGCTGGTGCGAGCTGTTCGCACTCCCGTTCGATCCCGAGGCCATCGGCTACGGCCAGAGCAGCGACGAGGTCGGCCGGGTGCGGGTCGCGGCGAATCTGCTCGACGCCTATCACGCCGACGTGCACGCAGCCACGCTGCGCTACCTCGACACCCTGACCACCGACGAGTTGGACCGGATCGTCGACCGGCGCTGGGACCCGCCGGTCAGCGCGGCGGTCCGGTTGGTCAGCGTGATCGGCGACTGCACCGCGCACCTCGGCCAGGCGCAGTACGTCCGTGGGATGGCCCTGCGGCGCGGGTGAGCGCACGCCGGGACTGCGCCTCCGTGACCGCGTGACACGAACGCCACAACCGTCTGCCGCTCATCCTTACTGACCTGGGCATACGGTTCGCACTGCAGACGCGGAAGGTCCTGCTGCCCTATGGTGGATGGCGGCCCCGGGCCGCGCCGACCCGGGCTCCGGGCGAGCGCGTGGGGAGTGGCCAGATGAGGGTGAAAAGGTGTGCGGCCGCGGTCGCGGCAGTCGGTACGGTGGCCGCCGGCCTGGTGGTCGGCACAGGAGTCGCCTCCGCGGCCCCCGGTTGCCCGAGCATGTACGTCGTCGCGGTACCCGGCACGTGGGAGACCTCCACCAACCGCGCGGCCGATCCGGACCGAGGGCTGCTCACCGCGGTCACCGACGGCCTGCCGCCCGCGATCCAGGTGGCCTACGTGACCTACCCGGCGACCGCCTTCCCCTGGGAGACCGACGTCTACGGCGCCTCGGAGAGCCAGGGCGTGAGCAACGCCCGCGGATTGGTGAGAGACCTCGCGATCCGTTGCCCGGCAGCCCGGTTCGGGATCATCGGCTACAGCCAGGGCGCCGACGTCGCCGGCGACCTCGCCGCCGAGATCGGGACCGGCGCCGGCGTGATCCCGCCGCAACGGGTGTCCGCGGTGGGACTGATCTCCGATCCTCGCCGCTCCCCGCTGGATCCGCTGGTCGGTCCCCCGGTCGGCGGCGGCGGCGCCATCGGCCCGCGCGTCGAGGGCTTCGGCTGGGTCAGTCCGGTCGTGCGAACGTTCTGCTCGACCGGCGACCTGTACTGCGCGACCCCGAAGGAAGACTTCGTCGACCGCATCGCCGGCTACTTCGTGCAGAATTCCGACCCCAAGTCCTCGGACAAGGAGAAGTACGGCCCGGAGGCGACGCCGATCATCGACGACCTGCTCCGCGCCGGCGGCCTGCCGACGCTCGAACACCAGTTGAGCGATCCCGCGAACGCCGCACGGGCGCGAAACCTGCAGCAGTTCCTGAACTCCGGGATCCACCAGGACTACACCCGCTACGTCGTGGCCGGCAACGGCACCACCGCGACCGAGTGGTTGCATCAGTGGCTCGCCTCCAAGGCCTGACCCCGTGATGATGATCCGGCCGTTGCCAGGAGCGTTTCCGGCGCTGTGCCCTACACCACACTAGTTAGGTATGGCTAACCTGACTGATCGCATGATAGAAATCATCCGTGCTTGCGTGATCATCCGCCGGCACGATCCTCGACCTCGACGGGTGCGGCCCGGCGAGGAATCAACCCCACTGAACGGAGAACCACCCATGTCCTCGAGCGACCTCGGCTCCATTTTCGGCAACCTTGGCGACATCTTCACCGCCTTCGGCGACATCGCCACCGGATCCAGCGGCATCTCGAGCACCGTCAACGGCGACGGGAAGTGATCGGCCGGCCGGCCCCGCACGGAGCGGGGTCGGCCGACTCGAACGTTCCTCGGAGACAAACAGATCGAGATGCCGACCCGGTCGGTCACCCGTGGCGGATCTGCTCCTCCATCTCGGCGACGCGCCCGGGAGGCTGCCGGTGCCGAGCCTTCGCCAGCTTGACGATCGCCTCGAATGCCGCCTTTTCACTTGCGGATTCGCTCAGTTCGGTGATGACCCGACGTACCTGATCGGCGGACGCCTCGGCGCCGTCGAGCGTGACCTCGCTGTGCATCGGGTCGTAGACGAAGCGGTGCCGGTTCGGCGACCAGTCCACGATCAGCGAGCCGTCGACGTGCGCGTCGTCGCGCGTCGTCCCGGTCAGCCCCAACGCCCACGCCCCCAGCATCTCCGCATCCGGGAGCACCCGCACGGACGTGATCTGCAGGTGCTGGTCGAGGCCCTTCGCTTCGGTTGCCATCTCTCCCCCAACAGTACTGAGCCGACCGCGGCGCATTCAGCGCAACGGATCAAAATGTTGCATCACTTCGGGCACACGGTCACCGGTGATCGCCGCGGCCAGCAGGCGCCCGGTCAGCGGACCCAGCGCGATCCCCCACATCCCGTGTCCCCCGGCCACGTGGACCCGCGGCGAGCGGGTGACGCCGATCAACGGAAGGCCGTCCGGCGTGCACGGCCGCGATCCGACCCACTCCTCCTGGCGCTGCTCCCAGTCGATCCCGGTGAGCATCGGGCGCGCCGCGTCGACGACGGCACGGATGCGGCGCGGGTCCGCAGGGGCGTCGGGCCGGCGGAACTCCATCATCCCGGCGACCCGGAGCCGACCGGCCAGCGGCGTGCACGCCACCCGCTGCGCGGCCAGATAGATCGGGTTCTTCGGCGGGTGATCGGGCTGCACGCTGAAGCTGTAGCCGCGACCCGCCTGCACCGGCACACGCACCCCGAAGGGCCGCGCCAGCGTGTTCAACCGCGCGCCGGTGGCCAGCACCACCTGGTCGCCGCGACGGTAGCCGCCCGCCGTGGACGTCAGCTCGACCCCGCGCCCGTCGCCGTCGTCGCGCACCGCGGACACCTCGAAACCCTCGACGATCTCCCCGCCGCGCCGACGCACCGCCTCCGCCAGCGCGGCCATGAACCGCGGCGGGTCCAGGAAGCGCTGGTTGCGTAGCGTCAGCCCGGCGCCGACGCCGTCGCCCAGGGCGGGCTCGATGGTCCGCAACCGGTCGGCGTCCATCAGCTCGAACTCGACCTCGCCGCCCAGTTCGGCGACGGTGCGCAGCTCGGCGGCCAGCACGTCGCGCTCGGCCTCGGTGGCGAACGCAGCGAGGAACGGGTCGGCCAGGCGGGCGTGCTCCCGGACCCCGCCGGCCGCCAGCTCGTCGTACGCACCCAGCGCCAGGCGGTTGACCTCGACGAACACGCGCATGGCCGCGCGCCAGCGCCCCGGTGTGCAGTGCCGGGCGAATCCTGCCAGGAACCGCAGCAGCCGCGGGTCGGCACTGGGCGGCACGTACAGCGGCGACGACGACCGCACCAGCGCCCGCAGCCCCTCGGAGAGCACCGCCGGGTCGGGCAGCGGCAGCGTCAACGCCGGGGTCAGCCAGCCCGCGTTGCCCCACGACGAGTCGGCGGCGACCCCGACCCGGTCGACGACGCTCACCGCGACCCCGTGCTCCTGCAGATGCCAGGCCGTCGCGAGACCCTCCATGCCGGCGCCGACGATGACCACATGCTCGGGCAATCGACCCATGACCGACCCTCCTGTCACCCGGAGCGCTCTCAATCCATGGTGACTCACCGTGCGGCATTGTGCGAGTGCCGGACGGTCGACGCGGCGGCGGGCAGTGTCGGTTGCGACGCCGCTCAGAACAGCGTCTCGGCGGCGCCTTCCGTGAGTGTGCCGGAGCTCGCCGCGGCGGCGTCGAGGTCGCCGTGCCCGGGGACCTCGGCGACGGCCCGCTCGCTCATCCACTGGCGCAGCATCCGTGTCGCGAGCACGTCGTCCTCGTTGTACTCGAGCAGCCGCTCGCGCTGGGTCAGGTCCGGCGCACCGTCGTAGCCGACCGCCTCTCGGTACCACCCCATCGACGCCTCGCCGCCGGCCTCGGCGTCGCGCCAGGAGAATCCGGCGATCGGCGCGATCTTCTTGAGCCCCTTGCCGTTCGGGCACACGAACTGCGAACTGACCGCCTCGTAGACGTCCACCCACTGCGGCGAGGCGATGAAAGCCTGCACCTCGGCCAGCGCCGGGATACCGGGCATCCCGGCGAAGCGCTGCGCGGAGCCGATCAGCCAACGGTTCTCGGCCATCTTCGAATAGCAGTACGCCGCAAAGGTCTTACCGTCGGCGGCCGCGGTGGCCCGCACGTCCATCAGCCACTCCCAGAACTGTGCGAATGACCGCGCCTCGTCCGTCGTGGGCAGCGGATCCCAGGTGACGAACGGGCGATAGCCGTGATCCACCCCGTCGATCGTCGTCAACGTCCCCCACAGGTAGGCCCCGTGCTCCTGATAGCTCTCCATGTCGACGTCGACCTCGACGTCGGCCCGCGCGACGGACACCGCGTCGAACCGCCGCACCAGCGGAACCCCGGCGAGCCACGCCTTCGCGCAGATGACCGCGTCCGCGAAACCGTTGCCCGGCCAGTCGTCCGGGGCGTCGCCGATCCAGTTCGCCAGTTGTTCGATGGTCGTCACCCCGGCCGAGCGCAGCGCCTCGGACTGCGCACCGCGAACCACCAGGCTCACGTCGTGGCGGGCGAGCAGCACCTGCTCGCAGTCCGGCCACCACGGGCAGTGGGCGCACTCGGAGATCCGGGACGGCTCGGTCGGGACCTCGCCCCGGGCCACCGCGATCCGGTCCTCGAAACGCCGGTCGTACTGGGCGAGGATGCCGTCGTCGCCCGACAGGTCGGTGACCAGGACACAGTCGGCGTCGAAGCCGATGGCCCCGCCGAGCAGCGCCGGGCTGGCGATCCCGGCGCGCTGCATCATCCGGGTGACGTGGGCCAGACGCACGTGGTCGCGCGGTTGGCTGCGCACCTTGTGCGACTCGTCGGCAGCCGGTTGCCAGCTGTCGAGCGGCGAGGTGGTGGCTCCCCGGCCCGGATCGGTGACCTTGTGGTTGACCACGATCACCGGCAGGTAGCCGCCGCGCTGCTCGTCCCGGACCAGCAGTTCCACGCCGCCACGGCGGCCGACGTCCGGCTCGGCGGGCAACCAGGCTCCCCAGATCCGGTCGATCCCCTCGGCGCACGCCTGCAGGGTCTCGCGGGCACGCTCGTCGGCCCGGGCGGATGCGTCGACGGTGCGCCAGGTGCCCGGCCACTGCGACCGCAGCCGCTCGCGGACCCGTTCGCGCTGTGCCTGCGCGCCCTCCTGTCGCTGGCGCACACCCGGCGAGACCGGCTGCGCAGACGCCTGGGGGCCCGCCACCACATCGCGCCGGATCCGGTGCCGGCAGCGCGTGAGCGCGCCCGCGTCGAGCAGGATCGGCGGTCGCGAGGGTGAGTTCACGAACACGAACACTAGCCTCCATGGCAGACAGTCCACCGTCTCCAATACTGTGGACTCGACGTATGCCCGCCCGGGCGGCGTCCACCGTCCGACAAGGCACGCGGTCGGCAAGCGACACATGGAGGGCGTTCTCGTGGGTCTGTTCGGCAAGAAGAAGCGCACGTCGCGGCGCGCCACGCGCAAGGCCGAGGCCAAGGCGCTCAAGCACAAGGCCAAGCTCGAGGCCAAGCTGGGCGCGAAGAACGACCGCAAGCGGATCAAGGCGGGCGCCCGGGCGGACCACAAGACGGCGAAGGCAGCGGCGAAGGCGCAGCGCGCCGACATCAAGAGCCTGCGCGAGACCGAGAAGAACGAGCTGGCGATCGCGAAGGCGCAGCAGGCGACCGCCGAGGCCGGCAAGCTCAGTCTCAAGAAGATCAACCGTTACCTGGGTGTCGCGCGGGTGCTCGTCCCCGTGCTGGCGCCGCTGGCATACCGCGGCGCGACCGCGCTGCGCGGCCGGATCGACCTGTACCGCGCCGAGCAGATGGGCGTCCAGGTCGACGAGCTCGGCCAGTTCACCGGCCACGGGGCCCGGCTGAGCGCGCGGATCTCCGGCGCCGAGCGGTCGCTGGCGGAGATCACCGCGTCCCACCCGAACGACGCCGAGACCAAGCAGTTCGCCACCGTCATCACCGCGCGGCTCACCGACCTGTCCACCGCGGTCGACGCGGCCGAGCACATGCCGACGGCCCGCCGCCGTTCCGCGCACGCTGCGATCGCCGGTGAACTCGACGGGATCGAGGCCGACCTGCTGGCCCGTCTCGGCGTCCGCTGACCCCACCAGTCCGATCGTGTCCCCCGCCGTCGCCCAGAGTCCCGCAGCGCGCCTGCGCGGCCTCGCGATCGGCGGGCTCACCACCACGCTGGCGGTCGCCGCGCACGGGTACGGCGGCGGCGCCGTGCCGTCGCTGTCGACACTGCTGCTCACGGTTCTCGCGTGTGCTGCCGTCGGTGTCGCGGTCGCCGAGGTCCCGGCGCTGTCCCGCGGCCGGTCCGCGCTGTTCGGCGGTCTGGCGACCGGCCAGCTCGTCGGCCACCTGACGCTGAGCACCACGATGGGCACCGACGCCGCACACCAGGCCTGCACGGTGCCCGGGGTGTCCTCGCTGCCCGCGCTGACCATGCTCGGCGCGCACGCCCTCGCGACCGTCGTGGCGATGGCGCTTATCGGCATCGCCGAGCGGCTGTACGGCCCGATCACCTCGGTGATCCGCGCGGCGTTCGGCGCCTGCGCGCCGCCCGCACCGCGCGTCGCGACCCTCACCGTCCCCTCCTCGGCTCCGCGTCGCCTGGTCGGCGCGCGGCTGTCCCACAGCATCTCGAGACGTGGTCCGCCGACGGTTTTCGCCTGACAACGACACCGTCACAACCACTTTCGAGAAAGACCCCACAAATGAAGACCTTCCTTTCGCGTGCCTTCTGCACGGCGACCGCGGCCGGCGCGGTGATGCTGGCGTCGGTCGGCGTCGCCTCCGCGCACGTGACCGTCTCCGCTCCCGGCGTCGCGCAGGGCGGCTACGGCGTGCTGACGTTCAAGGTGCCGACCGAGTCGGACACCGCGGGCACCACCAAGCTCACCGTGACCCTGCCGAACCTGAAGTCGGCACGTACCAAGCCGATGACCGGCTGGACGTCCGTCGTCACCAAGGACCCGAAGACCGACGAGGCCACCTCGGTGACCTGGACCGCCGATCCGGGCGTGATGGTCGCGCCCGGTCAGTTCGACGAGTTCGAGCTCTCCGCCGGCCCGCTGCCCAAGGAGAAGTCGGTCAGCTTCCCCGCCGAGCAGACCTACTCCGACGGCAAGATCGTCAGCTGGAACCAACCGGCCGAGGTCGACGGTGCCGAGCCCGACCACCCCGCGCCGTCGCTGACGCTCGGCGAGGGATCCGACGAGCACGGGATGAGCGCCGAGATGAGCCGGTCCGAAGGCGATTCGGACTCGTCGGCGCAGTCCGCGGAGTCCGACGACACCGCCCGCTGGCTCGGTGGCGCCGGCCTGGTGCTCGGCGCGCTGGCGTTGGCACTGAGCATCGGCGCGCTGGTGCGGGGTAAGCGGTCATGATCAGGCGGATGTCCGGCGCGCTGGGCGCGCTCGTCGCCCTGGTGTTGATGACGCTGGCGCTGGGCGCCGGGACCGCCTCGGCGCACTCGGTGCCGGTCGGCAGCGTCCCGGCCGACGGCGCCCAGGTCGACCAGAGTCCGCAGACGGTGAGCATCACCTTCAACGAGGCGCTGCAGACCGCGTTCGAGGCGATGACGGTGGTCGGGCCGGACGGGCACCTGTGGTCGAAGGGCAAGCCGACCGTGCAGGGGGCGACGATCAGCGTCCCGGTCGGCGCGCTCGGTCCGGCCGGCACCTACACGGTCGCCGCGCGCGTCACCTCGGCCGACGGTCACGTGGTCGGCGTGCAGCGCACGTTCACGCTGACCAAGGCCGAGAACGGCACCCCCGGCCCGAAGCCGTCGGAGGCGAACGGCTCCGGCGGTGGCGCCGGCGGCGTCCCGGTGTGGCCGTTCATCGTCGGCGGCGTGGTCGTGTTCGCGGGTGCGCTGTGGTTCGTGCTGCGGCCCCGCAAGCAGTGATGCGGAAGCAATGAACCGATGACGCGTGTGGGGACGGCCGGTCCGAACCGGCAGTTGTGGCTCGCGGCGGCCGTCCCCACCGCGTTCGCCGGATTCGGGCTGGCCTGGCTGCTGGCCCGCCCGGACACGCCACCGCCGTCGAGTCTGCTGCGGGTGGTCGCCGACTGCGCCGGGGTGCTGGCCGTCGGGTTGGCCTGCGTGAACCGTCTCGACGACCCGCGGCGGCGCGCGGAACTCCGCAACCGGGCCCGGTTGCCGCTGATCGGGACCGGCGCGGTGTGGCTGCTCGCCGTGCTGGGCCTCGCGGTCGGGCTGGCGGCCGAGTCCGCGGGTGTCGGTTACGGCCGACTGGACCTGGGCACCCTCGGCAGCTACCTGACGCAGATCAGCACCGGCCGGCTGATGCTGCTGGTCGCGGCGAGCGTGGCGGTGCTGCTGGTGTCGTCGGCCGCGGCCCGGATCGGCGGTACCGATCGTCCCCTCACGGTCGAACTGGTCTGCGCCGCACTCGCCTTGGTCGTGTTGCCACTGACCGGGCACCTGTCGCAGCGCGCGCCCGGGGCGGTGTTCGCACTGGCGCACACGCTGTCGGCGGCGCTGTGGTGCGGACTGCTCGCGGCGATGGCGTTGACGGTCCGCTCGCGCGGCGCGTGGGCCCGGACGCTGCCGCGGTACTCGGCGGTCGCGTTGTGGTCGGTCGCCGTGCTGGTCGTGTCCGGCGTGGTCGACGCGGCCCTGCAGCTCGACGGATTCGGCGCGCTGGTCGCCACCGGCTACGGCCGGATCCTGGTTGCCAAGACCGTGATCCTGGTGGGTCTGCTCGGCGCCGGGTGGCGGTTCCGCCGCGGCTGGGTCGAGCAGGCGGCGGCGCACCGGACGTCATCCGCGCTGTCGCTGCGCCGCGCGGTCGCCGAGGTGGCGGTCATGGCGGTGGTGCTCGGTCTGGCGGCCGCGCTGGCCACCGTCGGCTGAGGCGCGCTCTGCGCCCGGTGCGCGAGTTGCGTGGGCCGGACCCCGCAACTCGCGCACGGGTGTAGACACATCACCATGACCGAGTACGTCCGGCTGGGCGTCGGCCTCGTGATCCTCGCGGCGATCGCGGTCACCGTGCTGACCGTCGCCGGTGTGCCCCAGCGGCGCGCCGTGCTCACCGCGTCGCTGCGGGCGGTCGTGCAGTTGACGATCATCGCCGCCGCGCTGCGTGGGGTGTTCGCCGCGCCGTGGGCGGTCGTGCTGGTGATGAGCGTGATGTTCGGGGTGTCCACGTTCACCGCCGCCCGCCGGCTGCGGGTGCACAGCGGCGCCGCCCGCGCGGTGGTGCTGTCGTGCGCGGCCGGGGCGAGCGTGACCATCGCAATCATCGTCGGGATGCCGACGCTCGACCGCGACGTGCGCACGCTGGTCGCGGTGTCGGGCATCGTGTTCGGCAACTGCATGGTGGCCGCGGTGCTGACCGGTCGCCGGCTCACCGAGGGCCTGGTGTCCCGCCGCGACGAGGTCGAAGGGTGGCTCGCGATCGGCGCGACCGCACGTCAGGCGGTGCTGCCGATCGCGCGTTACTCGGTGTTCGAGGCGCTGGTGCCGGGGCTGGACCAGACCCGCACGGTCGGGCTGGTGACGCTGCCGGGCGCGTTCGTCGGCGCGCTGCTCGGCGGCGCCAGTGCGTCCGCGGCCGCCAAGTTCCAGATCGTGGTGCTGGTCGGGCTGCTGTGCGCGCAGTCGATCACCGCAACCGCACTGGCCTGGCAACTCGGCGCTCCCCGCACGCTGCCCGAACCGGAGCACGCGCAGTAGGACTGGTTCGCATCGGCCCGACACCTGAGCCGATGCGAACCCCAGCCCCGATCAGGAGCCGAACGTCGGCGATCCGGTGCTGCTCCCGGTCGTCGGAACACCCGGCTGCAACTCCTGCATCAGATCGAACGCTGCCTGGTTCACCGCCTTCGGGGCTCTGCTGTCGCTGTCGCTGCCGTGGCCACCGTTGGTCAAGACCGTGACGGCGAATCCGTCGGACGGAATCAGGTAGGTCGCATTGGACGATCCCGTGCTGTCACCGTCCTTGAACGCATACGGATGCCTGATCCCGTTCTGGGCGGGGTACAACTGCCAGGCCATACCCATCTTCTGCCCGACGCCCGGGATGGTGTCGAGCATGGACTGCAGCACCGGCTTCAGCGGGCTGTTGCCGTAGCCGAGTGTCGTCGCATTCCAGGTCGCCATGTCCGCGGCGGTGCTGACCAGCCCGCCGCCCCCCGCCATCGCTGCGATGTTGTCCCACAGCGGCGCGGGCGTGCCATCTGGGCCGTACGGCTGCGCGAGATTCGTAGCCTGGTTCTCCAGGACCGTCGACGGCATGCCCAGCAGTCCGGTCAACTCGCGTTGAACCACGTCCGCGAACGGAGGTTGGGGCTGACCCGGTTCGAAGGCGTCGGCCATCAGGGTCCCGAGCGTTCCGAATCCGAAGTCCGAGTACAACCACGTCGAGCCCGGGGACGTTGCCAGCGCCTTGGGATTCTCGAGTCCTTGCCACAGATCAGCGCGGTTGTACTGCGCCTTCCGATTCACGTAGTCGTTGGGCGGATCGTCCGTGAGTCCGGACCTGTGCGTGACCAACTCACCCAGGGTGATGTTCTTGCCATCCTTGACGGGGAACGTCAGGCCGGTCTCGTACTTCTGCGCGTGGTCGGTCAACTGCGACTGCCCGTCGTGCACCCGCTTCGCAAGCAGGGCGCCCGTGAACAGCTTCGTCTCCGAGGCGAGTTCGAACTGTGTCTGCGGGCCGACCTGTCCCACAGTCCCCGGAGTGGCGTTGTCCGCCTGCCCGAAGTAGTAGGTGGTGGTGATCGGCTCCCCCGACCTCGGATCGCGTTTGACGATGGCGACGGCCATGCCGGGCGCGACCGGGCCGACAATTGTCGCCGCGACCTTCTCGACGGCAGTCTGCTCGTTGCGGTCCCCCGTCACCGAGACCGCATTCGGCTGCGGCAGCGTGGCAGCCGCTGCCGGTGGCGTGAGCGCCGCCGCGAGTACGGCCGCCGCCGCGGCCAATCCGACGCCGGTCACCCGGCGATTGCGATACCCCCGACCATTGGTCATTCTCGCGAGATTAACGGCGCGACTAGCGATCCGTACCAGGTTTTGCACAAAGCAAACACATCGCATCCATGCCGAAAACGTCAGGCGCACAATCGGCTAACGGTTGACCTTCACCCGCAACTCGTCGAGTCCGAGTTCCCGGCCGTCGTCTCCACACACCCGCACGCCGACCGACGCGCCGGTGCTGCCCTCGACCACGCGTAGCGGGGCACCACCGCGCTGGAGGTACTTGTCCCCCCACTGCATCAGCGCCAGCACCACCGGCAGCAGGTCGCGACCCATCTCGGTGAGCACGTACTCGTAGCGGGTGCGTCGGCCGGGCTCCCGGTACGGTTCCTTGACCATCAAGCCCGCCTCGACCAGTTCCTTCAGGCGGGAGGACGCGACGGTGTCGGTGATGCCGACCCGCTGTGCGAAGTCATCGAACCTCGTCGTCCCGAAGAACGCCTCGCGCAGCAACAGCATCGCCGAGCGCGTGCCGACGACCTGCAGCGCGCGGTCGATCGAGCAGCGGTCACCGGCTTGCCAGTCCGCGCGGTTGGCGAGCGGTCCGTCGAGCTTCATCGCCATAGCTCTGAGCGTACTGACTTGCGCCGTTCATAGTCAGCCCGGACGGCACCTCCCCGCGCGCCACCTGCGCGTTCACCGACTACGCCATGACGACGTCACATTCGGTATTGTCATGACGTCACATTGATGTCATAGTGACGTCATGGACCTCACACCCTTTGCCGACAACATCCGACGAGAACTGCTCGTCGCCGCGGAGGCGGGCGGCGACGAGGCGCGAGCGCTCGCCGAACGACTCACCGCACCACTGGATTCGGCGCTGCGCATCACGCTGCTCGACGCGCTCTCCGCGGCCGCCGACGAGATCACCCGCGACCTCGCTCCGGGCTCCGTCGAACTGCGACTGCGCGGTCGCGACCCGCAGTTCGTGGTGACCGCGCCGCCGTCCGAACCGTCCACTCCCGACCCCGGCTGGAGCGAACCGCCCGAAACCGAGGAGGGGCCGGCCTCCCGGATCAGCCTGCGTCTGCCCGAGCAGCTCAAGATCCGGGTCGAGGAGGTGGCCGGCCGCGACGGCCTCTCGGTCAACGCCTGGCTCGTGCGCGCGGTCGCGACCGCCGTCGACCGTCCACGACAGGGCGAGCCCGGCACCTCCGCCCGGCGCACCTCCCGGGGACCGCAGCACTTCACCGGTTGGGTGCAGTGACATGCGCCCCGCCACCGCCGACTCCCGCCCCGCCAACCGCACCGGAGTAACCATGACCACCTTCGACACACCAGAACCAATCCACGCCGACATCCACCTCCTGGTCGGCACCGTGCGGATCACCGCGAGTGACCGCGTCGACACCGTCGTCGAGGTCCGTCCTCGCCGCGACGGCAACCAGTCCGACATCCAGGCCGCCGAGAACACCACCGTCCGGTACTCAGGCGGCCGACTCTCCGTCACCGCACCGAAGCCCACCCTGCCGGGCGGCCTGCGCGGCATCCTCGGGTTTCTCGGCGGCGGCGGATCCGTCGAGATCGACATCGCGCTCCCCACCGGGTCCCACGTGCGCGGCCACGGCTCGGCGACGTCGTTCACCGGTACTGGGCGCCTCGGCGAATGCCAGATGAAGACCACCGCCGGCAACGTCGACCTCGACGAGGTCGGTCCGCTCGTGTTGAACACCGTCACCGGCGACGTCACCGTCGACCGCGCCGACGGCCGCTGCGAGGTCACCAACGGTTCGGGCTCCCTGCGGCTCGGCGAGCTCAACGGACCGGCGACGGTCAAGAACTCCAACGGCGACACCTACATCGCCGCGGGGAACGACGGGCTGCGCGTCCGGGCCGCGAACGGCAGCATCACCGTCGACCGCGCCCGCGGGACCGTGACGGCCAAGTCGGCGAACGGCCGGATCCGCATCGGTGAGATGTCCGGCGGCGCACTGGATCTCGACACCGCCAACGGCGACCTCGAGATCGGCATCGCCGACGGCCTCGCCGCCTGGCTCGACGTCAACACCTTCAGCGGTTCCGTCCGCAACCAGATGGAACCCTCCGAACACCCCGACCCGGATGCGGACACGGTCGAGGTCCGGGCGCGAACCGCGCACGGCGACATCACCATCCGACGATCATGAGGAGCACCTTCGTGAACTCGACCGCTCTGGACACCGCGATCTCCGCCGTCGGCTTGCGTAAGTCCTTCGGCGACTACACCGTGCTGAACGGCATCGACCTGCGGGTGCCGGCCGGGACCGTCTTCGCCCTGCTCGGCCCGAACGGCGCAGGCAAGACGACCACCGTGCAGATCCTGTCCACGCTGATCCCCGCGGACGGCGGCCGGATCACCGTCGCCGGGCACGACCTCGACGGCGACGCCGACGGCGTGCGCGGCGTGATCGGCGTCACCGGCCAGTTCTCCGCGGTCGACGACCTGCTCACCGGCGCCGAGAACCTGCGCCTGATGGCGGACCTGCACCACCTCGACCACGCCGAGGGACGTCGGCGGGTCGCCGAGCTGCTGGAGACCTTCGACCTGACCGAAGCGGGAAACCGCGCGCCCACAACATATTCCGGCGGGATGCGGCGGCGCCTCGACCTCGCCATGACGCTCGTCGGCAACCCTCGGGTCATCTTCCTCGACGAGCCGACGACCGGGCTCGACCCGCGAAGCCGCCGCACGATGTGGCAGGTCATCCGCGACCTCGCGGCCGGCGGTACCACCATCTTCCTCACCACGCAGTACCTCGAGGAGGCGGACCAGCTCTCTGATCGGATCGCCGTCCTCGACGGCGGCCGGATCGTCGCCAAGGGCACCGCGGCCGAGCTCAAGCAGCTGGTGCCCGGCGGCCACATCCTGCTGCAGTTCGCCGACCCCGCGGACCTCGACCGGGCCGCCGCCGTACTGGCGTCGTCGGCGCGGGACGACGAGGCGCTGGCACTCGAGGTCGCGAGCGACGGCTCCGTGCACTCCCTGCGCACCGTCCTCGGCCGGCTCGACGACCACGCGATCGATGTGGACAAGCTCACCCTGCACAGCCCCGACCTAGACGACGTGTTCCTGAACCTGACCGACCGTCCCGCCACGGAGGTGTCCCGATGACAATACTCGCACCCACCACGACCGCCCTGGCACGGCCGGGGCGAGACGCGGCAACGATGTTGCGCCGCAACCTGCGTCGCATGATCCGCTACCCCTCGCTGACCGTCATGCTGGTCGGGATGCCGGTGGTGTTCCTGCTGCTGTTCGTCTACGTCTTCGGCGGCACGCTCGGCGCCGGCCTGGGCACCGCCGCGGACGGCGCCACCGGTCGGGCCGCCTACGTCGATTTCCTCGCGCCGGCGATCCTGGTGATGACGATCGCATCGGCCGTACAGGGCACCTCGATTTCGGTGGCGTCCGACATGACCACCGGCATCATCGCCCGGTTCCGCACCATGGCGATCAGCCGCACGGCGGTGCTCACCGGGCACGTCGTCGGCAGCGTGATCCAGACGCTGCTCGCCATGTCCGTGGTGCTCGCGGTTGCGCTCGCGGTCGGCTTCCGGCCCGCTGTCGGCATCGACGGCTGGCTCGGCGCGATCGGGCTGCTGGTCGCGTTCACGGTGTCGCTCACCTGGCTGTCGGTGGCGTTCGGTCTGGTCGCGAAGTCCGTCGAGACGGCCAGCAACCTGCCGATGATCCTGCTGCTACTGCCGTTCCTGGGCAGCGCATTCGTCCCGGTCGACTCGATGCCGACCGCGCTGCGGTGGTTTGCCGAGTATCAGCCGTTCACCCCGGTCATCGACACCGTCCGCGGACTACTGGTCGACCGACCGGTCGACGGCACCACCTCCGTCCTGGCCATCGCCTGGTGCGTGGCCATCGGTGTGGGCGGATACCTCTGGGCGAGACGACTGTTCGCCCGCACCCCCGTACGCTGAACCCGATCACCACGCTCGAGACGTCCGAACCCTCGTGACCTACGAAAGGCACCCAATGTTCGCTCGACTGGCGCGCGTCGTCGTGCATCATCCCTGGCGGGTGATCGGCGTGTGGCTCATCGCCGCGATCGCCGTGATCGCCCTGGCCCCCAAACTGACCGCCACCACCGACGAGGCATCGTTTCTGCCGAGTCACTACGAGTCGATCCAGGCCATGAACCTGCAGGAGCAGGCCTTCCCGCACGCCGAGTCGCCCGCCGCGATCGTGGTCGTCGAGCGCAGCGACGGCGCCCGGCTGACCCCGGCCGACACCGCGAAGGTAGGCGCGATCGCCGAATCTCTCGACGCCGCACACGTTCCGGCCGTCACCGCGGTGCAGGCCGGGCCGCCGTCGCCGAACGGGCTCATCCAGACCATCGGCATCCAGATGGTGAAGGTCGACAGTCCGACCGACAAGTCCCAGCAGGATGCGGTCAAGACGCTGCGCACGGATCTGCAGGATCAGTTGCGCGGCACCGACCTCAAGGCCGGCATCACCGGCTCGGCCGCGCAGGCGCTCGACCAGTCGTCGTCGGGCAACAAGGCGGAGGCGATCATCGCGATCGCCACCATCGTGCTGATCCTCGGCCTGCTGCTGATCATCTTCCGCAGCCCCGTCATCGCATTGCTGCCGGTGATCGTGATCGGGGCGATCTCGCAGATCGCAACCGGCCTGATCGCCACCGTGAGCAAGCTGTTCGACCTGAAGATCGACAGCTCGGTCACCTCGATGCTGATCGTCGTGCTGTTCGGCGTCGGCACCGACTACATCCTGTTCCTGATGTTCCGCTACCGCGAGCGGTTGCGGGACGGCGACGACCCGAAGACCGCGATGATCGCCTCGGTCACCCGGGTGGGCGAGGCGATCACCTCCGCGGCCGGCGCGGTGATCATCGCGTTCCTCGCGCTGACACTGTCGACGCTGGGGTTGTTCCGGGCGCTCGGCCCCGCGCTGGCGATCGCCGTCGCGGTGACCCTGCTGGCCGGACTCACGCTGATTCCCGCGGTGGTCTCACTGCTCGGTACCAAGGTCTTCTGGCCGTCGAAGTCGTGGCGGCGCGAGCCGACCGGCGCCCGCTTCGCCGCGCTCGGATCGATCCTGGGCAAGCATCCGGGGCGGGTCGCGATCGCCTCCGGTGGGGTCATGGCGGTGCTGGCCATCGCTGCGTTCGGTTTCCAGCCGACCTTCGACCTGTCGGCGGGGTCGACGGCGTCCTCGGCCGAGTCGACCGTCTACGCCAAGGAACTGCTCAAGGGCCTGCCCGCCGGCGCGACCGAGCCGACCCAGGTGTTCCTGCGTTCGGACGACGGCGCACCGCTGTCCGAGGGCGACCTCGTGCGGTACCACGACACGCTGGCCGGGGTGTCCGGCGTCGGGCAGGTCACGCCGCCGCTGCTGTCCGAGCACAGGGACGTCGCGGAGTTCCGGGTGAGCCTGAGCGACTCGCCGGAGTCCAACGCGGCCATCGACACCGTCAGCGGCCCACTGCGCACCGCGGCGCACGACGCGGCGCCGTCCGGCACGTCCGCGCTGGTCGGCGGCATCACCGCCGTCTACGCCGACATCCAGTCGGCGGTCAACCACGACTACACCGTCGTGTTCCCCGTCGCGGCCGTACTGATCATGATCATCCTCGCGGTGATGCTCCGCAGCCTCGTCGCACCGTGGTACTTGATGGCCTCGGTCGGACTGGGCTTCGGTGCCACCCTCGGCGCGACCGTGCTGGTGTTCCAGCACATCCGCGGGGAACCCGGCCTGATCTTCATGCTGCCGGTGATCATGTACCTGTTCGTGGTCGCGCTCGGCACCGACTACAACATCCTGATGATCGCCCGGCTGCGCGAGGAGGCACGCGAGGGGCGCAATCCGCGCGACGCGGCGGCGATGGCGGTGCGACACGCAGGCCCGACGGTCGCCGCCGCCGGCGTGATCCTGGCCGGCACGTTCGCGTCGATGATGCTCGCGGGCAACACCACGCTCTCGCAGATGGGCTTCGCCATCTCGATCGGCATCGTGATCGCGGCGTTCGTGATGGCGCTGTTCTTCACGCCGGCGATCACCGCGTTGATCGGTCACGCCGCCTGGTGGCCCGGGCACCGTGACCGCTCGGACCCGGACGACGCACCGGAGCAGGAGCGCACGGCGGTGCCGACCGGCTCGTAGACGCAGACACGTCAGCCCCCGACCGCATCGGCGGTCGGGGGCTGACGTGTCTGTTCAGGAAGCGGGCGTCAGAGGTACGCGCCGCAAACCGGCCAGGCGCCGGGGCCCTGCGCGGCCAGCACGTTCTCGGCCACGGCGATCTGCTCGGACTTCGAGGCGTTGGCTGGCGAGCCGCTGCCTCCGTAGGCGGCCCAGGTGCTGGGGCTGAACTGCAGCCCGCCCGAGTACCCGTTGCCCGAGTCGATGCTCCAGTTGCCACTGCTCTCGCACTGCGCGACGGCGTCCCAGTCGTGGGCGCTGGCGGTGCCGGTCATCAGGCCCATCGGGATGAGGGCCAGCGCGCCGGTGGCGGCGACGAGGCCGAGGGTCTTCTTCGCCTTGGTGGCCTTGAACACACGGTTCGGGGTCATCTAGGTAGTCCTTTCGCACCCGCTGACGAGATCTGCGTCTGGTGGCGGCCCACAGCGGGCCCATCACCGCGCTCGGTCGTGATGACCTCGCCCCTGCCCGTTCGTCTCCGGTTACGGGTATCGGATCCGCGGGCAGGTTCAGAAAGCGGCGGTCCGACAGTGGCTCTGGTTGCTGAGCCGGGATCGACACTACGGAGCTTTACTGCGACGTCAAACCCGGACAGCTGTCCCACAATGCGTCCACATCGTGAGACTTCTACCCGCATTTCTGCAGGTCATCGCCGACTGACGGTCGCCGGGTGACCGTCTCGTGACCTTATCGTGATGTGATGATGCTCACCGGAAAATCGGACATTTCACCCGCATTTTCGGGTACTCGGAACGCGCCGCCGGGCGCTTTTCGCCTCTGCCCGAGACGAACTCGATCTTGTACACCCTCCGTGCACCGCCCCGTCCGCGCACCTGCGCCGAATCCGGTCGCGATTCCCCGTCGGCGACGGTCCCTCGCTCGTAAAATTGCCGGACGGCGGGAGAAAGGCGACGTCCATGACCGGTGACGCGTTCGACCTGCGGCAGCTGCTGGAGGCTCACCGCGACGACGGCTACGCGCTGCATGCGCAGTACATGAACCCCCAGCTCCCGCGCATGCTGCACGCCATCGGGTTCGACAAGACCTACGTGCGCGGGCAAGGCGCGTATCTCTACGACGCCCAGGGAACCGCCTACCTCGACATGCTGGCGGGCTTCGGCGTCTACGCCCTCGGCCGCCATCACCCGGTGGTCCGCCGCGCGCTGCACGACGTCCTCGACGCCGAGCTGTCCGACCTCACCCAGTTCGACTGCGCGCCACTCCCCGGCCTGCTCGCACAGGCGCTGGCCGCCAAGACACCGCACCTGGACCGCGTCTACTTCGGCAACAGCGGCACCGAGGCGGTCGAGGCCGCGCTCAAGTTCGCCCGCCACGCCACCGGCCGACCACGAATCGTCTACTGCGATCACGCCTATCACGGCCTGACCGTCGGGTCACTGTCGATCAACGGCGCCGAGGAGTTCCGCGGCGGCTTCGGTCCGCTGTTGCCGGACACCGCGATCGCCTACGGCGACCTCGCCGCGCTCGAAGTCGAGCTGCGGCGCGGCGACGTCGCGGCGTTCGTCGTCGAACCGATACAGGGCAAGGGGGTCGCCGTTCCGCCAGCCGGATTCCTCAGGGCCGCAGGCGAGCTCGCCCACCGGCACGGCGCACTCCTGATCGCGGACGAGGTGCAGACCGGGATCGGCCGCACCGGCGACTTCTTCGCCTATCTCGACGACGGCGCCGCACCCGACATCGTCACCGTGGCCAAGGCACTGTCCGGCGGCTACGTCCCGGTCGGCGCGATGATCTCCTCCACCGCGATCTTCGAGAAGGTGTACTCCTCGATGGACCGGGTCCTGGTGCACGACTCCACCTTCGGGTCCAACGCCCAGGCGATGGCCGCGGGCCTGGCCACCCTGCACGTGATGGAGAACGAGGCGGTCGTCGACAACGCGCGCAAGGTCGGCGACCAATTACGTTCGCGGCTGGCCGAATTGGTGGACCGTTACGAGATGCTCGCGGACGTGCGCGGACGCGGGCTGATGATCGGCATCGAATTCGGCCGCCCCAGTTCATGGAAGTTGCGCAGCAGTTGGACCGCGTTGCAGAGTGCCCGCCACGGATTGTTCGCGCAGACCATCGTGCATGCGCTGTTCCACCGTCACCGGGTCCTCACCCAGGTCTCCGGCGACAACATGGAGGTCATCAAGCTGATCCCGCCGCTGACCATCGGCGAGGCGGAGGTCGACCGGTTCGTCGCCGCGTTCGTCGACGTCATGGAGGAGGCGCACCGCAGCACCGCGCTGATGCGCGACTTCGGCCGGACGCTGATCACCCAGGCGATGAAGCGGTAGGCCTCAGTTCTCGGGTTCGATCTCGTCGTCGTCGCGGAAGACCAGCGCGCCGTCGTCGAGCATGACCGCCCAGTGCTTGGCGATGGCCCAGTCCCGGCCGAAGTCCGAGGCGTCGCTCTCGGCGGCCGCCTGGTACTCGTCGACGATCTTGCCGGACTTGGGTGGCCATTTGTCCTCGGGCACATCGGGATCTGCCGAGTACCGGGTGGTCACCCGCGAGCCCACCGCCAAGCGATCCGACGCAGACGCCATGGCGCACCTCCCACCTGGACGCTCGCCGACCGCAGGACGCCATCGGCGCGTGCCACATCATCCGACTTCTGCAGTATGGCCCCGGCGGTGCTCGCGCGCGCGGCGAAAGCCCACCGCAGGCGACGAAGATCCCAGAAGTCCGATTCGCGCCCGCTACAGGTAAGGGCGGGTGATCAGCTCGATCCCGTGCCCGGCGGGATCCTTGAAGTAGACGCCGCGGCCCCCGTGTTCGGTGTTCGTCTGCCCCGCCAACTGCATCTGCGGGTCGGCCCAGTGCTCGATGCCGTCGTCGCAGAGTCGACGGTAGGCCCGGTCGAACAGGTCGTCGTCGACCAGGAAGGCGTAGTGCTGCATCTGGATCTCCACCGGAGGCTCGGCGAACTGCAGCAGTACGCCGTCGACGAGTCGGATGTTCGTGAACGGCCCCCACGACGGTGCGGGCGACAGTTCGAGCAGGTCGCGATAGAAACGGGCGGATCGCTCGCGGTCACGACTGGCGATGATGGTGTGGTTGAAGGTGGCGGCCATGAAGGCTCCTCGCTGGGTTCGATCGGGGGATGGATGGACGGGCATGTCTGAGCGCACGCGCGTCGGTGGTCCCCGAATCGGATGCGGGCGGTGTGCCGCCCGGCTGCGCGGGATCAGCCCTCCACCGGATTGCCCCTCTGTGAGTGGCGCGAAGCCAACGGTCCGGTGTCCACGAGGAATACGGTAGCGGCATCGATACGAGCACGCGAGAGATCGTGCGGGGCCCGTACATTACCGACGAGTAGGGCGCGACGAGAGGCAGGCGACATGGGCGAGACGTTTTCGGCAATGGTGATCCGCGAGTGCGAGGGCGGCGGCACGGCGTATGCGCCCGAGACCGTCGACGAGAACTTCCTGCCCGCCGGCGAGGTGACGATCCGGGTGGAGTATTCGAGTGCCAACTACAAGGACGCGCTGGCGCTCGACCCGCGCGGCGGGGTCGCGCGCGGATATCCGCTGGTGCCGGGCATCGACCTGGCAGGCGAGGTCGTCGCGTCCGACAGTCCCGACTTTGCCCCCGGCGACCGGGTGCTGGCCCACGGCTACGACATCGGTACCGGCCGGCACGGCGGCTACGCGGAGTCGACCCGGGTGCCCGCCGAGCAGGTGGTTGCGCTCGGCGACCTCAGCGCCCGCGACGCGATGGCGCTCGGCACTGCCGGGTTCACCGCGGCGATGAGCGTGCAGGCGCTGCTGAGCCGCGGCCTGACCCCCGATTCGGGTCCGGTGCTGGTGACCGGTGCCAGCGGCGGGGTCGGCAGTGTCGCCGTCGACCTGCTCGCGGCGGCCGGGTTCGAGGTCGTCGCGTCGACCGGGAAGCCGCAGGCCACCGAGTTGCTGACGGGGCTGGGCGCGGCGCGGGTGATCGGTCGGCTGCCGGAGGATCCCGACGCCAAGATCCGGCCGATGGGCAAGCAGCAGTGGGCCGCCGCGGTCGACTGCGTCGGCGGTACGACGCTGGCGTACGTGCTGTCCACCATCGACTACGGCGGTGCGGTGGCGGCCAGCGGCCTCACCGGCGGTGCGGCGCTGCCGACGACCGTGCTGCCGTTCATCCTGCGCGGCATCTCGCTGCTGGGAATCGACTCCGTTCAGCTCGACATCGCGAGCCGCCGCGCGCTGTGGGTCCGACTCGGCACCGATCTTCGGCCGCAGCATCTTTCGGACGTCATCTCGGAGGTCGCGGCCGTCGACACCCCCGCGGTGCTCGACGACATCCGGGGCGGGCGGCACACCGGCCGCGCGGTCGTGCGCGTCGCGGGGGGGTTCTGAGAAGGGCTCCGGACCGGGTCCGAGCCGGCTCCGACAGCCGCCGCGACCGGCGCCGAGTTCAGCGGGCGACGGCCGCGTCGCCGGACGTTTCCAGCCGCGACAGCTGCCAAGCGATCGACACCGCCCAGGTGTCCACCCTCGCGACGGTGCCGTCTTCGACCCGGCGGCCGTGGGACATCGCGGCGAGCAGCCGTTCGCGTCGGTACGCACGCGGCGCGTCGAGCCGTCCGGTGAAGACCCGGTGATCGCGCGCACCGATCATGTCGCGGATCCGTTCGCCGTCCGCGCACCTGCTTGCGGGCGTGGGGATGTCGTCGCCGGAGCCGCAGGAGAACAGCCACGTCGGGACGGTGTCCAGGGTGTCGGCGTTTGCGGCGACGAAGGTCCGCGCCGAGCGCGTCCACCTGCCCATGTAGACGGCGCTGCCGAGGATCACCGCGTCGTATCCGTCCAGGCCGTGCACCTCGTCGAGCCTGCGGACGTCGACGGTGGCCCGCGTACCGGACAGTTGCACGCGGAGCGCGGCGCCGAGCCGCTCGGCGATCTCGGACGACGAACCGTATCGTGCTGCAGCCGTTACGAGAATCCTCATCACCACGCCTCCTCGAAAGCCGTCCTGCTAACCTCCGAGAGTGGTCCCCACCGCGCGGTCGGGGTAGGGCCTTTCGGCCCCTGATCCTGCAGATCACGCGGGCAGCGGTGCGGCCCAGTGCAGCCGGGTGCCGCCGCCGTCGGGCTCGGTCACGGTGAAGGTGCCGCGACACTCGCGCGCCCGTGCGACCAGGTTGTCCAATCCGCTGCGCCGGGCCGGCGTCCCGATCCCGCAGCCGTCGTCGGTGACGGTGATCGAGAGGTCTTCTGCGACGACGAGTTCGATCGTCAAGGCCGCGGCTCCGGAATGCCAGACCGCGTTGGCCACAGCCTCCCGCACGACCGCCTCGGTGTGGTCGGCGAGCGGCGCGCGCACCGCGGCCAGCGGTCCGGTCAGGTGCAGTGTCGTGTGCACGGTGGTGCCGGCCGTCAGGTCCGCGACGGCCTGGTGGATGCGCCGCCGCAGTCCGGCCGCGCCGGTGATCCCACCACCGTGCAGGTCGAAGATCGCGATGCGAATGTCCTCGATCACCGTCTGCAGGTCGTCGACCGACTCGTCGATGCGGCCCCGGATCTCCGGGGAATGCGCCCGCGCCACGGTGCCCTGCAACGCGAGGCCCACCGCGAACAGTCGTTGGATCACCCGGTCGTGCAGGTCCCGGGCGATGCGGTCGCGGTCGGTCAGCACGGTGAGTTCCTGCCGTTCGTGCTGCGCCTCGGCCAGTTCCAGCACCAGCGCGGCCTGATCCGCGAAGGAGGTCATCACGCGCAACTCGTCCTCGTCGAAGGCGAGCGTACCGCGCAACCGCAGGGTCACCAGCACCCCGGTGATCGCCCGCGGCGCCCGCAGCGGCAGCACCAGCGCCGGTCCGTATCTGCCACCGTTGTCCCCCAGTGGGTCTCGTGCGAGACGGTCGTGGCGGCGTGGCGCGCCGCTGCGGAACGCGTCCCCGGAACTGGATCCGTCGACGGGGATCGCCCGGCCGGACATCGCGGTCGAGTCCGGCCCCGACGCCACCGCGATCACCAGCTCGTCGACCTCCGCGGGGGCGGCGTCCGGGTCGAGGGGCACCGCCAGGAAGGTCTGATCCGCACCGGTGAGCTCGCGGGCCCGGTCCGCGACGAGCTGCAGCGTCGCGGCGGGGTCGCCGCCGGCGAGCAGATCCGTGGTGATCGTGTTGATGGCCGTCAGCCACTGTCGTTGCGCGCGTGTCTCTTCGAACATCCGGGCATTGGTGATCGCGACACCGGCGGCGCCCGCGAGTGACTGCACGGTCCGCTCGTCCTCATCGGTGAACACCGCTGCGTCGGCCTTTTCAGTGAGGTACAGGGTGCCGAACACCGTGCCCTGCACCTCGATCGGCACGCCGAGGAAGGTGCGCATCGGCGGATGGTGGGCAGGGAACCCGACGGAGGCCGGGTGCGTGTGCAGGTCGTCGAGCCGCAGCGGCTGCGGATGGTCGTAGAGGTAGCCGACCACGCCGCGGCATTCGGGGAGCCGGCCGATCTGCGCGACGGTCTCGTCGTCGATGCCCTCGTAGAGGAACCTGCTCATCACCTGGCCCGCGCCGTGCACACCGAGCGCGCCGTAACGCGCCCCGGTCAGTCGCATCCCGGCCCGTACGACGCGCCGCAGCGTCTCGTCCAGCTCCAGACCGGCACCGATGTCCAGCATCGCCTGCAGCAACGCCTCGACACGACCGGACCGGACCGTCATCGCGCCATTCTCCCACCCGCGCCGTGCGGTACCCGGTGACGAAGGTCCCGCGCTGCGGCGAACGACCCCTGACACTTGCGGACGGTCATAGAGTGGGGACTTGAGGCCGGCGCCGTCGGCGTAGCGAATCCGTCACGGCCGGCGGCGTCTCGACAGGAGGCGCGATGACCGGCGACAGCTTCTCCGCCCGGGACCGACTCACCCTCGGCGGCGCGGAGTACCAGATCTGGCGACTGGACAAGATCCCGACCGCGCACCGGCTGCCCTACAGCCTCAAGGTGCTGCTGGAGAACCTCGCCCGGCGCGAGGACGGGCGGCTGGTCACCGCGGAACAGGTGCGGGCCCTGGCCGCCTGGGATCCCGAGCAGACCAGCACCACCGAGGTCGCCTACGGGCCGGCCCGGGTGCTGATGCAGGACTTCACCGGCGTGCCGTGTGTGGTCGACCTGGTCGCGATGCGCGACGCGATGACCGCGCTCGACGGGGACTCGGGCCGGATCAACCCGCTGATCCCCACCGAACTGGTCATCGACCACTCGGTGATCGCGGACGTGTTCGGCAGGCCGGACGCCTTCGCCGCCAACGCCGAGCTGGAGTTCACCCGCAACACCGAGCGATACCAGTTGCTGCGCTGGGCGCAGCAGGCGTTCGACGACTTCTCCGTCGTGCCGCCGGACACCGGGATCTGTCACCAGGTCAACCTCGAACACCTGGCCCGGGTCGTCTTCACCCGCGACGACCCGGACGGCGGGCCGCCGCTCGCCTATCCGGACACCCTGGTCGGCACCGACTCGCACACTCCGATGGTCAACGGCCTCGGGGTGCTCGGCTGGGGCGTCGGCGGCATCGAGGCCGAGGCGGCGATGCTCGGGCAGCCCGTGAGCATGCTGATCCCGCAGGTGGTCGGCATCAAGCTGTCGGGCCGGCTGCCCGAGGGCACCACCGCGACCGACCTGGTGCTCACCGTGGCCGAGCTGCTGCGGCGAACCGGCGTGGTCGGCAAGTTCGTCGAGTTCTACGGCCCCGGCGTCGCGAACGTACCGCTGGCCAACCGCGCCACCATCGGCAACATGAGCCCCGAATACGGATCGACCTGCTCGATCTTCCCGATCGACCAGGTGACACTGGACTATCTGCGACTGACCGGCCGCGACGACCAGCACATCGCCGTCGTCGAGGCCTACGCGAAAGAGCAGGGCCTCTGGCACGATCCCGACCACGAGCCGGACTACAGCCTGCGCATCGACCTGGACCTGTCCACCGTCGAACCGTCCATCGCCGGACCCGCGCGCCCGCAGGACCGCATCCCGCTCGCCGGCGCCCCGCACGCGGTCGCGTCGCTGCTGTGCGGCCAGTCCCGCAGCCGCGCGCTGCAGGCGGGCCTCGACGAGGCGTCCTCGGAATCGTTCCCGGCGAGCGATCCGATCGCCGTGGGTCACGACCGCGCGGCGGATGGTCCGGACAAGCCGTGCGGCTGCGGCAATGACCACGCGTGGCCGTCGTCCGCCCAGGCGGTGACCTTCGCCGACGGCACGACCGCCGAGGTCGACCACGGTGATGTGGTGATCGCGGCGATCACCTCGTGCACCAACACCTCGAACCCGTCGGTGATGGTCGGCGCGGCGCTGCTGGCGAAGAAGGCCGTCGAGCGCGGTCTGGACCGCAAGCCGTGGGTCAAGACCACACTGGCACCGGGATCGCGTGTGGTCACCGACTACTACGAGCGCGCCGGTCTCACCGAATACCTTGATCGACTGGGATTTTCACTGGTCGGCTACGGCTGCACGACCTGCATCGGCAACTCCGGACCGCTGATCCCCGAGGTCAGCGACGCCGTCGACGCGGGCGATCTGACGGTGTGTTCGGTGCTGTCGGGCAACCGGAATTTCGAGGGACGCATTCATCCGGAGGCGAAGATGAACTTCCTCGCCTCCCCGCCGCTGGTGATCGCGTACGCGCTCGCCGGCACGATGCGGATCAACCTGCTGCGCGACCCGCTCGCGACCGCGCCCGACGGCACCCCGGTGTATCTGCGCGACATCTGGCCGAGCGGCGAGGAGGTCGAGCAGGTGGTCTCGGCGAACCTGCGCTCGGAGATGTTCCGCGAGGGCTACCGCGACGTGTACACCGGCGACGAACGGTGGCGCGGACTCGAGGTGGCGAGCGGGCAGCACTTCGACTGGAACGACGAGTCGACGTACGTGCGTCACCCGCCGTACTTCGACGGCATGGAGCGCGACCCGGAACCGCTCACCGACATCGTCGACGCCCGCGTGCTCGCGTTGCTCGGCGACTCGGTGACCACCGACCACATCTCGCCGGCCGGGTCGATCAAGACCGACAGCCCGGCGGGGAGCTATCTGCAGGAACATGGGGTGGAGCGGAAGTCGTTCAACTCCTACGGGTCCCGGCGCGGCAACCACGAGGTGATGATCCGCGGCACCTTCGCGAACATCCGGCTGCGCAACCAGTTGGCGCCCGGCACCGAGGGCGGGGTGACGGTCCACCTGCCGGACGGTGAACAGATGAGCATCTTCGACGCGGCGGTCGCCTATCAGGCCGACAAGGTGCCATTGGTGATCATCGCCGGCTCCGAGTACGGCTCGGGGTCCTCACGCGACTGGGCGGCGAAGGGCACGCTGCTGCTCGGGGTGCGGGCGGTGCTCGCGCGATCGTTCGAACGTATCCACCGGTCCAATCTGATCGGCATGGGCGTGCTGCCGTTGCAGTTCGGCGACGGGCAGTCGGCCGAGTCGCTGGGCCTGACGGGCCGAGAGAAGTACACGGTCAGCGGGCTCGCGCACGCGGGGTCCGACGGGCCGTTCCCTCGGCGCGTCAACGTTCGCGCGGCCGACGACGGCGGAAACGTCCGGGAGTTCACCGCGACCGTGCGGATCGACACCCCCGCCGAGGCCGCCTACTACCGGCACGGCGGGATCCTGCAGTACGTGCTGCGGCAACTGCTCGACTGACCGGACCTCTGGGACAGGGGTCTTCCGCCCCTACCGCGGCGCGCGTGGCGGGGTGATTCTCGAAGCATGACCACCGCACTCGCACCCCGCGAAGAACTCATCTGCACCTCCGTCGAATGGGCCTGCCGCGCCCCGTCGCTGCACAACAGTCAGCCGTGGCGGTTCGTCTACGACAGCGCCGGCCTGCACCTGTACGTCGACGAGCGCCGCCTGCTCGACACGACCGATCCGACCGGGCGGCAGGCGATCATCAGTTGCGGTGCGGCACTGCACCATCTGCGGATCGCCTTGCCGCACTTCGGCTTGGCACCGACGGTGCGACGCTTCCCCGACCCGGCGGATCCGTCGTTGCTGGCCGACATCACGTTCGATCGCGTCGAGGACCTCGATCCCCGCGACGCCGCACTGTTCCTCGCAATCGAACACCGCCGCACCGACCGCCGCCCGTTCCGCCGGCCCAGCGAGGTCGCGCTGCACGACCTCGATCGCGCCGCGCGGCGGCACGGCGCCACCATGACCCTGCTCGGCCCCGAGGCACGCGACGAGCTGGCCCGTGCCTCGCGGACCAGCGCCGCACTTCACCGGTACGACCCCGCCTACCGGGCCGAACTGCTGTGGTGGAGCGGGCACAGCCGGGACGACGGGATCCCCCGCAACCTGCTGCCCGCGGCGGTCGACGGCCCTCCCGCCGTCGAGATCGCCCGCACCTTCCCTGCCGGCACCCTCGAGGCGGACGGTGACGAAGACCAGGCCGCACTGGGGGTGCTCAGCACCTGCACGGACACGCCGCGGGACTGGCTGCACGTCGGCGAAGCACTGTCGTCGGTGCTGCTCGAGGCCACCGTCCTGCACCTCGCCACCTGCCCACTCACCCATGTGACCGAAGTCCCGGCCAGCCGCGAGATCGTGCGGGCCACGACCGCGGTGGCCGGGTCGCCCTGCCGGTACCCGCAGGTGGCCATCCGGTTCGGCGGTCCTCGGCACCCGCCGCTGGTCGGGCAGACCGCCCGGCGGTCGGTCGAGGACGTGTACCGGGTGCGGTGAGTGCTTCGACTCGCCCCGCCCGTCAGCTCTCGTCGTGCTTCTCCCAGAAGCGCGCCCGGAGGCGGTAGCGGATCCCTTCGTCCAGGTCGTACACCTGCAGCGCGTCGGAGGCGTCGATCAGCAGGGCGCGGTCGATGTCGGAGGGGATCGACGGCCGCGCGCTCTGGAGCTGCTGCTGCTCCTCGGACGACGCGCTCGTCCGGATCGACGACAGCACCCGCATCACGACCTCGTCGAGCAACCGATCCTGTTCCTCCTGCTCCTGGTACTCGGGCAGCAGGTGCGCCGGAGAGCCGGTCGACGAGCTGTACGCCAGCACGCTCGTCGGAGGCGGTGCTGTCGGACAGTGCGCGGCCGCGGCGGCGAGGTCGCGCGGGGTCGGGCGCACGGCGGCCGCGGCCGTCGGCAGAGGCGGCTCAGGCGCCTGCACCGGTGCGGCCGGCTCGCGCACCGGCGGGTGCTCGACCTTGATCACCGCACCGTCGACGGCCGCGCCGTCGACCGTGTCGATCTCGTCGGCCGCCCGGATCAGGTACCGGCTCACGCCGTGCGGCCTGCCGTCGGCGTTGGGCACCGCGAGCAGCACGACCTGCACCCCGTGCACCTGTGCCTCTTCGACCGCCTCGGTCAGGTCGTCGTCGCCGGAGACCAGGAAAAACACGTCGGACGCGCTGTTGCGGGCGTGCGCGACGAGGTCGAGCCCGATGCGCAGGTCGACGCCCTTCTGTTTGCCGTCGACGCCGAACCGGCCGAGCCGCAGCTTGACCTTGGGGATCTCGCCGATCCGCTCCTGCTGCGCGTCGGGTACCCCGTTCTTCGCCGAGTCGTACCAGTGCACCCGCAGCACCGGCAGGCCCGACCGCGCCTCGGCCGCGTCGACCAACGAGCTGATCAGCTTCGCGTACTCGGGATGGATCCCGCTGCGCAGCGAGGTGC
Organism: Speluncibacter jeojiensis; assembly: GCF_029589495.1. GTDB lineage: Bacteria > Actinomycetota > Actinomycetes > Mycobacteriales > Mycobacteriaceae > Speluncibacter > Speluncibacter jeojiensis. The sequence goes on from NZ_JAAIVF010000002.1 coordinate 710,944, forward strand.
CGGTGACGCGGGTCGCGGCGGACGCGAGCAGGTATCCGACATCGATGTACAGGGAGCAGGTCGACCGCATGCGCCCACTATGACATGACAGATATGCGAAACTGCCGATCTCACGACACGCTCGTGACGATTACCGAACCGACCCGCGTGTATCAGTGCCGCCGCCCGAGCCGTGTCGCCATCACCGCCGCCTGGGTTCGGCGCTCCACCCCGAGCTTCGCCAGCAGTCGCGACACGTAGTTCTTGACGGTCTTCTCCGCCAGGTGCATCCGCCCGGCGATCTGCCGGTTGGTCAGTCCCTCACCGAGCAGGTCGAGCAGCCGCTGCTCCTGCGGGCTCAGTTTCGCCAGCGCTCCGCGCTGCTCGTGCTCGCCACGCACCTCCGCCATGAGCGCGGCCGTCGCGCGCTCGTCGAGCAGCGACCCGCCCGCCCCGACCTCGCGGATCGCCTTCGTCAGGTCGAGTCCGCGAATGTCCTTGATCACGTATCCGGCCGCGCCGGCGAGGATCGCGTCGACCATGGCCTGCTCATCGGTGTACGACGTGAGGATCAGGCACTGCAATTGCGGCATGCGCGAGCGCAGTTCGCGGCACAGTTCCACCCCGCTGCCGTCGGGCAGCCGCACGTCGAGGACCGCGACATCCGGCCGCAACGCCGGGATCCGCGCCAGCGCATGCGAACAGTTGCCGGCCTCGCCGACCACCGTCAGCTCCTCGTCGGCCTCGATCAGGTCGGTCAGCCCCCGCCGCACCACCTCGTGATCGTCGACCAGAAAGACGGTGTACACCCGCCGCTAACTGCTTCGGGCGGCGCGGATGGTCTCCTTGAGCGAACCCAGCGTCGCCAGCACCGAGGTTGGCTCGTACCCGCAGTGCGCCATGCAGTTGGCGCAGCGCGGATCGCGGCCGCGACCGTACTTCTCCCAGTCGGTGGTCTCGATCAGCTCTTTGTAGGTCTTCACGTAGCCGTCGGCCATCAGGTAGCACGGCTTCTGCCAGCCCAACAGCGAGTACGACGGCACTCCCCATGCGGTGCAGTCGAAGTCGACCTTGCCTTCGAGAAAGTCGAGGAACAGCGGAGAATGGTTCAGGCGCCACTTCTTGCGCCGGCCGTCGGCGAACGTCTTGCGGAACAGCTCGCGCGTCTCCTGCACGCCGAGGAAGTGCTCCTGGTCGGGCGCCTTCTCGTAGGCGTACGCCGGCGAGACCATCATCTGGTCGACCTGCAGGTCATCGTTGAGGAAGTCCAGCACGTCGATGACCGACTGCGGGGTGTCGGTGTTGAACACCGTCGTGTTGGTGGTGACCCGGAAGCCGCGGCTCTTCAGCTCGCGCACCGCCTCGACCACCTCGTCGAACACGCCCTCCTTGCAGACGGACGCGTCGTGCCGCTCCTGCAGACCGTCCACGTGCACGGCGAACGCGAAGTAGCGGGACGGCTTGAAGTCGAAGCGCTCCAGCCGTTTCCGCAGCAACACCCCGTTGGTGCACAGGAAGACGAACTTCTTGCGCTTGACCAACTCGGCGACGATCTTGTCGATCTCCGGGTGCATCAGCGGCTCGCCGCCGGCGATGGACACCATCGGCGCGCCGGACTCCTCGATCGCGGCCACGGCCTGCTCCACGGGCATCCGCTGTTTGAGCAGATGGGCCGGCTGCTGGATCTTGCCGCAGCCCGCGCATGCGAGGTTGCACGCGAACAGCGGTTCCAATTCGACGATCAGCGGAAACTTCTTGTTGCCCCGAACCTTCTGCTCGAGCAGGTACCGAGCGATCCTCATGCTTTGGTACAACGGCATACTCATTGCTGACGAACCTCCTTCGGCAATGTGAAATTGATTTTCTCCGTGGTTGTTTCGTGTGTGTCGATCCGTATCCTCCCCAGTGCCCCGAGGGCCGCGACGATCTCGTCGACCACCTCCGCGGGCGCGGAGGCGCCGGCGGAGATCCCGATCGTGCGGGCGCGCGCGAGCCAGTCCAGCGAGACCTGTCCGGCGTCGTCGACGAGGTGCGCCTCGGTGCCCTCACGCTGCGCGACCTCCACCAGCCGCCGCGAGTTCGACGAGTTCTCCGATCCGGCGACGAGCACCAGGTCCGACTGCCGAGCCACCGCCCGCACGGCGCGCTGGCGGTTGGTGGTGGCGTAGCAGATGTCGTCGGAATCCGGCCCGCGCAGACTCGGAAAGCGTTCGCGCAGAACGTTTACCACATCGGCTGCCTCGTCCGCGGCCAAGGTGGTCTGCATCAGGTAGGCGACCCGTTCCGGGTCGCGTACCTGCACCCGCTCGGCGTCGTGCACGCTCTGCACGAGCACCGTGTCGGCGGGTTCCTCACCGAGGGTGCCCTCGACCTCCTCGTGCCCGGCGTGGCCGATCAGCAACACCGTGTGACCGTCCCGTACGAACCGCTTCGCCTCGGTGTGCACCTTCGCCACCAGCGGGCAGGTGGCGTCGACGACGTCCAGCCCGCGCAGCGCCGCATCGGCGCGCACCGCGGGCGCCACCCCGTGCGCGGAGAAGACGACCGTGGCACCGTCGGGCACCTCGGCGAGCTCGTCGACGAACACCGCTCCCCTGCCCTCGAGCCCGTGCACCACCCGCGAGTTGTGCACGATCTGCTTGCGTACGTACACCGGCGCCTGCCGGGTCTGCAGCAGGCTGTCGACGATCCGGATCGCACGCTCGACCCCGGCGCAGAACGAGCGCGGCGAGGCCATCACCAACCGGCGGTCCCCGGTCGCGGCTGCCCACCGGCTCAGCACCGTCCCGACGGTACGCAGCGTACGCAGCGCGGTCAGCCCGCCGGACACCGTCGACGGGGACCACAGGGGACGGTCCGGGGTGTCGGAGACGACGCGCAGCACCGCCGTCGGCGCCCCGTCGGCCAGTTGCAGCAGCACTCCGGACTCCATGTCGACCGCGATCGACCCGTCCGCGGCCAGCGCGGCGTGTTCGCCGCGCCCGACCATGTGCCCGCTCTGCCGGATCGGACCCAGGTGCGCCGTCAGCCCGGCCTCGCGCAGCGCGGTGACCAGCAGCGGCGCGGCCGCCAGCCGATGCGTGCCCGCGGACGCGCGGACCTCGTCGGCGACCACCACCTCCCCGACGCCGATGCCGTCGACGAGCGCGCCGGCGACGCCGGTGATCGCCAGTGCCGCAGGGCTGTTCGCGATCAGTGCCGACCGGACCCGATCACCCCGGCGGGCGCGAACCCCGGCCCGCACCAGCGTCGCACCGGCCAGTCCCGGCCGCGTCGCAGCGGCCTCGACACCCGTCGCGGTGGCGACCACGAGGGAGCGCGGGCCGGCGGTCGTCATCGGTCACCGACGGAGAGGAACCTGCCCAGCGCGCTGAGCGGGAAGACCAGGCGGTACAGGTGGTAGTTGATGTAGAAGTCGCCGGGGAAGCCGGTGCCGGTGAACAGGGACTCGTCCCAGCCGCCGTCCTCACGTTGGGTGCGCAGCAGCCAGCCGACGCCGGCCTGCACGACCACTCCGCGCTCCCCCGCTGCCAACAGGGCCAGCAATGCCCACGCGGTCTGCGACGCGGTCGACTCGCCGCGGCCGATCCAGCTCCGATCGGTGTACGAGCGCAGGTCCTCGCCCCAACCGCCGTCCTCGTTCTGATGCTGCTCGAGCCAGCGCACCGCCCGCCGGATCGCGGGGTGGGTGGTCGGCACGTCGGCGTCGACGAGCGCCGGCACCACCGCGCCGGTCCCGTACACGTGGTTCGCGCCCCACCGCCCGAACCAGGATCCGTCCTGCTCCTGATTGTCGAGCAGCCACTGCACGCCGCGCCGGGTGACCGCGGCGTCGGCGTCGTCGCCGGCCGCGAGCATCTCGACGATGTGGCCGGTCACGTCCGCCGAGGGCGGGTCGATCACCGCGCCGAAGTCGCAGAACGGCAACTTCTCGCAGAGCGTGCGGGTGTTGTCGGCGTCGAAGGCGCCCCAGCCCCCGTCGCGGCACTGCATGCCCTCGATCCAGGCGGTGGCGCGGGCGACCGCGGAGTCGATGCGTGCGGGGTCGGGGTGGCGCAGCCGGCGCAGGGCCAGCACCACCTCGGCAGTGTCGTCGGTGTCCGCGTAGTTGACGTTGGCGAACTCGAACGCCCAACCGGACGGCGCGAGGTCGGGCCGGCGCACCGACCAGTCGCCCTTGACGCTGATCTCCTGGTCCAGCAGCCAGTTCCCGGCCCGGATCAGTGCCGGGTCGTCGTCGGGTGTGCCGGCGTCCAGCAGTGCGGTCAGCGCGAGCCCGGTGTCCCACACCGGCGACTGGCACGCCTCCAGACGGCGTACCCAGCCGTGCGGGGTCTGTTCCCGGATGGTGAAGTCGTCCAGTCCGGCCATCGCCTTGTTCTGGACCGGGTGATCCATGTCGTACCCGCGCAGATACAGCGCGATGATCGAGTACACCCACGGCGGCTGGATGCCGCCCCAACCGCCGTCCGCCTCCTGCCGGGCCAGGATCCACTTCTCGGCCCGCCGCAGCGACAGCCGGCGCAGCGGCGTCCTCGGGATCTTCTCGAGCAGGTGCAGCACCTTGTCCAACCGCTGGAAGGCGCCCGCCCAGCTGCGCCACGACGCCAGCGGCGGTTCCGGTGTGCCGGTGCGCAGTTCACGCACGCTCACGCCGAGGTCGCGGCGCGGCTGCATCGTCCACACCACGGTCAGCGGGACCACGGTCTGGCGCGCCCAGCAGGCCCAGTCGTAGATGTTGAGCGGGAACCACTTCGGCAGCAGCGCGATCTCCGGCGGCAGCACCGGCAGTCGGTCCCAGGACCATTCCCCGAACAGCGCCAGCCAGATCCGGGTGAACACCCGGGTGGCCTCGATGCCGCCGTGCGCCAGCACGTACTCGCGGGCCCGGGCCATGTGCGCCGCGTCCGGGTCGTCGCCGACCATCTTGAGCACCGTGTAGGCCTCGACGGTGGTGGACAGGTCCGCCGGACCGCCACGGAAGTTCGCCCAGGTGCCGTCCTGCCGCTGCTGCGACCGGATCCACCGGGCCGACTCCTCGCTGCGCTGCGCGTCCCGGATGCCGAGGAACTGCCGCAGCATCAGATCCTCGGCGTCCATCGTCACGTTGGTCTCGAGTTCGCCCTTCCACCACCCCTCGGGGTGCTGCAGCCCGAGCAGATGGGTCCGGGCCCGTTCGGTGGCCTCGCGGACCGCGTCGCCGAAGACGACATCGTCGGTGATCTCGCGCAGTTCGGTCATAGGTCACGCTCCGTCATGAAAGCCGCCAATTCACGTAGGGACAGATCTATTTCCGTTGGCGCACCGACGTGTTCGAGGCAGCCCTGCGCCTGCAGCACCTGCGCACGCGCCTCACGTCGGGTCCACTCCAGCGCGCCGGACTCCGCCACCAGTCGCGCCATCTCGCGCAGCTGCGCCTCGTCGCTCGGCTCCGGTTCCGCATAGAGCAGGGCGAGTTCGGCGCCCTCCCGGGTCTGCGAGTTCAGTGCGGCGACCACTGGCACCGACTTCTTGCGGCTGCGCAGGTCCGAGAGCACCGGCTTGCCGGTGACCGCCGGCGCGCCCCAGATGCCCAGCAGGTCGTCGACCAGTTGGAAGGCCAGCCCGAGGTGCGCACCGAACGCGCGCAGCGCGGCCACCTGCTCGGGGGTCCCGCCGCCGAGCACCGCGCCGATCTCGGTGGCGCAGCGCATCAGCGCCCCAGTCTTGCCGGCCGCCATCTCCAGGCACTGCGCCAGGTCGACCGCACCGCACTCCTCGAACTCGATGTCCTCGGCCTGGCCGACGATCAGTTCCTGCACGGCATCGGTCAGGCACCGCACGGCGGCCGGGTCGGCGGCCGGCCCGAGCACCTCGACCGCCAGCGTCAGCATCGCATCGCCGGCCAGGATCGCCGCCGGCACGCCGTACAGCTTCCACACGGTCGGCCGGTGCCTGCGCTCCTCGTCGCCGTCCATCACGTCGTCGTGGACGAGCGAGAAGTTGTGCACCAGTTCGACGGCCAGCGCACCGGGCAGCGCCACGTCCGCGTCGGCCCCGACCGCACGGGCGGACAGCAACGCCAGGGTCGGCCGCAGCGCCTTGCCGCCGCCGTCGGAGGCCGGGTGGCCCAGCTCGTCGGTCCAGCCGAGGTGGTAGCCGACGATCCGCCGCATGGACGGGTGCAGTTCGGCGACAGCCTTGCGCAGTGCGGGCTGAACCAGGGCCTGGGCCGCACCGACCGGCGCGGGCAGTGTGGTCGTCATGAGGTGATGCCTCCTGCGGGATGAGTCGAGGCCGGGGTGGCGTCCTGCGCTGAGATGTCGGAGAAGACCAGGTCGGCGGCTCGGTGCCCGCTGCGCACCGCGCCCTCCATCGTGTCCGGCCAGCCGGTGGCGGTCCACGCGCCCGCCAGCGCGAGACCGGGCAGCGGGGTCTGCGCGTCGGGCCGCAACCCCGCGGTACCCGGCGCCTGACGGAAGGTGCCGCGGCGCTCGCGGGTGACGAAGAAGTGCTCGAGTTCGGCGTCGGCCGCCCCCGGCAGCAGCCGGACCAGCTCGCGCTCGAAGATCCCGCGCAGTTCCGGCGCGGGCGTGCCGATCCACCGGTCCGCGGCGGACAGCGAGATGGTCAGGTACTGGCCGCCCTCGTACCCGGCGGTCTCGGTGCGGTCGAAGAACCACTGCACCGGTGAGTCGAGCACCGCCGCGAACGGGAGGTCGGTGACCTTGCGCCGAAACGCCATGTGCACGTTCATGATCGGGTTCTTGCCGAGCCGCTCCAGCTCGTCCGGGCGCAGTCCGGTCTGCGCGGGGCAGATCCGCGCCGCCGGTTCCGGCGGGGTCGCGACCACGACGCCGTCGGCGTGCAGGTCCGCGCCGTCGAGCCGCACGACATAGCCGCGGTCCAACGGTTCGATGTGCCGCACCGCGTTGTGCGTGAGGATCCGGCCGCCGCGCGCCCGCAGATACCGCGCGGCCGGACGCACGTGCAGTTCGTCGAGCGAGACGACGGGCACGCCGATGTCCGCGGCGTCGCTGCGGTCGAGCAGCGCGGTGCGGAACACCATGACCGCCGAGGCCAGCGACGCCTCGTCCGCGTCCGTGTTGAGCGCGGCGACCGAGATCAGGTTCCACAGAGCGTCCGAGGTCGCCTGGGTCTGGCCGTGCTCGCGCAGCCAGTCGCCGAAGGTGCGGCCGTCCAGTTCCGGATCGTCGGGGGAGAGCCGGCGCAGCGCGGTCGCCGCGCGCAGCACGCGGGCGCGGTCGGCCATGCTCAGCGCACGGTAGCGGGCCAGCCCCAGCCCGAGGTGCAGCGGCGCGGGGCCGCCGGTGCGGGTCAGCGTGGTCCTGGTGCCGTCCGGCAGCAGCACCGGCATCCGGAAGCGGTTCTGCATGGCGATGCCGTCGCTCGATCCGATCCTGTCCAGCAACGCCAGATAGTCACTGTAGCAACGCATCACGACGTGCTGGCCGTTGTCGACGGTCAGCCCGTCGCGGTGAAACGAGAAGGTGGCGCCGCCGAGCCGGCCGCGCGCCTCCACCAGCGTCACCCGCACGCCGCAGTCGGCCAGGTCGCAGGCCGCGGTCAGGCCCGCGAGCCCGCCGCCGATCACCACGACCACCTTGCCGTTCATCGCATCGCTCCCGCCAATGCGCCGACCGCCACCGCGACCTTCTCGCGGTCGGGCAGGCTGGTCCGTTCGGTCAGGATGGTGTGCGGCCGAATCGCCATGTGGCGCAACAACCGGTGATAGATGCCCGCCATCGCAGCACAGCACGCGCGGCTGCGGCCGTCCAGTTGCGGCAGCAGCCGCAGGCCGACCGTGTACCACTCCTCGGCGCGGGCGGCCTGGTACTCGAACAGCGCCAGCAGCCGCTCCGGCGGGTCGGACAGGTTGCCCCGATCGTCCAGATCGAGGGTGCAGCCGAACTGGGCGAGTTCGTCGGCCGGCAGGTAGATCCTGCCGTCCCGCCGGTCCTCGAGCACGTCCCGCAGGATGTTGGTCAGCTGCAGCGCGACACCCAGCGCGTCGGCGAGATCGCTGTCGCCGTCGGGGTCGTGGCTGCCGAACACGGCCAACGACAGGCGCCCGATCGACCCCGCCACACACCGGCAGTAGTGGTGCAGTTCCGCGAACGATCGGTACTGCGTGCCCAGCACATCGGCCCGGCACCCCTCGATCAGTTCGTCGAAGGCGCCCAGCGGCAGGCCCTGCGTGCGGGCCGCGTCGGCCAGTGCGGTGAGCACCGGATCCTCGGGGTGCTCGTCGAGCGCGCGCAGTTGCTGCTGGGCCAGCTCGAGGTCCACCAGCTTCTGCGGGGCGGGCAGGTCGCCGTCGCCGATGTCGTCGATGCGCCGCGCGAAGGCGTACACAGCGCTCAGGGCGGCGCGTTTGGGCGGCGGCAGCAGCCGGATTCCGTACGAGAAGTTCTTCGCCTCCGCCGCGGTGATCTGCCGACAGCGCTCATAGGCCTCCTCGACGTTGCTCGTCGTGCTCGTCGCGGCACTCATCGCCTCCCCCTCCACAGACCCAGCGCCAGCGTCGCGGTGCGGCGCCTGCCCGGCCTGGGATCGCGTCCCAACACGTCGAATTCCGCGGCGGCGAGGGCCTCGGCGGTCGCCAGGCCGCCCGCGACATAGCCGGCGACGGCGACCTTGGCGAAGCCCTGCAGCGATGCGACCAGCGCGGTGCCCTCGTCCAGCAGGCGGACCGCGCGCTGCACCTCGAACCCGACCAGCGCCCGCACGCCGCGGGTCGCGGCCGGCGCGAGCAGGTCCGCCTCGTCGACGCGGAAGCGCATCAGGTCCTCGGTGGGCAGGTAGATCCGCCCGGCCGTCGCGTCCTCGCCGACGTCCTGCGCGTGTTCGAGCAGCTGCAACGCCGTGCACACCCGGTCGGAGAGTGCGATCCGCGCGGGGGTCGCGGCGCCGAAGATGCCGAGTACCAGCTCGCCGACCGGATCGGCGGACAGTGCGCAGTAGGAACGCAGGTTCGCGTACGTCGCGTATCGGGTGACCACCTGGTCCTGACGGTTCGCCTGGATCAGCCGGTCGAAGGGCCCGCGGGGCAGATCGCACTCGCGGATCGTGGCGGAGAGCTCACGGTAGGGCGACTCGGGGGTCAGCCGCCCGGAGTAGATGCGGTCGAGCTGGTGGGCGGCCTGGTCGAGCAGGGCCATGCGGTTGCCGGGCGCCTCGTCGCCGATGTCGTCGACGGTGCGCGCGAACCCGTACAGCGCGGTCAGGTGGCGCCGGTGTGCGCGCGGGAGCAGAACCGACGCGACGGGGAAGTTCTCGTTGCGCGCCTTGATCCGCAGCCCCTCATCACCGGGCTGCTCGCGCGGCGACGGGGACCGGTCGGCGTCCCGCGCCACGAAAATCGATCGACCAGTTGTGCCGGCCAATACCCCTCCTCCGGCTGTGGTGTCGGGTGCTGGTGCTGATGTTGCACTTCTCAACCGCTCGGGATGGCAGGTACGACGTTACGTCGCCCCGCTGGGCGTGTTGTCGGAATCGAGAACATCGCAAGCGGTCCGAAATTGCATGATCGAGATGGGCTGTCGTCCAGTTACACACCGGCCGTGGCCATTTCAACCGGCCGACCGTTTACGCCGAAACCCAGGTCATCGCCTATACGAGAATCGAAAAGCGCGGCGACATAACACTATTGATACCGTGAGTCACATATTGCCGGATATTCGCGACGTATTGGCTTGCTGTCCAACAGAACCGTCTCACGTCGAACACCGGTGACCATGTTCGTGCATGGTCATTTGCGGGTAACGCGCGGACAATACGTTCGTGGTCTACGTCCTCGGGTTGACGGCAGCGGTACTGCTCGCCATCGGGTTCGTGCTGCAACAGCACGCCGCCGAGGAGGAACCGGTCGCGCTGCGCTTCTCCCCCTATCTGCTCGTCGACCTGCTCCGGCGGCCGCTCTGGGTCACGGGCATCGTCGCGATGATCGGCGGCCTGATCGCCAGCGCCGCCGCCTTCGCGCAGGGCGCCGTCGCCCTCGTCGAACCGCTGCTCGCCAGCACCCTGCTGTTCGCGCTTCCGTTGACCGCGCTGTACCACCGCCGGCGCATGCAACTGCTCGACGGGATCGGGGCGGTGGTCCTCGTCGCGGGTCTGGCACTGTTCGTCGCCGCCGGACGGCCCGACGGCGGGTCACCGGAATCGGCCGACATGATCGGCTGGGCGGCCGCCTTCGGGTCGATCCTCGCGGTGGTGCTGGTGATCGTGTTGCTGTTCAAGCGCTTCGGCTCGCTCACCGAGGCGGCACTGCTGGCCACCGCCGCGGGCATGCTGTTCGGCCTGCAGGACACGCTGACCCAGGCCGCGGACCACCTGCTCACCCACGGCATCGGCGCGCTGCTGACCAGCTGGATCCCCTACACGGTCATCGGGCTCGGCGTCGTCGGGCTGACCTTCACCCAGATGGCCTTCGCCGCGGCGCCGCTGTCCGCCTCACTGCCGGCGCAGACCGCCGTCGAACCGGTCGTCGGGATCGCGCTCGGCATCATGCTGTTCGACGAGCGGGTGAACACCAGTCTTCCCGCGATCGTCGGGCAGGTCGTCGGAATCATCGCGATCGTCGCCGGGGTGATCGTGATCGGCAGGTCCCCGCTGGTGACCGGGGAGTTCCATCGGATCGCCGAGCGGCATCACAAGCGCGTGGGGTGACCGACCGACCCTGCGCCCACGATCGCCGTCACGCGCCTCGCAGCGGCAGGGGCACCGGACCGCCGCCGGTCAGGGCGTCCCCCGCCGGAGACACCAGCCACCACCGGCCCCCGAACTCGAGCCGGCCGGCACCGGCGGCGCTGTCCGGGTCCCGGTCGCCGACCAGCCGATACAGCGGATGTCCGCGGTACGTGACCTGTGTCGTGCCGTCCTGACGGTCGGTCGTGCCGAGCAGGTCGCCGTCGACACCGAGGGTGGCATCCGGGGAGCCCGCGGTGGTCAACGGCAGCCAGCGCGCGCTGCAGGTCCAGTTGCAGACCGAGACCGTGTTGATGTCCCGCGCGAACACGTACAGCGGGCTGCCGCCCCCATCGATCAAATACCCGCCCGCCCCGCCGCGGTGCAGCGACACCACGGCGGGGTGCGCGGGCGGGGTCCACGGACCGGCACTGCCGCATGCCGCGACGGCCAGGCCGCCGGACAGCGCGAACGCCACCGCCAACACACGCGTGGACTGCCTCACGTGCCTCACCTCTCACCGGTGTGGCTACCGCCGCGGCGCCGTTGCGCCCGGGGAACGACGGTACGACGTTAGGCGCGTTCCCCGGCCCGGTGGCGAGGTTTGACCAGTCTGTTATCTGTTGTTCGCGCGTTCGCGACCATCGCGCCGGCGCTACTTGGCCGGCTTGGCGGGCTCGTTCAGCTTCTGCAGGAACGGCTGCGCGTTGGCCGCGACGCCACCCAGCCCACCGATCGCGGTGCCGGCCAAGCCCGCGGTGGTGCCGAGCAACAGCGCCCCGCCCACGCAGCCGGCCAGTGGTCCGGCGCCGAGCAACTCGACCGCGGGCGCCGAGACCACCCCGGCCGCCGCGGCCCCCAGCACGCAGCCGCCGACGATGCCCGCGGCCGCACCGACGAACCCACCGATCTGCGAGGTCAGCCCGATCGGGTCCTTGACCGCCGCGACCGCCGAGTTCAGGTCGGCCGGGTGCAGTCCCGGGACCTTCGCGGACAGCCCGGCGTCGGCGGTCCGGCTCGGCGTCAGCGTCGCGGTGTCGTCGTCGATGCGCGCAGCCACCGGGAACACCTTGCCCGGCTCGCTGATGACCGCGTACGCCAGCGGCACCGCCGCGGCGGCATTGCCGGCGGCATTGCGCACCACCAGGTGACCGTCCTCGCTGGTCAACGAGCCGGAGTCGGTTCGCAGGACCACGTGATCGCCCTGTCGCGCGAGGTTCCAGTGCAGTACGTTGGCGGCGTCCTTCGCGGCCGCCGGTGACGGTGCCGCATTCGCGGTTCCCGCCGCCGCCCCCATGGCCGCCACCAGCAGCACCGATGTCGTGGCGAACTTCCGGATCTTCATGCGTCCACATCCCCTTCGGCCGAGTGATCGTTTTCTGCATCCTCTGAAGCGGTCGTGTCACCTCCGTGTCCGCGACGTTGCGACACGGTAACCGATCTCTCGCATGCGCGGACGATTTACCGCTGCTTACACGCCTTTGCGGATGATTACGTGGAGGATGACCGCGTGAGCGTGATCACACACCGGTACTCGCGGTCCGAGCCCACCGCCGAGCCGCCCTGATCCGAGCCTGCTCAGCGCATGATGGAACGGGACGCGATCGGCGATGGGGACGAGACACGGGTGCGACCCGGGCGAGGAGTGACACATGGCGGAGCAGGACGACAACACCCGCGAGGTCGAGAGCGCAGCGAGCGAGGCGACCGAGTCCGTGGCCGAGGCGGCGTCGGACGCCGCGGACGCGGTCCGGGACGCGCCCGAGGAGGAGCCGCAGCCGATCCACCCGCATCCGGCCTACGAGGACTACGAGGCGCCCGACAGCAACATCATGCCGAAGGTGATCGCGGCGATCCTCGGCGGCCTCGTGGTCGGTTGGCTGATCCTGCGCCGGCGCGGGCGCGACTGAGAATACGAAAAGGTCGCGGCCACAGGCGATCTGCCGTGTGGCCGCGCCCGGAGTCCGGTCCTGTCAGCGACCGGGAAGGAACCGCAGCAGCTTGATCGCGTGCGGCATCAGCTTGGCCCAGAGCGTGTTCGGCATCCAGGTCGGTCCGCCGAGGTTCACCACGCGCGTGGTCGCGACCGTCTGCGCCTCGGTGTATTTGAGCAGGCCCTCGGCGCCGTGCCGACGACCCACACCGGAGACGCCCATGCCGCCCATCGGCGCGCCGGTGCTGCCCCAGGTCGGGCCGTAACCCTCGTTGACGTTGACGGTGCCGGCATGGATCCGCGCGGCGATCGCCTCGCCCTGGGACGTGGACGCCGCCCACACGCTGGCGTTGAGCCCGTACTCGGTGTCGTTCGCCTTGGCGATGGCCTGCTCGACGTTGTCGACCGGATAGATCGACACCAGCGGCCCGAAGGTCTCGTTGGCCGCGCACTCCATGTCCTCGGTCACGCCGGTCAGCAGGGTCGGTTCGAAGAACAGCGGACCCAGGTCGGGGCGGGCCTTGCCGCCGGTGACGACGGTGGCCCCCTTGGTGACCGCGTCGTTGACGTGCTTGGTGACGGTCTCGACCTGCGCGACGGAGATCAGGCTGCCCATCTCGGGGCCGAACTCGTAGCCGGCGCCGAGCTTCATGTCCGCGACCCGCTTGCCGAGCACCCGGGTGAACTCGTCGGCGACCGACTTCTCGACGTAGATCCGCTCGATCGAGATGCACAGCTGGCCGGAGTTGGAGAAGCACGCCCGCACCGCCGCCTCGGCGACCTTCTTCAGGTTCGCGCCGGCGGTGACGATCATCGGGTTCTTGCCGCCGAGTTCGGCCGAGTAGCCGATCAGCCGTCGCCCCGCCTGCTCGGCGAGTGTCTTGCCGGTCGCGGTCGAGCCGGTGAACATGAGGTACTCGGTGTTCTCCACGATCGCGGTGCCGACCACCGAACCCGGACCGGGCACCACCGCGAACAGCTCGCGCGGCAGTCCCGCCTGGTACAGCAGTTCCGCGCAGGCCAGCGCGCAGTACGGGGTCTGACTGTCCGGCTTGATCACCACCGCGTTGCCCGCCATCAGCGCCGCGATCGCATCGGAGACCGCCAGCGTCATCGGGTAGTTCCACGGCGAGATCACGCCGACCACGCCCTTGGGCTGGTGTCGCACCACCGTCTTCGTCAGCCCGGGCAGCATGCCCTGGACCCGCCGCGGGGCGAGCAGCTTCGGCGCCGTGCGCGCGTAGTAACGGGCGGTCATCGCGATGTCGAGGACCTCTTCGAGCGCCGACGCGCGGGACTTGCCGGTCTCCGCCTGTGCCATGTCCATCAGCGCATCGCGGTTCTCGAGCACCGACGTGTAGTAGCGATCGAAGATCTTGGCGCGCTGCGCGGGCGTGCGCTGGGCCCACTGCCGCTGCGCGACCCGGGCCCGCGCGATCGCGTCGACCGCATCCTGCGCGGTGCCGACCGGAACGGTCGCCAACTCGCGGCCGGTGAACACCTCGATCACGGGCTTGGTGGGGCGCTGGGCGGCCTCCGGGATGGCGATCGATTCGGCGAGACGGGCGAAGGTCTCGGCGGACGGCGCAGGCATGGCATTCCCCTAGCTCTACAGGCGTGGTCGACAACACAGTACTACTGGTTACAGGTAGTTCGTCGTGCCCGTCGGACCACCGCTCCCGCGAACGCCCGACATCGGCCTCGAAGCCGACTGTAGTCGCATCCACACCCCGCGAACCGGTCCCCGGCGATGCTCGTTTTCGGCTGATACTTGACCCTCACGCGGCGGGAGGCTGCACGGTGGCAGACGTGAACGACAGCGACAGGACCCTGACGGTCGGCGCGACCGCCGAACTGGTCGGCGTCAGCGTGCGCACCCTGCACCACTACGACGAGATCGGTCTGGTGACCCCCGGCGACCGCACCAGCGCGGGGTACCGGGTGTACGACGCGGCCGCCGTCGAGCGGTTGCACCGGGTGCTGACATACCGCGAATTGGGGTTCGCGCTGGAGGAAATCGGACGACTCCTCGACGATCCGGACGTCGACGCGATGGCACACCTGCGTCGGCAGCACGGGCTGCTCACGGCTCGGATCGATCGTTTGCGTCAGATGGCCACGGCCGTGGAGAAGATGATGGAGGCGAAACAGATGGGCATCCAGCTCACCCCCGAAGAGCAACGCGAGATCTTCGGCGACGACTGGCCGGGCGAGGAGTACGCCGCGGAGGCACAGGAGCGCTGGGGCGACACCGGCGCATGGGCACAGTCGCAGTCCCGGACCGCGAAGTTCACCAAGGCGGACTGGCAGCGGATCAAGGCCGAGACCGACGCCCTCGAGGCCGACTTCGCGGCCGCACTCTCCGACGGCGCACCGGCGGACGGCGCGCGTGCCGGGGAACTC
Source organism: Speluncibacter jeojiensis (assembly GCF_029589495.1). Classification (GTDB taxonomy): domain Bacteria; phylum Actinomycetota; class Actinomycetes; order Mycobacteriales; family Mycobacteriaceae; genus Speluncibacter; species Speluncibacter jeojiensis. The sequence continues at coordinate 725,945 of NZ_JAAIVF010000002.1, forward strand.
GCCGAGCGTCATCGCGCGCAGATCGGGCAGTTCTACGACTGCTCGCACCAGATGCAGACCTGCCTGGCCGAGATGTATCTGGCGGACGAACGCTTCCGCGCCCACTACGACGACGTGGCCCCGGGCCTCGCCCGATACGTGCACGACGCGATCGTCGCCAACGCGCGACCGCATCTGTGAGGGCCGTCGGCCGCGCCTGATCGCCCGGACGGTACGCTGCCTCTACTACACAGCATCGTGGAGACAGTGGAGAGGTAAGGCACATGGAGAGCATCGGCGCCGGTTTCGGCATCGCAGTCGTTTTCATCGTGATCGCGCTGGTGATCGTCGGGACGCTGCTGATGTTCCTCATCTCGCTGTTCCCGAACTTCCTGCAGCGTTCGAGCAGCAAGCAGGCGCCGACGGAGGCCGCCCGCAAGGCCGACTCCGCGGGCTGACACCCACACGACGACGAAGGCCCTCGCTCCTTGGAGCGAGGGCCTTCGTGTTGGATCGCTGTCGGCCCCGCGGGCGGGGCCGAACGGCACCGCGACCGGGTCTCCCCGGCCGCGGGCGCTCAGATCAGAGCGGGCTGACGCCGGTGGCCTGCGGGCCCTTGGTGCCCTGGCCGACCTCGAAGGTCACCCGCTGGTTCTCGTCCAGGGTGCGGAAGCCGTTGGTCTTGATCTCCGAGTAGTGGACGAACACGTCCGCGCTGCCGTCGTCGGGCGCGATGAAGCCGAAGCCCTTTTCAGCGTTGAACCACTTCACGGTGCCTTCTGCCATGGAATTTCTCCTCGTTCTTGCGTCGATTCGGACAGTCAACGGTTCTCGACCGTCCGGGCCGGCGTCACTCGGCGGCGAGGACATCCCGTGAAGGAGAAATCATCCGCCCGCAACATTCAGGATTTGCGAGCGTGGGCTAACACAAACACAAACACTACGACCGCCTACAGTCTGTCACATCTGCCCGGATAACGCTCACCGCGACCCGGACCGCGTCTGTTCATCGGTGAACCAGATGGAACCAGTGCGGATCGGCTCTGCCGAGCATCGCCGGCAGCGAGGTCACGTCGGCGGCGGACTCGCCGGCGACCGTCCAGTTCGACAGCGCCCGCTCCAGGTCCGCCCGCGACACGCCACGAGGCAGCAGCCCGGGGAGGCGCTGCGGCGCGAACGCGAACATCAGCAGGTTCGCGCCGGGACTGGCGGCGAGGTCGAGCCCGCGGCCATAGGCGTCGCGTTCGGCGACACCGAGTCCGTGGAAGCAGCCGAGGTCGATGACCAGGTCGAACCCGTCCCCCACACCGGCCGGAAGGTTCGTCACATCCGCCTCGACGAAGGTGACGTCGACCTGCGCTGCGGCCGCGCGACGCCGCGCCCGCTCGAGGGCCAGCGGAACCCGGTCCAGCCCGGTGACCTGCCATCCTCGTGACGCCAGTTCTATCGCGTGGCGTCCCGTCCCGCACCCGACGTCCAGCGCCCGCCCGGGCGTCAGCCCCTCACGGGCGAGGAACACGTCGAGCACCGCGGCGAAGCGGGCACCGGCACGCTCCCACGGGGTGAATCCGACGCGGTAGTAGAGCTTGTACCAGGGACCCATGACCAGCCTCCCGGGCGTGGACCGGCAACCGCCGGGTGATCTCACGCTATTCCGGGCGCCGGCGCCGGACAACCCGCCGACCACCACCTCCACCGCAGCGCGCGGATAGCGATCAGCGGTCCGGCCGGACGGCGGTCCCGGTACTGCGGGTACTTGGCGACCAGCGCGTCGAGCGCGACCGCGCCCTCGGCCGTCTCCGCCTCGATCACCTCCGCGGCGCCGTCGGCGCGCACCCACCACAGCGCCGTCCAATCCTCCTCGTAGTGGTCGACGACGAGGCCCGCCCGTCCGGTCGCGGCGACGTCCTCGAGCCTGCGCAGTCGCCGCGTTGTCTTGGGCTTGTGGTCCACCGCGGTGTACACCGCATCGCTGAGCTGTACGAACACCACCGGCACCAGGTGCGGGGTGCCGTCCGCACCGACGGTCCCCAGACGGCCCACTCGGGCCGCCACGAACCGGGCGCGCGCCTCCTGCGACCGCATACGGCGACCGTACGCTTCGGCCGGGCGCGCACGCCCGGAACACCGAGCGAGACTAGGCTTGACAAACGTCCCCCGCACGCGAGCAGGAACGGAATCTTCATGTCTGACGCCACCGTGGCCACCGCCGACCTCGCCGACGAGATCGGCCCGTCCATCCGCAGCTGCGACACCCAGTTCATCCAGTTCGGCGCCCGGGCCGCGTTCTCCGGCCCCGTCACCACGATCAAGTGCTTCCAGGACAACCTGCTGGTCAAGCAGACCCTCGGCGAGCCCGGCAACGGCGGCGTGCTGGTCGTCGACGGTGACGCGAGCGTGCACACCGCACTGGTCGGAGATGTCATCGCCGGACGCGGCGTGAACAACGGATGGTCCGGGGTGATCATCAACGGCGGTGTTCGCGACTCGGCGATCCTGCGCACCCTCGCCATCGGCATCAAGGCGCTGGGGACCAACCCGCGCAAGAGCACCCAGACCGGCTCCGGCGAGAAGAACGTCCCGGTCAGCTTCGGAGGCGTCACGTTCAACCCGGGCGAGATCGTCTTCAGCGACCCCGACGGCGTGGTGGTCGTAGCCGCCGACGCCCTGCCCGACGTGGCGAAGGGCTGACATGCGCACCTCCTCGAGCCTGCGGCGGCTGGATGCGGCGCTGGCGGCGCACCCGGCCCCGCTGGCCGCGGTCGACCTCGACGCGCTCGACGCGAACGCACGGTTCCTGGTGGAGGCCGCCGGCGGATTCCCGATCCGGTTGGCCTCCAAGTCGATCCGCTGCACGGCACTGATCCGGCACGTGCTCGACAACAACCCGGGGTTCGCGGGCGTGCTGGCGTTCACCCCGGCCGAGGCGCTGCACCTGGCCGAGCACGGCATCGACGACATCCTCGTCGCCTACCCGAGCGTGGACACCGCGGCCCTCGCGAAGGTGGCGGCCTCGTCCGCCACCATCCGGCTGCTGGTCGACGACCCTGCTCACGTCGAATTGATCGGCGCCGCAGCGGCATCCGTCGGTGCGGTCGTGCCGGTGTGCCTGGAGGTGGACCTTGGGTGGTGGCCACTCGGGGGCACCGTGGCCAAGATCGGGCCGAAGCGCTCCCCGGTCCGAGAACCCCGCCAGGCAGCGGAATTGGCCGAACTCGTCTGCCGCACCGACGGTGTCCGGCTGACCTCGATGCTCGGCTACGAGGGTCACATCGCCGGTGTCGGCGACATCGTTCCCGGGCGTCCGCTGCGCCAGTTGGCGGTGCGACTGATGCAGGCCGCGTCGATGAAGGAGATCGCGCAGCGCTTCCCGGCGGTGATCGCCGCGGTCCAATCGACCCTCGCGGCGCACGGCGAGCCCCCGTTGGAGCTGATCAACGGCGGCGGCACCGGCAGCCTTCAGCGCACTTCCGCGGTCGGCGCCGTGACCGAATTGGCCGCCGGCTCAGGGTTGTTCGACCCGAGGTTGTTCGACAACTACCGGTCGCTCCAGCTGGAACCGGCGTGCGCGTTCGCGATGCCGGTGGTCCGAAAGCCGATGCCGTCGATGGCCACGCTGCTCGGCGGCGGCTACATCGCCAGCGGCATCCCCGGCGCGGATCGGGTGCCGACCCCGGCGCTGCCGGCCGGACTGCGCTTCGACAAGGAGGAGGGCGCCGGCGAGGTGCAGACCCCACTGCACGGGGACGCCGCCGCCCGGTTGCAGATCGGTGACCGGGTGTGGTTGCGGCACGCGAAGTCCGGCGAGTTGTTCGAGCGTTTCAACCAGGTTCACCTGGTTCGCGGCGGCGACGTGATCGACGCGGTGCCGACGTACCGCGGCGAAGGTCAGTGCTTCCTGTGACGGTGGATCCGACGCAGACCTGCTCCGCCTTCTCCGCGGCCGACGAGCCGCTGCCGGGCACCGCCGCGCACGTGACGGGCTGGGTGCTGCTCGAACACCCCGGCGCGTGGGGCCACGACGTGCTCGACGGAAAAGCGTTGGGCGAAAACCTCTCCGAAGAACTGACCGTGCGCACCAAGCGGGCGGGAGTGCGGCTGATGCTCATTCGCCGCCCCGGACGGGGCGACACCACCCCGCGCCGGCGGACCGTGTTCCTCGCCCACTCGCACCCCGAGAACTCGTGGTGCGAGCGCCTGGAGGTCGGCGACCCGGCCGAGCTGCTGGATCTGGATCTTCATCGCATCCGCGGCGGCGCACCGCGGTTGGGCCAGACAGTCACCGATCCGTTGACACTGGTGTGCGCCCACGGCAAGCGGGACAAGTGCTGCGCAGTGCTGGGCCGTCCGGTCGCGGCGCACCTGGCCGGCCTGGAGGCCGACGTGTGGGAGTGCTCGCACACCGGTGGTCACCGGTTCGCGCCGTCGCTGATCCTGCTGCCCTCCGGGTACACGTACGGACGACTCGACACCGCCGGCAGTGCACGGGCGGTCGAGGCCGCGCGCCGCGGCGAGGTGGCGGCCGAGGGCTTGCGCGGGCGAAGTTGCTGGACACCATCGGGTCAGGTCGCGGAGATGACTGTGCGCGAGAGGGTTTCGTCGCGCATCGATGACCTCGTCGTCGACGAATCGGGCGCGATTCCCGTCGTCACCCACCGTGACGGCCGGCGCTGGGAAGTGAATGTGAAGTCCGAGGCCCTGCCACCGCGTCCGGTCAGTTGCGGCGCCAAGCCGAAGCCGGTCCAGGCGGTACGGGTTGTGTCGGTACGGGAACTCTCACCCTGCAGCGCGCCGGAGGATTCGCTATGACTGTCGCATGGCTCTGAGCTGGAAGCTGGTCATCGACACCGCGAATGCGGCCGCGCTCGCGGACTTCTGGGCGGCCGCACTCGACTACGAGGTGGAGGACCCCAGTGCGCTGATCGAGCAGTTGCTCGCCGCCGGACAGCTCCCCGAGCAGGCCGTCGCCGAACATCGGGGGTGCAAGAACTTCCGCGGCTATGCGGCGATCCGGCATCCCGATGACCCGTTCGATCAGCACAGCGGTGTCGGGCGTGGGCGCCGCCTGCTGTTCCAGGACGTGCCCGAGGCCAAGTCCGGCAAGAACCGCCTGCACCTCGACATCCACGGTGAGCCGGGCGGACTCGACGCGCTGGTGTCCCGTCTCGAAGGCCTGGGGGCGACGCGGGTCGCCGAGATCGACAAGGGTCCCGCCGGTCATTGGTGGGTCATGCGCGATCCCGAGGGCAACGAGTTCTGCGCCGTCTAGTCCTCCGACCAGCCGTTCCGGCCGCGGAGTCGTCCAGCCGGGCGTAGCATCGCGGCACCGCGGCCGGGGCGAGCACACCGGTCGCCCGGCACAACGGAGCGGCGGATGAACCAGACAGTTGCCGGCGAGACGATCGCCGATCTCGCCTTCCGCGCGGCCGAGGCGTACGGAGACCGGGCGGCCGCCCGCTGGCAGCGTGAACCCGACCGGTGGGAAACGATGACCTACCGCGAACTCGCAGAGCAGGTGGACGCATTCGGCGCCGGACTGATCGACCTGGGTCTCGACGTCGGGGACCGGGTCGCCGTCCTCGCCGGTACCCGGCCGGAATGGTCGGTCGCGCACCTGGCGATCGTCGCCGCCGGCGGTGTGCACGTGTCCGTCTACCCGACCAATGCGCCCGACGAATGCGCGTGGGTGGTCGGCAACTCGGAGGCGCGCGGGATCGTCTGCGAGAACGCCGCGCAGGTCGCGAAGATCGCCGCGGTGCGCGACCGGTTGCCGGCGCTCGAATGGGTCGTCGTCCTCGACGGCACTGCCGACGGCGCCGTCCCTGCCGTGGAGATCCGCCGGCGGGGCAAGGCGCGCGGTGCCGAGGAGCTACGGCGGCGCAGCTTGGCCGTCGACCCGGCCGATCCGTATGTGTTCATGTACACCTCCGGCACCACCGGACCGCCCAAGGGCTGCGTGCTCACCCACGCGAACTACCGCGCGATGATGCACTCGGACAACGAGCTTCAGGAGTTGGAGGGATCTGCATCTGGCAAGGACGTCGTCCTGTACCTGTATCTGCCACTCGCCCACGCGTTCGCGCTGCTGTTCCAGCTGAACACGTTCGACCACGGCGGCGCCATCGCATACTGGGGCGGCGACACGGCGCGCATCATCACCGAGGTGCTGCAGACCCACCCCACCCATCTGCCCTCCGTACCGCGGGTGTTCGAGAAGATCTATTCGCTCGCGGTCGGGTCGAAGCCGGATGCGGAGCGTGAGCGGATCCTGGCTGCGGCGAAGCTCGGCGTGCGGGTGCGCGACATGGACGCGGCCAGCGAGACGGTTCGCGACGAGGTCCGGACGCAGTTCGATGCCGCGGATACCGTTCTTTTCCAACCAGTTCGAGATCTGTTCGGCGGCAATCTCGATCTCGCCGTCACCGGCGCCGCCCCGATCGCGCGTGAGATCCTCGAGTTCTTCTACGGCTGCGGTGTGCCGCTGATGGAGGGTTTCGGCATGACCGAGACCTCCACCGGCGCAACGGTGAACACCGTCAAGCATCATCGCTTCGGCACGGTCGGCCGGCCGCTGCCCGGCGTCCAAGCCCGGCTCGCCGATGACGGCGAGTTGCTGTTGAAGGGCGCCAACATCTTCCACGGCTACTACAAGATGCAGGACGAGTCGTTCGGCGCTGTCGCGGACGGCTGGTTGCGCACCGGCGACCTCGCCGCTATCGACGAGGACGGGTACGTCTCGATCATCGGACGCAAGAAGGACATCATCGTCACCTCCGGCGGCAAGAATTTGACGCCGGCGAACCTCGAGAACGACCTCAAGCTCTCGCCGTGGATCAGCCAAGCGATCATGTACGGCGATCGCCGCCCCTACCCGGTCGTCCTCGTCACGCTCGATCCCGAGCGGGTACTTCCGTGGGCGGCCGAACGAGGGTTGCCCGACTCGATTGCAGAACTGTCGACGCATCCGGAGGTGCGCACGCTGGTGCAGCAGGCGGTCGACGCCGCCAATGCGAAACTCGCACCGCCCGAACAGGTCAAGAAGTTCGCGATCGCCGGGCGCGAACTGTCGCAGGAGGACGGCGAGCTGACGCCGACGATGAAGATCAAGCGCAAGGTGGTGGCGGCGAACTTCGCCTCGGTGTTCGACGGGATGTACGAGCAGGGCTGAACCGGTCGGCACCGGGGAGGCGACACCGGACAGGACAACGGAGCGGCCGGACGGTACCGGCGCCGTTCCGCGGATGCGCGAAGCTACCGGCTCCGACGCGCACGAGGATCTGGAACGGTCGTGCAATTGTCTCAGGTCCCACATCATCCGTGAATCACCACAGAAACGCCTCACGGCCTGTAACGATCTCGTCGCTGCACGGCTGCGCGGCCGTCGACACCTCGGACGCCTTCCCCACCGAAGACCCGGTGTCGTTCAAAAGGATTAATTCATCTGGACATGTGTCCTAATCCCTTCGGCTCGACGCCTCGCGGGTGATAGATATGAGCGCACCGCACGGGCAGACGGTCTGACCAGTCTCTGGCCACCTCCGCACCGGCGCGGCTCATCCCCGGATGTCACGTAACCGAGCCCGCACGCCGAGGGCGCACCTGATGCAGTCCGATCCCCTACCTGACCCAACTGTGGGCCACGACGAAAGACGAGTTCGAGAATGAAGAAGACGACCAAGGGCGCCCTCGCCGCCGGTGCTGCTGCTGTTCTCCTCGCCGGCGGCGCCGGCACCATGGCCGCGTGGACGGGCAGCGGCCCCTCACTGGGCGGCGGCTCGGTGACCGCCGGTAGCCTGTCGATCACCCAGCAGGATGCCGGCACCTGGAAGTGGGGCACTGCGGCCGCGCCGGGCGCCGCGATTCCGGACATCGGCGCCGTGACGCTGGTGCCGGGCGACTCGGTGACCTACACCGGCTCGTACAAGCTGGGCCTGTCGGGCACCAACCTCAAGGCCAAGATCACCGCGACCGGTGGCGCACTCTCCGGCGATCTCGGGACCTACCTCGATGTGACCCCGGCCTCGAACGTGGACCTGTCGAACCTGACCGCGGCCAACAACAACCAGGTCGTCAACGCAGGCGCGACGATCACCTTCAAGTCCGACACCGGCAACACCGACGGCGCCGGCAAGTCGGCGTCACTCGCCGGCACGACGGTGACCCTTCAGCAGGTTCAGTAAGAGAACCCGTGAAGTCCCAATACAAGTGGGCGCTTGCAGCGGCGTCGGTCCTGGCCGTGGGGTTCGCCTCCGTCCAGCAGACCGGCGCCCTGTGGCGTTCCGACGCGAACCTTCCGGGCGCCACCCTGACCGCCGGCAAGCTGGACATCTCGGCGGGTGTCGAGGGCGTCAAGGCCTTCGACCTGTCGGGCTTCGGGATGACGAACATGGCTCCCGGCGACAGCGTCCAAAAGGCACTCCCCGTCTACAACTCCGGCAACGTCGGGATGAGCTACCAGCTCCAGCAGGTGGCCCTCAACGGCGCGAACGCACCGGCACTGAATCTGCGGGTCGCCGTCGTCGGATCGCAGTCCGACTGCGCCGCATCGGGTGATCCGGGCACCCAGCTCTACAGCGGGACCATGGCCCAGGCGTCGTTCGCGGCGCGGCACGTGGATCCGGGCGCCTCGCAGGTGCTGTGCCTCAAGGCGACCGCGCCGCAGAACGCCCCGGCCGGGCAGTCGGGCACCGCGACGTTCACGTTCCAGGCGGCGGTCGACCGATGAGCACCGCCGTGGGTCGCCACAGCAAGAGCGCGCAGTCGTCCGAAGACGACGACCAGACCACCGTGTGGTGGTGGGTCCGCACCATCGCCTCGTGGATGCTGCTCGCCGTCATGGTCGGCGTGCTCGCGGCCATGGTGGTCGTCCCGCGGTTGAGCGGGTCGACCGCGTTCACGGTGCTCACCGGGTCCATGGAGCCGACGATGCCGCCGGGCACGCTGATCGTGGTCAAGCCGACACCCGCGGACCAGCTCCAGACCGGCCAGGTGATCACCTTCCAGCCACAGTCGGGTGACGCCGAGGTGGTGACCCACCGGATCGACGGCATCTTCTACAACGGACAGGGTGAGCGGCGCATCTACACCCGCGGCGACGCCAACAACGTGCGCGACCCGTGGGCACTCGAGCCCGGGCAGATCCGGGGCCGCGTCTGGTACGCGGTGCCTTACCTGGGACGGGTGAATCTCCTTTTCAGCGGGGCGGATTCACGAGCGACGCTGATCAAGTTCGCCGGTGGCGGTTTGGCCATCTATGCAGTGTGGATGATCGCCGGCGGCTTCCGAGACCGATCACGACGCTCGCGTGACAGCGACTGTGACGGTCACCGTGACAACCGGATCCCTGCCGACACGGACTTCTCCTCGCCCGTGGGGCCCGCAGAAACCACCGAAACGAAGTAGGGCAGCACAGATGTCTCAACAGCAGGAAAAGCGCAGCAAGGCGCGGGCCGGCGGCAGCGGATGGACCCGCACTCGTGCGGTCCTGTCCCTCGGGATGATCCTCGGCCTCGGCGCCATCGGCACGCTCGCCGCGTGGTCCGACACCGCGACCGCAACCACCGGCACGTTCACGATTGCGGCTCCGGCGAAGAACGTCGAGATGAAGGTGAGTGGCCAACGTCCCAGCTACTCGTTCACCTCGCTGACCGCATCGGGCATGATGCCGCTGGATTCCACAGCGGCGACCCTCGAGGTGCAGAACACCGGCGACGCTGCGTTCACCTACACGGCGTCGGCTAACGCGTCCGGTGACTCGACCCTGGCACCCTTCCTCACGGTGACTGCGTTCAGCGGCGCGACGGTAGCAGGATCGGGCAATGCCAAGACCTGTTCCGGCGGTACGAAGATCGGCTCGACCACTTTGCAGGTCGGCACGTCGAAGCCCCTTATCACCACTGGCCGCCCGCTCCCGGCGAGCACCGGCAAGGAGACCGTGTGTGTCCAGGTCGCGGTGTCCAACGCGGTGACCAAGGCGGCGTCGGGCAAGTCGTCTGGCGCCGTCATCCAGTTCGCCGCCATCGGGGCCTGACGATGTCGCGAGCAGCAACAGACACGCCGACTGCGGAGGCGACTCAGGCGGGCCGTAGGCAACCGTGGCCGCGGTGGCGTGAGGTGGCACTGAATGTCGGGGCGGCGGCGGGGGTCGTCTGCATCCTCGCCGCGGCCGCCTCGTTCCTCTTCGGGATCACCCCGCTGGTGTTCCGCTCCGGCTCGATGGCACCCGCGATCGGCACCGGCGCACTCGCCATGGCAAAGACCGTGCCGGCCTCGGAGATTCGCGTCGGAGACGTCATCAGCGTCGAGAACGACCGGGGCACGTCGATCACCCACCGTGTCGTGGCGATCGAGCCGACCACCGGTGGGGGCGCCCAGGTCACCCTCAAGGGCGACGCCAACCGAGTGTCCGATCCGCTGCCGTATTCGATCACCGAGGCCAAGCGGGTTCTGTTTCACGTGCCCGGTCTGGGATACGCCGTCGCGTGGCTGTCGAGCGGGACGGCGGTCTTTCTCGGCGGCGCACTCACGGGGGCCCTGTTGATGCTCGCCTTCGGTCCGAACCGACCCACCAAGAAAACCCCAACACTCGTCCAGGCCGAGGACATTGCGGCCGAAGAGCTTTCGGAAGCACAGGAGAACAGCCATGTCTGATCCGTCGAGGCGTTTCCGCCTGCGCGCACTACTGGCGGCAGGTGCCGTCGCCGTCACCGCCCTGGGCGCCGGCCAGGCGATCGGGACCAGCGCGGCGTCGACCGACGCCGTCACCGCGACCTCGGGGTCGCTCGCCGCGGCCGCGAACGTGCTGCCGGCATCGGATACGGCCTGGTGCGACACCTACAAGAACGGCACCTATCTGGCGGTTGCCAACTACGACTCCCAGGTCAGCATCCAACACGTCAACAAGGCGTTCGACTACAAGATGTTCGTGGTGCAGAAAGACGGAACGGTCGCGCTGCAGGACATGAAGGACGCGAGCGCGTTCAACGTCGGCGACCGCCTGTACTTCACCCCCGTCAGCGGCAACAATGTCGGCCGGCACACCGGGTGGGACTTCACTGTCAGGATCTACTCGGTGAACCGGGTCACCAAGGAGTTCTCCAGCAACTGGATCGGCTGGAAGCTGAACCAGCCGACGGTGTACCGGACCAACTGCTCCGATGGTCAACAAAGCGGCACAGATGCGCCGCCGAACACCACGGCCAACAATGCCACTGCCGGGGAGGCTCAGGCGATGTCGGCCAAGGTGTCAGGCCCCGCCGAGCAAGCCCGGTCGCTGAGTGCGCCGGCCACCACCGGCGCCGACAAGTCGGTTCCCACACAGTCCGGTCAGTCTGCGGCGCAACCCATCGCTCCCACAGGAACCGCCGAGGACGACTCGGCCCCCGCCACGACGACCGCCGCGCCCACGAGCCCTGCCACCACGACCACCGAGGCCCCGAAGCCCGTGACTCCGGAGACGACCACCACAGTTCCGGAACCGACCACCACCACCGAGCCACCGGTGGCGACCGAACCCGCCGACACCGCGGTCGCCCTCGGCAAGGACTTGAGCGCCAAGCTGACCAGTGACGGCGGCACGGCCCAGGTCGTCATCTCGAACGGCGGCGGAGAGGTGTGCCGGGCCGATGTCTCCCCCGCCGAGCGCATCCTCACCCCGGAAGGCGACGGCACCCTGTCGGTGACCGGCAACGGCGGGGTCCGCAACATCGACACCGCGACCTGCTCGATCAGCTGATCTGATCCACCGCCGACGGGCGGACCCCGATGCGCAAGACCACTGTGCCGCACCGGGGTCCGCCCGCCGCTGCATCTATGCTTCCAGCATGACACCGATCGACGACCTGGATCGCTTTGAGCCCGTGTCGGATCCACGACCGAACGACGTGCCCTGGCCGGAGCTGGACTGGCCGATCCCCGCACGCACCGAGCTCAGCGGCGACGTCGTGTGCCTGACGCCCGCCGATCCGGCGTCAGACGCCCCCGACCTGTTCCGGCAACTCGATCACGACATCGTCTGGGCGCACCTCCCCTTCAGAGCGACCACGATCGACGAGATGTCACAGATGCTCGCCGCCTGGTCCGAGAGTCTGGACTGGCACGCCTGGACCGTGCGGCTGCAGCGCGATCACGGGGACCTGCCGGCGGGTTCGATCGTCGGCATGACGTCGTACCTCGGCGTGAACGTCCGCGATGCACGGCTTGAGATCGGCGCCACGCTGTACACGCCCGAGGTGTGGGGCACCGCGGTGAACCCCGAGGCCAAGTGGCTGCTGCTCCGGCACGCGTTCGAGACGCTGCAGGCCGGGCGGGTCCAGCTCAAGACCGACACCCGAAACCATCGCTCGCAGCAGGCCATTGCGCGTCTCGGCGCCCGGTACGAGGGGGCGTTGCGACGCCACTACCGGCGTGCTGACGGCACCGTCCGCGACGACGTCATGTTCTCGATCATCGCGGAGGACTGGCCGGAGGTGAACGAGCGACTCATCTCGCGTCTGCACGCCTGGAAGTAACCCCGACAACGCTGATGGGCGCCCCCCTGGCGGAGGAGCGCCCATCAGCGTTTCTGGTTGCTACGGTCTCACTTGCCCAGCGAGCCGGTCGAGGAGCCCGTCGGGATCAGCTTGCCGAACAAATCGGTGAGCGAACCGAATCCGGAGCTGCCCGCGGCCGGCGGCGTGGTGTTGCCGCCGCCGTTGCCCGGCGTCGCCTCGAAGTCGATCGCCCAGTCAGGGTCGATGGTGCCGTTCTGCGTCTCGTTGCCCGCGTCCGCCGGCATCGCGACCACGAGCGAGACCTTGGCTGTCTGGCCGTTCTTCAGGTGGACCAGGTTCATCTGGGTGCCGGGCTGGATCTCACGGGCGTCGGTCACCGCGACCGGCTTTCCCTTGGCGTCGTTGACATCCACGCGCAGCGAGACCTTCATGCCCGTCGAGATCTTGTAGTTGCCGACATAGAAGAAGACGTCGCCCTCCTTGCCGGAGATGTTCTTGACCTGGAACGTCGTGGTGACCTCGTGGCCGGGGACGAGCGCGTCCTGCGACCACGGGATGAGGTTCGCGCCGCCCCAGGTCTTGCCGTCCGCCGAGAACTGCAGCGTGGGCGCGGGATCGGCGGCGGGCGGCGTGTCGGCGCGGGCCGCACCGGGCGTCGTCAGCGCGGACATGGCCGCGAGTGCGAGCGCGAGAACCGCCATACCCAGCGCCGCGATCAGGCGCCGGGGCACGGCGGTGAGGGTGGAAGTCGTGTTCATGACGGAAGCCTAGGGGCAATTTATGACCCAAGCGTCCATTTGGATCCAGATTCGATCGAACGAACGACAGCGGTACTGCGGGAGACTGTCGAATGCGCCTATGCGCCGGTCGAACCCGTGGTCAGCAGCTTGCTCGGGTCGCCGGTGACCAGGCACTGCAGCGACACCCCGGAGCTGCCCAGCCCCGGCTGACTGCACCCGGTCGTGCCCACTCCCCACGTCACCGAGATGGTGCTCGGCAGCGCGGCGCCGGAGGGCACGCCCACCACCAGCGACACCGTTGCCGACTGGTTCGGGTTCAGCGGCACCCACGCGAGCACCGCGTTCGGCGACGCGATCGGACCTTGCGATGCCGTCTTGGTCTGGCCCGCGACGCCGTTCACGTCGGCACGGAAGTAGGCCGACGACCCCGGCGACATCGTGTAACTCTTGAGGAAGAAGCCCGCATTCGTGATCTGGTTCGAGGTGTTGCGCACCTGCAGCGTCGTCGTCGACTCCTGACCGGGAGCCAGCACGACGGCGCCACCGGTCCCCAGCGGCGCGACAGCACTCCAGGCGACTCCGTCGGTCGAGTACTCCAGCCCCGACGTGGCGGCATGCGCGGCACCCGGCCATGCCAGCGCCGACATCGCGGCCAACACGAGCGCGACAACCGCGGTACCGAACACTGCGGCCGCGCGGCCGAGACTTGCGGGCACGACAAGAGACGGGGTCATGCGCGGTAGCGTAGCGACGGCTTCGGGTCGTCGCAGCCGCCGGGCACAGGCTTGGGGGAACTCACAACCCCGGCGGAGCGCAGGACGTAGTCCGCCGGATCGAATCTCTTGGTGCGGCGGGAGTACTCGGACACCAACCCCGGCCAGTTCGCCGAGATCCTCCCGGAACCGGCCCGGTACCAACTCGTGCAGGTCGCCCAGGCGGTACCGGCGAGACGCTGCTGCATCTCGTCGTCGAAGCGCTGTTCGACGTCGGCCCGCACGTCCAGGTACTTCTCCGGCGCGGCGGCGAGCACCGCGGCGGCCTGCCCGACGTACCGGGCTTGCCGCTCGAGCATGTAGATGATCGACCCGGTGCCGAGATTCGTGTTGGGCCCGTACATGACGAACATGTTGGGAAACGCGGGCACTGTCATGCCGAGGTAGGCGCGGGAGCCGTCGGACCACACGTCGTCACGCAGGCTCACCCCGTCCACCCCCTCGATCCGCATCGGGGCGAGGGGCTGCTGCGCGGTGAAACCGGTGCCGTAGATGATCACGTCCACCTCGTGCTCGAACCCGTCCGCGGTGCGCACCCCGCGCGGCGTGATCTCCTCGACGCCGGCGGTCTCGATGCGCACGTTCGGCTCGCACACCGCGGGATAGTAGGTGTTCGCGAACAGGACTCGCTTGCAACCGATCTCGTAGTCCGGTGTGAGCTGTGCACGCTTGCGCGCGTCGGGCACCTGGCGGCGCAGGTGCCGCAGGGCACGCCGCCGGACGAAGGCGTTGACGGCGCGCTTGCCACGCATGCCGGTGATGCCGCGCGTCCAGGTCTCGCCGAGTGTCCACCACAACAGACGCTCGGTGGCCAGCAATGCCGGCACCGCCCGGAACGCACGGTGGTGCACGGGTCGGTATTCGCGGTCGGGTTTGGGCAGGATGTACTGCGCCGACCGTTGGAACAGCGTCAGTTCGGCGACCCGCGGCTGGATCGCCGGCACGAACTGGATGGCGCTGGCCCCGGTGCCTATCACCGCCACCCGCTTGCCGGACAGGTCGCAGTCGTGGTCCCACCGTGCCGAATGGAACGCGGGGCCCTCGAACGAGCCGATCCCCGGAATCCGCGGCATCGCGGGCCGCGAGAGCAGTCCGGTCGCGGGAATCAACATGCGGGCCAGGAACTCTCGTCCGTCGGTGGCCGACACCACCCACAGTCCGGCACAGGTGTCGAAGCGCGCCGACCGCACCTCCACGCCGAACCGGATCCGCGGCAGCAACCCGTACTCGGCGACCACGTCCTCGATGTAATCGAGGATGTCCGGTTGCAGCGAGTAGCGCATCGGCCAGTCGGTCCGGGGCTCGAACGAGAAGCTGTAATACGGCGACGGAACGTCGCATCCGGCGCCCGGATAGGTGTTCTCGCGCCACACCCCGCCCACCTCGGGGGACTTCTCCAGGATCGTCACGTCGTCGTGGCCCGCACGGATCAACTCGATGGCGGCGGCGATGCCGGCGAACCCCGCGCCGATCACGATCACCGACGGGGACGACTCCGCAGGTCCTGGCACTTCGAGCATGACTCGACGCTATCGCCGTCGTGGCCCGCCGACCAGACACCACCGGCCATGTGATTGACATTTTCGGCCACGGCGGGCGCCGGCTCCCTAGACTCGGCCGGATGGCCTCCACGCTCGAGACCTCCGTCATCGACCACGACTTCCCCCGATCCGGGACCGGAGTGGCCGTGATCGCGCAGTTCGCGCTCGACCACGGGATGCCCGTCGGCGCCGCCCTGCTGGGTACGGGACTGACCCTGGACCGCCTCGACGACCCCGAACTGCAGGTGACGGCGGGCCAGGAACTGACGGTCGTGCGCAACGTGCTCGCCCACCTCGGCGACCGGGCCGGCATCGGCCTCGAGTTGGGCCGGCGCTACCGGGTCAGCACCTTCGGCATCTTCGGGTACGCCTGCTTGACCAGCCCGACGTTCGGCGACGCGCTCGCCTTCGCGCTGCGCTACTTCGACCTGACGTTCTCCTTCTGTGTGCCCGTCGTCGAGGTCGGCGCCGACGTGGTCACCGCGCGCATCGTCGACGATCGCGTCCCGGCGGACGTCAGGCAGTTCCTGCTCGAACGCGACCTCGCGGCGATCTTCACGGTCGTCGGCGACTTCTACCCCGGCGGCATCCCCCTGTCGACCATGCGGTTGCGCTGCCCGGCGCCGCCCCACGCCGACCGGTTCGCCGCGGTGTTCGGCATCGAACCGCAGTTCGGCCGCGACCAAAACGTGCTGGCCTTCGACGCCTCGATCCTCGGCGCCCCGCTGCCGCAGGCGAGCCGGGCGACGCGCGCGGCGTGTGAGCAGCAGTGCCGGGCCATGCTCGCCCAGCGTCGGCACCAGGCCGGGATCGCCGCGCAGGTACGCGACCGGCTGATACGGATCGACACCATCCCGGCCGACATGGAGCGGGTCGCGGCCGAACTGGCCATGAGCACCCGCACGCTGCGTCGACGGCTGGCCGACGAGGGCACCAGCTACCGCACGCTGCGCGACGAGGTCCGCCAGGCGCTGGCCGAGCGACTGCTGGCGACCGGCGCGCTGTCGGTCGACGAGATCGCGCTGCGACTCGGCTATGCCGAGGCGTCGAGCTTCATCCACGCGTTCACCCGCTGGAAGGGCACCACCCCGGCCCGCCACCGCCGCTGACCCGGATCCGCCCGAAGCCGACGGCCGATACCCCACAACGAGACGCTGCCCACAATCTCCCGCCAGACGTTGCCGCCGCACCTACTCGCCGGTACCCAGGAAAGGTGGTAGTCACTAACACTTTGCGGCTACCGGGTCGGCCGCACGGCTGACGGACCGGAGAGGATCACGATGGCGTCGTTGTTGTTCCGCGTCGGCAGGTTCTGCTACCGACGCAAGTGGTGGGTGATCGCCGCATGGCTGGCCGCGCTGCTGACGGTCGCCGGCCTGGTCGGCGCGCTGCAACCCAAGTTCGCCAACGACTTCGACCTGCCGGGCACCGACTCCGGCACCGCCACTTCGCAGGTCCAGAAGTACTTCCCGCAGGTCATGGACGAACAGAAGCAGGCGTCGACGAGCGTGCTGGTCGCCGCCGACGACGGTCTGGCCGGCCACACCGCGCAGATCGACGCGCTGGTCGCGGACCTGCACAAGCTGCCCGACCTCACCGCACCGAACAAGGTCGTCAACCCGCTGGTCGTCGCCAAGGTGCAGCCACAGCTCGCCACCTCGGTGCTCGGCGACCACGGCAAGGTCGGACTGATCCAGGTCCACCAGAACATCGACGTCACGAAGCTGACCGTCGACCAGATGAACCAGCTCAAGAGCATCGTCGCCGCCCATGACGGCAACGGCCTGCAGGTCGCGGCCACCGGGTCGCTGATGCAGGTGCACGAGGCGGGCGGGCAGGCCGAGATGATCGGCTTCGCGATCGCGTTCGTGGTGATGATCGTGGCGTTCGGCGCGCTGGTCGCCGCGTTCATCCCGCTGGTCACCGGCCTGGTCGGGGTCGGGCTGACGATGATGCTGCTCAACCTCGGCGCCGAGGTCATGTCGATCAACCAGATGGCCACCGGCATCGTCACGATGCTCGGCATCGCGGTGTCCATCGACTACGCGCTGTTCATCGTCTCGCGCTATCGCAGCGAGTTGCAGCGCGGCGGTGACCGCGCGGACGCGGCCGGACGTGCCGTCGGAACCGCCGGCACCGCAGTCGTGTTCGCCGGACTGACCGTGATCATCGCCGTCGTCGCATTGATGGTGGTCGGCATCCCGTTGATCACCCAGATGGGCTCGGGCGCGGGCATCGCCGTCGCGGTCGCCGTGCTGGCCGCGCTCACCCTGATCCCGGCCCTGCTCGGCGCCTTCGGACGGTTCGCGTTCGCGCCGCGGATCCCGTGGATCCGGCACGCCGAGCCGTCGGAGACCGCCGAGACCAACGGCGTCCGCTTCGGCCGGCTGGTGACCCGGCGGCCGCTGCCGTTCATCGTGGCCGGACTGGCCGTGCTGATCGTGGCCGCGATCCCGATGACCAAGCTCGAGTTGGGGCTGTCGATGTCCAGCGACGACGAGGCCCCGGCGCAGGCGCTGCTGCAGCGCGGATTCGGCGAGGGCATCAACGGCCCGCTGCTGGCGGTGCTGCACACGGACGAGGGCAACATCGCACCGGCGGCGGAGGAGGCGGTCGCGCACATCAAGGAGCTGCCCGACGTCGCCAACGTCGCCACACTGACCTGGATGGGCAACGGCACGCCCCGGCCGGACGTCGGTGCCGACACCGCGCTGATCTCGGTGATCCCGGAGAGCGCGCCGTCGTCGCCGGCCACGCACGACCTGATGGAGCAGATCCGCGACTTCGCGCCGACCGTGGCGCAGCAGGGTGCGGAACTGCATGTCGGAGGCCAGACCGCGATCATGTCCGATCTGTCGGCCAAGCTGGACAAGGCGCTGATCCCCTACCTGGTGGTCGTCGTCGGCCTGGCCTTCTTGATCATGATCGGGGTGTTCCGGTCCATCTGGGTGCCGCTGGTCGGCACGCTCGGCTTCATCTTCTCGGTGCTCGCGACCTTCGGTGCGACGGTGGCGATCTTCCAGGAGGGGTGGCTCGGGCTGATCACCCACACCCAGCCGATCCTGTCGTTCCTGCCGATCTTCCTGATCGGCGTGGTGTTCGGCCTCGCCATGGACTACCAGGTGTTCCTGGTGACCCGCATGCGCGAGGAGTACATCCACGGCATGTCCGCCAAGGACGCGATCATCGCCGGATACCGGCACGGCGCCCGCGTGGTGACCTCGGCCGCGATCATCATGATCAGCGTGTTCGCGGCGTTCATGCTCGCGCCGGACACCACCTCGAAGATGCTCGGGTTCGCACTGGCGGGCGCGGTCTTCTTCGATGCCTTCATCATCCGGATGATGGTGGTGCCCGCGGTGATCTCGATGCTCGGCGACCGGGCCTGGCGCCTGCCGAAGTGGCTGGACAAGCTCGTGCTGAACTTCGACATCGAGGGCGGGGCGGTCCGCAACCGGGGCATCCCGGAGGTCGCCACGCAGGATCCGGGCAGTCCGGAGCCGGTCGGCGCGCCCAGCTGACCGCACCACCAGAGTCGGCAGGAGGAGTGACCGTGACCACGCCGCTGACGCCCCCGGACACCACCCGGGGGCGCCGGGGCGGGCTGCGCGAGCAGCACAAAGCCCGCACCCGCGCCGCGATCCGTGCAGCCGCGATGGAATTGTTCGCGCAGCAGGGCTACGCGGGCACGACCGTCGAGGAGATCGCGGCGCGGGCGGAGGTCTCGCACACCACCTTCTTCCGCTACTTCCAGTCGAAGGAACAGGTCGTCATCGCCGACGACCTGGACGACCAGCGCACCGCGGCCCTGGCCGCGATCCCACCCGGGCTCGGTCACTTCGACCTGATCCGGCACCTGATCACCACGCACTACCGGATCGCGGTCGCCGACGAATGGGCCAGCAGCACCCGACGTCAGCAGCTGATCCACGACGAGCCGCTGCTGCGCACCGCCTACCAACTCGAATCCGACCGGGCCATCTCGGCCATCACCGATTTCTTCGCCGCCTACACCGGGCTGCGCGTGGACGACCTGCGGCTGCGGGTGTTCATCGCCGCGGTCAGCGGCGTCGTGTTCCACATCGCCGACACCATCGTCGACCCGACCGACGAGCGGAACCTGAGCACGCTGCTCGAGGCCGTCGACCTGTTGGAAAGCGGACTGCCGCTGTAGACCGGCAGCGCTGTGGGCGGGCTGCGTCAGCCCTGCTCCGACCGCACCCTCGCGGCGACACCGCCGATCTCGACCACGTCGCCGTCGAGCAGCTGCCGTCCCCGCCGCGCCTCCACCTCACCGTTGACGCTGACCTCACCGTCCGCGATCACGCCCTTCGCCTCGGCGCCGGAATCGATCAGGTTCGCCAGTTTCAGGAATTGACCGAGCCGGATCGACTCGTCCCTGATCGGCACCTCGGGCACGGACCCCTCTGCACTCATCGGATCATCATCCCGCGCCCGTGCGTCGAGGGCTAACGGCCAGGTTCAGGTACTAACGTCAGGGTCGCCGATTCATCCCGTCTCGAGAGGACCCGTATGCGCTCCAGCACGGAGTTGTCCGACTCCGTCCCCTCCACCGGGTCCGATGGCGCCGGTACGGACGGTGCCGGGTCCGATGGTGCCGGGGCCGGCTCGCGCAAGGCGAAGCCGACGGTCGCGACACAGCGCACGCGGTGGTTCCACCAGGTGCCGCACATCGCCGGACTGGTGCTGGGCTTCTTTGCGATCCTCGCGTTCCTGTCCAGCCTCTCGCCGGTGTTCCGGCACGTGACCACGGTGCCCCGCGAGTACGTCGACCAGTACTACTTCGACGCGCCGGACACGAGCTTCGCGTGGGCATTCGTACTGGCCCTGCTCGCGGCGGCGATCGCTGCCCGCAAGCGGATCGCCTGGTGGCTGCTGTTCCTCTATCTGCTGCTGTTCGTGCTCGCCAACGTGTCCGACATCGTGATCGACCACGACAACGGCAATGCCGTGGGCGCGTTGATCTTTCACCTCGTCGTCCTCGGCGTACTGATCGCGAGCTACCGCGAGTTCTACACGAAGGTCCGGCGCGGAGCTCTGCTCAAGGCACTCGGCACCCTCGTCGCCGGCATGGCCGTCGCCACCCTCATCGGCTGGGGACTGGTCGAGGCGTTCCCCGGCACCCTCCCCGCCGACGAGCGTCTCGAATGGGTGCTCAACCGGGTCGTGATCTTCGGCAACATCGACAAGGACGTGTTCTCCGGACACGTGCACGGGTTCGTCAACACCGTGCTCGGGTTCCTCGGCGCGCTGGCCCTGATCGCCGCCGCCATCGTGCTGTTCCGGTCGCAGCGTGCCAGCAACGCGCTCACCGGCAACGACGAGTCCGCCATCCGCGGCCTGCTCGAGCGCTACAGCGGCGCGGACTCGCTCGGCTACTTCGCGACCCGGCGGGACAAGGCGGTCGTGTTCGCGCCCAGTGGCAAGGCAGCCATCACCTACCGCGTCGAGATCGGCGTGTGCCTGGCCAGCGGCGATCCGATCGGCGACGCCGAGGCGTGGCCGCACGCGGTCGAGGCGTGGCTGGCGTTGGCCTCGCAGTACGGCTGGGCGCCCGCGGTGATGGGCGCGAGCAAGGCCGGGGCCGAGGTCTACGACCGGTTCGGGCTGACCGCGCTCGAACTCGGCGACGAGGCGATCCTGCACACCCGCGGGTTCAGCCTGGCCGGCCGCGAGATGCGCCCGGTCCGCCAGGCCGTCACCCGGGTGCAGCGGTCCGGGGTCACCGCCCGCATCCGGCGGCACCGCGACATCCCGGCCGACGAGATGGAGCAGGTGGTCCGCCGGGCCGACGAGTGGCGCGACACCGAGACCGAGCGCGGATTCTCGATGGCACTGGGCCGGCTCGGCGACCCGTCCGACGGCGACTGCCTGCTCATCGAGGCGATCCAGGACGGCGGGGACGGCAACCGCGAGGTCGTCGGCATGCTCTCGCTGGTCCCGTTCGGCCGCACCGGCGTCTCGCTGGACGTGATGCGACGCAGCCCGTCGGCCCCCAACGGCGTCATCGAGTTCATGGTCACCGAGCTGGCCGGCACCTCGGAGCAGCACGGCATCACCCAGATCTCGCTGAACTTCGCGATGTTCCGCTCGACCTTCGAGGAGGGCGCCCGCATCGGTGCCGGGCCGGTGCTGCGGTTCTGGCGGTCGGTGCTGCTCTTCTTCTCCCGGTGGTGGCAGCTCGAGACCTTGTACCGCTCGAATCTGAAGTACCGGCCCGAGTGGAAGCCGCGGTACCTGTGCTTCGCCGAGAACCGGATGCTGCCGCGGATCTCGATCGCGTCGGGGATCGCCGAGGGCTTCATCATGCTGCCCGGACGCCGGCGGGACATCCAGCAGCACACCGGATTGCACAGTGCGGTGCCCGAACGCCTCGCCGAGTCGGGGTTGCTTCACGCCGACGGCAGCGCGCCCGACCTCACCAGCCCGGAGGCCGCAGCCGGCGAGATCGCGGCGAGCCAGCCGACGATCCGCCGACCCGACCAGGTCAAGGTCCGGCTGAACAAGGCCCAGCGCATGGCGGCCGCCGGCATGGATCCGTACCCGGTCGCCTATCCGCCGACGCACACGGTCGAGCAGGCGCGCAACGCCCCTCCGGGCACGACGGTCCGGGTCGCCGGCCGGCTGCTGCGCATCCGCGACCACGGTGGCGTGATCTTCGCGCTGCTGCGGGACTGGTCCGGCGACCTCCAGTTGCTCATCGACCGCTCGGTGGTCGGGGCGGTCGCGATGGACCGGTTCGGCTCACAGTTCGACCTGGGAGACCTGATGCAGGTCAGCGGCTCGCTGGGCCGCAGCCGCAGCGGTGAGCTGTCGCTGCTGGTGCGCGACTGGAGGATGAACGGCAAGTGCCTGCACCCGCTGCCGGACAAGTACCGCGGCCTGACCGACCCGGAGGCCCGGGTCCGGCAGCGGTATGTGGACCTGGCGATCAGTGAGCAGACGCGCGCGGTCACGCGGTCACGCAGCGCCGTGCTGCGGTCGCTGCGCGAGTCGCTGACCGCCCTCGGCTACCTCGAGGTGGAGACCCCCATCCTGCAGCAGGTGCACGGCGGCGCGAACGCACGCCCGTTCACCACCCACATCAACGCCTACGACCTGGACCTGTACCTGCGGATCGCGCCGGAGCTGTACCTCAAGCGCCTGTGCGTCGGCGGCATGGAGAAGGTCTTCGAGCTGGGCCGCACCTTCCGAAACGAGGGTGTCGACTTCAGCCACAATCCCGAATTCACGATTCTCGAGGCGTACGAGGCGCATTCGGACTACGAACGCATGCGGGTGACCTGCCGTGAGCTGATCCAGAAGGCGGCGGTCGCCGCGAACGGCGCGTGCGTGGTGATGCGCCCGGGACCGGACGGCACGCTGACACCGGTGGACATCTCGGGCGAGTGGCCGGTCAAGACCGTGCACCGCGCGGTGTCCGAGGCGCTCGGCGAGGACATCGGCCCGGAGACCGGGCTGCGGGAACTGCGGCGATACGCGACCGCGGCCGGGGTGCCCTACCAGTCCACCTGGGATGCCGGCGCCGTGGTGCTCGAGATGTACGAGCGTCTCGTCGAGGAGCACACCCAGGCGCCCACGTTCTACAAGGACTTCCCGATCTCGGTCTCCCCGCTGACCCGGCCGCACCGCAGCGTGCCCGGGGTCGCCGAACGCTGGGACCTGGTCGCCTACGGCGTCGAACTCGGTACCGCCTACAGCGAGCTGACCGACCCGATCGACCAGCGGCGCAGGCTCACCGAGCAGTCGCTGCTGGCGGCCGGCGGCGACCCCGAGGCGATGGAACTGGACGAGGACTTCCTGCAGGCGCTGGAGCACGCGATGCCGCCGACCGGCGGTCTCGGCATGGGCGTCGACCGGGTGATCATGCTGGTGACCGGCATGAGCATCCGCGAGACGCTGCCGTTCCCGCTGGCCAAGCCGAGGTAAGCGGCCGCCGGGGGCGAAATGTCTGGTTCCACGTGAAACCGTGCGCGCCCGGCCATCCCTCCGGTGGCACTGTGCATTCGGTGGCCAGTACGCCTCCGGTAGCACTGCGCGGTACGCGCCGGGACGGACGCCGCCGGCGGCCGGACCGGGATACGGTGCAGACATGGTGGGTGACGGCCGGGTGCGCGCGGGCCAACGAGGCCACCTCGTGTCGGTCGACCTCACCGTGGTCGTGGTGCTGGTGGTGGTGCAGCTGGCAGGCAGCACCATGGCGGATCGCCATCAGCCACTGGCGCACACCCATCTGAACTGGCTCGGATACGCGCTGCTCGTGGCGGGACCGGTGGCGCTGTACTGGCGACGCCGGTACCCGATCGCGGTGCTGACGGCGGTCTTCGCGGTGACGGTGGCGTATCTGTTCGCCGGATTCCCCTATGGGCCGGTGTTCCTCGCGCTGGTGGTCGCCTTCCTGACCGCGGCCTCCGCCGGGTCGCGGGCGGTGCCGTACTCGGTGCTGGCCCTGGGGTACGTGATCGTCGTCTGGGCGGTCCCGGCGGCGCGTTCCCAGGAGCTGCCGTCGGCATCGATGGCGCTCGGCGTCGCGGCCTGGCTGCTGGTCCTCACCGCGGCCGCCGAGCTGATCCGGCAGCGCCGGACGGTGATCCGCACCAGGCGACTGCGCGCCCACGAACGGGCCCGGACCGCGGAAGAGGAGCGGCGGCGGCAGGCCACCGAGGAACGACTGGTCATCGCGCGGGAACTGCACGACGTGGTGGGCCACAGCCTCTCGCTGATCAACGTGCAGTCGGGGGTGGCGCTGGAGTTGTTCGATCGCGACACCGAGCAGGCCCGCCGCGCCCTGGCGGCGATCAAGGCCGCCAGCCGTGACGCGCTGGTCGAGGTGCACGACGTGCTCGACTCGATCCGCTCGGGCGAACTCGACGCGCCACGTACTCCCGTCCCGACAGCGCTGGAACCGGACGAGTTGGTCGCGCCGGCGCGGGCCGCAGGTGTCGAGGTGAGCGTGCGCGTGGTCGGCACGCCCCGCCCGCTGCCGAGCCGGGTGAACCTCGCGGCGGACCGGATCGTGCGGGAGGCGCTGACCAACGTGGCCCGGCATTCCGGCGGCGCCGCCACCGTGACCCTCACGTACGGCCCGGCGGAGCTGGCCGTCCAGGTCGACGACGCGGGCGGGTTCGTGGCGTCGCCGGACATGCGCGGCGGCAACGGGATCCCCGGCATGCGCGAACGCGCCCGGGCGCTCGGCGGCGACTGCACGGCCGCTCCCCTGCCCACCGGCGGCTTCCGCGTGCGCGCGACGCTGCCCGTCGGTGATCGACGACCGGAGGACGACGCATGACCGTTCGAGTGGTGATCGCCGACGACCAGACCCTCGTGCGCGCCGGGTTCGCCGCCCTGCTCTCTGCGCAGGACGACATCGAGGTCGTCGGCGAGGCGGTCGACGGCGCCGAGGCGGTCGCACTGTGTGGACGGCTGCTGCCGGACGTGGCGCTGATGGACATCCGCATGCCGGTCCTCGACGGGATCGAGGCCACCCGCCGCATCGCCGCCGACCCGCGCACTCAGTCCGTCAAGGTCGTGGTGCTCACGACCTTCGAGCTGGACGAGTACGTCTTCGAGGCGTTGCGGGCGGGCGCGATCGGCTTCCTGGTCAAGCACACCGAGCCCGCCGAGCTGGTCCGCGCCGTGCGGGTGGCGGCCGAGGGCGAGGCGCTGCTGTCGCCCGGGGTGACCCGGCGGCTGATCGCCGAGTTCGCGACCCGTACCCGGCCGGGACCGGACCGCGATGCGCTCGCCGTGCTCACCGAGCGTGAGCGCGAAGTGATGGGACTGGTTGCCGAGGGCCTGTCGAACGAGGAGATCGCCGAACGGCTGGTGCTCAGTCCCGCGACCGCGCGCACCCACGTGTCGCGCATCCTGCTCAAGCTCGGCGCCCGCGACCGCACCCAACTGGTGGTGCTCGCGTACGAATCCGGACTGGTCCGGCCGCGCTGGCAGGAGTGACCTGGCACGAGCGTCGAATCCCGGAGACGCCCGGCGGCACCGTGTGTCGCGGCGCGCCCAACATGCGAACTCTGCGCACAGTTCACAGAGTTCGAAGTGTTGGAACTGTGGGCAGTGTTGGAACTGTGGGCAGTGTTGGAACTGTGGGCAGTGTTGGAACTGTGGGCAGTGTTGGAACTGTGGTGAACGGACGACATGTCGTACCCCGGTGGCAGCATCCCGGCACCCAAGGAGAATCGCATCACGACGGGGGAACATCATGACCGACCGATCAGTCCCACTCACCCGGGCTCGCGACCAATTGACCGAGCTGGTGGCACGAGTCCGGTTCGGGGGCGAGCGCATCATCTTGACCCACTACGGCAAGCCGGCGGCGGTTCTGCTGTCGCCAGAGGCCGCCTCGCAGAGCGGGAACGCCGGACGTGCGGCGGACGTGATCATCCAGGAGGTCCGGTTGCCCGCGCATGCCGAGCAGGTCTGGGAAGCCCTGACCGATCCTCGCGTGCGACGCTGGTGGGCGCCGGTGATCCTGGACCCGGTGGTAGACGGCGAGTTCAACTACCTCTGGCTCGAAGACGGTCCGGTGGACGCCGATCTGGAGGGCAGGGAAGTCGAGGACAGCGAAAGCAGTTCCCGCGGCGAGGTGGTCGGAACGGTCCTCGAGGTGATCTCGCGGGAACTGCTGCGGTTCACCTGGACCGAGCGAAGTGGTCTGACAACCGAGGTCTGCATCACGCTGCGTGAGGTCGACGGGCACACCCGGGTGATCGTGCAGCATCAGGGCACGCGCGACCCCGCTCACGAACGGCTGTGGTCCCGATGGTCCGGGGACCTGGCGGAGCAGTTCGCGGCCGCACGGGTACGTCTCGGGACGTAACGCGAGTGCCGCCTCGCGGCCGATTCGGCGGTACCCGTCGGGCGGCACGCTGAACCCATGAACACACTCATCGCCGACCCGACCACCACCGCCCTGTTGGCGGACACCTGCTA
The DNA here is from genome assembly GCF_029589495.1 of Speluncibacter jeojiensis. GTDB lineage: Bacteria > Actinomycetota > Actinomycetes > Mycobacteriales > Mycobacteriaceae > Speluncibacter > Speluncibacter jeojiensis. The sequence goes on from NZ_JAAIVF010000002.1 coordinate 752,434, forward strand.
TCGCCACGGCTGGGGGCCCGGCCCGTGGTTCGTCATCTTCCCGATCCTGTTCTGGATCGCGGTCATCGCGTTCTTCGTGATGCTGCGCCGCCGCCGGCTCGGCTGCACCGGACGCGGCGGCGAATCGACCCTCGCCGACCTGTTCGCACGCGGCGAGATCACCGAGGAGCAGTACCGCACCCGTCGAGACGTGCTGCGGGAGAAGCGGAAGTAGCAGCGGCTTCAGCCACCCACGCCGGTCATCGTCCGCATGAACGACGCCTGCTCGCGTCTGCCGCGCTCCGCTGCCCGGCCCCGCCCGCCGGGCAGCAGCGCGGCAGCCGAGCGGACCGCGTTGACCGGCGTCCGGATCAGCGGGTACCACGGCACCGTCAGCACCGGCAGTCCCAGCACGCGCATCGCGCGTGGGCCGAGGAACGCGCCGGTGATACCGAGATGCTGTGAACGCGCCAACCACCGGCGCAAACCGGGCAGCGTCCGGTAGTGCCACGACAGCGGATCCTCGACCATCGGCATCGCGAGTTGCCGCGTCGTCGCGTCCGGGGTCGAGAGCGCACACGAGGTGTGCAGCAGCACCCGGATCGCGTCCCGGAAGCTTGTCGGCAGGAACTCGTCCTGCACGCCGATCAGCCACCCGACATAGCGGGTCAGGTGCGCGACCGCCTCGTACTCGTTCGGGCGGTTGACGATTCCCATGCCGACGCCGCCAACGGTCGGTGCGACGAGCGCCCCCACGAGGGTCGCGGCCATGTCGGTCTGGTTGATCGGCACGCCCCATGCGCTCGCGTCCCAGTCATCCATCGAGGCGATGTGCCGCCGGACCATCGCGTGGATGAGCCGCACCCGGACCGTCGAGCGATACCCGACCCCACCCGGCTCCAGTCCCCCGTCCGAGATCACGTCGATCGCCCACTGGGACGTCTCCGCGAAACGCTTGTTGGAGCCTTTCTCCAGTGCACCCGTCCGCAGCAGCGTCTGATTGAAGCCGGCGAACATGTAGCCACCGAGCAGCGCGACGTCACGCGCGATGTACAGACCGTCGGCCCCACCGCTGCGCATCACCCGCGCCGCGGACCGCAGCCGGTCCCGGTCGACCCAGTCGGGGACGGTCTCGACCTCGGCGAAGAACGCGCGCAACGGTGCGTCACCCGGCCGCAGCTCACCGACGCTGTCGACGCCCTCGCGCAGCGCCTGCTCGAACATCGGCCGCGACCGCGACATCCCGACGGTGTGCATCCAGTCCACCAGCCGGTCCGCAGGCGCGTCCGCCACCAGCAGGCACTCGCCGAGACGCCGGAACTCCGCGGCGTCGGGCTCGCGCAGTCCGAGCGCGAGCGCGAAGAGCCGGATCGCCGGCGGCACCGGGCGCGGCCGCTGCGGGTGCCTCGTCGGCAGCGGCTGAGCCATCGCGGTGTCCACAGACGACCTCAGCGGTGCACCAACGGGACGTCGAGGGCCCAGACGGCCCGGTCGGCGATGTTCCCGTTCGGGAGACGCTCCGGCAGCCGCACCTCGACCCGGGCCAGCCGGCCACCGAGTGCGCCGTAGGCCGGGATGGTCACCGCGGTACGGCTGTTCGCGGTGTACACGGTCGTGTGGGTGGCGGCTCCCCGCGGGGCGGTGGGGTCGATGTACGTGGACTCGAGCACCCAGCTGTTGCCGGACACGTCGTTCGGCACCGACAACTGCACCGGATCCTGACGCACGTTCAGCACCGCGGGGGATCCACCCCGATCGCATCGCTGCCCCTGCTCGCAGTACCGCACCGGATGCACGGTCACGGCCGTCCCGTCCGAGTAGGCGGTCAGTGCGGGACGGGGGGTCGACACGTTCGCCGACACCAGCCACGCGCCGATACCGATCAGCACCGCCGCCACCGCCGCGACGATCACGAGCACGGTGAGGATGGTGCGGTCGGCGACGTTGCGCTGGATCGTGCCGGGCCCGTTCTCGCCGCGACCGAAGGCTTCCGAAAATCTGCTCATCTGCGTGTCCTGTCCGCCAGCACCGAGAATCACCAGGATGCCCGGGCGGCAGAGGCTGTCGCCCCGGCATTTCGGATGCTAGCCGATCGAACGACCACCGGTGCCATAGTTGCGGTCCGCTGGTCTACGGTCGCTTCGTGCAGCTTCTCCTGATCCGTCATGCCCTTCCGCAGCGAGTCGAACAGGTCGCCGGCGGAGCCGACCCGGCGCTGACCGAGCTGGGCAGGCTGCAGGCGCAGCGCATTCCCGAAGCCCTGGCCGAGTACGACGTGTCCGCGATCGTCAGCAGCCCGATGCTCCGGGCCCGGCAGACCGCACAGCCGCTCGCCGACGCGCTCGGGCTGGAGGTCGCCGTCGACCCCGACCTCGCCGAATACGACGCCGGGCAACGCAACTACGTGCCGATCCACGAGGCCCGGGCCGCGCATCCCGAGGCGTACGCCCGGATCATGGCCGGGTACATCCCCGACTTCGCCGATCCGGTCGCGTTCACCGCCCGGGTGACCGCGGCGATGCAGCGGCTGGTCGACGACCACGCTCACGACCAGACCATAGCCGTGGTCAGCCACGGCGGCGTCATCAACGTGTACCTGCAGCAACTGCTCGACCTCGCCCGGCCGCTCACCTTCCCCCTCGAGTACGTCTCGCTGAGTCGGGTGCTGATCTCGCGCAACGGAACCCGCAAGGTCGCCTCGGTCAACGAGACCGGACACATGCGCGACATCCCGCGCTGACCGCGGGGGTCGCGCGCGTCAGGCCTTCGAGGCGAACCAGTCGTGCATCCAGGTCGTCGCGGACTCGCCCGACCCGTTGATCGCGTAGCTGCGGTAGTCCTGGTGCACGCCGGACTGAAGGAAGTTCTCGAACATCTTGCCGCGGGCGACATTGTTCGGCTCGGTCAGCTGATGCTGCAGCGTCGACAGTCCGCCGTCCTTGGTCAGGTCGCCGATGATCGGCGCCGCCTCGGGCGCGTAACCCTTCTTGTCCGAGGATCCGGGATCGGAGTTCTGCACGACGAATCCGGCAATCCGGCCGACGAAGTCGTTCTGCGGTGCCGCGCAGTACAAGTCGCCCGGCGCGCAGATGGTGCGCACGTTCGGGGACACCCAGCCGAACCCACCCGGGCGCGGTCCGGTCGCACCGGCACCGCCCACCGGCGGGCCGACGAGTGCGTCGGTCGGCGAGCGGCGCGGATCCGAGATCAGGCCCACCGCGGCGACCTTGTTCGGCGGGACCACGCCGGTGCCCGTGCCGATCTCCGCGGCGAGATCGCCCGCCGCGTCCGCGCCCTGGCTGTACCCGACGATGCCGTAGCGAGTGCCGGGGCACCTCTTGGCCATCGCCGCGATCATCCCGCGCCCGTTGCGGACGGCCTGCCGCTTGGACGCGCCGTAGACGTCCCCCTCCCACGGGAAGGCCGTGGCCGGATAGGTCACGTAGTCGACGCGGACCGAGGACGGCAGATTGTCGGTGACCGGGAGCAACATGCCGCGGTCGGCACCCCCGGACGGGTGATCGGAGGTCTCCCACGTGCCGGGGATCGCGACAACATACAGGCTCGGGCAGGAGGGCGCGGCCTGCGCCACCCCGGTGCCGACGGTGGCGCCCGTACCGACAATGCTCCCGACCAGCGCCGCGCCCGCAGCCGCGACGATCGCCATCGACTTCCTCAGCAACATGTGGTTGCCCCCAATTCTTCGTCGCCCGCCCCAACGCGGGATTCCGGCAGCTGAATCTTGCCAGCACCGTATGTCACGCAGATGCACAGAGAGTAAAGGAATCCCGCTCCGCGAACGCCTGTGCGCGGCCGGCATCACACCGACCGCGCACAGACATGGTTCCGGATACCGCCCCGAGGAGCTACCGCTGGGGCATCGTGGTGGTCTCCACCGGCGCCGGCAGCGCGGTGGTGCCCATCAGGAACTTGTCGACGGACGCCGCGGCCGACCGGCCCTCGGCGATCGCCCACACGATCAGCGACTGGCCGCGGCCCGCGTCACCGGCGACGAACACGCCGTCGACGCTGGTCTGCCACTCACTCGAGCGGGCGACGTTGCCCCGCTCGTTGAGCTCGACGCCGAGCGAATCGACCAGGCCCTCACGCTGCGGGCCGACGAAGCCCATGGCCAGCAGCACCAGGTCCGCCTCGAGCTCGAAGTCCGAGCCCTCGACCTTCTCGAACTTGCCGGCGACCATCTGGACCTCGTGGGCCTTCAGTCCGGTGACGTGGCCATCCACACCGACGAACTGCTCGGTGTTGACCGAGAACACCCGCTCGCCACCCTCCTCGTGGGCCGAGGACACGCGGTACATCAGCGGGTAGGTCGGCCACGGGGTCTGCTCGGCACGCGTCTCCGGCGGCCGCGGCATGATCTCGAACTGATGCACGACCTCGGCGCCCTGCCGGTGGCTGGTGCCCAGGCAGTCCGCGCCGGTGTCGCCGCCGCCGATGATGACGACCTTCTTGCCCGCGGCGGTGATCGTCGGCTCGGCCAGATCACCCTGCTGGACGTGGTTGGCGATCGGCAGGAACTCCATCGCCTGGTGGATGCCGTCCAGTTCACGGCCCGGAATCGGCAGGTCACGACCGATGGTCGAACCGATCGCCAGCACCACCGCGTCGTAGTCGGCGCGCAGCTGGTCGACGGTGACGTCCACGCCGACGTTCACGCCGGTGCGGAACTCGGTGCCCTCGGCCTCCATCTGCTCGAGACGGCGGTCGATGTGCCGCTTCTCCATCTTGAACTCGGGGATGCCGTAGCGGAGCAGGCCGCCGATCCGGTCGGCGCGCTCGAACACGGTGACCGCGTGGCCCGCCCGGGTCAGCTGCTGCGCCGCGGCCAGGCCCGCCGGACCGGAACCGATGACGGCGACCTTCTTGCCGGTCTTCACCGACGGCGGCAGCGGGGTGACCCAGCCCTCGTCGAAGGCGTGGTCGATGATCTCGAACTCGACCTGCTTGATGGTGACCGGATCCTGGTTGATCCCGAGCACGCACGAGGCCTCACACGGCGCGGGGCACAGCCGCCCGGTGAAGTCCGGGAAGTTGTTCGTCGCGTGCAGTCGCTCGAGCGCATCGCGCCAGTTGCCCTTGGTGATCAGATCGTTCCACTCGGGGATCAGGTTCCCCAGCGGGCAACCGTTGTGGCAGAACGGGATACCGCAATCCATGCAGCGACTCGCCTGCGTCTCGAGCTTGTCCTTCGGGAACGGCTCGTAGACCTCGTGCCAATCCAGCAGCCGCAATGCGACCGGCCGGCGGGCCGGCAGCTGCCGGCCGTGCTTCAGAAATCCGCGCGGGTCACCCATTTGCAGCCGCCATGATCGCCTCGTCCACGTTCGTTCCGTCCTTCTTCGCAGTCTCGATCGCGAGCAGCACTCGCTTGTAGTCGCGCGGCATCACCTTCACGAAGTGATTCACCTGCTGGTCCCAGTTCGCCAGGATCCTCTCGGCCACAGGCGAATCGGTTGCTGCGTGGTGACGCACGACCGTCTCGCGCAGCCATTCGATGTCGGCGGTGTCCGGGTTCTCCAACTCCACCAGTTCGCCGTTGAGGTTGGCCTCGAACGTCGCATCCGGGTTGTAGACGAACGCGATACCGCCGGACATGCCGGCACCGAAGTTCCGGCCGGTCTTGCCCAGGATGACCACCCGGCCGCCGGTCATGTACTCGCAGGCGTGGTCGCCCACACCCTCGACGACGGCGGTGGCGCCCGAGTTGCGCACGCAGAACCGCTCACCGACGACACCGCGGACAAGGGCCTCGCCGCTGGTGGCGCCGTACAGGATCACGTTGCCGGCGATGACGTTCTCCTCGGCGACGAACCCTTCGGGCGCGTCGAGGGAGGGCCGCACGATGACCCGGCCGCCGGACAGGCCCTTGCCGACGTAGTCGTTGGCGTCACCGAACAGCCGCAGCGTGATGCCCTTGGGCACGAACGCGCCGAAGCTGTTGCCGGCGGACCCGTTGAGCGTGATGTCGATGCTGTCGTCCGGCATACCGTCCGCGCCGTGCACCTTGGTGAGCTCGTGACCGAGCATGGTGCCGACCGTGCGGTTGACGTTGCCGACCGGCGTCTCGATGGTGATGGTGCCGCCGTTGTCGATGACGCCGCGGGCCTGTGCGATCAGCGTGTTGTCGAGCGCCTTCTCCAACGCGTGGTCCTGGCTCTGCACGCAGCACTGGGACTGGTCGGGGAACAGCGGCGACTCGACCTTCGCCAGGATCGGCGTCAGGTCCAGCTTGGCGGCCTTGTAGTGGTCGACCGCCGACTTGATGTCGAGCGTCTCGACCTGGCCGATCGCCTCGTCGATGCTGCGGAAGCCGAGCTCGGCGAGCAGCTCCCGGACCTCCTCGGCGATGAACTCGAAGAAGTTCACGACGAAGTCCGGCGAGCCGGTGAACCGCTTGCGCAGCACCGGGTTCTGCGTCGCCACACCGACCGGGCAGGTGTCGAGGTGGCACACCCGCATCATGATGCAGCCCGACACCACCAGCGGCGCGGTCGCGAAGCCGAACTCCTCGGCGCCGAGCAGCGCGGCGATCACCACGTCACGACCGGTCTTGAGCTGGCCGTCGACCTGGACCACGATGCGGTCGCGCAGACCGTTGAGCAGCAGCGTCTGCTGGGTCTCGGCCAGGCCGAGCTCCCAGGGACCACCCGCGTGCTTGAGCGAGGTCAGCGGGGCCGCACCGGTGCCGCCGTCGTGGCCGGAGATCAGCACCACGTCGGCGTGCGCCTTGGAGACGCCCGCGGCGATGGTGCCGACACCCGACTCGGCGACCAGCTTCACGTGGATGCGGGCCTGCGGGTTGGCGTTCTTCAGATCGTGGATCAGCTGCGCCAGGTCCTCGATCGAGTAGATGTCGTGGTGCGGCGGCGGCGAGATCAGCCCGACGCCCGGCGTCGAGTGCCGCACCTCGGCGACCCACGGGTACACCTTGTTGCCCGGAAGCTGGCCGCCCTCACCGGGCTTGGCTCCCTGCGCCATCTTGATCTGGATGTCGGTGCAGTTGGTCAGGTAGTGCGAGGTGACACCGAACCGGCCGGAGGCGACCTGCTTGATCGCCGACCGGCGCAGGTCGCCGTTCGCGTCCGGGGTGAAGCGCGCCGGGTTCTCGCCGCCCTCACCGGAGTTCGAGCGGGCCTTGAGCCGGTTCATCGCGATCGCGAGGGTCTCGTGCGCCTCGGCGGAGATCGAGCCGTAGCTCATCGCGCCGGTCGAGAACCGCTGCACAATGGACTCGACGGGCTCGACCTCGTCGATCGAGATCGGCTCGCGCACACCCGACTTGAACTTCAGCAGGCCGCGCAGGGTGGCCAGCCGCTCGGACTGGTCGTCGACCAGCTGGGTGTACTCCTTGAACACCTTGTACTGACCGGTGCGGGTCGAGTGCTGGAGCTTGAACACAGTGTCCGGGTTGAACAGGTGGTACTCGCCCTCGCGCCGCCACTGGTAGTCGCCGCCGACCTCGAGCTCGCGGTGCGCGCGCTCGTCGGGGCGGTCCAGGAAGGCCAGCGTGTGCCTCGTCGCGACATCCGCGGCGATCTCGTCGAGCCCGATACCGTCGTTGCGCGAACGCAATCCGGTGAAGTACTCGTCGATCAGGTTCTGCGACAGGCCGATCACGTCGAACAGCTGCGCACCGGTGTAGGAGGCGATGGTGGAGATGCCCATCTTGGACATCACCTTCAGCACACCCTTGCCGGCCGCCTTGTTGTAGTTGGCGATCGCCTTCTCGCGGCTCACACCCGGCAGGCTGCCGCTCTGGATCAGCTCGTCGATGGTCTCGAAGGCCATGTACGGGTTGATCGCCGCGGCGCCCACGCCGATCAGCATCGCCATGTGGTGCACCTCGCGGGCGTCACCGGCCTCGATGATCAGACCGACCTTGGTGCGGGTCCGCTCCCGCACCAGGTGGTGGTGCACGGCCGCGGTCAGCAGCAGCGACGGGATCGGCGCATTCGTCGCGTCCGACTCACGGTCGGACAGCACGATCACCCGGGCACCCGCGGCGATGGCCTCGGACACCTGTCCGCGGATGTTCTCCAGCGCCCGGCGCAGCCCCTCGCCGCCCTCGGCGACCGGGTACAGGCCGCGCACGACCACGCTGCCGAAGTTCGGGAACTGGCCCTCGTCGTTGACGTGGATGAGCTTGTTGAGCTCGTCGTTGTCGAGGATCGGCTGGGACAGCGAGATCTGCCGGCACGAATCGGCGGTCGGGTTGAGCAGGTCGCCCTCCGGGCCGATGCCGCTGCCGAGGCTGGTGACCAGCTCCTCGCGGATCGCGTCCAGGGGCGGGTTGGTCACCTGCGCGAAGATCTGCTGGAAGTAGTCGAACAGCAGCCGCGGCCGCGTCGACAGCACCGCGATCGGGGTGTCGGTGCCCATCGAACCGAGCGCCTCGCCACCGGTCAGCGCCATCGGCTTGACCAGCAGGTTGACCTCTTCGGTGGTGTAACCGAACATCAACTGCCGCAGCACGACCCGCTCGTGCGACATGTACTTGTAGGGGCGGTCCGGCAGGTCGCGCAGGTGCACGACGTTCTGCTCGATCCACTCCCCGTAGGGGTGCTCGGCGGCCAGCTGCGACTTGATCTCGTCGTCACCGACGATGCGGCCCTGTGCGGTGTCCACCAGGAACATGCGGCCGGGCTGCATGCGCATCTTGCGCACGACCTTGCTCGGGTCGATGTCGAGGACGCCGACCTCGGAGGCCATCACGACCAGGCCGTCGTCGGTCACCCAGACGCGCGACGGGCGCAGGCCGTTGCGGTCGAGCACGGCGCCGACCACGGTGCCGTCGGTGAAGCACACCGACGCCGGTCCGTCCCACGGCTCCATCAGCGACGAGTGGTACTGGTAGAACGCCCGGCGGGCCGGGTCCATCGAGGCGTGCTTCTGCCAGGCCTCGGGGATCATCATCAGCACCGCGTGCGGCAGGCTCCGGCCGCCCAGGTGCAGCAGCTCGAGGACCTCGTCGAACCGCGCGGTGTCGGAACCGCCCGGGGTGCAGATCGGGAAGATCTTGTCGAGGGCACTCTCGGACGAACCGGGGGCGTCGAAGACCCTGCTGTCGATGAGCGCCTCGCGGGCCCGCATCCAGTTCTCGTTGCCGGAGACGGTGTTGATCTCGCCGTTGTGCGCGACCATGCGGAACGGGTGGGCCAGCGGCCACGACGGGAAGGTGTTGGTCGAGAAGCGTGAGTGCACCAGGCCCAGCGAGCTCTCCACACGCTCGTCCTGAAGGTCCAGGTAGAACGCGCGCAGCTGCGGCGTGGTCAGCATGCCCTTGTAGACGAAGGTGCGGCCCGACAGGCTCGGGAAGTACACGGTCTCCGAGCCGAGGCCACCCTGGCCGGCACCCTCGGAGCCGAGCTCGTGCTCGACGCGCTTGCGGACGACGTAGGCGCGGCGCTCGAGGTCGAGGCCGGAGAGCTCACCGTCCGCGCCGGCGATGAAGAGCTGACGGAAGGTCGGCATGGCGCCGCGGGCCATCTCACCGAGCGACGTGCCGTCGACCGGGACCTCGCGCCAGCCGAGGACGCGCATGCCCTCGCTCTCGACGATCTTGTCGACGCCCTCGGCCGCCTTGTCGGCGTCCGGGGTGTGCTGCGGGAGGAAGGCGATGCCGGTCGCGTAGCTGCCGGCAGCGGGGAGTTCGAAGTCCACGACCTCGCGCAGGAAGCGGTCCGGGACCTGGATCAGGATGCCGGCGCCGTCACCGCTGTTGGGCTCGGACCCTGCGGCACCACGGTGCTCCAGGTTCACCAGCGCGGTGATCGCCTTTTCGACGATGTCCCGGCTCTTGCGGCCGTGCATGTCGACGACGAACGCCACACCGCACGAGTCGTGCTCTTTCGCCGGGTCGTAGAGGCCGATGGGCCCAGGGATCTGCTTCATAGGTCGCTTTCATCGCAAGCTGCGACCGGCGGGCGGGCGGTCCCGCCGAACCAGATCTAGCGAGATCGGGTCGTGCGAGACACCGCGCCGGTGGTCACAGGGCCGAGCAGGCGGCGATCACGACGGAAGGAAGATCCGCTCCGGTGGTGTTCGTCGACGGCGCCCGGTCACTTGAACATGACGGTTGGTGCACTCGGGCCGGCGCTTTGATGAAAAGACTCGGGTGAGCACCACGATCGTGGATGCCCCGCCGGCCGAACATGTCGGGCCGACCCTGCACTGGGCGACGTTGACCAGTGTGCGAATGTGGCTCTTGCGGTCTCCCACCGGCCGACGCCCAAATGCGGCTCGTAGCCGAACGGCAGCGGTGAAAACGTCGTGGTGGCACCACACTGTGCACCGCGACGCTGAGAGAACACGAAAAGCCAGTTGTGAGTGTAGCAGGCAGAGCACCTGCCGGGCAGCCGCGAAACAAGCAGCCCAGCAGTGATGATCAGCACGTTTGCCGATCGGTCACCGGGCAGGTCGCACGGGCGTGTCGTGCGGCCCGGAAACGCTCCGGAAACGTACTACTGGCCGCAGCGAATCGACAGCTGCGGCCAGTGCGTTGCGAACGGTAACAGAGGGTCCCCTCGCCTCCGAAACCGACCCGGACGGTCGTTCATCACTCGGTAACGGAATTCGGCGGGCGGGTCGCTTCTTCAGGCGAACGGCCACCGACGCCCGAGCGCCGACGCGAGCACGGTGACGACGGAGACGCCGGCATCCCGGGCCACACCGATCAGGTTCGGGGTGGGCGGCATGGTCTGTTGATCCATGCCCCCAAGCTAATTGAATTCGCGACGGTTGCGCCCTGTGAGCCGTCATAGCGTTCGGGTCGTCTGTGACAAGCGTCGCCGTGCGGGTCGACAAGCGGCGCAGATCGAGCCCACGGGGCCTACCCCGGGCACACAGCCGCCTGGCAGGAACCGTGTGCCAGGCTGCCCCGATGACCTTCCGCACGCCGCGCCGCGTCGCGCCGGTCCTCGCGGCGGCCGCGTTGATGGCCGGAACCGCCGCGTGCTCGAGCGTGCATCCGGTCGCGCTTCCCGTCCCGGCGGCGAGTTCGGCGCCCACAGCCCCCACGCGTCCCGCCGGCGCGCCGGTCGCCACCACCCCGGCCGCGCCGACCACGCCTCCCGCGCCGGCCTGCACCCAGGACTGCGACATCCCGGCCCGCCTCGCCTCGGTCGACGCGTACCTCGCCACCCGCCCCGGCACCGTCGGCTTCGTCCTGCGCGACCGCACGACCGGGGCGGTCTATCGCAACGCCTACGCAGACACGATGGTGTGGACGGCGTCGACGATCAAGCTCGCGATGGTGGTCGACCTGTTCATCCGCGACCGCGACGGCGCGATCACGCTGACCGACGCGGACCGCACGCTGATCCAGCGCATGCTGCACTCGTCCGACGACGACGCCGCGGACACCCTCTGGTTCCGCTACGCGGGTGCGGACCACATGACCTTCAATCGGGACTTCGTCCGCTACGGGATGACCGACCTGCAGCCCGAGCGCGGGTTCACCAGGTACTTCCCGTACTGGGGCTTCCAGAAGTGCACACCCAACGACCTCGACCGGCTGATCCAGTACGTGCTCACCGACCTGCCCGCCACCGATCGCGACTACATCGTCCGCGAGTTGCAGCACGTCGCACCCGACCAGCAGTGGGGAGTGTGGGGCGCCGGGCCGGCCGAGCAGCCCGGGAACAAGGACGGCTGGTCGTTGGAACAGGGCGGCTGGGTGATCAACTCGGTCGGCTTCGTCGGCCCCGGCCAGCGCTATACGCTCGCGATGATGAACTCGCTGAACGGGCAGGGCGGGTACGACGACGGGGTCGCCACCGACTCGCACGTCGCGCAGTTGCTGCTGGCCGGTCTGCACTGAACTCTGGGACTGCTCTGGGTATCGGACTGCTCTGGGCGCCGAACTGCTCTGGGTATCGGACTGCTCTGGGCGCCGGATCAGGCGCGGCCGAGCGCGGCCTCGACCTGGCGGGCCACCGCGGCCTCGCCGGTGGCATTGGGATGCAGCGACACCGCGTCGGTCCCGGGGATCAGCGGCTCCACCCAGCGCACCCCCTCGGGGGCACACGCGTCGTGCCCGGCATCTGGGGTGTCGACGAAGGTGGCGCCGTGCGACGCGGCCTCTGTCCGGATCATCGAGTTGAGTGCGAGCTCCAGTTCGTTCAGGTAGGCGACATCGTCGACCGCGAGCGGAATCTGTGCGAAGCAATTACCCTGCCGCGGAAGGATTCCGAGGTAACCCACAACGAACATCTTCGCTCGCGGGGAGCGCTGATGAATCTGCTCGATGGCCGCCCCGATCCGGGGCCCGTCGGCGGCGACCTGGCGCAGGAAGGTGTCGCCGTACCGGTCGCGGCAGGGTGCACCGCCACCACCCGCGGCGCCCTCCGTCATCGCGGTCCGGTCGGCGAAGGTCGCGGCGAGGCAGTCCGCCACGGACCCCCCGAAGAGGTTGCCGTCGTTGCCGCCGATCTGCAGGGTGACGACGCCGGTGTCCGGAGTAAGCGCATCGAATTGCGGTGCGACGCCGGGGAACTGCGATCCGGTCAGATCGGATACCTTCGCCCCGCCGCAGGTGACGTCGGTCAGGTCGACCCCCTTCGCCTGCGCGACCAGATGGGCGTAGTTGCGCTGCGACCGCGAGCACGGCAGCGGCGCGCCCGGCACCAGCGGCATCACCCCGGCGGCGGAGGCATAGGAGTCGCCGAGCGCCACGTACTTCTGCGGCGGCGGCGCGGCCTGTGACGTGCCCACCGTGAGCAACCCGACAGTCGCGGCGGCGGCCAACGCGGTCGCGGCACGCAGCACAGCGCTCATGACGACTCCCCACTGTCCGATCTGCACCGACACCGGGGATGCTAGCGACCAAGCGTCCGCTCCGGGGCTGAAACGGTGGGCGGCGGCTCGGGTCGGTCAGCGTACGGCGAGGTCCACGACGGCCGTCATGATCAGGAAGGTTCCGGCGAAGCTGCTGAGCAGCCAGACGTACAGGTTGCGACGCTTCTCGATCGCGACGGTCGCCGCGATCATCGCAATGACCAGACTCGCGGTGAGGATGGCCGCGCCGCCGCCGCCGTACACGATGACCCCCGATGCCAGGTTCATCGCGTGACCGCCGCGTCGCGAGCAGGGGACTCGGTGCACATGTCGGCCAAGGTAGCCCCGTTCCCTGAGGGTTCCCTGTACACACCTCGTAGATTCGACGGCGTGACCACACCCGCACGCGAACCCGCAGCCGCGCCCACCTGTCGTCGCCGGCGCCTGGTGCTGTGGCTCGTCACGCTCGTCGCGGTTCTGGCCGTTGCGGCGGGCGGCGTGCTGTGGTTCGCCCCGAGCCGATACCTGCCGTGGGACACCACCTCGTTCCCGGAAGTGGACGTCACCGCTCTCTCGCCGACCCAGGCGCAGATCGTGCAGTTACTCGAGACCGCGCACACCGATCAACATGCGGGGACGTACTACTCCGGCGGCATCGACGAGCCGTGGTGCGCCGACTTCGTCAGCTGGATCATGCGCGGCGCCGGCCATCCGCTGACCAACCCGAACTCGGGCGACTGGCGGATCCCCGGCGTGTACACGCTGCAGGAGTACTACGAGTCCAAGGGACTGTTCACCCCGGTCGGGCGCGGCTACCGCCCGGTGGTCGGCGACGTCGTGCTGTACGACCGCGGCGACTGGATCGGGCAGCACACCAACATCGTCGTCGCCGTCCACGGCGACACCGCGACCACGGTCGGCGGCAACGAAGCCGGCCGCATCCGCGTCCATACCGTCACGTGGGACCGGGACGACGGCGTCGTGGGGTTCGGCCGCCTCGGGAACTGACCGCTCACACCCCCGTCGTGCCGTCGATCCGCTCACGCAGCAGGTCGGCGTGCCCGCAGTGCCGCGCGTACTCGCCGATCATGTGGATGTAGATCCAGCGTAGCGAGACCTGGGTGCCGCGAAAAGCGCTGGTGCCAGCGAGGTCTCGGCCGGAGCAGTTGTCGCGCGCCACCGCGACCTCCGTCTCCCACGCCGCCCGCGCTGCGGCGAACGACACCGCGTCGAGTAGTTCGAACCCACCGTCGTGCCCGTCGGCCTGGGGCCGTCGCGGGTAGATCGGCGCGATGTCCTCGCCGGTCAGCACCCGCCGGAACCAGTTGCGCTCGACCTCCGCCAGATGCTGCACCAGGCCCTGCAGGGTCAGCTCCGACGGCCGTGCCGAATCGGCACGCAACTGCTCGCCATCCAGGCCGTCGCACTTGAGCATCAGTGTGGCCCGGTAGAAGTCCAGCCAGGTCTCGAGTGTGGTGCGCTCGTCTGCGTTCATCGCGGGCACGAGGCGCTCTGCTGCGGTCATGGCCGCGATGCTGCCACCGGGGTCTGACATCACCGCGGCTCCAACCGCATAGGCAACCGCCTGATCCCTGTGTGCTTGTTGGAGCGCACCCGCTCGACGGGCCCGACGACCTCGAACCCGGCCACCCGGTCGAGCAGCGCCTCGAGCACCACGCGGATCTCCATCCGGGCCAGGACCGAGCCGAGACAGAAGTGCGGCCCCCGGCCGAACGCGACGTGAGGGTTGGGCGTACGGCGGATGTCGAAGGTGTCGGGATCGGGGAAGACCGCCGCGTCACGGTTCGCCGACGCCCACCACAACGTGACCTTCTCCCCCGCACGGATGCGGACCCCGGCGAGTTCGACGTCCGCGGTGGCGGTCCGCCGGTTGTACGGGGTCGGCGAGGTCCATCGCAGGATCTCCTCGACCGCCGGCGCGAGCAGCGTGCGGTCCGCGTGGAGGTCCTCCCAGATGCCGGTGCATTCGGCGAATGCGAGCATGCCCCCGGCGATCGCGTTGCGGGTGGTCTCGCTACCGGCCGCCAGCAGCAGGCTGAACACCATCCGTTGGTCCAGGTCCGCGAGCGGCTCGTCGTCGATCGTGGCCGTCGCCGCCACCGACATGAGGTCGTCGCCGGGATCCGCACGCTTGCGCTCGAGCAGCGCCCGGCCGTAGTCCTGCATCTCCGACAGCGCGCGCCGGCTCAGCTCGGTGACCTCGCCCAGGTCGCGATCGGCGTAGTCGAGGGTGGCGGTGGCCCACTCGAACAGCCGGTGCCGGTCCTGTTGCGGCACCCCCAGCAACTGGGCGACCGCCTGCAGCGGCAGCTCGGCAGCCACGTCGAGCAGGAAGTCGCACTCGCCCTTCGCGACGGCCGCGTCGACGATGCGGACCGCCCGTTCACGCAGGTCGTCCTCGATGCGTGCGAGCACACGCGGCGCCACGCTCGCATGCAGCAGCCGGCGGAGCTTCGGATGCCGGGGCGGATCGGTCATGTTGAGCATGTGCCCGGGCGCGAGTCCGGCCGGCAGATCCTCGATCAGCGTGCCGCCGCCGTCACGGACCGCGGTGCCGTCCGACGAGAAGGTGGCGGTGTCGCCACCCGCACCGACCACGTCGCGGTAGCGACTGACCACCCAGAAGCCCTCGCCTGCCGGGGTGTGCGCGGTCGGTTCGTGCCACCAGACCGGCGCCTGCTCCCGAAGCCGCGCGAAGGCGTCGTACGGAAAGCCGCGCACGAACAGGTCCAGATCCGTGAGATCGGGGACGACCGATTCTGGTGCGGCTCCAGGTGCGCTGCGGCTCATCGTGTTCGGCCCCCTTCGACCGCGGTCGGGTCCTGCCGCGGTCTCACACAGGCTAGAACCCGTCCGGTGTAGGCACGGCCGTTTCGGGCGCAGGGCTTCTCACCCCGGCGTTCCTCACCCCTGGACGGCAGAACGGCGGCCCCGCCCGATGGGCGAGGCCGCCGAAGGCGACGCGGCTGTGCGTCAGAGGCTGGCGCTGAGCGAGCCGGACGAGGTCTTGCCCGAGTCCTTCGAGTCGGAGCTGAGCCCGCTGATGAGCGGCAGCACGTCGGTGAGGAGGGTGAGGATCGTGGTCATGTCGTTACCTTTCGGGTTGATCTTGTACGGTGGATGAGTCAGCGGCCCGGACTACTTGCCGGGGGCGAGGTTGAACACGAAATCGCCGGTGCTGACGAGGCTTCCGAGCGTGAAGAAGTTGTGCAGGAAGTCGAAAGTGGGCATTGGAAGCCTCCTCGAAGGTGTCGGTGTCTGACGAGAGAAAGACTGATCCTGTCAGGTGAACGCCGAGTGGCCACCGAATGCCTGACACGCCAATTCGCATGAACTGTAGGCGAATTCGCCTTGTTGATCTGTGACGTGTCGAATAAGGTGGCGCGCTTGTGGGCGGGGTCACCGGCTTTGCGGCCCGCGAACGTGACCGGGGCGACAGTGCGGGTGCGTATGCGGCAGCACTGCCGGACATCGGCGCCGGCAGACAGGGCCGCCGAAAAGCCCTTGCGAGTGAGCGCTCACTCATACTAGGTTCTCGTCTGTGCAACAACCGAAGACCCGTGCCCGACCGCTGGCACCGGACGACCGCCGAGCCTCGCTCGTCGACGCGGCCCGCAGGGCGCTGCTCGACCACCGGACGATGGTCAGCACCCGGGTGATCGCCGCGTACGCCGGCATCGCCGAGGGCACCATCTTCCGTGTCTTCGACACCAAGGACGACCTGATCCAGGCCGTGATCGACAAGGCCTTCGACCCCACCGACTTCATCGACGCGGTCGGCGCCATCCCCGCCGACCTGCCGCTGCGCGAACGCCTCTACGGCATGGTGGCCCTCTACCAGGACCGCTTCGCCGGGATGTTCGGGTTGATGGCGGCCCTGGGCATGACCGCGCCCCCGCGCCGCGACGCCGACGATCCCGAGATGCGCCGCCAGATCACCGAGATGATGCACCGGATCTTCGGCGACGACGTCGACCGGTTCCGGGTGTCCCCCGAGCGGGTCATGCAGACACTGCGGATGCTCTCCTTCGGCGGCGTCAACCCACTGCTCTGCGGAAACGACCGGATGGATCCGCACTTCATCGTCGATCTCGTCCTCGACGGGATCTCCACCGAACCGAGCCGACACCAAGGGGGGCTCTCATGCTGATCGCACTCATCGCAAGCCGGCTGCGGCCGTACAAACGCTGGCTGGCGCTGATCGGCCTCTTCCAGCTGGTCAGCGTCATCGCCAACCTCTACCTGCCCAGCCTGAACGCGAGGATCGTCGACCAAGGCGTGTCGGTCGGCGACACCGGCTACATCTGGCGCAGCGGCGGCGTGATGATGGCGATCTCGCTGGTGCAGATCGTCGCCTCGGTGCTGGCCACGTTCTACGCCGCCCGCGCCTCGATGGCATTCGGCCGCGACACCCGCAGCGACATCTTCCACGCGGTCGGCAGGTTCTCCGCCCGCGAGGTCGGCAATTTCGGTGCCGCGTCGCTGATCACCCGCGGCACCAATGATGTTCAGCAGGTGCAGCAGCTGGTGCTGATGACGATGACCTTCATGGTCGCCGCTCCGTTCATGGCCGTCGGCGGCGTGATCATGGCGCTGCGCGAGGCGATCGGGCTGTCCTGGCTGATGCTGGTCGCCGTCCCGCTGCTCGGGGTGGTCATGGGATTCGTCATCGCGCGGATGGTGCCCGGTTTCCGCACCGTGCAGACCAAGCTCGACAACGTCAATCGCGTGCTGCGCGAGCAGCTCTCGGGAGTGCGGGTGGTGCGCGCGTTCGTGCGCGAGCCCTACGAGACGGCGCGCTTCCGCGCCGCGAACGAGGAGCTGACCGACAGCAGCATCCGGGTGATGCGGCTGATGGCGATCATGTTCCCGTTCGTCATGCTGGTGATGAACGTGACCACGGTGGCGGTCTGGTGGTTCGGCGCGAAAGCGATCGATCAGGGCAGCGTCGAGATCGGCGCGCTGACCGCATACATGACCTACCTGATCCAGATCCTCATGTCCGTCATGATGGCGACGTTCATGCTGATGATGGTGCCGCGGGCATCGGTGTCGGCCGAGCGCATCACCGAGGTGCTCGACACGACACCCTCGGTGCGCCCGCCCGAGCACCCGACTTCGATTCCGCCCATCCGGGGCGAGGTCCGGTTCGACGACGTCGCCATGACCTACCCCGGGGCCGACGAACCGGTGCTCTCCGGCGTCACCCTGACGGGCCGCCCAGGCGAGACGGTGGCGATCATCGGCTCGACCGGTTCCGGCAAGACGACACTGATCTCGTTGATCGCCAGGCTGTTCGACGTCACCGGCGGCGCGGTGCGCATCGACGGCACCGACATCCGCGACATCGATCCGGAGGCCCTCTGGGGGCACATCGGCCTGGTCCCGCAGAAGTCGTATCTGTTCAGCGGCACGGTGGCGAGCAACCTGCGCTACGGCAACCCGGAGGCCGCCGACGACGAACTGTGGCAGGCCCTCGAGATCGCACAGGCCTCGAGCTTCGTGCAGTCGATGGGCGGTCTGGAAGCGCAGATCGCCCAGGGCGGCACCAACGTCTCCGGCGGACAGCGTCAGCGACTGAGCATCGCCCGGGCACTGGTCGCGAAACCGCGGATCTACCTGTTCGACGACTCGTTCTCCGCGCTCGACCTCGCCACCGACGCCCGGGTCCGCGCGGCACTGCGCCCGCACGTCACCGACGCGACCATCTTCCTGGTGGCGCAACGTGTCTCGACGATCGTCGGTGCCGACCGCATCGTCGTGCTCGACGACGGCAAGGTGATGGGCATCGGCACGCACGCGGAACTGCTCGACACTTGTGAGACCTACCAGGAGATCGCCGGTTCGCAGGCGGGATCGGAGGCGGTGGCATGACCGGACCGGTACGCAGAGGGCCCGGCGGCGGCATGGCCGGGCTGGCTCCCAACGAGAAGTCCATGCACTTCTGGCCGTCGGCCAAACGCCTGCTGGGCACCCTCCGCCCGCAGCGCGTCACGATGATCGTCGTACTGGTGCTGTCGGTGATCTCGGTGGCGCTCAGCGTGACCGGGCCGTGGATCATCGGCAAGGCGGTCGACTACATCTACAGCGGCGCGATCGCCTCCCGGCTGCCCGCGGGGCAGTCCAAGGAGCAGGTCGTCGAGGGCCTGCGGCACAGCGGGCAGAACACGCTGGCCGACATGATCGCGCACCTGAACCTGATCCCGGGCACCGGAATCGACTTCGGCAAGGTCGGCGAGATCCTCGCGATCGCGCTGGCGGTCTACGTCTGCTCGTCGGTGCTGCAGTACATCCAGAGCTGGCTGCTCACCGGCGCGGTGCAGCGGGCGATGGCCGACCTGCGTCGCGACGTCGAGCACAAGATCAACCGGCTTCCGCTGCGCTACTTCGACAATCAGCCCCGCGGCGAGCTTCTCTCCCGCGTCACCAACGACATCGACAACCTCGGCCAGTCGCTGACCCAGTCGATGAGCCAGCTGCTCGTGTCGCTGATGTCGATGGTCGGTGTGCTGGTGATGATGCTGGTCGTCTCCCCCCTGCTCACGCTCGTGGCGGTCGTGTCGATCCCGGTGGCGATGCTGATCACCGCGCAGCTGATGAAGCGCTCGCAGAAGCAGTTCGTCGCGCAGTGGAAGCACACCGGATCGTTGAACGCACAGATCGAGGAGGCGTTCAGCGGCCACGAACTGGTGACGGTCTTCGGGCGTCGGCCGCAGGTCGAGGCGCGGTTCCGCGACAAGAACGGCGAACTGATGGACGCCGGCTATCGCGCGCAGTTCATCTCCGGCCTGGTGATGCCGATCATGATGTTCGTCGGCAACCTGCAGTACGTCATCGTGTGCGTACTCGGCGGGCTACGGGTCGCCTCCGGCGCCCTCTCGCTGGGCGATGTCACGGCATTCATCCAGTACTCGCGCCAGTTCACCCAGCCGATGACGCAGGTGGCGTCGATGACGAACCTGCTGCAGTCCGGCGTCGCCTCGGCGGAGCGGGTGTTCGAGGTGCTCGACGCCGAGGACCAGGAGCCCGATCGCGACGCGCAGCTGCCGACCCCGGTACAGGGCAAGGTGTCCTTCGACGACGTCAGCTTCGGCTACAAACCGGACGTGCCGCTGATCGAGCACCTGAACCTGACCGCCGAACCCGGCCAGACGATCGCGATCGTGGGACCGACCGGCGCCGGCAAGACCACGCTGGTGAACCTGATCATGCGGTTCTACGAACTGAACTCGGGCCGGATCCTGCTCGACGACAAGGACATCACCGAGATCAGCAGGGCCGACCTGCGCTCGAAGATCGGCATGGTCCTACAGGACACGTGGCTGTTCGAGGGGACGATCGAGGAGAACATCCGCTACGGCAACCTCGAGGCGACCGACGAGCAGGTGCTGGCCGCCGCAACCGCGACCTTCGTGGACCGGTTCGTGCACTCGCTGCCGGACGGGTATCAGACAGTCATCGACGACGAGGGCACGAACCTCTCCGCCGGTGAACGACAGCTGATCACGATCGCCCGGGCCTTCCTGTCCGATCCGGCGATCCTCATCCTCGACGAGGCGACCAGTTCGGTCGACACCCGCACCGAGGTGCTGCTGCAGCACGCGATGAACGCGCTGCGGTCGGACCGCACGAGTTTCGTTATCGCACACCGACTCTCGACCATCCGCGACGCGGACACGATCATCGTCATGGAGAACGGGCACATCGTCGAGCACGGCAACCACGTCGACCTGCTCGCGGCGCGGGGCGCGTACCACCGGTTGTACATGTCGCAGTTCGAGGGCGCGCTGGTGGACGAGACCGAAGAGTTGGCGCCGGTGCACAGTTGAGAGTGCCCGGCGCGCTCGCGTGGTCGCCGGCGTCCTGGCGTGAATACTGAGGCTGCGCGCGTACTGATCCGGTGCGCGTTCTGAGTCTGCACGTGTACCGAGGAGGACGCCACGGACACCGTCGAAGCGACGCGGCAGGCGGGGACGATACGGGTCCGGTACGCCCTGGCGCTGCTGAGTTCACAACTGGTCGGCGCGGTCGAGGTGTTCGCGCTGGTCGTGCTGCTCACTCCGCACGCCGGCCCGGCCGGCGGCAGTCTGCTGACCACGGAGAACATCGTCATCCTCGGAGCGGCGGTGCTGGTCGGTGTGCCGGGCGCGTTCCTCGGCGGTGCGCTGACACTCGGCCCGGCATTGGCGTGGTTCTCCGCGGAAGTGTCCCCGAACGACCGACAGCGACGATCCGCGCTACGGATTCCGCTTCGGCAGGGCGCGGTACACATTCTGATCTGGACGGTCGCCGCCGTCGCGTTCGTGGTCGCGAATCGCGATGCGGGCGGGAACGTCCAAGTCCTGATCGCCGTGGCGGCCGGCTTGGGTGCGGCGACCACCTGCTGCATGGGATATCTGCTGTCCGAACGCATTCTGCGTCCGATCACCCAGTCGGCGCTGAGCGGTCACCCGGCGAGCGTGCGGCGGCCGCGGATGATGGTGCGCCTGGTCGCCGTGTGGACGCTGTGCACGGGTGTTCCGGTCGGCGCGATCGCGCTGATCGTGGTTGCCCGGGAACTCGGGTGGCCGATCACGTCCGGCACCCCGATCGATGTGCCGGTGCTCATCCTGGCGGTGGTGTCCCTGTTCGCCGGACTGCGCGGGACCGTGCTGATCTCGCGGTCGGTATCGGATCCGGCGCACGAACTGGTCGCGGCGATGGGCGAGGTCGAGCGCGGCAGCATCGATGCCGATGTCCCCGTGTACGACACCTCGGAGGTGGGGCGGCTGCAGAGCGGCTTCAACACGATGGTGCGCGGGTTGGCCGAGCGGGAACGGCTGCGCGACCTGTTCGGACGGCAGGTGGGGCGGGAGGTAGCACGACTCGCCCTCGAGTCCGACGGCCTGCTCGACGGCCGGGTGCAAGATGTCGCCGTGCTGTTCGTCGATCTGGTGGGGTCGACGATGATGGCCGCAGCGGTACCGCCCGACGAGATGGCGGCACTGCTCAACGACTTCTTCCGCATCGTGGCCGAGACGGTCGAGGGCAACGGAGGATTCATCAACAAGTTCGAGGGCGATGCCGCGCTTGCCGTGTTCGGTGCGCCACAGCGGGTTTCAGATGCCGAGGGGAGCGCGCTGGCAGCCGCGCGAGGGCTACGGCGGGCGTTGACCGCGCTCGACGACATCGACTTCGGCATCGGCGTCTCGTCGGGGCAGGTGTTCGCCGGCAAGATCGGCGGCGAACATCGCTACGAGTACACAGTGATCGGCGATCCGGTGAACGAGGCCGCCCGGCTGACCGAGCTGGCCAAGTCCCGGAGTGCCCGCGTGCTGGCCTCATCGGTGACGGTCGCCTCCGCGGAGTCCGCAGAAGCGGCGCAGTGGGTGGTCGGGGGCGCCGCGGTGCTGCGCGGTCGGGCCGAGGCGACGGTGCTTGCCGAGCCCCTGAGCGCCGGTGCAGAACTGGGATGAATGGACGCGACGGGCTCCCGCACAGATGCGCGCAGCCAGGTGCTGTGCTGTGCTGTGCCGTGCCGGCACCTCTACCCCGCACCGATCGCGTCGGCGCGGGGTAGACGTATGCGGTTGTTGCTCGTTCCCGCTCAGGCGGCGGTGCGGCCGTGGGCGGGGAGGGGTTTTCGGTCGGGGTCGCGGGAGCGTGGCGGCCGGAACCACGGGCAAAGGTCGGGTCCGATGAATACTTCCCACTCGCTGTGGTGGATCAGTCGGTGGTGGTAGCGGCAGAGCAGGACGGTGTTCGACAGGTCGGTCTCACCCCCGTCGGCCCAGTGGACGATGTGGTGGGCGTCTGTCCAGGCGGCGGGCCTACCGCAGCCGGGGAACGCGCAACACCGGTCACGGACGATCAAGGCGCGGCGTAACGAGGCGGGAACCAACCGGTCTTTGCGGCCGAGTTTCAATGGGACGCCGTCGTCGTTGATGATGATGGGGGTGATGATGCAGTCACACGCCAACCGGCGCGTCGACGCGCGGGAGAGCGGGCCGGTCCACATCATCTGCGGACCGAGGCCGCCGGCGGACCCGGATCCCGACCCAGGCCCGTGGCCGCTGCGACTGCCTCCGCTGCCGCTACTGTGGCCGGCGGCTTCACCCTTGCCGCCCTGGCCGGCTTCGCCGCCGCCGCAACCGCACTCGCAGCCACCCTCCCCGTCGCCATCGCCGTCGCCGTCGCAGTGGTGCAGGTCGTGGATGTTCACCAGCACCGTCAGGTGCGGCTTCTCGCCGCCCTCGACCGGACCGGCACCGCAGTCGTGGAAGCGACGCAGCATTTCGGTGAACGCGTCCGCCCGCCGCAGTGCCGCCGGCCTCGGGTCGGGTTCCCCACCCGGACCCGGCACGGGTGCGGACAGTTTCGACAGGGCGGTCAGCAGCATTTCCCCGGTTTCGGAGTCGATGTCGCCCTTGATGACAACCCGCCCGTTCAACGTTTGCGAGGCGTAGAACTCGTTACGGTCGGTGTCCTCCGCCGGCGGGATCTGCCCATAGTCATCACGCAACTTCGTCAACGCCCGCCGCAGACCCTGGATCCCCAGACCACCATGAGAGGTGTGCTCGATCAACACCTTCCGATACTCCGGCACACGCTCTTGCGGCATGCGCGGCGGCGGGTCTTCGCAGAACGCGGCGATCGCCAACGCCAACTCGCCGCGCAACGCGCCGGACTCATAGGCGGCGGCCACCTCCGGCTGCGCGCGCAACACCCTCGCGAGGTCCACGATCCGAGCCGCCTCACCCTCGGACAACAACCCGACCGGATGCGCGGCCAGCCAATTCTTCAGCGACGGATGCACCCGATCCGGCACCACACCGCGGTCCGTCATCTCCCCGACCAAGCCCACCCGCAACGCCTGCAACCGGTGGATCTGAGCGGTCACCGCGGGGACACCAGCGATCAACTGAGCATCACTCAACTGCCACAACTCGGCATCGAGCAGCGCGGCGGTCTGCTCGTCACCCCTGATCTCCCCGATCCCCATGACCACACCATACACGAACACGTGTTCGAGTGTGTGCGAGTTGGGGACGTTGTTTGCCACCCACCCGATTGCCACCGGCTGCGCCAGAATTACGTGATGGAAGATCCGCCCGACGATGCGTACGGCCGCGTCACCAATCCGCAACGGTATGTCGTACTCCACTCTGCGGCAGAAGAACTCGTGCCGGGCCTGGTCGAGCGATTCGCATGCAGCGTCGAGCGAGGGCCGGGCGGTGCTGAGTACTTTCCCAGGCTGCCACTACGTCCGAGTCCTTCCCCAGGCACTCGACGCCGCACCCATCATCTTTGGCTTCTCCGACTTCCCCGGCATCTTCCTTCGCGCCGGCGCGTGGGCGTTCAAGGGCTTCCCCGCGTGTGGCTGTGATGCCTGCGATGAGGACCCCGAGGACCTGATCGACGATCTACGTGACGCAGTTCTGGCGGTGACCGAAGGTGGACTCGCAGAGCGGATCAGCGGTCGCCTCAGGTCGTGGCGGAGCACCACGTGGACGACAGCAACACGGATGGGCTCGAGTCGCGAGGCACTGGCAGGTGACGTGGCACGCGAACTCCGGTCCCGCCCCCTCCAGCCACCAGCAGACGGCTGGCAGCACTGGACCTGAGCACCTTCACACGACCGTGTACCCCAACTCGTGCGCGGCCGTCTCCAGCGGGCACGCCAGCTCCGAATGCCTCAGCGGCAGCGACAGTTCGGGTCGGTCAGGGAACCCATCCGCACCCCGTTCGAACAGCGCGATACTCATCCTTCCCGCGTAGCGACCCCGATACGCGACACCGTCGATCTCTCCGTACGCCTGTCGGATCTGACGGGCCCACTGTCGCGAGAGACATTGCGCGACAGATTCGATCGCATGGTTTCCCCCGACTCGGGTGGACCACGCCGCTCCCCCGATGCCGGAGACGTCGAGCAGGCGCAGCACACGCGTGAATCGCAGTGCCGTCAGGAATGGCTCGCCACGGCGACAATCGATCACCCGGGTCGACTGGAACGCCTCGGCGAGTGCCCCACGCGGACTGTCGGATCCGTACCAGATCCCGTGATCGGCGTGTTCCCCGCGTGGCGGCGGGTGATGATCGAATCGCAGGATCGGGCCGAAGGTGCGCAACGCATTCCACGGCAGCACGTGGACCCCGTCGGTCCGGTGCACGCGCCAGATTCGCTGCTCGGCACCGACGTCGATCACTTCGCCGGGAAGCAGACCCGCGGCACGCAGCGCCTCGACGCCGGGCGGCGCCGGAATCATCTGCTCCACTTACGCCGATTCCCACAGCGCCGCGGCGATCACCGCTTCGACCGCCGCGATGTCCTCGGGTGCGCCTGCGCCGGCCGCCAGCCAACCGACGATCGACGTAGGTTCCCCGTCCACAGGCAACTCCGCTCGCGGCAGCGTCAGCAGGGATTGCAGCGCGAGCGGATGCAGGTCGCGGGGCAGCAACGGGGCGATCCGCTCGAGGTGGGGCACCGTGCCCTCCTCGGTGAACTGCACTGCCGGCAGCAGCTGATTGCGGCCGGACCGGAACGCCCACAACGTGTGGGCGGTGATCCGCTGCCGGACCCTTCCGGGCGTCACACCGAGCCGCTCGGCCGCCTCGGAGACCGAAAGTGCCGTGCGCATCAGCTCGCGCATCTGCAGGTCCCGGCTGACGGCCGCCGACGAACTCGCGACACGGTCCCCGACGAAACCGGCATCCGCGAGGATCTGCGCGTCGTGTCCGGACAGCGGAGCCGCCACGGGCGACAGAGCGGCACGCTCGGCGATCACGTGCAAGATCTGGGCCAGGTCGTCGCGGCCGATCCGGTCTCCGACGATCTCGCCGAGGGCCGTCTCGAAGTCGAGCTTGCCGGCGACGAACCGTGACTCGACGCTCCCCGGCACGTACTTCCCACTCGTGGCCATGGCCAGCTCCTATCGATCACTATCGAGTGTAAGCCATCGATAGGAGCCGGCTCGGCCTCGTTATGACCCGCTGGAGCCCGCCGACCCGGTCGAGCTCATCGAACTACCGGTGCCGGAACTGGTCAGCAACGGCAGGAAGGTGTCCGCGATGACCTGGTAGCCCTGGTCGTTGGCGTGGATGTTGTTCATCGAGCACATCCACGTCCACTGGCAGATCCGGGCGACGTTGCGCGGCAGTGACCCGTACGGCGGGACGTTCTCGAAGTTGCCGAAGTCGTTGTTGGAGAAGGCCGACAGCACGTCGGCGGTCCGGAATCCGTTGGCGATGTTCGCCTGCACGATGGTCGCGCTGAGCAGGTTGTTCAAGACCGCGGTGGCGTCGGCCTCCACCCTGCTCAACCCGCCCTTGATCCAACCGGCGAGGGCCGGGTTGTAGTAGTTCATCCCGACATACCGCGGCGTCTCGCCGCCGGCGGCGCGCACCTGCTTGTCGATCGAGTTCAGGTTGGTGTTGATGGTCGCGAGCTCGCTGGTGATGCAACCGACGTCGGGCACGCCGGAGGACCCGAGCGAGCCGGTCCCCGAGCCGTTGATGCAGTGGTAGATGTCGTTCGCACCGATGTTGATCGTGACGTACTTGACCTGACCCTTGTGTGCTGCCAGGAACTTCTTGGCTGCGTCGAGCTGCGAGGTGGCACTGGGGTAGGGGCAGGTGTTGCCCTTGATCATCGACGTCGTCGTCTCGCCGTCGCAGCCGAGTTTCTCCAGCTGCAGTCCGGGCTCCTTCGCCTTGAGCGTGTTGTAGATGACGTTGGCATACCCGCGGTCGGTGTCGCCTCCCGGCGGCGGCGCCGGCTGGTAGCCCGCGGCCAGCGAGTCACCGAGCGACAGGTAGTACGTGGTCCCCGGAGCGGGGTCGGCGGTCGCGGCCGGTGCGGCGACCAACCCGATCGCAATGGCGGCGGTGGCGATCAACGGCAACATCTTCACGCGCATGTGCAGACTCCCGTCCATGTGAGGTCGGACGGAAGGCTAACGGCCACGACCGATCCCGTGGGCCGAACTGCATCAGATCGTTACCCGGCCGTCGCCACGCCGAGATCGCCGGTCAGATGAGCACCCGCAGCACGTCGCCGCTCTCGGTGCCGACCATCAGCTGGTCTGGCGCGCCCGGCACGAACGCCACCGAGGTCATCGGTTCTCCGCTGAGCACCGCGCAGGTAGCGCCGGTGCGCGGATCGAGTCGCATCAACTGCCCGGTCGTCGTCGCGATGTAGAGCGCACCGCCCGGAGCGGCGGCCAGGTCGTCGGGCAGCGCGGGCACCCGCAGCGGCCCGAGCGTGAGATTCGCGACGACCGTGGCGCGGGACGGCGCGTCGATCGGGATCCGCAGCACCCGACCGGTCACGCTCTCCGAGACGGTCACGTACAGCGCTTCCCCTTGCACGACAATGCCGTTCATGCTGTAGCCGTCCACGCCCGCACCGAAGTCGAAGTTCTTCGGCGACTGTGCCGTCCACGCCGCGTCGACCGTCCCGTCGGGTCGCACGCGGACCACCCCGGAGGCGCTGTCGGCGACGTAGAGGTTCCCGGCGTCGTCGAAGGCCATGCCGTTGGGCATGCCCAGGCCCGTGACGAACGGCTGCGGTCGTGGCGCGGGGCTGTTCGGGTCGAAACGCACCACCGAGCCGCGGCGCGAGCCCGGCAGCAGATTGGTCGGCGTGTCGCCCGACGCGACGTACATCAGTCCGTCGGGGCCGAGCCGCACCGCGCCCGGCGAGGTCACCGGCACCGTCGCGGTCACCCGCCCGGCGCTGTCGTACCGCTGGACCTCGTCGCGCAGCTCGCGCGTCACCCACAGGTTGCCGCCCGCGTCGTAGCCGACGTTCTCCGACCAGTCGAGCACCGGCGTGGTGAAGGGGATCGCCGTGGTCGCCGTGGCGGGCGTACACCCGCCCGCGGGCGCAGCCGACGCCGGCGCCGCCGCCATGACGACTCCCGTCGCGGCCGTGACCACGACGAAGACTCCGTTCACGGCTGCGCGACGCAGCCCGCGAACACCATTGTGACGTCCAGCGCCGACCATCAGGCCTCCCGGTTTGCCGATCCGACGATCCGTCAACCTACCCGCCTTGCCTGCTCGGGACCGCGCATGACATGTTCGGCGATCCTGATCTGCCGCTCACCTCCCCGAAACCTGACGGCGGTGTGCTGGTGGCGGTTCGACCATCACTGAAATGACCACACCACGGGAGGCGATGATGCAGAGCATCTACGAAGAGATCGGTGGAGCCGAGGCGCTGACCTGCGTCGTTGACGACTTCTACAAGCGGGTACTCGCCGACGCCCGGCTGGCCGGATACTTCCGCCGGACAGACCTGGACCGGCTCAAGCGCAGCCAGGTGGCCTTCTTCACCGCGGCGTTGGGCGGGCCGCAGGGGTACACGGGGCTGTCCATGGCCGACGCCCATCGCGGCCGGCACATCGGCCGTCGCCAGTTCGATCGCGCGGTCGGGCACCTGGCCGACGCGCTCGACGCCGCCGGCGTCGTCCCGGACACCGTCACGGCCGTCGTCGCGACACTGGAACCGCTGGCGGCAGACATCGTGACGACCTGACTGCGGTGATCAGCGAACCCGCGGACGTCGGGTCATCGGCCCGGACCCGCCGGGCAGGAAGTCGTCGGCGAAGTCCTGCCCGGATAGCGCCGCATCGACCCGAGCCTCGATGTATCCGCCGGTCACCGGGCATTCGAGCGCGCGGTCGGTGGTGCAGCCGAGCATGTGCTCGAGCACCGCCACCGCGCGGGACAGGCTGCGGATCCGGGCGTTGATCGCGTCGCGCTGCTCCTCGATGAGCCGTCGGCGGTCCTCGGCCGTCCCGGAGTCGACGATGGCCCGGCTGTCGGCCAGCGAGAGCATCCCGTCGTCGTGCCACAGTTGCACGTAGGCCAGCCGGCGCAGCGCGTCCCGGTCGTACTGGCGCACCCGCGCGCGCCGCTCCGACGAGCGCACCAGGTCCTGCTCCTCGTAGTAGCGCAACGCCGGCACCGAGATCCGGAAGGCCTGTGCGACCTCGTCGATCGGGTGCAGTTCGGGCATGATCACCTCCTGACGAGTTGCACTCAAGTGGACTTGAGCGTGAATCCTTTCTACGCCCCCGTAGAAAGGCCCGCCATGTCGACAGCATCCGCACCAGCACCCGCCCGGCCGGCACCCGCCCGCCCTCCTGCGTCAGGCGGCACCGCGGCGATCCTGCTGGTAGTCGGCTTCGTCCTGCTCAGCCTCAACACCCGCGTCGCGTTCGGCCAGATCGGCCCGCTCGCTCCGGTGGCCGGCTTCAGCAACCGCACGGTGACCGTCCTCGGTGTGATCCCGCCACTGTGCATGGGACTGTTCGCACCGCTCGCGGTGCCGGCCCGACGCCGGTTCGGCGACGAACGCGCACTGTTCGCCGCGAGCGTGGTCGTGTTGGCGGGCGCGGTGGTGCGCATGCTCGGCATGCCCGGCCTGTTCGTGGGCACCGTCGTCGTCGCGGCGGCGATCGCCGTCGTCAACGTGCTCATCCCCGTCTTCGTCCGGACCCGGTTCGCGCCCAACAGGATCGGCGTGATGATGGGCGTCTACGCGCTGTCGATGGGCGCCGGGTCGGCGATCGTGGCCGCGCTGATCGTGCCGGTCTGGCGCGCCGCGGGCCAGTCCTGGCCGACGGCGATCGGCATCGCCATCGTACCGGCACTGCTGGCGGTCGCGGGCCTCGTTCCGCAGCTGAACTGCTCGGCCGCAACGGATCCCACGACCACACAGGCTCCGGCGCCGAAGCACCGCGTGCACCGGACGCCGCTGGCCTGGAGCCTGACCATCTTCTTCGGCCTGCAGACGCTGCTGTTCTACACCGTGCTGGCCTGGCTGCCGTCGATCCTGGTCGCCGCCGGGCTCGCGAAGTCGTCCGCGGGTGGCATGCAGGCGCTGTTCATCGTCGGCGTGTCGATCGGCGGACTGGTGGTGCCGTTGCTGGCCGGCATGCGCGAGGACCAGCGGCCGCACATCATCGGGACGATCATCCTCGGCGCGGCCGGTGTCGTCGGCCTGCTGTGTGCACCCGCCGCGGCCCCGCCGGTGTGGGCGGTGCTGCTCGGCATCGGACTCGGCTCCGGGCAGGGACTGTCGGGCGTGCTGTTCACCCGCCGGGGCAGCGACCACCATCACGTGACCGCGCTGTCGACGATGGCGCAGACCGTCGGCTATCTCATCGCCGCGGTCGGGCCGCTGCTGGCCTCGTGGATCCACGACCGCACCGGCGGCTGGACCGCACCGCTGGTGACGTTCCTGGTGCTGCTCGCGGTCAACGCCGTGTGCAGCCTCCGCGCCGGACACGACGGATGAAGGCGCTCACCCCAGGCATTTGTCGAGGTCGGCGTGCAACTCGGCACCGGTCGCATAGGGCAGCATCGGCCAGTGGGTGAGTCCGGCGGCCACCTCGTCGACCGAGAACACCGGTCCGGGCGCCTCGAGATTCGACAGCGACCACGCACCGGTCCGCTCGCCACCGGAACCCTGCACCCGCAACTCCACCAGGACCGTACCGGCGACGTCGTTGCGAACGGCGGCCGACTTCGTCACGTCGAGCGTTCCGCCGGGCGCCCCGCGCTCGATCTGCTCGACCGCCGCATCCGGGACCGTCAGGCAGCGCGCCGACGAATCGGAGTCGCACGCCGACACGCCCACCGCCGCGAGACCCGCGGCGGCGAGCACCGCACCTGTACGAAGAAAAGCCATGCGCCCCACGCTACGCGTCGCGCCGACGGGGTCCGAATCCCCTCAGACGCCCAGGAAGGCGAACGGATCGGCATCGGCGAAGTCATCGGTTACGTTGCGCGCGTATGAATTCCGTTGGTCAGGACCGAGTTCGAGTCGACGCACCCGCGCCCCCTCGGCGAAGTCCACCGCCTTGAGGTCCACCCAGAACGACGACGGCGACAGCGCGGACTCGAAGAAGTAGAGCAGCCGCTTGTGATCGGCGATCGTGCGCCACCGCGTCGAGGAGATGTTGGGCTCGTCCGGCGTCGAGATCCCGTACGGCACCGAGGCATTGCGGATCACGCTGGACACCGACGCCAGGGCCACCTCGGGGTCGTCCGTCTGCGGCACCGCGTCGACGTAGAAGGAGGCGCGGACGAACCGGTCGGCGGCGCGGTTGGTCCCGGGCAGCATGACGACGCCGCTGATCTGCTCCCAGTACGCGCGGACGGCGAGTTGCTGGTCGAACACCGGCGAATTGGTCATCACCTGGTGGTCCCGGCTGTGGTGGATGACCTGCCGGCCGTCGATGTACTCGATGATCGCGCTGTCGCCCGTGGCGTCGGACAGCGACATGTGCAGCGTGGCGAGGCGATCCTCGCCGGGCACCCCGCCGGTGACCACCGCGAACGGTTCGTCGCCGAGCGCGGCGATGGCCTCCGCGACGGTGGCGAAGCGGTCGAGCACGTACTGCGCCCAGATCGAGATGGACAGTCCGGGTCCGGACCCGTCGTACTGTGGGTAGTCGGATTCGGCCAGCCACAAGAGGTTTGCCGAGAGTCCGGCCTCGTTCATCCCGTCGGTGGTGCACATGTCGTACGCCGAGGCGACGACGCTGCCGTACCGCGAGGTCCACTCGACCGAACGCGGTCCGGCCTGCCCGGCGCGCTCCATCCCCCGCGGAAAGATCCACAGGTTGGTGCCGACGTCGACCTTCCAGTCCATCGACCGCGCGGTCAGCACGGTGTCCTGCGGACCCAGGTAGACCAGTCGGGTACACATCGTCGGCGGCTCCTTCGCTCGGTCGGTGCTTCTCGGTCGGCCTTCAGTATCGGTGCTCACCGCCCTCGGGGTCGGCGAATCGGCGGCGATCAGCGGCCACGGCAGTGGCTCCCCCGCTTGCCCCCTGTGCGGTTCCCGCAGTGGTTCCCTCTGTGCCGCTTCCGGCGCACAATTGGGACGGGTTCCCACGGGGAGGATTCGATGGACAAGTCGTCGATGCCCCGTCGGCATGCGGCCACGGCGCGCCTCGAGCAGTTGCTCCGACCCGA
The DNA here is from genome assembly GCF_029589495.1 of Speluncibacter jeojiensis. Classification (GTDB taxonomy): domain Bacteria; phylum Actinomycetota; class Actinomycetes; order Mycobacteriales; family Mycobacteriaceae; genus Speluncibacter; species Speluncibacter jeojiensis. The sequence goes on from NZ_JAAIVF010000002.1 coordinate 784,198, forward strand.
GACGACCGCGGTCCCGTCGACGGCGGGCTATCTGGACACCATGCCCGGCGAGGTCGTACCGCCGCCCGGTCGCGCCCAGGCCGCGTGGCAGAACCGCTTCGGTTCGGCCGCCTGGCAGCGAATACAGCGGGTGATGGCCGCGTCGTTCGTACCCGGATACCGCAGGGTCGCCGATCAGTTGCGGCTGCGGCCGGGGCAGACCGTCGTCGATGTCGGGTGCGGCCCGGGCAACGTCACCGTCCGGCTGGCCGAGGCGGTCGGCGACGACGGGCTGGCGGTCGGGGTGGACCTGTCCGGGCCCATGCTGGAGCTCGCGGCCCGGCAGGCCCGCCCGAACATGGGGCTGCTGCGCGCCGACGCGACCGGGATCCCGCTGCGTGACCACTGCGCCGAGGCAGCCTGCGCGACGGCGGTCGTGATGCTGGTCCCCGAGCCGGTCGAGGCACTCGCGGAAATGGTCCGGATCGTGGTCCCCGGCGGCTGGCTGCTGGTCATGGTGCCGTGCCGGCCGGTCGGCCGTCTGGCGGCGCTGACCGGTCCGTTGGTCGACGCGACGTCGCGGTTCGGCGGCGCCCGGATGTTCACCCCCGACGAGCTGCAGGGACTGCTCGAGCGGCTCGGCTGCGAACAGGTCGGCAGCGAGGTGACGTTCAACATGCTCACCGTGTATGCCCGCACCGCCGACGAATCCGCCTGACGATCCAGTTGCACTTCCCCTGGCGAGGCTCATCGCGGGCTGTTATTGTTTGTCGTACAAACAACAATGGAGGCGTTGTGACCACCCCCCGATCCCGCGGAGCCGTCCCGTCCGGTCGCGCGTCGCGATCGTCGGGGCGGCAGACCCGGTCCGCACTGCTGCGGGCCGCGACCGACCTGTTCCTCGAACACGGGGAGTCGGTGCCGCTGTCGGAGATCTGCTCGCGAGCCGGCGCGCACCCCAACCAGGTCACCTACTACTTCGGCTCGAAGGAACGCCTGTTCGTCGAGGTCGCGTGCGCGGCGGTGCTGCGGGCCGGTCGGCATGCGGAAGAGTCCGCGCTGGGCGCCGACACCGTCCGCGGGTACACGCGCACGCTGGTGTCGACGCTGCTCGGACCCGACGCGCCGAGCGTGCGACTGTTCGTGGCGGCGATGCTGCTCGCCAGTCGCCGGCCCGGGCTGGACGAATTGATCACCGAGGCCCTCACCACGCTGCACGCCGCGGGCGAGCAGGCCCTGATCCGAACCCTGGAGAGCAGGGGCTGGGTGCTGCGCGCCGGCGTCGACGTGGAGGCCCGCGCCTTCTGGTCCGCGATCTTCGGACTGGCCATCCAGAAGGCTGCCACCGAGGACCGCTTCGGCTACTCGCTCGAGGATGCGGTGACGGTGGTGTTCACCCACCTGCAGATCCCCGAATCGGTGCTGGACAGCGCCCTGAACTGATCGACCGCGAACTTCTCGCACATTGGAGAACCACGATGGACATGCTCGGCGCCTTCGACAGCAACGTCCGTAAGACCCCCGCCAAGGACTTCCTGCGTCAGGACGGGGAATCCGTCACGTACGCAGACGCTTTCGAGCACACTCGGCGTGCTGCTGCGGCACTGCGCGACCTCGGGGTCCGGTCCGGTGACCGCGTCGCGCTGATGTGTTTCAACACGACCGGATTCGTCTACGCCATGTTCGGGGCCTGGCGTCTCGGCGCGACCGTCGTGCCGGTCAACCACAAGCTGCAGGCGCCGGAGGTCGACCGGATCCTGGGCCACTGCCGGGCGTCGGTCTGCATCGCCGACGGCGCGCTCGGTCCGGTGCTCGACGGGCTGCGAACGTCGCTCCGGTTGGCCACCACCGACAGTCGCCACGACGGGCTCGCACACTTCGACGACCTGGTCGCCGCCGCGGAGGGCATCGACGGCACCGCGCCGGCCGAATCCGATCCGGCCGAGATCCTCTACACCTCCGGGACCACCGGTGCGCCGAAGGGCTGCGTGCACAGCCATCGCGGGGTGACGCTGACGGCGATGGTCGCCGCGCTGGGCCTGTCGATCACCCGCGAGGAGCGGTTGCTGATGGCGGTGCCGATCTGGCATGCCTCGCCGCTGAACAACTGGCTGATGAGCACGACCTACATGGGCGGCACCGTCGTCCTGCTCCGCGAGTACCATCCGCAGAAGTTCCTGGAAACGGCTGCGCAGGAGCGGATCACCCTGTGCTTCGGCCCGCCGGTGATCTACACGACCGCGATGAACGCGGTCCCCGACTTCGACAGCTACGACCTGAGTGCCGTGCGGGGATGGATCTACGGGGGCGGTCCGATCGGGGCAGACGTGGCACGCCGGCTCGTCGACAGCTACCGCACCGACCGCTTCTTCCAGGTCTACGGGATGACCGAGACCGGACCACTCGGCAGTGTGCTCTACCCCGAAGAGCAGGTGTCCAAGGCCGGTTCGATCGGGCGAGAGGCGCTACCCGGGGTGGACATGCGCGTGGTCCGACCGGACGGCGCCGATGCCGCCGACGGTGAGGTCGGCGAGATCTGGCTACGTACCGAGACCGTGATGCTCGGCTATCTCGACGCCCCCGGGGCCACCGCGGAGGCGTTCGCCCAAGGCAATTGGTACCGCACGGGCGACATCGCCCGCGTCGACGAGGACGGCTACCTGTTCATCGTCGACCGCGCCAAGGACGTCATCATCACCGGCGGTGAGAACGTCTACTCGAAGGAGGTCGAGGACGCGATCACCGCTCACCCCGACGTCCTCGACGTCGCCGTGATCGGCCGGCCGCACCCGGAATGGGGTCAGACCGTCGTCGCGCACGTCGTGATCCGCGAGGGCGCCGCCGTGAACGGGGATACGTTGCGCGCCTTCCTCACCGACCGACTGGCCCGGTACAAGGTCCCGCGCGGGTATGTCTTCGCCGCGGCCATCCCGCGTACCCCCAGCGGCAAGGCGCAGAAGCACCTGCTCCGCACCGCCTGATATCGGCCCCTCCCACTCCGCCACACCGAATGAGGAACACCATGACCGTCACCCCGCACCGCGACGTCACCCATCCCGCCCCGCACGTGACCCACGAGGTCCTCAACCAGGCCACCGCACGGGTCGACGTCAACGAGTACACGCTGAACGCGGTGCTCACCGAGGCGGTCGACCGCCACGACGGAGGTTGGGCTGCAACCGAGTTGACCGAGATCGGCGAGTACGTCGGCACCGAGTCGTTCCAACACGATGCGGAGCTCGCCAACACGATCACCCCGCAGCTGCACACCTTCGACCGCTGGGGCCACCGCATCGACGAGGTCGAGTACCACCCGGCCTATCACCGGATCATCTCGGCCGCGGTCGCGCACGGTGCGCACACCCGCTCGTGGGCGGACCCGCGTCCGGGTGCGAATGTCGTTCGCGCTGCGGCGTTCATGATGTTCTCTCAGATCGAGCCGGGCCACGCGTGCCCGGTGTCGATGACGCACGCCGTGATCCCGTCGCTGCAGCTGCAGCCAGATGTCGCCGCCCAGTGGGTGCCGCGGGCGCTGTCACGGTCCTACGAGCCCCGATTGGACGCTCCCGCAAAGCAGTCGGCGATCTTCGGCATGTCGATGACCGAGAAGCAGGGCGGCTCGGACGTCCGCGCGAACACGACGGTCGCGGTGCCCGCGGGTGCGGGCGGCCCCGGCGCCGAGTACCTGCTCACCGGGCACAAGTGGTTCTGCTCCGCGCCGATGTCCGACGCCTTCCTGGTGCTCGCCCAGGCGAAGGGCGCTGCGGGCGAGGGATTGTCATGCTTCCTGCTGCCGCGCATCCTTCCCGACGGCACCCGCAACGTGTTCCGTATCCAGCGACTGAAGGACAAGCTGGGCAACAAGTCCAACGCCTCCTCGGAGATCGAACTCGACGGCACCGTCGGCGTGATGGTCGGCGAGCCCGGCCGCGGCGTGCGCACGATCATCGAGATGGTCGCCCGGACGCGGCTCGACTGCATCCTCGGGTCGACCGCAGGCATGCGCCAGTCGGTGGCCGAGGCACTCTGGCACGCCCGGCACCGGGCCGCGTTCGGCCGGACGCTGGCCGATCAGCCCGCGATGGCCGCGGTGCTCGCCGACCTCGCGCTCGAGTCGGAGGCCGCCACGGTCACCGCGATCCGGCTGGCCCGGGCACACGATGAGGACGCCGGCGATCAGGAGCGCGCGTTCCGGCGGCTCGCGACCGCTGTGGCCAAGTACTGGATCTGCAAGCGCGGGCCGCACCACGCCTACGAGTCGCTCGAATGCCTCGGCGGCAACGGCTATGTCGAGGACTTCCCGCTGGCGCGCCGGTACCGGGAGCAGCCGGTGATGGCCGTCTGGGAGGGCTCGGGCAACGTGATCGCACTGGACGTGCTGCGTGCGATGACCCGGGAGCCGGAGTCGGTTGCCGCGTTCGACGCCGAGGTGAGTCTCGCTCGGGGCGCGAACGCGACGCTCGATGCCCATCTCGACCGGGTGCGCATCCAACTCGGGGAGCTCACCGGGGTCGCGCCCGAGCAGGCGCAGTTGCGGGCCCGCACGGTCGTCGAGTCGATGGCGCTGGCGCTGCAGGCGTCGCTTCTGGTGCGCTTCTCCCCCGCCGCCACGTCCGACGCCTTCATCGCGGCCCGGATCGGCGAGAGCCGCGGGCACGAGTACGGCACGCTGCCCGCCGGGGTGGATACGCGCGCGATCCTGCTGCGGCACTGAGTTCTTCTCGCCGTGGTGGAACGGTTCTTCTCGCCGTGGTAGAACGAATTACAGTTTGCTGCACACCGAGCGTCAGGAGTCCGACCGTGTCCACCACTGGAGCGGTGCCCACCGCGTTCTTCAGCCGTGCCGGCGACGTGTTCACGCCGCTGCGGCCCGCCACGAGCAACTGGTCACCCGACATGATCCACGGTGCCTCTGTGTGCGGTCTGCTCGCCCGGGCACTCGAAGCCGCGGGCGGCGGGGAGAATTTCATTCCGACCCGGCTGACGGTCGACATGTTCCGACCGGCGCGCACCTCTCCGCTGACCACCTCGACCACCACGGTGCGCGACGGCAACCGTATTCGCGTCGTCGATGCGGAGGCGATCCAGAACGGCGAGACGGTGGCCCGTGCGTCGGCCGTCTTCCTTCACCGCTCGGCGCCGCCGCCCGGCGAGATGTGGACGCGGGAAGAACACCCCGTGCCCCCGTCCGTCGACCTGGCGCCGCCGTCGGACCACCCGACCGCACCCTGGTTCGGCAGCGACGGACACCCGGACGGCTGGTCCAACTCACTCGCCGGCCACCAGGGAGCCAGCCGCAAGCGCATGTGGACGCACCAACTCGGCGTCGTCGAAGGCGAGGCGCCGTCCCCGTTCGCGCGCGCCGCCATGATCGGTGACGCGACCAGCCTGCTCACCAACTGGGGCTCATGCGGCGTCGGCTACATCAACGCCGACCTGACCCTTACGCTGTGCCGGGTTCCCGAGGGTCCGGAACTGGGGCTCGAGGCCGACAACCACGTGAGCGCCGACGGCATCTCGGTCGGCACCGCGACCATGTACGACCGACACGGATCGCTCGGCACCTGCGTGGTCACCGCGCTGTCGAACGTGCAACGCCAGATCGACTTCACCGACGAGGCGCACACCCCGCACGCCATGCGATGACCGTGTCCTGACCCCACACAACGCCGGCGCCACAACAATCCGGCCCCGCAACAATCCGGCCCCGCAACAATCCAGCCCCACAACCGTCCAGCCCCACAACCGTCCAGCCCCAGTGCCGTGCGCCGCCGCACGGGCGTGCCGGATACAGGGGCCGTGCCGGGAAGATCGCGCCTATCCGCGCTCCCGTTCGACGACCCACGCGGCGATCTGCGCACGAGTCGTGAACTGCAGCTTGCTCAGCACGTGCTCGACATGCCATTCGACGGTGCGCTGCGAGAGGACGAGTTTGTCGGCGATGGCCCGGTTGGTCATGCCCTGGGCGACCAGTTCGGCAACCTGCTGTTCGCGTTTGGTCAGCGGTGACGGCGCCACATCTTTCTGCGCCTCCTGCTGCGGCACTCGCTCCGGGGCCCGCTCCTCGAGCGCGAAGGCGACCGCCTCGTCGATGTCGAACTCGTGGCCGCGGCGCAGCGCCGCCTCGTAGGCGCGCGAACTCAACGCCTTCGCCGCGTATTGCTGCGCCTGCGTGTGGTGGCCGAACATCTCGATCAGCGCGGCCGCCTGCGCGCCCTCCGATTCCCCCACCGCCGAGGCGGCACCGACCAGCACCGCTGCGCGTTCCGGCTGCTCGTTCTCGGCGGCGACGAGTGCCAGGGTGGCCAGGCACGTTCCCACCACCGGCCGATCCTCGATCATCCGCGCCAATCGCAGCCCTTCTTTGACGAATACCGGCCCGCGTTCGAGGTCGCCACGCTCGACCGCCGTGTAGCCGAGTTGCGAGAGCGCGTACGACCGATAGACCGACTCCCCCCGCTCCTCGGTGAGCTTGCGTGCCTGCTCCTGACAGTCGGCCGCACTCTCCGGCTCCTGCAACAGCCCCTTCGCGGCGCCGAGCGCCAACAATGCGGACACCTGGTGCAGCACATCCCCGGACTTCTCGAACACCGGCAACACCCGCCCCAAATGCGTGACCGCGCCGGCGAAGTCGCCGGAGAACAGCGCGAGAATCCCTCCAGCCGCGGTGACGAGCGCATGCAGCGTCTCGTCGTCGACCTCGTCGGCAATGGCGCGTGCTTCCTCGAGAATGCCCCGCCCGGCCTCGGCATTCATCTGCATCGCGGCCAGCACGGTGTCCTCGCTCAGGGCCATGGCGCGCACCATCGGATGACCGCCCGGCTTCGCCAGCGCCCGGCCGAGCCAGTAGCGGGCCTCGGTGATCCGCTGTCGGGCCACCCAGAACTCGTAGAGACTCGCGGCGAGGCGTAGTGCTGCGCCCGCACCATCGGGTTCGGACAGTGAAAACTCCATGGCCTCACGCAGATTGGCCTGTTCACGATCGAGCCGGTCGAGCCATTCGAGTTGCCCGGGACCGATCCACTCCGTGTGCGCCCGCAACGCCAACCGCTCAAACCAATCCCGATGCGCCCGCCGCACCCCCAACTCGCCACCACCACCACGGAGGCGTTCACGCCCATACTCACGCAACGTCTCGAGCATCCGATA
>NZ_JAAIVF010000003.1 GCF_029589495.1 Speluncibacter jeojiensis
GCAGTTGCTGGCGGCGCCGGACAACGGCATCGGGTATGGGATGCTGCGTTATCTGGAGCCGACCGCGAGCGCCGAGTTGGCGCAGTTGCCGACCCCGCAGGTCAGCTTCAACTACCTCGGCCGACTCGGCTCCGCGGGCGGCGGCGCCGACCAGCCCTGGCTGCCGGTCGACGCCCCGACCCCGGACACGGACGGCGGCCCGCGCTTCGGCGACGCCACCGCACCCGATCTGCCCGTCGCGGTCGCCCTGGACGTCAACGCGGTCACCCGACTGACCGACGCCGGACCGCAGCTGGAGGCCACCTGGACGTTCCCGGCCGGGGTCCTGTCGGACGCGGAAGTGGCAGGCCGGGCCGAGCAGTGGCGACTGGCGTTGACCGCGATCACCGCTCATGTCGAGCGCTCCGGGGCACGCGGCTTCACCCCGTCGGACCTCGACCTCGTCGGCCTGGAACAGGGCGCCATCGAAAGCCTCGAGCAGCGGTACCCGGACCTGACCGACATCTGGCCGCTCTCGCCGCTGCAGGACGGGCTGCTCTTCCACGCGATGATGGCGGAGCGGTTCGCGTCCGAGGCCACCGCGGCCGAGCGCGACGAGCTCGGCGTGGCCAGTGCCGACTCGTACATGGTGCAGATCGGACTGGAACTGCACGGCACGGTCGACGCGGACCGTCTGCGCCGCGCCGCACAGGCACTGCTGGACCGCTACCCGAACCTGCGCACCTCGTTCGTGCACGACGACGAGGGCGAATCGGTCCAGGTCGTGCACGAGCAGGTCGCCGCCCCCTGGACGGAGATGGACCTGCGCGGCACCGCGGCGGACGCCGTCGACGAGCGGGTCGAGCGCATCCTCACCGAGGACCGTGCGCAGCGCTTCGACATGGAATGCGCGCCGCTGCTGCGGTTCCTGCTGCTGCGCACCGCGGTCGACCGCTACCTGCTGACGATGACGAACCATCACATCCTGCTCGACGGCTGGTCCACGCCGCTGGTGCTGCGGGACCTGCTGGTGCTCTACGCCACCGACGGCGACGCCGCGGTGCTGCCGCGGACCCGCTCGTACCGGGACTACCTGGCCTGGCTCGCCGGCCGGGACCCGCGGGCCTCGCTGATCGCGTGGGACGCCGCACTCGAGGGCCTCGTCGAACCGACCCGCCTGGTCCCCGAGGCCCGCGCCCGCACGCACTCGGTGCTGTCGACGGACCTGCAGTTGTCCCTCGGCGAGGACGAGAGCGACACGCTGCGCGAGATCGCGCGCGCCCGCGACCTGACCGTGAACACGATGGTGCAGGTGGCGTGGGGGATCGTTTTGGGGGAGTTGACGTCTCGTGAGGATGTGGTGTTCGGGGCGACGGTGTCGGGTCGTCCGCCGGAGATTGCGGGGATCGAGTCGATGGTGGGGTTGTTCATCAACACGTTGCCGGTGCGGGTGGTGTTGGATCGTTCGGAGTCGTTGGGGGAGTTGCTCGAGCGGGTGCAGTCTGAGCAGGCGGGGTTGCTGGATCATCATTATCTGGGGTTGACGGAGATTCAGCAGCAGGTGGGTGCGGCGGCGACGTTCGACACGTTGACGGTGTTCGAGTCGTACCCCGTCGACCGCGCCGGCCTGACCGAGGAGACCGACATCGCCGGGATGCACGTCGTCGACGTGCACGGCAGCGACGCCGCCCACTATCCGCTGAGCCTGGTTGCCTCCACCGACACCGCGCTGCGGTTGAAGCTGAAGTACCTGCCCGACATCTTCGACGCCGACGACGCCCGCCTCATCGGGGAGCGGGTCGTGCGGGTCCTGCAGGCCATCGCCGCCGACGTCGACACGCCGCTGGCACGGCTGAGCCTGCTCTCCGACAGCGAGTGGCGTGACTTGGCGCCGGTCCGCGGCCGGCTCGGCCGGTCGGTGCGCAGCCTGCCGGACCTGTTCGCCGCCACCGCCGCCGAGAACGCGGATCGGGTCGCGTTGATGTTCGAGGACCAGCGTGTGAGCTACCGCGAACTCGACGAATGGTCCAACCGGATCGCCCGCGTCCTGATCGAGACCGGTGTCGGCCCCGAGACGTTCGTGGCGCTCGGTATCCCGCGCTCCATCGAATCCGTGCTGTCCACCTGGGCGATCGCGAAGACCGGCGCGGCCTTCGTACCGGTCGACCCCACCTACCCGGCCGAGCGCATCGAACACATGCTCACCGACTCCGGGGTCCGGCTGGGGGTGACGGTGTCGCCGCACCTGGACAAGCTGTCGACGTCGATCCGGTGGCTTGCGCTGGACGACCCGGAGTTCGAGATGGCCTGCGCGCTGGCCGATCCCGCGCCGGTCACCGACGTTGATCGGCGCGGGCCGGTCCGCCTGGACAACATCGCCTACGTCGTCTACACCTCCGGCTCGACCGGCACCCCCAAGGGTGTCGTCGTCACCCACCGCGGACTGGACAGCTTCGCGACCGAGCAGCGCGACCGCTACGGCGCCACGGCCGGCTCACGCACCCTGCACTTCGCGACCCCGAGCTTCGACGGCTCGCTGTTCGAGTACTTGCAGGCCTTCGGTTCGGGCGCCACCATGGTGATCGTGCCGCCGACCATCTACGGCGGCGCCGAACTCGCCCGGCTGATCCAGCGCGAGAAGGTCACCCACGCCTTCATCACCACCGCGGCACTCGCCTCCATCGACCCGACCGCACCCGAACTCGACGGCCTGCCCGACTTCCAGGACGTGCTGGTCGGCGGCGAGGCCTGCCAGCCGGACCTGGCCACCCGCTGGGCTCCCGGTCGGCGGTTGTCGAACGTCTACGGACCCACCGAGACGACAGTGATGACCAACATGAGCGAGCCGTTGGCCGCCGGCGGTCGGCTCGACATCGGCGGACCGATCCGCGGTACCCGGGAACTGGTGCTGGACAACCGTTTGCAGCCGGTCCCGGCCGGCGTGCCCGGGGAGCTGTACCTCGCCGGGGTCGGGCTGGCCCGTGGCTACCACGAGCGCCGCGGTTTGACCGCCGAGCGATTCGTCGCCGACCCGTTCGGCGAACCGGGGGAGCGGATGTACCGCACCGGTGACGTGGTGCGCTGGGTGCTCAACCCCGACGGCCCGGACCCGGTGGGGCAGACCGACTACTCCATCGAGTATCTGGGGCGCAGCGATTTCCAGGTGAAGATCCGCGGCTTCCGGATCGAACTCGGCGAGGTCGACGCGATACTCACCGACCATGACGACGTCACCTTCGCCGCCACGCTCGGCGTCGCGGGCCCGTCCGGCGACACCGTACTGGCGTCCTACGTGATGCCGGCGACGGGCGCCACCGTCCGCGAGCGCGAGTTGCTCGACTACCTGGCCGATCGGCTGCCCGCGCACATGGTCCCCGCCTCGGTGACCGTGCTCGACGCGATCCCGCTGAACCCGGTCGGCAAGCTCGACCGCCGCGCGCTGCCGGCACCGGAGTTCCACACCCAGGGCGCGGCCTACCGGGCGCCGGACGGGCCGATCGAGCAGGCCGTCGCGGAGGTCTTCGCCACGGTGCTGGGCCTGGACCGGGTCGGCGCCAACGACAGCTTCTTCGACCTCGGCGGGAACTCGCTGGTCGCCACCCGGGTGATCGCCCGTGTCAACGCGGTCCTGGACCTCGACCTCGGCGTGCGCGCACTGTTCGAGTCGCCGACCGTGCACGAGATGGCCACCCGCATCGCCCGCGAGGGCACGCCCGGGGTATCCCGGCCCGCGCTGACCCGCTACCCGCGGCCCGCGCACGTGCCGGTGTCGCTGGCCCAACAGCGGATGTGGTTCATCAACCAGTTCGACACCAGCTCGGCGGCCTACAACATCCCGCTCGTGGTGCGGTTGACGGGCGCCCTGGACCTGCAGGCGCTGCGCGCCGCGTTCGCCGACGTCCTCGAGCGCCACGAGACGCTGCGCACGCGGTTCCCGATGGTCGACCGCATGCCCACCCAGGAGGTTCTGGACACCCGCGACGCCCTGCCCGACATCGTGCCGGTCCCGGTGTCCGGACACGACGACCTGATCGCCCGCATCACCGCGGTCGCGTCCACCGGATTCGATGTCGCACAGCAGGTTCCGCTGGATGCAGAGCTGCTGCGCCTCGGCCCCGACGAACACGTGCTGGTACTGGTGGTCCACCATATCTGCGCGGACGGGTTCTCGATGACACCGCTGGCCCGTGACGTCGTCGTCGCATACCAGTCGCGCACGACCGGACACGCTCCCGAGTGGAGCCCGCTGGCCGTGCAGTACATCGATTACACGCTCTGGCAGCAGCAGCTGCTGGGCAACGCCGAGGACGCCGGCAGCATCCTGGCCCGACAACTCGAATACTGGACCAAGCACCTGGCCGGTCTGCCCGACGTGCTGCAGCTGCCCACCGACCGTCCCCGGCCGGCCCAGCGCAGCATGCGCGGCGACCAGGTCCGCTTCGAGATCGGCGCCGACGCGCATGCGCGTTTGACCGCGCTGGCCCGACAGCACAATTCGAGCATGTTCATGGCGGTGCACACGGCGCTGTCGGTGCTGCTCGGCCGGTTGGCCGGCACCGACGACGTGCCACTGGGCACGCCGATCTCCGGGCGCGGCGAGGCCGAACTCGACGACCTGGTCGGCATGTTCGTCAACACGCTGGTCCTGCGCAGCCGCGTCGACACCGGGGCGTCGTTCCTCGACCTGCTCGCCCAGGTGCGCGAGGTCGACCTGGCTGCGTTCGCGCACGCGGATGTGCCGTTCGAGCGGCTCGTCGAGGTGCTCAACCCGTCCCGATCCACCTCCTATTCGCCGCTGTTCCAGGTCTCGCTCGAGTTCCAGAACACCGAGCAGCCGCGGCTGTCGCTGCCCGAACTGACCGTCGAGGGCGTCGACCCGGGGATGGACGTGGCGAAGGTCGACCTGGAGTTCCTGCTGTGCGAACGGTTCGACGAGCAGGGCGCACCCGAGGGCATCACCGGTTCGCTGGTGTACGCGACCGACCTGTTCGACGCCGACACGGTCGCCGAGGTCGCCGAGCGGTTCGTCCGGGTCGTGGACACCGTCACCGAATCTCCGCACGCCCCGGTCGGCGACGTCGATCTGCTGGTGGGCGACGAGCGCGCCGACACCGCGCCGGCGGTCGGGCCCGACGCGGTCACCGCGCGGCTGTGGCCCGACCTGCTGGCGCACGCGGTCGAGCTGAACCCCGACGGTGCGGCACTCGTCTACGGCGACACCGTCATCGACTATCGCCGCCTCGACGAGCTGTCGAACCGGTTGGCGCGCATCCTCATCGGGCGCGGCATCGGACCCGAATCGTTCGTGGCGCTGGCGCTGCCGCGTTCGCTCGAGTCGGTGCTGTCGGTGTGGGCGGTCGCCAAGACCGGCGCCGCCTATCTGCCGGTGGACCCGAACTATCCGGCCGACCGGATCCAGCACATGCTCGGCGACTCCGGGACGCACCTGGGGCTGACCACCCCGGACCGGCTCGGCACGCTGCCGCAGTCGGTGCCCTGGATGCTGCTCGAGGCCATGGGTGTGGACGGTGCCGGGCTGTCCGCGGAAATGGCGGCGGCCTCGCCGGATCCGGTCACCGACGCCGATCGGATCCGGCCCCTGCGGCTGGACCACCCGGCGTACCTGATCTACACGTCCGGATCGACCGGTAGGCCCAAGGGCGTCATGGTGACCCACCGCGGTCTGGCGAACCTGCGGGCCGAGGAGCTCGGGCAGTTCCGGCTCGACACGGCCTCGCGGATCTCGCATTTCGCCTCACCCAGCTTCGACGCCTCGGTGTTCGAGCTGACGATGGCGTTCTCCGCCGGCGCGACCGTGGTGGTCGTGCCGCCCACGATCTACGGCGGCACCGAACTGACCACGCTGCTGCGCGAACAGCAGGTCAGCCACGCGTTCATCACCCCGACCGCGTTGGCGTCCATCGACGAGAAGGGCGCCTCGACGATCCGGGTGCTGGTGGTCGCCGGCGAGGCCTGCCCGCCGGAGCTGACCGCGCGCTGGGCGGCGGGCCGGCGGATGCTCAACTGCTACGGCCCCACCGAGAGCACCATCGAGGCGAGCGTGAGCCCGCAGCTGGTGCCGGGGGAACCGGTCAGCATCGGCGGCCCGGCAACGGGATTCACCGTGGTCGTGCTGGACACGCGCCTGCACCCGGTTCCGGTGGGTGTGCCGGGCGAGCTGTACCTGGCGGGGCCGGCGCTGGCCCGCGGCTATCACGGCCGGCCCGGGCTGACCGCCGACCGGTTCGTCGCCTACCCGTTCGGCGACCCGGGGGAGCGGATGTACCGCACCGGCGACGTCGTGCGCTGGGTCCGCGACGACGACCGGCTGGTGCTGGAGTTCATCGGCCGCAGCGACTTCCAGGTCAAGGTGCGCGGCTTCCGTATCGAGCCGGGGGAGATCGACGAGGCGCTCGCGACGCATCCGGCGGTGGCGTTCGCCGCGACGATCGGGCACACGGGGCCGTCCGGGGACGCGATGCTCGCGTCGTACATCCTGCCGACCGAGGGCACCACGGTGGAACCGGCGGAGCTGCGCAGCCACGCCGCCGCGCTGCTGCCCGCGCACATGGTGCCGTCCTCGATCATGCTGCTCGACGAGATCCCGCTGACCCCGGTGGGCAAGCTGGACCGGGCGGCGCTGCCGGCGCCTCGGTTCGACCGCAAGTCGACCGACTTCCACGCGCCGACCAACCCGATCGAGGAGGTCGTCGCCGGCGTGTACGCCTCGGTGCTCGGGCTCGAGCGGGTCAGCATCGACGACAGCTTCTTCGACCTGGGCGGCAACTCGCTGATCGCGACCCGGGTGGTCCGCGAACTGGATGCCCGGCTGGGCAAGCAGATCCCGCTGCAGATGCTGTTCCTCGATCCGAGCCCGGCCGGAGTGGCGCGGCGGATCGCCGACCTGATGGGCGCCGAGATGACGCCGGCGGAGCTCGCCGCCAACGGTATCGCCGAGGCCCTGGCCCAGGTGGTGCCGCTGCGCGCCGGCGGATCGAAGCCGCCGCTGTTCTGCGTGCACCCCGGAATCGGACTGGCCTGGGGCTACTCCGGGCTGGTGCAGCATCTCGAGCCCGACCGCCCGGTGTACGGGCTGCAGCTGCCGTTGCTCAGCGGCGGGCCGCAGTTCGAATCGCTCGACGAACTGGCCCGGTACTACGTGGCGCGGATGCGGGAGATCCAACCGCACGGGCCGTATCACCTGCTCGGATGGTCGCTCGGAGGCACCATCGCCCACGCAATGGCGGTCGCGGTCGCGGAGACCGGCGAACAGGTCGAAACCCTCGCGGTCATGGACAGCTACCCGCTGACCGAGGAGGAGTCAGCGGACGACACGGTGCTGACCGTCGAGGAGTTGCTGACCGGACTCGGCCTCGAGGCGGAGCAGGACGGCGCCGGCCACGAGCAGCTCACCTACGCCGGCGCGGCGGCGTTGCTCACCGAGCGGTTCGGTCAGGACATCGGGCTCACCGCCGAGCACCTGCAGCGGATCAGCAACGGCTTCACCGGGGCGACGCGGTTGATGCACCACTTCCACCCCAGCTCGTTCGGCGGCAACATGGTGTTCTTCGCGGCGGCGCGGCCCGACCACGACGCGCCGGCGCAGGCCCACCACCATTCCGTCGACGAATGGGAGCCGGTCGTGGCGGGCGGCATCCACGAATACGACATCGACTGCGAGCACAACCAGATGATCGAGCCCGGCTCGCTCGCCGCGGTCGGCGAAGTCCTCGAGACCTACCTCTCGCATCCGGACCGGCAGTTCAACGGTTCCGGGCACGTCATCTCGCGGCATCCCGCGCGTCCGCAGTGAGATCGCGGGAGTGATCGCGGCTGCCCGTCGCCGCGGGTGTGGAGTGCGGTGACGGTCAGCTCAACACACCGGTCAGGGCGCGCGTGAGCACGGTGTCGAACTGGTCGGCGGGTTCGGGGGAGTGTCGGGCCGCGGCGAGCAGGTCGGCGATGCGGGGATGGGTTCCGGCGGCAGCGATGTGGCGAAGATAAGCCGATTGCCGTGCGGTGCCGTCACCGGCAGCTGTCGTTTCGTTCTGGGGTCGCCGTAGTACTCGGGAAATTTCGGGCGGATATGGCCAAGTAGCCTGCTGGGCTGGGGATTCGTGCTCAGGCCGGAGGTGCTGGTGGTTGCCGAGGTATACACCGACGCAGAGTTGGAAGCCCTGCGGCAGTTCCCGGACATCGGCCGCGAGGAACTGTTCCGGTTCTTCACGTTGACCCCGGCAGACATGGCGTTCGTCGACCCGGGCCGGGGCCGCGGGCCCGCGGACCGGCTGGGGCTTGCCGTCGCACTGTGCAGCCTGCCCTGGCTCGGGTTCGTTCCCGATGACGTGGCCTGCGCGCCGCCGGCGGCGGTGGCGCGGCTGGCCGAACAGCTTCGGATCGATCCCGGCGAGATCAGGTCGTATGGTCGGCGCGCGAAGACCCGCACCGAGCATCTGCGGCTGGCGGCAAGGTATCTCGGGTGGCGGGCGCCGACGACGTTGGAGCTCAAGGAACTCGACGAGTTCTTGTTGGCGCGGGCAATGGAACACGACTCGCCGACCCTGCTGTTCCGGCTGGCCTGTGAGTACCTGATCTCGGCGAAGGTGATCCGGCCGGGTCCGGTGATCGTGGTCAAACGGGTCGGGCACGCCCGAGAGATCGCACGGCGTGAAACCTTCGACCGGCTCGCCCACGAGTTCACCGACGAACGCTGTGCGGCGTTGGATGGGCTGCTCGAGGTCGATCCCGAGATCGGGATGACCCGGCTGCGGTGGCTGGGCAAGGGGCCGGTGGAGGCCTCGGCGGCGGCGGTGAAGGCCGAGGTCGGGAAGCTGGAGTTCCTGCGCGCGATGGGCGCGCACACCCTGGATCTGTCGGTGCTGCCGGCCGAGCGGCGCCGATTCCTGGCCACGATCGGGCGGCGCCTGACCGGGCAGGCGTTGGCGCGGCGCGAACCCGAGCGGCGGTATCCGATCCTGTTGACGCTGGTGGCGCAGTCGGCGACCGAGGTCCTCGACGAGGTCATCGTGTTGTTCGACCAGGCGGTCTCGGCGCGTGAGAGCAAGGCCGGACACAAGATGAGCGAAGCGTTGGCCGAACGCGCCAAGGCCGGGGAGGACCGGCAGGTGCTGCTGGATGCGATCTTGGCCATCGCCGCGGACCCGGCGGTGCCGGACGAGCAGGTCGGCGCTCTGATCCGCGGCGAGACGATCGGATGGCAGCGGCTGCGGGCCGCGCGGTCGACCGCCTTGCCGCGGCTGCCGCGCGATCACGGCCACCTCGCCTCACTGGACGGCTCCTACAGTTACCTGCGGCAGTTCACCCCACACGTCCTCGAGGCCGTGGCGTTCGCCGGCGGCACCGCCGCGAACGAACTCCTTGCGGCGGTGGCGATCCTGCGGCAACTCAATGCCACCGGCGCCCGCAAGGTCCCCGCCGATGCCCCGGCCGGGTTCGTCCCGGCCCGCTGGCGCGGCTACCTCGCCGATGCGACCAAATCCGGGAACACAAGCGCCTACCGGCACTACTGGGAGTTGTGTGTGCTGCTTGCCCTGCGGGACGCGCTGCGTTCGGGGGATGTGTGGGTGCCCGGGTCGCGCCGCTACGCCGACCCCGCCGCCTACCTGCTCACCTGCGAGCAGTGGGCCGACCAGCGAGCCGAGTTCTGCCGACTGGTCGGCAAACCCGCCGACGCCGCCCTAGCCCTGGCCGGCGTGCAGGACGAGCTGCACACGGCGCTCGGCGAATTGGAGCAGGCCCTGGCCGCGGGCGACGGTCTGGTCCGTCTCGACGAGCGTGGCGAGCTGGTGATCTCCCCGCTGCCGGCGGAAACCATCCCGACCGAGGCGGAGACGCTCAAGGCGGAGCTGACCGAGATGCTGCCGTTCGCGCCGATCGTGTCGCTGCTGATCGAGATGGACCAGCACACCGGGCTGCTGGACTGCTTCACCCACGCCGGCGGCAAACACACCCGCACACCGGAGCTGAAACGGAACCTGATCGCGGTGCTGCTCGCGCAGGCGACGAACCTCGGCCTGACCCGCATGGCCGACGCGTGCGGCATCTCCTACAACATCCTGGTCTGGACCGCCGAATGGTATGTGCGCGAGGAAACGCTGCGTGCGGCGAACCTGGCGCTGATCGGCTATCACCGGAAACTGCCGCTGACCCCAGTCTTCGGGTCCGGCACCGTGTCCTCGAGCGATGGGCAGCGGTTCCCCACCCGCGGCAAGTCTGTCACCGCGCGGGCGTTGAGCAGGTACTTCGCCCACGAGGGACTGTCGACATACACGCACGTGACCGACCAGCACACCATCTACGGCACGAAGATCATCGTGGCCACCAAACGCGAGGCGCACTACGTGCTCGACGAGATCCTCGGCAACGCCACCGACATCCCGATCACCGAACACGCCACCGACACGCACGGGGTGACGCTGGTCAACTTCGCCCTGTTCGACCTGCTCGGTCTGCAACTCTCGCCGCGGATCCGGGACCTCGGGAAGATCACCCTGTACCGGACCGGCCCAAAATCGGACGTGGACGCGGTGTTTCCGCTGGCCGGGCCGCTGCTGACCCGGCGGGCCAACCTGGATCTGATCGCCGCGCACTGGGACGATCTGCTCCGGTTGGCTGGCTCGCTGAAGTTCGGGCACGCCACCGCCTCGCTGCTCGTCGGCAAACTTTCCGCCTCAACCCGGCAGAACGCGCTGGCCGGGGCGCTCAAGGAATACGGGGCGCTGCGCCGGACGATCTACGCCGCCCGGTACCTCTCGGATGTGGCGTACCGGCGCAAGATCAGCCGGCAGCTGAACAAGGGCGAATCCCTGCACGCGCTCAAACGGGACCTGCTCTACGCCCACGAAGGCACCCTCCGCGGCCGGCACCTCGAGCAGCAAACCGAGCAGGCGTGGTGCCTGACGCTGGTCACCAACGCGGTGGTGACCTGGACCACCGAGTACTACGGGCTCGCGGTCGAGCAGCTACGCCGCACCGGCCGGCGGATCGACGACGACGTGCTCGCCCACATCTCCCCGGCGCACAGCGAAAACATCAACTTCTTCGGCTCCATCGACGTCGACATCGAAGGCGAACTCGCCGCCCTCGGCCCCACCGGCCACCGACCCCTCCGCGTCACCGACACCCTCTTCTGATGAGAGCCTTCTTGTACCCGACCATCAAGACTCAAGGCCGTCCCCGCGCCCGGACACGCCGGGCAGGCCGTGGTCCCGCCTCGCCAGTGGGGTTGGCGAACGCACCCTTGCAGGCCCCTTGCACGTCCACCGCCTCGTCCGGGGCTACGAACGCTTCCCGGAGCAAGAACAGTGGTGTGATCTACGCCCCAAGGACCCTGGCCCCGCGTTTCCCACGCCAGGGCCAGGGCGCACCAAAGACTGGGGGGTTCGCGCAATCAGGCTTCCGCGGCCCATCCTGATGGCTGTTACCTAGCTAGGTTCCCTGCTCAAACGAGTACCAGTTGTCGGCGACTTTATCGAGCCGTCCGAACCATGCCGGACTGTGGTTGCAATCCGCTGTGTAAACCCATCCGATTTTCGTTAACGCGGACCGCTTGCTGTCAACGAAGTAAACGCAATTGTCCTCCTCGATATAGACACTGGAGAACTCAATTCCGTCGATCTCGGTGGGGCCGACGCGTTGCGTGTGATCCCGCAGCATCGACGTCGCGAGTCTCTCCATCTCGTAGTGGGCCTGGTCGAACCCGCGAACTGCCGGCGTCGGCACCAGCACGAAAATGAGTGCCGTCGCTGCCACGGCCAAAGGAGCAAGCCCCGCGCCCCACGGCAGTCGTCTTTCCCTTTTCCAGTAACCGAAGGACCGGAAGGCCCAAACCACCCCGACAGTGGCGAGGCCAAGGATCGCCAAACCCACAGTGGCTGGTTCGACTATGACGACGGCAGGTTTCGGGTACTGCCACCAGTCGTAACGCACACCAGCGAGCAGTAGGAGGAACGGAACCGCGGCGAGTGCGACGCCGAGGCCGAGCAGAGACGTTCGATGTCGTTCGTTGTTACCGTTCTGGAGCACCATCCACCTCCATTGCTGGCCAAAGTTTGAGTTTATTTGTTCCCATTTGACTATGGCCCACTAAGTGCGACAAGGTCGTTCTCTGCTGTGTTCGTGCCAAATTGATCTGGTGTCGCAATCCGCACCGAGTCCGCATAGGAGTTGCACTCGACGATGATTCCGGTGACGTCCTTTTCATGTCGTAACCCGACTGCCCGACCGGTGATGTTGTTGTACTGGTCCATCTCCATGGCTCCCGGGGACTGAGGCGGATCAGTGTGCTCTCCGTCCTCCTCATGCGCGTCGCCGAGGCGCTGAGCGAAGGCAGCGTTCGACGCCTCGGTAGTCATGGCTTGCCACATGCAGTGACGGTCTGCGTCCAATCTGTCGTTGTAGTAGATCGCCGTGCCATTGGAATCCAGACGATCCGGGTAGTGAATCTCGGAATGCTTCTTAGAATCAAACCAGGCACGAACAGAGCGGGAGCAGTCAAATGACTCGAGACTGCATCGTAGTGAGACCTGGGCACCGATCCTATAATAGGGGTTGTACTGCTTGTTAGAGTCGCTTGCGACGAGGTGAACGGCGTTCACGGGAAGCGCTACCGCCTGACCGAACCGGTAAGTAACCTGGTTTCCCGAAACGGAGATCTGGGGTTGAACGCCATTCAGGTTAGCGTCAAACGCGACTGGATTTTGGATGTCACCTACGACCCCTCCTGTCGAGTTTCGAATCTCTACGCTCCTTTCCGCCCTATTGAGGCTGAATCCTCCGGGAAGTCCGAAGACGAGTCGGAACTCGGTGGGCGCTTGAGAATTCTGGATTTCCAATTCAGCTAGCGAAAGCGTCGCATATGGTCCAACTCTTAGAGTTAGTCGATATCCGGGTCCGGTGTAGGAGATCCCATCCGGAAGAGCGCCCGCCTGTAGAACGTTGTTCGTCGGAACACCGTAGGTCAGCGAAAGCCCACCGCCGACCGGGACATGGGTTCCCGGCGTGTAAATCGATCCGTTCTGGAATTTCTGCCGAACGCTGCTACCTGGCTCCGCCATCGCGCCTTCGATGGGGTATCCGAAGCCACTAGCCTCGTACCCCGCGGACGCCCATTGACCCAGTACCGGTTCGGCCACTGGATGTGCGCCGGTCGCTGGCGACCAGTAGATGACGCCGCGTTCGAACCGGTTCATCCTTCCCTGACCATCTGGCAGAACGGTCTCGTCTGACGTCGGGTATCCGAGCAGGCTACCTGGGCGTTCGGCCTGGACGGTGTTCCATTTGTCGCGGATGGCGCCGCCGATCGCGGCGCCGTTGACGGTCGAGACCGGATGCCAGTAGATCGCCCCGCCCTGGAACTCCTGTCGTCGGCCGACCCCGTCCGGGTTGACGATCTCGTCGGTCGTCGGGTACCTGAGGTAGCCGCCCTCCCAACCGAGCGATCCCCATTTGGTCATGAAGGAGTTCACGATCGGGTGCGCACCGGTGGCGGCGGACCAGTAGATGGGTCCGACCATGAATTCGCTGCGCTTGCCGGTGTTTCCGGGGTTGGTCAGCTCGGCGCTGATCGGATACTTCAGGAAGCTGTTCGGCCCACCGAGCGAGTTGTACTTGTCCTTGATCGCCCCGCACACCTCGTACGGTGCCGGCCAGTACGCCTGGCAGCCCGGCGCGACCAGCGGGGATACACCCGCACGGGTGGTGGACGTTTGCAGTCGGGCCTCCATGGTTTCAGCCTTGTCGGCGTCGGCCTTGGTGAAGCCCTCGGGGATCTCCTCGCGGTCCGAGCGCATCTGGCCCGGCACGATCGTGGCCTTCGGATTCTCCGTGGGATGCCACTTGCCGGCAGGCTTCTTCTTCACCTGCGGGGCGAGGTTCGCGGTGACTGGCGCAGACGGGGTCGCCTGGGTCGTCGGCACCGACGTCGTCTGTGCCTGGTCCGCTGGCGCCGCGGTGCCAGCGACTGAGCCGCTTGGGTCGGCTGCGCGTGGTACGGATCTTGTGTTGGTCGCCGGCGCATCTTCCGACGTCGGCCGTGTGGCGGTCGCTCGGGCGCTGGTGGCAGCTGCACTCGGTAGGGCCGTAGGTGATGACGAGGGCATCTCCGTCGTTGGTGCAGCCTCTGTCGTTGCTGGGGCCGGGGTGGTCGTGCTGGTCGGGTTCGTCGAGGGTGTCGCTGTCGCGGCGCCTTCGGACATCAGCCCGCTGGCCAGCACGGCAACGAAAAGTGTTGTCAAGACTCGGCGATGTCTAACCCATCGCCGACCTGGGGAGTGTGTCAACTGTGTGATCTCCTTCACTGTGAAACTGCGCTGACGCAGTTCACAGCACAATCACAGTAAATGAGCAGCTAATTCCCAATGTACGGGCTAACGGTTAGGTAACGAGGCTGTCGACGCGGGAGACGCCGCTCGTCTGCAGCGCCTATTACAGGCTTCCGGTGGGATCTGATTCAGTCCAAGGTGATCGCGAACGTGTTTGAGGGGGTCCCTGCCAACGATCCGGAGGCGGCCCGTTGGACGCAGTTTGGCATACGGTGGCCGTCATCGGTCGTCGGTAATCGATCGATTCTCGACAAACTCGAACCGAAGCGCGTTCACCCAGGACAAGAGCGTCGACAAGGCGCGTCGAGAATCAACGTCGGTAAACCGTCCGCTTGGGATATTGGCGACAGGTGTTGATCGGTTATGCGCGGGTCTCGACCGCGGAGCAGAACCCGGACCACCAGGTCGACGCGCTGCGGCGGGCCGGGGTGAGCGTCGAGAACATTCACGTCGATCACGCGTCCGGCGCGAAAAGCTCCCGCCCGCAACTGGACCTGGTCCTCGCGCTGCTGCGCGAGGACGACCAGCTGGTGATCACCCGACTCGACCGGCTCGGCAGATCGGTGCTGCACCTGATCACGCTCGGCGCCCAGCTTCGCGAGAAGGGCGTCGGGTTGCGGGTGCTCGAGCAGGGCATCGACACCGCCACCGCCGAAGGCCGGGCGATGTTCGGGATGCTCTCCGTGCTCGCCGAACTCCAACCTGAGATCACCGTGGCCAACACCCGCGACGGACTCGCCGCCGCCCGCGCCCGCGGCCGCAAGGGCGGACGCCCACCCAAACTCACCGGTGACCAGATTGCTCTCGCCCAACGCCTCTACGACGCCGGCGAACACACCGTCGCCCAGATCGCCGACCTGATCGGCGTGCGGCGCACCACCTTGTACGGGCACCTGAACAAGACCGTGCAGTCCGCCCCCACGGGCGGGAAAGCCGCTGCGCGGCAGGGTGGCTCCACGGACCGGCCCGGCGTGGCCGGCCAGCCGGAGGTGATCGTCAACGCGAGGTCCGCGCTGGCGTGTCCGTCGTGCGGGCACGAGCCGGCCACGCGCGCCGAGGCCATCGGCCAACGAGCGGACCTGTCGGTGACCTGGCTCGAAGCCGACCCCGAACGCACCGGTGAGGTCGTCGCCGCGCACCACTGCCGCCGGTGTCAGCCCGCCGGCACCGCCCACGACATCGCATGCGCCGTATGCGGGGACGGACCCATCGTCACCGACTCCAGCACCAGCGCCAGCGCCGACCTCGCACCTTCAGTGCAGCGTTGGCTCCGCCGAGCCAGATGGCAGCTCGAGCCGTCACTGCGCTGCCCCGAGCATCCTGCGCCCGCACCACCGCGCTGACCAGGCAGGTGACCGCAGTGCACGAGGGCCGGTCTCACCAAAACCGCTGCGGCTCAACGGAAGATGCGCAGCAGTCCTCACGCTCAGCCATATCCGCCCGAAATTTCCCAAGTACTACGGCTACCCCGTTCTGGACGAACAGTGCGGTCAAGCCGTTGATCAGTGCGAATGCCTCGAGCTTGCGGGCGGGATGGGTCGGGTGGTCGGCGAGTACGTCAAGGACGTGCTCGAGCAGGTCGGCCCCGTGTGGCCCGAGGGTGGGACGCCCGATGACCAGGGCGGGCAACCACGGGTGGCGACGCATGATGTGGCGGGCCTGGCGGGCGACGACGAGCAGGTCGGCCTGCCAGTTGCCACTCGGATCGGGCAGGTCGTACTCACCGGCAGTGCTGTCGGTCATCATCTCGAGCAGATCGTCGCGAGTGGCCACATAGCGGTACAGCGAGGAGGCGCCGGTTCCCAGGGCTGATGCGACGCGGCGCATGGAGACGGCGTCGAGACCCTCGCTGTCGGCCAATTCCACTGCGGCACCGCGAGCGCCCGCAGTCCGTGAAGTTCCTGGTAGATACCTGAAAACGCAATGGGGTGATTCGGGTTACATCGACCTGAACAATGGTTCCGGTTATCCGCGCAGAGGTCTACCGTGAGTGTCGTGACCGATTCCGCCGAACCGTCGAGGCCGCCGATGCGGGCCGACGCCCGGCGTAACCGTGACGCGATCCTGCGCGCGGCGGATCGGGCGTTCTCGCAGCACGGGGTGGACGCCCAGATGTCCGACATCGCCGCGCTGGCGGAATTGGGCATGGGCACCGTGTACCGGCACTTCCCCACGAAGGAGGCGCTGGTCGACGCGCTGCTGCTCGACCACTTCGACCGGGCCGAACGCGCCGCCCGCCAGGCGGACGAGGAACCCGATCCGTGGGCGGGTCTCGAGTCGCTGATGTACTTCATGGCCGCATCGGTCGGGGCCAAGCGCTACCTGTCCCAGTTCATGGGAGGCCGCATCCACGGGTCGACCGAACTGCAGGAACGTCGGCACCAGGTCTTCGGGGTCCTCACCGGCCTCGTGGACCGGGCCAAGTCAGCCGGCCAGTTGCGGTCGGACGTCGAGGCCGGCGATCTACTGATCGCCACAGTGATCCTCGCCCGCGCCGGATGGGGTGGGACAGAACTGGCCGACCGGGCGGCACGCCGATACCTCGGCATCGTGCTCGACGGCCTGCGCAACCCCGGGCGCGGAACGCTCGACGGCACCCCGCTCGACCAGAAAGAACTCGAGACGCTTGCCGCGGAGGTCGCGCCCTCCGAGGCCGCCGCGTTCCGTCGCGGCCAACGCGGTCGCTGATCACACGGGCGCGCGGGGGCGCGTCCGGATCTGCAGGGCCGATCAGTCGAATCATTCACCACTGCAATCGATCTCAATCTCACCATTCGAACGAACCGTTAGGTGAACTCGCCATGACCCAACCACAGACACCGCCGGATCCGCGCCGCTGGCGAGCGTTGATCTTCATCTGCCTCGCGCAGCTGATGGTCGTGCTCGACGGCACCGTCGTCAACATCGCACTCCCGCACGCACAGGCCGATCTCGGGTTCTCGGATGCGAACCGGCAGTGGGTGATCACCGCCTATGCGCTCGCGTTCGGCGGGCTGCTGCTGGTCGGCGGCCGGGTCTCCGACATGTGGGGCCGCCGCAAGGCCTTCATCACCGGACTGGTCGGCTTCGCCGCCGCCTCGGCGCTCGGTGGCGCCGCCGTCAACACCGGCATGCTGATGGCGGCCCGCGGCCTGCAGGGTGTGTTCGGCGCGCTGCTGGCGCCGGCCGCACTCTCACTGCTGACCGTCACCTTCACCGACGCCCGCGAGCGCGCGAAGGCGTTCGGTGTGTACGGGGCGATCTCCGGTGGCGGCGCAGCAATCGGGTTGGTGCTCGGCGGACTGCTGACCGAGTACCTGAACTGGCGGTGGACGCTTTACATCAACGTCGCCTTCGCCGTGATCGCGGTCATCGGCGCGGTCTTCGAGATCCGAGAACCGGCCGGCGGCAAGCACAGTGGACGCCTCGACGTTCCGGGCGTGCTGATGGCGAGTTCCGGCCTGGCCGCGATCGTCTACGGGTTCGGCCGCGCGTCGACCGACGGCTGGTCCGACACCTGGACCGTCGCCTGCCTGGTCGCCGCGGTGGTGCTCTTGTCGGGCTTCGCCTTCTGGCAGACTCGCGCGGCCGAACCGCTGCTGCCACTTCGGGTGGTGCGCAACCGGAACCGCGGCGGCGCGTACCTGGCGATCGGTTTGGCGGTGATCGGAATGTTCGGGGTGTTCCTGTTCATGACGTTCTACCTGCAGGTCGTGTTGGGCTACAGCCCGGTTGTCGCGGGCGTGGCGTTCCTGCCGATGGTGGTCGGCATGATGATCGGCTCCACCCAGATCGGCGCGCGGTTGGCGGTGCGGGTGCCGCCGCGGCTGCTGATGGTGCCGGGCTTGCTGACCGCCGCGATCGGGCTGGTGATCATGTCCCAGATCAAGGTCGACTCGTCGTACGCGGAGATCGTGCTGCCGGGGCTGTTCCTGATGGGCCTGGGAATGGGCACCACGTTCATGCCGGCGATGAGCCTTGCCACCCACGACGTGGAGCACCGCGATGCCGGCGTCGCCTCGGCCATGGTGAACACCTCACAGCAGATCGGCGGCGCGATCGGCACCGCGCTGCTCAACACCATCGCCACCTCCGCGACGACCGCCTACGTCGTTGCCCACGCGCACCTGATCACCTCGTCGACGGCCGCGGAATCGGTGAAACTGCACGCGATGGTGCACGGCTTCTCGATCGGGATCTGGTGGGCCGTCGGCGCACTCGTCCTCGCCGCCGCCATCGCCAGCGTGCTGATCACGACCGGACGGTTGGCCGCGCCCGAGAAGACGGGTGAGGATGAGGCGGACTTCGTCCCGGTGATGCACGGAGCCTGAGCGTCGAGATCGCCGCGTCATCGGTTGACGTCTTCATCACCGATGGGGTCGCGGGTATGCCCGGGTTGTCGGGCATACCCGCGACTACGGCGTCAACGTCGAGAAGGCGGCCCCCGGTCGGCGACGCACTGCTCCAACCTTGTGCGTCGCCGACCGCGGCGAGATCAGCGCAGTACGTTCGCGGCCCGCGCCGCCCGCAACCAGTCCGGGTATTCGGACAGCAGCAGTTGGTACAACTTGCTGTCCGACAGGCTGTCGACGTTGTCGACGGAGAAGAAGCCCGCGTTGTCGACGGTGCGCCCGGACAGGGTGTCGAGCTTCTCGAGGACACCGAAGCCGCTGCGTCCGATGCCGATGAATTGCCAGAACGCCGGCCGCGACGAGGCGCTTCGCATCAGCTTCTCGATTGCGGCCCGCTTGTTGAAGCCGCCGTCGGTGAAGAACAACACCAGCGTCGGGACTGTGGTGTTGCGGTCCAGACTTGCGATCACCTCGGCCATGATCGGAATCTCGTCGTTGACGCCGCCGATTTGCCTGTCGTAGTCGATGCCGCCATGACGACCGTGCAGGTGGACGTACTCGTCGATCCACTCGTCAGCACCGTCGACGGTCACATCGGGCAGCTTGGCGAACCCGACGCCGTACAGGTATGCCTCGAGTTGTCCGTCGGAGTCGAGTTGGGTGGCCACCGGCACCATGCGTCGCACGATCTCCTGGACCTCGCCGGCAGAGTAGCGGCGGCGCATCGAGCCCGTCTTGTCGATCACCAGGATGACCCGCCCGACATGGTCCCGCGCGCCCTTGGTCAGCAGGACCTTCGCAACCGCCTTCTTCCGCAGGTCGAGTTTCTGCCGCTTCTCGAGCGAGAGCTTCGCCTCCGCGGGAACCGTGCGGACCCCGTCCGCGTCGACGGTCGCCGCGTCACGGCCGGCGGGCGGCGTGGATCGAGGTGCGGGCGCCGGCGCGCCCACGGGTGCCTCCTGCGTCCGCGTGTTGTCGACGGCGACACCGTGCTCGGTAACCAGCGCGACGAGTCCGCCGTTCCAGCCGGCGGAAACGTTGCGGGCTTTCCATGCTCCGCCACGCCGATAGACCTCGAGCAGCACCGCTGAACGCTCGGTCGTCAGCCCCTCGACGGCGGCGGTGATCACGTTGCCACCACGTTGGGTGAGTGTCACGGCGAGACCCGGCACCGACGAGAGTGGGCCCGGCGCAGACTCATCGGCGGACACTGCGATCGCGATCATCTCGACGCCGGCCGGTATCGCGCGCAGATCGAGATGGACCCGCCCGTCCGCGGCGAGGTTGACGCTTCCGTCGGCGGAAGCGGGGTTGTTGAAGAACACGAGGTCAGCGTCGCTGCGCACCTTGCGGTTCTCGTCGAGTTGGAACGCGAACAGGTCGACGCTGCCGGGCGCGGTCCCGGTGACGGCAACAGTCGTGGAGGCCTCGGCGATGACGGTGTTGGCGCCCCGGATCAATGCGGTCACGGGCTCGTATGGTCCTTTCGAGTGGCTGTCGGACGACAGTATCGGACGGGAAAGGCCAGGCGCAGTCAGCTGTTCGCGCTGCCGGGAACAGCGCTTCCTGCTTCCGAGTTCGGTGCGGCGAACAATCTCGGAAGGGGTTCCGTCCACAAGGGTTGGACCGTGACGGTTGAATGAATTCGCATTGTCGGACAGGCGAATTCGCAGTTCACCCGGTTTTGACGGGATTTCTGCCGGGGGATAGCGTCGTGCCGCGAAGGCGAGGGTCACCTCACCGACCGCCTCGCTGCCCTGATCCCGGAAAGGCCCCTGACGATGACGCGCGACCGCACGCATCCAGCCGGACGGTTGGCGCGACCGCTGCTGCTCACCGCCGTGTTCATGCTGCCGGCACTGGTAGTCCGCATCGGTGGACTGCACCCGAACCCTGTTCTCTCCCTTGTTCTGTACGGGGCCGCGGTGGTGGCGGCCAGCTTCGTGCTGGCCTGGGCGGCCGAGGCCGCGCAGGTCGACGTCTCCGGTGGCCTCGCCATCGCCGCGCTGGCCCTGATCGCGGTGCTCCCCGAGTACGCCGTCGACCTCTACTACGCCTACGTCGCGGGCCACGACCCCACCTACACCGCGTACGCCGCAGCCAACATGACCGGGTCGAACCGGTTGCTGATGGGCGTGGGCTGGCCGCTGGTCGTGCTGGTCGCCGCCGCCGTCGCGACCAAGACCACCGGCAAACCGGTCCGGTCACTGGTGCTCGACGCCGGCAACCGGGTCGAGCTCGGGTTCCTGCTGATCGCCGGCGTGCTCGCGTTCGTCATGCCCGCGACCGGCGAGATCCATCTCGTCTTCGGTGTGATCCTGCTTGCCTGGTTCGGCTTCTATCTGTTCAAGCTCACCCGCGGCGAGGTCGAGGAGCCGGAGCTGATCGGTGCGGCCGCCGCGCTCGGCGCGCTGCCGCGCCGGGCCCGCCGCGTGACCGTGCTGGCGCTGTTCGTGGTGGCCGCGGTGGTCATCCTCGTCTGCGCCGAGCCGTTCGCGAACAGTCTCATCGACGCCGGCACCCAACTGGGCATCGATCAGTTCCTGCTGGTGCAGTGGCTGGCCCCGCTCGCCTCGGAGGCGCCCGAGTTCATCATCGCGATCCTGTTCGCCGCCCGCGGCAAGGGTACCCTCGCGATCGCTGCGCTGATCTCGTCGAAGGTCAACCAGTGGACGCTGCTGGTCGGTTCGCTACCGATCGCGTACATGGTCGGCGGCGGCGGCCCGGCGCTGCCGCTCGATGCGCGGCAGGTCGAGGAGATGCTGCTGACCGCCGCGCAGACGATGATGGGTGTCGCGTTGATCCTGTCGCTGCGGTTCGGGCGTAAGGCCGCCTGGGCGCTGCTGCTGTTGTTCGCCGTCCAGTTCCCGATCACCTCCACCGAGGGCCGGTTGTTCCTCACCGCCGTCTACGGCGTCATCGCGCTGGCCGCGTTGCTCGTGCACCGCCGGGAGATCCCGGCCACCCTCGCAGCGGCCTTCCGCAGCCCGACGACCGCGGAAGCGGAGCCTGCATCAGATCCGGGTGAGGTACTCGAGCGCGGCGTCGGCGGCACCGACTCCGCACATGCCGTGGGCACCAGGGCCGGGCGGGGTGGCGGCCGAGCACAGGAACAGTCCCGGGACACCGACCCGGTACGGTGACAGCGTGACGCGCGGGCCGAATATCGTCTGCCGCAGGTCCTTCGACCCGGTGAGGATGTCGCCGCCGGCGAAGTTCGGGTTGTCGCGTGCCACCTCGGCGGTGGACCGGACGGCTCGGCCGACGATGCGGTCGCGGAATCCGGGGGCGAACCGTTCGATCTGCGCGACGATCGCCTCCGTGGCGTCGCCGGCGTAGCCGTTCGGCACGTGCGCGTACGTCCACAGCGGATGAACGTCGCCCGCCGACCGGGTCGGGTCGGCCAGGTACTGCTGACCGACGAGCACGAACGGTCGCTGCGGCATGCGCCCGGCGTGGACGTCGCGTTCGGCGGCCGCAAGCTCACGGAAGGTGCCACCGAGGTGCACGGTCCCGGCGCGGCGGGCGTCCGGGTCGGTCCACGGCACCCCGCGCTCGACGGCGAAGTCCACCTTGAACGCCCCGGGCCCGCGCCGGAAGGCGGTGTAGGCGCGGCGAATCCGACGGGGGAGTCGGTCGCCGAGGATCGCGGCGACCGACTCCGGCGCCAGATCGAACAGCGTGACCTCGGACTGCGGCAGTTGCGCGGCCGTATCGATGCGGGTGCCGGTGACGACACGACCGCCGAGGTCGGCGAGCAGCGCGGCCAGCGCGTCGGTGATCGCGCGCGAACCGCCCTCGGCGACGGCCCAGCCGTGCCGGTGCCCGCCGGTCAGGATGCCCAGGCCGATCGCCGACGTGAGGGGCAGATGCAGCGGCCGGAAAGCGTGCGCGGCCACACCCGCGAACAGCGCCCTCGCCCGCTCGGTGCGGAACAGTCGCGCGAGCACGGCGGCCGGCAGCAGTGTGGGGGCACCGAACCGAGCGAGCGCGAGCGGACGGTGCGGCACCCGCAGCAGCGGACCCATGATGTCCCCGGACAGCAGATCGAACTGTGCCGACGGGCGCTCGAACAGCAGCCGCCAGCGGTCGCCGTCGGCGCCGAGCCCGGCCGCGGTCTCGGCGACCGAACGGTGCAGCACCCCGGCGTTGCCGCCGTCCAGGGGGTGCACACAGTCGACGGAAGGGAGCCGCCAGCGCAGCCCGTAGCGGCCTAGATCGAGCGCGGTCAGCAGCGGCGAGCCGACGGCGAGCGGGTGCGTGGCCGAGCAGTGGTCGACCAGCAACCCCGGCAGCGCGGTCGCGCTGGTGCGGGTGCCGCCGCCGATCTCGTCTGCAGCCTCGAACACCGTCACGGCGACTCCCGCGCGCGCCAGCACGACCGCCGCTGCGAGGCCGTTGGGTCCCGACCCGACCACGTTCGCGGACGCCCCGGCGAACCGGGCGCCGAACGCCGCGCCCATGTCTCACCTCCGGGTTCCGCAGGGCACAATCGCTGGTGATGAACTCGCTTCTGTCAATCATCCCGCTCGCCGCGGTCGACTCGGTCAATGTACTGGCGCTGCTCGCCATCGCCTATGTGTGGCTGTCGAGCGGGTCGCGCGCGGCCTACGTGCGCACCGCCGCCCCCTTCGTGATCGGCGGGGTGTGCGGACTGACGCTGACGTTGGCGTTCTCGTTCACGGTCATCCTCCGACTCGTGCACCGGGTACTGGATTCGTTTCCCCGGCCGCTCGTCACGGCGATCGTGCTGGTGATCGCGCTCGGGGTGATGGCCATGGCGGTGCAGGGGTTCCGCAAGCCGCCGATGTCGCTGCCGGTGCACCGCAAGGTGCGGCCGGCCGCCGCGTACGTGATCGGTTTGGTCACCTGGGGGATCCAGTCCCTCACGTCCGCGCCGTTCTACGCCGCGATCGCCGTGATGGCCCACGACGGCACCGCGACCCGCCTTGCCCTGTCCACCGTGTTCGTGCTGGTCGCGCTCCTGCCGGTCACCACGTTGACGGTTGCGCTCGCACTGTGCCCGGAAGAGACGGGGCGCCGACTGCTCGAGCGGGTGCAGGCGGTGCTGCCGGTGGCCTCGCGGGTGGTGTCGGTCATTCTCGGAGTCGGGGCGGCGGCCGTCGCCGTGATGGCGATCGCCGACCTGCCGGGATAGCAGGCTCACGCCCCGTGCAGATCGCCGGTCAGGTACCGCTGCAGGTTCGGTCCGATCGCGTCGACGATCTGCTCGGGGGACGCGGAGGCGAGGGGTTCCATCGCGAGCACGTAGCGCATCATCGCCAGCCCCATCAGCTGGGTGGCGACGAGGTTCATCCGCCACTTCGCGAGGACGGGGTCGGGTTCGATCGCCCCGCACAGCGGTTCGAGCGCGCGTTTGAGCAGGAACTCACGCAACAGTTCCGAGCCCGTCTGGTGAGTCAGGGATCCGCGCAACAGTGCGCCCGCAGCGAGCCCGGACGGCGAATCCCACACGCCCAGCGCGGTGGTCAGCAACCGCTCGGCGAGTTCCTCGCGGGGGCCCTCGACGACGAGATGGATGTACTGGCGCGGGTCGAACGGGATGCTCACCGTCTCCAGGAACAGCTTCTCCTTGGTTCCGAAGTAGTGGTGCACCAGCGCGGGGTCGACGTCCGCGGCGGCGGCGATCTCGCGGACCGACGTGGCGTCGTATCCGCGCCTCGCGAACGCCTCGCGGGCGGCGGCGAGGATGAGTTCGCGGGTGGGCTGGTGGCCGGGGCGGCGTCCGGCACGGCGCTTGCCGGCCATCAGGTCGGCGCCTCCTGCCGGGCGGTCTGTTCGATCAGCACGAGCTTCTCCTCGAGCGTCGCCGGCACCGCGGTCGTCGCCGCCGGGATCGCCGCGGCGGCGAGTGCCTCCTGCACCCGCGCGGCCACGGCGCCGGCGACCCGCACCGAACGGCCCGCGAGAGTGACCGGGAGCCCGGCCGCGGTCAGCGCGGTCAGCGCGCCGGCCCAGTTGTCGGTGTGCACCGCGACCGCCCGCTCGTCGCCGATGATGTCGTCGACGCTGCCGCGGGCGACCAGGCGACCTCGCGACATGATCACCAGGCGGGTGCACTGGCGGGCCTCCTCCATGTAGTGCGTGGTGACCAGCACCCCGCAGCCCGTCTCGGCCTGGTCATGGATGGTGTCCCACAGCCGGGTGCGGGCCAGTGGGTCGACGCCCGAGGTGGGCTCGTCGAGGACGATCAGTTCGGGTCTGTGCAACAGCGCGCAGTGGAAGGCGAGTCGTCGCTGCAATCCGAGGGGGAGCGCGCCCACCTGGCGGGTGGCCACCGCGGCGAGCGCATCGGGCAGCGGCGGACCGTCCACGTCGAACGCCTCGGCGACGAAGTCGACGTTCTCGCGGACCGACAGCTCCCGGTACAGCCCGAGGCCCTGCGGCATGTAGCCGAGCCGGCGCCGGGTCTGCCGCGACGGAGGCCCGCCGAAGACGGCGAGGGTGCCGACGTTCGCCGCCTCGAGTCCGAGGATCATCCGGATCAGCGTGGTCTTGCCGGCGCCGTTCGCACCGATCAGCCCGACGATCTCGCCGGGGCGCACGGTCAGCGACATGTCGGCGACCGCGGTGAACTTCCCGAATCGCTTCCACACGCCCTGCACGTCGACGGCGGCGGGCTCAGTCACGGCGCGCCTCCTCACGGGCGAGCATCAGTGCGATCACCGCATCCTCGAGATCGACGTCGCCAGGAGAGGAACTCGCCACCTCGTTCGGCCGCCAGATGCGGAAGTCCGTTCCCCGCCGCCAGCACCGGTGCGCATCGACCCCGTCGGGGCGGGTCCCCGACGACGTGATCGCGCCGGGCAGCGAGGAAACGATGTCGTCGGGGCTGCCGAAGCCGAGGGTGTGGCCCTCGTCGAGTACCAGCACCCGGTGAGCCCGCTGCGCCTCGTCGAGGTAGGTGGTCAGCAGCAGCACCGCGGCGCCGCCGGCCGCAGCCTCGGCGATCAGCTGCCACAGCTGCACCCGGCTGACCGGGTCCACCCCGGTGCTCGGCTCGTCGAGCAGCAGCACCTCGGGGTCGGGCAGCATCGCCAGGCAGAACCCCAGTTTCTGGCGCATGCCGCCGGATAGTTGCGCGCCGAGCCGACCGCCGACGTGGTCGAGTCCGGCGCGAGAGAGCAATCGTGCACGGCGTTCGGCGAGGGAATCCCGGGGGATCGAGTAGGCCTCGGCGACGAAGTCGACGTTCTCGTCCACCGACAGGTCGCCCCAGACGCCCGAGGTGCTCGGCTGAACCCCGACGCGGCGACGGTCGGGCATCGTGACCGTGCCCGTACCGACGGGGACCCTGCCGGCGAGCGCCCCGAGAAGGGTGGTCTTGCCGGCGCCGTCGCCGCCGACGACCGCGGTGACCTGACCGGGTGGCAGATCGATGGTGACGTTGGTCAACGCTGCGATGCCCCCGAATCTGACGGTGACATCGACTGCACCCCAGTCGATGTCGTCTGGACGGGCCATCTGTCGGCCGGTCACGGCTCGGCCACCGCTGCCGGCGCGGTGGGGACTGCTGACGTGTGTGGGCGTGCCGGGGCGATGGTGCGGGTCAGTCGGATGACGGCGGCGCCGAAGATCAGCACGGCCATGACCGTGAGCACCACCAGCGGGATCCACATCGTCGACCAGTCGGCGGCGCGGAGCATGACCCCCTGGGAGATCTTGGTGAAATAGGTCAGCGGCAGGATGTAGCCGATCCAGCGAACCCCTGCGGCCATCGACGCCAGTGGAAAGATCATGCCCGACAACAGAATCTGCGGCAACAGCACCATCAGCGCGCCCTGGATCGCCTGGCCTGTGGTCTTCGAGACCGTCGAGATGAACACGCCCAGTCCCAGCACCGCGAACAGGAAGATCGCCGCGCCGAGCGCGAAGATCGCGACATTGCCGTTGAACGGGACCCCGAAGATCCACATCCCGAGCAGCGTCACCACGATCATGTCGAGCGCGGCCAGCAGGAAGTAGGGGATGATCTTGCCGAGGATCACCGCCGCCGGCGAGAACGGCATCACCGCAAGCTGTTCGAGCGTGCCGGATTCACGTTCCTTGACCAAGCCGATGCTGGTGATGATCGTGCCGATGAACGTCAGGATCAGCCCGATGATCGCGGGGACCATCACCCACGAGGTCTTCAGGTAGGGGTTGAACAGCACCTGGGACTGGATCCGATCACCCATCCGGGCTACCGCCACCTTCGCCGACTGCGCGGCGAACAGGTCCGACCCGTCGATGTAGACCATCGGCCGCGGCGAATCGGCGACGAACACCAGGTCGGCCTTGGCGTCCCGCAGATAGTCGCGCGCGGTGGCGTCGGTGCCCGCCGGGTCGACGGTGGCCACGTGCAGGACGTCCGATGCCTCCGGGTTGGACTCGATCGCCTGCTCGACCCCTGCCGCCTGCGGGCCGAAGACGCCCACCCGGAGTTCGGACACGGTGAAGTTCGCCGCGAAGCCGAACACGATGAGCAGCAACAACGGCAGACCCACCAGCATGCCCATCGTGCGCCGGTCGCGCCTGAGTTCGCGGAACTCCTTGACGATCATCGCGCGCATCAGGGCCTCCTCGAATCGCGTAATTCACCATACGGTGAATTACTGCGGTTGAGAAGAGTTCCGGTGGATCACTTGCGCTTTGCCGCTTTCGCGGCGGCCTTGGCGGCCTGCTTGAACTCGCGCACCTCGAGCAGAGTCTGCTTGTCGACGACATCCGCGATCGACCGGCGGGACCCGTCCTGCCCGTAGTCGCCGGCCGCCTGGCGCCATCCCGTCGGCTGCACGCCGAGTTGCTTGCCGAGCAGCGCCAGGAAGATCCGGGCCTTCTGATCGCCGTAACCGGGCAATGCCTTGAGCCGCTTGAGAACGGTCTTGCCGTCGGGATCGCCGGTGGTCCAGAGGGCCGAGACATCACCGTCGTACTGCTCGACGAGGTGGCGGGACAGGGTCTGGATGCGCTCGCCCATCGACTTCGGGAACCGGTGCACCGCCGGGGTCTGCGCGCACACGGCGACGAACTCGTCCGGGTTCATCTCCGCGATCGCGTGCACGTCGAGGCCGCCGAGCCTGTCCTGCAACTTCTTCGGCCCCGCGAACGCGGTCTCCATCGGCACCTGCTGGTCGAGCAACATACCCACGAGCAGGGCGAACGGGTCCGAGGACAACAATGCGTCGGCCGCGCGGTCGCCGACGAGGTTCAAGGTGACAGCCATGGGCCGATCCTGCCATCCGTGGCGGCGCAAACCCGCCGTTCACTGCACGTTCGCCGGGGCGTCGCGGGATCACCATCGCCGCGTGGAATTTATTCGTTAGACAACCTACATGCGACTCAGGGGCGATCGACGCGGCGGCGGAAGTGCATTCCTGGCGGGTCTGGGCGCGGCGGTCCTCATCGGCGGGGTCACCGCCGCGACGGCCACCGCGAGCGGGGCGGTCGGCAGCGTGGGGGTGCCGGGCGGTTCGAGCCAGGGCGCCGTCATCTCGAGCACCGGGCTGAAGCGGGGGCAGATCAAGCACGTCTGGCTGATCATCCTGGAGAACAAGTCGTACGACGCGACATTCACCGGCCTCAACCAGAACAGCTATCTGTGGAAGACGTTGCCCGCCCAGGGTGCGCTGCTCAAGAACTACTACGGCACCGGGCACTCCAGCCAGGACAACTACCTGTCGATGGTGTCCGGCCAGGCGCCGCAGGAGGACACCCAATCCGACTGCAGTGTCAAGGACTTCGACTTCGGCAGCAACGCCACGGTCGTGCGGTCCGGCCCGAACCGCGGCCAGGTCGCCTCGGCGGCGAACGCCGCGCAGCCCAGCGGCGCGAACGCACCGAACGGCGCCAACGGCTGCACCTATCCCACCGCCGCGCCGACACTGTTCAACCAGCTCGACGCCGCCGGCAAGACCTGGAAGGGCTACGCACAGGACCTCCGCGACCAACCCGGCCGCGAGGACGCGGTGTGCGGCGGACCGGGAACCGCGGAGAACAACCCGACCACGAACCCGACCTACATGAGCGCGACCGCGCAGCACCCGCTGCCCGCGGGCGTGACCAGCCTCACCGGCGCCCAGCCCAACGACCAGTACGTCGCCAAGCACTTCCCGTTCCCGTGGTTCCACAGCATCACCGGTACCGTCGGGCCCGACGGGACGACGGCACCCGGGCTGACCACCCCGGTCCAGGGCGGCAACGACTGCGACGTTGCGCACGTCGCCAACCTCGACAGCGCGGCGGGCGGACTGTTCCACGATCTGCAGCACGCGTCGACCACGCCGGCATTCAGCTGGATCACGCCGAACAACTGCAGCGATGCGCACGACGCGGTGTGCAGGGGCAACAACCTCTCCGGGGCGTTCGGAGCCGACGGGGAGCCCGTCTATCAGCAGCCGAACCCGGATCCGGAGGTGACCACGCCGCGCAACCACATCGGCGGCCTGTACGCCGCAGACAAGTTCCTCGAGTACTACATCCCGATGATCGAGAAGTCCCCGGCGTTCGAGGACGGCGGCCTGATCGATGTCACCTTCGACGAGGGCACGCCGCCGTTCACCTACTCCGGCAACAGTTTCAACAACGCCGATGCCTACGGGCCGACCCGTGGTGACCGCGCGGACGCGACCAGCGGTATCGCCGCCGACGCGGCGGGAGAGAACTTGTTCGGCAGAAACGTAGCCTGGGAGCCGACCGGACCCAACTCGACGCTCGGCGCCGACGCGGGGGGCCGCCAGCTCTATCCCGGGCCGGGCAACAACGCCTTCATCGACCGGCCCCCGGCCTGTGCCGTGGCGCAGTCGCCGGACGACTGCGTGCCCGGGATCGTGCGCGGCGGCTCCGGTGACAGTCCCGGGCCGCGTACCGACACCGTCACCGCGGGAACGACGTCATCGTTCGTCCAGGACCGGAAGATCCTCGCCGACGACACCGGCCGCATCGTCACCGACACCGCCGACAGGACCGGACCGGGCGCGGCCGGACCGATCCCGCCGAACACGTTTGTGGGCACCGTCAGCGACACCGGACCGCTACCGGCAAAGACCGGATCCGACCCGGTCACCGACGGCTCGTTCCAACTCGTCGACGCGGCCGGTAACCCGGTGACGCCCACCGGTCCGGTCACCACGCTCACCCTCAGCGGCGAAGGGGCACCGGGGCACCTCACGCCCGGCGAGACCGCCGATCCGCTCTACGACGCCGACGACCCGACGCCCGGCGGCGGCGTGACCGGGAGCGTGCTCATCAGCCCGCTGATCACGCCAGGCACGGTCAGCACCACCTACTACAACCACTACAGCTGGCTGCGCACGATGGAGGACGTCTTCGGGGTCGGCGCCGGACACGACCACGCCCCGCTGCCCGGCGACAGCACCGTCTCGGGCGGACGGGACGGCCGCGGCCACCTCGGTTTCGCCGCTCAACCCGGACTGGCGCCGTTCGGGCCGGACGTGTTCACCGCCGCCGGCCGGCGCGGGCCCCGGTGAGCAGCCGTGGCGCGTCGGCGGTCGGCCTCGGTGTCTGCGGGGCTGCGCTGCTCGCCGGGTGTGCCGCCCCGGGCTCCGCGGCCGACACCTATGGGGTATTGCCGGCCTACCTGAATGCGGTTGCCGCGCATCATGATGCCCCGGTGACCGCCAGTGCGCTGCGGCCGGCACTGGTCGGCGAGGGCGAGGTCGTGACGGTGCAGTTGGGCGAGGGAACGGTCACCGCGCAGGTCACCGGTCCGGAGGTGCCCGGCGAGGGCCTGCCCTTTCAGTCGCCGGCCACCACCTGCACCTGGACGGTGACACTCGGCAACGCCGGCGCGCCCACCCCGATCGACCCGGCCGGCTTCACCGCGCTCGATCACTTCGGCCACGTGTATCCCGTGGCCGAAGTGGTCGGTCGGCCCGCCCCGCCCGCAGCGCTGGAACCCGGTCGGACCGTGAGCTTCCAGGTGCGTGCGGTCCTGCCCACCGGCGAGGGCCTGATGCGCTGGGCCCCGAACGGCAGGGACATCGTGGTCTCCTGGGACTTCGAGGTCGAGAACGACTGAGCCGGGCGGCTTTGGTTGCGCCGGTTCAGTGCCGGCAGAGCCACTCGGTCCCGTAGTGGGCGGCGTTCCCACCCTCGAGATGCACCCAGGTCCCGGCGCCGTCGTCGCACGGGGCGCCCGCCACCCGGCCCTGCGTGTCCCCGCCCGAGGTGTTGCCGGTGGTGGAAAGGCTGCTGTCGCCGCCGTTCTCGTTGGGATCGGTGCCGGCGCCGTGATTCGGGTTGGTGCAGATCGTGCCCTCGCAGGGGACATACGACCCGTCGCCGTCGGGATCGGGGATCGCGTTCGGCCCGACATAACTGCCGGCCGGGCAGCCCGGGTCCTGGTTCTGCGCGCAGTATTGCTCGGACAGATTGTTGCCCGTGGACCCGTCGGCGCCGCGGTCTCCCTGGTTCCCCGGGGTGGGATTCGGCGGCGGATTCGGTGCCGGTGACGGCGCAGTGTGGTCGCCGCTGCCCGTATCTCCGCTGGTCGTTTCCGGCGCCGGGGTGTTGTGCGTGGTGGGTGCGGCGGTCGTCGTTGCCGCCGGTGTCGTGGTGGAGGCAGGTGACGGGGAGGTGCTCGAACATGCGCCGCCGGTCGCGAGAGCGCCGGCGAGCGCAACGATGGTCAAGAGCCGCTTCATGGGAATCTCCTGATGGGCACTTCTTGTCGTACTGAGTCTGTGCGATTCCGTCCGGATACCGGGGGAAATCCCACGAAGTCACGAGGCGGGCAGGCTATTGTGCTACGCACCATGGCTACTCGACGGTTCACCGGCCGCGACGGTACCGAGCTCGCCTGGCACGAGACCGGGGCCGGCCGGCCGCTGATCTTCCTGCCCGGTTTCGGCGGGCAGGGCTCTCGCCTGCTCGACTACGGCCCGGCCCGCGCACTCGCCGCACGCGGCCATCGCGTCCTCGCTCCGGACTCGCGCGGATCCGGCGACAGCGCGGCGACCAACGGATCCCCGCGGTTTTCGCCGGACGTCCTCGCGGACGACGGGTTTGCGCTCATCGCGCACCTGGGGCTCGGCGACGGGGACTACGACCTGGCGGGGTACTCGCTCGGCGCACGGATCGTGGTGCGCATGCTGGCCCGGGGCGCTCGGCCGGGCCGTGCCATCGTCGCCGGTCAGGGGCTGGCGAAGATCAGTGGACCGCAGCAGGGCGGGGCAAATCATCGCGCGCTCACCGCCATCGTCGACGGCGCCACGATCGAACCGGACTCGCCCGAGGCGCGACAGGCGCAGATGATCTCACGGACTGGGGGCGATCCCCGGGCGATGCTGGGCGTGCTCGACTCGCTGGTCCCGACTCCCGAGCCCGCCCTGCGCCGCATCGACGTGCCGACGCTCGTCGCGATCGGGGATCGGGACGAACGCGACGACGCCGACCAGTTGGCAGCCCTCCTGCCGCATGCCCGGTTCGTCCGCGTGCCGGGCGATCACGGGAGTGCGCTTGCCGCACCCGAACTGGCCGCCGAGATGGTTGCGTTCCTGGCCGGAGGGTAGAAGGAGCACACCGCAGCGGGCGGCGACGTAGCGTTCGTTGACCCGGCCTGCCGACAGATGCCGCAGTGCCGCAAGGAGATACCGCGGCATCGAGACGGAGTCCATCGCGCACCGACCACCGCCCGCACAGCGATTGCATCGACCACTGGTCGTTGCTCAACGTGCGCAACAGTGCCACCAACTCCGCGCGTTCGGCACGGATGTGCACTCTCACGTCCGTACGTGCACGCTAGCCCTGTTGCGGTGGTGCCTTCTCCGCCCCGTCGACTGACCGGCGGATGAAGGCGCAGGTGCCGTCGTGCCAGACCGCGGCGTCGGTCGCCATGAAGTGGCCGCCGCGCACGGACGCCCAGGTGGCGTCCATGCCCCTGCTCCGGCATCGTGCCACCTGGCGACGCGACGCCGCCGGATCGGTCCAGGTGTCGTTGTCGCCGTGGATGACCAGCAACCGGCAGTGCTCCGGGATGCCGGCGCTGTCGTTGTCCGGCCACCACGGGGCCAGCGCTGCCACCGCGACGACCCCGTCGCCGGTCGCCAGGTGCGCGGCGACACGTCCGCCCATCGAGTGGCCGACCAGTACGAGCGGCGCAGCGGGGTGGAGTGTGCGGATCCGGTCGAGCGCCCACTGTGCGTCGCGCAACGCCTCCCGCGGGGGAGCGTTCCAGCCGCGCCGTCGATAGCGCACCCGGTAGACCGCGACGCTCCGGTCGTCGCGCGCGATGCGGCGGGCGAAGTCCGCCATGCGCAGGTTCGCCAGCTGCCATGGGCGGGATTTCTTCGTGCTGAACACCTTCCCGCCGGGCAACACCAGTACCACGCCGCGTGGGTGCGGTGGCGCCGCATGTGCGATCAGCGTGGGTTCCGCACGGAGGGTCATGGACCGGACAATACGGTGAACAACCGTAGGGCGGTGGCCCGGTGGTCGCCGAGGCGCTCGCCGAGTCCCGCGGTGGCCTGCTGCATCAGGTCCGCGAAGTCGCCCTCGGTTCCGTTGTCGACGACCGACCCGATCCGGGCCGCCGCCGCGCCGAGCAGCTTGCGCACCGCCGCGCCGTGCGGATTGCCCGACTGCACATCCCAATACACCTCGGGTGTGCCGCCGCCGATGCGCGCCAGCAGCGCCATGGCGGTCGCGGCCGGGGGAGTGGCGGCCGCCTCGAGCAACTCCGGAGACAGCCCTGGATC
Organism: Speluncibacter jeojiensis; assembly: GCF_029589495.1. Taxonomy (GTDB): domain Bacteria; phylum Actinomycetota; class Actinomycetes; order Mycobacteriales; family Mycobacteriaceae; genus Speluncibacter; species Speluncibacter jeojiensis. The sequence goes on from NZ_JAAIVF010000003.1 coordinate 33,370, forward strand.
GGACTGTGCCAGATCCGACAATGCCAGCCCGAACGTGAGTACCGCCGCGTGCACCAGCGCCTGGGTCGCCGCCGACAGACGGTCGTGGGCGTCGGCCTCGACCGGCACGACACGGCAGCCTTGCCTGCCCAGCAACTCCAGGAAGTCCTCCGTGCGCGGCCCTGAGCGGTGACCGACCGTGGCGACCGGCCGTCCCCGCGGCTCCAGATCGGGGGAGAAGAGCGGGTTGATCCCGAGAGCCTGCCAGCGGCCTCCCGCGGCGGCGACAGCCCGCGCGGCCTGCGCCTTCACCGACAGCGTCTCGACGAGCAGCGCGCCGTCGCGAAGATCCGGGGCCAGCACCGGGATCGCCGCGAGCGCCGCCTGCGCGGGTACCGCGAGCACCACCGTGTCGGCGGCGCGCAGGGCATCGCGCAGCGGCGCGTCCGGTCCGGTGATGTCCGAATGCAACTGTGCGGCGGCGTTGTCCGGGTCGGTCACGACGACGGCATCCCCGGCGGCGCGCATCATCGCCGCCACCCACTGCCCGACCGCGCCGCCGCCGGCGACCACAACCCGATCGCCGGTCACCGCTGCGCCGTCCGCTCCGGATCGGCGACCTCGGCCAGCGCGCGCCGCATCGCGACCGCCTTCACGAACGTCTCCTCGAGTTCGTCCGCCGGGTCCGACAGTGCGACGATCGCCCCGCCGATCCCGAACCGGACCTCACCGGCCGCGGCGACCAGGGTGCGGATCACGATCGACAGGTCCGCGGTGCCGGTGAGCGAGAAGTAGCCGATGGCGCCCGAGTACACGCCGCGCGGGCCCTGCTCGAGCCGGTCGATGATCTCCATCGTGCGCAGCTTCGGCGCGCCGGTCATCGACCCTCCGGGGAAGGACGCGCGCACGCAGTCGATCGCGGACCGGCCCTCCTCGAGGCGCCCGCGGACCGTCGAGACAAGTTGGTGCACGGCTGAATACGTCTCCACGTCGAAGAGCCGATGCACGTGCACGGACCCCGGCTCACACACCCGCGACAGGTCGTTGCGCACCAGGTCGACGATCATCAGGTTCTCCGCGCGGTCCTTCTCGCTGGCCTCCAGTTCCGCATGGAGGAATTCGTCAGCCTCGGGGGTCGCGCCCCGCGGACGGGTGCCCTTGATCGGCTTCGACTCGACCACGCGGTGCCGGTCGATCTTCAAGAAGCGTTCCGGCGAGGCGCTCATCACCGCCGTCTCACCGAAGTTCAGCAGCGCGTTGTACGGGGTGGGGCTGAGCCGGCGGAGCACCCCGAAGGTGCTCACCGGATCCAGCGACTGGCTGACCGTCGCCATGTTGGTCAGGCACACCTCGTACGACTCGCCGGAACTGATCTCGTCGAGGCAGTCACCGATCAGTCGCAGATAGTCCTGCGGACCGTGCCGCAGCCGGATCCGCACGTCCTCACCGTTGCGGAGCAGCGGCAGCGCCGGCGCGGGGCGGTGCCGCTCCGGGTACTCGTCGAGCTCGACGAGTATGGCGGCGGTGTCGGTGAGCCAACGCCGTGACTCCGGGTCACCCGCACGTTCGGACAGGCAGGCGAGATGACACAGCCCGGACACGTGGTCGATGATGACCGCACGGTCGGCGAACACCATGGCGGCATCGGGTTCGGTCGAACGGTGCACCACCCGGGCTCCGGCGTCGCCCTTGAGTTCGTAGCCCAGGTAGCCGACATAGCCCAGGGCGAAGCCGCCCGGCAGATCGGCGACGGGCTCGACGGCCCGCGCCGAGAGCTGCGCGGCGAGGTAGTCGAAGAACCGGCCGGGCACGTGCTCCGTTGGTCGCCCCGCACGTTCGACGGAGACCCGTTGCGCAGCTATGTCATAGGTGACGAACTCGGCGCGCGGCCCCGAGCAGTCGCCGAGAACACTGATGCGCTCGTCGGCCTCCGCCGCAGAGGTCCCGTCGAGCCAGAACGCGCGCGCGGACCCGCCGAAGAGTGCCTCGAACACCATCTCGGGGTTCAGTCTCCGGTCGATCGGCTCGGTTTCGACGACGTAGCGCGGCGGTGTCTGCGAGCGCGGCCGCGGCGGCGCCGCAGACACCGTGTGCGGTGCGGTCTGGCCCGGAGGTGCGAGCACGGCCTGACGGCGCAGCGACCGACCGCCGTTGAGCGAGAGCGCGCGGAAGTTCGCCAGCAGATCGGCGCCGTACTCGGTGCTGATCGATTCGGGGTGGAACTGCACGCCCCACAGCAACCGGGTGCGGTGCCGCACGCCCATCACCAGCCCGTCCTCGGTCCACGCGGTCAACTCCAGATCGTCGGGCACCCGGTCGGCCATCAACGAGTGGTAACGGACCGCGGAGAACGGGGAGGGCAGTCCGGAGAAAAGGTCCTCGCCCACATGGGAGATCGGCGAGGTGCGGCCGTGCATGGGGATCGGCGCCCGGACGACGTCGGCGCCGAAGGCCTGACACAGGCCCTGGTGGCCGAGGCAGACGCCGAGCACCGGCAGGACGCCGTCGGCCAGAACCCGTGCGCTGATGCCGAAGTCACGGGCACGGTCGGGCCGGCCGGGGCCGGGGGAGATGACGACGTTGTCGAACCGGCGCAGATCGACGTCGTCCCAGTCGATGTCGTTGGCGGCGACGGTGGGTGTCCGGCCGTTCACCCGGGTGAGCAGATCGAACAGGTTGTAGGTGAACGAGTCGTAATTGTCGATGAGCAGCGTCCGAGTGGGCATCGATCACCTCGCACCGCGACGTCGCTCCGCATCGAGCGGTCCGGGCGGCCCGGTGCGCCGGGCCCCGTCCTGGCCGGCGATCACCTCGTCCTCCACGCGACACGCCTCGTCGATCACCAACCGGTACAGCTCGTCGAGGAACTCCGGGGAGAGATGGTGTTCGCGGGCATAGTGTTCGGCGTGCTCGTGGACCGCGGCCATGCGCCCGGGCTGCAGCATCGGAATCGCGTGTGCACGTTTGACCAGGGCGATTCTGGTACACAGTTCGATTCGGTCCCGCACGATGTCGAGCAGGCGATCATCGAGGCGATCCAGATCTGCGCGCAGCGACTCGAGTTGTCGTTCGGCGCCGATGCCGCGGGCATCCGGAGTGCGCTGTTGGGTCGGTCTGCTCACTGGACAGTCCCCCTCAGGCCGCGGCCGAGGCCGCCACTGGTGTCGACCTCGACGGCCCGCCGACTCCGATCACCGAGTCGACACGACCGCCGGGGTCTGGTGCTACCCGACTGTCACTCAATGCTCTCACGGCGGCGAGGACCGCGTCCGGAAATGATCATCCGTACGACACGAAGCCGCCCCGGGCACACGGCCCGGGGCGGCTTCGGCAGCTGTCGATGTGCGGTCAGGCGCCGCGACGCTTGGCCTTGAGAAGGTCCAACCGCTCGTTGAGCAGCACCTCGAGGTCCTCGAGCGAACGACGCTCGAGCAGCATGTCCCAGTGCGTGCGCGGCGGCTTGCCCTTCTTCACCTCGGGTGCGGCACCCTCGAGCAGGGTGCCCTCGAGCCCGTTGCGGCACATCCAGGTGCCCGGGATCTCCGCATCGTCGGCGAACGGGACGTCGAACTCTTCACCGTTGTCGCAGCGGTAGCGAGCCATCCGACGCGGCGCCAGATCGTGATCACGATCGGTCTCGTAGCTGACCGAACCGAGTCGGCTGCCTCGAAGAACTCGATCTGCCATGGTCAGTGTCCTTTCACTTCGTCAGGTACCCGCATGCCCCCGGCAGCGGAGCGTCTTCTCGAAAACGCGTCTGCATGGATAACGCAGGGGGACGGTCGACAGTTCCCGCCCGCGCGGGCGCGCCGATCCAGCCGGTCCATCCTAGCGGCCACGATCCGAGACAGTAGGGTCGGTGCTCATGGCGAGACGACCCGAGGCGTGTGCCTGGTGCGGCCGCGAATTCACCGACACCGAGTTGGGGCGTCGCCGCCGCTACTGCCGGCAGTCGTGCCGCCAGCGTGCGTACGAGCAGCGCAATGCGGTCAAGGGCACCGCGATCGCGCCGGACGCCACCGTGTTGACCTCCGCCGAGACCGTCTCGCTCGCCGACCGCTCCTATGAGGCGCGCTGCGCCGCCGAGGACGTGGCCACCGCGATCGGTGAAGGTGCCGGCACCGCGGAGCTACTGGTGTTGTCCCACCGCGCGGTGCGGCTCGCCCGCGAGGCCGAACGGCTGCGCTGACCGCGGCCCTGCACCGCCGTCCAGCCTGTGCGTTAGCCCACAGTTCCGGCGAACCGCCTAGTTTCTATAACAGGTTCACTTAACGTGCCGTCTCGGTACAGGCATTCGTTCACAGCACTGCACACATTGAGTCGGGGATGGTCATGCTCAAGGAACTGCACGCAACCGCGACGATCGACGTCGACAACCCCACCTTCGGGCACTGGGTGGAGCAGGGCCGCAAGGCCGACGACGCCGGCGTGGTCCGCTATCTCGAATTGCTCAGGGCCATGGCCGCGGTCGGACGACTGCGGGCCGGATCGCCCCTGTCCTGATCCGTGGTAGGCGACCGCTCTGGAACGTGTTCTATACGGGCGCGGTCCAGTCGAGCAGCTCATCGAGCGACCAGGTGTTGATCACCCGCTCGGGCTCGATCCCGTGCTCCTGGGCACGCTCGCAGCCGTACCCGAGCCAGTCCAGCTGACCGGGCGCGTGTGCGTCGGTGTCGATCGCGAACAGGCAGCCCTCGGCGCAGGCGAGCTCGAGCAGGCGGCCCGGCGGGTCGCGGCGCTCGGGACGGCAGTTGATCTCGACGGCGGTGTCGTGGTCCCGACACGCCCGGAACACCTTCTGCGCGTCGAAGGTGGACTCGGGGCGGGTTCCGCGCGCACCCTGCACCAGCCGTCCGGTGCAGTGACCGAGTACGTCCACGTGCGGGTTGCGTACCGCGGCGACCATGCGGCGGGTCATCGTGGCCCGATCGTCGCGCAGGTGGGAGTGCACACTGGCGACGACGACGTCGAGCTCGGCGAGCAGATCCTCGTCCTGATCCAGCGAACCGTCGTCGCAGATGTCGACCTCGATGCCGGTGAGCACGCGCATCGGCGCCACGCGCTCGCCGAGTTCGGCGATCACGCCGAGCTGGGTGCGCAGTCGTTCCGGCGAGAGCCCGTGGGCGATGGTCAGGCGAGGCGAGTGATCGGTGACCGCACAGTAGCTGTGACCCAGCCGCTCGGCGGTGGCCATCATCTCGTCGAGCGGGCTGCCGCCGTCGGACCAGTCCGTGTGGGTGTGCAGGTCGCCGCGCAGCCGGTCACGCAGATCGCCGCCGCCGGAGATCGGCTCCGCGTCCGATCGCAGTTGCGTCAGGTAAGCGGGCACCGATTCCGCTGATTCGCGGATCACCGCCGCCGTCTTCGCGCCGATGCCCGGCAGTGCGTCCCAACCGCCCGTCGCCGCGCACTTCTCGATCTCGCGGTCGCCGAGTCCGTCGAGGACGTCGGCGGCCCGCCGATACGCATTGATCCGGTAGCCGTCCGCGCGGGCACGTTCGAGCCAGAACGCGATCTCCCGCAGCGCCCCCGCCGGGTCGGTCACCCAGCCGGCGAACCTCTCCGCCATGGTTCCATCGTCCACCGGATCCGGCCGCGTGTGGCGCGAACGCGCGGCCGGATCCCGGACGATGACCGACGGCTACCGGGTGAGCTGCGTGCGGAACGCCTCCAGGCGGGCGACGTGGCTGGGCCGACGCCGGACCACGGCCCACGCGATGCCGAGGACCACGAACCACACCGGCGTCACCAGCAGCGCCTGGAGGGTGTCGTGCTTCTGGGTGAAGGCCCAGATCAGGAAGACGAAGAAGGCCAGCACCACGTAGCACATGACGACCCCGCCGGGCATCTTGTAGGTCGACGCCTCGTGCAGCTCCGGACGCCGGCGGCGGTACACCAGGTAGCTGATCAAGATGATCGACCACACGAACATGAAGCACAGCGACGAGATGGTCGTGACGATCGTGAACGCCTCGATGATCGAGCTGCCCGCGGCGACCATCACGACGCCGGTGAGCAGGAACAGCCCGGACAACAGCAGCGCGTTGGCCGGCACCCGCCGCGACGTCAATCGTCCGAACAGCCGCGGCGCGTCACCCTCGTGCGCCAGGCCGTACACCATGCGGGAGGTCGAGTAGATGCCCGAGTTCGCCGACGACGTGGCCGACGTCAGCACGACGAAGTTGATCACCGAGGCAGCGATGCCGAGCCCGGCGAGCGAGAACATCGCGACGAACGGGCTGTGGTCGGCGCTGATCTCGCGCCACGGTGTCACCGAGATGATCACGATGAGCGCGACGACGTAGAACAGGGCGACGCGCACCGGGATCGAGTTGATGGCCTTCGGCAGGTTCTTCTCGGGGCTCTTGGTCTCGGCGGCCGCGGTGCCGACCAGTTCGATGCCGACGAACGCGAAGGTGGCGATCTGGAAGCCCGCGACGAAGCCCATCGGCCCGGTCGGGAAGAAGCCGCCGTCGTTCCACATGTTGGAGAACTGCGCAACCGCACCCCCCGGGGCGGTGAAGTGGCTGAAGATCATCACCAGACCGACGACGACCAGCGCGACGATGGCGACGATCTTGATCAGTGCGAACCAGAATTCGGTCTCGCCGAAGGCCTTGACCGTGGGCAGGTTCAACACGACCAGCAGCACTACGGCGCCGAGCGCGGGGATCCACAGCGGTGCCCCGTGCCACCAGTAGTTGACGTACCCGGAGATGGCCACCACGTCGGCGATGCCGGTGACGATCCAACAGAACCAGTAGGTCCAGCCGGTGAAGAACCCCGCCCACGGGCCGAGCAGGTCGGCCGCGAAGTCCGCGAAGGACTTGTAGTTCAGGTTCGACAGCAGCAGCTCACCCATCGCCCGCATGACGAAGAACAGCATCGCGCCGATGATCATGTACACGAAGATCACCGACGGCCCGGCGAGCGAGATCGTCTTGCCCGAGCCCATGAACAGTCCGGTGCCGATCGCCCCGCCGATGGCGATCAGCTGGATGTGCCGGTTGGACAGTTCCCGCGAGAGCCGCGGCTCACCATTGCGCGCGGGTTCGTCCGCGGCACCGGAACCGGAACGCGCCTGGGTGATCTCGGACATCGGCAAACCTCATGATCTCGGGCGGGAAGGTGCGGCCGGGCGAACACTCCCGCCCGGTTCGTGCGTTCACGAGTTCGGCGACTCGCGAATGCGACGACCGTTTGCCGGCGCGCGTGGCTGCGCGGGCCATCATATCCCCGGCCGGCGTGCCGCGCGCCACAGTCGAAGCGCTCAGGCGGCTCCGTGCCGGCTCTGCGCGGCTGCCGGCAGCGGCGAGGGGGCAGTGCCGCCGGCCGGCCCGGGGACGGCCGCGGGCTCGAGTCGTGCCGGTGCCGGCGTGACCCCCGGAACCTTCGGATCGGCGCCCGCAGTCTTCGGGTCCGCGGCGGGCTCACCGGGCTTGACCGGCGGCGGGCAGAAGATCAGGCACGGCAGCGGCGGCAACGTGATCACCGGCAGCGGGGGCAGCGCGGGCGGCGCGCTCGCTGCCGGCGGCGGGCAGAAGATCAGGCACGGCAGCGGCGGCAACGTGGACGATCCCAGGCCGATCGGCAGGCCCGGTGTGGCCGGCAGCCCCGGAATGGCAGGTAATCCCGGAAGCGCGGGGGCCGTCGGAACCGGAGCTGGGGCGGGAGCAGGCGGAGCGGCCGGCGGCGGGGTCGGAAGTGAGAGGTTGTCCACCGGTTGGACGCCGGTCAGACCGCTCGACGGGTCGGAGTAGTCGGCGGCGTCGATCAACGACGGCAGCGAGGCCATCGGCATGGCATCCACACCGAGCGAGTACGCCGTCGCCCAGGCCAGCACGGTCTGCGCATAGGCAGCGGAATGGTTGTAGGACAAGATCGCCGCGAACTCGTTGCTGGGCACCGCGAGGTTCTTGCCCGACGAGCACAGCAGGCGCGCGGCCCCGTAGCTGGCGTCGAAGATGTTGTTCGGGTCGATCTTTCCGTCGCCGTTGCCGTCTGCACCGTACTTCGCCCAGGTGGCCGGCATGAACTGCATGGGCCCGACGGCGCGCTCGAAGCCGCCGCCGGCGTTGCGCACGACCTCGTTGCCCGGCAGGTGCCCGTCGAGCACCGGCCCGAGGATCGGGTTGAGCGTATTGCCGTGCAGATCGAACCGGCCACCGTCGCCGTGGTCGGACTCGACCTTGCCGATGCCGGCGAGCAGCGCCGCCGTGATGTGACAGTTCGGGTCGGCGGAGTTCATCCGGTCCGCCGCGCTCTGGTACGCGGCCATCGCGAGGACCGGGATGGCCCGCAGGCCCACGGGTGCCGGTCCGGTCAGCAGCGCCGGCGCACCGAGCGCGGGCATCGACTGAGCCGGAGCGGCCGGAGGAGTCGGCGCGGGCGGAAGAGCCGCTGGGGTGAGGGGCCGGGCCTGCTGCGTCCCGGGCGCGCCGGAGGCGGCGAGGTCCGCGATCACGACCCGCGGAGCGTCCGCCTCCTGTGAACCGGAGTTCCCCCCGGAACCCGCCGCGGCGATCAACCCGCACGGAGTGATCGCCGCGATCATGAAGGTGCACACCTTCAGTGCCCGTCGTGCCGATGTCGACTCAGAACCCATAAGCGAATTACCCCAAACTCCCCGTCACACAGTGGTTCAGACGCTACATCGCCGAACCGCTGCCGCGGGTCCGTTCGGGCACAGAGTCGTCGATCGGTGTACGAGGGCCGTCACGCCGCGCAGTCGCGGCACACCGGACGGCCGTCGACCATCGTCGCGAGCTGGCTCCGGTGGTGCACGAGGAAGCATTCCGAGCAGGTGAACTCGTCGGCCTGCTTGGGGATCACGCGGACGCTGAGTTCCTCGCCGGAAAGGTCGGCGCCGGGCAGATCGATCGACTCGTTGATCTCGCCCTCGTCGACGTCCGCCAGGGCCGAGGAGGCCTCGTCCTTACGGATGGCCAGGTTGCCCAAGGAGTTCTCCGACGCGGACTCGTCCCGCTCCGGGTGCCGTCGCGCGTCATAATCAGTCGCCATGTCGCACTCCTGATCGTTGCATTCAACCGGACGTGAACACTTGGTGAACGTCTGCCGGGCCGCATTTGTGCCCGACCCCGACCATCCTCCCGGACCCGCGCGGATCACGGGTGCGAAAACCGCGATCGGCGCCCGAATTACGGGCCGCGAACGAAGCGCCCCGATGTCGCCGCCGTCAGCGACGCGTGCCCGACGCGGCGATGCGGATGGCGCCGGCCGAGGGCTGACGGGACGCGATCTGATGCTGGACGGCACGGCGCCGTCCCCCGGGGATCCGGTCCACGAACGCCGCGAGCCGTTCGACGTGGTCGAGCGCATCGACGATGGCCACCGCGTCCCGCGAGATCTCGCCCGCACAGTCGCCGAGGTTGAGCGCGGTCTCCGACAACACGTCGAGCTGCGCGGTGATCCGCCGGGTCGTCCCGACGAGCTCGGACAGGTCGTCGAGCGCACCGCCGAGCCGGTCGAGCAGTGCAGCGATCTGACGGGCGCGGAGCAGCAGCGCGGTAGGTGCGCCGCACACCCCGGCGATCACCGAGGCCGCGACGGCGGGCCCGCCTCGTGCCGCGTCCAGCCCTCGACCGGCAAGTCCCATCGCATCCGCGACCGCGTTCACATCGACCTCCCGGCGCCGTCCGGTCGACCGTGCATCTCTCGGCGACCCACGATCGAACCTAAGCGCTGCGGGCACGGACTCCTCGCGGTTTGATCAATTGTGTGGCGATTCCCGAAGTTCTCCTGTGCGGGCGTGCAATTGAAACAATCCACACCCCGCCGCCGGGTCGGGAACACTTCCCATACACCTGTCCAGACGATAGTCTGGCGACCTGGTCGACGCTGCGGAGGGCGGCGTGGTTGAGGAGGCATGCGATGACAGGATCCCGGTCGTGACGGGGGCGTTCACATGACGACGCGGACCTCGACCCGTTCTCGTCTCGTGCGGTTCCCGGAGGTCGGCGAGTTGCCGCCGGGCGCGATGGTGACCCTCCCCGGGCGGGGCAGCACGTTCGTCACCGAGACGGGGGAGCGCGGCGGCCCGCCGCTGCTGCTGCTGCACGGCCTCGCCTGTACCGGACTGCTCAACTGGTATCCGGCGCTGCCGTCGCTGGTCGAACACCACCACGTGGTGGTGTTCGACCAGCGCTGGCACGGGCGGGGGATCCGCTCACCGCGATTCACCCTCGAGGACTGCGCAGACGACGTCGTCGCGGTCGCGGACGCCCTGGGCATCGACAGATTCATCCCCGTCGGATACTCCATGGGCTCGCTGGTGGCGCAGCTGGTCGGCCACCTGCATCCCGACCGCACCGCCGGCCTGGTCCTCGCCGCGGCGGCGCCCACGTTCCGCCGCCGGCCGCGGGAACGGATGGTGCTCGACGCCTTCGCGCGCAGTGTGAACGCCCTGCGCGCCGGCCCCGGGGCACAGCCCGGCGAGTCGCCGGCCCCGAACGGGGATGCGAACGCCTGGGTGAAGGCCCAGTTCCTGCAGACCGGCGCGGGGGCGATCAGCCGGGCGACCGCGGTGATCGGCCAGTTCGACTCGAGTTCTTGGGCCAGCCGCCTCGACATGCCCACCGCGTTCGTCGTCACCGCGCAGGACCGGCTGATCCCCGTCCGGCGGCAGCGCTGGCTGGCGGGACAGATCCGCGACAGCGCGGTGTACGAGATCCCCGCCGGTCACGCGGCCGGACCGTTCCGCCCCGACGTCTTCGCCCCGGCGCTGATCTCGGCGTGTGCGTCCGTGACCGCGCGCGTCGAGTGACGGCGGGGGAGCGTGAGGATCGGCGACAACGCCGGCGGGGGCAGCATCGCTACACCACCAACACCGAGGAGAATCCGTGAAGTTCGGCATCACCCTGTTCACGAGTGACCGCGGCATCGCGCCCGCGGTCGCCGCGCGCGCCGCAGAGGACCGCGGCTTCAGTTCGTTCTACGTGCCCGAGCACACCCACATCCCGGTGCGCCGCGACGCCGCGCACCCGGGGACCGGCGACGCCTCGCTGCCCGACGACCGGTACCTGCGCACCCTCGACCCGTGGGTGGCACTGGGTATGGCTGCGGCGGTGACGGATTCGATCGCGTTGGGGACGGCGGTGGCCCTGCCGGTCGAGCACGATCCGATCACGCTCGCCAAGACCATCGCCTCGCTCGACCACCTGAGCCGCGGTCGGGTCGTCCTCGGCGTCGGATACGGCTGGAACATCGACGAACTGACCGATCACGGCGTGCCGGCGGGGCGCCGGCGCACCATGCTGCGCGAATACCTCGAGGCGATGAGCGCGCTGTGGACCGAGGAGGAGGCCTCGTATTCGGGGGAGTTCGTGCAGTTCGGGCCGAGCTGGGCATACCCGAAGCCTGCCCAGCCACACATCCCGGTTCTTGTCGGCGCCGCGGGCACCGACAAGAACTTCGCCTGGATCGCCCGGTCCGCCGATGGCTGGATCACCACGCCGATCGAGCAGGACATCGACGACCGCGTGCGCGCGTTGCAGGACACGTGGGCGGCGGCTGGCCGTGAGGGCGCGCCGACCATCGTGGTGCTGGACCGCAAGCCCGACCTGGACCGACTGGGGCGCTGGGCCGAGCTCGGCGTCACCGAGGTCGTCTACGGGCTGCCCGACAAGCCCGAGGACGAGGTGCTCGCGTACCTGGATCGCCTGTCGGCGAAGCTCGGGTTGGCGCAGGGCGCTGCCGTTCCGTCGCAGTAATCGGGACGGAAGTGCAGGAAAACTGTCGGACGTCGCTGATTCCATCTCGCGACGCGCGGCCGGTCCGCGACATACCGCGCGGAGGCGCTTCAGGAGGTGGGCGAGCCGACATTCGTGATCACTCGGGTCCGCCGGCCTGATGGGGGCCGCTCGGCGGGGACCGGCCGTCCGGTTGTGGTGGTGCGTCACCACAACCGGACGGCCGGGTCTTCGTCGGCATCGACGTCTGGTACGAAGCGCCGTTCTACAAGTGTGCGGGACCAGACGAGAGAACATGTCGATCAGCGGGAAGACCCGCATGGCACGCGGGGTCAACGGCCGCCAAGCGAGCACGGGGCGGATGAAGAGCCGTGTCAGCACGGCGACCACCCTGGCGCGGGCGCTCATGCTGCGGACGTGCTCGATCCGCGGGGGGAGTCGGCACCGATACCCGGCTGACAGTTGCGGCGGCAGCGCTCTTGACCGGGTACCGACCGTGGTGTGGTTCTCCATGTCGAAGCGAGCGAGCTTGCGGCGCAACGATCCGGTCGACCACGGCCACGCGGCGAAGTTCTTGCCGTTGGCAATGATGAACCCGTTGGGCACACCGGAGCCATCCTCGCCCGCGGCCTGCGGGCCATCGCTCAAGACGACGCGGCGGTCCCCGAGTCCGTACTCGTCACGGGACGCGGCGATCTACCGGTGAGCTCGGCCCGTTCCGGCGGCACGTTTCACGCGGCGCCGGCGCAGCGCATCATTGACCAGCCACTGGGCCGCAACCGAACACAGGATGATGGACACCGCGGCCAACGCACCATGTCGCTCAGACAGGGCTGCGAGGAACCCGAGCCCGAATCCCGCGGCCAGCACCCACGCCGTGCCCCTCTTCCTCCTCAACCGGACCCGGGGATCAGGGTGGTTGCCGAGGTATCGGGTGAACGCACCGATCACGCGGTACAGGACGAACAGGATCACGGCGATGACGATTGCGGCGAGGCCCGCCACACTGTCAAGGAGTCGGAACACGGCCGGACTACCGACCGTCGAGGGTCGCGGAAACACACATGGGGTGATCGTCCCAGGAGCTACCGACAACTCGGCGACGGCAACTGCCGCGATCGGCCACGACGACCGACCCGCCCGCGCCTCACTTCCCCTTGGCGGCCCTGCGACGTTCCGACTTCACCGCGATCAGGGCGTTGTTGATCCCGGTCGCCAGCGGCCAGCCGACGTAGTGGCACAGGAAGATCGCCGCCTCCTCGACCTGCTGCTCGGTCAGCTCCTCGTTCCCCAGCGCGGCGTTGATCTGGATCTTCGCGACATCGGTCTGGCCCTGCGCGGTGATCGCGCCGAGCAGCAGCAGCCGCCGGTCGCGTACGGACAGGCCCGGCCGGTTCCAGATGTCGGCGAAGAGATGATCGGCGGTGACCGCGAAAAAGTCGCCGGGCACGTTGGCCGGCATCTCCCAGCCGTACACCTGGTTCATCATCTCCACGCCGCGCCTGCGGGTCTCGGTGATCTCGGATCCGTTGTCGCTCATGCTCGCTCCTTCGTGGTGGTGTCGGCGATCGTGCCCGGGCCGACGCCGAGTCCGGCTCCCAGCCGCTCGAGGGCGATCGCGGCCAGCGGCAGGTCGACGTCGAGGCGGTCGCCCAGGTCGAGGGCGAGCGACAGATCTTTCTCGCCGAGGTTGCGGACGTGGCCGAGGATCGAGAACCAGCCGTCGGACTCGGCGACCGGGGCGGTGGTGTCGCGCAGCATGATCGCGCCCGCCCCGCCGGTGATCGCGTCGGTGTGCCGCACGACCTTGCCGAGCGCACGGATGTCGATGCCCGCGGCCTCGGCGAGCCGCTGTGCCTCCGTGGCCGCGGTGAACGAGATGAAGTGCAACAGGTTGCGCGCCAGCTTCATCCGGGTACCCGCGCCGACACCGCCGGCGTGCACGACCAGTTCGGCGAACCGGGCGAACGGTTCGCGCACCGTCTGGAACGCCTCCTCGGGCCCGCCGATCATCACCGCCAGCCGCCCCTGCTGCGCTCCGGGCGCACCGCCGCTGATGGGGGCGTCGATCAGGTGGATGCCCGCGCCGGCGCAGAGGGTCGCGAGCTCGACGGCGGTGGTGTCGGAGATCGTCGAGTGCACCGCGACGACGGTGCCCGGCGCCGCGGTGGACAGGATGCCGTCGGCGCCGGTGACCACGTCGCGCACCTGCGCGTCGTCGAGGACCGTCACCGAGATGACCGAGGCCCGTTCTGCGACTGCCGCGGGGGTGGCCGCGGCGGTCGCACCCGCCGCGGTGAACGGCTCGAGCGCCTCGGGCCGGGTGTCGCACACGGTCAAGCCACCCGGCCAGTCGAGCAACCGCGTGGCCATCGGCGCTCCCATGTTGCCCAGGCCGATGTAACCGAGCGTCACAGCAGTCTGGGTCACGAGCGGTACACCTGCCCGCCGTCGACGTTGAAGATCTGTCCGGTGATCCAGCTCGCCTCGTCGGAGAGCAGGAACAGGCACAGGCCGGTCAGGTCCTCGGGTGTTCCCATGCGCTGCAGAGGGATCCGCTTGACCATGTCGGCGACGATCGCCTGCGGGGTGGAGGTGCGGGTGGCCTCGGTGTCGATCGGGCCCGGTGCGATCGCATTGATCCGGATCTTCGACCAGCCCAGCTCGGTTGCCAGCTGCTGGGTCAGGCTGTTGATGCCGGCCTTCGCAAGCCCGTAATAGTTCGAGTACGTCCAGGCTGCGGTGGAGGACTGGTTGACGATCGAGCCGCCGTTGGCGCGCATGTGCGGGACCACCGCCCTACACACCTGCAGGGCGCCGTCCATGTTCACGGACATGAACCGGCGGTAGTACTCCCAGTCGACGGTCAGCAGCGAGTCAATCTTCATGCCGCCGTAGATCGCCGCGTTGTTGACCAGGTGCTCGATGCTGCCGAAACGGTCGATCGCGGCATCGGCCAACGCCTGCGCGGAGGCGCCGTCGGCGACGTCGACCTGCTGGAAGACCGCGGTGCCGCCGTCGGCGACGATCTGCTTGGCGACCTGCTCGCCGAGTTCGGCGTTGAGGTCGGCGACGACCACGTTCGCGCCGTCGGCGGCGAGCGCTCTGGCGTAGCCTTCGCCGATGCCGCGGGCGGCGCCGGTGACGATCGCGGTGCGTCCGTCGAAGCGTCCCATCGTGTTGTCCTTTCGAGAGATTCTGATTGCAGGGGTGCCACGTAGGTCAGGTCGCCGGATAGGCGACGACCTTGGTCTCGAGGTACTCCTCGAAGCCGGCCACGCCCATCTCACGGCCGATGCCGGACTGCTTGTAGCCGCCGAACGGGGCGTCGGCCGAATACCAGATGCCGCCGTTGACGCCGAGCGTGCCGGTGCGCACACCGGCGACGACGCGGGCTACGCGCTCGGGGTCGGTACCCCACACGGCGCCGGACAGTCCGTAGGGCGAGTCGTTGGCGATGCGGATGGCGTCCTCGTCGCCGTCGAACGGCAGGATGACCAGCACCGGTCCGAAGATCTCCTCCTGTACGACCCGCGCGTCGTTGCCCACCCCGGAAATCAGCGTGGGGGAGACGAAGAAGCCGCGGTCGAGCCCTTCCGGCCGTCCGCCGCCGCACTCGATGGTCCCGCCCTCCTCGACGGCCAGGCGCAGGTAGGACTCGACCCGGTCGCGCTGCTTCGCGGAGATCAGTGGGCCGCACACGGTGCCCCGCTCGCGCGGGTCGCCGACGGTGATGCCCGACAGTGCGTTCGCGGTGACGCGTACGGCCTCGTCATAGCGCTCGCGGGGTACGAGCAGGCGGGTGGTGATCGCACAGCCCTGCCCGGCGTGAGTGCAGACGGTGAACGCGGCGATCGAACAGGCGGTGGCCAGGTCCGCGTCGTCGAGCACGATGAAGGCGGACTTGCCGCCGAGTTCGAGGAAGACCTTCTTGAGCGTCTGTGCGGCCGCTGCCATCACCGACCGGCCGGTGGCGGTGGATCCGGTGAACGAGATCAGGTCGACGCGCGGATCCTCGGCCAGCTGGGCGCCGAGCCCGTGATCGGTGGAGGTGACGATGTTGATCACGCCCGCCGGGATGTCGGTCTCCTCGGCGATCACCTTGCCCACCAGCGCCGCCGCCCAGGGAGTGTCGGGCGCCGGCTTGAGCACGACGGTGTTGCCGGCCGCGAGCGCTGGGCCCAGCTTGGCGAAGTTGATCTGGTGTGGGAAATTCCACGGCGTGATCGCGCCGACGACACCGACCGCCTCCTTGTGCAGGCTCCGCCGGGTGGGGATGCCCATCGGCGTCGCCGTGCCCAGATCCGTTTCCCAGGAATAGGATTCGGCGAGATCGGCGAAGTACCCCAGGTCGTTCACCGGACCCTCGAGCTGCGCGCCGGCGGTCAGGAACCGCGGCGCGCCGACCTCGGCCATGGTCAGCTCGCGCAGCTCGTCGACGTGGCCGAGCAGCGCGTCGCGCAGTTGGCGCAGGCACCGCGCGCGGAAGGCGTGGTCCCGGGACCAGTCGGTGCCGTCGAACGCCCGGCGGGCGGCGTCGATTGCAGCGTCCATGTCCGCGGCAGTCCCGTCGGCGGCCCGGCCCAGGACTTCTTCGGTGGCCGGATCGGTAACCGCGAAGGTCCCGCCCGAGCCGGGGACGAGCTTGCCGTCGATCAACAGTGCGGAACTGTCGACGGGACGAAGGGACATGCGGAATCTCCGATCGGTTCGCACAAGATTTCTGGACAGCTGTCTGGACTATAGTTCACCGCGGCCGTACGGGCCAGCATCCCGGCGAATCTCGTTCAGACGGTGCCGTAGTCGACCGGCAGCTCCTTGATCCCGTTGATCCAGCCGTGCCGCAGCCGGACCGGCTCACCGGTTTTGGTGATGTCGGGGACGATGTCGGCGATCGCGTTGAACATCAGCGCGATCTCCATCCGCGCGAGGTTGGCGCCGATGCAGTAGTGCGGGCCCGATCCGCCGAACCCGACGTGCGGGTTCGGATCGCGCAGGACGTCGAACCTGAACGGGTCGTCGAAGACCTCCTCGTCGTAGTTCGCCGAGCCGTAGAACATGCCCACGCGCTGCCCCTTCGCGATCGGCACACCGCCGAGTTCGAGGTCGGTCAGCGCGGTGCGCTGGAAGCAGTTGACCGGCGTCGCCCAGCGGACGATCTCGTCGACGGCGGTGGCCGGCCGGCCGCGCTTGAACAGCTCCCACTGGTCCGGATGGTCGAGGAAGGCGTTCATGCCGTGGGTCATCGCGTTGCGGGTGGTCTCGTTGCCGGCCACGGTGAGCAGGATGACGAAGTAGCCGAACTCGACCTGGTCGAGTTTCTCGCCGTCGATGTCCGCGTGCACGAGCGTGGTCACGATGTCCTCGGCCGGACATTTCATCCGATCGTCGGCCATGTTGTACGCGTAGCCGAGGATCTCCGCGGCGGAGAGTTGCGGGTCCTCGGTGAACTCCGGATCGTCGTAGTTCATCATCGAGTTCGACCAGTTGAACAGCTTCTCCCGGTCCACCTCCGGTACGCCGAGCAGATCGGCGATCGCCTGCAGCGGCAGGTCGACGGCGATGTCGTGGACGAAATCGCCCGAGCCCTGCTCGGCCGCGCGCCGGACGATCTTCTCGGCGGCGTCGGCAAGCCGGCTCTCGAGGCCGTGGACCGCGCGGGGGGTGAAGGTCTTCGACACCAGGTTGCGCAGGCGGGTGTGCTCGGGGGCGTCGTGGTTGATCAGCAGCGCCTTGGTCACCGCGAGCTCGTCGGCCGTGATGCCCTCGTCGAAGCGCATGATCACGCCGTTCTCGTTGGTGGAGAAGCGTTCTCCGTCCTTGGAGACGGCGCGGACGTCCTCGTGCCGACTCAGCACCCAGTAACCGCCGTCGTGGAATCCGCCGCCCTTGCCGGGGGCCTGCTCGTTCCACCAGATCGGTGCGGTCCGGCGCAGTTCCGCGAACTCCCGGATCGGCAGACCCTGCGCGAGCAGGTCGGGGTCGGTGAAGTCGAATCCCGGCGGCAGGGCCGGGCAACCGGTCGTGCTCCCGGCGGGAGCCTGTTGGTCTTGCGTCATGATTTCCACCTCCAGGATGTCCGGTCGGATCTACCGATCGGAGGGTGAATCGAGGGCGAGAACGTGTTCCGGTCCGACGGCCTGCCGGCCGCCCGACTCCACCGCGCGGTAGTCGTGCCGGTCGCATGCGCCCGGCCGAAATCCGTTCCGAGAACGCCTTTGTCGCGACTGGGGGCCGAGCACGGTGTCCGCACACCGTGCCACGATCGGCAAAACCACCGCCAGGTGACGCTCGTCACACTACCGAACGCGTTCCCGTTCCGGGAGCAGCTGATGCGCCACTGCACGATCCGGCCCGAATCGCCCGCGGATTTCATTGCCGCGGCCCCGACTCCCGTAGTAATGTCCAGACACATGTCCAGTAAGGCGAATCTCGAGTCTACCCGCCGACGGCTGACCGAGCGCCAGGCCGACACCGTCGACCGGTTGACCCGTGCGGCGGTCGAGGTGCTCGGCGAGGAGGGGTTCGCCGGCCTGACGGTCCGGATGGTCGCGGCGCGGGCCGGCGTCGCACCGGCCACCGCCTACACCTACTTCTCGTCGAAGGAACACCTTGTGGCAGAGGTGTTCTGGCGTCGGCTTGCGGCCTCGCCGCAGCCCGAGGCGAGCACTGCCGAGCCGGTCGACCGGGCCGTGGCCGTGCTGCGGGGGGTCGCACTGCTGGTTGCCGACGAGCCGGAACTCGCCGGCGGCGTCACCAGCGCACTGCTCGGCCGCGACCCCGACGTCGAACATCTGAGGGCCCGGATCGGCCTGGACATCCGCCGCCGGCTGACCACCGCGCTGGGCGAGGCCGCCGATCCCGACCGCATCGAGGCCCTGGAACTGCTGTACGCCGGCGCCCTGGTGCGTGCCGGCATGGGTTACGGCACCTACGAAAAGCTCGCGGACCGGATGGAAGCCGCCGCCAGACTGTTATTGGAGTGACACATGCCCCAGACCTCGGCGTTCGTCGGGTCGCACGAGCAACTCAGCTTCGATCCGTACGACTATGCGTTCCACGACGATCCGTACCCGACGTATCGGCGTCTGCGTGAGGAGGCGCCGCTCTACCGCAACGACGACCTGGGTTTCTGGGCCATCTCGCGGCACGCCGACGTGCTGGCCGCGTTCAAGGACAGCGCCCGCTTCTCCAGCGCGAACGGCGTCTCCCTCGACCCGGCCGCGTACGGTCCGCACGCCCACCGGGTGATGTCGTTCCTCGCGATGGACGACCCGCGGCACCTGCGGATGCGTCAACTGGTGTCCAAGAGTTTCACGCCGCGCATGGTGGCCGGGCTGCGCGGGCGCATCACCGAGTTGACCCTCGAACACCTCGAACCCGCCGTCGCGGCAGGCGAGTTCGACTGGATCGCCGACGTCGCCGGAAAGCTTCCGATGGACGTGATCTCCGAGATGCTCGGCGTCCCGGCGGCCGACCGCGCCGAGGTGCGGCGGCTCGCCGACCTGGTCGTGCACCGTGAGGACGGCGTGCTCGACGTCCCGGTGCCCGCCATGGAGGCCTCGATCAGCCTGTTGACGTACTACGCGGACCTGATCGCCCAGCGCCGCACGCAGCCGGGGGACGACCTGCCATCGCAACTGCTGGAGGCCGAGATCGACGGCGACCGGCTCGCCGACGAGGAGATCCTCGGGTTCATGTTCCTCATGGTCGTCGCCGGCAACGAGACGACGACCAAGCTCCTGGGCAACGCGCTGCACTGGGGGGCCCGCAACCCCGGCGAGATCGCCCCCGTGCTGCGCGACCCCGCACGCACCTCGGACTGGGTTGAGGAGACGCTGCGCTACGACACCTCCAGCCAGATCATCGTGCGCACCGCCGCCGCGGACGTCCACCTGCACGGCCGCACGATCGCGGACGGCGACAAGGTGCTGCTGCTGGTCGCCTCGGCGAACCGCGACGTCGACGTGTTCGATGACCCGGACACCTTCCGGCTCGGCCGCGACAGCGCGCAGAAGATCGCCAGCTTCGGCCGCGGCACGCACTTCTGCCTGGGCGCGCACCTGGCCCGGCTCGAGGCCAACGTGGTGCTCGAGGAGTTCGCCCGCCGGGTGTCGGACTTCACCGTCGACCTCGACCGCTGCGAGCGGGTGCACTCGACCAACGTCCGCGGATTTGCGGCAATGCCCGTGGAGGTTGTCGCCGATGCCTAGGTTCGCACCGCAACCGGGCCGCCGCCCCGCGCTGATCAGCGGCGCGTCGTCGGGCATCGGGATGGCCACCGCGCTTGCGCTCGCCGAACTCGGCCACCCCGTCGCGCTCGGCGCCCGCCGCGTCGACGAATGCGAGGCGCTCGCCGACAAGATCCGCACCGCCGGGGGAGAGGCGTTCGCGCACCGGCTCGACGTCTCCTCGACCGAGTCTGTCGACGAGTTCGTCACCGCCGCGGAGCACGCGCTGGGCCCGGCGGAGATCGTGCTCTCGGGCGCCGGGGACATGGACTTCGCCCAGGTGCACGAGATGGATCCCGACCGCTTCGCGTTCCAGGTGAGCGTGCACCTCGGCGGCACCCAGCGGCTCGCGCACCGGGTGATCCCGCACATGATCGACCGCCGGCGGGGCGACTTCGTCGTCATCGGCTCGGACTGCGCCGACATCGCCCGTCCGCGCATGGGCGCCTATGTGGCCGCCAAGACCGGACTCGAGGCGCTGGTGCGCCAGATGCGCATGGAACTCGAGGGCAGCGGGGTGCGCGCGAGCGTCGTACGTCCGGGACCGACCCAGACCGGGGCCGGCATGACCGCCTCGCCGGAGGTCGTCGGCCCGCTGCTGCAGGACTGGGCGAAGTGGGGCTTCGCCCGGCACCCGTACTTCCTGCGTGCCTCCTCGATCGCCTCGGCCGTCGCGGCCGTCGTGTCGGCGCCGCGCGGCACCCACCTGGTGCTCACCGAAGTGCAACCCGAGGCGCCGCTCGACCCGAATCTCACGCTCGACCCGAACGCCGCAGCACACCGCGACACGAACACCGAGGTAACACCCGAATCCTGATCCCACCCACCGACCGCACGGTCGGAGAGGACCGCACATGGCCACGCTGACCACACCCCGCCGGGTCTCCGGCGGCGAGCACGAGCACGGACACCTCGAAGAACTGCGCACCGACCCGATAGCGCTGATGCGCCGCGTCCGCGACGAATGCGGCGACGTCGGCGCCTTCCGGCTCGCCGACCGGCAGGTGGTGCTGCTCTCCGGCTCCGAGGCCAACGAGTTCTTCTTCCGCGCCGCGGACGAGGACCTCGACCAGCAGGCCGCCTACCCGTTCATGAAGCCGATCTTCGGCGACGGCGTGGTGTTCGACGCCAGCCCGGAGCGACGCAAGGAGATGCTGCACAACACAGCGTTGCGCGGTGAGCACATGAAGGGCCACGCGGCGACCATCGACCGCGAGGTGCAGGACATGATCGCCGGCTGGGGCGACGAGGGCGAGATCGACCTGCTCGAGTTCTTCGCGGAGCTGACCATCTACACGTCCTCGGCGTGCCTGATCGGCAAAAAGTTCCGCGATCAACTCGACGGCCGGTTCTCCTCGCTCTACCACGACCTCGAGAAGGGCACCGACGCGCTCGCGTTCGTCGACCCGTACGCGCCGATCGAGAGCTTCCGCCGCCGCGACGAGGCCCGCACGGGCCTGGTCGAGCTGGTGCAACAGATCATGAACGGGCGCATCGCGAATCCGCCGCAGGGCAAACAGGACCGCGACATGCTCGACGTGCTGGTGTCGATCCCGGACGAGGCGGGCGCCCCGCGGTTCAGCGCCGACGAGATCACCGGCATCTTCATCTCGCTGATGTTCGCCGGGCACCACACCACCTCCGGCACGGCCGCGTGGGCGCTGATCGAACTGCTGCGCCACCCCGAGTACCTGGCGAAGGTCACCGCCGAACTCGACACGCTCTACGCGGACGGCGAGCAGGTGAGTTTCCATGCGCTGCGTCAGATCCCTGTGCTCGAGGCGGTGCTCAAGGAGACCCTGCGGCTGCACCCGCCACTGATCCTGCTGCTGCGGGTGGCCCGCGACGATTTCGAGGTCGCCGGACACCGCATCGAGCAGGGTGATCTGGTCGCGGCCACCCCGGCGATCTCCAACCGGATCCCCGAATGCTTCCCGAACCCGGACTCCTTCGATCCCGGCCGCTACATCGACCCGAACCAGGAAGACCTCGTCAACCGCTGGACGTGGATACCCTTCGGCGCCGGCCGGCACCGCTGCGTGGGCGCCGCGTTCGCACTCATGCAGCTCAAGGCCATCTTCTCGATTCTGCTGCGCGACTACGAATTCGAGATGGTCCAGCCGTCGGACAGCTATCGTAACGACCACTCGAAGATGGTCGTGCAGCTGGCGCAGCCGTGCGCGGTCCGCTACCGCCGGCGATCGGCCTGACAACTCGAACACCCGAGCAGCCCCAGTACCCGAGGAGCGAAGCATGAGAGTCGAAGCAGACCTGGATCTGTGCCAGGGGCACGCCATGTGCGCGCTCGAGGCACCGGAGGTGTTCGCGGTGCCCGACCGCGGCCAGGTGGAGATCCTGATGGATGCCGTGCCGGAGCGGCTGCGCGGCGCAGCCGAGTCGGCTGTGCAGTACTGCCCCACCCAGGCACTTCGCGTCATCGGCGACCCCGCCTGACCGAAAGCCCTTCCTGATCGACGAAACCTGATCTGCTCCAACCTATTTCAAGGAGAACAGATGGCCCCGTTCGACCGCGCCGAGCTGGACGAGATGATCAGCCGCTGGATCGACGCGAACAAGAGAGCCGAAGCCGAACGGGACTGGCGCCCGCTGGCGCAGATGTACACCGAGGACGCCACCTACGGCTGGAACTACGGCCCGGAGCAGGACTTCATGGCCGTCGGCCGCGACGAGATCCGCGAACTGGCGCTCGGTCAGGAGATGCAGGGACTCGAGGGCTGGGAGTATCCGTACCAGAAGTTCGTCGTCGACGAGCGCAGCGGCGACGTGATCGGCATGTGGAAGCAGGTGGCCGACTCGACCCGACCGGACGGCTCGCACTACAGCGTGCACGGCATCGGCGGCAGCTGGTTCCGCTACGGCGGTGACTTCCAATGGTCCTGGCAGCGCGACTTCTTCGACTTCGGGAACGTCTCGCACCTGTTCCTGGAGATGATCACCGACAACGCGCTGTCGGACGGGATGAAGGGACGCATCCAGCGTGCCGTCAGCGGCAAGGAGCTGGGCGGCTGGTACCCCGCCGGCACGTCGCCGGTCCCGCTGTGGTGACCGCGCGCGCCGATCGGATCACGGTGGCGGGCTCGTTCGCCGCACTGTCCCGAGCCGACCTGGCGACACTGGTGCCCGAACTGCTGCTCGCCGGTCAGCTGATCGACCGGTCCGGGATGGCGCACCTGATCGTGCCGTTCGGCCGCACCGGCATGACCGAGGTCGCCATCGAGGAGTGGCAGGCGGCGAGCCCCTGGTACACGCGCCGGATGCAGCGCGCGCTGGGCTACACCGGCGACGACGTCGCGACGATCTTCAAAGGCCTGCAGCTCGACATCGGTGCGCCGCCGCAGTTCATGGACTTCCGCTTCCGGGTCGACGACCGCGACCACGGCGAGTTCTGGCTGGATCACTGCGGCGCACTGATGGACGTCGAACCGATGGGTGAGGCCTACGTGACCGCGATGTGCCACGACATCGAGGATCCGACGTTCGACGCCACCGCGATCGCCACCAACCCGCACGCCCAGTGCCGGCCGATCCACCGCCCGCCCCGCGAACCGGCCGGTCGGCGCCCGCACTGCGCGTGGACGGTGACGATCGACCCGGCGAACGTGCCGCCGGTCGTCCCGGAGCACACGCAGATCCTCGGCCGCACCGAGGCGGTCGCCGTGCGGCTCAGCACGATCGAGACCGGGAGCGGCGGCGCCGACGACTATGCGGGGCCGCTGCTGTCGGACCTGCGGTTCGCCGACTTCTCCCACTCGGCGCTGGTGCGGATCGCCGAGGAGGTGTGTCTGCAGCATCATCTGCTCGCGCTCGGCTTCCTGCTGGCGGTGCGCAAACGCACCGACGAACAGTCGGCACTGGAGATCACCCGCAAGCAGCTGACCGGGATCGCCGGCCTGACCGCGCAGCGGATCCGGGCCGCGCTGCGGCTGCCCGACGATCTCGCGGGACTCGCCGGGGTGCTCTCGGTGCACCCACTGCTCTCGCCCGTGCAGTACGTTGCCCGCACTATCGACGGCAGCAGAGACGGAGGAGGTGACACCGCCCGGCTCACCCTCACTCTTGCGCGGTCCGGGCCGGCGCACCGTGACGGCGGCTGGCCGGCGCTCGTCGACGCGGAACATCTCGAACCGCTCGACGCGCTGGTGCGCGGCGTCAACCCGCGCTTCGCGTGCGAGGTGGTCGCCGATACCGCCGAGGCACTGACCGTCGCGGTCGTCACCACAGCGGAGCCGGCGCCCGAGTGTGTCGAGGTGGCGATCGCGAAGGTGAGCAGCGGCGCCGGGTTCGTCTTCGCGGACCGGGGGATCCCGTTGCCGCTCACCGTGCTCTAGGCCGCAGTAATCGGTACACAGATCAGTCAGGCCCAGTTCAGGGTTCAGCCCCAGTGAGGACGTGGAATGCCGTACAACCTTGCCGACCTGTTCGAGCACTCGGTCGACGCGATGCCGGAGCGCACCGCGCTGATCTGCGGGGACCGGAGCGTGAGCTACCGGGAACTCGACGAGCAGGCGAACCGGACGGCTTACAGGCTCACCGAACTCGGGTTGGGTCCGGGCACCCACGTCGGGATCCAGATGCACAATTCCGTGGAGACGATGGCCTCGATCCTCGCGGTCCTCAAGATCCGGGCCGTGCCGATCACCGTCAACTTCCGCTACACCGCAGACGAATTGGCGTACCTGTACGGGAACGCGGACATGCGGGCGGTGCTGTGTCACCGCGAGTATGCGGGCGCGGCGCTGTCGGCGGCCGCGGACGCGCCGGTGCTCGACCATGTGATCGTCGTCGACGACCTGGATCTGGGATCCCTGACCGCCACTCGTGATTTCGGTCCGCGCAGCACCGACGACCTGGTGCTGATCTACACCGGCGGCACCACCGGACGGCCCAAGGGCGTGATGTGGCGGCAGGAGGACCTGTGGCGGGTCCTCGGCGGCGGCATCGACTTCTACACCGGCACCGCGGTCGAGGACGAGCACCAACAGTCCCGCACCGGCGCCGTCGGTGAGCCGATGCGCTGGTTCATCCTGCCCACGCTGATGCACACCTCGGCACTGATGCCGACGTTGACCGCGCTGTTCTCCGGCAACACCGTCGTCCTCGAACCGCGGTTCGACGCGGAGCGGGTGTGGGAGGTTGTGCAGCAGCAGCACCCGCACGTGCTCGTGATCACCGGCGACGCGATGGGCCGTCCGCTGATCGAGTCCTACCGCCGCACCCGGCCGGACACCACCGGGCTGGTGGCGGTCGCCTCCGGCGCCGCGCTGTTCTCCACCGCCCTCAAGGACGCGTTCCTCGAGGAGTTCGAGAACCTCGTCGTCTCGGACTCCGTGGGCTCGTCCGAGACCGGTTTCGGGGGAATCGGCTTCGCCGCCAAGGGCGTTCGGCAGCCCGGCGGACCGCGGGTCGGCGCGGGCCGGGGGACGCTGGTCCTCGACGACGCGGATCGGCCGATCGCGCCGGGCGGCGGTGAGGGCCGGCTCGCCAAGAGCGGGAACATCCCGCTCGGCTACTACAACGACCCGGTCAAGACGGCGGAACTGTTCCGTGAGGTCGACGGGATGCGGGTGGTGGTCACCGGAGACCGCGCCCGCGTCGAGGACGACGGGTCGGTCACGCTGCTCGGCCGCGGGAACATGGTCATCAACACCGGCGGCGAGAAGGTCTTCACCGAAGAGGTCGAGTCCGCGGTCAAGTCGCATCCCGCCGTCTACGACGCGGTGGTGCTGGGCGTCCCGGACGAACGCTGGGGGCACCGGGTGGCCGCGGTGGTCCAGCCGCGCCACGGGGCGGTCGTCGATTTCGCCTCGCTCGAGGTTCATCTGCGTGGTTGCCTGGCGGGCTACAAGATCCCGCGCAGCGTGTGGGTGACCGACCGGGTCGAGCGGACCCCCAGCGGCAAGCCCGACTTCCGGTGGGCGCAGCGGCACGTCGAGACCCATGCGGCGGCCTTCGTCGCGGGCACCGATCGAGTCGCCGTCACCGAGAGGTGAGTATCGGGCGAATTCCCGCCCGCAGCGCGCAACCATAGTACTGTCCAGACAGTTGTCCACACGGTCTACGGCCTCGCCATAGACATCTGTGCGTTGCGCGCAAATATCCAGCGCGCCTTGACCTTTGGATCCCATTTCCGAGGACGGTCGACGTTGAGCGACAAAATGATCGAGGAGCCGTTCGACGCGGCGCGGGTGCCGCGGCGCAGCTCCGCCGGCGACTCCGGATGGATGGTGCCCTCGCCGGCACCCGCGCTGCGCGCGGTCGGGGAGTTCTTCGCACTGTGCCGGGACGTCGCGGTCGCGTCGGTGACCAAACGGTTCCAGGTCGGCGAGTTCGTCGACCAGGCCTGGTTCCTGGCGCGGGTGTCGTTGCTGCCGACCGTCCTGGTGGCCGTCCCGATGACCGTGCTGGTCAGTTTCGTGCTCAACATCCTGCTGCGCGAGATCGGCGCCGCGGACCTCAGCGGCGCCGGCGCGGCCCTGGGATCGGTCACCCAGGTCGGACCGGTCGTGACCGTGCTGATCGTCGCGGGAGCCGGCGCCACCGCCATCTGCGCCGACCTCGGCTCACGGACCGTGCGCGAGGAGATCGATGCCATGGAGGTGCTCGGCATCGACGTGACCTCGCGGCTGGCGGTGCCCCGCGTGGCCGCCTCCGCCGTGGTCGCGGTGCTGCTCAACGGGCTGGTGTGCATGATCGGCATCCTCGGCGGCTTCCTGTTCTCGGTGATCCTGCAGAACGTCAACCCCGGCGCGTTCGCCGACGGGTTGACCCTGCTCACCGGGTTCCGCGAGCTGGTGATCTCCGCGGTGAAGGCCTTCTCGTTCGGCATCATCGCCGGACTGGTCGCCTGCTACCGGGGGCTCGGCGTGCGCGGCGGACCGAAGGGCGTCGGCAACGCCGTCAACGAGACGGTCGTGTACTCGTTCATGGCCCTGTTCGTCGTCAACACCGTGATCACCGCGGCCGGCGTGCAACTGACGGCGAGGTGATCCGATGGCACTGTCACTGAGCGGGGGAACACTGAGCGCGGGGGCGCTGCGCACCCGGCGCGCGGCGGCCCGGTCGTCGCGATCGTGGAACGAGCTCGGCGACGAGACGCTGTTCTTCGTCGAGGCACTGTCGGCGATTCCGTACGCGATCCGCCGCTACCGCCGCGAGATCATCCGTCTGATCGCCGAGATCAGCTTGGGCAGTGGCGCATTGGCGCTGATCGGCGGAACCGTCGTGATCGTCGGGTTCCTCACTCTGTCCTCGGGCGGCACCATCGCGATCCAGGGGTTCAGCTCGCTCGGCAACATCGGCGTCCAGTCACTGGCCGGCTTCTTCTCCGCCTACGTCAACGTGCGCATCGCGGTGCCGGTGATCTCCGGCATCGGGCTGTCCGCCACCCTCGGCGCCGGATCCACCGCGCAACTCGGCGCCATGCGGATCAGCGAGGAGATCGACGCGCTCGAGGCGATGGCGATCCGCGCGCTGCCGTATGTGGTGAGCACGCGGGTGGTCGCGGGCATGGTCACGATCGTGCCGCTGTACTCGCTGGCCGTGCTCGCCGCGTTCGTCGGCGGACGCGCCACGACCGTGTGGGTGTTCGGCCAGTCGCCGGGACTGTACGACCACTACTTCTCGACGTTCCTGATCCCCTCCGACGTGGTGTGGTCGTACCTGCAGGTCATCGTGATGGCGCTGCTGGTGATGCTGATCCACACCTACTACGGCTACACGGCGACGGGTGGTCCCGCCGGGGTGGGGCGGGCGGTCGGCAACGCGGTGCGCACCTCGCTGATCGCGGTGGTCACCGTGACCATGCTGGTCTCCCTCGCGGTGTACGGCGACACCGGCAACTTCAACCTCGCGGGCTGACGGGGGAGCGCATGCCGACCATCTCCGATCACCCACAGCGGCCCGGCTGGGTCCGCAAGCTCGCCGCCGTCGGCCTGGTCGCCGCGGTGGCAGGCGCCGCGAGCCTCGCGCTGGTCGCGTACACCGGGGGGCTGCACGCCGCCGCCACCGTCACCGTGATCTCGCAGCGCGCCGGTCTCGTGATGGATCCGGGGGCGAGGGTCAAGCTGCGCGGAGTCACCATCGGAAAGGTCGGCTCGATCCGGCTCCTCGGCGACGACGAGGCCGAACTGGTGCTCCGCGTCGACCCGGCGGCGCTGGGCACCATCGCGTCGAACGCGCGCGTAGACATCGCCTCCCCGACAGTGTTCGGCGCCAAGGACGTCGAGTTCGAGGACCCGCCGTCGCCGAGCCCCGCACGACTCACGGACGGCTCCGTCGTGCGCGCCTCGAACGTGACCGTCGAACTGAACAGCGTCTTCCAGCGCCTGACCGCGGTCCTCGACACCGTCGAACCGCACAAGCTCGACGCCACCCTGTCCGCGATCGCCACCACGCTCACCGGGCGCGGCGCCGCACTCGGCACGGCGCTCGACCGCGCCGATCAGACGTTGCGGCAACTGAACTCGGCCGGACCCGCCCTCGAACACGATCTCGCCGCCCTCGCGCCGGTGACCGCGACCTACGCGGACGTCGCCCCGAACCTGATGCACACGGCCGCGAACGCCACCGCACTCGGGCGCACCGTCATCGAGCAGTCGAAGAATCTGGACCTGCTGCTGCTCAACACCGTCGGGCTGGCGAACACCGGACGGGACCTGCTCGGCGACAACAGCGCCGGGTTGACCACGGTGCTCGACGTGCTGCGCCCGACCACCGGGCTGCTCGCCGAATACTCGCCGGGGATCCCGTGCCTGTTCAAGGGCCTCGACGCGAGCAGCCGGATCGGGCACGACGCCTACAGCGCACAACCGGGGGTGAAGATGTCGTTCGGGCTGCTGATGGGGGCGCAGTCGTACCGGTACCCGCAGGACCTGCCCAAGGTCGCGGCCACCGGCGGACCGCACTGTATGGGCCTGCCGGACATCTCCGCAGATCAGCACGCCAAGTATCTGGTCACCGACACCGGGGTCAACCCGCTCGCCCCCGACAACCAGGGCCCGAAGGTCAACGCGCCCAGCGCCGCCGACCTGATGTCGTACCTGTTCGGGGTGCCGGTCGACCCCGCCGCGCTGCGCGCGAGGGCGGGCAAGTGAGCAGCCCCCGTCGCAGGCGGCCGCGGCCGAACGCCGTCAAGTTCACCGTCTTCGTGGTGTGCATGCTGGTCGTCAACGCCGCGCTGGTCGCCGTGTTCCACCCGTTCCACGGCGGCGGGCGTGACGAATACACGGCCGTGTTCGTCGACGTGTCCGGGCTGCGCGCCGGCGACAAGGTCCGCCTCGCTGGGGTGCCGGTCGGGTCGGTCGGGTCGGTCGAGATGGACCGCCGGCACCGGGTGCACGTGCGGTTCGCGGTGGACAAGGGCCAGCCGCTGACCACCACCACCCGCGCGGTCGTGCGCTATCAGAACCTCGTCGGCGACCGCTATCTCGAACTGCAGCAGGGGGACACGGTCGGGACGCCGCTCGCCGACGGCGCCACCCTCGGACCCGACCGCACCGTCCCGGCGCTGAACCTCGACGCACTCCTGGGCGGGTTCCGGCCACTGTTCCAGGCGCTCGACTCCGACCAGATCAACAGGCTGACCTCCTCGCTGCTGACGATCTTCCAGGGGCAGGGCGGGACCGTGGCCGAACTGCTGCGCCGCATCGGCTCGGTCACCTCGACGCTGGCAGACCGCGACCAGGTCATCGGCCAGGTCATCGACAACCTCGACACCGCCCTCGGCACCATCTCCGCCAAGGGCGACCAATTCGACGCCACCCTGACCACCCTGCAGCAACTGGTCAGCGGCCTGGCCGCGGACCGCGGCATCCTCGGCCAGGCGGTCACCAGCATCGACGGCGCCACCGCCAGCTTCGCCGGCCTGCTCACCGCGACCCGCCCCGACATCGCCGGCACCCTCGGGCAACTCGACGCATCCCTGACCCCGGTCGTGAACCATCGCGACGAGTTCGACGGGCTGCTCCAGCGCATGCCGGGCAACTACCGCAAGCTCGTCCGCACCGGCGCGTACGGATCCTTCTTCAACTTCTACCTGTGCGGGCTGCAGATCAAGGTCACCGGTGCGGACGGACGGCCGGTCACCGCGAACCTGATCGACCAGAAGACGGGCAGGTGCGCATGGCCGCGGTAGGACGGATGACCGGGCGAGGGGCCGTGCGGGCCGGGATCATCGGCATCACGCTCAGCGTGCTGGTCGTGCTCGCGGCCATGCAGTTCGGCCGGCTGTGGTTCGTCGAGCACACGCTGCCCTACGCCGCGGTCTTCGACGACGCGAGCGGACTGGCGAGCGGCGACGACGTCGAGGTGTCCGGCATGGTCGTCGGCAAGGTCGAGTCGATGCGGGTGTCCGGCGGCCGGGCACGTGTCGCGTTCACCGTCTACGAGAAGGTGCTCCTCGGCGCGGACACCTCCGCGAAGATCGAGACGACCTCGCTGCTCGGCAAACGGTCCATCGTGCTCGACCCCGGCACCACCGGCACCCTCACAGCCGGGTCGACGATCCCGTTGGCACACACCCGATCGGCCTATTCGCTCACCTCGGCGCTGGGCGACCTGACCACCGACGTGCGGGGCATGAACCTGGACACCGTCTCGCAGAGCCTCGACGCGGTGTCGTCGGTACTGCAGGCCGGGGCGCCGCAACTCGCGCCCGCCCTCGACGGGCTCAAGCGGATCTCGGACACCATCAACACCCGCAACCAGGCGCTGCTGACGTTGCTGCGCGAGGCCAACAGCGTCAGCAAGACGCTCGGGGCCCGCGGCTCGCGGGTCAATGCGCTGCTCGTCGACGGCAACGATCTGGTCGGCGAACTCAACACCCGCAAGATGGCGCTCTCGCAACTCATCTCGAACGTCGACGCGGTGGCGAAACAACTCAGCGGCGTGGTGCACGACAACGAGGCGCAGATGGGTCCGGTGCTGACCAAACTCAACACCGTCGTGTCGATCCTGCAGAAGAACCGCGACAACATCAGTGCCGGGCTCGACGGGCTGGGCACCTACGCCGGCACCCTCGCCGACACGGTCGCGAGCGGGCCGTACTTCTACGCCTACATCCAGAACCTGATTCCCGCGCAGTACTCGCAGCCGCTGATGAACGCCGTGTTCGGGCTGCCGCCCGCGCCGCTGCCGATCCCGACCATCGAGGGGCCGAAATGAGGATCACCCGCCGCAACCTCGCCCAGATCGCCCTCGCCGTGGTGCTCGTCGCGCTCGGGGTGAGCGGCTACCTCGTCGCGGTCCGGCTGCAGACGTACACGATCACCGCCGAATTCACCTCGGCCACCGGCATCTACAAGGGAGACGACGTCCGGGTGGTCGGCGTGAAGGTCGGGTCGATCACCGGCATCGCGCCCGACGGCGACCGCACCCGGGTGACGATGCGTCTGGACCGGAGCACCCACGTCCCGGCCGGCGCCAAGGCGGTGATCATCGCGCAGAACCTGGTCGCCTCCCGGTTCGTCCAGCTCACCCCCGCGTACACCGGGGGACCGGCGCTGGCCGCGGGCACGACGATCGGACTCGACCGGACCGCGGTGCCGGTGGAATGGGACCAGGTCAAAACCGAACTGTCCCGGCTCGTCGACGCGATGAGCCCGCACGCCGGCGATCCGCAGGGCACCTTCGGGCGGTTCCTCGACGCGGCGGGCACCGCCGTGCACGGCAACGGGGCGACCCTGCGCGGCAGCATCGACGCGCTCTCCGCGACCATGGCCACCCTGTCGAAGGGCGGCGGCGACCTGTTCGACATCGTCCGTAACCTGCAGGCATTCGCGGCCGCCCTGTCGGCCAGCAACGAGCAGATCGTGCAGTTCCAGGGCCGGCTCGCCTCGGTCACCGACGTGCTCACCGACGGCCACGACCAACTGACCCAGGCCCTGACCGACCTCGACGGCGCGGCCGGCGACATCCGACGTTTCGTCGACCAGAACCGCCAGGGCCTGACCGAGCAGGTGCAGCGCCTCGCCGACGCGACATCGATTCTCGCGCAGAAGGAACCGGCGATCGAGAAGGTGCTGCACATCGCGCCGACCGCGTTGGTCAACTACTACGACATCTATCACCCGGCCCAGGGGTCGTTCGTGGGCATGCCGGCGCTGCAGAACTTCGGCAATCCGGTGAACTTCGTGTGCGGCGCCATCGCCGGGCTCGCGCAGGCCTCCGCAGACCAGGGCGCGGCGCTGTGCGCGCAGTACCTCGGCCCGCTGCTGCGCACGGTGGTGATGAACTACCCGGACATCACCATCAACCCGACCACCGGGCGCGGCGTCGGCCCGGGCCAGACCGTCGACAGCGTGCCCGGACTGTCCGGCCCGTCGGGATCGCCACCGGCGCACGGGCTCTCGAACCTGATGGCGCCGCAGGCGGGCACCCGATGAGGGGTGCGGCGCGGGCGACGGCAGCCGTGGCCACGGTGCTGGCGGTGGCGGCGGCGACCGCCGGGTGTCAGTGGGACGGCGTGAACTCGCTGCCGCTGCCCGGAACCAGCGGCCACGGCGCCGGCAGCTTCCAGGTGACCGTCGAGATGCCGGACGTCTCGTCGATCACCCAGAACTCCCCGGTCATGGTCGACGACGTCACCGTCGGCAGCGTGTCGAAGATCCAGACCGAGGGGTGGCACGCAAAGCTCACCGTCACGCTCGGCCCCGGCGTCGACCTGCCCGCCGACGCCGTCGCGACGATCGGGCAGACCAGCCTGCTCGGCTCTCAGCACCTCGAACTGGCGCCGCCGACCGACGCCCCCGCGCGGGGACGCCTGTCCGCAGGGAGCGTCATCCCGCTCGCACGGGCGGGCGCCTATCCGACCACCGAGCAGACCCTCTCGGCGCTGGCGGTCGTCCTCGACGGCGGGGGACTGGGCCAGGTCCAGTCCATCACCACCGAACTCAACAACGCGTTCGGCGGCAACGACCGGCAGATCCGCGACCTGCTCACCCAGATCGACCAGCTCGCCGGAACTCTCGACCGACAGCGCACGGCGGTCGTCGCGACGATCGACAACCTGCACCGCTTCGCCGGGGAGGTCGCCGGCGAGAACGACACCCTCACCCGGGCCCTCGACACGATGCCCACCGCGCTGCAGACCCTGGACGACGAGCGGTCCGACTTCACCCGGGCCATGCAGGCGCTGACGGGGTTCAGCGACACCGGAACCCAATTGGTCCACGCCACCCGGTCCGACCTCGAGAAGAACCTCACGAGCCTGCGCACCACCTTGACCCAGGTGGCCGCCACCGGAGACTCGCTGATCAACAACCTCGGCACCATCACCACCTTCCCGTTCCCGCAGGTCACCATCGACAACGCCATGCGCGGCGACTACACGAACCTGTGGGCGGTCCTGGACCTGACCGTGCCCCGGCTGCGTGCCGGACTGGCCTACGGCACCCCGCTGGGTACGCCCGCGCCGGGCGCCACCCCGGCCGTGGCACCCGCGGGTCCCACGGCGCCGACCGGGACTCCGGTCGACCCGCTGCTCGCACCCCTGCACACCGGAGGCGCCCGATGATGCTCACCAGGTTCGTCCGCGCGCAACTGGCGGTGTTCGCAGTGCTCGCGATCGTCGGCATGGCGCTGGTCGGGGTGGACTACGTCAAGGTCCCGGCGGCGCTGGGCATCGGCAACTACACGGTCACCTTGAACCTGCCGGCTTCCGGTGGGCTGTACCGCTTCTCGAACGTCACCTACCGCGGCATCAACGTCGGTCAGGTCAGCGCCGTGTCGGTCGTCCCCGACGGGGTGCGCGCGACGCTGCGGCTACGCAGCTCGACGAAGATCCCCCGCTCGGTGCAGGTGCGGGTGCGCAGCATGTCCGCGATCGGCGAACAGTACGTGGACCTGCTGCCGAGCTCGACCGCCGGTCCCTACCTGCACGACGGCGAGGTCCTGACGGTGCCGGCCACCGCGCTGCCCACCGCGATCGGGCCACTGCTCGACCGCGCGCAGACACTGCTGGACTCGGTGCCGCAGGACCGGCTCCGCGAGGTCATCGACGAGTCGTTCCGCGCGTTCGGCGGGCAGGCGCCCGCGATGTCGAAGCTGCTCGACTCGACGGTTTCGTTCGTGAACCAGACCTCCGATGCCGCCGAACCGACCCGGGACCTGGTCCAGCGGCTCGGCCCGCTGCTCGATGACCAGGCGGTCACCAGCAGCGAGATCCGCACCTGGGTGTCGGGCCTGGCCGACATCACCGGGCAGGTCCAGGCCGCCGACCCGCACGTGCAGTCGCTACTACAGAGCGGCCCGGCGACGGCACAATCGGCACAGGACCTGCTGGCCCAGGTGCAGCCGACACTGCCCGTGCTGCTGAAGAACCTGACCAGCGTCGGGCAGGTGCTGCTGACCTACAACCCGGCGATCGAGCAGATCATGCTGCTGCTGCCGCCGCTCGAGGCCGCGCAGACGACGGTGGTGCAGACGGGGGCGCCCGACGGCGCCGCCGCCGTCGACTTCGTCATGGAGGCCAACGATCCCGCGGCCTGCACCACCGGCTACCTGCCGGCCTCCGCGCGCCGCAGTCCCACGGACTTCTCGATCCCCGACACCCCCTCCGACCTGTACTGCAAGGTGCCGCGCGACTCGAAGTTCGCGGTGCGCGGCAGCCGCAACCTGCCCTGCCTGGCGGTGCCCGGCAAACGCGCGCCCACCCCGCAGGAATGCGCGAGCGACAAGCCGTACACCGCCGCCGGCACCAACGCGCCCGACGAGATCGATCCGGCACCGGCGGTGGGCACCACCGGCTACAACCCGGCCGACGGGACCTACGTGGGACCCGACGGCAAGACCTATCGGGTCGACACACCCCCCGACGGGAGGGCACCGGCATGGCCGTCGCTGCTGACCAAGTGACGGTCCGGCGGGTGCTTCGGCGGCGCTGGATGCTCCGCACACTTGCGGCGGCCGTGCTGCTCGCCCTGGCCGCCGCGACCACCGTGCTTACAGTCGGTCATCGCGCCGACGACCGGCGGGAAGCCTTTGCGCGGCAAGCAGAGTCGACCGCGAGGCAGAGCGTGCTGGCGATCCTCGACATCGACGCGGGATCGGCCCGCGCCGACGCGCAGCGGTTCGTCGACGCGAGCGCGGGGGAGTTCCGCACCGCGATGTCCGCGCAACTCGACAACTATGTGCGGGCGCTGCAGCAGTCCCACGTCACCTCGACCGGGGAGGTGCCGGCCATCGGCATCGAAAGCCAGACAGAGGATTCGGCGGTCGTGCTCGTCGCCGCCCGCACCCATGTGTCCACGTCGGGCGGCGCGGCGCAGGACCGCAACGTGCGGCTGCTGGTGACCGTCACCCGCGACGGCGGCGCGGCGAAGCTGACCCGGCTGGAGTTCGTCTCGTGACGGCGCGCCTTGTGCCGACACCGCAGCGGATCGGAGGACTCCTGGTGGTGTGCCTCGCGGTCGGGCTGGTCACGGCGTCGGCTCTGCTGTGGCAGGCGCGTGGCCACGCCGCGGCGGCTCAGGAGGCAAGGAGCGACGCGGTCGCCGCCGCGACGACCGTCGTCGAACAGATGCTGACCTACTCGGGCCAAACGGTCGACCACGACCTCGCCGCCGCGCAGGCCGGTTTGGCCGGGTCGTTCGCGAGCCGCTACAAGACGCTGGCGGACCGGACGATCGCGCCGGCGGCGAAGGCCCAGGGCATCGACACCAAGGCGACGGTCGCGCACGCCGGGGTCATCAGCGCCGACACCGACCACGCCCAGGTGCTGCTGTTCGTCGACCAGCTCACCACCACCGCGGCCCAGCCCGCACCGACGGTCGCCGACAGCCGCGTGCGCGTCTCGCTCATCCGCGACGGCAACCGGTGGAAGGTGACCGGCTTCGATCCGCTGTGACGCGCGCGCCTGCACTCGGGAATTTCTGTCACCGGATACGGGATTGACCGCGGCGTAAACTGAATCCCACAAGTGCCTGAGCGCGGGGGGTGCGCCATGCCGGGGTTTTACCCTATGTGGGTCGTGGTGACCCATTGGTTGAACGTGCTGTTCATGATCATGATGGCCCGTAGCGGCATCGAGATCCTGTCGGCGTTTCCGAAGTTCTATTGGCGTGACGACTGTCCGCCGGGACGCGAATGGCTTCGCCTGTCCAAGAAGGTGTTCTCCTCCGAACCGCGCAGACCCTGGTCCTCGCTCGACGAGGAGGAGTCGTGGAATCCGGTGATCGCGCTCCCGGGCCGTAAGAACCTGGGCCTGGGCCGGCACTGGCACTTCATGACGCTGCAGTTCTGGATCGCCACCGGCGCCGTGTACGTCGCCATGGTGTTCGCGACCGGGTACTGGCACTACCTGATCCCGGACCACTGGTCGATCATTCCCGACGCGATCCGCCAGATCGGCACGTATCTGCACTTCGAGTTGGGCCAGCCGATCGCCGGTCAGCCGTTCAATCCGGCGCAGAAGCTCATGTACTTCACCGTGATCTTCGTGGTGTCGCCGCTGATGATCCTCGCCGGGGCAGCCATGTCGCCGGCCGTGATCGGTCGGTTCCCCTGGTACGGAAAGCTTTTCGGCGGCAAGCAGGGCGCGCGCAGCGTGCACTTCCTCGGCATGTGCTTCTTCGGCATGTTCGTCGTCGTGCACGTGCTGATGGTCATCCTGCACGGGCTGCCCAGCCAACTCACCAGGATCGTCCTCGGCAGCGGCCAGAAGGACACCACCTTGGGCCTCGCCCTCGGGTTGACGATCCTGTTCGTCATCTTCGCCATCCAGGTGCCGCTGTCCATCGTGTCGCTGCGCCGACGCCGGCTGGTGCAACACCTGACCGGGCTGATGGTCGATCCGCCGCAGCGTGTGCTGAGCCGGTCGTTCAGTTCGCGCCAGCAGTACACCGACGCCGACATCTCCCCGTACCACCGCGTCAACGGCTATCCGCCCACGGATCCCGCGTACGAGGAGATGGCGCGCCACGAGTTCCGTGACTACCGGCTCGACGTGGGCGGCCTGGTCAAGCACCCGGTGTCGCTGTCGGTGGCCGATCTGCGCGCGCTGGGCACGGTCGCCTACATCGCCAAACACAACTGCATCCAGGGCTGGACGTCCATCGGCAAGTGGGGTGGCATCCCCGTGAGCACGATCATCGACCTGGTCGAGCCCGAGGACGAGGCGAAGGTCGCCGTCTTCTATGCCTTCGACGACAAGGGGCTGACCGAGGCCGAGGGACGCTACGGCCACTTCTACGGCAGCATCCCGCTGTGGTTGGCGAGCAAACCGCAGACGATCCTGGCCGTCGACATGAACGGGGGACCGCTGCCGATCGAGCACGGGGCGCCGGTGCGGCTGCGGTGCGAGTCTCAGCTCGGCTTCAAGATGGTCAAGTGGGTGCGGGGGATCGAGTTCGTCGCCGACTACAGCCACGTCGGGATGGGGCAGGGCGGCTGGCGCGAGGACCAGCAGTTCTACTCGAACTCGGCCGGCATCTGACCGTGCAGGGAACCGGGGCGACGCTGGTGCCGTCACTGGTTCGGACGCCCGGTTCGACCGATTGGACGCGCTGGGCCTGCAACCCGAGGGCGAACTGCCCGTCGGGTTGCGCTCGGGCGCACGGTGGCGCGTCAGGTACGCGATCTGACGCTGTCGCGTGCCGCGGCCGCATCCTCGGCGACCGCGGGCGTGCCGCCCGCCTTCTCCGCGGCAGTGCGCCGGGCGAACTCGCTGAGCCGCTCGACGACCGGTTGCCCGGCGAACACCGATCGGTCCCGGGTCCACCTGTCGAAGGTGGCCTCGTCCGCACCGGGTCCGTACCCGCCGTAGATCCGGGCCCTGCACAGGGCCACTCGTTGCTGGATTGCGCGCACGTCATCTGCCGTGGTCATCTCAGTGCCTCCCGTCACGCCCTGAAAAGACATGGTCGCCGAGAATTCCGTTCCCCGGCGTTCACTGCCCCCACAGTCCACGGTTCCAGTCTAGTACCGCTGGACCGGTCGCGACCAGGGTCGACGACCGCTCACCCGACCGGCTGCGCCGCCGCGCTGCCTATCTGGTCGACCGTCTGCAGCGCGCTGGTGATCGGGATCGCGTAGCCCTGCACGCCGGCCGGGTCGGGCATCGCTGCGGTGTCCATGCCGACGATCCTGCCGTCCGCGTCGACCAGCGGCCCACCGGAGTCACCGGCCTGGATGTCGGCGCTGACCTGGATCAGCCCGTGCAGGTACTCGAATCCGCCGCTGGTCGTGTCCATGATCGGCAGCGACTGGTCGAGTGCGGCGACCACGCCCGGCGCCGGTCGCGGTGGACCACCGCGACCACCGGCATTTCCCAGGCCGACGACGTGATCGCCCACGCGGACGGACGTCGAATCGCCGAACGGCGGCGTCGGCAGCCCCGAGGCGCCGACCAACTGCACCACCGCGATGTCGCGTTTGCGGTCGACGCCCACCACCCGCGCCGGATAGGTCGCACCGTTGCCGAGGTCGGTGGCCGTCATGCTGACCGAGTCCTCGACGACGTGATAGTTCGTCAGCACCTCGCCACCCGAGCTGAGCACGATGCCGGTGCCCGCCAGTTTCCCGAACTGGCTACCGCCCAGCACCGAGTTGATGTCGACCATGCCGGCGGTCACCGCCTGCAGATCCGGTGGGGCGGCCCCGGCCGGTGCGGCACCCACCGCCGTGCACAGCGCCGAGATCAGTGCTACGAACAACGTCCCACTCGCCAACGACCGCCCCGCAGCCCGACAAACCGGCATGAGCACCCACCAGCTCTCCTCGACGCGAGCTTTCGTGGCGATCGCCGCGAAAGCGGCCCGAAACGACGGTAGCACCGGCTGACCTGCGCAGATGGCGATCCACACGGATCACGCCACGTCAAGAAGGAGTCGTACGGCATCAAGAAGGCATCAAGAAGGCGGCGCCGGCCGCCGCCGCGTCCCTACCTTCGTGGTGTCCGGGGTTGCCCAGGTTTCGCCGGACGGCCGATCGAACCGGCACCCGGGACAGGACCCCGGCCGGCCGCGGCAAGCTTCCCGACCCGACGACACGAGGGCTTTCCATGTCATCCACCGAATTCACAAGCCTGCTGACCGCCTTCACGACCATCCTGCAGTTCGCCAGTGGCTCAGCTTCCGGCTCCTCGGGAACCTCGCCCACCGCAACCTCTCCGGCCGCATAGCCGAACGCGACGCGACAACCGCCACTTCCTGCGGCCGCCCTCAGGTGGCCGCAGGAAGTGCTTTCAGCGCGTGTAGAAGCCGTCGAGCCGGCCGCGGCCCAGCACCGGACCGCGGACACCGGCCAGCACGGTCTTGGCGCGGGCGCTCTCGAGGTCCACACCGCCGTCGGCAGCCCGCAGTGGCTCGGCCAGCGCGAAGATCTGAAAGACGTAGCGGTGGGGGCCGTGCCCCCTGATCGGCATGGGACCCACATACCCGCGTCCCATGCCCGAACGCAGCACCCGCACACCGGCCGGGGCGGTGTCCGCACCCAGGGCGCCGCGCGCCAGCTGGACACGGTCGGCGTCGAGCAGGGCGACGCAGTGCACGAAGGGCAGCCGCGTGGGGGAGTCGACGTCCTGGATCACCAACAGCCACTGGGCTGTCCGACCCGGGGCCGCGGTCCACGACAGAGCGGGTGACAGGTTCTCGCCGCCCGCGCGACGACCCGCGTGCGCCCGGGAGAGGACGCCCTCGAGCTCGAAGTCGCTGCTGCGCAACCTCACCGAATCCGGGCCGGCGAACCCCGGCAGATTCCACGCCAACCGGCCCTCGCCGGCGCGCCGATTGCGCAGCATTTGCCCGAGTATCGCCATGGCCCAGTACCTCGTTCGGCGGTCGGTGATGATGCGTCCCGACGCCGCATTTTACGGTGTCGGCTTGGCGTCCAAGCGAGTTCGGCACCCGCTGTTTCCTGCGCGGTGATCGACTTCATCGCTTATAGTCCCTGAATGATCATGATCCGGTCGTTGATCGTCAAGCAATCGGGGATGCTGATGCGCAGCGGATATGGAAGACACGACTCCGGTCGGCAGCGTTTCGGGGTGCCGTATGCCGGACGGCACCGGGTCGCGGCACCGCGGCCGAGAATGCGGCGCCGCAGCACGGTCCTGGCCGCGCTGGCCGCCGCCGTCGTGCTCACCGGTGCCGGCGCCACCCACGCGGCCGCGGTCACCGGTCCCGACGTTTCTTCCTGGCAGCACCCCGGCGGGTCACTCATCAACTGGGGCGCCGTCAAGGCGGCCGGGCAGAGCTTCGCCATGGTCAAGGCCACCGAGGGCCTCGACTACGTCAACCCGTTCTTCGTCCCGGACGTGCTCGCCATGCGCGCGTCGGGCGTGGCCACCGGCACCTATCACTACGCCGACGTCACGCTTCCGGCCGCACCGCAGGCGGCGTTCTTCTCGGCGATGACCTTCGGCCAGCACGGGCCGATGGACCTGCCGCCGGTGATCGATTTCGAGGACGCCAAGGGCCAGTCGCCGGCGCAGTTGAAATCGTGGCTGCACCAGTACCTGGACGCGGTCCAGTCGCTGACCGGTAAGACGCCGATCATCTACACCTATCAGAGCTTCTGGCGCAATCAGATGGCCAATACCACCGACTTCGCCAACTATCCGCTGTGGATCGCCGACTACAACGGCCAGAACCAACCGGGCGCGCTGCCCGGCGGCTGGAAGAACTGGACGTTCTGGCAGTACACCGACTCCGGGCACCTGCCGGGCGTGCAGGGCAACGTCGACCTGAACAAGTACAACACCTCGCTCGGGTCGTTCGCCGACTACATCAACTCGCCGGGGGTGACCAGCCCGCAGTCCGACGCCACCACGACGACGACCTCGCCGGACCAGAGCACCCCCGACCAGAACGCTGCACCGCAGCCCCAGGCCGCACCCGCCGAGCAGCAGGCCCCCAGCCAGGGGCAGGACGACGACGGCCAGTCGACGCTGACGCCCGAGGACATCGCGAAGATCGAGTCCCTGGCGACCACGCTGCTCAACACGCTGTCCAACTACTCGTAAACGGGGTTTCGACGTAACCTCCGAGGGGCGGGGAGGTGAGCTGTGGTTCGCGGCCGTGCGGGATTGGTGGTCGCCGGCGCGGGTGCGCGCGGCGCCTATGAGGCTGGGGCACTGTCGGTGCTGTTGCCGTGGATGAGCCGCACCGGGCCCGCCCCTACCGTGCTCGTCGGCACCAGTGCGGGCGCCCTGAACGTGGTCGGGCTCGGCGGCATGGCGCACCTGCCGCCGTTCCAGGCTGCCGAACAACTCGTCGAAACCTGGTCGGCGGTGCAACTGCGGGACGTGTTCGGGTTGGCCAGCGGCCTCGAGACCGGACTGGGCTACCTGGGCCAGCTGGCGGGGCTTCCGGTGCGGTTGCCGAGCCTGCTCGACACCGAGCGGCTGCGGTCCCGGTTGACCGAGTGGCTGCCGCTGGAGTCGTTGCACGAGAACATCGACGCCGGCCGGGTCGACGCGGTCGCGGTGGCCACCACCTCGACGGTCACCGGCGGCACGGTCGTATTCGTGGAGAAGAACGATGCGGTCGCTCTGCCGCCCAATGACGTCGGCCGCAACATCACCTACGTCGAGACCCGGCTGACCGTCGAACACGTGATGGCCTCCGCGGCGGTGCCACTGCTGTTCCGGCCCGTGCGGGTCACCGAACCGGCGCGCTGGGCCGGCTGGTACGTCGACGGCGGACTGCGGCTGAACACCCCGCTCAAACCCGCGCTCTCACTCGGCTGCACCCGGCTCGGTGTGGTCGCGACCCAGCCGATGACCTCCACGACGTCCCCGCCGCCGCGTGCGCACCGCCGCACCCGGGGCGAGCCGCCCGGCGACGCGATCGAACCCGATGTGTATGCGGTGGCGGCGCTCTCGCTGCGGGTGCTGATGGCCGACCGCATGATCGAGGACCTGCACCGACTCGAGGAGTGGAATGCGGGGCTCGAACCGGGAGCAGCCTCCCGCGCCGTCGAGGTGATCTTCGCCGGGCCGGCCGCCGGGGAACGCGGCGACATCTCCGCGCTCGCCGACGCCGAGTTCCATCGGCGGTACGGCGGGCTCGGCGGGCTGCGCAGCCCGTCGATGTGGATCCTCGAACGTCTCATCGGCGGCGACCCCGACGACCACGGGAACCTGCTCAGCTACCTGTTCTTCGACTCGGGATTCACCGACGCCGTCGCGAAACTCGGAGGCCGGCACGCCCGCGAGCGGCTGGGCGAGGGTGACCGCGACGGGTGAGCTGCGCGCCGCAGCGCAGATCGCTATCGCACGGCCGAGACGATCGCGCCGAGCGCCTGTTCGAATTGCTCGTCGCTGATCCCGCCGAAGCCGAACACCACGCCATGCCGTTGCTGGGTGCGGGTGTAGTCGGAGAGCCTGGGCAGTTCGAGTCCGGCAGCCCGCGTTGCTCTTACGGCGGCGTTCGCCTGATCGGCGGAGAGTTCGATGGTCACGTACATCCCCGCCACCGGACCGGTGAGCAGTCCTGGTACGGCCTTCTGGATCGTCGCACCGCGTGCGGCATACACCTTGCGGGCCGAGCGGATCAGCCGGTCGACGTGACCGTCGCGCAGCATCGCGAGATAGGCCTGCTGGGTGGGCCAGGAAGGGAGGTCGTGGGTGCGTCGACGTAGTTCGTCGATGCGCTCGACGATCTCCTGCGGGGCCACGAGCCAGCCCAGGCGCAGCCCCGGGGACACCGACTTCGACGCGGTGCCCAGGTAGATGCCCCGGTCGGGATCGAGCGCGGTCAACGCGGGCGGTGGCGCGACGTCGTAGCGGAACTCGGAGTCGTAGTCGTCCTCGACGATGAAGAAGTCGTGGTGGCGGGCGTGTTCGAGGAGTGTGACGCGAGCGGCCGCCGGCATGGCGATTCCGGTGGGGTGCTGATGCGCGGGGGTGACGTAGACCGCCGCGACACCGGGCGGGATCGCCGTCACGTCAAGGCCGTTCGGCGAAACCGGGACGTCCACGACGGTGCGTCCCATGCTCTCGGCAACGCGCACGGCGGCGCGGTAGCCGGGGTCCTCCACGGCGACCGACCCGGGCACGATGACCGACAGCAGGTGCCGCAGTCCGTCGGTGGCTCCGGAGGTGAGCACAACGTGGTCGGGATCGCAGGACAGGCCGCGGGTACGGCGAAGCCGGTCGGCCAGTGCCCGGCGCAGCTCCGCCACCCCTCGGTGGTCGGGGTAGCCAGCCGGCGGGGTCAGTGTCGAGACCTGACGCCAGGCGCGGCGCCAACCGGTCTGATGCCGTGGGTCGATCCACGGTGTGCCGCTGTCGAGCCGGACCAGATCCGGCGCGTGGGAGGTCCGTTCGGTGCGGCGGCGAGACGTCCCGGTGCGCTGCGCCGTCGCGGCCACAAAGGTCCCCGATCCCCGACGCGCCTGCACCCAGCCCTCGGCGAGCAGCTGATCATAGGCCTGCTCGGCGACGCTGCGACTGACGCCCAGTTCGGTTGCGAGCGCGCGGGTGCTGGGCAGGCGGTCGCCGGTCCCCAACGTGGCATCCGTGATCAACCCGCGGATGCGGTCGGCGAGTTGCACGCCGAGAGGGATCGCCGCATGCCGGTCCAACGTCACGGTGAGGATGCTCATGTGGCCTGTTCAGGTCGTCGACAATTGGCCCGGGTCACCGGGCCACTCACGCGGGATCATGATGCCATGGAAACGCTCTCACCGACCGCTCGGACGACACTGGGCCGCGGCCGCCGCCGGGCGGTGGAGGACCGGGCCGAGCTGTACGCCCTCCTCGCCGATGCGTTCGTCTGCCATCTGGGCATCACGCTGCCGGACCACCCGCTGGTGCTCCCCACCGCATTCGGGTTCGATCCCTCGGGTCCGGACGACGGCGGATCCCTCTACGTCCACGGATCGGTGGCCGCGCGTTGGCTGGTCGCCTCGCCCGGCGCACAGCTGTGTGCCACGGTCACGATGCTGGACGGCCTGGTGGTGGGCCGGTCGGCGTTCCACCACTCGATGAACTACCGCTCGGCGGTGATCCTCGGCGCGGGCCGCCTGGTCGACGACCCGGCAGAGAAGGACCACGCCCTCGAGCTGGTCGTCGACCACATGATCCCCGGCCGCACGGCAACCCTGCGCCGGTCGACCCGAAAGGAACTGGCCGCGACCGCCGTCGTCGCCATACCGATGCGCGAGGCATCGGTG
Organism: Speluncibacter jeojiensis; assembly: GCF_029589495.1. Classification (GTDB taxonomy): domain Bacteria; phylum Actinomycetota; class Actinomycetes; order Mycobacteriales; family Mycobacteriaceae; genus Speluncibacter; species Speluncibacter jeojiensis. The sequence continues at coordinate 77,420 of NZ_JAAIVF010000003.1, forward strand.
AAAGCCCGCGGCGGCGGACCGGGGGACGAGCCGGAGGATGTTGCCACGGGAACTTGGGGGGGACACATCCCGCTGCAGTTGGCCTCTTCCGCTCCGGTGCCGGACAACGACGCGACCGGTGAGGTGCCGGATGACGTCGCTGCCCGCGCCCGGTCGCTCGGGTAGCGAGCTCGCCCGCGGTTGTCGGGGTATCAGACCGCCGTCTGCGAGGCGGCGGCGCGGTCGCCGAGGTCGTCGAGCGTCATGCGGCGGCGCGGGGGCCGGTCGAGGATCATCGTCGAGGTCAGCTTGCGGTGGGAGTCGACGTGCAGCAGTTCGCCCGAGCGCACCTCACGCCAGTCCGGGTCCTCGTCCATCCGCTCGCTCGCGACGACGACCGCGCCGCGGCTCGACAGCGGCCCCGACCGGGCGCGGATCCGCCCGGCGGTGCTGGCCTGGTCCAGATGGCGGTCGCCGTGCGGCCCGCCGGGAACACGGGGAAGCACGAAGAGTCCGTGCGTGTCCGGGTAGCGCAGCGCCCACATCTCGGTTGCCGTGGTGACAATGAGGTTCAGCGAGAACACCGGGATCGTGTCGGCCACCCAGCTCGCGGCGGCCGCGATGCCGGCACCGACATCGCCGTCGTTCGCGTCGATCCGCTTGGTGATCAACGCGAACAGTCGTTCGGAGTCGGTGTCGCCGTGCACCATCGACCGGTATTCGCCGAGTTCGTCGTCGAGCGTGGGGAGGTCCGCGATGACACCGTTGTGCGCGAACAGCCGGCCGTGTTGTTCGAACGGGTGGGTGTTGCGCGGCTCGACCGCACCGGTGGAGGCGTAGCGGATGTGCGCGAGGAAGGTCATCGACTCGCGATCCTTCGCCTCCTCGGCGAACCGGCGGTCGGCATAGGCGGCCAACGGCTGCTTCTCCACCAGCGGTTCGCCCTCGGGCGTGAAGGTGCCCAGGCCCGTGCCGTCGGGCTCGCGCCGGCTCTGCTGCGCGAGACTGTCCGGTGCCTCGAGCAGCCAGAACGTCGCGTGGACACGTCTCGGGGCGGCCGACAGTGCGAAGAGCCGACACATGATGGGCACGCCCCTTCCGAGAAGGACCGACAGGACTACGACTGATCACCATTGTGTCCCACCAGCGCTACGCTGAGTGGGTGAACGGCCGCCGCAAGGTCGGAGTCGAGGAAGAGTTCCAGCTCATCGACGTCAAGACCCGCCGGTTGACCCCTCGCGCGCACGAGTTACTGGCCCGTCTTCCCGACGATCGGTTCGTGGCCGAGCTGCAGCGCTGCGTGGTCGAGGTCAACGGCGGCGTGTTCGACGACTTGTCTTCTTTGCGAGCCGATCTCGTCGCCAATCGCACGCTTCTGGTGGACACCGCCGCCGAGCTCGGGGTGGGGGTCGCGGCGGCGGGTGCGATGCCGCTGGCCTTGCCCACCGAGTTGGAGGTCACCGGGTCGCCCCGCTACCGCCACATGTTGGCCGAGTACCAGTTGCTGGCGCGCGAACAGTTGATCTGCGGCACCCAGATCCACGTCAACCTGCCGGACCCGGACGAGGCTGTGCTGGTCGCCGGCCGCGTCGTGCCGTATCTGCCGATCTTCCTGGCCCTGAGCGCGAGCTCGCCGTTCTGGTCCGACGGCACCGACACCGGCTATGCGAGCGTGCGGGCGCTGGTGTGGCCGCGCTGGCCGAGCACCGGCCCTGCCGCCCAGGTCAGCACCGCGGCCGAGTACACCGCGCTGATCGACGACCTGGTCTCGAGCGGGGTGATCAGCGATCCGGGCATGGTGTACTTCGACGTGCGACCGTCCGTGCACTGCCCGACGCTGGAGTTGCGGGTCTGCGACAGCTGCCCGCGGGTCGACTCGGTGACGTTGATCGCCACGCTGTTCCGGGCGCTCGTCGAGCACGAGGTCACCCGGCTGCGCGCCGGGGTGCCGCCGCCCCCGATCGCGCCGACGCTCGCCCGGGCGGCGCTGTGGCGGGCCGCGCGGTCGGGCCTCGAGCACGAACTCGTCGACGTCGAGCGCGCGGTGCCGCGTCCGGCCGGCGAGATGGTCGAGGCGCTGGTGAACCTGCTGCGGCCCGAACTCGAGGACACCGGTGACTGGGACCTGACGACCGAACTGTGCGAGCGGGCGCTGCAGGACGGCAGTTCGGCGGCCCGTCAGCGGCGCGCGCTGCTGCGCCGCGGCAGGCTCACCGACGTGGTGGACCTGCTGGTCTCCGAAACTGCCGGCCGCCCGCAGTCGGTGCCGGCGGACGAGCCCGCCCCGGAGCGGCCCGCACCGGCGCCCGGCGCAGCGGCGACCACGCATCGGCGCCACCGAGGCCTCACGTCCGTCGGCGAGTCGACCGCCACCACGGCCGGGGTCGGCGAGGCCCAGGTCGTGGCGTGGCGCCGCGACCTGCACGCGCACCCGGAACTGTCGTTCGAGGAGCGGCGCACCACGGCGGTGGTCGCCGAGCATCTGCGCGGACTGGGCCTGTCGCCGGTGCTCCAGCCGGGTGGCGCCGGGCTGTGGTGCGATCTCGGCGCGGACACCGACCGCGCGGTCGCGCTGCGGGCCGACCTCGATGCGCTGCCGCTGTCCGAGGCCACCGGGCTGCCCTATGCATCGACCGTGCCGGGCGTGTGCCACGCGTGCGGCCACGACGCGCACACCGCGATGCTGATGGGTGCGGCCGCGATGCTGGTGGGGGACCCGCCACCGCATCGGGTCCGGTTGGTGTTCCAGCCGGCCGAGGAGACCACCCCGGGCGGGTCGCTCGACACCATCGCGGCGGGCGCGCTCGACGGGGTGGCGAAGATCTTTGCGCTGCACTGTGATCCGCACCTGGAGGTCGGCAAGCTGGCCACCCGCGAGGGGCCGATCACCTCGTCGAACGCCGCGGTGACGGTGCGGCTGTGGTCGGCCGGCGGGCACACCGCCCGCCCGCACCTGACCGGCGACCTCATCCACGCGGCGGCGGTGCTGGTCACCGGGTTGGCGTCGGTGCTCGACCGCCGGCTCGACGCGCGCACCGCGACAATTCTGACCTGGGGCAAGGTCGCAGCCGGGCAGGTCGGCAACTCGGTGCCCGAGTCGGGGGAGTTGGTGGGGACGCTGCGCAGCGCGTCGCACGAGACGTGGGCGACGCTCGAACCGTTGGTGGCGCACACCATCGGGCAACTACTGGCGCCGTACGGCGTGCGCCACGAGCTGTCGTATCAGCAGGGGGTGCCGCCGGTCGTCAACGAGCCCGGGTGCACCGAGGACCTGCGCGAGGCGATCGGCGCGGTGGTCGGGTACGACAACCTGGTGGAGGCGTCGCAGTCCAGCGGCGGCGAGGACTTTGCGTGGTACCTCGAGCACGTGCCGGGGGCGATGGGCCGGCTCGGCGTGTGGAACGGGGTCGACCGCCGGGAGGACCTGCACCAGCCGTCGTTCACGCTCGACGAGCGCGCGCTGATGTACGGCGTGCGCACCTTCGTCGCCGTGGCGCACAGCGGACTCGACTGAGAACGGGGTCAGCCCTGCTCGATGTACGACTCGAGCTGGTCGCGTTCGATCTGCAGCTCGGTGATCCTGCTCTTGACTATGTCGCCGATGCTGACGATCCCGACCAGTTTCCCCGCGTCCAGCACCGGCAGATGCCGGATCCGCCGTTCGGTCATCGTCAACGCCAGGCTGTCGATGGTGTCCTCGGGAGCACAGATGAAGACGGTCTTCGACATGATGTCGCCGACCCGCGCGCACAACAGTTCCGGACCACGCTCGTGCAACTGACGCACCACGTCGCGCTCGGAGATGATGCCGATGACCGCGTCGTTGTCGACCACCACCACCGCGCCGACGTTGTGGCGCGCCAGGTCGCCCACCAGCTCACTGACCGAAATGTCCGGGTCGACCGTGGCGACCGCCGAACCCTTGTTCCGCAATACCTCCGAGATCTGCATGGAACAGCTCCGATCGATCGGCTCTTGCGTCCGGTTCGATCATAAGACGTCGGAGGTGCGCTGCTGTGTCGTCGAGGCGGGTCCATGACACACAGGACTCCTCGCAGATCGGCCCCGCCTCCCCGGATGATCTTCGTCCAGTGGCGGTGGTTCGGGCCCGTCCGGTTCACGTGACCCGCTGGGTGTTTTCGGCTCGCCGGAGATCTGTTGGACCGATGTCTGCTCCGGCTTCCAGGCTTCGGTCCACATCGAGGGAAGGGGTTGGGGTGCGGCGTGTTCGATATCGGCGTAACGGCGGTCCGGAGGTGTTGTTCCTCGAACAGGTGCCGGAGCCCACCGCTGGGGTCGGAGAGTTGGTGGTCCGCACTGAGGCGATCGGGGTGACGTTGCCGGTCGTGCGCAAGGTTCGCGAGGGATCCGGGCCGGCGCCGCTGGGTGGCGAGGTTGCCGGTGAGGTGGGTTCGGGTGAGGGCGTCGACGGTTTCGCAGTCGGTGACCGGGTCACCGGATTGTGCTTCGGCCATGACTACGGCGATCTGCTCGGCCCCTCCGTCGCCGCGCTCGATGCCGGCGGTCGGTTGGTCGCCTACAGTTCCGGCGGCGGCACCGTCAATGCCTACGATCTGCTGGTGGGCGCCAAGTCGGTGATCGGGTTCCAGATGGCGCGCATTGCGTTGCGCCGGCCCGAGCTCTACGAGGCGTGGCGCCAAGAACCCTGGGCGCTGTTCGGTGCAGGCAGGATACGACCGGTCGTACATGCCACGTTCGCGCTGGCCGATACATCGGCCGCCCACTCCGTCATCGAATCCCATGCCAACCGCGGCAAAGTGGTCCTCGTTCCCTGACCTGTCCGACTCTGACGAGACGGCGTGTCGTGTCACGGTGTGACGGCCGATTCGCGGGCCGTCAGCTTCCGACGAAAACCTGCGCGTCGCCGGTGTCCGTGAAGGGGCCGTGCTGCGGGCCGCAGGTGAAGCCCACCTCGCGCGTGCGGGATCCGGGCAGGACGACCACTGCGGCACCCAACGGACTGACGATCACCTGCCCGAACTCGTCCGTGGCGCCGACGTAGGGGCCTTCCGGCCAACTGCGGCACACGTATCCGGCGACCGCGTTGGTCACCGCCGCATACGTCATGCCCCCGACCGAGACCGCGACAACCTTCAACGTCCGTGCCGGCGCACGGAAATTCGGTCCGGCGTCGGCGATTCCGGCCGCCGGCACCATCAGGGCGAAAGCTGCGGCACCCACCGCGAGGACACGCGCTCCAGACTTGATCACAGTTGTGGACTCTCTCATGCCACCTCAGTTCGTGGGTGGCGAGATGATGCGCACCGACCGGGGCGGACCGGCGACGGTGAAGCCGCAGCGAAGTGCGGCCGCGGTCAACGGCACAGGACTCGGGTCGGTCGGCCAGTCAGCCTCTCCCGCCTCACCGAACAGGCCGACCGCGTTCGGGTTCGGCCCGGTGGTGAACCGGGTCTGGTACAGAATCCCTGCGAAGGTAGCGGCATCGAAGGCTGCGGCCCACTCCTGCGGCACAGCGTACGGCGTCATGGACGTCAGCTCTCGCGTCAGGCCGAAGTCCGCTGCCTTGGCTGTGCAGGTGTCGGCCAGCTGATGAGCATGCGGCACGGTCAGAGTCGACAGCCGCCGGGTGGCGGCGAAGTCCGTGCTGATCACCCCAGCTGTGGCCAGGGCTTCGCCGACCGTCTCCCGGATTGCGGTGTCCTCGTCGAATGCGAGGTAACAGGTTCCCCGTGGCGGTGTCAGGTCGAAGCGGCCGCCGCCGGAGGAGGAGGAGAACCACCACGGGCCGTTCGCCACCTGATGTCCGCGGATGAGCGACTGGTCTGGGGTGAGCGCGTGGCTCGGGAAATTCTGTAGCGGCCGGGCCGGTGGTCGCAGGGCGATGGAGTCCCGGCTCACGCGCTCCACCGCGCCACGTCGGCGCGGGCGAGTTCCAGGGCCGCCTCGACAGGCTCGCCGCTGATGACCCAGTCCGCGACGCTGCGGTCACCGAGTTCGGCCTGCGGGCTGCGCAGCCATACCGCACAGGTCCACGGGTCGGCGGCACCGCGGAGCGCCTTCCACAGGGTGATCAGGTGCGGATGGACCGTTGCGGCGGCTGTGAACTGCCAGGTGGGGTAGACCCACTGGCCGTCGTCTAGCCGGCAGGCGATCACGGAGCCGGCGGCGACGGACTTGTTGACCGATTGGCGGCTGATTCCCCACCACCGGGTCAGGCCGGAAGTGTCGTAGAACGGGCCCACCAGTTGGTCGTAGACATGTGTGGCGGGCAGTGCAGCGGCCATCGATGCGGCGATCGATTCGACGTCGTCGAAGACCTCGACGGGAACGCCGGCCGCGCGCGCGTCGGCGAACGTCTTGTGGACACGGCGGGTGAGCAGGTCCATGAGCTTGCGTTCCTGCTCGACCAGGGTGTTCATGCGAGACCGTCCTATCTCGTCAACTGTGTCAACCTCAGTGTTCCTGGCTGCGTCAACCATGTCAACGGCTGTGGTTACGGCCTCACCGGCATCCGGCGCCGCAGTTGTCCTGTTCGACGAAATCGGCGTTCTGTCACTCGCACTTGCGAGGTGGAGATGTCTGCGCGTAGCCGGCCGAGTCCAGTCGACACTCGCGCCGGGGTAGGGGTGAGCAGACAGTGGGTTCGTATCACTCGTTCGCTCGATGCTCACGGTGCCCGGGTCTGCGTGCTGGTGCGCAGTGCCGAGAACGGTCATGGCCACAATCGGGTTCGAGTCCAGGATCGGTCTACCGCGTCGTAGCGGATGCGCTGGTGTCGCCGGGTGGGGTCGCCTTGCCAGAACTCGACTCGCTCGGGCCGTACGGCGTACGACACCCACTCATCGGGTACTCCGTTCGGCGACGAGTCCAGCTCGGACCGTGCCTGGTCCAACGCCGCGTCGAGTTCCGCCGGGTCGAGGAACGGCTGGCTCTGGCGTCTGGTCAGTGCCATTGCTTTCGAACCGGTGGGCCGAGCGAGGAAGTCCGCCCCGGTCACCTCCGCCGGATCCGCTACCACCGGGCCGCTGATGCGGACCTGGCGAACAAGCTCGGGCCAGTAGAACGTCAACGCCGCAACCGGGCGGGCTGCCAGGTCCCGGCCCTTCTGACTGTCCGCGTTGACCCCGAAGTGCCAGCCCGACGCGTCGACATCCTTCAGGATCAGTACCCGAGCTGACGGCCGCCCGTCGTTGTCTACGGTCGACAGCGTCATCGTGTGCGGCTCAACGGCGTTCGATCGGATCGCCAGCAGGAGCCAGTCGACGAACAGCTCGACCGGATTGTCCGGTGTAGCCAACGGGTCGAACGGTGGGCCGGCGCCGTTCAACACCGGAAGCCCACGCAACATCGAACGCATACCGCCCGCGGGTACCGCTTGGCTCAGCATCGCGACCTCCCCAGGTTTACTGTCGTCGCTCTGGTTGGTGTTCCTGCGTAAACGTGACCTTCCAGGCCCGGCATTCGTGAGAGTGACTCTGCCGCAATCAGGGCGGCAGAGTCAGACCCTCGACGAAGCACGCGCCGCGAGAGGGACTGTCTGCCGAATAGCCGCGAATGAGCGCAGCGATTGAATGACCCGCATTTCAGGCTTGGTCGGTCCACACCAATCGGCCTTCCTCGACGGACGGTGTCCAGTCGGTCATGAACGGTGTGCCGTTGGTGATGGAGTCGGCGAGGTCGGTGACCATGTGGGCGAGTGATGCCCAGTACGGGGCGAGGATGTCGGCGTCCTCGCGCCGATGCTCGCTGATGCAGCCGTGTCGTGGTCCGGGCCGGGTGTCGCAGAACAGGATGTAGGCGTCGCGTTCGGCGATCGGAAAGTATTGCGGCAGAAACGTTCCGGTGCTCTCGCCTGCCTGGGCGCCCTCATAGGTTGCGGGATCGTCGAACTCGCCCCAGATCGCCGAGGTTTCCCGGCGTAGCTGATCGGCGGCGGCGATCGAGAGAACGTCGTGCTGGGGCAGCAGCTGTGTCCATTCCTGCAGGCCGTCGTGCAGGGCATAGAACTCGGCGAGTTGGTGCGGCCAGTTCAGTCCTGAGCCGTCGCGTATCCCGTCCAAGAGTTGCGGGGACACGGGCGGAGCGATGGACGTCAGCGTTGTGTGGGCACCACAAGCGCTCAACGCATCGACCAGTTGCTGCCATGCGGCTGCGAGCGGCAGCCGCGCCGCATCGGGCTTTTGATTTGCGTGCCGCGTTCTGTCCGAGTGTCGGCGGGGCTGGATCGAGTACAGATCACGGATGCGCACGTTGTCGCCATCGGCGATCAGCGTCAGTTCGCGCGGGGCTTCGGCTCGTTCGATTTCGATGTGGCAGGCGACGTCGTCTCGGGTGCGGTCGCGACCACGTGCATAGACGCGGACGTGGTGCAGGCCTGTGGTTACCGCGTCCAGTTCGGGGACACCCTCGATGACCTCGCCGTGAACCTGGACGAGTTGCACGGGCGCGTCCAGCCAGACAGAGGCCTCCTCGACCGTTTCCCACTGATCGACGGTCGTTGCAGGTGCCGCGCCATCGGCGAGAACCTGAATCGACAGGTCCGTGGGCCCGAACGTCAGCCCGGTACAGATGATGACCTGCCGGCCGCAGACGGCGAGGATCTTGCCCTCCGCCAACCATTGCGGATCGAAGCGGTCACCGAGTTGGATCCGTGGGAAATACAGATCACGCGTGTGGACTGTGCGGTGCACCGGCTTCCTTTCGAGATCCACGACCCGTCAGGCCTTGGTGTCGAACGTGCCCGGCACCTTCAGCGCCGCGGCGATCGCCGCGATCAGGTCGGTGTCGGTGCGACCGCCGGTCTGCGGCCATCCGGCGAACGCCGCCGGGTCCTGCCCGGTCAGCTGCGTCAGCACCACCGCCAGCGCGTCGACGAGCGTGCGGTTGCCGAGTTGGGGCCAGCCCCTGCCGTTCGGCCCGAGCAGCTGCACCCAGATGTCCTGAAGTTGTTGCGCCTGTGCGGGGGTCACGTCGTCTCCTGACGGGGTGAGTAGTTGCTGGAGCTGTGCGGCGGTGCCACGGAAGGCGTCGGCGTCGACGGTCTGCCCGGCGACCTGGGCGGCATCGGTGAACTGCAGCACGACCGGTGTGGCGCCGCCGTAGGCGAACCAGTTGCCCGACTGGTCACCCGGATACAGGTCGCTGGCGTAGCCGGTGCCGGACACGTAGTCCGACGCGACCAGCCCCGGCACCGCGGACAGGTCGGGGGAGCCGATCTGCTGCCAATACCAGTGCGGGATGTACGACAACGCGACGTGCCCGCCCGCAGCGGTGATCGCGTTCAGGACGGCCCAGAAGTTCGCGATGTCGCCGGAGTTCGCCTCGAAGTCGAGCATCACCGGGATCGACGTGTCGCCCAGATGGCTGACCAGGTTGTTCGCCTGCGCGGCCGGATCGTCGCCGGTGACGTAGTGGTACCCGGCCAGGATCAGGCCGGCGGCGCGCGCGGCGTCCCGGAACCCAGGCCAGGTCGGGTTCACGTAGCCGCTGCCCTCGGACACCTTGACGAACACGAAGTCGAACCCCTCGGCCTTGACCTCGGCGAGGTTCAGTCCCGCCTGGTAGCTGGAGATGTCGATGCCGTACAGGGTCACACGCCTCGCCGACCTTCCCGGGTCTTCGATTCCGTTCTGCCACATCGTGCGTGGCGCGGAGTATTCCACGCGCATCGCGTCGATCGGTTCCGCCGCGCGGTGTGCGCCGCGGAACCGCCGGTGAGATGGCAGCATCGCATGGGTGACCGACACCCCCGCCACGTCGCAACGCCTGCGCGACCTCGCCCTGCTGCGCAAGGTGCGCGACCGGATCGACCGCGACCACGCCCAGCCGCTGGACGTCGAGGCGCTCGCCCGCGGTGTGCACATGTCCGCCGGGCACCTGAGCCGGCAGTTCCGGCTGGCCTACGGCGAATCGCCGTACTCGTACCTGATGACGCGGCGGATCGAACGGGCGATGTCGCTGCTGCTGCGCGGCGACCTGAGCGTCACGGAGGTGTGCTTCGCGGTCGGCTTCTCCTCGCTGGGCACGTTCAGCACCCGGTTCACCGAACTGGTCGGCATGCCGCCGAGCGTCTACAAGCGCGAGGCCGCACACTCGACCGCCGGGATCCCGCCGTGCGTGGTCAAGCAGGTGACCAGACCGATCAGGAATCGAGAAGCGCCGAGCGCCGACGGTCCCTAGCGTTGTCGCCATGGACATCACCATTGCGAACGCCTTCCTCCCACACACCGACCGCGATGCGACGCTCGCCTTCTACCGCGACCTCCTCGGCTACGAGGTCCGCAAGGAGGTCGGCTACAACGACATGTACTGGATCACCGTCGGCCACCCGGACCAGCCCGGCGTCTCGCTGGTGCTGCACCCGCCGGCCGCGGACCCCGGCGTCACCGACGAGGAGCGCCGCGTGATCACCGAGATGATGGCCAAGGGCACCTACGCGATCCTGACCCTGGCCACCCCGGACCTGGACAAGACGTTCGCGCAGCTCGAGGCCGCCGGCGCCGACATCGTCCAGGAACCCATCGACCAGCCGTACGGCATCCGCGACTGCGCCGTGCGCGACCCTGCCGGAAACCTGCTGCGCATCAACGAGGAGCACTGACATGACCACCACCACGTCCACCGTGATCACCTCCGTCGTCCTCGACGCGGACGACCCGGCCGCCGGGCAGGCGTTCTACGCGGCGCTCGGGGTCGCCGACCGCATCTCCGTGCGCGCCGCCCAGGTGCCGTCGACGGGCTTTCGTGGGTACACGCTCTCGATCGTCGTCGCCCAGCCCAACGACGTCGACGCCTTCGTCGACACCGCCGTGTCCGCCGGCGCCACCGTCGTCACGCCGGTGAAAAAGTCTCTGTGGGGTTACGGCGGCGTCGTGCAGGCCCCCGACGGGGCGGTCTGGAAGGTCGCCAGTTCGTCGAAGAAGAACACCGGCCCGGCCACCGGGCGCATCGAGTCGCTGGTGTTGCTGCTCGGCGTCGACGATGTCAAGGCCACCAAGGCGTTCTACGTCGACCGCGGACTGTCCGTGGCGAAGAGCTTCGGCCGCAAGTATGTCGAGTTCACCGCACCGGAGTCGGCGGTCACGCTGGCTCTGCTCGGTCGCGCCGCGCTGGCCAAGGACGCCGGCACCGACCCCGCCGGCACGGGTTCGCACCGGATCACCATCGTCTCCGACGGCGGCTCGTTCACGGACCCCGACGGATTCGTCTGGGATGCCCTTGATTCAGCACCCCGAGAGCCGTAGAACTTGGGGAGCTGATCGTCAGCGGAAGCACTTCCTGGTCGCAAAGGAGTTGTCGCGGTGAGCAAACGGGTCGTGGTGTGGGGGACCGGCGTCGTCGGGAAGATGGTCATCGCCGAGATCGTGCGGAGCCAGGCGTTCGAACTGGCCGGCGTCGGGGTGAGCAACCCCGACAAGGTCGGCCGCGACGCCGGCGACATCTGCGGAATCGCGCCGACCGGGGTGATCGCCACCGACGACGTCGACGCGCTGATCGCGCTGCGGCCGGACGCGCTGGTGCACTTCGGCCCGACCGCGAAGTACGCCGACGCCAACATCGCGCTGATCACCGCCTTCCTGCGTGCGGGCATCGACGTCGCCTCGACCGCGATGACCCCGTGGGTGTGGCCGGCGATGCGGCAGATCCCCGCCGTGTGGACCGAGCCGATCGCCGCCGCGTGCGCGGAGGGCGGTGCGCGCTGCTTCACCACCGGCATCGACCCGGGCTTCGCGAACGACCTGTTCCCGTTGACGCTCATGGGTTTGTGCGGGGAGGTGACGTCGGTGCGCGCCTCGGAGCTGCTCGACTACACCGACTACGAGGGCGACTACGAGGACGAGATGGGCATCGGCCGCCCGCCCGAGTTCACCGCGCTGCTCGAGTATCCCGACATCCTGATCATGTCGTGGGGCGCGACCGTGCCGATGATCGCGCACGCGGCGGGCATCGAGCTCGACGACATCACCACGACGTGGGAGAAGTGGGTGACCCCGCAGGACCGCAAGAGTGTCAAGGGCGTCGTCAAGGCCGGCGAGGTCGCGGCGATCCGGTTCACCATCAACGGTATCTACCGCGGCCGCGAGGTCATCACCCTCGAACACGTCAACCGGATCGGCAGTGATGCCGCGCCCGAGTGGCCGTCGGGCACGCAGGACGATGTGTACCGCGTGGACATCGAGGGATCCCCGTCGATCAGCCAGGAAACCGCCTTCCGCTTCACCGACCGGTCGGGCCGGGCACCCGCGGTCGCCGGTTGCCTCGCCACCGGCATGCGGGCGCTGAACGCGGTGCCCGCCCTGGCCGACCTCCCACCCGGCTGGGTGACCGCGCTCGACCTGCCGCTGATCCCCGGGGTCGGCGCGATCCGCTGACCGCGCCGCCGCACACACCGATCCGAACGAAACGAGATGAGCATGCCCAGTACGACCGACGCCGCGCCGACCGGGCACGCCGCCGACAGTCACGAGAAGATCCGGGTGCACGGCGCGCGGGAGAACAACCTCAAGAACATCAGCGTGGAGCTGCCCAAGCGGCGCCTGACGGTGTTCACCGGCGTCTCGGGCTCCGGCAAGAGTTCGCTGGTGTTCGCGACGATCGCGGCCGAGTCCCAGCGGCTGATCAACGAGACCTACAGCGCGTTCGTGCAGGGGTTCATGCCGACACTCGCCCGGCCCGACGTCGACTATCTCGACGGGCTGACCACGGCGATCATCGTCGACCAGGAACGGATGGGCGCGAACCCGCGCTCGACCGTCGGCACCGCCACCGACGCGAACGCGATGCTGCGGATCCTGTTCAGCCGCATCGGCGACCCGCACATCGGCTCGCCGAACGCCTTCTCGTTCAACATGCCGTCGGTGTCGGCAACCGGTGCGATCACCGTCGAACGCGGCAACAGGACGGTCAAGGAGAAGGCGACGTTCAACCGGCTCGGCGGTATGTGCCCGCGCTGTGAGGGCATGGGCTCGGTCTCCGACTTCGACCTGACCGCGCTCTACGACGCGAGCAAGTCGCTCAACGAGGGTGCGCTGACCATTCCCGGCTACAGCATGGACGGCTGGTACGGCCGGATCTACCGCGGCAGCGGCTTCTTCGACCCGGACAAACCGATCGCGAAGTTCACCAAGAAGCAACTGCACGACCTGCTGTACAAGGAACCCACCAAGATCAAGGTCGACGGCATCAACCTGACCTATGAGGGGCTGATCCCGAAGATCCAGAAGTCGATGCTGTCCAAGGACATCGACGCGCTGCAGCCGCACATCCGTGCGTTCGTCGAGCGCGCGGTCGCGTTCTCGGTCTGCCCCGAGTGCGACGGCACCCGCCTCGCCGCCCCGGCACTGTCGTCGAAGATCAACGGCAAGAACATCGCCGACCTGTGCTCGATGCAGATCACCGACCTGGCGCAATGGGTGCGTGGGCTGAATGAGCCTTCGGTGACAGGAGGACGGGTCGCCCTGGAAACGGTGGCGCCGCTGCTCAAGGGACTGCAGCATTTGCTGGACTCGTTCGACCAGATCGGCCTCGGCTATCTGTCGCTGGACCGGCCCGCCGGCACGTTGTCCGGGGGAGAGGCGCAGCGCACCAAGATGATCCGCCACCTCGGGTCGTCGCTCACCGACGTCACCTACGTGTTCGACGAGCCGACGATCGGCCTGCATCCGCACGACATCGCGCGGATGAACGATCTGCTGCTGCAACTGCGCGACAAGGGCAACACCGTCCTGGTCGTCGAGCACAAGCCCGAGGCGATCGCGATCGCCGACCACGTCGTCGACCTCGGCCCGCACGCGGGGACCGACGGCGGCGAGGTGATGTTCGAGGGCACCGTCGAGGGCCTGCGCGCGAGCGGCACCCTGACCGGCAAGCACCTCGACGACCGCGCCGCGGTGAAATCCGAGGTGCGCGCGCCGACGGGAGAGTTGGCGGTGCGCGGGGCGGACACACACAACCTGCGCGGCGTCGACGTCGACATCCCGCTGGGCGTGCTGGTCGTGGTCACCGGGGTCGCGGGCTCGGGCAAGAGTTCGCTGATCCACGGGTCGGTGTCGGGCCGCGACGGCGTGGTGTCGATCGACCAGGGCGCGATCAAGGGGTCCCGGCGCAGCAACCCGGCCACCTACACCGGACTGCTCGACCCGATCCGCAAGGCGTTCGCCAAGGCCAACGGCGTCAAGCCGGCCCTGTTCAGCTCCAACTCCGAGGGCGCCTGCCCCGTCTGCAACGGCGCCGGGGTCATCTACACGGACCTCGGCGTGATGGCGACGATGGAGTCGACGTGTGAGGAATGCGGCGGCAAACGGTTCCAGGCCGAGGTCCTCGAGTACACGCTCGGCGGGCGCAACATCAGCGAGGTGCTCGGCATGTCGGTGGCCGAGGCCGAGGAGTTCTTCTCGACCGGCGACGCGAAGATCGCCGCGGCACACAAGATCCTGCAGCGGCTCGCCGATGTCGGGCTCGGCTATCTACGCCTCGGCCAGCCGCTGACCACGCTGTCGGGCGGCGAGCGCCAGCGGCTCAAGCTCGCCACCGCAATGGCCGAGAAGGGCGAGATCTACGTGCTCGACGAGCCGACGACCGGCCTGCACCTGGCCGACGTCGAACAACTGCTCGGACTGCTCGACCGGCTCGTCGACGCCGGCAAGTCGGTGATCGTCATCGAGCACCACCAGGCGGTCATGGCGCACGCCGACTGGATCATCGACCTCGGCCCCGGCGCCGGCCACGACGGCGGCAGCGTCGTGTTCGAGGGGACGCCGCGGGCGCTGATCGACGACCGCAGCACGCTCACCGGCGAGCACCTGGCGAGGTACGTCGGCGCCGACCCCACCAGCGCGTAGCAGATTGCTACACTGGTGGGACAGTGGCGACTGCCGGAGGAGGAGTCATGACGAACGTTGCAGACAGGGTGACCCGGTTCTCCTCGGATCTCGTCGACGCGGCCGCCACTGAGGGGGAGCGCGAGAACCGCTCGGCCCGCCAGCAGCTCGAACACTGGGCCCGTGTCGGCCGCGAGGTGTCCAGCCAGCGCAAGGTGCCGCGCCGCCGCGTCGAGGCCGCCCTCGCCGGGCGCCTGCCGCTGCGCGAACTGTCCGACGAAGAGGGCGTCGTGTTCAACGCCGAGATCGCCGCCAAGCTCGAGGAATCGCTGGCCACCGGCAACCACGCCGCCGACCGCGCCGCACAGGGCCGCGCGACGATCTCGCTCGATGAGAAGGGCCGGGTTGTCAAGCACCTGCCGGACGGCACCCAGATCGTCCTGTGAGACGACTCGACCTCGTCGTCGGGCCGAACGGCGCCGGCAAATCCACCTTCATCGACCAACGCCTCGCGCCGCTGCTCCCCGGCAGCCTGTTCGTCAACGCCGACGTCATCGCCAAGGACCGCTGGCCGGACGCGCCCGAGGAACACTCCTACGAGGCCGCGCGCATCGCCGCGACCATCCGTGACGCGCTCATCGCGCAGGGGGAGTCGTTCATCGCCGAGACGGTGTTCTCGCACCCGTCGAAGCTCGGCCTCATCGACCGCGCCCACCGGGCGGGCTACGTGGTCGTGCTGCACGTGGTACTGGTGCCGGTCGAACTGTCGGTCGCGCGCGTCGCCGAACGCGTGATCGAAGGCGGGCACCGGGTGCCCGAGGACAAGATCCGCGGCCGCTTCGAGCGGTTGTGGCCGCTGGTCGCCGACGCGATCGCGCGTGTGGACCACGCCACCGTCTACGACAACACCGCACCCGACGTCACACGCATCGTCGCGCGATACGTCGACGGCGATCCGGTCGGCGCGGCCGAATGGCCCAGGTGGGCGCCGGCGGAGCTGGTCGGCTGACTCGCCGCCAACCCATTAAAACGTCACAGTGACGTATTGAGGTGGTGTGGCCGGAGGTCGAGAGCGGTAGTGGCCGTGTGGATTTCGCGCCGAAACGGTCGATTGACAACAAGATTGCCGGGGCGCAGATCTCAGGCGCCCAAGGGCCCGAGCGCCGTGTGAGTTGGAGGTGCCACAACGGACGTGCCAGACGCGCCGGCGACGCACACGACGTCACGTGTCGCACACCGGCGATCCGACGAACGACCGACGGCCGCGAATCACATTGACGCAGAGTCGACGCCGAACAACGTCAAACGAGACCCGCGCCAGCACATATCAAATGATCCGATAATCGACATTATGACATTACGGCCCGATATTGCCGGCGGACCGGCGCCTGAGCGCTCTACCCGAGTGCCGGCGCGCGGTGCTCGTACGCCCAACCTGGTCCGCGCAGCAGAAACGACCATCGGTCCCGCCAGGTGTCCGCGCCGGCGACGTCCCTTGCGATGGAGATCCATTCGGCGGCAAAGATCTTCAGCGGGTTGAACGTGCCGACGTTGCTGGTCAGTCCGTAGACCGGCCGGGCCATTTCGGGTTCGAAAGTGCCGAACAGCTTGTCCCAGACGATCAGGATGCTGCCGTGATTACGATCCAGGTACTCCCGGTTCACGCCGTGATGGGCGCGATGGTGCGACGGCGTGTTCAGCACCTTCTCCCACCACCCGAGCGTGCGGATCGCCTCGGTGTGGATCCAGAACTGATAGATCAGGTTGACGGCGCGTGCGTCGGCGATCATGGCGGGACGCACCCCCAGCACCGCGAGCAACGAGTACGGCACATACAGGGTGAGCGCCTCGACCCACGGCTGACGCAGTGCCGTCGACAGGTTGTACCGCTCACTGGAGTGATGCACCGAGTGCATAGCCCACATCCATCGGACCTCGTGGTCGAGGCGGTGATTCCAGTAGTAGATGAAATCCCATCCGAGGATTGCCACCGCACCCGCCGCCACCCCGGAACCGAGGTCGAGCGGTGTGCGCACGAACAGGCGCTCCCCGGCGGTGCGTGCGCCCCATTCGGTGGCGACGACCAATGCCGAGGTCGCCACCGCAGCCACCGCAGCGCCACGGCCGATCCGCGCGAGCACAGGTGGCAACGGCTGGAGATCCTCAGCCACAGCACAGTCGGCGCGAGCGGAAGCACCCCCGTCCACCACCCCGGCATCGGCGAGCTCGCCACGCCGGTGCCGTCGGACGACGTCGGCCGCCGTCGCGACGGCCCCCGTCCCGACGGCAACCGCCATCGCCGCCTTCGCATAGCGCCCGCGGCTGGCCAGCGGGCCGAGCAGCGCCTTCGTCACGAACGGCGCCGCGAGGCTGCCCAGCCCCATGGACAGGCTCGCCATGGTGTCCTTGAACTCGTAGTCGCCCGCACGTGAGCCCTCGGCGACCGGATGCCGACGCTGCCACCGGTATTCGGCGATCATCGCCCCGACGTACGCGGGGATGGCGACGACCGTCAGATCCACCTTCATCTGCCGACTCTTCCCATGCTGTTGATGTGAGGTGCACCACAGGATAGAACAGGTTCCAGTTAGAACGTGTTTCATTCTGGCCACCCTCTACCAGGAGCATGCATGCACACTCCGCTCTGTGACGACCTCGGGATCGAGTTCCCGATCTTCGCCTTCACCCACTGCCGCGACGTCGTGGTGGCAGTGAGCAAGGCGGGCGGCTTCGGGGTCCTCGGCGCAGTCGGCTTCACCCCCGAAGAGCTCGAGATCGAGCTGAACTGGATCGACGAGCACATCGGCGACCGCCCGTACGGCGTCGACATCGTCATCCCGAACAAGTACGAGGGCATGGACTCGGACATGTCCGGCGACGACCTGACGAAGATGCTGCAGTCGATGGTGCCGCAGCAGCACCTCGACTTCGCACACAAGATCCTCGCCGACCACGGCCTGCCCGCGGACGACCTCGACCAGAACGCGTTGCAATTGCTCGGCTGGACCGAGGCCACCGCGACCCCCCAGGTCGAGGTCGCGTTGCAGCACCCCAAGGTCACGCTCATCGCGAACGCGCTGGGCACGCCGCCTGCCGACATGATCGAGCACATCCATGCCGCCGGCCGCAAGGTCGCGGCGCTCTGCGGGTCGCCGTATCAGGCACGCAAGCACGCCGACGCGGGAGTCGACATCATCATCGCCCAGGGCGGCGAGGGCGGCGGACACTGCGGCGAGGTCGGCTCGATCGTGCTGTGGCCGCAGGTCGTCAAGGAGGTCGCGCCCGTCCCTGTGCTGGCCGCCGGCGGCATCGGTAGTGGCCAGCAGATCGCCGCGGCCCTCGCACTGGGCGCCCAAGGCGCCTGGTCCGGCTCGCAGTGGCTGATGGTCGAGGAGGCGCAGAACACCGCCGTGCAGCAGGACGCCTACGTCAAGGCGACCAGCCGCGACACCGTGCGCAGCCGCTCGTTCACCGGCAAGCCGTGCCGCATGCTGCGCAACGAGTGGACCGAGGCGTGGGCCCAGGAGGACAACCCGGATCCGCTCGGAATGCCGTTGCAATACATGGTGTCCGGCATGGCGGTCGCCGCGACCCACAAGTACCCGGACCAGAGCGTCGACGTCGCGTTCAACCCGGTCGGGCAGGTCGTCGGGCAGTTCACCAAGGTCGAGAAGACCGCTGCCGTGGTCGAGCGCTGGGTCCAGGAATATCTCGACGCCACAGGGACGCTCGAGCGTCTGAACGACGCCGCGTCGGTGTGACCGAATCGGTCTGATACGCACGAGTTCCGGGTGGGCACGCCGCGAGTGTGCCCACCCGGAACCGCTCTCGGCGGGCGGGTAACCCCTCTCCCGACCGCGAAACCCCTTTCCTGCGTCAATTTTTGCGAGATAATCGCAATTATCTATGGTGATACACAAACGCTTCCCCACCCCGGCGGGATCTGTTTGCCGCCAACGACTCTCCGAGTCACCACGCCATCGGCGCTACCTCGGGGTACAGATGGCCTACCCCACTACACCGCTCGCCGGTAACCGCGGGCGAGCCTTCTCACATCTCCTTCGGTCGGCTCCTGCTCCCCCGTTGCCCACTACCCCCGGGGCGCATACATGATCACCGCCATGCCCGCCAGGCAGATCAATGCCCCGACGACGTCGAAACGATCCGGCCGGTATCCGTCCGCCACCGCCGCCCAGAGGATGGACCCCGCGACGAAGATGCCGCCGTAGGCGGCCAGAATCCGACCGAATTCGGCATCCGGTTGCATCGTGGCCACACAGCCGTACAAGCCGAGGGCGACGACGCCACCACCGACCCACAGCCATCCCCTGTGTTCGCGCAGACCCTGCCAGACCAGCCACGCACCGCCGATCTCGAACAGCGCCGCAAGAACATACAACGCGACGGAGCGGGCGATGATCACGTGAAGGCCTCTCTGTACCGACGCCCACATCGGGCGCCGTGTCCGATCAAGTGGCGCCCACCACCAGACTCTCATCCGGTCGCCGCGAAAGAACCCGCTGTCGGCACCTCGCTGTAGCTTGACGTACGTGGCGACCGGTGGCGGACTCGAGGCGTGTTTCGGTGATTTTCTGATCTACCGGAGCACCGCCAAGCCCTCGCCGCACACGCTCAAGGCATACCGTCAGGACTTCGATGCGATCGTGGCGAATCTCGCGTCCGACACCGGCGTTCCGATCGAGGAACTGACCACCGAGATCATCGCCAAGGACCCGCTGCGCTCGGCCTTCGCCGGGTTCGCCCGCACCCACCGCGAGGCCTCTATCCGGCGCTGCTGGTCCACCTGGAACGCGCTGTGCGAGTTCCTGTTCAGCTCTGACCGCATCGTCGCGAACCCGATGTCCGCGGTGCAGCGACCCAAGATGCCCAAGCAGGTGCCCAAGTCCTTCGACTCGGCCGCGATCACCCGGCTGATGTCCTCACTGCGCGAACCCGACGACGCCAACGCCCGCGCCTGGCAGGAACGCGACCTCGCCATCGTGCTCACCGCACTGCTCACCGGGTGCCGGCTCGCCGAGCTGACGGCGCTGAACCTCGGCGACCTGCGCGATGTCGACGACAGCGCGCAGGTCAAGGCCGTGACCGTGCACGGCAAGGGCAACAAGCAACGCGTGCTCACCGCCGAGCCCGCACTGGTGGCCACACTCACCGAGTACCTGGTCTCGCGGGTCGTCCGCTTCCCCGGCTCCGTACGGCCCCGATCCAAGCCGACGGACTCCCCCTGGCGCCGCTTCCGGGCCACCGATCCCCTGTTCGTCGGACACGACGGAGCCCGGATCACCCACAGCACCGTCCAGTATCGCGTCGAACGGGCCTACCGCCGCGCCGGCATCAACGGACAGCGCGCGAAAGGCGCACTGGTGCACCAACTCCGGCACACCTTCGCCACTTCGCTGGCCGACAGCGACGTCAACGTGTACACGCTCATGCGGCTGCTCGGTCACGAGTCGATGTCGACCACCCAGCGGTACACCGCCGGCGCAGGCCGCGAGACGCGAGCGGCCGCCGCACAGAACCCGGTCTACGCACTGCTCGAGGGCGTCGACACGCCCCACCGTACCGCCTGAGCACCGTCGATTACCCGCCGCGGGCGGGCCGTCGCGGCTTACCATCGGCCAGTGACCGACATGCCCGCGCTGCGCGTCCTCGTCTACAGCGACAACCGCCGCACACGCGAGCAGGTGCTGCAGGCGCTGGGCACGCGCCCACACCCCGATCTGCCCGCATTCGAGTACCTCGAGGTGGCGACGGCGCCCATGGTGCTGCGCCGGATCGATTCCGGCGACATCGATCTCGCCATTCTCGACGGCGAGGCGACGCCGGCCGGAGGCATGGGCGTGGCCAAGCAGCTCAAGGACGAGTACCGCCGCTGTCCCCCGATCGTCGTGCTCACCGGACGGCCGGACGACGCCTGGCTCGCGCACTGGTCGCGGGCCGAGGCAGCGGTGCCGCACCCCATCGACCCCTTTCGGCTGACCGAGGCCGTCGTCGCCGTGCTGCGGTGATGAGCCGCCGATTGGCGCGGCCACCCACGTGATCGGTGCTGCTTGGTCTTTTGGTCGGGTGGCGCCCTGTTTCGCCACGGACAGTGGTTCGGCATTTCCCAATGTTCCGTACGGTCCAGAGTTCTGTACCCGGTGTGCGCTCGCGGCGGCCGCACGGACTTGCCGTCGCAGGACCTGCGAGAAGAACGCGCGCGGCCGCCGGCACGTCACTCAGCGGCCGCGACGACCCGGTCTCCCCTGCCGGCCGCGCAGTCGGATCCGCACCTGCTCTCCCCTAAGCCGGTTCAGCGCCGTCCGCGGACAGCGCTCTGCGCGGCGTCGTAGTCCTCGGCGGAGACGGCTTCGAACCAGTCAGTGCCGCCGTGGCCCTCGCCCGCGACGACGGCTGCGATGTGCACGGCGAGTGTTCCGGACGTGGCCCCGTGCCAGTGCTCGACGTCGGGGTCGCAGGTGACGGTCTCGCCGGGGCGCGCGGCGACCACGGTGCCGTCCCGGGTACCGACCAGCGCGATCCCCTCCAGCACGTGCAGGGTCTGGCCGTTCGGGTGGACGTGCCAGTTGGTGTGCGCTCCCGGGGCGAAGTGAACGATCCCCGCGGACAGGTACGACGGCGCCGTCGGCGCCGAGATCGGTGTGATGTAGACGTCGCCGGTGAACCTGTCGGCAGGCCCCTTCGCCGATTCCGTGATCGGGGTCAATTCCATGGTCGGTCCTTTCGGGATGTGCTGGGCCAGAACGGTGTTGCGGGTGCGATGGTGACCTACGGCCGGACGAGGACCTTCAGTGCACGTCGGGCGTCCATGTCGGCGTAGCCGCGGGCGACGTCGTCCAACGGCACTTCGCTGTCGAAGACCCGACCGGGGTCGACGGTCCCGTCGAGCACGCCGGGCAGCAGCGTGTCGATGTAGGCCCGCACCGGAGCCGGTCCCCCGGTCAGCGTGATGTTCGGTCCGAACAGCCCGGCGAACCCGACCGGCGCGTCCTCGTATTGCGGCACGCCGACACGGCTGATCACCCCACCGGGCCTGACCACGCCGACGGCCTGGGTGTAGGCGGGCATGTGCCCGACCGCCTCGAGCACGACGTGGGTCCCGTCGCCGCCGGTGAGCTCGCGCACCCGGGCGATCCCCTCCTCCCCACGTTCGGCCACGACATCCGTCGCCCCGTAGTCCCGCCCCAGATCCGTGCGATCGGCGTGGCGACCCATCAGGATGATCCGTTCGGCGCCGAGTTGCCGGGCCGAGAGCACGGCCATCAGCCCGACGGCCCCGTCGCCGATCACCGTCACGGTGGTCTGCGGGTTGACGCCGCCTCTGATGGCGGCGTGGTATCCGGTGCCGTACACGTCCGAAAGCGTCAGCAGCGACGGGATCAGCGGCGAGCCCTCCTCGACCGGAACCGGGAAGAGGGTGCCGTCCGCCAGTGGAACCCGGACCGCCTCGGCCTGCAGACCGCCGACGCCGCCGGCATTCCAGAACCCGCCGTGGCGGCACGAGGTCTGCAGGCCTTCGGCACAGAACTCGCAGGTGCCGTCGGACCAGGCGAACGGCGTGATGACGACGTCGCCCTTGCGCACCGTGGCGACCTCGCTGCCGACGTCTTCGACGACACCGATGCATTCGTGCCCCATCGAGCTGCCCTGCGATGTGGCCGACATCGAGTGGTACGGGTGCAGGTCGGATCCGCAGATACACGCGCGGACCACCCGGATGACCGCGTCGGTCCGATGTTCGACGACCGGGTCCGGAACGTGGATGACGCGGACGTCGCCCGGTCCGTACATGAACGTTGCTCGCATGAGAGCCTCTCGTTGTCCAAGGGGTGCCGATGACAGTCAAGACGCTGCCACCGGCCTCCGGCAGTGTCTGCCCTTCCAGGTAACGCCAGTACCTCCCTGACCCGCCACCGGCCGACCTACGGTGGACGGTATGGACAACCGAGACCAGGTCAGGGAGTTCCTCCGCTCGCGGCGTGAGCGCATCACCCCTGATCAGGCGGGTCTGCCGGCATACGGCGGCAACCGTCGGGTCAAAGGGCTTCGACGCGAGGAGGTGGCATTGCTCGCGGGCGTCAGCATCGACTACTACGTGCGCATGGAACGCGGCAACCTGGCCGGCGCTTCCGATACGGTCCTCGACGGCGTCGCTTCCGCGCTCCGACTCGACGAGGCCGAACGCACTCATCTGTTCGACCTCGCCCGCGCGGCTCAACCGAGTCCGGCCCGTCGACGCCGAACCAAGCCGTCCGGCGTCACCAGCGGCATCCAGCAGGTACTCGACGCGATTCCGGACGCCCCGGCGTGGGTGCGCAATGCCCGCCACGACATGCTCGCGGCCAACCGGATGGCGCGGGCCCTCTACGCACCGGTCCTGGCCGACCCGCGGCGCCCCGCCAACAACGCGCGCTTCATCTACCTCGACCCCGCCGCCCACGACTTCTATGCCGACTGGGAGCGCGCCGCCGACGACATCGCGGCGATGCTTCGCTCGGAGGCCGGCCGCAACCCGTACGACAAGCAGCTCACCGAACTGATCGGGGAACTGTCCACCCGCAGCGAGGATTTCCGCACCCGGTGGGCCGCCCACAACGTCCGCTTCCACCGCACCGGCCGCAAACGCCTCCACCACCCCACGGTCGGCGACCTCGATCTCGACTTCGAGGCGATGGAGTTCCCGTCGCGCCCGGGGCTCACGCTGCTCGTCTACACGGCTCCCGCCGGCACGCCGACCGCCGATGCGCTCACACTGCTCGGCAGTTGGGCCGCGACCGAGGCAGCTCCGACCGGCCGCGTCGATTCGGGGCACGGTGACGAACCGGACGCATGAGCGGGCCTTCCGAGGAACGTCGCCCGGTCAGCTCTTGCCCAGCTCCTCGGCGAGCATCACGATGATGCCGCTGGGACCGCGGACGTAGGTGAGCCGGTAGGCGTCCCGATAGGTCGCCACACCGCGCAGCGGGTGGCAGCCGTGCCGCGCGGCGATCGCCAGGGCCTCGTCGAGGTCGTCGACCGAGAAGGCGACGCGGTGCATGCCGATCTCGTTGGGGAGCGTAGGCGCCGTCTCGATCGCATCGGGGTGGAGGTATTCGAAGAGTTCGAGGCGACCGTCACCGGCCGGCGTCTCGAGCATGGCGATGCGTGCATGGTTGCCGTCGAGCCCGACGGCGGTGTCGGTCCACTCGCCGCTGACGGTGTCACGGCCGACGACGGACAGCCCGAGGTCGGTGAAGAACGCGATCGCCGCGTCGAGATCGCGGACCGCGATGCCGACGTTCTCGAGTTTGATGGGCACCCGTCGCACTCTAGCGAGGCGCGGCCTGATGAACTGCCAACAGCGCGTGCGACACCCGACGAGTGCGACGGTGAGGTAGGAGGCGACAGTGACCGACTTCCGGGAGATCGGCAAGCGGCTGAGCAACTGGGGACGATGGGACCGCGACGGGGTGAAGGACGAGCGGGGAACGACGAACCTGCTCACGCCCGACCGGATCGCGCAGGCCGCGCAGGAGATCGTGCGCGGTCAGGTGTTCGACCTCGGGATACCGTTCGGATCCGATGGCCCGCAGCGCGGTCCGTTCCGGACGAACCCGAAGCTGCTGGTCTCCGAGACCGGCGAGGGACAGCGGTTCCCCGGGGCCTTTCGCTATGCGGACGACTACGTCTTCATGCCGCTGCAGAGCGCCTCGCAATGGGACGCGCTGGCGCACGTGTACTACGACGACCTGCTCTACAACGGATTCCCCGCCTCGTCGATCACCCCGCACGGCGCGACGCATTGCGCGATCGACAAGCAGGCCAAGGGGATCACCGGGCGTGGGGTCCTCATCGACGTGGCCCGCCACCGGGGTGTCGACTGGATGATGCCGGGCGAGGTCATCACCCCAGAAGACCTGGACGCGGCCTGCGAGAAGCAGGGAACGACGGTGCTGCCCGGCGACATCGTGGCGGTCCGGACCGGCTGGCGCAAGAAGTTCCTCGATGACGGCGACGCCGCGGCGTTCATGGCCGGCGAGCCCGGCCTGGGGCTGGCGTGCTGCGACTGGTTGCACCGCCACGACATCGCCGCGGTGTGTTCGGACAACTGGGGTGTCGAGGTGTCCCCCGGCGAGATCGACGGCGAGATGATGCCGGTGCACATGGTGCTCATCCGCGACATGGGCATGACGCTCGGCGAGATCCTGGACCTCGAGGAACTCGCCGACGACTGCGCCCGCGACGGCCGCTACTCGTTCTTCCTGAGCGCCCCGCCGATCAAGTTCCGTCGCGGACTCGGCTCCCCGACCAATCCACTGGCCATCAAATAGCTGATCGCACCACACACAGCGCCGCCCCCGATCGACGCGGCTTTTTCCTGTGCCCCACTTCGGCGAGATTCGAGCGGGCCACAGTTCGGTAATATACGTCGTTCCGTCCGACACCGATTCAAGAACCGGCACGGCGACACCGGGACGCCATCCGTGCCCGTCCTCGGCTGCCGCACACCCTCCTGCGTGCCCCCCGCGCCGCCGTCACCCCTCCGCCGTCGGCACGGCCGCGGCAAGTCCGGCGGGCCTGCCCCACAGCGCTCCCCTCCCCGAGTACCGTGAGGCCTGCGTCACACTTCGCCGTGTCGGGATCCGCTCTCGTGGAGGGACTCAGGACGCCATGAACGTTTACGTACCGATCCTGGTGCTCGGGGCGATCGCGGCCGCGTTCGCGGTGTTCTCGGTGGGGGTTGCCACTTTCGTCGGCCCGCGCCGGTACAACCGGGCGAAACTCGAGGCCTACGAGTGTGGCATCGAACCGACACCGCAACCGGTCGGCCGCGGCCGCTTCCCCGTGAAGTACTACCTGACCGCGATGCTGTTCATCATCTTCGACATCGAGATCGTCTTCCTGTACCCGTGGGCCGTGCACTTCGACGCGCTCGGCTGGTTCGGCGTGGGCGCGATGGCACTGTTCCTCTTCAACGTCTCGGTGGCGTACGCCTACGAGTGGCGCCGCGGCGGTCTGAGTTGGGACTGACGCCGGCGGCGACCGGTCACGTTGTCCGCGAAAGCAATCCGCCACGTGCGGGAAAGTGATAGGACTCGGACATGGGTCTCGAGGAGAAGCTGCCCAGCGGCTTTCTTTTGACCACGGTCGAAGAGGTCGCGGGCTACGCGCGCAAGGGCTCGCTGTGGCCGGCCACCTTCGGCCTGGCCTGCTGCGCCATCGAGATGATGTCCACGGTCGGCGGCCGCTTCGACATCGCCCGCTTCGGGATGGAGGCATTCCGGGCCTCGCCACGCCAGGCCGACCTGATGATCGTCGCAGGGCGGGTCAGCCAGAAGATGGCCCCGGTGCTACGGCAGGTCTACGACCAGATGGTCGAGCCGAAGTGGGTGCTGGCCATGGGCGTGTGCGCCTCCTCCGGCGGCATGTTCAACAACTACGCGGTGCTGCAGGGCGTCGACCACGTCGTCCCCGTCGACATCTACCTGCCCGGCTGTCCCCCGCGCCCGGAGATGCTGCTCAACGCGATCCTCATGCTGCACGAGAAGATCCAGCAGATGCCGCTGGGCGCCAACCGGGAACAGGCCGTCCGCGAGGCGGAACAGGCGGCGCTCGCCTCCCGCCCGACCATCGAGTTCAAGGGGCTGCTCCGGTGACCGACGAGCCGGGCCGCGACCGCGACGCCGCCGAGAAGATCTCGGTCCAGCACGGCATGTTCGGTGTCAGCGGCACCGGCGACACCTCCGGGTACGGGCGTCTGGTCGCCCCGATCGCACTGCCGAACAGCACGTCCCGACCGTACGGCGGGTACTTCGACGCGGTCGTCGACGCGCTCATCGAGGGGCTGCACGCCGCGGGCGTCGCCGCCGACCGCGCCGTCGAGCAGGTCGTCGTCTTCCGCGACCAGTTGACGCTGCACATCGCCGCGGAGCAGCTGCCGCTGGTGGCCCGCACCCTGCGCGACCGGGACGATCTGCGCTTCGAGCTGTGCCACGGCGTGAGCGGGGTGCACTATCCGGACGACACCGGACGGGAACTGCACGCGGTGTACCCTCTGCAGTCGCTGACGTGGGGGCGTCGGGTGACGCTCGAGGTGTCGGTTCCGGACGCCAACCGGCACGTCCCGTCGCTGTACGGGATCTACCCCACCACCGACTGGCACGAGCGCGAGGCCTACGACTTCTTCGGCCTGATCTTCGACGGGCATCCGGCGCTGACCCGCATCCAGATGCCCGACGACTGGGTGGGGCACCCGCAGCGCAAGGACTATCCGCTCGGTGGGATCCCGGTCGAGTACAAGGGCGCCCAGATCCCCGCTCCGGACGAGCGCAGGGCCTACCGATGAGCGAACCCGCCGCCGTGTACACAGCCACCGGCCAGGACTGGGACCGGATCGTCGCCGACGCCACCGAGGCCGGCGAGGATCGCATCGTGGTGAACATGGGTCCGCAGCACCCGTCCACCCACGGCGTGCTGCGCCTGGTACTCGACATCGAGGGCGAGACGGTCACCCAGGCGCGCTGCGGGATCGGCTACCTGCACACCGGGATCGAGAAGAATCTCGAGTACCGAAGCTGGACGCAGGGGGTCACGTTCGTCACCCGGATGGACTATCTCTCGCCGTTCTTCAACGAGGCCGCCTACTGCCTCGCGGTCGAGAAACTGCTCGACATCACCGACCAGATCCCGGAGCGCGCGAACGTCATCCGTGTGCTGCTGATGGAGCTCAACCGCATCTCCTCGCACCTGGTCGCGCTGGCGACCGGCGGCATGGAACTGGGCGCGCTGACCACCATGCTGTTCGGGTTCCGCGAACGCGAGCTGATCCTCGAGGTGTTCGAGCAGATCACCGGGCTGCGGATGAACCACAGCTACATCCGGCCCGGCGGGGTGGTGGCGGACCTGCCGGACGGTGCGGTCGAGAAGGCACGCGAGGTCCTGGCGCTGCTGCCCAAGCGGATCCGTGACATCGAGAACCTGCTCGATGCGAACCCGATCTGGAAGGCGCGCACCGAGGGTGTCGGGTATCTGGACCTGACCGGGTGCATGGCCCTCGGCATCACCGGGCCGATCCTGCGCGCGACCGGGCTCCCCCACGACCTGCGCAAGAGCGAACCGTACTGCGGCTACGAGAACTACGAGTTCGAGGTGGCCACCGGCACCGGATGCGACTGTTACAGCCGCTATCTCATCCGCGTCGAGGAGATGAAGCAGTCGATCTCGATCGCCGAGCAGTGCCTGGACCGGCTGCGGCCCGGCCCGGTCATGGTGGACGACAAGAAGATCGCCTGGCCCGCGCAGCTCGCGCTCGGCCCGGACGGTCAGGGCAACTCCGCCGCGCACATCAAGCACATCATGGGCGAGTCGATGGAGGCGCTGATCCACCACTTCAAGATCGTCACCGAGGGATTCCGGGTGCCGGCCGGTCAGGTGTACGTGCCGGTCGAGTCGCCGCGCGGCGAGGTGGGCGTGCACATGGTCTCCGACGGCGGCACCCGCCCCTACCGCGTGCACTACCGCGACCCGTCGTTCACGAATCTGCAGGCGGTCGCCGCAATGTGCGAGGGCGGCATGGTCGCGGACGTGATCGCGTCGGTCGCGAGCATCGACCCGGTGATGGGGGGTGTCGACCGATGAGCACTCCCCCGCTCCCCCCGTCGTCCGGTAACGGCCCGGTTTTCCTGAGCCTCGGGCCGGGACCGGACGAGCAGACGCAGCTGGTCCGCCCCGGCGCCCGCGCCGACTACCCGCCGGCGGTGCTCGAACGGCTCAGCGCCGACGCCGCGGCGATCGTGGCCCGCTACCCGCAGTCGAGGTCCGCACTGATCCCGCTGCTGCACCTGGTGCAGGCGGAGGACGGCTACCTCACACCCGCGGGGATCGACTTCTGCGCAGCGCAACTCGGCCTCAGCGGCGCCGAGGTGGCCGCCGTCGCCACGTTCTACACGATGTACCGGCGCGAGCCGACCGGCGACTACTACGTGGGCGTGTGCACCAACACGCTGTGCGCGGTCCTGGGCGGCGACGCGATCCTCGACACGCTGCGCGAGCACCTCGGGGTCGAACCCGGGCAGACCACCACCGACGGCACGGTCACGCTCGATCACCTCGAGTGCAACGCGGCCTGCGACTTCGCGCCGGTCATCATGGTCAACTGGGAGTTCTTCGACAACCAGACCCCGCTGTCCGCACGCGAACTCGTCGACGCGTTGCGTTCGGGCGAGCAGGTGATCCCCACCCGCGGGGCGCCGCCGTGC
Organism: Speluncibacter jeojiensis; assembly: GCF_029589495.1. Lineage (GTDB taxonomy): Bacteria > Actinomycetota > Actinomycetes > Mycobacteriales > Mycobacteriaceae > Speluncibacter > Speluncibacter jeojiensis. The sequence goes on from NZ_JAAIVF010000003.1 coordinate 106,455, forward strand.
ACGTTCCGACAGACGGCGCGGATCCTCGCGGGCTTCCCCGACGACCGTCCCGGCGCACTCGACGGCGGCGGGGGCGGCGGCGAGGCCACGCGGGTGGGGTTGCGCGTCGCCCGTGAACGCGGCATGGCCGCTCCCGACGAGCCCGAGGCAGCCGCTTCCGGCCCAGCGGAGGCCGGGCCGGATCGGGAAGGGAGCTGACATGCCGCTGACCCCCGTGCTGACCCGCAACTGGGACGACCCGCAGTGCTGGACGCTCGCGTCGTACCTGGGCCGGGGCGGCTATCGGGGGTTGCGCGCGGCGTTGGCGATGTCCGCCGAGGAGGTGGTCGGGGCGGTCAAGGACGCGGGGCTGCGCGGCCGCGGCGGCGCAGGCTTCCCGACCGGCACCAAATGGTCGTTCCTGCCGCCGCTCGACCCGGAGCACCCCAAACCGCACTATCTGGTCGTCAACGCCGACGAGTCGGAACCGGGTACCTGCAAGGACATTCCGCTGATGTTCGCCAGCCCGCACACCCTCGTCGAGGGGGCGATCATCACCGCGTACGCCATCGGCTGCCACCACGCGTTCATCTACGTGCGCGGCGAGGTGGTCCCGGTGCTGCGACGACTGCAGGCCGCGGTCGCCGAGGCCTACGCCGCCGGGTATCTCGGCGCGAACGTCTGCGGCTCCGGGTTCGACCTGGAACTGATCGTCCACGCGGGCGCGGGCGCCTACATCTGCGGCGAGGAGACCGCGCTGCTCGACTCGCTGGAGGGCCGACGCGGCCAGCCCCGGCTGCGCCCGCCGTTTCCCGCCACCGAGGGCCTGTACGCCTGCCCGACGGTGGTCAACAACGTCGAGTCGATCGCGAGTGTCCCGGCGATCCTGCGGGCCGGGGTCGACTGGTTCCGGTCGATGGGCACCGAGAAGTCGCCGGGGTTCACGATCTATTCGTTGTCCGGGCACGTGCAGCGTCCCGGACAGTACGAGGCGCCGCTGGGAATCACGCTGCGCGAGTTGCTCGACTACGCCGGCGGGGTGCGTGCGGGTCACCGGCTGAAGTTCTGGACGCCCGGCGGCTCGTCGACGCCGATCCTCACCGACGCACATCTGGACGTGCCGCTGGACTACGAGGGTGTCGCAGCCGCAGGGTCGATGCTGGGCACCAAGGCGCTGCAGATCTTCGACGAGACCACCTGCGTGGTGCGGGCCGTCTCGCGCTGGACGCGGTTCTATGCGCACGAGTCGTGCGGCAAGTGCACGCCGTGCCGTGAGGGCACCTACTGGCTGGTGCAGATCTTCGACCGGCTCGAACGCGGCGACGGCACCGAGGCGGATCTCGACAAGCTCCTCGACATCGCCGACAACATGTTCGGGCGGGTGTTCTGCGCGCTCGGTGACGGGGCGACCAGCCCGATCACGTCCTCGCTCGAGCATTTCGTCGACGAGTACCGCGCGCACCTGACACCGCAGGGCTGCCCGTTCGACCCGATCGCGTCGATGCCGAACGGAGGTGCCGGAGCATGGGCGCAGTGACCGGTGGCGAGCCCGGCGGCGGGCCGGACAGCCGTGGCACGGACACCGTGCACGTGACGATCGACGGCGTCGAACTCGACGTGCCGAAGGGCACCTTGATCATCCGGGCGGCCGAGATGATCGGCCGGGCCATCCCCCGCTTCTGCGACCATCCCCTACTCGACCCGGCCGGGGCGTGCCGGCAGTGCCTGGTCGAGGTCGACGGCCAACGCAAGCCGGTCGCCTCGTGCACGATGGCCGTCGCCGACGACATGGTGGTGCACACCCAGGCCAGTTCACCGGTCGCCGAGAAGGCGCAGCGCGGGGTGATGGAGTTCCTGCTGATCAACCACCCGCTGGACTGCCCGATGTGCGACAAGGGCGGCGAATGCCCGCTGCAGAACCAGGCGATGTCCAACGGCCAGGGCGAAACCCGTTTCACCGACGTCAAGCGGACCTATCCGAAGCCGATCAACATCTCCGCCGAGGTGCTGCTCGACCGCGAGCGCTGCATCCTGTGCGCCCGGTGCACCCGGTTCTCGCAGCAGATCGCGGGAGATCCGTTCATCGACATGCTCGAACGCGGCGCCCTCCAGCAGGTGGGTATCTACGCGTCCGAACCGTTCGAGTCGTACTTCTCCGGCAACACCGTGCAGATCTGCCCGGTCGGCGCGTTGACGGGCGCCACCTACCGGTTCCGGGCCCGCCCCTTCGATCTGGTCTCGTCGCCGAGCGTGTGCGAGCACTGCGCGTCCGGTTGCGCGCAGCGCACCGATCACCGCCGCGGCGCGGTGCTGCGCCGGCTCGCGGGCGAGGACGCGGACGTCAACGAGGAGTGGAACTGCGACAAGGGCCGTTGGGCCTTCACCTATGCGACCGCGCCCGACCGGATCACCGCGCCGATGGTGCGCCGCGACGGCACACTGGTCGCGGTCTCGTGGTCGGAGGCGTTGTCCGAGGCCGCCCAGGGCCTGGCCGCGGCGGCCGCACCGGCGGTGCTGACCGGTGGACGGCTCACCGTCGAGGACGCCTATGCGTATGCGAAGTTCGCGCGGATCGGGTTGCACACCAACGACATCGACTTCCGGGCCCGTGCGCATTCGGCCGAGGAGGCACAGTTCCTGGCCGACCGTGTCGCCGGCCGCGGCGTCACGGCCTCGTACCGCGACCTCGAGTGCGCGCCCGTCGTGCTGCTCGTCGGGTTCGAACCCGAGGAGGAGTCGCCGATCGTGTTCCTGCGGCTGCGCAAGGGTGTGCGCAGCCGCGGGGTGCGGGTGCGCACGATCGCGCCGTTCGCCAGTCGCGGCAGTGTCCGGCTGGACGCGGAGGTGGTGGTCACCGAGCCGGGTGGCGAACCGGACGCGCTCGACGCGTTGGCCGATTCCGAGGAGTTGCGGCGCCCGGGCGCGGTGATCCTCGTCGGTGAGCGGCTCGCGGCGGTCCCCGGTGGGATGAGCGCCGCGGCGCGGCTCGCGGACGCCACCGGGGCCCGGGTCGCGTGGATTCCGCGCCGGGCCGGTGAGCGCGGGGCGCTGGAGGCGGGGGCGCTGCCGAACCTGCTGCCCGGTGGTCACCCGGTCGACGACGAGCAGGCCCGCCGCCACGTCGCGGGCGTGTGGGGTGCGGACGTGCCGACCACCCCCGGGCGGGACACCGCCGCGATCCTGCGCGCCTCCCGTGACGGCGCCGTCGACGCGCTCGTGGTCGCCGGACTGGACCCGGACGACCTGCCCGATCCGGCCGCCGCGCTGGCGGCGCTGGACGCGGCACCGTTCGTGGTGAGCCTCGAGTTGCGGCACAGTGCGGTGACCGACCGCGCCGACGTGGTGTTCCCCGTCGCCCCGGTGGTGGAGAAATCGGGCAGCTTCCTCGACTGGGAGGGCCGCGCCCGCGTCTTCGGCGCCGCCCTGGCCGACACCGGCGCGCTGCCCGACCATCGGGTCCTCGCCGCGCTCGCCGGCGCGATGCGGGTCCCGTTCAGCCCCGCGGATCCGGTGGGCCTGCGGGCGCAGCTGCGCACCCTCGGCGCCTGGATGGGCGAGCGCGCCGCCCCCGCGCCGGTGTCCCCTCCGGCGCCCCGGCCCGCCCCCGGTTTCGGTGAGGCGCGGCTGGCGGCGTGGCGGATGCTGCTCGACGAGGGCAGCCTGCAGGACGGCGAACCGCACCTGGCCGGCACCGCGCGGCGTCCGGTGGTCCGGTTGTCCGCCGCGACCGCCGCGGAGATCCGTGCCGCCGAGGGTGATCCGGTGACGGTCCGCACCGGCCGGGGTGCGGTCACGCTGCCGCTGGCGGTGACCGATATGCCGGAGCGGGTCGTGTGGCTGCCGATGAACTCCCGCGGCAGCGCGGTGCACCGGCAACTTGGCGTCACCGCGGGCGCGGTGGTCCGGCTCTCGTCCGGGGCGGGGGTGGACGAATCGTGAACCCGCTCATCACCTCACGAACGACAGCGGCCTCCGGGTACACGGACCTGTCGGCGTTCGGCCGCGACCCGTGGTGGCTGGTCATCGTCAAGGCGCTGGCGGTGTTCGTGTACCTGGTGCTCACGGTGCTGGTCGCGATCTATGTCGAGCGGAAGATCCTCGCGCGCATGCAGATGCGGGTCGGCCCGAACCGAGTGGGTCCGCGCGGGATCCTGCAGTCGCTGATGGACGGCATCAAGCTGGCGCTCAAGGAGGGCATCACGCCGACCGGGGTGGACCGTCCGGTGTATCTGTTGGCCCCGATCATCGCTGTCGTGCCGGCGTTCATGGCGTTCGCGGTCATCCCGTTCGGTCCGCTGGTGTCGGTCGGCGGCACCCACACGCCGCTGCAGTTGACCGACCTGCCGGTGGCGGTGCTGTACATCCTGGCGGTCACCTCGATCGGCGTGTACGGCATCGTGCTGGCCGGCTGGGCCTCGGGCTCGACGTACCCGCTGCTCGGTGGGTTGCGCTCGACCGCGCAGGTCATCTCCTACGAGGTCGCGATGGGGCTCACGTTCGCGGCGGTGTTCCTCGAGGCGGGCACCATGGCCACCTCGGGGATCGTCAAGGCGCAGTACGGCACCTGGTTCGCGTTCCTGCTGCTGCCGTCGTTCGTCATCTACGTCACCTCGATGGTCGGCGAGACCAACCGCGCGCCGTTCGACCTGCCCGAGGCCGAGGGCGAACTGGTCGGCGGCTTCCACACCGAGTACTCGTCGCTGAAGTTCGCGATGTTCATGCTCGCCGAATACGTGAACATGACCACCGTGTCGGCGTTGGCCACGACGCTGTTCCTCGGCGGCTGGCACGCCCCGTGGCCGCTGAACCTGTGGTCCGGCGCGAACTCGGGTTGGTGGCCGGTGCTGTGGTTCACGCTCAAGGTCTGGGGATTCCTGTTCGTGTTCATGTGGTTGCGCGCCACACTGCCGCGGCTGCGTTACGACCAGTTCATGAACCTCGGCTGGAAGCTGCTGATCCCGTTCGCGCTCGTGTGGGTGATGCTGGTCGCCGTCTACCGGGGCCTGCGCACCGGTGGCCACGACGTGCACCCGGGGGTCCTGATCGCCGTCGGGGTTCTCGTATCCCTGGTGCTGCTGGCGCTGCTGCTGCGCAGCGGCCGCCGCCCACGCGAAGCGCAGCGCCCGACCGCCCCACGTCTTACCGACGACGATGCGACGGCCGGCGGCTTCCCCGTGCCTCCGCTGCGCGCCACCAAGGAGGATGCAGATGCCTGAGTTCCTCGACCGTCTCGCGGGTTTCGGTGTGACCTTCGCGACGATGTTCAAGAAACCGAACACCGAGTTCTATCCGGAGCACAAGCGGCCCACCGCCCCCCGCTATCACGGCCGTCACCAGCTCAACCGCTATCCGGACGGTCTCGAGAAGTGCATCGGGTGCGAGTTGTGCGCGTGGGCGTGCCCCGCCGACGCGATCTACGTCGAGGGCGCCGACAACACCGAGGAGGAGCGCTATTCGCCCGGCGAACGGTACGGGCGCGTCTACCAGATCAACTATCTGCGGTGCATCGGGTGCGGGCTGTGCATCGAGGCGTGCCCCACCCGGGCGCTGACGATGACCAACGACTACGAACTCGCCGACGACAACCGCGCGGATCTGATCTACGAGAAGGACCGACTGCTCGCCCCGATGGAACCGGGCATGATCGCGCCGCCGCACCCGATGTATCCGGGCACCACCGAGCGCGACTACTACCGGGGCACGATCCCCGAGGACGCGCCGGCGAGCGGCCCGGCACCCGGCGACGCGGGACGGGAGGCGGGGCGGTGACGGCCGACCTCGCGCTGACCACCACCTCCACCGGCGAGGCCGTGCAGTTCTACGTGCTCGGCGCGGTCGCCGTGGCCGGCGCCATCGGGATGGTCTGGGCGCGCAAGGCCGTGCACTCGGCGATCTTCCTGGCGCTGATCATGATCATCCTGGCCGTGTTCTACATCGCGCAGGACGCGCTGTTCCTCGGTGTCGTGCAGATCGTCGTCTACACCGGCGCGGTGATGATGCTGTTCCTGTTCGTGCTGATGCTCGTCGGCGTCGATTCCGGTGTGTCGCTGGTGGAGACGCTGCGCGGGCAGCGGGTGGCGGCGGTGTTGACGGGGATCGGGTTCGGGGTCCTGCTGATCGGCGGCATCGGCCGGGCGTCGGTCGGCGGGTTCCGCGGGCTCGACGGCGCCAACCACGCCTCGCCCGACGGCAACGTCGGCGGGCTCGCCGACCTGATCTTCGTTCGGTACGTGTGGGCGTTCGAACTGACCGGCGCGCTGTTGATCACCGCGACGCTCGGCTCGATGGTGCTGGCGCACCGGGAACGCTTCGAGCGCCGCAAGACCCAGCGCGAACTGTCCCAGCAGCGGTTCCGCGAGGGTCGGCAGGTCACACCGCTGCCCACGCCCGGCGTCTACGCCCGGCACGACGCGGTCGACTTGCCCGCGCGGTTGCCCGACGGCACGTTCGCACCGATGTCGGTCAGCGCCGTCTACCGTGCCGGCACGACAGCCGCCGGCATCTCCTCACCAGACGACCTCCTCGACCGCATCGAGGCGCACGGGCAGCCGGGCGATTCCGGCGGCGACGGGACCACAACGGAGGGCGGACCGGCATGAACCCGGCGAACTATCTGTATCTGTCGGCCCTGCTGTTCACGATCGGTGGGGCCGGAGTGTTGCTGCGGCGCAACGCCATCATCGTGTTCATGTGCGTCGAGCTGATGCTCAACGCGGTGAACCTCTCGTTCGTGACGTTCGCGCGCATGCACGGCAACCTCGACGGCCAGGTGTTCGCGTTCTTCACGATGGTCGTCGCCGCCGCCGAGGTGGTCGTCGGACTGGCCGTCATCGTCACCATCTTCCGCGCCCGCCGCTCGGCCTCGGTCGACGACGCCCACCTGCTCAGGCACTGACATGACCACCGCGCTGTGGTCGGTGCCGGCCCTGCCGCTGTTCGGGGCCGCGGTGCTGATGCTGCTCGGCCGTCGGGCGAACCGGTGGGGGCATCTGCTCGGCTGCGCCGCCGCGATTGCCGCGTTCGCGGTCGGACTGGTGCTGTTGGTGCACCTGCTGGGACTGCCGGCCGACGACCGGGTGCTGCACGTGGGCGGCTTCCGCTGGGTGCCGGTCGCCGGGTTGCAGGTCGACTTCGGTCTGCTGCTCGATCCGCTGTCGCTGTGCTTCGTGCTGCTGATCACCGGCGTCGGCTCGCTGATCCACCTGTACTCGATCGGCTACATGAGCGCCGATCCGGAGCGGCGGCTGTTCTTCGGCTACCTCAACCTGTTCCTGGCCGCGATGCTCGTGCTGGTGCTCGCCGACAACTACCTGGGCCTGTATCTGGGCTGGGAGGGGGTCGGGCTGGCCTCCTATCTGCTGATCGGGTTCTGGCAGCACAAGCCGAGCGCGGCGACCGCGGCGAAGAAGGCGTTCGTGGTCAACCGGGTCGGCGACGTCGGCCTGGTGATCGCCATGATGATCCTGTTCCGGACGGTCGGGTCGCTCTCGTTCGCGGACGTGTTCCCGGCCGCCGCGCGCATCGGTGAGGGCACGTCGACCGCGATCGGGTTGATGCTGCTGGTCGCCGCGTGCGCGAAGTCGGCGCAGGTGCCGCTGCAGTCGTGGCTCGGCGACGCGATGGAGGGTCCCACGCCGGTCTCGGCGCTGATCCACGCCGCGACGATGGTCACCGCCGGGGTGTATCTGATCTGCCGGTCCAACCCGATCTTCGACCACGCGCCCGGCGCGCGGTTGGCGGTCGCGATCGTCGGTGCGATCACGCTGCTGTTCGGCGCGATCATCGGCTGCGCGAAGGACGACATCAAACGCGCGCTGGCCGCGTCGACGATCAGCCAGATCGGCTACATGGTGCTCGCCGCGGGCCTGGGCCCGGCCGGGTACGTGTTCGCGATCATGCATCTGCTCACACACGGGTTCTTCAAGGCCGGCCTGTTCCTCGGGGCCGGCTCGATCATGCACGCCATGGACGACGAGGTGGACATGCGGCGGTACGGCGGGCTGCGCACGGTCATGCCGATCACGTTCGCCACGTTCGGTTTCGGCTACCTGGCGATCATCGGGATCCCCCCGTTCTCGGGCTTCTTCTCCAAGGACAAGATCATCGAGGCGAGTTTCGCCGCGGGCGACGGCAAGGGGGCGGCGCTGGGGATCGTCGCGGTGCTCGGCGCCGGGCTGACCGCCTACTACATGAGCCGGGTGATGCTGATGACGTTCTTCGGCGAGCGGCGCTGGAAGTCCCGGGCCCACCCGCACGAGTCGCCCACCGTCATGACCGCGCCGATGGTCGTGCTGGCGGTCGGGTCGATCGCCGCCGGCGGACTGCTCGCCCTCGGGTCGTCGCTGGAGCGCTGGCTCGAACCGGTCGTCGGCGCGCCGCCGCCGCACTCGGGCGGCATGCCGTCGTGGCTGGTGTCGGTGATCACGCTGGTGGTCGTGCTGGCCGGGGTGGCGGTCGCCTACCGGCAGTACGCGCGCCGGGAGATCCCGGTCACCGCACCGGAACCGGTGTCGGCGCTCACGACCGCGGCCCGCCGGGACCTGTACGGCGACACCGTCAACGAGTCGATGTTCGTGCACGGCGGCGGCGCGCTGACCCGTACGCTGGTGCAGGTCGACGACCGGGGCATCGACGGTGCGGTGAGTGCGCTGGCCGCCTTCGTCTCCGCCGCGTCGAGCGCGATGCGCCGCCTGCAGACCGGTTTCGTCCGGTCGTATGCGTTGACGACGTTCGTCGGCGCCGTCGCGCTGATCGTGGTCATCGTCCTGGTGGGGTGGTCATGAACGGGTTCCCGTGGCTGAGCGTGTTGTGGCTGGTGCCGCTGGCCGGTTCCGCGCTGGTGCTGGCGGTACCGGCGGGCAGGGCCGCGCTCGCCCGGAGCCTGGGTGTGGTGGTGTCGCTGGCGGTGCTGGCCGTCGCGGTCGTGCTGGGGGTACGTTTCGACACCGCCGGGCCGCAGTTCCAGTTCGTCGAGTCGCACGAGTGGATGCCGTCCTTCGGCGCGAGCTACAGCCTCGGTCTCGACGGCATCGGGCTGGTGCTGGTGCTGCTGACCGCGGTGCTGGTGCCGCTGCTGTTGCTCGCCGGCTGGCACGACGGCAGCGGGCTGCCCGGCTACGGTCACCGGCGCATCGCGCACACCTACGTGGCGCTCACGCTGCTGGTCGAGTCGATGGTGCTGATCTCGTTCGCCTCGCTGGACATCCTGCTGTTCTACGTGTTCTTCGAGGCGATGCTGGTGCCGCTGTACTTCCTCATCGGCGGCTTCGGCGAGGGCGACGACCCGCGCCGCCGCGCGCGGGCCGCGGTGAAGTTCCTGCTGTACAACCTGTTCGGCGGGTTGATCATGCTGGCTGCCGTGATCGGACTGTACGTGGTCACCGCCGGCCACGGCAGCCCGTTCGCCTCCGGCACGTTCGACTTCCGCGCGATCGTCGACGCGGTGAGTTCCGGACAGCTGCACATCGATCCGGGCGTCGCCAAGGCACTGTTCGGCGGATTCATGTTCGCGTTCGCGGTCAAGGCGCCGCTGTGGCCCTTCCACACCTGGCTGCCCGACGCCGCGGTCGAGTCCACCCCGGCCACCGCGGTGCTGATGATGTGTGTGGTCGACAAGGTGGGCACCTTCGGGATGCTGCGCTACTGTCTGCCGCTGTTCCCCGACGCCGCGAAGTACTTTGCACCGCTGATCATCACGCTCGCGGTCATCGGGATCCTCTACGGGGCGATCCTGGCGGTCGGGCAGACCGACATCATGCGGCTGATCGCCTACACGTCGATCTCCCACTTCGGGTTCATCGTGTTGGGAATCTTCGCGATGACCAGCCAGGCGCAGGCCGGGTCGGCGCTGTACATGGTCAACCACGGTCTCTCCACCGCCGCGCTGTTCCTGATCGCGGGCTTCCTGGTCAGCCGCCGCGGCAGCCGGATGATCGCCGCGTTCGGCGGGGTCCGCAAGGTCGCGCCGGTGCTGGCCGGCACGTTCCTCATCGCCGGGCTCGCCACGCTGTCGCTGCCCGGGCTCGCGCCGTTCATCAGCGAATTCCTGGTGCTGATCGGCACGTTCACGCGATACCCGGCGGCCGCGATCGTCGCGTCGATCGTCATCGTGCTGGCCGCGCTGTATGTGCTGTGGCTGTATCAGCGCACGATGGGCGGGCCGGTTGCCGAGCACAACGAGAAGGTCACCGATCTGGTGCCGCGCGAGCTCGTCGTCGTCGTCCCGCTGGTGGTGCTGCTGATCGGGCTCGGCTTCTACCCGAAGCCCGCGCTGGACCTGATCGACCCGGCGGTCCGGCAGACGATGAGCACCGCACACCTGCACGATCCGGGACCGACGCTGCCCCCGCCTGCCACCGCCACCGCCGGCGCCGGCCCGCACGCAGGAGGTGGGCACCGATGAGGACCGTGGCCCCGTCGATCGAGTACAGCCTGCTGGTGCCGATGCTCGTCGTGTTCGGGGTTGCCGTCGCGGGCGTGCTGGTCGAGGCGTTCGCGCCCAGAAGGTTCCGCTACGGGGGCCAGCTGGCGCTCACCGTGGGCGGGCTGGCCGGCGCGTTCGTCGCGGTCGCGTTGCTCACGGGGACCCGCCGGATGACGGTGATGGGGGCGGTCGCGGTCGACGGGCCGACGCTGACGCTGCAGGGCGTGATCGTGCTCGTCGCGCTGGTGGCGGTGCCGTTTCTCGCCGAGCGCCAGCGACTCTCGGCGGTGGGTGCCGGCGCGTCGGTGGCGGCGGCATCGGTGACCGCACCGGCCGGTGTCGCGACCGCCGGTGTCCCGACAGGCCGCCTCGGGGGCGCCGATGCGTTCACCGGGCAGGCCGCCGCGGTGCCCGGCAGCGCCGCCGAACGCGCGGCCACCGAGTCCGGCCGCATGCACACCGAGGTGTTCCCGCTGACCATGTTCGCGGTCGGCGGCATGATGCTGTTCCCCGCCGCGAGCGATCTGCTGACGATGTTCGTGGCGCTCGAGGTGCTCTCGCTGCCGCTGTACCTGCTGTGCGGCCTGGCGCGCGGGCGCCGGCTCCGCTCACAGGAGGCGGCGCTGAAATATTTTCTGCTGGGCGCGTTCTCGTCGGCGTTCTTCCTGTACGGCGTCGCGCTGCTGTACGGATTCGCCGGCACGGTGAACCTCGCCGGCATCGCGGCGGCGCTCGAGCGTCAGCACGACAACCGCACACTGGCGATCATCGGCATCGCCGTGCTGTGCGTCGGCCTGTTCTTCAAGATCAGTGCCGTCCCATTCCACGCCTGGACGCCGGACGTCTATCAGGGGGCGCCGACCCCGATCACCGCATTCATGTCGGCGGCCACGAAGATCGCGGCGTTCGGGGCGCTGCTGCGCGTGCTCTACGTGGCCGTGCCCTCCCTCGCCGACGACTGGCGGCCGATGTTGTGGGTGGTCGCGATCGCCACCATGGTGGTCGGCGTGGTCATGGCCGTCACCGCGACCGATGTCAAACGGATGCTGGCGTACTCGTCGATCTCGCACACCGGGTTCATCCTCACCGCGGTGATCGCGCTCGACCGGGACGGGTTGTCGTCGTCGATGTTCTATCTGATCGCCTACGGCTTCAGCACGCTCGGCGCCTTCGCGATCACCGGCATGGTGCGCTCGCGAACCGATCCGGCGCGGGAGGTCACCGACCTGGCCGCGTGGACCGGCGTCGGCCGGCGCTCACCCGCCCTGGGCGCATGCTTCTCGATACTGCTGCTCTCGTTCGCGGGCATCCCGCTCACCAGTGGTTTCGTCAGCAAGTTCGCGGTGTTCCAGGCGGCACTGTCGGCGGGCGGGCTCGCGCTGGTCATCGTGGGTGTCATCTGCAGCGCGGTCGCCGCCTACTTCTACATCCGGGTGATCGTGCTGATGTTCTTCGCCGAGCCGCCCGAGGACGGCCCGGTCATCGTCGTCCCGTCCGTCGCCACCCGCGCCTCGATCGCGCTGACCGCGGCGGTGACGGTCGTGCTGGGCATCTGGCCGCAGCCGTTGCTGGACCTGGTGAATCGGGCCGCCGAGTTCCTGCACTGAGGGGTCGGGCAGGGACCGCGGGTCCCCCGATCGCCGATCCCTGGTGCGCCGCAGCGACGTCCGCCAGAATCGGTGAATGCACATCAGCGGAAACACGATCTTCATCCCGGGTTCGACCAGCGGTATCGGACTGGCGCTGGCCCGGCGTCTGCAGGCCGAGGGCAACACGGTCATCATCGGTGGCCGCCGCACCGATCTGCTCGAGCAGATCGGGCGCGAGAACCCCGGCCTGCACACGGTGGCCATCGACGTCGCCGAGCAGGCGAGCATCGACGCCGCAGCCGCGCAGGTGCTGTCCGCGCACCCCGATCTGAATGTCATCGTGGCGATGGCGGGGATCATGCGCATCGAGGACTGGCACCGGCCAGAGTCGTTCCTCGCCTCCGCCGAGTCGATCATCACCACCAACGTGCTCGGTCCGATCCGCCTGATCGCCGCGTTCATCGAGCACCTGCGCTCCCGCCCGGAGGCCACCATCGTCACCGTGTCCTCCGGGCTGGCCTTCGTCCCGCTGCGGGTCACACCGAGCTACAACGCGTCCAAGGCCGCGATCCACATGCTCAGCGAGTCGATCCGGCTGCAACTGGCCGACACCGGAGTGCAGGTCGTCGAACTGGTGCCGCCGGCGGTGCGCACCGAGTTGCTCCCCGGCCAGCAGGACAGCGAGTTCGCGATGCCGCTGGACGAGTTCGTCGACGAGGTCGTCACCTTGCTGCGGGACCAGCCTGACGCGACGGAGATCCGGGTCGAGCGGGTCGAGTTCCTGCGCCATGCCGAGGCCCGCGGCGATTACGACCAGGTGGTCGCTTCGCTCAATGCCGCGGACCCGCACGGCAACTAGCACCCGCCCGGTGCCCGCCTCGGCGATGCGGCGGGCATCCCCTGCTTGGCGTCAACCCTCAGAGCTTGTAGCCAATGGTGCGCAGCAATGATTTGCGCTCCGCCACATCGGCGCTCGTCTCCACGCCGGCGGGAGGGCGACCGTCGATCACACCGGCGATGCCCCGGCCTCGGTCCGTCTCGACGACGATGATCTCCAGCGGGTTGGCCGTGGCGCAATAGATCCCGCACACCTCGGGCACCTGTTTGATCGTGTTCAGGACGTTGACCGGATAGCCGTCCTCCAAGAACACGAAGAACGAGTGGCCCGCGCCGACCGCGGCCGCGTTGCGCGTGGCCAGGTCGACGAGACGGTCGTCGTTGCCCGAACAGCGCACCAGGCGGGGTCCGGAGGCCTCGCAGAACGCCACACCGAACCTCAGGTGTGGCCCCACCCCCACCAGCGCCTCGTGCAGGTCTTCGACGGTCTTGATGAAGTGGGATTGCCCGACGATGACGTTCATGTCGTCGGGCTTGTCGACCGCGACGATGTGCAACTCCACGATGACCTCCTCAATTACCGGTGGACGAGCAGAGGACGTGCCCGTCAGTCTGCTCCGTCGCCGGTCGGGTCGGCAATGCCCGTCACGCCGCAGCAACCGAGGCACCGGTACCTCCCCCAGCGCACAGGGATCCCCAAGGATCGTTACCTACTGTCTCGGAAGTAGTAGGTAGTCGGCGGTCGCCGCACCGCCGGGCGAAGGGAGCACCGTGACCGGCCCGATCCGCAGCTCGTCCACCGGCGACCGACCCGTCGATCCGGTCGCCCGACCGGACCCGGCCGCGGTCGGCCGGTACGTCGCCGCGAAGGTCCCGGCGGTCACCGCCGCGTTCTGGATCATCAAGATCCTCACCACCGGCATGGGCGAGACCATCTCGGATTACCTTGTCTTCCACATGGACCCGGTGCTCGCGGTCGCCCTGACCGGGATCCTGCTCGCCGTGGCACTGGCGGCCCAGTTCGCGGTGCGCCGCTACCTCGCGGGCGTGTACTGGTTCGCCGTGGTGATGGTCAGCGTGTTCGGCACGATGGTCGCCGACGCGATCCACGTGGTGCTCGGCGTCCCCTACGTGGTGTCGGTGCTCGTGTTCGCGATCATGCTGACGATCGTGCTCGTGGCCTGGCACCGCAGCGAGAAGACGCTCTCGATCCACAGCATCCACACGCCGCGCCGCGAGGCGTTCTACTGGCTGACGGTGGTGACGACGTTCGCGCTCGGCACCGCTGTCGGCGACATGACCGCGACCACGCTGCACCTGGGCTACCTCGCCTCGGGTCTGCTGTTCGCGGTCGTCATCGTCATCCCGTGGATCGCGCACGCCCGCTTCGGATTCGCCGCGGTGCCGGCGTTCTGGGCGGCCTACATCGTGACCCGACCGCTGGGCGCGTCGTTCTCGGACTGGGCCGCGGTCTCACACGAGCGCGGCGGCCTGAACCTGGGCACCGGCGCGGTCAGCATCGCGCTCGCCATCGCGATCGCCGTGTGCGTGGGCTACCTGGCCGTCACCCACGCGGATGCGCAGCCGGCCGAGGTGGAGCCGCGCGTTCACTGAGTCCGTGGAGTGGCGGTCACGGATTCAGTGAACACGGACGGGGTACCGCGGGTGCAGGGCGCGGCGTCCCTGGATGACGATCGGATCGTCGAGGAGCTGGTGGCCCGTGCCGGTTTCGCGAAGTACGGGATCCCCTCGCCGAACAGCACCGGCACGAGGCTGACGCACACCTCGTCGACCACACCGAGGGCGAGCGCACAGAGTCCGGGCACAGATTCTCGAGCGGCGAGCCACTCACGGCCGGTTCACACCGCGCGCCAGGCCTTCCGTCGGAGCAGGCGGAGTCCGTTGAGGCCGACGATGATCGTCGACCCCTCGTGGCCGGCGACGCCGAGCGGCAGCGGAAGGTGCCCGGTCAGGTCCCAGATCACCAGTGCCGCGATGAAACCGGCCGCGATGACCAGGTTCGCTGCGACGACCCGTTTGGCGCGCCGCGACAACGCGATCACCGCCGGGATCGCGGCGAGTTCGTCGCGGACGATCACCGCGTCCGCGGTGTGCAGGGTCAGGTCGGCACCGGCCCGGCCCATCGCGATGCCGGTGTGCGCGGCCGCCAGCGCGGGGGCGTCGTTGACGCCGTCGCCGACGACGAGCACCCGGTGCCCCGCCGACTCGAGCTCCCGCACGGCGGCGACCTTCGCGTCCGGCAGCAGGCCCGGCCGCACATCGGTGATCGCGATCTGCCGGGCGAGGTTCTCTGCCGCGGCGCGATTGTCGCCCGTCAGCAGCACCGGTCCGGCGCCCGTCAGCGCGGTCAGTGCGGCGGTGGTGGCCGCGGCGCCGGGGCGCAGCCGGTCGGCGAGTGCGAGCACCCCGGCGGGGGCGCCGTCGACGGTGACGATCACCGCGGTGCGCCCGCCCGCCTCGAGCTCCGCGACGATCGCGGCGGCGTCGCCGGACAGATCGTGGGGACCGGCGACCTCGATCCGCCGGCCCCCGACGGTGGCGGTCACCCCGCGGCCGGGTAGCGACGCGAACTCCGCCACGGGGCCGAGCGTGAGGTCGCGGTCGCGGGCTGCCGCGACGACGGCGCGGCCGAGCGGATGCTCGCTGGGCCGCTCCGCGGAGGCGGCCAGGCGCAGCAACTCGGCCTCCTCGAACGAGGCGTCCGGCAGTGCCTCGACCGCAGTCAGCCGCGGGGTGCCCTCGGTGAGGGTGCCGGTCTTGTCGAAGGCGACGACGTCGGTCTGGCCGAGCCGTTCCATCACCACGGCGGACTTCACGAGCACTCCGTGGCGGCCGGCGTTCGCGATCGCCGAGAGCAGCGGCGGCATCGTCGCGAGCACCACCGCGCACGGCGAGGCGACGATCATGAACGTCATCGCCCGCAGCAATGTCGGCTCGAATGCCGCGCCGAACGCGAGCGGCAGGGCGAACAACGCGAGGGTCGCGACGACGACGCCGATCGAGTAGCGCTGCTCGACCTTCTCGATGAACAGTTGGGTGCGGGCCTTGGTGTCCGACGCCTGCCGCACCAGCGCGACGATCCGCGCGATGACGGTGTCGGCGGGATCGCGCTCGACGCGGACGGTCAGCGCGCCGGTGGTGTTGACGGTGCCGGCGAACACGTCGTCGCCGGCCGTCTTGGCCACCGGCAGCGGTTCCCCGGTGATCGAAGCCTGGTCGACCTCGCTCGACCCGGCCACGACCAGTCCGTCGGCGCCGATCCGCTCGCCGGGACGCACCAGCACGATCTGCCCGACCCGCAGGGAGGCGGTGTCGACGCGCTGCTCACCGTCCCCGTCGAGAACCGTGGCCTGCTCCGGCGCGAGGTCGAGCAGGTCGCCGACGGCGTCCTCGGTGCGTTGCGTCGCGACCGCCTCCAGCGCGCCCGAGGTCGCGAAGATGACGATCAGCAGCGCGCCGTCGAGGACCTGCCCGATCGCCGCCGCGCCGATCGCCGCGACGATCATCAGCAGGTCCACGTCCAGGGTCTTCTCGCGTAGTGCCCGCAGGCCCGCGAGGGCCGGCTCCCAGCCGCCGGCGGCGTAGCAGGCCAGATACAACGCCCAGCACGCCCACGCCGGCCCGCCCGCGAACTGCACCATCAATCCGGCGAGGAACAGCACGGTCGCCGCGGCGGCCCAGCGCACCTCGGGGACCCGCCACATCCGCCCCCACCGCGGCCCGGCCGGCACAACGTGCACAGAGGCGCCGACCGCCGCCGAGGTGGGTGCCGGAGCGGTTGTCGGGGGCGGGGCCATCGGAATCCTCCAGGGTCGGGCGCGCCCTCGCTTTCGGGCGTCATCCTCGCCATTAGAGCACAAATGAAGATCTCTTCATGTGTGACGTAGGTTTAGAATTCGTGCCATGGGTCATGGCGTGCAAGGCAAGGTGACGTCGGCGGCGGCGCTGGATGCGGCCTCGGCCGCGACGGTCGCGGAGACGTTGCAGGCGTTGGCGACGCCGAGCCGGCTGCTGATGCTCACCCGCTTGCGGCAGGGGCCGTGCTCGGTCGGCGAACTGGCCGACGCGGTCGGCATGGAGCAATCGGCGGTCTCGCACCAGTTGCGGCTGCTGCGCGCGCTCGGACTGGTCACCGGCACCCGATCCGGGCGCAGCATCGTCTACAGCCTCTACGACAACCACGTCGCCGAACTGCTCGACCACGCCGTCTATCACATCGAGCACCTGCGGCTGGGCCTGCACGACGAGGGCACCGCCTGACCGACCCCGTCACGGCCGGCGCCGGCTTCAGCGCGCCCTCAGCCGGGCACAGCGCCCTCTCAGCGACCGCTCGGCATCGTTGCGGGCAGTCCGATCGAACCCGACGGACGACCCTCGACGAAAGGACGATCGATGCCCAAGCTCACCGTCTCCCGTAAGGTCGTCGCCGCGGCGGCCACCGTGCTCGCGCTCGGCGGCGTCGGCGCCGGAGTGGCCACCGCCGCAACCCTTTCCACCGGCTCCACCGGTCCGTCGCACCACCTCTCCTCGCAGGTGGACACGCCGGAGCCGGGCGACACCCCGGACCAGCCGGGCGTCGCCGACCAACAGGACCAGCGCGGCCCCGGCGACACCGCCGATCATCACGGTCAGGTCGACACCCCCGAGCCGGGCGACACCCCGGACCAGCCGGGCCAGGCCGCGAACTGACCACGAACCCCCGTGGCGCGGCGCCGATCCCCCGACCCGCCCGGTCGGGGGATCGGTCATGTCCGCCTCCGACGATCCACAGAGGGGAGAATGCCCGGGTGACGACGAATCGACTGCCGGAGCCGTTGCGCCCGTCGCGCTGGCCGCTGCGGGTGCGCTCGGCGCTGGCGGCGGCCGTGGTGGTCGGACTGGCCCTGCTGGTCGGCGCCGGCGCGCTGCTGTGGATGCTCGACCGCTCCCTGGTCGGCGCGGTGGACTCGGCGGCGACCGCACGGGCGACCGACATCGCCAACCAGCTCACCCACGACAGTCCCGCCGACCTCGACGCCGCGCTGTTCACCACCGACAGCCGGATCTCCGGGGTGCAGATCGTTTCTCCGTCCGGACAGGTCGTGCGCACCTCCAGCCAATCGTGGCGCGCCCCGCTGATCGACCTGCGACTCGATCCCGGCCAGGCACCGGTGAGCGGCGTGAGCGCCACATCCGGGCCGGAGTCGGACCTGCGGGTCTCGGCACGGCCGGCGGTGTCGACGACGGGGCCGGTGACGGTGCTGGTGGCGGCGAGCAAGGAGTCCGTCGAGACCACGCTGATCACGGTGGCGGTGCTGCTGGCGGTCGGCGGGCCGCTGATCGTGCTGGTGGCCGCGGCCGCGACCTGGGCGCTCGTCGGCCGCTCGCTGGGCTCGGTCGAAGCGATCCGCTCGCAGGTCGCCGCGATCGGCGCGGCCCAGTTGTCCGAACGGGTACCCGTTCCCCCGGCGCGGGACGAGATCGCGCGCCTGGCGACGACGATGAACGCGATGCTCGCCCGCATCGAGGCCGGGCACCTGGCCCAGCGCCGCTTCGTCGGCGACGCCTCACACGAACTGCGCAGCCCGCTGGCGACGCTGACCGCCGCGCTCGAGGTGGCCCGCGAACGGCCCGAGGCCTTCGACCGCGCCCTGCTCACCGACACACTGCTTCCGGAAACCGAACGCATGCGCGACCTCGTCGAGGACCTGCTCATCCTCGCCCGCGCCGACGAGACCGGCATCGCGCTGCGCGTCGGCGACGTCGACCTCGACGATCTCGCCGATGGCGAGGCCCGCCGGCTACGCCTGCGCGGCGACGTCACCGTCCACACCGTCACCGCGCCCGTCCGGATCCGCGGCGACCGCGAACGCCTGGCCCGTGTCGTGCGCAACCTCGTCGACAATGCCGCGGCGCACGCGGCGTCGACGGTGGCGTTGACCACCGAGACGAGCGAGCCGACCGCCCGCATCGTCGTCGACGACGACGGGCCCGGCATCCCGGACTCCGAGCGAGAGCGGGTGTTCGAACGGTTCGTGCGCCTGCAGGACGACCGCTCCCGCGCCACCGGCGGCAGCGGTCTGGGGCTGGCCATCGTCACCGAAATCGTTGCCGCCCACGGCGGATCGGTGACCATCGGCGACTCCCCACTCGGTGGTGCGCGCTTCGTGGTCGAACTTCCGTCGGAAGGTCCCGATCACCGCTCGGCGAGCTGAGCCCCGCCGTCGGCGCGGAGCCGGTAGCCGACGCCCCGGAGCGTGTCGATGCTCGAGCGGCCGAACGGCGCGTCGATCTTCTTGCGCAGGTAGCCGACATACACCTCGACGACGTTCTCGGCGCCGTCGTAGTGCGCGTCCCAGACGCTGTGCAGGATGGCGGTCTTGGTGACGACGGTGCCCATGTGCCGCATGAGGTATTCGAGCAGACCGAATTCCCTTGGCGTGAGCACGATCTCGACGTCGTCGCGGAACACCCGATGTCCGGCCGGGTCGAGCGTCAGGTCTCCCGCGGCGAGCACCACCGGCCGCTGCGGCGCGCCGCGGCGTAGCAGCGCGCGCAATCGGGCGACCAGCACCACGAACGAGAACGGCTTGGTCAGATAGTCGTCGGCACCCAGGTCGAACGCGTCGGCCTCCTCGTAGTCGCCGTCCTTCGCGGTGAGCATCAACACCGGCGTCCACACCTCGGCGGCGCGGATACGGCGCAACACCTCGTAACCGCTCAACCCGGGCAACATGATGTCCAGCACGATCACGTCGAAGGACTCCTCCGTCGCACGCCACAGTCCGTCCGGCCCGGTGTGCGCCAACCCGACCGCGAACCCCTCGAGTTCGAGCCCGCGCTGCACCGTCTGCGCCAGCCGCACCTCGTCCTCGACGACGAGCACCCTCACCGGTTCTGCTCCCTCTCACCCGTGGTCATCGATCCTCCTCACCGTAGCGCCCCGCACGCGAGAAGGCCGGTCGGCCGGATCGCGTGCGGTGGCGTTGTCGCACAGGTCAACCCGCAGGTCGCTATGACGGGTCCACCTGTCGCGGGCTCGCGGTCCCGTCTGTCGGCGCGGCGCCGACGTCCCGCTTGGTGACGGTCAGGAAGGCGACGAGCGCGACGATCACGGCCAGGAACACCACGCTCGTCACCGTGGTCCCGATCCCCACGCCGCCCGCGTTCCGCGGCTGCGACAGCAGATCGCCCAGCGATGCGCCGAGCGGCCGGGTCAGGATGTAGGCCAGCCAGAAGCCGAGCACCGCATTCAGTTTGAATCCGAGCGTCGCCACCGCGACGAGTGCGAACAGGCCGGCGAACAGCAACAGCGCCAGCGGGTAGCCGAGCGAGAACTTCTCGGCGATCATGTCGCCGAACGCGGTGCCCAGCGCAAACGTGAACAGGATCGCGAGCCAGTAGAAGCCCTCGCGCCGGCGGGTGTAGATGCTGTGGATCGACAGCGTCTTCTCCTTGGCGTACCAGGCGATGAACGTGGCGATGAGCAGAATGCTGAACACCGTGGTGGACACGGTCAGCGGCACGCCGAGCCCGTCGGTCAGGTTGTCGGTGATCAGGGTGCCCACGATGCTGATCAGCACCACGTTGAGCCAATACAGCCACGGGATGTACCGGTCGGCGCGGAACTGGGCGATCAGCGCCACGATCAGCGCGATCCCCATCACCACCGTGGTGGTCTGCAAGCCGAGTCCGAGGGTCATGTTGAGGTAGTCCGCGAAGGTCTCGCCGGTCGTCGTGGCCAGGATCTTGATGATCCAGAAGAAGACGGTGACCTCGGGGACCTTGCACAGAAGTCGTCGTGCGGTCCGGGCGCCTGCGCTCGCCGCGACTGCGGTCGGGTTTCCTGGGTTGCCTGCCATGTCCGCGAGCGTGTCACCGGGTCGCTGTGGCGGCGCTGAGACGCGGGGTCAGGCGCGGGTCAGCGGCCCTCGGTGCGGACGAGCCGTTTCAAGTCGCGGTCCCATCGGGCCTCCTGCGAGCGGGCGAGCCGACGCCCGACGCCGCGGCCGAGCAGGAGCAGCGCGCCGACGAAGCAGCCCCACGCCGCGAAGGCGACACGCGCGGTCGTCGACCGGGCCTCGGCGATCGTCATCGGGGCGCCGGTGAGCCGCCCCTGCTCGTCGACCCACCGGGTCAGGTGCGAGCCGCGTCCGGTTCCGGCAGGAACCGCCACCGACCCGCTGTGATGACCGCGCCAGAACCACCGCGCCAGCACGGTCACGGCGCCGGGGTCGGGTGACGCCAGAGGATGCGATGCGGCGGCCAGCGTCGTCACCGGCACTCGGTGTCGCGTCCGGAGCTCGTGCTGGGCCAGTACCAGTGCCCGCTGCTCGGCGATGCGGCCGATCCCGACCGCCGCGGGCACCGCCAACACGGCGGCCGCCAGCGCCACCAGCACCAGCCAGGCCGCCAGCCGGTCACCGCGCCGGACGAGTGGGCTCGATCCGGCCAGCCGCACCCATTGCACCCGCAGCCACAGTGCCGCGCCCGTCATCGCACCTGCCGGTCGGCGGGTGATCCGATACCGGATGCTGTGCACCCGAGCATTATTACTCCCCCCTGCACCTCATCGGGCGGGGACGTACAGGAAGTCCCGCTGATCGGCGGCCAGATACCGCTCCGGATCGCCCGGCATGTGGGGCAGCAACTCGTGCGGGTCGACGACGCCGGCCGGGCCCGGCCGCCTCTACGAATAGGTGACCATCCGCGAGTGGATGTCCCGAGGTCGTCGACGACCAACGACGCCGCACCCGCAACGAGCGGCTTGCCCACTCGGCCGCGGCTTTAGAAGCCACCACGGGTGTCGGCGAGCCGGCAGCCGGAGTTGAAGGTGGCCACCAGATCGGGCACCGCGACAGACGGCACGTGGGCGCCGCCGGGCCACACCCCACCGGTGCCTCCGATCAAAGACCAGGAGCCGCGGCGCTTCCGGTTCTGCCAGGAAAGGGCTGTGGGCCCACTGAGCGTGCGGCAGCGCGCTCAGCGGGCCCACAATGGGCGGCGACTCACCCCTCGGGGAAGCTCGACTCCTTCGGGGCCGGCGGCAGGGTGACGACCTGGCCCGCGTAACTCAGCCCGGCGCCGAAGCCGAGCAGCAGTGCCGTCTGGCCGCCCTTGGCCTTGCCTGTCACCAGCATCTCCTCCATCGCCAGCGGGATCGACGCGGCGGAGGTGTTGCCGGTGTTCTCGATGTCGTTGGCGACCGGAACGTCCTCGGCGAGGCCGAGGTTCTTCTTCATCAGGTCGTTGATCCGCTGGTTCGCCTGGTGCGGGATGAACACCTCGATGTCCTCCTTCGCCACCCCCGACGACTCGATCGCGGTCGCGAGCGCGCGCGGCAGCGTGACGGCCGCCCAGCGGAACACCTTCGGGCCCTCCATGTGCAGCGACATCCGGCCCACCGGTTCGACCTCCGGGTCGGTGCCCTGCAGGGCCTGCGCGCGGTTCATGTACTGCAGGAAGTCGACGTCCTGGGTGATCGCCTCGGCGTTCTCGCCGTCGCTGCCCCACACCGTCGGGGAGATGCCGTTCTCCTCGCTGGGTCCCACGACGACCGCACCCGCTCCGTCACCGAAGATCATCGCGGTGCCGCGGTCCGTCGGGTCGAGGCCGACCGTCATCGTCTCGGCGCCGATGACCAGCGCGTACTCCACCGAGCCGGCGCGGATCATGTCCGCGGCGACGCCGAGCGCGTAGCCGAAGCCGCCGCAGCCCGAGGTCAGGTCGAAGGCGGGGATCCCGTTCATGCCCAGGTCGTAGGCGACCGACGGCGCGCCGTGCGGGGTCAGCTTGAGCCAACTCGACGTCGCCAAGATCAGCACACCGATCTTCGACCGGTCGATCTCGCCGTTGTCCAGTGCCCGCGCACCCGCGGCGACCGCCATCGACCGCAGGGTCTCGTCGCCGCTGATCCAGCGGCGGTTGCGGATACCGGTGCGCTCGTAGATCCACTCGTCGGTGGAGTCGAGGACCTCGCACACCTCGTCATTGCTGACCAGGTGCCGCGGACGGTACGCGCCGATGCTCAGCATCGCCACGTTCTCGCGTCCCCGGTTGACAGCGAATTCGACCACGTCGACCCACACCCTTCTTGCCGAAAAACGGCCCGACGCCTCGTCGGGCCCACCGAACGTACCCATCGCCCGGACGGCCGTCCAGACTTTCCGGTCTGCTTTGGAGCCTGCCCAGTTCATCGAACGCTACGTCACAGTCGCCGCGGTTCCACAACCCGGACCGCACACGACACGCCGGACCACCCTGCCGGACACGACACGGCGAAACCTCGCAGACCACAGGACCGCACGCCCGAACCTCACTAGGCTCGACCCACGGCCGGATCGTCGACCACACCCGCAGGCGCGTCACCAGACCGCGAGGAGCATGCGATGGGCAACGAGTCAGCACAGCACCCCCGTCACCGAGTCGTCGTCATCGGCTCCGGCTTCGGCGGCCTGTTCGGCGCCAAGGCGCTGCGGCGGGCCGATGTCGACATCACCCTTATCGCCAAGACCACACATCACCTGTTCCAGCCGCTGCTCTACCAGGTCGCCACCGGGATCCTGTCCGAGGGCGAGATCGCGCCGTCGACCCGTGTCATCCTGCGCGACCAGAAGAACGTGCGGGTCCTGCTCGGCAACGTGTACCGGATCGACCTCGAGGCCCGCACCGTCACCTCGCGCATGCTCGGCCACATCACGGTCACCCCGTACGACAGCCTGATCATCGCGGCCGGCGCGGACCAGTCGTACTTCGGCAACGACCGGTTCGCCGAGTTCGCCCCCGGCATGAAGACCATCGACGACGCGCTCGAGTTGCGCGGCCGCATCGTCGGCGCCTTCGAGCGCGCGGAGCTGTCCGCCGACCCGGGCGAGATCGAACGCCTGATGACGTTCGTGGTGATCGGCGCGGGACCGACCGGGGTCGAGATGGCCGGGCAGATCACCGAGATG
The DNA here is from genome assembly GCF_029589495.1 of Speluncibacter jeojiensis. Taxonomy (GTDB): domain Bacteria; phylum Actinomycetota; class Actinomycetes; order Mycobacteriales; family Mycobacteriaceae; genus Speluncibacter; species Speluncibacter jeojiensis. Next base: position 130,235 of record NZ_JAAIVF010000003.1, read on the forward strand.
GCCGACCGCACCCTCGCCGGCACGTTCCGCAACATCGACACCACCACCGCGCGCGTGATCCTGCTCGACGCCGCCCCCGCCGTGCTGCCGCCGATGGGCGAGAAACTGGGGTCGCGCGCGGCGAAGCGGCTCACCAAGATGGGCGTCGACATCCAGCTTGGCGCGATGGTCGTCGACGTCGACCAGCACGGCCTGGTCGTCAAGGACCGCGACGGGCAGGAACGGCGCATCGAGTCGGCGTGCAAGGTGTGGTCGGCCGGGGTGTCGGCCAGCCCCCTGGGCCGGCAGCTGGCCGAGCAGTCCGGCGTCGAACTCGACCGGGCGGGCCGGGTGAAGGTCAAGGAGGACCTGACGATTCCCGGGCACCCCAACGTGTTCGTCGTCGGCGACATGATGGCCGTCGAGGGGGTGCCCGGCCAGGCGCAGGGCGCGATCCAGGGCAGCCGGTACGCGGCCGCGCAGATCAAGGCCGAGCTCAAGGGCGCTCACCCGTCCGACCGCAAGCCGTTCGACTACTTCGACAAGGGGTCGATGGCGACGATCTCGCGGTACAGCGCGGTCGCGAAGGTCGGCAAACTCGAGTTCAGCGGGTTCATCGCCTGGCTGATGTGGCTGGCCCTGCACCTGGTCTACATCGTCGGGTTCAAGAGTCGCCTGACGACGTTCGTGTCGTGGACCGTGTCGTTCGTCGGCCGCGCCCGCACGCAGATGACGATCACCGAGCAGCAGGTGTTCGCCCGCACCGCGATCGCCGAACTCGAGGAAGGCCTGGCCGACGGCCGGTCGGCGGACGAGGCGGCGGGCTGACCGGTCACCGGCGGTCGGCCGCGCCGGTCACGCTCATTTGCCGCACGTGCTCATTTGCCGCACGTGCTCATTTGCCGATGTTCGCGGTGTCCGCGATGTTCGCCAGTCGCACCTTGCCCTGCGCGATCAGCCGGCCGCGGTCGTCGCTGATGTCGACCTGCCACACCTGCTGGGTGCGGCCGCGGTGGACCGGGCGCGCCTCGGCCTCGAGCACACCCTCGCGGGTGGCGCGCAGGAAGTCGGTGTTGTTGTTGACGCCGACGACATGGCCGCGATCACCCAGCCACGCCGCGCCGCCGATGCTCGCCATCGCCTCGATCACCGAGCAGTAGACGCCGCCGTGGACGATGCCACTGGGCTGGTGCTGGTTCGGTCCGGCCGTCCACTGCGCGTGCACCCGGTCCCCGGTGATCTCGGTGTACTCGAGGCCGAGCGTGCTGCCGAACCCGCGGCGCAGGAAGGCGTTGATCTCGTCCAGGTCCGCATCCGCGCCGGCCAGATCAGGCAGGGTCGTCTCCGGCGAGACACCGGGTTCGTTGCTCACAGGGGTTCTCCTTCAGGTCCGTCGCGCGCGTCGCACGCGCCCGCGTCAGGTCTACACGACCACGATGGTGCGCGGCCGACGCGTTCCGGCGTGGTGCAGCCTCGGGCGGGCGGGAGATGACGGGGCGGGTCCGGCGCCGTGTCGGCGCGGGACCCGCCCCGGGCGTGGAGTCGCGGCGCTGCAGCCCTCAGCGTCGACTCCGTGGTGGTCGGTCCGTGGCGGGCGCTGACGTGTCGCCGCCTCGGCGGTGTCGTGGCACGCACCGCAACCGAACCCGACTATAGGCAAGGCTTGCCTAATCTGGCAAGGTCTGACGTCGGGGAACAAAATCGGACACCCATCAGTTCACTACGACAGGTAGTACGTCACTGCGTCGGAGCGACCACTAGGATTGGAAACATGGCTGGACTTGGGGAACTCGAAAAGGCGGTGATGGACCACCTGTGGTCCCAGCCGGAACCGCAGACCGTCCGACAGGTCCACGCCGCACTCTGCGAACGCCGTGAACTCGCTTACACCACGGTGATGACGGTGCTCCAGCGTCTGGCCAAGAAGAACCTCGTCAGCCAGCAACGCGGCGACCGCGCCCATCGCTACTCCCCCGTGCACAGCCGCGACGAACTCGTCGCCGGGCTGATGGTCGACGCACTCGACCAGGCCAGCGAATCCGATTCCCGCGCCGCCGCACTCGTGCACTTCGTCGAGCGGGTCACCCCCGACGAGGCGGATGCGCTCCGTCAGGCGCTGGCCGACCTCGAGACCAAGGAGCGTCCCGCCGACGTTGCTCAGCGGCGCCGCTCGCCGCTGAGCCGGGCCACGCTCGGCCGGGCCGGCTCCAGACGTGACCACGAGTAGCTCGTATTGCCCTCGCGTGGGCACTGATGCACCATGAACTCCGTGTCCGCGTTGGTCTTCGCCGTCCTCGCACTGGTCCTGGCCGGGCCGGTACCCACGGCCCTGAGTCGTGCCCAGTGGCCGTACCGGGCCCCGCGCGCCGCACTGGTGCTCTGGCAGGCGATCGCGATCGCGGCCGTGCTGTCCGCCTTCAGCTCGGGACTGGCCATCGCAAGCCGACTGCTCATCCTCGGCCCGGACGGCCGGCCCACGACCGCCCCCACCGAGGAGATCGCCGCGCTCGGCCTGCCGCTGTGGCTCGCGGCGGTGGCCGTCTTCGCACTGACCCTGCTGGTCGGCGCCAAGCTCATCTACTCGATCGTGCTGGTCGGTGTGCACACCCGCCGACGCCGGGCACGTCATCGCATGCTCGTCGACCTGCTCGACCGGTCCACCAACGAGCACATCCCGCCCGGTAGGGCCGACGTGCGGGCGACGGAGCTGCGCGTCCTCGACGCCGCAGAACCGGTCGCCTACTGCTTGCCCGGGCTCCGCCGCCGGATCGTGCTCAGCGAGGGCACCTTCGCCAGCCTCGGCGACGAAGAGATCACCGCGATCCTCTCCCACGAACGCGCACACCTGCGCGCCCGGCACGACCTTGTCCTGGAGGCGTTCGGCGCCGTCCACCAGGCCTTCCCGAGGATCGTGCGCAGCCGGACCGCGCTCGGCTCGGTGCGGCTGCTGGTCGAGTTGCTCGCCGACGACTCCGCACGCCGGGTCACCGGCGCTCCCCCGCTGGCGCGCGCACTGGTGACGTGCGCCAACTCGACGGCACCCGCCGGTGCGCTCGCCGCGGGCGGGCCGACCACCCTGTTGCGCGTACAGCGCCTCGGCGCGGGCGGCAACGACGCCCGCACCGCCGCGGCCGCCTACATCGCCTCCGCCGCGATCCTCGTCGTGCCGACGATCGCCGTCGCGGTGCCGTGGCTGGTGGAACTGCAGCGCCTGCTGCGCTACTGAGCCGGCGGCGGCCCGGCGACCCAGTGGGACCCGAGTTCAGTTTTGTTTCGACACAGGGGAAGCTGTTACCCATGACTTCTGCTACCTCCGATTCATCGTCGACGGCCCGCGCCCAGATCGGCGTCACCGGTCTCGCGGTCATGGGCTCGAACATCGCCCGCAACCTGGCCCGGCACGGCCACACCGTGGCGCTGCACAACCGCAGCATCGCCAAGACCGATGCGTTGATCGCGGAGCACGGCGACGAAGGCGACTTCGTCCGCACCGAGACCGTCGAGGAGTTCGTTGCCGCGCTGCAGAAGCCGCGGCGGGTGCTGATCATGGTCAAGGCCGGCGAGGCGACGGACGCGGTCATCGAGGAACTCGCCGGCGCCATGGAGACCGGCGACATCATCATCGACGGCGGCAATGCGCTGTACACCGACACGATCCGCCGCGAGGCGGCGCTGCGCGAGCGCGGCCTGCACTTCGTCGGGGCCGGCATCTCCGGCGGCGAGGAGGGCGCGCTCAACGGCCCGTCGATCATGCCCGGCGGTCCGAAGGAGTCCTACGAGGCGCTCGGTCCGCTGCTCGAGTCGATCGCTGCGCAGGTCGACGGCGTGCCGTGCTGCACCCACATCGGTCCCGACGGCTCCGGCCACTTCGTGAAGATGGTGCACAACGGCATCGAGTACGCCGACATGCAGCTGATCGGCGAGGCGTACAACCTGTTCCGGGATGCGCTCGGTTACGACGCCGACCGGATCGCCGACGTGTTCACCGAGTGGAACTCCGGCGAACTCGAGAGCTACCTCGTCGAGATCACCGCCGAGGTGCTGCAGCAGAAGGACGCGAAGACCGGTAAGCCGCTCGTCGACGTCATCGTCGACGCCGCCGAGCAGAAGGGCACCGGCCGCTGGACCGTCAAGTCCGCGCTCGACCTCGGCGTCCCCGTGACCGGCATCGCCGAGGCGGTGTTCGCCCGCGCGCTGTCCGGCTCCCGCGACCAGCGCAAGGCCGCGCAGGGACTGGCCTCGGGCGCCCTCGGCGCCAAGCCCACCGACGCCGAGCAGTTCACCGAGGACATCCGCCAAGCGCTGTACGCCTCCAAGATCGTCGCGTACGCGCAGGGCTTCGATCAGATCCGCGCCGGCAGCGACGAGTACGGCTGGGATCTCACCCCCGGCGACATGGCGACGATCTGGCGTGGCGGCTGCATCATCCGCGCCCGTTTCCTCAACCGCATCAAGGAGGCGTACGACACGAACCCGGCGTTGACGTCGCTGATCGTGGAGCCGTACTTCCGTGAGGCCATCGAGAACGCGATCGACTCGTGGCGCCGCGTCGTCGTCACCGCCACCCAGCTCGGCATCCCGGTGCCGGCCTTCGCCTCGTCGCTGTCGTACTACGACGGCCTGCGCGCCGAGCGCCTGCCCGCCGCGCTCACGCAGGGCCAGCGCGACTTCTTCGGCGCCCACACCTACGAGCGGATCGACGCCGACGGAAAGTTCCACACGCTGTGGAGCGGCGACCACAGCGAAGTGTCCGCCTGACCGACCACAGCACGCCTGTCCCGGCCGGCCGCGCATCTCACCGGATGCGCGGCCGCCGGCGTCACCGGGCCGCCGTCTCACCCGGTGAGCGCCGCCCCCGGCGGTGGACCCAGCACCGGTTGCACGATCATCGAGCATTCGCTGCCCTCCCAGGGCAGCTGCCCCTGTCCGTCGGCCCACACGGTCTGCATGGCGCGCACCCGGCCGCGCCCGTAGATCCGCTGCGCCATCGCCAGCCAGTCGACGCAGCAGCCGTGCACGTCGACCAGGTACACGTCCAGCCTGCCGACGCTCCACCGGTCGCCGGCCTGCAGCACCGCACCGTCGAGCACCTGCCCGGACAGTTGGTTGAGCACCAGCGCCGACAACTCCGCATCGCGCCCGGTCATGATCAGTTCCGGCTGGTCGATCGCCGTCAGGCCCACGGTGTAGGCGAACGCCGGGGAGATCCCGCGCTCGTCCACCGCCGATTCGACGTACTGGATCGCCCGCCCGTACCGCGCCACCTTCCGCTCGACCTCGGTCCGGTATTTCCTCATGGACATCCCGCCGCACATCTCGCACATCGGAGTACCTCCATCGGTCATGTGGTCCCATCACGCCGTCTCGTCGATCAGCCACGCCATGCCGTCGATCAGCCCTGCATCGAACTCACGTTTGATCGAACCTGTGTGCGACTAGTGTGCACCACCGGACCGACAAGTGCACGCGATGCGGTCCGGTAGCGTGCCCCGGGTGGACAGCGAGCACCGGACACCGGATCAGACCGACGGGCCGACCCCGGATCGGGTGCCCGCGCCGCCGGCGACATTCGCCGACCTGGGCTGCCCGCCGGCGCTCGTGCACGCCCTCAAACGTTCCGCGCTCACCACCGCGCGCCCGATCCAGGCAGCCGCGATCCCCGACGCCCTCGCCGGCCGCGATGTGCTCGGCCGCGCGCCGACCGGGTCGGGCAAGACCCTCGCGTTCGGCCTGCCCATGCTGCTGCGGCTGCGCGGCGGCGCCAGCAAGCCGGCGCATCCGCGTGCGCTCGTGCTGGTGCCGACCCGTGAGCTGGCGTTACAGGTCGTCGACGCGCTCGACGACCCCGCCCTCGCGCTGGGGCTGCGGGTCGCCGCGGTCGTGGGCGGCGTGCCGCTTGCGCGCCAGGCCCAGGTACTCGGCCGCGGGATCGACCTGGTCGTCGCCACACCCGGGCGCCTCGCCGACCACGTGGCCCGCGGCACCGTCGCGCTCGACCACGTGGTCACGACCACTCTCGACGAGGCCGACCACCTCGCCGAGCTCGGCTTCGTCCCGCAGGTGCGCGCGCTGCTCGACCGCACGCCGCCGAGCGGCCAGCGGCTGCTCTTCTCCGCGACCCTCGACGAGGACGTCGCCGCGCTGATCGACGACTATCTGCGCGACCCGGTCACCCACACTGCGGTGGCCGAGCCGACGCCGGCGCCGCGGATGCGCCACCACCTGTTCGTCGTCGCCGAGCGGGACAAGGACGCGGTCGTCGACCGGATCGCCGCACGCCGCGGCCGCACGATCGTGTTCGTGCGCACCAAGTCGGCCGTCGACGCTCTCGCCGCGCGGTTGCGTGCGGCGGGTGTGGTCGCCGACGGGCTGCACGGCGATCTGACCCAGCCGAAACGCGTGCGCGCGCTCAACCTGTTCCGTGACGGCACCACGCCGGTGCTCGTCAGCACCGACGTCGCCGCGCGGGGCATCCACGTCGACGACATCGGGGTCGTGCTCCACGCCGACCCCGCCGGCACTGCCAAGGACTACCTGCACCGCGCCGGCCGCACCGCGCGGGCGGACGCCTCCGGGGTCGTGATCACCGTGGTCACCGAGACCGAACTCCCCGGCGCGCGGGCCGTGCTGCGGCAGGCGCAGATCGACGCCGAGCCCCTCCGGGTCCGCCCCGACAGCGCGGAGTTGCGCGAGATCACCGGGGCGCGCGAGCCGTCCGGGCGGCCGATCCCCGCGACCCCGCCCACACCCGAACCGGCCGCCGAGCCGCAGCGCACCGCGCGGAACCCGGGCCGCGACCGCCGGCCGACGCACCGCGGCCGGGGGCCCGCTCCGGGTCGGCGCTCACGCCGAAAATGACACCGTTCCCGCGTAGGGTTGGTCAGCGTGCGCTTCCTCACCGGAGAGAACCCGCCCTACGACCTCACCTATGACGATGTCTTCCTGGTCCCGCACCGCACCGACGTCGCCTCCCGGTTCGACGTGGACCTGGCCACGGTCGACGGCAGCGGTACCACGATCCCGATCGTCGTCGCCAACATGACCGCGGTCGCGGGGCGCCGGATGGCCGAGACCGTCGCGCGGCGCGGCGGGCTGGTGGTGCTGCCGCAGGACCTGCCGCTGTCCGCCTTCTCGCGGACCGTCGAGTTCGTCAAGAGCCGGCACCTCGTCGCCGACACCCCGGTGATGCTCGACCCGGGCGCATCGGTGTCCGACGCGGTCGCGCTCATCCCGAAGCGCTCCCACGGCGCCGCGGTGCTGGTCGAAGACGGCGCGCCGATCGGACTGGTCACCGCCGAGGCCTGCGTGGACGTGGACCGGTTCACCCGGGTCATCGACGTCGCCGCCACCGACTTCCCCACCGCGAAGGTCACCGCAGGTCCGCGGGAGATCTTCGAGTTGCTCGAGGCCAATCGTGCCGGGCTCGCGGTACTCGTGCACGACGACGGCACCCTGGCCGGCGTGCTCACCCACACCGCGGCGATCCGCGCGGGCATCTACCACCCCGCCACCGACGACCGGGGGCGGCTGCGGGTCGCCGCCGCCGTCGGCATCAACGGTGACGTGGCCGCGAACTCCCGCGCGCTGGTCTCGGCCGGAGCCGACCTGCTGGTCATCGACACCGCCCACGGGCACCAGGAGAAGATGCTCGACGCCATCCGAGCGGTCGCCGACTGCGGCCTCGGGGTCCCCGTGGTCGCGGGCAACGTGGTCACCGCCGACGGCACCCGCGACCTGATCGAGGCGGGCGCCGACATCGTCAAGGTCGGGGTCGGGCCCGGCGCCATGTGCACCACCCGGATGATGACCGGCGTGGGCCGCCCGCAGTTCTCCGCCGTCCACGAATGCGCGGCCACCGCCCGCGAGATGGGGCGGCACGTCTGGGCGGACGGCGGCATCCGGCACCCCCGCGACGTCGCGCTGGCACTCGCCGCCGGCGCCTCGAACGTGATGATCGGCTCGTGGTTCGCCGGCACCCACGAGTCCCCCGGCGATCTGCGCCGCGACCCGTCGGGCATCGAGTACAAGGAGAGCTTCGGGATGGCCTCGAAACGGGCGGTCGCGGCCCGCACCGCGGGCGACAGCGCGTTCGACCGGGCCCGCAAGTCGCTGTTCGAGGAGGGCATCTCCAGTTCGCGCATGCGCCTGGACCCCGAGCGTCCCGGTGTCGAGGACCTGATCGACCACATCTGTTCCGGGGTGCGCAGCACCTGCACCTATGCCGGTGCGCACACGCTCGAACAGTTGCACCGCAACGCGGTGGTGGGCGTCCAGTCGGCCGCGGGCTTCGCCGAGGGCCGCCCGCTGCCGGCGGGTTGGTGACGATCACACCCGCGTTCGGGCGCACCACCGCGGGTGATCGGTAGAATCTCGCTCAGCCCCGGCGACCGCGGCGGCCGCAGGCAGCTGTCCTGCCGCACCACGGTCGCCCCACCCGACAGGAAGGACCCCGGTGCCCACGGCACCCGCCACCAACGTCGTCAGCAACGACTCCGCCGGACCCACGCCCGCCGGAGGCACCGGCACCCCAGGCTCCACGGCGGACGGATCCGCCGACAGCTGCTCTACGGAGGGCTGCCCTACCGAGCCGGGGGACAAACCCGGCTCGCCCCGCACGGCCACCGCAGGTGAGCGATGAACATCGTCATCACGATCGCCAGCCTGATCGGCTTCCTGGCCCTGACCCTCGGCACGGCACTGTTCGTCTCCGCCGAATTCGCCCTGACCGCCCTCGAGAAAAGCACCGTCGACGCCCACGCGCGCGACGGTGACCGCCGCTCGCGGCAGGTCCAGCATGCGCACCGCACGCTGTCGTTCCAGCTTTCCGGCGCACAGCTCGGCATCACCATCACGACACTGATCACCGGTTATCTCGCGGAGCCGGTGCTGGTCCGGATCTTCGGTCCCGCACTGCGCGCGGTCGGCCTGCCCGAGTCCGCGGCATCCTGGGTCTCGCTGGTGCTGGCACTGCTGCTCGCGACCTCGCTGTCGATGATCCTGGGCGAACTGGTGCCCAAGAACCTGGCCATCGCCCATCCGCTCAAGACGGCACGCGCGACCGCCGGGTTGCAGGCCGGGTTCTCCCGCGTTTTCAAGTGGGCGATCACCGGGCTCAACTCCAGCGCGAACTGGATCGTGCGCCGGTTCGGCGTCGAGCCGGCCGACGAACTGCACTCGGCCCGATCCCCGCAGGAACTGGGCTCGCTGGTGCGGAACTCGGCGCTGCGCGGTTCGCTGGACGCCGGCACCGCGCGGCTGGTCGACCGGTCCCTGCAGTTCGGGGAACGCACCGCGGAGGAATTGATGACCCCGCGGGTCAAGGTCGAGGTGCTGGCCGCCACCGACACCGTCGCCGACCTGCTCGCCGCCTCCGAACGGACCGGGTTCTCCCGGTTCCCCGTCGTCCGCGGCGACCTCGACGACACCCTCGGCGTCGTGCACGTCAAGCAGGCGTTCGCCGTGCCCGGACCTGACCGGCCCACCACCGCGCTGGACGCGCTGGTCAGCGCGGTGCCGGTCGTGCCCGCCAGCCTCGACGGGGATTCGCTGATGGAGCAGATCCGCGCCGACGGCATGCAGGTCGCGCTGGTGGTCGACGAGTACGGCGGCACCGCCGGCGTGGTCACCATGGAGGACCTCATCGAGGAGATCCTCGGCGACGTCAAGGACGAGCACGACAGCGAGCCCGCCAATGTGCAGCGCACCGCGGACGGCTGGCTGTGCTCCGGCCTGCTGCGCATCGACGAACTGAGCGACGCACTGGGACAACCGATTCCGGAAGGCGAGTACGACACCCTCGGCGGTCTGCTGCTCGCCGACCTCGGCCGAATCCCGGTCGAGGGCGACGAGGTGACGCTGCCGTTCGGTCCGGAGGGCGAACCGCACGAACAGTGGCACGCCCGCATCGTCCGGATGGACGGTCGCCGCATCGACCGGGTCGCGTTGACCACCGAGTTGACCGCCGATCCCGAGTCCCTGGGCGGCAAGGGAGGCGATTCCGATGCCTGATCTGTGGGGAATCCTGCTCACAATCGCGCTGCTCGCCGGCAACGCGTTCTTCGTCGCCGCCGAGTTCGCGCTGATCTCCGCGCGCCGCGACCGGCTCGAGGCGCTGCACGAGCAGGGCAAGAAGCGCGCGATGACGGTGATCCATGCGGGCGAACACCTGTCGCTGATGCTCGCCGGCGCCCAGCTGGGCATCACCATCTGTTCGATCGTGCTGGGCAAGGTCGGCGAGCCCGCGATCGCGCATCTGATCGAGAAGCCACTCGACCTCATCGGGGCGCCCGAGGCGCTGCTGCACCCGATCGCCTTCGCGATCGCGTTGGCGCTGGTGGCGTTCCTGCACATCCTGCTCGGCGAGATGGTGCCGAAGAACCTGGCCATCGCCGGTCCCGAGCGGGCCGCGATGCTGCTGGTGCCCGCGCACCTCGCGTTCATCCGGCTCGCCCGGCCGGTGATCGCGTTCTACAACTGGTGCGCGAACGCGGTGCTGCGGGCCATGGGGGTGCGTCCGACCGACGAGCTCGACACCACGGTGTCGGTGCTCGAACTCTCGGAGATGATCGGCGAATCGCGATCCGAGGGTCTGCTCGACGCCGAGGAGCACCAGCGGCTGACCCGCGCGCTGACCACCACCGGCCGCACGGTCGCCGAGGTGATGATCCCGCTGGCGCAGGTGCGGACCGTACCACTGTCGGTCGGCGGACCGACCTTGGGTTCGGTCGAGCGTGCCGTGGTCGAGACCGGGTACTCGCGCTATCCGGTGCGCGCCCGCGGTGGTCAGCTGGTCGGGTACGTGCACCTGAAGGACGTTCTGACCGAGGTGAGCGACGCCGACGCCGGCCCCGACACCCGGATACCGCTCTCGCAGGTTCGAGCGCTGCCCCGCGTCGCCGATGACACCCTGCTCGACGAGGCGCTGGCGACGCTGCGGCGTTCGAGCAGCCACCTCGGTTCGGTCACCCGGTGGTCGCCCGAGGTCGGCCGGCGGGTGCTGGTCGGGATCATCGCACTCGAGGATCTGGTCGAAGAGTTCGTCGGCACGGTGCGTGACAGCACGCACCGCGCCGATCCCCCGCCGCAGGGCATCGACCGGTGAGCCCGGGCCGATGACCGGCACCACCGTGCTGGCCCGGTCGCAGTGGCAGTCCCTGCGTGACCGTCACCGCGACCGGGTCGACACCCTCATCGGCCCGCACCGCGACCGGGGCGGCCGCAAGCACCCGGTGGTCGACTTCCTGTTCACCTACTACAGTTTCCGGCCGGCGCAGCTGCTGCGCTGGCATCCCGGCTTCGGCGTCACCCTCGAGGGCGGCGACGAGTACGCGGACCGGCGCGGCTATCACCGCACCACGGCGGGCGTCACCGTCGACCCGGCGTTCCTGGCACGGCGGCGCGACGCGGTCGAGTACGCGGCCGCGCTGACCGCGGCAACCGCGGGGCGCCCGCCGCGGCTGTCCTGTTTCGGGCTGCACGAGTGGGCGATGGTGTACCGGTCCGACGAGACCCGTCATCCCGTGCCGCTGCGCCTCGGCGCGGACGGCACCGACCGGGTCGTCGAGTCCGCGGAGATCCGTTGCAGCCACTACGACGCGTTCCGCTTCTTCACCCCGGAGGCGGTGCCGCTGAACATCGAGCCGCTGACCCGCGCCGACCAGGTCGCACGCGAACAGCCGGGCTGCCTGCACGCCAACATGGACCTGTACAAGCTGTGTTACAAGCTCAGCCCGCTGATCGACAGCGACCTGACCGTCGACTGCTTCGAATTGGCCTGGGACGCACGCGAACTCGACATGCGCGCCAGCCCCTATGACCTGCGGGACCTCGGCTACGAGCCGGTGCCGATCGAGACTCCGCAGGGCCGCGCCGCCTACGTCCGCGAACAGTCGGCACTGGCCGAGCGCGCGGCGGTGCTGCGGGAGCTGCTGACCAGGCAGTGCCGCGCGCTGGCCACCCTCGCGCGCGCCTGAGCTGGGACGACACGGCGCCCGCATAGACTCGGCGCGGTCATGGTCGGCGCGATCGAGCGCGCCGACCGAAGTACTCGTGTGAACGGCTGGGAGGCCCGGTGGCTCGGCATCGCGACGGCAGCGCGGTCCGCAAGATCAGCAGGGGGCCGATCATCGCCATGGTTGCGGTGGTGATCGTGGTCCTCGGCGTCGTCGGCTGGTTCCAGCTGCGCGCGCACACCGGCGAACAGGGCCAGCAGGCGGCCGCGACGTGTGTGTCCGGCCGGCAGACACTGCCGATCTCCGCCGACGCGACGATCGCACCGGCGTTGTCCGCACTCGCCCGCGCGTACAACGCCACCGGCCCGGTCATCCGCGACCACTGCATCACCGCCGCGGTCACGGCCGCGGACTCGGCGGCCACCTTCGCCGCCCTGACCGCGCCCACCCCGCCGGGCGGTCAGCCGGCCGCGACACCGGCCCTGTGGGTGCCGCAGAGCACCCTGTGGACCGACCGCCTGGCGGCGGTGAACCCGCAGCTGGTGTCGGGCGCGCCGGACTCGGTCGCGAGCACGCCGGTCGTGCTGGCGGTCGCCCCGCCGGTCGCGAAGACACTCGCCGCGCACCCACCCGCCTGGCGGGATCTCCCGCGGCTGCAGTCCGACCCGCACGCCCTGGACGCTTCCGGGCTACCCGGTTGGGGCGGGCTGCGCCTGGCGATGCCGACCGGCCCCGGGTCGGACGCCACCGCGCTGGCCGCCACCGCCGTCGCCACCGCGACCGCGGGTCCCGGACCCGGCCCGCTCACCGAGGCCGCCGCCCACTCCGCGCCCGTCACCGCGGCGGTGGCCACCCTGGCGAGCGCCGCCCCGCACCCCACGCCGCCGACCACCGCCGTCGCGCTGACCGCACTGCACACCCAGACCGACGCGGCGACGGCCCCGCTGCACGCCGTGCCGGTGACCGCTCAGCAGCTCTACCGGGCCACGGAGGACAACCCGGGTGCCGCGCTCGCGGAACTCGTCCCCACCGGCGCGGCGCCGATGGCGGACTACCCCGCGATCCAGGTGGGCGGCCCGAACGTCGACGAGACGATGGCCCGCGCCGCCTCGGCGTTCGTCGAGTACATCCGGCGGCCTGAGCAGCAGCAGACCCTCGCCGCGGCAGGCTTCCTGGTCGACGCCGGCGGCGCCACGATGCCCACCAGCGCCGCGGTGGCGTTCACCCGGCCGGAGCAGACGATGGCGGCACCGACCGCGGCGGCGGCCACCGCGGTCGGCACGGTCCTGGCCAATCCGTCCCCCGGCGCGGCGACGACGATCCTGCTGGACATCTCGGGGTCGATGAGCACCGACGAGGGCGGCCAGACCCGGCTGCGCAACACCACCGACGACCTGGCCCGGCGCATCGGGGCACTCCCCGACAGCGCCGACGTCGGGCTGCGGGTGTTCAGCGCCGCACTCGACGGGCCGGAGCCGTGGGTGGAGAAGGTCCCGGGCGGCCCGCTGTCCGACCGCATCGGTAGCCAAACCCGCAGACAGTCGCTGGACACGGCACTGAACGGACTGAGCCCGGCGACCTCGACCCACACCTACCCGTCGCTGCAGGACGCCTACGACGACGCGGTCGCCCACTACGCGCCGGGCAAGCCCAACTCGGTGCTGCTCATCACCGACGGCCCCAACGACGACGCCGCCTACAAGTCGAGTTCGACGCTGCTGGCGAACCTCGAGCAGGCGGCCGATCCGGCCAAGCCGGTGCGGGTGGACGTCATCACCATCGGCGACAACCCCGACCTGACCACCCTGCAGGCGGTCGCCGCCCAGACCGGCGGCACCGTGCGGACGGTGACCGGTTCCGCCGGGCCCGCGCTCGGCGACGCGGTCACCGCACTGCTGCAGTGACCACTCAGGAACCGGTTCGCTCGGTGACCACCTGCAGCGCGCGGTCGGCCAGGTCCGTGTCCGCGGCGTCGAGCCAGGTCATCCGCTTGTCCCGGCCGAACCACGACCGCTGCCGGCGGACGAACCTGCGGGTGCCGATCGTCGTCAGCTCCTGCGCGGTCGCCATGTCGTATTCGCCGTCGAGGGCCGCGAGCACCTGCGCATAGCCGAGGGCGCGGCGCGCCGTCACCCCGTCGCGCAGTCCCGCGCCGACGAGCGCCTCCACCTCGGCCTGCAGGCCGTGGTCGAACATCTGCGCCGTGCGCGCGACGATGCGGGAGTCGAGTTCCTCGGTGTCGCGGTCCAGGCCGAGCAGGATCGTCCCCCACCGCGGTTCCCCCACCTTCGGTGCGGACGCGCTGAACGGCAACCCGGTGAGCTCGACGACCTCGAGCGCGCGGACGATCCGCCGGCCGTCGGTGGGCAGGATGGCCTCCGCCGCCGCCGGGTCGACCCGGCGCAGCTCGTCGTGCATCGCGAGCGTGCCCCGCTCTGCCAGTTCCGCCTCGCGGCGTGCCCGCACCGCCGCGTCGGTGGCCGGGAACGCCAGGTCGTCGACCAGGGCCTGGACATAGAGCCCGGAGCCGCCGACGAGGACGGGCACCCGGCCGCGTTCCATGATCGACTCGACGTCGGCCCGCGCGGACGCCTGAAAGGACGCGACCGTCGCGGTCGCGGTCACCTCGAGGACGTCGAGCTGGTGGTGCACGATGCCGCGCCGCTCGGCCACCGGCAGCTTGGCGGTACCGACGTCCATGCCGCGATAGAGCTGCATGGCGTCGACGTTGACGATCTCGCCGCCGAGCTCGGCCGCCAGCGTCAGGCCCAACTCCGACTTGCCCGAGGCGGTCGGCCCGACCACGGCGACGGGCCGGATACTCGTCTCCCGCCCGCTCACAGGACCCACGTCCCCACCAGATAGCCCACCCCGAACGGGGCTCCGGTGTAGAGCTCGGTGCAGGTGCGGGGGGTCGCACCGAAGACGGCTGCCAACACCTGCCATGCCGGCCGGCCCGAGACCCCCAACTCGTCGCACAGCTGGGGATCGAGCGCGGCGAGCGCGGCGCCGTCGCCGTCCGCCAGGGCGTGGCGCAGATCCTCCTCGACCTCCGTCGCCCGCGCGTCCGGACCGCCCGGGGCCTTCGCGCCGATCGTGTTCGCGCCGTCCCCGACCACCAGCAACCCCTGCGGCGTGGGCCGGGCGTCCAGTTCGGTGCGCAGCTGCGTGCCGATTGCCGCGCAGGAGGTGGGGTCCGCTGCGGGGTCGACCAGCAGCGAGCGGACCGTCGACCGCGGCGCGATCTGCCCGCGCAGCCATCCGCCGATCAGCAGCGGCAGCGGCATCATCGGGTCGGCCACCCGGCCCTCGGCTACTCGGTCGTCGGCTTCGACGTCGCCGGCTTCGGCGTCGCCGGCTTCGGCGTCGAGCGAGACCGTCACGTCCGCGCCGAAGCCGGCGAAGGTGCCGATACGGACGCCGGTGGGGGTTCCCGCGCCCAGCACCGTCCACTCGCAGCCGAGCTCGACCAGCGTGTGTGCCGCCGCCAGCGTGGCCTCACGCAGGTCGGTCGTCTCGCCGGCGGCGCCACCTGCCAGTTCGGGTACGAGCAGAGGTGGCCCGGAAACGAGGGCGGCAGCGGTCAGCACAAGCAGCAACGGTAGTCGACGCCCACCGCGCGTCAGACGCCGTAGTGGCCGCTGACCCGTCGCTGACCTGTTTCAATGGTCGAGAACAACTCGACCGGGTTCAATGGGACGTGTGCCCGTGATCCGGCGGAGGACTTCGGGCAGGACGGCGGCCGTGTCGCGCGGCAGAGACGAGGAACCATGACCGAGAGCAACGCCCCATCGAACGGGCAGCCCACCCCGAACCCGGGCCTGCCCGCGGCAGCCGGTACTCCGCACCCGGGCGCCCCCCAGGCCGGCGCACCCAAGCCCGGCGCGCCCAAACCGGGTGCTCCCAAACCGGGCGCCCCCAGGCCCAGCGCTCCCAAGCCCGCCGCTCCTTCCGCCGAGACACCCGGCCCCCCGCAGCCCACAGGTGCGCACCACACGGATGCGCACCACGCGGATGCGCACCACGCGGATGCCCCGAAGCCGGCGGCGCCGAAACCCGGTGTGCATCCGCACGGCGCGGCCGTGCACCTGTGCGGCACCGACCCGGCCAAGTTCGGCCATGTCGACGAGGACGGCACCGCGTGGGTCCGCACCGCCGACGGTGAGCGCAAGGTCGGCGAGTGGCAGGCCGGCGACGCCGCCGAGGGCCTCGCGCACTTCGCCCGTCGCTATGACGACCTGGCCACCGAGGTCGAGCTGCTCGAGATCCGGCTCGATTCCGGCGCCGGCGACGCGCGCAAGACCCGCGCCGCGGCGGTGACCCTGCGCGAGTCGCTCGACGAGGCCGCGGTCATCGGCGACATCGATGCGCTCGCCACCCGGTTGGACCGGATCGTCGAAGGTTCCGAGCACGCCGAAGAGGAGGCGAAGGCACGCAAGGAGAACGCCCGCGCCTCCCACATCGCCCGGAAGGAGAAGCTCGCCGCCGAGGCGGAGCTGATCGGCGCCGAGTCCACCCAGTGGAAGGCGGCCGGCGACCGGCTGCGCGAGATCCTCGACGAGTGGAAGACGATCCGCGGGATCGACCGCAAGACCGACGATCAGCTGTGGCGCCGCTACTCGAAGGCCCGCGAGGCGTTCAACCGCCGCCGCGGCGCGCACTTCGCCGAGCTGGACCGCGAGCGGGCCAGCGCGAAGGTGCGCAAGGAGGAGCTCGTCACCCGCGCCGAGGAGCTGTCGGCGTCGACCGACTGGGGTCCGACCGCCGGCGCGTTCCGCGACCTGATGGCCGAGTGGAAGGTCGCCGGGCGCGCGCCCCGCGACACCGACGATGCGCTGTGGAAGCGGTTCAAGGCCGCGCAGGACGTGTTCTTCGGCGCCCGCAACGCCGCCAACTCGGAGCGCGACGCCGAGTTCGAGGAGAACGCCCGCGCCAAGGAGACGCTGCTGGCCGATGCGCAGCGCATCGACCCGGGCGCCGACCTCGAGGCTGCCCGCACCGCCTTGCGGCTGCTCCAGGAACGCTGGGATGAGATCGGCAAGGTTCCACGTGAACGCATGCACGAACTCGAAGGCAGACTGCGCACGATCGAACAGCGCGTGCGTGAGGCGGTCGACTCGCAGTGGCGTCGATCCGACCCCGAGGCGATCGCCCGCGCCGCCCAGTTCCGCGAACGGGTGCTGCAGTTCGAGGCGCAGGCCGAGAAGGCGGAGGCCGCCGGCAAGCCGAAGGACGCCAAGGACGCGCTCGCGCAGGCACAGCAGTGGCGCGAGTGGGCCGACGCGGCCGAGGGAGCGGTCAGCGAACGCTGAGACAGCGACCGCATTCCCGTCGTAGAAGTAAGGGAGCCGCCGGCACTGCCGGCGGCTCCCCTTTCTCTATGACTCTTGTCGTGTGACGCAGGACGCCCGCGATGCTATGCCGTGTCCCCCGGCGCTGCGCTCTTGTCCACTGCACCCTTGTCTGCGGTGTCCCCGACCTCCGCGCCCTCGTCCGTGGCGTTCTGCCGCAACCGCCGGGCCGAGGCCGACGAACGGCGCATCTGGTCGAGCACGCGCTGCTCCTGCGCGTCGGCGTGGCTGCGGCGCTCCTCGGCGGCGACCATCTGCGAGGCGCTGCGGGCCCACACCACCCGGATCCAGTAGAAGGTCAGCAGCACCAGGATGATCACCGCGAGGATCAGGCCGATACCGGGCCCGGACACGTCGACGGAATGCACCGACGTGCCGGTGCTGACCGGCTGACCGCCGGACGGCGCCCCCGCCGATCCGACCGCCGGCCCCGCCGACGACGTGTTGCGGTTCGGGGTCAGCCGCGACCAGATCGCGAGCATGCCGAGGATGCAGGTCGTCGCGGTGCCGGCGACCGCCGCCCACGCGATGGCCCAGCGCCGGGTCACCAGCGCCAGCATCGAGCCGACCACGCCGAACACCAGCGCCATCCAGACGAACACCCGCGAGGCGATCGAGATCGACTCGGCGACCGCGCTCGAATCACCCGAGAGCACGTCCCAGCCGCTGGCCCCGCCGGTGTGGGTCAAGGAGAACGTGCCGAGCAGCAGCAGCACCAGCACCGCGATGACCACCGCGCGGATGCCCGGATCGATCTCGCCGGCGATCTTGCGTTCGGCATCCTCGAAATCCTTGCGGACGGTCGAGAGCACCGCCTCCGCGCGGTCGTCGGTGGAACCGTTCGCGTCTGCTCCGGTGGTCGGTTCGTTGGTCATTTCCCACATCCTGTGACGGGTTCCGGCGCGGGCGCGCCGATCCCAGGTAGTCCGAGACCGACCCCCACTGGTGCGGTCTTCGGGGTGATGCCGCGTTCGAACGAGTCGCCCGCGGGCGTGCGACGGTGCCGCAGTATGCCCGAGTCGGCGATCAGATGGTGCGGGGCCGCGTCGGTGATCACGGTGGTGACGACATCGCCGGGCCGGATGTCGCCGTCGGCCGGGCCCTCGGGCCGGAAGTGCACCAACCGGCCGTCGCGTGCCCGACCGCTCATCCGCGCGGTCGCCGCGTCCTTGCGACCCTCCCCGGCGGCGACCAGCAACTCGACCTCGGTGCCGACCAGCTCGCGGTTGCCCTCGAGGGTGATCTGCTCCTGCAGCGCGATCAGCCGGTCGTAGCGTTCCTGCACGACCTCTTTGGGTACCTGCTCGCCCATGTCGGCCGCCGGGGTGCCGGGCCGCTTGGAGTACTGGAAGGTGAACGCACTGGTGAACCGCGCCTGCCGGACGACGTCGAGGGTGCCCTGGAAGTCCTCCTCGGTCTCGCCGGGGAAGCCGACGATGATGTCGGTGGTGATCGCGGCGTGCGGCATCGCGGCGCGCACCTTCTCGATGATGCCGAGGAACTTCGCGCTGCGGTACGAGCGGCGCATCGCCTTGAGCACGCGGTCCGACCCGGACTGCAGCGGCATGTGCAACTGCGGGCACACGTTCGGGGTCTGCGCCATCGCCTCGATGACGTCGTCGGTGAACTCGGCCGGGTGCGGCGAGGTGAACCGGACCCGCTCGAGTCCGTCGATCTCGCCGCACGCGCGCAGCAGCTTCGCGAAGGCCCCGCGGTCGCGTTCCTGACCGGGGTCGGCAAACGAGACTCCGTACGAGTTGACGTTCTGGCCGAGCAGCGTCACCTCGAGCACGCCCTGGTCCACGAGCGCCTGCACCTCGGCGAGGATGTCGCCGGGACGGCGATCGACCTCCTTGCCGCGCAGCGACGGCACGATGCAGAAGGTGCAGGTGTTGTTGCAGCCCACCGAGATCGACACCCAGCCGGAGTAGGCGGAGTCACGCTTGGCGGGCAGCGCGGACGGGAAGACCTCGAGCGCGTCGAGGATCTCGACCTCGGCCTGCTGGTTGTGCCGGGCGCGTTCGAGCAGCACCGGCAGCGACCCGATGTTGTGGGTGCCGAACACGACGTCGACCCACGGCGCCTTCTTGACGACCGTGTCACGGTCCTTCTGCGCCAGGCATCCGCCGACGGCGATCTGCATGTTCGGGTTCGCGTCCTTGGCCGGCCGCAGGTGCCCGAGGTTGCCGTAGAGCTTGTTGTCGGCGTTCTCGCGGACCGCGCACGTGTTGAACACGACCAGATCCGCGTCCTGCCCGTCGGCCGCCTGGACGTAACCGGCGTCTTCGAGCAGTCCCGCCAGCCGTTCGGAGTCGTGCACGTTCATCTGGCACCCGTAGGTGCGCACCTGGTAGCTGCGGGTCTGGTCCACCGGTCCAGGGTACGACCTCGGCCGCAGTGCCCCGGCATCGCCGCGACTCCGCCCGACTCGGCGGGGCGTCGACACCAGCGCGTCGACGCCGACACCCGCCGCGGGTGTGTGTCGCGTCTCACCATTGCACCGCCTAGGGTTTATCGCTATGACACAGCCGCAGCACGCCGCACCGGCACCGGAGCCGGGCGTGCGTTCCGGCGCCACGTCGATGATCTCGATGGCGTCGGTCAACAAGCACTACGGGAGCCTGCACGTGCTGCGGGACATCAGCCTCGAGGTCCCCGCCGGCCAGGTCGTCGTCATGCTCGGACCGTCCGGTTCGGGCAAGTCGACGCTGTGCCGCACCATCAACCGGCTCGAGCCGATCGACTCCGGGACCATCGCGGTGGACGGTCGGCCGCTGCCGGCCGAGGGTCGCGCGCTGGCGACGTTGCGCTCCGAGGTGGGCATGGTGTTCCAGCAGTTCAACCTGTTCGCCCACAAGACGGTGATCGAGAACGTGATGCTCGCGCCGATGAAGGTCCGCAAGCTGCGCAAGGCCGAGGCACGCCGCCACGCCGAGGCGCTGCTCGACCGGGTGGGCATCGCGAATCAGGCGGACAAGTATCCCGGGCAGCTCTCCGGCGGCCAGCAGCAGCGGGTGGCGATCGCCCGATCCCTGGCGATGGAGCCGAAGGTGATGCTGTTCGACGAGCCGACCTCGGCGCTCGACCCGGAGATGGTGGGCGAGGTGCTCGACGTGATGGTCGGCCTGGCCAAGGAGGGCATGACGATGATCGTCGTCACCCACGAGATGGGCTTCGCGCGCAAGGCCGCCGACCGGATCATCTTCATGGCCGACGGCGTCATCGTCGAGGACACCGATCCGGAGACCTTCTTCACCGCACCCAGCTCGGATCGTGCCAAGGACTTCCTGAGCAAGATCCTCGGGCACTGAGGGGTATTCGAGATGCGAGTCACCCGAGTGCGCGCACGCAAGTACCTGTCCGCGGTCGCGCTGCTGGTCGTCGCCGTCGTCACGCTGGCCGGCTGCGGCAGCAGCGAACCGCGCAGCGTGCTGCAGGACGCGAAGGCCGGGCACCTGATCATCGGCACCAAGTTCGACCAGCCCGGCCTGGGGCTACGTGAGCCGGACAAGACCATGACCGGATTCGACGTCGAGGTCGCCGAGTACATCGCGAAGTATCTCGGCGTACCGCCCGGCGGGATCACCTGGAAGGAAGCGCCGTCGTCGCAGCGCGAGACGCTGATCAAGAACGGCGAGGTCGACTACATCGTCGGCACCTATTCGATCACCGACAGCCGCAAGAAGGTCGTCGACTTCGCGGGTCCGTACTACATCGCCGGCCAGGGCCTGCTGGTGCGCGCCGACGACAACTCGATCACCGGGCCCGAATCGCTCGAGCAGCCGGGCAAGAAGTTGTGCTCGGTCGCCGGGTCGACGCCGGCGCAGAAGATCAAGAAGGCGTTCCCGAAGGTGCAGCCGCAACAGTTCGACAGCTACTCGTCGTGCGTCGAGGCACTGCACCGCGGCAAGGTCGACGCACTGACCACCGACGACATCATCCTGGCCGGCTACGCCGCGCAGTATCCGGGCGAGTTCAAGCTGGTCGGCAAGCCGTTCACCGTCGAGAAGTACGGCGTGGGTCTGGCGAAGGGCGACACCGCCGGCCGAAACAAGATCAACGACGCGATCGAGCAGATGATCTCCTCCGGCGCCTGGCATGCCGCGCTGGAGAAGACGATGGGCAAGTCGGGCTATCCGCTGCCCCCGCCGCCGACCGTCGACCGCTACTGACCAACCGCCGTGCGTGAGTTGCGGGGCCCCGCAACTCACGCACAGTCCCGAAGGAGGTGACCATGGGGCATCTGTTCGACACCTACGGCAGCCAGCTGGGCAGCGCATTCTGGATCACGATCCAGCTCACGTTCTGGGCCGCGATCGGCTCGGTGATCTGGGGCACGCTGCTCGCCGCGATGCGCGTCTCGCCGGTCCCGATCCTGCGGCTGTTCGGCAGCTGGTACGTGAACATCGTGCGCAACACGCCGCTGACACTGATCATCGTGTTCTGCTCGGTAGGGCTCTACCAGAACCTCGGGCTTGCGCTGGCGCCGGAGAGCGACCCCACGTTCATCGACGACAACAACTTCCGGCTCGCCGTGCTCGGTTTCATCGTCTACACCGCGGCGTTCGTGTGCGAGTCGCTGCGCGCGGGCATCAACACGGTGCCGCTCGGTCAGGCCGAGGCCGCCCGGTCGTTGGGGCTGACGTTCGGGCAGAGCCTGCGGATGATCGTGCTGCCACAGGCGTTCCGCGCGGTCGTCGCACCGTTGGGCAGCGTGTTGATCGCGCTGACGAAGAACACCACGATCGCCTCGACGATCGGCGTGGCGGAGGCGTCGCTGTTGATGAAGACGATGATCGAGAACGAGGCCGATCAGCTGTTCCTCGTGTTCGCGATCTTCGCCGTCGGGTTCATGGTGCTGACGCTGCCCGTCGGGTTCCTGTTCGGCTATCTCGGCAAGCGCCTGGCGGTGAAGCGATGAGTGAGCAAGCGAGTGTTCTCTACGACCTGCCCGGCCCCCGGGCACGCGTGCGGAACCGGATCATCGCCGTCGTCTTCGGGCTGGTGCTGATCGCGGTCGCCGCGTACGTGATCTCCACGCTCGCCGACAACGGCCAGCTGGAGTGGGCCAAGTGGGAGCCGTTCACGATCCACTACACGTGGACGACATACCTGCTGCCCGGTCTGAAAGGCACGCTGGTCGCCGCGGCGGTCTCGATCGTGCTGGCGTTGATCCTCGGCGCGGTGCTCGGCATCGGCCGGCTCTCCGATCACCGGTGGGTGCGGTGGATCAGCGGCGCGTTCGTCGAACTGTTCCGGGCCATCCCGGTGCTGATCCTGATGATCTTCGCGTACCAGGCGTTCGCCCAGTACGGCGTGTTCCCGTCCGAGCAGTTGGCGTTGGCCGCGGTGATCGTCGGCCTGACGTTGTACAACGGCTCGGTGATGGCCGAGATCCTGCGGGCCGGCATCCAGTCACTGCCGAAGGGCCAGGCCGAGGCGGCCTCCGCGCTGGGCATGCGCAAGAGCCAGACGATGCGGCTCATCCTGCTGCCGCAGGCGGTCAGCGCGATGCTGCCCGCGCTGGTCTCGCAGATGGTCGTCGCATTGAAGGACTCCGCGCTGGGCTATCAGATCGGCTACGTGGAGCTGATCCGCAGCGGCCAGCAAGCCGCGTCGTATTACCGGAACTTCTTCGCTGCGCTCGTCGTGGTCGGCGTGATCATGATCGTGATCAACTTCGCGTTGACCTCGCTGGCCACCTGGCTCGAGAAGCGGTTGCGCACCGGTCGACGCAGCCGGGGCCTGCCGCCGGTCGCTCCGGTCGACACCGACCTGATCGAGGGCGTACCCGGCGTCGACGACCTGGTCGACGTCAAGGACACCGGGTTCCGCGGCTTGTCCAAGTGACCGTGCCCACACAGTCTGGTGCCCGGTGTTACCCCAGAACTGTTGCCTAGAACTGCGCGCCGTCGAAATCCGGGCCCTCGTCCTCGGGCAGCCCTGCGAGTTCCTGCTTGACGACGTCGAAGGCCATCGACGGCGGATATCCGCGGCGCGCGAGCATGCCGACGAGCCGGCGCGTAACACGGTCGCGCTCGTCCCTGTCGGCGACTGACGGGATCCGGCCGAGCTTCTTGCGGACCAGTTCGGTCGCGCGTTCGCGCTCGTCGTCGGCGCTGACCTGCTCGAGCGCCCGCGCGCTGGTCTGCTCGTCGATGCCCTTGCGGCGCAACTCCATCGCCAGGGCACGCTTGCCGCGGCCGGAGAAGGTGTGCCGCGAGTGCACCCACTGGTCGGCGAACGCGGCGTCGTCGACGAGCCCGACCGCGGCGAGCCGGTCGAGGACCCGCTCGATCACCACGGGCGGGTAGCCCTTCTTGGCGAGCCGATCCGACAGTTCGGTCCGGCTGCGGGCCCGATCGGTGAGCAGGCGAAGGCACGCCTCCTTGGCCGCGGCTTCCTGGGATTCCGTCCCCTGCGACGCGGCGCCGTGCGCGCCTTCGCCTGCCACCGTCATGAGCTCGGCCTAGAACTCGGCCGGCGCGGCGTCCTCGTCACTGGTCAGAACAGCGCCGATGCCGAGCTTCTCCTTGATCTTCTTCTCGATCTCGTCGCGGACATCGGGGTTCTCCAGCAGGTACTTGCGGGCGTTCTCCTTGCCCTGGCCCAGCTGGTCGCCCTCGTAGGTGTACCAGGAGCCGGACTTGCGGACGAACCCGTGCTCGACGCCCATGTCGATCAGCGAGCCCTCCTTGCTGATGCCCTGCCCGTAGAGGATGTCGAACTCGGCCTGCTTGAACGGCGGCGAGACCTTGTTCTTCACGACCTTGACGCGGGTGCGGTTGCCGACCGCGTCGGTGCCGTCCTTGAGCGTCTCGATCCGGCGCACGTCCAGCCGCACCGACGAGTAGAACTTCAGCGCCTTTCCACCGGTGGTGGTCTCGGGCGAGCCGAACATGACGCCGATCTTCTCGCGCAGCTGGTTGATGAAGATCGCGGTGGTGCCCGAGTTGTTCAGCGCGCCGGTCATCTTGCGCAGCGCCTGGCTCATCAGGCGGGCCTGCAGACCGACGTGACTGTCGCCCATCTCGCCCTCGATCTCGGCGCGGGGCACCAGCGCGGCCACCGAGTCGATGACCAGGATGTCGAGTGCCCCGGAGCGGATGAGCATGTCGGCGATCTCCAGCGCCTGCTCACCGGTATCCGGCTGGGAGACGAGCAGCGCGTCGGTGTCGACACCGAGCTTGCGGGCGTAGTCCGGGTCCAGCGCGTGCTCGGCGTCGATGAACGCCGCGATCCCGCCGGCGGCCTGCGCGTTGGCGACCGCGTGCAGCGCGACCGTCGTCTTACCCGAGGACTCCGGACCGTAGATCTCCACGATCCGGCCGCGGGGCAGCCCACCGATGCCGAGCGCCACGTCGAGCGCGATGGAACCGGTCGGGATCACGGCGATCGGCTGGCGCGCCTCTTCACCCAGACGCATCACCGAACCCTTGCCGAAGTTCTTGTCGATCTGCGCGAGCGCGAGCTCGAGCGCCTTGTCGCGATCAGGTGCCTGTGCAGCCATGGTGTCTCCTTCTCGGCCCAGTCTGTGTGGGTCGGCCTGCTGCCGACCGGTGCCTGGTCTGTGCTTTGCCCTAACGCTAGAGCCGGGTACCGACAAGTTCCGGCCAGTGCTCCTGCCGAGTTCTCCGATGCCGGGCTCACGTGCCGTCCGTACTCGGATCACTGCGAACACGCACAGTGTAGACGAACGTCTGTTCGAGGACTACCGACACGCCGCGCGACGGCCGCAGGCGGGGCCGGAACCGGGCGCGATCAGAAGGATGTCACCAGCGCACGCGTGGCACGTCGAAGTCGCAGCACAGCGCCCGCCACACCTCGCGCGGTTCCTCGCCGGCCTCGATGGCCTCCGCGCCGGTGCGCCCGCCGAAGCTGGTCAGCACATGGTCGCGGAGCATCGAATCGCCGCGGACCTGACCGAACTCTTCGCGGATCAGCTCGTGGAACTCGGTCAGACGCACGCGGTCAGCCTACCGTCGCGGCCCCCGCCGCCGCCCGGCACACCTGCACCGGGTCGACCACGTCGCGCGCAGTTGCGGCGGCGGCCCGTGCGGCGTCCGCGAACGACGGTTCGGTCAGCACACGGCGTACCGCGTCGCCGAGCGACTGCGCCGTGAGCGGCCGCACGATCAGCGCACTGCCCTGCCGTGCCGCCCGGTTCGCCAACTCCCACTGGTCGCCGCCGCCGGGGACGACCACGCACGGCACCCCGGCCGACAGCGCCTTCGCCAGCATCCCGTGCCCACCCCCGCACACCGCCACCGCCGCCTGCGCGAGCATCGCGTCCTGCCGTCCCCGACCGGCGCGCACCCAGGCGGGCAGGTCGGCGGGACCGTCGTGCAGCGTCGACACCACCATCCGCACCGACCGCTGCCCCACGAGGTCCGGCGCGAGCGCCTCGAGCGCCGCGTCGACCATGCCGAGCTCACCGGTGGCGGCGGTGGACGGCGCCACCATCACCAGCGGCCCGTCGCCCGGCGGCGGCGCCAGTTCACCGTCGGCGGGGTCCCACAGCAGCGGTCCGATCAGATGCGCGCGGTCGGGCCAGTCCGGCCGGGGCACCTCCAGCGCCGGGATCGTCGCGATCAGCCGCGCCGCCGGCTCAGGTGAGCGGGCCGGCAGACCGATCCCCACCCGGGCTTCCCGGCGCTCGCGTTCACCCTGGCGTACCGACCGGGCGGTCGCCGCGCGCATGATCACGTCGCGGATGCGGCCGCCGAAACCCTCGCCGGGCGCCAGTCCGCTGCCGATCGGCGGCAATCCCCGCGACGGCAGATACAGCGGATGCGGCGACAGCTCCACCCACCGGATCCCTGCCAGTTCGGCGGCCAGCGCACCCCCGGAGGTCAGGACGTCGGAGACCACCAGGTCCGGACCGATCGCCCGGAGGTCCGGCAGCAGCGCGGTCGCGATGTGGGCGCCGCGCGCGTGCAGGCGCTGGCCCGCATCGGCGTCATCGTCGTCGTCTCGCGGCGCCAGGCCTTGCAGCTCGACCGCCTCGAGCCCCTCGGCCCGCGCCCGCTGCACCCAGCGCCGGCCGGTGATCAGCACCGCCTCGTCGCCCGCGTCGACCAGGCGCAGGCACAACGCGATCGCGGGAAACGCATGTCCGGGATCGGGTCCGGCGACGACGGCAACTCGCATGCGCTCAGTCTCACATCACCCGAACCGGGCCGAACCGGCGCCCGCCCACCGCTAGCGTGATCACGATGACCATCAGGCAGCTCCCGGTGGCAGCCGGTTGACGGCGGCGGACGCGTTGACGGCGGGACCTCGCGGACGCCGGATGCTGCTCGCCTACGCGATGGAGGCCGAGCGGGCGCTGCTCCCGGAGTGGAACGACGACGCGTTCTGCTCCGCGGTCTTCCTCGCCGCCCATCACCTCGCACCGGACTCGGTGACGCTGCTCGGCCCCGGCGCGGACGAGGTTCGCCAGACCGTCGTCGCCCCGGGCGAGGTGGCCCGTCGACTGGCCGAGGTGCCGCTTCCCGAGGTGACCGCGGCGGCGCTGCGCTCGGCGGTCACCGGCGCGACGGATGCGGCCCGCTACTGGGAGGAACCGGACGGCGAGGACCTCCTGGCCGCCGCCGAGCCCGTGCGGCGCGAGCTCCGACGGATCGCCGAGCACATCACACGGTCGCCGCTGTCGCAGTGGTGGACGGAGCCGCTTGCGACGGACGACCAGTGGTCGGTGACCTGGGAAGACGACGGCGCCGACTTTGCGGATTCGACTGCCGCAGAACGGCTGCGCGACTGGCACGCTCGGGTCGTCGACGAGGAGATCCGGGCCGAACGGGAACGCCCGACGAACCCTGCGGCGAACTGGTCTGCCGAGTGGTGGTCGATACCCCCGTGCTCTGTTCGACGCGGACGGTGTTCGACGGGACGCCGGCGCAGCTGTGGTTCGTCGAGGACAGCATGGGCTGGACACGCGCCGCCGCTCGCCGGGTGAGTCTCCCGCCGGACGCGCGCGTGTATGAGGTCGACGGTGCACAGGCGTGGGCCGCACTCTGCCGACGGTTCCCCGTCGAGGTCACCGCGCAGAAGCGGCACGACTGGTACCGGGCGACCGGCCGGACCGGCAGCTGGGTCGTCCCCGACTGGGCGCGGCTCGCGGACGAATACTCGGGCGTTCACCTCACTGTCGCGGGATACCTGGCCGCTGCGGGCGCCGCGATCGAGGTCGAGGCCGGCACGGCGAGCGTCATCGCGGGGTGGGCACCTGACGAAACCTATTGGCTCACGGTCACGGCCGAACTCGGCGCCGATTCCGTCGCTCTGCTGCTCGACGACAGCGGCGAGGACGTCGCCTGGGCCGAGGAGTCGCAACACTGAGTCGGCATCGTGCTCACCGGCTCGGCTGGGGCAACTGGCAATTCTTCACCTGCGGATTCACGCCGACATAGTTCAACGGCCCCGCCAAGATGGTCACCACGATCGTTCCCACACCGGCACAGTTGGCCGGGGAACTCGAGTAGTAGCCACGCTGGCCGGCCGCTACCGCGCCGATGATCAACCACACCAGCAGTACCGCAGAAAGAATTCTCATCTCGGATCCGACTCACCGTGCCGGCCCCTCCTGGGCAGGACTCTGAACACCGGAGGTCTTCCCGTTCGGGACGGCCCGTAAACCGGCGCACGCCTCGGCCGCGCGGACGCGCCGGGGCGAATATCGGCCGCACGTTTGCCCGGACGCCCCGGCGGGAACGCCTGTCCACGGTGCGCCGGGACCACGGCGGCCCGCAAGACGACGCTCACGGGAAGGCACATCATGGCGCGACAGACCGACGATCCGAAGCACATCCGACTTGCCGGTGACCGGATCGACCCGTCCGATCGGCACCTGACCACCCAGCAGGGCGTCCGCATCGACGACACCGACAACTCGTTGTCCGTCGGGGACCGCGGCCCGACCCTCCTCGAGGACTTCCACACGCGCGAGAAGCTCACCCACTTCGACCACGAGCGCATCCCCGAGCGGGTGGTCCACGCCCGCGGCGCGGGCGCCTACGGCACGTTTCGCGCGTACGACGACCGGCTGGCCGGCTACACCTGCGCCCGGTTCCTGACCGATCCGGACGTCGAAACCCCGGTGTTCGTGCGCTTCTCGACCGTCGCCGGATCACGAGGATCGGCGGACACGGTGCGCGATGTACGTGGGTTCGCGACGAAGTTCTACACCGAGCAGGGCAACTACGATCTCGTCGGCAACAACTTCCCGGTGTTCTTCATCCAGGACGGCATCAAGTTCCCCGACCTCGTGCACGCGGTGAAGCCGGAGCCGGACAACGAGATACCGCAGGCGCAGTCGGCGCACGACACCTTCTGGGACTTCGTGTCCCTGCAGCCGGAGACGCTGCACACGGTGATGTGGCTGATGTCCGACCGTGCACTGCCGCGCAGTTACCGGATGATGCAGGGCTTCGGGGTGCACACCTTCCGGCTGGTCGACGCGCAGGGGCGCGGCACGTTCGTGAAGTTCCACTGGCGGCCGAAACTGGGCACGCACTCGCTGATCTGGGAGGAGTGCCAGAAGGTCGCGGGCGCGGACCCGGACTTCAACCGCCGCGACCTGTGGGACGCGATCGCCGGCGGCGATTACCCCGAGTGGGAACTCGGCGTCCAACTCGTCGACGAGGCGGACGAGAGCGCGTTCGACTTCGACCTGCTCGACGCCACGAAGATCATCCCGGAGGAACAGGTCCCGGTGCGACCGGTCGGACGCATGGTGCTCAACCGCAATCCCGACAACTTCTTTGCCGAGACCGAGCAGGTCGCCTTCCACACCGCGAACGTCGTGCCCGGCATCGACTTCACCAACGACCCGCTGCTGCAGGCGCGCAACTTCTCGTACCTCGACACCCAGCTGATCCGGCTCGGTGGGCCGAACTTCTCGCAGCTTCCGGTGAACCGGCCGGTCGCCGACGTGGTCTCCAACCAGCGTGACGGCTACGGCCAGCAGCGGATCCATGTGGGCCGCACCAGCTATTCGGACAACTCGATCGGCGGCGGGTGTCCGGCGATGGCGGACGAGGACACGTACCGCCACTACGCCGAGCGGGTCGAGGGCCACAAGATCCGGCGCCGCAGCGAGAGCTTCGCCGACCATTATTCGCAGTGCTCGCTGTTCTGGAACAGCATGACCGAGCCCGAGGCCGACCACATCGTCGCGGCCTTCCGCTTCGAGCTGGGCAAGGTGCGTGAGGAGTTGGTGCGGGTGCGCGTCGTCGACCATCTCGGCCGGATCGACCCGACGCTGGCCGAGCGGGTCGCGGCCGGGCTGGGCCTACCGGCCCCGAAGTCCGACGGCCCGGCCACCGAGGAACGGTCGCCCGCGTTGTCGCAGATCCGCGGCGAAGCCTGCCCAGTGCAGACCCGCAAGGTCGCGGTGCTCGCGGCCGACGGGGTCGATGCCGAGACGGTGCGCGGGGTGATCACCCTGCTGCACGACCGCGGCGTCGTCACCGAGATCCTCGGACCGCACGAGGGCGAACTCGAGGCCACCGACGGTGCGGCGCTCGACGTCGACCGTGCGATCGACACCATGGCCTCGGTGCTCTACGACGCCGTGCTCGTCGCAGGCGGCGCGGGCAGCACCGAGACTCTGCAGTCTGACGGCTACGCAACGCATTTCGTGGCGGAGGCATACCGTCATCTCAAGCCGATCGCGGCGTTGGGCGAGGGCACCGA
Organism: Speluncibacter jeojiensis; assembly: GCF_029589495.1. Lineage (GTDB taxonomy): Bacteria > Actinomycetota > Actinomycetes > Mycobacteriales > Mycobacteriaceae > Speluncibacter > Speluncibacter jeojiensis. The sequence continues at coordinate 160,212 of NZ_JAAIVF010000003.1, forward strand.
GTTGCTCGCGCATGCCGGGCTACCGGCGGTCGACACCGCCACGGTCACCAAGGTCACCGGCGTGGTCACCGCGCCCGACAGCGCGTCCGTCGATCCCGCACCGATAGCCGAGGAGCTGCTGGAGTTGCTCTCACACCATCGCGTGTGGGACCGGGACGCCTCGTCGGTACCCGCCTGACATCACTTTCCGCGCTCTCGCCGGTTCTCCTTCTTGATCGCGTCGACCAACTCGGCCTTCCGCATCGTCGACCGTCCATGGATGTCGAGGCGGCGCGCGATACCGAGAAGATGTTCCTTGCTCGCATTGGCATCGACGCCCTCGGCCGACTTGCCGGAGGCGTTCGGGCCGCCGCTGAGGGCGCGCTGATCAGACGGACCGCGCTTGTCCTTCGGCTCCCAGTGGTCGCCGACCTTCTCGAAGCTGTGCTTGAGCGCGGCGTAGGCGACGCGGTGGGCGCACTGTTCGCTGCCGTACTCCTCGGCCGCCGAATCGTGCGCCTTTGCGAACGTGCGCTGCGCCTTGCCGCCGGACCTCTTCAGTGTGCTCGGCAGCTCGCTCTGCCTCGCCTGACCGCCCTTGGTTGCCTTGGGCATGACCAACCTCCCGTTCGGTTCGGACACGGCGCGGGATACCCGGCACGGCAGCGGCGAAACGAAACAGCTCGACGTGGGGCGACGCCGTGTCTCGTTTGTCGCGCAGGACTTCGGGTATCACGAAGGCCGACGTACACATCCACGAACGTAGGACGACGCCATGGACCGATCGACCACCACACGCGGTCAGCCGAGAACGTGGAACACAGTTCCTCACGCCCCGGGGCCATCCGCACCCAACGCCGAACGAGCCCAGCCCCGACCCGGTACCCCACGGTCCGCAGCCCGGCTCCCCGCCGGGTCCGGGACCTGACCCCGCCCCACCTCAGCCGGAGCCCGAGCCGGTGCCTGACCCCGTGCAGATGCGGTGCCGGTCCGCGGCGACGCGGCGATCCGGGCACACGGCAAAGCCGTAAAGACTGCTGTGAGCGGCCCGAAACGGGCGGCGGCGGGCGTAACGTGACCCCGGTGGGTGCCTCTTCTGTGAGTGCGCAGCGACACGTCTTCGGCCCGGGGACCGATCCGCCATCCGCCGGGGACGGCCGCGATCTCGTCCAACCCGGTGCGGTCGGACCCGTCGACCGATCCCGCTTCGTCGAACTGGTCGAGACCGCCGTGGAGCGGTCCGCGGCGGGGCGGATCCAGGTCGCGGTCGTGCACATCGGCTTGACCGATGCGGCGACCGAGCAGGCCCGTCTCCCCCGCGACGACCGCCTGGCCCGCCGGCTCACCGGCCGCCTGCTCGAGGCGCGGCTGCGCGCGCACCTCGAGCCGCGCGACGTGCTCGGCCGTCTGGGCCCGGCCGAGTATGCGGTGCTGTGTAGCGGAGCGGGACCACGGGTGCTGTCACGAGCCCGCGCGGTCGCCGAGGAACTCTCCGGGCCGCTCGCTTCGACGGTCGCCGTGGTGGTGGATTCGCGCGAGGAAGCGGAGACACTGATCGCCGTGCCCCGTCCCGGCCCCGTCTGACGCCTGTCCGGCGCGTCCGGGCCGGGGTGTCAGCTCGGCGACTGCTGGGCGCCGGCGTAGGCGAACTGTAGGAAATCCGCCCCGGCGAGCACCGAGAAGGTGCCGGCAACCAGACGGGTGGGCCGGGGGGCGAAGACCATCCCGAACGTGAACGCGGTCGCCACCCACATGTCCAGGCAGAACGGGCACGAGAGCAGTTCGCCCAGGCTGTGCCGGAGCCCGCCGGTCGCACGGACCTCCTCGCGCACCTCCGACGGCGCGGACGTGCCCTCGTACTCGGTGAACGGCGCGCGCAGCGGACTGGTGACCGCGTCCTTAGAGATCGTCCGCGACAACTTGTGTGTGCCGAGCGCCACCGTCACCAGGTCCTGCACCGACCACCGTTCGGGCAGCCGACGCCCGGTCAGCGCGGCCATCGTCGCCGCGACGGCCACCAGCGCCGAATACACGCCGATGATCACGACGTAACCGCCGAGCGGTCTGACCTCGTCGCCGCGATAGCGGTCGGCCTCCGCCTCGGCGCGGGCGGTCACCTGCTCGATCACATCCTTGCTGTGGTTCATCTCGCTCCTCGGTCCAGTCGATACGGGCAACCGCCGGGTACCCGCACCTCGAACCGGCAATCGCCACGCGGTCCGGCCGCTGGGGCCCGCGGTTTGGCCGGCACGTCCGGATCGGTGGCGCTGTGCAGGCCCCGCGCGTCGGCGATCCCGGCGGACCTGTCGGACGCGGCCGACGGCCCCGGACGAATGCGCCGCAACGCGTGAGTGCGGGTCGCCGGCCAGCGGCGAGCGGACGGTGGGGACGGGCACGGCATTCGTGGCGTGGGCATGCCCGGCGCGTGTGCTCGCAAAACACCCGGCGCGCCGGCGCACGCTCGGCGAGTTGCTGGGGGCGCCGGACACCCCGGTCGTCGTCGTGGACAACGGCTCGGTCGACGACACCGTCGCGGCGGCACGGACTTCGCGCCCGCGGTGAGGGTGGTCGCGCTGGGCCGCAACCTCGGATCAGCCGCCCGCACCACCGGAGTCCGCGGTGCCGGCACGCGCCATGTCGCCTTCTACGATGACGACTCCTGTTGGGCCGCAGGTCACCTGGACGACGCAGAGGAACTGCTCGAGGCGCAACCGGAGCGCGCAACCGGAGCGCACTCGGCCGACCGGCCTGCCCGCCTGCCCGGCCCGAGGGTGTTGGGCTTCCTCGCCTGCGCCTGTGTCGTCCGGACAGACGCCTGTCTCCAGGCCGGCGGCTTCGAGCCGCTGTTGCACTTCGCCGACGAGGAGGGATTGCCGGCCCTCGCCCGCGCAGTTGAACGCGGCCACCCACCGGATCACTGACCGCTGCGGCGCCCGTGGCAGCCGCAGCACAGCACGATTACGGGTCGACCACGATGAACGAGGCGGAGGCAAACTCGCGGACCTCGCCGTCCCGCTCGGCGAGCACCGCGCCCTGCGGCAGCAGCCGTACCACCGCCCAGCACGAACCGGGCTCGGCGGACGGGTTCACCGCGTCGGTGGGAGCGATCCGGTCGCCGACCTGCGCCTGCTGCGCGATCGGTTCGTCGTTGCGATTGTCGGTCGGCCCGGATGTTTCCGCCATGGCTGCCCTCCCTGGGGGTTTGCTTGCGCACTGCGGTACCACGGAGCGGTACCACCGAACCCTCGCCGCGAAACCGGGAGCGGGGTTTGGGCACCGCCGTCGCGCGGGTACAGCCGGGGCAGGAGGTGTGTCGGCATGACGAATCTGCCCGCCCAGGTGCGAGGGCGCGCCGCGCACGCGGTCGCACCGGAATCCCGCCGAACCCGTGCGACCCTCGACATGGCCAAGGGGATCGTGGTCGCCGCCACCGGATGCGACCCGGATCAGGCGTTCGCGAAGCTCGTGGAGGTCGCCAAACGCAACCGGATCGCGGTGTTGACGGTGGCGCGCGCGCTGATCGATGCGGCCACCGGGTCGGAGTGCGCCGAGAACGCGGCCGGCCGCCGCGCCGTGCGCCGCGAGTGGGGCGATGTCCTCGGCGGACTCGCATCCGGCCGTGGGACGTCCTCCCCCGGTTGAGCGGCAGGCGCCACGCGAGGACCCGGGAGCGTCCAACGCCGTGACCTCCGAGTCGCCGCCGGCAGGTTAGATCCACCGCCGAACCGGGTAGCCGGACCGGGGATGCGGAGCGCGTCCCGGAACGAAGGAGCCGTCTCGATGCTCACCACCACCCGGCAAGAGCAGACGCCGAACCGACCCGCCCTCCCGCCTGCGGCCACCGAACTCGGTGCAGCCGAAGCGCTCTCACGGATGGACCCACCGATGGTCGTGGTGACGACCGCCACCGGCGACGCTGCTGCCGGCTGCCTCGTCGAGTTCTCCGCACAGGTGAGCATGGACCCGCTGCGCTACCTCGTCGCGATCTCGCCGGCCAATGCCACCTTTCGGGTGGCCTGCGCGGCCGACCGGATCGCCGTGCACACACTCGGTCGTGGCCAACTCGACCTGGCACGCTTGTTCGGCGAGCACACCGGCGACGAGATGGACAAGTTCGACCACTGTTCGTGGTCGCGCGTCGACGGGGTGCCGGTCCTCGACGCGGTGCCGTCCTGGTTCGTCGGCCGCGTGCTGCAACAGTGGCCGCTGGGCGATCACGTCGGATTCCTGCTGGGCTTCCTCCGCGGCAGCGTCGACGGGGCCGGGGTCGACGGGGCCGGGGTCGACGGGGCCACAGCCTCGTTGAGTGCGTCGGACGTCGAGGGACTGTCCGCCGGTCACGACGCGTGAGCTGGGTGCCGCATGGGTGCCCCCGATACTGCATCCGAGTTGGCCGCGGAGGTCTCGGCGGCGGCCCAGCGGGAAGAAGTGACCGTGGGCACGGCCGAGTCGCTCACCGGCGGGCGGATCTCGTGCCTGCTCGCCGCCGCGCCCTCCGCGTCCCAGTGGTACCGCGGCGGCATCGTCGCCTACTCGCGGGAGGTCAAGTACGGATTGCTCGGCGTGCCGGTGGGCCCGGTCGTCTCGCAGGACAGCGCGCGGGCGATGGCCACCGGTGCCGCCCGACTGCTCGGTGCCGACCTGCTCGTCGCCGTGACGGGATCCGGAGGCCCCGATCCGCAGGACGGCCACGACCCGGGCACCGTCTGGTTCGGGTTATTCGATCGGGGCACCGTGACGACCGAACCTCAGCACTTCTCCGGCGGCCCCGAGGCCGTCGTCGCACGGACCACCGTGCGCGCGCTCGAGATGTTGGCCCAGTGCCTGCGTTGACCCGGCGCCTACGCTGACACAGCGCCTGCGCCGGCCCCGTCGCGCACGCGAGTTGCGTTGCGGCCCCGCACCGCTCACGAGGCACGCACCGGCTGTCGGCGGCTGTTCGTGACGTCGGCGACGAAGTCGCCGACCAGGTCCATCGCCCGCAGGCTTTCGGGTATCGCCCCGGTTACCGCGGGGAACGCGTGCATCTGACCGTCCCAGACGTGCAGGTCGCAGCGTATGTCGGCCCGGCGCAGGCGGCATGCCATCAACTCGGCGTCCCCGATCAGCATCTCGTCGCTGCCAGCCTGGATCATCACCGGTGGCATACCTGAGAGGTCCTCCTCGACCGGGTTCGCGAGCGGGCCCGGGCTGCCGTCCACGCACAGGCGCCGATGCGCCCGCTCGATGTAGCGCGTGAACGCGTCGAGCGCCTCCACCGGCAGCAGCGGGCACTCACGGGCCTTGGGGCCGCGCTGCTTTCGCGCCATGTCCCCCACATCGGTGAGCGGCGAGAACGTCACCAGGCAGGCGGGTGCCGGCAAACCGGCCGCGCGCAGCGCGAGCACCGCCTCGAATGCGAGGTATCCGCCCGCGGAATCACCCGCGATCACGATGTCGGGCCCCTTGTAGCCGATGCCGAGCAGCCACCGGTAGCCCGCGAGAGCGTCCTCGACCGCACAGGCGATCGCGTGTTTGGGCAGCATCCGGTAGTCCACGTTGAGCACAGCCCCGGACACGGCGGCCGACATCCGCAGCGCCACCGATCGGTGGGTGTTCAGTCCGCAAGCCATGAACGCCCCGCCGTGCAGATACAGCACCGCACGGTCGGTGTCGACGGCCTCCGCGCGGATCCACTCGGCCGCACAGGAACCCAGGTCGACCGGATCGATCATCGCCGACGCCGGGTGCGGCAGCGACCCCGCCAACATGTCGAGCAGGCCGGTCGGCCAATCCCATTGCGGCACCATCGCCCATGCCCGGATCAGCGGCTTGACCGTCATCCGTACACCGAGATTGAGCAGCCCTGAGCGGACACTCGGACGCCCGTGACGGACACCGATGACGTCGGCTCGGCCCGTGGCGGCCGCTGAACGCTTCATGGGACCGGGTACCCGCACGACCGGCCCGCGAAACGAACGCCGTGACGCGAAGGGCGTTCCAGATCAGCCGCCAACCGGCCCGCGAAAGCGGGGAGCCGGACGCCTCAACGTCAACCGGACTGTGGTACCTCGGCCGTCGGTGCTCACCTCCACCCGCTGACACAGCGCCCGCATCAACGCCAACCCGCGGCCCCGGGTGGTCGACGGCCGGATCGGCTGCCAGCGCCCGGTGTCGCAGATCTCCGCGTCGACGGCGTCGCCGTCCGCGCGCAGGCGGACCGACATCGGCCCGGGAGGTCGATCGCGATAGGCGTGTTCCACGGCGTTGGTGCACGCCTCGTTGATCGCGAACACGAAGTCGGCGGCGACGGCGGGCGGCACCGCGGCGAGCCCGAGCCAGCGAGCCGTCTCCTGACGCACGCCGGCGAGCCGGTCCGCGGTCGCCGGACAGTCGACGGCCAGCGGGTCCGGCGGCTGCCGGTAGACCAGGAGCGCGACGTCGTCGTCGTAGCCGACCGCCGGGCGACGGGATTCCAGGACGGAGTCGGCCACCACGCCCGGGGAGTCGCGGTCCCGGCTCGCCAGCGCCTGCATCACGGCGTTGATGCCGGTGTCGATGTCCTCGGTGCGCCGTTCCACCAGGCCATCGGTGTACATGAGCAGGGTGGCGCCGGGCGCCAGTACGGCGGTCGCCTGCGGTCGCGGCGAGCGGTCGAAAGTGGCCAGCGGCACCGATGCCGCGGCGTCGAGGAGCCGAACCGGAGATTCCGGCCCGATCACCATCGGCGGGACGTGCCCCGCCGAGCTGTACTGGACCGTCGCGGTCCGGGCATCGAGAACGGCCACGAACACGGTCGAGCACGCCGCCCCGGGAACATGCGCCGCAACCAGGTCGAGATCGTCGATCACCTGGCCGGGACTGACCCCGCGGGCGAGCAGCGCCCGGCACGACGCCCGCAGCTGCCCCATCACCGCCGCGGCCGCCAGGCCCCGCCCCACGCAGTCGCCGACGACGATGCCGAATCGGTCCGACAACAGCGGTAGGACGTCGTACCAGTCGCCGCCGATCTCCAGCGGGGGCACCGTGGGCTCGTACCGCACGGCGAACCACGGCGACGGGTCCAGCTCGCCGAGCATGGCGCGTTGCAGGGTCAGCGAGGTGCGTCTGACGTCGTCGAAACTGCGGGCCCGCTGCATCGCGATCGACAGGTGACCGAGCAGCAGCACCATCAACGCCCGGTCGTCGGCCTGCGACCGTCGTTCCTCGGTGAACGCGAAGTACACCGCACAGTCACCGCCGATGCCGACCGGCGCGGCGAGTCCGGCCACGTAGCCGGGATGCCCGTCCGCCGGCACCGTCGTCACCGTCAGGGTGGGCCTGCGCCGGACCTGTTCGAGTACCGTCCGCACCGGCGCCGCCAGCTCGGCCCAGCACGACGGCGACTCCGGGTCCGCCTGCGCGGTCGCCGGTTGCTCCTCGCCGCCTGTCCACCATGCCGCCACCGCCGCCGACGCGCCCAGCGCGGCCCGTCCTTCCCGCAGTCCCGACGACAGCACATCGGCAATCGTGGTGGCCGCGCTCAGCTCGTCGGACAACCGCGCGCTCAACTGCTCCCGCGCCCGTGCCGCCCGATCGGCGGTGACGTCCCGCATCGTGCCGACCACCGTGCCCTCGTGCCCGGCGAAGACACCGATCGAGTTGGTGTTCACCGCCATCCACAGGGCACGGCCGTCGCGATGTCGTATCGGCATCGTCGACTGCCGGCGGTCGGCGCGCAGGTGCGCGGTCATCTCCGAAGTCGCGGCCTCATCACCCAGCCACGGATGCGGCCAGTGGTACGGCAATCCGTCGGCGCCGTATCCGGTGAGCTCGCCGAACGCAGCGTTCACCTCGATGATGCAACGGTCGCTGTCGGCGACGAAGAAGCCCTCCTGCAGGGCGCCGACCAGCGCGCGCCGGAACCGGTCGGTGGCTGCCAACTCGTCTGCGCGGGCCCGTTGCCGCCGCAATCCGCGCGCCCCGGGCAGGAAGCCGCGCGAGGCGACATCCAACGGGGCCAGGGTCTGCATGAGGAATTCCAGGTGCACCGGCTCGGCGCCACCTGCGGACCGGCCGGCCTCCGCGTGGTGACTCTCGAGCAGGCGGAAATGTTCCTCGACCACCTCGAGGACGCCGATCCCGTCCGCCAATGCCTGCCTGCCGAGGTCGAACCCCGTCGCGAGGGTCTGTTCGCCTGGGGTGTCGAGATACTCGGTGAGCGCCTGTGCGTACGCGCTCCGGAAGTCGAGGCCGTGATCGTTCACCGCGAGGCCCCCCGGATCCGGCAGACCAGCACCAGCGCGTCGTCCCGATCGGTGCGCGCCGCCCCGTCGAACAGCGCACGCGCGATCTCGTCGATCGGCAGGCCCAGGCGGACATGCTCGGGCAGCGCGGTCGCCACCCCGTCGGTCGCCAGCACGAACAGATCGCCGACGCGCATCACCAGCGGGTTGACGCGGACGCCGCCGGGCATGCGGGCGCCCACGATCCCCGCGTCGGCGGGTGGATTCGCCAGCCACCCGACACCCTCCGGTCGCGTGCCGATCACGCCGGCGCAGACGTTTCCGACCCCGGCGCAGACGACGCAGCGCTCGTCGGGTTGGAGCCGGCCCACGGACACCGCGGCGCCGCGGCTGCCGGACAACGCGCGGTGGCACCGTCGCAACAGCCGGTCGGGCTGTTCGCCGTGGTATTGCGACAGCACGTCGTCGACGAGCCGGGCCGCGCCCGCCGCCTCGGGTCCGTGGCCCAGCCCGTCCGCGACGGCGGCGAGCACAGCCCCGTCGCCGACATCACGCACCACCCAGTGGTCGCCGGACACCGGCTGCCCGGCGAGCGGTTCGGTGACCACCGCCCACTCGATGTCGCCGAAACGCCCGGAGTCATGCATCGGAGGGGATCCACTTCCACATGCGCACCAGCGTTCCCGTTTCCGGTGCGGATCGAACCTCGAATCGGTCCATCAGCCGGCGCGCCCCGGGCAGGCCCAGCCCCAGTCCGCCGCCGGTCGAGTACCCGTCCTCCATCGCGAGGTCGACGTCGGCGATCCCCGGCCCGTCGTCCCGCGCCTCGATCATCAACGCCTTGCGTCCCTCGCAGTCCTCGACGGTGAAGTGGATGCCACCGCTCGACGCGTAGGTCGTGATGTTGCGGGCGATCTCCGAGATGGCCGTCGCCACCATCGTCACGTCCGTGAGCGAGAACCCCAGTTCGACCGCCAGCGCGTGACCTGCGCGGCGCGCGGTGACGATGTCGTCGACGTCGCGGACCTCGACCGTGCGCTCACCGGCCATCGCGGTGCCCGCCCGGCCGTCGGTTCCGCAGCCCGTCGAGCAGGGCGAGGCCCTGGTCGAGGTCCAGCGACGTCCTCAGGTTCGTCAGGGTCAGGCCCAGCTGCACCATCGCGAGCGCCACCACCGGTTGCAACCCGACCACGACGGTGTCCGCCCCGAGCAGCCGGGTGGAATGTGCGATGGTCTGAATGGTCCGTGCCGCAAAGGAATCCATCACGTCGAGCGCGGTGACGTCCAGCACGATCCCGTGTGATCGGTAGCGACCGACCTGTGCCATCAGGTCGGTCTGGAGACGGCGGGCGTCTCGGTCGGTGAACGCGTCCTGCACGGTCGCGAACAGGTACGGGCCCTGCTTCAGGATCGGCACCGGCACGATCGGAACCTCTCACGGTCGGGTGCTTCAGTGGGCTTCCGGCAGCGAGCCGCCGTCCCGGCTGACCACGTAGCCGAGCATCCGTTCGGCCTCTTCGATGCCGCCCTGCAGGTCACCGACGGCGTTCATCTTCGACAGGTCCAGCCCGATGGTGACCAGGGTCAGCGCGATCTCCGCGGACAAACCGGTGATGATGACGTTCGCGCCCATCAGCCGCGAGGCGTCGACCGTCTGGACCAGGTAGTTCGCGACGGTCGAGTCGATCGCGGGCACGCCGGTGACGTCGATGACGACGACCTTCGCGCGGTTGGCCCGAATGCCCAGCAGCAGCTGCTCGGTCAGCTGCCGGGCCCGCTGCCCGTCCAGGACACCGATGATCGGCAGGATCAGCAGCTGCTCGCGCACCTGCAGTACCGGCGTCGACAGCTCGCGGATCGCCTCCTGCTGCTGCCGGATGATCCGTTCGCGCTCCTCGACGAAGCTCACACCCACGGTGTTCGCGATGCGATTGGCCGCCGGCTCGTAGACGTCGAGCACGATGTTGAGCCGGTCGAAATCCTGCTGATACTTCTCGAAGAGCGAGCGCGCCAGCACGTCCCGCAGCAGCAGCACGATGCCGAGCACCTCGTCGGTCTGCACCCCGCGCGGGATGATCCGCTCGGACAGGTCCCGCGCGTAGTCCTGGAGGGCTTCCACGCTGCCGGTCTCGAGCACCTCGACATAGTTGTCGTAGACCGACGTCGCCTCCGAGAACAGCTCCTCCGGGCTCATGGCGGTGAGCAGTTGTGCATCGGTGATGCGGCGCGACCATTCCTCCCGCAGCGCCGTGCGGTTGCGCCGCAGGTGATCGACGATCTGCGGGAGCAGGGACTCGTCGGGCGGCCGCGCCGTCCGTCCCGCTCCCACGGGGGCGTCGACCGCCGCCGGGGCCCGCTCACCTGCCGGTTCGATCATCGTGCACCCGCTTCCCGCGCAGGTGGGCGGACCCACCGTTTCGGAACTGGCTCCCGGTCAGCCTAGCGTGACTCCATCGGTCGCACAGCGATCCGCGTCGGCAGCGGACCCGGTCATCCGCTCGTCGTAGCCGGTCACGGGGTCGATGACCCGACCGGCGGCCCACCAGTTCTCGCGGGCGGTTTCGAACACCACCATCATGATGTCCTCCTCGGGCACGTCGGCATACAGGTGCAGGTTGGCCACGATCGCCCGGAACAGCGCGTGCTTGTGCTCCGGAGGCCGCTCGTTGAACGAGAGCTGGATGAACATGGTGCGCTCACCGCGCCGCAGGCCGAAGGCGACCGGTTGGACGACGAGATCCTCGGGCGGGACCTCGTGGAAGACATGGAACTGGTCGTCCTGCGGAATCCCCAGGACATCGACCATGGACCTGTGCAGGGCCTCGGAGACGAGACGGCGGTACTCGGGGGTGGTACCCCGGCGGAGGTAGACGTTGATCAACGGCATGGTTCGTTCCCTTCCTGGCAAGCGGCCGTGGCGGTTTCGTCGTTCACGCCATCGACGCTAGAAGTCCCGACGCCATGCGTACAGCGAATGTATCGCATACCCGATATGATGAATTCTCATGGAGTTCACGCTCACGGGGTTACGGGTGCTGCGTGAGGTGGCCGAGCGCGGCTCCTTCACCGCCGCGGCAGATGCACTGGGCTACACGCAGTCGGCGGTCTCCCGGCAGGTCGCCGCACTCGAGCAGGCCGCCGGGTCCCGGCTGTTCGACCGTCACTCTGGCGGGGTGCGGCCGACCTCCGCCGGGCACACCCTGCTGCGCCACGGCCTCGTCGCTCTCGACGCACTCGCGAGCGCCGAGCGGGAACTGCGCGGCACGACAGACGATGTCGGCCGCGTGCGGCTCGGGTTCTTCCCCTCTGCCGGCGCTGTGCTCGTCGCCCGCTCCCTCGCGGCCGTGCGTCGTGAACACCCGCACCTGCGCATCACCACCAGGGAGGCGTCCACCCCGTCACTGCTGCGGGCATTGCGTACCGGTGCCCTCGACCTCGCCCTTGTGTCTTCCCGGCCACCGCACCGCGCACCGGACACCGACGACCCACCGCTGCAGGTCGAGCCGCTCCTGGAAGACCGACTGGCGCTGGCGGTGCCGGAGACCAGCCGGCTCGCCGGCAGTCCGGGCGTCACCGTCGATCAACTCGCAGGGCAGACATGGATCGGCAGCCCGGCCGGGATCGACGAGCCGGTGCTCGGCATCTGGCCGGGATTGGCCGGTCGGCCCCGCATCCGGCACGCGACCCGCGACTGGATGACCAAACTGAGCCTGGTCGCCGCGGGGGCCGGCATCACCACCGTCCCCTCGACGCTGCGGTCGGCGCTCCCTCCCGGCGTACGACTCGTCGCCGTCGACGGCGTGCCGGAGGAGCGGCGGCGCATCAGCGTGGTGCGCCTGCCCGGACCGGCGACGGCGTCGGCGGATGCCGTGGTTCACGAATTACGCCGGCAGGCAGCCGAACTGGCCGAATAGCCGGGCTCGCCCGGGACAGGATCCGCGGCCGGACAATCCACGCGGCCGCTTCCCACACGTTCGGGGCTGCTGCGCGACCGAGCAGCAGTTGTCACCGGCCGGTGCCGGTGGCGGCGGCGATCATCGGCCACGACTTGTGCAGGTCGTCCTGCCAGTAGCCCCACGAGTGGGTTCCCGTCGGAGTGAAGTCGAACGTGGCGGGGATGTGGATATCCCGGAGTTCTTGTGCGAGAGCATGATTGCATTGATCGACCGCCGCCTCCAGGACGCCGCCGCCGACCTGGTTCGCCAATGCTCCCGGGCTTCCGTGGACGTCGGGATCCGCGAGGGTGTCGTGCGGGCCGGGAAGTCCGGAGCCGGACGCGACATAAAGCGCAGTGCCGCGCAGGTTCTCGGCATTGCGGGCCGGGTCGTGGGCGATCCAGTCGGGTCCGCCGATCGGTCCCCACATGTTCTGCACATCGCCGCCGCCCCTGCCGCGTACGACCATCCGGACATAGTCCACGCCGGGCGCCGTCGAGGTCTGTGCACAGCCGGAGTAGGCACCCACAGCCTGGTACAGGGGCCCAGCGCCGGGACCGAGGGTGTGGGAATGCTCGGCCAGTGACAGCACCGACGTCGCCGACATCGACAGGCCGGCGATCGCATTGCGGCCGCTCGCACCCAGAGCCGAGTTCATCACCGGCGGAAGCTCGCGGGTCAAGAAGGTGGACCATTCGTTGACGCCGAGCACCGGATCGGGGCGGAGCCAGTCGGTGTAATAGCTGTACGCGCCGCCGACCACGGTGACGACGTTGACCTGGCGTCCGGCGAAGAACGACGTGATGTCGGTGCTGTTCTGCCAGGTCGACGCGTCGCCGACCACCCCGCCGTCGGCGCCGTTGAGCAGGTACAGGACCGGAGCGGGGACGGCCGGATCCGCGGCCCGCAGCACCTGCAGTTCGACCGGCCTGCCCATCGCGGCCGAATACACCCGCATCGTCGACCAACCGCCGGATTGCGGCGGCGCCGGCGCCGCGGCGGCGGGGACCGGCCCGAGCGCGAACGCAGCAGCTACGCACAGAGCCGCCCGGCCGGCGAACACGACACCGGCGGCCACTGCCTTCGGAGCCACCTTCCGTCTCCTTCCGTGCTACGACTGGCCGCGACACTATGGGTCAATACCCTCCATCGAGCCCGCCAAACCGGCGATGCCGGGTCGCGCCCAACAGGAACTCAGCACCGGGACATCGCTTGCCGGACCAGCGTCAGGTGGTGGTCGATGACCGGGGCGGTTGCGCGGGCGAGTGCGGTCACCCGCGGTGAACTGCCCGCCGCGGCCTCCTGGGCGCCGGCCTGCAGCGTCTGCAGATGGAAGTCTTCCTGCATGCGCAGCCACGTCCGATCGAAGTCCGCGCCCTGGCGCCGTGCGGTTTCGGTCACCAACCCGGTCTGCTCGGGGTCCGGCACCGGCGGCAGCAGCACCGCTTGGTCGTCGGCCACCGCCGCACCCTGCTGGTAGAGCCGGGTGTGGTCGGCCACGAGCATGCTGCCGAGCTGTCGTACCTGCGGGCACATACCCGCCGCCGCGGCGTCGGCCCCGGACAGGATCTCGGCCATGTCGCCCTGGTGCGAGGCCACCAGGAACACCCGATCCTGTTGGTTCACCACGGCCGCCCGCGCACCGGCCGGCGCGCTCATCCCCGGGCCGAACATCACCGCCACGAGCGCGGACACCGTGAGCATTCGGTTCAAACGCATGGCATTCCCTCCTCCGCCGTGGACTGTGTTCATCCCCTGATTCCCCGTTCGCCGACGAATCAGACCCCCGGCCTTCCGGGACGTCCTTCGACGCCGCCGCGGAGTTGGCCCACGCGGATCGGAAGACCTACACCCGGCAGGCGACGGCACAGCGGAGCAAGAAGTCCCAAGAGATCCACGTCCGGTTCCGCCGGTCGCACAGAACCGCCGAATGACCGACCCTGCGGCGGTCAGCGCGGTGCGGCAAGCCGCCGGGCCGCCTCGACGACGAACGCCCGTCGTCGTTCCCGTTCGGCGGCATCATCCGCCGGCGCACCGGTGATCATCTGCGCGAGCTGCGGGACCGTCTGCCACCAGGCGGCGAGGGCGATGAGTGCGAACACCAGGTGCGCCGCGTCGATCCCGCCGGCGAGTAGCCCGTTACGTTGCGCGGCGGCGAAGCTCTCCACCTTCGCCCGATAATGGTCTGTTCGCGCCCGCTCGTCCGCGGTCGGCGCCTGTCCGAGCCCCTCCCACTGCAGCAGACGGGCGAGTTGCGGGTGCGCCGCGTGGTAGTCGAAGGTCGCGCCGGCGAACTCCCCGATGTCCTCGAGTCCGGCACCGCGCAACCGCACGGCCGCGGCGAGACGCTCGAGCTCGTCGGCAAGGACGGTGTATTGCTGGCCGCCGGACTCACCATCGTCGTCGCCGCCGCCGCGAACCTCCCCGCACTCGACGTGCTCGTCAACAACGTGGGCATCAACCCGGGCGGCGCGCCGGCCACGGAGTCCGATGTCGCCATGTTCTGCCGCACCTACGAGACGAACGTCTTCGGGGTCGTCGCGGTCACCAACGCCTTCCTGCCCCTGCTGCGGCGGTCGGCCCACCCCCGGATCGTGAACGTCTCCAGCGGCACCGGGTCACTGACGTGGAGCACCTTCCCCAATCCCCAGTTCGACCACCACAACTGGGGCAACGGCGCGGCGTACCGCTCCTCCAAGGCCGCGCTGAACGCGCTGACCGTCTTCTACGCGGACGCGTTGGCCGGCGACGGAGTCAAGGTCAACGCGCTCGCTCCCGGCCTGCGCGCCACCAACCTGACCCCGGCCGCCACCCACGGCGGCGACCCTGCCGAAGCCGCCGCGGCAGCCGTGCACCTGGCGCTGCTACCCGACGACGGGCCGAGTGGCAGCTTCTGCTCCTGGGACGGCGCCGTCGTCCCGTGGTGACAGTCCCAAACCGGGCATCGCGGAAACCGAGGTGCCCGCATCCCGACAAGGTGAATCGTCTACCGTCGCTTGACGAACTCGATGACCATGACGCCGGCGTCCTCACGACCAACACGCGCCTCGTCGGTCAGCGTGCGCAGGACGTGCCAGCCGAACCCGCTGTCCAAGGGGGCCTCGCCGGCGTGGGCGGAAACGACGGCGGAGACCGTCACCCCCATGCCGCCGCTTTCGCAGGAGAAGACGCACGTCAGCTCGGTACCGGCGGCCGCACGAGTCGCCAGTTCCGAACACGCTTCGTCCACAGCCAGTTTCAGGTCGGCGACAGCATCGATGTCGAATCCCGCGAGCAATGCGAACGCTTCTGCCGCGGCACGGACGACGGGGAGCCGATCCGGGGCCGCAGCCAACCGCAACTCCACCCGTGACCGGGGATCGTCGGTGCGATCGGCCGCCGACATGGATCCTCCTCGCTCCCTTTGCCGTTCAGCCTACCTTTCGCGCCCGTCCCGACCGGTCGACGTCATCAGAACGCGTCCTTCGGCGCCGGCTCGGCCCCGTCGGGCTCGCGCAACGACTCCGCCACCGAGCCTCCGGACATGTCGGCCGACGTGCCGAGTTGCTCCGCGTACTCCCGCGCCCGTGCATCCTCGGGCTGTTCGACGCCGTCGCCGACCCGTTCCTCGACGGTGTCGGGCTCCTCCTGCGCGAGCCGCTGATCCAGCGTCTCACCGCGGCGTTGCTCACCAGCGGTGACGCCGAACTTGTCGGCGGCCGCCCACCGCTCGGGCGGTTCGAGACCTTCCTCCATGGGGTCGAGTGCGAGGGTGTCCTCGTCGAGGCCCTCGGCGGGTTCGGCGCCCATCACCTGCTCGTAGTCTCCGCCCTCGGTAGGGCCGTGTGCATATTCGTCGCCGGACATGCGGTCACCTCCGTCTTTGCCGGATCAGTAGTAGTGGGTCCTGCCTCCGACCGCGTGTCCCAGGGCACCCAGCAACAGCAGGATCCCTCCGATGACCGCGATGATGATCCCGATCGTCCACAGCACCGGAATCTTGATCAGGAATCCGATGATCAACAGAATGATTCCCAGGGTGATCATGTTCTTCTCCCAGTTCGGCGACCACTTCTTACGTGTTGCACCGGGACTACCCGCCGCCGCATCTGCCTAACCGTGTGGCGGTTCCCGCCCGGTGGGGCCACAATCGATGGCGTGACAACTTCCGGGATGCGTGACCAAGACGGCGCCGACTCTCCGACCGAGGCCGGCCCGGGCGCTTATGTCACAGCAGACGGCGAGGCACGCGTGGTCGCCCTGTCCGGCGAGATCGACATCGTGGCGGCCCCCGGGTTGCAACGCGACATCGAAGCGGTGCTCGCGGACCGCCCACGACGCATCGTCATCGACCTGAGTGCTGTCACCTTCCTGGCGTCGGCGGGTCTGGCCATGCTCACGGCCTGCCGCCACGCGGCGGGCACCGAGATCGCGTTCGCCGTGGTCGCGGACGGCCCGGCGACCGCGCGTCCGATCGAGCTGACCGGTCTCAGCGACGAACTGCACGTGTATCCGAGCCTGGAATCAGCGTTGCAGAGCTGACGGACGGGTTCGCGCCGTCGCGCACGCCGCGCAGCAGCAACGGGAGCAGCACCCACAGCCCGACGAACACCGCTGCGGCCAGCGCCGCGGCCACGACCGCGCCGACGGCCCCCTGGAACGGCAACGTCAGCAGGAAGCCGGTGAGCAGTTGCACTCCGGTCTGGGTGACGCGCAACTCCTGCAGCAGCGCCGACCAGTTACGGTCGAGACGTTCGGTCGGCGTCTCGTGGCGGTCGGGTGTCTCTGCGCCGGGAACGGCGTCCACGCGGCTCGTCCGGTCGCCCGCCGTGTTCCGCACCGTCACCACCCCTCGGGCCCGCCGCGTCGGGCGCGGGTTCGGCCTCGGTGTGCGCCGCCAACCACGCCGCACTCTCCGGGCACGCCGCCGAGCCGAGCCACTGGTCGAACCACATCATCGCCGCCTTTGATCGATTCTTACCGACGGCATACCCGGCGCGGGCCCTGCACTAACGCGATCATCGGCGTTTGCCGCGCCGCCGCGCCGGGAACCTTCGAACGCAAGCGTGCGCGGCGCCGGAACGCCTGCGGACGGACTCTCGAGGCAGTGAGGAAGTGCAACGATGATCAGGCATCGACGAGCGCAGGCAGGCCGGCCCATGGTCGTGGTGGTCACGGGGGCCAGCGCCGGCGTCGGGCGCGCGACCGCACGGATGCTCGGTGAGCGAGGAGCACGTGTCGGTCTGCTCGCGCGCGGCGAGGCCGGGCTGGACGCGGCCGCCGACGAGATCCGCAGCGCCGGAGGCGAGGCGCTGGCGATCCCCACGGATGTCGCGGATCCCACCGCGGTCGAGGAGGCCGCCACGCGGATCGAGCAGCACTTCGGTCCGATCGACGCCTGGATCAACGTCGCGTTCACCTCGGTGTTCGCGCCGTTCCACGAGATCGAACCGCAGGAGTACCGCCGCGTCACCGATGTCTGCTACCTCGGTTTCGTGCACGGCACCATGGCGGCACTTGAGCGCATGCGCCCGCGCGGGCAGGGGGTGATCGTGCAGGTCGGGTCGGCGCTCGGCGAGCGCGCCATCCCGCTGCAGTCCGCGTACTGCGGCGCCAAGCATGCGATCAACGGATTCACCGAGTCGCTGCGCACCGAGCTGCTGCACGAGCGCAGCAACGTGCACGTGACCGTGGTGCAGATGCCGGCGTTGAACACGCCCCAGTTCTCCTGGGTGCTCTCACGTCTGCCGCATCACCCGCAACCGGTGCCGCCCATCTATCAGCCGGAGGTCGCCGCCCGCGCCGTCCTGTATGCGCTCGACCATCCGCGTCGCAAGCAGTACTGGGTGGGCGCGAGCACCGTCGCCACCATCCTCGGTCAGCGTGTCGCGCCGGCGTTGCTGGACCGCTACCTCGCCCGCAGCGGATACAAGTCGCAGCAGACCGACCAGCCGGTCGGCTCGGGACGTCCGGCGAACCTGTGGCGCCCGGTCGACGGGGCGGCCGGCGGCGACCACGGCGCGCACGGGATCTTCGACGACCAGGCGCACGGCCACAGCGCACAGATGTGGTTGAGCCGTCACCGCCGCCTGCTCACCGGCACCGCCGGCGCGGCCGGGGCCGTCGCGGCTGCCGCGGTGGCGGGTTCAGCGCGGCTGCCGCAGCACTGACCAGGTCAGGGCCGCGGCAGCCGCGGCTGCCGCCGCGACCGGGCCGGCGGTCCGCGCCGTCCGCACTGGCCATCCCGGGGCGGGTCGGCCGTCGGCGTCGCCGGGGTCGTGCCCGCCGCGTGCACCGGCCCGGGCCATCGCCAGCACCTGGCCGAGGTGCAGCGCCTGCGCCACACCCGCATGCGCCATCTGGGTGCGGCAGGAGAAGCCGTTGCTGACCACCAAGGTGTCCGCGTCCGCGTCCCGCACGGCGGGAAACAGCGCCTGCTCACCGCACTCGAGCGAGAGCGCGTACCTGCCGGACTCGAAGCCCCACGAACCGGCGAGGCCGCAGCATCCGCCCGAGACCGGATCGACGTCCATGCCCATCCGTTCGAGCACCTGCTGGTCGCCGTCGACACCCCCGGTGGCGCGCTGGTGGCAGTGCCCCCACAGCAGCGCGTGCCCTCCGCCGCGGACCTTCGGCACCTCGATGTCGTGCACGGTCAAGAACTCGCCGAGATGGAAGCTGTTGCGGGCCAGGCGTTCCGCGTCGTCGTCGTGCGGCAGGAGCTTACCCAGCTCGTCCTTGAAGACTGCCAGGCAACTCGGTTCGAGTCCGACGATCGGCGTGCCGGCACGGATGTCCTCGCGCAACGCGTCGAGCACGTGGTGCAGGTAACGCTCGGCCGCCGAGAGGAAGCCGTAGTCGTAGAGCGGCCGACCGCAGCAGACGTGCCCGCTCGGCATCACCACTCGCCACCCGGCGGCCTCGATCGCCTCGATGCACGCGACACCGACCTCGGTGTGCAGATGGTTGGTGAAGGTGTCCGGGAAGACCACCACCGGCGGCCCGCCGGGGTTGACGACCCGGCGGCGTGCGAACCACTGCTGCACCGTCATCGGCGCGAAGGCAGGCAGCGGCCGATGCCGGTCGATGCCCCCGGCGAACTTGGCCGCCAACGCCGTCGTCGGCGTCTGCAGCACCGCGTTGACCAGTTCCGGCATCGCCGACGCGACCCGCGCTGCCTGGTCGATGAAGCCGAACGCGTAGGCGCTGCGGGAGCGCCAACGACGCCACGACCGGTAGTGATGGTGGAGGAACTCGGCCTTGTAGGTGGGCATGTCGACGTTCACGGGGCAGTCGTTGGTGCAGCCCTTGCACGACAGGCACAGATCGAGCGCGTCGGCGACCTCCCGCGACTGCCATCCGTCGGTGATGACCTCGCCGCGCAGCATCTCGAACAGCAGCCTGGCCCGGCCGCGGGTGGAGTGCTTCTCCTCCCTGGTCACCTGGTAGCTCGGGCACATGGTGGTCTGCGCATCGGGCACCCGGCATTTGCCGACGCCGACGCAGCGCAACGCAGCGTGCGCAAAGTCGCCGTGGTCCTCCGCATAGGCGAACTTCACCGCCGGGCGCGCCGGGTTGTAGTCGACGCCCAGTTTGAGGTTCTCGTCGAAGCGGTACGGGTCGATTACCTTGCCGGGGTTCATCTTCCAGTCGGGATCCCAGATGGTCTTGAACCTGCGCATGGCCTCGATGAGGCGCGGGCCGTACTGCTTTCCCAGCAGTTCGGCTCGCTGTTGGCCGTCGCCGTGCTCGCCGGACATCGAGCCGCCGTAAGAGGCGACGAGATCGCCCGCCGCCTCGAGGAATCCGCGGTAGTTCACCAGACCGTCGTGGTGACGCAGATCGAAATCGATCCGCGAGTGGATGCACCCCTCGCCCAGGTGCCCGTACATGGCGCCGTGCAGTCCGTGGTCGGTGTAGAGCCGTTGCAGGTCGCGCACGTAGTCGCCGACCCGATCGGGCGGCACCGCGGAGTCCTCCCAGCCGGGCCAGTGGTCGCCGCTGTCGACGGGGAAGGCCGTCGAGCCGAGCCCGGCCTCACGGATCGACCACAGCTCGTCACTGTTGCCGCCGTCCTGGACGCTGCGGGCGATCACCGTCCGGTCCGCTGCGTAGCCGCACTCGGTTCGCAGCCAGTCCACGAATTCCTGTGCCCGGGTGTACGACTCGTCGGGCCGGTCGGCACCGAACTGCACCATCAGCCAGGCTCCGTGCGAGTCGGGCCGGGGCAGCGCGGCGCGCCCGGCCGCATTGGATCCGGTCAGCTCCTGGTCGTGTACGAGTAGGTGGTCGACGACCTCGAGCCCGATCGGGCGCCACCGCATGATCGCCGGAGCCGCGTCGCCGGCCTCGCCGATCGAGTCGAACTGCACCACCACGAGGGTGCAGTGTTTCATCGCCGGGGTCAGCATGACGGTGGCGTTGAGCACCACCGCGCACGTGCTCTCCGTTCCCACCAGCGCGCGGGCGACGTTGAATCCCCGTTCCGGCAGCAGCTCGTCGAGGTTGTATCCGGACACCCGGCGCGGCAGCGTGTCGACGTCGGGGAAGCCGGCGCGGATGTCGTCGGCGTACTCGTCGCGCAGATCGCGCAGTTGCGCGTAGATCTCCCCCTTGCGTCCGCCCGCCGCGATGATCGACGGCAGGTCGTCCTCCTCGCCGTTGCCCACCCAGAAGCGCGCGCCGTCGTAGGTGAGCACCTCCAGCGCATGGGTGTTGTCGGAGGTGCGCGGGCCGGGGCCGTAGAGGTGGGCCTGGATGGAGTGCACCCCGCAGGAGTTGTTGCCGAGGTTGCCGCCGAGGGTGCACCGCGAGTGCGAGGAGGGGTCCGGGCCGAAGACGAGGTCATGGACGCCGGTCGCCTTGTTGAGTTGTTCGTTGATCACCCCGGTCTGGACGGTCGCGAGCCGGCGCTGCGGGTCGATGGCGGTGATCTCGTCGAGATACTTGGAGAAGTCGATGACGACGGCCACGTTGACGGTCTCGCCGGACAGGCTGGTCCCGCCGCCGCGACACAGCACCGGCGCCCGGTACGCGTGGCAGGCGCGGACGGTCTCGACGACGTCGTCGATCGTCTTGGGCACCACCACGCCGATGGGCACCTGGCGGAAGTTCGAGGCGTCGTTCGCGTACATGGCCTTGGCGGCGTCGTCGAAGCGCACCTCACCGCGCACGTACCGCCGCAACTGGTCCAGGAGCCCGGTGACGTTGACGGTCTCGACCGCCGCCCTGCCCGCGGCGAACCGGGTGTCTGGCATCGTGCACTCCTTCGCGCCTCCGCACGTCCGGCCGGTGTCGTGTCCGTACCCGGGTCAGTCGGAGCGGTCGGCAGGGTCACGGCCCGTGCGCTGCCCCGTCTCTTCCTCTGCAGGCCAACGGGACCGGCGCCACTTGCCGATCTGCGTGTATCCGAAGACGGCGACGATCGCCAGGATGACCAGGACGATCACGATGATGACGATGATCATGACCTTCGGGTACCCCTGCCACGTGAGCGTCAAACCAGAGTGCAGCGCACCGACTGTTGCCGCCCCGGCCCGACCGCGGCGCGACGCCCCTGTCCGGACTGGGTCTGGTCATCGCAGACAGGGGCATCACCACGGCTGGTGGCCGCGCACACGGTCTTCCCGGCCGGCGCCGACCTCAAACGCGTCATCCGCGAGATCCCGAGCCGGCCCGCGCCGGGATCAGGTTCCGCGCGCCGCGCAGGTCCGCCACGAACGCGTCATAGGCGTCGCGGCGCCGGGCCTCGTCGCGGTCACGCAGCACCGCCGACGGATGGATGGTCACGACCACAAGTGCCGGGCACCGCGCGGTGGGTCCGATCTCGCGGGGCAGCCGCAGCACCTCCCCGCGGTGTGCGGTGATCCGGAAGGCCGAACCGTACAGCGATTGCGCCGCCGTCGCGCCGAGACACACGATGACCTGCGGCCGCAGCGCCTCGATCTCGGCGAGCAGCCACGGCCGGCACGAGACCACCTCGGTCCGGCTGGGCCGCTGATGGATACGGCGTTTGCCGCCGATCTGCCGGGTGAACGTGAAGTGTTTGACCGCGTTCGTGCGGTAGACCCGGTCGGCGTCGATCCCGGCGTCGTCGAGCGCCCGGTGCAGCAGTGTCCCGGCAGGCCCCACGAACGGCTGGCCGGCCCGGTCCTCGCGGTCGCCGGGTTGCTCGCCGATCAGCATCAGCGCGGCCGACGCCAGCCCCTCCCCGAAGACCGTCTGGGTCGCCGGCTCGTACAGCGGACAGCCCTGACAGCACCGGGCCGCCGCCGCGAGGGCGCTGATCGTCCGGTCCCGCGGCAGGTAGTTCTCGGCGCCCGTCACCGGGGATCACCGGCCTCCCGTGAACGCGGGCGCGACCTGCTGTTCCCAGAAGTCGAAGAACGCGTCCTGGTCGGGACCGACCTGCTGCACGTACACCTCGTCGAAGCCGGCGCCGATGTAGTCCTGGATCCGGTCGACGAACGGTTTCGCGTCCGGACCGCACGGTACCGACTCGGCGACCGTGGACCGCGGGACCAGTGTGCAGGCCTGTTCGAAGTGGGCCGGCGTGGGCAGCACCTGGGCCAGTTCGCCGGGCAGGTGCTCGTTCGGCCAGATCCGGTGGGCGAGTTCGACGCCCGCGTCGAGGGTCGGTGCGTGGCACACCTTGAACCCGGCCTGGGTCGGCTTGCCCGCACCGCCGCCGTCGCGGAACTCATCGAGCAGTTCCCGTTCGGGTGTGGTGCATTGGAAGCCGTCGCCGATCCGCCCGGCGAGCCGCGCCGAGTGCGGTCCGAATCCCGAGATGTACAGGGGCGTCGGCTCCTCGGGCACCGTGTAGATCCGCGCGTTCTCGACGGTGAAATGTTTTCCGTGGAAGTTGATCTGCCGGCCGGTGAGCAATTCCCTGATGACGAACACGGCCTCCTCGAGCATCTCCCGGCGCACGGCCGACGGCGGCCACCTGCACCCGGTGACGTGCTCGTTGAGCGCCTCACCGGTGCCCAGCCCGAGTACGAACCGTCCCTCGTGCAGCACCGAAGACGTGGCCGCGGCATGCGCGAGGATCACCGGATGGATCCGCATGATCGGGCAGGTCACGGCCGTGGTCACCGGGATGTCGATCGCCTGCGAGAGCGCGCCGATCACCGACCACACGAACGGGCTCTGTCCCTGCTGCTCGTTCCACGGGTGGAAGTGGTCGGAGATCCACAGCCTGTCGAAGCCGGCCGCTTCGGCGCGAACAGCCTGGCGCACCAGCTCTTTCGGCTCGTACTCCTCGCAGGCCAGGTGGTATCCGAACACCATCATGGCACTGCCCGGCCTAACCCTTGCCGACGATGGCGTCGCGGGCGCGATCCATCATCGACGCGAACGGGCCCGCGACCAGGTTCACGCCGCGGGTCTCGACACCGGGGTGCGGCCGCGTCGGCGCGACCGATTCGGACAGGCGCACTGTGCGGACCATCCGCTCGAGCTCACGCTCGCTCATGCCGCGCCGCAACTGCGCGAACTCCTCGCGCTCCTCGCTGTCCGCGTGGTCGAGCACCGCCACGCGCAGTTCGCTGAGCTGGCGCTCGAACTCTGCCGAGTCGACGTCGAGCGTCTCCAGCTTGCCGAGCACCTGTTTGGCCTCGTTCTCCTCGTCCAGCCGTGCCTGCACGATGCTCTCACCGTCGGGCAGTTCGTCTTTCGCGCGCGGGTGGATGATCTCCTCCTCTGCGGTCTCGTGCACCGCCAGCAGCCGCCGCAGGTGCACGAACTGTTCCTCCCGCTCGTCGCCGGTGTGGGCGAGAGTCTCCCGGAACAGCGACTTGATCTGCTGGTGCTGGTCGATCAGGAAGTCGATGACATCACCCGACGACGACGCATGAACCTCGCTCATTGTCTTCCTCCTCGGTCGACGCGGTCCGTCCTGCCCTGAGCTACCCGCGGCACGCCCGGCGCAAACCGTCGAGGCCCGCCGTCAGGGGCGCTCCGGGCCGAGGAAACGGCACAGTTCCGCGTCCCAGAAGGCGGCCCTGCGCCGTTCGGTCCGCAGATGCACCGCCCGCACCGTGCCGACCGAGCCGGCCACGACGACCATCCACAGCACGGCGGCCGAACCCATCGCCGACGACCGCACGTCGGCGAGTTCCGGGACACTCGCCGGCCGGCCGCGGTCGTCGACGGCGACGCCCACCTTGCCCGGCGGATCCTGATGAGCCGCAACGATTCCGGTCCGCCGGAGCCCGTCCCATGACCACGTCGCCTCGACGAGTCCGGGGCGGACGTGACTGTCCGGGTGCGCCACCACCTGGGCCACGACGTCGTGGCGATGCCCGACCATGCCGGCGTACTGCGCGGATCCCCACATCCAGCCCGCGACCAGTGCCGCCGGCAGCAGCGCGGCGACGACCGCTGCCACCGCCAGCGCCGCCCAGGACTCGCACCGATCACACCAGCGCACCAGCGGGTCGTGGGGCGCGAGCACCGGCCGCAACACGGGCCGCACCGCTCGCATGTTCATGGCGACGGCGTACCCCGTCGGCGGCGGGCGCAATCGCCCCGACGCATGTCAGGGCGCTTCGCAGCCTTGTGCGTCGAGTTCGGACCGCACCCGGGAGAGGGTGCGCGAGAGGATGCGCGAGACATGCATCTGCGAGATCCCCATCTGCTCGGCGATCTGGGTCTGGGTCATGGACCGGAAGAAGCGCAGGGTCAGGATCCGCCGTTCGCGTTCCGGCAACTTCTCCAGGATCGGCCGGACCGCCGCGTAGTACTCGACCTTCTCCAGTTCCCGGTCTTCCTGACCGAGCGTTTCGAGCATCGGCATGTCGTCGTTGCGGTCTCCGATGGCCGCGTCGGCGGAAATCGTCTGGTAGGCGCTGCCCGCGAGCAGGCCCTCGGAGACCTCGGCGACGTCGACACCGAGTTCGGCGGCGATCTCCGTCGCCGTCGGCGCCCGGCCCAGCCGTTGCGAAAGGGTGCTCACCGCGGCCGAGATCTGCAGGTGCATCTCCTTCATGCGCCGCGGCACCCGCATCGCCCACCCGGCGTCGCGGAAGTGCCGCCGCACCTCGCCCATGATCGTCGGGACCGCGAACGACACGAAGTCGGCGCCGCGGTCGACGTCGAACCGGTTGACGGCGTTGACCAGACCCAGGCTCGCCACCTGGAGCAGGTCGTCATACGGTTCGCCGCGGCCCTGGAACCGGCGTGCGATGTGCGCGGCCAGCGGCAGGCACCGCTCGACGATGCCGTCCCGGAGGGTCCGGCGCTTCTCGGGCGATTCGCAGGCCGCAAGCTTTTCGAAGGAGGCCAGCACGTCGGCGTAGTCGTCCGATGCGGTCGGCGACCGCCCGCGGCCTCTGCTCTCTCCCCGCACTACCGATCGCCGTCCCCGGCACGGGTGAAGGTGATGGTCGCGGTCATCGGTGTCCCCGGAGAATGCGCCGTGCCGACCGAGTCGGTCAGCGACTCCAGGACGAACCAGCCGAACCCGGTGGTGACGGGCGTCGTCGTCGCCTCGGTCGAGGTGATGGAGACGCGCATGGCCGCGGCCTCCCCCTCGAATGTGCAGACCAGTTGCGAGCCGTGGACCGCGCCGGCCAGCAGGTTGCAGCACGCCTCGTCCATGGCGAGCTTGATGTCGGCGGTCTGGTCCAGGTCGCATCCGGCGGTCAGGCAGATCGCTTCGGCGATGGCCCGCACCACCGGCAGGTGTCCTGCGTCTGCCGGCACGGTGAATTCGACCGGAGATCCCACACGCATTGCTGCCGTCCCGGTGTGCTGCTGTGTCATCGGCTCAGCTCGCGTCCCGTGTCAAGGCTACCCACCCACCGCAGGTCCGGCAGCGTGCGCGTGTGCGTGCGAATGCGGGAACAGGCCGCGGTGGCGCCGGTCGGTGGCGGTGGTCGTCGCCCGCTGACGCCGCGCCTGCGCGGCCTGCGCATCGCGCACGGTCAGCGCGGACAGCCGGCCGAGCGAGATACCGCCGAGCAGCGCGATCGCGACGCCGACACCGGAGAAGTAGCCGATCTGCTCGAGCGCGGACATCCCCGCCCGCGGGTCGCCGGGCGCACCGAGTTCGCCGGGAGTCAGCCACGGCGCGAACGCAGGCCCGATCACGAACCACACCCCGCCGGCGACGGCGAGCCAGGCGCCCGCCATGGCGACGGCGCGGCTGCTGGTGAGCAGCAGCATCAGGCCGCCCAGGAAGGCGGCCGCGCCCGGCGCGACCTCGAACCATCCGCGCGCCGCGGTCCAGGACCACGTGCTTGCCGGTCCATAGGTGAAGTCGAAGTACGGTCCCACGAACGGCACGATGGCGCCCCAGGCCCCCAGCAGCATCAGCAGCAGCCCGCCGACGGCACCGCGTCTGCGCGGCACCCACAACCGGCCCGGTTCAGCGGTGTTCGCAGCCATGATCGTCCTCCTCGTGGTTGTGGTCGATCTGTGGTTCTGGTCGATCTCGGTTCTCGTCACGCTGTGCACTTGCGGATACCCGATCGGCCCCGGAACGAACCCTGGTCACCGTCCGGCGAACAGTGCGGCGATCGGTGAGGCGTCCAGGTGCACCGTAAGGTCGCGGGCGTCGTCGTAGACCGCCGCGGCGCCGGCGGCGGTCAGGGTCGGCTCGGCGATGCCCCCGCTGAGCAGCGCGATCGTCGGCACCCGTAGCCGCCGGGCCGCCCGGATGTCCCAGACGGCGTCGCCGACGAACACCGCGTGCTCCGCGTCCACGCCGGCCTTGTCCAGTGCCACCGCCACCCAGATCGGGATCGGGCTTGCCCTGGTCGACGTCGCCGCCGGAGGTGAATTCGTCGATGAGCTCGTCGGCGTCGAGCACCCGGCGCAGCGCCGCCATCTCGTCGCTGCCGGCGGAACTGGCGAGTACCACGGCGACGCCCTGTCCGGCGACCGCGGCCAGCAGGTCGTGCACCCCGGGGAGCCGCTGCAACTCGTCGGCGAGGTCCAGGTAGTAGCGGGTGTGCAGGTCCTCGGCGCGTCCACCGGCCTGCTCGGCGGCCTCGCCCAGCAGTTCGGCGACGAGGGCGCTGCCGTCCTTGCCGATCTGCTCGTGAATCCGCCGGGCCTCGACCTGGTGCCCCACGTCCGCGAAGGCGCGTTGCCAGGCGAGCACGTGGTGGTAGTTCGAGTCGACCAACGTCCCGTCGACGTCGAGCAGGACGGCCGAGCGGGCGCTCATCGAGCCGACCCCGACGGTGCGCGGCCGAGTTCTCTTGCGGCAGGTGCCAGTTCACGCTCGAAGAAGGAGAAGAAGCCCTCCGGGTCGGGTCCGGAATCGAGCAGGACGAGGTGGTCGAAGCCGGCGGCGGCGAACTGTTGCAGCGCGGCGAGATGCGCCTGCGGATCGGGGCCGTAGCCGGTGGTCGGGGCCATGTCCTCGGGACGCACGTAGCGGGAGGCCGCCTCGAACCCGTCCTCGTCGGGCAGTTCGGCCTGCACCTTCCAGCCGAGCGCACCGAACCGCATGAGCCGATGCGCCGACGCGAGCGCCGCCTCGTCCGACTCGGCCCACGCCAGCGGCACCTCGGCGTAGCGGGGACCCTCGCCGCCGTCGGTGCGGTAGCTGCCGACCAGTTCCTCGGACGCCTCGGTGCAGAACAGACCGTCTCCGCAGCGGGCCGCGAGCCCGGCCGAACCGGGGCCACCGGCGGCCACGACGATCGGCGGTGGCGTCGGCGGCAGGTCGAAGACCCGAGCGTGGTCGAGTGTCAGATGATCGCCCCGGTACGAGTGGAAGCCCGGCTCCCACAGCAACCGGATGATCTCGATCGACTCCTCGAGCATCCGGTGCCGCACGGCCGCGGACGGCCAGCCCTCCCCCACGACGTGCTCGTTGAGCCGCTCTCCGGCGCCGAGCCCGAGCGTGAACCTGCCCTCGGACAGCAACGCCACGGTCGCCGCGGCCTGCGCGACGATCGCCGGGTGATAGCGCAGGAACGGGCAGGTCACCCCCGTCGCCAACTCGAGGGTGTCGGTGCGCGCCGCGATCGCGCCCAGCACCGACCACGCGAACGGGGAATGCCCGTGGGAGTGCAGCCACGGGTGGTAGTGGTCGCTGATCTCGACGAAGTCGAACCCGGCACTTTCCGCGCGCACCGCCGCCGACACCAGCTCCGCGGGCGAGAGCGCCTCGGCCAGCAGTTTGTATCCCAGTTTCATGCCGGCACCGTGGGCTGGCTCAGCTCGCGCACCAACCGCGCGCAGAACACCGGCAGGTCGTCGGGCTTGCGGCTCGACATCAAGACGGTGGGCCCGCAGTCGCAGCGGACGAACTCCTCGTCGACCCACTCGCCGCCGGCGTTGCGGATGTCGGTGCGCAGGCTCGGCCACGAGGTGAGCCGCCGGCCCTCGAGCACGCCTGCCTCGACGAGCGTCCACGGGCCGTGGCAGATGACCGCCACCGGCTTGCCCGCGTCGAAGAACTCCTTGGCGAACGCGACCGCCCGCGGGTGGGTGCGCAGCTGATCGGGGTTCGCCACACCTCCGGGGAGCACCAGCGCGTCGAAGTCCGCCTGACCGACGTCGTCGACCACCCGGTCCACGTCGAACCGCTCGCCGCGATCGAGGTGGTGGAACGCCTGCACGGAGCCGGGTTCGGTCGACACCAGCAGCGGCTCGCCGGCGGCCGCGACGACCGCCTTCCACGGCTCGGTCAGCTCGACCTGTTCGACGCCCTCCGGCGCCACCAGGAACGCCACCTTCTTGCCCTGCAACGGGTTGGCCATCGCCCTGTCCTCTCCTCGCGGTCCGTTTTCCCGGACGCATACCCCGGATCGGCGGGCCGCTAACCCCGCGCGGACCTATCCGTGGGTGAACGCGAACACCTGCAGTTCTTCGTCGGTAGGTGGCGCGGCGTAGCAGTCGAGGTCGATGCTCAGGTCCGGATCTCCCCCGACCGGTGAACCGCCTTCGCGCCGCCCATCACTTGGCCGTCACGTGGCGGGGATCACAGCGAAGAGGTGACCTGCGTGGACACCGTCGTGACACGCCTGAAGCGGGCGACGGGACCGGCCATCGTCGGCGGACTGTGCAAGTGTTTGGCAAGCACAGAAGGCCACAACCAATCCCGGTGGGCAGCAGCTTCGTGCTGATGTCGCCGACAACGCAGCAAGCCCATCTGCCCCGATTCACGCGGGTGCGGTGGATCGCCGCGGGAACGGAGGACCGACGTGATCGATCCGAGCACCATTTTCACCACCCTCGAGTCCGAGGTGCGTAGCTACAGCCGCAACTGGCCCACGGTGTTCGACACCGCCAAGGGGTCCTGGATCCGCGGCGAGGACGGCCGCGAATACCTCGACTTCTTCGCCGGCGCCGGCGCGTTGAACTACGGGCACAACAACGATGTGCTCAAGCGAGCCCTACTGAGCTACCTCGCCGACGACGGAATCACCCACAGTCTGGACATGCACACCGTCGCCAAACGCGACTTCCTCACCGCGTTCGAAGAGAACATCCTGCGTCCGCGCGGGCTGGACTACAAGGTCCAGTTCCCCGGGCCGACCGGCACCAACGCGGTCGAAGCTGCCCTCAAGCTCGCCCGCAAGGCCACCGGCCGCGAGTCGATCATCAGTTTCACCAACGCCTTTCACGGGATGACGCTCGGTGCACTGTCGGTCACCGGGAACTCGATGAAGCGCGCCGGGGCGGGTGTGCCGCTCGTGCACGCCACTCCGATGCCGTTCGACAACTACTTCGACGGCGTAGCCGAAGACTTTCACTGGTTCTCGCGCGTGCTCGACGACTCGGGCAGTGGCCTGAATCGCCCGGCCGCGGTCATCGTCGAGACCATTCAGGGCGAGGGCGGCGTCAACGTCGCGCGTCCTGAGTGGCTGCGCGCCCTGGCGGACTTGTGCGCGGAGCGAGACATCCTGCTGATCGTCGACGACGTCCAGATGGGGTGCGGACGCACGGGTCCGTTCTTCTCCTTCGAGGTCGCCGGCATCACCCCGGACATCGTCACACTGTCGAAGTCGATCGGCGGGTACGGAATGCCGATGGCCCTGACACTGTTCAAACCCGAACTCGACATCTGGGCACCCGGCGAACACAACGGCACGTTCCGTGGCAACAACCCCGCGTTCGTCACCGCCCGCGTGGCACTCGAGCAGTACTGGAACGACAAACAGTTCGAGGGGGACACCCTCATCAAGGGCTCACGGGTGGCCGAGAAACTGACCACCCTCGCCGACGACTTCGACGGGGTCAGCACCCGCGGCCGCGGCCTCGTCCAGGGTTTGGCGTTCGAGCAACCCGACCTCGCAACAAAGGTGTGCTCACTCGCGTTCGACGCCGGACTACTCGCGGAAACCTCCGGTCCGAGCGACCAAGTGGTCAAACTCCTTCCGCCGCTGACCATCTCAGAGGACGAACTCGATCACGGCCTGTCCGTCCTCGCCGAGGCCACCACCCGCGCATTCGGGGCCTGATCAGCCTTCTCCAGTCTGCTCGAGTGCATTCGGGTGCGAGCACGGTGCATCACCTCTGAAGAGGGGCGCTGTGCTCGCACCGCCGCCAACTCCCTGCGGAGGTTCCGGTGCGCGTTCCGCCTACCGCTGTGATGCCTGCGAGGGCAGCTGACGCACCTTGCGACGCTTGAATGCCCGGCGTAGCTGATGGATCCGCGCGCTACCGATCACTGCCATGATCACCACACCGAGCAGCAGTGCGAGCAACATCGCAACACCGGCCGGCAGCGCGAAGTGGGCACCGAGGTACTCGAATCTCACCGATGTGCCATTTTGGAGGATGAAGATCAGCAGGAACACCAGGACCAGCGCACCGATGATGCTGCCCACCCACACCTTCGAGGCAACTCCGCGGGGCACCCGACTCGGTCGCGCCGGTGCGGGTGGCACCGTACGGGACGCGGCGTCCGCCGATGCAGGCACCTCTGGAGCCTCGTCAGTACCCGCGGCCGACGACTCCTGGCTGTTCCCTCGGTCCTCATTCGGCGTGTCACTCATCCCGCATCACCACTTCATGCCATCAGGATTCACCGCGGCGCGTTCGGCAACTGCCCTGCGCCAGCGCATCATTGGCCTACTCATCCAGTGTAGGGGCGGGACCGCAACACCGCCTTTGGACAACGCCCGCGAGGCTGATCGACGGCGTAGTCCGGTTCGACGCCGGTCTCACCGGACACGCGGGTCGTCGACATCGGAGGGACGCGCGCGTGACCTATCGGGGAGGAAGCCGTGTTCGAACCCCCACAAGACGGCCTGCGTTCTGCTGGAGACCCCGATCCGCCGGTAGCAGCTGCGGATGTAGGTTTTGATCGAGTTCAGCGCCAGGCCAGACGTTTCGGCGATCTCGACATTACTCAATCCCTGCGTGATCAGTGCGAGGACTTCCGCTTCCCGCTGGGTCAGTCCTTCCTCACGTCCGGGCCAGTCACCGGCAACGATCTTGGCCCCTTCGTGGCTGGGGTGGATCTGCTGATCCCCGCGGTGCACCGATTCGAGCGCTTCGACCAACTGGGCCGCGGGCAGACTCTTCGACACGACGCCGCTGGCGCCGTTTGCCAACGCATCCGAGACGGATCGCTTGGCGAAGTTCCACGTGTAGATGACGACCTTGCCGACCAGAGGATTCGCGACGAGATCACGGATCTGAGTGCTGTCGGTTTGCGGGTTGGCGAACGAGTCGTACAAAGCGATGTCGGCCACGTCGCAGACGTCGGTGTTGGCGTTGAGTTCGACAACCTCCACGCGGTCACGATAGTTGCGCAGCATGGAGGCCAACCCCTGAACGACAACCTCGTAGTCATCAACGAGTGCGACACGGATCGTCTTCACACCAACTACTGTATCGGCCTTGTCTTCACCCTTTCGGGTGTCGGTGAGCCTGCGCGGTTCATGCGGGCGTGATGTGGTGCGCCGAATCTCATGCAGGCCCAAGCCGGCCAAGGACAACGTGCGATGCTCGGACCACACCCCTAGGGGTGAAGACGCATCCCATCCCGCCCCGATACCGTTGCTCCCGCAGGCGCATGCGGTACGCGGTATCTCGGTTCCGGCATGGGCGGTGGTGTGCGCGATCGGAACGGGCGTCGACGCATGCGTGTCAGCGGCGCCCCCAACGGGCCGGCCGCAGGGAGACGGTTGCCGCTTCCGCCTCATCGGTGCGACAGGAGCAGGAGAGCAAGGTCATGAGCTCGTTGACGAAGGTTCGGCACCGCCGGCGGTGCGGAAGGGCGATGACGGCCGCCCGGGCCAGGTCTGGGGTCCGCCGGTGAAAGCCCCCATCGGTCGGCCTCGACCGACTGCGCCTGGTCCGGATCTGACGGCGCGGCTGACGCTGTTGTTGATCGAGGACGACCCGGGCGATGCCCTCCTGGTGGAGGAGATGGCCGCCGACGCGGCGTCGGATTTCGATCTCGTGTGGGCCAAGTCTTTCGGGCACGCACAAGTGGAACTGGCGACCGTTCGCCCCGATTGCATTCTGCTCGACCTGCACCTGCCGGACGCGCAGGGACTCGACGCGTTGGACAAGGTACAGCGCTCCGCGCGCGGGGTCCCGGTGGTGGTGATGACCGGGCTGGCCGAGGACGGCACCGGGCTCGCCGCGGTCGCAGCAGGCGCCCAGGACTATCTGGTCAAAGGGCGCGTCGACGCCGACCTGTTCACCCGCGCGGTGCGCTATGCGATCGAACGTAAGCGGGCCGAGCAGGATACGGCGGCATTGCGGGCCAGCGAGCACCGCGCGCAGGAGAACGCCCGACTCGAGCGGGGACTGCTCCCGGTTCCATTGTTGCGCCGTCATGGTGTGGAGGTGGTGGCGCGCTACCGTCCTGGCCGGGCGCATGGCCTGCTCGGGGGCGATTTTTACGATGTCGTCGAGGACGATGACGGCACGGTGCATCTGCTCATCGGTGACGTCTGCGGCCATGGACCGGATGAGGCTGCGTTGGGCGTGAGCCTGAGGATCGCCTGGCGGACACTCGTTGTCGCCGGTGTTCCCGCAGAGGCCGCCATGCGCACGCTCGAAGAGATCCTTGTCGCCGAGCGGACCCAATCGCACATCTTCGCGACGGTCACGAGCGTGGAGCTTGCACCCGACCGCACCACGATGGGCGTCATCCGTGCCGGCCACCCCGGATTCTTGATACGCACAGGTACAGGCGTCGACTGGGTGGAGGCCTCCGGCGGGCCTGCGTTGGGGTTGGTGCGTAAACACGCCAAGTGGACATCGCAGCAATGCCGCATCGGTGAGCACGGCTCGCTGGTGTTGTTCACCGACGGACTCTTCGAAGGACTGATCAGCCCCACCGAGCGGCTCGGCGAAGACGGTCTGCTCGACTACGCGCGCACCCGAGGCACCGCGTCGGCCGATGGTTTCGTCGATGCCTTGATCAGTCACGCGGAGCGCTTGGCCGGCGAATACGGCGGCCTGACCGATGACGTCGCGGTGGTACATGTGCAGTGGACGAAGGGCGGCTTTCGCTCATGAGGGGACGGTTGCGTCTACGCCGCATACCGTTCAGCGCGGGATTGACCGTGCAGGGTTGGCTCAATCTGGTGTTGTCGATCATGGCCGTGCTGATCTGCGCAGGCGCGGTCGCCGGCGCAGTTTCACTGACCCGCAGCTCGCAGGTCACCGATGAGCTGACCGGCACCCTCTTGCCGGCGAGAGCTGCGGCCTACCAGTTCCAGTCCTCGCTGCTCAACCAGGAAACGGGTGTGCGCGGGTATGCGTTGACCGGAGATCCCTCGTTCCTCGAGCCATACAACCAGGGCCTGCAGACCCAACAGCTATCCACCGGTCAGCTCCGTCGGTTGATCGGGGACCGGCCAGACCTGCTCTCCGACCTGACCGCCATCGAGCAGGCTGCAGACCGGTGGCGCACCGACTTCGCCGTGCCACTGCTTGCGCAGGCAACCAATGCCCCCGGTCGGATCGACCCTGCGGTGTTCGACCGCGGCAAGACCGACTTCGACACCTTGCGTGTCCTGTTCACCGCCCAGAACCAGCACATCGAGCGGGCCCGCATCGATGCGCAGGATCGCCTCTCCTCGGTAACCCTGCTACGCAACATCGTTTTCGCCGCAATGTTCGGTGTACTCCTCGCCGTCGGCGCCGTGTTCGCGGCGCTGATACGCACAGCAGTGACCAGACCCCTGCGCAGGCTCTCGGATTCGTCACGTCTGGTCGCTCAGGGAGATTTCGCTCATCAGGTCGATGCCGGTAGAGGTCCGACGGACATCCGGGCTCTCGCCGAAGACATCGAAGGCATGCGCCGCCGAATCGTCACCGAGTTGGAGATGGTCAGAGACCGGCAAGCGCGCCTGGAGGAACAAACCACTGCCCTCGACGCGCAAACCGTCGAGTTGCGCCGCTCCAACGCCGAACTCGAGCAGTTCGCGTACGTCGCCTCGCACGATCTGCAAGAGCCCCTGCGTAAGGTCGCGTCATTTTGCCAGCTACTCGAGAAGCGGTACGGCGGGTCGCTCGACGAGCGGGGCCACCAGTACATCGACTTCGCCGTCGACGGCGCAAAGCGGATGCAGGCGCTGATCAACGACCTGTTGACCTTCTCGCGGGTCGGACGGGTCGGCGACAGTTTCAGCCGGCTGCCCCTCGACCAGCCGCTCGACAAAGCGTTGGGCAATCTCGCTGCAGCGGTGGAGGACTCGGACGCGCACATCACCAAACCACAACATCTTCCCGAGATCACCGGAGATGCGACGCTGTTGACCATGCTCTGGCAGAACCTGATCGGCAACGCGATCAAGTTCGCACGACCCGACTGCGCCCCAGAGGTGTCCATCACCGCAGACCTCCGGTCCAGCGATGAATGGCTGATCTGCGTGCAGGACAACGGGATCGGAATCCCAGAGGAGTTCACTGACAAGGTCTTCATCATCTTCCAGCGACTTCACGCCCGCGATGCCTACTCAGGTACGGGGATCGGGTTGGCCTTGTGCAAGAAGATCGTCGAGTACCACGGCGGAAAGATCTGGCTCGATACGACCCACACTGCCGGCGCCCGATTCTGCCTTACCCTACCCAGCATTGCCGAGCACAACCCGGACACCGACAGCGACGCAGACGACACACAGCAAGGAGCACTCGCGTGAGCCCCACCGGACAGGCCATCGACGTCCTACTCGTAGAGGACGACCCGGGCGACGAGCTGATGACTCGGGAAGCGTTCGAGTACAACAAGGTCGGCAACACTCTCCACGTCGCCCGCGACGGTGAACAGGCCCTGGACTTTCTGTACCGGCGAGGTCGATTCACCGAGGCCGTCCGGCCGGACCTGATCCTGCTCGACCTCAACCTTCCCAAATATGATGGTCGGCAGGTCCTCGAGAAGATCAAGTCCGACCCCGACATCTCCGACATCCCGGTGGTGATCCTGACCACCTCCAGTGCCGAGGAAGACATCCTGCGCAGCTACAAGCTGCACGCCAACGCCTACGTCACCAAGCCTGTGGATCTCGATCAGTTCATCTCCGCCATCCGGCAGATCGACGACTTTTTCGTGCAGGTCGTGCGGCTTCCCGGCCGCGCGTGAACAGAGGTTCAGTCGTTCAGCCCAGTGCGCACCTGGGCGAGCGTCTTCGTCAGCAAACGTGAGACGTGGACCCGCCTTGGTCTGCATCAGATCTGATCACTTCATGACGAATGCGGCCAGGGCACCGCGGACGATCGCGAGCGTGCGGACATCCGGGGGGAAGCGCCGGCAGCGACAACTCACGTCGGCCACCTCCTGCCAACGCGTCGATCACCGGTCCCGGGACACTCGAAGACACCGCCACCGAACGTCCACCCACGGGGTTCACACCGTCGCCAAGGCCGCTTCGACCGAGTCGTACACCTCGAGCGCCTCCGTGAGCCCGGTCAACTCGAGCGGCCGAACCGTGGCCGGACTGTTGGCGACCACGAGGAACCTGCACTGACGATCAGAGAGGTTGTCACTGCAGCGCATGAGCACCGCCAGTCCCGCGGACGCGAGGAAGTTCACATCGGACAGGTCCACGATCAGCACCGTGCACTGATGCCGGGCGACCGTCTCCTCCAGCGCCCCTTGCAGTTCTGCAGCGGTGACCACGTCTACCTCACCTCGGGTGTGGATCACCGCCACGCCTTCGGTGACCGCTGACCCGAGGGCCAATGTGGACGCGTAGGACGTTCCGGGCATCTCCATGCGGCGAAATATACCGTCGGCCGACAGGGCTTCGTCGTTCACCGGGAGGCGGTGGCCAAGACGGCCAGCGGAGCCGGAACCGTCGGCGCCGAGGCGGAGAACTGTCCCCGGCGTCCACTCCCCGTGGACAACGTCTGGACCATGTCGATCCCATTTCGTCCTCCGAAGTAGGGCACCCCGTACAGCGAATACATGCGCTTCACGCAGCCCGTTCGGATGGCATTCTTCGACAGGAACGGCATTCTCAATCTCCTCAAGGTAATTGTCACAAAAGAAATATCGACCGAGGACTACATACCCATCTTGCTCCGCAGCTATACCTCGACGGCCCCGGCCACAGCGGCATCACGCCGAGCACCTGGCCGTTTGCGCTGGCAGGAGCAGCCGCGAGCACCGTCGAATCGGCAGTTCGACCTCCCCAAGAGCGTCACTTCCTACCCATACCAGCTCGGTTCTAAACGCGGGATTTTCGACTTGACTTCCGACCCGACGACTGACTACAAAATGTTTCACCCACCCCGCTCCTGACTGCACACCGGGTGCAAAACTCTTTCCAGGAACAGAGGACGAAATGACCAGCAGTGACCGAGGCGTTCTGCGCCAGCTCCTCAAACCGATCGACAGTCGATGGGAATGGCAGGTTCGGGGGCGATGCCGCGACGCGAACTCCGCCATCTTCTTCTCTGCCGCGCGCGAGACCCGCAGGACCCGGCACCGGCGCGAGGAACAGGCGAAGAAGGTATGCGACACCTGCCCTGTCCGAGCCCAATGCCTCAACCACGCGTTGACCGTTCGCGAACCTTTCGGGGTCTGGGGTGGACTCACCGAAGGCGAACGCCGGCGGATTTACCTCGCCGCCTCCGCCTGAACCGGTTGCCCGGTGATGGCCCGGTGGCGACGACCTTCCCGAGGTATAACCGGCGGCGCTCAGGGCTAACAACACGGCACTCAGGAGTAACAACCCGATGGGACGCGGTTTCGAAATCCGTTCGGGCCGGCACACCCTGCAGTAAGCGCCCGGTCAGGTCCACGTTCAGGCCAACATCGACGAAACCCAGCGAACACACCGGACGGGTGACCGTCGCCCTCACCCCACCATTGACCCCGATCCCCCGCGCGGCCCATCCCGGCGCCGACCACGCTGGAGACGAACCCACAGGAAGTAACACCACCATGAGCGTATTCTTCTCCAGCACCCCGACTGTCGATTCAGTGACTCATCTCGATCACATGTCCACCGCTGCAACCACATTGCCGGCCACGTCGAAGGCTCAGCGCACGATGCGCGCCGTCGCGAACGCCGAAAGGAACCACATTCAGGCGGCCCGCGAGGCGCTCGGCGCGATCTGAGGTGTGAGATCTGAGAATCGACAGCGCGCAGCAACCGCAGCGCCCTGGATACCGGCAGGGCAGCACGCGTTGCCCCGCGTCGGGCCGCCGTCAATGCCCGAATTGTTCTCGGAGTTGCCGCCGGTGGCGCACGGAGCTATCCGTAGGTGAACGAGAACACCTGCATTCCTTCGCCGGGTGTGACCTGCAGCCGGCCGCGGGCGTTGTGGCCTGCGGAGACGATCTGATGCAGTGTGGGCGGGCCGCTGACGGGGATCCGGCGGGTGGTGCCGTTCTGGGTGACCGCGACCGTGCCGGTGCCGCCGACCACGAGGTAGACGTTCTCGGCGTGGTAGTCGAGTTCGATGCTCGAGTCCGGTCCGGCGGCGGTCGCGCCCTGGTGGTCAAGGGTCCACCGACCGCGGAGCGCGAAGCTGTCCGCGGGCAGCGCCGGCGGGTACGCGAACAGGGCGGTCCCCGGTTCGTACGGTGCTCCCCCGGCGTAGTTGACGACCTTGCCGACCGCCAGATAGGTCTCGGGGGTGGTGCTCACCGTGGGGGTGGTGTCCCTGACCTCGGTCCCGGCCGGCAGCGCGGCGCCGGGGTGGGCGTCGGTGAGAAGTTGCCGGATGAGCTTCTCGGTGCCGGCGTAGCCGCCCTCGCCGAACTCGATGTGCCGCACGGTGCCGGTGGCGTCGATGAGGTACTCGGCGGGCCAATAGCTGTTGCGATAGGTGGTCCAGGTCGAGTAGTTCGTGTCGAGCGCGATGGGATAGTCGATGTGCAGCCCCTTCGCCGCGGACGCCACGTTCGAGGGGACGCGCTCGAAGGCGTATTCGGGGGTGTGCACGCCGATCACCTCGAGTCCGGCGTCGCGGTAGGTGTTGTACCAGTCGACCACGTGCGGGATGGCGCGTTGGCAGTTGATGCACGAGTAGGCCCAGAAGTCGATGAGAACCACCTTGCCGCGCAGGGACTTCAGGTCGACCGGCATGCCTCCGGGGGTGTTGAGCCACGCGGTGATTCCGGTCAGTTCCGGTGCGCCGCCGCAGTTTTGCAGCTCCGCGGCGCCGTTGGTGCAGTTCGACAGCTGCCGGTTCTGGTCGGTCACGATGCCGCCCAGATCCAGCTTGTCCTGCAGCGTGTCCGCGCCGCCCACAGAGTTCTGCAGCGAACTCGTGTAGTCCGGGATCGCGCGTTGCAGGACCGCCGGGAGGTCGAACACCAACCCGACGGCGAGGGCGATCATCACGACGCCGCCCACGATGCGGATCAGGCGTTGCCGGCGGCGGAAGGCGGCGACCCGTTCGGCCACGCGCCGTCCCGCGAGCGCGAAGATCAGCAGCGGCAGTGCGGCACCGAACGCGAAGGACACCGTCAGCGCGACCGTCGACAGGCCCACGTGGCCGGTGGCGCCCGCGACGACGATCGCGGCGAGCACCGGTCCCGCGCAGGGAACGTAGAGCACGCCGAGTGCCAGCCCTAGGCCGAATCCGCTCTTGCCCTGGGCGACGGGCCGCTGCGGCAGCCGGGAGAAGGGCCGCTCGAGCAGGTGCTCGAATGCCGGGAAGATCAGTCCGAGCCCGATGAGGGTGAGCACGACCAGCCCGGCCCAGCGGATCGTGTCCTGCGGCAGGTGCAACACCGACAGCAGGGCCGAGCCGATCAGTGTGACCAGCGAGAAGCTCACCACCAGACCGGCGATCACCCGATACGGCCGCAGGGTGTCGGCGAGACTGCGCGGGGGACGGACGGCGGTGGTGGTGACGGTTCCGGCGCCCGACGGCGCTGCCGCCTCGTCCGCGGGGCTGTCACTCCGTGCGTTCTGTGCTCCGGAGAAGAAGATGACCGGCAGCACCGGCAGGATGCACGGCGAGATACCGGTGATCAGTCCGCCGACGAATCCGATGAGGACCAACGTGTACATGCCCGGTATTCGCTGCCGCGGCGCTGCCGGCTGGGTGGATCGACCCGCGAATTCCCGTCCGGATCCGCATCCGGCCGAACCGCTTCCGAAATTTTCTGTGCACCGACCCATCCGATCCCACCGGTGCGCCGAATGACGGGTGACAGTGCCGATGACCGACGGGTGACGTCCGCGGTCGACGAAGGGTGAAACGATGAAGAACCTCCAGTACAAGGCTTTCGCGGCCGTCGGTCTGGCCGCGGTCGCCGCCGTGAGCATGTCCGCATGCTCGAGCAACTCCTCGGGCAACTCGAGCAAGGCCGCCTCGCCCACGACGTCGATGCAGTCGCCGGCGATGAGCGCGCAGATGAACCCCGCCGCCGACC
Source organism: Speluncibacter jeojiensis (assembly GCF_029589495.1). Taxonomy (GTDB): domain Bacteria; phylum Actinomycetota; class Actinomycetes; order Mycobacteriales; family Mycobacteriaceae; genus Speluncibacter; species Speluncibacter jeojiensis. Next base: position 200,078 of record NZ_JAAIVF010000003.1, read on the forward strand.
TGGTCGGGCCCGGGTGCGCGGACTACGCGGCGAAGGTACCGACCGGGCCGGGCTCGGTCACGGGCATGTCGACCGCACCGGTGGCGGTCGCGGCGTCGAACAACCCGCTGCTGACGACACTGGTCTCGGCGGTGTCCGGCAAGCTCAACCCGCAGGTCAATCTCGTCGACACGCTCGACGGCGGACAGTTCACCGTGTTCGCGCCGGTCGACTCGGCGTTCGCGAAGATCGACCCCGCCACGATCGACTCGCTCAAGACGAACGCGGACGAACTCACGAAGATCCTGACCTACCACGTGGTTCCGGGCCAGCTCAGCCCCGCGCAGATCGACGGCACCCACAAGACCGTCGAGGGGTCGACCGTCACCGTCACGGGGACCGGCGACAACATGAAGGTCGACGGCGCCTCGGTGATCTGCGGCGGCGTGCACACCGCGAACGCGACCGTCTACCTGGTCGACTCGGTCCTCATGCCGCCCGCACAGTAACCGGCACCGACAACACGACGACACCCCTGCCTCCGACGGATCCGGGGGTGTCCCCTGATCGAGGTGACCGCGCACGTCGACACCTCACCTGCGATGTACCGGGCCAGGGAGTGGAACCAGACCTCCGCTCCGGCAATCCGCGCGTCGTGGGTGTGAACGTCGGCAACCTGCCCTTGCGGTTCACCTCCTCCGGTGGCCCAGCCCCTACTCCGAGGGGTTGGGCCACCGACCTGTTCGCCCCCGAGTCCCGCCGCCGGCGGGCGCGACCCATCCGCATCCGCGTCGGCTCCGAACAACAGGCATGCAGGAGACGACAGCAGCTGCCGGGCGGCGGATCGCGGTGATCGGCGCCGGGGTGTCCGGGTTGACCGCCGCGTGGGTGCTCGCCCGCACCGCGGAGGTGACCTTGTTCGAGGCGCAGCCGCGGCTCGGCGGGCATGCCCACACCCATCAGGTGAGCGCCCGCTCGGGTGAATCATCCACGGTCGGTGTCGATTCCGGGTTCATCGTGCACAACGACCGCACCTATCCGACGCTGTTGCGATTGTTCGACGAACTCGGCGTCGCCACCCAGGAATCGGACATGTCCATGTCGGTGCGGTGCGATGGCTGCGGCCTGGAGTACGCCGGCGCGAAGGGCCTGCGGGGGCTGTTCGCCGAGCCGCGTGCGCTGGCACGGCCGCAGTACCTGCGCATGCTCGCCGAGGTCACCCGGTTCCACCGGTTGGCGCGGGCCGAACTCGACTCCGCCGCCGGCGACCCCGACGCCACGCCCGAGCGCACGCTCGGGGTGTTTCTCGCGGCGGCGCGGTTCACCCCGTACTTCACCGCGCACTTCATGGTGCCGTTGGTCGCCGCGGTGTGGTCGTGTCCGCCGGACGTCGCGCTGGACTATCCGGTCCGGTACCTGCTGCGGTTCCTCGACCACCACGGCATGCTCACCGTGTTCGGTTCTCCGACGTGGCGCACCGTCACCGGCGGTTCGGCACGCTATGTCCAGGCGGTCGCCGAGCGACTGCACGTCGTGCGGCCCGGCGCGCCGGTACGGACGGTGCAGCGCCACGCCGACGGGGTCGCGGTGCGTGATGGCGACGATCGGGTCGAGTTCTTCGACGCCGCGGTCGTCGCCACCCACCCCGCTCAGGCCCTGACGTTGCTCGAATCGCCGACCACCGCCGAGATCGATGTGCTGGGGGCGCTGCCGTATTCGGTCAACCACACCGTGCTGCACACGGACACCTCGGTACTGCCCCGGCGCGCCGGCGCCCGGGCGTCGTGGAACTATCGGCTCCCGCACTGCCACACCCGCCCGGACAGGGTGCTGGTGAGCTACGACCTGAGCCGGTTGCAGCGCCTCGACGGGCACGCGGACCGGCGCTTCGTCGTGACGGTCGGCGACGGCGACCGCGTCGATCCGGCGGCGGTGATCGACACCATGGTCTACGAGCATCCGCAGTACACCCCGGATTTCCTTGCCGCCCAGTACCGACTGCCGCAGCTCGGCGATCATCGGCTGGTGTTCGCCGGCGCATATCACGGCTGGGGCTTTCACGAGGACGGCGCGCTGTCCGGGTCCGTCGCGGCCGCGAGACTCGGCGGCGTCTGGCGCGGTCCCGCCCCGGAACTGCGCACCGCGGCCGGGAGGCCGGCATGAGCGCGCCGCAGATCGTTCGCACCCGGATCCGCCACGTGCGCCGCGAACCGGTCCGGCACGAGTTCGCCTATCGCAGCTACAGCTGGCTCGTCGACCTCGACGACCTGCCGCGACTGCCCAGGCCGTTGCGGCCGCTGGCCCGCTTCCGGGCCCGCGACCACCTCGGTGATCCGCATGCGAGCCTGCGCACCAACATCGACCGCTATCTGCGCGGCGAGGGCATCGAGCTGACCGGTGGACGGGTCCGGATGCTGACCAATGCCCGGGTGCTGGGCTTCGTGTTCAACCCGCTGACCGTGTACTGGTGCCACGACCGCGCCGGCGCCCTGGCGTGTGTCGTCGCCGAGGTGCACAACACCTACGGCGAACGGCACCGCTACCTGCTGCGTACCGACGGCCACGGCAACGCCACCGTCGCGAAGTCCTTCTACGTGTCGCCGTTCAATTCCGTCAGCGGCACCTACCGGCTACACGTTCCCGAACCGGCCGCCCGGCTCGGCATCGCGATCACCCTGCTGGACCCGGCGGGCACCACGGTGTTCGCCGCGACCATGACCGGCCGGGTGCATCCGGCCGACAACCGCACCGTACTGCGGGCACTGCTGGCGGTCCCCGGCGCGCCGATGCTCGTGGCACTGCTGATCCGCTGGCAGGGCCTTCGACTGTGGTTACGCCGTCTGCCGATCCAACCCCGACCTCACTTCCAGGAGAGCGTGCAATGAGCACCGACCAGGCCCACCTCGCGCCGCGCAGCGACGCCGCCGCCTCGCCGCGGTGGAGCGCGGTCACCACCGTCCCGCGGGGGCCCCGCGCCCGAGTCGGCGCGCCCGTCGCCGCCGCCCTTTTCCGCCGCGCGGTCCGGAACCTGCCGCTGCGCGTGGAGTATCCGGACGGGACCCTCCTCGGCGCCGGGTCCCGGTCGGGCGAGGCGACACCACGGATGTTGGTCCATCGGCCCGGCGAGTTCTTCGCCCGTGTCGCGGACAGCGGACTGATCGGTTTCGGCGAGGCCTACATGGCCGGAGACTGGTCGGCGCCCGACCTCACCGCGGTCCTGACCGTGCTCGCCTCCCGCATCGCGACGCTGATCCCGCCGCCGCTGCAGCACCTGCGCGCGGTGTGCCTGCCCCGCCGGCCGCGCGCCGACCGCGGAACCCGCGCCGGCGCCCGCGCGAACATCTCCCACCACTACGACCTGTCGAACGAGTTCTTCAGCCTGTTCCTCGACGACACCATGACCTACTCGTCGGCGCTGTTCGCCCCGTCCGCTCCGGCTCCGGTCTGGTCGGATCTGGCCGCCGCGCAGCGGCGCAAGATCGACGCACTGCTCGACGCCGCCGGCGTCACGGCCGGCACGCGTCTCCTCGAGATCGGTACCGGCTGGGGCGAATTGGCCATCCGGGCCGCGCGACGGGGGGCCCGGGTGCACACCGTCACCCTCTCGCGCGAGCAGCAACTGCTCGCTCGCGAACGCATCGCCGCCGCGGGACTGTCGGGCCAGGTCACGGTCGCGCTGCAGGACTATCGGGACGTGACCGGCAGATTCGACGCGGTCGTCTCGGTGGAGATGATCGAGGCCGTCGGCCACGAATACCTGCCGATCTACCTGCGCACCCTCGACCGTCTGCTCGACGAGGACGGCCGGATCGCGTTACAGGCCATCACGATGCCGCACGACCGGATGCTCGCCACCCGCCGCACGTACACGTGGGTGCACAAGTACATCTTTCCCGGCGGATTCCTGCCGTCGGTCGAACTGCTCGAGCAGCTCACCGCCGAGCACACCGGATTGCGGATCCGCGATGCGCGCGGCTTCGGACACGACTACGCGCAGACCCTGCGTCTGTGGTCGCAGCGGTTCACCGCGCACACCGGCGGCGCAGAGGCGCTGGGCTTCGACCGGATCTTCCGCCGCATGTGGCGGCTGTATCTCGCCTATTCCGAGGCCGGATTCGCCTCCGGCTATCTCGACGTCCACCATTTCGTCCTCGACCGGGAGCCGATCCGTGAGCCGTGACAAGCGGGGTTCGCTCGCCGGCCCGGTGTGCGACGATGCACCGATGGACTCACCCCGGAGCGTCGACCGCGAGACAGAGGACGCTCCCTCGTGCCCGGTGCCCGGCCGACGCCCCGCAGACGACCGTCTCGCGGATCGCCTGGCCGCGGTCGCCTGCGGAGATCGTGCGGCGTTCGCCGAGTTCTATGACAGCACCTGCGCGCGGGTCTTCGGGTTGGCGACGCGCGTGCTGCGCAATCCCGCTCTCGCCGAAGAGGTCACGCAGGAGGTCTACCTGCAGGTGTGGTCGACAGCCGCGCGCCAGTACGACCCGCGTCAGGCGAGCCCGATCGGGTGGCTGATGACATTGACACACCGGCGCAGCGTCGACCGCGTCCGCTCGGAGCAGTCCGCCGCCGACCGCAACCACGTCTACGGCAGTGCCCACCTGGGTCGCGAACACGACGTGGTCGCCGAACAGGTCGACCAGCGTCTCGACGAACAGCAGGTGGTGGACTGCCTCGATTCGCTGACCGCGACCCAACGGGAGGTCATCGGCCTGGCCTACTACAGCGGGCGCACCTACCGCGAGGTCGCCGAGCACCTGGCGGTGCCGCTGCCCACCGTCAAGTCCCGCATCCGGGACGGACTGATCCGACTGAAGAACTGTCTGGGGGTGAACACCGATGCCTGACAACCACACCGACGACGGGCTCCTCGAGCTCGCGTACCCGTACGCGCTCGACGCCGTGTCCGAATCCGAACGTCACGACATCGTCGGCAGGCTCGGGTCAGCCGACCCGCAGACGGCCCGCAGCTTCGGCCGCATCGTGGCGGACGTGCACGAGACGATGGCGTTGATCGGCGTCGCCGACACCGTCGCGCCGGCACCGCGCCTGCGAGAGAACCTGCTCACCGCCATCGACGAGTCGCATCGGCCCGCGCCGGATGATCTCGAGCGCAGGCGCGTCGAGCGACGCCGGCGGCGGATCGCCCGCGTCGTCGTGGCCGCGGCCGCAGCGGTCGCCATCGGTCTCGGGGCAGCAGCCGTGACCGGCCAGTTCACCGCGCACACCCCGTCGGAGCCGACGGTCGCGCAGGTCATGGCCAGCCCCGACACGCACACCGCCACGGCCGCCGTGGCCGGCGGCACAATCACCGTGAGCGCTTCGGCCCACTCGAACGCCGCGGTCGTGTCGATGGCGAACGTGCCACCACCGCCGGCCGGCCACGTCTACCAGATGTGGTTCATGCCGCCCGTCGGCGCGCCCCGCTCGGCGGGCACGATGAGCGCCACCACCATGCCGCCGCCCGGCGGTGAGGTGATCCCCGCACTGGACGCCGCGACGTCGGTGGCGGTCACCGTCGAGCCCGGCACCGGGTCCGATCAGCCCACCAGCGCTCCCGTTGTCACGGTGCCACTGGCCTGACCGCGCGAGCCGCCCCGCCGCACCGACCCATCCGGCGGGGCGGCGGCCACGAACCCCAGGTGTGCCCTGTCCGGCGAAACGCAGGAGTGGACCTATGACGATCGCCACCGGTAGCGGCGAATCCGATGAACTCGCCGCCGGCCTGCTCGCCCAGTGGCCGGCGGTACACACCGACGCGGCGGTGTGGGCGTACCGCATCGTGGATGTACTCGGCTACCGGCGATCGCGCAGCGCCGGCGATCCACCACGGTTCGCCAGCACACATGCAGAACGGCTGACCACGCAACTGCCCGCGATATGGCCCGACATGTCGTTGGTGGCACCGGCGCTGGGCGAGCTGGTCGTCGACACCTTCGGGTATCGGCAGCACCCGATGGCATCACCCGCGCCCGGCGCTGGATCCCACCGGCGGGCACGTCGCCGCCAGGGCGGTGTGACATGACCGTCACCGCCGCCCTCGACACCGTCCTCGACCGGACGATCGTCCCCGGGTACTCCCGACTGGGCTACGCCGTGCGCAGCCGCACGTGGCGGGCAGGCGATCCCCCGGCCGCTGCGCTGGCGGGGGCAACGGTGCTCGTCACGGGCGCGAACTCCGGCATCGGCAAGGCCGTCGCGGCCGCCGCAGCACGCCTGGGGGCCACGGTGCTGATGACCGTCCGCAACCGGCAACGGGGTGAATCCGCACGCCGGGAACTGCTGCGCGACAACCCCGAGGCTGACCTGGTCGTCGAGCGGTGCGACGTCTCGGACCTCGCCGACGTGCGCGAATTCGCCGCCGGCCTGATGGGCCGTCACGGCCGGATCGACGCGCTGATCCACAACGCCGGCGTGCTGCCACCGGCCCGTGCCGAGACCGGCCAGGGACATGAGTTGTCTTTGGCCACCCACGTTCTCGGCCCGCTGCTGCTCACCGAACTGCTGCTGCCGGCGCTGGCCGAGGCGCCAAGCCCGAGGGTCGTGCTGATGTCCTCGGGCGGAATGTATGCCCAGCCGCTGCCGTCCGGTGATCTCGAATACCGCCGCGGCGCCTACCGCGGTGCCACCGCCTACGCACGCAGCAAACGGATCCAGGTCGCATTGACGCCGATCCTCTCGCGGCGCTGGGTCGAACACCGGGTCACGGTCGCCGCGATGCATCCGGGCTGGGTGGACACACCCGGCCTCGCGCAGTCGCTCCCGCTGTTCAGGCGCATCACCGCTCCCCTGCTCCGCACCGCGCGGCAGGGTGCGGACACGGCCGTCTGGCTCGCCGCCACCACCCCCGCACCGCCTTCCGGACATTTCTGGCACGACCGTCGCATCCGGCCGACGCACTACCGGCGCGCGACCCGGGCCACCCAGGACGAGGTGGACCGGGTGTGGGGGTACTGCGCCCGCGCGGCCGGACTCGACCCGTAAGGTGCATTCTGATTCCGCGCAGTGCCGCGGTTTCGAGGCGAGAATTGATTGCGGGACCGAGATTCGCTGGGTCCCGCCGGGGGCCGTCGACTCGATAACAGCGCCCTTACACTGCGCGGTCGAGCAGGCGTTCGCGCCGTTCCTCGAAGCGATCGGCTTTGGTCTCGAGGTCTTCCAGAAGTGCGGCAATGTCGTCGCGGGCGTGCTCGCCTTCGCTGCCGAAGTCTGTGCGTTCGAAGATCCGCCAGTGTTGCAGTACCGGGCGGATCACCTCGTCGACGTGTATGCGGGGATCGTAGATTCCCGCCTTGGCGATGGTGACGGCGTTACGCCGAAAGTCGGGCATCCCGGTGCCGGGCATCTGGAATGAGCCCAGCACGTCTACCAACGCGCGCATCATCGTGTCCGGTTGCAGGTCGAACGCCGCAGACGTCAGGTTGCGGTAGAAGACCATGTGCAGGTTCTCGTCGACCGCCACCCGCTGCAGCATTCGGTCGGCGATCGGCTCGCCGCACACCTTGCCGGTGTTGTGGTGGCTCACTCGGGTGGCGAGTTCTTGGACGGTGACGTACGCAAGGGTGTGCAGTACGCCTTTGTCGGTTGCGGGGACGAATCCGGTGGTCATGTTTTCCATGCGTGCACGTTCGAGAGCGACCGGGTCGACACCGCGGGTGACAACCAGGTAGTCCCGGATCACGATGGCGTGTCGGTTCTCCTCGGCGGTCCAGCGCCCCACCCACGTGCCCCAGGCTCTGTCGAGGGAGAAGTTCTCGGCGATCTCGCGGTGATAAGACGGGAGGTTGTCCTCGGTGAGCAGATTCGTCACCATTGCGGCTTTGGCTGCCTTGTCCAGGCCCGATTGGTCGGGGTCCCAATCGGTTCCCCCGAGAGCACGGAAGTTGCGGCCCTCGCCCCAGGGAACGTAGTCGTGGGGATGCCATGTTTTGGCCAACGCCAGGTGGCGGTTGAGGTTCGCCTCCACTACGGGTTCGAGTTCCTTGAGCAGTTCCTGTTCGGTCAGTTCACGGGGCATCTTTTGGTGACCTCCGATCAGCACGGATCCTCCGGCTGCATCGACTTTGTCAAATACGGTGTGGTGCACTGGATTTCGCCGTTCGTTTCCCACGGCAACTACGCCACTGGTCGAGTCAGGACTCGTACTCGGCTGTGACCGGTCAGGCGGACTTCACCAGGTGCTACTGCGCCACTTCGCGTGGCAGACACCACCCCAGCGCGACATGTGACGACGATGACCTCATGCGTGAGATCGGAATAGTCGGTGGTCGTTTCCCCGATCCTGGTTCCGGTGTCGGTCAATCAGCCTACCCTGGCAGAGGCGGGAGCGCTGAGAGGCGGTGATGACACTGCGCAATGCGGTGCAGGGAATGTCCGTCCCCGACGCGGCGATGCGCCGCACCGTTTTCGACGCGGCCACCGACAAGTCTGTGGTGCTGGTCGATGCGGCGCTGCCGATTGGTCTGGCCTCGAACGCGGTGAGCGTGGTCGGGGTGTCCATGGGATGCGAGGTGCGTGGCCTTGTGGGGCCGGCTCTGTCGAGCCGCGATGGTCACCGCTACCCCGGTGTGGTGCTCGCGCCACTGCCGATCCTGGCCGCTTCGCAGGCCGAACTCGTGTCGCGGTACCTGTGGGCTGCCGACCACCGTGAGATGACGGTCTTCCCGTTCAGCAGCCTGGCGCAGTCCTGCCGGACGTACCTCGAGTATGAGCAGGCCTTGGCGGCGGCGGACAGCGCCGATATCCCGCTCTCGGCGGTCGGCATCATCGGCCCGAAGAAGTCCGTGAACAAGATGGTGGGCAGCTTCCCCCTATTGAGGTAGGAGAGCAGCTTGTACTCAATCTTTCACCCCGAGCTCACGCAACTGGCGCTTCGGGTTCTGCGCGAACAACGCGCCTACGAGCGCGGCGACTACCAGGTGGAGACGGTGCGCGCGTTCCAACGTGAACGCCTGAACGTGGCCCTCAGCAGGGCATACGCCGATTCGGTCTTCTATCGCCGCCGTCTGGGCGAGTTCATGGCCACTCATCCACAGGGATGCGCGCTCTCCGATGTCGCGCAGATCCCGTTCACCACCAAGGACGATCTGCGGACCGCGCAGCATGACCTCGCCTGCGGACCGCTCGACGGCGCGTGGGTGTATTACGAGACGACCGGCACCACCGGACCGTCGACGCCGTGCCCACGCAACGAGGTCGACTCGATCGCGAACAACACCGCGTTGATCCTGCGTTACGGCGAAGTCCTGTCCCGGCATGGGGACCGGCACATCATCGCGGTGATGGGGCCGACCGAGTTGCATTCGACGGGCGACACCTTCGAGGACGTCTTCCGCGCGCTCGGACACACGGTGGTCAAGATGTGGCCGCGATCGCCGTTGGTGGGCCCAGAGCGGGCGTTGGGACTGATCGCAGATTTGGGGGTCACCGCGGTGGTGTGCACTCCAGGTGTTGCCATCGAGCTGGCGCGGCATGTGATCCGCGCCGGCCGCGACCCACGGACGCTGGGATTGCAGGTGATCTTCGCGCTCGGGGAGTTGAGCACCCCGGAGATGCTCGAGAACATCGGCGGGATCTGGGGCGCGGCCATATACAACTGCATGTACGCCTCACAGGAGGCCTCGATCCTGGCGGTCGTGTGCCCCGATGGGCGTCAGCGCACGGTGCCGTTGAACAACTACTACGAGCTCATCGACCCCGAGACCGACGAGGTCATCGATGTTCCGGTGGACAACGCGGTCACCGGTGAGATGGTGGTCACGAACCTCTACCGCGGCCACAAGCCCCTGATTCGTTACCGCACCGGCGACATGGTGACCGCGACCGCAGAGCCCAGCGGCGGCTGGGTAATCGAACCGGTGGGCCGAATCCGCGACACCGTGCAACTCGGCGGCCGGTCCTTCACTGCCTACGAGGTCGAAAGAGCCGTGTTCACCCACGCCACGGGTTGTCTCGACTACCAGATGGCCCTCACCAGCGACGACGGGGAGGAGACACTCGACATCGTCGTGGAGCTGCCCTACGAGCACGACGATGCGCAGGTGCGAGGCCTGGAAAGGCAGATCCAAGCCGAACTCGGCGTACGCACGGTGGTGCGGCGCGGCCACACCGACGGCATCGCCGGCACGGGTGCGATGGTCAGTTGGAAGGCCGCGCGATTCCACGATCGGCGCGGCGGACCGGTCGACGCTGAACGCGCAGCGGCGGAGCGGCTCTCGGCGAGCAGGAAACGCTGATGCCGCCGCTACGGCTCGACGGGACTCCCGCGGTCTATCACAACGGGGTGATGATCCCTGCCGGTCAGGCGCAGGTACCGGTCACCAACCAGGCGCTGAACTACGGAACCGGTGTATTCGAGGGCATCCGCGCCTACGCCGACCACAGCGGTGGCGCACTGAATCTGTTCCGCCTGTCCGATCATCTTGAACGTCTGCACCGTTCGGCGCGGCTGATGCGGCTGGATCTCGACCTGACCACCGCGCAGCTGACCGACCTCGTCATCGAGTTGCTCGTGGCCAACGACACGGTGCGCGACACCTATGTGCGGCCGCTCGCCTACAAGGGCGCACTGCTGCCCGGTACCGGATTCGGTGTCCGTCTCGCCGGGGTGAGCACCGAGTTCGCGGTCACCACAGTGCCGATGGGCAGCTACACCAACCCTGTCGGGTTGCGGTGCGCGGTCAGTTCCTGGCGCCGGATACCGGGGTCCGCGCTTCCCGCAGCCGCGAAAATCACCGGAGGCTACGCCAACAACGCGCTCGCGATGGACCAGGCGCAGGCGGCCGGCCTCGACGACGCGGTCATGCTCAACGCCGGCGGCACCGTGGCGGAGGCGAGCACCGCGAACATCTTCGTCGTCCGGGACGGTCGGTTGATCACACCGCCCCCGGGCGCGGACATATTGCCGGGCATCACCCGGGCGACCGTTCTCGAACTCGCCGCACGCGAGCTTGCCCTCCCGGTCGTCGAGCGCGAGGTGCAGCCGGCAGAACTGTATGGCGCCGATGAGTGCTTCCTCGCCGGCACTGGGGTTCAGATCGCGCCGGTCGTCGAGGTCGACCGTCGCCCGGTCGGTAACGGCGAGGTGGGGCCGCTCACAAGCGAGATCCGGCAGTTGTACACGGACGCGGTGCGCGGGGTCCTCCCGCGCTATCACCACTGGTTGACGCCCGTCCCGGTCCCTGACAGAAACGGTGGAACGTCATGACGCAGACCGATCAACAAGCGAGCACCGTCCTTGACCTCGGACTCGAGCCGAGCCAGGCCATGACCGTCGCGACCCTCGGCCCACCCGGGACAAGCAGCGAGGCCAGTGCTCGATATCTGCTCGACTGGGCCAGCCGCCACCTCGATTCCCCGGACGGTGCTGTGCAGTTGCACACCACCTACGAACACGCCGCCGAGGCCGTGCTCACCGACGCCGCCACACACCTGTTGGTGGCCAACGCGTACGGCCAGATCAGCCGCTTCTACATGGACCCGAAGCTGTCCATCGGCGCGGCCTACCGGTTCAACACCCCCGACTACGGGCTCGCCAAGGCCCGCGGCACGCAGGTTCCCGCGCGGATCGACGTCGCCACCCACCCCTCGCCCATCCCCCTGATCGAGGAACTGCTGCCCGACGGTATGGAAGTGTCCGCGGTGGTGCCGATGCTCTCGACCAGCGCCGCGGCCGCATCTGTGGCCGCCGGACAGATGACGGTGGCGCTGACCACCGACGTAGCAGCCAAAATATATGATCTCGAGTTCATTTCACCGGTGCGCCCGATCGAAATGCTCTGGACCGCCTTTACCCGGACGCGTTCGGCATGATCCGCCACATCGTGTTGTTCACCCTCCACGAGGGCGTGTCCTGGCACGACCCCCGAGCGGTGCATGCCGTGGAGATCGCAGGCCGCGTCGGCAACGAGGTGCCCGAACTGCTCAGTTGGTACGCGGGCAAGAACATTTCGGACCGGGCCGTCGCCTGCGACTTCGTCGTGGTCGGCCTTCTGCGCGACCCGCACGATCTCGAACGGTATCTCGACAATCCGTTCCACCAACAAGCCATCCGCATCTGGCGGGAGATCAGCGATTGGGTCATCGCGGACGTCGTCGAGGAAGACGCGGTAACCCTCACTCGAACGAACCCCCGAGAGCACGAGGAAACGAACACACGCGAGGGAGCGAACACATGACCGAACCCGCGCCGCCATCGTTCCTGGACTCCGAAGCGGTGCGCGCAGCGCTGCCGATGGCCAAGGCGATCGAGCTGATGGACACTGCGATGCGCCGCTACTGCTCCGGGCAGGTGACCCAACCGCTGCGCACGATCATCCGGCCCCAGACCGAAACCGGATTGCTCGGCACGATGCCCTGCCACGTCGCCGGCGACGAATACTGCGGCTTCGGCCTCAAGGCGATGGTGCTGCGCCCCGAAAACCCGGCCCAGGGCCTGCCACTGCACATCGGTGTCGTCATGGTGTTCGACCCCGACACCGGCGCCCCGTCCGCCGTCATGGATGCGGGCGCGATCACCGCCATCCGCACCGCCGCGGTGTCCGCGGTCGCAACACGTGCACTCTCGACGGCCGGGGCCGGCGATCTGGCCATACTCGGCGCCGGCGTTCAGGCCCGCAGCCACCTCGAGGCGATGGCCGCCGTGCGACCCTTGCGCCGGGTGCGGGTATGGAACCGCACCCACGAGAACGCGATCGACTACCAGAACTGGGCAGCGGCATGGCTCGACGTACCCGTCGAGGTCATGGACGACCCCGCCGCCGCACTCGACGGCGCCGACCTGATCTGCACCACCATGGCCACCAAAGAACCCCTCGTGGAGGCACCGTGGCTGGCCGCCGGCGCCCACCTCAACGCCGTCGGCGGATCCTTCGCCGACGCCCGCGAACTCACCTCCGACGCCGTCGCCCGCACCACGATCGTCGTCGACAGCCTCGAATCGGCGCTCGCCGAATCCGGAGACCTGCGCCATCCCCTACAGGAAGGCCTGATCGCGCAGCGAAGCGTCACCACACAACTCGGTGAGGTGCTCCTCGGGGACCGCCCCGGCCGCACGACGGACCATGAGATCACCCTGTTCAAATCCCTCGGACTCGCCGTCGAAGACATCATGTCCGGCCTCTACATCGCCGAAACACTCTCCGGGGCAACCGAACCGGGAAGCGAGGGCAGACGATGAGCAGACTGCAAGGCGACGGCCCACGGCCACGTCCGGCGCTGGACTCGGTCGCCCGATACGTTCCCCAACCCCCCAAGGCACCCGCGGGCGTTCTCCCGCACCGCCTGTTCCTCAACGAGAACCCCTATCCCCCGCTGCCCTCGGTACTCGCCGTGATCAACGACGCCGCCACCGGCATCAATCGGTACCCCGACATCGAACCCACCACCTTGATCGCTGCGCTCGCCCGCCGCCACAGCTGTCATACGGACGACATCCTCACCGGCCCCGGCACCATGGGCATCTACCAGCAGATCGCGCAGGCGATGCTGCGCCCCGGCGACGACATCGTCTACGCCTGGCCCTCATTCGAGGCCTTCCCGATCGTCGCCGCCATCGCCGGATGCACCACGCGCGAGGTCCCGCTGCGTGATCACCACCACGACCTCCAGGCCATCGCGGAGGCCATCGGCGAGCGCACACGCGCTGTATTCGTGTGTAATCCGAACAACCCGACCGGCACCCTCATCCCCGGCGACGACCTACAAGCCTTCCTCGAGCAGATCCCCGACGACGTCCTCGTCCTCATCGACGAGGCCTACGCCGAATTCGTGCCCGACCACCAGGGCCCATCAGGGCTCGACCTCTACCGCCGATTCCGCAACGTCGTCGTCCTGCGAACCTTCTCCAAGGCCTACGGCCTGGCCGGGCTACGCGTCGGCTACGGCCTCGCCCACCCCACACTTGCCGGCGCCTTCCGCAAATGCGCGGTGCCCTGCGGCGTCAGCACGATCGCCATCGCCGCCGCACTACGCTCACTCGAGGCCGAAGACGAGCTGTTCGAGCGCGTCCGCCACGTCATCGACGCCCGCGATCGGCTCGGCGCCGAACTTTCCCACATGGGACTACGCGTCCCCACGAGCGCGGCGAACTTCCTGTGGATCGATATCGGTGCACACGCCGCCGAACTCGGAACCCAGATCGAATCCTCCGGCATCCTCGCCCGTGTGGTGCCTGACCACGGTATCCGGCTCACCATCGGCGACAAGCGAGCCAACACCGACGCGGAATGGGCGCTCGGGGGCGCCTTGGCAACCTCGGAAACGTGGGGCCGCAGCTTCTACTGACAACCGAGACCCGAGCGGTTTCAGATAGTCGCCGCATGCCACAACGCGGCCGTTCGGGACTGCTGCAAGATCAGGTGACAGTTCGGTCACGGGTGTGCCCGACTGGGCACGCCGTCGGTCAGTTCAGCGGCGCGGTGAGCTCGACGTTGATGTCGTCCGGATCCTGGAAGGACAAGATGGCGATGCCGGCGGCGGTAAGGTCGGTGACTTCGCCGTGCTCGATACCCGCATCTGTCAGCGCGGCCGCGGCCCGTTCGAGCTCGGCGCGCGATGCGACCGCGAAGCTGACATGATCCAGCCCGGTGCGATTCGGGTCGAACGTTTCTTGGCCGACCGGTCGCAACCCAAACAGTGTTCCCTGTGGAGTTTGATAAATAGTCCCGCCGTAGAAACGTTCCGGCGACTCGCGCACGCCCGGCTCCGCGACCGCACTCGACTCGTCGACCGCCACAGGCCAACCGAAGACCCGGTCGTAAAATTGCTTCGACCGGGCAATATCGGTGACCGTGATCCGAACATGTGCGTAACCCGAACTCGTGATCAGTGCCATTGACCCACTGTAGTCGGAACGACCCCCGGGTCACCGCGAAACGTTGGCCGCACCGCGTCACTGCGCACCGGATGCCCCTCGGTGGTCACCGAATCCCAACTCGCCCAAGCCATGGGTCCTCGAGACCCGCGATCAAAAGTGTGGTTGTGGGCGGTGCGGTTCGTCACCGGCATCACCTACCCCGCACCGGCCCAGTATCTCTCGCCATGCGCAGCGGATCCTGAATCTTCGCCATGACGGCTGGCCTCCGCCACCCGCAGCACGCCCTCCTTCGTCACGGTGGGGTACACGATGCTGCCCGTCAGGTTGCCCGGTGTGTCTGTGCCGTGTGCAGGAGTTCGGCGGGGTCGAGGTCGCCGGTGACGATGCGGTGAGCAATGTCGCTCAGGCGGCTGCTGTGTCGGCGGGCGTGACCGCGGAGCGCTTCGAAAGCCTGCTCCATGTCGAGGTTACCGGCGCTGGCGAGGACGCCCTTGGCCTGCTCGATGGTGATTCGGCTGTTCAGCGCGGTCTGCAACTGTTCGGTCAGGATCTCGCTGCGGGCGATTGCACGTTCTTGAAGGATCCCGATCGTGGCAGTGTCGGCCAGCGCCCGCGCAATGACCAGGTCTTCCGCGGTCAATGATCCGGGTTGGTTGCCGAACAAATTCAGGGCGCCGATGGTCTGTTTACGCAACCGCAGGGGCACCGCGTGTACGGAGGCGAAGCCCTCGCGACGTGCTTCGGAAGCGAATGAGGGCCACCGGACGGTCTGCGCCGCCAGATCGGCAACCAGGACGGGTTCGCCGCTGCGGAAACACTCCAGGCAGGGCCCCTGATTGCTTTGCAGTTGGAACAGTTCGAGCAGGCGGGTGCGTTCGCTCGAGGCTGCCAGCACCTGCAGTCCGCCGCGTTGGTCGGCGAACACCAGGCCGGCGGCGGCGACGTCGAGCAACTCGACGCAATGCTGCACCAACTGGTGCAACAGATCGGCGACGTCGTAGTCGTCGACGAGTGTGTCTGCCATCTCCACGAGCGCCGTGACCACTCACGGCGCACTGCCCGACCGGGCCGTCGCCGGTCCGGCCTCGGTGAGCAGCCGGCCGACGAGGTCGACCGCGCCGGCCAAGTCGTGGACCGAGCGCGCCGGAGGCTCGGGACTGGTTGCGCCCCAGCCTGGTCCACTGATCAGTACCACGACGCCGGTTGCGGACGCGGCCCGGACCGCCGACACGCGCGCGGTCTCGCGGCGTTGCGCCCACAGCACCACCACCTCGGGTGACCCACGCCGCACCGCGTCACGCAGCGCAGAGTTCGGCACCGAGGCGCCCAGCATGCGCGCGCCGATGCCGCGTTCGGCCACGGCGGCCCGCAATGCCTCCAGCGCAAGGGTGTGACCCTCTCCGCTGGTGCACGCCAGCAGCACTCGCGGCTCGACGGCCGACTCCGCACTGTGCCTGTGCAGGCTGCTCGCCGTCGCCCACGAGAGCACGTGCTCGACATCGATGCAGCCGTGGCCGCCGGATTGCAGGGTCATCACCTCCGCGAACACCGGCCGACACAGTCGTTCCCAGGTCGCGACCACCCCGTGTGCATCGAGGTGCGCGTGCAATAGGGCACCGACGGCATCCGAATCGAGACCGAGCGCGGCCTCCAACACCGCTGCGGGATCGTCCGGAACCGGAGGACGAGGTGCCGTCAGCACCGCACGGGCCGCGCCCGCGGGACTGGCACCGGCGCGCACCATCTCGACCATCCGCGCGGCGGTCCGCACGTCCTCGGCGGTGTAGAGCCGATGTTGCCCCGGCTCATGGGCTCTCGGACCGATGCCATACCGCTGGTTCCAGCTCCGCAGGGTCGCGGTGGGGATGCCGAGCCGTTCGGCCACCGCCCGGACGGTGTACGCGGCAGGGTCGGCTGCACCCATGTTCCACCCTCCTCACCGTGCGATGTGCAGACCTCAGGCTAGTGCGGGGAACAGCTCGAACAGCCCTTGCTCATCGGCGTGGAGGTGCGCAGTCACCGGTCCCGGATAGACCGACGCGGGCACGGCGTGCTGCCCGGGGCGGTGAATGTCCTTTCCCACCAGGTGGGCCAACTCCGGTATCCAGCGCCTCACATAGTCGCCGAGCGGGTCGAAGCGCTCGGCCTGGCGCAGCGGGTTGAGCGTTCGGTTCGGCCGCGTATCGGTTCCGGTGCCTGCCGCCCACTGCCAGTTCAGTTGGTTGTTCGCGATGTCGCCGTCGACGAGCCAGTGCGCGAAATGCGCGGCGCCGATCCGCCAGTCGACGCGAAGGGTCTTCGTCAGTACGCTCGCCGCGATCAGTCGGGCCCGGCCGGGCATCCATCCCTGCGCCGCCAGTTGGCGCATGCCGGCGTCGACGATCGGATATCCGGTGCGGCCGTCCCGCCAGGCCTGGACGATGCGTTCGTCCGTGATCCAGTGCCTTTCCCGCGGCCGGTAGTCCGCGACGGCCACGTCGGGACGAGCGGAGAGGACCTGGTGATGGAAGTCCCGCCAGCACAGTTGCCGGGCGAAAGCCTCTGCGCCGGGATCGGTGTGGTCGAGCCGGGCGAGGATCTCGGTCGCCGACACGCATCCGAAGTGCAGGTACGGCGACAGGTGCGAGGTGGCGTCGGCGCCGAGATCGTCGCTGCGCTCGTGATAGTGGCGGATCGGGCCGTCGAGCCACCGGCGCAGCAGTGCCTGGCCGGCCTGCTCACCGCCGACCCGGAGTTGCGGGGAGGCGCTTCCGGCGCAGACGGATTCGGCCGACGGGAGCGACTCGCCGCCCACCCGCGGCACGCGAATTCGCGGCGGCGGCGGGAGCGGACGGCGCAGCGGCCACTCCCGCCAGCGCCGGTGATAGGGGGTGAACACGGCGAAATGGTCGCGGCCGGTCGAGGGCCTGAGCTCACCCGCGTCGGCCACGGTGATCGATCCGGCGTGCACGTGCAGAGCACAGCCGAGCGGCCGCAGACGCTGCCGCAGCCGCTGTTCCCGTCGGCGGCTGTACCCACTGACATCAGCGGCAATGTGCACCTCGGTGGCACCGGTGTCCACCGCGACCCGCACGACCTCGTCGACGACGCTGCCGCGACGCACCACCAGCCGTCCACCTCGCCTGCGCAACTCGCCGTCGAGGTCGGTCAGGGCGACGGACAGGAACCGCGCCCGGTTGGGCGCGTTGAACCCGCTCGCGGCGATGGCGTCGTCGAGCACGAACAGCGGCACCACTTCCGACGCCCGGTGCACGGCCGCGGCCAGGCCGGGGTTGTCGTGCACCCTCAGGTCCCGGGTGAACAGGGCGATCGCGACGGTCACCGTCGGTCGCCCCGCGCCGTCGACGAGCGCAGTGGCCACGCACTCGCCGCGCACAAGAGTGCCCAGCCCGCGGTGACCGCCACGGTCTTCGACCGTTGCGGACGTCCGCGCAAGGCCACCCCGAGCACCACCGTGTCGCAGAGGTCGGACGTTACCCGCACGGCGACCGCGACACGCAGCGCAGACGGACTCGGCGCCACTACCATCGTGAGGCCGGATACGGTGTCGCGCAGCCCGACCAGTCGGGCCAGAATCAGGTGAGCGCGGTCTTCCCCGAGCCTGGTGGGACGCAGGAGCAACGCGGGTTCGGCGGCGACCGCGACTCCGTAGGTCGCGGTGAGGGCACCGAGGATTCGGGCGGGCAGACTCGTCGTGCGCATGGATCTTCCCTTCATACGTGGTCGGCGGCGGGGTCGTCGGCGGCCTGATCGTGTTCCGCGGCGCCGGTGATGTTGCGGGCCATGCCGCTGAACACGATGTCGTGGAACGGCGAGATCGCCGCCCAGTAGGCGTGTCCGGCCAGTCCGTGCGGCTCGAACAACGCCCGCTGCCGATAGCGTGCACCGCCACCTGGTTCGGGTTCGACGGACAACTCGAGCCAGGCATTGCCCGGCAGCCTCATCTCGGCGCGCAGTCGCAGCACCTTCGGGCGGTCGATGAACTCGACGCGCCACCAGTCGAGCGCCTCCCCGACCCGTAGCCGGTGCGGGTCGCGCCGCCCCCGGCGCAGCCCTACGCCACCCGTGACCTTGTCCACCCACCCTCGCACCGACCAGGCCGGCGGGAACGAGTACCACCCGTGGTCACCGCCGATGGATTCGATCACCTGCCACACCGCCGTCGGGTCGGCAGCGGTCCGGCGTTCACGGATGTCCTGATAGAGCGACCCGCCCGTCCACTCGGGGTCGGTCGGGAGGGGGTCGGACGGCGGCGGCAACCGGCCGGCATCGGACCAGCGTGTGGGTACGTCCAGGTTGCGGATCCGCGCGTGCGCCAACTCCACGGCCCGCTCATAGTGCGTCAGCCCGCCCTCAGGATCGGTGATGTAGGCGGCGATGTCGTGCTCAGTACACACCACCTCGTGGATCAGCGACTCCATCAGCGGAACCGCGATCGACCGCGGAACCGGTGTCACCAGGTTGACCCACTGCGCCGAGAGCCACGGCGTGAGCACCGGAACGGGAAGGATCACCCGGCGCGGCAACTCGGCGATCACCGCGTACTTGCGCATCATCTCCAGATAGGTGAGGACATCCGGACCGCCGATGTCGAAGGTGCGGTTGACCTCTCGCGGGAGAAGCGGCGCGCGGACGAGGTAGTGCAGCACATCCCGCACGGCGATCGGCTGGATCAGGTTGCGCACCCAGCGGGGTGTGACCATCGCGGGCAACCGTTCGGACAGGTACCGCAGCATCTCGAAACTCGCCGAGCCGGAGCCGAGGATTACCGCCGCCCGCAGTTCGGCCGTGGGCGCGCCACTGGCACGCAGGATCTCGCCCACCTCGTGGCGCGACGCGAGATGCGGCGACAGCGGCCGGGTATCCGGAACCAGACCGCCCAGATACACGATCCGCTCGACATCTGCCGCTGCCGCGGCGTGCCCGACCACAGTGGCGGCCATTCGGTCGACGTCGACGAAGTCACGCCGGTTGAGCGAGTGCACCAGGTAGTAGAGCACCTGGCTGTCCCGGACCGCTGCCGCGATGGACGCCGGGTCGGTGACATCGCCGGCCACCACCTCGACGTCGCCGCGCCACGACACACCGGTCAGCTTGTCCGGCTGCCGGGCCAATATCCGTACCCGGTGCCCGGCGCGCAGCAGTTCCGGGACCAGACGACCGCCGATGTATCCGGTCGCCCCGAACACCACCACATTCATCCTGGATCACCACCACGAAGCTAGGTCAGGCACATCGGGGCTGTCGTCTCGAGGCCGCCGACCGTGGGAGATGTGAGGTACACGCAGGTGTTCTCCCCCGCCGCTTCGACGGCTTGCTTGACGGCGCGCCATTGCACCGGATCCAGTGACGGGTTGCGGGACAAGACGAACCCCGACACCCGGTAGGGGTCGGTCACCACGGCCCACGAGTAGTCCGGTCCGAGCGCGGTGACGATGTAGTTGGTCGGCCCGCTGCGGTGGTTCTGCGTCGGCACGCCGGGAAAGCTCACATGCAGTTGCGCCCGGGTCACCGGATCGTTGACCGTTGCGGTGCCGGTAATCTCGTTGCGGCTTCCCCACAAGGTGGTGCAGGTGTTATGGACGGTCACCGCGCCTGTCGCGTCGAGACCGTAGTGGGCCTCGGTGTCCCGTGCGCAGTTGACGTTGTAGGGCTGCGGGATCGCGGCGAGTTGGTGCCAGTTTCCGAGGTAGCGGTCCACGGACAACTGGGCGACCGGTGCCGGCGCGGGCGGCAGCGATCCTGGGATGGGGCCGGCCGGCACGGCGCCGGCGGGAAATGCGGATCCCATCAGGCCGACCGCCATCGCTGCCACGGCTGCTGCTCGTCGAGTTCCGTGCATGCTGATCGCCTCCGACTTCACACGGTAGCGCACATTCGATGCAGAATCGATGCATTGCCGCGGTCGAACCCGGCCCCGCCCGATTCAGGCCTCGCCCTTGCCCAGCAGGTGCCGCAGCGCAGGTTCGATCAACGGGTGGCGGAAGTGGTGCCCGGCCGCGACCAGCTTGGCGGGCTCCACCCGCTGGCACGCACAGGCGAGTTCCCGTGCGCCCTCGTCGCCGAGCAGTATCCGCGGACCCACCGACGTCATGGGCAGGACGGCGGGGCGGTGCATCACGGCCGCAAGGGCCCGGGTGTAGTCGGCGTTGCGAACCGGCACCGGCGCGACCGCGTTCACCGGGCCGGTCAGTGCGGTGTCCCACACGGCGCGGTGGTAGACGTCGACGAGATCGTCGACGCCGATCCAGGACTGCCACTGCCTGCCGTCGCCGAGCCGGCCACCGAGCCCGGCCCGCAACAGCGGGCGCAGCAGGCGTAACGTGCCGCCGAGCGGTGACTGCACGATCCCGGTGCGGACGTTGACGACCCGTACTCCGGCCTGCCGCGCGGGCTCACACGCATCCTCCCAGTCGGCGACCACCTCCGCGAGAAATCCGTCGCCGCGCGCGCTGCCCTCCGCGAGGACCTCGTCGCCCCGATCGGCGCCGTAGTAGCCGACCGCGGAGGCGCACACGAATGTCCCCGGGCCGCCGGACCTACCGGCCAACTCCGCCAACTTTCGCGTTGGGCCGATCCGGCTGCCCTGAATCGCCTCCTTGTGTGCGGGCGTGAACCGGCCCGCGATCGACGCACCGGCCAGGTGCACGACCGCATCGACACCCTCCAGCAGCCCGGGTTCGGGATCAGCTGGCTCCCAACGCCTTTCGTTCGGATGGCGCGCGGACCGCCGAACAAATCTGACCACCCGGTGTCCCCCGGTCGTGAGGAAGGCGGCCAGCGCCGTCCCGACGAGTCCGGACGCACCGGAGATCGCCACGGTCAGCGGCCGCAGCCCGTTCGCCTCGGCCAGACGATGCGCCCGCAGATCGCCGGCCAACTGGGCGTGCCGGTAGTCGAACATGGCGCGGAGCAGCAATCCCGGCACCGGACTGTCGACGTGATCGACCACGCGCGTGCGGTCGTCGCCGACGGCTTCGAAGTCGTGGGTGTGCCGCCACCGCGGCACCGCCAGCCGGGCGGGCAGCGACGCGAGTCCGTCGACGCCCAGGGTGTCCACGAAACGCCGCGGCGGATCGTACGCGGCCGGATCGTGGTCGGCGACCCAGCGGAGCCCGCACGGCAACCCGAGCACTGCCCGGCCCCGCTCGAGCGAGTCCGACTCTGCGATCGGCCGCAGCGACGCCCACGGCGGACTCAGTCTCGCCAGTGCACCCGGCCTTGCGTGCCAGGCGAACACCTCCGCCCGTGGCGCCTCCACGATGCTCGCGTGGACCAAACCCATTCCCCCACGGTAGCCGGGTGTCGTAGGACGTTGAAGCGCTCGACGCCGATTCCTCCGCGGGGGCATCACCGCCGACCGCGCCCGAACCCGGCGAGTCGCAGCACGTCGGCGGTGGTGTCGGCGCGGGGCAGGTGTCCGAGGCTGTCGTCGTAGCGGACGGTGCGGGGCAGCAGCGGGTCCGCCCGCCGGTACCCCGGTGCCGTTCCGAAGCGGCCCCGCAGGGCCCGCGTCCGACCTGGCACACGGAGCCCGTCGCCCCCTCGCGCACCGAGCACCACCGGTTCCCGGTCGAATCGTGCTCGCGCGTATGCGGTCGCCGCGGCAAGGGCGGCGCGCACCGCGCGGCGCGGGGCACGACCGCGCTCGCCTGTGCTCAAACCGTGACCGGGCAGGTCGAGGACGACCACGTCCAACCCCCGGGCGCAGACCTCGGCGGCCATCGGGGTGAGGTGTCGCGCGTGGGACCCCGGCGGCGCCGCGATCAGCACCGTCCCCCGCCGCGACCCGGACTGATCCGCGTGGACCTCGGCGTGCACGCCGCCGGTGGGTGTGGCGATCTGCACGTGGTCGAGGCCGCTACCGTCGACGCCGACGATTTTCGACGCCGGCGCCAGCGCGGCCTCGCAGGCGGCGTGCCGTGCCAGCCCGTCTTCGCGCCGCAGCAACGACTTGCCCTGCAGCAGAATCATGATCGCGGCGGCCTCGCGCGCGGACATGGACGGCCGCCATCCGGTCGCGGCGGTGAGCCGGGACGAATCGACGACCGTCTCCCCCGCGGTCACCCAGTGGCCGGAGAACGGTGTCAGCCCCAACCTGAAGGCCGCGTTCGCCACGACGACGGCCGGGCGCTCGGGCACCTCGAACAGCCGCTGTCCCTGCATGGCGGCGAGTTCCCGCACACCCACCCAGTCCGTCGGCCCCACGTTGTAGGGACCGACCAGATCCGCCTTGACCGCGCGATGGAAGGCGTCGGCCAGGTCGCCTTGATGCAGGAATTGATAGGCGGCCTCGTCGGCCTGGGGGAATACGGCGACCGGCCCGGTGAGTTGCTCGATACCGTCGTTGGCGAAGTCGGGCCCGACGATGTAGGTGGGCCGCAGCATCGAGATCGCCATCTGCCCGGGGTGGCGGCGCAGCCACCATTCGGCGTAGTGCTCCACCTCCGCCTTGTCGTGGAAGTAGTACCGCACCGGATCGCCTTCGGGATAGACGTCTTCGGTCACGGGCTTCGGACGCAACTGCGGGCCGTAGGCGTTGACACTCGACGCGATGACGACGCGGCGCGCGCCGGCCCGGTAGGCGCAGTCGATGACATTGCGTGACCCGCGCAGGTTGATGTCGTGCGTCTCGCACTTGTCCCGGATCTCCTCGACCACGAACGCGAGATGCACCACCGCGGCGCAGTCCCGCAGCGCCTCCTCGAGGCCGGGGTCGCGCACGTCCATCCGCCGGGACTCGAGCTTGGGATGGGAGATCTGCAGTTCCCGCCTGCTCAAGCCCACCACGGCGCTGACCTCCGGGTCCGCCAGCAGCACCGGGAGGATCGTGGTGCCGAAGTCGCTGGTCGCTCCGGTCACGGCCACCCTCACGGTCACACCCTCGCCATGGCGGTGGATTCCGAGATGATCTCGATCGCCCGGCGCAACTGCTCGTCGGTGTGGGAGGCCATGACGCACAGCCGCAGCAGTGCGCCCGCGCGGGGAACCGCGGGATACAGTGCGGCACTGGCGAACACGCCGCGGTCGAACATCAGCCGCCACAGGTTCATCGCCACGACGTCATCGCCGACGTGCAGCGCGACGATCGGGGTCGCGGTGCTGCCACCGTCGGGCAGCGGCGACAGCGCTCCCACGTCGATGCCGTTCTCGGCCAACCCCGTCCGCAGCACCGACGCGTTGTCCAGCGCCCGCCGGGCACGGTGCGCACCCTCCTCGCTCCGGATCAGCCGGACGGCCGCGAGCGAGGCGCCGATCGCGGCCGGGACCCCGGAGGTCGTGAACAGGAACGCGCGCGCGTGCACGCGAAGCGTGTCGAGCATGTCGGCCGATCCGGCGATGAAACCGCCGGTCGACGCGGGTCCCTTGGACAACGACGCCATCCGGATGTCGACGTACTCGTGCACGCCGAACAGCTCCGCGGCGCCGGTTCGCGCCGGACCGAACATTCCGAGACTGTGCGCCTCGTCCACCATCAACGCCGCGCCGTGCCGACGGCACATGTCGGAGATCTCCCGCAGCGGCGGGATGTCGCCCTCCATCGAATACAGGCCGTCGACGATCACGAGGGTCGCGCCCGCGTCGTCGCGGGCCTCGCCCAGTATGCGTTCCAGGTCGCCGATGTCGTTGTGTGCCATGGTGCGTACGGTCGCCCCGGAGAGCGCGGCCCCGTCACGGATCGACGCATGCGCCGCCGAGTCGACGACGACGAGGTCGCCGGGGCCGACGACCGCACTGATGGTGCCGACGTTCGTCTGGTACCCGGTGGTGAACACCATCGCGTCCTCCGTGCCGTGCCACGCGGCGATCTCGGCCTCCAACTCCAGGTGCAGATCGATGGTGCCGTTGAGGAGCCGACTGCCGGTGATCGCGGCGCCGAATCGGTCCAACGCGTCCTGCGCCCCTTGCCGGATCGCCGGGTGGTCGGCGAGACCGAGGTAGTTGTTGGAGCCGAGCATGATCTTGTCTGCGCCCTCTACCCGGACGGTCGGCGCGGTGGCCGACTCCATCACCCGGAAGTAGGGGATGCCGACCGCCTCACGCACCGACCGGAACAATTCGATGCGGTCGTCGCCACTGAGCCTTCGGGTCAATCTGTTCACCGTCATAGGTGCTCGCTCCGTCGGGTGTGCGGGGTCCGTTGTCCGAGGGGGTTCGACGCCGGCCCCGCCGGGGATCGGTCGGGGCGCCGGAAAATCCGCGACCCATCCGGAAGCCCGGCCGCTCCGAATCTCCGCGGTGAAGCCCGATGCGCCGAACCACCGAAACGATCCGAGGAGTGTGACGACCATGCTGATGGCCCGTGAACGCGCAGCGTTGCAGTCTTTCCTGCCCGAGCTCGTGTCCTACCTGGACGAGACGCCGCTGTTGGAGATGGAACGCCGGGGCAGCGACGCGATCGGGCGGTTCCGGGACGCCGGCGGCGCCGGGTTGACGATCCCTGTCGCGTCCGGGGGACTCGGCGCGTCCGCACTGGATGCGGTGCGCGTGCAGCGCGCGATCGGGAGCCGGTCGCCCTCGCTCGGCGCGGCGACCACGATGCACCACCTGTCGCTCGCAACGCTCAACGAGTTCGCGCAGGAGGGCACCGACGACGACCGCGCACTCCTCAAGGGGCTCGTGGAGCAGCGGGCGCTGGTGGCGTCCGGGTTCTCCGAGGGCGCGCCCGGTGGCAGCGTGTTCATCCCCACGATGCGTGCGACACGTAACGGCGACGTCTACGTCGTCAACGGCAGCAAGAAGCCGTGCAGCCTGTCCGGGTCGATGGACCTGCTGACCGCCAGCGTGCAGATCGACAACGGCGAGCGCGGGATCGCCCTCATCCCCGCCCAGACCCCCGGGATCACGGTGCGGCAGTTCTGGGAGACGTCGATCCTGGCCGGGGCGGAAAGCGACGAGGTCCACCTCGAGAACGTCGAGGTGCCCGCGGATCTGGTGCTGCTCAACGGTGCCGACGACCCCGACGGCCGCCATGAGATGACCGGATACCTGTGGTTCGGCATGCTCATCACCGCGAACTACCTGGGTGCGGCGAGCTCGTTGCTCGAGCGGCTGCTGGCGGCCGGCAAGGCCGACTACGAGGGCTACGTCCGAGCCGCCGCCGACATCGAGACCGGTGTGAGCGCCATCGAGAACATCGCCCGTGCGGTCGACGAGGGCGAGCGCGGTCAGGACATCTCCGTGCGACTGTTGCTGTGCAGGATCGCCATCCGGGACGCACTCGTGCGCGCCTCGGCGACGGCGATCGAGTCCCTCGGTGGCATCGCGTTCATCAAGTCCTCCGACATCGGCTACCTCGCGGCGGCCGTCCATGCGCTCGCCTTCCACCCGCCCTCACGTCGGTCCGTCTCGGAATCATTGGCGCGGTTCCACGCCGGAGACGAGTTCGCCTTCGTGTGACGTCGCTGCTGACCAGGCTCGCCGCGGCGGTCACGCGCCACCCACGTGTCGTGTTGGCGGGCGCTCTCGTGATCGCGGCGCTGGCGGTGGTGTTCGGCGCGTCGGCGTCCTCGCACCTGAAGGCGGGCGGCTTCACCGCCGCCGACGCGGAGTCGACTCGGGCATCGCAGCTGCTGGCCGAGCGGTTCCACGGGGGCGAGCCGAATCTGGTGCTGTTGGTCACCACCGACCATGGTGTCGACACCGGCGCGGCGCGCGCCGCCGGAGATCGGGTCGCCGCCGAGTTGTCGCACGAACCCCACGTCGGCGCCGTCGAGTCCTACTGGTCCGCCCCGCCGGATGTCGCTCCGGCCCTGCGCAGCAAGGACTCGATGAGCGCGATCATCACCGCCAGGGTCGCCGGCGACGACACCGACGCACCCGATCGCGCCGGTGTGATCGCCGATCGGCTGACCGGCAGCCGCGACGGGATCACCGTCCGTGCTGGTGGTTTCGCGGCCGTCGAGCACGAGATCAACGACCGGATCACCGCCGATCTTGCGGTCGCGGAGGCCATCGCGCTGCCACTGACCGCGTTGCTGCTGATCTGGGTGTTCGGCAGTGTGGTCGCGGCGCTGCTGCCGTTGGCGATCGGCGTCTTCTCCATCGTCTCCACGCTGGCGCTGCTGCGCACATTGACGCTCGTCACCGATGTGTCCGTCTACGCGCTGAACATGACCACGGCGCTCGGGCTCGCGCTGGCCATCGACTACAGCCTCTTCATCGTCAGCAGATTCCGTGAGGAACTCGGTCGTGGCCTCGACCCGGTACCGGCGGTGCTGCGCACGGTGCAGACGGCCGGCCGCACGGTGCTGTTCTCGGCGCTGACCGTCGCCCTGTCGCTCGCTGCCCTGGTGGTGTTCCCGCAGTACTTCCTGAAGTCCTTCGCCTACGCGGGCCTGGCCGTCGTCGCGACCGCATCGCTGGCGTCGATCCTGATCCTGCCGGCAGCCCTGACCCTGATGGGCCGGCGCGTCGACGCACTCGACGTGCGAGAACTGTTGCGGCGCCGACTCGGACGGCCGCCGCGCTCGCCTGTCGAGCCGGAGCGCACACTGTGGTTTCGGTTGGTGACCTCGGTGATGCGGCACGCGGCGCCGGTCGCGGTCGTCGTCATCGCACTGCTGCTCGCCCTCGGAGCGCCGTTCCTGTCGGTCCGGTTCGGTGCCGCCGACGACCGGGTCATCACCGACGGCTCCGCGAGCCGGCAGGTCGGGGACGTGTTGCGATCGGACTACGCCCAGAACGCGACCTCGACGGTCGTTGCCGTGCTGCCGGACTTCCGCGGTGGGCCGGGCTCCCTCGGCGACTACGCGGTCGGCTTGTCCGACGTGGACGGTGTGGGCGCGGTCCGCTCCAGCGCCGGCACCTTCGTTTCCGGTCTCCGGATCGGGTCGGCGGCACCCGGGACGCGTGACGGGTCGAGCACATTCCTGACCATCGAATCCGACGTCGACCCGTTCTCCGCGACGGGCGCCGACCAACTCGCCGACCTCCGAGCGGTTCCGAGCCCCGCGCCGGTGCTGTTCACCGGTGCGGCCGCACAGAACGAGGATGCAACCGCTGCGTTGGAGGCGAAGCTGCCGCTGGCGCTCGCCTTGATCGCGCTCGCGACCTTCCTGGTGCTCTACTGGTTCACCGGCAGCGTGGTCCTGCCGCTCAAAGCACTTGTGATCAATGCACTTTCGCTCTCTGCCGCCTTCGGCGCGATGGTGTGGGCCTTCCAGTACGGTCACCTCGGCGGGCTGCTCGGATTCACCCCCACCGGATTCTTGATCCCGTCGATACCGATCCTGATGTTCTGCATCGCCTTCGGGATGTCGATGGACTACGAGGTGTTCCTGCTCTCGCGCATCCGCGGCGAGTGGATGCGATCCGGTCGCGGCACGGCGGACAACTCGCGTGCCGTCGCGCTCGGCGTGGCCCGCACCGGACGGATCATCACCGCCGCCGCCGCGCTGATGGCTGTGGTCTTCTTCTCGATGGTCGCGTCTCAGGTCTCGTTCATCCAGTTGTTCGGGTTGGGCCTGACGATCACGGTCCTCGCCGACGCGACGCTGATACGTGGCGTCCTGGTTCCGGCGTTGATGCAGCTGATGGGTCGGTTCAACTGGTGGGCGCCGCGGTGGATGACCGCACTGCACAGCCCGGCGGGGGCTCACGACCGACCGCGCCAGACGCCCTCGACTCTCCACCGGCTCGGCCGCCGCCGTCCACGCCGTTGACATCCCGGAGGTGTGAGCGACCGCGTAGCGGGTATGAGAGCCATGACTCCAATTCGCGAGAGGAGGCCCGCATGGGCGTGCGCGCGATGGTGGCGAACGTGCGCGAGGGCAGGTTCGAACGGGCACTGTCCTTGTTCACCGGGATCGGTGCGGTCGTCACCGCGACCGAGATCTACTTCGAACACGACTCCGCCAGTTTCGGCAACAAGGTCATGTGGTGGCCGGTCTGGCTCGGTCCGGTCGGCGCGGCCGCCGGGGTGGCCGGGTACCGCAGCGAGCGGATGGCGCGCACGATGCTGCCGGTCTGTTCCGCCGTCATCGTCGCCAACGGTGCGCAGGGCGTGTACCTACACGGCCGCGGTATCGCGCACAAGCCCGGCGGCTGGCGCAACTTCCGCTACAACATGGAGATGGGCCCGCCGCTGCTCGCGCCGCTGCTGGTGACCCTGGTGGGCGGCATGGGCCTGCTCGCGTCCGTGCTGCGGCGGGAGGCGTCGCTGTGGGACGGCGCCCCGGCGGAGGTGCCCTAGTGAGCGCGCAACCCATCCGCTTCCCCGGTTTCGACGCGCTCTCGGCGGCCCGCACCTGGGACCGCGCGACCGTCGAGGCCATCCGCTCGCGCGTCGGCGCGCCGGACGACGAGGGTCCCGACTTCTTCGACGACCACCGGCGCGCGACCGCGCAGGCGCTGCTGGATCGGTTGCTCGACCAGGACGACGGGCACCGTGTCCCGGTCATGCCGCTGATCGAGCGCCGTCTGGCGGCCGACGCGACAGACGGCTGGCACTACCGCGACATGCCGCAGGATCCGCCCGCCTGGCTGCGCACCCTCGACGCGCTCGACGACGACGCCCGCGGCGTGAACCGACGCGACTTCGCGGACTGCCCGTCGGCCGACCAGACCGCCATACTCCGCAAGGTGCACGAGTCGGACGACTGGCACGGCCTGCCCGGGGCCCACGCGTGGAATCTGTGGATGCGGTACGCGCTCGCGGCACTGTATTCGCACCCGCAAGCCTGGAACGCCATGGGTTTCCCCGGGCCCGCGTATCCACGCGGCTACAAGAACCTGGGCATCGACGCCCGCGAGGGCATCGAGGTCGCCGATGCCCGTCCCGGCCTCGATCCCGCCGAGACCGGCGACGGAGCGGCCCCGTGATCGGCGCCGGCGCGGCCGACTCCGACGTCCGTTCCCGCAACGCGTCGGCGTGGCTGCTCGACCGTAGCGGCTTCACCGCGACGCATCCGCTGCGCACCCGGATGCGCACCTTCGCCCCCGAGGACGAGCTGGACCTGGTGGTCATCGGCTGCGGAGCCGGCGGAGCCACCCTGTTGCAGCGCCTGGCCCGCGCGGGCTGGCGCGTCGCGGCACTCGAGGCGGGGCCCTTCTGGGACCCGGAGCAGGACTGGGTCAGCGACGAGGCCGGATCCGGCGACCTGTACTGGACCGATCCGCGACAGATCGACGGGTCCGACCCGGTCCCGTTGGGCGCGAACAACTCCGGTACCGGGGTGGGCGGTTCGACGGTCCACTTCGCCGGTTTCGTCCCGCGCCTGCATCCCAGCGACTTCCACATCGCGTCCGCGGACGGGGTCGGTGTGGACTGGCCCCTCGACTATGCCGATCTGCGTCCCCACTACGAGCAGATCGAGCGGGAGTTGCCCGCCTCCGGCGACCCGTGGCCGTGGGGTGAGCCGCACCGGTATCCGCATCGGCCGCATCCGGTCAGCGGCAACGGCGAGGTCTTCCTGCGCGGCGCCGACCGGCTCGGCATCACCGCGAAGGTGGGGCCGGTCGCGATCACCAACGGCCGCTTCGGCAATCGCCCGCACTGCATCTACCGCGGCTACTGCCTGCAGGGCTGCAAGGTCAACGCCAAGGCCTCCACGCTCATCACCCACGTGCCCGACGCGCTCGCGCACGGCGCCGAGGTCCGCACCGGCACCATGGCGACCGCGGTCGAGATCGATCAACGCACCGGGCGTGCCACCGGGGTGCGGTACCTGCGCGACGGACGGGAGTACCTGCAGCGGGCCAGGATCGTCGCGGTCGCCGGGTACTCCATCGAGACGCCGCGGCTGCTGCTGAACTCGACGTCCGCGCGCTTCCCCGACGGGCTGTGCAACGACCACGATCTGGTCGGCCGCTACGTGATGGTGCAGGGCGCCCCGCAGGTCGGCGGCCGGTTCGACGCCGAGGTGCGGATGTACAAGGGCCCGCCCCCGGAGGTCAGTTCCGAGGACTTCTACGAGACCGACCCGACCAAGCCGTACCGGCGGGGCTACTCGATCCAGACCGTGTCGCCGCTGCCGATCACCTGGGCCGAACATGTTGCCGCCCAGGGCCACTGGGGTGCAGACCTGAGGCGGTACATGAACGACTACGTGCACTGGGCCTGTCTCGGCGCATTGTGCGAGTTCCTGCCCCTGCCGGAGAACCGGGTCACCCTCACCGACGAGACCGACCGCCACGGGCTGCCGGTCCCGTTGATGACCTACTCCCAGTGCGACAACGACCGCAAGTTGATGCGGGCCGCCGAGACGACCATGCAGGACATCCTGCAGGCGGCCGGGGCGACCGACACCATGACCATCGACCGTTTCGCCCATCTCGTGGGCGGTGCCCGGATGGGGGCCGGCCCCGCCACCGGCGTCGTCGACCGGCGCTGCCGCACCTTCGCGGTGCCCAATCTGTACATCACCGACGGCAGCGTGCTGCCCACCCAGGGCAGCGCCAACCCCGCGTTGACGATCATGGCCCTCGCCGCGCTGACGGCGCAGGACCTCGTCTCCGGCAGCGAGCACGACTGAACGCACGCAAGAGATCAGGAGATAACCCATGAGCGAGAAGGTTTCCGACTACATTCTGGCCCGCCTGCGCGAGTGGGGCGTCGACACGACGTTCAGCTATCCCGGCGACGGCATCAACGGGATCCTCGCTGCCTGGGGCCGCGCGGACAACAAGCCGAAGTTCGTGCAGGCCCGCCACGAGGAGATGGCGGCCTTCGAGGCGACCGGGTACGCGAAGTTCTCCGGCCGGCTCGGGGTCTGCTTCGCCACCTCCGGACCGGGCGCCATCCACCTGCTCAACGGTCTGTACGACGCCAAGCTCGACCACGTGCCGGTGCTCGCGATCGTCGGGCAGACCAACCGCAGCGCGATGGGCGGGTCGTACCAGCAGGAGGTCGACCTGATGAGCCTGTACAAGGACGTCGCCTCCGAATACCTGCAGATGGTCACGGTGCCCGAGCAATTGCCGAACGTCCTCGATCGGGCCATCCGGATCGCGCTGTCGCAGCGCGCGCCGACGGCCCTGATCATCCCCTCCGACGTCCAGGAGCTGGAGTACAGTCCGCCCACGCACGCGTTCAAGATGGTGCCGTCGAGCACCGGCATGGAACTGCCGCAGATGCAGCCCGATCATGCGGCGCTCGAGCGGGCCGCCGAGGTGCTCAACTCCGGTAGCAAGGTGGCGATGCTCGTCGGCTCCGGGGCGCGCGGTGCGGCGGATGTGATCGGCGAGGTCGCGGACGTGCTCGGCGCCGGTGCGGCCAAGGCGCTGCTCGGCAAGGACGTGCTCTCCGACGAGCACCCGTGGGTGACCGGCGCGATCGGGCTGCTCGGCACCCGGCCCAGCTACGAGCTGATGAACGACTGCGACACCCTGCTGACCGTCGGTTCGAGCTTCCCGTACACGCAGTTCATGCCCGACTACGACCAGGCCCGGGCCGTGCAGATCGACATCGATCCCCGGTTCATCGGCATGCGCTACCCCTATGAGGTCAACATCGTCGGCGACGCCCGTACCACGCTCGAGGCCCTGCTGCCGATGCTCACCCGCAAGCAGGACCGTTCCTGGCGCGAGACGATCGAGTCCAACGTCGACCGCTGGTGGCGGACAATGCACGCGCAGGCCATGCTCGAGGCGAACCCGATCAACCCGATGCGGTTGTTCGACTCCTTCTCGGACCGGCTGCCCGACGACGTCATCGTCGCCGCCGATTCCGGATCGTCGGCGAACTGGTACGCGCGCAACCTCAAGTTCCGGCCGGGCATGCGCGGCTCGCTCTCGGGCAACCTCGCCACCATGGGGCCCGGCGTGCCCTACGCCATCGGCGCGAAGTTCGCGCACCCGGACCGCCCGGTGCTCGCGTTCGCCGGCGACGGGGCGATGCAGATGAACGGCATGGCCGAACTGATCACGATCAAGCGGTTCTGGCGCGAATGGTCGGACCCGCGGCTGACGATCGCGATTCTGCACAACGACGACCTCAACCAGGTCACGTGGGAGATGCGGGCGATGAGCGGCGCACCGAAGTTCGTCGAGTCGCAGGAACTCCCGGACGTCGACTATGCCGCGTTCGCCCGCAGCCTCGGCCTGCACGGCGTCGTCGTCGACGATCCGGCCGCGGTCGACGCGGCCTGCGAGGCGGCCTTCGCCGCGGACCGGCCCACCGTGCTCGACGTGCACTGCGACCCGAACCTGCCGCCGATCCCGCCGCACGCCGATCTGGATCAGGCGAAGAAGGCCGCCGCCGCGGTGCTCAAGGGCGACGAGGACGCGTGGGAGTTCATCAAGGTGGGGGTCAAGGCGAAGGCGCAGGAGTTCCTCCCGCACCCGAAGAAGTGAGCGTCAGGAGGCCACCATGAGAGCCATGTGGAAGGGGACCGTCTCGTTCGGGCTGGTCGCCATCCGAGGAACGGCAACGGCGACCTAACGAGTCATCACACCCGACGGCGACGTGGCGCAGCCCGCACAGATCGAGAGCGCCGACGAAGCCCACGCCTGGTTCGTCGACGTCTGCCACGGCGGCACACAGGGAGGGGACGTGCGGAAAGAATTCCGCACGTCCCCTCGCGCCGGTCGCCCCCGAAACGAACGCCCGGCGTCCGCGGCGCTACTGGTGCGAGCGCTCGCGCTGTTCCTGGGCTTCCGCCTCGCCGCGCGCCTTCTCGGCCGCAGCCTCCTTGCCGGCGGCCTCGCGCTGCGCATCGGCCTTGTCCTGCTGCGCGCGTCCCTCGCGGGACAGCTCGTCGTTGCCGACCACGGCGCCCGCCGCTTCCTTCGCCTTGCCCTTGACGCCCTCGACGACGCCCTTGACGCCTTCCTCGGGTCCGCTGTTCTTCTCACCCACGGGTCACACCTTTCGTCGTTGGCGGTTGACTGCCGTGTCCGGGCTACCCGCTGTCGAAGGCGTCAAACCGCCCCCGCACCCGACGTGCCCCCGGGTTTCGTGCCGCCGCGCCCGGGGCAAGTTCGCAGATCGTGGACGTGAACCGATCCAACAGAGGAAGCAACGAACGATGGGCACGGAGACCGGACACATCACCGGAGCGAAGGACCAGGACTACGATCGGCGCTCGCTCGGCTCGCCCTGCGCTCAGACTGTCGCGGCAGATCGCCCCGGGCGGCGCGCGCCGACGACCACTATCTCCTCTTCTGTGCAACCGGTCGGGACCAGCCCCCGCGCCCACAGGGACGCGGACTGTCCGGTCATCACCGGACCGAACGGGATCCGCCGGGTGTCGACGACCCGGGCGTCCAGCGCGCCGGCGGACAGCAACGTCATCGTGCGGTCCACATCGGCCGAGGCCGACTGCACCAGCAGGCAGGTGCCGCCCGGACACAGCAGCCTCGGCATCGCCTCACACAGCGGGTCGAGCAGGCGGCGCCCCGACCGGCCGCCGTCCCAGCAGTGCCGCGGCGGGCAGCCTTTGCCGTCCGTGCCCGGAGCCGCGGGGACGTACGGCGGATTGCTCACCACTAAGTCGAAGGTTCCGCGGTGGTCGTCGAGGGAACGCAAATCCGCCCTGCGCACGCGGAAGTCGACTCCCGAGCGTCGCGCGTTGATCCGCGCATTGAACAAAGCCATTCGCGAACGGTCCACCGCCACAACATGTCCGGCACCGGCCCGGGCGGCTGCGATGGCCAGTGCACCGCTCCCGGTGCAGATGTCGAGCGCGCTGAATCCCGGATCCAGTCCGAGCGAGCCGATGGCGTCGGCGAGCAGCGCCGTGTCTTCCTGGGGCGGGTAGACGCCCGGGAAACACACGATCGGTCGAGTCCGGACGGCGTCGCGGACCCGGTGAACGGTCGGTGCGTGCATGCCTGTCCTTTACCCGCATGATCGAGGTCCAAACGAGGGGTGATCCCGGCGCGGTCCGGGTATGTCCCCCACATGGGACATGACGGCACGGGACACGAACGCAGGGGGCACGACCACAGGGGACGAGACGGCGAATCCGGCACCCGGCCGCGGCGCGTGCGGGTGGTGCCGGGCGGCCCGGTGCTGATCGAAGGGCCGATCGAAGTCGAGCACGACGGACAGTGGGTGCGCTGCGACCGGTTCGTCGTCGCCCTGTGCGGTTGCCGACGCAGCGGCACCCTACCGCTGTGCGACTCGAGCCATCGGCGCGCGACGGCCGGCCTGCAGCGCCGCTGAGGCCGCCGCGCGGTGAAGAGCGGGTGCTGTCAGGGGCGGTATCACGCGGCAGCACTCTGGCGCGGGCACCGTGTGCGCGTACCGCACCGTGTGTCGCGTACCGCATCGTCACAGCGGACGCAGCAGCGAACTGCGGTCCGCGTCCCAGCAGGCCAGGATGTCTTCGGCCATGGCGTCCTCGACGAATCCGGTGACGGCGACGCCGAACGCGACGTCCGCGTCGAGTTCCGGTTCCGCGGCCAGCAGCGGGGCGACGACGTCGTGGCGGAGCACCTGCTCGTGCACCGCGTCTGCCTCGACGTGCTCGGTGTAGAACTCGATGCACGCCTCGGGCGCGCCCAGCCGGTCCAGCGCGCGTTCGAGCTTGCGGGCACCGGGCCCGGTGGTCAGTTCCGTGACCGCGAAGTGGCCGACGGCAGCGCCCCGCAGTGACCGGTGCAGCCCGAACAGGGTCGCCACGTTCGCGACCAGCAGTGTCGAGGAGGGGACGGCGTCTAGGTAGGCGAAGTACGTCGGGTCCAATCCGGCGGCGTCGAGGAGTCGTTCGAACAGGTGCGCGTGGACCCGGACGCCGCGGCCCGCCCCGAATTCGTCGAACTCGACGGCCGCGAGCGCCGCCTTCACGTCGCCGCGCAGACGGGGAATGAGCCAGGCATACGGATCGGATTCTTTGAGCTGGTAGATCGACCGGTGCACGAAGTACTCGCATGCCTGCTCCCACGTACCGCCGCCGAGCAGGTGGTCCCCGATCCCCCGGCCGCCTGCCGGTGCGGTGTCGATCGCGTCGAGCGCGGTCATCGCGTCGTCCGCGGAACTGCGCACCCGGTCGCGCAGTTCCGCGAGCAGCGACCGCTCGAGCCGGCCGCGCAATCTCAGCAGTTCCGGCTCCCACTCCCACTGCGGGTCGACCCCGTGGAAGGACATGTAGTGCAGTTCGTAACAGAGCAGCAGCGCCAACTGATGGTCGGCGCCGAGCGGATCCGTCCCGACCGCACCGGCGGCCACCGCGCCCTCGGTACCCGGGGTGGCGGCGAGCGCCGCGATCACCGCCTCGGACAGCGGCCCACGCGAGGTGGGCAGCGCGGGTTCGGCGTTGGTGCACGCGGGGTCCAGGGGCCGCTGCTCCCGGGTCGCGTGCGCGCACCTCGGGTTGTGTCGGGCCGTGTTTTCGTTCGTCTCGCTCACCGCGCACCTCGCGGCCGGGGCATCCGGGCCGGACGGCGGTCGCCGTCGTGGTGGCGGCGCTCGTAGTCGCGCGCCTCCGCCTCGGTCACCTCCGGCTCGAGCGGGTCGCGGCGCGCACGCGCGACCTTCGGACTGCGCGGCCCGCGCAGGAACAGCGCCACCAGCAGGCCGCCCCCGGCCAGCAGGCACACGAGCGCGACCACGCCGGCGATCACGCTCCATCCGCCGAGCCCCTCGGCGAGCGCGACCAGCCACAGCGCCGCGGCCACCACCCCGACCAGCACCAGTGTGTATCCGATCAGGCCTGCCAGGTTGAACCGCATCGCATTCCCTCCTCGTCGATCGGGTGCCTCTCGCGGCGACCACCGTCGCCGCACGGGGACATACCCGACGCCCGCCCCACCCAACCCGGCCGTCTCGCGCACGGTGTGCGTCTCGCGCACGGTGTGTAAGCCAAGCGCCGGCGGGTACCCCTGTGGCGATACACGGCGCAAGGTCGGGGCCGTGCGCCGCAAGGCAACCCGGTGAGGGAGGTCGGGTCATGGGCGGAGCGGGCCGCGTCCGGCTGGTGTTGTCCGCCGCCGCGATCGCAAGCGCGGTGGTGGCGGGATGCGCCGCGCCCGGAAGTTCGTTCGAGGCCGATCCGGCGGTCGTGTCCACCGCCACGGGCACAGCGTTGAATTCACCGGCGTGGTCGTATCGCGAGCATGCGCTGGTCGCGCTCACCGACGACCATCGCCTGGTGACGGTGACCGACCCGGACGGATCGCGGCGACCTGTCACGCGCACATCGGCACCGCTCGGGGCCGGCCGCGACATCGAGATCAGCGAACTCGACGACCGGCATGTGTTCGTACCGCAGCCGGGCGCCGGCCGT
The DNA here is from genome assembly GCF_029589495.1 of Speluncibacter jeojiensis. Lineage (GTDB taxonomy): Bacteria > Actinomycetota > Actinomycetes > Mycobacteriales > Mycobacteriaceae > Speluncibacter > Speluncibacter jeojiensis. Next base: position 237,047 of record NZ_JAAIVF010000003.1, read on the forward strand.
GTCGCCGTCGTCGACCTCGACGGGCTCCGCCCGGTCGGCACACTCACCGCGGGTCCGGCGCCGGCCTATCTGGCCCAGGACGCCGGCTCCCGGTTGCTGCTCGCGCTCTCGGTCGACGGCACCCATGTGACGCCGGTCGACCTGCACCGACGCACGGCGCTGGCCACCGCCGACGTGCCGGGCGATGCCAAGTCGACCATCGACGGGGCCAACCGCGGCGACGTCGTCGAATACCACCTGTACGGACCCGGCGAGATCGGCTACTACAAGGGTGCGGGCTCACCCCCGCCGCTACGGGGCACATATGCGGTGACTGCAGAGGCGGCCGCCGGCGACGGCGCGAAGGTGACCCGCACCTATGTCGCCGGGCCCGGCAGTCGCGAACTCCTGGCGGTCGACGTGCAGCGCGGCGGCGACGGATTGCAGGTGGTCGGGCACGCAGTCCTGCCCGCCCCGATCCGATTCCTCGGCACCGACGACACCCGCATCTATGCCGCCACCGATCGGGGTCTCGTGGTGCTGCAGTCCGCGTCGTTCACCGGCTACCGGAACTCCACGATCCCGGTGATCCGCACGATTTCCCTCGCTGACCGTCTCGGCGATGCCGCGGTCTCGGGCATGGCGATCGGCCCGCACCGGGTCTATCTCACCGTCCGAGGCCAGGACCACGTCCTCGGTGTCGCAAAACCCAGACTTTGACGGATCACCACCCTCCCGGGATCGGAGAAGAGCATGAGCGTCTCTGACAGCACTGCGCGGACAGAGGGGTCGGGCAGCCGGCCGATCGGCGTCGACGACGACTTCGCCGTCCTGGACCAGCAGATCCATGCACTCCTCACGCTGGGTGAGAACGATGACGTCGCCGACGAGGACGTGTACGACTTCAGCATCCGGTGGGGTACGGCGCTGGCCGGACGGCTTCCCCGGCTCGCGCACTACAGCGCGCTGCACGAACTCGACGCCGCCGACGAACGCCATTTCCAGTCCCTCCGCGCGCAGCTGGATTCGATGCGGCCACTGATGCGTCGGTTTTCGCTCGCCACACCCGCACTGGGGCACGACGACTGAGCCGCGGCGCCCCTGTCGGGCTTGCGACGCGCCGATCCGAGCTCCAGCCCTGCGGAGTCAGTAGGGGCATTGCTCATCCTCGCCGTCCTCGTGGTGCTCGTCGTTGTCCTCTCCTGCGGCTTTACCGCTGTGTCCGAACATGATTCGTAGGTGGTCTTCACGCCGTGCGGTGGCGTCGTCGATGCGTTGTCGGTTGAGGCGGCGTTCGGTGTGGATGCGGGCGGCGCGGTTCTGGGCGCGGGTCCGGTGGCGGCGGCGCAGGTGCCCATCCTCCGGGCCGGTGTCGCCAACCCCGTCGGCGTCTTCGACCGGGCCGCGTTCGTTGCCACCGGTGTTCATACCGCCGGGGTCGATGTCGAGCAGGTTGAAGGCCCCGCCGCCGGGTTGGCGGTACGTGTGCCCGGTCGGCGCGGTGTAGTCGACGTCGCCGTCGGGCCGGCGATGTTGACGCCAGTGGCCGGTGTGTTTCATCCGGTGATGGCGCCGGCAATACGGGGTGAGGTTGGCTTCGGTGGTCGGCCCACCTGCTGCCGGATTGTTGTGGTCGAACGGGATCCGGTGGTCGAGGTCGCAGTCCCATGCCGGGACGTCGCAGTGGGGCCACGCACACGTGCCGAACACGATTCGCATCCACGTGTCGAGCGTCGCTTCAGGACGGTAACGCAGTGCCGAATCCGGTGGCGGTGCAGCAGTATCGGGTGCAGAGTCGGGTACAGCATCAGCTGCGGCTCCGTAGTCGGCGTCGCTCGCAGCCTCGCTGTCGCCGTCGAGCTCGGGCTCGGACTCGAGCTCGGGCTCGGGGGAGGCGCCGGCGGCCTGCCGGCCGGGCTGTGTTGCTGCGCTTTGTGTGCGCTTCTGGTCGGCGGCGCTGCGGCCAGGCGGATCGGTCGCGGGTTCGCTGCTCTCCCCGGCCCTCCCAGCCGGATCGGCGGTAGCAGGAACCTTCACCGGCTTCACGACCGCGCCCTTCGCGAGGTCACGGGCATGATCCGCATCGATGACCCCGTAGCCGTCGAGATAGCCGGGCTCCTCGTCCTCACCACACAGGGTCGACTCACGCACCAGCACATGCACCAGTGCCTTGCGCGCCACCGGGGCCGCATCGGCAGCCGGTTGGGTGCAATCCACCCGACCGCACACGCACGGAAGTTGACTGTTCCCGGAAATCAGGACCATCAGCGCGTCGGCCTTACGCTGCTCGAACGTCCGCGGATCACGCGGACACACCGTGTTCGCAACCTCCCGCAAACGGCCCTCCAAGATACGCCCGTCGTCGGCGGTCAGCTTCCCGATCAGCGTGACCATCGCATCCTCACACGGCGAGGTCCCCACAAACCGCTCCCGCTTCGCCCGCACACGCCGTGCCCGCACCCCCGCCGGATCGACCTGCACGACCGCCCTGCGCACCGCGTTCGCCAACCGCCGACCCGTCAACCCGACCCCACCACCGGCAGCCGCTGCCCGCACCCGCGCGAGCACCTCCGATTCCACCGCGGCCAGATGCTCGTCGTCGACATTGCGGGTCTCACTGTCGATCAACCGCGCCCGATACACATCCAACTCACCCGCAGCCAACGCCTCACGCACCCGCGGTAACCGCTCCCGCAACGACAGGCCGAACGCGATCTGGATGCCGGCGAACGCCCGACCCATCGTCAACGCCGCCGACACCTCCGACTCCGCCAACTCCTCCCCACACGACGACCAACACCCCGAAGGCAACCCCACCGTCACCTCCGCGTTCCGGCGCACCCCCAACTCCGCCATCAACGCCAACGTGCGCTCCGCGACCACCGCCTCGAGCCGATGCAGACCCACCATCACATCAACCAGCCGCGCATCGGTGAGCACAGCCGGTGACCCCACCGCGCCGACCACCGAATCCCGCAACTCGTCGAACATGTGATCGACCGTACGCCCGAGGTCCGACACAACCGCCACAGAAGCCCAGCGGCCGACACCGCCACTGCACACACGAATGTCTGTTCTGCCCAGGTCTGGGTAACTCCTGGTCGTGCACCAACTGTTCGACCTCGCGACACGACCGCGCGGCCGCCGCGGCCGCCACCGCTTCTGCAAGGCCACGCGGCGTCCATGGTTCTGTGCGAGGGCCGCCGCCGTGGCGGGGCGTACGGCGCCGCCCGGTTGTCGAGCCGGATCACCGGCAGCCGCCCACCCGAGGCGGACTCCACCCGATTCTCGGCCCGACACGCCGCGAGCAGGCGACCGAGAGACAAGAATGAAGTAGCGATGACCACGCCGGACGACACCGTCACGCGCAGCCGAACCACCGCGGCGCGGTGGTTCGCGTTGTCCGCCGGGCAGACCGCGCTCTGGCACGCCCAACAGCTTCTCCCCCAGACCCCGATCTGCATCGCCCAGGTCCTCGAACTGGACGGACCGCTCGACATCCCTGCTCTGCAGCGGTCCGCGGAGACCGCCGCACACGAGTTGGGGTCGCCGTTCCTGCGGTTCGGCCGCCTCGACGGACAGGTGGTGCAACGTGTCGACCACGCGGACGCGCGGTGGCTGCACCTGGTCGACCTCCGCGGCGCGGCCGACCCGACGGCGGCGGCGCGGTCCCTCGTCGACAGCGACCTGACCACGCCGATCGATCTGTTCTCGGGCGCTCCCGGCCGGTCCACCCTGATGCAGGTCGGCAGCGAGCAGTACTGGTGGTATGCGCGGGCGCATCACGTCGCCATCGACGGGGTCGGCGCATGGAACGTGCTGCGCCGCGCCGCCGAGTTGTACGACGCCGCCTGGAGCGACCGCCCGCCGCGACCCGCCGGGGCCCTCACGCTCCCGGAGATCCTCGCCTGGCAGAACGCCTACCGGGCCGCGCCCCGCGCCGTGCGGGACCGCCGCTACTGGGCCGAACGCCTCGCCGGGTTGCGCGTCGTGCCGTCGCTGACCGGACGGACCGCCGCGCCCGCGCCGTCCCCGCTGACGGCGGCGGGCGCCCTGCCGACCCGACTCGACCGTGCACTGTCGGACGCCGCCGCCCACCGGAGCGGTGTTCCGGTGCTCGCCCTCACCGCGGTCCTGCTCCATCTGGCGCGGATGAGCGGCGAGCCGGATGTGGTGGTGTCGCTGCCGGTCAGCGGCCGGACCACCGCCGCGTTGCGACGTTCGGCCGGCATGGTCGCCAACACGGTGCCGGTGCGGGTGCGGGTCGACCCGGATCTGCGGGTCGACGAGCTGGTGGCGCGGGTGCAGTCCGCGGTGACCGGTGCACTGCGCCATCAGTTGTACCGGCTCGAGGACATCCGCCGCGATCACGCCGGTTCGCTGGCCGGTCGCGGCGCCATCGGCCCGCTGGTCGACATCATGATTGTCGACGACCCGCTGACCTTCGGAGCCGCGCGAACCGGGACGCGGGTGCTGTCCGCCGGCCTCGTCGAGGATCTCGTGGCCAACGTCTACCGGCAGGGGGCCTCGGCGCCCGCACACCTGGACCTGCTCGCCAACCCTCGGCTCCACTCCCCCACGGATCTGCTCGCGCATCGCGAACACCTGCTGGCCCTGCTCGACGATCTCGCTCACGCCGGCCCCGGAACACGCGCGCACCAACTGGCACCCCACCGTCCGCCGACGGCGAGCGCCGAGACACGCACGGCCCCTGACACATCAGCACATCTGCTCACCAGTGCGGCTGCGACGCATCGGGACTCGATCGCCATCAGCGACGACAACCGAACGCTGACCTACGGCGAACTGTGGTCGACGTCGGCCCGGTTGGCGCGGGAACTGATCGGCGCGGGCGCCGGGCCGGAGGAAGTGGTGGTCGTCGCGGTCGACCGGTCCGAGCCTGCCGGGGTGACCGCCCTGTGGGCGATAGCGCAGACGGGCGCGGCGTGGATGCCGATCGACCCTGCCGCGCCGGTCGCGCGCATCGCGTGGCTGCTGTCCGACGCCCGCCCGCGCATCGGCATCACCACCGCGCGGCACCGCGGTGCGCTTCCCGACGGTCCGCGCTGGCTGGTGCTCGACGACCCCGACACCGTCGCCGCGATCGCGGTGCGGCCCGGTCATCCGGTCGCCGACGCCGACCGCGCCCGCCCGCTGCGCCCGGCCAACCTCGCGTATCTGATCTACACCTCGGGCACCACCGGCACGCCGAAACCCGTTGCCGTCACGCATGCCGGGCTGGCCGCGCTGGCCGCACACGTGGTCGACCGGTTCCGGGTGACCGACCGCTCACGGGTGCTCGCCGGCCACGCGCCCGGGTTCGACGCGGCGCTGCTCGAACCGCTGGCCGCGGCGGCCGCGGGCGCGGAATTGGTCCTGCCGCCCGACGGGGTGGTCGGCGGACCGGCGCTGTCGCGACTGCTGGCCACCGAGCGCATCACCCACTACCTGTCCACCCCCGCGGTCCTCGGGACCCTCGCGCCCGAGCGCCTGCCCGACCTGCGGACGGTGGTCACCGGCGGAGAGGCCTGCCCTCCCGCCGTGGTGGCCGCCTGGGCCCCCGGGCGGCGGCTGATCAACAGCTATGGCCCCACCGAGGCGACCGTCGTCGCCACCGACACCGAACCGCTGGACACCACCGGACCCGCCGGTATCGGCACACCGCTACCCGGCACCGGCGCTCTCGTCCTCGACCGCCGCCTGCACCTGCTGCCCGACGATGCCCTCGGCGAGCTCTACCTGGCCGGTCCGTCTCTTGCCCGCGGCTACGCCCACGACAGTCCCGGCACCGCAAGCACTTTCGTCGCGAACCCCTACGCGTGCGGGGCGCGCATGTACCGTACCGGCGATCTCGTCCGCCGCCGGCGCGACGGCACCCTCACGTACCACGGCCGCGTCGACGGTCAGCTGACACTGCGCGGCGTACGCATCGAGCCCGCCGAGATCGAGGCCGCCCTCACCGATCACCCCGATATCACCGGCGCCGCAGTCACACTCGCCGCGGGACCGGCCGGCGACCGGCTGACCGCCTACCTCGTCGCGCGTACCCCGCCGACGGACGGACACGTCACGGACCTCGCCGCCGCCGCGCTCTCCCACGCCCGGACGCTGCTGCCCGCCCCGCTCGTGCCCACCACCGCGATGCTGATCGAACGCCTCCCGACCACCGCGACCGGCAAGCTCGACCGCCACCGGTTGCCCGACCCGCCCCGGCCGTCGCCCACGCACACTCCCGCGCGCACCGACACCGAACGGATCGTCGGGGACCTGGCGGCACGACTGCTCGGGATCGAACGGATCGGCCGCTCGGACAACTTGTTCGAGCTCGGCGCGCACTCGCTGACCGCCGCCACCCTCGCCACCGAGCTGGCCGCCGCCACCGGGGTGACCGTCGGGGTTCGCGACATCTTCGAGTATCCGGTCGTCGCCGACCTCGCCGGCCACCTCGATCACACCCCCGCGTCACCGCACGACGCGCCCGTCCTGCGCGCACGGCCACGACCGTCGAGCGTCCCGCTGGCGCCGCCGCAGCGTGCCCTGTGGCTGGTCAGCCGGCTCGACCGGGACAGTCCGGTACTCAACATGCCGTTCGCGATGCGGCTGCGCGGGTGCCTCGACGTCGGCGCGCTGACGTCCGCACTGCGTGACGTGATCACCCGCCACGAACTGCTGCGCACCGCCTTCCCCGTCGATGCCGCCACCGGGGAACCCGTGCAGCGACTGCTGGATGTGGGCGAGGTCGCGCTCGACCTGACCCCGGTCCCGACCTCACCGGACGAAGTGCCCGCCGCGATCGCCGCACTGACCTGCACCGGATTCGACATCGCCACCGGGCCGTGCCTGCGGGCCACCCTGCTGCGCCCGCGCCCCGGCGTGCACGTGCTGGTGCTGACCGTGCACCACCTTGTCGCCGACGGCTGGTCGATGCGTCCCCTGGCCGCCGACCTGACCGTCGCCTATGCCGCCCGAACAGCCGGTAGCACACCCGCTTTCGCACCACTTCCGGTCACCTACGCCGACTACACGCTCTGGCAGTGGGAATGCCGCACGGCACGCGGCGATCTCGGCACTGCGGACGCCCACCACAGCCTTGACCGATCGGCCGATCCGGCGCCGCTGGCCACCGATCGGCCCGCCGGCGCGCGCCGCACCGCCCGCGGCGAGCATGTGCGCGTCCGCCTCGACGGCGCCGCCTGCCGCCGACTGCAGCGCCTGGCCCGCGACCGTGACGCCACCGCGTTCATGGCCTACCACGCGCTGGTCACGATGTGGATCCACGGACTCACCGGCGTCGAGGACATCGTGCTCGGCACGCCCTGCGCCGGCCGCGCCGATCCACGCCTGGCCGGACTGGTCGGCATGTTCGCCGGGACCCTGGAACTACGCACCCCGATCACCGCCACCGACACCTTCGCCGACGTCCTCGGCGCCGTCCGGCGCCGCGATCTCGCCGCGTTCGCGCAGCCCGACACCACCCAGGAGTCGATGCTCGAGAATGCCGGCGAGGACGCGCCCCGACCGGCCCAGCTCACGCTGATCGTCCAGCCTGCGACCCGTTTCGCCCCGACACTGGCGGGGCTGACCGTGGAGGAGATCCCGATCGATCTGCGCGTCGCCAAGTCCGATCTGGCGCTGACCGTCACCGAGCATCACGACGCGGGCGGCGACCTGAGCCGCGTCGATGCCCGCATCGACTATGCCACCGAACTTTTCGACGACAACACCGCCGACCGGTATCTGGCCGCGCTCGCGCGCCTGGTCACATCGGTGGCCGACGCGCCGGACCGTGCGATCGGCACGCTGCCATGACGGTCTCGATGACCGGGCCGCGTACCGGGATCAACTGGATGAACCTGCCGTTCGCCGATCCTCCGGCGGACTCCCGCGCGCGCGAGTTCGTCGCCTGGTCGCGCTCCTACCTCACCCACCCGCATCCGGGCCTGGGCCGGCCGGGTCCGGTGTGCCCGTTCGCAGCCCCCGCCATCGCGCACCGGCATCTGTGGGCGGCATTCGTCGACTCCCGGAACTCCCCGTACACCGACAACGACGACGACGCGATGACTCCCCTTGTCGACGACATGTACGAACTGTTCGTCACGCTGACCGGGCGCCGGCCCGGCAAGGTCCCGCACGCGCTGGTGACGGTGTTCGAGGGGCTGAACGACAACGCGGTCATCGACGCGGCCCAGGCCCGCCACAAGACGCGCTTCGTCGAGCACGGGTTCATGCTCGGCCAGTTCTATGACGGCTGTCCGCAGGAGGGCCTGTGGAACCGAGACTTCCGGCCGCTGAGCACTCCACTGTCGATGCTGGTGGCGCGCAACATGATGACGACCGATCTGCCGTTCCTGCTCGAGCACCGGGAATGGGTCCGCGCCTACCTGGACACCTTCGCCCCGAAGTTGCCGTCCGCGCTGCGCGCCACCCTCGCCGACGACATCCACGCCAGCGGCGAGACCGGCATCACCCACAGCCATCGCCATCTGATCGGCGACGATCCGGCGCAGTGAGACGAGTCGGCCGCACCGGCGAAGGCGCCGGTGCGGCCGATACTCCTGGAGGGTCAGTTGTCGCCGGTGAGCTTCTCGGCGACCTCGTTGGCCTTGTCCTTGACCTTCTCCACGCCCTTCTTGAGCGCGGACGAGGCCTGATCCGCCTTGCCCTCGTTCTTCAAGTCCTCATCGCCCGTTGCCGAGCCCGCGGCTTCCTTCGCGCGACCCTTGACTTCCTCGGCCTTGTTCTCGAACTTGTCACCCACGCTCATTTCCGACCTCCTTGTGTTCCACCAACAGAAAGTTCTCGATCCGGCCTGATTCGCGCCGGCGAATTCCCCCTCCCGATCGTCGGCCGATCAGGGGGTTCCGAGCGCCTCGCAGGCGTCACGAATATGCGCGCGCTCGGCTTTGGCGACCGCATCCATCACCATCTCCGGCCCGCTCTGCGGTACGGAGAAGTCGCCGCCGTCCGGCAGGAGCGCGGCCTCGAAGGCCGCCGCCTCGGCGGTGGGTCTGAATTCACTCATCTGTTCGCCCTTTCACGTTCCGCGGAGAGCCGGCTGCTGCCCCACCGCGCGGCGCTTCGTCGCCTGCGGATCAGTTCGACCGACACATACCCACCCACCGCCGTGGTCATACACGCATCTGGATGCCCGATCCTCCGGCGCAGGTCAGAGGGCGTCGTCGACCTTCACGCGGTCGCTGCCCAGTCGTGAGCCCGCTGCCGTTCGCCCTCGGTGAGCCCGCCCCGGACCCCGTACGGCTCGTGAACCGTCAGGGCGTGACGACGGCATTCACGCAGGACGGGGCACGAACCGCACACGGCCTTCGCCCGAGCCTCTCGCCGGTACCGCGCACGCCGTGTCTCGCCGACCGGGGAGAAGAAGTGGAAGTATCTACCGACCCCCGACAGGCGACGTCAAACGGCTTCGGCCTGTTTACAACTCGCAGAATCGGGTAGCCAGCCACGCGACCGAATTGCGGCCCGCCGGCGCCCCCGAGTGTCCTCCGGCGGAGGTCCGCGAATCGGCAGGTATGACTCGCGCCCGGTGCGGGTACACCACCTTCTCGAAAGCAACTGTCACGAATTCAGGAGCAGTGGTGTCGACGCTGTCAGCAGGCTCACTCAAGATCGGTAGGGCGCAACCATGACCACCCAGGACGATGCGGCTCGTATATTGCGTCGTATGGACGCTCCCGACGCAGGACACGACTCCAACCTCACCCTCACGGTCGAGGCGGCCGACGGCTGCGTGATCCTGCACGCGGCAGGCGAGATCGACGTGGTCACCGCGCCCCGCCTCCAGGACGAGTTGGAGCAATTGATCGCCCGGCATCCCGGGTCGGTGATGATCGTCGATCTGACGGAGGTCGGTTTCCTCGCCTCGGCCGGATTGGCCGTGCTGATGCGCAGCAGCGAACTCGACGAGCGGAGCCGGTTCATGGTGGTGGCCTCGGGGCCGGCGACCGTGCGCCCACTCGAACTCACCGGACTGTCGGACGCCCTCGATGTGCACGCGACCGTCGAGGCCGCCATGGCCACGGTATGAACTGCACCGAGGAGAGGCCGGCACAATGCCCACCGGAACGCGCGGATCCGGAACACGAGAGTGCCTTCGATTCGCGCATCGTCCCGGGTGCGGTGACGTTCACGGCGGTGCCGGCCGAAGCATGCCGGCTGGCGCCCATGCGCAGCGCTTTGTCCCGGTTCGCCTCCGACGCAGGGCTTCCCGCCGACGACGCGTGCGACTTCCTGCTGGCCACCTACGAGGCGATGGTCAACGTGGTCGAGCACGCCTACCCGGCAGGCGAGGTCGGCACCTTCGACCTCTGGGCCGCCCACGACGCATGGCGGGGAACGATCGTCGTCACCGTGACGGACCGGGGGCGCTGGCGACTCGACGAAGCCGATCCGTCCCTGCACCGCGGCCGCGGCATCACCCTCATGCGCTCGTGCAGCGACGCGATGGAGATCAACCCCGGTGTCGACGGCACCGGAACACAGGTAACCCTGGAGTGGACGCGCGACTGCGCCCGCCCCGCACCCGACGACGAACAGTGTGGTTGAAAAGTGGTACAGGCCATGGCTGATGCCCAGCCTCCTCACAGCGCGGTCGACGACGGCCGCTCCGTCGTGTTGTTGATTCCCGCGCAACACGAGCAACTCCCGATTATCCGGTTGCTCACCGAGGCGGTCGCGATGCGCAACGACTGCACGCTCGACCAGGCTGCGGACCTCAAGCTCGCAGTCGACCAGATCTGCACCCTGCTGATCGCGGCGGCGGCGCCGGGCGCCGGACTCGTCTGCCACTACACCGCCGACGAGCACACCTTCGAAGCGGCCATCACCGCGACCACGGCGGCCGACTGGCGGCCGGAGGACGGCAGCCTCGAGTGGCGCATCCTGCGCGCGCTGGCCGGAACCCTGTCGGTGAGCCAGCACCCCACGGATTCACAGCTGGCCAATGAGACGACCGTCGTCGTCCGCACACGAAAGCCCCTGTGATCCTTGGCAGTCAGCATGAATGAAGCCGCTCACCACGCCGGCCACCAGGGCGCCGACCGCGACCTCGCAGAACTCTTCGACGAGCTGGCGAACTGTCCGCCCGAGGACGAGCGCGCCGCGGCACTGCGCGACCGGATCATCGCGCTGGCCCTGCCGCTGGCGCGCAACATCGCCCGCCGCTTCGCCAATCGCGGCGTGGAGTTCGACGACCTGTATCAGGTCGCCAGCCTCGGTCTGATCAACGCCGTCGACCGCTTCGACCCCGGCCGCGGCCGGGAGTTCGCCGCGTTCGCGGTCCCGACGATCATGGGCGAGGTCCGACGCCACTTCCGCGACCGGACGTGGGCGGTGCGGGTACCGCGCCGGCTCAAGGACCTCAGCGTCAACCTCAACAAGACCACCGAGACGCTCACCCAGCGGCTGGGCCGATCACCGACCGCGACCGAGCTGGCCACCGAGCTGGGGGCTGATGTCGACGAGATCATCGAAGCGCTCGCGGCGTCGACCGCCTATCAGACACGGTCGTTGGACACCCCGCTGGCGCCCCACGAGGGCGCCGGCGTCTCCCTCGGCGACACGATCGCGTCCGACGACGCCGAGCTGGACAAGTCCGAACTGCGCCTGGCCCTGCGCCCACTGCTCGAGCAGCTGCCGCCCCGGGAGCGACGCATGCTCACACTGCGGTTCTTCCACGACAAGAGCCAGTCGGAGATCGCCCGCGAGATCGGGATCTCCCAGGTGCAGGTCTCCCGCGTGCTCTCGAAGACGCTCACCCGGCTCAGGGCGGATCTGGCGAAGTAGCCCCTGGACCGGCCCGGGCCGCAGACGTGTGCATATGCGACGGCCCGGATGGGCAACCACCTGCGGCCGTGGCTTCCGACGCTGCTCGCGATGACCGCCAGCTCGCCGCTGTTCCACGGCCGCGACACCGGGTTCGCCGGCTGGCGGTCCATGATCGGGTGCCCGTGGGCGTGCTCGTGCGCACCGCCGTTCTTCGACTCGGCTGCGCACTACGATGCGACCGTGGCGGCGATGGCCGACGCCGGCGTGGTGCTCGACGAGGCGGTGGTGTTCTGGGACGTACGGCCGTCCTCGGATCTGCCGACCGTCGAGGTGCGGGTCAGCGATGTGCCCGCCACAGTCGAGGAGACGGTCCTACTGGCCACGCTGGTGCGGCCCTCGTGATGCGGGTCCTACGCGACATCGCCACCCGCGCCCGGGCGGCCGCACCGTCGCCGGAGACGCTCCGGTCGGCCTACCAGCAGGCGGCACGCGACGGACTCACGGCCGCATTGCTCGATCCGGTCACCTCCACCTCGGCAAGCGCGTCCCTGAAGGTGTCGATTCTGATCGCCCATGTGCGTGCGGAGCTGGAAGCGACCGGTGAGCTCGGTGCGGTGTGCCGTGCCGTCGAACGGCTCCTCGCGGGGCGCGGCGGTGCGGCGCGACAACGGCGACAATTCAGGCGACGCCACGACGTCGCCGATGTCGTCTCTCACCCGCCACCTGGCGCCGGCGCACCGGCCCGTCAGTGCCGGCTTGGAAGCCTGACGACCTGGACGAAGAAGTCGTCGCCAATCCATCACGGACTGCACGCAGCATGAGTCGTATGGTCTCGCGTGAACCGGGTACACCGTCACCAGATTCGGTGTGATCCGAGCGGCACCGATCACATGGCGCACCCAACCGCTCGGCGTAGAGCATCGGAACCACCAGGAACGAAAACCACCAGGAACGAACATGACAGACCACGCAGGGGCCGCCGCGGCGCAACCCGACGACGCCCCGCCCGATGCCCAGGCCATCGCGCAGGCGCGAAGGGTGGTAGCCGCGAATTCTCTCGACGCGCAAGACTGCCTGGAGTTGCTCGCGATGCTCGGCATCACGCACCTGCCGGCCGACGACGCGCTACGCGTCCGCTGAGCCCTTGATGATCTCCACCCCGACTGCGACAAGACGGCACCATGACTCTCCATCGCGACGACACGACATCTGCAGCAACGTGGACCTTCCACTGCGACGTGTGCGAACACGGCTTCACCAGCGCCGGCGCCGGACAGGCCCAAGCGGTCGCCGATGCGACCACCAACGGGTGGATCGTGTCGAACATGACCCTGTGTCCCGGGTGCGCGGCCGCGCGCGACCACGCCTGACGGCCCCGCCGGGACCCGCGACTTCAGCCGACCGGACCCGCAACCAGTTGCACCTGCGCGGACCGCGCAGCCCCGGAGACCGGCATCCAGCCGAGTGAGATCCGATCACCGGGGTGATGCCCGTCGAGCGACCGCACGACGGTGGCCGCCGAGTCCACCCGGCGCCCGTCGATCGCGGTGAGCACGTCGCCCACCCGCACCCCGGCGCGGGCCGCCGGTGAGCCGGCGACCACCTCACGCACCGCCACGCCCTGCGCTGAAGGCGCCCCACCGGTGGCCATCCCGACGCCGAGGAAGGCGGTCTCGCCGAGGTGCACGGTCGGCGCGCCGGCGCCGGACTCGATCTGCCCGGCGATGCCCATGACCTCGTTGATCGGGATGGCGAACGCCTGGCGTCCGGGCGGCAGCAGGCTCAGCGATTCCGATGCGGCCGTGTCCATGCCGACCGCCCGGCCGAACCGGTCGACGAGCGGGCCACCGGAGTCGCCGGGCTGGATGTCGGCGTCGATCTCGATGAGCCCGGTCAGGTTCTCGACGCTGCCGGAGCCCTCGTCCTGCGCGCTGACCGCCTGGTCCAGCGCGGTCACCACACCGGGCGCGACGCTCGGCGTTCCGCCCGCTCCCTCGGCGTTGCCGACCCCCACGATCGGTTCGCCCACCGTGACCAAGGACGAGTCACCGACCGGCACCGTGGCAAGGGCCGCGGCGTCCTCCAGTCGCAGCGCCGCGACGTCGTGTACACGGTCCCACCCGAGTACCCGCGCGCGGTAGGAACGGCCGTTGCCGACGTCTGTGACGCTGATCGCGGTGGCGCCCTCGACGACGTGGTTGTTCGTGACCACGTCGCCGTTCGCGGAGCGCACCATCCCGGTTCCTGCGGCACGTTCACCCTGATAACCCAACACGGTGTCGATGTCGACCACGCCGGCACAGGTCGCGGGCATCGGTGTGCACGGGCCCACCTCCGACGGCGCGGCGCCCGCCGCGGGAGGGACCAGAGCGGACGCTCCGACGGTCAGCAGTGCGACGGCGATCGTCTCGACCGCGGGGAAAGCTGTGTGGGCCATGATCATTCTCCTCAGGTGCGGTGGTAGCCGTCGTCCAGGAACTGCTCGCCTCGGAGCCGGATCCCGGTGTGCGGGCGCGGACAGTCGAGGTCTGTGCACGTGAGCGCGACCAGATACGCGTCGGTGTCCTCGTCCAGAAATAGAAACCCCAGGTACAGGGCACGGCCGACGACGAAGTCGGTGCCGCCGCAATGGTGACAGCGCGCGCCCTCCGCGGCGATACGCCGCAACACGCGACGCCGCGCCACCTCGTCGACTTCGATCGACTCCGGGCGCACCCGGATCTCGGTGCCCATCAGATCTCGACGTCCTTGTCGTAGTAGACGTTGTCCTCCCGCCAGCCACCCATGCCCATGCCGATCCCCGCGTAGTCCTCGACGAACTCGATCCGGTCGATCCACTTGGCCATCTTGAAGCCGACCTGGGTCTCCACCCGTAGCCGCAGCGGCGCACCGTGTTTGATCGGCAGCGGCGCGCCGTTCATGTCGTAGGCGAGCAGCGCCTGCGCATTGTGTGCCAGTTCCAGGTCGATCACCTCGTAGAACTGGCCGCTGCCGTCGGCGCTGGGATCGTCGCGGCCGGTGTCCTGCATCGTCAGCAGGCACAGGTACTTCGCCTGCGGGAGCGGCCGCACATGATCGACGAGATCACCGAGCGGCACGCCGGTCCACTCCCCGATGCTGCTCCACCCCTGCACGCAGTTGTGCAGCACGCGTTGGGTGCGCGGCGGCGCCAGCGCCCGCAACTCGGCGAGGTCGAGCGCGACCGGCCGCTCGACCAGCCCGCCGACCGACAGCCGCCAGTCGGCGAAGTCGTGCACCGCCATCACCTTGTATTCGAGTGCGGTGGGCGGCTTGCCGTTGACCCGGTGCTCCTCGGACACCGCCTGCCGCGTGTAATGCTGCCGAGAACTCAACGGGCGCAGCACAAGTCGTCGCCCCGCCGTGACGATGGCGCCGAGCCGGCGCTGCACGCTGCGCGGCCGGCGCAGACTCCACTGGGTCGCGGCGATGTGGACGACGACGATCGCCAGCACGATCACCCCCGACAACGCCGTCGCCCAGTAGATGTTGCGCACCGAGCCGAAGACCATTGCCGCGTTCAGCTGACCCCATCCCCAGAAGAACACCATCATCAGGTGGACCACGACGAACCCGACGAACGCGGCCAGGCCGAGGAAGTGCAGACTGCGCGCGGACTGCCGTCCACCCCACAGCCGCACGTACCAGGGGAAGCGTGCCTCGACGGCCGGCGACTGGGCGGCGCCTGTGAGGATCTGCAGCGGGGCGAGCAGGAAGATCACCGCGGCATAGGAAAGCTTCTGCACGGCGTCCATCGGCTGGCCGGGCAGCAGCGGTGGCAGGTTGAACGACATGTAGGTGACGATGTCGTGCCATGCCTCCGGGAAGATCGACCACGAGTACGGGATGTAGCGATGCCACTGGCCGGTGGCGAACAGCAGCACGTAATAGGACGCGCCGACCAGCACCCAGCCGATCACCGACACGAAGTGCCAGTGCCGCCCCATGCCCAGCTTGCGGTGGCCGGGCAGCGCGATCAGTGAGGGGTAGCTCTCCTCCTCGTCGAGGGTGTCGTAGAGCTTGTCGGTCGGCATCTGCTTGCGGGTGAACCGGGCCCACTCGGTGCCGGGCCGGCAGTCGTCGCGCCAATACAGTTTCGGGTAACCGGACAGCACCTCGATGCCGCTGCGGATCAGCAGGGTCAGGAACAGGACGTTGAGCCAGTGGTCGATTCGCAACCAGGCCGGGTAGTCGAGCGTCGTCATCCGCGCACTCCCTCACTCGTGCCAGCAGCGGCGTTGGGGATGGGCGACGTTGATGCCCAGGATGATCGAGCCGTGCAGACCCAGGTAGGCCAGCGCGAACGCCCCGGCAAACGTCCCTGGCGCGTAGTCCCACCAGCCCTTGAGCTCGGGCATCCCGGGCAGACCCGCACCGCGGCTGCCGAGGTACACGCCGAAGAAGATCACGCACATCGCGCTGCCCGCCCACCATCCCCGGGGCTGGTCGTCGGCGCTGCCCCCGGTGAGCAGGCTGCACGCGGCCAACAGCAGCCCCACCACCAGCAGGCACAGGTAGGCCACCAGATACGCCGGCAGCGATCTCCCCTCGGTCACCGCATAGATCTGCGGTGCGGCAACGCCCAGCAGCAACACCATGCCCGACCCGGTGACCGCTCTCGGCAGGTTGAACGCCAGGTACCGGTAGGCGGTCAGCATCCGGTACAGCCGGGTGCCCCGCCACATGCGTGAGACCAACGAGACCACGGGCCACGCGTACCCCGGGCGCCGCCGCGGGAAACGGGCCGGTTTGCCGCTTCCCACGCTCGGGTAGCCCAGGTCCGGTGCATTCGGATCTCACCACCGGTGAGCGCATGTGAGGAGGCGACCGTGCGGGCTGTCACGTGGCAGGGCAAGCGGAAGGTTCGGGTGGACACCGTGCCCGACCCGGTCATCAAGGAGCCGGCCGACGCGATCATCGAGGTGAGCACCACCAACATCTGCGGGTCCGACCTGCACCTGTACGAGGTGCTCGGCGCCTTCATGGATCCCGGCGACATCCTCGGGCACGAGCCGATGGGCACCGTCGTCGAGGTGGGTACCGAAACCGGGAGCCTGGCCGTGGGCGATCGGGTGGTCATCCCGTTCCAGATCGCCTGCGGCCACTGTGTGATGTGCCGATGCGGCCTGCCCACGCAGTGCGAGACGACTCAGGTCCGCGAGCAGGGCACGGGCGCGGCACTGTTCGGTTACTCGAAGCTCTACGGTCACGTGCCCGGGGCGCAGGCACAGTACCTGCGCGTCCCCCAGGCCCAGTACACCCACATGGTGGTGCCGGAGGGCCCGCCGGACTCTCGTTTCGTGTATCTGTCCGACGTCTTGCCCACCGCGTGGCAGTCGGTCCGGTATGCGGATGTGCCCCCTGGTGGGTCGGTGGCGGTGCTCGGGCTGGGCCCCATCGGCGACATGGCCTGCCGTATCGCGCACCACGAGGGCGTGCGCGTGATCGGCGTGGACCTGGTGTCCGAACGTCTGCAGCGCGTGCGCGACCGCGGCATCACGACCGTGGACCTACGCGAGGTGGACGACGTCGCCGTGGCG
Organism: Speluncibacter jeojiensis; assembly: GCF_029589495.1. Lineage (GTDB taxonomy): Bacteria > Actinomycetota > Actinomycetes > Mycobacteriales > Mycobacteriaceae > Speluncibacter > Speluncibacter jeojiensis. The sequence goes on from NZ_JAAIVF010000003.1 coordinate 254,368, forward strand.
ATCCGGGACATGACCGGTGGCCGGGGAACGGATGCCGTCATCGATGCCGTCGGGATGGAGTCACACGGGTCGCCGACGGCCAAGGCCATCCAGTCGCTGACCGCGATACTGCCGGACCAGTTGGCGGCGCCGATGATCGCGAATGCGGGCCTCGACCGGCTGGGCGCACTGCTGACCGCGATCGACACCGTCCGGCGCGGAGGCACGATCTCGATCATCGGCGTGTACGGCGGCAAGGTCGACCCGCTACCGCTGTTCACCTTGTTCGACAAGCAGATTCAGCTGCGGATGGGGCAGGCCAACGTCAAACGATGGGTCGACGACATCCTGCCGCTGCTCACCGACGACGACCCCCTCGGTGTCGACGGGTTCGCGACCCACGAGCTGCCGTTGGAGCAGGCGCCGCAGGCCTACGCGATGTTCCAGGCCAAGCGGGACGGCGCCGTCAAGGTTCTGCTCAAGCCGTGGGGTGACGGCACGAGATGATGTACCGGCGCGACACCGAGAAGAGCTGGCACGACCCGCGGGCGTACCGACGGGCGGCCGGTTACGTCGCGGTGATCGTCCTCGCGTGCGCGGCCGCCGTCGCCGTGATCGTCGCCACCGCGCAACGTCCGTGTGCGGACGGCGCGTGGGTGTGCGAGACCCGGGACCGCTACCTGCTGATCTTCCTGCCCGCCGGGCTGCTGCTGCTGGGCGGTTTCGGCGCGCTCGGCTGGACGTACCGCGCCTGGCGTGCCGGCGGAACGTGGCCGATCTGGCAGGGCGCAGGATGGTTCCTGCTCACCGTCGCGCTCGCCTATGGGGCCATCGCCGGCGGGCTGTCCGGACGCTGACCCGCCGACCCGGGTTAGCAGCCGCCGAGCCGGGGGTGCCCGACAGCTACACAAGACCCACCGGTCGACTTCCGACTCGGCCAATCCGACGTCGAAGTGCATGTCCACGCGGTCCGGCCCCCAGGGCCTCGGCCGGTAAGGAGGCTGCGCGTCCCAGGGCTGCGCAATGCGGTTGCGCTGCACCATGTCCCGTCCTCTGCTCCGGCCTCACCGCGGCGGCGGGGCCGCTTCTGCCAGGCGGTGGGCCGCCTCGAACATCAGCGCGTGCACGAAGGCCTGCGGCAGGTTTCCGCGCAACTGACGCTGGTCTACGTCGAACTCTTCGGTGAACAATCCCGGTGGGCCGCACGCGGTCCGGTTGCGCTCGAACCAGCGCACCGCCGCCAGCTCGTTGCCCTGCTGATGGTCCGCGAGCGCCATGAAGAACCCGCACAGCAGGAAGGCGCCTTCGGCCTCGCCGAGATCACGCTCGTCCGGCTTGTACCGGAACACATAGCCTTGCTCAGCGAGTTCACGGCGCACGGCCTCGACGGTGGCCCGGCTGCGCGGATCGTCACCCGGCACCGCGCCGCGGATCCCCGGTAGCAGCAGCGCCGCGTCGAGACGCGGGTCGTCGGGCGCACGTTGCCAGCGGCCCGACGGGTGCACGCAGTCGGCGGTGGCGCTGCGGACGATCTTGTCAGCCAGCTCGTTCCACGACGCCGCCCGCTTTCCCGGTGCCACCTCGGCGATGCGTCGCAGGCCGGCCGCGCACATCAGTCGGGAATGCGCCCATCGACGGTTGTCGAGTTCCCACACGCCGGCGTCGGGTTCGGCCCAGCGGTCCGTGATCGCGCGGACCAGGATGCCGGCGGCCTCCCAGTGAGTGCGGTCCAGCCGGTCCAGGCGCGCGGCCGCGGCTAACAGCAGCAGCGCTTCGCCGTAAGCGTCGAGTTGGAACTGGCTGCGGACCCAGTTGCCCCGGCGCACCTCCGCGCCGGGATAGCCGGGCAGATCGAGGTTCTCTTCGTCGGGTACGTCGTCGCCAGAGACCGTGTACGCGGGCCGCAGCTGAGGCCCGTCCGCCAGCACCCGCTCGGCGACGAACGCCACGGCGTCGTCGAGGAGGGCGGACGGGCCGGCCGACGCCAGCGCCTGGCCCGTGTAGCACTGGTCGCGGATCCAGCAGTACCGGTAGTCGTAGTTGCGGCCCTGCTCGGCACGCTCCGGCAGCGACGTCGTCGCCGCCGCGACCATGCCGCCCCCGCGGCTGGTCAGCCCCCGGAGCACCGCGTAGGCGTGCTCGCAGTCGGCGTCCGCCAGTGTCCCGTCCGCGGACGCCACCGCCTGCTCCCACGCCCGCCGGGTGGACTCCCAGGCACGGTCCGCGTCCACCGGATCGGCGTCCAGTTCGCGGTCGGAGATCTCCAGTACCAGGTCGTGGTCGTTTCCCGGTTCCACGTCGATGAACGCGGTCAGCCGGCCTTGCTCGTCCGGCCGCGCGCCCGGCGCGCCGGACCACCGCAGCCGGCACGGTCCCGACCGGCCCGACCACACTCCCCCGGTGCAGACAAGGTCGGTCATCTCGCGCACGCCGCAACCCGTGCGCACGTTCAGGTCGACCCGCATCCGGGTGGTCTGGTCGAGAGCACGGATTCGGCGCAGCACCACCGCGGTGTGGATGTCGCCCGGAAAGGCCAGCGCCTCGCGGCATTCGACGACACCGTCAGTGGTCACCCACCGCGAACGCCAGATCAGCGAGCGCGCCTCGTACCGGCCGCCCCACACGAACCGCGCCCACGCCGGCGCGACCGCATACACGCCCGACCCGCCGAGCAGTGTGTTGAACACCGCGGGACTGTGCCAGTGCGGCAGGCACATCCACACGCAGTCGCCGCGCGGCCCGATGACGATGCCCCGTTCGCCGTCGGCAAGCAACGCGTACTCGCGCAGCACGTGCGGCGGGAACTGCGTCGCCGTCTGCTCGTCGGACTCGACCGGCATGACACCCCCGATCGTCGTCGCATCCGGCCCACCGTGTCAGATACCCCGAATCCGTGGTGGATATGCGCGGTGTCCATGTGAGGTTCCCTGCTCGGACGATCGGTCGCCGACGAACGACGCCGCACCGAGGCGGCAGCTGTCCACACCGAGGCGCCACCCCACCGGGCCGAGCGAACCGAACTACTCCCCCTGCGTAAGCAGGTCGCCGACCGGGAGCCCGAAGGAATCTGTGCCGGGATGTCCGTCCGCTGCGCGTAGGCTGGGGGTATCGGCGGCAGTTCGTACGCTTCATTCGAGAATGCGTCGTCACCGATTGAAGTATCTGGCCGATTCGCGGCCGAGACAGGGGCGTCGACCGTGACGCTGAATCATGCTGTGCTGCCGTCTGTTGACCATCCTGATGGGTGCCCGTCGGGCTCGTCACGGTTGCGACTCAATCCCACGTTTGCAGGGTTCATCAACGGGGCATGGTGGCCGCGTACACGCGACCTCACCCACGACCTTCCCTCCCTGCTCGACGCGCTGTTCGCACAGGTCGGCCTCGTCGAGCGCGTGATCTATGACCTCGACGAGTGGTCGCCGGCACCCGAGCGGATCCGCGTGCACGACCACACGGTGTGGCTCGACGGATACCGGTTCCAGCCCCGCAACACTCTGTACGTCCTGTTTGCCCACCGCATCAGGCTCACACTGCTGGTGGTGCCGCCGTGCACCGAACCCCGGTTCGCGCACGCCACACTGATGGCCGCGGCCACCCCGAACGACGCCACCAGCGCCGACGAACTCCTGATGACCGGCGTGCGAGAGGCAACTTGCCGGTCCGACCATGTTGCGGCGCAGAAACATTGGGATGCCGACGATGGGTCGGCCACCGCCCGCTGGCGGCGATCCCGACCACGAAGATGACGCGCGACTGCGCGGCAACAATCGACCGACTCGACCCGAATACGGAAGTCCAACACCATGATGCACAGACACCACCCCACACCCGGTCAACTCGACCTGGGTCCGGCCCGATCTTCGGCGGATGGGCGTCAGCCCTTCCCGCATCCGACCCGCACACCGCGGGTGCGGCTGACCCCACACGCCTGCGGCGAGACTCTGCTCGATGGGGTCTGGTGGCCGCGCACCGCGAACCTGACCAGAGAGTTGCACGACCTGATCAGCGCGGTTACACCGAGTGTCGGCGTGACCGAACGGATCACCTTCGGGTGGAATCCGGCGAGCATCTCGCAACGCCGGGCCGACCTGCCCGACGGGGTCACGGTCGAGGACCGCGTCGCCGACCAACCGCCGGACGTGATGTACCTGTTCGGGGACAACGGAACCCGCCTGTCCCTGCTGATCATTCCGGCTGCCACGCACTTCACGCACGCCCACGCCGCCATGGCTGCGGCGGGGGCCGGCGGGGGGTGACCGTGACCCGCCGCGAGAACAACGCACCCGGCGGCGGGGGCGGTGTGCGGTGGTCGGCGAGAGCCCCGGCGCGGGCACTGCTCCGGGCCGGTTACGCCACGGTCACGTTCCCACTGCGAACCGCTGCGGAGACCGCGCTGTCCCGGCTGGACGGACGTGCCCCGCTACGGGTCGCCTACTCGGAACTACTGATCACCGTCGACGATGCCGGTCCACGGGGCGGGGCACCAATGACCAACTGCGAGATGTAGAGGGCTCCGTCGCCGGTGATCCGGGCCGCAGTCAAACCGTCGCGGATGGCCCTGGGTGCGCAGTGCGGCACCGGACGCTTCGGGCGTCGGCGATCGGCGACGGTCAGCGCAGTCCACGCCGTGCCCGGTGCACCCGTTTCGAGTCGCGGGGCGGGCGTCGGCCGCGTCGACCCGCACCCCACTGCGCGAGAACGAACCCGAGCGGCGCCGGGATCGTGGCGACGACGTCGGCGCAACGGCTCGCGCCGGTCCCGTCGCGGGGCATCGTCCCGTCAGCAAACGCCGGCGAGGTGTGTTAAGTGTTGCACGCTGGCGCCGGTCCCGACCACGACCCCGAGGGCGGCCTTCTTGCCCTCGGGTCGTGGTCGCCGACCGGCCGGTGGCCGCTGCACGACAATCCCCGCCCCCCCAAGACGATCGACACAGCGCAACGCGTGGAACAGAAGGATCAGCGGCACAAAGCCGGTGCAGGTGCTCTCACTTTGTGACCTCTGCTGCCTCGGATACGCCGGCGCTCACGACTACCCGGTCCTGACTTCCGACCGGCACTGGACCACCCTCGGACCCCACGGCCTGACCACCGCGGTCTGAAACTTCCGAGACCCTGCCTGCCAACCCTGAACGAGCCCGTGTACTGGACCAAGTGCACGATCATTGCCTGCCAGCCCGGCCACGAGTTCGGCTTCACGGTGCTCGGTCCCTGCGACAAGCCGGCCAACACCTGGCGTTACCGGTTCGAACCGAGCGGTAACGACACGGGGAAGGGAAGAGCACGATGGCCAGCGAGGTGGAAGCCGGCACTGAACGCCTTCGTTATCGCGTTCGAGGACCGGATCACCCCGAGTGAAACCTAAACCGATGTGTCAGAACCGGATCCACCGTTATCCGGATAGTCTCAGAGAATCAATGCAGTCGCCGAGTAAGCGAGCCACAGGACCGAGATCATGGCCGGGTTTCAGCGCGGTGCCAATCAAGGCGGGCACGCGGTTCCCCGTCGGTTGAGCCGGTCTGGGGCGGTGGGCCAGTTCGTACGGTTCTGTCTGATCGGCGTCGTCAGTGCGGCTGCCTACCTGGTGTTGTATCTGGCATTGCGCCGGGCGGTCGGCGCGCAGGTGGCCAACTTCCTCGCCCTGTTGCTCACCGCGATCGCCAACACCGCCGCCAATCGCGCGTTCACGTTCGGCGTGCGGGGCCGACGGCATGCCGCCAAGCATCAGTTGGAGGGCCTGGTGGTCTTCGGCCTCGGCCTGGCGCTGACGAGCGGGTCGCTTCTCGCACTGCACGTCCTGACTCCCACAGCGTCTCAGCAGGTCGAGGTGGTGGTGCTGTTCGCCGCCAATTCCGTCGCCACTCTTGTGCGGTTCCTCGGATTGCGGTGGGTGTTCGTGGCGCGTCATGGTGAACATGATTCGGGTGCAGATTGAGTCATTCCCGCGTCAGATGGATGAAGTACCGACCGGACGCCTCGATCATCCCGCGCACTCTGAGACCGGCGGCGTGCGCGAGCGGGCCCGCTGTTTCGGAACCGACCCGCGACCACGGAAACCATTCACCCACGCAGCGGGCATTCTCCCATCGCACCACTTCGTGGCTCAGACCGGTCGCGGGTGGGTCGATCTCGGCAACCAGAATTCCGTTCGGCGCAAGCAGTTCCCGCACGCGACGCAGCATTCGCAAAGGGTCGCCGCCGATACCGATGTTCCCGTCCGCCAGCAGGACATGCGCCCACAGTCCGAGGTTCGGCAACGGCGCGAAGATGTCCCGGCGCAGCGCCGCGCCGCCACGGTGGATGGTCATCTGCACTGCGACCGAGGAGAGGTCGATGCCGAGAGACGGCACACCCCGCCGGGCCAGCGCCGCAGTGAATCGTCCGGGGCCACAGCCGAGGTCCAATGTGGGTCCGGCGCACGGCTGAAGCAACACACTGTCGGCGAAGCGGTCGGCGGGTGTGGACAGTGCGCCGCCGAGGTAGCGACGCCACGGAAGAGGACGGCGCGTGCCGTCCGGACTGCTGACCCAGCACGGCACCCCCGCGAAGAGATCGCGGTAGAGCACGTCGATAGGGTCCTCGGCTGTCATGCCGAGCTGCGGTATCGACGCTGCCGCGCCGCGCGGTGCGCAGCTCCTTGAGTGGCGGATCCCGTCGTGGTCACGCCGAGGACTCCGGCGAGGATGTTCCCTCCGCCTCGGTGGCCCGCCGTCCGCTGGCCGCGAGCCGGTGGCGGCGGGTGAGCCCCAGCCGGATCGAGTAGACGACGGCGCTGACTGCGAACATCACGGCAGTGAGCAGCAACCAGCGGCCGAGGAATGGCTGCTGCGTCTGACCGGTGGCCGCGAGGTAGGTCGGCTGTCCCTGCTCGACGATTCCGGGGAAGAACAGCACGAAGAGCAAACCGCTGCCCAGTACCGGTATCCGCAGGTAATTCACCGGTGACACCGTCGGTTTCGCGACCTGCACGCGGCCGGTGACCCCGCGCCAACCGGCGATTAATGACCGGTCGGCGAACGCGTAGAGCGGGAACAGCACAAGATCGTGGAGGATGACCGCGCCCACGAACCAGACGAGAATCGACTGCCACCAAATGTCCCGATTCCACAGCGTGGTCAGGCCGATGGTCTCGATCACGTAGCTGACGAGCGCGAAGCTCGCCACCAACACCAGAAGATGCAGCGGGTGTGCCCCGTAGAAGCGTTTGACGTTCGGCATCGCGCGCATGTCAGCTCCGGAAGTCGATCGAGCGGACCCACTTGGTGTTGTGCACACCGGGCAGCGCAGGCACGATGATCCGCGCCGGATATCCGTGGTCGAGAGACAGATCGACTCCGTTTACCCTGAGTGCAAGCAGCGCGTCGGGGTTCAGGATCTGGTTCGGCTGCAGCATGGCCTGTCCGAACCCGCCGTTGCGCTGGAATGACTGCACGAACGCAGACCTGGGGACCGGCACACCGACGTGCTCGGCGAGCGCGGCGAGTGGTATACCGGTCCAGGTCTGTGTCGTCGACCACCCCTCGACACACGCGATGGACAGCCGCGCGGAGTGCTGGGGCATGGCCACCAGCGTTGCCCGATCGAGGGTCACCTCCCGGTGACCGCCGCGCAATGTCAGCCGCCAGTCGGGCCCGGCGACGGCGGGATCGATTGCCGCGGCGGATGCGGTCTTGTTGATCTGGAAGTCGTTGGGTCCGGATCCGTCGCTGCGTCCGCGGGGAAGCAGCAGCGAGGTGGTCCGGATGATGCCACCGATCGACTGACCGGCGCTGAGTACGGCAACCAGCAGTGAACCCCCGCCGACCAGGGCGAGCACTCCGCGGCGACTGAGTGTGGGCGGCGCGGGATTCTCGCTGACCAGCCCGTCGGTGTCCGGCGGCTCGGGCCGGGTGGCGGCGCGTGAGGTCCGCAGTTCGGTACGCATCGATCGGGATCCGAGACTGCGGACCATCCGGGGCAGTTTGAGTGACACATGCACGAGGAAACCGGCGATGAACACCCACGCGCCGAAGTAGTGCGCGGTGTAGAAGCTGAATCCGAAGAGGTAGTCGTACTGGATGTTCAGCACTCCGGTGGCGATCTCGAATACGATCCCGCCGACGAGGAACAGCAGCGAGAGCCGTTCGAGCAGCTGTGCCGACGAGCGGGCCGGGGGCCAGGCGAACAGTCTCGGCATCACCGACCACAGTTTCGCCAGCACCAGCGGGATGATCGTCAGCCCGACGATGACGTGCAGCCCCTGGGTGAGTCCGAAGAGCCACGCGGGTTTGGTGGGCCAGTCGAACCACGGCAGATGCAGCCACCCGACCTCGGAGGGGATGGCCTGTCCGAAGCGGGGGCCGTAGGCGATGTAGTCGAGCAGTCCGGTCACGGCGACCACCGGAAGTGCGACGAGGAGCGCCGCGCCGAACACCGCAGTCAACCAGGGGCCTCGCACCGGGCTTCGCCACATCCGTGGGGCGGGCAGACCCGGTGGGCGACGACGCGCAACGGCCCTCCACAGCGCCGCCGGGAATCCGTAGTCGGCGTCCGTGCCGACGCCGTCAGGATCGACTGTCCCGTCGTGTCGCGGCACGTCCGGCTCTGCTGGCGGTCCTGTCTCGCTCACGATGCACTCCGCTCGACATGGGCAACGGTCTGGTCCTGTGCCGTGCAGGTCCGCGTTCCAGTTTCCTATGAATCGCGCTCCCGCGGATCCGGTTGACGGACTTCTCCGACGGCACAGGCCGCCGGTACACGGTGACATTCCAGTACACGGTGATGCCGGCTCGCCTCGACCCATCCGCCGGCCGTCGGCTACGAAGCCCTCATGATGTGCCGGCGGACATGAGAACCGGTGCCGGTGTTCGAAAAAATCGATGGCCAGTTCGATACCCGGTGCCGCGGCCGATGAACGCCGAATTCGCCGTGGCGCCGCAGAGGCGGGAGGAGAATGTCGGCCATGAAGGAACCTGCACCGGCCTCGCGAATCTCGTCCGGGCCGGACATTGCGGTGATCGGAGGGAGCGGTTTCTATTCGTTCTTCGACTCCGATGCCCACGGCGTCATCGTGGACACCCCGTACGGGCGACCTAGCGCACCGATCACCATTGGGGCGGTCGCCGGGCGGCAGACGGCGTTCCTGCCTCGTCATGGTGAACGGCACCAGTATTCGCCGCACACGGTGCCCTATCGCGCCAACATGTGGGCACTGCGCACGCTCGGCGTGCGGAAGGTCCTCGCCCCGTGTGCGGCGGGAAGTCTCAGCCCCGATCTGGGCCCGGGGGCGGTCGTCGTCCCGGACCAGTTGGTCGACCGCACGTCCGGTCGCACGCAGACCTACTTCGACGGCGGCGCCGTGCACGTGCGATTTGCCGACCCCTACTGTCCGGGTCTGCGGGCCGCGGCGATGCTGCCCGGGACGGTGGACGGCGGCGCCGTGGTTGTGGTGGAGGGCCCGCGCTTCTCGACCAGGGCGGAGAGCCGGTGGTTCGCCGCGCAGGGCTGGACCTTGGTGAACATGACCGGCCATCCCGAGGCCGTGCTCGCGCGGGAACTCGAACTCTGTTACGCGACGATCGCGCTGGTCACCGATCTCGATGCCGGACTGACCGCCGGTGAGGGAGTACGCGCAGTGGACGTTTTCGCCGAGTTCGAGCGGAACCTGGGCCCCTTCAAGGATCTCGTGCGCGCGGCGGTCGCCGAGGCCCCGACCACCGACTGCGCGCACTGCCGGGTCCATGACGGCGTCACGCTGCCCATCGAGCTGCCGTGAGGATTCTGCTTACCGGGGCGGCCGGGTTCATCGGTTCGCACGTGCGGTCCGCGCTGATGGACAGGGGACACGAGGTGGTCGCGGTCGATGCGATGCTCGGATCAGCGCACGGCACCGGCGCATCCCCCCCGACCGCTGTGGGTCTGCTCGACATCCGTGATCCCGACGCGGTCGAGCGCGCCCTGCGGGGCATCGACGTCGTGTGCCACCAGGCCGCGGTGGTCGGCGCGGGAGTCGACACCGACGACGCCCCTGCCTACGCAAGTCACAATGACTACGGGACAGCGGTGTTGCTCGCCGCCATGCACCGTGCACGGTGCCGTCGACTGGTGCTGGCCTCGTCCATGGTGGTCTACGGCGAGGGACTCTACCGATGTCCGCGGCACGGACGTGTTGTTCCGGGTCCGCGCCTGCGGTCCGACCTCGACAGTGGCATCTTCGACAGCCGATGCCCCGACGGGGGTGAGCCGCTCAGCTGGGAGCCGGTGGACGAGGATGCGCCGCTGCAACCGCGGAGCTTCTATGCGGCAAGCAAACTCGCTCAGGAGAAATACGCGCTGGCGTGGTCGCTCACCCTCGGAGCGTCCGTCACAGCGCTGCGCTATCACAACGTGTACGGCGACCTCATGCCGCGCGACACCCCGTATTCCGGTGTTGCCGCGCTGTTTCGCTCGGCACTCGAATCGGGCCGGGCCCCCTGTGTCTTCGAGGACGGGCGGCAGACCCGGGACTTCGTCCACGTGCGCGATGTCGCCGAGGCGAATGCCAGGGCGGTGGAGGCACAACTCGACGGGTTCATCCCGATCAATGTGTGCTCGGGTCGACCGCTCACCATCGGAGAAGTGGCGCGCACGTTGGCCCGCGCCCACGGTGGACGAACGCCGGTGGTGACCGGCGAGTACCGGCCCGGGGACGTGCGCCACATCGTGGCCGACCCGAGCCGGGCGGTGCATCTTCTGGGCTTTCGCGCCACGATCGCCCCCGACGAGGGCTTGAGCCGGTTCGTCCGGGAACCGATGCGGCGCGCGGTGCCTGCGGGGCCGCCCAGTGTCTGAGATCGGTGGGGCAGGATCGGTGACGGTCGTCATCCCGTGCCGGAACGAAGCGGGTTCGCTTCCGGGGGTTCTGGCGGGGGTGCCGGACGGATATCGGGCATTGGTGGTGGACAACGGATCTCTCGACGACACTGCGCAGATCGCGCTCCGGTGCGGCGCCGAAGTGGTCCGAGAACCGGTCCCCGGATACGGGTCGGCCGTGCACGCCGGCCTCGAGGCCTCGCGGACCGAGATCGTCTGTGTGCTCGACGGGGACGGGTCGATGGACCCGGGTGAGCTGCCGGTGCTGGTCCAATTGGTGCGTGAGGGCGCCGATCTCGCGGTGGGGCGCCGTCGTCCCGTCCGACGCTCCGGTTGGCCGCTGCACGCACGGGTCGGCAACGCGCTGATCGCCGCCCGACTGCGCCGACGTCACGGCCTGCCCGTTCACGACATCGGAGCCGTCCGTGTGGCCAGACGCGATGTGCTGCTGCGCCTGGGGATCACCGACAGGAGTTCCGGGTACCCGTTGGAGCTCCTGGTCAGGGCGGCCGCTTCCGATCTGCGCGTGGTGGAACGGGATGTCACCTACCGGCGCCGCACTGCGGGCACCTCAAAGGTGTCCGGGTCGGTCGCAGGCAGCGTCCGCGCCATGCGTGACTTCTGGAGGGTAATCAGATGACCGGCAGCATGTGTGCACTGTTGGTCGTCGCCAAGGCTCCGGTCGCCGGCCGATCGAAGACGAGGCTGACACCGGTCTATTCGCCGGACGCGGCGGCAGAGCTTGCCGCGGCGTCGCTTCTGGACACCCTCGCCGCTGTGCGCGATACACCGGCCGCGGCGCATGTGGTTGCCCTCACCGGCGACCTCGACCGCGCTCACCGGAGCGTCGAGGTCATGTCCGCCCTGGCGGGGTTTACGGTGATCGCGCAACGCGGGTGCTGCTTCGCGCACCGGTTGGTGAACGCGCACGTCGATGCGGCGGCCGTGGCGCGATGCCCGGTCCTGCAGATCGGGATGGACACGCCGCAGGTAACGTCGACGCTGCTGAGCGCGGTCACCCAGACACTGGTGCGGCCGGATGTCGATGCGGTGCTCGGTCCGGCGACCGACGGAGGCTGGTGGGCGCTCGGGGTGACGACTCCGGACATGGCAGGCGTTCTGGCGAACATCGAGACCTCAAGGCCGGATACCGGTTCACGAACTCTCCACGGGCTGCAGCGGTACGGGTGCCGCGTCGCCGAACTCGACGAACTGTCCGATGTCGACACACCCGACGACGTTCGGACCGTCGTTGCCGAGCTCGGTGCGGGCAGTCGCTTCCTGGCGGCGGTCCAAGAGCACCGGCCCGTGAGCTGACGCCCGGGACGTCCGGCAGCCGTCCGTCGTGTCACCAGTTCGTCAGGATGAGACTGTTGAGCAGCAGAGCCGTCGCGGCCTGGACGCAGAGCCAGAAACGGTGACTGTGCGTCGGCAGCAGACCCGGTGCGGCGATCAGCCACACCGCGAACGGCAGCCAGATGCGTTCGGTCTCGGCCTTGCTCAACGCACTGAGATCCGCCGCGAGCACCGCGACGAGACACGCGACGACAAGCAGGTTCAGTGCCTTCCTCGACCGGAGCTCCGAGAGCGTGAACACTCGGTTCAATGCGGCGGCGGGGGCCAACCCGACCGCGCACACCAGCGAGGCGAGATTCGCCCACGCCCAATAGGCGAACGGTCGGTTCTGCGCGATCCCCTGCCAATAACGTTGCTGGACCAGTGAGTACCCCTCGAACCACCAGAACCCCGACGCCGTGAACGCCGCCGCGACCGCGAGAGCGCCGATCACCGCACCGAGCAGCGGCCGGTAGTTGCGGGCGGTCACCAGCACTGCGATTGCGGGGAGTCCCATCAGGACCAAGCCGTAGTTCAGGTAGATTCCCCAGCCAAGCAACACGCCCGCGCCGAGGGAGGCGGCCATCGCCGCCCAGGTGGAGCGTGTCGCGCCCAGTGCGAGTAGGGCCAACCCCCACGCGGTCACGCCCGCGTAATAGCCGTCCGCAGAGACCGCGATCCAGATCGCAGTGGGCGCGAGCACGACGAAGGGCGCGACGCGGCGGGCAAGCGTTTCGTCGCCGAGCGCGCGGACCGCGACCAGCACGGCCATCGCCGCGCTCGACCCGACCGCGACGCACAGAGCGCCTGCCCATGCGCCGCCACCGAGTCCGATCCGGTCCAGCCACACGAACGTCAGCAATGCGCCCGGTGGATGTCCGGAGACGTGGGCGGTCCACGAATCGGGTTGGGATTCGAGGATGCGGCCGGAGAAGCCGCGCAGCATCGCGGGAATGTCGGTGACGCCGGGTACCTCGATCAGGTACTCGGGCGGCTTCGTCAGCCGGCCCGCGAATCCGAGTTGCCAGCCGTCGATCATCGCGAGCGACATCGCCCACGCGGCCGAGGCGAGCCAGACAACGAACGTCAATCGGCGCCAGCGCATGGCCTGTGCCAGGCCAGGCCCCCATGCGACCACGCCGATCGCGATGGCGACGGCGACCGGGGTGCCCCACCCGACGTGCGCATCCCACCATCCGAATATCGGGGCGGTCTCGGCGAATTGCCTGATCTCTTCGGCGGTGCTGTTGATCAGAGGTGTGACCGACCGGAAACCCAGGTGCGGAACGATGAAGGCAGCCGAGACAAGCGCCGCAGCCAGCGCCGCGGCCACCAGGTCACCACGGCAGGTCCGACCGGCGCGGCCGGTTCCAGGCTTGTCGCGCCTGCCGGTCGCCTGCTGCTGCTGCACGATTATGAGGGTAAGGCCCGGCGGGGCCACAAGTGTCTGACTCGCAGGGGTCGGTCCGCACAGGATGCCGCGTTCGGCGGCCGCCGCGTGGATACGCGTGATACGTCGGTACCCGCACATGATGATACTGCTGCCCCGCCCGCGCGCTCGAAACCTCTCGGCGCGCAGCCTTTTCCGGGAGTTGGCCCGCCAGCGGACCTATGTAAGTAACACGGCCGCACATTCTCCGAAGACCAGGGAAGGAAAGCCGCGGCGACAGGGCCGGCGGACCTGACCGACACGGTGGACAGAACGCAGATTCCGCGATGTTGTCCAAGTACTGCCACGACCACGCGATATCCACCTCCGACTGCTGGACGGCGTTCACGCGGCGCTCTAGTTTCCTGCCCCGACCATCGCTTCGGCGGCGATCTCGGCCGCCTCGGCGGCGGCCAGTTCGGTGAGCTCCGCCGTGAGCGCGTCGAGACGAGCCTCACCATCCGCCCCGGCCTCGCCCTGCGAGCCCGCGGCCGCGTCGGCAACGCGAAAGTTGGAGGTCAACCGGTCGCCTGCCGCCCTGCTGCTTCCCTGGCGAGCATTCGTTCGCGGTGTTCTTCGAATCTCCTGGCCTTCGCTTCGAGGTCGGTGATGAAGGCTGCGAGATCGTCGCGGGCCTGTTCACCCGGGCCAGCAAAGTCCGTGCGGTCGAAGATCCGCCAGAATTGCAGCACCGGACGGATCACCTCGTCCAGATGGCTACGCGGGTCATAGATTCCGGCCTTGGCGATAATGACCGCGTTGCGCCGAAAGTGCGGCATCCCGACACCGGGCATCTGGAACCCCCGCAGCACGTCGACCAACACACGCATCATCCGGTTCGGCTGAAGATCGAGGGCTGCCGCCGCGAGGTTTCGATAGAACACCATGTGCAGGTTCTCGTCGATCGCCACCCGCTGAAGCATCCGGTCCGCGATCGGGTCACCGCAGGCCTTCCCCGTGTTGCGGTGACTCACCCTTGTCGCGAGCTCCTGGAAGGTGACGTACGACACGCCGGGCAATACCCCGCCGTCGGTCGCCGAGGTGAATCCGGTGCTCATGTGTTCCATACGCGCACGCTCTAGTGCGATTGGATCGACGCCTCGAGTGACGATCAGGTAGTCGCGCATGACGATTGCATGCCTGTTCTCCTCCGCGGTCCACCGCCCGACCCACGTCCCCCAGGCGCCATCGAGAGAGAAGTTCTCAGCGATCTCGCGGTGATATGACGGGAGGTTGTCCTCGGTGAGCAAATTGGTCACCATGGCAGCCATGCCTGCGTCATCGAGGCTTGACTGTTCAGCGTCCCAGTCGACTCCGCCCATGGCACTGAAGTTGCGCGCTTCATCCCACGGCACGTAGTCGTGCGGATACCAGTCCTTGGCGATCGTCAGATGTCGATTCAGGTTGGTCTCCACCACCGGCTCGAGTTCCTCGAGAAGTTCGAACTCGGTCATCTCGCGTGTCATTTCGCATGATCTCCGATCCTGCGGCTGCATCAACGGTACCGACCCCACGTCCAGCCGACGGACGAACTGTTATAGGACGCCTATCGCGGCCTGCGGTGTTTGAGTGCGCGGCGAAGCTGGTGGATCCGGGCGGTGCCGACGATCGCCATGAGGATCACGCCCACGATCACCGCGAGGAGCATCGCGACACCGGCGGGCAGAGAGAAGTGGGCGCCCAGGTAGGAGAAGTGGACGCTCGTACTGTTTTGCACCACGAAGATCAGGATGAGGATCAGCACCAGCACGCCGATGATGATGCCCATCCATGTCTTCGAGACACGGGTGCCGACGATGCCCTTCCTCGGCGGGCGCGCCGCCGGCGTCGCCTCTGGTGATGATGATGCCGGTGGCGACGCCGGCTTCTGCGGGGACGCCGATGCCGGCTCCGGCGGGTTCGTCGGATCCGGATTCTGCATGTCATCCATCAGATTCACCGCCGATACGTGGGGTCGGGGTCAGAGCGCCACCTTCGGGCGCAATGCCGTGGCAGGCGAACTCGGTGTCCATCCCCAGTAGCCGCATCGGTCGGAGTACCGGCTGGGTGGCCACGAGGTCGACCCGGGAAAGGCCTCCGCCGTCCCCGTACCGTTCGGCGATGGCGTGCATCGCCTCGAGTCCGGCGACGCTGATGAAACCGACACGAATGAGGTCGAGCAAAACCCGTTGGTCACCCCGTCGCGACACCACGTCGTTCATTGCTGCGAACAGTTCCGCCGCATTGGACAGGTCCACCTCTCCTGCCACGTGGAGCGTCACCGCCGAATCTGTGTATGTAGCGGCGAGTTCGAGGAGCGGATCGGATCCGTGTACGCGTTCGCTCAGTCCGATGCGTTCGGTGCGCGCGTCGGATCCGGTCAGGTCGCCCTCTCGATCCTCGAGACGGTCCAGATGGCCTCGCTGCCCCGAAAGCACTGCAGCTGCATCGCCAGCGAATCGGCTCAGCAATTCGTCGCTGCCGTCATCGATCGCGTCGGCGCCGGAACCGTAGACGTTCAGCACGCCGACATTGCCGGCGCCGGCCGGAGCGAGGGGCAGGCACCTCACGCAACGCACGCCGAGAGTGCTCGCCTGTGCGATGAACACGGGCCAACGCGTCTCGTGATGCGTATCGGCGATTCGTTGGCAGTTCATCTCACGAACTGCTGATCGACCGGGACCGTCGGCGGTGGCCGCATACAGGTGATCGAGCGTCACGACGGCCACGTGAACCGGTTGTCCATCGCAGCGACGGGCGAAGGTTTCGGCGTCACCGACGATGCCGGCAAAATCGGCGCCCGGCACCTCCGTCACCACCCGCGCCGTGATGGCCGCCAGCGCATCGATCGTGGCAGTTGCCTCGCCGCCGTGTCCGACGGCGTTGTCCGTGTCGACCCAGGGTCCGTCTCGCCGACGATCGCGCGCCGTGTTTGCGTCGGGTCCAGACTGGGGAGAGTGATCGATGAGCATGTCGCCTACCTACGTCGCCGAATACACGTGAGCGACTGTCAAGGTCTGGGACAGCCCGGGGCATGAAGCCAGAGAAGCACCGCTATTGGTATAGCATGAAAAGACAAGTCTTTCTACCTATATTGAGGTGGTGAAATTGGCCGACACGCTCGGCATACGTACACCGGGCGGCGGCCGCGGTCCGGTACTCGGAGCGCGTGAACGGATCCTGGCCACCGCCTACCCGCTATTCGCCCAGCGTGGGGTGCGGGGGGTCGGAATCGACGAGATCATCGCCCAGTCGGGGGTCGCGAAAGCCACCCTCTACCGACACTTCCCCTCCAAGGACGACCTGGTCTTGGCCTTCTTGTCCCGTCGGGAGCAGCTGTGGACCGTCGGTATCGTCCAACGGGGCGCCCGCGAACGCGCGGACACCCCAGAAGCACAGTTGCTTGCGATCTTCGACGTCTTCGCCGACTGGTTCGCCCGCACAGATTTCGAGTCCTGTTCTTTCATCAACGTCCTCCTCGAGATGGGGCCTGTCCATCCTGCTGGGAAAGCGAGCATCGGCTACCTCGAGCACATCCGGACGTTCGTCGCCCAGCTCGCTCGGGAGGCATCGCTGGCCGATCCGGACGAATTCGCCAAGTCGTTCCACATCTTGATGAAGGGGGCCATCATCGCGGCCGCCGAAGGAGATCCGCAGGCGGCAATGCGCGCGAAGTCCATGGCCTGTGCGTTGATCGAGCGTAGTCGCCCACCCGTTGCGCCCTGCGCCGACAGCGGCGCACATGGCTAGCGCGCCGGGCAATGACCGGCACGCGATCAGCACCGTGTGGGCGGCGGTCGTGGAAGGGATACGGGACAACTCCAGCGGTTTGGCGCCGGTCGTGCGAGTGTGCCGGGCGTGTGTGGGGGTTCTTCCGGTCGACGGCGCGTCGATCTCCGCGGCGACCGCGGATCACGGCCGCGAGGCGCTCTACGCCAGCGACCCGGTCAGCGGCCGACTCACCTCGCTGCAGTTCACTCTCGGAGAGGGTCCCTGCGTCGAGTCGATCGACGCCGGCCGCCCGGTGCTCGTCCCGGACCTGTCACGCGCCGTCACCTCCTCCTGGCCGATGTTCGCCGCCGAGGTCGGCGCTTTGGACGTCGCCGCGGTGTTCGCTTTCCCGATACGCAGCGGCGCGATCGACATCGGCACGATGCAGATGCATCGCAGACGTGCCGGAGCGTTGACGGCCGCGGAACTGTCCCTTGCTCTGCGGGTGGTGGACGTCGCCGCCGTCGCGCTGCTGGCGCTGCACTCCGCGCCCGGCGCGCGGGTCGACGGGGAATGGCTCGCCGCCCTGCCCCGCGACGGAATCGCCATCCACCAAGCCACCGGCATACTCACCCATCAGCTCAACATCCCCGCGAAGGAAGCGTTGACACGACTTCGGGCACTCGCGTTCGCCACCGGACGCGCCGTTGACGACATCGCCCGCGACGTCATCGTGGGACGCTCCAGCCTGTCCGATCCAGGTGGCTGAAACAACGCTGGTCGGCCAAGTTGAGACCGCGTTACCGTGGTAACGGAGACTTCAAGAAGTGGGGAAGACCATGTCAGAGAACGACCGTGAATCGCGCGTGGTCAGGGCGCTCGTGGCGATGGCCGACACGCTCGTCGACGACTACGACGTCGCCGACCTCCTGCACCAACTGGTGCGCCACTGCGTCGAGTTGCTCGACGTCGGCGCGGCAGGGCTGGTGTTCGCCGACCAACGCGGCGGGCTGCAGGTGCTGGCCGCCTCGAGTGAACGCACCCGCCTGCTCGAGCTGTTTCAGCTGCAAAGCAATGAGGGGCCCTGCCTGGAATGTTTCCGCAGCGGCGAGCCCGTCCTGATCGCCGACCTCTCGGAACTAGCTGAGCGTTGGCCCTCTTTCGTGCCCGAAGCCATCGGTGAGGGTTTCGCCTCCGTGCATGCGGTGCCGTTGCGGTTGCGCAAACAGACCATCGGCGCGCTGAACTTGTTCGGCACCCAACCCGGATCGCTGAACGAGCAAGACCTGGCGATCGCGCGGGCGCTGGCCGACACCGCCACGATCGGGATCCTTCAAGAACGTGCCATCGCCCGCAGCGAGATCCTGACCGAACAGTTGCAGACCGCGCTGAACAGCCGAATCACCATCGAACAGGCCAAGGGCGTCCTCGCCAGCGCCGGCAACCTCGACATGGAGCAGGCTTTCGAGACGCTCCGCGGTCACGCCCGCCGACACAGCAGCCGCCTGAGCGACATCGCTCACCGCATCGTCACCGGCGACCTCGACCCCGCCGAACTTCTGCACACTGCCCGGACCCGACCCCCCACCTGACCTGTCAATGTCGGCTGCCCTCCGAGGATGATCCGGCGGTCGGGCCCCTGCCAGAGCATGTGGTGCGCGTCGCCGCACGCGGCGCAGCAGGGCGGTTGCGGCGTCAGGCGGGACGCCGGCTACAGCGCGCCACGGGCGTGCCGACGAGGCGGAAGTCGTCGCTGGTGTCGACCTGCGGATCGGTTCCGGACTGGAACAGCAAGATGATGTCGGATCCGCCGAATTGGAAGTAGCCGAACTCGTCTCCCTTCGTGGCCGGCCTGTCCTCGAGCGCGGTGAGGACGACCGACCCGACGTGCGCCATGCCCACCGGGACCACTGCGACGACGCCGATGTCGTCGCCTCCGGTATCGCCGGTGTCGATGGTGACCACCCCGCGGGTCTGCGCGAATTCGAAGCCTGTGGTGGTGCTGTCCTTCGAATCGAGCTGATGGCCTTCGAGTGTGACTTGCAGGTACACCTCTCCGGCAATCACGAAGGACTCACGGATCAGGCCGGAGACGGGCAGGTGGAAGCGGTGGTAGGCAGACGGCGGCAACATGTAATGGACGAAAGTTCCCCCCGCGAACGACTCGCCGTACCTGCTGCCCTCGAGGAGCTCAGCGATGTTGCCGTACGTGCGGTTGTTTTTGATGGTCGTCGCAGGGATGTTCGACTCACCGTCGATGTCGTACGCATGTCGGAAGCTGCAGTCGGCCGGCGAAGTGACGATCAGGTTGTTGGCGGGTTCGGCTATCGGCCGCAGCCCGGCGTTGAGCTGGCGTGCGAAGAACTGGTTGAAGGTGAGCCAGCCGCTCGGCATGTTGGGCTTGCCGTCCACCAGGGATTCGCCGATCGAGTATTCCGGCGCATAGTCGATGAAGGTGTCCAGGATTTCCTGGCTGAACGACTCGGTCGTGTCCAGGAAATCACCCCATTGGCGCGCGAATTCGGTGAGCCAACCACGGAAGGCTGCGGAATCCTTCCCGATCGTTCCCCCCTTCGGGCCGACCTCCTGGTCTACCAGCCAGAAAAAGTGCGCGAGCCGGTCGCTGACCTCCTTGGAGTAGCGATCCGCGGGACCACCCTGGCCCTTCCATGCGTCGCCGCCGGATTGCTGGGGCACCCACCGCACGAAACGCTTGAGGTACGCCTCGTAACCCGCCAGATCCAGCGGCCATTCCAGCGCCGCGAACAAGTCCGGGTCCAGCTTCGCTCGGGCCAGCTCGTGCGCTTTCCGGATCGACAGCTCCAGTCGTACCGCGAGACGACCGTCGCCGCCTAGCACGTCATGCAGGCGGTCGATGATCACTTCGGGCGAGCTCACAGCTGATCCCTCCTCGACTGGGTGCCCCTCGGTTACCCGCACGCCGCCGCGTCAACCCATGTGACTTCGCCCTTGCCACACGCATTCGAGGAGTCGATCCACCCGGCATACCCGGAGTCCGGGCGGGTATGCCCGCCGCATGACTACGCCACTCGAAGCGCAGGTACCCATCGACTCCGTGGAGGCCGCCGCCTACACGATCCCCACCGACGCACCGGAATCCGACGGGACACTGGCGTGGGATTCGACGACGCTCGTGATCGCGACCGCGCGCGCCGCCGGCACCGTCGGCCTCGGGTACACCTATGCCGGTCCTGCCGCCGCCGAGATCATCACCGGCAAATTGGCCGGCGCCGTCACCGAGGAGGAGGCCTTCGCCCCGCCCGCGCGCTGGGCGGACATGCGCCACGCGGTCCGCAACCTGGGCCGGCCGGGCCTGGTCGCCGAGGCGATCTCCGCGGTGGACATCGCCCTGTGGGACCTCAAGGCCCGCCTGCTCGGCGAGCCCCTGTGCTTCGCGCTGGGGGCGATGCACGCCGCCACCCCGATCTACGGCAGCGGCGGGTTCACCTCCTATGACGACAGCACGCTGCGCGCCCAACTGGGCGGATGGGTCGAGCGCGGCATCGTCCGCGTGAAGATGAAGGTCGGCCGCGACCCGGCGGCGGACGCCGAGCGGGTGGCCGCGGCACGCGCGGCGATCGGCGACGGCGCGGAGTTGTTCGTCGACGCCAACGGCGCGTACACCCGTAAACAGGCGCTGCTGTGGGCGCAGCGCTTCGCCGACCACGACGTGCGGTGGTTCGAGGAACCCGTCTCCTCCGACGACCTCGAGGGCCTGCGCCGCGTCACACACGACGGCCCGCCCGGCATGGACATCACCGCCGGCGAGTACGGCTACGACCTGCCGTACTTTCAGCAGATGCTCGACGCCGGCGCGGTCGACTGCCTACAGGCCGACGTCACCCGCGCCCAGGGCATCACCGGTGTACTCAGGGTGGCCGCACTGTGCGATGCACGCAGTCTCGACCTGTCGCTACACTGCGCGCCGCAGATCAGCGCCCACGTCGGCACCGCGGTCTGGCATTTACGCCACCTCGAGTACTTCCACGATCACGTGCGCATCGAGTCGATGGCGTTCGACGGCGTACTCGAACCGGACGGCGGGGCGCTGCAACCGGACCGCGCGACCGCCGGGCACGGGCTCACGTTCAAGGCGCAAGACCTCGAACCGTTCCGGGTGCGGTGACCGCCGTCGGCGGCGTCACGTCCGGTCCAGTTGCGGGAACACCGTCTCGCGCGCGAGCAGCAGCACCGCCGCGGCGACCGGGATCGACAGCAGCGCGCCGATGATGCCCAGCGCCGCGCCGCCCAGCAGAACCGCGACGACCGTCACCATCGCCGGCACCTCGACGGTGCGGCCGATGATCTTCGGCACCAACGCATAGTCTTCGATCAGCCGCAGGGCGACGAAGAACGCCACGGTGCCGATCGCCACCGGCAACGACACCGTCAGCGCGACGAGCGCGACGATGACCCCCGCGATCGTCGACCCCACGACGGGGATCAGGTCGAGCACGGCGACCAGCACCGCGAGCAGCAGCGGATACGGCACACCGAAGATCTGCAGCCACACGAACGTACAGAGCGCGGTGATCACCGAGATCACCAGATTGCCCAGCACGTATCCGCCGACCTTGCGGAAGATCTCGTCCCCGAGCAGCACCGCGCGGGGACGCCGCGAGTCCGGGGCGAGCCGGTAGATGCCGGCGCGGATGCGCGGGAAGTCGGCCAGGAAGTATCCCGAGAGGACGAGCACGATCACCAGTCCGGTCACCGCGCCGAACACCACCTTCCCGGCGCCGAACGCCCCTCCGATGATCTTCGAACCATCCGAGGACAGCTGCTGGGTCAGCCGTTGTTGCAGGTGGAAGTGCTGATCGAGGCGGTGGATCGCCGGATACCGCTGCTGGAGGCCCCTGAGGTGCTCCGGCGCGTGCGCGACGAACTGGCCGCCTTGTTCGACCAGCGGGGTGATCACCGCGGCCAGGAAGCCGGCCACGAGCAGCAGGACGACCACGATCACCACGGCGACCGCCGCCCAGCGAGGCAGCCCACGGCGGACCAGCCACCCGACGACGGGCTCCAGACCGGTCGCCAACACCAACGCCAGCGCGATCAGCACGAGCGCGCTGCGGGCGCCGAGCACCAGTTCGACCACCCCGACCGTCACCGCGACCCCGGCGGCACCGGTCAGCCCGATCATGAACGGCGAGTGGCGGTCGAACCGCGAGCCCGGCCTGCCCAACGGGTGTTCGGACGTGCTGGATCGGGCCGCTTGCGCTTCGGCTGCCGCGATGGGCTCGGTCCCGTCCGGCTCGGTCCCGTCCTGCTCGGCCCCGCCCGCCCCGGAATCGCCCGGTTCGGAATCGCCCGGCCCGGAATCGCCCAGGAGTTCCGCGTCGTCCATCCGTCCATGGTTCCCTGCGGCCCCGCGGCCCATACCCGGTTCGGACCGAACACCCCGGACCGGCGCGCGCTCGCCACGCCCGCTCGCCGCCGATTCGGGCACGGTCGCCGTTTGAGAACAAACCGGCGTTTGAGAACAAACGGGACGGGGCACACAATCGAGACTGTCCATCACAAGCAACACGGGTAGGTGATCCATGATGGATGCGTTGTTCGCACAGTGGCCGATCAGGAAGGTGTGGGGCAGCCTCGGAAGCCTCGGCTGGGGCATTGGCAGCCTCGGCTTCGGCAGTTTGGGCAGCTGGTAGAAGCCCGCGCAAGCGCAGCCCTCGACCTCCGAAGGTCGGGGGCTGTCCCGCTGCTCCGACGGGCCCTTCCGACCGTCTGTGCGCGACGCCGGCCTCGCAAACTCGCGCAGTACCGGCAACGCCGTCACGTGGGCTTCGGGTTTCACCGCGTGGACTGCCGGGCACCCCGCTTCGGCTCGGCCTGGCCGCGGCGGGGAGTTGCAGGCCCCGGCGCACCGCTGCCGGAGCGGGGCGGTATCGCCGCCGGGCTGGGAGTCGGTGTCGTCGCGAGTCTGTGCCGGCCGGTTCAGCCGTCACCCGCTGCCGCACCTGGTCTACGGCTGTGCCGTGCAGGCAGTCCTGCACGGCACATGACCCGGACTCACACGCAGTCCCGGCAGATCAGCCGGTCGCCCTCGTGACGGGCGAGCTGACTGCGGTGATGCACGAGAAAGCATCTGCTGCAGGTGAACTCATCTCGCTTCATCGGGACCACCCGCACCCCCAGCTCCTCGCCGGACAGGTCCGCGCCGGGCAGGTCCATGGTCTCGGCGGTGTCCTCACGGTCGTCGAGTTCGGTGTCCGGCTCCGCGCCCCTGCCGCGGCCCAGCGGTCCGGGCTCCTCGCCCGACCGGTCGGAGTCGTCGTCGCGCGGTCGATCGAAGTCGACTGACATGATGTGCTCCTCTCACACTCGGCCACACTCGATTCCCGCGCGGTCGAGCAGTTCGACCGCGCATTCGATGGCGTCGACGGCCACCGCCATCCCGATCTCCGTCCAGGCGCTCTCGCCGGTGTCCGAGTTCTCGAGCTCGCCGACCAACCGGTCTGCGGCGGCGCGGATCTCGGCCAGCGAACCGGTCACCAGCGCCGCATAGTCGCTGCGCCCGAGACAGCCGAGGACGTCGCCGCGGTGCAGTTCGCCGTGCAGCCGTGAGGTGAGGTCCACCGGCAACCCGATGCGGCCGTCGGCGAGGGCGTCCGCGGCGCCGAGGTGGATCAGCCCGACCCGTTCGGATCCGGCGCAGGTGCGTTCCAATGCGGTGTCCACCAGTTCGGTCAGTTCCAGCCGGTCCACCACCACGGCGTCGCCGGACGGTTGAACAACTGTGGTCATGCTGTTTCCCTTCCTCTCATCCGTGAGCCGTCAGCCGAGGGCGGCTCATCGGACCAAGATCTTCATCGCCTCGGGGACCGGGCGCGGTCGACGACCGGGAATGCGCCGTGCTCCACGGACGCGCTCGGTCATACCGGCCGATTCACGAAGGCGGTAAAAGCAATACAGCGCAAGGGTCGACCAGGCACACACGATGTCCGTGTAGACGACGGCGGTTCCGGGCCGCACGGTGATGCTCATGTCCCTCCCCTCGGTTCCGGGCTGCTGAGCTGGGGACATACCCGGTCGCCGTGGATCTACACCCCCGCGGATCACTTCCGCCCGGCAAGCACCCGGTCGCGCGCGCGGTCGTCGAGCGACACCCGCCGTTCACCTCCCCGTGTCCGTCGGATCTGGGCCCGTCGCTTCGGCGACGTCTTCGTCCAGCGCGGTGCTCTCGGCGTCCTCGGTGAACATCATCACCTCGTCGGGCCCCTCGTATATCCGGTCCGGCACCGTGTCCAGGCGCGCGAGCAGGCGGTCGTCCGCACCGGCACCACGCAGCGCGGCCAGCAGCTCGCCGCGTCCGCACGGGTAGCCGGCCTCTGACAGCATCCGGACGTATTCGACGTCCTCGGTGGCGTCCGGCGGCGACATCGCGACACCTCCTCGTGCTCGGCAGACGGTCGTGTCCGCGGAACCGTTCGCGTCACGGGAGGTTCCCGCGACCGCGGCCGCGCAAACCCGGACACTCCCCGCGCCACGGTTTACCGGCGCCCGGCGGCGGGTAACCGATCATGCCGAGCGTGTGCCCGACCGGCACGTGCGCCCGCGAGAACGGAGCCGTGATGACCATTCAGTCCCGCCCTTCCTCCGACCCACGATCCCCCGGCGGGCCGGAATCCGACAAGGCCCAGGTCATCGCCGAGATCACCGCGGCGATCGAGAACGCCGGCACCAACGTCGCCGAGGTCGACATCGATCGGGTACTCGCCGAGGTGCACGAGTTGGCCGGCGGCAGCTGGGACACCGACGGGGTGTCCGGGGCCGACCTGGAGGCCGCCATCCGGCGCGCGGCGGTGACCACGGAGGCCGAGCACGACAGGTGACCGTCGGCTGCTCATCGTTCGCACGCCGCGATCAGCCCCGCCAGCCGCGCAGCCTCGGCCGCGCCCAACGGCAGCAGCGGCCGGCGGGGGTCGCCCGCGTCGATGCCGATCGACCGCAAGCCCGACTTGACCGTGGTCGGCAGGCCCCGGCTGACGATCAGTTCCAGCAGCGGTTCCATCTGGGCGAAACATTCTGTCGCGCAAGCCGCGTCACCCGCAACGACGGCACGATGGAAGGCGACCACCCGGTGCGGGACCAGGCAGGCCGCGGCCGTGCACCACCCCGCGGCGCCGGCGTCGAACGCCTGCAGCGCCAACGGATTGCGCCCGTTGAAATACGGCAGCGACCCCTCACTCAGTTCGCGCAGCCGGCGCATCCGGCCGATGTCCCCCGACGACTCCTTGACCATGGTGATGTTGGGGACCGCCGCGACCAAGCGCACCAGGAACTCGGGTGACATGTCGATGCCGGTGGTGGCGGGATTGTTGTAGGCCATCAGCGGGACGGTGACCGCGGCGGCGATGGCAGTGAAGTGCACCCGCACCTCCTCCTCCGTCAGCGGCCAGTACGAGACCGGCGTCGCCATCAACGCGGTGGCGCCGAGGCTCTCGGCGACCCGGGCCCGCTCGACCGCCCCGGCCGTCGTCACGTCGGACACCCCCACGACCGTCGGCACCCGTGCCGCGACGTTGCGGATCGATTCGGTGGCGACCATGACCCATTCGTCGTGGTCGAGGTAGGCGCTCTCGCCGGTGCTGCCCAGCGGGGCGATGGCGTCGACGCCGGCGTCGATCATCCGGTCGATCAACTGGTGCAGCACCTCGACGTTCACGGTCGACGGGTCGTCGGGCACGAACGGCGTGACCGGATAGCCGACGATGCCGGTGATCGGCTCGGACATCAGGGTGCCGGTGTGATCGCGTCCGGGTGCCGGCGCAGGGCCCGGCGCGCGTAGTAGGCGAAGTTGGCCTCGCTGCGCCGGGGCACGAGCGTCCAGCCGTGCGCCTCCTGCGCCAGTTTCGGTGGGAGCGGTCGGATCTCGCCGGCGGACATCGCGAGCAACTGCAGTTGTGCGGCCCGTTCGATCAGGTGGCCCAGCGAGCACGCCTCCTCGACGGTGGCGCCGACGACGAGTTGCCCGTGGTGCGCGAGCAGGATCGCGCGCTTGTCGCCGAGTGCGGCACTGATGATCTCGCCCTCCTCGTTGCCGACGGGCACACCCGGCCAGTCGGGCAGGAAGGCGCAGTCCTCGTAGAGCGGGGTGGTGTCCATCTGTGAGACCTGCAGCGGCACCTCGAGCATCGACAGCGCGGCGGCGTGCAACGGGTGGGTGTGCACGATGCAGTTCACGTCGGGCCGGGCCCGGTAGATCCAGCTGTGGAAGCGGTTGGCGGGGTTCGCCATGGCAGGACCGTTCCCGCCGCTCTCGAGCACCGTCAAATCTTCGTCGACGAGCAGCAGGTTGTCCTCGGTGATCTCATCGAAGCCCAGGCCGAGCCGCTGGGTCAGGAAGGTGCCGGGGCTCTCGCCGCGCGCCGAGATCTGCCCGGCCAGCCCCGCGTCGTGGCCCGCGTCGAACAGCGAGCGGCAGGTCAGCGCGATCTTCTGCCGGGTCGTCCATTCCCCCCGCTCGACCCGCGTGTCCATCGATCTGCGGGCGGTGTCCATAAGTTCGCTCTTGCCGAGGTTCATCGTGGTCGCCATGGTGGCCTCCCGTTCCACACGTCCTTCTCCACCGTAGGACGCCGGTCAACCGCGAGGCCCGCAGCAACCGGGGCCCGGCGCCTCCTAGCCGGCCACCGCCTCCTGCGCGGCGGCCCGCACGCGTTCCCGGTCGGCCGCGACCAGCCCGATGCGGGTGCGCCGGTCCAGCACGTCGTCGGCGTCCAGCGCGCCCTCGTGGGTGACGGCGAACGCGAACTCGGCGCGGGTGACGTCAATGCCCGCGGCGACCGGCGTGCGGTCGGCGCGGGCGATCGCCGCCGCCTCCGATCCGTACCGGCCGAACAGCAGCGGCGAGACCCCTTCGGAAGGCGCGGCGGCGGCCCCGACCACCGGCAACCGACGGGTGCGGCACCGCCCCGCGGGCAGGTTCGCCGACGCGACTGCCGCATCCACGGCGTCCTCGGCCATGGCGCGGTAGGTGGTCAGCTTGCCGCCGACGACGCTGATCAGCCCGCTGTCGCCGCGGATCACCGCGTGGCTGCGGGACAGGTCGGCGCTGTCGCCGTCGCCGGTGTCGAGCAGCGGTCGCAGCCCGGCGAACCGACCGACGACGTCGTCGCGGGTCAGCGGGGTGCCGAGGGCGCGGTTGACGGTGTCGAGCAGGAAGTCGACCTCCCCGTCGGTCGGTGCCGGGACGTCGGGGATCGGCCCGGGCGCCTCCTCGTCGGTCAGGCCGAGGTAGACGCGGCCGTGCGGGGCGGGCAGCGCGAACACGAACCGGTTGGTGGTGCCGGGGATCGGCACGGTCAGCGAGGCGCGCAGGCCGCCGAAGCTGCGCGCGTCGAACACCAGATGGGTGCCGCGGCTGGGCCGCAAGCGGATTCCGGGGTCGACCTGACCGGCCCACACGCCGGCCGCGCTGACGACCGCTCGTGCAGTCATGGTGAACTCCTCACCGGTCAGCTCGTCGCGCAGCCGGGCGCCGGTGCCGATCACCTCGCTCGCACCGACCCGGGTGAGGATCTTCGCGCCGTGCGCGGCCGCGGTGCGGGCGATCGCGACGACCAGGCGCGCATCGTCGACCAGTTGCCCGTCCCACGCGACGAGCCCGCCGCGCAGGCCGGCGCGCCGCATCGTCGGCGCCAGCGCGACCGCCTCGGCGGCCGCGACGTGCCGTGAACGCGGGAGCACGCTCGCCCGGGTGCCCGCGCTGCAGCGCAGCGCGTCCCCGGCGAGGAAGCCGGTGCGCACCAGCGCGCGTTCGAATCCCGACACGGTGGGCAGCAGCGGCACCACCTGCGGCAGCGCGCGCACCAGGTGCGGAGCGGTCCGGGTCATCAGGATGCCGCGTTCGACCGCGCTCTCGCGCGCGATGCCGACATTGCCGGTCGCCAGATAGCGCAAACCGCCGTGCGCGAGTTTGGAGCTCCACCGGCTGGTCCCGAACGCCAGGTCGTGGCGTTCGACGAGCGCCACCGACAGTCCCCGGGTGGCGGCGTCGAGCGCGACGCCCACGCCGGTGATGCCGCCGCCGATCACCAGCAGGTCGACGGCGCGGCCGGACTCGGCCAGGTCGGCGAGCTCGCGGCCGCGCCGGGCCCGGTTGAGCGCGGACGGGTCGGCCGGGTGCAGGTCAGGCATGGGCGTCGCCCTTCGTCATGTGGTCGTGGTCGGTGGCGCTGGGCCGCAGGTAGCCGTCGATCGCGAATCCGAGTTGCTCGTCGAGTGCGGGCCGGCCGAGCAGTTCGGCGATCATCGACGCCGACTGCACCGCGGACTGGCAGATCAGCAGCAGCATCGCGGCCATCTCGGTCGGCACCCCGGCGCGGATCGAACCGTCTGCCTGACCTGCCGTGATCCCCGTCGCCAGCAGTTCGATCAGCGCCCGCTGGCTGGTGCCGAGCCGGTCGCTGATGTAGGTCATCATGATCTCCGGATCGGTCCGGTAGATCTTCTCGAACAGCGGGTGGCTGCGGATCAGCGCGCACGAACGCACCGCCGTCGCGACCAGCGCCGCGCGGGCCGGTCCGACACCGAGCACCGGCGTGGGCAGGTTCGCGCGGATCTCCCTGGTCAGCAGGTCGCCGACGACCGCGCGCATGTCGGGCCAGCGCCGGTACACCGTCGGCCGGCTCACCCCCGCCCGCCGCGCGACCTCGGCGAGGGTCGACCGGCGCACGCCGAAGTCCAGCACGCAGCCGCGCGCGGCGTCGAGGATCGCGTCGTCCACGCTCGACGGCTCGTCCGCACCCCGATCCTCCACAGCCGAATCCTCCACACACTCGTTACAACTAGACATCGTATGTAACACTGTAACGCATGACCGACCGCGATGACACGGCCCGCGCCGACGCCGTTCCGATGCCGTTCCCCCAGTCACCCGACACCGCCGCCCCCGCAATGGCCTGGGACGCCTGGGGACTGCCCGAGCGACGCCAGGACCTCTCCGACGCCCAGCGCGCGCTGCTGACCGCGGCACTCGGGGTCAGCGGCGATCTGCAGCCCGAGCGCGATGCCGCCGCGGTCACGCTCACCGAGTCCGCACTCACCTCGGCCGCGTCGACGGCGCTCGCCGAGGCCGTCGGCGCCGACCACGTGCACACCGACCACGACCGTCGGCTGCGGCACAGCGGCGGCAAGAGCACCCCGGACCTGTTGCGCCGCAAGGACAGCGGACCACAGCAGGCTCCCGACGCGGTCGTCGAGCCGGCCGACCACGACCAGGTCGCCGCAGTCCTGACCGTGTGCGCCGCCCACCGCATCGCGGTCGTCCCATTCGGCGGCGGCACCTCCGTCGTCGGCGGTGTCGACCCCGAGCCCGGCGACCTCACCGCCGTCGTCACCCTCGACCTGGGGCGGATGAACGCCCTGCTCGACCTCGACGTCGAATCCGGCACGGCGACCTTCGGCGCGGGCACCACCGGCCCGCAGGCCGAGCAGTTGCTCGCCGAGCACGGCCTCTCGCTCGGGCACTTCCCGCAGAGCTTCCAGTTCGCCACGCTCGGCGGGTTCGCCGCCACCCGCTCCTCCGGGCAGGCCTCCGCCGGCTACGGCCGGTTCGACGACATGGTGCAGCGGTTCCGGGTGGTCACCCCCGCCGGCGAGCTCGCCCTCGGTCAGGCCCCCGCCTCGGCCGCCGGCCCCGACCTGCGCGAGCTGTTCATCGGCTCCGAGGGCGTGTTCGGCATCATCACCGAGGTGACCGTCCGGGTGCACCCGGAGCCGGAACACACCGTCTACCAGGCGTGGTCGTTCCCCGACTTCGCCGCCGGCGCGCACGCGCTGCGCACACTCGCGCAGTCGCCGGACAAGCCGACTGTCCTGCGCCTGTCGGACGAGGCCGAGACCGGCCTGAACCTGGCGCTGGCCTCCGACATCGGCGGCGCGGCGCCGACCGGCGGATGCCTGGCCATCACCACCTTCGAGGGCGACCGGGCCGGCGCGCAGGCCCGGGCCGGCCGTGCGGCGGCGCTGCTCACCGCGGCCGGCGGCACCGCGCTGGGCGAGCAGCCCACGCGGGCGTGGGAGCACGGGCGGTTCGACGCCCCCTATCTGCGCGACACGCTGCTGCGGGCCGGCGCGATCGCCGAGACGCTGGAGACGGCGACCACCTGGCAGAACCTCGCGCACCTGCGGCAGTCGGTGACCGCGGCGCTCACCGGGAACCTGACCGCCCAGGGCACGCCCGCGCTGGTGCTGTGCCACATCTCGCACACCTATCCGACCGGCGCATCGCTGTACTTCACGGTCGTGTGCGCACAGTCGGAAGACCCGCTGACGCAGTGGATGTCGGCCAAACGTGCCGCGGGTGACGCGATCGTCGCCGCGGGCGGCACCATCACCCACCATCATGCGGTCGGCCGCGACCACCGGCCGTGGATGGCCGCCGAGGTCGGCGAACTCGGCGTCGCGGTGCTGCGCGCCGTCAAGAACACCGTCGACCCCGACGGAATCCTCAACCCGGGCAAGCTGATCCCGTGAGCGGGACCGATCGGGCGCCGGTCGCCGACGTGACGGTGCTGACCAATCCGGCCGCCGGTCACGGCCTCGCGAAGGTGTACACGCGCCGCGCCGTCGAACGGCTGATCTCCCGCGGCCTGCGGGTGACCGTGGTGCAGGGCGAGAGCGCGCAGGAGTCGGCGGCGCTGGCCCGCGACGCGGTCGCCGCCGGCGCCGACGCGATCGTCGCGGCGGGCGGCGACGGACTGGTCTCCTTGGTGCTCAACGTGATCGCGCAGACCGGGACACCGCTGGCGATCCTGCCCAGCGGCACCGGCAACGACCACGCCCGGCTGTTCGGCATCCCCGTCGGCGATCCGGTCGCCGCGGCCGACATCATCATCGACGGCCCGGTCCGCTCGATCGACCTGGGCCGGGTCGGGCAGACCTGGTTCGGGACGGTGCTGGCCAGCGGATTCGACTCGCTGGTCACCGACCGCGCCAACCGGATGCGCTGGCCCCGCGGGCCGATGCGCTACAACCTGGCGATGCTCGCGGAACTGGCGAACCTGAAGCCGCTGCCGTTTCGCATCGAACTCGACGACCGCACAATCGAACTCGACGCCGCGCTCGTCGCGGTCGGCAACGGCTCCACCTACGGCGGCGGCATGCGGATCTGTCCCGACGCCGTCGTCGACGACGGGTTGCTCGACATCACGGTGGTCGCCGCGGGCGGACGGATGCGCCTGGTCCGGTTGTTCCCGACCGTCTACAAGGGCACGCACGTCCGACTGCCGGAGGTACAGACGTTCCGGTCGCGCACCGTACGGTTGTCGAACCCGGGCCTGACCGGATCGCCGATCACCGCCTATGCCGACGGCGAGCGCCTGGCGCCGCTGCCGGTCACCGTGGAGGTGGTGCCGGACGCGGCCCGGGTGATGGTCGCGCCGGGACACTGAACGACGCGGGACACCGAACGGGCCGGTCAGCCGCGGGCGATCCGGTTCCACAGCTGATGGGTCACCCCGCTCGCCGAGGCGACCGACTCGACCGTGAACCGCTCCTCGACACCGGCGAGCCCGTCCCACAGCGAGACACCGCGCCCCAGCGTGATCGGCACGACGGCCAAGTGCATGAAGTCGATCAGGTCGGCCTCGAGGAACTGGCGCACCGTCGTCGGGCCGCCGCCGATCCGCACGTCGCCGCCCTGCGCGGCCTCCTGGGCCAGGGCCAGCACCTCCTGTGCCGTGCCGTCGACGAACCGGAAGCTCGTCCCGTTGGCGAAGTCGAGCGTCGGGTGCGGATGGTGGGTCATCACGAACACCGGTGTTTCGAACGGCGGTTCGTCGCCCCACCAGCCGCGCCAGCCGCCGTCGGGCCATTCGCCGGTCTGCGGGCCGAACTTACGCCGGCCCATGATCTCGGCGCCGACCCCCTGACCCCACAGGGTGGTCAGTGCACGGTCGAGCGTGACGTCGGCGTCCGCCCGGTCGATGCCATGGATGACCCGCCCGTCGAAGCCCGCGAACAGACCCCGCGCATCGCCGATCGGGGCATCGAGCGTGACGTACTCGCCGGCCGCGTAGCCGTCGAGCGAGATGAACAGGTTGTGGACGCGGGTGCGGGACATCGGGTCTCCTCAGGCGAACTCGAACAGCTCGAAGCCGACCGCCGGGCCGTCGCCGATCCCCGGCTTCGGGGCGGTCGCCCACGCGACCTGGTCACGGGCCTGCTGCTCGACCGGCTCGTCGCTGAGCGCCTCGAGGTAGCGGCGATGCTCCGCCAGCGAGGCGACCGCGCGGTCGACGTACCCGGTCACGTCCACCCCGTGGGTGGCCTGCGGCGACACCACCGCGACGGCGCGCACGCCCGACCACGGCGCCAGTTCGGCGACCGCCAACTCCGGGAAGATCCATTCGTTGGCCGCGTCGGCGACCGCGTCGAACACCGACCGGCCGAGCGCACGATGGTCGGCACTGTTCAGGCGCCCGCGCGCCCAGCTGTCGCGGTGGTTGAGGGTGACCACGAGTTCCGGCCGGTGCCGCCGGATCGCGCCGGCCAACGCGCGCCGCAGGTCCAGGCCCTCCTGCAGCCGGCCGTCCGGGAAGTCGAGGAACTCGACCGTCTGGACCCCGACGGCGGCCGCGGACCGGCGCTGTTCCTCCGCGCGGAGCGGTCCGGACAGGTGCGGCGCCAGCCCGGCGATGCCGGCCTCGCCGCGGGTCGCCAGCACGTAGGCGACGTCTTTGCCGGCGTCGGTCCACTTGGCGACCGCCGCGGCCATCCCGTACTCGGCGTCATCCGGGTGGGCCACGATCACCAGCACCCGCTGCCAGTCCTCGACCATCGGTTCCAGCGCTGCCTGCTCCATGTCGCCCACTCTGCCGCCCGGCGGCGCACCCCGCGGTCAGGCGCGCCGCAACCGGCCGGACTCACTTGGGGATCAGCGGCTGCCCCGGATTCTTGGTCACCGCCCGGTACAGCAGGTACCCACCGAACGCGAGGCCGCTGACCACCAGGATCCAGACCAAACCCTTGATCAGGATCCCGAGCACGACGAACGCCAGCCAGATCAGCGCCACCACGCCGAGAATCTTCCAGAACATCTCCGTCTCCTCCGCTCCGCGTCACCGTCGGCGGCGCCGTGTGCCCGCCCGTCTGCGTGACTGCATCCAGGTTGCCATCGGCGACGCCGCAAAGCTCCTGCCCAGCGCCGATTTCAGGGAAAGATCAGGGTCATCCCCCAGTGCCCCGAAATCCGTACCGGCCGGTAGCGGACCCCACGGTCGGAGGTCACTGTGACGAGGGGAATAGGCTCGTCGGGTATTCGCCGCAAGCCGTAGGAGCCCGCACCCCGTGTCACCATCCGATCCCCGCCGGCGCGCACTCACCTCGCGCGACCTGGCCCAGATCGCCGTGTTCGCCGCGCTGATCGTCGCGCTGGGCCTGCCCGGCCAGATCAACATCGGCTCCAGCGGCGTGCCGATCACCCTGCAGACACTCGGCGTGATGCTGACCGGTTCGATCATCGGCGCCCGCAAGGGGGTGCTCGCGGTGCTGGCCGTCGAGGTGCTGGCCGCCGTGGGCCTGCCGGTGCTGTCCGGTCGCGGCGGACTGGCCGTGTTCGCCGGACCGACCGTCGGCTTCCTGGTCGGCTGGATCGCGAGCGTCGCGGTGATCGGCGCGCTGACCGCGCGGATGATGCCCCGGTACACCGTGCTGGGCGGGCTGGCCGTGAACATCCTCGGCGGGATCGTCGTGATGTACGCGTTCGGGCTGACCGGGATGATGCTGCGCACCGACCTGACGTTCTGGCAGGCGCTGACCACCAACGCCGCATTCGTGCCCGGCGATCTCGTCAAGGCCGCCGTGACCGCGGCCGTCGCCGCACAGGTGCACCGCGCCTACCCGGGCCTGATCGCGCCCGCGGGCGTGCGGGCCCGCGCCGCAGTCTGAGGTCCGGCGTCGTGGGTGAGATCAGGTTCGCGTCGGTCGGGCACGGGTACGGCGAGCGGCGGGTGCTCGACGGTATCGACGTGCAGTTGGGCGAGCAGCGCATCGGGATAGTCGGGACCAACGGCAGCGGCAAGTCCACGCTGGCCCGGATGATCAACGGGCTGATCACGCCGGACACCGGCCGGGTGACGGTCGACGGGCTGGACACCCGCCGTGAGGGTCGCGCCGTGCGCCGGCGGGTCGGGTTCGTCTTCACCGACCCCGACCACCAGATCGTCATGCCGACGGTCGCCGAAGACGTCGCCTTCTCGCTGCGGCGCACCGATCTCTCACGCGAGCAGCGCGACGCGCGGGTGCGGGCGATCCTCGAACGGTTCGGCCTGCTCGGTCACGCCGACCACCCCAGCCACCTGCTCTCTGGTGGCCAGAAGCAGCTGCTCGCGCTGGCCGCGGTGCTGGTCACCGAGCCGCAGATTCTCGTCGCCGACGAGCCGACCACGTTGCTGGACCTGCGCAACGCCCGGCTGATCGCCGAGACGCTCACCGGCCTCGACCAGCAGGTGATCGTGGTGACCCATCAACTGGACCTGCTCGAGAGCTTCGACCGGGTGCTCGTCATCGACGCCGGGCGGGTCGCCGCCGACGACGCCCCTGGCGCTGCGCTGCGGCACTATCGGAGTCTGGTGCGATGACCACGCTCGGCCTGTACCACCCGGGCCGGTCGCTGCTCCATCGCACGCCGGCCGGTCTCAAGCTGGCGGCGCTGGTCGTGGCCATCGTCGCACTCACGCTGGTGGTGCGGCGCCCCTGGCAACTGGCGCCCGCCGCCGCGGTGATCACGTTGCTGTTCGCGGCGGCGCGGCTGCCCGCCCGGCTCGTCGCCGCGCAGCTGCGGCCGCTGGTCCCGATGCTGGTGGTGATCGGCGCGTTCCAGTGGATCTTCACCGGCTGGCGCCGTGCCCTGGTGGTGTGCGGGGTGCTGGCCCTGTCGATGGCGCTGGCGTCGCTGGTCACGTTGACCACCCGGGTCACCGAGATGCTCGACGTGACGGTGCGCGTCCTCGGTCCGCTGCGCCGGGTCGGGGTCAACCCCGACCGGGTGGGCCTGGTGCTGGCCATGGCGATCCGGTGTATCCCGCTGATCACCGAACTGGTCCGCTCCGTCACCGAGGCACGGAAGGCGCGTGGACTCGGCTTCTCGCTGCGCGCGCTGGCCGTGCCCGTGGTGGTCGGCGCGTTGCGCAGCGCCGACGCGATGGGCGATGCGCTCGCCGCCCGCGGGGTCGACGACGACTGAGCGCCGACCCCGGCAGACGTCCGGCTACTGGCCGGGGTGCGGGGCGCCGTTGGTGTTCGGCGCGGGATTGACGGCCTGCTGCGGGACCTGCCCGGCGGCGCCGGTGCCCGTCCCGCCCGACAGCTCCCCACGCATCTGGGCGCGGATCTGCTCGAGCCGGCTGTGCCCGGCCATCTGTGTGCTGGCCTGCTCGACCTCGAGCATGCGGCCCTGCACCGAGTTCTGCGCCAGCTCGGCCGAGCCGAGCGCGGTCGCGTACCGGCGCTCGATCTTCTCACGCACATCGTCGAGCGACGGGGTGTTGCCGGGGGCGGCGATCTCGGTCATCGACCGCAGCGAGTTGCTGACCTGCTCCTGCATCTTCGCCTGCTCGAGCTGGCTGAGCAGCTTGGTGCGCTCGGAGATCTTCTGCTGCAGCGCCATCGAGTTCTGTTCGACGGCCTTCTTCGCGTTTGCGGCGGCCTGCAGCGACTGGTCGTGCAGCGTCTTGAGGTCCTCGACGGACTGCTCGGCGGTGACCAGCTGCGCGGCGAACGCCTCGGCGGCGTTCTCGTACTCGGTGGCCTTGGCCGCGTCGCCACCGGCCCGGGTCTGGTCTGCCAGCATGACGGCCTGCTGGGCGTTCGCGTGCAACTTCTCGACCTCGGCCAGCTGCCGGTTCAGCTTCATCTCGAGCTGACGCTGGTTGCCGATCACCGCGGCCGCCTGCTGTGAGAGGGCCTGGTGCTGACGCTGGGCCTCTTCGATTGCCTGCTGGATCTGCACCTTCGGGTCGGCCCGCTCGTCGATCTTGTAGTTGGCCGACGCCTTGAAGTAGTTCCAGAACTTGACGAATGGGTTGGCCATCGCCTGATCCCGCCTTCTCTGCCTTCCGCCGCGCCGCGCGCGACCCCGGTGCACGACCGTCGTGCGCCGTCGGGGGCCCGCGAGCCCCCGTCCAGATCTGCTCCCCACACCCCGAAACCCGGTCCGCGGCGGAGCCGTCCCACCAGAAATCTAGTCTGCGCCGTACCGGCCCGCACCACGCCGACGAACCGGACGGCAGGCGTCAGGCCGCGAGCACCGCCGCATGCGCCTGCGGGATGACCACCCGCGGACCGCCGGACAGCGACGCCGCGGCGTGCACCGCCGCCGCGGGCTCGGGGCGGGCCGACGGCTGCTCCGCCGGGCGGTCGACGTGCGCGGCCCCGACCGGCTGCGCGACCCGGGCATCCGTGCCCGACCTGACCGCATCGGATTCGGCCATCGTCTCGCTCACGTCGAACAGCACCTCGGAGATCGGCACCTCCAGCGCAGTGCAGATGGCCGCGAGCAGTTCGCTCGACGCCTCCTTTCGGCCGCGCTCGACCTCCGACAGGTAACCCAGGCTCACCCGCGCCGAACTCGACACCTCACGCAATGTCCGGCTCTGGGACGTGCGGGCCCGGCGCAGGCTCTCACCGATCGCCTCTCGCAACAGCAGCGTCATCTCGTCCTCCACTCCGACCCCATCTTGCTGTACAACGTCCGAGCCTGCACACAGGGTTCCCGGCGCGTCCGAACTTCATCCCGGCGGTTCCAGGTCGGCATCGGCCCCTCCCTGCCCGCGTACCCGGTCGAGCAGCTCGGACAGCGCCCGCCGGGTGGTCCCGGAGCGTATCGCCCAGCGGTCGCCCTGCGCGGCCAGTTCCACCACATCGGTCCCTTCCGGACCGGCGATGCCGATGTATACGGTGCCGACCGGACGGCCGTCCTGCGGATCCGGCCCCGCCACTCCCGTCAACCCGATCCCCCAGGTGGCGGCGCAGCGCTCCCGCACCCCGGCGGCGAGCGCCCGCGCCGTCGTGGGGGCGACCGGCCCGTCGCGGTCGAGCACCTCCTGCGGCACCCCCGCCAACTGTGCCTTCAGCTCGGTCGCGTAGACGATGACGCCGCCGCGCAGCACCGCGCTCGCGCCCGGCACCCCGGCGAGGGTCGCCGCGAACAGGCCCGCGGTCAGCGACTCCGCGCTGGCCACCGTCTGACCGGTCGCGGCCAACGCCGCGACCAGGTCGGGCGCGCAGGTCGGCGGCGTCAGCGGATCGCGCTCAGCGCTGGGCGACATCGTCGTCCCGCGTGGCCGGGTCCCCCGCGCCGGTGCTGCCCCCGCCGGTGCTGCCCTCAGGAGCGGCGACCTGGGCCTCGCCGTGGCGGGGACGGCGGCGCAGCCGGATCGCCTGCACGACGTAGTCGGCGCCGGTGATCAGCGTCAGCGCGACCGCCACCCAGATCAACGCCAGCAGGTACGGTTCCCACGACGAGGGCAACGGCAGCAGGTACAGGAAGATCGCCGCGGACTGCACCAGCGTCTTGAGCTTGCCGCCGCGGCTGGCCGGGATCACCCCGTGCCGCAGCACGAAGAACCGCAGCGCGGTGATGCCGAGTTCGCGCGCCGCGATCAGGCCCGTCACCCACCAGGTCAGGTCGCCCAGCGCGGACAGTCCGATCAGCGCGGCGCCGATCAGCGCCTTGTCGGCGATAGGGTCGGCCAGCTTGCCGAAGTCGGTGACCAGGCCGTGTTTGCGGGCCAGCTGACCGTCGAACCGGTCGGTGACGGCGGCGGCCGCGAACACCGCGGCGGCCACGATCCGCCACGTCGTGTCGTGTCCGGAATCGACGAACAGTGCCACCAGGAACACCGGCACCAGAACGATCCTCAGTACCGTCAGCACGTTCGCGATGTTCACCAGCGGCACCGGCGCATGACCGTCCGCCGGGATCGTCCCCACAGGGGCGTCGGCGGGGTCGCTGCGGTGTGGCACTGGCACGTCACGCAGCCTATCGGCAGTGGTGGTGACTACGCTGCACGGCATGACCTTCGACTCGTCCGACGTGCCAGTGGATGCCGCCCGCACGGTGAGCGCCGACCGCGCCGCCGTCGTCGTGCGACGCGCCCGCACCTCGGACGTGCCGCAGATCAAGCGCCTCGTCGACATCTACGCCGGCAAGATCCTGCTGGAGAAGAACCTGGTCACGCTGTTCGAGTCGGTCCAGGAGTTCTGGGTAGCCGAACAGGGCGGCCACGTGATCGGGTGCGGCGCGCTGCACGTGCTGTGGTCCGACCTCGGCGAGGTCCGCACGGTCGCCGTGGATCCGCAGGTCAAGAGCCGCGGTGTCGGGCACGCGGTCGTCGCCCGGCTGCTGGAGGCCGCCCGCGAACTCGAACTCGAGCGGGTGTTCGTGCTGACCTTCGAGGTCGAGTTCTTCCGGCGCCACGGGTTCGCCGAGATCGACGGCACACCGGTGACCAAGGAGGTCTACGAGGAGATGTGCCGGTCGTATGACACGGGCGTCGCCGAGTTCCTGGACCTGAGCTTCGTCAAGCCCAACACCCTCGGCAACACCCGCATGCTCGCCACGCTGTAGACCGACCACACCCACGAGAACGGGAGACCGATCACCCATGCCGCTCTTCGCCGTCGACTACACCTATCTGCCCGACAAGGCCGAGGCCCGCGACCGCACCCGGCCCGAACACCGCGGATGGCTCGCCGAGCAGGCCGACCACGGCATCCTCCTGACGGTCGGCCCCTACCCGGACGGCTCGGGGGTCCTGCTGATCATCTCGGCCGACGGCGCGGACGCGGCCGCGGCGATGCTGGCGCGCGACCCGTTCGCCCGCGACGGGCTGATCGGCGGCGTCCGGGTCACCGAGTGGAAGCCGGTGATCGGCGCGTTCGCCGACTGAGCTGCACCCGTCGGGGACGCCGGGTCAGGGACGTTTGCGGTGCGGGACGAACTCGAGTGTCAGGAACGCGACGAGCACCCACGGCAGCTGTCCCCAGCGCAGCATCGCGTACCGGCGGTCGGCGAGCGCGTTGAACTTGCGCAGGAACCGGTACAGCGACTCCACCGCGATCAACGGATCGAGCAGGTGCACCGCCAGGTAGGCGACCCGATAGCCGATGCCCGGGTCCTCCTCCGAGAAGATCTCCGGGAACGGCGCGAACGCCAGCGACAGCGCCGTACCGCCGTGCTCCTGCGCATAGGTCACCATGTCGACAGTCATCCGCTCGTCGACGCCGTTGGGGGCGTCCGGCACGCGCCAGGGCACGTCCATGGTGATCATCCGATTGCCGTCGGCCCGGCCGTAGCGTTGGAAGGCGACCGCACGCCCCGTCGCGTCACGGGCGACCATCACCAGCATGCCGGGATGCCGGCCGTCGAGCAGGTGGTCGAGGATCATCGAGAAGCCGCGCTCCTGGTGCCCGGCGCGCGCCGAGTCGACGATGGCCATCAGCTCGTCGCGCGCGGCCGGGGCCAGCTCCGCCTCGGGGTGCACCTCGGTGGTCAGCCCGGCGTTGCGGGTCCGGTTGACCGCCTGCCGCAGGTTACGGAAACCCCGGCCGGTCATCGTGAACTGCCGCGTGTCGATCACCACGTCCCGGCCGATCGGGACCGGGTGCAGGCCGTGCACCCGCCACAGCGCGGCGCAGCGCTCGCCCGCCCCGAGCACGGCGATCCGCCAGCCGTTGGACCAGCAGAAGACCGAGAACTCGCGCAGCAGCGGTTCGAAGTCGTCGGGCCGTCCCACCGGATCGCCGCCGACCGCAGCGATCCCCAACCGGGTGCGGTAGCCGATGGCGGCGGTGCCCGCCTGGTTGACGAAGTAGCTCTTCGCCGAGTGCAGCACGAACGGGGCGAGCGGGTCGCCGGGCGTGCGGTCGACCAGCGCCGCGACCTCCCGCAGCCGCTCCGGCTGCGCGTGCGAGGACCGCGGCATCATCAACACCATGCCGGACAGGGCCATCGTCACCAGTGCCACCTGGTGGTGGTGGCTGTAGTGGGCGGCCACCGCGATCCCCAGCGTCACCGCCGCGGCGACCGCGTGGCCGGCGACGATCGGCCGGTTCAGCACCACCCCGCGGGCGACGAACGCCGCGGCGACCGCGAGCGCGAGCACCCAGGATCGGTGGCTCGCCAGGGCGAGCACCGCCAGCACCACCGGCAGGGCGCACACGGCGAACCGCGGCACCGTGGGAACCCGCGGTGCCGCCATGTCCGTGACCAACCGTGCGCTTGCCGTGACCCCTCCTCATGACATCCGGGCACAGCACTCCCCCGCGAAGATCCATGCCCGTGCATGATTCTTGCAGACGACCGGCACGGCCCCGGCGGCGGTGCACGCCCCCGGGGGCACCCGGATCAGGACGCGGGTGTCCGCGTGCGCGGGCGGGACTTGATCAGGCTCGCCACCGTCGTCACGGCCAGTACCCCGATGATCACGACCAGCGATACGGACGTCGGGATGTCGACCACCGCGACGTGCTCGCCGCCGTTGATGAACGGCAGCGTGTTCTCGTGCAACGCGTGCAATACCAGTTTCGCCCCGATGAAGGCGAGGATCAGCGCGAGCCCGTAGGACAGATACACCAGCCGGTCGAGCAGCCCGCCGAGCAAGAAGTACAGCTGCCGCAGGCCCATTAGCGCGAACGCGTTCGCGGTGAAGACCAGATAGGCCTCTTGTGTGAGCCCGTAGATCGCGGGGATCGAGTCGAGCGCGAACAGCACGTCGGTGAAGCCGATGACCACGAGCGCGACCATCATCGGCGTGAGCACCCGCCGGCCGCCCACCCGGGTGATCATCTTGCCGCCGTCGTACACATCGGTGGTCGGCAGCTTGGACTTGACCATCGCGACCAGCCGGCTGTCCCGCTTGGCCTCGGTGTCCGGCTCGTGGCCCGCGTCGCGGGCCAGCTTGACGGCGGTGAACACGAGGAACGCACCGAACAGATAGAACACCCAGCTGTAGGCGTTGATCGCCGCCGCGCCGACCGCGATGAACGCGCCGCGCAGGACCAGCGCGATGACGATGCCGAACAGCAGCACCTTCTGCTGGTAGATCTTCGGCACCGCGAAGCGGGCCATGATGATCACGAAGACGAACAGGTTGTCGATCGAGAGCGACTTCTCGGTGATGAACCCGGCGTAGAACTCGCCCGCGTACGCCCCGCCCCACTGCCAGTAGACGACCAGGCCGAACAGCACCGCCAGCCCGATGTAGACGGCCGACCAGCCTGCTGATTCCTTGAAGGTGGGCTCGTGCGGTGTGCGCACGTGAGCATAGAAGTCGAAGACGAACAGGCCGATGATCACCGCGCAGGTGACAACCCAGACCAACGCACTGACGTGCATGAATTACCTCCGGTGGAC
The DNA here is from genome assembly GCF_029589495.1 of Speluncibacter jeojiensis. Taxonomy (GTDB): domain Bacteria; phylum Actinomycetota; class Actinomycetes; order Mycobacteriales; family Mycobacteriaceae; genus Speluncibacter; species Speluncibacter jeojiensis. The sequence continues at coordinate 296,015 of NZ_JAAIVF010000003.1, forward strand.
CGCTTCGGACACCGGAGGTCTCTCCCGCCGATCGCCGAGGCCATCGACCGTGGGACCCGGACCGCTCACGACCGCGACGCGGTCGGCCGGACGTGTTGACGAGGCCCACGCAGGATCGGGGATACTCCCCTCCATTGCTGCGCCCAGCCTACCGGTCGGTCGACGAGCGGACAAAAGATCAGAACGGCGCGTCGGCGTCCTCGCCCACCGGGTCGTCGGCCGCGGCGCCCGGCGCCTCGGACGGGTCGCCGCCGCGGATCGACCACAGCAGCCCGTCCAGCTCGTCGGGCTTGATCAGCACCTCGCGCGCCTTCGATCCCTCGCTGGGCCCGACGACCCCGCGGGTCTCCATCAGATCCATCAACCGGCCCGCCTTGGCGAACCCGACCCGCAGCTTGCGCTGCAGCATCGAAGTCGACCCGAACTGGCTGGTCACAACCAACTCGACCGCCTGCAGGAGCACGTCGAGGTCACCGCCGATGTCGGGATCGACATCCTTCTTCTCGCCCGCCTTGGCCGCGGTCACGCCCTCGGTGTAGTCGGGCTCGGCCTGGTTCTTGCTGAAGTCGACGACCTTCGAGATCTCCTCGTCGGTGATGAACGCACCCTGCATGCGAACCGGTTTGCCGGCACCCATCGGCAGGAACAACCCGTCACCCATGCCGATCAGCTTCTCCGCGCCCGGCTGGTCCAGGATGACCCGCGAGTCGGTCAGCGATGAGGTCGCGAACGCCAGCCGCGAGGGCACGTTGGTCTTGATCAGGCCGGTCACGACGTCGACCGACGGGCGCTGCGTCGCCAGCACCAGGTGGATGCCGGCGGCGCGGGCCTTCTGGGTGATGCGCACGATCGCGTCCTCGACGTCGCGCGGGGCAGTCATCATCAGGTCCGCGAGCTCGTCGACGATCGCCAGGATGTACGGGTACGGCCGGTACACGCGCTCGGACCCCAGCGGCGCGGTGATCTCACCGGACCGCACCCGCTTGTTGAAGTCGTCGATGTGCCGCACCCGGTTGGCCTGCATGTCCTGGTAGCGCTGCTCCATCTCCTCCACCAGCCACGCCAGCGCGGCGGCCGCCTTCTTCGGCTGGGTGATGATGGGCGTGATCAGGTGCGGGATGCCCTCGTACGGGGTCAGCTCGACCATCTTGGGGTCGATGAGGATCAGCCGGACCTCGTCGGGGGTGGCGCGGGTGAGCAGCGAGACCAGCATCGAGTTGACGAAGCTCGACTTACCCGAGCCGGTCGAGCCCGCGACCAGCAGGTGCGGCATCTTCGCAAGATTCGCGCTGACGAAGTCGCCCTCGATGTCCTTGCCGAGGCCGATCAGCAGCGGGTGGTGGTCCTTGCGGGTCGACGGCGAGGACAGCACGTCCGCGAGCCGGACCATCTCGCGGTCCGCGTTGGGCACCTCGATGCCGACCGCCGACTTCCCGGGGATCGGCGCCAGCAGCCGCACGTTGTCGGTCGCCGCGGCATAGGCGATGTTGCGGTGCAGCGCGGTGATCTTCTCGACCTTCACGCCGGGCCCGAGCTCGACCTCATAGCGGGTCACCGTCGGCCCCCGGGTGAACCCGGTGACGGCGGCGTCGATCTTGAACTGCTCGAGGACGCCGGTGATCGCCTCGATCATCGCGTCGTTGGCCGCACTGTGGGTCTTCGGGGGGTCGCCGGGGATCAGCAGATCGGTCGGGGGCAGCGTGTAGTCGCCCTCGATGACCCGGTCCAGCACCATCTGCTCGGCCTCGGGTTCCGGCTCCGGCTTCGGCGCCCTGGCCACCGGCTTCGGTTTCGGCTTCGGTGCCGGCGGCACGGCCGGCGCCGGTGCCGGTGCCGACGGCGCCTCGGTGATCGGTTCGGCCACCGGGATCAGCTCGGTGGGGTGGTCCGGCTGGTCGAACTCGTCGAGCGGGTAGTTGTCGTAGGGCACCCGGTCGTACGGCGACAACCCGTCGCGGCGACCGCGGGACCAGGATCCGAACCTGCCACGTCCGCCGCCGTCGTCCCAGCCGTCGCCCTCATAGCCGTCCTCGCCGACGTAGCCGTCCTCGCCGTCGTACTCGTAGTGCCGGGTGCCGAACAGCGTGCGCAGGCGCGCGGGCGCCTCCCGCACGGTGGTGCCGGTGAGCAGCAGGACCCCGAACACCGCGGCGAGCAGCAACAGCGGGATCGTCAACCACACGGTCAGTCCCTTGGCCAGCGGCCCACCGGCGGCATACCCGACGAACCCGGCGCCCTCCGCTCGGCCGTGGGCGTCGTCGGGAGAACCGGCGATCAGGTGCCAGATGCCCAGCACCGGCAGGATTGTCAGCGCCGAGCCGAGGACCAGCCGGGGCCGTGCGTCGTGGTTCGCCTCGGTACGCATGAGCACCACGCCGACGGCTGTCAGCACGATCGGCGCGAGGATCGCGGCCGAGCCGAGCACCCAGCGCGCGCCGCTGTCGATCCAGGATCCGACCGGTCCGCCGGCGTCGAACCACACGCCGGCGGCGATCACGACGCTGACGGCGATCAGGCCCAGCGCGATGCCGTCGCGGCGATGTCCGTGCTCGATGTCCTTGGCATGCCCGACGGCGCGGGTGGTTGCACCGACGCCCTTGGCGACCATCGCCCAGCCCCCGGCGACGGCGCGCCCCACCGACCGCATGGCACCACCGCCGGCCCCGCGCCGGGCCGGTGGACGCGAACGCGCCGAACCCCGGCCGGCCGCTCCCCCACCCGAGCCTGCGCGGGACGACGCACCGCCGCGCGCGCCCGCACCGGAGCGCTTCGCGGTCGACCGCGTGCCGGACGACCTGCCGGAACCCGACCGGGAGCCGGTCCCGCGCGAGCCCCGCGTGGTGCCGCCGCCGGTACGCGCTGACGACGTACGCTTGACCGGTCCACGGGTGCTCGACTTACCTGCCATGGCGCCAAGATTAGTCCCACCCGCCCCTCCGGGACCATTCGAAACACCCGTCACACTGGTGGTTGGGCGTGTGACGATCGCTCTCGGCCGGCGGGGCGATCAGACGGAGCGGTCCAGCCCCTGCACCGCCGCGACATCCGCCGGGTCGCCCTCGAAGTCGACGCGCACCTGGTCGCGCCCGAAGGCGTGCAGCAGCAGTTCCGCGGGTTCGCCGCGCAGCGCGACCGCCTGCTCGCCGCGGCGCACCGGCGTGGCCGTAGCTCCGTCCGCGGCCACCAGCACCACCGTGACCGGGCTCTTCCGGTAGCTTCGCCGCGCCAGCATCGTCGTCGCGCGCCACAGCGCCGCCTGCACGGCGGGCGCCAGCGTGCGCGGCTCCCAACCGTCCCGGGCGCGGCGCACGTCCTCGTGGTGGACGAACATCTCGGTCATGTTGACCTGGGCGTCGAGCAGCCGGAACGGCGACCAGATCGGCGGTCCGGACTCGACGTCACCCAGCAGCCGCGCATAGTCCTGCGCGGCGACCGACTGCTGCACCCGCTCGGTGTGTGCGGCGAGCGGCGGCAGCAGGATCCCGGGGGCCGCGTCGAGCCGGCGCTCGCGCACCACCAGGTGTGCCGCCAGGTCACGGGTGGTCCACTGCCCGCACAGCGTCGGCGCGTCCGGGCCCACCTCCCGCATCAGCTCGACCAGTTGCCGGCGTTCGTCCCGCGCGATGCTCACTCGATGCTCCTGTCCGTGTGGCGCCGGCCCCCGTTCAGGGGGCCGGGTTCGAGCCGGCCGAGCTCATTCCACGCCGATGACCGTCGGCACGATCATGGGCCGGCGACGGTACTTCTCGGCTACCCAGCGCCCGACCACCCGTCGCACGCCCTGCGCGATGCGGTGGGTGTCGGTGACGCCCTCGGCCGCGAGGTTGCCGAGTTCCTTCTCGACCAGCTGCGCCGCGCCCTGCAATGCGGTGGGGTCGTCCGAGAAACCGCGGCCGGACACCTGCGGGGTGCTCACGGCCCGCCCGGTCGTGGTGTCGATGGCGACCGAGATCGCGATGAAACCGCCCTCGCCGAGGATCAGCCGGTCCGACAGGGTCGACTCGCCCACGTCGCCGACCGACAGGCCGTCGACGTACACGTGACCGATCGGCACCTGGCCGGTGATCTGCGCCTTGCCGTCGACCAGGTCGACGACCACGCCGTTCTCGGCGAGCACCACCCGGTCCTCGGGCACGCCCGTCGCGACCGCGAGCGCGGCGTTGGCCCGCAGGTGACGCCACTCGCCGTGCACCGGCATGGCGTTGCGCGGCCGGACCGCGTTGTACAGGTACAGCAGCTCGCCCGCCGACGCGTGACCGCTGACGTGGACCTTGGCGCTCTGCTGGGTGATCACCGACGCGCCCCGCTTGGCCAGTCCGTTGACCACCGCGAACACGGAGTTCTCGTTGCCGGGGATCAGCGACGACGCCAGCACGACCAGGTCGTTCTCGCGGACGTTGATCTGCCGGTGCTCGCCGCGCGCCATCCGCGACAGCGCCGACAGCGGCTCGCCTTGCGAGCCGGTCGAGATGAGCACCAGCCGGTCGTCGGGCAGGTTGGCCGCGGTGTCCAGGTCGACGATGAGTCCGTCCGGCACCGAGAGGTAGCCGAGGTCCTGGGCGATGGCCATGTTGCGCACCATCGACCGGCCGACGAACGCGACCCGCCGGTTGTACCGGTGCGCGACGTCGACGACCTGCTGGATGCGGTGCACGTGGCTCGCGAAGGACGCGACGATCACCCGCTGCTTCGCCTTGCCGATCACCCCGTCCAGCACGCCGCCGATCTCGCGCTCGGGCATGACGAAGCCGGGCACCTCGGCGTTGGTCGAATCGACCAGGAACAGGTCCACGCCGTCGTCACCGAGCCGGGAGAAGCCGCCCAGATCGGTGAGCCGACCGTCCAGCGGCAGCTGATCGAGCTTGATGTCGCCGGTGTGCAGCGCCACGCCCGCGGGTGTGCGGATCGCGACGGCGATCGCGTCGGGGATCGAGTGGTTGACCGCGAAGTACTCGCACTCGAACGGCCCGTTGGTCGTGGTCTCGCCCTCGACGACCTCCATCAGCTTCGGGCGCTGCCGGTGCTCACGGCACTTCGCCGCGACCAGCGCGAGCGTGAACTTCGAGCCGATGACCGGCACGTCGGGGCGCAGCCGGAGCAGGAACGGCAGCGCGCCGATGTGGTCCTCGTGGCCGTGGGTGAGCACGACGGCCTCGACGTCGTCCATCCGGTCCTCGATGTACGAGAAATCCGGCAGGATCAGGTCGACGCCCGGCTGCTCGTCCTCCGGGAACAGCACGCCGCAGTCGACGATCAGCAGGCGCCCGTCGTACTCGAAGACGGTCATGTTGCGACCGATCTCGCTGATGCCGCCGAGCGCGACGACCCGCAGGCCCTTCTTCGGCGCCTTCGGCGGGGTCCCCAGGCGCACGGTCGGATCGAACCGACCCGACCGCTTGCCCTGGCCGGTCTTCGCCTGCCCGGAGTTCGGCTGCCCGGTGTTCGGCTGCCCCGCCTTGGCCTGCTCGGGTGCGGCGGCGCGCTTGCGCCTGCTCGACGACCGCTTCTTCGGTGCCCCGGATGATGCCGCAGGGGCCGCTGCCCCCGTGGGCTGCTCCGGCGCGGACGCCTCCTGCTGCGGCGACGAAGCGGACTCGGGCTGCACGGTCACGGGCTGCACTACCTCCGGTTGGGGGGTCGGCTGGGGGTTCGGCGGTCCGGCGACGCGGCGGGCGCGGCCCCGCGGGCGATCTGCGGGGCTCACGGGAGCACCCCCGCGGCGTGCATGTCGGCGGCCAGCGCGTCGATCTCGGCCGGCGTGGGCGCCACCTGTGGAAGCCGCGGCTCCCCGACATCGATCCCCTGCAGTCGTAGACCCGCCTTCGACGCCGCGACACCGCCGAGCCGGCAGACGCCGCGGATCAGCGGGGCCAGCGCCGCATTCAGCTCGCGTGCCTTGACCAGGTCGCCCTCGCGGACGGCGGTGTGGATCTCACGCAGCCTCGCGGAGCACAGGTGCCCGATCACGCTGACGAAGCCGACCGCGCCCACGGCCAGCCAGGGCAGGTTCAGCGGATCATCGCCGGAGTAGAAGGCGAGGTCGGTGGTCGCGATCAGGTCGGCGCCGGCACTCAGGTCGCCCTTGGCGTCCTTGACCGCGAGGATCTTCGGGTGCAGGGCGAGCTCGCGCAGTGTGGCCGATTCGATCGGCACGACCGAGCGGCCCGGAATGTCGTAGAGCATCACCGGCAGGTCGGTCGCCTCGGCGACTGCGGTGAAGTGCGCGTACAGGCCGCGCTGCGGCGGACGCGAGTAGTAGGGGGTGACGACCAGCAGCCCGTGCGCGCCGGCGGCGGCCGCGTCGCGGGCGAGTTCGACGCTGTGCGCGGTGTCGTTGCTGCCCGCGCCGGCGACGATCCGGGCGCGGTCGCCGACCTCGGCGACAACCGCGCGCATCAGTTCCAGCTTCTCCGACTCGGTGGTGGTCGGCGACTCGCCGGTGGTGCCCGCCAGAACCAGACCGTCACAACCCTGCTCGACCAGGTGCTTCGCCAGCTTCACGCCCGCCTCGACGTCCAGCTTGCCGTCGGCGGCAAACGGAGTCACCATCGCGGTCAAGACCGTGCCGAATACACGCTCGGCGGCAGTAGCTGAATCACCTGTGCTCATGGCTGATCACGCTACCCGCTTTACAGCCCCGATCTGCACTCGCGTGAGCAGTGACCGGGCACGTCGTACCGAGTGTTTCCCGGTTCCCACCCCGGCGTTCAGCCCTCCGCGACGAACGGGCTGGTCGCCACCTCGGTCCCGTCGGACAGCTCGCCGATCTCGAAATCACCGAAGACGTTCGGTGCGCAGTCCATCAGCCTGCGCAGGCATTCGATGGCGAGCTGGCGCATCTCGACGTCGGCGTGCTCGGTGGCGCGCATGGCGATGAAATGCCGCCACGTCCGATAGTTCCCGGTGACCACCAGCCGCGTCTCGGTGGCGTTGGGCAGCACCGAACGGGCCGCCTGACGTGCTTGTTTGCGGCGCAGGATCGCGTTGGGCACGTCCGCGAACTTGCTCTCGAGGGCGTCGAGCAGTTCGACGTACGCCGCCCGGCTGGCATCGGTCGCCTTCGCGAACAGCGCCTCGAGTTGCGGATCGCCGACGATCGCGGGCGGCGGCACCACGTTCGAGTCGTGCTCGGGGACGTAGCGCTGCGAGAGCTGCGAGAACGAGAAGTGGCGATGCCGGATCAGCTCGTGCGTGCACGACCGGGACAGACCGCTCACGTAGAAGCTGACCGAGGCGTGCTCGAGCACGGACAGGTGCCCGACCTCGAGAATGTGGCGCAGATAACCCGCATTGGTCGCGGTCCGCGGGTTCGGCTTGTCCCAACTCTGGTAGCACGCGCGGCCCGCGAACTCGGCCAGCGCCTGGCCGCCGTCGGCATCCGTCGTCCAGGGGACGTCCGCCGGAGGAAAGAACTCCGTCTTCGCGACGAGTTGCACCTGGAGCGGGACGGACTGTGGCACTTCGGACCTCTCTCGACTGGACCTGAACACCGGTTCGACCGGCGCCGACCTGGTTGCCCCCAACCCTATCGGGCGTGCCGCGCACCGGTGAATGCCCGACGCCGGGGTCGTTTCGGTGCATGATTGTCGTCCACGACGATCGGATCGGAGCCGATCGCCCAGGATCAAGGAGCGCAAGATGGCAGTCAGTGGGCACGCGGAGATCGACATCGCCGCAACGCCGGAACAGGTGATGGACGGGATCGCGGCGATCGACGCCCTGCCCACCTGGTCCTCTGCACACAAGAGCGCGAGCGTCGAGACCACCTACGACGACGGCCGGCCCAAGCGTGTCCGCATGGCGGTCTCGGTCATGGGGATCACCGACGAGCAGGTCGTCGAGTACAGCTGGGAGGGCTCCGAGAAGGTCACCTGGACGCTGATCGAGAGCACCCAGCAGAAGGCGCAGGACGGCAGCTACGTGCTCACCGCCACCGACAAGGGCACGCACGCGGCGTTCGACCTCACCGTCGACCTGAAGATCCCGGTTCCGGGCTTCATCGTCAAGAAGGCTCAGAAGCAGGCCATCGAGACCGCAACCAAGGGCATCAAGAAGTTCGTCGAGGGTCGCTGAGCGTTCACCGCGACGTCACCGCGGGGTGATGCGGTGGGGCCGGTTCCCGGGTTCACCCGGGTGCCGGCCCCTTCTGCTGTCGCGGCCCGGTCGGTCGCGGCTCAGGAAACACTCAACTACCCCTGAAATAGTCGACACCGTGTTGCGAATGCCGTCGACTCGTCGCGCGCACACCGCTGCGGACGTCGACGGCCCGCCCGACGAACGGAGAACACATGGCGCCCCGCCTGACCCGCACCGCCGCCACCGGCGCCCTCACCCTCGCGCTCCTGGCCGCACCGGTGCCCGCGATCGCCTTCGCGACCACTGCGCCCGCCACCCCGACCACAGCGCAGTCGAGCACAGCACGGTCGCTGCACCTGACCGGCGCGTCCAACGCCCGCGACATCGGCGGCTACCGGACCACCGACGGGCACACGGTCAAGACCGGTGTGGTGTTCCGCAGCAATGCGCTGGGCAGCCTCACCCCAGCCGACCTCACCGCGCTGCAGCAGCGGAACCTGCGCACGGACATCGACTTCCGCACCGTCTTCGAACGCGCGCTCGCGCCCGACAAGCTGCCCGCCGGCGCCACCGAGCACTGGGACGACGTCGTCGGCGGCAGCGGCAATCCCGCGAACTACCTGAACATGGCCGACATGCCCGCCATGTACCGGCTCATGGCGACCGACCCCGGCGCCGCGAAGGCCTTCCACGACGCGTTCACCCAGATCATCGACTCCCCCGGCGCCTCGCTGTACCACTGCACCTCCGGCAAGGACCGCACCGGCTGGATGACCGCCGTCCTGCTGACGATCCTCGGCGTCCCGCGCGACACCGTGAACGCCGACTACATGCTCAGCAATCAGTACCTGGCCCGGAACGGCACCGCCACCGGCCCGCTCGCCGCGCTGCAGAACACCGTGCAGCAGGCCTGGCTCGACGACGCCTTCGCCGCGGCCGGCGCGAAGTACGGCAGCTTCGACAACTACGTCGCCCAGGGCCTCGGACTGACCACCGCGGACATCGCCGCTCTCAAGGCCAAGTTGCTGGTCTGAGGCGATGCGCTCGCACGCTCCGCGCATTCGGCGTTAACTGGTCGTCGGCAACCATGATCGACACGGCGCCATCGCACACCGATGCGCGGAGCGGAGAGCGATATGGCCGGTGAGGCCCCGGAAGCAGACGTCCTGGTGATCTTCGGGATCACCGGCGATCTGGCTCGCAAGATGACCTACCGGGCGCTGTACCGGCTCGAACAGCACGGGCTGCTGCGCTGCGAGATCGTCGGTGTCGCCGCCGACGACATCGGACTCGACGACCTCGTGTCCCGGGCGCGCGAGTCGATCGCCGAGTCCGGCACCACCGTCGACGACGAGGTGTTCACGCGGCTTGCCGGACGGCTCGACTATCTGTCCGGCGACGTCACCGAGCACGAGGTGTACCGGCAGCTGGCCTCCCGGATCCACCGCTACCAGCGTCCGCTGTTCTATCTCGAGATGCCGCCGAGCCTGTTCGCGCCGATCGTCGAGCAACTCGGGAAGGCCGACCTGCTCACCGGCGCGACGGTGGCGGTGGAGAAACCGTTCGGCCACGACCTGGACTCGGCGCGCGATCTCAACGCCCGGCTGCACGATGTCCTCGACGAGAGCCAGATCCTCCGCGTCGACCACTTCCTCGGCAAGGAGCCGGTGATCGAACTGGAGTACCTGCGTTTTGCCAACCTCGCGCTGGCCGAGATCTGGGACCGGCACACCGTGTCGTCCATCCAGATCACCATGGCCGAGGACTTCGGGGTCACCGACCGGGGCAGCTTCTACGACAAGGTCGGCGCACTGCGTGATGTCGTGCAGAACCACCTGATGCAGGTGCTCGCGCTGGTGGCGATGGAGCCGCCGGCCGGCGACACCGCGGACGAGTTGCGGGACAAGAAGTGCGAGGTGTTCCGCGCGATGCCTGCGCTCGATCCCGCGCACTGCGTACGCGGCCAGTACGAGGGCTACCTGGATGTCGACGGCGTCGAAGCCGGCAGCACCACCGAGACTTTCGTGGCGATGCGGCTCGAGATCGACAACTGGCGGTGGTCCGGGGTCCCGATCTTCCTGCGCGCGGGCAAGGGGCTGCCCGAACGGGTCACCGAGGTGCGGTTGCTGCTGCGCCGCACCCCGAAGCTCGCGTTCCTGCGCAAGTCCACCCAGGTCGACGCCAACCAGATCGTGTTGCGGATCGACCCGGACCCCGGCATGCGCATGCATCTGACAGCGATGGGCAAACAGACGTGGCAGAACGTGCACCTGCAGACGCTGTTCGCCGGCGAGCTCGGCGAGCCGCTCGAACCGTACGAGCGGCTGCTGCACTCGGCGATGTCCGGCGACCACAGCCTGTTCGCCCGCCAGGATGCGGTCGAGGAGACCTGGCGCATCGTCCAGCCGCTGCTCGACAACCCGCCGCCGGTACACACCTATCCCACCGGTTCGTGGGGTCCGGACGAAGCCGACTCGGTCGTGCGCGGCCACGCACACTGGCAGGAGCCCTGGCTCGGCGAATAGGCGGGCCGGGCTTCATCTGTCCCACAATCGGATTCGAGCACGTGATCGTCAGCAGAAAGGGGCTGTCATGCAACTGGGGATGATCGGACTCGGACGGATGGGCGCGAACCTCGTCCGGCGGGTGATGCGCGACGGCCATCAGTGCGTGGTCTTCGACCGCGACGCCGACGCCGTCCACGCGCTGGCCGACGAGGGCGCCACGGGCGTCTCGTCCACCGCAGAACTCGCCGCCGCGATGACCGGCCCGCGCGCGGTGTGGGTGATGGTCCCGGCCGGCGCGGTCACCACCTCGGTGATCGACGAGCTCGCCGAGGTCCTCTCCCCCGGCGACATCGTCATCGACGGCGGCAACTCGTACTACCGCGACGACCTCACCCACGCGAAGACCTTGTCCGAGAAGGGCATCCATCTGCTCGACTGCGGCACCAGCGGCGGCGTATGGGGTCGGGACCGCGGCTACTGCCTGATGGTCGGCGGCGATGCCGACGCGTTCGCTGCCGTCGAGTCGGTGTTTGCCTCGATCGCGCCCGGGGTCGACGCCGCGGCGCGCACCCCCGGCCGCGACGGCGAGCCGGCCCGGTCCGAGCGCGGGTACCTGCACTGCGGCCCCAGCGGAGCGGGGCACTTCGTGAAGATGGTGCACAACGGGATCGAGTACGGGATGATGGCCGCGCTCGCCGAGGGCCTGAACATCCTGCACAACGCGGACATCGGTACCCGCCCGTCCGAATCCGATGCCGAGACGGCACCGCTGGACCATCCCGAGTACTACCGCTACGACATCGACGTGGCGGAGGTGTCCGAGGTGTGGCGGCGCGGCAGCGTCGTCGAATCCTGGTTGCTCGACCTGACCGCGTCGGCGCTGCACTCCTCGCCGGATCTGTCCGAGTTCACCGGCCACGTCTCGGATTCCGGAGAGGGCCGCTGGACCGCGATCGCGGCGATCGACGAGGGCGTGCCCGCGCCGGTGCTCACGGCCGCGTTGTATTCACGTTTCGCCTCGCGCGACCTGGACCAGTTCGCCGACAAGGCGCTCTCGGCGATGCGCAAGCAGTTCGGCGGCCACGACGAGAAGCCTGCGCAGTGACCGCGCGGCTGCCGGCACTCACCTCCGGGTAGGGGCTCCCGCCGACCCGGTTCCGCGATGTTCCGGGACGCGCCCCCGCGGCTGTGTCGGCGCGGGGCGCGGTTCGGTCCGCGGCAGCGGCATCGTGACCGGCGCGCGCTCGGTGACCACCACCTCGGTCCCGTGGTGCAGCAACCGCACCGGATCCCCGGATTCGAGCGTGTAGGTCGCGCCGTCGTGGACGACCGACACCCGCAGCCGCTGCTTGCGCAGGAACACATTGAACGCGAGCCGGGTGATCCCCTCCGGCAGCAGCGGACTGAACGCGACCGGCCCCTCGTCGTGGTAGTGCCGCAGCCCGCCCAGTCCGTAGACCAGGGCGATCCAGGTGCCGGCCAGCGACGCGATGTGCAACCCGTCGCGGGTGTTGTGTTCGAGGTCGTCGAGGTCCATCAGCGCGGCCTCGCCGAGATAGTCGTGGGCCAGGCTCAGATGCCCGACCTCGGCGGCCAGCACCGCCTGCACGCACGCCGACAGCGACGAGTCGCGGACGGTGATCCGTTCGTAGTAGTCGAAGTTGCGCGACTTCTCCTCGGCGGTGAAGGCGTCGCCGCGCAGGAACATCGCGAGCACCAGGTCGGCCTGCTTGGTGACCTGTTTGCGGTAGAGGTCGAAGTACGGGAAGTGCAGGAACAGCGGATAGTCGTCGTCGGTGCAGACGGAGAAGTCCCACTCCTTGTGTTCGGTGAACCCCTCCGCCTGCGGATGCACGCCGAGTTCCTCGTCGTACGGGATGAACATCGCGTCGGCGGCGTCGTGCCACTGCGCCAGCTCCTCCTCGTCGACGCCCAGATCGCGGGCCTTCCCGGGATACCGGTGCCCCCACACCGCGGCGGCGCGCAGATTCTGCTGCGCCATCAGGTTTGTGTAGATGTTGTTGTCCGCGACCGCGCTGTACTCGTCGGGGCCGGTCACCCCGTCGATCCGGAAGCGCCCCTCGGCGTCGTGGTGGCCGAGCGAACGCCACAGCCGCGCCGTCTCGACCAGCAGCTCGAGCCCCACCGACTGCTCGAAGTCGGTGTCGCCGGTCGCCCGTGCGTAGCGGATGACCGCGTCGGCGATGTCGGCGCTGACGTGGAAGGCCGCGGTGCCGGCGGGCCAATAGCTCGAGCACTCCTCACCGTGGATGGTGCGCCACGGGAACGCGGCTCCGCGCAGACCGAGCTGCGCGGCGCGTTCCTTCGCGAGCGGCAGCGTGCTGTGCCGCCAGCGCAGCGCGAACGCGGTCGCGCGCGGCGACGTGTAGGTCAGCACTGGCTGCACGAACGTCTCACTGTCCCAGAAGGTGTGGCCGTTATAGCCGGGCCCGGTCAATCCCTTGGCGGGGATGGCCTGCCCCTCCGCGCGGGCGCCGGCCTGCAGCACATGGAACAGCGCGAAGCGCACCGCCTGCTGGATCTCACTGTCCCCGTCGAGTTCCACGTCCGCGCGATCCCAGAACCGGTTCAGCGCTTCGCGTTGCTCGGCGACCAGACCGTCCCAGCCGGTCTGCCGCGCCGACGCCAGCGCGGCGTCCACCTGCGCACGGATGCCCGGCAGCGACCGCACCCCGGACCAGCCGTAGGCGACGAATTTGACCACCCGCAGCCGCTGGCCCGGCTTCAACTCCGCCGTCAGCGTCACCCGGCCGAGGTCCGGGTGGCTCTCCGCCACCGACTGCACGTTCGACCCCTCGACGACATGGTCCATCGCGCACCCGACCCGCAGCCCGCTGCCGCTGGTCCGATGCACCAGTTGCGCCCAGAGCTGGTGGCTTCCATGCGCTTCCGGGCGCAGCGGGTCCGGCACCGCCGAGGCGGCGCGCGGGTCGCCGGCCACCTCGGGGAGCTGCTCGTTGGAGACCAGTTCCGACTGCACGACCACCCGCGCGGGGCCGTCGAGGACCTGGACGTCGTAGCAGATCGCGGCGACCGCACGTTGCGTCAGAGACACCAGGCGCACCGACTCCACCCGCACCCTTCGCCCCGCCGGCGAGGTCCACTCGACGGTCCGGCGCAGCAGCCCGGCGCGCAGGTCGAGCACCATCTCGTGCTCGTGGAGCGTGCCGTAGCGCACGTCGAACGGCTCGTCGTTGACCAGCAGCCGGATCAGCTTGCCGTTGGTGACGTTGATGACCGTCTGACCGGCCTCCGGGTAGCCGTAACCCGCCTCGGCGTACGGCAGCGGGCGCTGCTCCCAGACCCCGTTCAGGTACGAACCGGGCAGCCCGTTCGGCTCCCCCTCGTCGAGGTTCGCGCGCCAGCCGATGTGTCCGTTCGACAGCGCGAACACCGACTCGACCTGGCTGAGCACGTCCAGATCGAACCGGGTGGCCCGCACGCACCAGGGTTCGACGGTGAAGGCCGGATGCCGGATCACTGCTGCCCCAACAGGTTTGCGAGATCGTCGACGACGACGTCCGCCCCGTGTTCGCGCAGCGCATCGGCCTGCCCTACCCGGTCCACCCCCACCACCCAGCCGAAGTCCCCGGCGCGACCCGAGGCCACCCCGGCCAGCGCGTCCTCGAAGACCGCGCACCGGGCGGGCTCGAGGTCCAGTCCGCGGGCGCCGGCGAGATACGTGTCCGGCGCGGGTTTTCCGCGCAGATGTTGCTGCTGCGCGACCACTCCGTCGATGCGCAGCTCGAAAAGGTCGGCGATTCCGGCGGATTCGAGCACGTCGCGGCAGTTCGCGCTGGATGAGACGACCGCGCACCGCAGTCCGGCGTCGCGGGCGGCGTGCACGAACCGGACCGATCCCGGATAGGCCTGCACGCCGTCGGTGCGGATCATCTGCAGCACCAGGTCGTTCTTGCGTCGGCCCAGACCGGCCACCGTCTCGACATCGGGGCCGTCCTGCGTTGTGCCCTCGGGCAATTCGATGCCCCGCGATCGCAGGAACGACCGGGTGCCGTCGGCACGCGGCTTACCGTCGACGTACTCGTCGTAGTCGGCGTGCTCGTCGAACGGGACGAAGTCAGCACCATCGCGGCGGGCCCGGTCGCGCAGGAAGTCGTCGAACATCTGCTTCCACGCGCGGGCGTGCACCACCGCCGTCTCCGTCAGCACACCGTCGAGGTCGAACAGGCACGCACGCACATGATCCGGAAGGTCCAGCACGGCTTCGACGCTACCGCAGCCTCGGCGATGAGGGGTCTGCTTGGCGGACCGCTACCCCATCAGCTGCGCGGCGACGGTCGCACCGAGTTCCCAACACGCCTGCAGTTCGTCCTTGCCCGGTTTGCCGGAGGCCGTGACGTAGCCGGCGGCCTTCGACCAGCCCAGGCCGGTCGTGATCGAGTCGACGGCACGCTCGGCGCCCTCGGTGCCCTCGTTGCCGTGCAGGTACAGCCCGAAAGGTCGCCCGCGCGTCGAGTCGAGCAACTGGTAGTACGCACCGTCGAACGCGTGCTTGAGCGCGCCGCTGATGTAGCCGAGATTCGCGGGACTACCGAGCAGATACCCGTCGGCCTCGAGCATCTCGGCCGGTGAGACCGTCAGCGCCGGACGCCGGACCAGGTCGACACCCTCGATCTCGGGGTCGGTCGCGCCGGACACCACCGCCTCGAACATCGCCTGGGTGTACGGCGAGACCGTGTGGTGCACCAACAACAGACGTGCCACGCCGACTCCCTCGGTCCGTATCGGTGGGTCACACCGAATCTACCGTGCGCTCAGTGCGTTTCGTGTGAGCGTTCGCGTTCCTCGAGCGCGACCGCGCGGCGCATGATGTCGCGGGCGCGGCGCCGGTCACCGGCGTAGTCGTAGGCGCGGGCGAGCCGGTAGTTGCTGCGCCAGTTGTCCGGGTCGACCTCCCACTCGGACTTGACCTGGGCGAACAGCTCGTCGGCGGCGCCGCGCTCGACGCGTCCGGACGGCATCTTCGGCAGGTCGGCGACGTCGAGCTCGAGGCCCTCCTCGTGCATGCGGCGTGCCAGCTGCTGGTGCCGGACTCCTGCGCGCAGCGTCGACCAGGTGATCCAGATGCCGAGGAACGGCAGGATCAGCACGCCGATGCCCATGCCGATCGGTCCCACCCCGCCCATCTGGATCAGCTCGATGCCCTGCCGGCCCAGCAGGACGAAGTAGACCATCAGCGCGATGGCGATGCCGCCGATCGCGTACTGCGTCTTCACAGGTCCAGCAACGGGTCGAGCCCGACTGTCAACCCGGGCCGTCCGGCGATCTCCCGCACCCCGAGCAACACGCCGGGGACGAAGGACGTCCGATCGATCGAGTCGTGCCGGATGGTCAGCGTCTCGCCTTCGGTGCCCAGCAGCACCTCCTGGTGCGCGACCAGGCCGGCGAGGCGGACCGAGTGCACGCGCACCCCGTCGACGCTCGCACCGCGCGCGCCCTCGAGTTCGGTGGTGGTGGCGTCGGGGCTGATCCCGACCCCGCCCTCGCGCCGCGCCTCGGCGATGAGCGCTGCGGTCCGATAGGCGGTGCCCGACGGCGCGTCGGCCTTGTGCGGGTGGTGCAGCTCGATGACCTCGACCGAGTCGTAGAACCGCGCAGCCGCCTGCGCGAACCGCATCGACAGCACGGCGCCGATGGCGAAGTTCGGGGCGATCAGCACGCCCACCTCGGGTCGGTCGGCCAGCCGGCTCCGGACCCGGTCCAGCCGGGCCGCGTCGAAGCCGGTGGTCCCGACGACTGCGTGGATGCCGTTGCGGATCAGGAACTCCAGGTTGTCCATCACCACATCGGGATGGGTGAAGTCGACCACCACCTGGGTGCCCGATTCGACGAACGCCTCGAGCCGCTGGCCCTTGTCGACCTCCGCGGCCAACTCGAGGTCCGCCGCACGCTCGACACCGGCGCAGATAGCCTGCCCGACCTTGCCCTTGGCGCCGAGGACACCGACCCGAATGCTCACGTCAACCCATCTTTCGTTCCGACTGCTGCCCCGCCAGGTTTTCCCCTGTCGAGGGTACGCACCGCCATCGCCGACCTCCCTGTGAGGTCGGCGTCTGTCCCCGTCAGCGCACGATCGACCGCACCGCCCGCGGCAGATCGCGCTTGCGCGCGTACGGCCCGACCACCGCCGCGCCCATCGGCCGGTTCAGCAGCACCGCCGCCACCGCCCGCACCTCGTCGACCGTCACCGCGTCGATGCGCTGCAACGTCTCGGTGACCGACCGGTGATCGCCGTAGCTCAGTTCGCTGCGGCCGATCCGGGTCATCCGGGCGCCGGAGTCCTCCAGGCCCAGCACCAGCGACCCGCGCAGGGCGCCCTTGCTGCGCCGGCACTCGTCCTCGGTGATGCCGTTCGCCGCGACATCGGCCAGCACCCGCAGGGTCAGCTCGGTCACCTCGCCGAGGTTCTCCGGCTGGCACCCGGCGTACACCGAGAACACACCGGTGTCCGCGTAGGTGTCGACGCCGGTGTACACCGAGTACGCCAGCCCGCGCGATTCCCGGATCTCCTGGAACAGCCGCGAGCTCAGACCGCCTCCGAGTGCGTTGTTGAGCACCGACAACGCCCACCGGTGCTGCTCGTCGTGCCGGCCGAAGGCGCGCACGCCCAGACTCAGGTGCGCCTGCTCGCCGTCGCGGTCGAGCACCGCCAGCGTCGGCGCGGTGCGCAGCCGGGCCGTGCCCTCGCGGCGCGGCGCGGGCAGCCGATCGCCCTCGAGGTGACCCCCGAACGCCGTCCGGACCAGCTCGACCACGTGCTCGTGCTCGATGTTGCCGGCCACCGCCACCACCATCCGGTAGGGCTGATAGCGGCGTACGTGGAACGAGTGCAGCTGCGACCGCGTCATCGCCTCGATGGACTCGACGGTCCCGATGACCGGCCGGCCGACCGGGTGATCGCCGAACATGGCGGTGAGGAACGCATCGCCGAGCAGGTCCTCGGGGTCGTCGTCGCGCATCGCGATCTCCTCGAGCACCACCCCGCGCTCGACCTCGACGTCGCTGCCCGCGCACCGCCCGCGCAGCACCACGTCGGCGACGACATCGACCGCCAGCGCCAGGTCCTCGTCGAGGACGTGCGCGTAGAAGCAGGTGTGCTCCTTGGCCGTGAACGCGTTCAGCTCGCCGCCGACCGAGTCCACCGACTGTGCGATGTCGACCGCCGTGCGCGTCGGCGTCGACTTGAACAGCAGGTGCTCGAGGAAGTGCGCGGCGCCGGCCACGCTGCGGCCCTCGTCCCGGGAACCGACGCCGACCCACACTCCCACCGACGCCGAACGCACGCCGGGGACGAACTCGGTGACCACCCGCAGCCCGCCGGGCAGCACCGTGCGGCGCACCCCGTCGGCCACGACGTTCCCGACCGCGGCCTTCTTCGACGAGGCGCTGCCCGGGGTCGCCGAAGGGGCCCCTCGACCGGTGAGTCCGGCCGAGGGGCCCCTTCCTGCGGGTGACTGCTTACTCAGCGGAAGCCTCGGGCTTCTCGGCAGCCTTGTCGTCCGACTTGGCATCGGCACTGTCTGCGGTGCCCTCTTCGGGGACCGGCACCAGGCTGATCTTGCCGCGGTTGTCGATGTCCGCGATCTCGACCCGGATCTTCGAGCCGACGTTGACGACGTCCTCGACCTTGTTGATCCGCTTGCCGTTGCCCAGCTTGCTGATGTGCACCAGTCCGTCGCGGCCCGGGAGCAGCGAGACGAACGCGCCGAAGGCGGTGGTCTTGACGACCGTGCCGAGGAAGCGCTCGCCCACCTTGGGCAGCTGCGGGTTGGCGATGGCGTTGATCAGGTCGATCGCCGCCTGCGCAGACGGTCCATCGGTGGCGCCGACGAACACGGTGCCGTCGTCCTCGATGGAAATGTTCGCACCGGTCTGCTCGGTGATGGAGTTGATCATCTTGCCCTTGGGCCCGATGACCTCGCCGATCTTGTCGACCGGGACCTTGATGCTCGTCACGCGCGGGGCGTACGGGCTCATCTCGTCCGGCGCGTCGATCGCCTCGGCCATCACCTCGAGGATGGTCAGCCGCGCGTCCTTCGCCTGGGTCAGCGCGCCCGCGAGGACCTCGGACGGGATGCCGTCGAGCTTGGTGTCCAGCTGCAGCGCGGTCACGAAGTCCTTGGTGCCGGCGACCTTGAAGTCCATGTCGCCGAACGCGTCCTCGGCACCGAGGATGTCGGTCAAAGCCACGTAACGAGTCTCCGCAGTGCCGTCTTCCTTGGTGACCTCGTCGGACACAAGGCCCATGGCGATGCCCGCGACCGGCGCCTTCAGCGGCACACCGGCGTTGAGCAGCGACATCGTCGAGGCACACACCGAGCCCATCGACGTCGAACCGTTCGAGCTGAGCGCCTCGGACACCTGACGGATCGCGTACGGGAAGTCCTCGACGCTCGGCAGCACCGGCACCAGTGCGCGCTCGGCGAGCGCACCGTGGCCGATCTCGCGGCGCTTCGGCGAACCGACGCGGCCGGTCTCACCGGTCGAGTACGGCGGGAAGTTGTAGTGGTGCATGTACCGCTTGCTGGTCTCGGGGCCCAGCGAGTCGATCTGCTGCGCCATCTTGACCATGTCCAGCGTGGTCACGCCCAGGATCTGCGTCTCGCCACGCTCGAACAGCGCGCTGCCGTGCGCACGCGGCACCAGGGCCACCTCGGCGGACAGCGAACGGATGTCGGTGATCCCGCGGCCGTCGATGCGGAAGTGGTCGGTGAGGATGCGCTGGCGGACCAGCTTCTTGGTCAGCGAGCGGAACGCCGCGCCGATCTCCTTCTCGCGTCCCTCGAAGTCGGGGGCGACCTTCTCGAGCACGTCGACCTTGATCTCGTCGGTGCGCGCGTCGCGGTCGTGCTTGCCCGCGATGGTCAGCGCCTCGGACAACGGTGCCTTCGCGGCGGCCTCGACCGCGGCGTAGACGTCGTCCCGGTAGGCGGGGAACACCGGGTAGTCGCCGGTCTCCTTGGCCGCGTTGGCGGCCAGTTCCTGCTGGGCCTGGCACAGCACCGCGATGAACGGCTTGGCCGCCTCGAGGCCCTGCGCGACGACCGTCTCGGTCGGCGCCTGCGCACCGTCGGCGATCTTGGCGATGACCGAATCGGTGGCCTCCGCCTCGACCATCATGATCGCCACGTCGGCGGGCGTGGAGCCCGAGGCCGGCGTCACGATGCGGCCGGCGACGACCATGTCGAACACCGCGTTCTCGAGCTGTTCGACGGTCGGGAAGGCAACCCACTGCGCGGACTTGTTCGCGCCGGCAGAATTGCCCGGCTCCGCCGTGTCCGAGGTGATCAGCGCGACGCGCACGCCGCCGACCGGGCCGGAGAACGGCAGGCCGGCGATCTGGGTGGACGCGGACGCGGCGTTGATGGCCACGACGTCGTACAGGTCGTTGGGGTCCAGGCTCATCACGGTGACGACGACCTGGATCTCGTTGCGCAGACCGTCGACGAACGACGGGCGCAGCGGCCGGTCGATCAGACGGCAGGTCAGGATCGCGTCGGTGGACGGGCGGCCCTCGCGACGGAAGAACGAGCCGGGGATGCGGCCCGCGGCGTACATGCGCTCCTCGACGTCCACGGTCAGCGGGAAGAAGTCGAAGTGCTCCTTCGGCGCCTTGCTGGCCGACGTGGCGGACAGCAGCATGGTCTCTTCGTCGAGGTAGGCCACGACGGAGCCCGCGGCCTGCTGGGCCAGGCGGCCCGTCTCGAAGCGGATGGTGCGGGTGCCGAAGGCCCCGTTGTCGATGACGGCGGTGCTCTCGAACACACCCTCGTCGAGGTAGTCGTTCTCAGACATGGATTCTCTTCTCGTCCTCTCGTCTTTTCGCGCTTCCGTCCGCGAGCACACCGTGGTCCACATCAGGGGGTGCGCTGATCACGCTCGTGCGGTGGCGGTCTTCGATCGAAGCCATCGGGATGCCCGGGCGGCGTCGACCCCGTGTCGACGCGCTACCTGCCCAGGCGCACCGGTGGCCACTACCGAGGACCGACCGGTCACGCACGATCGACAGAAGCGGGGATTTCCGAATTGGTGTGGCCTTTGCTTCAGTGCTGTTCACATGCTCGGTGCTGCGCGGATCCATTCATCTTGGCCGACCCGAATTCCGAGCTGGCCACATTTCCCGACCCCGGGGAACCAGCGTCCACCATCAGGGCCAGGCAAAACACTACCATCGCGGCGCGGCGCGACCGTGCAGGCCGCACAAGACCCCCGTGTCGGCGATACGCGAGGGCCCGTCACCGATGACGGTGACGGGCCCTCGAGACGTACCGATCCGGGCTGCGGGCTGAATCAGCGACGCAGACCCAGGCGCTCGATCAGCGAGCGGTAACGCGCGATGTCGACCTTCTGGACGTACTTGAGCAGGCGACGACGACGTCCGACCAGCAGAAGCAGGCCGCGGCGGGAGTGATGGTCGTGCTTGTGCTCCTTGAGGTGCTCGGTGAGCCCGACGATGCGCTTGGTCAGCAGCGCGACCTGCGCCTCCGGCGAACCGGTGTCGGTCTCGTGCACACCGTACTCGGCCAGAACGGCCTTCTTCTCCTCGGTGGTCAGTGCCACGTGAGTTCTCCTGAATCACTGATGTCCGCGTGAAAGGGGGTACCACTCCGGAGCAGCCGCCGCGAACCGCAGCCACAACCGATCTGCCAGATTACCAGCCGACCCGACCGCCCCGAGCCGGCGGTGACCACCGCTCAGGCGCGGTCGGCGGCCAGGATCTGCCGTGCCTGCTCGACGTCGTCGGCCATGGCCTCGATCAGCGCGTCGACCGTGTCGTACTTGCGCATCGGCCGCAGCCGGCGCACGAAGTCGACCCCGACGTGCTGGCCGTACAGGTCCGCATCGGCGTCGAGCACGAACACCTCGACGGTGCGGTTGCGCCCGGAGAACGTCGGGTTGGTGCCGACCGACACGGCGGCCGGGTACTGCCGGCCCGGCTCCAGTTCGCGCCCCGGCAGTCCGTAGCCGAACAGCGTGAACCACGCGGCGTACACACCGTCGGCCGGGATCGCCGAGTAGGGCGGGGAGTCGATGTTCGCGGTCGGGTAGCCGAGGTCGCGACCGCGGCGCTCGCCGCGTACGACCACGCCCTCGACCCGGTGCGGACGCCCCAGCGCCTCCCGGGCCAGCGCGACGTCGCCCGCGTCGACGCAGGAGCGGATGTAGGTCGACGAGACCGTGACGGCATGTTCGGAGAGCAGGCTCACGCCCTGCACGCCGAATCCGAACCGGGTGCCGAGCGCCTTGAGCATCGCCACGTCGCCGACGGCCTTGTGCCCGAACGTGAAGTTGTCGCCGACCACGACCTCGGCGGCGTGCAACCGCTCGACGAGGATCTCGTGCACGAACCGCTCCGGCGGGATCTTCGACACCTCCGGGGTGAAGGGGATGACGCAGAACACGTCGATGCCCAGTTCCTCGGCCAGGTCCGCCCGCCGGTGCAGTGTGCTCAACTGCGCGGGATGACTGCCCGGTCTGATCACCTCCGAGGGGTGGGGATCGAAGGTGAGCAGCACGCTCGCGATCCCGCGATCGGCCGCCTCCTCCACGGCACGCCGGATCAACTCGGCGTGTCCACGGTGAATCCCGTCGAACACGCCGATGGTGACCACGCACCGTCCCCAGTCAGCAGGAACATCATCGAGTCCTCGCCACCTTTGCACGGGCCAAAGCCTACGACCTCGCCGGAGGGAACGCCGACCCGCCGCGACCCGCGCCGTCCGGTGTCCCCGGCCGACGGCATAGATCACGCTGCCACCGGCACCGTTAGGATCACCTCATGCCCACCGCCACGCCCGACGGCACGTCGTCGTTCGACCTGACCCCGGTGGCACAGGACTACCTCAAGACGATCTGGTCGGCGCAGGAATGGTCGGCCGACCGCCCCGTGAGCACGAAGATGCTGGCCGAACGCATCGGCGTGTCGGCCTCCACCGTCTCCGAGGCGGTCCGCAAACTCGCCGACCAGGGACTGGTCGACCACGCCAGGTACGGCTCGATCACGCTCACCAAGCAGGGCGAGGCGGCGGCGATCGCCGTGGTCCGCCGGCATCGGCTGATCGAGACCTACCTCGTCTCCGAGCTGGGCTACGGCTGGGACGAGGTGCACGACGAGGCGGAGATCCTCGAACATGCGGTGTCCGACCGGCTCATCGCCCGCATCGACGCCAAGCTGGGGCATCCGATCAGGGATCCGCACGGCGACCCGATTCCGGATCCGGCAGGTTCGGTCCCGGCGCCGCCCGCGCGCCCACTGAGCGAGTTCCACGACGGACAGGGCGGTCATGTGGCGCGGATCTCCGACGACGATCCGCAGATGCTGCGCTACTTCGACACCGTCGGGATCACCCTGGACGTGCCGATCACCGTGGTCGAGCGACGCGACTACGCGGGCACGCTCTCGATCCGCGTCGGCCGCACCGAAGCGCGACCGATCGATCTGGGCCACCCTGCGGCACAAGCGATCTGGCTGGTCCGCGACTGAGCCGCCCGACGGTTCCGGCCGGCCCCCGCCGCGGACCGCAGCGCGCGCTGACAACGGCATCGACACGGTCACGGGCCGCGGTCGTGCCGCTACCCGTATTCGATTCCACCCTGGAACGAAATCACTCGTTCCAACTCTGAAGTAAAACTGACAGGAAGCTTGACCAGTCGGTAAAGTCTGTGAGAGCAATCACGACATCTCGTCGGGGAGGTAGTCATCACCGCACCACTGGAGGCTGCGCACACCACCGGTCCGCACGTGCCGCCGGCCACGTCGGTGGCGCCGCGGCCCATTCGCGCAGCCGCGGACGACATGGTCGAGGCATGCCTGCGGCTGAGCGTGTCGACCCTCGAACTCGGGCACCTGCCCGACGACGGCGACTTCACGCCGGTGCGTGTGCTCGCCTCCCGGGGCGCTCGCTCCGGCGAGCGCATCGACCACGTGCTCTCCCAGTGCCACCGCGCGATGGCCGGGGCACGGGAGATCGTCCTCGAGCAGACCATCGACGTCACCGTGGACTCGTTGCGCACACGGGCACGCCTGTTGCTCTCGCTCGCCGAACGGGTCAGCGAGGTGGCCTCGGCCTCCTATGTGGCCACGGCGACCACCGTCGAGTCGACCGCGCCCGCCGTCGTCCACGTGGTCGACGCGCTGCTCGCCGGACGCGACGCGACCACACTCGCCGCGCGCTGCGGGCTGGTCCTGGCCGACCAGCACACCGTCGTCGCGTTCACCGCCGCGCGCCGGCCCGCGGACCTCTCCGCCGCCCGCGGCACGGTCCCGGGGCTCGAGCGGGCGCTGGTCGCGGAACTCGGCGCGCCGCTGCTCGCGAGGTTGTCTCCCCGGCAGTGCACGTTGCTGCTGCCGGGCTCGCCGCACATCGACGAGGTCCGGTCCCACCTCGACCGGGTGTCGGGCATCGCGGACGTCGACATCACGGCCACCGCGGTGCCGGCGCAGACCGGCGATGTCGCGCACGCCGCCGACCAGGCGCACGAGCTGCTCGTCCTCGCGCGGCACCTGGGTCATGCACCCGATCTGTACCGGCTGGCCGATCTCGCGCTCGAGTATCAGCTCACCCGGCCGGGCCCCGCGCGTGACCGGCTCCTCGAGCTGCTCGGACCGCTCGAGGCGGCGCCGGAACTGCTCGAGACCCTCGAGGTCCACATCGACAACGACCTGAACCGGCAACGCACCGCCCGCAAACTGCACCTGCACCCCAACACCGTCGACTACCGGATGAAGCGGGTCGCCCAGTTGACCGGATGCGATCCGGTGCGCGCCTCCGGGCGGTGGCAGTTGCGCTCGGCGCTGGTCGTGCGCGAGTTCGTCCGCGGCACCGGGCAGGCGGCCGGCGGACCGGACCGCGACGCCTGACCCGATCGGGCTCGGACCGGCCTACCCCTGCTGGTCCAGGTCACGCAGGGTGGCCGGCCGCACCACCATCACCGACGCGGCCCGGCGGCCGCTCTCGCGCAGCAGCGCGATGGTGTGGCCGTCGGGATCGATCGCGGCGTACACGCCCTTGATGCCGACCGGCTCGAGCCACCGCCCCTGGCTGATCGACTCCGCCTCGGCCGCGTCGATCACCCGGTGCTCGAACGCCGTCTGCGCTGCGTGGTCGATGTCCAGGCTGACGCCCGGGTTCTCCGCGAGTTCCTCCAGGGTCCGGGCGTGGTCGAGCGTGAACGGCCCGACCCGGGTGCGCCGCAGCGCCGTCAGGTGCCCGCCCACCCCCAGCGCCGCGCCCAGGTCGCGGGCCAGCGCGCGCACGTAGGTGCCCGAGGAGCAGTCCACCTCGACGTCGACGTCCAGCAGCCCATCGCCCGGCTCCGGCCGCCGCACGCCGGTGATCTCGAAGCGGTCCACCCGCACCCGGCGGGGCGGGATCTCGACCTGCTCACCGTCGCGGATCCGGGCGTGCGCGCGACGGCCGTCCACCTTGATCGCGCTGACGCTGGCGGGCACCTGGTCGATGTCGCCGACGAACGCGCCGATCGCGTCGCGCACCTGCTGCTCGTCGAGGGCGGCCGCGCTCGCCCCGCCGGTCGGCTCGCCCTCGGCGTCGTCGGTGGTCGTCGACTGTCCCAGCCGGATCGTTGCGGTGTACGACTTGGTCGTCAGCGCCAGTAGTCCCAGCATCTTCGTGGCCCGCTCGACGCCGAGCACCAGCACGCCCGTCGCCATCGGATCGAGGGTCCCGGCGTGCCCCACCCTGCGGGTGTTGAGCAGTTTCCGGCAGCGCGCGACCACGTCGTGGCTGGTCATCCCCCCGGACTTGTCGACGATGAGCAGCCCGGCGCCGTCGAGGCCGGAGGAAGGTTTCGCGCGTGCAGACACAACAGGCGATTGTGCCAGGAGCAATCGGACGCGCCGGTCACACCACCGCGATGGCGGTCAGGATCAGCCCGTCACGAACCAGCCACCGTCCGTCGAACGCGGACAGCGGCGGACCCGAATGCGTCTGCCCGGGCACGAGCAGTTCGCTGCGGAATGACCCCCAGGTCCCCTCGTCGGAACGCTCGAACGTGATGTGCGCGTCCTCGAAGCCGAGCCACCGGCCGGTCAATGGGAACCAGGCCTTGTAGGTGGCCTCCTTCGCGCAGAACAACAACCGGTCGAAGTGCACGGCGGGCTCGCCCCCAGAGCCGACCGCGGCCAGCCAGTCGCGCTCGGCCGGCAGGCTGGTCGCCTCGAGCACCCCGTCGGGCAGCCCGGCATGCGGTTCCGCGTCGATGCCGACCGAGCGCACCTGCATCGCGAAGCCCAATGCGGCCGCCCGGTATCCGTCGCAGTGCGTCATCGACCCGACCACACCACCGGGCCACTGAGGCGACCCCATGTCCCCCTTGAGCACGGGCGCGGCCCGCACCCCGAGTTGCGCCATGGCCTGGCGCGCGCAGTGCCGGGCGCTGGTGTACTCGCGTCGACGCTTCTCGACCGCGCGGCCGATCTCTGCCTGCTCGGACGGGAACAGTTCCAGTCCGTCGGGGTCCTCGTACAGCTCGGCCGACGCGACACCCGACGGAAGGATCGACTCGATCATCGGCGCATCGCCCTCATCCGCTCCACCTGCGCTTCTTGTTCCGGAGTCACCTGGAAATGACCTCCCCACTTGTTGAGCCGACCGGGCGGGTACACCGGGACCGGCAGGATCTGCCGCAGCACCGGTTCGGGCAGCCCTCGGCGCTCCCACTCGCGGGGATAGCCGACGGAGACCTCTTCGAAGCGGACGCCGTCGTAGTAGGTGGTGCGGGGGATGTGCAGGTGCCCGTACACCGAGCAGATCGCGTTGTACCGAGTGTGCCAGTCGGCGGTCTCGTCGGTGCCGCACCACATCGCGAACTCGGGGTGGATCAGCACCCTGGTGGGTTCCCGCACCAGCGGGAAGTGGTTGATCAGCACGGTGGGCACGGTGGGGTCCAGCGCGTCGAGTCGGCGCCGGGTCAGCTCCAGCCGCGCCCGGCACCACGCGTCGCGCGTGGCGTAGGGCTCGGACGAGAGCAGGAACTCGTCGGTGGCCAGCACACCGCGGTCACGTCCGATCTCCAGTCCCTGCTCCTTGGTGGCGGCGCCGTCGGGCAGCCAGCTGTAGTCGTACAGCAGGAACATCGGTACCAGCGTGGCCGGGCCGCCCTCACCGTGCCACATCGGGTACGGGTCCTCCGGGGTCAGCACGCCGATCTCGCGGCACATCTGCACCAGGTGGTCGTAACGCGCCACACCGAACTTGCGCACCGGTTCCTTCGCCGTGGTCCACAGCTCGTGGTTGCCCGGCACCCAGATGACCTTCGCGAATCGTTCGGTGAGCAGTCGCAGCGCCCACCGGATCTCCTCGACCTTCTCGCCGACGTCACCGGCGACGATCAGCCAGTCGTCCGGCGACTCGGGATGCAGTGCCTCGGTGACGGGGCGATTGCCCCGATGCCCCACATGAATGTCGCTGATCGCCCACAGCTTTCCCACGAATCACCTTTCCGCCGCACTTGCTCGCCGACCGCACCGTCGCGTCCGCCGTCGCTCAGCCGGATGCCCGTCCCATCTCCACGCCGGGCACCGCCCAGCGTCCGGACCGCACCCGCACCAGCACGGCAGCCATCCGCAACACCATAAACACCGCCAGCCCGGACCATATGCCCCGAAGGCCCCAGTCCATCGCCGACGCCGTCCAGATCAGTGGCAGGAAGCCGACGAGCGCGGCGGCCAGCGTCGCCGTCCGCAGGAATCGGGCGTCCCCCGCGCCCAGCAGCACGCCGTCGAGCGCGAACACCACCCCGGCGACCGGGATCATCGCCACGAACAGCGGCCAGATCCGTCCCATCTGCGCCACCACCGCGGCGTCCGGGGTGAACACCGGTGGCAGGAACCACCAGCCCGCGGCGAAGAAGGCCGCAGCCGCGACCGCGCATCCGAGCGACCAGCGCGTCACCCGCACCGCCGTCACCTTCGCCTCGCCCACGCGGCCCGCGCCGAGCGCGGCCCCCACCAGGGTCTGTGCGGCGATGGCCAGCGAGTCCAGGGCCAGCGCCAGGAAGTTCCACAGCTGCAGCACGACCTGATGGGCGGCCAGCGCGGCCGCACCGAACCGGGCGGCGACCGCCGCCGCGGACAGGAAGCACACCTGGAAGGCGAGGCTGCGCAGGATCAGATCACGGCCGAGCACCATCTGCGCGCGCATCACCGCCCAGGACGGGCGCCACGAGACCCCGCCGCGGGGTTCGCCGACCAGGGCCGCGACGAACAGCGCGGCCGCGACCGCCTGCCCCAGTACGTTGGCCAGCGCGGAGCCCGGCAGCCCGAGCCTCGGCGCGCCCAGCAACCCGTGCACCAGCACGGGGCACAGCGCCGCAGACACCGCGATCCCGGCCAGCACGCAGCGCAGCGGCCGCACCGTGTTCTGCACTCCGCGCATCCACCCGTTGCCGGCGAGCCCGATCAGAATCAAGGGCGCGCCCAGCGAGGCGATCCGCAGCCAGCTCACCGCCTCGGCGGCGATCGGCCCGCCGCCGCCGAGCACCGACAGCAGCGGCCGCGCGAACACCTGGACCGCGCCGGCGATGACCACTCCGAGGATCACCGCGAGCCAGGTGGCCTGGATGCCCTCCCCCACGGCCGCGCCGGTGCGGCCGGCGCCGTGCATCCGCGCCGACCGCGCGGTCGTGCCGTAGCTGAGGAAGGTCAGCTGGGTGCTCACCTGCGCCAGGACCACGCCGCCGAGCGCCAGTCCCGCCAGCGCGTCCGCCCCCAGTCGGCCGACGACGGCGGTGTCCAGCAGCAGGTACAGCGGCTCGGCGGCCAGCACTGCGAGCGCCGGCAGCGCGAGCCGGAGAAACCGGCCCGCCCCCGCCGCACGGAGGTCGGCCGCAGCGACGTCGGCCGAGCGGGTCAGCCGAGTGCCCGGCGCAGCGACGACAACACCTCGTCCGGCTCCCCTTCGGCCGTGAACCCGGCCGCGAACCGGTGACCGCCGCCGCCGAGCGTGCGGGCGGCCTGCGCCACGTCGAAGGCACGCTTGGACCGCAGCGACACCGACCACCGGCCGTCCGGTTGCTCCTTGAGCACCGCGGCGACCTCGGCGTCGGCGGTCGTCCGGACGATGTCGACGACAGACTCGACCTCTTCCCACCGCAGCGACCCGACGTCGGCACGCCGGATCACCGCGTGCACCAACCCCAGTCCCCCGGCGGAGTCCGGTTCCAGCCGCGCCGTGCCGAGCACTGCGGAGAGCATCGGCAGCCAGCCGAACGGATGGGTGTCGAGCAGGGTGCGACTGATCGCTGCGCCGTCGATCCCGGTGTCGAGCAGGTCCGCAGCGAGCCGATGCGAGCGCGCGCCGGCCCATTTGAACGAGCCGGTGTCGGTGACCAGCCCCGCGTAGAGGCAGTGCGCGAGCGCCGCGTCGATCGGCACCCCCCAAGCCTGCAGGATCTGGGCGATCACCACGGTCGTCGACTCGGCGTCGACGTCGACCACGTTGACCATGCCGAACCGCGTGTTGGTCGCGTGGTGGTCGATCACCAGGGTGCGGCGCGCTCCCGCCATCCGCCCGGCCAGATCCCCCACCCGGTCGGGACTTCCCGCGTCGACGGTCACCAACAGGTCGACCTCGGCGGCGACCTGTTCGGGCGCCACGAGGTGTTCGACGCCGGGCATCGAGCGCAGCGACTCCGGCAGTTCGTGCGGATGCGGGAACGAGACCTGGACGGGAATCGACCTGCGCGCCAGCGCGATCGCCAGCGCCAGACCGCTGCCGATGGTGTCGGCGTCGGGGTGGACGTGGCACAGCACGGTCACCGACGTGGCGGCCGCCAGCAAGGCCACCGCCTCGTCGATTCCGTGTTCGGTCCCGGTGCCGCCGATCGGGGCACCGGGCGCGGACTGCATGTCGGTCATCGGCAATTCCGTCATCGGTGGGGTCACAACGTGGGGTCGGTCGTGCCGGCTTCCTCTTGCGGATCGGTGTCCGGCGGACTCTTGTACGGGTCCGCCTCCCCCGCCGGTTGCGCACCGACCGCCGACCGCGCGACCGCATCGTCGGCGGCCCGCGCCTTCGCCAGCAGCTCCTCCATGTGCCGGGCGGTGTCCGGCACGGTGTCCGCCACGAACTTCAGCGTCGGGGTGAACCGGACCCCGGTGCCGGCGCCTACCTTGGTGCGCAGCGCGCCCTTGGCCTTCTCGAGCGCCGCCGCGGCTCCCTCGTCGTCCGGTTCGGACTCGAGGCTCGCGCCGCGCACGGTGTAGTAGACGGTCGCATCGTGCAGGTCCGCGGTCACCTTGGCGTCGGTGACGGTGACGAACTCGAGCCGGGGATCCTTGATCTCGTGGGCGATCGCCGTCGCCACGATCGTGGCGATCCGCTTGGCAAGCCGACGCGCGCGTGCTGGATCTGCCATCGCGCTCACTCTCCTCTGGTTGGCCTGGAACTCTGGGGCCTGATGATCTGACGGCCCGCGGATCTTCAGTCCTCGGGGCCGAGAATGCGCCGCCTGACCGCGAGCAGTTGCAACTCGGGACGGCCGGCGACGTGACGTTCGCAGTTGTCGAGCACCTCGTGCACGTGGCGCAGATCGGAACTGACCGCGGACAGTCCGATGAGCGAGCGTCGATAGCGGTCGTGTTCACCGACCTCGGCGACACTGACCTCGTACCGACGACGGAGCTCTGCGACCACCGGTTTCACGTAGGAGCGCTTCTCCTTGAGCGACCGGACGTCGCCGAGCAGGATGTCGAGCTCCAAGGCACCGACGTACATGGACCTCCTTCAGCGCCCCGTGGTCGGTACCCGGCCCGGGATTCCGGTGGGCGGGCTGCCGTGGCAGCCCGCCCACCGGGACGTACCGCGTCAGTCGCGCGGCTTCTCCTGGAGCTCGTAGGTCTCGATGACGTCCCCGACCTTGATGTCGTTGTACGTCACCGTCAGACCGCACTCGTACCCTTCGCGGACCTCGACCACGTCGTCCTTCTCGCGTCGCAGCGAGGACACCGTCATGGTCTCCGCGACCACCACGTTGTCGCGCAGCAGACGGGCCTTGGCGTTGCGCCGCACGATGCCCGAGGTGACGAGGCAACCGGCGATCGTGCCGACCTTCGAGGACTTGAACAGGGCGCGGATCTCCGCCTTGCCCAGCTCGACCTCTTCGTAGACCGGCTTGAGCATGCCCTTGAGGGCCTTCTCGATCTCGTCGATCGCCTGGTAGATCACCGAGTAGTACCGGATGTCGACGCCCTCGCGGTTCGCCAGCTCCGTCGCCTTGCCCTCGGCACGGACGTTGAAGCCGATGATGATCGCGTTCGACGCCGACGCCAGGTTGACATTGGTCTCGGTGATGCCACCGACACCGCGGTCGATGACCCGCAGCTGCACCTCGTCGTCGATCTCGATCCCGAGCAGCGCTTCCTCGAGGGCCTCCACCGTGCCGGAGTTGTCACCCTTGAGGATGAGGTTGAGCTCGCTGGTCTCCTTGAGCGCGGCATCGAGATCCTCGAGGCTGATCCGCTTGCGGCTGCGCGCGGCCAGGGCATTGCGCTTGCGCGCGTTGCGCCGGTCGGCGATCTGCCGGGCGATCCGGTCCTCGTCGACGACGAGCAGGTTGTCACCCGCACCCGGCACAGACGTGAAGCCCACGACCTGGACCGGACGCGACGGCAGCGCCTCGTCGACGTCGTCGCCGTTCTCGTCCACCATGCGGCGCACGCGACCGTAGGCGTCGCCGGCGACGATCGAGTCGCCGACCCGCAGCGTGCCGCGCTGGATCAGCACCGTCGCCACCGGTCCACGACCGCGGTCCAGGTGCGCCTCGATGGCCACACCCTGCGCGTCCATGTCCGGGTTCGCCCGCAGGTCGAGCGACGCGTCGGCGGTGAGCAGGACCGCCTCGAGCAGCGACTCGATGTTGGTGCCCTGCTTGGCGGAGATGTCGACGAACATGGTGTCGCCGCCGTACTCCTCTGCAACCAGCCCGTACTCGGTCAGCTGGCCACGGATCTTCGCCGGATCCGCGCCCTCCTTGTCGATCTTGTTGACCGCGACCACGATCGGCACGTCGGCCGCCTGGGCGTGGTTGATCGCCTCGACCGTCTGCGGCATGACGCCGTCGTCGGCCGCGACCACGAGGATCGCGATGTCGGTCGACTTGGCACCGCGGGCACGCATGGCGGTGAACGCCTCGTGGCCCGGGGTGTCGATGAAGGTGATCAGGCGGTGCTCGCCGTTGAGGTCGGTGTCCACCTGGTACGCGCCGATGTGCTGGGTGATGCCACCGGCCTCGCCCTCGCGCACGTTCGCCTTGCGGATCGTGTCGAGCAGTCGGGTCTTGCCGTGGTCGACGTGACCCATGACCGTGACGACCGGCGGACGCTGCGCGAGATCGTCCTCGCCGCCCTCGTCCTCGCCGTAGCTCAGATCGAAGGACTCGAGCAGCTCACGGTCCTCGTCCTCCGGGCTGACGACCTGGACGACATAGTTCATCTCGCCGCCGAGCAGCTCGAGCGTCTCGTCGCCCACCGACTGCGTGGCGGTGACCATCTCGCCGAGGTTGAACAACGCCTGCACCAGCGCTGCCGGGTTCGCGTCGATCTTGTCGGCGAAGTCGGACAGCGAGGCGCCGCGGGCGAGACGGATCGTCTCACCGTTGCCGCGCGGAAGCCTGACGCCACCGACCGACGGCGCCTGCATGCTCTCGTACTCGGCGCGCTTCGCCCGCTTCGACTTGCGTCCACGACGCGGGGCGCCACCCGGACGCCCGAAGGCACCGGCGGTCGCGCCACGGCCACCACGGCCGCCGCCGCCACCGGGGCGACCACGGAAGCCGCCCGCGGGAGCGCCGCCACCGGCACCGGGAGCGCCGCCGCCACCGGGACCGCCGCGGTAACCGCCGCCGCCGGGACGACCACCCGGAGCGCCGGGACGACCGGGGCGACCGGTCGTGCTCGGACGCTGGGCGCGCGCCGGCATGGCACCGGGATTCGGGCGCGGGGGCATCGAGCCGGGGCTCGGACGCGGGCCACCCGGACCGGGCGCCGGGCGGGGTCCGCCCTGGCCCGGTGCGGGACGCGGACCGCCCTGACCCGGCATCGGACGGCCGCCGCCGGGACGCGGGCCACCGGGGCCCGGGCTCGGGCGGGGAGCCGGTCGCGGCGCCGGGGTGGGCGCGGACGAATACGGGTTGTTCGCGACACGCGGGGCCTTCGGGCCCGGCTTCGGACCGGACGGGGCCTTCGGCGCGGCCGGCGTGGGCGCCGACGCGGCGGGCGCCGCGGGAGCTGCCGGCTTCGCGACCGGCGGCTGCGGGGCTGCCGGCTTCGCGGCGGGTGCCGGAGCAGGAGCCGCTGCGGCGGGTGCCGGAGCAGGATCCGCTGCGGCGGGTGCCGGGGTCGGGGCTGCCGGCGCCTGGGCGGCCGGGGCCTTCGGTCCCGGACGCGGGGCGCCGGGCTTGGGTGCCGGGCGTCCCGGGGTCGCGGGCTTCGGCGCGGCGGACTGCGCCGCGCCGCTTGCGTCTGCGGACCTCGGGAAGGACTCCCGCAGTCGCCGAGCGACCGGGGCCTCCACCGTCGACGACGCCGACTTCACGAACTCGCCCTGCTCCTTGAGCCTCGCGAGTAGTTCCTTGCTGGTGACACCGAGTTCTTTCGCCAACTCGTGCACACGGGCCTTGCCTGCCACTGCTCTCCTCACTGATGAGGTCGAGCGGTGGCTGTCCCCGCACGACCTCGGGTTATCTCCGATGGACGTTCATCGTTGGTGCTTCACGGTGTGCTCATGAGTGCTCGTACCTGTCCTTCTCAAGAGGTCGTGCTGTCTGCCGCGATCCAATCGGCCACCGCCTCGGTGCCCGGCTGGCCGGATACCCGCAACGCTCGCCCGAATGCGCGACGCCGTTCTGCCTGGACCAGACATTCCGGTGTGGGATGCAGCCATGCGCCCCGGCCCGTCAGCCTGCGCCGCGGATCGGGGACGAGGAGGAAGGCTCCGGGCCCGGCCTCTCGTGCCACGATCCTCAGCAGTTCGGTGGCCTGCGCTCGAGACCGGCAACCGATGCACGTGCGAACCGGTGTTTCGGCAGCCACGGGCACGGGCGCGGAATCTTCACGCTGGACCATTGAACACTCTACCGCTGTCCGCAAGTTTCCGGCGCATTGCACCTCAGTCGCCTGTCGGCGACGCCGCCGGCTGCCCGGCCGGTGCGGCCTCCGCATCACTGCGGATGTCGATCCGCCACCCCGTCAGCCGTGCGGCCAGTCGGGCGTTCTGGCCTTCCTTGCCGATCGCGAGCGACAACTGGAAGTCGGGCACGACGACGCGGGCCGCCCGGTTCTCCTCGTCGACGACGGTCACCGAGACCACCTTCGACGGCGACAGTGCATTGCCGACGAACGTCGCCGGATCCGGGTCGAAGTCGATGATGTCGATCTTCTCGCCCGCCAGTTCGCTCATCACGTTGCGCACGCGCTGCCCCATCGGGCCGATGCACGCACCCTTGGCGTTGAGCCCGGACACCGTCGAGGCCACCGCGATCTTCGAGCGGTGCCCGGACTCGCGGGCGACCGCCGTGATCTCCACGGAACCGTCGGCGATCTCCGGCACCTCGAGCGCGAACAGCTTGCGCACCAGGTTCGGGTGGGTCCGCGACAGCGTGATCTGCGGTCCGCGGGCGCCGCGGGTGACGCCCACCACGTAGCACTTGATGCGCTCGCCGTGTTCGTAGTTCTCGCCCGGCACCTGCTCGGCCTGTGGAATGACGCCCTCGGCCCCGTTGGACTCGCTGCCGATCCGCACGACGACCATGCCGCGCGCGTTCGCGCGGGCGTCCCGCTGGATGACCCCGCCGACGATCTCACCCTCGTGGGTGGCGAACTCGCCGAAGCTCTTCTCGTTCTCCGCGTCGCGCAACCGCTGCAGGATGACCTGACGTGCGGTCGTGGCCGCGATGCGCCCGAAGCCCTCCGGGGTGTCGTCCCACTCCGAGATCAGGTTGCCCTCGGCGTCGACCTCACGGGCCATCACGCGGACCACCCCGGTCTTGCGGTCGATGTCGATCCGCGCGTTCGGCTGGTGTCCGTCGGTGTGCCGGTAGGCGGTCAGCAACGCCGTCTGCAGCGTCGCGATGATCGTGTCGACCGGGATTTCCTTCTCCGCCTCGATCGCCCGCAGGGCGGCGATGTCGATGTTCACTTGTCGCTCTCCTTCATTTCCTCCGCCACACCGGCCTCGTCCGTGGCACCGGCGGCCACGGCATTGTCGAGATCACCGGCGGGCACCCTGCCTTGCACCACGCCACCCGCGAGTTCGAGTTCCCGCGGGTCCGGCGTCGAGAACTCCACCTGCACCACGGCCCGCCGGATGTCCGCCAGCGGAACCTGACGGACCGACGGACCGCCCTTGCCCCGCACCACCAGACCGACCGTCGGGGCCGACTTGCGCGACTCCTCGAGCCGGCCGACCCGCGCGAGCAACTGCTCGGCGCCGGTCAGGTCGACGGCGACCTTGCGTCCCCGCGCCCGCCGCCAGTGCCGCGGCTCGGTCAGCGGCCGGTCGATGCCCGGCGAGGTGACCTCGAGGGTGTAGGGCGCCTCGCCGAACGAGTTCTCCTCGTCGAGCACATCCGAGACCAGCTGACTCAGGTGCGCCACCGCATCGAGTTCCAGACCGCTGTCCGAGTCGACGACGACCTTGACCACGCTGCGCTTGCCCGCGGAGGTGACGATGACGTCCTCCAGGTCGTAACCCTCACGTTCGACGAGACCGCCCAGCAGTTCGACGACCTTGTCCCTGTGCGGCACTGGCATCGGCGTCCTCGTTTCAGTTGTCGGGCCGGGGCACCGCGGCCGGTGTCCGGCCCGGGCGGTCCTCCACCGGGGCAGCGTTCATCGGACGCACGAGTGCGTGGATGTCAAGGGTAACCCGGCGCAGCTGGCAGGATGTCCATCGTGCAGTCGCTCTCATCACATACCGGCCCGGCCACGATGCCGCGCCGCTCGGTGCTCCGGATCGCCGGGGCGGGTCTGGGACTCGGCCTGGCCGGTCTCACCGTCGCCGCCTGCTCGTCGGACGACTCCGGCCAGTCCGTCGATCCGCTCATCGCGCTGTCGCGCTCGGCGCGTCAGGACGCCGCCACCGCCACAGCCATGGTGGCCAAGTTCCCCGACCGGGCCACCGCGCTCACGCAGATCGGCACCGAACGGACCGCGCACGCGGACGCCTTCGACACGGAGATCGCCCGGGCGGCCGGTGCCACCACCGCGTCGGCGACGGCGACCGCGGTCGCCCCCGAGCCGACGACCACGCTCGACCAGTTGCGTTCGACCCTGCGCCAGTCCCAGCGGGAGGCCGCCGGTGTCGCCCGCACGCTCTCGGGCTACCGCGCCGGGCTGACCGGCAGCGTCGGCGCCGCCTGCGCGGCCGAGGTGGCGGTGTTGCTGCCGTGACCACACCGGTATCGCCGAGCGCGACCCCCGCCTCCCTGAGCACGTCGGATCAGCAGGCGCTGACCGGCGCCCTGCAGTCCGTGTACGCGGCCGTCTACGCCTACGGCCTGATCGCCGCCTACGCCAATCCGACCCGCGCGACGCAGGTCGCCACGCTCGTGGCCGCCCACCGCGCGGTCCGCGACGAGGCCGTCGACCTGCTCGCCTCCGCGGGCGCCCCGATCCCGCGGGAGGCGGCCGGCTACACCGTCCCGTTCCCGGTGACCGACCCGAAGTCCGCCGCCCGACTGGCGGTCCGCGTCGAGGACGACTGCGCGGTCGCGTGGCGCGCGGCGCTCGAACGCGCCGACGCCGAGGCGGTACGCGACATCGCCGTCCAGGCGCTCGCGGATTGCGCGGTGCGCGCGGGCAACTGGAACGTCGCACTGAACGTGCAGCCGCCCACCACGGCCTTCCCGGGACAGCGCTGACGGTGCGCGGGTGCGATGGCCAGCCCGTCCCAGCCCTTGGCGCCGACGGTCTGCAACGCGGTCGCGTCCAGGCTCGGTTCGGCGCCGAGGAGTTCGAGCACCTCCCGGCTGCCCGCGGCCGTCGGGTCGGGCTGCGCGTCGAGGATCGCGCCGCCGCGCACGACGTTGTCGACGACGATGACCGTGCCGGGATGGGACATCCCCAGCGCCGCACGCACATAGGCGGCGTTGTTCTGCTTGTCGGCGTCGATGAAAACCAGGTCGAACGCCTCGGCATGCTCGTCGGCCAGCGCGGCCAGGGACTGCAGCGCCGCGCCCACCCGGATCTCGACCCGCTCCCGCACGCCCGCGTGATCGACGTTCGCCCGCGCCACCTCCGCGTGCCGCGGGTCGATCTCGAGGGTGATCAGCCGGCCGTCGGGCGGCAGCGCCCGCGCCAGCCAGATCGTGCTGTATCCGCCGAGCGTGCCCACTTCGAGGATCCGGCGCGCTCCGGCCAACTGCGCCAACAGGTTCAGCAGCTTGCCCTGATTGGGGGCGACGTCGATCGGCGGCAGGCCGGCACGGGCGTTGGACCGGTGCACCTCCGCGAGCGCGGGATCCTCCGGAATCAGTGTCGCGCCGAGGAACTCGTCGACCCGGCCCCAGGCCTCGTCGTGGTTCGCCATGTCCGTCCTCCCTCTGCGCGGGACGCCTCGGCATCGTCCCGACATGCGAGCGCCTAAGGTCGACGCACGGCCGAGTTGTGCAACCGGTCACAATCGCGATCGACCACAACACTGCCACCGAAACGGAGGGGATGACCACTTGAATTCGCCGATCACCACCGCGGCCGAGGCCACCGCCGCGGCACGCCTCGACCGACTCGAGCAGATCGAAGCCATCGAGAACCTCAAGCACCGCTACTTCCGCGCCTGCGACGCCAAGGACCCCGAGGCGTTCCGAGCGTGCTTCATCACGACCGGCGCCGACGTCGACTACGGCGCGCTGGGCCGGTTCGCCGACGCCGACCAGATCGCCGAGGTGTTCCGGCGCATCGCGCTGCACAAGGTCGATGGCAAGCATGTGATCTTGGACATGCACCACGGCATGCACCCGGAGATCACCCCGACCGGCCCCGGCCACGCCGCCGGCCGCTGGACGCTGCGGTTCCGCCAGGTCAACCTCGTGGACCGCACCGAGAAGCTGCTCACCGGCGAGTACGACGACGAGTACGTGATCGAGGACGGAGTGTGGAAGATGTCCAAGTGCCATTTCCGGCAATTGTGGGCGATGACCCGGCCGCTGGCCGACGACACAATCGTGGAGCAGTGAGATGAGCGGATCGAACACCCCCCGGGTGGCGCTGGTCACGGGCGCGAGCCGCAGCGTCGGCAAGGGCATCGCACTGGCGCTCGGCTCGGCCGGATGGACCGTGTACGTCACCGCGCGAGGCGAGGTCGGCAGCGGCGGGCCGCTCGACGAGACCGCCCGCCTGGTCACCGAGCGCGGCGGACGCGGGATCGCCGTGCAGGTCGACCACCGCGACGACGCGCAGATCCAGGGCCTGTTCGCGCGCATCGCGAAGGAGCAGGACGGCCGGCTGGACCTGCTGGTCAACAACGTCTGGGCGGGCCCTTCCGACGGATACGCCGGGTTCTCGCAGCCGTTCTGGAAGCGGCCGATCGACGACTGGGACCAGCTGATCGGGA
The DNA here is from genome assembly GCF_029589495.1 of Speluncibacter jeojiensis. GTDB lineage: Bacteria > Actinomycetota > Actinomycetes > Mycobacteriales > Mycobacteriaceae > Speluncibacter > Speluncibacter jeojiensis. The sequence goes on from NZ_JAAIVF010000003.1 coordinate 334,209, forward strand.
TCGGGCTGCGCGCGCACTACGTCGCGTCGGTCGAGGCGGCGAAGCTGATGGTCGAGCGCGGGTCCGGGGTGATGGCGAACATCTCTTCGTTCGGCACCCGAGGGCACCTGCACTCGGTGCTGTACGGGATGTCGAAGGCCGGCCTGGACAAGATGGCCGCGGACATGGCCGTCGAGCTCAAGGGCACGGGCGTGACCGCGGTGTCGCTGTGGCCGGGACTGGTCAAGAACGAGGCGATGCTCGCGCGCGGTCGCGACGATTTCGAGGGCTTCCCGTTGGCGAACGCCGAGACGCCGGAGTTCATCGGCCGGGTCGTCGTCGCGCTGACCGACGACCCCGAGGTCGGCGACCGCAGTGGTCACACGCTCATCACCGCGGAGGTCGCACTCGACTACGGCGTCACCGACATCGAGGGCAACCAGCCCGACTCGCATCGGGCGATCTTCGGCGGCGGCCCGCTCTTCTGACGAGCCGGGTGCCCGGCGCCGGGGGTTGCCCGGCGCCGAGCACCGCATCGGCCTCGGACGGTCGTCAGTCGCGGAGGGTTGCCAGCACCTCGCCGAGCGCCCGCTCCGTGGCGACCTCGCGGGATTCGCCGGTGAAACGGTCGCGCAGTTCGACCTTGCCCTCGGCCCAGCCGCGACCGACGACCACGACCAGCGGCACGCCGAGCAGTTCCGAGTCCTTGAACTTCACGCCGGGCGAGGACTTGCGGTCGTCGAGGATCACCGAGACGCCGGACTTGTCGAGCTCGGAGGCAAGCGTCTCCGCGCCCTCGCGGGCCGACTCGTCCTTGTTGGCGATCACCACGTGCACGTCGGCGGGGCTGACCTCGGCGGGCCAGCGCAGGCCCTTGTCGTCGTGGTGCTGTTCGGCGATCACCGCGACCAGTCGCGACACGCCGATGCCGTAGGAGCCCATGGTCGGGCGCACCGGCTTGCCGTTCTCGCCGAGCACGTTCACCTCGAAGGCGTCGGTGTACTTGCGGCCCAGCTGGAAGACGTGCCCGACCTCGATGCCGCGGGCGGCGACGAGCGTGCCGGCACCGTCCGGGGACGGGTCACCGTCGCGGACCTCGGCCGCCTCGATGGTGCCGTCGGGGGTGAAGTCCCGGCCCGCGACCAGGTCGACGTAGTGCTTGCCCTGCTCGTCGGCGCCGGTGATCCAGGCGGTGCCGTCCACCACCCGCGGGTCGACGAGGTAGCGGACATCGTTGTCCTGCAGCGCTTTCGGTCCGATGTACCCCTTGATGAGGAACGGATTGTTGGTGAAGTCCGTCTCGGTGATGAGCACGTACTCGGCCGGTTCCAGCGCCGCTTCGAGACGCTTCTCGTCGACCTCGCGGTCGCCGGGGATGCCGATGCCGAGCAACTCCCACTCCCCGCCGGGCACGCGAGTCTTGACCATGATGTTCTTCAGCGTGTCCGCGCCGGTGACCGTGCGACCCAACTCGGCGGCATTGGCCCAGTCGACCAGAGTGTCGATGCTTTCGGTGCCCGGGGTGTCGTGCACCTGCGCGGCGGGCAATCCGTCGAACGGGATCGGCTGGGGCGCGAGGGTCTTGACGGCCTCGACGTTGGCGGCGTATCCGGACTCGAGGCAGCGGACGTAGGTGTCCTCACCGATCTCGGACTCGGCGAGGAACTCCTCCGACGCGGAGCCGCCCATCGCCCCCGAGGTCGCCGAGACAATCACGTACTTCACGCCGAGCCGGGCCAGAATCCGCTCGTAGGCGTCGCGGTGCGCCCGGTAGGAATCGGCCAGCCCCTCGTCGGTGAGGTCGAAGGAGTAGGAGTCCTTCATGATGAACTCGCGACCCCGCAGGATGCCCGCACGCGGCCGCTGCTCGTCGCGGTACTTCGCCTGCACCTGGTAGAGGGTGACCGGGAAGTCCTTGTAGGAGTTGTACTCACCCTTGACGGTGAGCGCGAACATCTCCTCGTGGGTGGGACCGAGCAGGTAGTCGTTGCCCTTGCGGTCCTGCAACCGGAACAGGTCGGGACCGTACTCGGTCCAGCGGTTCGACGTCTCGTACGGCTCCCGCGGGAGCAGAGCGGGCAGCGAGATCTCCTGCGCGCCAATGGCGTCCATCTCCTCGCGGACGACCCGCTCGACCTCGCGGAGCACCCGCAGGCCCAGCGGCAGCCAGGAGTAGACGCCGGGGGCGATACGGCGGACATAGCCGGCCCGGACGAGCAGCTTGTGGCTCGGCACCTCGGCATCGGCCGGGTCGTCGCGCAGGGTACGGAGGAACAGCTGGGACAGACGCGTGATCACGGGGGTTCAGCCTAGTCCGTGCGCGGGGTGTCGCGGTGACTGCAGGTAGCGTTGCCACCCGTGCTCGTCCTCCTGCCACCCTCCGAAACCAAGTCCGACGGCGGCGACGGCTCCCCGCTCGACCTCGAGGCGCTGTCCTTTGGGTCCCTGGGCCCGATCCGCCGCAAGCTCGCCGACGCGCTCGTCGAGTTGTCGGCGGACCGCCCGGCGAGCCTCAAGGCGCTCGGTCTCGGACCGAAGCAGGACTCCGAGATCGACCGGAACGCCGCGCTGTGGACGTCGCCGACACGACCCGCCGTCGAGCGGTACACGGGGGTGCTGTTCGACGCGCTCGACCACGGGTCGATGACGGCCGCGCAGCACGCCCGCGCGCTGGGCCGGCTCGCGATCGGCTCGGCACTGTTCGGCGCAGTGCGGGCGGGTGACCCGGTGCCCGCCTATCGGCTCTCCGGCGGGTCGGCACTGCCCGGGTTCGGCACGCTGCGCTCGGTCTGGAAGCCGGAGTTGACCGAGGCCTTGGCGGCGCAGACCGACGGGGATCTGGTGGTCGACCTCCGGTCGGGCAGCTACCAGGTGCTCGGACCGGTCCCCGGCGCGATCACCGCGACGGTGCTCACCGAGCAGCCGGACGGCAGCCGAAAGGTCGTGAGCCACTTCAACAAACACCACAAGGGGCTGTTGGCGCGGGCACTGGCGACCACGCGCGCGGAGCCGAGTTCGCTCGGTCAGGTCGCGAAGGTCGCGGCCAAGGCCGGACTGACCGTGGAGATCGCCGGCGACCGGGAACTGGTGATCCTGACCTGACGGTCACCGCCGGCGCAGGTCCGCGACCGTGCCCAGTGCGCCGAGCTTGTGCGGGTTGCGCATCCCGTAGATCCGGGTGATGAGTCCGTCCTCGACGACCACGCTGATCGCGGTCACGTCACCGCGCAGGTCGAACTCGACGCCCGGCAGACCGTTGAGCGTCGCGACGGTCACGTCCAGGTCCGGGAGCGTGGCCGCGCGAGACAGGAACGCCGCCACGGTCCGCCGCCCGGCGATGGGCTTGCGCACCGCCGTCGCCACCCCGCCGCCGTCGGCGATGGCCACGACGTCCGGCGCGAGGACGTCCATCAGCGCTTGCACGTCGCCGGTGGTGACCGCCTCGACGAACTTCTCGACCACCGCCTGCTGGCGAGCGCGGTCCACCTGCATCCGCGGACGCCGTGCCGTGACGTGCTCACGGGCACGGTGCACGATCTGCCGGACCGCGGCGGGCGACTTGTCGACCGCCTCGGCGATCTCGTCGTACGGAACGTCGAACACCTCCCGCAGCACGAATGCCGCCCGCTCGGTGGGCCCGAGGGTCTCCAGCACGGTCAACATCGCGATCGACACACTCTCGGCGAAGACCGCGTCGTCGGCGACGTCGGGGCCGGTGAGCAGGGGTTCGGGCAGCCATTCGCCGACATACTCCTCACGCCGGCGCGCCACGGTCCGCAGCCGGTTGAGCGCGAGCCGCGTGACCACCCGAACCAGGTACGCGCGGGGGTCGTGCACCTGCACCTGGTCGACGTCGGCCCACCGCAGCCACGATTCCTGCACGACGTCCTCGGCGTCGGCGGCGGAGCCGAGGATCTCGTACGCGACCGTGAACAGCAGCGCGCGGTGGGCGACGAACGGGTCGTCGGTCATGAGGTCGAGCGTAGGTCGAGCGGCCGCAGTTCACAGTCGGTTGCGAACCCCTGGGACTCGACGCCCATCGCCGTGTTGGACCGCGTGTAGAAGTTCGCCAGCGCGATGAACGTCGTCAGCTCGACCAGCGCGGCCGGTCCGAGCGCCTCCAGCAGCCGGGCCGACAGCTCGTCGGTGACCGTCGGCGGGGTGGCGGTCATGGCCTCGGCATACTCCAGCACGTCCCGCTCGAGCGGCGTGAACGCCGCCGACTCACGCCAGCGGGCGACCTCGTGCGCCTTTGCCATGTCCAGACCCTCGTTCCGCGCCTGGTAGTAGCCGAGATCCAGACAGAAGCTGCAGCCGACCATGCCGGCCACGGCCATGTGCGCGAACGACTTCAGTGACTCGTCGCATTGATCCCACTTCCCGACCTTGCGACCGACCGTGAAGCTGAAGTTCAACACCTTCTTGTTGTGCCAGGCGATCTCCACCGGCTCGGGCACGTCACCGAGCATCTTGCGGGAGACCCGCTTGACGATCGCTCCACGCACGCCCGTGAGCTCGGCCTTCGGGATCCTGTTGTTGCCGGACATGACTCCTCCTCGAGTTGGCTGCTCTCCCCCGCCATCCCTTCTCCTGACATTCAGACACCGGCCGCCGCACTGTTGTGACAGGCAGCGGTGGACAAATCCACAACGCGGTACTCGGACATTTGTTCGCCATCATGGGTGAACGATGACGACCGTGAGACGCACCGACCGACCGGCACCCCCGGTGGGCGCATCGCCCAGCGCGGTCGAGCGAAAGCCGGGCGGATACTGCGCCGAGGCGGCCCGTGACCAGCTCCGTGAATGCGAGCGGGCCGAGAAGCTCGCGAACAGCGAGGTGGCGGTCGCCCCGACCGTGTCCGAACGCATCGCGCAGAACTACATCCCGATCAGCGCCGCACTGCGTGACCCCCTTCCGCTGGTCCGGGGTGCGTTCGAGGCAGGAGATCTGGACCATCGACGGGTCGACGCGATCTGGCGTTCGACGGCCGATATCGACGACTCCCTGCTGTCCAGGGTCGAGGCGGAGATCCTCGCCGCAGCGCGCCGGCTGCCACCGGGACGCCTGGGCGTAGAGATCGATCGCGGGCCTGGCGGATGATCCTGCCGACCCGAGCGCCGGAAAGCCACCCGACGACGAGCCGCCGCCGTTCTGATCACAGCCCGGCGTTCGCCGCCTCCTGGGCGGCCTGCGCGTCCGCGATCTGCTGAGGCGTGAAGCGGATGAACAGCGCCACGAGGCCCGAGATCGCCGCGGCCACCGCGCAACCGACGAGTGCGAACGTGTACCCGTGCCCGAGCGCCGCGAGCTGCGCGGGATTCATCGAACTCGCGTTGCCGCCGGTGGTCCCGCCCAGCGACAGGGTCCGCGACGACGCCATCGCACCGATCACCGCGAGGCCGATCGGGCCGCCGAGGGTCTGCGCGACAGTCGCGATCGCCGCGAGCGGCCCGATCTCGTCGCTGCCGACCCCGGTGATCGCACACAGCGGCAGCGGCACCACGGCCAACCCCACACCGAAGCCGATCACGACGATCGGCCCGAACAGATCCGCCCAGTAACCCGCCGACCCGTCCAACGTCGATCCGAACAGGAACCCGGCCACCATGAGCACGGAGCCGGCGGCGATCAGCCACCGCGCCTGAACGCGCAGCGCCAGCTTCGACGCGACCTGCGCCGCGACACCCAGGCCGAAGGCGAACGGCACGAACGACAGTCCGGCGCGCAGCGGCGTATAGCCGAGGATGTCCTGCACGAACAGCGCCACGAACACCGCCATGCACATCGTCACCGCACCGGCGAAGAAGATCGACACGAAGGTCGCCACCCGATCCCGGTCGGTGAACAGATCGAACGGCAGCAGCGGATGCTCCGCCCGCACCTCCACCCGCAGGAACACCGCCAACAGCATGATGCCCAGCACCAGCGCGCCGATGACCGTGCCGTCCGCCCATCCCAGCTCGGTGCCCTCCATCAGCCCGTAGACCAGGCTGGTGCAGCCGAGGGTCGCCAGGATCGCGCCCGGGACGTCCAACGAGAGCCGCCGCGCATCCTCCGACTCGGCCAACGCCTTGAACGCGAGCGAGACGATCAACACGCCGATCGGCACGTTGATCAGGAAGATCCACCGCCACGACACCTCGGTCAACGCGCCGCCGATGATCAGCCCGGCCACCGACCCGATGCCGGTCATTGCCGCGAAGATGGCGATCGCCTGGTTGCGCACCTTCCCCGGCGCGAACGTCGTCGCGACCAGCGCCAGTGCGGTCGGCGACGCGATCGCCGCGCCGACGCCCTGCAGGGTGCGGGCGACCAGCAGCATCGGCTCGTTCAGCGCCAGCCCGCACAGCATCGACGACAGTGTGAACACGGCGACGCCGGTGATGAACATCCGCTTGCGGCCGAACGCGTCACCGATCCGGCCGCCGAGCAACATCAGACCGCCGTAAGCGAGCGCATACGACGTGATCACCCATTTGCCGCCGGCGCTGCTCAGGCCCAGGTCGTCCTGCAGGCGCGCCAGCGCCAGATTCGCGACGGTGCCGTCGAGCACCACCATCAGCTGCAGAGCGCCCAGCACGACGATGGCCAGCCCGAACGCCCGCGTGGTCACCGGATAGCTCACCGGCGTCGTCGCGGCCGGGGGGTTCGACGGGCGTGCGGCATTCATCGACAGGACGTTCCCTCACGTTCGAGCCGCATTCGGCAGACAACTACTTGTGTCAGACGGTACCGCGAACGGACGGACCGTCCTCGGACACCTGATCGATCAGACCGGCCACCGGACCGAACACCACGATCGCCGGCGGACGGATCTGTTCGGCGGCGGCCCGCGCCGCGACGGTCGACAGCGTGGCGCGCAGCACGCGCTGGGTGCGAGTGGTGCCCTCCTGGATCACGGTCACCGGCGTCTCGGCGGGCCGACCGCCGGCGAGCAGCGCGTCGGCGAACTGCGGCAGCCGCTCGACGCCCATCAGCAGCACGATGGTGCCCTTGAGCTTCGCCAGTGCGTCCCAGTCCACGAGCGACTTCGGGTGTCCCGGCGCCACGTGCCCCGACACGACCACGACCTCGTGCGCCACGCCGCGGTGCGTCACCGGCACGCCGGCCGCCGCGGGCACCGAGAAGGCACTGGTGATACCCGGCACCACCGTCACCGCGATGCCGGCCTCCGCGCAGGCCATCAGCTCCTCGTAGCCGCGGCCGAACAGGTACGGGTCGCCGCCCTTGAGCCGCACCACGAACTTCCCGGCACGTGCGCCGTCGATCAATGTCTGGTTGATGTGCTCCTGCGCCATGGCCCGGCCGTAGGGGATCTTCGACGCGTCGACGACCTCCACCTCCGGTCCGAGCTCGGCCAGCAGCTCCGGCGGCGCCAGACGGTCGGCGACCACCAGGTCCGCGCGGGCGAGCAGCCGCCGGCCCCGCACGGTGATCAGATCCGGATCGCCCGGACCGCCGCCGACGAGTGCGACGCCCGCCTCGTGCGCCTCGCCGTGGTCGTCGATCTGACCGGACTGCAAGGCCTCCCGGATCGCGGTGCGCAGTGCGGCCGAACGCCGGTGTTCCCCGCCCGCGAGCACGCCGACCGTCACGCCCTCGTAACGCGCCGTGGCCGGGGTGACCGCGGTGCCCTCACGGGCGCTGTCGACCCGCACGCAGAAGACCCGGCGACGCTCCGCCTCCGCGACGATCGCGGCGTTCACCGCCGGATCGTCGGTCGCGGCGACCGCATACCAGGCGCCGTCGAGGTCACCGTCCGCGTAGTCGCGGAGCTGAAGCTCGATCTGGCCGGCGGTCGCCAGGCCCTCCACCGCCGGTGTCGCGGCGCGCGCGATCACCCGCACCCGTGCACCGGAGGCCACCAGCAGCGGCAACCGGCGCTGCGCCACGGTGCCGCCGCCGACCATCACCACCAGGCGCCCGTTCAGGTCCAGGCCGACCAGGTATGCCGGTTCCTCGCTCGCCATCGATCTCCCTCACTCGTGCGGTACCGGACGCCTGCGGGTACCGCGAAAAACCCTACGGTAAGCGCGCGCCGGCGCCGCTCACTCCTCCTCGGCGACGGCCACCGCGCCGGTCACACCGCTGCCGGTCAACTTGGGCACCAACAGCTTCGCCCTGCCGGTGCCCGCCGCGACCGCCAGCGCGGCGGCCTCGGCGACCGATCCGGTCCCGACCGCCGCGCCGACCACCGCACTCGGGTGCGGCACCTCGACCGCCGCCAGCACCTCCGCGGCGACACCCTCGACCACCGCCTCCGGCCGGCAGGACCGCAACGCCGCGGTCACGTCGGCGACCCGGCGGTCGAGCGTGGCGAAGCGCCGCAGCGGGGTCCCCACCGCGCGCTCGAGCCGCGCCACCAGTTCCGCGAGATCGCCCGGCAGCGCTCCGGGACGCATCCCGATGCCGACGACCGGCCCGCTCACAAAACCACCTTCACGACACCGTGATTCACGACACCGCGACGATCGCACCGTCGCGGCGGCGGTCGTCCCTGTACCGACCGGCAGCCGCGACGAACCGGGCCACCGCCGACGGGTTCCCGGCCGGATGGGTGTGAAGGTACGACGCGTGCACCTGCCCGCGCACGAATCCCTCACCCACCGGGCCCTCGGCGCCGCGCCACCCCCAGGCGGGGGACGCGTCCGTTCCGGACGCGGTCAGGACCGTGCGGTGGAACTCGTGGCCCGTCACCCTCGTACCCGCTGCGAACAACGGCGAGTCGGCCAGCGCGACCGCCTCCCGATAGCCGAGGGTCAGCCGCTCGCCGAAGCGTGCCTCCACGTCGACCACGCCGCTCATCGGGTGGCCGTCGAGGCTGCGGGCCAGGTACAGCAGCCCGGCGCACTCGGCGTGGACGGGCAGGCCGCGCTCCGCCGCCGTCCGCACGTCCGCGAGCAGCGCGCGGTTGTCCGCCAGCTGCGGCGCGTACTCCTCCGGGAAGCCGCCCGGGATCACCAGGCCCGCCGCGTCGGCTGGCAGTGCGCCGTGGATCGGGTCGAACACGACCACCTCGGCCCCGGCGGCCGCGAGCAGCTCGGTGTGCTCGGCGTAGCCGAACGTGAACGCCGGTCCCCCGGCGACGGCGACGACCGGCCGGCCCTCACCGGCGGGCACCGCGGCCGCACCCGCTTCGGCCGCGGGATCCCACGCGGGCCCGTCAGCCCTTGCACCGGCCAACGCGACCAGCGCCGGCAGGTCCAGGTGCCGGGCCGCCAGCTCGGTCATCGCGGCGACCGCCTCGCGCGCGGCACCGCCGTGTTCGGTGGCGGTGACCAGCCCCAGGTGCCGGGACGGCACGTGCAGTTGCGCGGCACGCGGGACCACGCCGAGCACCGGCAGCCCGACCCGGTCGCAGGCCTGGCGGAGCACCTGCTCATGGCGGGCGCTGCCGACCCGGTTGAGGATGACCCCGCCGAGCCGCACGGACGACTCGTAGGTGGCGAATCCGTGCAGCACCGCGGCCAGCGACTGGCTGTGTCCGCGCGCGTCCACCACCAGCACCACCGGCGCGCCGAGCAGAGCCGCCACCTGGGCGGTCGACCCCTCGGCGGCCCCGTCGGTCTCGTCGCCGATGCGCCCGTCGAACAGCCCCATCACGCCCTCGACGACGGCGATGTCGCATCCGGCGCTGCCGTGCGCATACAACGGCCCGATCCGATCCCGCCCGACGAGCACCGGGTCGAGGTTGCGCCCGACCCGCCCGGCCGCGAGGCCGTGGTAGCCAGGGTCGATGTAGTCGGGTCCGACCTTGAACGGCGCCACCCGGTGCCCGGCCGCCCGCAGCGCACCGATCAGCCCGGTCGCGACGGTGGTCTTGCCGCTGCCCGAGGCGGGCGCCGCGACGACCAGTGCGCCGGCTACCACTCGATGCCCCGCTGGCCCTTGCGTCCGGCATCCATCGGATGCTTGATCTTGGTCATCTCGGTGACCAGGTCGGCGGCGTCGATCAACGCCTGCGGGGCGTCACGGCCGGTGATCACCACGTGCTGGGCACCCGGACGGCTGCGCAGGACCTCGACCACCTCGTCGGTGTCGATCCATCCCCACTTGAGCGGGTAGGTGAACTCGTCGAGCACATAGAACTTGTGCCGCTCCTGCTCCAGGCGGCGGGCGATCTCGCGCCAGCCCTCCAGCGCCGCGGCCGCATGGTCCTCATCGGAGCCGTGCTTGCGCGTCCAGGACCAGCCCTCGCCCATCTTGTGCCACTCGACGGGCCCGCCCGCGCCGGTCTCTGCGTGCAGGGTGCCGAGCGCACGCATGGCGGCCTCCTCGCCGACCCGCCACTTCGCGCTCTTGACGAACTGGAACACCCCGATGTCGAAGCCCTGGTTCCAGGCCCGCATGGCCATGCCGAACGCGGCCGTCGACTTCCCCTTGCCGGGACCGGTGTGCACCGCGAGCAGTGGCGCGTTACGACGCTGCTTGGTGGTCAGCCCGTCGTCGGGGATGTTCTCCGGCAATGGCGCGCCCTTGGGCATGGATTCCTCGCTTCTGCGGTCGGCCGAGTGTGCTGGCCGGTCAAACCTACGCGGCGGCGCGCACGACGTCGGCCACCTGCTGCGCCGACAACTCGGCCAGTTGCAGGCATTCGCCGCGCAGCGCCCGGGCCATCTCGGCCGCCAGGCCCAGACGGATCATCGAGACCTCGCAGTCGATGACGACCGAAGCCGCCCCCGACTCCGCCAGCAGCGTCGCCGCGGTCCGCGCACGCACCACCGGATCCGGACCGCCGGTCGCGCGACCGTCGGTGAGGGTGACCACCAGTGCGCGCCGTCGCGGATCGCGCACCCGCTCGCGCAGCACCATCTCGCGCGCCTTCAGGAACCCTTGCGCCAGTGGCGTTCTGCCGCCGGTGCGCATGGTCGCGAGTCGCCGCACCGCGATCTCCACCGACGACGTGGGCGGCAACAGCACCTCGGCGTCCGCCCCGCGCATCGAGATGACGGCGACCTTGTCGCGGCGCTGGTAGGCGTCACGCAGCAGCGACACCACCGCGCCGGCCACCGCGGTCAGCCGGTCGCGCGCGGCCATCGATCCGGACGCGTCGACGAGGAACACCACCAGGTTGCCCTCGCGGCCCTCGCGGACCGCGCCGCGAAGATCCTTCGGCGCCAACATCATCCGACCACCGTGGCGACCACGCGCCACCTGGTGTTCGGCGGCGGCGAACAGGGTGCCGACCAGGTGCAGGCCGTGGCCCGGCTCGAGGGTCGGGCGGACCGAGCGCCCGCGCGTCGACCGGGCCCGGGAGCGGCGCCCCGGGGCCCCCTCGCCGATGCCGGGGATCTGCAGCAGCCGGGTGCGGAACGGTCGGCCCGGCAACTCGATGGTGCGGCCGGGGCCCTTCCCCGCCCCGGTCCCCTCGCCGGGAGTCGGTGCGTCGGGGGCCGACGGTTCGGACGTCGACCGTTCGGGAGCCTGTTGCTCGGGGGCCTGCGCACCCGTCGGCGCGGTCTGCGGTGCGGCGGCCGGCTCGTCCGCGTCCGGACCGTCGCCGGTCTGATCCGCCGGACCGTCGCCCGCCGACTGCTCACCGGACTCGTCCGCGCCGCCCCCGCCGGGGCCGGGCTCGGGATCCGGGTCGGGTTCCGGCTCCCGGTCGGCCTCGCGGGCCGCCTCCTCCATCGCCTGGTCGAGATCGTCTGCGTCGAGTCCGGGCTCGTCGAACGGGTCGCGGCGCCGACGGTGCGGCAACGCCATCTCCGCGGCGACGCGCACGTCCTGCTCGGTGACCTCCCGCACGCCGCGCCACGCCGCATGCGCGGTGGCGGCGCGCGCCACCACCAGGTCGGCGCGCATGCCGTCGACGTCGAACGCGGCGCACAGCGCGGCGATGCGGCGCAGTTCCCGACCCGGCAGGTCCACCGCGGCACAGTGGGCGCGCGCCCGCACGATCCGCCGCGCCAGCTCGGCGTCGGCGTCGGCGTAGTCGCGGGCGAACGCGACCGGGTCGGCCTCGTAGGCCAGCCGACGGCGGATCACCTCGACGCGGGTGTCGACCTCGCGCGAGGCCATCACATCGACCGCCAGCCCGAACCGGTCGAGCAGCTGCGGACGCAGCTCACCCTCCTCGGGGTTCATGGTCCCGACCAGGACGAACTTCGCCGGGTGGCTGTACGAGACACCGTCGCGTTCGATGTGCACCCGCCCCATCGCGGCGGCGTCGAGCAGGACGTCGACCAGGTGGTCGTGCAGCAGGTTGACCTCGTCGACGTACAGCACACCCTGGTGCGCGGCCGCCAGCAGACCCGGCTGGAAGGCGCGCTCACCGTCGCGCAGCACCTTCTCCAGGTCGAGTGAGCCGACCACTCGGTCCTCGGTGGCGCCGACCGGCAGCTCGACCAGCCGCGCCGGACGCGGCGCGCGGGCGACCGCACCGTCCGCCGGGTCGTCGAGCACCGGCGGCAGCAGCTGCGCGAGCGCCCGCACCGCGGTGGACTTGGCGGTGCCCTTTTCGCCGCGCACCAGTACACCGCCGATACCGGGGTGCACGGCGCACAGGATCAGCGCCAGCCGCAGCTGGTCCTGACCGACGATCGCGCTGAGCGGGAAACCGATGTCCGTGCCGTCACGGGGCTCCGACATGTGCCGCGACCGCGATCAGGCCGAGCGGACGGGCTCGCGGTTGAGCTCGAGAGTCTTCGAGCTCCACTGCCACACCTCGTCGAACAGCGCCGGGTTGCCGGAAAGCTTGGTGCCCAGCGACGGGACCATCTCCTTGAGCGCAGGCTGCCAGCGCTGGAAGTCCGCCGGGAAGCACTTCTGCAGCACGTCGAGCATCGCCGGGACGGCGGTCGAGGCGCCGGGGGACGCACCGAGCAGACCGGCGATCGAGCCGTCCTCGGCGTTGACGACGGCCGTGCCGAACTCCAGCACACCGCCCTTGCCCTTCTTGCGGCGGATGACCTGGACGCGCTGACCGGCGGTGATCAGCTCCCAGTCCTTGATGTCGGCCTCGGGCACGAACTGCGACAGCGTGCCGATGCGGTCCTCCGGGGACTGCATCAGCTCGCCGATCAGGTACTTGGTCAGGCCCATCTCGGTGACGCCGACGCCGAGCATCGAGAGCAGGTTGTTCGGCTTGACCGACAGCGGCAGGTCGGTGATCTTGCCGTTCTTCAGGAACTTCGGCGACCAGCCCGCGTACGGCCCGAACAGCAGACCCGGCTTGCCCGCGATGACGCGGGTGTCCAAGTGCGGCACCGACATCGGCGGTGCGCCGACGGCGGCCTTGCCGTACACCTTGGCCTGGTGCAGGCCGATCAGCGACTCGTTGGTGCAGCGCAGGAACTCACCGCTGACCGGGAAGCCGCCGAAGCCCTTGGCCTCGGCGATGCCGGACCGCTGCAGCAGCGCCAGCGCACCGCCGCCGGCGCCGACGAACACGAACTTCGCGTCGATCGTCTTGCGCTCGTGGGTGCGCACGTTCTTGACGGCGACCCGCCAGTCGCCGTTCGACTGCTTGGTCAGGTTGGTGACCTGCTGACCGAAACCGATGGTGGCGCCGGACTTTCCGAGGTGCGCGAGCAGCTGCCGGGTGAGCGCGCCGAAGTCGACGTCGGTGCCGCCTTCGAACCAGTTGATCGCGACGGGGTCGGAGTAGTCGCGGCCGGCGGCCATCAGCGGCAGCCGGCGGCCGAACTCGCCCTCGTCCTCCGAGTACTCCATGCCGGCGAACAGCGGGTGCTTGGCGAGCGCGTCGTAACGCGCGCGCAGGTACTTCACGTCATCGCCGCCGTGCACGAAGCTGATGTGAGGGATCGGGTTGATGAACTCCCGCGGCGCGGGGAGGATGCCGTTCTCGACCGCGTAGGACCAGAACTGGCGCGAGACCTGGAACTGCTCGTTGACGTTGACGGCCTTGGTGATGTCGACCGTGCCGTCGGCCTTCTGCGGGGTGTAGTTGAGCTCGCACAGCGCCGAGTGTCCGGTGCCCGCGTTGTTCCACGGATCGCTGCTCTCGGCCGCGGCGGCATCGAGCCGCTCGAGGACGGTGATCGACCACTCCGGCTGCAGCCGGCGCAGCAGCACGCCCAACGTTGCGCTCATGATGCCCGCACCCACGAGCACGACATCGGTCTTCTGCGGCACTACACCCTGCCTGTCACTCGACACTGGAGTTCAACTTCCTCGCTTGATCACGCCGACGTTCGAACCAGCCACTCGGCTCCTGATCACACCACTGGCGTCGCCCAGGTTACTCGGCAGTCCGTGACGGCTTGTTCACCGGATTCGATACTGCCCTGCCAGCGGGCCGCCGCGACCCGTTCTAGGGTGTGATCTGTGACGAACTGGATGCCCGATGAGCTGGGCGACGGCTACGAGAAACTCACCATCGCGCTCGGCGCCGACCCGGACGGCGAGGGCGAGGTCGCCGCGACGCTGATCCGCTACCGGCCCCGCGACGGCGAGGTCACCCGCGGCGCGGTCCTCTACGTGCACGGGTTCACCGACTACTTCTTCCAGACGCACGTCGCCGAGCACTTCGCGCAGCGCGGATACGCCTTCTTCGCGCTGGACCTGCGCAAGTGCGGGCGGTCGCTGCGCCCCGGCCAGACACCGCACTTCGTCGGCGACCTCGCCGAGTACGACGAGGAGCTCGGCCGCGCGGTCACGCTGGTGCGCACCGAGCTGGCCGCCACCGCCGGCACCCCCGCCGACGTGCTGCTGGTCGCGCATTCGACCGGCGGGCTGATCCTGCCGCTGTGGCTGGACCGCCTCAACCGGCAGCCGGGCGGTACCGAGCGCACCGGGATCAAGGGGCTCGTGCTCAACAGTCCATGGTTCGACCTGCAGGGTCCGGCGTATCTGCGCAGCGTGGGCACCGCGGTCGTCGACGTGCTGGGCCGTATCCGCCCGCACCAGGTGCTGCCGACCGGCGTGAGCAACGCCTACGGCTCGAGCCTGCACCGGTCGGCGCACGGCGAATGGGACTATCACCTGGACTGGAAGCCGCTGACCGGGTTCCCGGTGACGGCGGGATGGCTGCGCGCGGTCCGCGCCGGCCATGCGCGCCTGCACCGCGGCCTGGACATCGGCGTACCGGCACTGGTGCTCCGCTCGGACCTGAGCCACTTCACCAGCCACTACTCCGATCGGGTGGACGTCGCCGACGCGGTGCTCGACGTCAGGCAGATCGCGCGCTGGTCCGGCTGCCTCGGCGACCGCACGGCCATCGTGCCGGTGCCCGGCGCCCGCCACGACGTGTTCCTGTCCACCGAGCCGGTGCGCGCACGCGCGTTCGTCGAGCTCGACCGCTGGCTCACAGGTATCTACGAGGCCGCGCCGCAGGCCGCGCCGCAGGCCGCGCCGCAGGCCGGTGCGCCCGCGCAGAGCGGGAGGGCCGGGGCATGACCCACTACGACATCGCGATCGTCGGAAGCGGTTCGGGCAACACCATTCTCGACGACCGGTACGCCGACAAGAAGGTGGCGCTGCTCGAGGAGGGCACGTTCGGCGGCACCTGCCTGAACGTGGGTTGCATCCCGACGAAGATGTTCGTCTACGCGGCCGACGTGGCCCGCGCGGTCGAGCACGCCTCCCGCTACGGAGTCGACGCCTCGTTCACCGGGGTCCGCTGGCCCGACATCGTCGACCGGGTCTTCGGCCGCATCGACCCGATCGCCGACGGCGGCCGGCGCTACCGCATGCACGACTGCCCCAACGTGACCGTTTACACCGGCCGGGCCCGGTTCACCGGCCCGCGCACCCTCGACACCGGGACCGGCGAGACCATCACCGCGGACCAGATCGTGGTGGCCGCCGGCTCGCGGCCGATGATCCCCGACGAGGTCACCGCGAGCGGCGTGCGCTACTACACCAACGAGGACGTGATGCGGCTGCCGGAACTGCCGCGGCGCCTGATCGTGCTCGGCAGCGGGTTCATCGCCGCCGAGTTCGCGCACGTGTTCTCCGCGCTCGGCAGCGAGGTGTCGGTGATCGCCCGCAGCGGCGCGCTGCTGCGTCACCTCGACACCGAGATCTCCGCGCACTTCACCGAGCTGGCCCGCGCGAAATGGGATGTGCACCTGGCGAATCCGGTGCGCGCGGTGCGGCCGGGAGCGTCCGAAGCGCAGGTCGAGGTGGAGCTGGCCGACGGCACCGTGGTCGCCGGCGACGCGCTGCTGGTCGCGGTCGGCCGCCGCCCCAACGGCGACCTGATGGCGCCGCAGACGGCGGGCATCGCACTGCATCCGGACGGGCGCGTCGTGGTCGACGAGTTCCAGCGCTCCACCGCGGAGGGCGTGTTCGCGCTCGGTGACGTCAGCTCCGAGCACCAGCTCAAGCACGTCGCGAATCACGAGGCCCGCGTGGTGGCACACAACCTGCTGGCGGCCGCGGACGACGCGGCGCTGCGCAGCTCCGATCACCGGTTCGTGCCGTCGGCGGTGTTCACCGACCCGCAGATCGCGACCGTCGGGCTGACCGAGGAGCAGGCACGGGCCCGCGGGATCGACGTCGCCGTCAAGGTGCAGTCGTACGCGGACGTCGCCTACGGCTGGGCGATGGAGGACCACGAGGGGCTGTGCAAGCTCATCGCCGACCGCGACACCGGCCGCCTGGTCGGCGCGCACCTGATCGGCGCGCAGGCGTCGACGCTGATCCAGCCGCTGATCCAGGCGATGAGTTTCGATCAGGGGGTCGCGGACATGGCCCGCGGGCAGTACTGGATCCATCCCGCGCTGCCCGAGGTCGTGGAGAACGCGCTGCTGGGGCTGGATCTCTAGCCGGTCACCAGGGGTTGCTGCGCAACACGATCTCGGTCGCCAGTTCGGCGGCGGCCTGCGACGGCACCGTGTCCACCTCGTCGAGTTCGACGACCCGGTACTCCGAGTAGGCGTGCCGCCCTGTCGCGTAGGCCTGTGCGCGGTTGTCGCCGCGGCCGAGCACCACCGTGGTCGCCACCTCGACCGCGGGGCAGGTCGCGTCCAGCACCGTGCCGTCCGCTCCGGCGACCGCGGGGTGCGCGTGCCCGGCGACGACCAGGCTGCTGACCCGCCCGAAGTGCCGCGCTGCCACCTGCCATGCCAGGTCCGCGCCGTCATCGTCACCGACCAGGTGCACCCACCGCAGCGACAGCTCGTCGAGCGCCGCGATCAGCGCCTCGTGCCCGACCCCGCCGATCGACTCCAGCACGAAGGTCTGCAGACCCGAATTGTGCAGTCGCTCACAGACTTCCGCGTAGTCGTCGACCGACCGCGCCGATCCGGGCAACACCACCACGGCCCCGCCGTCCGCGGGACCGCTCACGTGCACGACCCCGACCGTGACCTTCCGCAACTCCATGACTGAACACCGTACGCGAGTGCGGCCCGGCGCCGACGCACTTGTGACCCGCCGCTCTTGCGTGCCCACCCGCCCGGCTCTATGGTTCATTACATGACTAATGAACCGATGAGCTTCTGATGGACGCCGGGCGGCCGCTGTTCCAGCAGATCGCCGAGATGATCGAGAACTCGATCATCGACGGTTCCCTGGCCGAGAACACGCAGGTCCCGTCGACCAACGAACTGGCCGCGTTCCACCGGATCAATCCCGCCACCGCGGGAAAGGGCTTGGCCCAGTTGGTCACCGACGGAGTCCTCTACAAGAGGCGAGGCATCGGCATGTTCGTCACCGAAGGCGCACGGGACGCGCTGCGTTTCCGCCGTCGCGCCACCTTCGCCAAGCAGTACCTGGACCCGATGCTCGCCGAGGCCCGCAAGCTCGGCATCGACACCGGGGAGATCAAGACGATGCTCGACGACTGGGAGGAAGCACGATGACCACCCCTGACCCGACGACGACTTCCGTGGTGCAGGTCCGCGGCGTCACCCGGATCTTCGGCAAGACCACCGCGCTGGACTCGGTGACCTTCGACCTCGAGCCCGGCCGGATCCACGGCCTGCTCGGCCGCAACGGCGCCGGCAAGACGACCCTGATGCAAATGCTCGCCGGGCACGACCGGCCGAGCTCCGGGCAGGTGCGCGTCTTCGGCCACGATCCGTACGAGCATGCCGCGGCCGCTGCGCGGACCTGCTTCGTGCGCGAGGGTCAGCGCTACCCGGACGAACACCGGGTGTGCCATGTGATCGCCACTGCTGCCGCGGTGTTCGCGAACTGGGACGCCGACCTCGCCGACTCGCTGCTGGCGACCTACAAGCTGCCGATGCGGCGCAAGGTCAAGAAGCTCTCGCGCGGCATGCAGTCCGCACTGGGCATCACCCTCGGACTCGCCTCACGCGCGCCGCTGACCATCTTCGACGAGCCCTACCTCGGACTCGACGCCGTCGCCCGCCAGATGTTCTACGACCAACTGCTCACCGACGTCGCCGAACACCCGCGCACGGTGATCCTGTCGACCCACCTGATCGACGAGATCGGCGACCTGCTCGACCGCGTGCTGGTCATCGACGACGGCAAGTTGGTGCTCGACGAGGAGGCCGAGACCCTTCGTGGGCGCGCCTTCGTCGTGACCGGTCCGGCCGCCGCGGCCGAGGACTTCGCCGACTTCCGGCCGGTGCTGCACCGCGAGCGCCTGGGTGGGTTCGCCCGCATCACCCTCGATGCCCCGTTGTCCGACGAGAACCGCTCACGCGCCCACGCGGCGGGACTGGAGATCGAACCGATCTCGCTGCAGCAGCTCGTGATCCACACCACCGGCGCCGCCCGCCCCGACCTCGAGGAGAGTGCCCTGTGACCACCCCCCTGACCGTCACCACCCCTGCCTTCGCCGCGGTCGACCTCGGGGCGCCGCCCCGGCCCGCCGGCCGCGTCCTCGCCGCCGCCCGCATGCACCTGGTGTCGGTGATGTTCGTGGCCATGCCGGTGCTGGTGGGGCTGTCGGCGTTCCTCATCAACCTGATCATCTTCGCCCTGGTCGACACCGGGCAGGCGCTCAACGGCACCGGCGGGCTGGCCGCGTTCCTCGGAACCTACTTCGCCGCCTACATGGCCGCCACCCAGGCGTTCTCGTTCGCCCTCGGCGTGAGCCTAACCCGCCGCGAGTTCTTCACCGGCACAGTGGCACTCGCACTTGTCCAGTCGGTGCTCGCCGGACTCGCCATCTATCTGCTCTCGCTGATCGAGTCGGCCACGAACGGGTGGGGGGTGCAGATGCGCTTCTTCGGACTGGTGCGATACCTGTCCAACAACCCGGGGGTGCAGCTCGGCGCGCCGATCGCGTTCTGCATGCTGCTCGCACTCGCGGCGATGCTGATCGGTGCGGTGTACACGCGGTGGAAGGGCCTGGGCATGCTGGGCCTGTCGGTGGGCGCGGTGCTGGTGCTCGGCGTCGTCGCGATCGTCATCACCTGGCAGGGGTGGTGGCCGGGGTTCGCCGACCTGTTCACCGGGCCGCCGGTCGCGGTGCCGCTGATCGTGTACCCGCTGGCCGCCGCGGCGGTGGCCGGTGCGGGTGCCTACGGGGTGCTGCGCCGCGCAATCCCCTGACCGGCAGCATCACCCCAGTGCGCTGTTGATCACCGGCAGGCCCGGCGTCGGGCCGCCGGTGATCAGCGCGTCGACCGCCACGGTGTCCAGGTGCTCGTCGACCAGGTCGGCGAGCAGGTCGAGTTGCGCGAGCCGCACCGCCGCCACCGAGGTGTCCGGCGCGACGGCGAATCCGTCCCGCCCGGCGATGCGCGCGACCTCGGTGAGCAGCAGTCGGCGGAACTCGTCGCTCTCGAGCAGCCCGTGCCAGTGCGTGCCCCAGACCGCGCCCCGCACGCTGCCCTCGGCGCGCCCGTCGTGGTGGCGCAGCAGCGGCGCATCGCCGCTGCGGCGTACCCGTCCGTGGTGGATCTCGTACCCGGACACCGGGATACCGGCGCCGATCGCGTCGCCGACGCCCGACGAGCGGTCCAGCACCTTGTCGGCCTCGAAGGAGATGTCCAGGTCCAGCAGCCCCAGGCCGGCGACGATACCGGCGCAGGATTCGACGCCGTCGTCGATCGTGGCACCGAGCATCTGGTAGCCGCCGCAGATACCGAGGATCGGGCGGCCCTCATCCGCCCGCCCGACGAGTGCCTGCGCAATCCCGGTGCGCCGCAGCCACTGCAGGTCCGACACCGTCGCCTTGCTACCCGGCAGCACCACCAGGTCCGCGTCGAGCAGCCGCTCCGGATCGCTCACCCAACGCACCGAGACGCCCGGCTCGCAGGCGAGCGCCTCGACGTCGGTGGCGTTGGACACGCGCGGCAACCGGATCGCGGCCACCCGCAGCCACCGGTCCCCCACCGGCGGCGCGGGACGTCCGACGGGCGCGTCGACGACCGCCGAGAGCGAGTCCTCGGCGTCGAGCCACAGGTTCTCCGCGAACGGGATCACCCCGAGCGTCGGTCGTCCGGTCAGCGCCCGCAGCCGGTCGAGTCCGGGCGCCAGCAGCGCGGGGTCGCCGCGGAACTTGTTGACGACGAACCCCGCGATCAGCGCCTGGTCCTCGGGTTCGAGCACCGCGACCGTGCCGAACAGGTGCGCGAGTACGCCGCCGCGGTCGATGTCGCCGACGACCAGCACCGGCACGTCGCTCATGCGCGCCAGCCCCATGTTCGCCAGATCTGTTGCGCGCAGGTTTATCTCGGCCGGCGATCCGGCGCCCTCGCAGATCACCACGTCGAACTCGGCGCGCAGGGCGGCCAGGTCTTCGGCGACGACCTCGCGCAGCCGGCGGCGGTGCGTCACATAGTCGCGGGCACCCACGTCGACGGTCGCCCGGCCGCGCACGACGAGCTGTGAGCGGCGGTCGCTGCCGGGCTTGAGCAGCACGGGATTGAAGCGCACGCTCGGCTCGAGCCCGCACGCGTGGGCCTGCATCGCCTGGGCCCGGCCGATCTCGCCGCCGTCGAGGGTGACGACCGAGTTGTTGGACATGTTCTGCGCCTTGAACGGCGCCACCGACACCCCACGGCGGACCAGCGACCGGCACAGCCCGGCCACCAGCACGCTCTTGCCGGCGTCGGACGTCGTCCCGGCGACCAGCAGGGCGCCCCGCACACCGGCGCCGGGCCGGGCCGTCACGGCAGGGTGAGGATCTCGGCGCCGGACTCGGTGACCACGAGGGTGTGCTCGAACTGCGCGGTCCACTTGCGGTCCTTGGTCACCACAGTCCAGCCGTCCGACCAGATCTCATAGTCGACGGTGCCCAGGTTGATCATCGGCTCGATCGTGAACACCATGCCCGGCTCGATCACGGTCTCCACGTTCGGCTGGTCGTAGTGCAGGATGACCAGGCCGTTGTGGAAGGTCTCGCCGATGCCGTGGCCGGTGAAGTCGCGCACCACGCCGTAGCCGAAACGGTTGGCATAGGACTCGATCACGCGGCCGATCACGTTCAGCTCGCGGCCGGGCTTGACGGCTTTGATCGCGCGCATGGTCGCCTCGTGGGTGCGCTCGACCAGCAGCCGGTTCTCCTCGGACACGTCTCCGGCGAGGAAGGTGGCGTTGGTGTCGCCGTGCACGCCGTCGAGGTAGGCGGTCACGTCGATGTTGACGATGTCGCCGTCCTCGATCACCGTCGAGTCCGGGATGCCGTGGCAGATCACCTCGTTGAGCGAGGTGCAGCACGACTTCGCGAAACCGCGGTAGCCGAGCGTCGACGGGTAGGCGCCGTGATCGCACATGTACTCGTGTGCGATGCGGTCGAGTTCGTCGGTGGTCACGCCGGGCGCGACGGCCTTGCCCGCCTCGGCCAGCGCCTGCGCCGCGATCTTCGAGGCGACCCGCATCTTCTCGATGGTCTCGGGCGTCTGCACCCAGGGCTCGTTGCCCTCGTTCGCGGTGGGCTTCCAGGCGTACTCGGGCCTGGCGATGCTCTTGGGCACCGAGCGGGTCGGTGAGAGGGTTCCGGGGACGAGCGCGGTGCGAACGGACATGCCCAAGAGCCTAACGCCCGTGCACCGGCGCCCGACCGCGCGTCGGCCCGCTACTCGGGTTGCTTCGGCACCCAATGGTCGGTGGCCAGCTCGTAACTCTCCTTGAGGACCCCGTAGGCGGCGCGCTGGGCCTCGTCGCCCTCACCGAAGCGCCTGACCGCGCTGTCGTGTGCGGTCGCGAATGCCGTCTGCACCTCCTTCGAGGATCGACGCAACGTCTGCGGGAGCTCGAACCGATTCACTTCCGCCACCCTTTCGTCGTCGGTGATGAACGCGTGTCCTCATTGTGCGTCGGACAACGCGATCACGGAACCGATCGGGGCGGCATGTCGCGACTCATTCGCGCAGGGTCGTCACGAACGCGACCCGGTCGCCGCGGTAGAGCGAGCGCACCCGTTCGATCGGCACCCCGGCCGGGTCGTAGGAGGTGCGGCCCAGCAGGATCATCGGCGTCGCGGTCGTCGAGTCGAGCAGCGCAGCCTCGCGTGGCGACGCGAGCACCGTCTCGATCCGCTCGGTCGCCGCCGCGAACACCACACCGGTGGCGCGGATCGCCGCGTACAGCGAGACGGCGGGATCGAAGGTGCGCGCCAGCGCGGCGAACCGGGCCGCCGGCAGGTGGGTGCTCTCGAGGCCGATCTTCTGCCCGTCGGCCAGCAGCACCCGTTCGAGGTGGATCACCGGCGCCGCGTCGTCGATCCGAAGCGCCGCGGCGAGGTCCGGCGTCGCGGGTTTCTCCTCGAACGTGACAAGCTCACGCCCCGGCACCCGGCCCTGACTGATCGCCCCCTCGGTGTAGGAACCGAGCGAGAGTGGTTGGGTCAGTTTGGGGCTCGACACGACGGTGCCGCGACCGCGCCGCTGGATCAGCCCGGCGACCAGCAGATCGTGCACGGCCTGCCGGACCGTCTCCCGGGAGACCGCGAAGCGCGCCGCCAGCTCCCGCTCGGCCGGAATGGCCTCGCCCTCGGACCGGGCCGCGATGAGTTCCTCGAGCCCGGTACGCACCCGGTAGTACTTGGGCAGTGGCGAATTCGGCATCTGGTCACCTCCCCTCGACCAGCCCAGCCTAACCCATATTGGTCTATACCAATTGTTCATCTGGCATTCGCCTCCGCAACACCAGCTGGTCTAGACCAAACGCCAGGCTGTGTCCCATGCACAGCGCAGCACGAGCGACCGGCCCTCACCGCACCGCCCCGCTCCGGATCGCGATCATCGGCGGCGGGATCCTCGGCACCGCCCACGCCGACGAGGCGATCCGCCGCGGGCACACCGTCGTCCAGTTCGAACGCGAACCCGAGGCGCGCGGCGCCACCGTACGCAACTTCGGCCTCGTCTGGGTGTCCGGGCGCGCCGACCACGAACTCGACGCCGCGCTGCGGTCCCGGCAACTGTGGGCCGACCTGTCCCGGCGCGTGCCCGGGATCGGCTTCCGCGCGGCCGGCTCGATGACGCTGCTGCGCAGTCCCGAAGAGGTCGCGGTCGCCGAGGACATGGTCGCGCGCCCCGACGCCGACGCCCGCGGCTTCGCCCTGCTCGACCCGGACGCCGTCCGCGCCGTGAACCCCGCACTGCGCGGCAAATTCCTGGCGGGCCTGCACTGCACCCGCGACGGCGCCGTCGAATCCCGGGTCGCACTGCCCGCCATCCGCCGCCATCTCGAGGCCTCGGGCCGGTACACCTTCCACGCCTGCGCCGAGATCCGCGAGGTCGCCACCACCGGTCTCGGGGTGCGCCTGCGCGACGACCACGACCGCACGCTCGGCGCCGACCTGGTGATCGTCTGCCCCGGCGCCGCCCTGGGCGGACTGGCCCGAGACCTGGCCGGCGAGCTGCCGCTGCGCCGGGTGCGACTGCAGATGATGCAGACCGCGCCGTTGGGCGAGGTCTTGAGCACCGCGATCGCCGACGGCGACAGCCTGCGCTACTACCCCGCGTTCGCCGGCACGGCACTCGACGCGCTGCGCGCCGCCCAGCCGCAGGAGCCCACCGCGGCAGAGCACCGCATGCAGCTGCTGTGCGTGCAGCGCCTGCACGGCGGTCTGACCATCGGCGACACCCACGAGTACGACGAGCCGTTCGACTTCGACGTCGACGAGGCCCCCTACCGGCACCTGACCGAGGTTGCCCAGGGGTTCCTCGGCCGCGACCTGCCGCCGGTCGTCAAGCGCTGGGCAGGCGTCTACAGCCAGTGCCTGGACGCAGCCCTGCTGGTGCACCGCGCCCAGCCGGCGGAGGGCATCTGGGTCGTCGCCGGCCCGGGCGGTCGCGGCATGACGCTCGGCCCCGCGCTCGCCGAACAGACCGCCGACCAACTCGGCCTCTAACCACAGGAGAAATCCATGCCACCCATCACACTCGCCGTCCTCGACATGGCCGGCACCACCGTCGCCGACGACGGACTCGTGCTGCGCGCGTTCGCCGCCGCCGGCGCCGCCGCCGGCCTGCCCGAGTCGGGACCCGAGGCCGACGCGGCCCGCAAGTACGTCCTCGACACAATGGGCCAGTCCAAGATCGTCGTCTTCCGCGCACTGTTCGGCGACGAGGACCGCGCCCAGGCCGCCAACCGTGCATTCGAGGCCGAGTACGACCGGCTCGTGGACGAGGGCGGCGCGACCGCGATTCCCGGTGCGGCCGAGGCGATCACCGCACTGCGCGAGGCCGGCGTGAAGGTCGCGCTGACGACTGGCTTCAGCCGCACCACCCAGGACAAGCTGCTCTCCGCGCTGGGCTGGCACACGCTGACCGACCTGACGTTGTGCCCCGCCGACGCCGGGCGCGGCCGCCCCTACCCGGACCTGGTCCTGACCGCGCTGCTGCGCCTGGGCATCGACGACGTGTCGGACATCGCCGTCCTCGGTGACACCGCCGGCGACGTCACCAGCGGCCGCCGCGCCGGCGCGAGCATCGTCGCCGGCGCGCTCACCGGCGCCCACGACGAACGCCGGTTGCGCGCCGCCGACCCGACGCACATCGTGCCGTCGGTCGGCGAGTTCGCCGACCTGCTGCTGCACCCCTGAGACACCCGACGACCACCGAACAGAAGGAATCCGACCCATGCGTGTGCGCTCCACCGTCACCGCCCTGGCCCTCGCCGCCGCGGCCGCGATCTCCCTGACCGCGTGCGGGGGCACCGGCAGCGCGGCCGGCAACGCCGCCGGCTCCGTGACC
Organism: Speluncibacter jeojiensis; assembly: GCF_029589495.1. Taxonomy (GTDB): domain Bacteria; phylum Actinomycetota; class Actinomycetes; order Mycobacteriales; family Mycobacteriaceae; genus Speluncibacter; species Speluncibacter jeojiensis. The sequence continues at coordinate 359,222 of NZ_JAAIVF010000003.1, forward strand.
GTCTACAGCGCCGACGGACTGTCGAGCTGGTACAAGCCGCAGTTCGCCGAGTTCACCAAGGAGACCGGCATCGCCGTGAACCTCGTCGAGGCCGGGTCCGGCGAGGTCGTGTCGCGGGTGCAGAAGGAGCAGTCCAACCCGCAGGCCGACGTCGTCGTCACGCTGCCGCCGTTCATCCAGAAGGCCGACGCCGAGGGACTTCTGCAGCCCAGCGGCGTCGACACCGCCGCGGTGCCGGCCGCGTCGAAGGACCCGGCGGGCAAGTACGTCTCGGTGGTCGACAACTACCTCTCGTTCATCGCGAACCCCGGCGCGGACCCGATGCCGAAGACATGGGACGACCTGCTCGCGCCGCGGTTCAAGGGCAAGCTGCAGTACTCCACGCCCGGTCAGGCCGGCGACGGCACCGCGGTGCTGCTGCTCGCCCAACACCTGATGGGCACCCAGGGCGGCCTCGACTACCTCGGCAGGCTGCAGGCCAACAACGTCGGGCCGTCCTCGTCGACCGGCAAGCTGCAGCCCAAGGTCAGCAACGGCGAACTGCTCGTCGCCAACGGCGACGTCCAGATGAACCTCGCGTCCATCAAGGACGACGGCTCGAAGTTCCGGATCTTCTTCCCCGCCGACGCCGCCGGCAAGCGCACCACCGTCGCGCTGCCGTACGTGATGGGCCTGGCCACCGGCGCTCCGCACGCCGACAAGGCCCGGCAGCTGATGGCCTACCTGCTCTCGAAGAAGGCGCAGGAGCAGATAACCGGCCAGGCGCTCGGCGTCACGGTGCGGCCGGACGTGCGCGAGACGGCGGACCCCACATCGGGCGCCGACCCAACCGACCCCAACAGCCCGGCCACGGTGCTCGCCGGGGTCGACGTGTGGACGCCGAACTGGAACGACGTGCTCGGCTCGCTCGACGGCGACGTCGCGGCCTACCAGCAGGCGATCGGTGGCTGACGTGTCGAGACTGTCGTCCCTGCGCACCGCCGTCCGAGGCGCGCGCGGGCAGTCGGCCACGGCGTCCGCGACCGAGCCTGCCATCGTCTTCGACAGGGTCGGCGTCACCTACGGCCGCGGTCGCGGTGCCGGTGCGGCGCTGGTCGACTTCAACCTGCGCGTCGCCCGCGGCGAGACCGTCGCACTGCTCGGCCCCAGCGGTTCCGGCAAGTCCACCGCGCTCAAGGCCCTGGCCGGGTTCGTCCGGCCGAGCGCGGGCGCGGTGCGCCTCGACGGCCGCGACGTCACCGACCTGCCCCCTGCCAAGCGGGGCATCGGTGTGGTCGTGCAGTCCTATGCGCTGTTCCCGCACATGCGGGTCGCCGAGAACGTCGCGTTCGGGCTGCGGGCGCACCGCGTGCCGCGGGCGCAGATCGCCGGCCGGGTCTCGGACGCGCTGGCGATGGTCGGCATGTCCGCCTACGGCACGCGGCTGCCGGGCGAACTGTCCGGCGGTCAGCAGCAACGGGTGGCGATCGCCCGGGCGCTGGCGATCCGGCCAAAGGTGCTGCTGCTCGACGAGCCGCTGGCAGCCCTGGACGCGCAACTGCGCCGGTCGATGATCACCGAACTGCAGCAGCTGCGGGCGGCGCTGCCGGACACCGCGATGCTGTACGTCACCCACGACCAGTCCGAGGCGCTCGCGCTCGCCGACCGGATCGCGGTGATGCGGGACGCGCGGCTGGTAGACGTCGACACGACCGAGAACCTGTGGAAGCGCCCGCCGAGCAGCTTCACCGCCGAGTTCCTGGGCGGTGCGAACCTGTTGCCGTGCACGGTGACCCGTGTGATCGGTACCTCGGCGCTGGTGACGGTCGGCGGGGTGCCGGTCACCGCGTACGCCCCGCAGCCGGTGCTCGGCCGCACGGACTGGGAGTCGCAGGCCGCCGTACTGCTGTGCCTGCGCCCGCACGCGGTCACACTCACCTCCCCCGGCGAGCGTGGCGCGCTGCCGGCGCGCATCGTCGCCAGTGTGTGGCGGGGGGCGTCGACCCGGGTGACGATCACACTGCCCGGCCTGCCGCAGACACCGGTCGACGTCGACGTCGCCGGCCACGACGAGCGGCCGGTCGGCACCGAGGTCGGGATCCGGTTCCCCGAACGCGGCGCCGTGCTGGTGCCGGGCCCGGGGGCGGTGTCGTGACCGCCGTCCTCGACTCCGCCACCCGCACCGACGCCCCTGTCTCCAGCCCTCGCGCGCACCGCCCCCGCGGGCTGTGGGTGCTGCCGCCGCTGGTGTTGGTCGCCGGGTTCGCCGTGTTTCCGCTGGTCCGGGTGCTGACCGAATCCACTGTCGCCGACGACGGCGAACGCAGCTGGGCGACGTGGTCGCGGGTGCTGGGCACGGCCGCATTCCGCACGGCCCTGTGGCGCACCGTCGAGATCGCGGTCGCGTCGACCGCCGGGGCGCTGGTGCTGGGCACGTTTCTCGCGCTCATGCTCGCCTTCGTCCCGTTCCCGGGGGCGCAGCTGATCGGCCGGCTGATCGACACGGTCCTGTCGCTGCCGTCGTTCCTGATCACGCTGGCTTTCACGTTCCTCTACGGCTCGGCGGGGGCGGTCAACGCGCTGATCACCCATCTCACCGGGGCGACGGACGGACCGCTGCGCTTCGTGAACACCCCGCTGGGGGTGATCGCGGCCGAGATCACCTTCTTCACCCCGTTCGTGGTGCGACCCGTGCTGGCCGCGTTCGGCCAGATCCCCCGCGAGCAACTCGACGTCGCCGCGAGTCTCGGCGCCTCACCGCTGCGCGTGCTGCGCGCGGTCGTGCTCCCGGAGGCGTGGCCGGCGATGGCCGCGGGCGCGTCGCTGGTGTTGTTGTTGACGCTCAACGAGTTCGGCATCGTGCTATTCACCGGCGCGAAGGACGTCGTGACCCTGCCGGTGCTCATCTACACCCACGGCATCGTCACCTTCGACCTGCCGGGCGCGGCCGTGATCGCCACCGTTCAGGTCGCGCTGTCGCTGCTGCTCTACTGCGCGAGCCGGCTCGCCTCCACCCGGCTCGCCGCCACCCGAACGAGAGGAGACCGCCGTGCTGCTGTGGACCCGGCGCTCTAGATCCGCACTGCTGACCGTCTTCCTCCTGGTCGTTTCAGTGGTGTTCGTCGCACCCATCGCCGCTGTCGTCGCCGCCGCGCTCGCCGGTTCCTGGACCGGCCCGCTGCCCTCGGACCTGGGCACCCGGAACCTGTCGGCGGCGCTGTCGGACGACAACCTCGCGAGCCTGACCGTGAGCCTGCAGACGGCGGTGCTCGCCGGCGCGATCGCGCTGGTGGTCGGGACCTGGGCGGCGCTCGCCGCGCGCCGGTCACCTCGGTGGTTGCGTTCACTCACCGGCGCGGTGTTCCACCTGCCCGTCGCGGTCCCCTCGGTGGCGATCGGCCTGGGACTGCTGATCGCGTTCAACGAGCGCCCGCTGCTCCTGGGCGGAACCAAGTGGATCGTGATCCTGGCCCACACGGTGCTGGTGCTGGCCTTCTCGTTCAGCGCCGTCTCGGCCGCCCTGGACCGCCTCGACCCGGCCTACCGGCAAGCGGCCGAGTCGCTCGGCGCCGGACCGGTGCGGGTGCTGCTGCGGATCACCCTGCCGATGTTGACCCCGACCCTCGGCGCCGCCGCCGGCCTGGCGATCGCTCTGTCGATGGGCGAGCTGGGCGCGACGATCATGGTCTATCCGGCCACCTGGAAGACGTTGCCGGTGAGCATCTTCGGGCTCACCGACCGGGGACAGGTCTTGCTGGCCGCCGCCGACACCACGCTGCTGCTGACGGCCACGCTGCTGGTGCTGTTCGCGGTCGGGCGCCTGACCCGCCGCGCCCGCGGCGCGGCCGCGCCGCACTGAGTGCCGGTCAGCCCAGGTAGCCGTCGGGCAGCGCGTCGAACATGGCCTTGGTGACCCCGACCGCGTTGTCGGAACTGCCGCCCGCGACGATCAGCGTCGCGAATGCGAGGTCGCCGCGGTAGCCGGCGAACCAGGCGTGCGAACCGCCGTCGATCTCGGCCTCACCGGTCTTGCCGTACACCTCGCCCTCCCCGGCGATCGCCGCGCCGGTGCCACTGGTGACCACCTCGCGCATCATCGGGCGCAGACCGTCGACCATGGCCGGGCTGATCGGCGCGCCGGGGCCGCCGGTGACGGTCGTCGGAACGCCGTTGATCAGCTGCGGCACCGGGGTGGAACCGTGCGCGACGGTGGCCGCGGCGAGCGCCATCCCGAACGGGCTGACCAGATCCTTGCCCTGACCGAAGCCGTCCTCGGTGCGCTGCACCAGATCCGCTGCGGGCGGGATCTTCCCGGTGTCGGTGGTGATGCCGTGCACGGTGTAGTTCACGCCGATGCCGTACCGCGCGGCCGCCCGGGTCAGCGCGTCCGGCTTCATCTGACTGGCCAGCTTCGCGAAGGTCGTGTTACACGAGCGCGCGAACGCGGTGCTCATCGGCACGGTGCCGAGCGAGAACTCGTCGTAGTTCGGGATCGTGCGGGTGCCGATCGTGACGGTCCCCGGACAGCCGAGCGCGGTGTTCGGGCCCGCGAGACCCGCGTCGATCGCCGCCCCGGCGGTGATGATCTTGAAGGTCGACCCGGGCGGGAACAACCCCTGCAGCGCGATCGGCCCCTGCTTGTCGGCCAACCCGTTCTGGGCCACCGCGAGGATCTGTCCGGTGGACGGCTGGATCGCCACCAGCACCGCCTCATGCCCGCCGACCGCGTCGACGGCCTGTTGCGCCGCCTCCTGGACCTGACCGTCGAGGCTCACCGAGATGGCCGGCGCCGGCTGGGCGGCGGTGTCGGTGAGCACGTCCACGTCGACGCCGTTGGGGTTGACCGTGACGACCCGCCAGCCGGCCTTGCCGTCGACATCGTCGACCACGACCTTCTCGATCTCCTCGACCGTGTCGTTCGCGAACGCCGGCGACGCGGGGACCATGGTGGCCTGTTCCGAGAACCGCACGCCCGGAAGGTCGTAGATGATCGGCTTGACCTGCTGGTAGTCGTCCGGGGTCAGGGTGATCACCGCATACGCGCCCTGGTGCGCGGAGGCGGACTCGGCGAGCGCCTGCGGCGTCAGCGTCGGGTCGAAGCGCGAGAGCGCCCCGGCCAGTGTCGTCGCCGTCGACGGCAGGTTGCCCGCGTTGCGCGCGTCGAGCAGCACCTGCACGGCCGTACCGGGCACCAGCACCGGCACCCCGTCGCGGCCCAGCACGGGGGCGCGCGGCGGATCGGAGACACGCAGCGCCATCGTCTGTGTCGCACCGAGATTCGGGTGCAGGTCCGTGGACGTCCACCGCAGGCCCCATCGGCCGCCCTTGCGGCCCATCTGCAGATCGCCGCTGTAGGTCCAGATGCGGTCCTTCGGCAGGTGCCACTCGTAGGTGTAGCCGACGGTCGCGGTGTCGCCGTTCGCGCGGACCGCCCCGACCGTCGCCTTGAGCGACTGCGCCTGCAGGCCCGACCAGGCCGCGTCCAGTGCGGTCTTCGCCGTGTCCGGCTGGTCGGTCAGCTCGGCGGCCGCGTCGGTGTCCCGCGCCTCGAAACGGTCCAGAAACCGCTGCGCCGCAGAGCCTGCGGTGTCGGGGGCGGCGGAACAGCCGGCGAGCCCGCAGGCGGCGGCGAACATCGTCAGCACGGCGAGCAGCGCCGGCAGCGAACGGGGGGTGGGGACACGCGATCTCATCGCGGTCATCATAGGGCGGCGCACCAATCGGATCCGCGCGTGCGGCGGGCGATCCCAGCGCACCCTGGGTCAGCGCACCGGGGCGCCGTCAGTCCACCAGCACGGTGGCGAATCTCGCCACCTGCGTGAAACCGATCTTCTCGTAGGCACGGCGTGCGGCGCGGTTGAAACTGTTGACGTACAGGCTCGCGGTGCGCCCGGAGTCCTGGATCGCCTGTGCCACAGTCGCGGTGCCCCGTGACCCGAAGCCGCCGTCACGCAGTTCCGGACGCACCCACACGCCCTGGATCTGCCCGACCTGATCGGACAGCGACCCGACCTCGGCCTTGAACACCACCTGCCCGTCCTCGAACCGCGCCCAGGCACGGCCCTCGGCGATGAGGTCGACGACCCGGCTGCGGTATCCGCGGCCACCGTCGTGCGCCCGCGGGTCGACCCCGACCTCCTCGATGAACATCGCGATCGCGGCCTCGAGATACGGTTCGACCTGGTCGAGCTGAACGCGCCGCACCAGCGGATCCGGCGGCACCAACGAGTTGCCGAACAGCGCCAGCAGCGGTTGCTCTGCGCGGACCTCCCGTGCCGGGCCCCACTCCGCCTCGAGCAGGTCCCACAGCGGCAGCACCAGATCGGACCGCCCGACGAGCGACGAACACAGCCGCGGGCCCCGGCAGGCGCGGTCGGCGAACGCGCGCAGGTCCTCGTGGTCGCCGAGCAGCGGCACCAGATTCGCACCGGAATAGCACAGCGACTGTGCGGGACGGCCGCGGCTCCACAGTTCCCCACGCAGCGCGGCCCGGTTGACCCCGCGGCGCTGCACGCGGGCCGCGACCATGCACGAGCCGATCGGGTCCTCGTCGAGGGCGCGCAGCACCGCCGCCGTATCCCGAAAGCCGAGGGGCCTGGCCCCCAGAAGCTTGAGCACTGTCATCCTGCCGCGCTAGATCGAGTCGAACCACCGGCTTCCAGATTGCCACGATCGGGTCGATCGTGCCCGGCTTCCGCCCGGCCTGCGGACGCCCGGCTCAGCCGACGGTGATCACCGGTGCGCCACCGGTCGCATCGCCGCCCTCGGCGTCGGCGCCCATCTCCTCTGCGATGCGCATGGCCTCCTCGATGAGGGTCTCCACGATCTGCGCCTCGGGAACCGTCTTGATGACCTTGCCCTTGACGAAGATCTGGCCCTTGCCGTTGCCGGAGGCGACGCCGAGGTCGGCCTCGCGCGCCTCGCCCGGACCGTTGACGACGCACCCCATCACCGCGACCCGCAACGGGACCTCGAGGCCCTCGAGCCCGGCGGTGACCTCGTTCGCGAGCGTGTAGACGTCGACCTGCGCGCGCCCGCACGATGGGCAGGAGACGATCTCGAGCTTGCGCGGGCGCAGGTTCAGCGACTGCAGGATCTGGGCGCCGACCTTGACCTCCTCGGCCGGTGGCGCCGAGAGCGAGACGCGGATGGTGTCGCCGATGCCCTGCGAGAGCAGCGCGCCGAACGCGACCGCCGACTTGATGGTGCCCTGGAACGCGGGACCGGCCTCGGTCACCCCGAGGTGCAGCGGGTAGTCGCACTGCGCCGCCAGCTGACGGTAGGCCTCCACCATGATCACCGGGTCGTTGTGCTTGACCGAAATCTTGATGTCGCCGAAGCCGTGCTCCTCGAACAGGCCCGCCTCCCACAGCGCGGACTCGACCAATGCCTCCGGGGTCGCCTTGCCGTACTTCTCGAGCAGACGCGGGTCGAGCGAGCCCGCGTTGACGCCGATCCGGATCGGGATGCCTGCGGCCCCGGCGGCCTGCGCGACCTCCTTGACCCGGCCGTCGAACTCCTTGATGTTGCCGGGGTTGACCCGCACCGCCGCGCAGCCCGCATCGATCGCGGCGAAGATGTAGCGAGGCTGGAAGTGGATGTCGGCGATGACCGGGATCTGGCTCTTCTTGGCGATGGTGGCCAGCGCGTCGGCGTCCTCCTGACGCGGGCACGCCACCCGGACCATGTCGCAGCCCGACGCGGTCAGTTCCGCGATCTGCTGCAGCGTCGCGTTCACATCGTGGGTCTTCGTCGTGCACATGGACTGGACCGACACCGGGAAGTCGCTGCCGACACCCACCGATCCCACGTGCAACTGCCGGGTCTGACGCCGCGGCGCGAGGACGGGTACCGGTCCGGCGGGCATGCCCAATCCGACTGGAGTCGTCACTGCCATCCTTCTTTCTGTCGATCTCGAATCAGTTGAGCCGAATCGGGTTCACGATGTCCGCGGTCACCGTCAACAGCATAATTCCGCCGAGCAGGACCACGACCGTCAACGTGACCGGCATCAGTTTCGTGTAGTCGACCGGTGCGCCGATCGACAGCCCGCGCGAGCGCCGGATGGCGTTACGGGCCTTCTCGTAGACGGTGACCGCGATGTGGCCGCCGTCGAACGGGAGCAGCGGCAGCAGGTTCACCAGCGCCAGGAAGAAGTTCAGCTGGGCCAGCAGCAGCACGAACCCGGACCAGGCGTCCTGCTCGGCGAACTCGCCGCCGATCCGACTGGCCCCGACCACGCTGATCGGGGTGTCGTCGCTACGCTGACCGCCGGTGATCGAGTCGAACAGCGGCGGGATCTTCTGCGGGAAGCTCATCAGGCCGTCCCAGCTCTTGACCGCCAGGTCGCCGGTGAACCCGAACGCCGCCGGCACGGCGCTGAGCGCGTTGTACTGCCCCCACGCCGGCATCACCGTTGACATCGAGATGCCGATCATGCCGACGTTCACCGGCTCGGCCGGCTTGCCGTTCTGGGGGGCGGTGTAGCGCTGGACCTGCTCGATCGGCACCGTGACGGTCAGGTGCTCACCCGAGCGGTCGATGCCGAGCGTCACGCTGTCGTGCGCCTGCTTGACCTGCTTGGCCAGCGCACTGCCGTCGCTGACGGCGGTGCCGTCGACGGAGGTGATCACGTCGCCGTGCCGCACGCCGGCGACCCCGGCCGGGCCCGTCCCCGTGCACGGTGCCAGCTTGCCGTCGGCGGTCTGGGTGGCCGGGATGCAGGTGGTCTGGTCGACGGTGACCTTGGGGGTCGCGTTCAGGTCGGGCAGGCCCCAGACCATCGCCATCGTGTAGATCAGCGCGATGCCGAGCACGATGTTCATGCCGACACCGGCCAGCATGACCATGATCCGTTTCCACGCGGCCTGCTTGTACATCGCCCGGCTGATCTCGTCGGGCTCGATCTCGTCGAGCGCGGTCATGCCGGCGATGTCGCAGAACCCGCCCGCGGGGATCGCCTTGAGTCCGTACTCGGTCTCACCGCGACGGAATGAGAAGATCTTCGGACCAAAGCCGATGTAGTAGCGGCGGACCTTCATGCCGAAGGCCTTCGCCATCCACATGTGCCCACATTCGTGCAGTGCGACCGAGATGCCGATGGCGAGCGCGAAGAGCACGACGCCGAAGACGAAGACCATGCGGAGTTCAGACCTCTCGATCGACCAGCTCGCGGGAGCGCGAACGCGCCCAGCCCTCGGCGGCGAGCACGTCGTCCACGGTACCGGGCGCCGCCGACCACTGACCGCCGTCGGAGAGCACCCGCTCGACCGTGCGCACGATCGACGGGAAGGCGATCCGGCCGTCGAGGAATGCCTTCGCCGCCTCCTCGTTCGCCGCGTTGTAGACGGCCGTCATCGTGCCGCCGGTGGTGCCGGCGTGCCGGGCCAGGTCGACTGCCGGGAACACCGACGCGTCGAGCGGCTCGAACTGCCAGGTCGACGCCGCGGAGAAGTCGCACGCCGTGGCCGCACCGGCGATGCGGTCGGGCCAGCCCAGCGCCAGCGCGATGGGCAGCTTCATGTCGGGCGGGCTGGCCTGGGCCAGCGTCGAGCCGTCGGTGAAGGTGACCATCGAGTGCACGATCGACTGCGGGTGCACGGTGACCTCGATGCGGTCGTACGGCACCCCGAACAGCAGGTGCGTCTCGATCAGTTCGAGTCCCTTGTTGACCATGGTCGCGGAGTTGAGCGTGTTCATCGGCCCCATCGACCAGGTCGGGTGTGCCCCGGCCTGCTCCGGGGTCACCGACTCGAGGTCCTCGGCACGCCAGCCACGGAAAGGCCCGCCCGAGGCGGTGAGCACCAGCTTCGCGACCTCGCCCGCGGTGCCACCGCGCAGGCACTGCGCGAGCGCGGAGTGCTCGGAGTCGACCGGCACGATCTGGCCCGGCGCGGCGGCGGCGGTCACCAGCGGGCCACCGGCGACCAGCGACTCCTTGTTGGCCAGCGCCAGCCGGGCGCCGGACGCCAGCGCCGCGAGCGTGGGCCGCAGTCCCAGCGAACCGACCAGTGCGTTGAGCACGACGTCCGCGTCGACCGTCTCGACCAGTTCGGTCGCCGCGTCGGGACCGGTGAGCACCGTCGCGGGCGCGTCGAGCACGGCGGCGGGGTCGGCGACGGCCACGTGCTTCGCGCCGGTCGCGCGCACCTGCCGCTCCAGCAAGGCCGGATCGGCGCCGCCGGCCGCCAGACCCACCACCTCGAAACGGTCGGGATTGGCGGCGATGACCTCGAGGGCCTGGGTGCCGATCGAGCCGGTGCTGCCGAGCAGCAGGACGCGTGTAGGACTCACGCCACCATTGTTGCCCATCGCCCGGGCCCTGCTCGATCACCACACCGTGTACGACCCGTTGTCGTATTGAGGGCCGGAGTGTGCCAACATATGTGCAACACTTCGCACCATCAGGAGGATCGACCGTGGCCAGCAAGCAACTGGAGCACCCCACCCTCGAGGATGCCGTCAAGGCCTCCAAGGTCGACCCCGTCGACGAGCCCTCGGTCGGCTGGGGCTGGCACGGACACGCCACCAAGACGTTCAAATTCTTCGGCTGGTTCTTCGCAGCGTTCCTGCTGCTCATGATCATCGGCAACCAGCACGGCCACGTCGAGGACCTGTACCTGATCGGTTTCGCGATCCTGCTCGTCGTGATCCTCGTGTGGGACTCGGTCCGCAAGCGCAGCAAGTGGAATCGCTGACCGCACACTGACGCAGCGCAGCGGCGCCGGACCTCGTGGTCCGGCGCCGCTGCGCTGTCTGGATGAGTGGTGCGACCCTCACGCCTCCTCGGCGGCGAGCTGGCCGCACGCCGCGGCGATCTCCCGGCCACGGGTGTCACGCACGGTGCAGGCCACGCCGGCGGCCTCGACGCGGCGGACGAATTCGCGCTCGACCGGCTTGGGTGCCGCGTCCCATTCGCTGCCCGGGGTCGGGTTGAGCGGGATCACGTTGACGTGCACCAGCGGGCCTAGTGCCTTGTGCAGCTTCTTCCCGAGCATGTCCGCACGCCACGGCTGGTCGTTGACGTCGCGGATCAGCGCGTACTCGATCGACACCCGCCGGCCCGACCTGTCGGCGTAGTACCGCGCGGCGTCGAGCACCTCGGAGACCGGCCACCGGTTGTTCACCGGCACCAGCGTGTCGCGCAGCTCGTCGTCCGGGGTGTGCAGCGAGACGGCGAGGGTGACGCCGAGATCCTCGTCGGCGAGCCGCCTGATCGCGGGCGCGAGCCCGACCGTGGACACCGTCACCGAGCGGCGCGACAGTCCCAGCCCGTTCGGTGCCGGATCGGTGATCCGCCGCACCGCCGCGACCACCCGCTTGTAGTTGGCCAACGGCTCGCCCATGCCCATGAACACCACGTTCGAGAGCCGCCCCGGACCGCCGGGCAGTTCGCCGTCCCGCATGGCCGCGGCCGCGGCCCGCACCTGGTCGACGATCTCCCCGGTCGAGAGGTTGCGCTGCAGTCCGCCCTGGCCGGTCGCGCAGAACGGGCACGCCATGCCGCACCCTGCCTGGCTGGAGATGCACAGCGTCGCCCGGTCCGTGTAGCGCATCAGCACCGACTCGAGCAGGGTGCCGTCACCGGCCCGCCACAGCGTCTTGCGGGTGGTGCCGTCGTCGCAGGCGATGTCCCGGACCGGGGTCAGCAGCGGCGGGAACAGCGCCTGCCCGACCTGCTCGCGCAGCGCGGCCGGCAGGTCGGTCATCTGCTGCGGGTCGGCGACCAGCCGGCCGTAGTACTGCCGGGCCAGCTGGTCCGCCCGGAAGGCGGGCAGTCCCAGTTCCTGCACGGCCTCCTTGCGGCCGGCGGCGTCCAGGTCGGCGAGGTGACGCGGCGGCATGCCGCGGCGCGGGGCATCGAACACGAGCGGGAGGGAGGTAGACATGATTACTCGATTGTTCCAGATCGCATCGGATGACGGATTCTGCCCGAGACCCCGTCTGCACCGACCGGGCCGAAACGGCTCTTTCGGCCCCCGCACCGAGCTGCGGTGCGTCAAGATCGGAACATGCCCGTCGACGAACCGGACCCCCAGTCAGCCGGAACCGCTCAGCCGGCCCCGGACACCACGCCGGCACCCGAACCGGGGCCCCGCCCGCGCGGGCTCGAACGCGTCCGCGACACCCGCACCGCCCGCGCCTGGTCGGGGCTGATCCTCGGCGCCGTCATCCTGATCGTGCTGCTCGTGTTCATCCTGCAGAACCTCACCGATGTGACGCTGCAGATCTTCGCGTGGCATTTCCAGCTGCCGCTGGGTGTGGCGCTGCTGTTCGCCGCGATCTTCGGGGCGCTGCTGACCGCATTGATCGGCGGCGCACGGATCCTGCAGATCCGGCGGGCCGTGAAGAAGGGCGACCACGCCGTATGACGGCCTCGGCAGCCGGCCGTCAGAGCAGGGCGCCGAGCACCAGCCAGGTCGCGACCGCCGAGGGCAGCGCCGAGTCGAGCCGGTCCATGATGCCGCCGTGGCCGGGCAGCAGCGTGCCCATGTCCTTGATCCCGAGGTCCCGCTTGATCTGCGACTCGACCAGGTCACCGAGGGTCGACGAGAGCACCAGCACGATGCCGAGCACGGCGCCGATCCACGGGGCCGCGTCGAGGATGAACGTGACCGTGAGGATGCCGCCGATCGTGCCGACCACCAGCGACCCGACGAAGCCCTCCCAGGACTTCTTCGGGCTGATCGCAGGCACCATCGGGTGCTTGCCGAACAGCACGCCCGCCGCGTACCCCCCGACGTCCGAACAGACCACGCCGATCATCAGGCACAGCACCCGGCCACCACCGTGTTCGGCGAACACCAGCAGCGTGCCGAACGACGCGAACAACGGTAGCCAGGCGGCGACGAGTACGGTGATGGCGATGTCGCGGGTGTAGTTCTCCGGCCTGCGGTCCAGCCCCTGCGAAAGCAGCCGCCAGATCATGCAGACCACCACGGTCACGCCGAACGCGGTGAACGCGCCGCGCACGCCGTAGGGCCAGGTCAGCCAGACGATCGCCTGGCCGCCGATCAGCAGAGGCACGAACGGGACACTGATCCCGCCCTGACGAAGCCGCTTGGTGACCTCCCAGGTGGCCACCGCGATGGCGACCGCGACGACGGCGACCCAGGCGGTCGGTGCGAACAACAGCACGCAGATGACGAGCGCACCGAGTCCCACACCGACGCCGATGGCGGCCGGCAGGTTACGCCCGGCTTTGGAACTGGATGCCGGCGCCCCTGCCCCCTTCTGTGTCGCTCCGTCGCCTGACGACACAGCGCCTCCTGACACTTCGACCTGATTGATTTCGGTTACCTCGATCGCGACCGGACAGCCCGGCACCGCCGGCTCAGACCTCGAGCAGTTCGCCCTCTTTGTGCTTGACCAGTTCCTCGATGTGGGCCACGTACTTGGCCGTGGTCTTGTCGAGGTCCTTCTCGGCGCGGACCACCTCGTCCTCGCCCGCCTCGCCGTCCTTCTGGATGCGGTTGAGCTCTTCCATGGCCTTGCGGCGCACGTTACGGATCGCGACCTTCGCGTCCTCGCCCTTGCCCTTGGCCTGCTTGACCAGTTCGCGGCGACGCTCCTCGGTCAGCTGCGGCACCGAGATCCGGATGAGCGTGCCGTCGTCGGTCGGGTTCACGCCGAGGTCCGAGTTGCGGATCGCGGTCAGGATCGCGTTCAGCTGCGCGGTCTCATAAGGCTTGATGACGACCAGGCGCGCCTCGGGCACGTTGATGCTGGCCAGCTGCGTGATCGGCGTCATGGCGCCGTAGTACTCGACGGCGATCCGATTGAACATGCCGGGGTTGGCACGGCCCGTGCGGATTCCCCCGAGGTCATCCTTGGCCGACGCGACGGTCTTCTCCATTTTCTCTTCGGCGTCGAAGAGAGCTTCGTCGATCACGACATTCCTCCGATGGTTGTCAATCGCCTGGTCGGGTGCCGACGTGGTCGACTGCCGACGTGGTCTGTTGCCGGCCAGGACGGCCGCGGGTCACGCACCGGTCAGGAACGCACCAGTGTTCCGATCTTCTCACCTGAGACGGCCCGTGCGATGTTGCCCTCCACCAGAAGGTTGAACACCAGCATCGGCATGTCGTTGTCCATGCAGAGGCTGAAGGCGGTGGCGTCGGCCACCTTGAGCCCCTTTTCGATCACCTCTCGGTGGGTGATCTGGGTGAACCGGGTCGCATCCGGGTTGGTCCGCGGGTCCGCGTCGTACACGCCGTCGACGGCCTTGGCCATGAGCACCACCTCGGCGCCGATCTCCAGCGCCCGCTGGGCGGCGGTGGTGTCGGTGGAGAAGTAGGGCATGCCCATGCCTGCGCCGAAGATCACCACGCGCCCCTTCTCCAGGTGCCGCACGGCGCGGCGCGGGATGTACGGCTCGGCGACCTGCCCCATCGTGATACCGGTCTGCACGCGGGTGTCGATCCCGAGCTTCTCCAAGAAGTCTTGCAGCGCAAGGGAATTCATGACGGTGCCGAGCATGCCCATGTAGTCGGACCGGGCCCGGTCGAGTCCGCGCTGCTGAAGTTCGGCGCCGCGGAAGAAGTTGCCGCCGCCGATGACGACCGCCACCTGAACGCCGCCGCGCACGACCTCGGCGATCTGCGCGGCCACCGTGTGCACCACGTCCGGGTCCAGGCCCACCTGACCGCCACCGAACATCTCGCCGCCCAGCTTGAGCAGGACACGGTTGAAGCCGCCTCGGGTGTCGGTCTGATCGGTCATCTCTCTCCTTGCACGAGAACGGTTGTCGGCCGCATGATGCGACTGCGGGGCCATCCTCGGACCGAGAGTCCTCAGATGGCCCCGCATATCTTGCCTCAATCAGGCGCGGTTGCCGCGCAGGTTCGCCCCGCGACGCCACGCCCGGGACGCTAGTGCTGGCCCACCTCGAAGCGAGCGAAGCGGGTGACCGTGGCGCCGGCCTCGTCCAGGATGGCCTTGACGGTCTTCTTGGAGTCGGTCACCGAGGACTGCTCGGTCAGCACGACATCCTTGAAGAAGCCGTTGACGCGGCCCTCGACGATCTTCGGGAGCGCAGCCTCCGGCTTACCCTCTTCCTTCGCGGTCTGCTCGGCGATGCGTCGCTCGTTCTCGACGACGTCGGCGGGGACCTCGTCGCGGGTGACGTACTTCGCCTTCATCGCGGCGATCTGCATGGCGGCGCCGCGCGCGGCCTCGGCCGCGGCCGCGTCGTCGCCGCCCTCAGCCGTCTGGTACTCGACCAGCACGCCGACGGCCGGCGGCAGGTCCGAGGCACGCTTGTGCAGGTAGGTCGCGACGGAGCCCTCGTAGGAGACAACCCGGCGCAGCTCGAGCTTCTCGCCGATCTTGGCGGAGAGCGCCTGCACGGCCGCGTCGACGGTGGCACCGTCGAGCGCGAGCGCCTTGAGCGCATCCAGGTCGGCCGGCTTGGCCGCGGCCGCCACTGTGATGATCGCGTCGGCCAGGCCCTGGAACTCGGCATTCTTAGCCACGAAGTCGGTCTCGGAGTTGAGCTCGATCATGACGCCGTCCTTGGCGACGACCAGGCCCTCGGCGGTGGCGCGCTCGGCGCGCTTGCCCACATCCTTGGCACCCTTGATGCGCAGCACCTCGACGGCCTTGTCGAAGTCGCCGGCGGTCTCCTCGAGCGCCTTCTTGCAGTCCATCATCCCGGAGCCGGTGAGCTCACGGAGCCGCTTGACGTCGGCGGCGGTGTAGTTCGCCATGCTGGCGATCCTCCTTGTCGAAAGTCGAATGGTCGTGAACCGGCGGGCGCGGTGCGCCCGCGGCGGATCACTCCTGCGTGGCGTCCTTCGGAGCCTCGGCCTCGGCCTCGGCGGCAGCGGCCTCAGGGGCAGCGGCCTCGTCGGTCGCGGGCGCGGCCTGCGCGAGCAACTCCTGCTCCCACTCGGCGAGCGGCTCGCCGGCGCCGGCCTCGGGCTTGGCGTCCTTGTCGGCGCTCTGGCCGGCGCGGGCCTGCACGCCCTCGGCGACCGCGGAGGCGACGACCTTGGTCAGCAGCGCGGCCGAGCGGATCGCGTCGTCGTTGCCCGGGATCGGGTAGTCGACGAGGTCGGGGTCGCAGTTGGTGTCGAGGATCGCGATGACCGGGATGTTCAGCTTCCGGGCCTCGGAGACCGCCAGGTGCTCCTTGTTGGTGTCGACGACCCAGATGGCCGACGGCACCTTGGCCATGTCACGGATGCCGCCGAGGGTGCGGTCCAGCTTGGTCATCTCACGCGTGAGCATGAGGATTTCCTTCTTGGTGCGGCCCTCGAAGCCACCGGTCTGCTCCATCGACTCGAGCTCCTTGAGGCGCAGCAGGCGCTTGTGGACGGTCGAGAAGTTGGTGAGCATGCCGCCGAGCCAGCGCTGGTTCACGAAGGGCATGCCGACGCGGGTGGCCTCGTCCGCAATGGACTCCTGGGCCTGCTTCTTGGTGCCGACGAACAGGATGGTGCCGCCGTGCGCGACGGTCTCCTTGACGAACTCGTACGCCTTGTCGATGTACGTGAGGGTCTGCTGGAGGTCGATGATGTAGATGCCGTTGCGGTCGGTGAGGATGAACCGCTTCATCTTCGGGTTCCAGCGGCGGGTCTGGTGCCCGAAGTGGGTACCGCTGTCGAGCATCTGCTTCATGGTCACAACAGCCATGGCTGTGTACCTCTTACTTTCGTTGCCGGTTGACGCGCGCGATCGGGTGATCGCCGCCCTGGCGTCCGCAGACCCTCGGACCCGCGGGATGCGGGACCAGCCGGGGGCCGGTGATACTGCGCGGACGCGCGAAGTCGGTCCGCGCACGCTCCAAGAGCGGGCAAGCACAGACCGCGGGGTAAGTGTACGTCCTGCGACCGCACGCTCCCAATCGCCAGGCAGCGACCGGACGCCTGCCGCCGTCAAGGCCCTCCGCCGGCCTGTGGAGAGCGGTCGCGGCTGTCCACAACCCGGTCCGACGGCCCGTTCGGGCAGGCCGCAACCGGCAGGGTGGGCGCATGGCGGTGGCGGAGGCGATCATGGCGTCCGCGCTGGTCGCCGCGTGGGCGCTGATGCCGCCGGCCGCGGCACCGACGGCGCTCCCGGCACCGGCGGCACCGGCGGCCACCGCAACCTCGACGAACGCGAAGGTCTCGGTGGACTCGACGCGGGCCGGCGCCTACGTCTGGCCGCTGACGCCGCGACCGGAGATCACCCGCCGATTCGACCGGCCGATGTTCCGCTACGGCCGGGGCCACCGCGGCGTGGACCTGGCGGCGCCGCCCGGCGGCATCGTCCGTGCAGCGGGGACCGGCACCGTGACGTTCGCCGGGTCGGTGGCCGGCCGCGGTGTCGTGTCGATCGACCACCCCGGCGGGCTGCGCACCACCTACGAGCCGGTCGAGCCGAGCGTGCACGCCGGCGACACGGTCCGGCGGGCAAGCCCCATCGGAACCCTCGCCACCGGGCATCCCGGCTGCCCGCGCCCCGCGTGCCTGCACTGGGGACTGCGGCGCGGCGGCGACTACCTCGACCCGCTGTCGCTGCTGGGCGCGGTCCACGTGCGCCTCAAGCCTTTGACCGGATGAGCGCGGTCGCGCGCCCAGTGCTGCGGCGCGACGAGAATGAACCATGACGACGGTCACGTACCCGCCGCCGTCACCGCCAGTTCCACCCCGTCAATTTAGATGATATTTTTTCTTTAATTAGCTCTACCCAGCAGTCGTTGGTCGAGTTGCCCGGAGCCGAGAGGGGCCCGTGATGACACACCGATCCGCCCTCACCGCAATTGCCGAGCCCGCCGGGCGCCCGCCCCGACGCACTCCCCCGGCCTGGAACCGCAAGCGTCCCTTCGCCGCCGCGTTGCTCGGCGGACGCCGGTTGACGGGTCCGGCGTCGACCAAGGACGTCCGGCACTACACGCTGGATCTGGCCGGCAGCGGCCTGACGTTCGAGGTGGGCGACTCCGTGGCCGTCGTGCCGGTCAACGACCCGGCACTGGTCGCGTCGCTGCTCACGCGTCTCGGACTGGACGGCGAGGAGATGTTGCAACCGGGCGGCCGCGGGCCGCGTTCGGCAGATCCCGTCGACCGCACGCTGGCCGACGTGCTCACCCACGACCTAGAGCTCGCCCTGCCGTCGCTGCACCTGCTCCGGGAGGCCGCGACCCATCCGGGCGGCGAGCAGATCGAGGCACTGCTGGCCGCGGGTGATCGCCAGGCACTGGACCGCTGGCTGTGGGGTCGTGACGTCCTGGACGTGTTCGATCTGGTCCCCGGGCTGCGCCCCGATGCCGAGCGGTTGATCACGCTGCTGCACCCGCTGGTGCACCGGGCCTACTCGATCGCCTCCAGCCCGCTGGCCGCGGCCGAGACCCTGGACCTGACAGTGGCCGGCGTCGCCTATCGCACCGGAGACCGCGACCACCGCGGGGTGTGCTCGTCGTATCTGTCCGATCGGATCGGCCCGGACAGACGGTGCGGCGCGTTCATGTTGCCCAACAAGCGCTTCCGTCTGCCCGCGGACGACCTTCCGGTGATCATGATCGGACCGGGCACCGGCGTCGCCCCGTTCCGCGCGTTCCTCCAGGAGCGCCGGTTGCGCGGCGCGTCGGGACCGAACTGGTTGTTCTTCGGCGATCGGAATCGGGCCGCCGATTTCCTCTATGAGGACGAGTTCACCGAGGCGGCCGCATCCGGGCTGCTCACCAGGATGGACCTCGCCTTCTCCCGAGATCAGGCCGGCAAGGTCTACGTCCAGCACCGTATGCGCGACCACGGCCGAGACCTCCTCGCGTGGCTGGATGCGGGTGCACACCTGTATGTCTGCGGCGATGCCCAGCGCATGGCCGGCGACGTCGACGCGACACTGGTCGACATCGTCGCCGAGCACGCGGTCAGCGACCGGGAGCGGGCCGTCGAGTACGTGGCCGCACTGCGCCGTGAAGGGCGCTACCACCGGGACGTCTACTGATCGTCCTGGCACACCATCGCGAAGGGAGTACCACCATGCGCGTCGTCATCCTGTACGGCACCGAGTCCGGTACCAGCGAGGCCGTGGCCTACGACCTGGCCGACGCCCTCGGCGGACACTGCCAGCCCAGCGTCTTCGACATGGGTGACTACGACGTGACCGACCTCGACCGGTCGACCTTCCACGTGTTGGTCTGCTCCACATACGGCGACGGCGAGCTGCCCGCGAGCGCGGAGCCGTTCTTCGACGCGCTCGGTGAGCAGCGCCCCGATCTGTCCGGGCTGCGGTTCACCGTTCTCGGGCTGGGCGATTCGATCTACGACACCACGTTCAACCAGGCCGCCGAACTCGTCGCGGGCCGCTTCGTCGAGCTCGGTGCCGAGCGGGTCGGATCGTTCGGCCCGCACGACGCGAACAGCACCGTCGCCCCGGGGGACAAGGTCACCGAGTGGGCCGACGCACTCCTGTCGGGCGGTCTGGTCGCCTGAACGGCGGCCGCTCCCGCGCTCGTGCCGCCGAGATTCCGGCCGGTCAGGCGCGCGGATGGGCCTGGTCGTGCACGGAACGCAGGCGGGCCACACTGACGTGCGTGTAGAGCTGGGTGGTCGCCAGGCTCGCGTGGCCGAGCAGTTCCTGGACCACCCGCAGGTCCGCACCGCCCTCGAGCAGGTGAGTGGCCGCCGAATGCCGCAGGCCGTGCGGTCCGATGTCCGGCGCGTCCGGGACCGCCGACATCACCTCGTGCACGACCTTGCGGGCGATGCGCTGGTCCAGCCTCCCGCCACGGCTGCCCAGCAACAGGGCGCGGCCGGAGCGCGGCGCGGCGAGCGCAGGCCGACCGATCCTCAGCCACAGGTCGAGCGCCTCTTCGGCAGGTCGGCCGAACGGGACGGAACGTTCCTTGTCGCCCTTGCCGATCACCCGGAGCAGGCGCCGGTCGAGGTCCAGGTCGTCGATGTCGAGCCCGCACAGCTCACCGACACGGATGCCCGCCGAGTACAAGAGCTCGACCACCAGACGGTCCCGCATCGCGACCGGATCCTGTTCGCGTGCACCGGATTCCGCGGCATCCATCGCCTGGACCGCATGGTCCTGACGGAGCACGGCCGGCAGGGTGCGGCGCGCCGGCGGCGCGCTGAGCCGGATGGCAGGGTCCACCTCGAGCCGCCCGGTGCGCACGGCCCAGGCGGTGAAGGTCCGCACCGACGAGGCCCGGCGCGACAGGCTGGTGCGGGCGGCACCGGCTGCCGACTGCTCGGACAGCCACGACCGCAGCACCCCCAGGTCGAGATCGACGAGTTCGGCATCCGGGTCGGACGCGACCAGGTGGTTCAGCAGCGTCGCGACATCGCCCCGGTAGGCGCGCACGGTATGGGCCGCGCGGCCGCGCTCGAGCACCAGGTGTTCCGTGAACTCGTCGAGATGGTGCTGCAGCCGCCCGGGCAGCGGCTCGACTCCGGTCATGGTCTTCAGCATGCCCCGCGCCCCGGCACGGAGAGTACCCGCGCGCCCCGGCGCGCCGTCGCCGATTATCGTTGAACGGTCAACCACCCCTGTCCGTCTTCCACGCGAGGTCGCCCTGTGATCGATCAAGCCCGCCGCCAGCGGGCGATCCCGCCGCTCATGCTGTGCACGCTGGCCCTGCTCTCGGCCATCGCACCGCTCGCGACCGACATGTACCTTCCCGGACTGCCGCAGGTGTCGGCCGACCTGTCCGCCGACGCGAGCAGCGTCCAGTTGACCCTGACCACGTTCATGGCCGGGCTGGCCGTCGGGCAGTTGCTGATCGGTCCGCTCTCGGACGGCATCGGGCGCCGACGTCCACTGATCGTGGGAACGGCGCTGTGCGCGGCGTCCGGTGCGCTGTGCGCCACCGCCGGATCGGTCGAGGTGCTCATCGCCACCCGCTTTCTGCAGGGCGTGTGCGGGGCCGCCGGCATCGTCCTCGCGCGGGCGGTGATCGCGGACCGGACCAGCGGCGACACCGCCGCGCGCCTGTTCTCGATCATGATGATCATCGGTGGTATCGCGCCGGTGGTCGCGCCCTTGGCCGGCGGCGCGATGGTCGACCCGATCGGCTGGCGCGGGGTTTTCTGGGTATTGACCGCGCTGGCGGTGATCATGCTGGTCGGGGTGATCCTCCTGGTGCCCGAGACCCTGCCCGCCGAGCGACGGCACGGCTCCGGATTCGGCGCGCTCGCCCGTAACGCGCGCTACGTGCTGCGCAACCGCCGCTTCCTCGGCTACACCTTCGCCTTCGCCTGCGGATTCGGCGCGCTGTTCGGCTACATCGCGCAGTCCTCCTTCGTCTTCCAGGACATGCTGGGCTTCTCCCCCGCGATGTTCTCCGTGGTGTTCGCGACCAACGCCGTCGGCCTGGTCGGCGGCAACATCGTCAACGCCCGGCTGATCGGCCGGTGGACACCGCGGCAGTTGCTCGGCGGTGGTGTCACCGCGCTGCTCGTCGCCTCGGTAGCACTGACCCTCGTGGTCGCGTTGGGCGACGACCTGCGCTGGGCGATGCTGGTGAGCCTGTTCTCGATCGTGACCAGCATCGGATTCGTCTTCGGCAACGCGACTGCGCTCGCGCAGGGCGAGGTGCCCGACGCCGCCGGCACCGGATCCGCGGTGCTCGGCGCGCTCCAGTTCACTGTCGGTGCGGTCGTCTCGCCGATCGTGGGGCTCGCGGGCCCGACCAGCGCCGTGCCGATGGCGGTGACCATTCTCACGATGGCGGTGCTGTCGGCGCTGTCGCTTCGCCTGCTCGCCCGCTGACCCGCCGGGCCCCGGCCCGCCGCCGGTGCTCATCGCGCGCGACGGGCGCGCACGCGGACCCATCCCTGGTCGGACCACTCGATGAGCCCCCGCATCTCGAGTCCCGGGAGGGCGGCACGGACCGCGCCCACGCCGAGCCCGGATTCCACCGACAACTGGTCCTCGTCGCGGCACCCGCGCACCGGGAGCGCCTCGTAGACCGCGAGTTCCCCCTCGTCGAGTCCATCGGTGGGGCGGCGATGGGCGCGGTCGGCGGCGCGGACGGCACCGATCCCAGCGGCCGCGTCCAGCGGACCCGCCGCCTCGACCACGTCGGCCGCACCGGTCACCAACTGCGCCTCGCCCTCGCGGATCATCCGGTGGCAGCCGCGGGAGGTCGCCGCGGTCACCGGCCCCGGCACGGCCAGGACCGGCCGCCCGAGGGCGCGGGCCCACCGCGCGGTGTTGCGGGCGCCGCTGCGCCAGCCCGCCTCGACCACCACCGTGGCATCGGAGAGCGCCGCGACCAGGCGATTGCGCGCGAGAAAGCGGAACTTCGCCGGGATGGTGCCGGGCGGATACTCCGTGACCACCGAGCCCGACTCGGCGATGTGGCGGAGCAGACCCGCGTGGCCGGACGGATACACCCGGTCGATTCCGCAGGCCAGCACGGCGACCGTCACGCCACCGGCCGCCAGCGCCGCCCGATGTGCGGCACCGTCGATGCCGTACGCCGCACCCGAGATCACCGCCCAATCCTCGGCTGCCAGGTCGCCGGACAACTCGGTCGCGACATGCTCGCCGTAACCGCTTGCTGCGCGCGTTCCCACGATCGCGGCCGCCCGCTCGGTGACCGCGGCCAGGTCGGGATCGCCGAGCACCCACAGGGCCGTCGGCGCGGCGGTGTCGCGAGCCCGGCCGAGTTCCACGAACCGCCAGTGTGGCCATTCGGGATCTTCCCTGGTCAGCAGACGGCCACCGAGCCGGTCAAGTAGGGCCAGGTCCGCGTCGACCCGGTCGATGTGGCGTCGCCCCTCGGTGCGGCTTCGCAGCGCCTCGGGCAGGTCGGAGTGTTGGCGGACGGCCCGCGCGGCGTCGACCGGTCCGATCTGGTCGACCAGCGACAGCAGCGCGGCACACGGCCCCTCGGTCACCCGGGACAGGTAGGCCCATGCCCTGAGCTTCTCCGAATCGCTCACGCCACCACCCGATCCCGAAAGCCCAACGCCGCCTTCACATCCGTGCGGGTCGGCACCGTGTGACCGGCCAAGTCGGCGACCGTCCACGCAACGCGCAGGGTCCGGTCGGCCCCGCGCGCGGTGAGATCACCGGCCCGCAATGCTTCCTCGAGCGGGGTCAACACCGCTCGAGAGGGGCGGAAACGTTGCCGCAGCGCGGGTCCCGGAACCTCCGCGTTGGTCTGCCACCCGAACTCCCGCCAACGCTCGGTGGCGGCAGCGCGCGCGACCGCCACCCGTGCCCGCACGGCCCCGGTGTCCTCCGAGACCTCCGCGTTGAGCACGCCCGCGCGCATCGCCAGCATCCGTACCCGCAGGTCCACCCGGTCCAACAGCGGCCCCGACAACTTGCCGAGATACCGTCGCCGCACCGTGGGCGGGCAGATGCAGTCCACGTCGCGGGCCGGTGCGCACGGGCACGGGTTCGCCGCCAGCACCAGTTGGAACCGCGCCGGGTATCGGGCCACCCCGTCGCGGCGGGCGAGCCGGACCTCCCCGTCCTCGAGCGGGGTGCGCAATGCCTCGAGGACCTTGGTGCCCAGTTCCGCGCATTCGTCGAGGAACAGCACACCGCGGTGGGCCTTGCTGACCGCTCCGGGCCGGGCCATGCCACTGCCACCGCCGACCAGGGCGCTCACCGACGACGTGTGGTGCGGCGCGATGAACGGCGGCAGTGTGATCAGTGGCTGGCCCGGCGGCAACGCGCCCGCCAGCGAGTGGATGGCCGTGACCTCCAGCGCCGCCCGCTCCTCCAACGCCGGCAGCAGGCCCGGGAGTCGTTGCGCCAGCATCGTCTTGCCGACGCCGGGCGGGCCGGTGAGCATGAGGTGATGGGCACCGGCCGCCGCCACTTCGACCGCCCAACGCGCCGCAGGTTGCCCGACGACCTCGCTCAGGTTCGGGGCCGCGCCGGCGTCGGCGGCCGGGGCCGGTTCCGCCGCCCGCAGCGGCACCTCCCCGCGCAGCCACCCGAGCAGCTCCCGCAGGTCGGCCACGCCGAGCACCTCGATCCCCTCGACGAGCCCCGCCTCGCCGAGGTTCGCCTGCGGCACCACCGCCGTCGGCCATCCGGAGGCACGGGCCGCCATCACCGCCGGCAGCACGCCGCGGATCCCGCGGACCCGGCCGTCGAGCGCCAGCTCACCGAGCAGCACGCTGCTGCGCAACCGGTCGGCGGGCACCTTCCCGTGCCCGTTGAGTACGGCCGCGGCCAACGCCAAGTCGTACACCGACCCGACCTTCGGCAGTGTCGCCGGCGACAACGCCAGCACGACCTTCGCCGACGGCCAGGACTGGCCCGAATTGGCGACCGCGGCCCGGACGCGGTCCCGCGACTCCTGCAGCGCGGTGTCCGGCAACCCGACCAGGTGCACGCCCGGCAGGCCTTGGCCGATGTCGGCCTCCACCTCGACGATCTGCCCGTCGATGCCGGTCAACGCCACCGAGTACGCCCGCCCGAGCGCCATCACCACACCCCCTCGAGATGTTCGAGCGTGACCGGGCCACCGGGCGGAGCCAGCACCGCTACCACGTCGAAGCGGACCTGATCCCAGCCGCGGTCCTGACCGGCGAGCCAACTCGACGCCAGCCTGCGCACCCGGCCGAGCTTGGCGGGTGTCACCGCCTCGCCCGGTGTGCCGAACCGCGTCCCCGCGCGCGTCTTGACCTCCACGAACACCACCGTCGACTGCGTCGCCGCGATGATGTCGATCTCGCCGTGCCGGCAGCGCCAGTTGCGGGTGAGGATCCGATAGCCCTGGGCCTGCAGATAGTCCGCGGCCACGTCCTCGCCGTGCGCGCCGAGTTCGGCACGTGGTGACCCTGCCGGCGGTTTCCCGACGGACGGTGACCCGGTGGGTCGGGGATGAGCACTCGAGGTGTTGGTCATTCCCCCACAGTGGCGTGCGCCGGGTGGTCCGGCACCGTCCTCGCGCCGGTCTGGGGATGGCTACGACGCCTGTGCACAACCGCCGCCCGCGACCTCATCTCGACCGGGGAGTTGTCGGACCGTTGTGGTAGGTCAGCCGCCGAACGGATCGCTGTCGGGAAGCCGTAGCTCCGGCTTGTCCAGCTCCTCGATGTTGACATCCTTGAAGGTGACCACACGCACGTACTTCACGAACCGGGCCGGGCGGTACATGTCCCACACCCACGCGTCGGACATCCGCAGCTCGAAGTAGATCTCACCGTCTGCGTTGCGCGGGACCATCTCGACGGCGTTGGCCAGGTAGAACCGCCGTTCGGTCTCCACCACGTACGAGAACTGGCCGACGATGTCCCGATACTCCCGGTACAGCGAGAGCTCCATCTCGGTTTCGTACTTCTCGAGATCCTCGGCACTCATCGACTTCGTGTTCCTCCTCTGACATGCGACGTGGCGGGCCTGCTACCGGGTGACCGGCCGACTCCTCCATCATCGCGCACTTTCCACCACCGCAGGAGCAACCGGGCCGCGCCCGGCCACGTCGCCCGCCGCGGCGAGGGCCACATTGGCATACGACCACCGGTGCTCGGCACTCGGGCCGAGCCGGTGCATCGCCGCCGTGTGGGCGGCGGTGCCGTACCCCTTGTGCACGGCGAACCCGTAACCGGGCACCTGCCCGTCCATCTCGACCATGATCCGGTCGCGGGTGACCTTGGCCAGCACACTGGCGGCCGCGATGCAGGCCGCGGTCGCATCGCCGCCGATCACCGGCAGCGACGCACTGGGCAGACCCGGCACCCGGAACCCGTCGGTCAACACATATCCGGGGCTGAGATCGAGGCCGGCCACCGCACGCCGCATGCCCTCGATGTTGGCCACGTGCACCCCGCGCAGATCCACCTCGGCGGCGGGGATCTCCACGACCGACCAGGCCTCGGCGTACCGCTGGATCAGCGGGAACAGTTCGTCACGCTTGCGCTCGGTCAGCCGTTTGGAGTCGTCGAGACCGGCCAGCCGTGGATGCACCCGCGGTCCGAGCACACAGGCGGCCACCAGCAGCGGACCCGCACACGCGCCGCGACCCGCCTCGTCGACCCCGGCGACCGGACCGAGCCCGCGCCGGTACAGCGCCGACTCCATCGCCCGCAGTCCCGCCGAACGCCGGATCACCGCACGCGGCGGCCAGCTTCCCATCACGTCTCACCACCCGCGAGTCTAGGACTGCGGGTTCGGTGAGGAGATCGATCCCCAACGCGACGGCGGCAGCACGATGAACCGGGCCTTGCCGATGATGTCGCTGCGCGGCACGGTGCCCTGCAGGTCGTCGCCCATGTGATAACGCGAGTCGGCAGAGTTGGTCCGGTTGTCACCCATCACCCAGTAATCGCCCTTGGGGACCGTCACCGGCCCGAAGTACGGCCCCTGACAGGGCGAGTCGGCGCCGGGCAACGGCGTTGGCGGATTCTTGCGGTAGGGCTCGTTCAGAACCTTGCCGTTCACCTTGATCCCGGCATCGCCGGGGAGGCACTGCACGGTCTGGCCACCGGTCGCGATGATCCGCTTGACCAGGTCGTTCTCATCCGGCGGCACCAGCCCGATCACGGAGCCGATGTTCTGCAGACCACGGATGACGACATTCTTCGAGCGGTTGGACACGAACTCGTTGTCCCAGGAGGGCGGCCCCTTGAAGACGACCACGTCGCCGGGGCGGGGATCGGTGAAGCGGTAGCTCAACTTGTCGACGAGGATGCGGTCGCCGGTGCACCCCGGGCATCCGTGCAGGGTGGGCTCCATCGACTGCGACGGGATCAGGTAGACGCGCGCGATGAACGTCTGCAGCACGACCGAGAGCACGAGCGCGACCACGATGAGGATCGGGATCTCTTTCCACAGCGAACGCGACTTGCGTGCACGCCCCCCACGGCCCGACGACCCAGCCGTGTCCTGCTCGGCCTTGTCCTGCCCTGCCCTCGACGACTCGGCCCCCTCCTGCGCTGCCGTGTCCGGCGTGGGGTTCCGATCGGAGTCCGGGACCCGGACCGGCGGCGGGGTCGGGTCGGCATCGGCCGTTCCGGCTGGACCTTCTGTCATCCGGGTGCTCCCCGTCTTCGTGTCGGGCGGCTGTGAGCCGGAGGGTGTCGCTTCCGCGGGCCCGGCCCCGTCGGCGCGCCGGGTGTCATCTGGCCCTCTGTCGAGAGCGCCTCCGCCCGGTGGGATGTCACCGGGCGGAGGCGTTGTGGAATCGGTCACCAGGACAGATTAGAGGAGTGCCGGGAGTACCCGGCTGCGCTCAGCGCTTCTCCTTGATCTTGGCGGCCTTGCCACGCAGCTCACGCAGGTAGTACAGCTTCGCGCGGCGCACATCGCCGCGGGTCGCGACCTCGATCTTGGCCAGGTTCGGGCTGTGCACCGGGAAGGTGCGCTCGACGCCGACGCCGAACGAGACCTTGCGGACGGTGAAGGTCTCGCGCACGCCGCCGCCCTGACGGCGGATCACGACGCCCTTGAAGACCTGCACGCGCTCCTTCGAGCCTTCGATGACCTTGACGTGCACGTTCAGGGTGTCACCGGGACGGAACTCCGGAATGTCGTCGCGGAGGGACTTGGCGTCCAGGAAGTCCAAGGTGTTCATCGGTTGTTCCATCCTTGCGTCTTCATCGCATGAGCAGAGGACCCGAGCGGCACCGCAACCGCGATGCTCGACTGGTTCGTACTCCGAGTTAATGGGTGCGCCTGTGCAGGCAACCCGCCAATTGTGCCAGACCGGCAGGTCATCGAGGAAATCCGCCGGTCAGCAGGTCATGACCGCCCACGTCCGCGCCCGCCGGACGGCGCGGGCGGCGCCGGCTGCACGGTCCTGTCGAGTTCGGCCTCGGTGGCCGCGACCGCGTGCTCAACGCTCGGCTTGCCGGCCACCAGGTCCTGGATGTAGATCTTCGTCCGGATCAGCGGGCGCCGGTACCGCCGCTCCCGGTCGAGCGCGCGGATCATCTTCTTCGGCTTGTCGCGGTATCGCCACCGTGCCCACGGCGCCCCCGGACGGCTCAGCCGCAGCGCGCCGACCAGCAGCATCGGGAAGAAGAACAGCCCGAACAGTCCCGTCCAGATCTTGCCCTTCGCGATCACCACCGCCGCGACCGCGAGGCCCAGCAGCGTCAACAGCACGAGTACCGCCCGGACCCACGGGTTCGGGTTGTCCCGGAAATCCTCCGGGTTCACTATCGCGTCCGGCCGCGCCCCGAGTAGCAGCAGCCCTGTCACCGCGACCGCCACGAACACGGCGTCCACCGACGCGCGGCCCTGCTCGGACCAGTACACGTCCTTGAGGTAGAAGATCAGCGCGAACTCGTCGAGCACCAGCGCCGCGCCCACCCCGAAGCAGGCCGCCAGCACCGCCCCGGTCGTTGTCGTGCCGTCCTGATAGGTCGCGATCAGCGCCACCCCCGCGATGACCATCGTCACCACCCCGAAGACCACGTGGTGGATGTGCTGTCCGCCGGGGGCCACGTTGCCGGGCCACCAGCGGACCTTCGCGCGGATCATCCGGACGCTGAACCGGATGAACAGGAACGCCGCGAGGAATCCGAGAAGGAACGCCAGCAGCGGCAGACGCCCGCGCGCGATGATCTCGTCGTCGAGCCAGTGCCGCATGCCGGTCGTCCCGCTCGCTCAGCGACCGAAGCCGGCCTTGCGCAGCGCGTCGGCCATCGACCCGTTCGCCGGTCGCTGCTCGCCGCGGCCGCCACCGCGCTCGTTCCCCCGCCGCTGTCCACCCTGGCGGCCGCCACCGTTCCCGCGATTGCCGCCGGCCTCGTTTCCGCCACCGTTCCCGCGGCCTCCGCTCCCGCCGGACCGGCCGCCGCCCTGACGCGCGCCGGCCGGCTTCCCGGCGCCGGGCTCGTCGTCGAGCCGCAGGCTCAGTCCGATCCGCTGGCGCTCGACGTCCACCTCGAGCACCTTCACCCGCACGACCTCGCCGGACTTGACGACATCGTGCGGATCTTTGACGAAGTCCCGGGACATCGCCGACACGTGCACCAGGCCGTCCTGGTGCACGCCCACGTCGACAAAGGCGCCGAACGCGGCCACGTTCGTCACGACCCCCTCGAGCACCATGCCGGGCTTGAGGTGCGCGACCTTCTCGATACCGGCCGCGAAGGTGGCGGTCTTGAACTCCGGGCGCGGGTCGCGGCCGGGCTTGTCCAACTCGGCGAGGATGTCGGTGACGGTCGGCACACCGAATTTCTCGTCGGCGTACTGCTCGGGGCGCACCGCGGTCAGCACCGCGGTGTTGCCGATCAGTTCCTTGATCCCCGTGCCCGTCTCGGACAGGATGCGCCGCACCAGCGGATAGGCCTCCGGGTGGACCGCGGAGGCGTCCAGCGGGTCGTCACCGGCGGGGATGCGCAGGAAGCCGGCGCACTGTTCGAAGGCCTTCGGACCGAGCCGCGCGACATCCTTGAGCGCGGCGCGGGTGCGGAAGGGGCCGTTGGTGTCCCGGTGCGCGACGATCGACTCGGCGAGCGAGCCGGTGACCCCGGACACCCGGCGCAGCAGCGGCACCGAGGCGGTGTTCACGTCGACGCCGACGGCGTTGACAGCGTCCTCGACGACCGCGTCGAGCGAGCGCGCCAGCTTCGTCTCGGACACGTCGTGCTGGTACTGGCCGACGCCGATCGACTTCGGGTCGATCTTCACCAGTTCGGCCAGCGGGTCCTGCAGGCGCCGTGCGATCGACGCCGCGCCGCGCAACGACACGTCCAGATCCGGCAGCTCCTGCGAGGCGTAGGCGGACGCCGAGTACACCGACGCACCGGCCTCGGACACCACGATCTTCGTCGGCGCCTTCGCCCCGCCCTGGCCCGCACGGGTGATGAGTTCGGTGGCCAGCGCGTCGGTCTCACGCGAGGCGGTTCCGTTGCCGATCGCGATCAGCTCGACCCCGTGTCGCTGTACCAGCGCGCCGAGCGTGGCCAGTGACTGCTCCCACTGCTGCTGGGGCTGGTGCGGATAGATCGCGGTGGTGTCGACGACCTTCCCGGTGGCGTCGACCACCGCGACCTTGACCCCGGTGCGGAAACCGGGATCAAGGCCCATGGTCGTACGGGTACCGGCCGGGGCCGCCAGCAGCAGGTCCTTGAGGTTGCTGGCGAACACCGCGACGGCGTCCTCCTCGGCGGCCTGGCGCAGCCGCATGCGCGTGTCGATTCCCAGGCTGATCAGCAGCTTGGTGCGCCAGGCCCACCGCACCGTGTCGCGCAGCCAGCGGTCGGCGGGCCGGCCACGGTCGGCGACCCCGAACCGGGCGGCGATGCGCGTCTCGTACGTGCTGATCGCGAACGGATCCGGCACGTCCTCGAGATCGGCCGCCGCGGCGGGCTCGGGATCGAGCGTGAGGGTCAGCGCCTCCTCCTTCTCGCCGCGCAGCGCGGCGAGGATCCGATGCGAGGGCAGCGAGGTGAACGGCTCGGAGAAGTCGAAGTAGTCGGCGAACTTCGCGCCGGCGCTCTCCTTGCCCGCCCGCACGGTGGTGACCAGCCGGCCGCGCGTCCACATGGTCTCGCGCAGTTCGCCGACCAGGTCGGCGTCCTCGGCGAACCGCTCGACCAGGATCGACCGGGCCCCGTCCAGTGCGGCGGCGGCGTCGGCCACGCCCTTGTCGGCGTCCACGAACGCGGCCGCGGCCGCCTCCGGGCTGACTGTCGGATCGGCCAGCAGCCCCTCGGCCAGCGGCTCGAGCCCCGCCTCGCGGGCGATCTGCGCCTTGGTGCGCCGCTTCGGCTTGTACGGCAGGTAGATGTCCTCGAGCCGGGCCTTCGAGTCGGCGCCCATGATCTGTGCCCGCAAGGCCGCGTCGAGCTTGCCCTGCGAATCGATCGACTCGAGGATCGCCGCACGCCGCTCGTCGAACTCGCGCAGGTACCGCAGCCGCTCCTCGAGGGTGCGCAACTGCGCGTCGTCGAGCGCGCCTGTGACCTCCTTGCGGTAGCGGGCGATGAACGGCACCGTCGACCCGCCGTCGAGCAATTCGACCGCCGAGCGCACCTGGCTCTCGCGGACACCCAGCTCGCCGGCGATCCGCGCATTCACCGACGGCCCAACGGGAATCGGCGCAGCGGAAACGGGACTGGTCACATCACTGGTCGTCACAGGGAGAACTCACCTTTGATCGGGGACGGTTCGCGGACAGTCATTGTGCCCGACGAGGAGTCTGCCCCGAGGCTCCGACACAGTGGCCCGCTCACCCGGCGGCGACGGCTTCGAAGGAGCGGCGCAGGAGTTCGGCCGCGTCCGCATCCTCGGACTCGGCCCAGGCGGCCAGCGCGGTGTCGAAGCAGGCCAGTGCCACCTGCACGAGCGTCCGCGCCCGCAGTGCCGCATCGTCGCCGTCGAGGCGTTCCCGCACCACGGGGACGAGCATGTCCGCCCAACCCAGATGCTTCTCGAGGTTGCGCGCACGCAGCGACGCGGTGCTGGTGAGCACCCGCATGGTCCGCTTGCTGCGCTGCACGTCCTCGTCGCCGCGCGATCGGGCCAGCAGGGATTCGAACGCGCAGCGCAACGACACCAGCGCAGGCTCGTCGACCGGCCGTGCGACGAGCGCGTCCCGCACGATCGCGCCCCATCGGGCGACGTCGCCGATGACCGCGTCCTCCTTGGCCGGGAAGTAGCGATGGAAACTGCGGGCGGAGATGCCCACCGCGGCGGCGATCTGCTCGACCGTGACCGAGTCGAAACCGTGCTCGGCGAACAGGTCGACCGCCACCGCGGAGATGCGCGCCCGCACGGCCTCCCGGGTGATGTCGCGCAGCCCCGAGGCCGGGATCGAGGGTTTTCCCACGGCGGCAGCATACATGGACAAGGTTGTCAGCCTCTGACATATTGGTCGACATCCGACGCCACGAAGGGACGACCATGGAATCACGCACGCTCGGCTCGCAGGGTTTGACCGTCTCCGCCCTCGGCTATGGATCGATGGGCACGGCGGTCGGCTACGGTCCGGTCGACGACGCCGAATCGATCGACGCGATCCGCCGGGCACACGAACTCGGCGTGACGCTGTTCGACACCGCCGAGATGTACGGCTGGGGCAAGGGCGAGCGGTTGCTCGGCCGCGCTTTGGCACCGCTGCGCGACGACGTCGTCATCGCGACGAAGTTCGGGTTGACCCGCTCGTTCGGATCCGACTCGCGCCCCGAACACATCCGCGAGGTCGTCGACGCGAGCCTGCGCAATCTCGGCATCGACACGATCGACGTGCTCTACCAGCACCGCCCGGATCCGAACGTGCCCATCGAGGACGTGGTCGGCACCATGAAGGAGTTCGTCGAGTCCGGCAAGGTCAGGTTTCTGGGGCTGTCCGAGGCCGACGAGGCCACGATCCGCGCCGCCCATGCGGTGCATCCGATCTCGGTGTTGCAGAGCGAGTACTCGATCTTCGCCCGCGAGGTCGAACCCCTCCTCCCCGTCCTGGAGGACCTGGGCATCGGTTTCGTCGCCTACTCGCCGCTGGCACGGGGCTTCCTCAGTGGTGCGGTCGTCTCCCGCGACGGCTACGAGGCGAACGACTTCCGCCGGCACGTCCCGTGGTGGGCGCCGGAGAACTTCGGCGGCAACCGGGCGATCGTCGGTGAACTCACCGACCTCGCCACACGCAAGGGCGCGACCCTGGCCCAGCTGTCACTGGCGTGGCTGCTGGCCCGCGGCGGCGACATCGTCCCGATCCCGGGTTCGCGCAACCCGCTGCGGGTCGAGCAGAACCTCGCGGCAGCCGATCTGACACTGACCGCCGCGGACCTGGCCGCCATCGATCGCATCGCCCCCGACGGCGGGATCGGCGGGCGCGGCTAACGAAGGCGTTCAGTGCTCGAGCATCGCCCGCTCGCCCGCGCTCAACTCCACGTGTGCGAGCAGGTCGGGCCGGCGTTCGGCGGTGCGCGCCAACGCCTGTTCGCGCCGCCAGGCGGCGACCTTGCCGTGGTCGCCGGAGAGCAGCACGTCGGGGACATCAAGGTCCCGCCAGGTGGCGGGCCGGGTGTAACTGGGGCCCTCCAGGAGCCCGTCGGAGAACGAATCCTCTTGGTGGGATTGCTGATTGCCGAGCACGCCGGGCAGCAACCGGACCACCGCCTCGGCCATGACCAGCACCGCGGCCTCGCCGCCGATCAGCACGTAGTCGCCGATCGAGACCTCCTCGACCCGCACTCGGCGGGCGGCGTCGTCGAAGACCCGCTGGTCGATCCCCTCGTAGCGCCCGCAGGCGAAGACGAGGTGCCGCTCGCCGGACCAGCGGTGGGCGTCGGCCTGGGTGAACGGCCGTCCGGCCGGGGTGGGCACGACCAGCAGCGCGTCGTCGGGGCACACCTCGTCGAGCGCGGGTCCCCAGATCGACGGCTTCATGACCATGCCGGGTCCGCCGCCGTAGGGGGAATCGTCGACGGCCTTGTGCACGTCATGGGTCCACTCGCGCAGGTCGTGCACGCCCACCGAGACGAGCCCCTTGTCGATTGCCTTGCCCAGCAAGGCAGTTCGCAGCGGCGCGAGGTACTCGGGAAAGATGGTGATGACGTCCAGGCGCACGGCTACTCCGGATTCAGCAGGCCCTCGGGCGGGTCGATCGTGACGGTGCCGTCCGCGAGCGACACCGCGGTGACGATCGCGGCGACGAACGGCACCAGGATCTCGCCGCTGTCCTGACCGGCGGGCCGGATGGAGAGCAGCTCACCTGCCGCGGAGTGCAACACCTCGACGACCGTGCCGACCTGCTCACCCCCGACGGTCCACGCGACCAGACCCTCGAGCTCGTGATCGTAGAACTCGTCTTCCTCGTCCGACGGCGGCAGGTCGGCGCTGTCGACGACGAACAGCGTCCCGCGCAGCGCATCGGCGGTGTCGCGGTCGGCGATCCCTTCCAGACGCAGCAGAAGCCGCCCGGAGTGCTCCCGGGCGGCTTCGACCGTGTAACTGGATGCCTTGCTCTCGCGGGGCTTGTGGCCACGCAGCTGTGTGCCGACCGCGAACCGCTGCTCCGGCTCGTCCGTACGGACCTCGACGACGAGCTCGCCGCGGATCCCGTGCGACTTCACGACCCGCCCGACAACCAGTTCCATGCGGGACTACAGGTCGGTGTCGACGACGTCGACCCGGATGCCACGGCCACCGATGCCGGTGACGACGGTGCGCAGCGCGGTCGCGGTGCGTCCGCCCCGGCCGATCACCTTGCCGAGATCATCGGGGTTGACGTGCACCTCGACGGTCCGGCCGCGACGGTTGGTGATCAGATCGACCCGGACGTCGTCGGGGTTGGCCACGATACCGCGGACCAGGTGCTCGACGGCGTCGGCGACGACGGCACTCATTACTCGCCGGCCTCGGCAGCGGGGGCCTCGGCGGCCTCTTCCTTGGCGGCCTTCTTCTTCTTGGGGGTGATCGCCTCGGAGACCGGCTCGTTCTCGGCCTGCGCGAGAGCGGCGTTGAACAGGTCGAGCTTGCTGGCCTTGGGCTCCTTGACCTTCAGCGTGCCCTCGGCGCCCGGCAGGCCCTTGAACTTCTGCCAGTCACCGGTGATCTTGAGCAGGTTCAGGACCGGCTCGGTGGGCTGGGCGCCGACGCCGAGCCAGTACTGGGCGCGCTCCGAATCGACCTCGATCAGCGAGGGCTCTTCCTTCGGGTGGTACTTGCCGATGGTCTCGATGGCGCGGCCGTTGCGGCGGGTACGCGAGTCGGCGATCACGATGCGGTACTGCGGGTTGCGGATCTTGCCGAGCCGGGTGAGCTTGATCTTGACAGCCATGAGCTGCGTTCTTCTCCTTGTGTCACGTGCAATTCAGCGACGCACGCTTCTCGTGCGCCCGGTTTTGCCTCGAGCCTGTGACCGTCGCGCGGGCGTACCCGGATGCGACGACAGCGGACCATTCTGCCAGAACCGTCGCCACAGGCGGAAATCGACGATCCGGGCGGCAGTGGCCGGACGGGGACGAACCCCGGGGGTCAGGCGCGGTTGCCGCGCAGCATCGACACGAAACCGGCGGCGCCGGCGGCCGCGGCACCGAGCGCGACCCCGCGCATCCACGGACGGTTGAGCCGATCACCGGTAGCCGCGTCCAGCGAGAACTTACCCGGTCCGGCGATGCCGATGGCGGTGCCGGTCAGCGCCAGCAGCGCGGGGAACTCGAAGCCGCCGTTGGAGGCGAAGAACCCGTTGGGCGCGTGCACGGCGGTCGCGACCGCCATGGTGCCGAGCGTGGCCGCCGCGGCGGCCGGAGTGGCACCGCCGGCGATCATCAGCGCGCCGCCGCCGATCTCGGTGGCCGCGGCCAGGCGTGCGTGCTGCTTGCCGTTGGTGAATCCCATCGTCTCGAAACCGGCGCCCGCACGTTCGAGCCCCGGGCCGCCGAACGCACCGAACATCTTCTGCGCGCCGTGCGCGATGAGCGTGCCACCGACGCCGGCGCGCAGGGCCAGGACGGCGAAGTCGCGAGCGGTGGTCCGACCGGAGGTGGTGGCCATGAGAATCTCCCAGCTATTGATTGAATATTGGATTAAATGCCAGCGTAGGCGACCGCAGCCGTGGCCGTCCCCGCGCCCCCGATGACACGACCGCGCAGCACCACCACGTCCGGGTGGGCGAGCACGTCCGGACCGCCGCGCGGATCCCGGTCGTACACCAGCAGATCGGCGGGTGCGCCGTGCTCGAGACCGCGATGACCGAGCCACCGACGGGCCTCCCAGCACGCCGCCCCGAGCGCCTCGGTGGGGGTCAAGCCCGCCGTGGTCAGCTCCGCGACCTCGTCGGCGATGCGGCCGTGCCGGATCGAC
Organism: Speluncibacter jeojiensis; assembly: GCF_029589495.1. Taxonomy (GTDB): domain Bacteria; phylum Actinomycetota; class Actinomycetes; order Mycobacteriales; family Mycobacteriaceae; genus Speluncibacter; species Speluncibacter jeojiensis. The sequence continues at coordinate 394,862 of NZ_JAAIVF010000003.1, forward strand.
CCGCCGGCGTCGGTGCCCGCGTAGATCGCCACCCCGGCCGCGTGCGCGGCGCGGATCGTCTCGTATCGCCGGGCGTGCAGGTCGCGCATGTGCGCCGCGTAGACCGGGAATCGGTGAGCCGAGTCCGCGATCTCCGGGAACGTGGCGATGTTGACGAGGGTCGGGACCAGCGCGACCGACCGTTCCACCATCATCTCGACGGTCTCGGCGGTCAGGCCGGTGCCGTGCTCGATGCAGTCGATGCCCGCCTCGATCAGACCGGGCAGCGCGTCCTCGCCGAACACGTGCGCGGTGACCCGGGCGCCCTCCCGGTGGGCGGCGCCGATCGCCTCCTTGAGTACGTCGTCGCTCCACAGCGGGCACAGGTCGCCGACCGACCGGTCGATCCAATCGCCGACGAGCTTGACCCAACCGTCGCCGCGGCGCGCCTGCTCGGCGACCACCTCGGGCAGCTGCGACTCGTCCTCGACGTCGATCGGCAGGTCACGGATGTACCGCTTGGGGCGGGCGATGTGCCGCCCGGCGCGGATGATCCGCGGCAGCTCCGGGTGGTCGTCGACGAACCGGTTGTCGACCGGCGACCCGGCGTCGCGGATCAGCAGGACCCCACGGTCACGCTCGACCCGCGCCTGCACGGTCATCCCGTCGGCGTCCTCGTGGCCGCCGCCGTAGCGGATGCCGACGTGGCAGTGCGCGTCGACCAGCCCGGGCAGGACCCAACCGCCCTCGGCGATCGTCTCCGCGCCGGCCACCGGTTCCGTGGAGACGACTCCCCCGTCGATCCACAGCTCGATCGGCTGCTCGTCGGGCAGGCTCCGGCCCACGACCCGCATCGGCGTGCCCATGGCCTACTTCTTCGGCAGCTTGAGTTGCGACAGGTCGATGCCCTCGAGCCCGGGCGGCAGCTGGTCCAGCCCGGCGGGCATGTTCGACAGGTCGGGCATCCCGGCCGGCAGACCCCCGGGGAACCCGCCGGGGAAGCCGCCGCGCATCTTCGGCTGGGTCGGCCCCTTGCCGCCCTTCTTGCCCTTCTTGCCCTTCTTCGAGCGCTGGTTCTTGCGGGCACCGGGCAGGCCCATGCGGCCGGCCATCGACGACATCATCTTGCGCGCCTCGAAGAACCGGTCGACGAGCTGGTTGACGTCGGAGACCTTCACGCCGGAGCCGTTGGCGATGCGCAGCCGCCGCGAGGCGTTGATGATCTTCGGGTTGGCGCGCTCGGCAGGGGTCATGCCGCGGATGATCGCCTGGACCCGGTCGAGCTGCTTCTCGTCGATCTGGCCGATGGCGTCCTTCATCTGGCCGGCACCCGGCAGCATGCCGAGCAGGTTCGCGATCGGGCCCATCTTGCGGATCGCCATCATCTGCTCGAGGAAGTCCTCGAGCGTCAGCTCACCGCTGCCGATCTTGGTGGCGGCCTCTTCGGCCTGCTTCGCGTCGAAGACCTGCTCGGCCTGCTCGATGAGCGTGAGCACGTCGCCCATGCCGAGGATGCGGCTGGCCATCCGCTCGGGGTGGAAGACGTCGAAGTCGTCGAGCTTCTCGCCGGTGGACGCGAACAGGATCGGCTGGCCGGTCACCTCGCGCACGCTCAGCGCCGCGCCGCCGCGGGCGTCGCCGTCGAGCTTGGTCAGGACCACGCCGGTGAAGCCGACCCCGGCGCGGAACGCGTCGGCCGTCGCGACCGCGTCCTGACCGATCATCGCGTCGAGGACGAACAGCACCTCGTCGGGCGAGATCGCGTCGCGGATGTCCGCGGCCTGCTGCATCAGCGCCTCGTCGACGCCGAGACGGCCCGCGGTGTCGACCACGACCACGTCGTGCTGACGCGCCTTGGCCTCCTCGATGCCGGCGCGCGCGACCGCGACCGGGTCGCCGACACCGGCGCCCTCGGCCTCCCCGGCGGTGGTCGCGCCGGGATGCGGCGCGAACACCGGCACGCCGGCGCGCTCGCCGACGACCTTGAGCTGGGTGACCGCGTTCGGGCGCTGCAGGTCGCAGGCGACGAGCAGCGGGGTGTGGCCCTGCCCGCGCAGCCACTGGGCGAGCTTGCCCGCCAGCGTGGTCTTACCGGCACCCTGCAGACCCGCGAGCATGATCACGGTCGGCGGGGTCTTCGCGAACTGGATGCGGCGCGTCTCGCCGCCAAGGATCCCGACCAGTTCCTCGTTGACGACCTTGACGACCTGTTGGGCCGGGTTCAGTGCCGCGGAGACCTCCGCCCCCTTGGCCCGCTCCTTGATCCGTGCGATGAATGTGCGCACGACCGGCAGCGCGACGTCGGCCTCGAGCAGTGCGAGGCGGATCTCGCGGCACGTGGCGTCCACATCTGCCGGGGACAGCCGACCCTTGCCGCGAAGGTCCTTCAGGGTCGCGGTCAACCTGTCGGAGAGGGATTCGAACACCGAGTGACTCCCGTTGGTTCATATGGTTCTGGTGCGGAGGCTCCGCCGGCCCGCGCGCGTCGCGGCCGAATCCAGCCTAACCGCAGGACGGACCGGCACCCCGGTCAGGCGGACGCGCCGCCGTCGCCCGGCGGTGCCGACACCGTCAGGATCGCCCGCTCGACGTCGGCACGCGTGGCCGGGTCCGCGGGACGGCCGAGCTCGAGACAGAACGCGTCGACCACCGACGAGCCGAGCGTGGACACCTTCGCCCACCGCACGTCCGCACCGCAGGACTCGAGCGCGCCCGCGATCCGCGAGAGCAGCCCCCACGCGTCGAGCGCACGCACCTCGACGATCACCTCGTCCGGCGCGCCGGTCTCGAACCACAGCACCCGCGCCCGGGCGGTGCGGGCGGCGAGGCTACCGCCGCCCCCGACCCGGGGCTGGTCGCGTTCCTTGCGCGCCAGCTCGGTGGGCAGGTCGAGACTGCCCGACAGTGCGCGGATCAGGTCCTGGCGCAGCAGCCCCCGGTCCGGTGGGGATCCGAACCGCGGCGAGACGACGAACTCGTTGATCACCGCGCCGCCGTGGCTGCGCAGCGAGGCCGAGTGCACCTGCAGCGCGTGCAGTGCGAGCACCCCGGCCGCCTTCGACAGCAGGCCCGGCTGGTCGGGGGCGATCACCGTCACCACCCGGCTGTGCACGCCGTCGCCGGCGCCGAGCGTCACGTGCACCCCGCCGCTCGAGGCCAGTTCCAGATGCTGCGGGTCGACGGGGTCGGGGTGCGGCAGATCCTCGCCGCGCAGCACCAGACGACAGCGGCGCACCAGTTCGCCGATCAGCGCCGACTTCCACTCACCCCACACGCCCGGGCCGGTGGCCAGCGAGTCCGCCTCGGCCAGCGCCTGCAACAGTTCGAGCAGCTGCGCATCTGCACCGATCGCGTCGACGACGCCCTGCACTACCGCGGGGTTGTCGAGGTTGCGGCGCGTCGCCGTCACCGGCAGCAGCAGGTGGTGGCGCACCACACCGCCGAGCAGGGTCACGTCCGCCGGCCACAGTCCGATCCGGGTGCCGATCGCGGCGGCCAGCTCCGCGCCGATGACGCTGTGGTCCACACCGCGGCCCTTGCCGATGTCGTGCAGCAGCGCGCCGAGCAGCAGCAGGTCCGGCCGGGCCACCCGGGTGGTCAGCGTCGCGGCGTGGGCGACGGTCTCGACCAGATGCCGATCGACGGTCCAGGTGTGCACCGCGTCGCGCGGCGGCAAGTCGCGGACCACGCCCCATTCGGGAAAGAGCCTGCCCCACAAGCCGGTACGGTCCAGCGCCTCGATCGCCGCGACCGCACCGCGTCCCGCGCCGAGCAGCACCAGCAGGTCGTCGAGCGCCTCGCGCGGCCACGGGCCGCGCAGCTCGGGGGCGCTGTCCGCGAGGCGGCTCAGCGTGGACGCCGACATCGGCAGACCGGTCTGCGCGGCGGCCGCGGCGACCCGCAGGATCAGTCCCGGGTCGCGGTCCGGCCGCGCGTCCCGGGCCAGCACGACCTCCCCCGCGTGCTCGACGACCCCTTCGTCGAGCGGCCTGCGGACCGGCAGGGTGCGCAACCGGCCCAGTCCCGAGCGCGGCAGCGAGTTCGACGCGGTGCGCAGGCCCACGTCGACCGCATAGGCGACGGTGCGGCCGCAGTCGCTGAGCAGGCGCGCCAGTTCGAACCGGTCGCCGATCCGCAGTGCGGCCGCGATCTCGTCCGCGTCCTGCGCGAGCACCTGCTCGCGGGCCCGCCCCGCCACCCGGTGCAGTTCGGTGCGCACGTCCAGCAGCCGGGTGTGGGCCAGTTCGAGTCCGGCGCCGGGCGAATCCGGCCGCATGTCGGGCACCGCGTCGGTGACGTGGGCGATGGCCAGCGCGTGCAGCAGCTGAACGTCGCGCAGCCCGCCCCGGCCGTGCTTGAGGTCCGGTTCGGCGCGGTTGGCGAGCTCACCGGCGCGGTCCCAGCGCCCCTTCGCCTGCTCTACCAGCCCGTCGAAGCGGGACCGGATGCCCTCGCGCCACTGGCGCCGCACCCCGCGGACCAGCCGGGCGCCGAGCTCCTCGTTGCCGGCGATGTGCCGGGCGTCGAGCAGGCCGAGCGCCGCGGTCAGGTCCCCGGCGGCCACCTCGAGCGCCTGGTCCACCGTGCGCACCGAATGGTCGAGCTTGATGTGTGCGTCCCACAGCGGATACCAGAGCCCGTCGGCGACCTCCGCCAGCGCGGGGCCGGCCACCCGGTCGTGCACGAGGATCAGGTCCAGGTCGGAGTACGGCATCATCTCACGCCGACCCAGACCGCCGACCGCGACGATCGCGAACGCACTGCCGGCGGTGACACCGACCTCGGAGGCCTTCGCGGTCAGCCAGAACTCGAACAGGTCGGTCAGCGCCTCGCGCAGCGCGGGCGCGTCGAGCCGACGGCCCTCGCCGGTGTCGGCGACCAGACGGTCGCGCGCCCGCACGAGGTCCCCCGCACTGCCCGGCGACGACCGTCTGCGACCGGACGACCGGCCGGTGGAACCGGGGACCTGCTCAGGGCACATGGACACTCCGTTCAGGCAGACAGGGGTTCAGGGGACGGTTCAGGAAACATGGACACTGCGGCCGTCGGGCTCGTCGCCGCGGCTCATGCTCAGCGACCGGCTGGTCACCGACCCGCCGCCGAGCCCGCCGAAGTCGTAGGCGCTCTCGGCGTGCTGCATCTCGTCGAGGCCGACGACCTCGTGCTCGCGGCTCGCGCGCAGCCCCATGGTGAACTTGATCGCGTAGGCGATGATCGCGGTGACCACCAGCGAGTACAGCAGCACCGCACCCGCCCCGACGGCCTGGCGCCAGAGCTGGTCGAAGCCGCCGCCGTAGAACAGCCCGGCCACCCCGGCGGGGCTCTCCGGCGCGGCGACCAGCCCGATCAGCAGCGTGCCGACGATGCCGCCGACCAGGTGCACGCCGACCACGTCGAGCGAGTCGTCGTAGCCGAAGCGGTACTTGAGGCTGATCGCCAGCGCGCAGATCGCACCTGCGGCCACACCGATCACGGTGGCGCCGAGGACGTTGACCGCCGAGCAGGACGGGGTGATGGCGACCAGGCCGGCGACCGCGCCGGACGCGGCACCGAGGCTGGTCGCGTGGCCGTCGCGGAAGCGTTCGACGATCAGCCAGGCGATCATCGCTGCACAGGCGGCGACGGTGGTGGTGACCATCGTGGTGCCGGCGGCGCCGTCGGCGCGAAACGCGGACCCGGCGTTGAAGCCGTACCAGCCGAACCACAGCAGGCCCGCGCCGATCATCACCAACGGCATGTTGTGCGGGCGCATCGATTCTCGGCGCCAGCCGCGCCGCTTGCCCAGCACCAGCGCCAGCACCAGCGCCGCGATACCCGAGTTGATCTCGACCGCGGTGCCGCCGGCGAAGTCGATCGTGTGCAGCTTGTTCGCGATCCACCCGCCGCTGACCGCGTTGAGGCCGTCGATCGAGAACACCCAGTGCGCGACCGGGAAGTACACCAGCGTGGCCCACAGGCCGGCGAAGACCATCCACGGACCGAACCGCATCCGGTCGGCGACCGCACCCGAGACCAGCGCGACCGTGATGACCGCGAACATCATCTCGAAGATCACGAACACGGTCGCCGGCACGGTGCCGACGAGCGGGACCTGGGCGGCGGCGCCGACGGCCACCCCGGCCGGTCCGGAGCCGTTGGGGCTCATCAGCCCGTGCAGGCCGAAGAACTGGAACGGGTCACCGATGAGGTTGGCCTTGTCCTCACCGAAGACCATCGAGTAGCCGAACAGCACCCACAGCAGCCCGACAACACCGAGCGCGCCGAAGCTCATCATGATCATGTTGAGCACGGACTTGGCGCGGACCATGCCGCCGTAGAAGAACGCCAGTCCCGGCGTCATCAGCAACACCATCGCGGCGCTGACCAGCAGCCAGGCCGTGTCGCCCGCATTGGGCACGCCCATGGTCGGAAAATGCTGCACGGGGATCCTCCTGCCGGGCCCGGTGACCGCGCCGATCATGGACCCTTGTCGTTGACAAGAAGATTTCTCGCCTCGTGTTTCACACAGTGCGCGGACCCATTGCGGGCAGGTGAACGAGACGGGCACCTGTGTTACCGCGAGGTTTCCGGGGCCTCACCGCGGGGGCGACGCGGCCCCGGAAACCTCGCCGGCGCTGCTGCGAGGGAAACGAGAGGGAGGGCTCAGACCGCGTCGACGCCGCGTTCGCCGGTGCGCACCCGCACCACCGACTCGACCGGGGTCACCCACACCTTGCCGTCGCCGATCTTGCCCGTGCGGGCGGCCTGCACGACCACCTCGACGACCTTGTCGACGGCCGCGTCGTCGACCACCACCTCCACCCGCACCTTGGGTACGAAGTCGACCGAGTACTCGGCGCCGCGGTAGACCTCGGTGTGGCCCTTCTGCCGTCCGTAGCCCTGCACCTCGCTCACGGTCATGCCGAGCACCCCGGCCTCCTCGAGGCCCACCTTGACGTCCTCGAGGGTGAAGGGTTTGACGATTGCCGTGATCAGCTTCATAGCGTGCCTTCCTTGCTCGACGCGCTGTCGACCAGCACGTCCGCGTTGTGCGTCAACCCCACTTTGCTCGAACCCAGCGCCTTCGTCAGCACCGACCCGCCGATTCCGGCGAAGTCGTACGCGCTCTCGGCGTGCTGCGTCTCGTCGAGACCGACCACCTCGTGCTCGGTGGTGGCGCGCAGTCCGATGAGGAGTTTGACGACATACGCGATGATCGCCGTGCCGACCAGTGAGTAGACCAGGACCGCGCCGGCGCCGACCGCCTGCCGCCACAACTGGTCGAATCCGCCGCCGTAGAACAGCCCGTCGACGCCGGCCGGTGCGGTCTTGGTGGCGACCAGCCCGACCATCAGCGTGCCGGCGATGCCGCCGACCAGGTGAACGCCGACCACGTCGAGGGCGTCGTCGAGGCCGAAGCGGTACTTCAGGCCCACCGCCAGCGCGCAGAGCACGCCGGCGACCACGCCGATCGCCAGTGCACCGACGACGTCGACCGAGGAGCAGGACGGGGTGATCGCGACCAGGCCGGCCACGATGCCCGACGCCGCGCCGAGGCTGGTGGCGTGCCCGTCACGGATCCGCTCGGTGGCCAGCCACGCGAGCATCGCCGCGCAGGTCGCCGCCGCGGTGGTGATGAACGTGGAACCGGCCGAGCCGTTCGCGGTGAGCGCCGAACCGGCGTTGAACCCGAACCAGCCGAACCACAGCAGTCCCGCGCCGAGCATCACCAGGGTCAGATTGTGCGGGCGCATCGGCTCGCGCTTCCAGCCGCGGCGCCGGCCGAGGATGACCGCCAGCACCAGTCCGGCGGCACCGGCGTTGATGTGCACCGCGGTCCCGCCGGCGAAGTCGATCGCCTTGAGTTGGTTGGCGATCCAGCCGCCGTGCGCGGCGGACGCGCCGTCGAACGCGAACACCCAGTGCGCGACCGGGAAGTAGATCAGCGTCGCCCACAGCGCGCTGAACAGCATCCACGGCCCGAAGCGCATGCGGTCGGCGATGGCGCCGGAGATCAGCGCGACGGTGATGATGGCGAACATCATCTGGAACGCCACGAACACCGTCGCCGGGATGGTGCCCACCAGCGGGATGTTCACGGCCGCGGTGGCTCCGGCCGCGGCCGAACCGTTCCCGCCGATCAGGCCCTTGAGCCCGAAGAACTGCAGCGGGTCGCCGATCACGCCGCCCTTGTCCTCGCCGAAGGCCATCGAGTAGCCGAACAGAACCCAGAGCACACCGACGACGCCCATCGCGCCGATGCTCATCATGATCATGTTCAGGACGCTCTTGGACCGGACCATGCCGCCGTAGAAAAAGGCCAGACCTGGGGTCATCAGCAGCACCAGCGCCGCGCTCACCAGCATCCAGGCCGTGTCACCGGTGTCCGGCACACCCATCGTGGGGAATGACACGTCGGTTCCTCCTCCTGTGGTCTTGGTCAACTCGTGTGACCGAAGGGAAGTCTGCGGATCCGGTGTTTCACCGAGCGGCGCGCTGCGTTTCCACCGGGTGAACGTGGCGGCTACGGATGTTGCGGCCGGGTTTCCGGGTGCTCACCGCGGCCGTGCGCGATGGTCCGGCACACCGCGAATTGGAACGTGTTCTACTGTTGCGCCATGGACGTGACCTACGAGGGAACCAAGAGAGAAATCGCCACAGACAAGGGCGTACTGCGGTACCACGAGGCGGGCGACGGACCGCCGCTGCTGCTGCTGCACGGCTCCGGGATCGGCGTGAGCGGATGGCGGAACTTCCGGGGCAACCTGGGCGTGTTCGCCGAGCATTTCCACTGCTATGTCCTCGAGTTCCCCGGATTCGGCATCAGCGACCCGGTCGAGGGCCACCCGGTGATGACGGCGGGCTCCGCGGTCACCCGGTTCATGGACGCGCTCGGCATCGAGTCGGCGCCGATGATCGGCAACTCGATGGGCGGTGTGGTCGGCGCCAACCTGGCCATGCGCCACCCGGAGCGGGTGAGCAAGCTCATCACCATCGGCGGTGTCGGACCGAACATCTTCAGCCAGAACCCCAGCGAGGGCACCCGGCTGCTGCAGGCGTTCGCCGACGACCCCGGCCGCGACAAGCTGGTCCGCTGGCTCGAGTCGATGGTCTACGACCGCGCCACACTCACCGACGAGCTGATCGACCAGCGCTGGGAGATGGCCAAGGATCCGGCCTCGCACAAGACGCTGGCCGCAATGTACGGCTCGAAGGCGTTCGAGGCCGGCCAGAAGGCGATGGCCAAGTCCGGCATGCCGCCGTACTGGGCGATGATGGGCAACATCAAGTGCCCGACGATGCTCGCCTGGGGCCGCGACGACCGCCAGTGCCCGCCGGACATGGCGATGATCCCGATGCGCCTGATCCCGAACGCGGAGCTGCACATCTTCCCCAACTGCGGCCACTGGGTGATGATCGAGGCCAAGGAGGCCTTCGAGCGGATCGCGCTCGAGTTCCTGCAGCGCTGACCCGCCCCGGTGTAGGTGGCCGAGTGGCGACCGGTCAGGCGCCGAGTTCCCGCCGCTGCTGCGGCGGGGGCCCGGCCGCCTCGGCCAGGGCGCCCGCCAGCGCCCGCACCAGCGACCGCAACTCCTCCGGACGTTCGATGACCAGCGGCAGGCCCACGGCGGCGAGCGCCCGGGGCACCCAGTCCAGGCGCTCGGCCTGCATCGCGACGCGGACCCAGCCCGGATGCTCGGCGAGGTCGTCGACGACCGCGATCCCCGCCGGGAAGCGCGAGCGCACGAGATCGGGCGCGCCCTGTATCCGCACCGAGACCTGATGCCGGTGCGGCGCCCGCGCGATGCCCGAGAGCACCGTCTGTGCAGGGTCGAAGCCGTCCGGCACATCGAAGTCGCCGTCGAGCATCTCCGAACCGGAGATGCGGTCGAGGCGGAACGTGCGGATCGAACCGCTGGCCGAGTCCGCTCCGGTGACGTACCAGCGCCCCGAATGCGCGACTATCCCATACGGGTGGACGACGCGTTCGGTGGTGCGCCCCTGCACGTCCGTGTAACCGATCGCCACCGGCCGCCGCTCGCGGGCGGCCTCGGCCAGCCGCAGCAGCACCTCCGATTCCAGAGCCGGTACCGGCCGCGGCGGCGCGGTGAAGGTGATCGATCGCAACAGCGTGTCGAGCCGGGCACCGAGGCGCTCGGGCAGCACCCGGCGCAGCTTCGCCTCGGCACTCTCGGCCGCGACCGCGGAGGTCGCGACCAGCCCGGCCCGTCGACCGGCGACCAACCCGAGCAGCACGGCCAGTGCCTCGTCGTCGCCGAGCATCAGCGGGGGCATCCGATGCCCCGGGGCCAGCCGGTAGCCGCCGTACCGGCCGCGCAGCGAGTCGATCGGGATGTCCAGGTCGATCAGGTGCGCGACATAGCGACGCACCGTCCGTTCGTCGACGCCGAGGCGCGCCGCCAGGTTGCCGACGGTGCGGGTGCCCCCGGCCTGCAGGATCTCGAGCAGCGCCAGCACCCGGGCGGTCGGTCGCGTCACAGCCCTTGATTCTGCCGCATATTCCGGGCGGATCCTGTCCGGTATTGCTCCTAGCGTGGCGGACATGACCACAGAAGCACGCACCTCCGAACCCACCCTCGGCCTCGTCTCGGTCCGGCTGATCACCGACGACGTCGCCCGGCTCGTCGAGTTCTACGGCCACGTCCTCGACGTGCCCGGCAGCTGGCTCACACCGGACTTCGCCGAACTGCGCACCTCGGCGGGCACCCTGGCGATCGGCAGCACCCGCACGGTCGAGCTGTTCGCCCCGGGCTCGGCGCGGCCGGCGGACAATCACACCGCGATCGTGGAGTTCCTCGTGTCGGACGTCGACGCCGAGTACGAGCGCATCGCGCAACACGCCGAGGGATCCGACAGGGCCCACCCGATCGACTTCGTGACCACGCCCACCACGATGCCGTGGGGCAACCGGTCGCTGCTGCTGCGCGACCCGGACGGCACTCTCGTGAACCTGTTCACGCCGGTGGCGCCCGAGGCCCGGGAGACCTACCGGCGCTGATCGGGACTGTCTGGGGTTACGACAGCGCGGTCGGCAGGCCCGAGTCGTACAGCGCCAGTACGTCGGTCGCGCCGCGCAGGGTGTCGACGACGCAACGTGCGGGCGCCGCGAAGAGCATCGGGTAGTCGACCTCGCCGAGCATCTCGTCGACCGGGAAGGCGAGCCGCTCGGCGCCGAGCGAGAACTGCGCGTCGATGTCGCCCGTGTTGCCGCGCGGATCCTGACGATGCCACGCCCCGTCGAGATGGACCGCCACCAGTCCGTGCAGGACGTGCCCGTCGCCGTGCGCCAGTCGCTGGTAGCACAGCGCGGTGGGGATGGCCTCGGCCCGCAGCAGCGCGGCCAGCAGGTGCGCCTTGGCGTAACACAGGCCCACCCGCTGGTCGAGCACCTCGCCGGCGGTCAGCGTCACGCGCGGGTCGCGCGGGTCGTAGGAGTGCGCGACCTCATCGCGCACCCACTCGAACGCGGCCTGCGCGTAGGCGACATCGGTGTCCGCGCGCCCGCGCAGCCGGCCCGCCAGTGCCCGGACTGCCGGGTGGCCGGTCTCGATGATCCCGTCCGCACCCAGGTGATCTGCGGGGTCGGCCGTCTCGAACGGGGAAGGGATAGGGCTCACACGGGCACACTAGGACACCACCGAGATCAGCACCATCGAATAAGCGAGGGCCCGGCCACACAGTGTGTGACCGGGCCCTCGCCTTCCACGGGTGAGCCGTCTAGTTACCGCCCAGCTTCTGCGCCGATCCCGTGAAGAAATCCAGCGCGCCGAACAGATCGGAAACGGCGCTGGCGAAGTCGGAAATCTCGGATGACCCCATCTTTTACTGCACTCCTCATGATTGTTGCGATACCGCCCTTTTCGGGTGCGGCACCGACATTAATTGACGACCACCGAAACCGCAATACACATTTCACACATTTCACGAACGTTCGAAATTGATCTACGCCACGACCGGGCAGCCATTACACACGACCATTTCCTGGAGGACATGCCACATTCACCCAGATCGTCTGAAATGACGAAACATCCCGGCAGTGAAATACAACGAACAGGATTCGCTCATGCGGACTCGATGGTCACGACAGAACTTTTACCGCAATGGATCAAATGGCATCAGCCTATTCGGCACCGTGTCTGTACAGATCGACTCGGCCAACAACCGCCCGGTCGCCGGCCCCAGGGTCATCCCCTCCATGCCGTGCCCGCCTGCCACGAACACCCGGGGCGAGGTGGTCCGCCCGATCAGCGGCAATCCGTCCGCAGTACAGGGCCGTGACCCCACCCACTCGTCCCGCCTGTCGTCGAGGTTCACGCCCTGCAGCAACGGCCGCACGGACTCGACGATCGCCGCGATCCGTCGCGTGTCCAGCGGGGCGTCGTCCGGGCGGAACTCCATCATCCCGGCGATCCGCATCCGGTCGACCAAGGGCGTGCACACCACCGACGCTGCGGGAAAGTACACCGGACCCGGCGGCATCGGCTCGGCCGCGACCGTAAAGCTGTAACCGCGGCCGGCCCGGACCCTCGCCCGCACGCCGAACTCCCCCGCCAGCGCATTCAGCGACGCGCCGCCGGCAAGGACGACGCCGTCGAATTCCTCGGCGAGATCGCCTGCGGTGACCTCGGTGCGCCCGGCTCGGTCGCGCACCGAGGTGACCTCCCGTCCGGCGCGGAGGACTCCCCCGCGATCGATGACCCGCTCGGCCAACGCCGTCACGAAGGCGGCCGGGTCCAGCCGGCGTTGCCCGCCCAAGCGCAGCGCCGCGCGAATCCTGGTCGAGAGCAGCGGCACCATCGCCCGCGCCTCCGCCACAGCAAGGCGCTCGACAAGGACCTGCTGACCGACCTCTCCGAGTCGACGCGCCTCTGTCAGGAACGCCTCGGCCTCGGATGGATCGACGCACCCGATGACGAACGGGTCGGCCTCACGCGGCGCGTGGTCCACGCCGTCGGCGGCCAGCAGGTCGTAGGCATCGAGGGCCTGGCCGTTGAGGTGCACCAGGCTCCGCATCGAGGCCCGCCACCGGCGCCGCGTGCTGTTGCGCGCCAACCGGGCAAGAAAGGCGACGAGGTCCGGACCGGGCGGGTAGGGAACATACAGCGGCGACGTCGGCCGGAAGAAACGGCGGATGCCGTGGGAGAAGATCGCCGGCTCCGGTAGGGGCGTGCTCAGCGAGGGCGTGATCCAACCTGCGTTTCCCCGCGACGCGCCCCCTGCGGGTCCGGTCCGATCGAAGACCGTCACCTCGACGCCTCGCTCCTGCAGGAACCAGGCCGTCGACAACCCGACGATCCCGGCACCGACCACGCCCATCGCGCGGGGGTTCGAATTCACCCTCACTGTCCCTTCTCGGAGAACACCGACCCGCGGAGGGAATCAACTGAAACCACCGCCGCCGCCGGCGTCGATTTGCCGGGCCGACTTTCCCGGCTCACGCCCGCTGCGGCTGGACCGGCTGCCGCCCTTTGACCGCAAAACGATGAATTGCATAGCAGACCGGCACGATTCCCAGTCCCAGGATCAACGAGAGACGTTGCGTCGGGTCGAACCCCATGGCGACGAACACCGCGATGTTCATCACGATGACGAGCACGGGTGTGACGGGAAACCACGGCGCCGCATAAGGAAGATCCGACACACGCCCCCCGTCCCGGACGTACTGCCGCCGGAAACGGAACTGGGACCAGGCGATGGCCATCCAGCTGAGCGCGCCGCCGATTCCGCTCACGGAAATCAGGAAAACGAACAGGGTGTCTGCCGCGACGATGCTGGACAGCAGCGAAAAGAGTCCGAAAACGAGCGTCACGACCAAGGCGATGAACGGGATCCCCCGCTTCGTGGTGCGACCGAATGCCCGCGGCGCTGCGTGTTCTTTCGACAGTGACCAGAGGATGCGGGTGCACATGTAGAGCCCGGTGTTCCCGACGGACAACACCGCGATGAGCACGACGAAGTTCATCAGACTCGCCGAGTACGGGATGCCGATGCTGTTGAAAACCGTCACGAACGGGCTCTCGTTCAGGCCCACCTTCTGCCACGGGATCAGTGCCACGAGGATGACGATCGCGCCGAGGTACAGGAACACCAAACGGAACACGATCGTCTTGACCGCCCTCGGGACGGCCTTGCTCGGGTTCCGGGTCTCGCCGGCGGCCACCCCCATGACCTCGGATCCCATGAAGGTGTAGACGACCGTCATCATCGCCGCGAAAACCGCACCGATGCTCGTGGGGAAGAATCCACCGTGCTCCGTGAAGTTCGACAGGAACGGCGGCGCCTGGTCCCGCATCCCGATCACACCGAACATGGCCAGAGCGCCCAGCACGATGAACATCGCCACCGCCAGGACCTTGATCCCGGCGAGCAGATACTCCGTCTCCGCGAAGGAACGCGCGGTGAAGCAGTTGATGAGGAAGAGAACGACGATGAAGAAGGCCGACCACACCCACGTGGGCGTGTTCGGGAACCAGTACCTCATGATGATGCCGGCCGAGAGGAACTCCAATCCGATGAAGCTGGCCCAGCTCAGCCAGTAGATCCAGCCGATCGTGAACCCCGTGCCCGGCCCGATGAACTTCGTGGCGTGGGCCTGGAACGAACCCGACACCGGCATGACGACCGACAGCTCCCCGAGGCAGACCATCGTGAGGTAGAGCAACACGCCACCGACGATGTACGCGACGATGGTGCCTCCGGGTCCGGCCTGACCGATGACCTGGCCGGTCCCCAGGAACAGTCCGGTTCCGATGACGCCGGCGAGGGTGATCATGAACAGGTGCCGGCTGCTCATCACACGCTTGAGCGCCTTTCCGTCCTGGGGTTCAGCGATTCGCCCCTCTTCGGGCGTCTCGGACGGCGAGTCCTCCACGGGCTCGGTTGTCGATGTATGGGTCACAGTGGGCGCTCCTCGAAGTTCGGTGGCCTCGGCACGAGACGCCGTTCTCGGCGCGCCGTCCTGCACTCAGGAAACTGACTAGCCACTCAGTCAGGTTCCACCACTGTGCGGTCTACGTCACATTATTGTCAAGCTTCCGGCCACATCACAGTCTGGCGCCGACGGGCACGCCAGTACGATCACAGCCGTGCCACGAGTGAAGAAGGACGCCGCCGACCGGCGCGAGGACATCCTCAACGCCACCCTCGAGACGATCGAGGAGAAGGGCATCGACCAGCTGCGGGGAGCCGATCTCGCCAAACGGCTCGGCGTGAGCGCGGGGTTGATCTTCTACCACTTCGACAACCTCGAGAACCTCGTCATCTCCGCGATCCGGTTTGCCGCCGACCAGGACATGAACCACCTTCGGACCACCCTCGAGGGTGCAGACGGGGACACCACGACACGCGTACGCGCGGTGCTGCACGAATACGGACCGACAGGTGCCGCATTCGGCTGGCGGCTCTGGATCGAGTCATGGTCCGCAAGCCTTCGGAACCCCGAGTTGCGCAAGGTGATCCGCACGCTCGACGCCGGCTGGCGCGATGTCCTCACCGATCTGATCGACGCGGGCACGCGCTCCGGGGAGTTCACCTGCCCCGACCCGTCCGCCGCGGCGTGGCGCCTGACCTCATTGCTCGACGGGCTGACGGTCCAGCAGGTCGTGTTCGACGAGGCCGTCACCGCGGACCAGGTGGCGGACTGGATGGACCTGGCAATGTCCCGCGAACTGGGCATCTGAGCGCTCCACCCGCTGCCGGCCGAACCGGCGCCCGGGACCGCGCGCGGCACATCCCTTGACCGCTCTTGTGACGCCTGTCATACTGACTGAGCACTCAGTAAGCATGAGAGTTCGCACCGACCCTCCCGGCAAGACAACAGGAGCCCCCATGTCCATGACCCTCCCGAACGCCGTCGGCGCCACCGACGGACAGCGCGACGACCAGGCCTTCTTCGAGGCCGTCTGGCGTGACCCCGAGAGCAGCGCCACCGGCTACGTCGTCATCGACCGCCTGGTACGCGGGGTCTCCTCGGGCGGGCTGCGCATGCGCGCCGGCTGCACGCTCGACGAGGTGCGCGGCCTGGCCCGCGGCATGACGCTCAAGGAGTCGATCCACTTCGAGCCCGGCGCCCGCTACGTGCCGCTCGGCGGCGCCAAGGGCGGCATCGACTTCGACCCGTACAGCCCCGAGGCCGACGGCGTGCTCCGCCGCTTCCTCGCGGCCATGGCGCCGCTGATCGAGCAGCGCTGGACCATGGGCGAGGACTTCGGCGTGCAGCAGAGCACCATCGACGAGATGCTGCCCGGCCTGGGCCTGACCAGCTCCATCCAGGCCGCCGACCAAGTGGTCGACGACCCGGCCGCCGCGCAGCTGCGCATGAAGACGGCCTTCGCCAGCGTCGTCGACGGGATCCGGCTCGACGAGCTCGTCGGCGGCTACGGCGTGGCCCAGGCCGCGCTGGCCGCCATGAAGCGTCGCGGCATCGCGGCCCGCGGCGCGAGCGCGGTCGTCCAGGGCTTCGGTTCGATGGGCGGCGCCACGGCCCGCTACCTGGCCGAGGCCGGCGTACGCATCGTCGGCATCGTCGATGTCGAGGGCCTGGTGCACAACCCCCTCGGCCTCGACGTCGAAGAGCTGCTGCACACCCGCAGTGCCAAGGGCAACGTCGACCGCACGGCGCTGCGGTCCGACGACCGGCAGCTGGCCGCCGACGAGTGGCTCGACCTCGAGGCCGACGTGCTGGTGCCCGCCGCCATCTCGTACTGCATCACCGCCGAGAACCAGTCGCGCATCCGCGCCCAGATCATCGCCGAGGCCGCCAACATGCCGGTCACTCCCGAGGCCGAGGCACTGCTCACCGCCCGCGGCGTGGAGGTCTCCCCCGATTTCGTCGCCAACTCGGCCACCAATGCGTGGTGGTGGTGGGTGTTCTTCGGCGACGTCGACGGCACCCCCGAGCAGTCGTTCAGGAAGATCGCCGACCGCATGCAGACGCTCAGCCACGAGATGTTCGACCTGGCCGACGCAGAGCAGGTCAGCCTGCGCGAGGCCGCCTTCGTGCTCGCCTCGCAGCGCCTCGACGTGATCACCGCCGAGTTCCCCATCTACTGATCCCCCACCCGGACCTCTGCCGACACCTCGGCAGCACCCAGCACCACCCCAGCCCGCCGCCTCCGGCCGCGGCGCTGAGAAAGCGATGTGAATGATGTCCCGCCCGCTCGTCAACGGTGGCCAGGCGATCGTCGACGCCCTCGTCGCGCACGGCGTCGACACCGTCTTCGGCATCCCCGGCACACACAACCTGGCGGTGTACTCGGCGCTCAAGTCCTCGCCGATCCGACATGTCTCTCCCCGCCACGAGCAGGGCGCCGGCTACGCCGCCGACGGGTACGCGCGGCTCGGTGGCCGCCCGGGCGTCGTGGTCACCACCACGGGCCCGGCGATCCTCAACGCGGCGACCGCCGCGGCGCAGGCGTACTCGGACTCCATCCCCGTGCTGTTCATCGCCCCGGGCATGCCGCTGACCCACCCCGGCGGGCACAACGGACTGCTGCACGAGGTGCGCAGTCAGTTCGACGCGATGAGCGCCGTGGTCGGCTACGCCCAGCGCGTGACCAGTGTCGAGGAGATCCCACACGCCGTCGCCCAGTGCTTCGCCGCGATGACCGCCGGGCGGCCGCGTCCGGCATACCTCGAGGTGCCGCTCGACCTGCTCGAGCACGAAGCCGAGGCCGATACCGTGATCGTCGAATCCCCGGTGGCGCAGGCGACCGCGGTGCCCGCCGAGGCGCAGTTGGGTGCGGCGGCCGAACTGCTGCGCGGCGCACGACGGCCCTTGATCGTCGCCGGTGGCGGCTGCAGCGGCGCGGCGGGCGAGCTGCGTGCGTTCGCCGAGACACTGGGCGCTCCCGTCGTCACCTCCGCCAACGGCAAGGGCGTGCTGGACGAGGCGCACCCGCTCTCGCTCGGCGCAGGTGTACAGCACCGCGTCTTGCTCGAGATCGCCACCGAGGCCGACGTGGTGGTGGCCGTGGGCACCGAACTCGCGCCCGCGGACTGGTGGTGGGGACCGCTGCCGCGGACGCCCCTGATCCGCATCGACATCGACCCGACGTCGATCGCCACCAATGCCCGCCCCACCGTGGGCGTGGTCGGGGACGCCGGTGCGGCGCTGGCCGAGCTGACCAAGCGCCTCCCGGCCGTGCCCGGAACGTCACCCGCCGAGGTCGACACCTGGCGTACCCGGCTGCAGGCCGACGCCCGCGAGATCGGCGCCGCCTATCTGGGACTCTGCTCGTCGCTCGAGGCGGCGCTGGGCGACGACGCCGTCATCGCCGCCGACAGCTCCATGTCCTGCTACTACGGACTCCTCGGCTCCCTGCCGCTGCACCGGCCACGTTCCTTCCTGTATCCGGCGGGACTCGGAACGCTCGGTTACGGCCTCCCCGCCGCGATCGGCGCCAAGCTCGCCGAGCCGCAGCGTGAGGTGGTCGCGGTGCTCGGCGACGGTGGGGTCATGTTCACGATCGCCGAGCTCGCCTCGGCCGCCGAGGCGGGCCTGGCGCTGCCGGTGGTGATCGTCGACAACGGTGGCTACGGCGAGATCCGCAACGAGATGGCCGACCGCGACGGCCACGTGCACGCAGTGGACCTGCCGGCCCCCGACTTCCCGGCGCTCGCGCGCGCACTCGGCTGCCACGGCGTGGCCGTCGCCTCGGACGACGAGGTCGGCCCCGCGGTGCGCGCGGCCTTCGCCGCCGACCGCCCGACGCTCGTCCACGTGCGCGAGCAGTCCGCCGACTGATCGCACGACACGCCGCCACGCAGCACCACACCCACTCTCTGCCCAAAGGACCCCTGCCATGCTCGACACCACCCTGCCCGCCCCTGCGGCCGTCACACCGGACCAGCGTGATCGCCACGCGCTGAGCATGTTCCGCGATCCCGCTTCGGTGGCCGTCGTCGGGGCCAGCGACGACCCCGCGAAGTGGGGGTACTGGCTCGCGCGGGGCGCCCTGCTGGGCCGGGACAGGCGTGAGGTGTTCCTGGTCAACCGCGGTGGCGGCACCGTGCTGGGCGCACCGGCGTATCGCACTCTGTCCGAGCTGCCCACCGCCCCGGAACTGGTCGCATTGTGTGTGCCGCCGGCCTCGGTCGGTGGGGTCGTCGACGAGGCTCTGGCCCTCGGCGGGCGCGGATTCCTCGGGATCACCGCCGGTGTGCCCGACGAGGACGCCATCGCCGGCCGGATCCGCGCGGCCGGTGCCCGGTTGGTCGGTATGAACAGTCTCGGCATCGTCGACGCCGGGACCGACCTGCAACTCGCGTGGGGCGGCTTCGCCTCCGGCGACATCGCGATCGTCTCGCAGAGCGGTCAGCTCGGCTCGGAGATCGCGGGGCTGGCGGCGCGGGCCGGGATGGGGATCTCGCGGTTCGTCTCGATCGGGAACCAGACCGACGTCAGCGCCGTGGAACTGCTCGACGACCTCGTCGGCGACGAGCACACCCGGGTGGTCGCGCTCTATCTGGAGAGCTTCGCCGGCGGCGCCGACCTGATCGGCACCCTGGCCCGCCTGCGGGAGGCCGGCAAGCACACGCTGCTGCTCACGGTCGGCGCGTCCGACGCGAGCACTCGGCTCGCCCACTCGCATACCGGTTCGATGACCTCTGCCGTCGACATCGTCGACGCCGCGGTCCGCGCCGCGGGGGCCGTCCGGGTGCACACGCCCGGCGAGGTCGTGGAGGTCGCACGGCTGCTCGCCTGGTCCGAACCGCCCGCCGGGCCGCGCATCGGGATCATCGGCGACAGCGGCGGCCAGACCGGGATCGCCGCCGACGTGGCCGCCGCTGCGAACCTCGACGTCGCCGAGTTCTCGTCGCCGCTGTCGACCCGGCTCGCGGCGCTGCTGCCCGCCGGTGCGGCGTGCTCGAACCCCGTCGACCTCGCGGGTGCGGGCGAGCAGGACCTGACCAGCTACCTCTCGGTGGTCCAGGACCTGCTCGATTCGGAGGAGACCGACTCGGTCCTGCTCACCGGGTATTTCGGCAGCTACTCGGTGGACAATCCCGCGCACGCGGCGCAGGAGGTCGACCTGGTCGCCCGGATGACGGCCGCGGCGCGGCGGGTCCGCAAGCCCTTCGTCGTCCACTCGATGGTCGTGCACGGCCCCGCGGTCGACGCGATGCGTGAGCACGGGCTCCCCGTGTACCCGCACATCGAGACCGCGATCCGGGCGGTGTCCGCGGCGACGTCGCTGGCGACCACCCCCCGGTCGCCGCACGTCACCGCGACCTCCGGCCCCGCACTCGAGGGCACTGGATACGTTGCGGCACAAGAGTTCCTGAGCGGAACTGGACTACGGTTCCCCGCGGGCCGGGTGGTCCGATGCGAGCACGACCTCGCGGCGGTCGCCGAGCTGACCGCCCCGTACGTACTCAAGGCCTCGTGGCTCGAGCACAAGAGCGAGGCCGGCGGGGTCCGAGTCGGGATCGCCGACGCCGAGGCACTGCGCACCGAGTTCACCGCCATGCGCGCGCGGCTCGGCGACGGGGACTACGTGGTCGAGGAGATGGACCGGCGCCCGGACGTCGTCGAGGTGATCCTCGGCGTTCGCCGCGACCCGGACTTCGGCCCGGTGGTGCTCGTCGGCGCGGGCGGCACCGAAGCGGAACTCCATCGGGACGTCGCCATCGAGATGGCACCGGTGGACCGGCACACCGCGCACGCCATGCTGCGCCGGCTCACCAGCCATCCACTGCTGCTCGGCTGGCGCGGCCGCCCCGCCGTCGACATCGAAGCGCTCGTCGACCTCGTCGTCGCGGTGTCAGAGCACGCCGCCGCGGCGCCGGACGTCGCCGAGGTCGAGATCAACCCGCTGCGAGTCGGGCCCGACGGCGCGCTCGCCGTCGACGCGCTCGTCGTCCCCGCGCAGGCCTGACCGCCGCACACACCCACTGCAACCCCCGAGGAGACCCACCATGACTGCCCCCGACATCCGCAACGAGTTCGCCGACCGCGTCGCCGTCGTCACCGGCGGCGGCTCCGGCATCGGCCGGTCCATCGCGGTCCGCTACGCCGCGGCCGGCGGCACGGTCGCCGTCGTCGGCCGGCGGGAGGAACCGCTCGCCGAGACCGTCGCCCTCGTCGAGTCCGCAGGCGGCAAGGGCCTGGCGCTGACCTGCGACGTCCGGGACGCCGCTGCCGTCGAGACCGTTGTCGACGGGGTCGTCGACCGCTTCGGGCGCCTCGACGTCATGGTCAACAATGCCGCCGGCAATTTCGTCGTCCCCGGCGAGAAGCTCTCGGCGAACGGCTGGAAGGCCGTCATCGACATCGTCCTGAACGGCTCGTTCCACGGCACCCGCGTCGCCGGCAAGCACATGCTCGAGGCCGGCCGCGGCGCCATCCTCAACACCATCGCCACCTACGCCTGGCACGGCCATCCCGGCACCGTCCACAGCGCGGCCGCGAAGGCAGGCGTCGTCGCGATGACCCGGACCCTCGCCGTCGAGTGGGCGGCGCGCGGTGTGCGGCTGAACTGCATCGCGCCCGGCCCCACCGAGACCGAAGGTGCCGGCGCGGCGCTGTGGCCGAACCAGCAGGCCCGTGACCGGGTGCTCGCCAGTGTCCCGGCCGCGCGGTTCACCACGCCCGACGAGGTCGCCGAGTCCGCGGCCTTCCTGCTCTCCGACCGCGCCGCCTACGTCACCGGCGAGGTGCTCGTCGTCGACGGCGGGCAGTGGCTCGGCAAGGCGATCTACACCGACCCGGACAGCAAGTGACCGACCAGCGAGAAAGGACCGAGGAGTGAGCGTGACTGCGCCCCATGAACAGCTGACGACGCGCGACGAGGAGGCCATCGACGTGAACACACCGTCGACGTGGTGGCGGTCCACCGCGCTCATCGGCGGCCGGTGGCGCGAGTGCCCGCAGACCTGCGACGTCGAGAATCCCGCGACCGGCGAGGTCGTCGGCCGGGCCGCGGTCGCGACGGCCGCGGACGCCGACGACGCGGTCGTGGCGGCGCAGGCCGCCGGGCAGGTCTGGGCGGCGAGCACCGCGGCGCAGCGCGCGGCGGCGCTGGGCCAGCTGGCCGAGCGCCTGCGCGGCCGCCGCGACGAACTGGTCGCGGCCACGGTCGCGGAGGTCGGCGCCCCCGTGACGGTGGCCGAACAGTCGCACGTCGACCTGGCCATCGAGATCATCGACTCGTTCGCGCGGATCGCGGCGGAGACACCGCTGCGTGAGCAGGTGGGCAACTCGATCCTGGTGCGCCGCCCCGCCGGCGTCGTCGCCGCCATCACGCCGTGGAACTACCCGGTCTACCAGCTGGCCGCCAAGGTCGGCGCCGCGCTGGCCGCCGGCTGCACCGTTGTGGTCAAGCCGGCGGAACTGACCCCGCTCGGCACCTACCTGTTCTGCGACGCGGTCCTGGACACGGACCTGCCCGCGGGTGCGGTCAACCTGGTGCCCGGCCGAGGTTCGGTCATCGGGCCCGCCCTGATCGAGCACCCCGGCGTCGCGGTGGTGTCGTTCACCGGGTCGACGACGGTCGGCCGGCAGGTCGGCGCGCAGGCGGGACGACTGGTCAAGCGCGCCTGCCTGGAACTGGGCGGCAAGTCCGCCTCGGTGGTCCTGGGTGACGCCGACCTGGACGCGGCGGTCCGTGGCACGGTCGCCGCGGCGATGCTCAACACGGGCCAGACCTGCAGCGCCTGGACGCGGCTGCTGGTCCCCCGCGCCCGCTACGAGGAGGCGGTCGCGCTGGCCGCCGAGTGCGCCGACGCCCTGGTCGTCGGGGATCCGACGTCCCGCGGCACCGACCTCGGCCCGCTTGCCTCGAAGGCCCAGCTGATCGCGGTGCGCACGATGGTCGACGACGCCGTCGCCCGCGGCGCCCGGGTCGCGGCCGGCGGAACCGCACCCGTCAAGGGCCTGGCCGGCGGCCATTTCCACCGGCCGACCGTGCTCGCCGACGTCGATCGGGGCGACCCGATCACCCGGGACGAGGTCTTCGGACCGGTGCTGGTGGTCGAGTCGCACGACGGCGACGACGACGCCGTCGCGCTCGCCAACGCCACCGAGTACGGCCTGGCCGGCGCAGTGTGGTCGGCAGACGAGGAGCGTGCGGTCGACGTCGCGCTGCGGATGGACACCGGACAGGTGGACGTCAACGGCGCACCGTTCAATCCTCTCGCCCCCTTCGGCGGCTGGAAGGCGTCCGGGCTGGGACGCGAGTTGGGCCGCATCGGATTCGACGAGTGCGTCGAGTGGACGGCGGTGCAGATATGAGTCTGTGAACCGCACCCGAACCATGCCCCTCCCCACCAACCTCCCCACCTGTCCGAGAAAGGACCCCACCCATGAACGCCTTCGAGTTCGAGCCCTGGACCCTGACCACCGAGCAGCGCGAGATCATCAAACTGTGCCGCGACTTCGCAGAGAAGGAGATCCGCCCGCGCGGGCGTGAGGTCGACGAGGCCGATGTCGTCACCCCCGTCGACATCTTCGCCAAGGCCGCCCAGGTCGGCATCACCGACTTCATGATCCCCGAGGAGTTCGGCGGCGGCGGTTTCACCGACGTGTTCACCCAGTGTCTGGTGCAGGAGGAACTGTGCTGGGGCGACCCCGGTATCGGAAACTTCGTGTGCTCCAACGGTTTCTTCTCCGACCCGATCATGGCACTGGGCACCGACGAGCAGAAGGAGAAGTGGCTGCGGCCGCTGACCGGGACCTCGCCGCTGA
This sequence comes from Speluncibacter jeojiensis, assembly GCF_029589495.1. GTDB lineage: Bacteria > Actinomycetota > Actinomycetes > Mycobacteriales > Mycobacteriaceae > Speluncibacter > Speluncibacter jeojiensis. Next base: position 418,527 of record NZ_JAAIVF010000003.1, read on the forward strand.
TCACCTCGCTCGCCACCACCGAACCCGGCTCAGGGTCGGACGCCGCATCCATCGTCACCTACGCGGAGAAGGTCGAGGGCGGCTACCGGATCAACGGCCAGAAGGCGTGGATCTCCAATGCCGGCGCCGCCGATCAGTACGTGGTCTTCGCCAAGACCGACCGGAGTGAGCGTTCCAAGGGCGTCACGGCGTTCCTGCTCACCAAGGACACGGAGGGCTTCAGCTGGGGCGAGCCGATGCGCAAGATGGGCCAGCGCGCCATCGTCTGCCGGGAACTGTTCTTCGACAACGTCTTCGTGCCCGAGGACAACCGGCTCGGCGAGGAGGGCCAGGGGTTCATCGGCCTGATGAAGACCTTCGACATCTCGCGGACGGTCCTCGGCGCGGCCGCACTGGGCGCGGCGCGGGCGGCGTACGAGTACGCGCTCGACTATGCCCGTACCCGAACCCAGTTCGGCAAGCCGATCATCGAGCACCAGGCGGTCGCGTTCCGTTTGGCGGACATGGCCAACCGCATCGCCTCGGCCCGACTGCTGGTGCTGCACGCGGCCCGGGCGATCGACGCCGGCCACGACGCGACCGGTCTGGCCGCGATGGCGAAGCTGACCGCCTCGGAGGCGGCCATGTTCGTCACCCACGCCGCAGTGCAGACCCTCGGCGGCTGGGGATACTCGCGCGAATACCCGGTCGAGCAGTGGATGCGCGATGTCAAGCTCGAGGAGATCGAGGAGGGCACCTCCGACATCATGAGGTTGGTGATCTCCCGCGCCTTGTGATCCCTGCCCCGGGTGCCCCGCGGATGCGTGCCGTCTGTGGGGCACCCGCGGCTCATGCCCCCAGGCTGCCGGCGACCTCGTCGAGCATCGCGGCCTGGCGGCGCATGTCCGCCTCGGTCGGCGGATTCGAGTCGAGCCGCGCGACGAGGTCGTCCCGTGAGACCAGCACCAGCGGCGACGGGTCCCTCGCGAGGTCCGCCTCCGAGAACACCTGCACGCGGCCCTCTTCGAGCACCATGGTCGCGCCGCGTTCGCTGCTGTCGAGCAGCATCTGTACGTCCGATCCGGTGACGGTCACGGCAGCCTCCTGCGACGAGCGGTCGGGCGCCGCGCCGGGCGAGCGCCCGCGGTCTTCTCGATCGTAACGTCGCGCGCGGCGCCGCGCTCCCGCGAATCCCGCGAGCCCCTACGACTACCGTGGACGGCATGTACAAGATCATGCTGGCACTCCACTTGGTGTTCGCCATCTTCGCCATCGGCCCGTTGATTCACGCGACCACGACGGCCGCCCGCGGCCTGCGCACGGCGGACGCCGGGGCGATCGTCGCCTCGTCGAAGTCCACCCGCATCTATTCGTATGCGTCGTTCCTCGCGGTCATCTTCGGCTTCGGCCTGATGTCGTCGCCGGCCCCGTGGGGCAGCGGCGACGAGAAGGTCGCGAGCTTCAGCGAGCCGTGGCTGTGGATCTCGCTGATCCTCTGGTTCGTGGCGATCCTGTTGGCGCTAATGGTGATCGTGCCGACGCTCGACGACGCCGCGGAGAACGTCAAGGCCGGCACGTCGGTGTCCGCGCTGACCGGCAAGGTGGCCGCGGCCGGCGGGGTCATCGCGCTGCTGTTCCTGGCTGTCGTCTTCCTGATGGTGTACACGCCGGGCAGCTGACCGCCCGACCCGCCCGGCTCGGTCCGGTCCTGCTCAGCCCCGCACGGACAGCTGTACCAGGACCGGGCCGGCGGGTCCACCGGCGCCGCAACCGGGTCTGCCGTGGTCGTCACCGGACGGGCACGACGAGCATCCGCCGGTCGTGCAGCCGGTCGACAGCGACCGCGCCTCGAGCCGGCCCATCCGGACCAGGTGCTCGATGGCCGCGTCCACGGCGTCGGCCCGCAGTCCGGTCGACGCGACGATCTGCGCGCGCGACCGGGCGCCGTCGCCGATGGCGCCGAGCACGGTGCGCAGCGGCGAGCTCATCAGAGCAGCCGTCCGATCTGGAAGACCGCCAGCGCCAGCGTCCACGCGACGGTGAGTTGCATGACGACGCCGAACGCCGTCCACTTGCGCCCGATCTCCCGGATCTGCGCGGCCACGGTCGCCACACACGGCGTGTAGGCGAGCAGGAACACCAGGAAGGCCAGCACCGCCGCGGTCACGGCGCCGCCCGAGGAGATCGCGAACGCCGCGCTGATGTGGTCGTGCAGTTGCGCGGGCGACTGCCCGGCGGTCGGGTCGCCGGCCGCGTAGGTCTGCGCCCATGAGCTGATCACCGCCTCCTTGGCCACGAACCCGACGATCAGCGCGCCGACCGTGTGCCAGTCGCCGAATCCGAGCGGGGCGAAGACCGGCGTGATCACCCGCGCCACCCCGGCGAACAGGCTGTCGTCGGGATCGACGTGACCGAACGACGCGCCGCCGGAGATCGGGATGGCCTGCAGCAGCCACACCACGGTCACCGTGACGACGATGATCCCGCCCGCGGTGCGCAGGAACCCGCGCACCCGCATCCAGGTCACCGACGCGGTCAGCCGCAGGGTGGGCCGCTGGTAGGCGGGCAGGTCCAGCATCAGCGACTCGTCGCCGAACGTGCGCCACAGCGTGCTCTTCATCGCCAGCCCGACCAGGATGACGATCACGATCGAGGTGACGTACATGCCGAACACCACGGTGCCGGCGTGCGCCGGGAAGAACGTCGCGGCGATCATCACGTACACGGTCAACCGCGCGCTGCACGAGGTGAACGGCACCAGCAGCACGGTCATGATGCGCTGCCGCGCCCCGGGCAGGATCCGGGTCGCGCTGATCGCAGGGACGTTGCAGCCGAACCCGACCACCAACGGCAGGAACGCCTTGCCTGGCAGGCCGATCGCCCGCATGGCACGGTCGGTGACCACGGCGGCGCGCGCCATGTAGCCGGAGTCCTCGAGCAGCGCCAGCAGCACGAACATGATGATCATCAACGGCACGAACGTCAGCAGCATGCCGACGCCGGCGATCAGCCCGTTGACCACGAACAATTGCACCCAGCTGTCGGCGAGACCGATGTGGTCGAACACCCAGTTCGCCCCGTCCGTGACCGGGCCCGAGAACAGCGAACCGAGTCCGTCCTGGATCGGCGCGGCAACCGTGGTGGTCAGTTCGAAGACCAGCCACATCACGGCCAGGAAGATCAGTGGTCCGACGATCGGCGCGGTCACCCAGCGGTCGACCCGGTCGGTGACGGTGGCGCGCACATCGGTCTCGATCGTCGCGGCCCTCTCGACGGCCGCGTCGATCCACGCGAACCGCTCGTCGGCGACCGCCAGATCGTCGTCGGCTTCCTCCGCAGAAATCTTGATCTTGCGCGGCCGCGGCAGGCAGCAGGAGGCGAGTTCGGCGGCGACCACCGACCCGATCTCGCCGGACCCGCCGCGGCGGCGCGGGTCGAGTGCCACCACCGGCACGCCCAGTCGCTTTGCGAGCACTTCGGCGTCGACGGTGATGCCGCGCCGTTTGGCGACGTCGAGCATGGTGAGCACCACCACGACCCGCTGCGCCGCCTCCCGTAACTGCGCAACCAGATAGAGGCTGCGGGTCAGGTGCGACGCGTCGGCGACCACGACGGTCACCTCCGGGCGGTCCTCGACCGGCCCCTCCAGCAGCAGGTCACGGGTCAGCTGCTCGTCCGGCGACTGCGCATCGAGGCTGTAGGCGCCGGGCAGGTCCAGCAGCTCGACGGCGTTGCCCGCGGCCTTCCACCCGGCCCGACCCACCTCGACGGTGGTGCCCGGCCAATTGCCGACCGTGCGGCGGCCGCCGGTGAGCGCGTTGAACAGTGTCGACTTGCCCGAGTTCGGGGCGCCGACCAGCGCCACGACCGGCGCTCCCGCCTCCGCGGCCGGCCCGTCGGCCCCGGCATGGCAGGACGGCTTGACCGCCGGCGCCGGTTCGACCGCGGTCACGCGACACCCTCGACCGTCAACCGGCCGGCGGTCCGGCGGTCCAGCACGATCCGGTTGGCGCCGAAGCCGACCAAGCGTCCGCCGCCCGCGGTGTGGGACAGCACGGTCACCACCGCGCCCGGACGCAGCCCGAACTCGGCGAGCCGCAGCCGTTCGGTGCCGTCCACCTCGACGGCCCCGAGCCGAACGGGTACTCCGACCTGGGCGGCGGCCAAGCCGGTCCCGCCCCGGCGACGCGGCAGATTCATCAGCGGAGCCTAACAAAGGATTGCATAGGCATACCTGATGAATTCCGCCGCGCGGGAGGCCGGCAGCCCACCCGGGCCCGGACGGTCAGCCGAGCAGCGCGTCGACGAACGCGGCAGGCTCGAACGGCGCGAGATCGTCCGGCCCCTCCCCGAGTCCGACCAGCTTGACCGGCACGCCGAGCTCGTGCTGCACCTGGAAGACGATGCCGCCCTTCGCGGTGCCGTCCAGCTTGGTCAGCGCGACACCGGTGATGGCGACGACCTCGGCGAATACGCGGGCCTGGGTCAGGCCGTTCTGCCCGACGGTCGCGTCGAGCACCAGTAGCACCTCGTCGACCTCGGCCTGCTTCTCGATCACCCGCTTGACCTTGCCAAGCTCGTCCATCAGGCCGGTCTTGGTGTGCAGACGGCCGGCCGTGTCGACGACGACGACATCGACGCCGGTCTCGGCTCCCTTGGCCACCGCGTCGAACGCGACCGCCGCCGGGTCGCCGCCCTCCTTGCCGCGCACGATGTCGGCGCCGACCCGTTCACCCCACGTCTGCAGCTGGTCCGCCGCCGCCGCGCGGAAGGTGTCCGCGGCACCGAGCAGCACCCGACGTCCGTCGGCGACGAGCACGCGCGCCAACTTTCCGGTGGTGGTGGTCTTGCCGGTGCCGTTGACGCCGACCACCAGCAGCACGGCCGGATGATTCGCATGGGGCAGCGCGCGGATCGAGCGGTCCATGCCCGGGTCGAGCTCGTCGACGAGCACCTCGCGCAGCAGTGCACGGGCCTGCGCCTCGGTGCGGACGCTGCGGGCCGCCATCTCCTGACGCAACCGCTCGACGACCTTCATCGTGGTCGCGGTGCCGAGGTCCGCGATCAGCAGCGTGTCCTCGACCTCCTCCCACGACTCCTCGTCCAGGTCACCGCCGCCGAGCAGCCCGAGCAGGGACTTGCCCACGGCGGACTGGGAACGCGACAGGCGCCCGCGCAGCCTGTCGAGCCGGCCCGTGGTGGGCTCGATCTCCTCGAGCGGCGGCGCGGTGGCCGCCTGCGCCGGCTCGACAGCCGGTTGCTCGACAGCCTCTTCTCCGACAGCCTCTTCTTCGACTGCGGGTTCTTCGACTGCGGGTTCTTCGACTGCGGGGGCCTCGGCCGGCACGGACTCGGCAGCGGGCTGCTCCGGCTCGGCCTGCTGCGCCGCGGGCTCCTCGGTGACAGGCTCTTGGCTGGGAGCCGCGGGCACGGACGGCGCCGGGGCGGCCTTCGCCTGCGGCTCGGGCGCGGCCGGTGGGACCACCGGCGGGGGTGTCACCTCGGGCGTCGTCGGAGGCTCGAGCGTGGCGGTGTCGGAGGCCCGCGAGCCCTCGCTGAACGCGAACCCGCCGCCGGCCTGGTATCCACCGCCGCGGTCGCCCGCCTTACCCGGTTCGACCTGCGAGGGCGCCGGGGCAGTCAGGCTGATCCGCCGACGCCGGTAGAGCACCAGGCCGGTGATCAGACCAATGATCAGGAGCGCGGCGACGACCGCAACGAGGATCCACAGTCCGTTGTTCACCGCGCCATCATCGCAGCTGCCCGAGCATCCGGGCCAACCCCAGCGGGCCGACAGGTGTCTCAGCGCTCAGCTACCAGCAAGAATCACAACGCTCAGCGACCGCTGAATCAGCTACGTCGACACCACGCCAGGCGATGCCGGAAATTTTCCTGTAACCGGCAGTCCGTAGACCCTTGCCTGGGACGTGGAGTCTCACTAAATTCAGCGACAGGGCGCCCCACGGGTGGGACGAGCCCGTTGATCACCGGAAGAGGAGACTGCGATGACGACGTCGACGCCGCCGGCCGAGACCTTCGGCCGCGAGTACAGCGAAACCCTCCACACCCTTTCCGTGGGATCGGTGCAGCGCCGCTTCGACCCGTACCTGGACATCGACTGGGACTCGCCCGACTTCGCGATCGACCCCGACGATCCCCGTTGGGTGCTCTCCCCCGAGATCGATCCGCTCGGCGCCACGCAGTGGTACCGCGACCAGCCCCTCGACCGCCAGATCGCCATCGGCAAGTGGCGCCAGGCCAACGCCATCAAGGTCGGCGCGGCCTTCGAGAGCATCCTGATCCGCGGAATGATGCAGTACGTCATGAAGCTGCCGAACCAGTCCCCGGAGTTCCGGTACTGCCTCCACGAGATGACCGAGGAGTGCAACCACATCCAGATGTTCCAGGAATTGGTCAACCGGATCGACGTCGACGTCCCGGGGATGCGGCCACTGTTCCGGGCGCTGTCGCCACTGGTCGGCGTCGCCGGGGGCTACGCCCACGTGATCCTGTTCATCGGCATCCTCGGCGGCGAGGAACCGATCGACCACTACCAGAAGTCGTTGATCCGCAAGGACGTCGACGTCCCGCCCGTGGTGCGCCGGGTGATGTCGATCCACATCGCCGAGGAGGCCCGGCACATCTCGTTCGCCGGCGAGTTCCTCAAGGCCCACGTGGGGCGGATGCGCCCGGCGACGAAGGCGGTCGCCGGTGTCGCGTTCCCCCTCGCCATGCGCTGGCTCGCCGGCGAGATCATGACTGCCCCGCGGGCATTCGCGCGCAAGTTCGACATCCCCGACGAGGTGATGAAGGAGGCCTTCTGGGGCTCCGCGCCCTCCCGCCGCATCCTCGCCGGATACTTCGGCGACATGCGCGCGCTCGCCGAGGACCTCGGGCTGATGACCCCCACCACCCGCAGGCTATGGAAGCTGATGCGCATCGACGGCCCCCGCTCGCGCTATCGCGGCGAACCCGAGCGCGAGCCGCATCGCGCCGCCTAGAACCGGCCCAGAAAGCGTGGTTCTACAACACCCATGCGCCCGCCGCCACCGCACCGTCGGTGACTTACCTCACGAACCGCATCGACGGGCATTCGGGGCGAGAATGTGCGTCAACTGCAGGGACGGCCATTTCATATCGATCGCGCGAAAGTTATCAACTTAACATAGGCCCGCTCGTGGCATCAAATCGTGATGATTCCGTGAGCTTTTCGCACACATCCGTCTTGCTACAGTCCGAATGCATTGCCGCCAGAGCGGAACGCGTCCGACCGCGGGAATCGCGGCCACCGCGCCACCGCCGGCGGATACGCGAGAAACCGACGGACCTCAGAACCGGTGGCGCGTTCTCCTGAGCAATTGTTGACCATTCCGAGTCGGGGCCAACCTGGGCGCAGGTGAACTGCGGCGCCTCCACGACGGAGGAAATGTGCACCCGCTCAGTGCGACAACGACAGTGTTGTTGCTCATCGCCTTTTTCGGCATCACTTTTCTCATCACATTGACGATTCGCGAAAAGAAAGAAAACGCCGACGGATTCATGGTGTCGAACGGCGCCGTCGGATTCGGCCTGTCGTCCTCATCGATGACGGCCACCTGGATCTGGGCCGCCTCGTTCTACGCCGCCGCCACCGCCGGCTACAAATACGGGATCTCCGGCCCCATCCATTACGGGCTGTGGGGCGCGCTCATGATCCTGTGCATCTATCCCTTCGGCAAGCGCTTCCGGACCATCGCGCCGCACGCGCACACCCTCGCCGAGGTCATGCACGCCCGGCACGGCAAGTCCAGCCAGTTGCTGCTGGCCGTCTCGAACGTGGTGGGCAGCGTCATCAGCATCACCGCCAACTTCACCGCCGCGGGCGCGCTCGTGTACATCCTCACGCCGTTCAGCTTCAGCACGGGCGTGCTGGTGGTGGCGGTCGGGATCCTCGCCTACAGCATCTGGTCGGGCTTCCGGGCCGCCGTGCTCACCGATGCCGCCCAACTCGTCGCGCTGATGGGCGCGGCGGTCGTCATCATCCCCGTCATCTTCTTCGCCGCCGGCGGGCCGGGGATGATCCGGGGTGGCCTGGACGGGTTCTACGACCAGGGCAAGCCCGAGATGGCGAACTTCTTCTCCATGGATGCGTTCCTCTACCAGGGCGCGCCCTACCTGGTCGCGGTGCTCGCCTACGCCATCGGCAACCAGACGATCGCCCAGCGGCTCTTCGCGGTCCGGCAGGACAAGATCAAGTCCACGTTCGTCACCGCGACCTTCGGCTATGCCGGCACCGTGATCGGTCTGGGCATGCTCGGGGTGCTCGCCGCGATGGTCGGCCTGGCGCCCACCGACGGCGACCTGAACAACCTCATCCCCGACATGGCCGTCGAATACCTCCCGGGGGTGCTGATCGCCGCGCTGTTCATCATGGTGATCGGCTCACTGGCCTCGACCGCCGACTCGGACATGTCCGCGCTCGCGTCCATCATGATGGCCGACGTCTACGGCAAGCACCTCTCGCGCGGCAAGGTCAACCCGTCGACGATGCTGCTCATCGGCCGCCTCACCATGGTCGCCGCGGCGGCGGCCGGCGTGATGTTCGCGTTCGCGAGCTTCGACATCCTGGACCTTCTCGTGTTCGTCGGCGCGCTGTGGGGCGCGCTGGTGTTCCCCGTCATCGTCAGCTTCTACTGGCGGCGGATGACCAACGTCGCGTTCACGGTCTCGGTCCTCGTGGCACTGGGCTTCTTCCTGGTCGCGCGCTTCACGCTGATCCCGATGACCGGCGCGGTCGCAGTGGCGTTCGAGACGCTCGCGGCCGTGGGCGCGGCGATCGTCGTCGGGTTGCTGGTGTTCGGCCTGTTCGGCCGGATCGCCGGCTTCATCGCCGGTGCGGTCATGTTCGTCGCGATGATGCCGCTGTTCATCGGGTTCCTGCGCGACTACGAGGTGCTGCTCGGCTCACTCGTCTCCTACGGGGTCAGCTCGATCGTGTGCGTCGCGATCAGTATGCGCAACAAGGAGTTGTTCGACTTCGCGCTCATCGACCAGCGGGTGGTGCTGTTCCAACAGGAGCAGGAGCAACTGCGTGACCACGGCGCCGATCTCGCCGCCGCGGCGATCCACCCGCCCTCCGCGGCCACGGCAGCGCACGACCACCACACCCAGGACGACGCCCGGACCGGCGCCGCGACCGCGGTGCTGACCATCGAGCGCGACGACGCCGCCCGCGACCGCACCGAAGGAGATCCGCAGAGATGACCACGGTACTGATGACGCTCTACATCCTGATGTGGCCGGTGATGGCCGGGATCGTGCTGGTGATCCTCACCGTCGGGGTCGTCAAGGACATCGTCCGCGCGCGGCGCAACGGCGAATCGTTCGTGTAGCCCCGTGCACAACCCGACGGCGTGACCGAACGGGCTGTTGCGCGGAGCGGACTCGAGACGCTCGACGAACAACAGCCCGTTCGACGTCGGCACGCGCGTCAGGAACTCGCGACCCGGCCCAGTTCCTGACCGCGCATGCGCTGCGAGATCACCTGGGTGATGCCGTCGCCGCGCATGCTCACGCCGTACAGCGCGTCGGCGATCTCCATCGTCGGCTTCTGATGGGTGATCACGATCAGCTGTGAGCGCTCCCGGAGCTGCTCGAACAGGCTGATCAGCCGCCGCAGGTTCACGTCGTCCAGCGCCGCCTCGACCTCGTCCATCACGTAGAACGGTGAGGGTCGGGCCCGGAAGATCGCGACGAGCATCGCGACCGCGGTCATCGACTTCTCCCCGCCGGAGAGCAACGACAGACGCTTGACCTTCTTGCCCGGCGGCCGCGCCTCCACCTCCACGCCCGTGGTCAGCATGTCCGACGGGTCGGTGAGCACCAGCCTGCCCTCGCCACCGGGGAACAGCGTCGAGAACACCTCGACGAACTCACGCGCCACGTCCTCGTACGCCTCGGTGAACACCTGCAGGATGCGGGCGTCCACGTCGGCGACCACACCGAGCAGGTCCTTGCGCGCGCTCTTGACGTCTTCCAGTTGCGTGGACAGGAAGTTGTAGCGCTCCTCGAGCGCCGCGAACTCCTCGAGCGCGAGGGGGTTGACCTTGCCGAGTGTGGCCAGGTCCTTCTCCGCCTGCTTGGCACGACGCTCCTGGGTGGCGCGGTCGTACGGCATCGGCGCCGGCGAGACCACCTGCTCGCCGCGTTCGCGCGCCTGCTCGTACTCGGCCATCTCCAACGCCGACGGCGGCAGCGGCACGTCCGGGCCGTACTCGGCGACCAGGTCGTCGAGGCCGATCGCGAACTGTTCGGCGATCGACTCCTCGAGCTGCTCGATACGCAGCGCCGCCTGCGCACGCGCCACCTCGTCACGGTGCACCGCGTCGACGAGCGAGGCCAGCGTCGCCGACAGCTGCGCGACCCGGTCCTTGACCTCGCGCACCGCCTCACCGCGTTCGGCGCGTTGCCGCGCCAGTTCGTCGCGTTCGCGGGCCGCCATCTCGACTGCGCCCCCGAGCCGCTCGGCCACCCGCTCGCCCGCCTCGGCGACCGCGGTCGCCACCTGCGCGGCGTGCCGTCTGGCGCGCTGCGCCCGCTCTGCGCGGGCGCGCGCCTCGCGTTCGGCCTGCGCCGCCCGCCGCAGCGAATCCGCCTTGCCGCGAATCGAATTCGCACGTTCCTCGGCGGTGCGCAGGCTCAGCCGGGCCTCCATCTCCACCGCCCGCGCCTCGCCGACCGCCTCGGCCGCGGCCTCCCGCGCCAGCACCGACTGCGCACCGGACTGGTCGCCGTCGGTGCCGTCGGTGTCCTGCTCCGCCCGTCGCAGACGCTCCTCCATCTCGGCGAGCGCGGCCAGGTTCTCCCCGCGGCCGGCCTCGGCCGCCGCACGCTGCCCGGTGAGCCGCTCGGCCTCCGCGGTCGCCGTCCGCGCGGCCTGCCCGAGCCGACCGAGTTGCTCATAGACAGCGGACATCTCGGCGTCGGACTCGTGCAGCGCGGTGAGGGTCAGGTCGGCGGTCTCGCGGCACTGTTCCTCGCGGGCGACCGCACCGGACAGCGCCGCCGCCACCTCCTCGACCCGGCGTTCGGTCTCGACCAGCGCTGCGCGCGCCTGCTCGATCGCCGCCTGCACCTCGAGGGTGCCGGCCCGGCGCTCCGACCCGCCGACCATCCAGCCCGCGCCGACCAGGTCGCCGTCGCGGGTGACCGCGCGCACCGACGGCCGCGCGGCGACCAGTTCGGCCCCGGCCGGCACATCGTCGACGACCGCGATGCCACCGAGCAGCGCCGACAGTGCCCCCGTGAGGGTTTCGGGTCCGTCGACCAGGTCGACCGCCCAGTGCGCCCCCGGCGGCAACTGCACCCCGCCGGTGCGGTCGTCGACGGTCGCGCCGCCGAACAGCAGCGCGGTGCGGCCCGCGTCGGCGTCCTTGAGCGCCCGCAGTGCCGCCTGCGCAGCGGCGGGGGTCGCGGCGGCCACCGCCTCGGCCGCCGGCCCCATCGCGGCGGCGATCGCGGCCTCGAAACCCGCACGGACCCGAACCAATTCGGCCACCGCACCGAGCAGATCGTCACCGCCGCGGTGTTCGAGCAGCCAGGCGGCGCCGTCCTTGCGTTCGAGCCCGATCGCGAGCGCGTCGATCCGTGCCCGCAGCGAGACCGCCTCCTGTTCGGCGTTGCGCTCCTGGGCGCGCAGTTCGACGACGCGCGCAGACGCCTGTTCCAACGCGGCAGTGGACCGCTCGTGCTGGTCGTCGAGCCCGACCTCGCTGGCGTCGAGCGCACCCACCTGCCCCTCGACCTGTGCGAACTCGGTCTGCGCGGTCTCGGCGCGCAGTCGGGCCTCGTCGATCGCCGCGGTCAGGCGCGCCACCTCGGCGTCGACGGATTCGGTGCGGGTGCGCAGCGTGTCGACCTGACCGGTCAGCCGGGCCAGACCCTCGCGCCGGTCGGCCACCGCCCGGACCGCCGCCAGGTGGGCGCGCTCGGCCTCCGCCGCGGCCTGTTCGTGCATGGCCAGGGCATCCTTGGCCGCGTACAGCGCCTCCGAGGCCATCTCCACGGCCATCGCCAGTTCCGCCTCCTCGGCGGCGACCCGCTCGGCCTGCGCCTCGAGCTCCTCGGGGTCGCGGCCGGGCTGGTGAGATTGTTCGGTCTGCAGGTGCCGCGCGCGTTCGGTGGCGATGCGAACGGTCGCACCGAGCCGTTCGGACAGCGCCGAGAGCCGGAACCACGCCTGCTGCGCGGCCTCCGCACCGGGGTCCAGCCGCGCCAGCGCGTGTTCGTGCGCGGCGAGGTCGCCGCTCGCCTGCTCGAGTTCGGCCTGCACGTGTTCCTGCTGTTCGCGGGCGATCGCCTCGCTCTGCTGCCCCTGTGCGTGGTCGGCGCGCCGGGTGACCAGGTCGTCGGCGGCCAACCGCAGCCGGGCGTCGCGCAGGTCCGCCTGCACGGTCGCGGCGCGGCGCGCCACCTCGGCCTGACGGCCCAGCGGCTTGAGCTGGCGGCGCAACTCGGTGGTCAGGTCGGTCAGCCGCGCGAGGTTCGCCTGCATCGCGTCGAGCTTGCGGACGGCCTTCTCTTTGCGCTTGCGGTGCTTGAGGACGCCGGCCGCCTCCTCGATGAACGCCCGGCGCTCTTCCGGACGCGACTCGAGGATCGAGGTGATCCGGCCCTGGCCGACGATGACGTGCATCTCGCGGCCGATCCCGGTGTCGCTGAGCAGTTCCTGCACGTCCATCAGGCGGCAGCTGGTGCCGTTGATCTCGTATTCGCCGCCGCCCTCGCGGAAGACGCGGCGGGTCACCGAGACCTCAGAGTATTCGATCGGCAACTCGCCGTCGGAGTTGTCGATGGTCAGCGTGACCTCGGCGCGGCCCAGCGGTGGGCGGCCCGCGGTGCCGGCGAAGATGACATCGTCCATCTTCCCGCCGCGCAGCGCCTTGGCGCCCTGCTCGCCCATCACCCAGGTCAGCGCGTCGACGACGTTCGACTTGCCGGAGCCGTTGGGACCGACCACGCAGGTGATGCCGGGTTCGAACCGCAGAGTCGTGGCGGAGGCGAAGGACTTGAAGCCCTTGAGCGTCAGACTCTTGAGGTACACGGCAGATCAGGCTACCGGTAGCACAGGCTCATGCGGCCGGACATGCCCGACGGTGCGGACGCCCGCAGCGCGCACGCGGCCGCCGTCACCGGCCAGGACCTGCTGCGGTGGTCGCGCGGGTACCACCTCGGCCGCCGCCGTCATCGCTCGACGAACCCGTCGAGCCCGCCGCGCGGCGGATCCCAGCTCTCCACGACCAGGTCGACGCGGCCCGGCGTGCCGGCCGAGCGCAACCAGTCCAGCAGCTGCTCACAGGCCGCGCGGGGCCCCTCGGCGACCACCAGCACGCGGCGGTCCGGGGTGTTGGTGGCGCTGCCGACCAGCCCCAGCTCGAGGGCGCGGGCGCGGGTGAACCAGCGGAAGCCGACGCCCTGCACCCGGCCGTGCACCCAGGCGGTCAGCCGCACCCGGTCGTCGTGATCGCCGGCCATGGTCTCGGGCATGATCCCGGCCTGTTCTAGGAGTCGACCTGGAAGCCCAGGTCGACCTCGGTGCCGCGCTTGAGAGTGCGGCCGACCGTGCACACCTTGTCGATGGCGCGTTCGACGACCGTGAGCAGCCGCTGCTGCGCGTCGGCATCGAGTTCGCTCAGGTCCAGCTCCAGGGTCTCCTGCAGCCGCGGGTACCACTCGTTCTCGCGGTCGGCCGGTCCGGAGACGCGGATGGTCGCGTCGTAGCTGTCGCCGAGGCGGCGCGACAGCGGCAGGTCCGAACTCATGCCGCTGCACGCGGCCAACGCGATCTTGAGCAGTTCCCCGGGGGTGAAGACGCCCTCGACACCCTCCGAGCCGATCAGCACCTCGGCGCCGCGCGAACTGCGGCCGGTGTAGCGGCGGGTGCCGGTGCGCTCCACCCACAGGTCCGTCGAGGCGGGAGCGGTGTCGGGGGTCTGTTCAGCCATGCCGGAAAACCTACCCTGTGCGCGAGTGCCAGGGGCGCCGCTACTGTGCGAAGCGGTACCCCATGCCGGCCTCGGTCAGCAGGTGCCGCGGATGCGACGGGTCGTCCTCGAGTTTGCGGCGCAGCTGCGCCAGGTACACCCGCAGATAGTGGGTCTCGGTCGCGTACGCCGGCCCCCACACCTCCTGTAGCAACTCCTTCTGCCCCACCAGTTTTCCGCGGTGGCGCACCAGCATCTCGAGCACGCCCCACTCGGTCGGGGTCAGGTGTACCTCCGCGCCGTGGCGGGTCACCTTCTTCGCCGACAGGTCGACGGTGAACGCGTCGGTCGTCACGACCGGCTGGTCCTCCTCGACGGTGGACGCCCCGCGCCGGACCGCCGCCCGCAACCGGGCCAGCAGCTCGTCCATGCCGAACGGTTTGGTCACATAGTCGTCGGCGCCGGCGTCGAGCGCCTCGACCTTGTCGGACGAGTCGGTCCGCGCCGACAGCACGATCACCGGCACCTTCGTCCAACCGCGCAGCCCGCCGAGCACCTCGACGCCGTCCATGTCGGGCAAGCCCAGATCGAGCACGACCACCTCCGGCGGCCGTTCCGCGGCCGCCCGCAACGCGCCCGCCCCGGTCGACGCGGTGACCACCTCGTACCCGCGCACGCTCAGATTGATCCGCAGCGCCCGCAGGATCTGCGGCTCGTCGTCGACCACCAGCACCCGGGTCAACCGGTCACCTCCCCGTGTTCGTCGCTCACGACCTCATCCTCGCCCGGCGCGGCCAGGTCGACCACCACCGTCAGCCCACCGCCGGGTGTGTCGGTGGCGCTCACGGTGCCGCCCATCGCCTCGACGAAGCCCCGCACCACCGACAGCCCCAGGCCCACGCCGACCGTGTTGTCGCGGTCGCCGAGCCGCTGGAACGACTCGAACACCGCTTCCTCGCTGCCCGGCGGGATGCCGGGGCCGCTGTCGGCGACGGTGATCACCGAGCGGCCGGCCGCGGTCGTCGCACCGACGCGCACCGGACTGCCCGCCGCATGCCGCAGCGCGTTGTCGACCAGGTTCGCGAGCACCCGTTCGAGCAGCCCGGGGTCGGCCAGCACGGTCACCGCATCGACGTCGACCCGCACCCGGTCGGGGCCGGCCCGGCCGTGACCGGTCGCGTCCCGCCCCAACCCGACCAGCGCCCGGTTGGCGACCTCGTCGACATAGACGCGCTGCAGGCTCGGATGCACCGCTCCCGCGGACAGTCTCGACGAGTCCAGCAGGTTACCGACCAGATCTGTGAGCTGATCGGCCGACTCCTCCACGGCCGCAAGCAGTTCCGCGGTGTCCTCCGGGGAGAACTCGACATCGGGACTGCGCAGGCTCGACACCGACGCCTTGATCGCCGCCAGTGGCGTGCGCAGGTCGTGACTGACCGCCGAGAGCAGCGAGCGCCGCAACCTGTCGGTCTCGGCCAGCGCGCGCCCCTCGTCCGCCTCCCGGGCCAGCTCCTCCTGCCTGATCAGCCCCACCGCTTGGCTCGCGACCGCCCGCAGCACGCGCCGGTCGTGGCTGTGCAGGCCCTGACCGGACAACGCCAGCGCGTACTCGCCATCGGCGACCTCGATCGCGGTGTCGGCCTGCTCCGCCGTGGTGGGCGGGTGCTCCCCGACCGCGCAGACCACGCCGGTCGCCGCGCGCAGCACGCTCACCCCGGACTGGCCGTAGATCTCACGGACCCGTTCGAGCAGCGCCGGCAGGTCGCTGCCGCCGAGCACCGATTCGGCGAACAGCGTGAGCAGTTCTGCCTCCTGCGAGGCCCGGCGCGCCTGGCCGGTGCGCTTCGCGGCCGCGTCGACGAGCACCGCGACCGCGACCGCGACCAGCAGCAGCACCACCATCGTGAGCAGGTTGTCCGGGTCTGCGATGGTGAAGCTGTGCACTGGCGGGATGAAATAGAAGTTCAGCAGCAGCCCGGAGATGATCGCCGACAGCGCGGCCGGCGCGACACCGCCGAGCAGCGACACCACCAGCACGACGATCATGAACAGCGCGCTCTGTCCGGAGGTCCCGAGCCGGTGCCCGATCACCGCGATCAGCATGGAGGCGAGCACCGGGACGACCAACGCGACCACCCAGGCGATCCCCCGCCGCGAGCGCCCGTCCAGGGCCGGGATCCGCCGCTGCCGGTGCGCCTGCTCGTGGGTGACGATGTGCACGTCGATGCGGCCGGATTCGCGGACCACCGTGGCGCCGATGCCCTCGTCGAGCAGCCGGGCCCAGCGCGGCCGACGCGAGGTACCGATCACCAACTGGGTCGCGTTGGCCGAGCGGGCGAACTCGAGCAGCGTGTGCGGCACGTCGTCGCCGACGACGCTGTGCACCCCGGCGCCCAGGTCGGCGGCGAGCCGGCGCACCGCCGCCATCGTGTTCGCCGACACCCCGGCCAGGCCGTCGCCGCGCACCACGTGCACGACCAGCAGTTCGGCGCTGGATTTCGACGCGATCCGCGAGGCCCGGCGCACCAGCGTCTCCGACTCGGGCCCGCCCGTGACCGCGACCACCACCCGTTCGCGGGCCTCCCAGGTGGCGGTGATCCTCTTGTCCGCCCGGTACTTCGCCAGCGCCGCGTCGACCTGGTCGGCGAGCCACAGCAGTGCCAGTTCGCGCAGCGCGGTCAGGTTGCCCTGCCGGAAGTAGTTGGACAGCGCCGCGTCGACCTTCTCGGCGCCGTACACGTTGCCGTGGGCGAGCCTGCGCCGCAGCGCTTCCGGGGTGATGTCGACCAGCTCGACCTGAGCGGCCGACCGGACCACCTCGTCCGGCACGGTCTCGCGCTGGGTGACCCCGGTGATCTGCTCGACGACGTCGTTGAGGCTCTCGAGGTGCTGCACGTTGACGGTCGTCAGCACGTCGATTCCGGCCGCGAGCAGGTCTTCGACGTCCTCCCAACGCTTGTGGTGCCGGCTGCCCGGGGTGTTGGTGTGGGCGAGTTCGTCGACGAGCACGAGTTTCGGCCGCCGCTCGATGACCGCGTCGACGTCGAGTTCGCCCATCACTGTGCCGCGGTAGGCGATCCGCAGTGGCGGGATCCGTTCGAGCCCCTCGAGCAGCGCCGCGGTGCGTTCGCGGCCGTGGGTCTCCACCACGGCCGCGACCACATCGGTGCCGCGCCCGATCCGCCGGTGCGCCTCGCCGAGCATCGCGAAGGTCTTGCCGACGCCCGGCGCGGCGCCGAGGTAGATCCTCAGCTGTCCGCGCCGGGCCGGCTGTTGGGGCGCCTGCTCCACACTCACCCCGTCATCATCCATGCCACCGGGGTCGAATCCGCCCACTCAGCGCGTTTCGCACTGCGGCGCGGTCAGTCCCAGCGCCACGTTCAGCGCGGGCACGTCGACGCGCGGGGCTCCCAGGAAGCCCCACTGCCGTCCCTCGGTGTGCTCGGTCACCAGTTGCCGCACCGCGTCGACACTGCGGTGGTTGACCCGTGCCACCCGCGGAATCTGCAGCGCCGCATAGGCCGGGCTGATCTGCGGATCCAGGCCCGAGCCCGACCCGGTGACGGCGTCGACCGGGACCTGTGCCGGCGCGACGTGCTCGCGGGCCGCGATCAGCGCGCGGCGCCGGTCGACGAACTGCGCCAACTCGGGGCTGCTCGGCCCCAGGTTGCTCGGCGCCCCGGCGGCCGGGTCGCCCGGTGCCATCGGGTCGTCGTCGCCGACGGACCCGACCACGCGGGTGTGGAAGTACGGGTCCGGGGCGCCCGCGGGAACCTGCGGGTCGACGCCCAGCAGCGCACTGCCCACGACACACCCGCCGCGGTCGGTGATCGGCGAACCCTCGGCCGAATGCTCCCCGACCCGGCCGATCGCCCACACCGCGGCCGGATAGGCCACCCCGAGGATCACCGTCAGTGCGATCAACATCACCAGACCCACCCGGACCTGACGCACCGCTGCCACCACGAATTTCATCTCTTCCTCACCCGATTCCGGGAATGAAACGGACGACGAGGTCGATCAGCCAGATACCGAGGAACGGCGCGATCACCCCACCGAGGCCGTAGACCAACAGGTTTCGCCCGAGCAGCCGCGAGGCCGACGCCGGCCGATAACGCACGCCCTTGAGCGCCAATGGGATCAGCACCACGATGATCAGCGCGTTGAAGATCACCGCGGAGATGATCGCCGAGTTCGGGCTGTGCAGTCCCATGATGTTCAGCCGCCCCAGCGCAGGATAAACGCCGCTGAACAGCGCGGGCAGGATCGCAAAGTACTTCGCCAGGTCGTTGGCCAGCGAAAACGTGGTCAGCGCGCCGCGGGTGATGAGCAGCTGCTTGCCGATCTCGACGACCTCGATCAGCTTGGTCGGGTCGGAATCGAGGTCGACCATGTTGCCGGCCTCCTTCGCGGCCGACGTGCCGGTGTTCATCGCGACCCCGACGTCGGCCTGGGCGAGTGCCGGCGCGTCGTTGGCGCCGTCGCCGGTCATCGCCACCAGCCGGCCGCCCTCCTGCTCCTTGCGGATCAGCGCCAGCTTGTCCTCCGGGGTGGCCTCGGCCATGAAGTCGTCGACCCCCGCCTCGGCGGCGATCGCCCGGGCGGTCAACGGGTTGTCGCCGGTGATCATCACGGTCTTGATGCCCATCGCCCGCAGCTGGGCGAATCGTTCGGCCATGCCCGGCTTGACCACGTCCGAGAGCCGGATCGTGCCGAGCAGCCGCACCCCTGCCGGACCGCGCTCGGCGACCACCAGCGGCGTGCCGCCGTCCTGCGCGACTGCCTGCACCGCACCTGACACCTCGGCCGACGCCCGGTCCGCGGACTGTCCGACCCAGGCGAGCACCGAATCGGCTGCGCCCTTGCGGATCTCGCGGCCGTCCAGGTCCATGCCGCTCATCCGGGTCTGCGCCGTGAACGCCACGAACTCGCCGCGCTGCTCGCCCGGGTCCGCCCCGACGGTCAGGCCGAACTCGGCCGCGCACAGTTCCACGATGCTGCGCCCCTCCGGGGTCCCGTCGGCCAGGCTCGACAGCCGGGCCGCGCGGGCCAGCTCCTCGGCCCGCACCCCGGGCGCCGGGATCAGCTCGGTGGCACGGCGATTGCCGTACGTGATGGTGCCGGTCTTGTCCATCAGCAGCGTGTCGATGTCGCCGGCCGCCTCCACCGCGCGCCCGGACATGGCCAGCACGTTGCGCTGCACCAGCCGGTCCATGCCGGCGATGCCGATCGCCGAGAGCAGCGCACCGATCGTGGTGGGGATCAGGCACACCAGCAGTGCGATCAGCCGGATCGGGTCGGGCTGGCGGCCGACATACGCGGTCATCGGGCCGATCGCCACCACCGCGAACAGGAACACGATCGTCAGCGAGGCCAGCAGGATGTTCAGCGCGATCTCGTTCGGGGTCTTCTGCCGGGCCGCACCCTCGACGAGCGCGATCATCCGGTCCACGAAGGTTTCCCCCGGCGCCGCGGTGATCTGCACCACGATCCGGTCCGAGAGCACGGTGGTGCCGCCGGTGACCGCGCACCGGTCGCCGCCGGATTCGCGGACCACGGGGGCCGATTCGCCGGTGATGGCCGACTCGTCGACGGTGGCGATGCCCTCGACGACGTCGCCGTCGCCGGGGATCACCTGACCTGCCTCGACGACCACCCGGTCCCCGACCCGCAGCTCGGCGCCGGGCACCTGCTCGGTGCCGCCCGAGGCGGCGATGCGGTGCGCGACGGTGTCGGTCTTGACCTTGCGCAGGCTGTCGGCCTGGGCCTTGCCGCGCCCCTCGGCGACCGACTCGGCCAGGTTCGCGAACAGCACGGTGAACCACAGCCACGCGGCGGTCAGCCAGGCGAACCAGCTCGGCCGCGCGACGGCCAGCACCGTCGTGATGATCGAACCCACCCACACCACGAACATGACAGGGTTGCGAGCCTGGTGGCGCGGACTGAGCTTGCGCGCCGCATCCGGCAGCGAGGTGAGCAGGCCGCGCGGGTCGAACACTCCCCCGGCCACCGACTTCGATGCCGGAACACGCTGCAGCTCAATACTTTCCGAATCCTTCGGATTCTTCGAGCATTTCGGCAGTTGACCTACCGTCATGACAATGCCTCCGCAATCGGGCCCAGCGCCAGCGCCGGGAAGAACGTCAGTGCCGCCACGAGCACGATGGTGCCGACCAGCAGGCCCGAGAACATCGCACCGTGGGTCGGGAGCGTCCCGGCGCCGGCCGGGGTCTTCTTCTGCGCCGCAAGCGAACCCGCCAGCGCGAGCACGAAGATGATCGGCAGGAAGCGGCCCAGCAGCATCGCGATCCCCAGCGATGACTGGAGCCAGTCGCTGGTCGCGGTCAGGCCGCCGAACGCACTGCCGTTGTTGTTCGACGCCGAGGCGAACGCGTACAGCACCTCGGAGAATCCGTGGATCGACCCGGGCGAGCCCGGCGCCCCGCCGTTGGTCAGGAATCCGGGGGTCGAGTGCAGGATGACCGTGATCCCGGTGCCGACGAGCACCAGCGCGGGCATCACCAGCACCGCGAGCGCGGCCATGGTGACCTCGCGGCGGCGCAACTTCTTGCCCAGGTACTCGGGGGTGCGGCCGACCAGTAACCCGCCGACGAACACCGCGATGATCGCGAACACCAGGATGCCGTAGAGCCCGGTGCCCACGCCCCCGGGCGCGATTTCGCCGAGCAGCATGTTGAGCATCAACGCGCCGCCGCCAGCGGCCGAGTAGCTGTCGTGCGCCGAGTTGACCGCACCCGTCGAGGTGCCGGTGGTGCTCACCGCGAACAGCACCGACCCGGGGATCCCGAACCGGACCTCCTTTCCTTCCATCATTGGCCCCGACATCATGGCGCCGGCCGCCTGCGCAGCCACCCCGTGCACATGCTGCTCCGCCCACGAGACGAACGCGAGCATCGAGCCCCACAGCAACGCCATCACCGACAGCAGCGTGAGCCCCTGGCGGCGGCTGCCGACCATGGTGCCGAAGGTGCGGGTGAGCGAGACCGGGATGATCAGGATCGCCAGGATCTCGACGACGTTGCTCAGCGGGGTGGGGTTCTCGAACGGGTGCGCCGAGTTGGCGCCGAGGATGCCGCCGCCGTTGGTGCCCAGTTCCTTGATGGCCTCCTGCGAGGCGACCGGCGCCAGCGCGTTGTGGGCGGCGGTACCGTCGAGCGCGGTCGAGGCGAACCCCGTGTGGAAGGACATGATCACGCCCTGCGTCAGCAGGATCACCGCGACCAGCAGCGACAGCGGCAGCAGGATGCGCAGGCAGCCGCGGACCAGGTCGACCCAGAAGTTGCCGATCTGGCCGCTGCCGCGCACCCGGACGAACCCGCGGATCAGCGCGATCGCCACCGCCAGACCGACCGCGGCGGAGACGAAGTTCTGCACCGCCAGGCCGGCGGCCTGGGTGAGGTTGCTCATCGTCGTCTCAGGTGTGTACGACTGCCAGTTGGTGTTGGTGACGAACGAGACCGCGGTGTTGAACGCGACCGCCGGGCTGACCCCGGACAGTCCGCCGCTCAGCGGCAGCACGCCCTGGATGCGCTGGAGCACATAGAGGAACAGCACGCTCGCGGCGGAGAAGCCGAGGACGCTGAGCGCATAACCCGACCAGGTCTGGTCGGCGTGCGGGTCGACCCGGCAGACCCGGTAGATCGCGCGTTCGACGCGCAGGTGGCGGGGCCGGGTGAACACCGCGGCCATGTAATCGCCGAGCGGGACGTAGACGACGGTGAGCACGACCACCACGAACGCCAGTTGCAGCCCGGCGGCGAGAGCGGGACTCATCTAGAACCTCTCGGGGTCGAGCAGCGCGACCAGCAGATATCCGACCACCGCGACGGCGACCGCGATCAGCACGACCGCGAGCACCCCCGCCCCCGTCACCGCAGCCCCTTGCGCCCGAGACCGCGCAGCACGAGTGCACACGCGATGAAGCCACCCAGGATCAGCAGCACATAGGCCAGATCGGCCATGACATGCCCCTTCGACACGACGAAGCGGCGCCCGATCGATTGCCCAGCGCCGCACACGGACCCGTGTCCGCGTCCGCTCAGCATCACCCCGCGCGAGGCCCTCGCCGCGGTCCCTGACGCGCCCTTGACGCGATGATCAGGACGCGTTGACGCGATCTTTACGCCGGAGGATCGTCAGCCGGCGCCCACCCGCGCCGCCTCGCCGTCGTCCCACACCTGAACGCCCGGGATGTCCGGCATCTCCGATCGCTCGAAGGTCGGCTCGCGGCCCTGCCGGCGTTGCACGACATAGTGGTCGAGCAGGCGGAAGGCGTACACCGACAGCGGCGCGATCGCCACCAGGTTCGTCAACGCCATCAACCCCATGAACAGGTCCGCCAGTCCCCAGACGAACGGCACCGACGCCAGCGCACCGGCGAACACGCACAGCATCACCAGCACCCGGAACGACGGCAGCGCCCAGCGGGCGCTGGTGAGGAATCCGATGTTCGTCTCGCCGTAGTAGTAGTTGCCGATCACCGACGTGCCGGCGAGGAAGAAGATCACCACCGTCAGGTAGTCCACCGCCCACGGCCCCAGCTGCGCAGACAGCGCCTTCTGGGTCAGGCTCGCCCCCGCGGCGGTGCCGTACTGCGGCTCCGACAGCAGCACGATGAACGCCGTGGTGGTGCAGATCAGGATCGTGTCGAAGTACACGCCGAGGCTCTGCACCAGGCCCTGCTTTGCCGGGTGCGAGACCGCGGCGGTCGATCCGGCGTTGGGCACCGAGCCCATCCCCGCCTCGTTGGAGAACAGGCCGCGCCGCACGCCCTGCATGAGCGCCGCGCCGAATCCGCCGGCGACCACCTCACGGAAACCGAAGGCGTTCTGCACGATCAGCCAGATCATGTGCGGGACCTCGCCGATGTTCAGCACGATGACGGCGACCCCGAGGATCACGTACGACCCCGCCATCAGCGGCACCAGGATCTGCGAGACCGCCGAGATCCGATGGATCCCACCGAAGATCACCGCACCGGCGAGCACGGCGACCACGATGCCGACGATCGGCCCGACTGCGGAGCCGTGGCCGCCGAACGAGTTCTTCACCGCATCGACAATCGAATTCGATTGCACCGCATTGAAGACCAGGCCATAGGTGACCGTGATGATCACCGCGAACAGCACGCCCATCCAGCGGCGCCGCAGGCCGTGCAGCATGTAGTACGCCGGGCCGCCGCGATAGGCGTCGCCGTCCCGGATCTTGTACAGCTGGCCGAGGGTCGACTCGACGAACGCCGTCGCGGCACCCATCACGGCCAGCACCCACATCCAGAACACCGCACCCGGTCCGCCGATGCTGATCGCGAGCGCAACCCCCGCGATGTTCCCGGTGCCCACCCGCGAGGCCGCGGACACGCAGAACGCCCGCAGCGACGAAATGCCCTGCGACCCGTCCGGCATGTCGAGCGGCTTCTCCCCGATCAGCCGCACCATCTCGGGAATCAGCCGCAACTGCACGAAGCGGGTCCGCACG
The DNA here is from genome assembly GCF_029589495.1 of Speluncibacter jeojiensis. GTDB lineage: Bacteria > Actinomycetota > Actinomycetes > Mycobacteriales > Mycobacteriaceae > Speluncibacter > Speluncibacter jeojiensis. The sequence goes on from NZ_JAAIVF010000003.1 coordinate 441,965, forward strand.
GTGAAGAAGAGGCCGAGCGCGACCAGGACCACGATGATCACGTTCCACCAGATGTCGTTGACGTGGCCCAGCACATCCGTCGCGCGATCCATCCGCTCATCCTTCCCGCACGGCGCGCGGCGCGCGCGGCGAATCGTGGGGATTGACCGCCCGGGTAGGCCGGTCGGGGCACGCGACTGAGCGGAAGATGCTCAGGGTGTGCCGAATCCGCGGGGACGGACCTGACACCGGGGGCAGCTGTACGACGAGCGGTTCATGAAACTCTCGCGCCGGATGGGCGCACCGCACCGCGCGCACGGCTCACCCTCACGCCCGTAGGCATCCAGGCTGCGCGAGAAGTAGCCCGACTCCCCGTTGACGTTGACGTACAACGAGTCGAACGAGGTACCGCCCTGCGCGAGCGCCTCGGTCATCACGTCGGTCGCGGCGCCGAGAACCCGCTGCAGCGCCGGCCTCGTCAGCGCGTCGGTTCGCCTGCGCCCGTGGATCTTCGCCCGCCACAGGGCCTCGTCGGCATAGATGTTGCCGATGCCCGAGACCACCGTCTGATCGAGCAGCGCCCGCTTGATCTCGGTGTGCTTGCGCCGCAACGTCGCCACCACGGCCGACCGGTCGAACCGCGTGTCCAGCGGGTCACGGGCGATGTGCGCCACCGGCTCCGGCAGCACGGCGCCGTCGGCCTCGACGAGTTCGGCGATCGCCCAGCCGCCGAAGGTCCGCTGGTCGACGAAGCGCAGTTCCGCCGGCTCCCGTTCGGCTCCGCTGATCTGCGCGGTGATGCGCAGGTGGCGTTCGGGCGCGGCGGTGCCGGGCTGCACGAGCATCTGCCCGCTCATGCCCAGGTGCACCACCAGCGCCCGGTCGACGTGTCCGGCGGGGTCGGAAAGCTCGAGCCACAGATACTTGCCGCGCCGACAGGCGGCCGTGATCGTCGCGCCGGCCAGTTGCGCGGAGAGGTCGACCGGCCCGTGCGGGTGCCGGCGCACCGCGCGCGGGTGCAGCACCCGCACGTCATCGATCGTGCGCCCGACGACGTGCGCCTCGAGGCCACGGCGGACCACCTCGACCTCGGGGAGTTCGGGCACCTGTCAGTCGGCGGTCGCGGCGGCGGCGCTGCCGGCCTCGCCCTTGTCGCCGGGTGCGGCGGAGTCGGTGACGGCCGTGTCGCCCGCCTCGCCGACGCCGGCGGAGGTGGCCGCGTCGTCGGACAGGGAACCCCAGGCGACACCGGCGGCCTTCTGCTCGGCCTCCTTCTTGGTGCGCCCGACTCCGACACCGCGGGGCTGTCCACCGACGAGCACCGTCGCGGTGAACTCCTTGTCGTGGTCGGGTCCGGTCGCGGCGATCTCGTAGCGCGGCACGCCCAGGCCACGCTCGGCGGTCAGCTCCTGCAGGCTCGTCTTCCAGTCCAGGCCGGCGCCGAGGCGCGGCCCGCGCTCGAGCAGGCCGGAGAACAGCGTGAGCACGACCTCTCGGGCCCGGTCGAGCCCGTACTGCAGGTGCACCGCACCGAGCAGCGACTCCATGCCGTCCGCCAGGATGCTGGCCTTGTCCCGGCCGCCGGTCTGCTCTTCGCCCTTGCCCAGCAGCAAATGGGCACCGAGCCCACCCTCGCCGAGCCCCCGCGCGACCTCGGCGAGCGCATGCATGTTGACCACGCTCGCACGGATCTTCGCCAACTCGCCCTCGGGCTTGTCGGGGTGGTCGAGGTACAGCTTCTCGGTGATGCTCAGACCCAGGACCGAATCGCCCAGGAACTCCAGCCGCTCGTTCGTCGGCAGCCCGCCGTGCTCGTACGCGTACGAGCGGTGCGTCAGCGCCAGTTCGAGGAGTGCATCGTCCAGTTCAACACCCAAGGCGGCGAGCAGAGCACTGCGCTCCGGCCCGCCGCCTTGAGTTGAGGAATTCTCGGTGGTCACCGACTACACCGCTGCGGTGACCTGGCGCCCCTTGTACGTGCCGCAGGACGGGCACGCCACGTGCGGAAGGGTCTTCTCGCCGCAGCCCCGGTTCGGGCAGGTGACGAGGGTCGGCGCAGCGGTCTTCCACTGGCTGCGCCGCGACCGGGTGTTGGAACGCGACATTCTGCGCTTGGGAACGGCCACGGCTACTTCTCCTCGGCTTCATTGTGCGAACCCAGGTCGGTGTTCGCACTGCTTGTGTTCTGCTGGTCTCGTGTGTGCCGGCCCTGCGGATCGCCGCCGTCATCGCCGTCTCCGGCGACCTTTTCGGCCAACGCGGCCCAGCGAGGATCAAGTATCTCATGCCCATGCTCGGAACCTGCAATCGCCAGGCGAATGCCACATTCCGGGCACAATCCCAGGCAGTCCTCGCTGCACAGCGGTTGCAGCGGCAGGGCCAGGCCGACCGCGTCGACCACCACCGGCTCGAGGTCGATCAGCTCGTCAACGACGCGATGCGCCTCGTCCTCGTCGGTGGTCTCGTCGGTGACGCTGTCCGGGTAGGCGAACAGCTCGGTCAGCGACAGTTCGAGCTCACCGCTGGTCGGCTCCAGGCAGCGCGAGCACTCGCCCTCGGTGTCCGCGCGGACGCCACCGGTGACCAGCACACCCTCGACGACCGACTCCAGCCGCAGGTCCAGTTCGATCGGGCTCCCGGCCGGGATCGCGATGAGGTCCAGACCGATCGGTTCGTCGACGGTGACCGTGCGCTCGATCGTGCGCATAGAACCGGGCCTGCGCCCCAGCCGGCTGGTGTCCAGCACGAACGGCGACGCCGGATCCGGACGGTCCGGTGCGGGGTGCTGTGGGGACACGACTGGCTTCACTCCGATGCTGTGTGTTGGTCGCCGGACGGCGACCGGCTGGACTTGTGCCCACGCGATCGACGACACGGACTCGATCACACGGGGCCGATCACACGGGATGCGTCGCCCCGCCGGCGCATGCGCGCACGATCGGGCAACCACACCACGGTACGCGGTGTGGCAGCAGGTGTGCCAATCCGCCCGGCCGCGGCGCGCGGGTACGGTCGTCAGGCCCTGGCGCCGTAGTCGGCGGAGCCGTACTCGGTGCTCCCGTATCCGCCGTAGCCCTGGCCGTAGTCCGGGGTGCCGGCGGACCGCAACTGCTGTCGGCCGCGGCCGACCGACCGGATGGTGCCGTTGAGGAACTCCTCGAACTCCGCGAGCTTAGTGTCGACGTAGACGTCGCAGTCGCCGCGCAGGCGGTCGGACTCGGCGTGGGCGGCGTCCACGACGCGGGCCGATTCTGCGTGTGCGGCCTGCACGACCTCGCTCTGCGACACCAGGCGCTGCTGTTCGGCGGTGCCGTCGGCGACCGAACGCTCGTAGGACGCGTTGCCCGCCTCGATCATCCGGTCCGCCTCCGTGCGCGCGCGGCCCGTGACCGTCTCGTACTCACGCTGCCCGTCCTGCACGCGCCGGTCCGCCTCGTTGGTGGCGTCGAGGACGAGCTGTTCGGCGTGGGCGGTCGCCTCGGCGACCATGCGGTCCGCGTGGGCCTTGGCGTCGGCGACGATCCGATCGGCCTCCTCGCGGGACTCGGTCAGCGTCGCGTCGGCGTGCGCCCGCGCCCGCGAGACGGTCTGCTCGGCGTTCGTCTGGGCGTCGTCCACCAGCTGGTCGCGGTGGTCGAGGACGTCCTGCGCGTTGTCGAGCTCGCTGGGGATCGCCTCCTTGACGTCGTCGAGCAGGTCCAGCACGTCGCCACGCGGGACGACGCAACCGGCGGTCATCGGAACGCCGCGCGCCTCCTCCACGATCGCCACGAGTTCGTCGAGAGCCTCGAATACCCGGTACACCGCTAACCCCATTCGTCGACGTGCGTGTTCCCCGTCAAGTCTGCCCGCAACAGCGCCGCGGATGTCAGTTCCCCGTCGGTGTGTCGGGGATTGACGGCAACCTGCGTCGCCCATCGGCGGCCAGTCGACCGCCCCGGTCAGCGTGCGGCACGCTCCGCGAGCCGCGCCAGCAGCTGCTCGTGCACCGCCGCCGGGAGCATGTCCGAGACGTCGCCACCGAACGTCGCGACCTCCTTGACCAGCGAGCTCGACAGGTAGCTGTACAGCGGGTTGGTCGGGATGAAGAAGGTGTCGACGCCGGTCAGCTTCTGGTTCATCTGCGCCATCTGCAGCTCGTAGTCGAAGTCGTTGGCGCCCCGCAGGCCCTTGATGATCGCGGTCACACCGTTGGCCTGCGCGTAGTCGACGAGCAGGCCGTGCCACGAGTCCACGCGCACGTTCGGCCGGTCCGCCGTCGCCTCGCGCAGCATGGCGATGCGCTCGTCGACGGAGAAGAGCCCCTGCTTGCTCTTGTTGATCATCACGGTGACGACGACCTCGTCGAACTGCGCCGCGGCGCGGCCGATGACGTCGAGGTGTCCCTTGGTCACCGGATCGAAGGATCCCGGACACACGGCGCTGCTCATGGCTGACGACCGTAACAGGTGCCGTACTCGAGCCGGGTCTCCCCGTACCGCTTGACCTTCGGCGCCGAGAAGCCGTCCGGCCAGGGCGTGTCCGGCGACCGTGACGAACGCTCCAGGATCACCAGCGAGCCCTCGCCGACCCAGCCGCCGGCCACCAACGCGTCGAGCACGGCGCGCACCTCGTCCTCGCCCACCGCGTACGGCGGATCCGCGAGGACCAGGTCGTATTCGCGGTCGGCTGCGCCGACCAGCGCCCCGGCGACCGTCGACTGGCGCACGGCGACGCCGGTGGAGCCGAGTTCGGCTGCGTTGGCACGGGCCACGGCCGCGGCCTTCGTATCCGACTCGACGAGCACGACGTGATCGGCGCCGCGGGAGAGCGCCTCGAGTCCCAGCGCGCCGGAACCGGCGTAGAGGTCGAGCACGGCCGCGCCGTCCAGGTCCATGCGGGCCTGCACGGCGCTGAACATGGCCTCGCGCACCCGGTCGGAGGTGGGCCGGGTTCCGCTGGGCGGCACCCGCAGCCGCCGCCCACCGAACTGTCCGGCCACGATGCGGGTCACGAGCCGAGGACCTTTCGGAGCATCACAGCGAGGAACGAGCGAGGAGCTGACGAAAGGGCGGAGGCGAGACGCATGCTCAGGACGCCACCACCACGAGCAAGTCGCCGCCCTCGACCTGCGCCACCGGCGAGATCGCGACGCGGGTGACGGTGCCGGCGCGCGGCGCGGTGATCGCGGCCTCCATCTTCATGGCCTCGATCGTGCCGATCGACTCACCGGCCTCCACCCGCTGCCCCTCGTCGACGACGAGCGTGACCACCCCGGCGAACGGTGCGGGCAGGTGCGCCGGATCGTTCTTGTCGGCCTTCTCCGCGGCCGGGTGGTCGGCGGCGATGGACCGGTCGCGCACCTGCACCGGTCGCAGCTGGCCGTTGAGGATGCACATGACCGTGCGCATGCCGCGTTCGTCGGGCTCGGAGATGGCCTCGAGGCCGATCAGCAGCTGCACGCCCGGCGCGAGCTGCACGTTGTGTTCCTCGCCGCGGCGCAGGCCGTAGAAGAACTGGTTGCTCGACAGCAGCGAGGTGTCGCCGTAGGTCTCGCGGTGCTCGGCGAAGTCGCGCGTAGGCCCCGGGAACAGCAGCCTGTTGAGTGTGCCGCGACGGTCGGCGGCGGTCCCGGACAGGCCCCGCTCGTCGGCCGCGGTCAGTTGCTGCTCGGGGCGGGGGGCGCCGCGCCCGATCAGCGCGCGGCTGCGCAGCGGTTCGGGCCAGCCGCCGGCCGGCTCGCCCAGTTCGCCGCGCAGGAACCCGACCACCGAGTCGGGGATGTCGTAGCGGCCGGGATCGGTCTCGAACTCCTCGGTGGACACGCCCGCACCGACCAGCGCCAGCGCCAGGTCCCCGACCACCTTCGACGACGGGGTGACCTTGACCAGTCGGCCCAGCAGCCGGTCCGCGCCGGCGTACTTCGCCTCGATCTCCTCGAAGCGGTCGCCGAGACCGAGCGCGATGGCCTGCTGCCGCAGGTTCGACAGCTGCCCGCCGGGGATCTCGTGTTCGTAGACCCGCCCGGTCGGGGCGGGCAGGCCCGACTCGAACGGCGCGTACACCTTGCGCACGGCCTCCCAGTACGGCTCGAGTTCGCACACCGCGTCCAGATCCAGACCGGTGTCCCGGTCGGTGTGCGCGGTCGCGGCGACGATCGCCGAGAGGGCGGGCTGGCTGGTGGTGCCGGCCATCGCGGCGGAGGCGCCGTCGACGGCGTCGGCCCCGGCCTCCCACGCGGCCAGGTAGCTGGCCAGCTGCCCGCCCGGGGTGTCGTGGGTGTGGATGTGCACGGGCAGGTCGAAGTTGGCGCGTAACGCCGTGACCAGCGTCTTGGCCGCGGGGGCACGCAGCAGCCCGGCCATGTCCTTGATCGCCAGCACGTGGGCGCCCGCGTCGACGATCTGCTCGGCCAGACGCAGGTAGTAGTCCAGCGTGTAGAGGTTCTCGCGCGGGTTCGACAGGTCGCCCGTGTAGCACATGGCGACCTCGGCCACGGCCGTGCCGGTCTCGCGGACCGCGTCGATCGCGGGCTGCATCTGGTCGATGCTGTTGAGCGCGTCGAAGATCCGGAAGATGTCCACGCCGGTGGCCGCGGCCTCCGCCACGAACGCCTGACTGACCCGGTCCGGGTAGGGCGTGTAGCCGACGGTGTTGCGCCCGCGCAGCAGCATCTGCAGGCAGATGTTCGGGATCGCCTCGCGCAGCGCCGACAGCCGCTCCCACGGATCCTCGTGCAGGAACCGCAGCGCGACGTCGTAGGTCGCCCCGCCCCATGCCTCGATCGACAGCAGCTGCGGGGTGGTGCGCGCGACGTGCCCGGCGACGCCGAGCAGGTCGCGGGTGCGCACCCGGGTGGCCAGCAGCGACTGGTGCGCGTCGCGGAATGTGGTGTCGGTGACCGCGAGCGCCTTCTGCTCACGCAGCGCGGCCGCGAAACCGCCCGGACCGAGTGCCCGCAGCCGTTGCCGCGAGCCGTCCGGGATCGGCGCGGTCGGGTCGATCGCGGGGAGCTTGTCGTGCGGGTAGACGGCCGACCGCCGCTCGCCGTGCGGCTTGTTGACGGTGATGTCGGCCAGGTACTCGAGGATCTTGGTGCCCCGGTCGGCCGAACCGCGCGAGGTCAGCAGCTGCGGCCGCTGCTCGATGAACGACGTCGTCACCCGGCCCGCGCGGAAGTCGTCGTCGTCGAGGACCGCCTGCAGGAACGGGATGTTGGTCGCGACGCCGCGGATCCGGAATTCGGTCACCGCCCGGCGGGCGCGGGCGACGGCGGTCGGGAAGTCGCGACCGCGGCAGGTCAGCTTGACCAGCATCGAATCGAAATAGGCGCCCACCTCGGCACCGAGCGTGGTGCCGCCGTCGAGTCGCACGCCGGCGCCGCCGGGGCTGCGGTAGCCGGTGATCCGGCCGGTATCGGGGCGGAAGCCGTTCGCCGGGTCCTCGGTGGTGATCCGGCACTGCAGCGCGGCGCCCCGGATCGCGATCCTGTCCTGACTCAGGCCGAGGTCGGCGAGGGTCTCGCCGGAGGCGATCCGCATCTGCGCCTGCACCAGATCCACGTCGGTGATCTCCTCGGTCACCGTGTGCTCGACCTGGATGCGCGGGTTCATCTCGATGAACACGTGATTGCCACGCGCGTCGACGAGGAACTCGACCGTGCCGGCACACGAGTAGCCGATCTGTCGCGCGAACGCGACCGCGTCCGCGCAGATCCGCTCGCGCAGGCCCGGATCCAGGTTCGGCGCCGGGGCCAGCTCGATCACCTTCTGGTGCCGGCGCTGGACCGAGCAGTCCCGCTCGTAGAGGTGGACGACGTTCCCCTCGGTGTCGGCGAGGATCTGCACCTCGATGTGCCGCGGGTCGATCACCGCCTGCTCGAGGAACACCGTCGCGTCCCCGAACGCCGACTCCGCCTCCCTCGCCGCCGCCTCGATCGCCTCACGCAACTGCTCGGGCTCGGCGACCCGACGCATGCCGCGCCCGCCGCCGCCGGCGACCGCCTTGACGAACAGCGGGAACTGCATCGACTCGGCGGCGGCCAACAGTTGCTCGACGTCGGCCGATGGCTCCGACGACGCGAGCACCGGCAGGCCCGCCTCCCGGGCCGCCGCGATCGCCCGCGCCTTGTTGCCGGTCAGCTCCAGGACATGGGTGGTCGGGCCGATGAACGCGATGCCCGCCGCGTCACATGCGGCCGCCAGATCCGGATTCTCGGACAGGAACCCGTAGCCCGGATAGATCGCGTCGGCCCCGGCCCGCCGCGCCGCGCCGACGATCTCGTCGACCGACAGGTAGGCGCGCACCGGGTGTCCGGGCTCCCCGATCTGATAGGCCTCGTCGGCCTTGAGACGGTGGCCGGAGTTGCGGTCCTCATACGGGAAGACCGCGACCGTGCCGGCACCGAGTTCGTAGGCGGCACGGAACGCGCGGATCGCGATCTCGCCGCGGTTGGCGACCAGAACCTTCGAGAACATGGGCCAAAGCTACCGCCTGCGGCCCGCCCGAGGGGCGTCAGGACTTCTCCAGGAACTCCGTTGTCTCCTCGTCGAGGACCGAGCCGACCATCTCGGCGAGCCCGGGATGGCCGGTCAGGTCGGGATCCGCGTCGACGACCTCGGTGGCGAAGGCCCGCGCCCGCTCGATGATCTCCGCGTGGTCGAGCAGCGAGAGCAGCCGCAGCGTCTTCGCACTGCCCGACTGCGCCGCACCGAGCACGTCGCCCTCCCGGCGTTGCGCCAGGTCGAGCTCGGCGAGCGCGAAGCCGTCATTGGTCGCGGCGACCGCGTTCAGCCGGGCGAAGGCCTGCGCCCCCGGCGACAGCTCGCTGATCATGATGCACAACCCCTGGTGCCCGCCGCGACCGACGCGACCGCGCAGTTGGTGTAGCTGGCTGACCCCGAACCGGTCCGCGTCCACCACGACCATCACCGTCGCGTTCGGCACGTCGACGCCGACCTCGACGACGGTCGTGCACACCAGCACGTCGATCTCCCCCGCCGAGAACGCCGCCATGACGGCGTCCTTCTCGTCCGCGGGCAGGCGCCCGTGCAGCAGCCCGGTGCGCACGCCGGCCAACGCACCCGCGCCGAGCCGCTCGAACACGTCCACGGCCGCGTGCGTGGGCGGGGCCTTCGACTCCGGCTCGGGCGCCCCGGCAGCCTCGTCCTCGTCGGTCTCGTCCTGCCCGGCCCCGTCGTCGCCGCCGATCCGCGAGCACACGACGTACGCCTGCCGACCGGCCGCGACCTCCTCGTTGATCCGCGCCCAGGCGCGCGCGATCCAGGCCGGCTTCTCGCGGCCCGGGACGACGCTGCTGACGATCGGGCTGCGCCCCCGGGGCAGCTCGCTGAGTGTGGAGACCTCCAGGTCCCCGAAGACCGTCATCGCGATCGTGCGCGGGATCGGGGTCGCCGTCATCACCAGCAGGTGCGGCGTCACCTCGTCACGTCCCTTGCCGCGCAAGGCGTCTCGCTGCTCCACTCCGAAGCGGTGCTGTTCGTCGACGACCACCAGGCCCAGGTCGAAGAACGACACGTTGTCCTGCAGCAGCGCATGCGTGCCGACCACGATGCCCGCGTCGCCATCGGCGATCTGCAGCAGCGCGGCCCGCTTGGCGGCCGTCGACATCGACCCGGTGAGCAGCGTGATCCGGGTCGCGTGGTCGGGCGAGCCGAGCTCACCCGCGGTGGCCAGCGGCCCCAGCATGGCCCGCAGCGACCGGGCGTGCTGGGTCGCCAGCACCTCGGTCGGCGCCAGCAGCGCGCACTGGTGACCGGCGTCGACGACCTGCAGCATCGCCCGCAGCGCGACGATCGTCTTGCCCGACCCGACCTCGCCCTGCAACAGCCGGTTCATCGGGCGGCCCTGCGCCAGCTCGTCGCCCAGCTGCACGCCCACCGCGCGCTGCCCGGCGGTCAGCTCGAACGGCAGTTGCGCGTCGAAGGCGGCCCCGACCCCACCGTCGGTCGATGTGCACGGCGGGGCGCTGCGGCCGGCGTCCTCGCGCCGTCGCTGGGCCAGCAGCAGTTGCAGCGAGACCGCCTCGTCGAACCGCAGCCGCGCTCGCGCGGTCTCGATCTCGTGTTCGTCTTCGGGCAGGTGGATGACGCGCAGTGCGTGGTCGAGCGAGCACAGCCCGTACTCGGCGAGGATCTGCGGCGGCATGGGGTCCTCGACCGGGTCGAGCACGTCGAGCACCTGACGCACGCACCGCCAGATCGTCCAGCTCTGCAGTTCCTTGCCGGCCGGGTAGATCGGCAGCTGCGAGCGGTCGAACTCGGACAGGTCCAGGACCGTGTCCGATCCACCCCCGTCCTCGGCGACCGTCGTGCCGACCGCGCGGGCCAGGTCGGCGATGTCGCCGCTGCCGGAGATGCGGCGCCCGACCGGGATGACCGACGGGCTGCCGTCCTCGTCGTCGAATGCGGCGTCGGGCAGCATCAGGTAGCCGGGGTGGGTCAGCTGCAGCGCACCCCGATAGTCGCCGACCACGCCGGAGAACAGGCCGCGACGACCCGCCTTGATCACGTGTTTGAGCTTGTGGCCGTTGAAGAACGTCGCACCGATGCTGTTGGCGCCGTCGGTGAGCGTGACCCGCAGGAAGGTGCTCTTGCGGTTCTTCTGCGAGGTCCGCAGGTCGACCTTCGCGATGCTCGCGACGAAGGTGACGTGCTCGCCGAGCACGGGCCGCTTGTCCCCCAACAGCTGGAACGGGTTCTGGTAGCGGCGCGGGTAATAGCGCAGCAGGTCACCGGCCGTGGCCAGCTGATGGGTGTCCGCGAGCAGTTTCGCCGCCGGCGCACCGAGCACACGATCGAGGGGGGTCGAGAGGTTCGCCATCGTCTACTCGACACCGATCTGCAGGATGTCGTCGCCTTGGCCGCCCGGGTAGAGCATCAGCTCGGTGGCCGGGTGGTTGCGCCGCACGTGCTCGGTCAGGCTGTCCGCCAGCGACTCGCTCGCCCCGGATCCGGTCAGGATCGTCACCAGCTCGCCGCCGGTGCCGAGCATCAGGTCGATCAGCGTCTGCGCGGCCTGCTCGGGACGCTTCTCCACCACGAGGATCTCGCCGCCGATCATGCCCAGCGCGTCACCCGGCTCGCAGGTGCCCGCCCAGGTCAACGCGCGTTCCTCCGCGATGCGCAGCGTGGCCGCGCGGGTGCCCGCCGCGGCCTCGGCCATCGTGTAGGCGTCGTCGGTGATGGCCCGGTGCGGGTCGTGCACCGCCAGCGACGCCAGCCCCTGCACCATCGAACCGCACGGCAGCAGGTGCACCTGCTGGCCGTGGTCCCGGGCGGCGGCGCCGACCGCGACCAGGTCCTCGGCCGGGACCACACCGTTCGGCAGCACGACCACCTCACCGACCCGGGTGCGCACGATGGCGTTGAGCAGGTCCGCCGGACCGGGCGGACCGTCGCACAGCAGCACCTCGGCGCCCTCACCGGCGAACAACTCGGCCGCCTCGACGCCGGTCACGACCGCGAGCACCGCGCGGCCCTCGAGTCTCGGCAGCGCGCCGCGCTCCCGGGCCTGCTCCTCCAACCCGAAATTGGTGATCCGGATGCGCCGGGGACGGCCGAGTTCCAGGCCGGCCTCGACGGCCGCGCCGGCGTCCTCGCAGTGCACGTGCACGGACCACCCGCCGTCGCCGTCGCCGACGATCACCACCGAGTTCCCGAGCTGCTCGAGGCGCTCGCGCAGCACCGGCACGCCGGACGCGTCGCCAGGCAGGTCGAGCAGGTACATCACCTCGTAGTCCTCGACGCCCGCCGCGCAGTGCTCCTCGGGGCGCATCTCGCGGCCCGCCTCGTCCGCACGGGCCAGCGACAGCGTGGTGATCGGTTGACCGGACCGCCCCGGCGCCTCGACCGCACTGCGCCGCCGGAACACGGGCCGCGCGGGGCGCGCCCCCGTGACCACCTCGACCAGGCAGTCCAGCAGCACCAGCAGTCCGCGGCCGCCGGCGTCGACGGCACCGGACTCGCCGAGCACGGCCAACTGGTGCGGTGTGCGTTCGAGCGCCGCGGCCGCCGATTCGGCCACCGCGCGGACGAAGACGCCCAGCCCGTCGGCGGAGTCGCGCACCTGCTCGGCGGTGCCGGACGCGGCCCGCAGCACCGAGATGATCGTCCCCTCGACGGGGGTGCTCACCGCCTGGTTGACCAGTTCCAGCGCGCGGCCGAGGGCGACCGTCAGGGCCTTCGCGTCCAGGTCGCCGCCGCCGGACGCGGCCGCGATCCCACGCAGCACCTGCGAGAGGATCACCCCCGAGTTGCCCCGCGCGCCCGCGACCGCGCCGGTCGCCAGCGCGGTCGCCACCTCGGCGGTCGACGGGGCCGGCCGGCTCACCTCGTCCCGGCTGCTCGCGTCCGGCCGCGGCGCGTAGAGGGTCTCGACCGCCTCGGCCGCGGACCGGATCGTGTGGCACAGGTTCGTTCCGGTGTCCGAGTCGGCCACCGGGAAGACGTTCAGTTCGTTGATCTCGTCGCGGCAGCACTCGAACGCGTCGACGCAATCGCGCACCCACGACCGCAGGACCGGCCCGTCCAGCGCGAGTGGAACGTCGACCACCTCGATCAGCCCCTCCCACCTCTGATTGAACGCCGGTCCGCTCGCCGGGTCCGGTCGAGCGCTCGCATTCGGGGTTCCCGCGCGACCGCACCGCTTGCGTCCCGAGCCTAGCCGTGCGAACCGCACCCGCGCCGTGCGCCACGACGGGGGCAGATTTGTTCTCGACCTGGCCGACCCGTTACCCTTGCAGGGTTGCCCCACCAGGCAGGCGTCGTGCTGTGCGCGCGGATGCGGGTGAGGCGACGATCGACAAACCATCGTTTCCCACAACGCAAGGAGTACGACGACTATGGCTGCCGTCTGCGACGTCTGTGCCAAGGGACCCGGTTTCGGCATGTCCGTCTCGCACTCGCACCGACGGACGAAGCGCCGTTGGAACCCGAACATCCAGACGGTCCGGGCCGAGGTCTCCCCGGGTAACCGCAAGAAGCTCAACGTGTGCACCTCGTGCCTGAAGGCCGGCAAGGTTGTGCGCGGGTAGTTTCCGCACCTTCGGAAGAGCCCCGGACACAGTGTGTCCGGGGCTCTTCCGTCTCCGCACCCGGCCGACGCGCCCCCGCAGACCGCGTGCGGAGGCGCCGCCGACTCGGGGAGGTCGTCAGGCCCCAGGGAGCCGCCAGTCGACCGGCGCGCTGCCGAGCCCCTGCAGCAGGTCGTTGGCGCGACTGAACGGTCGAGACCCGAAGAAGCCGCGCGAGGCCGACAGCGGCGACGGGTGCGGGGACGCGATCACCGGCACGTCGCCGAGCAGCGGCCGCAGGTTGCCGGCGTCGCGGCCCCACAGGATCGCCACCAGTGGTTGTTCGCGGGCCACCAGCGCGTGGATCGCCTGCTCGGTGACCGCCTCCCAGCCCTTGCCCCGATGCGAGCCCGCGTTGCCCGGGCCGACCGTGAGCACGCGGTTGAGCAGCAGCACACCCGCATCCGCCCACGGGGTCAGGTCGCCGTTCGCCGGCATCGGCAGGCCGAGGTCGTCGCAGTACTCGCGGTAGATGTTCACCAGCGAGCGCGGAATCGGGCGCACCTCGGGCGCGACCGAGAAGCTCAGCCCCACCGCGTGTCCCGGCGTCGGATACGGGTCCTGGCCCACGATCAGCACTCGGACCCCGTCGAGCGGTTGGGTGAACGCGCGCAGGACATGCTCCCCGGCCGGCAGGTAGCCGCGGCCGGCCGCCGTCTCCGCACGCAGGAACCGGCCGAGCTCGGCGACCTGGTCGGCCACCGGTTCCAACGCCCGGGCCCAGCCCGGGTCGACCAACTCGCTCAGCGGCTGGGCACCCATCAGCAGGTCTCCCGTCCGGGGGCTTCGGCACCGACCGCACCGGTGCGCACCGTGTTCTCCATCGCTGCAACCTATCGCGCGGCCGCCGGCCCGATCCCGACCGCCCTGCGCCGCCGGCTCAGTAGCTCTCCCACCCACCGGGCCTGTCCCAGCCGACCCCGTCGACGACCACTCCCGAGCCCGGCCGGACCGCGCCGACAACCGTCCACCCCGACGGCGGCGGCGTCCGGAAGCAGCCGACCAGCGCGTGATCCTCACCACCGGTCAGCACCCAGTCCCCGGCGTCCGCACCGAGGAGAGAGGCCGCGCGCACCATCGGGTCGGACGGGGTGAGCGCCGCGCGGTCCAGCGCGATCCGGACGCCCGACGCGCGGGCGAGGTGTCCGAGGTCGGCGATCAGCCCGTCGGAGATGTCGGTGAGTGCGGACGCCCCTGCATCCGCCGCCTCCGGACCCCGCCCGTACGGCGGCAGCGGCGTGCGGTGCGCCCGCACCAGCGCGGCCAGCGCGTCGTCCGAGCCACAGTCGACGCCGGCATCCAGCAGTGCCAGGCCCGCCGCGGACCGGCCCAGCTCCCCCGCCACGGCGACCACGTCGCCGTCCCGCGCGCCGGACCGCAGCACAGGCTCCCGGCCCTGCAGGTCGCCGAGCGCGGTGATCGAGATCACCAGTTGTTCGGAGGCGACTAGGTCACCGCCGACGATCGATCCGCCGGCCCGCGTGGCCTCCCGCCACAGTCCCTCGTTGAGTTCCTCGATCACACTCATCGGCGTGCCCGCCGGGCAGCCCAACGCGACCAGGAAGGCGGTGCAGACGGCGCCCATCGACGCGATGTCGGCGCCGTTCTGCGCGATCGCCTTGTGTCCGATGTCCCGCGGCGTCGACCAGTCCAGCCGGAAGTGCCGGCCCTCGACCAGCATGTCGGTCGTCGCGACCACCCGGCCATCCGGGGATGTGATCAACGCCGCATCGTCGCCCGGTCCCACGATCGTCGTGGGCGCCTGCCCACGCCCCGCCGTGATGCGGTCGATGACCGCGAATTCGCCTGTCCGACCGACGGTTCGGTCGTCGTCCTGCGCAGCACACATCCCGGCCTCCCGAAGCTCGGCTCGTCGTCGGCGACGGTCGGGCCCCACGCGCTGCGGTAGCGTTGTCGCTGGTCGGACTTGCCGGCCGCCCTACTGTCGGATCGCCCCGTGAGATCCCGGTGGCAGGGTCGAATCCTAACGAGGCGAGCGCGAGGTAGGTGCGACGAGTGGTCTCGCAAGCGGTGGAGGCCTACATCCTGGTCCAGACCGAGGTCGGTCGCGCCGGCGCGGTCGCCGACGAGATCGTCGCCCTCGGCGGTGTGCGCACCGCCGAGGTGCTCACCGGCCCCTACGACATCATCGTGCGCGTGTGCGCCGACTCGATGGACCTGCTGGCCTCGAACGTGATCGCGCCGATCCAGCGCGTCGCGGGGATCACCCGCACACTCACCTGCCCGATCGTCACCCCGCCCGCAGCTACCCCCCAGGAACGATGAGCCCGCACCAGAACACCGAGCCCGACGCCGACGGCGACAAGTCCACCGATGCCCGACCGTCCGGCGCCGCATCGTCCGCCGCCGACACGACTCCCCGGCGTCATCCCGCGCTGATCGCCACGGCGGTCGCGCTGCCGGTCGCACTGCTCGTCGGCATCATCGTCGCCGCGGTCATGACCGGGCGCACCACCACCCGCGAACCGGTCGCGCTCGGTGCCGTCCCGGCGCCGCAGGCCGAATCCGCCGAGTGCACCGAGATGCTCGAGGCCATGCCCGACTCGCTCGACGACTACCAGCGCGCCGAACTCGTCAAGCCGGCACCGGCCGGTGCGCTCGCGTGGAACAAGGCGGACGGCGGGCAGGCGATCACGCTGCGCTGCGGGCTCGATCGGCCCGCCGAGTTCGTCCAGGGCAGTGCGTTGCAGGTCGTCGACGACGTGCAGTGGCTGCAGGTGTCGGGCAAGGACCAGGGCCTGGACGCGTCGACCTGGTACGTGGTCGACCGCGGTGTGTACGCGGCACTGACGCTGCCCGACGGCACCGGCCCGACCCCGATCCAGGCGGTGTCCGACGCGATCGCGAAGGCGTTGCCCGCCAAGCCGATCGATCCGGCGCCCGCACCGCACTCCTAGACACCTCCCACTAGACACCTCCCACACGCGAACGGGCGGTTGTCCGGCAGGCCACTCGGCCGATGCCCGGACAACCGCCCGTTCGCGTCCGGTCCCGTGGACGTCAGCGCAGCCCGGTCCCCCGGTTCAGCGCGGTCTGCACCATGGTCGCGAGCAGCGTCTCGTAGTCGATGCCGGTCGCCGCCCACATGCGCGGGTACATCGAGATCGCGGTGAACCCGGGCATCGTGTTGATCTCGTTGATCACCGGTCCGTCCTCGGTGACGAAGAAGTCGACACGGGCCAGGCCCTGGCAGTCCAGCGCCGCGAACGCCTCGACGGCCATCGTGCGCACCGCGTCGCTCATCTCGTCGTCCAGCTTCGCCGGGACGTCGAACTCGCACACGTCGTCGAGGTACTTCGTGTCGAAGTCGTAGAAGGCCGCGTCGTCGCCGCTGGTGTCGGGCATCCGGATCTCGGCGACCACGCTGGCGCGCACGGTGCCGTCGGGCATCTCGAGCACGCCGCACTCGACCTCGCGGCCGACGATCCCGGCCTCGATGATCACCTTCGGATCGTGCTCGCGCGCGGTCGCGATCGCGGCGTCCAGTCCCTCCCAGCTCGCCACCCGGGTGATGCCGATCGACGACCCGCCGCGGGCAGGCTTGACGAACACGGGCAGGCCCAGACGCGCGCGCTCGTCCTCGGTCAGCGTCGCACGGCCCGGACGCAGCACGACCTGGACTCCGACCGGCAGCCCCTCGGCGGCGAGCAGCTTCTTGGTGAACTCCTTGTCCATGCCGGCGGCGCTGGCGAGCACACCGGGGCCGACGTACGGCAGGCCGGCCAGTTCGAGCAGCCCCTGGACGGTGCCGTCCTCGCCGAACGGACCGTGCAGCACCGGAAACACCACGTCGACGGAGGCCAGCACCTGGCCGGCCGGACCGTCGCCGAGCGCGACGAGTTCTCCGGTGCGCGTCGGGTCCGCCGTCAGCGCCAGCGCCACACCGGTCGGGTCGACCGAGGGCAGCGACTTGCCGTCGACGGCCAGTTCGCGCGGATCACCCGGCCCCAGTACCCACGCGCCGTCCTCGGTGATCCCGATCGGCACGACCTCGAACTGCTCGGGATCGAGATGTTCGAGGATGCTGCCGGCGGACACGCACGACACGGAATGCTCACTGCTGCGGCCACCGAAGATCACGGCCACCTTGGTGCGGGCTCTACTCACTCGTCAGACCGTACCTGCCGCGGCAGGCGGTGCGTAAACCGCAGACGAGTGCCGGCAGACCCGGCCCGGATCACTCCGGCTTCATGTCCCGCTTGAGCAACTGCGCCAACGCCTCCTGCGGCGTGAGTCCCTCGTGGCACACCCGGTGCACCGCGTCGGTCAGCGGCATCTCCACGCCGTAGCTCTGCGCCAGCGCACGCACCGAACTGCACGACTTGACCCCCTCGGCGACCTGCCCGTTCGCCGCGGCCTGAGCACTCTCGAGCGATTCGCCCGCGCCCAGTCGCTCGCCGAACGTGCGGTTGCGCGAGAGCGGCGACGAGCAGGTGGCCACCAGGTCGCCGACGCCGGCGAGTCCGGACAGGGTCTTGGCGTTGGCGCCCAGCGCGACTCCCAGCCGGGTCATCTCCGCGAGTCCCCGGGTGATGATCGCGGCGAGGGTGTTCTCCCCCAGCCCGATGCCCACGGCCATGCCGCAGCACAGCGCGATCACGTTCTTGGCGGCGCCGCCGATCTCGCAACCGATCACGTCCGTGTTGGTGTACGGCCGGAAATAGCCGGTGGCGCAGGCCCGCTGCAGCGCGATCGCGCGGGCGGAATCCGGGCAGGCGATCACGGTCGCCGTCGGCTGACCCTGCGCGATCTCCTTGGCGAGGTTGGGGCCGGACAGCACCGCGATCCGGTTGGCGTCGGCGCCGGCGACCTCACCGATCACCTGACTCATCCGCATCAGCGTGCCGCTCTCGACGCCCTTCGCGAGGCTGAGCAGTGTGGCCTGCGGGCCGATCACACCGGCCCACTCGGCCAGGTTGGTGCGCAAGGTCTGCGAGGGCACCGCCAGCACCACGACGCCCGCACCGGCGAGGGCCTCACGATGATCGTCGGTGGCCCGCAGCCCGTCGGGCAGCACGACCTCGCTCAGGTAGTCCGGATTGACGTGACGTTCGTTGATCGACTCCGCGACCGCACCACGGCGGGCCCAGATGACCGTCTCGGTTCCCGCGTCGCACAACACCTTCGCGAACGCGGTCCCGAACGATCCCGCCCCCATCACCGCAGCCTTGGTCACCTGCACCACTACCTCCCTGATCGCGCCGCGCGGACCTGATACCGCCGGGCGGACACCGCCTCGTCGCCCATGACCGTACCGAGTGCGCCGTCGGTGGTGGGCGACCTGGCAGGATTGCGCGCATGACTCGCGCGCCCGCCACCGCCGTGGGCGCACACGTGTTGATCCCGGTCAAAGATCTGCTCAGCGCCAAGTCCCGCTTGGCGGCGGCGTTGACACCCGCGCACCGCAGCGAGCTGGTGCTGGCGATGCTGGCGGACACCGTCGCCGCGTCGTCGACCGCCGCGGAGGTCGCCGCGGTGTGGGTCATCACCCCGGACCCGACGGTCGCCGCCGAGGCCCGTCGCCACGGCGCGACGGTGATCGCCGATCCCCGCCGCGCCCGCGGTGGCCCGCGGACCGCCGCAGACGGCCTCAACGACGCGCTGACGGCCGCCGCCGGACGGATTCGCGTCCGGCACCCGCACTCCATCCTGGTCGCCCTGCAGGCCGATCTGCCGGCCTTGCGTGCCGCCGAGTTCGACGCGGCACTGGCCGCGGCCGCGGGCGCGCCCCGATCGATCGTCACCGACCGGCACGGCACGGGCACGTGCGCGCTGATCGTGGCGGGCGGGCAGGACGAGTTGGCCCCCCGGTTCGGCGGCCGCAGCGCCGAGGCCCACGCCGGACTCGGGGCCGTGCTGCTCGACGGGCCGTGGCCCGGATTGCGTTGCGACGTCGACAACGTGGACGACCTGGCGGCCGCGCGCTCGCTCGGGCTCGGGCCGGCGACCGCCGCCGCCCTGACGCGTCCCGGCGGTATCGGCGACGCGCTCCGCATGCGCTGACCCCTCCGGATGGGGGATGATCGGTGCGTGGGCGACGAAGCGGGATTCCAGGAGATTCGACAGGCCTCGCACGACGGTCAGGCGACCGCCACCGCGACGACAGAGGCACGCGGCGACGGTGCCGCGCGGGGCGAGGGTGCACCGCGCACTGACGGAGGCCGCACCGTCCCGCCGTCCGCGCCGCCTGCCGCGACGGTGGCGCTCGACGCGCGGGTGCCCGACCTCCCGGAGGACCGATACCTCAACCGGGAGTTGAGCTGGCTCGACTTCAACTCGCGGGTGCTGGCCCTCGCCGAGGACGCCTCGCTGCCGGTCCTCGAGCGGGCCAAGTTCCTGTCGATCTACGCCTCGAACCTCGACGAGTTCTACATGGTCCGGGTGGCCGGGCTCAAGCGCCGCGACGAGACGGGGCTGTCGGTGCGCTCCGCCGACGGGCTCTCGCCCCGCGAGCAACTCGCGCTGATCGCCACCGAGGCCCAGGAACTCGCGAACAAGCACGCCCACGTGCTCTCCGAATCGGTGCTGCCCGAGCTCGCCGCGGCCGGGGTCACCCTGACCTCATGGGCCGCGCTCGACGGCGACGAGCGCAAGCGGCTCTCCGAGCACTTCCACGACCAGGTCTTCCCCGTGCTCACGCCGCTCGCCGTCGACCCCGCGCACCCGTTCCCGTACATCAGCGGCCTGAGCCTGAACCTGGCGGTCACCGTGAAGGACTCGTCCAGTGGCGGTGAACATTTCGCCAGGGTCAAGGTCCCCGACAACGTGAACCGGTTCCTGCGGGTGAACAACCCCACCCGGGACAAGACCGCGGCGGTGGCCTTCCTCCCGATGGAGGACCTGATCGCCGCACACCTCGACGTGCTCTTCCACGGCATGCACGTCGCCGAGCACCACGCGTTCCGCGTCACCCGGAACGCGGACTTCGAGGTCGAGGAGGATCGCGACGAGGATCTGCTGCAGGCCCTCGAGCGGGAGCTGGCGCGGCGCCGATTCGGTTCCCCGGTTCGCCTGGAGGTCGAGGACGGCATGAGCGAGCACATGCTCGAATTGCTGTTGCGGGAGCTCGATGTCGACCCCGACGACGTGATCAAGGTTCCCGGGCTGCTCGACATGACCGGACTGATGGAGATCTACGCCCTGGACCGGCCGACGCTCAAGGACGCACCGTTCGTGCCGGCCACCCACCCGGCCTTCGCCGAACGGGAGACCCCGAAGAGCGTCTTCGCGACGCTGCGTGACGGCGACGTGCTCGTGCACCATCCGTACGACTCGTTCTCGACCAGCGTGCAGCGCTTCATCGAGCAGGCCGCCGCCGATCCTCAGGTGCTGGCCATCAAGCAGACCCTGTACCGCACCTCCGGCGACTCCCCGATCGTCAACGCGCTCGTCGACGCCGCCGAGGCCGGCAAACAGGTTGTCGCCCTTGTCGAGATCAAGGCCCGCTTCGACGAGCAGGCAAACATCAAGTGGGCCCGCAAACTCGAGCAGGCCGGGGTGCACGTGGTCTACGGTCTGGTCGGGCTCAAGACCCACTGCAAGACATGCCTGGTCGTGCGCCGCGAGGGGTCGACGATCCGGCGCTACTGCCACATCGGCACCGGCAACTACAACCCCAAGACCGCCCGTCTGTACGAAGATGTCGGCCTGCTCACGGCCGCACCCGAGATCGGCGCCGACCTGACCGATCTGTTCAACTCGCTCACCGGCTATTCGCGGGTCACCCAGTACCGCAACCTGTTGGTCGCGCCACGCGGCATCCGCTCCGGGATCATCGAGCGGATCGAGGCCGAGGTGGCGCACAAGCACGCCGGCCGGCCCGGGCGGGTCCGCTTGAAGGCCAACGCTCTCGTCGACGAGCAGGTCATCGATGCGCTGTACCGCGCATCGCAGGCCGGGGTCCCCGTCGAGATCGTCGTCCGCGGGATCTGCGCGCTCAAGCCCGGCGTTCCGGGACTGAGCGAGAACATCACCGTGCGATCGATTCTCGGCAGGTTCCTGGAGCACTCCCGCATCCTGCACTTCGCGGGCGCCGACGAGTACTGGATCGGCAGCGCCGACATGATGCACCGCAACCTCGACCGCCGCGTCGAGGTCATGGCGCAGGTCAAGGACCCGCGCCTCACCCGGCAGCTCGGCGAGATCTTCGACTCCGCACTCGATCCCACCACCCGGTGCTGGGTCCTCGACGGAGAGGGACGATGGGTCGCCGCACCGGCCGCCGGTGAGGAGGTTCGCGACCACCAGGTGGCGATGATGCTGCAGCACCGAGCCGCGGCGCTGTGAGCGTGGCGCCGATCCTGGCTGCCGGGGGTGTGCTCTGGCGCCGCCATCCGGACGGAAAGAAGCTGCAGTTCGCCGTCATCCACCGCCCGCGCTACGACGACTGGTCGCTGCCCAAGGGCAAGCTCGACCCGGGAGAGACACCGGCAGCCGCGGCGGTACGCGAGATCGCGGAGGAGACCGGCGCCGCCGCTCGCCTCGACCGGCATCTGTGTCAGGTCAGCTACCCGATCGACAGCGGTCGCATCAAGCAGGTCGACTACTGGTCTGCGCAAGCCCTGAGCGGCGAATTCGAGCCGAACGGGGAAGTCGACCGGCTGCAATGGCTGTCGCGGTCGCACGCCCGCGCCGCCGTGACCCAGGACATCGACCGGGAGGTGCTCGACAGCTTCGTCGAACCGCCGCCGCGCCAGAGTGTGCTCCTGGTCGTCCGGCACGCCAAGGCGGGCCGGCGCGGTTCCTTCGACGGCGACGACACGCTCCGGCCGTTGGACCGGACCGGGCGTGGCCAGGCCGAACGGCTGATCGACCAACTGCTCGCCTTCGGCGCCACCGACATCCACACGGCCGACCGCACCCGCTGCATCGAGACGGTGACCCCGCTGGCGAATCGCCTCGGCACCACCATCCACAGCGAGCCCGCCCTCTCCGAGGAGGCCTACGCCACGGATCCGGCCCGCGCGCGCAAGCGCGCTCGCGAGATCGCCGCCGATCCGGGAGTCCATGTGCTGTGCAGCCAATCGGGTGTCATCCCCGACCTGATGCGCTGGTGGGCGGACCGCGACTCGGTGACGTTGCCGCGGGCCGAGAACCGCAAAGCCAGCACGTGGGTGCTGTTTCTGTCCAAGGGGATCCTGCAGGCCGCGGACCACCTGGGACCGCCTCCGGCCTGACGCACCGAACACGGCTGCGCCACCGAACACGACAGTGGCGGCGGACTCGCGTCCGCCGCCACTGTCGTTCGGCTGTCTCACATGACCGGGTCGCCCCGGGTGCCTACCGCCCAGGCACCTAGCGCTTGGTGGCGCGGCGGGTGGTGGTCTTCTTGGCCGGGGCCTTCTTGGCCGCCGTGGTCTTCTTCGCTGCCGCGGTGGTCTTCTTCGCCGCCGTGGTCTTGGCCGGGGCCTTCTTCGCTGCGGCGGTCTTGGCCGCGGTGGTCTTCTTCGCCGCGGTGGTCTTCTTCGCCGCCGCCGTGGTGGTGGTCTTCTTGGCCGGGGCCTTCTTGGCCGCCGCGGTCTTCTTCGCTGCCGCGGTGGTCTTCTTGGCCGCCGCGGTCTTCTTCGCTGCCGCGGTGGTGGTGGTCTTCTTGGCCGGGGCCTTCTTGGCCGCCGCGGTCTTCTTCGCTGCCGCGGTGGTCTTCTTCGCCGCCGTGGTCTTCTTGGCCGCCGCCGTGGTGGCCGCGCCCGAACCCCGCTTGACGGCAGGACCCTCGGACGGCAGCTTCTCCTGGCCGGCCACGATCGCCTTGAATCGGGCACCCGGACGGAAGGCCGGCACCTTGGTGGCCTTGACCTTCACGGTCTCCCCGGTACGCGGGTTACGCGCGACCCTGGGTGCACGCTTGCGCTTCTCGAAGACGCCGAAGCCGGTGATGGTGACGCTCTCGCCCTTGTTGACCGCGCGGACGACGAGATCGATGAACTCCTCGACTGCGTTGGTGGCGGTCCGACGATCGGTCTCCAGCCGCTCGGTCAGCCGCTCGATGAGCTCTGCCTTGTTCATTGAAACCTCCGAAAACGGTGGCCCACGTCGGACCGACTAGTTAAAACGGTAAACCGCAAATTATCAGTAGTCCATGTGGCACGCCAATTTTCGACGAAATCCCCGTGGGCCCGACGTGGGGGCCGACCGCTATCCGGAAGTGACGATTGTGGTGGGTTTCCAAGCGGGCCTTGACTTCTCGAATTCAGAGATCCGATCGACCTGCCTCAGGGTGAGACCGATGTCATCGAGGCCTTCCAGCAGTCGCCAGCGGGTGTAGTCGTCAATACCGAACGGCACCACCAGACTTCCCGCGGCGACCGTACGTGTGACGAGGTCGACTGTGACCTCCGTCCCAGGGTGCTCCTCGAGCACCTTCCAGATCAGTTCCACATCGGGTTGTTCGACCTGAGCGGCGAG
The DNA here is from genome assembly GCF_029589495.1 of Speluncibacter jeojiensis. GTDB lineage: Bacteria > Actinomycetota > Actinomycetes > Mycobacteriales > Mycobacteriaceae > Speluncibacter > Speluncibacter jeojiensis. The sequence continues at coordinate 465,441 of NZ_JAAIVF010000003.1, forward strand.
CAGACCCGCCTTGCCGGCATTCCCGCGGAAAATATCCGCAAACCGGGACGAAATGACCACCCGGAACCCATAGTCGGACAAGGCCCAGACGGCGTGCTCACGCGACGAGCCGGTGCCGAAGTCGGGTCCGGCCACCAGCACGGTGCCCCGATCGAAGGGCGCGACGTTGAGGATGAACTGCGGATCGCCGCGCCACGCGGCGAAGAGGCCGTCCTCGAATCCGGTCCGGGTGACTCGCTTGAGGTAGACAGCCGGGATGATCTGATCGGTGTCGACGTTCGACCGCCGCAACGGGACGCCGATGCCGGTGTGAGTCGTAAACGCTTCCATGACAGTTAGTTTCCTGACTTTCGATTCTGTCCGATTAGTCCAGATCGGCGGGGGACGAGAGGGTGCCGCGCACCGCGGTGGCCGCCGCGACCAGCGGTGAGACCAGGTGGGTGCGCCCGCCTTTACCCTGGCGCCCTTCGAAGTTCCGGTTCGACGTCGAGGCGCAACGTTCGCCCGCTTCGAGCTGATCGGGGTTCATCCCCAGGCACATCGAGCACCCGGCCTGACGCCACTCGGCGCCGGCCGCGGTGAAGATGTCACCCAGCCCCTCCTCCTCGGCCTGCGCCCGCACCCGCATCGAGCCGGGCACCACCAGCATCCGCATACCCGGCGCGACGTGGCGCCCCTCGAGCACCGAGGCGACCGCGCGCAGATCCTCGATGCGGCCGTTCGTGCACGAGCCGACGAAGACGGTGTCGACGGCGACCTCCCGCAGCGGGGTGCCCGGCTCGAGACCCATGTACCGCAGCGCCTTCTCCGCCGCCTGGGACTCGCCCTCGTCGACGATCTGCGCGGGGTCGGGCACCGACGCACCCAGCGGCAACCCCTGACCGGGGTTCGTGCCCCAGGTCACGAACGGCGTCAGCGCGGCGCCGTCGATGCGCACCTCACGGTCGAAGACCGCGCCCTCGTCCGTGCGCAGGCGATCCCAGGCCGCGACCGCCTCGTCCCACTCGGGGCCGGCCGGTGCGTGCGGACGGCCCTCGATGAAGTCGTACGTGGTCTGGTCCGGCGCGATCATGCCGGCGCGGGCGCCGGCCTCGATGGACATGTTGCAGATGGTCATCCGCGCTTCCATCGACATCTTCTCGATGGCCGGTCCGCGGTACTCGAGCACATAGCCCTGCCCACCTCCGGTGCCGATCTCGGCGATCACCGCGAGGATCAGGTCCTTGCTCGTCACACCTTCCGGCAGTTCGCCGTCGACCGTGATCGCCATCGTCTTGAACGGGCGCAGCGACAAGGTCTGGGTGGCCATCACGTGCTCGACCTCGGACGTGCCGATGCCCATCGCCAGCGCGCCGAACGCGCCGTGGGTCGAGGTGTGCGAATCACCGCACACCACGGTCATGCCCGGCTGCGTCAGGCCCAGCTGCGGCCCGACGACGTGGACGATGCCCTGGTCGATGTCGCCCATGGGGTGCAGGCGAACGCCGAACTCCGCACAGTTGCGGCGCAGGGTCTCGACCTGCGTGCGCGAGACCGGGTCCGCGATGGGCTTGTCGATGTCGACGGTGGGGACGTTGTGGTCCTCGGTGGCGATCGTCAGGTCGGGACGGCGGAGCCCGCGTCCGGCCAGCCGAAGCCCGTCGAACGCCTGCGGACTGGTCACCTCGTGCACCAGGTGCAGGTCGATGTAGATGAGGTCGGGCTGCCGTGCGCTGCCCTCGCCCTCGCCGCGCACCACCACATGGTCGTCCCAGACCTTCTCGGCCAGGGTTCGCGGCCTGCTCACCGTGTTGCCCGCCGGATTCTCCATGCCATCCATAACCATTCCGTCCCTCTGGGTTCCACTTCCGCGCGGCACCCGCCACCCGCGGCGACCGGCCCACACCTGTCGGCGACGCCTCCCGCGAGCTCTGCGCGCAGATTTCGCCATCTCATGATTTGGGAGGTTAGTATCGCTGTGTGAGACAGCATAGCGGCATCGGCGTACTCGACAAAGCAATGGGCGTACTGCATGCGGTGGCCGAACAGCCCTGCAACCTCACCCAGCTCTGTCAGCGGACGGGGCTGCCCCGCGCCACCGCGCACCGCCTCGCGGTCGGCCTGGAGGTGCACCGGTTGCTCGTGCGCGATGCCGACGGCACCTGGCAGACCGGTCCCGCACTCGCCGAACTCGCCGCCACCGCCGTCGACCCGCTCGTCGAGGCAGCCGCGAGCGTGCTGCCCCGGCTGCGCGAGATCACCGGCGAGAGCGTGCAACTGTATCGACGCGACGGCCTGCAGCGACTGTGCATCGCCTCGATGGAGCCTCCGACGGGGTTGCGCGACACGGTCCCCGTGGGCACCCGCCTGCCGATGACCGCCGGCTCGGGGGCCAAGGTGCTCCTCGCGTGGGCCGACGCCGGCACCCAGAAGGCTGTCCTCCCCGATGCCGCGTTCGGCGAACGCACGCTGGTCGAGGTGCGCCGCCGCGGCTGGGCGCAGAGCGCCGCGGAGCGAGAGTCCGGTGTGGCCAGCGTCGCTGCCCCGGTACGCAATTCGGCCGGAGACGTGGTCGCCTCGATCTCCGTGTCCGGACCGATCGACCGGATGGGACGACGCCCCGGCGCACGCTGGGCCGCGGACCTGCTGGCGGCGGCGGAGGCACTGCACAAGCGTCTGTGAGGCCCGTGGCATCGTGGTCGCACGAGCGGTGATCCATCTCACCCACCGCCGAGTACCGAGAGGCGAAGACATGGGCGTGAAACAGCGCGACCAGATCAAGATGAGCGAGGCGGAGATCGCCGAGTTCCTCGACCACAGCCGCACCGCGACGATCGCGACCGTCGGCCCGTCGGGCACCCCGCACCTGATTGCCATGTGGTACGCCGTCATCGACGGCCGCATCTGGTTCGAGACCAAGGCGAAGGCACAGAAGGTCCTGAACCTGCGCCGCGACGGCCGGATCACCGCGATGGTCGAGGCCGGCCAGACTTACGACACCCTGCGCGGCGTGTCGATCGAGGGCCGCGCGACGATCGTCGAGGATCCCGACGCACTGTGGGCGTTGGGGGTGCAGATCTGGGAGCGTTACCACGGCGCCTACACCGAGCAGATGCGCCCAGCCGTCGAGATGATGCTGCACAAGCGCGTCGCCGTCCGGATCGACCCGGACCGCGTCCGCAGCTGGGATCATCGCAAGCTCGGACTGCCTGAGATGCCGGTGGCGGGGAGCACCGCGCAGTATCTCTGACCCCTCGCGCCGGCGCACTTACCTCCCCGTTGCGCCGCCGGGCGCCACCCGCCTCTGGATGGCGCCCGGCGGCGAAAACCCCACGACACCGCACGACCCGCGGGGTACCGTCGGCTCACACCCGATCGGGAGGAGTGCACCGTGACCGATGCCGAGAACGAACGGATCAAACAGAGCTTCCGCGAGGCCCTGGACCGCAAGAACCATCGATCGACGGCGCCGTCGGCCCAGGCGGCCGGCGACTCGAAGATTCATCACACCCACGGCCCCGCCGAGCACAAGCGCGAGTTCCGCCGCAAGAGCGGCTGAGCCGCCGAAAAACGATCAGAAAAAAACAAGACGCTCATCGCAATTGCGATGAGCGTCTTGTTTCTCTTGTAGCCCCGACGGGATTCGAACCCGCGCCGCCGCCTTGAGAGGGCGGTGTCCTAGGCCGCTAGACGACGGGGCCAAGACCTATATTCTGTTGTCCCGCTGCACAGTTCGACACACTATTTGTGTTCGGAACTCTGCGGCTCAGCCAGCTTAGCTGGCCCGAGTCTCACATCCAAATCGCGGCTTCGCGTCTGAATTCTGACGAACTCGTTGCTGGGGTACCAGGACTCGAACCTAGAATGGCTGAACCAGAATCAGCTGTGTTGCCAATTACACCATACCCCATTGGTCGGGTCCGTGAGCGCCTCGCTCGGTCGCGCTGCGCCCTCGTTCTCGACCGAGAAGAAGACTACCAAAGCCTCCTCCCCATTCACCAAATCGGCTGGTCAGAGGCCCTGATCAACAGAATTCGGCGCGCGCCGAGCGCATCCGGGCCAGGGTGGTGTCCCGTCCCAGCAGCTCCATCGACTCGTAGAGCGGCGGGCTGATGTGCGAACCGGTGACGGCCACGCGCACCGGCGCAAAGGCCTTGCGCGGCTTGAGCCCGAGTCCGTCGATCAGCGCCGACTTGAGCGCCTCCTCCAGCGCCGCCGCGGTCCACTCGGACAATCCGTCGAGCGCCGCCAGTGCCGCATCCAGCACTGGGCCGGCGTCCTCGCCCAGGTTCTTCGCCGCAGCTGCCGGGTCGACGGTGAAATCGGCCTCGTCGACGAACAGGAACCGCAGCAGCCCCCACGCATCGGAGAGCACGACGATCCGCGTCTGGACCAGATCGGCCGCGGTGGCGAAGACCTGCTCGTCCACCGGGCCGCTCAGGTGCCCGTGCACGGTCAGGAACTCGCGCAGGCGCGCCGCGAAGTCGGCCGGCTCGAGCAGCCGGATGTGCTCGGCGTTGATCGCGTCGGCCTTCTTCTGGTCGAACCGCGCGGGATTGGAGTTGACCCTCGAGATGTCGAAGGCCGCGACCATCTCGTCGAGCGAGAACACGTCGTGATCGTCGGCGATGCTCCAGCCCAGCAGCGCCAGGTAGTTCAGCAGGCCCTCCGGGATGAAACCCCGGTCGCGGTGGATGAACAGATTCGATTCGGGGTCGCGCTTGGACAGCTTCTTGTTGCCCTGTCCCATCACGAACGGCAGGTGCCCGAACCGCGGGGTGAACTCGGCCACGCCGATCCGCTGAAGCGCCTCGTACAGCGCGAGCTGCCGCGGGGTCGAGGACAGCAGGTCCTCGCCGCGCAGCACGTGCGTGATCCGCATCATCGCGTCGTCCACCGGATTGACCAGCGTGTACAGCGGGATGCCGTTGCTGCGGGTGAGCGCGAAGTCCGGCACCGTGCCGGCCCGGAACGTCGTCTCGCCGCGCACCAGGTCGACCCACGTGAGGTCGTGGTCGGGCATGCGCAGCCGCACCACCGCGGACCGCCCCTCCGCCAGGTACGCCGCGCGCTGCTCGTCGGTCAGGTCCCGGTCGAAGTTGTCGTAACCGAGCTTCGGGTCCCGGCCGGCGGTCTTGTGCCGGGCCTCGACCTCCTCGGGCGTGGAGAACGACTCGTAGGCCTCCCCCGCCTCCAGCAGCCGGCGCACAACGTCGAGGTGCAGGTCGCGCCGCTGCGACTGCCGGTACGGCGCGTGCGGCCCGCCGACCTCCGGCCCCTCGTCCCAGTCCAGGCCGAGCCAGCGCAGCGCGTCGAGGATCGCCTGGTACGACTCCTCGCTGTCACGGGCCGCGTCGGTGTCCTCGATCCGGAAGACGAAGGTACCCCCGTGGTGCCGGGCGAAGGCCCAGTTGAACAGTGCGGTCCGGACCAGCCCGACGTGCGGGGTGCCGGTCGGCGAGGGGCAGAAGCGGACGCGGACGGCGCTGTGGTCGTCGACGACGGTCGTGTCTGGGGTGCTCATGGCTCACTTTGCTCGAGGGGGACGGATCGACCTTCAGATTAGCCTCCCAGCTTCGGCAAGTAGGGTCGCTGCGTGACCGAACCCCGCCTGCCGCTGTACGACGTGATCCGGACGCGTCGGGACGTCCGCGCCGAGTTCACCGGCGAGGCGGCCGATCCGGCGGTGCTCGACCGCATCCTCGACGCGGCGCACCGGGCGCCGAGTGTCGGCAACACCCAGCCGTGGGACTTCGTCCTGGTCCGCGACCCGCAGCGGCTGCGCACGTTCGCCGAACACGTCGCGCAGTGCCGCCGGGACTTCGCCGACTCGCTGCCGGCCGACCGTCGCGAGACGTTCGATCCGATCAAGGTGGAGGGCATCGAGGAGAGCGGGCTCGGCGTCGTCGTCACCTACGACCCCCGTCGCGGCGGCACCCACATCCTCGGCCGGCACACCGTCGACGACGTCGGCGTCTTCTCCGCGGTGCTGGCCATCCAGAACCTGTGGCTGGCGGCCACCGCCGAGGGCCTCGGCGTCGGGTGGGTGTCGTTCTACCACGAGGAGTTCCTGGCCGAGATGGTCGGCGCGGTCGCCCCGGTGCGGCCGATCGCCTGGCTGTGCGTCGGCGAGGTCAGTCGGTTGCAGACGGTGCCGGACCTCGAGCGGTTCGGCTGGCGTACGGGCCGTCCGCTGTCAGAGGCCGTGCACACCGAACGACTGCACTGACCGGGAACGGCTGCTGATCGCCGGCGCCGGGTCAGCCCTGGATGCGCGCTGCGTGTCCGGCCCATTCTCGTTCGCGCAGTTCGGCTTTGCACACCTTCCCGGTGGACGTGTGCGGCAGCGCCGACAGGAAGGTGACGGCTGCGGGCGCCTTGTACTTCGCGATGCGTGACCTCGTGTGCTCGATCAACTCCTGCTCGTCGGCGGTCACGCCCGCGGCGAGCACGACGAACGCCTTGGGCCGTTCGCCCCAACGCACGTCAGGTACCCCGATCACCGCCACGTCGCGCACGGCCTCGTGCGTGAGCAGCGCCTGCTCGACCTCGACGGTGGAGATGTTCTCGCCGCCGGAGACCACGACGTCCTTGGCGCGGTCGAGCAACTGCACATACCCGTCAGCGTGCATCACCCCGAGGTCGCCCGAGTGGAACCATCCGCCCCGGAACGCGTCCGCGGTGGCGTCGTCGTCCCGGAAATAGCCCTTCATCACGGTGTTGCCGCGCATGACGATCTCGCCCATTGTCACGCCGTCCGCCGGAACGTCCGCCAACTCTGCGCCGGCGGACCGACGGACCACCCGCACGTCGTCCGCGGTGACCATGCCGACCCCCTGCCGGGCGAGCAACCGGGACCGGGTGTGCACGTCCAGACCCGCCCAGCCGGGCTGCGACTCACAGATCGAGTACGGACCGTAGGTCTCGGTCAGTCCGTAGACGTGGACGACCGAGATGCCGAGTTCCTCCATGCGCGCGATGATCGTCGGGGACGGCGGCGCACCCGCCGTGACCATCGAGATGGGCTGGTCCGGAACCGTGTTCGGCGCGGCGTCCGCCATGATGCTCAGCACCGTCGGTGCGCCCGCCAATCGGTCGACCCGCTCCGCGTCGATCAGCCGCCAGATGTCGTCGCCGCGCACCGCCCGCAGGCACACGTGCACCCCGGCCACGGCCGTCACCGCCCAGGTGGTGCACCAGCCGTTGCAGTGGAACATCGGCAACGTCCACAGATACCGGCTCTCGTGCGAGAGGCCCTGGGTGAGCACCGCGCCCATCGCAGCGAGGTAGGCCCCGCGATGGGTGTACATGACGCCCTTGGGTTTTCCCGTCGTCCCGGAGGTGTAGTTGATCGCGATCGTCGCGGTCTCGTCGGCGACCTCCCACGAGATCTCCTCGTCCGAGGCGGGGTCCAGCCACGACGAATAGCTCTCGGCACCCGAACACCGCGGCTGCCCGCCGTCCGCGTCGGGCAGCACGACCGCGGCCTGCACTCCCGCGGGCAGCGCTTCGGCCGACAGCACCGGAGCGAGCAACTCCGCGTCCGCGAACAGGTACCGGGACCGCGAGTGCTCGAGCACGTACGACACCTCGTCCGTGGAGAGCCGGGTGTTCAGCGCCACCAGCACCCCGCCCGCCAGCGGTACCGCGAAGTGCGCGATCAGCGCCTCTGCAGAGTTGGGCGTGAGGAACGCCACCGACTCCCCCGCCCGCAGTCCCCGCTCCCGCAGCGTGCGCGCCACCCTCGCGGCGATGTCGGCGACGTCGCCGTAGGTCAGGCGGCGTGGTCCGTCCACGATCGCCGTCGCGTCGGGGTGTACCGCGGCCGCACGCTGCAGGAAGCGCAGCGGGGTCAGGGGCGTGTCGAGGCCGGTCATCAGACTCCTTGGCAGGGGCGACGTCCGCCGTCACGGCGTGACCGCGGACACAATCGTCAGCCAGGATTCCGCACGGCCCACCGGGCCGCCACCCCCGATCGGGGGTGTGCTCAGCGCTTGTCGACGACCGGGTTGGTCAACGTGCCGACGCCCTCGACGGTGACGCTGACGCTGTCACCGCTGCGGATCTGCCCGACTCCCGCGGGAGTTCCGGTGAGGATGACGTCGCCGGGCAGCAGTGTCATCACCGCCGACACCCATTCGATGATCTTCGGGATGTCGTGCAGCAGCAGCGAAGTCCGGGACTGCTGCACGGTCTTGCCGTTCAGTTCGGTGCTGATCGCCACATCCGATGCGTCGAGACCGGTGGTGATCCACGGCCCGAGCGGGCAGAAGGTGTCGTGGCTCTTCGCCCGCGTCCACTGTCCGTCGTGGCGCTGGTGATCGCGCGCCGACACGTCGTTCGCGCAGGTGTAGCCGAGCACCACGTCGAGCGCCTTGGCCGCCGGCACGTCCTTGCAGGGCCGCCCGATGACCAGCGCCAGTTCGCCCTCGTAGTGGACCTCGTCGGACGTCGGCGGCAGCACGATCGGGGCGCCGGGTCCGACGATCGAGGTGGACGGCTTCATGAAGATGACCGGATCCTCCGGCGCGGGGCCACCCATCTCCGCGGCGTGGTCGGCGTAGTTCTTGCCGATGCAGATCACCTTGCTGGCAAGGATCGGCGCCAGCAGGCGCACATCGGCGACCGGCCAGCTGCGGCCGGTGAAGGTGGGCGTTCCGAACGGGTGTTCCGCGATCTCCTTGGCGATCTGGTCGGCTCCCTCCCCCTCGATGCTCACGAAGGCGACCCCGTCCGGGCTGGCAATTCGACCTAGGCGCATGGGACTCATCGTAGTGATGCCTCTCATCTCACATTCTGGTCGGCGACTTTCCCGACGCCGACGGGCAGGATAACCTTCCCACACGAATCCACACTCTGAACACTTTCGTTCACATAGTGAGATTGGAGCTCGGAATGGTCACCATCACCCCCACCGAAGTCAGTACCCGCAAAGCGTGGATGATGTTGGGGCTGAGCATGTTCGCAGCAGCGTCCAGCACCGTGTTCATCAACGGTGTGGCGTTCCTCATCCCCGCGCTGCACGACGACCATGGCATGGGACTGGACCAGGCGGGCGTGCTCGCCGCGATGCCCACCATCGGGCTGATGCTCACACTGATCGCCTGGGGTGCGGTGGTCGACCGCATCGGCGAGCGGCGCGTCCTGGTCGCCGGCACCGCACTGACCGCAGTGGCGGCCGTCGGCGCCGCGCTGGCCTCCGGCTACCTGGCCGTCGGCGCGTGTCTGCTGGTTGGCGGAATGGCCGCGGGCAGCACGAACTCCGCCAGCGGACGGGTGGTGGCAGGGTGGTTTCCCGCGCATCGCCGGGGCACCGCGATGGGCATCCGGCAGATGGCCCAGCCCCTGGGCGTCGCCGTCGGCGCGATGGCCGTCCCGCCGATCGCGGGCCACTTCGGCATCGGTACGGCGTTCCTCCTGCCGGCTGGCGTCAACGTGGTGGCCGCACTGGCCTGCCTGGTCGGGGTGATCGATCCGCCGCGGCCCGCACGCTCGACCGAGACGCGCGACGGCGCGCTCGACAACCCCTATCGGCAGTCGAACGCGCTGTGGCGCATCCACGCGGTCTCGGTGCTGCTGGTGGTGCCGCAGTTCACGGTGTGGACGTTCGCACTGGTGTGGCTGATGTCCGACCGGCACCTGTCCGCACCGGCCGCGGGAGTTGTCGTCGTGGTGTCCCAGATCCTCGGCGCACTGGGCCGGATGGGGGCCGGGATCTGGTCCGACCGGGCGGGCAGTCGCATGCGGCCACTGCGCACGGTGGCGATCGCCGCCGCGGTCGCGATGGCCCTGCTGGCGTTGACCGATCAGCTGTCGTCGCCGGCGTCGATCGCGCTGCTGGTGATCGCCTCGGTGATCACGGTGGCGGACAACGGGTTGGCGTTCACCGCCGTCGCCGAGATCAGCGGGCCGTACTGGTCCGGCAGGGCGCTGGGCGCGCAGAACACCAGCCAGTACCTGACGGCCTCGGTCGTGCCCCCGCTGTTCGGTGCGATCATCGGCACCTTCGGCTATCCGCTGGCCTTCCTGGCCACCGCGCTGTGCCCGATCCTGGCGGTGCCGTTGGTACCGGTGGAGCGCCGCCCGCGGCAGCCGGATGCGGAGCGGGCCGTTCCGAATTGACCCGGCTCGCAACCGAGGACGCGAGCGGCCGCCCGGCACTAATGCCGGGCGGCCGCTCGCGTGGCGAATCTTCTGAGGCTCAGAGCCTTCCGAGGATCCGGTCGCCGATCTGCGAGGTGCTCGACGCGGCGTCGCCCCGCTCGGCGAGGTCCGCGGCCACCGCCGACTGGATCCTCGCAGATTCGTCCGCCCGGCCCAGGTGGTCGAGCAGCAGCGACACCGACAGCACCGCGGCGGTCGGGTCGGCTTTGCCCTGGCCCGCGATGTCGGGCGCGCTGCCGTGCACCGGCTCGAACATGCTCGGGTTGGTGCCGGTCGCATCGATGTTGCCGCTGGCGGCCAAGCCGATGCCACCGCTGACGGCCGCCGCCAGGTCGGTGATGATGTCGCCGAACAGGTTGTCGGTGACGATCACGTCGAAGCGGCCGGGGTTGGTGACCATGTGGATGGTCGCCGCGTCGACGTGCATGTAGTCGGACTGCACCTCCGGGAACTCCGCCGCGATCTCGTCGACGGTGCGGGTCCACAGGTGTCCGGCGTAGGCCAGCACGTTGTTCTTGTGCACCAGGGTCAGATGCTTGCGGCGCTGCATGGCCTTCGCGAAGGCGTAGCGCACAACACGTTCCACACCGAAGCGGGTGTTGGTGCTGACCTCGGTCGCGACCTCGTGCGGGGTGCCGACGCGAATCGCGCCGCCGGTGCCCGTGTACGGACCCTCGGTGCCCTCGCGCACCACCAGGAAGTCGATGTCCGGGTTGCCGGCAAGCGGGCTCGAGACCCCGGCGAACAGCTTCGACGGACGCAGGTTCACGTGGTGGTCGAGCGCGAACCTGGTGTGCAGCAACAATCCTCGCTCGAGCACGCCGCTCTGCACCGACGGGTCGCCGATGGCTCCGAGCAGGATCGCGTCGTGCTCTTTGAGCTCCGCCAGCACCGAGTCCGGCATCAGTTCACCGGTCGCGTGGTAACGCCGGGCGCCGAGGTCGTACTCGGTCTTCGCGACTCCGGGCACGACGGCGTCGAGCACCTTGAGCGCCTCGCCGATCACCTCGGGGCCGATGCCGTCGCCGGCGATGACAGCAAGCTTCATGGGGCACATCCTCACTACGTTCGGGAGAGACCGAGGCCGGCCGCCTGCTCGGGCGGCCGGCCTCGTCCTCGGTACTAGTCCAGGTTGACGGCGGCGATGTTCTTCGCGCCCACCGCCGAGCCGATCCGCTCGAGCACGTCGCCGGCGACCGCGGCGTCGACGCGCAGCAGCATGATCGCGTGCTCGGAGTCCTCGGTCTGGCTGATCTGCGCGGCCTCGATGTTGATCTGGGCCTCGCCGAGGAGCGAACCGACCTGGCCCATGACACCCGGGCGATCGGTGTAGCCGACCAGCACGTAGTCGCCCTCGGCGCGCAGGTCGAAGCTGCGTCCGTTGACGTTGACGATCTTCTCGACCAGCGTCGGGCCGGAGAGGGTGCCTCCGACCGAGTTCACCCGGCCGTCGCCGTACACGGCCTTGAGGGTGACCAGGCTGCGGTGGTTCGGGCTCTCGGACTCCTTGGTCACCTGCGCCTCGACACCACGCTCCTTGGCCAGGGCCGGCGCGTTGACGAACGTGACCGCGTCCTCGATGACCGCGGAGAACAGGCCCCGCAGCGCCGAGAGCGCCAGGATGCCCACGTCCTCCGAGGCCAGCTCGCCGCGGACGTCGACCTGCAGGCTGGTGGGGACCTCGTCGGCGAGGGTTCCGGTCAGCACGCCGAGCTTGCGCACCAGCTCCAGCCACGGCGAAACCTCTTCGCCGACAACGCCGCCGGCCTGCACGTTGACCGCGTCCGGCACGAACTCGCCGGCCAGGGCCAGCTTGACGCTCGCGGCCACGTCGGTACCCGCACGGTCCTGGGCCTCGGAGGTGGAGGCGCCCAGGTGCGGGGTGACGACGACCTGCGGCAGCTCGAACAGCGGACTGTCGGTGCACGGCTCGCTGGAGAACACGTCGAGGCCCGCGCCGCGCACGTGGCCGGACTTGATGGCGTCGTAGAGCGCCTGCTCGTCGATCAGTCCGCCGCGGGCGGCGTTGACGATGATCACGCCCTTCTTGGTGCGGGCGAGCTGCTCCTTGCCGATCAGGCCCTTCGTCTCGGGGGTCTTCGGCAGGTGCACGGAGATCAGGTCGGCGCGCTCGAGCAACTCGTCCAGGCTCAGCAGCTCGATGCCGAGTTGGGCGGCGCGGGCCGCGGAGACGTACGGGTCGTACGCGACGATGTGGGTCTCGAACGCGGCCAGGCGCTGCGCGAACAGCTGCCCGATCCGGCCGAGCCCGACCACGCCGACGGTCTTGCCGAAGATCTCGACACCGTTGAAGCTGCTGCGCTTCCAGGTGTGCTCACGCAGCGTGGCGTCCGCGGCCGGGATCTGCCGGGCGGTCGCGAGCATCAGCGACACGGCGTGCTCGGCAGCGGTGTGGATGTTCGACGTCGGCGCGTTGACCACCATCACGCCGCGCGCGGTCGCGGCCGGCACGTCGACGTTGTCGAGGCCGACGCCGGCGCGGGCGACGATCTTCAGCTTGGGGGCGGCGGCCAGCACCTCGGCGTCGACGGTGGTGGCGGAGCGGACCAGAAGCGCGTCGGCCTCCGGTACGGCGGCGAGCAGCGCCGGGCGGTCGGGTCCATCGACCCAGCGGACCTCGACGTCCTCGCCGAGAGCCTCGACAGTGGACGGTGCGAGCTTGTCGGCGATCAGGACAACGGGACGGCCTTGCTGGCTCACGTGTATGACTCCCTAACGTGGTCGATGGTGCTGGACGAACGATGGTGATGCCGGTGGGCGCGGTGACGCTCGAGGGACCCACCCCCGCAGGTCGGCCGACAGCTCCGGCCACTCCCGCGCCTCGAGTTTAGTGCCCGGGGCAATGTGAGCCGAAACGTGATCCACAGGCTGGACGCTCCCCGGCCGGTGCCGTGGCGCCCGGGCCGTACCACGCCGGGTGCTGCGACGGCCGCCGATGCACCTGATCAGGTGAGCAGCCCGCACGGTGTCACTTACTATATGTGGGAATGACCACAGCTACCGAGGGGAACGCGTGATCAAGAAAATCGGAATGACCGTCGTGGCAGCCGCGGCCGTCGCAGCGACAGTCGGCGTCATGCCGGCCAACGCCGCTCCGGCCAAGGCGGTTCTCGGCGGAGGCTCGGGCATCATCATCAACGGCGATGTCGCCTGCACGCTGACCACCATCGGGCACGACGCCCAGAACAACCTGGTCGGGATCACCGCCGGGCACTGCGGCGATCCCGGCGCCAAGGTCGTCCCCGAATTCGACGCCGCCGCGGGGGTGGTCGGCACGTTCGTCAAGTCCGACCCCAACCTCGACTATGCGGTGATCCAGTTCGATCCGAACAAGGTGCTCCCCGTCGACCGGATCGGCGGCCTGACCATCAGCCGGATCGGCGCCCCGGCCAACTTCCCCAACATCGCCTGCAAGGAGGGCCGGACCACCGGCAACACCTGCGGCATCACCTGGATGACCGATCTACCCGACAACGCCACGTGGACCCAGATCTGCGTGATGGAGGGCGACTCCGGCTCGCCGGTCGTGGTCGGCAACACGCTGGTCGGCATGGTCAACGCCTACCTCGAGCTGCCGTGCGTCGGCCCGGAGGTCGGCACCACGATGCAGTCGATCATGGCGGACGTGAACAAGAACCCGGCCCCGGGCGGGGTCGGCCGTGGATTCGTGCCGGTGCCCTGACCGGACCGCGAACACCGAAGAACCCCCGGGCGAGTGCCCGGGGGTTCTTTCGTATCGCGGCCCTTCGGGCCTGTGCGGTGAGACTAGGCCGTCTCGGTGATCGGGCGATCGACCCAGCTCATCAGGCTGCGCAGCTTGGCGCCGACGACCTCGATCGGGTGCTCGGCGTTCTCCTTGCGCAGGGCCTCGAGCTCCTTGTTGCCGCCCTCGACGTTGGCGACGAGGCGCTTGACGAACTCACCGGACTGGATGTCGGCGAGCACCTCCTTCATGCGCTCCTTGGTGCCGGCATCGATGACGCGCGGGCCGGAGAGGTAGCCACCGAACTCGGCGGTGTCGGAGACCGAGTAGTTCATCCGGCCGATGCCGCCCTCGTACATGAGGTCGACGATCAGCTTGAGCTCGTGCAGCACCTCGAAGTAGGCCATCTCGGGGGCGTAGCCCGCCTCGACCATGACCTCGAAGCCGGTCTGGACCAGCTTCTCGGTGCCACCGCAGAGCACGGCCTGCTCACCGAACAGGTCGGTCTCGGTCTCTTCCTTGAAGGTGGTCTTGATGACGCCGGCGCGGGTGCCGCCGATGCCCTTGGCGTAGGACAGCGCGAGCGCCTGCCCGTTGCCGGCCGGGTCCTGGTCGACCGCGATGAGCGCGGGCACGCCCTTGCCGTCGACGAACTGACGACGAACCAGGTGGCCCGGGCCCTTCGGCGCGACCATCGCGACGACGACGTTGGCCGGCGCCTCGATCAGCTTGAAGTGGATGTTCAGGCCGTGCCCGAAGAACAGCGCGTCGCCGTCCTTGAGGTTGGGCTCGATGTCGTTCTTGTAGATCGAGGCCTGCGCGGTGTCGGGCGCGAGCACCATGATCACGTCAGCCCAGGCGGAGACCTCGGCGGGGGTGCCGACGGTCAGGCCCTGCTCCTCGGCCTTGGCCCGCGACTTCGAGCCCTCCTTCAGGCCGATGCGCACCTCGACGCCGGAGTCGCGCAGGCTCAGCGAGTGCGCGTGACCCTGGCTGCCGTAGCCGATCACGGCGACCTTGCGGCCCTGGATGATCGACAGATCTGCGTCGTCGTCGTAGAAGATCTCGACTGCCACTGTGGTTCCCTTCGTGGATGTTCGACTGTGTCGGGTTGTGAAAAATGTTTGGGGTGAATCTATCGGGTCGCGGTGATGGACTTCGGTCCGCGCCCGACGGCGACCACACCGGACTGCACGATCTCGCGGATGCCGTAGGTGTCGAGCATCCGCAGCAGCGCCTCGAGCTTCTCGCGGGTGCCGGTCGCCTCGACGGTGACCGCCTCGGGCGAGACGTCGATGACCTTCGCGCGGAACAGGTTCACGGTCTCGAGGACCTGGCTGCGCACGGTCACGTCGGCCCGCACCTTCACCAGGATGAGCTCCCGCGCCACCGAATGGGCGGGATCCTGTTCGACGATCTTGATGACGTTGATCAGCTTGTTGAGCTGCTTGGTCACCTGCTCGAGCGGGAACTCCTCCACGGTCACGACGATCGTCATGCGGGAGATCTCGGGCACCTCGGTCGCACCGACCGCGAGCGAGGAGATGTTGAACCCGCGCCGCGAGAACAGGGCGGCCACGCGGGCCAGAACGCCCGGCTTGTCCTCGACGAGAACGCTCAGAGTGTGCGTGGTGCTCACTGACTGTCCCTTTCCGCCGCTGCGGCGGCACGCTCTTCGCCCGCGGTCATCGCTTCGTGGATGGTGGCCGGCTCCGAGGCCGTCTCGTCGTCGTCGAACAGCGGCCGGATGTCGCGGGCCGCCATGATCTCGTCGTTGCCGGTCCCGGCGGCGACCATCGGCCACACCTGGGCGTCGGCGCCGACGATGAAGTCGATCACCACCGGCCGGTCGTTGATCTCGCGCGCCTGCGCGATGACCTTCTCGACGTCCTCTTCCTTCTCACAGCGCAGCCCGACGCAGCCGAGCGCCTCGGCGAGCTTGACGAAGTCGGGGATGCGCCGCGAGTGGGTGGCCAGGTCGGTGTTCGAGTAGCGCTGCTCGTAGAACAGCGTCTGCCACTGGCGGACCATGCCGAGGTTGCCGTTGTTGATCAGGGCGACCTTGATCGGCACACCCTCGATCGCCGCGGTGGCCAACTCCTGGTTGGTCATCTGGAAGCAGCCGTCGCCGTCGATGGCCCAGACCTCGGTGTCGGGCGCACCCATCTTGGCGCCCAGCGCCGCCGGGACCGCGTAGCCCATCGTGCCCAGACCGCCGGAGTTGAGCCAGGTGCGCGGCTTGTCGTAGGTGATGAACTGCGCCGCCCACATCTGGTGCTGGCCCACGCCCGCGACGTAGATCGCGTCGGGCCCGGCCGCGCGGCCGACAGCCTCGATCACATACTCCGGGGAGAGCGCACCGTCGGACGGGCGGTCGTAGCTCAGCGGGTAGGTCTGGCGCATGCCGTCGAGGTAGGCCCACCACTCGGTCAGGTCCGGCGCCGGCACCGTGTCGCGGTCGGCACGGACGGCCTCGATCAGCTCGGTGATGACCTCCTTGCAGTCGCCCACTATCGGAACGTCCGCGTGCCTGTTCTTGCCGATCTCTGCCGGGTCGATGTCGGCGTGGATGACCTTCGCGCCGAGCGCGAAGGAGTCCAACCGGCCGGTGACGCGGTCGTCGAACCGGGCCCCGAGGGTGACCAGCAGATCCGCGCGCTGCAGCGCGGCGACGGCGGAGACCTTGCCGTGCATTCCCGGCATGCCGCAATGCAGCCGGTGGCTGTCCGGGAACGCGCCGCGGGCCATCAGCGTGGTGACGACGGGGATACCGGTCAACTCGGCGAGCTCGAGCAGTTCGGCCGACGCGTCGGCCTTGATGACGCCGCCGCCGACGTAGAGCACCGGGTTCTTCGCGTCGGCGATCAGCCGCGCGGCCTCGCGGACCTGCTTGCCGTGCGGCTTGGTGACCGGACGGTAGCCGGGCAGTCGCATCTCCGGCGGCCAGCTGAAGGTGGTCTGGGCCTGCAGGATGTCCTTCGGGATGTCGACGAGCACCGCACCCGGGCGGCCCGACTCCGCCAGGTAGAACGCCTCGGCGATGATCCGCGGGATGTCGACGCCCTCGGTGATCAGGAAGTTGTGCTTGGTGATCGGCATCGTGATGCCGGAGATGTCGGCTTCCTGGAAGGCGTCGGTGCCGATCAGCGGGCGGCCGACCTGGCCGGTGATCGCCACGACCGGCACGGAGTCCATCTGCGCATCCGCCAGCGGGGTCACCAGGTTGGTCGCGCCGGGGCCCGAGGTGGCCATGCACACGCCCACCCGGCCGGTGGCCTGCGCGTACCCGGTTGCGGCGTGACCGGCGCCCTGCTCGTGCCGGACGAGGACGTGCCGCACCTTCTTCGAGTCGAACATCGGGTCGTAGACCGGCAGGATGGCGCCTCCCGGGATGCCGAACACGATGTCGACGCCGAGCTCCTCGAGCGACCGGACCACGGACTGCGCGCCGGTGACCCGCTCGGGCGGGAGCGGGCGGCGGACGGCCTGGGATTCGGCGGACGGCGCCGCACTGCTGGTCGTGGCCTTGCGCGTCGGGGGCTGAGGCCGTGCGGTAGGTGCGCTCACTGCAGGCTCCTCTGATCGGGTTCGCGCGGACCTGCGAGGACCGTGCGGACAATTGCGGGGCGAAATGGGTGCGAACAACAAAAAACCCCCGCCAGCAGCAAGCTGCTGTACGAGGGTGGCGCGTCGATGCGGGAGAGCTGCAGGTACCGGCTCAGGCGACGACGCGCCGGCCGATTACGAGCAAATTCTTGAACATCACGCGCTCGACCGTATGCGTGCTGCGGGCGTCGAGTCAATTCGAAGACCATCCAATCCCAGGATGTGGGAGCAAACGGCCTGGATGCGAGAATGTATGTTGTGCCATCCCCGCAACAGTCCACCCCAGACGATACCCCCGACGCGCAGTCCGGCGTGCGCTCCCCCGCCCCCGCGGTCATCCGGATTCCGGCCACCGCACATCTGGCCGAGGTGGTGCTGCTGCTCCTGCTGACCCTGCCGGCGTTCACCTGGCCCGCCGCCAGCGCATGGCTGCTCGCGATCCCCGTCCTGCTCGCCGTGTGGACCGAGCGGGTCCGCACCGAGGTCTCGACGAGCGGATTGCGGGTGCGCACGTTCACCGGGTCCCGGCAGATCGGCTGGGATCAGCTCAAAGGGCTGCATTTCCCGCGCAACCGGTGGGCGCGCGCGGAACTGACGGACGGGACACCGGTGAGTCTGCCCGCCGTCCACTTCCGTCAGGTCTCGATCCTCGCGGCCGCCAGCGGCGGCCGGATCCCCGACCCCTACGCCGCCGACACCTCCCCGACCGCGGACGCCGCGCCGGCAGACGATGTCGCGGCAGGCGATGCAGTGGCCGACAACCCGCAGACACCGCCCGTCGAGCGCGATCGACCGCAAGATCGGGCCGACGACCCACGCGAGTAACCTGGCCGGTCAGAGGCGACAAACAGCCCGTTCCCACCCGAAGAGGTCGCACATGCCCCCGCTCCGTTCCCGAACCACCACTGCCGGCCGCAACGCCGCCGGCGCCCGCGCCCTGTGGCGGGCGACCGGCATGACCGATTCCGATTTCGGCAAACCCATTGTGGCCATTGCGAACTCGTACACGCAGTTCGTCCCCGGACACGTGCACCTGAAGAACGTCGGCGAGATCGTCGCCGAGGCGGTCCGGGCCGCGGGCGGCGTGCCGCGCGAGTTCCACACCATCGCGGTCGACGACGGCATCGCGATGGGTCACGGCGGCATGCTGTACTCGCTGCCGAGCCGCGAGATCATCGCGGACTCCGTGGAATACATGGTCAACGCGCACACCGCGGACGCACTGGTGTGCATCTCGAACTGCGACAAGATCACCCCGGGCATGCTCAATGCCGCCATGCGCCTGAACATCCCGACCGTCTTCGTCTCGGGCGGCCCCATGGAGGCCGGCAAGGCCGTCGTCGTGAACGGCGTCGCCCAGGCCCCCACGGACCTGATCACCGCGATCTCCGCGAGCGCCAGCGAAGCCGTCACCGACGAGGGCCTCGACGAGGTCGAGCGCAGCGCGTGTCCCACCTGCGGTTCGTGCTCCGGCATGTTCACCGCCAACTCGATGAACTGCCTGACCGAGGCGCTCGGGCTCGCGCTGCCCGGCAACGGTTCCACGCTCGCCACCCACGGGGCGCGCCGCGCACTGTTCCAGCGGGCCGGCACGGTCGTCGTCGAGGCCGCCAAGCGCTGGTACCAGGACGACGACGCATCGGTGCTGCCGCGGAACGTGGCCTCCCCCAAGGCTTTCCGCAACGCCATGGCGCTGGATGTCGCGATGGGCGGGTCCACCAACACCGTCCTGCACACGCTCGCGGCGGCGCAGGAGGGGGAGGTCGATTTCGACCTGACCACCATCGACGAGATCAGCCGCCGCGTGCCGTGTCTGTCGAAGGTGTCGCCCAACTCCGACTATCACATGGAGGACGTGCACCGCGCCGGCGGAATCCCCGCACTGCTCGGCGAGCTGCGCCGGGCCGGGCTGCTGGAGACCGACGTCACGACCGTGCACACCCGCACGATCGACGAGTGGCTCGACACCTGGGACATCCGCTCCGGCAAGGCGAGTGACGAGGCGCTCGAGTTGTTCCACGCGGCGCCGGGCGGGGTCCGGACCACCGAACCGTTCTCGACGAACAACCGCTGGAGTTCGCTGGACACCGACGCGGAGGGCGGCTGCATCCGCGACCTGGAGCACGCGTACACGGTCGAGGGCGGGCTCTGCGTGCTGCGCGGCAACATCGCACTCGACGGCGCGATCCTCAAGACCGCGGGCATCGACGAAGACCTGTTCACCTTCGAGGGGCCGGCACTGGTGGTCGAGTCGCAGGAGGAGGCGGTCTCGATGATCCTGGGCAAGAAGGTCTCCCCCGGTGACGTGGTGGTGGTGCGGTACGAGGGACCGGCGGGCGGCCCGGGCATGCAGGAGATGCTGCACCCGACGTCGTTCCTCAAGGGGCTCGGTCTGGGCAAGGTCTGCGCGCTGATCACCGACGGCCGCTTCTCCGGCGGCACCTCGGGATTGTCGATCGGGCACGTGTCGCCCGAGGCCGCGGCAGGCGGCACGATCGGCCTGGTCGAGAACGGCGACCGGATCCGCATCGACGTGCCCACCCGCGCGATCGAACTGCTCGTCGACGACGAGACCCTCGCCCAGCGCCGCGCGAAGATGGAGTCCTCCGAGCGTCCGTGGCAGCCCGTCGACCGGGAACGTACGGTCACCACGGCGCTGCGCGCCTACGCGGCACTGGCCACCTCGGCCGACAAGGGCGCGGTCCGACGGGTGCCGTGACAACTGCTCGAAACGAATGAAGCGGCCGGCTGCGGGAACTCCCGCGGCCGGCCGTTTCGGTTCACTCGATGGATCAGCGGAACGGGTTGGCGTCGTTGAAGACCACCCACATCGCGACGCCAGCGGCGACGCCGAGCACGAGCAGCGCCAGCGAGCCGAGGAACGGCCGGGTCGCCCACTTGCGCCCGTAGTCCAGGGCGATCCGGCCCGGTCCGGTCAGCGCGATCGCCGCGGCGCCGAGCGCCACGACCGTCGGGTACTCGACGCCCTTGGGGACGAAGAACTGGAATCCGGGTTCGGCCGCCTGGGTGAAGCACCAGGCGTTGACCATCACGCCCACCGCGGCGGCCGCCCCGACGGGGGTGAGCAGGCCGAGTACCAGCAGCACACCTGCGACCAGCTCGGTGACCGGACCGGCGATGGCCAGCGCGTGCGCATGCTGGTAGCCCGCGTCGACGAGCACCTGCCGGAATCCGTCGATGCCGGGGCCGTTCCACCAGCCGAAGAGCTTCTGCAATCCGTGCGCGATCAGCACGCCGCCGATCGCGATCCGCAGCAGCAGCAACCCCAGGTCGATCGTCCCCCGCTTGGGCTGTGGCGGCTCCTCCAGATGCGAGTCCATCTCGGCCACCACGGATTCGGGTTCGCGGCGAGCGGTGGTGAGGTCCTCGTAGCTGGGAGCGTCGTACATGGGCAACCGCACCGTGGCCTTCTCGGACTCCGGCAGGTCGGCCTCGGTGCTCAGGACCTGCGTGCGGTCGAACGCGAGGGTGCCGGAGCCAGACTGGGCCTGCAGGTGTTCCACCGGAATCTGCTCGGTCGGCTCGTCGAACGGGCTCGAACCCGACTCGACGCCGGGGTCCGACGACTTCTCCGGGTTCGCGGGTTGTTCCGGCTGATCGCGGGCGTCATCGTTCACGGGGCGAGCGTAGTTTGCGAGCGCTCGCCGCTGCGGTATTCGACCGGGGCGTGGCGAATCGAGCCGGATTCCGTACTGTCGATGCCGTGCCATCGGTAAAGGGGCCTTCGACCGCCCCCCAGCGCAAGCGGCGTCCTCGCGGAACGAACCGCCGCGCACGCGGGAGTGCGCGGGTCGCCGCGGTGACGATCTTCACAGCCTGTGCGATGGTGTCGGCGGGGTGCGCGCAATTCGAGAACGCCGACTCCGGCACGTTCCATCCGGCACCCAGTTTCGGGGCGGGCGCCCAGGTTCAGCCCGAGGTGCCCAGTGCTCCGAACCCGAGCCCGGCGCCGCAACCAGGTCAGCCCAAGCCGCCACCGCCGGCCCCCTGCGTCGACCCCGATCCGAACGTGGTGGCCACCTGCCTCGGCAGCGTCGGCGCGGTCGTGGTGCTACCCGACGGATCGGGCGCGGTGGTCGGTGAGCGTGACACCGGCCGGATCCTGCGTGTCGTCCCGGGCCGGCCACCGACACAGATCGCACAGATCCCGGTCGACGCCGCCGGAGACGGCGGATTGACTGCGCTCGCGTTGTCGCCGACCTTCGACGAGGACCAACTGATCTACGCGTACGTCACCACCTCGTCCGACAACCGGGTGGTCCGGGTCGCACCGGGCGATGTCCCGAAGACGGTGTACTCCGGAATCCCCCGGGGCGCCACCGGAAACGCCGGAGCGCTCGCGTTCACCGGTAAGCAGAGTCTGCTCGTGCTGACCGGCGACGCAGGAGATCCGGCCGCCGCGAAGGATCCCGCATCCCTCGCCGGCAAGCTGCTGCGTCTGACCGCGCTGACCGCCGGTGCTCAGTCCAGTGAGCCGCCCCCGCAACAGGTCTCGTCAGGATTCGGCGCCGCCGGCGGGTTGTGCGTCGACCGTTCGAGCGGCACCGCCTGGGTCACCGATCGCGGAGCCACCCAGGACCGGTTGCAGCGGGTCTCCCCCGACGGCGCGGCCGTCTCGACGGTGTGGACCTGGCCGGACCGGCCGGGCGTGGCCGGATGCGGAGCCTCCGGCGATCTGGTGGCCATCGCACTGACCGGCGCCAAGGAGGTGGCGGTGATCACGCTCGACAAGGACACCGGTGCAGTCAACGGGACCCCGATTCCGGTGGCCCAGAACCAGTACGGCCGGCTCGGCAGCGCCGATCTGGGCCCCGACGGCACCATCTGGGTGGGCACCGTGAACAAATCCGGCGGCGATCCCGGGCCGACCGACGACCGGGTGGTCCGTATTCCGCTGCCCAAACCGAGCGGCGGCCGCGACTAGAGACGAGGAACACCTGGCGTCGGACTGCTTTCCCGCCGTCGCGCTCACGATCGCGAATCTCGACGGCAGGCCAGTCGGATTCGTCGGCACGCACGACGGCAACCTGGAGATGCTGTTCGTCGACGAGGCGAGTCGGCCGTATCCGCTGCTTCATCTGTGCCTTGGCGCTGCCACGCCTCCGCCTACCCATGGGTCGCCGGCAGATCGCTGGCCCACCCTGTCCTAGCTTCCAGTCGGGTGCCCACCTCCATTCGACTTCGCACCGCACACTCACGAAATCGGCTCCATGTCATGACCAATCACACACACTCGAACATGTGTTCGTGTAATGTGTGGTCATGGGGATCGGGGAGATCAGGGGTGACGAGCAGACCGCCGCGCTGCTCGATACCGAGCTGTGGCAGCTCAGTGACGCTCAGCTGATCGAAGCCATCCCCGCCGTCACCGAACAGA
>NZ_JAAIVF010000004.1 GCF_029589495.1 Speluncibacter jeojiensis
CTGCGCATCACCACCGCCCCCATCCCCGACCTCCGCGACACCGGCATCGACCACGACCTCGCCGACCTCATCGAACACACCATGGCCCGCGACCCGAAAGACCGCCCCGCCACCACCGAACTCACCCACCACCTCCGCCAACTCACCCACGAACACACCGGAGCGCGGGAGCCGACCGGCGAACTGCCCGCCGAGGGGCCGGGCCCCATGTCGGCGCCGGCGGAGTTCCCGGAGGAACTGACCAGTTTCGTCGGCCGCCGCAGCGAACTGACCGCCGTCCGCAACGCGCTCGGTACCAGCCGCCTGGTCACGCTCGCCGGCATCGGCGGAGTCGGCAAGACCCGCCTCGCGCTGCACACCGCGGCATCGGTGCGCCGGAACTACCCGGACGGCGTCTGGCTGGTCGAACTGGGCGAGGTCCGCTCCGCGTCGGTCGTCGTCGACGTGGTCGCCACGACACTCGGCGTGCGGGACTATGCGGGCAGGTCGCTGACCGAGGCGCTCGTCGACGCGTTGGCGCCGCGTACGACCCTGCTCGTGGTCGACAACTGCGAGCAGGTGATCGACGCGGTCGCCGAACTGTTCCAGGTGCTGTTGGCGCGCTGCCCGGACCTGCACGTACTGACCACCAGCCGCGAACCGCTCGGCCTGGGCGGCGAAACGGTGATCCGGGTGTCTCCGCTGACCACGCCGGACCCGGAGGCCGCGCCGTCGCTGCGCAGCGCCACCCGTTCCGACGCCGTGGCGCTGTTCGCAGAGCGTGCCGCCGCCGCCGTGCCGGGCTTCGAACTCACCGAGTCGAACACCGCCGTCGTGGCGCAGATCTGTGAACGTCTCGACGGGCTGCCGTTGGCGATCGAGCTGGCCGCGGCCCGGCTGCGCGCCCTGTCCCCGGAGCAGATCCTCGAACGGCTCACCGACCGCTACAAGCTGCTCACCCGCGGCAGCCGGGACTCGCCGCAGCGCCAGCAGACGCTGCGTTGGAGCATCGGCTGGAGCTACGAGCTGTGCACACCCGACGAGCAGCAACTGTGGCGCGAACTGTCCTTGTTCGCAGGCAGTTTCGACGTCGACGACGTGGAGCACGTGTGCAGCGACACCGGCGGACAGGATCTGCTCGACACGCTCGCTGCCCTGGTGGACAAGTCGGTGGTGCTGCGCGACGACGCCGGCGGACAGTCCTGTTTCCGGTTGCTCGACACCGTGCGCGAGTTCGGCCGCGAGAAGCTCGAGGACACCGACGCAGGCGCGGATCTGCGCCTGCGCCACCGGGACTGGTACCGCCGACTGGTCCGGGACGCGGCTGCCGACTGGATCGGCCCGCGTCAGCTCGAGTGGATCGCCCGCGTGCGCCGGGAGCTGCCCAACCTACGGCAGGCCTTCGAGTTCGCGCTCGCGCGGGAGGACGGCAGCGCACTGCTCATCGCCACGGCGCTGTACCCGTTCTGGATGGCGCGCGGGTTCTTCGCCGAGGGGCGGCGTTGGCTCGCCCGCGCGCTCGAGCAACCGCACCCGCAGCCGCCGGTCCTGCGTGCCCGGGCGCTCTACGCCGCCGCCATCCTGGCCGGGTTCCAGGGCGATCTGGTGGCCGCCGACGCCCGCACCGTCGAGGCCCGGTCGTTGGACGGCCCTTCGGCGGACCCGGCCACCCACGCCTTCGTCGCCATCACCGACGGGATCACCGCGTTCTTCGGCGGCGAACTGGATCGCGCCCGGATCCGCCTGGCGGACGCCGTGAACGCACCCGGCGTGTCCGGCGAGCCGCAACTACGGCTCGAAGCGTTGAGCCTGCTCGGCTGGGCGCACGTGGGCGACGGCACCGACCTGTCGCTGAAGTACCAGAGCCGGGCGCTGAATCTCGCTCAGGAGTACGGGGAGTTCGTGCACCGCGGATACTCACTGTGGGCCAACGGCGTGGACCTGTGGCGGGCCGGCGAGCCGAACCGGGCGGTGTTGCTGTTGGAGGAGGGCCTGCGCCTGACCCGCCGGACCGACGATCCGCTGATGGTGTTCACCTGCCTGCAGGCACTGGCCTGGGTGGCGGCCGGGCAGGGACACGCGCGCCGCGCGGCGATCATCATGGGATCCGCGGAGGCGCACCAGCGTCTCATCGGTTCCAATCCGGTGCTCTTCCCGAATCTGCTCGTCTACCAAGAGCAGTTCGACGCGACCGTCCGCGCGTCGCTGGACGCGGCGACGCTCGCCGAGGCCCAGCGGGAGGGCTCGGTGATGACCACCGGGTCCGCGATCGCCCATGCGCTCGGCGAGCGCGCCACCGTACCCTCCGCGCCGGCCGCGAAGGCGCAGACGAAGCTCACCAAGCGGGAACTGCAGGTCGCCGAGCTGATCGCAGAGGGGCTGACGAACAAGGCGATCGCCGGCCGGCTGGTCATCTCCCAGCGCACGGCGGAGGGCCACGTCGACCACATCCTGACCAAGCTGGACTTCACCTCTCGCGCGCAGGTCGCGGCGTGGGTCGTTGAGCAGCAGTCGACCACTCCCCCTGGAGATCCCACCGCATGACGGCGCTGTGACAACTCACCGAGTGACAACCCACCGAGTGACAGCCACCTGACCGTGGTCAACTCGGGGTCGGCGCGTTCCGGCTCCGTCGGCGCGAGGCTTCCGGTTCGGTTGACACTGCACGCAGTTCCGACAGTTGCTCGCGCAGCGCAGCCTCGGCGGTACGCGCCCGACCCGCCTCGACGCGAGAGCCTTCCAGTTCGTCGCGGAGCGCATCGACGCGGAGCCGGGCGTCGGCCGCGGCGCCGCGTTCATGCTCGACCGACTCCTCCAGCCGGGTGATCGTGGACGCTGTTGCGGCCGCGGCGTTCTCCGCGGCCGTCCGCAGATCCGCGATCCGCTGTTCGGACACCGCCGTGAACTGTGCGAGGTGCCGCGCCGCGGACTCGCCCTCGTCGTCGGCACGCCGTTCGGCCGCGGCCCGCGCGAGTTCGGCCGCCGTGGCCCGCTGCTCGGCCGCGGCCGCGCGCGCCTGCGACTCGCGTAGCTGCGCGCGCAGCGCCTCGATCTCCGCCGCCGAGGTGGACAGTCGGGAGTCGCGGTCCTGTTCCAGTGCCGCGATCTGCTCGGCGGTCTCCTCCATCCGGGTGCGGTGTGACCGCTCCAGATCCTCGATCGCGGTCCGGCGTTCGGCGGTGAGCCGCCCGACCTCATCGCGGTGGGCGGCGAGGCCGGCCGCCAGTTCGGCGTCGACCGCAGCGACTGCCGCGTCCGCGTTGGCGCGATCGTCGAGGGCGGCGTCGTGCCGGGCCCGAAGCTCCTTCAGCTCGGTTTCGTATGTGGCTTTCGCCTGAGCCAGTTCGAGGTTCGCGCGGTGCAGGGCGCTGTCGAGCGCCGCCGGGTCGGTGAGCCGCTCGACGGCCGCCGTGATCTGTCGTGCGGCGAGCGAGAACTGTTCGACCGCAGTCCCGGTGACGGCGCGCAGGTCGGTCAGCGTCCGCTCGAGGGTGCCGACCACCTCGCTCGGCGTGGCGGTCCCGACGGCGTCGATGTCGACCTGTTGCTCCCTGGCCTTCTGACGCGCGCGAAACGCACGCACCCGATCGGCGTCGCTGGCGTACTTGCGGGGCCGGCCGGGGCGCGGGCGCGGCGCGTCCCCATCGTCGACGGGATCGTCGACCGGAGCCGTTTTCGCCGCGGATTCGTTTGTCACCACGTTTTGAAACATTACCTGCCTTGTTACGTAATGCGTGTCGTAATGAAACGGCCGATCTTGATCGTCATAATCCCCACTTATGGTGAGTTGGTGGTCGCGCCTGATGCCTCACCGGAACGCCGGCGAGAACCCGACGCGGAACCGGCGTGGAAGGGGTGGGAACCGAATACGCCGGAAAGGGGCCGCAGCGGGCTGTAGGTCCTGGTCAGGTGCGGTCTGTCGCGACCGTTTCGGGTGTGGGTATGGTCATGCGGTCCGGGTGGTGATCTTGCTGGAGTGTCGGGTTGGCGTCGATCGATCGGACCGCATATCCGCGGTTCAAGCGGGTGGTGTCCGCCCACGAGCTGGCCGAGTCGTTCACCCCAACACCGGACGAGGTCGCGTGGGCACGCGGGAAGGCGCACAGCGATGCTCACCTGCTTGCCCTGGCGGTGCGGCTGAAGGCGTATCAGCGGCTCGGGTACTTCCCGAAGCTGCGTGACATCCCAGCCGTCGTCGTCGACACCGTGCGCGGGGTCCTCGACCTGCCCGACGAGGTGAGCCCGGAGACCGACGCGGACCGCACCGCGAAACGCCACCGCGGATTCGTCCGCGACTACCTGAGCGT
Source organism: Speluncibacter jeojiensis (assembly GCF_029589495.1). Classification (GTDB taxonomy): domain Bacteria; phylum Actinomycetota; class Actinomycetes; order Mycobacteriales; family Mycobacteriaceae; genus Speluncibacter; species Speluncibacter jeojiensis. Next base: position 4,287 of record NZ_JAAIVF010000004.1, read on the forward strand.
GAAATACGAGGCGGCGAAGGTGCGGGCCGTCGCGGAACAGGCGATTCGCGCGGCAGTACAAACTAAGGACAACCCGGCCGACCTGATCAACGTGGCGCTCGAGGAACTGGTCCGGGCCCGCTGCGAACTCCCCGGTTACAGCACCCTCGATGCGATGGCCGCCACGATCCGCGCCGAGGTCAACGGCGAGTTCTTCGCGCTGGTGTCGGGGCGCCTGGGGTGGGCCGAGCGGACCCGGCTGGAGCGGCTGCTGGTGGTGGATCCGGCGACGCGGCGCAGCGAGTTCGACCGGATCAAAACCCCGGCGCGGGCGGCGACATTGGGCAACTTCAAAGAGCGCCTGGCACATGTGCAGGGGTTGGATGCGCTCGGCCCGACCGAGGCGTGGCTGCACGGTGTGCCGCCGGGCAAGGTCGCCCACTTCGCCGGGCAGGCGCAGCTCGCCGGCGTCGACGACATGCGCAAAACCGGCGAGGCCAAACGGATCACCCTGCTGGCCGCCCTGATCCATCAGCAACGAGTTCAGGCCCGCGACGAGGTGGTGACCATGTTCTGCAAACGCATGGCCGCCCTCCACAAGAAGGCCCGCGAGCGCCTCGAGGAACTGCGTGAGGCGCACCGCGCCGAGACCGAACGGCTGATCGGCGTGCTCGGCGACGTCCTCGCCGGCGCCCGCGAAGCAACCACAATCTCACCCGACCCGGACCCCGGCGACGTCCCGCCGCCGAGCGGGGGAACCGGTGTGGAAGGCACCGGCGTGGAGGGCGACGTCGCCGCGCGGGCCGGGCGGCTGCTACTCAAAACGCTCGAGTCCGCGGGCGGGCTCGAACAGCTGTCCGCCGCGCACGAGGCGGTCACGGCCTATCACGGCAACAACTATCTTCCGCTGCTGGAAGGGTTCTACCGCTCGCACCGCCCGGCACTGTTCACCCTGGTCGACGCCCTTCACCTGGTGTCCACGACCGCGGACCGCAGCGTGCTCGACGCGGTCGAGTTCATCCGCGCCAACCGCCACCGGCGCGGCGACTGGATCGAGCAGACCACCACTCACAACCGCGAAGGGCGAGCGCACACGACCGTGGTGGACGTCGACGCGTTCGCGAGCGTGCTGTGGCGCAAGGTGCTGCGCGATCGGACCCGGCCGGGGATGCTGTCGCGACGGCACCTGGAGGTGTGCGTGTTCTCCCACCTCGCGGCCGAGTTGCGGTCGGGCGATATCGCCGTGGTCGGGTCCGATTCCTACGCCGACCTGGGCGCGCAGTTGATGAGCTGGGACGAGTGCGCGCCGCTGGCCGCGCGGTTCTGCGAGCAGGCCGGCATCCCCACCGAAGCCGAGGCGCTGGTCGGGTTCTACCGGCGCCGGCTCGCCGCCGCTGCGGCCGAGGTTGATGCGGGCTATCCGGCGAACACCGATCTGGTGTTGGAGGACGGCAAACCGGTCCTCAAGCGCCGCAAGGGCACCGACCGGCGCCCGTCCGCGCTGGCCCTGGAGCAGGCGGTGCATCAGCGGCTGCCCGAACGCAGCCTGCTCGACATCCTCACCCGCGCCGCCTACCTGACCGGATGGCCGCGGCATTTGGGGCCGGCATCCGGGTCGGATCCGAAGATCCGCGGCGACGTGCTGGGCCGGTATGTGCTCACCGCCTACGCCTACGGCGCGAACCTCGGTGCGACCGAGGTGGCCCGGCACATGCGCGGCCAGGTCTCCGCTCACGAGCTGTATACCGCGGGCAACAAGCACTCCACCGCCGACAAGGTGCACCGCTGCTCGGCCGATGTGATTGGCGCCTTCACCACCTTGGATGTGGCCGGGGTGTGGGGCGACGGGCAGATCGTCGCCGTCGACGGGACGCAGATCGACACCTGGGAGAACAACCTGCTCGCCGAATCCCACATCCGCTACGGCGGCTACGGCGGGCTGGCGATGCGGTTCGTCTCCGACACCTACATCGCGCTGTTCTCCCATTTCGTGCCGTGCGGGGCGTGGGAAGCGGTGTTCATCGTCGACGGGTTGCTGCGCAACGAGTCCGACGTCCAACCCGACACCATCCACGCCGACACCCAGGGCCAGTCGCTTCCGGTGTTCGGGCTCGCCGCGCTGCTCGGGTTCGAGCTGCTGCCGCGGATCCGCAACTGGCACGACCTGAACTTCTACCGCCCCGACCCGGCCACCCGCTACTCACACATCGACTCCCTGTTCGGCGACGACGCCATCGACTGGGCACTGATCGCCCGGCACTGGACCGACCTGCTGCGCACCGCGATCTCCATCCGCGAGGGCCACATCTCGTCGGTGACGCTGCTGCGCCGGCTCGGCAACCACTCCCACAAGAACCGCCTGTACCGGGCATTCCGCGAACTGGGCCGGGTCATCAGGACCGTCACCTTGCTGCGGTACCTGTCCGAACCCGGACTGCGCGAGCAGATCACGGCGGTCACGAACAAGGCCGAGGCGTTCCACGGCTACGCGGAATGGTTGATGATCGGCGGCAAGCTCATCGGCCACAACGACCCCGACCACCAGGAACGGGTCGTGAAGTTCAACGAACTGCTGGCCAACTGCGCGATCTACTCGACCGCCCTGGACATCACCGACGTCGCCAACGGTCTCGCAGCCGAGGGCTATCCCGTCGACACCGACGACCTGGCCACCATCACCCCCTACATCACCCACAACATCCGCCGCATGGGCGACCTCGTGCTCAACCTCGCCCCGCCCGACCAGGCCCCTGCCACCCGGCTCGACCTGGCACCGCGAGTGCTGTTCGGGCAGCTCACGTGACCGCGCAGTCGGCGTTCGGCTCGGCACTTTCTGACTCGCGGCTTCCCAGCTGCTGTGCACACCGACGCCCCACTCGTGCCGGGCGGACGGATAGCTCAATGCGCTGACCTCGGCGCCAACCCCGCTCCAGGATTGTTTGAGAGGGGGTTGGCGCCTGCAAGGCCGCCTGGCCCTGGCCAGCGTGGGCGGCGATATCTCGACCACCAGCGCCGGCGTGGGTGGCGAGTTCTTTTCAGGACGGTGCGACCGGGCCTGTCTGCCAGGTCGCCTCGCCTTCCGGAGCGCCGCTGGACCCGCGCCGGCCAGTAGTTACATCACATTCTCGATCCCCAGGTCGCAGTCGGTCTTCACCAGCCATTCCGGGCTCCCTGATTGTCAGGGCTTTTGAAGGAATATTGATCGGATCTCCGATAGATTGATCGCCACCCATTCGTGGAGTTCAAAATCGGTGTCACCGGCGTCGTCCTGTCGGGTTAGAACAGCCTGAAATGACAGGGCATTGGGGGCATCGCATCCTTGGATGGAGAAGTGGGTGAGCGCTAGCCGACCGTCTACAGCGACCATAGGCACTGGAATCATGTGAACAGGTCCGACCCTTTCAATCACCTCGAGTATTGAGCCTTCTGTCAGGTCCCCTGCCAACAGAAGATCTCTCAGCCTCGTTTTGGCGAGGAGGGAAAGTTCCCGCTGGTTACGTTCATTGGCTGCCGCCAGAATCCTGTTAACCGTGTTCAATACTTGCTGATGGGAACGCTCTCGGCTAGCTGCTGTCTCGGACACATCCACCCCAGTCATTTCCGCCGTCGCCAGAAGTATACGCAGTGTAGATCGTAAAGTACGGCGCACCACGTGTGACAACGAATCCCTGGACCCCGGAGTTGATGTATCTTGTCTGATGCCCATCGCCCATGTCCGCGTCGGCCGGAACTCCGAAGATCAGCGCATTACTGGTGCACTTGAAGAAGTTCCTCCCGTCCTCATCCGAAATTTCATTCGGGTGTGAAAAATGCTTCGAAATATGGTTACGGAAATCCCCGCATTCGAGACGGTACTGACCGCCGTTGTAGAGCGCGAGATTCGCGTTGTCATCCACGATAATGTGTTGAACGCAGTCATCGAGAACGCTTGGGCCGGATGGCACACACCCGGTGATGTCCTGGCCGTGGCAATGGGAGTTGCCAGACACCGGAACCAGATTGGCCTGTACGGCGAGGGGGCCATGCTGGAACTGATGCACTACTCCGCCGATGTGGGCAGGGTCGCTCGTCATATCTGCCGTTGGATAACCATATGAGCTGCGTTCGTAGCCGACATTTGCCCATGCGTTCAATATGGGCTCAACAACGGGGTGTGCGCCGGTGGTCGGTGACCAGTAGATGACGCCGCGTTCGAACCGGTTCATCCTTCCCTGACCATCTGGCAGAACGGTCTCGTCTGACGTCGGGTATCCGAGCAGGCTACCTGGGCGTTCGGCCTGGACGGTGTTCCATTTGTCGCGGATGGCGCCGCCGATCGCGGCGCCGTTGACGGTCGAGACCGGATGCCAGTAGATCGCCCCGCCCTGGAACTCCTGTCGTCGGCCGACCCCGTCCGGGTTGACGATCTCGTCGGTCGTCGGGTACCTGAGGTAGCCGCCCTCCCAACCGAGCGATCCCCATTTGGTCATGAAGGAGTTCACAATCGGGTGCGCACCGGTGGCGGCGGACCAGTAGATGGGTCCGACCATGAATTCGCTGCGCTTGCCGGTGTTTCCGGGGTTGGTCAGCTCGGCGCTGATCGGATACTTCAGGAAGCTGTTCGGCCCACCGAGCGAGTTGTACTTGTCCTTGATCGCCCCGCACACCTCGTACGGTGCCGGCCAGTACGCCTGGCAGCCCGGCGCGACCAGCGGTGACACACCCGCACGGGTGGTGGACGTTTGCAGTCGGGCCTCCATGGTTTCAGCCTTGTCGGCATCGGCCTTGGTGAAGCCCTCGGGGATCTCCTCGCGGTCCGAGGGCACCGCCAGCTCGGAACTGCCGGCACCGGTGACGAACTGGCTCACCGACGCGGGTTGGCAGACCACCCCAACACTGCTTTGCCCAGATCACGCGTAGCCGAACTACGGCCCGCGGCCCCTTTCAGGCGTATTCGGTTCCCACCCCTGGAACAGTCGGATGTGTGCGCCGGTGACAATGCGACGGTGACGCGGCGAACCCACCGGGCGGTGCACCGCCGGATGTCACCGGCCGGCGGTATCGTCCCGGCGAACAGCCCGGGTGGCGACGACAACGGAGAAGCGACAACGGAAGAGGTGGCATGAGCGGGATGCCCGACGCGCCGGTGCGGCCGAGCGCCGTCCCGGACACACCGATGCCGGTCCCGCCCGAGGTCGTCGAGGCGATGCAGCGCCTGCGGGCCGAGTCGGTGTCCGCGAACACGCGGGCCGCGCAGATCAGCGACTGGACGATCTTCACCCGCTGGTGTGATCGCGTCGGCCGGCGACCGCTGCCGGCGGGCCCGGAACTGGTCGGCTGGTTCCTCACCGAGAAATCCACGGAGGTGCGGCCGGACGGGCGGCCTGCGTACGCGCCGTCGACGCTGACGCGATGGGTGGCGTCGATCAACACGATCCACTCGCTCGCCGGGCACCCGAAGCCGGGCCAGGCGCCGGCGGTGCGGGAGATCCTGCGGGGCATCGCCCGCACCCGCGCCACACCGCCCGCGCGCCGGGAACCGTTGCTGACCGAGGACGTGCGGACCATCGTCGAAGAGATGCGCGCACGGTCCTCGGCCGGATCCTGGCCGGACCGCGTCGCGGAGCGCCGGGACTCGGCACTGCTGCTGATCGGGCTGACCGGGGCGATGCGCCGTTCCGAGTTGGCCGGGCTTCTCGTCTCCGACGTCCGGCCCCACCGCGCCGACGGGCTGTACGTGACAATCCGCCGGTCGAAGACCGACCAGGCCGCCGCCGGGCGCACCGTCACCCTGCCCTACGGGGCGTCGTCGGCGACGTGCCCGGTCTGCGCGTACTGGCGGTGGCGGCAGGTCGTGGACGTGTGGGACGACACCGGACGCGGCGGTGTCTCGGCGCTACTGTCCGGTCCCACCGACGATCACACCGAGCACTGCTGCCGCGGCAGGGCCGGGACCTCGGAGTCGGTGGCGCGACCGCTGTTCCGGCGGGTACACCGCACCGGTGGAATCGGTACTTCTGCGCTGTCCGGCCAGGCGATCGCGTCGATGATCCAGCGGCGCGCACGGCAGGCCGGATACGCGGAAGAGTTCGTCGCGATGCTCGGCGGACACAGCCTGCGGGCCGGATTCGTCACCCAGGCAGTCCGCAACGCGGCCAGCGCCGAACAGATCATGACGCAGAGCGGGCACACCGACCAGCGGATGATCGCCCTCTACTCCCGCCAGCACGCGGGTCTGCACGGCAACGCCGTTACCGCACTCGGGCTCTAGGAACCGGGTCGGGCGATGCCGGTTTCACGCCGCCGTGACCGCAACCCCCACCGTCCCGCCGCGGCCGCGCCGGATCAGGCTGCCCTTCATCGTGATCCAGCCGAGGATGCCGTACTTGTGGGCGATCACCGAGCGGGCGCGATCACTGCCGGCGTCGTCGAGGATCGTCGCGGTGGCGTCGAGTTGCGGGCCCTTCGGATTGCCGCGCACGTCGCACACCCCGACCGTCACCCGTGGGGTGCGGCGGATCCGCTTGACCTTCCACGAGTCGGCGACGGTCCACAGCAGCATCGTGTCGCCGTCCATCGCCACCCACAGCGGCGTCGGCACGGCGGTACCGTCCTTGCGGAACGTGGTCAGCAGAACGTACTTCGCGGCGCCGATCTCGCCGAGCGTGGCAGTCATGCCCGTCAGCGTACGCACCGGCCGGCGTCGGCAGGACTGGACGGTGAACCCGGCAGATCATCGTCGGCGGCACCGGGTTTCGTGGTGCAATGTCGACAGGACCTGCGTCATAGGACTGCGCGACGTCATAGAACTGCGCTGCGTCCTAGAACTGCGCGACAAGGAGTGCACGGCATCATGGCTGCTCTCAAAGACCTGGCGACGGAGGAACGGCGCGACCTGGCCGACTTTCTCGACACCCTCACCGATGACGAGTGGACGCGGCCATCGCTGTGCCCGGGATGGTCGGTGCGCGACGTCGCGGGCCACGTGCCGAGCTACGACCTGCTCGGCTGGCCGGCGCTGCTGTCACTGTTCGCCCGCTCCGGGTTCTCGCTGAGCCGCTGCAATCAGGCCGGTGTCGACCGGAGCCGACGCCAGTCCACCGACGAACTGGTGGCCACGCTGCGCGCACATGCCGTGCCCCGGGGTGTCACGACGATGTTCGGCAGCGCCATCGCGCTCACCGATGCGGTGATCCACCACCAGGACATCCGCCGGGCGCTCGACCGACCACGGGTGGTGCCCGAGGAACGACTCGTCGCGGCCTTGGACTTCACGCCCCGCGCTCGCGCCCTGCCGGCCCCGGCGAACATCCGGGGACTTCGTGCGGTCGCGACCGACGTGGACTGGAGCCACGGCACCGGGCCCGAGGTACGCGGCCCGGGCGAGGCGATCCTCGTCGCCCTCGCGGGCCGCGAGTCGGGCCTGGCGGACCTGACCGGTCCGGGTCTGGACATCCTGGCGGCGCGCCTGCGGCGATGACCGCCGCGGCGCACTACGCCTACTCGCCCTCGAGTTCCCCCTCGGTCTCCAGGTACGCCTGCCGCAACGCGTCCAGCGTCGCCTGCTCCGGAGCCTCCCACATCTTGCGCTCGACCGCCTCCAGCAAACGCTCGGCGATGCCGTGCAGCGCCCACGGGTTCGACTCGGCCATGAACGCGCGGTTCTGCTCGTCGAGCACGTAGGTCTCGGTGAGCTTCTCGTACATCCAGTCGGCGACGACGTTGGTGGTGGCGTCGTAGCCGAACAGGTAGTCGACGGTCGCGGCCATCTCGAACGCGCCCTTGTAGCCGTGCCGGCGCATCGCTTCGAGCCAGCGCGGGTTGATCACGCGGGCCCGGAACACCCGGGTGGTCTCCTCGGACAGGGTGCGGGTGCGCACCGCGTCCGGGCGGGTGCTGTCGCCGATGTATGCCTCCGGATCCTTTCCGGTCAGCGCGCGGACGGTGGCGACCATGCCGCCGTGAAACTGGAAGTAGTCGTCGGAGTCGGCGATGTCGTGCTCACGGGTGTCGGTGTTCTTGGCGGCCACCGCGATCCGCCGGTAGGCGGTGCGCATGTCGTCGCCGGCGGGAACACCGTCTAGCCCGCGGCCGTAGGCGAAGCCCCCCCACGCGGTGTAGACCTGCGCGAGGTCGGCGTCGTCGCGCCAGTTCTTCGAGTCGATCAACTGCAGCAGCCCGGCCCCGTAGGTGCCGGGCTTGGACCCGAAGATCCGGGTGGTGGCCCGGCGTTCGTCGCCGTGCTCGGCGAGGTCGGCCTGCGCGTGGGCGCGCACGTAGTTGTCGTCGGCCGACTCGTCGAGTCCTGCAACCAACCGGACCGCGTCGTCGAGCAGCGCGAGCACGTGCGGGAACGCGTCGCGGAAGAACCCGGAGATGCGCACGGTGACGTCGATGCGGGGACGGCCCAGCTCGGCGAGCGGGATCGGCTCGAGCCCGGTGACCCGGCGCGACGCCTCGTCCCACACCGGCCGGACACCGAGCAGCGCAAGGACTTCGGCGATGTCGTCGCCGGAGGTGCGCATCGCCGAGGTGCCCCACACCGACAGCCCCACCGACGTCGGGTACTCACCGTGGTCGGCGAGGTAGCGCTGCACCAGCGAGTCGGCCATCGCCTGACCGGTCTCCCACGCCAGCCTCGACGGCACCGCCTTCGGGTCCACCGAGTAGAAGTTGCGGCCGGTCGGGAGCACGTTGATCAGCCCGCGCAGCGGCGAGCCCGACGGTCCGGCGGCGATGAACCCGCCGTCGAGGGCGTGCAGCACCTGCGCGATCTCGCTGGAGGTCTGCCGCAGCCGCGGCACCACCTCGGTGGCGGCGAACCGCAGGATCTGCCGCACGGTGTCGTCCTCGTGCAGGCCGTCGGCGGCCGCGGGATCCCAATCGGCCTTGGCCATCGCGGCGACCAGCGCGTGCGCCTGCGCCTCGATCTCGTCGACGCGGGTGCGGTTCTCGGTGCCGTCGACCCCGACACCGGACTCGCTCAGGCCCAGCGCCTCCCGCAGGCCCGGGACGGACCGCTCGCCGCCCGACATCTGCTTGGCGCGCAGCATCGCGAGCACCAGGTCGACCTCCGCCTCGCCCTGCGGCGCAGAACCGAGGATGTGCAGGCCGTCGCGGATCTGCACGTCCTTGATCTCGCACAGCCAGCCGTCGACGTGCAGCAGCATGTCGTCGAACACGTCCTCCTCGGGGCGCTCGGCCAGGCCCAGGTCGTGGTCCATCTTGGCGGCGCGCATGAGCGTCCAGATCTGCTGACGGATCGCCGGCAGCTTGGCCGGGTCGAGTGCGGAGATGTTGGAGTGCTCGTCGAGCAGTTGCTCGAGCCGGGCGATGTCGCCGTAGGACTCGGCGCGCGCCATCGGCGGGATGAGGTGGTCGACGAGGGTGGCGTGCGCGCGACGCTTGGCCTGGGTGCCCTCGCCGGGGTCGTTGACCAGGAACGGGTAGATCAGCGGCAGGTCGCCGAGCGCGGCGTCGGTGCCGCAGGATGCGGACATGCCGAGCGTCTTGCCGGGCAGCCATTCGAGGTTGCCGTGCTTGCCCAGGTGCACCAGCGCGTCGGCCCCGAAACCCCCGTCCGCGGTGGCGGCGGCGAGCCACCGATAGGCGGCCAGGTAGTGGTGGCTCGGCGGCAGATCCGGGTCGTGGTAGATCGCGACCGGGTTCTCGCCGAAGCCGCGCGGCGGCTGCACCATGATCACCACGTTGCCGAATTGCATTGCCGCGATGACGATCTCGCCGTCCCGGTCACCGGAACGGTCGACGTACAGCTCGCCGGGGGCCTGGCCCCAGTGCCGCTCGACGCCCTCGCGCAGCTCGGCGGGCAGCGTGGCGAACCAGCTGCGGTAGCGGGCGGCGGAGATGCGGATCGGGTTGCCCTCGAGCTGGTCGGCGGTGAGCCAGTCGGCGTCCTGGCCGCCGCGGGCGATGAGCGCGTGGATGAACGCGTCGCCGTCGCCCTCCGCCAGGCCGGGGATCGAGTCGGGGCCGTCGGACGGACCGATGTCGTATCCGGCGGTGCGCATCTCGCTCAGCAGGGCCAGCGCGCTGGCGGGGGTGTCCAGGCCGACCGCGTTGCCGATGCGGGCGTGCTTGGTCGGGTAGGCCGAGAGCATCAGCACGACGCGGCGCTCGGCGGGCGGGATGTGCCGCAGCCGGGCGTGCCGCACGGCGATGCCGGCGACCCGGTCGGCCCGCTCGGCGTCGGGCACGTAGGCGCTCAGCCCGTCGGCGTCGATCTCCTTGAACGAGAACGGCACGGTGATGATGCGCCCGTCGAACTCCGGGACCGCGACCTGGCTGGCGACGTCCATCGGCGAGAGGCCGTCATCGCTCTCGGCCCACTGGTCGCGGCCGGTGGTCAGGCACAGGCCCTGCAGGATCGGCACATCCAGCGCGGCGAGCGCGGTGACGTCCCACGCCTCGTCGTCGCCGCCGGCCGACGCGTTCGCCGGCTTGGTGCCACCGGCCGCCAGCACGGTGACCACCAGCGCGTCGGCGACGCCGAGGGTCTCGAGCAGTTCCGGCTCGGCGGTCCGAAGCGAGGCGCAGAAGATCGGCATCGGCCGGCCGCCGGCGCGTTCGATCGCCTCGCACAGCGCCTCGACGTAGCCGGTGTTGCCGGCCAGGTGCTGGGCCCGGTAGTAGAGCACGGCGACCGTCGGCCCTTCGACGGCAGCGAGGTCCCGATCGAGGTGACCCCAGCTGGGGGTGTGCACGGGCCCGCCGAACCCATGGCCGGTCAGCAGCACCGTGTCGGACAGGAACGCGTGGAGCTGGCCGAGGTTCTCGGCGCCACCCTCGGCCAGGTAGTTGTGCGCCTCCGCGGCCACACCGGCCGGCACCGTCGAGCACTCCATGAGCTCGGCGTCGGGGGCGAGTTCGCCGCCGAGGACGACTGTCGGGATACCGGACGCGAGCACGGCGTCCAGCCCGTCCTCCCAGGCGCGACGACCGCCGAGGATGCGGACGATCACCAGGTCGACGCCACCCAGCAGGCCGGGCAGGTCGTCGACGAGCAGGCGCGCCGGGTTGCCCCAGCGGTAGTCGGCACCGCTCGCACGCGCGCTGAGCAGGTCGGTGTCGGAGGTCGAGAGCAGCAGGATCACGAGCAGGGCCTCCCCGGGGTCCGCGCCCCTTGGTCAGTGGTCATGGTCGGCAGCACAGGGGTCTGGCTTCACAGTGGCGGGACCGCGCCGGAATCGCACCGGTCTTCCCGTGAGCTGCCGTCGACGATGCTATCGGCCCTCCCTACCCTGGAGCACATGGTGTCCCCCGGTCCACGCTCCCGTACCCGCGCCGACGCCTGCCCGGGCGCACTGTCGGTGCACCAGGCGGCGGACGGGGCACTGGCGCGGCTGCGGGCGCCCGGCGGGCTGCTCACCCCCGAGCAGGTGCAGTTGCTGGGTACGGCGGCGGCCGAACTCGGCGACGGCGCGGTCGAGCTGACCTCACGCGGCAACGTGCAGTTACGCGCGGTCACCGACCCGGACGAGCTGGCGCGACGGCTGGTCGCGGGCGGACTGCTGCCGTCGCTCACGCACGAGCGGGTGCGCAACTACCTGGTCTCCCCGCTGACCGGGCGGGTCGGGGGCGTGGTCGATGTGCGCGGATGGGTCGGCGAGCTGGACCGGCGGCTGTGCGCCGACGAGCGGCTCGCCGGATTGCCCGGCCGGTACCTTACGTCGTTCGACGACGGACGCGGCGACGTTTCGCCGCTGGCCGCGGACGTCGGCATCCACGTCGTCGACGCGGCGCGGGTGGCGGTGCTCGTCGCCGGCCGCGACCACGGGATCCGGGTGGGCCACGACCGAGCGGTCGACGCGGTGCTGGCGGCCGCGCACCTGTTCCTGGATCTGCGGTCGAACCAGTGGCGCATCGCCGAGTTGGCGGGCGGTGGCGCCGAGCTGGCGACGGCGTTGGCCGCACAGCTGGCCGTCCGACTCGACGATCCGGGCACGGACCAGATCGCCGGGCGCATCGAACTGCGCACCGACGGGCGTCCGCCGATCGGCTGGTTCGACCACGACTGTGCCGTCGCGCCCGGTGCTGCCACCCCCGGGGCCGTGACTCTGGGTGCAGCGGTCCCGCTGGGGCGGGTGTCGGCGCGGCTGTGCGAGTTCCTGGCCGCGACCGAACGGCCGATCGTCGTCACCCCATGGCGCACGCTGCTGATCTGTGACCTCGACGACTGGTCCGCCGAGCAGGTGGTCCGGGTGCTCGCGCCGATGGGGCTGGTGTTCGACGAGAACTCGCCGTGGACGCGGGTCAGCGCCTGTGCCGGCCGTCCCGGTTGCGCGAAGGCACTCGCCGACGTGCGCGTCGATGCGTCTGCTGCCGTCTCGACCCGGCTGCTGCCCGACGGCGCCGCGCTCGGCGACGGTGAGCTGGTTCACTTCGCAGGATGCGAGCGGCGCTGCGGGCGACCGCGCGGCGAGGTGACCGACGTGGTCGCCACCGGCTCCGCCTATCGTGTGGACCGTGACCCAGCACCATCCGACCCCACCGAGCCGTGAGTATCTGCGCGACGGCGCCGAGATCTACCGGCAGTCGTTCGCGACGATCCGCGCCGAGGCGGACCTGACCCGCTTCCCCGAGGACGTCTCCCGGGTCGTCGTGCGGATGATCCACGCCAGCGGGCAGGTGAGCCTGGCCGGGGACATCGGGTTCACCGAGGACGCGGTCCGGTCGGGCCGCGCGGCCCTCGAGGCCGGCGCCCCGGTGCTGTGCGACGCGAACATGATCGCCGCGGGCATCACCTGCAAGCGGCTGCCCGCCGACAACGAGGTGCGGTGCACGCTGTCCGCGCCCGGCGTCGCGGAGCTGGCCGAGAAGCTGGGCACCACCCGATCGGCGGCCGCGCTGGAGCTGTGGGGCGAGCGTCTCGGCGGCGCGGTCGTGGCCATCGGCAACGCGCCCACCGCACTGTTCCATCTGCTCGACATGATCGACCGCGGCGCACCGAAGCCGGCGGCGATCGTCGGCGGTCCGGTCGGCTTCATCGGCGCGGCCGAGTCCAAGGAGGAGCTGATCACCCGCGGCACACTGCCGTACCTGGTGGTGCGTGGTCGTCGCGGCGGCAGCGCCATCACCGTCGCCGCCGTGAATGCGATTGCGAGCGTGGTGGAATGAGCGGCAAACTGTGGGGCATCGGGCTGGGCCCGGGCGATCCCGAACTGGTGACGGTCAAGGCCGCGCGGCTGATCGGCGAGGCCGACGTGGTCGCGTATCACAGTGCGCGGCACGGCCGCAGCATCGCGCGGTCGGTCGCCGCGCCGTACCTGCGCGACGGCCAGATCGAGGAGAAGCTGGTCTACCCGGTCACCACCGAGACCACCGATCATCCCGGCGGCTATCAGGGCGCCATCGACGAGTTCTATGCCGCGGCGTCGGATCGGCTTGCCGCACACCTGGAAGCGGGCCGCACGGTCGCGCTGCTCGCGGCCGGTGATCCGCTCTTCTACAGCTCGTACATGCACATGCACAAGCGGCTGGCGGAGCGGTTCGACGCCGAGGTCGTCCCCGGCATCACCTCGGTCAGCGCGGCCTCGGCCGCCTTGGCGACCCCGCTCGTCGAGCGCGACGAGGTACTCACGGTGCTGCCCGGCACGCTGCCGACCGAGGAACTCACCCGGCGACTCGCCGGCACCGACGCGGCGGTCGTGATGAAGCTCGGCCGCACCTATCCGGCGGTGCGTGAGGCGCTGGAGCGGTCTGGCCGGCTCGACGAGGCCTCGTACGTGGAGCGGGCCAGCACCGACCGTCAGCGGGTGCTGGCCGCGTCGGAGGTCGCCGACGACGAGGTGCCGTACTTCTCGATCGCGGTGGTGCCGAGCCCGTCGAACCGGGCCGAACGCGCGGTCGCCTCGGAGGAGGTGTCGGGCAGCGTCGCGGTGGTCGGGCTCGGCCCCGGCTCGCACGAGTGGACGACGCCGGAGGTCCGGCGGGTGCTGGCGCAGGCCACCGACTTCGTCGGCTACGAGCCGTATCTGGACCGGGTGGCGATGGCGCCGCACCAGCGCCGGCACGCCTCCGACAACCGGGTCGAGGCCGAGCGCGCCGCGATGGCGCTGGACATGGCCAAGCGCGGCGCCCGGGTGGTCGTCGTGTCGTCGGGCGATCCGGGCGTGTTCGCGATGGCGGCGGCGGTGCTCGAGGTGGCCGCCGAGGAGCAGTGGCGCGACGTGCCGGTGCGGGTGTATCCGGGCATGACGGCGGCCAATGCGGTCGCCAGCCGGGTCGGCGCCCCGCTCGGGCACGACTACGCGGTGATCTCGCTGTCCGATCGGCTCAAGCCGTGGGAGGTGGTGTCGCAGCGGCTCGCGGCCGCCGCGTCGGCCGACCTGGCGATCGCCATCTACAACCCGAAGTCGAAGTCGCGCACCTGGCAGGTCGGCGCGATGCGTGACCTGCTGCTCGAGCACCGCTCCCCCGACACCCCGGTCATCATCGGCCGCGATGTCGCCGGCCCGCGTGAGCAGGTCACGGTGGTGCGGTTGGCGGATCTGGATCCCGACGCAGTCGACATGCGGTGTCTGCTGATCATCGGCTCGTCGATGACGCAGGTGGTCGAGCATGCGGACGGCACGCGGGTGTTCACGCCGCGGCACTATCCGGGGTGACGGACGGGCCTGTCAGGACTGGGGATCGGGTGACGGGATCGAGCCGATGCGACTGAGCGGCAACACGATCCAACGGGCCTTGCCGATGATGTCGGACGCGGCGACGCACCCCGAGTTCACGTCACCCATGTGGTAGCGCGAATCCTGCGAGTTCGTGCGGTTGTCGCCCATCACCCAGACGTGACCTGGCGGGACGTGCACGGGTCCGAAATACGGTCCTTGGCAGGGCGATTCCGCACCGGGCAACGGTGACGGCGGGTTCTTCCGGTAGGGCTCGTCGAGGAGCTTTCCGTCGACCACCACGCCCTTGTCTCCGGGCAGGCACCGGACTGTCTGACCACCGATGGCGATCACCCGCTTCACCAGGTCGAACTCGTCGGGCGGGACGAGGCCGACGAACGAACCGAGGTTCTGCAGCCCGCGAACGAACGTGTTCGGGGAGCGGTTGGTGGCGTGCGGTTCGTCCCAGGACGGCGGGCCCTTGAACACCACGACATCGCCGGGGCGCGGATTTCCGAATCGATAGGTGAGCTTGTCCACGACGATGCGGTCGCCGGTGCAGCCGGGGCACCCGTGCAAGGTGGTCTCCATCGACTGAGACGGGATCAGGTAGATCCTGGCGACAAAGGTCTGCAGCAACACGCTCAGCGCTATCGCCACGACGACCAGGATGCCGACTTCGCGCAGCCTCCGCGCCAGACGTCTGTTCCTGCTCGCCCCCGCCTCACCTGTCACCCGATCAGATTAGCCAGGAAGCCGGCGATCGACCCGACGGGCATCGTCGGCCCCCGAGAGTTCGACTACTGCAACCTCTTCACCGAACCGAACCCCGTCCGGGCGCGAGGGTCCTTCGGTGCCAGGCTCGCGCCGGTGTCCACGTCGGCCGATGTCTCGCACAACATCACCGAACTCGCGTTGCGGCGGCTTGGCGGTATCGGTGGTCGACTGTCCGTGTGAGCGCGACCGTCGACCTCATCGCTACTGTCACCGAGACCTGCACGGCCGCGTTGACGCCGTATGCCGACCGCGACTGGCGGTCGCTTCCCGCCGCAGATCTGCGGTGGACCTGCTGGGACACCGCGCTGCACATCGCGGATGACCTCTATTTCCATGCGGTGCACCACGGCGCTCTGTTGACTGGCGTTGTTCAGGCCACCGACGACTCCGTTCGAGCCTTCCACGCCTATGGCCTGTCCGATCCGACGGGATTTGCCGCCATGGCCGTCACTGAAGTGCTGATCCACACCTACGACATGGTCCGCGGTCTCGACCATGGCAATTCCTGGCGGCCGCCGGCCGACCTCGCCGACGCGGTGCTGCCCATACTCTTTCCCGATGCCCCGCCGGGCGACCCGCCGGAAGTGCTGCTCTACTGCTGTGGACGAATCGCGCTCGGCGACCTGCCGGGGCAGCACGACTGGCGATGGCACGTCCAAATCCCGACCTGATTCCCCAGCACGCGAAGCGGTCTCACCACCGTTCTCAAATCCGCATCACTGTCGGCACCATCCGGCAGACTCGAACGCATGAGCGAATCAAGGGTGCGTGGCACGGCGGAGACGTCGTTGGGTGCCCTCGTGGTTGCCGAACTACGTGAGCAGTTGCTCGCTGCGGACGAGTCGGAGAATCAGGCGCACGCAAAACGCGTTCTGGCCGCGTATCACTGGTCACGGTCGATCATCCGCACACAGCAACTCGCCGGCGTTCCCCGTGAGCGGGCCGAGCGTCTCGCGGTCTCCGAGGTCGCTGTCGCCCTGACGTGCTCGACCACCATCGCCACCAAGTACATCGACCTCGGGTGGGCCCTGGTCACCCTGCTGCCGTTCACCATCGAACGCAGCTACGCCGAATACCTCAGTCGCGGAAATCCGGAGCCGGCGGAACCACCGGCCGACCCACCACCGTCCGGACCACCGCCGACCACACACCAACCACCCCCGGACAATCCCCTCGCCGCTGCGCTCGGCACACCCATCACCTTCGGGCGCACGTGTCGTGCGCCGCGGATTCCGCGAGGATCGATGCTGTTCTCTGCGGGCCGCCGACTCCAACCCGTGTACGGCGACGGCGCAATCTATCCGCAATCGAAGCAGCCCTCGCCGCTGATCCCACACTTGCGCAGGGCATCTGCCCCGATGGTCACGGCAGTCACGATTCGCCACCCGACGGCGCACTGACCTATCGCCCCGACGCCGCCACGGCCAGGGCTGTTCGCGCCCGCGACGGGCATTGCCGTCACCCCGGATGCACGGTCCCGGCCCGGAGGTGCGAACTCGACCACATCGTGCCGTTCGACCACCACGATCCCCGCCGCGGGGACTGGACGCCTGCGAATCAACCCACGCCCCCGGACGATGACCCGCCGCCGTTCTGATCGTCAGTCGACGATCAGCGACCACAGCCCTCCCCCACGGCCTTCCGCGGCCGCCCGGGTCAACCGCTCGTCCCACCACCGGACCGAACCGAACTCGCCACGCCACGCCAGCAATCGCGTGGTGTGCCGGTGCAATTCGTGTTCATCGGTGAACCCGATCGCGCCCAGGCACTGGTGCGCATTCCGGGCGATCAGCGATGCCGCGTGCCCGGCGCACGACTTCGCCGCGGCGACCGCGAACTGCGCGCGGGGATCGCCGAATCCCGATCGCGACACCGCATCGACGGCCGCCTCGCCTGCCGCGCGCGCCAGCGCCGCCTCCGCTGCGAGGTCCGCGACCAACTGCTGCACGGCCTGGAAACCCGCCACCGGGCGACCGAACTGGGTGCGCGTCGTCGTGTGCTCGACGACCAACTCCAGCACCCGCTCCATCGCCCCGACCATCGTGAGCGACCGCGCGAGCGCCCCGCGCAGCCGGAACTCTGCGACCACCTCCGCGCCCACACCGCCACCGTCCAGCGAGCCCAGATCCACCCGGACGGCGTCGCGCGGTTCGCCGGCGAAGTTGTCGGACTCGGTGACCGCGACCGCCCGGCGCGGCACCTCCGCCACCCGCCAACCGGACCCCGTCTCCCACAGCAGGACCAGCGAATCGACCGCACGAGCCCACGGCACCCGCGTCGCGACCCCCGCCATGCCCGGACCCGAAACACCGAGCCCCGCAACACCGACCACCGCCGCGGTCCGGAGCACCGCCGGATCCCGTCCGGCGTCGAGACCGGCCCGCTCGAGCAGCCATCCGGCGAGCAGATCGTTCTCCGCCACCGGGATCGCGGCACCCACCCGTCCCGCGGCGCCGAGCAGCAGCGCGGCATCCGCCCAGCCCGCGCCACTGCCGCCGGCCGCCGCGCGACCGGTCAACCGCGCCAGCCCGAGGTTCGCCAGCGTCGACCAGAGCGCGGCGTCGAGCATCTCCGGCCGGTCCGTTGCCGCGCCGCGGAAGACCTTCGTCAGCAGCTCGGCGAATTCGCGGTCCCCGCTCATCAGCGCAACCCCAGACCCCGGGCCACCACACCGCGCAGGATCTCGGTGGTGCCGCCGCGCAACGTGAATCCGGGCCTTTGCATCACCCCGGACCGGATCAGTTCCGCGAACTCGACATCCACCGCACCCTCGTCGCACATCTCGTCGAACAGGTCGACGATGTCCCCCTCGGCGCGGGTGCCGAGCACCTTCACCACCGCCGCCGCGACCTCGGCATCTTCGCCGCGTTCGAGCGCCTCGGACACCGCCCGGGACATGTGGTGCAGCGCGAAGGCCCGGCCGGCGGCAGCGCCGATGCGGCCGTCGGCGGGCAGTGTGCCGTCGTCGACCCGCTCGGCCGCGGCCGCCAGCAGACCGAACGTCGACAGGAACCGTTCGGGCCCACTGCGTTCGAACCCAAGCTCGGAGGCGACCTGCGCCCACCCGTCGCCCACGGTGCCGAGGACGAGCTCCTCGGGGACAAACACCTCGTCGAGCAGCACCTCGTTGAAATGGTGCTCACCGGACATCGAGATGATCGGCCGGATCCGGATGCCCGGCGAGTTCATCAGCACGATGAACTGGCTCAGCCCGCCGTGCCGGTCCCCGGGGTCGAGCGGCGACGACCGCGCCAGCACGAAGAACGCGTCGGCGTGCTGCGCGCCGGACGTCCACAGCTTGGTGCCGTTGAGGATCCAGCCGTCCTCGACCTGCTCCGCGCTGGTGCGCACGCTCGCCAGATCCGATCCGGTCTCCGGTTCGGACATGCCGATGGCCCAGCAGATCTCGCCGCGCGCGATCTCGGGGAGAAACCAGCGCTTCTGCTCCTCGGTCCCGTAGCGCAGCAGCGACGGCGCGGCCTGCCGGTCGGCGATCCAGTGCGCCGCGACCGGGGCGCCCGCAGCCAGCAGTTCCTCGGTGACGACGAAACGCTCCACGAACGTGCGGCCGGGCCCGCCGTACTCGACGGGGATCGTCATGCCCACCCAGCCGCGTTCGGCCAGTGCCCGGCTGAACTCCGGATCCCAACCGCGCAGCCATGTGTCGATGCCCGGCCGGAACGCGCCCGCATCGATCTGCCGCCGTAGGAACCCCCGCACCTCGGCGCGCAGCGCGGCCAGGTCCGGGTCGGGCGCACCGGCCCGCCGCACCAGGCGCGCGGGTGTCACGGCCCGCCACCCGCGGAGACGGCCGCGTGCAGTGCGCCTTTGACCAGTTTGCCGGTCGGCGTGCGCGGAAGTTCGTCGACGAACACCACCTCGCGGGGGCACTTGTAGTGCGCGATGCGCTCGCGGCAGTAGCCGATCAGTTCGGCGGCCAGTTCGGCGGCCGCGCCGGCGCCGGCCCCGCCGACCGTCACCCCCGGCGCTGGCTGCACGAACGCCGTGACCCGCTCGCCCATCTCCTCGTCGGGCACCCCGATCACGGCCACGTCGAACACTTTCGGATGCAAGGCCAGCGCGCCCTCGACCTCCTGCGGATAGATGTTCACCCCGCCGGAGATGATGACGAATTTCGCACGATCGGTGAGGAACACGAACCCATCCTCGTCGACCCGGCCGATGTCCCCGGTGGTGGTCCAGTCCGGATGCTCGGGGTGCGTCGACTCGGTGGTCTTCTCGGGCGCGTTGTGGTACTCGAACCTGACGTCGGTGTGCGCGAAGTAGATCAGGCCGATCTCGCCGATCGGCAGTTCGGCGCCGTCCTCGCCGCACACGTGCGGGACGCCGATGATCGGGCGCCCGACGCTGCCCGGCTTCGACAGCCAGTCCTGCGGTCCGATGATCGTCACCCCTACTCCCTCCGTCGACGAGTAATACTCGTAGAGGATCTCACCCCACCAGCTCATCATCTCGCGCTTGACCTCGACCGGGCACGGGGCGGCCGCGTGCACCGCGACCCGCATCGACGACAGGTCGTACCGCGACCGCACCGCCGCCGGCAACTTGAGCAGGCGGACGAAATGCGTCGGCACCCACTGCGAGTGGGTCACGCCGTACTGCTCGATGGCGGCGAGGCACCGCTGCGGGTCGAAGTGGTCCATCAGGATCACCGTGCCGCCGAGCGCCTGGGTCGTGGCGCTGTACCGCAGCGGCGCCGCGTGGTACAGCGGCGCCGGCGACAGATACACCGAGTGTTCGTCGAACCCGAACGCCCGCAGCAGCGCGACCATCGGGTTCGGACCCTCGTCGTCGACCTGCATGTCGGGCAGTTCGGGTTCGATGCCCTTGGGCCGGCCGGTGGTGCCGGACGAGTACAGCATGTCGGTGCCGCGGGGCTGGTCGGACGGCGCCTGCGTCGGCATCGGCGCGACCTCCGCGGCATAGTCGAGATGGCCCGGGATCGCGCCGCCGAAGGCCAACCGCACCCGCACCTCGGGTGTGTCGTCGACGATCCCGGCGGCCAACTCGGCCAGGTCCGCCGACGCGACGATCACCTGCGCGTCGCAGTCGCCGACGATGTAGGCGACCTCGTCGGCGGTCAGGTGCGTGTTGACCATCGTCAGGTACAGGCCCGATCGAACTGCGCCCCAATACAGTTCGAAGACGGTCGCATCGTTGCTCGAGAGCACGGCGATGTGGTCGCCGCGGCGCAGACCCTGGGCGCGCAGCCAGTGCGCGAACCGGATCGAGCGGGTCTCGAGCTCGGCGAAGCTCACCGACCGTCCGGTCGCGGCCTCGATGACCGCCGGCTTGTCCGGGGTCGATGTCACGAACTTCCCTGGAAACACAGTGGCTCCGTTCGCCGATGGACTCAGTCCTGGGTGGTGGGGCGACCTGGTGCCGGGCTCACAGCCCCAGGTCCTTGGCGATGATCGTCTTCATGACCTCGCTGGTGCCGCCGAAGATGCGGGTGACGCGGGTGTCCGCGTACAACCGGGCGATCGGAAACTCGGTCACGTAGCCATATCCGCCGTGCAGTTGCAGGCACTTGTCGATGACCCGTCCGGCGCCCTCGGTGCAGAACAGCTTCGCCTTGGCGGCGTCGGCGACGGTGAGCTCGCCGGCGTCGAGCGCCTCGAGCGCACGGTCGGCCATCAGCGTGATCGCCTCGACCTCGGTCGCGCACTCGGCGAGCACGAACTTGGTGTTCTGGAACGCGGCGACCGGCTTGCCGAACACCTTGCGCTCCTTCACATAGGCCAGCGCGTGCTGCAACGCCGCCTGCGCCGACGCCGCCCCGCCGAGGGCGATCGACAGGCGTTCCTGCGCGAGATTGTCTGTCAGGTACGCGAAGCCCTGGCCCTCCTCACCGAGCAGGTCCGCGACCGGCACCACCACGTCGGTGAACGACAACTCGGCGGTGTCCGACGCCTTCAGCCCGATCTTGTCGATCTTGCGGCCGACCTCGAACCCCTGCGAGGTGGTGTCGACGACGAGGATGCTCAGCCCCGTCCGGCGGTCCTCGGGGGTGCTCGGCGCGGTGCGGCACACCACCAGGATGCGGTCGGCGAGCGCGCCGCCGGTGATGAATGTCTTGGCCCCGTTGACGACGTAGTGCGTGCCGTCGGCGGACAGCTTTGCCGAGGTGGCGATGTTCGCGAGGTCCGAACCGGTGCCGGGCTCGGTCATGGCGATGGCGAACATCAGGTCGCCGGAGGCGAACCCCGGCAGCCACCGCTGCTTCTGTTCGGCGGTCGCGTGCGCCATCAGGTACGGCAGGATCAGCTGCGAATGCACCGAGTAACTGCCGAAGGTCACGCCGGCGGCAGCGCACTCCTCGCCGACGACGGCGAAGAACTTGAAACTCGACTCGCCGCCACCGCCGAACTCCTCGGGCACCTGGATGCCCAGGACGCCCAGTTCGCCGAGCCGACGGTAGAACTCGCGCGGCGGATGCCCCCGCTGCTCCCACTCGTGGTGGACGGGCACGACCTCCTTCGCGATGAACTCCCGGATGGTCTTGCGGAACGCCTCGTGGTCCTGGTCGAACACCGTCCGTTGCACGGCGCCTCCTGAGGGTGTGGTCGGCGGCGGTGGGTACCCCGAATATGCCGCACGAGCGGGCGCCCGACGGGGAAATCGCCCGAACGGGCACATAACACGCGTCCACCCGATGGATGTATTCCTCGACCTGTCGTTGCGAATTGCCTCGCGGGCGTGGTCGTATGACGAACAAGCACCACCAGAAGACCAGTCAACGCACGAACACAGGAGCTCTTTTCATGCGCGATGCCGTCATCGTCGAAGCCGTCCGCACGCCCATCGGGCGCCGCGCCGGGGCACTCTCCCAGACCCACCCTGCCGAGCTGTCGGCCCACATCCTGCGCTCGGTGGTCGAGCGTTCCGGGGTGGCCGCCGAGGAGATCGACGACGTGATCTGGGGCTGCGTGATGCAGGCCTCCGAGCAGGCCGGCAACATCGCGCGCACCGCGGTGCTCGCCGCGGGGCTGCCCGAATCGGTCCCCGGCACGACCCTCACCCGTGCGTGCGGCTCCAGCCAGCAGGCGGTCAGCTTCGCCGCCGCGACCGTCATCGCCGGGCACGCCGACTTCGTCGTCGCCGGCGGCGTCGAGTCGATGAGCCGCGTGCCGATGGGCACCGCGGGGCAGGGCGGGTCCCCGACGCCGCCGAGCGTGCTCGAGCGGTACGGGGTGCAGGAGTTCAGCCAGGGACTCGGCGCCGAGATGGTCGCCGAGAAGTGGGGCTTCTCGCGCACCCAGCTCGACGAGTACTCGCTGCGCTCACACGAGCTGTCCGCGCAGGCGGTCGATGCGGGCGCCTTCGACGCACAGCTGGCGCCGGTGCCGGGAACCGAGCTGACCCAGGACGAGGGCATCCGCCGCGGCGGCACCCTGGAGAAGCTGGGCAAGCTCCGGACCGTGTTCAAGGAGGACGGCGTCATCCACGCGGGCAACGCCTCGCAGATCTCCGACGGCGCGGGCGCCCTGCTGATCACCACCGGCGAGATCGCCCGCGAACGCGGCCTGACCCCGCTCGCCCGGGTGCACACCTCCGCGGTGGCGGGCGACGACCCGGTCATCATGCTCACCGGCCCGATCGCCGCGACGGCCAAGGCGCTGGGGCGTTCCGGCCTGTCCATCGACGACATCGGTGCGTTCGAGGTCAACGAGGCGTTCGCGCCGGTGCCGCTGGCATGGCAGGCCGAGACCGGGGCGGCGATGGATCGGATGAACCCGCTCGGCGGCGCGATCGCGGTCGGCCATCCGCTGGGCGGATCCGGCGCGATCCTGATGACCCGCCTGATCCATCACATGCGGGACAACGGGATCCGCTACGGGCTGCAGACCATGTGTGAGGCCGGCGGCATGGCCAACGCGACCATCCTCGAACTGCTCTGAGCCCGAAGCGGTTCACTGCCGCTCTGCTACGCTCGGCGGCAGTGAACCGCACATCTTGCCTGTGACCCAGGCCTTCGGCATCGAACGTGCACCGCTCCTGCGTGAAGTGGTGATGGCACGTGCCGGTCGGGGAACCCGTGATCGGGTTCCTCCACCGCGTACCTGCATCCACATCACTACCAGGAGCTCACGTGCCCGTCTCCTCTCCCCGTCATGACCTTCGCGGCGACTGCTCGAACTGTTTTGCGCTGTGCTGCACCGCATTCGGGTTCGCTCGATCCGCCGACTTCGCCGTCGACAAGCCGGCCGGACAGCCGTGCGGCCACCTGTCGCCCGGCCACGCCTGCGTGATCCACGCGCGCCTACCCGAGCGAGGCTTCCGCGGCTGCACCGTATTCGACTGTTTCGGCGCCGGCCAGGTCGTCTCGCAGAGACTTTTCGCCGGCGTGAGTTGGCGCGACGAGCCCGGTTCCGCCGGCACCATGTTCGCCGCCTTCGCCGTCGTGCGGCGGTTGCACGAGATGCTCTGGCATCTGCACGAGGCGCACGACCGGGCCCGTGATCCCGACGATGCGCACCGCGCGGAACTCGCGGCGGCGGCGATCGACGCGCTGACGGCCGGCGGCGCGGCCGCACTGCTCGCGGCCGATGTGGACACACTGCACCGCGAGGTCCGGTCCGTCCTCGTCGATGTCAGCGCCGGGGTGCGCGCCGCCTACCGCGCGGACAGCCGGGCACCGGATCGGACGCTGGCCCCGGGTGCGGATCTGGCCGGACGGGATCTGCGGTCACGGGACCTGTGCGGCGTGGACCTTCGCGGGGCGTGCCTGATCGCGGCCGATCTCCGCGGTCGGGACCTGACCGCCGCCGACCTGCTCGGCGCAGATCTACGCGACGCCCGGCTCGACGGCGCCGACCTCACCGCCGCGCTCTATGTGACCGCACCGCAGTTGGCCGCCGCACGGAGCGACGAACACACTCGCCGCCCGGCGAGAATGTGCTCATGACGACGGCCGGCGAGATCGAATTGAGCATCGCGGACCTTCGGCTGGTCGCCCGGTACGCGGCGCAGTGCACACAGACCGTGTTGACGATCTTCGAGGAGTCCCGCCCCGACGACGATCGTCCCCGCGCAGCCGTCGAGGCCGTGTGGACATTCGTGGAAGGGGCGCCGCGCACGAACCTTCAGCGGAGTGCCGGGCGCGACGACGGGCGACGCCCGAAGGCGTCGGGGGGTGACTCTGCGCGCGGCACCGCATAGGCTCGAATGGGCATCGGCGGGCTCCGTCGAACAGCGCGTGCGGTATCCGAGAGGGTGGATCCGTAGATGACAGCATGGTCTCCGATCGCCGCGGATCTGGCCGCAGCCGGATTCGACCGTGCCCACGAGATCGGGCACAGCGGCCACGGCGCGGTCTACCGGTGCGCACAGGTCACCACGGCCCGCACGGTGGCGGTCAAACTGCTCACCGCCGACCCCGACCAGCAGAGCCGGGCGCGTTTCGACCGAGAGCGCCACGCGATGGGCAGGCTTACCGGACAGCCCCACATCGTCGAGGTGCTGCAGGCCGGCGAAACCGCGGCCGGACGGCCGTACCTGGTGATGCCCTACCACCGGCGCGGCAGCCTCGAGCGGCGCATCCGCACGTCCGGGCGCCAGCCTGTCGAACGGGTGCTCGATCTGGGCGTGAAGCTGGCGGCGGCGCTGGCCAAGGTCCACGAGCTCGGCATCGTGCACCGGGACGTCACCCCCGCCGGGATCCTGTTCACCGACGCCGACGAACCCGCGCTCACCGGCTTCGGCGCCGCACAGGTCGCGGGCGCGTTCCACACCGCCACGGGGACGATCGCCGGATCACCGGCGTTCACCGCGCCCGAGGTCCTCGGCGGCGATCCCCCCACGCCCGCCGCCGACGTCTACGGGCTGGGTGCGACGCTGTTCTGCGCGCTGACCGGACACGCCGCCTATGAGCGCCGCCGCGACGAGCAGGTGATCGCCCAGTTCCTGCGGATCGCCGCCGAACCGGCGCCGGACCTGCGCACGGAGGGGTTCCCGGACGACGTGTGCGCGGTCATCGAGCGGGCCATGGCCCGCGACCCGCGGGACCGGCCGTCCGCCGCGGCGTTGAGCGAACAACTACGGCAGATTCGCCCGGCGGTCGGCTCGCGGACGCCGCCGGTCCGCGGCGCCCTACCCGCGGAGCTCACCAGCTTCGTCGGGCGCCGCGACGAACTCGCCGAGGTCGGTGACGCGCTGCGGTCCGCTCACCTGGTGACGTTGAGCGGGATCGGGGGCGTCGGCAAGACCCGGTTGGCCCTGCGCGCCGCAGCCGAGGAGCGCGGCGTGTTCCCCGACGGGGTGGTGCTGGTCCGGTTCGGCCACCTCCGCGATCCGGCCGCGGCGGACGACATGGTCGCGGCCGTCCTCGGGGTGCGCGACCGTGGCCGCACACCGCTGCGCAAACTGCTGGTCGACACGCTGTCGTCGCGGGCGATGCTGCTGGTGCTCGACAACTGCGAGCACGTCGTCGACGCCGTGGCGGACCTGACCCACGAGTTGCTGCCGCGCTGCCACGATCTGCGGATCCTCGCCACCAGCCGCGAGCCGCTCGGGGTCGTCGGCGAGGCGGTGGTCCGGGTCCCGCCGCTGGCGATGCCGAGTTCCGGCGGGGCGCCGTCGCCCGTGGACCTGTCCGATGTCGATTCGGTGACGCTGTTCGTCGACCGCGCCGCCGCCGCGGTCCCCGACTTCACGTTGACCGACGAGAACTGCACCGCCGTCGCCGCCATCTGCGCGCGGCTCGACGGTCTGCCGCTGGCCATCGAACTGGCCGCCGCCCGCATCCGCGCACTGTCCGCCGAGCAGATACTCGAACGACTCACGGACCGCTTCGCGCTGCTCACCCACGGCGATCGCAGCGCCCCGACGCGTCAGCAGACGCTGCGGCTGAGCATCGGATGGAGCTACGGCCTGTGCACGCCGGCCGAGCAGCAACTGTGGGGCCGGCTGTCACTGTTCGTCGGCAGTCTCGAACTCGAGGCCGCCGAATACGTCTGCGGGGACGCCGATGTCGTGGACGACCTGACGTCGCTGGTCGACAAGTCGATCCTGATCCGCGAGGAGGACGACGGCCGGGTCCGGTTCAGGTTGTTGGACTCCGTGCGCGAGTACGGTCGGGAAACCATCGAACACGCCGCCCTGTTGCCGGAACTGCGCCGGCGGCACCGCGACTGGTACCGGCGCCTCGCGCTCGAGGCCGAGGCCCAATGGATCGGTCCGCACCAGCTCGACTGGGCCACCCGGTTGGTCCGGGAACTGCCGAACCTGCGCAACGCCTTCGAGTTCGGGCTGACCGAGGCCGACGACACCGCGCTGGTCATCGCGGCGGCGCTCGGCCCGTTCTGGCTCTCCCACGGACTGCTCGGGAAGGGGCGCCGCTGGCTCGACACCGCGCTGGAGCAGACCGATCCACGGCCGAACCCGCTGCGCGCCAAAGCCGTCTATGCCTACTGCCTGCTCGCCGCGATCCAGGAGGACCTGCCGGCCGCCGCGGTGCGCGTCCGGCAGGGACGTGACATCGTCGAGCACCTCCGCGACCCCGAGTCGCACGCGTTCGTCGACACCGCGGAGGGGTTCACCGCACTGTGTGGCGGCGACATCGGCCGCGCCGAAGACTGCCTGCGTCGCGCCGCCGCCGTAGCCGAGGACGTCGGCGACCTCCGGTTGCAGATCGTGACCACGCTGCTCCTCGGGTGGATCTGCCAACTACGGGGCCGGACCGCCCAGGCGCTCGCCCACCACGAGACCGCGCTGTCGGTGGCCGAGTCGCACGGCGAGTCCGTGTTCCGGACCTATGCACTGTGGGCCAGCGGGGTCGACCTGTGGCGGATGGGCGAGCGCGACCGCGCCCGAACCCGCCTCGAACAGGGGCTGCGGCTGACCCGCCGCACCGACGATCCGATGATGGTGTTCAGCTGTCTGCAGGCGCTGGCCTGGATCGCCGCGCAGCGTCATCGGCCGCGGCGCGCCGCGGTCATCATGGGCGCCTCCGAAGCCCACCGCGACCTCGCCGGCCTGCCCGAGGTGTTCTTCCCCGGACTGCCCGGCCACCAACGGGAATTCGAGCGCACCGTCGGCCGGCAACTCGACGCGGGCGAACTGGAGGCGGCGCTGCGCGAGGGCCGCGCGATGAGCACCGACGCCGCCATTGCCTACGTGTTCGCGGAACTGCCCGTCGACCGCCCGTCGACGCCGGGCCGCCGCACCTGACCGCCGCCCGAACGCCCCATCACCCAGTCGGCCGCCGGACCGGCCGCGTCGACCTCACCGACGCCGGCCGGCGGGGCGGGCCGGCGCACCATAAGCACGGGGATCGCCAGCGCACGCGCGGCCGCCAGCTTCGCCTCCGTCAGCGGCCCGCCGCTGTTCTTCGTCACCAGCACGTCGATACGCCGGCTGCGCATCAACGCGATCTCCTCGTCGACGTCGAACGGCCCGCGGGCCAGCAGCAACTCCATCCGCTCCGGTACCGGACCCACCGGAGGGTCGATGGCCCGCACCAGGAACCAGCGGTCGCGGCAGTCCGCGAACGCGCCGACCCCCTGCCGGCCGATCGTGAGGAAGACCCGCTCGCCGACGCCCGCGAGTGCGGCGGCCCCCTCGTCGAGGGAGGCGACGGCGCTCCAGTGGTCCCCCGCGGCGGGCGTCCACTCCGGCCGGCGCAACATCAGCAGCGGGACGTCCTCGGCGCAGCACGCGGCGGCGGTGTTCGCGCTGATCCGCGCGGCGAAGGGATGGCTGGCGTCGACAACCGCGGTGATCCGGTTGTCCCGCAACCAGTCCCGCATCCGCTCGGTGCCACCGAATCCGCCGATGCGCACCTCGCCGATCGGCAGTTGCGGATTGCTCACGCGCCCGGCCAGCGACGAGATCACCGGGACCGCGGCGGCGTGCAGGCGCGTCGCGAGGTCGCGCGCCTCCGCGGTACCACCGAGCACCAGGACGCGCGGCTCAGAGGTCCCCTGCTCAGTGATCCCCTGCTCAGTGATCACAGCGCTCGCGGGCGGCCGAGTACAGGTAGCTGTCCGGGAACTCCTCCGCGGCAAGCACCTTGCCGACGATGATCACCGCGGTCTTGGTGATGCCGGCCGCCTTGAGCGCCGGGGCGATCGTCGACACGGTCGCACGGACGACCTGCTCGCCGGGCCGGGTCGCGTAGGCCACCACGGCGACCGGGCAGTCCGGGCCGTAGTTCGGGGCGAGTTCGGCGACGACCGTGTCGATCTGCGCGGCCGCGAGCAGCAGCACCAGTGTGGCGCCGCTGCGCCCGAGCGTCGCCAGGTCCTCACCGGGCGGCATCGACGTCGACAATGTCGACACTCGGCTGATCACCACCGACTGGCTCACCCCCGGGACCGTCAGCTCCCGACCGAGGATCGCCGCGGCCGCCGAGAACGACGGCACCCCGGGCACCACCTCGTAGGGCACGTCCGCGGCGTCGAGCCGGCGCATCTGCTCGGCCATCGCGCTGTAGATCGCGGTGTCACCGGAATGCAGTCGGGCCACGTCCTCGCCGCGCTGGTGCGCCGCAACGAGTTCCGCGATGATCTCGTCGAGGTTCATCCGCGCCGTGTCGACCCGGCGCGCCCCGGCAGGGCAATGGGTGAGCAGTTCGTCGGGTACGAGGCTGCCCGCGTACAGGCACACAGGGCTCGACTCGATCACCCGCCGGCCGCGCACGGTGATCAGGTCCGCGGCGCCCGGCCCTGCCCCGATGAAGTAGACGGTCATCTCGCTGACTCCTTCTCCCCCGTGTCCTTGTCCCCCGTGTCCTTGTCCCCCGTGTCCTTGTCCCCTGTCCATTGCGTCACCGGCAGCTGCGGGCGCCACGCGGTGAAGCCGCCCAGTCCGCCGCCGCGGTACACCTGCAGTTTGCGCAGTGTGCCCGGATGCTCGGCGTTCCAGGCGATCACCGCGGCCTCCGATTCGATCGTCACCGCGTTGACCACCATGCGACCGCCCGGCCGTAATGCAGACCAGCACTGTTCGAGCATGCCCGGGGCGGTGACGCCGCCGCCGACGAACACCGCCGCCGGCCGCTCGCCCGTGTCGGCGAAACCGGCGGGCGCCGCGCCACGCACGACCAGTCCCGGCACGCCCAGCGTCGCCGCGTTCCGGGCGATCCGCGCGGCACGTTCACCGTCGCGTTCGAATGCGATGGCCCTGCAGTCCGGGTGCGCGCGCATCCATTCGATGCCGATGCTGCCGGTCCCGCCGCCGACGTCCCACAGCAATTCGCCCGGGCGCGGCGCCAACGCAGACACGGTCAAGGCCCGCATCTCCTGTTTGGTCAGCTGGCCGTCGGTCTCGAACGCATCGTCGGGGAGGCCGGGCACGCGCGAGCGTCCCGCGCCGCCGCGGCACTCGACGGCCACCACGTTGAGCGGGTCGGCCACGCCGTCCCAGTCGTGCGCGTACCCGATCGTCGTCGCCTCGTCGGGGCCGCCGAGCTGCGCCAGCACCGTCAGCCGGGACTCACCGAACCCGTTGTCACGCAACACCTGCGCCACCGCTACGGGCGTGTGCGCCCCCTCGCTGAGCACGAGCAGTCGCCGGCCGGCCGCCAGCTCGGGCACCAGGCGGGACGCCGGCCGGGCGACCAGCGACACCACCGTCGCTTCCTGCAGCGCCCAGCCAAGCCGCGCCGCCGCCAGCGACACCGAGGACGGATGCGTATGCACCACAAGGCTTTCCGCACCAAGTAGCCGCGCCAGCGTCACCCCGATGCCGTAGAACATGGGGTCGCCGCTGGCCAGCACGCACAGGCCGCGGTCACGGTGCCGCGCGACGACGTCCCCCAGCGCCGGCAACAGCGGCGACGGCAGTTCGACGCGCTCGACGTCGAGACCCGGCAGCAGCGCCAGTTGCCGCGGCGCACCGAGCACCACCGTCGCCCCGCTCACCGCGGCCCGGGCGGCACCGCCCAGCCCGTCCCAGCCGTCGGCGCCGATACCGACCACGGCGACCTGCCGGGCCACCGGATCACCGGCGGTCACCGGGGCAGCCTGCGCCAGATCGGCTGCGGCACCAGGCGCGCGACGACATACATCCACCGCAGGGCGCCCGGCACCCAGATCAGTCGCTTGCGGCGGGTCAGCCCCCGCAGCACCGCGTCCGCCACCTGGTCCGGCGTGCTCGACAGCGGCGCCGGGTCCATGCCCTCGGTCATCTTCCCGATCACGAACCCCGGCCGCACCAGCAGCAGCTGCACACCGGTCCCGGCGAGGGCATCGGCGAGCCCCGAGGCGAAGCCGTCCAGGCCCGCCTTCGCCGAGCCGTACACGTAGTTCGCCCGGCGCACCCGTATCCCGGCGACCGACGAGAAAACCACCAGTTGTCCGCGGCCCTGCGCGCGCATCTCCCGTGCCAGGTCGGTCAGCACCGTGACCTGGGCGACGTAGTCGACGTGCACGATCTGCGCCGCGTACACGGGATCCTCCTCGGCCCGCGACTGGTCGCCGAGGAGCCCGAACGCGGGCACCGCCACACCGATCGCGCCGTGCCGCTCGAGCACGTCGGCGACCACCCGGGACTGCGATTCGAGGCTGCCCGCGTCGAACTCGACGGTCTCGACCGCGTCCGCACCGGCGGACAGCAGGCGCGCGCGCTCGGCCTCCAGGTCGTCGCTGCGCCGCGCCGCGAGCACGAAGGTCCGCGGATCGCCGGCGGTCTGCCGCGCGAGCCGCTCGGCGACCGCCATGCCGATCTCGCTGCGTCCGCCCAGGATCAGGATCGCTCCGCTGTCGATGCTCACCCGCCCAGTCTGCTGGACTACCGTCGGACCATGCCATCGACCCCTGCCGACCTGACCGCCGCCGCCCTGGAGTTCCTCGCGCAGCGCCATCTCGCGACCCTCGCGACGCTGCGCGCCGACGGGACCCCGCACGTGGTCGCCGTCGGGTTCACCTGGGACGCCGACACCTCGACGGTCCGTGTCATCACCAACGGCGGTTCGCAGAAGGCGGTCAACGCCGAGCGCCGCGGGTATGCGGCGGTCAACCAGATCGACGGCCCCCGCTGGCTGACGCTCGAGGGCCCGGCGCGGGTGCGCACCGACGTTCAGTCCGTTGCCGACGCGGTCGATCGCTACGCCGCCCGTTACCGGCAGCCGCGTGAGAACCCGACCCGTGTGGTCATCGAGATCGCCGTGCAGCGGGTCCTCGGCCTGCAGACGATGGGCATCGGGGCGCCGGCCGCGCACTGACCGCTCGAGTTCTCCCGCCGGTCAGAGGCCGACCGCCCGCTCGAGATCCCCGAGTTCGTCGTCGAGATGCGCGGGCAATGTGTGGATGTGCGGTACCGCGTCGCGGCAGGCCGTCAGCCCGAAGGAGATCTGGTCGCCGTTGCTGGTGCAGGTGATGTTCAGCGCCTGCCCGTCCACCGGGATCGACAGCGGATACAGCGCGTCGAGCCGGTGACCATTCCAGTACAACTCGTCGCGCGGGCCGGGCACATTGGAGATCATCACATTCGGGGCGCGCACCGGACCGCGCGTGCCGACGAGCATGCCCAGCGCGAGTGGTGCGGCACCGAGCGCGCTCATCGCGAGCACCTGCACCCCGCTGCGGCCCGCCATCGCGGCCTTGCCCTCGCGCATCTGGTCCCGCACACCGGCCAGCCGCTCGGCTGGGTCGGCGAGATCGGTGGCCAGATCGCAGGAAAGTGACCCGATCTTGTTGCCGGTGTCGCCGCCGGCCGGGTCGGCGCGCATGCTGACCGGAACCATCGCGACCAGCGACTGCTCCGGGAGCGCGTCGTGCTCGTCGAGGTAGCGGCGCAGCGCACCCGCGCACATCGCCATCACGACGTCGTTGATGGTGGCGTCGGCATGCTTGGCGACCAGGCGCAACCGCTCGAGCGGCCAGGATCCGGCCGCGAACCGCCGGGCGCTGCCGACCGGGACGTTGAACACCGACTCCGGCGCGGCCAGCGTCAGCGCGCCGCCGCGATGGTTCACCGCGCGGTCGACGGTCTCGGCCAGCGCCGGCACCAGCCCCGCGACCTCGCCGGCGACGTCTCGGGCCATGCGGACCGCAGCACCGGACAGCACCAGCAGGTCCGGCGCCTGCCAGGACGTGGCGTCGCCCGACCCAGTGCCGGCGTCGCCGGCGGGCGCGTGAGCCTGCGCCGGCTCCCACGGCGTCGGCATGTCCCGGCGGGACGGGTCGGTCGTCAGCGCCCGGTGCAGCAGGCGCATCGCGCTGACGCCGTCCGCCAGCGCGTGGTGCATCTTCACGTAGACGGCGTGGCGCCCGTCCGCAAGCCCCTCGATGAGGTGCAGTTCCCACAGCGGGCGGGACCGATCAAGTGGGGTGGCGTGCAGCCACGACACCTGCACCATCAGCTCGTCCATGCCGCCGGGGGCGGGCACCGCCGTGCGCCGCACGTGGTAGTCGAGGTCCACCTCGGTGGCCTGCTCCCAGCCCCACTGCCCCAGCGAGGTCAGCGACCGTCGAGCCCGCTTGCGGAACAACGGCGCCGCCGCGCCCCGCTCGACCGCCGCCGCGAACAGGCGCGGCAGCTCGTCGGGATCACCCCCGTCCGGCGGATCGAACACGGCCAACCCGCCGACATGCATCGGACGGTTGGCCGACTCGGCGAGCAAAAACATCGAGTCGCGTGGCGACATGGGCAACAGCACAGCCGTTTTTCTCCGATCCCCGATTCAGCCGAACCGACACACGTCCCCGCTGCGCCGTAACAGGCGCCCCCTCGGGAACGAGATCGGTCCTTCTGTGACACGTCACAAATCAGTGACGAGCGCCATGTTTATCACGATCGAGTGACGGTTGCCACTGGTCGATCGTCCAGCGCAGGTGGGACGGGTGAGCGTCGCCGGTCGACGAAGATGCGGTGTCATCCGAACAGAGGACAGCCGCATCACGGGCAGCACTCAGCTCATCGACCGCTCAATTCATCGACTCGGTGGCCGCCGCTTCGGCGAAGTCCTTCGCGTCCTCGGCGCCGAAGCGGTCCTCGAGGGTCTCGGGCGAGTAGTCGACGTCGATCTCCGCCACCGAACGCCCTCGGGCGGACTCGATGGCTCCCAGCCGCCGCTGCGCACGATCCGCCGCGTAGGCCAGGAACTCCTGCTGATCCAGCCCGAACGGCTGGACCTCGAACTGCTCGTTGACCCAGTTGATCATCCCCAGCGCGAGCGGCATCAACTCGCCCATCCGCTCCTCGACGGCGCCCCACAGGCTGTCGTCCGCAGCGACATGCCGTCGGCAGGTGAACGTCCCCCATGCCATGTGCCGGCGCTCGTCGACGCTGATCTTCTGGACCAGTTCCTGCATGCCCGGCAGGATGCCCCGCGAGGTGCAGACCTTCTGCCAGGCGTAGTAGCCGGTGAGCGCGAGACTGCCCTCGATCACGTGGTTGTAGGTCACCGACGCGCGAACCTGGTTTCGCGGGCTCGGATCCGATTCGAGGATCCGCAGCGATCCGGGCAACTCCTCGTAGAACAGCTGCCGGTAGTACGGGTTGTCGGCCACGAACGGGTGCAGGTCGCCGGTCAACCCGACCGCATCCATCCAGAGCCGGAAGACCTGCGTGTGCTTGGCCTCCTCGAAGCAGAACTGGCTCAGGTACATCTCGTCGCCGAGCCGACCCTCGGCCGCCATCGCCTTCATGAACGGCTGGATGTCCTGGGTGACCGCCTCCTCGCCGGCGATGAACTGGGTGCACAGATAGGTGGCGCTGCGCTGCTGCTCGCCGGTCAGCTCCTGCCAGTCGCGCGCGTCCTGGGTGAAGTCCAGCGCGGCCGGATTCCAGAAGTGCGCGTTGCCCTTGGTGAACAGCCGCAGCGGGAACGACTCCCAGTTCAGTCCGCCCGCCCGCAGCGAGGCGAAGCCTTCCCGGTTGAGCGACGGCGACAGGGTCATGGCGGGCCTCCCGGGGACGAGACGGACGAGGTGTGCCGAGCGTCACAGCCTCTTTGTCACCCTGAGTTTCACACACCCTGGACGGGTGTCAAGCACCAACGCTCATCCCGGCAGCACCGTCAGTCCATGTGGCCGCCGGTTGAGCGATTCGCACCCGTCGGCGGTGACGACGACGATGTCCTCGATCCGCGCGCCCCACTCGCCACGGAAGTAGATGCCCGGCTCGATGCTGAACGCCATGCCTTCCTCGAGCGGGATGTCGTTGCCGGACACGATGTACGGCTCCTCGTGCACGGACAGTCCGATGCCGTGCCCGGTGCGGTGCACGAACACCTCGCCGAGTCCGTGTTCGGCGAGCAGCATCCGGGCGGCGGCGTCGACGGACTCGGCGGTCACCCCGGGCCGCACCACGTCGACCGCCGCCTGCTGCGCCGCCTCGAGCAGTGCGCACCGCTGCGCGACGACGGGATCCGGCTCGCCGAGGACATAGGTGCGGGTGGAGTCGGAGTTGTAGCCCGGCTCGACCGGCCCGCCGATGTCGACGACCACCACGTCGCCGGACTCGATCACCCGCTCGGAGACCTCGTGGTGCGGGTCGGCGCCGTGCGGGCCCGAGCCGACGATGACGAACTCAGCGCCGGTGTGTCCCTCGGCCACGATCGCCGCGCTGATGTCGGCGGCCGCCTCCGCCTCGGTCCGGCCCGGACGCAGCCACTCGCCCATCCGCGCATGCACCCGGTCGATCGCCGCCCCGGCCCGGCGCAGCGCCTCGACCTCGGCGTCGTCCTTGATCATCCGCAACCGTCGCAGCACACCGGTCGCCAGGATCGGCGTGGTCCCGAACCGGTCGGCGAGCGGGATCAGGTGCAGGGCCGGCAACGCCTCGTCGACAGCGATCCGGGCGCCGACCGGCAGCGCGCGGGTCACCAGCGCGTACGGATCCACGCCGTCGACCCAATCATTGAGCGGCAGGCCGAGCTCCGCGACCGCCGAATCCGTCAGCGACGCGAGTTCGAGCCGCGGCACCACGACCGTCGGGGTGCCGCCGTCCGCCGGGACGACGAGCGCGGTCAACCGCTCGAAGGAATGCGCGCGCGACCCGGTCAGGTAACGCAGGTCCGGGCCGGTGCCGACGACCAGCCCGTCGAGGCCGGCCTCGCGGGCGAGCGCGGCCGCCCGCTCGAGGCGGGCCCGGTAGACCTCGACGCCGAACCGGCCGGGAGCAGCAAGATCGTTCATGGGTTCCAGGCTATCGCTGGTTCCGGTCCGGACCGTCGTGATCGGTCGGTCGGGCTCGGTTCGGCGCCACCCCTTTGTCGGCATCGTTTGGCAGGATCGGGCCATGCCGGAAACGACCGTCGCGAATCCCCTGCTGCTGCTCGACGGCGCGAGCCTGTGGTTTCGCGCCTTCTACGCACTGCCCGAGAAGATCACCGCGCCGGACGGCCGGCCGGTCAACGCTGTGCGCGGGTTCGTCGACATGGTCGCGGCGCTGATCACCCAGCAGCGTCCGGCTCGGCTCGCGGTGTGCCTGGACCTGGACTGGCGTCCCGCCTTCCGCGTCGACGCCGTCCCCTCGTACAAGGCCCACCGCGTCGCGGACGGCGGCACGGAGGGTTCGGCAGAGGAGGTGCCGGACAGCCTCACCCCGCAGGTGCAGATGATCGACGGCGTGCTCGCCGCGGCGGGCATTGCGACGGCGGGGGCGGTCGGGTTCGAGGCCGACGACGTCCTCGGCACGCTCGCGCACCGCGAGCACACCGATCCGGTGGTCGTGGTCAGCGGGGATCGTGATCTGCTGCAGGTGGTCTCGGACGATCCGGTCCCGGTGCGCGTGCTCTATGTCGGCCGCGGGCTGGCCAAGGCGGAGCTGTTCGGTCCGGCCGAGGTCGCCGAGCGGTACGGGGTCCCCGCCGACCGCGCCGGCGCCGCCTACGCGGAACTCGCACTGCTGCGCGGTGATCCGTCGGACGGGTTGCCCGGTGTCGCCGGGGTCGGCGAGAAGACCGCCTCGAAGCTGCTGCTCGAGTTCGGCTCGCTCACCGCGCTGCGCGCGGCCGCGCAGGACCCGGCTTCGGCGCTCGCCAAGGGACCCCGCGCCAAGATGCTCGCCGCCGCCGACTATCTCGATGCCGCGCTCCCGGTCGTCCGGGTCGCGACCGACGCGCCCGTCACGCACTCGCTGCCGGACGCGCTCCCGACCTCGCCCACCCACCCGGACCGCCTCGACGCCCTCGCCGAGGCACTCGGGGTGCGCAGTGCGGTCGACCGCCTGGCCGCCGCACTCGCCTCCCGCTAGCGCCGGCTCTCGAGCAGCGCGTCCAGCACCGCCCGCGCCGCATCGGTCGGGGTGATCGTCGCGCCGTGGGCGACGCCCATGTACCGGTGCAGCCCGCGGTCCGCGCACGCTGCGGTCGCGATGGGGCGTCGGTCGGAGGCCGCCAGCGACCGGGGGACCAGCGTCACCCCGAATCCGCTCGCGGCCAGCTGGACCGTGAACTCCTGGTCCGCGACCTCGATCGCGCTCTGGCGTACCGGGATCACCCGGTCGACGACGGCACGGGTCCCCCAGCCCGGAGGGAAATCGATGATGCGCTCGTGCGCGAGGTCGTCGGCGGTGAAGGTGCCGCCCGCGAGCGGGTGCCCGGGCGCCGTGACGAGTACGAGGGGCTCCTCGACGAGCCGCTCGACGACGACACCCGCGGGGACGGAATCGAACCCGCCGAGCGCGAGGTCGAGGGACCCGTCGAGGACGCCCGCGACGTTGTCCGCGGAACCGGCCGGCGTGAGCCGCAGCGCGGTCGGCGTGCGGTCGAACAGTCTCGTGCCGAGCTTGGCGACGGACGTCGACACCGCCGACTGCACCAGGTTCAGCGAGCGGGCCGCCGCACCGTCCTTGTCGCCGCCGCCGTGCAACTCGTCATGGCGGTCGTGGTCTGGTTCGCCTCGCCGGCCGATCCGCGGCCCGCGCCCACCCACTCCTACCCGGCGTCGCTGCGCTCGGTGCTCACGCTGATCCGCACGCGCGACGTCCTGCGGCACCGGATGTTCCTCGGTGTCGTCAACATGGCGGGATTCAGCCTGCTGTGGACGTCCATCGCCTTCCTGCTCGCCGGCGCACACGGCTCGCCGTACCACTTCTCCGACGCCGTGATCGGGCTGTTCGGGCTCGCCGGCATCGCCGGGGCGATGGGCGCACCGGTGGTCGGGCGCTTCGCCGACCGCGGCCACGTGCGTCGCCCGACCTACCTCATGTGGGTGATACAGCTCGCCGGGTGGGCGCTGCTGCTCGCCGACGGCGCCTCGCTACCCGTGCTGATCGCGGCGCTGCTCGTGTTCGACCTCGGGGTCCAGGGGCTGCAACTGTGCAACCAGGTCGCGATCTACGCCCTCGACGCAGAGGCACGCTCACGGATCACTACCGCGTACATGGTGGCCTACTTCGCGGGCGGAATCGTCGGTTCACTCGTCGCCGGCGTCGCCTACCAGGCGGGCGGTTGGCCCCTTGTCTGCGGGCTCGGTGCCGCCTCCGCAGCGCTCGGTCTCGCGGCCCGGTCGGTGTTCGCCGGCTCGCGCAGCGGGCGCGCCGCGGCCTAGCTGCCCGAGGGGCGGGCGACCTCGTAGGTGCCGCTGTTGTCGGTGAATGTCGAGGTGACCTTCTGCGTGCTGCCGTCGATCGTCACGTCGCAGGTGAACGTGGCACCCTGCTCGACCTTCACCCCCGAGGGGCAGCTGACCGCGGAGACGGTGGCGCCGTAGGAGTCGGTCAGCACCTGCTTGACCCCGTTCTCGGCGGCGGCGCGGTCGAGCGTCTTGCTCTGGAAGAACCCGGGCCAGACGAATCCGAGCACCACCACGACGACGATCACGACGAGCGCCGCGGCGCCGCCCAGGATCGCGAACCGCTTGCCCTTCGGCTTCTCCGGCGCCGCGAGCGGCGCCGACGCGGGGGCGCCAGCCTGCTCCGGAGCCGGATAGGCCTGCTGCCCGTACTGCTGCGGGTACCCCTGCGGCTGCGGATATCCCTGCGGCTGGGCGTAGTCGGGTTGCGCCTGCCCGTAGTCGGGCACGGCCCCGTAGGCCGGATACTGCTGCTGACCGTAGACCGGTTGCTGGTACCCCTGCTCGGAATAGCCCTGCTGCGCTTGATGATCCTGGGACTGGTAGCCCTGCCCCGCGTAGGTCTGCTGCTGTCCCCACGCCTGCGGCGGCGGGTAACCGGTCTGACTGTAGGCCTGCGGCGCCTCCGCCTGCGGGGGCGCGGTCCACACCTGCGTCGGCTGCTCTCCGGCCGGCACCGGGCCGTTCTGCTGTGCCGGACTGCCGAACGCCTGTGTGGGGTCCGTGACCTGCGGTGCGGGCTCGGTGAACTGCTGTGCGGGGTTGGTGAACTGCTGCGTCGCGGCGTCCTGCTCGGGACCGCCCACCGGACCCTGCGGGACGCCACCGACCGGGGTGCCGGGATCGTTCGACTGCTGGGGACCGTTCGGACCGCTCATGTTCGCCTCCGCTTCGTCAACCGTGGGGGAACCGCGTCGATGTCCGGCGCCATCCCCCACCTCGTGCCGTCGTCACCGAGCCCCGCCGTCTCCTGCGCAGGACGAGACCTGTCCGCTCCGTGTGGCGCGGATTCATCGGGCCGGTGACCGTAGGCATCAAACCACACCCACCTGAGGCCAGGCTTATCGTGGCGCCCGGGTGCGTGTTGCGATTCCGGCCGCGCGAACGGGTCACACCGGGTCGATCGCGACCACCCCGCGCCGGATCGCGACGATCGCGCGGCTGGCGGTCGAGCGCAACTCACGTTCCGGCGCCGCCACGTGCACCTGATCGAGCAGATCGATCACCTGCCGGCACCAGCGCACGAAGTCACCGGCCGACAACGGGTGCGCCGCATCGCCGCCCTCGAACAGGGCGTCGGCGAGCGATTCCTGCTGCGCCCATCGATACACCGAACCGACGAAGCCCGCGTCCGGCTCCCGGGAGACCGGCAGCTTGTGGCGCTGCTCGTCGTCGCGCAGGTCCGCCCACAGCCGCATCGTCTCCGCCATCGCGCCGCGGAGCGGACCGGTCGCGCCGCGTGGACTCAGACCGCCTTCGCGGCGCGACTCGTATACCACGCACGACACGGCCGCGGCCAGTTCCGCCGGATCCAGACCCGTCCACGCGCCGCGCCGCAGGCACTCGGCCACCAGCAGGTCGGCCTCGCAGTAGATCCGTCCGAGCCGACGGCCCTCCTCGGTCACCCCGTCGGTCCTGCCCGCGGCCACATAGCCGCGTTCGGCGAGCAACGCGAGGATCCTGTCGAAGGTGCGCGCCAGCGAGTTCGTGGTCGCCGCGCTGCGCTGGCGCATCGCCTCGGTCTCGCGCCGCAGCCGGAAGTAGCGCTCCGCCCAGCGGGCGTGCTGCTCGCGCTCCGGGCAGTCTTGGCACGGGTGATGTTTGAGGGTGCGGCGCAGTTCGGCGAGTTCCCGATCGGAGCCCGCCTTCGACTTGCGACTGGCCGCCGCCTTTCCCGGAGCCCGGATCCCGGTCTCGCGCAACGCCGAAGCCAGATCCCGGCGGACCCGCGCGACCCGGTGGTCCACATGCCGGGGCAGCCGCATCCGACCCAGGGACACCGCGGGCGACGGGAAGTCCGCGGCGGACAGCCGCCCGGCCCAGCGGTCCTCGGTCAGCACCAGCGGACGCGGATCCGCCGGATCGGTGTCGACCTCGAGTACCACCGCCAGCCCGGACCTGCGACCCGTCGGCACCGCAATGACGTCGCCGCGCCGCAGCCCGACCAACGAGTCGGCCGCGTCCTGCCGACGCGCCGTCCGGGTCTGCCGCTCCAGCGTGCGTTCGCGCTCGCGGATCTGCTCACGTAGGCCCGCATACTCCTGGAAGTCGCCGAGGTGGCAGTCCATCCGTTCCCGGTACGCCTCGAGCCCCTCGGTGTTCCGCTCGATCGTCCGGGCCAACCCCACCACTGACCGGTCGGCCTGGAACTGTGCGAACGAACGCTCGAGCAACGCCCGCGACGCCTCCTGCCCCAGCTGATCGACCAGATTGATCGACATGTTGTAGGCGGGCCGGAACGAGCTGCGCAGCGGATAGGTGCGCGTGGAGGCCAGCCCGGCGACCGCAGTGGGTGCCAGACCCGGCTGCCACAACACCACCGCATGACCCTCGACGTCGATGCCACGACGCCCGGCCCGCCCGGTCAGCTGCGTGTACTCCCCCGGGGTGAGGTCGGCATGGGTCTCGCCGTTGAATTTGACCAGCCGCTCGAGCACGACCGTGCGGGCCGGCATGTTGATGCCCAGCGCCAGCGTCTCGGTCGCGAACACCGCGCGCACCAGTCCCTTGACGAACAACTCCTCGACGGTGTGCCGGAACACCGGAAGCATGCCCGCGTGGTGGGCTGCCAGACCCCGCTCCAGCGCGGCGCTCCAATCTGCGAAGCCGAGCACGTCGAGATCTGCGCGCGGCAGGTCCGCGGTGTGCTTGTGGACGATCTCGCGGATCCGGGCCACCTGATCGTCGGTCGTCAGCCGCAGACCCGACCGCAGGCACTGGGCGAGCGCGCCGTCGCAGCCCGCGCGACTGAAGATGAACGTGATGGCCGGCAGCAGCCCCTCCTCGTCGAGGCGGGCGAGCACCTGCGGCCGCGGCAGCGGACGGAAGCCGCCACCCGGACGGCTGCCCCGGCGCCCCCGCGGCTGCTCCCACCGGTCGGCGGACTCGCGCTGCTTGACGTACCGCACCAGTTCCCGGTCCACGACGACGGCGCGGCCGGTCTCGCACGCATCGGCCTCGAACAGGTCGAACAGGCGCCGCCCGACCATCACGTGCTGGAACAGCGGAATGGGCCGGTGATCGTCGACGACCACGGTGGTGTCGCCGCGCACCTCCTCCATCCACGCACCGAACTCCTCGGCGTTGCTGACCGTCGCGGACAGGCTGACCAGCCGGACCTCCTCGGGCAGGTGCAGTATCACCTCTTCCCACACCGCGCCGCGGAACCGGTCCGCCAGGTAGTGCACCTCGTCCATCACGACGTGGGTCAGTCCGCTCAGCGTGGGCGACGACGCGTAGAGCATGTTGCGCAGCACCTCCGTGGTCATCACCACGACCGGCGCCTCCGAGCGGATGTTCTGGTCGCCGGTGAGCAGGCCGACGGACTCGGCGCCGTACCGCTCGGCGAGCTCCGCGTACTTCTGGTTGCTGAGCGCCTTGATCGGTGTGGTGTAGAAGCACTTGCCGCCGCCGCGCAGCGCCAAGTGCACGGCGAACTCGCCGACCACAGTCTTGCCGGCGCCCGTCGGCGCGCACACCAGCACACCGTTGCCGTCCTCGAGCGTCTCGCAGGCGCGCACCTGGAACGGGTCGAGCGCGAAGCTCAGCTGCGCGGCGAACGCCGACAGTTCGGAGCCACCGCTGTCGGACGCAGCGAAGTCAGGGCCGTCGAATTCGCCTTCCGGCGCGGGTGGAACCACGGACCCAGGCTTTCACACCCGGGCCGCGTCGCGCCGCACTGCCGCCCGCCCGCCTCGTGTCGGGGTGAGCGGATGATCAGATCGTGTCGGAGTAGTCGGCCGGCTGTCCGGAACCGGACCCTTCGGCCGTGCCCGCCGCGGTCGGCACCGACTCGGAGCGCTCGACCGGCGCCGTCGGCCCGAGTGGCGACGCCTCGTCGTCTGACAGGTCGCCCCACTGCTGCGCCTGCGCGCGGGCCTTCCGCTTGTCGTGGACGCGGGCGATCTGGATGGCGGTCTCGAGCAGCACCGTCAACGCCAACGCCAACGCCAACATCGAGAACGGATCCTGGCCGGGGGTGGCGATCGCGGCGAACAGGAACATCGTGAAGACGAGGCCGCGGCGCCACTTCTTGAGCTTCTGATAGCTCACCACGCCGGCCATGTTGAGCATGACCACCAGCAGCGGCAGCTCGAAGCTCACGCCGAAGATCAACAGCAGGTGGATGAGGAAGGTGAAGTACTGATCGCCGGCCAGCGCGGTGATCTGGACGTTGTCGCCGATCGTGAGCAGGAAGTGCAGCGCCTTGGCGACGACGATGTAGGCGAGCACGGCACCCGCGAAGAACAACGTCGCCGCCGACACCACGAAGGTGACCGCGAACTTGCGTTCCTTCTTGTAAAGGCCCGGGGTGATGAATGCCCACAGCTGGTACAGCCACACCGGGCACGCGAGCACGACACCGGCGGTCAGCGCGACCTTGAACCGGAGCATGAACTGCTCGAACGGTCCGGTCGCGAGCAGCCGGCACTGCCCGTCCTGTCCGAGGTTCGCCCGCGCGGACTGCGGGATCTCACAGTACGGGTGACGCAGCAGCTCGCCGAGGCTCTCGAGACCGAAGATCTGGTGCGAATACCAAAAGAAGCCGATCGCGGTGGTGACGACGATCGCGACTGCAGAGATGAGCAGCCGCGTGCGCAACTCGTAGAGATGCTCGACGAGCGGCATCGTGCCGTCCGGGTTGACGCGCCGCTTACGCTTGCGCGGGTCCAGGGTGATTCGCACGGTCAGACTCTAACGACACGTCTGAACCGGCCGGGATGCCCTGCGGCAACCCCGGCACGGTTCACCCGCATCAGAGCGACTTCTGCTCGGGGGTCGCCTGCTGCTGGGCGTTCGGAGCCGCGGCGGGCGGCTGCGCCGCCGGGGCGTCGGACGCCGGGAGCTGCTGCGGTGCGGGCTCGGCGGCCTGCGCCTTCGGCGCCGCCGGTGCGTCGTCGTGAAGTTCCTTGATCTCGCTCTTGAAGATGCGCAGCGAGCGCCCGACACCGCGTGCCGCATTGGGCAGCCGGGACGAGCCGAATAGGACCACCACCACCAAGATGATGATCAGCCAGTGCGTGGGGCTCAGTGCACCCATGAGAAAACCTCCAAAGTCGCGACCACAACGATGCTACCGGACCGGGTTCCGGCAACATCAGGTGAAATCCGTCGCCTGTGTCGGTTGCACAGTCCGCCCGTGCGATCTCACACCCGCGGACTCCCGGGTTGCCGCGCGTCGACCGGGGCCTCAGGTGTAGAGATCCAGCGCCGCCCGAGCCCGGGCGCGCACGTCCTCGCGCAGCTCCGGCGGGTCCAACACCGTCGCCGCCCCGCCGAAGCCGAGGATCAGGCGCGCCATCCACTCCGTCGTGGCGTATCGCATCTGCACCTCTACCGATCCGTCCGGTTCCTCCCGGAGCACGTCCATCGGGTAGTAGTCCAGCACCCACAGCACGGACCGTGCCAGGTGCAGGCGCGCGACCGGCAAGCCGTCCTCGACGCCGAAGATGCCGCCCTGCAGCAGCGCCTCGGAAGCGGCCAGATCGGTCGCCTCCGGATGGGCGCGGGCCGGCTCGTCGAGTTCGGTGGCGTCCTCGATGCGGTCGAACCGGAACAGCCGCACCCCCTCCACC
This sequence comes from Speluncibacter jeojiensis, assembly GCF_029589495.1. Classification (GTDB taxonomy): domain Bacteria; phylum Actinomycetota; class Actinomycetes; order Mycobacteriales; family Mycobacteriaceae; genus Speluncibacter; species Speluncibacter jeojiensis. The sequence goes on from NZ_JAAIVF010000004.1 coordinate 47,928, forward strand.
TTGCGGCACCACGCCTGCAGATAGCTTTGGTCCTCGACCAGCCGGATCCGGATCGGGTCGACCACCCGGTCGGTGATCGCATCGCGCGACGCGGAGAAGTACCGCAGCCGCAGCGCATGCCCCGCGGTGACGGCCGAGCGCACCGTGGTGAGCACGGGGTCCGCGTCCGCCACGGCCCCGCCCTCGAGGCCCCCGGCCGCGATCCCCGCGGCCTGCTCGATCTTCGCGATCGCGCTGCTGGCGGCGACCGGGTCGACGCTGCTGGGCTGGTCCACGAGGGCCCGCAGCGCCATGAGCAGCACGGTCGCCTCGGTGGAGGTCAGCCGCAACGGCCGGTCGATGCCGGCGGAGAACGTCACCGTGACGGTGTCCTCCTCCATGGCCAGGTCGATCAGGTCCCCACCGGCGTGGCCCGGCAGCCCGCACATCCACAGCAACGTGAGGTCCTTGGCCAGTTCGGCGGGCGTGATGCCGAGCTCGGCCGCCGCCTCCGTCTTGCTGATGCCCTCGTTCGTGATGAAGTACGGCACCAGATTGATCAGCCTGACCAGCCGATCCGTCAATCGTGCACTCACCTGTTCGCGTCCTCCCCGTTCACTGCTCCGCTACCGGCTGCCTCCTGCAGCCGCGCGACGACGTCGGCACGGAAATCCGGCGGCGCGAGCGCCACCGCATCCGCGCCGTACCCGACGACGATCCGTGCGGTCGCACCCCGCGAGTGCACCGGTATCTCCAGCTCCGTGCCCGCCCGGCCGGCCAGTTCCCGTTCCTCGACGATCGTGCCGACGCGGCGCAGTTCGTGGACGCGGTCCGCGGCGACCCACACCCGGACCGACTCGGTCGCCACCCCGCCGGACACCGCGTCGGCCACGATCTCCCGGGGATCGACACCCTCCGGTCGGTGGACCACGCCGGGCGGGCCGATCGGCGTGACCTCGCCGTGGATGCGCGAGAGCCGGAAGGTGCGCGGCGCGTCCCGGTCGCGGTCGTGACCGACCAGGTACCAGCGCCCGTGCAGGGTGACCACCGCCCACGGCTCGACCGTGCGGCGCGCGAACGGCGCGGTGCGTGAGGAGCGGTGGTCGAATTCGATGGCCTGTCCGGTGTCGATCGCGCCCAGCACCCCGGCCAACGCCGGCTCCGACCCCCGCGACCGCGGAGCGGCCGTCGCCACCGAGGTCAGCGCCTGATCCTCGTCGACCTGGATCCCGGCCGCCCGCAGTTTGAGCAGCGCCGTCTGCGCGGCCGCGGCGAACTCCGGTGACTCCCACAGGCGGGTCGCCACCGCGACCGCCGCCGCCTCGTCGTGGGTCAGCTCGATGTCGGGGAGTTCGTAGTCGGTCCGGTTGATGCGGTAGCCCTCGGTGGTGTCCGAGAACGCGGTCTTCCCGGTCTCCAACGGGATGCCCAGGTCGCGCAGCTCGTTCTTGTCCCGCTCGAACATCCGGCTGAACGCCTCGTAGGTCGGCGACTCCTTGTAACCGACCACGCTGGTCCGGATCTTCTCCGCCGGAACGAACTGCTTCGTCGACAGCAGGCAGATCACCAGATTGATCAGCCGCTCGGCTTTCGCTGTTGCCACGCCGAGCAGCCTATGATCCGGCGGCGCTCCCGCGCGCGCCGACACTCACATCGAGGCGATGAGCCGGTCCACCCGCTCGTCGACCGACAGGAACGGGTCCTTGCACAACACCGTGCGCTGAGCCTGGTCGTTGAGCTTGAGATGCACCCAGTCGACCGTGAAGTCACGTCCGGCCTCCTGCGCCGCTGCGATGAAGTCGCCGCGCAGCTTCGCGCGGGTCGTCTGCGGCGGCGTGTCGACCGCGGCGTCGACGCTCTCGTCGTCGGTGACGCGTTTGGCGAGGCCCTTGCGCTGGAGCAGGTCGAATACGCCGCGCCCGCGCTTGATGTCGTGATAGGCCAGGTCCAGCTGGGCGATCTTCGGGTCGGAGAGCTCCATGCCGTACTTGTCCTGGTACCGCTGGAACAGCTTGCGCTTGATGACCCAGTCGACCTCGGTGTCGACCTTGGAGAAGTCCTGCAACTCGACCGCGTCGAGCTGGCGGCCCCACAGGTCGACCACCTGGGCCAGTTCATGATTCGGCTCGCGGCCGCCGAGGTACTCGACCGCCTTCGCGTGGTACTCGCGCTGCATGTCGAGCGCGCTGGCCTGCCGGCCCCCGGCCAGCCGCACCGGACGGCGGCCGGTCATGTCGTGGCTGACCTCGCGGATCGCGCGGATCGGATTGTCCAGCGCGAAGTCCCGGAACGCCACGCCCGCCTCGATCATCTCGAGCATCAGCGAGGCGGTCCCGACCTTGAGCATCGTGGTGGTCTCGGACATGTTCGAGTCGCCGACGATCACGTGCAGCCGGCGATACTTCTCGGCATCGGCGTGCGGCTCGTCGCGGGTGTTGATGATCGGCCGCGACCGGGTCGTCGCCGAGGAGACGCCCTCCCAGATGTGCTCGGCGCGCTGGCTCAGGCAGAAGGTGGCCGACTTCGGCGTCTGCAGCACCTTGCCCGCACCACAGATCAGCTGGCGGGTCACCAGGAACGGCAGCAGCACATCGGAGATCTTCGAGAACTCCCCCGCCCGCACCACCAGATAGTTCTCGTGGCAGCCGTAGGAGTTGCCGGCCGAGTCCGTGTTGTTCTTGAACAGGTAGATGTCGCCGCCGATCCCCTCCTCGGCCAGCCGCGACTCAGCGTCGATCAGCAGATCCTCGAGCACCCGCTCCCCGGCATGGTCGTGCGCGACGAGCTGGCTCAGGTGGTCACACTCGGCCGTCGCATACTCCGGGTGCGATCCGACGTCCAGATACAGACGCGCGCCGTTGCGGAGGAACACGTTCGAGCTGCGCCCCCAGGACACGACCCGGCGGAACAGGTACCGCGCCACCTCGTCCGGGCTCAGCCTGCGATGCCCGTGAAAGGTGCAGGTGACCCCGAACTCCGTCTCGATCCCCATGATTCGTCGCTGCACACTTCCGACATTACAGCGGGATCGGCCCGGAGCGCGGCGATCGGCCGACAGCGCGGCGATCGGGTTCAGCTCTGCGGCGCTTCGCCTTCCGCCGCACCGTCGGTCGGCTCCGTGGCCCCGGTGTCGGCGGTCGCGTTGTCGGCGGCCTCCGCCCGGTCCGGCAGCAACTCGGCGAGCGCCGCGCGGCCGATGCGGCGGAACGCCCGACGCGGCCGGTTCCGGTCCAGGATCGCCACCTCGATCGATCCGACGTCGAGTACCCGCGCCGCCGAACCGGACTCGCTGGTGCCGTCCTCGAGCGCCTTCACCGCAACCGTGACCGCCTCCTCGAGGGGCAGTTCCGGGCGGTACGACTCGCGCAGCGCCTTCGTGATCGGCTCGGTCGCGCCGCCCATCACCACGAACGTCGACTCGTCGACGATCGAACCGTCGTAGGTGATCCGGTACAGCTGCGGGGACCCGGTCTTGCCGGGCGCCGCGACCTCGGCGACGCAGATCTCCACCTCGTATGGCTTCGGCTGCTCGGTGAAGATCGTCCCGAGCGTCTGCGCGTAGGCGTTGGCCAGCGAGCGTCCGGTGACGTCGCGCCGGTCGTAGGAATAGCCGCGCAGATCGGCCTGCATGATGCCGCCGCGGCGCAGGTTCTCGAACTCGTTGTACTTGCCGACCGCGGCGAAACCCAGCCGGTCGTACAGCTCGCTGACCTTGTGCAGCGCCTTCGACGGATTCTCCGCCACGAACAGCACACCGTCCGCGTAGGTCAGCACCACCACGCTGCGCCCGCGGGCGATGCCCTTGCGCGCCAGGTCCGAACGATCGCGCATGATCTGCTCGGCGGAGGCGTAATACGGCATCGTCATCGCCGGTCCCCTTCCCCGCCGCGCGCGGCGATGCGGTCGTCGATCACGGACTGCGCCAATTGCGCGGTCCGCTCCTCCGGAACCCGCCGGGCCCCCGCGGCGTCGATCGCCACCGCGGTCGGGAACAGTCCCCGGACCAGGTCCGGGCCGCCCGTGGCCGAGTCGTCGTCGGCGGCGTCGTACAGCGCCTCGATCACCATGCGCAGCGCTGCCTGTTCGTCGGCGCCCTCGCGGTAGGTCTTCTTCAGCGCCGACTTGGCGAACAGTGAACCTGAACCGACCGCGTAATAGCCGGCCCGCTCCTCGTAGCGGCCGCCGGCCACGTCATAGGAGACGATCCGGCCGGCCCGCGCGGGATCGTCGGTGTCGACGTCGAATCCGGCCAGCAGCGGGATCACCGCGAGTCCCTGCATCGCCGCGCCGAGGTTGCCGCGGACCATCGTGGCGAGGCGGTTGGCCTTGCCGTCGAAGGTCAGCGGGACCCCCTCGATCTTCTCGTAGTGCTCGAGTTCCACCGCGAACAGTCGCACGAGTTCGACCGCGACACCGGCGGTACCGGCGATGCCCACCGCCGAGTAGTCGTCGGTGACGAACACCTTCTCGATGTCGCGGCTCGCGATGATGTTGCCCATCGTCGCCCGCCGGTCACCCGCGAGCAGCACGCCGTCCGCATACGTCACCGCGACGATCGTGGTGCCGTGCGGTGCGAGATCGCGGGATGCGCCGAGTTCCACGACACCCTCACCCCGCTGCGCCCGGTGGCCGGGCAGCTGATCCGGGGCGTACAACCGCAGGTATTCGGTGAACGAGGACAGATCGGACCCGGTGTGGAGGACGGAATGCAGGCCGGGGACCGCGCCCCGACCGTCCGACCGAGGGTGCGATGAGCTCACTGGCCGCCCTTCTGCACGTAGGCGCGGACGAAGTCCTCGGCGTTCTCCTCGAGCACATCGTCGATCTCGTCCAGCAGATCGTCGGTCTCCTCGGCGAGCTTCTCGCGACGTTCCTGGCCGCCACCGGCACCACCGGGAGTGGCGTCGTCCTCGTCGCCGCCACCGGTGCGCTTGGTCTGCTCCTGCGCCATAGCAGCCTCCTGAAGTCGTGGTGCCCCGGGGCGATCACCCTGGGCGACACCGTTTCTGTCACCTCACCCTACCGACGAGAACCGTCACAGGGGGCGTGACGAGCACGCGTGTCTGCTTCGGGAAGCCTGCCTCAGGACGTCAGGGCCGCGACCAGATCGGCCGCCGAGTCGACCGACTCGAACAACCGCTCCACGTGATGCTTGCTGCCGCGCAGCGGCTCGAGGGTCGGGATGCGGACCAGCGAGTCGCCGCCGAGGTCGAAGATCACCGAATCCCAACTGGCCGCCGCGATGTCGGCGCCGAACCGGCGCAGGCATTCGCCGCGGAAGTATGCGCGGGTGTCGGTGGGCGGAGCCGACACCGCCGCCAGCACCTGCTCCTCGGTGACCAGGCGCTTCATCGATCCGCGGGCGACCAGCCGGTTGTAGATGCCCTTGTCGAGCCGCACATCCGAGTACTGCAGGTCCAGCAGGTGCAGCTTCGGCGCGCCCCACGCCAGCCCCTCGCGGGTGCGGTAGCCGTCGAGCAGCCTCAGCTTGGCGGGCCAGTCGAGCAGGTCGGAGCAGTCCATCGGGTCGCCCTCGAGCGCGTCGAGCACGGTCGTCCAGGTGGCGATCACGTCGTCTGCCCGGACATCGGTGTCGCCGATCCTCTCCCGGTGGCCGATGATCCGGCCCAGGTACTCACGCTGCAGCTCCAGCCCGGTCAGCCGACGCCCGCTGGTGAGCTCGACACGGGCTTGCAGGGTCGGGTCGTGGCTGATCTGGTGGACGGCCTGCACGGGGTTCGCCAACGCCAGGTCGGACAGGTCGATCCCCGCCTCGACGAGGTCGAGCACCAGCGCGGTGGTCCCCACCTTCAGGTAGGTGGACGTCTCGGCCAGGTTGGCGTCGCCGATGATCACGTGCAGTCGGCGGTACTTCTCGGCGTCCGCGTGCGGCTCGTCGCGGGTGTTGATGATGCCCCGTTTGAGGGTGGTCTCGAGCCCCACCTCGACCTCGATGTAGTCGGCCCGCTGCGACAACTGGAAGCCCGCGTCCTCCCCGGACTGGCCGATGCCCACCCGGCCCGACCCGCAGATCACCTGCCGCGACGCGAAGAACGGCGTGAGCCCGGTGACGACGTCGGCGAACGGCGTCTGCCGGTTCATCAGATAATTCTCGTGGGTGCCGTACGAGGCGCCCTTGCCGTCGACGTTGTTCTTGTACAGCTGCAGTTTCGGGTTGCCCGGCACCGACGAGGCGAAACGCCCCGCGGCCTCCATGACCCGCTCGCCTGCCTTGTCCCAGATGACCGCGTCGAGCGGGTCGGTGACCTCGGGTGCCGAGTACTCGGGGTGCGCATGGTCCACGTACAGCCGCGCGCCGTTGGTGAGGATCATGTTGGCGGCACCGATCTCGTCGGCGTCGATCACCGGTGCCGGGCCGCCGAGGCGTCCCAGGTCGAATCCGCGCGCGTCGCGCAACGGCGACTCGACCTCGTAGTCCCACCGGGTCCGCTTCGCCCGTGGCACACCGGCCGCCGCCGCGTAGGCCAGCACGGCCTGTGTGGACGTCAGGATCGGATTGGCGGTCCGGTCCTGCGGTGACGAGATCCCGTACTCCACCTCGATGCCCATGATCCGCTGCATTCCCCGAGCCTAGATGCTCACCCGGCCCGGGTGCCGATCACCGCGCGCAGACGCCGGTGCGAGCCGTGCCCGCCGGCGTGCCACGATGGTCGCCATGCGCTCGCCCGAGGACCCCGGTTCCGATCGACCAGATGCGGACCGGGCCGGGTCGGGTGGGTCCCCGGCCGACGAGGTGGTCGCCGTGTTCGACGCCGACGGCACGCCGACGGGCACCGCGCCGCGCTCCCGCGTCTACGCCGAGGGGCTGTGGCACGCCAGCGCCGGGGTGATGGTCCGGTCGGGCGACCTGCGGCGCGTCTACGTGCACCGGCGCACCGATACGAAGGCGGTGTTCCCCGGTTTGTACGACTGCCTGGCCGGCGGTGTGCTCGACCCCGGGGAACTGCCCGAGCAGGCCGCGGCCCGCGAGTTGGGCGAGGAACTGGGGGTCACCGGTGCGGCGTTGCGCCCGCTCGCCCGATGCTCGTGGGACGGAACCTGGGCGGGTATGGCGTTGCGCTGTCACCTGTTCGCGTTCGTCACCGAGTACGACGGCCCGATCGTGCACCAGGCCAGCGAGATCGCCGAGGGAGGCTGGTGGACCCGTGTGGACCTCGCCGCGCACCTCGCCGACGCGCAGTGGCCATTCGTGCCGGACACGCGGGCGCTGCTCGCGACACTGCCGCCCGGCGGTTGGTGAACCGGCGGGCGGCAGTGTCGGTGCCGATGCGCTCGTGCTGACTACAGGTACTGACCGGTGTTGGTCTCGGTGTCGATCGCCCGGCTGGCGCTGGCGTTCTTGCCGGTGACCAGCGTGCGGATGTAGACGATCCGCTCGCCCTTCTTGCCCGAGATCCGGGCCCAGTCGTCGGGGTTGGTGGTGTTCGGCAGGTCCTCGTTCTCGGAGAACTCGTCGACGATCGAGTCGAACAGGTGCTGCACGCGCAGACCGGACGATCCGGTCTCGAGAACCGCCTTGATCGCGTACTTCTTGGCCCGGTCCACGATGTTCTGGATCATCGCGCCGGAGTTGAAGTCCTTGAAGTACAGGACCTCCTTGTCGCCGTTGGCGTAGGTGACCTCGAGGAAGCGGTTCTCCTCGCTTTCGGCGTACATCCGGTCGACGACCCGGGTGATCATCGCCTGCACGCAGGCCGTGCGGTCGCCGTTGAACTCGTCGACGTCGTCCTGGTTCACCGGTAAGGCATCGGTCAGGTACTTCGAGAAGATGTCCTGCGCCGCCTCCGCGTCGGGACGCTCGATCTTGATCTTGACGTCCAGCCGGCCCGGCCGAAGGATCGCCGGATCGATCATGTCCTCACGGTTCGACGCACCGATGACGATGACGTTCTCGAGGCCCTCGACACCGTCGATCTCGCTGAGCAACTGCGGCACGACCGTCGTCTCCACGTCCGACGACACGCCCGATCCGCGGGTGCGGAAGATGGAGTCCATCTCGTCGAAGAACACGATCACCGGCGTGCCCTCGGACGCCTTCTCGCGGGCCCGCTGGAAGATCAGCCGGATGTGGCGTTCGGTCTCGCCGACGAACTTGTTGAGCAGTTCCGGGCCCTTGATGTTCAGGAAGTAGGACTTCGCGTCCTTGCTGTCCTGCCCGCGCGCCTCGGCGATCTTCTTGGCGAGCGAGTTGGCGACGGCCTTCGCGATCAGCGTCTTTCCGCATCCGGGCGGCCCGTAGAGCAGTACGCCCTTCGGCGGGCGCAGGGCGTACTGATGGAACAGGTCCTTGTGCAGGAACGGGAGCTCGACCGCGTCTCGGATCTGTTCGATCTGTCTGCCCAGGCCGCCGATGTCGTTGTAGCCGACGTCGGGCACCTCTTCGAGCACCAGATCCTCGACCTCGGCCTTCGGGATGCGCTCGAAGGCGTATCCGGCCTTGGTGTCGACCAGCAGCGAATCTCCGGCGCGCAGGCGGCGTTTGTCGCCGTCGGGCCGGTTCTCCACGTCGGTGAGGAACTCGGCCACCAGCGGGGCAGACAGACACACGATGCGCTCCTCGTCGGCATGCCCGACCACGAGTGCCCGCGTGCCGTCGTCGAGGACCTCGCGCAGCGTGCAGATCTCCCCCACGCTCTCGAAGTCGCCGGCTTCGACGATCGTCATGGCCTCGTTCAGCCGGACCGTCTGGCCGCGGTGCAGGCTCGCCGAGTCGACGTTGGGTGAGCAGGTCAGACGCATCTTCCGCCCGGAGGTGAACACGTCGACGGTCTGGTCGTCGTAGCCGCTGAGCATGACCCCGTAGCCGCTGGGCGGCTGGCCGAGGCGGTCGACCTCTTCGCGCAGCGCGAGCAACTGGTTGCGCGCGTCCTTGAGCGTGTCCATCAGCTTCGCATTGCGTATCGACAGCGAGTCGACCCGCGCTTCGAGATCTTGTACCTGACGCGGTGATTCGGCGAGCTGACGGCGCAGCGTCTCCGTCTCCGCTCGCAGGGCGGCCAACTGATCGGCACCGTGTTGTTCGACACCACTCCGGTCATCGGAGGGACGTTCTGGCCCGCTCATGTGCGACTCCTCCCGTTCCTTTGATTCAACGCTACCGGGATCGCCGACCAAATGGGATGTGACGCGCTATCGCTCGCAGGCGAGTTCACGACCGGACCGCGAACCGGAGTGGGGTACAGACGCCTCGAACGCCGCCAGCGTCGCCCGGCGGCCGATCTCCACTGCCCGGCGCAGCTGGGTCGCATCGCGGTCGTTGCGCAGCACCCGGGACGCCGAGTCGGGCGGGCGGATCTGCAGCACGCTCGGCGCGGACAGCGGGTTCGCGTCGTGCTCGGCGAAGAACCGCTCGTCCGCACACTCCCTCGCGAACCGGTCGGACCACACCTCCACAGTGCCGGGCGCCTTACGGGCGAGGTGCGCGCGCATGAATCGGCGCTGCAGCGGGCCGATCGGTTCGGGAACCTGGGTGGAGATCCGGGTGCGCAGCACCAGCACGTGGGTGGCGCCGTCGGCGACCGCGGTGTGCACGGGAACGGGCTGGCTGATCCCGGCGTCGAGGAATCTGCGCCCGCCCACGGGTACCGGTCGCCCCGACAGCAAGGGCATGCCGGCGCTCGCGCGCAACGCCCGCCGCAGGCTGTCCTGGTCAGCCAGATGCGCGTGCAGGTCCACCGACTCGCCGGTGTCGACACAGGTCGCCAGCGGGTGGAAACGCACCGGATGGGCCAGCACCGCAGCACAATCCAGCGGAACCAGGTCGTGGCAGACGGTGTCGACCAGGTACTCGTTGTCCACCACCGGACGTCCCCGCAACGGCGACCAGAAATTGGTGACCCGCCGGATCACCGCCGGGTCCCACCAGATCGACATACCCGCGGCGGCGTCCCGGGCGAGCAGCCAGACCCCGTTGAGCGCGCCGGCGGACGCGCCGTACACGTCGTCGAAACAGTCGGTCAGGCCCAGTTGTTCGAGCGCCAACACCATGCCGCCCGAGTACGCGCCGCGACCGCCGCCACCCTCGATCACCAGGGCCAGGCGGGCGTCGTCGGACCGGCCGTGCGGGCGGCTGCCCGAGGCCAGGCGCGCCGTGATCAACTCCCGCACCGGATGCGCGGTGGACGGGGCGACCCCGGTCGAGCGCGGGGTACGGACTGGGGAACCGGCAGACATCGCGGTCGATGCTATCCGGCCGCGATTGCCCTCCGACGCCGCCCCGCGCGTGTTAGCTTCGCCGCAGAGGATCGCTCGTCGTGACTTCGCAGGAAGGCCTCATCGTGAGCAATCGCAGATCCCTCGCCCGCAGCTCCGCCCTGGTCGCCACCCTCGCCGCCGTCGCGCTCGCGACCCCGGCCTGCGCCTCCTACGTCAATTCGGAGGCCCCGTCGCCGACCCCGGTCACCGGCGCGGTCAGTCCCGCGCCGCAGGACCTGCAGCAGACGTTGCAGACCGTCACCAACTCCGAGGCCTCGCTGTCCGACCGGGAAGCGGTGGTCGAGGGCGGTCCCGCGCTGGCACCGGCATTGGAGGCGATCGAGTCGGCTCAGCCCGGGTACGGCGCCATCACCTATCAGGTCACCAACGTGCACCGTGTCGGCGACACCGCGACCGCGACCGTCGTCGCGAACAGCCCCAAGGGCGTCGCGCCACTGCAGACCATGACCTGGCACGAGGTCGACGGGCACTGGCAACTCGACAACGCGGGGACCTGCCTGATCGCGAAGACCTTCGCGCAGTTCGTCTGCACCCCGGAGATGGCCGCCCCGAGCTGACCCGCCCGGCGGGCGTCAGCCCTTGCTGGGCCGGCGCTGCGGCTTCGGGGTGACGGTGCCCTCGGCGAGGCGCCGGGCGCTGACCAGAAAGGCCGTGTGCCCCTGCATGCGATGCTCGGGCCGCACCGCCAAGCCGACCACGTGCCAGTCCCGGACCATCGACTCCCACGAGCGCGGCTCGGTCCAGCACTCCTGCTCACGGAGCGCCTCCACCACCTTCGAGAGCTGGGTGACCGTCGCAACGTAGACGATCAGTACGCCGCCGGGGACCAGCGCCTTCGACACGGCCGGCAGCGCGTCCCACGGCGCCAGCATGTCCAGGATGACCCGGTCGACCTTGCCGCCGGCCGCCGCGGCGTCGAAGTCGGCCACGTCCCCGATCGTCAGGTCCCAGTTCTCCGGCTTCCCCCGGAAGAACGTCTCGACGTTGCGCACCGCGTGCTCGGCGTGGTCCTCGCGCACCTCGTAGGAGAGCACCGTGCCCGACGGGCCGACCGCACGCAGCAGCGAACACGTGAGGGCGCCCGATCCGGCACCGGCCTCGAGCACCCGCGCGCCGGGGAACACGTCGCCCTCGTGCACGATCTGTGCCGCATCCTTCGGGTAGATCACCTGCGCGCCGCGCGGCATCGACAGCACGTAGTCGGTCAGCAGCGGCCGCAGCGCCAGGTACGGGGTGCCGTTGGTGGAGGTCACCACCGTGCCCTCGTCGGTGCCGATCAGGTCGTCGTGCAGGATCCCGCCGCGGTGGGTGTGGAACTCCTTGCCGGGCTCGAGCACGACCGTGTACTTGCGGTTCTTCGCGTCGGTCAGCTGCACCCGATCGCCCACCCGGAAGGGTCCGACCGGTCGCTGGGGGTTCGTCGACTCGGTGACGTCGGACATGCGCTGATCTGCTCCTGATCGGTGGGACGAGCGGACCCGGTCACGTCGCCGGGGCCGCCGTACAGCCTGCCAGGTCGACCACTCGGGTCCGATGCGGACCCCGCGACAGCGCGCCCGCCGGGGACCGAAGCTGTCGGAGTCCGGGCCTACTGTCCGTATCGTGACCATCGAGCAGATCCCGCAGACGCCGGCTGCGTCCGGCGATGACGACCCGGCAGCCGCGACCGGCCGGCGCCGGCCGGCGCTGTCCCCGTCGCGCGCGGCCGACTTCAAGCGGTGTCCGCTGCTCTACCGCTACCGGGCGATCGACCGGCTTCCGGAGGCGCCGTCGGCCGCCCAGGCCAGGGGCATCCTGGTGCACGCCGCGCTGGAACAGATCTATGTGCTGCCCGCCGGGGAGCGCGACCGAGACCGGGCCCTGGACCTGCTCGAGCCGGCCTGGGCGCGGCTCGCCGTCGAGCGGCCCGAGCTCGCCGCGGCACAGCAGCTCGCGGACCTGCTGCCGGACGCCCGGCGGCTGCTCGAGCGGTACTTCACGATGGAGGACCCTGTCGAGGTGCAGCCGCAGTCGTGTGAGCTGCCGGTCGAGGTGGAACTGGACGGCGGACTCGTGCTGCGCGGCTTCGTCGACCGGGTCGACGTGTCCGAGGCGGGTGCGCTGACCGTGATCGACTACAAGACCGGCCGCTCCCCAGGTCCGTCCGGAGAGACCGAGGCGCTGTTCCAGCTGAAGTTCTATGCGCTCGTGCTGATGCACCTGCACGGCCGGGTGCCTGGCGAGTTGCGGCTGCTCTACCTCGGCGACGGGACGACACTGGCGTACGCGCCCGAGCGGGATGAGTTGGAGCGCTTCGAACGGATCCTCGCCTCACTGTGGGAGACCATTCGCGAGTCCGGGGCGACCGGCGAGTTCCCGCCGGCGCCCGGCCGCTGGTGCAACTGGTGCGACCACAAGGCGCGGTGTCCCGCGTTCGGCGGCCGGGCGCCCGCCTACCCTGGGTGGCCGGAGGGTGTCCCCTCCGCTCAGAAACCGCCGGACACGGAGTGAGGATCTCGACGATGGGCGACCCGCGACCGCTCGACCACGAACCGTTCTACCGCCCGCTGCCCGCGGACGAGGACGGAATCGAACGTTTCGCACCCTCGCCGTCGACGATCAGCCTGTGGGCAGAGACCATGCAGCACGGGTCCCCGCCGGCGGCGCTGCTGGTGCGCGCGCTCGAACGCTGCTGTCCCCGCGAGAACACCCGGCTGACCCGGGTATCGGTGGAGATCCTCGGGCCGGTCCCGTTGACGGAGATCCGGGTGCGCTCGTGGATCGAGCGTCCCGGGCGCAACATCGAACTGGTCGCCGCGGAGTTGCTGGCCCATCCCGGCGACGGCACCTTCCGCCCGGTTGCGTCCGCCCGGGGCTGGCGGATGGCGGCCGGGGACACCACCGCCGTCGAGAGCGCCTACGACCCGCCCATGCCCGCCGGCGACGGCACGGCGCGCGGATTCGACTGGGGCGTGTCCGGCGGCTATCTCGACGCTGTCGACTGGCACTGGGTGAGCACCCCCGGAACCGCCGAGCCGGGGCGCGCCTGGATCCGCACCCGCGCGGCGCTCGTCGCGGACGAACCGCTGTCCCAGATGCAGAACCTCTTCGCGGTCGTCGACGTCGCCAACGGGGTCGGCTCCAAACTCGACTTCCGCAAGTGGACGTTCCTCAACACCGACCTGACCGTGCACCTGCACCGCGTGCCGGTCGGCGACTGGATCGGGATCAGCGCCGAGACCTCCGTCGGCCCGGACGGGGTCGGCATGTGCGCGGGGATCCTCTACGACGAGTCGGGGCCGGTCGGCCGGTCGGCGCAGACCGTGCTGGTCCGGTCGCGCTGACCGGACCCGGTCCCCGCCCCCGGCACCGACGTCACATCCGGCAGGAACGGATGTCCGAGGCGAGGATCGCCCGGGCGCCGATCTCGGCGAGCGCGTCCATGATGGTGTTGACCTCGGTGCGGGCGACCATGGCGCGCACCGCGACCCACTCCGGATCGGCCAGCGGGGCCACCGTCGGCGACTCCAGCCCCGGGGTCACCGTGGTCGCCGCCTCGAGCAACTCGCGCGGGCAGTCGTAGTCGAGCATCAGGTACTGCTGGGCGAACACCACACCCTGGATCCGCGCGGTCAGCTGATTGCGGGCCTTGCGGTTGGCCTCGTCCGGCTCGTCCGCCGGATCCACGGTCTCCCGCTCGATCAGCACGCCCTCGGAGGCGCACAGCACGTCGCCGAACGCGGCGAGGTCGTGCTGGCGCAGGGTGCGGCCGGAGCCGACGACGTCGGCGATGGCGTCGGCGACGCCGAGCTGGATCGAGATCTCCACTGCACCGTCGAGTCGGATGATCGTCGCCTCGACGCCGCGCGCGGCGAGGTCCGCGCGCACCAGGTTCGGGTAGGAGGTGGCGATGCGCAGCCCGGCGAGGTCCTCGGCCTTCCACTCGCGGCCCTTCGGCCCGGCGTACCGGAAGTTGGACCGGCCGAAGCCCAGCGAGAGCCGCTCGCGCACCGGAGCACCCGAATCGAGCGCCAGGTCCCGGCCGGTGATGCCCAGGTCCAGCTCACCCGAGCCGACGTAGATGGCGATGTCCTTAGGACGCAGGAAGAAGAACTCGACCTGGTTGACCGGGTCGAGGACGGTCAGGTCCTTCGCGTCGGACCGGCGGCGGTAGCCGGCCTCGCTGAGGATTTCGGCGGCGGACTCGGAGAGCGAGCCCTTGTTCGGAACGGCGACACGCAACATGCGGATGGCTCCTGGAGATCTGTGGTGGGTCCGGGCGGCGGCAGCTACCTACAGATGTCGGTAGATGTCCTCCGGGGTCAGCCCACGCGAGACCATAAGCACCGCAGACCAATACATCAGCTGGGAGATCTCCCCGGCGAGCGCCTCGTCGCTCTCGTGCTCCGCGGCGATCCACACCTCGCCGGCCTCCTCGATCACCTTCTTGCCGATGTGATGCACGCCGGCATCGAGCGCCGCGACGGTGCCGCTGCCCTCGGGTCGGGTCGCAGCGCGGTCGGCCAGTTCGGCATACAGGGCGTCGAAGCTCTTCACGAGCACCGATTCTTTCATGCGGTGCCATCCCGCCGCGCGCCGGTCTGTGTCAGGCTCGGCGGGTGAGCCCGCGCACCCGAGATCAGTCGCGCCGACACCGACCTCGCCGCCGCTCTCTCTGGCTGCTGCCGGTGCCGACGGTGTTGTACTGCCTGGCGCCGGTGGTCGCCGACCGCATCGAACCGCGCATCTTCGGTGTCCCGTTCCTGATCTTCTGGATCGCCGCGGTCACCGTGCTCAGCCCGCTGATCATGTGGCTGATCGCGCGGCTGGACCCGCTGTACCGGTCGGGCGCCGAGGAGCCGGTCCCGGCGGACGAGCCGTGAGCGGGTCGGCGGCCGTCGCGACCGGGATCTTCGCGGCAGCAATGGTGCTCGTCCTCGTCGTCGGCACCCTGTCGGCACGCGGCCGCGCCGGCGGGCTGACCGAGTGGTCGCTGTCCGGGCGACGTCTGGGCATCGTGTTCGTCTGGCTGCTGATGGCCGGCGAGAGCTACACGAGCTTCTCGTTCCTGGGTACGGCCGGATGGTCGTACGCCTACGGGGTGCCGATCCTGTACCTGGTCGCCTATCTGACCGTCGGCCTCACGATCGCCTACGTGGTCGCGCCGATGATGTGGACCTACGCGTCGCGGCACCAGCTGGTCTCGATGGCCGACATCGCCGAACACCGGTTCTCCTCGCGGCGCATGGGTGTACTGGTCGCGCTGGTCGCCACGGTGTTCCTGGTGCCGTACATCCAGCTGCAGATCCAGGGCATGGGCGCGGTCGTCGGCGCGATGACCTACGGCGCGGTGGACGCGAAGGCCGCGGCGGTGATCGCGTTCCTGGTGGCCGAGGGGTTCATCCTGGTGTCGGGCCTGCGAGGGTCGGCCTGGGTGAGCGCGCTCAAGGACGTGCTCGTCATCGCCGTCGTGCTGTTCCTGGCGATCTACCTCCCCTGGCACTACTTCGACGGCATCGGCGGGTTGCTCGACCGGATGGTCGCCGAGCGGCCGCAGTGGCTGACCTTCCCGGGACACCACTCGGGTTCGCTGGGCGGCGCATGGTTCGTCTCGACCGTGCTGCTCAACGGCTTGACGCTCAGCGTCTTTCCCAACAACGTCTCCGCCTACCTCAGCGCGAAAGACCCGAACACGTTGCGGCGCAACTCGATTCTGCTGCCGTGGTATCAGCTGCTGCTGTTCATCCCGATGATGATCGGGGTGGCCGCGCTATTCGTGGTCCCCGCCCTGCGCGACTCCGACCTGGCGCTGTACACACTGGTCACCGATTCGCTGCCCGCCCCGGTGGTCGCGCTGATCGGTGTGGCGGGCGCACTGTCGGCGATCGTGCCGATGAGCGTGTTCATGCTGGCGCTGGGCACCATGTGGGGCCGGACGGTGCTCGGCGGCGGACTGACCGGCCGGCGCGCGTCGGACGCCCGTCAGAAGCGGCTCGCACAGCTGGTCTGCTTCCTCGTCGGCCTGGTCGCGCTCGTCGGCGCCCTGTTCGTGCCGGTGCTGCTGGTGCGGCTGTCGGTGCTGTCCTATGAGGGGTTCGCGCAACTGGTGCCGCCGGTGCTGCTGGCGCTGCTGTGGAAGTCGATGACGGTGCGCGGCGCGGTGTGCGGGCTGGCCGCCGGGCTCGCCGTGACGGTGTCGCTGGTGTGGTCCGGCAACGATCCGCTGTTCGGGGTCAACGCCGGACTGATCGCGTTGGGGGTCAACGTCGCCGTGAACGCGACCGTGTCCCGGTTCGATGCGCGCGGGCCGCGGCGACCCCGGGTCAGCGCGGCGACGCCGAGCGCCATGCCTCCGACAGCTCCGCGACCGTGATGCCCTCAAGCGACTCGCGGTGCACCCTTCCCGGGGCTCCGGGCACCGGAACCGCGCACGGCACCACCAGGGTCGGGCAGCCGGCGGCCCGCGCCGCGGCCGCGCCGGTCGGCGAGTCCTCGACCACCAGGCACCGCGCGGGCGCGACGCCCAGCAATCCGGCCGCCCTCAGGTAGGGATCGGGGGCGGGTTTGCCGGACGGCACCTCATCGCCGCACACCACCGCGGCGAAACGCTGCGCACCGAGCGTCGGGAGGGCGCGTTCGGTCAGGTGGCGCTCCGTGTTGGTGACCAGCGCCATCGGCACCCCCGCGGCGCCGAGCACGTCGAGCGTCTCGCGGGCGCCCGGTCGCCAAGGCAGACCCTCGGCGAACAGCTGTGCCGTGTGGTCGCGCAGCCAGCGGCCGGCCCGCAGGCGCTCGTCGTCGTCCGGCCGCAGGCCCAGGTCCTCGAACAGCAGGCCGATGCTCACCGCCATATTGCTGCCGACCATCGCGGCGCGCGTCGGCACGGACAGCACCCCACCGAGCTCGGCGGCGAGGTCGTCGAGCGCGACGTCCCAGATCTTCTCGGAGTCGAGCAGGGTGCCGTCCATGTCCCACAACACCGCATCCGGTCCCACCGCAGATGCGGTCGGGACCGGACGCGCGAGGGTCGTCTCGCTCACGTGTTGAAGTACTTCGCCTCGGGGTGGTGCAGCACGAACGCGTCCGTGGACTGCTCGGGATGCAGCTGCAGCTCCTCGGACAAGGTGACCCCGATGCGCTCGGGCTCGAGCAGCGCGATCATCTTGGCGCGGTCTTCGAGGTCGGGGCAGGCCCCGTAGCCGAACGCGAACCGCGCGCCCTGGTAGCCGAGCTTGAAGTACTCCTCGACGTTCGACGGATCGTGCGCGGCGACGGCGGATCCGTCCGCGACGACGAGTTCCTCGCGGATGCGGCGGTGCCAGTACTCGGCGAGCGCCTCGGTCAGCTGCACGCCGAGGCCGTGCACCTCGAGGTAGTCGCGATAGGAGTTCGCGGCGAACAGCTCGTTGGCGAAGTCCGCGATCGGCTTGCCCATCGTCACCAGCTGGAACGGCAGCACATCGACCTGGCCGGTCTCGCGGGCGCTTTCGCGCGAGCGGATGAAGTCGGCGATGCACAGGAACCGCCCGCGCTGCTGGCGCGGGAAGTCGAACCGATAGCGCACCGGCGCGTCCGGTGACGGCGCCTCGCCGAGGCCGGCCGGGCCCTCGAGCACGAACACCGAGTCGCCCTCGGAGACCGCCGGGAAGTACCCGTAGACGACCGCAGAGTGCGCCAGGATACCTTCGGAGGCAAGGCGATCGAGCCAGTAGCGCAGTCGCGGACGACCCTCGGTCTCGACCAGTTCCTCGTAGGTCGGGCCGTCGCCGCTGCGCTGGCCGCGCAGACCCCACTGGCCGAGGAACAGCGCTCGCTCGTCGAGTAGCCCCGCGTAGTCGCTCAGCGTGATGCCCTTGCTGATCCGGGTGCCCCAGAACGGCGGGGTCGGAATGGCGTTGTCGGCGGCCACATCCGAGCGTTCCGGCACGACCACCGGCGCCTCGTTGGCCCGGCGCGCCTCGGCGATCCGCTTGGACCGCGCGTGGCGTTCCTTGCGTTCGGCGATCTTCTGCCGCGCCGCGATCGCCTCGGGGCTGTTCGGGTCGGGACCCTCGCCGCGCTTGATCGCCATGATGGTGTCCATCAGGTGCAGACCCTCGAACGCGTCCCGGGCGTAGCTGACCTCACCGTCGTAGACCTCGGTCAGGTCGTTCTCGACGTACGCCCGGGTGAGCGCCGCGCCACCGAGCATCACCGGGAAGTCGCCGGAGACGCCACGCGAATTGAGCTCCTCGAGGTTCTCCTTCATCACGACCGTGGACTTGACCAGCAGCCCGGACATGCCGATGGCGTCGGCCTTCTTGTCGATGGCGGCCTCGAGGATTGTCGCGATCGGCTGCTTGATGCCGAGGTTGATCACCTCGTAACCGTTGTTGGACAGGATGATGTCGACGAGGTTCTTGCCGATGTCGTGCACGTCGCCCTTGACGGTGGCGAGCACGATGCGGCCCTTGCCGGCGGCGTCGGACGCCTCCATGTGCGGCTCCAGGTACGCCACCGCGGCCTTCATCACCTCGGCGGACTGCAGGACGAACGGCAGCTGCATCTGGCCGGAGCCGAACAGCTCACCGACGGTCTTCATGCCGGACAGCAAGGTGTCGTTGATGATCGACAGCGGGGGAACCGTCGTCATGGCCTCGTCGAGGTCGGCCTCGAGCCCCGCCCGCTCGCCGTCGACGATGCGCCGCTCGAGCCGCTCGAACAGCGGCAGCGCCGCCAGCTCCTGCGCGCGGGTCTCGCGCGCGGACGCCGCCGAGACGCCCTCGAACAGTTCCATCAGCTTCTGCAGCGGGTCGTAACCCTCGCGGCGACGGTCGTACACCAGGTCCAGCGCAACCTCGCGGTGCTCGTCGGGGATCCGCGCCATCGGCAGGATCTTCGACGCGTGCACGATCGCGGTGTCCAGGCCGGCCTGCACGCACTCGTGCAGGAACACCGAGTTGAGCACCTGCCGCGCAGCCGGGTTCAGGCCGAACGAGACGTTGGAGACGCCGAGCGTGAAGTGCACGTCCGGGTGGCGCTTCTTCAGTTCCCGGATCGCCTCGATGGTCTCGATGCCGTCGCGCCGGACCTCCTCCTGACCGGTGGAGATCGGGAACGTCAGCGCGTCGATGATCACGTCGGAGTCGGTCATGCCCCAGTTGCTCGTCAAGTCGGCGAGCAACCGCTCGGCGATGCGCACCTTGTGTTCCGCGGTGCGGGCCTGCCCCTCCTCGTCGATGGTCAGCGCGACGACGGCGGCGCCGTGCTCGACGACGTGCCGCATGATCTTCTGGAACCGCGAGTCGGGTCCGTCGCCGTCCTCGTAGTTCACCGAGTTGACCGCGCACCGGCCCCCCAGGTGCTCGAGTCCGGCGCGGATCACCTCCGGCTCCGTCGAGTCGATCATGATCGGCAGGGTGGACGCGGTCGCGAAACGGCTTGCCAGCTCCGACATGTCGGCGGCGCCGTCACGGCCGACGTAGTCGACGTTCAGGTCGAGCATGTGCGCGCCGTCGCGGGTCTGGTCCTTCGCGGTGTCCAGGCACTTCTGGTAATCGCCGGCAATCATCGCCTCGCGGAACGCCTTGGAGCCGTTGGAATTCGTCCGCTCACCGATCACGATGAACGACGCGTCCTGCTCGAACGGCAGCGCCGAGTACAGCGAGGACACGCCCGGCTCGGGCTTCGGGTTGCGCTGGGCGCGTTCGACCTTCGAGACCGCCTCGACGACGTGCCGGATGTGGTCGGGCGTGGTGCCGCAGCAGCCGCCGACCATCGACAGCCCGAACTCGCCGACGAAACCGGCCAGCGCCTCGCCCAATTCGGCCGGGCTGAGCGGGTATTCGGCTCCGTTGGCGCCCAGCACCGGCAGGCCCGCGTTCGGCATCACCGACACCGGCAGCAGCGAGTGCCGCGACAGGTGCCGCAAGTGCTCGCTCATCTCTGCCGGGCCGGTCGCGCAGTTCAGGCCGATCATGTCGATGCCGAGCGGTTCGAGCGCGGTCAACGCGGCGCCGATCTCGGTGCCCAGCAGCATCGTGCCGGTCGTCTCGACGGTGACGTGCGTGATGATCGGGATGCGGCGACCCGCGGTGTCCATGGCCCGCTGACTGCCGATGATCGCGGCCTTCGCCTGCAGCAGGTCCTGGCAGGTCTCGACGAGGATCGCGTCGGCTCCCCCGTCGAGCATGCCCAGCGCGGCCTCCGCGTAGGCGTCGCGCAGCACCGCGAAGGGCGCGTGGCCGAGCGTGGGGAGCTTGGTGCCCGGCCCCATCGAGCCGAACACGAACCGGCCGAGCCCGTCGCGGCCGGGCCCGGCCTCGTCGGCGACCTCACGGGCGATGCGGGTGCCGCGCTCGGCCAGATCCCTGATCCGGTCCGCGATGTCGTAGTCGGCCAGGTTCGGCAGGTTGCAGCCGAAGGTGTTGGTCTCGACGGCGTCGGCACCGACCTCGAAGTACGCGGCGTGGATGTTGCGGAGCACATCGGGCCTGGTCTCGTTGAGGATCTCGTTGCAGCCCTCGAGGCCGAGGAAGTCGTCGAGAGTCAGGTCCGCGGCCTGCAGCATGGTGCCCATCGCACCGTCCCCGATGACAACACGCTTCGAGAGCGCATCGAGCAGGGACGAGGTTTTGGCGGCAGACATGGCTACCAGCGTAATGGTCGAAACCAACGGCGGTGATCGTAGGCTGGTGCTGTGAGTGACGACGAGCTCCCGACGCTGCGCGACCCCATCGTGGTGGCGGCCTTCGAAGGGTGGAACGACGCCGGCGACGCCGCCAGTGGCGCGGTCGAACACCTGGCGCTGATCTGGGAGTCCGATCCGCTGGTGGACATCGATTCCGAGGACTACTACGACTACCAGGTCAACCGCCCGATGATCCGCCAGATCGAGGGCGTCACCCGCGAGATCGACTGGCCCGCCACCCGATTGTCGGTGTGTCGGCCGCCCGGGTCGTCGCGCGACATCGTGCTGGTGCGCGGCATCGAGCCGAACATGCGCTGGCGCACCTTCTGCCACGAACTGCTGTCGATCTTCGAACGCGTGCAGGTCGGCACCGTGGTCCTGCTCGGTGCCCTGCTGGCCGACACCCCGCACACGCGGCCGGTGCCCGTCACCGGCAGCGCCTACAGCGGCGAGGCCGCCCGCAAGTTCAACCTCGAACAGACCCGCTACGAGGGGCCCACGGGCATCACCGGCGTCCTGCAGGACGCCTGCGTGCGCGCCGGTATTCCCGCGGTCATGTTCTGGGCCGCGGTCCCGCACTACGTGTCGCAGCCGCCGAACCCGAAGGCGATGGTCGCGCTGCTCGAGCGGGTCGAGGAGGTCCTCGACATCGAGGTGCCGCTCGGCGAACTCCCCTCCCAAGCCGAGGACTGGGAGGAGGCGGTCACCGAGATGACGCACGGCGACGAGGAGATCGCCGAATACGTGCGCACGCTCGAGGAGCGCGGCGACGCCGAAATCGACATGTCCGAGGCTCTCTCCAAGATCGACGGCGACGCCCTCGCCGCGGAGTTCGAGCGCTACCTGCGCCGGCGCGGACCGGGCGGGTTCGGGCACTGAACGCGCCCTGACCGGCCGCGACCGGCGCCGATGCGCCGCCCTCCCCTCGGTGCCTGGTGTGGGGTGTGCCCGCCAGGGCGCACCTCGCACCCGCTCCATCAGTTGGCTCCCGCAGCCGACCGAGATTCGGAGATTCATACACTTCCGTATCGGTCGGACTTCGACTATGATGATCATCATGTCGCCCGAATCCGCCGCGGCCCATCGCCCGCACCGCTACATCGACATCTACCGGCAGGCGCTGGCCGGGCTGGAGGCCTGCCTGCCCCACGGCTGGACGATCGCCTCGGACACCGCCCGCTCCCCCGCCGCGCCGAACCGCATCGTGGTCACCGCGCCGGATGACGAGGCGGTTTCCTACGCGGTCGTCGCGTCCCGTGGGGTGCTCAGCGGCGACGTCGCACGGATCGCGGCGGAACTGGGGTCCGGCGACCGCGGATTCGTCTGCGCCCACTACCTGTCCGATCCGGTACGCCGCCAGCTCGACGACCACCGGATCAGCTACGCCGACGCGACCGGCAACCTGAGCCTCGTCGCGGACCGCCCCGCGATCTGGGTGCGGAGCCGGGGCGCGGACGCGGATCCCTGGCGCGGCCCCGGCCGGCCGTCCGGTGTGTTCACCGGAGAACCCAGCGACCGCGTGGTGCGGGCACTGGCCGAACACGCCGGCGAGCTGACCGTCCCGGAGCTGATCCGGATCTCCGGCACCTCCACCGGCGCCGCCTACCGCGTCGTCGAGGTGCTCGAGGAGCGTGAACTGATCCGGCGGGTGCCGCGCGGCCCGATCACCGTGGTGCGGTGGCAGCCGATGCTGCGGGCCTGGGCCGACGAGCGGAAGCGTTGCGTCACAAGACAGTTCGCCGCCCGCGACGGACTGGAGGCGACGCTCCGCGCATTGGCCGGGAGCGCCGGTCTGGGCTATGCGGTCAGCGGTCTCGGCGCGGCCGAGGACCTGGGCGGTGCGCACCCGCACGGGGGCCGCCTGCAGCTGTACGCCGACGACGTCGACGCACTGGCCGCCGCATTGAACCTGCATCCGGTCGACCGCGACGGCGACGTCGTCGTCGCGACCCCCTGGTCCGCGGTGGTGTTCGACCGGTTGCGTCAGGGCACCGGCGGGCTCCGCCTGGTCGCGATGGGTCAGTTGTACGCGGACCTGCTGTCCGGACCGTTCCGCGACGAGGCCGCGGCCGACCGGTTGGGCGACCGTCTCGCCGCCGACGGATCCACCTGGCGCCGGCCCGTCCCGCGCTGACCGACCGCCTGGCCCGGCCGTCAGATCAGGCGCACACCCAGCAACGCGTCGACCGCGGCGGCCACCAGCGCCGGCGCGCCCTCGTCGCGGCCGCCGTGCTCGATCGCCTCGCGCGCCCAGCCGTCGACCGCGGCCAGCGCCTTCGGGGTGTCCAGGTCGTCGGCCAGATGCTGACGCAGTCGGGCGACCGTGTCCTGCGCGTTCGGGCCCGATGACAGCGACACCGCCCGGCCCCACCGCTCGAGCCGGTCCTGCGCCTGCGCGAGCACCGCGTCGGTCCAGGCTCGGTCTGTGCGGTAGTGCCCGGCGAACAGGCCCAGCCGGATCGCCATCGGGTCCACGCCCTCGCCGCGCAGCTTGGACACGAACACCAGGTTGCCGCGGCTCTTGGACATCTTCTCGCCGTCCAGGCCGATCATGCCGGTGTGCACGTAGTGCCGCGCGAAGCGGCGCTCGCCGGTCGCCGCCTCGGCGTGCGCGGCCGAGTACTCGTGGTGCGGGAAGATCAGGTCGCTGCCGCCGCCCTGCACGTCGAACCCCTCGCCGATCCGGTTCAGGGCGATCACCGAGCACTCGATGTGCCAGCCGGGGCGGCCCGGCCCGAACGGCGACGGCCACGACGGCTCGCCCGGGCGGGCGGCCCGCCAGATCAGCGCGTCGATCGGGTCCTGCTTGCCGGCACGGTCGGGGTCGCCGCCCCGCTCGGCGAAGAAGCGCTCCATGGTCGCGCGGTCGTAGCCGGACTCGTAGCCGAACTGCTCGGTGGCGTCGGCCCGGAAGTAGATGTCGGGGTACTCCGCGTCGTCGACGACGTAGGCGGCTCCGGAGGCCATCAGCTTCTCGACCAACTCGACGACCTCGTCGACCGACTCGACCGCGCCGATGTAGTCGCGCGGCGGGAGCACCCGCAGCGCCTCCATGTCCTCACGGAACAGCGCGGTCTCCCGCATGCCGAGCACGATCCAGTCCTCACCGTCGCGGGCGGCACGCTCGAACAGCGGGTCGTCGACGTCGGTGACGTTCTGCACGTAGTGCACGTCGTGGCCACCGTCGCGCCACATCCGGTTGACCAGGTCGAACGCCAGATAGGTGGCGGCGTGGCCGAGGTGGGTGGCGTCGTACGGGGTGATACCGCAGACGTACATGGTCGCGGTGGGTCCGGGAGTCACCGGGCGGACCTGCCGGTCCGAGGTGTCGTAGAGCCGGAGGGCGGGCCCCTCTCCGGGAACGGTGGGCACGTCGGTGTCGGACCAGGACTGCATGCGGCCAGCCTATGTGGTCGCACTCAGAAGGGGGGCCACGGGATCGGGTGGCCGAGACCGGGCATCGGCATCCGGCCGTGCGCGACAAGGTCCCGCGCCCGCTCCCCCAGCGCCGCCACCTCGGCGGCGCTGATCAGCTCGCCGAGCCCGCGCACCAGCGCGTCGTCGGGTCGGCCGAGCCGCGCCGACAGCCCGCGCATGTCGGCCAGCAACTCCGGCGGCACCGGCTTGCCCGCCCAGCCCCACAGCACCGTGCGCAGCTTGTCGTCGGTGTGCAGGCAGATTCCGTGGTCGACGCCGTACACGTGCCCGTCGGGCGTCTCGATGATGTGTCCGCCCTTGCGGTCGGCGTTGTTGATGATCGCGTCGAAGACCGCCATGCGCTGCAGCCGGCCGTCGTCGGCGTGCACGAGCGCCACCGGCTCGCCGTCGGCGTCGTAGGCCCGCAGCACCGGGAGCATGCCGTCGGCCACGGCGTCGACCGGGCACAGGTCGACCAAGTCCAGTCGGTCGTCGTCCGGCTCGCGGCCGTCGATCCACTGCTGCACCATTCCGGTGCCGAACGGGCCGTCGCGCAGCACGGTCAGCGGCACCACCGACCAGCCGAGCGCCTCGGAGACGCGGAAGGACGCGACCTCACGGCCGGCCAGCGAACCGTCCGGGAAGTCCCAGAGGGGGCGTTCACCGCGGATCGGCTTGTACACGCACCGGATCCGCGTCCCGTCGAGTTCCGCATCGCACACGAGCGTGGCGTTGCTGGCCGTCGTCAGGCGGCCGACGACGCTCAGCTCCCCGCGGGTGAGCAGGTCCCGGGTGGTCGTCACGGCCGGCTAGTCGCCCTCGTCCTCGGGCTCCGGCTCGGTCACCTGACCGAACGCCGTGCCACGCCGATACCCGTTGGTGCGCACACACATGTGTCCCTCCGGATCGAGCGGTTCCCCGCACAGCGGGCAGGGCGCCCGCCCGGCGGCGATGACCAGTTCGCTGCGGGCCGCGAACTCGCGGGCCTGCGCCGGGGTGAGGAACACGCGGACCGCGTCGGGTCCGTCCTCGGTGTCGTCGAGCACCACCGACTCGTCGAACTCGCCCTCGGTGACCGCGAGCAGTTCGACCACCACGGTGCCCGCGTCCGAATCCCAGCCCAGGCCCATCGTGCCCACCCGGAACTCGGTGTCGATCGGCATCACCAGCGGCCGGGTGTCCCCGACCGCGATCTCCTGCGGGGGGATCGCGGTGCCGAACCGGCGGTGGACCTCCTCGAGCAGGGCGCCGACGCGGTCGGCGAGCACCTGCACCTGCTGCTTCTCGAGCAGCACGCTGACCACCCGGGCATCGTGGACGGCCTGCAGATAGAAGGCGCGGTCACCGGGTTCGCCCACGGTGCCCGCGATGAACCGGTCTGGACTGCGGAAGATGTGAATGGCGCGTGGCATGGCACCTCCAATGTTATCCAGCTACCGGCGTCCGGTTGTCACAACCGGACCGTGGCGCGTCCGCTTCCCGACTCACACCGCACCTTCCCGCGTCACACCGCACCGCCGACCACAGCATCGGAGTCGCGTGCCGCGCCGCTCGTCTCCGCCTCGATGCGGGCGCCGTTGTGCGCCGGCGCCAGGCCCGACAGGTCGGAACCGGTGTCGTTCATGTGCAGCACGAACGGACGCGTCTCGGTGTAGCGCACCACGCTCACCGACGAGGGTTCCGCGACGATCCGCTGGAATCCGTCCAGGTGGGTGCCGAACGCGTCGGCCAGCACCGCCTTGATCACGTCTCCGTGGCTGCAGGCCACCCACAGCGTGTCGGCATCGTGCTCGGCGCGCAGGCGCGCGTCGTGCTCGCGGATCGCGGAGACCGCCCGCGCCTGCACCTGCGCGAGCCCCTCCCCGCCGGGGAACACCGCCGCCGAGGGGTGCTGCTGCACAACTCGCCACAGCGGCTCCTTGACCAGGTCCTCGAGCCGTCGGCCGGTCCAGTCGCCGTAGTTCACCTCGATCAGACGCTCGTCGAGGATCGGGGTGAGCGCCAGCGCGTCCGCGAGATGCTCGACCGTCTCCTGGCACCGCTGCAACGGCGAGGTCACCACCGCGGCGATCGGCAGACCCGCCATCCGGCCGACCAGACCGCGCGCCTGCGCGCTGCCCCGCTCGTCGAGCCCGACCCCCGGGCTGCGGCCGGCGAGCGTCTGCGAGGTGTTGGCCGTCGAACGCCCGTGGCGCAGCAGTATCACCGTCATGACCACCAGCGTAGGTGTGACCCGATCGGACGGCGTGGCATCACCGCACCCGAGGTGCAGTCCCGTTAATGTCCTGGACTTGTGGAGCTCCTGAAATGAAGTACGCGATCGTCGGCGACAGCGGCCTGCGGGTGTCCCGGGTCGGGCTGGGCACACTCACCTGGGGTCGCGAGACGGACGGCGACGAGGCGGCCGCGCAGCTGGCGGGCTTCGTCGAGGCCGGCGGCACCCTCGTCGACACCTCCCCCGGCTACGGGGAGGGCGCCGCGCAACGGGTGCTCGGCGAACTGCTCGGCGATGTGGTCCCCCGCTCGGCGGTCGTGCTCAGCGCGTCCTCCGGCATCGACAACGGCACGCGCGGCTCCGGCCAGCAGGGCCTGATCGACTGCTCCCGTCGGGCGCTGCTCGGCCAGCTCGATGGGACGCTGCGCGAACTCGGCACCGACCATCTCGACCTGTGGCACGTCGCCGGGTGGGACCCGATGACGCCGATAGACGAGGTGGCGGCCACCCTCGAATCCGCGGTGCTCGCCGGCAAGGCCCGCTATGTCGGCGTGCGCGGGCACCTGGGCTGGCAGCTGGCCACCCTCGCCGGCGCGGCGCGCGACTTCCCGCACTGCCGGCCGGTCGCCGCGCAGGCGGAATACTCACTGCTCTCCCGCGACATCGAACACGACCTGCTCGCCGCCGCCGACCACCACCGGGTCGGCGTGCTCGCGGCGGTGCCGCTGGCCCGCGGCGTGCTCACCGGTAAATACCGCGACGGCGTGCCCGCCGACTCGCGCGGCGCCAGCGACCAGCTCGCCGACGAGGTGCACGGCTATCTGCGCGGGTCGGCGGTGCGGGTCGTGGAGGCGGTCGCCACCGCCGCGGACGGCCTCGGGACCTCGCCGCTGGCCGTCGCGCTGGCCTGGGTCCGGGACCGGCCCGGGGTCGTCTCGGCGATCGTCGGCGCGCGCGACAGCGCCCAGCTGACCGGGGCCCTCGCCGCCGAGGACCTGGTGCTGCCGACGGCGATCGTCGCGGCACTCGACGACGTCAGCGCACCGTGACGGGGTGCCGGCCGGCCACGTTCGGCCGGCCGGCACCGCGCCGGGTCAGCTGATCGCACCCACGAACTGCGCGTTGTACAGCCGCGCGTAGGCACCCTCGCGCTCGAGCAGTTCGGCGTGCGTGCCCTGCTCGACGATCTGCCCCTTCTCCATCACCAGGATCAGGTCGGCGTCGCGGATCGTGGAGAGCCGGTGCGCGATGATGAAGCTCGTCCGGTCGCTGCGCAGCGCCGCCATCGCGTGCTGCACCAGCGCCTCGGTGCGGGTGTCGACCGAACTGGTGGCCTCGTCGAGGATCAGCAGCGACGGCTGCGCCAGGAAGGCCCGGGCGATGGTGATCAGCTGCTTCTGGCCCGCGCTGACGTTGCCGGCCTCCTCGTCGATGACGGTGTCGTACCCGTCGGGCAGGGTGTGCACGAAGCGGTCGACGAACGTGGCCTGCGCAGCGCGTTCGATGTCCTCCTCGCTCGCGTCCGGCCGTCCGTAGGCGATGTTGTCGCGAATGGTGCCGCCGAACAGCCAGGTGTCCTGCAGGACCATGCCGACCCGGCCGCGCAGGTCCGACCGGCGCATCTGCGCCACGTCGACCCCATCGAGGGTGATCCGTCCCGCGTCGAGTTCGTAGAACCGCATGATCAGGTTCACCAGCGTGGTCTTGCCGGCACCTGTCGGGCCGACGATCGCAACCGTCTGGCCGGGCTCGGCGACCAGCGACAGGTCCTCGATCAGAGGGGTGTCCGGTTGGTAGCGGAACGAGATGTGCTCGAACTCGACCCGGCCGCGGGTGGTAGGGCCCGGAGAGACCGGCACCTCGGGGTCCGGGGTCTGCTCCGGCTCGTCGAGCAGTTCGAAGACCCGCTCGGCGGACGCGGCGCCGGACTGCAGGCTGTTGGCCATCGACGCGATCTGGGTGAGCGGCTGGCTGAACTGCCGCGAGTACTGGATGAACGCCTGCACGTTGCCGAGCGACATGGACCCGTTCGCGACCTTCAGGCCGCCGATCACCGCCACGGCCACGTAGATCAGGTTCCCGACGAAACTCATCAGCGGCATGATCAGTCCGGACAGGAACTGCGCGCCGAAGCCGGCCTCGTACAGCTTCTGGTTGCGGTCGCCGAAGTCGCGCTCGACCTCGCCCTGGTGGCCGTACACGCGCACCAGCACGTGGCCGCTGTAGGTCTCCTCGATCTGCGAGTTCAGCCGGCCCGTCTCCATCCACTGCGCCTTGAAGTGGCGCTGGGACCGGCGGCCGACGATCGCGACGATGATGAACGAGATCGGCACCACGATCAGTGACACCCCGGTCAGGGTCGGCGAGATCACGAACATCATCGCCAGCACGCCGAAGACCGTCAGGACCGAGGTGACCAGCTGGCTCATCGTCTGGCCCAACGTCATCTGGATGTTGTCGATGTCGTTGGTGACGCGGCTGAGCAGTTCGCCGCGCGGCTGCCGGTCGAAGTAGCCGAGCGGCACCCGGTGCAGCTTCGCCTCCACCTGGGCCCGGAGCCGGTAGACGGTCCGCTGCACGACGATGTTGAGCAGGTACGCCCCCGCCCAGGCGAGCACGGAGGACAGCACGTACACGGCCATCGCCAGCGCCAGCACGTTCGCGACCGCGCCGAAGTCGATGCCGTGGCCCGGGGTGACGCTCATGCCCGACACCATGTCGGCGAAGGTCGAGTTGCCCTCGGCGCGCAGCGCGGCCACCGCCTGGTCCTTGCTGATGCCCGGCGGCAGCTGGCGGCCGATCACACCGGCGAAGATCAGGTCGGTAGCCCGGCCGAGGATCTTCGGCCCGATCACCGACAGCACGATGCTGGCGACGGTGACCGCCAGGATGCCGATCGCGCGGGTCTTCTCCGGACGCAACTGCTCGACGAGCCGCTTCATCGCGGCACGGAAGTTCTTCGACTTCTGACCGGGCGCCCCGGCGCCCATCGGCGCGCTCATGCGCTCAACTCCGCGGGCAGCTGCGAACGCACGATCTCGCCGTAGGTCGGGCAGGTGCGGACCAGCTCCTCGTGCCGGCCGAGGCCGACCGTCACCCCGTCCTCGAGGACCAGGATCTGGTCGGCATCGGCGATGGTCGACACGCGTTGACCCACGATGATCACCGTCGCTTCCGTCACGGTCGGGCGCAGCGCGTGACGCAGCCGCGCGTCGGTGCCCAGATCCAGCGCCGAGAACGAGTCGTCGAACACGTAGATCTGCGGCCGGCGGACCACGGCGCGCGCGATGGCCAGGCGCTGGCGCTGTCCGCCGGAGAAGTTCGTACCGCCCTGGGCGACGGGCGCCTCGAGGCCCTCGGCCAGCTCGGCCACGAAATCGTCGGCCTGCGCGATGCGCAACGCCTCCCACAGCTCCTCGTCGGTGGCGTCCCGCTTGCCGTAGCGCAGGTTGCTCGCGATCGTGCCGCTGAACAGGTACGCCTGCTGCGGCACCAGGCCGATCCGGGCGCACAGCTCGTCCTGGTCCTGCAGACGCACGTCGATGCCGTCGACGAGGACCTGTCCGCCGGTGACGTCGAAGAGGCGCGGGATCAGACCGACCAGCGTCGACTTGCCGGAGCCGGTGCTGCCGACGATGGCGGTGACCGTGCCCGGGGCGCAGGTGAGGTCGAGGTCGGTCAGCACCGGGGTCTCGGCGCCCGGGTAGCTGAACTGGGCGCCGCGCAGTTCGACGGTGCCGGTGCGCGTCGCCGGCGTCTGCGGCTGTGCGGGGCGGTCGACAGCCGGAACGGTGTCGAGCACCTCCTTGATGCGGTCGGCGCACACCGCGGCGCGCGGGATGAGCACGGCCATGACCGTGGCCATCAGCACCGCGACGAGGATCTGCATCAGGTAGTTCAGGAAGGCCGACATCTGGCCGATCTGCAGCGATCCGTCGTCGATCAGGTGCGCGCCGAACCACAGCACGGCGACGGAGGAGACGTTCACGATCAGCATGACGATCGGGAACATCAGCGCCTGGTAGCGGCCGATCTGCAGCGCGGTCTCGGTCAGGTCCGAGTTCGCCTTGGCGAACCGCTCGCCCTCGAGCGGTTCGCGCACGAACGCGCGCACCACGCGCAGACCGGTCAGCTGCTCGCGCAGCACCCGGTTGACCGCGTCGATGAGTTTCTGCATCTGCCGGAACAGCGGCACCATCCGGGTGATCACCAGCGTGATCGCGAGCAGCAGCAGCGGCACGGAGACGGCGAGCAGCCAGGACAGGTCGAGGTTCTCGCGCAGCGCCATCACGACGCCGCCGATGCACATCAGCGGGGCGGACACCAGCATCGTGCAGGTGAGCATCACCAGCATCTGCACCTGGTTGACGTCGTTGGTGTTGCGGGTGATCAGCGACGGGGCGCCGAAGGACGAGAACTCCTGGTCGGAGAATCCGCCGACGGCGTGGTAGATACCCGCGCGCAGATCGCGACCGAAGCCCATCGACGCGCGCGCGCCGAAGTACACCGCACCGATCGTGCACAGGATCTGGCCGAAGGTGATCGCGACCATCACCCCGCCGGTGCTCAGGATGAACCCGGTGTCGCCCTTCGCGACGCCGTCGTCGATCAGCCGCGCGTTCAGCGTCGGCAGGAACAGCGCGGTGATCGAGGCCGCGAGCTGCAGCACGATCACCACGGACAGCTGCAGGCGGTAGGGCCGCAGGTAGGTGCGCAGGACCGCGGTCAGCACGCCCCGCCCCCCGCTCGCGCACGGCGCACCGTTCGGAAAGTCATGGGCAACAGGCTAAACGTGATCCAGATCGCATGTCGTGGCGGCCTGGCGGTTTCCGGCCGGCGGAGGTCACCTGCCACCTCACATGCCATCGATTACCGAGCCGATCCGACTGAGGAAGGCCCGCACGGTCAGTCCGTCGCCGGGGGCCCCGTCGACCGGTTGGGCGTCGGCGACCGCGTCACGCACGACGGCGACCACGCTGCGCTCATCGGACAGGTCGACCTCGCGGACCGAGCACTGCGCGACCGCTTCGACGTCGTCCTGGCCGGGGACGGGCGAGCGCACGTCGGCGCGGTAGATCTCCAGGTGCAGGGTGCTGCGCCGCACCCGGAACGCGTAGGTGCGCCCGTCGCCGGTGCGCCCGAAGCCGTGTGCGTGCGGGCCGGTGGACAGGTCGTCGATCGTGAAGTCCTGCTGGTCACCGTCGTGGAGGAATTCCGCGCTGTCGCTCATCGAACTGTTCCGCTCCTTCTGCCGGGTGCTCGGCCGGCCGACGTGGCATCTGACCGCGATTCTTCACCGGCAATTCTTCCCCGGCAGGGACCGCCGGTCACGCGCACCCCGGCAATGCTGCGCGGGGCCACGGCCGATTCACATCCGGATCACACTCTCGAACCGGGCACCTGTCCACATGCGCCGGAGCGGCGTCAGGGATGCTTGTGGATACGCCCGGGATCGAACGGGCACCCGAGCGTGTGCCCGGACCGGCACAGGTGGACGAACAGATGGGGTGACGAGGTGCGGGTGAGCGGACGGCTCATGACTGCGGCGACGGCGCTGGTCGCCGTGGCGCTGGTGGCGGGATGCTCGACGGACGAGGCGAGCCGGGTCCCGACGCGCGAGCCGGCCACCCCGGCGTCCGCGCCTGCGGTGACCGCTCCCCCGGTGGGCACGGTCTTCGGCAACGGCGTCGCGGTGTCGTCGACGGTTGTCGACCCGGCCTCGCACACGCTGGTCGTCGCGGCGACCGCGCCGAACCGGCTGCTGATGTTCGACACCACCGACCCGGCCCGTGCGCCGCGCGAGTACCCGCTGCCCGCGCCGGCCGGGCAACTGTCGGTCGCCGACGGCCAGGTGCTGGTGCCGCTGCCAGGGCGGCTGGAACTGGTCGACGTGAGCAACGGTTCGCGGCGGCTGGGCCGTATCGACGGCGACGGCCGCGACGCGACCG
Source organism: Speluncibacter jeojiensis (assembly GCF_029589495.1). GTDB lineage: Bacteria > Actinomycetota > Actinomycetes > Mycobacteriales > Mycobacteriaceae > Speluncibacter > Speluncibacter jeojiensis. The sequence goes on from NZ_JAAIVF010000004.1 coordinate 80,371, forward strand.
CACTGCCGGGCGGCGGCTTCGCGGTCGCCACTTCCGACGGTGACGTCGACGTCCTCGACCAGTACCTGGCGAAGCAGCGCACCCTGACCGGCCTGGTGTCGGCCGACTCGATCGTGGCGGTCGGCAACCATCTGGCCGTCCTCGACCGCAAGCAGACCTCGATCACCCAGTTCGACGCGGACACCGGCAAGAACCAGGGCTCGCTGCGCGTGGGCGACGGCGCCACGAACCTCGCGGTCGCGCGCAACGGCGCGGTGCTGGCCGCCGACACCGCGGGCAACCAGTTGATGGTGTTCGGTGTCGACCCGCTGCTCGAGCGGCAACAGTTCCCCGTCACCGGCGCCCCGTATGGCATCGTCTACGACGACAAGGCCCAGCTTGTCTGGCTGACGCTGACCGGCACCAACGAGGTCGTCGGATACGACATCACCACGGGCACCCCGGTCGAGAAGCAGCGCTTCCACACGGTCCGTCAGCCGGATTCGGTGGCGGTCGACCCGGCCACCGGCGACCTGTACGTCGCGTCCGCCGCGGGCGACGGGATCGAGCAGATACCGACGAAGGGGTAGTCGTGACCGATCCGCATCACCAGGGCGCGCACCATCCGCACGCGGGCACCGCGCGGCGGGCTCGCAAGCCGGCGCCCCGGCGCCGGACCCCCACCGACTGGGACACCAGCTCGCCCGAGTACGAGTTCCTGCCGCTGCGGCTGCCCCCGGACGTGACGCGGATCAGCGCGTCGATGCGGTTGTCCATCCAGGCCGAGTTCGGCGGCTGGGAGCTGTCCCGGGTGCGCCTGTACACCGACGGCAGCCGCCGGGTCCTGCTGCGCCGCAAACGTCCACCACAGCCCGCCGCATCGTCGGCCGTATAGGAGAGAAGCGATGTACCGCCTGCTGCTCCGGGTGATGTTCCTGATGTCGCCGGAACGCATCCACCACCTCGCGTTCCGCGCGATGCGCCTGGTCACCGCGTGGGGCCCGCTGCGCGCGCTGGTCGCGCGAGTGCTGGTCGTCGACGATCCGGTGCTGCGCACCCGGGTCCTCGGACTGGACTTCCCCGCGCCGCTGGGCCTGGCCGCCGGATTCGACAAGGACGCCGCCGGCGTCGACGTCTGGGGCGCGCTGGGCTTCGGCTACGCCGAGGTCGGCACGGTCACCGGACAGGCCCAGCCCGGCAATCCGCAGCCGCGGCTGTTCCGGCTGCCCGCCGACCGTGCCCTGATCAACCGGATGGGCTTCAACAACCACGGCGCCGGCGCGGCCGCGAACCGGTTGCGCCGCCGCGGCACCGCCGTGCCCATCGGCGCCAACATCGGCAAGACCAAGATCGTGCCCGCCGCGGAGGCGGTCGGCGACTACCTGCACAGCGCGCGCCTGCTCGGGCCGCTGGCGGACTTCCTGGTCGTCAACGTCAGCTCGCCGAACACCCCGGGACTGCGCGATCTGCAGGCCGTCGAGTCGCTCCGGCCGCTGCTGTCCGCGGTCCAGGACGCGGTCGACGTGCCCGTCCTGGTGAAGATCGCTCCCGACCTGTCCGACGAGGACGTCGACGCGGTCGCCGACCTCGCCGTCGAGTTGGGTATCGCGGGGATCGTCGCCACCAACACCACCATCGGCCGCTCCGGCCTGCGCACCCCGGACGCCGAGGTCCGCGCGATCGGTGCGGGCGGGCTGTCCGGGGCGCCGGTCGCCGAGCGGTCGCTCGAGGTGCTGCGGCGCCTGCACGCCCGGGTCGGTGGCCGGATCGTGCTCATCTCCGTCGGCGGCATCGAGACCGTCGATCAGGCGTGGGAACGCATCCTCGCCGGGGCGTCGCTGATCCAGGGCTACACCGGCTTCATCTACGGCGGCCCGTTCTGGATGCGGCGCATCCACCGCGGCCTGGCCGCGAAGGTCCGCGAGGGCGGCTTCGACTCGATCGCCGACGCCGTCGGCGCCGGCCCCCAGGGAGCGAGCAAGCGATGACCATCACCGACGAGCAGCGGATCGCCGTCGCGCGCAGTTACCTCGACGCGCTGGTGAGCCACGACGCCTCCGCCGTGCAGTTCGCGGCCGATGCGGTGCGTTACGAGGTCGGGGTCAAGACCGGCCGGTCGGGCGCGCACCTGCGGCGCAGCCTCGAGCGCGGGCCGCAGTTCCGGGTGATCGGCGGGATCCGCGAGTTGACGGCCACCGTCACCGGCGAGGTGGTGCACACCCACTATCTGCTCGACACCTCGGTGTTCGGGCGAAACCTCGTGGTTGCCGAGATCGACGAGACCTTCGTGGTCCCCGACGATCTGGTCATCCACCGCATCGACGCGAAGATCCGGCCGCGGCTGGGCGCGTCGCTGCGCCGGCACGCGAACTGAACCTCCGCGAGAACCGACACGGGGCCGGCGCGGGTGATCCCGCGCCGGCCCCGTGCGCTGCGGCTATCTCTGTTCGTAGGTGCCGACGATCGTCGCCCGCGCGATCGCGTGCATGAACAGGTTGAACCCGAGGTAGGTCGGGGTCGCCTCCGCGGGCAGTCCCAGCGACTCGACGTCCAGCGCGTGCACGGCGACCCAGTAGTGGTGCGGGCCGTGACCGGCCGGCGGGGCCGCGCCGATGTACCGGGCGGCGCCGGCATCACCCTTGAGTTGCAGCGCTCCCGCGGGCAGGCCCGAGCCGTCGTCGTCGCCCGCGCCGGCGACCAGCGATGTCACGCTCGCCGGGATGTCGGCGACCGCCCAGTGCCAGAAACCGGCGGCGGTCGGCGCGTCGGGGTCGTACACGGTGATCGCGAAACTCTTCGTCCCCGCGGGGAAGCCGCTCCAGGAAAGCTGCGGCGAGACGTCCTGACCGCCTGCGCCCATGATCCCGCTGACCTGCGCTTTGGCCAGCGGACCGCCGTCGGTGATGTCGGCGGAGGTCAGCGTGAACGTCGGCAGCTGGGGCAGATCGGCGTACGGATTGCGTGACATGGAGGGCCTTTCGTCGAGTCGTGTCGGTGCGGACGGGATGGTGCGGTTCAGCAGTGCAGCAGGAAGTGTTCGAGCACGTCGGTGCCGAACTTCAACGCGTCGACCGGTACCCGCTCGTCGACGCCGTGGAACAGCGCCGCGAAGTCGAGGTCCGGCGGCAGTTGCAGCGGTGCGAAGCCGAAGCAGCGGATCCCGATGCGCGCGAACGCCTTCGCATCGGTGCCGCCGGAGAGCATGTACGGCACAGTCCGGCCGTTCGGGTCGTGTGCGAGGACCGCGGCGTTCATCGCGTCGACCAGGTCGCCGTCGAAGGTGGTCTCGTAGGAGTCCAGGCGGGTGATCCATTCGCGTCGCACGTGCGGGCCGAGCAGCTCGTCGACCTCCCGCTCGAACGCGGCCTGCCGGCCGGGCAGCACCCGGCAGTCCACGACCGCCTCCGCCGTCTGCGGGATCACGTTGGCCTTGTAGCCGGCCTTGAGCATCGTCGGGTTCGCGGTGTCGCGCAGGGTCGCCCCGACGATGCGGGAGATGCTGCCGAGCTTCGCGAGCATGCCCTCGATGTCCGGTGAGCGGGGGTCGAAGTCCAGGCCGGTCTCGTCGCCGACGGCCCGCAGGAACTCCGCGACCGAGTCGGTGACCACCAGCGGGAACGTGTGGTTGCCCAGCCGGGAGACGGCGTCCGCGAGCAGGGTCACGGCGTTGTCCTCGTGCAGGAACGAGCCGTGGCCCGGGCGCGCCGTGGCGGTCAGCCGCATCCAGGCGAGGCCCTTCTCTGCGGTCTCGACCACGTACAGCCGACGTTCGGTGCCGTCGGGCCGGGGCACGGTCAGCGAGAATCCGCCGACCTCGCCGACCGCCTCGCTGATGCCCTCGAACAGGTCCGGCCGGTTGTCCACCAGCCACTGCGAGCCGTACTTGCCGCCGGCCTCCTCGTCGGCGAGGAAGGCGAACACCAGGTCCCGCGGCGGCACCACACCGCCTCGTTTGAACCGGCGCGCCAGCGCCAGCATCATGCCGACCATGTCCTTCATGTCGATGGCGCCGCGGCCCCACACGTAGCCGTCCGCGACCGCACCGGAGAACGGGTGCACGCTCCAGTCGGCGGGCTCGGCGGGGACCACGTCCAGGTGCCCGTGCAGCAGCAACGCGCCGCGGCTGCGGTCGGCTCCCGCCAGCCGCGCGAAGACGTTGCCGCGGCCCGGCGCGCCCGACTCGACATAGGTGGTCTCGTACCCCACCTCCTCGAGTTGCGCGGCGACCCACTCGGCGGCCTCCCGTTCACCGCGCGTCGTCTCGAGCTCGCCGGTGTTGGAGGTGTCGAAGCGGATCAGCGCGCTGACGAGGCCGACCACCTCGTCCGTCGCGAGGGGATTCGCGCCGCCTTCGTTCGCGGGGACAGGGCTCGGGTGGACGCGGCCGGGCAGGTCGTGATCGGGTTCGGGCACCACCCTTTCCTACCACCGACCGGACCGCCGTCGAAACACCGCGACGCGGCCGTCCGGTCGCGTCGCGACCACCGCGTGAATCGCCCCGAAAGCGCCTCCTACCGGGCGATTTGGGGCTGGCCGAACCCATCGGCTACGCTGATCCAGCACGCCGGAAGCGGCGCGCGAACAGTGTGCATGCGCGAGTGGCGGAATGGCAGACGCGCTAGCTTGAGGTGCTAGTGTCCTATTAATGGACGTGGGGGTTCAAGTCCCCCCTCGCGCACTCTGAGTTGAGACAGACGACGAAGGCTCCGGCCCCGCAAGGGACCGGAGCCTTCGTCGTTGTGCCGGTTGGTCGTTGCGCTGCTCGCCCCGTCCGGCGGATCTCATTCGACCAGTCCGCGCCGCATGCCCTCGGCGACCGCGGCCGCCCGGTCCCCGACGCCGAGTTTCTCGTAGAGCCGCTGGGCATGGGTCTTGACGGTGCTGGCCCCGATGAACAGTTCGGCCGCGGTCTGCGGGATGGTCAGTCCGCGCGCGAATGCGTGGAGCACCTCGCTCTCGCGCGGGCTGAGTGTGGGACCACGGGGTTGCGAACGGGCCCGGATCTCACCGGCGAGGGTCGCACCGAGCTCGACGGGGATCACCGTCTGTCCCTTGGCGGCCCGGACGACCGCGTCGACGATCTCGCCGCGGCCGGCGTCCTTGCCGAGGTATCCGGCCGCGCCCTCCTCGATCGCGTCGAACACGACCGCGCTGTCGGTGATCGCCGAGAGCAGCACCACACGGGTGGGCAACCGGTCGCGGACCACCGCGTGCAGCACCGCGATGCCGTCCAGCCCCGGCATCTGGTAGTCGACGAGCGCCACGTCCGGCTGCTCGCGGCGGATCGCCTCGACCGCCTCGAGCCCGTCGCCGGCCTCCGCCACGACGTCGATCCGCCCGCTGCCGGCGAGTCCCCGTGTCACCCCGTCGCGGAAGAACGGATGGTCGTCGGCCACCACCACCCGCACCCGCCGATCCGTCGCCATCCGCAGTCCCACCTGCCGCTCATCGTCCTCGCCGAAGTCCGCAACACCAGCCGGTCAGCCGCTTCAGTCTAGGCTCCACGGGACCCGCAAACTGCTAGAATCCGCGGCATCAGTGCAGGTAGAAGCGTTGCCGTGACTTCTGCACGCGATGGGGAGGCAGCGATGTCACTGGTACCCGCGGACCTCGGCGACAGTCCCGATCTCGGGCGCATCGTGCTCGCGCACGCCAACCGCGGTGTCCGCCTGCAGCTGGTGCTGCGCGGGGGGCTGGTGGTCTTCCTCGCCGGCACGCTGGCGTGGGTTCCGCCGAACAGTCCGATCGCGCCAGCCTGCTGGGCGATCCTCGGCTGCTATGCGGCGTGGACGGTCGCGCTGATCGTGGTGGCGCGTTCGGTCGGCCCGGCGACGGTGGACCGCATGTGGCTCACGTTGTTCGTCGACCTGGCGGTCGTCGCCGCGCTGGTGCTGCTGACCGGCCTTGCCGCGCAGCAGAGTTGGACCGCCGACACCCTCGGGTATGCACTGTTCGTGATCCCGGTCCTCGCCTGCACCCAGCTGAGGCCACTGGTCTGCTTCGGCGTGGTCGCGCCGACGGTGGTGGTGTTCCTGCTCAGCGCGTGGGCCACCGACGACGCCAACGCGCAACCGTGGTCGTCCATCGCGATGAGCACCCTCGCGATGGCGCTTTTGTCGGCCGGGGCCGTGCGGCTCTCGGCGATCCAGCGGTCGCGGGTGCGCACCATCGGCCGGCTGGCGCGCGACCGCAGCGCGCTGCTGCTCGAGCTGATCGGGCTCGAGCAGCGTGAGCGCCGGTCGCTGTCCGAGCAGTTGCACGACGGCGCGCTGCAGTATGTCCTCGCGGCCCGGCACGATCTGGCCGAACTCCACCACGGCCCGGACCCGGAGTTGCTGGCCCGGGTCGAGCACGCGCTCGCCGAGACGTCCACGTTGCTGCGCACGACGGTCTCGGAATTGCACCCCGCGGTGCTCGAGCGGCTGGGGCTGGCGCGGGCGCTGCGGGATCTGGCGCGGGCCACCGAGGCGCGCGGCGGCTTTCCCACCGAGGCGCGGATCGCGGCGTGGCCCGACGCGTTGCACACCGATGTCGACGATCTGCTGTTCGCCGCCGCCCGGGAACTGCTGACGAACGTGGTCAAGCACGCGGGCGCGTCGTCTGCACGGGTGACGCTCGAACGGGACGGCGACGACGCGGTGCTCACGGTCGCCGACGACGGCCGTGGCATCGCGGCCGAGGCGCGCGAGAAGAGCCTGGCGGGCGGCCACATCGGCCTCGCCTCGACCGAATTGCGGGTGGTGGCCGCGGGTGGCACCTTCCGGGCCGGACCGGGGCCGCGGGGTGGCACCGTCGTGTGGATCGGGGTGCCGCTGACGGTCAGGCCGGTGGCGGTCGGCGCACGGTGACCGGTCCGGTCACCAGACGCTGATCGACAACGACGAGCCTGCGCCGGTCGCGTTGGCGTTCACCGCGACGGTGCGGCCGTCCTTGTCGGCGAGCAGCGTCGAGGTGGTGACGCCCTCGTAGATGGGGGTGATCTCCCAGCCCGCGGCCGCCAGCCGCGCCCGCTGCCCGGCAGTCACCTCGCGCACCGAGTCCGCCGTGTGCAGCAGCGCGAACCACCGGGTCTCGACCAGCGCGACCGCGGGGCGGTAGACCGGGAGTTCGAAGGCGGTATGCGGGGCTTGGATGGTCGGCGCGGTCATGGGTGTCCTCCGGGAAGTCGGTGGCCCCCGTCGTGGGGCCGGATCGTGGGGTCGGGTCGGCGGTGCGTCGACCACGGCTTCCAGCGTCGTCGCCGCGCGGGCCGCACACAGTCCACCCGCGGGGGGATACGTGGTCCACACGTGCCTCCCCCGATCGGTGGATACGTGGATCCGGGCCCGGCGCACCCGTGCCCCGTGCCCCGCCGACCGGCCGTCAGCGGTGGCCGTCGGCCCCGTGCAGGTGGGCGCGTTCACCGTCGCGGTCGAATATCGACAGGATCTCCGCCGGCCCTTCGTGGGCGCCGACCGAGTGCGGGACCATCGTGGAGAACTCGGCGGCCTCGCCCTCGCGCACGAGGATGGTCCGCTCCCCCAGGTGCAGCCGGACGGTGCCGGTGAGCACGGTGAACCATTCGCGGCCGGGATGGACCCGCTGATGGCCCGGGCCGCTGGGCCGGTCGGCGGTGAACCGCATCTTCGCAGCCGTGACCAACGCACCCTCGCGGGTGAGCATCCAGGTGGTCGTGCCCGCCGCGCGCTCGGCCCGCGGACGGATGATCACGTCCTCGTCCTCGACCGGCTCCACCAGCTGATCGAGCGTGGTGTCGAGTGCGCGGGCCAGCGGCACCAGCTGGTCGAGCGCGATCCGCCGGTGCCCGGTCTCGATGCGGCTGAGCGTGGAGGCGCTCAGGTGGCAGCGGGCTGCCAAGGCGTCGAGCGACCAGCCCCGCGCCAGCCGTAGTCCGCGGATGCGCCGCCGCACGATCGCCTCCAGGTCCATCTCTTCTTGCGTCATGCGCAAGAGGCTATGCGTTATGAGCATGCTGCGTCTACGGTGGAGCCCATGACCCACACTCATGCCCACCCGGGCCACCACCATCACCCACACGACGACGCCGATCTCGCCGAGATCCTCGATCTCGACGGTGCGGTGTTCGGTCCGATGCTCGACCGGATCATCGAGTGGGTGCACGGGCAGGTCTCCGCCGGGACGCGGCGCATCGTCGACCTGGGCGCGGGCACCGGGACCGGGACGGTCGCACTGGCGCGCCGCTTCCCCACTGCCGAGATCACGGCCGTCGATGCCTCGCCGGTGATGCTCGACCGCCTGGGCGAGGTCGCACACGAGGACGGACTGTCGGACCGGGTCCGCACGGTCGCTGCGGACCTCGACGAGTCCTGGCCGCCGGTCGGCCAGGTCGACCTCGCCTGGGCGGCACTGTCCCTGCACCACGTCGCCGACCCGGACCGGGTACTGCGCGACGTGCACGCCGCGCTCGTTCCCGGAGGCGCGTTCGCGGCCGTCGAGATGGATGCACTGCCACGCGTGCTGCCCGACGACATCGGCCTGGGCCGGCCCGGACTGGAGACCCGCTGCCACCAGGCGTCCGCGCAGTCCCACGAGTTCGACGTCCACCCGAACTGGCGCGCGCAGTTGGAGGCCGCCGGATTCACCCCCGTCGAGCAGCGCACCTTCGACGCCGCCGACGATCCCGCCCCGTCCGGCCTGGCGCAGTACGCGCGCGCCACCCTGCACCGCTACCGCACCGGGCTGTCCGACATGCTGTCCGCCGAGGATCTCGGTGTCTTGGACCGCCTGCTGGACATCGACGGCCCGGACAGCGTCCTGCACCGCGACGACCTGGCGGCGGACGCCCGCCGGACCGTGTGGGTCGCGCACCACCCCTGACCGCCCGGCCCCTCGACCCGACCCGAAGGATCCAAGGTGAACCCTCCCGACCTGTGCTGTGACGTGACGATCGTCGGCGGCGGCCCCGCCGGCCTGAGTGCGGCGGTCGCGCTGGCCCGATCGCTGCGCTCGGTCCTCGTCGTCGACGACGGCACCCCCCGCAACGCGCCCGCCGCCGGCGCACACAACGTGCTCGGGCACGACGGCATCGCGCCCACCCGACTGCTCACCGACGGCCGCCGCGAGGCCGAGCACTTCGGCGCGCGGATCATCTCCGGCCGCGCGGTGACCGCCCGGCGCACCGAGGACGGATTCGAGGTCGGTCTCGCCGACGGCGCGCGGGTCCGGTCGCGGCGCCTGCTGCTGGCCACCGGCCTGACCAACGAACTGCCGGACGTGCCGGGGGTGCGCGAACTCTGGGGCAGGACCGTCCTGCACTGCCCCTATTGCCACGGCTGGGAGGTCCGCGGCAGGCGGATCGGTGTGCTCGGCACCGGGCCGATGAGCATCCACCAGGCCCTGGTGTTCCGGCAGCTCACCGACACCGTCACGCTCTTCCGCCACGAACTCGACGAGATCGACCCGCTGTCGTCGCAGCGCCTCGCCGCGCTGGACGTCGAGATCGTCGACGGCCCGGTGGACCGCGTGCTGGCGGCAGACGGCGCGCTGCGGTCCGTGGTGCTCGCGAACGGGCGCGAGCACGCGCTGGCGGTGGCGCCGCGGTTCACGGCGCGCGCGGAGCTCTACGAACAGCTCGGCGGCACCGTCACGGACCATCCGATGGGATCGTTCCTCGCCGCCGGGCCGACCGGGCAGACCGACCTGCCGGGCGTGTGGGCGGCGGGCAACGTCGACGACCTCAGCGCGATGGTGGCGGTCGCCGCGGGGGCGGGACTGGCCGCAGGGGTCGCGATCAACGCGGACCTGGTGACCGAGGACGCCGACGCCGCGGTGGCCGCCCGGGCCGGGGCCGCCCCGGTTCGGTGACGGACGGCCGCGTGCGTCACCTCGCGGCGGCCGGTGTGCTCGCCCGTTGGGACGGCCCGGTGACAACCTCGGGTCGGGTCCTGTAGGGTTTGGGCACCCTAACCTAACGTATTGAGTTGTGAAGGATCCGCCCGTGTACGTCTGCATCTGTCACGCGTTGACCACCACGGACATCGAGGATCACATCACCGCGGGAGCGCGCACTCCCCTTCAGGTGGGCAAGCGCTGCGGCGCCGGGACCGACTGCGGCAGCTGTGTGAAGAAGATCTGCGCGATCCTGCGCGCAGCCGACGACGAGGCTGGCAATATCGACCTCAAGATCGCCGGCTGATCCGTCTGCGTCAGCACACACCGGCCGACGGTCATCCATCGGATCCGGCCCGTGGGAGGCGCACAGTGCAAGGCGACAAGACGGTCATCGAGTTCCTCAACGAACAGCTGACCGCGGAGCTCACCGCCATCAACCAGTACTTCCTGCACGCGAAGATGCAGGAACACCGCGGCTGGTCGAAGCTCGCGGCGCACACTCGGGCCGAGTCCATCGACGAGATGCACCACGCCGAATGGCTCACCGACCGGATCATCTTCCTCGAGGGACTGCCGAACTATCAGCGGCTCGGCACCATCTCGATCGGCCAGACCGTGCGGGAGATGTTCGAATCCGATCGGCAGATCGAGGCCGCGGCGGTCGACCGTCTGCGCCGCGGCATCGAACACATGCGGTCGGTCTCCGACATCACCTCGGCCCGGCTGTTCGAGAAGATCCTCGAGGACGAAGAGGACCACATCGACTACCTCGACCAGCAACTCGAACTGCTCGACCAACTCGGCGAGCCGCTGTATCTGGCCCAGCACCTCGATCCCCCGACCGACTGATCGCCCGGCGGTGTCCTGATCCCCCGGCCAGGGCTGCCCGCGCGACTACGCTGTCAGGTGAGCAGCGTCCGTCCCCGCCGGGCGGGCACAGGAAGAGCCGACGATGGTCTACCGTGCGATCGACACGCTCACTGCGACAGTGCATTACGCCTTCGTGCTGTATGTGGTGTTCGGCGGTTTCGTGGCCTGGCGGTGGCGTCGCACCATCACCGCGCACCTGCTCGCCGCGGCGTGGGGCGCGGGATCGGTGCTGATCGGGTTCGACTGTCCGCTCACCGCCGTCGAGAACTGGGCTCGGCGCCGCGCCGGCGAGTCCACCCTCGACGGCGGGTTCATCGCGCACTACATCACCGGGGTCCTGTATCCCGCGGACGCATTGACCGCGGTGCGGATCCTCGCCGCCGTCACGGTCGCGGTGTCCTGGGCGGGGTACCTCTGGCTCGGGCGCCGGGGTCACCGGCGCGATCGGGAGGCCGATCCGGTCGAGCACAGTAACCTGCACGGATGAGGATCGGCGTCGGAACGCCCGCAGCCGGGTTGCTGCGCGAGTACGAACGGTGCGCGGCGGCCACCGTCGACCGGCACGCGGACCCCGACCCGGACCGTTTCCCCGATCCCGGCACCCTGCTCGCCGCGCGGTTGCCCGTCGCCGCGCTGGCATTCGGCGCGGTCGCCGCGTTCGCCGATGCAGCCGACCGGGTCCGCGTCGCCCGGGGCCTGCCGGTGTCCGTCGCACCACTGCACGCGGACCGGATCGCGGCGTCGTTCTGCGGTGACCGCATGCTCCGGCTCGACGGCGAGCCCGTCTCCGGATTCGCCGAGCTGTCCGGCTTCTTCGCCGCGGCCGACGGCTGGGTGCGCACCCACGCCAACTATCCGCACCACCGCGCGCGGCTGCTCACGGTGCTCGGCCTGCCCGAGGACGCCGACCGCAGCGCCGCCGTCCGCGCGATCGCCGGACACGGCGCCGACGACCTCGAGCACGCTGCGGCGCTCGGCGGGGCGCTCGTCGTCCGGGTACGCACGCCGGAACAGTGGCGGACGGAGGATGCGGGCCGCGCAGGCTCCGCGCAGCCACTCGTGCGGGTGCACACCCGGCCGACGCCCGCACCGGCGCGCCGACCGGCGCCGTGCGACACCGACGCGTCGGTACCTCTGCGCGGCCTGCGGGTGCTCGACCTGACGCGGGTGATCGCGGGCCCGGTGGCCACCCGCAGCCTCGCGCTGCTCGGCGCCGACGTGCTGCGCATCGATCCACCGCAGTCAGCCGAGCTGGCCGCGCAGACGGCCGACACCTGCCAGGGCAAGCGGACCTCGGTGCTCGACCTGCACTCCCTGCCGAACTCCGCGGTGTTCGCCGACCTGGTCGCCGACGCCGATGTGCTGGTCACCGGCTACCGGCCGGGCGCGTTGGAACCGCTGCTCTCCCCCGACCGGCTGGGTGTCGGCTCGACCGCCCCGCGGGTGCATGCGCGGGTGACCGCCTGGGGCGACGACGGACCGTGGGCGCGGCGTCGCGGCTTCGATTCCCTGGTGCAGGCCGCCTCCGGCATCGCCGCCATCGAGGCCGACGCGCAGGGACGTCCGGGTGCACTGCCCGCCCAGGCGCTCGACCACGCGAGCGGATATCTGCTCGCGGCGGCGGTCCTCGACGCGCTGCTCGCCGGCGAACGCGACGGGCTCGGCCGTGCGGTGTCGGTGTCGTTGGCGGGCACGGCCTCCTGGCTGCTGCACGCACCGGGACGGCGCTCCGCGCCTCCGCCGGCCACCCTGCCCGGACCCGCCACCACCGTCACGCACGACCGCTTCACGACGGCCCGGCCGGCGCTCGCCGACCACGACGACTACCCCTGGCCCGCGCACACCTGGGGCGCCGACGACGCGCGCTGGCCGACCGCCACGTGAATCGGGGGTCCCGGGTCGATACTGGCGGCATGCACCTGCACGACTACGAGCTGACCGTGGAGTGGACGGGAAACCGTGGATCGGGCACGTCCGGCTACCGGGACTTCGACCGCGACCACACCGTCCACGCCCCCGGTAAGCCGATCCTGCTCGCCAGCTCCGACCCGGCGTTCCGGGGCGACCCGGACCGGTGGAATCCCGAGGAACTCCTGCTCGCGGCGCTCTCGCAATGCCACATGCTGTGGTTCCTCGGCCTGGCCGCACACGCCGGTGTGGTCGTCACCGGCTACGTCGACGACGCGACCGGGCAGATGCGCGAGCAAGACGACGGCGCCGGGCAGTTCGTCGATGCGGTGCTTCGGCCCCTGGTCACCGTCGAGTCGCCCGAGATGGTCGCGGCGGTGTCCGGCCTGCACACGGCCGCTCACGGCAAGTGCTTCATCGCCCGCTCGGTGAACTTCCCGGTCCGCCTCGCGCCCCGCACGACCGTCGCCAGCCGGGACCCGGACGAGTGACGACCGGTCCGCGCGGGCTGATCCTCGACGTCGACACCGGCGTCGACGACGCGGTGGCGCTGGTCTACCTGCTGGCCTGCCAGGACCGAGGCGTGGGTCTGCCGATCTCCGGGATCGCCTGCACCGCAGGCAATGTGTCGACCTCGCAGGTCGTCGCCAACACGCTCGCGTGGCTCGACCTCTGCCGCGCGCCGGCAATCGAGGTGGCGCTGGGCGCCCCCGGCCCCCTGGCGCAGCCGCTGCGGACCGCCGAGGACACCCACGGGCCGCACGGCACCGGATACGCCGAGCTCCCGCCGTCGGGTCGCGTCGTCTCCGGTCGCACGGCCGCGCAGCTGTGGGTGGCGACGGCCCGGAGCAGTCCCGGACGGCTGACCGGCCTGGTGACCGGCCCCTTGACCAACCTGGCGCTGGCGATCCGTCTCGAACCCGATCTGCCGCGGCTGCTCGACCGGCTGGTCGTGATGGGCGGGGCGTTCGACCACCCCGGCAACACCACCGCGTGCGCGGAATGGAACATCGCCGTCGACCCGGAGGCCGCCGCGGAGGTGTTCGCCGCGTTCTCCGGACTGCCCGCCGGACGACGCCCGTTGATCTGCCCGCTCGACGTCACCGAGACCATCGCGATGACGCCCGCGCACCTGGACCGGCTGGCGCCACCCACCGCCGGCACCGACGGCACCGACGGCGAACGTGCCGGGACCGCGCTGCTGCGCCGACTGCGAGAGGCGATCGAGTTCTATGTCGACTTCCACCGCGACCACGGGTACGGCATGCTCGCCCAGATGCACGACCCGTTCGCCGCGGCCTGCGCGCTCGACCGCTCGCTCGCCCGTACCCGACCGGCGACGGTCGACGTGGAACTGCGCGGCACGCTCACCCGCGGCCAGACCGTCGCGGACCGCGTGGGCCTGTGGGGCCGGCCGGTCAACGCCGACATCGTCTGCGGCGCGGACCCGGAAGCGTTCCTCGAGCACCTGATCGACCGGATCGGCGGTTTCGCCTCCCGTCTGTAGAACGTCGAACTACGGTGCACGCACAGGCGAAAGGAGCTTTCATGGCACGGGTCGCGTGGTTCTTCCCGACTCCCTCGGACGACGACATCCCGGAGGGCCTGCGTTCGCTGTTTGCCAAGGCGCAGCAGGCGGTCGGCTTCCTGCCCAACGTGTTCCGCGGCTACGCCTACCGCCCGGAGCGTTTCTCTTCGTGGTTCCGTCACTTCTCGGCCCTGCAGGAACCGACGCCGAACCTCGACACCGCCGACCGGGAGATGATCGGCGTGGTGGTCTCGGCGATCAACCGGTGCCCCTACTGCGTGATCTCGCACGGTCATGCGCTGCGCGCCGCGCTCGGCGACCAGTTCACCGCCGACGCGATCGCGGTGAACTGGCGCCACGCGGATCTCGACGACCGCCGACGCGCGATCTGCGCCTATGCCGAGAAGCTCACGCGCGCACCGCACACCGTCGGGGAGGACGATCTGCGCGCGCTCGCGGCAGTCGGCTTGAGCACCGAAGAGGTCTGGGACGTCGTCGAACTCGTCGCCATGTACGCGTTCACCAACCGGCTGGCGCTCGCGACCGGTCAGATGCCGAACGAGCAGTACCACTACGTCGACCGTTGACCGACCGCCACGTCAGCAGTCGAAGGCGTCCAGGATCTCCTGTGCGGCGAGCGCCGCGGTCAGCTCGCCGGACCGCACCTGCTCCTCGACCTTCCCGCGCAGGTCCCGCACGCCAGGGTTGTCGGCGAGACGCTGCAGGATCTGGTCGTGCACCATCGTCCACATCCAGTCGACCTGCTGGCTGCGCCGCTTCTCCTCGAATTCGCCTGCCTCGGCGAGCACCTCGCGGTGGCGCAGCACGGTGCCCCAGAACTCGTCGAGCCCGTCGCCCTCGAGACCGCTCATCGTGATCACCGGCGGATGCCAGATCGCGTCGTGCGGGTAGATCAGCCGCAGCGCCCCGGTCAACTCGCGCGCGGCGCGCTTGGCCTCGATGACGAACTTGCCGTCCGCCTTGTTGACCGCGACCAGGTCGGCCAACTCGAGGACACCCTTCTTGATGCCCTGCAACTGGTCACCGGTGCGCGCGAGGGTCAGGAAGCAGAAGCAGTCGACCATGTTCGCGACGGTCACCTCGGACTGTCCGACACCGACGGTCTCGACAAGGATCACGTCGTAGCCGGCGGCCTCGAGCAGCACGATGGTCTCGCGGGTGGCCTTGGCCACGCCGCCGAGGGTGCCGGCCGTCGGCGAGGGCCGGATGAACGCGTCGCGCTGGACCGACAGCCGCGCCATGCGGGTCTTGTCGCCGAGGATCGACCCGCCGGTGCGCGTCGACGACGGGTCCACCGCCAGCACCGCGACCCGATGCCCCCGCTCCATCAGGTGCATGCCGAGCGCGTCGATGAAGGTCGACTTACCCACGCCGGGCACGCCGGTGATGCCCACGCGGTGCGCCCCGCCGGCATGCGGCAGCAGGCGCAACAACAATTGCTGGGCCTGCGCCCGATGATCGGCGCGGGTCGACTCGACCAGTGTGATCGCCTTGGCGAGCTCGGCGCGCCCGCCGCCGCGGATGGCGGCGGCGAGCGCGTCGATGTCCAACGGGGGGCGCGACACTACGACACCACCGTCAAGACGCCTCGTGACCGAGCTGCTCGCGGAGCTTCTCGATCAGTCCCGACGCCGCATCGGCGATGACCGTGCCCGGCGGGAAGATCGCCGCCGCACCCGCCTCGTACAGCTCGTCGAAGTCGCCCGGGGGGATGACGCCGCCGACGACGATCATGATGTCGGGGCGCCCCACCTCGGCGAGCGCCTCACGCAGGGCGGGGACCAGCGTGAGGTGACCGGCGGCGAGCGAGGACACACCGACGACGTGGACGTCGTTGTCGGCTGCCTGCTGCGCCACCTCTTCCGGGGTCTGGAACAGCGGGCCCACGTCGACGTCGAAGCCGAGGTCGGCGAACGCGGTCGCGATCACCTTCTGTCCCCGGTCGTGACCGTCCTGGCCCATCTTGGCGACGAGCACACGCGGACGGCGCCCCTCGTCCTCGGCGAACTTCTCGACCAGTTCGGTTGCCCTGGTGATGTTTCCGGCCTTGCCGGCCTCGTCCCGGTACACCCCGGAGATGGTACGGATCTCGGCCTGGTGGCGTCCGTACACCTTCTCGAGCGCGTCGGAGATCTCGCCGACGGTGGCCTTGACCCGCGCCGCGGCGATCGCCAGCGCCATCAGGTTGTTGCCCAGCCCTTCCTCACCGGCCCGGCCGGTCGCCTCGGCCGCGCGGGACAGCTCGGCCAGCGCCGCGTCGACCGCGGACTGGTCGCGCTCGGCGCGCAGCTTCTCGAGCTTGGCCAGCTGCTCGGCCCGCACCTTGGAGTTCTCGACCTTGAGGACCTCGACCTCGGTGTCCTCTTCGACCTGGTACTTGTTGACGCCGATCACCGGCTGGCGGCCCGAGTCGATGCGCGCCTGCGTGCGGGCGGCGGCCTCCTCGATGCGCAGCTTCGGGATGCCCTGGCCGATGGCCTGCGCCATACCGCCGGCCTCCTCGACCTCGCGGATGTGGGCGCGGGCCCGCTCGGCGAGCTGGTGGGTGAGCCACTCGACGTAGTTCGAACCGGCCCACGGGTCGATCGGCCGCACCGTGTTCGACTCCTGCTGGATCAGCAGCTGGGTGTTGCGGGCGATGCGCGCCGAGAAGTCGGTGGGCAGCGCGAGGGCCTCGTCGAGTGCGTTGGTGTGCAGCGACTGGGTGTGGCCCTGGGTGGCGGCCATTGCCTCGACGCAGGTGCGCGCGACGTTGTTGTAGGCGTCCTGCGCGGTCAGCGACCAGCCGGAGGTCTGCGAGTGGGTCCGCAGCGACAGCGACTTGCTGTTCTTCGGCGCGAACTCCGAGACCAGCTCGTTCCACAGCAGCCGCCCGGCGCGCAGCTTGGCGACCTCCATGAAGAAGTTCATGCCGATCGCCCAGAAGAACGACAGGCGCGGCGCGAACTGGTCGATCTCCATGCCCGCGTCGAGACCGGCGCGGATGTACTCGATGCCGTCGGCGAGCGTGTAGGCCAGCTCGAGGTCGGCGGTGGCCCCGGCCTCCTGGATGTGATACCCGGAGATCGAGATCGAGTTGAACTTCGGCATCTTCGCCGACGTGTACGCGAAGATGTCGGAGATGATCCGCATCGACGGCTTCGGCGGGTAGATGTACGTGTTGCGGACCATGAACTCCTTCAGAATGTCGTTCTGAATGGTTCCGGCCAGCTGCTCGGGCGTGACGCCCTGCTCCTCCGCGGCGACCACGTACAGCGCCAGGATCGGCAGCACCGCGCCGTTCATCGTCATCGACACCGACACCTTCGACAGATCGATGCCGTCGAAGAGCTGGCGCATGTCGAGGATCGAATCGATCGCGACGCCCGCCATGCCGACATCGCCCTGCACGCGCGGGTGATCGGAGTCGTAGCCGCGGTGGGTCGCCAGGTCGAACGCGACCGACAGGCCCTTCTGGCCGGAGGCCAGGTTGCGGCGGTAGAACGCGTTGGACTCGGCGGCGGTGGAGAAGCCCGCGTACTGGCGGATCGTCCACGGCTGGTTGACGTACATCGTCGGGTACGGCCCTCGCAGGAACGGGGACGTGCCGGGGAAGGTGTCGAGCGGATAGCCCTGGGCCTCGACC
Source organism: Speluncibacter jeojiensis (assembly GCF_029589495.1). Classification (GTDB taxonomy): domain Bacteria; phylum Actinomycetota; class Actinomycetes; order Mycobacteriales; family Mycobacteriaceae; genus Speluncibacter; species Speluncibacter jeojiensis. The sequence goes on from NZ_JAAIVF010000004.1 coordinate 98,154, forward strand.
TCGTCGCGGTCGGCCCGCACGTACACCGGCTTGACGTCGATGCCCTCCGGGGTGGACCAGACGACGTCGTCGGCCGTGTAACCGTTGGCCTTCGCGGCGGTCTCGCTCAGCGCGGACGCCGCCGCGACGGTCGGTGCCGCGGTGACCGCGGCGTCCGGGTCGTGCAACGGCACATCGGCGAAACTGCCGATCCCGGAGGAGGTTCGAGTCGGAGAATTGTCGGTCATGCTCACTTCACTCCCAGGATGTCGAGCAGCCCGGACAGGGTCGCGACCGCGTCGATCCGCGCGGTGACGAATCCGTCGGGAAGGTCGGTGGTCGCGCCCGCCAGTGCCTTTTCCGGCCCGGCCAGCACCACGTGGGTCACGCCCGCGGCGCGCAGCGCGGCCACGGCCTCGGTGCCCAGTGCGCCGTACTGCTTGTCGCTACCGCAGATCACCGCCACCGCGGGCTTGCCCGCGGCCGCGACCGCGTCGGCGATGCCGGCGACGTCCAGCGGCCCCGGGTTGACGGAATCGATGCCGCCGGAGGCGAGCAGGTTGGCCGCGAACGTCGAGCGCGCATTGTGCTCGGCGACCGAGCCCAGCGTGGCCAGCAGCGCACGCGGACGGGCACCGGTCACCGCGAGGTGGTCGTCCGACCGGTCCCGCAGCGCCTCGAAGTCCGCCGCGTAGCGGACGACGTGGCTGCCCGCCGAAGACACCGACCCGGTGCCCGCCAGGGCGGCCTCACCGAGGTTCGGGAACTCGTTGACGCCGGTGACGGCGGTGCGGCGGTGCGCGATGTCCGCGGCCCGCTGCTCATGGGTCCGCGCGATCGCCTCGGCGATCAGCCCGGAGCGCAGCGCCTCGTCGTATCCGCCGCTGGCCTCGATCTGCTGGAAGAACGCCCACGCGGTCTGGCCGAGCTGCTCGGTCAGCGACTCGATGAACCAGGAGCCGGCGCCGGGGTCGAGCACCCGTCCGAGGTGGGACTCCTCGAGCAGCAGCAGCTGGGTGTTGCGGGCCATGCGCTCGGAGAACGACTTCGAGACCGTCCGTGCGTCCGCGGGCAGTGCGGCGTCGAACGGCAGCACGGTCACCGAGTCGGCGCCGCCCACGCCCGCGCCGAACGCGGCCAGCGTGGTGCGCAGCATGTTCACCCACGGATCGCGCTGCGTCATCATCGCCGAGGAGGTCACCGCGTGCTGGGGCGCGGCGCCGGACTCGGCGGCCCCGCACACCTGCGCCACACGCGCCCACAGGGTCCGGGCCGCGCGGAACTTGGCGATGGTCTCGAACTGGTCGTCGGTGGCGGCGAAGCGGAACTCGATCTGCCCCAGCGCCTGCTGCGGGGACAGACCGGCCGCGGTCAGCGCGCGCACGTAGGCGACGCCGGCGGCGATCGCGGCACCGAGTTCCTGCGCGTCCGCGGCACCGCGGTCGTGGAAGACCGTGCCGTCCACGGTGATCGCACGGATCTGCTCGGTGCGTTCGGTCGCGCGCTGCGCCAGCTGCACGGTCTCGGCCAGGCCGATCCCGGGGCGGGCGCCGAACTCGTCGGTCAGCGGACCGGCGCCGAGGCCGACCCGCACGGACTCGCGCTCGGCGATCTCCCGGGTGTCCAGCAGGGCGAACAGCGCCTCGGCCGCGGCGCGCGCCTCCGCCCCGGCGTCGATGGTCACCGGAGCGAGGTCCAGCAGTACCCCGGCGAGCGCGTCGGCCAGCGCGGAGGTGGCGACCGCACCGGCGCCGACGGACAGCCGCAGCGCGCTGACGCCGCTCTCCAGCGCCGAGAGGATCGACTCGTTGACCGCGGCGGCACTGCGCTCGCCGTGACCGAACTGCTGGGCGACCAGCCATCCGACGTTGACGTCGCGCTGGGCGTCGCGGCCGCGCACGAACGGGAAGGCTCCCGGCAGCGGCGGCTCACCGAGTTCATCGGCGCGCGTGTACAGCGGCGCCACGGTCACGCCGTCGTACGTGGTGGTCTCGAGAAGGGTCTCCGGCTGTGCCGGGAGTTCGGAGACGTTGACCCTGCGCGCCTTCGCCAGCACTCCCGCCACGGCTCGCTGCCAGTCCGCGTAGGACCGTGTCCGGTCCGCGTCCCGCTCTCTGCTCGGTGCGCCGCTCGTGGCCGCGCTCGTCGTCGAGTCCGTCGTCATTCTGCCGATGTTAGACGGAGCACAGCACGGGCTTCGCGCCAGGTCTGCCACGGTTTTTCGTCCACCGGACCCGACCGAAACCAAACAAGCGTCTGCTAGGGCGAAGACCTGGCCTTACATCGTTTCCAGCCGGGCACCGTAACCTCTCGCAGGTGAGCACCCGCACCCTCGCCGACCTCACCGGCGCCGCATCCGACCTCGCCGCGGCCTCGGCGCGCGCGGTGCGCGCGATGTCCCGCGTCAAACTCTGCTGCGCGCTGCTCGCGGCACTCGGCTTCGTCGTGCTCGTGGCCCTGGTGCCGATGCCGTCGATCGACGCGGTCCGCCAGTGGTCCACCGCGATCGGCCCGGCCTTCCCGTTGGTGTTCCTGCTGGCCCACGCGCTGATCACGATCACCCCCGTCCCCCGCACGTTCTTCACCTTCGCGGCGGGCGTGCTGTTCGGCCCCGCACTGGGCATCGGGGTCGCGGTCGCAGCGACGACGATCAGCGCGATCGCCGCACTGATGCTGGTGCGGGCGATCGGACGCGAGGCCGTCTCCGCGCGGCTGACCCATCCGGCGGCCGCGGCGGTCGACCGGCGTCTGCGGCAACGCGGGTGGCTCTCCGTCGGTTCGCTGCGGCTGATCCCCGCGGTGCCGTTCTCGGTGCTCAACTACTGCTGCGGTGTGACGGCGATCCGGACCGCGCCATACCTGCTGGCCACGGTGGTCGGGGTGCTGCCCGGAACGGTGGCGGTCGTACTGCTGGGCAACGCGCTGACCGGCGGGTCGAATCCTGCGTTGCTGGCGGTCTCGGCGGCCGGCTTCGCGGTGGGACTGATCGGACTGGTCGTCGACGCGCGCACGCCCGTCAAGGACACGACCGTCAAGGCCAACGCCTGTCAAGGACCAACACTGGACACTTCACAATCAAGTCTTAAACCTTGACTCTTTGCGATCAAGGTCGTAACCTCGCCGGACGGATCCAGCTCCCGGGAGGGTGAGACGTGTACGTGCTGACCGTCGACCAACGCGGCAGCCGACGCAACATCGACCGCGTCGACTCACTGATCAACGACCTCAACAGGGCCCCGCTGCTGCGCCCGTTCGAGCGCACCGCCGGCGACGAGGCGCAGGCGGTCACCGAGAGCCCCCGGCTGACCGTCACCCTCGCCCTCGACCTGATCCGGCGCGGCCACTGGAGCGTCGGCATCGGACTCGGGCGCGTCGACGAGCCCCTGCCGGCGAGCACCCGCGCCGGGCGCGGACCCGCGCTCGAGGCCGCCCGACAGGCGGTCACCCGTGCCAAGTCGGCCCACGTCCCGGTGGCGGTGACCGGCCCCCACGCCGATAGCGCCGAGGCTGCCGAGACCGCCTTGACACTCGTCGCGCTGATCGTCTCGCGCCGGTCGCCGCAGGGCCATGCCGCGGTCGGCCTGATGGACCGCGGCCACACCCAGGCCGAGGTGGCGCAGGCGCTCGGCATCAGCAAACAGGCGGTCTCCCAACGCCTGTCCGCCGCCGCCTGGCAACCCGAGGTCGCCGGCCGCTCGCTGGCCGAGCGCCTGCTCCGCGAGGCCGACCTGTGATCGCCGCCGGCCTGTTCCGGCCGGCCCGAGGGCATCGCCGTCGTGCCGGCGGTCAAGGGGACCACCCGATATCCCGAACTGCGCGAGCCCGAAGCCTCCGAGCAATTCATCATCGGCACGTTCTCCAGTGTGCTGTGGGCGGTCGCCGCGTGCGGGGTCGGCCGCGCGTTACTGGGCTGACCGTCACCGTCGACATTCGGCGTCGTTCACACAAATGACTACCCGTCGGTAGAAAATTGCTACCCGGCGGTAATTTACCAGTCGGCACCGCGTGCCGTATTCGATCGGCACCGCGTGCCATTTAGCGCGCCATTTCCCGAATAAGGCCAGCAGAGGGACCCCGACCTGCGGTATACGTGCCGAGAGGTCACCGCAAATGCGGCCCCCGACTGGACGGATGTCCATTCCACTGAGCGCCTCATGTGGACGACCATTCATTCACGTCCGTTATATGCTCCGGCCGTCCGACCACCTTTTCGGCGCTTTCCCGATATTCCGGGTAACCGGTACTCGGCGCCGTGCGCAATTTTCTTCGTGAATGCGCAGGCCGGCAATGAATGGCATCGATTCCGGAGAATTCCGAAATCCGTACACAGGGGATGAAATGACCACCGAAACACAGGGCGGGGTCGGCACGCGACGTGTCACCATGGCCGAACTTCCCGGGCTCGAGGGCAAGAGCCTCGGGGCCTCGTCACGGATCGTCGTCACGCAGGACCGCATCGACCTGTTCGCCGACGCCACCAACGACCACCAGTGGATCCACGTCGACCCGGCCCGCGCCGCGACCGGTCCCTTCGGCACCACGATCGCGCACGGCTATCTGACGCTGTCTCTCGCCGTCGAGTTCTTCTTCGACCTGCTCGACGTCACCGACTGCGCCCAGGTCATCAACTACGGACTGGACAAGGTGCGCTTCCCCGCCCCGGTCCCGGTCGGTTCGTCGATCGGCGCGCTCGCCGAGGTGACCTCCGTCGAGCCGTGCACGGGCGGATATCAACTCGCGGTCACCCTGACATTCGACGCCACCGGCGTCGAACGCCCGGTGTGCGTGGCGCAGATGATCGTGCGCTACCTCGCCGGCGCCGCGGAAGGAGACTCCCGTGCTCGGTGACGTCAAGCGCCGCGTGTCCGCGAAGGTCGACCCCGCCGGATGGCTCGCGGCCGGTGCCACGGTCGCGAAGAACGCCGCCCTCAACCCTGCCGGGGTCGCCGCTGCAACCGGCAGGCTGGCCGCCGGACTCTCCCAGATCCCCTCCGCGACAATGCAGGTCGCGGTGGGAGCGCAGGACGGAGCGCCCGCGCCCGGAGACGCGCGATTCCGCGACCCGGCCTGGGCGGACAACCCGGCCTACTTCGCACTGCTCCGGTCGTACCTGTGCGCACGCTCGTTCGCGGACGACCTGGTGGATGCCGGCAGCGCGGACGCGATCACCACCGCGAAGGCGCAGCAGTTCGCCCAGTTGCTGCTCGATGTCGCGGCGCCGACGAACAACCCCTTCACCAATCCGGAGGTGCTCGGCCGGGCGATCGCCACCGGAGGCAAGAGCCTGGCGCGCGGGGCGTCGTACTTCGTCGAGGACGTCGTCCGGCGGGGTGGTCGGCCGCTGCGCACCGACGAGAACGCCTTCGTGCTCGGCGAGAACATGGCGGCGACCGAGGGGAAGGTCGTCTACCGCAACGACCTGATCGAAATCATCCAGTACGCACCGCAGACCGAGTCGGTCTACGCCACACCGCTGCTCGCGTGCCCGCCATGGATCAACAAGTACTACATCATGGACATCGGCCCGGGCCGCAGCTTCGTCGAGTGGGCGATCCGCCACCAGCGCACGGTCTTCCTGATCTCCTACCGCAACCCCGACGCGTCCATGCAGGACGTGACCTTCGAGGACTACCTCACCGACGGTGTGTCGGCCGCGATGGACGTCGTCGGCGAGATCACCGGGGCGAAGACGATCGACATCGTCGGCCTGTGCCTCGGCGGCGCCATGGCGTCGATCGCCGCCGGCCACCTGGCCGGCGCGGGCGACACCCGCGTGGGCACCATCACCCTCGCGAACACCCTCCTGGACTACAGCAGCCCGGGCGCGCTCGGGCTGCTGACCGACCCCGCGACCCTCGCGCGCGCGGACACGCTCATGTCCCGGCGCGGATTCCTCGACGGTGCGGACATGGCGCTGACCTTCGACCTCTTGCGCGCGAACGACCTGATCTTCCGGTACTGGATCAGCCGCTGGATGCTCGGCGAGGCTCCGCCGGCGTTCGACCTGCTGGCGTGGAACGAGGACTCGACCCGGATGCCGGCGGCCATGCACAGCACCTATCTGCGCTCGCTCTACGGCGAGAACCAATTGGCGCAGAACACATTCGAGGTCGCCGGGCGCACGATCTCGCTCGGCGACATATCGGGCGACGTCTACCTGGTGGGGGCGGTCGACGACCACATCGTGCCGTGGACATCGTCGTACGCCGGCGCACTGTTGTTCGGGGGGAAGGTCCGTTTCGTGCTCTCGAACGGCGGGCACATCGCCGGCATCGTCAACCCGCCGGGGAAGAAGAGCTGGATCGAGACGGTCGGCGCGCCGGAGGACGGCGCGGCACCGTTGCCCACCGACCCCGAGCAGTGGCGCGGCGAGGCCAGTCGCGAGACGGTTTCGTGGTGGCAGGACTGGGCCACCTGGTCGGCCGCGCGCGCCGGTGACCTGCAGTCACCGCCGCCGATGGGCAGCAAGCGTCACCCGGTTCTCGGCGCCGCGCCGGGAACGTACGTCTTCGGTTGAGCCGCACCGAAACCAATGGATTAGCACTGAGTGTGCTAACTTGCTAACCGAACCTACAACAAGGAGCTGACATGGCCACCCAGACCACCCCCAAGCCCGCCGCGACGGGCGCGAACGCCGCCGTCGCCGAAAGCGTCGAGACCCTCACCAAGTCGTTCGACGAGAACGTCGCGCGCGTCCAGGGCCTCGGCGAGAAGTTCGTCGACGCCGCCAAGCAGTCCGGCACGCTCGCCATCGACGCGTACGACAAGGCCGTCGACTCGGTGCTCGACTTCAACAAGTCGGTCGCCGGTGCGACGAAGCTCGGCTGGGTCGACACGGTCGTCGACGCCCAGGCCTCGCTGATCAAGGGAATCAGCAGCGCCGCCAGCACCGCCGCTCGCGGCATCCTGGCCTAGCAGGACGGCCCGGCAGGGCCCGGAAACGGGGAGGACGTGCACATGCTTCGCGAATCGTGTTCGAACGCGCTGCACTCGCAGCGGCAACTCACGACAGCGGCGGTCACGGCATGGACCGGGTACCTGCAGGAGTCCGCATCGCGCGGCGTGAGCCCACTGGGTGCCGCGACCGATTGTCTCGAGTTCTGGCGGGCGGTGATCAGCCGCCGCCCGCCAGAGTTCACCCATCCGCACACCGTGCGGATGCGTCGCGCCTCGGCTCGCCTGCTGCAGTTCTCCCCCGTCACCGATGCGGTGCCCACGCTCGTGCTGGCGCCGCTGTCCGGGCACGCCTCGTGCGTGATGGACCTCGCGCACGGGCACAGCCTGGTGCAGACCGCGATGACCGCGGGGCTCACAGGCGTCCACTGCCTCGATTGGACACCCTCCGACGAGTGGGAGCCGGCTCCCACGTCCGCCACCGGGATCGACACCGTCGTCGCGGCGGTCGACGCCGCGATCGAGCACCTGGGTGTGCCGGTCAATCTGGTGTCGTTCTCCCAGAGTGGTTGGCTCGCAGCCATGTACACCGCTCGCCACCCGGATCGCGTGCACACGCTCACCGTCGCGTCGGCACCGATCGACTTCTCCCTCGGGACACCGCTGCCGCGCGGGCTACGGGCGGCGACGCGTGGTGTCCGACGGGCGACGCGCATGGCCCGGCCCTCCGCCGCCGGGCAGGCGGCGGCGCTGCGCTGGGCGGAATGGCCCGAGCAGATCGGCCGGCTCGCGGACATGTGGGCGCACATCGGTTCCCCCGACCGCACAGACGCGCACATCGCCCTCGAGAGCTGGCTCGACACCCCGTGCGGCGTGCCCACCGACTTCTACCGCTGGACGCTCACCCACCTTTTCGCCGGCAACGAGCTGGTCCGCGGCAAGCTCGTCGTCGGTGGCGGCGCAGTCGACCTCGCGGCGATCACCTGCCCGCTGTTCCTCCTCACCGGCAGCCGCGACCGGATCGTCCCCAGCCGTCAGGTGCTCGCGCTCGCCGACCGGGTCTCGACGCCCCCGCACCGGATCGTCCGGCGCACGGTCGACTGCGGTCACCTCGACATGATCGTGGACGCCTCGGTGCTCCGGCGGGCATGGCGCCCGATCCTGCGTGACGTCGCCGCGCTCTCCCAGCGGTGAATGCGCGGCGGACCACCGACTCTGCCTGCCGGCCGACTCAATCGCCGGCTGCGGCCATACCCTCCCCCGCACCGTCCCCTGCTCGATCCGAGCCGCGACCCCGCCGCCGCTTCTCGAGCGTCACTTGACGGAATGTGTCATACATCTCCTCCAGCGACGCCCGCTGCGCCTTCGTGAGGTCGCCGTCCCTTCGGATGGCCGCGACCACCTCCGCCACCTCCTCGGCGTCGGCGCGGTGAGCCTTGGCGGTCAGGATGTCCGCAGAGGTGTGCAGGTGCTCGGCGATCGCCTCCAAGACCTGCTCACTGGGCGCCCGCAGGTTCCGTTCGATCTGCGACAGGTACGGATTCGAGATGCCCACCATCTCGGCGAACGTGCGCATCGGCACCGCGGCCAGCTCCCGTTGCTGCCGGATCAACTCGCCCAGCGTCGGGGGCTTCGCATCATCCGCCATGTGGGCAAGCCTACTGAATGCGTCTCCCGATACCCCCGCCGGTCGATCAAAGACGCTGCGATGGAGGAGATTTCGCCGAGTCCGGCGGTCCGCACGAAGGCCTGTCGCGCGCACCACGAATTCGCCAAACCTTATTTCGCTGTGCTAAGCAGGAGAGGGATTACACGAGGAACAGGAGGCATGTTTTGACGCCAAGGATCGCGATTTTGGGAGCCGGACCGAGCGGCCTCGCGCAGCTACGGGCATTCGAGTCGGCACGCAAAAAGGATCCTGGGTCAATACCCGACATCGTCTGCTACGAAAAGCAGGGCGACCTGGGCGGCATGTGGAACTACACCTGGCGCACGGGACTCGACCAGTACGGCGAACCGGTGCACGGCAGCATGTACCGCTTCCTCTGGTCGAATGGCCCGAAAGAATGCCTGGAATTCGCCGACTATTCTTTCGAAGAACATTTCGGCCGGCCGATTCCGTCCTATCCGCCGCGGGCGGTACTGCACGACTACATCCTGGGCCGGGTCGATCAGGACGACGTCCGCAAGTACATCCGTTTCGACACCGCCGTGCGCCGGGTCGAGACGGTCCCCTCGGGCAGCGTTGGCCCGGACAGGTTCGCGGTCACGGTCGCCGACCAGCGCAGCGGACGGCTCGAGACCGAACTGTTCGACGACGTGGTGGTCGCGACCGGCCACTTCTCGACCCCGAACGCCCCGCACTTCCCCGGCATCGAGAGCTTCCCCGGCCGTGTGCTGCACGCCCACGACTTCCGCGACGCCCGGGAGTTCACCGGAAAACGCCTGCTGCTCGTCGGAAGCAGCTACTCCGCCGAGGACATCGGCACCCAGTGCTTCAAGTACGGCGCCGCCGAGGTCACCTTCAGCTACCGCTCGGCGCCGATGGGGCACGACTGGCCGGCGGGAATGGTGGAGGTACCGCTGCTGACCGAGGTCGACGGCAGCACCGTGCGATTCGCGGACGGGACGGATCGGGAGGTCGACGCGATCATCCTCTGCACCGGATACCGCCACCATTTCCCGTTCCTGCCCGACGAGCTGACCTTGCGGACGAACAATCGACTCTATCCTCGGGGCATCTACAAAGGCGTGGTCTCCCAGGCGAATTCGCACCTGTTCTTCCTCGGAATGCAAGACCAGTACTTCACGTTCAACATGTTCGACGCCCAGGCCTGGTTTGTGCGCGATGTCGTGCTGGGCCGGATCGAACTGCCGGACCACGATGGCCGCGAGCGTGACATCGACCATTGGCGCGAACATGAGGAGAATCTCCGGACGGCGGCCGAGGAGATCGACTTCCAGGCGGCCTACATCCGCGACCTGGTCGACCGGACCGATTATCCGGAGTTCCACGTCGAGAAGCAGGGGGAGCTCTTCAAGCAGTGGAAGCACGACAAGAAGAACGACATCATGGGCTACCGCAATTGCAGTTACGCCTCCACTCTCACCGGCAGCATCGCACCGCCGTTGCACGACGAGTGGATGAACATTCTCGACGATTCGGCGCTATCGTTCCTCGCCAACGACTTCGGTACCGGACGATCGGCCGCACCGCGGAAGGTGACCCCCATCGGCCGCCACCGAGCGGCCCGGAGCGCCGCCGTACCGGCTGAACGGTCCTCCTGACCCAGGCCGGACTCCGGCCTCGTCCGGCACGCCGTGCGCGCGTCGGACGAGGCCGGCTACGGCTGTCCCGGCTACGGCAGGGGCGGGTACTGCTGACGAGGACCGCCCTCGGGTTGCGGCGGAACCGGGGGCTGCGGCGCAGCGGGCGGCGCGACGGGAATCTGCGGCTGCGGTACGGCCTGGTGCACCGCACGCGGCTCCTCCCCCGCGACCGGCTGACGGGCCACCGCCTCTGCCGCGGCGACCGCCTTAGCAATCGCCGGGTCGGTCTTGGTCTCGAACCAGTCGGCGACCTCGTCGGAGTCGTCCTCGGGCCGGGCGAGGTCCGCGTCGGCCGCACTCGGCTCGTAGCGGAACACCCCGTCCTCCCCCGGCACGCCGAGGGTTTTGGCGAATCCCTTGAGCGCCGAACCGAAGTCGCTGGGCACCAGCCACACCTTGTTGGCCTCGCCACGCGCCATCTCCGGCAGCGTCTCGAGGTACTGGTAGGCCAGCAGCTCCGGCGTGGGCCGTCCCGCCTTGATCGCGGCGAACCGCTTCTCGATCGCCTTCGCCTCGCCCTGCGCCCGCAGATACTGGGCGGCGCGGTCGCCCTGGGCCCGCAGGATCCGGGACTGGCGATCAGCCTCGGCCGCAAGGATCGCGGCCTGCTTGGCGCCCTCGGCCGCGAGGATCTGCGACTGCTTGTTGCCCTCGGCCGTCTTGATCGACGACTCGCGCATGCCCTCTGCGTTGAGGATCATCGCCCGCTTCTCGCGGTCGGCCTTCATCTGCTTTTCCATCGACTCCTGGATCGACGGCGGCGGGTCGATCGACTTGAGCTCGACACGCGCCACCCGCAGCCCCCAACGACCGGTCGCCTCGTCGAGCACCCCGCGCAGCTGACCGTTGATCGAGTCACGCGAGGTCAGCGTCTCCTCGAGCGTCATCCCGCCGACCACGTTGCGCAGCGTCGTGGTGGTCAGCTGCTCCACGCCGATGATGTAGTCGTTGATCTCGTACACCGCGGCCTGCGGATTGGTGACCTGGAAGTACACGACGGTGTCGATCGACACCGTCAGGTTGTCCTGGGTGATCACCGGCTGCGGCGGGAACGACACGACGCGTTCACGCAGGTCGACCTTCGCCCGGACGCGGTCCACGAACGGCACCAGGAACGTCAGTTGGCCGGAGACCGTCTTGACGTACCGGCCCAGCCGCTCGATCACCGCCGCCTGCGCCTGCGGCACCAGCGTGACCGACTTCGCCACGATGATCACCACCAGCACCACGATGATCACCAGAACTATCAGTGCCGCAGCCATCAGGCCTCCTTGAACACGATGGCGGTCGCGCCATCGATCTTGAGCACGGTCACGGTGTCGCCCGGGTGGTACACCGCGGCGGAGTCGAGCGGCCTGGCGGTCCAGATCTCCCCGGAGAGCTTGACCTGCCCGGAATCCAGCGCGACCTGTTCGGTGACGACCGCCTGCCGCCCGGTCAGGGCGGCCACGTTCGTCTGCAACTCCGGCGGGGTCCCGAAGCGCCGCAACAACATCGGGCGCACCCCGACCAGCAGTGCCAGCGACACGCCCGCGAACACCACCGCATCACCCCACACCGGCAGGTCCGTCAACCCGGACACGCCGGCGGTGATCAACGCGCCCCCGGCCAGCATCAGCAGGTAGAAGGTGCCGGTCACGGCCTCCGCGCCCGCCAGTACCACCGCTGCCGCCAACCAGATCAACGCCACCACGTGATCCATCTAACCAGAGCTGATGATCATGAGCAGCACCACGAGATCCGAGCGGTCAGTCGGCCTGGGGTTCCTCGGTGACGAAGTCGACCAGTCGCTCGACGGCCCCGATCAGCGGCGACTCGACGTCGCGGAAGGTCGACACCGCCGAGTCGATCCGGCGCCACCCCTGTTGCGGCGTGCCCCAGCCGAGTTCCCGGCAGACGCCGGTCTTCCAGTCCTGCCCGCGCGGGATGTCCGGCCACGCCTCGATGCCGAGTGCCGACGGCTTCACCGCCTGCCAGATATCGATGTAAGGATGCCCGGTGACCAGCACGTGCTCGCCGAGGCCGCGCCCGTCGACCCCGCCGATCAGCCGCGATTCCTTGGACCCTGCCACCAGGTGGTCCACCAGCACACCGACCCGACGACCGGGCCCCGGACCGAAATCCGCCAGGCGGTCGGCGAGGTTGTCGACACCCTCGATGTGCTCGACGACCACACCCTCGACCCGCAGGTCGTGACCCCACACCCGCTCGACCAGCGCGGCATCGTGGATGCCCTCCACCCAGATCCGGCTGGCCCGGGCGGTGCGCGCCCGCAGTCCCTCGACGCGCACCGACCCGGAGGCGGAGCGCTGCGGCTGCTGCGCGGCGGCGGCCGGACGGACCAGCGTCACCGGCTTGCCGTCGATGTGGAAGGCGGCCTCGCGCATCGCGAAGATCCGGGTGCGCCCGCTCGCATCCTCGAGCCGCACGAACTCGCCGTCGTAGCTGCGTTCGAAACCGACCACGGCACCGCAGAAACCGCTCACCGGATCCTCGGCGACGAGCCCGCGCTCGGCCGCGACCTCCGGCACCCTGCGGCGCTGCTTACGCGAATGACCGGCGAAGATGTCGCCCCCGTAGATGTCGCTCACGCTGGGTCAGCGTAGTGATCACACCCGCGCGCGCCGGGACGGCGCGCCGACCCCGCACGGGGTCTTATCCTTGTCTGGTCATGTCCGATCCCCTGAACAGCCCCGCGTCCGCATTCGGCAAGTCCCCCGACGGGTGCCCGAGCCTGAGCCTGACGTTGTGGGCGGACGCCTGGTTGCGCGGCAGCGCCGCCCCCGACGACGTCATCGACGCGATGGCGCCGTGGGCGCCGATGCATCTGGTCACCGCCGCGGACGAGGCGAGCGCCCGGGCCACCGGTACACCGTGGCCGGCGGTCGAGGACCAGGCAGTGCCGACCCTGCTGCGTATCCTGCGTGAATCCCGCGGCCGGACCCGCACCAGTGTGGCCCACCTGACGCTCGCACTGCCCGTTCCGGGCGACGTCCGCGGTCTGCCGGTCGGCAGCGCGCTGGCACGCGAGGCCACTGCCGCGGGCGAAGCCCTCGTCGTGCACACCGGGACCGATCACACGCTCCCCGGCCCGGCGGGCATCGTCGGCATCGTCCCCGTCGTCGAGGGCCCCGACGTGCTGCGCTGGGTGGTGCACGTGCAGGGCGGTGACATCGCCGCCCTGCCCACCACCGCGGCACCGCTCGGCGAGGCCGAATACGCGATGCGCACCGCGGTCCGCGACGCCGCCGAGACGCTCACCCGCCTGGGCACACCGGAATCCTCGGACGCCACCGGCGACCCCCGGACAGTCGTCGCCGACCTGATGGCCCGCGCAGGCGTGCACCGCTACCCGGACGACCTGCCCGAACGCGCTCTGCGGGTGCTCGACTCGGCCGCCCACGTCGCGGCGATCCTGACGGTCGCCGGCGGCAACGCCACCGGCGGGCACCCCGGCGCGCCGCAACGCGAACAGGCACTGCGGCCGCTGTGGGACTCGGTGCGCGACGCGCGGTTGTCCGCGGTCGCCGCCGGACTGCAGCAGCCCGGCACCGGCGGATACGGCGCCGCATCCTGACACGGTCGGGCCCGGCGAGACCGTGATCGCGGTCAGCGCGGGCGGCGAACCGGCTCGCAGCACCCGACCGCGCACGGCGCGCCGTCGACGGTGCACCCCAGTTGCGCCAGCGCACCGAGCCGCCGCGCCGCCACCCCCTCGGTGTGCTCGGCGACCAGTTCCACGATCATCCGCGCGAACCGGTGATCGGCCCCGGCGGTGGCCGCCCGCGCGAAGCCGATGCCGAGCTCCGCGGCCCGCTCGCGCGCCTCTGTGTCCAGGTCCCACACCACCTCGAGGTGATCGGACACGAAGCCGACCGGACACACGATGACCGCCTCGGTCCCCGCCGACGCCAGCGCGTCGAGGTGATCGCGGATGTCCGGCTCGAGCCACGGCACCTGCGGGGGCCCGGACCGCGACTGCCACACCACGTCGAAGTCGTCGACACCCACCGCCGCCGCACACAACTGCGCAGCCTCCTGCACCTGGCGGCTGTAGAGGCGACCGCCGAGGTCCGGGGGGCCGGCCGCGACGTCGGCGGACACCGGGATCGAGTGCGCGGTGAACACCAGCCGCGCCGAATCACGGTGCGCCGGAGCGAGTGTCGCCCGGGCCGCGGTGATCGCATCGGCCACCGCGTCCACCATCAGCGGGTGGTCGTAGTACTGCCGCAGCTTCACCAGCTCCGGTGCGCCCTCGCCCACCGCGGCCCGTGCGCGGGCGATGTCCTCGTCGTACTGGCGGCAGCCCGAGTACCCGCCCCACGCCGACGTCGGGAACACCAATGCCCGGCGGACACCGTCGCCGCTCATGCGGGCGACGGTGCCCTCGACCATCGGATGCCAGTTCCGGTTGCCGAAGTACACCGGCAATTCGGTTCCGGCGGAAGCGAACTGCTGCTGCACCGCCGCGATGATCGCGTGGTTGAGCGCGTTGATCGGCGACACACCACCGAAGTGCAGGTAGTGCTCGACGACCTCGTCCAGCCGCTCCGGCGGCACGCCCCTGCCCCTGGTGACGTTCTCCAGGAAGGGCCGCACGTCCTCCGGCTTGTCGGGGCCGCCGAAGGACAGCAGCAGTAGCGCATCGAACATTGCGTCAGCCCATGAAGTTCTCGGGGAACCACGTGTTGTGGCTGGCACCGCCGTCGACGTAGATGATCGAGCCGGTGGTGGCGGGCAGGAAGTCCGACAGCACGGCGCAGACGCTGGTGCCCACGACGCCCGGGTCGTCGACGTTCCAGCCGATGGGCGACGCGCCGTCCCAGTAGTCGTTGAGCATGTTCAGCTTCTTGGCATCATCGGTCGCCGTGCCCGAGATCGCCTTGGCCGCAAGCGTCTTGATCGGGCCGGCCGCCACCAGGTTGGAGCGGATCTTCTTGGCGTAGCCGACTTCCCGTGCCACGTACCGGTTCACCGACTCCAGCGCGGCCTTGGCCACACCCATCCAGTTGTAGTCCGGCAGTGCCGTGCGCGGATCGAAGTCCATACCGACGATGGAGCCGCCCTCGTTCATCACTGGCAGCACGGCGCGAGCGAGCGAGGCGTAACTCCACGCCGAGATCTCGAAGGACTTGGCCACGTCGGGACCGGGGCCCTCGAGGAACGGCACCGCGTCCGGGCCCATCAGGGTCTTGGGCGCGAAGGCGATCGAGTGGACGACGCCGTCGAGACCTTCCGGTGCGAGCTCGCGGACCTGGTCGGCGAGCTTGCCGAGGTACTCCTCGTCGGTCACGTCGAGGGCGATCGCCGGCGGCACCTCCTGCGGGAGACGCTTGGCGATCCGATCGATGAGCCGCAGCCGCTCGGGGATTCCGGTGATCAACACCTTCGCACCCTGCTCCTGGGCGACCCTGGCGGTGTGGAACGCGATCGACGCGTCGGTGATGATGCCGGTGACGAGCACCGTCTTGCCTGCGAGGATTCCGCTCACGGAAAAGCTCCTATCGTGCTGTTCAGGGGATGTGACTCGGCGAGAACGGTTCTGGGGGGTCAGTGCCCCATGCCCATGCCGCCGTCGACCGGGATGACCGCACCGGAGACGTAGGCGGAGTCCTCGGAGGCCAGGAAGCTGACCACGGCCGCGACGTCCTCGGGCTTGCCGAGGCGCTGCAGCGGGATGAACTTCTGCGCCATCTCGCGCATCTCGTCCGGCAGATCGGCGGTCATGTCGGTCTCGATGAAGCCGGGTGCCACCACGTTCGCGGTGATCGAACGCGACCCGAGTTCACGGGTGACCGACCGCGCCAAGCCGATGATGCCGGCCTTCGAGGAGGCGTAGTTGATCTGCCCGGCCTGCCCCGCCATGCCGACGACCGAACCCAGGAAGATCATCCGGCCCCAGCGGCCGCGCAGCATCGCCCGATTGGCGCGCTTGGCGCAGCGGAAGGCGCCGGTGAGGTTGGCGTCGACGACCTTGGTGAACTGCTCCTCGGTCATCCGCATCAGCAGGGTGTCATCGGTGATGCCGGCATTGGCGACGAGCACCTCGACGGGGCCCTGGTGGGCCTCGACCTCGGAGAACGCGCGGTCGACCGACTCGGTGTCGGTGACATCGCACTTGACCCCGAACAGACCCTCCGGCACCCCGGAACCGCGGTGCGTGACCGCCACCTTGTGTCCGTCCGCGGCGAGCCGCTGCGCGATCGCCAGTCCGATACCGCGATTGCCGCCGGTCACCAGGACCGATCGGGGTGTACGTGCGAGGGCGCCTTCAGAATTCGACATGTCCGCAAACCTAACTGTTACGCGTCGCACGGGTCATATGGGACACCCGTGCAACGACCGGATTGTGGGAAGTCACGGCAGTCTGCGGGTCAGCACCAGCGCGGTCGCACCGGCCACCGCGACCAGCACGGTGCCGAGGATCAGCCATGGACGGCCGGCATCACCGCGGGTCGTCTCGAACCCGATCTGCTTCTCCAGGGTCTGATACACCTTGTGCAGCTCAGACAGGCTCGACGCGCTGAAGAAGGTGCCGCCGGACAGGTTCGCGATCTCGTGCAGCGAGGCGTCGTCGACCGGCACCGGAATCGTCTGGCCCTGGATGTCGACAGTGCCGTACAGGGTGCCGAACGAGATGGTCGAGACCGGCACGCCCTTCTTCTTCGCCTCCCGCGCGGCGGTGAAGGCCCCCCGCGGATCGTCGAGATTCTGCGGGACCGTCTGCTTGCCGTCGGACTCCATCACGATCCGCGCCGGCGGCGCCTGGTTCGCGCCGCCCAACGCCGAAGCGAGGTTCTCGATCGCCTGCAGCGAGGTGAAGATCGCCTCGCCGGTGGCGGTGCGCTCGGCCAGTTGCAGGTGGTCGATGGCCTCTTTGACGGCGTTGCGGTCCGTTGTGGGCGACACCAGCACCGAGGCGGTCCCGGCGAAGGACACCAGCCCGAGGTTGATGCCGGGGGTCAGCCTGTCCGCGAATGCCTTCGCCGCCTCCTGCGCGGCGGCGAGCCGCGACGGCGCCACGTCGGTCGCCTGCATCGACAACGACACGTCGATCGCCAGGATCACCGTCGCCCGGTTGCGCGCCACCTTTTTCTGCGCGGTCGGACCGGCCAGCGCGACGGTCAGCAACACCAGGGCGACGAGCAGCAGCGCGGTCGGCACGTGCCGGGAACGGCCGGGCCGCTTCGGTGCGACGGACTCGAGCATCTCCAGGTTCGCGAACCGCAGCGCGTGCGTGTGCCGCATCCGCTGGACGTAGACGTAGCCACCGAGCAGCGCCGCGGGCGCCAGCAGGAACAGCAGCCACCACGGCTGAGTGAAACCGGACAGGCTCATCGTCGTCCGCCCGGGGTCGGGGTGCCGAACACGTGCCGCCGGGCGACCACGAACCGCGCCACGTCCGTGATCCAGTCACGGTCGGTGCGCAGGGTGAGCAGCGGTGCGCCGCAACGGCGCAGCGTCTGCTCGACGTCCGCGCGGTGCTGCTCGGCGGCGACCGCAAAGTCCGCGCGCAGCTTCGGGGTCGTGGTGAACTCGCGGGTGCGCCCGGTCTCAGGGTCCCGCAGCACGACGTGGCCGATGTCGGGCAGGGTCACATCCCGCGGGTCGAGGACCTCGACGCCGAGGAGGTCGTGCCGCGCGGCGACGCCGCGCAACTCCCGCTCCCAGTCGAGCGGCCCGAGGAAGTCGCTGATCACCACCGCCATGCCGCGGCGGCGTTGCGGCCGCCGCAGCGCGTCGATCGCGGCGCGCAGGTCCCCGCGCGTGCCCTCGGACTGCCGCGGCGTGGTCGCGATGCGGCGCAGCACCGACCGGGCGTGCGCCTGTCCCGAGCGGGCCGGGATCCGGGTGATCCGGTCGCCGGCGGCCACCAGCGCGCCGATCCGGTTGCCGCCACCCGCGGTGAGGTAGGTGATCGCCGCGGCGGCCGCGACCGCCAGATCACGCTTTTCGCACACGGTCGTGCCGAAGTCGAGACTTGCGGACAGGTCGACGACCAGCCAGGTCTCCAGCTCCCGGTCCGCAACACTCATCCGCACGTGCGGGTGCGTGGTGCGTGCGGTGACGGACCAGTCCATCTGGCGCACGTCGTCGCCGGGCTGGTACTCACGCGCGTCACCCGGCTCGGAACCCGGTCCGGGGATCAGCCCCAGATGATCGCCGTGCAGCACGCCGTCGAGCCGACGTCGCACGGTCAGCTCGAGCGTGCGCAGCGCTGCCGTCAGGCGCGGATCACGCAGTTCTCCCGATTCGAAGCTCGGCGGAGCACTGGCCGGGCGGTCCCCGCGCTCGCCCGGGGCACCGCCCGCCGGAATGCCCGACGTCACCGTGCGTGGTCACCCGCGGCGGGCGCGGGGACCGGCGCGGACGGCGCGGCGCCGTTGACCGGAGCCGTCTGCCCGGCCGTCGGCGCCGGACCGGCGGTGGGCACCGGCTGCGCCCCCACCTGGGGCAGCGGCACGGTCCGGAGCACCTGCCCGATCACGTCCTCCGGCGAGATCTCATCGGCCATCGCGTCGTAGGTGAGCACCAGACGGTGCCGCAGCACGTCCGGCACGATCTCGACGACGTCCTGCGGCACCACGTAGTCGCGGCCGCGCAGCAGCGCCAGCGCCCGCGAGGCGGCGATGATGCCGAGGGTGGCGCGGGGCGAGGCGCCGTAGGCGATCCACTTGTCGACATCGGCCAGGCCGAACCGGGCCGGCTCGCGCGTGGCCGAGATGACCCGCACCACGTAGTCGACCAGCGCGTGGTGCACGAACACGTGGCTGGCCATCTTCTGCAGCCGCACCAGTTCGTCGGTGTCGAGGATCTGCTTGGGCTCGGGGACCTCGGCGCCCATGCGGTAGACGATCTCCCGCTCCTCCTCGAGGGTCGGGTAGTCCACCAGCACCTTGAACAGGAACCGGTCGCGCTGGGCCTCGGGCAGCGGGTAGACGCCCTCGGACTCGATCGGGTTCTGCGTCGCCATCACGAGGAACGGCTCGGGCATCGGGTAGGTGTGCCCGCCGATCGACACGTGCCGTTCGGCCATGACCTCGAGCAGCGCCGACTGCACCTTCGCCGGCGCGCGGTTGATCTCGTCGGCGAGCAGGAAGTTCGCCACCACCGGACCCAGTTCGGTGTCGAACTGTTCGCGGCCCTGCCGGTAGATACGGGTGCCGATCAGGTCCGTGGGCACCAGGTCGGGGGTGAACTGGACGCGGGAGAACGTGCCGCCGACGACCTTCGCGAAGGTCTCGACCGCGAGGGTCTTCGCGATGCCGGGCACGCCCTCGAGCAGCACATGCCCGCGGGCGATCACACCCACCAGCATCCGCTCGACCAGATGGTCCTGGCCGACGATCACCCGCTTGACCTCGTAGATCGCGCGTTCGAGGGTGCGCACGTCCTCGGCCAGCGTCGCCGCCGGATCGACGGGCGCAGCCGTACCAGCCTCACCATTGCCAGAGCTCAACGAGAGTCCACCGCTTTCCCAGCTAGGTCCGTGTTCGCGTTCGCCGCCAACTATTCCAGGTCCTCCGGCACCGTGCGAACACCCCGTGCACCGACGGCGTGGGCACGGCTCAGGGGAACATCCGAACCGCGTAGGGGTCGATCCCGGACCATCGCACCGGTGACACCTTGACGACCTCACCCGATTCGGGCGCCTCGAGCATCTGCCCGTCGCCGAGGTACAGCGTGACGTGCTCGCTGCCGTTCGTCCCCCAGAACAGCATGTCGCCGCGCTTCATCTGTTTGACGGGCACCTGTTTGCCGGCGGTGTACTGGTAGCCGGAGTAGTGCGGCAGCGACACGCCTGCCCCGGCGAACGCATAGACCATCAGGCCCGAGCAGTCGAAGCCGATGTTCTTGTAGTCGCCGTAGCTGTCGGCCACGCCGCCGTCGCGGATGCCGAGCGTCGGCCCCTTCGCGTTGCCACCGCCCCACGAGTACCGCACCCCGAGTTGGGACAGTCCCCGGTCGATCACGATCTCGATCGCCTGCGCGCTGGTCAGGTTCGACGTGGCCGACGCGTCGCCCGAACCGTCGTCGCTCGTGTCCCCGGAACCGTCGTCACCCGAACTGTTCTCGCCCGAATTGTCGTCGGTGCCCGAGGTATCGGTCGAGGTGCCGTCGAGATCGGTGTGGCTGCCCTGGTCCTTGGCGATCTGCGCGGCGCGCGCGGCCGCCGCCGAATCCGCGGCTGCCCGCGCGGCGGCGGCGATCGCCGCCTGTTTCGCCGCGGCCGCGGCCGCCGCTGCCGCCGCCTCCTCGGCTTGGCGCTGCTGGTCCCACTGTTCGTACACCTGGCGCTGGTCCTGCAGACCCGTCACATTCTGACGCGCGGTGTCGAGCGCTTGCTGCGCATCGTTGCGCTGCGTCTCGATCTGCGCCTTCTGCGCCGCCTGCGCCTGTTGCGCACCGACCGCGGTGGAGATCGCGCCCTGCGCCGCCGATTCCTTCTGCTGGGCCGTCTGCGCCGCGGTTTCGGCCGCGATCTTCGCCGCCCGGGATGCGGACTCCTTGTTCGCCTCCTCGATCTGGGCGCGCTCGAGTCCCTCCATGGCAGCCTCGTGTGCCTTGGTGATCACCTGGAGGAACTGGGCCCGGCTGAGGATCTCGTCCGGCCCGTCCGCGCCGAGGAAGGCGGTGAGCGAGCCGACCGTGCTGCCCTGCTGGTAGCCGGCCGAGGCGAACTCGTCGAACTGCTTCTGCGCCTGGGCGATCGCCGCGGTCGCATCGGCGACCCGCTGGCGCGCGGAGAGCACCGCATCGGCGGCGCGGTCGGCGAAGGACCGCGCGTTCTGCAGGTCGACGAGGGCCTTGTTCGCGGCCTCCCGCTTGAGCTGCACCTGGCCGATCAGGTTCTGCAGTTCCTGATTCGCCGAGGCGACCTGATTGATGAGGGTGCCGACCTGTCCGACGCGCTGGTTCACCTGATCGTTCGCCTGCTGCAGTTGGGCGTCGCTGGGATTGGGCGGGGGCGGGGGCACCGCCAGGGCGTTGCCCGGCAACGCCACGATCAGCAGTCCGGCGATCACCGCACCGAGCAGCATGCGCACTGGGCGGACACCAGGCCGAGGAGTACCGGGACGGAGCACCCCGGCACCGCGCGCTCTGCGATGTCGCTTCCGGCTCACAACGTCTCCCTTGTCTGACCACAACTCGCGCAGCGGCACTCGGCAAACCGTGAATTTCGTTGTCAACGCAACACGCCGATTACTTTCTCACTTGCGTCACATGAGTGCCATAAGCACCGTACGACAAATCTTTCCTCATCGTGAACTTCAGTCACAAACAACATCAATGTAATACGCGAGCCTCTGTTGGCAAGAGGCTTCCGCGTCGAGCAGATCGACCGTCCATCGATCAAAAAAGCTCCGCCCGGATGTCCGGACGGAGCTCGAGGGTCGAATCCTGCTAGATCGAATACTGCTGGATCGAAACGGCGGGGCTAGCGCGCTATCGGTTCGCCGTCCGACGGCAGCGTCGCCGGCTCCATCTCGGCGACATCCGGCCCGGCCTGTTCCGGACCTGCCGGCTCGGTCTCCGTGCGGTCGGTGGTCTTCGCTGCGACCCCTGCATCGTCGACAGGGGCGGCGAGCCGGTGCCGGCGGACGTTCAGCCAGGTGCCCACCGCGATCGCCAACGCCACCACGACCAGCAGGGCGACGGTGAATCCCGTCCACGGCAGCGGGGGTTTGCCGAGCTTGTCGACGAAGATCTCCGCGCTCGTCACGGGACTGCCCGTGTGGGTGAGGTGCTGCGCGGACTCGAGCTGGAACCGGTCGATCGAGTCGCTGTAGGTGCCGGACAGGTGCGGGCTCATCACCAGCACGGTGCCGCCCTCCTGCTTACCCACCGTCGTCGCGAGGTCGCGCAGCTGCTCCTCGGCCGCCGGGTCCCGCTCGAGCACGACGATCCGCAGGTTGATGCCTTCGCCCGCGGCCTTCTGCACCATCTGCTGCAGCCCGGGGGCGTCCGCCGCCGGCGCGTAGACGTGGCTCGTGCCGGCAGCGGCGAGGATCGCGTCCACGTCCACCCCCGAGGGCAGCGAGGCCGGCATCAACACAGGGGTCACGACAGCACGAGTCCTTCGTCCGAGGTCGGTCGGTGTGGCGTCGCCGCCGAATCCGAACACGGGGCCGGGCGGGCCTGGCGACTAGGTGAAGGGTACGTGACGCGTCTCCGCAACCGCGCCGAACGGGGGTCCGCGGGAGTGGTCCCCGACTAGGCTGAGCGCTGCGACGCCTGCCCCGCGGCCGCGTCGACGTGGGCCGCGCCGGGTTGCCCCCAACCCTTCACAGGACAAGCGTACTGTTAGAATCGTGTCGAGCCCGGACCGGTTTGCGCTGCGCAACCGCCGAACGGCTCGCGGAACCGTCGGCGCAGCCCCGCCGGCGGCGACCCTCAAAAGACGAGTGGAGCTGACGTGAGCACCAGTATTGATTCATTCGGCGCCAAGGGGACGCTCGAGGTCGGAGAGAACTCGTATGAGATCTTCCGTCTCTCGGCCGTGCCCGGCACCGAGAAGCTGCCCTACGCCCTGAAGGTTCTCGCCGAGAACCTGCTGCGCACCGAAGACGGCGCGAACATCACCGGCGACCACATCCGTGCGATCGCGAACTGGGATCCCTCGGCCGAGCCGAGCATCGAGATCCAGTTCACCCCGGCCCGCGTGATCATGCAGGACTTCACCGGCGTGCCCTGCATCGTCGACCTCGCCACCATGCGCGAGGCGGTCGCGGTCCTCGGCGGCGATCCGGAGAAGGTCAACCCGCTGTCCCCCGCCGAGATGGTCATCGACCACTCCGTCATCCTCGACGTGTTCGGCACCCCGGACGCCTACGAGCGCAACGTCGAACTCGAGTACGAGCGCAACGCCGAGCGTTACCAGTTCCTGCGCTGGGGCCAGGGCGCCTTCGACGACTTCAAGGTCGTCCCCCCGGGCACCGGCATCGTGCACCAGGTCAACATCGAGTACCTGGCCCGCACCGTCATGACCCGTAACGGTCAGGCCTACCCCGACACCTGCGTCGGCACCGACTCGCACACCACCATGGTCAACGGCCTGGGCGTGCTGGGCTGGGGCGTCGGCGGCATCGAGGCCGAGGCCGCGATGCTGGGGCAGCCGGTCTCCATGCTGATCCCGCGCGTCGTCGGCTTCAAGCTCACCGGCGAGATCAAGCCCGGCGTGACCGCCACCGACGTGGTGCTCACCGTGACCGACATGCTGCGCCGGCACGGCGTGGTCGGCAAGTTCGTCGAGTTCTACGGCAAGGGTGTCGCCGAGGTCCCGCTGGCCAACCGCGCGACCCTGGGCAACATGAGCCCCGAGTTCGGCTCGACCGCCGCGATCTTCCCGATCGACGGCGAGACCATCAACTACCTGCGCCTGACCGGCCGCAGCGACGAGCAGCTCGCGCTCATCGAGGCGTACGCCAAGGAACAGGGCATGTGGCACGACGCAGACCACGAGCCCGAGTACTCCGAGTACCTCGAGCTGGATCTGAGCACCGTCGTCCCGTCGATCGCCGGCCCGAAGCGCCCGCAGGACCGCATCCTGCTGTCGGAGGCCAAGGAGGCGTTCCGCCGCGACATCCACACCTACGTCACCAACGGCACCGCCGCCGCGCACTCCGCGCTGGACGAGGCCGTCGAGGAGTCGTTCCCGGCGTCGGATCCGGTCGAGCCGTCGACCGCACACGACGACATCGTCAAGGTGCAGTCCGCCGCCAACGGCGCCACCGGCCGCCCGTCGCAGCCGGTCAAGGTCGTCACCAAGGACCGCGGTGAGTTCATCCTCGACCACGGCGCGGTCGCGGTCGCGGGTATCACGTCCTGCACCAACACCTCGAACCCGTCGGTCATGATCGGCGCGGCGCTGCTCGCCCGCAACGCGGTCGAGAAGGGCCTGAGCAGCAAGCCGTGGGTCAAGACCAACATGGCGCCGGGCTCGCAGGTCGTCACCGACTACTACGAGAAGGCCGGCCTGTGGCCGTACCTCGAGAAGCTCGGCTTCTACCTCGGCGGCTACGGCTGCACCACCTGCATCGGCAACACCGGGCCGCTGCCGGAGGAGATCTCGCAGGCCGTCAACGACAACGACCTGTCGGTCACCGCGGTGCTCTCGGGCAACCGCAACTTCGAGGGTCGCATCTCCCCCGACGTGAAGATGAACTACCTCGCGTCGCCGCCGCTGGTCATCGCCTACGCGATCGCCGGCACGATGGACTTCGACTTCGAGACCGACGCGCTGGGCCAGGACCAGCAGGGCAACGACGTCTTCCTCAAGGACATCTGGCCGTCCGCGCAGGAGATCGACGACACGATCAAGTCGGCGATCAACCAGGACATGTTCCGCAAGTCCTACGCCGACGTGTTCAAGGGCGACGACCGCTGGCGCGGCCTGTCCACCCCGGAGGGCAACACCTTCGAGTGGGCGCAGGACTCCACCTACGTTCGCAAGGCGCCCTACTTCGACGGCATGACCCGCGAGCCGCAGCCGGTCGAGGACATCAAGGGCGCCCGCGTGCTGGCCGCCCTGGGCGACTCGGTCACCACCGACCACATCTCGCCCGCCGGCGCGATCAAGTCGGGCACCCCGGCCGCGCAGTACCTCGAGGCCAACGGCGTCGAGCGCAAGGACTTCAACTCACTGGGCAGCCGTCGCGGCAACCATGAGGTGATGATCCGCGGCACGTTCGCGAACATCCGGCTGCGCAACGAGCTGCTCGACGACGTCTCGGGCGGCTACACCCGCGACTTCACCCTCGAGGGCGGCCCGCAGTCGTTCATCTACGATGCGTCGCAGAACTACCAGACGGCCGGCATCCCGCTGGTCGTGCTGGGCGGCAAGGAATACGGGTCGGGCTCCTCCAGGGACTGGGCGGCCAAGGGCACCGTGCTCCTCGGCGTCAAGGCCGTCATCACCGAGTCGTTCGAGCGCATCCACCGCTCGAACCTGATCGGCATGGGCGTGATCCCGCTGCAGTTCCCGGCCGGCGAGACCTACAAGTCGCTGGGGCTGGACGGCACCGAGACCTTCGACATCGAGGGCATCACCAAGCTCAACGAGGGCGTGACCCCGAAGACGATGAAGGTGACCGCCACGAAGGAAGACGGCAGCAAGGTGACGTTCGATGCGGTCGTGCGCATCGACACCCCCGGTGAGGCGGACTACTACCGCAACGGCGGCATCTTGCAGTACGTCCTGCGCAACATGATCAAGGGCTGACCCTGATCTGACACACGCTGTGCACCGGCGGCGGGCCCGGGACGAGTTCGTCTCGGGCCCGCCGTCGTTCACCGAAAGGAACCTCGCGGTGCCCAAGGTCAGTGAAGATCACCTCGCGGCGCGTCGCAGTCAGATCCTCGACGGCGCCCGCCGCTGCTTCGCGGAATTCGGCTACGAGGGCGCCACCGTGCGCCGGTTGGAGGAGGCCACCGGGCTGTCCCGGGGCGCGATCTTCCACCACTTCAAGGACAAGGACGGGCTGTTCCTGGCCTTGGCGCACGAGGACGCCCAGCGGATGGCCGACGTCGCCGCCGAGCAGGGCCTGGTGCAGGTGATGCGCGACATGATCGCCCAGCCCGAGCAGTTCGACTGGCTGGCGACGCGGGTCGAGATCACCCGGCGGCTGCGGACCGACGCCGAGTTCGCCCGGGCCTGGTCCCAGCGCGGGGCCGAGCTGACCGAGGCGACGGCGAGCCGCCTCGAGCAGCAAAAATCGGCGGGCAGGCTCCGCGACGACGTCCCGGACAAGGTGCTGCTCGAGTATCTGGACCTGGTGCTCGACGGGCTCATCAGCCGCCTGGCGTCAGGACAGGACACCGACCGGCTCGGTCAGGTGCTCGATCTGGTGGAGGAGTCGGTGCGGAAGGTCAAGTAGCGGGCCGGTTCGACCCGGTCATGTCTTGGCCTTGCGGCGGTTCGCCCCGCCGCGTCCACGCAGGTGCGCGTCGGACTCGACCAGCACCTTGTGCACGAACCCGTAGGACCGTCCGGTCGACTCGGCGAGCGAACGGATGCTGGCACCGCCCTCGTACTGGGCCTTGAGATCGGATTTCACCTTGTCGCGCGTCTCTCCTGTGATCCGCGCGCCCTTCGTCATTCCGGCCATCGGTACCTCCACTCCGCTGGGGTAGGTCACAAACCAACCAACCGCCGATGTGGGAAACGCCTCATGACCAGGCTAGGCAATCCTGCAGTACCGGGCAACAGAAACGATCAGGTCCGGCGCGTGACTCCGCGCCGGACCGTGCCGCCTATGCCAGCGTGATCAGGTCCAGGTACTCCTGCGACCAGTGATCCTCCGTGCCGTCCGGCAGCAGGATGACCCGCTCCGGGCTCAGCGCCTCGGCCGCGCCCGGATCGTGGGTGACCAGTACGACCGCGCCCGCGTAGCTGCGTAGCGCGTCGAGCACCTGCTCGCGCGAGACCGGATCGAGGTTGTTGGTCGGTTCGTCGAGCAGCAGCACGTTCGCCGCCGACGACACCAGACCGGCCAGCGCCAAGCGGGTCTTCTCGCCGCCGGACAGTGTCCCGGCCGGCTGGTCGAGTTGCGGACCGGTGAACATGAACGCGCCGAGCAGCCCGCGCAGGTCCTGCTCGCCCGCGTCGGGTGCGGCGTGCCGGATGTTCTCCCACACGCTCGCGTCGTCGTCGAGGGTGTCGTGCTCCTGCGCGAAGTAGCCGATCTTGAGTCCGTGACCCGGCACGAGTTCGCCGAGGTCCGGCTTCTCCGCCCCCGCGAGCAGCTTGAGCAGGGTCGTCTTGCCGGCGCCGTTGAGGCCGAGGATCACGACACGGCTGCCGCGATCGATGGCCAGGTCGACGCCGGTGAAGATCTCCAGCGAGCCGTACACCTTCGTCAGTTCCTTGCCCATGAGCGGGGTCTTGCCGCACGCCGCGGGCTCGGGGAAGCGGATGTGCGCGACCCGGTCGGCAACCCGCACCTCGTCGAGCTCGGCCATCAGCTTGTCGGCCCGCTTGGCCATGTTCTGCGCGGCGGTCGCCTTGGTCGCCTTGGCCCCCAGCTTCGCCGCCTGAGCACGCAGCGCGCCCGCCTTCTTCTCGGCATTGGCGCGCTCACGGCGACGACGCTGCTCGTCGGTCGCGCGGGCGTCCAGATACTTCTTCCAGCCCATGTTGTACAGGTCGGCCTCGCCGCGCACTGCGTCGAGGAACCACACCTTGTTGACCACGTCGGCGAGCAGGTCGACGTCGTGGCTGATCACGATCAGGCCGCCGTCGTGGCCCTGCAGGAAGCCGCGCAGCCAGGTGATGGAGTCCGCGTCGAGGTGGTTCGTCGGCTCGTCGAGCAGCAGCGTGGTGTTCGACTTGCCGCCCGAGCCGTCGGATGCGGCGAACAGGATCCGCGCCAGCTCCACGCGGCGGCGTTGTCCACCGGACAGCGTGCGCAACTGCTGCTCGAGCACCCGGTCCGGCAGGCCCAGGCTGTGGCAGATCCGCGCCGCCTCGGACTCCGCGACGTACCCACCGAGCGAGGAGAACCGCTCCTCGAGGTTGCCGAACCTGCGCACCGCCTTGTCACGCTCGGCATCGTCGACGGCCTCGGCCATGATGGCCTGCTGCTTCTCCATGCCGCGGATGATCTCGTCGAGACCGCGCGCCGAGAGGACCCGATCCTTCGCGAGGACGTCGAGATTGCCCTCCTTGGGGTCCTGCGGCAGATAGCCGAGCTCTCCGCTGCGCACGACCGTGCCCGCATAGGGCTCGCCCTCGCCCGCGAGGATCCGGAGCGTCGTCGTCTTGCCCGCACCGTTGCGGCCGACCAGACCGATCCGGTCGCCGGCCTGGACACGCAGCGCCGATCCGGGCGCCGACAGCAGGGTTCGCACCCCGGCGCGCACTTCGAGGTCGGTGGCGGTGATCAACGGTTTCTCTCCTGACAGGTGGTAGAGACAGACCTTCCCAGCTTACCGGGCGTCAGACCGCCCGCCCGCTCCCCGGCGGGTGACCTCGACCACGAACACCGACGCCGGACCACCTTCGCACTCCCGCGAACACGGCCGGGCATATCGTGCGGACATGACTGCACCCACCCCCGTCCAGGACCTGTCCGGCCGCACCGCCCTGATCACCGGCGGCAGCCGCGGGATCGGCCGCGCGATCGCCGCCGAGTTGCTCTCGCGCGGCGCGAACGTCACCATCACCGCGCGCAAGGCCGAGCCGCTCGAGGTGGCCGCCCGCGAACTTACCGAGTCGGCCGGCGGACCGCGCGCGCTGGCCGTCGCGGGCAACGCCGGCGACGCCGAGGCCCGCACCGAAGCGGTCCGCCGCACCATGGACGAGTTCGGTTCACTCGACATCCTTGTCAACAACACCGGCATCAACCCGGTGTTCGGCCCGTTGATGGACGCCGACCTGGGCGCCGTCCGGAAGATCTTCGACACCAACGTGATCGCCGCCCTCGGTTACCTCCAGGAGGCCCACCGCGCGTGGATGGGCGAGCACGGCGGCGCCGTCGTCAACCTGGCCAGTGTCGCGGGCATCCGCTCGACCGGCGTGATCTCCGCCTACGGCGCATCGAAGTCCGCGCTGATCCGGTTGACCGAGGAACTGGCCTGGCAACTGGCGCCGAGCATCCGGGTCAATGCGGTCGCCCCCGGCATCATCAAGACCGACTTCGCCTCCGTCCTCGTCGCCGCCGGCGAGGACAAGGCCGCCGCGCCGTACCCGATGGGACGCCTGGGTACCCCCGAGGACGTTGCCCGTCTGGTCGGATTCCTGGTGTCCGACGCCTCGGAGTGGATCACCGGCGAGACCGTCCGGGTCGACGGCGGCCTGCTGGCCACCGGCGGCATGTGATTGCACGACCAGTAGCTGACCTCGAAGAGATCCGGGGTCGATTCCTCTCACCGCTAAGTGATCAACTACGTTGAGCGCGTGACCGAGCTACTCGACCACCGGCCCGAGCCCATCTCGCCGGAGCAGGCGTCCGCGCCCACCGCTGAGCCCGACACGGTTTCCGGCGAAACGGTTTCCGGCGAAACGGTTTCCGGCGACACGGTTTCCGGCGACACGGTTTCCGGCGACACGGTTTCGGAGGCGGCAGCCGCGGACACGGCGCCGACGCAGATCGCCGACAGGGTCAAGCGGCTGTGCCGGCTCGTCGAGTCGGAACAGCGCCGGGTGCTGGCCACCCACGGGCTCGATCCGGCGTCGTTCGACGTGCTGGCCGCACTGCGCCGCAGCGATCCGCCGCACCGGCTCACGCCCGCCGCGCTCATGCAGCTGTGCATGGTCACCTCCGGCGCGGTCACCCAACGGCTCGACCGGCTGCAGTCCCGCGGACTGATCACTCGTACACCCAGCGAGTTCGACGGGCGTAGTTGGTATGTCGGGCTGACCGACGAGGGCCGCTCGCTCGCCGACGAGGCCATGCCCGACCACACGTCCGTCGGCGGTCACCTGTTCGCGGCGCTCAGCGCCGACCAGCAGCAGGCACTGGCGGTCGGTCTGGGATTCGTGCTCGACTCGCTCGGCGACCGCGTCGGTTGACCGCGTGATGTGATGGTCGCATGACCCTCACCTCCCCGGCCGACGTTGACGTCGCCGTCGTCGGTCTCGGACCGGCCGGACGCTCGCTGGCCGGCCGCTGCGCCGCGGCCGGGTTGACGGTCACCGCGGTCGATCTGCGCCCGGGCCGCGTCTGGACCCCGACCTACGCGCTGTGGGCGGACGAGTTGCCCTGGTGGCTGGACGATTCCGTCGTGGCCGCCCGGGTCCAGGCCCCTCAGGTGTGGGCACGCACCGAGCACGCCGTACCCCGCCCGTACGCCGTGCTCGACACCGCGGAATTGCAGCGCTCGCTCGCGCTCGACGGGGTGCGGGTGATCGCCGGACGCGCGACCGTCGTCGACCGCACACGCATCACACTCGCCGACGGCGCCGTGGTGCGGGCCCGGCACGTCGTCGACGCCCGCGGACTTCCCCCGGCCCCGGCGGTCGCCCAGCAGACCGCCTACGGTGTGGTCGTCCCGCGCGAACGCGCGCTGCCCGCACTTGGGCCGGGCGGCGCCTGGTTCATGGACTGGCGGCCCGACAACGGCGCCCCCGCCGGCGAACCGCCCTCGTTCCTGTACGCGATCCCCCTCGATGCCGACTGTGTACTGCTCGAGGAGACGTGTCTGGCCGCACGCCCCGCGCTCGGACCGGACCAGCTGCGCGAGCGTCTGCACGCGCGCGCCGCCTCCCGCGGCGTGGAATTGCGCCCCGGGGATGCGACCGAGACCGTCCGAATCGCGCTGCAGGGATCCGGGATTCCGCGCCTGACACGACGCCGCGGCGCTGTGCGCTTCGGTGCCGGCGGCGCGTTGGTGCACCCGTGCACGGGATACAGTCTCGGCGCCACCCTCGGGCTCGCCGATCCGCTGGCCCGCGCGCTGGCCGAGAGCCGCGACCCGACAGCACTGCTGTGGCCACGGCGCGCGGTCGCGGTCGAGGTGCTGCGCCGTCGGGGACTGGCGGCGCTGGTCGCTCTCGGGCCCGAGCCGACGGTCGAGTTCTTCGAGAGCTTCTTCACGCTCCCGGCCCCGCGCCAACGCGCCTTCCTGTCGCTGCGCGACCGCCCCACCGCCGTCGCCGCCGCCATGTGGGCACTGTTCCGCGCGGTGCCGGGCCCGGTCCGGCGCTCGCTCGCTCGCGCGGTGCTCCCCTGAACTACTCCCCGACATGCCGGGGTCTTCAGGGGCTCAGCGGTATTGGTCGATGGCGCCGACGACGGCGGCCGGCACACCGTCGACCGTCCACACCGCCAGTGCGACGGCGGCGATCGTCAGGGCCGGGCCGAGCACGACCCGCTCGAACCGTCCACCGGCGCGGATGGCCAGCCACGACGGCAGCCGCCACTCCTGCCACCGGCGCCCGCGCCACGGGGTCAGCGGCGCCAGGAACGGCACCCCCTCACGGGTGATCGCATCACCGAGACAGTGCATCAGGCAGCCGAGGCCGACGGCCGCGCCGAGCGCCCGCGACCCGACCTCGTCGGGATAGAACTGCCAGGTCACCGCGGCGAGCGCCGCCGCCACCGTCGTGACCGCGATCCATCCGTGTTTGGCGGCCCAGTCCCCGGCCAGCCCGCGCAGCGCCAGTCCGAGCGTCAGGAACAGGGTGGCGATGATCGCGGGCCGGCCGAACCGGATGACGGCGGCCGACACCCCCACACTGACCGCGATGGCGAACAGAGCCGTGTGCGTGAGGGTCCGGTGACCGCCGTGCCGTCGTGGGTCCTTGCGGCCCCGGGTGATCCCGTAATACCCGAGCGAGACGCGAGCCACTCCGCGGGCGAGCACCGCGCTGAGCGGCCCGAAGGAGCGGGCGACCGTCGACTGATTCGTGTCGAGGTCCGGCAGCAGCGCGGCCCCCGCGCACACCCCGGCGAACGTCAGCACCTCCGCCGTGGAGGTCGGCCCGCCCCAGTCCGGTGGAAGCGCCTGCGCGGCAAGCAGGCCAGCGACGGCACCCGAGACAGCATGGGTCGCACCCATCACCATGGCAGCGAAAACCTTTCGAACAGAAAGAAGAAGCCGGCGCGTGGGCGCGCCCGGCTGCCATGAATCTACCAACACCCACCGACGCCAACGGGCGCCGCGCATCGGGTGGACGCGCGGCGCCCCGAGGGCGCGATCCGAGTCGGGGCAGGTTCAGGAGCCGAAGATCGGTTGCGGAATCCCTTCGGACAGTGAGCCTGTGGACGATCCGGCGGCCGGGGTCGACGCTGTCTTGATCAGCGGCCTGCCGTCGAGGTCGCCGGGCTGGGCGATGCCGAGGTTGGCGAGCACGGTCGGGGTGATGTCGGCGATCCGGTAGTCGTCGCGGGTGACGCCGGGCGCGTAGCCCGGTCCGCGGGCGATCACGAAGGTGGTGGTCTCGTCCGGCGTCTGGCCACCGTGCCCGCCGCTGGGCTTGTGCCCGTGGTCGTCGGTCACCAGCACCGTCCACTTCTCCCCGGTCGCCCGGGCGCGCGCGTCCACCGCGTCGACGATGCGCCCGACCTCGACGTCCACGCTTTCCAGCGCCTGCCGGTATTCGACACTGGCGGCACCCGTGGCGTGGCCGGCGCCGTCGACCTGGTCGAGTTGGGTGAAGACGACGTCGGGTCCCCTGTCGACGATGTCGCGGGCGACTGCGGTGGCGGTCGCGGTGTCGGTGGCGGTCTCGGTGGCCTCCGCGGGCGTGGTGGTGACGACGTCGGCGTGCGGGGTGCCACTGCCGGCGATGGTCGCGATGCCACCCCAGGTCGAGATCGACTCGGTCCGCAGAGCGGGGTCGGCCGTCTCGATCCGGGTGTACACGGACGGGTACCGGACGAAGTTCGCACCGGCGAAGCTGTTGTCCTGGACGCCGTGCTTGGTGTTCCACACACCGGTCAGGACGGTCGACCACGACGGCCCCGAGATCGACGGGTGGCCGGCGATCGATGACGTCCCGCTGGTGCCCTCGGCGAGCAATCGGTGCAGTCGCGGGGTGTTCGCTGTCTTGACGTGATCGAGCATGGTGCCGTCGAGTCCGATGATCACGGTCTTGGTGTGCGCGATGGTCTTGGCGTGTTCGGCCGGTGCGGCGGACGCCGGAGCGGCCGACGCCAGCAGGGTGCCGGCCGCGGCTGCGGCCAGCAGTGCCGCGGCGGAGGCGGTCAGTCGGGTGTGCGGCGCGGTGATGCGCTTGTTGTTGGTCACGGAACCGATCATGCGATCGGCCTAGACCAATTGCGCGCCGAGACCGCGGCCCACGACGGATGTTCACCCGCTCTTCGCCGCCCCGCCGCCGGGCCCGGGTGGCGGCCACCCGGGCGTCACCCGGCGGTCGTCAGATGGTGAAGCCCAGCGCCCGCAGCTGCTCGCGGCCGTCGTCCGTGATCTTGTCGGGGCCCCATGGCGGCACCCACACCCAGTTGATCCGCAGGTCGGCGCACAGTCCGCTGCGCACGAGTGCGGTGCGGGCCTGGTCCTCGATGACGTCGGTCAGCGGGCAGGCCGCCGAGGTCAGCGTCATGTCGATGTCGGCGACCGCGGCATCGTCGATCTTGATGTCGTAGACCAGCCCGAGGTCGACGACGTTGATCCCGAGTTCGGGGTCGACCACGTCGCGCATGGCCTCCTCGACGTCGTCGAGCACGGGCACGGGGATGTCTGCGGGCGCCGGGGCGCCCTCCGGCTGCTCGGCAGCCTGCTGGGTCTCGGTCACTGTTCTTGTCCTCCGCTTCGTACCGGAACGGCACCGGGGCCGGACAGTTCGGCCTCCGGCATGGGGTTGTCGGTGGGGTCGGTACCGCGATCGTCGCCGATCGTCTGCACCACTGCGTCCTTGAAGGCCATCCACCCGAGGAGCGCACACTTGACCCGCGCCGGGTACTTGGACACCCCGGCGAAGGCGACGCCGTCGCCGAGCACATCTTCGTCGCCCTCGACGGTGCCGCGGCTGGTCAGCATCTCGTTGTAGGCGTCGACCGTCTGCAGCGCTACGTCGACCGGCATCCCGACGATCTGCTCGTACAGCACCGAGGTCGACGCCTGGCTGATCGAACAGCCCTGCCCGTCGTAGGAGACGTCCGCGACGACCGGCCGGCCCTGCTCGTCGCGCTCGACCTGCACGCGCAGGGTGACGTCGTCACCACAGGTCGGGTTGACGTGGTGCACCTCCGCCCCGAACGGCGCCCGCAGGCCCCGCCCGTGCGGATGCTTGTAATGGTCCAGGATGACCTCCTGGTACATCTGCTCCAGCCGCATCAGGCCACCCCGAAGAACTCGCGGGCGCGGTGCACGGCTGCGACCAGTGCGTCGACCTCGTCGAGCGTGTTGTACAACGCGAACGATGCGCGCGCCGTCGCCGCGATGCCGAAGCGCCGGTGCAGCGGCCACGCACAGTGGTGACCGACGCGGATCGCGACACCCTCGTCGTCGAGCACCTGCCCGAGGTCGTGGGCGTGGATCCCGTCGACGAGGAACGCCACGGCACCGCCGCGCTCGACCGGCTCGGTCGGGCCGACGATCCGCACGCCGGGCACCTGGGCCAGCTTCGACAACGCCGCCGCGGTCAGCTCGTGCTCATGCGCGGCGACCGCGTCCATGCCGACCTCGTCCAGGTACCGCACCGCGGCGCCGAGCCCGACGACCTGCGAGGTCATCGGCACTCCGGCCTCGAAACGCTGTGGCGGGGCCGCATACGTCGACATCTCCATCGTGACGGTCTCGATCATCGAGCCGCCGGTGAGGAATGGCGGCATGACCGCGAGCAGCTCGCGCCGACCGTAGAGCACGCCCACCCCGGACGGCCCGAGCATCTTGTGCCCGGAGAACGCCGCGAAATCGACATCCAGCGCGTGGAAGTCGACCGCCATGTGCGGGACCGACTGACACGCGTCGAGCACGACCAGCGCACCGACCTCGCGGGCCCGGCGCACCAGCTCGGCGACCGGCGCGACCGCACCGGTGACGTTGGACTGGTGGGTGAACGCGACGACCTTGGTCCGCGCGGACAGCTCCAGCGAGTCGAGGTCGATGCGGCCGGCCTCGCTGTCGGCCCCCTGACCCCACCCTGTGACGCCGTACCACTTGAGCGTCGCACCGGTGCGGCGGCACAGCTCCTGCCAGGGCAGCAGGTTCGCGTGGTGCTCGAGCTCGGTCACCACCACCTCGTCGCCGGGGCCGACGGTGTGCTCGCCGAACCGGTCGTCACCGAGCGTGTAGGCCACCAGGTTCAGCGACTCTGTGGCGTTCTTCGTGAACACCAACTCGTCCTCGTCGGCACCGACGAACGCGGCGATCGCGGCCCGCGCACCCTCGTAGGCGTCGGTGGCCTCCTCGGCCAGCTGGTGCGCACCGCGGTGCACGGCGGCATTGCAGGTGGTCAGGAAGTCCCGCTCGGCGTCGAGCACCTGGACCGGGCGCTGCGAGGTCGCGCCCGAATCCAGGTAGACGAGCGGTTTGCCGTCACGCACGGTCCGCGACAGGATCGGGAAGTCCTTCCGGATCCGGTCGACATCCAGCTCCCCTGCCGCGGTCATCAGATCAGGCCCCTGCCTGCGCGGCCTGGGTGAAGCGCACGTAGCCGTTCTCCTCCAGCTCGTCGGCGAGCTCGGAGCCGCCCGACTCGACGACGTGACCGTCGACGAACACGTGCACGAAGTCCGGGTTGATGTAGCGCAGGATGCGTGTGTAGTGCGTGATCAGCAGGATGCCACCGTGCTCGCGCTCCTTGTACCGGTTCACGCCCTCGGAGACGATGCGCAGCGCGTCGACGTCCAGGCCCGAGTCGGTCTCGTCGAGGATCGCGATCTTCGGCTTGAGCAGGCCCAGCTGCAGGATCTCGTGGCGCTTCTTCTCTCCACCGGAGAAGCCCTCGTTGACGCTGCGCTCGGCGAACGCCGGATCGATCTCCAGCTCCTTCATCGCCTCCTTGGTCTCCTTGACCCAGTGGCGCAGCTTCGGGGCCTCGCCGCGCACGGCGGTCACCGCGGTGCGCAGGAAGTTCGACATCGACACACCGGGGACCTCGACCGGGTACTGCATGGCCAGGAACAGTCCCGCCCGCGCCCGCTCGTCGACCGACATCGCCAGCACGTCCTCGCCGTCGAGGGTGATGCTGCCGGAGGTCACCTCGTACTTCGGGTGGCCGGCGATCGCGTACGAGAGCGTCGACTTGCCGGAGCCGTTGGGCCCCATGATCGCGTGCGTCTCACCCGAGCGCACAGTCAGGTTCACGCCCTTGAGGATGTTGATCGGCTCGGCCGTGGCGTCGGTCTGCGCGACGCGGACATGCAGGTCCTTGACTTCCAGCACGGAGGTTTCAGGGGAGGTCATTCACAGTTCCTTTGGAGAGGTATCGGGTTCGGTGCGTGGACGCCGCTGCCGGCGCCGCGGCGGGCTCAGGCGCCGATGGTCGCGAGTTCGTCCTCGATCGCGGCCTCGAGTCGCTCACGGACGGAGGGCACGGTGATCTTGCCGATCAGCTCGTGGAAGAACCCGCGCACGACCAGGCGGCGCGCCTGCTCCTCGGGGATTCCACGAGCACGCAGGTAGAACAGCTGCTCGTCGTCGAAGCGTCCGGTGGCACTGGCGTGCCCCGCCCCGACGATCTCGCCGGTCAAGATCTCCAGGTTCGGCACCGAATCCGCGCGCGCACCGTCGGTGAGCACCAGGTTGCGGTTCAACTCGAACGTGTCGGTGCCCTCGGCCTCCGGCCGGATCAGCACGTCGCCGACCCACACGGTGTGCGCGTCCGGCTTGCCCGAGTGCGGGTCGCCCTGCAACGCACCCTTGTAGACGACGTTGGACTTGCAGTGCGGCTGCGCGTGGTCGACCAGGAGGCGCTGCTCGAAGTGCTGACCGTCGTCGGCGAAGTACAAGCCGATCATCTCGGCGTCGCCGCCCGGGCCCGCGTACCTGACCGTCGGGGTCAGCCGCACCAGGTCGCCGCCGAGGGTGATCGCGAAGTGCCGGACCACCGCGTCACGGCCGACCCGCACGTGGTGCGCGGCCACGTGGACCGCGTCGTCGTCCCAGTCCTGGATGACGACGACGGCCAGTCGCGAGCTGTCGCCGGCGACGAACTCGACGTTCTCCGCGTAGGTTCCGCCGCCGCGCTGGTCGATCACGAACACGGCCGACGAGAACGGCTCGGTGCGGATCTGCAGGTGCCCGTAGGCGACCTCGCCCGCGCCGGGTCCGGTGACGGTGATGTTGACCGGCTCGGCGACCTCGACCTCGGCGGGCACGGTCACGATCGTCGCCTCGTCGAAGGACGAGAACGCCTGGGCCACGACCCGGTCTGCCGGCGCACCGGCCTCGCCGAGCCGCGGGTCACCGCGACGGACCGACTCCACGCGCACCCGGTCGTCGGCGTCCACCGCGATCAGGGCCTGCGCCGTCGCCGGCGCCTCGCCCCGGTGCAGGCCGCGCAGACGGCGCATCGGGGTGAACCGCCAGTGCTCCTCACGGCCGCTGGGGACCTCGAACGCCTCGACGTCGAAGGAGGTGAAGACCTCGCCCTTGTTGACCGCCGGAATGGTGGTGCCCTCGCTCGCCGCGGTCACGTTCGACCCGGTTTCCTGTACTCCCGTGCCGACCACTAACCCACGGCTCCTTCCATCTGCAGTTCGATCAGGCGGTTGAGTTCGAGCGCGTACTCCATCGGGAGTTCCTTGGCGATCGGCTCGACGAAGCCGCGCACGACCATCGCCATCGCCTCGTCCTCGGTCATGCCGCGGCTCATCAGGTAGAACAGCTGGTCATCGCTCACCTTCGACACGGTCGCCTCGTGGCCCATGGTCACGTCGTCCTCGCGGATGTCGACGTACGGGTACGTGTCCGAGCGGCTGATCTGGTCGACCAGCAGTGCGTCACACTTGACGGTCGACCTGGACCCGTGCGCGCCCTTGTTGACCTGGACCAGGCCGCGGTAGCCCGAGCGGCCACCGCCGCGGGCGACCGACTTGCTGACGATCGACGACGAGGTGTTCGGCGCCAGATGCACCATCTTGGCGCCCGTGTCCTGGTGCTGGCCCGCTCCGGCGAACGCGACCGACAGCACCTCACCGCGCGCGTGCTCACCGGTCATCCACACGGCCGGGTACTTCATCGTCACCTTGGAGCCGATGTTGCCGTCGACCCATTCCATCGTCGCGCCCTCTTCGGCGCGGGTCCGCTTGGTGACCAGGTTGTAGACGTTGTTCGACCAGTTCTGGATGGTCGTGTAGCGGCAGCGGCCGCCCTTCTTGACGATGATCTCGACCACCGCGGAGTGCAGCGAGTCCGAGCTGTACACCGGCGCGGTGCACCCCTCGACGTAGTGCACGTAGGCGTCCTCGTCGACGATGATCAGCGTGCGCTCGAACTGGCCCATGTTCTCGGTGTTGATCCGGAAGTAGGCCTGCAGCGGGATGTCGACGTGCACGCCCGGGGGCACGTAGATGAACGATCCACCCGACCACACCGCGGTGTTGAGCGCCGAGAACTTGTTGTCGCCGGCGGGGATCACCGAGCCGAAGTACTTCTGGAACAACTCCGGGTGCTCACGCAGGCCGCTGTCGGTGTCGAGGAAGATCACGCCCTGACGCTCGAGGTCCTCGCGGATCTGGTGGTAGACGACCTCGGACTCGTACTGCGCCGCGACGCCGGCGATCATCGCCTGCTTCTCGGCCTCCGGGATGCCGAGGCGGTCATAGGTGTTCTTGATGTCCTCGGGCAGGTCCTCCCACGAGGTCGCCTGCTTCTCCGTGGATCGCACGAAGTACTTGATGTTGTCGAAGTCGATGCCCGACAGATCCGCGCCCCAGTTCGGCATGGGCTTGCGATCGAAGATGCGCAGCGCCTTGAGCCGGGCCTCGAGCATCCACTCGGGCTCGTTCTTCTTCGCCGAGATGTCGCGCACGACGTCCTCCGACAACCCACGCTTCGCCTTGGCGCCGGCCTCGTCCGAGTCGGCCCAGCCGAACGCATAGTTGCCGAGCGACGCGAGGGTCTCTTCCTGGCTCAGCTGTACGGGTGGCGTGGGTGTCGCCGTGCCGGACTGATCCGAGGTGACGGTCATGCGAGCTCCTTCCGGAGGCTTGTGCGTTCCGGCGCGGGCTGTGCGCCGGACTTTCGGTTGGGGGTCTGCTGACGGTGGGGGGTATTCGTGTCGCCGGGCGAGGCCCCGAGCGGCACGTGGGTGGTGCAGGCGCAGTCGCCGTTCGCGATCGTCGCGAGCCGCTGCACGTGAGTGCCGAGCAGTTCGCGGAAGGCCTCGATCTCGGCCTCGCACAGCTCCGGGAACTCGCTTGCCACGTGCGAGACCGGGCAATGGTGCTGACAGATCTGCACGCCGTTGCCGACCCGCCTCGTCGACGCCGCGAAGCCGGCCGAGGTCAGTGCCCCGGCGATGTTCTCCGCCACCGCCTCGACGCGCACCGGCCCCTCCGCGCCGTCGGGCACCTCGGCCGCGCCGTGGACGATCGCGTCGATGCGCTTCTTGGCGAAGTCGACGATCACCTCGTCGCCGCCGACCTCGCGCAGCCGCCGCATGGCGGCCCCGGCGAGATCGTCGTAGGCGTGATTGAGGCGGGCCCGGCCCGCCTCGGTGAGCTGGAACAACTTGGCCGGCCTGCCGCGGCCGCGCTGCTGCCGGCCGATCGGGCTGGCGGTGCGCGCCTCACCGAGTTCGATCAGTGCGTCGAGGTGCCGGCGTACACCCGCCGCGCTCAGCCCGAGCCGTCGACCGATCGCGGACGCGGAGATCGGCCCCTCCTCGAGCAGGAGCTTGACCACCTCGGTACGGGTACGGCCGTCCTGGGTGAACCCGACCGGCGACACCATCGCCGGCTCGGTTTCCCCGGCCACGGGCACGGCGCCCGCGTCGAGTGCAGCGGAAACCAAGGCGCGACCTGCGCCTTTACCTTCCACACACTGCTCACCAGAGGTTTTCACAACACCAGTGTGACGCAATTGCGGCGCACGGTCTACAAAGGGTGCCCTTCGCCACCTCCCCGACGACCCCGAACGGCCCACGTCGCCGCCCCGCTAGGCTCCCTCCCTGTGGCGCAGACCAAGGAGCATTCACCGCGGGCAGACGTGTCGCGGTTGAGCCGGAACGTGCGCCGCATCATCGGCCTCGCACCGGCCGGTCACGAGCATGCCGGTTCCGCCGGCGCCCCCGACGGGACCGCCGAACACCACCACCGGGGACTGCCTCCGCTCGGAGAGGCCGGCGCCCACGTCGCCGCGCTGCACGGGGACGAGCCCGAGGCGCCCGGCCTGCTCGACAAGGAGGTCCGGCAGCTGTCCGCGGTGCGGCGCTTCGGCGCCACCGGCGCGGTCCTGATGGCGGTCGGCGCGCTCGGCGCGGGCGCGCAACCGGTGCTGCAGAACCCGGTCCTGGGACAGCGGGTCCTGGGCCTGCCCGCCCGCATCCCCAGTGTTGCGCTGTCCATCGCGCTGACCGGCTCGATCATGGTGGTGATCGCCTGGCTGGTGCTGGGCCGGTTCGCGGTCGGCACGCTGCGCAAGGGCAACATCCCGCGCCGGATGAGCCGGTCCCAGCTCGACCGCACGCTGCTGCTGTGGATGCTGCCGCTGATCGTCGCCCCGCCGATGTTCAGCAAGGACGTCTACTCGTACCTGGCGCAGAGCGAGATCACCGCACGCGGGCTCGACCCCTACAAGGTGGGCCCCGCCCAGGCCCTCGGCATCGATCACGTCCTGACCCGCACCGTGCCGACCATCTGGCGCGACACCCCGGCGCCCTATGAGCCGCTGTTCCTGTGGCTCGGCCGCGGCATCACCGCGATCACCGGCGAGAACATCGTCGCGGGCATCTTCCTGCACCGACTGCTCGAGGTGGCCGGTGTCGCGTTGTTCGTGTGGGCGCTGCCGCG
Organism: Speluncibacter jeojiensis; assembly: GCF_029589495.1. Taxonomy (GTDB): domain Bacteria; phylum Actinomycetota; class Actinomycetes; order Mycobacteriales; family Mycobacteriaceae; genus Speluncibacter; species Speluncibacter jeojiensis. The sequence goes on from NZ_JAAIVF010000004.1 coordinate 138,722, forward strand.
GCTGGCCCGCCGCTGCGGGGTCGCGTCGGTGACCGCGCTGTGGCTCGGCGCCGCCAACCCGCTGGTGCTTTTCCACCTGGTGGCCGGCGTGCACAACGAGGCGCTGATGCTCGGGCTGATGCTCGCCGGCATGGAGCTGGCACTGCGGGCGATCGAGTCCCGGGACCCGATACGCGGCCGCAACCTGGCGCTGCTGCTCGGCGGAACCCTGGTGATCGTGCTGTCGTCGGCGATCAAGATCCCGTCACTGCTGGCGCTCGGTTTCATCGGTATGGCGCTGGCGCGACGCTGGGGTCCGGGACTCAAGCCCATCCTGAAGGCCGCGGCACTGCTGGCCGCGATCGCAGTCGCCACCCAGGCCGCGGTGTCGCTGGGCACCGGTCTCGGATTCGGCTGGATCCACACCCTGGGCACGGCCAACGCCGTGCGCAGCTGGCAGTCGATCCCGACCCTGCTCGGCATGGGGACCGGCTTCGTCGGTGTGCTGCTGGGCCTCGGCGACCACACCACCGCGGCGCTGAGCCTGACCCGGCCGATCGCGATGGTCATCGCCGCCCTGGTCACCCTGCGGATGCTCATCGCCACCCACTCGGGCCGCGTGCACGCGGTCGGCGCGCTCGGGGTGTCGATGGCGGCGGTTGTGCTGCTGTTCCCGGTCTTCCAGCCCTGGTATCTGCTCTGGGCCCTGCTCCCCCTCGCCGCCTGGGCGACCCGCCCCGTCTTCCGCGTCACCGCGGTGACCCTGACCGTCGTGGTCAGCCTCATCGGACCGATGCCCAACGGCGGAGAATACCGGCCGTTCGTGATCGTCCAAGCCGTGACGGCGGCCATATTCACCGTGCTGATCCTCATCGCGATCACATACGACCGAATTCCGTGGCGTCGCCAGCTCAGGGCGGACGACAACACCGATCCGGTCTCGGCCTACCCTGGTTCATCGTGAGCACTGCACCCTCGACGACGGCCCCCGCGGTCGAGTTGTCGAATGTCGTCAAGCGTTTCGGTCAGGTCCAGGCGGTCGACGGGCTCGATCTGACCGTGCAGCGGGCGCAGGTGCTCGCCCTGCTCGGACCCAACGGCGCGGGCAAGACCACGACCGTCGAGATGTGTGAGGGCTTCTCCAGCCCCGACGACGGCGCCGTGCGCGTGCTCGGACTCGACCCGGTCGCCGACGCCGCCGCGCTCAAACCCCGCATCGGGGTGATGCTGCAGGGCGGCGGCGCGTATCCGGGCTCGCGGGCCGGGGAGATGCTCAAACTCGTCGCCTCCTATTCGGCGAATCCGATCGACCCGGACTGGCTGCTGCGCACGCTCGGGCTCAGCGAGGCGGTCCGTACCCCGTACCGGCGCCTGTCCGGCGGCCAACAGCAGCGCCTCGCGCTGGCCTGCGCGATCGTCGGCCGCCCGGAGATGGTCTTCCTCGACGAGCCGACAGCCGGTATGGACGCGCAGGCCAAGAACCTGGTCTGGGAGATGATCGACGCGCTGCGTCGCGACGGCGTCGCGATCCTGTTGACCACCCACCTCATGGACGAGGCCGAACAGCTCGCCGACGAGCTGGTGATCATCGACCACGGCCGGGTGCTGGCCTCCGGCACCCCCTCCGAGGTGACCAGCCGCAACGTCGAGCCCCGGCTGTGCTTCCGCGCGCCGGCCGACCTCGACCTGACCGCCCTGCAGGCCACCCTGCCCGCCGGGCACGCCGTCTCCCAGGTGACCCCGGGCTCCTACCAGGTCGACGGCGAGGTCTCGCCGCGGCTGGTCGCGGCGGTCGCGAACTGGTGCGCCGACCGCGACGTGCTGGCGACCGAACTGCGGGTCGACAAACGCAGCCTGGAGGACGTCTTCCTCGACCTGACCGGAAGGGAGTTGCGGGGATGACCGCGACCGAACCAGACATGGCGGCCGTCGGCCGGTCGGACGCCCCGCGCTTCCCCGCCGGCACCTTCGCGCCGGCCCCGCGGCCCGCGGCGCCGCTGCCGATGTTGCTCGCGCAAACCCGCCTCGAGTTGACGCTGCTGCTGCGCAACGGCGAGCAGTTGCTGCTGACGATGCTGATCCCGATCACCATGCTGATCGGGCTGACGCTGCTGCCCTTCGGCGACTTCGCCTCACCGCGGGTGAACGCGGTCGTCCCCGCCGTCCTCGCGGTCGCGATCATGTCGACCGCGTTCACCGGCCAGGCCATCGCGGTCGGCTTCGACCGCCGCTACGGCGCGCTCAAGCGGCTCGGCGCGACCGCACTGCCCAGGTGGGGTGTGATCGGCGGCAAGAGCGCGGCGGTCCTGCTGGTCGTGATCCTGCAGTCGGTCCTGCTGGGGGCGATCGGACTGGCGCTGGGCTGGCGGCCCGGCATCCTCGGGCTGCTGCTCGGCGCGGTGTTCATCGTGCTGGGCACCGTCACCTTCGCGACGATGGGCCTGTTCATCGGCGGTTGCCTCAAGGCCGAGGTGGTGCTGGCCCTCGCCAACATCCTCTGGTTCGCGATGCTCGGCATCGGCAGCCTGGTGCTCGTGCGCGACCACATCCCCGGTCCGGTGCACACGCTGGCCCGGCTGGTCCCGTCCGGCGCGCTGACCGAGGCGCTGACCCAGGCACTGAGCTGCTCGGTCGACTGGTTCGGCGTGGCGGTGCTGGTGGTGTGGTCGGCGGTGTGCGGGTTCTTGGCGGCACGGACCTTCAAGTTCACCTGAGCGGGACCGCACAGGATCACCCCGACAGCGGTACCCGTCGCACACTGGATGCATGGGACGCGGTGACCACCCCCAGCGCACGCCGCTGTACGGCGTGCTGCTGTGGATCGGCGCCTACGTGCTGGGCACGGTCGTGGTACTGACCGTCCACGTGACGTGGGTGCGGGCGATGGTGTTCGCGCTCGTGGTGGTGGCCTCGGTGATCGGCGCCGCGCTCACGTTCCGCGACAACTCCTGAACCGGGTCGACCGCCGTCAGGAGTTGGCGACCCAGCCGGCCATCTTGCGGGCGTGACCCGGCGCCGGGGTGGCGCTGCTGATCAACTCACGGTCCCAGCCGTCGGCGACGTCGACTCCGGCGGCCGCGGCCACCGCCCGGGCGGTGGGCAGGTCGGCGACGACCTCGTCGCCGAGCACGCCGTCCGAACCGACCAGGGTGATGCGCACACCCGCACGGCCGATCGGCTGCAGGACCGCACGGGCGCTGCCGCCGTGCGCGGAGACGAATTCCTTGACGGACGCGACGACCTTGCGGGGGGCCGATCCGCTCTCGGCCGCTGCTGCGCTGGTCCGCTCTGCCACACCCTGCTCGCTCATGCGGCAAGCGTACTGTCATCGACCTCGGCCACGGCGCCCAGGTGCGCGGCCGGGGTGTAGAACACTTGTATGCGCGCGATCCAGGTGACCGAATTGGGCGGACCCGACGTACTGACGGTCGCGGAGGTGCCCGCCCCGACCTGTGGACCGGCCGAGTTGCTCGTCGACGTCGATGCCGCCGGCGTCAACTACATCGACACCTACTTCCGCTCGGGCCTGTACAGCCGGGACCTGCCCTACGTGCCGGGCCTCGAAGGTTGCGGAACGGTCGCCGAGGTCGGGGCGGAGGTCGCCGGCTTCGCGGTCGGCGACCGGGTGGCGTGGGCGGACGCCCCCGGCAGCTACGCCGAGCAGGCCGTGGTCCCGGCGGCGATCGCCGTGCCGGTGCCCGACGGCATCGACGCCGCCGTCGCCGCGTCCGCACTGCTACAAGGGATGACAGCCCACTACCTGTTGACGTCCACCTATCCGGCCCGGCCCGGCGACACCGTGCTGATGCACGCCGGCGCCGGCGGGGTCGGCCTGCTGCTCACCCAGCTCGCCGTCGACCGCGACGTGCGGGTGATCACCACCGTCTCCACCGACGAGAAGGCCGAACTCTCCCGCGCCGCCGGCGCCCACGAGGTGCTGCGCTACGACGACGACGTGGTCGCCCGGGTGCGGTCGCTGACCGCCGGCGAGGGGGTCGCCGCCGTGTACGACGGCGTGGGCGCGTCCACCTTCGACATCAGCCTGCAGTGCCTGCGGGTGCGCGGCACGATGGCGCTGTTCGGCGCGGCGAGCGGTCCGGTGCCGCCGGTGGATCCGCAACGGCTCAACGCGGGCGGCTCCCTGTTCCTGACCCGGCCCACCCTCGCCCACCACGTACGCACCCGTGAGGAGTTGCTATGGCGGTCCGGGGACGTGTTCGACGCGATCGGTCTCGGCGCCGTGCAGTTGCGGGTCGGCGGACGCTATCCGCTGGCCGAGGCCGCCCGGGCGCACCGCGACCTCGAGGGCCGGCGCACCACGGGGTCGCTGGTGCTGCTCCCCCGCTGACGGGGGCTCAGCGCCGCGCAGACACCGGACCGGCGCGGGTGACCTACGACGTCAGCTGAAGTACGAGGCGATCGTCGGCAGGTTGATCACCGCGTCGATCGCGAGACCGAAGAAGATCGCCGCCAGGTAGTTGTTCGACATGATGAACAGACGCAGCGGCTTGACCTCCTGGCCGGCGCGGACCCCGGCGTACAGTCGGTGCGCCATGGCCAGGAACCAGGCTCCGGCGAGCACCGCGACGGCGGCGTAGATCGCGCCGGCGGCGGGCACCAGCGCCAGCGTGGTGAGGACCGTCGCCCAGGAGTAGATGAGGATCTGGCGGGTGACCCGCTCCTCGGTGGCCACAACCGGCAGCATCGGCACGCCCGCGGCGCGGTAGTCCTCCTTGTAGCGCATCGCCAGCGCCCAGGTGTGCGGCGGGGTCCAGAAGAAGATGATCAGGAACATCACGATCGCCTGCCAGCCGATCGTGCCGGTCACCGCGGCCCAGCCGACCAGCACCGGCATGCAGCCCGCGGCACCGCCCCACACGACGTTCTGCCAGGTCCGGCGCTTGAGGATCTTGCTGTAGACGATGACGTAGAACAGGATCGTCGCGATCACCAGCAGGCCGGAGAGCAGATTGGCGCGCCACCACAGCCATGCGAACGACGCCGCGGCCAGCAGCAGGCCGAAGACCAGTGCGTGCCGGGTGGGCACGGCCTGGCGCGCCAGCGGGCGCCGGGCGGTGCGCTTCATGACCTTGTCGATGTCGGCGTCGACGACGCAGTTGAGGGTGTGCGCGCTCGCCGCGCCCATCCATCCGCCGAACAGCGTGCTCAGGATCAGCAGCGGCGAGACACTGCCGCGGTCGGCCAGCAACATCGCGGGGATGGTGGCGACCAGCAGCAGTTCGATCACGCGGGGCTTGGTCAAGGCGATGTAGGCGAGGACCGTCGCGCTGACCTTGCCCCACACGGTGGCGGGCGGCGTGACCACATCGGTGACCGGGGTGCCGTCGCGGTGCAATCCCTGGCGAGCGTCACCCGGATCCCCTGCGGAGGTCATGAACCCGTGTCCGCTGGCCTGCTTCACAATCGGCACCGTTTCTACTAGCGAAATCCCGGAGCTGTGCGGTCGCCCGATCACGGCCGAGGCGCCGTTCGGGGCCCGCCACGACAGACGAGGCGCGGTCGGCCGGCCACCCGCACTACTACATACGGTCATCAATCGTACGGGGTGCGCCGTCCGGTCCGCACCCACGCCCCTGATCGTCGCGGCAGGTCGTGACGGTCGCCACATTCGACTCAGTGGGTGTGGGAATCGACCCCGCGCACCCTCGGCACTAGGCTGGCGAGGGACGCCCGCGCTCGACGCGGCCACCGCATGTCGCTCGACCCCGAAAGCCAGCGCACGCCGAGAAGGCAGGAGAAATCTGCTCGTGTCCGTCACAGACGAGATCAGCTCGCTCACCGTTGCCAACCACCCGCAGGATTGGACGGCACTGGACAGCAAGGCCGTGGACACCGCCCGGGTGCTGGCCGCCGATGCGGTGCAGAAGGTCGGCAACGGGCACCCCGGCACCGCCATGAGCCTGGCGCCGCTGGCCTACACACTGTTCCAGCGCACCATGCGCCACGATCCGGCCGACGCCGACTGGGTCGGCCGCGACCGGTTCGTGCTGTCCTGCGGCCACAGCAGCCTGACGCTGTACGTCCAGCTGTTCCTCTCCGGGTACGGCCTCGAGCTCGCCGACCTGGAGGCGCTGCGAACCTGGGGCAGCCTGACCCCCGGCCACCCCGAGCACGGCCACACCACCGGTGTCGAGATCACCACCGGACCGCTCGGTCAGGGCTTGGCCTCCGCGGTGGGCATGGCGATGGCCGCCCGCCGTGAGCGCGGCCTGTTCGATCCGGATGCCGCCCCCGGCCAGAGCCCGTTCGACCACCACGTCTACGTGATCGCCTCGGACGGCGACCTCGAGGAGGGCGTGACCTCCGAGGCCTCATCGCTCGCCGGCGTGCAGCAGTTGGGCAACCTCGTCGTGATCTACGACGACAACAAGATCTCCATCGAGGACGACACCGACATCGCCTTCGGCGAGGACGTCGCCAAGCGGTACGAGGCGTACGGCTGGCACGTGCAGTACGTCGAGGGCGGCGAGAACGTCACCGGCATCGAGGCCGCCCTCGAGGCCGCCAAGGCGGTCACCGACCGTCCCTCGATCATCGTGCTGCGCACCATCATCGGCTACCCCGCGCCGAACAAGATGAACACCGGCGCGGCGCACGGCGCGGCGCTGGGCGCCGACGAGGTCGCCGCCGTCAAGGAGGTCCTGGGCTTCGACCCGGCCCAGAGCTTCGCGGTCGACCCGGCGGTGCTCGCCCACGCCCGCAAGGTCATCGACCGCGGAGAGGCCGCGAAGGCGCAGTGGCAGGTCGCGTTCGACGCCTGGGCCGCCGCCCAGCCGGAACGCAAGGCGCTGTTCGACCGCCTGCAGGCCGGCGAGTTCCCGGCCGGCTGGGCCGACGCTTTGCCCACCTGGGAGCCGGACGCCAAGGGCGCCGCCACCCGCAAGGCGTCGCAGAACGTGCTCGACGCGCTCGCGCCGCTGCTGCCGGAGTTGTGGGGCGGCTCGGCCGACCTCGCGGGCAGCAACAACACCACGATGTCCGGCGCGGAGTCGTTCGGCCCGGCGTCGATCTCGACCCGCGAGTACACCGCGCAGCCCTACGGCCGGACCCTGCACTTCGGCATCCGTGAGCACGCGATGGGCTCGATCCTCAACGGCATCGCGCTGCACGGGCCCACCCGCCCCTACGGCGGCACCTTCCTGGTGTTCAGCGACTACATGCGGCCGGCCGTCCGCCTGGCCGCGCTGATGGGGCTGCCGGTCACCTATGTGTGGACGCACGACTCGATCGGCCTCGGCGAGGACGGCCCGACCCACCAGCCGGTCGAGCACCTGGCGGCGCTGCGGGCGATCCCGAATCTGTCGGTGCTCCGCCCGGGCGACGCGAACGAGACCGCACAGGTCTGGAAGGCCGCGCTCGAGCACACCGACGGCCCGTCGGCGCTGGCACTGACCCGGCAGGACATCCCCGTCCTCGAGGGCACCCGCGAGAAGGGCGCCGACGGGGTGCGCCGCGGCGGTTACGTGCTCGCCGAGGCGTCGACCGGCACCCCGCAGGTGGTGCTGATCGGCACCGGATCCGAGCTGCACCTCGCCGTCGCCGCCCGCGAGACCCTCGAGGCCGAGGGAATCGCCACCCGCGTGGTGTCCATGCCGTGCCTCGACTGGTTCGAGCAGCAGGACCAGGCCTACCGCGACAGCGTGCTGCCGCCCGCGGTCCGCGCACGCGTCACGGTCGAGGCCGGGATCGCGATGCCGTGGTACCGCCTGCTCGGCGATACCGGCGAAGCGGTCTCGCTCGAGCACTTCGGCGCCTCCGCCGACTACAAGACATTGTTCCGGGAGTTCGGCATCACCACCGAGGCCGTCGTGTCGGCCGCGCGCCGGACCCTCGACCGAGTGAAGGGATGACGCGCATGGGTCAGAATGCACACCTCGCCGAACTGAGCAAGGCCGGAGTCTCGGTCTGGCTCGACGACCTCTCCCGCGACCGCATCGAGTCCGGCAACCTCGCCGAACTCGTCGCCACCCGCAGCGTCGTCGGGGTGACCACCAACCCCACGATCTTCGCGGGCGCGATGTCCAAGGGCCACGCGTACGACGCCCAGATCCGTGAGCTTGCGGGCCGCGGCGCCGACGTCACGGACGCCGTCAAGGTGCTCACCACCGACGACGTGCGGGCCGCCTGCGACGTGCTGGCACCGCAGTTCCAGTCCAGTGCCGGCGTCGACGGCCGGGTGTCGATCGAGGTCGACCCGCGGCTGGCGCACGAGACCGACGACACGATCGCCCAGGCCGTCGGCCTGTGGAAGATCGTCGACCGGCCGAACCTGCTGATCAAGATCCCCGGCACCAAGGCGGGCCTGCCGGCCATCGCGAAGGCGATCGGCGAGGGCATCAGCGTCAACGTCACGCTGATCTTCTCGGTCGATCGGCACCGCGAGGTCATCGACGCCTACCTGACCGGCCTGGAGACCGCGAAGGCCGCAGGCCACGACCTGAGCACGATCTTCTCGGTCGCGTCGTTCTTCGTCTCCCGCGTGGACACCGAGATCGACGCCCGCCTCGAGAAGATCGGCACCCCGGAGGCACTGGAGCTGCGCGGGAAGGCCGGCGTCTCGAACGCCCGCCTCGCCTACGCCGCCTACCAGGAGGTCTTCGAGGGTTCCGCGCGCTGGGCGGCACTCGCCGAGGCCGGCGCCAACGTGCAGCGTCCGCTCTGGGCGTCGACCGGGGTGAAGAACCCCGACTACCCCGACACCCTCTACGTCACCGAACTGGTCGCCGCGAACACGGTCAACACCATGCCGGAGAAGACCATCGAGGCCGTGGCCGACCACGGCGAGATCGCCGGCGACACCATCGTCGGGACCGCGGCGGCGTCGCAGCAGGTCTTCGACCGTCTCGCGGCGGTCGGGGTCGACCTCGCGGACGTGTTCCAGGTGCTCGAGGACGAGGGCGTCGACAAGTTCGAGAAGTCCTGGTCGGAGCTGCTCGAGGCGCTCGACGGCGAACTGTCCGCCAACCGGGGCTGATCGGTGGGATCGTCCGGAAAGTCCGGCGGCACCCGCTCATGGGCGAACCCGCTCCGGGACGACCGCGACAAGCGGTTGCCCCGGATCGCGGGGCCGTGCAGCCTGGTGATCTTCGGGGTCACCGGTGACCTGGCCCGCCGCAAGCTGATGCCCGCGGTGTACGATCTGGCCTCTCGCGGTCTGCTGCCGCCCGGGTTCGCGCTGGTCGGGTTCGCCCGGCGCGACTGGGCGGCAGAGGATTTCGGCAAGGTCGTGCACGACGCGGTGCGTCAGCATTCGCGCACGCCGTTCCGTGAGGACGTCTGGGAGCGCCTTGCCGAGGGCATCCGTTTCGTGCAGGGCTCGTTCGACGACGACGAGTCCTTCGACCGGCTCGCCGAGACGATCGCCGATCTGGACCGTGAGCGCGGCACCGGCGGCAACCACGCGTTCTACCTGGCCATCCCCCCGGGTGCGTTCCCGACAGTGTGCGCGCAGCTGTCCCGCTCGGGGCTGGCGCACCAGCAGGGCGAGCAGTGGCGCCGGGTGGTCATCGAGAAGCCGTTCGGCCACGACCTCGACAGTGCCCGCGAGCTCAACCGGGTGATCGGCGAGGTGTTCCCCGAGGACAGTGTCTTCCGGATCGACCACTATCTGGGCAAGGAGACGGTCCAGAACATCCTGGCGCTGCGCTTCGCGAACCAGCTGTTCGACCCGCTCTGGAACTCGCACTACGTCGACCACGTCCAGATCACCATGGCCGAGGACATCGGCCTCGGCGGCCGGGCCGGGTACTACGACGGCATCGGCGCGGCCCGCGACGTGATCCAGAACCACCTGCTGCAGCTGCTGGCGCTGACGGCGATGGAGGAACCGATCAGCTTCGAGCCGGCCGAGTTGCAGGCGGAGAAGATCAAGGTGCTCTCCGCGACCCGGCTCGCCGAGCCGCTCGCGGAGACGACCGCGCGCGGCCAGTACACGGGCGGCTGGCAGGGCGGGCAGGAGGTCGTCGGCCTGCTCGACGAGGCCGGTTTCGCCAAGGACTCGACCACCGAGACGTTCGCGGCGATCACCCTCGAGGTGGACAGCCGGCGTTGGGCCGGGGTGCCGTTCTACCTGCGCACAGGAAAACGCCTGGGCCGCAGGGTCACCGAGATCGCGCTGGTGTTCAAGCGCGCCCCGCACCTGCCGTTCGACACCACCATGACCGAGGAACTCGGCGAGAACGCCCTGGTCATCCGGGTGCAGCCCGACGAAGGCGTCACGCTGCGCTTCGGCTCCAAGGTGCCGGGCAGCGGCATGGAGGTGCGCGACGTCAACATGGACTTCAGCTACGGCCAGGCCTTCACCGAGTCGTCGCCGGAGGCCTACGAACGGCTGATCCTGGACGTGCTGCTCGGCGAGCCGTCGTTGTTCCCGGTGGACCGCGAGGTCGAACTGTCGTGGCAGATCCTCGATCCGGTGATCGAGGCCTGGACCGCGGCCGGCCGGCCCGATCCCTACGAGGCGGGCACCTGGGGGCCCGCCTCCGCGCACGAGATGCTCACCCGCAGCGGGCGCGACTGGAGGCGCCCGTGATCACCGACGCCGCAGGGCGGCCAGTGATCACCGACGCCGGAGGCGACCAATGATTGTCGATCTTCCCTCCACCACGACCAACAAGGTCAACAAGCGGCTCGTCGAGGTCCGCGAGTCCGGCGGCGCGGTCACCCTGGGCCGGGTGCTGACGCTGGTGGTCAGCACCGCCGACGGCGAGGCCACCGAGGAGGCCATCGAGGCCGCCAACGAGGCCAGCCGGGAGCACCCCTGCCGGGTGATCGTGGTGGCCCGCGGCGCCCGCGAGGCGGTGTCGCGCCTGGACGCGCAGATCCGGGTCGGCGGCGACGCCGGCGCCTCGGAGGTCGTCGTACTGCGGCTGTACGGCCCGCTGGCCGACCACGGCGACAGCGTCGTGGTGCCGTTCCTGCTGCCGGACACCCCCGTCGTCGCGTGGTGGCCAGGCGACGCCCCGGTGGTGCCGTCGCAGGATGCGCTGGGCCGCTTGGCGATCCGCCGGATCACCGACGCGCGGCACAGCGCCGAGCCGCGCCAGGTGCTCGCGACCCGGCTGGCCGGCTACTCCGCGGGCGACACGGACCTGTCGTGGACCCGCATCACCCACTGGCGTGCCCTGCTCGCGTCTACGCTCGACCAACCGCCGCACGAGCCGATCGTGTCCGCGTCCGTGACCGGTCCGGCCGAGTCGCCGTCGATCGAGTTGCTGGCGGGCTGGCTGGCAGGCGCGCTGCGGGTCCCGGTGCGACGTCACGTCGGCGCGCCCCGGGTGCAGTTGCAGCGCGCATCCGGGCCACTGACATTGTCGCTGCCGCTCGCCGGCCCGGCGGTGCTGTCCCGTCCCGGACAGCCGGACTCACGGGTCGCCTTGGCGCGGCGCGAGATCCGCGACTGCCTGGCCGAGGAGTTGCGCCGCCTGGATCCGGACGAGATCTACGAGAACGCGCTGCGCGGCGTCGCCGACGTCCGTCAGCACTCAGAGCCCGACCCCGAGCCCGCATCCGCATCCGCATCGAACGAGTGAGGAACTGACGTGACCGCTGCTGCAGAGCGCCTGATCTTTCCCGACCAATCGGCGCTCGTCAACGCCGCCGCGGCCCGGTTCGTCGGCGTCGTCGTCGCCGCCCAGCGCGAACGCGGTATCGCTACGGTCGTGCTGACCGGCGGCGGGGCCGGTATCGCCCTGCTCGCCGCGGTTCGCGACAACCCGGGCGAGATCGACTGGTCGAACATCGAGATCTATTGGGGCGACGAGCGTTTCGTCGAGGCCGACGATCCGGAACGCAACGAGTTGCAGGCCCGCCACGCCCTGCTCGACCATGTGCCGGTCGACGAGGCCCGGGTGCACCCGATGGCGGCCACCGACGGGCGCTTCGGTGACGACGCCGACGCCGCGGCCCGCGACTACGCGACCGTGCTGGCCGCCGGCGGGCACCCGGTCCCCGAGTTCGACGTCCACCTGCTCGGGATGGGCGGTGAGGGACACGTGAACTCGCTTTTCCCGCACACCCCCGCGGTGCGCGAACAGCAGGCGTCGGTGGTCGCTGTGCGGGACTGTCCCAAGCCGCCGCCGACCCGGATCACGCTGACGCTGCCCGCGGTGCGCCGGGCCCGCCAGGTGTGGCTGCTGGTCGCCGGGGAGGCGAAGGCCGGTGCCGTCACCGAAGCCCTCGGCGGGGCGAGCGAGGTGGACGTGCCGTCGGCCGGCGCGACCGGCTCGGAGGCCACCCTGTGGTTCCTCGACCGCGCCGCCGCGAGCAGGCTCGACTGAAACGAGTTCGGCGACAGAGCCCAGCTCAGCGACCGAACCGGGCGTTGCGGATCGTCTCGGCGACGAGCGCCGCGAGTTCCGTGGCGCTGCGGGACATCGCGCGCTCGTCGATCCGGAGGGCCTGGACGTGGCCGTCGTCGTCCACGAGGACCGTCACCTCACCGCGGCCGACGACCGGCGAGATCCCGGCGACGCCGGGCAGCAGGGTCGCCGACGCGGCCGCCCGTCGCCGGGTCCGGTCCCGCACCCATCCACGCGTGCCACCGATGCACTGATTCACCGCGAAACCTCCTCGACTGCAAGGACTGCGGCCCCGATGTCAGGCCGTCGCAGGGTTGGACGCGTCGCCGTCGTCGCGGGTTCCCTCCTGGGGCGGCAGAGGGGGTGCCGGCGCGGCCAGCAGTCCCCCCGCGGCCATCTCGGACAGGCAGTCGCGCACCTTGTCGGCGGGTGATCCGCCGTCGTCGGCCTGCGCCCAGGCCTCGACCGCGACGCGGGCGGACGAGTTGGCCATGCACGCGGCCAGTCGAACCCGGACGTCATCGGCCGGCATCCGTAGCCGCTCTGCGAGCGCGCCGACCAGCTTCTCCTCGGTGTCGCGCTGCACCCGCGTCCACATCGCCCGCAGCGCGGGGAGTTCGATGGCCGCACGCAGCGCCGGGCGCAGTTCGTCGAGTTCGAGCGAGTACTCCCCCACCCGGGCCAGCGCCGCGCTGTACGACTCCACCAGCGCGTCGATCAGCGGCAGTTCCGGGGCACATCGGACCAGTTCCTGCGCCCAGGCATCGGTGCCGGTGGACAGCAGCGGGGCGATCGCGTCCTCCTTGCCGCTGAAGTAGCGGTAGAAGGTCCGCATGCCGATGCCCGCGGCATGGGCGAGTTCCTCGACGGTCGTGTTGTCGTATCCGCGTTCGAAGAACAGCAGTGCCGCGACCCGGGCGACCTCCATCCGCGTCTCGTCCCGACGCTGCTGGGTGAGCGCGGGCCGTCCGCGAGTACGACCGCCGGCCATGGTCGGGTCAGGAGAACTTGATCTGGAATCCGATGCCGAGAATGGCGATCAGCCACACCAGCGAGGTGAAGACCGTGAGCCGGTCGAGGTTCTTCTCCACCACGCTCGAACCGGAGAGGCTGGACTGCACGCCGCCGCCGAACAGCGTCGACAGACCGCCGCCCTTTGCACGGTGCAGCAGGATGAGCCCGACCATCAGGACGCTGGTCACCACGACGAGGATCTGCAGAAACAACTCCATGTGCGTCCTACGCTGCCCTTCTGACTCCGGTGACACTGGTCGGTCACGATGCTACCGGTAGCGGCGGTCCGCGTGCGGACCCACCCGCTCTCCGAGACGCGCGGTTGCCGTAACCTCGCGTGGTCGCCGACGCTGGTCCGTGCGCGCTGCCGCGTGCGGCCCGGCCGTCCCCATCGAGAGGCTCACATGTCCGCGCTCCCCACCGACCCGATCCGCACCGCCGCGTTGCCACGCCTGGCCTCGGTCGCCAACTTCCGCGATGTCGCGGCCGCGGACGGCACCACCGCGGCGGGACGTGCGCTGCGGCGCGGGGTGTTCTACCGGTCCAACGCGCTGACCCCGGACACGGCGGATCTGGCCACGCTGGCGAGCCTGGGCCTGACCGCGGTCTACGACGTGCGGACCGATGCAGAGGTCGCCCAGACACCGGACGTGCTGCTGCCGTCCGCCGCGTACGTCCGCATCCCGATCCTCTCCGGCAACCTGGTCGACATGACCAGCGGATTGGCCTCGCCGGACGACGCCCGGGCCTTCATGCGCGGCCTCAACCGCAGCTTCGTCACGGACGCCGGCAACCGCGCGGGCTTCGAACGGTTGCTGACCGCACTCGCCGGCACCGAGGGTCCGCAGGTCTTCCACTGCACCGCGGGCAAGGACCGCACCGGGTGGGCATCGATGCTGCTGCTGAGCATCGCCGGGGCCTCCGACGAAACGATCATGACCGACTACCTGGCCACCAACGACTCGCCGTCGTCGTGGACAGCCGCGACCTACGAGCTGATCAAGTCGCGCAACGGCGAGGCCGTCGCCGAGGTCTTCGCGCCCATGCTCGGCGTGGATGAAAGCTATCTGCGGGCCGGTCTCGGGCAACTCGAGCAGACCTACGGGACAGTCGAGGACTATCTCACCTCCGGCCTCGGACTGGCCCCCGAGACGATCGCGACACTGGAGGCGAAGCTGGCCTGCTGACCCCGGGCTCGTAGGTGGCCGGCGCCTGCGGCACGCCCGATCAGCGGGGCGCCGGCACGACGACCGCGATCGGCCGGTCGGTCAACCGCTGACAGCCCGTGTGGCGACCGCCGTTGTTCGCGTCGTCCGGCCCGAGAATGCGGGCGGTGACGGGAATCGCAGTGCCGGCAATACGAAGCGGTCAGGGTGGCATCGCGCCGCCCTGACCACTTCTCCCGCCGGTTGCCCGGGCCACCAGGATCGAATCACATGGTGGAGCCGACGATCTTCGGGAGCAGCATCGGCGCGAGCATCAGGAGGGGGCCCAACTGGGATCCGATCGCGCTGATGCCGCCGGAGATGCTGCCTTCGCGAAGCGCATGTGCCTGCTTCTTCATCTGAGTCTCCTTGTCGAGAACGGGTCACACGGTCATCCGTGCGACATGGTCGGTTCGCCCCGTTGCGCCTAGCCCGAGGTCGAAAGGATGAACTGGCCGAATGCGGCGAGCATCGCGCCGACAAGGGTGACCAGGGGGGAATCGCTACTCATGACTCTCCTTGAGTGAGTTGGGATATTGCCGCGATACGGACGTCAGAGCGACCCGACGATGTCGCCCTGCGCGATGCCCAGCACCATCTGCAGCAGGGTGCTCATCGTGTGCACCGCGTCGGGAATGTTGCTACCCATGTGTGTTGCTCCTCGAATGCGAAGACCCCGACGGAGTCTGGAACGAACGACCGATGGCAGCGGCCGTGAGAGCTGTGCCGGAACCGGGCGCCGGATCCTTGGGAGCGAGCGCCCGAGCGGATGTCAGCTGAAGAACTGAACGGACCCGATGGCCTGACCGAAGATGAAGTTGATCAGCTGCGTCAAGGTCGTTGGCATGGCTCTCCTCGTGTGCGATGAGATGGGAACGGAAGGAGCCCAACAGACACCGAGTGATTTCCAACACTCTGTCGGACCCGATGTAGCGTCGCTCACATTACCGCCCGAGTAGTTAACGCAGGTTCACAAACTGTGCGTTTCGGGGAATCATTGTGTAACGACATGAAGTTCGGGCATTCCCCCACCCTGGTCCGCCGCTGTTGATCTAGAATCCGCCGCTCGGGCGGCCGCACACCGTCCGCCGGACACGAAAAACGCTGGGCGCGTGACCTTTTTCGGTCACGCGCCCAGCGTTGGCGGTTCGCTCAGATCAGAGCGCCTCGCACTCGGATCAGGGCAGAGGTCCGCCTGCGGCGATCGCCGACAGCGTCGCGAACTCGTCGGCCTTGAGCGAGGCGCCACCCACCAGGGCGCCGTCCACATCCGGCTGGCCTACGATCTCGCCGACGTTCTTGGCGTTGACCGAACCGCCGTAGAGCACGCGCACACCGGCCGCGACCTCGGGCGAGGCCAGTGACGCGAGTTCCTCGCGCACCGCCTTGCAGACCTCCTGCGCGTCGGCCGGGGTCGCGACCCGTCCGGTGCCGATGGCCCACACGGGCTCGTAGGCGACGACGACCTTGCTGATCTCGTCGGCGGACAGCCCGGCCAGCGAACCGCGCAGCTGCGCGACGTTGTACGCCACGTGCTCGCCCGCCTCGCGGACCTCCAGGCCCTCGCCGATGCACACGATCGGCGTGATCGAGTGCTTCAGCGCCGCCTTGGCCTTGGCCAGCACGGTCGCGTCGTCCTCACCGTGGTACTGACGACGCTCCGAGTGGCCGACCACCGCGAAGGTGCAGCCGAGCTTGGAGAGCATCGCGCCGCTGACCTCGCCGGTGTAGGCACCGGACTCGTGCACGGACACGTCCTGCGCACCGTGGGTGAGCAGCAGCTTGTCGCCCTCGATCAGCGTCTGCACGCTGCGGATGTCGGTGAACGGCGGGATGACCGTCACGTCGACCTTGTCGAAGTACTTCGCCGGCAGCGAGAATGCGATCTTCTGCACCAGGGCGATGGCCTCGAAGTGATTGAGGTTCATCTTCCAGTTGCCGGCGATCAACGGCTTGCGCGCCATCAGCCCACCTGACCTTCCGTCGACTCGAGCACCGCGATGCCCGGCAGTTCCTTGCCCTCGAGGTACTCGAGCGAGGCGCCTCCGCCGGTGGAGATGTGCGAGAAACCGTCCTCGGGCAGGCCCAGCAGACGCACCGCGGCGGCCGAGTCGCCGCCGCCGACGACGCTGAACGCGCCCTTGCCGGTCGCCTCGACGATCGCCTCGGCGACACCCTTGGTGCCAGCCGCGAACTTCGCGAACTCGAACACGCCCATCGGGCCGTTCCAGAACACCGTCTTCGCCGCGCCGAGCACCGCCGCGAACCGGCCCACCGCCTCGGGGCCGATGTCCAGGCCCATCCAGCCGTCGGGGATCTGCTCTGCCGCAACGGTCTTCGACTCGGCGTCGGCCGAGAACGAGTCCGCGACGACGATGTCCTGCGGCAGGTGGATCACGTCGGCGAAACGCTCGAGCAGATCCTTGCAGGTTCCGATCATCTCCTCCTGCAGCAGCGAGGAACCAACCGGAAGTCCCTGCGCGGCAAAGAAGGTGAAGCACATGCCGCCGCCGATGACGAGGGTGTCGACCTTGGGGGCCAACGCCTCGATCACGGCCAGCTTGTCGGAGACCTTCGAACCGCCGAGCACGACCGCGTACGGACGCTCGGTGTCCTCGGTGAGCCTGCGCAGCACCTGCACCTCGGCGCCGACCAGTTTGCCCGCGTAATGCGGGAGCAGCTTGGCGACGTCGTAGACCGACGCCTGCTTGCGGTGCACGACACCGAAGCCGTCGGAGACGAACGCGCCGCCATCGGTCAGCGCCGCCAGCTCCTTGGCCAGCGCAGCACGCTCGGCCTCGTCCTTGCTGGTCTCACGCGGGTCGAACCGGATGTTCTCCAGCAGCAGCACGTCGCCGTCGGTCAGCCCCTCGGCGCGCGCCTGCGCGTCGATGCCGACCACGTCGTGCGCGAGCTGCACGTACCGCCCGAGCACGTCACCGAGCTTCGCGGCGACCGGGGCCAGCGACAGCGCCGGGTCGACCTGCCCCTTGGGGCGGCCGAGGTGCGCGGTCACGATCACCTTGGCGCCGGCGTCGGCAAGCGCGGCGATCGTCGGCGCGGAGGCCACGATGCGGCCCGGATCGGTGATCTGGCCGCCGTCGAGCGGCACGTTGAGGTCCGAGCGCACCAGCACGGTGCGCCCGGAGACCCCGGCGTCCAGCAGATCGTGAAGCGTCTGTACAGACACTGAGATCGATTCCTTTACGGTCGGTGTCAGAGCGACTTGGCGACGAGGCCGATGAGGTCGGCGAGGCGATTCGAGTAGCCCCACTCGTTGTCGTACCAGGAAACGATCTTGACCTGGTCGTCGATGACCTTGGTCAGCGGCGCGTCGAAGATCGAGGAGTGCGGGTCGGTGACGATGTCCGCGGACACGATCGGGGCCTCGCTGTACTTGAGGATGCCCCTGAGCGGTCCCTCGGCGGCGGCCTTCATCGCGGCGTTGATCTCCTCGACCGACGCCGACTTGCGCAGGTTCGCGGTCAGGTCGGTGACCGAGCCGGTCGGGATCGGCACGCGCAGCGCGTAGCCGTCGAGCTTGCCCTGCAGCTGCGGGAGCACCAGGCCGATGGCCTTGGCCGCACCGGTGCCGGTCGGGACCACGTTCAGCGCGGCGGCGCGGGCGCGGCGCAGGTCGCTGTGCGGGCCGTCCTGCAGGTTCTGGTCCTGCGTGTAGGCGTGCACGGTGGTCATCAGGCCCTTGACGATGCCGAACTCGTCGTCGAGCACCTTGGCGATCGGGCCGAGGCAGTTGGTGGTGCACGAGGCGTTCGAGATGATGTTCTGGCTGCCGTCGTACTGGTCGTCGTTGACGCCCATGACCACGGTCAGGTCCTCACCCTTGGCGGGCGCGGAGATGATGACCTTCTTGGCGCCGGCCTCGAGGTGGCCCTTCGCCTTGGCGGCGTCGGTGAAGATGCCGGTGGACTCGACGACCACGTCGACGCCCAGGTCGCCCCAGGGCAGCTCGCCCAGCGGTCCGCGGTGCGCGAGCGCCTTGATCTTGGTACCGCCGACGACGATGGTGTCGTCGCCGTCGAGCTCGACGTCGTGCGGGAGGCGACCGAGGATCGAGTCGTACTTGAGCAGGTGCGCGAGGGTCGCGTTGTCGGTCAGGTCGTTGACCGCCACGATCTCGATGTCGGTGGTGCCCAGCGCCTTCTGCGCATCGACCGCCCTGAAGAAGTTCCGTCCGATACGACCGAAGCCGTTCACGCCTACGCGGACAGTCACAATGAGCTCCTTTGAACCATTCGTATGTGATCGTGTGGATTCGCGGTCCACCCTAATGCGCTGCGACCTGCCGATTCCAGTCGGTCCCACTCGTGAGCGCCGACGGCGGTCGACCCCGCTCAGGCGTCGTCGAGCAGTTCGGCGGTGACCGCCGACTCGGTGTCCGGAACACCCAGTTCCTTGGCCCGGCGGTCCGCCATCGACAGCAGCCGCCGGATCCGGCCGGCCACCGCGTCCTTGGTCATCGGCGGGTCGGCGAGCTGGCCGAGTTCTTCCAGCGACGCCTGCCTGTGCTTGACCCGCAGGCTGCCCGCCGCCGCCAGATGATCGGGCACCTCGGCACCGAGGATGTCCAGGGCCCGCTCGACCCGCGCCGCCGCCGCGACCGCGGCCCGCGCCGACCGGCGCAGGTTCGCGTCGTCGAAGTTCGCCAGCCGGTTGGCCGTGGCCCGCACCTCGCGGCGCATCCGGCGTTCCTCCCAGGTCAGCCGGGTGTCCTGGGCGCCCATGCGGGTCAGCAGCGCGCCGATCGCCTCGCCGTCGCGCACGACCACCCGGTCGGCGCCGCGCACCTCGCGCGCCTTCGCCGCGATGCCCAGTCGGCGGGCGGCGCCGACCAGTGCCAGCGCCGATTCGGGGCCCGGGCAGCTGACCTCGAGCGCCGAGGAACGGCCCGGCTCGGTCAGCGAGCCGTGCGCCAGGAACGCCCCGCGCCAGGCCGCCTCCGCGTCCTGCACGCTGCCGCCGACCACCTGGGCCGGCAGTCCGCGCACGGGCCGGCCCCGCGGATCGAGCAGTCCGGTCTGGCGCGCCAACGCCTCCCCGTCCTGCGCCACCCGGATGACGTACCGCGAGTTCTTGCGCAGGCCGCCGGCCCCGACGACGTGCACGTCGGAGCTGTATCCGTACAGGTCGTGGATCTCGTGACGCAGGCGCCGGGCGGTCGAACCGAGGTCGACCTCGGCCTCGACGACCACCCGGCCCCCCACGATGTGCAACCCACCCGCGAACCGGAGCAGCGACGCGACCTCCGCGCGCCGCGCACTGACCTGCGTCACGGTCAGACGACTGAGCTCGTCCTTGACCTCGGCAGTCATCGCCACGGATGGGACTCCTTTCCGGTGACCACGCGCCGCACCGGCGGCGTGGAAGCGATCGCGTCCGCCTCGATCTCGTCGAGATCGGGTTCGTCCGCGGGGATCAGGCCGGCGTCGAAGAAGCCGGTGTCGATCAGATTGTGGTCGTTCGCGTCGCCGTCGATCCGGCCGCCCGCTCCCGGATACGGTCCGGCCGCCCGCACCGACCGCAGGCCCGGACCTGCCTGCTCGAGCACCCGCTCGAGCGCGACCGCGAGCAGTTCCGGGTCGTGCCGCTCCGTGCCGGGCTCGGCGACCTCGGCGAACGTCACCCGCGCGCCCAGACGATCGGCGGCCCGGGCGACGTACTCGCGCTCGCTGTCGGCGCCGACCGCGCCCGCGTCGACGACGATCGACTCGACGCGGAAGTCCGGCGCGTGCTGCGCCAGCACGTGCAGGTGCCGCTCGGCGGAGAAGCCGGCGGTCTCCCCGGGCTCCGGCGCCAGGTTCAGGAGCAGTGCGCGCCGGGCGGTCGTCGCAATCAGCGCGTCGAACAGCTCCGGCACCAGCACGTGCGGGATCACGCTGGTGAACCACGACCCCGGGCCGAGCAGGACCAGGTCCGCGCGCATGATCGCGTCCACCGCGTCGGCGCAGGCCGGCGGGTCGGACGGCATCAGCCGCACCCGGCGCACCCGTCCCGGGGTGGTCGCCACAGCCACCTGACCGCGGATGGGACGGACCACCCGGGGATCGGCCTCGAGACCGGACACGTCCGCCTCGATCTCCAACGCCACCGGGGACATCGGCAGCACCCGGCCGCGCACGCCGAGCACCTCTGCTACCTCGTCGAGCGCCCGGACCGGGTCGCCGAGGACCTCGGTGAGTCCGGACAGCACCAGGTTGCCGAGACTGTGCCCGGCCAGTGCCCCGGTGCCGCCGAACCGGTGCTGGATGACCTCGGTCCACAACTGGGTCCGCGGGTCGTCGGCCGCCAGCGCGGCGAGCGCCATCCGCAGGTCGCCCGGCGGGATGACGCCGAGTTCGGAGCGCAGCCGACCCGAGGAGCCGCCGTCGTCGGCGACGGTGACGACCGCCGTCACGTCGGTGCTCAGCCGTCGCGCCGCACGCAGCGTCGCGTACAGCCCGTGGCCGCCGCCGAGCGCCACGATCGACGGGGTGCTGCGGGGGCCGGTCATTCGCGCCCCAGGTCGCGGTGCACGACGCTCACAGCGAGATCGTCGTCGCCGCGCAGCCGGTCGGCCAGTGCCTCCGACATCGCGACGCTCCTGTGTTTGCCGCCGGTGCATCCCACCGCGATCGTCACGTAGCGCTTCCCCTCTCGGCGATAACCGTCCTCGATCAACTGCAGCAGCCGATGGTAGGTGTTCAGGAACTCCTCGGCATCATCCTGGGCCAGCACGTACTCGCGCACGTCGTCGTCCTGGCCGGTGTGCTCGCGCAGCTCCGGGATCCAGTACGGATTCGGCAAGAATCGCACATCGGCGACCATGTCGGCGTCCAACGGCAGTCCGTACTTGAACCCGAACGACTGCACGGTCACACGGACCAGGTGCGCACTCTCGCCGCCGAAGGCGTTCTCGATCTTCTCGCGCAGCCGCTGCACCGGTAGCGACGAGGTGTCGACGACCAGGTCCGCGCCGGCCTTGAAGCGTGCGAGCATCGCGCGCTCGGCGGCGATCCCCTCCGTGAGCGTGCCGGAATCCTGCAGCGGATGACCGCGGCGCACCTGCTCGAACCGGCGCACCAGCACGTCGTCGGAGGCGTCGAGGAACAGCACCCGCGGCTTGATCTGCCGTTGCCCCAGGCCGGGCCCGATCTCGGCGAGGTCGCCGCTGAACGCGCGCGAGCGCACGTCCAGCACGATGGCCAGCCGTGGGATCCGGGTCTGCGGTTCCTGCCCGAGGTCGACCAATCGGGACGCCAGTTCGGGCGGCAGATTGTCGGCGACGTACCAGCCGATGTCCTCGAGCACCTTCGCGGCGGTGCTGCGCCCGGCACCGGACAACCCGGTCACCAGCAGCACCTCGATGTCACCGCCGTCGTCGTCCGGCTGCGTGCCCTGGGCCGCGCTCGGTTCGTTCACCGGTCGTTCCCCCTCTCCTCGGACTGGACTCCATCGTCGCCCATCGCGCGCACCGCCGCGCCCGCCGGGACCTTTCCCGCGGCCGACGCCGAGTCCGACGGGTCCGGCGACGCACCGTGTAACGCCGCCAACACCGCCCGGGCGGTCGTCGCGCCGATGCCGGGCACCTCGGTGATCTGGTCGACGCTGGCCTCCCGCAACCGGGCCACCGACCCGAAGTGGCTCACCAGCGCGGTGCGGCGGCGCTCCCCCAGGCCCGGCACCGCGTCGAGCGCCGACGCCGTCATACGCCGCGAACGCTTGCTGCGGTGGAAGGTGATCGCGAACCGGTGCGCCTCGTCGCGCACCCGCTGCAGCAGGTACAGCGCCTCGCTGGTGCGCGGCAGGATGACCGGGTCCTGTTCGTCCGGCACCCACACCTCCTCGAGCCGTTTGGCCAGACCGATCACCGCGACGTCGGTGATGCCCAGGTCGTCGAGGACCGCGGCGGCCGCCGCCACCTGCGGGGCGCCGCCGTCGACGACATACAGGTTCGGGGGGTAGGCGAACCGGCGGGGTCGCCCGGTCGTCGGGTCGATGCCCACCTCCGGTGCCATGTCCGCGTCCTGAGCCAGATCCTCGCGGCCGGCCGAGTCCCGGACCGCCGTTCCCGCGGAGCCGGCCTTGTCGGCGGTGTGCCGCAGGAAGCGGCGCCGGGTGACCTCGGCGATGCTCGCCACATCGTCCGACCGCCCGTCGCCGGCCGCCTCTTTGATCGCATAGTGCCGATAGTCGGACTTGCGGGGCAGGCCGTCTTCGAACACCACCAGCGACGCGACCACGTCGGTGCCCTGGATGTGGCTGATGTCGACACATTCGATCCGCAACGGCGCCGAGTCGAGGTCGAGCGCGTCCTGCAGGCCCTGCAGCGCCGCGGACCGCGCGGTGAGGTCGCCGGCGCGCTTGAGCTTGTGCTGCGCGAGCGCCTCGGCGGCATTGCGCTGCACGGTCTCCGCCAGCGCCTTCTTGTCGCCGCGCTGCGGGACCCGCAGGCTCACCGACGCGCCGCGCAGGTCGGCCAGCCAGTACTGCACGTCGTCGGCGTTCGGCGGCAGAGACGGCACCAGCACCTCGCGCGGGACCACCTGCGCGCCCGACTGCGCGGCGCCGGTGTCCTGCGTGGCGCGCTCGAGCGCCGCCTGCTCGCCGTAGAACTGGGTCAGGAACTGCTCGACCAGTTCGGGCAGGTCCGCGTTCTCGACCCGCTCGACCACCCAGCCTCGCTGACCGCGCACCCGGCCGCCGCGCACGTGGAACACCTGCACGGCCGCCTCGAGATCGTCGTAGGCGAAGGACACCACGTCGGCGTCGGTGCCGTCGCCGAGCACGACCGCCTGCTTCTCGAGCGCCTTGCGCAGCGCCCCCAGGTCGTCGCGCAGCCGCGCGGCCCGCTCGAAGTCCAGTTCCTCGGCCGCCGCCTGCATCTGCTGCTCGACCTGCCGCATCAGCCGGTCGGTCTTGCCCGCCAGGAAGTCGCAGAAGTCGTCGACGATGTGCCGGTGCTCGGCCGCGCTGACCCGGCCGACACACGGCGCGCTGCATTTGTCGATGTAACCGAGCAGGCAGGGCCTGCCGATCTGGTTGTGCCGCTTGAACACCCCGGCCGAGCAGGTCCGCGCCGGGAACACCCGAAGCAACTGGTCGAGGGTCTCGCGGATCGCCCAGGCGTGCGAGTACGGGCCGAAGTAGCGCACCCCCTTTCGGCGCGGACCCCGGTAGACGAACAGCCGCGGGTACTCCTCGCCGACGCTGACGGCGAGCACCGGGTAGGTCTTGTCGTCGCGGTAGCGGACGTTGAAACGCGGATCGAATTCCTTGATCCAGTTGTACTCGAGTTGCAGCGCCTCGACCTCGGTGCCGACCACCGTCCACTCGACCGAGGCGGCGGTGGTGACCATCTGCCGGGTGCGCGGGTGCAGTGTCGACAGGTCCGCGAAGTAGTTGCTCAGCCGACTGCGCAGGTTCTTCGCCTTGCCGACGTAGACGACCCTGCCGTGCGGATCGCGGAACTTGTAGACGCCGGGCGCGGTCGGAATGGTTCCGGTCGCGGGGCGGTAGGTTGCGGGATCAGGCACGGGTCCAGGTTAGTCGGCGGTGCCGGGGAACGGCCGCTGGCGCGCTCGGTCAGGCCGGGCCGACGCCCGGCGGTCCCCACGGCGAGTACTTGGCCTGCAGCGAGCGGAAGGTCCGCACCGCATCCACCGCGTACTCGCGGTCGCTGACCTGGATCGCCATCACCGGCACGAACTCGTCGTCGGGGATCTCGATGCGCGCCCACGTGGCCCCCTCGGGCAGCGTCATCACCAGTACCAGGTCCCAGTCGATGTGCCGTTCCCCGATGATGTTGCGCACCGCGACACCGCTCGCCCCGACCCGCAGCCGCGGCCGCGCCAGCAGCATCACCGCCGCCGCCAGGATCAGTCCGAGCAGCACCATGGAGATCTGGTCGGAGACCTTGAAGTACACCCCGGTCGTCGACCGCAGCATGACGCCGACCACGACGAAGGTGACCACCAGCACGAGGGCCACTCCGGTCGCATAGCGGGTGACCTTGCGGGGCCGGACCACCAGCTCCCACTCGTCGGATTTCGTGGTGGTCATCGGGCCCCTCCGGCGCGCAGGGACCGCAACGTGACCGCGGTGTCCAGCGCTGCGGCGCACGAGTCGGCGCCCTTGTCCTCGGCGGAGTCGGGCAGGCCGGCGCGGTCGAGCGCCTGCTGCAGCGTGTTGGTGGTGAGCACCCCGTTGCCGACGGGCGTGGACTCGTCCAGCGAGACCCGGGTAAGCCCCGCGGTGACGGCCTCGCAGACGTATTCGAAGTGCGGGGTGTCGCCGCGGATGACGACGCCGAGGGCGACCACCGCGTCGTGCGTGCGCGCCAGTTCCTGCGCGACCACGGGCAGTTCGACGCAACCGGCGACGCGCACCAGCGTCACCTCGCGCACGCCCGCCTGTTCGACCACGCGCTGCGCACCGGCGATCAGCGCATCGCAGATCGCCTTGTGCCACTGGCTCGCCACGATCGCGACCTTCAGGTCGGCGGCCTCGGCGACACGCAGTTGCGGGACACCGCCGCCGCTCACTGGGCGCCCTCCCCGGCCAGGTCCGCTCCCGGGAACTCCAGGTCGTCCAGGCCGATCAGGTCGTGGCCCATGCGGTCGCGCTTGGTCCGCAGATAGCGCAGGTTCTCGGCGTTGGCGCGCACCGGCATCGGCACCCGGTCGGTGATCCGCAGCCCGTACCCGTCCAGGCCCGCGCGCTTGGCGGGGTTGTTCGTCAGCAGCCGCATCGAGGTGACGCCGAGGTCGACGAGGATCTGCGCGCCCAGTCCGTAGTCGCGGGCGTCAGCGGGGAGGCCCAGCTCGAGGTTCGCGTCGACCGTGTCCGAGCCGGCGTCCTGCAGCTGGTAGGCCTGCAGCTTGTGCATCAGCCCGATGCCGCGGCCCTCGTGCCCGCGCATGTACAGCACGATGCCGCGCCCCTCCTGTGCGACGATGTCCAGCGCGGCGTCCAGCTGCGGTCCGCAGTCGCAGCGCAGCGAGCCGAACACGTCGCCGGTCAGGCACTCCGAGTGCACCCGCACCAGCACGTCGCTGCCGTCGCCGTCCGGTCCGGCGATGTCGCCGCGCACCAGCGCCACGTGCTCGACGTCGTCGTACACGCTGGTGTAACCGACGGCCTTGAACTCGCCGTGCCGGGTGGGGATGCGCGCCTCGGCGACCCGCACCACGTGCTTCTCGTGCTTGCGGCGCCAGGCGATCAGGTCGGCGATGGAGATCATCGCGAGCCCGTGGTCGTCGGAGAACACCCGCAGCTCGTCGGTCTGCGCCATCGCGCCGGGGTCCTTCTGGCTGACGATCTCGCAGATCACGCCGGCCGGACGCAGGTCCGCCATCCGGGCCAGGTCGACCGCGGCCTCGGTGTGACCGGGCCGGCGCAGGACCCCTCCCTCCTTGGCGCGCAGCGGGACGACGTGGCCGGGACGGTTGAAGTCCTGGGCGCCGCTGTTCGCGTCGGCCAGCAGTCGCATGGTCGCGGCGCGGTCGGAGGCGGAGATGCCGGTGCCGATGCCCTCGCGCGCGTCGACCGTGACCGTGTAGGCGGTGCCGTGCTTGTCCTGGTTGGTCGCGTACATCGGCGGCAGGCCGAGCCGGTCGCAGTCCTCACCGGCCAGCGGCACGCAGAGGTAGCCGGACGTGTAGCGGACCATGAACGCCACCAGTTCGGGGGTGGCCTTCTCCGCGGCGAAGATGAGATCGCCCTCGTTCTCGCGATCCTCGTCGTCGACCACGACGACCGCCTTACCGGCGGCGATGTCGGCGACGGCACGCTCGATACTGTCGAACCTGGTCACGTGCTCTTCTCTCCAATGACTGATGAGGATCCCGCCGGCCACGGGGTGACCGCCGGGAATCGCGGTGGAACGAGGCGGGGCTGCGTCCGCGCACCACCTGAGGGTATTCCAACCCGAGGGTATGCCTACTGTCGGCCGGACCCCTCGTCGGTCCTGGTCAGACGCTCGACGTACTTGGCGATGACGTCCACCTCGAGGTTGACCGGCGTGCCCGCCTGGGCCCCGCCGAGCGTGGTCATCGCCAAGGTGGTGGGGATCAGCGAGATCTCGAAGTATTCGCCCTGGTCGGTGGTGCCGAGCGTGGCGACGGTCAGCGACACGCCGTCGACGGTGATCGAGCCCTTCTCGACCACATACCGCGACACCGACGCGGGCAGCGCGATCCGCACGACCTCCCAGTGCTCCGACGGCGTGCGCGAGATCACCTCGCCGACGGTGTCCACGTGCCCCTGCACGATGTGCCCGCCGAGCCGGCTGTTCACGGCGGCTGCACGCTCCAGGTTGACCTTGCTGCCGACGCCCACGGCGGCGAGGCTGCTGCGATCGAGTGTCTCGCGCATCACGTCGGCGGTGAACGAACCGTCCGCGAGGACGTCCACGACGGTCAGGCAGACCCCGTTGACGGCGATCGAATCGCCGTGCGCCGCGTCGGAGGTGACCAGCGCGCCCCGGACGGTGAGCCGCTCGGCGTCGGCGAGCACCTCCCGCGCCGTGACCTCGCCGAGTTCTTCGACAATCCCGGTGAACACCTATCGATCCTCCTGACAATCAGCTGCCGGACCGTCCGGCACCAGCGTGAGCAGTATGTCCTCGCCGAGCACGTCGACGGATTCCCGGTGGAAGCGCAACGCGGCGGAGATGGTCCCGATTCCGAGGTCGCCGACAGCACCCTGGCCTGCGCCGATCAGCACGGGGGCGAGGTACGCCTGCACGCGGTCGACCAGTCCGGCGCGCAGGAATGCCGCGGCCAGCCGCGGGCCGCCCTCGAGTTGCACGTCGCAGTGCTCCGCAGCGAGTGCGGCGAGCACCTCGTGCGGGTCATCGGTGCGCAGGTGCACGGTGGGCGCGGAGTCGTCGAGGATCCGCGCGCCCGGAGGGATGTCGCGTCGGCCCACCACCACCCGTAGCGGCTGCGTGGCGGAGAGGGTGCCGTCGGGCAGCCGCGCGGTCAGGGCCGGGTCGTCGGCCAGCACGGTGCCGGTGCCGACGACGATGGCGTCGATCCGGCCCCGTTCGGCGTGCACCCGCTCGCGGGCCACCGGCCCGGTGATCCACTGGCTCGTGCCGTCTGCGGCGGCGCTGCGCCCGTCCAGGGTGGCGGCGTACTTCCACGTCAGCTGTGGTCGTCCGGTGCGGACGCGGTGCAGCCAGGCGCGCAGCGGTCCCGAGGCGACCTGCTCGGCGCGCACGCCGGCGGTCACGGTCAGTCCGCACGCGCGCAGCCGATCGGCGCCGCCCGACGCCTGCGGGTTCGGATCCGCCACCGCGTAGTGCACCGCCGTGACGCCGGCGTCGAGCAGCGCCTCGGCGCAGGGTCCGGTGCGGCCGTGGTGGTTGCAGGGTTCGAGGGTGACGACGGCGGTCCCGCCGCGGGCGCGGGGCCCCGCCTGTCGCAGCGCCATCACCTCGGCGTGCGGTCCGCCCGGCGGTCGGGTCGCACCGGTGCCTGCCAGTGCGCCGTACTCGTCGAGGATCACCGCACCGACCGGCGGGTTCGGGCTGGTCCGGCCGCGCACCTGCTCGGCCAGGTCGATCGCCAGTTCCATCGCGGCGGCGATCCGGTCGTCACCGGGGGCGGGAGACGCCGAGGACATGTCAGCCGTGCAGGTGGTGCGAAGCGCCGGCGGCCTGGGCACGCAGTGCGCGTACCGCCGCCGCCGGGTCGAAGGCACCGTAGACCGCCGAGCCCGCCACGAAGCAGTCCACGCCGGCCTCGGCCGCCGCCTCGACGGTGTCGGTGTTGATGCCGCCGTCGATCTCGACGAGCAGTCGCAGCTCGCCGGAATCAACGAGTTTGCGCACAGCCCTTGCCTTTTCGAGAACCTCCGGGATGAACGACTGGCCGCCGAAGCCCGGCTCGACGCTCATCACGAGCAGCGTGTCGAATTCCTTGAGGATCTCCAGGTAGGGATCGATCGGGGTGCCCGGCTTGACGCTCAGCCCAGCCTTGGCGCCGGCGGCGCGGATGTCACGGGCGACGGCGATCGGGTCGTCGGTCGCCTCGGCATGGAAGGTCACGTTGTGCGCGCCGGCCTCCGCGTACGGCGGCGCCCAGCGGCCCGGGTCCTCGATCATCAGGTGACAGTCGAGCGGGATGTCGGTCGCGTTGAGCAGGCTCTGCACCACCGGCAGGCCGAGGGTCAGGTTCGGCACGAAATGCGCGTCCATCACGTCGACGTGCAGCCAGTCGGCGCCGGCGACCGCGTCCGCCTCGTCCGCGAGATGCGCGAAGTCGGCGGACAGGATGGACGGGGCGATCAGGGGTTGCGTGGCGCGCTCGAACGGCATGCCCGCAAGTCTATGCACAGGAGGTTCCGCCGCCCGTGCCCGCGTTGCGGGGTCCGGCCCCCGCAACGCACTCGCGGGGGCGAGCCCCCTTCGCTACGGTGTGACGCATCACACAGCACCGACGGTAGGAGTCGCCGTGAGTGTTCACCCGATCGCCGCGCACCCGGATCCGGCCACGCCGTCCGCCGGCGCCGGCCTCCCGCTCGACCTCGGTTCCTGGATCGGGCGCCGCGCCGAGACCGCGTCCACCCGGCCGGCCCTGACATTCGAGGGGCGCACGCTCACCTACGGCCAGTTCCTGGACCGCATCGACCGGTTGGCGGCCGAACTGGCCGCCGGCGGGGTCGGGCACGGCGACCGGGTGGGGTACGCGGGCATCAACCACCCGACCTTCCTCGAGACGCTGTTCGCGTGCGGCCGGATCGGCGCGGTGTTCGTCCCGCTGAACTTCCGGCTGGCCGGGCCTGAGATGGCGTACATCATCGGCGACGCCGGCCTCCACACGCTGGTCGCCGACGCCGACCGCGCCGCCGTGGTCGACACCGTCCGCTCCACGTTGTCGTTGTCGCGCGTGCTCTCGGTCACCGAGGTCGACGGGTGGGAGGCGCTCGAGCCGCTGATGTCGGCGCGGGCACCGCTGGGCCTGCCCACCCGCGTGACCCCCGACGAGGTGGCGATCGTCATGTACACCTCGGGCACCACCGGCCGCCCCAAGGGCGTCATGCTCACCCACGCGAACCTGTTCTGGAACAACGTCAACGCGATGTTCTCCTTCGATTCGAGCCAGAACGACGTGACACTGGTCGCCGCGCCGCTGTTCCACATCGGCGGCCTGAACGTGAACACGCTGATCACGCTGCAGAAGGCAGGCGAGGTGGTGCTCACGGCCGGCTTCGACCCCGCCGAGACGCTGGCACTGATCGAACGTCGCCGCGTCACGACGATGTTCGGGGTGCCGGCGATGTTCCTGTTCATGGCGCAGCACCCGGAGTTCGCCGACACCGACCTGTCCAGCCTGCGCTCGCTGGTGTGCGGCGGCGCACCCGTCCCCGAGCCGCTGATCCGGATCTACCACGGTCGCGGCGTGCCGTTCGTGCAGGGCTACGGACTGACCGAGACCGCGCCGCTGGCACTGGTGCTGCGCACCGACGAGTCCGCCACCAAGATCGGCGCGGCCGGTCACCACACGCTGATGCTCTCCGAGGTGCGGTTGGTCGACCCGCACGGCATCCCGGTGCCGACCGGCGAGACCGGCGAGGTGTGCGTGCGCGGCCCCCAGGTGATGGTCGGGTACTGGCACAACCCGGCCGCCACCGCAGCGGCGATCGACGAGCAGGGCTGGTTCCACACCGGCGATCTGGGCCGGATGGACGACGACGGCTACGTCTACATCGTCGACCGCACCAAGGACATGGTGATCAGCGGCGGCGAGAACGTGTACCCGGCCGAGGTCGAGAGCGTGCTCTACGACCATCCCGCGATCCGTGAGGTCGCGGTGATCGGCACCCCGGACGCGCGCTGGGGTGAGGCGGTCACCGCGGTGGTCGCCGCGGTCGAGGGGCCGGCCCCGACCCTCGACGACGTCCGCGAGTTCTGCCGCGACCGCCTGGCCGGCTACAAGATCCCGCTGCGGTTGGAGATCGTCGACGAGATCCCCCGCAACCCCGCCGGCAAGATCCTCAAGTACCGGCTGCGCGAGCAGTTCGGCGGTGCGTGAGGCGCCGCCGAACTGCAGCGGCCAGGCCGCGCCGCTAGGGCCGCCGCAGCGCCGCCAGGAACATCGCGTCGGTGCCGTGCCGGTGCGGCCACAGTTGCGCGTGCGGGCCGTCACCGAGTCCGGGCACGCCGGGCAGCAGCTCGCGGGTGTCCAGTTCGGCCAGCCCGAACCGGCGCACCGCATCGGCAACCACCCCGACCGTCTCGGCCATGTGCGGCGAGCAGGTCGAGTAGACGATCACGCCGCCGGGGCGGACCAACCGGGTCGCCGAGGCCAGCAGTTCGCGTTGCAGCTTGACCAGCCCCGCCACGTCCGACGGCTGCCGTCGCCACCGGGCCTCGGGGCGACGGCGCAGCGCGCCGAGGCCGGTGCACGGCGCGTCGACGAGGACCCTGTCGTACCCGGTGGTCAGGCCCGGTTCGCGGCCGTCGGCGACGTGCACGTCGACGGGTAGGCCGCGGGTGATCTTGCGGACGAGTTCCGCACGGTGCTCGGCGGGTTCGACCGCATCGACCCGCGCCCCGTCGATGTCGGCAAGCGCACCGAGCAGCGCTGCCTTGCCGCCCGGTCCGGCGCACAGGTCCAGCCACCGTCCGCCGTCCCGACCGTCGAGCGGCGCGAGCGTCAGGGCGCGGGCCACCAGCTGGCTGCCCTCGTCCTGGACGCCGGCCAGACCTTCGCGCACCGGTTCGAGCTGCCCGGGGTCGCCGCCGTCCAGGTGCACCGCGTACGGCGAGTACGGGCCGGCCTCGCCACCGGTGATCAGCGCCAGCTCCTCCGCGGAGATCTCGCCGGGCCGGGCCACCAGATGCACGGCCGGGCGGGCGTCGTCGGCGGCGAGCACCTCGGCGAGCTCGCCCGCCGCCGGGCCCAGCGCGTCGACGAACGCCTGCGCGATCCACTTCGGGTGCGCGTACCGGAACGCCAGGTGCCCGACCGGGTCGGACTTCTCGGCCGGCGCGAGCCGCGACACCCAAGATGCCTCATCGTGCTCGGCGACCCGTCGGAGCACTGCGTTGACGAATCCGGCCCTGCCCCCGCCGAATTCGGCCCGCACCAGGTCGACCGAGGTCGCGACCGCCGCATGCGGGGCGACGCGGGTGCGCAGCAACTGGTAGGTGCCCAGGCGCAACACGTCCAGCAGCGGTCCGTCGATCTCGTCGATCGGCCGGCCCGCGCCGTCGGCGATGACCGCGTCGAGCAGGCCCTGTGACCGGCAGGCTCCGTACGCGAGTTCGGTGGCCAGCGCCGCGTCCCGGCCCTCGATCCGGCGCTCACGCAGCAGGGCCGGCAGCACCAGGTTCGCGTAGGCGTCACGCTCACGTACCGCCCGCAGCACGTCCCGCGCTGCGGTGCGGGCCGGATCGACGGCGGTGGCGTCGGGTCGTCGCGGCTGGCGGGGACGACGGTTGCCGGCGGGTCGCTTCGCCGGACGGCGGGATTCACTCATGACGCGCGCACCTCCGCATCCAGCCGCGCACCGCGGGCCCAGTCGGCTGCGTTCATCGCCTTCTTCCCCGGCGGTTGCACCTGTCCGAGGATCACCGGCACGGTCGCCGTGCCCACCATCAGTTCCTTCTTCGTCACCTGCAGTTGCCCGGGCTCGAGTTCGGCGTCGGCGGCACCGATGCGTACCGGACCCAGCTTGACCCGCATGTCGCCGAGCATCGTCCACGCCCCCGGGGCCGGGGTGACCGACCGGATCTGCCGGTCCACCATCGCCGCCGGCATGTCCCACTGCACCCGCGCCGATTCGACCGTCACCTTCTCCGCATAGGAGACGCCGTCGGCCGACTGCGGCACCGCGACGAGTTCGCCTCGCGCGATCCCGTCCATCGTCGACTCGAGCAGCACCGCGCCGGACTCCGCGAGACGCCCGAGGAGCACACCGGAGGTGTCGTCGGGCCGCACTCGCTCGGTGACCACCCCATAGACCGGCCCGGTGTCCAGGCTCAGCTCGATCCGGAACGTGCTGGCCCCGGTGAATTCGTCACCGGACCGCACGGCGGCCTGCACCGGCGCGGCGCCGCGCCAGGCGGGCAGCAGCGAGAAGTGCAGGTTCACCCAACCGGACTCGGGCACGTCGAGCACGCGCTGGGTGAGCAGCGCGCCGTACGCGACCACCGGGCAGCACTGCGGGTCCAGCTCCCGCAACCGGGCGACGAAGTCCTCGTCGTCGGGCCGGGCGGGCATGAGGACCTCGATGCCGTGCGCGTCGGCGAGTTGCGCGACCGGCGACCGGCTGACCTTGCGGCCGCGGCCGGCGACCGCGTCGGGCCGGGTGACGACTGCGACCACCTCGTGGCGCGGGGAGTCGATCAGCCGCTGCAGCGACGGGACGGCGACCTCGGGGGTGCCGGCGAAGACGAGCCGCATCTCAACGCCCCCCGATCCCGGCGGCGGCACCGAACCAGTCGGACTCGCGGATCTCCCGCATCGCCGCGGCCCGTTCTGTGCGGCCGAGCCGGCTCAGGAACAGCACCCCGTCGAGGTGATCGCTCTCGTGCTGGACGCAGCGCGCCAGCAGCCCGGTGGCCTCGAACCGCACCGGGCGCCCGTCCCTGTCGACGCCGCTCGCCACGACGTCGCGGTGGCGCGTGGTCTCGGCCCGGATGTCCGGGATCGACAGGCAGCCCTCCGAACCGGTCTGCATCTCGTCGCCGACCGCCTCCCACCGCGGGTTGACCAGGTGCCCGCGCACCCCGTTGCAGTCGTAGACGAACACGCGCAGCCCGACGCCGACCTGCGGGGCCGCGAGCCCGGCGCCGCCCTCCGCGTCCATGGTGTCGAGCATGTCCTGCACCAGCACGCGCAGCTCGGCACCGAAGGCCGTCACCTCGTCCGCGCGGGTGCGTAACACGGGGTCACCGAACAATCGGACGGGCAGTACGGCCACGGGGCTTCCACTCCTTCGCGCGAATGACGCTGGTGCCAGCGACCCCGGCACGGCGGCACCGGGGCGAGGGTCGATCTCGAAGCTCCCAGTTTAGAGAGCCTCAGGAGTTGCTCGCGAACACCACCGAGGCGATGCCCGTGCCGAGCGGAACGGGGCGGCAGACCGGGGCGAGCGGATGCTCGGGGTCCAGGGCGTTCAACACCATCTGCTGCGCGTACAAGTCGAACGGCATGTTGAAGTGCCCGGTCATGTCCGCGGGGCAACGGTCCTGGATGACCAGGTTGATCGCGCCCGGGCCGTGCAACGCGACGTTCGTGTACGGCTGGATCATCTCGTCGTACCGCGTGGCGATGGTCGTGTAGCGCACGCCGGGCACCGTGTCGCCGCCGGTGTTGAGCGCCTCGAGGAAGGCCGAGCCCTGCACCTGCTCGTCGACGGCCGGCGAGATGGCCGCCGAGATGAGCGCGTTGCCGCCGGGCAGGGCCGCCAGCAGCGTGCCGAGCCCGTAGAACGTGCCGCCGTAGGTGGGCGACGCCATGCCGATCCACTTGTCGACGTATGCGGCGCCGCCGAGCCGGTTGACGTAGTAGCGCGCGACGGTCGCGCCCTGCGAGTGCCCGACCAGATCGACCTTCGTCGCGCCGGTCTGCGCGAGCACCTGCCGGACCACCCCGGCAAGTTGCCCGGCCCCGGCGGTCATGTCGACCATGCCGAAATGGTCACTGCCGGAGGCATTTCCGTAGTTCAACGCGTAGACGCAGTAGCCGGCGTCGCGCAGTTGCGGGCTCAGCGCCGCCCAGTTCGCGAACGCGCTGCCGTCGCTGCCGTGCACCAGCACCACCGGTTCGGGATGCGTCGCGGTGGGCCGGCAGTGCGGCAGGTTCGCGCCCTGCGGCGCCAACCCGGGCCGCCCCTTCGCATACCGGGTCGCCGCCCCGGGTTCGGTCTCCACCGGCCCCTGCACGGTCGGTATCCGGTCGGCCGGCAGCACCGCCGCGGCGCCTGTCGGGCCGCCGCCGGACGAGCCCACCGACCCGGACGAGCCGGTCGGGTCCGCGGCTGCCGGAACTGCCACGGCGACAGCCACACTCGCCGCGATGGCCAGTGCCGCAAGCACCCTGCGCATCCGGTTCCCCTCTCCCGCGTCCCCACCCGGAATCTGTCCGTGCGCACATCTTGACACGCGCGGACGCCGCGCGCGGGCCGTTACCGCAGGTCACTCCCCCGCGGTGTCGCTCCCGGACTGGTCATGCTCAGCCTCGTCACGCTCAGCATCGCCGGCCGGGCGCGGCGCGTCGTCCTCGGCGAGCAGCCGGTAGATCGCACGGCGCGCCTCGGCGAGCAACTCCCCCGCCCGGGTGATCTGGTCCGGCGTGCCGGCCGCGGCAACCTGTCGCACCGCCCCCATCAGCTGGCCGGACAGTTCCCGCAGGTCCCGGGTCTCGTCGCCCTCGGCGCTGCGGTAGTCGGCGAACGGATCACCCAACTCGGTGACGTGGTCGCGCAGGTACTCCTCGCCCGCGTCGGTCAGCCGCGCGGTCTTGCGGCCGGCGACGGCCTCGACCACGATCAGCCCCTCGTCCTCGAGTTGACTGAGCGCCGGGTAGACCGAGCCGGGGCTGGGCCGCCAGGCGCCGCCACTGCGCTCGCCGATCTGCTGGATGAGCTGGTAGCCGTGCATCGGCTCCTCGCGCAGCAGCAGCAGGATGGCCGCGCGGGCATCGCCGCGCCGACCGCGGCCCCGACCGCGGGGTCCGTGCCGGTGACCGCGCCCGCCGCGCGGACCGCCGGGACCGAAGCCGCCGAACCCCCCGGGGCCGCCGAACCCTCCCGGTCCGAACTCGCCCGGACCGAAGCCCCGCGAGCGGTGTGCCCGGCGCTCCCGGCCCGGACCGCCCGCGCGGCGGCAGTCCCCGCGCATGCCCCTGGACTCTTCTCGATTCTCGTACTGCATCGTTGCCTCCTCGGCATCGGATATTGATTACGAGTATCACGATATATCGTTGCCGCATCGCTGACAACCCCCTCGCGGACGTGCCCTCTATTTCAGCCGATCCGGACGGGATCGATCTGCACCCGGACCGGACCGCTCGACCGGCGGGCGCTGCGGATCGCCCGCGCCTCGGCGAGCGCACGCGCGAGTGCCCGCCCATCGGCGCGGGGCACGCGGATCAGCATCCGTTCGACCTCGTCCGGTTCCAGCTCGTCGCCGGCGAACGGCAACCGCTCGCCCGGCGGCAGCGGCACCGGCCCGAGCAGTTCCGCCGATGCCGGCAGCTCGGCCACCTCGAGCAGCTCCCCGATCGACGCGGCCTCCCCGTCCACGGCCGCCAGGTGCACCGCCGGCGGGAAGCCCACCTCGGCCCGCTCGGCGAGCTGACTTCGGGCGTGCCACACCGGGTCCCACCGCACCAGCGCCTGCACCGTCGGAATCCCCGAGTCCGCGACCACGACGACCTGACCGCCGTCGGTGTGCGGTCGCACCAGCGTCGAGGCGGTCATCCACCGGCGCAGCGCCTCTTCCGCCGCGCGTAGATCCGCCCGGCCCAGCAGCGCCCAACCGTCGAGCAGCAGGGCCGCGCCGTAACCGCCGGGCATCACCGGCTCCGCCCCGACCGTCGCCACGACGAGTTTCGGTCCGGCGGCGATCTCGGCCTTGACCTCGCCGCCCCCGGAGGTGTGGACGGGCGTGCCGGTGAAGGCCCGGCCGAGCTCCTCCGCGGTGCGCGCCGCACCGACCACCATCGCGCGCAGCACCCGCCCACCGCACGCCTGGCAGCGGTAGTTCGTCTCTGCGATCCCGCACCACTTGCACGTCGGCGAACCGGCCCCGTCCGGGCCCGCCGCCGACGGCAGCGCCAGCGGCCCGTTGCAACGCCGGCAGCGAGCGGGCGCACGGCACTTCGAGCAGGCGAGCGACGGCACGTAGCCGCGGCGCGGAACCTGCACCAGCACACCGGCACCGGCGGCGAGCGCACTGCGGGCGGCGGCGAACGCGATCGCGGGCAACCGCGCCGCCCGGGCACCGGGGTCGCGGGCGAGCGCCTGATCACTGTCCGCGAGGGCGGTGATCATCGGCGCACGCGCCCGGACCGTCTCACGCGCGGCGACAAGGTCGTGCGCCCAGCCTGTGTCGACGAGCGCCTGCGCCTCCGCCGTGCGGCTGTGCCCGGCGACTACCGCCGCGCATCCGGTGCCGTGGGCGCGCAGCAGCGCCACCTCCCGCGCATGCGGATACGGCGAGCGGGGCTCGGACAGGCTGCTGTCGCCGTCGTCCCACACCACCACCAAGCCGAGGTCGGGTGTCGGGGCGAACACCGACGCGCGGGTGCCGACGACCACCCGCGCGGTCCCCCGCAGCGCGGCCAGCCACCGGCGGTACCGCGCCGACGGGCCCAGTCCGGCCGCCAGGCCGACCACGTGCTCCGGCCCGATCACCTCCGCACAGGCCCGCACCAACCGGTCGAGGTCGCGCTGGTCCGGCACCACCAGCACGGCGCCGCGGCCGGCCGACGCCACCACGGCGGCGAGCTCGGCGAGCCGGGTGCACCAGTCCTCGCCGGGCAACGCCTGCCAGACCGCGCGCGGCCCCCGCCCCGCCTGCAGCGCCTCGACGAAGTTCGGCCCGTGCAGGTACGCCGACCAGCCCGCCTCGTCGATCCGCGGCTCGCACGGGAGTGGCACCGGTTCGGTCTGCTCGGACTCGACCTTGCCGTGCCGGGGTGGGATCGCCAGCCGCAGCACGTCGGCGCGGGTGCCCGCGCAGCGCTGCGCAACCGCATCGACGAGCGCTTCGATCTCGGGGGTGAGCACCCGCTCGGGGGACACCACCCGGTCCAGCCAGGAGAGCCTGCCCTCGTGATCGCTCGACTTGAGACGCCGCAGCAGGATCCCGTCGACGAGGCGTCCGGAGAAGCGCACCCGCACGCGCACGCCCGGCTGGGCCTGCACGTCGAGGTCGGACGGGATCAGATAATCGAACTCGCGGTCCAGGTGCGCAACCGGCAGCAGCGGCAGCACGCGCGCCACGGGCGCATGTGCTGCCGCTGCCTTTGCGGTGGCGGTCAAAGTTGCCGTTGCCGCTTTCCGTTCGGTGCCGTCAGATGCCGGCGGCGGCCCGGAGCTGCTCGACCCGGTCGGTGCGCTCCCACGGCAGGTCGACGTCGGTGCGGCCGAAGTGGCCGTACGCGGCGGTCGGGCCGTAGATGGGGCGCAGCAGGTCGAGGTCGCGGATGATCGCGCCCGGACGCAGGTCGAACACGTCGCTGATCACGGCCTGGATCTTGGCCGGATCGATGTGCTCGGTGCCGAAGGTCTCCACGAACAGGCCCACCGGGGCGGCCTTGCCGATCGCGTAGGCGACCTGGACCTCGATGCGCTCGGCCAGGCCGGCCGCGACCGCGTTCTTGGCGACCCAGCGCATCGCGTACGCGGCCGAACGGTCCACCTTCGACGGGTCCTTGCCGGAGAACGCGCCGCCGCCGTGGCGGGCCATGCCGCCGTAGGTGTCGACGATGATCTTGCGGCCGGTCAGGCCGGCGTCGCCCATCGGGCCACCGAGGACGAACTTGCCGGTCGGGTTGACCAGCAGCCGCACGTTGGACGTGTCCAGCGGACCCAGGTCGGCGAGCACCGGCGCGAGGACCTTCTCGCGGATGTCGGGGGTGAGCAGGTTGTCCAAGTCGATGTCCGCTGCGTGCTGGGTGGACAGCACCACGGTGTCGAGGCGCACCGGCTGGTCGCCGGCGTACTCGATGGTGACCTGAGTCTTGCCGTCGGGACGCAGGTACGGCAGCACGCTGTCCTTGCGGACCTGGGTCAGGCGGCGCGAAAGGCGGTGGGCCAGCGCGATCGGCAGCGGCATCAGCTCCGGGGTGTCCTGGCAGGCGTAGCCGAACATCAGGCCCTGGTCGCCGGCGCCCTGGCTGTCGATCTGGTCCTCGGTGGCACCCTCGACGCGCGCCTCGTGCGAGTGGTCGACGCCCTGCGCGATGTCCGGCGACTGCGCACCGATGGCGATGTTCACGCCGCAGGAGTTGCCGTCGAAGCCCTTTGCGGACGAGTCGTAGCCGATCTCGAGGACCTTGTCGCGCACGATCTTCGGGATGTCGACATACGCGCTGGTGGTCACCTCGCCGGCGACGTGCACCTGACCGGTGGTGACCATGGTCTCGACGGCGACGCGGCTGTGCGGATCCTTGGCCAGCATCGCGTCGAGGATCGAGTCGCTGATCGCGTCACAGATCTTGTCCGGGTGGCCTTCGGTGACGGACTCACTGGTGAACAGACGACGCCCGGACTGGGTCACAGGTCCTCTCCCTACTACGTCACGTACGCGGGCCGTGTGGTCCGGCCGCGCACTCAAGCTTCAACGAGCTGATTCACAAGATTGTTTTGCAGACTATCGGTGTTCTACACCACTGCGGCGACAACCCCTCCGCCGTCGACCCTAGACCGCACCCCGGCGATCCGTCGCGATCAGGCTCCGAGCAGGCCGCTGAGCGCGTCGAGGATCCGGCTCGCCATCAGGTCCTTCGAACCGTGCTCGACAGGCACCTCGCTGCCGTCCGCGCCGAGCAGCCACCCGGCGTTCGAGTCCACCTCGAACGCGCGGCCGTCGCCGACGGCGTTGACGACCAGCAGGTCACAGCCCTTGCGCGCCAGCTTGGCGCGGGCGTGGAAGAGCACGTCGCCGTGCTCGTCACCGGTCTCGGCCGCAAACCCCACGATGGCCCGGTTACGGGGCAGCCCACCCTCGCGGCGGCCGGCGACCAGCCCGGCGAGGATGTCGTCGTTGCGGCTGAGCGGGATGGTGTCGGGCTCGTCGTCACCCTTTTTGATCTTGTTGGCCGCAAGCGTGGTCGGGCGGAAATCGGCGACCGCCGCGGCCATGATCACCGCCTCGGCGTCCGGCGCGTGCTTGTCGACGGCCTGGCGCATCTGGTCGGCGGTGCCGACCTTCACCACGGTCACCGCGGCCGGGTCGGCCAGGTTCGCGGTGGCGCCGGCGATGAGCACGACGTCAGCGCCGCGTTGGGCGGCCAGGCGCGCCAGCGCATACCCCTGCTTGCCGGAGCTGCGGTTGCCCAGGAACCGGACCGGGTCGAGCGGCTCACGGGTGCCGCCGGCGGTGACCACCACCCGGTGGCCCTCGAGGTCCCGGGGCAGCGCGTCCGCGCGTTCGAGTACGAGCATCGCCAGTGCGACGATATCCTCGGGCTCGGGCAGCCGCCCTGCGCCGGAGTCGGCGCCGGTCAGCCGCCCGGAGGCGGGCTCGACGACGATGTTGCCGCGGGATCGCAGCGTCGCGACGTTCTCGGCGGTCGCCGGGTGCTCCCACATCTCGGTGTGCATGGCAGGCGCGAAGATCACCGGACATCGCGCGGTGAGCAGTGTGGAGGTCAACAGATCGTTGGCCATTCCGTGCGCCGCGCGGGCCATCAGGTCCGCGGTCGCCGGGGCGACGACGACCAGGTCGGCCTCCTGGCCGAGCCGCACGTGCGGCACCTCCGGCACGTTCGCGAACACGCCGGTGGCGACCGGTTGCCCCGAGAGCGCCTCGAAGGTGGCGGCGCCGACGAACTGCAGCGCCGACTCGGTCGGGACGACCCGCACCTGGTGGCCGAGTTCGGTCAGCCTGCGGACGACCGAGCAGACCTTGTAGGCGGCGATGCCGCCACCGACGCCGACAACGATCCGCTTCGACGCGGATCCGGTGGCGTTCACTCGCCTTCGGTGTGCTCGAGCAGGTCGGCGTGGATCTCGCGCATCGCGATCGAGAGCGGCTTCTCCTGCAGGCCCGGCTCGACGAGCGGGCCGACATACTCGAGAATGCCGTCGCCGAGCTGGTTGTAGTAGTCGTTGATCTGGCGGGCGCGCTTGGCCGCGTAGATCACCAGCGCGTACTTCGACGACGCGCGCTCGAGCAGCTCGTCGATGGGCGGGTTGGTGATGCCGAGGGGGGTGTCGTAAGCCGGCACCGCTCCCGGGACGTTGGACTCGGCGCTGTCGACTTTGGTGGTCACTCGGCTACTCCTGAAATGGTGTGTGTAGATGATGAGACAGACACGTGCCCGAAAACTTCAGGCACCAACCAGCAAGGATACCAACTTCGCGGTGGCGTGGTCGACGGTGTCGTTCACGATCACAGTGTCGAACTCGTGCTGAGCGTCCAGTTCGACCTTGGCCGTCTGCAGCCGCCGCTCGACCGCCTCGGCGGATTCGGTGCCGCGGCCGGCGAGCCGGGAGACCAGTTCCTCCCAGCTCGGCGGGGCGAGGAACGCGAGTGTCGCGTCGGGCCGGGCCCGGCGGATGGCACGCGCGCCCGCGAGGTCGACCTCCACCAGCACGGGCAACCCCTGCTGCAGCGCCTGCTCGACCGGTCCAGCGGGGGTGCCGGAGCGCTGCAGGCCGCCGTGGATGTCGGCCCATTCGAGCAGCTCGTCCTGGTCGATCATGCGCTGGAACTCGTCGGTGCTCACGAAGTGGTAGTCGCGGCCGTCGACCTCACCGGGACGCGGCGCACGCGTGGTGGCCGAGACCGAGAAGTACAGCTGCGGCAGGCGGCTGCGCAGTTCGTGCACCACGCTGGACTTGCCGACGGCGGAGGGACCGGCCAGAACAACCAGCCGGCCCCTCGCCGTTGCAGCAGCGGTGTCCGCCGCTCGAGCGTCGGTCACCTCAGGCGTCGAAGTCGAACCGAGCCAGCAGGGCCTTGCGCTGCCGGTCGCCCAGGCCGCGCAGACGGCGGGTGGGGGCGATCTCCAGCTCGGTCATGATCTCCTGGGCCTTGACCTTGCCCACCTTCGGCAGCGCCTCGAGCAGGGCCGAGACCTTCATCTTGCCCAGGATCTCGTCGTTCTCGGCATCCTTGAGGACCTGCTTGAGGTCGGTGCCGCCGCGCTTGAGGCGCTCCTTGAGCTCAGCCCGGGCCTTACGGGCGGCTGCTGCCTTCTCCAAAGCAGCGGCGCGCTGCTCATCAGTCAACTGGGGAAGGGCCACGATTCCTCCGTCTCAATTCTGGCTGTCTCACTTGGCAGCATTGCGTTCTATCCGCTGGTTACCCAGCAGCGAAAGCGACCGTACCCACATCCTGGGTCGTTGGCGAACGCACCCCCCAGGTCAGGGCCGCTAATCCGAGTGCGATAGTGGCCCGCCGAACCGGCCGTGCGCAGTCAGCCAAGCAGTGCGGGAACGTCAATTTCGACCACCGAGCCATCCCGGCGTAGCCCGCGCAGTCCGGCGCCGGCGATCCACACCGTCCCGTCGGCGGTGGCGGCGACGTCGGGCTGCGGGTCGTCGATCGGGATCACCACGGTGACCTGCGATGTTGCGGCGTCGAGCAGCACGAACAGCCACCCGCCGCACGACGTCGGCGGGAGTTCGTCGGCGCTGCTCAGCGGCCACCAGCCGGAGCGGCCGGTGCCGTCGGGCCGGTCGGTGGTCAGCCAGGTCCGGTCGCCCACCCGGCCACCGGCAAGCGGTGCGCGCGGCAGCAATGGAGGGCGGGCAGACAGCACTGCCAGGTCCGAAGTGACCAGGCACGGGCCCGGTCCCGACGATCCCCGCATCGGGTCCAGACGCACACCGTCGGGCGTCGGGGTGAGGATCACACCCGAACTCACCATCACTGCGACCTGCGGGCCGACCGTCACCTCACCGGTCGACGTCACGGCGACCGGCCGGTATCGCGTGCCGTGAACCGTCCGGCGCCCGTCGGCCATCGCCTGGTGTTCCTCACCCTCGACGACCAAGATGAGGAATCCGTCGTCGGTCGCCACCGCATGTTGTGGGCGGCCGCTCGGGAGTTCGATCGGCGACGGTGCCGCGTCGGGCCGGAACAGGTGAGTGCGCTCACCCAGCGTGAGCAGAACTCCGTCACGCGCTGCGGTGAGCCGCACCTGGCCGATGTCGGCTCGCTCCGCTCGGCTCTCTCCGGTCGGCTGCGGCGTCACTCGAAGGATCCCATCGGCGGCGCTCGCCCAACAGCCGTCGGCGTCGACGAACACGCGTCGCGCGCCGCGCGCCGGATCGGGGTCGACCGACGCCGGGAGCAGGTGTTCGATCGCCACCACCTCCCCCGCCGGGTCGGCGAGGTGCACCAGGATCGGCAACTGCCGGTCGAGTACCCACAGATCGGTTCCGCACGCGCCGACCGCTCCGGGCGCGAACCGTGGCCGCGGAGGCTCCGGCTCCGCACGGTCGAGGTCCAGGTCGACGAGCACACCGGTCTGATGGTCGTAGGTGTGTCCGAGCTCGGGTATGCGTCCGGTCAGCGAGGACTCGTCCCAGACCCGTTCGAACCGCCCCGGCGCCACCTGCACATCGACGTAGCGATCGGGAAGGCCGGGCACACGCTGCCACCCGTAGGGCTCCCGTGGGCTGGTCGCCTCGCACGAACAAGTCGCCAAGCGCACCCGGGTCACCAGTCCCCGCACCGGGCCTGCGCTCCAGGAGTCGTCGACGGAGAGCGCACCGGCGACCTCGACGCGGCCGGTCCAGGGGCGCGTGTCACGCCAATACGCGGTCCACCCGTCGCCGCGCAGAATCGAACTCCACCACAGGCGGCCGTCATAGGTCGACGGGTCCGGCGAGGATTGCGGAGTCGCCACTGCCCGGAGCGTCGCGCTGTCGACCCGGTCGGGCCGGTCGTTGCGATGAAAGGACAGACAGGCCTGCATCGTCCGACCGACCTCGGGCCGCGCCAGCGAGCCGTCCTCGATGATCCAGCCCTCGACGAAGACCCGCAGCACGCGGCCCGATCCGGCAGACGACACGACTCAATCCAACAGGAAGGCAAACCCTTCCGCACTGCGTTCCGCGGCCACGCGCAGCGCCGCCACGTCCGGACCGGCCCGTAGGATCTCCCGCGAGACGCTCGGCAGGACCGCACGCAGGTTGCCCGCGGCCAGCCGCGAGACGTCCTCGGCAGTACCGCCCTGCGCGCCCACGCCGGGCATCAGGATCGGACCGTTGAGCCCGGCCAGATCCGGCGCCTCGGTCAGCGTCGCGCCGACCACCACCCCGAGCGAACCCATCGGCTCGGCACCGGCATTGCGTGCGCCGGCCTCGTCGACCATCGTCTGCGCGACGGAACGGCCACCAGCAGCCACAGCACGCTGGATCTGTGCGCCCTCGGGGTTCGACGTCGCCGCCAGCACGAACACGCCCGCGCCGGCATCCTCGGCAGCCTGCAACACCGGATCGAGCGACCCGAAACCCAGGTATGGCGACACGGTGACCGCGTCCGCGCACAGCGGCGAGGAGACGTCGAGCCAGGCCGACGCGTAGCCGGCCATGGTCGAGCCGATGTCGCCGCGCTTGGCGTCGGCGACCACCAGCGTCCCGGCCTCGCGCAGCGCCGCGATGGCGCGCTCGAGCACCGCGTAGCCGGCGCTGCCGAACCGTTCGAAGAACGCGACCTGCGGCTTCACCGCCGCCACGTGCCCGGCGAACGCCTGCACGCAGCGGTCGGTGAACTCTGCGAGCCCGGCCGCGTCGTCGCTGAGCCCCCACGCCTGCAACAGCGCCGCGTGCGGGTCGATGCCCGCGCACAGCGGTCCGCGGGCGGCGGTCGCCTCGAACAGGCGAGCGCCGAACGACGGGCCGAAGCTCACCGCTCGGCCCGCAGCGACGCGTGCAGCGCCTGCAGCGACCGCACGCCGATGTCGCCGCGCAGCGCCGCCTCGATGCCCTGCACCGCCGCCGAGGCGCCCTGCACGGTCGTCACGCACGGGATCGACTTCGACACCGCGGCCGCGCGGATCTCGTAGCCGTCGACGCGCGGGCCCGAGTTGCCGAACGGGGTGTTGACCACCAGGTCGACCTCGCCGTCCTTGATCCGGTCGACGATCGTGCGCTGACCGTCGGGCACCTGCTCGCCGGACTGCTTGTACACGCGCTCGCACGGAATGCCGTTGCGGTGCAACACGTCCGC
The DNA here is from genome assembly GCF_029589495.1 of Speluncibacter jeojiensis. Classification (GTDB taxonomy): domain Bacteria; phylum Actinomycetota; class Actinomycetes; order Mycobacteriales; family Mycobacteriaceae; genus Speluncibacter; species Speluncibacter jeojiensis. The sequence goes on from NZ_JAAIVF010000004.1 coordinate 183,109, forward strand.
GGTGCCCTCGGTGGCCAGCACGGTGAAGCCCAGATCGGCGAGACGCTTGATCGGGAACACCATCGAGCGCTTGTCCTTGTTCGCCACCGAGACGAACACGGTGCCCGAGGTGGGCAGCGAACCGTAGGCGGCGACCTGGCTCTTGGCGAAGGCCGTGCCGAAATCGGCGTCGATGCCCATGACCTCACCGGTGGACTTCATCTCGGGGCTGAGCAGCGTGTCGATGCCGGTGCCGTCGGCGCGACGGAACCGGTGGAACGGCAGCACCGCTTCCTTGACGGCGATGGGCGCGTCCAGCGGCGTGGTGCCGCCGTCGCCCTCGGCCGGCAGGATGCCCGAACCGCGCAGCTCGGCGATCGACTCCCCCAGCATGACCCGGGCGCACGCCTTGGCCAGCTGCACCGCGGTCGCCTTGGAGACGAACGGCACGGTCCGCGACGCGCGCGGGTTGGCCTCGAGCACGTAGAGGACGTCGTCCTTGAGCGCGTACTGGACGTTGAGCAGGCCCTTGACGCCGATGCCCTTCGCCAGCGCCTCGGTGGAGCGGCGCACGTTCTCGATGTCGGCGCGGCCCAACGTGATCGGCGGCAGTGCGCACGCCGAGTCGCCGGAGTGGATGCCGGCCTCCTCGATGTGCTCCATGATGCCGCCGAGGTACACCTCGGTGCCGTCGCACAGCGCGTCGACGTCGATCTCGATGGCGTCCTCGAGGAACCGGTCGACCAGCACGGGCCGGTCGTCGGAGATCTCGGTGGCGCGGGAGATGTAGTCCTGGAGCGACTGCTCGTCGTAGACGATCTCCATGCCGCGGCCACCGAGCACGTACGACGGGCGCACCAGCACCGGGTAGCCGATGCGGGCGGCGATGTCGCGGGCACCGCCGAAGGTGGTGGCGGTGCCGAACTTCGGCGCGGGCAGCCCGGCCTCGGTGAGCACGCGGCCGAACTCGCCGCGGTCCTCGGCCAGGTCGATCGCCTCGGGGCTGGTGCCGACGATGGGGACACCGGCCTGCTTGAGCCGGCGGGCCAGGCCCAGCGGGGTCTGGCCGCCGAGCTGCACGATGACCCCGCGCACCGAACCCGAGAGGGTCTCGGCGCGGTACACCTCGAGCACGTCCTCGAAGGTCAGCGGCTCGAAGTACAGGCGGTCGGCGGTGTCGTAGTCGGTCGAGACCGTCTCCGGGTTGCAGTTGACCATGACGGTCTCGTACCCGGCCTCCGACAGCGTCTGCGCGGCGTGCACACAGGAGTAGTCGAACTCGATGCCCTGGCCGATGCGGTTCGGTCCCGAGCCGAGGATGATGACCTTCTCGCGCTCGGCCTGCGGGGCGACCTCGGTCTCCGCGTTCGGGTCCAGCTCGTAGGTCGAGTAGTGGTACGGCGTGCGCGCCTCGAACTCGGCCGCACAGGTGTCGACGGTCTTGTACACCGGGTGCACACCGAGCTGGTCGCGCAGCTCACGCACCCGATCCTCGGTCTCGAACTGCTGCGGGCGCAGTGCCGCGATCTGCCGGTCCGAGAAGCCGTGGTGCTTGGCGAACCGCAGCTCGCGCTCGCCGAACTCGCCGGCGGTGCGAACCGTCTCGCCCAGCTCCACGATCTGCTGGATCTGGTCGAGGAACCACGGGTCGATCGCGGTGGCATCGAAGACCTGCTCGAGGGTCGCGCCCAGCTCGAAGGCCTTCGCGACGCCGTAGAAGCGGCCGTCGTGCGGGACCTCGAGCGATTCGAGCAGCGCGGGCAGGTCGGTCTCCTCGAGGGGAGCACCCGTCCAGAAGCCGGCCCGCTTGGTCTCCAGCGAGCGCAGCACCTTGCCGAACGCCTCGGTGAAGTTGCGGCCGATGGCCATGGCCTCGCCGACCGACTTCATCGTGGTGGTCAGCGTGGCGTCGGCGCCGGGGAACTTCTCGAACGCGAACCGCGGCGCCTTGACGACCACGTAGTCCAGCGTCGGCTCGAAGCAGGCCGGCGTCTCCTTGGTGATGTCGTTGATGATCTCGTCGAGCGTGTAGCCGATGGCCAGCTTCGCGGCCATCTTCGCGATCGGGTAGCCGGTCGCCTTCGACGCCAGCGCCGACGACCGCGACACGCGTGGGTTCATCTCGATGACGACCATGCGGCCGTTCGTCGGGTCCAGCGCGAACTGGATGTTGCAGCCGCCGGTGTCGACGCCGACCTCGCGCAGGATGTCGATCGAGAGGTCGCGCATCTTCTGGTACTCGCGGTCGGTCAGCGTCATCGCCGGGGCGACCGTGACCGAGTCACCGGTGTGCACGCCGACCGGGTCGACGTTCTCGATCGAGCAGATGATGACGACGTTGTCGTTGCCGTCGCGCATCAGCTCGAGCTCGTACTCCTTCCAGCCGAGGATCGACTCCTCGATGAGCACGTTCGCGGTCGGGCTCGCGGCCAGGCCGCCGCCGGCGATCCGCTCGAGGTCGGCCTCGTCGTACGCCATGCCCGAACCGAGCCCGCCCATGGTGAACGACGGCCGCACGACCACCGGGTAGCCGAGTTCGGCGACGGTCTCCTTGCACTCGTCCATCGTGAAGCACACGCGCGAGCGGGCGGACTCGCCGCCGACCTTGGTGACGATGTCCTTGAACTTCTGCCGGTCCTCGCCGCGCTGGATCGCGTCGAAGTCGGCGCCGATCAGCTCGACGTCGTGCTTCTCGAGCATCCCCAGCTCGTGCAGCCCGACCGCGGTGTTCAGCGCAGTCTGGCCGCCGAGGGTGGCCAGCACCGCGTCGATCGGGGTGCCGTTGGCCTTCTCGGTGAGGATCACCTTCTCGACGAACTCGGGGGTGATCGGCTCGACGTAAGTGGAGTCGGCGAACTCGGGGTCGGTCATGATCGTGGCCGGGTTGGAGTTGACCAGCGACACGCGCAGGCCCTCCTCGCGCAGCACGCGACAGGCCTGGGTGCCCGAGTAGTCGAACTCGCAGGCCTGGCCGATGACGATCGGTCCGGAGCCGATCACCAGGATGTGCTTGAGATCTGTGCGCTTCGGCATTAGTTCTTGACTCCCTCGAGCAGGCTGGTGAAACGGTCGAACAGGTAGGCGGCGTCGTGCGGGCCGGCGGCGGCCTCCGGGTGGTACTGGACCGAGAAGGCCCGCCCGTCGAGCAACCGCACCCCCTCGACGGCGCCGTCGTTGGCGCAGGTGTGGCTGATCACCGCGCGCCCGAACGGGGTGTCGAACTCCTGGCCTGCCTCGCCCTCGAGCGCGAACCCGTGGTTCTGCGCGGTGATCGAGATGCGGCCGGTCTCGTGTTCGATGACCGGGATGTTGATGCCGCGGTGGCCGAACTTCATCTTGTAGGTGCCCAGGCCCAGCGCGCGGCCGAGGATCTGGTTGCCGAAGCAGATGCCGAACAGCGGCAGCCCCTTGCCGATGACGTCCTTGGTCAGCTGGACGGCGTCGTCGGCGGTGGCCGGGTCGCCGGGGCCGTTCGACAGGAACACCCCGTCGACGCCGAGCGCGGTGATGTCGTCGAGGGTCGCCGACGCCGGCAGCACGTGCACACGCATGCCGCGCTGGGCGAACATGCGCGGGGTGTTCGACTTGATGCCCAGATCGATGGCGGCGACCGTGAAGCGCGCCTCGCCGTCGGGCTCGACCAGGTAGCCGGTCTTGGTGGTCACCTCGCCGGCCAGGTCCGCGCCGAGCATCTGCGGCTGCCCGGTGACCTGGGCGAGCATCAGCTCGTCGGTGCCGAGTGCGTCGCCGGAGAAGATCCCGGCGCGCATCGAGCCGCGGGTGCGCAGGTGGCGCACCAGCGCGCGGGTGTCGATGCCGGCGATGCCGACGATGTCCTGGCGGACCAGCTCGTCGTCGAGCGAACCGGTGGCACGCCAGCTCGACACGCGGCGGGAGGGGTCGCGCACGACATAGCCGGCGACCCAGATCTTCGCCCCGGCGGCGCTGCCGTCCGGCCCGACCGACTCGTTGTCCTCGTCGTTCCAGCCGGTGTTCCCGATCTGCGGCGCCGTGGAGACCACGATCTGCCGGTGGTAGCTCGGGTCGGTGAGCGTCTCCTGGTAACCGGTCATGCCGGTGCTGAAGACCGCCTCGCCGAGGGTGCGCCCGACCGCGCCGAAGCTCTCGCCGCGGAAGGACCGTCCGTCCTCCAGTACCAGTACCGCCTCGCTCACTGTCCTGCCTCTCTGTTCTGATCTGTGGTGCCCGACTTGTCGGCGCTGCCGCCGTGGAGCTGCTGCTCGGTGGCTACCCAGCGTGGATAGATGTTCTTGTCGTCGCCGCGGAACCCGGTGTCGATCTCGGTGGCGGGGTCCGGGCCGCCGCCCGGCCGCCACCGGATCACCAGCAGCCCGTCGCGGCTCATCACCTTGCCGGCGAGCCGCCGGTCGGTGCGGATCTCGACGATTGACTCGTCGGGGATCCACATTGGCTCACTGCCGTTGCGTTCGAGCAGGATGCCCCGGCCGTGCCGCGACAGCGCGGCCGTCGCGCGGAAACCCAGGTCCCCGACCGTGATCCGGTCCTGCCAGTTCGGCGCCATCGTGCTGCCGACGTACACGCCGGTGGTCACCGGCAGTACCGGTGGGCCCAGGTCCTCCGGACAGGTCGGCAGGTCGCCGAGGATCGCGCCCTGGTTGCGGGCCCGGCGGCGCCAGCCGCGGTACATCGCATAGACCAGCAGCGCCCAGAACGCGACCAGGATGATCACCAGAAATGCCCGGGTCACAGTGCACGCACCTTTCCCTCGTGCGCGGTCACCCGGCCGCGCAGGATCGTCGTGGCGACCTTGGCCGGCAACTCCAGGCCCGCGTACGGGGTGTTGTCGGCGATGCTCGCCAATTCCTTCGCCTGCACCGTCCAGCGCGCATCCGCGTCGACCAGCACCAGGTTCGCCGGTTCGCCGACCGCGATCGGCCGGCCCTGGTCCGGCAGCCCGACGATCTCGGCGGGCCGCTCGCTCATCACCCGCGCGACGCCGCGCCAGTCCAGCAGGCCCGGGCCGACCATCGTCTCGGCGATCACCGACAGGGCGGTCTCGAGCCCGAGCATGCCCGGCCGGGCCACCGAGAACTCGCAGCACTTGTCCTGCTCGGCGTGCGGGGCGTGGTCGGTGGCCACGCAGTCCACGGTGCCGTCGGCCAGCGCCGCGCGCAGCGCCTGCGCATCGGACGCCTCACGCAGCGGCGGATTGACCTTGTTGACCGCGTCGTAGGTCTCCAGCCGCGAGTCGTCGAGCAGCAGATGATGCGGGGTGACCTCGGCCGTGATCGAAATACCTTGCGCCTTGGCCCATTTGAGCAGCTCGACGGTGCCCGCAGTGGAGGCGTGGCACACATGCACGCGGGCGCCGGCGTCGCGGGCCAGCAGCGCGTCGCGCACGACGATCGACTCCTCGGCGACACGCGGCCAACCGGCCAGGCCCAGGCGCGCGGCGTTCGGGCCCTCGTGGGCGACGGCGCCGACGGTCAGGCGGGGCTCCTCGGCGTGCTGCGCGATGAGCACCCCCAGACCGCGGGAGTACTCGAGGGCGCGGCGCATCAGCAGCGGGTCGTCGACGCACTTGCCGTCGTCGGAGAACATCCGCACCGCGCCGACGCCGTTCGCCATGGCGCCCATCTCGGCGAGCTGTTTGCCGCCGAGCCCGGCGGTGACCGCACCGACCGGATGCACGTCGACCAGCCCGACCTCCTGGCCGCGGCGCCACACGTGGTCGGTGACCACCGCGTTGTCGGCGACCGGATCGGTGTTGGCCATCGCGAACACCGCGGTGTAGCCGCCGAGCGCCGCGGCGGCCGAACCGGTCGCGATGGTCTCGGTGTCCTCCCGGCCGGGTTCGCGCAGGTGGGTGTGCATGTCGACGAACCCGGGCAGCAGCACCTGGCCCGCACCGTCGATCACCTCGACACCCTCCGTGGCCGCCAGCCCCGCACCGATCTCGAGGATCTGGCCCTCGCCGAGCAGCACGTCGACCGGGTCGCCCTCGCCGTACGGCCGCACACCCTTGAGCAGTACCTGCATGTTCACTCCAGAATCGTTCCCGGGCGCGTGTGCTCCCGCGCTGTTGACCTCCGCGCTCACAGCCCGGCCTCCTGACCGCCCGCGAGCAGCCGGAACAGCACCGCCATCCGCACGTGCACGCCGTTGTTCACCTGCTGCAGCACCGCGGTGCGCGGCGCGTCGGCGACAGCGGAGGAGATCTCCATGCCGCGCAGCATGGGGCCGGGGTGCAACACGACCGTGTGGTCGGCGAGCAGGCCGGCGCGGCGCTCGTTGAGTCCGTAGCCGATCGAGTACTCGCGCGTCGACGGGAAGAACCCGCCGTTCATCCGCTCCGCCTGCACCCGCAGCATCAGCACCGCATCGGCGCCGGGAAGTTCCGCGTCGAGGCTGTGCGAGACGGTCACCGGCCACTGCTCGACCCCGGTCGGCAGCAGGGTCGGCGGCGCGACCAGCACCACCTCGGCGCCGAGCATGCTCAGCAGCAGCGCGTTCGAGCGGGCGACCCGGCTGTGCAGGATGTCGCCGACGATGACCACCCGCCGGCCCGCGACCGAGCCGAGCCGCTGGCGCAGCGTCAAGGCGTCGAGCAGCGCCTGCGTGGGGTGCTCGTGCATGCCGTCGCCGGCATTCACGACAGCGGGACCGTTCACGCCCGATTCCCCGCCGTCGTTGGTCCAGCGCGCGATCTGTTGCGCCGCACCGGAGGCCGGGTGACGCACGATGAGCGCGTCGGCGCCGGCGGCGCGCAGGGTCAGCGCGGTGTCGCGCAGCGACTCCCCCTTGGCGACCGACGAGCCGCTGGCGCTGACGTTGATCACGTCCGCGCTCATCCACTTGCCGGCGACCTCGAACGAGACGCGGGTGCGAGTCGAGTTCTCGTAGAACACCGTCATCACGGTGCGGCCGCGCAGGGTCGGCAGCTTCTTGACCTCGCGGCCCAGCAGCGCCTGCTGAAATCGTTCCGCCTCGTCGAGCAGTTCGGTCGCGGTGTCGGCGGTCAGATCGTCGATCGACAGCAGGTGTTTCACTCGGCCGCTCCAGAGCTGTGTTCGTTGTCGGAATGGGTGTCGGCGTCCCCGTCGCGGTCGCGACCGTTGCTGATCACCACGGCGTCGGTTCCGTCGTGTTCGGCCAGCAGCACCATGACGTCCTCGGTGCGCGCAGTGGGCACGTTCTTGCCGACGTAGTCGGCGCGGATCGGCAGCTCGCGGTGACCGCGGTCGACGAGCACCGCCAGTTGCACCGAGCGCGGGCGACCCAGGTCGCGCAGCGCGTCGAGTGCGGAGCGCACGGTGCGGCCGGAGTAGAGGACGTCGTCGACGAGCACCACCAGCGCGCCCTCGACGCCGCCGGGCGGCACGGTGGTCCGCTCGAGCGGACGGTGCGGCTTGCTGCGCAGGTCGTCGCGGTACAGGGTGATGTCCAGCGACCCGACGGGCGGGCGGACGCCGGTGAACTCTTCGATCTTGCCGGCCAGCCGGGCGGCGAGAGTGGAGCCGCGGGTGGGGATTCCGATCAGCACCACGCGGGGCGCGTCGTCCGCGTCCAGGGCGGTCTTCTCGATGATCTGGTGCGCGACGCGGGCGATGGTGCGGCCGACGTCGGCGGAGGAAAGCAGTTCACGCGCGGACAAATGGACCTCCTTATCCGCCTCACTGGACGGCTCGTTAAAGGATGTCTGACGGCGGTCAGCTTATCAGGATCGCGGCAGCGCCCCGAGCGCGGACTCGAGCACGGACAGGCCGTCGACCAGCAGTTCCTCGCCGATCACCAAGGGCGGCAACAACCGGATGACGTTCCCGTAGGTGCCACAGGTGAGCAGTATCACGCCGTGCCCGAGCGTGTCGGCGGCGACCTTTCGGGCGAACTCCGGCGCCGGTTCGGTGGTTCCGGGCCGCACCAGTTCCAGCGCGAGCATGGCGCCGCGGCCGCGCACCTGGCCGATCGCGGGGTGAGGGAGCGACTGCAGCCGCGGCAGCACCCGTTCGCCGATGCGGCGAGCCCGGCCCACCAGGTCCAGCTCGACCATCTGGTCGAGCGTGGCCACCGCCGCCGCGCAGGCGACCGGATTGCCACCGTAGGTGCCGCCGAGCCCCGACGGGTGCACGGCATCCATCAGTTCGGCCCGGCCGGTCACCGCCGCCAGCGGCAGCCCGTCGGCGAGCGCCTTGCCCGACGTCACCAGGTCCGGCACCACCCCGTCGTGCTCGCAGGAGAACCAGGCGCCGGTGCGCGCGAGCCCGGCCTGGATCTCGTCCGCAATGCTGACCACGCCGTGCTCACGCGCCCAATCGGTCAGTGCGACAAGGAATCCCGCGTCGGGGACGATGAACCCGCCCTCGCCCTGGATGGGCTCGAACAGCACCGCGGCGACGCGGTCGGCGCCCACCTCGGATTCGATCTTCGCGATCGTGCGGGCGGCGGCCTGCGCACCGGACAGTCCGTCGCGGTACGGATACGAGCCGGGCACTCGGTAGACCTCGGGCGCGAACGGCCCGAACCCCGACTTGTACGGCATCGCCTTGGCAGTCAATGCCATCGTGAGATTGGTGCGGCCGTGATAGGCGTTGTCCAGCACCACGATCGCGCTGCGTCCGGTGGCGTAGCGGGCGACCTTGACCGCGTTCTCGACAGCCTCCGCACCGGAGTTCAGCAGGATGGTGCGCTTGTCGTGGTCGCCGGGAGTCAGTTCGTTCAGATACTCGGCGACGGCGATGTACCCCTCGTACGGGGTGGCCATGAAGCAGGTGTGGGTGAAGCGGCGGACCTGGTCGGACACCGCGGCGGCGACCGCCGGGTTCGAAGCCCCCACGCCGGTGACGGCGATGCCGGAGCCGAGGTCGATCAACGCGTTGCCGTCGACGTCGACCACGATCGCGCCGTCGACCTCGGCCGCGTACACCGGGGCGGCGGAGCTCACGCCGGGCGGGACCGCACAGGCCCGGCGCCGCGCCAGTTCCTGCGAGCGCGGGCCGGGCAGCGCGGTGTTCACCTGCCGGCGTTGGGGCAGTCGGAATGTCGGCTGACTCATCTGCCCTCCCGGTGGTCACTCCGGCGGACCCCGCGCTGTACGGCACGAGCTGTGTCCACCAGTGTGACCCCGGCGGGTCGGTCAGTTGCCCGGTTCGGGATCTCCCGGGTCGTTCTCGTCACGCGCCTCACTGCGCAGGGTCGCGGCCGCGGCGGCGCGCACCTGCGGCGCCACCAGGACCACCTGGCCGAGCACCCCGTTGACGAACGCGGGCGAATCGTCGGTGGACAGCGCCTTGGCCAGTTCCACCGCCTCGTCGACCGCGACCACCTCGGGCACGTCGGAGGTGTGCAACAGCTCCCACACCGCGATGCGCAGGATCGCGCGGTCCACGGCAGGAAGCCGCTCGAGGCTCCAGTCCTGCAGATGCGAGGAGATGACCTCGTCGATGCGGTCCCGGTTCTCGGCGACGCCGCGCACGAGGGTGAGCGTGTACTCGGCGACCGGGGCGACCTGGTCGTCGTCGCGGGCCAGCACCATCCGCTCGTCCGCGAGATCCCGCGGATCCGCCCCGCGGGCCTCGGCCTCGAAGAGCAGGTCGACGGCGCGCTTGCGGGACTTGTGCCGAGCGCCGAGCTTCTTGTACGAGCTGCTCACGTCAGGCGTTCACACGGCTGAGGTAGCTGCCGTCGCGGGTGTCGACCTTGAGCTTGTCGCCGATGTTGATGAACAGCGGCACCTGGATCTCGGCGCCGGTCTCGAGGGTGGCGGGCTTGGTGCCGCCGGTCGAGCGGTCGCCCTGCAGGCCCGGGTCGGTGTGCTGCACGACGTACTCCGCCGAGACCGGCAGCTCGACGTACAGCGGCGCGCCCTCGTTGGTGGCGATCTGCACGGTCATGTTCTCGAGCAGGAACTTCGCGTCGCCGCCAAGCAGGTCGCCGCTGATCTGGACCTGATCGAAGGTCTGACTGTCCATGAAGACGTAGTCGTTGCCGTCCTGGTACAGGTACGTCATGTCGCGACGGTCGACGGTGGCGGTCTCCACCTTGACGCCGGCGTTGAAGGTCTTGTCGACGGTCTTGCCGGAGGTGACGTTCTTGAGCTTCGTGCGGACGAACGCGGGACCCTTGCCCGGCTTGACGTGCTGGAACTCGATGATCTGCCAGAGCTGGCCCTCGATGTTGAGCACGAGCCCGTTCTTGAAGTCGCTGGTCGAAGCCACTGTTCGCCTCTCTGAAGTGTCTCTGCCGCACATCGGCAGGTCGGTAGGCCGTCAGATGACGACCAGGTCCTTGGTGGTGAGGGTGAGCAATTCGGGACCCGGCTCGCGCACCACGAGCGTGTCCTCGATCCGCACCCCGCCGCGACCGGCGAAATACACGCCAGGTTCGACGGTGACGGTCGCACCTGAGGAAAGTGTACCGGTGGCATTCGCGCCGATTCCCGGCGCTTCGTGGATCTGCAGACCCACCCCGTGTCCGAGGCCGTGCAGGAACAACTCCTCGTAGCCGGCCTCGGCGATCACCGCGCGGGCGGCGGCGTCGACGTCGGCGACCGCCGCCCCCGGCGACAGTGCCACCCGGCCCGCTGCCTGCGCGCGGGCGACCAGGTCGTAGATCTCCTGCTGCCACGCCGACGGTTCGCCCAGCACCACCGTGCGGGTCATGTCGGAGTGGTAGCCCCGCACCAGCGCCCCGAAGTCCAGCTTGACGAAGTCGCCAGTCGCCAGCACCGCATCGGTCGGCCGGTGATGCGGCACCGCCGAGTTCGCGCCCGCCGCGACGATGGTCTCGAACGAGATCCCGTCGGCGCCGTGTTCGAGCATCAGCCACTCGAGCCGCCGGGCCACCTCGAGTTCCGTTCTGCCGCGGCGGATCCCGCCCTCGGCGAGCAGCGCAGCGAGTGCCTCGTCCGCGGCCCGGCAGGCGTCACGCAGCAGCGCGATCTCGTGCTCGTCCTTGACCTCCCGCAGCCGCTCGACCAGCCCGCCCGCGCGGCGCAGTTCGATGTCCGACAGGTGCGCGGACAGCGCCGAGTACTGGTCGACGGTCACCACCTGGCTCTCGAACCCGAGTCGGCGCAGACCGGCATCCTGGGCCAGTGTCGCCAGCCGCAGCGCGCTCGACCGGTCGATCTCCACGGCCAGGTCCGGCACCTGTTCGGCGGACTGGGTCAGGTAGCGCCCGTCGGTGCACAGCAACGTCCGGTCCTCGGCGCCCGCCTCGTCGCGGGCGTCGACGAGCAACGCGGCGTTGGAGCCGGTGAACCCCGTCAGATAACGGACGTTGAGCAGGTCGGTGACGAGCAACGCATCGATCTCCGCCTCGGCGAGCAGGGTCCGCAGTGCGTCGCGACGGGTCTCTTCGATTGCCGGCATCTGCTCAATCTAACGCCGCAGCGCGCCGGCCGGGCAACGCCGGCGAACGGGCTCGTGAGACGCGCACGTGTGGGTTGCGCCACTGCCTCCGATCGGCATCGCTACGCTGTCCGCTATGAATCGTTGGGTGTTGCGTGCCGTCGGCATGTCGATCGTGCACATCGCCGCGCGCACGGTCCTGGGGATCGTCATCGTGGAGGCCCCGCTGCACGGGACCACACTGAAGTTCGTCGCGTTGGCGATCGTGCTGCTCGTGGCGCTGATCTGGGCGGGGATCGACGGCATTGTCGACGCCCGCCGGCACGAGGATCCCGATGATCGCGAGGATCTGATCATGGTGTGGATCAAGGCGGGCGTCGTCACCGCGCTGATCTCCGGGGTGGTCTGCTACATCATCGACCAGGCCGGGGTGTCCGGAATCGGCGCGACCTCGTTCTTCTTCGAGATCACCTCCGGCGCCGCCGGGACCGCGCTGATGATCATCGCGCCCGCCGCGGTCGGGTTGCTGGTCGGCCGCTGGCTCGGTCGCCGCGAACACAAGTCCGAGCGCGACGAGGAGCTCTACGAGGAGCGCGAGGCCCACGAGCTGCACGCCTGAAGCCCATCGGCACGAAGCGGGCCCGTCCGGATCGACCGGATGGGCCCGCTTGCTGTGCGCGGTCAGCTCGTGGGGTACGGGTACCCGGCGCGTTCGGCCAGGTAGGTCAGCGCCAGTTCGTAGCCGGTCAGGCCGAGCCCGACGATCACACCGGTGGCGATGGGGCTCAGGTACGAGTGGTGCCGGAACTCCTCGCGGGCGTGGACGTTCGAGATGTGCACCTCGATCAGTCCCTCGGTGAGTTCGGCGCACGCGTCGCGCAGCGCCACCGAGGTGTGGGTCAGTCCGCCGGCGTTGAGCACCACCGGCTCGCCCGCGTCGGCCGCCTCGTGCACCCAGCCGATCAGTTCGCCCTCGTGGTCGCTCTGCCGGACGGTCACCGACAGGCCCAGCCGTTCCGCGGCGCATTCACACCGGTCGACCAGGTCCGCGTAGCCGGCCGAACCGTAGACCTCCGGCTGGCGCTTGCCGAGCCGGCCCAGGTTCGGTCCGTTGAGGACATTGACCTTCATCGCCACACCACCTTCAGAGCATCACGGTCGTGGTCGGAGCCCCGCCCTCGCGGGCGATGGCCGAGTAGGCCGCGGCCAGCAGGGTCGGGTCGGGCCCCTCGAGCCGGCCGGGCTTGGCCAGTCCGTCGAGGATCACGAACCTCAGCATGCCCGCTCTGTTCTTCTTGTCGGTCTGCATGCCCTCGATCAGCTGGCCCAGCGCATCCGGATCGTAGCTGGTGGGCAGGCCCACGCTGCGCAGGATCGCGGCATGCCGGTCGGCGGTGGCGTCGTCGAGGCGGCCGGCCAGCCGGCCCAGCTCGGCCGCGAAGACCAGCCCGACCGACACCGCCGCGCCGTGCCGCCAGCGATACTGCTCGCGACGTTCGATCGCGTGGCCGAGGGTGTGCCCGTAGTTGAGGATCTCGCGCAGGCTCGACTCGCGCAGGTCGGATGCCACGACCTTCGCCTTGACCTCGATGGCGCGGCGGACCAACTCGGGAAGCACGACGCCCGTCGGGTCGAGCGCGGCCTGCGGGTCGGCCTCGATGAGGTCGAGGATCACCGGGTCGGCGATGAACCCGGCCTTGATGACCTCGGCCATGCCGGAGATGATCTCGTTGCGCGGCACCGTTTCCAAGGTGGCCAGGTCGACGAGCACCGCGGCGGGCTCGTGGAAGGACCCGACCAGGTTCTTGCCGGCGTCGGTGTTGATGCCGGTCTTGCCGCCGACCGCGGCGTCGACCATCGCCAGCAGCGTGGTCGGCACGTGCACGACGCGCACACCGCGCATCCAAGTTGCGGCGACGAAGCCGGCCAGGTCGGTGGCCGCTCCCCCGCCGAGGCTGATCACCGCATCGCTGCGCGACAGTCCGATCCGCCCGAGCACCTCCCAGCAGAATCCCGCAACCGGCAGTTCCTTGCCGGCCTCGGCGTCGGGGATCTCGATACGGTGTGCGTCGATGCCGGTCTCCGCCAGCGCTTCCCGCACCGCCTCGGCGGTCTCCACGAGCGTCGGCTGGTGGAAGATCGCGACGGTCCTGACGCCCCGCAGCTCGTCGACGAGCTCGCCGAGCAGGCCCCGGCCGATGATCACCGGGTACGGGTGCTCACCGCGGACCTCGACCCGGATCGGCTCGCCGCCTCGTGCTGCCCCGGATTCCGTGCTGCTCACGTGTCTTTCCTCGTTTCGCCTGTCAATTTCTCGACCAGTTCCCGCACCACCTTGCCCGGGCTGCGGCCGTCGGTGCGCACGGTGATCGCCGCCACCTCACGGTAGAGCGGGCGGCGCCGGTTCATCAGTTGCCGGTATTTCGTGCGCGGGTCGTCACCGGCCAGCAGGGGACGCGCCGTGGAGGTGCCGGTGCGGCGCAACCCCTCGGCGATGCTGATCTCCAGGTACACCACCGGCAGCGCCTGCAGCGCCGCGCGGGTGTTCGCCGACAGCACCGCACCGCCGCCGAGCGACACCACCCCCGGCTGGGCCGAGAGGGATTCGATGACCACCCGCTCCTCGATCTCGCGGAAGCCGGACTCGCCGTCCTGCGCGAAGATGTCGGCGATGATCCGGCCGGTGTCCTGCTCGATCGCGACGTCGGTGTCGAAGAACTCCACACCCAGCGCGGTCGCCAACCGTTTGCCGACGGTCGACTTGCCGGCACCGGGCGGCCCGACCAACACCGCACGCGGGGTCATTACGGCCGCGACTCCTCGTGCCGCAGACGCTGCTGCACGGTCTCCTGGTAGGCGGCGATGTTGCGGCGGGTCTCGGCGATCGAGTCGCCGCCGAACTTGTCCAGCGCCGCCTGCGCGACGACCAGCGCGACCATCGACTCGGCGACCACGCCGGCCGCCGGGACCGCACACACGTCCGAGCGCTGGTGGATGGCGACCGCCTGCTCGCCGGTGGCCATGTCCACCGTCGACAGCGCGCGCGGCACCGTGGAGATCGGCTTCATCGCCGCGCGCACCCGCAGCGGCTCGCCGTTGGTCATGCCGCCCTCGAGGCCACCGGCGCGGTTGGTCGAGCGGAGCACGCCGTCGGGACCCGGACGCATCTCGTCGTGGGCGGCACTGCCGCGTCGGCGCGCGGTCTCGAAGCCGTCGCCGACCTCGACACCCTTGATCGCCTGGATGCCCATCAGTGCCGCGGCCAGCCGCGAGTCGAGCCGGTTCTCGCCGCTGATGAACGAGCCGAGCCCGATCGGCAACCCGTGCACCACGACCTCGACGACCCCGCCGAGGGTGTCGCCCTCGCGCTTGGCCGCGTCGATCTCGGCGATCATCGCCTCTTCGCCCTGCTTGTCGAAGGCACGCACCGGGCTGGCGTCGATCACGTCGCGGTCGCCGGGACCGGGCACCCCCGGCTCGGCGACCCCGGCCCCACCGATCGAGACGACATGGGAGAGCACCTCCACACCGAATGCCTGGCGCAGGAAGGCGCGGGCGACGGTGCCGGCCGCGACGCGCGCCGCCGTCTCGCGGGCGCTGGCGCGCTCGAGCACCGGGCGGGCGTCGTCGAAGCCGTACTTGAGCATGCCGGAGAAGTCGGCGTGGCCCGGGCGCGGGCGGGTCAGCGGCGCGTTGCGTGCGAGGTCCTCGATCTCGGACTCGTCGACCGGGTCGGCCGACATCACCTGTTCCCACTTGGGCCATTCGGTGTTGCCGATCTGGATGGCGATCGGCCCGCCGAGGGTCTTGCCGTGCCGGACGCCGCCGGTCACCGTCACCTTGTCCGCCTCGAAGGACATCCTCGCGCCGCGGCCGTAGCCGAGGCGGCGACGGGCCAGTTCGGACGAGATCTCGGTCGTGGTCAACTCCACACCTGCGACCATGCCCTCCACCAGGGAGGTCAGGGACGGTCCGTGGGATTCTCCAGCAGTAATCCAGCGCAGCACAGCCCTGATCTTTCCATGCGCGGCCGCCGACCACCGACACGGCCGGTCAAGATGCCGCGATCAGCGCCAGGATCGCACCCGCGCACATCCCGGGCCCGTGGGCGATGCGCGCGCCATGGTGGCGCAGTGCAAGCGCCACCAGTCCGGCGGCCGCGGTCGCGGCGGTGGCCAGCACCGCCGCCAGCAGCCAGGTCGATGCCCCCGCCGCGCCGGTCAGCGCGCCGACGGGCAGTGCCAATTTGACGTCCCCGCCGCCGAGCGCGGCGGGCCTGGCCAGGTGTACGAGCAGGTATACGACGAACAACGTGAGCGCGCCCAGGACCGCGGCCCCGCCGGTCCCGGTGGCCGCGGCATACAGCAGGGCGACCGCGGCCGCGGGCAACGTCAGCGCATCGGGCAGGCGGCGCTCGTGCAGGTCGATCACCGTCAGCGCCACGGCCCACCAGGTCGGCACCAACCACCACAGCAGTGCCACCCACCAGGCCACCGTCAGCCACCAGTCGGATTCCACCGACGCCGGCCGGCCGGCCAGTGCCACCGTCGCCGCGCCGGCCGCCGCGGCCCCCGCCTCGCACCAGCCGACGCGGATCGGTCCCGAGCGGGCCAGCCGTGACAGCAGTAGCCGCATGCCCCACCCGGCCGCAACTCCCGCCACCGCCACGACCACCACTGCGATCCACCCCATGACGCCGATCATGCTGCGCCGCAAGCGCGGTTCGAGGTGACGCAGGTCAGGTTGGGGAAAGTCGGGGAGGCTGTGGACAGCCGATCCCCGGGAGATGGTGTGTCGATCGCCGCCCAGAGTTCACACACTTCCCATGTTTGGAAGTGTTCCCATGTTTCCCAGCGTTCGAACTGCGCGAACAGTCACGACAGTTGCAACACTGGGGCTCGAGATGTCAGCGCAGCGCCGCGGCCATCGCTTCCCGCGGTGCGGGCAGGTCGGTGAACTGCTCGACCTGCCCGAACGCCTGGTTCAGCAGCATCGACAGTCCACCGACCACCGTGCCACCGGCCGCTTCGACCGCCATCGCGAGCGGGGTCGGCCACGGGTCATAGATGACGTCGAGCACCCGCGGAGCCGCCGCCACCGCCCCCGCGACCGGGGCGACGGCCGCCGCCGGCACCGTGCTGATCACCACGTCCGCCGCGCCGCACGCGCTGCGAAGCTCGTCGTCCTCGAAGCCGCCCCACGACACCGCAAGCCCCGCGTTGCGGCCGCAGTCCAGCGCGCCCCGCGCCCGCTCGGCGCTGCGCGCGACGACCGTCACCTCGCCGGCCCCGAGACTCGCCAGCCCGACCAGCGCCGGTCGGCTGGTACCGCCGGCACCGATGACGACCGCCCGCGCTCCGGCCAGATCGCTCAGGCCCAGTTCCGCAAGCGCGCCGACGATGCCGTCGACGTCGGTGCAGTCCGCCCGCCAGCCGCCGGGCACGCGCACGAGCGTGTTCGCCGACCCGACCGCGACCGCCCGCTCGGTGCGTTCGGTCGCGAACTCGAGCGCCGCGAACTTGCCCGGCATCGTCACCGACAGCCCGACCCACTCCGGTCCGAGCCCGGAGACCAGTCCCGGCAGTGCCTCGGCGTCGCATTCGATGCGGTCGTAGGTCCAGCCGTCCAACCCCAGTGCGCGGTAGGCGGCGCGGTGCAGCAGCGGCGACTTGGAGTGCTCGATCGGCTTGCCCAGGACCGCCGCCTTACGCGGCCCAACCTGCGGTGTCTCGTGCTCAGCGCCCACTGTCGAGCACCCCCGCCTTGCTCGCGAGGGTGATGTTCGCCAGGTGCTGCTGGTAGTCGGCGGTGAAGAGCGTGGTCCCGGTCTTGTCGACGGTGACGAAGTACAGCCAGTCGCCCGGCGCGGGATTTTCGGCGGCCTGCAGCGCGTCGTCGCCGGGCGCGGCGATAGGGGTCGCCGGCAGCCCGTTCATCGCATACGTGTTCCAGGGCGTCTGGGTCTCGCGGTCCTTGTCGGTGGTCGCGACTTCGACGCGGTCGAGCAGATAGTTCACCGTCGAGTCGAACTGGAGCTGCTGCCCCACCTTGAGCCGGTTGACGATCACCCGCGCGACCTTCGCGAAGTCGGCTGGATGGGCCTCGCGTTCGACGAGCGAGGCCGCCACCAGGGTGTCGTACGGGCTCAGGCCCGTGTCGGCGCCCGCGGTCTGCAGGCCCGCGGCGTTGTAGGCGGCGGTGCTCGCGGTGAACAGCGTCTTGAGGATCTGCTCCGGTGCCGCAGTGGGGTCGAAGTTCCAGGTGCCGGCCTTGATCAGCCCCTCGAATCGACGCTGCGGATCATGCACCTTCAGCACCCGGTCGACCGCCCAGGTCGGCACGCCGATTTGTCGCGGGTCGGCGGCGGCGAGCGCACCACGCAACTGATCGACACTCACACACTTGGGTCCGCCCCCGTCGACTGGTACGCAACTGGCGTGCGCGATCAGTGTGAGGATCCCCTCGGTGACGTGCCCGGACACCGTGGTCACGTCCGAGAGCTGGCGCCCCTCGGGGATGACGACCTGACCGACCCGCGCCGCGGGGCTGGTCATCAGCTGGACGGCATGCTTCGCCGGGATCTCGGTCCGCAGCGCGTAGAAGCCGGGCTGGATGGTGGCCATCCCGGAGTTGTCCTTCGCCGCGCGTAGGAAGGCACCGGTGCTGGCGACGACGTTGTCCTGCGTCAGGGTGGAGGCGATGTCGGTGGTGGTGTCGCCGTCCTTGACCTGCACGACCACGTCCGCCAGGCCGTTGCCCGAGTAGTCCTTCGGATCCGGTGTGAACAGAGCCGGGAAGACGAGCCGCAGCACCCCGTACGCGCCGACGCACAGCACCACGAGCACCGCCAGCGCCGCACTGACACCGATCCAGCGGCGCCGCTTGGTCTTTCGGGCGCGCGCCTCACGGGCCATCCGCGCGGCGCGGCGTCCCTGCGGCGGGAGTTCGTGCTCGTCGACGCCCGGCACGAACTGCGGCTCGGCGCGCTCGGTGGCCCAGCCGTCGTGCGGTGCACGGACCTCACCCGGGAAGTCCTCGTCCCCGCCGTCCTGCGCCAGCATCGCACTGTGCCGGGCCGGCGGCCGGTAGGCGTACTCGACGAACCCGTCCTCACGGCCCTGATACCCGCCGGGCTCCCCGTAGCCGCCCTGGTCGTCGTGTCCACCGCGGTCGTCGTTCACTGTCCGTCCTCATCGGTCGCGCGCTGCGCGGCGAGGCGCTGCGCTCGTTCGTCCAACCACGACTGCAAGATCTCCACCGCAGCGGCCTGGTCCACCACGGACCGCTGGTTCTTCGCGCGAACCCCGCTCTCGCGCAACGCGCGTTGCGCGGTGACCGTCGAGAACCTTTCGTCGACAAGACGAACCGGCACGGGGGCGATACGGCGTGCGAGGACGTCGGCGAAGCGCCCGGCCATCTTCGAGGACTTGCCGTCCTCTCCGCGCAGGGTCCGGGGCCGGCCGACGATCACCTCGACCGCCTCGTACTCGTCGACGAGCGCGACGATGCGCCGCACGTCCTCGTCGGTCTTGGGGGTGCGGGCGACCGTCTCGACCGGGGTCGCGAGCACGCAGTCGGGGTCACTCGAGGCCACCCCGATGCGGACCGTTCCGACGTCGATGCCGAGACGCCGACCCCGTCCGGGGTCGGCGTCCGGCAGCTCGTCCGGCACCGCTAGGCGCTTCCTTCCGCGAGCGCTGCCCGCAGGGCGGCGATCGCCGCCTCGATGCCGGAGGCGTCGGTGCCGGAGCCCTGCGCCATGTCCGGCTTGCCGCCGCCGCGTCCGCCGATGGCCGGCGCGACAGCCTTGACCAGCTCGCCGGCCTTGATGCCGTGCTCGCGGGCGCCGTCGGTGGTGGCGACCACGAACGGGACCTTGCCGTCGTCGTCGCCGAACAACGCGACCACCGCGGCCTGCTGCGCCAACCGGCCGCGCACGTCGGTCGCCAGCGTGCGCAGGTCGCCCGCGCCGACCCCAGCCGGGGCCTTCTCCGCGACCAGCAGCACGTCGCCGATCCGGTGGGCGGCGTCGGCCAGCGAACCCGCCGAGGCCAGCACCGCCGCGGCCCGCGACTGCTCGAGCTCACGCTCGGCGACCTTGAGCCGCTCGACGAGGTTCTCCACGCGGCCGGGCACGTCCTCGGTCGGCACCTTCAGCGTCGACGCCAGGCCCTGCAGCAGCGCGCGCTCCTTGGCCAGGTAGCGCACCGAGTCCAGGCCGACGAACGCCTCGACGCGCCGCACGCCGGAACCGACGGACGACTCGCCGAGCAGCGTGATCGGGCCGATCTGCGACGAGTGCGCCACGTGGGTGCCGCCGCACAGTTCCATGGAGAACGGTCCGCCGATCTCGACGACACGCACCTCGTCGCCGTAGTTCTCGCCGAACAGCGCCATGGCGCCCATTTCCTTGGCCTTGGGAAGGTCGGTGACGAAGGTGTTGACCTGGTAGTCCGCGGAGACGGCCGCGTTGGCGACGTCCTCGATCTCGTGCCGGGTCTGCTCGGACAGCCCGCCCTGCCAGTTGAAGTCGAAACGCAGGTAGCCGGGCTTGTTCAGCGAACCGGCCTGGACCGCGTTGGGTCCGAGCACCTGCCGCAGCGCCGCGTGCACCATGTGGGTGCCCGAGTGGCCCTGGGTGGCGCCGTGGCGCCACTGCGCGTCGACCTGCGCGAGCACCTCGTCGCCCTCGGCGATCAGGCCCTCCTCGACGGTGACCTTGTGCACCCACAGCTTCTTGGCGATCTTCTGCACGTCGTCGACCTTGAGCCGCACGCCGTTGGCGGTGATCATGCCGGTGTCGGCGATCTGGCCGCCGGCCTCGGCGTAGAGCGGGCTGCGGTCCAGGATCACCTCGACCTGCTCGCCGACGGACGCGGCGGGCACCTTCTGGCCGTCCTTGATCAGGCCGATGATCTTCGCCTCCGTGTTCAGCTCGGCGAAGCCGGTGAACTCGGTCGGACCGCGATCGAGCAGGTCCTTGTAGACCATCAGGTCGGTGTGACCGTGCTTGCGGGCCTGCGCGTCGGCCTTCGCGCGGGCGCGCTGCTCGGCCATCAGCGAACGGAAGCCGTCCTCGTCGACGGACAGGCCGGCCTCGGCCGCCATCTCGAGAGTCAGGTCGATCGGGAAGCCGTAGGTGTCGTGCAGCACGAACGCCTCGCTGCCACCGAACACCTTCTTGCCGGCCGCCTTGACCTCGTCGGCCTCCGACTCGAACATCTTCGAGCCGGACGCGAGGGTACGCAGGAACGCGGTCTCCTCGCCGACGGCCACGTTCTCGATGCGCTTGTAGTCGGTCTTGAGCTCCGGGTACGACGGGGACATCTCGTCGCGAACGACCGCCATGAACTCGCTCATCGTCGCGCCCTCGGCGCCGAGCAGTCGGGCCGAGCGCACGATGCGGCGCAGCAGCCGGCGCAGCACGTAGCCGCGGCCCTCGTTGCCGGGGTTGACGCCGTCGGCGATGAGCATCGCCGCGGTGCGGGCGTGGTCGGCGATCACGCGGAAGCGGATGTCGTCGGCGCCCCCCTCGGGGCCACCGGCGGCATAGCGGCGGCCGGTGAGCTGCTCGGCCTTGGTGATCACCGGACGGACCAGATCGGTCTCGTAGACGTTGTCGACGCCCTGCAGCAGGAACGCGACGCGCTCGACGCCCATGCCGGTGTCGATGTTCTTCTTCGGCAGCGGGCCGAGGACCTCGAAGTTGTCCTTGCCGACGCCCTCACCGCGCTCGTTCTGCATGAACACGAGGTTCCAGATCTCGAGGTAGCGGTCCTCGTCGGCCTCCGGGCCGCCGTCCTTGCCGTACTCGGGGCCGCGGTCGTAGTAGATCTCCGAGCAGGGCCCGCACGGGCCGGGGATGCCCATCGACCAGTAGTTGTCGGCCATGCCGCGGCGCTGGATGCGCTCGTTCGGGATGCCGATCTCCTTGTGCCAGATGTCCTGGGCCTCGTCGTCGTCGAGGTAGACGGTGACCCACAGCCGCTCGGGGTCGAAGCCGTAGCCGCCGTCGTCGATCGGGTTGGTCAGCAGCGACCAGGCGAAGTTGATGGCCTCACGCTTGAAGTAGTCGCCGAAGCTGAAGTTGCCGGCCATCTGGAAGAAGGTGTTGTGCCGGGTCGTGATGCCCACGTTCTCGATGTCGAGCGTGCGCACGCACTTCTGCACGCTGGTCGCCGTGTTGAACGGCGGCGTCTGCTGGCCGAGGAAGTACGGCACGAACTGGACCATGCCCGCGTTGACGAACAGCAGGTTCGGGTCGTCGAGGATCAGCGACGCACTCGGCACCTCGGTGTGTCCGGCCTTGACGAAGTGGTCAAGGAAGCGTCGGCGAATCTCGTGGGTCTGCACTGACTGGTCCTTCTATGTCGCGGTGAGGCGGCTGCCCCGGGCACAGCGCACCCGAGGGTGCACATCACGCCCAGATTACCGGCATCGCGCGGTCCGTTCGATCACCCGCGCCGTGGGTGGCAGGACGAGGCGTCGGGGTGCTGGTGACAGGTGGTACCTCAACAATCGCTTTCCAGTCGCTTAGCGGTGAGATTTTGGTGCGCGGCGACGGCCGGTAGTTCGGGTTACGCCTGGCCTGGTCGCGCGGTGCGGCCCGCTGCCGACGCGCTTTTCCTCACACAAGTCGCCTCGTATCCGTGATCGTCCGCATCTCGGACTGAGTTGTGTGTCGATAAGCGCATCAGGTTCGGCGTGCAGCACGACCGGAACACGCCCTCACGGTTCCTGCCCTCAGCCGGTACGCCGCGGTCGCCGATGATCGGCTACTCTTGCCGACGCATGTCACTGGGGAGGGACGGGGGAAGTCTGTGGGGAAATCACTTCGATTGGAACCGGATGTCGCGCGGCAGATCGTTGCCGAGTGCGACCGGTTGATCGCTCGGTTGGAAGAGCATGCGCTCGATGCTGAACGATTTGGCGACATGTCGGGGTTTGGCGATATTCCGTCGGCTCAGGCCTTGCAGGCGGGTTTCGCACGCAAGGGCACTGGCGGCGAGGAGTCCGTTCACGCCCGAATCTTGCAGTTCCGTGACGCCGTCGTGGAGATGCGTGACAACTTCGCCGGCGGCGGTATGGCGTTCGCGGAGGCCGAGCAGTCCAACGCAAGAGACATTCGCTCGAGTGGGGCTGGCCTCCAATGACCTACCGACCGACCATTGCTGTGGCTGTCCTGACCACGATGATGGCTACGGCTGGCTGCTCCGCCAGCAATCCCCCGGCAGCCGAGAGCTCGTCGCCGGCATCGGTTTTGCCTATGCCCACGAACACACCGCGTATCACGGACGACTCCACGCGACCGCAAGTCGGATTCGATCCTTGCGCAGACCTTTCCGACGGGCAGATCCGCCAACTCGGGTATCAACCCGACACTCGCCGGAAAACTGATTACCCCGCGCAGGACTACACCTTCCTGTCGTGCAGCTTCAAGTCCACCGACTACTTGATCAGCATTTCCTCCGGCAACATCACCTTCGATGAAGAGGTAAAGAAGGAATCCGGGAACGCCACTTCAGCTCCCACAACCATCGACGGTCGACGAGCGCTGACGATTCCTCACGATCAAGCCTGCTCACTCGCCATGCAGACGACCTACGGCATGGTGATCTTGACTAGGCAGACGAGTTCATTCGGCACCAAGACGTCCGCACCTCCATGTGAGGGCATCGAGGACACCGCCCGGATGATCTCCCAGTTCATGCCCAAGGGTGCCTGACATGACCGATTCGCCTCAGAACTGGACCGACCTCGCCGTCCCGGTCAGCGTCCGCCAACAGGCCGTACGCACGCAGTTGCAGCAGCAGGAAGCGGGCTACCGCAGTCACCTCAGCGGACAGACCGACGGGCCGTACATCGGCACAGTGGAGAACTTCGCGTCCTGGAAACATGAGCAGCTTTACGCTGCCGCGCAGTCGATGTCGCCGGGCGCCATCAACACGATGGCCTCTCAATGGGGCAAGCTACAGACCGCGATGCTCTCCGACCTCCTCGGATTCCACGGATCGGTCACCGGCCTCATCGCCGAACACTGGGAGGGCGACGGCGCCGACGCAGCCCGTGCCGCCGTTGGTGCCTTCACCCAGTCCGGGACAGAGTTCACGACGAGTCTGCACGCCTCGGTCGGTCGGCTCGAGCAGGTCGCCAGCGCCGCGCAGGAGGTCCGCATCGGCGTACAACCGCCCGTCGCGCCAGGACTCTCGTTGATCCCTGTGGCGCCCAAGGCCACCGAGGCCGCAGCCGAGGTCGAACGTCAGGCAGCCGTGCACGTCATGCAGGCCATCTACACCCCCACCTACGTCCAGGCGGGCACCGACGTGCCCATGCTGCCGCCGCCGCGCGACGTCGTCAACGGCGGACTCGGGGACGGGAGCCTCGCGAACGGCGCGGGCTCGCCCGGAATGACCGGCGGCGCAGGCGCGAAGACCGGCATCGACGTGAACAACGTGCAGCCCAGCGGATCGACGGACAGCCCTGCAGGACAGGGTGCAACCGCCTCCGACACACCGGGTTCGCCGGTCGGATCGGGCGCCGGCGCCGGCGCCGGCACAGCACCACTCGACGGGGCGGGTCTGGGCACCCCCGGCCAGCCGACAAGCGGCTCCCCCAGCCCATCAGATGGCTCGTGGTCGCCGACCACCGCGGCGGCCGCATCCGCCGCTCCCGTCGGGTCCGTGTCCGATCCCGCAACCGGGTTCGGTGGCATCGGCAACACCGGGCCTGGTGGGGGTGTCATCGGTTCCGGAGGGGGCCTTGCCGGCTCGAGTGGAGGCTTTGGCGGCTCGGGCGCAGGCTTCGGCAACGCCACGGGTCTCGGCGCCGGCGGCTCACTGGGCTCACTCGGTGGGTTGATCGCACCCGGATCGGGCAGCGCAGATCTCGCCATGCGCTCCGGCGCAGGCGCGACCGCCGGCGCCGGCACAACGACCGGTGCGGTGGCACCCGGTCGCCCAGCCGCCCGCGGTTCCATGTCCGGACTCGCGCACGGCGCCCAGCACGACGGCGAAGAGGACGACGAATACCGTCCCGCGAGCTACCTCGTCAACATCGACAACGGCAACGAGCTCATCGGCGAGCTGCCGTGGGTGGTGCCGCCGGTGATCGGAGCGGTCGACGACTGATGTGGCACTTGTCAGCACACCAGTTCGCACGTCTGTGGGCGGAGGTGTCGTCGACGCCGATGCCGTATCCCCTGCGCCGGCGCGAATCCGCCCCAACCGTCGACGAGCAGCGGGCGCACCAGCGCGAACTCGACGACTGGGCGGACGCCCTCGATGACAAGCGACTGAGGGGCGCGCTCGCCGTCCTCTCGGCGCCGGACGTCGCCATCGAGGCGACGGTGTCCGTCGACGGCGGCCGACGGGATCTGCGACTTCTCGGCGCGCGACGAGCCTCGACCGCGGTTCTCGCCGAACAGGTTTGCGGCGAGGCCGGCGAGGTCAACCGCGACATTCGCGTCTTCACCGGCGCAGCGGACGAGCTCGCCGGATCGCTGATGCAGGCGATCCCCGACGTCCGTCCCGGCGCACAGCGGACCATGAGCCTGCACGAGGACGACCTGACCTCCGAACCCGATCCGTCGGTGTTCCAGCAGGTCCGATCAACGGACACCTCCCGCGCCCGCACCCTGCTGCGTGCGCCCCGTCAGGGCGTCGGCCACATCGCCGTGCTTCGGCACGACAACGAGGTCGGGGCGCTGCGCTGGGTCGATGTCGCCGAAGACGGGCGCTACCTGATCCACGGCGACGGGCATCTGCAGATCCGGCCGGCGTCGCTCAGCGGCATTCATCGCGAGCTGAGCCGATGCCTCGCCGGGGCGCGGTGATGACCTCGACCATGCTGTCGCCAGCACGATTTCGTCAGGGGAAATGATGAGCGGGACACTCAAGGTCGACCTCGCTGCCTTCGGGGAACTCATCGACACGGTCGGGCGCGCCGCGGACGCGCTCAAACAGTCGAGCGGCGCGCTCAAGAACGTGTCTGCACGGGATCTCGGCACGCACTCGCTCGACTCGGCGGCTGCACGATTCCAGGACCGCTGGGGATACGGCATCGAGAAGATCGCCTATGCCTCCGCCACCATGGTCGACGGGCTCAAGGAAACCCGCACCACCTACGCGAAGGCCGAAGAGTCCAACCAGTCGCTGATGAAGATGTTCGAGGCTCCCCTTTCCGCCGGCGGCTCCGGCCCAGCACCGCAATCTCCGGCATCCCAGCGCGTTCCCGGCATCCTCAACATGGATCCTCACGAATGAGCTGGTTCGGTGACGCGGCCAACGCGGTGAGGTCGGCGGTCGAGGGTGCGGTCGACAAGGTCGACGACCTCGGCCGCGAGATGGGGCTCGGGTCGCTGACCAGCCCGGTGGCCGACCTCGTCGACTCGAAGATCGATGCGTTGCGTGACGATCTGGACTCGATGGGATCAGCGAAGTACCCGGCGCTGGGTTTCGACCCCGCACCCGGCTCGGTGGGTGCCATCGAGGCACTGTCGCAACAACTCTCGGGCGCGGCGGGCAAGCTGGTCGACGCGGGACGCGACATCAATCGGGTCGGACAGTCCGGCAGCATCTGGCAGGGACAGGGCGCGGATGGCTTCCACGACAAGGTCGGCGAACTTTCCCCGCTGCTCGACCGAGCCAACCAGGCGCTGGGCAATGCTGCCCACTTGCTGGGTACCTGGTCGTCCGATCTCTCGTCGATGCAGACTACCGCCGCCGGCTACGAACGTCAGGCCGAAGCCGCGCGTCGCAACTTCGATACTGCCAAGGCGAATCCCGACCTGCACCTGGCCAATCAGGTACTCGCCCGCGACGAGATCCCCGCAGCGCAGGCCCGGCTCGATGCCGCCGTGTCGAAGGTCATGCGCGCCAAGCAGGAACTCGACGACATCATCGAGCAGGCCAAGCGACTACAGCGGCAGCACCGCGACCTCGCCGAGGACATCGCCAAGGCACTGCGGCAGGCCTCCGAGGATGCGCCGGCTGAGAGCGTATGGAACCACCTCGGCGACGGACTGGATGTCATCGGCAACGAACTCGAGAAAGCCGGCATCGGCGCATGGCATTTCACGCAGGCAAACTGCCATATCATCGGCAACGTCGCAGATGTCTTCGGCGACGTCAGCGCAGTCCTCGGTCTGGTAGGCGCCGGTCTGGACATTTACGGACTGCCAGAACTCGGAGCACCGATCGGTATCGCTTCTGGTGCGGCATCAGCAACCGCACTCGTCGGACACTCATTGGCACGAACCGCGGGGGATAATTCCGTCACCGATGAAACACTGTTTTTCGATGGCGTGGGTGCCGCGACTCTTGGACTTGGCAAGTTCCCGAAGTTGACCCAAGATGCCGCACAGGGCATCGGCGACACTCTCGGCATCAACCTCCCCGCAATCCCCTTCCTTCAGAAATATGTTGGTGACGACCAGTCAACAACTACATTGTTTGACGACCTGAACAATTACTGGGTGCCGCACGATCAAACAGCAACCGCGCTCGAATTCGTGTCAGCCGTACCTGGAATCAACCTCATTCTCCCTGGGATCAACTCGGCGCCAGGTCTACCGACAGCAATCTACCAAGCAGTCCAACAGGGATGGAAGGAGGACCACGGAAACTAATGCACGCGCTCTCTATAGAATTCCCTCCAGAATTCCGAACGATTGATTTACTCAACCCGTCGACAAACCCACCTTCAACAAGTGCAGCACCCACCTTTAAAGAATTCCTACTGAATTCCGATATTCAGATGCTCGGCCATTTGACCTCACCAAAGTCATCCGACGAAGGCGCCAGCATCCTACTGTCGGCAACAAAGTTGAATGATCAGTCAGGCCTAAGGCGCCCCACACCTGAGGCTGCTGCAGACGGCATCGCCGAGGCCATCCGCGCGCAGAATTCGAACATTGTTGTATGCAAGCACAAACTTGGCCATTCGGTCGCTGTCGCCTGCCTACGAAGCGGCCACTTCTCACTCCCGGCGCCTCGCGGCAAGGCACACAGCGGAAATCACGATGTGAACGTGCTGACATTGCAGCTTGTAATCCCGTTCCCAGACATAAGCGCCGTCGCGACATTGGACATGAGCACTCGAGGTGCCAGGCAAATATCAAAGTTCACAGAACTCACGTTAGAGATTGCAAACTCAATCCGGTTCAGTCCATCCGTTGAATCTGACGATTGCGCTAATCAAAGGACCCCCCATGCATGATTTGGCAAGTTCCGGATTTCAATCGAACTCCACCGTCGCATATGTCATAATAGCTGTCTCATTCTTCGTTCTGATTCCGATACTTATCTCACTGGCTCGCGACGCACGCAACCGCCGTCGCCTTCGTAGCCAACCACCAGAGGTTCAAGCAGCACGCATCCATGCCACCTTTGACGGTCGAAACCAAGTCGCTGTCACCGTTTGCTCCACCTCTTTCACCCGAGACCAGATTCTATGGTTCGCTCAGCAGCACGGATACGTTTATGAATCCGACTATGTCTCACGCTACACTCCGCGCGAAATGCGGTTCGTCAAATCTCCTAATACCCCCTAGCCCATCATGTGGCGCAAATATCTGAACACGCCCGTCACGTCCACAGATCACCTGCGCAATAATCCAACTGCACTGACGGGTGGTTCGAATAACTAAGACATGGGAAGTCAATGCATAGTTTGCCAAGCGTCCTGGCTATGACTACCGCAGTCGCCAGCAGCCCCAACCATTCGAGCAGACCGCAGTCCGCGCTTCTTATATTCATGTTGATCGTCTGCCTACCCGCAATGTTCTACTACTTCGGAATCAGGGGAGCACGGGCCCGCAGGAAGATTGCCCGGAGCACTTCACTCGACGACCAGATTCAACGGTTCGAATCGATTCTCACCGGGTCCATCGCAGTCGAGTTCAACCGGGCAGAGACGCGCCTAACGAGGGATCAGCTCGAGCAAATTGCCCGCCGCAACGGTTACACATACTCGCGAAGATACATGTACGACAAGTACGGCCCCTGGCGATGGGTCTACCGACGCCTGAACGAGCAGGGCATCTGACATGACCCTGACCCTTGTCGCCGAAACCGCTGGAACCCACAAAACCGACCCAGTCGCCCTTGCGCTACTACCTGCGGTCCTGATCTTAGGGCCGTACATCCTCTACCGATTCCATCTCAAGCCCTACTTTCACCGACTGCGTCATTCCTGGAAGACACCACTGGAAACGCAGAGAATTGAGGTCACTCAAGAATTCCAGCGCGGACTGTACACCGTCGGGGTCGACAGGGTTGCCGTGAGAATACCAGCCAGCGAGCTCAAGCAGATTGCTCATCAGCACGGATACCGATATTCAATGACACTCCCCGACCCCGTCAACAACTCTGCAATCTCATACTTCCACAGACTCGGCGCAGACGGAAACACCATGTCGCCCCCGCCCGACCGTCGTCCCGGCGCTCACCGAGCCAAGCGTCGCACCAATTGACGACCACCACATTCACTCCCCCAACCCCCGCACATACCGCACCGGCGGAACCCCCACGGCGGCAGTGAAATCGCGGGTGAAGTGCGGTTGGTCGTACCAGCCGAGCGTGACAGCCAATTCGGCGATATCGCAGCCCGGGTCGCGTTGCAGCGCATCCATCGCGTCCAGCAGCCGATAGCGCCGGATGAGCCAACTGGCGGTGATCCCCGTATAGCGGCGCAGCAGCCGCTGCAGCGACCGGTCCGTCAGCCCGTGCCGTCGCGCCACCGCGGCCGCCCGGATGAGTGTGCGGTCGCCGGCCACGTCGTCGACGACCTCACGCAGCAGCGCATAGTCGCGGTCCTCCACCTCGGGCAGCCACCGCGACAGCCGCTCGTCGGCCAGTCGCGCGCGTGCCTCGTCCGTCTCCAACCCCAGCACCCCGTCGCGCAGATCCGCGGCACCGGCGCGCAACTCGGTAAGCGACTCCACCCGATCCGTGAACCGATCCGCCGCGACCCCGGTGAGCGCGGTGAATCCGCCGGGCCGGAACTTGACGCCCAGCACCCGACCCCGCCCCGCCAGTTCGATGTCGAACCGCCGAGTGATCACCCCGTGCACCAGCACGGACGGCAGCGGATGACCGTGCCGCGCAGCCTGATCGCCCTCCTCGATCGACAGGTGCACGGCCGGGTGCGACAGCACCGACGACGTCTCGCGCCGAGGGCTGTCCAGCGCCCACCGGATCGTCCAGTAGTACTCGATGTACGGCGCCAACTCCGCCGCCACGTCCACCCTGCCCAACTCGTACACGGTGCCGACCTGCGCGGGCCGCATGATTCCCCGCGCCCCCGCGGCGCCTGTCGCATCTGTCCAAGACCGCACGCCCCCAGTCTAGGCAAGGTGAACACATGAGCGAATCCATTCAACCCATTCCGCCCGGCTACACCACCATCACCCCGTTCCTCGTCGTCGACGGTGCCGCCGCGGCGATCGAGTTCTACACGACGGTGTTCGGCGCGACCGTCGCCTCCCGCAACGATCTGCCCGACGGGCGCGTCGCGCACGCCGATCTCGACTTCGGCAACGGCCACCTGCAACTGTCCGACCCCTCCCCGGAGTCGAACCTGGTCGCACCGGATCCGGCTGCGACGGTGAATCATTCGTACGCGCTCTACTGCGCGGACGTCGACGCGACCTGGCACGCCGCCGTCGCCGCCGGCGCCACCGCCTACGAGGAACCCGCCACGTTCGTCACCGGCGACCGGTTCGGCGCGGTCATGGACCCGTTCGGGCACCGGTGGGCGATCCTGACGAAGGTCGAGGACGTCTCCGAGGAGGAGGCGCAGCGGCGGGTCGACGCGTGGCTGGCCGAGCAGTCAGCGACCGCGGATGATCCTGCGCAGCTTGCCGATTCGCGCTGAGATCTCCCGCTCGGCCCCGCGAGCGGTCGGCTCGTAGTAGTCGACGCCGACCAGCTCGTCCGGCGGATACTGCTGGGCGAGCACACCGTCCGGATGGTCGTGCGGGTAGCGATAGCCGACGGCGTTGCCGAGCTTCTTCGCGCCCGAGTAGTGGCCGTCGCGCAGGTGCGGCGGCACCAGCCCGGCCTTGCCGCCCGCTATGTCGGCGGTGGCCTTGCCGATCGCCGCGGCGACCGCACCCGACTTCGGGGCGGTCGCCAGGTGGATGGTCGCGTGGGTGAGGGTCAACTGCGCCTCGGGCATGCCGATCAGCTGCACCGCCTGCGCGGCGGCGACCGCCACCTGCAGCGCGGTCGGGTCGGCCATGCCGATGTCTTCGCTCGCGGCGATGATCAGCCGCCGCGCGATGAACCGCGGATCCTCCCCCGCGCTGAGCATCCGAGCCAGATAGTGCAGTGCCGCATCGACATCCGAGCCGCGGATCGATTTGATGAACGCGCTGACCACGTCGTAGTGCTGATCGCCGTCGCGGTCGTAACGCACGGCGGCCTTGTCCATCGTCGACTCGACCACCTGCAGCGTGATCTCGGCGCGATCGTCCCCGGCCAGGTCGGCGGAGCTTTCCGCGGCGGCCTCGAGCGCGGTCAGCGCCCGGCGCGCATCGCCGCCGGCGAGCTTGACCAGTTGCTCCATCGCCTCGTCGTCGACGTCGACCGTCCCGGCCAGCCCGCGCTCGTCGGTGACCGCACGTCGCAGCAGCACACCGATGTCGTCGGCCGTGAGCGGCTGCAGTTGCAGCACCAACGAACGCGACAGCAGCGGGGCGACCACCGAGAACGACGGATTCTCGGTGGTGGCGGCGACGAGCAGCACGATCCTGTTCTCGACCGCCGCGAGCAGCGCGTCCTGCTGGGTTTTCGAGAACCGGTGCACCTCGTCGATGAACAGCACCGTCTGCTCGCCGCCGACCAACCGCCGGCGCGCCATGTCGATGACGGCGCGCACCTCCTTGACCCCGGCCGACAGCGCGGACAGCGCCTCGAAGCGACGTCCGGTGGTCGACGAGATCAGCGAGGCGAGGGTGGTCTTGCCGGTGCCGGGCGGGCCGTAGAGGATCACCGACGTCGCACCGGAGCCCTCGACGAGCCTGCGCAGCGGCGTGCCCGGGCCGAGCAGGTGCGACTGGCCCAGCACCTCGTCGAGGCCGGTCGGACGCATCCGCACGGCCAGCGGCGCACCCACGGCAACCGCCTCGGGCTTGCCGGACGACGGCCCGTCGAGCGCCGCGTCGAACAGATCGAACTCCACCGGCGCGGTCAGATCCCGTTCGCCAGCGCCGCGGCCACCTCGCGCGCGTGGTCGGCGATCTCGGTGACGCCGAGGGTCTCGGCGAACTCGGCGAGCCCCTGCCACCGCTGGCGCAGCGCCGCGCCACGCGGCGACGCGAGCTCGTGCTGGCCGGCGATCGTCATGCGGATCTCGTCGTCCGGCAGGTACAGGTAGGTGCTCAGCCACACCCAGATCAGTTGCGCCTCGAGGATCCGGGCATACAGTGCGGAGTCGTCGCGCAGTTGCGACCAGATCCCGACGACCTCGGCGCGCCAGGCCTCGATCATCGACAGCGCCTGGTCGCGGTTCAGGTCGATGGTGCACAGGCAACCGGGGAACGGCACCAGCGCGTAGGCGATGTCGAGCGTGGCGTCGCGGAACCCGCCGAACTCGTAGTCGAGAAAGCGCACCCCGGAGCCATTGACGAGGATGTTGTCCGGGCACAGGTCGGCCGGGCTGAATGCGCGGTAACCGCCGGCGCCGAACAGGTGCTGGGCCTCGGTCACCAGCCCGACCACCGCCTCCGACGGGGTGACGCCGAGCAACTCGCCCAGCAGCCCCGGGACCTGTTCGATCGCGGCGTGCACCTGCTCGGCCATCGGGTCGGCGGCGTGCGTGCCGCCGGCGCGGCGCATCAGCGCGGCGAAGTCGTCCTCACGGCCGAAGGTGGCGGCGTGCATCCGGCCGAGCGCCTGCGCCATCGCCATCAGCGAATGGGTGACCTCGGCCTCGTCCTTGTTGGCCAGCAGCTCACCCATCGCCGGCGCGTCGCCGAGGTCGGTGAGCACCAGCAGCCGCTCGTCGAGGTCGTGCGCGATCAGCTCGGGGCCGGGCCGCGTGTCGGCGGTCAGCGAGTTCGCGAACTGGTACGACACCGCCTCCCGCCGGAACGCCTGGTCGAGATCGCCGCTCGCGTCGAGTACCTGCTTGAGCACCAGTGTGCGCGGCAGCGAGAAGGGGTTCTCGGCGACGCGGACCCGCACCACCGTGGCCGCACCGCTGCCGCCGAGGTCGACCGGGTCGACGAGGGTCACGGTGGCACCCGTTCGCCGCGTCAGCAGCCGCTCTGCGGCGGCCACAACGTCGGACACCGGATGCTCCCCGTGGTCGGAAATCGTCTCTGTCAATATCGCGGTCATCACCATTCAACCTACCCGGTACGGCCGACAAAAGGGTGCCGTACACAGACGCAGCCCAGCGTACGCGAGCGCTGTTGCGGCGTTCGGCGATCGCGGCCGAGTGCCACGATGACGCAGGTGGATCACCCCATCCAGGGATAACGGAACCGCGCCGAATCGCGGTCGGTCAGCCGGCGCGAGAACTTCCGCGGCCACGTCTCCGGTCGCGCCAGCAGCACGACCACCCCGGCGATGACAATGCCGGTCAGGTTCACCGCGAGCTGCCCCATCGACCGGAAGGCGATCGCCCACTCCCCGACCGACGCTGCGACCACCGCGAACCCGGCCGCGGGGATCGTCGTCACCGAGATGAACACGCCGATCAACGCGGCCGACTTCGCCGACACCAGCGACAGCATGCCCGCGGCGCCGGCGAGCAACGCGACGACGAACGACGCGGCGCCGACCTCGTAGATGAAGTCGACCTGGTGCAGGTTCTCGATCCGCGTCTGCGTCACCCAGCCGAGCAGCCGCCCCAGGAAGGTCGCGAATCCGGTGATGATCATCGCGACCGGGAACCCGACGATCAGTGGCAGCAGCGAGCGGCGCACGTGCCGGCGGCTGCGGCGCACCAGCGCGACCGCGAGCGCGGACAATGGACCGAACTCGGGGCCGACGACCATCGCGCCGACGATCGTCACCGGCGAGTCGGTGACGACGCCGACCGCGGCAATCAGGCACGCGATCGTCAGGAACGCCAGGAAGGTCGCGTTCAGCGTCGACTCTTCCTTGGTGTGAGCCATCAACTGGTCCCACACGACCGCGTCGTCGGGGTCACCGACCGCATCCTTCGCGGCCCTGTCGGCGGTGTCCGAGAGCACCGTGTCGAGCGGTTCGAGGGTGATCGCGCCAGTGTGGCGCAGGCCCATCGACTCGAGCGCGTCGAGTAGCTCGTTGGCCGATTCGCGGACCACGTCCGCCTCGACGCAGTCGCCGGCCGGCTTGGCCGCGACGCCGCGCAGCACCACCACGTGGGTGGCGCCGACGGCGTCGTCGAGCAGTTCGGCGACCGCGTCGGTGCGTTCGGCCGGGCAGATCACCCGCAGGTGAAGCACTGGAGCGCTACTCGGCCTTGTCCCCGGCGGGCTTGTCTGCAGCAGCCTTGTCCCCGGTGGCCTTTGCACCGCGCGACTCGTCGGGCTTCGCGTCGATGCCCGATTCCTTGCGCTGCTGCGCGGTGATCGGCGCGGGCGCGTCGGTGAGCGGGTCGACGCCGCCGCCCGACTTCGGGAACGCGATGACCTCGCGGATCGAGTCCATCCCGGCGAGCAGCGCGGTGATGCGGTCCCAGCCGAACGCGATGCCGCCATGCGGCGGTGCGCCGTAGGAGAACGCGTCGATGAGGAAGCCGAACTTCTCCTCGGCCTCCTCGTGGCCGATGCCCATCACCTTGAACACCCGCTCCTGGATGTCCTTGCGGTGGATACGGATCGAGCCGCCGCCGATCTCGTTGCCGTTGCAGACGATGTCGTAGGCGTAGGCCAGCGCCGAGCCCGGGTCGGTGTCGAAAGTGTCGATCGAGTCCGGCTTGGGCGAGGTGAACGCGTGGTGCACCGCGGTCCAGGCGCTGTAGCCGAGCGCGACGTCGCCGGCCTCGACGGCCTCCTCGACGGGCTCGAACATCGGCGCGTCGACGACCCACAGGAACGCCCACGCGTTCGGGTCGATCAGGTCCTGCTTGCGGGCGATCTCGCCGCGGGCCGCGCCGAGCAGCGCACGCGAGGACTTGACGCCGCCGGCCGCGAAGAACACGCAGTCGCCGGGCTTCGCGCCGACGTGCGCGGCCAGGCCGTCACGCTCGGCGTCGGAGATGTTCTTGGCGACCGGACCGGTCAGCGTGCCGTCCTCGCCGACGAGCACGTACGCGAGGCCCTTCGCGCCGCGCTGCTTGGCCCACTCCTGCCACGCATCGAGCTGACGACGCGGCTGCGAGGCCCCGCCCGGCATGACGACCGCGCCGACGTACGGCGCCTTGAACACACGGAACGGGGTGTCGGCGAAGTAGTCGGTGCACTCGACGAGTTCGAGTTCGAAGCGCAGGTCCGGCTTGTCGGAGCCGTAGCGGCGCATCGCCTCGGCGTAGGTCATCCGCGGGATCGGGGTGGTGATGTCGTGGCCGATCAGCTTCCACAGCGCCACCAGGATCTGCTCGGCCAGCGCAATGACGTCGTCCTGCTCAACGAAGCTCATCTCGATGTCGAGCTGGGTGAACTCGGGCTGCCGGTCGGCGCGGAAGTCCTCGTCGCGGTAGCAGCGGGCGATCTGGTAGTACCGCTCCATGCCGGCGACCATCAGCAGCTGCTTGAACAGCTGCGGCGACTGCGGCAGCGCATAGAACGAGCCGGGCTGCAGCCGGGCGGGGACCAGGAAGTCGCGGGCACCCTCGGGGGTGGAGCGGGTCATCGTCGGCGTCTCGATCTCGACGAAGTCGTGCCGGGCGAGCACCTCGCGGGCCGCGGCGTTGACCTTCGAGCGCAGCCGGATCGCGTTGCCGGGACCCTCGCGGCGCAGGTCCAGGTAGCGGTACTTCAGCCGCGCCTCCTCGCCGGGGGTGTCGTCGAGCTGGAACGGCAGCGGAGCGGCCTCGGAGAGCACCTCGAGGTCGGTGACGTTGACCTCGATCTCGCCGGTGGGGATGTCCTTGTTGGCGTTGCCCTCCGGGCGCACCTCGACGCGACCGGTGACCTTGACGCAGAACTCGGCGCGCAGCCGGTGGGACTGCTCGGCGGCGGGGCCCTCGCGGAAGACGACCTGGGCCACGCCCGACGCGTCGCGCAGATCGATGAAGATCACCCCACCGTGGTCGCGTCGACGCGCCACCCAGCCGGTGAGCGTGACGGTCTGGTCTGCGTGCTCGGCTCGCAGGGATCCGGCCTGGTGGGTGCGCAGCACAATGGTCCTTTCAAGATGTGGTCGATCGCAGCAAGTGCTGGGGGTCATCCTACGGAGGAGGCCGACAGTTTCTGACAGCAACTCCGCCTCGGGCGTGCGAAGCTGTGAACCGGCTTCGAATGATCGAGTGGCAGGTGGTGACGATGACGTTCCGGGACGACGCGCAACTGGACACCGGCGGGGTGTCGTCCGGCGGCGGGCGGGGTCCGAAGATGGCGCTCGGCGGCGGCATCGGCGGCATCGTCGTGGTGGTCATCGCGGTGCTGCTCGGGGTCAACCCGAACTCGCTGCTCGGCGGGTCAGATGGTGGCGGTTCGACGACGCAGGTCGCCGACAACGCGCAGATCGCGAACTGCAGGACCGGGGCGGACGCCAACAACAATGTCGCCTGCCGGATCGTCGCGACGAAGAACAGCCTCGACGCGGTGTGGGCGACGCAGCTGCCGAAGGCCGGGGTGCGGTACCAGCCGCCGAACGTGCGGTTGTTCAGCGGCGCGGTCAACACCGGGTGCGGTCAGGCGACCAGCGCGGTCGGGCCGTTCTACTGCCCGCCCGATCACACCGCGTACTTCGACACCGGATTCTTCCAAGATCTGAAGACGCAGTACGGGGCGTCCGGCGGTCCGCTGGCGCAGGAGTATGTGGTCGCTCACGAGTTCGGTCACGCGATCCAGAACCAGCTGGGCACCATCGGCCGGGCGCAGCAAGATCCGAAGGGCGCGACGTCCGCGTCGGTGCGAACCGAGCTGCAGGCCGACTGCTACGCCGGCATCTGGGCGCACTGGGCCGCGCGCACCCCGGCACCGAACGGCGGCCCGCCGATCCTCGAGCCGCTGAGCCAGTCCGACATCGACGACGCACTGTCGGCCGCCGCGGCCGTCGGCGACGACCGCATCCAGAAGCAGGCGACCGGCCGGGTGAACCCCGAGTCGTGGACGCACGGGTCGTCGGCGGAGCGGCAGAAGTGGTTCACGACCGGGTATCAGACGGGGGATGTCGGGGCGTGCGACACGTTCCGGGCGCGGAGTTTGGGGTGAGGGTCTTCTCGTAGAGCGACTTCGATTGGACACACGCGGGGCGGCTGAGCGAGCGGTTGGCGGATGACGCTCTGTCGCAGGACTATTCGGGCACAGTCGTCGACCTGCTCGGCCCTGTTGGCACCATCATCCCGATCGCAGACAAGATCGTTTCGCATCCATCATTCAATCCTGTATACCTGATCTCGGGCCGTTCAACCGGGCACCGACCCGAGTCCCCGGACCGATCAGACGAACCCTTCGGCCACCAGCGTGCTACCCGCCGACGTGATCTCGTGCCGCTGTCCAGATCCGCCGGCTACGCGGCACCAACTCTCGGCGACGAGTTTCGCCTCCACGCCCTCCTCCTCGAGACAGTAGGAGAAGCCCCCGTACATGCCGGGCACCGGAAAGTACACCTCGCAGGTCTCCGTCTCGAGCAGCGGCTGAAGTTCCGGCAGGCGCAGCCTGCTCTCCTCGACCAGGTCGGCGACGCGTCCGCGGATCACCTCGTGGAAGTGCTGCTGGATCTTCGCCAGCACACCGTAGGGAACGGTGCGTGCCAGGCGTGGCTCCAGTTCCGCGGCCGCCTCGTTGTGTCCACGCCGGGTGGCGACGTCGACCGGACGTTCGCCGCGAGCGTTCTCCAGGGTGAGCCATCCGCCGCGGGCGACAAGATCGCGGATCACCTCGACGGGGGCGTTGGCGTATGCGGCCTGGTGCAGTGGGGCGAACAGGGACGGGCCACCCGGCCGGGTGCTGTTCACCAGTCGCGGTTCTTCCTCGAGGATCGCCGCGACCACTGCCCAGTCGCATCGCTTCGCGGCGTCGGCGAGCTTGTGTTGCAGTTGCAGGTCGTCACCCGACAGCGCAACTCCCGCACCGTCCCAGATCATCTCGGTCACCCTCATGGTCATCCCTTCAGGTAGGTGATCGTGCAGGCCAGTCTCGAAGTCGCAGGTGAACTCGATGCCACCCTCCGCAACCGCGTCTATGATGTCGGACAGGCCCATGAGCTGCGCCTTCTTCCAGTCGTCCCGCTCAGTCTCCTGCGCCGTTAGGAGGTGCACGGCAACGGCCTCCTCGACCGGCTTAGCCGCAATTGATCTCGACGAGCAACTCGTACAGGTTGCGGAGCTGATGCGGTGCCCGGATGTACGGGTCCACGATCTCGATCTTCTTTGCTCCATGCAGGTGCGGGATGAGCCGACGCCGGCTCCGGAGCTGCGAGCAGCAGGCCCGCCCTCGCGACGCCCTCGAACAGCCCACCAGTTGTGAATGACAGTCGGTACGTGAGCTCAAACATGATCGGCCACTCGGAGCATTTCGGCAGAATGCCGACTCCCCTCGTCGAGCCGCAGGGCGCGACCTCGCCCCACTGCCCGTCCTGCACCGTTCACGCTCCTGACCCACTCCGATGTCCGACCCAATGTAGTCGGCGTGCAGCAACGTACACGGGACGCCCACGGCCAGGTATGTCGAACGAATGAACGCTGATCGTTACCTAGACCACGGCGTTGCGATCACGCCATCCGCCGACCCCAACGAACCGGCGAATCAGATGATCTTGTTGGATGAGGCGAGTCACCACGCTGGCACCCGCAGGTCCCGGCGAAGTGGCCTGCCCCAGGGGACGGCAGCCACCAATCGTTCGCAAAAGGCGAGGCCCACCATCGCGGGATCAACAGACGGGGGAGTCTTTCGATGAGCTCTATCCAGGACAGACAGACGCTCAGCGCCGATGCGCGCGACCGTGACGATGCGGCCGATGCCACGTAGTCCGAGCCCACCGTCAGCGAGCACCTGGCCAAGGTGTGGAAAACCATTCGCATGGCGCTCTACATCGGCGTCGGCGCCTACGCTTTCATCGGCGCCTACGTACTCATCGATCGACACACCGCACACTCGACGCTCGCCCTCCAGGTGACCGTCCCCTCCGACACCGGGTTCGCGGTGTTAGGCGCGCTTGCCACGCTGACGATTGCCATTCACGTAGCTGCGTGGGCCACCGAGCCCGACAAGCATCCCGCTCGGTCAACGATGATGCGGTCTCACCAGTACCTTCTCAGCCTGGTCGGCCTCGTCATCTCGGCGATTGCCGTCATCACGGTCCTCGGGACGCTGTTCGACGCGCCGAACAGCACCAACGCGATCGTCATCATCGCCTCACTCGGCCTCGGCTTCGCGGTATGTGTGTTCAGTGCGACCGCCGTCGCCGCGATGGACCCGGAGACAGTCACCGCGATCAGCCGGGGCGACGATGCCAAGAAGCAAGCGAGCCTCACCAACGGCATCGAGTACGTACTGCCCGATGGCCGGAACGTCCCGCAGACGCGGAAGGATTTCGTCGTCCGGGCTCTTCTCATCCCCGCACCATTGGCCGTCGCCGCGACACTCATCATCTTTGCGGTGTCTGTTGCGGCCGGGCACATTTCGAAGTGGTCGCTGCAGACCATCGGGCTCGTCATTGTGATGATGTATGCGGTCGCATCTCTGAACGCCTTGCTCGTCTGGGGCTGGCTGTATGCACGTGCCGCACGATCCGCGTCCGGTCTCGCAGGCATGACGCTCGGCACCGCGTTCTGGTTGGCCACGGTGGGACTCGCCTCTGCCGCGACCGGTTGGCCGGACGCAGCCGGGATCACGGCCCTCTTCATCGGACCGCTGGTCGTGTTATCCGCGTGGTCCTGGCCGAGGAAGACCACGACCGGGGCGCTCGGGTGGATCACACAGCGAGGCCTGCGCCCGCTCGTTCGAGCGCGGATGGCACAGCGACTGAGGCGCCTTGAGTCAGTGGCGTCGTCGAACGACGATGCACCCGGAACTTGTCAAAGTGATTGAGCCAGCGGGCGTCCTGCCGTTGTCTACTTCGGCAAGTACGGCAAGAACGCCGTAGCGAGTTCGGTTGCCTTTGCGCATAGGTCACGTTCGGGTCCGCCGTCGACCTGGGACAGGTTCACCATCACCTCAACCATTCCGTTCTGCGTAGGAAGCGATATCGTGCATTCCTTCGAGTAATCGGTAACGCTCTGGTGATCCATCGTCCCCACTCGGTCACCGATTGTGACCGAGTGAATATCCGAGTACGAACCGCTCGCCTTCAACTCATCGATCGTGTGGTGCGTCGTCAGCACCGACAAATTGAACCAGTCCCCCAACCATCCGCACCTCTTCCACCCACGGATCGGGACTCCCTGACTGTACTTACCCCGCACAGGATTAACTCCGTTGGCTGCAAGTACGTCCGCAGGCATCCCGGCACAGGGGTCCCACAGGCCTGCACTCGGATCCGCCGTCTCGATCGGCGAAGCTGTGACGGTCGTGCTGTCGGCATTCCCAGCCACCGAAGGCGACGACGAGTCGCACCCGGCAAGCATCAGGACCACCACCGATGTCACCGCGCTCAATGCGACCACAGAACTCGGCATCCGCCTCATTCTTTACCCCCGAAGAATTTGGCCAACTGATCCGCATTGGCCTGGTCAGACTGGTGGAACTTCAACGCTGTTTCCTTAATTGTGTCCCTCATCTTCGTGACGATTTCGATGCGATCGTGAAGCATCCGTTGAGCTGAGTAGTACGTGTCGCCGGTCGCCTTTGCATTGAACTTATCTTGAAGCGCCTTTGACGACTGCAGCGACTCAAGCCCCTTGATCCGTCCTAGTTGCTGCACACGCTCCTGCAACTCACGCAACTCCCCCACATGCCGATCCAGGACCCCATACAGCTTCTCCACTGCCGCCGGATCGAACTTCAATGTCCCGGCGGCCATCTCGTCGGGCTTCCACGTCATCGGGTCGGCGGACGGCGCCGCCGCCACCGAACTCATTTCCGGAGCCATCGCTCACCACTTCCTTTCGCTCACGACACCCGCAGCCGTTCCAATGCCCTGCCCACCACCTCGTCCACCGCCGCGACCACCGCGCGCGGCGACGCCGGCCGCACCGCCAGCACGCTGGTCCGGCGGATCAGGTAGCGGCCGTCGCCGGCGATGTCGACCCACGACCGAGCCTCGCTGACCTCGTCGATACCGAACCCGGTCGCAACAGTGATCTCGCCCTGCCCACTGCGCGGCAGCTCGGCCATCTGGCGCAGTTGCTGGCGCGGCGCGACCTCGTCGGCGCGTTGCAGCACCGACCTTCTCGGGCCGGCCTCCACGCGCTCCAACTCGACCGACAACCCCCGGGTGCGCCCCTCCGCGACCGGCGGCAGCAAGTCGACCACCCTGCCCACCACCTGCGAACCGGCGCAGCGGCCGATCACCACATCCGAACCGGCCGAGTCGATGTGCCCCGGAAACTGCACCGCCACCACGCCGCCGGCGCCGCGGATCCCGCCAAGCACGCGAATCGGCATCTGTCGCGGCTGCCACTGGGTGCCCAACACCTCGACACGGACCCGCGCGTGCGCGAGGGTGTCCACCACCGCCTCGAGGCCGTCGTCGCCGCGCTCGTCGAAAGCCCGTGCCGCCCTGCTTCGCTCGAGCAGCGATTCCTCAAGCGTCTCTGCCTGCGAGCTGAACCCGAACGGGTACGGCAGCTGGTCGAACCCGGCGCGCTCCCACAGCACCGAGAAGTCCAGGGCACTGAGCCGCCAGCTCATCCGCCGATCACCGGCGGCACGACCATCGGCAGCTCGCCGATCAGCTTGTTGCCGTTGTCGATCGACACCAGATAGGTCGCCGGGCGGTACTCCTCGTCGTCGTCACCGCCGCCGGACCGCGCGCCGTGCGGCATCGCCGTCGTCGACGACTTCGTCGCCCCGCGAGCCGGCGCTGTACCAACGCCCGACACCGCCGACTCGCCGACGACGCCCACGCGGCCGGCACCTCCGCCGACACTGCCGGACCCGCCCGAACCGGACAGCGGCGGCATCATCGCGCCGCCGAAACCGCCAGAAACACCACCGAGACCGCCTCCGCCGCCGATCGATCCGAAACCTCCGACCGATCCGCCGCCTCCTCCCGCACCGCCGAAGCCGCTGCCACCCATGCCGCTGCCACCCAGTCCAGTTCCGCCGGCGCCGAACCCATCCGGCGAAACCGGCGACAGACCGGCGGACGCGGTCGATGCGGGCTGACCGAACGAGCCCGAGTCCGACGGCGAGCCGAACGGCGACCCCGTCGCCGACGCTGTCGCATCGCCCGACCCCGCGCCAGGCGAACCCGGCACCGAGCCCACCGCCGAACCGTCGCCGCTCATCGGAGACTGCCCGCCCGCAGCGCCACCACCATCGGGAGCCTGACCACCACCGCCACCGCCGACCACACCCGGCAGCGGACCGCCGAGCGATCCCCCGGTCGCGCCGCCGCCCCCAAAAGCGGCTGGCGCCGAAGCCGGCGGGCCGTCGACCGGGTCCGTCGGCTGCGCGATCTTCGGCACCGAAATGTCGGCCTCGTACATCGCCGGCGCATACACGGAGTTCATCGCCATCCGCGCCTCGATGGTCGCCTCCTGCTGCGCGGTGTTCCACTGCTTGAGGCCGAGCCCCGCCAACGCCAACGGGTCGGGCGCCGGACCCAGCAGCGCCGGGTTCGGGATAGCAGGCTTGGTCGCGTCGATCGCGGTGGCCGTCGTCTCCGCCTTGATCTTGATCATGTCGAAGTCGTCGCCGAGCCGATTCGCATCTGCCGCGTGGGCGCTGATCCCAGCAAGCGCGGCCTC
The DNA here is from genome assembly GCF_029589495.1 of Speluncibacter jeojiensis. GTDB lineage: Bacteria > Actinomycetota > Actinomycetes > Mycobacteriales > Mycobacteriaceae > Speluncibacter > Speluncibacter jeojiensis. The sequence continues at coordinate 225,369 of NZ_JAAIVF010000004.1, forward strand.
CGCCGCGGTGCCGGTCCACTGCCCCTCGATGGCAGCCTTCGCGTCCTGCCCCATCGTGAACACCGAGTTGTGCAGGTCGGCGCCGATCGAGCCCCATTCCTGCGCGACGTCGTGCATCGCACCGGTCTGGAGCACCGTGACCTTGTCGTAGATCTGCTGCGCGGTCCAGCTGTTGAACGGGTCCATCGCGGTGATCGCGCGCGGCTCGAAACCGGCCTGGTGGTGTTGCTCGGCGTACGCCTGGCGCGCCCGGTACTGGCCCATCTCGTCGTCGTAGCTGCCGCGCGCCTGCGTGGACGTCTCCCCCGCCTGCTGCTTCGGAACTTCGCACACGTCGAAGTCGGTCACGTCTCCCCCTTGCTCCCCGTCTCGCGCGTGCGAGCCTAATCGGTTGATCGAATAGGCATCAACTCACATGGTCGCCAGTCGCAGCACCAACGAACCAGCCGCCAACAGCAGAAACGCCGCCGGGACCGGGATCGTCACGAACCAGCGGACACGAATGTGCGCGGCGACGGCGCAGACGAAGAACAGCACCAGGCCGATCGCCGCGGCGACCCCGAGCGCAGGCACGGCGATGCCCATCAGCAGCCCGACCGCACCGGCCGTCTTCAGCGCGCCGAGCGGCAGCAGCCAGGTGCGCGGGGCGCCCACTCTGGCCGCGTTGGCGACCGTCTGTTCGGTGTGCAGGAAGTCGCCCGCGGCCGCGTAGCCGTTGGCGAGCACCGTGAGCAGGGTGACGACGAGATAGGCGGCGACCATGACGCGCTCCGGAAGATCCGATCCAACAAGCGGTTTCGCTCTGCCCTCAACGCTGCACTCTCGGGTGTTGCCCGTCCAATACCTGCATCCATAACCTGGTGGAATGGATGTTGACATCCGGCTGCTGCGGTACTTCGACGCAGTCGCGCGGGAGGGCAACCTCACCCGCGCCGCCGAGCTGCTGTTCGTGTCCCAGCCGGCGCTGTCGAAGCAGATCAAACAGCTCGAGGCGCATCTCGGGGCCGAGTTGTTCGTGCGCTCTCGGTCCGGCATGGCACTGACCGAGCCCGGACGCGCGCTGGCCGCGCGTGTGCCCGCGATGCTCGCCGACTGGGACCTGGCCGTTCGCGAGGCCCGGGACGTCGCCGCGCGGGAGGCACGCGTGGTGCGGGTCGGGTTCGTGGCCACGGCCGCGAACGAGGCCACGCAGCGGATCGTGGCCGAGTTCGGCCGCCGGTGCCCGGGATGGCGCGTCGACATGCGCAAGACCGACTGGTCCGACCCGACCGCCGGGCTCACCGACGGCGCGGTCGACGCCGCACTGCTGCGACTGCCGTTCCCCGGTCAGGACCGCCTGCGGGTCGAGGTGCTGTTCAGCGAACCTCGCTGCGCCGTACTGCCCGCCAGCCACCGGCTGGCCGATCGAGGCCGGATTGCGTTCGAGGAGTTGCGGGACGAGCCGTTCGTCACCGGACCGGCCGAGGCCGGCTCCGCCCGCGACCACTGGCTGGCCGAGGCCGAACGCGGCGGCCGCGAACCGGTGATCGGCGCCGTCGCCCGTAATGTCGACGAGTGGCTGACCGCCATCGCGAACGGCGACGGCGTCGCACTGGCCCCTCAGTCAGTCGCCCGTTTCTACCCGCGTCCGGGCATCGTGTTCCGGCCGGTCGACGGAATCGGCCCGAGCGGCGTCGCCGTCGTTTGGCCGCCCGACTGCGACGGGGATCCGGCGTTGCGCGAGTTCATCCGGTGTTGCCTGGACGAGGGCTCGACGCCGTAGCCGGCTTCCCCCGACCTCACCCCAGCCCATACATCTCCGCGAACGGATCGCGCTTCGCGTCGGTGTGCAGTTCGTACCCGATTTCGTTCGCGCTCCGTTCGGCCTCGGCCGGACCGAACAGGTCGGCCGCGCCCCGGTCACGTCCAAGCCGGCGGCCACATCCGACGATGGACACCGGTCGCGGTCGTGCGCCCACCGCGCACGGTAGGCTGCCGCGGGGCTCAATTCGAGCAGACGGGGATTTTTTTTGGGGGGTAGCACTTTCATGTCGACGCTCAAAGTCGATCCTGCACATCTGGACCGCTTCGCCGATCATCTCAGCGGCCTCGCGAATCAGAGCAGGCACGCACAGCAGTACCTCGACGAGTGGTTGAACATCACGGCCGGAGAGGGTCGGATGTTCGTGCCGGTGGTCGAGAAGATCCGCGACATCCATGCCACGCTGGCCGCGAATTGCGCTCGCGCAGCCGAGTTGTCCGGAGGCGCAGGGGCGGAACTGTCCCGCGCGGCGACGATGTACCGGACGACCGACGCCACCAATGCGGCCGATCTCGACGCCACATATCAGGAAGTGGCCCGGTGACCCGCCCTGCGGAGGCACTGACCGCGCCCGACGCCGAGGCACCGATCCCGGATCTGGTCGGCAACATTCTCGGCGCATCGCAGTACATCAGCCCGTCGTACTGGTTCAACGAAGTCGCGACCCGCATGTGCCACACCGACCCGATGAGCTGGATCTCCGAGCAGTTCGCCGGGGACTGGGAGTCGGTGCAGAAGGCGAGTGTGGCGCTGAACAACCTCAGCACGTTCTCCTCCGACTATTCGGGGGCGCTCACCACTGGAACAGCCGATCTGTTGCACGAAGGGGAAGGCCACGCGGCCGACGAAGCCGGCCAGTACTTCGCGACCTATGCGCGAGACCTGGAGAGCCAGGCGAAAGCGATCGGGCAGATCGCCGATCAGGTGCGCCAGCAGGCGCTGGGTATGTACGAGGCATCCAATGCGGTCAAGGATCTATGGGGAACGTTGTTCGACATGATCCTGACAGCGGCGATCAGCATGGCGGCTGCGGTGTTCACCGGTGGTGTGGGTGCGGTGGTCGGCGGTGGCGCCACGCTTGCCGAGATCGCAGCCGCCGCCAAGGTCTGGTCGAACATAGTGGAGGTCACCGGCGAGGCGTGGACTGGCGCACAAGGATCGGTCGGACTGATCGCCGGCTATCTCGGGGGGATGCAGACAATCTCCGTGCCGGCACTGCCCTCCGTGGCCTACGACCACCCAGGAGTCTGAGATGACCGAGCCCGAGCCGTTCCTCCACATGACGCGCGGAGACCGCGGTGTGGCGCAACATCTCCGCGACTCACTCAAGGTGCTGATGCAGCGTACTGACGACCCGGAGTTCAAGCGGCTGGTCTCCCGTGTGGTCGACGGTGGCGAGAGCCTGCGCGATGTTTACGACACTGCCGCGTTCACCCGCGTTCTCGGCCCGCTGGTCGGAAGCTTCGTCGAGCAACTCCGCGGCTTGGACGACGAGACGGTCCGCCTTCTCCAGCAGCAAGGTGAGGCGCATCTGCGCGACGTCGGAAGACAACACAGGCCGCAACCGCAACCCCCTGCCGATGATGATGACAACTACCCGTACGGCGGCCCGATCCTGACCTCCGCATGGTAAGCGTCGGATGCCGCAGAGCGCCGCGGAAAGCAACGCCGATGACGGAGACGGTTCTCCCCGCGCGCATGGCCGCCGGAGATCCGTTGATGAAGCAGAAGAATCTGCGCGGCAAGATCTTTCATCTCGTCGACCCGCTGCCAGATCGGTGCGTCCGGCACGGCAGGTCCGCCGTGGCACACCCTTTGGTCAACGTGCTCTCCGACCCGGACGTGGACGACCTTCACATCGGGCTGTTGCCGCACGGATGGGGGTCTCCGCTCATGCGTTGGGCGGCGCGAATGCAGCGCGCGGTTGTGGTGCAGGAGAAGTGGCCGCTGTGTCGCATCTGCGACCGCCTGCGCCGCTGGGGCCTTCGGGGCTTCACCGCGCTGGTCCTCTGCGGAATACTTCTGGTCGTCGCATCGGTCGTCGCAAGGATCCTGGTCGGCGAGCCGAGAACCGCGATCACGTGGATGGTCGTGACCGGCTTCGCATTACTTCCGCTGTCGTTGCTCCCGCTCTCGCTCATCCGTGTCCAATGGTTGCTGCGGGCGAACACGGTGACAGACGGATCCGCGGTCATCGTCAAACGTCCACATCCGACCTTTGCCGAGGAGGCACGGCAGATCTCAGAGGCGCACCGTGCATCGCACTGATGCGAGAACTACCGTGCCTGACTCTCGCTGAACCGGGATTCCGTTCGACACCAAGGGGGATGCATTGACCACGGCACGGCTGGAAAGTCGCGCGTTGGCAGCGGCGGCTCTACTATTCGCACTCGCATGTGCCAGTTGCAGTACTGACAACGCTGACGGCCATCCTGTTGCGCAACGGGCTACGTCTGTGCCGACATCCACCGTCACCGCATCGTATGCGCCTGTCTCGTCGCGGCCGTTGCCGCCATCCACCACACTGGTGTCGCCCGTGATGAGTGGACCAGGGACCGTCTGCGGGCCCGACGAGCACGACCGCATCGTGATCAATCGAGGGGAGGTCGACTGCACCACTGCCGTCCGAGTGATCAACGAAACCCCAGGTATGGGAGAGGCCGCACCACCGGACATCGAGGGCTGGCACTGTGGTCGCCTCGGCGGCATCGGAACGATCGACACTATCGGCTTCAACTACGTCTGCAACAGCGGCGGCACACAAGTTGTGAGGCAGACACTCGCTTCCGACCAGGACGTTCCGGTGCCCGACAACTGGGTCGATGCGAACGTGTACTTCGCGAGTTCCGCCGGCCAATCCGGCTACTTCTTTACGACGCCGAGCGGCAAGTTCCTCTGCGCGATCACCGGCGACCTCCCCACCAATTCCGCAGCCGGTTGCCACGGGCGCATTCCCGCCAACGCCACCAGCGGCCCGCGGCCGAACACGATCATGTCCTCAGACGGAGAGATCGGGACGGTGTTCCACCGCGGCGACCCGCAGTTCCAGCGACTCGACGGCGGCACCGCACCAGCACTCGGCTACGGCACCCCGCTCTATGCGATGGGCTATACCTGCACGGTCGACTATTCGGCCGGGACCACCTGCCGTAACTTCCGCACCGGACACGGCTTCACCGTCAATGACGTGCGGGCGGAGTTGTTCTGACCCGGAGCAACGCTCAGTCGCCCCGCACGACCCGCCGCGGCTCCGCACACACCGATCGCGCATGGGCCGGATCACCCAGGCGCTCCGCGAGTGTCCGGATCGCCAACTCCCTCGGCAGCGCTGCGGAGAACTTCAATCCGGCAAGCGCGGCGGGCGTCACCTCGGGATCGCGCCACCGCACATTCGACAGCGCCCGCGACACCTCGTGCGGTCCGATGCCGGGCAGCAGCCGCAGCGATCGCTCGTCCATCGGTTGCTTCGGGTCGACCACCCCCGGAAGGGAGGCCTGCAGCGTGCGATTGGCCTTGGTTCCCGCCCAGGTCCACCAGCGGCCGGAACCCTCCGGCGGCAGCGCCACGACCAGCCCCTCCGGCGAGACCGCATCGACGTAGGACGACCGCAGTTCCGACAGCGCGCCGGCCGCCCGCTTGGTCAGCGTCACGCCGGGTGGAACCGCCCGTTTGGTCAGCGACACACCCGGCGACGCTCCCCGCGGATCGGCGCCGAGCAGCACCGACCTCATGCCGCGGGCCACTTCGAACGACACTCCCCCGCCGAGCCCGGACCACTTGGCCTTACCGCCCGACCCGACCTGTTCGACGAAGCAGCGTCGGCGCTGCCAATCCACATGGGTCACCTCCCAGGAGCGTCCACCGAGCAGCAGCACCCGCGGGCCCGCGACCTTCTCGACGAGCAGATCGGTACCGACCGTGCCGACCTCTACCCGACCTGCGAGCACGAGGAACTCTGGCGGCGCGCTGAACACCGCGGTCAGGTCCGAGAAGTACCGTCGCCCGAAGCGCCGCTCCGCCTCGGGACCGATGTGCAGCATCTCGCCGTCACGCTCGAAATATCCTTCGCCGCACAGGAACTCCATGATGGCGTCGCCGTCTGCCCCGAACAGGTCCGGCAGCGACCACCATTGCCGCCAGGTGGCACCGCCGATCCGGTGCTCCTGCAGACACAGCGCCAGCAGTTGCTGCGCAGCGATGTGGCGAGGCGCGGGCGGTGCGGTGATCGGTTCGACCCAGCCGGAGGCCCAACAGTGCAGCAGCCCCAGCGCCAGCAACAGCTGGTCGTCCTCGACACACAGGAACAGGCAGTTGCGCGCCACGCCCGCTCGTCGACCGGTGCGGCCCAGCCGTTGCAGGAACGAGGCGACGGTGTTCGGCGAGCCGATCTGGATCACCCGGTCCAGGTCGCCGACGTCGATACCGAGTTCGAGCGTGGAGGTGGCGACGATGACGCAGTCACGTCCCTCCGCAAATGCCTCCTCCGACCGCCGGCGTTCGCCCGCGGACAGCGACGAGTGGGACAGGAACGTGGTCACGCCTCGTTCGCGCAGCGCCGCGCCGAGTTCCTCGGTCCGCCTGCGCGAGTCGACGAACACCAGGCGCTTCTCGCCGCGGTGCAGCGCGGCGATGACCCGCGCCGCATTGTCGAGCGAGCCGACATAGTCGACGGTGATCTCCGGCGGCAATGCGGCTTCCGGCGCCGGAGGCGATACCACCGTCGCGGCGCGCGACGTCGCCCCGCCCTGCAGCCAGGACAACAACTGCTCGGGGTTACCGACAGTGGCCGAGAGCCCGATGCGTTGCAGATCGCGCCCGGCGGTCCGGGTGAGCCGTTCGAGCACCGCCAGCAGATGCCACCCGCGGTCGTCGCCGGCGAAGGCGTGCACCTCGTCGACGACGACGACGCGCAGCCCGGAGAACAACACCCGCGGATCGACCTTGGTGGACACCAGCATCGCCTCGAGCGATTCCGGGGTGGTCAGCAGGATGTCCGGACGCTCGCGCAGGATCCGCTGACGCGCGGACTGTCCCACGTCGCCGTGCCACACCGCGGCGCTGCGGCCGAGCCACTGCGCGTACCCGTGCAGCCGCGGCTGCAGATTGTTCAGCAGCGCACGTAGCGGGCACACGTACAGCACCGAAACGCCCTGCCAGTGCTGCTCCGCCATCGCGGTCAGCAGCGGAAAGGTCGCCGCCTCGGTCTTGCCGCCGGCGGTCGGCGCGATCACCAGCGCATCGTCGCCGGCCAGGATCGGCTCCACCGCCAGCTCCTGGGTGGGCCGCAGCCCGTCCCAGCGCAACGAGTTGACCAGGTGGTGGCGGATGCCGGGGTGCAGGGCCGCGAACGCGTCCACTACAGGTCCAGCTCCACGTCGTCCGCGAAGATCGCCTCCCGCTCCTCGTCGGACAGTTCCGATTCGCTGATCTTCACCTCGTAGTCGGTGTACGGGTCGAAGTCCGGGTGCAGTTCGATCTTGTCGAGGACGTCGACGAGCTTGCGCAGGAACAGCCGCGGCGCGATGCCCACCTTGCCGCCGACCACCGGCTATCGCCGTCGCGAACCTCCGCAGGAATTCGTCGTCGGCGATCGCACGGACACGCTCACCGGATTCGCTTCCGCCACAGAACAGTTCACGCACCCGTTCGCCGAGCTCGACGAGGCGGTCCGCGTCGAATCCGGTCAGCCTCAGCTGGGGCGCGCGTGGGTTGTCGAACCGCGGATCCCCGGAGAAGTCCGTGTGCAACCGGTCCGCCAGCGGCGGCAGCTGCGCAATCCCCTGACGCCCCTCGAAGAACGGCGGCGTACCGGTGATCAGCAGGTACAGCCCCGGGAAGCGGCCATCGTGCACCTCGTCGACCAGCTGTCGCAGCGCGTTCAGCGCCTTGCCCCGCACGTCCGCGCGGACCCGCTGCAGCGTCTCGACCTCGTCGAGGACCAGCAGCAGTCCGGCGTTGCCCGCGTCGGCGAGGACGGCCAGCAACCCGCGCAGGAACCCCAGCGCGAGAAAGTTGTCGAGGTCGCCCTTGATGCCGGCGCGACGCTTGACCGCCGCGGCGACGTGGGGCTGTCCGCCGAGCCACGCGACCAGTCCGTCCGCGCCGTCGTTGTCGCCTTCCGCCAGCAACTCGCGGTAGGCACGGATCACCATGGGGAACACCGGCGCCCGTGTCGCGACCTCGGCCAGCCGTCGTTCGAGCAGCTCGTCGACGGAGACGCCCTGCGCCGCGGCGTCGTCCTCGACCGTGAACAGCCAGGCGTCCAGGATGGGGCGCAACGCCGACGGCGGGATCGAGGCGGTGTGCAGCGATTCGATGCTGCGCCGGTAGACCGATTCGAGCTTGTGCAACGGGGTGTCGATCTCGTTGATCTGCACCTCGGCGACGGCGAATCCCTTCTTCATGGCGCGGTCGCCGAGCCAGCGAGCGAAGAACGTCTTGCCGGAACCGTATTCGCCGCGGACCGCCTTGAACATCGCCCCACCGCCGGCGACGACGTCCAGTTCGGTGTCCAGCTCCGCCTCGAGCCTGCCCAGTCCGACGGCCAGCTGGTCGAGTCCGTTGGCGGGCACCGTCCCGCGCCGGAGCGCGTCGAGGATCTCGCGGCGGCGCCGCGGAGAGACCGGGCTCATGCGCTCAACCCGACCGCGATGTCGAGACCGAACTGCTCACGCAGGGTCCGCTCGTCCAACCGGACCACAGGTCCATCGATCGCCAGCACCTCATACCCCTCGACGTCGAGCACGCGCTTGACCTGCAGCAGCGCCCCCTGCACGCGTCCCGTCGGCAGTTCGAGGACGGCGGCGGCCTGGGCGAGCGTGAGCTCACGCGAAGGCACCGCCAGCAGCGCGTCCAGGAGCGCCCCGATCTGCTCCTGCTTCACCACGATTCGGCCGGCCAGCCTGATCTGGTCGCCGAAGGCGGACGATGCGAGCAGTCGCTCGACGTCGGTCGTCGTGGGCTCCTCGTCCGCCGCAGCAACGATCTCGATCGTCGGCGCCTTCTCCGGGGCCTCGTCTGGGAGCCTTGCGGCGGCGGGCTCCGGAATGCCTACGGCGGGTTCGGTCAGCGCGTTCAGTGCCTCCGGCGCTTCGGCGCATCCGTCGGCCACCGCGGCATCCATCCACTGCGCGGCCGCATCGAACTCGGGCGGGTCCGACCGGTAGGCGACCAACATCGCCAGCATGGCCGTCGCACCCGACCTGCCCGACCGCGCGTCCTTCTCGAGTCGACTGCGCACTTCCCCCAGCACCGTTTCCGGGCAGCCGGCGCTCACGTGGCGGGCGAACTCCGCGATGTGGCGGGCATCGCCGGCACCCGCGATCGCCGTGGCCATGAGCAGCCACGGCGTACCCGTCATGCCTGCGGCTGCGCGGGCGCGGACGTCGGCCAGCACCGACTCGATCTCCTCGGTGGCGGCGGTCCCGCGACCGGCCAGCACCACTTCTCTGGCGGTCCGGCGAAGCGGCGGGCGCGCGGATCGGTGCCCGGTCGGCGCGGAAGAGACATCGACCCACTGCCCGACCTGCACCGCCCACACTCCTGAACCCGACACCGACAGACGACCCAATGTAGCCAATGGGTTCCGTGCCTCCGGTGGACGCCCGCCACACTGTCGGTCGAACGAATGAATCCGGTGCGCGGTTTCTGCTGCAGCCGATGTCATTACGGGCTCCTGCCGGAGGAGACGTGGTAGATCAACTTCTGGACCTTCACCGAACCAGGAGCACGATGGCCAACCTCCCACCCCGCCGTTTCCGCTCGTTTCCGACGGACTCGTTCGATTCACTCTCGATGCACTTCCCCGAGGGTGTCAGTCGCCGCGGCGTCTACGTCCTCACCTTCGAGGACGAGTCGCGCTATGTCGGGCAAAGTGTGGATGTTGTCACGCGCTGCAGCGCACACCGGCGTCGCTGGGACGACACTGTGTCGATCGCTTTCACCGAGGTGACGTCCACGGAGAGCCTTGACACGGTCGAGCGAGAGGTGCTGGCCACCGTCGCGCGGGATCATCCGGTCCGCAACATCGCGCTGGTCGCGAACGTGACGTATCCCAGCCCCTCGGTGAACACCGTCATCGAGCCGGCCCAGTTGATCGACTGGTTCGCCACCAGCCACCAGCACGACGCCGCACCTCGCCTTGACGATGTCGACCAACGGCTGAAGACGGTCGTCAAGTTCAAGGAACTCTCTGCGCTCCAGGAGTTCGACGCGATCGCCGACGGCGTGCGCGCGTATGTGCAGGCGTGCGTTCCGGCGCCGCGCACGACAGAGCGCCACCTGTGGGCGCTCACCTCACTGCCGTCGACCGGCAAGACCCGCCGGCTCCGCCGGTTGTCCGCCTTGTCGGTCGGGCCGGTCGAGACCCTCGTGGTCCTTGAGATCACCGACGAAAACGACCGCATGGTTGGAGGCTTTCTGAATCTCGCACCGCCGAGAGGCAAGGACAAGGTACTGCTCGCAGCGTCGGTCGCCCGGCATCGGTTCGCTCACGAGGACACCGACGTGTACGCCAACGCCGGCCTGGTGACCCAACTGTGGTTCGACGACATGGCCATGCTCGAGCAGATGATGCGATCCAAGGTGATCGTCCGGTTGGCGCGCAACCTCACGGTCAGCCTGATGTTCAAGGGCCGCACCAGCTACGGCCACTACCACGACTTCAACCTCGCCGACCACATGGTGTGACCGGCGCCGCAAGCCACTTTCCCTACGAGGAGCTGTCAACGGACGAGCGGATGCCCAATTTCTTCTCCACCGAGGACGACGAGATCGACCGATCCATTCAGTACTCGGTCGACAACGGCCTGAGTAAGCGCCCCGAAAGATGAGCGATGACAAGTGGACCGGCACGGTCGACTGGCTCGTCAGGGAGCTGCCGGGCCAGCCGGTCGGCATCATCGTCGACCTCGGCCCCAAGGAGTTCATCGCGCCTGTCTGCGGTGAGGACTGTGTGTCCCGGGACGCGGGCGAACACGTCTTCTGCGCGCAAGTGCACCTCCTCGAGGACGGCGTCTTCCTGGTCCGGCGGTCACGGCGGATGCTTCACAGGCTCCGGCTGAGCAGTCACCGCAGCGCGGGTCTCGTACTCGACACCTGGGTCCACGACGGCCACTTCGAGGATTGCACCGACGGGTATCTCTTCACCCGGGACCACACGCTCGCGGCCCAGATCGTCGTAGCGTGGTTCCGCGACAACTCGGATGCGCCGCCACACAGCGAGATGGGCTGTGCTTACGAACTCGCCGATGTCCTTCCCGCCGAGGCGTACGAGGACGATCCGACATCGGGTGACTGACCGCCACCCATGCCCCCCTGAGCGTGCGCAGAATCCGCATCGCGCCCCATTTCCTTGCAGCGCGAAAACAGCGGCCGCGTACCAAAATGAAGTCCAGAATGGCACTACAAACCCGACCGCCGCGTTCACCTCGGCCACCACGGAAAGGGTGTGACGATGTCGCAGCAACCCCCGGAGCCGCCCTCGGGCGGCCGGTATCCGTACGGCGGCGGCCCGGATGACCCATACCCCCAGCCGATGCCCGGCTATCCGCAGGGGTACCCACAATTCGATCCCTACCAGCCGCCACCGCCGCCTCCGAAGAAGAAGTGGCCGTGGGTGGTCGGAGGTGTCGGCGCGCTGGCCGTCCTGGCCTTGATCGTTGCCACCGGAGTCATCCTCGCCTCCGGCAACACCGGCAGTTCGCACTCCACCGCCGCGGGCGCACGCTCCGCGACGGCACCGGCGGTGGCACCACCGGTCGCCCCGCCGGCTCAGGCCGCCCCGACCAGCGAATCGGCCAGGACGACTTCGCGAGGCCTTCCCACCAACGGCATCCTCAAGGTGGGCACCGACATTCAGCCCGGCGAGTACCGGATCACCCCGGTCGACGCGAGCGGCGGCTACTGGGAACGTCTGTCGTGCGTCACGGGAGACTTCAGCTGCATCATCGCGAACGACAACGTCTCCGGTGACGGATACCTGTCCGTGCTGCCCAGCGACGTGGCCGTGAAGGTGCAGGGCCTCGAGCTCACCCCCACCGGCGCACCGGCCCAGGGCCCGGCACCGACACCCAACCCGGTCGGCGCGACGCCCGCCGGCACCGACTCACAGGGCTTCGTCGGCAATTCCGCGGCACGCTGCAACGCGAACAACGACGCGGTCGCGATCGGTCGCACCGCCGGCTCGCTGATCGTGGTGTGCGAGACCGGGGTTGGCAGGTACTACTACAAGGGCGTCCGCGTCTCGGATGGCGCGGGGATCGAGATCGACGATCCGGTCCGCAGCGGTTCAGGGTTCGTCGCCACCAACAACGGAGTGCAGTACACGCTGAACAGCAACGCGCTGACCATCACCAAGGGGTCGACACAGCTGTCCGACGAGCCGATGCTGCAGTACTGGTCGAACTGAGGTCCTGCGGCCGAAGAGAGCGGAGTTTACCTCGCCAGCACGCTGGGCGCGGTGTCGCACCACACTGCACCGCAGCCACGGATGCCCGCTATGCCAGGGGAGTTCGAGCTACAGCGGCGACCACCGCTCCGGCTGTCAGCACAAGAATCGCGGCTGTGGCAGTCACGCCCTTCAAGATGGTGGCACCCGCCGCGCATCCTTCTGCGTCGGTGTGCGCCGAAATTCACCGCGGGAGGTCGGGGCTCAGAGCTTTCGCAATATCAGTCGCCTTGTCGCAGGGAGCCTGTGGCGCAGCGCCGACCGAAGTGTTACCGACGACGACCGAGACGACCCCCTGTTGGACACCCAGGATGATGCCGCAATCCTCATCAAAGGATGACTGCGGAGAAGTGAACTTCGCCGCCTTGTTCCAGCCGCTCAGGTCCACCGGAGTGAAGTCGACGTACGAACTGTTCCCTTGCGCATCTTCGAAGGAGTACCCGTGTGACTCCACGGTGAGGGTGTACCAATCGCCGTCCCATGAGCACGAGCGGTTCTCCTCGTCCTGCACGCTGATGTCGTTGTATTTCGAGAGCGTCAGCCTGTCGCCGATCGCGGAGAGTTGGGACTGCGTGAGCTGACAGGGGTCGAATACGGAGCGGTCGCCCGCGGCGTCGTGACCCGCACGAGGAGCGGCACTTCCGCATGCGGCCACGGACAGTGCCGCGACTACGCCAGCGCCAGTGGCGACCAGCCAATTGCGGTTCACGCTCCGTATCCTGCCCTTCTGATGCCAGCCGCAGATTCGCCTTCAGCCTGTCCGTACCGATCACCGATTTTCCGGAATACATCGCCCATCTCGGTTGCGACGGCGATCCGATCCCGAAGGTTTGACAGCAGGTCGTAGTAGGAACCCCCGCCGACCGCGAGCTGCTTGAACTTCTCACCCAGTTGCATTGCCGAAGGCAATGTTCCGTACCCGTCGGTGCGCCCCAGAAGTTCGGCCTGCTTTTGCAGCTTTTTCAACTCTTCGACGTGCGCGTCACACCGGTCCGCGCACTGCTTCGCCACCCCGGGCTCCAGCCACAGCTCCCCGCGTCGACCGACCCGGAAATCTGCTTCCACCGATCCAACTGGCTCGTCACCGCTCCCCCTTCATCCCCGCACGACCTGCCCGTCCAGCACCCGCGCGACCATACCCTCGACCGACTCGGCGATCTGCGGCCTCGACGCCGCACCGACCGTGACCATCTGCCCCAATCGCAGTAGATACCGCCCGTCGTCGGAATGATCGACGTACTGCACCGCCTCACTGCGCCGCCCCAGCCCGACCCCGTGCGACACGATCAGATCACCCATGCCGTCGCACGGCGCCGACAGGAACCGCCGCCACCGCGCCCGCTCGGTCGGCTCCGCGCCGGCCGACACCAGGTACGACCTGGCGCGCTCGTCCTCGTCCGGCTGCTCCTGTAGTTCGGCCGGCGAGACGCGCAGCGGCCGTTGCCGTCCCGGGTCGGCGGACGGCAGCAACTGCACCACCCGCCGCGCCATCTCCTCGGCTGCGCAGGTCCACACCAGCACATCAGCGCCGACGTCGTCCGTCGCGCCGGGCAGTTGCGCCAGCACGACACCGTCACCGCCGCGGCGGGCGCCGAGGATCCGCACGACCATCGGCCGTGGCACACGGACCATACCCAACACCTCGACCCGCACCTGCGCGTCGGCGATCATCGGCGCCACCTGGTCGAGCCGCCGATCCGCCCGGGCCTCGAGCGAGCGTCGCGCCGCGTCCATCTCGGAGCGGTAGTCATCCCACGTCGGCGCGTTGCCGTAGTACGAGATCGGGTGCGGCAGTTCGTCGAATCCGGTGCGCTCCCACAGCGCCGCGAACTCGCGGCCGGTCAGCCGCCAGCGCGCGCCGCTCACGCCCCGATCACCGGCGGCACCACCTTCGGCAACTCGCCGATCAGCTCGTTGCCGTTGTCGATCGTCACCAGATACGACGCGGGGCGGTACTCCTCGTCCTCATCCTCACCGGAGTGGCCGCCACGCGGCATCGTCGAATGGGTACTGCTCGCTGCGCGACCGGACTGTGCGCCGCCGACACCACCCACGCGCGGCGCCGCAGTCGACTCGGACTCCGAACCGCCGACGTCCCCGCCGGATCGGCCGACTGCCCCGAACCAAGTCCTGTACCGCCGGTGGCGCCGGCACCGTCACCTGAGCCGGAGTGGTTGCCGGACAACGGGTTCACCCCATCGGCTGCGGGCACCTGGCCGTCCTGCGGCCCACCGCCAGTCGCCGAGCCGTCTGCACCGGGCGCCGAACCGCCGCCGTGGAGACTGTCGAAGCCCGTTGCACCGCCGGTAGATCCACCTGATGATCCCGCGCCACCGCCGAACGGGACACCCGCACCGCCCGGACCGCCGCTGACCGGATCCACCGGTTTCGTGAGCGCGGGCACGCCGTTGTCGGATGCCGCGACCCCCGGCTGATAGACCGTGGTCATCACCCGCCGCGCCGCATCCCGCGCCGCGTTGAGTTCCTGGTTGTGCGCGCTGACCAATCCCTGATGCCAGCCACCCGGACCGGCCGGGCCGTCGCCGAAGCCGATGAAGTGCCCGACGCCCTGCAGCAGCGACGACGCGCCGGTCACACCGTCGTCGACCCGCGCCGGGAACTGGCTGACCGTCTGCGCGATGCTCTCGCCCGACTCGGCGACCTTGCCCCCGATCGCCTGCACCGTCGTGGCGGATTCGCCGCCGTCGCGCGCGAAGCTGCCCACACCGGCTCCCGCCGCGTCCGCGCCGACGCCGCTCCACCCGTTCCCGATGACCTTGCTGATGTCGTCCTGAAGGGATTGCTCCTGCTGCGCCAGCGCTGCGCCGAGCGACTGCCATGCCCGCGCGCGACCGCTGATCGGGTCCGCCTTGAGCGTGTCGACATGCGAGCGGATTGCGTCGTACGACCAGTCGCCGAACGGCTCACGCGCCGCGACACCCGGCGGAACCGTTCCCCCGACTTGACCACCCACGCGACCCACCCCTCCCCTGAAACTTCCCCGAGCCCGATCCATCGGGGCGCGAACAGGTTACCGGACTGGCTATCGACCGGACCGAATCGGACGGCGCCGCGGACACCTCTTGCCGGGTACTGCGCAGCAACAGACGCTCACGACTTGCAGCACACATGGTCTGACGCTGCTCGTATTCGATCTCGTGCGCGGCACGCAGCGCCTCGGCCGGCCCGAACAGCTCGGCCAGGAAGGCACCGGTCATGTCGATGTCGGCTGCCACGCCGGACGACGTCCACCGATCGCCGTCGTGCACCCACTGCACGCCGTACACCCACTCGACGTCGTCGCCCTGTCCCGACACCCATTCGAAGGCGATCTTGTTCGACGTCGCGCGGTACCCGTCGAGCAGCCCGGCGGCGGCCAGCACACCCGATGCCGTGCACACGGAGGCGACGATCTCAGCCTTCGCCGCCCAGTCCCGCAACCAGCCGAGAAAGTGATCGTCGGCGGCCAACGCCCGTGTCCCGATCCCGCCGGGCACCAGGACGACGTCGGGAGTCGCGGCGTCGCGGTAACTCGTCGTCGTCATGTGTCGGTGCTCGACACCGCCCGCCGCGCGCGCCATTCTTGACACATCACCGACGCCGGGAGGTTGCGATGGCCGACAACGACACGATCCTCTACGACGACGGCGCGATCCGCTGCGACGAGCGGCAGCTGACCATCCGCCGCTACTACCCGTGGGGTGACAAGCGGATCCGCTACACCGCGATCGACGGCGTCGAGCGATTGCCGCTGACCGGCGTGCACAAGGCCCGCAAGTGGCGGATCTGGGGTTCGGGCGACTTCGTGCACTGGTGGAACCTCGACACCGGTCGTCCGCACAAGGACACGGCGCTCGTGATCGACGTCGGCATGCGCATCTACCCGACCATCACCCCGGACGATCCGGACGCCGTCGAACGCATCCTCACCGAGCACATCATCCGCGCCTGACCTCGATTCACCGCGCGCACTTCTCGATCAACTCGTAATGTGACGCGTGTCGACTCGAGGAGGACGGATGTCCGAACGTGTACGTCACCGCGGCGGGCTGCTTGCCACCGTTGCGACCGTCGCCGCGACCCTCGCCGTCGCCGGGTCTCCATCAGCCCTCGCGCAGCCGATCGCGGTGCACCAGGACGCGACTCTCGACCTACCCCAGGTCGGCTTGGGGCAGACGCTGAGCTTCCCCGGCCGGGATGCGACGGTGAGCCTGAACATTCCTGTCCCCCAAGGCATGACGCCGTCGGCTCTGCGCGGCACCATCCAGGTTCCGGCCGGAGCCGGCCGCGGCTGGATCGACGCGGTCGCGAACGGCCGGATCCTCAGCCGCATCGAGGTGCCCGCGGGCGAGCCGACCGCCCCGGTGACAATTCCGCTCGCCGGGGTGCCGATCGCCGACAACGCCGCCCAGGTGCAGTTGCGCTCGCACCTGGCGCCGCTCGACGACCACTGGTGCGACGAGGACTGGTGGGACAACGCGCTTGCGATCCGCGACGCCGCGGTCGACTACACGGGTGACGAGGTCCAGCCGGCGGTGATCGCCGACTTCCTGCCCCCCGCGCTCGAGCGGCTCGACCTCTATGTGCTCGCCAACCCGACCGCCGACGAGTCCGCGGCCGCATTGGAGTTCGGCACCGCGATCACCGCGCACTACGCGAACCAGCGCACGGTCGTCGACCTGCGGGCTCTCGCGCCCGGGCAGACGATGCCCGACCAACCGGTGGGCCTGCTCGAGCGGCAGGTCGTCATCGCCGAGTCCGACAATGCCTCCGCACGCCTGGACCGGTCCCCCGGCGGGGTTCCGGTCCTCACGCTGTCGGGTCGGGGCAGTTCGCTGTTGGACCAGACCCGGTTGCTGGTCGACTCGCTCGACAAGATCGTGGTCGCGTCGAAGGCCACGGCGGGCGCCCTGGACACCGCGCCGGTGCTGGCGCCCGACAGCACCACCCTCGGCGATCTGGGCGTCACGCAGCTGAGTTCGACAGCCGCCGGCCGTGCGCGGGTGACGATCGGCCTGGACCAGACGCGGCTCGGCCGGTCCTCGGACAACGTCACCGTGCATCTGCTCGGCAACTACACGCCGCTGCCGAACACCCAGAACGGTCAGATCACCGTCACCGTCGGCGACACCACGCTCGCGCATTGGCCGGTCGACGACAGCGGCCGCATCGACCAGCAGATCACGATCCCCAACGCCCTGCTCGCGCGCTACACCCAGATGGTGGTGACCCTGCAGGTCGCCGGCGCGATGACGTGCGGATCCACCCAGCCGGCAACGCTGTCCATCGACCCGGCGAGCCCGGTCACCAGCGACACCGCCTCGCCGCCGGTCCCGGCCGGATTCGGCGCACTGCCGCAGGCGCTGATGCCGACCGTGGACGTGGGCCTGCAGCAGAACACCTTCGCGAACCTGCAACGCGCCCTGATCCTCACCACCGGCTTGCAGGCAATGTCGGTCAATCCGATGCGGCCGCAGCTGGCCTCGTTCGACGACGCCGTCAACTCCACGTCGCCGACGATTCTCGTCGCTCCCGACGGCAACCTGCCGAACTCGATCAAGCTGCCGCTGTCGCGTACCGGGAAGGACACCGTCCAACTGGCCGACCCGAACGGTTCCGGCCCCGCGCGCACCGTGGATGTGCCGTCGCTGCAGTTCGGTTCGGTCCAGACCACCTGGGACGCGAACCACGATCGGATGCTGCTCGTCGCGACGTCGACGGCGGTCCCGGGTGACCTCGACCGGATCCTCGACTGGCTGCACGCCGACCACGACCGCTGGTTCACCCTCACCGGTGACGTGCTTTTCCAAAGCGGCGACCGTGGACCGGTGGACCTGTCGTCGTTCCCGCCGCCGAACCACCAGGTGGCCGCGCCGTCCCAGGGCACTCCGGTCCGTGGCATCCTCACCGCCGCGGGAGCCATCCTGATCGTCGGCCTCCTCGGAGCGGCAGCCGTGTGGATCGGGATGCGGCGCAAGTCCCGGTCGAACTCCTAGGGGACGGTGCGGCGCATGACCACGGTCACGGAACCGCGCACGACACCACCGGCGCAGCGGCGCGCGCTCCCCATCCTGGTCGGGCGATGGGTGCTCATCCTGGCCTGCCTGGTGCTCGGGTTCTGGCGGTCGACGCTGCGCACCATCCCCGACTTCAACGAGACGGGCCTCCTCGGCTACCTGGTGTTGATGCCGCTGGTCGGCCTGCCGATGGCCATCGGCATCACCCGGCGTCGGCGCGGCGAGTTGCCGATCCACGACCGGGAGGTCGACCACATCGTCGGCGCGCTGGCGCTGGGGGTGTCGCTGGCGATCTCGTTCTGGCTGGTGCCGCGGTATCAGGAAGAGTTCCTGCTGCTGCGCCTGGACCTGCTGTCTGCGGTGGTGTTCGTCTTCGGCGCGTGCGTGTTGCTGTTCGGTACCCGGGCGACCTGCCGGTACTGGCCGGCCTGGGTGACTTATCTGGTGTTCACCCCGTGGGGCTACCGGACACTGGTCATCTCGCTCGGCGGATCGTGGTTCGCGGCGGGCGCCACGTCGGTGACGATGGTCGCCGTCGCCACCGCCGTCGCCGTCGGGCGCACCTGGAAGCGCGGTGTGATCGCCGGGCTGGTCACGCTTGCGGTGGGTCTGGTTCTGGTGGCGTTGATGGATGCCGTCGCCCCCCACCCGACCTCCCCGTTCCTGCGCTCGGTCCCCGCGGTGATCGTCGCCGCCGCGGTCTGCCTGACGTATTTGTTCCTCGTCGCCAGAAGCGGTGCCGCCCCGGGATCCGCCATCCGGTCCCCCCGGATGCCGACCGTCCGGAAGATCGGTGTCGCCGTCGCCATCCTGCTCGCCGCCACCGCGGCGCAGGTGATCTCCCCGCTGCCGCCGCCGGTGAACGTGCACATCGACCCCGGTCCTCCCGAGGCGGCCGGCGAGACCTCCCTGCTGGTGCCGCCCGGATGGACGCAGACCGCGACCGAGGCCGTGGACTGGGCACCGCAGTTCTTCGGCGCGGACGCCACCCTGGTCCGCCAGATGATCCAGGCCGATCAGGTGAATCCCGAGTGGGACACCAAGAACCGGCGCCGCGCCGTGGTGGTCGACAACCTGCGCACCCATCAGCCGGCCACGCTGGCGGTCTACCCCGGGGAGGCGCTGTATTCGACGCTGGGCAGCCGGCGGTCCGAGACGATCGACGTCGATCTCGGGCACGGCGTGACCGGCCGCTTGTACACCGTCGTCGACGAGAACCTCTTCCTCACCTGGACGAAATTGCAGTTCATCTGGTCCCGCGGCGACGTCATCCAGGTGGTGAACCTGCTGTCGGTGGACAACCACGACCCGGGCGCGACGTTCCCGGCACTGAGCCCGCAGACGGCGGCTGTCGCGAGCCAGGCGCTGAACGTGCTCCTGCGAGGCAACGCGATCCAGATCGACAAGAACCCGCACTACAAGGACCGGAACCTGCTCACCACGCTCGGGCGTGAGCTGGTCGCGGAGCAGTGGAAGGCGGCGGAGTGACCGAATCACCGGATCCGCAACTCTCGCAGGAGTTCCGCGAACGCGCACTGCACGACGCCGTCAGTGGGCTCCGCGACCGCGACCCGATGGCGTCGGCGTCGCGGGCGTTCGTGCCGTGGCAACGCAACCTGCTGATCGTGCTCGCGGTGGCCGCGGTGATCTGCGTCGTGCTCTTCCCGATCCCGACCCTGATCGCCGCGACCGCGGTGAGCACCCTCGCCTACGTGCTCACCCTGATCGATCGGCTCATCATCTTCCGGCGTGGCCTGCCCGCCGAGGCGATTCACACGGTCAGCGACGAGGAGGCCCTGGCGATTGCGGACGCGGACCTGCCGACGTACACGGTGCTGATGCCGGCCTACAACGAGACCGAGGTGATCGCGCAGCTGATCGCCGCGATGAGCGCCCTGGACTACCCGAAGGACAAGCTGCAGATACTGCTGCTGCTCGAGGAGGACGACACCACCACCATCGAGGCCGCCGCGGCCGCGGGGGTCGACGAGGTCGCCACCGTGGTGCTGGTGCCGGCCGCGGACCCCCGGACCAAACCGAAGGCCTGCAACTACGGTCTGCACCTCGCGACGGGCGACATCGTCACCATCTACGACGCCGAGGACATCCCCGAGCCGCTGCAGTTGCGAAGAGTCGCAGCCACGTTCGCGCGGCTCGACCCGAAGGTCGCGTGTGTCCAGGCGAAGCTGGCGTTCCGCAACGGCACCCAGAATCTGCTCACCGGCTGGTTCACCGTCGAGTACGGCGTCTGGTTCAGCTACCTGCTGCCCGGCCTGATGCGGATCAAGGCACCGATCCCGTTGGGCGGCACGTCGAATCATCTGCGGCGGTCCGTCCTCGACGAGATCGGCGCGTGGGACCCCTTCAACGTCACCGAGGACGCGGACCTCGGGGTCCGCATCGCCGCGGAGGGCTACACGACCGCGGTGCTGGACTCGACCACCCTCGAGGAGGCGAACAGCGACGCCATCAACTGGCTGCGGCAACGCTCCCGCTGGTACAAGGGTTACCTGCAGACGTGGCTGGTGCACACCCGTCGCCCGCTGCGGCTGTGGCGTCAGATCGGGTCGCTGGCGTTCCTCCGGTTCACGCTGCTGCTTGCGGGCACGCCGATCGTCGCCTGCCTGAACATGGTGTTCTGGTTCATCACGCTCACCTGGCTGCTCGGTCAGCCTCTCTCCATCGGACGGATCTTCCCGCCGCTCGTGTACTACCCGGCGTTGATCTGTCTGGTGTTCGGCAACGCGGTCACGGTGTATCTGAACCTGATCGGGTGCCGGGAGGGCCGTGACCCGCGCCTGCTGCTCGCCTGCCTGACCGTCCCCCTGTACTGGCTGCTGATGAGCGTCGCCGCGATCAAGGGCTGCTGGCAACTGCTACACAATCCGTCCTACTGGGAGAAGACCTTCCACGGACTCGACGAGTCCGAGCCCGAATCGTCCGGATCCGAGCCCCCACGGCCCCAACCGTTCTCGCCGGGGGGCGCGCGATGAGGGGGCTGCGCTGGGTGCGGCCCGTGCAGGTCGTGTACGCGATCGCCCTGGTGGTCTACCTGGTCGTCGGATGTGTGCTGGCGCTGCACTTCCACTTCCTGATGGGTGATGCGCTCTCGCGGGTGCAGTCGGCTCAGGGGGCGTTGTTCAGCCGTGATCCGCACCTGGCGGAGATCGGCTTCATCTTCACCCCGCTGACCTCGCTGGTCGAACTACCGCTGGTCGCCCTGAGTCCCTGGATCCCCGACCTGACCCGCTACGGGCTGGCCGGGGTGATCATGTCGGCGGCGTTTATGGCTGCCGCGGTCGCGCAGATCTGGGGCATCGCCGACGACCGCGGCACGCCGCGATGGCAGCAGATCGCCGTCACCGCGGTGTTCCTGGTGAACCCGATGATCGTCTTCTACGGGGCCACCGGGATGAGCGAGGCGCCGTTCGTCTTCCTGATGTGCTGGGCGACGCGGCGGCTGATCCGCTGGACCAGCACCGACGACGTGCACGATCTGATCTCCACCGGCGTGGCCCTGGGGCTGGGCTATCTGACCCGCTATGACGCCGCCGTCGCGATCGCAGCCGCCGCGGTGTTCGTCGCGGTCGTCACCCGGTTGCGCGCCACCCACGCCGACCCGACGGCGGTGCGGGGGCACTCACGCCGATCCGCCCTGCTCGATGCGGTGATCGTCGTCGCCCCCGGCGCTCTGGCCGTGTCCGTGTGGGCGGTGACCAGCTGGCTGCTGACCGGCCAGCTGTTCGCGCAGTTCCAATCGGGTTACGGCAACTCGCAGATCCTCGCCCAGTCCGGCGGCCCCAGCTCCGCCGGACTGCCCGCGCTCGGTTTCTCCGCCGCCTCCCTGCTGGTGCTGGCGCCGGCGTTGCCGCTGCTCGTCCCCGCGATCGCGGTGCTGGCCGGCCGCCGCCGCGACATCGAGGTGGTCGTGCCGACGCTGCTGTTCGGGTCGGTGCTCGCGTTCCAGACGTACTCGTACGTCACCGGGGTGACGTTCCCGTTCCTGCGGTTCTACATCTGCGCGATCCCGCTGATCGCCGTGTACGCGTTGCAGTTCTCGCCCGCGCGTGGCGGTGTCCGGTCCCGGCGCCCCGGTGCGTACGTCAGTCCACGCGACACCCATCAGCCGCGACTACCCGTCGCCGCGGTCGTCGCGACGGTGGTGTTGGCGGCGAGCCTGCCGATCACCTTCGTCGCGATGGGCAACCGTCACCTGTCGGTGCAGCAGTACGCGCTCGGGGTCCTGTTCGGCCGCGGTGACTCCGACCCGGTGGAGCAGGCCAAGCAGCGCGCGATCGTCGACACCTTCGCCACCGAACGGCAGATCGCCGACTACCTCGACGCGATGCACCTGCCCGACGGGTCGGTCCTGATGGACACGGTGTACGGCTTCGCCATCGTCGCGGCGTCGAACAACCCGAAGCAGTTCGTGGTGCCGTCGGACGGGGACTTCGTCAGCGCGCTCAACGATCCGGCCCGCCACGGGGTGCAGTTCATCCTGACGATCCCCACCGAGGGCCGCGGCGCCTCCGACGCGATCAACCGCCGCTACCCCACGATCTTCGACAACGGCGGCGGCGTGGCCAGCCTGTACCTGGAGATCCCGAACACCGGCGCCGACCAGCCGACCTGGCGAATGTACCGGGTACTCGGCCAGTCCGGCTCCCAGTGACCGACCACCACGCTCAGTCCCCGGGCACGCCGACGGTGTTGTCACTCCCGAGGACCGCGAACAACGGGTCCCCGGCACCGATGTCGTAGGTCTGTTCGTTCGCGCGCGGGTCGGGGACGAACGACCACAACAGCGCACCGGCGGTGCCCGCCGCTCGCTGACCGGCGATCTTCGCGGCGACGTCGACGGCGCGCGCGGTCAGCGACAGTCCTCCTCCCGCCGACTGGCCGATCTCCGCGACCAACAGCGGCTTGTGCAGCGCCCTCGCCTGCCGGATCCGGACCGCGAGGCCGTTCCAGCGGTCACCGGGCAGCGGCACCCCGTCGGCGTGGTAGTCGTGGTACTGCAGCACGTCCACGTTCGGGGAGGCCCCGACGTACGCGTAGTCCTCGCCCGCGGTGCCACACTGCCCGCCGCCGGTCGATCCGAGGGTGATCAACCGGCCGGGATCCAGTCTCCGCACCCGATCACCCGCCTGGTCGACGAACGCGCGCAGCACTCGTGCCGCATCCTCGGGGCACACCCGGTTGGCGAAGCTGCAGTCGCCGCCGGGGCACACGCTGGTCTCCGGTTCGCCCACCAGCTCCCACGCCGCGACCACGGGCGAGCCGCGCCAGCGCTGCACGGCCGTGTCCACCCAGTCGGCGAACGACATCACGGCGCCGGACGCGACCCGCTGCCATCCGTCGACATACCAGTCACGCTGCTTGAACACGTCGTCCTCGCACGCGCCGTCCTGGGCCGTGAGCACCGGGATCAGCAACTGGCCGTGCCGTTGCGCGGCCGCGAACACCCTGTCGAGCGCGGTGAAGTCCAGTGCGCCGGTGTGCTTGTTGATCGCCAGTGACTGAAAGGCGTTGAACCGGGTGAGCGTTTTCGGCGGGAGCAGCGAAAAGTAGCGGTCGAGATCGACCTGCCCGCCGCAGCCCCGGTTGATCGACCAGTCGGTGCCGAGCTGATACGCGTTCATCCCGGCGGGCCACCACGCGCGACCGTCGAGTGTCAGCCCGGCGCCGTCGGCGGCGACCCGCACCGGCCCCGGAGACGCCGCACCGGTCCCGGTCATCAGCACGCCAGCCGTCGCCAACACGCCGACGAGCACGCCGGTCCGTCGCCCGAGCCGAATCCACCGCACACTCGCAGGCTATCCGCGCATGTCAAGCTCCGGACAATCCACCGGTCCCGATCCGCGGACAACCGCGCCGCTTCCACCGGACCGACCGATACATTCGGACATGGCGTCCCACCGCGGGGCGCGCGTCGGAAAGGGCGGGTGTCGGGTGGATTTCGCGGACGTGGACCGGGACGGACTCGAGCGGCTCAAACAGCTGTATCGACCGCTGACCGACGCAGTGCGCGAGTTGGTCGACGCGACCATCCGCACCGAGGTCGACGACGACGTCATCCGTGAGGCGCACACCGAACTCACCGACGTCACCGCGACGCTGCGCGACGCCGGACTGAGCGGGCCGTTCGGCACCAAGGTCACCGGCGACGGAATCTCGATCGCGTGGGGCAACGCGGCGGTCGGCACACGCAACGCGATCGCGCCGCCGCTCACGATCGAGGTCGACGACGACGGCCGGCACCACAGCACGGTCACGCTCGGCGCCGCCTACGAGGGACCGCCCGGCCTGGTGCACGGCGGCGTGTGCGCGCTGGTCCTCGACCATGTGCTGGGCATGACCGGCAGCGCCGACGGCCGACGCCTGACCGGCACGTTGACGCTCAAATACCTGCGCGGCACCCCGCTGGGCACCGTGCACGCCGAGGCCCGCACCATCAGTGTCGACGGGCGCAAGGCGACGGTGCGCGGCACCCTCTCGGACGCCGACGGGGTCACGGTCGAGGCGGAGGGCCTGTTCATCACCCCCGCATCACGGAACTGAGGAGGAATCGGTGCAGTTTCCTGTCGAGGACATCGACGCCGACGAGCTCGCCCGGCGCGAGGCGCTGTTCGGCCCGCTGGCCGACACGGTCCGCGAACTGATCGACGTGACGATCCGCAGCGAGGCTGACGAGGACACGATCCTGGAAGCGGCGCAACGCATCCGGGACGTGACGAAGCGGTTGAACGACCGCCGCTGCGAAGGCGGGTTCGGAGTGCGGTTCACCGAGCACGGTCACATGATGACCTGGGGCAACGCGGTGATCGGCCTGCGCAACGCGATCGCGCCGCCACTGGTGGTCGAGCAGGCCGCGGACGGCGGCATGTGCAGCGACTTCACGCTCGGCGCCGCGTACGAGGGACCGCCCGGCCTGGTGCACGGCGGCGTCTGCGCGCTGGTGCTGGATCAGGTGTGCGGGATGGCCGCGTCGACCGCGAAGCCGAACCTCACCGGCACGCTGTCGCTGCGCTACCGCCGCCCCACCCCGCTCGGTCCGGTGCGGGCGCGAGCGCGCATAGACCGGATCGAGGGTGTCAAGACGTTCGTGGTCGGCGAACTGTACGACGCGGACGGGAACGTCACGGTGTCCGCGGAAGGTGTGTTCATCTTGCCCGCGTGGGCGCGCGGACGGTAGCGCCCGCGGGTGGTCAGGGCACCCGGTAGGTCCATTCCGGGGTCGTGAACTTCGCGTCCACCAGCTCGCGGGCCGCGGCCAGTTCGGCCTCGGTGTAGCCGGCGTCGCGGGTGTCGTAGCGGGACCGGAAGTGCGCGGCGAACGCGGCGAGGATGTCGGCACGTTCCATGCCGGTCTGTGAGCGCATCGGATCGACCCGCTTGGCCGCGCTCTTGACGCCCTTGTCGGACAGCTTCTCCCGGCCGATGCGCAGCACCTCGGTCATCTTCTGCGCGTCGATGTCGTAGGCCATGGTCACGTGGTGCAGCACCGCGCCGGCGGCCAGCCGCTTCTGCGCGGCGCCGGCGATCTTGCCCTGCTCGGAGGCGATGTCGTTGAGTGGCACGTAGCGGGCGTTGATGCCGACGTCGGCGAGCGCGCCCATCACCCACTGGTCGAGGAACTCATATGACCGCTCGAAGCTCAGGCCCTCGACCAGCGAGGCCGGCACCGACAGCGAGTAGGTGATGCAGTTGCCGGGCTCCATGAACATCGCGCCACCGCCGGAGATACGCCGCACGATGTCGATCCCGTGCCGCGCGGCGGCCTCCTCGTCGACCTCGTTGCGCACCGACTGAAACGAGCCGAGCACCACCAGCGGCGAATCCCAATCCCAGAACCGCAGCGTCGGATTGCGGCTGCCGTCCGCGACCTCACGGGTGATCACCTCGTCGAGTGCGACGTGCATCGCCGGGTCGAGCACCACCGGTTCGATCAGGTCGAAGGTGTGATCGTGCCAGCTGGTCGCCTTGCCGAGCGCGCGCCGGATCGCGATGCCGACGGACTCGGGGGTGAAGCCGATCATGGACACCTGGTCGTCGAGCGCGCCGCTGATCGCCTGACCCAACTTCACCGCGTCGGCGGTGACGGGCATCCCGGTCACCGCGGCGACGATGTCCTCGAGCGCCTCGTCCGGTTCGAGGAAGAAGTCGCCGGACAGCGACACCCGCGACAACCGCCCATCGTCCGCCTCGACATCGACGACCACCAACTTGCCACCGGGAACCTTGTACTCACCGCGCATCCTCGCACCGTATCGCGCCCGACCCGACCGCTCGGCCGCGGCCGCGGTCGTACCAGACGCGCAGGTCCAGCCACAGGTCTCCGGCATCCCTCGGCAGCGGCCGGGGCTCGAAGTGTGTGCCGGTGCGGTCGACCTCATGAAGCCTGTCCACCCGGTGCGCCGACCATTGTTCATCGCCGACCTGCCTCATCAGCACGTACCAACGCCGGTTGCCGCGGATCAGCCGATACGGCTCGGTGACCCTGCGCACCCGCACCTGCGCCCGCAGGGTGTGGGTCACGACGAGCAGTTCGTGCTCGGCGATCGCCCGTGCGACCAAGACCACGAGGTCCATGCCGGGTGTCGACATCGCCCGGACCATCGTCGGCAGCATCCGCGCCGTCGCAGCGGCGGCCCCTTCTCGCACCCGTTGCGGGACAAGGCGGTCCAGCGCGCGCATTAGACGATCGGCCGAATCTGCGTCTCCCGCCGGATCGTCCGACGCCCCGGTCGAGTCCGCGACCGCCGCCCACAGCGCCAGTCCGGTGAGCACGGCCGCGGCCTCCTTGTCCTCCAGGACGAGAGGCGGTATGGAGTCGCCCGCGCCGAGCCGATACCGTGCGCGGCGCCCGTGGCCCGCATCCACGCCGTAGCCGTAACTCCGCAGCCGTTCGATGTCGCGCTGCACCGTCTGGGCGCTCACGCCCAGCCGCGCCACGAGTTCCGCGCCGGCAACGCCGTCACCGTCCCGCAGCGCACCGAGCAGATCGAGCATCCGTTTCGTGGTGTCCCCCATGCTTCCAGCGTCATCGATAAACCATCAGATTCTGATGGTTTATCGATGCTGTGGAAACAACATCCGGCTGGGGAGAAACAGCGACGCCAGGATGTGCTGCCAAGCAGACCGGTGCGGGCCCTCGGGGCGTGAGTCGGGACGCTCGGCGGTGTGCAGGAGAAATGCCGTCCGTGCAGTGGGACCTGGCGGTCGACACGGCCACCGGTGACCGGAGATCATGGCGGCATGCCCGCCCCCATCCCTGCCGCGCCCTTCACCGACGACCCGATGGCTTGGACGGGGCTCTCCGTCAGCGAATTGGTGCGTCACCACGCGGCGACAACACCCGACGCACCGGCGTACCTCACCCCGGACGGCGCGACGACCTGGGCGCAGTACGACCGCACCGCCGACGCCGTCTGCGCCGCGCTGCTCTCGCTCGGCGAGGTTTCCGCGGCGGCCGTGTACCTGCCCGACACCGCCGAGTTCCACGCCACCGCGGTGGGCGCGTACCGCGCGGGCGTGCTCGCCGCCGCGATCGGGGCCCGCTCGGGCGTTGCCGAACTGGCGCACATCGCCGCCGCCTCCGGAGCCACTGTCCTGGTGACCTCGCGGGAGAACAGGGGCACGACGGCGACCGACCTCGCCGCGGAGTTGTGCGCCCGGGGCGCCACCGTCGACCACCTCATCGTGATCGACGCGGACATTCTCCTCGTCGACGGAGAACCCTTCGAACACAAGGAGGTCCGGCACGCACCGCAACGGATCTTCACCGTCGACGACGTCTCGTTGCTCAACAGCACCTCGGGCACCACCGGCCGGCCAAAGCTGGTCACCCAGACCCAGCGCCGCTGGACGACGTTCGCGGCGATCGCCTGCCGCAACGCCGAGATGGGTGCCGACGAGGTGGTCGCCTCGTTCGTGCCCGCACCGTTCGGGTTCGGGCTGTGGACCGCGCACTTCCTGCCCGCCCTGCTGGGCAGGCCCGCACTGGTGATGGGCCGCTTCGACGCCGACGGCGCCATCACGCTGATGGCCCGACACCGCGCCACCGTCCTCGGCGCGGTGAGCACCCAGTTCCGGATGATGCTGCACGCCACCGGCACTCCGCTGACGGAGCTGACCTCACTGCGGGTGATGTTCACCGGGGGCGAGGCCGTGCCCCGGGCGGAGGCGCAACGCTTCGAACTGATCACCGGCGCGAAGGTGCTGCAGTTCTACGGGTCCAACGAGACCGGCGCGGCCAGCGCCACCACCGTCCGTGACGACGACGAGACCCGGCTGACGACGGGCGGCCATGTGATCGACGAGATGCACGTGCGCATCTTCGACGGCGACCGCGAGGTCACCGGGCCCGGCATCCGCCGCGGCCAGCCCGCGGTCAACGGCCCGCTCGGCTCGCAAGGCTATTTCGGCGACGACGGCGCGAACGCTGAACTGTTCACCGACGACGGCTGGATCCTGCTCGGCGACATCGTGGAGGTCGACGAATCCGGGCGACTGCGGGTCGTGGGGCGGCTTGCGGATCTGATCATCCGCGGCGGCAAGAACATTTCGGCGGGCGAGGTGGAGGACCATGTGCGCGAGCACCCGTCGGTCGCGATGGTCGCCGCGGTGGGCGTGCCGGACGACGTGTTCGGCGAGCGGTTGTGCGTGGTCGTCACGCTGGCAGCCGGCGCCGAGCCGCTCACCCTCGACCAGCTGACCGGTTGGCTGCGCGGGCAGGGCATCACCCGCGAATACTTCCCGGAGCACCTGATGGTCGTCGACGAGATGCCGATGGCGCCGGGCGGCAAGATCGCCAAGGCGCGGGTCCGGGGGCTGGCCGGCCGGCGTGCCTGAACGGACCGGCTCGGTCCGTCACTCCCCGTATACGATCACTCCGCGTATTCGATCCGATGCCGCAACCGCTCGAGCACGGCGTCGGCGTAGCGGCCGATGAGTCCGCGCAGCAGCACGGTGGCCGCCATCCCGGACAGCAGTCCGTCCAGGTGGAACCCGACTGTCGAGGTGATCCGCGCGACGTCGCCGTCCTCGGTGACCCGGAGGTGGGCGCTGCTGCGGATCCCGCTGATCGAATGCCAGGCGAGCTCGCCGTCGGCCGGCACCTCGACCTGCACCTTGCCGCCGACGTACATCGTCCCGATGACGATGAACACCTCCCACACCTGCGGGCCGTCGTCGCGTTCCCCCACCGGTGCGGTCCGGCCGAACTCGCCCACAACCGCCATGACGTCCGCGGGCCGGCTCACCGCGGCGCGGACCTCGTCGACCGGCCGGTGCACCGTCACGGACCGGGTGATGGCGCGCATCAGCTGACCACCGGCAGGACGCTCTTGGTCGCGAGCTTGGACAGCGCCACCTGCATCACCGAGGTCACGTAGTCGTACGCGACGTCCCAGTCCGGCTCGTCCCCGTACAGTTCCTGCAGATCGATCGGCGGCAGCACCTCGATCCGAATCTTCGCCGGCAACGGCACGTGCGGCAGATCGGCGGGGAGCACACCCCAGGGCACGCTGAGGCTGATCGGCAACGACTTGACCCGCAGCAGCCTGTCGAACCCGAGCGCCTTCGCCGTGCTCCGGCCGTCGTTGAGGACGAAGAAGGTCTCCTGCCCGCCGGTGGCGACCACCGGCACGATCTTGACACCGTTCTCGTGGGCGAGCCGCAGGAAGCCCTTGCGCCCGTCGAACACGATCCGGTTGCGATCGCGCCACGGCCGCAGCGCCTCGACGTCCCCGCCCGGATAGACGAGCACGTTCGCGCCCTGTCGGAGCAGTTCTGCGGCGCCCTCGGACCCCGCCTGGATCATGCCGAACTTGCGGGCGAAGTCGCCGACCAGCGGCAACCGCATGATCAGCTGGTGCGCCAGCCCCGCCAGCGGACGCCCCTCGACCGTGAAATACGTGTGATAGGCGAGGATGAACACGTAGGTGTCGGGGACGTTCGCGCCCCCGCTGTGATTACCGACGAACAACACCGGCTCGTCCGGCACGTTCTCGAACCCGTGCACCTCCGCCCGGAAATACAGCCGGGCCGCCAGCCAGAATCGCGGCAACATCTCCCGGATGAATTCCGGGTCACGTCCCTCGAGCCCTTCCGGCCGCGGCGCGAACGCCCCGCGCAGCAGATCCAGCGGATTCTTCACAACGCCTCCACCCCCACTTCACCAGGCACGCTCCCCCATTGATTCTGCCGCCAAAGCAGCGGCGTTGTGCGAACATGCGTCCATGAGCGTACTTGGACCCCTTGAACAATTCGTTGGCAAGTGGGAGGGGAACGTCGGCGTCGACAGCTCTTACCACAACAAAGAAGACGAGATCGCGAAGACCACTTACTTTGAAAAGGCCTGGTTCGAAGGCCCCATCCCGATCGTGGAGAACGGCCAGCAGTCCATGCACGGTGTGAAGTACGAGATGGTCGCGTGGCGCCACGGCGAAGAGGACATGGATCCCTTCCACGACGAGGTGGGCTATCTCCTGTGGGAGGAGACGACGGGGCAGGTGCTGCGCAACTTCGCCGTCCCCCGCGGGCTCGCGATCCTCGCCGGCGGCGACGCCACCCCCGACTCACGGTCCCTGACCTTCACGTCCACGCCCGGTGACCCCTGCTACGGACTTGTCCAGAACAAGTACCTGCTGCGTCGCGCCGAGGCGAAGTCGTTCGAGAGCACCTTCACCTTCAACGACGACGGCACCCTGAGCTACAAGTCCGACCTGGTGCTCAAGCTCGAGCAGATCGGCAAGGAACTGCACCACACCGACTTCAACACTCTGCACCGCGTCGACTAGTCAGAACCCGACTTCGGTCAGGCGCCGGTGTTCGTCGCGCGGACGCGCAGGTCCCGCGCCAGGTGGTCGCGTCGCTCGATCACCAAGCGGCGCAACGCGGCCGGCGCGTCCGCCCGCGACGACAGCCAGCGGTCCACCGAGCCGAGCGAATCCGCGAGCGGGAACAGCCCGATCACGATCCGCCTGGCTATCTCGATGCTGCGTCCCGACCACACCGCCTCGAGCGCGGCGAAATAGTCGTCGTCGAACCGCGCCGTGAGATCCCGGCGCCCGCCGGCCCCGAAGCCGCCGATCAGCGCGTCGAGCCGGTCGTTCGACAACCCGCGGTCCGCGAAGATGCGCCGCCAGGTCTCGGCCTTGACCGCCGGATCGGGACGGGCTGCGAGCGCACCCAGCCACGCGGTGCGTCCGGCGGCCGAATCATCCCGCGCCAGTTCCCCGTCCAGGTCCGCGGCGTCGGCGCGACCGACCGTCGCCAGTGCGCGCCACAGTGCCCACCGCAGGTCCGGATCGAGTTCCAGCCCCACCGGCGCCGCCCCGGCCCCGTCGAGCAGCGCGCGGATCTCGGCGGCCCGCGAATCGTCGTGCGCCGCCGGCCCGGCCACCGTGCGCGCCCACGTCAGCTGCTCGCCCGACCCCGGCGCCGCGGCCGACATCGCCGACCACGCGGTGTCCAGCCACTCGCGCCACCGCGCCGCACGCTGCGCCTCGGGCACATAGTGATCCACCGCGAAGTACGCGTTGCCCACGATCACCGACAGCAGCGACACGTTCTGCTCGGACGGCGCGAACGCGCGCACCGCGTCCAGGTAGCGCGACACCGCCAGTTCGCCGTCGCGGCAGGCGTTCCACAGCGCCGACCAGATCAGTCCCCGGGCCAGTGGGTCGGCGACCTTGTCGAGCGAGCGCTCGGCCGTGGCGAGCGAGCGCTCGTCGAGCCGCACCTTCGCGTAGGTCCGGTCCTCGTCGTTGATCAGTGTCAGCGCCGCCGGCGGCATCTCGACCGGGGTGCGCTCTTCGACGAGGTCGAGCGCGACCTGATCGACCCGCACCAGCGCGCCGGAGCGGTCGAAGTCATAGCAGCCCACCGCGATCCGGTGCGGCCTCGGGTCGGATTGAACCAGCGCCGCGCCGTCGTAGTGGATCGTCGAGACCCCGGTGGTCTGCAGCCACGCCCGCGACCAGTCGCGCAGGTCGCGGCCCGACTCGTGTTCGAGCGCGTCGAGCAGGTCCGAGAGCGTGGTGTTGCCGAAGGCGTGGTCGCGGAAGTACCGCCGTGCGCCGGCGAAGAACGCGTCGCTGCCCACGTAGGCGACCAGCTGTTTGAGCACGCTCGCACCCTTGGCGTAGGTGATGCCGTCGAAGTTCAGCTTCGCCGCCTGGAGGTCGACGATGTCGGCGACGACCGGGTGCGTCGTCGGCAACTGGTCCTGCGAGTACGCCCACGCCTTGCGCCCGTTCGCGAACGCCACCCACGCGTCGGTGAACTCGGTGGCCTCCGCGCACGCGAGCGCCCCCATGTAGTCGGCGAAGGACTCCTTGAGCCACAGGTCGTCCCACCAGCGCATGGTCACCAGGTCGCCGAACCACATGTGCGCCATCTCGTGCAGGATCGTGTTCGCCCGCCGCTGGTGCTGCGCGGCGGTGGCCTTGCCGCGGAACACGTACGACTCGGTGAACGTCACGCAGCCCGGGTTCTCCATTGCCCCCAGGTTGTATTCGGGCACGAACACCTGGTCGTACTTGCCGAACGGGTACGGGTACTCGAAGTGCTCGGCGTAGAAGTCCAGCCCCTGCGCGGTCACCTCGACGATCTCGTCGGCGTCGAGATGGCCGGCGAGCGAGGCGCGGCAGAGCACACCCAGCAAAACCGTGAGGTCGCCTCGGGTCCAAGAGGATTCGACACGGTGGTACGGCCCGGCGACCACCGCGGTCAGGTACGTCGAGATCGGCAGCGTCGGCGCGAACGTCACCGTCTGCCGCCCGCCGTCGAGCGTGGCGTCCTCCGCGGCCTGGTTCGAGACGACCAGCCACCCGGCCGGCACAGTCACCCGGAACGTGAACGGCGCCTTGAGGTCCGGCTGCTCGAAGCACGCAAACACCCGGCGCGCATCCGCCGGTTCGTACT
Source organism: Speluncibacter jeojiensis (assembly GCF_029589495.1). Lineage (GTDB taxonomy): Bacteria > Actinomycetota > Actinomycetes > Mycobacteriales > Mycobacteriaceae > Speluncibacter > Speluncibacter jeojiensis. The sequence goes on from NZ_JAAIVF010000004.1 coordinate 258,565, forward strand.
GGGTGTACAGATACGTCTGTCCGTCGGCGGGATCGTGGAAGCGGTGCAGGCCCTCGCCCGAGCGGCTGTAGGCGCCGGTCGCGGTCACCGTGACGACGTTGCGTTCGGCCAACTCCCGCAGCCGGATGCGGGCGCCGTCGAACTCCACCGGCACCGCCGTCCCGTTCACGGTGACCACCTCGACCGACGGCCCCAGGAAGTCCAGCCACGTCTGCGGCTCGGTCGCCGTGAACTCGACCGTGGTCACCGTGGCGAATCCAGGCTGCGACAGGTCCGGCGCGCCGGACAGGTCCAGCTCGACGCGGTAGCCGATCACCTCCAGCGCACGGGCGCGGGCGGAGACTTCGTCACGGGTGAGGTTCGCGGAATTCACGTCTCGATCCTGCCACCGCGCACCTCTCCGGCCGAGCGAACGGATCCACTGAAACGCGTTCCAGTTCTGCGCTAGCCTCACCGCATGGGCACCTTCAGCAAGGCCGAATTGACCGAGGCGTTCGCGCAGTTCCAGGCGACCGTCGACCGCGCCGCCAAGTCCGGCGACTGGAACCTGTTCGTCGACCTGTTCACCGAGGACGTCGAGTACATCGAGCACTCCTACGGCACGTTCCACGGCCGCGAGGCCGTCCGCGCGTGGGCGCTCAAGACGATGACGAGCTTCCCCGGCAGCCACATGACGGAGTTCCCGGCGAACTGGTTCGTCGTCGACGAGGAGCGCGACCGCATCGTCTGCGAGATCGACAACCCGATGCGCGACCCGGGCGACGGCAGCGTGTACACCGCGGCGAACCTGACGATCCTCACCTACGCGGGCGACGGGCAGTGGTCGTGCGAGGAGGATGTCTACAACCCTCTGGAGTTCTCCTCGATGGCGATGGGCTGGTGTAAGCGCGCCGAGGAACTGGGAACCATCACCGACGAGGCCCGCGCGTGGCAGGCGAAGATGTCGGCGATGTTCCGGCCTGCCTGAACCGGTGGCGGAGCGAGGCCGCCGGGGTGAGGATGAGCGTATGAGTGAATCGTTGCGCGACCGAGTGGGCAGCAAGATCAAGCGGTTGATCCTCGACAACGGCGGTCGCTCCGGCCAGGCGGCGGCCACCCTGGAGGCCAATCCGAATCTCGATGCGCTCGAGGCCGATCTGACCGAGCTGACCTCCGCCGGCGACGACCGGGTCGAGGAACTCGCACAGAAGTATCTGGTGATGTGAGCGCCGGGGGCGACGCGGCGAACGACGACCACCCGGGCAGCACTCAGCCGGCCGGCCCGCGAGCGCCGGCCCCGAAGCACGCGCTGCGCAAGCCGGTCTTCTGGCTGGGCCCGCTGGTCGTCGTCGGGATCGTGATGGGACTGCTCGGCGCCCTGTACCTCGGCAGCATGCTCAACCCGATCAAACACCTCTCGCACTTCCCCATCGCGGTCGTAGACCAGGACGCCGGCACCGATCTGCCGTCCGCCGGCGGTGTGCAGAAAGTCGACCTCGGCGGCGAGATCACGAACGGGCTGCTCGCACAGATCGACCACCGGAAGGTCGACCTGCGCCGGCTCGACATGAGCACCGCCCAGGCGCAGCTCGATTCGGGAAAGATCTACGGCGCCATCGTCATCCCGGTGGACTTCAGCGCCCAGACGGTGGCGCTGGGGGCCGCGGTGCTGACGGACAAGCCCGTCGACAAGCCGGTCGTGACGGTGCTGACCAATCCGCGCGCGGGCAGCGTCAGCGTGCAGTTCGTGCAGACGATCACCGACCAGGCGCTGACCCAGGTGAGCAAGACCGTCAGCACCACGCTGACCCCGCTGGTGCAGAACCAGCTCGCGGCCCGGCCCGGCAGTCCGCCGCTGTCCGCCGCCGCGACCTATGTGCTCTCCGACCCGATCACCGTGCACACGGTCGCGCACAACCCGCTCCCCGCCGACACCGGGCTCGGCCTGTCCGCGTTCTATTTCGCGCTGCTGCTCACGCTCGCCGGGTTCACCGGCAGCACCATCATCCACACGCTGGTCGACAGCCAGCTGGGCTTCGTCCCGGCCGAGTTCGGGCCCCGCTACATCTTCCGCGACCGGGTCGAGCTGACCCGCACCCAGACGCTGCTGGTCAAGTGGGTGCTGGTGCTGCTCATGGCGATGGTGGTGTCGGCGCTGTACCTGTGGATCGGGCACCTGCTCGGCATGCCGCTGCCGAACGTGCTGCTGATCTGGGAGTACGGGGTGCTGGTGATCACCGCGATCGGCGTCTCCACCGTCTCGGTGATGGCGATCTTCGGCAGCGTCGGACTGCTGGTGAACCTGCTGGTCTTCGTCGTCTTCGGGCTGCCGTCGTCCGGCGGCACCATCCCGCTCGAGGCGACACCCGGCTTCTATCAGTGGCTGGCCGGATTCGAGCCGATGCACCAGGTGTTCGTCGGCACCCGCGCGCTGCTGTACTTCGGCGGCCGGCTCGACGCGGGCCTCGCCCACGCGGCGATCATGGCCGCGATCGGGCTGGCCATCGGCGCGGCCATCGGGCTGATCGCGACCCGGTACTACGACCGGAAGGGCCACGACCGCGCGGTGCGCGAGCAGCTCACGCCGACGGAGCCGTAACTGTCAGAACAACGTGAGCGCGGGTGGCCGGGCGTCGTCGTGCAGCCCTGGCGAGCGTCCCGCCGCCGGGCCCTGCGCGCGGTCGGCCTGCTCGCGCTCTCCCTGGCTCAGACCGTGCGCATCGAGCAGCGGGTCGACCCGGGCCCGCAGCCACGCCTTGTACTCGGCCGGCACGTAGGCGCCGCGGCCGTAGAGCTGACGGTAGCGCCGCACCAGCGCCGGGTGCGCCTCGGCCAGCCAGCCGAGGAACCAGCCGCGGGTGCTGCCGCGCAGATGCATGGGGAACACGGTCACGCTGTGCGCGCCGGCCGCGGCGATCCGACCGAACAGTTCGTCGAGGTCGCGTTTGCCGTCGGTCAGATACGGGATCACCGGGGCGACCATCACATGCGGCTCCAGCCCCGCCTCGCGGATCGCGCGGATCAGGTCGAGCCGCGCGGCCGGTGACGGCGTGCCCGGCTCGATCGCCTTCTGCAGATCCGGGTCGCCGATGGCCAGCGACACGGCCACCGACACCGGCACCTGCCGGGCGGCGAGGCCGAGCAGCGGCAGGTCCCTGCGCAACAGCGTGCCCTTGGTGAGGATCGACAGCGGTGTGCCGGACTCGGCGAGCGCGCCGATGATCGCGGGCATCAGCCGGTAGCGGCCCTCCGCGCGCTGATAGGGATCGGTGTTGGTGCCCAACGCGACCGGCTCACGCTTCCACGACCGGCGGGCCAGTTCGCGGCGCAACACCGCGGCGACATTGACCTTGACCACGATCTGCGAGTCGAAATCCCGGCCCGCGTCCAGGTCCAGGTATTCGTGCGTGGGCCGGGCGAAGCAGTAGCGGCACTGGTGCAGGCACCCACGCATCGGGTTGATCGACCACCGGAACGGCAGCGCCGACCCGTCCGGAACCCGGCTCAGCGCGCTCTTGCACAGCACCTCGTGGAACGTCACGCCCTCGAACTCGGGAGTGGCGACGCTGCGCACCAGCCCGGCCCGCTCGAGCCCGGGCAACGCACCGTCGTCCACATCGAGTGTCTGCCCGGCCCATCGCATACCCGCAAGTCGAACACTCGTTCTAGGTGCTGTCAAGCGGGACCCGCGTCAACAGCGATTTCCCATCCTTCCTGCCAGCGATCTCCCAGGAATAACTGTCATCATAAAGGCGTGACGACCACCGCCGGACCGGGCAGGCCCCGGCTCACCGAACCACGCCGCCCCGGACAGACCGCTCGCGAGGAGATCCTCGACGCCGCGGCGGAACTGTTCACCGAAAAGGGTTATGCGGCAACATCGACGCGCGCGATCGCCGAGTCCGTCGGCATCCGCCAGGCCTCGCTGTACCACCACTTCTCGACCAAGCACGAGATCCTCGATGCGCTGCTCGCCGATACCGTGCGGGCGCCGCAGCAGTTCGCCGAACGACTCGCCGAACACGACGGCCCGGCCACCGAACTGCTGTACACGCTCATGCTGTTCGACGCGGTGCACCTGAGCTCCGGCCGGTGGAACCTCGGCGCGCTCTATCTGCTGCCGGTGATCCGGTCCGCCGACTTCGCCGGGTTCCGCGCCCGCCGCACCGAGCTCATGGACGCCTACCGCGCACTGGCGCTGCGCGCCCTCGACGAGCTGAAGGTCCCGCAGGACTGGGCCGCCCCGCGCGAGGCGCTCGCCGGTCTGCCGTTCCGTCTGGTCGAGTCGGTGATCAACGAGCGGTCCGACAACATGGCCGGCGCGCACGCGCCGCTGCACCCGCCGCGCCTGTTCGCCGACGCCGCGATCCGCATGCTCGGCTATCAGGGGTCGGTCGACGCCCTCTACGAGACCGCGCAGCGGCTGACCGCGGCGATCACCGAGGACGCCGGGATCCCGGTCGCCGTCGAGGCCTGAGGTCCGGACCGGGCCCGCCCGCACGCGGGTCCGGTCGCACGGACCGGCTTCAGTTCAGCAGGGCAGCGACCTGCGCGGCGCTGAGCGTGACCGGCCGCCGCGCCGACTCGGCCGCGCCGCGGGTGGCCCGATACAGCGGCCGCTCGCCCGCGCCGGCCTCGCGCGCCTCGGCCCGCAGTTGCTCGACGAGCACCGCGGACAGTGCGGCCGCGCCCGGCGACTCCCCCGACGCCAGCGCGTCGGCCAGCCGGCGCATCGCCAGCAGCGGCAACTCGCGGGCACCCTGCTCGGCGTACAGAGCCAACGGCACGGTCACCGACCGGCCGCCGTCGGCGACCCGCAGCAGGACCTGCGCTATCCGGCCCGGCCGCACCAGCAGCTCGACCACATCGGCGCGGGCCGCGTCCACCCGCACGGTGCGCAGTCCGCGCGCGGTGATCACGGTGTCGGTCAACCGGATTCGGCGGCGCAGCGCGACAGCCGCGGTGAGCAGACCCGGCACCGCCAGCACGACACCGACGATGACCGCCACCGCCCACGGCAGGAAGATCCCGCACACGACGGCGACGACCAGCGCGATGGCCACCACCACGGCGGCCATCCGCCGGATCTGGCGGGCGATCAGCTCGACCGGGACCAGGTCCAACGCGACTTCGTCCGCGACCGGACCGCCGGTTGCCGGACCGTCGATCCCGGGACCGTCAGACAAGGCGCGCACCGAGTTCGGCGACCACCGTGTCCAGCGGGATCGACTGCTGATCACCGGTGGCGAGTTCCTTGACCCCGATCACGCCCTCCTCGAGGTCCCGGTCGCCGAGCACCAGCGCGAACCGCGCACCCGACCGGTCGGCGGCCTTCATGGCGCCCTTGACGCCGCGGCCGCCGTAGGCCAGGTCGACCCGGATGCCGGCGGCCCGCAACTGCCCGGCGATCGTCACCAGCGTGCGCTTCGCGTCGTCGCCGAGCGGCACGCCGAACACCTCGCAGCGGGCGGGGCCGACGACGACCTTGCCCTCCGCCTCGAGCGCCAGCATCGTGCGGTCGACCCCGAGCCCGAACCCGATGCCGGACAACGGTTGTCCGCCGAGCTGCGCCATCAGGCCGTCGTACCGTCCGCCGCCGCCGATACCCGACTGCGCGCCGAGACCGTCGTGGACGAACTCGAAGGTGGTCTTGGTGTAGTAGTCGAGGCCGCGCACCATCCGCGGGTTGACGGTGTACGGCACGCCCAGCGCGTCCAGGTGGCCGAGCACCTCCTCGAAGTGCCCCTTGGCCGTGTCGGACAGGTGGTCGAGCATCAGCGGCGCGGCGGCGGTCATCTCGCGGACCTCCTTGCGCTTGTCGTCGAGCACCCGCAGCGGGTTGATCTCGGCGCGGCGGCGGGTGTCCTCGTCGAGGTCGAGCGCGAAGAGGTACTGCTGCAACAACTCCCGGTACTTCGGCCGGCAGGTGTCGTCGCCCAGCGAGGTGATCTCGAGCCGGAACCCGGTCAGCCCCAACGAGCGGAAGCCGGCGTCGGCGATCGCGATGACCTCGGCGTCGAGCGCCGGATCGTCGACGCCGATGGCCTCGACGCCGACCTGCTGCAGCTGGCGGTAGCGGCCGGCCTGCGGGCGCTCGTAGCGGAAGAAAGGTCCCGAATAGCACAGCTTGACCGGCAGCTGGCCGCGATCGAGGCCGTGTTCGATGACCGCGCGCATCACCCCGGCGGTGCCCTCGGGCCGCAGCGTGACCGAGCGGTCGCCGCGGTCGGCGAACGTGTACATCTCCTTGGTGACGACGTCGGTGGACTCGCCGACGCCGCGGGCGAACAGCCCGGTGTCCTCGAAGACCGGCAACTCGATGTGCCCGTAACCGGCCAGTCGGGCGGCGCCGATCAGCCCGTCACGGACCGCGACGAACTCGGCCGAGGCCGGCGGCACGTAGTCCGGGACGCCCTTGGGCGCGGAGAACCTGGTGACCCTGTCTTGCTGTCCAGCGGCCTGCCGGCCGTCCTTCTGCTCTGCCACGGGTGCTCACTGTGCCTTTCGTGCGAGTCCGGCCAGGAACGGGTTGGTGACCCGCTCGCGGCCGATGGTGCTGTTGCCGCCGTGCCCGGGCAGCACGACGGTCTGGTCGGGCAGCGGAAGCAGCCGCTCGGCGATCGACTCGAGCAGCTGCTCATGGTCGCCGCCCGGCAGGTCGGAACGTCCGATGGACCCGGCGAACAGCGTGTCGCCGGTCAGCGCGATCGGCACCGGCCCGTCGGCCGTCGCGGCAGTGGTGCGCAGGCACACCGAGCCCTGCGTGTGCCCGGGAGTGTGGTCGACGACCAGGTCGATGCCCGCGAGGGTGAGCTCGTCGCCCTGGGCGAGCTCGATGACGGTCTCGGGTTCGCGGAACTCGACACCCGCGATCATCGACCCCATCGCCGGGCCGATGCCGCGGCCCGGATCGGTGAGCATGTAACGGTCTTCGGGATGGATGTACGCGGGCACGCCGTACTCCTCGCACACCGGCGCCACCGACCAGGTGTGGTCGAGGTGTCCGTGGGTGAGCAGCACTGCGGCCGGGGCCAGGTGCATCTGGTCGAGCAGCTCACGCAGCGGGCCGGTCGCGTCCTGTCCGGGATCGACGACCAGGCACTCGCCGCGCCGGCCGGGCTCGCCCTCGCCGAGCGCCAGGATGTAGCAGTTCGTCTGGAACATTCCGGCCGGAAATCCGGTCACGAGCACGGTGGGGGCTCCTAGGTCGGGGGCAATCGTGGGGCCGGGCGATTGTGGTCGCACGCCGCGTCCAGCCTAGGCTGCCAGCGGAGTCAGCCGTTTCTCAGGATCGGCTGGCACACTCCTGCCGAGCCCGCCCATGCGCAGTCGCGCGGGTGACGACCGTCGTGCGCGGCGATCGCCCCACACGACGATACCCACGAGAGGATCCGCAGTGCCCAGCAACGAGCAACGCCGCGAAGCCGCCAAACGGAAGCTCGAGCGTCAGTTGGAGAGACGGGCGCAGCGGGCCCGCAAGCGCAAGCAACTGACCATCGCCGGCTCCGCGATCGGTGTGGTCGTCATCGTGGGCGTGGTCGCGCTGATCGTCGGGTTGAACCAGGGCGGCGACAACGCCACCACCGCGGACGCCGCGACCACGACGCCCGCGGAGCCGACCGGCGCCGCGCTGCCGACGGCCCGCGCGCACGCACTGCCGGCGACCGTGGACTGCAAGTACCCGGCCGGGGGCGGCCCCGCCGCCAAGCCGGTCTCCGCGCCGCCGACCACCGGCGTGCCCGCCACCGGCACCGTCGACGTCGCGCTCAGCACCAGCGACGGCCCGATCGGCATGACGCTGAACCGTGCGGAGTCGCCGTGCACGGTCAACAGCATCGTCAGCCTCGCGAAGCAGGGGTACTTCAACGACACCCCGTGCCACCGCCTGACCACCAACGGCATCTACGTGCTGCAGTGCGGCGACCCGACCGGCAAGGGCACCGGCGGTCCCGGCTACGGCTTCGACAACGAGTTCCCGACCGACCAGTTCCCGGCCGACGCCCCGCAGCTGCAGCAACCGGCGAACTACAAGCGCGGCACCATCGCGATGGCGAACACCGGCGCGCCGGGCAGCAACGGCAGCCAGTTCTTCCTCGTCTACAAGGATTCGCCGCTGCCGCCGAACTACACAGTGTTCGGCACCATCGACGAGCAGGGCCTCAAGACCATCGACGCGATCGCCGCCAAGGGCGACACCGGGACCAACGGCCCCGGCGACGGCGCGCCGAAGGAACCGGTGCAGATCAAGACGGCCACCGTCAAGGCGTGAGGCTCCCGCGCGCGGTGACCGCCGGCCTGCTGGCGGTCACCGCGGCGGCCACCTGCGCGGCGTGCACCACCTCGGGCACACCCGCCACGCCGACCTCGCTGACCTGCTCCTACCCCACCGGCACCGACGCCGCGGCCCGGCCGGCGCAGAAGCCGAGCACCGCGGACGTCTCCCGGACCGGCACGGTCGCGGCGCTGGTGCACACGTCCGCCGGCGAGATCCCGCTGACCCTCGACCGCGACCGGGCGCCGTGCACGGTGCACAGCTTCGTGAGCCTGACCGAGCAGACCTACTTCGTCGACACCCCGTGCCACCGGCTCACCGCGCCACCCGCGGCGGTGTTCGTACTGCAGTGCGGCGACCCGACCGGCACCGGCGCGGGCGGACCGGGCTATGTGGTGCCCGACGAGCTGCCGCTGGGACTCGCACCCGCAGCCGGCGGTGGCAGCGCCGGGGGAGACAGCACGGTGGTGTATCCGCGGGGCACGGTGGCGCTGGCCAATCGCGGCGTGCCCGATTCGGGCGGCAGCCAGTTCTTCCTCGTCTACCGCGACACCGTGCTACCACGGACGTACACGGTGTTCGGCCGGGTCGACCCCCCCGGATTGCCGGTGCTCGACCGGATCGCCGCCGGCGGCGAAGACGACAGCAACGGCCCGGGCGACGGTCGGCCGCGAATCCCGGTGCAGATCAGGGCGATCGACATCGGGCGAACCTGAAAGCTCGCGGTCCGCGGCCCCCGGGAGGGGTACGCCGTCGACCAGGAGGGCGCCATCTGGGCGGCTGTGTCGTACGCGACCAAAAGTATGAACAATTCCGACTTTTCGAACAGTCCGAGGAGTTGGAACTGTTCCGGTTCGGCGACAGTGCGAACGTTGGACGCACGACGACACATACCCCCGAGGCCGTGCCAACGGAAAGCTGGCGGCAGGCGGCCACGCCCCAGACAGCGCGACCACTCCCGGCGCCTATCCGCCGGCGGACTCCCCCGCCCACTGCGGGTCCCGCCCGAACCAACCGGCCAGCCGGTCGTAGACCGGCGCGGTCTCGGGCACCGGCACCTCATCGCCGAAGGCCATGTCCGGTCCGCGGAACTGCGGCCGCAGCATCGGGCGCGCCCACGCCAGCGACCGCTCGGCCAGCGCCGGGTCCAATTCGGCTCGCTGCCCGGTGGCGCGCGCCAGGTCCCAGCTGTGCACGGTGAGCTCGGCGATCTGCTGATCGACACGGCTGCCGAGCGACGCGGCCGCACCGCTGGGCATCACCACCTCCCGGTCCAGGTCCGCGGCGCGCCAGTTCGCGAGCACCTCGGCGGCTCCCGCGTCGAACTGCGCGACCCAGTCGGGCCCGAGTGCGCGCGGCGGCGCCAGCCAGTCGGGGGTGCCGCCGCACGCTGCCGCGGCGAAGTTGCGCAGATCCTGACCGATGACGTGCCGCACCAGCGCCTGCACGTCCCATTCGGGACACGGCGTCGGGAGGTGGTGCGCATCGACGCCGATCGCCCCGATCACCTGCGCGCTCTGGCGCACCGCCCGCTCGAGCAGGTCGATCGCCTCGGCTGCGCCGCTCACCGTGGATCAGCCCCTCGGATCGGACCGGGCCAGCGCGAACACCCGGATCTCGCGGTCCGTGCGGCCTCTATAGACGTCGTACACGCGAACCATCTCCATGAACTCCGCATAGATGCGCTCACGTTCCTCGCCCTCCAACTCGGTGGCCCGTACCGGCAGATCACGGCCGCCGATGGTAACCGTGGCGTGTGGATCGGCCCGCAGATTCGCCGTCCACCCCGGATGCCGCTCGCCGCCGAAGTTGCTGCCCGCCACGAAGATCCGATCATCTTCACGCACATACAGCAGCGGGCTGATGCGTGGCTGCCCGGACTTGCGACCGGTCGTGGTGAGCAGCACCACCGGTGCGCCGATCGGACCCAGCACGGTCAACCGGCCGCGCGAGCGTTCGAGCACCCGCCGGTCCAGGCCGCTGAGGTTGCGCAGGACCCAGGAGCCCGGCCGGGTCGCGGCGAACGCCGCCGCGGGCCGCCGCAGCACGCTGGTCTCGGAACCCCAGCGGACGTCGGGAAAAGCGGACTCGGTCATGGATAGGATTATCCGGCGCGGCGGCGCCGTCCGCCCGCGAAACGCCGGTACCGATGACTCAGGATGCGCTGGTGACCCGGTAGACGTCGTAGACGCCCTCGACGTTGCGCACCACGTTGAGCACGTGGCCGAGGTGCTTGGGATCGCCCATCTCGAAGGTGAACTTGCTGACCGCGACCCGGTCGCCGGACGTCGTCACCGACGCCGACAGGATGTTGACCTTCTCGTCGGCGAGCGCCTTGGTCACGTCCGAGAGCAGCCGGTGCCGGTCGAGCGCCTCGATCTGGATGGCCACCAGGAACACCGACGACGGCCCCGGCGCCCATTCGACGTCGATGATCCGCTCGGACTGCTGCTGCAGCGATCCGGCGTTGGTGCAGTCGGTGCGGTGCACACTGACGCCGCCGCCGCGGGTGACGAACCCCATGATCTGGTCGCCCGGCACCGGGGTGCAGCATTTGGCCAGCTTGGCCATCACGCCGGGCGCACCGGTCACCAGCACGCCCGAGTCCGCGCTCTGGCGCTTACGGGTCGGGATGGTCGACGGGGTCGACCGCTCGGCCAACTCCTCCTCGACCCCGCCGACACCGCCGAAGTGCGCCACCAACCGGTGCACCACGTGCTGCGCGGAGACGTGCCCCTCGCCGACCGCCGTGTACAGCGCCGAAATGTCCTGATAGCGCAGCTCGTGCGACACGGCGCCCATCGACTCGCCGTTCATCAAGCGCTGCAACGGAAGCCCGCCGCGGCGAACCTCCTTGATGATCGCGTCCTTGCCCGCCTCGAGCGCCTCCTCCCGGCGTTCCTTGGCGAACCACTGGCGGATCTTCGCCTTCGCCCGCGGCGAGGCGACGAACGTCTGCCAGTCGCGGCTCGGCCCGGCGTTCGGCGCCTTGGAGGTGAAGACCTCGACGACCTCGCCGTTCTCGAGCTTGCGTTCGAGCGCGACGAGACGGCCGTTGACCCGCGCGCCGATGCACCGGTGCCCGACCTCGGTGTGCACGGCGTACGCGAAGTCCACCGGCGTCGACCCGGCCGGCAGCGTGACCACGTCGCCCTTGGGGGTGAAGACGAAGATCTCCTTGACCGCCAGGTCGTAGCGCAGCGACTCGAGGAACTCACCCGGGTCCGCGGCCTCACGCTGCCAGTCGAGCAGTTGGCGCATCCACGCCATGTCGTCGACCTCGGCGGAATCGGAGTGCCGCGCCCCGTTCTTCCCGCGGAGTTCCTTGTACCGCCAGTGCGCGGCGATGCCGAACTCGGCGGTCCGGTGCATCTCGCGGGTGCGGATCTGCACCTCGAGTGGCTTGCCCTCCGGCCCCACCACGGTGGTGTGCAGCGACTGGTACACCCCGTAGCGCGGCTGCGCGATGTAGTCCTTGAACCGGCCGGCCATCGGCTGCCACAGCGAGTGCACGACGCCGACCGCCGCATAGCAGTCGCGGATCTCGTCGCACAGGATGCGGATGCCGACCAGGTCGTGGATGTCGTCGAAGTCGCGGCCCTTGACGATCATCTTCTGGTAGATCGACCAGTAGTGCTTGGGCCGGCCCTCCACGGTCGCGTCGATGCGCGAGGCGGCCAGCGTGGTGCCGACCTCCTGACGCACCTTGGCCAGGTAGGTGTCACGCGAGGGCGCCCGGTCCGCGACGAGCCGGACGATCTCCTCGTACTTCTTCGGGTGCAGGATCGCGAACGCGAGATCCTCGAGTTCCCACTTGACCGTCGCCATGCCGAGCCGGTGCGCGAGCGGGGCGATGACCTCGAGGGTCTCCTTCGCCTTCTTCGCCTGCTTCTCCGGCGGCAGGAAACGCATCGTGCGCATGTTGTGCAGGCGGTCGGCCACCTTGATCACCAGCACTCGCGGGTCGCGGGCCATCGCGATGATCATCTTGCGGATGGTCTCGGCCTCGGCGGCCGAGCCGAGCGCCACCTTGTCCAGCTTGGTGACGCCGTCGACCAGGTGGGCGACCTCATCGCCGAACTCGCCGGACAGCTCCTCGAGCGAGTATCCCGTGTCTTCGACGGTGTCGTGCAGCAGCGCCGCGATCAGCGTGGTCGTGTCCATGCCGAGTTCGGCGAGGATGTTCGCCACCGCCAGCGGGTGGGTGATGTACGGGTCGCCGGACTTGCGGAACTGCCCGGAGTGCCGCTGCTCGGCGACGTCGTACGCGCGCTGGAGCTGGGCCAGATCCGCCTTCGGATACACCTCGCGGTGCAGGGCGACCAGCGGTTCGAGCACCGGTTTGATCGGGAGGTGCCGCTGCGCGGTGATGCGGCGGGCCAGCCGCGCTCGCACCCGTCGCGACGCCGACATCGACCCGGCGGGAACCTCGGAGGTCCGCCGCGACTCCGGCGGGGTGCCGTCGGTGGGCGGTGTCTGCTTGGCCGAGCCGAGATCCTGGGTCACGCCATCGCCTCCTGCCTGTGTGGGCCGCTCATCCGGTGCGCTGAAACCGGATCCGGAGACCGCCGCACCAGTCGACTCTAGTACTCAGACTGCCACCAAGGATGTCAGTGGGACCGTGAGCCGGTCGCGACCACCGAGGCCTTCCAGTTCCATCACCACCGCCACCCCGATCACCTCGGCGCCGGCCCGGGTGAGCAGGTCCACGGTCGCACACACGGTGCCGCCGGTCGCGAGCACGTCGTCGACGACGAGCACCCGACGACCCTCGAGCGCGATCGCGTCGGCGGGCACCTCGAGTCCCGCCTTGCCGTACTCGAGTTGGTACGTCTGCGACAGCACCGGTGGCGGCAGCTTGCCCTGCTTGCGGACCGCGAGCACCCCGGTCCCTGCTGCCAGGGCCACCCCGGAGCCGAGCAGGAAGCCGCGCGCGTCGATCCCGGCGACAAGGTCGGCCCGGCCGTGCGCGGCCGCCGCCAGGGCGTCGATCACCTCGCGCAGCCCGGTCGCGTCCGCGAAGACCGGGGTCAGGTCCGCGAACTGCACGCCGGGTTGCGGGAAGTCCGCCACGCTCCGGGTCAGCCGCTGCACCGACGCCGCCGCACGTCGCCGCAGATCCGCGTCGCCCGGCCCGTCGGCCGTCCGGCCCCGGCCGGTCCCGCTCTCACCCGTCACGTCCTGTTCGGTCACCGGGATGCCCTCGCTCATCTGTGCAGCGTCCATCTGTCCATGTTCCACCCCGCTCCGGCCCAGGTCGGGTTGGCGCGGACCTCGCTGATCCCGGACGCGACCGCGATTGTCCGCGGCTGCAGGAACAGCGGGATGCTCGGCAGATCCTGCCAGAGGATCCGCTCGGCCTCGGTCGACAGGTCCGACTGTTCGGCGCCGACCTCGTCGGGCAGCGTCGCGAGCCGGTCGACGATCGCGTCGATCCGGTCGTTCGCGTAGCCGCCGATGTTCGCCCCGTTGCCGCTGCGCAGTCCGGCCCCGCGCACGGTGGCCGGCGCCGCCCCACCCGCACCGGAGGTGGCCGAGGTGCCGCCGAGGACCGCGTCGACCGTGCCGGCCCGCAGCGCCGACGGGGTGAACAGCCGCGATCCGGCGTCCACGACCGTGATGCCCGCGGGGCGGCAGGCCGCCGCGATCTGCGACACCGTCCGCGCCCGCCGGGCGTCCGGGGCCAGGTAGCCGATCCGCACGGTGAGCGCGCCGACGCCCGCGTCCGCCACCGCGGACCGCGCGGCCCCGATGTCCGGCACCGCGAAGCGGTCCCCGACGACGGCCGCAGTGCGCGGATACAGTGCGGTGCCGGGCAACTGCAGGTGCGTGTCCAGCGACGCACCGGACTTGCCGTACAGCGGTGTCAGTATGCGGTCGGCGAGGTCGCGCCGCGGCACGCAGGAGGCCAGCGCCCGCCGCGCCCCCGCGGAGGCCAGCGCCCCCTCGGTGCGCAGGATCAGCTGTTCGGTGTTCATGGCAGGGGTGGTCGTGCTGGTGAACCCCGCGCCGACGCCGTCGCCGAGCGCGCCGGCACCGATGTCCACGACGTCGACCTGCCCGGCGTCTGTTCTTTCGGCCAGCGCGCGCTCGTCGAAGGTGGCTCCGCGGGCGAACACCGCGATCGTCTCGGTGCGCGGCGGATCCCCCCACCAGCGTTCGTTGGCGACGAGCACCAGCTTGCCGTCGGCGCCGTACGAGGCGATCCGGTACGGCCCGGCGGACGGCAACAGCGACAGGTCCACCCGGCCGGGCGCCAGCTTCCAGCCGGTGTTCCAGAACCGGGCGATCGCGCCGAGTTCGCGCTGGTCGCCGCGTTGCACCGCGCCGACGATGTCGTCGACGCCGGTGGCCCGGGCGACGACGTGCGCGGGCATCAGCGAGGTGGCCCCGAACAGGCTGCGCCAGTCCGCGAGGTCACTGCGCAGGTGCGCTGTCGCGTCCTTCGCGCCGGGCCGGCAGTCCACCGAGTCGATGTCCGACCAGCCGGTGCGGTCGGCCGCGTCGAAGCCGGGGAACCGTCCACTGTGTGCGGCCCACGCCAGCACCAGGTCGTCACATGTGACCGAGGCGCCGTCGGAGTACACGGCGGCCGGGTTGATGCGGTAGCCGATCGTGCGCGGCGACCCCGGTTCGGCGGCCGCGATGCCGAAGTCGGTGTCCGGCAACGCACGGCCCGATGGCGCGGGGTAGCTGAAACCGGGGAGCACCCGCACCAGCGCCTGACGCGCCCCGGAGGCCGCGCCGTCGACGGTACCCGCGTTGTACGTCGACACCGGTGCGTCGACGACGTAGCCGATGGTGTCGGCCGGGTGCGCCGGCCCGGCGGCGTCGTCGCCGCACGCCGTGGCGACGCCGAGCAGCACCACCAGCGCGATCAGCGCCGGCACCGCCCGGCGCACCCCGGTCAGGACCGCTTCTTCCGCTTTCCGGTGGGCCGGACGCCCGGCCGCGGGGTGCCGCCTGCCGCCCGCACGGTGACCGGGGTGACCCCCGCCGACACCGCCGCGGTGCGGGCACCGGAGCCCGGCACCTGGCCGCTCTGGACCTGCCCGGCGGCACCCTCACCAGCCGCCTTGGCCGCGGCGGCCGCGCGCCGGCTCAGCACCTTCTTGGTGTGCGCACCGATCTCGCGTCCGCGCTCCTTGAGTGAGACCAGCATCGGCGTGGCGGTGAAGATCGACGAGTAGGCACCGACGACGATGCCGATCAGCTGCACCAGCGCGAGATCCTTGAGCGTCCCCACGCCGAGCATCCACACCGCGACCACCAGCAGCCCGAGTACCGGCAGGATCGAGATCAGCGTGGTGTTGATCGAGCGCATCAGCGTCTGGTTGACCGCGAGATTGGCCTGTTCGGCGTAGGTGCGCCGGGTCAGGTGGGTCACGCCGCGAGTGTTCTCCTCGACCTTGTCGAACACGACGACGGTGTCGTACAGCGAGAAGCCGAGGATCGTCAGGAAACCGATCACGGTCGCCGGCGACACCTCGAAGCCGACGAGCGAGTAGATGCCCGCGGTGATGACCATGTCGAAGAACAGCGAGATGAGGCTGGAGATCGCCATGTCCCGCTCGAAGCGGATCGTGATGTAGATGGCCGCGATCACCAGGAACACCACCAGCGCGATCAGCGCCTTCTTGGTGATCTCGCCGCCCCACGTCGAGCTCACCGCCGACACGCTGATCGCGTTCGGGGTGGCCTGACCGTTGCGGTCGGTCGGGTGGAACTCGTTGAACAGCGCGTTCTGCAGCCGGATCGTCTGGGCCGCGTCGAGCGTCTCCGAGCGCAGCTGGATGGTCTGGCTGCCACCGGAACCCGCGGTCTGCACCGACACCGGGTCGGTGCCGAAGGTCTGGTGGTAGACGTCGCTGACCTGGGAGGTGGTCGCGCCCTGGGCCGGGAACTCGACCTTGGTGCCACCCTCGAAGTCGATGCCGAAGCTGAAGCCCCGGATGCCGATGCTCAGCACCGAGATCAGCAGCAGCACCACGGTGACGGCGTAGTAGACGCGGCGCCGGCCGACGATCTCGAAGGCGCCGGTGCCGGTGTACAACCGCGAGAGCAGGCTGTGCTTGGGCAGCTTCACGTCGTCCGACTCGGTCATCGTCGAGCCGCCCTGGGTGTCGTTGTCGGTGGTGTCGGTCATCGTGCGGTCTCCTTCACGGCCGCCGCGGCCCGCTCGGCCGACTTGCGTTCCCGGGCCACCTGGGTGATCGCCCCGAGCCCGTTCACGCCCGGCTTGGCGAAGAAATTCGTCTGAGATGCCGCGTGCACCAGCGGATGGGTCACCAGGAACACCACGACCAGGTCGGTGATCGTCGTCAGGCCCAGCGTGAAGGCGAAGCCCTTCACGTCGCCGACGGCGAGCACGTAGAGCACCGCCGCCGCGAGGAAGGTCACGGTGTTACCGGACAAGATGGTGCGCCGGGCCCGGGACCAGCCGCGCGGTACCGCCGACCGGAAGCTGCGGCCCTCGCGCATCTCGTCCTTTATTCGTTCGAAGTAGACGACGAACGAGTCGGCGGTGGTACCGATGCCGATGATCAGACCCGCGATGCCCGCCAGGTCCAGCGTGTAGTTGATGTAGCGGCCCAACAGCACCAGCACGCCGTAGACCAGCAGACCGGAGAACACCAGCGACAGTGCGGTGATCACGCCGAGCATCCGGTAGTAGATCAGGCAGTACACCAGCACCAGCACGAGGCCGACCGCACCGGCGAGCAGGCCCGCCTTGAGCGAGGACAGCCCCAGCGTCGCGGAGACCGTCTGTGCGTCGGACGACGCGAACGACAGCGGCAGCGAACCGTACTTGAGCGTGTTCGCCAGATCCTTCGCCTGCGGCATCGTGAACTGGCCGGTGATCGAGGTGGGGCTGCCGGCCGGGGTGGCGCCCTGGATGACCGGCGCGCTGACGACCCGCGAGTCGAGAGTGAACGCGGCCTGCTTGCCGAGGTTCTTGCTGGTGAAGTCCGCCCAGGTCTGGCTCGCGGAGGACTTGAAGGTCAGCTGCACCAGGTTCTGTGACTGCTGGCTGTCGAACTGCGCGGACGCGTCCGAGATGTCCTGGCCGTCGATGATCGACGGGCCGAGCAGGAACACCGTCGAGTCCTTGGTGTCGCAGGTGACCAGCGGCAGCTTCGGGTCGTCGTTGCCCTGCAGCGGGTCCGCGGACTTGCAGTCCATCGAATCCATCGCCTTCTTCTGCACCGCGGGATCGGTGCTCTGGCGCTCCGCCTTGGCCTTCTCGATCTCCTGCGCCGCCTGCGCGGTGTCGCCCGTCGCCGGGGCCTGAGGCTGCGCGGCCGGGGTCTTACCGGGCTGCGGTGCGGGGGCGGCCTGGCTGCTCAGCACCGGGCGGATGAACAGTCGCGCGGTCTGGCCCAGGCTGCGCGCCTGCGCCCCGTCGTCACCGGGAACCGTGATCACCAGGTTGTCGCCGTCGATGACGACCTGCGAGCCACTCACACCGAGACCGTTGACGCGGGTCTCGATGATCTGCTGGGCCTGCTTGAGGCTTTCCGAACTCGGCTTGCTGCCGTCGGGGGTGCGGGCGGTGAGCGTGACGCTCGTGCCGCCCTGCAGGTCGATCCCGAGCTTCGGGGTCGGCGACTTGTCCCCGGTGAAGAAGACCAGCGCGTACAGGACCGCCACGATGACCGCGAAGGCGGTCAGGTAGCGGACCGGACGGACCGGTCCGGACGATGATGCCACGATCGGTGGGTCTCCTCGGTGGAGTCGGGCTGGAACGGGACGGCGCGCGACACGTCAGTCACCGCTACAGCCCCTCCGCCGTGCGGGTGGTCCTGCAGCGGTGACCTCAGCGCCCGCAGGCGCACCTTACTAGCTCAGTCTGAAGACGAGCGCTTGGCCAGGTCGATGCCCTCGGCATCGGCATCCGCGGCGTCGCGACCGTCCGCGTCGTCGACATCCGCGTCCTCGAACTCGTCGAATTCGTCGAACTCGGTGTCGCCGTCCTCGACGTCCTCGGTCACCACGCTGCGAACGGCCATCCGCTCCCAGGTGGTGACGACGTCGTCGGCGATCTCGACGTCGACGGTCGTGTCGCCGAGGCCGACCACGGTGCCGTGGAGCCCGCTGGTGAGCAACACGCGGTCGCCGACCTTCAGGGCGTCCTGCATCTCGGAGGTCTGGGCCATGGCCTTCTTCTGCCGGCGGGCAGTGAGAAACATCGGCAGAACCAGCACGAGAAGCACGATCAGGAACAGGAATTGCATCAGGAAGTCAGTCCTCAGTCATCTTCTTCGGGTGTGCGACCGAACAGGCCACACAGACCACCAGTGTGCCATCTACCGGGCACCGACGCCGAGACCCGATGTGACCCGCGACTCACTTCGGCACCTCCCGCCCGGTCAGGATCGGTCGAACAATCCCGGCGGCGGCTCGGCCGCACGCACCTCGATCCCGCCGAGAACCGCGTCGGGCGGGGCGACCATACCCAGGTGCTCCCACGCAGCCGCGGTCGCGACGCGACCCCGCGGGGTGCGCGCGACCATGCCCGCCCGCACCAGGAAGGGCTCGCAGACCTCCTCGACCGTGCCGGCCTCCTCACCGACGGCAACCGCCAGCGTCGACACGCCGACCGGACCGCCGCCGAAGCTGCGGACCAGTGCGCCGAGCACCGCACGGTCGAGCCGGTCAAGGCCCAGTTCGTCGACGTCGTAGACGGCGAGCGCGGCGCGCGCGACCTCGCGGCTGACGACACCGTCGGCCCGCACCTCCGCATAGTCCCGGACCCGGCGCAGCAACCGGTTCGCGATGCGCGGGGTGCCGCGGGAGCGGCCGGCGATCTCCGCGCCTGCCTCGGCGCCGAGTTCGACCCCGAGGATGCGGGCGGATCGCAGCAGGATCCGTTGCAGTTCGGCGGGCTCGTAGAAGTCCATGTGCGCGGTGAACCCGAATCGATCGCGCAGCGGACCGGTCAGCGCACCCGACCGGGTGGTCGCGCCGACCAGGGTGAACGGGGCCACCTCGAGTGGTATCGACGTGGCGCCCGGGCCCTTGCCCACCACCACGTCGACTCGGAAGTCCTCCATGGCCAGGTAGAGCATCTCCTCGGCCGGCCGCGCGATGCGATGGATCTCGTCGATGAACAGCACGTCGCCCTCGACCAGGTTGCTCAGCATGGCCGCGAGATCGCCGGCCCGCTCGAGCGCCGGCCCGGACGTCAACCGCAGCGAGGTCCCCAGTTCGGCGGCGATGATCATCGCGAGGCTGGTCTTGCCCAGGCCCGGCGGCCCCGACAGCAGGATGTGGTCGGGTGACGCGCCGCGTTGTTTGGCGCCCGCCAACACCAGTTGCAGCTGTTCACGCACCCGCGGCTGGCCGATGAAATCGTCGAGCGACTTCGGTCGCAGTCCGGCCTCGGCATCGCCCTCGCCGGGCACCAGGCTCGCGGTCAGTTCGGCCTCGTCGAAGCCACCCGCGTCGAAGCCCGAATCGGATTCGGTCATCGTCTCGGTCCCGGGGTCATCGCGTCTTGCCCAGCAGGCTCAGCGCCGCGCGCAACGTCACCGATGTGGAGGCGCCGGGCTGGTCGGCCAGCACCTTCTCGGTGGCCTGCTCGGCCTGTTTGAGCGGGAAGCCGAGCCCGGTGAGGGCCTCGACGACCTGATCCCGTACCGGACCGAACGCGCTGGTCTGCGCCACGCCGCCGGCTGCCGGGGCGGTCACCGCGACCTTGTCGCGCAGTTCGACGACCATGCGTTCGGCACTCCGCTTGCCGATCCCCGGCACCCGGGTGAGCATCGCAGTGTCGCCCTCGGACAGCGCCCTGGTCAACGCCTCGGGCTCGAGCACCGCCAACACCGCCATCGCCACCTTCGGGCCCACCCCGGACACCGTCTGCAGCAACGCGAAAAGCGCGCGGGACTCGCTGTCCGCGAAGCCGTACAACGTCATCGAGTCCTCACGGACGATCATCGTGGTCAGCAGCCGGGCCTCCGCTCCGCGGCTGAGCCCGCCGATGGTCGCCGGAGTCGCGTTGATGCGATAACCGACCCCGGCCGCCTCGATCACCACGTGGTCGAGGGCGAGGTCGAGCACCTCACCCCGTATCGATGCGATCATCGCGTCTCCTTCCGCCCGGAATTCGCCGTCCGCCCGGCACCGTCGCGGCGGGCCGTGGCCAGCCGCGCCTTGAACTGTCGTTGCTGCTCGGCCGCCCGCCGTTCCGCCTCGGCCATCCGCGCGATCATCGGCGCCCGCCAGCAGTGGCAGATGGCCAATGCCAGCGCATCCGCCGCATCGGCGGGCTTCGGCGCCTGCTGCAACCCGAGGATCCGGGTGATCATCCCGGTGACCTGCGCCTTGTCCGCGCTGCCGCTGCCGGTGACCGCGGCCTTGACCTCGCTCGGGGTGTGGAAGCACACCTCGATGCCGCGGCGCGCCGCCGCGAGCGCGATCACTCCCCCGGCCTGCGCGGTGCCCATCGCCGTACGCACGTTGTTCTGCGAGAACACCCGCTCGATCGCGATCACATCCGGCCCGTGCGTGTCCATCCAGTGTTCTGCGGCATCGGAGATCCGCAGCAGCCGCTGGGCCAACGGCATGTCCGGGGGCGTGCGCACCACGTCGACGTCGAGCGCGGTCACCGATCGGCCCAGCCCGCCGTCGACCAGGCTGATGCCGCAGCGGGTCAAACCGGGGTCGACACCCATCACCCGCACGCGATCACCCTCCTCGGTCCGCCCGATCGGTCCAGCCAACCGGCCCACACGAACCTGCTCCACCATGCCGAACAGTCGTTCGAGAGCCTAGCGCAGGCGGCCGACAGGACGTGGGACCGCGCAGCGTCGACACGCCCCCTCCCGAGCTCCGCCTAACCTGGACCGGTGACCACCACCGCCGATTTCGACCTCGACGCCTACCTCACCCGCATCGGCTTCACGGGTGAGCGCACCCCGACGCGCGCGACCCTCGATGCGATCGCGGCGGCGCACACCGCCACGATCCCGTTCGAGAACCTCGACCCCGTTCTCGGTGTGCCCAATCGCCTGGACCTGGCATCGTTGCAGGCCAAGCTCGTCGACGGCGGTCGCGGCGGCTACTGCTTCGAGCACGGCCTGCTGCTGCGCACCGCGTTGCTCACCCTCGGCTACCGCGTGACGGCGCTGGCCGGTCGCGTGCTGTGGGGCACCGACGACCCGCACGCGATCACCGGCCGCACCCACATGCTGCTGCTCGTCGACCTCGGCGACGAACGTCGCATCATCGACACCGGCTTCGGCGGCATGACGCTGACCGGCACGCTCCGGCTCGAACTCGACACCGTGCAGTCGACGCCGCTCGAACCGTTCCGCCTGATCGAACTCGACGGCGACTGGGCGCTGCAGGCGCAGATCGGCGAGGACCGGTGGCGCACCACGTACCGGTTCGACCTGCAGCCGCAGCACCCGATCGACTACGAGCCCGCCAACTGGTACCTGTCGACGTGGCCGCAGTCCCGCTTCGTGACCATGCTGATGGCCGCGCGGGCCACCACGGACCGGCGCTACGCGCTCGCGGGCCGGCAGTTGACGGTCCATCACGCCGACGGCACCGCCGAGCGCCGGGTCCTCACCGGGTTCGACGAGTTCCGCACCGTCCTCGAGCGCGATCTGCTGATCGACACCTCCGGGCTGACCGGGCTGCGGGCCGCATTCGACCGGCTCGACTGATCCCGCACACGACGGCAGCCGCGGTTTCCCGCGGCTGCCGTGTGATGCTTCCCGACGAATCAGTCGTCGAGTTCCGCCATGACCTCGTCGGACACGTCGACGTTCGAGTACACGTTCTGCACGTCGTCGCAGTCCTCGAGTGCGTCGATCAGCTTGAAGACCTTGCGGGCGCCGTCCGCGTCGACCGCCACCGAGACCGACGGCTGGAAGCTGGCCTCGGCCGAGTCGTAGTCGATGCCCGCCTCCTGCAGCGCGGTGCGCACGGCGATCAGGTCGGTCGGCTCGCTGACGACCTCGAAGCTCTCGCCCAGGTCGTTGACCTCCTCGGCGCCGGCCTCGAGCACGGCCATCAGGACGTCGTCCTCGGACTGGTCGTTCTTCTCCAGCACGACCACCCCCTTGCGCGCGAACAGGTACGACACCGAACCCGGGTCGGCCATGTTGCCGCCGTTGCGGGTCATCGCGGTGCGGACCTCGCCCGCGGCGCGGTTGCGGTTGTCGGTCAGGCACTCGATGAGGACGGCGACACCGTTCGGCCCGTAGCCCTCGTACATGATCGTCTGCCAGTCGGCGCCGCCGGCCTCTTCGCCGCCGCCGCGCTTGCGGGCGCGCTCGATGTTGTCGTTGGGGACCGAGCTCTTCTTCGCCTTCTGGATGGCGTCGTACAGCGTCGGGTTGCCCGCCGGGTCACCGCCACCGGTGCGCGCCGCCACCTCGATGTTCTTGATCAGCTTCGCGAACATCTTGCCGCGCTTGGCGTCGATCACGGCCTTCTTGTGCTTGGTGGTGGCCCATTTGGAGTGGCCGCTCATCCTGGCGAGCCCCTTTCGCTGCGATGGATGTGAACGTGTCCGGCCGGCCTGCGCCGACGGTGCCGCACTGCCGGGCCTTGCCCGACGGTCGACGTCCGATTCTATGCGCTCTCGCGCACCATATCGACGAACAGGCGGTGCACCCGCAGGTCGCCGGTGACCTCGGGGTGGAACGAGGTGGCCAGCACGGGCCCCTGCCGGACCGCCACCGCGTGCTCGGCGCCCCCGCGGTGCACGGCGGCGAGCACCTGCACGTCGGGTCCCGCGTACTCCACCCACGGGGCCCGGATGAACACCGCACGCACCGGCCCGCCGTCGACCCCGGCGAATTCGAGGTCCTCTTCGAACGAGTCGACCTGACGGCCGAAGGCGTTTCGCCGCACCGTGATGTCGAGGGCGCCGAAGTTCACCGCGTCCGGCCGCGTGTCGAGCACCTCGCCGGCCAGCAGGATCATCCCCGCGCACGAGCCGTAGACGGGCAGCCCGTCCTTGAGTCGGGCGCGCAGCGGGTCGAGCAGGTCGAACACCCCGAGCAGTCGGCTCATCGTGGTCGACTCACCGCCCGGGATGACGAGGCCGTCGACGCGGTCGAGTTCCGTCGTCCGGCGCACGCTCACCGCGTGCGCTCCCGCCGATTCGAGCGCATGGAGATGTTCGCGCACGTCGCCCTGCAGGGCGAGCACGCCGATCGTGGGGTCGCTGGGCACCGAAACCTGTCTCGATCTGTCGCTGTGAATGAATGGTTCCGACGGTAGCCGTCGGGTCAGAGCGGGTTGGCCTTGGTCTCGTCGGCCGTCAGCCGCATGAGTCCCTCCTGCACCACCGCGGCGACCATCCGGCCCGCCCGGTCGTAGATGCGTCCCTGCGTGAGCGCCCGGCCGAACTCCGCCGACGGCGAGGTCTGGTCGTAGAGCAGCCAGTCGTCGGCCCGGAACGGCCGCAGGAACCACAGCGCGTGGTCCAGCGACGCGTTCTGGGTGATCGCCCCGCGGTGCGGCACCTTGGCGGCGCTGAGCAGGGTCATGTCGCTCATGTACGCCAGCGTGCAGATGTGGAACACCTGGTCGTCCGGCAGCGGCTCGCGGTAGCGGAACCACACCCGCTGCTGGGCGGCCAGTCCGCGGATGCGCTGCGTCTGGTCGTCCGGGACGATCCGCACGTCCCACTTGGCCCACTCCCGGCCGAACCACATCGCCTTCTCATCGGCACCGAGCGTCGGGTCGGGCAGTTCCTCCGGCGCCGGGGCAGGCGGCATCGTGTCCTGGTGTTCCACCCCAACCTCGCCGACATGGTGGAACGAGGCCGACATCGAGAAGATCGTCTCGCCGTTCTGAACGCCGTTGACCCGCCGCGCGTGGAAGCTGCGTCCCTCCTTGACCCGGTCCACCAGGAACACGGTCGGGATGGTCGGGTTGCCGGGGCTCAGGAAGTAGCCGTGCAGCGAGTGCACCCGGAACTCCGGCTCCACGGTCCGCACCGCCGAGACCAGTGCCTGACCGGCGACCTGCCCACCGAATGTGCGGGTGAGCATGGTCTCCACGACGGCGCCGCGGAAGATATCGCGTTCGAGTTGTTCGAGCTCCAGGATCTCCTCGATGCTCGTCATCAAGTCACCAGCCGCGTTCGGCGAGGCGGTGCGGCTGCGGGATGTCGTCGACGTTGATGCCCACCATGGCCTCGCCGAGACCACGGGAGACCTTCGCGAGCACGTCCGGGTCGTCGTAGAAGGTGGTGGCCTTGACGATCGCGGCGGCCCGCTGGGCCGGGTTGCCGGACTTGAAGATACCCGAGCCGACGAACACGCCCTCGGCGCCGAGCTGCATCATCATCGCGGCGTCCGCCGGGGTGGCGATGCCGCCGGCGGTGAACATCGTCACGGGCAGCTTGCCGGCCTTGGCGACCTCGACGACCAGGTCGTACGGGGCCTGCAGCTCCTTCGCGGCGACGTACAGCTCGTCGGGGCTCAGCGAGGTCAGGCGGCGGATCTCGCCGCCGATCTGGCGCATGTGGGTGGTCGCGTTCGAGACGTCGCCGGTGCCGGCCTCACCCTTCGAACGGATCATCGCGGCGCCCTCGGTGATGCGGCGCAGCGCCTCGCCGAGGTTGGTCGCCCCGCACACGAACGGGACGGTGAACTGCCACTTGTCGATGTGGTTGGCGTAGTCGGCCGGGGTGAGGACCTCGGACTCGTCGATGTAGTCGACGCCGAGCGACTGCAGGATCTGCGCCTCGACGAAGTGGCCGATACGCGCCTTGGCCATCACCGGGATGGAGACCGTGGAGATGATGCCGTCGATCATGTCCGGATCGGACATCCGCGAGACGCCGCCCTGGGCACGGATGTCGGCGGGCACCCGCTCGAGCGCCATCACGGCGACCGCGCCGGCATCCTCGGCGATCTTGGCCTGCTCGGCGTTGACCACGTCCATGATCACACCGCCCTTGAGCATCTCGGCCATCCCGCGCTTGACCCGCGCGGTACCGGTCGCCTGCTCGGACCCGGTGTTCGGCTTGTTCAGGTCGGTACTCACGGGACACTCCTGGAAGGTTGCGAGAAAAGGGACACGAAAACATGCACGACGCCGCGCGGACCACCGCGCAGGCTCGCTCGGCTCAATCCTATGACGCGGCCGGGGCGCGGGCGGAATCGGTCCGGGCGGCGCTCAGCTGACCGGGCGCAGCACGATCTCGGCGTCGCCGGTGGCGGCGACGCGGACCTCGTCGAGCCGCGTGCCCAGCTCCCGCGGATAGACGGTTTCCCCCGCGGCGTCGAGCTGCGCGATGTCCTCTGCGGTGCACCAGCGATGGCCGCTGAGCACATCACGTTCGAGGTCGGTCAGCCCGGCCGGGTGCGGGTCGAAGCCGTCGGTGGCCAGTGTGAAGAACATCTCCTCCGAGTCGAGGAGTTCGCCGTTCCAGGTGAAGGTGGCGGTGCGCCGCCACACCGGCCCGCGCAACTCCTCCGCGGCCACCACCTTGCCGGTCTCCTCGGCCAGCTCGCGCACCGCCGTCTCCCGCAGGCTCTCGCCCGGTTCGACGCCGCCGCCGACGGTGAACCAGAACGGGTTCGTCGGCGTCGCCCGGTCGGCGCCGCGCAGCAGCAGCACCCGCCCCTCGGGGTCGATGAGCATCAGCCGGGCCGAGAGCCGCTTGACGGCGTGCGGCGCGACCGGCGTCTGCGACGTGGCCTGCGTGGCGCCCGGGGTGGTGACCGGGGGCACCGTCCGCTCGGCGATCTCGAAGTAGGTCGGCAGCGGCGCGGTGCCGCCCAGGTGCAGCCAGCCGACGAGCCGGCGCGTCCGCAGCGCCAGCGTGTCCCGCACGGCGTCGTTGTGGAAGCGCCGCGCGATCAGCACCCGCGCCTCCGCATCGGCCAGTTCGGCGACCAACTGAGGACGCAGCAGGTCGCCGTCGACCGCGGTCAGCGCCCGCGACACGTCGTTCTCGGCGGACTCACGGTGCGCGCGGTCGGCGCGTTCGGCACGGTCGGCCAGGGTCACGAGCCGCCTGCGCAGCCCGGGCTCCGAATCGGCGGCGATGGCCCGGACCACCACGGCCCGCCGGCCGAGTGCGGCGTCGAGCGCCTGCCAGGCCAGGTCCGAGCGCACGTGCAGCCGGTCCAGCCGGTTCGCGGTCCCGTACGCCCACAGCGCCAGCACGACCACCGCGGCGACGACCAGTGCGACGACCAGGATGGTCAGGGCGGAGATGGTCATGAGCGGACCGCCAGCACCTGGCGACCGCCGACGGTGACGGTCTCGTACACCCGCAGGATCTGGTCGGCGACCACCGGCCAGTCGTACTTGGCGACCGCGGCGGTGGCCTGCGCGACCAGCTTCTCGCGCAGGTCCGGTTCCGCCAGCACCCGGTCGATCTCGCGTCCCAGCGCGGCGGAGTCGCCGACTTGGGTGAGCAGTCCGGCGGCACCGTCGGACAGCACCCGGCGGAACGCGTCGAGACCGCTCGCGACGACCGGCGTGCCCGCGGCCATCGCCTCGACCAGCACGATCCCGAAGCTCTCCCCGCCCAGGTTCGGCGCGCAGTACACGTCGGCACTGCGCAACGCCGAGGCCTTCTCCGCGTCGGTGACCTGACCCAGGAAACGCAGATGACCGGCGAGCGGTCCCGCCTCGCGCCGCAGCGCGGCCTCGTCGCCGCGGCCGACGATCAGCAGCTGCAGGCCCGGGTGTCGCTGCACCAGGTACGGCAGCGCCTCGAGCAGCACGGCCATACCCTTGCGGGGCTCGTCGTAGCGACCGAGGAACAGCACGGTCTTGCCGGCGCGTGGATAGTCCGGCAGCAACGGCGCATGAGCGAAGGCCGGCACGTCGACGCCGTTGGGAATCTCCACTGCGTCGGACCCGAGAGCCTCGACCTGCCAGCGCCGGGCCAGCTCCGACACCGCGATCCGGCCGCTGATCTTCTCGTGATACGGGCGTAGCACGCCCTGAAAGGTGCTGAGCACCAACGACTTCGTCGTCGACGTGTGGAAGGTGGCGACGATCGGCCCCTCCGCGATCTTCAGCGCCAGCATCGACAGACTCGGCGCGTTGGGCTCGTGGATGTGCAGCACGTCGAAGGTGTTCTCGGTGATCCAGCGCCGTATGC
This sequence comes from Speluncibacter jeojiensis, assembly GCF_029589495.1. GTDB lineage: Bacteria > Actinomycetota > Actinomycetes > Mycobacteriales > Mycobacteriaceae > Speluncibacter > Speluncibacter jeojiensis. The sequence goes on from NZ_JAAIVF010000004.1 coordinate 285,912, forward strand.
GCGCGTAGGTCACCGGGCCGAACCGCAGGCGCGCGACCGATCCGTTGTAGGGGATGGCGACCGCGCGGCCGGCCGAGACGACGAAGTCCGGCAGCTCGACGTCGTCGGACGCCGGCGCCAGCACGCTCACCTCGTGGCCGCGGGCGATGAACACCTGCGCCAGTTCGGCGACGTGCGCCTGCACCCCGCCGGGCACATCGAACGAATACGGGCAGACCATGCCGATCTTCATGGGAACTCGATCCTCACTCGAACCGATCGCGTCCGGCTCATGCCCCGGACAGCCGCGCACGGCGTGACTCGGACAGGTCCTGCCACCACAGTGGCTGCAGCATGTGCCAGTCCGCCGGATGGGCAGCGATGTTGGCCGCGTAGCGGTCCGCCAGCGCCTGGGTCGCGGACTCCACGCCGGCGGCCATGTCGATCGGCGCGTCGATGGAGAACCCCCATCCGCCGTCGGTGAACCAGCAGTGCACCGGCAGCAGCGCGGCTCCGGTGTCGCGGGCCAGCTTGGCCGGCCCGGCCGGCATCGACGTCTGCTCGCCGAAGAACTGCACCGGCACCCCCTTGGCGGTCAGGTCCCGCTCGCCGAGCAGACACACGATCCCCCCGGCGCGCAGGCGTTCGGCGAGTGCCGGGAACGGCGGGGTCTCGCCGCCGCTGAGCGGGAACACCTCGAACCCCAGCGACTCGCGGTACTCGACGAAGCGCTCGAACAGCGACTCCGGCTCGAGCCGCTCGGCGACCGTGGCGAACTTCCCCCACGTCTGCACCAGCCAGGTCCCGGCCATGTCCCAGTTGCCGCTGTGCGGCAGCGCGAGGACCGCGCCGTGCCCGGCCGCCATCGCCGCATCCAGGTACTCGGTGCCGGCGACCAGCGGATCGATCTTGCGCTTGACCTCGGTGACGTCCATCGACGGCAGCCGGAACGCCTCACGCCAGTACCGCGCGTACGAACGCAGACCCTCCCGCACCAGCTCCTCGGGCACCGCCTCGGGAGGCACCCCCAGCACCCGCGAATAGTTGCGGCGCAACTGATCGGTACCCATGCCGCGGGACGCGGCCAGATCGGCGCCGACGTCGAACAGCCGCGTCGCCACAGACTCGGGCAGCAGGCGCACCAACTGCCAGCCCGCACCGTAGCCGGCGTCCGCCAGCCGTCCTGCGAGACTCACGCCCGGTCGCCACCCTTCGGGGTCTCGGGGGCCGGGTTCGCCAGCGGGATCAGCTCCCGCGCGCCCGCCGAGGTGTAGACCGACCACACCCGCTGGAAGACGGTGATGACGCTCGCGACCGCGAGGATCCACATCGCGACGTGCACAGCCCACATCAGCCAGCCGATGTCGAAGTGTCCGGCGATACCGGTGAACCCGGCGCCGACGAGCACGATGATCAACCGGTCCGGGCGTTCGATCAGGCCGCCGTCGGCAGACAGCCCGCTCGCCTCGGCGCGAGCCTTCGCATACGAGATCACCTGCGAGGTGACCAGGCAGATCAGCGTGGCGACGACCAGCGGCTTGCTGTGTGCGTGGTACATCGCCCACCACGCCAGCCCGGCGAAGATCGCGCCGTCGGCGACCCGGTCGCAGGTCGCGTCGAGCACCGCACCGAAACGCGTGCCTCCGCCGCGGGCCCGCGCCATCGCGCCGTCGAGCATGTCGAACATGACGAACAGCCAGATGACCATCGTCCCCCAGAACAGATGGTCGCTGGGGAACAGCGTGACCGCGGCGGCGATGCTCGCGACCGTGCCGATCAGCGTCATCGCGTCCGGGGTGAGCCCGGTGCGCACCAACGCGCGCCCCATCGGCAGGGTCACCTTGGACACCGAGGCCCGCCCGAACACGCTCAGCATTGCGCCGACCAGGCCTCGGCGAGCAGCCCCCGGGTGTCGCGCAGCAGTTGCGGCAGCACCTTCGTGCCGCCGACGACGGTGATGTAGTTGGCGTCACCGCCCCAGCGCGGCACCAGGTGCTGGTGCAGGTGCGCCGCGAGCGACCCGCCCGCGGACTCTCCCAGGTTCAGGCCGACATTGAACCCGTGCGGCCGCGACACCGAGCGGATCACCCGCAGCGCCTGCTGGGTGAAGCTCATCAACTCGCTGCTCTCGGCGTGGGTGAGGTCCTCGAGGCCCGCCACGTGCCGGTAGGGCACCACCATCAGGTGACCCGGATTGTACGGGTACAGGTTCAGCACCGCGTACACCTGTTCGCCCCGCGCGATGACCAGCCCGTCCTCGTCGTCCATCGCCGGGATGTCGCACAGCGGGCACCCGGTCGGCGAGACGCCGGTCTTGGTCGGGTGCTCGGCGATGTACGACATCCGGTGCGGCGTCCACAGCCGGTCGAGCCGATCGTCGTCGCCCGCGCCGGTGTCGACGATCGAGTTCAGTCCGTCCCCGTTCACCCGGCGTTCCCCACCTGGACGAGTTCGGCTGTCGGCGAGGCGTTCTCGCGCCGGGAGACCCAGGCGGCGATCTGCGCGACGGCGTCCGCCACCGGCACGCCGTTGATCTGGGTGCCGTCCCGGAAGCGGAAGCTCACCGCACCGGCCTCGACGTCGCGTTCGCCGGCCAGCAGCATGAACGGCACCTTCTGGGTGGTGTGGGTGCGGATCTTCTTCTGCATCCGGTCGTCGCTGACGTCGACCTCGGCGCGGATGCCCTGCACCTTGAGCCGGCGCACGACGTCGAACAGATGCTCCTCGAACGCCTCCGCGACCGGGATGCCCACCACCTGCACGGGTGCCAGCCAGGCCGGGAACGCGCCCGCATAGTGCTCGGTGAGCACGCCGAAGAACCGTTCGATCGACCCGAACAGCGCACGGTGGATCATCACCGGCCGGTGCTTGGCGCCGTCGGTGCCTGTGTACTCCAGCTCGAACAGCTCCGGCAGGTTGAAGTCCAGCTGAATGGTCGACATCTGCCAGTTGCGGCCGAGCGCGTCCTTGACCTGCACCGAGATCTTCGGGCCGTAGAACGCGGCCCCGCCCGGATCCGGGACCAGGTTCAGCCCCGACTCCACGCCGACCTCGCGCAGCGTCTCGGTGGCGGTCTCCCACAGTTCGTCGCTGCCGACGAACTTGTCGGGGTTCTTCGTCGACAACTCGAGGTAGTAGTCGTCGAGGCCGTAGTCCCTGAGCACGTCCAGGATGAACCGCAGCACGCTGGCCAGCTCGTCGCGCATCTGCTCGGGGGTGCAGAAGATGTGCGCGTCGTCCTGCGTCATGCCGCGCACGCGGGTGAGGCCGTGCACGACGCCGGACTTCTCGTAGCGGTAGACGGACCCGAACTCGAACATCCGCAGCGGCAACTCGCGGTACGACCGGCCGCGCGAACGGAAGATCAGGTCGTGCATCGGGCAGTTCATCGGCTTGAGGTAGTAGTCCTGGCCCGGCTTGCGCACGGTGCCGTCCTCGTTGAGTTCCTCGTCGATGTGCATCGCCGGGAACATGCCGTCGCGGTACCAGTCGAGGTGACCGGACACTTCGTACAGGTGCCCCTTGGTGATGTGCGGGGTGTTGACGAAGTCGTACCCGGCCTCGACGTGCCGCTGCCGCGAGTAGTTCTCCATCTCCTGGCGGATGATGCCACCCCGGGGGTGGAACACCGGCAGTCCGGAACCGAGCTCGTCGGGGAACGAGAACAGGTCGAGCTCCGCTCCCAGCTTGCGGTGGTCGCGCCGCTCGGCCTCGGCGAGCAGCTCGAGGTGCTGCTCGAGCGCCTCCGCCGACTCCCACGCGGTGCCGTAGATGCGCTGCAGGTCGGCGTTGTTCTGGTCGCCGCGCCAGTACGCGGCGGAACTCCGGGTGATCTTGAACGCCGGGATGAACTTGGTGGTCGGGATGTGCGGGCCGCGGCACAGGTCCTTCCAGATCACCTCGCCGGTGCGCGGGTTGAGGTTGTCGTAGATGGTCAGCTCCTTGCCGCCGACCTCCATGACCTCCGGATCGTCAGAAAGCGACTTGTCGCCTTTGTCACTGATGAGTTCGAGCTTGAACGGCTCGTCCTTCAGCTCCTCGCGGGCGTCGTCCAGGTCCTCGACGACGCGGCGGGAGAAGCGCTGCGCGTCCTTGACGATCTTCTTCATCCGCTTCTCGAGGCGGGCGAGGTCCTCGGGCGTGAACGGCTCCGCGACCTGGAAGTCGTAGTAGAAGCCGTTCTCGATCGGCGGGCCGATGCCCAGCTTCGCCTCGGGGAACTCCTGCTGGACCGCCTGCGCGAGCACGTGCGCACAGGAGTGCCGGATGACGCTGCGGCCGTCCTCGGTGTTCGCCGCGACCGCCTCGACCTCGGTGTCGGTCTCCGGAGTCCAGGACAGGTCCTTGAGGCCTTCCGCGTCGCGGACGACGACGATCGCGTCGGCGCCCTTTCCTGGCAGGCCTGCCTCGCGCACCGCAGCGCCCGCTGTGGTGCCGGCCGGCACCGTCACGCGAACGGCGGGCTCGAGGGCACTGGCGGCATCGGATCCGGCTGACACAGCTGAAATCTCCTTCGTCTACGGGCACGGCGCTACATACCTGGCAGCTACCGGTCGGTTCTGATCGTATCCGCCGCCTCTCGCGGCGCCGCCCGGCGACCTCAGCGTGGTCGTCCGAGTATCCGGGCGCGCTCGTCCGGGTGGCGCCGTGGACAACTCGCACAGCGGTCGGCGAGCCCTGTCTGATCGATGAGACAACACGAGTTGCGGCGGCAGATCAGGCGCGACCGGTCCGCCCCGCCGACGTCGACGAACCGCGGGGTCGGCAGCGGTACACCGATGCCCTCCGCCAACGCGAGCGCCACATCACGCCCCCGCCGTTGGTCGCCGAGTGCCCGGCCTGCCTCCAGCCCCCGGTTGGCCAGAGAGTCCGATGCGACCGCCCACAGCGCCGGCTCTCGCGCACCGCTCACCCGAGCCAGGGATTCGATGATCGAGGCCAGTGCCCCGTGCCACGCGCCGCCGGCACGCGCCACGTCGTGATCGGACTCCCCCGGCGTTCGGCCCGGCAGCGTTCGCTCCGGGCGGGCCGCCAGCAGCATGCCGTGATCGTCCACGTACACCGCGGTGCGCGCCGGATCGGGGTCAAGCCACACACCGCAGGCCAACCGGACCCCGAGCGACGCCCCGAGGAGCGTCGAGCTCGCCGAGTACCACCACAGCGTCCCGCTCACCCTGCCTTCCGCGCCGGCCCACCGCCGGGACGTGTCGGCGACCCGCGCAGCCAGCCACTGCCGATCGGTGAGCACCGATCCGGCGCTGCGACGGCCGGTCGGGGTGAAGGACGCGGCGAGACCGGGGACCCGCCCGGCGGTGTGCGCATAGAGCGGTTCGACCGTCACCGGCACAGCCTGTCACGCGCGACGCACGCGCGGTGACCGGTCGGGCCGGGTGACGTGGGCCGGCCGAGCGCACGAAAAAAGGCCCTTCGACGACTGCCGAAGGGCCTGGGATCCACTCGCGCGATCGACGCCACGAAGCGAATTCGGTGGTCCCGGCTGGGATCGAACCAGCGACCTCCCCGGTGTGAACGGGACGCTCTTCCACTGAGCCACGGGACCGTGCATGTCCGCCGCGCATCTGACGCTCGCGGCCGAACGACGAAAAACGTAGCACGCCCGCACGCCGGACCAAAAACCCGGCCGAAAGCCCCAGCTCACGACCCGCACCGCGGAAAGCCGGCCCCACTCCACGGTGGCGGCGACCCACACTCCCCACGCGGGTCTGTCCGGCGCCGCGTTGGTCTCGGTTTCCCGCCGTGAACAGCCGATTTGGCGGCTCACCGCCGGTTCCGCTAATGTTCCTCTCGCAGCACGGAGCGGCAACGCCTCGTGAGCAAATGCGGATGTAGCGCAGCTGGTAGCGCATCACCTTGCCAAGGTGAGGGTCGCGGGTTCGAATCCCGTCATCCGCTCGACAGGGTTGGACAAGGCCCTTGCGGTGGAGTGGCCGAGTGGTGAGGCAACGGCCTGCAAAGCCGTGCACACGGGTTCGATTCCCGTCTCCACCTCTGCAGAACGAGCGCGATTAGCTCAGCGGGAGAGCGCTTCCCTGACACGGAAGAGGTCACTGGTTCAATCCCAGTATCGCGCACCAGTTTTCGAAAGCCGGACATCCTCGGGTGTCCGGCTTTTTCGTGTTCGGATCCCCTGCGACGTCTCGCGCGCCCCTCGCGGCGGCCCGCCGGCGCGTCCACCACCCGCCTCCCTCGCCCCGCACGGCCCGCGCGTCCCGCAGACCTGCAGGCCGCCCCCATCGTCGCAGGTCAGCAGGACGAATTGTTCTCCGGGCCTGCCGTAGGCTATGGTTTCCCTCGCGTCACAGAGCGGCAACGCCTCGTGAGCAAATGCGGATGTAGCGCAGCTGGTAGCGCATCACCTTGCCAAGGTGAGGGTCGCGGGTTCGAATCCCGTCATCCGCTCGACAGGGTTGGACAAGACCCTTGCGGTGGAGTGGCCGAGTGGTGAGGCAACGGCCTGCAAAGCCGTGCACACGGGTTCGATTCCCGTCTCCACCTCTGCAGAACGAGCGCGATTAGCTCAGCGGGAGAGCGCTTCCCTGACACGGAAGAGGTCACTGGTTCAATCCCAGTATCGCGCACCGGACAAGGCAGTGAGGGCACCCGAACCGGGTGCCCTCACTGCTTTCTCGTGCCTCTGCCTTCTTTCTGCCGAGCCAGTCGATTTCCCGTTCGTACCTCGGGGTTCATGTGCGTCGCCAGGTTCACACCTCCAGATGCGCGGGCACGTGTGTGCTCGCCTCGATGTCCTCTACGGTGGCCATGATCAGCCTGTGCGCGAGGTCGGACAGTGCCCGCGCTGCCGCCAGTTCGTCACCGATCTGCGGCACTTCCGAATCATCGGGGTTGCGCCGCGCCACGCCCTCGCCGGCGATCGATGTCACCATCGACGCCCGGTCCAGCGTGGCCTGTGCGTGCGTCCTGCGGTCGAGTTCGTTGATCTCGATCGTGACCGTCCACTTCTTGGGGTTGGCCATCGCGAGCCTCCAGGTTCTCTCGAATCCCTCCTTGATTGGACTCCGCGCGACGGCGCATCACAAGGGGTCCAGCCGGAGCGGCCGAGCTCAGCCCTGCAGTCGGTTGGCACCGGCGACGAGCGCGCGCAGCGAGGACTCCTCACCGCTGCCGGCCAGACCCATCGCCCACCGCCGGCGGCCCTCGTGCTCACACTCGACGAAGGTCGCCGTGCCGTCACTGGTCTGCTGCTGGTGGAACTGGAGGATCTCCAGGCCGAAACCGGCATCGGAGAGCATCGCGGTCATCGCCGAGATGGCGCCGGGTGCCGTTGCCGCGACGGTGCGGATGGATCCGTCCATCCCGAGGGTCGCGTTGTACCGGCGAAGCCCCGACGCCTCGCCGGCTGCGGTGCTCCAGGAGCCCAGCCGGACCGGCCCGGAGCTGCGGGAATAGGTGGAGGCGAAGGTCTGCCAGTCCATGCTCGCCGCCTCCTCGCGCAGTGAACGCGGCAGCGGCTTGCCGTAGCGCGCGGAGAAGGGATCACGACGGGTCTGCGGCGACTGGTCAGACGAGTGAGTGATGGCGTTCATCTTCGGTGGTCTTCCTGACGAGAGGGGAGGACCGACCCATAGCTCAACGACCCGCAGCGAGGGGCCGGTCCGAATCAGACCCCGCTACGGCGGTGAACTACGAGAAGACGCTTCATGGGCGGCAATGTTAGCCGCCCGTCTCTACGGAAGCAATGTCTGGGGTCGCCACACCGCTCGCTCTCGTAGCCCTCATTCGAGGGTGCGCCCGATTCGGCGCGAGCGGTACCCCTACCAGGGGTGGAATGTCGCCCCACTCCACATCGTCCCTGCGGCACCGGCACCCGAGGCCGGGTCAGTCCTCGGCCAAATACAGCGCCACCCGGTCGATGCGGCGCGCGGTGAACTCCAGCAACGCGACCCCGGACCGCTCCCCCGCCCGCACCGACGCGGTCACCGAGTTGCCTGCTGAGAGGAATTTGCTCCATTCGAATTCCCCTCCCCGCGCGACGAATTCGGCGACCGGCACCGTGGTGCCGGATGGAAGCTCAAGTCGCGCGCGGCCGGAGAGCGCCGAGGCGACCCCGTCCGCATCGCCGCGCCCCAGCGCCGCCGAAAGCCCCTCCGCGGTCCGCTTACCCGCGGCCCCGGCCCGGCGCAGGCCCCGCAGGAACCCGAGCGTGCCACCGACCCCCTGGTTGGACAGCAACTGCGGCGTGAGCTTGAGCGACGCCGACAGACCCGGCATGCCGGCCCGCGCGAGTTGCGCGAGCATCGTCGGCAACTCCCAGTACGCGGCGAGCAGCCCGATCTTGAGCGAGCCGTGCTCCTCGACCATGTCGTAGCGCAGGTGCATCGGCACGTGCAACGTCACGCCGGTCGACATCGTGGTCGCGATCGTCACGTCGCGGAACACCGTCGAACCGCACACCACGTCGTGCGCGACGTCGAAGACGATCGTGTTCGGTCCGATGAACGTGTCGTAGAACCGTCCGATCGCCTCGCGGCCCCGATGCGGCGTCGAACCGACCGGATCGTTGACGATCGCGTTGCGCGCCATCAGGTCCAGCCAGGCGGACCGGTCGTGCACGGCCACCGCGGCGGGCGAGGCCGCCACCGTCTGCAACAACTGCTCGGCGGTCGGCCGTGATGCCATGGGGTGGTGCGCCTTTCGGTCGGGCGGAGGACTGTCGCGTCGAGCGGTCGAGTCGCGGAGTTGCCGGACCGGCGACCGCGGGAATCGGCGCCGCCCCGACCGATCCACCGGCAACCCTATGCGGCGGAGCAGTTTTACGCGACGATCGGTGGGAAAACGATCACTGCAACACGGAGAGGCCTCATGCAGACCCCTGAACAACTCGTCACCGAATTCTGTGCGCGCTGGACCGACGCCGACGCGGCCACCTTGAGCGAGTACTTCACCGAGGACGCGATCTACCACAACATCCCGATGGAACCGCTCGAGGGGAAGGCGGCCATCCGCACGTTCCTCGACGGCTTCCTCGCGTCGTTCGAGGGGATCGAGTTCCAGGTCCACCGGCAGGCCGCGAACGGCGCAGTGGTGATGAACGAGCGCACCGACGTGTTGCGCGGGGCCGGAAGGTCCACCCCGATCCAGGTGATGGGGGTCTTTGAGGTGCGCGACGGCAAGATCGCCGCCTGGCGGGACTATTTCGACATGGCCGCGGTCACCGCGGCGTTTTCGGGCTGATCCGCCCGCACGTCACCGCTGACCTCGCGGAATTTCTCCGCTACCCTGGTCTGCAGCGGCCGATGCTCCATTCCCCCCGAGGCGCGGCCGCAGCCCCCGCCGTCCCCCTCCCCCTGTGGACGACGGGGGCGTCCTCGTCTCCGGGGTGGGCGATCACCCCACGAACGCGATTGGGCGGCACCGGCCGAAAGCCGGTGCCGCCCAATCGCGCTCGCGTTCCCGCTCGGGTCAGCCGGCCTTGCGCAGCGCGCTGCGCAGCCCGCGGCGACGGCCCGAGGCCTCGTCGACGACCAGTTCGCGGCGCTCGGCGAACCGACGCTCGGACGACGTCTCCGGAGCGGCGTCGGCCGACGCCTTCAGGTACTTGTCCGGCAGCGACAGCTTCGCGATCGTCCGCCACGTCTGCAGGTACTGCTTGGGCAGCGAACCGGTCGTGTAGGGCAGGTCGTACTGCGCGCAGAGCGCCTTCACTCGCACCGAGATCTCGCGCAGCCTGTTGCTCGGCAGGTCCGGGAACAGGTGGTGCTCGATCTGGTAGCTCAGGTTGCCGGTCATGAAGTCCATCACCTTGCCGCCCGAGATGTTCGCCGAACCGAGCATCTGACGCAGGTACCACTCGTCGTGCGACTCGTTGTCGTAGTCGGCCTTGGTGAACTTCTCCGCGCCGTCCGGGAAGTGCCCGCAGAAGATCACCGCGTTGGTCCACACATTGCGGATCAGGTTCGCCGTCATGTTCGCGGTCAGCGTGGACTTCCATGCCTTACCGGTCAGCGCCGGGTAGATGACGTAGTCCTTGGCCACCTGGCGTCCGACCTTGGCGCCGACCTCCTTGGCCTGCCGCTTGAACAGCGCCTTGTCCTTGCGCCCCTTGACGACCTTGCCGATCTCGAGGTGCTGGGCCGCAACGCCCCACTGGAACAGCGCGGAGAGCAGGCCGTTGTAGACGACGTTGCCGTAGTTGAACGGCTTCCAGCGCTGGTCACGCGTGACGCGCAGCAGACCGTAGCCCACGTCGTCGTCCATCCCGACGACGTTCGTGTACTTGTGGTGGATGTAGTTGTGGGTCTGCTTCCAGTGGGCCGACGGGCCGGTGATGTCCCACTCCCAGCCGGTCGAGTGGATCTCCGGATCGTTCATCCAGTCCCACTGACCGTGCATCACATTGTGGCCGATCTCCATGTTCTCGACGATCTTGGCCGTGCCGAGCATGCCGGCGCCGAGCAGCCACAGCGGGCGCTTTCGACTGCCCAACAGCACAATTCGGCCGCCGATCTCGAGCGTCCGCTGGAAACGGATGGTGTTGCGGATGTATCGCGCATCGCGCTCACCGCGGGACTCCTCGATGTCCCGCCGGATCGCATCGAGTTCTTGCCCCAGCTCCGCCACGTCGGCGTCGCTGAGGTGCGCGAACTCCTTGATGTCGGTGATTGCCACCGGCTGACTCCTCAGAATTGGTCAGGGCCGAAATCCAGCCTTGCGAATCTGGCTCTCGAAATACCGTGGGGCAGCGCGACTGCTGACGATCGGTCTCGTCGCGAACCCCGGCTACGCCATCGTAGGTTACGGTTCCGTAGGTTGCAATGGTGGTCTACTGGAACCCATGCCCTTCGACTCTGTGAACAGCAACAAACCCGCCGCAAATCGCCGCGAAACCGCCGGAGCGCACGGCAGCGCTGACGTCGTCGTGGGGATCGCGTCGGCCGCCGATGCCGAGGAGTTGGCGCACATCGCCGCCGCGACGTTCCCGCTGGCCTGCCCACCCGGCGCCGCCCAACCGAACATCGCCGCGTTCATCGCGTCGATGCTGTCCGCGCAGCGCTTCGGCGAGTATCTGGCCGACCCGGCACGGATGGTCCTGCGCGCCACGGTCGACGGACGCATCGCCGGTTACGTGATGCTCGTCGACGGGCCGATCGCCGACCCCGCGATCCGCGCGGCCGTCACCGTCACCCCGACCGTCGAGCTGAGCAAGTTCTACGTCGATGCCGCCCGGCACGGCACCGGTGTCGCCACCGCCCTGATGGCCGCGGCGGCCGACACCGCCGGCGCGCGCGGCGCCCGCGGCATGTGGCTCGGCGTCAACCGGGAGAACGAGCGAGCACAGCGCTTCTATCGGCGCAGCGGGTTCGAGGTGGTCTGCACGAAGCAGTTCCCGATGGGCGACGAACTGCACGACGACTTCGTCATGCAGCGCACGCTGTGAGCATGCGCGCCGCGGATGTCAGCCGGCCGCGATGGCGTTGAAGCGCGAGAGCGCGAGCAGTCGCGAGGTGGCCCGCAGGTACTTCTTGCGGTAGCCGCCCGCCACCATCTCGGGAGTGAAGATCTCGTCGAGCTTGGCCCCCGAGACGGTCACCGGGATGTTCGCGTCGTAGAGGCGATCGGCGAAGACGACCAGGCGCAGCGCGACCGCCTGGTCCGGCGCCGCGTGCACTCCGCGCAGGTAGACCGCGGAAACGCCCTCGACCAACTTCTTGTACCGGGATGGGTGCAGCTTGCCCAGGTGCCGGCACAGCTCGTCGAAGTCGTCGAGCGTGCAACCCGGGGTCGCGGCGGCCAACGCCTCGATCTCGTCGTCGGCGACCGGCTCGGGAGCGGGCGGCAGATCACGGTGCCGGTAGTCGGGGCCGTCCACCCGGATGGTCTCGAAGATCGAACCGAGCTTGCGGATCTCACGCAGGAAGTCCTGCGCGGCGAAGCGCCCCTCGCCGAGCTGGCCGGGCAGCGTGTTCGAGGTGGCCACGATCGAGACCCCGCGCGCGGACAGTTCGGTCAGCAGTCGCGAGACCAGCATGGTGTCGCCTGGATCGTCGAGCTCGAACTCGTCGATGCAGAGCACGCTGTGGTTCGAGAGCTGCTCGACGGCGTTGTTGAAGCCCAGCGCACCGACCACGTGGGTGAGCTCGACGAAGGTGCCGAACGCCTTGGGCGACGGCGCGCTGTGGAAGATCGACGCGAGCAGGTGTGTCTTGCCGACACCGAACCCGCCGTCGAGGTAGAGCCCCGCACCGGAGGCGGCGGACTTCTTCCCGAACAGTCCGCGCTTGCCGCCGCGGCTCTTGCCGAGGCCCTTCGCGAACGCCTCCGCCTTGGCGACCGCCTGCGCCTGGCTCGGCTCGTTCGGATCCGGGATGTAGGACGCGAAGCTGACCTCGTCGAACATCGCCGGAGGGACCAGCAGGGAAACGAGTTGGTCTGCGGGAACCACCGGATTCCGGTCGACGAGATGCTGCGCCATGTACAAAGGGTATCCACATGGTGAAATCGCTCTTGTGCACCATGTCGATTTTGCGACCCACCTCACACCTTCGCCGGCGCTGAGCCCCGACGAACTGCGCCGGCTGTACCGGTATCCGCAGGACCCGACCGGCGGCAGCTGGATGCGGATCAACTTCATCTCGAGCATCGACGGTGCGGTCGCGGCGGACGGCCTGTCGGGCGGGCTGTCCACCCCGGGCGACAGGCTGGTCTTCGGGGTGCTGCGCGAGCTGGCCGACGTCGTGGTCGTCGGCGCCGGCACCGTCCGGGCCGAGGGGTACCGGGGCGCCAAGCTCGACGCCGACGCGACCGCGCGCCGCGTCTCGGCGGGCCGCTCGCCCGTGCCGCCGATCGCCGTGGTCACCCGGGGCGCAGACCTGGACCCGCAGAGCCCGCTTTTCACCGACACCGCCACCGCGCCGCTGATCCTGACCACCGCCGCGGCACCGGCCGACAGGATCGCCGCCCTCACCGATGCCGGGGCCCGCGTGCTGCTGCTCGGCAACGACTCCGTACCCGCCGGCGGGATCATGTCGACGCTGGCCGAACTCGGCCTCACGAGGCTGCTCTGCGAGGGCGGGCCGGGCCTGTTCGGCGATCTGATCGCGGCGGACGCCGTCGACGAGCTCTGCCTGACCACCGCGCCCGTACTGATCGGCGGGCACGCGCCGCGGATCGCCGTGAGCAGCGTCGCGGGGCGGCTCTCGATGCGCCCGGCCCATCAGATCGTCGACGACGACGGCACACTGCTCACCCGCTGGGTGCGCCACCGCTGCTGATCGGCCCCGCCCGACACTCCGCCGCCCGGTTCCGCCGCTGGCTTCGTCCGACACGAACCTCGACAGCGAGCCCTGCCCTGGGCGGCGCTCGCCGCAACTGGCAGGCTGTGCCCGTGCGGAGGATTGTCGTGATCGCGGTCGTACTCGCCGCCTGCACCGCGTGCGGCGCCGGCCCATCCACCCGGCCCGACGTCGCGGTGGTCCAGCACCAGCTGGGAGTGGCCGGTGCGACCACCACCTCGGCGGCACCGGAGAACCCGGCGCCGCCGATCGAGATGCCGAAGTCGGACCTGAGCTGGTCGGACTGCACGCGCAGCACGCTCGACCGGATGCACCTGGGCGCCGGGCCCGCCGGGCTGAAACTGCAGTGCGCGTCCGTCGACGTCGAACTCGATCCCGGAAATTCCCTTCAGTCGTTCTCGCTCGACGCGCTGCGCGCCAGCACCCCCGCCACCCCCGGTGACGCCGCCCCCGTCGTGCTCGCCGCGGGCACCGACCGGCCCGCGACCGATGCGCTCGCCCAGCTCGCGACCGGTCCGCACGCAGCGATCCTGCGCAGCCACCCGGTGGTGGCACTGGATCGGCGCGGCATCGGCGGCAGCGGCACCCTCGACTGCCTGACCTCCGCCCAGCGCGCATCGTTGACCACACTGGCCGACCCCACCGCGCCCGCGATGACGCAGGCATTGTCTGTACTGGACACCTCCAAGGCCGCGACCGTCGCGTGCACCGACCAGATCAGTCCTGCCGAGCAGGGCTTCGACGCGCTGCACGCCGCCTCCGACCTCGACACCCTGCGACGGCGGTGGGGCGTCGACCGGCTCGCGCTGTTGACCACCGGCGACGGCGCGGCGGTGGCCCTGACCTACGCCGCGAAGGTGCCCAACGGGCTGTCCCGGCTGGTCCTCGACTCGCCGGCGCCGTCGAACGCCGACGCGCTGACCGCCGCCGAACAGCGCATCCAGGGTGAGGAGGCCGCGCTCACCGCGTTCGTCGCCCAGTGCGCGAGCCCCGGCTGCCCGCTCGGCGCCGATCCCCGTGCGGCGGTGACCGACCTGCTCGGCCGCGCCCGGGCGGGCACGCTGCCGAGCGTGAGCGTGGGCGCGCTGCTCACGACGATCGCGCAGCGGCTGGCCGATCCCACCACCGCGTGGGCGGACCGGGTGACCGGGCTGGCCGATCTGCTCGCCCGCGCGGGCCACGACGACCCGGATGCACTGCACACGATCGCGTCGGCGGTGGCGCTCACCGACGGCCAGTTCGTCGCCCAGTGCAGCGACGCCCCGGCCTCGCCCGGTGCGCAGCGCGCCGTCGGTGTGGAACCGAGCTGGTCGAGCCGCTACCCGGACTTCGGCGACTACGGGATGGGCCGGATGCTGACCTGCGGCGCCTGGCCCGCGCACGCGGCCCCGCCACTGCCGAGCACCCTGCCCATCCCCGTGCTGATGCTCGGCGGCGCCGCCGATCCGGTGGTCGGCAGGGGCGGACCCCAGTCGCTGGCGACCGCACTGAACCGGGTCGGCACCAAGACGGCGACGGTGAGCTGGCAGGGCGCGGGCCACCCGGTGCTGTGGAACTCGGACTGCGCCGGCACCGTGGTCGGCCGCTACCTCGACTCGGGCGCGCTCCCCGCCGGCGGCACCGCCTGTCCCGCCTGAGCCCGAGTTTCCGAGCCGGGGTGTCCTGGACCACCCGCTGCCGCCTCGCGGTACCGTTCCCGGGTGTTTCTCCAACGGTTCGTCCCCCGCCACGCCCGGACCACCTCCGAGGTGATCAAGGCGGTCTTCTGGCCGATCGCCATCATGACGGTCATCCACCGGATGGCCGTGCTGGCGGTCAACGGGGCACGGACCAACGACTTCGCCCCGGTCTGGGACGCCGCGCGCAAGTTCCTGCACCACCAGGCGATCTACACCGACAACTTCAACTCGGTGGACCCGCACTACCTGTACTACCCGAGCGGCACCCTGCTGATGGCGCCCGCCGGGCTGATCAACTACGAGTGGTCCCGGTGGGGATTGATCATCGTCGACGCTGCCGCGATCATCGTCGCCGGCTACGTGCTGCTCAAGATGTTCGGCTACGGCCTGAACTCGCTGGCCGCGCCGGTGCTGCTGTTCGCGATGTTCTCCACCGAAACCGTCTCGAACACACTGATCTTCACCAACATCAACGGCGTGATCCTGCTGGGCGAGATGCTCTTCCTGTGGCTGCTGCTCAAGGGCCACCAGACATGGGCAGGCGTGCCCATGGGACTGACGATCGCGATCAAACCGACGCTCGCGCCGATCATGCTGCTGCCGCTGCTCAACCGTCAGTGGCGACCGTTCGTCGCCGCGATCGGGATCCCGGTCGTGCTCACCGCCATCGCCTGGCCGCTGTCCGCCGACCCGATGCAGTTCGTGCACCACACACTGCCCAACCTGTTCCAGGCGCGGGACTACTTCAACAGCTCGATCGTCGGCAACGGCCTGTACTACGGGCTGCCGTCGTGGCTGATCCTCGCGCTGCGCATCCTGTTCGCGGCGCTCGTGCTCGCCTCACTGTGGCTGCTGTACCGCTACTACCGCCACGACCAGCTGTTCTTCCTGTGCACCGGATCGGGCCTGCTGCTGGCCGCGTCGTTCCTGCTGCTCTCGCTGGGCCAGCAGTACTACTCGATGATGCTGTTCCCGCTGATGATGACCGTGGTGCTGAAGAACTCGGTGATCCGCAACTGGCCGGCCTGGCTGGCCGCCTACGGCTTCCTGAGCTTCGACTCGTGGCTTTCCGGCCGCTTCCGGGTATATGGCGAGGCCGCGACCTACCTGCGCCCCACCCTGGGCTGGAGCCTGCTCATCGTGGTGATCTTCACGGTGCTGCTCAACCGCTATCTGGTCGCGCGCGCCGAGAACCGACTGGACCGGGGCATCGACCCGCAGTGGTGCGCGCCCGCGCCGCACGGCCGCTCACTCGGGGCGGCGGACCGCGTTACCGTGGGTGCATGAGTGACGATCTGACGAACACCCCTGCCGTCACGTACTCCGAGGACGAGTGGCGGGCACGGCTGACCCCCGACGAGTATGCGGTGCTGCGTCAGTCCGGGACCGAGCGGCCGTTCACAGGCGAGTACACCGACACCACCGTCGAGGGCGTCTACGAGTGCCGGGCGTGCGGCGCGGAACTGTTCCGCAGCAACGAGAAGTTCCATTCGCACTGCGGCTGGCCGTCGTTCTACGACCCGGCGGATTCGGACGCGGTCGTGCTGCGCACCGACAGCTCGCTGGGCATGGAACGCACCGAGGTGCTGTGCCGTACCTGCCACAGCCACCTCGGCCACGTGTTCGCCGGCGAGGGCTACCCGACGCCGACCGATCAGCGGTACTGCATCAACAGCATCTGCCTGAGGCTGGTTCCCGGGGCCTGAGTACCGGTCCGGCACGCCAGGCGCGGCCAGGCCCCGGGGCACCGCGTCAGGGCAGATCAGGGCCGTCCGGTCAGGGCAGGGCCTCGATGAGCTTCTCGACCGACACCCGCGGGCCGGTGAAGAACGGGATCTCCTCACGCACGTGCAGGCGGGCCTCGGCGGCGCGCAGGTCGCGCATCAGGTCGACGATCCGGTGCAACTCGGGGGCCTCGAACGCCAGGATCCACTCGTAGTCGCCCAGCGCGAAGGCCGGCACCGTGTTGGCGCGCACGTCCGGGTAGCCGCGCGCCAGCATGCCGTGGTCCGCCAGCATCTTGCGGCGGTCGGCGTCGGGCAGCAGGTACCAGTCGTAGGAACGCACGAACGGGTAGACGCAGACGTAGGCGCCCGGATCCTCGCCGGCGAGGAACGCCGGGATGTGGCTCTTGTTGAACTCGGCCGGACGGTGCACGGCGGAGTTGCTCCACACCGGGGTGCTGGCCCTGCCGAGCGCGGTGGTCCGGCGCAGGTCGGCGTACGCGGCCTGCAGGGCCTCGATGTTGTCGGCGTGCGTCCACATCATCCAGTCGGCATCGGCGCGCAGGCCCGCGACGTCGTAGACCCCGCGCAGTTCGACGCCCTTGTCCGCGAGTCCGTCGAAGTAGGTCTGCGCCTCCTTGATCGCCATCGACCGGTCGGCGCCGAGCGCGCCCGGCGTCACCCGGAACGCAGAGAACATCAGGTAGCGGACGGTGGAGTTGAGCGCCTGGAAATCGAGTTTCGCCATGGGCTCAATAGTGCCACTGCACAACCGCGGTCAGGCCCGCTGCCCCGGTGCCCACGCCCACTGCGTCACAAGTTCGTCCACGACGCGGTGCGCCCGCGCCACGCAGGCCGGCACCCCAACCCCGCCGAAGGTCGCGCCGGCGACCGCCAGACCGGACAACGACGCGACCGCCGCGTCGATCCGATCGACGACCGCGAGGTGGCCGGCCGCGTACTGTGGCAGCCCGCCGTGCCAACGCTGCACGTGCGCCGCCAGTGGTGCAGCCTCGACTCCGGTGGCGGTCGCCAGGTCCGCACGGGCGCGCGAGACCAGCCAGTCGTCGTCGGCCTCGACGACCGCGCTGTCGCCGAACCGCCCGACCGACACCCGCACCATCGTCGCGTCGGGGAATTCCAGGTGCGGCCACTTGCGGCTGGAGAACGTGAACGCCTTGGCGGTCAACGACTCCCCGGTCGCGACGAGCAGACCCGAGTGCTCCGGCACGGGAGCCGACGCGGGGAGGGCCAGCGCGATCACCGCAGACGAGGCCACCTGCACCGCCCCGGCTGCCCGGGCGCCTTCGGGGCACGGCCCGGCAAGCAGTGCGGTCAACGCCGGGGCGGGGACGGCCAACACCACTGCGTCGACCTCGCCGACCGGATCTATCCACCAGCCGGTCGCCGTCTTTCGCAACCCGGATGCCTTGGTACCCAACAGCGTTCGTGCGCCCGACCTTGCGGCGAGCGCGGCCACCAGCGCCCCGTACCCGTCCCGCAGTGCGCCGAACACCGGCCCGGGCCGCTGCGGCGGCAGCGCCCGCGCGACCGCGTCGATCAGGCTCGGTGCGCCGGCGTCGAGCGCGGCGGCGAGCGTCGGCAACGCGGCGCGCACGCCGATGGTGTCGGCCGAACCCGAGTACACGCCGCCGAGAAGCGGGTCGACCGAGCGCTCGACCACCTCGCGTCCGAAACGCCGCGCGACCAGTTCGCCCACCGACATGTCCGCGCCCGGATCCCAGGACAGCGGCGTCGCCGGTTCTGCCTCGATCCGCGCGAGCGTGTCCGGCCCAACCACCGCGGCGACCGACTGCGCGTCCGACGGGATGCCCATCAGCGTGCGCGCGGGCATCGGCTGGTTGCGGCCGCCCGCGCGCAGCATCGGCGACCGTCCGGCCGGGGTGACCAGCTGGTCGACCAGCCCCAGCTCGGTGAGCAGGTCGGGCACCTCGGGTCGGCGCGCGATGAACGCCTCGGCGCCGACGTCGACCTGGTGGCCGGCCAGTTCGACCGTGCGCAACTTGCCGCCGAGCCGGTCGTCGGTCTCGAGCACGGTGATCTGCGCCTGCGACCCGAGCAGCGCGCGCAGCCGATGCGCCGCGGCCAGCCCGGAGATGCCGCCGCCGACGACCGCGACCGAACCCGGCCGGCCGGTCACGAGCGGTGCACCAGATCCACCACGCGGGTGAGCACTTCCGGGTCGGTGTCGGGGGGCACGCCGTGCCCGAGGTTGAAGATGTGCCCGATCGCGCCGGCCTCGAGGGCGCGGTCGGCCGCGGCGAGCACCTTGCCGACCTCCCGCTCCACCACGTCCCAGCCGGCGAACAACGTCGCGGGGTCGAGGTTGCCCTGCAGTGCCTTGCCCGGCCCGACCCGGCCGACCGCGACGTCGAGCGGCACCCGCCAGTCCACGCCGACCACGTCCGCGCCGGCCTCGCCCATCGCGCCGAGCAGTTCGCCGGTCCCGACGCCGAAGTGGATGCGCGGCACGCCCGCGTTCGCGACCTCCGCGAACACCCGCTCCGAGTGCGGCATCACGAACTCGCGGTAGTCGGCCTCGGTGAGCGCACCCGCCCACGAGTCGAACAGCTGGATGGCATCGACACCGGCGGCGAGCTGCGCCTGCAGGAAGGCGATGGTGGTGTCGGCCAGCGCGCCGAGCAGCGCGTGCCACGTCTCCGGCTCGCCGTGCATGAGCGCCTTGGTGTGCTCGTGGTTGCGACTCGGTCCGCCCTCGACCAGGTAGGAGGCGAGCGTGAACGGCGCCCCCGCGAACCCGATCAGCGGGGTCTGGTCCAGCTCGTCGACGAGCAGCCGGACCGCGTCGGCGATGGGGGTGACCTGCTCGGGCACCAGCCTCGGCAGCGCACGCACATCCGCGGCGGTGCGCACCGGATGGGCGATCACCGGACCGACACCGGCCACGATGTCCAGGTCGACACCCGCAGCCTTGAGCGGAACGACGATGTCGGAGAACAGGATCGCGGCATCGACGCGGTGCCGGCGTACCGGCTGGAGGGTGATCTCACAGACCAGGTCCGGGTTGAAACACGACTCGAGCATGCCGGTGGTGGCGCGGAGTTCGCGGTACTCCGGCAGCGACCGGCCGGCCTGGCGCATGAACCACACCGGGCGGTGTCGGGGGCGGCGGCCCTCGGCCGCGGCCAGCAGTGGTGCGTCCGGCAGGTGGCGTCGGCCGGAGGGGTGGGCGCGGCGGGTGTCGGTCCGTGTGCTCGTCATGATGGGTCCATCGTCGCACGCGTCCGGACGTGCTCGGCGCCGCCTCGCGGCGCGTCCGCCGGGCCCTGGTGAGCGCCCACAGTCCCCGGCGCGCCTACTGGCTCCCCCGCGGCCGCGCGGCTAGCGTCCGCACTGTGACCACCCCGGGGACGCGGGCCGCGCCTGCACAGTTTCGCAACGCCGTCGAGGCGATGAATGCGGCCGCCGTGCGCAGGGACATCGAGATCGGTCCGATCCGGCCGCCGCAACGCCTCGCCCCGTACAGCTACGCGCTCGGCGCCGAGGTCGCCCACTCGGTGTCCGAGCAGTCCGAGACCGACGCGTTCGGCCGGCTGATCCTGCTGTTCGACCCGAACGGCGACGAGGCCTGGGACGGGACCTTCCGTCTGGTCGCGTACATCCAGGCCGACGTCGACGAGGACCTGGCCAACGACCCGCTGCTCGCCGAGGTCGCCTGGAGCTGGCTGGTCGACGCCCTGGAGTCGCGGGGGGTGGAGGTCACCGCGCTCGGCGGCACCGTCACCGCCACCAGCTCGGTCCGCTACGGCGACATCGTCGGCCCCCCGCGGGCCCATCAGCTCGAGGTGCGCGCGTCCTGGACGCCACTGGACCTCGAGCTCGACACCCACGTCGAGGCGTTCTGCGAGGTCCTCGGCTACGCCGCCGGGCTGCCCCCGACCGGGGTTACCCACCTGGCAGGTCGGCCGTCGGACTGACGGCCCGGCCGGGCGCGCCCACCCGCGCGGGAAACCGCCGCTAGGCCAGGCCCATGCCCTCCTGGCCCGCTCCGGCGGCGACCGTCGCTCCTTCGTTGTCGACCGTCGTGCGGGACCATTCGAGGAACCGCGCGACCGCCTGCACGGCCTGCACGCTGCGCAACGACGGGAACACGTCGAAGGCGTGCTGGGCGCCGTGCAACTCCGCATACGCGACCGGATTGCGCGACACCTCCCGCAACCGGGCCACGAACTCACGGGCCTCGGCGACCGGGACCAGTGAGTCGTTCTCGCCGTGCAGAACGAAGAACGGGGGCGCGTCGGCCCGTAGGTGCGCCATCGGCGAAGCCGCCAGGTAGTCGCGCGGAAACTGTGCGTTCCGGCCGAGCACGATCGCGCTGAGCGGCGACTCCACCCGCTGGCGCACCGCCTTGATGCCGGTTTCGCCGGCGAAGTCGTAGACGCCGTAGTGCGGCACGCACGCCTGGATGGAAGTGTCCGTGTCGGCGAAACCCGGTTGCAGCCCTGGGTCGTTCGCGGTCAGCGCCAGCATGGCCGCCAGGTGACCGCCTGCCGATCCGCCGGTGACCGCGATGAAGTCCGGGTCCGCGCCGTAGTCGACGGCATGCTCACGCAGCCACGCGACCGCGCGTTTGATCGCGATCAGGTGGTCGGGCCAGTGTGCGCGGGGCGAGAGCGGGTAGTTGACGGCCGCGCACACCCATCCGCGTGAGGCCATCTCCAGCATCAGCGGGATCCCCTGCTGATCCTTGTTGCCGATCACCCAGCCGCCGCCGTGGATCTGCAGCAGGATCGGGCGCCGCTCCCCCGTGTCGCGGTGGTGGTAGACGTCGAGCCGGCCGCGCCGCCCCGTGGGGGTGTAGGCGATGTTGCGTTCACGGACGACGTCCGCGTTGCGCATCCGGAACGGCATCGCGAGCTTGCGCCACGGGACCGTCGAGTCGAGCGGTCCGTCGCCGGCCGCCGCGTCCGGCCCGATCGCCTCCTCGAGCGCACGGGTCAGTTCCTGGTGGGTGCCGCGTCCTGCCGCGATCGACGCCGCGAGGCCGGCACCGGCGAGCGCACCGATCGTCAGTCCGGCCTTGTCACCGCGTCGGCGCAGGCCGTGGCGCGCCAGGTGCACGGCATTGTCGACGGCCAGCACGCCGAGCAGTTGCGGCGCCAGCTCCGAGGTGAGCCACCCACTGAAGAACGACACCGGCGACAGCGGCATGCTCGGTAGCGGGCGGATCGCATTGGCGGCCAGCCCGAGCATCGCGGTCTGACGGAGAAGGTAACGGTCGGTCACGCCCCGAGCCTAGTCGGACCGCCGCGCGATTCGTGGCCCAGGACACAGCCGAGGTTCCCTGGTTCCCGGGCAGAAATAAGAACACGTTCTAGTATTGGGGAATGGAACGACTGAGCGGCCTCGACGCCAGCTTTTTGTATCTGGAGACACCGGCGCAGCTGCTGCACGTGTGCGGACTCATCGAGGTCGACGGTGGGACCATCGACGGCGGCTACACCTTCGCGAAGCTGAAAAAGGAACTCGCACAACGCGTGCGCGCGATGCCCGGATTCCGGCGCAAACTGCAGGACTCGTTCCTCAACCTGGACCACCCCGTCTGGGTCGAGGACAAGCACTTCGACATCGACCAGCACCTGCACCGCATCGCGGTGCCCGCCCCCGGAGGACCGGACGAGGTCGCCGAACTCTGCGCGCACATCGCCGGCCAACCACTCGACCGCACCCGCCCGCTGTGGGAGATGTGGGTGATCGAGGGACTCGGAAACGGGCACATCGCGGTGATGTCGAAGATGCACCACGCGACGGTCGACGGCGTCAGCGGCGCGAACATGATGTCCCAGTTGTGCACCCTGACCCCCGCCGCGCCACCGGCCGACGAGGCCGATCTCGCCAGGAACGCCGGCGACGCCGGCACCCTGGGCCTCGCGGTCGACGGGATGCTCTCGTTCGCTGCGCGCCCGCTCAAGCTGCTGCAGATGCTCCCCGGCACGGCCGCGGTGCTGCCCAAGTGGATCAGCCGATCCCGGCACGGCCGGGCCATGCCGGCGCCGTTCACCGCGCCGCGGACCTCGTTCAACGGCACCATCACCGGACACCGCGAGATCGCCTACACCCAGGTCCCCCTCGACGACGTCAAGGAGGTCAAGAACGCGTTCGGCTGCAAGCTCAACGACGTGGTCCTGGCCGTGTGCTCCGGCGCCCTGCGTAAGTACCTCGACGAACGCAACGAGCTGCCGGACACCTCGCTGGTCGCCATGGTCCCGGTGTCGGTGCACGGCAAGTCGACGCGCCCGGGCACCAACCAGGTCACCGGCATGTTCACCACGCTGCGCACCGACGTCGACGACCCGGCCCGCCGGCTTGCCGAGATCAGCGCACACAACCTGGTGGCCAAGGAGCACAAGGATGCGCTGCCGGCCGGCCTGCTGCAGGACGCGGCCCAGTTCGCCGGCCCGGCCCTGTTCGGCGCGGCGATGCGCGCCTACGCGAGTCTGCGTCTGGCGGAGCACCATCCGGTCATCCACAACCTGGTGATCTCGAACGTGCCCGGACCGCCGGTGCCGCTCTACTTCATGGGCGCGCGCATCGAGGCCATGTACCCGCTGGGCCCGGTCTTCCACGGCGCCGGCCTGAACATCACGGTGTTCTCGCTCGACGGCGAGCTCAACATCGGGCTTATCGGCTGCCGCGAGCTGACCTCGACGCTGTGGCCGCTGGCCCAGGCGATGCGGGACTCGCTCGCCGACCTGCTCAGCGCCGCCCGTGCCGGTTCTGATCAGTCCGGGACAGCACCGAGGCGCACGCCGCCTGCAGCGCAGGAATGAACTGGTCGGCCTTCATCACGCAGGACGCGTGGCCGCCGTCGATCTCGTAGGTCGCGGCGCCCGGGATCTGGCGGGCGAGCCAGCGCTGGCGACGCGGCGGGATCACCTTGTCGCGGCTCGGCACGATCACCGCGGTCGGCACGTCGACCTCGCCGACCCAGGCGCTGGAGTCGAACTTGCCGACCTCCGCGACCGCGGTGGAGATCGCGCCCGGCGAGGTCTGCCGGAACTGCCCGATCGCCCACTGGTTGTCGGTGCGGTAGGGCACGTCCGCCAGGCGCAGCATCCCGGGGTTGGGCCGGACCGTCGAGACGCTCCGCGCGATCGCGTCGAGGGCGACGCGTTCGCGCGGGGCGCGGCGGAACGACGCCGTCGCCGCACCGAGGACCAGGCCCTCGACGCGATCCCGGTGCGCCCGCCAGGTCAGTTGCGCGACAAGCGAACCCATCGAATACCCGACCGCGGTGAACCGGCCGATACCGAGCGCATCGGCGACCGCGGGCACGTCGTCGGCGCAGTCCTCGAGCCGGAAACGCGGCGAGCGGATCCCCCGGCCGTGCCACCGCTGGTCGAAGATCACCAGGCGGTGCCGGGCGCCGAGCGCCTCGAGCGCCGGATACCAGGTCAGCAGCCCGGTGCACCCCAGCGCGTGCAGCAGGATCAGCGGCGCCCCCTCCGGGTTCCCCGCTTCGACGACGAAGGTGCTGCCGCGGCCCGGGAGGTCGACCATCCGGCCCTCGGGCAACTGCCCGACCGGAGGGAGTTCGACCAGTCGGCGACTGGGTACCGACGGCGGACGGAGGAGTGCGGAAACCATTTCTCAACCCTTCGTCGCGATTGCGAGGACCCTAGGAAGGTAGCGACAACGAGAACACGTTTCAAGCATTACCGGACGATCGTTC
Organism: Speluncibacter jeojiensis; assembly: GCF_029589495.1. Taxonomy (GTDB): domain Bacteria; phylum Actinomycetota; class Actinomycetes; order Mycobacteriales; family Mycobacteriaceae; genus Speluncibacter; species Speluncibacter jeojiensis. The sequence continues at coordinate 310,279 of NZ_JAAIVF010000004.1, forward strand.
AACTGATGTGAGAATTACTGGTGTCCATCACAACGTTGTACGCCGTAAAGTCGGGGTCCATGTCAGAATCCGACCACTCCGAGACCGATGAGAGCACGTCGGTTCCGCTGCTGCACCCGCGCGAGGGAGTGCCCCCGGTGGTGACCACCGAGGCCGCCGTCCGGGAGGCGGCCGACCGCCTCGCCGCGGGCAGCGGCCCGCTCGCGGTCGACGCGGAGCGCGCCTCCGGCTTCCGTTACTCCGCACGCGCCTATCTGGTCCAGCTACGCCGCGCCGGTGCCGGCACCGTGCTGCTCGACCCGATCGCGGTACCGGAGGCACTGGCCCCGCTGGCCGACGCGATCAATCCGCTCGAATGGGTGCTGCACTCGGCCGATCAGGACCTGCCGTGCCTGGCGGAACTCGGCCTGCGCCCGTCGGCACTGTTCGACACCGAATTGGCCGGTCGCCTCGCCGGGTTCGACCGGGTCGGGCTGGCCGCGATCGTCCAACGCACGCTCGGCTACACCCTGCTCAAGGGGCACGGCGCCGCGGACTGGTCCTCGCGCCCGCTCCCGGAGGACTGGCTGAACTACGCCGCACTCGACGTGGAGGTGCTCGTCGAACTGCGCGACGCGATGGCCGCCGAGCTCGACGGGCAGGGCAAGTCCGCGTGGGCGGCCGAGGAGTTCGAGGCGGTCCGCCTGGCCCCGCCGCCGCGGCCGAAGCCGGACCGCTGGCGCCGCACCTCCGGGATCCACACGATCAAGTCCCGCCGCACGTTGGCCGCGGTCCGCGAACTGTGGCTCGCACGCGACGAGCTGGCCCAGCGGCGCGACGTCGCTCCGGGCCGGGTGCTGCCCGACCGCGCGGTCGTCGACGCGGCCGTGACCGACCCCAAGACCATCGCCGACCTGCGGGCCCGCCCGATCTTCGGCGGCCCCCGCCAGCGACGGCACTCGCGGATCTGGTTGTCCGCGCTCGAGCGGGCCCACGCGCTGCCCGATTCCGCGTTGCCGCCGCTGGCGCAGCCGTTCGACGGACCGCCTCCCGCGAACCGCTGGCCGCGCAAACACCCGGAGGCCGCCGAGCGCCTGCACCGTGCCCGCGAGGCGTTGACCGCCCTCGGCGAGCAGGTGCACGTTCCGGTGGAGAACCTGCTCGCACCCGACACCGTCCGCCGGCTGTGCTGGGGCTGGCCGCTGCCGGCCACGTCGCAACCGTCGGCGGCGGAGTCCGTCGACGCCTTCCTGGCCGGTGCCGGGGCCCGGCACTGGCAACGCGAGCTGACCACGCCCGTGCTCGCCTCCGCGATGACCGCCTGAGCCGGTCGGCGCCGCGGGCGCCATGCAGGCGTGGGCGGTAGACGCCATCGGCCATTGACACGATCGGCATTGTCACTGGTAGAGCCGGATGGGCCGATTAAGTTACCGGCGAGTAATAGGGGTTACGCTGAAACGGCGGCCGGACGTCTCGCACGTCGCGGCACCCAGGCTCGACCGGTCGACCGGTCGGGCGCCAGCTCCACTCAGGAGGAACAAGCGTGGCCTCATCCACCGCAACCCCACGAAATGTCGTGTTCGTCGACGGCATCCGTACCCCGTTCGGCAAGGCGGGCGCGAAGGGCATGTACGCCGAGACCCGCGCGGACGATCTGGTCGTCAAGGCGATCCGCGAACTGCTGCGCCGGAACCCGCAGCTGCCGCCCGAGCGGATCGACGAGGTCGCCGTCGCGGCGACCACACAGACCGGCGACCAGGGCCTGACCATCGGCCGCAGCGCCGCCGTGCTGGCCGGCCTGCCGCAGTCCGTGCCGGGCTTCGCCATCGACCGCATGTGCGCCGGCGCGATGACCGCCGTGACCACCACCGCCTCCGGCATCGGCTTCGGCCAGTACGACGTCGTCCTCGCCGGCGGCGTCGAGCACATGGGTCATCACCCGATGGGTTCGGGCGTCGACCCCAACCCGCGCTTCATGACCGACAAGCTGGTCGACCCGAGCGCGCTGGTCATGGGCAACACCGCCGAGAACCTGTACGACCGGTTCCCGAGCATCACCAAGGAGCGTTCCGACGCGTACGCCGTCGCGAGCCAGGCCAAGTACGAGGCCGCCCGCAAGGCCGGCTACATCGGCGAGATGCTGGCGCCCGTCGCCACCCGCTCCGCCGAGCAGGGCTGGGGCCTGGCCACCGAGGACGAGCCGCCGCGCCCCGGCACCACCATCGAGGACCTCGCCTCGCTCAAGACCCCCTTCCGGCCCGCCGGCCGGGTCACCGCAGGTAACGCCGCGGGCCTGAACGACGGCGCGACGGCCTGCCTGCTCGCCGGCGAGGACACCGCCGCCGAACTGGGCCTGCCGATCGGCATGCGACTGGTCGGCTTCGCCTACGCCGGCGTCGACCCCGCCGTGATGGGCTACGGACCCGTGCCTGCCACCGAGAAGCTGCTCGCCCGCACCGGCCTGAGCATCGACGACATCGGCCTGTTCGAGATCAACGAGGCGTTCGCCGTGCAGGTGCTCGCCTTCCTCGAGCACTTCGACATCGCCGACGACGATCCGCGCGTGAACCTCTGGGGCGGCGCGATCGCGTGCGGTCACCCGCTGGCGTCGACGGGCGTGCGCCTGATGACCCAGCTTTCCCGCCAGTTCGCCCAGCGCCCCGACGTGCGCTACGGCCTGACCACCATGTGCATCGGCATGGGCATGGGCGGCAGCGTCATCTGGGAGAACCCCCACTTCTCCACCTCCGAGACGACTGGAGCCAAGTAAGCCATGACATCGTCCAACATCACCGACGCCTTCGCCGACGAGGTCGTCACCGTCGCCCACACCCGGCTCGTCGCCGTGCCCGGCTTCGAGGGCAAGGTCGCGCTCGTCACGCTCGACAACGGCTTCGACCACACCAAGCCGACCACCTTCGGCCCCCGCGGGCTGGCGAACATCGACGCCGCCCTCGACGAGGCGTTCGCCGCGAACCCGGCCGCGGTCGCGGTGACCGGCAAGCCGTTCATCTTCGCCGTCGGCGCCGACCTCAAGGGCGCCGCCCAGGTGCCCAGCCGCGAGGTCGCGCTCGAGGTCGGACAGTTGGGGCACAAGGTGTTCCGCCGGCTGCGCGAGTCCACCGTGCCGACGTTCGCGTTCATCAACGGCGTCGCGCTCGGCGGCGGCATGGAGATCGGCCTGCACTGCCACTACCGCACCGTCGCGTCCAACGCGCCCGCGCTGGGCCTACCCGAGACCATGCTCGGCCTGGTCCCCGGCTGGGGCGGCACGCAGCTGCTGGCCAACATCGCCGGCCCCGACGCCGCGGTGACGATGGTCATCGAGAACCCGCTCAACAACGGCCGCACCGTGAACCCGAAGCAGGCCGTCAAGCTCGGCATCGTCGACGAGCTGCTCGACTCGGCCGACTTCATCGAGCAGTCCCTGGCCTGGGCCGCACAGGTTCTCGCCGGTGACATCACCCCCGCCCGCCCGCAGATCGACCGCGGCGCCGGTTGGGACGCGGCGCTCGGCCGCGCCAAGGCGATCGTCGAGGGCAAGACCCGCGGATTCGCCCCCGGCCCCGTCCGCGCCCTCGAGCTGCTCGAGCTGGCCCGCACCACCGACATCGCCGACGCCGCCTCGCTGGACAAGGGCTTCGCCGCCGAGGACGAGGCACTGGCCGACCTGCTGATGGCCGACGAACTGCGCGCCGGGCTGTACGCGTTCGACCTGGTCAACAAGCGCGCCAAGCGCCCGGCCGGCGCGCCCGACAAGTCCCTCGCCCGCAAGATCACCGGCGTCGGCGTCGTCGGCGCGGGCCTGATGGCCAGCCAGTTGGCGCTGCTGTTCGTACGTCAGCTCAAGGTGCCGGTGGTGCTCACCGACATCGACCAGGAGCGCATCGACAAGGGCGTCGGCTACGTGCACGCCGAGATCGACAAGCTCGCGGGCAAGGGTCGCCTGTCCGCCGACGCGGCCAACCGGCTCAAGGCGCTGGTGTCCGGTTCGCTGGACAAGTCCGAATTCGACAAGTGCGACTTCATCATCGAAGCCGTCTTCGAGAACATGGACGTCAAGAAGAAGGTGTTCGCGGACCTCGAGCCGCACATCTCGCCCGAGGCGATCCTGGCGACCAACACCTCGTCGCTGTCGATCAGCGAGATGGCCGCGGATCTCAAGCACCCCGAGCGCGTGGTCGGCTTCCACTTCTTCAACCCGGTCGCGGTGCTGCCGCTGCTCGAGATCATCAAGGGCGAGAAGACCGACGATGCCACGCTCGCAACGGCATTCGCCACCGCGAAGTCGCTGAAGAAGTCGGCGGTGCTGTGCGCGGACCTGCCGGGCTTCGTGTTCAACCGGCTCGTCACCCGCACCCTCGGCGAAGTCATGCTCGCGGTCGACGAGGGCACCCCGTTCGACGTGGCGGACGACGCGGTCGGCGCGCTCGGTATGCCGATGAGCCCGTTCACCCTGCTGGCGCTCGTCGGTCCGGCCATCGCGCTGCACACCGGTGAGACGTTGCAGGCCGCGTACCCGGACCGCTTCACGTCCTCCCCCGGACTCGAGGCGCTCGTCGCGGCGCGCAAGCCCGGCGTGTGGACCTACGGCGAGAACGGCCAGGTCGTCGACCCCGAGGTCGCGCAGCTGTGGCCGCAGGGCGACAAGGCCTCGACCGCGGAGGAGGTGCTCGACCGGACCCGCAAGGCGATGGCCGAGGAGATCCGGATCATGCTCGAGGAGGGCGTGGTCGCCGCGGCCGAGGACATCGACCTGTGCCTGATCCTCGGTGGCGGGTTCGGCTTCTGGAACGGCGGCATCACCCCGTACCTGGACCGCACCGGCACCTCCGAGGCCGTCAACGGCAAGCGCTTCCTGGCGCCGGGCGTCGCGAACGTCGGGTAGTCACTGCGCTCACGCGCAACGCAGACGGGCGCGGCACGGATTCTCCGTGCCGCGCCCGTTCGGTGTTCAGCGGATCCTGTTCGGTGGTCCCTGTCCGATCGGGTTCAGCCGACCGGGCCTGCCGCCGGTACCACGGTGGTGACCTGCGTGGTGTTGCCGAGTATCCACGTCACCTGCAACGGTTGCCCGGGGTGCTCGGTGTCCATGAGGTTCGTCAGGTCGGTGGGCGAGCCGATCGGGTGGCCGTCGACTGCGGTGATCACCGCGCCCTGCGGCAGTCCGGCCCGCGCCGCCGGCGCGCCCGCGACCGTGCCCATCACCTGGGCGCCGGCCCCCTGCTGCGGCGCGGCGATCTCCACGCCGAGGAACGCGGTGGGCCCGATGTGCACGGTGGTCGAGGCCCGGCCCGACTCGATCTGCCGCGCAAGGGATGTCGCCTGGTCGATCGGGATCGCGAAGCCCTCGTGCGGGCCGACGTTCACCCCGAACCCGCCCAACGGGGTCTGCAACTGGTAGCCGGCGGACGCGGCGGTGTCCATGCCGACCACCCGGGCGGACGGATCGACCAGCGGGCCGCCCGAATCACCTGGCACCACATCGGCATTCGTCTGGATCAGCCCGGTCAGCTGCTCGGACGACGCACCGGTGTCGTCGGTCGCGGTGATCGCCTGACCGAGGTCGGTGACGGCGCCGGGGGCGACCGACGGAGTGCCTGCGCCACCGGCGTTGCCGATCGCGACGACTTGCTCGCCCCGCACGACACCGTTCGAGTCGCCGATCGGCGCGGTGGTCAGTCCGCTCGCGCCCTGCAGCTGGACGACCGCGACGTCCTGGGTGCGGTCGTAACCGACGACGGTGCCGGTGTAGCGGCGTCCGTTGCCCAGGTCGGTGACGACGATCGAGGTGGCGCCCTCGACCACGTGGTTGTTGGTCAGGATCTCTCCGTTCGGGCTGAGCACGATCCCTGTCCCGGCCGCGGCGGCGCCCTGGTCACCGAGGACCGTGTCGATGTCGACCAGTCCCGGGATCACCTGCGAGGCCACCGCCCGCGGGTTCATCGGCGCGGACAGCATGTGGACGTCGCTCGCCAGGCGCAGGTCGGCGGTGCGGGTGGAGTGCCCGACCGGGAACATCGCCACGCCGAGGGCGAGCGCGAACGCCGAGACCGACGCACCGATGAGCACGTGGCCGAGCACCGAGGTGGAGGGTTGACCAGTGACCTTGTTCACAGATCCAGTACAGCACCGAACACTGCCCGGTGACTGAGTTCCACCTGAGAAGTGCCCAAGCGTCCGCCGCCACCGGCCTGTCCAGGCCATGGACTGTCGCGGTCGGGGCCGTCACCGGATGCACTGCGCAGCCCGCAACCCGCGGCTACTGTGAGCACACTCGATCTCGCGCAGCGCGAAAGGCACGCCATGACGCAGCCGTCCCACCCCCACGCAGCGCGGGTCATCGCCGTCACGATCGCCGCCGCGGTCGGCGGCTTCCTGTTCGGCTTCGACAGCTCGGTGATCAACGGTGCGGTCGACTCGATCCAGGACCACTTCGCCCTGGGCTCGTTCGTCACCGGGTTCACCGTGGCCATCGCGCTGCTCGGCTGCGCCGCCGGTGCGGGGTTCGCCGGCCGGCTGGCCGACAGCTGGGGACGCAAACGGGTGATGGTGCTCGGCGCCGTGCTGTTCATCGCCTCCTCGATCGGCTCGGGGCTCGCGTTCAGCCTGTGGGATCTGATGCTGTGGCGGGTGATCGGCGGCCTGGGCATCGGCATCGCCTCGGTGATCGCGCCGACCTACATCTCGGAGATCGCGCCGGCCGCCTACCGGGGCGCGCTGGCCTCGATGCAGCAACTCGCGATCACGGTCGGCATCTTCGCCGCACTGCTCTCGGATGCGTTGCTGCAGAACGCGGCCGGCGGTCCGGCGAACATCCTGTGGTGGGGGCACGAAGCCTGGCGCTGGATGTTCCTGGTGGGCGTGATCCCCGCGGCCTGCTACGGGGTGCTCGCGATGCTGATCCCGGAATCGCCCCGCTACCTGGTGCGCAAACACCTCGACGACGAGGCGGGCCGCGTGCTCGCCGAGTTCGGCGGCGAACTCGAACCGGGCATCCGGGTGGCCGAGATCCGGCTGACCCTGCGCGAGGAGGCGCGGTCCTCGCTCGCCGACATCCGCGGCACGGCGTTCGGTCTGCACCCGGTGGTCTGGGTGGGCATCGGCATGGCGATCCTGCAGCAGTTCGTCGGCATCAACGCGATCTTCTATTACTCCACGACGCTGTGGCGGTCGGTCGGATTCTCCGAGTCGCAGTCGTTCGCCACCTCGGTGATCACCTCGATCATCAACGTCGCCATGACCTTCGTGGCAATCCTGTTCGTCGACCGCATCGGCCGGCGCAAGCTGCTGCTGGCCGGGTCGATCGGCATGTTCGTGGGCCTGGTCCTGGCCGCCGTCGCCTTCTCGCAACAGGTCGGCAGCGGCAAGGACGTGAGCCTGCCCAGCCCGTGGGGCCAGTTGGCGCTGGTGGGTGCGAACCTGTTCGTGGTCTTCTTCGCCGCCACCTGGGGACCGGTGATGTGGGTGATGCTCGGCGAGATGTTCCCCAACCGGATGCGCGCGGTCGCCATGGGCGTGTGCACCGCCGCGAACTGGCTCGCCAACTTCGCTGTCACGCTGGCGTTCCCGCCGCTGAGCGAGCACGTGGGACTGTGGCTGGTGTACGGAATCTTCGCACTGTTCGCCGGGCTGTCGTACTTCTTCGTGCGCGCCAGCGTCCCCGAGACCAAGGGCATGCAACTCGAGGACATGGACAGGCTCGGCGAGGCCTCCCCCGCCCGCTGACAGGCCGGCCGGCGACCGGCGGCCCAGCGAAGGTCTGCCGCTTCAGCCCGACGCGGCCTCGTCGCGCAGCGCGGCCGGGTTCACCACGGCCGCACCGCCGTCGAGCCCGACGACCCAGCCGGTGATGTCGCGGGCGACGTCCTCGGCCGTCAGCCGGAGGTCGCCGAGCACCTCGCCGCGGGTGCCGTGGTCCAGGAAGGCCTGCGGCACACCGATATCGCGGCACGGCACGTCCACGCCCGCCGCCCGCAGGGCCGCCGACACCGAGGAACCGATGCCCCCGTGCACGCCGCAGTCCTCGACGGTGACCACCAGCGAGTGCTCGGCGCCGAGCTTGACAAGCGAATCGGGCACCGGCAGCACCCACCGGGGATCCACCACGGTCGCCGAGATCCCCTGCATCCGAAGGTGTTCGGCCGCCTGCAGCGCGAGATCGGCGAACGGGCCGACCGAGACGATCAGCACGTCCGCCGGGCCGGACTGCGGCCGCGCCAGCACATCGACCCCGTCGCCGAGACGTTCGAGGGCCTTCGCCTGCGCGGGCACCGCCCCCTTCGGGAAACGGATCGCGGTCGGTCCGTCGCTCACCTCGAGGGCCTCACGCAACTCCTCGCGCAGGGACTCGGAGTCACGGGGCGCCGCCACGCGGATCCCCGGCACGATGCCGAGCAGCGACATGTCCCACATGCCGTTGTGGCTCGCTCCGTCCGATCCGGTGACGCCGGCCCGGTCGAGCACGAGGGTGACCGGCTGCTTGAGCAGCGCCACATCCATCAGCAGCTGGTCGAACGCGCGGTTGAGGAAGGTCGAGTAGATCGCCACCACCGGGTGCAGGCCGCCGAGCGCGAGCCCCGCGGCGGACGCCATCGCATGCTGCTCGGCAATGCCGACATCGAACATGCGGTTCGGGAACCGCTTGCCGAAGGCCGCCAGTCCGGTCGGCCCCGCCATCGCCGCGGTGATCGCGACGATGTCGTCGCGCCGCTCCGCCTGGTCGATCAGCTCTGCCGAGAACACCGAGGTCCAGCTGGTCACCGGGCTGCTGGTGGGCTTGCCGGTCAGCGGGTCGAACGACCCGGGCGAGTGCATCTGGTCGGCCTCGTCGTTCTCCGCCGGGGCGAAGCCCATGCCCTTGTGCGTGACCGCGTGCACGATCACCGGACCGCCGAATGCCTTGGCCCGGCGCAGCGCCGACTCCATCGCGTGCTGGTCGTGGCCGTCGACCGGGCCGAGGTACTTCAGGCCCAGGTCGGTGAACATGACCTGCGGGCTGACCGCGTCCTTGAGCCCGGTCTTGACGCCGTGCAGCATCTTGTACGTCGCGTCACCCACGACCGGCATGCCCTTGAGCGCGCGGCGTCCCTGGTCGAGCACCCGCTCGTAGCCCGGACGCAGCCGCAACGAGGCGAGATGGTCGGCCAGGCCGCCGATGGTCGGCGAGTAGGACCGGCCGTTGTCGTTGACGATGATCACCAGCGAGCGGTCCTTGCCGGCGGTGATGTTGTTGAGCGCCTCCCAGCACATGCCGCCGGTCATCGCGCCGTCGCCGACCACCGCGACCACGTGCCGGTCGGACTGCCCGGTCAGCTCGAACGACTTGGCCAGCCCGTCCGCGTAGGACAGCGCCGCGGAGGCGTGCGAGGACTCGACCCAGTCGTGCTCGCTCTCGGCGCGGCTCGGGTACCCGGACAGCCCGCCCTGTTTGCGCAGGCTGTCGAAGCGGTCCTGACGACCGGTGACGATCTTGTGCACGTAGGCCTGGTGGCCGGTGTCGAAGATGATCGCGTCCCGCGGGGAATCGAACACGCGGTGCACGGCGAGCGTCAGTTCGACCACACCGAGATTCGGGCCGAGGTGACCGCCGGTGGCGGAGACCTTCTGGACGAGGAACTCGCGGATCTCCTGTGCAAGCACCTTCAGTTCGGTGGGGGTCAACCGACGAAGATCGGCAGGTGCCTGCACACGCGCGAGCACACTCATCCGGACCACTCCTCTCACCGGTCGACGGGACGCCGACCGACGGCTGATCCGCCGGTGGCATGCCCGTCAGTCTACGGAGTCGCCGAACGCTCATCGGACGATCCCCGCGGATCGCACCGGTTCGTGTCGCTCCCGTAATGCCGCCCGCGACCGGGCGACCGCCCTATCGTCGAGGGGTGCGCAGCGTCGTCGACGAGGTCATCGCCCAGGTTTTCGAGCTGTGCCGCCACGACACGGGCGGCGCGGTCGCGGACTACATCCCGGAGCTCGCCTCGGCGGATCCGGACCGGTTCGGCATCTGCGTGGTAACCAGTCAGGGGCACACCTACGAGATCGGCGATTCCACGGCCGAGTTCACCATCCAGTCCATCTCCAAACCGTTGACGTACGCGATGGCGCTGGCCGACCGCGGTCCCGACGCAGTGGCCGCGCGGGTCGACGTCGAGCCGTCGGGCGAGCCGTTCAACGAGATCAGTCTCGACCCGATCACCGAGCGTCCCCGCAATCCGATGATCAACGCCGGGGCCATCACCATGGCGTCCATGGTCGGCGGGCGCAACGTCGAGGAACGCTTCGAGCGGGTGCTGTCGGCGTATTCCGCGTTCGCCGGGCGACGGTTGCGGCTCGACGAGCAGGTGTACCGCTCCGAGGCGCGCACCGGCTACCGCAACCGCGCCATCGGCTACATGCTGCGCTCGTTCGACATCCTCGGCAGCGAACCCGACGCCGCCCTGGACCTCTACTTCCGGCAGTGCTCGATCGCATTGACCTGCCGGGACCTGGGCATGATGGCGGCGACCCTCGCGAACAACGGTGTCAATCCGCTCACCCGCGAGCGGGTCCTCGCGCCCGCGCTGGTCGAACGCACGCTCAGCGTGATGACCACCTGCGGCATGTACGACGCGGCCGGCGCCTGGGTGGCCGAGGTCGGGCTGCCCGCCAAGAGCGGCGTCGGCGGCGGAGTTCTCGCCGTGCTGCCCGGGCAACTGGGCATCGCGGTGTTCTCGCCGCGGCTGGACGCGCACGGCAACAGCGTCCGCGGGGTGCAGGCCTGCCGGGAGCTCTCCCGCCTGCTCGAACTGCACTTCATGCACGTGGTCCGCGGCGCGCACACGGCGATCCGGTCGAGCTACCCGGTCAACGCTGCGCCCTCGCGCAAACGACGCACCGACACCGAACAGGCGACGCTGCGGATGAGCGGACAGCGCGGCCGGGTCTATGAACTACACGGCGACCTGCTGTTCGCCGGGGCCGAGACGGTGGTCCGGGAGATCTCGGGCCGCGACGAGACCCTCGACGCGCTGGTCCTCGACGTGCAGCGCGTCGGCGACGTCGCGCGGGTGAGCCGGCGGCTGATCAGCGACCTGCTCGACGCGCTCGCCGAGACCGGCTGCCAGGTCGCCGTGGTCGACCCGAAGCGGCTGCTGCGCGCGGAGGGCGTGGCGCCGACACACCCGTCGTTCGACGACATCGACCTGGCGGTGCAGTGGTGCGAGGACCGGGTGCTCGATCTGCACTGCGCGGTCTCCCGGCAGCGACCGGACGTCGACGTCGTCGACCACCCGATGCTCTCCCGGCTCAGTCCAGAGCAGGCCGACCGTTTCCTCGCCGCCCTCGAGCCGCGTGTGTTCGCGCGCGGCGACGTGATCGCCCACCGCGGGGAGCCGGCCCGGTGGCTCGCGCTGATCACGTCCGGCGAGGTCAGCCAGCTGATGCCGATGGACTCCGGGATCGTCCGCCGGGTGGTCACGTTGTCGGCCGGGATGTCCTTCGGCGAGTCGCCGCTGCTGACCGGGGGCGCCGTGCTGACCGACACCCGCGCCGACACCAAGGTCCGGCTGATGGTGCTGCCGCGCGCGCGGTTCGAGGAACTCTCCGCCGAGGACCCGGCGCTGCGGATCGCGCTACTCGAGCACGTCGTCGCCGATGCGCACCAACTGGTGGACACCACGCTCGGGTCCCTGACGGCGCGCCGCCTCGACCTGTGACGGGGCGGCCGATGATGTTTCTCACAGTAAGTGGTACTCATGGTGCATGACACATCTGCTGCGCCCCGGCGACACGAGCCTGGCTCAGCACGCCATGCGCCACCCGGCACTGGCCGCGATTTACCAGCGGTGGTGGCGCCCGGCGCTCGGATACGTGCTGACCGGCGGATCGGGGCCGTCGCCGCGCGGCGAGCGTGACCGGGCGGTCGACGCGCTGCGGATCGCGCGCGGCGACCGGGTGCTCGACGTGGCCTGCGGCCCCGGCAATTTCACCCGGCACTTCGCCGAGGTCGTCGGTGACACCGGGCTGGCGGTCGGTGTGGACCTGTCGGTACCGATGCTCGCTCGGGCCGTCGGCACTGCCACCGTTCCGGCCACGACCATCGCTCATCCCGCCTATCTGCGCGCGGACGCCCACGAGTTGCCATTCCCCGACGGCACCTTCGATGCGGTGTGCTGTTTCGCTGCGCTGTACCTGATCCCCGATCCGCTCACAGTTGTCGACGAGATGGTGCGCGTGCTGAGGCCCGGCGGCCGGATCGCGGTGCTCACGTCCTGCCGCTCGGATGCGGCGTGGATCCGGTTGCCGCAGACGCTGATCGCCGGTGCGAGCGGCCTGTACATGTTCCGTCGCGACGAGATCGTCGAACGGTTCACCGCGGCCGGGCTCGAGCAGGTCGAGTTGCGGGTCGACGGCCTGGCGCAGTTCGTCTCGGCCGGCACGCCCGCCCGGCCCTGACCCCGCCGCGCCGGTGACCGCCCGCTAGCGGGTCAGCAGTCCGACGCACTCCATGTGGTGGGTCATCGGGAACGCGTCGAACACCCGCAGTTCCTGGAGCCGGTAGCCGCCGTGCGCGTACAGCGCGACGTCGCGGGCGAACGAGGCCGGGTCGCAGCCGATGTGCACGATCCGCTCGGGGCCCGTCGCGCAGAGCGGCTCGACGACCTCGCGGCCGGCACCCGACCGCGGCGGATCGAGCACGACGACGTCCGGTTCGCCCAGCGCGTGCTCGGCCAGCAACCGTTCGACGCGTCCGTGGCGGAAATCCACCTGCGGCAGGTCCGCCAGCGCCGCGCCGCCATCGGCGACGGCCTGGCCGGAGCTCTCCACCGACACGATCCGGCCCGTCTGCCCCACCGGGCCGGCCAGCGCGGCGGCGAACACCCCGACACCGCCGTACAGGTCCCAGACGTGGGCCCCGGGCTGCGGCGCGGCCCACTCGCCGACGAGGTCCGCGTAGCGCGTCGCGGCGCCGCGGTGGGCCTGCCAGAACCCGGTCGCGGCGACCAGCCACTGCCTCTCGCCGACCCGCTGGACCGGGTGCCCGTCGCCTTCGACCACCGATTCCGCCCGGCGGGCGGCGGACGCGGCGCGCCGGGCCGCGGCCCCACGCCGTCCGCCGTCACGGCGCCCGGTCCGCGACAGCCGCGGCGGGGCGATCTCGACGACGTGCCGGTTGCCGTCGTCGTCGAGCACCACCTGCACCTCGGCGCCGGGCTGCCACGTGCGGTCCGCCAGGTCCGTGTAGGCGGACGCCGGCATCTGCGGACAGCGCAGGTCGGCGATCACCTCGGTGGCCCGGTAGCCGTGGAAGCCTGCGCGCCCGTCGTCGCCGACGGCCAGGCGCACCCGGGTCCGCCACCGCGTGCCATCCCCTGTCCCCGGTAGTTCCTCGACCTCGACGTCCCGGTCCAGGTGCGCGATCCGGCGCAGCTGCTCCGCGACGACAGCGGCCTTCAGCTGCAGCTGGCCGGACCGATCGACATGCGAGAAATCGCAGCACCCGGCGCCCCCAGGACCGGAGACGGGACACACCGCGCGAACCCGGCCGGCCGCGGCCTCTATGATCTCGACCGCGTCGGCCCGGCAGAACGACCCGCCGCGGTCCTCTGTCACCCGTGCCCGGACCCGTTCGCCGGGCAGCGTGTGCCGGACGAACACCACGCGCCCCTCGTGCCGCGCCACACAGAAACCGCCGTGGCCCGGGTTGCCGACCGACAGTTCCAGGGTCTGACCCACCCAGTTCTCGGTCATGATCGTGGGGCTTCCTCTCCCAGTCCGCGCCGGGTGGCCCCCGGGGCATGTGACACGTCGACGGGCCGAGTGCCCTTCGACGACTCGAGCTGCCACGGGACGCTGGTGACCATCACCCCGCGCTGGAACAGCAGCCGGCTCTTGAGCCGCAGCGCACTCTGGTTGTGCAACACATGCTCCCACCAGCGCCCGACCACGTATTCGGGAATGAAGACCATCACGACGTCACGCGGCGAATCCCGCCGGACGCGTTTGACGTAGTCCAGCACCGGCCGGGTCACCTCCCGGTACGGCGACTCGATCACCTTGAGCGGCACGGTGACGTCGCTGCGCTCCCAGGCCTGCACCAGCGCCCGGGTGTCCGCGTCGTCGACGTTGACGGTGATCGCCTCGAGCGTGTCCGGGCGGGTGGCGCGCGCATACGCCAGCGCCCGCAGTGTCGGCTTGTGCAGCTTCGAGACCAGCACGATCGAGTGGGTCCGGCTGGGCAGGACCGCGTCCCAGTCCTCCTCGGAGGCCAGTTCGGCGGCGACCGAGGCGTAGTGCCGGTGGATCAGCTTCATCAGCACGAAGATCACCACCATGGCCAGGATCGCGATCCACGCGCCGGCGAGGAACTTGGTGATCAGCACGATGACCAGCACGGTGCCGGTCATCACCAGGCCGATCGAGTTGATCACCCGCGACCGCTGCATGTGCCGGCGCGCCGCCGGGTCGGTCTCGGCCGCCAGCAGCCGCGTCCAGTGCCGGACCATGCCGATCTGGCTGAGGGTGAACGAGACGAACACGCCCACGATGTACAGCTGGATCAGCTGGGTGACCTGCGCGCCGAAAGCGACGACCAGGCCGATCGCCGCCGCGGCGAGGAACAGGATGCCGTTGCTGAAGGCCAGCCGGTCGCCACGGGTGTGCAGCTGGCGCGGCAGGAAGCTGTCCTGCGCCAGCACCGACCCGAGCACCGGGAACCCGTTGAACGCGGTGTTCGCGGCGAGCACCAGGATCAGCGCGGTCACCGAGGTGATGAAGTAGAAACCGGCCGGGAAGTTCGCGAACACCGCGCCCGCCAGTTGCGCGATCATCGTCTTCTGCTCGTACCCCTCGGGCGCGCCGATCAGCTGCCGCGCGGGATCCTCGGCGATCTTCACACCGATCTTCTGCGCGAGCACGAGGATGCCGATCAGCAGGGCGACCGCGATCGTGCCGAGCATGAGCAGCGTGGTCGCGGCGTTGCGGGACTTGGGTTTCCGGAAGGCCGGCACCCCGTTGCTGATCGCCTCCACGCCGGTCAGCGCAGCACATCCGGACGAGAACGCACGCGCCACCAGGAAGACGAACGCGATTCCGTACAGGTGACTGTTCTCCGCGGTCATCTGGAACCCGGCGGATTCGGCCTTGACGTCGCTGCCGAGGACGAAGACGTCGAACAGCCCCCACACCAGCATGACCGCCATGCCGACGACGAAGGCGTAGGTGGGGATGGCGAACGCGGTGCCCGCCTCGCGGATGCCGCGCAGGTTCACCGCGGTCAGCAGGGCGATGGCCACCACCGCGAACAGCACCTTGTGCGTCTGCACGAACGGGACCGCGGACCCGATGTTCGAGGCGGCCGACGAGATCGACACCGCGACGGTGAGCACGTAGTCGACCAGCAGCGCGCTGCCGACGGTCAGGCCCGCATTGCGCCCCAGGTTGGTGGTCGCGACCTCGTAGTCACCACCGCCGGACGGATAGGCGTGCACGTTCTGCCGGTAACTGGCGACCACCACCGCCATCACCAGCGCGACGGCCAGACCGATCCACAGGCTGTAGGAGTACGCGGACACCCCGGCGACCGAGAGCACAAGGAAGATCTCTTCCGGGGCATAGGCGACGGACGACATCGCGTCAGACGCGAAGACCGGCAGCGCGATCCGCTTCGGCAGCAGGGTGTGACCGAGTCGGTCACTGCGAAACGGTCGTCCGACCAGCATCCGTTTGGCGGCGATGGAGAGCTTGGACACCGCGCAAGCGTATGCGGCGGACGGGAGAACGCAACGCGGAAGCCCGGCGAAGGGTCCGGCTGCGGTAGCGTTCGAGCCGACAGAGAGTCCGCCACACAGGCAGTCGGAGGTCCAGCACGTGCACGTTGTTGTGATGGGATGCGGCCGCGTCGGTTCGTCCCTCGCGGCTTCCCTGTCCCGAATCGGTCACGATGTCGCCGTGGTCGACCGGGACGAGTCCGCCTTCCGCCGCCTCGGCGCCGACTTCACCGGACAGCGGGTGGTCGGCATGGGCTTCGACCGCGAGGTGCTGATCCGCGCGGGCATCGAGCGGGCCGAGGCCTTCGCCGCCGTCTCCTCCGGCGACAACTCGAACATCATCGCGGCCCGGCTGGCGAAGGAGACCTTCGACGTCCAGCGGGTGATCGCGCGCATCTACGACGCCAAGCGCGCCGCCGTCTACGAGCGCCTCGGCATCCCGACCGTTGCCACCGTGCCGTGGACCACCGACCGCCTGCTGCACACGCTCACCCACGACAATCCCCCGGACAAGTGGCGCGACCCGTCGGGCAATGTCGCGGTGGTGATGCTGTCTCTGCACGAGGACTGGGTCGGCCGCAAGGTCACCGACCTCGAGGAGGTCACCGGCTCCCGGGTCGCGTTCCTGATCCGCTTCGGTTCCGGCGTGCTGCCCGACCGCCGCACGGTCATCCAGGCCGACGACCAGGTCTATGTGGCCGCGGTGTCGGGCTCGGTCGCCGAGGCCGTCGCCCTGGGCGAGAATCCCCCGCCGGACCTGTGACCACGGTCGCGCCTCCGCGCCCCGGTCGTCCGCCCCGACCGGTGACCTCCCCTCCGGGCCGATGCGCCCGGGTCTGCACCCGAGAACGGAACCGAACATGAAAGTTGCCATCGCCGGCGCCGGTGCCGTGGGCCGCTCGATCGCCCGCGAGCTGCTCGCCAACGAGCACATGGTGATGCTGCTCGAGCGCAACGCCGACCACATCGACGTCGACGCCATCCCGAAGGCGCAGTGGGTGTACGCCGACGCGTGCGAGCTCGCCTCGCTCGAGGAGGCCCAGCTGCAGGACTTCGACGTGGTGGTCGCCGCGACCGGTGACGACAAGGCCAACGTGGTGTTGAGCCTGCTGGCGAAGACGGAGTTCGGTGTGCGCCGCGTCGTCGCGCGCGTCAACGATCCGCGCAACGAGTGGCTGTTCAACGAGTCGTGGGGGGTCGACGTGGCGGTGTCCACCCCGCGCATGCTCGCGTCGCTGGTCGAGGAGGCGGTCTCAGTCGGCGACCTCGTCCAGCTGATGACGCTGCGCCAGGGCCAGGCCAACCTGATCGAGGTGACCCTCCCAGCCGACACCGCGCTGGCCGGCAAGCCGGTGCGCAAGGTGGAGCTCCCGCGCGACGCCGCGCTGGTCACGATCCTGCGCGGGGGCCGGGTGATCGTCCCCCAGCCGGACGATCCGCTCGAGGGCGGCGACGAGTTGCTGTTCGTCGCGGCGGTCGAAGTCGAGGACGAACTGCGCGCGGCGATCGGCCTGGCCCCCGCCGAGCCCTCCTGATCCTGCGTCAGACGTCGGCGGGCCCGCTGCCGGCGTCGGTCTGCCCGGCCGCGTCGGCGAGGATGCCGAGCCGGCGGTGGACGCGCTCGCCGAACGGCTCCCCGCCGAGCAGCAGCGCGTGCGCGCCGGCGCTCCCGCCGAGCGCCAGCTGCGCCCGGCCGCAGCCCAGATAGAGCATCGCGCCGGGTTCGACGACCGTGCCGCCGACCCGCACGGTCCCGGCGATCGGCACCACCGCGTGCTCGAAGTCGTCCTCGAGGGGCAGCACCGCCCGCCCGCCGGAGCCGAGCGTGAGATCCGCGACGGCCAACGGGGTGTGCACCGGCAGCAGGGACCGCACGCCCGCCAACTCGCCCGCGAGCACCCGCGCCCGGATACCCCTGCCCTGCAGGGTCGGTGCCTGATCGTGTCGCTCCCAGGACGGCGCTGTGTCACGGGTGCGGCGCGGCAACGCCAGCCACAACCGGACCGCCGCCGGACCGCCGGTCTCCCCCGCGGTGATGCGCGTCGTCTCCCGCACGCCGCGACCGGCCGTGAGCGCCGCGAGACCGCCCGCCGCCAACGGGGTTTCGGTTGTCGACGTCGCGATGTCGAACCCGTGGCGCATTTCCGCGTCCAGCACCCAGTCGATCACCTGGACGCCGGCGCGCGGTCCCGTCAGGGCCGTGTCGTCGCGACCGAGGATGTCGACGCCCGTCACCGCGCCGACCATCCGCGCCCCGACCGGAACGATCTCGCACACCGGGTGCGCGGCAATGCCGTCGAAACCACCGAGATGCACTGTCTGCAGGGGTGCATGCGCCACGGCTCCCGAGCCTACGACGTCGGCCGATCCCCTGCCGGCGTTGACAACCCGCATTTCCTGAAAGAGACTTGCATTTGATTGCTTCTCTCATTCAGGTGGTGTTGTCATGAACACTCGACGCTGGTGGGCCCTGTCCGCACTCTCCCTCGCCGTGTTCGCCGTGGGTATCGACACCATCGTGCTGACCGTGGCCCTGCCGACCCTTTCCGTCGACCTGCGCGCGTCGACCTCTCAACTGCAGTGGTTCACGGCCGCGTACACGCTCGTCCTCGCCGCCGCACTGCTGCCGGCGGGCAGCCTCGGCGACCGGTTCGGCCGCAAACGCCTCCTGCTCGGCGCTTTGATCCTGTTCGGCATCGCCTCGCCGGCGTGCGCCTACGCGCGGTCGGCGGCGGAGCTGATCGCCGCCCGCGCGGCACTCGGCCTGGCCGCCGCGGTGATCCTCCCGCTGTCGATGGCCGCGGTGCCGGTGCTGTTCCCCGGTCGCGATGAGCAGCGACGGGCGATGACGATCTGGGTCACCGCCACCGCCCTGGGCCTGCCGCTCGGCCCGATCCTCGGCGGGTGGCTCCTGCAGACGTTCTGGTGGGGGTCGGTGTTCCTGGTGAACGTTCCACTGGTGCTGTGCGCCGTCGTCGCTGTCACCCGTCTCGTGCCGGAATCCTCCGGCGCCGTCGCCAGCCGGTTCGACATCGCGGGCGCACTGCTGTCGGTCGCCGGACTGCTCGGCGTGACCTATGGGCTGATCGCCGCCGGAGCGCATCCGTGGGGCCACCTCGGGGTACTCGTTCCACTGGCAGCCGGCCTCACCGCCCTGGTCGCCTTCGGCCGCCGGGAACGGCGTTGCCGCCACCCGTTGGTGGACCCCACACTGCTGCGGCGCCGCGAATTCACCGTCGGCGCCGGACTCGCCGCGCTCGCCAACTTCACGATGTTCGGCGTCCTGTTCACCCTGCCGCTCTACCTGCAGTCCGTCCTCGGCGCGGATGCATTCGAGACCGGGCTCGGACTGCTGCCGCTGATCGGGGGGCTCGTCGTCGGCGCCCGCGGTGTCACCGTGCTCAGCGTGTGGATGGGACCGGGCGCGGTCATCGGGATCGGGTTCGCCCTGCTGGCCGTGGGCTGCGGGGTCGGGACGACGACCTCGCCCGGATCGGGCACCGGCCTGCTGATCGGTTGGCTCACGGTCGCCGGGGTCGGATTGGGCGTGATCATGCCCACCGCGATCGCTGCGGCGACCGCCACCCTCACACCCGACGACGCGGCCTCGGGTTCCGCTCTGACCCAGGCGCTGCGGCAGGTCGGCGGCACCATCGGCGTCGCGGTGCTCGGTACCGCACTGACCGCCACCTACCGCGCACATCTGACCGGCCTCCCGGCCGGGCTCCCCCCGCAGGTCCGCGACGCGGTGAGCGCATCCGCCTCCTCCGGCGCCACGGCCGCCCGCCGTCTCGGCCTGCCCGACCTCGTCACGGACGTGCACGCGGCCTTCGTGGACGGCATGGCAGTCGCACTCTGGATCTCGGTCGCGGCGGCGGTTGCCGGTTTGGTCGGGGCCTGCGTGCTGCTGCCGCTGCGCGCCGAGCCCGCACCGCCGCAGCCGCATCCCGACGCGACCCCCGAGTACGCCGAGCTACCGCCGATGAACCACCGCGGATGAGCAACACTGGAGACGTGAGCACGCAGGCGAGCCTTCGCGAACGCAAGAAGATCAAGACCCGCAGGATCCTTCGTGAACAGGCGTTGCGGCTGTTCGCCGAGCAGGGCTACGCGCAGACCACGGTCGACCAGATCGCGGCGGCCGCCGAGGTCTCGCCGAGCACGTTCTTCCGCTACTTCCCCAGTAAGGAGCAGGTCGTCCTCGTCGACGACCTCGACGCCCCGATGCTCGCGGCCATCGCGGAGCAGCCGGCGCACCTGCCTCCGTTGACGGCGTGCCGACTGGCGTTCCGCTCGGTCCTGGCCACGCTGACGCCGGACCAGCTCGCCACCGAACGCGCACGCCAGCAACTGTTGTTCACCGAACCGGAACTGCGGGCGACCTTCTTCGACCAACTCGGCCGCAACATCGCGATACTCGCCGACGCCATCGCACCGCGCGTCGGACGTGAACCCGGTGACTTCGAGGTCCGCGTGTTCGCGGGTGCGCTGACCGGTGCGGCGCTCGGGGCCATCGGCGACGGCCCGCCCGAACTCGACCATCTGATCAAGGCGATCGAGTTCCTCGAAGCGGGCCTACCGCTCTGAACCCCTCGCCCGGTCACGGCGACCCGGCTGCCGCCATCCGGCTCGGGTCCACCCGCCCAAGCCCCGCGGTGATGAACGCGGCCACCAGTTCCGCGGCCGCGGCGCGGTTGCCGGCGTCCGCCGACAGCGCGCTCCGCGTTCCCGACACCACCGCCGCGCTGGTCATCTCAGCCATGATCCGGGCCGCCCATTCCGCCGCCGGTCGGCCCTGCCCGGCGACGTAGGAGCCGATCAACCGGCTCAGCTGGGCGGTGACCGACTCCCAGAGGTCCTGTCGGGTCCGGTCCGCGCCGGGGTCCTGTCGGGTCCGGTCCGCGCCGGGGTCCTGTTCGGCGCCGAACAGCAGCCGGAAGCCGTACGGATGCGCCGCCGCGTAGTCGAAGAACGCACGGACGTCCGCGCGGATCTGCTCCTCGAGCCCAAGCTGCGCCGCCTCCGCGTAACGCCGGAACAGCCAGCGCTGCGCAGTCGACGCTTCCCGCACCAGACACGCCTCGTACAACGCGTCCTTGGCCCGGAAGTGCGCATACAGGGTGGGTTTGGTCGAGTTCGCCTTGGCCGCCACCTGCTCCATCGTCGCCGCCCGGAAGCCCCGCTCGGCGAACACCGCGCAGGCGGCGTCGAGCAACTGGTCGTCGGTCGGCCGCGCGCGGGTGGAGCGTCGACCGGAACCCGCCAGCGGTGGCGTCAGGGTGGCATCCGTCACACCCGTCACATTACTCCGAAGTAAGGAGATCCCCGGGCCTTACCTCGGAGTTCATCCCCTGCGCAGGTTGCCACCGCCGTCGTCGGTGATGGTCTCGTCGCGCTCCCCATCGCCCGAGATACCTTCGTCCGCAACACCGTCGACCGGAGTCTCGATCAGCTCCGGATGGTCGGCGAGTTCGCGATCGGCACGGCGGATCGCGGCGTAGGTCAGCACCAGCGCGATGCCCGCCAACGGCCAGCCCATCAGGATCCGGGTCACCGCGAGCCAGCCGGTGCTGTCGGTGTCGTACAGGCGCGACTGGACCAGATACCGCGCACCGAACACCACCACCCATGCGAGCGTCGCCAGGTCGTAGGCGCGGACCGCACCGCGCACCGACCGCCAGCGGGTGCCGGTGCCGTTCAGATATCCCCAGATCACCCCGGCCAGCGGCCAGCGGGCCAGGATCGAGATCAGGAACACGCCCGCATAGAGCAGGCTGGTGTAGATCCCGAACAGGAAGTAGCCCTTCGCGGATCCGGTGCGATGCGCGATGAACGCGCAGATCGCCACGCCGACGAAACCGGAGATCGCCGGCTGGAGCCGACTGCGGGTCACCAACCGCCACACCAGGATCGCGGCCGCGACACCGAGCGCGGCCCAGATCGCCACGGTCAGATGCCAGACGGCATTGACCGGCACGAACACCAGGATCGGCAGGGTCGAGTAGATCAGCCCGCGGATGCCGCCGAGCTGCTCGAGAACGGTTTCTTCAGGCCGGTCCATCACACTGGCAAGGGTGCCACAGATCTCGCGGGCGCCGTCGCGCCGCGGCTCAGCTCGCGCTCTGCAGCTCGTAGTAGGGGTTGTAGATGACCTTGCCGCCGTCGCGCTCGCCGATCCGGCCACGCACCAGCAGGCTCCGGCCGGGTTCGATGCCGGGGATGCGGCGACGGCCGATCCACACCAGCTTCACGGCCTCGCTGCCGTCGAACAGTTCCGCGATGACGCTCGCGTTCGCGGTCTTGGGACACGCCTCGACGCTGCGGAGCCGGCCGACCATCGTGACCTCTTCGCCACGACAGCACTCCGACGCGCGCTTGGCGCCGAGCACGTCCGCCTGCTGCGAGATCTCTTCCGCATCCAACTCGTCGATATCCTGGGTGAGGCGGCGAGAGAGCCGACGAAAGTAATGAGCCGCGGCGGGTGCCATGGTGCGCTCCTCGAGAGCAGTTGGTGCGGACGGTCCGCCTTGTCTCCGCCAGAGTAGACCCGTCCGCCGGGCCCGACCACGCGGGCGGCATCATCGAGGCGTGGCTCACTTTTCGCTCCCCTCCGTGGCGGTGCTGTTGCCCGGCACCGGATCCGACGCCGACTTCGCCTCGAGGGCCTTCCACGGCCCACTGACCAGCATCGGAGTCGAGGTCGTCGCGGTCGACCCGGCACCGGGACGGCTGGTCGAGGGCTACCTGGACGCACTCGACGACGCCCACGCCCGGCACGGTCGGCTCGTGGTGGGCGGGGTGTCGATCGGCGCCGCGGTCGCGGTGCAGTGGGCGCTGCACGGCCCTGACCGTGCGGCCGCCGTGCTCGCCGCGATGCCGGCCTGGACGGGCGATCCGAGCGAGGCGCCTGCGGCGGCCGGCGCGCGGTACACGGCCGACCGGTTGCGCGGCGACGGACTCGACCGGACCATCGCGGCCATGCGGGCGACCTCCCCCGCCTGGCTGGCCGACGAGCTGACCCGGTCGTGGACCGCGCAGTGGCCGCACCTGCCCGAGTCCATGGAACAGGCCGCGGCGCACCACTCGCCGACACTCGGGCAGCTGACCGGGCTGACCACGCCCGTGGCGATCGCAGCCGCCGTCGACGACCCGCTGCACCCCATCGAGGTCGCGCGGGACTGGGACCGGGCCCTGCCCTGCTCGGCTGTCGAGACCGTTCGGCTCGACGAGATCGGCGCGGACCCGAGCGTGCTCGGACGCGCCTGCCTGACCGCATTGGACCGGCTGCCCGTGCGGGCGGGCTGACGCCGCCGGTCCCGACCGCTCAGTTCTGCTTGCGTCGGTCCAGCTGCTGCATCGCCGAGCCCTGCGCCCCACGCCGCGGCACGTCCGGCGCGGCGCCGGCACCCGGCTGCTGTGGCTGGTCCGGGGCCCCCGCCTGTGCCTGGCCCGCCTGCGCCACCGCCTGCGCCGCACCCTGCTCGGTCGCCTGCTGCTGCAACTGCTGCAGCTGTTGCTGCTGCGCCGCCAGCAGCTGCTGGGCGAGCGCCTCGGGCAGCACGACCGGCAGCGGGGTGCGCACCGGCAGCGGATCCGATCCACGCTTGACGATCGTCCGCCTCAGCACCGCGCGCGCCATCTGGCTGAGCGCGCTGTCCTCCGCGAGCGCGCCGGTCGGGCCGGCGGCCACGCACCGGATCATCCAGCGGGGCCCGTCGACGCCGATGAAACGCAGATCGCCGCCGGGGGTGACCCCCAGCAGCTCACGGCCCCACGGTCCGTCCTCCACCGACACACTCGCCTGCTCCGAGCGCAGCGAATCGGCCAGCTCGGTGGTCACCTCGCGCCACTGCCCCGACGACTTCGGCGCCGCATAGGCGGCCACGGTGATCCGTCCGTCACCGGTGACCAGGTGCAGTGCCTGCACCGATCCGTCCGGCGCCATCTCCACCTGGATCTGGCCGCCCTCGGGCATCGGCAGCAGCACCGATCCCAGGTCCAGCAGCCCGGGTGCGATCTCGTCCAGATCGCTCAGCTCGGTGGCCTCGTACGGCCCCTCGTCGCCGAACACCGGGCGGGTGTCGGCGAGGTCGGCGTCGTGCTCGGCCGAGCGGGACCGGCCGCCCTTCTTCCGTCCGAAGGCCATCACGCACCGACTTCCGCGGTCTGCGCACCGGCACGCTCGAGGCCTGCGTGGCCGCCGCTGGAGCCGTATCCGCGGGTGCCGCGCGATGTCTCGTCGAGGTCGTCGACCTCGACGAAGTCGACGAGCTCGACCCGCTGGACCACCAGCTGCGCGATCCGGTCACCGCGGCGCAGATCGATGGCCTCCCGCGGGTCGTGGTTGATCAGGCACACCTTGATTTCGCCGCGATAGCCGGCGTCGATGGTGCCGGGGGTGTTGACGATCGACAGTCCGGAGCGGGCCGCCAGCCCCGACCTCGGGTGCACCAGCCCGACGGTGCCCAGCGGCAGCGCCAGCGCGACACCGGTGCCCACCAGGACCCGCTCACCCGGCTCGATTGTCACGTCCACGGCCGTGCACAGGTCCACGCCCGCGTCGCCGTCGTGTGCACGCGCCGGCATCGGCAGCCCGGGATCGAGGCGACGCAGCGGGATCGGCGCAAAGGCGCCGCCCGCACGGGCCGCGGGGCTGCCCACGGAAGTCTGTTCGGTTCGGCCGGAATCGTCCGCCACGGTGTCATTGGCCACGACTGGTCAGACTACTCTGGAGCCCGTGTCCGAACATGCTCAACCAGCCCCGACCGCCGACGCGACCGCTCGCACGGTCTTCAGCGAGCGCCTGTGGGTGCCGATCTGGTGGTGGGTCGCGGGTGTCGTCGTGGCCGAGTTGCTCGCCGTCGAGGTGCACATGTCCGCGCGGTCGGTGCCGTGGTGGATCCCCGGCATCGTGCTGCTGCCGTTCGTCGCGTGGGCCTGCCTGTGGATGGGCCGCCTGCGGCTGGAGGTGGTCGTCGACGGCGACGGCGAGGGCGAGTTCCGGATCGGCCGGGCGCATCTTCCGCTGGATGTCATCTCCCGGACCTTCGAGGTCCCGGAGGAGGCCCGCAGCGCCGCACTGGGCCGCCAACTCGACCCGGCGGCCTTCGTGCAGAACCGCTCGTGGGTCAAGACCATGGTGCTGATCATCTTGGACGACCCTCAGGATCCGACGCCGTACTGGCTGGTCAGCACCCGCAAGCCGGCCGAGCTGGCCGCAGCGCTGGCGCCCCGCTCGCAGTCCCCGCAGACGGGAACCGCCCAGCCCTGACCTGTCGGCCGGGCCGGGCGGTACGCCACAGGGCCGGTCAGCCGGCGCAGTCCCGGCAGACCAGGGCGCCGTTCGCATCACTCGCGAGCCGGCTGCGATGGTGCACCAGGAAGCAGCTGGTGCAGGTGAACTCGTCTGCCTGCTTGGGCACCACCCGGACCGAGAGCTCCTCGCCGGACAGGTCCGCGCCGGGCAGCTCGAACGACTCCGCCGTGTCCGACTCGTCGACGTCGACGACCGCCGACTGCGCCTCGTTCCTGCGCGCCTTCAGTTCTTCCAGGGAATCCTCCGAAACCTCGTCGGATTCGTTGCGCCTCGGCGCGTCGTAGTCGGTTGCCATGACCTCTTCCTCTGATCCGCTTCTCTCGGGCCCGTCCACGTCCCCGCAGTCGCAGACGAACCGTGCATAGAGCATGTGCGGCTGCACAACGCTCACGCACCACGTTTTGTGCCCGACCTCTCCGGTGATCCCGGTAACAGTCGCGGCCGTGGACACGACTGACGATTCGCACCACGGCCGCGAGGACAATAGCCGAACGCGCGGCGAATTTCGCAACAGGAAACCGGTGAAGGTGTCGAACGACACCAAAACGTCATCACCGGCGCGGCTCGTCCCCTCGAGGCCACTCAGTTGCCACCTTCTCCGCACCCCTGCGCCTAAGGTGGTCACGGCCCCGGTCAGCAGCGGGGCACCCCGGCGGGGGCACGCACGAACGAGAGGCCTGACGACACCGTGGTTGCACTGATCACCAACGGCCATTCGACCGACGACCGGGGCCGGCCCTTCCGGCGCAGGCGGAACCGGCCCGCGCTGATCCTCGGCCTCGTGCTGCTGCTCATCGGCGCCGGCGTGTGGATCGGGGTCTTCTCCCACCAGTCCTCGAGCGCCGCCGACGTCGCCTGCAACGACCCCGCCCCGGCCACGCCCGCCCCCGGCACACCGCCGGCGCCGCCACTGGGCGACCGTGTCGGCAGCGCGGCGCTGTCCCCCGTCACCCCTGCGGCACTTTCGAACGTGCGCGTGCGGGTGTTCAACGCCAACGGACAGAGCGGTCAGGCCACCCATGTGGCCTCCGAGCTGAGCGACTTCGGCTTCCTCCCGGCACCCGACAACGCGGTCGCCAACGACCCCATCTACACCAAGCAGAACCTGCAGTGCCAGGGCCAGATCCGCTTCGGCGCGGCAGGACGCGCCGAGGCCGCCGCCGTGTGGCTGGTGGCCCCGTGCGCGGAACTCATCCAGGACGGGCGCACCGACACCACCGTCGACCTGTCACTGGGCACGCTGTTCAACGACCTGTCGCCGAACCCGGATGCGCAGGCCGTGCTCAAGGCCCTGCGGGTGCCGCCGGGGTCGCCCGCGCCGACACCGGATCCGGCACTGGTCCAGGGCGCGCACTCCACTCGCTGCTGACCGGTCAGGGCAACGGCCGGAAGGCGCCGATCTCGGTGAAGATCGCGCCGAGTTCGTCGGCGATTCCGGGGGCCATCGCGATCGTGACCGCACCGTCCGCGCTGACCGAGTCGGGCGCCGGCAGCCGGACCACCGCGCCGGCCTCCGCCGCGATCAGCGACCCCGCCGCCCAGTCCCACGGGCTCAGCCCGTGCTCGAAGTGCGCGTCGACCTGACCCGAGGCGACCATGCACAGGTCCAGCGCCGCCGAACCGATGCGCCGGATGTCGCGGACCCGCCCGAGCA
This sequence comes from Speluncibacter jeojiensis, assembly GCF_029589495.1. Classification (GTDB taxonomy): domain Bacteria; phylum Actinomycetota; class Actinomycetes; order Mycobacteriales; family Mycobacteriaceae; genus Speluncibacter; species Speluncibacter jeojiensis. Next base: position 336,977 of record NZ_JAAIVF010000004.1, read on the forward strand.
GCTCACCGATGAGCCGGCCCTGCGCGGCGCGGCGCCGCTCGTCGTAGCCGAAGCCGGTCGCCAGCAACGCGACCGCCGCCGAGTCGATCTCGTTGCACCGCAACGCCCGGCTCGCGCCGTCGCGCTCCACCACACTGGCGCCCTGACCCAACGCGGCCGAGTAGGTGATTTCGCGGACCACGTCCACCACCGCCCCGGCCACCGACACGCCGTCGAGCTGCACGGCCACCGAGACCGCGTACGCCGGGATGCCGTACAGGAAGTTCACGGTGCCGTCGATGGGGTCGACCACCCAGCGCAGCCCGGCGACGTCACCGGCCGTGCCGCCGCCCTCCTCGCCGAGGATCCGGTCGCCCGGACGCAGTTCGGCCAGCTGCTCGCGGATCAGCACCTCGGACTCGGTGTCGAGCACCGTGACCGGATCGGTAGGCGTGCTCTTGGTCTGCACGGCACCCTCGACCGCGCCCCCGCCCGCACCGAACACCTCGGGGCGGCGCCGGCGTATGCGGGCGGCGGCCACCTGCGCCACCTGGGTCGCCACGCGCCGCAATTCGATCGGGTTCTCGACGCCGGCCACGGCGCCCGTCGGTTCTGCCACCCGCCTATCCGAGCACACCGGGCCCGGGCATCTCCACCCACGGACCCACCCGCTTGCCAGATCCCACCGCGCGGGCCCGTCGATCACTACTGTGGTCACCGAATCGCCGGTCCGACGCGAGGGAGCCAGGAGTCGATGACAAACCCCACCCCGACCACGGTCGCTGCCGCTCCCCCGCCCGCCCACAGCTTCGGGATCGACGTGGGCGGCAGCGGGGTCAAGGGCGGTGTGGTCGACCTGTCCACCGGCGCGCTGATCGGCGAGCGGGTACGCGTCGACACCCCGCAGCCGGCCACCCCCGACGCGGTGGCGAAGGTGGCCGCCCAGATCGTCACCGAGTTCGGCTGGCAGGGTCCGGTCGGGGTCACCCTGCCCTCGGTCGTCACCGGCGGGGTGGCCCGGACCGCCGCCAACATCGACAAGTCGTGGATCGGCACCGACGCCGCCGCACTGTTCTCCGACGCTCTCGGCGGACTGCCCGCGACGGTGCTCAACGACGCCGACGCGGCCGGGCTGGCCGAGGACCGGTACGGCGCCGGACGTGACGCCAAGGGGGTGGTCGTCCTGCTGACCTTCGGCACCGGCATCGGCTCCGCGGTGCTGCACAACGGGATCCTGCTGCCCAACACCGAGTTCGGGCACCTCGAGGTGCACGGCAAAGAGGCCGAGCACCGCGCCGCGGCATCGGTGCGCGAGGACAAGGACCTCTCGTGGAAACACTGGGCCAAGGAGGTCTCGCACGTCCTGGAGACGTTCGAGGATCTGCTGTGGCCGGACCTTTTCATCGCCGGCGGCGGGATCAGCGGCAAGAGCGAGAAGTGGATCCCGCTGCTGAAGAACCGCACCCCGGTGGTGCCCGCGACGTTGCGTAACACCGCCGGTATCGTCGGCGCGGCCATGGCGGCGGCGGGACTCGGCGGGCTGTGATCGCCTCGCCCGAAACCGTCGACCGCGGCGACCGTCCGGGGTCCACCCGGTCCCTCCGTACACGGCCCGGTGGACGCGCTCGACGCCCGGACCGGACCGAGCACTGCCCAACGGTCGTTACAATGGTCAATGCTCCGGTCGATGCGCCGGACATCCTCCACAGACCTCTCCGCCGGATCTTCCACCCCGGCGCGACGCCGCACGACACCGTCACGAAAGGGCCTACGTGGTAGCCACCGATACCCGTGAATCCGCTGAGGCGGCCGCCGACACCACGGCAGCGCCCGCGGCAACGACCAGCGCGACCGCGAAGAAGGCTCCGGCCAAGAAGGCTGCGGCGAAGAAGGCTCCGGCCAAGAAGACCGCCGCCAAGAAGGCGACGAAGGCCGCCGCCAAGAAGGCTCCGGCCAAGAAGACCGCTGCCAAGAAGTCCACCAAGGGCGAGAACGCCGACGGTGTCGAGACCGACGTCGACATGGACGACATCGACGTCTCCGACGGCGAGCTCGACGCCGAGGAGGTCGTCGACGTCACAGCCGAAGCGGACGACGACACCGCCGACGAGCCCACCGAGAAGGACAAGGCCTCCGGCGACTTCGTCTGGGACGAGGAGGAGTCCGAGGCGCTGCGGCAGGCTCGCAAGGATGCCGAGCTGACCGCCTCCGCGGACTCGGTGCGCGCGTACCTCAAGCAGATCGGCAAGGTGGCGCTGCTCAACGCCGAGGAAGAGGTCGAGCTGGCCAAGCGGATCGAGGCCGGCCTGTTCGCCACCCAGAAGATGGTCGAGTTCGCCGAGCGGGGCGAGAAGCCGACCGTGGCGGTGCGGCGCGACCTCAACTGGATCTCCCGCGACGGCAACCGGGCGAAGAACCACCTGCTCGAGGCCAACCTGCGTCTGGTCGTGTCGCTGGCCAAGCGGTACACAGGCCGCGGCATGGCGTTCCTGGACCTGATCCAGGAGGGCAACCTCGGTCTGATCCGCGCGGTCGAGAAGTTCGACTACACCAAGGGCTACAAGTTCTCCACGTACGCCACCTGGTGGATCCGTCAGGCAATCACCCGCGCCATGGCCGACCAGGCCCGCACCATCCGCATCCCCGTGCACATGGTCGAGGTCATCAACAAGCTCGGCCGTATCCAGCGCGAACTGCTCCAGGACCTGGGCCGCGAGCCCACCCCGGAGGAGCTCGCCAAGGAGATGGACATCACGCCGGAGAAGGTGCTGGAGATCCAGCAGTACGCGCGTGAGCCGATCTCCCTGGACCAGACCATCGGCGACGAGGGCGACAGCCAACTCGGCGACTTCATCGAGGACTCCGAGGCGGTCGTTGCCGTCGACGCGGTGTCGTTCACGCTGCTGCAGGACCAGCTGCAGTCGGTGCTCGACACGCTCTCCGAGCGTGAGGCCGGCGTCGTCCGGCTGCGCTTCGGCCTCACCGACGGCCAGCCGAGGACTTTAGACGAAATCGGTCAGGTGTACGGGGTCACCCGCGAGCGGATCCGTCAGATCGAGTCGAAGACGATGTCCAAGCTGCGTCACCCGTCGCGCTCCCAGGTGCTGCGCGACTACCTGGACTAGCAGCCCGAACCACCGCCGACTCCCCCGTGGGCGCCCACCTGTGACAGGTGGGCGCCCACGGGGGTTTCGGCCGCCGCGAGGTCGCCTCGAGGCGTTACCGATCGATTGCCCGAAAGCCGGTTCCGCGTGAGGTCGCTTCTGCTCTACTGACTCTCGTTGTCTGGCAACCGACCGGGAGGATGCTTCGAGATGCGCGATGGGCAGCGGCGGGGTCGACTGGGCGCGGCGATGACGTCGCTGCTCACGCTTGCACTGACGCTCGGGTCGGCGATCGTGATTGGTTCGGCGTCCGCCGCCGGCCCGGTCTACCCGGTTGCCGATCCGGACTCGTTCTACCTGCCACCGCCGGACCTGGCCGCGCACAAGCCCGGTGACGTGCTCAAGTCGCGGCCGATGCCGTTCAACTTCTACTTCCCGACCAGTTCGGTCTGGCAGGTGCTGTTCCGGTCGACGGATTCCGAGGGCAAGCCGATCGCCGCGAACACCACGTTCGTCCTGCCCAACAACCACCGCCCGAACGGCCCGCTGGTCTCGTATCAGCACATCATCAACGCGCTCGGAAACAAGTGCAAGCTCTCCACCGAGCTGTATACGACCGACCTGTTCACCCAGATCCGGGAGGCGCCCGGGCTCAACATCGCGCTCGCCCGCGGCTGGGCGGTGGCACTGCCCGACCACCTCGGTCCGCGGATGGCGTACGGGGCGGCCAAGCTCGGCGGGCAGATCACCCTCGACGGGATCCGCGCTGTGCAGTCGCTGCCGCAGTTGCAGGTGTCCAAGAGCCCGGTCGGGCTGGCCGGCTATTCGGGCGGTGGGATGGCGACCGCGTGGGCGGCCGCGCTGGCCCCGGCCTACGCACCGGAACTGAACATCGTCGGCGCCGCCGAGGGCGGGGTCCCGATGAACCTGTCCAAGATGGCCCGGGTCCTCGGCCCCAATCCGCATGTCGCGTTCGGCCTGGCGATGGCCGCGGCGCTCGGCCTCGAACGGGAGTACCCCGACCGGATCAACGTCTCCGGCCAGCTCAACGGTCAGGGCCGCTGGCTGCAGCAGATGATCGCGAACGGCTGCACCAACGAGATCATGTTCTGGGGTGTCGGCCGCAGCGCCACCCAGGTGACCGACAACAAGAACTTCATGGACGACCCGGCGGCGTTCCGGGTGCTGGACGAGAACAGCCTCGAGCTCTACCCGGGCGTGCCGAAGACGCCGATCTTCGAATGGCACAGCCCCACCGACGGGTTGATCCCGGTGGACTCGATCGTCAACACCACCCGCCGCTACTGCGCGGCCGGCACCCACGTCGAGACGCTGCTCACCCCCACACCCGACCACCTGTCGGCGGCCGTGCTCGGCCTGCCGCGGGCACTCGACTGGATCGATCAGCGGTTCCGGGGCGAACCGTTACGCGGTGGGTGCTGACCGCCCGCCTCGCGGATCACAGCCGGGGCGTCCCGAAACGTCCGCCCGCGTCGCGCCGGTACGGCACCGCCCGCCGCACCGCGCAGACCGGGATCGGGCCGTACAGGTGCGGGAAACGCATCGCCGCCGGGTCGGTCGGCACCCCCGGTTCCCAGCGGAGGGGCGCGTCGAGCAGATCCGGGTCGAGCACCAGCAGCAGCACGTCGTCGCGTCCGTGGAAGAGCCGGTTCGCGGGCAGCTCCACCTGGCCGGGGGTGGACAGGTGCACGAAGCCGTCCGCGGCGAACGAATCGGGCCGGTAGTGCTCGCGGCCGGATGCGGTCGGCCAGTCGTCGGTCGTGCACATGTGCAGCAGCGGTTCCACCCCACCAGCATGCCCAGCGCCGGCATGACCGCCCACGCCGAACCGGGTCCCGGCGACCGGATTTCGCCATCAGCAGAATTTCGGGTTGATCGACCGCTGACCGCGGCAGACGGCCATGATCGCGTTGTTAGAGACGACACACCGGTGATGTCCGGGGAACAACCCGCGGACGCCAAACGTCTGACAGAGTGGATTCACCACGTCAATCCCGGACTGGTGTGATCAGAACGGGCCTGGCACGGCCCCAACGGAGTCCGAGCGTTCGGAGTCCAGGACGGAGGAGTCATGAACGGCACACTGACCACCCCCAAACTGACCGCTGCCGACCGGTGTGACCGGTGCGGCGCCGCTGCTCGCGTACGGGCCCTGCTTCCGTCCGGGGGCGAACTCCTCTTCTGCCGGCACCACGCCAACGAGCACGAGGCGCGGCTGCGTGAGCTCGAGGCCGTCATCGTCGAGGACGCCGACGTCCTGGCCTGATCTGAACCACGAACGGCGGGCGATCACCGATCGCCCGCCGTTCGTCGTATCCGGACCCGGTCACCCGCCGCCGGGTGCCGCATCACCAGGACCGCAGTGTCGCGATCCGCTTGTTGAGCTGATCGAGGGTGGCCAGGGCGGTCGGCGGGCCACCGCAGGTGCGGCGTAGTTCGCCGTGGATCGCCCCGTGCGGCTTCCCTGTCCGGTGATGGTGCATCGCCACCAGCGTGTTCAGTTCGCGGCGCAGGTCGCTGAGCTGACGGGCCGTCGACTCGTCCTGATCCGCCCCGCGCGAGGCGGGTGTCGGCGCCGGCGGCGTCGGGTCGGCGGTGCGGTTGTCGAGTTGTTCGGACTGCCGACGGCGCAGCAACGCCCGCATCTGGTCGGCGTCGAGCAGCCCGGGCAGGCCGAGATAGTCGGCCTCCTCGTCGCTGCCGGAGAAGGTGGCGGTGCCGAACGAGGAACCGTCGTAGATCACCTGATCCAACTCGGCGTCCGCGCCGAGCGAGGTGAACGCCTTCTCCTCTTCCCCCGGCTCGTCCTTCTGCTTGTTCGCATCGGCGAGCAGTTCGTCGTCGAAGCCGTTCTTCTCCCGGTGCGGCTTGCCGAGCACGTGGTCGCGCTGCGCCTCGAGCTGGCTGGCCAGGTCGAGCAGGACCGGCACCGACGGCAGGAACACACTGGCGGTCTCGCCCTTGCGACGCGACCGCACGAACCGGCCGATCGCCTGCGCGAAGTACAGCGGCGTCGAGGCGCTGGTCGCGTACACGCCGACCGCCAGCCGGGGCACGTCGACGCCCTCGGACACCATGCGCACGGCGACCATCCAGCGGTCGTCGCCGCGGCTGAACTCGGCGATCCGCTTGGACGCACTCGGGTCGTCGGACAGGACGACGGTCGGCTCGGTGCCGGTGATGCCGGTGAGGGTCTTCGCGTAGGCGCGGGCGGTGGTCTGGTCGGTCGCGATCACCAACCCGCCCGCGTCCGGCACCCCGCTCGCGCGCAACTGCTCGAGCCGGGTGTTCGCCGCGACGAGCACCGACGGGATCCAGTCGCCGGCCGGATCGAGCGCGGTCCGCCACGCCCGCGCGGTCTGCTCGACGCTCAGCGGTTCGCCCAACCGCGCGCTGAACTCCTCGCCGGCGCTGGTGCGCCAGCGCGCCTCCCCTGAGTACGCGAGGAACACCACGGGCCGCACGACGCCGTCGGCGAGCGCATCGGAGTAGCCGTAGGCGTGGTCCGCCTTCGACCGCATCAGCCCTTCCGAGTCGGGCTCGTAGGTCACGAACGGGATGGCGCTGTCGTCGCTGCGGAACGGGGTACCGGTCAGCGCCAGCCGTCGGGTCGCGTCGCCGAACGCCTCCCGGATGCCGTCGCCCCAGCTCTTCGCGTCGCCGCCGTGGTGGATCTCGTCGAGGATCACCAGCGTGCGCCGGTTCTCGGTGCGGACGCGGTGACGGAACGGGTGCGAGGCGACCTGCGCGTAGGTCACGACCACGCCGTGGTAGTCGCTCGAGGTCTGCCCGGTCGAGTTGGAGAAGTTCGAATCCAGCGCGATGCCGGCCCGCGCCGCCGACTCCGACCACTGGTGTTTGAGGTGCTCGGTGGGGGCGACGACGGTGATCTGGTCGACGGTGCGGTCGGCGAGCAGTTCCGCGGCGATGCGCAGGCCGAACGTCGTCTTGCCGGCGCCCGGCGTGGCGACCGCGAGGAAGTCCTTGGGCTTGGTGGCCAGGTACTTGGCCAGCGCGCGGCGCTGCCACACGCGCAGCGGCGCACCGCCTGGAACCGTCGGCGCCGGCTCCGCGTTGTCGTGACGTGGTTCACCCAGCACAGACGACCAACCTTCCCCAGATCCACACTCCGGCACGCACCCGACAGCATCGACGAGCCTAACCGGACCACCGACATGAGCGCCGTCACACCGGGCCCGCCGCCGAGAAAATGCCGGACACGACCGACGATGACGCCGGACCTGCGCCCGGGTCGGGGATGCTGAACACACGATGACCGACAGCACCGACCCGAACACCGCACGACCCCACCCGACCGCACCCGAGGCAGCACCCGACCCCGGGCGTGTCCCGGAACCCGACGACTGCACGCCCACGCCGCGCGGGCACCGGTCGGTGCGCGACGTCCTGCGCACCCCCGGAAAGGTGATCGGCCGGACCGTGGTGCGCGCCTGGGACGATTCGATTTTCGGCAAGTCCGCGCAGGCGGCGTTCTGGCAGACACTGTCGCTGCCGCCGCTGCTGCTCGGGTTGCTCGGCAGCCTCGGATTCGTCGGCGGCTGGTTCGGTCCGAACACGGTCGACATCGTGGAGTCGAAGATCGTCAGCGCCAGCCGGCGGGTGTTCAGCCCGAACGTGGTCGACCAGATCATCAACCCGACTATCGGCGACATGCTCGCACGCGGGCGCGGCGAGATCGTCTCACTGGGGTTCCTGCTGTCGTTCTGGGCGGGCTCGTCCGCGATCTCGTGCTTCGTCGATTCGATCTGCGAGGCGCACGGCCAGCAGGACCACCGCAACCCGGTGTGGCAGCGGATCTTCGCCCTGATCCTCTACGTGTTCTTCCTGCTGCTGGGCGTGTTCATCTTGCCGGTGGTCGCGTTGGGACCGTCACTGATCGGCAAGATCCTGCCGGAGTCGTGGCACACGCTCGGGTCGCAGCTGCTCGACACGCTGTACTACCCCGCGGTCGGCGTGTTGTTGCTGCTCGGCCTCACCACCCTGTACCGCCTCGCGCTGCCCAAACCGCTGCCGTGGCATCGGCTGGCCGGCGGCGCACTGCTCGCGGGCGTGTTCTTCCTCGCGGCCGCCACGGTGCTGCGCTTCTACCTGGGCTGGGTGACCAGCACCGGCTACACCTACGGGGCGCTGGCCACCCCGATCGCGTTCCTGCTGTTCACGTTCTTCCTGGGCTTCGCGGTCGTGCTCGGCGCGGAACTCAACGCGACCGTCCAGGAGTTCTGGCCGGCCCGCGCCACCCGGATCGAGCAGATGCGCGAGTGGCTGGCCGCGCAGTCGGCGGCGGGGGGGCTGCCGACGGACGATCAGTCGCCGCCGGGGCGCAGTCCGTCGTAGACCTTCTTGCACTCCGGGCACACCGGCGAGCCGGGCTTCGGCGACTTCGTCACCGGGAAGACCTCCCCGCACAGCGCCACGACGTGCGTGCCCATCACCGCGCTCTCGGCAATCTTGTTCTTCTTGACGTAGTGGAAGAACTTGGGGGCGTCGTCGTCGGTGCGCTCGTCGGTGGTGGTGTCCGGGCGTTCCTGGATCTGAGTGCTCACCGTTCCATGATGCCGCACCGCACCGGCCGCGCACCATGACGCGGTGCGCCCCGGCCCTTCCGTCTTCCCGACCGGGCCGGGTCAATTCCTCCCCTGGTGGTGCGGTCGCGTCGACGGAGTGGAACAGTGGGGGTATGGCAATCAGTTCGGGATCGGGCGCGCCCGCAGACGGTTCCTCAGACCGTAGGCCGGACGACAAACGCCCCGTCCTGATCACCGAGGCGCAGGCATCCTTCGAGGAACAGCAGCGCGCCCGGATCCGCAAGTACTCGATCATGATGGGCGTGCGCATCCCCGCATTGGTCCTCGCCGCGCTCGCGTACACCACCTGGCACAACGGATGGATCGCGTTGGCGATCATCGCGGTGTCGATCCCGCTGCCGTGGATGGCGGTGCTGATCGCGAACGACCGTCCGCCGCGTACCAAGGACGAGCCGCGCCGCTACGACCACAAGACCCCGCCGGCGCCGGAACTGGACGGCCCCGCCCACAAGACCATCGAGGGCTGAGCCTCTAGCGTCCCCGGTCACTGGCCCTGCAAGGATCGCCGGGTGGCTCCTGTGACCGATGACCTGACCGCGCTCGCTCCCCTGCTCCGCGAGTGCTTCCTGCGCGCAAGCTACGACACCGACTCGCTGCTCGGGTTGCTCGGCCCCGACGCGCACCGGGCGCTCACCCGCGGCGAACCGGTTCCCGTGCGGCGGGCCAGCGCCGACGGTGGACGTCTCGGCACGCTGGTGCGTCTGCTGCTGCTCGTCGACGACTGCGCCGAATCCGAGGCGCGGGCCGCGCTCGACCCGGTGCCGCTCGAGCGGGCGATCGCGGCGGGACTGCTCGAACGCGACGGCGACCGCGTGCGCGCCGCGCTCGACGTGCGGCCGATGGATGCGGGCACCGGCACCCGGTGGATGATCTCCGACCTCGACGGCAGCATGCGCGCCCTGACCGCCGAACCCGAGCATGTGCTCGGCGTCGGGCATGCGTCGCTGTCGTTGCTGTCCGCCACCCCGACCGCACCCGTCGGCAGCGTGCTCGACATCGGCACCGGCTGCGGGGTCCAGGCCGTACGTGCCACCGACTACGCCCGCCAGGTCACCGCCACCGACGTCAATGCCCGCGCCCTCGCCCTGACGTCCGCCGGGTGCGCGCTCAACGACGTCGACGTCGAGTTGCTGCACGGCCCCTGGTTCGATCCGGTCGCCGGGCGCGGGTTCGACCAGATCGTCGCCAACCCGCCGTTCGTCGTCGGCGGCAGTGGGGTCGATCATACCTACCGCGACTCCGGGCTGGCCCTCGACGGCGCCAGCGAGCTGATGATCGGGCGGGCGCCGCAGCACCTCACCCCCGGCGGCACCGCGGCCATGCTCGCCTCGTGGGTGCACGTTCAGGGGCAGGACTGGCGCGAACGCGTCTCGTCGTGGCTGCCGGACCACGGCGTCGAGGCGTGGGTCGTGCAGCGCGACGTCGCCGACCCGGCGCTGTATGTGGGCACCTGGATGCGCGACGCCGGGCTGGACCCGCGCGACCGCACCGTCGCCGGGCAGGCCGAGGCGTGGTTCGACACGTTCGCGCACGAGCGCGTCGAGGGGGTCGGGTTCGGCTTCGTCTATCTGCGGCGCACCGACGAGGCCACCGGGCTGCTCGCCGAGGATCTGCGGCACGGCTTCGACGACCCGCTGGGAGCGGAGGCACTGGACTACCTGCATCGGATCGCCTGGCTGCGCGAACACGACCTGATGGGCTCGCGGTTCACGCTCGCGCCGGCGACGGCGCTCGAGCGGGTGTCGCTGCCGAGCGCGCCCGAGCCCGGCTGGCACGAGGTGGTGGCGCGGGTGCACCGCGGCGACGGCCCGCGCTGGCAGCACGAGGTCGACGACCTGGCCGTGTCGCTGCTGTCCGGCCTGTGCGCCGAGGGCCTTCCGCTCGGCGAGCTGGTCTCGCTGCTGTCGTTCGCACACGAGCTCCCGGAGGCGGAACTGACCGTGCGCGCGGTGGAGTTGATCGACGGGCTGGTCCGGCACGGGCTGGTCCGGCCGGCGGGGCCCGGTTCCTGACCCGGCCGGGTCAGCGGCCCCTCCGTCGGGTCCGCCGAGCCGCGGGGTTCCCCGGACGATCACTTCTCAGGATCTTCTCAGACCTGCGGTCGTCTTTACCCAGGTCAAGACGGTTTCAACTGATCGGCTGGGGGAACTTTTCCGGTGTGTCCACGCGTTGACGCTATGAGACACCACCGATCAGGAGGCACGTCATGACCACTCGCCTTGCCCAGCCGCGCACCAGCGGCTCCCGTTCCGACATCGACGCCCAGAGCCCCTCGGCAGATCTGGTTCGCGTCTACCTGAACGGGATCGGCAAGACTGCGCTACTCAACGCCGCTGAAGAGGTGGAGTTGGCCAAGCGCATCGAGGCGGGCCTGTATGCGCAGCATCTGCTGGCCGCCAAGCCGCGCCTGGGCGCCGCGAAGAAGCGCGACCTGGCCACGATCGTCCGCGACGGGCAGGCCGCCCGCAGCCACCTCCTCGAAGCCAACCTGCGCCTGGTCGTGTCGCTGGCCAAGCGGTACACGGGCCGCGGGATGCCGCTGCTCGACCTGATCCAGGAGGGCAACCTCGGGCTGATCCGCGCGATGGAGAAGTTCGACTACGCGAAGGGCTTCAAGTTCTCGACCTACGCGACCTGGTGGATCCGTCAGGCGATCACCCGCGGAATGGCCGACCAGTCCCGCACGATCCGGCTGCCCGTCCACCTGGTCGAGCAGGTCAACAAGCTGGCACGCATCAAGCGTGAACTGCACCAGCAGCTCGGCCGTGAGGCCACCGACGAGGAGCTGTCGGCCGAGTCCGGCATCCCGGTCGAGAAGATCACCGACCTGCTCGATCACAGCCGCGACCCGGTGAGCCTGGACATGCCGGTGGGCAGCGACGAGGAGGCGCCGCTCGGCGACTTCATCGAGGACTCGGAGGCCACCTCCGCCGAGGCCGCGGTCATCGCCGGGCTGCTGCACACCGATGTCCGGACGGTGCTGGCCACGCTCGACGAGCGCGAGCAGCAGGTGATCCGGCTGCGCTTCGGTCTCGACGACGGCCAGCCGCGCACCCTCGACCAGATCGGCAAGCTCTTCGGGCTGTCCCGCGAGCGGGTGCGCCAGATCGAGCGTGAGGTCATGGGCAAGCTGCGCCAGGGTGAGCGCGCCGACCGGCTGCGCGCCTACGCCAGCTGACAGACCCGGACCGACCGAAGACCCGAACCCGAGGGGCGGCGAGCGCAGGCTCGCCGCCCCTTTCGTGTCCGGTCAGCGCAGCCGGCGCGGCCCGAGGTCGAACTGATTGGGCTCCGGGCCCAGCCGCACCCGGGCCTCGAGCACCTCCGCGCCGGTCTCCGCCGCGAGGATGGGCTCACAGGACAATTCGCGGATCTCGGGTACGTCGTCGGCCAGCGCGGACACGCGGTGCACCAGGTCGATCAGCGCGTCGCGGTCGGCGGCCTGCCCGGTGCGATAGCCGTCGAGCAGCGGCGCCGCCTTCGGCGCACCGATCAGGTCGGCCGCTTCCCGCTCGGTGACCGGCAGCACCCGGAAGGCGCGGTCCCCCAGCAGGTCCGAGATCACCCCGGCCAGGCCGAACGAGATCAGCGAACCGAACGACGGGTCATCCTGCACGCCGATCACACACTGGATGCCCTTGGTCGCCATGCGCTGCACCTGGAGTTCCGACTCGCCGGTGACCTCGACCAGGTCGCGGAACGCCCAGCGCACCGACTCGGCCTCGGGCAGGTCCAGGCGCACCCCGACCAGGTCGGCGCGGCGTCGCCACGGTTCCCCGATGGCCTTCACCGCCACCGGATAGCCCAATTCGGCGGCCGCGGCCACCGCCTCCTCCGCACTGGCCGCGGTGCGGTATTCGACGACGTCGATCCCGTAGCACCCCAGCAGTTCGGAGGACTCCTCGTCGGTGAGCCAGCGCCCCTGTCCGTCGGCGACCCACGAGTCGACGAGGGACCGCGCGCGCTCCGCGTCGATGTCCTCGAACCGGCGGAAAGTCGACACCGGCCGGGCCCGCCACGCCGAGTAGCGCCACGCCCGCGCCAGTGACCGCGCCGCCCGCTCCGGGCCCGGATACGACGGCACCGATCCGCGCACGGGATTGCCGTCCACGTCGCGCACCGCGAGCACGTCGGGAATCCCCTCCGCGGCGAGGAACGTGGTGACGATCGGCTTCGGGGTGCCCCGGGCCGCTTCGCGCAGCGCCCTCGCGTACGGCTCGACCATGACGGTGATCGGCGGCACGAACACCACCATCACCGCGTCGGCGCTGTCCGACGCGATCGCCGCCGAGACCGCCCTGGCGAAGTCCTCCGGGGTGGCGCGGGCGCCGAGGTCAACCGGGTCCGAGACCTCCAGTCCCTCGCCGCGTGCGGCGTCCGCCGCAAGGATCCCCAGCGCCGACGAGTTGCCGACCACCGCCAGCCGCGGCCCCTGCGGCAGCGGCTGATAGCCCAGCAACAGTGCGGTGTCGAAAAGTTGCGCGATCGAGTCGACCTGGATGACGCCGGACTGCTCGAACAACACCCGCACGCTCGCGTCGTCGATCTCGACGCCGGTCGCCGCCAACGCCGGCGGCACCGCGTGCCGCCCGCTCTTGACCGCGACGATCGGCTTGGTGCGCCCCACCCGGCGGGCGATCCGGGAGAACTTGCGCGGGTTGCCGAAACTCTCCAGGTACAGCATCACGACGTCGGTGTCGGGGTCCGAGTCCCAGTACTGCAGCAGATCGTTGCCGGACAGGTCGCCGCGGTTTCCCGCCGAGACGAACGTCGACAATCCCAGATGACGCTGCGCTGCCCCGTCGAGGATGGCGATGCCCAGTGCGCCGGACTGGCAGAAGAACCCGATCCGGCCGCGACCGGGGACCACCGGGGCGAGGGTGGCGTTGAGAGCGGTCGCCGGGTCGGTGTTCGCCACCCCCAGCGCGTTCGGCCCGACCAGACGCATGCCGTGGGCGCGGGCGGCCAGGACCAGCCGGCGTTCCGACTCGCGGCCCTCGCCGCCGACCTCGCTGAAGCCCGACGACACCACGACCAGCGCCTTGACGCCCTTGGCCAGGCAGTCGTCGAGCACGTCGTCGATGCTGGGCGCCGGCACTGCCACCACCGCGAGGTCCACGTCGTCGGGGATGTCGCGCACCGACGCGTAGGCACGCACCCCCCGGACCGAGCGGTGGTCGGCGTTGACCGGGAACACCGGACCGGTGAAACCCGCTCCGAGAAGGTTGGCCAGCACCACGTTGCCGACCTTGGTGTTGTCGGTGGACGCGCCGATCACCGCGACGGAACGGGGGGTGAGCAGGTTGCGCACGCTGCGGGCCTCGGCGGCGCGCTCGCGGGCGTTGCGGACCGACAGCAGCGCCTCGGTCGGGTCGATCGCGAACTCGAGGTGCACCACGCCGCCGTCGAAGCTGCGGCTGACCTGGTAGCCGGCCTCGCGGAACACCGAGATCATGTGCCGGTTCTCGGCGAGGACCTCGGCGACGAACTTGTGCAAACCGTTCTCTGCGGCTGCCCCGGCCAGGTGTTCGAGCAGGATCGGACCGAGCCCGCGGCCCTGATGATGGTCGGCGACGACGAAGGCGACCTCGGCCGAGGTCCCGTCGCCGACGTCCTTGAGCCGTTCGTAGCGCCCGACCGCGATGATGTCGCCGCCGAGCATCATGATCAGTGCCACCCGGTCGTGGTGGTCGACGGTGGTGAACCGTTTGACGTCGCGCGCGGGCATCGTCGGGTACGGGCCGAAGTAGCGCAGATACCGCGTGCGTTCGGACAGCCGCGCGTGGAAGTCGATCAGACGCTCTGCGTCGCCCGGCAGGATCGGCCGCAGGTGCACGGCCCCGCCGTCGGTGGCCAGCACGTCGGCCTCCCACTGCTGCGGGAACGGGTGCGCCTCCAGTGCCTCACCGGGGGTGGTGGCCGCATCGGTCGGGTTGGGTTCGGTTGATTCAGTCACGTGGGTCATCCGGGTCGAGTCCGAGCAGGGGGAAGACGTTGCGGCGGGTGTCCGCGATCGCCGAGTCCAGGCGCGCCAGGTCGCGTTCGCTGCGGTCGACGCCGGGCACGGTCACCACCGGCGCCCGCGGCGGTCCGCCATCCCACCGCGAGAACCGCACGTCACCGCCGTCGCCCATGACGACGGGGACCTCGACGTTCGGCGCGAGGGTCGCGGCGCGGCGCCGCCACGACTCGGGAACCGCTGCGGCCGGATCGATCTCGCGCCCGAGCACGGCGGCGATCAGGTGCGTCCAGGCCCGCGGGACCACCCGGACCAGGCCGTAACCGCCGCCGCCGACGGCCAGCCAGCGGCCGTCCGCACACTCGTCCGCCAGCGCACGCATGGCGAGGAACGCGGCACGCTGCCCGTCGACGGTCAGCGCCAGGTCGGCGAGCGGGTCTTCCCGGTGGCTGTCCACGCCGCACTGGCTGACGATGATCTGCGGCTTGAACGCCCGCACCACACTCGGCACCACCGCGTGGAATGCCCTCAGC
The DNA here is from genome assembly GCF_029589495.1 of Speluncibacter jeojiensis. GTDB lineage: Bacteria > Actinomycetota > Actinomycetes > Mycobacteriales > Mycobacteriaceae > Speluncibacter > Speluncibacter jeojiensis. The sequence goes on from NZ_JAAIVF010000004.1 coordinate 352,179, forward strand.
CACAGGGCATCACCGGTCCCCGGCAGCACCGCGACGTTGACCGCCGTGCCCTCGGCGTCCCCCATTCCGACCTCGGCCGGCCACCCGGTGCCCGGCCACAGCGTCGCCGGATGCTGATGGATGGACACGGTCATCACCCGCGGATCGCCGACGAACGCCCGCTGCACACCGTCGCCGTGGTGCACGTCCACGTCGATGTAGGCGATCCGGTCGAATCCGTGGTCCAGCAGCCATGCGATGGCCACCGCGACGTCGTTGTACACGCAGAAGCCCGACCCGTGGTCGGGCATCGCATGGTGCAGCCCGCCACCGATGTTGACGGCCCGCCTGGCGCGCCCCGTCGCGATCGCCCGCGCCGCGGCGATCGTGCCGCCCGCCATGATCGCGCCGGCCTCGTGCATGTGTGCGAAGATCGGCGTGTCCTCGGTACCGAGCCCGTGGTTGCCCGCCAGCAGCAATTCGACCGCCCCGCCGCGCGGCGCCAGTTTCACCGCGTCGACGTACTCGGGGGTGTGTACGCGCAGCAGTTCGGCGTCGGTCGCCGAGGACGGCCTGAGCGTCTCGACCCCCTCGAGCAGCCCGAGGTCAGCGCTCAGCGCCATCGTCAGGTCGAGGCGGACCGGATCCATCGGATGGTTGGCGCTCAACTTGTACGACAGATACTCCGGCGTCCACACGATGGCGGGATCCGCTCGATCCGCCACCGGCTCCGCCCCGAGACCGTCTGCCGACGATCGAGGGTTTCCCGCCTCTGCGGGCGGCCTGGAAGACATGGCTCGACGCTACTTCCGAGCGCACCGGCGCGCGAGCGAACGCACCGTACGCCACGGCGCCCGCGCAGCGCACGAGTTTTCGATCTGTCCCGGTAGACTTTGGACTGACGAAGGGGAAATCAGCGTGAAGGATCTGGTCGACACCACGGAGATGTATCTCCGTACCGTGTACGAGCTCGAAGAAGAGGGCATTGTGCCGCTGCGCGCACGCATCGCGGAGCGTCTCGAGCAGAGCGGGCCGACCGTCAGCCAGACGGTGGCGCGGATGGAGCGCGACGGCCTGCTCGCGGTCGCCGGCGACCGCCACCTCGAGCTGACGGACAAGGGCCGCGGCCTGGCGATCGCGGTCATGCGCAAGCACCGCCTCGCCGAGCGCCTGTTGGTGGACGTCATCGGACTCCCCTGGGAGGACGTCCACGCCGAGGCCTGCCGATGGGAGCACGTCATGAGCGAGGAGGTCGAGCGGCGGCTCGTCGAGGTCCTCGAGAACCCGACGATCTCCCCGTACGGCAACCCGATCCCCGGACTGCCCGAGCTCGGACTCGACCGCAACGGCGACGGCTCCGGCGCGGGGCTGCTGATGCGGCTCAACGAGATCCCGAACGGCGAGCCCACCGCGGTGGTCGTGCGGCGTCTCGCCGAGCACGTCCAGGTCGACACCGAGCTGATCGCGAGCCTACGTGACGCCGGCGTGGTGCCCAGCGCGCGCGTGACGGTCGAGACCCGGCCCGGCTTCGCGACCATCACCGCCACCGGCCACCAGTCCTTCGACCTGCCCGAAGAGATGGCGCGCGCCGTCCAGGTCGAGCGCATCTGAGCGGGGAGTCCTCTGTGAGATTGCTGGTCACCGGCGGCGCCGGTTATGTCGGTTCGGCCTGTGCGCGGGTGCTGCTCGAGCGTGGCCACGAGGTCGTCGTCGTGGACGACCTGTCCACGGGCAACCGGGACGCGGTGCCGGATGCGGCCACCTTTGTCCAGGGCGATGTCGCCGAACTCGCCGGTGACGTCCTCGGCGGATCCGACCGGTTCGACGGCGTGCTGCATTTCGCGGCGCAATCTCTGGTCGGCGAGTCTGTCGTGAAGCCGGAGAAGTACTGGCAGGGCAACGTCGTCACGACGCTCACGCTGCTCGAGGCGATGCGCCGCACCGGCACCGGCCGGCTGGTCTTCTCGTCGACCGCCGCCACCTACGGTGAGCCCGAGCGGTTGCCGATCACCGAGGACATGCCGACCCGGCCGACGAACCCTTACGGCGCAACGAAACTCGCGATCGACCACGCCATCACCTCCTATGCGAACGCGCACGACCTGGCCGCGGTGAGCCTGCGCTACTTCAACGTCGCGGGCGCCTACCACGGCGCGGGCGAGAACCGGCTGGTCGAGACCCATCTGATCCCGCTGGTGCTGCAGGCCGCGCTCGGTCAGCGCCCGAACATCGCGGTGTTCGGCGACGACTGGCCCACCAAGGACGGCACCGCGGTGCGCGACTACATCCACGTGCTGGATCTGGCCGAGGCCCATCTGCTCGCGTTGTCTCATGCCCGTCCGGGATCGCACGACATCTACAACCTCGGCAGCGGTGAGGGTTTCACCGTGCGCGAGGTCATCTCCGCCTGCGAGCGCGTCACCGGCCGGACCATCCCGGTGGTCGACGCCCCACGCCGCGCCGGCGACCCTGCGGTGCTGGTGGCCTCGAGTGCCCGCGCGATCGACGAGCTCGGCTGGCGGCCCCAGCACACCGACCTCGACGAGATCGTTGCGGACGCATGGGCGTACCTGGTCGAGCTCGGCGACCGGTCACACGCCGCCGGCGTGCACTGACTCGGCCGCCGGGGGCAGCCTCACACCGAGCCGGCGCGCGCAGCCGAACGCGGTGTACGCGAGTTCCCGGATCCGCTCCGGCCGGATTCCGCGCTGCAGGGCGTCGTCGAGCAGCCCGGCCATGCGGTTGAGCGGGTCCGCCTCCAGTGCCGCGTCGAGCGCCACACCGGCGAAGGGACCGTCACCGCGCACGTAGGCGCCGAACGCGACCAGTGTCGCGGCCTCTGCTCGTTCGAAGTCCGGCAGCACGCGGGTGAGCGTGAGCCACAGGCGTTCCGCAGCATCGGCGTGGTCGCCCAGTGCGAGCGCGAAGAGGCAGTCGCGTACCGCCGGATTCGTCAGCGCCAATGCGATCTCGACGAGTTCCTCGGCGTCCAGTGACTCGGCGGATTCGTCGGCGATGCGGCCGAGCACGAACTCGAGTTCCTTCCGGGAGGCGCGCGGCCCGCCGAGTTCGCGGGCGAGGCGCACCCTGTCCCGGGCACGGTCGATCAACTCCGCCAATGCTTCTCGCCGCAGTTCGAGCCCCGGCGACAGCAGCTCCTCGAGTTCGCCGCGGTCCGACCGGATGACGCGGCCGCCGAACACGTGCGCGGCGGTCACCGGTGACGACGCCGGATCGGGCACGGCCCCACCGCGCGGGTCCCGGCCGAGGTCTGTCCACCGCTCCCCCGCGGCGATCCGCGGCACCTGGTGAGCTCCGCGCAGTTCGGTCCCGGCGCGTTCGAGCACCTCGGCGAGATCCGCCGCCAGCCACCGGTGCCGCCGGGCCGAACTCGACCGGTCACCACCCGCAAGCACTTCACCGTCGGCCTCGTCATCGATGACGAGCGCGATCGCCGCCTCGATCTCTTCGCGGGCGCAGAAGTCCGAGAACCTTTGCAGCACCGGCGTCATCGCGTGTCCGGACCCGTCGCCCGTCTCCTCGTCGGCCCAGCACAGATCATGTCGGAGCACCGCGTTCACGGTGTATTGCGGCCCGCCGACCAGGCAGACCAGCACGAGAGACCGGACCGGAAGGAATCCCAGCATCGCGGGGGTGGCGGCGATGAGCGCCCCGGGATCGTCGATGTGCAGCGGCTCGGGCTGCAGTTCCGAGGTGGGCGGGTTCGTCGAAGAAGTCATGTCCCCCACCCTCGCCCGCCGCACAGTCGTCCGGCGCGCCTGCCCGGCCATCTGTGGACAGCCCCGATGGTTGTGCACAACCTGCTCGGCGCGGTGCGCCGGCCGACGATCCGTCGGACCCGGGTGCTATCTGCTCAGCGGTGCAGATTCGCGACCGTCGCCGACAGCAACTCGCCGACCGCCTTGCGGTCGGGCTCGGCGCCCCGCTGCGACATGAAGGTGACCGTCACCCGCACGTCACCGACCTGCGCGAGATCGTTGAGCGTCGTCTGGGTCAGCTGCAGATTCTTCGGTCCGGACGTCGTCGTCTGTCCATAGGCGAAGGTGTCGTCGGCCCCGGGCGCGCTCGGCGTCGGCTCCGTCGTCCGGCGCACGGTGGCCTTCGCACCGAACTGAGTGGCGGTCATCTCGGTACACCGCGCGACCTGTTTCGACAGCGTCGTCAGCGGCTCGTCCACGCGGGTGAGCAGCACCGCGAGCACCGAACCGTCGCCCGTGTTCGTCGCGCTGGTCATCGCCAGGTCCGCCGGGTCGGTGGGGAGACGCGGCGGCTCGCAGTGCAACGGCGTCACGCGTGACCCGCCCGGAACCCCGGACAGGTCCGCGGCCGCCTCCCGCGCCTGGTCGTGCGGCAGCGGCGTCGCCGTGTAGCCCGCCGGGAAGCTCGCCGGCGCGGGCAGTGCCGAGTCCAGGTTCGTCACCGACGCCGCCGGCACGGTGTGCGCCGACGCGGGTATCGCCTGCCCGTCGACCGTCGACGAGCACCCCGCCACCAGCAGCACGGCCGCCCCCATCACACCCGCGAGCACCACGGATGCGCCTTCCCGGCTCCTGACCACGCTGTCCTCCGAACGTAAGTAGCCTGCGACGCCTCACATTGGCACATCCCACCCGCGATCGCGACGATCACCGCGCCGGTGCGTCCCCGACGGAATGCTGGCCGGCCGCGGTGCGTTGTAGCCGTCACAGGCCACCGAGCTCGGTGGAGCGCGTGAGGCCGACGTGAGCGTGAGCACGCGCGTAGTGGACACTGTTTCCGCAGCATTCATGCGGATCGATCAGAAGGAGGCCAGCCATGAGCGAGCACTCGCGCATGTACGAGTTGGAGTTCCCAGCCCCACAGCTGACCTCCGAGGACGGCAGCGGCCCGGTCCTCGTGCACGGCCTCGAGGGTTTCACCGACGCCGGCCACGCGGTCCGGTTGGCGACCGCGCACCTGCGTCAGTCGCTCGAGACCGAGCTGGTCGCCTCGTTCGCGGTCGACGAGCTGATCGACTACCGGTCGCGTCGCCCGATGATGACCTTCAAGCATGACCGGTTCACCGACTACGCGGCCCCCGAACTGAATCTGTACGCCGCCCGCGACAGCGCGGGCACGCCGTTCCTGCTGCTGGCGGGGATGGAGCCGGACCTGCGCTGGGAGCGGTTCACCACCGCCGTGCGCCTGCTGGCCGACGAGTTGGGCGTGCGCCGCACGGTCGGGCTCAACGCGATCCCGATGGCGGTGCCGCACACCCGGCCGCTGTCGGTGACCGCGCACGGCAGCGACTCGGAACTGCTGGGCGACCATCAGCGCTGGGACGGCGACCTCAAGGTCCCCGGCAGCGCCGCCGCGCTGCTCGAGCTGCGGATGACCCAGCACGGCCACGAGACGGTCGGATTCTCCGTGCACGTGCCGCACTACCTGTCGCAGGCCGACTATCCGGAGGCCGCGCAAAAGCTGCTCGAGTGCCTGAGCGAGAACACCGGCCTGGACCTGCCGCTGGCCGCGCTCGACGATGCGGCCGCCCGCATGCGCGAGCAGGTCGATCAGCAGATCAACGGCAACGACGAGGTCGAGTCGGTGGTGACCGCGCTCGAGGCACAGTACGACGCGTACGTCACCGCGCAGGAGCAGCAGTCCTCGCTCCTGGCCACCGCGGGCGATCTGCCCAGCGGCGACGAGCTGGGCGCGGAGTTCGAGAGGTTCCTGGCCGAACAGTCCGGCCACGATCTGCCCGGCGACGATCTGCCCGGCGACGATCAGGACGGCCCGGGCCACTAACCTGGACGAATGCTGCTGACCGATCTCCTGCCCCGCCCCGCCGACACCTCCGGGACACGGGCGCAGGAGGTCGACGAGGACGCGCTGTACGAGGCGTTCGTGACGTGGACGACCGAGCGCGGGGTGTCACTGTATCCCGCCCAGGACGAGGCGTTCCTGGAGATCGTCTCCGGCGCCAACGTCATCCTGGCCACCCCGACCGGTTCGGGGAAGTCGATGGTCGCGCTCGGTGCGCACTTCGTGGCGATGGCGCGCGGTCAGCGCAGTTTCTACACCGCGCCGATCAAGGCGCTGGTCAGCGAGAAGTTCTTCGCGCTGTGCGAAGTGTTCGGGGCGGACAACGTCGGCATGATGACCGGCGACGCGTCGGTGAACTCCTCGGCGCCGATCATCTGCGCGACCGCGGAGATCGTGGCGAACCTGGCGCTGCGCGAAGGGGCGGACTCGGACATCGGTCAGGTGGTGATGGACGAGTTCCACTACTACTCCGAGCCGGACCGCGGCTGGGCGTGGCAGGTGCCACTGATCGAACTGCCGCACGCTCAGTTCCTGCTGATGTCGGCGACGCTCGGCGACGTGGAGTTCTTCCGCGAGGACCTCACCCGCCGGACCGGGCGGCCGACTGCGCACGTGGCGGGTGCGGAACGTCCTGTGCCGCTGACCTATTCGTATGTGCTCACGCCGATTCAGGAGACCATCGAGGAGCTGGTGACCACCCACCAGGCCCCGGTGTACGTGGTGCACTTCACCCAGGCCGCGGCGCTCGAACGCGCGCAGGCGCTGACCAGCATCAACCTGTGCAGCAAAGACGAGAAGGCGGCGATCGCCGAGGCGATCGGCGGGTTCCGCTTCGCCACCGGATTCGGCAAGACGCTCTCACGACTGGTGCGCCACGGCATAGGCGTGCACCACGCCGGCATGCTGCCGAAGTACCGCCGACTGATCGAACGGCTCGCGCAGGACGGCCTGCTGAAAGTCATCTGCGGCACCGACACGCTCGGCGTCGGCATCAACGTGCCGATCCGCACCGTGCTGCTGACGGGGCTCTCCAAGTACGACGGCATCCGCACCCGGCACCTGCGCGCCCGCGAGTTCCATCAGATCGCGGGACGCGCGGGCCGCGCGGGCTTCGACACGATGGGCACCGTGGTCGTGCAGGCCCCCGAGCACGAGGTCGAGAACGCGCGCCTGCTGGCCAAGGCCGGCGACGACCCGAAGAAGCGCCGGAAGGTGGTGCGCAAGAAGGCACCCGAGGGGTTCGTCAACTGGAGCGAGCAGACCTACGAGCGCCTCGTCGCCGCCGATCCCGAGCCGCTCACGTCGCGATTCCGCGTGACCAACTCCATGCTGCTCAATGTCATTGCCCGCCCGGGCAACTGCTTCGACGCGATGCGGCACCTGCTCGAAGACAGTCACGAGACCCGTCCGCGGCAGCGCAAGCACATCCTGCGGGCGATCGAGCTGTATCGCGGGCTGCTCGATGCGCAGATCGTGCAGCGCCTCGACGAGCCCGACGCGGACGGCCGCTGGGCGACGCTCACCGTCGACCTGCAGCGCGACTTCGCCCTCAACCAGCCGCTGTCCCCGTTCGCGCTCGCCGCATTCGAGCTGCTCGACCGCGAGGCGCCCACCTATGCACTCGACGTGGTGTCGGTGGTCGAGTCGACGCTCGACGACCCGCGCCAGGTGCTGATGGCGCAGCAACACGCCGCCCGCGGTGAGGCGGTCGGGCAGATGAAGGCCGACGGCATCGAGTACGACGAGCGGATGGAGCTGCTCGAGGAGGTCACCTGGCCGAAGCCGTTGGAGGAGCTGCTCGTTCCCGCGTACGAGACGTATCGGTCCGGGCATCCGTGGGTCGGCGAGTTCGCGATGTCGCCGAAGTCGGTGGTGCGCGACATGGTCGAGCAGTCGATGACGTTCTCGGACCTGATCTCCCGTTACGGCCTGACCCGGTCGGAGGGCCTGGTGCTGCGGTATCTGGCCGACGCGTACCGCGCGCTGCGGCAGACGGTTCCGCCGGAGGCGCGCGACGAGGAGCTCGAGGATCTGACCGAGTGGCTCGGCGAGCTGATCCGCCAGGTCGACTCGTCGCTGCTCGATGAGTGGGAGCAGCTGGTCAATCCGGGTGACGCGCAGGAGGATGCGCAGGTCGCCTACGGTGCCGAGTCGGTGCGCGCGCTGTCGGCGAACCCGCGGGCGCTCAAGGTGATGGTCCGCAACGCGATGTTCAAGCGGGTGCAGCTGGCGGCACGCCGACGGTGGGCCGAGTTGGCCGCGCTCGACGACGGCCTCGATGCGCAGGACTGGGAAGAGCTGCTGGAGCTGTACTTCGACGAGTACGACGAGATCGGCACCGGCCCGGACGCCCGTGGCCCGCAACTGTTCTCGGTCTCCGAAGATGCGTCGGAGGACGGCGAGAAGGTGTGGCGGGTGCGCCAGACCCTCGCCGACCCGATGGGCGATCACGGCTGGGCGCTGATCGGCGAGGTCAACCTGGCCGAGACGGATGCCGCCGGCGAGGTCGTGTTCGACGAGTTCGAGGTCGTCGAGGGGTAGAGAATGGCAGAGGCCGCGGTCTGCTGCGCGGCCCTGGTACCGTCACCGGCGATCACGCAGTAACGGGGAGGTTGTCGTGGGGGGAAAGTCACTGAGGCTGAGCCGCGAGACAATTGACGAATGCGTCAAGGCCTGCGACGAGCTGATCGACGGGCTTAGGGTTCAACAGCACAAGGCCAGGTCGTTGCAGTATCTCAGCGGGTTCGGCTCGCTTGATTCAGCGCAGCAACTCAAAGCCGGGTTCGAACGAAAAGGACACGAGCTTTATGACCGTCTCGAGCAGTTCATCGAAGCCGCCACACGTATGCGGAACAACTTCGCTGCTGGCGGCGTGGGCTTTGAACAAATGGAACAGGAATTCAGTCAGGCCCTCCGCGGGATCGATAGGGAGATCAACCAATGAGAGTTCCATCCCTCATCGCTGCGGCCGGTCTGAGCCTCGTCCTAGGTGGATGCGCATCGAATTCAGTGGAAGCCGGGTCAGCGCCGAATACGTCGACGCCGGCCACCACACACTCGTCCGCCAGCACGCCTGCCGTAGCAGCGGAATCCCTCGATCCCTGTTCGGACTCGGTGCGTGACGCTCTGGTGAAGCTCGGCTATGACCCCACGTCCCGTCAGCGGCAGGAGCCCATTCACGGCGTTGAGCAGTCCGGGAAGGCTTACCTGGCGACGTCATGCATGTACCAGTCGGACCTGCACCTACTCACTGTCTCGTCGATGGGCCGCTCGCTGAAGGACCAGCAGCAGAACAATGCCGACACGAACGACTACACGCAGGTGCTGATCGCCGGTCGAAATGGAGTCATCGCCCGCGATCCTCGCGAGCCGGGCGGCTGTGCACTGTTCTTTCAGACGTCATACGGAGAGGTCATGCTGACCAGGTCGGATCGGGAGAAGGCGCTGGATCAAGGCCTGGAGGAGTGCACTGAGATCACGAACACTGCCGAAGCGATCGCGGCTGTCCTCCCTCCTGGCGCATGAACGGGCACCAAGTACAGAACGAAGAAGCAATCGTGGCAGGGATCGTCAGATCGGCGGCATGACGTCCACCCGCACAGTGGCGCACCAGTCGATCAGCCGGTCGAGATCCAGACCGGTCCCGAAGATCCGGCCAAATCCCGGGTCCTGCTCGAGGTCACCGGGCGCGACGCGGTCGCCGAACAGGACGTAGGCGCAGTCACTTTTGCAGCGCCGCGACATCCACGCCACCCCGTCGAACCCGGCGGATGCTAGGGGTCTTCGCAACACCTGATGGTTTAGACGGCGATCAGTAGATCACGCAGACGCTCGGCTGGAGTCTTCCAGCCGAGCGTTTTGCGTGGGCGGCCGTTGAGTCGTTGTGCGACCAGTTCCAGGTCGGTGGCGCTGTGGACTGAGAGGTCCGTGCCTTTCGGGAAGTACTGGCGCAGCAGCCCGTTGGTGTTCTCGTTGGAGCCGCGTTGCCATGGCGAGTGCGGATCGCAGAAGTAGACCGGCACGTTCGTGGCAACGGTGAACTGCTTGTGTCCGGCCATTTCGCATCCCTGGTCCCAGGTCAGTGAGCCACGCAGGTGCTTACAACGTGGGGACGGGCGGGGATTTCTCGGTTCACGCCGACGCAGGGCCTGCACATACGGCGTGCCACCGGACATCGTCACCAACGCACCGTCGCCGACATGGCCTGCGCGTAGATCATGCCAGGCCAGCATTGTCAGGACGTTCCCGCCCGCGGGGCACCGCGGGAAATAGCGCTCCAGCGACTCCATAATCTCTGCGTTGTGCGGCAACGGCAGTCGCCGCGCTCGCGCGAGTTGCGACAGCCGGCCGTGTGCCAACGTGTCACCGCCGTCAGCCGAACGCCTGACGCGCCAACCCACTTCCCCGACCGGCCCCCTCCGCGAACCCATATGTCCCCGCCGACAGCAACTCCCCCGCCGCATCGGCCAGTGCCGCATAGGCGTTGAAAGCGAAGGCCCCGCCGACGGACACTCGCCGCACCCCCAGTGCGGCGAGTTCCGCGACCGGCATCATGCCCGGGCGCACCAACACGCTGACCGGCACGTCGACGCTGCCGACGACCGCGGCGATCTGTTCGCGGGTGCGGATCCCCGGCGCGAACAGCACGTCGGCGCCGGACTGCTGGAACGACTGCAGTCGCGCGATGGTGTCGCGCAGATCGTCGATGCCGTGGATGTGGTTCTCCGCCCGGGCGGTGATCACCAGCGTGCCCGCGGCGGCTTCGACCGCGGCCGCCACCCGTTCCGCCGCGAGCGCCGCGTCGTAGATCGCGTCGCCGCTCCAGTCCTCCACCGACGCACCGGCGGCGCCGGTCGCCCGGGCGGCGCGGATCGTGTCCGCCACACCCTCGGGGGCGTCGGCGAAGCACCGTTCCAGATCTGCCGACACCGGCACGTCGACCGCCTCGGCGAGTTCCCGGACGTGGGTCAGCACCGTGTCCCGGTCGAGACCGCCATCCAGTTTGCCGCGCGCGGCGGCCGAGCCGCTGCTGGTCGTGGCGACCGCCCGGAACCCGAGGTGCGCGAGGATCTTCGCCGATCCGACGTCCCAGGCGTTGGGCATCATCAGGATCTCGGAGCCGTGGTGCAGGTCGCGGAGGTCGTCAACTGTCGCCATGGCTCGCAGGGTAATCCCGCGGCCCGACAGCTCACATGTAAAAGCTCAGGCGAACGGCTTGCCCGTGCGCGGCTTGCGGTTCGACTGCCCGCGCCGCGCCGCGTGCTGCTCGCGGACCCGCTTCTCCTCGCCGCGCACGTCCACCAGACTGGCCCGTTCGGCAACCAGCCAGTCCGGCTGGTCGGCCAGCAATTGCTCGATCTGCGCGGTCGTCAGGGCCTCGCTGACACCGCCGCGAGCCAATCCGGCGATCGACACGCCCAGCCGCTCGGCGACCACCGGGCGCGGGTGCGGCCCGTCGCTGCGCAGCGTCTGCAGCCACTGCGGCGGATTGGTGCGCAACTCGGCGAACTCCTCACGGGTGACGGCACCGGCCTGAAACTCGACGGGTGTGGCCTCGAGATAGATACCCAGCTTCTTGGCCGCCGTGGCGGGCTTCATGGCATGGGCGTTCGGCTGCGACGACATGGCCCCAGCCTATCGACCCGTTAGCCTGATGCCATGACCGAGCCAACCGGGCCGCGCACCTTTCGGCTCGCCTACGTGCCCGGCGTCACCCCCGCCAAGTGGGTACGCATCTGGGGCGAACGCGTCACCGACGTCCGACTCGAACTGGTCCCGACCGCAGCGCCCGGTTCCGACACCGTGCTGCGTGCCGGCGACGCCGACGCGGGACTGCTGCGGTTGCCGGTCGACCGCACCGGACTGAGCGTCATCCCGCTGTACGCCGAGACCCCGGTGGTCGTCGTCCCCAAGGACCATGTGTTCGCCGCGGTGGACGAGGTCGGCCTCGACGATCTGGCCGACGAGTTGGTGCTGCACCCGCTCGACGACCTGCTCGAATGGAACGTGCTGCCCGGCACCCCCGCAAAGGAGCGGCCCGCGACCACCGCCGACGCCGTCGAACTGGTCGCGGCCGGTGTGGGTGTCGTGATCGTGCCTCAGTCGCTCGCCCGACTGCACCACCGCCGCGACCTCACCTACCGACCCCTGCGGGGCGCACCGGAGTCGAACATCGGCCTTGCCTGGCTCGAGGACGCCACCACCGACGTCGTCGAGGAGTTCATCGGGATCGTGCGCGGGCGCACCGTCAACAGCTCACGCGGGCGCACCACCGCGCCCGCGGAGCCGGCCCGCAAACCCGCCAAGAAGCCCGCACCACAACGCGGCGGTGCATCCGGCAAGTCCGGCAAACCCGCCAAGCGCACCGCCCCGCCCGCGCGCGGCCGGCGCAAACGCCGCTGACCCAGACGCACATGGACACACGTCCATATTCGGGTCTACTGTGTCCCGGGTCTCACCCAGAATGTCCCGGCGGCGAAGGCACACCACGACCATGAGCAACATCACCTCCCCCGAGTCGGCGGCGCTGCCGCTGCCGCGCGCGGCCCGCGTGGCCACCGCGGTCGCGTTCGCCGCCCAAGGGTTCTTCCTGGCGGCGGTGCTCACGCAGCTCCCCCAGTTCAAGGACCGCTTCGGTTTCGGCGACTCCACGATCGTGGTCGCGGTCGTGCTGGTCTCACTGCTCGCCGGCGCCGGCAGCGTGCTGGCCGAGTTCGTCGCGGCCCGCACCTCGAGCAAGGCCACACTGATCGCGGGGCTGCTGGTCGTCGCCGCCACCGGAATCCTGATCGGCGTCGCCCCGACGACCGTCGTGTTCTTCGCGGGCATGATCGTCTACGGCGCCGGACTCGGCATGGTCGACGCGACAACCAACATGCAGGCCGTGAGTATCCAACATCGCTACGGACGCTCGATCCTGTCGTCCTTCCACGCCGTGTGGAGCGTCGGATCCATCGTCGGCGCACTGTGGGTGTCGCTGTGCTCGACGATCCACATCGGCCTGACCGCCTCCATCGTCGCGGCGGCGGTCGCGGTCGCCGTGGTCGCCGCGGCGGCCGGTCCGCGCCTGCTCACCCAGGCCGCCGGGGAGGCCGCGGCACAACAGCGGCAGGCCGCCGCACCGCTGACCATCCCGTGGCGCCCGTTCGTCGCGCTCGGCGTGGCGATGGCGCTGTTCTATGCGATCGACTTCAGCGTCGGCAACTGGTCGGCGCTGTACTTGAAGGAACTGCTGCTGGCCTCCGCCGGGACGGCCGCGCTCGCCCTGGCCGCCTATCAGGGCGCGGGGCTCGTCTCGCGGCTGACCGGCGACTACTGGGTGCGGCGCCACGGCGAGATCGCGGTCGTGCGCATCGGCGCGGCGATCGGCACAGTCGGGCTGCTGATCGTGGTGCTCGCGCAGAACCCCGCCATGGCGATCGCCGGCTTCCTCGTCGTCGGCCTCGGCGCACCGGTGGTCGCGCCGCTGTGCTTCAGCGCCGCCGGCCGGTTGGCGCCGCCGGACCAGACCGACGGCGTCATCGCGCGCCTGAACCTGTTCAACTACGCGGGCACCATCATCGGCGGCGGGATCGTCGGCGGCGTGGCGGCACTGTCGAACCTGCGGGTCGGATTCGCCATTCCGCTGGTGTTCGCGGCGGCGCTGATCGTGCTCGCGCGCGCGTTCCATCCGTCTGCCACGGCCCGGACGGAACAGGTCACGACCGCCGGCAACTGAGCGTTGTCCCTAATTCTGTGGCCCGGCCTTGGCCAGTACCTCGGCGAGTTCGCGGTACTCGTCGCCGCGGCCGCTCGAGCCGCGGTGGACCAGCCCGATGGTGCGGCCGGGAACCGGTTCGGCGAACCGCGCGGTCGCCAGCGCCCCGTGCGCGGTCTCGACCTCTATCGCCGACTCGGGCACCAGCGTCGCGCCCAATCCGCCTGCCACGCACTGGACCACGGTCGCGAGCGACGCCGCGCGGGTGTCGCCCATCACCGGCGTCGCGTCCACCGATCGGCACAGGTCGAGGGTCTGGTCGCGCAGGCAGTGCCCCTCGTCGAGCAGCAGCAGCGGCAGCCCGGAGAGCGCCGACGCGGGCACGTCGACCCGTCCCGCCAGTGGATCGCCCTCGGGCACGACGAGAACGAAATCCTCGTGGTACAGCGGGATCTCGACCACACCCGGCGCCTCCGACGGCAGCGCCAGCACCGCCACGTCGACCGCACCGGTCCGCAGCGACTCGAGCAGCCGCGCGGTCTGGTCCTCGATGATCCGCGGGCGCATCGCCGGGAACCTGTCCCGCAGCGCGGGCAGTGCGGCCGGCAACACATAGGGGGCGACCGTCGGGATCAGGCCGATGCGCACCGGGCCGGCCAGGTGCTCCCCCACACCCGCGGCGGCCGCCACGAATCCCTCGGCGGCCTCGAGCGTGCGCATCGCCTGCGGCAGCAACTGCGCGCCCTCGCTGGTGACCATCACACGCCGCGTGCTGCGTTCGACCAGTCGGACACCGAGGCCCGCCTCGAGCGCGGCGAGCCCCTGCGACAGTGTCGGCTGGCTCACCCCCAAATGCGCTGCCGCAGTGCCGAAGTGCCGGTGCTCCGCGACCGCCACAAAGGCGCGCAACTGGGCCAACGTGGGCTGATAGATTTGATCCGACATGCCTATAAGTCTACCGGAAGCAACAGGCTTTACCTTTTGGTGAAATTCGGGCACAATTGGTGACAGCGAGTTGCCGACAGCCGCGCCCACCCCGTGCGAGCCCCTTTCGCGACTCGAATCGCCCCGTTGACAATCAGAGGAGACACCATGCCCTTGCTCACCATCGGCGACCAGTTCCCGGCCTACAACCTCACCGCCGTCATCGGCGGGGACCTGTCGAAGGTCAACGCGCAGCAGCCCGACGACTACTTCACCCAGGTCTCCAGCGACGACTACGCCGGCAAGTGGCGCGTGGTCTTCTTCTGGCCCAAGGACTTCACCTTCGTCTGCCCGACCGAGATCGCGGCGTTCGGCAAGCTGAACGAGGAGTTCGCCGACCGTGACGCCCAGGTGCTCGGCGCCTCGGTCGACAACGAGTTCGTCCACTTCCAGTGGCGTGCGCAGCACGAGGACCTCAAGACCCTGCCGTTCCCGATGCTCTCGGACCTCAAGCGTGAGCTGGTCGCCGCGACCGGCGTGCTCAACGCCGACGGCGTCGCGGACCGCGCCACCTTCATCGTCGACCCGAACAACGAGATCCAGTTCGTCTCCGTCACTGCGGGGTCGGTCGGCCGCAACGTCGACGAGGTGCTGCGGGTGCTCGACGCGCTGCAGTCCGACGAGCTGTGCGCCTGCAACTGGAAGAAGGGCGACCCGACCATCGACGCCGGCGAGCTCATGACCGAGGCCGTCTGATGTCGATCGACAACCTCAAGGCCGCTCTGCCCGAGTACGCCAAGGACCTCAAGCTCAACCTGAGCTCACTGGCCCGCTCGACCGAGCTCAGCGAGCAGCAGCTGTGGGGCACGTTCCTCGCCTGCGCTGCCGCCACCCGGTCGGCGACGGTGCTGCGCGAGGTCGCCGAGGAGGCCGCCGACACGCTGTCCGCGGAGGCCTATGACGCCGCGCTCGGCGCCGCGTCGATCATGGGCATGAACAACGTCGCCTACCGGGCCAAGAGCTTCCTCGGCGACGAGTACACCCAGGTGCGCATGGGGCTGCGGATGAACATCATCGGCAATCCCGGCGTCGAGAAGGCCGACTTCGAGCTCTGGAGCCTCGCGGTCTCCACTGTCAACGGCTGCCACGACTGCACCGCGGCCCACGACGCGGTCGTCCGCAAGGAGGGGCTGACCAAGGAACAGGTCTGGGAGGCCGTCAAGGTCGCCGCGACCCTGCAGGGCGTCGCCCAGGCGATCATCGCGAACGAAGTTCTCGTCACCGCCTGATCTCTTCTCGCACAACGACAGCGGCTCCGACACTCACGTGTCGGAGCCGCTGTCGTTTGTCGTGCGGTCACGTCCGCCGCTCGCTCAGCGGGGCGCGATCCGCTCGACTGCGGCGATGACGAGGCCGTCGAGTTCGGTGTCCGAGAACAGCTCCGGCAGCGTGAGCCGGTCGAGGATCAGCCAGTTGAGCGTCATATAGAGCAGCACCACGGTCGTCGCATCGTCCCCCGTCCTGCCCGAGAGATGGTTGGCGATGTTGAAGTCGAGATCCTGCCGCACCCGCTCGGTGAGCACGGTCTGCAATTCAGGCCTGCGGGTCGCCTCCAGACGAAGCTCGAGCAGCGCGAGATGGCCGGTCCGGAACTCGGCGACGCGCCGGACCGTATCGCGCATGAGGTCCGTCAGGTGCGCGCGGTCGCGCGGCCCGGCGACGGCCGCGTCGAGCACCTCGTCGTCGGGCTTGAGCCGCTCATAGACACGCATACCGGCCCCGATCAGCACCGCATCGCGATTGGCGAAGTAGTTCGACGCGGTACCGGTCGGCACGTCCGCCTGCGCGTCCACCGCACGGAAGGTCAACCCGCGGGCCCCTTCTCGCGCCAGCACCTCGATGGCGGCGTCGACCAGCGCCACTCGCCGTCCCTCGTTCCTCCGCATTGACACCACTCCAGATGTAGTACTACGGTTCACACCACCACAGGCAGAGTACTACGAACGGAGTGGTCAATGCGCAAGCTCGTGTACTACGTGGGCGTCTCGCTCGACGGATACATCGCCGGACCCGCCGATGAGGTCGACTTCTACCCGCTTTCCGACGCCATGGCGGCCTGGATCAACACGCGCTACCCGGAGACGGTGCCGACCCACCTCCGCGCCCAGGCGGGCCTCGCGGACACCCCCAACCACGCGTTCGACACCGTGATCATGGGCCGGCGCACCTACGAGCCGGCGCTCGCCGTCGACGTCACCAGCCCCTACGCCCACCTGCGCCAACTGGTCGTCTCGTCGATACTCGGCAGCGACGGAGCTGCGCTCGATCCCGCCGTCGAGGTCGTCAGCGACGATCCGATCGCCGCGGTGCGCGGCCTCAAAGCCGAAGACGGGCTGGACATCTGGCTGGCGGGCGGCGGGAAGCTCGCGGCCGCACTCCTGCCGGAGATCGACGAGTTGATTGTCAAGCAGTATCCGGTCGTCGCCGGCACCGGCCTGCCGGCCTTCGCCGGAGCGTTCCGGCCGACCGCGTTCTCCCCGGCCCGGTCGGAATCCTTCGACAACGGCGCTCGGGTCACCTGGTTCGAACGGACGCCGCAGAGCTGAACATGCCGCGACCCCGCCGGGGAGACGTCACCGGCGGGGTCGCGGGTCGTCCGACCGGCCGCGGAACCGCGGCCGGTCGGATCAAGCTCGCACAGATCAGAGCGACAGGGCCTGACCCGGGAAGATCAGATCGGCGTTCTGCACCTGGGAGGCCAGGTTCGCCAGCGAGACGCCGTGCGCGGCGGCGATCTGCGAGAGGGTGTCGCCCAGCTGGACGACGTAGGTCGAACCGCCGACCGCCTGCACCGGCGCCGACTCGGCGACCTGCGAGGCGACCTGCTGGATCGGCGTCTGCGGGGCAGGCTCCGCCACATCGGAGGTGACGCCCGAGGTCAGGTACTGGCCGCACACCGGCCACGCGCCGACGCCCTGGCCGTTGAGGACGTTCTCGGCGACGCGGATCTGCTCGGCCTTGCTGGCGTTGGCGGCGTTGCCGCTGCCGCCGTAGGCGTTCCAGGTGCTCTGGGTGAACTGCAGGCCGCCGTAGAAACCGTTGCCGGTGTTGGTCGACCAGTTGCCGCTGCTCTCGCAGTTGGCGACGCCGTCCCAGTTGTGCTCGGCCGCATTGGCCGTGCCGGTGGTCAGCACCATCGGGATGGCGGCGAGGGCGGCGGTCGCGGCGACGGCACCGAGGGCGCGCTTGGGGGTGAAGCGGGTCATACGGATGAAATCCTCTCCTTGCCGCCGGCACGGCGCGCTCGCGCGCTCGAGGCGCGTGGCGAGCGGGGGTTCGTCGCACTCCTGTTCCGGGGAATCGGTTGCGTCCGACGCACGGAACAGGACCTGGCGGTAGCGCGTCGGCGGTGCCCGGCTGTTTCGGGCTGACACGACCGTAGGCGATGGTCACGAAATGATCACAGCCGCCGTTTCCGGTACGAATGTGCCGCTCCGAGCGGAAGCCGACGCCGTTTCCGCAGCGCACCGCGGCGATTCTGCAAGTCGACACACCGTGCGTTACATGTCCGTTATGTGACTATCGACACGCCGATTCTGTGGCGTGAGCCACCGCTTCAGGCCTCTGGAGCGGCCCCGGAGACCAGATCGTCCGGGCTCAGGACGACCTCGATCTCGTCCCCGAGTGCGACGCCGGACGCCAACGGGAGTCGGTCACCGCTCCAGAACCGGCCGGGGTCGTACCAGTTCGTCTTGCGCCCGCCGCCGAGCAGCCCCATCGACTCGTAGGTGGCCGCAACGACCTCCGCGCAGTAGGCGGTCTCCGCCCCCGCGACATTGCGGGCGTTGCGGGGTGACCGCGGCACCCGGCCGCCGAACCAGCGCGCGAGCAATGACGCGGTCGACGGGAAGGGAGTGCCGTCGAGTCGTGCGATGGTGCGCAACAGCGCGTCCTCCTGCTCCCGGGCGACCGGATCGGCCAGTTGCCGCAGCCAGGCCCGCTGCCCGTATCGGGTCCCCCACACCCGTACCGCGTCGCGCAGGTCGTGCAGTTGCACGCCGCGCTGGTGCTTGCCGGTCCACATGTCCGGCAGCGAGTGCCCCAGTTCGGCGTGCCACATCAGCGGCGGCAGGTCCTCGAGCACGACCGACATCCCGACGTGGTTGACGGGGCTGTTGGTCAGCGCCTGGATCGCCCGGTCCGCGCCGGACGTGCCCCGGAAGATCCAGATGTCGCCGGTCCGTGTCGCCTCGGCCGCTGCCTGCAGGCTCACCCGGGATTCGTGCATGCGCCGACTCATCCACCTAGCCTAGGGCGATGCGTATCGATGCCGGGAAGGTCGGCAAGTGGGTCGGGTTGGCCGGAGTTGCCGGGGTCGTCGCCACAGGGGCACTGGCGGTGCGGGCCGAACGCAAGCGCCGGGCGTACACGCCCGACGAGGTTCGCGAGCGTCTGCACGTGAGGCTCGCCCAGGCGAGCTCCGCCGGCACCCTCTCGTTGCCGGCGCCGGACCCCGAACATATGGTGCGCCGGCGGATCCGCCGCCTGCTGCGCCGCTCGCGCTGACCGATCAGCCGAGAGCTGCCGCCACCCGCTGGGCCAGCTCGGCGACCTGATCGTCGCTCATCACGAAGGCCGGTGAGAACTGCATCGCCCCCTGACCGGCGGCGCGGCCCGACACCCCGTGCTCGCGCAGCGTCTTGAGGAAGCCGGCGGCCTCGGACGGGTCGGCGAGTTGCACGGCCGCGACCGCGCCGAGCCCGCTGCGCACCTCGGCCACCCGCGGATGCTCGGCGAGCGGCGCGAGGTGCCGGTGCAGGCTGGATTCGAGTCGAGCCGCCTCGCCCAGGAGATTCTCCCGCTCGACGATGTCGAGGTTCGCCATCGCTGCCGCCGCGGCGCCCGCGTGCCCGCCGTAGGTGTAGCCGTGCCGGAAGAAGATGCCGCCGGCATAGAACCGTTCGGCCACGGCGGGCGCCACGAACACCGCACCCATCGGCACATAGCCGGAGGTCAACCCCTTGGCGGTGGTCATCATGTCGGGCTGCAGGTCGAATCTGCTCGACGCGAACCACGAGTTGCCGCCGATCCGGCCGAACCCGGTGACGACCTCGTCGGCGACGAAGAGGATGTCGTGGTCGCGGCAGATCTCCCGCACCTCGGACAGGTAGCCCTTGGGCGGCAGATAGATACCGCCGGCGCCGATGATGGGTTCGCAGAAGAACGCGGCGATCCGGTCCGCGCCGAGGCGCTCGATCAGCTCGAGCAGGCTCTTGGCCTCGTCCCATTCGACCGTCGCCGCATCGGGCATCAGTTCGCCGTAGCCCTCGCGGTTGGCCGGGATCCCGGCCAGCGCGGTGCCGGCCACGTGCATGCCGTGATAGGCCCGCTCCCGCCCGACGACCATGGTCTTGCCGGGCTTGCCCTGCTCGTGCCAGTAGCGGCGGGCGAGTTTGGCGGCGGTGTCGACCGAGTCGGATCCGCCGGAGGTGAAGAAGATCTTGCTGCCGGGGACCGGCGCGATCTCCGACAGCCGCTCGGCCAACGCGATCGTCACGTCGGACGCGAAGTCGCCGAAGTTCGAGAAGTGCGCGATCTTGCCGAGTTGGTCGGCGACGGCCCGGGCGATCTCGGTGCGGCCGTGCCCGACGTTGGTGAACCACAACCCGGCGGTCGCATCCAGGTACCGATTGCCGGCCGAGTCCCAGATGTGGACGCCCTCACCGCGGGTGACGACAAACGCCCCGTCCCGCTCGACCGCACCCATGTCCGCGAACCCGTGCCACAACGCCGAACCCATCGTCGCTCCTCCACCTCTCGATCGTCTACCGCGACTATGCCACGGGAACCGGGCCGTTAGGCTGTGACCAGCATGTCGACCACCACCGACCCCACCCCCGCCGCGCAGCCCGACCGCCCCAGCCGCGGCGAACTGCGGTCCCGGTTGTCCGAGCTGACCCTGCTCGACGAGCACCGGCTGCGACGCCGACTCGACCGCGCACGTTCCGGCCCCGACCACGACAAGATCGCCGAGCAGATCACCCGCGCGCAGTCGCGGGTCGAGATGCGACGCGCATCGGTCCCGCCGATCCGCTATCCCGAGTCGCTGCCGGTCAGCGCCCGCCGCGACGACATCGCCGCCGCGATCGAGCAACACCAGGTGGTCGTCGTCGCCGGCGAGACCGGATCCGGCAAGACCACCCAGATCCCCAAGATCTGCCTCGAGCTCGGCCGCGGCGTGCGCGGGACCATCGGGCACACCCAGCCCCGGCGCATCGCCGCGCGCACCGTCGCCGAGCGCATCGCCGAGGAGCTCGACCGGCCGCTCGGGGAAACAGTCGGTTACACGGTGCGCTTCACCGATCACGCCTCCGACCGGACGCTGGTCAAGCTGATGACCGACGGCATCCTGCTCGCCGAGATCCAGCGCGACCGGATGCTCCGCCAGTACGACACGCTGATCATCGACGAGGCCCACGAGCGCAGCCTCAACATCGACTTCATCCTCGGTTATCTCAAGCAGCTGTTGCCCCGGCGGCCCGACCTGAAGGTGATCATCACCTCGGCGACCATCGACCCGCAGCGGTTCGCCGAGCACTTCGCCGTCGACGGGGTGCCGGCCCCGATCGTGGAGGTCTCCGGCCGCACCTACCCGGTGGAGGTCCGCTATCGGCCGCTGACCGAGCAGGTCGGCGACCAGCTGGTGGACCGCGATCCGGTCGAGGCGATCTGCGACGCGGTCGCCGAACTGGGCCGCGAGGGTGACGGCGACGTCCTGGTGTTCCTGTCCGGCGAACGCGAGATCCGTGACACCGCCGACGCCCTGCGCGACCGCAAGCTGCGCAGTACCGAGATCCTCCCGCTGTATGCGCGGTTGTCCGCGGCCGAACAGCACCGGGTGTTCACCCCGCATGCCGGACGACGAGTCGTGTTGTCCACCAATGTCGCCGAGACCTCGCTGACGGTGCCGGGCATCCGTTACGTGATCGACCCGGGCACCGCGCGGATCTCCCGATACTCGGTGCGCACCAAGGTCCAGCGCCTGCCGATCGAGCCGATCTCGCAGGCCTCGGCGCGTCAGCGGTCCGGACGCTGCGGCCGTGTCGCCGAGGGCATCTGCATCCGGCTGTACTCGGAGGACGACTTCGAGTCCCGGCCGGAGTTCACCGAGCCCGAGATCCTGCGCACCAACCTCGCGGCGGTGATCCTGCAGATGGCCTCGCTCGGACTCGGTGACGTCGCGGCGTTCCCGTTCGTGCAACCGCCGGACCCGCGCAGCATCCGGGACGGCCTGGCGGTGCTCACCGAACTCGGCGCCATCGACGGCGCGGAGTCCGAAAAGGGGCCCACGCTCACCGCGATCGGCCGCTCGCTCGCCGCCCTGCCGGTCGACCCGCGGATGGCCCGCATGCTGCTCGAGGGTCATCGCAACGGATGTCTGCGCGAGATGCTGGTCATCGTCTCGGCCCTGTCGATCCAGGATGTGCGCGAACGGCCGGCCGAACACCAACAGGCCGCGGACGCCAAGCACGCCCGGTTCGCGGTGGAGAACTCCGACTTCCTCACCTATCTGAAGCTGTGGGAATACCTCAGGACCCAACGCCGCGAGTTGTCGTCGGGCCAGTTCCGCAGGATGTGTCGCGACGAGTTCCTGCACTGGCTGCGCATCCGCGAATGGCAGGACCTGCACGGCCAACTTCACCAGATCACCAAAGATCTCGGCTGGTCGCGCAACCAGGACGCAGCGGCCGAGGCCACCGTCCACCAGGCCCTGCTCGCCGGACTGCTCTCGCACATCGGCCTGCGGGAAGGCGACAAGCGCGACTTCCTCGGCGCCCGGGGCGCGCGGTTCGCGGTCTTCCCCGGGTCGGCCCTGTTCAAGAAACCGCCGCGCTGGGTGATGGCGGCCGAGCTCGTCGAGACAAGCCGGCTGTGGGGCCGGATCGCGGCGCGGATCGAACCGGAGTGGGCCGAAGCGCTCGCGCCGCACCTGGTCAAGCGCAGCTACTCCGAGCCGCACTGGTCCAGCCGGCGCGGCTCGGCGATGGCCTACGAGAAGGTCACCCTCTACGGCGTGCCGCTGGTCGCCAAGCGGCCGGTCACCTTCAGCTCGATCGATCCCGAGGTGTCGCGGGACCTGTTCTTGCGGCACGCCCTCGTGCAGGGCGAGTGGCAGACCCACCACGGGTTCTTCCACCACAACCGCGCACTGCTCGACGACGTCGAGGAACTCGAACACCGCGCGCGCCGGCGCGACATCGTCGTCGACGACGACAGCCTGTTCGCGTTCTACGACGAACGGATCCCCGCCGAGGTGACCTCGGCCCGGCATTTCGACAACTGGTGGAAGAAGCGCCGCCGCAGCGAACCGCAGCTGTTGCACTTCGACACCGCCACGGTCGTCAACCAGGACGCCGGCGCCGTTTCCGGCGCCGACTATCCGGACGCCTGGCGCCAGGGACAGTTGCAGTTCCCGCTGACCTACCAGTTCGAGCCGGGGAAGGACGACGACGGCGTCACGGCGCGGATCCCGATCGCCCTGCTCCCGCAGGTCCAGCCGGTCGGATTCGACTGGCTGGTCCCGGGCATGCGACACGACCTGGTCACCGCGCTGATCAAGGGCCTGCCGAAGCAGCTGCGCCGCAACGTGGTTCCGGCGCCCGACTACGCGACCGCCGCCCTGTCCGCCGTCACCCCACGCCGCGAGCCGCTGGTGAACGCGCTCGCACGGGAACTGACCCGACTCGGGTCGACGCCGATCAGCCCGCACGACTTCCGTCCCGGCGAGCTGCCCGCACATCTGCGGATGACCTTCGTCGCGGTGGACGCCGGCGGCACCGAACTCGGCCGCGCCAAGGACCTCGACGCACTCAAGCGGGAGCTGAGCAGCAAGGCAGGCGCGGTGGCGTCCGCGGCCAACAGTGCCGCCGAACGTCCTGCGTCGACGTCGTGGACCACCCAGACCCTCGGCACGATCCCCGCCGAGGTCTCGCAGAAACTCGGGGGGCAGACTGTGCGGGGGTTCCCGGCGCTCTCGCCCGCAGACGGCGGCGTCGCGGTCAAGGTGTTCCCCACGGCCGAGGCTCAGCAGGCCGCGATGCGCTCCGGCACCCGGCGCCTGCTCATGGAGACGTGCCCGGTCGCCGCGAAAACCGTGCTGTCCCAGCTCGGCAACGCGGATCGGCTGACGCTCGGTCAGTACCGGTACGGCGGGCTGAGCGGCCTGGTCGAGGAATGCCGTGAATGCGCGGTCGACGAGTTGATGGCCGAATCCGGTGGGCCCGTGCGCGATCCGGCAGCCTTCGACACGCTCGCCCAGAACGTGCGCCGCCAACTCCCGCACCGCACGTCCCGCATCCTGAGGCTGGTCAGTCCGATCCTCGGCGCCGCACACGATCTCGAGGTCGTGCTCCAGGACCACTCCGGTGCCGCGGCCGACGATGTGCGCGAACAACTCGACGATCTGGTGCACCGCGGCTTCATCCTGGAGTTCGGCAGCGCCCGGCTCGAGCAGGTGCCCCGGTATCTCGCCGCGGCGGCCGCACGGTTGCGGGCACTGCCCGGATCCGCCGACCGCGACCGTCAGGGCATGGACGCCCTCGAACGCGTCTACGGCGACTACCAGCGGATCCTCGACCGGCTGGCGCCCGCCCGGCAGCGGCGACCGGAGGTCCTCGAGATCCATTGGATGATCGAGGAACTTCGCGTCAGCCTGTTCGCCCAGCGCCTGGGCACGGCCTATCCGGTCTCGGAAAAGCGCGTGCGCAAAGCGGTTGCCGACCTCGAGAGATGACGCCGGTCCGACCCCGCGGATCGGATCACGAGTCCGCCTCGGCCTCCGCCTCCTGGGCCTCCTTGCGGTAGGCCCTGAGGTCGCCGATCTCCTTCTCGAAGTCCTCCGCGGAGCTGAAGGACCGGTAGACCGAGGCGAAGCGGAGGTACGCGACCTCGTCCAGATCCCGCAACGGCCCGAGGATCGCCAGGCCGACTTCCTGGCTCGGGATCTCCGCCGATCCGGAGGCGCGCACCGTCTCCTCGACCTTCTGCGCGAGCAGGTTGAGTGCGTCGTCGTCGACCTTGCGGCCGCGGCACGCACTGCGGACCCCGCGCACGATCTTCTCGCGGCTGAACGGCTCGGTGACCCCACTGCGCTTGACGACCGACAGGACAGCGGTCTCGACAGTGGTGAACCTGCGCCCGCATTCCGGACACGAGCGACGGCGGCGAATGGCCTGCCCCTCGTCTGCCTCCCGCGAATCGACCACCCGCGAGTCGGGGTATCGGCAGAACGGACAGTGCATCTGGACTCCTTCGCTCCGGGCGGTGCCGCCTGGGTGCCGACCGGAGTGTGGTCGCACACCGAGTGAGTCCCGACCGGATTGCTCGTCGCCGCCGACCTCGGCGGCGCCGATCCGATCGTCGCCGGATCCACGCCGGACGGTGGCGTCGACGACTTCACCTGTGGCTTGTCGACGTTATGCGCCGAGACCTCCCGGTGCAACCAGGGCCCCGCGACGGCCCGACTCCGCCTCATGCAATCCCCCTTTTCCTCCGACCACCCGGACGACGCAGCAGGTCACCCGGTCGCGGCTGCGCACGGATGACGTCACCTCACCTGCGCCATCGGCACGAGCAACTGCTGACCCTGCCGCACAGTCGAATCGGCGAGGCCGTTGAGCTCCTTGATCCGCTCGACCATCACCCCGGTACCCGCTCCGGGCGCCACCCGATGCGCGAGCTCACCCAGCCCCTCACCGGAGCGCACCTGAACGACACCCACCGACGTCGGCAGGTTCGAGCCCGTGTCGCCGGCGCGCACATGTGCGAGACCGACCAACGCCAGCACCGTTGCCACGGTGATCAGCGCGGTGAGCAGCACGACGCCGACCCCGCCCGAGTCCGCGACCGGTCGGTGCCGCTCCCGGGAGAACCGCACGCCCGCCGACGGATAGCACATCGGCATGCCACCGGGCCTGCACCCGTCCGACGCCACCCGCCGCCGGTCCGCGGCCGGCCGGCATCCACCACCGACCGAACCCCCGTGCCCATCGACGCCATTGCCGGCCCGGAACACCGGTTCGCCCATGCGGTTCGGGAACACTGTGTACGCGTCCATCGCTGTTCTCCGCCTTCGTCGATCGGCCTTCGGGGTCGCCGGACCGGCGCCCACCGGAGACCGAAACCGGGTCTCGATCACGCGTTCGAGGGAACGCATGTTCGATGTCTACCAGACCGATACGACAATGTCTGCGACACGCCAAATAAATCTCGAACAGATGTTTGAGACGAAGCGGTTTCGTGGCTACATTGGACGACAGTTGAACCACACGCGTCCCATCCCGGGGCCATCGTCCACGGCCACCCGGCCGAGGGCAGTCACAGCGACAACTCAGGAGGCCCCACCATGGCAGGCGCGAAGTCGAGCGGAACAGGCTCCGGCGAGGGGGTTGCCGAGCGGGCCCCGATCGAGTCACTGACCGATCGGCAGCGACGGGTTTTGGAGGTCATCGCCAAATCGGTCGACGAGCGTGGCTACCCGCCGAGCATCCGCGAGATCGGCGACGCGGTCGGGCTCACCTCGACCTCTTCCGTCGCCCACCAATTGCGCACCCTCGAACGCAAGGGATTCCTGCGTCGAGATCCCAACCGGCCCAGGGCGGTCGACGTCCGCGACTCGGGGCTCTTCCCCGAGGCGTCCGAATCTGCGGCGGGACCGAACGGTGACGCCCCGTCCCCGGCATTCGTCCCGGTGCTCGGCCGAATCGCCGCGGGCGGACCGATTCTCGCGGAACAGGCGGTCGAGGACGTCTTCCCGCTCCCGCGTGAGCTGGTCGGCACCGGGTCGCTGTTCCTGCTCAAGGTGGTCGGCGAGTCGATGATCGATGCCGCGATCTGCGACGGGGACTGGGTCGTGGTGCGCCAGCAGAATGTCGCCGAGAACGGCGACATCGTCGCCGCGATGATCGACGGCGAGGCCACCGTCAAGACCTTCAAACAGACCAAGGGCAAAGTCTGGTTGCTGCCGCACAACCCCCTGTTCGAACCGATCCCCGGCAACGACGCAACCATTCTCGGCAAGGTCGTCACCGTGATGCGCAAGGTCTGAGCACTTCTGCGGACGATCGACTCAGCGTCGACGGCGAACGCAAGCGGCGACGCCGACCGCCACCGCCACCGCCACCGCCAGCGCGGCACCGCCGACCGCCACCGCAATCGCCCCACCAACGGCGCCCTCATCCGGTCGCGAGTGTTCAGTCGGCGACCGGCCCACACGAGCGCCGGTCGGTCGCGCGGCGCCGACCAAACCGACGGCGCCGCGCAGCACCACCAGCGACGGCAATGCCGGCAAAGGCCCGTCGCCAGCCTCTGACCCGACTGCGTAGTCGGCCTCCGATCCGGCGATCAGGTCGCCCGCGTCGTTGAAGGTCATCGCCTCGCCCTGGGGCTGATCGGGCAGCGGCACACGCAGCACCGGCCGGTCCAGCGCCCGCACCAGGTCTCCGTCCGGCGCCGAATAGAGGTAGACGTCCGTGTAGGTCCGCAGCGCGCACACGGTGCCGTCGCGACTCACCGCGCCGCCGGTGACCAGTACCGAGTTCGCCAGTGGCAGCGGCCCGCCCGGGGTGTCCGTCGGCCCCAGGCGGACAGTCGCCACGCGCACGAGTTGCCGCGGCGCCCTCGTGTCGGCGACGCCATGACCGGTATCAGCACTCGGCGCAGGCGCGTTCGATGCGGCACCGTCCGCGGGCACATAGACACCGCTGTCGCCGAGCAACTCCTTGGTGACGACTACCGGACGTCCGTCGCGACCGACGAGCAACGCCTCCGCGTCGTGCGGGCCGTCCGGATAGGCGAGACGCCGGATCAGCATGCGGGACCGATCATCCGGGCCCATGCCCAGCAAGGCCACTGATGCGCGGCGGCGACCGTTGTCCCCCGTGTCGGCCAGCCACAGCGTGCCGTCCTGACCGCTCGCGAGATCCTCCACGTCGACGTGCGCAGCCGTGACAGGGAGCCCTCGCCGCACACGACATTCACCGTCGAGTGCGAGCACACGATCGTCCGAGCCACTGTCGCCGACGGCGAACAGCGTTCCGTCCCGCCATGTCAACCCCGACAACTCGATCAATCCGGGTCGGTCACCGGGGTCGGCGCCCCGCAGGTCCGGGGTACACAGGACCTCGAACCGCTTATCGGACACCGGCACAGGATCCACGGCCGACGCCGGATCGGCATGTCCGGCGGGCGCCGCCGCCCCCACCGCGGCCCCCAGCACGGCGACCGCCGCCGCGACCCCGCGACGCATCAACTGCGGTGGGCGTACTCTGCCAGCGCCGGCGCCAGGGCGCGCGGCACCCGCGCCCGGATGAGCGTCCCGTGCGGCTCGTGCGCGGACTCGAGCACCTGCCCGTCGCTGTGGATCCGCGCCGCCAGATCACCGCGCGTATACGGCAGCAGCACGCTGACCTCGACATCGGGCCGCGGCAACCGCTCCGCCAGCACCGACTGGAGCTCGGCGAGCCCCTCGCCGGTGCGCGCCGACACGAACACCGCACCGGGCAGAGCACCACGCAACTGCGTCAGCATGACCGGGTCGGCGGCATCGATCTTGTTGACCACCAACAATTCCGCCGGAGCAGAGTTCGGGGAGCCGTGCACATGTGCGGTACCGCCGGCGTTCTCGCGCAGCACCTCGGTGACGACCTCGCGCACCGCCTTGATCTGGTCCAGCGGCAGCGGATCTGACCCATCGACGACGTGCAGCAGCAGGTCCGCCTCGGTGACCTCCTCGAGCGTCGAGCGGAACGCCTCGACCAGCTGGGTGGGCAGGTGACGGACGAAACCGACCGTGTCGGTGAGCACGAACTCGCGCCCGTCCGGCAACTCGGCGCGCCGGGTGGTCGGGTCCAGGGTCGCGAACAACGCGTTCTGCACCAGCACGCCGGACCCGGTGAGCGCGTTGAGCAGACTCGACTTTCCCGCGTTGGTGTAGCCGACGATCGCGACCGCGGGGATCTCGGTGCGGTGCCGGCGGGTGCGCTTGGTGTCGCGGGCCTGCTTCATGCCCTTGATCTCGCGGCGCAGCTTCGCCATGCGCTCACGGATACGACGGCGATCGGTCTCGATCTTGGTCTCGCCGGGACCGCGCAGACCGACGCCGCCGTTGCTGCCGGCTCGCCCGCCGGCCTGCCGCGACATCGACTCGCCCCAGCCGCGCAGCCGCGGGAGCATGTATTCCATCTGCGCCAGGGAGACCTGCGCCTTGCCCTCGCGTGAGGTGGCGTGCTGGGCGAAGATGTCGAGGATCAGCGCTGTGCGGTCGACGACCTTGACCTTGACGACCTTCTCCAGCGCGGTCAGCTGCGCCGGGGTCAGTTCGCCGTCGCAGATCACGGTGTCAGCACCGGTGGCCTGGACCACTTCGCGCAGTTCCTCGGCCTTGCCGGAGCCGATGTACGTCGACGCGTCCGGCTTGTCGCGGCGCTGGATCAGCCCCTCGAGCACCTCCGAGCCGGCAGTCTCGGCCAGTGCGGCCAGCTCGGCGAGGCTTGCCTCCGCCTGCGCAGCCGTGCCCGAGGTCCACACGCCTACCAGCACCACGCGTTCGAGTCGCAGTTGCCGATACTCGACCTCGGTGACGTCGGTCAGTTCGGTGGACAGCCCGGCGACGCGCTTGAGCGAGCTGCGATCTTCGAGTTGCAGCTCGCCGACCGACGGGTCACGGTCGTGTCGCGATTCGAATGCGGACGGCGAGGCGGGAGTCTGTTCTGAGTTCGTCATACAGAACCCATGGTCCCACGCTGACGCTCCCGTGCGCACTCCGTTTACCTGTGGGCGTAGCCGGACACGGCCGGATCAGCCGAGCGAGTCCCACCAGCGCGCGTCGAGCTCGCCGCGGGCGAGCAGCACCGACGGGCCGCGCAGCGTCGCACCGTCGGGCCCGATCGTCACGGACACCGCACCGCCGGGCACCCGGACCTGCACCGATCCCGCCGACTCCCCCGCGGTCCGCAGAGCCGCGGCCGCCGCCGCGACCGTCCCGGTGCCGCAGGAGCGGGTCTCGCCGACGCCCCGCTCGAACACCCGCATGTCGACGCTGCCGTCGGCGAGCGGCGTGAGCACCTCGACGTTCACCCCGGACGGGAACATGTCGTGGTCGAACACCGGCGCGACCGTGAGGTCGAGGGCCGCCAGCGCCGCCGCGTCCAGCGCAGGGTCGACGCAGGCGAGGTGCGGGTTGCCCACGTCGATGCCGAGTCCCGTGCGCGTCGCCCCGCCCACGGACGCCGACGACGTCCCCAGTTCACGCACCCGGCCCATCGACACCGTCACGTCGCCGACCGTCGCGGCGCCCCCCGCATCGACTCCCCCGTGCACCCGGACCGGCCTGGCTCCGGCGCGGCTGCCGACGACGAACTCGGCGCGCTCCTCCCAGCCGGAGGCGTGCAGGAAGTGTGCGAACACGCGCACGCCGTTGCCGCACATCTCGGCGATCGAGCCGTCGGCGTTGCGGTAGTCCATGAACCAGTCGTCGGCGGCCACCTCGTCGAGCACCTCTCCGGGCAGCACTCCGCGCTCGACCAGCGCACCGGTCCTGGCCACCCGCAGGACGCCGTCCGCGCCGATGCCGCGGCGACGGTCGCACAGCGCGGTCACCCGCGCCGTGGACAGGTCCAGGTCGACCTCGCGGTCCGGCAACACGACGAAGTCGTTCTCCGTACCGTGACCCTTGAGGAATGCGATCCCGTTACCGCCGAGGTTCATGCACACCACTGTAGGGGCGCGGCCACCCGCTCCCGGTCACCGGAGGGAGATGCTCACCACCCTGACCCCGACATTGTTTGTCCGCCCCAACCCGCCCCGCGTAGAATTTCACCAGACAGCGCATGGATTTCACATCGTGAAACTTCACGATGCTGATGCCACCGCGGTGACGATCCACCCGTGAGTCCGTTCTGCGATGGGCCCGTATCCTTCGCACCCGACAGTGAGGCACACATGACCGAGCGAATTTCCGTCGGCGGCCTGCAGGTCGCCGAGGTCCTCTACGACTTCGTCAACAACGAGGCCCTGTCCGGCACCGGCATCGAGGCCGACGCCTTCTGGGCGGGCGCCGACCAGGTCTTCGCCGACCTGGCTCCGAAGAACCGGGCGCTGCTGGCCAAGCGCGCCGATCTGCAGAGCAAGCTCGACGCGTACCACGGCGCCAACCCCGGCACCGTGGATCTGCCCGCGTACAAGCAGTTCCTGACCGAGATCGGCTACCTGGTCCCCGAGCCCGCCGACTTCGAGGCCACCACCGCGAACGTCGACACCGAGATCACCGCGACCGCCGGCCCGCAGCTGGTGGTGCCGGTGCTCAACGCCCGCTTCGCGCTCAACGCCGCGAACGCGCGCTGGGGCTCGCTCTACGATGCGCTCTACGGCACCAATGCGATCTCCGAGGAGAACGGCGCGGAGAAGGCGCCCGGCGGCAAGCCTGGCTACAACAAGGTCCGCGGCGACAAGGTCATCGCCTGGGCGCGTGAGTTCCTCGACACGGCGGCGCCGCTGGCGAACGGCAGCCACGCCGACGCCAAGCGCTACTTCGTCGACGGTGCGGCGCTGAAGGTCGAGCTGACCGACGGCACGACCACCGGACTGAAGGACGCCGAGAAGTTCGTCGGCTACCTCGGCGACAAGGCCGCGCCGACCAACGTGCTTGTGCGCAACAACGGCCTGCACGCCGACATCCAGATCGACGCCGACTCCCCCATCGGCTCGACCGACACCGCCGGCGTCAAGGACGTGGTGCTCGAGTCCGCGATCACCACGATCATGGACTTCGAGGACTCGGTCGCCGCGGTCGACGCGGACGACAAGGTCATCGGCTACCGCAACTGGCTGGGCCTGAACGCCGGCACGCTGACCGAAGAGGTCGCCAAGGGCGGCAAGACCTTCACCCGCAAGCTCAACGCCGACCGGGTCTTCACCGCGCCGGACGGCTCCGAGCTGCGCCTGCACGGACGGTCGCTGCTGTTCGTGCGCAACGTCGGCCACCTGATGACCAACCCCGCCGTGCTCGACGCCGACGGCAACGAGCTGCCCGAGGGCATCCTCGACGCGCTGATCACCGGCCTGTGCGCCATCCCCGGCCTCAAGGCCGACAACGAGCTCGGCAACTCGCGCACCGGCTCGATCTACATCGTCAAGCCCAAGCAGCACGGTCCCGAGGAGGTCGCCTTCACGACCGAGCTGTTCGGCCGGGTCGAGCAGGTCCTCGGCCTGACGGCCAACACCCTCAAGGTCGGCATCATGGACGAGGAGCGGCGCACCACCGTCAACCTCAAGGCCTGCATCAAGGCCGCGTCCGAGCGCGTCGTGTTCATCAACACCGGCTTCCTGGACCGCACCGGCGACGAGATCCACACCTCCATGGAGGCCGGCGCCATGATCCGCAAGGCCGAGATGAAGAAGTCCCACTGGATGACCTCGTACGAGGACTGGAACGTGGACAAGGGCCTGGCGACCGGGCTGCCCGGCAAGGCGCAGATCGGCAAGGGCATGTGGGCGATGACCGAGCTCATGGCCGAGATGCTCGACCAGAAGATCGGCCAGCCCAAGGCCGGCGCCAACACCGCCTGGGTGCCCTCGCCCACCGGCGCGACCCTGCACGCCACCCACTACCACCGCGTCGACGTGTTCGAGCGGCAGCAGGAGATCGTCGACGGTGGCCCGCGCGCCACCGTCGACGACATCCTGCAGATCCCGCTCGCGCCGAAAACCGACTGGACCGACGAGGAGAAGCGCAACGAGGTCGACAACTCCTGCCAGTCGATCCTCGGCTACGTGGTCCGCTGGATCGACCACGGTGTCGGCTGCTCGAAGGTGCCCGACATCAACGACGTCGACCTGATGGAAGACCGTGCCACGCTGCGGATCTCGAGCCAGCTGCTGGCGAACTGGATCCGGCACGACGTGGTCAGCGCCGACTTCGTCGTCGAGTCGCTCAAGCGGATGGCACCGGTCGTCGACCGCCAGAACGCCGGCGACGCCGACTACCGGCCGATGGCTCCGGACTTCGACACCAACATCGCCTGGCAGGCCGCCAAGGAACTGATCCTCGAGGGTCAGGACCCCAACGGCTACACCGAGCCGATCCTGCACCGCCGTCGCCGGGAGTACAAGGCCGTGGGCGCCTGATCGGTATCTGCCTGATCAGACCGCGACTCCGGACGCCGCGCGACCGCTGACCCTCAGCGCTCGCGCGGCGTTCGCGTGTTCGGGTGTACCGCTGTTGCGATGCCGATCGTCAGATCACAGGCACCAGAGCAGGTTCGCCGAGCCGGGGAGCGGCACGACGAAGCAGATGTTCAGAGAGCCGTTACCCAGCGGACGCTGCTGTTGCGCTGAGGCTGCCGGGGCAGCGACGGCACCGAGTGAGACGACGATGGCACCGACGGCGAGAGCTCGTGCGAGGGTCGTACGCATCTTCTTTGCCTTTCGGGATGGTCCCGGCTGCACGTCGCAGGCGACCTACACCACCGAGACGATCACCTCATCGTCCTCCGGCATCGGCCGGGACACAACGGTCCTTCGGCCGACTAAACCATCCTGCACGACGTGGGCCCGGCACCGATCGGCGCCGGGCTCACGTCCACACAACCGCCCGTGCGCGCGGTCGACGCGGATCTACTCCGAGAACGCCTCCAGCGGCGGGCACGAGCACACCAGGTTGCGGTCGCCGTAGGCGCCGTCGATGCGGCGCACCGCCGGCCACACCTTCGGCCGCGGCGCGTCCACGCCGAGCGGATAGGCGGCGATCTCCCGCGAGTACGGGTGCTCCCACTCTCCGACCAGGCAGGCCGCGGTGTGCGGAGCCCCGCGCAGCGGGTTGTCGTCCACCGGCCATTCACCCGCGCCGACCCGGTCGATCTCGCGGCGGATCGCGATCATCGCCTCGCAGAAGGCGTCGATCTCCGCGAGGTCCTCGCTCTCGGTCGGCTCGACCATCAGCGTCCCGGCGACCGGGAAGCTCATCGTCGGTGCGTGGAAACCGTAGTCGGCCAACCGCTTCGCGACGTCGTCGACCGTCACCCCGGTCTCCTTGGTCAACGGCCGCAGATCCAGGATGCACTCGTGCGCGACCATCGCGTTCTCGCCGGTGTAGAGCACCGGGAAGTGCTCGTCGAGCCGGCGCGCGATGTAGTTCGCCGACGCGATCGCGGTCAGCGTCGCGCGGCGCAATCCGTCCCCGCCCATCATCCGGATGTACGCCCACGTGATCGGCAGGATCGACGCACTGCCGTACGGCGCGGCCGAGACCGCCCCGCCCTTGCCGAGCTCCGGGACGAACGGGTGCCCCGGCAGGAACTCGGCCAGATGCTCGCGCACGCCGATCGGGCCGACACCCGGACCGCCCCCACCGTGCGGGATGCAGAAGGTCTTGTGCAGGTTCAGGTGGCTCACATCGCCGCCGAACCGTCCCGGACGGGCAAGGCCCACAAGCGCATTCAGGTTCGCACCGTCGACGTACACCTGACCGCCGACGTCGTGCACCGCGGCACAGATCTCGCGGATCTCGTGCTCGTACACGCCGTGGGTCGACGGGTAGGTGATCATGATCGCCGCCAGCTCGCCGGCGTGCTTGCCGACCTTCGCGCGCAGGTCGTCGACGTCGACGTCGCCGTTCTCACGGCACGCGACGACGACCACCTTCATGCCGACCATCACCGCGGACGCGGCGTTGGTGCCGTGCGCGCTGGACGGGATCAGGCAGATCGTGCGGTGCTCGTCGCCGCGGGACAGGTGGTAGTTGCGGATCGCGAGCAGGCCCGCGTACTCGCCCTGGCTACCGGCATTCGGCTGCAGGCTCACCCGGTCGTAGCCGGTGATCGCGACCAGCCAGTCCTCGAGGTCGTGGATCAGCGACAGCATGCCGGGCGCGTCCTCGCCGGGCGCGAACGGGTGCAGCCCGCCGAACTCGGG
Source organism: Speluncibacter jeojiensis (assembly GCF_029589495.1). Taxonomy (GTDB): domain Bacteria; phylum Actinomycetota; class Actinomycetes; order Mycobacteriales; family Mycobacteriaceae; genus Speluncibacter; species Speluncibacter jeojiensis. The sequence continues at coordinate 386,548 of NZ_JAAIVF010000004.1, forward strand.
CCAGGTGATCGGCTCCATCTCGGCGGTCGCGTTGAGCTTCATCGTGCACGAGCCGAGCGGGATCATGCTGCGGTCGAGCGCGATGTCCTTGTCCGACAATGCCCGCAGGTACCGCAGCATCGCGGTCTCGGTGCGGTACCTGGTGAACGCCTCGTGCTGCAGGTACGGCGAGGTGCGGTCGGCGATCTCCTCGAGCGGCGCGGTCGATCCCAGGCCCGGCCCGAAGGCGGCGACCACCGTCCCGACGTGCTGCGCGGTGGTGGCCTCGTCGCAGGCGATGCCGACGTGATCGGCGTCGATCAGCCGCAGGTTGATGTTCCACGCCTTCGCGCCGTCGACGACCGACCGCGCCCGGCCGGGCACCCGCGCGAGCACGGTGTCGAAGAACCGCCGGTGCACGATCTCGACGCCCTTGGCCTCGAGCCCCTCGGCGATCGCGCGGGCGTGCCCGTGCACCCGCTGCGCGATCGCCTTGAGCCCCTCGGCGCCGTGGTAGCTCGCGTACATCGCGGCGACGACCGCCAGCAGCACCTGCGCGGTGCAGATGTTGGAGGTCGCCTTCTCACGACGGATGTGCTGTTCACGGGTCTGCAGCGC
>NZ_JAAIVF010000005.1 GCF_029589495.1 Speluncibacter jeojiensis
GCGGCCATAGCGGAGCGGGAAACGCCCGGACCCATCCCGAACCCGGAAGCTAAGCCCTCCAGCGCCGATGGTACTGCACTCGACAGGGTGTGGGAGAGTAGGACACCGCCGAACACACATTCCTGAAGGCCCCCACCAGCAATGGTGGGGGCCTTCAGTGCATTCCCGGAACAATGTCCGCCGACCACCACACGCGTTACAGAGCCTCGAGGCGAGCACGCACGCTCCGTAACCGCTCGACAAGGTCCGCCTCGTCGATGATCCCTCGGGCGAGTAGTGAATGTGCCAGGGCGACGAGTTGGTTCTCCGGGTAGGGCAGCGAGTCGTAGACCGCGGTGGACAGGAGATCTTCCTCGTTGCGGCGATCTCGAAGCGGTAGTGCGCTCGCCTCCCGGTCGAGTGCCTCGCAGGTGGCGTCCAGCCTTGATCTCCACGGCGGTACGGGGTTGCCCACCCCATACTTCTCGGCCATGAGCGGCCACGCCTGTCCGCCGGCTGCGATCCGCTCCAGCGCCGGCACCCTGAGGGCGGCAACATCCTCACTCGACGGTGTGTGGTCCTGGGACATGTTCTCCTCCGGTCGGGCTATTTGCCGCCGTCGATCGGGTGTGCAGCGGGATGGACCGGACGGTCCGCGTTGGCCGTGATTCCGGGCGTGGGCAGCGCGACTCCGATGAGACAGTCGCGGGTGGCGATCTCTGCGAGTTGATCTTCACTCCAGTCCTCGGTGCCGGCGGGGCGGACCGGGAGGACCGCGAACCGGTGTTTGGAGTTGGAGTCTTCGATGCGGACCTCGACACCCTCGGGAAGGTGTAGGCCGAACTCTCCGAGCACCTGCCGCGGCCAGCGGACGATCCGGCGGCGGTAGTTCGGCGTCCGGTACCACTCCGGCGAGTTACCGAGTAGCGGTCGCGGATAGCAGGAGCACAACGTGCAGACGATCACGTGATGCAAGGTGGGCGTGTCCTCGAGTATGTGCCGTGCGGTGAAGTCGCTCGGCGTGCCGAAGCCGGTCGGCCGCAGCCAGTCGACGCCGACCTCTTTGCAAGCGGCGATGGGGTCGTCGAGCGCCAGTTGCCTGTAGCTGGGATCGCACCAGGCTTTGGCGACCAGTCGGGACCCCGGGACCGGACCCAGTTGCTCGAAGAACTCGGTGTAGCGACGGTGATCCTCGGCGGTGAACAGCCCCTTCTCGATCGCCAGTTCACGGAGGGCGATCTCCAGGACCTCGAAGTCGGTGACCTCCTCGACCATCGGCGCCCCATGGCGAGGCGGGGAATCGGACTGTGCCGTCGCGTCGCTGGGTCGCCCTGCCTTCTCGGTCATGTGTTCCTCGTCGTTGCCGGTGAATGGTCGATGTCAGCCGAACGGCTCGAGCCAGGGCTCCGAGATCTCTGCCTGGAGGGAGTCGCCGGCGCAGCCCGCATATGGCTCCCACAGGTCGGTCATGGCGAAGCGGACGATGTAGAACCACTCGGGCTTTCGGTCTTCGCGGTCGAATGCCTCGTCCTCCGGAATCGGACTTTCGTACGCCAACCGGACCACGGTCCCCGGCTTCCCCCGCAGGTACTCCTGTGTCCGTGTGTAGAAGAGCGTCGGCAGGCTGCGCACGAGCACGCGGTCACCCACAGTGAACCGGGCAGGGTCGGCCCGGCCGCTGAAACACTGCGGATCGCCCTTGCCGACCGCATCGACGTGGTGGTGGTTCCTGGTGACCGTCCTGCCGTCTCCGGTCCGCCGCGGCGCTGCCTCGAGTCGGCCCGCCCCGCTGCGAGCACGCACGTCGTCTGTGCGTTCGATCAGTTCGCGGAGCGTGATGTGTCGTTTGTCGATGAGGCAACGCGCGGCGGCGAGAACCCACCGGCCGTAATAGGGGAGGCCGAGGTAGTTGGTCCTCCCGACGTCGACGTTCCCGAGTCGCCTCCGCTCCTCGGATGTCCAGATGCCCCGCCAGCCCAGCACCTCGCACGTGATGAAGGTGTTGAGTTCCCAGAGTTCCTCGTCCTTCTCTTCGTAGAGGGCGGGTGCGTCGGGCTCGCCGCCTACGTCGTGGGGCGTCCGCATGAACGCGCGGAAGCAGGCGTGATCGATCTGGTCCGGATAGGCCCAGTCGCTGAGCTTGTGAAATGCGACGCGCAATTGACTTGCGTAGTCGTCCATGACGGAGTTGGCCACGGCCATCGCCTCCAGTGATCGGGTGGCCCGATATGGCAACGGTAGCGGTGGTCGACAGGTCGCACCGGTGATTCGGCCTGATGGGGCGGAAGTGGCCGGTGTCCGGTTCCCCATGGGTACCGACACGCAGAAACGGGGCCGACGCTGCGATACAGCGACGGCCCCGTTTCGGGTGGGACTGATTCAGCGAACGGTCAGGACCACGTCCGCGAGGACCGGCAGACCGTCGCGCTGGGGTGCAACTGCCGAGATGAGCAGCCGGCGGTCCTCGCGCCAGATGCGCACGCGCAGCGTCTCGCCGGGGAACACGACGCCGGCGAACCGGGCCTGGAAGCTCTCGACCCGCGACGCGTCGGAATCGAGCATCGCGTCCACTGCCGACTTGCAGACGATCCCGTAGGTGCACAGCCCGTGCAGGATGGGTGCGGGGAACCCCGCGGCCTTGGCGAACTCCGGATCGGAGTGCAGCGGGTTCCGGTCGCCGCACATGCGATACAGCAGTGCCTGCTGCGGCAGCACAGGGGCGTCGACCTCGGCGTCCGGCACGCGGTCCGGTAGCTCGACCTTGTCGGACGGGCCGCGCTCGCCGCCGAAGCCGCCTTCGCCGCGGGCGAAGATCGACGAGCGGGTGGTCCACAGTGGAGCGTCGTCGGCGTCGACGGTCTCGGCCTCTTGCACGATCACCGCAGCCTTGCCCTTGTCCCAGACCTCGGCGATGCGTGTCCGGGTCGTGCCGGTTCCCGCCGGCGGGATCGGGCGGTGCACGGTGACCGACTGGCTGCCGTGGACGACCTTCGCCAGGTCGATGTCGATGCCGGGGAAGGACACCTTCGGCGGCTCGGTCACATGGAAGGTGGCGGCCACCGTCGCGAAGGTCGGCAGCACCTGCGGGGTGTTGTCCCGCAGGTAGGTCAGCTCCTTCGGATCGGTCGGGCGGGCGCCGGCGCCGATGCCGAGGTGGTAGAGCTGCACGTCGGAGCTGGTCCAGCTGAACTCCTGCGCGGGCAGCTGTGCGCCGATCGCAACGGAGGGATCAATGGGCATTGGTGTCCTCCTTCGCGGCTGCCGGGGTCTTGTCCTGCCCGGCCTTGGCGACGATGTCGAGCACCGCGAGGTACGCGAAGGTCATCGCGGGACCGATCGTCGCGCCGGGGCCGGCGTAGGTGTGACCCATCACGGGAGAGCTGCAGTTGCCGGCGGCATACAGGCCCTCGATGATGCTGCCGTCCTCGCGAAGCGCGCGACCGTCGACGTCGGTGACGATGCCGCCCTTGGTGCCGAGGTCGCCCGGAACCATCTTGATCGCGTAGAACGGCGCCTTGCTGATCTCGGCGAGGCTCGGGTTCTTCAGGCGAGGATCGCCGTAGTAGTGGTCGTAGCTGCTGTCGCCGCGGCCGAAGTCCTCGTCCTTGCCGTTGCGGGCGAAGCTGTTGAACCGCTCGATCTCCGCGGTCAGCGCGTCGACCGGCAGGCCCGTCTTCTCGGCGAGTTCGGCGATCGTCCCCGCCTTCACCACGATCCCGGCCTTGAGCCAGCGACCCGGGAACGGGGTGCGCGGGGTGATGCCGGCGAAGGTGTAGCGGTTGCGGTAGCGCTGGTCGAGGATCATCCAGGTCGGGATGTTCTCGCCGGGACCCTCGCCCTGGCCGTACTCGCCGCCGTACATCGTGTGCACGGCCTCGACGTACGGGGCCGCCTCGTTGCCGAATCGCTTGCCGGAGGTGTTGACCATCATGCAGCCCGGAAGGGTGCGCTCGGAGAGCGCGAACCACGGGCCGCCGGTCAGCGGCATCGACGGACCCCACCAGGCGTCGTCCATGAAATCGACTGCCGCGCCGAGCTTCTGGCCCGCAATGATGCCGTCGCCGGTGTTCGCCTTCGCGCCGACGGTCCACTCGGTGCCGATCGGTGCGCGCTGGTACTTCTTGCGCATCTCGTCGTTGTGCTCGAAGCCGCCCGAGCCGAGGATGACTCCCTTGCGGGCGCGGATGATCTGTTCGGTGCCGTCGACGATCACCTTGACGCCCTTGACGGCTCCGTCCTCGGTGTAGAGGTCGGTCAGCGGGGTGTTCAGCAGGACCGGCACGCCGGCGTCGCGCAGGCCGAGTCGCAACCCCGCGATCAGCGCCTGGCCGCGCACCAGCAGATCCTTGCCGGTGGCCTTGGCCGCGAGGAATCGCATGCCGACCTTCATCGCGCGCATCGGCCCGCGGCGGTTACGCATGAGCAGGTTGAGCCACTTGTAGTCGGCCTGGGTGATGACGAAGTTCTTCGGAGCCTTGGCGTAGTCGGGCTCGAGGTTCTTGCGGTCCTCACCGAGCCTGTTGCCGTCGAAGATCTTCGGCTCGACCGAGCGTCCGCCGGGTCGACCACCGGGCGCCTCCGGGTAGTAATCCGAGTAGCCGGGCACCCACTGCAACTCCAGTGCGCTGTTCGCGAGCACGAACGAGAGCATCTCGGGGCCGCGCTCGAGGTAGGTGTCGATCTTCTCGGGAGCGACGACGTCGCCGATGATGCTGTGCAGGTAGGTGCGGGCCGCCTCCGCGGTATCGGTCACCCCGTCCCGCTCGAGCACCTCGTTGTTGGGGATCCACACGCCGCCACCCGAGCGGGCGGTGGAGCCGCCGTAGTGGGCGGCCTTCTCGACGATGACCGCGCTCAGGCCATGGTGGGCCGCGGTCAGGGCTGCAGTCATGCCGGCGCCACCGCTGCCGACGACGACGATGTCGTATTCCTGGTCACTCATGTAGAACAGGTTATAGAACGACCCTTGTGGAGCGCTACGCTGGATGGCCTGCGAATATGTCAGCGGTCGCCGCGTGCGATGAGCACCTGTTCCAATGCGACGGCAGGTGACGGGGCGCGGCGGGCGATGTCGCGGTTCGAGGTGCTTCCGCGAAATTCGGCGAACTGGACGCATGTCCGCGGCGGGACGAATATGATCAACTTCTGCACGATCTCCACTTCCGGCGCTCCGCCCCGGGCTGAGCGCACGTTCTGACCGCCGTGACGGAGCGCACGCCCCGCGATCGGCGCCGAGGGGTGAGAACGATGCTCTCTGCTGCGGTACGCGACGACATCGCACGACGGCTCGCGGAAGCGGAACGACGACGGCGACCGGTGACCCCGCTGTCCGTCGACCATCCGGCGATCGAGGTGCCGGACGCGTACGAGATCCAGCTGATCAACATTCGCCGCCGGACGGCGGCGGGTGCGCGCATCGTCGGCTACAAGGTGGGTCTGACCTCGAAGGTCATGCAGGAGATGATCGGAGTGGACGAACCGGACTTCGGGCACCTGCTAGAAGAGATGCGGATCGAGGAAGACCGCCCGGCCGACGCGTCACGGTTCTGCGCGGCGCGGGTGGAGGCCGAGATCGCCTTCCTCCTCGGTGCGGACCTGCCCGGTGGGCGTTGCACGGTGGACGACGTGCTCGACGCGACGGAGTTCGTCGCCCCGTCGATCGAGGTGATCGACACCCGGATCGAGGACTGGCGCATCGGAGTGTGCGACACCATCGCCGACAACGCCTCGTCGGCCGGCTTCGCCATCGGCGCCGCCAGGGTCGCTCCGGACGCGATCGACCTGGTCGGGATCGAGGCCAGCCTGCTCGCCAACGGCGAGAAGGTCGCCGCCGGCCGGAGCGATGCGGTCATGGGCCATCCCGCTCGCGCGGTGGCATGGTTCGCCGACCAGATGGACGGACTCGGTATTCATCTCAAGGCGGGCGACATCGTCCTGCCGGGCTCGTGCACCAAGGCGATCGACATCCATGCGGGCGATGAGTTCGTCGCGGACTTCACCGGATTGGGTGGGGTTCGTATCGCCTTCGGGTGATTTCACAGAGTTGCCCCGATTTCGGTCGGTCCCGATGTCGGTTACCGGCGGGACCCTCTATCGTGCCCCCTGCTCGGAAACTCACCGAGAAGAGTTGGGGGACCACGATGCTTTCTGCTGCTGTTCGGCACGACCTCGCCGGCAGGCTTTCCGATGCCGAGCGAAACCATGTCCCGATCGCACCGATCTCGGGTGCCTTCCCGGAGATCGACCTGGTGGATGCCTACGAGATCCAGCTGATCAACATCCGCCGCCGGACGGAGGCGGGAGCACGCGTCGTCGGTCACAAGGTCGGTCTGACCGCGAAGGTCATGCAGGAGGCGATCGGGGTGGACGAACCCGACTACGGTCACCTCCTCGACGACATGCACTACGACGAGTACGTGCCTGTGGACGCCTCCGGGTTCTTCGCGCCGCGGGTGGAGATCGAACTCGCCTTCGTCCTGGGCAAGGATCTGTCGGGTCGCGCGTGCACGGTCGACGAGGTGCTCGACGCGACCGAGTTCGTCACACCGTCTATCGAGTTGATCGACAGCCGGATCCGGGATTGGGAGATCACGGTCGTCGACACGGTCGCGGACAACGCGTCGGCGGTCGGTTTCCTGCTCGGGCAGGGGCGGAGCGGCCCGCGTGAGATCGACCTCACCCGTATCGACGCGACTTTGCGGGCGAACGGCGAAGTGGTGGCCGAGGGGCGTACGGATGCGGTGCTGGGTCACCCGGCGCGTGCGGTCGCCTGGCTCGCGGAACGGGTGGTGCGGTTCGGGGTCGAACTCAAGGCAGGCGACGTCATCCTGCCGGGATCGTGCACCCGGGCGGTCGATGCGCACGCCGGCGACGAGTTCGTGGCGGAGTTCGCGGGACTGGGGGAGGTCCGGGTCGCTATCAAGTGATCGTGGCATGGTGCTCCGGCGTTGCGTCGCGCCGCCGGGGATGCCCCTCCGCCGCCTGGGTATGGTTGACCGGAGTCAAGTCCCCGTCGCCAGGAGCAGCCGTGCCCGAGTCCACCCCACACCCCTTCGATCTCGCGACCGCGCTCACCGATGCGAGTGACGGCGTTCAGCGCGGCAACACCAGCGAGGCCTACGCCAACATGGTCGGTCCGTTCGGTGGGATCACCGCGGCGACGCTGCTCCGGGCGGTGCAGCGGCATCCCGACTGTCTCGGGGATCCGCTGTCGCTGACCGTCAACTATGCGGCGCCGATCACCGACGGCGCGTTCGGCGTCCGCGCCCGCCCGGTGCGGACCAACCGGTCCACCCAGCACTGGGCGATCGAACTGGTCCAGGACGGCGCGGTGACGACGACCGCGACCGCGGTGACGGGCATCCGGCGGGACACGTGGTCGTCGACAGAGGTCGCCGCCCCGGACGCGCCGCCGTTCGATCAGGTCGAGCCGGCGCCGCCGCTCGGTTTCATCAAGTGGATCGACAACTATGAACTGCGATTCGTCGTCGGTGCCATTCCGGAGGAGGCTTCGGGCGAGCAGGACGACTCGACCTCCACGCTGTGGGTGCGGGACCAGCCGGCGCGGCCGCTGGACCACGCGGCGCTGACCGCGCTGTGTGACGTGTTCTACCCGCGTGTGTTCCTGCGACAGGGTCGGTATGTCCCGGCGGGCACGGTGTCGCTGACCGTGTACTTCCACGCGCGGGCCGAGGAGCTGGCCGCCCAGGGCACCGAGCCGGTGCTCGCGACCGCACGGGCGCAGCGGTTCGGTGCCGGCTTCTTCGACCAGTCGGCGCAGTTGTTCGGACGCAACGGTGCGGTGCTGGCGACCAGTCACCAACTCGTCTACTTCAAGGCCTGAGCCCGAAAGCTGCCGGCACGGAAACGACGACGCCCGGGTGCCGCCCGGCCGATGAGGCCGATGCGACGCCCGGGCGTCGTCGTCGGTGGTGGGGTCAGCCGTCGTAGGTGACCTTGACGATGTCGGTCAGCGGCACGGCCTGGCAGCCCAGCACGATGCCGTCGGCGAGGTCCTCGTCCTCGAGGATGTCGTTGACCAGCATGTCGACCTTGCCCTCCTCGACCTGGCAGGCGCAGGCGCTGCAGGCACCCTGGCGGCAGGAGAACGGGGCGTCGAGGCCCTTGCTGAGCAGCAGGTCGAGCAGCTTGGTTCCGCGGGGCCAGTCGAAGGTGTGCTCCGTGCCGTCGAGGGTGACGGTGACGGTCGCCGGGAGCTCGTCACCGGCCTCGGGCTCCTCGAAGACGATCTCTGCGAACGGGTCGCCCTCGATCGACTGGAACACCTCGACGTGCACGCGGTGGTGGTCCATGCCGAGGTCGTGCTGCAGCGCGTCCTGGGTGGCGGACATGAACGGCCCAGGGCCGCAGATGAACGCTTCGTGCTCGCGGAACGGGGCGGCGAGCGTGCCGATCGAGGCGCGGCTGGGCAGGCCTTGCACGCTCTCGAGCCAGTGGATGACGGTGAGGCGATCCGGGTGCTCGGCCGCCAGCCGGCGCAGTTCCTCGGCGAAGATGACCGACTTCTCGTCGCGGTTGGCATAGATCAGGACGACCTTGCCCGATCCCTGGCTCAGCGCGGACTTGAGGATCGCCATGACCGGGGTGATGCCGCTGCCGGCGGCCATGAGCAGGAAGTTCTCGCCCAGATTCTTCGGGACGAACACGCCGGAGGGCTGAAGCATGTCGACGCTCATGCCCGCCGTCGCGTTGTCGCACAGCCAGTTCGACCCGTAGCCGTCGACGGTGCGCTTGACGGTCACGGTGAGCGCGGTGTCGGTGTGCGGCGAGCTCGACAGCGAGTAGCAGCGGGCGACCGAGCCGGTCAGGTCGCTGGGGATGCGCAGCGTCAGGAACTGGCCGGGCGAGTACCGGAACTTCTCCGACAGCTCCTCGGGAACCTCGAACACCAACGAGCGGGCCTCGGCCGTTTCGTCGATCACGCGACTCAGCTTGAGCTGGTGCACGTGGCTCCCGACCAGACCGACATTGGTCTGGATTCCCTCGGCGGTCGCCGTGGGCTCGATGGTGTCATTCATCAACGATGTCCTCTGAATGCGGTGCGACATGGATCAGTCCCTCACGAACAGCTTGCACGATGCTCGCCGAAAGGTCAGGGCAGGAGTCCCGGAGAGCGGACGGACGGCCGTTCTCCCCGGGCTCGTTCAAGCGAGGGCAGGTGCCGGTTGCGGAGGTCCACTGGATGCTGGTGTGGATGTCGCTGTTCTTCTTCACCAGTACGCAGGTCGAGCAGGCCCGGCACTGGACCGGCTGCAGTCCAGCGCTGGTGTAGCGCTTCTTGTCGCCTGCCGTTGCCAGTGTAATGGCCTCGACCTGGGCGCGATCGGACTGTGCGGGGGCCTTGGCCCAGTGCCGGGTGGTCGTCATGCGATCAGACCCTTGCTTCCTTGTCGGCGGCCTGCTTCTCGGCCTCCTGGCGGGCCAGGTTCTCCTGGACTTCCTGCTGCCAGTACTCGTTGGCCTTGGTGGTGTCGACCTCGTACTCGAACCGCTGGGTCATCTCCTCGGTGACCTCGGCCTTGTCGACGTAGAACTGGTCGTACCAGCGGCGCAGCTGGTAGACCGGGCCGTCCTCCTCGCACAGGAGCGGGTTCTCGATCTTGGTCTTGCTCTCCCAGATCTCCACGTCCTGCAGGAAGCCCATGCTGAAGAAGTCGGTCATCTTCTCCGCAATGGCGTCGGCGATCTTCTCGTCGACACCCTCGGGCTTCTTCACGATCAGGCCCCACTGCAGCACGAACGAGTCCTGCGAGACCGGGTAGTGGCAGTTGATCAGGACCACTTCGGTCTTGTAGCCGCCGTAGGAGTTGGTCAGCGGGTTGATCATGTACGAGGGACCGTAGTACGCGGCCACCGACTCGAGCAGCGTCTCGGCGCCGTACTTCGCGCCCAGTCCGGTGTCCGGCCGGCCCGTCGTGTTCAGCCACTGCGAGGCGACCTGCCCGTCGAACACGTTCTTGAAGTAGGTCGGGAAGGCGTAGTGAATGTAGAAGAAGTGCGCCATGTCGACCACGTTGTCGATGATCTCGCGGCAGTTGGCGCCCTCGATCAGCTTTGTGTTCCAGGTCCACGCGGTCCACTCGTCGCTGTGCGCGCCCTCGATCTCGGGGATGTAGTCCTCGGGCTCGTTGCCCTCGGGGTCGTTCCACACGAAGAGCTGCTTGTTGCGCTCGAGGGTCGGCCAGTTCCGGGTGCGCGCGCGCATCGGGATCCGCTTGGCGTACGGGATCTCCTTGCAACGGCCGTCGCCGCCCCAGCGCCAGTCGTGGAACGGGCACGCGATGTTGTCGCCCTTGACGGTGCCCTGCGACAGGTCGCCACCCATGTGCCTGCAGTAGCCGTCGAGAATCTTCAGCTCACCGTTGCTGTCCGCCCACACGACCAGCTTGGTGCCGAACGCCTCGATCGAGTGCGGCTTGCCGTCGCGGAAGGTGTCGGCCAGACCCAGGCAGTGCCACCCGCGGGCGTAGCGATCGCGGGCGGTGCCGACGTCGATCTCCCTGACCTTGTGGCTATCGGAAGCACTCTTGGTCACTGACATTGGGTTCCTCACATCCCTTGGGCTCGGTGGCACGCTCGTGCCGTGGCCGGCGCATGTCGACTGCTCGGTGGTCGGCCCCTGCAAGTAGAACAGGTTACAGAAATCGTAGCCCATCGACCACCTCCTTGTAGAGTGTCGATCCAGTGAGGTGCGTCCGACCTGCACGGCGACCCCGGTGTCGACACAAAGCAGAACCTGTTCTAGTCTCGGAGTGGTTTATGGAATTCGATCCATGAAAATCGCAGACGGGAGCGGGCAGTGGGTGGCGTGCAGGTAAGTGGCATGACGTCGGGTGAGATCGACAACCACGAGGTGATGCAGAGGCTCGACGCGTTGTTGCCGGCGCTGCGCGAGCGTGCGCAGGAGGCGGAGAACCTGCGCCGCGTGCCCGACGAGAACATCAAGGACCTGCAGGAGGCCGGCTTCTTCCGGCTGCTGCAGCCCGCTCAGTGGGGCGGCTACGAGGCCGACCCGGTGCTCTTCTACTCCGCTGTGCGCAAGCTCGCCAGCGCATGCGGTTCGACCGGCTGGGTCGCCGGCATCGTGGGTGTGCACAACTGGCACCTGGCCCTGTTCGACCAGCAGGCGCAGCAGGACGTCTGGGGCGAGAACACCGACGTGCGCATCTCGTCCTCCTACGCGCCCATGGGTGCCGGTGAGGTCGTCGACGGCGGCTACAAGGTGAACGGCTCCTGGGCATGGTCCTCGGGCTGCGACCATGCGAACTGGGTGGTCGTCGGCGGTCCGGTGATCAAGGACGGGCGCCCCGTCGACTTCGGCAGCTTCCTGATCCCGCGCTCCGAGTACGAGATCGACGACGTGTGGCACGTGGTCGGACTCAAGGGCACCGGATCGAACACGATCAAGGTCAAGGACGCGTTCGTGCCGCGGCACCGTTTCCTGAGCTTCAAGGCGATGAGCGACCTGGTGGCGCCGGGCCTCGAACAGAACACCGCGCCCGTCTACCGCATGCCCTGGGGCACCATCCACCCCACGACCATCTCGACCCCGATCGTGGGCATGGCCTACGGCGCCTACGACGCGCACGTCGAGCACCAGGGCAAGCGCGTGCGCGCGGCCTACGCCGGCGAGAAGGCCAAGGACGACCCGTTCGCCAAGGTGCGGATCGCGGAGGCGTCCAGCGACATCGACGCGGCCTGGCGTCAGCTGTCCGGCAACGTCGCGGAGGAGTACGCGCACCTGCTCGCCGGCGAAGAGGTGCCGATGAAGCTGCGCATGCGCGCGCGCCGCGACCAGGTGCGCGCCACCGGCCGCGCGATCGCGTCGATCGACCGGCTCTTCGAGGCCTCCGGCGCCACCGCGCTGCAGGAGGGCACCCCGATCCAGCGCTTCTGGCGTGACGCGCACGCCGGCCGCGTCCACGCGGCCAACGACGCCGAGCGCGCCTACGTGATGTTCGGTGCGGAGGAGTTCGGCCTGCCGATCTCCGACACGATGGTGTAGGTGCCGGACCTGATGACTGCCGAACAGCCACAGCACGACGGAGGTAGATGATGGGAATCCGTTCCCTTGCGTACATGCGCGTCGAGTCGACCGACATGGACGCCTGGCGTGAGTACGGGCTCAAGGTTCTCGGCATGGTCGAGGGCAAGGGCGCGAACCCGGACGCGCTGTACCTGCGGATGGACGATTTCCCGGCCCGGCTGGTGATCGTCCCCGGAGAGCGCGACGGGCTGTACTCGTGCGGCTGGGAGTGCGCGAACGCGCAGGAGCTCCAGGAGATCCGCGAGCGACTTGTCAAGGCGGACTGGGAGTTCGAGGAGGCCACGGCCGACGAGCTCGCCGAGCGTCGCGTGGTCGAGATGATCAAGTGCGTCGACGCGTCCGGCTCCCGGCTGGAGATCTTCCACACGATCGCGCTTCAGCACCGTCGTGTCGTGAGTCCGTACGGCCACAAGTTCGTCACCGGCGAGCAGGGCCTGGGTCACGTGGTGCTGGCGACCAAGGACGATGCGGCGGACCTGGCATTCTACCAGGATGTGCTCGGCTTCAAGCTGCGCGATTCGATGCGCCTGCCTCCGCAGGTCGTCGGGCGCCCGGCCGACGGTGAGCCCGCCTGGCTGCGGTTCCTCGGGGTCAACCCGCGCCACCACAGCCTCGCGTTTGCGCCGCTGCCCAACCCGTCCGGCATCGTGCACCTGATGGTCGAGGTGGAGAACTCCGACGATGTCGGGCTCTGCCTGGATCGGGCACTGCGCAAGAAGGTCAAGATGTCGGCGAGCCTGGGCCGGCACGTCAATGACCTCATGCTCTCGTTCTACATGAAGACCCCGGGTGGCTTCGACGTCGAATTCGGTTGTGAGGGTTTGCAGGTCGAGGACGACAGCTGGGTCGCGCGGGAGAGCACGGCCGTGAGTCTGTGGGGCCACGACTTCACGGTAGGGTTCAGGTCATGACAGAGGCGGCAAAGGACAAGGCCGGCGCGGACGAGGTTGCCATCGACCCGCGTCAACTGCGCAACATGTTCGGGCAGTTCTGCACGGGCATCACGATCATCACCGCGATGAACGGCGACGAGCCGGTCGGCTTCGCCTGCCAGTCCTTTGCCGCCCTTTCGCTCGATCCGCCGCTGGTCCTGTTCTGCCCGATGAAGACCTCGCGGGCGTGGTCGGTGATCGAGTCGACCGGCCGGTTCGGGGTCAGCATGCTCTCGGAGGCCCAGCAAGAGACCTGCGCGGTGTTCGGCTCGCGCAACCCCGACAAGTTCGCCGAGGTGCAGTGGCACCGCTCGCCGCTGGGTTCCCCGATCCTCGACGAGTCACTGGCCTGGATCGACTGCACGGTCGAGACGGTCCACGACGGTGGCGACCACTACGTCGTGTACGGACGGATCGCCGACTACGGGCACATCGGGGCGAGCAAGGACGGCAAGCAGCAGCGGCCGCTGCTGTTCTACCGAGGTCAGTACACCGGAATCGAGCCGGACAAGAACGTGCCGGCGCCGTGGCGTGCGGACCTGGACGAGTTCCTGTTCACCGCCTCGAGCCCGGACACCTGGTTGTGAGCGGCTGATCATCTCGGAAAAGGCACCCGGTCGAGTACTTCGGCCGGGTGCCTTTTCGTTGTGTGGCAGGTGAGGTCGTTGCCGCCGAACGGCCTTCGTGTCGTCGGTCGGCCGGCTTCGCCGGATCCTCAGAGATTCCTCAGAGCGGCCACAATGCGTCCACACGAGCGATTCCTACGGTTGTCGGCATGACAGATGACGACCAGCCAACCCAGCAGTTCCCCGTGTCTCCGGAGGTCCCCGGACGGGTGCCGACGCCGAAACCTCCGCTGTACAAGCGCAAGGGTGCGCTGATCGGTGCCGCGGGCGTGCTGGTCGCGGTGATGATCGGCGGAGCCGCCTGGGCGACAGTCGAATCCGGAAGTGGCGCTGCGACGACGAACACCGCCGCGCAGACGGAGACGACCCCGCACGCACATCCGCGAGCGAAGCATCGGGTGCCGGTGGTGGTAGGCACGATCGCGGCGGAGAACGGCAACACGTGGACGATCACGGAGCGGTCCGGCAAGCAGGTGAACGTCACGGTGTCGCCACAGACCAAGTGGGGGACGGCGAAAAGCCCTGCGCAGCAGACCCAGTTCCCGGTCGGTGCCGAGGTGGCCGTACAGGTGAAGAAGCCTGCGGTGCCGCCGACCGCGGTGCGGGTGGTGGCGCACAAGCCGCCGCAGCACACCGGGACCCAGCCCGGTGCGGCTCAGCAGCCTGCGGCCACCACCCCGTCGTGATCCGCGGCTAGGGAAGGCCCGCGGCGGTGGCCAGCTCGGTCAGGTAACGACGAGGTTGCCCGAACAGCTGGCTGCTGCCGTGCGCACGCTTGAAGTACAGGTGCGCGTCGTGCTCCCAGGTGATCGCGATTCCGCCGTGCAGCTGGATGGCGTCGCCCGCGACCTCCTCGAAGGCTTCCGAGCAGTACACCTTGGCCAGTCCGGCCTCGGCGGGCGAAAGCGACAGCGCCGCAGAGTACGACATCGAACGCGCGGTCTCGACCTCGACGTACAGGTCGGCCATGCGGTGCTTGAGCGCCTGGAAACTGCCGATGACGCGCCCGAACTGCTTGCGCGCCTTGGTGTATTCGACGGTTTTCTCGAGGATCTGGGCGGCGGCGCCGACCTGCTCCGCGGACAGTGCGATGACGGCGAGGTCGCGGACCCGCTCGAGCACGGCGGCCCCGTCGCCCTCGGTGAGCCGGCGGGCCGGGGTCGAGTCGAAGGTGACGGTCGCCAGCGGACGGGTCGGATCCATGGTGCCCACCCGTTCACGGCTGACGCCGGCGGCGGCCGGGTCGACCTCGAACAGCGCGGGCCCGTCCGCGGTCTGTGCAGCGACCAGCAACACGTCGGCGATCTCGCCGCCGAGCACGTAGTCCGCACGACCGGTCAGGGCGCCGTCAGCGCCGGCGCGCACCGGAAGGTCGGTGACCTCCCAGTTGCCCCAGCACAGCGCGAGCGTGGTGGCTCCCTCTGCGACGCCGGGCAGCAGGCGCTCGCACGCCTCGGTGTTTCCCGAGGCGAGCAGGGCCTGCGCTCCCAGGACGACCGAACCGAGCATGGGGGAGGGCACCAGCGCCCGGCCCAGCTCCTCGAGCACCAGGTGCGTTTCCATGGCGCCGGCGCCGATTCCGCCGAACTCCTCCGGAATGGCGAGTGCGGCGACGCCGATCTGCTCGCACAGCACCTGCCACAGCGACTCGTCGTAGCCGCGCTCGCTCTCGGCGGCCGCACGCACCGCTGCGCTGTCCGCGCGCTTGCCGACGAGATTGCGCACGGTGTCGGCCAGCGCACGCTGCTCCTCGGTGAGCAGCCCACCCTCTTCGATCGTCGCCATCACAGTGCCTCCATGACCCGGGTGCGGTGCTGCGCCGGGGTGCCCCACGCGGTGACCAGCGCGCGCGTCTTGGTCAGCCACAGCGACAGGTCGTGCTCCTGCGTGTAACCGATGGCGCCGTGCACCTGCAGCGCGATCCGCGAGGCCCGGTAGGCGGCGTCACCGCAGGCCACCTTGGCGGCGGACACGTCGCGGCTCGCGGTCGGGGAACCGTCGCGCACCGCCATGGCCGCGCCCAGCAGCAGCGGCTGCGCCATCTCGAGGCCGATCGCCACGCCGGCGAGGTGATGCTTGATCGCCTGCTGGCTGCCGATGACCCGGCCGAACTGCTTGCGCTGCTTGGCGTACTCGGTGGTGATCTCGAGCATCGCCTTGCCCAGACCCTGCAGCTGCGCGGCCGTGGCCAGCGCACCCAGGTCGAAGGCGCGGTTCGCGTCCGCCGTGCCGAGCTGCTCGGCAGTGGTGACCTCGAACAGGCGGCGGGACAGGTCCACCGAGCCGTGCACGGCGGCCGGCGTCGCGGTGGACACCGTCGATCCGTCGACCGTCAGGACCAGCTCGACCGCGTCGGCGTCGACCGCATAGGGTACGGCCGGCGGTGCGGCGACGGTCGCGAGCGAGCCCTCGGCGAGGGCCTCGAGGCGGGCCGGATCGGCCTGCGCGAGCAGGCTCGGGGCGACCGCGATGGTCTCGGCGACCGGCCCGGGGACCGCGTGCTTGCCGAGCTGTTCGACGGCGACGACCATGTCGATCGCGTCCGCACCGAGGCCGCCGTGCTCCTCGGCGATCAGCAGACCGGTCACGCCGGTCTCGGCGAGCCGCTGCCACAGCTTGACGCCGGGACCGGTGTCACCGGAGTTCCAGGCGCGGATGACCGCGGGGGTGTCGGACTTGCCCAGCAGCGAGTCGATGCTGGCGGCGAAGTCGGTGTGCGAGTTATCGAGCGCGAATCTCATCGGTCCGCCTTAGGTAGGCCGAGGAGACGCTCGGCGATGACGTTCTTCTGGATCTCGTTGGTACCGGCGTAGATCGGGCCGGAGAGCGAGAAGAGGTAGCCGTCCATCCACGGATCGGCGAGCTCGGCGCCGGGACCCTGCAGGTCCAGGGCGGTCTCGTGGGCGGCGACGTCCCATTCCGACCAGAACACCTTGTTGATGGAGGACTCGGCACCGAGTTGGCCGCCGTCGGCCAGCCGGGTGACCGTGCCCCAGGTGCTCAGTTCGTAGGCGCGCGAACCGATCCACGCGTCGACCACCCGGTCGCGCAGCGCGGTGTCGGTCGAGTCTCCCGATCGCTTCCACAGCTCGACCAGGCGGTCGGTGGTGGCGAGGAACCGGCCGGGGCTGCGCAGCGACAGGCCGCGCTCGTTGCTGGCGGTGCTCATCGCGACCCGCCAGCCCTCGTTGACGCCGCCGATGACGCCGCTGTTGTCCGCGTCGTCCGGCACGAAGACGTCCTCGAGGAAGATCTCCGCGAATCCCGGCTCGCCGTCGAGCTGATCGATCGGGCGGATGGTGACACCCTTCGACCGCAGATCGAACATGAAGTAGGTGATGCCCTTGTGGCGCTGGGCCTCCGGGTCCGAGCGGAACAGGCCGAAGCCCCAGTCCGCGAACGTCGCCCGCGAGCTCCAGGTCTTCTGCCCGTTGAGCAGCCAGCCACCGTCGACCTTGGTCGCGGTCGAGCGCAGGCTCGCCAGGTCGGAGCCGGACTCCGGCTCGGACCAGGCCTGCGCCCAGATGACGTCGGCGCGGGCCATGCTCGGCATGATCCGATCGAGCTGGGCCTTGGTGGCGTGCTCGAACAGGGTGGGAGCGAGCAGGAAGATCCCGTTCTGGCTGACCCGTCCGGGTGCGCCGGCGCGGTAGTACTCCTCCTCGAAGATCACCCACTGCTCGAGGGTGGCGTCACGGCCGCCGTACTCGGCCGGCCAGGAGACCACGGACAGCCGCGCGTCGGCGAGCTTGCGCTCCCACTCGCGGTGCGCCTCGAAGCCTTCCGCCGTGTCCATCGACGGCAACGGGTCCGCGGGTACGTTCTCCTTGAGGAACGCGCGCACTTCGTCGCGGAACGCGACTGTGGCGTCGTCGAAATCGAGATCCACTAGTTTTCTCCAGCTTTCTTCATCCCCGCGGCTGCGCCGCGCTTCATTGCTGTGGCGTCCATGCCGCCGAGGGGTCCCAGGCCGATTTCGGCATTGTGTGCGTGAGCGAAGTGGTGCAGGCCGAACACCGAGTCCATCCCGGACCGGATACCCATCAGGTCCTCACACTGGTTGACCGCCTTCTTGGTCAGGGCCAGTCCGAACTGCGGCATCGTGGCGATCCGTTCGGCCAGGTCGATCGTGGTGGTCTCCAGCTCGGCGCGGGGGACCACCCGGCTGACCATTCCCCACTCGTACGCGCGCTGCGCGGAGAACCGGTCGCCGGTGAAGAGGATCTCCTTGGCCGCGCGCGTGCCTAGCACCCAGGGGTGTGCGAAGTACTCCACGCCCGGAATGCCCATCCGGACAACGGGATCGGCGAAGAAGGCGTCCTCGGAGGCGACGATCAGGTCGCACACCCACGACAGCATCAGTCCACCGGCGATGCACGCGCCCTGCACCATCGCGATCATCGGCTTCGGCAGCTCGCGCCACCGCCGGCACATCCCGAGGTAGACCTCCATCTCGCGTGCGAAACGTTGGTCGCCGCCCGGTCGGTCGACGTGGTCCCACCACACGACCGCCTTGTTCTCGTACGAGACGTGGTGGTCGCGGCCCACGGTGCCGATGTCGTGTCCCGCGCTGAAGTGGTCGCCGTTGCCCGCCAACACGATCGCGCCGACATCGGGATCCTCGACCGCCCGCGTGAACGCGGCGTCGAGCGCGTAGGTCATCACCGAGTTCTGCGCGTTGCGGTACGCCGGCCGGTTCATCGTCACGACGGCCACGCGTCCGCGCACCTCATAGGTGACGACGTCGCCCTCGTCGGGAACGCCCTCGCCGGGGATCGGTCCGCCGGACCCCTGATCGGTCGATCCGGTCACGACGTGCTCGCCCGGAGCTCGTTCTTGAGAACCTTCCCGGAGGGGTTGCGCGGCAACGACTCCACCAGGCGGACCGAACGGGGCACCTTGAAGTTCGCGAGGTGCTCCTTGCAGAAGGCGATGACCTCCTCCTCGGTGACGGTGCGCCCGGGCTTGGTGGCGATGTACGCCCGCCCGACCTCGCCCATCCGATCGTCGGGCACGCCGATGACCGCGGACTCCGCGACGGCCTCCAGGCGGGCCAGGGTGTTCTCCACCTCGGCGGGGTACACGTTGAACCCGCCGCTGATGTACATGTCCTTGAGGCGGTCGGTGATGTCGAGGTAGCCTCGCTCGTCGAGCACGCCGACGTCGCCGGTGTGCAGCCAGCCGTCGGCGTCGATGGTTTTCGCGGTGGCCTCGGGATCGTCGAGGTACCCGAGCATGACGATGTCGCCGCGGACCAGCACCTCGCCCTGCTCGCCGATGCGGACCTCCACGCCGTCGATGGCGCGTCCGGAAGTCGTCGCGACGGTGACCGGGTCCTCGTCGGTGCGACACATGGTGACCACGACCGCCTCGGTCTGGCCGTAGGCGGTGATCACCGCGTCGTAGCCGAGTTCGGACTGCATCCGCTCGACCAGGGTGACCGGGACGGCGGCGGCACCGGTGATCGCCACGCGCAGGCTGGACAGGTCGTAGTCGTCCCGTCCGGGCAGGTCGAGGATCGACTGGTGGATGGTTGGGGCGCCGGGCAGGATGCTGATCTTCTCGTCGGCGATGGTCTGGACCACCTTGGGCACGTCGAAGAGCGCGATGGGCACGATGGTCGCGCCGTTGAGGACGCACACGATGAACCCGGCCTTGTACCCGAAGGTGTGGAAGAACGGGTTGATGATCAGGTAGCGGTCGGCATCGGTGACGTCCGCGCACGCCGCCCACGCGCGAGCGACGCCGACGGTCTGGCGGTGGGCGCTGAGCACGCCCTTGCTCTTGCCGGTGGTGCCCGAGGTGAACAGGATGTCCGCGATGTCGTCCGGCTGGACCGCGGCGGCGCGCGCGTCGGCCTGGATGTCGCTGACCGGTTCCGCGATGGCGGACAGCTGGTCCCACTCGATGACGCCCTCGGTGGGGTCGGCCGGATCGCAGGGGACCCGGATGACCGTGTGCAGTGCGCTCAGCTCGTCCGCCGACGCGGCCTCGCCCAGCTTCGCCCATCGGTCGGAGCCGAGGAAGGGGCCGACGACGAACAGGCCGGCCGCGTGCGTGCGCTCGATGATGTCGAGTGCCTCGGTGCCGGTGTAGCGCGTGTTGATCGGCACCAGGATCGCGCCGGCGTAGTGGATGGCCAGCGCCGCCTCGACCCAGTGGTGGGTGTTGGGGGCCCACACCGCGATGCGGTCGCCGGGCTCGATGCCACGGGCGATCAGCGCGCGGGCGATCGTCCGGACGCGGTCGAGCAACTCGCTGTAGGTCACTCGATAGTCGCCGTCGGCGATGGCTTCGTTCGTGCCGAACAGTTCCGCGGCGCGCCAGAGCGCGACGGGTGTGGTTCCGGGTTCTTGTGTCACTTCCGTGCGCACCCTTTCTCCTCGGCGAGGCAACACCGTCTATACAAAGCAAGTGCTTGGTAGGGTACCGTATCGCTGTGGACGATAGCCAGGGTATGGAGGGCGTCGGCGGTACCTCGCCGGAGGACGCGGCGTTTGCAGCGGAAGTGCGTCAGTGGCTCGAGGAGAATCTCTCCGGCCGGTTCGCGGAGCTCAAGGGCCTCGGTGGTCCGGGTCGCGAGCACGAGGCATTCGAAGAGCGACTCGAGTGGGACAGGCATCTCGCAGCAGCGGGATGGACCTGCCTCGGGTGGCCCAAGGAGTACGGCGGCCGCGAGGCGTCGGTCAGTCAGCAGATCATCTTTCATCAGGAATACGCGCGGGCGAACGCGCCGGCGCGGGTCAGTCACATCGGTGAGGAGCTGCTCGGGCCGACGCTGATCGCGTTCGGCACCGAGGAGCAGAAGCAGCGCTTCCTGCCGGGCATCAAGAACGTGTCGGAACTGTGGTGCCAGGGCTATTCCGAGCCCGGCGCCGGTTCCGACCTGGCGGGCGTGTCGACCAGCGCCCGACTGGACGGCGACAGCTGGGTGATCAACGGACAGAAGGTGTGGACCTCGCTGGCCCACCTGTCCGACTGGTGCTTCGTGGTCGCCCGCACCGAGCCCGGGTCGTCCCGGCATCAGGGCCTGTCGTACCTGCTGGTCCCCATGGACCAGGACGGCATCGAGGTGCGCCCGATCGTCCAGCTCACCGGAACCTCCGAGTTCAACGAGGTGTTCTTCACCGACGCCCGCACCGAGGCGGACCTCGTGGTCGGCGAGCCCGGACAGGGCTGGAAGATCGCGATGGGCACCTTGGCGTTCGAGCGCGGCGTCGCCACCCTCGGCCAACAGGTGCAGTTCGCGCGCGAACTCGACAAGATCATCGCGCTGGCCGAGAGCAACGGGACCGCGCAGGACCCGATCGTGCGCGAGAAGATCACCCGCGCCTGGGTCGGGCTGCAGGTGATGCGCTCGCACGCGATGCGGACCCTGGGTGAGGGCAACACCGAGGTGCCCGGTGCGCCGTCGGTGGCCAAGCTGCTGTGGGCCAACTGGCACCGCGATCTGGGCGAGCTCGCCATGGAGATCGCCGGGGCGCCCTCGCTTCTCGCCGAAGGACCCGAGGGCGAAGAGCTCGACGAGTGGCAGCGGCTGTACCTGTTCACCCGCGCCGACACCATCTACGGCGGATCCAACGAGATCCAGCGCAACATCATCGCCGAGCGTGTGCTCGGCCTTCCGCGAGAGGCACGCCCGTGACCGCATCAGCCAAGTCCCCGTTGTCCGTCGCCCCCGAGGAGATCGAGGGCCACAACCTGCTCAAGGGTAAGAAGGTCGTCGTGACGGCCGCGGCCGGCACCGGCATCGGGTTCGCCACCGCCCGGCGCGCGCTGCTCGAGGGCGCCGACGTCCTGGTCTCCGATTTCCACGAGCGCCGCCTCGGCGAGACCGTCGAGAAGCTGTCGGCCGAGTTCGCCGCGCAGCAGGTCGAGTCGTTCGTGTGTGACGTCTCGAGCACCGAGCAGATCGACGCCCTCATCGCTGCCTCCGCCGAGAAGCTCGGCCGCATCGACGTGCTCGTCAACAACGCGGGCCTCGGCGGCGAGACCCCGATCGTCGACATGACCGACGAGCAGTGGGACCGGGTCCTCGACATCACCCTGAACAGCACCTTCCGTGCCACCCGCGCGGCGCTGCGCTACTTCAAGTCGGTCGACCACAACGGGGTGCTGGTCAACAACGCCTCGGTGCTCGGCTGGCGCGCGCAGCACTCGCAGTCGCACTATGCCGCGGCGAAGGCCGGCGTCATGGCGCTGACCCGCTGCTCGGCGATCGAGGCCGCCGAGTACGGCGTCCGCATCAACGCGGTCTCGCCGTCCATCGCCAAGCACCCGTTCCTGGCGAAGGTCACCAGCGACGAGCTGCTCGACAGTCTCGCCTCACGCGAGGCCTACGGCCGCGCCGCCGAGGTGTGGGAGATCGCGTCGGTCATCGCGATGCTCGCGAGCGACTACACGACCTACATGACCGGCGAGATCGTCTCGGTCTCGAGCCAGCGGGCCTGACCCGGCCGGCCGGCACTGCAGGCCCTCACTTCCGCTGCGCCCACGCCCGGGTGGCCCGCGGTCCGTTCCCGGACCGAACGGCCACCCGGGCGTTAGCCTTTTATCCGTGCGCATACGCGAACGCGTGGCCTTGGTGACCGGCGCCTCATCCGGTATCGGATGGGAGACCGCGGTGCTGTTGGCCGAGCGTGGGGCGAAGCTGGTCGTGCACGGACGCGACGAACGCCGGCTGGCCGAGTTGTCCGCGCGCACCGGCGCCATCGCGGTGGTCGCCGACCTCGCCCGCCCAGACGAACTGAACCGGCTGGTGCAGCAGGCGCAGGCCGCGCACGGCCGGATCGATCTGCTTGTCAACAATGCCGGGCTCGGCTGGGCGGGGCCGTTCGCCGCGATGCCCCAGCGTGACATCGCGGAGCTGTCCGCAGTGAACCTGGGCGCCCCGATCGCACTGACCCGGGCCGTGCTGCCCGACATGATCGAGCGCGGATACGGGCACCTGATGTTCGTCTCGTCCATCGTCGCCCGCACCGCGGTGGCCGGCGAGGCGCTGTACGCCGGTACGAAGTCCGGGCTCGACACCTTCGCCGCGAGTCTGCGGATGGAGTTGCGCGGCACCGGGGTCGGTGTCGGGGTCGTCGTCCCAGGGGTGGTCGACACGGCCTTCTTCGAGCGCCGCGGCAGGACCTACGGGCGACGGCGGCCCCGTCCGCTCGAGCCGGCTGCGGTGGCCGACGCGCTGGTCCGGGCGGTCGAGCGCGACCGCCCGGAGGTGTATCGGCCCGCCTGGTTGCGCTGGCCGGTGGCGGTCCGGGGTGCGGCGCCGGCGACCTACCTCCGGCTGGCCGCACGATTCGGCGGTCAGACCGAATACGGTCAGACCGAATAGCCGCCGTCGACGTCGAGCTTCTGGCCGGTGATGAACTGCGCGGCGTCGCTCGCGAGGAACTCGACGGCCGCGGCGATGTCGTCCGCGGTGCCGAAACGTCCCAGTGGGATGCGCTCGCGGGCGACCGAGAGGGCCCGCTCGTCGAGTTCGCGTGACGAGATCAACCGCTCGGCCATGCCGTCGGTGAGCATGCCGGGGCCGACCGCGTTGACGCGCACACCGTAACGGCCCTCCTCGGCGGCGAAGGCCCGCACGAGTTGATCGATGGCGCCCTTGGTGCCGGCCGACAGTCCGTCGCGTACCGGGTAGCGGGAGGTGGCCGCCGTGGTGATCGCGACGATGGCGCCCGAGCTCTCGCGCAGCGCCGGCAGACAGGCGTGGACCACCGCGAAGAAGCCGCCGGCCTCGGCTTCGAGCTGGCGGGCGTACGTGCGAGGGTCGACGCGCGACAGGTGGACCATCGGCACGTGCGGGCCCGCGGCGTGGACCAGGGTGCGGATGCCGTCGAAACGGTCGCACACCTCGGCCACCGCGGCCGCGACGGCGTCCGGGTCGGTCACGTCGAGCCGGAACGCCGCCGCGACGCGCCCGGCGGCGGCGAGTTCGTCGACCAGTTCCTGGGCGGCCTCGGGCCGCGACCGGTAGGTCAGTGCGACCGGGCCGCGGGAGGCCAGGCGCCGCACGACCGCCGCGCCGAGCCCGCCGGAACCACCGGTGACGAGGGTTGCTTCCACTGCTGTGTCCACCATCCCGATACCCTAGCAAGCGCTTGGTTGATAGTATGGTCACGTGACTACCGATCAGGCGGGGAAAGTCGCGCCCGTGATGTCCGAACGTCGGGCCGAATTGCTGCGCATCGCCGCAGGGCTGTTCGCCGAGCGCGGCCTGCGCGCCACGACCGTGCGTGACATCGCCGACGCCGCAGGGATCCTCTCGGGCAGCCTCTACCACCACTTCGATTCCAAGGAGTCGATGGTCGACGAGATCCTCTCCGGGTTCCTCGACGAGTTGTTCGGCCGATACCAGGAGATCGTGGCCTCCGGGCTCGACTCGCGGTCCACGCTCGAGGCGCTTGTCGAGGCGTCTTTCGAGGCCATCGACGCCCGGCACGCGGCGGTGGCGATCTATCAGGACGAGGCGAAGCACCTGGCGACACTGCCGCGCTTCGACTACCTCGACAAGCGCAACCGCGAGTTCCGGCAGCTGTGGATGACGGTGCTCCGGGAAGGCGTCGCCGACGGCACCTTCCGCGCCGATCTCGACGTGGACGTCGCCTATCGCTTCATGCGCGACACGGTGTGGGTGGCCGTGCGCTGGTACCGGCCCGGTGGCGCCAGAACAGCCGACGTGATTGCCAAGCAGTACCTTTCGATCGTGCTCGACGGGATCTCCGCCCCGGCCGGCACCGACAACTCCTAGGAGACTCGCATGCCAGAAGCATTCATCATCGACGCGCTGCGCACCCCGACCGGCAAGCGCGGCGGCGCGCTCGCCGGGATGCACCCGGCCGACATGGGCGCGCACGTGCTCAAGGCCGTGGTCGAGCGCAACGACTTCGACCCCGCCGACGTCGACGACGTGATCTTCGGCTGCGTCGATGCCATCGGCGGCCAGGCCGGCAACATCGCGCGCACGTCGTGGCTCGCCGCCGGTCTGCCCGACGCGGTCCCCGGCACCACCGTCGACCGTCAGTGCGGCTCGTCGCAGCAGGCGATCCACTTCGCCGCCCAGGCCGTGATGAGCGGCACCGCCGACCTGATCGTCGCCGGCGGCGTCCAGAACATGAGCCAGATCCCGATCAGTGCCGCGATGATCGCCGGCAAGGAGTTCGGCTTCGACGACCCGTTCACCGGGTCGAAGGGCTGGGTCGAGCGCTACGGCACCCAGGAGGTCTCGCAGTTCCGCGGCGCCGACATGATCGCGCAGAAGTGGGACATCTCGCGTCTCGACATGGAGGAGTGGGCGCTGCAGAGCCACACCCGCGCCCGTGCCGCGATCGCCGAGGGCCGCTTCGAGCGGGAGACCGTCCCGGTCGGAGACTTCACCACCGACCAGGGGCCCCGTGAGACCTCGATGGAGAAGATGGCCGGACTGCCGGTGCTGGCCGAGGGCAGCCGGCTGACCGCCGCTGTCGCCAGCCAGATCTCCGATGCCGCCTCGGCCACGCTGGTCGCGTCCGAGGCCGCGGTCAAGCGCTTCGGGCTCAAGCCTCGCGCCCGCATCCACCACATGAGCGTGCGTGGCGCCGACCCGATCTTCATGCTGTCCGCGCCGATCCCGGCGACCGAGTACGCGCTGAAGAAGGCCGGCCTGACCATCGGCGACATCGACGAGGTCGAGATCAACGAGGCCTTCGCGCCGGTCGTCATCTCCTGGCTCAAGGAGACCGGCGCCGACCCGGCCAAGGTCAACCCGAACGGCGGCGGCATCGCGCTGGGTCACCCGCTGGGCGCGACCGGCGCCAAGCTGTTCTCCACCATGCTCTGCGAACTCGAGCGCACCGGCGGCCGCTACGGCCTGCAGACGATGTGCGAGGGCGGCGGCACTGCCAACGTCACCATCATCGAGCGCCTCGGCTAGTCCGAACCTGCGGCACACAGCCGGTGGGCGTCACGGAATCCGTGGCGCCCACCGGCTTTCGTGCGTCTGGGGGCCGTGCGGTATTCGTCGTGACCGGTGCCGCCCTGCCCCACACCTTCTTGCCGACGCCACGTTGGTATCTTTGCTGACGGTGCGTCGGGAAAATGCGGCGACCGGACGGTGAGGAGAAGTGATGTTCTTTCTGGCCCGGCGTGAACTGTGGTTTGCGCGGTCGAGATTCGGGTTGATGGGAGGTGTCGTCGCGCTCATCGCCGTGTTGATGGTGATGTTGTCCGGACTGTCGTCCGGTCTCGTCGAGGACGGCGTGTCCGGGTTGAAGGCGATGCCGGTCGACGATTTCGCGTTCGCCGCGGGCACCAAGACCGATTCGGCCTTCTCCCGCAGCGTCGTGGACATGCGGCAGGTGCAGGCGTGGAAGTCGCGGCCGGACGTGGCCGACGCGGCGCCGTTCGGCAACGCACTGGTCAATGCGCACTCGTCGCGGGGTGTGGCGATCGACCTGGCGTTGTTCGGCGTCGAACCGGGCTCCTACCTGGCCCCCGCCGTGGCGCAGGGCGAACGGATGGGCAGTGCGGACGGCATCGTGGTGAGCAAGACGGCGCTGGACGCGGGCCTGCACATCGGCGACACCGTGACCGTCGACCGGCTCGGCACGACCATGAAGGTGGTCGGCGCCACCGGGGACAAGCAGACCTTCGGCCATGTCGACGTCGCCTACGTCCCGCTGCACCTGTGGCAGTCGATCCACGCCGGCGCCGAACCCGGCGAGCCCGTGCGACCCGAGGCCTACCAGGAGGCCAGTGCGGTCGCGATCCGCGCACAAGCCGGACAGTCGGTCGACCTTGCCGCCGGCGACGCGGCGGCCGGTACCTCGGCGATGGCGATCAAGGCGTCGTTCGACGCGTCGCCGGGCTATTCCGCCGAGATGTCGACGATGACATTGATCAAGGTGTTCTTGTATGCGATCTCCGCGCTCGTGGTCGGCGCGTTCTTCACGGTGTGGACCATCCAGCGCCGACCGGAGTTGGCGGTGCTGCGCGCGGTCGGCGCCCCGACCGGCTATCTGCTGCGCGACGGGGTGATGCAGGCGCTGATCGTGCTCGTCGTGTCGACCGGGGCCGGGGTGCTGGTCGGCGTGGCCGGCGCAAGCCTGATCAGCGGTATGCCGTTCGCCCTCGAAACCGGCCCGGTCGCGCTCGGTGCGGCCCTGCTGGTCGTGCTGGGCCTGCTCGGCGCCGCGGCCGCCATCGTCCGTATCGCCAGGGTCGACCCGCTGACCGCACTCGGAGGAAACCGATGACCGCCACCGAACCCACCACGGCGCTGGGGCTCGCCGTGACCGACGTCAGCCTCACCCTCGGCGACGGCGAGGCGACCGTCGCCGCACTCGACCACGTGTCGCTGTCCGTCGAGCCCGGCGAGTTGGTGGCCGTCGTCGGGCCCTCCGGCTCGGGCAAATCCAGCCTGCTCGCGGTGGCCGGCGGGCTGACCACGCCGGACGGCGGGACCGTCACGGTCGCCGGCACCGACGTTGCCGCACTGAGCAGACGCCGCCGCACCCGGTTCCGGCTCGAGCACATCGGATTCGTGTTCCAATCCGGCAATCTGCTGCCGGCGCTGACCGCCGTCGACCAGTTGCGGCTGATGACCCGCATCGACGGGGCCGCCACCGGGCGTGATCCGATGCAATTGCTCGACGAGGTGGGCATGGCGGACAAGGCCGGTCGCCGGCCGCACCAGCTCTCGGGCGGGGAACGCCAGCGGGTCGGCATCGCGCGGGCATTGATGGCCCGTCCGTCGCTGTTGCTGGTGGACGAGCCGACCGCGGCGCTCGACCGGGCGCGTAGCCACGACGTGGTCGAACTGCTTGCGCGGGAGACCGCGCGGGCGCGGGTCGCCACGGTGATGGTCACCCACGACCACGACGTCCTACGGCACTGCGATCGGGTCCTGGAGATGGTCGATGGGAAACTGTCTGGCGGCACCGTCACCGGAGCGGTGCAGCCGAGGTGAGATGACCGAGGTGAACGACTGACGAGAGGCAGGAGCACTCGTGCCGAAGATCCAGGCGGCCACGGTTGCGGAGCACCGGGCGACCCAACGCCGGACCCTGCTCGACGCGGCGCGGGCGCTGCTCGCCGAGAAGCCTGCCGATCCACCGACCCTGGCCGAGGTGGCGGCCAGGGCCGGGCTCGCGCGACCGAGCGTCTACCAGTACTTCGCTTCCCGCGAGGACCTGTTCAGTGTGGTCCTCGAAGAGGCCTTTCCACGCTGGTCGGCGCGGGTGTCCGCCGAGATGGAGCGGGCTGGGGGACCCGGCGAGAAGGTGCTCGCCTACGCGCGGGCGAACCTCGAGTTGGTCGCCGAGGGCGAACATACCCTCGCCCGGTCGCTGGCCGCGTTCGCCGCCGGCGGGGAGTTCGCCGATCGCAGCCGGGTGTTGCACCAACAGTTGGGCACCCCGCTGACGCAGGCGCTCACCGACCTGGGTGCCGCCGACCCCGCTGTGACGGCGAAGCTGATCAACGCCGTCGTGAATGCCGGCTCGCAGTTGATCGAGTCCGGCGCCACGTTGGACTCGACCGCCGCGCGGGTGCGCGAACTTCTCACGCCCTATCTGCTCGGCGGGTGAACTCGAGCGTGAATCCCTTGGGCATCAACGTCAGTCGTTCCTGGACGCGGAGCCGATAGCCCGGATCGGCGTGCAGGTCGTACCGGCGCAGCAGCGTTCCCAGCACGAGGACCGCCTCGTGCAGCGCGAACTGCCTTCCGATGCAGGCACGTTCGCCCGTGCCGAACGGCTTGTACACATGGGCCGGTCGGGCCCGGACCCGCTCGGACAGGAACCGGTCGGGGTCGAAGGCATCGGCATCCTCGCCCCACACCGGATCCCGGTGTAGCGCGGGGATGAGCACGAGCATCCAGTCGCCGGCGGACATCCGGTGCCGCCCCAGCAGCGTCGTGTCCGCGCGCGCCTCACGTGCGTAGGCGGGAGCCGTCGGCCACAGCCGCAGCGATTCGTCCAGCACCCGCCGGACGTAGCGGAGTTTCGGAACCTGTTCGAACGCCGGGCGGTCGTGCGCCCCCCACACCTCGTCGACCTCCGCCTGTGCCCGCGCCAGTGCCTCGGGGTGCCGGGACAGGTAGTAGAGCGCGAATGACAGTGCGCCGGAGGTGGTTTCGTGGCCGGCGACCAGGAAGGTGATGACCTGGTGGCGGATGTTGACCTCGTCCACCCGCTCGGGGTCGAGTTCACGCTGTGCGCGCAGCATGATCTCGAGCAGATCGGATGGTCCGTCCTGCGGACGCTCGCGGCGGACGCGGATCACCTCGTCGACGACCTCGCCCAGGTAGGCGACGTCGGCGGCGTGCCGGGCCCGCGCCCGTCGGCCGACGAACCGGCCCATCGGCGTGACGTCGCGCTGGGCGTGGCCGAGTGCGCGGACCATCGCCTCGACGAACGGATGGGGTCGGTCCCGGTCGAAGGAGTCGAACCGGAAGCTGAAGCCGGTGCGGCCGATGGTCTCCAGCGTCAGTTTCGTCATCGCCGAGGAGACGTCGACGGGCGTGCGTGCGCTGGAGTCGAGGTGCGCGGTCAACTCCTCGGCAACGTCGGTCATGATCTCGTGGTACGAGCGCATCGCCGGTTTGGTGAAGGCCGGGGCGAGCAGGTTGTGGGCCCGTTGCCAGTTCGGTTCGTCGGAGAAGGCGGTGAACAGCCCGTCGCCGGCGATGGGGCGCAGCGCCGCGACCGCGGGCGCCAGATGTTTGCGGAATCGGCTCTCGTCGGACAACTCGGCGACGATGTCCGGATCCGACACCAGCACGAACCGCCGGCCGAGCACCTTGCGTTCGAAGATCGGACCGAGTTCGGCGGCCATGCGCATCGAATCCTGCAGGGGAGTGCGCACGTGCACGCCCAGCACGTCGCCGAGCAACGGCACTCTTCGGCGCGGGTGGGGGATCGCGATGTCGCCGGAAGTCAGCAGGTCCACACTCATCGGTTGCCTCCGCTGTTGAACTGACGTCTGATAACGCAACGTACCGCTTACTGAACCTGTGTCAAGTAGTCTGTGCACATCATGTGTCGACCCCGCCGACGGCTGGCGCCCGAGCAGCGCCGCGCCCAGCTCCTCGACATCGGTGCCCGGTTGTTCGCCGAGCGGCCGTACGAGGAGGTGTGGATCGAGGAGGTCGCCGAGGAGGCAGGGGTCTCGCGCGGCCTGATGTACCACTACTTCCCGACCAAGCGGGACTTCTTCGCGGCCATCGTGCGGCGCTCGTCCGAGCAGCTGCTGGCGGCGACCGAGCCGGACCCGCAGTTGCCGGTGACCGGCCAGCTCGCGGCCGGCCTGGATGCGTACATCGCGCATTTCGCGGAGCACGAGCACGGGGTGCGCGCGGTCAACCAGGGTGCATTGTCGGCGGATCCGGGCATTCGCGACATCGTCGACGCGCAGATCGGGATGCAGGAGCGTCGCATCGTCGAGGCTCTCGGGCTCGGCGGCG
Organism: Speluncibacter jeojiensis; assembly: GCF_029589495.1. Classification (GTDB taxonomy): domain Bacteria; phylum Actinomycetota; class Actinomycetes; order Mycobacteriales; family Mycobacteriaceae; genus Speluncibacter; species Speluncibacter jeojiensis. Next base: position 30,052 of record NZ_JAAIVF010000005.1, read on the forward strand.
ACGCGGCCGAGGTGTCCGGTGTCGCCGTGCGCGGGTGGCTGGTGTTCGTACGGACCGTGTGCCTGGACTGGCTGGACCACCGGACCGTGACACCCGAGCAATTGCGGCAGTTGTGCCTGCGGACGCTGGCGGGGGCGCTGGGCGTAGGGGAGCCGGGTCTGGGCGCGACGGGGACGGACGCGGGTCGTCCGTGACCCCGACACGCGTCGCACGTCGGCGCTACCGTCGGAACATTGCCGAAACATCACGGAACTGCGCGGCCTCGAACCCGCCGCCACGCCGGACGAGATCGAGGCGGCGGCGGTGCAGTACATCCGCAAGGTCAGCGGCGTACACACGTTGTCGGATGCCACCCGCGAGCCGTTCGAGCGGGCCGTGGCGGAGGTCGCGGCAGCGACGGCGCGGCTGCTCGGCGAGCTGCCGGCGCGTCGGCAGCCGCCGAAGACGGTGCCGCCGCTACGCCGGCCGGAGGTCCGCGCGCGCCTCGCCGGAAAGGGATGACGCCCCGGCCGATGCCAGGAAATGGCTGAGGACCGTCCCGCCATTGGATGCGAAGGCGGAACGGTCCTCAGGGTCTCGCGCATTGGGTACTGCGCGGAGTTCATCGGGTCGGGCAGGTCGATGCGGCCTGCCTTCGGCCAGGGCTCAGACGCGGAACTTGCCGATCGCGTCGATGCGCTCGACGGCCTCGGTGACGATCCGGTCGATCAGTTCCTGGCAGCTGGGCAGGTCGTCGATCATGCCGACCACCTGACCGGAGGCCAGCACGCCGGCCTCGGTGTTGCCCTCGACCAGGCCGGCCTTGAGCAGCATCGGGGTGTTGGCGGCCATGATGATCTGCTGCCACGTGCGGTCCGACGACTTCTTCATCGCCAGCCCGTCCTTGGCCAGCGTCGAGAACTTCATGCCGGTCATCGCCTTGAACTTCAGTGCGTTCTTGGCGGCGGCCGTGAGTCCCTTTGCGTAGCTGGACTTCTCGAGCGCATCGACCAGCTCGGTGTTGAGCACCCGGTGCGGCATGCCGTCGACCTTGCGCGAGACCGTGGTGTCCTGCAGTCCGCGCTTGAGGTACTCCTGCTTGACCGAGTCCGGTACCGCCGAGTCGCTGGTGAGCAGGAAGCGGGTGCCCATCGCGATACCGGCCGCGCCGTACGACAGGGCCGCGGCCAGGCCGCGCCCGTCGAAGAAGCCGCCGCCGGCGATCACCGGGATGTCGACCGCGTCGAGGACGGACGGCAGCAGTAGCGTCGTCGCGACACCGCCGGTGTGGCCACCGCCCTCGCCGCCCTGCACCACCACTGCGTCGGCGCCCCACGAGGCGACCTTCACGGCGTGCTTGGCCGCACCGATCGACGGGACCACGACGATGCCGTTGTCCTTGAGCTTGGCGATCAGGTCCTTCTTCGGCGCGAGCGCGAACGAGGCGACCTTGACGCCCTCACGGATGAGTAGGTCGCAGCGCTGCCCGGCGTCGGACGCGTCGGCGCGCATGTTGACGCCGAACGGCTTGTCGGTGAGCTGCTTGGTCTTCTTGATCGCCGCTTCGAGCTCGTCGTAGGTCATCGTCGCCGAGGCGAGGATGCCCAGACCGCCCGCGTTGCAGGTGGCCGAGGTCAGCCGCGGGCCCGACACCCAGCCCATGCCGGTCTGCACGACCGGGTGCTCGATGCCGACCAGTTCGGTCAGTGCGGTCTTCAGCACCTGCTGCGTCATGCCGCGGCCTCCGATCGTTCCGGTCCTCGCTGCGCTGCGATCCTCACTCGCGTAGCCTCGGTGATCACGCCGGAATCTCCCTGTTGCGCAGTCCCTTCGGGTCCAGGACCTCGCGGATGATGCGCAGTTCGTCGACGGTGGGCTCCCGGGTGACGCCGGCCTCGGCCAGCCCGGCGACCTCGAAGGAGGTGTTCTCGGTGACCTCGTCGGCGGTGACGCCGGGGTGCAGGGTGACGGCACGGAAGGTGCGGTCGGGGCCCTGGAAGTCGAACACGCCCAGGTTGGTGATCACCTGGTAGTTGTTCAGGAAGCGGAACGCCGGGTTCTCCGGGTCAACCTTGTCGTAGCCGACACCGCACACCACGTCGACCTGATCGGCGAACACTCGGGTGGAGTGCTTGCCGACCCAGTAGCTGGTGGCGTGGTTGATGGAGTTGCCGGGGGCGCCGCGCAGGCCGAACATCTGGCGGGTCGGCTTGTCGAGCGGGCCGAACGCGGAGAGGTTCTGGTTGCCGAACCTGTCGATCTGGTTGGCGCCCATCACCACGTGGCGACGACCCGACGCGACCACGTCGAAGACCTTCGAGAAGGGGATGTAGCCCTCGATCGGTGCGGTGCCGCCGATCGCCGGGGCGTCGGCGAGGATCAGGGCCTCGCCGTCGGTGATGATCAGGTCCGGCTCGGAGGTGAGCTTCGCCAGGCGCGCGCCGATGAGCGACATCGTCGACATGGGTGAGGCGAAGATCTCGCCGGCACCGGCGAACAGGTCGGCGCACGCGACTGCGCAGTACTCGGCGCGGGTTACCTCGGTCATGCGTTCTGCTCCTCTGCGAACTTGCGCACGGCGGCCTGGTAGTCGTCCTCGCTGCCGGACAGGTAGGTGTCGGCGAAGGACTGCCATGCCTCGGGGGTCTTGGCGGACTCGGCGTAGTGACGTTGGAACTTCTCGTCGCGCTTGTACTCGCCGGCGAAGGTGAAGTGTGCGCCGTTCGGGGCCTCGGTGACGGTGTCGACCATCGCGCGGTTGAGGATCAGGGCCTGGTTCGGGACGGACTTCACGAGTTCCTCGGTCGAGACGATCTTGTCGGCGCTGAGGATGCGCTGTTCGGCCGCGAGGCAGAACAGGTCGTCGAAGTACGGGTCGACGCCGGTGTAGGCGGCGTTGCCGCGCTCGTCGGCCAGGTCCAGGTGCACCAGGGCGGCGTCCAGCTCGAACGCGGGCATGGCCAGCAGCGTCTCGGTGCGGCCGTCCGCGTCCGGGTACGGGGACGCGACGGTCTTGAGCTCGTCACCCCAGACGGTCTGCACGGCCGAGCCGAGGCCGGCGCGGATCGGCATGAACGGCAGGCGCGCGGCGGCGGCCTGCAGGCCGGCCTTGACCATGCCCTCGTCCATCTCGCGGGACTCGATGGTCCCGGCGACGCGGGCCTGGGCGAACCAGGGGTCGTAGAAGGGCGCCGAGTCCAGGGAGACGAAGCCGTAGTAGGCGCGCTTGACCTTGCCGGCGGAGATCAGCAGGCCGAGATCCGGGCCGAGGTATCCGACGACCGTCAGGTCCTTGACGTCGCTGCGCAGCAGCGCGCGGACCAGGGCCATGGGCTTGCGCCGTGAGCCCCAGCCGCCGATGCCGATGGTCATTCCGCTCTGGATGCCGGCGACGGCCTCGTCCAGTGAGCGGCGCTTGTCGCGCTTCTCGGCCATTACTTGCCCTCTTCCTTGGGTGCGGGGGTGTTCGACTTCGGCTTGCCGGTGGCCACGAACTCGTCGCGGTGCTCGTCGGCCACGCCGGCGAGGTTGAGCTCGAAGGTGAAGCCCTGCTCGATCCGGTAGCTGGTGTGCACGTCCATGACGTCGATGCGGTTGATCGCTTCCTTGGCACGCCGGATGACCCGGGTGTCCTTCTTGGCGATATCCGTTGCGATCGCGATTGCTGCGGCATCGAGCTCGGCGCGGGGGACGACGTCGTACACGGACCCGAAGTGCTTGAGCGTCTGGGCGTCGACGTTCTTCGCCGTGTAGTACAGCGTGCGCATCATGTGCTGCGGGACCAGGCGCGCGAGGTGGGTGGCCGCGCCGAGGGCGCCGCGGTCGACCTCGGGCAGGCCGAAGACCGCGTCGTCGGAGGCGACGATGACGTCGGCGTTGCCGACCAGGCCGATGCCGCCGCCGACACAGAAGCCGTTGACGGCGACGACGACGGGGACCTCGCAGTCGTAGACGGCGCCGAAGGCGGCCGCGCAGCCTCGGTTGGCGTCGATCAGGGCGCCATGGCCCTCGGTGGCCTGCATCTCCTTGATGTCCACGCCCGCGTTGAAGCCGCGGCCCTCGGCGCGCAGGATCACCACGTGGGTGCTGGGGTCCTTGCCCGCCGCGAGGATGGCGTCCGCCAACTCGAACCAACCCTTGGAGGGGATGGCGTTCACGGGTGGGTAGTCGACGGTGACCGTGGTGATGCCGGCCCCATCGGAGGTCGAGGTGATGCCCATGGCACGTCCTAACGTCAGTTACCAAACCAAGCGATTGCTTGGTAAGTTATCACAGGTGGGCCGCCCGGCTCCATCGCGCAGGGAGGTAGACGTGGATCTCGGTCTCGATGGCAAGGTGGTGCTGGTCACCGGTGGTGTTCGCGGGGTGGGCGCCGGCATCAGCCGGGTGCTGCTCCGGGCGGGCGCGGTCGTCGTGACGTGCGCCCGGCGACCGGCCGAGTCGCCGATCGTCGAGGGCGGGGCCGAGGCGGAGTTCGCGCCGTGCGACATCCGCGATCCGGAGGCTGTCGAGCAGCTCATCGCGGGGATCGTCGAGCGGCACGGCAGGCTCGACGTGCTGGTCAACAACGCCGGCGGGGCACCGTTCGCGCTGGCCGCCGACGCCAGCCCCAAGTTCCACTCGAAGATCGTCGAGTTGAACCTGCTTGCGCCACTGCTGGTCTCGCAACAGGCCAACGCGGTGATGCAGCAGCAGGCCGACGGGGGCGCGATCGTCAACATCTCCAGCGTGAGCGGGTCGCGCCCCTCGCCGGGCACCGCGGCCTACGGCGCGGCCAAGGCCGGTGTCGACTCGCTGACTGCGAGCCTGTCGGTGGAGTGGGCTCCGAAGGTCCGGGTGAACTCGATCGTGGTGGGCCTGGTCGAGACCGAGCTGAGCCACCTGCACTACGGCGGCCCGGAAGGGATCGTCGAGGTCAGCAAGACCGTCCCGATGGGGCGGATGGCGCAGCCCGAGGACATCGGCAACTGCGCGGCATTCCTGGCGTCGCCGCTGGCGTCCTATGTCAGCGGATCGACGTTGACCGTCCACGGCGGCGGGGAGCGCCCCGCCTTCCTGGCGGCGGCCGACGCGGCGTCAACGAAGTAAGTGTCAACCCCGGCGGATCCGAGCGGGATCCGCGTACTCGAGGAGAATGAAGTGAGCGGATTGCTTGACGGCCGAGTCGTCATCATCACCGGCGCCGGCCGTGGCATCGGCCGGGAGCACGCGCTGGCCTTCGCGGCCGAGGGCGCCAAGGTCGTCGTCAACGACCTGGGCGCGGGCGCGGACGGGTCCGACACCGGCGAGCACCCGGCCGAGCAGGTCGTCGCCGAGATCAAGGCCGCCGGCGGCGAAGCCGTGGTCAACGGCGACGACGTCGCCTCGTGGGAGGGCGCGCAGAACCTGATCCAGACCGCGATCGATGCCTTCGGCGGCCTCGACGTGCTGGTCAACAACGCGGGCTTCCTGCGCGACCGCATGCTGGTGTCGATGACCGAGCAGGAGTGGGACGCCGTCACGCGCGTGCACCTCAAGGGCCACTTCGCCCCGCTGCACCACGCCGCCGCGTACTGGCGGGCCGAGGCCAAGGCGGGCCGTCCCCGCCAGGCCCGGATCATCAACACCACCTCGGGTGCGGGCCTGATGGGCTCGGTCGGCCAGGGCAACTACGCCGCCGCCAAGGCCGGCATCGCCGAGATGACCATCCAGGCCGCCGCCGAGATGGGCGGCTACGGCATCACCGCCAACGCGATCGCCCCCGCCGCGCGCACCCGCATGACGCTCGGCGCCGGCGGCGAGATGGCCGACGCGATGGCTGCCCCCGAGGATGGCTTCGACGCCATGGACCCCGCCAACATCTCCCCGCTGGTGGTCTGGCTCGGCAGCACCGAGTCCGAGGGCGTCACCGGCCGCGTGTTCGAGGTCGAGGGCGGCCAGGTGACGGTCGCCGAGGGCTGGCGCCACGGTCCCACCTGGGACAAGGGTGCACGCATCGACCCGAAGGAGCTCGGCCCGATCGTCGCCGACCTGCTGGGCAAGGCCGAGACGCCGACCCCGGTGTACGGCGCCCGCTGAGTCCGCTCGGACCGACCGACCGTGGCCGCATCCCGTGTGGGGTGCGGCCACGGTCGTGTCAGCGCGGTTCGCAGACGACCACCGGGATCTCCCGGTCGGTCCAGGACTGGTAGTTCTCGAAGTCCGCGTACAACTCGACCAGCCGGGGCCAGAGCGCGGCCCGTTCGTCGGGTTCGGCCACGCGTGCGCGCATCGGCCGGACCGTGCTGCCGGTCTGCACGGTCACCTCGGCGTTCGCACGAATGTTCAAGTACCACATCGGATTCTTCGGCAAACCGCCCTGCGAGGCGACCACGACCACACTGTCGCCGTCGGGCAGGTACAGCAGCGGACTGATCCGAGGTTCTCCGCTCTTGCGTCCGGTCGTGGTCAGCAGGCACACCGGCACCGGGCTGCGGAAGGCGCTGCCGATCCGCCATTTCCCGCCGATGCGGCCCCCGGTGGCCCGGTAGAGCCGGACATTGGCCCGGGACATCACCTTGATCACTTTCGCCGTCACGGGGGAGTCGAGCCCGTTCGGTCGCGTCTTCACATGCACTCCTGGTCGCCGCGTTGTCGGTGTCGCCGACGTGACGGTACCGTCAAAACAACGCCCGCCGCACCGGAAACCGGTGTGGCGGGCGTTGTTTCGAGGAGCTGTGCTAGTGCGCGCCGTGAATGGCGGTGCGCACGATCAGGCTGACGCCGGGGAAGTACGCGGCGAGTTCCGCCGGGCACTTGAGCATCAGGGCCGTGCCGTAGCCCTGCTTGCGCTGCTCGGGGGTGACCCACAGCCGGACCTCGACGCCGGCGTCGACCAGTTCGCCGATGACCAGGCCGACCGGTTGCGGGCCGGCCTTGTCGGTGGGGTCCTCCGCCACCAGCCATGCGGTCGACTCCTCGTTGATCCGGCGCAGGCCGCCGGCGATCTCGTCGTCGATCCGGTCCTCCGGGAACAGCGTGGTCCCGTCCTCGCGGGGCTCGGTCGCCCGCGCCCGGAAGAGCGCCCGGTCGGCGTCGGAACCGGAGAAGGGGCGCAGCCGCACGCGGTCGGCCCGTCCTCCGCCGGGAGTCCAGTCCAGCGCGGAGTTGACGTCCTCGAGTTCCTGCTGGATGCGGCGCCGGTCCTGTCGGTTCAGGTGCCAGAACTGAAGCGTGAGAACGGCTTCCGCGTGCTCCTCCGGAATGTCGAGCAGTCGCTGGACCGCCCGTGATGCGTCGTCGCGATCAGTGCTCTCGATGATCGCGTCCAGCACCTGGTGCCGTTGCTCGAGTGCGCGCGCGAGACTGTCGAGCAGCTCGCGTCGTTCGAGCGTCTGGGCCTGATCTCCGGTGGTCATTGCTGTCCTGCCTCCGATGCTGACGATGCGCGGCTGGTGTGCGCCGAGGGAACCTAGATCCGCTCGATAATCGTACCGGCGGCAAGGGCGCCACCGGCACACATCGTGATGAGCGCGGTCGAGCCGTCGGTGCGCTCGAGCTCGTGCAGCGCGGTCGTGATCAGCCGGGCGCCGGTCGCGCCGACGGGGTGGCCGATCGCGATGGCGCCGCCGTTGACGTTGACCTTGTCCATGTCCGGCTTGTGCACCTGCGCCCAGGACAGCACGACCGATGCGAAGGCCTCGTTGACCTCGAACAGGTCGAAGTCGGACATCTTCATGCCGGAGCGGTCGAGCAGGCGCTGGGTGGCCTGCACCGGGCCGTCGAGGTGGAACTCGGGCTCGGCGCCGACGAGGGCCTGGCTGACGATGCGGGCGCGCGGCTTGAGGCCCAGGGCCTTGGCCTTGTCCTCGTCCATCAGCAGCACCGCGCTGGCGCCGTCGGAGATCTGCGAGGAGGTGCCGGCGGTGTGGATGGCGCCCTCCATGACCGGCTTGAGCTTGGCGAGGCCTTCCTTGGTGGTGTCGCGCAGGCCCTGGTCGCGGGTGACGGTCTGCCACTCACCTGTCGGTCCGGTCTCCTTGTCGATGACGGGGGCCTTGACCGGGATGACCTCGCGGTCGAAGCGGCCCTCGTCCCAGGCGCGCTTGGCGTTCTGCTGCGAGCGCAGACCCAGGACCTCGATGTCGTCGCGGGTCAGGCCGCGGCGCCGGGCGATCCGCTCGGCGGCCTCGAACTGGGCCGGCATGTCGATGTTCCACGACTCGGGGCGACGCGGGCCGGCGTGGTCTCCGACGACGTTCGCGCCGAGCGGCACCTGGCTCATGGCCTCGATGCCGCAGGCCAGGCCGATGTCGATGGCGCCGGTGGAGATCAGTCCGGCGATCAGGTGGTTGGCCTGCTCGGAGGAGCCGCACTGGCAGTCGATGGTGGTCGCGCCGGTCTGCCACGGCAGGCCCGCGTGCAGCCAGGCGACGCGGGTGACGTTGTTGGACTGGGCGCCGACCTGGGTGACACAGCCGCCGATGACCTGCTCGACGAGTGCGGGGTCGATGCCGCTGCGCTCGAGCACGCCCACCTGGGCCGCGCCGAGGATCTCCGAGGCGTGCAGGCCCGAGAGCCACCCGTTGCGCTTGCCGATCGGGGTTCGGCCGGCCTCCACGATCACTGGATTGCCCACGATGGGCTCCTTTCTTCCGTTACCTCGGAAAATAGAACACGTTCCCGAGGTGCACAACTCTGTTCGGCTTGGAGCCTTTCCAGGCCCGCCGCCCTGTGCTTGAATATCGGTAGAACGTGTTCCACCTGACGTGAACGCAGTCCGACAGCCTGGGAGGACTGTTCGGGTGGAGACAAATCAAGCGACCGACAAGCAAGGCTCAGGAGACCACCGTGGCACAGCCGAACATCGCCGAGGGCTTCGATCCCACTGATCCGGACATCTACGCGGAGCGAGTTCCCCGCGAGGAGTTCGCCGAACTCCGCAAATCCGCACCGGTGTGGTGGTGCCCGCAGTCGCCCACCGTCGGCGGCTTCGCGGACGACGGCTACTGGGTGGTCACCAAGCACGAGCACGTCAAGGAGGTCTCGCGCCGGGACGACGTCTTCTCCACCTGGGAGAACACCGCCATCCCGCGCTTCAATGACGACATCCCGCGTGAGGCGATCGAGCTGCAGCGCCACATCCTGCTCTTCAAGGACGGCGAGGAGCACGCCAAGCTGCGCCGCGTCATCTCCCGCGGCTTCACCCCGCGTGCCATCGGTGCGCTGCGCGCCGCGCTGAAGGATCGCGCCGAGTCGATCGTGACCCAGGCGGCCGCGTCGGAGAAGGGCGACTTCGTCACCAAGGTGGCTGCGGAGCTGCCGCTGCAGGCCATTGCCGAGCTGCTCGGCGTCCCGCAGGAGGACCGCAAGCAGGTCTTCGACTGGTCCAACCAGATGACCGGCTACGACGACCCGGAGTTCGAGGGCGACCCGGCGGTGTCCTCGATGGAGATCCTCGGCTACGCGTACAAGATGGCCGAGGCCCGCCGCGAGTGCCCGGCCAACGACCTCGTCACCCAGCTGGTGCAGGCCGACGTCGACGGCGAGCAGCTCAGTCCCGAGGAGTTCGGCTTCTTCGTGATCCTGCTGGCCGTCGCCGGCAACGAGACCACCCGCAACGCGATCACGCACGGCATCATCGCCTTCCTGGACAACCCCGAGCAGTGGGAGATCTACAAGAAGGAGCGCCCGTCCACCGCTGCCGACGAGATCGTTCGTTGGGCCACCCCGGTCACCGCGTTCCAGCGCACGGCGCTCGAGGACGTCGAGGTGGGCGGCCAGGTGATCAAGAAGGGCCAGCGCGTCGCGATGTTCTACGCCTCGGCCAACCGCGACGAGGAGGTGTTCGAGAACCCGGAGAAGTTCGACATCCTCCGCCAGGACAACCCGCACCTCGGCTTCGGCGGCACCGGCGCCCACTACTGCATCGGCCACAACCTGGCCCGCGTCGAGATCGACCTGATCTTCAACGCCATCGCCGACCACATGCCCGACCTGACCAAGCTCGGCGACCCGCAGCGCCTGCGTTCCGGCTGGCTCAACGGCATCAAGGAGTTCGACGTCGACTTCACCGGGAAGTGTCCGGTCGCGCACTGACCCGTTCTGCACCGCACCCCGGCGAGGCCCTCTCGCCGGGGGTGCGGCCTATTTGACGCAAAAGTGTGCTCTAATTCAGTCAGTAACGTGTTTCAGTCGGTGGGATGCCGACGTGCAGCCTCGCCGCCGATGGTGGATGGAGGCGCGTGATGACACAGGCAGAGCCGACGACCGGAATCCCGTCCGGACTCGACCCCACCGATCCGGATCTCTACGAGCGCGGTGTGCCGGCGGAGCTGTTCGCCCGGCTGCGGCGGACCGCGCCGGTGCTGTGGTGCCCGCAGCCGCCCGGCATGGGCGGCTTCGCCGACGAGGGCTACTGGGCGGTGACCCGGCACGCCGACGTGCGCGAGGTGTCGCACCACAACGAGATCTACTCGAGTTGGCAGAACACCGCGATCGTGCGATTCGAGGACGATCTGCCGCGCGAGAACATCGACATGCAGCGCGCCATCATGCTCAACAAGGACGAACCCGAGCACACCAAGCTGCGCCGGATCGTCTCGCGCGGCTTCACCCCGCGGGCGATCGAGTCGCTGCGCGGGGTGCTGTCCGAGCGGGCCGAGGCGATCGTCACCCGGGCGTTGGCGAACGGGTCCGGCAACTTCGTCACCGAGGTCGCGTGTGAGTTGCCGCTGCAGGCGATCGCCGAACTGCTCGGCGTCCCGCAGGCGGACCGCGGCAAGCTCTTCGACTGGACCAATCAGATGGTCGGCTCCGAGGATCCCGAGTTCCGCGAGAAGTACGACCCGATCACGTCGGTGGGGGAGTTGCTCGGTTACTCATACCAATTGGCCGACGAGCGGCGTCGCTGTCCGGCCGACGACATCATCACCAAACTGGTGCAGGCCGACGTCGACGGCGAGCGGCTCAGCCCCGAGGAGTTCGGCTTCTTCATGCTGCTGCTGGCGGTCGCCGGCAACGAGACGACCCGCAACGCGACGAGCCTGGGCATGATCGCGTTCCTGGACAACCCCGAGCCGTGGGAGTTGTTCAAGGCAGAGCGGCCATCGACCGCCGCCGACGAGATCGTCCGCTGGGCGACGCCGGTGCGCGCGTTTCAGCGGACCGCGTTGTCGGACACCGAACTCGGTGGTCAGCACATCCGCAAGGGGGACCGCGTGGCGATGTTCTACGCCTCCGCGAACTTCGACGAGGAGGTGTTCGAGAACCCGTACACCTTCGACATCACCCGAGATCCCAACCCGCACGTCGGTTTCGGGGCGGCCGGTGTGCACTACTGCATCGGCCACAACCTGGCGAAGATGGAGATCGACCTGATCTTCGGCGCCATCGCCGACCATATGCCTGACCTGGCCCGGCTCGGTGATCCGCGGCGGCTACGGTCGAGTTGGCTCAGCGGCATCAAGGAGTTCCCGGTCGACTTCAGCGGTGGGTGCCCGGTCGCGCACTGAGATCGTTGGGCGCTGGGGCGTTGTTTACCGCGGTAAACAACGACTCGCACCTGCAGGAAATTGGTGCCGCATCAGGTGCCTGAATAGGTACCATGCGGTGGCCTGCCGGCACTCAACATCCAGTTCACCGACGAGCAGGCGCTGATCCGTGAGGCAGCGAACCGCGAAGGAGTCTCCCTCAAGGCGTGCGTCCGCAGTGTGGCGCTCGATGCTGCCAGTTCCCGAAAACACCTGCGCGACGCACTGCTCACCGACATCTTCGACAAGTCCGCCGAACTGAACGAGCGCCTGGCGTGACCGCCTACCTCGATCGTGATGATCTCCTCACGATCGCGGCTCGTATCAACAACGGGAATCCAGCGGTTCGGGAGATGGGGTTGCTCGACGCGGCGATCGCCCGCCCTCGAAGCACCGTGTTCGGTGTCGACGCCTACCCGACATTGTTCGAGAAGTCCGCCGCGCTTCTCCACTCGGTCGCCCGCAACTATGCGCTCATCGACGGCAACAAGCGCACTGCGTGGGCCGCGGCATGGCTCTTTCTCGGCTACAACGGTATGCGCCTGCGTCGCGGGTTCGACGTCGACGGCGCCGAACAACTGATGAACGAGGTCGCCGCGGGCGTTCACGACGTCGATGGCGTCGCCGCGGCGCTCGGATCGTTCGCGGAGTGAGCCGAGAGCGACTCCACGGATCGAGCGCCCGGAACGGGCGGGCCGCAGGTCGGTTCACCCACACAGTGCGGTGTCCACGACTTTCTCGATGACGGCGCGCCCGTAGTCGGTGGCGCCGCCCCGGGTCTCGTATCCGGGGAGGTCGCCGCCGTGGCCCCAGTAGACGCCGCCGCACGACAACGGCCGGCTGATCAGCCCCAACCCGTAGCCGGCGCCGGTGCCGCCCATGGGCACGGTGGTGCGCATCTGGACGAGTAGGGGTGCCGGGGTTCGCGGGCTGGCCGGATTTCCTCGACAATGGATGGGTGGCATTCGATGCAACCCCGACGGTTGAGCAGTTTCGGGCCCTTGCTCGATCGTCGCCGTGGCGGTGGTCGACGCTGGACTTCGATTGGCGTGCGGGCGCTGAACGCCGACGTATGCAGCTTCGTCGGCCCGATTCACTGCGCGTCGAGTTCGAGGACGGCACGCTCGACGAGATCAGGACGCGCCGCCGGCCCTTCGAAGGCCGCCGATACCGCGACTCGACCACGGGTGGGAAATGGAAGCAGTACACCGGTGTGTGGGCGAATGAGACCACCCCGACGTTCCGAGACGACGGGTTGGTCTCCGATCGGCTTGGTTCATCGCATGTGGACTATGACCTGCCGACGTACGGCGACTATCACTTCGTGGCGGCGCTGGATCCCGCGGAGTTCGCCGATGCGTCGTTTGCGGACGACGTCGATCCGTCCGGTCCGGTCGCACTGACGGAGCTGGAACTCGTTGATCATCACGGTCGTCCGGCCTGGCAGGCAGTTGCCGAGCCGACCACGGCATATGACCCTCGGTGTCCCTGCTGTGCGCTACTGGCAGGCGAGTTCGACGAGGGCTGGGACTGCCCCGGCTTTGGTTGACTCCTGACCGGTGAGGATTCGTCCTCGCCTGGAAGGATCACACTCATGCCCAGGCCCTACCCCGCGGAGTTTCGCCGCGACGTCGTCGCCGTCGCCCGCAAAAGCGACGCGCCGTTGACCCAGATCGCGAAGGACTTCGGCATCTCCGAAGCCACCCTGCACAACTGGCTGAAGAAGGCCGACGTCGAAGACGGAGTCCGTCCCGGCGTGACTGCGCAGGAGTCCGCCGAACTGCGTGAACTGCGCAAACGTAACCGCCTGCTTGAGCAGGAGAACGAGATCCTGCGCAGGGCGGCGGCGTTCTTCGCCCGCGAGTTGCCCCCAAAATGATCTACCCGCTGGTCCTCGACCTTGCCGCCGACGCGATCCCCGTCGCCTTGACCTGCCGGGTGCTCGGCTTCTCCACCCAGGCGTTCTACAAGTGGCACGCCGATCCGGTCTCGCAGCGTGACTGGGACGACGCTCATCTGATCAACGCCGCTCTCGACGTCCACGCCGACGACCCAGCATTCGGGTACCGGTTCATCGCCGACGAACTGCCCCGCCACAGCGTCAGTGCCGGCGAGAACAGGGTCTGGCGGTTGTGTTCCCAGCAGCAGATCTGGTCCACCTTCGCCAAGAAGCCCGGGCGAAACCGCAGGTCGGGTCCACCGGTCCACGACGACCTGGTTGCCCGTTCCTTCACCGCGGACGGGCCGAACATGCTGTGGCTGACCGACATCACCGAGCATCGCACCGACGAGGGCAAGCTCTACCTGTGCGCGATCAAGGGCTGCTACTCGAACAAGATCGTCGGATACTCGATGGGCCCGCGCATGACTGCTGACCTGGCGGTCGGCTCGCTACGCAACGCTATCGCCCTACGCGATCCGAAAGCGACCGTTGTACATTCGGACCGGGGCAGCCAATTTCGATCACGAGCCTACGTGGAAGTGTTGACCGACAACGGCTTACAAGGATCGATGGGACGCGTCGGGGCATGCGGTGACAACGCTGCCATGGAATCGTTCTTCGCTCTGCTGCAGAAGAATGTTCTTGACCGGCAGCGGTGGGCCAGCAGGGAGGAACTGCGATTGGCGATCGTCACCTGGATCGAGCGCACCTACAACCGACGCCGACGGCAACGTGGCCTCGGCCGACTCACCCCGGTCGAGTATGAGACCCTCAATCAGGCCCCACTCGCGGCCTGAACCACCACACCTCGCGAGTCAACCGAACTCAGGGCAGTCCCGCTCCCAGCAATGGATCCCGATGGGCCCGAGCCGGATCCGGCTCGACTGCGAGACCGGTGTCTGTGTTCTTATGGACTACCTCGACAACTCCGGTCCACATTTCAACCTGGAGGTTACGATGCGGACTGTCGATGCGCCGATGAGTGATGAACTGTTCAGTCGGCCGCCGCGTCACTGGTGGGGCAAGCGCCCACACTGACAGGAAGGCCACCCATCCGGCAGCGGTCCGGAGGAAGGCTCCTTCGGACCGCTGCCGTACTTGCCGATAGATCTCAGGCCGGCCGGACGGTCTTCATCGCACGGTCGATCTCCCAGAACGCGCGCAGCGACTGGATCTTGCCCTCGGTGGTCACCCGGTAGGTGAACACGCCCTCGGCGTCGATCACGTTGCCTGCCAGGGTGGTCCGGATCGTCCCGACGTTGACGACCTCGTCGCCGCACGCGAACGAGTCGTCGATCAGGAACTCGATCGTGTCGGTGTTCGCGATCGCCATGTCCCAGAACGCCGCGATGGCCTCCTTGCCGTGGTGACCCTTGCCCTCGGGGTCGAAGCCGGACTTGCCGACAGGGTCCTCGACCCAGCCGTCGTCCGCGAACAGCGACAGCCACTCCTGCTTGTTCTTGGCCTTGACTGCCTCCATGGAGCGACGCGAGGCCGCTCGTGCGGGATGCACTGCCTCAGTGGTGGTCTCGGTCATCAGAGCTGTCTCCTATGCCTCGGCCGGATGCTCGGGCTTGTCGGCGCCGACCACCCACATCGAGAAGTACTGCGAGCCGCCGCCGTACGCGTGACCGAGCGCCTTGCGTGCGCCCTCGACCTGGTGCGCGCCGCCCTTGCCCATCACCTGGATCGCGGCCTCGGCGAAGCGGATCATCCCGGAGGCGCCGATCGGGTTCGACGAGAGCACGCCGCCCGAGGCGTTGACCGGCAACCGGCCGCCGATCTTCGTCTCGCCGGCCTCGGTCAGTTTCCAGCCCTCGTTCTGTGCGGCGAATCCGAGGTTTTCCAACCACATCGGTTCGAACCAGGAGAACGGCACGTAGATCTCCGCCGCGTCGATCTCGCTGATCGGGTCGGTGATGCCGGCCTGCTTCCACAGCGCGGCCGCCGCATCCCGTCCGGCCTGCGGCGAAACCTGGTTGCGCCCGGCGAACCAGGTGGCCTCGGTACGCATCGCGGTCGCGTGGATCCATGCGACCGGACGGCCGTCGGCGACCGCGGCGTCGGCGGACTGCTCGTCACCGATCACCATGGCGCAGGCGCCATCCGAGGACGGGCAGGTCTCGTCGTAACGGATCGGGTCCCACAGCATCTGCGACTGCTGGACCTTCTCGACGGTGATGTCGGACTGGTGCAGGTGCGCAAGCGGATTGATCGCACCGTTGAGGCGGTCCTTGACGACGACCATCGCGCCGATGTGCTCGGGTGCACCCGACTGCCGGATGTAGGAGCGGACGTGCGGCGCGAAGTACCCGCCCGCACCGGCACCGACCGGCTTGTTGAACGGCGACGAGATCGACAGCGCCCACATGGCGTTCGACTCGGACTGCTTTTCCCAGGCGACGGTCAGCACACGCTTGTGCACGCCCGACGTGACCAGCTTCGACGCGACGATCGACGTCGAGCCGCCCACCGAACCCGCGGTGTGCACGCGCAGCAGCGGCTTGCCGGGGGCGCCGAGCGCGTCGGCCATCGACAGTTCGGGCATCATCGAGCCCTCGAACAGGTCGGGGGCCTTGCCGATCACGATCGCGTCGATGTCATCCCAGCCGACCTGCGCGTCGGCCATGGCCTTGTCGATCGCCTCGCGGCACAGCCCCGCCATCGTCACGTCGTGGCGCTTGGCGACGTACTTCGTCTGCCCCGTGCCCAGCACGGCTGCCAGCTGCTTGCCCATCAGTTGCGACCTTCCATGACACACACGAGATTCTGCTGAAGCAGCGGACCGCTGGTGGCGTGGGCGAGCACGCGCTTGTCGGTGCCCGCGATCACGCGCAGCGCCGCCTCGCCGATCCGCTCGAGGCCAGCCGCGAACATCGGGTTGCCGCACAGGACGCCGCCCGACGGGTTGATGGTGACGTCGTCGCCGAGCCCGATCGCCCGGCGCAGGATCAATTCCTGATGGGTGAACGGCGCGTGCAGTTCGGCCGCGGTGATGCCGGAGAGGTCGCCGCCGGTGGCGACCTGCGCGGCACGGGTGGTCGACGGCGAGGCGAGCAGGTCGCGGCCGCCGATCTCCGCGGAGTCGATGATGTGTGAGAACCCGGTGATCCAGGCGGGGTTGTCGCACAGTTCGAGGGCGCGCTCGCCGCGGGCGAGGATGACTGCCGCGGCGCCGTCGGTGATCGGTGCGCAGTCGTGCTCACGCAGCGGGTCGGCGACGAACGGCGTCGAGAGCAGGGCATCGACGTCCACGGGCCCGGAGATCTGCGCGGCCGGGTTCGCGGTGGCGTCGGCGCGCGAGCGCGCGGCGACCTCGGCCATGTCGCGTTCGCTCCACGAGCCCTCGTCGAGGCCGAGGCGCGCCTGCATGCCGGCCATCGAGAGCGAGTCGGGCCACAGCGGCGCAACGACATACGGGTCGGTCTGCAACGCGAGTACCTTGCGCAGGTTGCCCGCCGAGGACTTGCCGAAGCCGTAGGCCAGTGCCGTCTCGGCCTCACCGGTCAGCAGCTTGACGTAGGCCTCGTAGAGCGCCCAGGCGCCGTCCATCTCCACGTGCGACTCGTCGATGGGCGGGACCGCGCCGATCGCGTCGACCGAGGAGATGAACGAAAACGCCCGTCCGGAAAGGTAATCGGACGATCCCGAGCACCAGAAGCCGATGTCGTCCTTGGTGATCCCCAGATCCGCGTACAGCTGCTGGAAGACCGGGACGAGCATCTCGGTGCCGTTGGTGGTGCCGACGCTGTTGCGTTCGTTGCGGGTCTGGCAGAAGCCGACGACGGCGATGTCGTCCGGCCCCGGCCGAAAGTTCGAAGTTGTCATGATCGGCTCGCTCACAGGTGCTGGGAGTAGGACTCGAACGGGGCGTCGGGCTCGCCGGTCGGTTCGAAGTGGTCGATGTTCTCGTTCGAGTAGCCCCGCTCCTCGGCGGGCTTCCACACCGCGCGCACCCGCATGCCCATGCGCACCTCGGAGGGGTCGCAGCCGAGCACCAGGTGGAGCATCGGGATGTCGGCGCCGTCGACGAGGATGTAGGCGGCGACGTAGGGCGGCTTGATCCGCTGCCCCTGGAACGGGATGTTCACGATGCAGAAGGTGGTCACGGTGCCGGTGTCGGGCAGCGGGACCTCTTCCTTGGTCGGCACGCCGTGGGTCGGGCTCGCGCCGCGCGGCGGGAGGTACACCTTGTTGCTGGCGGGGCAGCGCTGACCGATCAGCTTGCCGTCCTTGAGCGCGCGCAGGAAGGCGCTCTCCTCGCTCGACGCGGAGTGGTCGATGTGCAGGCCGATCGGCGTGATGATCATTTCCACGTCGTCGACCTCGCCGGCGTCCACCGGCGCGGGGGTGTCGCCCGGTTCGAAGCAGGCGATGTCGGTGATGGCGCCGACGGTGGTCTCGGCCCAGCGGATCCGTACCCGCATGCCGGTGCTGATCTGCTCCGGAGTGCCGACGTCGACGGCGTGCAGCATGGTCGTGTCGGCACCGTCGAGCTTGATCAGTGCGAAGGCGAACGGGCGGTCGAGGGGATGCTCGGGAATCGGCGTCGCGACCCACGACCAGCTGACGACGGTGCCCACCGCGGACACCTCCACGAACTCGTCGAGCGGCGCGGCGGTCACGGGGTCGTACTCCACGGGCGGGACGTGCACCCGTCCGTCGGATCCGCGCACCCCGATCACGCGATGGGCGCGAAGGCCTCCGAGGAACCGTCCGATCGTCGGACCGACAGAGCGCGTGTAATCGAATGCGAGATCCAGCGCGGCACTGAGCGGTTCGAGGGAAGGCGGTTCCAATTCAACGACACTCTTCCTCATGGTCACGACTTCGAGTAGAACAGGTTCTAACTAAGACGGCAAGAGTCACCTGTGGGTGAGTTGCGGGGGCGGGGCCCCGCAACTCACCCACAGGCGACCGAAGGGAGCACTGACGATGAAGCTCGGACTGCAACTCGGGTACTGGGGGGCGCAGCCTCCGACGAACGTTCCGGAACTGGTCGCGGCTGCCGAGGAGGCCGGGTTCGACTCGGTGTTCTCGGCGGAGTCGTGGGGCAACGACGCGTTCGCGCCGCTGGCGTGGTGGGCGTCGGGGACCGAACGGATGCGGTTGGGCACCTCCGTGGCGCAGCTTTCCGCCCGCAGCCCCGCCGGATGCGCCATGCACGCGCTCACGATGGACCACCTCACTGGCGGCAGATTCATTCTGGGCCTGGGTGTTTCGGGTCCGCAGGTGGTTGAGGGCTGGTACGGGCAACCGTTCGCCAAGCCGCTCGCCCGCACACGCGAGTACGTGGGGATCGTGCGGGACGTGCTGGCCCGACAGGCGCCGGTGACCAACCCCGGCGTCCACTACCCGCTGCCGTACTCGGGTGCCGGCGCGCTCGGCCTGGGCAAGCCGCTCAAGCCGATCACCCACCCGCTGCGCGCCGACTTGCCCATCTGGCTGGGCGCAGAGGGGCCGAAGAACGTCGCGCTGGCGGCCGAGATCGGCGACGGCTGGCTCGCGATCTACTACTCGCCGCGACTGGCGCCGATGTACAACGAGTGGCTCGACGAGGGGTTCGCGCGCCCCGGCGCCCGGCGCAGCCGGAAGGACTTCGAGGTCGCCGCGACCTGCCAGGTGGTGATCACCGACGACCGGGCCGGTGTGATCGCCGGGATGAAGCCGATCGTCGCACTGTACGTGGGAGGCATGGGGGCGCCCGAGCTGAACTTCCACGCGCAGGTCTATCGCCGGATGGGCTACGACACGGTCGTCGAGAAGGTGATCGAGCTGTTCCAGTCCGGGCGAAAGGACGAAGCGGCGCAAGCGATCCCGGACGAGATGGTCGCCGAGACGATGATCGTCGGCACGGCCGCCGAGGTGCGCCGCGAGGTCGCCGAGTGGGAGCGCGCCGGGGTGACCATGCTGTTGGTGACCTGCCGTGACGCCGGACAGGTGCGGGCCCTCGCGGACGCGGTCCTGTAGTGAAGTCGCTCCAGGAGATCTCCGATCGGATGGAGATCGAGGACCTGCTGGTCGACTATTGCCACGCGATCGACACCCGCGACTGGTCGGCCCTCGACGCGATCTTCACCTCGGACGCGGTGATCGACTACACCGCGACCGGGGGCATCGCCGCGAAGCCGTCCGAGATCAAGGAGTTCCTGGCGACCGCACTGTCCGGGTTCGCCGGCTTCCAGCACATGATCGGGGCGAGCCGGATCCGTATCGACGGTGACAGTGCGACCGCGCGGACCATCTGCCACAACCCGATGGTGCTCGACAGCGGGTCCGGGCAGAAGCGGGTGATGTTCGTCGGCCTCTGGTACGTCGACGACCTGGTGCGCACCGAGGCCGGCTGGCGCATCACGCATCGACGAGAAGAACTGTCGTTCTTCCACAATGCGCCCGGCGGGGAAGCCTCGCAGCGATGAGAACCGGCCGGGGTGCGTCCGCAAGAGCGGCGGCCCCGGCCGGTTCCCTCACCTACCGGTGAAGTGGGGTGTGCGCTTCTCGGCGAACGAGCGCGGCCCCTCCTTGGCGTCGTCGCTCTTGAACACCTCGGCGCCGATCTCGGCCTCGATCGCGAACGCCTCCTCCTCGTGCATGCCCTCGGTGACGCGGATGGTCTTGAGGATCGCCTGCACGGCGATCGGGCCGTTCGCGGCGATCCGCTCGGCGATCTCGAGGGCCTTGGTCAGTGCCTGGCCGTCGGGGACGACGTGCCCGATCAGGCCGAGTTCCTTCGCCTCCGGCGCCGGGACCGTTCGGCCGGTGAGCAGGATCTCCGCGGCGACGGTGTACGGGATCTGCCGGACCAGCCGGACGGCCGATCCGCCGAGCGGGAACAGACCCAGCTTCGCCTCGGACACACCGAAGCGGGCGCTCTCGGCGGCGACGCGGATGTCGGTGCCCTGCAGGATCTCGGTGCCACCGGCGATGGCGGCGCCCTCGACCGCGGCGATCAGCGGCTTGGTCAGCCGGCGGCCCTTGAGCAGGGCGGGCAGCCGGGTCGGGTCGAGACTGCCCTTGGCGAACGCATCGCCGGGGGCACTGCGGTTCATCGCCTTCAGGTCCATGCCGGCGCAGAAGGTGCCGCCCGCGCCGGTGAGGATCGCGACGCGGATGTCCGGGTCCTCGTCGATCTGATCCCAGGCCTGGGTCATGATCGACATCATCTCGCCGGACAGCGCGTTGCGGGCCTCTGGACGGTTCATCGTCACGATCAGCACGTGGCCGCGCTTCTCCACCAGGCAGTGCGGCTCGCGCTGTTCGGTGGCCGACGGCGGGGCGGCGGTTTCGGACGTGGGCATCGGCGGCTCCGAACTCGTGTGAATCAGATCTCAAATTGCTCTTGCCGTGAACGGTAACACGTTCTACTTTGTGGACGTGGCCCTCAACATTGCTGACTTCGTAGAGCACTCAATAGACCTGAACCCGGACCGCCTGGCGCTGATGGACGGCACGCGCGAGTTCACCTATGCGCAGTTGGAGGAGCGGACCAACCGTCTGGCTCACTACCTGCAGGACCACGGCGTGAAGCCGGGCGACAAGGTCGGCATCTACTGCCGCAACATCGTCGAGGCCATCGAGGCGATGGTGGCCGTGTTCAAGGCCCGCGCGGTGATGGTCAACGTCAACTTCCGGTACGTCGAGAACGAGTTGCAGTACATCTTCGAGAACTCCGACATGGTCGCGCTGATCGTCGAGCGCCGCTACGTCGACAAGGTCGCCAACGTGCTGCCGCAGACCCCGCTGGTGCAGACGGTCGTGGTCGTCGACGACGAGTCGGGCCTGGACTACGCGTCCTTCGACGGCGTCGAGTACGAGCAGGCACTGTCGGAGGGGTCGCCCGCGCGCGACTTCGGCGAGCGCAGCCCCGACGACATCTTCATGCTCTACACCGGCGGCACCACCGGTATGCCCAAGGGCGTGCTCTGGCGGCACGAGGACTGGTGGCGCGTGCTCGGCGGCGGCACCAACTTCGTCACCGGTGAGCGGGTGGAAGACGAGTGGGAGCTGGCGAAGGTCGGTGCCGCCAACCCCGCGATGGTCCGGTTCCCGATCCCGCCGATGATCCACGGCGGCTCCCAGTCGGCGGTGTTCCACAGCCTGTTCGGGGGCGGAACCCTGGTGCTGCACCCTGAATTCGATGCGCACACCGTCTGGCAGCTCATCGAGCGGCACCGCATCAATCTCATCTTCATCACCGGCGACGCGATGGCGCGGCCGATGCTCGACGCGCTCAAGCAGGGCAACCCCGAAACGGGCGCGCCGTACGACCTGTCGACGCTCTATGCGATGGCTTCCAGCGCCGCGCTGTTCTCGCCGGCGATCAAGGAGGAGTTCCTCGATCTGCTGCAGAACACGATGATCACCGACTCGATCGGCTCCTCGGAGACGGGCTTCGGCGGTCTGGCCGCGATCACCAAGGGCTTCGAGCACACCGGTGGCCCGCGGGTGAAGATCGACGCGTCGACGGTCGTCCTCGACGACGACGGCAACAAGGTCGAGCCCGGCTCGGGCAAGGTCGGCCTGCTCGCCCGCAGCGGTCACATCCCGGTCGGATACTACAAGGACGAAGAGAAGACCGCGAAGACCTTCCGTGTGATCAACGGTGTGCGGTACTCGATTCCGGGCGATTATGCGACGGTCGAGGCGGACGGTACCGTGACGATGCTCGGCCGCGGGTCGGCGTCGATCAACAGCGGCGGCGAGAAGATCTACCCCGAAGAGGTCGAGGGCGCGATCAAGACTCACCCCGAAGTCTTCGATGCACTCGTGGTGGGTGTCCCCGACGAGCGGTGGGGCAACCGGGTCGCCGCGGTCGTGTCCACCCGTGACGGTGCCCGCCCCCGCCTGGCCGAGATCAATGCCGCGGCGCGCCGGGAGATCGCGGGTTACAAGGTGCCGCGCAGCCTGTGGTTCGTCGACGAGATCAAGCGCTCGTCGGCCGGCAAGCCCGACTACAAGTGGGCGAAGGCACAGACCCAGGAACGCGACGCCGACGAGCACTACGTGAGCGAGAAGGATTCCTGATGCACAACGACCTGGCCGACAGGTTCGGGATCGAATACCCGATCTTCGGCTTCACCCCGTCCGAGCATGTGGCGGCGGCGATTTCACGCGCGGGCGGCCTGGGTGTGCTCGGCTGCGTGCGGTTCAACGACGCCGACGAACTCGACGCCACGCTGAACTGGATGGACGAGAACACCGACGGCAAGCCGTACGGCATCGACGTGGTCATGCCGGCCAAGGTGCCGACCGAGGGCTCGTCCGTCGATCTCGACAAGTTGATCCCGGCCGAGCATCGTGCGTTCGTGAACCGCACCCTCGACGAGCTGGGCGTGCCGCCGCTGTCGGACGACGTCGAGCACGCCGCCGGCGTGCTGGGCTGGTTGCACTCGGTCGCGCGGGCGCAGGTCGACGTCGCCCTCAAGCATCGCCCGGCGCTCATCGCCAACGCGCTCGGCTCCCCGCCGAAGGACATCATCGACGAGGCGCACGCGGCGGGAGTTCCGGTCGCGGCGTTGGCCGGCGCGGTCGCGCATGCGCGCAGTCACGTCGAGAACGACGTCGACATCGTCATCGCCCAGGGCTACGAGGCGGGCGGTCACACCGGCGAGATCGCGTCGATGGTGCTCGTCCCCGAGATCGTCGACGCGGTAGGCGATTCCGCGACGGTGCTGGCGGCCGGCGGCATCGGCAGCGGCCGGCAGGTCGCCGCGGCGCTGAGTCTGGGCGCGAGCGGAGTGTGGATGGGGTCCTACTGGCTCACCGCTGCCGAGTACAAGCTCGGCAGCGCGTCAGGGGAGGGGCCGTCGACGATCCAGCGGGCGCTGCTGGCCGCGACGTCGTCGGACACCGTGCGCACCCGGATCTACTCCGGAAAGCCCGCGCGACTGCTCAAGACCAAGTGGACCGAGGCCTGGCAGAAGCCCGGCGCGCCGGACGCACTGCCGATGCCGCTGCAGAACCTGCTGGTCTCCGAGGCGCATCAGCGGATCGCGGCGTCGACCGATCCCGAGGTCGTGGCGATGCCTGCCGGCCAGATCGTCGGCCGGATGAACGAGATCCGCCCGGTCGCCGATTCGATGGCAGATCTGGTCGGCGAGTTCGAGCGGACCGTCGCGCGTCTGGACGGCATGAAGAAGTAACAGCCGGGCCCGGCGCAGCGTCGAGCGTGCGCCGAACCCGACACGAATCGGCCGGATCCCGTGGCAATCACGGAATCCGGCCGATTTGCGTCGGGAAGCCGTCGATCAGGCGGGCACGGCGGCCAGGTGCGCGCCGAGCCGGCGCAGCTGTTCACTGGCCGAGCCGAGCGCGAACTCGGCGTGCTTGGCGGCCAGGAAGTAGCGGTGCACCGGGTGGTCACGGTCCAGGCCGACACCGCCGTGGACGTGGATCACGGTGTGCGCCACACGGTGTCCGGCGTCCGCGGCCCAGAACTTGGCGGTGCGGATCTCCTCGTCGCCGGGCAGGCCCTCGCTCAGGCTCCACGCTGCCTGCCACATGGACAGCCGCACGCCCTTGATGTCGATGAACGCGTCGGCGAGCCGCTGTGCGACCGCCTGGAAGCTGCCGATCGGACGGTCGAACTGTTCACGCTCGCGGGCGTAGGCACTGACCAGTTCCAGCGACCGCTCGAGCGTGCCGAGCTGCTGTGCGCTCAGCCCGACCGTGCCGCGCGCGACGATCCGGTCGACGATCGCCTTGCCCGCGCCGGCGTCGCCGAGGATCCGGTCGGCCCCGAGGTGGACGCCGGTCAGTTCGACGGAGCCCTCGCTGGAGTAGTCGACGGAGATCTGCCGCTCGATGTGCACGCCCGCGTCGCCGGGCTGGACCAGGAACACGGTCACCCCGTCCGGCGTGGTGGCGGGCACGAGGATCAGGTCGGCGATCGGCGCTGCGGCGACCGTCGTCTTGAATCCGGTGAGAACCCAACCGTCCGAGGTCTTCTCGGCGGTGGTGACCGGTGCGGACGGGTCGCCGCCCGGCTCCTCGTCCAGTGCGACGGTCAGCACCGCGGCGCCGGTGGCGGCCTTGGCCGCCCACTCGCGCTGGGGCTCGTCGCCGAACTCGGCGAGCGCGTCGGCTGCCATCACGATCGACGCCAGATAGGGGACCGGGGCGAGCGTGCGCCCCAGCTCGCGCAGGATCGAGCACTGCTCGAGGATGCCCAGCCCGCCGCCGCCGACGGACTCGGGCAGTGCGGCGGAGAGCACGTCGGCGGCGGCGAGGGCCTGCCACTGCGGCCGGTCGAATCGGTCCTCGACGCCGTCGAGTTCGGTGAGTCGTTCTGTGGTGCAGAGCTTCTCGCTGATGCTCCGCGTCAGTTGGGCGAGGTCCTGCTGGGCCTCGGTGAGGGTGAAGTCCATGGATGCTCCTCCGGGTGTGTGCGGGCTCAGCGCTTGGCTGCGGGCTGGCCGAGGGCGGTCATCGCGATGATGTCGCGCTGGACCTCGTTGGTACCGCCGCCGAAGGTCAGGATCAGCGACGACCGGTGCATGCGCTCGACCCGGCCGCGCAGCAGCGTGCCCTTCGAGTCCTGCCGCAGATATGCGTTGGGGCCGAGGACCTCCATCAGCAGACGGTAGGCCTCGGTGGCGAACTCGGTGCCGTAGACCTTGCAGGCGGAGGCGTCGCCGGCGCTCGGCGCGTTCTCGACGCTCCAGGCGATCTCCCAGTTCATCAGCTTGAGGTACTCGACCTTGGCGTGCACGCGGGCCAGGTTCATCTGGACCCACTCCTGGTCGATGACCCGCCGGCCATCGCCTAGCTTGGTGTTCTGCGCCCACTCGATGACCTCGCGCAGGCAGCCCTGGATCGGCGCCGCCGACACCAGTGCGACGCGCTCGTGGTTGAGCTGGTTGGTCATCAGCGACCAGCCGCCGTTCTCCTCGCCGACGAGTGCCGACGTGGGAACGCGCACGTCCTGGTAGTAGGTCGCGCTGGTGTCGGGGCCGGCCATCGTGTGCACGGGGGTGTAGGAGAAGCCCTCGGCGGTCGTCGGCACGATGAGCATCGAGATGCCGCGGTGCTTCTTGGCATTCGGGTCGGTCCGGCAGGCCAGCCAGACGTAGTCGGCGTAGGCGATCAGCGAGGTCCACATCTTCTGACCGTTGATGACGTAGTCGTCTCCGTCGCGGACCGCGTGGGTGCGCAGACTGGCCAGGTCGGTGCCGGAACCCGGCTCGGAGTAGCCGATCGAGAAGTGCAACTCGCCCGCGGCGATCTTCGGCAGGAAGAACTTCTTCTGCTCCTCGGTTCCGAAGTGCATGATCGTCGGCGCGACCGAGTTGATCGTCAGGAACGGCACGGGCGCGCCGGCGATGGCGGCCTCGTCGGTGAAGATGAGCTGGTCGAGCGCCGAGCGTGCCTGGCCGCCGTATTCGGTCGGCCACCCCAGTGCGAGCCAGCCGTCGTGGCCCATCTCCCGCACGATGTCGCGGTAGACGGTTCCGGAGCCGTACTCGCCCGAGGTGCTGCTCAGTGCCTCGCGGCGCTCCGGCGTGATGAGTTTGGCGAAGTACGCGCGCAGTTCCTCGCGGAGTCCTTGTTGCTCCGGCGTGTACGTGATCCGCATGTGACCTCCTGGCGCTGCCCGGCGACCAGAATGGACAGTCCTGCAACGCGTTCTAGTGATGGAAGGGGGCTCGAGGGCGGTGGCGTCGAGGTCCGCGCCGCGGCGCGTGCGCGGCTGCCCGCCGTTCGCTGCTCCGATCATTGCATACGGGTGTAACGCGTTCTAGTCTTAATGCGGAATTTCCGGAGCCGCGTTTCGATGCCCGGCGAACGGTCGATCACGTTGATGGGAGTGTTCATGGAGGTCAGGGTCGACAGGGACCTGTGCGAGGCCAACGCGGTGTGCTGCGGACTGGCGCCGACGGTGTTCGAGCTGGACGACAACGAGGAGCTGCAGATCAAGGTCGAGCAGGTGCCGGCCGAGCTCGAGGCGCGGGTGCTCAAGGCGATCGACCGTTGCCCCAAGAATGCGCTGAGCGCGCACTGACATCCTTGCCTCAAACAGGAACAGGTTCTACAGTGATCCACATCATGCGCGAATTGATCTGTGCGCGAATTGATCCGAGAGGGCCTGTGACCGTTGAGCAGCAATGAAGTAGTGAGCCTGGAGGGCAAGACCGCGATCGTCACCGGCGCGGGCGCAGGGCTCGGACGGGCCGAAGCGGTCGGACTGGCACGGGCGGGCGCGTCGGTGGTGATCAACGACATCGCCGACGGCGACCATGTGGCGCAGACCCTCGCCGAGATCGAATCGGTCGGCTCGAAGGGCGCTTTCGTCGCGGGCGACGTCGGCGAGCGCTCCACCGCGGACGCGATGATGAACACCGCCCTCGAGCGCTTCGGCTCGGTGGACGTCGTCGTCAACAACGCGGGCATCTGCCGCGACAAGATGCTGTTCTCGATGAGCGACGAGGAATGGGACCTGGTGCTCAAGGTGCACCTGCGCGGCCACTTCCTGCTCAGTCGCAACGCGGCCACCTACTGGCGCAACAAGTCCAAGGAGGCGGGCGCACCGGTCTTCGGCCGCCTGATCAACACCTCCTCGGAGGCGGGCCTGCTCGGCCCCGCGGGGCAGCCCAACTACGGCGCCGCGAAGGCGGGCATCACTGCGCTGACGTTGTCGGCCGCGCGTGGCCTGTCGCGGTACGGCGTCACCGCCAACGCGATCTGCCCGCGGGCGCGGACCGACATGACGGCCGGCGTCTTCGGGGATGCTCCCGAGGGTGAGATCGATCCGCTGGCTCCCGAGCATGTCGCCAACTTGGTGTCCTACCTCGCCTCGCCGTCCGCGGCGGCGGTCAACGGGCAGGTCTTCGTGGTCTACGGGCCGATGGTCGCACTCATGGCGGCCCCGACCGTCGAGCGGCGTTTCGACGCGTCCGGAGTGAGCTGGTCGCCGGAGGCGTTGGCCGGCGAGATGGGCGGGTACTTCGCCGATCGCGATCCGGAGAAGACCTTCTCCGCGTCGCAGGCGCTCAAGCTGGACTGAGGCCGCTGCGGCCTCGGCGTTCTTCCGTGTCATCTCGCGCGATTCCACGCGCAGTCTTCAGGTACGACACCCCGCGCCCGGTGCGACCGGGCGCGGGGTGTCGTGCGACGATCATCTCGGTTTCCTGGGCCCGGATTGTGATCTACACAGTCTATTTGGCCGTGAAACTTGTATCTGTTATAGGCCGCAATCTGCGGTCTCAACTGCACTTTCTTGCATCTTTGACTCGCGAACACGTTCTAGTTACTATGGCCCGGATCACAAACCGGCGCACGGCGTCCGTGAAGTCGAACACACAACCTGTACGGTCTGAGCGGACCGCTGACGATTGGGAGGAGGGCTGGTGAAGAACCTCCTTGTCGTGCCGACTCGCGCCGTCGGTGGATTCTTCGCGTTGTCGCTGGACACCTTCCGGTTCACGTTCGCCCGGCCGTGGCAGGTACGGGAGTTCATCGAGCAGTCGTGGTTCATCGCGCGAGTGTCGATGATCCCCACGGTGCTGGTGGCCGTGCCGTTCACCGTGTTGGTCAGCTTCACGCTCAACATCCTGCTCCGGGAGATCGGCGCCGCCGACCTCAGCGGCGCGGGCGCGGCGTTCGGCACGATCAGCCAGGTGGGCCCGATGGTGACGGTGCTCATCGTCGCCGGCGCGGGTGCGACGGCGATCTGTGCGGACCTGGGTGCCAGAACGATTCGTGAAGAGATCGACGCGATGGAAGTCCTCGGCATCGACCCGGTCAAGAGACTGGTCGTGCCGCGCGTCTATGCGTCGATGATCGTGGCCCTGCTGCTCAACGCGATGGTGTCGACCATCGGCATCTTCGGTGGCTTCGTCTTCTCGGTGTTCCTCCAGGGTGTCAACCCCGGTGCGTTCGTCAACGGCATCACGCTGCTCACCCACCTGCCCGATCTGATCCTGTCCGAGGTGAAGGCCGGATTGTTCGGCCTGGTCGCCGGCCTGGTGGCCTGCTACAAGGGCCTGACCGTCAAGGGCGGACCGAAGAGTGTGGGCGACGCGGTCAACGAGACCGTCGTGTTCGCCTTCATGGCGCTGTTCGTCATCGACGTCATCCTCACCGCGGTCGGCATCAAGGTAACGGCGGGCTGACCTCATGGCATTGGCAATGAAGTTCCCGCGCACCCGGCGGCGGATTCAGCACACGTCGGACTGGGTCGACAGGCTCGGCGAGCAGGCACGCTTCTACTGGCAGGCGATCGCGCACGCGCCCCGCGCGGTCATGCACTACCGCCGCGAGACCCTGCGCCTGATCGCGGAGATCAGCATGGGCACAGGTGCGCTCGCGGTCATCGGTGGCACCGTCGTGATCGTCGGCTTCCTGACCCTGATGTCCGGCGGCGTCATCGCGATCCAGGGCTACAGCTCGCTCGGCAACATCGGTGTCGAAGCGCTGACGGGCTTCCTGTCCGCGTTCATCAACGTGCGCATCGCCGCGCCGGTCATCGCGGGTATCGGCCTGGCAGCCACTATCGGCGCCGGTTCGACCGCGCAACTCGGCGCCATGCGCGTGAGCGAGGAGATCGACGCGCTCGAGGCGATGGCGATCCACTCGGTCCGCTATCTGGTCAGCACCCGCGTGGTCGCCGGCATGATCGCCGTCATCCCGCTGTACTCGCTCGCGGTCATCGCCTCGTTCCTCGCCAGCCGGTTCGCGACCGTGCAGATCTACGGGCAGTCCGGCGGCGTGTACGACCACTACTTCTCCACGTTCCTGATCCCGACCGACATCCTCTGGTCGTTCTTCCAGGCGATCGCCATGGCGATCGTGGTGATGCTGGTGCACACGTACTACGGCTACACGGCCAGCGGCGGTCCTGCGGGAGTCGGTGTGGCCGTGGGCAATGCGGTACGAACATCACTGATCTGTGTCGTCACGGTGACACTGCTGATCTCGTTGGCCATCTACGGCACGTCCGGCAACTTCAACTTGTCGGGATAGGGGGAGACGTAGATGAGTGCACCCGCAGGTAAGCGGCAACACAACAAGCTGGCGGCCTTCATCTTGGTCGCCGGGATGGCCGGCATCGTCGCGATCGCCTTCACGATGTTCGCCGGGGGCTTCACCTCCACGGTGCCGGTCACCGTCACCGCTGACCGATCCGGCCTGGTGCTGGAGAAGGACGCGAAGGTCAAGATGCGCGGCGTCGTCGTCGGGCACGTCAAGGACGTCCGCCAGGACCTCGGCGGCGCGGTGCTCGACCTGGCGATGGATCCGTCGAAGCTCAGCCTGATCCCGTCGAACGCGAAGGTGGACATCGCCTCCACCACCGTGTTCGGCGCGAAGACCGTGAACTTCTCGGAGCCGAAGGATCCGTCCCCAGATCACCTGCAGCCGGGCGCGACCGTGGGCGCGAACAACGTCACGGTCGAGTTCAACACGCTGTTCCAGAACCTGCAGTCGGTGCTCACCGCGGTGCAACCGGAGAAGCTCAACGCGACCCTCGGCGCCATCTCGACCGCGCTGCAGGGGCAGGGCAAGCCGCTGGGCGAGACGCTGGTCAAGGCGGACAAATACCTGGCCGACATGAGCCCGAGCCTGCCGGCACTGGAGACGGACATCAGGAAGGCCGCCCGGGTCAGCGACATCTACGCCGGCGCCGCGCCGGACGTGATGAAGATCCTCGACAACGGCACCGCGTTCGGCAACACGATCACCGACGAGAAGGACAACTTCAACACGCTGCTGCTCAACGTGATCGGCTTGGCCAACACGGGCAGTGACCTGATGAACTCGAGCGGCCAGAAGCTGGTGTCGGCGACGAACCTGCTGACCCCGACGACCGGACTGGTGAGCCAGTACCACGAGGTACTGACCTGCTTCCTGGACGGTCTGAGCAACGCGTTGCCACAGGCGAACAAGGCGTTCGGTGGTTCGCAGCCGGGCCTGAACCTGGTGTCGGGCTTCCTGCTCGGTGCCCCGCCCTACAGCTACAAGACCAACCTGCCGAAGGTGAACGCCAAGAACGCGCCGAACTGCTACGGGCTGCCCTGGGTCGATCCGACCAAGAACGCCCCGTACGTGGTCACGGACTCCGGTGTGAACCCGACGGTGACCAAGCCGCGCGTGAACACCCCGTCGCTGTGGGCGTTCCTGCTCGGTCCGCCTCCTCCGGGATTCAGTTGGTGAGGACGACAATGCGCGCTACAACTATCAAACTGCTTGTCTTCGCCACCGTGATGGTGCTGATCTTCGCCGGGCTCGTCGTGGTGTTCAGCCAATACCGTTCCGGCGACACCAAGGGTTACCACGCAGTGTTCTCGGATGCCTCGGGACTCAAAAAGGGCGACAAGGTCCGGATCTCCGGGGTCGTCGTCGGCAGCGTCACCGGTGTCTCCATCAACGGGGTCGACCAGGCGGCCGTCAACTTCAACGCCGACGCCAAGTACCCACTGCTGCAGAGCACACACGCGGACGTGCGGTACGAGAACCTGACCGGCGACCGGTACCTGGAACTGACCCAGGCGCCCGGCTCGGCCAAGGAACTCGGGGCGGGCGGGACCATCCCGGCCTCGCAGACCGCACCGGCGCTCGATCTGGACGTGCTGCTCGGCGGGTTCAAGCCGCTGTTCAGCGCGCTCGACCCCGACCAGGTCAACAGGCTGGCCGCGTCGCTGCTGCAGGTGCTGCAGGGTCAGGGCAACACGTTGGTGTCGCTGCTCAGCGGCACCAGCGAGTTCACCAAGACGCTCGCCGACCGGGACCAGCTTATCGGTGAGGTCATCAACAACCTGAACACAGTGCTGGGCACCGTCGACAAGCACAACGACCAGTTCTCGGACATCATCAACAACCTGCAGCAGGTGATCAGCCAGCTGGCGGCGAGCCGGGACCCGGTGGCGAACTCGCTGACCGACATCGATCACGCGACGGGGACGTTGGCCTCGCTGCTGACCGACACCCGGCCGAACATCAAGGACGACGTCAATCAGTTGAACCGCACCATGAGTGTGCTCAACGCGGATTCGTCGCAGAAGGAACTGAACTGGGTGCTCGAGAACATGCCGGCCGCCTACCGGCAGCTGGTGCGGGTCGGTTCCTACGGATCGTTCTTCAACTTCTATGTCTGCAAGATGGCGTTCCAGTTCGACGGGCTCGGCGGCAAGCCGATGACGCTCGTGATGCATGAGCAGAAGACGGGGAGGTGTGCGCCATGAGTCGCTTGAGTCGTATCCGTGAGATGCCGCGCTTCCGCGACATGAACCCGGTTCCGATCGCGGTGGTCGGACTGGTGCTGACCTTCCTGGTCGTGCTCGCATCGCTGCAGTACGACCGGCTGCCGTTCCTCAACTCCAGCGCCACCTATCAGGCGGCCTTCACCGATGCGGCCGGGCTGGCCTCGGGTGACGACGTGGTGGTCGCCGGCATCAAGGTCGGCACGGTCCGCGGCATCGCGCTGGACGGCAATCAGGTGGTCGCCACCTTCACCGTCGACAAGGACATCAAGCTCGGCGACGACACCGCCGCCGACATCAAGACCGCCTCGCTGCTGGGCAAGCGCGAGTTGCGGGTCCGGCCCGAGGGACAGGGCAAGCTGACCAAGGACCAGGTGATCCCGACGACCCGGACCACCACTCCCTACTCGCTCAACAGCGCGCTCGGCGACCTGACCGACACGATCAGCGCGATCGACACGAAGACCGTGAACAAGTCGCTGTCGGCCTTCTCGGACTCGCTCAAGGACACGCCTCCGGAGCTGCGTTCCGCGCTCGACGGGGTCACCGCGCTCTCGGAGTCGCTGAACAAGCGCGACGAAAGCCTCAAGGAGCTGCTCAAGAACGCCAACGGCGTGACCGGGGTGCTCGCCAAGCGCAGCGACCAGCTCAACGCGCTCGTCGTCGACGGCAATTCGCTGTTCTCGCAACTCGACGACCGTAAGCAGGTGCTCAACGAGTTGATCGTCAACATCGGGGCGGTGTCCCGCCAGCTGACCGGCTTCGTGCAGGACAACGAGCAGCAGATGAAGCCGACGCTGGACAAGCTCAACAGCGTGCTGGCGATCCTGGAGAAGAACCGGGACAACATCGGCCAGTCACTCGACGGCGTGACCAAGTACGAGTACGCGCTGGGCGAGTCGGTGGGCAGTGGTCCGTACTTCCAGGCCTACGTGCAGAACCTGGTCAACCTCGGTCCCCAGGGACTACCCAACACCGATTGGCTCAAGCCGTTCCTGCGGGCCAACGCGAACAAGACACCGCCGGCGGCGAAGCCCGCGAACGGCACGGCGAAGCCGAAGCCGGCTTCCGGCAACGGTGCGGCGCCGAAGCCCGCGTCCGGTGACGGTGCGTCCGGTGGAACGGGAGGTCGCTGATGCGTAACCGCAAGAAGTTGCTGCAAGGCGGAATCGCGGCAGTGCTGGTCGTGCTGCTGGGTATCAGCATCTACTACGTCTGGCCCGGCAACCAGCAGAACAAGATCGTCGCCTATTTCCCGACCACGACCGGCATCTACAAGGGTGACGACGTGCGGGTGCTCGGGGTCAAGGTCGGGTCGATCGACTCGATCCAGCCGATGGGCACGCAGGTCAAAATGGTCATGAGCGTCGACAAGGACGTCAAGGTCCCGGCCGATGCCAACGCGATCATCGTGGCCCAGTCGCTGGTCTCGTCGCGGTTCGTGCAGTTGACCCCGACCTACAACTCCGGGCCGGCGCTCGCCGACGGCGGGACGATTCCCCTGAGCCGCACCGCGGTTCCGGTCGAGTGGGACGAGATCAAGAAGGAACTCGACAAGCTGTCGACTGCTCTCGGACCCGAGGGCGACGACCCGGGTGCGCTGAACAAGTTCATCGGTACGGCCGCGGAAAACCTGGACGGCAACGGCCAGCGCATCCGCGACACGCTCAAGCAGCTGTCGCAGACGATGAAGATCATGTCCGACGGCCGGACCGACCTGTTCTCGACGGTGCGCAACCTGCAGGCGTTCGTCAGCGCGCTGTCGGCGAGCAACGAGCAGATCGTGCAGTTCGGTGGGCACCTGGCCTCCGTGTCGCAGGTCCTGGCGAACAGCAACCAGCAGCTCGAGGGTTCGCTGAAGGACCTGAACGTGGCGGTCGCCAACGTGCAGCGCTTCGTGACGGACAACCGTGAGGGCCTGAGCAAGTCGGTGCAGCATCTGGCCGATGTGACCCAGGTGCTCGCCGACAAGAAGGGGCAGCTGGAGAAGATCCTGCACGCGGCCCCGACCTCGCTGGTCAACTTCTACAACATCTATCAGCCGGCCCAGGGCACCTTCACCGGTGCGATCGCGCTGAACAACCTGGCCAACCCGGTCGACATGATCTGCGGCGCGATGGCCGGCCAGGACGGCAAGACCGTGGACCAGGACGTGGACCTGTGCCGGCAGCAGCTCGGGCCGGTGCTGAACACCATCAAGATGAACTACCCGCCGATCGGGACGAACCCGCTCACCGGCGTCACGGCCCTGCCCAACCAGGTCGTGTACACGGATCCGAGCCTGAAGAACGTGCCGCACATCCCCGATCCGCAGTTGCCGCCCAACGGAACTCCGGCGTCGCAGGCGAACATCCAGCGGGTGCCGGCATCCGGACTGCCCGGACTGCTGGTGCCGTCAGGGGGGACGAAGTGATGAAGAGCGCCTTCGCCAAGGGCCGCCGGATCGCGCTGTGCGCCGCGGCCGTGGCCTCCACGCTGGCCATCAGCGCCTGCAACTGGAACGGGTTGAACTCGTTGCCGATGCCGGGCACGCAGGGCACCGGCGACGGCTCCTTCACCGTCACCGCGGTGATGCCGTCGGTCGGTACCCTGACGCAGAACTCGCCGGTCAAGATCCACGACGTGACGGTGGGTAGCATCCGCGACATCACGCTGGACAAGAACTGGCATGCGGTGGTCAAGGTGTCGCTGAACCCGGGCACGCAGTTGCCGGGCAACGCGACCGCGATGGTCGGTCAGGCGAGTCTGCTCGGGTCGCAATACCTCGAGCTGGCGCCGCCCGTCGGCATCGCGCCGCAGGGCACGCTCAAGGGCGGCGACCTGATCCCGCTGAACCGGTCGACCGCCGCGCCGACGACGGAGCAGACGCTGTCCTCGCTGTCGGTGGTGCTCAACGGTGGTGGGATCGCGCAGATCCACGACATCACCACGGAACTGAACGCGGCGCTGGACGGCAACCAGGGATCGATCCGAGACCTGTTGCCGCAGTTGAACAACATCGTGGGCAGTCTGGATCGGCAGCGTGGACAGATCGTCGCCGCGATGGACGGGCTCAACCGGCTCGGCGGCACCGTCGCGCAGCAGAACAACGTCCTGGACAAGGCGCTCACGGACCTCGCGCCGGCGACCGACGTACTGGCGCAGCAGAAGAAGAACCTGTCGGACGCGCTCGACAGTCTCGGGAACTTCAGCGGACTGGCCAACCAGGTGCTCACGCAGAGCCGGAGCGACCTCGAGGCGAACATCAAGAACCTCGGACCGATCCTGGATTCGCTGGCCAACGCCGGTAACGGCCTGGTGAACTCGCTCAGCGTGATCTTCACGTTCCCGTTCCCCATGCACGTGCTGTTCAACGCGCTCAAGGGCGACTACACGAACCTCTACGAGACTGCAGACCTGACGGTGAACCGGATCCAGAAGAGCATGTTCATGGGGACGCCGTTGGCGGCGAATCTCGGTGGCATGGACGGGATCATGGGCGCGTTCGGCGGCGCCAGCGGGCAGAAGGGCAATCCCTTCGAACCCAATGACCCGACGGCTGCGAAGCCCGGACAGCAGGACAACTACGGCCCGCCGGCGACAGGAGCAGGCAAATGATGCTCACTCGCTTCGTCCGCATCCAGCTGGCGATCTTCCTGGTGCTCACCATCATCGGTGTGTCGGTGATGGCGCTGAGTTACGTGCACCTGCCCGCGCTGTTCGGCGTCGGCCGCTACGAGGTGACCGTGCAGATGCCGCAGGCAGGCGGTCTGTACAAGTACGCGAACGTCGCCTACCGCGGTAACAACGTCGGCAAGGTGACCGCGGTCGACCTGACCGACAAGGGTGTGGACGCGAAGCTGTCGATCAACAGCGACGTGCACATCCCCAAGGACACGCTGGTACAGATCCGCAGTGTCTCGGCCATCGGCGAGCAGTACGTGGAGTTCCTGCCGAAGACCGACAGCAAGCCGTACCTGAAGGACGGCTCGGTCATCCCGCAGTCCGCGGTGCAGATGCCCGACGCGATCGGCCCGATCCTGGACCAGGCCAACGCGCTGCTGGCGAGCGTGCCGAAGGATCAGCTCAACACGGTCATCGACGAGTCGTTCCTGGCGTTCAACGGGGCCGGACCCGACCTGCACAAGCTGATCGAGTCGACCCACGCGTTCGTCGACGAGGCCACCAAGAGCGCCGATCCGACGAAG
This sequence comes from Speluncibacter jeojiensis, assembly GCF_029589495.1. GTDB lineage: Bacteria > Actinomycetota > Actinomycetes > Mycobacteriales > Mycobacteriaceae > Speluncibacter > Speluncibacter jeojiensis. The sequence continues at coordinate 65,843 of NZ_JAAIVF010000005.1, forward strand.
ACCCTGCTGGCACAACTGGGCCCGCTGCTGAACACGCAGGAGGTGTCCAGCGACGCGATCCGGCAGTGGACGAAGAACCTCGCCTCGGTGACCGGGCAGCTGCGCAAGTCCGACCCGGACATCCGTTCGCTGATCGAGAAGTCGCCGGCGGCGATGCAGCAGGCGACCCAGCTGATGCAGGACATCAAGCCGACACTGCCGATCCTGCTGTCGAACCTGATCAGCGTCGGGCAGGTGGGCGTGACGTACAACGCCTCGATCCAGCAGTTGCTGGTGGTCTACCCGGCCCTGACCGCGGCGCTGCAGACGCTGGTGCAGTACTCGGCCACCCACGACAACATGCTGCCGCTCGACTTCCACCTCGAGCTCAACGCGCCGCCCGCCTGCACGACCGGCTACCTGCCGGCGGACCAGCGGCGGTCGCCGAGCGATCTGTCCGTGCCGAACACCCCGGATGGCCTGTATTGCAAGGCGCCGCAGAACGATCCGTCGGTGGTGCGTGGTGCACGTAACCTGCCGTGTATGGATCACCCGGGCAAGCGCGCCGCGACGCCCGCGGAGTGTGATGACCCGCGCGGATACGTGCCGGAGGGCACCAACCCGCCGTTCGGGCCGCCGCAGCCGGTCGCGGGTTCGGGTGCCGCCCCGGCGCAGCCGGCGTCGTCGACGACCAAGCCGACGTACGACACCGCAACCTATGACCCCGGCACGGGCCGGTACGTTGGACCTGACGGAAACATCTACGCGGATCGTGGACTGGTCCAGACCGCGTCCGGAGGCACGTCCTCCGAGAAGGGAATGTCGTGGCAGGCCATGATGACGAGCCCGACAGGGTAGTGCAGGACAGTCCGGACGCCGGTAGGTCCGACACCGGTAAGAAGACGCGGCGGCGTGCGGTCCGCAGGGCCGGTCCGCCGCCCGCGGATGCGAAGCAGTCAGCGGCAGAGGCGGCTCCGGTGAAGTCGGCTCCGGAGAAGTCTGCGGAGTCGGCCGGCGCAGCCGCGGAATCGCCCGGTGGGTCGCCGTGGCAGCGGGCCGCTTCGGCCCAGTCGGATGCGGCGCCGGTCGAGGCGCCCGCTCCGGCCGACGCGCCCGCGGTGTCGCTCGCCAAATCCGCGAGTGGGGAGTCCGGGGCGGCCGAGGCCGTGCCGGGGGAGTCGTCGCCGATGGAGTCCTTGCCGGCGGAGTCCGTCGACATCGAGGGTGCGGAAGGCGGGAATCCAGAAGGCGAGAGTCCCGACGGTGAGAGCGCAGACGGTGTGGCGAAGCCGTCGCGGATCCGCCGGATCTCCCGCGGTGCACGAGCATTCGTGTTCTCTCGTCGTGGTGGTGCGGCCGCTCTGGTGATCGTCGTGCTCGCAGTGCTGGGCACCGGCGGTTGGCTGTTGTGGGAGAACCACCAGCACAACCAGCTCGAGGCGAAACGCAACGCGTACATCGCCACGGCCACCCAGGAAGTGCTGAACACGCTCAACATCCAGAAGGACTCCGCGGATGCGGACGTCAAGCGGATCCTGGACAACGCCAGCGGCAGCTTCTACGACCAGTTCAACTCCAACCGCGATCAGTTCGTGAACATCGTCAAGGAGGCGGAGGTCAACTCGAAGGGCAACGTGATCCAGGCTGCGCTGCAGGACATCTCGGGTAACACTGCGCGCGTGCTGGTGGTCGGCTCGTCCGAGGTGACCAACAAGGCGTCGCCGCAGGCCTCTCAGCGCGACTACCGGTTGCGCGTGACGGTCACCGACGACGGCCACCGGATGACGGTGTCGGACATGGAATACGTGATGTCATGAGCGATGAGCAGCAGAAGACGGAGCAGGAATCGCCCGCGGACGGTGTGGTCGGTCCGGAAGCCGTGAACGCCGACGCCGCGAGTGCGGATGCCGTCGGCGGTGACACCGTGAGTGCCGATGACGTCGTGGTCGCCGATACCGCGCCCGCGGGCCGCAATCGTCGCAAGGTCCTCCTCGCGTCGGTCGTGGCGGTCCTGGTGCTCGCGCTCGCGGGCGGCGTGGCCTACCTCGGCTGGAACCACTACCAGGTCAACCAGGCCGAGCAGGCACGCACCGATGCCACGAGTGCGGCGAAGGCGCAGGCGGAGAAGATGTTCTCGTACGACTACGGGAACGTCGAGAAGGAGATGGCCGCCGCCAGCAACGGGCTGACCGGCGACTTCAAGAAGCAGTTCGACACCCTGGTCAAGCAACAGGTGGTGCCGGCGGCGAAGGAGAAGCAGCTCACGGTCAAGGCGATCGTGGTCGGTCAGGCACCGATCTCGACCACCCCGGACTCGGCGGTGGTGCTGTTGTTCGTCAACCAGATCGCCAACGGCAACACCGGACCCAACGCGTCGTTCACCCCGAGCCGGATCAAGATGGACATGAAGAAGGTCGACGGCAACTGGCTCGTCGGCGGGCTCGAGACCATCTAAGGACAGCTCGCACCATTCGGGCGCCTCACCCGGTTCCGTCAACGGACCGGGTGCGGCGCCCGAATGCGTCAGCGCCCGTTGCGAAGCGCGCTGAGGAACGACTGGGCCCAGCGGTCCACGTCGTAGGCGAGCACCTGGCGCCGCAGCGACCGCATCCGCCGGCGACCCTCCTCGCGGTCCTGGGTCAACGCCTCGATCATGGTGTTCTTCACACCGTCGAGATCGTGCGGGTTCACCAGATAGGCCTGGCGCAATTCCGCTGCCGCGCCGGTGAATTCGCTGAGCAGCAGGGCGCCGCCGAGGTCGCTGCGGCAGGCGACGTACTCCTTGGCCACCAGGTTCATGCCGTCGCGCAACGGGGTGACCAGCATGAGGTCGGCCGCGACGAAGAACGCGATGAGCTCGTGCCGGTCGATCGGACGGTGCAGGTAGTGCACGACCGGGTGCCCGACCTGTCCGTACTCGCCGTTGATGCGCCCGACCTGCTCCTCGATGGCGCTACGCATCCGCACGTAGTGCTCGACGCGTTCCCGGCTGGGGGTGGCCAACTGCACCATGATGTTCTGCGCGGGATCGAGCCGGTCCTCCTCGAGGAGTTCGCGGATCGCCCGCAGCCGGATGTCGATGCCCTTGGTGTAGTCGAGCCGGTCGACGCCGAGCATGATGCGCTCCGGGTTGCCCAGTTCGCGGCGGATCTCCGCGGCGCGGTTACGGACGGCCCGGCTGCGGGCGAGCTCGTCGAGACCGCTGGAGTCGATCGAGATGGGGAAGGCGCCGACGCGTACCGAGCGGAAACCGACGTTGATCTCACCGAAGCGCGAGCGGGTGCCGATCGAGGCGCGGGTGGTGTTCAAGCCCAGTAGATTGCGGGCGAGATACATGAAGTTCTCGGCCCCGCCGGGCAGGTGGAAGCCGATCAGGTCGGCGCCGAGCAGGCCCTCGATGATCTCCCGCCGCCACGGCAACTGCATGAACAGTTCCACCGGGGGGAACGGGATGTGCAGGAAGAAGCCGATGGTCACATCGGGCCGCAGCATCCGCAGCATCTTCGGGACCAGCTGGAGCTGGTAGTCCTGCACCCAGACGGTGGCGCCCTGCGCGGCGGTGGCCGCGGTGGCCTCGGCGAAGCGCCGGTTGACCTCGACATAGGTGTTCCACCAGTCGCGGTCGTACACGGGCTTGACCACCACGTCGTGGTAGAGCGGCCACAGGGTGGCGTTGGAGAAGCCCTCGTAGTAGTTCGACAGCTCTGCCGAACTCAGCGGCACCGGATGCAGCTGCAGCCCCTCCTCGACAATCGGCTCGACCTCGACGTCGGGCACGCCGGGCCAGCCCACCCAGGCGCCGCGGTTGCTACGCAGGATCGGTTCGAGGGCGGTGACCAGCCCACCGGGACTCCGCTTCCATCGGGTGCTGCCGTCTGGGAGCTTCTCGAGGTCTACGGGCAGCCGGTTGGCGACCACCACGAAGTCGGACGTGCCGGTGGGACTCACCGTCGCCGCTAGTTGATCTTGGGCGCGGGCGCGATGCCGAGCATCGACAGCAGCGTCCGGCACTCGTCGGCGTCGACGGCGTGGGCGGCGACGACGCGCTGGGCCTGTCGGGCGGTCTCGTCGGTAAGGGGTTCGAGTTCGTCGTCGGCGAGGACGTCGGCGTCGGTGGTCTTGCCAGGCATGGTGCTTCCTCCAGTGGTGTGTACTGCGACTCTAGGAGAGCACGGTCGGACTATGCCACTTGAGAGCCTCCTCCCGGCACCTGTTCCGATTCAGCTTTGGTCGCGGTGGCCAGCCAGGTGCGCATCCACGGACCGGTCCACCACATATGCCAGCCGAGGTCACGGACCCGCAGATCCCGCATGGGCGGGTCCCGGAGGGCATCGAGGTACCGGCGCGCGAAGGACAGGTCCATGATCGCCAGGGTGCCGCCGGGTCGCAGTACCCGTACCGCCTCCCGCACCGCGGTCGTGCGGTCCTGAGGGGCCGCGATGTTGTGGATCGCCAGGCTGGACACGATCAGGTCGAAGCTGTCGTCGGCGAAGGGGAGCGCCGTGATGTCGCCGGTGCACAGCTGCACCCGGTCCTCGACGCCCTCGACCTCGGCATTGTGTTCGGCCGCGGCAGGCGCGTTGCCGAACTGGTCGATGTTGTGCCACAGATCCACACCGACGGCGCGGCCGGGCGGCGCGATCCGATGGGCGAGCGCCATGAGCACCGCGCCCCGCCCGCAGCCCAGGTCGAGCACCCGGCAGCCCGGTTGCAGGTCGAGTTCGTCGAGTTGCTGTCGCCATGCCCGGCGCTTTCCGCGCAGCGAGGCGTGCAGGAACAGTGCGGCGCACACCAGCAGGGCCAGGCAGATGGCCAGCGGCGTCCACAGGGAGGCGCCCCAGCCACGCGCCACCGCGAAGGCGGCGACCACCAGAGCGACGACCGCGCCGAGTGCATAGCTCAGCGGGATCAGCGGCGCGTCGATGCCGTAGTGGCCGTGCGGGGCATGTCCATGGCCGGTGAAGCGGGCGCCTGCCGCGTTCATGGCTTCGATTGTGCGTCACCGGCCGGGCCTGCGGGGACTGATCGGGCGACGAAGGCCGGTGCGGTCGAGCATTCCGGGCCGCAGGATCTGCGGCCGGCGCAGCGTGCGGGCGACCCATTCGCCGAGCACGACGCCGGCGGCCAGCGCGGCACCGATGCCCGTAGCCGAGGCCAGCTCGGAGAACCCGGTCAGCGGTTGGTCGTTGATGAACGCGTAGAGCCCGCGGTAGACGGTCAGGCCGGGAAGCAGCGGGGTGATGCCGGCGACTGCGACGACGATCGGCGGGGTCAGCGCACGGCGGGCCATCAGACCGCCGGCCAAGCCGACCACGGTGGCCGCGCACGCCGATCCGAAAACCGGCCCCACGCCGAAGTGCAGCACGATGATCACGACCAGACTGCCGGTGGCGCCGGCCAGGCCCGCGACCAGCAGGGCGCGCCGTTCCGCGTAGCAGGCCAGCGCGTAGAACGCGGCCGCGAACGCGCCCGAGGCGACCTTCGGCAGCAGTTCGGTCAGGTTGCCGGTGAACTGTGACGGCGCGACGTTGGGCAGGGTGGTGCCGAGCCCGGATGCGACCCGCAGTGCGACCGCCACGCCGCCGATGATGCCCGCGGTCAGCACCATCACCTCGAAAAAGCGGGCGCCGGCGGTGACCGGCGCGCCGGTGATCGCGTCCTGCACCGAGCCGACCAGCGACAGGCCCGGCAACAGCACCACCACGCCGGCCGCGATGACCAGCGACGGCCGGATGTCCAGGTGCAGGGTGAACAGCAGCACCGCGGGCAGGCTCGCGATCACGCCACCGGTGAAGTGCTGGAAGAAGTAGGGCAGACCCAGCCGGTTGAGGCGGCGATTGGTCCGGTCGATGACGACCGTGGTCAGGAACGCGACGACGGCGACCAGCGCCCCGCCGCCCAGCAGCACGGCGATCGATCCGGCCATCGCCGCCCAGGCCGCGGTGGCGAGCCACCGTGCGTACGGGTGCGGGGCCCCGGTGATGGCGTCGAGGTGCTCATACGCCTCGGTGACGGTGAGCTCGCCGCGGCGCAACCGCCGGATCAGCCGGTCCACCTCGGCGAGCCGGGTGAAGTCGTGCGCGCGATAGTGCACGATCCGGATCGACGAAACCGGGGGCAGGACAGGCCCACGCCGGGCGCTGATCGAGATCGCGTTGTAGGTGACCTCGACATCGCACTGGGTCAGCCCGTAGGCGGCGGCGACCTGCGCGATCTGCGTCATCGTGTCCATCGCGCCGGTACCCGAGGCCAGCAACACCTCGCCGACCTTCATCGACAGCCGCAGCGCGGCGGTGACCTCCGCGTCGTCGGTGAGGTCGATCGGCCGCAGCGGAGACGGCGGCGGCGCAACCGTGTCCGCCGTCGCCCGGCTGGGTCTGCCGGTGCGGCGGAACGGGTTGCGCGGCAATCGCATCCCGGCCGAGATCAGCTGTCGACGAGGTCGCTGAGCTCGAGACCGGTGGCGGCCAGTGCGCCGTCGATGCTCGGGTGGACGAACACCGAGACCACATGGTCCTCGACGACGCGGAAGGCGATCGCCATGACTCCGCCCTCGCCCGCGGTGTCCGGCACCACCCCGCCCGTGGCGGTCTCCTCGCACACCACCACGCCGTGGTGGACGTACATCCTGCCCGGGGTCAGTGTGGTCTCGGCATCGTCGGCCCAGTCGCGCAGTGCGGCGAGTCCCTGGGCCGCGCCCTGCGGTGCGCCGATCTCGACGTCGTCGCTGGACAGTTGGAGCAGGGTGTCCAGGTCGCCGTCGTTGAGGGCGTCGTGCCATGCCAAGACGGTGGCGATCTCCGATGTGCTCATGCGGTCAACGCTAGTGGGTCGGCGTCCGGCCCACAGCCTGATGTGGGTGTGAGCGTCGGTGACGCGGCCGATAGGATGAGGCAGGTCCGCTCGCGGGCCGGTGCTGGAGTGGCGCAATTGGTAGCGCACCCGACTTGTAATCGGGCGGTTGAGGGTTCAAGTCCCTTCTCCAGCTCTCAATTCTTGATCCGATCGACATCATCCGCAGCTCCTCACCTGCAACGTGTTCCGCGATGGTCGAGGACGCCTGAACACCACGCCGGCAACCGCCGATCCTGCCCGGACCGATTGTTTCTGAAACACGTTCAGTCGGTCGAGGCCGGTGTTAGGTTGGCCGCCTCGTACATCGAATCGTCGCCCGGGGGTCCCATGCGTAAGTGGTATGTGTCCGTTGTCGTGGCCGCGTTGACGCTCGTCGCGTCGGCGCTGGCGGCGCCTGCGATCGCCGGGGCGGACCCGGCGCCGGCGCCCGTCCCGGTGCCGTACAACTTCTTCTCCGGCATCGGTCCGGAGCTGCTCCACCCGGGCGGATCGCTGCCCGGTGAGAACGACTGGAACTGCAAGCCGACCGCGGCGCATCCGGAGCCGGTCATCCTGTTGCACGGCACCGCCGGGGGAGTGCAGACCAACTGGGGCACCTACGTACCGCTGCTGAAGAACGCGGGCTACTGCGTGTTCGGCCTGACGTACGGAGCGCTGCCCGGCACCCCGTGGCCGGTCAGTGCGATCGGCGGCATGATGCCGATCGAGCAGAGCGCGCAGCAACTCTCGGTCTTCGTCGACAAGGTGCTCGCGGCGACGGGGGCGAGCAAGGTCGACTTCGTCGGCCACTCGCAGGGCACGCTGATGCCGAACTACTACGTGCGGTTCCTCGGTGGTGCGCCCAAGGTCGACAAGTACGTCTCGCTCGCGCCGCTGTGGGAGGGCACCGATGCGTTCGGCGCCGGCGAGATCCTGGCCGGGGTCAAGCAGTTCGGCCTGACCCCGGTGACCGATGCGACGATGGGCAAGCTGTGCCCGTCCTGTCTGGAGATGGCCTCGGGCTCGAACCTGATCAAGAAGATGAACGCCGACGGCGGCCCGTACGCGCCGGGCGTGACCTACACCAACATCTCCACCCGGTACGACGAGTTCGTGGTGCCGTACACGAGCGGTCAGGTCCCCGGTCCGCATACGACCAACATCGTCGTGCAGGACAACTGCAGCCAGGACTACTCCGACCACATGGCGATCGCCGGATCGCCGGTCGCCGCCGGATACGTGCTCAACGCGCTCGATCCGCAGCATCCGCAGCCCGTGCCATGCGTGTTCGTGCCGCGCTCACGGGTAGCGGTGGCGCGCCAGGTGCAGACCGTGGGGGTCGCCGTCGGGTCCGAGCGCCGCAAGCGCCGGCACCATCTCGCTGGTGACCAGCCCGTGCTCGGCGGTGAGCTCGTCGACCACGTCGAACACGGCGGCGATGTTCCCTGGGGTGTCGATGACCACCGTGGTCACCGGGACGTGCCTCCCCAGCGCGAAGAGCTTGTCGCCGTGCGGTCGGTCGTCGCCGTGAAATCCCCAGATCCCTCGCAGCGCGGTGGCGCCCCGCGCCGGGGAGATCTGCCGCAGCCGCCGGATCAGTGCGCGGTGGATCGGCATGCCCTGGTGCCGTGCGGACTCGTCGGTGTAGATCATCAGCTTCTGCCACAACGGAAGTCCGTGGGCGTCGGTCGCAGGTAAGGGGTGCGGGCGGTCGAACAGCGTGCCGTCGCGCTTGCAGACCCGTACCCGCTCGAGCGTGATCATCGGTTCGTGCAGCAGCGCCGCGACCTCAGGCAGCACCTCGGCCATCAGCGGTCCGGGGGCGATCGTGTGGACCATCAGCGGCACGTTCGCGTTGCCGGAGAAGAACCTCGCGCGTTCGCGGCGACCGGCGACCGTGCCGTCGACGCCGAGCAGGACGGTCGCCCCGGCGGCGCCGCGCCGATGCAGCAACTCGCAGACCTCGACGAACGTCGGCCGGCGCGAACACCGTTCGTGTCGGCCCAGGTAGATGGTCGCCTTGGCCGCCTCGTGGAGATCCTCGGGCAGCTCGATCGTCGCGGGTGCGCTGCGCAGCAGCCGGGAATGCTCCAGCGTGACCAGCCCGCGGTGTTCGAGCGCGCCGATCGCCGGCAGCAGCTTCTCGATGCGCGGGGTCGTGTCGACGGCGGCGGCGGCCATCGGCGGGTCTTCCGACAGGCTCAGCAACTGGTCGGTGCGCAGCCGATGCTTGACGCCGAAGCCCTCCACCCCGCGGAGCACCACCGACGCGGCGACCTGCTGTTCGGTGAACCTGCCGACGATCGCGTCGGCCAGGAATCCCTCCGAGGTCCGTTGCCGCTCACCGAAATACGCGGTCAGCTTCAACCCGTCGGTCAGGAGCGGTCCCGTCGCGCCGTGTCCGTCACTCACAACCGCCCTCCAATCCAGTGGCCCACGGCCGCGGCGGCGAGGCCGGCCGCGAGGCTGAGCACGACGTTGAGCGCCCCGGCGGCAAGCCGGCGTTCCTCGCTCATCCGCTGGGTCTCGAACATCCAGGTCGAGAACGTCGTATAGGCGCCGACCGCCGCGGTGCCCGCCAGCAGCGTGGCTGTGTGGCCGAGCGCGAGGCCGGTGACCAGACCCAGCGCGACCGCGCCGCTGATGTTGACCGCCAGTGTGCCGAAGGGGAATCCGCGCCCGGTGCGCCGGGACACCGTGGAGTCCACGAGGAAACGCAGCACCGCGCCGCAGCCGCCGATGACCATCACGCCCGCCCAGATTGCCACGCTCATGCCAGCACCCGCACGCGACGCGTCGCCGAACTCGCCAGGTGCACCGCGAGCAGTCCGCAGATCACGCTCGCCACCACATAGGACGAGGCCAGCAGGTACTCGCCGTGCTGCAGCATCAGCACCGTCTCGACCTGCATCGTCGAGAACGTGGTCAGGCCGCCGCAGACCCCGGTGCCCAGCATCGGCCGCCGGTAACTCGACAGCGGTAGGCGCTCCTGCAGCCTCGTCGAGAAATAGCCCAGCAGCGCCGCGCCGACGATGTTGACGACGAACGTCGACCAGGGCCAGCCGTGCGGATTGCTCACCAGCACCGTGCCCAGCGCGGCGCGGGCCGCGGTGCCCACGGCGCCGCCCACGAAGATCGCCGCCAGTTCCCGCCGGTCGTATCCGGCCATCGGTTCCTCCTGCCCATGCAACGAAACGCTTGGGTAGGGACCGTTGGCGGCGCGAGGACCGCGGTTGGTTCCGGCGAGCCCCACCGCCGGGTGTCCGAGTGACCGCATCAGGGTAACCGCCAGGGGTTTCCGCCGCCGATGTCGCCCCGCCGGTCACCGGTGACCGGCAGTTTCGGCAACGACGACTCTCAACATTTGCGCAGTGCAATACTTGTGCCATGTCTGCCGCGCACCAGCCCACCGACCCCGAGATCAACGCCTTCCAGACCGCCACTCGCGACCTGATCGGGGTGGCGCTGCACAGCTTGGAGATCCTCGACGGTGAGGTGTCGTTGCCGCAGTTCCGAATGATGCTCGCGCTCAACGATCTCGGCTGTGTGGCCTCGTCCCGGGTGGCCGAGGCGCTCGGCCTCGGTGCGTCGTCGGTGACCCGGCTCGCGGACCGCCTGCACGCCTCCGGGCACGTGCTGCGCGGCGAGGATCCGCGTAGCCGCAGCGTGGTGACCCTCGAGTTGAGTCCGCATGGTCATGACGTCGTCGACAAGGTGCTCGACTGGCGGCACCGGGAGTTGTCCCGGATCCTGTCCCGGCTCGCCCCGGGCGAACTGGCGCAGACGGTCGCCGGACTCGAGCACTTCCACCAGGTCGTCGGCGAGGAGTACACGGCTGACCTGCACGGGCCGGTTCCGTTGTGACCGGGGGCAGGGCCACCGCCGCGGCCGACGGCGGTCGCCACGAGAGCCGGGCGGCGTACCTGGGCGACTTCTCGGTCAAACCGCGGATGCTCATGGTGACGGCGTGGGCGCTGGTCGTCGGAGCCTTCGGCGGACTGGCGGCGTGGGCCCTGCTCAAACTGATCGGGCTGGTCACCAACCTCGTCTTCTATCAGCGGGTGGACACCGCGCTGGTCGCCCCCAGCGGCGCGCACGATCCGTGGTGGCTGATCCTCACGGCCCCGATCGTCGGCGGCCTGATCGTCGGGCTGATGGCGCGGTTCGGTTCCGAGAAGATCCGGGGCCACGGCATGCCCGAGGCCATCGAGGCGATTCTCACCGGCGGCAGCACCGTGCAGCCGAAGGTGGCTGTGCTCAAACCGATCTCGGCCGCGGTCAGCATCGGCACCGGTGGACCGTTCGGCGCCGAGGGCCCGATCATCATGACCGGCGGGGCGATCGGCTCGATCCTCGCGCAGAGCCTGCACCTGACCGCCGACGAACGCAAGACGCTGCTGGTCTCGGGCGCCGCGGCGGGGATGGCCGCGACCTTCAACTCGCCGATGGCCGCGGTGCTGCTGGCGGTCGAACTGCTGCTGTTCGAGTGGCGGCCGCGCAGCTTCACCCCGGTGGTCGCCGCGGTCGCGGTGGCCACCGTCGTCCGCGGCTACCTGATCGGCACCGGGCCGATCTTCCCCGTCGACGCGGCCGGCCTGCACGTGACCACCATCGCGAACCTGCTCGCCGTCGTCGTCGGCGTCAGTGGCGGCCTGCTCGCGGTGGTCGCCACCTGGCTGGTCTACAAGGCGGAGGACGGCTTCGGGCGGTTGCCGATCCACTGGATGTGGTGGCCCGCGATCGGCGGCGTGATCATCGGCATCGGCGGATTGATCGAACCGCGTGCACTCGGCGTCGGCTACGACGTCATCGACGAGCTGCTCACCGGCAAGGCCACCCTCGGCTTGATCCTCGGGATCCTGTTCGTCAAGACGATCATCTGGTCCGGGTCGCTGGGCTCGGGGACCTCCGGCGGCGTGCTGGCGCCGGTGTTCATGATCGGCGGCTCGCTCGGCGCCCTCGAGGGCATGCTCTTCCCGGCGATGATCCCCGGCTTCTGGGCGATGCTCGGCCTGGCCGCAGTGGTCGGCGGCGTGATGCGCTCCCCGCTGACCGGCGTCGTCTTCACCCTCGAGCTGACCCACGTGTGGGGCGCCGCGCTGCCGCTGCTGATCGCCTCCACCGCCGGTTACACGCTCTCGGTGCTGGTGCTCAAGCGGTCGGTGCTGACCGAGAAGATCTCGCGTCGCGGGCTGCACCTGACCCGCGAGTACTCCACCGACCCGCTGGAGACCTTCTTTGCCGAGGAGGTGATGAGCAGTGACCCCGACGCGGTGGTGCGGGCCCGGGGGCTGCTCGACGAGGACGGCACCGCCGCGCCGGCGGTGGTGGTCCGCACGAACGACACCCTGCGGCACGTGGCGTACGAGTTCGCCGAGCACCACGTGTCGGTCGCGCCGGTCGTCGAGGACGGGGAACCGGTCGGGATGATCACGCTGACGAACCTGCTGGAGGCCCGGCTGCACGATCTGACCGAGGAGCGCCACCGTGAGCGGCTGCTGATGCGGCCGGCCGGACTGCGGGGGACCGTCCCCGACCCCGGACCGCCCCCGCCGCGCCGCCACGAGACACGCGGTCACGAGGCGCCCGAACCGTTCGATCCTGCGTGAGCCGGCGACGACAGCGACGCTCAGGCCGAGGGGTCGTGCTCGATCTGGGTGTAGACCTCGCTGCCGCGGATCGGGCGCTTGCGGCGGGTGCCGGGGATGCGCGCGACCAGGTCGGTCAGTGGCTCGACCACCCGGTTCAGTGCCAGCACGGTCTCCTGCAGCGACAGCAGCGTCGGCTCGAGTTCCTTGAGCGACTCGAGGGTGTCGCCGAGCTCGAGCAGCTGGTCGAGGGTGCCGCCCTCGGCGGTGAGCTTCTCGAGGAAGCCGCCGTCCTCGAGAAGCTGCTGCGCGAGACCGTCCTCGCGCAGCACCCGCTCGAGCAGTCCGCCCTCCTCGGTGACCCGATCCAGAGCGCCGCCGCTGGCGAGCAGCCGGTCGACCGGACCGCCCTCGGCGAACAACTGCTGAAGCGGTCCGTTCTCGGCGAGAACGCGCTCGATCAGGCCGCCGGGCTCGGTGAACTTGTCGATCGGACCGTCCTTGGCGACCAGCCGGTCGATCAGGCCCTCGCGCTGGAGCAGCCGGTCCAGCGGGCCGCCGTCCTGCATGAGACGGTCCAGCGGGCCGCCCTCGGCGAGGATCCGGTCGACCGAGCCGCCCGGGCTGGTGAACCGCTCGACGACGCCGTCCTCGGCGAGGACCCGGTCGAGCGCCCCGCCGGGCGCCAGCGCGCGACCGAGCGGGCGGTCGTCGGAGGTGACCGCGGTGAGCCGCTGCAGCAGCACGACCGGGCCGTTCGGGTCGGCGAGCGTCCGGGTGAGCTGTTCGACGAGGCCGCCAGGGCCGAGCACCATCGCGAACTGGTCGGCGTATCCGCCCTTACGGCGGATCGGGCCGTCGGGCGCGACCAACTGCCCCATCCCGAGCGTCGCCTGCGTCGCGGCGACGGTCACCCGGACCGGGAGCGTGAACACGTCCATCAAACCCATGCGCAGACCTTATCGTCACCGCCGGTGTGGTCCCAGCCCTTCGGCCCGGGACCGGAGTGCTCGGGACGGGGTGATTCAGGACTGGGACACGAGGTGCAGGCCGGTCACGCAGACCACGATCCCCGCGACGAAGGCGATCTTGAGCGCGGACGCGGACTCGGAACCGGTGATCATGGCGTACGCGACGGTCAGCGACGCCCCGATCCCGACCCACACCGCGTATGCGGTGCTGGCCGGCAGGGTGCGGGTGGCGTGGGCGAGGCCCAGCATGCTCAGCACCAGTGCGACGACGAAGATCAGCGACGGCGCGAGCCGGGTGAAGCCGTGCGACTTGCCGAGCGCTGTCGCCCACACCGCTTCGAGGACTCCTGCCAACAACAAAGTGACCCAAGCCATGACGAGGCCGCCTCCTGAAGCGCCGTCTTTTCGCTGACCGGGTACGGCGCACCTCGTCCGGGGGTCGGGTCGACGTCTTCACCAGTACCGGCGGAGACGCTCCGAGTCAAGTCTGTGAGAATTCCCAGAGTACTCACAGGAAGTGACCAGGCCGGACACAGCGGAAGTCGGCAGAATGGAAAGCGTGACCTCAGCCAATGCCGCCGTAGTGAACCCTTCCACGGCCAAGGGCGCCAAGGTGCTCGTGGTCGACGACGAACCCAATATCGTCGAACTGCTCTCGGTCAGTCTGCAGTTCGTCGGGTACGACGTCGAGACCGCCGCCGATGGTCCGAGCGCCCTCGACAGGGCGCGAAGTTTCCGCCCCGACGTCGTCATCCTCGACGTGATGATGCCGGGCATGGACGGGTTCGGGCTGCTGCGTCGGCTCCGCGGCGACGGCATGGATGCGCCCGCCCTGTTCCTGACCGCGCGCGACTCAGTCGAGGACAAGGTCACCGGATTGACCCTCGGCGGGGACGACTACGTCACCAAGCCGTTCAGCCTCGAGGAGGTCATGGCGCGACTGGAGGCCATCCTGCGGCGCACTGGCAAGTCCTCGGCCGCTCCGGAGTCGTCCAAGCTGTGCTTCGCCGACATCGTCCTCGACGAGGACACCCACGAGGCGTGGAAGGACGGGGTGCAGGTCTCGCTGTCGCCGACCGAGTTCACCCTGCTGCGGTACTTCATGGTCAACGCGGGGACGGTGCTGAGCAAGCAGCGCATCCTCGATCACGTCTGGCACTACGACTTCGGCGGCGAGGTCAATGTCGTCGAGTCGTACGTCTCCTACCTGCGCCGCAAGATCGACACGGGGGACAAGCGGTTGATCCACACCCTGCGTGGCGTCGGGTACGTCCTGCGCGAGCCGCGATGACCCAGCGGGCGCACCGGTGGTCGCGCGGGATTCCGTTGCGGGTCACACTGGTCGCCACCCTGCTCGTGCTCGTCGGGCTGGGTCTGCTGGCCTCCGGGTTCGCGGTCACCTCTGCCCTGCGCAGTTCGCTGATCTCGCGCACCGATGCGCAGCTGCTCGGGGCGGCGGACGGCTGGGCCAAGCCGCATCGCGAGTTCCGGGTGATCCCGCCGGAGAGCCGGCCCGGTCCCGGGCGCCCGCCGACGCCGTTCTTCGTGCAGATCATCCCCACCGACGGTTCGCCGAAGCAGGTCGTCAACGACGGATCCGCCGAGCCGCTGCTGCCGGCGAACGGTGATGTCGGCCCGACCCCGGTAACGATCGGTTCGGCGGACGACTCGAACGCCCGCTGGCGTGCGGTCACCACCCGCTCGACTTACGGCATCGCCACGGTGGCCATCGAACTGACCGACGTCGACGACACCGTCACCCACCTGATCTGGCTGCAACTGCTCATCGGCAGCGCCGTCCTGGTCGTGCTCGGCGGTCTGGGCTACCTGGTGGTGCGGCGCAGCCTGGAACCGCTGACCGAGGTGGAGAAGACCGCCGCAGCCATCGCGGAGGGTGACCTGCACAGCCGAGTTCCCGAGGGCGACAGCGGAACCGAGGTCGGTCGGCTGTTCAAGTCGATCAATGGCATGCTCACCCAGATCCAGCGCGCGTTCGCCGCCACCGAGGAGTCGGAGGCGGCCGCGCGCCGGTCCGAGGAGAAGATGCGCCGGTTCATCACCGACGCCAGCCACGAATTGCGCACGCCGCTGACCACCATCCGCGGGTTCGCCGAGCTCTACCGACAGGGGGCCGCCCGCGACACCGGTCTGCTGATGAAGCGCATCGAGGGCGAGGCCTCGCGAATGGGCATCCTGGTCGAGGACCTGCTGATGCTCGCCCGGCTCGACGCGCAGCGGCCGCTCGAACGGCTGCCTGTCGACCTGCTGGTGCTGGCCACCGATGCCGTGCACGACGCGAAGGCCGTCGACCCGGTGCGCACCATCCGGCTCGAGGTGGTCGACGGGCCCGGCACCCCGGAGGTCCTCGGCGACGACGCCCGGCTGCGCCAGGTGCTCGGCAACCTGGTCAGCAACGCCCTGCGGTACACGCCGGTCTCGGCGACTGTGACAATCCGGGTGGGGACCGGCGCCACCGAGGCGTTCCTCGAGGTCGCCGACAACGGTCCGGGCCTGAGCGCCGAGGACGCCGAGCGCGTCTTCGAACGCTTCTACCGCGCCGACACGTCGCGGACCCGCGAGAGCGGCGGCACCGGGCTGGGGCTGTCGATCGTCGCGGCGCTGGTCGCCGCCCACGACGGCACGGTCACCCTCGACAGCGCACCCGGCCGCGGTGCGACGTTCCGGGTGACGCTGCCACGCCCGCACGGACCCGGACACCCGGACGCCGGCTCCGTCGGTCCGTCCGATTCGGACGGGGCCGATGAGGACGGGGCCGACGGGGACTGCGACGCGGTCAGCGGTGCCGGGCAAGCCTTTTCGTGACAGCCTTGCGCTGCTGTTCGGCGTAGCGCACGATCGCCTTCGTCATCGTCGGCGAGTAGGGCGTCGCGATGATCGAGGCCAGTGAGAACGGGAAGCCGTGCGCGGCGATGGGCCGCAGGTGCGAGAACGTGTCGAAGCCGAACTTGCCGTGGTACGAGCCCATCCCGGACCGTCCCACCCCGCCGAACGGCAGGTGGTGCATGGCGTTGACCAGCCCGAAGTCGTTGCGGTTGACGCTTCCCGAGCGGGTGCTGCGGAAGAAGCGCCGGAAGTCGTGGTCGTCGTCGCCGTACCAGTAGCTGCTCAGCGGGCTCGGCCGGCCGCCCAGGTAGTCGATGACCTCAGCGATGTCCTCGTAGCCGTGCACCGCCAGTACCGGCCCGAAGATCTCCTCGTCGGCGATGCGCATCGCGTCGGTGACCCCCGTGACCACGGTCGGCGCGATCTTGCGGGATGCCGCCGCCGGCAGCAGTTCGCCGTCCGGGGCTGCGGACCGGATGGTCGCGCCCTTCGCGGCGGCGTCGTCGAGCACGTCGAGCACACGCCGGTACTGCTGCTCGTCGATGATCGAGACGTACTGGTCGTTGTCGGCGACCCGCGGGTACCGGTCGCGCCAGCTGCCGATCAGCGCGTCGACGAAGCTCTCGACGTGGCCGACGGGGACGAAGGCCAGATCCGGCGACAGACAGGTCTGCCCGCTGTTGACCATCCGGGCCGCCCCGATGCGCGTTGCGGCGCGGTCGATGTCGGCGGTCGGTGCGACGACGGCGGGGTTCTTGCCGCCCAGTTCGAGGGTGACCGGTGTCAGGTTCTCCGCCGCGGCCCGTTGGATCTGCTTGCCGGTGGCGGTCGAGCCGGTGAAGAACAGGTGGTCGAAGGGCAGCGCGGCGAACTCGGCCCCGGACGCGATCTCCTTGGTGACCACCACCAGTTCGTCGGCCGAGAAGAACCGCGGCGCAAGCTCGGCAAGCACCTGCGTCATCCGCGGCGTCGTCGACGACGGGCGCAGCATGACGCGGTTGCCGGCAGCGAGCGCGGCGGCGGCCGGTTGGGCGACCAATTGCAGCGGGAAGTTCCACGGGCCGATGATGCCGACGACACCGAGTGGGACCGGATGGGCCTCCATGGTGACGCCGGCCAACCGCGCCAACGGCTTCGGGCGCTCCGGCCGCATCCAGCGCTCGAGGTTCTTCTGCATGTACGCCATCTCGTTCAGCCCGCTGATGACGTCGGCGACCAACGACAGCGCCTGTGGCCGGGTGCCGTAGTCGAGCGCGAGCGCATCGCAGAGACGCTCGCGCCCGTCGAGCAGCATCGCCTCGAGCCGGTCGATGCGCTCGCGTCGGATCGCGGCGTCGGGGAAGCCGTCGGCGACGAAGACCGAACGCTGGCGGGCGAACATCTGCTCGAGTTGATCGGTGCTCACCCGGCCAGCCTAACGATCAAGCATTTGCTCGGGAAGGTTCAGTCGGCGGGGACGAACTCGCCGTGTCCGGCCTCGCGCAGCGCTGCGCGCAGCTTGGTCAGGGCCTCGTCCATCACCTCGGCCGGCGTGTTCGGATCGGCCTTGGCCAGGTTGAACCCGGACATGTCCCAGGCGGGGAAGACGTGCAGGTGCACGTGCGCAACCTCGAACCCGGCGATGAGCATGCCGATGCGGGGCGCCTCGAAGGCCGACTGCACCGCTTGGCCGACATACTGGGCGACCTCGTTGCAGCGGGCGAACAGTGCCGGATCGATGGACTGCCACTGGTCGACCTCCTGCCGCGGCACCACGAGGGTGTGGCCCCCCGCGACCGGGGCGATGGTGAGGAACGCGACCACGTCGTCGTCCTGCCATACGAATCGGCCGGGCAGCTCGCCGGAGATGATCATGCTGAATACCGATGCCATGACCAAGAGCATCGACCATCCCGGGTGAATCCGCCAACGGGGACCGGACCCGGGTGGGCGGCCCTCTCACAGCAAGCTGCTAGGCAGAACCAAGGGCCGACAAATTTCCAGGTCCCAGGCTTGCAGCATGACGACGAACTCGTTGGAAGTAGCCGAGACGGCGCAGCCGCGCGCAGTCGCCGCGCCCACCCTGGACCTGGTGATCCCGGTGTACAACGAGGAGAAGGATCTCGAGCGGTGCGTGCGGCGGCTGCACGCGCACGTCCGCACGGAGATCCCGTACTCGGCGCGCATCACCATCGCGGACAACGCGAGCACCGACGCGACCATGACGGTCGCGCGCCGGCTCGAGGCCGAACTCGACGAGGTCCGGGTGGTGCACCTCGACGAGAAGGGCCGCGGCCGTGCGCTGCGCGCGGTGTGGGGCGCCTCGGATGCGACCGTCGTCGCGTACATGGACGTCGACCTGTCCACCGACCTCAACGCGCTGATGCCGCTGGTGGCGCCGCTGCTCTCGCGGCACTCGGACCTGGCGATCGGCACCCGGCTGTCCCGCGACTCGCGGGTGGTGCGCGGACCGAAGCGCGAATTCATCTCGCGCTGCTACAACCTGATCCTGCGCAGTGCGCTGCACGCCCGGTTCTCGGATGCCCAGTGCGGCTTCAAGGCCATCCGCACCGACGTTGCGCGGCGGCTGCTGCCGCTGGTGGAGGACACCGGATGGTTCTTCGACACCGAGCTGCTGGTGATCGCCGAACGGGCGGGCCTGCGCATCCACGAGGTGCCGGTCGACTGGGTCGACGACCCGGACAGCACGGTGGACATCGTTGCCACCGCGGTCGCGGACCTCAAGGGCGTGGTGCGGGTCGGACGGGCGTTGACGACCGGCGCGCTTCCGGTGGCGGAACTGCGGGCGGCGCTGGGACGCGAACCGGTCGCGGTGAGCGGTGTGCCGCGCGGCATGGTCGGGCAGCTGGTGCGGTTCGGCGTGGTCGGCGTGATCAGCACCCTCGCGTACGCGCTGCTGTACCTGGGCCTGCACCCGGTGATGGGTGCACAGGCCGCGAACTTCGTCGCGCTGCTGATCACCGCGATCGGCAACACGGCCGCCAACCGGGCGTTCACGTTCGGCGTGCGCGGCGCGCAGGGCGCGGCCAAACACCAACTGCAGGGGCTCGTCGTGTTCGGGCTCGGACTGTTGCTGACCAGCGGCTCGCTGTTCGTCCTGCACAGCGCGGTCCCGGGTGCGCCGAAGCACGTGGAACTGGCGGTGCTGGTGATCGCGAACCTGGTCGCCACCCTGATCCGGTTCATCGGACTTCGGTTCGTGTTCCGGCACGCGCCGGCGGAGACTGCCGCACAGGCTGATTCGCCGTCGTGACCGCGACCGTCCCGGTCGTGCCACCGCATCTCGCCGACCCGGCACCGGCGCAGCGCCGGGTCGGGTGGCAGCTCTGGGCCCTGACCGTGCTGCTGATCGGCACCGCGGTGGGGTACCTGTGGGATCTCGCGGCCTCCGGCTGGGCCAATGCCTTCTATTCGGCTGCGGCGCAGGCCGGATCGGTGAGCTGGAAGGCGATGCTGTTCGGCTCGTCCGATGCCGCCAACTCGATCACCGTCGACAAGCCGCCGATGTCGCTGTGGGTGATGGACCTGTCGGTCCGGTTGTTCGGGCTCAGCCCATGGAGCATCCTGGTCCCGCAGGCCCTGATCGGCGTCGCCTCCGTGGCGCTGCTGTGGGCCACCGTGCGACGGCAGTTCGGCGACGAGGCGGGCCTGCTCGCGGGGCTGTGCCTGGCGCTCACCCCGATCGCCGCGGTGATGTTCCGCTTCAACAACCCCGACGCGCTGCTGGTGCTGTTGATGATCGCGGGTGTGTGGGCCGTGCTGCGCGCCGTGGAGGACGGCCGCACCCGCTGGCTGGTGCTGTGCGGGATGTTCGTCGGATTCGGATTCCTGACCAAGCAACTGCAGGTGATGCTGGTCGTGCCGCCACTCGCCTGTACTTACTTGCTGGCGGGGCCGCCGAAGCTCGGTGCGCGGCTGTGGCAACTGCTGGCCGCGCTCGGCGCGATGATCGTCGCCGCGGGATGGTGGCTCACGGTGGTCGCGCTGTGGCCCGCATCGTCGCGTCCGTACATCGGCGGTTCCCAGAACAACTCGGTTCTCGACCTGACCCTGGGCTACAACGGTTTCGGCCGGCTCACCGGCGACGAGAAGGGGAGTGTCGGGGGTTTCGGCGGCAAGGGTCCCGGTGGTGGACCCGGCGGCGGCATGTGGGGCAGCTCCGGTCTGGGGCGGATGTTCGAGCCGGCGCAGGGCGGACAGATCGCGTGGCTGATCCCGGCCGCGCTGATCCTGCTCGTCGCCGGGATCGTGCTGTGCGGCCGGGCGCCCCGCACGCATCTGCCGCGGGCCGCGTTCGTGGCGTGGGGCGGTTGGTTGCTGGTGACCGGCCTGACGTTCAGCTTCATGTCCGGGATCTTCCACCCGTACTACACGGTCGCGCTGGCACCGGCGGTCGCCGCGCTCGTGGGCGCCGGGTCGGTCTGGCTCTGGCAGCGGCGTGCACGGCCGTGGGTGCGGGTGGTGCTGGCCGTGACGATCGTGGTCACCGCCGTGTGGTCGTGCGCACTGCTCGGGCGCACGCCGGACTTCGTTCCGTGGCTGCGCTGGCCGGTGGTGGTGATCGGCGTGCTCGCGGCGCTGATCGTGGCCGGGAGCTGGGCGGTGACCTCGCGGGTCGCTCTGATCGGGGTGCTGGCGGCGCTGGTCACCGGGCTGGCGGGCCCGGCGGCATATGCGGCCGACTCGATCGCCACGCCGCACGAGGGCTCGATGCCGTCCGCGGGACCGCAGGTCCGTGGCGAGTTCGGGTTCGGCGGTGGACACCACAGTCGGCCGCCGGGCTTCGGCGGCAGGGGTTTCGGCGGCAGGGGTTTCGGTGGCATGGGGTTCGGTGGCATGGGGTTCGGTCGCCCGCCGGGTGGGTTCGGTCCGGGTGGGTTCGGTCCGGGGGCGGCGGGTCGCGGCGGGCCGCCGATGGGCGGGGCAGCGGGCAGCCTGCTCGATGCGTCGAGGCCCAGCGCTCAGACGACCGCGCTGCTCGAGGCCGACGCCGGCCACTTCACCTGGGTCGCCGCCACCGTCGGATCGCAGGTCGCCTCCGGCTACCAATTGGCGACCCGACTGCCGGTGATGGCGGTCGGCGGTTTCAACGGCACCGACCCGTCACCGACGCTCGCGCAGTTCCAGCAGTACGTGCGCGCGGGCAAGATCCACTACTTCATCGGCGGCGGCATGCAGGGCATGCTCGAGATGTTCGGCGGAGGACA
Organism: Speluncibacter jeojiensis; assembly: GCF_029589495.1. Taxonomy (GTDB): domain Bacteria; phylum Actinomycetota; class Actinomycetes; order Mycobacteriales; family Mycobacteriaceae; genus Speluncibacter; species Speluncibacter jeojiensis. The sequence continues at coordinate 87,266 of NZ_JAAIVF010000005.1, forward strand.
ACGCGAGGGCTCTGATGCGTCGACGCAGATCACGGACTGGGTGCAGGCCCACTTCATCGAGCGCACCGTCGACGGGATCAGCGTGTACGACCTGATCGCGCCGCGGGGCTGACTCCGCAGTGTGGAGCCGACCGGATCAGTACGAGTACGCCTTCGAGATCGGCGTGTCCGCCGGCGCCGCCGCGCAGTAACCGGCGATCACCTCGACCCCGGAGCGGGTGGAGGCGTCGTCGCCCGGGCTGCCGCCGAGTTGCGCGCGGATCTGGCGCACGACGTCCATGCGCTGCGGGTCGGTCAGTGTGAGGAAGTGACCGCACGTGGTCCGCTCGATCGGTGCGCCGGCCGTCGTCGAGGTGGGCCGCGCCGAGCGGGTGGCCGAGGCGGGCACGGGGTGACCGGTCGCGGCGCCGGTGCTCGTCGCGGGTGTGCCGGTACCGGTGGACGGCGTGGCCGGTGACGAACTCGAGCAGCCCGCAGCGAACGCGGCACATGCGGTGAGGGCGAGCACTGCGGACAGTCGTTTCACGGATCACCTCTGCTGACGTGGACGGGCCGGTGCAGCGTAGCGGCCCGGACCCGTCGATCGGTCACGGTGCCTGCGCGGGCGGCGGTCGCGGCACCGTAGTCTGGACCCCGTGCGCGTACTCGTCATCGGATCCGGTGCCCGTGAACATGCCCTGCTATTGGCGCTGAGCCGGGACCCGTCGGTCACCGGCCTGTTCTGCGCGCCCGGCAACGCCGGTACCGCGCGGCTCGCCGAGCAGCATCAGGTCGACGTCGCCTCCGGCCCGGCCGTGGTGGCGCTGTCCCGCGATGTCGCTGCGGATCTCGTCGTCATCGGCCCCGAGGTGCCGCTGGTGGTCGGCGTGGCCGACGCCGTGCGCGCAGCCGGGATCGCCTGCTTCGGGCCGTCCGCGGCGGCCGCCCGGATCGAGGGCTCCAAGGCGTTCGCCAAGGACGTGATGGCCGCAGCCGGCGTGCGCACCGCGCACAGCGAGGTCGTCGACAACCCCGCCGAGCTCGATGCCGCGCTCGACCGCTTCGGCCCCAACTGGGTCGTCAAGGACGACGGCCTGGCCGCCGGCAAGGGCGTCGTCGTCACCACCGATCGCAGCGCTGCGCGCGACCACGCCGCCGAGCTGCTCGAGAACGGCCATCCGGTACTGCTGGAGTCCTTCCTCGACGGTCCCGAGGTGTCGCTGTTCTGCCTGGTCGACGGCGAGACGGTGGTGCCGCTGCTGCCGGCGCAGGACCACAAGCGCGTCGGCGACGGCGACGCCGGACCGAACACCGGTGGCATGGGCGCGTACACGCCGCTGCCGTGGCTGCCGTACGCGACGGTGCAGCAGATCGTGGACGAGGTCGTGCAGCCGGTGGCGACCGAGATGTCCCGCCGCGGCTGTCCGTTCAGCGGCCTGCTCTACGCGGGCCTGGCGATCGGACAGAACGGCCCGGCGGTCGTCGAGTTCAACTGCCGCTTCGGCGATCCCGAGACCCAGGCGGTGCTCGCGCTGCTGGAGTCGCCGCTCGGCGAACTGCTCAAGGCCACCGCGACCGGCACGCTCGCCGATGCGGAGCCGCTGCGCTGGCAGGACGGCGCGGCCGTGACCGTCGTGCTGGCCGCCGAGAACTACCCGGGCCGGCCCCGGCTGGGCGACGTGATCACCGGCGCCGACGCCGAGGGCGTGCTGCACGCCGGTACGACGCGAAACGACGAGGGGGCGTTGGTGTCCGCGGGCGGCCGGGTGCTCAGCGTCGTCGGGACCGGCACCGATCTGGCGGCTGCGCGGGCCCAGGCCTACGAGCGTCTGGCCGGGATCAAGCTGCCCGGTGGACACTTCCGTAGCGACATCGGTCTGGCCGCCGAGCAGGGCCGGATCAGCATCGCTGCACAGGGGTGAACACCACGTCCTCGAAGCATCTCCCGTCGACGACCGTGCCGATCATCCAGATCGACGCGTTCGCCGACGCGCTCTTCGAGGGCAATCCGGCCGCGGTCATGCCGCTGCCGCACTGGCCCGCGGACGAGTTGCTGCAGCGGATCGCCGCCGAGAAAAACCTGTCCGAGACCGCCTTCGTCGTCGCCGCACTGCCCGAGGGCGTCGAGGCCCCCGAACCGGGCTGTCCCGCTTACCACCTGCGCTGGTTCACGCCCGCGATCGAGGTCGACCTGTGCGGGCATGCGACGCTCGCCGCCGCGTCGTACCTGCTGGACAGCGTGCATCCGGACGCAACCCGGGTGCAGCTGTGGACCCGCAGCGGATGGCTGCACGTCGACCGTGCCGGCGAGGGTGGACCGCACGGCGGGTTCACGATGGACCTGCCGGCGGTCCCGTTGGCGGTCACCGACATCGACCCGGTGGTGACGGCCGCCCTGGGAGCCTCCGCCACCGAGGCCTATGCGGGCATGGACCTGGTGTACGTCCTCGAGGACGCGGCCACGGTGCGTGAGCTGGCACCGGACCTGGCGGTGCTCGCCGGGCTCGACACCCGGGGCGTCGTGGTCACGGCGGGCGGTCGAGGAAGCGAATTCGACTTCGTCTGCCGGTGGTTCGGCTCGCGCGCAGGGGTTTCCGAAGACCCGGTCACGGGTTCCGCGTTCGCCCAGATCGCGCCGCTGTGGGCGCAACGATCGGGCAAGGCCGAGCTGGTCGGCCGGCAGCTGTCCGCACGCGGCGGCACCGTGCGCTGCCGCGTGGTCGACGGGGCGCGAGTGGAGCTGACCGGCAACTGCATCCGCTTCTCCGAGGGCGTGGCGGCGGTCCCGGGCCTGACCTGACCGGTCGGACAACAAGTGTGGTTTGTCGTCGAAACCCGATGTGCGTCAAAGGAAACCGCCTGAACGGTTTGTTTACGGATTCAACTAGTGGTATCGCACGGTTTGGCCCCGCCGACCCAGTGACCGGGAACAGTACCGGCCGGTAGCCGACGGCGCGACGCCTTCACGCGCCTATAACGGAATCTCCATGCAGCACACAGCAACTTGAGAGGTCCCATGGGCAAGCGCATTTCATCTTCGGCGGGGGCATTCGGACCGGTTTCGCGCCGGCGGTTCTTGATCGGCACGGGGGCCGCGATGGGGGCGCTCGCCCTGCCGTCGCTGTGGACCGCTGCCGCGGCCGCGCCGCGAAAGATGCTCGCCACCGGTGATCGGGTGCCGGCGTTGGTGATCGGCAGCGGTTACGGCGGTGCGGTGACCGCGCTGCGACTGACCCAGGCCGGCATTCCGGTCACCATGGTCGAGATGGGTCAGAACTGGAACGCCCCGGGTTCTGACGGGAAAGTCTTCTGCAACATGATCAAGCCGGACGGCCGGTCGTTCTGGTTCCGCAGCAAGACAGACATGCCGACGGACTACTTCTCCGGCGGGTCGATCGACAAGGCCATTCCCAGCGACGCCGGGGTGCTGGCGTCCGAGCACTTCGCCAACATGCGCGTGTACCAGGGCCGCGGAGTGGGCGGCGGTTCGCTGGTCAACGGCGGGATGGCCGTGACCCCGCAGCAGAGCTACTTCCAGGAGATCCTGCCGTCGGTCGACGCGGGCCAGATGTACTCGACGTACTTTCCGCGGGCCAACCAGATGCTCGGGGTGAACAGCGTCGACCAGAGCTGGTGGTCGTCGGCCGCGTGCTACCAGTTCGCGCGGGTCGGAAAGAAGACCGCCGAGGCGTCCGGATACAAGACCGAGTTCATCCCGAACGTCTACGACTTCAACTACATGAAGCAGGAGCAGGCCAACACGGCGCCGCGGTCCGCGCTGGCCCAAGAGGTGATCTTCGGCAACAACTACGGCAAGAAGTCGCTCGACAAGACGTACCTGGCCGCCGCCGCGGCGACCGGCAAGCTGAGCATCTCGACACTGCACACCGTCACGAAGGTCGCGCCGGCGGCGACCGGCGGCGGCTACACCGTGCAGATGACGCAGAACGACGTCAACGGCAACGTGGTGGCGCAGAAGACCGTCACCGCCGACCGCGTCTTCTTCGCGGCCGGCAGCGTCGGGACCAGCAAGCTGCTGGTGTCCATGAAGGCTCAGGGCGCGCTGCCGAACCTGCCGTCCGCGGTCGGCGCCGGCTGGGGCAACAACGGCAACGTGATGGTGGCCCGCGCCAACCAGGGCTGGGATCCGACCGGCACGCTGCAGTCGGCCATCCCGACCCTCGGGATCAACAACTGGGCCGACCCGAACGGCCCGGTCTTCGCCGAGATCGCCCCGTTCCCCTCGGGTATCGAGACGTGGGTCAGTCTGTACCTGGCGATCACCAAGAACCCGAACCGCGGCACCTTCACCTTCGACCAGTCGAGCGGGGCGTCCGTGCTGAACTGGCAGTCGGGGTGGACCCAGCCGTCGATCGACGCGGCCAAGCGGGTATTCGACACGATCAACAAGAAGCAGGGCACGATCTACCGGACCGACCTGTTCGGCGTCTACAAGACCTGGGGCGACGACTTCTGCTACCACCCGCTCGGCGGATGCGTGCTCGGGCAGGCCACCGACAACTACGGCCGGCTGCCGGGCTATCCCGGGCTGTACGTGATCGACGGCTCGTTGATCCCGGGCAGCACCGGCGTCAACCCGTTCGTCACGATCACCGCGCTCGCCGAGCGCAACATCGAGAACATCATCGCGAACGACCTGCACTGACGTTCGCACGCCGCGGTGGTCGGGCAGTTCCCGACCACCGCGGCCTTCGCATGCATCCGCGCATCCAATACACCGCTGTATCGTGTAGTCGGCAGTGCAGGCAGCGCGGAGGTGAGTGGACGATGACGCCGAGAACCGACCAGCCCGGGGCCAAGCGGGTCACCCGCCGTCGCGCCGAGACCCGGCAGCGTCTGCTCGACGCCGCGCTGGACGTGTTCGCCGACAACGGTTTCGGCAGGTCCACCGTCGAGCAGGTCTGTGAGCGCGGCGGCTACACGCGCGGCGCCTTCTACTCGAACTTCGCCTCGCTCGACGAGATGTTCCTGGCCATGTGGGAGCAGCGCTCCCGGCAACTTGTGGAGGACTTCACCGCCGCCGCAGACCGCGTCGCCGCAGCCGGCGCCGCCGCCCAGGCGGACGACATGCTCGCCGCCGTGACCACGCAGATGGCCGACGCCGTGCCGGTCGACGACCGCTGGTATCGCGTCAATGCGGAGTTCACCGCGCACGCGCTGCGCACACCCTCGCTCAAGAAGGCGCTCGCGGCCCGCGAGCAGGCGATCACCGCTGCGCTGGTGCAGGTGGTGCGGCGCCTGCTGGCCGCGGGCGGGCGCCGCATCCTCGGCGACCCGGCGGATCTCGGTCGGGCACTGGTCGCCGTGCACGACGGCACGAGCGTGCAATGTCTCGTCGAACCCGACGACGCGCGGGTGTGGGACTTGCGGCGGGACCTGTTCGTCCGGGTTCTCACGTCGTACAGCGAACCGGTGGAAGGGGATCGGGAGTGAAGGTCGATGCGGAGGTCATCGTCGTCGGAGCGGGTCTGGCCGGTCTGGTCGCCACCCACGAATTGACCGCGGCCGGACGCCGGGTTCTGGTGGTGGACCAGGAGAACCCGGCGAACGTCGGCGGCCAGGCGTTCTGGTCGCTTGGCGGGCTGTTCCTGGTGGACAGCCCCGAGCAGCGGCGGATGGGCGTCAAGGACTCCTACGACCTGGCCATGCAGGACTGGCTCGGCAGCGCCGGCTTCGACCGCGACCGCGAGGACCTCTGGCCGCGCCGATGGGCGCAGGCCTATGTGGAATTCGCGGCGGGCGAGAAGCGACGCTACCTGCACGACCTCGGACTTCGCGTCATGCCGACGGTGGGCTGGGCCGAACGCGGTGCGGGAGCGGCTCTGGGACACGGCAACTCGGTGCCGCGCTTCCACATCACCTGGGGCACCGGGCCGGGGGTGGTCGAGGTGTTCCTGCGAAGGGTGCGCGATGCCGAGCGGCGTGGTCTGGTCAGGTTCGCGCACCGGCACCAGGTGGACGAGCTGGTGGTCGACGGTGGCGCGGTCACCGGTGTGCGCGGCACGGTGCTCGAGCAGTCCGACGCGGCCCGCGGCGTCGCCAGTTCACGGAAGGCCGTGGGGGAGTTCGAGTTCACGGCGCAGGCGGTGGTCGTGACGTCGGGCGGCATCGGCGGCGACTACGAACTGGTGAAGAGAAACTGGCCGGCGCGGCTGGGGACGCCGCCCGCGCACATGCTCACGGGCGTACCGGCCCACGTCGACGGGCGGATGCTCGGGATCGCCGAGGCGGCCGGCGGCAGCATCGTCAACCGCGACCGCATGTGGCACTACACCGAGGGCATCACCAACTGGGATCCGATCTGGCCCGGCCACGGCATCCGGATCATCCCCGGGCCGTCGTCGATGTGGTTCGACGCCGCCGGGACACGCCTGCCGTCGCCGAACTTCCCCGGATTCGACACCCTCGGCACCTTCGAGCACATCCTGCGCACCGGCCACGAGTACACCTGGTTCGTGCTCGACCAGCAGATCATCGAGAAGGAGTTCGCACTCTCCGGATCCGAACAGAACCCGGACTTCACCAACCGGGACCTCAAGCTGCTGCTGCAGCGAGTCAAGAAGGGTGCGCCCGGGCCGATCGAGGCGTTCAAGCGCCACGGGGTCGACTTCGTCGTGAAGGACAACCTGCGGGATCTGGTCGACGGGATGAACGCGCTGACCGATGAGCCGCTGCTGCGTTTCGAGGACATCGAGCGCGAACTGATCGCGCGCGACCGCGAGGTTCGCAACAACTACAGCAAGGACTTCCAGGTCGCGCAGATCCGCGCGGCGCGACAGTATCTGAGCGACAAGATCGTTCGAGTGGCCAAGCCGCACCGCATCCTCGATTCGCGCAACGGCCCGCTGATCGCGGTCAAGCTGCACCTGCTCACCCGCAAGACGCTCGGTGGTCTGGAGACCGACCTCGATTCGCAGGTGATCCGCCCCGACGGCACACCGTTCGACGGACTGTACGCGGCCGGTGAAGTGGCCGGGTTCGGCGGCGGCGGCGTGCACGGCTATCGGGCGCTGGAGGGCACGTTCCTGGGCGGATGCATCTTCTCGGGCCGCGCCGCCGGGCGGGCGCTGGCGCGCCGGCTCTGAGGGTGCCGTGATCGACTCGCCCCGGCGCCGGGGCGGGCGCTAGCGTCGAGGTCATGAGAACCGAGTCGTCCCGCGCGCGCATCGCCCCCTTCCACGTGATGGACGTGTGGAAAGCGGCGGCGCAGCGGCAACGACTCCACGGCGACGTGATCACGCTCGCGGCCGGACAGCCGTCGACCTCGGCGCCCGCCCCGGTGCTCGCCGCGGCCCGGGCGGCGCTGGACTCGCACCTGCTCGGTTACACCGAGACCCTCGGCATCCCCGCGCTGCGCGAGGCAATCGCGCAGTACCACAGCGACGAGTCGGGCGTGCCGGTCGATGCCGACGACGTGGTCGTCACCACCGGGTCCTCGGGCGCGTTCACCCTGATCTTCCTGGCCGCGTTCGAGGCCGGGGACACGGTGGCGGTCGCGCGGCCGGGCTATCCGGCGTACCGCAACACCCTTGCGGCGCTGGGCTGCCGGGTGCTCGAACTCGACTGCGGCCCGGACACCCGGTACCAGCCGACGGTGGCGATGCTCGAGGCGCTCGACCGGCCGCCCGCCGGCCTGATCGTCGCCAGCCCGGCCAACCCCACCGGTACGGTCATCGCGGCGGACGAACTGGCGGCGCTCGCGCACTGGTGCACGGAGCACGGCACGCTGCTGATCTCCGACGAGATCTACCACAGTATCGCCTTCGGCGACACGGTCACCGCGAGCGCGCGGGCGATCACCGACGACGCGGTGGTCGTCGGGTCGGTGTCCAAGTACTTCTCGATGACCGGATGGCGGCTCGGGTGGATGCTGGTGCCGCGGTCGCTGCACCGGGCGGTCGAGCGGCTGGCGTCGAACATGACCGTGTGTCCGCCCGCGATCTCCCAGATCGCCGCGGTCGAGGCCTTCACGGCCGAGTCTCGGACCGAACTCGACTCGCACGTGCGCCGGTATGCAGTCAACCGGGATCTGCTGTTGGCCGGTCTGCCCCGGCTCGGCGTCACCGAGGTCGCGCCCGCGGACGGGGCCTTCTACGTCTACGCCGGCATCGGGCACCTGACCGACGATTCGACCGCATGGTGTGCGGATATGTTGTCCCGCACCGGTGTTGCGCTGGCCCCGGGTATCGACTTCGACACCGTGCACGGCAGCACGACGGTGCGGATGTGCTTCGCGGGTGCGACCGATGAGGTGGAGACGGCACTGAATCGGCTCGCGTCGGGGATCATGGACCGGTGAGTGCGACAACGACATCGAAGGGCGAGCGGCGCCGCCGACAACTGATCGAAGCCGCGGCGGAATTGTTGCGCGAGGGAGGTTTCGAGGCGGTCCGGCATCGCGCTGTGGCCGAACGTGCCGGGGTTCCGCTGGCGTCGACCACCTACTACTTCGACTCGCTCGACGACCTGATCGCCGGAGCGGTGGAATCGAGTGCGGTCGCCGAACTGGCCGCGATCCGGGATCAGGTGGACTCGGTTTCCCGCCGGCGTCGCGGCGCGCGTGCCACCGTCGATCTGATCGTCACGGCGCTGATCGGCGCCGACGACGACCCGGACCGTGAGCCGATCGTCGCCCGGTGCGAACGCCTCGCGGCCAGCGCGCGCTATCCCGAAGTGCTTGCGGTGCATGCCCGTCTGGCCTCGCAGTTCCTCGACCTGATGGCCGACGTCATCCGCCGGTCGGGTCGCCGCGCGAGCCGGGAGGACCTGCGCAACCTGTTGCGTTTGGCGCAGGGGACCATGCTCGGCTCGATGATCGAAGCGGATGCGCACCCGCGCGAGTCTGTCCGGGACGCCTTGCTCTCGGTCATCGACGTGCTCGCCCCGCCGGTGGGGTAGTGGCGGGTTGCCGGGTTGCCGGACTGCCGGACCGCCGAACGACGACGAGGCCCGACCGCTGCGGCGGCCGGGCCTCGCTCCCTAAAAGTCGTTGCTAGCTGCCGGTCTGGTCCTTGATGACCTGGTCGATGATCCCGGCGAAGAAGCCCGACGGGTCGTTGATCGCGGACGATCCGGGGATCGGCGCGAACCCGTCGGCGGAGCCGAAGCCGAGTGCGGTCGACCCGGTACCGCTCGCCTCGCCCGGGCTGGAGTTGCGGACCGTGGTGAACACGCCCATCGGGTTCATGATCTGGCTGGTCGAGAACAGGTTCACGTCGAACGTGACGCCGCTGTCGTAGGTCTTGCCGATCTGCGCGTTCTGCGGCACGTAGTAGCTCACGCTCAGCGTCAGCGCCTTGTTGCTGATCGGCGAGATCAGCCACCCGCCGGAGTTCTGCACCAGGACGGTGCCGTCGTTGTCGAGCGTCACCGGCACCTTCTCGGTCTTCTGCCCGCCGATCGCGTGCCAGGCATCCACGGTCGCCGAGTCGGTGACGTACTGGAAACCGGTCGGCGGCACGTCACGGATCCTGGCGATGTAGCGGTCCGGGGTGCCCGTGGTCGTGAACGTCGTCGTGTAGGTGACCTTCTGCCCCGGCGCGACGAAACCGGCCGACACCGAGCGCTGGACCTTGATGTTGCTGGTCTGCTTGGTGGCGCTGGTGGGCTGGGTGGTCACCTCACCGGGGGTGCTGGTCGATCCGGTCCCGGGCATCGACGACCCGGCGGCGGAGGCGATGCCGGAGCCGGCGCCGACGGCGGCCAGTGCGAGCGCCGCGGTCGCGACGAGGGTGGCGGCGCGGCGCGTGACGAGATGGGTCATGTGCGGCAGTCCTTGTCAGATGTCGAACGGTCAGGGGCTGAACGATCCGGGGTTGAACGGTCCGGGTCGGAGCGATCCGAAGTTGAACACCGGTCCAGGTGATTGCAGCAGGCAGCGGCCGGAGAGGCGTGCGGATCACGTCGACTTCGTGGGGGTACACAGGCGCTTCTCGGACTTGTCACAATCGTCCGACAGATAGCCGGCGCCGGTGTGGGACCGCCGAGCGCCGCGGGTCCGAGGTGGTCCCGCATAATTGATGTCGTGCCCGCAGAGTCAGCCCCCCAGTCACAGTCCGCCTCCGCCCCGCAGGCCGGTGCCAAACCGCGCATCCCGAACGTGCTGGCCGGCCGCTACGCGAGCCCCGAACTGGTCCGGTTGTGGTCGCCGGAGTACAAGATCGTGCTGGAGCGTCAGCTGTGGCTGGCGGTCCTGCGCGCACAGTCGGAGCTGGGCATCGAGGTCCCGCCGCAGGCGTTGGCCGACTACGAGCGGGTGCTCGAGCAGGTCGACCTCGACTCCATCGCGGCGCGTGAGCGGGTCACCCGGCACGACGTCAAGGCGCGGATCGAGGAGTTCAACGCGCTCGCCGGTCACGAGCACATCCACAAGGGGATGACCAGCCGGGACCTGACCGAGAACGTCGAGCAGCTGCAGATCCTGCGTTCGCTCGCGCACGTACACGCGCGCGGTGTCGCGGTCGCGGCGCGCCTCGCGGACCGGGCCGCCCAATACCAGTCCATGGTGATGGCCGGGCGCAGTCACAACGTCGCCGCGCAGGCCACCACGCTGGGCAAGCGTTTCGCGTCGGCGGCAAACGAGCTGTTGGTCGCGCAGCAGCGGCTGCGTGAGCTCATCGACCGGTACCCGCTGCGGGGCATCAAGGGCCCGATGGGCACCTCGCAGGACATGCTCGACCTGCTCGGCGGGGACGCCGCCAAGCTGGACCGGCTCGAGTCGATCGTCGCCGAGCACCTGGGCTTTGCGCACGTGCTGACCAGTGTCGGGCAGGTGTACCCGCGGTCGCTCGACCACGACGTTCTCTCCGCGCTGGTCCAGACCGGTGCCGGGCCGTCGTCGTTCGCGCACACGATCCGGCTGATGGCCGGACACGAGCTGGTCACCGAGGGCTTCCAGCCCGGCCAGGTCGGCAGCTCGGCGATGCCGCACAAGATGAACACCCGCTCGTGCGAGCGCGTGAACGGACTGCAGGTCGTGCTGCGCGGCTACGCGTCGATGGCCGCGGAACTGGCCGGCGCGCAGTGGAACGAGGGCGACGTGTTCTGCTCGGTGGTGCGCCGGGTCGCGCTGCCCGACGCGTTCTTCGCGATCGACGGACAGTTCGAGACGTTCCTGACCGTGCTGGCCGAGTTCGGCGCCTACCCGGCGGTGATCGCCAACGAGCTGGACCGCTACCTGCCGTTCCTGGCGACGACCCGCATGCTGATGGCCGCGGTCCGCGCCGGCGTGGGCCGGGAGACCGCACACGAGGTCATCAAGGAGCATGCGGTCGGGGTCGCGCTGGCGATGCGCGAGGAAGGCCGCGAGCCGGATCTGCTGGACCGGCTGGCCGCCGACGAGCGGTTCCCGCTGGACCGTGCGCAGCTCGACACCGCCCTCGCCGACAAGTCGGCGTTCGTCGGCGCCGCGGAGGCGCAGGTCGCCGACGTGATCGCGCAGGTGCAGACGCTGGCCGAGCGTTACCCCGACGCGGCGAAGTACACGCCCGGCGCGATCCTGTAGCGGTCCGGGGCGGGTCACGGGGCCTCGTCGTCGGCTGTGGCCTTGCGGTTCTGTGTGCGGCGGAGTCGCTGACCGTCGAATCCGGCGTCCCACCGGTCCTGCCAGCGCTGTCGCTCGTCGGCACGGCGGGCGGCGATGAACCCGAGAAGCAGCCCGAAGAGCTCGTCGAGATGATGGCGGATGTTCACCTGTGGCGCCCGGTCCGGGTCGATGTGGGCCGGCGGGGTCCAGCGGGTTCGGCCCGGGTGTGGGGAGCCGGGCGGAGCGGTGTCGGTTCGCCAGCCGCCCGGGCCGTCGTGTATCAGCGCATGGCAGCTGTCGCAGGCCAGGTCGAGTTCGTCGATGTCGGTGCGGCCGCCTTTGGCCCAGTCGGTGACGTGGTGCACGGCGGCCATCGATGCGGGCGCGTCACACCCGGGACGGGTGCAGCCCCGCGACGCCGCGATGAGGGCGAGCCGCTGATCGGCGGACGCCAGCCGTCTGGTTCGTCCCAGATGAAGCGGCCGGCCGTTGTGGTCGAACAGCGCGAGCACGGGGTGGGCGTGTTCGGCCATCCCGAGCGCGTCGCGGATGGGCAGCAGCCCGCCGCCGGCCGTGGTGGCGACGCCGGTGGCCTCTTCGAGTTGCTGCAGCGTCATGGTGATGATGACGGTCGCGGGTAGCCCGCGGTGATTGCCGAGCGCGCCGGACCCGGCCAGCAGGCGTAGCCCGGCCTTGACGGCATCATGGTTGCGTTGCCCGACGGTGCGGGTGTCGCGGGCGGCGGCGTGAGCCAAGGCAGTGCGGTCCGGATCGGGGTTGCCGGGGTCGGATCCGGTGATGATGGGTGATTCGGGGTCGTCAGTGTTGTTCATGCCCGGTCGGGCCATCTTGGCGAGCAGCGGCTCGAGTAGCGCACGGGTCTCCGGGTCGAGCAACCCGGAGATCGGCGTCATGAGGTCGGCACGCTGGCGACCGATGTGCAGGCTGCGTTGCCGCTTGCGGTCGCGATCGGAGAAGACGCCGTCCGGGTTGAGGTACGCCAGCAGGTCGAGACCGGCGCGGGTGACGTACTTCGGGTCGGCGTGCCGGGCGAGCAGCGCCAGGATCTGTTCGGCAGCCTCGCGGTGGATGGTGTCGATGTGGGATGGGATCTGCCGCATGATGTCGCGGATGCCCTCGACGTGGGCCAGGCCGATCGCGCCGTCGTGCAAGGCGGCAGCGGTGTGCGGGTATTCGGGCGGCTGCTCGTCGCCCTGCAGGGTGTGCCAGACACCGATGTGTCTGGCCGAGCGGAGCCGCAGTTGCGCCTCGCCCTCGGAGATTCGCAGGGTCTTGACCAGGAACTCGGCCGCGGTGCGGATGTCGTGCGCCGAGTGCAGCGACCGTTCGGAGGACTCGGTGACCACCTGCTGGTCGGCGGCGGTGAGCTTGCGTAGCGCGGTCTCGGTGCGCTGGAGCACCTCGACGATCTCGTCGGTGGACAGGCCGCCGAGCCGGTCGCCGAGCAGGCCCTCGATGGCGGCGTCGAGCGCCGCCAGGTGTGCGTCCACCTGGCGCGAGTCACTCGACTTCGAATGCATGTGCGAATTGTAGATTGGGTCACCGACAAGTTCGGATGATCGACTAGGTTTCCCGCCATGCACCTGCGGACCAAACGGACGTGGATCAACCCGTGCTCGGCATTACTGCCGGCCGTAGCAGCCCTGATCGTTTGTACCGGTTGTGCGGGGCAGCATTTTCCCGCCCCCGACGAATTCGTCCAACGCGCCGACCTGCCGAGTTGTGGTGCGGTCGAGCATCATCCCGGATCGAGAGCGGCGGAGCTGGTCCCACGGTCCGCCGTGGACTGTCTGTCGAATGCGCGGGATGTGCGTGGCGGCGAGTTCGTGCTCACCATCTTCACGACCGAGGGTGACCCCATCGTGTACTACTTCCGAGTCGGAGCGGATTCGAGCGACGTGGAGTTGTGGACCGACAGTTCGCGGGACGAATTCGGCGGTGGCGGTTCCCGGTGGCGCCACTCCATCTGCGCGGCTCCGCAGTTGTCGGCCGAGTCGCTCACCGGGTGCATGTCTGCGGGTTGAACCCGAGGAGGGTCCGAGCTCCCACGAAGGCCGGTGCGGGCCGACGCCTCCCGCGTCGGTCCGCACCGATTCGGCAGCCGAGGTCAGCCGGCCGCGGCGGCCACGCCCGCGCGGCGCCCGAAGAACGTGCCGTCGCCGAGCGAGGTGCCGCTGATGTAGCCCCACGAGTGCAGGCCCGACGTCGCGCGGCCCGCGGCGAACAGTCCGGGGATCGCGTTGCCGTCGAGGTTCAGGACGTTGCCGTCGACGGTCGTGTGCAGGCCGCCGATCGTGAACACCGCGGCGCCGCCGCCACCCTCGGTACCGCCGTCGCTGGGCGCCGACATGCCGCGTCGGACGTCGACCGCCGCGAACGGCGACCGCAACGGACGCACCCAACGGGATGCCTTGTGGAAGTACGGATCCTCGCCGCGCTCGGCGTGCCGGTTGTACTCGCCGACGGTGGACTGCAAGGCGCCGGCAGGCATCCCGATCTCGTGCTCGAGTTCCGCCAGCGTCTCGGCGACGAAATGCGGCCTAACGCCCCACCTCTCGTCGACCGGGATCTCCTCGTACGCCTGCTCGTCGAGGATCACCCACACGTGCAGACCGTGCTTGAACAACGCAGCCTGACCGATCAGTCCGGGATAGACGTCCTCGTTGATGAACCGCCGACCAAGGTTGTCGACGACCATGCCGCGCACCATCATTCCGGGAACGGCGCTGATCCCTACCTGTCCGGCGGACATGTGCCTGACGGCAGCGCCGACCGCCTGCGCAATGACGATGCCCCGGCCGTCGTCGCCGCCGTCGCTGTTGACGCCCAGGCCGACGAGCTGCGGCGCATGCTCCGCGACCAGTTCGGCGTTGTCGGCGAAGCCGCCGGTTGTGATGATCACGCCGCGGCGGGCGCGGTAGGTGACGATGTCGTTGAAATGCCGTGCGACGAGGCCGACGATGCGGTTGCCGTCGGACCTGTCGATGATCAGCCGGAGTGCGGTGGTGTCGGTGTGGACCGTGACACCGGAGGCCTCGACCGCCTCGCTCAGCACCGCCATGAGAACCTTGCCGCCGAAGCCGTCGGAGGTGACCCGATGGCCGCGCGGCGCGGGCTCCGCGATGCGGCAGAACGGATAGGCGTTCTCGCCCATCCACATCAGGCCGTCGTCGGTCGGCGGCACCCACGTGGGGGAGTCCCACAGCGACGGCTTGAACGGCACCCCGCGGTCGACCAGCCACTGGTAGTGGCCGAGGCTTTCGCGGCTGTACAGGCCCACCTTGTCCACGTCGGCGTCGGGTCCGAGTGCGGCCAGCAGGAACTTCTCCATGTCCTCGGCGGTGTCGGTGAAACCGCAGGCCTCCTGGACCGCGGTGCCGCCGCCGAGGTACATCTCGCCGCCCGAGAGGGCCGAGGAGCCGCCCCCGCCGCTCTGCCGCTCGAGCAGGACGACGTCGGAACCGGCCTCGGCCGCCTCGAGGGCCGCGGAGGCGCCCGCGCAGCCGTACCCGACGATCAGTACATCGGTCTCGTGGTCGTACCCGCCGATCTCGGCGGCGTCGACAGGTGTGACGGAGAATCGTGTGCCCATGTGTGCTCCTGCTCCTCGCTCAACGACCGCTACTGTGGTGTGCGTCACGCTAGGTCGGGTGTCGGGGCGGGAGTGCGTTCGCGACCGGTCAGCGGGAGCCTTCATGCGCACGGCTAGCATCAACGGGCATGGGTCACTGCATCTTCTGCTCGATCATCGACCGTGAGGCCGAGGCCAGCATCGTCTACGAGGACGACCGCACCGCCGCGTTCATGGACATCCGCCCCTTCACGCCAGGGCATCTGCTGGTCGTCCCCAAGACCCACGCCGCGAACCTCGCCGAACTCGCCCCCGCGGACGGCGGTGCGATGTTCCAGGTCGGGCAGCGTCTCGCGGAGGCGCTGCGGTCCAGTGAGGTCGCGGCCGAGGGCGTGAACCTGTTCCTCGCCGACGGAGTCGTCGCCGGGCAGGAGGTGTTCCACGTACACCTGCACGTCATCCCGCGCACGGCCGGTGACG
Source organism: Speluncibacter jeojiensis (assembly GCF_029589495.1). GTDB lineage: Bacteria > Actinomycetota > Actinomycetes > Mycobacteriales > Mycobacteriaceae > Speluncibacter > Speluncibacter jeojiensis. Next base: position 102,862 of record NZ_JAAIVF010000005.1, read on the forward strand.
GCTTCGGTCTGCGCGGGCGCCCGACCAACCCGCCGCGCGAGGACCTCGACTACCTCGCGGCATCGGTGCGGGGCCGGCTCGGTTGAAGTGTGCCGCGCCCCCGGCGGGTGCGCGGATTCAGTGCCGACGGTCGGCGTGCCCCAGATCGCGGTCGGGGAAGGCGAGGTCGCGCACCCGCTGTTTGAGCGTCACAATGTCGGGAAAGCCGCCGTCGCGCTTGCGATCCCAGACCTGAGTGTCGCCGACCGCGATCCGGAACACGCCGCCGGTACCCGGGATCAGCGCGACCTCGCCGATCCCGGTGCCGAACGTGCTGAGCAGTTCCTGCGCCATCCACCCGGCGCGCAGCAGCCAGTTGCACTGCGTGCAGTAGACGATCGAGATGCGGGGTGTGGCAGGGGCGGCCTCCGGGGACTCCATCACCTCAGCCTGCCAAACGATCAGCCTCGGCGTGCGCCCCGCCACTGCTCGACCGCACGTCCACCGACGAGATGCTCGTCGACGAATCGGTCGACGCGGTCGGCGGTCAGCCCCGCGTACCAGGTGTCGTCCGGGTACACCGCGACCACCGGGGCCTGCGAGCACGGGAACATGCACCCGGTCAGGGTGATCAGCACATCGTCATCGCCGAGGCCGCGCTCGGTGAGCGCCTCGTCGATCGCGCGTCCGGTCTCGGCGCCGCCTTGCGCCGAACATCGCGGGCCGCGGCACACCAGCACGTGCCGGGCAAAGCCGGGCACCTCGTCCCACAGCGGCGAGGTGATAGGTGCCGTGGTGGTGCGCGCCGCGGTGGTCGGGCCACCGATCGCCGCGTCGAGCAGGTCGGTGTAGCCGGGCGCGTCGGTGAGTGATCCGGCGATGCGCACGTCCGGGGCCGCCGTGCCGTCCTGCTCGCGCAGCCAGTGCCCGACGACCCGGGCGAACCACGCGTCCATCTTGCGGTCGGGCACCGTCTGCGCGCTGACGATCACGACCTCCGCGGCGCCGGACTGCGCGGCCTCGTCGAGCGCCTCGGTGATCGTCGGGCCGGAGCCGCCCAGCACCGCGGTGCGGAACACCGTGTCCGGGTGACGCTTTCGCAGTGCCGCCAGCGCGCCGCCGACGCGGTCGCGGGGGTCCTCGCCACGGTCGGTGGGCGCGGTGACGACGACCCAGCGCTCGTTCATGCGCGCGACCAATCCGTGGAAACGCGCACGTCGTGGTCATCCGCGCACGTTGCAGCGTGGTCGGATGGGCGCATCGTGCGCGGATCTGCGGCGGCGGCTGTGGTGGTGCCGCACAGCACGACCATCGGCCGGCCGGTCTGCGGATGCGGCTGCACGAGCGCGTCGAGTCCGTAGACGTCGGCGAGCAACTCGGCCGTCAGCACCACCTCGGGTGCGCCCTCGGTGACCACGCGGCCGCGCTGCAACACCACCAGGTGATCGCAGTACATCGCGGCGAGGTTCAGGTCGTGCATCGCCGCCACCGTCGTCAGGCCGCGGTTGCGGACCAGGTCGAGCAGCTCGAGGGCCGCGGAGACGTCGAGGTGATTGGTGGGCTCGTCGAGCAGCAGCACACACGGCCGCTGCGCGAACGCGCGCGCCAGCTGGGTCTTCTGCCTCTCGCCGCCGGACAGGCTGTGCCAGAAGCGGTACCGCAACGCGGTGATTCCCGCGGCGGCGAGGGCCTCGGTGACGGCGTCACGGTCGGTCACCGACGCCGGCCGGGCCCAGCCGCCCCGGTGCGGGATCACCCCGAGCTCGACGATCTGCTCGACGGTCAGCTCGAGTTCGGTCGCCGAATGCTGTTCGAGCAGTGCGACGGTCCGGGCGAACTCGCGGCGGTGGATCGTCGCCACCGGATCGTCGCCGAGCAGCACCCGCCCGCTGTCGGGCCGGATCAGCCGGGCGACCGTCGACAGCAGCGAGGTCTTCCCGGAGCCGTTGGGGCCGATCAGCCCGGTGAACCTGCGCGACGGCGCGCGGAAGCTCACGCCGTCGAGAATGGTCGCTCCGCCGGCCGACCACGACACGTTCTCGGCCCGGATCTCGGGGGAGTGGTGGCTCATCCGCGAGCTCCCCGCCGGCGCAGCAGCACGACGAACACCGGCACGCCGACGATCGCGGTGACCACGCTGATCGGCAATTCGCGGCCCGCCATGACCGTGCGCGCGGCGATGTCGGCCCACACCAGCAGCAGCGCGCCGACGAGCGCGACCACCGGCAGCAATCGGGAGTGCAGTGGCCCCACCAGCATCCGCGCCGCGTGCGGGACGACGAGGCCGACGAACCCGATCACACCCGCCTGTGCGACCAACGCGGCCGTGCACAGCGACGCCACCCCGTACAACACCCAACGCGAGCGCTCGACGTGCGTGCCAAGGCTCGCGGCCGCCCGCTCACCGAACGCGAACGAGTCCAGCACCCGGGCGTGCGCCGCGACCACGACCGCGGTGATCGCGACGACCACGAGCATCGGCCCCAGGCCCGACCAGCGGACCCCGGCGACCGAGCCGAGCGTCCACTGCAGCACCCGCTGCGCCAGCTCCCGGTCGCCGAGCAGCACCACCGCCGAGGTCAGCGCCGCGCAGAACTGCCCGACCGCGATGCCGCCGAGGATCAGCCGCCCGGGCGACAGCACGCCCGACCGGCCGGTCGCGATGAGGAACACCAGCAGCAGTCCCGCGACCGCGGCGACGAACGCCCCCGCCGACACCGCGCTCAGCCCCAGCGCCCCGATCGTGCCCGCACCCGCGGTGATCGCCAGGACCGCGCCGAACGACGCGGCGCCCGACATGCCCAGCAGGTACGGGTCGGCGAGCGGGTTGCCGGTCAGCGACTGCAGCACCGTGCCGCACAGGGCCAGGCCCGCCCCGACCAGCGCGGCAGCCAGCACCCGCGGCAGCCGTAGGTCGACGACGATGTGGGTGGTCAGCAGGTCGGTGCCCGAACCGATGCCGAGGCGTCCGGCGACCGACCGCACGACCGTGCCCAGTGACAGGTCCGCGCTGCCGATCGCGACGCCGGCCGCGCAACTGAGAACCAGCGCCACGGCCAGCACCGCGAACCATCCGGCCCAGCCGACCCGTGCGCGCGAGCGGGCCCGGGCCGGCGTCGCGGTCGGCGCGCTCATCCGCGCAGGCCGCCCAGCTGTTTCGCGACCGACGCCGCGCCGTCGATCAGTCGCGGTCCGGGCGTGGTCTCGGAGAACGGCAGCACGACGAACGCGCCGTCGCGGACCGCCTTGAGGTCGCGCAGCGCCGGGTCGCCGCGCAGGTACTGTTTCTTCGCCTCGGCGGTGTCCCAGGAGGCGTCGGCCAGCACGATCACATCCGGGTCCGCCTCGAGTACGGTCTCCCAGTTGCCGTCCGCCCAGGCGCCGTCGAGTCCGGCGAACACGTTCCGGCCGCCGACCGCGTCGATGATCAGCTGCGGTCCGCCCGCGTTGCCGCCGACGTACGGGACGTCGGTGTTGCTGTCGTACCAGAGGATCGTCCTGCCATCGGCCGGCTTCGCGGACTCGATGCCCGCCAGCGTCGTGCGCAGTTGCGCGACCTGCGAGTCCGCCTCGGCGGTGCGGCCGAACATCGTCCCGTAGTCGCGGATCTCCGCGCCGATGGTGTCCCAGGCGACCGGCGCGCGCTTCGACTTGTCCGCGCACGCGAACGGGTCGACGTAGCTCGCGATGCCGAGCCGGGCGAGCGAATCCTGCGACCCGACCGCCTTGTCGTCGAACGCGCTCGGATACGACGCCAGCACCAGGTCCGGCCGGGCCTCGAGCACCTGTTCGCGGCTCGGGAACTTCTCCGCGAGCACCGGGATCTGCCGGTACGCCTGCTGCCACTGCGGGGCGATGGTGTCGTCGAGGTAGGCGGTGCCGACCAGCTGCGGCCCGGCTCCGAGCGACAGTGCGGTCTCGGTCGCGCCCTGGTTGAGGGTGACCGCCCGGCTCGCGGGCTCGGTGAGGGTGACGGTGCGACCGCAGTTGGTCAGCGTGACGGCCGACGCGGACTGCTCCGTCGTCGAGGAGTTGTCGCCGCAGGCGGTGAGCGTCACCGCGGTGACGAACGACACGGCCAGCGCCGGGAGGGCCCGGCGGGTGATGAGGGTACGCAAAGCGTCCCGCCTTCCATGACTCGTGGAATGCGTGCAGGTACGTGTCGTGGCCGGTCTCCTGGCTCGGCAGGGTCGACCGCCGACCACGCCTTCCCGGGGAATGCCCAGTGGCCGGGCTCAGGGCCCGAGTGGTCGACGTACCTGCTCACAGTGGCGAGTACCGCGCCGGATTCGCACCGGCTTCCCGTTCACCACGACAGCAACCGCAGGATAGCCGAGAGCCGCGCGGGCAGGTCGGGCGCAGCGCGGGTCGGCCGCCCCGCGGGCCGATAGGCTGAGCGGGTGCGCCCAACCCTCTCGTCATACACCCACCTGTCCGCCGGCAAGGTCCGTGAGCTCTACGCGATCGACGACGACCACCTGCTCATGGTCGCCACCGACCGCATCTCCGCCTACGACCATGTGCTGAGCACCCCGATCCCGGACAAGGGGCGGGTGCTCACGGCGATGAGCGTGTTCTTCTTCGACCTGCTCGGCGGCGCGAACCACCTGGCCGGCGCGCCCGACGACGAGCGGATCCCGGAAGAGGTGCTGGGCCGGGCCCTGGTCGTCCGCAAGCTGGACATGGTGCAGGTCGAGTGCGTGGCGCGCGGCTACCTGACCGGCTCGGGGCTGCTCGACTACCAGCGCAGCGGCTCGGTCTGCGGGGTGGCGCTGCCCGAGGGGCTGGTCGAAGCCGCCAAGCTGCCCGAGCCGATCTTCACCCCGGCCACCAAGGCGGAGATCGGTGCGCACGACGAGAACATCGCGTTCGACGCCGTCGTCGAGCAGGTCGGCGCCGACCTCGCGGGCCGGTTGCGCGACGCGACGCTCGACATCTACACGCGCGCCGCCGATTTCGCCGCATCCAAGGGAATCATCCTGGCGGACACCAAGTTCGAGTTCGGCCTCGACGGTTCGGGCACGCTCGTGCTGGCAGACGAGGTGCTCACCCCCGACTCGTCGCGGTACTGGCCGGTCGACGGCTACCAGGCCGGCAAGGTGCAGCCCAGCTTCGACAAGCAGTATGTGCGCAACTGGCTCACAGGACCCGAATCCGGTTGGGACCGTGCCTCGGACACACCGCCGCCGGCGCTGCCGCAGGACGTCATCGCGGCCACCCGGGCCCGCTACGTGGAGGCATACGAGCGGATCTCGGGCCTGTCCTTCGACGACTGGCTGGGCTGAGTGATGAGCGAGCCGACCCCACCGGTCGCCAAGCGCGCCCCGGTCCACCGCACCCACCACGACGACGTTTTCGTCGACGACTACGAGTGGCTGCGCGACAAGTCCGACCCCGAGGTGCTCGCGTACCTCGAGGCCGAGAACGCCTACACGGAGGCGCGCACCGGCCACCTCGAGCCGCTGCGCGAGCGCATCTTCGGCGAGATCAAGTCCCGCACCCAGGAGACCGACCTGTCGGTGCCGGTGCGGGACGGGCAGTGGTGGTACTACACCCGCACGGTCGAGGGCAGCCAGTATCCGCTGCAGTGCCGTTGCCCGGCTGTCGCCGACGACCGGACGCCGCCGGAGCTGGCGGCCGATCGCGAGGTCCCCGGCGAGCAGGTGCTGCTCGACGGCAACGCCGAGGCCGAGGGCCACGAGTTCTTCGCGCTGGGCAGCTTCTCGGTGACCGACGACGGGAACCTGCTGGCCTACGCGATCGACACCAGCGGCGACGAGCGGTACATGCTGCGGATCAAGGACCTGCGCACCGGTGAACTGCTGTCCGACGAGATCCCGGACACCTTCCCCGGCGCGACCTGGGCCGGCGACGGACTGCACCTGTTCTATCCGACCGTCGACGACTCGTGGCGTCCGGACACGATCTGGCGACACCGCCTCGGCACAGCCAAGGGCGAGGACGTCGTGGTGTTCAACGAGCCGGACGAGCGGTACTGGATCGGGGTGGGCCTGACCCGCAGCCGCCGGTACCTGGTCGTCGAACTCGGCTCGAAGATAACTTCCGAGTCCTGGGTGCTCGACGCGAACGATCCCACCGGGGACTTCGCCGTCGTGATTCCGCGGCGGGAGGGCGTCGAGTACTCGCTCGACCACGCGGTCGTCGGCGGCCGGGACCGCTTCCTGATCCTGCACAACGGGGACATCCCCGGCGACGGTCCGTCGGAGGTCCGCACGGCGGAGAACTTCACACTCGTCGAGTGCCCGGTGACCGACCCGACCGACCTGACCGTCCTGATCGAGCACCGTGACGACGTCCGGCTCGAGGAGGTCGAGGCCTTCGCCGGGCACCTCGTCGTCAGCTATCGGCGCGAGGCGCTGACCCGACTGGCCGTGTGGCCGTTGACCGCCGACGGTTACGGCGAGCTGCGCGAGATCGAGTTCGACGAGCCGCTCTTCTCGGTCGGCTCGTCGAACAACCCCGAGTGGGACACGCCGCTGCTGCGGCTGGCGTACACCTCGTTCGTGACTCCCATGCGGGTGTACGACTACGAGATCGCCGCCGGCGCACTGCATCTGCGCAAGTCGCAGCCGGTGCTCGGCGGGTACGACCCGGCCGGCTACGAGCAGCTGCGCGAGTGGGCGGTGGCCGAGGACGGCACTCGCGTGCCGATCTCGATCGTGCGTCGCAAGCAGTCCGGCGATGCCGTGGCGGCCGCGCCCACTCCGGCTCCGCTGCTGCTGTACGGCTACGGCTCCTACGAGTCCAGCAGCGACCCGGGCTTCTCGGTCGCGCGGCTGTCGCTGCTCGACCGCGGCATGGTGTACGCCGTCGCGCACGTGCGCGGCGGCGGCGAGATGGGCCGGGCCTGGTACGAGAACGGCAAGACGCTGCGCAAGCGCAACACCTTCACCGACTTCGTCTGCTGCGCAAAGCATCTGGTCGACAGTGGGTGGACCACGCCGGCGCAGATGGTCGCCGAGGGCGGCAGTGCGGGTGGGTTGCTGATGGGTGCGGTCGCGAACCTGGCACCCGAACTGTTCGCGGGGATCCTGGCGGTCGTGCCGTTCGTCGACCCGCTCACCTCGATCCTCGACCCGTCACTGCCGCTGACGGTCATCGAATGGGATGAGTGGGGCGATCCGCTGCACGACCCCGACGTGTACGGGTACATGAAGTCCTACAGCCCGTACGAGAACGTCGAGGCCAAGCGGTATCCACCGATCCTGGCGATCACCAGTCTCAACGACACCCGCGTGCTCTACGTCGAACCCGCCAAGTGGGTGGCGCGTCTGCGGGCGGTCGCGCAGTCCGACACGCCGCCGCTGCTCAAGACCGAGATGAGCGCGGGCCACGGCGGGGTGAGCGGCCGCTACGAGAAGTGGCGCGAGGCGGCGTTCGAACTGGCCTGGATGCTCGACACCGCGGGCGCCGTCTGAGCGGTCAGCGCGGGGTGACGCCGCCGATCAGGATGTCCGCCATCCGCCGGGTCAACGCGGTGTCGCCGCCGCCGGTCGGCATCATCCGCAGCACCATCGAGGCGCCGACGACGAGCAGCATGGTGATCTGCGCGTCGATCACCGCGTGCTCGTCCCCGAGCCGGGCCAGTTTGTCGGCGAACAGGCCGGTGCCCGGCGCGCCGAAGTCGGTCCACAGCGCGGTCGCGAGCTCCGGGTGATCCTGGAACGCGCCGAGCAGGCCCGGCAGCGAGGCGCGGACCTCGGGGCGGCCGAACAGTTCGAGGGTGTTGTGGCAGAGCTCGCGGACCCAGGCGTCCGGGTCGAGGTCGGTGGGGATCTGCGGGTTCCGCTCCGTCCAGTCGAACACCGCCTCGAAGACCAACTGCGCCTTCGACGGCCAGCGACGGTAGAGCGCGGGCTTCCCGACGCCGGCGCGCTCGGCGATGCTCACCATCGTGGTGCGGTCCCATCCGACCTCGGCCAGGAGCTCGCGGGTCGCGACCAGCGCGGCGTCGTCGATCGCCGGATCGCGAGGTCTGCCGCGGGTGCGGGCATGGTCGGTCAAGGGGTCCTCCCGGGGCCGTGGTCGGCGGTGGTCTACGGCCGAAGTGAGAAAACGTAACGTATCGGCACGAAATGATCTGTATCACATGACTCGCCGGTAGGGAACCGCCCGCGACCGGTTCTGTGGCGTCTCCCGATCATCGCGGTGGTTCCGCGTACGGTGTGGGACATGACGAACCCCGAACTGCTCGACATCGAGATCAACACGCTGCGCGGCGAGCCGACCCGGCTCGGATCCTTCGGCGGCAACGCGCTTTTGGTGGTCAACGTGGCCTCCAAGTGTGGTCTGACCCCGCAGTACACGGCGCTCGAGCAGCTCGCGAAGACGTACGCGGACCGCGGGCTGACCGTCGTCGGCGTGCCCTGCAACCAGTTCATGGGCCAGGAGCCGGGTACCGCCGAGGAGATCGAGACCTTCTGCTCGACCACCTACGGCGTCACCTTCCCGCTGCTGGAGAAGATCGAGGTCAACGGCGACGGCCGGCACCCGCTGTACGACGTGCTCACCGCGACCACCGACGCCGACGGCGAGGCCGGTGACATCCAGTGGAACTTCGAGAAGTTCCTCGTCGCACCCGACGGCGAGGTGGCGGCGCGTTTCCGTCCGCGCACCGAGCCCGACGCCCCCGAGGTCGTCGCCGCGATCGAGGCGATCCTGCCGCGCTGATCGACTCGCCCGCAATGTCCGGCCGCACCGCCCGGAGTGTGTGACGATGACGGGCAACCGCCCTGCCGGCGGGGCCAGCGCGCCGGCAGGTCCCGGTCGACGCAGGTCCCGGTCGAGCGAGGGGGAGTGCAGATGCCAGGTGGGGCACGGGGGCGCATGCTCATCGGCGCCGCAGTGGTCGTGGGCGCGGTGCTCGCCGTCGCGGGCTGCTCGGTGGGCGATTCCGTCGGCGACCCTCCGTTCACCTCGGCGGTGAAGACGTCGTCCGTGGCGGTGTCCCCGTCCGGCGCGGCATCGGGCGGCGCGGCATCGGGAGGTCCGGCACCGACCGTCGGCGACCCCGGGGGGAACACCCAGGGCAAGCAGCTGCAGGGCGCCATCGATGCGATCGTCTCCACGTCTCCGATCGCCTTCGACGTCGACAGTGCCGAGCTGACCACGCTGGACGTGGGGACGCTCAAGGCTGTCGCGGCGGTCCTCGAGGGCAATGGTCGGGCGGTGGTCGTCAAGACCTTCGCCCACGGACACACCGACGATCCGGTCGCCGCGAGGTCACTGGCGCACCAGCGCGGTCAGGCAGTCGTCGAGCAACTCGAGGACAACGGCGTCGACATGTCGCGGTTGACCGTCGAGGCGTCCGTCAACCCGCCCGACGGTGTCGATCCGGACCGGGCGCTGGTGACCGTCGGTTCGCGCTGAGTATTCGGTTCTGCCGGACATCGTTCGCGCAGGACGAGCGTCACGCGATGTTCACCCGGACGATCCGTGTCGGTCAACCCGGCTGGTCAGACTCGTGTCATGGCAGGACCGCTGATCGTGTCGGTTTCCGGGATCCACGCGCAGACCCTGCCCCGGGCAGCGGAACTCGCGGCATGGACGGACAGCCGGGGCGTGCCGCTGTCGTTGCTCGTCACCCCGCGACTGTGCGACGGCCGTCGGCTGTTCGACGATCGGGTGACGGTCGCGTGGCTGCGAATGCGCCGGGACGGCTCCGACGCGATCGTGCTGCACGGATACCACGCGGACGCCGGCACGCGGCGCGGCGAGTTCGGGGCACTCTCACGGCGCGAGGCGGAACTGCGACTCGCGGCGGCCGACGGGCTCCTCGATCAACTGGGTCTGCCGACCCGACTGTTCGCGGCACCGCGCTGGGCGCTGTCTCGCGAGGCGTTGCAGGCCTTGGCGCGCAACGGGTTCCGGCTGTCGATCGAGCAGCGTGGGGTCCGGGATCTGTGCGGCGGGCGGCTCGAGGACATGCACCTGCTGGACCTGCGCGCGCGGGTGCGACCCGCGGCGGTCCAGCGGGTCGCCCGGCAGGTGCGCAGCGGACGGGCGGTCCGGCTGGCCGTGAGCGCCGAACGGCTCTGCCGGCCCGAGGTACGGGCCCTGCTGCGGGACGCCATCGTCACCGCCCTCGACAATGGGGCCCACCCCGAGGTCTACCGGTGCGTGAGCGACCGCCGGGCAGCTGCCTGACCCGTCAGCCCAGCTGGACGGACTCGCCGAGCGGGAGCACCCGGAACTCGGTGCCCGCGGGCGCCAGTTCGTCGAGCCGGCCGTGATAGATCCCCTGCGCCTCCGCGGTGATGATCGCCTGGTGGATGGGGACCGCGACGCGCGGTGCCACCGCCCGCAGGTAGTCCACCGACTCGGCGATCTTCGCCCAGGGCGCGGCCGCCGGCACCGCGAGCACACCGATCGCGTGCTCCGGGACGAACAGCGAGTCGCCGGGATGCATGAACACGCCCGGTTCGCTCTCGGTGCCGAGCAGGAACGCCGCGTTGTCGATCACCGGCAGGTCCGGATGGATCACCGCATGCTTGCCGCCGCCGATCGTGACCTGCACGTCGCCGATCGTGAAGTTGTCGCCGGGCCGTACGGCCGTGAAGCCCTCGAACAAGGCCGCGCTCTGCGGGTCGCTGTAGCGCGCTGCGCCGGGGTTGGCGGCGAGCAGCGCAGGCAACCGCTCCGGATCGGCGTGGTCGGGGTGCTGATGCGTCAGCGCGATCGCGTCCAGCCCCGTCAGCGATTCGAACCCCGACGAGAACGTGCCGGGATCGAAGAGGATTCGCGCACCGAGGAGTTCGACGAGTACGCAGGAATGTCCGAAGTGCGTCAGTCGCATGATGATCAGTATGCGCGCCAACGGGGACCGGCGCGCCGCGTACCACCCACGCAGCCGTGATGACGGCAGACGCGGGCTGACCGGTAGACTCCCTGACCGGGGACGGGGCTCGCCACGCAGGCTCGTCACCCACCCCAGGATCGGCCCCTCGAGGTCGGCAACCTCAGGGTCGACAACCCAGGATCGACAACAAGGAGCGACGCGGTGGCCCGTGTAGTTGTGGAAGTCATGCCGAAGGCCGAAATTCTCGACCCGCAGGGGCAGGCCATCGTCGGCGCGCTCTCGCGGCTCGGCTTTCCCGGCGTGTCCGACGTGCGTCAGGGCAAGCGTTTCGAGCTCGAGATCGACGGCAGCGTCGACGACGCCGAGCTGGAGAAGATCGCCGAGTCGCTGCTGGCGAACACGGTGATCGAGGACTGGAAGGTGGTGCGCGTCCAGTGAGTGCCCGGGTCGGAGTCATCACCTTCCCCGGCACCCTCGACGACATCGACGCTGCGCGTGCGGTGACCGCGGTCGGTGCCGAGGCGGTCAGCCTGTGGCACGGCGACGCGGACCTCAAGGGCGTGGACGCGGTGATCGTGCCGGGCGGGTTCTCCTACGGCGACTACCTGCGTTGCGGCGCGATCGCACGGTTCGCGCCGGTGATGGGCAAGGTCGTCGAGGCCGCCAAGGCCGGCATGCCGGTGCTCGGCATCTGCAACGGTTTCCAGGTGCTCTGCGAGGCCGGTCTGCTGCCCGGTGCGCTGACCCGCAACGAGGGCCTGCTGTTCGTCTGCCGCGACCAGTGGCTGCGCGTCGAGTCGAACGCGACGGCCTGGTCGTCACGGTACGAGCAGGGCGCCGAGATCCTCGTGCCGCTCAAGTCGGGTGAGGGCCGCTACCAGGCCTCCGAGAAGGTGCTCGACGAGCTCGAGGGCGAGGGCCGGGTCGTGTTCCGCTACGTCGGCGACAACCCGAACGGCTCGCAGCGCGGCATCGCCGGCGTCGCCTCGGCCAACGGCCGGGTGGTCGGGCTGATGCCGCACCCCGAGCACGCCACCGAGGCGCTGACCGGACCGAGCGACGACGGGCTCGGCATGTTCTATTCGGTGCTCGACGGGGTACTCACCGCCTGAGCGCGACCCGTACACACGCCGAGGGCGGACCGGAATCGACCGGTCCGCCCTCGGCTGTGTTGCAGGGGTCAGCGGGCCTCGAGCGCGACCGACGCCTCGGCGGTGTACGCCAGGAAGGTCAGCGTCTCGACCAGGTACAGCTCGACGGACTCGGCGTCGTGGTGCGTGTAGCCGATCGACAGGTCCTGGCCCAGGCGCAGCTCGAAATCTCCGCCGCGGGTGCTGACCACGAACGCGCCGTCGATGGCGGGCGCCCAGATGATGCCCCCGTCGACCAGCCGGTTCAGGTGCTCGCGGATCGGATAGCCGTGGTCGGACGTCTCGCTGACCGCGGTGTAGACGTCGGCGCCGAGCAGCACCGAGTACGGACCGTCGATCCCGGCCAGGCGCAGCTCGGTCAGCGACTGCGCGATCGCGTTCGGGAGGTCACGCACGTCGGCGGGGATCGGCACCGGGGCGTTGGAACTGCTCGCCCGGATGCCGTCGATGGAGGCCGCGCGGTAGCCCTCGAAGATCGCCCGGTCCTCCACGAACGCCATCTTCTTGGCCGCATCCATGACCGGACCCCAATCGGAGTCCTGCGAGCCACGCTCGACGTCGTCGATCGCCGCGCGGGTGACGGTGAACGGCACGCGCAGTTCGACGAGCGGGACAACCGAGCGCAGTCGGGCCTGCGCGCCCTCGGCCGGCGGGTCGACCGGCGTGAGGTGCCCGGTGCCGACCGCGGCCAGCGTGGGGCCGTCGGGTCCGGTCACGTCGACGACCCTGCGTCCGGCGATGTGACGCTTGAACGTGCGGGCCGCCTCCTCCTCGATCTGCGACCAGGCGTCGGCGCTGATCGGTGCGAGCTCGCGGTGCAGGTTGTTCATCTGCTGCTCCTTCGGTCGGGGGCCTGGTGGGAGTCGGGCCTGGTGGGGTGGGGCTAGCGGGAAGCGTCCGGGTGGGGTGAGTCCGGGTGGGATGAGTCGCTGCCGGGGCGCAGGCTGCCGATGCCGAGCGACCCGGCCGTCGGGGGCGGGGCCGTCGCGGGGGAGTCGGGCTCGGAGGTCGGCCCCGGCAGCGGCGGCAGGTCGTCGAGGAAGTCCGCCGACGGGACGAAGAACAGTGAGCCGGTGACCGCGGTGGTGAAGTCGAGCAGGCGATCGGTGTTGCCGGGCGGGTCGCCGAGGAACATGTTCTCCAGCATCCGCTCGGTGATCGACGGGGTCGCGCAGTAGCCGATGAAGTAGGTGCCCATCTCCCCGTCGCCGACCGAGCCGAAGGGCATGTTGGCACGCAGGATGTCGAGTCCGTTGCCGTCCTCGTCGTCGATCGAGGTGAGCGCCGAGTGCGCGTTCGTGGGCTTGACGTCGTCGGGCATCTCGATGTCGTCGAGCTTGCTCCGCCCGATCGCGCGCTCCTGCTCCTCCACCGAGATCGACTCCCAGGCCGCCATGTCGTGCAGGTATTTCTGCACGTGCACATAGCTGCCGCCGGCAAAGTCGGGGTCGTTGTCGCCGACGGTGACCGCGGCGACGGCGGCCTGACCGACGGGGTTCTCGGTGCCGTCGACGAATCCGATCAGGTCGCGGTTCTCGAAGTACCGGAAGCCGTGGGTCTCGTCGATGACGGTCGCGAACCCGGCCAGGCGCTTGACGATCTGACGGCCCAACTCGAAGCAGGCGTCCATGTCCATGGCCCGGATGTGGAAGAGCAGGTCGCCGGGGGTCGACGGCGCCCGGTGGCGCGGCCCCTGCAGTTCGATGAACTCGTGCAACTCCGCGGGCCGGGCGCCGTCGAACAACCGGCCCCAGGCCGCCGAGCCGATGCCGGTGATCAGCTCCAGGCCGGTGCCGGGCACCCGCATACCCACCGCGCGCTGCAGGCCGATGACGTCGTCGAGCAGATCGTGCACCGTCGCCTCGCCGCCGGGATCGACGGTCGCCACGAGGAAGAGCGCGGCGGGCGTCATCGGGGTGGTCACCGGCTGGGATTGGGCTAACTCGGGCATCAGTCACTCCGACTCGGGTTGATCTTGTCCTCCCCGACGGTAGCCCACGCCGCCGGTCGTCGCCCGATCGTCCGACGCCGCCGGAGAGGTGGGTGCCCGCTGTCGGTGTCTGTTGCCCGGGCTTGACGTCCGGGCCTGATGTCGGGGCTTGGCGCTACCGTGCGTTCATGGCACTGACACTCGGCATGATCACGATCGACTCGGCCGACCCGGGTCCGCTCGCGCGATGGTGGGCGGAGCTGACGGGCGGCACGATCGAGCAGGAGAACGACGGCTGGTTCCACGTCGTCGGCGTTCCAGGGTGGGGGCACAAGCTCGGCTTCCAGAAGGTCGACGACCCGACCCCCGGCAAGAACCGCCAGCACATGGACCTGTCCGCGCCGGACCTCGAAGCCGAGGTCGACCGCGTGCTCGCGGCCGGCGCCACCGAGCTGTACCGGGAGAACATGGACGGCTTCCGGTGGGTGGTGTTCGCGGATCCCGAGGGCAACCGGTTCTGCGTGTCCGGGGCGCACTGAACCGGGTCCCGTGCTGAGCCGGGCACCGCACTGAGCCGGGTCCTGCGCTGAGGCGAACCGGGCACAGACGGGCTCCTGCATGATGGTCGGTATGCCATCGATGACGCAGGCCGACGCCCAGGGATTGTGTTCGTTCGTCGACGCCTCACCGTCGCCGTTCCACGTCTGTGCGACGGTGGCCGGTCGTCTGGCGGAGCAGGGCTTCACCGAGCTGCGCGAGGTGGACGCCTGGCCGTCCGAACCCGGTCGTCACTACCTGATCCGCGGCGGGTCGCTGATCGCGTGGAGCACCGAGGGCGCCGCGGACCGGGCTGCGACACCGTTCCGGATCGTCGGCGGCCACACCGACAGCCCCAACCTGCGGGTCAAGCAGCACCCCGACCTGAACTCGGCCGGGTGGCAGCTCGTCGGGCTCGAGCCCTACGGCGGCGCGTGGCTCAACTCGTGGCTGGACCGCGACCTCGGCATCTCCGGACGGATCAGCGTGCGCGACGGTAACTCGGTGCGCGACAAGCTGGTTCGCGTGGACCGCCCGATCCTGCGGGTGCCCCAGCTGGCGATCCACCTGTCGGAGGACCGCAAGGGCGTGCAGTTGGACCCGCAGCGGCACGTCAACGGGATCTGGGGGATCGGCGACGAGCCGCGGTCGTTCCTGGAGTTCGTCGCCGCGCAGGCCGGGGTCGCCGTGGGGTCGGTGCTGGGCTGGGAACTGATGACCCACGACCTGGCGCCGAGCGCGGTCGTCGGCGAGCGCGGCGAGCTCGTCAGCGCGTCGCGCCTCGACAACCAGGGCACCTGTTACGCCGGGCTGGCGGCACTGCTGGCCGCGGCGCAGCGGCCCGGCCCGGCGATCCCGGTGCTGGCGCTGTTCGACCACGAGGAGGTCGGCAGCATGTCCGACCGCGGCGCGTTCTCGGACCTGCTCTCGGCGGTGCTCGAACGGATCGTCCTCTCCCGCGGCGGCGACCGGGAGGACCTGCTGCGCGCGAAGCCGGGGTCGGTGTGCGCGTCCGGGGACATGGCGCACGCGACGCACCCGAACTACCCCGATCGGCACGAGCCCGCCCATCGGATCGCGGTGAACGGCGGACCGGTGCTCAAGGTCAACCAGAACCTGCGCTACGCCTCGGACGCCGCCGGTGCGGCCGCCTTCGCGCTGGCCTGCGACCGGGCGGGGGTGCCGCTGCAGCGCTACCTGCACCGCGCGGACCTGCCGTGCGGCTCGACGATCGGTCCGATCACCGCCTCGCGCATCGGGGTGTCGACGGTCGACGTCGGTGCCCCGCAGCTGGCCATGCACTCGGCGCGCGAGCTGATGGGCGCCGCCGATGTGACGGCGTACGCCGAGGCGCTGGCGGCCTTCCTGACCCCAGGCGAGTAGTCGCGGCGGGTCGGGCGCCGGGCGGTCGACGCGCACCACGGTCGGTGCGAGACTGGAAGTGGTGCAGGTGCCCCGCGATCCGTGCGGGTCCCACGTGATCACGGGCGTTCCGACCGGCATCCGGTTGAAGGGAGGAACCGTGGCCAGCCCCACCGTCCCCGATCATCTCGTCACGCTGGACGAGTGGAACTCCCGGCCGCGATACGAGCGTTTCGTCGTCGAGGTGGTCGCCGGCGTGCCGGTGATCGAGCCCCGGCCGATGCTGCTGCATCAGCGGGTCGCGAACCGGTTGGTCACCGCCCTCGACCGGCAGCTGCCGGATGAGCTGTCCGCGGTGGGTCACATCGAGTTGCTGCTCGAGAGTTCCCCGCTGACCGTGCGCTGCCCGGATGTGCTCGTCGTCGGTAGTGCACTGGTCGCCGCGAACCGCCGCCGAGCCCGGGCCACGGACGTGTCGTTGGTGGTCGAGGTGGTGTCGGAGTGCACGCGCCGCACCGACCGGGTGACGAAGTTCGCCGAGTACGCGCGGGCCGGGATCGGCCGGTACTGGATCGTCGACATCGCGGGCACACCGCGGTTGTCCGCGTTCGAGTCGAGCGGTGCCGGTTACGTGCCGGTCGGCGAGCTGGTCGGTGACGGTCGTCTCATCGTCGCGGGGCGCGAGGTCGCGCTGGACGTCGCTGCGCTGACGGCTCGTCGTCCCCGGTAGACTCGGGCACACTGCCTGCCTCCAGGGAAGGGACCGAAAAGCTCGTGTCAGCAGAAGGCCGCTCCACGTCAGTCGACACCGTCACCAACGCCGCAGCGACCCCCGAGCTGGCTCAGCCGCACCGGGAACTCGGCCTCAAGGATGACGAGTACGCCCGCATCAAGGAGATCCTCGGACGCCGTCCGACCGACGCCGAGCTGGCGATGTACTCGGTGATGTGGTCCGAGCACTGCTCGTACAAGTCCTCCAAGGTGCACCTGAAGTACTTCGGCGAGACCACCACCGACGAGATGCGCTCGTCCATGCTCGCCGGCATCGGCGAGAACGCCGGCGTCGTCGACATCGGCGACGGCTGGGCGGTCACCTTCAAGGTCGAGTCGCACAACCACCCGTCCTTCGTCGAGCCCTATCAGGGCGCGGCGACCGGTGTGGGCGGCATCGTCCGCGACATCATGGCGATGGGCGCGCGCCCGATCGCGGTGATGGACCAACTGCGCTTCGGTGCGGCCGATCACCCCGACACCCGCCGCGTGGTCGATGGCGTGGTCGCCGGTGTCGGCGGCTACGGCAACTCCCTGGGCCTGCCGAACGTCGGCGGCGAGACCGTGTTCGACGCCTCCTACCAGGGCAACCCGCTCGTGAATGCGCTGTGTGCGGGCGCGATGCGCGTCGAGGACCTGCACCTGGCGTTCGCGTCGGGCGCCGGCAACAAGATCATCCTGTTCGGCGCGCGCACCGGCCTCGACGGCATCGGCGGCGTGTCGGTGCTCGCGTCGGAGACCTTCGACGAGTCCTCGGGCGGACGCCCCAAGAAGCTCCCCGCCGTCCAGGTCGGTGACCCGTTCACCGAGAAGGTGCTCATCGAGTGCTGTCTGGACCTGTACCGCGACAAGCTGGTGGTGGGCATCCAGGACCTCGGCGGTGCCGGACTGTCCTGCGCCACCTCCGAACTCGCGGCGGCCGGTGACGGCGGCATGCACATCCAGCTCGAGAAGGTGCCGACCCGCGCGAAGGGCATGACCCCGGCCGAGGTGCTCTCCAGCGAGTCGCAGGAGCGCATGTGCGCGGTCGTCACGCCCGAGAACGTCGACGAGTTCATGGCGGTCTGCAAGAAGTGGGATGTGCTGGCCACAGTGATCGGCGAGGTCACCGACGGTGAGCACCTCGTCATCGACTGGCACGGCGAGACCGTCGTCGACGCGCCCGCGCACACCATGGCGCTCGAGGGTCCGGTCTACGAGCGCCCGGTGCAGCGTCCCGACAAGCAGGACGCGCTGATCGCCGACACCACCGCGAAGCTGGCCCGCCCGCAGACCGCGGACGAGCTCGAGGCCACGCTGCTGAAGATGATCTCCTCGCCGGCGCTGTGCAGCCGCAGGTGGATCACCGAGCAGTACGACCGCTACGTGCGCGGCAACACCGTGCTCGCCGAGAACGCCGACGGCGGTGTGGTCCGCATCGACGAGCAGACCGGCCGCGGCATCGCGCTCGCGACCGACGCGTCCGGCCGCTACACGATGCTCGACCCGTACGCGGGCGCCCAGCTCGCGCTCGCCGAGGCGTACCGCAACGTCGCCGTCACCGGCTCCACCCCGAAGGCGGTCTCCAACTGCCTCAACTTCGGTTCCCCGGAGGATCCGGGCGTGATGTGGCAGTTCCAGCAGGCCGTCCGCGGCCTCGCGGACGGCTGCGCGCAGCTCGGCATCCCCGTCACCGGCGGCAACGTCAGCTTCTACAACCAGACCGGCGCGACCGCGATCCTGCCGACCCCGGTCGTCGCCGTGCTCGGCGTCATCGACGACGTGCACCGCCGCATCCCGACCGGGCTCGGCCTCGAGCCCGGCGAGACGCTGATCCTGCTGGGGGAGACCCGCGACGAGCTCGACGGCTCGATCTGGGCGCAGGTCGAGCACGACCACCTGGGCGGCGTGCCGCCGAAGGTGGACCTCGAGCACGAGCGCCTGCTCGCCGAGATCCTGCTGGCCGGCAGTCGCGACGGGCTGATCTCCGCCGCGCACGACCTGTCCGAGGGTGGCCTCGCGCAGGCAGTCGTGGAGGCGGCGCTGGCGGGCGAGACCGGCTGCCGGATCCTGCTGCCCGAGGGCGCGGACCCGTTCGTGTCGCTGTTCTCCGAGTCGGCCGGCCGGGTGCTGGTCGCGGTGCCGCGCACCGAGGAGACCCGGTTCACCGCGATGTGCAGCGCCCGCAAGATGCCGTGGACCCGGATCGGCGTGGTCGACCAGGGTGCGGACTCGGTCGAGGTGCAGGGCCAGTTCTCCGTCACCCTCGACGAGTTGCGCCGGCACCACGAATCGACGCTGCCGACCCTGTTCGGATAGGTGTCGGTGGGGCAGCGGGGCCTCGAGTCCGATCGGTCGGGCGAGGACGTGCCGACGGACGGTGCGGCGGTCGACGTTGCAGACGCCGCCGCCGTCGCCACGGAGCCCCCTGCCCGGGTCGAGCGTCGGCCGCGGCACCCGTTCGCGGCCTGGGCGTGGAGCCTGGTGCGGCTGGACTTCGTCGGCATCGTCTTCGCGGCGCTGTTCTTCTGCTGGTCGCTCACGCCCTCGCTGCTGCCTCGTGACTGGCTGTTCCAGGGGCTGATCGGCGGCATCAACGCCGTCATCGGCTACGGCGTCGGTGTCGTGATCGGTTGGCTCGTACGCCGGTTCGTGCTGGCAAGAGTGCCGTGGTGGCCGCTGCCCGACCGGGCGATGTGGTGGCTCAAGGCGATCGCGGTCACTGCCTCGATCGCCGCCTCACTGCTGATGCTGGTGTGGTCGGCGCACTGGCAGCGCCAGCTCGCCGCGCTCATGGACGCCGAGGGCACCACCACGACCGGGTACATCCGTACCGGTGTGCTGAGCATGCTGGTCGCGGCGCTGCTGATCTCGCTGTTCCGGGTGTTGCGAGACCTGGTCCGATGGGTTGCGCGCCAGATCAATCGGCTGCTCAAGGTGCCGCGACCGGCGGCCAACCTGCTCGGACTGCTGGTGGTCCTGGTGCTCGCGCTCACGCTGGTCGACGGCGTGCTGCTCCGGGGCATGTATGCCGCCGCGAACTCGGTCTTCGGCCTGCAGAACAACCGCACCCCGTCGGGCATCGCCGAGCCGATGCTCCCGGAGCGCTCGGGTTCGCCCGAGTCCCTGGCCAAGTGGGACACGCTGGGCTACGAGGGCAAGTATTTCGTGGCCCGCGGTCTGCGTGCCGACGCGCTGAGCACGGCCAACGGCACAACGGCGATGCAGCCGATCCGGGTGTATGTCGGCCTGGACTCCGCACCGACTGCGCAGCAGCGCGCCGACCTCATGCTCGCCGAACTCGAACGCACCGGGGCTTTCCGCCGCAAGGCACTGGTGGTCATCCCGACCACCGGCACCGGCTGGGTCAATCCGACGGCCGCGCAGGCGATCGAGCTGATGTACAACGGCGACACCGCACTGGTGGCCATGCAGTACTCGTACCTGCCGAGCTGGATCTCGTTCCTGGCCGACCGCGACAAGGCCGCCGCCGCCGGAAGACTGCTGTTCGACACCGTCTACGGCAAGTGGTCGAGCCTGCCCGAGCAGGCGCGGCCCAAGCTCTACATGTACGGCGAGAGCCTCGGCACGCAGGCGGGCGAGGGCGCGTTCAAGGGCCTCGGCGACATCCGGTCGAAGACCGACGGGGTGCTGTGGGTCGGTCCGCCCAACTCGAACCGGTTGTGGCGGCAGTTCGTCGACCGGCGGGACCCCGGCAGCACCGAGGTGTCGCCGGTCTACGTCGACGGGTTGGTCGTGCGATTCATCAACAACCCCGCGGATCTACGCAAGCTCGACGACCAGCCATGGCTCGAGCCGCAGGTGCTGTACATCCAGCACCCGTCCGATCCGGTGGTCTGGTGGTCGCCGGATCTGATCCTCAAACGCCCGGACTGGCTCTCGGAGCCGCCGGGGCCGGACCGGCTGCCGGCGATGAAGTGGTTCCCGTTCGTCACCTTCTGGCAGGTGTCGGCCGACCTCGCCAACGCCGCGGGGGTGCCGGACGGACACGGGCACAACTACGGCACCTCCGTGCTCGACGGGTGGGCGGCCATCGCCGCACCGCCCGGGTGGACCGCGCAGGACCAGCAGCACGCGCGGACGGTGCTGAAGCAGGTGATGAAGTCCCAAGGGCCGGAGAAGTGACCGGAAGCCGTTGCGCAGCAACACTTGCTGTGGCGGGTGCGCTGTGGTGGGCCAACCGGGCACCGAAGCCGCGCTCCGCGAACGCACGAGCCGTGCTGGGCGCCGGCGTCGCACTGTCCGCTACCGCGGTCGCGTCCGCCGTCGGCATCTCTTCCCGGAAGCTCGGTCTGGCCCGGTCCGACGTCGGTGCGGGATGTCGTCTCGGAGCCGCCGTGGGTGCCCCCTTGTTTGCCGGCTGGGCGGTCGCGTCGTCGGTGCCGGCGCTGCGGGCCCGGCCTGCGACCGGCGCACATGACGACCTCGCTCGGTGGGTGCTGCTACGGATTCCGCTGGGCACCGTCGTGACAGAGGAACTGCTGTTCCGTTCAGTGTTCTACGCGCTGACGCGACGGGCATGGACGCCACCGGTGGCCCGGGCGGTGTGCGCGGTGGCGTTCGGACTGTGGCACGTCCGTACCGCCCGCCTGGCCGGCGACAGCGTCCCGCTCGTGTTCGCGGCGACCACGGCCGCCGGCGTCGGGTTCGACTGGCTGCGCGCCCGCAGCGGCAGCGTGGTCGCGCCGGCGCTCGTGCACTACGCGCTCAATGCCGGTGGGGCGCTGATGATCGCACGAACCTCTCGGGGAGTGGGCTATCCTGACGGCGATGTCTGACGCCGAGGGTTCAGCGGGCGCTTCCCCCCGCCGCTGGGCAGGCCGTACCGCCGACGAACGGATCGATGAGCGTCGACGCCAGTTGCTCGACGCGGGTTACCAACTGCTGGGCACCGAGGGGGCTTCCGCGGTGACCGTACGGGCGGTGACCCGATTGTCGGGGTTGTCGCCGCGGTATTTCTACGAGAGCTACGCGAGTCGTGAGGACCTGTTGCGGGCGGTGTTCGACGACCGGTTCGCCGTCATCCATCAGGCCGTGCAAGACGCCATGGTCGGCGCAGACCCCGGCTTCGATGCCCAGGCGCGGGCATCGATCGACGCCACCGCGCGGTGTCTGGAGGAGGACCCGCGGCTCGGCCGGGCGCTGCTGCGTGAGTCGCTGGCCGACGACACCCTGCGCGCCTACGCCGAGCGGGCGCTTCCCGAGTTCGTGGCGGGCGTGGCGCTGCGAGCCGTCGACGTCGCCGCGGTCGCGGCCTTGGATCCGGCCGAGCTGCAGGTGCTCATCTTGGCGGTCTCCGGCGTCCAGGTGTCGCTGCTGCTGTCCTGGTGCGAGGGGTTGCTGCCGCTGCGCCGCGGGGAGTTGGTCGACAAGGTGGTCGCTGTGGTCGCAGGAATCGTCGGCAGCGCCGGCCTACTGTGAGCTTCCCTTCGTGCTTGCCGTCTTTCATCGCACAGTCTTCGGAGTCTCTGTGGCGATGCGGGCAGGAATGGCCAGGAACGTGAACATCTCCGGGTAGAGCACCGGCTTGCCGCTGGTGATCAGGCCCACCGACACCGCACGGTCCGGATCGGCCCACCCGAGGACGTTGCTCAAACCGAGGTGACCGAAGAGATTCGCGGTGTCCGGACCCCACAGACTGAACCGGCGTTCCCCGAGCATGAAGCCTCGGCTGTACCGCAGCGGTACCCCGAGGCTGCAGTCCACTTCCAGTTCCGCTGTCGGCGCGATCGCGCGTGCAACAGTGCCCGGGTTCAGGACGCGTACCCCGTCGAGTTCCCCACCGCGGCGCAGCAGTTCGAAGAACCGGGAGAGTTCCTCGGCGGTGGTCACCACATTTCCCGACGGCACGACCGAGGTGAGGAACCGCCGGTCGTTGGTCAGCCGGACCGTGTGCTCAACCGAGGTGCCGAGGATGCGCCCGAGGATCAGCGACAGCGGCGGCAGCGTCGGAAGCCCTGTGACGTAGTTCTTTCCGACCGAGGCGTCATCGGCGGGGTCGACACCGTAGTTCGTCCACCGAAAGCCCAAGGGGTCGAGGATCTCTCGCGCCAGCACGGTGCGGATGTTGTCGCCGGTGACGCGTTCGACGACCTCGCCGATGACGATGCCGCCGGTCACCGCGTGATAGGCGAGTTGCCGTCCCGGCCGGAAAACGGGCCTCGTCTCGCACATCGCGCCGATCACCGCGGCCCGGTCGTCGAGGTGGTCGAGGTCCATCGCCGCAGCGGGATGGAGCGGGATGCCCGCGCGGTGCGAGAGCAGATGAGCGATCGTGATCGATTCCTTGCCGTGCCGCGCGAAGTCCGGAATGTACTCGCCGACGGGGATGTCCAGGTCGATCACGCCGCGCTCGGCGAGCAGGTGTGCGACGACCGCCGTGATGGCCTTGGACGCTGAGCAGATGCCGAACGGCGTCTGGGTCGTCGCCGCCGTCCTGGGAGTGGACGGACCGTCGCCCGGGCCGTTTCCGTCGGAGTGGCCGATGGAGCGGTTGAGCACGACCTGCCCCTCGCGCCGCACGCACAACTGGATCGCAGGATGTACGCCGCTGCGGTAGAGGTCGACGGCGGTGTTCCAGATGCGATCGATGCTCCGGGGATCCATACCGACGTCGCGCGGGTCGACTTCGGACCCGCGATCGGTGACAGCGTCGAGGTCGCGGGGGACCCGGATGCGGCGCAGCGGATCCGGCAGCAGCGGAATCCGGGGGAGCTGGGGGATTCGGGACAGCTGGGACATCAGTGCCACGTCGGCCGGTTCCCTCGAGCGGCGATCATGCGAGTGCCCGTTCGCAGCCGCTCAGGATCAGCCGGAAGACGGTGCTCAACGCCGGACGGATCACCCCCGCCGCCAGAGCGCCGCCGTCGACCTCCGACACCCAGGTCACAAGGCAGCTGTCACTGCCGTCGTTCGTGATGTCGATGGTGGCGCCGAGGTGGCTGACGAGCGGAAGTGATCGGGTGATCACGTACCGGATCTGCGTCGGCCGCTCGAACCCGATGATCTCCTCGCGGAAATAGGCTGCGGGGCTGAAGACCTCCCGAACCGCACCGACGCCGTGGGGTTCGTCGACACCGCGGCGGGTGTGCCGCACGAGAACGCCGGGCAGTGCCTTGGCGAAGTTGGATCCGTCGGCGAGCCAATCGAACACGGCCATCGCAGGAGCGGGGATCGACCGCTGTACCTCCACCCGACGCGGGTGGAGGGCCTGTGTGCGCCCGAGACGGTGCGTGATGCTGCCGCCGTCGTCGAGCCGGCCGGCCCTGCGCAGCAAGTCGGACTTCGCCGCCGAGTACGGGAATCCGGCCAGCTTGCCGATGACGGAGAGTTCGATCCGATTGGCGGTGATCGCCTGGGTCCGGGTGAACTTCCGGATGCCGTACGGTCCACCGAGTCGAGCCCCCACCCCGGATGTCTTCCAACCGGATTGGGGAATCGGGTGACACAGGATGTGGGTGGCCGCGTCGTTGATGTTCACCGTGCCCGCCTCGAGACGTGCGGCGATGCGCAGTGCCCCGGATCGGTTGCGTGACCATACGCTGGCGGACAGTCCAAAGGGCGAATCGTTGGCGAGCCGGATCGCCTCGTCGACGTCGGCGACGCGCATGATCGGCAGCACCGGACCGAAGGTCTCCTCGTTCATCACCGCCATCGTGTGGTCGACACCGGTGAGCACAGTGGGTTCGAATCCCTGACCGGCGTCGGCCTTACGCCCGCCGGTGACAGCGGTGGCGCCCTTGGCGACGGCGTCGTCGACATGGCGGGTGACGATCTCGAGTTGGTCGGCGGTGATCAGTCCGGTGATGTCCACATCGAAACCGTCACCGGCGTCCCGCAGGCTCCGCACCAGATCGGCCACCCTGGTGACGAGCTCGTCATAGATGTCGGCGACCGCATAGACCCGCTCGACGGAGACGCACATCTGGCCGGAGTTGAGCATTCCACCCAGGACGATGCCCTGCGCCGTCTGATCCAGGTCGGCGTCTGCGAGCACGATGGCCGGGTCGTTGCCCCCCAACTCGAGGCTGTACGGCTTGAGTGCCGCGGCGGCTGTCGCCGCGATCGCGGTCCCGGTGCGTGCGGTCCCGGTGAACTGGATGAAGTCGACGGCGTTCACCACGGCCGCACCGGTGGACCCGGCCCCGTTGACCCCCGTGAACACCGGAGGTGCGCCGATCTCGGTCCAGCCCTCGAGCACCGCAGTGGCGGCGAGCGGGGTGTGTTCGGACGGCTTGACGATCACCGCGGCGCCTGCCAGGAGAGCAGGAATCGCATCCCACAGGAACATCGCCAGCGGGAAGTTCCACGGACTGATCACCCCGACCACCTGGTACGGGACATGGCGGATGCGCAGCGCTTTGAGCGCGGTGACCAGACTGGTCGGCCAGGGCGTTTCGTCGGCGAGGAACTTTTCCGCACGGTCGCAGTAGTAGTGCAGCACGGACAGGCTCGACGACAGTTCGATACCGATCTCGGCCGGTGGTTTGCCCGTCTCGGCCTGCAGCAGGTTGTTGATGCGCTGCTCGTTCGCGTAGATCCAGTCGCGGAATCGGTGCATCCAACGCACCCGGGCAGCGACCGGCAACGCTGCCCATTGTGGTTGTGCCGCACGCAATTGCGAGACCGTCTGCCGGACGTCCTCGGCGGATGACGTCCGGACGGTGCCGATGGTTCGGCCGTCGGCGGGGCTGCACACGTCGATGCTCTGGGCTCGGGTCGTGGTGGTCATGATGCGTCCTCGGGTGCGCTCGGCAGGCAGGTGGTTTCGAGCTTCCGCAACAGTTCGTGCACCCGGCGGTCGTCGACGAGATAGAGGTCCATCAGCGGCGTGAGGATTCCGCGCAGCGCCGAGACCGGCCACCAGGCTCCCGGTGACATCACCGACGACGAGCGGTGCTCGACCCCCGAGACCAGCGCCGAGGCCGCCTCGGTAGCGGTGATGCGCCGGCGTAGCGGCCCGGGCAACATGGAGTTCAGCTGCGCTCCGAGCTCGTCGGAGTCCAGCGCGTTCCGGGTCAGCTCGGTCTCGACGATGCCGTAATAGCAGGTCGTCACGCTGACCCCGTGCGGTGCCAGTTCCAGCCGGAAGGCACGACTGAGCTGTTCGGTGGCGGCCTTGCTGATCATGTACGCGGCGCCACCGACCGGCGGACAGAACGCGGCGCAGGAGGCGACGACCACGATGTGCCCCCGGCTGCTGATGAGGTGGTCGACCGCCGGCAGGACGGTGTTCAGCACGCCGGTGACGTTGACGTTCAGCACCGCGTCGAAGTGCTGCGGATCGGCGCCCCGCAGCGTCCCGGCGGGTGGGGTGATCCCGGCGTTGGCGACGACCAGATCAAGCCTGCCGAATCGGCCTACTGCCTGCTCCACAGCCATCCTCATGGCCGTGCGGTCGGTGACGTCCGCGCCGATGGCCAGCGCACGGTGTTCGCCGAGTGTGGCCACCACGTCCTTTGCGGCGGTCTCGTCGCGGTCGACGACGACCACCGACGCACCCTTGTCGGCCAGTTGCGTCACCGTCTGCCGGCCGATGCCGTCACCGCCGCCGGTGACGAGCGCGACCTTGCCGGACAGGTCGAACGTGGTCTGACCCGGAACGAGCATGCGGCACAGGGCGATGGGGAGGTCGATCAGGCTCATCAGCTGACCACCTCGTAGTTGTCCAGGTCGAAATTCCTTGTCCGATGCCGGTATTCGAAGGACCAATTGGGGTACAGGCCAGAGTTCTCCCCGCTGCCGTTGGTGTAGTAACTCGCGCAGCCGCCCTGCAGCCAGGTCCCGTGCTGCGACCGCCGATGGACCTCGTCGACGAACGCGTCCTGGACCTCGTGGCGGAGGTCGAAGCGCGTGATGCCGCGCTGGCGAAGTTTCTTGATCCCGCTGACGATGTAGTCGATCTGGCCCTCGATCATGAACACGGCCGACTGGTTGCCCGCGGCGCCGAACCTGCCCAGGATCGTGAACATGTTCGGGAACCCGGCAGTGGCCACACCCAGGTACGACTGCGGCCGGTCACGGTAGACGTCGTTGACCGACCTGCCGTCGATGCCCTTGATGCCGTCGCCGACCCGGGGCGTCGCGGTGAATCCGGTGGCGAACACGATGGTGTCCACCGCGTGCTCGACGCCGGCACCGTCCACGATCGAGTGCTCACGGATCTCGCTGATGCCCTCGGTCACCACCGTGACGTCGTCACGGCACAGCGCCGGATAGTACTTGTCCGAGAAGATCGCCCGCTTGCATCCGATCATGTAGTCGGGAGTGAGCTTGCTGCGCAACTCCGGATCGGACACCTGCCGCGCGAGCTGGAGCCGGCCGAGCGCCTCGAACGGGTGACGGAAGGCCGTGTTGGTGAACCCCGGCAGTCCGAACGACTCGATGGCGGCATACCAGCCGGTCCGCATCAGCCGCTGCGTCAGCGGTAGCAGTGAGTACAGGGTCTTTTCGGCAAGGGTGATCGACCGGTCCAGGCGGGGGACGATCCACGCCGGCGTCCGCTGGAACACGACCACCTCGTCGGCGACGTCGCTGATCGCGGGAATGACCTGAATGGCCGTCGCGCCGGTGCCGATGACGGCGACGCGCTCACCCGACATGTCGTGGTCGTGATCCCAGTGCAGCGTGTGAAACATGCTGCCGCCGAAGGTGTCCATGCCGGGGAGCTGCGGGATGGACGCCTCGGTGAAGGCGCCGACCGCGGTCACCAGGACGTCCGCGGTCATCTCGCCGTGATTCGTGCGGATCTGCCAGGTGCTGGTGGTCTCGTCGAATACCGCCGACTCGACCTCGGTCCCGAACCTCATGTGGCCGGTCACGTCGAACTTCTCGGCGACGTCGCGCAGGTAGTCGAGGATCTCGCCCTGACTTGCGTACTTGTGGGACCAGGCCGGGTTGGGTGCGAACGAGTAGCAATACAGTACGGAGGGCACATCGCATGCGGCACCGGGATAGGTGTTGCGACTCCAGGTTCCACCGAGGTCCTCGGTTCGTTCGAGGATGGTGAAGTCGGTGATGCCCGCCTGCCGCAGCTTGGCGCCGAGGCCGATGCCGCCGAAGCCGGCGCCGACGATGACGATCGGGTGATGGTCCATGGTCGTTGTCCTTGGAGGTGGTCGTGTTCCCTGGAGTGGTCGGCGAGTGTGCAGCGGTTACAGGTCGAGCACGACGGTGCCCTCGCCGCGAGAAACGCAGGGGAGCATCGTGTCGTCGCGTTCCGAGTCGAGCAGCAGGGTGTCGCGGTGGTCGATCTCGCCACAGAGGACCTTCGCCCTGCAGGTCCCGCAGAAGCCCTGCTGACACGAGTAGGTCACCGAGGGCTCCACGCGGCGGATCGCGCTCAGCGCGGATTCGTTCGCGCCGACCGTGACGGTCGTCCCGGTGCGCGCAAGGGTGATGTCGAATTCCGCGCCGCCGCGCACCGGCGGTGGGGAGAACCGTTCGCTGTAGAGTCGCGCGGTCGGATTCGGCTCGGAGAGAAGCGACTTGGCGTCGTCCATCAGCGCAGGCGGCCCGCACAGGTATACCGCGGCCCCCGTCTCGGCCTCGCCCAGAACGGCGGCGATGTCGGGTAGGCCGTGTTCGTCGTCGGTGCGCACGGCGACGTGGTCTCCGTAGCGAGCGAGTGTGTCGAGGAAGGGCAGGCTCTCGCGCGAGCGTCCCAGGTAGACCAGTCGCCAGTGGGCGCCGGACCGGCGAGCCTGCTCGATCATCGACAGCATCGGAGTGATGCCGATTCCCGCGGCGACGAAGAGATAGGAACTCTCCTGCACCATGTGAAATGCGTTGCGCGGTCCACGAATCCGCAATGTGCTACCGACTCGGACGGTCTCGTGGATCTCACGGGAGCCGCCGCCTCCGTCCTCGATACGCCGCACTGCGATGCGGTAGTGCTTGCGATCACGGATGTCACCGCAGAGCGAGTACTGACGCATCCGGCCCGACGGCAGGATGACGTCGAGGTGGGCGCCCGGCGTCCAGTGGGGGAGGTCTGCGCCGTCGTCGGCGGCGAGGGTCAGGGCGAGCACCCCGTCCGCGACGTGCTCGACGTTCGCCACCGTCAGGTCCTGCTCGAATCCGGCCAGTCGCACGGGCTTCGGCCGGGACAACAGCTCGGCCGCGGGGCTCTGCGTGAAGACGCGCAGGTAGCTGCGGTAGGTGGCCAGTGCCAGGTCGAACCCGGTGTCGAGGGCGGTGCTCATCGGCCGTCCTTGATCGGGGCGGTGGCCAGGTAGCGAACGGCGGCCTCCATGCCGGGCAACTGCGACGGATGGAAGCCCGGACGTAGGTAGACGGGGATCTCGGTGACGAATCCGGCGATGTTCGGGATGACCCGTCGACGCGTGGCGCGGATCATGTCGGTGACCAGCCCGGGCATCCAGCCCAGTGGCGCGTGGCTCTGGTTCAGTTCCGGGTCGTGGGCGGCCAGCCAGGTGAGCGTCGTGATTCCGGTGACGGCGAGGGCGAGGCTGCCCAGCACGGCCATCCGCGCCCGGCGTGCGTAGCTACCGTCGACGTACATGTAGGCGTCGAACACGACGCTGCGATGCTCGACCTCCTCTGCGCCGTGCCACTTGAGCAGATCCAAGATCATCGGGTGGATGCCCGAGTTCTCGAGGCCTTCGGATTCGAGGAAGAACTTTCCCCACACCGCGGTGTAGTGCTCGAGTGCGGAGAACAACGCCAGACGCTCGCAGAGCAACTGGTGCCGGATCCGCTCGGATCCGGTGTCGCTCATGATCAGATCGATGATCCTGTCCATCCGGTCGATCACGGGCTGCGGATCCAGGCCGAGTTCGACGAGCCGGCCCATCATCCCGCCGTGCTGGTCGGCGTGGGTCGCCTCCTGGCCGATGAATCCGATCATCTCTTCGCGCAGTCGGGGGTCGTCGACGAGGGGGAGGGCCTGCGCCATCGCGCGTGACATCGCCTTCTCGCCCTGCGGCAGCAGCAGGTGCATGCAGTTGTAGACATGAGCGGCGATCGGGTTGCCGGGGACGTAGTGCATCGGGACGTCGTCCCAATGGAAGTCCATGTCGCGGGCGTGGATCGCGTGCGCTTCCGAGGTGTGGAGCGGTGACGCGGTGCTCGGGGAGATGACGGTGTTCGGCCGGACGGCCGACGTTGCTGGGAGGCTCATGGCGACTTCCTCGCGGTGGTCGAGTAGTGCTGGTCAGTGAACTGGAAACACCCGTTTCCTGTGTTGTTGCGAGTATGGAGGACTACGGGCGCGGCGTCAATGGCGCCGGCGCACCGAATCAACTATTGGCAGAACGCCAATATGTGCGTAGCATCGCCTGGCATGGCCGCCGGGATGCGCGTAGCCCCTGGTGTGTGACCAGATCATTCATGGTTCCGGCGTCGATGAGCCGGAGTGGCCGATATTGGCAAGTCACCAATTACGGAGGAACTTCGATGGCGAGCAGTGTCTGCGATCCGCAGGTGGACGACGCGACGGTGTCTGAGTTGCGGGAGCTGGCCGAGACCGCCCGCGGCTTCTTCGAGAAGGAGGTGACACCGCACCGGGAGCGGTTCGCCGCGCAGGGTTTCCCGGATCGCAAGTGCTACGAGCGGGCGGGCGACCTGGGCCTGCTCTGCATGTCGGTCCCCGAAGAGTACGGCGGTGGCGGAGGCACCTTCGCCCACGAGGCGGTGCTGTTCACCGAGCAGGTCAGGGCCGGCGACTCGGCACTGCAGCTCGGTGTGCACACCGGGATCGTGCCGCACTACCTGATGGCGTATGCCTCGCACCAGAACAAGCTCCGGTGGTTGCCCAAGCTCGCCTCCGGTGAGTGGGTCGGCGCGATCGCGATGACCGAACCCGGAACCGGGTCGGACCTGCAGAACATCGCCACCAAGGCAGTCAAGGACGGCGACGACTATGTGATCACCGGCGCCAAGACGTTCATCTCCAACGGGCGCAACTGCGACTTGCTGATCATCGCGGTCAAGACCGACCCGGGACAGGGCGCGAAGGGCGTGTCCCTCGTGGTCGCGGAGGTCTCCGACGACACCCCCGGATTCGAGCGTGGTCGGCTGCTCAAGAAGGTCGGCCAGAGGGGGCAGGACACCACCGAGTTGTTCTTCGAGGGCCTGCGGGTACCGCAGGCAAACCTGCTCGGATCGGCTGAGGGACAAGGCTTCTTCCAGTTGATGGAGCAGCTGCCGCAGGAGCGGTTGATCTGCGGGGTCGCGGCCGCGGCGGCCATCGAGACCGCCGTCGGTGAGACGCTGCGATACGTCAAGGAGCGCCAGGCCTTCGGCAAGCCGCTGTTCGCGCTGCAGAACACGCGGTTCGAGCTCGCCGAGTGCGCGACGCTCGCGCGCGTCGCCCGCACCTTCGTCGACGACGCAGTCGCCAAGCACCTGCGCGGTGAGCTCGACGTCCCGACCGCCGCAATGGTCAAGTACTGGACCACCGAGCAGCAGACCCAGGTGGTCGATCGCTGCGTCCAGCTCCACGGTGGCTACGGCTACATGGACGAGTACCCGATCTCCCGGATGTGGATCGACGGCCGCATCTCCCGCATCTACGCCGGCGCCAACGAGGTCATGAAGGACCTCATCGCGCGCTCCCTCTGACCGAACATGAACGCGGAAAGCAGGAACATGACCGAGGCATATATCTACGAGGCCATCCGAACGCCCCGTGGCAAGGGCAAGAAGAACGGTGCACTGCACGGCGTCAAGCCGATCGACCTCGTCGTGGGGCTGATCGACGAGCTGAAGGCACGCCACCGGGGACTCGACCCGCAGGCCATCGACGACATCGTGCTCGGCGTGGTCTCGCCGATCGGCGACCAGGGCGGCGACATCGCACGCACCGCCGCACTCGCGGCGGGGCTGCCGGACACGGTGGCGGGCGTGCAGCTCAACAGGTTCTGCGGCTCGGGGCTCGAGGCAGTGAACACCGCCGCGCAGAAGGTGCGGTCGGGCTGGGAGCAACTCGTGCTGGCCGGTGGCGCGGAGTCGATGTCGCGGATCCCGCTCGGTTCGGACGGCGGTGCGTGGGCGCTCGACCCTATGACCAACTACCGCACGCACTTCATTCCGCAGGGTGTGAGCGCGGACCTGATCGCCACGATCGAGGGCTTCACCCGCGACGACGTCGACAGCTTCGCGGTGCGCTCGCAGCGTAAGGCCGCCGCGGCGTGGTCGGGCGGCTACTTCGCGAAGTCCGTTGTGCCGGTGAGGGACATCAACGGGACGGTGCTGCTGGCCCACGACGAGTTCATGCGTCCCGACACCACGGTGGACACGCTCGCGGGCCTGAAGCCGTCGTTCGCGGGTATCGGCGAGGCCGGCGGGTTCGACGCGGTCGCGCTGCAGCGCTACCACTGGGTCGAGAGGATCGACCACGTCCACCACGCCGGCAACTCCTCGGGCATCGTGGACGGCAGCGCGCTGGTGCTCGTCGGCAACGAGGCTGCCGGCCGGGAGGCCGGTCTGACCCCGCGGGCCCGCGTCGTCGCCTCCGCGGTCACCGGCAGCGACAGCACGATCATGCTCACCGGTCCGGTCCCGGCGACCGAAAAGGTCTTGGCCACGGCAGGTTTGACCGTGGACGACATCGATCTGTTCGAGATCAACGAGGCCTTCGCCTCGGTGGTTCTGAACTACCAGAAGAAGCTGAACATCCCGGACGAGAAGCTGAACGTCAACGGCGGCGCGATCGCCATGGGGCACCCACTCGGGGCGACCGGCGCGATGATCACCGGAACCATGGTCGACGAGCTGGAGCGGCGTGGCACCAGACGAGCCCTGATGACCTTGTGCATCGGCGGCGGCATGGGCATCGCGACCATCATCGAACGCGTCTGAGCGTCCCACCCGGACAAGGAGAACGAACATGGCAGACAACATGATTGCCTGGGACCTCGGCGCCGACCGCGTGCTGGTCCTGACGATCGACGACCCCTCGCAGGCCACCAACACGATGACCGAGGAGTTCGCGAGGGACCTGACCGCGACGGTCGACCGCCTCGAATCCGAGAAGGACACCTTCGACGGGGTCATCCTGACCTCCGGCAAGGACACCTTCTTCGCCGGTGGTGACCTCAACCTGCTGATGAACGCCGGCCCCGCGGACGCGGAGTCGATCGCGGCCGGCCTCGACACCTACAAGGCGGCGTTCCGGCGCATCGAGACGCTCGGTAAGCCGGTCGTCGCGGCGATCAACGGCACCGCGCTCGGCGGAGGGTTCGAGATCGCCCTCGCCTGCCACCACCGCATCGCCCTCGAGGCGAAGGGCAGCCTGCTCGGCCTGCCCGAGGTGACGTTCGGCGTGCTGCCGGGTGCCGGCGGGGTCACCCGCACGGTGCGGTTGCTCGGCATCACCAACGCCGTGTTGAACGTGGTCGGGCAGGGCCAACGGATGAAGCCGGCCAAGGCGCTCGAGGTCGGCATCGTCGACGAGGTCGTCGCCGACCGGGAGGAGATGTTCGCACGGGCGCGCGCATGGATCGCCGCGAACCCCGACGCGGTGCAGCCGTGGGATGCAAAGGGGTACAAGATTCCGGGCGGCGGCCCGTCGAGCCCGGCGCTCACGGCCAACCTGCCCGCCTTCCCGGCGACCGTGCGCAAGCAGCTCAAGGGTGCGCCGATGCCGGCGCCCATCGCGGTGCTGTCGGCGGCGGTCGAGGGCGCGCAGGTCGACCTGGACACCGCGTTCGCGATCGAGACCCGCTACTGCGCCAACCTGATCTGCGGCCAGGTCTCGACGAACATGATCAAGTCACTTTTCTTCGACCTGAACAGCATCAACAAGGGGGCCTCGCGCCCGGCGGGCTTCGCGCGTCGCAAGGCCGAGAAGGTCGCCGTCCTGGGCGCCGGCATGATGGGCGCCGCGATCGCTTACGTCACCGCCGCGTCGGGCGCTCAGGTGGTGCTCCGCGACGTCAGCCTCGAGGCGGCCGAGCGCGGCAAGGACTACTCGCGAGGCCTCCTGGACAAGGCGGTGGCCAAGGGCAGGATCACCCCGGCCAGGCGTGACGAGGTGCTCGGCCGAATCCTGGCCACCGACAACGTCACCGACGTCAAGGGCGCCGACTTCGTGGTCGAGGCGGTCTTCGAGGATCTGGAGCTGAAGAAGAAGGTCTTCGCGGAAGTCGAGCCGCTGCTCGCCGAGGACGCCCTCATCGCGACCAACACCTCGGCGCTGCCGCTGAGCGAGATGGTGACCGCGGTCGGTCGTCCCCGCGATTTCATCGGCCTGCACTTCTTCAGCCCGGTCGACAAGATGCCGTTGCTGGAGATCGTGGTCGGCGAGAACACCGGGGACGAGGCGCTGGCCCGCGCGTTCGATTTCGCCCAGCAGATCCGGAAGACCCCGATCGCGGTCAAGGACGTCTATGCGTTCTACGCCAACCGGGTGATCGCCCAGTTCGTCGACCAGGCGGTGGCGATGCTGGCGGAGGGGGCACACCCGGCGAGCATCGAGCAGGCCACCACCCAGGCAGGCTTCCCGGTCGGCGCGTTGGCCCTGCTCGACGAGGTCAACATGAAGACCACGTTGAAGATCCAGCGGGGGGCGATCGCGGCAGCCACGGCGGAGGGATCGACCTACGTCGAGACTCCGGGGACCCCGGTGCAGGAGCGGATGGTCGAGGAGTTCGACCGTCCGGGTCGGCTCGCCGGGCGCGGCTTCTACGACTACGCGCGGGACGGCTCCCGGCTCGGTCTCTGGGATGGCTTGCGCGAGCACTTCCACAAGCCGGAGGTCGAGATCCCGTTCGAGGACATGAAGGAACGGTTGCTGATCGCCGCCGCGCTGGAGGCCGCTCGTTGCGTCGAGGCCGGGGTCGTGCGCACCGTCGCGGATGCCAACATCGGTTCGCTGTTCGGGATCGGATTCCCGGCCTGGACCGGCGGTGCGATCCAGTACATCAACCAGTACGACGGCGGACTGGGCGGATTCGCCGCGCGGGCCGACGATCTGCGCGCGAAGTACGGCGACCGGTTCGAGGTTCCCGAGTCGCTGCGCGAGATGGCCGCAGCCGGCAAGGACTTCGGCTGACGACACCTCGTCCTCGCCGACGCGCGCCTCGGTGCGGGTCGGCGAGGACCAGGGGTGGGCTACGGTTCGATCATGGCATCTGATGTTGCGCCGCGCCGGCAGCGATTGGAACCGGACGAGCGTCGAAAGCAGATCCTGGACTGCGCCATCCGGTTGTTCGGTGAGCGGCCCTACGCGGATGTGTCGACCGTGGAACTGGCTCGGGAGGCCGGGGTCGCCCGGGGACTGATCAACCACTACTTCGGCACCAAGCGGGACCTCTACCTCGAGGTCGTCCGGGCGATGGTCATCGTGCCGCCGTCGGATCAGATGGTTCCGCCCGCTGGGAGCCTGCGCAAGAAGATCGACTGGTTCCTCGACTGGTTCCTCGACATGGTCGGGCGGCACGGTCAGACCTGGCTCGCCGCGATCGGTGCGGAGGGCATCGCGAACGACGCTGAGGTCCAGTCCATTCTGGCCGAGGCCGACGACCTTGCGGCCGACCGTGTGCTGGCTGTCGTGGGCCTCGATCCAGGGGCGTCCGACGGTGCGCAGCTACAGGCGATGACCCGTGCCTACGGGGGTATGGTCAAGGCCGCTGTACGGGAATGGCTGGATCGAAAGACTCTGACACGCAGCGAAGTTCACATTTTGTTGCGGCAGACCCTGTTGGGTCTCGTCAAGGATGTGTACCCCAGGGTCGTCGGCGAAGAATAAGGCCGTCGAAGCTATTGACAGGCTGACAACAGTGACCGACGATTGAGGTGCATTCGGCCGCAGCATGTCTCGATCGACTTTCGATCGGCGCCGGCCGGTGGGTCATCGTCCAAGCCCGTGTGCGGGCCGCGAAGCGACAGAGAGTCGACATGTACCTCACTCAGGGCCTTCATCGAGCCGTCCAGTCCACCCCCGACGCGGTGGCCACGATCTACGGCGACCGTCGCCGGACCTTCCGGGAGCACGTCGACCGTGTCGCGCGCCTGGCCGGGGCGCTGCGCGGCCTCGATGTGGAGCCCGGCGACCGCGTCGCCATCCTCTCGCTCAACAGTGATCGATATGCCGAGTATCTCGTCGCGGTGCCGTGGGCGGATCTGGTGCTCAATCCGGTGAACATCCGTTGGGCGCCACCGGAGATCGCATACTCGCTCAACGACTCGGACACCCGTGTCCTGCTGGTCGACGATGCGTTCGCGGCTGTGGTACCCCACCTGCGTGAGGCCTGCCCGAGCCTGGCGGCGATCATCCACTGCGGTGACGCGCCGACTCCCGAGGGGCTGCTCTCGTATGAGCAACTGGTGGCGGACAACGAGCCCGCGGAGGATGCGCGCCGAAGCGACGACGCGCTCGCCGGAATCTTCTACACCGGCGGCACCACGGGCTTCCCCAAGGGCGTCATGCTCAGCCACACCAACATGGTCACCTCCGCGCTGGGGACCGTCGCGAGCGGTGAACTCCTCGGCTACGGCGCATCGATGTTGCACGTCGCCCCGATGTTCCACCTCGCGGATCTGGCCGCCTGGGCCGGGCAGGTGATGCTCGGCGGTCCGCACGTGATGGTGCCGTTCTTCGAGCCCGTCGCGGTCTTCGAGGCGATCGAGAAGCACCGTCCGACCGACGTGCTGATGGTTCCCACGATGGTCCAGATGCTCGTCGACCACCCCCGAATCGGGGAGTTCGATCTCTCCGCGATGCAGCGGATCCTCTACGGCGGATCGTCGATCAGCGAGGGACTGCTGACCCGCACGATGGAGCGCTTCCCGCACGTTCGGATGACCCAGGCCTACGGCATGACCGAGGCGGCGCCGGTCGTCGCGCTGCTGCTGCCCGACGATCACTACGGCAAGCGGCTCGGTTCGGGCGGGCAGGCGGCGCTGCACGCGGAGATCACGATTCTCGACGTGTCCGGTGCCGCCGTCCCGACCGGTACGGTCGGGGAGATCTGCACCCGCGGCGGCAACGTGATGCAGGGCTACTGGAACAGGCCGGAGGAGACGGCTGACGTACTCCGCGACGGGTGGTATCACACCGGGGACATGGGCTATCTCGACGAGGACGGATTCGTCTTCGTGGTCGACCGGCTCAAGGACATGATCGTCACCGGCGGCGAGAACGTGTACTCGGCCGAGGTGGAGAGTGCGCTGAGCAAGCACCAGGCAGTGCAGGCATCGGCGGTGATCGGCGTCCCGGACGAGAACTGGGGCGAGCGGGTGCACGCGGTCGTCGTGCTCGCACCCGGAACCGAGACGACGGCGGAGGAGCTGACGGTGTTCTGCAAGCAGCACATCGCCGGGTACAAGGCTCCTCGCACCGTCGAGTTCGTCGACGCGCTGCCGATGTCGGGCGCGGGCAAGATCCTCAAGCGGGAACTGCGGACGAACCACGAGGGTCCGGCAGAGGCCCGGTCGATGTGACGGCCCGCGGGGCGGCAAGCGGTACCGTTCGCAAGTGCCGTCCCGTTCCGTCGCCGTCGATCCGGCCCAGGTGCGCGCCGCCGTTCTGGCGGTCGCGCAGTGGCTGCGTGACGAGACCACCCCGAAGCCGGCCCGGAGCGAACTCGCGGCGGCCGTGAGGCTGAGCGCACGGGCGCTCGCGCAGGCGGCACCGGGCTCGAGTGTGGAGGTGCGGGTGCCGCCGTTCGTCGCGGTGCAGTGCATCAAGGGGCCGCGGCACACCCGCGGCACCCCGCCGAACGTCGTGGAGACCGACCCGCGCAGCTGGCTGCTCATCGCGACCGGGCTGCTCACCTTCGCCGACGCGGCCGACCGGGGGTTGCTCAGCGCCTCCGGATCGCGGGCCCCCGAAGTGGCGCACTGGATGCCGCTGGTGCGCCCCTGATCTGGCCGGGACTTCCCGCGACGGCGCTGGTTCGACGTTAGATTCGAACCAGCCGACGAGAAGAGGGGCGATCATGGCCGAGACCATGCGGGCGGAGCGGTTTCACGCGGACACCGGCGAATACGGCATCGAGGACGTGCCGATTCCCGAACCCGGCCCCGGGGAGGTGCTGATCAAGGTCGCCTTCTGCGGCATCTGCCATTCGGACCTGAGCCTGATCGACGGGACGTTCCCGCGGATGCTGCCGGTGGTGACGCAGGGCCACGAGGCGTCGGGCACGATCGCGGAACTCGGCCCCGGTGTGACGGGCTGGAGCGAGGGCGACCGCGTCATCCCGGCGGCCGGCCGGCCCTGCATGGTGTGCCGCAACTGCCGGCGCGGCGCCTTCAACGACTGCCTGAACATCCAGCTGATGGCCTTCGCCTACGACGGCGCGTGGGCGGAGTATCACGTCGCGCAGGCGCCTGGGCTGACCAAGGTGCCGGACAATGTGCCGCTCGAGCAGGCGGCGATCCTCGCCGACGCGGTCTCGACGCCCTACGGTGCGGTCGTGCGCACCGGCAAGGTCGCGGTCGGCGAGACCGTCGGGGTGTGGGGTGTGGGCGGTATCGGCACCCACATCGTGCAGCTTGCGCGCCTCGTCGGTGCGGTGCCGATCATCGCCGTCGACATCAACCCGGTCGTGCGCGAGCGCGCACTCGAGCTCGGCGCCGACCACGCCTTCGACTCCCGCGATCCCGACCTCGCGAAGAAGGTCGCCGAGGCCACCGACGGCCGGATGCTCGACGTGGCGTTCGACGCCGCGGGTCTCAAGGTGACCTTCGAGCAGGCGTTGGACTGCCTCGGGGTGGGCGGCCGGCTGATCTCGGTGGGCATGAGCGGGCAGGAGCCGGGTATCGGTTCGACTGCGGCACTGGGGTTGTCGCGCAGGCAGGTGTTCGGGCACCTGGGCTACAAGCCGGAGGACATCGGCACGTTGGCGGAACTGGTGTCCCGCGGCCGGCTCGACATATCCCGGTCGATCAGCGAGATCCTGCCGCTCGAACGCATCGCGGAGGGGATCGAGAAGCTCGAGAACCACGTCGGCGACCCGATCCGGATCCTCGTGCAGCCCTGACGGCGCCGGTGGCGGACCGCGTGTCCGGTCCGCCACGCGCGGGTATCAGGCGGCGGCCGACGTGGTCCCGTCATCCTTCGACGTGCCACCGCCGCCGGCCTGCTCGGTGCCGTCGCCACCTTCGCCGTCCTTTTCGGTGTTCCCGCCGCTCTCCGAGGTCCCCGGGTCTGCTTCCGTCTCGTCCGGATCTTCGGTTGTCCCGCCGGACTTGTCGCCTTCCGACTCGGTGTCCTTGCCCTGACCGTCGGCGGGCTCTTCCTTCGTGGCGTCCTTGTCCGCGGGTTTCTCGGCCTCTGGTTTCTGGGTTTCGGGGTCTCCCGCCTCGGGCTGGGGCTCCGCCGCAGGCGGGTTCGCCTGCGGTGCGGGCGCCGGTGCCGGGGCGGGGGTGGGCGCCGCGGCAGGAGCGGCTCTGCCGTCGCCCGATCCGGAGGAATGCGCCGCCGGGCCGGATCCGCCCGAGTTCTGTGGGGCCTTCGCGGCTGTTCGCGGCGCCGGGGCCGGCGCAGCCGTCGTCGGACGAGGTGTCGTCGTGGTGGTGTGCATCGCCGGGGTCATCGGGGTACCATCCTCGGCGCCGTCGCCGTCACCCCCGCAGGCCACCAGGCTCACCGCCGCCAGGGCGCCCGCGCACAGCAGTCCGATTCGCTTCATTTCGCCGTCCTCGTTCGTCGGTCGAGCGGCCAGACCCCGACTGCCGGCCCCCATCGCGTGCAACAAATAGCAAAGCAACGCTAAGTAGATGGCCGGTCGACAGACAGGAAATCCACAGAAACCGAGACCGTTCGGTGATCTGGCTGGGCATCGGGGATCGATCGGCCCGGACATGACGTGGCGTGGCCCACACTGCGACACCACGTAGACTGGGGGAGCCCCAACCCGCCCGAGAGGGAGCTCCCTGCGGTGACTGACGCGCATTTCACGGCCGACCTGCCCCATCGTCTTCAGTCGAATCCTCCACACCTCGACACCCCGCACCCCGTCGGTCTCGACGACGGCGGCGAGACGGCGCCCCGCGAGGAGTGCGGCGTCTTCGGTGTCTGGGCTCCGGGGGAGGACGTTGCCAAGCTCTCCTACTACGGGCTGTATGCGCTGCAGCACCGCGGCCAGGAGGCGGCGGGCATCGCCGTCGCCGACGGCTCGCAGGTCCTTGTCTTCAAGGATCTCGGCCTGGTCAGCCAGGTCTTCGACGAGCAGACCCTCGCGGCGATGCACGGCCACGTCGCGATCGGCCACACCCGGTACTCGACCACCGGCTCGACGACCTGGGAGAACGCCCAGCCGATCTTCCGGACCACCTCGGCCGGCACCGGCATCGCGCTCGGCCACAACGGCAACCTCGTCAACACCGCCGAACTCGCCGGCGTCGCCCGCGAGGCGGGGCTGCTCGACTCGAAGCGTCCCGGCGCCGGCACCTCCGACTCCGATCTGGTCGGTGCGCTGCTCGCGCACGCCGCCGGCGACAGCACGATCGAGCAGGCGGCGATGGAGCTGCTGCCGCGGCTGCGCGGCGCCTTCTGCCTGACCTTCATGGACGAGCACACGCTCTACGCCGCGCGCGACCCGCACGGGGTGCGCCCGCTGTGCCTGGGCCGGCTCGACCGCGGCTGGGTGGTCGCCAGCGAGACCGCGGCGCTCGACATCGTCGGCGCGTCGTTCGTCCGGGAGATCGAGCCCGGCGAGTTGCTCGCCATCGACGCCGACGGGGTGCGCTCGTCGCGGTTCGCTGCGCCGCAACCCAAGGGCTGCGTGTTCGAGTACGTCTACCTGGCCCGGCCCGACAGCACCATCTCCGGCCGGTCGGTGCACGCCACCCGCGTGGAGATCGGCCGTCGGCTCGCGACCGAGCACCCGGCCGAGGGCGACCTGGTGATCCCCGTCCCCGAATCGGG
Source organism: Speluncibacter jeojiensis (assembly GCF_029589495.1). Classification (GTDB taxonomy): domain Bacteria; phylum Actinomycetota; class Actinomycetes; order Mycobacteriales; family Mycobacteriaceae; genus Speluncibacter; species Speluncibacter jeojiensis. Next base: position 143,247 of record NZ_JAAIVF010000005.1, read on the forward strand.
CACGCCCGCAGCCGTCGGCTACGCACAGGGATCGGGCATCCCGTACGGGCAGGGCCTGATGAAGAACGCCTACGTCGGCCGCACGTTCATCCAGCCCAGCCAGACCATCCGGCAGCTCGGCATCCGGCTCAAGCTCAACCCGCTGCGCGAGGTCATCCGCGGCAAACGGCTGATCGTCGTCGACGACTCGATCGTGCGCGGCAACACCCAGCGTGCACTGATCCGGATGCTGCGGGAGGCCGGGGCGCTCGAGGTGCACGTGCGCATCGCGTCGCCGCCGGTGAAGTGGCCGTGCTTCTACGGCATCGACTTCGCGTCCCCCGCGGAGTTGATCGCCAACGGTGCGGGCGCCGGGCAGGACGGCTCGACCGTCGAGGAGATGGTCGACGGGGTGCGCCGCTCCATCGGCGCCGACTCGCTCGGGTACATCTCGATCGAGGGCATGGTCGCGGCAACCGAGCAGCCGAAGACGCGGCTGTGCACGGCCTGCTTCGACGGCAACTACCCGATCGAGCTGCCGGAGGACTCGGCGATCGGCAAGAACGTGCTCGAGGGCATGCTGCACACCGCCGCGGGCGGGGCGGTCGCCGGCGGCAACGACAACGTCAGTGCCCTGAGTCGTCCCTGAGGGTCGTCCCCGAGGTTGATCGTCCGGACCATACCGGCGCGACCCGCATCGCGATAAGCTCAGGCTTACCGGTCCGGACGATGATGGGGTGGTTGCGATGTCGACGAGGCAGGACGCCGAGAGGGGACGTACGGAGCCGCTGATGGTCGCGGACTTCGCCCCGTCGGACATGCCTGATCAGCAAGGCCGGACGGTGCTCATCACCGGCGCGAACGGCGGGATCGGTCTCGGCGTGGCCCGCGCGTTGGCCGCGCAGGGCGCCCGGGTGTTGCTCGCCTGCCGCAACCCCGACCTGGGTGACCTCGCGTTGCAGCGGGTGCGTGAGGTGTCCGGCGACGGCGTCGAGCCGGTGCTGATCCCACTCGACCTGGCAGACCTGGCATCGGTCCGTGCCGCGGCAGAGCAGGTCGGCGAGCACACCGACACCGTCGATGTGCTGATCAACAACGCGGGTGTGATGGCCACCCCGCACTCGTACACCCGCGACGGGTTCGAGAAGCAACTGGGCACCAACCATCTCGGGCACTTCGCCTTCACCGGACGGGTGCTGCCGCTGCTGCTCAAGACCCCCGGCTCCCGAGTGGTGACGGTGGCCAGCGTCGCGCACCACGGCGGCGAGCTCAAGCTCGACGACCTGCACTTCCAGCGGCGCCGCTACCGGAAGATGGCCGCCTATAGCCAGTCGAAGCTGGCCAACCTGCTGTTCAGCAGCGAACTGGCACGGCGGCTCGAGCGACGGGGTCTGCCGACGATTTCGGTGGGCGCGCATCCGGGCGCGGCGGCCACCGACCTGTTCGACCCGTTCGTGCCGGGCTTCCCCGGACTGCGCAGCTTCGCGAGGACGGTCGTCGGGTTGATGGCGAACGACGCGGACCACGGCGGCTATCCGCTGCTCTATGCGGCGACCATGGCGGACGTCCGCAACGACGACTACCTCGGTCCGACGAAGCTGGGCGGACTGCGCGGACCCGTCGAGCGGTCCCCGCGGAGCAAGCGCGCGGCGGATCCGGAACTGGCGCGGCTGCTGTGGAAGTACTCGGTGCAGCTGACCGGCGTGAAATACCCCGAGCTGGAGCCGGATTCCGGCCGGGACGCCGAGCCCGCCCCGGTCCGCGAGTCGAACGTCGGGACGTGAGTGAACCGACACCAACGCCGCTGAACTGCACGGATGGCTCTCCGGTACCGTTAGCGTGCACGTGTGGTGTGCCCCGGCGCGCCGGACCGTGTGTTTTCGCCGTACCGGGCGAGTTCTTCGCCTACGCGGATGTACGCCATTGCCGACACGATGCTGGAGTCAAAACCCCATGACCGACAAGCCCCTGCCCGGGGGAGCGACCCCCTCTGCCGACCGCACCCCAGCTGCCGGGGCCTCCTACGCCGCCGCGGGTGTGGACATCGCCGCGGGTGAGCGCGCCGTCGAACTCTTCGCGCCGCTGGCCAAGAAGGCCAGCCGCCCCGAGGTGCTCGGCGGGCTGGGCGGGTTCGCGGGACTGTTCGCACTCAAGGGCAACTACCGTGAGCCGGTGCTGGCGGCCTCATCCGACGGCGTGGGGACGAAGATCGCCATCGCGCAGGCGATGGACAAGCACGACACCGTGGGCCTGGACCTGGTCGCGATGGTCGTCGACGACCTCGTCGTGTGCGGTGCCGAGCCGCTGTTCCTGCAGGACTACATCGCGGTCGGCCGCGTGGTGCCCGAGCGGGTCGCGCAACTGGTCGGCGGGATCGCCGAGGGGTGTGTCCAGGCCGGCTGCGCGCTGCTCGGCGGCGAGACGGCGGAACACCCCGGGCTGATGGCCGACGGTGACTACGACCTGTCCGCCACCGGCGTCGGCGTGGTCGAGGCCGACTCGGTGCTCGGCCCCGACCGGGTGCGCCCCGGCGACGTCGTCATTGCCATGCGGTCGTCGGGCCTGCACTCGAACGGGTACTCGCTGGCGCGCAAGGTGCTGCTCGAGATCGCGCACATGCCGCTGTCCGGCCACGTGGAGGAGTTCGGCCGCACGCTCGGCGAGGAGCTGCTCGAGCCCACCAAGATCTACGCGAAGGACTGCCTGGCGCTGATCGCCGAAACCGACGTGCGGACCTTCTGCCACGTCACCGGCGGCGGGCTGGCCGCGAACCTGTCCCGGGTGATGCCGGCCGGGCTCGTGGCCGAGCTGGACCGTGGCACGTGGAGCCCGGCCCCGGTGTTCTCGCTGATCGCCCAGCGCGGTCGTGTCGAGCGCGCCGAGATGGAGCACACGTTCAACATGGGCGTCGGCATGGTCGCGATCGTCGCGCCGGAGGACGTCGACCGCGCCCTCGCGGTGCTGACCGCGCGGCACATCGACAGCTGGGTGCTGGGCTCGGTCAAGAAGGGGCCCGAGAAAGAATCCGGCGACGCCGCCGAGCGGGCTTTCCTCGTGGGGGAGCACCCCAGGTTCTGACCGGCACGGGGCCGGCGAGGCCTGTCCGCCGCCGGCCCGGCGACGAGCATGCGTGAGGGGGAGCCGCTTGAAGCGGCTCCCCCTCAACGCTGTGCGTGGGTGCGGTCAACCACGCCAATCGTCGTAGTCGTCTTCATCCCAACGAGAAGGACCATCCTTTTCGGAACGCTGGTCCGCCAGCACCCCGTTACGCTCCGAGTTCGAGAGCTCACGCTGGAGGCTCTCGAAGTCGGTGGTCGGTGAGCTGTACTTGAGCTCTCGTGCAACCTTGGTCTGCTTTGCCTTTGCCCGGCCGCGGCCCATGGCTGACCCCCTCGCGCTTTCACGGGGCGGCCTGGGGAAAGTGGCGGCCCCGTTGGTGTTTGTGAATTCTTCCTGGCACACACTGTAGCGCGCCGAATCGATCGGCGCTTCCACCGCCTGGGCGTTGTGACGATTCCACCATCGCCTGGTGGGCCCAGGTGTCGACACCCGAGGCGGGACCTGTCCCGTTCAGCCGGCCAGGTGCCCGGAATTCGTCACACCCGCGCCCGCAACCGGGTCAGCAATCTGCCCGCGTCGCGGGCCACCTTCGGCGCCGGATCGGGGCCCGCCAACAGCATCTCGAGTTGCTCGATCCGGGCCGTCCCGGTGAACAGTGAGCGGATGGTGACGCCGTGGTCGGGAACCGACATCACGGTGACGGGGTCGCCGGCCGTCACCGGTCCCTCCTCGAGCACGCGCAGGTACGCGCCCACGGCGCCGTGCGCGGCGAAGCGCCGCACCCACAGTGGCTCGGCTGACCACCGGCCGAACGTCGCGCACGGGGTGCGCGGGATGGTCACCTCCAGCAGTGGCCCGGTCGTCCCGATCCGCCAGCGCTCGCCGATGACCGCGTCGCTGGGGGTCGTGTCGCGTAGTCGCAGGTTCTCGCCGAACCACCCCGCCGGCAGCGGCCGGTTCAGCTCGCGCTCCCAGTGGTCGGCGTCGGCTCCGTCGTAGACGTAGACCGCCTGGTCGAGGCCGCCGTGGTGTTCCGTGTCGCACACGTGGTCGCCGGCGAGGCCGAGCGGTCCGATGTGCACCGCCCCCGGCACGGGACGCTTGTCGATGGCGGTGGTGCCCACGCGGCCCGCGTCGGGCCGATCGGCATGCACCACGCACACGGCCTCGATGCGGCCGGTCGTCATCGGCCGCGGAGCCGGTCCACGGCGGCGCGACCGGGCTGGAACAGGTCCTGCGCGGGCATCGAGTCGGGGTCGATCGCCGCGGCGCAGGGGCCGGCGGTCAGCGGCGTGTCGGCCGGAATCGTGCGCTTGACCAGCGCCAGTGCGACGGGGCCGAGCTCGTGGTGGTCGACGACGGTGCCCACCCGGCCGACGGTCCGGCCCTCCGCGGTGACCACGGGATCGCCGACCTCGGGCCGCCCGTCCGCGGAGCCGTCGAGGTGCAGCAGCACCAGGTTCCGCGGAGGCTTGCCGAGGTTGTGCACCCGGGCTACGGTCTCCTGGCCGCGGTAGCAGCCCTTGTCGAGGTGGACGGCGCCGGCCTCGTCGACCCCGCCGATCCAACCCAGTTCGTGCGGGATCGCGCGCTCGTCGGTGTCCAGGCCGAGGCGGGGTCGCTTGGCCTCCACGCGCAGTGCCTCGAACGCCCACATGCCGGCCGGTGCGGCCCCGGCGGCGGTCAGCCGCTGCCACCACTGCACCATCTGATCCCGGGGGACCAGCAGGTCGGCCGCGTGTTCACCCGGCCAGGGCATGCGGCGCACGAAGCCGCCGCCGGGCAGCGGAGTCGCTGCATACGGCCGGTCGGGCACCGGCACGAGGTCGGCGAGCGCACCGTGCTCCAGGTCCGGCCCGAGCAGGGTCAGCACCGCGAGCTCGTCGCTCGCCGTGGGCTCAGCCTTCGCCCAGAAGACCATCTTCTGCAGGTAGTCGAGCAGGGCTGCGCCATGGGTCGGCTCGGTGTCGATCCACGTCACGCCGTCGAGGTCGGTGAGGACGAAGTGCTGCTCGACATGGCCGGCGATGTCGAGCACCAGGTCTTCGGCACTGGAGCGGTCGGGCAGGGCCGTGAGGTGCTGACTGGTGATCGAGTGCAACCACGACAGTCGCTCGTCGCCGGCAAGCCGGATACCGGCGCGATGCGAGCGGTCGACCACCGCGACACCGGTGGTCGCGGCCCGCTGCTCGGTGAACGGATCCCCGTAATGCCAGGCGACGCCGTGGTCGACGGATCCGGCTGCGGAGTCGACCGCGCTCGGCAGCGCGAGCAGGGGACTGGGAGAGCTGGCACGTGAGACATGCGGATCGGCCACGGCCCGATCCTACGGCGACTGGACCGTTGTGGTCGATATGGTGAGCGCATGGCTGACGGCGGAGCGACGACCAAGAGCAAGGCACGGCCCACCTCCGGCGGGGCGCCGGACGAGACCGGGATGCCCGTCGACGGCGCGGCGGCGGCCCGCGTGGTGCTGACGCTGGACGGTGAGCTGCACGATCCGAACCAGCCGCTGCTGCACGCGGACGACCTCGCGGCGGTGCGCGGCGACGGCGCGTTCGAGACGCTGCTGGTGCGCAAAGGTCGCGCCTGCGTGGTCGAGGACCACCTGGCGCGGCTGGCGAATTCGGCCCGGCTGCTCGACCTCCCGGCGCCGGACCTCGGCGAGTGGCGGGCCGCCATCGAGATGGCGGCGCAGGAGTGGGGCACCGCGCAGGAGGGTGTGTTGCGACTGGTGTTGACCCGCGGTCGCGAGCAGGGCGGGGCGCCCACCGCCTACCTGACGGTGAGCCCGATGTCGGACCGGGTCGATCGGGTGCGGCGCGAGGGCGTCTCGGCGATCACCCTCGAGCGCGGATTCTCGATCGACCTCGCCGCGACCGCGCCGTGGCAGCTCCTCGGCGCGAAGACCCTCTCGTACGCGACGAACATGGCGGCGCTGCGGTACGCCCACACACAGGGTGCCGACGAGGTCATCTTCGTCAGCGCCGAGGGCAACGTGCTGGAGGGTCCGCGGTCGTCGGTGGTGATCTGGCTGGACGGCACGTTCATCACCCCGCCCGCCGAGCACGGCATCCTCGCGGGGACCACCCAGCGCGGCCTTTTCCGCGTCGCACGTGAGCGCGGCATCGAGTGTGCCTACCGTCCGGTGCGTCCGGCGGACCTGATCGCGGCGGAGGGGGTGTGGATGCTCTCGAGCGCCACACTGGTCGCGCGCGTGCACACGCTCAACGGTCTGGCGCTGGCCACGTCACCCGTCGACCGTGATCTCCATGACATGGTCGAAGCCGCCGTGCAACCCATTTCCGCAGGTTAGGCTCGAATCGCACGGTCGGCGGGGCCACGTTCGGGGTGGCGGGACGAGTTTCGGGTCGGCGGCGCCCCGACATTGTTACTACGGTGCGTAGTAGCTACCGCTACAAACTGTAGTAGTTGGTCCGACAACGTTCCGGCGCGCAAGCGCCGCCGACGTGGGAGCGCGCCTTGGAGACCCTCGATGTATCGCGGTGGCAGTTCGGCATCACCACCGTCTACCACTTCATCCTCGTCCCGCTGACCATCGGGCTCGCACCGCTGCTGGCGATCATGCAGACGATGTGGGTGGTCACCGGCAAGGACCACTGGTATCGGCTCACCAAGTTCTTCGGGAAGCTGTTCCTGATCAACTTCGCGCTGGGCGTGGCGACCGGCATCGTCCAGGAGTTCCAGTTCGGGATGAACTGGAGCGAGTACTCCCGGTTCGTCGGCGACGTCTTCGGCGCCCCGCTGGCACTCGAGGGCCTGGCCGCGTTCTTCCTGGAGTCGACGTTCCTGGGACTGTGGATCTTCGGCTGGGAGCGGCTGCCCAAGCTCGTCCACCTGGCCACCATCTGGATCGTCGCGATCGGCGTCAACGCCTCGGCGTACTTCATCATCGTGGCGAACTCCTTCATGCAGCACCCGGTCGGGGCCACCTTCGACCCGGAAACCGGTCGTGCGCACCTGACCGACGTGTGGGCGCTGCTGAGCAACAACACCGCGATCGCCGCGTTCACCCACACCGTCGCCGGCGCGTTCCTCACCGCCGCCGTGTTCGTCACCGGCATCTGCGGCTGGTGGATGGTGCGCAACATGCGCAAGGCGAAGACGGCCCCGGAGGCGCAGGCCGAGTTGCTGGTCGACGACGCGCGCACCATGCACCGGCCGGCCGCCCGCCTGGGCATCCTGGTGATGCTCATCGCCGGCGTCGCGCTGATCTTCACCGGTGACGTGCAGGGCAAGCTGATGTTCAAGCAGCAGCCGATGAAGATGGCGTCGGCGGAGTCGCTGTGCCACACCGAGACCGACCCGAACTTCTCCGTCCTGACCCTCGGCACGCACAACAACTGCGACAGCGTCACCCACGTCATCTCGGTGCCGTTCGTGCTGCCGTTCCTGGCGGAGGGCAAGTTCTCCGGGGTGACCCTGCAGGGCGTGCAGGACCTACAGCAGCAGTCGGTCGAGAAGTTCGGTCCCGGCGACTACCGGCCGAACCTGTTCGTCACCTACTGGGCGTTCCGCGCGATGATCGGGCTCGGTGTCGGCGCGGTCGCGCTGGCGCTGCTCGGACTGTGGGTCACGCGTGGGGGCAGAGTGCCCGACCAACGCTGGTTCAGCTGGCTGTCGCTGGCGGCGATACCGACGCCGTTCCTGGCCAGCAGCGCCGGGTGGATCTTCACCGAGATGGGGCGGCAGCCCTGGGTGGTGCACCCGAACCCGACCGGCGACCAGAACATCCGGCTGATGGTGCAGCAGGGCGTGTCGGACCACCCGGCCGCGCTGGTGCTCACCTCGCTGATCGTGTTCACGCTGTTGTATGCGGCGCTCGCGGTGGTCTGGTTCTACCTGATCCGACGGTATGCGATCGAGGGGCCACCGCCGGCCCGCACCGCCGCGGCCGAATCCGGCGAGGGCGGCGACCTCGAGCAACTGTCGTTCGCGTACTAGCCGGACCGGGAGAGGGACAGATCATGGGACTGCAGCAGTGGTGGTTCATCCTCATCGGGGTGCTGTTCACCGGCTACTTCGTGCTCGAGGGTTTCGATTTCGGCGTCGGCATGCTGATGCCGATGCTCGGCCGCCGGTCGGACACCCGCCGGCGGGTCATGCTGAACACCATCGGCCCGGTGTGGGACGGCAACGAGGTGTGGCTGATCGTCGGCGGCGGCGCGATGTTCGCGGCCTTCCCCGACTGGTACGCGACGCTGTTCTCGGGCTTCTACATCCCGTTGCTGGTCATCCTGGTGGCGTTGATCCTGAGGATCTGCGCGATCGAGTACCGCGGCAAGATCGACGACGACAAGTGGCGTCGCCGGTGCGACTGGGGGATCGGGATCGGCTCGTGGGTGCCGGCGATCCTGTGGGGGGTGGCCTTCGCCAACATCGTGCGCGGGGTGCCGATCGACGCCGACAAGCGGGTGACCTCCGGGTTCTTCGAGCTGCTCAACCCGTACGGAATCCTCGGCGGGGTGACGACCGCGCTGGTGTTCGCGCTGCACGGAGCGGTGTTCCTGGCGCTCAAGAGCGACGGTGAGGTCCGCACCGACGCGGTGAAGACCGCTGCGTGGCTGGCGCTTCCGGCGGTCCCGGTGGCCGGCGGGTTCGTGCTGTGGACGCAGCTCGCACACGGTGGCAAGGCGTGGACGTGGGTGTTCGTCGGGCTGGCCGCCATCGCCCTGCTCGCGGTGGTCGCGCTGACCCAGGCCGCGCGCGAGGGCTGGGCGTTCGTGTTCACGACGGTCGCGATCATCTCGGCGATGGTCGTGCTGTTCGGTTCGCTGTTCCCGAACGTGATGCCGTCGACGACCGATCCCGCGTACAGCCTGACGATCTACAACGCGTCGTCGAGTCACTACACCCTCATGGTGATGACGTGGGCAGCCGGCTTCATGACCCCGATCGTGCTGCTCTACCAGGGCTGGACGTACTGGGTGTTCCGCAAGCGCATCCACGTCGACCACATCCCGCCGTCGGTCGGCCTGCCGCTGGCCTCGGCGAAGGACTGAGCACAGTGGCGGTGTCCGTCAGGGCAGATCCACCCGCGTCAGAACCACCCGTCGCAGACCCGCCGCGTCGGCGTGGCCCCGTCGATCCGAGGTTGTGGCGGTACTCGCGTGCGGCCCGCGGCCACCTGGTGCTGACCGTCGCGGCCAGTCTGGTGACGGCGGCGGCGGTGATCGTGTCGGCGTTGATGATCGGGCGGGTGCTGGGCGGCGTGATCACCGACCCCACTCGGCGGACCCTCGGTGACTGGCGGTTCGAGCTGATCGTGTTGGCGGCGGCGATCGCGGTGCGCACCGCAGCGACCTGGGTGAACGCCCGCTTCGGGCATCGCGCCGCGCTGCGGGTCGTCGCGGAACTCAAGTCGGAGGTGCTCACCGCGGCGGCGACCGGCGACCCGCGCCGGCTGGTCGCCGACCGTGAGCATCTGGTCACCGTGCTCACCCGGGGCCTCGACGGGCTGCGGCCGTTCCTGACCGGCTACCTGCCGGCGCTGGTGCTCACGATGACGGTCACGCCGATCACGCTGGCGGTGATCTTCACCCAGGACCTCACCTCGGCGTGGATCGTGCTTGCCACGCTGCCGCTGATCCCGGTGTTCATGATCCTGATCGGACTGCTCACCAAGGGGCGGGCCGCGGCGAAACTCCGTGCGATGAGCAGGCTCTCGGCGCAACTTCTGGACCTGATCGCCGGACTGCCGACGCTGCGGGCGCTCGGCCGTCAACACGGTCCGGCGGCGCGGGTGCGGGCGCTCGGCGAGGCACACCGCACGACCACGATGGCCGCACTGCGGTTGGCGTTCCTGTCCGCGATGGTGCTGGAGTTGCTGGCGACCCTGTGTGTCGCGCTGGTCGCGGTCAGCATCGGACTGCGACTGGTGTTCGGCGACATGAGCCTGCAGGCCGGGATCATCGCGCTGATCCTCGCGCCCGAGGTGTACCTGCCGCTGCGCACGGTCGGCGCCCAGTTCCACGCCGCCGAGGACGGGGTCGCCGCGGCCGACGACGCCTTCGCGATCATCGAGCAACGGTCCGCGGGTGTGGCGGCGGGCACCGCCGCGCCGCCGGTCCGGAACGTGTCCGTCGAACTGGAGAACGTCAGCGTGCGGGCGCGTTCGGGGCATGCCCCGCACCGGCTGACGGCGACGGCCGAGCCGGGCCGGGTGACGGTGCTGACCGGACCGAACGGCGCGGGCAAGTCGACCGCACTGGAGGTCCTGCTGGGGCTGATCGTGCCCGACTCGGGCCGGGTGACGGTGGGCGGCGTGGACCTGACCGGCTGCGACCGGAAGGCGTGGTGGTCACGGGTGGCCTGGCTGCCGCAGCACACCGCATTGATCCCCGGCACGCTCGCCGAGAATCTGCGGCTGACCACCGGCATCGACCCGGTTCCGGAGGCCGACCTCGCGGCGGCCGCGCGGACCGCGGGCTTCGACGAGGTGCTCGCCGGGCTGCCGGACGGGTGGGACAGCACGGTCGGGACCGGCGGGGTGGGGCTGTCGCTCGGGCAGCGACAGCGGCTGGGCCTGGTCCGTGTGCTGGTCTCCGATGCGCCGGTGCTGCTGCTCGACGAGCCGACCGCCCACCTGGACCCGGCGGTCGAGGCGCGCGTGCTCGCCGCGATCCGCGAACGGGCGGCGGCCGGGTGCACGGTGCTGCTGGTCGGGCACCGTCCGGCCGTGCTGGCGGCCGCGGACCGGGTGGTCCGGGTGGCGGCTTCGGAGGTGGCCGATGTTCGCGCGTGACCCGCTCTGGCGTGCGGTCCGGCTGTTGCACCTGCCGCCGTGGCGCGTGGCGGCGGCGCTGGCGGCCGGGGTGGGTGCGCTCGGCAGCGCGCTCGCGCTGGCGGCGCTGTCCGCATGGCTGATCACGCGAGCCTGGCAGATGCCGCCGGTGCTGATGCTGTCGGTCGCGGTGACCGCGGTGCGGGCGCTCGGCATCGGCCGCGGGCTGTTCCGCTACCTCGAGCGGCTGGCCTCGCACGACACCGCCCTGCGCGGGATGGCCGCGGCACGTGAACAGATCTACCGGCGCCTGGCCGACGGCGACCCTGCCGCGGTCGAGGGCATCCAGCGCGGCGACCTGTCGGCGCGCACCGGCGCCGACGTCGACGCCATCGGTGACGTGGTGGTGCGTGCCCTGCTGCCGATCGGGGTCGCGATCGTGCTGGCGGCCGCCGCGGTCGGGCTGCTGGCCTGGATCTCCCCGACGGCGGCGTCGGTGCTCGCGGCGGCGCTGGTGATGTCCGGGGTGGTCGCGCCGGCGCTGTCCGCACGAGCCTCCGCGGCGGCCGAACGGGCCGGGGTCGCCGCCGCCTCCCGCTACAGCGCGGCGGCGGTGCTGGCGCTGGACCAGGCCCCGCAACTGCGGGTGGCAGGAACCCTGGGCCGTGTTCTGGGCCGGGCGCACGGCGAGCAGGACCGGCTGGTCCGGGCCGTCGACCGCGCCGCGCTGCCGGCGGCCTTCGCGACCGCGGCCACCCCGCTGGCCATGGGGGCGGCGGTACTCGGCTCGCTGCTGATCGGAATCGACCTCTACGCGCACACCGCGATGACACCGATGGCGCTGGCGATCCTGGTGCTGGTGCCGCTGTCCGCCTTCGAGGCGATGGCGGTGCTGCCGGACGCGGCGGTGCAGCTGACCCGCTCGCGGGCCGCCGCGCGGCGCATCATGGCGTTGCTCGACCGGGCCGGCACCGCGGTCTCCGCGGCGGAAGACGGTGTGCAGCCGGAAGCCCCGCCGGCGATCCCGACGACGCCGCGGCTGACGGCGCGAGAACTGTGTACGGGCTGGCCGGACGGTCCCGCGACGGACCGCCCGGTGGAACTGGACCTGCGCCCGGGCCACCGGGTTGCGGTCGTCGGTCCGAGCGGCGCCGGCAAGACCACGCTGCTCATGACGCTGGCCGGGTTGCTGCCGCCGCGCGGCGGCGACGTGCTCGTCGGCGACGCCGCGACCACCGATCTGAGCGAACCGGACTTACGCGCCCGCGTCGGTTTCTTCGCCGAGGATGCGCACCTGTTCGACACCACGGTTCGCGAGAACCTGCGCGTCGCCCGCGGGGACGCCGCCGACGAACAACTGCTCGACGCGCTGGCGCAGGTCGGGCTCGGCCGGTGGTGCGCGGAGTTGCCGCAGGGCCTGGACACCGTGCTGACCGGCGGCGCCGCGGCGGTCTCCGGTGGGCAGCGGCGCCGGCTGCTGCTGGCCCGCGCGTTGCTGGCCCCGGCTCGGGTGCTGCTGCTCGACGAGCCGACCGAACATCTCGACGCCGCGGCCGGTGCCGAGTTGCTGCAGCGCCTGCTGGACCGACGGTCGGGCCTGATCGATCCGGCGCGCACGGTCCTGGTGGTGACCCACCAGTTGCCGGCGCGGACCGAAGCCGATGCGGTGATCGAGATCGGCGGCGGCGCAGGGTGCGTCGCCGGTGACGACGTCCCCGCACGGGCGGGGGAGAGTGGCGCAGGAGAAGTCAAGGAAAAAGCGGCGGACGAAGCGGCGGAAAAATGCGTTGCCGACGCGATGGGCCGGGCGTAGCTTCGTGTCTACACGAGGAAGGAGGTGGTCTGAAGTTGAATGACTTGTGGACACGTGAGGTGACTGTCAGCTAGTCGCACGTTGCTGACGGAGTTCAGTGGCGCCGATGGAGTTTCACTGACCGCGCACGCGGCTGGCGAATCCCCGGCAGTCGCCCGACCCCCGAGCCCCCGGCTGTCCAGCCGGGACCCGCGCCCGAGACGCTCTGATCGTCCGACGCCGGTATGGTTCGGGGGTCGCCCCGTTTCCGGGGCAGGGATCATGCGAGCGGGCAGCGATCATGCGAGCAGATGCCCGCGCGGCGGGGTTCAGCCGACGTAGCGCTGCAGGCGTGCCGACAGGTGCGGTCGCATCTCGCCGTCGCCCTGGATGCGTTCCTCGACATAGGCCAGGTCGCCGCCCTCGACGATGCCGTACAGGCGCTTGGCGCCGCCGTACTGCGGGCCGGTCGCGGTGCGGATGACCACGTCGGTGGCGATCTCCCAGGAGGACTGGCTCAGCGGGGCGCCGTAGAACAACTCGACCACGCCGGAACTGTGCGTCACCACGAACTCGATGACGTCGTCGTCGCTGATCCGCCAGTATCCGGACTCGCGCAGGGTGGGGCGCACGTACTCGCCGGACTCGTCGAGCAGCCACGAGCGGGACTCCCAGACCAGGTAGTTCCCGCCGTCGTGCGAGATCACGATCTGCTGTCCGAAGTGATGACTGCCGAGTTCGGCGTTGTCGGCCTCGCCCTCGCCGCGCCAGACCCCGACCAGCGGGATCAGCGCGAGGAGTTCGTCGTTCAGGTTCGGGCCGAGGCGCAGGTTCGCGGTGTCCTCGGGCACGGGGAGACCCGACAGCGAGGGGACGTTCCGATCGGACGTGTGCTTGGCGCGCTCGGCGGCCGCGGCGACGGCGCGGTCACCGGAACCCCGGACCACGCCCGGCGTGCCGGGTACGGCCGGCTCGGGCGTCGACGACCCGGTTTCGGACGGTCCCGTCTCCGGCGACGCGTCGTCGTCCGGAACCGGGGCCTGCGACTGGTCGGTCACGACTCGTCGGTCACCAGGCGGTAGACGGTGTAGATGCTGAACCAGGCGATCAGAACGCAGACCAGCACCAGGAGGATGTCGAAGAAGATGACCACGAACTCACCTTAGCCCCACGCGTAGACGACTTCGCCCCCGGGCGGTGATTCGATCCCTGGTGGGACCGAAACCGCGCCCGGGGGCGAAGTGTGTTGCGCCGGTTCGGCTACGCCGCGACGGCCACTGATCGTCCGGCTACGCCGAGACGGTCACGTCGGCCTGGTGGATGCCGTTGCCGGTCGGGCTGACCTGAACGTCGCCGTTGCCCGTGGACGAGAGCGCACGCAGCGTCCACGTCCCGGGGGCGGCGAAGAATCGGAAGTCGCCGGTGGCCGAGGCGACGACCTCGGCGGTGAACTCGCCGGTGCCGTCGAGCAGGCGCACGAAGGCGCCGCCGACCGGCTGGCCGTCAGCAGCGAGGACGCGACCGGTGATGACGGTCTCCTTCTCGGTGTCCACGCCCGCGGGCAGGGTCTGGGCCTGCACAGGTGCTCCGCACATTTGACTTACGCTCCCAACTCGATCGGAGCGCCCACGAGGGCGCCGTACTCGGTCCAACTGCCGTCGTAGTTCTTCACGCCCTGGTGGCCCAGCAGCTCCTGCAGCACGAACCAGGTGTGCGAGGACCGCTCGCCGATGCGGCAGTAGGCGATGGTCTCCTTGGCGCCGTCGAGGCCGGCGTCCGCGTAGATCTTGGCCAGTTCGTCGTTCGACTTGAAGGTGCCGTCCTCGTTGGCGGCCTTGCTCCACGGCACGTTGATCGCGCTCGGCACGTGGCCGGGACGCTGCGACTGCTCCTGCGGCAGGTGCGCCGGGGCCAGGATCTTGCCGGAGAACTCGTCGGGCGACCGCACGTCGACCAGGTTCTTGGTGTTGATCGCGTCGATGACCTCGTCGCGGAACGCGCGGATGGTGTTGTCGATCGCGGCGGCCTTGTACTCGGTGGCCGGGCGGTTCGGGACGTCGGTCACCAGCTGGCGGGCGTCGAGCTCCCACTTCTTGCGGCCACCGTCGAGCAGGCGGACGTCGTTGTGGCCGTACAGCTTGAAGTACCAGTAGGCGTAGGCGGCGAACCAGTTGTTGTTGCCGCCGTAGAGCACCACGGTGTCGTCGTTGGAGATGCCGCGCGAGGACAGCAGCGCGGAGAACTGCTCCTGGTCGACGAAGTCGCGCCGGACCTGGTCCTGCAGATCGGTCTTCCAGTCGAGCTTGACCGCACCGCGGATGTGGCCGCCGTCGTAGGCGCTCACGTCCTCGTCGACCTCGACGAAGACGACATTCGGGGAGTCGAGATTCTGCTCGGCCCAGTCGGCGGTGACCAGGACATCAGAGCGAGCCATGTGGATCCTTTCCTTACTTTTCTGTGATGGTTGGCTGCGACCTGGTCAGGTCGCCGGGGTGGGGGAGTCGGGGGAGGCGCCCGCGGGGGCGCGGCGCAGCCGGGCCACCAGCGGGTACATCTGGCAGCCGAGGCAGATGCCGAAGGCGGCGTTGAGCAGCGCGGCGATCAGCGCGAAGGCGGTGGCGATGGTGCCGATCAGCGGCAGCCCGCCCAGGTAGCCCGCGACACCGACCACCGCGAAGATCAACCCGACCAGCTGGGCGAACCTCAGTTGGGCGACGGGCTCGCGCTCGCGGACCGGAGACAGCCGCGGCGCCACGACGTTCGCGAACAGGGCGCCATAGGGGCTGCGACGCGGGCCGAGAAACGCGCCGAGCGCGAACACGACCGCCTGGACGGCAAGGACCAGACCCGCGGCGATCGGCGAGAACGCGGCCACCACCAGCGTCACGACCAGTGCGGCGGTGGTGATCCAGGCCGCGAACCGGGGCCCGCGGACGTCCACCTGGGGTTGGGTGACCGGGGAGGTGAGAGTCGACATGATGAGGTGCTCCTGCGCTAGGTGCGGGTGGGCCCGACAGAGATTCGGCCGTCCCGCGAAGGGGAGGGGGTAATCGGTCCGGGCGATCAGGGATGCGGCGCTCAGGCGCGGCGAGCCGGCGGATCGATCAGCGACAGGTACAGCAACAACCGCCGAGGCGGCACAGATCGACTGCGCGGCGTCGAGTGAGCATCAGCTCAGAGCGGTTGGACACGTCGAACACCCTACCCGTTCGTCCCGGCGGGCGGCTCATCGGTTCCACATAATGGGCGCAGGGCATCCCGGAGGTCGCCGATGGCGGGGACGCCGGAGATGCGGTGGCGCTGGGCGCCCGCGGCGTCGTAGAGGAAGGTGGTCGGCAGGGAGTGCACGCCCAGTTCTTTTGCCAGAGCGGGGTGTTCGTCGATGTCGAGTTCCAGGTCGGTGATCTGCGCACCGGTGGAGACGCCGAGTTCGCGCACCACCTGGGCGACCGCGCGGCGCACGCCCGCGCACGGTCCGCACCAGTCGGCGGAGAAGTGCAGCACGGTGGGGCCGGTCGTCGAGACGCCCGCGGCGACCAACCGTCCGCGCAGGCCCGAGTCGTCGGCGTCGACACCACCGGTCGGCGACGCGCCGGCCCGGACCCGGCCCGCCCGTTGCCGCAGCACCAGGCCCACTGCGACCGCGATGACGACGGCGACGGCGAGCACGATCAGCGGAATCATCGGGTGGTGGCTCCCTCGAACTCGTCGACCGACAGTGTGACGTGCTCGGCCGAGCCCTCGATCACGATCTGCGATCCGTCGACATGGACCTCGGTGGGGGTGACGCCGAAGGGAAGATCCTGCGGGTCGATGGTCTTGTTGAACAGCGCGAGGACTGCGGGGCGCAGCGGTTCGGGCACCTCGGCGACAGGGGTGTCGGGGTCGCCGACCGAGAAGTTCGACGCGGCGATCCGCACCTGGTTGCCGACCAGCAGCAGATCGGCCTGCACCGAGACCTTCGCAGTAGCCGGGCCGACCGGCACGGTGCCGGTCAGCACCACACCGCCGGCATCGACGACGCCGGTGGACTGCCGCACAGCAGCCGCCTCGGTGGACTGTCCGCGGGGGGCGGAGACCTCCAGGTCGGGGATGCCGAGCGCCTGGCCGAGGCTGGTCTGGTCGATGATCATCCGACCGTCGAGATGGTCGACCTGGACCGAGTCGACGCTGTTGCCGATCAGCTTCGACGGCGGCAGTTCGACGCCACGCAGCGTGGCCGCGATGGTCACCGGCCCGGCGAAGTCGGTGTGCACGCCCTTCGCGAGGATGCTCACCTTGTCGTAGCGGCCGGCCGCGACCTGGGTGAGGAAGGGGAACCCCGCGATCGTCACCGAGGGATCGGACTCGAGGTGTGCGCCCTGCCGGACGGCCCGCGACAGGTGGTACTCGGTGTACGCGGCGGCACCGAAGTCCACGCCTACGGCGACGACCACCAGGGCGAGCAGGCTGACGATGAGTTTGCGCACCTGCACATTGTGACGGACGTCGATCCGTGTGGGCATCCGTGGCTGCCCGGAGCGCAGGGCGCGTGTGCCGGGTGTGGCGAAAGTGACCAGTGCGGCTGGCGTCGGGCGTCGCCGCCCACAGGCTAATCTTGTCTCCAGCGCCGACGACGGCGAGGACCACGCGCTTGCAGGCCCTGGTGCCCCAGCCGTGGTGCGATGCTCCACCAGGAGGTTGCGTGGATCTACTGCTGTTGACGTCTGATCCCACACCTGATGCTGTGCTGCCGTCCTTGAGTCTGCTCTCGCACACCGTGCGGACCGCCGCGGCCGAGGTGTCCTCGCTGATGGACGCCGACGCGGCCGACATCGCGCTGGTCGACGCGCGGACAGACCTGGCTGCGGCGCGCGGACTGTGCCGGCTGCTGGCCAGCACGGTGGGGGATGTCCCGGTGGTGGCGGTGCTCACCGAGGGCGGCCTGGTCGCCGTCAACCCGGAATGGGGACTGAGCGACATCCTGCTCTCGGGGACCGGTCCGGCGGAACTCGACGCCCGGCTGCGCCTCCTGGTCGGGCGGGGGCGTGCGGTCGGGGAGGAACAGGAAGCCGACACCATCACGCTCGGCGAGCTGGTCATCGACGAGGGCACCTACACCGCGCGGCTGCGCGGTCGTCCGCTGGACCTGACCTACAAGGAGTTCGAGCTGCTCAAGTACCTCGCGCAGCACGCGGGCCGGGTGTTCACCCGCGCGCAACTGCTGCAAGAGGTGTGGGGATACGACTTCTTCGGCGGCACCCGCACGGTCGACGTGCACGTGCGCCGATTGCGCGCGAAGCTCGGCACCGAGTACGAGTCGCTGATCGGCACCGTCCGCAACGTCGGGTACAAGGCGGTCCGTCCCGCACGCACCGCCGGCGCCGAGCCTCAGCCCGTCGGGGCGCAACCGGAAAGCGCCGGGGACCAGGGCACTGCGGAGATCGACGGATTGGGGTTGGCGTGATCGCGACCATCTCGGCGCCGCTGACGGCGGTCACATCGGAGCTCGCCGAACGGGTGCGCCAGATCTGCGCGGACGCCGGTGCCGTCGACGGCACCGCACCGGTCGGCGACCAGGTGTTGCGCTCGCTGCGTGGACCGGACGGTTCGCGGCATCTGGTCGCCCGGTTCGGCGACACGGTCGTCGGCTACGCGAACGTGACGGCGGAGCCTGCGATGGTGGAGGTCGTCGTGGACCCCGGCCACCGTCGTCGCGGCATCGGCACGGCGCTGGTGACTGCGGCGCTCGACCTCGGCGGCCCCGGTGCGCGGGTCTGGGCGCACGGGGACCTGCCGCCGGCGCAGGCGTTGTCGGGTCGGCTCGGACTGGCTGCCGCGCGCGAGTTGCTGCAGCTGCGCCGACGGCTCGACGACCCGCCGTTGCCCGCACTCGAGGTACCCGGCGACCTGGTGCTGCGCACCTATCGGGGCGAGGCGGACGACGCGGAGTTGCTGCGGGTCAACAACGTCGCCTTCGACTGGCATCCCGAGCAGGGCGGGTGGACCGAGAGCGACATCGCGGAGCGCCGGGCCGAGTCCTGGTTCGACCCGGACGGGGTGTTCCTGGCCTTCGCCGCCGACGATCCGGCGACGCTGCTCGGCTTCCACTGGACCAAGGTGCATCCGGCGCAGCGGGACGAACCCGCGCTCGGCGAGGTGTACGTGGTCGGCGTCGACCGCAGGGCGCAGGGGCGTGGACTCGGACGGCTGCTGACGCTCGCCGGGCTGCATCATCTGCAGCGACTCGGGCTGCCCGCGGTGCTGCTCTACGTTGAGGCCGACAACGGTGCCGCCGTGCGGACCTACGAGCGGCTCGGCTTCACGCGGTTCCACACCGACGTCGCCTACGCCCGAGCCTGACACCTCCGCGCCCGACACCTCCGCGCCCGACACCTCCGCGCCCGACACCTCACGGGCCCCGAAACTCCGGGGCGACAGGAATCACAGGCAATCGGACGTCGCTGTTCATCTTTTGTTCACCCGGAGTCGGATGATCGTCCATACGCCGCCCCTACCTTGCTTCCTGGGCGGCACAGGGCTGCCCGTACAGATGGAGGCAACAGGTGAACCTCAAGCGCAGTTCCGCCCTGGTCGGCCTGGTGGGGGTCGTGGCGGTGGCCTCGCTCACGGCATGCGGCAGCGACAACAACGCGGCCTCGTCCGCGTCCGGCAGCGTCACGCCGGCCTCCAGCGCGAGCTGCGCGGGCAAGGACAAGCTCTCCGCCGCCGGTTCGTCCGCGCAGAAGAACGCGATGGACCAGTTCACCGCCAAGTACATCGAGGTGTGCAACTCCAAGGGCAAGAGCAAGAACGTCGCCTACACCGCGAGCGGATCGGGTGACGGACGCACGCAGTTCATCGCCAAGCAGATCGACTTCGCCGGTTCCGACTCGGCGATCAAGGGCGACCAGGCGGCCAAGGCGAAACAGCGGTGCGCGGGCACCGACGCCTGGAACCTGCCGATGGTGTTCGGCCCGGTCGCGATGGCCTACAACCTGCCGGGTGTCGACAACCTGGTCCTCAACGGCGAGACCATCGCGAAGATCTTCGACGGGTCGGTCAAGAACTGGAACGACCCGGCGATCGCCGCGCTGAACCCGGGCGTGAAACTGCCCGACCAGCAGATCGGCGTGGTCTACCGGTCCGACTCCTCGGGCACCACCGACAACTTCCAGACCTACCTGACCGCCGCCTCGCACGGCGCCTGGACCAAGGGCGCCGGATCGGACTTCGTCGGCGGGGTCGGCAACGGTTCGAAGGGCTCGGCCGGAGTCGCCCAGGCGGTGCGGACCACCCCCGGTTCCATCGCCTACGTCGAGGAGTCCTTCGCGGCCCAGAACAAGCTGCAGACGGCCAGTCTCGACAGCGGCTCGGGCCCGGTCGCGCTCAGCACCGAGGCCGCGGCCAAGTCGGTGGCCGCCGCCAAGTTCGCCAACCCGGCGAGCGACGACCTGACGCTGGATCTGAAGGCGATGTACTCGAGCAACGAGCCCGGCGCCTACCCGCTGGTGCTCGCCTCCTACGACATCGTCTGCTCCAAGGGGTACGACGCGGACACCGCCGAGGCGGTCAAGTCGTTCCTGACGAGCGCGGCCAACGAGGGCCAGCAGGGCCTCGGTGCGCTCGGCTACGTGCCGCTGCCCGACACGATCAAGACGAAGCTGATGACCTCGATCAACGCCATCGCACCGGCGTCCTGATCGGTGACACCGAGCGAGATGCCCATATATTTGGACGCGAGAGGTCTCAGGTGAGATGAGCGAGGCACCGACGAGGACCTCCACACCGCGTCACGCCCGCCCGGAGTCCGGCGATGCCGGATCTCCGGCGGGCGTCGCGGGGGCACAGCAGAACCCACCACCGGAGGCACCGATCAGCACGCTGGGGACGGCCGGACCGCGCACGAACGAGACCAAGAAGGTCGTTCGGCCCGGTGACCGCATCTTCACCACGCTGACCTCCGGGTCGGCGATCTTCATCACGGTGCTGATCGGCGCAATCGCGGTGTTCCTCGTCTGGCGTGCGGTGCCGGCGTTGTCGCGGAACCAGGTCAACTTCCTGACCAGCCACGAGTGGGCCACCGTCGACATCACCCACATGGCGTTCGGCGTGGCGGACCTGTTCCAGGCCACCGTGCTGGTGTCGCTGTTCGCGCTGGTGCTGGCCATGCCGGTGTCGCTCGGCATCGCTATCTTCCTGACCCGCTACGCACCCAAGAAGGTGTCCGGGCCGCTGGCTTATGTCATCGATCTGCTCGCCGCGGTCCCGTCGGTCGTCTACGGCCTGTGGGGCCTGCTCGTGCTGGCCCCCGCGATCCGGCCGGTCGCCGAATGGCTCAACCGGAACCTGGACTGGCTGTTCCTGTTCAAGAGCGGATCCGGCTCCGTCGCCGGCGGCGGCACCATCTTCACCGCCGGCATCGTGCTGGCGGTGATGATCCTGCCGGTGATCACCGGCGTGACCCGTGAGGTCTTCGCCCAGACCCCGACCTCCCACATCGAGGCGGCGCTCGCGCTAGGCGCGACCCGTTGGGAGGTGGTGCGGATGGCGGTCATCCCGTTCGGCAAGTCCGGTTACGTCAGCGGCTCGATGCTCGGCCTGGGCCGCGCCCTCGGCGAGACGATGGCGCTGTACCTGATCCTGCAGACCACCTCCCAGCGGTTCGGCTGGTCGCTGTTCGACAGCGGGGCGACCATCGCCTCGAAGATCGCCCTCGGCTACGCCGAGTTCAACAACAACATCCAGGCGGGCGCCTACATCGCCGCCGGCTTGGTGCTGTTCGTGCTCACCTTCGTCGTCAACGCCTCGGCGCGCGCGGCGGTGTCGCGGGGAAGGAAGTCCTGATGAGTACCGGCACACTGAACCGGCCCGTGAAGCGGGCGACCTTCGAGGGCCTCAACACGCGTCGCCGGGTCAAGAACACCGCCGCCACCGTGTTGGTGAGCCTGTCCGTGGTGATCGCGCTCGTGCCGCTCGGCTGGGTGCTGTACACGGTGATCGCCAAGGGACTGCCCGCCATCGTCAGCCCGACGTGGTTCACGCATTCGCTCAGCGGGCTCGCGGCGGCGTCGCCGGGAGGTGGCGTCTACCACGCGATCGTCGGCACCGTGATGCAGGGCGCGGTATGCGCGGCCATCTCGATCCCGCTGGGTCTGCTCGTCGCGGTGTATCTCGTCGAGTACGCGGGCACGTCCAAGCTGGGACGCCTGACCACCTTCATGGTCGACATCCTCAGCGGTGTCCCGTCGATCGTGGCCGCGCTGTTCATCTACGCACTCTGGGTGGCCACCTTCGGTTTCCCCAAGTCAGCGCTGGCCGTGTCGCTGTCACTGGTGCTGCTGATGGTGCCGGTGGTGGTGCGCTCGACCGAGGAGATGCTGCGCATCGTCCCGCAGGACCTGCGGGAGGCGTCCTACGCGCTGGGCGTGCCGAAGTGGAAGACCATCCTGCGCATCGTGATCCCGACCGCGCTGCCCGGCACCATCACCGGTGTCATGCTGGCGCTGGCCAGGGTGATGGGCGAGACGGCGCCGCTGCTGATCCTGGTCGGCTACGCGCCCTTCATCAACTTCAACATGTTCGGCGGCGAGATGGGCTCGCTGCCGGGGGTGATGGTGGACCAGATGAACAACCCGACCCAGGCCGGATCGGACCGCACCTGGGGCGCCGCGCTGACCCTCATCCTGATCATCGCGGTGCTCAACATCGCCGCGAAGCTGATCGCCCGACTGTCGTCGGTCAAATCCCGATGACCCCTGATCTCCAGTTAGGAACCCACTGATGGCCAAGCGCCTGGACCTCAAGGACGTCAACATCTACTACGGCAAGTTCCACGCCGTGGCCGACGTTGCGCTGTCCGTTCCGCCGCGCAGCGTCACCGCGTTCATCGGCCCGTCGGGCTGCGGCAAGTCCACCGTGCTGCGCTCGCTCAACCGCATGCACGAGGTCACCCCCGGCGCCCGGGTCGAGGGATCGGTGCTGCTCGACGGCGAGGACATCTACGGATCCGCCGTCGACCCGGTGGCCGTGCGCCGCACCATCGGCATGGTCTTCCAGCGGCCGAACCCGTTCCCGACCATGTCGATCCGCGACAACGTGGTCGCCGGCCTGAAGTTGCAGGGCGTCAAGAACCGCAAGGAGCTCGACGAGATCGCCGAGCAGTCGCTGCGCGGCGCGAACCTGTGGACCGAGGTCAAGGACCGCCTCGACAAGCCGGGCGGCGGCCTGTCCGGCGGTCAGCAGCAGCGTCTGTGCATCGCCCGCGCGATCGCGGTCTCGCCCGACGTGCTGCTGATGGACGAGCCCTGTTCGGCGCTCGACCCGATCTCCACGCTCGCGATCGAGGACCTGATCACGGAGTTGAAGAAGGACTTCACCATCGTCATCGTCACCCACAACATGCAGCAGGCCGCGCGGGTGAGCGACCAGACCGCCTTCTTCAACCTCGCCGGTGTGGGCCTGCCCGGCCGGCTCGTCGAGATCGACGACACCGAGCAGATCTTCTCCAACCCGTCGCAGAAGGCGACCGAGGACTACATTTCCGGCCGCTTCGGTTAGGTCCCCGCAGCAGACCGGTATGGCTGCACGGTCAGGGCACACAAACGGCGCCGGTGCTCGCAGTCGCGAGCGTCGGCGCCGCCTGTGTGTCCTACGTCAGTCTTCCTGTAGCAGTTCGTGCTCCGGCAACTGACCGGGCATGCGGCCGGTGGCCAGGAAGATGACCCGCCGCGCCACCTGCACCGCGTGATCGGCGAACCGCTCGTAGAAACGGCCCAGCAGCGTCACGTCGACCGCCGCCGCGACACCGTGGCTCCAGTCGCGGTCCATCAGCACGGTGAACAGGTGCTTGTGCAGGTCATCCATCGCGTCGTCCTCCTCCTGGAGGCGCGCGGCGCGTTCGGGGTCGCGGGTCAGCAGCACCTCGCGGGCGGCGGCGCCGAGCGCGACCGCGACCCGGCCCATCTCGGCGAAGTAGCCGTTGACCTCTTCGGGCAGCGCATGATTCGGGTGCCGGCGCCGGGTGATCTTGGCGACGTGCAGGGCCAGCGCGCCCATCCGGTCGAGGTCCGCGACGATCTGGATCCCGCTGATGACCTGGCGCAGATCGCCGGCGACGGGGGCCTGCAGCGCGAGCAGCGCGAAGGCCTTCTCCTCGCAGGAGACGCTCAGCTGCTCGATCTGCTCGTTCTTGGTGATCACCTGCTCGGCCAGCGAAAGGTCCGCCTGCAGCAGGGCCTCGGTGGCCCGTTCCATGGACTCCTCGGCGAGCCGGCACATGTCGGCCAGCTGCGTGGCAAGGTCACTCATCTGTTCGTGGTAGGCAACGCGCACGAGGGACAAGCCTACGGGGTGGGGTGGTGTTCGTCACCACCGTCGGATGAACGTCGGATGAACGTCGGTCAGCCGCAGGTGGTGTCGGCGGCGTTGGTCACGCTCAGGTCGGCAGGCAGCGAGCCCGGATCGTTGCTGTCGCTGGCGATCACGGGGTGCACCTCGGTGCCGTACGAGGCCGGCGTCCGCACCCGGCCGGCGAAGTCGGTGCCGATGACGACCTCGACGACCGAGTCGAGATCGTCCGTGCGTTGCAACACCGCGCCGGGCAGTGCCGAGGCGACCGTCGCGGCCTCCGCCTCGTTGCCACCGGAGAACTGGACGATGGTCTTGTCCGAGGAGTGCGTGTAGTCGCCGATGTTCGCGATCTGGAAACCCTCGTCGCCCAGGGCGTCCGCGGCGGTGCCGGCGACCCCGGACCGTTTGGTGGCGTTGCGCACCTGCACAGAGACCGAACTCGGCGACACCGCGGTCAGCGTGGCCGACGAGCGTGACGGGGCCGTGCGGTCGGCGAGCGACCGCGTGTCCGCGGCCTGGTGCGCGGCGTCCCCTTCGGTGGTGTTCTTGCCGGCCGTGTGCTCGTCGTCCTTCTTCTCGCCCGGCAGCGGATCGTCGTCGATGATCGCGTTGAAGATGTTCTCGATGTCCTGCAGGCGGGGGGTCTCGTTGCCGTAGTCGTCGGTACCCGACGTCGGCACGGTCAAGAAGGTGACCGCGCCGGCATCGACGCTCTGCAACGACTGGCCGAGCTTGAGCAGCGCCTGGGTGTCGAGGTTGTCGCCGAACGCCGAGTGGGTGAATGCGGAGATGAAGCCGTTGAGCTTGCCCGGATCGAGCAGCACCTTGTTCGACAGCGCCGCGCGCAACAGCGAGGAGAGGAACATCTGCTGGCGCTTGATGCGCCCGTAGTCGCCGTTGCCCTCGGCCTCGACCTTGCGGGCCCGCACATAGTTCAGTGCGGTCTTGCCGTTGATCCGCTGCGGGCCTGCCTTGCGCAGGACGGTGCCAAGTTCGTCGTCGACCAACGGCATGGTCGTGCACACGGTGACCCCACCGACGGTGTCGACCATCGACTCGAAGCCCGAGAAGTCCATGCCGACGAAGTGGTTCACCTTCAACCCGGACATCTTCTGGATGACCTTGACCAGGCACTTGGGCCCACCGACGGCGTAGGTGCCGTTGAGCTTGACGTCCGACTCCGAGGCGACCAGAGCGCCGGTGTACTCGCCCTTGTCGTTGTCCCAGCCGGTGCACGTCGGCCGGGTGACGTTCAGGTCCCGCGGAAACGACACGGCGACGACCCGGCTGCGGTTGGCCGGGATGTTCACCAGGATGACGACATCCGACCGCGCGCCGTCCGCGTCGGCGGTGGTGCCGGCGCCGACCTTCGAGTTGCCGCCGGCGCGACTGTCGGTCCCGACGATCAGGTAGTTCTCGTCGCCGTATTGGCCGCCGGGATCGCGCACGTCCACCGAGTCCTGGTCGAGCGCGTCGATCCGGGTGTACTGGCCGTCGGTCGACTTGAGATATCCCCAGACGACACCGGTGACCAGGAGGCTGATCGCGGCGGCCATGGCGACCACGACCTGACCGGCCCGCAGGCCCGCGCGGCGACCACGACCGCCGCCGCGGGAGGTCACGCTTCGGGGCGGCACCGTTCGCGGCGGGTCGGCGCGGGGTGGTTCGGCGCGAGGTGGTTCGGGCCGGGGCGGCTCGGCATGCGGCGGTGTCGGCGGTGCGGGCCGTGGCGGCCCGGGCGGGGACGGGTTGCGCCCGCCGTTCATCTTGCGCAGCAGATCGGCGACGGAGTGCTTCGAGCTCTCGGGGTCGGCGTCGAAGGAGCGACGCACGGACGGACCGTTACCCGCAGGCGGACGGTCGGGCGTGCGGTCATCACCCACCCTGCCCACACCTCAGCTCTCGTCCGTCAGCGCACTCGCGTGCGTCAGCGATCGAAAACAGGCTACCGGGTCGATCGACAGGAACGATCCGGCGGAGGGGCGCGGGGCTCAGCCGCCCGAGTTCATCACGTCGGCGGCCAGCGGCACCGCGCAGTCCTCGGGGTCGTCGAGCCAGCCCTCGGGCAGCGCGACGGCGCCCGGCGAGCCCTGGCGCCCGCGCGGACCCTCGGCGTCCTTGGGGAACGGCACGGTCGGATCGAGTTGCGCGAGCAGTTCGCCCAACTCGTCGAGGGTGTCGACAAGGGCCAAGGCGACTCGCAGGTCGGATCCGGCGGGGAAGCCGCGCATGTACCAGGAGACGTGCTTGCGCAACTCTCGGCAGCCCTTCTCCTCGCCGTGGTGCGCGGCGAGCAGTTCCGCGTGCCGGCGCATGATCGCGGCGACCTCGCCGAGGTTCGGTGGCGTCGGCTCCGGACGGCCGGTCAGCTTGGCGGCGAGTTCGGCGAACAACCAGGGGCGGCCCAGGCAGCCGCGACCGACCACGACGCCGTCGCAACCGGTCTCGGCCATCATCCGGACGGCGTCGTCGGCGCTGAAGATGTCGCCGTTGCCGAGCACCGGAACGCCGGTGACGTGTTCCTTGAGCCGCGCGATCTCCGACCAGTCGGCGGTGCCCGAGTAGCGCTGCGCTGCGGTGCGGGCGTGCAGCGCGACCGCCGCGGCGCCCTCCTCGGCGGCGATGCGGCCGGCGTCGAGGTGGGTGTGATGCTCGGCGTCGATGCCGACGCGCATCTTCACGGTCACCGGGATGTCGGTGCCCTCGGTGGCGCGCACCGCGCCGGCGACGATCTGGCGGAACAGCGCGCGCTTGTAGGGCAGTGCGGAGCCGCCGCCCTTACGGGTGACCTTCGGCACCGGGCAGCCGAAGTTCAGGTCGATGTGGTCGGCGATGTTCTCGTCGACGATCATCTTGGCGGCGTCGTAGGTGGTGGCGGGGTCGACGGTGTACAGCTGCAGCGACCGGGGCGTCTCGTCCGGGCCGAAGGTGGTCATGTGCATGGTGACCGGGTGCCGCTCGACGAGAGCGCGCGCGGTGACCATCTCGCACACGTACAGACCCGCCGCCGAGCCGGTGCGGTCCTGCTCGATCTCGCGGCACAGCGTCCGGAAGGCGACGTTGGTGACCCCCGCCATCGGCGCGAGCACCACCGGACTGCGCAGCGACAGCGAGCCGATGCGCAGGGCGGGCTCGGTCGACGTGCAGGCGGTGTCGGGCAGCTCTTCCACGGTGGTCACGACGACCATTGTGCCCGGTGGCGGGCCCGGGAACAGGTTCGGCCCGGTCACGCGGACGTGACCGGGCCGAACGAGACGTCGGTGCGAGCGGGTCAGGAAGCGGCTTCGCGGCGGGCGGCCTCGCGGGCCAGCATCCGGTCGCGCTGCTCCTCGAACTTGACCGCCTTGCCCTCGAGGTCGGTGAGGAAGGCGTCGAGCTCCTCGCGCAGGTTCTCGCCCTCCGCGCCGAAGTCGGTCCGCTCGAAGATCTTCCACTGGCGCAGCACCGGGCGGATCACCTCGTCGAGGTGGTTGCGCACGTCGTAGATGCCGGCCTTGGCGATCAGCATCGCGTTGCGGCGAAAGTTCGGCATCCCGGCGCCCGGCATCTGGAACACCTTGAGGATGTCGAGGATGGCGCGCAGCGTCTGGTCCGGGGAGGCGTCGAGGGCGGCGGCGCACAGGTTGCGGTAGAAGATCATGTGCAGGTTCTCGTCGGCCGCGACGCGCTGGAGCATGCGGTCGGCGATCGGGTCGCCGCAGGCCTTGCCGGTGTTGCGGTGGCTGACCCGGGTTGCGAGCTCCTGGAAGGTCACGTAGGAGACCGAGTGGAGCAGGCCCTTGTCGGCATTCGGGTTGAAGCCGGTGGTCATGTGCTCCATGCGGGCCTGCTCGAGCGCGACCGGGTCGACGCCGCGGGTGACGACCAGGTAGTCGCGCATGACGATGCCGTGCCGGTTCTCCTCGGCGGTCCACCGGCCGACCCAGGTGCCCCACGGGCCGTCCAGCGAGAAGTTCTCGGCGATCTCACGGTGATACGAGGGCAGGTTGTCCTCGGTGAGCAGGTTCGTGATCATCGCGGCCTTGGCGGTGTCGTCCAGGCGCGACTGCTCCGGATCCCAGTCCTCGCCGCCCATGGCGGCGAAGTTGCGGCCCTCGTCCCACGGCACGTAGTCGTGCGGATGCCAGTCCTTGGTCATCGACAGGTGACGATTGAGATTGTCCTCGACTACGGGCTGCAGCTCGTGCAGCAGCTCGAGCTGGGTCATCTCACGCGCCATCGGGTGCCTCCAAAATCCGTTCGATCGCTTGGCGTGTCCAAGCCTACGGCACCGTAGGTTCAGGTGTGAACGGTGCCACATTCGTCACAGGTTGTCAGGTGAATGCCCGGTCGCCGGGTTCGTCCGCGTGTGTCGGATTTGCGCAACCTGGCGTTACCGGTACAGCTCTTGCCAGGGCCGATGCTACGGCGGAGCGAGGTGGTGGGCCGGGGATTGAGAACCTGCGCGGATTCTTTGGCACTGTTCACAAAGTGGGGCACGCTCGACAGTGCCGACGACGTACGAACGCAAAGGGGACGGCCATGGCGATCGCGACGGTGAACCCGGCGACGGGTGCGGTGGAGCGCAGCTTCGACGCGCACACGCCCGGACAGGTCGAGGAGAAGATCGCGGCGGCCTACACGCGATGGCGCAGCTATCGGACCTCCACGTTCGCGCAGCGGTCGGCCTGGATGGTCGCGGCCGCCGAACTGCTCGAGTCCGAGGCGGACACGGTGGCCGCCGTCATGACCACCGAGATGGGCAAGACACTCGCGTCGGCGCGGGCCGAGGCGCTCAAGTGCGCGTCGGCGATGCGCTTCTACGCGGACCGCGCCGAGGGTTTGCTGCGCGACGAGCCGGCCGACCCGTCCACGGTAGGGGCGGTGCGGGCCTACGCGGCGTATCAGCCGCTGGGGGTGGTGCTGGCGGTCATGCCGTGGAACTTCCCGCTGTGGCAGGTGGTGCGGTTCGCGGCGCCGGCGTTGATGGCCGGCAACGTGGGACTGCTCAAGCACGCGTCGAACGTGCCGCAGACCGCGCTCTACCTCGAGGACCTCTACCGTCGGGCAGGCTTCCCCGACGGCTGCTTCCAGACGCTGCTGATCTCGTCGAGCGACGTCGAGCGGGTGCTGCGCGACGACCGCGTCGCGGCCGCGACGCTCACCGGCAGCGAGCCGGCGGGCCGGTCGGTCGCCGCCATCGCCGGTGACGAGGTCAAGCACACGGTCCTGGAGCTGGGCGGGTCCGATCCGTTCGTGGTGATGCCGTCGGCCGACCTCGCGCGCGCCGTCGAGGTGGCGGTCACCGCGCGGGTGCAGAACAACGGACAGTCGTGTATCGCCGCGAAGCGGTTCATCGTGCACGCCGACGTGTACGACGAGTTCGCGCAGCGGTTCGTCGAGGCGATGTCCGCGCTGACGGTGGGCGACCCGATGGATGCGGACACCCAGGTCGGCCCGCTCGCCACCGAGCAGGGACGCAAAGACGTCGAGGACCTCGTCGCCGATGCGGTAGCCGAGGGCGCGCGGGTGCTCTGCGGCGGCAGCCGGATCGACGGCGCCGGCTGGTTCTATCCGCCGACCGTGATCGCCGACATCTCCGCGCACATGGAGATGTACGCCGCCGAGGTGTTCGGTCCGGTCGCGTCGCTGTTCCGGGTCGCCGACATCGACGAGGCGATCGAGGTCGCCAACGCGACGAGCTTCGGGCTCGGGTCGAACGCCTGGACCGCCGATCCGGGTGAGCAGGCGCGTTTCGTGGCCGATCTGGAGGCCGGCGCCGTGTTCGTCAATGGCATGACCACCTCGCATCCCGAGTTGCCGTTCGGCGGGATCAAGCGTTCGGGCTACGGCCGCGAGCTCTCGGCGCACGGCATCCGCGAGTTCTGCAACATCAAGACGGTGTGGGTGGGGGAGTAGTCCGAGCCCCACGGCGACCGGACCCCGTCGGCCTGGCAGCTGATGCGGCGACGCCCGGCGGGGGTCACCCGCCGGGCGTCGCCGGTGACACGCGGTCCTACGCGACCTGCAGCTCCAACTCGTCGCCGCTGACGTCGACCGTCACCCGGCCGCCCTCGGCCAGCCGGTCGTCCAGCAGCAGATCGGCGATCCGGTCGTCGACCTCACGCTGGATGGTCCGGCGCAGGGGCCTGGCGCCGAACTCGGGCTCGTGGCCGTGCTCGGCGATCCAGTCCACCGCCTGATCGGTGAACTCGATGTCGATCTGCTTGGCGCTCAACCGTTCCCGGCTGTCGCCCAGCATCAGATCGGTGATCCGGTGCAGCTGCTCGGCCTCGAGCTTGCGGAAGATCACGATCTCGTCGATCCGGTTGAGGAACTCCGGCCGGAACGATTCACGCAGCCGGCCCATCAGTCGGTCCCGTAGCGGCTTCTCGGTCGCCTCCGGGGTGCCGGTGGTGAAGCCGAGACCGCCCGAGTGGGACGAGATGATGTCCGAACCCAGGTTGCTGGTCATGATCAGCACGGTGTTGGTGAAGTCGACCGTGCGACCCTGGCCGTCGGTCAGGCGCCCGTCGTCGAACACCTGCAGCAGCAGGTTGAACACGTCCGGGTGCGCCTTCTCCACCTCGTCGAGCAGGATCACCGAGTACGGGTTGCGGCGCACCTGCTCGGTCAGCTGGCCCGCCTCGCCGTAGCCGACGTACCCGGGAGGGGCGCCGACCAGGCGGCTGACCGTGTGCCGCTCGCCGAACTCGCTCATGTCCAGCCGGACCATCTTCGACTCGTCGCCGAACAGCGCGCCGGCGAGGGACTTCGCAAGCTCGGTCTTGCCGACGCCCGTCGGGCCGAGGAACAGGAAGCTGCCGACCGGGCGGTCGGGGTCGCCCATCCCGGCCCGGCTGCGCCGGACCGCACGTGCGATCGCGCTGACCGCGTCGTCCTGTCCGACCACGCGGCGGTGCAGCTCCTCCTCGAGTCCGCGCAGGCGGTCCTTCTCCTGCCGGGTCATCTGCGCGACGGGCACGCCGGTCGCCCGCGCGACCACCTCGGCGATGTCCTCGGCGCTCACCTGTGCGCGCTGCGGCTCGCCCGGCCCGGACAGCCGCGCCTGTGCGCCGGCGATCTCGTCGCGCAGCCGCGAGGCGCGCTCGTAGTCCTCGTCGGCGACCGCGCGGTCCTTCTCCGCGGTCAGCCGCTCGATGCGCTGCTGCGGGTCGGAACCCTTGTGCGCCAGCCGCTTGCGAGCGCCGGCCTGGTCGAGCAGGTCGATCGCCTTGTCCGGCAGGAACCGGTCGGCGATGTACCGCGTGGACAGTTCCACGGCGGCCGTGATCGCCTCGTCGGTGTACTGGACCCGGTGGTGCTCCTCGTACCGGTCCTGCAGGCCGCGCAGGATCTCGATCGCGTCCTGCGGCGACGGCTCGTCGACGGTCACCGGCTGGAAGCGGCGTTCGAGCGCCGGATCCTTCTCGATGTGCGTGCGGTACTCGTCGAGCGTGGTCGCGCCGACCAGGTGCAGTTCGCCGCGGGCCAGCTTCGGCTTGAGCATGTTGCCCGCGTCGACCGCACCCTCGGCGCCGCCGGCCCCGACGATCGTGTGCAGCTCGTCGAGGAAGACGATGATCTCGTCGCCGTGCGCGGTGATCTCGTCGATCACCTTGTTCAGGCGCTCCTCGAAGTCGCCGCGGTAGCGGGTGCCGGCGAGCATGCCCGGCAGGTCCAGCTGGACGACGCGCTTGCCGGCCAGCAGGTCGGGCACGTCCCCGTCGACGATGCGCTGTGCCAGTCCCTCGACGATCGCCGTCTTGCCGACGCCGGCCTCGCCGACGAGCACCGGGTTGTTCTTGGTGCGGCGGACCAGGATCTCGATGGCCTGCTCGATCTCGTCGGCCCGGCCGATCACCGGGTCGACCTTGCCGGACCGGGCCCGCTCGGTCAGGTCCTGGCCGTACTTGTCCAGCGTGGGGGTCTGCGAGGCCGCGCCTGCGGACCCCGCCGAACCCGCGCCCTCGGCCGGGCGTCCCTGTGCCGCCGCACGCAGCGACTCGGGCGTGATCCCGGCCTCGGCCAGCAGTGCACCGGCACTGACGTTCGGGTTCATCACCAGCGCCACCAGCAGGTGCGCCGGCGAGATCCGGTCCGTCCCGAAGGCGTTCGCGACCTGGCGGGCCTCCACCAGCGTGCGCCGCGAGCTCAGGTCGAGCGCGGGGCCGGACGTGCGCGAGACCATTTCCGGGTCACCCGCGGGCAGGCGGGTCCGCGCGGACTCGGCCAGCGCGTCCGGGTCGGCGCCCGCGGCCCGCACCAGCGCGCGGGCGGGGCTGGACTCGGCGGTCAGCGCGCGCAGCAGGTGCAGCGCCCCGACCTCGGGGTGTCCGAGCGTGACGGCGTCCTGGGCGGCCGCGGACAGCAGCTTCTTGCTGTCGGGGTCGAGCAGACGGCCGAGGTCGAGTCGGCGCGGCTGCGGGTCGCCGCCACCGGCGAACAGGCGCGCCATGAAGTCGTCGAACGGATTGGACCCGGGGCCGTCGGAACCGAACCCGCCGGGGCCGAAGTATGCAGGCATGCAATCTCCTCAAACTAGAGCGGGGTGCGCTCAATAAAACTTGAGCGTGTTCGACTCAACCAACCGGCGGATCGACGGATTGATTCCCGGCCGTCCCCGATGTGGGGTAGATGAGAGGTGGATCACATCCGATACAGGGAGGGTGACGATGACGGCGACGACGTCGCGTGACGGTGCGGTGGTGCAGACGCGGGAGGCCATGGCGGCCGAGACCTTCACGGGGGTACTGCTGCGGCGCGCCGAGGACGACCATCCGGGTCTGCTGTTCGAGGATCGGGCGTGGTCCTGGCGTGAGGTCATCGCCGAATGCGTCGCACGGGCCCACGTGCTCTGCGGTCTGCGCCGGGACGACGCTCCGCTGCACGTCGGTGTCCTGCTCGAGAACGTGCCCGAGTACCTGTTTCTGATCGGCGGCGCCGCGTTCGCCGGCGCCACACTGGTCGGGCTCAACTCGACCCGGCGCGGCGACGAACTCGCCGGGGACGCCCGGCGCGCCGACTGCGACCTGATCCTCACCGACCGCGCGGGCCTGCGACTGCTCGAGGGTGTCGACACCGGGGTCGCCGCCGATCGGGTGCTGCGGGTCGACGATGCGCAGTGGTCGGCCCGGGTCGGTGCCCACCGCGGGGCCGCGCGGCCGGCGGTTCCGGCGGCCGATGACCCGGCGAGTCTGCTGTTGTTGCTGTTCACCTCCGGGTCGACGGGCGCGCCCAAGGCGGTGCGCTGCACGTCCGGCCGGCTGGCGATGTTGGCGGCGGCCAACACCTGCGGCTTCACCCCGGACGACGTCACCTACAACGCTATGCCGCTGTTCCACGGCAACGCGATCATGGCCTGCTGGGCGCCGTCGGTGTATGCCGGTGCCACCCACGCTATGCGCCGCCGTTTCTCCGCGTCCGGGTTCGTGCCCGACATCCGCCGGGTCGGGGCGACGTTCGTGAACTACGTCGGGCGCAGCCTCGCCTACATCCTGAGCGTGCCGGAATCCGCCGAGGAGCGGAACACCGCGCTGCGCACCGTGTTCGGCACCGAGGCCGCCGCGCGTGACCGCGACGAGTTCGCCCGCCGCTTCGGTGTCCGTCCGATCGAGAGCTACGGCTCGAGCGAGGGCGCCATCGTCATCCACCTGACCGAGGACGCCCCGCCGACCTCGCTCGGGCTGGCGCCGGCCTTCATCGACGCACGGGTGTGGGACGCGAACGGCGCGGAGTGCCCGCCCGCACGGTTCGCCGCCGACGGCCGGTTGCTGAATCCGGAGGAGGCGATCGGGGAGATCGTCAACGCCACGGGCGCTGCGCTGTTCGAGGGGTACTACGGCGACGACGAGGCCGGGGCGCAGCGGATCGAGGGCGCCGCCTACCGGTCCGGCGACCTCGGCTACCGCGACGAGCACGGCTACTTCTACTTCGCCGGCCGGTCCGGGGACCGGTTGCGGGTCGACGGGGAGAACTTCTCGGCGGCGCCGATCGAACGGATCCTCGCCCGCTTCCCCGGAGTGCTGCTGGTGGCGGTGTTCCCGGTGCCGGATCCGCGCACGGGCGACCAGGTGATGGCCGTGGTGCAGATGCAGGACGGCACTCGCTTCGATCCGGGAGCGTTCGGCGAATTCCTCACGGCGCAACCGGACCTCGGCACCAAGTGGGCGCCACGGTTCGTCCGGGTGGTCGACGCCATCCCGGTGACGGGTACCCGCAAGATCGACAAACCGGCGCTGCGCCGGGCGGGCTGGCAGGAGGGCCGGGTGCTCCTCCGCGAGGCGAGGCAGCCGGGCTACGCGCCGCTCACCGAAGGCGCCCGGCGGGCGTTGCTCGCCGAGTTCGACAGGTATGGGCGTTCGCCGACCGCGTGACGACGGTTCAGATCGTCACGGCCAGCGCGGTCGCCCAGTATCTCGCGGCGTCGGGACCGAGGATCGGGACGAGTGCGTTGTAGATCAGATAGGACATGATCGGTGACCTCTCTCGGCTACCGATTCCAGTGTTGCACGCGTGCTGCACGCCGGGGCAGCGCAAGAAAAATGACCAGGCATATCGCCTGGTCATCCGTGGTGCCCCCTCTCGGGCTCGAACCGAGGACCTGCGGATTAAAAGTCCGTAGCTCTACCAACTGAGCTAAAGGGGCGTGCGAGCTGAACAATACTTCGGTCACCCGACCTGCGCGCCGCAGGGTGTCCGGTCCGGCATCATGTCGCCAAGGGTGCGACGCAGCCGTGCCGACGGTGACGGGTGGAGGTGGGACGGTGGCCGAACGTGTCGCCAACCGCAGCAGGGTGTATCGCGACGGAACTCTTGTCGGCGAGGACCTTCCGCTGAGCGAACTGGCCGCGCACCGCGAGCGCGGCGACCTGGTGTGGCTGGATCTGGTCATGCCCACCGCCGAGCAGATCGAACGAACGTCGGACGCGCTGGGCATCGACCTTCACCCGCTGGCCATCGAGAATGCGCTGGCCGCGCACCAGCGGCCGAAGCTGGTCCGCGCCGAGGGGCACAGTTACCTGCATCTCTACCTTGCCGCACCGCTGGACGGCGGCGGGCTCGCGCTCTCGGCGGTCTCGGCGTTCCTCTCGCCGCAGGTGTTCCTCACCATCGACCCCTCCGGCGGGCTGGATTTCGACGAACTGTCCGAGCGGTGCGACGAGAACCCCGATCTGTTCTCGCACGGGGTGGCGTTTCTGCTCTACACGCTGCTCGACGCCGTCGTCGACGGCTACTTCACGGTGATCGACGACCTCGACGAGGACGTGGGCGCGCTCGAGGACGCGCTGTTCGAACCCGATACGCGGCAGAACCAGCTGCAGACCTTCACGGTGCGCAAGAGCCTCTCGCAGCTGGCGCGGGTCGTGATGCCGATGCACGAGGTCCTCTCCACCCTGCTGCGGCGCGGGGTCAACGTCGTCGAGGACGAGCTCCTGCCGTACTTCCAGGACGTCTACGACCACGCGCTGCGGGCCGGGGAGCGCGTCGACGGCCTGCGCGACCTGCTCGGGTCGATCATCGCGACGAACCTTGCGATGCAGGGCAATCGGCTCAACGACATCATGAAGAAACTCGCCGCCTGGGGTGCGGTCGTCGCCATCCCCACCATGATCACCGGATACTTCGGCCAGAACGTCCCGTTCCCCGGCTTCGGGAATTCGTGGGGTCTGCTCATCAGCACCGTCGCCATCGTCGCGTTGGCCGGCGCGGCATGGCTCGGATTCCGCAACCGGGACTGGCTGTGACCGGATTCGATCGACCGAACGAAAAAGGTCACCACTAGAACGCGTGGCAATTCCGGTTTAGTGTGAGCGCCGCAACACTGAAGGCACTCCACGGACCCGGAAGGTTTTGCCCGCATGGCTCCTCAACAGGAACGCGCGCGCCGAACGCGCGCTGCGCTCGTGTCCGCGGCGGCGGCCGAGTTCAGTGATCACGGCTACGCGGCGGCATCGCTGAGTGCGATCCTGCGCAGGTCGGGGGCGACGAAGGGGGCGATGTACTTCCACTTCGAATCGAAGCAGGAATTGGCCAAGGCGGTCCTGGAGACGGCAGCCGACCGGCTGCTGGAGGTCTCCGCCCGGCTGATCGCCGCGCCCGACGGCAGGGTGGTCGAGACCCTGTACGGCCTCGCCGACGAGATCGCGCAGTTGTATCAGGAGGACGACGTGCTGCGCGCCGAGTTCCGGTTGGCGCTCGAGTCGGACCTGCTCGCCGACGTGGGCCTGTTCCCGTGCCGGATGTGGCAGTCGGTCGCCAACGACCTCGCCGAGCAGGCGCAGCGCGAGGGGCTGATGCGGCCCGGGTTCCGGCCCGAGGGGTTCGCGCGGATGCTGCTCGCGTTGTTCATCGGCCAGCGTTACCTGTGCGACCACGAATCCGATGTCGCCGGCCTGCGGGAGAACTTCGTCGATTCGCTGGAGACGCTGTTGCGCGCGTACGCCGACGAGAACTGGCTCGACGAACACCTGGAAAGCCGGAAAATTATGGCCTGACCAGGCGATTTGGGTATCTCGTAACTCGTGTCGTAGTCTTTCCTCACTCCCAACGGACAGCCGTTGAGGGTCCTTGCCGGTCCGGACCGGCGAGCCCCCTTCGTCTAGCGGCCTAGGACACCGCCCTTTCAAGGCGGCAGCGCGGGTTCGAATCCCGTAGGGGGTACGGTTAGACCGGTTCCACCGAGGTAGTACAGTTTCACAGCATGGCCCTGTGGCGCAGTTGGTTAGCGCGCCGCCCTGTCACGGCGGAGGTCGCGGGTTCGAGTCCCGTCAGGGTCGCTCATGTAGCGATTGGCATCCGAGCAATCGGGTGCCGTCCGGCCAGGTAGCTCAGTTGGTACGAGCGTCCGCCTGAAAAGCGGAAGGTCGCCAGTTCGATCCTGGCCCTGGCCACCAGCATCGCGGAAACCCCCGAGGCGATCATCGCCCGGGGGTTTTCTCCTGTCGTGGGTCGATCAGTCGGTATCGGATCACCGGTGGTGGATCACCGGTGGCTGCCGGCGGGGCCGAGGAATCGGGCCAGTTCGCGGTCCCACTGCGCATCCCGCGAGCACCAGATGCGGTAGCGCCCGAATCCCCAGCAGGCCGCCAGTGCCATCAGCCCGGCCAGCCAGGTCGAGAGCCCCACCATGATCGCGGCGCTCTGGGCGTCGATCCCGGTCAGCGGGCGGGCCGTGGGGTTGCCGGCGTCGTCGACCCAGGTCTGCACCGTGGTCCCTTTCGGGGTGCCGTAGTCGACATCGATGGGTCCGCGATGCGGGTGCCCCTGCCAGGCCCAGTCGGCGTCTACCCGGAGCGGCTTGTCGCCGGCGTATCCGAGCGAGGTCACCGCGGCGGCGGGAGCCGCCACCAGCGTGACGGCGGAGATCTGGTGGGCGTCGGCCTGCTGACGTGAGGCGAGGGCGGACTGGCTCGACCAGGTGCGCAGCCCGAGCCATGAGGCGACCGGGAACAGTGCGATCAGTGCGACGATCGCGGTGGCGGTCAACAGGGTCTCGATCAGGTCGCTGCGGCGGGTGAGGGGGTCCTTCGGATGAAGTGATCGCCAGAACACTCGGGATCGGTGGACCCTGCACCGCATCGTGACCACGCACCTCCCGGCCGGGTTGGATTGCTGCTACTTCCAGCTTCGTCCTTGTGTGCGAGGTGTTCAAGAGCAGTGCGTGAAGGTCAGCAGTGGAACCTCGACCTCCTCGGGGGTCAGCGACCCGTGATGTCCGAGCATCGACGACTGGCGGGGTTCGATCGAGCGGCGGATCAGCGCTGCGGACGACCGCGCGACCGCGAGCAGATCGCCGATGCGCGGCAGCACCGCGGGCGCGACCACGGGGCCGAACCAGCCCCGGGCGATCGCGTCGGCGCGGTCGAGGACCTCGAAGTCCTCGCCCAGCCGGCGCCGCCAGGTCGCACGAACCCGTTCGGTCGCACCCGGTTCGGTGTAGAGGTGCCGGGCCCGCGGCTCGCCGCCGAGCAGCCGCACCCCCTCCGTCAACTCGGGTTCGGCGTCGACGTCGATCGCCTCGCCGACCCGGACCATGCCGTGATCGGCGGTGACGACCAACGCGCCGTCCGCGGGCAGCCGCTCCGCGATCTGCCGCGCCATCCGGTCCACGTGGGCCAACTCCAGGCGCCACGCCTCGGAGTCCGGGCCGCGCACGTGACCGGTGTAGTCGAGCTCGCCGTGATACGCGTAGACGAAGGTGCGTGCGCTCTCGCCGCCACCCTCACCTCGGCCCGCGCACAGCGCCCCCGCGGCCGACGCCGCCAGGTCGCCGAGGGAGACGGTCGCGTGAAAGGTGCCGCCGCGCAATGAGGCCCGCGTCAGGCCCGACCGCTCCAGTGGCGCCGGACCCAGGCTGGCGACGGCGACGCCGTCCGCGGCGGCACGCTCGAACAGGGTCTGCCGAGGCTGGAACTGCTCGGGCACAACCTCTTTGAACAGGTCGACGTGCGGCCCGGGGCCGTGCAGGCGCCAGGCCAGTGGGTTCATCAGGCGGTCCTGGCCGGGCACCGCCAGCAGATAGCCGACCACCCCGTGCTCGCCCGGCGGCAGCCCGGTGCCCAGCGAGCTGAGGCTGGTCGCGGTCGTCGACGGGAAGCCCGCGGTCAGTATCGGCGATCGGGGGGTCTCGGCCAGCCTCGCGTACAGGAACGGCGCCGCTTCCGGGTTCGCGGCGAGCAACCGGGCCCCCAGCCCGTCGATCAGCAGCAGGCAGATCCGCCGGACCGAGTGGTCCAGGCCCAGCCCGATCCGGTCGGACTGGCCGGGCACGCCCAACGTCGAGAGCAGTGCGGGGACGACGTCGGCCGACGATGCCTCGCCGTACCGTGGCGCGAGCAACATCGGTCCAGGCTATCGCCGCGTGTGCGGTTGCCGACCCCCGTCGGCCGACTTAAGGTTTGCCGGATGCAATCGCCTGACGCGGTTGCCGAACCCCTTGCACAGGTGGAGGTACAGATGGCCAAGCCCGGTCCGTTCGCCGGAATGTCGCGCAGGGAGTTCTTTGCGAAGTCCGCCGCGGCGGGGGGCGCGGCGATGCTGGCGTCGTGGGCGGGGCCGGTGATCGAGCGTGCCTACGCGGCGGACCCCGCAGGGATGGGCGGACTGGGGGACATCGAGCACATCGTGCTGCTGATGCAGGAGAACCGCTCCTTCGACCACTACTACGGAACGCTCTCCGGGGTGCGAGGCTTCGACGACCCGTCCCCGGCGTGGAAGCAGTACGGCTACGCGCCGGGTTCGCCGTCGCCCTCGGCGTTCGGCTCGTCCGGGATCAACTCCGCGAACGTCGGGTCGTCCTCCGGCGGGGCGGTCGACGCGAACGGATACCTGCTGCCGTTCCGGCTCGACACCAATCGCGGGCCGTCGCTGGACGGCGAGTGCATCAACGACCCGACCCACTCCTGGGGACCGCAGCACCAGGCGTGGAACGGCGGCAGGATGGACCAGTGGGTCAAGGTCCACCTCGAACACGAGGGGCCGGGCAACGGCCCGGCGACCATGGGCTACTACACCCGCGCGGACATCCCCGTGCACTACGACCTCGCGGACGCGTTCACGGTGTGCGACCACTACTTCTGCTCGGTGATGGGCCCGACCGACCCGAACCGGCTGTACTGGATGAGCGCGCACATCGACCCGGAAGGCAAGAACGGCGGACCGCTGGTCGAGACGCCGACGCTGATCCCGAAGAACGTCTACAGCTGGCGCACCATGCCCGAGAACCTCGAAGAGGCCGGGGTGAGCTGGAAGATCTATCAGAACAAGGACGTCGGTCCCATCTCCAGCGTGATCCTCGACGGGATGATGGGCTGCTTCAAGCAGACGGCCGGCAGCCCGGCGTTGCAGCGCAAGGGCGTCGACCCCAGCTACCCCGACGACTTCAAGACGGACGTGCAGAACGGGACGCTGCCGGCGGTGTCGTGGGTGGTGCCCTCGCTGCTCGACTGCGAGCATCCCGCGCTTCCGCCGGCCCTGGGCGCGGTCGGGATCGTGCAGGTGCTCGACATCCTGACCTCCAACCCGGCGGTGTGGGAGAAGACCGCGCTGATCATCAGTTACGACGAGAACGGTGGGTTCTTCGACCACGTGACGCCGCCGACCGCACCGCCCGGCACACCGGGGGAGTACCTGACGGTCCCGCTCGGGTCGGTCGCCGAGGCCGACGGCATCGCCGGGCCGATCGGGCTGGGGTTCCGCGTGCCGGGCATCGTCATCTCGCCGTTCAGCCGCGGCGGGCTGGTCTCCTCGGAGGTCTTCGACCACACCTCGCAGCTGCGGCTGATCGAGCGCCGGTTCGGGGTGGACGTGCCGAACCTGACGCCGTGGCGGCGGCAGACGGTGGGGGACATGACGTCCGCGTTCAACTTCGCCGCACCGCCCAACGCGACCGTGCCGAAGCTCGATCCGCAGCCCCGGGTCGCGCCGGCGCTGGCCCAGTGCGGTCCGAACATGGCGCTGGGCTTCCTCGACAAGGGCATCCCGTACCCGGTGCCGCCGAACAGCATGCCGAAGCAGGAGCCGGGTACGCGCGGCAAGCCGAGCGGACTGGCCTGATCTTCGCGACCCTGATCTGCGCGACCCTGGTCCCCGCGACCGTGACGGGGTGCCGTCGCGCCGTAGGGTGTGCCTCATGAGCGACCTCGACCCCGCCGCCGATCCCGCCGCGGGCACGCGCCGTGATCAGCGCAAGGCCGACCGGCGCCGGGTGATCCTGCGGTCGGCCGCGCGGCTGTTCGCCGAGCGCGGCTACCGCGGGGTGTCGATGCGCGACCTCGGCGCGGCCGCCGACGTGAGCGGTCCGGCGATCTACCGGCACTTCGCGAGCAAACAGGACGTGTTGGTGGAACTGCTGGTCGGCATCAGCGAGCGTCTGCTCGAGGGCGGGCGCCGCCAGGTCGCCGAGTCCGGGTCGGACCGGGAGGCGCTGGAGCGGTTGGTCGCGGCGCACGCGGAGTTCGCGGTGACGGACACGGACCTGATCCGTGTCCAGGACCGGGACATGAGCATGCTGCCGCCGGACGCGGCGCACACCGTCCGGCGCCTGCAACGCTCGTATGTCGAGGTGTGGGTCGACGCGCTGCGCCGACTCGATCCTGCCCTCCCTGCCGATCGCGCGCGCATCAAGGCGCATGCCGCGTTCGGTCTGCTCAACTCGACGCCGTACAGCGCGCGCTCGGCGTCCTGCGGCGAGCTCACCGACCTGCTGACGCGGATGACGCTGGCCGCGTTGGCCTGACCGCCTGACGGTCTGACCGACGGGACGCCCTCGGCTTCGCGCAGCACTGTCTTCGCACAGCACTGTCCGGAATCCGGACAGCCACGGAGAGTGCCGGATGTGGAGTATGTCGTAGATCACATTCGAACGGGTACATTCGCGGACACGGGGACTCGCGTTCGCGGGTCGCCCGTGGCGGGCACACCCGCACCTCCGATGCGCAAGGAGACGCCGATGGGCACACTTTCGTCCGGCCGCTCGCTGCCGAGCTACTCGTCCGGGACCTGGGACGAGCCGATGCTCGGTGACACCATCGGAGACGATCTCGACCGCGCGTGCGCCGCGTATCCCGAGCGGGATGCGCTCGTCGACCACGCGACGGGACGCAGTTGGACCTATCGTCGGCTGGTCGACGACGTCGACGCGGTGGCAGCCGGGTTGCTACGCCGCGGCATCGTCAAGGGCGACCGGGTGGGCATCTGGGCGCCGAACTGCCCCGAGTGGGTGCTGACGCAGTACGCGACCGCCAAGATCGGCGCCATCCTGGTGAACATCAACCCCGCCTACCGCTCGCACGAATTGCAGTACGTGCTCGAACAGGCCGGCATCCGCATGCTGGTCTCCGCCGCGAGCTTCAAGGCCTCCGACTACGCGGAGATGATCGAATCCGTGCGCGGAGGATGTCCCGCGCTCGAGTCGGTGGTGCTGCTCGGCACCGACGGATGGCGGGCACTGGTCGACGACGGCCGTGCTGCCCTGACCGGCGACCCGGAGCTTGTCGCGCTCGCGCAGGGCGCGCTGTCCGCGGACGACCCGATCAACATCCAGTACACCTCGGGCACGACCGGATTCCCCAAGGGGGCCACCCTCAGTCATCACAACATCCTCAACAACGCGTACTTCGTGGGCGAGCTGTGCCACTACAGCGAGCAGGACCGGGTGTGCATTCCGGTGCCGTTCTACCACTGCTTCGGCATGGTGATGGGCAACCTCGCGTGCACCAGTCACGGTGCGGCCATGGTGATTCCGGGCCCCGCCTTCGATCCGCGCGCCACGCTCGATGCGGTGCAGGCGCAGCGGTGCACCTCGCTGTACGGGGTGCCGACGATGTTCATCGCGGAACTGGCGCAGCCCGATTTCGACGACTACGACCTGTCCAGCCTGCGCACCGGGATCATGGCCGGCTCGCCGTGCCCGGTCGAGGTGATGAAGCAGGTCATCGAGCGGATGGGCATGACGGAGGTCTCGATCTGCTACGGCATGACCGAGACCTCGCCGGTGTCGTTGCAGACCCGCTCGCACGACACGATCGATCAGCGGGTCTCGACGGTCGGGCGGGTCGGTCCGCATCTGGAGGTCAAGATCGTCGATCCGGCAACGGGGTTGACGGTGCCGCGCGGCGAGGCAGGTGAGCTGTGCACGCGCGGATACTCGGTGATGCTGGGGTACTGGGACGGCACCGTGAAGCCGGCTGGAGCGGAGCCTGCGGAGCGACCATACAAGCAGGGGCCGATTGATGCCGCGCGCTGGATGCACACCGGCGACATCGGGGTGATGGACGACGACGGGTACGTGGCGATCACCGGCCGGATCAAGGACATGGTCATCCGCGGCGGCGAGAACATCTATCCCCGCGAGATCGAGGAGTTCCTCTACGCGCACCCGGACATCCTCGACGCCCAGGTGATCGGCGTGCCCGACGAGCGGTACGGCGAGGAACTGATGGTCTGGGTGCGCTTGCGCGAGGGCGCGGCCGAGCTCGACGCCGCGGCACTGCGCGATTTCTGTGCGGGCAGGCTCGCCCACTACAAGATCCCGCGTTACGTGCACGTCGTCGACGAGTTCCCGATGACGGTCACCGGCAAGGTGCGCAAGGTCGAGATGCGCGAGCGGTCGATCGAGCTGCTCGGCCGCGGCTAGGGAGGTAGGCGGATGCGGTCCGGGCAGACGACGGGCGCACGCCCCGCTCAGGTCGCGGTGCGGCCCGACATCGAGTTGTCGTGGAAGCGTTCGGAACTCAGTGGCGTCGACCCGGCACGATGTTTCGACGCCGGACCACTGCCGGAGGTCGACCCGGACAGCGTGCTGTTGCGGGCGGCGGGACCGGTGCTGGATGAGGTGGGTCGTCAGCTCGCGGGCACCGGCCTGTGCGTGCTGCTGGCGGACCGGGACTGCCGCGTCATCGCCCGGGTATTCGACACCCGCGGAGTCGAACGCCACCTGGAGGGCCTCGGCGTGGTGATCGGTTCCGGCTTCGGCGAGGAACACGCCGGCACCAATGCGCTCGGCACCCCGCTGGAGATCCGCCGCGGCGTGATGGTGCACGGTGCCGAACACTTTCTCGACCAGTTCAAGGGCCTGAGCTGCTACGGCCAGCCGATCATCCACCCGGTGACCAACCGTGTGGAGGGTATCCTGGACATGACCTGCATTGCGCCACAGGCGAATGCGATGTTCGCGCCGTTCCTGCAGCGTGCCGCCGCCGACATCGAGCGCAGGCTGCTGGAGGGGGCGCGGGCGTCGCAGCAGCGGCTCGTCGACGCCTTTCAGCGGATCAGCCCGCAGTCGAACGTCGCAGTGGCCGCAATCGGCGAGGATCTGCTGCTGAGCAATCGGGCGGCCCTCGAACTGCTCGACGTCGCCGACCACGTCGCGCTGCGGGCCATCGGCTCGGACCTGCGGGCCGACCAGTCCCGGACGGCTCGCGTCACCCTCGCGTCCGGGGCGGAGGCGAGCGTGCAGGCCGATCGGGTCGAGGGGGCGAACGGCGGCACGCTGTTCGTGGTCCGGCCGATACCGCCGACGCCCGTCCGACGGCCCCGTTCTCGGCGCCCCCGGATCGATCGCACCCGCACGGAGTTGCAACGCGCCCGCGACAGCGCCGCGGCGGTGGTGGTGTCCGGCGAGCCCGGATCGGGACGCACCACGGCGGCAGGTGATCTCGTCGCG
The DNA here is from genome assembly GCF_029589495.1 of Speluncibacter jeojiensis. GTDB lineage: Bacteria > Actinomycetota > Actinomycetes > Mycobacteriales > Mycobacteriaceae > Speluncibacter > Speluncibacter jeojiensis. The sequence continues at coordinate 187,299 of NZ_JAAIVF010000005.1, forward strand.
CACCGATCGGCCGGACGGCTCGACGCCACCCGGGTGCCGGTGGTCGGGGCGCAGGAGTGGACGGCCGAACTGGCGCGGACGACCGAGGGCCGCGTGGATCCGGTCGTGGTGGAGAACATCCAGTTGCTGCCCGAGGCGGCGGTGGCCCTGCTCGCGGGACGGGTCTGCGAGGCCGGTCGGCCGCAGGTGGTGTTGACCTGCGGCCCTGTCGACGAGCTGCCCGGACCCGTCGCCGCCCTGGTGGCGCGATGCCCGGAGCGGATCGTGCTGCCGCCGCTGCGGGCCCGGCGCGACGAGCTGCCGGCGATGGCCCAGGCCATGCTCGACGGCATCGGCCCGGGGCTCTCGCTCACGGCCACGGCCCTGGAGGCGCTGCTGGCGCAGCAGTGGCCCGGCAATCTGACCGAACTGCGGACCGTGCTGACCCGGACCGCGGACAGGGCGACGAGCCGCCGGCTCACGGTGGCCGACCTGCCCGAGGCCTATCGCACCAGCACCCGGGTCGCGCGGCTGGCCGGGCGCGAACGCGCCGAGCGGGAGGCGATCGTCGATGCGCTCCGGGCGCACGCCGGAAACAAGGTGCACGCCGCCGCGGCGCTCGGAATCAGCCGCAGCACACTGTATTCGCGCATCCGTGCGCTCGACATCCGGGTCTGATCCGGCGGGACCAGCGCGGGCGGATCAGGCCGGCGGTGCCCGGAACCCGTCGACGAAAACGGTCACCACGTCGCGTGCGAGCGTGTCCGCCGGGTAGTCGTCGGAGGGGCGGTACCACTGCGAGGCCATCCAGACGGCGTTGCGCAGCAGCATGTGGAACACGTGCGGGTCGATGTCCGCGCGGAACTGTCCGGCCGCGACGCCCGCGGTGATGGTGTCGGTCCAGAACCCTTCGAGTTCGGCGGCGACAGGACCCAGGTCGGCCTCGAGCATCTGTTCCTGCATGTAGTCCAGTTCGTTCTGCCAGATGCGCGTGGCGTGCGGATAGGACTCGGCCGCCAGGACCGCGGTCCGTACCAGGATCTCGAGCCGGGTGATCGGATCGTCGCGTCCGGCCAGAGCCTCGCGGAAGCGGACCCGCAGGTCGAGCAGGTACTCGCGGATCACCTCATAGACGATCGTCTCCTTGGAGGGGAAGTAGTGGTACAGCGTCCCCGAGTAGACGCCGACCGCGTCGGCGATCTGCCGAACGGTGGTGGAAGCCACGCCGTGAGCTGCGAAGACTTCCGCCGCGCAGTCGAGAATCTGGCGCTTGCGTTCCCGTGGATCCATGAGCGCCAGCCTATCGGGAACCGTCGCGCCGACTGAACGCTCGATCAACGCCGAACGGGGTCGATGCAGGGGTGCCGCGATCCCTGTACAGCTGGGCGGAAACGCTGTTCCCCGGCCGATCCGGGTGTTCCTACGCTACCGCGGAGATCACCACCGAAAGGGGTAGCCGATGCAGCAGCTCGATTGTGACACCTGTGGGAACCGCGTACTCGTCGAGAAGTTCAGTGAGTGTCACACCAGCGTTCAATGGATCGACGACGCCGGCAGCCGGTGTCCGGAGTTCCGCGCCCGGGCCGACCGGGGACAGTCCAGCATGTTCGTCACTTCGTGTGCTGCGCTGAGCGATTCGATCTGGAATGCGTTCCGGGATGGCCGACTGACGGAATCCTCGCGGGAGATCGGCAGTGTTCCGTTGGACGGAACTGTGCTGTCACAGCCCATGTCCGAGTCGTCACAGTGAGTGGAGCACCGAGGATCCGGTGAGTCGAACGGCCGGTGAATCGAACTGGAAGTAGCCGAACAGGAGTGGAGTGAGCGATGACGGTGGACACGAGTGTCGACGAGGAAGTGCGCAGCATCGAGGTCGGTGCGGACCCGACCCGTTACGCCCGCGGCTGGCACTGCATCGGACTGGCGCAGACCTTCAGAGACGGGAAGCCGCACCAGGTGAAGATCTTCGGCACCGACCTGGTGGTGTGGGCGGACAGTGCCGGTGAGCTGAACGTGCTCGACGCCTACTGCCGGCACATGGGCGGGAACCTGGCGATGGGCGAGGTCAAGGGCGACGACATCGCGTGCCCGTTCCACGACTGGCGCTGGGGAGGAAACGGTCGATGCGCGGGCATCCCCTATGCCCGGCGTGTCCCCCTGCGTGCGAAGACCCGCGCCTGGATTAGCATGGAGCGCAACGGGTTGTTCTTCGTGTGGAACGACCCGCAGGGCAACCCTCCGCCGGAGGGCGTCACGATCCCGGAGATCGACGGATTCGAGTCGGGCCAGTGGAGCGAGTGGACGTGGAACACCTATCTCGTGGAGGGTTCGAACTGCCGCGAGATCGTCGACAACGTCGTGGACATGGCGCACTTCTTCTACGTCCACTTCCAGATGCCCGAGTTCTTCAAGAACGTCTTCGAGGGACACATCGCCGCGCAGCACATGCGCTCCTCCGGACGTGACGACATCCAGACCGGTGTGCAGCTGAACATGCCTGATGCGCAGACGGTCTCGGACGCCTACTACTTCGGGCCCTCCTTCATGCTGGACACCGTCTACACGATCGCCGGCGGCCGGAAGGTGGAGACGAAACTGGTCAACTGCCACTACCCGATCACCCAGAACTCGTTTCTGCTGCAGTACGGCACGATCGTGAAGACGGTGGAAGGCGTCACGGACGAGGAGGCCTCGGCGATGGCGACCATGTTCACTGAAGGGGTCGAGACCCAGTTCCTGCAGGACGTCGAGATCTGGAAGCACAAGACCCGCATCGAGAACCCGCTGCTGACCGAGGAGGACGGCCCGGTCTACCAGTTGCGGCGTTGGTACCAGCAGTTCTTCGTGGACGTCGAGGACGTCGCCGCGGACATGACCAAGCGGTTCGAGTTCGAGGTGGACACCACTCGTGCCCTGCAGAACTGGGCGGCGGAGGTGCAGGAGAACCTCACCCGGTCGGGCTCCGAGTAGTCCGGCGCCGAACGTGACTGTGCCCTCGGGTGTCTGAAGCCGGGGGCACAGTCGTCGGGGCGCACGGGTCAGGCGGGGAGCTCGCGAGCCCCGTATCCCGACTCGATGCTCTTCCAGACCGCGTGGGCCGCCGCCCGCACCGGCCCTTCGAGAGCCCACGAGTGAAACCTGCCGGTGGGTCCGCACACCGAGAGCGCGCCGACAGTCGTCCATCGGTCCCCGATCGTCGCGGCGACGCAGGACAATCCCAGCGCGGCCTCGTCCCGGTCGTGCGCGACATCGCGCTCCCGGATCGCGGCCAGTTCGCGCCGGAACGGTTCCGGCGCCGCGGTGCTCGCGCAGGCGTCGATGCTCGCGAGCATCGACTTACCGAGTGCGGTGCGGCGAGCGGGTTGCCGGCCGCCCACACGCGACGGCACCATCGGTCCGAGATCGCCGCCGATCTTCTCCAGGTAGAGGACGTCGTCGCCCGCGAGCACACCGAGGTGCACGACCAGCCCGGTGGCGGCGTGGAGCCGGTGCAGGATCGGCAGCGCCGACCGGTGCAACCGGTCGTGGTGCAGCGCGAGCGCCCCGAGCTCGAACATCTTCATCCCGAGTTCGTAGGCGTCGCCGCAACGCCGGATCCACCGCAGCCGCACGAGTTGAACGAGCATCCGGTGGGTGGACGAGCGGGGGAACCCCGTGCGTCGGGCCAGCTCCGAGAGCGTCAGGCGCTCGCGATCGTCGAAGGCGTCGAGCAGCGTCGAGATGCGATCGAGCACGGCGACCGGTGAGTGTTCACCGCCAGGCATAGGGGTCCTCCAGAGGTGCGAAGTCCAACCGCAGACTGAAAGTGAACACGCATTGATCAAGCGCTCAATCGGCGGCCTGCGGCGACTATAACAGTGCGCGTGACGCCCGTCACTCGCACTGTGCGCCCCGGTCTGCAGCGCCCGGGTCCACCACGTCGCGATCTATGACGTCGCGATCTGCGATGCGGCCGCGACCCCGGCGGCCAGCACCTCGCGGCCGGTGCCCTCCGCGTCGAGGAGGCGGTTGGTCCGCGAGGTGACCCGCCATCCGGCATCGGTTCGCCGCAGCTCCCACCGATTGGCGCTCAACCGGCTGACGCGGAATCCGTCGCGGGTCGGGTTCTGCGTGATCAGCTGGGAGTAGAGCGTGGCGACGGCGCGGTCTCCGGACACGGTCACGTGTGCCGGGCCGGTGACGTGACCGCATCCCCCGTGCACGTACCCCTGGTGCGTCTCCGAGGACACCATCCGGCGAATGGCGTCGCGGCCGTCCATTCGGCCGGTGTCGACGTCGTAGACGCCGTCCGCGGTCCAGATGTCCGACACGACGTCCGCGGCGCAGGTGTCGACCGCGGGACCGTAGGAGTAGATCAGCCGGGTGATGTCGAGGTGATCCTGCAAGAGGCCGACCCGCTCTTCGAGTCGGTGCAGTCGCTGCTCCAGTTCGGCCCTGTCGTCGGTGGTCATCGCGGTGCCTTTCGTCGAATGTGGTTGTTCCCGTGACCGATTCCAATCGGATGTCCCGTGGTGTGCCGACCGATGTTCCGCTCACCGGAAGCGCCGTCTCGGTCCGGTCGGTGTCCGAACCTTGGACAGTTCGGCGTGCGAGAACCGGCGAAACATGACGTGTGTCACAACGCAACTTCTCGTCTGGAGGCCCGAAGATGACAGCGCTCGTCGAATATCCGGTCCGGTCCGAGGTCACGTCCTTCCTCTCCGGCGGACCCAAGCGTCTGCTGATCGGCGGGGAGTGGGTGCCCGCCGCGTCCGGCCGGACCTTCCCCACCCACGACCCGGCCACGGGGGCGGTGCTCGCGGAAGTGGCGTACGGGCAGACCGACGACGTCGACCGGGCGGTCCGCGCGGCCCGACGCGCCTTCGACGACGGCCCCTGGCAGGCGATGAAGCCCAACGAACGCGAACGGCTGCTGTGGCGGGTCGGTGACCTGCTGTCGGAGCGGGCGGAACAGTTCGGCCAGCTCGAGTCCCTCGACAACGGCAAGTCGGCGGGCATCGCCACCGCCGTCGACACCGCCTGGGCGGCAGACGTTTTCCGCTACTACGCGGGCTGGGCCACCAAGATCGAGGGCAGCACCGTCAACGTGTCCATGCCGTTCGCCCCCGGCGGGCAGTTCCACGCCTACACGCTGCGCGAGCCGGTCGGCGTGTGCGGATTGATCGTGCCGTGGAACTTCCCGCTGCTGATGGCCGCGTGGAAGCTCGCCCCGGCGCTCGCCGCCGGCAACACCGTCATCCTCAAGCCGGCCGAGCAGACCCCGTTGACGGCGCTGCTGCTCGGTGAGTTGTTCTGCGAGGCAGGGTTCCCACCGGGCGTCGTCAACATCGTCACCGGCTTCGGCGACGCCGGGGCGGCGCTGTCCGGTCACGACGACGTCGACAAGATCGCCTTCACCGGGTCCACCGAAGTCGGCAAGAAGATCGTCGACGCGGCCAAGGGCAACCTGAAGAAGGTCTCGCTCGAACTCGGCGGCAAGAGCCCCAACATCGTCTTCGCCGACGCGGACCTCGATCTCGCGGTGGAGGGGTCGCTGAACGCGTGGCTGTTCAACCACGGCCAGTGCTGCGTCGCCGGGACGCGACTGTTCGTGGAGGGCACGATCTTCGACGAGTTCACCCGGGCCGTCGCCGACGCCGCGAGCCAGGTGAAGATCGGTCCCGGACTCGATCCGTCCACCCAACTCGGACCGCTCGTCTCGCAGGAACAATTCGACAAGGTCACCGGCTATCTCGCCGCGGGGCTCGCCGACGGCGCCCGCGCACTGACCGGTGGCAAGCGGTGGGGGGAGCAGGGCTTCTTCGTCGAGCCGACGGTGTTCGTCGACGTCGAGCCGGAGTTCTCGATCGTGCAGGAGGAGATCTTCGGCCCCGTCGTCGCGGCGATGCCCTTCGACGCCGACGCCGGTGTGGCCGCCGCGGCCAACGACTCGATCTACGGTCTGGCCGCAGGCATCTGGACCAAGGACATCTCCAAGGCGCACCGCACCGCCCGGCAGATCAAGGCCGGTTCCGTGTGGATCAACCAGTACAACGGCTTCGACACGGCGATGCCGTTCGGCGGCTACAAGCAGTCGGGCTGGGGCCGTGAACTCGGCGCGGCCGGACTCGACGCCTACACGATCACCAAGTCCGTGAACATCGCACTCTGACCTCGCCGCGACACCGGCCGACCCACCAGCGCAAGGAGATCCCTCATGAAGACGACAGCCGCAGTCCTGCTCGAGGCCGGCAGGCCCTTCGAGATCACGGAGTTGGACCTGGACGGGCCCGGCCCGGGCGAGGTGCTGATCAAGTACACCGCCGCCGGGCTGTGCCATTCCGACCTGCACCTGACCGACGGTGACCTGCCGCCGCGGTATCCCATCGTCGGCGGGCACGAGGGCTCCGGCATCGTCGAGGACGTCGGCCCGGGCGTGACCAAGGTCAAGCCGGGCGACCACGTGGTGTGCAGCTTCATCCCGAACTGCGGGACCTGCCGTTACTGTTCGACCGGCCGGCAGAACCTGTGCGACATGGGCGCGACCATCCTTGAGGGCTCGATGCCCGACGGTACGTTCCGATTCCACGGTGGCGGCAAGGACTTCGGGGCGATGTGCATGCTCGGCACGTTCGCCGAGCGCGCCACGATCTCGCAGCACTCGGTGGTCAAGGTCGACGACTGGCTGCCGCTCGAGACGGCCGTGCTGGTCGGGTGCGGGGTGCCGTCGGGGTGGGGGACCGCGGTCAACGCCGGCGATCTGCGGCCGGGCGACACCGCCGTCATCTACGGCATCGGCGGCCTGGGCATCAACGCCGTGCAGGGTGCGGTCGCCGCCGGCTGCAAGTACGTGGTGGTGGTCGATCCGATCGCGCTCAAGCGGGACACCGCGCTCAAGTTCGGCGCCACCCACGCGTTCGCCACCGCCGACGAGGCCGCCACCAAGGTTTCGGAGCTGACCTGGGGCAAGGGTGCGGACGCGGCGCTGATCCTGGTCGGCACCGTCGACGAGGCGGTCGTCTCCGCCGCGACTGCGGTGATCGGCAAGGGCGGGACGGTGGTCATCACCGGACTGGCCGACCCGGCGAAGCTGACCGTGCACGTCTCGGGCTGTGACCTGACTCTGAACCAGAAGACCATCAAGGGCTCGCTGTTCGGCTCGATGAACCCGCAGTACGACATCGTCAAGCTGCTGCGCCTCTACGACGCCGGACAGCTCAAGCTCGACGAACTGGTCACCACCCGGTACCGGCTCGAAGACATCAACCAGGGCTATCAGGACCTGCGCGACGGCAAGAACATTCGTGGCGTGATCGTGCACGACTGATCCGCAGCGTCGCCGGATCGGGTGACCTCACCCGGTCCGGCGACGGGGCGGTCCGGACTGCCCGTCACACGAAGTACGACACCATCAGCACCGCCGTCGAAAAAGCCAGCATGCCCAGGCAGTTCAGCCAGAACGCCTGTCCCAGGAACCGGGCCCGGTAGTGCGCGTACGCGGCGCACAGGAAGTACGCGACGACCGCCGCATTGGCCGCGAAACCGATGCCGCCGTACCGCAACCCGGCCAATAGTCCCACCGTCGCCAGCAGTTTGACCGCGATCAGGCTCCACCACCAGTCCCGCGGGAACTCCACGCCGTCGAGGCAGTCGCGGATGAAGGCCGGCGGGCGCAGCGACATCACCGCGTCGGACAGCAGGACCAGCGCGAGCAGCGCCGTGAGCCACCAGAATTGGGGAGTGGAGGTCATCGCGGGGATCCTTCCGGAGAGATGATGTGGCGAACGACGTCGCGGAACTGGTCGATGGCGGTGTCCTGGTCGAGTGCGCCGCTGCTCGCGGTCATGAGCACGCCCAGGTAGGCGAAGTAGACTGCCCGTGCCCCGCGGCCGGCCGATTCCGGGGAGATCCCCGTCCGCACCAACACCGCGTGGAGCTCGCCCAGCAGCGCGAGCGCGAGCCGCTCGAAGATCTCCGACGTGTGGGATCCACGCACGATGATCGCCGCGTACTCGCGGGAGAGCTCACGATCGCGCGCGAAGTACTCCACGAAGGGCTCCAGCAGGCCGATGATCGCGTCGGCGGCCTGGCCGGGGGCGAGGACCGCGTCTGCCGTCGACGCGATGGTCCGGCCGGCGTGGACCTGGCCGATCCAACCCTCGAAGATCGCCACCAGCAGGCCCGCCTTGTCGCCGACCGCCATGACGGTGCCGGTGCTCACCTCGGCGGCGGCGGCGATCTGCCGCACGGTGGTGGCGCCGTACCCACTCTCGCGGAACAGCCGCTCGGCCGTGGACAGCACCTTCTGCCGCGTCGCATCACGCTGCTCGCCCCTTGACTGAACGTGTTCAGTGAACATGTTCATCAAGCTAGGCCGCGCGGAGACCGGGCGCAAGGGTTTCGACGGAGAACCCTGGACAGTGAGCCGGATCACGGCTATCTTGGTGTCAGTTAATAAGTGTTAACCGAAACTCGTGCGGGTGGCCCTCCGGCCGCCCGCCCCGGGACCGGCAAGGGGATTCGATGCCCGTCGATGTGAAGACGAACCGGGAGGACCACCTCCAACTGGTCGCGCAGTTGCGCGACCGCCTGTCCGCCGCGGCGCTGGGCGGCAGCGAACGCTCGCGCGAACGGCACGTGAGTCGCGGCAAGTTGCTGCCGCGCGACCGGGTGGACACACTGCTCGACCCCGGCAGCCCGTTCCTCGAACTCGCGCCGCTCGCCGCGAACGGCATGTACGACGACGCCTGCCCCGGCGCCGGCATGATCGCGGGCATCGGCCGGGTGTCCGGCCGCGAGTGTGTGATCGCCGCGAACGACGCGACCGTCAAGGGCGGCACCTACTACCCGATCACGGTCAAGAAGCACCTGCGTGCGCAGGAGGTGGCGCTGCAGAACAACCTGCCGTGCATCTACCTGGTGGACTCCGGCGGCGCGTTCCTGCCCCGTCAGGATGAGGTCTTCCCCGACCGTGACCACTTCGGCCGGATCTTCTACAACCAGGCGACCATGAGCGCCAAGGGGGTTGCGCAGATCGCTGCGGTGATGGGCTCGTGCACGGCCGGTGGCGCGTACGTGCCGGCGATGAGCGACGAGGCGGTCATCGTGCGCAACCAGGGGACGATCTTCCTCGGCGGTCCGCCGCTGGTGAAGGCGGCCACCGGCGAGGTCGTCACGGCCGAGGAGCTCGGCGGCGGCGACCTGCACTCGAAGGTCTCCGGTGTCACCGACCACCTCGCCGCCGACGACCGTGACGCGCTGCGCATCGTCCGCAACATCGTCGCCACGCTCGGCCCGCGGGCCGAAACCCCGTGGGACCGTGCGCAGACGGTTCCGCCGATCGCCGACCAACACGAGCTCTACGACGTGGTGCCGACCGACCCGCGCACGCCGTACGACGTGCACGAGGTGATCACCCGAATGGTCGACGGCGCAGGCGGGGCCGGGACGGCCGGCGCCGGTGGCTCGAGCTTCCAGGAGTTCAAGGCCGAGTACGGCAAGTCGCTGGTCACCGGCTTCGCGCGCATCCACGGGCATCCCGTCGGCATCGTCGCAAACAACGGCGTACTGTTCACCGAATCCGCGCTCAAGGGAGCGCATTTCATCGAGCTCTGCGACAAGCGCAGCATCCCGCTGCTGTTCCTGCAGAACATCGCGGGGTTCATGGTCGGCCGCGACTACGAGGCCGGCGGCATCGCCAAGCACGGCGCAAAGATGGTCACGGCGGTCGCGTGCGCACAGGTGCCCAAACTGACCGTGGTCATCGGGGGGTCCTACGGGGCGGGCAACTACTCGATGTGCGGTCGCGCGTATTCTCCGCGCTTCCTGTGGATGTGGCCGAACGCCCGGATCTCGGTGATGGGCGGCGAACAGGCGGCCTCGGTGCTCGGCAGCGTGGGCGCGGGCGTTGCTTCAGGACGCGACCCCGATTCGATCAAGGCGCAGTACGAGGCGCAGGGCAACCCCTACTACTCGACCGCGCGACTCTGGGACGACGGGATCATCGATCCGGCCGACACCAGAACCGTGCTGGGACTGGCGCTGTCGGTGTGCGCGCAGGCGCCGATCGAGCCGGTCTCCTACGGCGTCTTCCGAATGTGAGCGGACGGAGAACATGCAGATGACAGACACCATCGAGTCCGCGACGACCGGACCGCGGGCAGCGACGAGCGCCGTGAAGGCGCCCGGAGAGCGGCCCGAGTTCGACACCGTCCTGGTGGCCAACCGCGGTGAGATCGCGGTGCGGGTCATCCGCACCCTGCGTCAGATGGGGGTGCGCTCGGTCGCGGTGTTCAGCGACGCCGACGCCGACGCGCGGCACGTGCGCGACGCCGACACCGCGGTGCGGCTCGGCCCGGCCGAGGCCCGCGAGAGCTACCTGAACATCGACAAGGTGATCGCCGCAGCACGCGCGACCGGGGCCCAGGCGATCCACCCTGGCTATGGATTCCTCTCGGAGAACGCCGCTTTCGCGGGCGCCTGCGCTGCGGCGGGCATCGCCTTTCTCGGTCCGTCGGCGCATGCGATCGAGGTGATGGGGGACAAGATCACCGCGAAGAACGCGGTCGCCGAGTTCGGTGTGCCGGTGGTGCCGGGCGTCGCTCGGCCCGGACTGTCCGACGACGAACTGGTCGCCGCGGCCGAGGACATCGGCTATCCGGTGCTGGTCAAGCCGTCGGCCGGCGGCGGCGGCAAGGGCATGCGGCTGGTCGAGGACCCGACCGACCTGCCGGCGGCGCTCGTCAGCGCCCGCCGCGAGGCCGCGTCCGCCTTCGGCGACGACACGCTGTTCCTCGAGCGGTTCGTGTTGCGGCCCCGGCACATCGAGGTGCAGATCCTCGCCGACACCCACGGCAACGTGGTGCACCTCGGCGAGCGCGAGTGCAGCCTGCAGCGCCGGCACCAGAAGGTCGTCGAGGAGGCGCCGTCGCCCCTGCTCGACGCGGCGACCCGGGCGAGGATCGGCGCTGCGGCCTGTGACACCGCCCGCAGCGTCGACTACGTCGGCGCCGGCACCGTCGAGTTCATCGTCTCGGCCGACCGTCCCGACGAGTTCTTCTTCATGGAGATGAACACCCGGCTGCAGGTCGAACACCCCGTCACCGAGTTGGTCACCGGGCTCGACCTGGTCGAGTGGCAGGTCCGGATCGCGACCGGCGAGCCGCTCGGGTTCGTGCAGGACGACATCACCCTGACCGGTCACGCGATCGAGGCCCGGGTGTACGCCGAGGACCCCGGCCGTGGATTCCTGCCCACCGGCGGCACCGTCGTCGGGCTGGCCGAACCGTCGGGGCCGGGGGTGCGGGTCGACTCCGGCTTACGCATCGGCGGCATCGTCGGCAGCGACTACGACCCGATGCTCGCCAAGGTGATCGCGTTCGCCGACGACCGCGCGACCGCACTGGGTCGGTTGGACCGCGCGCTCGCCGGGACCGCGGTGCTCGGGGTCGTCACCAACATCGAGTTCGTCCGCTTCCTGCTCGCCGACCCGGACGTCGCGGCGGGACGGCTGGACACCGGCCTGCTCGACCGCCGCGCCGACGACTTCGTGCCCGCACCGCCGTCGGACCGCATGGTCCTCGCCGCCGGCGCCCACCACTGGCTGGCAGGCTGGCCGACCGGCGCCTCGCCGGACCCGTGGGAGGTACCGGACGGCTGGCGTGTGGGCTGCCCCGCGCCGACCGGGGTGCGACTGGCCGGACAGTCCCGGACCGACCACGTACGGATCACCGGCACGCCCTCCGCGGCCGTCGCCAGGTTCGACGACGGTGCCGAGCACACGCTGATCGTCGATGCCGACGGCGCGGAGTTGACCGCCGTGATCGACGGTGTCCGCGAACGGTATCTGGTCGCGGTGTGCGACGGTGACATCTGGATGACGGGGAGCGACGGCACGTGGATGCTGCGCCAGGTGCGCGAGGCGAGCATCCGGGTCGACGACGCGCACGCGGGCGAGGCCGAGATCACCAGCCCCATGCCGGGATCGGTGATCGCGGTCGCCGCGAGGGACGGGCAGACGGTGGCGGTCGGCGACCGCATCGTCGTGGTCGAGGCGATGAAGATGGAGCACGCGCTGACCGCCCCGGCTGCCGGGACCGTCGAACTGCTGGTGAGCGCCGGCGATCAGGTCAAGGTCGACCAGGTCCTCGCGCGGATAGTCCCGCCGTCTGCCGATGCCGGCACCGAACCCGACACCTCTGCATCGTAAGGATCCGCAATGACCGAATTCCTTTCCACCGGTTCGCTTCCGGAGGAGTATCAGCAGCTGGCCAAGTCGGTTCGCGACTTCGCGCGGACCGTGGTCGCGCCCGTCGCCGCCAAGCACGACGCCGAGCACTCGTTCCCCTATGAGGTCGTCGCCGGCATGGCGGAGATGGGTCTGTTCGGCCTGCCGTTCCCGGAGCAGTACGGCGGCATGGGCGGCGACTACTTCGCGCTGTGCCTGGCGCTCGAGGAACTCGGCAAGGTCGACCAGTCGGTGGCGATCACGCTCGAGGCCGGCGTCTCGCTCGGTGCGATGCCCGTGTACCGCTTCGGTACCGAGGCCCAGAAGCGGCAGTGGCTGCCCCAGTTGACCAGCGGCCGCGCGCTCGCGGCCTTCGGCCTGACCGAGCCGGGGGCGGGCAGCGACGCCGGCGGCACCCGGACGACGGCGAAGTTGGTGGATCAACAGTGGGTTGTCAACGGCAGCAAGCAGTTCATCACCAACTCCGGCACCGACATCACCCGCCTCGTGACGGTCACCGCCGCGACGGGCACCAAGGACAACGGCCGCAAGGAGATCTCCACGATCCTGGTGCCCGCGGACACCCCGGGGTTCACCGCCGAACCGGCCTACGACAAGGTCGGCTGGCACGCCTCCGACACCCACCCGCTCACGCTCGAGGACGTCCGGGTCCCCGAGGAGAACCTGCTCGGCGAGCGCGGCCGCGGTTATGCGAACTTCCTGAGCATCCTCGACGAGGGGCGGATCGCGATCGCGGCGCTGAGCACCGGGGTGGCGCAGGGGTGTGTCGACGAGAGTGTCAAGTACGCCGGTGAACGGCAGGCGTTCGGGCGGTCGATCGGCACGAACCAGGCGATCGCGTTCAAGATCGCACGGATGGAGGCGCGGGCGCACACCGCCCGGGCGGCCTACTATGACGCCGCCGCGAAGATGCTGTCCGGCAAGCCGTTCAAGAAGGAGGCGGCGATCGCGAAGCTCGTTTCGAGTGAAGCCGCCATGGACAACGCCCGCGACGCCACCCAGATCCACGGTGGCTACGGCTTCATGAACGACTATCCGGTGGCGCGCCACTACCGTGACAGCAAGATCCTCGAGATCGGGGAGGGCACCACCGAGGTGCAACTGATGCTGATCGCGCGGGAGCTGGGACTGTGAGCGAGGAGCGACCGATGCGCGAGATCGTCCAGCGCGGACTGTGGTTCGAGGAGTTCGAGCTCGGAGTCGTCTACCGGCACCGGCCGGGCCGGACCATCACCGAGGCCGACAACGTGCTGTTCACGACGCTGACCATGAACACCCAGTCGCTGCACCTGGACGCCGCATGGTCGGCGCAGCAGCAGTTCGGTGAGCGCTTGGTCAACTCGATGTTCACGCTCTCGACGCTGGTCGGGCTCTCCGTCGCGCAGCTGTCCCAGGGCACGATCGTGGCCAATCTCGGATTCAGTGAGGTGAAGTTCCCCAAGCCGCTCTTCCACGGCGACACCCTCTACGCGGAGACCTTGATCACCGACAAGCGCGAGTCGCGCTCGCGCCCGGGGGAGGGCATCGTCACCTTCTCGCACACCGGACGCAACCAGCACGGCGAGATCGTCGCGCAGGCCGTGCGGGCCACGCTGATGCAGAAGCGGCCGGCCGCGGAGGGGGACGCGCAGTGACCTTCACCCCGGCAGGTCCGGCTTGGCTGTTCTGTCCCGCCGATCGTCCCGAACGCTTCGCCAAGGCGGCGGCCGTCGCGGACGTCGTGATCCTCGACCTCGAGGACGGTGTCGCCGCGGCCGATCGGGAGGCGGCGCGTCAGGCGCTGCTGGACACCCCGCTCGACCCGGACCGCACGGTGGTGCGGATCAACGCCGCGGACACCGACGAGCAGGCCCGCGACCTGGCGGTGCTCGACGCCACCGCGTACACGACGGTGATGCTGCCCAAGAGTGAGGCGCCCGCGCAGATCGCCGTGCTGGCGCCGCGGCAGGTGATCGCGCTGGTCGAGACCCCGCGCGGGGCCGTCTTTGCGCACGAGTTGGCCGCGGTGGACAACACGATCGGAATGATGTGGGGCGCCGAGGATCTCGTCGCGGCACTCGGCGGTGAGTCCAGCCGGCGGCCGGACGGCACCTACCGTGACGTGGCTCGGCACGTGCGCTCGACCGTGCTGCTCGCGGCGTCGGGCCTCGGGAGGTTCGCGCTCGACGCGGTGCACCTGGACATCGCCGACCTTGACGGTCTCGAGGCCGAGGCACTCGACGCCGTCGCGGTCGGGTTCGACGCCACCGTGTGCATCCATCCGAGTCAGGTCGCGGTGGTACACAAGGCCTATCTTCCCGACGGCGAACGGCTCGCGTGGGCGCGCCGGGTACTGGCGGCCGTTGCCGGGCGGCGCGGCGTGTTCGCGTTCGAGGGGCAGATGGTCGACGCGCCGGTGTTGCGGCACGCCGAGGCGATCCTGCGCCGGGCGGGGGAGTAGCGGCCCGTCACACCCCGACCGGCCGGTCGCCCACGATCGAGATGCGGTCCATGACGCGCCGGGCCGGGAAGTAGTCACTCGACGCGTAGTGCTGACAGGATCGGTTGTCCCAGAAGGCGATCGTGTTCGGCCGCCAGCGCAGTCGGCACTGGAACTCCGGGCGCTGGACGTGGCGGTAGAGCAACCGCAGCAGTTCGTCGGACTCCTCGGCCGGGATCCCGAGGATCCGCTGGGTGAAGATCATGTTGACGAACAGCGCCCGGCGGCCGGTCTCGGGTACGACCCGCACGACCGGGTGCTGCACCGGCGGGAAGTGGGTGCGCAACTGCTCGACCGCCTCGGCAGGCATGTGCCGGCCGAACGTGGCGATCCAGTCGTGCTCGGCGACGAGCGGGTCGATGCGGTCCCGGATGTCCTGGGGCAGCAGGTCGTACGCGAGGCCGGTGTCCGTCCACAGGGTGTCGCCGCCGACCTCGGGAACCTCCACTGCGCGCAGCACCGCACCGAAGGACGGGGTGGTGTGCCAGGTGATGTCGTTGTGCCAGTTGTTCTCGGTGCCGGCGGTCATCGCGTCTTTCGCAAGCGTGACGACGTCGATGTCGGTCTGACCGGGCTGGGTGTACTTGAAGAACGGGTGCTGTTCGAGTTCGCCCCACAACTGCGCGAACGCACGCTGGTCGGTGCGGTCGATGTCCTGGTCGCGGAAGACGAGCACCTTCCACTCCAGCAACGCTCGGCGCAACTCGCCGAGCATCTGCTCGTCGAGATCCCCGCCCAGTCGAACACCGTCGACCTCGGCGCCGATCGTGGGCGAGAGCGGGTGGACGGTGAGGCGCTCGTACGGTCGGTCGTCGAAGCCGTCGGCGGTGCGCCGGCCGACCAGCGGGCCGAAGGCGGCGAGTGGATCGGTCGGGGTGGGGAAGATCATCGGCGCGGTCGGAATCGTGGTCATCGGGCATCTCCTGCTGTCGGGTCGGTGAGGAAGCCGTACGGAAGAGGACGGTCGGCAAGGGTCGCATCGGTGAGCGAGGTCGGCGTGGTGAGGAGGGCGACACAGCTGTCGACGAGATCGGTGACGACGAGGGCGGTGTCCGGGAACGGGAGGGCGTCGGCCGCGGCGAGACCCTCCCAGGTGGCCAGTGAGGTCACCGAGAGGGCCACGACGTGCCAGGTGCGCAGCGCCGCAACCGCTTCGGGCAGGCCCGTGCCGCGGGTCAGCCGGCGGTACACGTCGCGGAAGCTCTCGGCGCGCAGATGCTCGCGCACGATGACGGTCAGCGTCGGATCGAACATCGCCTGCGCGAGGAAGCGGGCATAGCAGCTGCCGTGGTGATGCAGCGTCGCCGCGGCGAGCGGACGGATCAGCGCCTCGATCAACTGCCGCGGGTCGGCGGCCGCGGCGGGGTCCAACCGGTCGAGCAACGCGCGCCGTGCTCGGTCGATCGGGCCCATGCGGGCCTCGACGACGGCGGAGATCAGTCCGTCGCGGGAGCCGAAGTGGTACTGCGCGGCGGACTTGTTGGACTGCCCCGCGGCCGACTGGACCTCGCGCAGCGACATGGCGGCCAGGCCGCGTTCGGCGACGATGCGTTCGGCGGCGTCGATCATTGCGGTTCTGGCATCGGTTCCGGCCATGAAGGCAGGGTAAGGCGAGTGCCTTAAAGCGTCAAGGTGCGATCGCCGGAGGTCTTCCGTCAGGGCGGGTCCGGTACAAAACTGACACACGTTCCTGGACTCGAATCCAAGAACGTGTTAGCTTCCCCACAACGATTCCATTGCCGATGGACAGCCGCCAGGGGTCTGTCGTCGGCGCCCCACCCCGTGGGGGCTCTCCAGAAAGCACTGTCCGATGTCGCTCAATCTCGCAGATCTCTTCGAAGCCGTCTCGGACGCCGTCCCCGAGGATCGGGTCGCGATCGTCTACAACGGTGAACGCATCACCTACCGACAGCTCGACGAGCGCGCCAACCAGCTCGCCCACCAGCTGATTTCTCGCGGGGTTCAGCCCGGTGACCACGTGGGCCTGCACATGCGCAACAGCCCTCAGTTCATCGAGTCGCTGCTCGGTTGCCTCAAGGCCCGTGCGGTCCCGATCAACATCAACTACCGGTACACGGAGAAGGAGCTGAGCTACCTCTACGACAACGCGCAGCTGGTCGCGTTGGTCGTCGACGGCGAGTTCACCCAGGCCGCCGCCGCGGTCGTTCCCGAGTGCCCGAAACTGCAACACGTACTCGTCGTCGACCCGGATCCGCAGGTGCGGTTCGACGGCGTCACGGTCGACGACTACGACGCCACCGTGCGGGCCCAGTCGACGGCGCGCGACTTCGGCGAGCGCAGCGACGACGACCACTTCATCGTCTACACCGGCGGCACGACAGGCATGCCCAAGGGTGTCGTGTGGCGTCAGGAAGACTTCTACATGGCCGCCCTGCACGGCGGCAACCACTACGGCGACCCGTACCTGGACACCGAGTCGCTGGCGGCCGCGGTCAAGGCCAACGAGTTCCCGATCAGCTTCCTGGTGACCGCCCCGCTCATGCACGGTGCGGCCGTCTACTCGCTGTTCGCGGCCTTCTTCACCGGGTCCAAGCAGGTCGTCATGCGCAACTACGACCCGGTCGAGGCGCTGCAGATGATCGACGCCGAGAAGATCATGTGCGTCATGGTCGTCGGCGACGCCATCTGCCGCCCGCTCGCCGACGCGATCGAGGCGCACGGCGATGAATACGACCTCAGCTCGGTGGTGCTCATCGGCTCCGGCGGTGCGCTGTGGTCGAAGAGCGTGCGCGACAAGCTCACCGAGTTGCTGCCGAACTGCTACATGCGTGACGGCTTCGGCTCCTCCGAGTCGGGTGTCGACGGCACCGTCGACGTCGGTGCCGACGGCGCGCTGCGGATCCCGGGCGGGCCGAACATCACGGTCGTGGACGAGCGTCTGCGCCCGCTGGAGGCCGGCTCCGACACGATGGGCTACATCGCGCGGCGCGGCAACGTGCCGCTCGGGTACTTCAACGACCCGGTCAAGAGCGCCGAGACCTTCCCGGTCGTCGACGGGGTCCGGATGTCTGTCCTCGGTGACATGGGCAAGATCGAGGCGGACGGCACGATCGTGCTGCTCGGCCGCGGCTCGATGTGCATCAACACCGGCGGCGAGAAGGTCTTCCCGGAAGAGGTCGAGCAGGCGCTCAAGGCGCATCCCGCGGTGATGGACGCGCTGGTGGCGGGCGCCCCGGACGACAAGTTCGGGGAGCGCGTCGCGGCCGTGGTCGAGTTGCGTGCGGGCTTCGAGGGCACCACGGTCGACGACATCGTCGAGCACTGCCGCAAGGAGATCGCCGGCTACAAGATCCCGCGCTCGATCGTCGTGGTGCCCACCATCGTGCGGTCGCCGAGCGGTAAGGCGGACTATCGCTGGGCCCGCGCCACGGTGGCGCAGCCCAGCTAGCAGGCAAGCGTCGGGAGACGCGGGATCGGCCACAGGGTGGGCCGTTATCGTGGAGTGATCCCGGAGTAGGTGTTGTGCGGATTCGCGAGAATGGCGGCGGAATTCGATGAGTGATTCGGTGTCCACCGGATGGACCGATTCGGAGCCCTCGGCGCGCAACGTTTCCGGACCGACCGGTCGGTATCGACCAGACTCGGCGTCAGGCGCCGACCCGTCGACGACGGGTCGGCGCCTGACGCGTCGAGAGCGCAACAAGATCGAGACCCGCGCCCGCCTGCTCCAGTCGGCGCGGCGGTTGTTCGCCGTCAAGGGGGTGTCGGGCACCACGGTCGAGGACGTCGCCTCGGCCGCCGAAGTGTCCCGTGCGACGTTCTTCAACTACTTCCAGGGCAAGGACGCCGTGCTGGAGGCACTGTGGGTCGACCAGATGATCGCCTTCCACGCCTCGGTCGAGAAGTTGCTGCGTGAGCCGGCGTCCACGCTCGACCGGATGCGCCGTCTGTTCGCGGAGTTCGTCATCGTCGCGGACGACCGGCCCGCCTACATCCGGGTGGTCACCGGCGACCTGGACCGCGACACCCGGGACCCCCGGGCCGGCGCGCAGCGCAGTGACATGTTCCATTCCGCGGTGGTCGATCTCGTCGAGGCGGGCGTGGCGCAGGGTGACGTCCGCCGGGACTATCCGCCGGAGTTCCTGGCCGAGATGTTCGGGGGCATCTACGCGGCGGTGATCCGCCGCTGGCGGTTCGATCCCGGCTACGACCTGGGCGGTGCGTTCGAGCAGGCGGCGCGGTTCATCGCGGAGGCGCTGGCCCCGCCGGTCTGAGATCCCAACGGGACGGCCGGCCCCCGCAGACGACTCGTCCCCGGTGTGACCGCAAGGGTCGCGCCGGGGACGAGTTCGGTGTTGCGGCCGGGGTGCCCGGTCAGCGGAGCATGATGCTGCCGCCGTCGACCATCAGGGTCTGACCGGTCATGTAGCTCGCGTCGGCGCTGGCCAGGAACACCGCGACCCGGCCGATGTCCGACTCGGGGTCGCCGAAACGGTGCAGCGGCGTCTTGGCCAGCAACGTCTCCTCGATGCCGGGGTTCGCGGCGATGTACGCCTTGACACCCTCGGTCGCCGCCAGCGGCGAGATGATGTTGACGTTGATGTTGTCCGCCGCCCACTCGTTCGCGGCGACCCGGCTGATCGCCCGGATCGCCTCCTTGGCGGCGGCGTAGGACGACTGGGTCACGTCACCCTTCAACCCCGCGCCGGAGGCGAAGTTGATCACGGATCCCTGGGCTGCCTTGAGCTGCTCGTGGCAGGCCTGCATCAGCCAGAAGGTGGGGTAGAACCCGGTCCCGAAGGACAGGTCCAGCATCTCCTGTGTGGTCTCCATCAGTGGTGCCTGCCGGGAGGCGTGGGCGTTGTTCACCAGCACGCTCACCGAGCCGAAGGCGTCCACGGCGGCGTCGCGGATCCGCGACGCGTTCTCCTGCTTGGAGATGTCGACGCCGAGATACTTTGCGGTGCCGTCGAATTCGGATTCGAGCGCGCGACCTGCCTCGTCGTTGATGTCGACGATGAGGACGCGGGCGCCCTCCTTGACGAACGCGCGGACGATGCCGCGCCCGATGCCGCCGGCCCCGCCGGTGACGATCGCGACCTTGCCTTCAAGCCTCATTGAGATGTGTTTCCCTTCGTCGTCAGTCGATGGCCAGCGCGGGCTTCTCCAGCTCGGCGACGCTGTACGCGCTGTAGGTCTCATACTGCCCGCGTCCCGAGAAGTACGGGGTCAGTTGACGGTCGATCTCCTCGGCGTCGAAGGCGCCGGTCGGTGCGTCGAATCGGTTCTCGACCTTCGGCGAGTCCATCAGCGCGATCATCTTGCCGTACACCACGAACACCTGACCGGTGATCTCCTCGGAGGCGGGCGCGGCCAGGTAGCGCACCAGGGTGGCGACGCGCTCCGGGGACAGCGGGTCGAGCGAGGTCGCGCCGTCGGCGCGGTCGCCGAAGGCCTCGGCGGTCATCGCGGTCCTGGCACGCGGGCAGATCGCGTTGGCGCGAACGCCGTAGCGGGACAGGCCCTGCGAGGTCGACAGCGTCAGCGCGACGATGCCGGCCTTGGCGGCGGAGTAGTTGGGCTGACCGGCCGAGCCGAACAGGAAGGCCTCGGAGGAGGTGTTGATCACGCGGCCGTACACGGGCGCGCCGGCGGCCTTGCTGGCCTCGCGCCAGTGCACCGCGGCGGCGTGCGAGGTGACGGCGTGGCCCTTGAGGTGCACCTTGATGACGTCGTCCCAGTCGGACTCGGTCAGGTTGAAGATCATCTTGTCGCGGATGATGCCGGCGTTGTTCACCAGGATGTCGAACGAGCCGAACTTCTCGACCGCGGTCTGCACCAGGCGTGCGCCCAGCGCCCACTCGCCGACGTCGCCGGTGACGGCAACGGCCTGACCGCCCGCGGCGACGATCTCGTCGACCACGTCGTTGGCCTGCGGGCCCATGTCGTTGACGACGACGGCGGCGCCGGCCGCCGCGAGGGCGAGGGCTTCGGACCGGCCCAGGCCTGCCCCGGCTCCGGTGACGACGGCGGCCTTGCCCGCCAAGCTCAGTGACTCGCTCATGTGTGGACTCCTCGGTGGGGCGGTGTGCGCCGGACGACGGAAATTTGAACCCAATTCTATTTGCGTCGGGAGCGCTCGACCCGCGCGCGGTCTCACTGACCGAAACTCCGGGCCGGACGATGATGTGATGGGCGACCCGTCGTCTGCGACGTGTGATCCCGGTCTCCGGGAGTGCTTCGCCGCGACGGCCGGACCTGTCCTTTCCTGGTGATTCCAGGAGTGGGGAGTCGTGATGAACATTGCGCATGCACCGGGCGCCGAGGTGGCCGGCTGACGAGCGCCTGCTGAATCGCAGCTGACGAGCCTGTTACGCGAGGTCGGCGCGCACCCGAGCGGTGCGGGCCGGCCTCGTCGTGCGTCCGGTTCGGACACGCCCTGTGGCGTGTGTTCCGCATCACTGATACAGTTTAAGAATCAATTTCAATTTCGACCTGTAAGCCCAGGTCGGATGCACTGTTGAGCCAGGAGGCGGAAATGGCAACTGTCGTCACCGACAAGGCCACACCCTGCGCGCAGCGGGATCTCCCGCCGTCGATGGTGGAGCGGATGACGCTCATCCTCGACGCCTTCGACCGGCGCTCGACCCGGTTGAACCTCGAGGAGGTCGCCAGCCGGACCCGGCTGCCCCGCTCGACGGCCCACCGGATCCTGGACCAGCTGGTCAAGCTGCACTGGCTCGACCACAGCACGCTCGGCTACAGCCTCGGTCGCCGCGCCCTCGGTCTCGGTGGACACGACGGCATGCACGGTGAGATCCGTCAGGCCGCCGCTCCGCACCTGCACGAGCTGCACCTGCGCACCGGGATGGTCGTGCACCTGGCCGTCCTCGACGGCTCCGACGAGGTGTTCCTCGACAAGCTCGGCGGCCGGTTCGCGACGACACTGGCCTCCCGCGTGGGTGGACGTAATCCCGCGCACATCACCACCGGCGGCCGCGCGATGCTCGCGTACCTCGATCCGGAGCACGTCGATGCGCTGGTCCGAGAGGCCATGCGGCGCCCGCCCATCGCGAAGGGCTGGACGCTGGGCGGGCTGCATCAGGAACTCAACCGGATCCGCCGGAACCGGGGACTGTCCATCGACCGCACCGGTGTGATGAGCATGAACTTCACGAGTGTGGCCATGGCGATCCGTGGACCCGAGGGCCCGGTCGCCTCTGTGTGCCTGTGTCCGGAATCGCGTCAGGTGCCGCTCGAGCGGGTCGCGCCGCTGGTCGTGGAGACCGCGCGGCGCATCACCGCGGACCTGTTCCCGCAGAAGCCAGCCCAGACGCGGCCGAATGTGCAGGCACTGCACTCGCGCGGCCACGACTGGTCGCCCGAGTCCGCCGACCAACTGGTGGCGTCGGGTCAGTGACCGGGGGGGCTCAGTCGTCGCGGTCATGGCCCGGATCGGCGTCGAAGGTGCATCCCGCCTGCCCTGTCAGCTCACGCAGCGCGTGCAACTGATCGCAGTAGTGGCCGGCGCCGGTGGAGACGAGGCTGACGCCGAGGACCGTCGCGCCGGCCTCGCGGACGCGGGTGACCGCGCGCAGCGTGGCGTCGGGGTCGCCGAGCGGATCGAGTCGCCGGCCCGAGCCCAGCACCAGTTCGAACCCGTCGGGCAGGTCGACAGTGCCGAGCATGGCCTGCAGCTCGTCCACGTTCAGTCCGAACGGAACCCAGCCGTCGCCGAATTCGGTTGCCCGGCGCAGGGACCGGCGGGTGCGCCCGCCCATCCACAGCGGCACCCGGACCTGCGCGGCGTGCGGTTCGACGACGAATCCGTCGTAGCTGTAGAACGGTCCGTCGTACGACGGGGCGGGATCGGACAGCGATGCACGCAGGGCGCGGATCGCGTCGTCGGCGCGTGCTCCGCGGTCCTCGAACGGGGCACCGAGCAGGTCGAACTCCTCGCGCAGCGAGCCGACCCCCAGGCCCAGGACGATCCGGCCGCCGCTGACCTGATCGAGGGTGCCGTAGCGCTTCGCGATCTCCAGCGGGTGGTGGTAGCCGAGGACGAGCACCTGCGTGGCCAGTCGGATGCGGCGGGTGCGTGCCGCCAGGAAACCCAAGGTGGACAGCGGATCCCAATAGGTTCCTCCGCGTTCCACCGCGATCTCACGGGGGACCGCGACATGTTCGCTGGCGGCCACGTGGTGATAGCCCAGCCGGTCCGCGGCCGCGGCGATCTGCGCGACCTCGGCGATGCCGGCGGTGCGCTCCCATTCCGCGCGCGTACTGGGGTGCTGCACCACCACCGGCAGCACGAGTCCGATCTTCATGTGCCCCACTCCTTCCGCGCCGCGATCGACCCTGTCCCCTCTACCTTGTCTCGGCCGGGCCCGATCGACGTGAAAAGCGTCTCGCTGATCGGGAACAACGGGCGAGCGCGGCAACCGCCGTCTCTACCCTCGGGTATACGGACTCGACTGTGCATCGGATTGCGAACTTAGGCGGATCAAATGACGGAACTGAGCTACGAGGCGACGAAGCGGGAACTGGTCACCGACCAGGGCGTTCTGCGCTACCACGAGGCGGGTGACGGACCGCCGCTGCTGCTGCTGCACGGCTCCGGTCCGGGCGTGACCGGCTGGCGCAACTACCGCGGCGTGCTGGGCGACTTCGCGGAGCACTTCCGTTGCCTGATCCTCGAGTTCCCCGGTTTCGGCGTGAGTGACCCGGGCGACGGCCACCCCATGATGATGGCGGTGCCGGCGGTGACGCGGTTCCTCGACGGACTCGGACTCGACTCGGTCAACGTGATCGGCAACTCGATGGGCGGGATCGTGGCGGCCAACGTCGCCATCGCCCAGCCCGACCGGGTGCGCAAGCTCGTCTCGGTCGGCGGCATCGGACGCAACGTGCTCGCGCCCAGCCCGGGCGAGGGCATCAAGCTGCTCACGGAGTTCACCGACAACCCGACCCGCGAGGGCCTGATCCGCTGGCTGCACTCGATGGTCTACGACCCCGCGGTCGTGACCGAGCAGCTCATCGAGGAGCGGTGGGAGCTGGCGACCGAGCCGCAGACCCTCGAGATCGCCCGGCGGATGTACAGCAGCAAGGCCTTCGCCGCAACGCAGGCCGCGGGCAAGGCCTCCAACGTGACCCCCTACTGGGCGCAGCTGCACAAGATCACCGCGCCGACGCTGCTCACCTGGGGCCGGGACGACCGGGTCAGCCCGGTCGACATGGCCATGCTGCCCATGCGGGACCTGCCGAACGGTGAGCTGCACGTGTTCCCCAACTGCGGCCACTGGACCATGATCGAGGCGAAGGACGCCTGGGTCGCCGCGGTGCTCGCATTCTTGCGACGAGAAGAAAAGTGACTCTGAGAAAAGTGACCCAGGTGGATTCGAAGAACGAGAATTGGGACGAGATCGTCGACTTCCTGGTCGTCGGCAGCGGCGGTGGCGGTATGACCGCCGCGGTCGCGGCGGCCGAGCAGGGGCTGAGCGCGCTCGTCATCGAAAAGGGCAAGAAGTTCGGCGGATCCACCGCCGTCTCGGGTGGCGGCATCTGGGTGCCGAACAACCCGACGCTGCGCCGCAAGGGTGTGGTCGACTCGCGCGAGTCGATCCTGAACTACCTCAAGACCATCACCGCCGGCCGGGTGCCGGACGTGCGGCTCGAGGCCTACGTGGACAACGGCGTGCCGATGATGGAGCTGCTCGAGCGCAGCAGCAAGCACATTGATTTCTATTGGGTCAAGGGCTATTCGGACTACCACCCGGAGCTGCCCGGCGGACGTCCCGAGGGGCGCACCGTGGAGTGCCCGCCCTACAACACCCGCAAGCTCAAGGAAGACGAGCGCTTCCAGCGTCCGAACAGCATGAAGGGCCCGCTGGGCCTGTGGGTGACCTCGAAGGACTACCACGACCTGGCGATGGTCAAGCGCACCTGGGCGGGCCGGCGGGCCTCGATGATCGCGGGCTGGCGAGTGGCGTCGAACATGGTCGCCCGCCGGCACATGGCGACCGGCGGACGTTCGCTCGTCGCCCGCCTGCGGATGGCGCTGAAGGACAACGGTATCCCGCTGTGGCTGAAGACCTCGATGACCGAGCTGGTCACCGACGACAAGGGCGCCGTGATCGGCGTGGTCGCCGACCGCGACGGCAAGACTGTGCGGATCGGCGCCCGCAAGGGCGTGCTGCTGGCCACCGGCGGCTTCGACCACAACCAGGCCATGCGTGACCGGTACCTGCCCGAGGGTGGCCAGGCCGACATCAGTGCCGGCGCCCGCGAGCTGACCGGCGACGGCATCCTCGCCGGCGAGAAGGTCGGTGCGGCGCTCGACCTGATGGACGACGCGTGGTGGATGCCCTCGGTGATGCACCCGATGGGCGCGGTCATCCCGTTGGTCTCCGAGCGGTGCATCCCGCCGTCGGTGATCGTGGGGATGAACGGCAAGCGGTTCACCAACGAGTCGGCGCCCTACGTCAACTTCGTCCACGACCAGATCGACGGCGGGCACGTCCCGGCCTGGTTCGTGATGGACACGAAGGCCCGCTCGCGCTACCCGTTCGCGCAGGTGCTGCCCGGCGCCCCGTTCCCGAAGGGCTTCTACGACCAGGGAATCGTGCACAAGGCGAACACGATCGCCGAACTGGCCGAGAAGATCGGCGTCCCCGCCGACACCCTCGCCCAGACGGTCGAGCGCTTCAACGGGTTCGCGCGCACCGGCAAGGACGAGGACTTCGGCCGCGGCGACAGCGCGTACGACCGTTACTACGGCGACCCGACGATGAAGAACCCCAACCTCGACGAGATCGACAAGGCGCCGTACTACGCCATCCGCATCGAGGCGGGCGACCTGGGCACCAAGGGCGGCCTGGTCAGCGACGAGCACGCGCGGGTGCTGCGCGCGGACGGCTCGGTCATCACCGGGCTGTACGCGACCGGTAACACCTCGGCGTCGGTGATGGGCAACGAGTACGCCGGCGCCGGCGCCACGATCGGCCCGTCGATGGTGTTCGGCTACGTCGCCGCGCGACATGCGGCGGTCTCCTCGGACGCAGAGGGCCTGGTGGCCTCGAACTGACCAGACCATCCGGTCTCGTTGGGCGGGACGTTTTCGGGCGTCCCGCCCGCCCCGGTGCCAGCATCGGGTTATCGGTGCGCCGGCGACGGAAGTGGGCGATGATCGGCTCGGCGAAATCGCCGACGAGCTTCGCGCAGCCGCGCGACCAACAGAATTCGGCCTGACGACGGACGTCCGTCCGGCCACAGCAGAGGATAGAGGTAGTCATGGGACAGGTGCTGGACAACATCATGCAGTTCGCGGACGAGATCCGCGAGGGCGGCGTCGAGGGCGAGAAGCTCATGCGCCTGTCGGACGGCAACGCCAAGCGTCTGCGCGATTCCGGCGTCATCCGGATGCTGGCGCCCAAGGAGTTCGGTGGCCTCGAGGCGCACCCGCGCGAGTTCGCCGAGACCGCGATGGGCATCGGCGCCATCGACGGCTCCACCGGCTGGGTCTCCGGCATCGTCGGCGTGCACCCGTGGGAGATGGCCTTCTTCGACCCGAAGGTGCAGCAGGAGGTCTGGGGCGAGGACGTCGACACCTGGATCGCGTCGCCGTACGCGCCGATGGGCATCGCGGTGCCGGTCGACGGCGGCTACATCCTCAACGGCAAGTGGTCGTTCTCCACCGGCAACGACCACTGCAAGTGGGTCATGATCGGTGCCCTCGTGGGTAACGAGAAGGGTGTTCCCACCGGCAAGGTGCTGCATGTGCTGGTCCCCAAGTCGGACTACACCGTCGACCCCGAGAGCTGGGACGTCGTCGGCCTGCGCGGCACGGGTTCGAAGGATTTCACGGTCTCCGGCGCGTTCGTGCCCGAGTACCGCACCATCGACTCCGAGATCGTCATGAGCGGTAACGGCGCGAAGCACGCCGGCCGTGACGAGACGCTGTACAAGTTCCCGTTCTCCTGCATCTTCCCGCTCGGCATCACCTCATCGCTCATCGGCATGTGCGAGGGCGGCCTCGCCCTGTACATCAACGCGCAGAAGGAGCGCGTCGCGGTGACCGGCGTCCCGATCAAGAACGACCCCTACGTCCTCTACGCCATCGGCCAGGCCGCCGACGAGATCAACGCCTCGCGCGTGGCGATCCTCGAGACCGTGGACCGCTTCTGGGACAAGGCGGAGAAGGGCCAGGAGGTCACCTTCGAGGAGCGCTCGATCGGCCGCCGCACCCAGACCAACGCCGCGTGGCGCGCCGTGAGCGCGCTCGACGAGATCTTCGCCCGCGCCGGCGGCGGCGCGATGAAGGTCAAGCTGCCGCTGCAGCGCTTCTGGCGTGACGCGCACGTCGGCCTGACCCACGCGATCCACGTCCCCGGCTCGATCAACCACGCGTCGGCGCTGACCCAGCTCGGTGGCGAGCCCGAGGGCATCATGCGCTCGATGATCTAGTAGCCCAACCCTTCCGACTGCGGTCGACTCGACAACACTTGGTGGAGAACATGACTGACATCCGATCCCTCGGGTATCTGACAGTGCAGACGCAGGACGTGCCGCGCTGGCGCGAACTGGTCGTCGACGGCCTCGGCATGGCCGAGGGCAAGGGCCCGAATCCCGACGGGCTGTACCTGCGCGTGGACGAGCGCCGCTTCCGTCTGGCCGTGCTGCCCGGCGACGTCGACAAGGTGCTGACCATCGGCTGGGAGGTGCGCGACCAGTTCGCGCTCGCCCGCGTCCGTGAGGCGGTCGAGAAGGCGGGTGTGGAGGTTGAGGTCCTCTCCGACGCCGAGTCGACGCTGCGCAACGCCGAGCAGGTCATCAGCTTCAAGGACCCGGCCGGCACCACCGTCGAGGTGTTCTTCGGGCCGGTCCTCGACCACAGCCCGGTGGTCACCCCGCACGCCGGACGGTTCGTCACCGGCGAGGCCGGTTTCGGCCACGTCGTGCTGCCGACGCCGAACTTCGCGGCCGAGTACGCGTTCTACACCGAGGTGCTCGGCTTCCTGCCGCGCGGCGCCATCCGCATCGGCGGACCCGACGCCCCCGGCCCGGCGATGCGGGTGCGCTTCCTCGGCGTCAACCAGCGGCACCACAGCCTGGCGATCTGCCCGGCCCCGCCGACCGACGCGCCCGGCATGGTGCACCTGATGATGGAGGTCGACACGCTCGACGCCGTCGGCCAGGCGCTCGACCGGGTCCGCAAGCTCGGCTTCACGATCTCGTCCACCCTGGGCCGGCACACCAACGACAAGATGGTGTCGTTCTACGTGCGTGCCCCCGGCGGCTGGGACCTCGAGTTCGGTTGTGAGGGAATGAAGGTCGACGAGACCTACTACACGGCCGAGGAGATCACCGCGGACAGCTACTGGGGCCACGACTGGTCCGGCAGCGAGCCGCTGGCTGCGTTCACGCCCTCGCAGGCCTGAACCGGCCGCAGACGGAGAAACGGGGCGCGGCGACTGCTCACGAGGCAGTCGCCGCGCCCCGTTCGTGTCCGTGGACGTCGGTCCGGTCAGCCGAGGTGGCCGCTGATGTCGCCGGCGACCGGGTCGACGAAGCGGCGGGAGGCGAACCGCCAGCGGCCGTCGACGCGGTGGAACCGGTCGTGGTAGCGGACCAGGAAGATGGGCGCGATCGCGGCGCCGACGGGAAAGGCGCCGGGGGAGATCGCTCCGGGGGACTGGCTCTGCGGGGTGAATTGGAACACCGTCACATGCGAGCGCGCGGTGGCGGTCGCGTCGTCCTCGTGGACCTCGACGATCAGGTTGGTCGTGACGTGTCGGGTGCGGGGTGTGCCGTCGGGGTAGAGCCGGACCGCCTCGAAGTTCGTCCGCACCGCGTCGCCGCGCAGCACGCCGGTGCTGCCGTGCAACTCACCGTGTGCGAACAACTCCACCAGGCCGTCCCAGTCGCCGGAGTCGACCAGTTCGGCGTAGCGGTGGACCAGGTTCGTGATCTCGACGTGCGAGGGCTGGGCGTGCGAGGGCTGGGTCATGACCTTCTCCTGACTGGGTTGCTCGAGCGGCGCCGGATACGAAACAGCGCGGCCGGACCACCGGTGGTGGGTCCGACCGCGCTGCGATCATCGGGTATGGGACGCTCAGATCACTTGCGGCCCATCATCTTCTTGACGGCGTCCGACGCGGCCTTGACCATCTTGGCGCGCGGGAAGCCGGAACGCTTGACTGCGGCGTCGTAGTTGCCGCCGGCGATCCACACCGGACCGTCGGTCAGGTGCTCGAGACCCTCGCGGGCGGCGTCCTCGGCCTCCTGCACGATCATGCCGGGGATGTCGAAGTTCAGGCCGGCACGGACCATCGCCGGGGTGCGGGTCACGCCGAGGATCAGCTCGACCACGTCGACGCCGAACTCCTGCAGCTCGAGCCACAGGCCCTCGGCGAAGATGCGGCTGAACGCCTTCGACGCCGCGTAGATGCTCTGGTGCTCGGAGCCCATGAAGCCGGCCAGTGAGCCGAGCAGGATGATGCCGCCGCGGCCGCGCTCCTTCATCGCCGCGCCGAAGTGGTGCGCGAGCTCGAGCTGACGGGTGATGTTCAGCGTGATCACACCGCCGAAGCCGTCGAGATCGCCCGAGACGAACTCGTGGCCGTAGGTGTTCGCGCCGGCGTTGAAGATCAGCAGGCCGACCTCGATGTCGGCGGTGGCCGTGCGGATCTGGTCCATCGCGTCGTCGGCCAGCAGGTCCAGCGACAGTGTGCGGACCTCGACGCCGTGCGCGCGGACCTTGTCGGCGGTCTCCTCGAGCGGACCGGGCTTGCGGGCGATCAGGACGAGGTTCAGGCCGGCCTTCGCGAGCAGATCGGCGAAGCCTGCGCCGACGCCCTCGGAGCCGCCGGCGATGACCGCCCAGGGCCCGTACTTGTTGCTGTCGATCATCAATTTCCCCAGGTTCTTCGGAGTTCGTCGGGTGGTGTCGAGCTAGGAAAGGTCAGCGGGGGACGGCGCGGTCGTCCTCGGGGTCCTCGTCGACCACGAGGGTGCCGTCGAGGACCGCCTGCCGGATCGAATCGCGCAGATCCGGGCAGGTCGACGCGTGCACGTCGCCGCGCAGGTCCGAGTCGTTCTCGCGGAAGCGCACGCAGGACCGGTCGGCGCCGTCGGGCCACCGGATCGAGGTGTGCTCGTAGGAGAACTTCTCGACCAGCACCTCGGTGCCGCAGGTGCGGCACGCGAGCGGCCGCATCTGCGAGCGGTCCGAGGGGCGGGTGGTCACGAGAACAGCTTCGAGCCGACGCGGCCGGCGGCGATGTTCGCGTCGACCTCCTTGTGCCAGGCCTCGTTCGCGGAGGTGGTGTCGATCTCGAACTCGAAGCGGTCGACCATGTCCGGCTGCACGTCGGCGACGTCGACGTAGAACTGCTCGTACCACCGGCGCAGCTGGTAGACCGGGCCGTCCTGCTCGCACAGCAGCGGGTTGTCGATGCGCGTCTTGTTCTTCCAGATCGCGACGTCCTGCTCGAAGCCCTTGGTGATGAAGTCCATGTGGCTCTTGGCCATCTTCTCCGCGGCCTCGCCCTCGAGACCCGGGGTCTTCTTGACGATGGCGCCGTACATCAGTGTGAACTTGTCCGGCGAGATCGGGAAGTGGCAGTTGATCAGGTTCGACTCGAGAGTGAAGTTCTCGTAGACGTACTTGAGTTCGTCGATCATGAACGACGGTCCGTGGTATGCGGCGACCGAGCTGTTGCCGAGCAGCTTGGGCTTCTTGCCGTCCTTGACCGGGGGACGCACGTCCTCGCGGCCCTGGCCCTCGTAGTACTGGATCGCGGTGTGACCCTCGAAGATGTTCTTGAAGTACGTCGGGAACGAGTAGTGCACGTAGAAGAAGTGCGCCATGTCGACGACGTTGTCGACGATCTCGCGACAGTTGGTGTCGATGGTGATGGTGTTCCAGACCCAGTCGGTCCACTCCTCGCCGGGCTTGCGCATCACCGGGATGGTGACGTCGGCCGGCGGCGGGTTGCCCTCGGGATCGTGCCAGATGAACAGCAGCCCGTCTTGCTCCATCGTCACCCAGTTGCGGGTACGGGCACGCATCGGGACGCGCTTGGCGTAGGGGATCTGCTTGCAGCGGCCGTCGCCGCCCCAGCGCCAGTCGTGGAACGGGCACGCGATGGTGTCGCCCTTGATGGTGCCCTGCGACAGGTCGCCGCCCATGTGCCGGCAGTAGCCATCGAGGACCTTCAGCTCGCCGCTGCTGTCGGCCCACACGACCAGCTTCGTGTCGAACGCCTCGATCGAGTGCGGCTTGCCGTCGCGGTAGCCTGCCGACGGTCCGAGGCAGTGCCACCCGCGCGCGAAACGCGCAGGGGTCGCGCCGGAGTCGATGTACCGGATCTCGTCCTTCTCGGCCATTGAGGTCATTCCAGTTGTCCCTTCAACTGCGTCTGATCGGTCGAGGCGCCCCATTCCGATCACCGGATGCGGCCCTGGGAAGGGGGCACCGCTGATATGCCGCTCCTTCTGATTTTCTCGACGCTAGGCTGCTGGTGGTTCGTGTCGGTCAAGCGTCTCACTGTTCGAGACCGCGGGGTGGCGAACTCGATTGCGATGGTCCGATTGGTCTGCACGCCAGGTCGGCTGGTGATCGAGGGAGGGGTGAAATGGCGAGGTTGGCGGTGGCCCGGGAGGCCGCGGAACCGAGTTCGAAGCTGCAACGTCAAAAGTACGTCCGCATGCTCGACGCCGCCACGGATCTGGGCTCGCAGTACGAATTCGACCAGGTGCAGATGCTCGACGTGGCGAAGTCCGCCGGCGTCGCGATCGGCACGCTGTACCGCTACTTCCCGTCGAAGCACCACCTGTTCGTCGGCGTGCTGACCCGCCAGATCGATGCCATGGGCGACCGGCTCGCCCAGGTCGGCCGGCGCTGTGAGTCGCCGCTGGAGGCGACGGTGTTCGTCCTCGACCACGCCCTGCACCAGATGCTGCGGCGGCCGCGGCTGTCCATCTCGATGATCACCGCCGCGTACACGGCGCGCGCGGTCGGGACGGTTCCCGTCGACCGGATCGACGACTCGTTCCGTGACGTGCTGATCGCGGCCACCCGCCTCGATCCGCCGACCGATCTGGACCTGACCCTGCTGCGGCTGGTGGTGCAGCAGTGGTTCGCGATCGTCCAGTCCTGCCTGTACGGCGCGCTCGACGTCGAGCAGGCCGAGGCCGACACCGCGCTGGCCTGCCAGTTGCTGCTCGCGCGGCTGAGCACGGTGCGTGGCCTGACCCACTGAGCGGGACCGGGATTCCGGCGTGCCCCCGCCAATAATTCAGAATTGATTTCAAATCTGGGAGTCAGTCTGTCGGGTCTCCGGGCCCGATCCGGTCCACTGCAGGGAGATCTCATGCCTCAAGCCGTCATCGTCGACGCCGTTCGCACCCCGGTCGGCAAGCGCTACGGCGCGCTGTCCGGCCTGCACCCGGCCACGCTGCTGGGTACGCCGCTGCGGGCGCTGCTCGAGCGCAACGCGCTGGCGCCGGAGGAGATCGGCCAGCTCGTCGGAGGCTGTGTGACCCAGGCGGGGGAGCAGTCCAACAACGTCACCCGTCAGGCGTGGCTGCACGCCGGGCTTCCGTACACCACCGCGGCGACCACCATCGACTGCGCGTGCGGCTCCTCCCAGCAGGCCGTGCACATGGTCGCCGGACTGATCGCCTCCGGGCAGATCACCGCCGGCATCGGCTGCGGCGTCGAGTCGATGAGCCGGGTCTTCCTCGGCCAGGCCAACACCCCCGAGACCGGCAATCCGTACCCGGCCGACTGGGCCATCGACATGCCTGACCAGTTCGTCGCGGCCGAGCGGATCGCCGTCAACCGGGGCATCACCCGCGCGGACGTCGACGCGCTCGGTGCGCGCTCGCAGCAGCGGGCCGCCCAGGCGTGGGCCGAGGGCCGTTTCGACCGCGAGGTCGTGCCGGTGCAGGCGCCGATCATCGTCGACAAGCGCCCCACCGACGAGATCGGGACGGTCACCCGGGACCAGGGCCTGCGCGAGACGACCGTCGAGGGGCTGGCCAAGCTCAAGCCGGTCGCGCCCGAGGGCATCCACACCGCCGGCAACTCCTCGCAGATCAGTGACGGCGCCGCGGGTGTGCTGCTGATGAGCGAAGACCGCGCCCGCGAGCTCGGGCTGACCCCCCGCGCCCGGATCGTCGCGGCCGGCATGGTCGGGGCCGAGCCCTACTACCACCTCGACGGCCCCATCCAGGCGACCGAGGACGTGCTGCGGAAGGCGTCGATGAGCCTCGGCGACATCGACCTGGTGGAGATCAACGAGGCGTTCGCGTCGGTCGTGCTGTCCTGGGCACAGGTGCACAAGGCCGACATGGACAAGGTCAACGTCAACGGGGGCGCGATCGCGCTGGGTCACGCGGTCGGGTCCACCGGCGCGAAGCTGATCACCACCGCTCTGCACGAACTCGAGCGCACCGACAAGTCCACCGCGCTGGTCACCATGTGCGCCGGCGGCGCGCTGTCGACCGCCACCATCATCGAGCGCATCTAGGCGCGAAGCGCCCTGTGGCACCCACACTTCTAGCGAGGACGAGTTCATGACCATTGGATTGAGTGACGAAGCGCGCGAACTGCGTGATTCCGTGCGCAGCTGGGCGGCGCGCCACGCCACGCCGGCCGTGATCCGGGAGGCCGTCGAGGCCAAGCGGGAGGTCCGCCCGCAGTACTGGGATTCGCTCGCCGAACTGGGCATGCTCGGGCTGCACCTGCCCGAGGAGCACGGCGGCGTGGGCTACGGCCTGCTCGAGGCGGCCGTCGTGGTCGAGGAACTCGGCCGGGCGATGGTCCCCGGACCGTTCCTGCCGACGGTCGTCGTCTCGGCCGTGCTGGCCGAGGCCGGTCGCACCGCCGAGCTCGAGGGGCTGGCCGACGGCTCGCTGTCCGGCGCGGTGTCGCTGCAGCCAGGCGCGCTGACGGTGGCCCGCGACGGCGGCCGCGTGACGCTGTCCGGCACCGCCGGCCACGTGCTCGGCGGCCAGGTGGGCGACGTGTTCCTGCTGGCCGCGCGCGAAGGCGAGCAGCTCGTCTTCGTGGTCGTCGACCGCGACCGCCTCGAGGTCACCGACCTGCCCGGCTACGACGTGGTGCGGCGCAACGCCGAGGTGACCGTGGACGGTCTCGAGCTCGCCGAAGACGCCGTGCTGCAGCTGGATTCGCAGCGGGTGCTCGACATCGCCGCCACATTGTTCGCGGCCGAGGCGTCGGGACTGGCCGACTGGGCCACCACGACCGCCGCCGACTACGCGCGGGTGCGCCGCCAGTTCGGCCGCGTCATCGGACAGTTCCAGGGCGTCAAGCACAAGGTTGCGCGGATGCTCACGTTCGCCGAGCAGGCCCGTGTCACCGCCTGGGACGCCGCCCGCGCGCTCGTCGAGGACATCCCGGCCGACGAGTCGTCGCTCGCCGCCGCCGTCGCCGCGGCCGTCGCCCCCGAGATGGGCTTCCAGGTCACCAAGGACTGCATCCAGGTGCTCGGCGGCATCGGCTACACCTGGGAGCACGACGCGCACCTGTACATGCGCCGGGCGCAGTCGCTGCGCATCCTGCTCGGCTCCACCGCGTCGTGGAAGCGCCGCGTCGCGACGCTGACCATCGCCGGGGCGCGCCGCGAGCTCAGCGTCGAGCTGCCCGCCGAGGCCGAGCAGATCCGCGTCGACATCCGCGCCGAGCTCGAGCCCGCCCGGGCGCTCGAGGGCGCCGAGCGCAAGGCGTACCTGGCGGAGAAGGGCTACACCTCGCCGCACCTGCCCGCGCCGTGGGGCAAGAGCGCCGACGCCGTCACCCAGCTTGTCGTCGCCGAGGAGCTGCGTGCCGCCGAGCTCACCCCGCACGACATGATCATCGGCAACTGGGTGGTCCCGACGCTCATCGCGCACGGCAGCGCGGAGCAGGCGCAGCGGTTCCTGCCGGGCTCGCTGCGCGGCGACATCGTGTGGTGCCAGCTGTTCTCGGAGCCGGGCGCCGGCTCCGATCTGGCGAGCCTGTCCACCAAGGCCACCAAGGTCGACGGCGGATGGCGGCTGCAGGGCCAGAAGGTGTGGACGTCGATGGCCCGCGACGCGCACTGGGGCATCTGCCTGGCACGCACCGATGCGGATGTGCCCAAGCACAAGGGCCTGTCGTACTTCCTGATCGACATCAAGAACGGCAGTGTCGCCGGCGGGGGCCTGGATATTCGCCCGCTGCGCGAGATCACCGGCGAGGCGCTGTTCAACGAGGTCTTCATCGATGACCTGTTCGTGCCCGACGACTGCCTGGTCGGCAACCCCGGCGACGGCTGGAAGCTGGCCCGCACCACGCTGGCCAACGAGCGGGTGTCGATGACCGCGGGGTCGTCGCTCGGCGCGGGCGGCGAGGCGCTGGTCGAGCTCGCCGGCAAGCTGCCCGGCGGCGTCGACGACGAGCAGCTCACCGTGCTGGGCAAGGTGCTGTGCGACGCGCAGACCGGTGGGCTCATGGGCCTGCGCACGACCATCCGGTCGCTCGCCGGCGGCCAGCCCGGCGCCGAATCGTCGGTGGCGAAGCTGCTGGGCGTGGAGCACATCCAGCAGGTGTGGGAGGTCGCGATGGACTGGGCCGGCCCGTCGTCGCTGCTCGGCGAGCAGGACCGCCGCACCGCGACCCAGATGTTCCTGAACTCGCAGTGCATGTCGATCGCGGGCGGTACGACCAACGTGCAGCTCAACATCATCGGCGAGCGGATCCTCGGCCTGCCGCGCGATCCCGAGCCCGGCAAGTGAACTGACCCCCGGCGCGAGAAACGACCCCCGGCGCCACCGGTGTCGGGGGTCGGCGTCGCCGCCCGTCGTACCGAATCCGGCCGCCCCGGCCCGAAAGGAATCGTCAACATGCCGATCGATCTCAAGGCTGCGTTGTCGGCCGAACCGACTGTGCGCGAGGCCAACTGGACCGAGCGTGACGTGCTGCTGTATCACCTGGGCCTCGGTGCCGGGGTGGATGCGCTCGATCCCGCCGAGCTCGGCTGGGTGTACGAGAAGGGCCTCAAGGTCCTGCCGACCTTCGCGATGGTCGCCGGTCAGGGGGTCTCGGCCGGCGAGCTGCGGGCGCCGGGGATGAACATGCCGGGCATCGACATCGACCTGCGCAAGATCCTGCATGCCGGGCAGTCGCTGACGCTGCACGCGCCGATCCCGGCGTCCGGTTCGGCGCAGATCTCCTCGCGGGTCGCACACGTGTGGGACAAGGGCAAGGCCGCGGTGATCGTGCTGGAGCAGTCCGCCGCCGACCGCGACGGCAAGTCACTGTGGACGACCGCGATGCAGATCTGGGCCCGCGGCGAGGGCGGCTTCGGCGGCGAGGCGGGACCGGAGATGGGCGGCGCGATCCCGGACCGTGCGGCCGACACGGTGCTGGTCTCGGCGACCGACGCCCGGCAGGCGCTGCTGTATCGCCTCAGCGGGGACATGAACCCGCTGCACGCCGATCCCGAGTTCGCGAAGATGGCCGGCTTCGAGCGACCGATCCTGCACGGGCTCGCGTCGTTCGGGGTCGTGTGCAAGGCCGTGGTCGACGGACTGCTCGGCGGCGACCCGACGCGCGTGCGCGACTATTCGGTGCGTTTTGCCGGATCGATCTATCCGGGTGAGACGATCGAGACGTCCGTCTGGCAGGACGGGAACCGCCTCACACTGCAGGCGACCTGCCCGCAGCGCGACGGACAGCCCGTTCTCACCCACGCCACCATGGAGGTCGGATGACCACTCCCGCAGATACTTCCGGGGCCGGGATGCCGGCCGGCTCCGTGCCGTTGACCTCGGTGCCGCAGGACGCGCCGGTCGACCGCGCGACCGCCGCGGCCCGGCGGGTCGTCGAGGCACTGCTGCTGACCGACCGCGCCAACGCCAATCTCGAGCGCGTCGCGGAGGAGCTCAACGGCATCGCCGAGCACCTCGAACAGCACGCCCCCGCGGTTCGCGACCGGATGGTCGACATGTGGGGCGGCGAGGGCGTGACCCGGCACGATCCGGTCACCGGTCTGGAGAACGCGATCGCGCTGCCGCTGATCGTCTACGGACTGCCCGACGGCTCCGTGCGGGGGGAGACGACCGTGACCATCCCGTATCAGGGGCCGCCCGGATGCGTGCACGGCGGCGTGTCCGCGCTGCTGCTCGACCACACGCTCGGGGTCGCGAACATGTGGGCCGGCCGGGACGGTATGACCGCCCAGCTAAACGTGCGCTATCACCGCCCGACGCCGCTGTTCGAACCACTGCAGATCAACGGCCGGCAGGAATCGGTGGACGGACGCAAGATCCGCACCACCGGCGACATCCGCACCGCCGAGGGCGAGGTGTGCGTGTCGGTCGAGGGCTTGTTCGTCGACAAGAAGGTGCCGCGTCCGCGCTGACCAGCGGACGGTGACCCACGGATCGATCATCGGAGGTTCTCTCATGGGCAAGTTGGACGGCCGCGCGGCAATCGTGACCGGTGCCGGGATGGGTGTCGGCCGGGGGATCGCCGGCGCGTTCGCGCGTGAGGGCGCGAACGTGCTGGTCGCCGAGATCGACACGGAGGCAGGCGAGTCGACCGCGCAGTGGCTCCGTGAGCAATGGGGTGTGCAGGCGCGCTTCGTGCGCACCGACGTCGCCGACAGGACGCAGGTCGAGGCGATGGTCGACGCCGCCGCGGCCGAGTTCGGCCGGCTCGACATCCTGGTCAACAACGCCTGGCGCGGCCTCGGCTATGCGCGCCTGGAGAAGACGCCGGCGGAGAACATGCAGGCGGGCTTCGACATGGGTGTGATGGCCGCCTTCTGGGCGATGCAGCGCGCGTTCCCCGAGTTGGCGCAGCGCGGCACCGGCCGGGTGATCAACCTGTGCTCGCTCAACGGCGTCAACGCGCACATGTACTCGGTCGCGTACAACGCGGCCAAGGAGGCACTGCGCACGCTCACCCGCACCGCCGCCCGTGAGTGGGCGCCGAAGCAGGTGTGCTGCAACGTGATCTGCCCGGGCGCGGCGAGCGCCGCCTATCAGCGGGTGGCCGACGCGAACCCGCAGATGGCCGCGACGATGGCCGCGGCCAACCCGATGGGCCGCATCGGCGACCCGCTCGACGACATCGGCACCGTCGCGGCGTTCCTGGCCGGTGACGACTCGCGCTACCTCACCGGCAACACGCTGTTCGTCGACGGCGGGGCGCACATCAACGGGGTGCAGTGGGCCCCGGACGTCGACTGACCGCGCGCACCGGGTGGTCCTCGGACCAGTCGACGATCAGTTCGCGCCGCTGCACCCGCCACCGGCCGTCGTGTCGGGCGAAGGTGTCCTGGTAGCGGATGCGCAGCGCGTTGTCGCGCAGCGCATCCGCCTTGGCGTAGATGTGGTGGGCGGTGCAGTAGGTCTCGGCTGTGGCCCGGTCGGCTCGGTCGCGGTCACCGTCGGTGCCAGATTCTCCTACGGCCGGCTCGACGACGTGCTGGAGGACCTCGTGCCGGGTCAGCTCCAGGTGCTCCAGCGAGGTGAGGATGAGGTCGGCGATCGACCCGGCCCCGGTGACCTCGGCGGGCTCGCCCTTCGGCGTCGCGGAGGCGGGGCGGACCAGCGTCGCGTCCGGCGTGAACAGTCCGATCAGTCCGGCGCGGTCGCGGCGGTCCACGGCGGCCGCGTAGCGGTCGACCACGGCCCGAAGTGCGAGCAGATCGGCCGGCGGCAGCGGCTCGGCAGGCTGTAGGGGCTCGGCAGGCTGTAGGGGCATGTCGGTGCTCATCGGATCTCCTTGTCCGGCGGGAGGATTCGACCTCGCGTACTAGGCTCCTTCTCGGCGAGGATGTCGTCCCGCAATCGCTGCACCAGATCCTGCCCGTCCCTGCGGCCGCGCGGTCCGGCGGCCTCGGGTGCGGTCATCCGGTCGGCGTCGGAGCGGGTCCACTCGCGCACGGCCCACCGTTGCGCGATCGCCCACCGCCCGTCACGTCGTTCCATCAGGTCGACGAAGCGGGCGCCGCTGGTGAAATCCCCGCCGGCAGGATGGCCCCAGTGCACGTTCATCGAGTAGGTCTCGGCGATCGCGACGTCGCCGAACAGCTCCACCAGATGGTTGCCGACGTGATGCATGGTGCCGCCGAGGGTTTCGAGCTTCGGCCGCACCCAGGCGATGTAGTCGTCGACGCTGCCGTCGAAGCCGGTGTGATGGTCGATCGCGTCCGGGTGGTAACAGGACCGGACCAGGTCGAAGTCCAGCCGGTCGATGCCGCGGCAGTACCGCAGCACCACATCGTGGATCGCCTGACGGTCGAGCAACTCGCGTTGCATGTCGGATTCCGCTGTCACACAGCCTCCCTAGGGCCGACCCCGATCGGGCAGGTACGCAGAAGGCCCGTTGCCGCGCACTGGGCGCGGCAGCGGGCCTTCCTGTTCAGCTTCGGGTCACGGCTGCACGTCGCGGCGGATGACCTTGCCGGTGGCGTTGCGCGGCAACGGCTCCGAGGTGATGCGCCAGCGGGCCGGCCGCTTGTAGTACGACAGGCGCTCGTCGACCCAGGCGCGCAGTTCGGTCTCGGTGATCGGGTGGGCCGGGTCGGTCACCACGACCGCGACGACCTCCTGGCCGAGATCGTCGTGCGGCACGCCGAGCGCGACACACTCGAGGACCCCGTCGCACTCCTCGACGCACTGCTCGATCTCGACCGGGTAGATGTTCTCGCCGCCGCGCAGGATCAGGTCCGAACGGCGGGTGGTCAGCCGCAGGATGCCGTTCTCCATCGTGCCGATGTCGCCGGTGTGCAGCCAGCGGTCCTCGTCGATGGCGTCGCTGGTGGCCGCCGGGTCGTTCCAGTACTCGCGCATGATGAACGGGCTGCGCACGCAGATCTCGCCCTCTTCGCCGTCGGCGACGACCTCACCGAGCGGATCGCGGATCTCCATCTCCACGGTCAGGGTGGGCCGGCCCAGCGAACCCGGGTTCGCCGCGAGCACATCGGGTGTGGCGACGGCGATGCCGGTGCCGGACTCGGTGAGCCCGTAGCTGTCGACCAGGCTGTTCTCGGCGAACGGCACTGTGTTGCGCAGCCGCTCCTTGAACGCGGGCGACGACGGCGCCGACGCCAGCGCGAACGCGGTCAGCGAGGAGGTGTCGTACTTCGAGAAGTCGGCGTTGTCCATCAACCGGTTGGCCATGGTCGGGACGGCACCCCAGTTGGTGACGCGTTCGCGCTCGATCAGTTCGAGCGCGTGGTTCGCGTCGAACCCGCCCTGGTAGATCACGATCGCGAAGCCGGTGGCCATGCACGGCGTGACCAGGTTGTGCAGGCTTGCGATGTGGAACAGCGGGGACGTCAGCAGGTGTCGCTGCGGCTTGGGCTCGACGCCGGGCGGCATGAACGCCGCGAGCAGCGCGGCGTTGTAGAGGTGGTATCCGACGACCGCGATCATGCTGCGGTGCGTGTGCACCGCGCCCTTCGGGCGGCCGCTGGTGCCGCTGGTGTAGAGGATGGCGGCCGGGTCGTCCTCGTCGATGTCGACCGTCGGCAGCGCCGCGTCGGAGTGGCGGGCGGCCAGCGCCGGGATGTTCTGCTCCATGGTGAGCACCGGGATGCCGGCGTTCGCGACGTACTCGGCACGCTTGGCGTCGACGACGACGATCTTCGGGGTGGCGTGCTCGAGGCCGTAGGCGACCTCGGGGCCGGACCACCAGGCGTTGAACCCGACCGGGATCGCGCCGAGCAGTACCGCCGCCCAGAAGGCCTCGACCCATTCGGGGGTGTTCGCGCCCAAGATGGCCACCCGGTCGCCCTTGCCGATGCCGTAGTCGTCGGCGAAGACCTT
Source organism: Speluncibacter jeojiensis (assembly GCF_029589495.1). Taxonomy (GTDB): domain Bacteria; phylum Actinomycetota; class Actinomycetes; order Mycobacteriales; family Mycobacteriaceae; genus Speluncibacter; species Speluncibacter jeojiensis. Next base: position 227,771 of record NZ_JAAIVF010000005.1, read on the forward strand.
GGCGAGCGAGCGGACCGCGACGTCGTGCTGCGCGAACGTGATCCTGCGGTCCGCGGTGACGAGGTAGTCGCGGTCGGCGAACCGCTTCGCGCCCTCGGCGAACACGTCGACGAGCGAGTGGGCGCGGTTCTTCATGGTCCGCATCGGTGCGCCGAGGATCTGCTCGGTGACGATCTCGAACTCGCCGCCCGGGCCCGTCAAGCGCGCCACGATCGCGGCGAAGGCCTGCTGGGGATCGGTGGCAGTGGTCATCTGATGGGCCTTTCTGGCTGCTGCGTCGTCGACGGGAACGTGTGCAGGATCTCTGGAAGCGGGTGCAATCTCTCACGGTACCGACCCGGCTCGGCCCCTGTTTCCGTTGAACGGGACAGAGCCGGGTGGTCCGTGCGCGTCAGTGCAGGACGCCCTCGTGGCGTCGACGGTCGAACTCGGGCAGGGGGGCGCCCGAGCGAAGCGTGGTGGCCAGCGCCGGGTCCGCCAGGTGCAGCCGGCCGATGGCGATCAGGTCGAACTCGCCGTCGCCGATCCGCTGCTCGACGTCGGGGATGTTGTCCACGATCGGCGCCGACTTCTCGATGCGGCTGTCGCGCAGCGACTTGCCGATACCCACGCTGCCCACCGCCATCGACGGCTTCCCGGTGACCTTCTTGGCCCAGCCGGCCAGCGACAGGTCGCTGCCCTCGAACGCCGGCACGTCGAAACGCCGGATGCTGGCGTCGAACACATCCACGCCGGCCTCGGACAGTGCGCCGAGGATGATCGACAGTTCGTCGGAGGTCTCGGCGATCCGTGCGGTGTAGTTCTGCTGCTTGTGCTGGGAGAACCGGTAGAAGATCGGCAGGTCCGGTCCGGCCGCGGCGCGGATGGCCTTGACGACCTCGACGGGGAACCGGGTGCGGCGCTCGAGGTCGCCGCCCCACTCGTCGTCGCGCAGGTTCGTGCCCGCCCACAGGAACGAGTCCAGCAGGTAGCCGTGACCTCCATGGATGGCGATGCCGTCGAAGCCGAGCTCGGCGGCAGCTGCAGCCGCGCGACCGTACGCGTCGATGACGTCGGCGATGTCCTGTCCGGTCATCGGCTCGCACGGGTTCTGCGCCCAGCGGACGTACGAATCCGAGTACGAGGTGGTGCCGAGCGGGCCCCACTCGCCGGACGGGCGCATCGGCTTGATCGACGGGTCGACCTTGCTCATCGCGCCCCACAACGGCCCGACGTGCCACAGCTGCGGGATGATCTTGCCGCCGGCCTGGTGCACCGCGTCGACAACCGCGCGCCAGCCGTTCAGCGCCGCCTCGCCGTACATGTGCGGCACCCGGGTGTTGTCCACCGCGCTGGGATGGTCGATGGCGACGCCTTCGGTGACGATCAGGCCGGTGCCGCCCTCGGCGCGCCGGCGGTAGTACGCGACCACGTCGTCGCCGGGGACCCCGTCGATCGAGTACGAGCGCGTCATCGGCGACATGACGATCCGGTTGGGCAGCTCGAGGGAACGGACCTGCAGCGGCTGGAACAGCGGGGAATCGGTCATCACTGCACCCCGGCGGCGAGCAGGTCGCGGGCCTCGGGGCGGCCGTCGAGGACCCGGCCGGTGCGCTTGGCGACCTTCCAGGCGCCGTCCTGGCGGACCAGCTCCCAGCGGTTGGCGGTCACGCGGTGCACGCGGAAGGTGCCGTCGCCGTTGTGGATGACCAGCTGCGTGTGGCCGGTGGCCACCGCGGTGTCGCCGTCGACGACCACGTGCAGGGGCTCGCTGAGGTGTCCGCAGCCGCCGCCGATCCAGCTCTGGTGCGCCTTCGAGCGGACCATCGCCTCGATGGCCTTGCTGCCGTTCATGACGCCGGTGTCCACGTCGTAGACGCCGTCCTCGGTCCACAGCGACGCGACCGCCTCGGCGCAGCCGCTGTCGACCGCGGGACCGTAGGTGGTGATCAGATCGTTGATCGCGATCTTGGCCTCGAGCGCTTCGACACGCTCGACGAGCCGCTGGAAGTCCTCGGCGGTGGGCGCCATGCTTCGTTCCTCTCGGGGTGGGGCGGAGCGCCGCGAGGCGCAGTTGTCCTTGTCCAGCAGTACTACTGCAACAGGTTCATCCAAGTGTGCTCCTTCCCGGTCACCGGGAGCGTGGCGGTCGATGTGGGGGCGCGCCGCGCCACGCCCACTGGTCGGGAGCCGGCCTGCCCGGCCGGACCGGGGCGTCTAACGTCGGACCGGCAGTGCAGCACCATCACTCACGAGGACAGATGAGGAGCGCAATGACGGTCGCGGACGGGACAACACACGCCACGGCGACGGCGGAGACCGGCTCGGCGGCGACACCGCTCGTCGAGCGGGCCACGATCGCCGAGATGCTGATCGACCGCGTCGGCGACCGGACGCCGGGGGTGCGCACCCGCGAGCAGGACTGGACCTGGGACGAGGTGGTCCGGGAGAGCGCGGCGCGCGGCGACCTGGCCCGGTCGCTGCGCCGCGAGGGCCCGTTCCACATCGGTGTGCTGCTCGAGAACGTGCCGGACTTCCTGTTCTGGCTCGGCGGCGCCGCCCTCGCCGGCGCGACGATCGCCGGGATCAACCCGACGCGCGGCGCGGCCGAACTCGAGGCGGAGATCAGGTACGTCGACTGCCAGCTGATCGTCACCGACGCGGCGGGCATGGAGCGGCTGCGCGACCTCGACCTCGGTCTGACCCCCGACCGCTTCCTACTCGTCGACGACCCCGGTTACGCCGCGCGGATCGACGAGCACCGGGTGAAGGACACAATCGCGCCAGAGGCGGATCCGGTGGTGGACGAGGACACGCTGTTCCTGTTGCTGTTCACCTCCGGCACCACCGGCGCGTCAAAGGCGGTCAAGTGCAGCCAGGGCCGGCTGTCGCGGCTGGCCTACGCGAACACCAAGAAGTACGGGCACCACCCGGGCGACGTCGACTACTGCTGCATGCCGCTGTTCCACGGCAACGCGCTGATGGCGCTGTGGGCGCCGGGCCTGGCCAACGGCGCCACCATCTGCCTGCCGCAGGCCCGCAAGTTCTCTGCGTCCGGTTTCGTGCCCGATGTGAAGTTCTTCGGCGCGACGTTCTTCACCTACGTCGGCAAGGCACTGGGCTACCTGATGGCGACGCCGGAGGCCGCGGGCGACCGCGACAACGCGCTCGAGCGAGGGTTCGGCACCGAGGCCTCCCCGGAGGACCAGTCCGAGTTCGTGCGCCGGTTCGGCGCGCAGCTGTTCGAGGGCTACGGCTCGTCCGAGGGCGCCGGGTCGGTCCGGCTCGACCCCGCCGCCCCGGAGGGGGCCCTGGGCCGTCCCGCGCACGCGGGCATCGCCGTCGTCGACCCCGACACGTTCGCGCCGTGCGCGGCGGCCCGGCTCGACGAGCACGGCCGGGTGCTGAACCCGGACGAGGCCATCGGCGAGATGATCAACAAGGAGGGTGCCCGTGCCTTCGAGGGCTATTACAAGAACGACGTCGCCGACGCCGACCGGATCCGCAACGGCTGGTACTGGACCGGCGACCTCGGCTACATCGACGAGGCCGGGTTCATCTACTTCGCCGGCCGCAAGGGCGACTGGATCCGCGTCGACGGTGAGAACACCTCGGCGCTGATGATCGAACGGGTGCTGCGCCGCCACCCCGACGTGATCGCCACCGGCGTGTACGCCATTCCGGATCCACGCTCGGGCGACCAGGTGATGGCCGCGATCGAGGTGGCCGACCCGGAGAACTTCGACCCGCAGGAGTTCGCCGCGTTCCTCGCGGCGCAGGACGACCTGGGTGGCAAGGCCGCGCCGCGGTTCGTCCGGGTGTCGGCGGACCTGCCGGTGACCGGATCGAACAAGGTGCTCAAGCGTGAACTGCAGGCGCAACTGTGGCGGACGGGCGACCCGGTGTTCTGGTGGGTCGGCCGTTCCGGCCCGGAGTACCGGCCGATGACCGACGCCGACAAGACCGAGCACGAGGCCGCATTCGCGAGCCACGGCCGCAGCCGCTTCCTGACGGCGTGATGGAGAGGAACGAGAACGAGATGACGACCAGCGTGCAGCCCGGGACCCTGGATCCCCGCCCCGCGGGCGAGTGGCGGGGAGTGGACCTGGGCACCCGCACCGTGTCCTATACCGAGCGCGACGCGATCCTGTACGCGCTGGCCGTCGGGGCGCCCGCGACGGATCTGGAACTGGTGCTCGAGGACCGGTTGCGGGTGCTGCCCACGTTCGCGTTGACGCTCGCGCAGTGGGCGCCGGACGCGCTCGGGTCGCAGGGCGGCTTCGACACCCTGCGGTCGGTGCACGGATCGCAGCACATGCGGGTGCGGAAGGCCTTGCCGCGCAACGGCGAACTGACGATGAGCGCCACGGTCGCCGAGGTCTGGGACAAGGGTGCGGCGGCAGTGTTCGACATCCGGGTCGAGTCCGACTACTTCGAGGCGACCTGGTCGATCTTCGCGCCGGGCAGCGGCGGCTTCGGCGGGGACCGCGGTCCGGCCAAACAGCCTGCGCCGCAGGGTGAGCCGAACCGGTCGTTGGTGGCGTCGACCTTCGAGACCCAGGCGGCGCTATACCGGCTGCTGGGCGATCACCACCACATCCACATCGATCCCGAGGCGGCGGCCGAGATCGGGCAGCCGCGGCCGATCATGCACGGCCTGTGCACGCTGGCCGCGGCCACGCTGCCGCTGGCTGCGGCGGTGGGCGCGCACCCGGCCGATCTGGTCGAGCTGTCCGGCCGTTTCGCCGCGCCGGCCTTCCCTGGCGACCAGCTCGCGGTCGACGCCTGGGACGAGGCCCCCGGCGCGATGGCGTTCGAGGTCCGCTCGGCGCAGGCGTCGGTGATCTCCGGCGGCCACGCGGTGTTCGGCTGATCTTTCCACCCGAACGGGGCCGGGCCGAACCGACTGCGACGTCGGTTCGGCCCGGCCTGTTCTCGGTGGGGTGGCGTCAGGCGCCGAGGGCGTCGATCGCCGCGCGCAGCCGGGTGGTCGCCTCCTCGGCCACCGGCACCAGTCCGGCATCGTCGGTGACCTGGACCATCACCTGCGGGTTCATCGCCTCGACGGTGACGGTGCCCTCGCCCGAGGCACGGACCACGACGTTGCACGGCAGCAGCAGGCCGATCTGCCGGTCCACGCCGACGGCCTGGTGGGCCAGCGGCGGGTTGCAGGCGCCGAGGATGACGTAGTCCTCGAGTTCCGCGCCGATCTTCTTCTTCAGCGTGGCGCTCAGGTCGATCTCGGTGAGCACGCCGAAGCCCTGCTCGGCCAGCGCCGCCTTGGTGCGGCTGACCGCGTCGTCGAACGGTGCGGTGACGGTGGTCGCGATGGCCAGTTCCATGGTTGCCTCCTTGGTGGGCGGAGCGTGGTGGTGGGCTCGGGTCACGGGCTCAGGCCGACTCGGCGGCCGGGCAGGTGCGGGGCAGTCCGGCGCGCTCCATCAGCAGGCTCGCGGGGCACCATCCGACCGTGCCATAGAGCACGAGGTTGGCACCGGCGAACGCGCTCAGTGCGCGCCAGCGGGGGTGTCGACGCCCCAGGGCGAGGCCGCCGAGTGCGACGGCGCCGCCGAGCAGCGGGACCACCCGCGGGACGCTCCAGCCGTGGTGTCGGGGCAGTGCGGACATGTTCGATCTCCTGACGTGTGTGAGGTGTGCGGGTTTCGGGGGAGCGCCGGCGTCAGTGCGAAAAACTGATCTTCGGCAGCACCCGGCGCAGCCAGGCGGGTGACCACCAGGCGGCGTGACCGGTCAGGCGCAGCAGCACCGGCAGCAGCACCAACCGGATCAGCACCGCGTCGAGCAGCACCGCCACGCCGAGGATGATGCCCATCTCCTTCGGCGGCAGCGGCTGCGCGAGCGCGAAGGTGAAGAACACCGCCACCATGACCGCCGCGGCCGCAAGGATCACCCGCCCGGAGTGGGCCAGGCCGTCGACCTTCGCGATCTGCGGGTCGCCGGTCTTCTCGTAGTGCTCCTTGGCGGTCGCCAGCAGGAACACGGTGTAGTCCATCGCGATCGCGAAGATCATCGCGAAGAAGAACACCGGACCCCAGCCGTCGAGGAAGCCCTGCGGGGTGAAGCCCAGCAGGCCCGAGCCGTGGCCGTCCTGGAAGATCAGCTTCGCCACGCCGAAAGCCGCGCCGGTGGACAGCAGGCTGACCACGGTGCCGAGCAGGGCGATCAGCGGAGCCTGCAGGGCGACCAGCAGCAGCACGAAGCCGAGCGCCAGGATGATCCCGATGACGGCGGGCAGGTAGTCGTTCAGCGCCTGCTGCAGGTCCAGGTTCTCGGCGGGGGCGCCGCCGACCAGCGTGCCCGACGGCACCGCGGCACGCAGGTCGTCGACGATCGTGCGCATCTCGCCGCTGGACGGGTCCACGGACGGGATGGCCTGCAGCATCGCGTAGCCGGAGCCGTCAGTCGGGTTCTGCGGCGGCGTGACCATCGCGATGCCCGGGGTGCGGGCGGCGGCCTGCGCGGTCGCCTCGGCCTCGCCGGCGTGCGTGATGATCTGCAGAGCGCCCGGAGCGCCCTCGCCCAGCTGCTTCTGCACCAGTTCATAGCCCTGCCGCACCGGGGCGTCGCCGGGGACCACCTGGATCGACGGCATCGCGACCTTGAGGCTGAGCACCGGGATCGACAGCGCGATCAGGATCGCGAGCGAACCGACCGCGAACGGCCACGGGTGCCTGTACAGCAGTTCACCCCACTTGGCGAACAGTGGCGAACGGGCCTGCTGGCGCTTGGCGTACGGCAACGAGCCGGCGTTGACCTTCGACCCGAGCTTGCCGAGCGCCGCGGGCAGCAGCGTCAGTGTGGCGGCGAGGACGAACGCGACCGCGAGCATGATGCCGACCGCCATGGTCCGGACCGCCGGGGCGGGGACGATGAGCACCGCCGACAGGCTCACCAGCACGGTCAGGCCCGAGAGCGCGACCGCCTTGCCGGCGGTGTCCATCGTCTCGGCGACCGCCCGCCGAGGGTCGCCGGAGGAGGCCAGGGCGGCGCGGAAGCGCGAGACCATGAACAGCGCGTAGTCGATGCCCAGGGCCAGCGCGAACATCATCGCGAAGTTCATCGCCCACACCGAGATCGGCGTGAGGCTGTTGAGCAGCACCAGCCCGCCCGCCGACGCGACCAGCCCGGCCAGGGTCAGCAGCAGCGGCAGACCCGCGGCGACCAGCGAACCGAACGCCAGCACCATGATCGCCAGCGTCACCGGCCAGGAGAACATCTCCGCCTTGAGCATCGCGTCGTGGTTGGCCTTGTTGAAGTCGCTCCACAGCGCCGACGCGCCGGTCGGGTAGACCTCGATCCCGTTGCCGGACAACGCCGTCAGCTGACCCTTGATGTCGGTGACGGCCTTGACCATGTCGTCGGGGTTCGCGTTCGCGCCCGCGATGAGGATGCCGGTGTGCCCGTCGGGGCTGATCGTCATGCCGGGCTGGGGCGCGATCACCGCGGCGAACCGCTGGTCCTGCTGGAACAGCGCGGTCGCCTCGGTCAGTACGTGCTGGACCGCCGGACTGTCGACCTTGTCGGTGTCCGAGTGGACCACCACCTGCACCGCGGACGACGCGTTGCCGCCGAAGTGCTGCTGCGCGAGTTCGCGCGCGGCGACCGAGTCGGAGCCGTTGGCCTGCCAGCCCGCGCCGGCCAGGTTGCTGAACACCGCGGGCGCCATGGAACCGAGCGCGATCAGCACGATCAGCCAGAGGCCGAACACCCAGCGGGTGTGCCCGGCCATGGCGGCTCCGAGTCGGCCCAGGACGCCGTCGCGATGCGGTGTCGGCGGATCGGTCTGCCCGGGTGGGCCCGCGGCGACTTTGCCGGAGATGCTCACGATGGTGCTCCTCGTCGTGAAGGGGTGGGTCGGTGTGGGTCGACGCCGGGGCGATCACAGACGACGATCGATACCCCCGGGGGTGTCTGTTCGGTCCAACCATACCCGTGGGGGTATATATTTCCAAGGCTGCCGGGGGAGGTACCGTGACGGCAGGGAGCGAGGACGGGAAGACGGGATCGGATGACCTCTGCCGTTCGGGGCAAAGTCGGGAACCTGCCCTGGGAATTGACCAGCTTCGTCGGCCGTCGGCACGAGGTGGCGGAGGTCAAACGGCTGCTCGCCGAGTCCCGGCTGGTCACCCTCACCGGAATCGGCGGCGTCGGCAAGACGCGTCTGGCGCTGCACGTGGCCGAACAGCTCTCACGGGCGTTCGACGGCGGCGTGTGGCTGGTCGAGCTCGGTGAGCTGAGGGATCCGGACCTGGTCGCGGACGTGGTGGTCACCGCCCTCGGGCTGAGCGAGCACCGGACCCGTTCGGCCGCGGACCTGCTCGTCGACTTCCTGCAGGACCGGCACCTGCTGCTGGTCCTCGACAACTGCGAGCAGGTCGTCGACGGGGTGGCGCTGCTGACCGCGTCGCTGCTGCGAGCGAGCCGGCGGCTCCAGGTGCTGGCGACGAGCCGTGAGCCACTGGCCATCCTCGGCGAGACGGTCTTCCGGGTGCCGCCGCTGACCGTGCCCGATCCCGAGCGGCCCCGCACCTCACCCGGACTGCCGAACAACGAGGCGGTGCGACTGTTCGCCGAACGGGCACGCTCGGCCGTTCCCGGCTTCGAGCTGACCGAGCAGAACCAGCAGTCCGTCGCCGCCGTGTGCCGCCGGCTCGAGGGGCTGCCGCTGGCGATCGAGTTGGCCGCCGCACGACTGCGGGCCCTGTCGGTCGACCAGGTCCTGCGCAGCCTCGCCGACCGGTTCCGGCTGCTGACCGCCAACAGCAGGGAGGCGCCCACCCGGCAACAGACACTGCGGCTGTGCGTCGACTGGAGCGCCACGCTGCTGACCGGCGACGAGCGGGAACTGTGGGGCCGGCTCGCGGTGTTCGCGGGCGGATTCGAACTCGACGCGGCGGAGGCGACCTGCGCGGGCGACCTCGATCCGGTCGAGTTCGTCGACGCGGTGAGCTCGCTCGTGGACAAGTCGATCCTGATCAGGGACGAGGCCGACGGCACCGTGCGCTACCGGCTGCTCGAGACGCTGAGCGAGTACGGCCGGGAGCTGCTGCACGAGGCGGGGGAGTACGACGAGCTCCGGCGCCGGCATCGGGACTGGTACGAGGGGCTGGCCGTGCGGTCGGAGCGCGAGTGGATCGGCCCCGCACAGCTGGGGTTGATCTCTCGGCTGCGGCGGGAGCGGTCGAACCTGCGTCGCGCCCTGGAATTCGGTACGAGCCGGCCGGACGCCGTCGGGCCCGGACTGCGCACGGCGACCGCGCTGTACGAGTTCGCGGTGGCCACCGGGCAGCTGATCGAGGGCAAGTACTGGCTGGACCGGCTGCTGGCGTGCCCGCCGGGTGACGCGTCCGTCGAGGACCGGGCCCTTGCGCTGTGTGCGGACGCAAGGTTCACCGCCTTGCACGGCGACTTCCCCGAGGCGCGGGGCCTGATCGAACGGGCGCGTGCGGTCGCGGGGCCGACGCCGGACCGGCTCATCGCCGCGCGTCTCGACCTGGCCGAGGGCATCACCGACTGCTACTCGGGCGCGCCGGACCTCGCGGTCGGCCATCTCGAGCGGGCGCTGAGCTGGTTCCGTGGTGAGGGCGACCTGTTGCACCAGACCGCGACGCTGACCGTGCTCGGTGTCGCGCACACGTTGGCCGGCCGACCGGCCGACGGGGCCGACGTCTTCGATCAGGTGCTCCGGCTCGGCGCGGCGCACGGCGAATCCAAGTACCGCAGCTATGCGCTGTCCGCCCTCGGACTGGCCAGGGCCGGACTGTCGGACTTCGCCGGCGCCCGCGAGGCCGTCGAGCAGTCGCTGCGCATCTGCCATGCCACCGGCGACCCGCTGACCGCGTCCGCCTGCCTGAAGACGCTGTCGTGGATCGCCGCCGAACTGCATGAGGACGAGCGGGCGGCCGTGCTGATGGGGGCCGCGTCGACGGTCGGCGAGTCCGTGGGCCGACCGGCGGTCATCGCGCAGGACATGCTCGGCCGGCACGAGGAGACGCTGCGCAGGGTGCGCCGCACGCTGGGTCGGTCGGGGTTCGCCGCCGCCTTCCGCCGTGGCCACCAGTTCGGCGCCGATGCCGCGGTCGCCTACGCTCTCGACGAGCAGCACCCGGCGAGCGAGGACCGACCGGCGGTCGGGGAGGGCGCCGGTGTCGCGGCGTTGACCCGACGCGAGCGGCAGGTCGCCGAACTGGTGGCGCAGGGGATGACCAACCGGTCCATCGCCGAGCGTCTGGTCATCTCGCAGCGCACGGTCGACGGGCACGTCGAGCACGTGCTGAACAAACTTGGGTTCACCGCCCGCGCGCAGATCGCCGCCTGGGTGGCCGAACAGGGCGCGCGAGACACCGGGGGTACCCGGTAGTCGAACGGTGTGACCGAGTCGACTCCCACTCAATGGGACTGGTCGGGCGTCCGGGTCCGCCGGAATCGGGTCCCGTGCGGGTGGGACCGGGTGGTCGTGTCGGGCCCCGCGCCGACGCCGTCGAGGGCGCTCGAGAACCTCATTCGGGCCGTACGAAAGTCGGCGCACCATCGACGTATCACATTGGCCGGGAACATGTTTCCTGCACACCAGGACGATCGTCCAGGATTTTGGCTGTGATCCCGTGCGGCGGCCCCGCGGCTGCGCCCGGACGATCGGCGGCGGCCCCGGTTGCGGGTACGGGTATCCGGAAACAGGTACCGCGATGGGTAATTTGATCCTCGGCGCGCGGTAACCCCCACGGCAGTCTGTGATTCGTCTCACCGAGGTGATGGCACCAGCGCAAGCCGAATCATCGGCCGGCCGCCATCACACCCGAGAAGCCCCCTCCGCGGCGGCCGCCCCGGCCGCCGAACCCCGCCCCTGAGGGCATTCGAAAGGAACCACAATGTCCGCGACCCAGATGATCCGTACCCTCCGACCGCGCAAGGTCGCCGTCAAGCTCGCGGTTGCCGGCGTGATCGCCGCGGCGCCCATCGCGTTGATCAGCGGAACCGCCAACGCCTCCACGCACAACTGGGACGCAGTGGCGCAGTGTGAGAGCAGCGGAAACTGGGCGATCAACTCCGGCAACGGCTTCTACGGAGGCCTGCAGTTCACCAACAGCACCTGGAACGAGTTCGGTGGTCAGGGCGCCCCGCAGAACGCCTCACGCGCCCAGCAGATCCAGGTCGCCGAGCGCGTGCTGGCCGTCCAGGGTCCCGGCGCATGGCCGGTCTGCGGCAAGTTCCTGTGAGTCTCACCGCGCCCGCACGGCGGCCCGCCGGCGGGGCCTGATCAGGCCTCGCCGAGCGGGACGTAGCGGTAGCCCGGTCCGTCGGCGCGCTCGTACACCGGCTCGTCGACCTGCCACGACTCGCTCTGCAGGGTCCGCTTGAGCACCTTGCTGGTCGGCGTGCGCGGCAGCGCGCTCGTGATCCGCACGTACTTCGGCGCCCACTTGGTACCCAGATCCGGTTGGGCGGCGAGGAACTCGCCGAACGCCTGCGGATCGAAGCGATGGCCGCCACGCAGTTCCACCGCGAGCATCACCTGGTCGCCGACCTTCACATCCGGAACCGCGTACACGGCAACGTGATCGAACGCCGGGAAGCGCGCCAACAGGCGTTCGACCGGCGCGGCGGCGAAGTTCTCGCCGTCGACGCGCAGCCGGTCGCTGGTGCGGCCGGCGAAGAACCAGTAGCCGTCGGCGTCCCGGTACGCGAGGTCGCCGGACCAGAACCACCCGTGGCGGATCCGTTCCGCATCGGCCTCGGGGTTCTTGTAGTAACCCTCGAACTGACTCGCGTTGCGGGTGTTCACGATCTCGCCGATCGCATCGTCGGCGTTGAGCAGCCGACCCTGCTCGTCGAACCGCGCCGGCGGGCACTCCTGCAGGGTCTCCGGGTCCACCACGATGGTGCCCTCGTCGGCGAGGCCGAGTGAGCCGACGGGCATTTCGGGCACGCGATTGATGCGCATGCCACCCTCGCTCGTCCCGTACGAGTCGATGACCGTGCAGCCGAAACGGCGCGCGAAGGTGGCGATGTCACCCTCGTTGGCCTCGTTGCCGAACGCGATGCGCAGCGGATTGTCGGCGTCGTCGGGCTTCTCCTCGGTGGTGAGGATGTAGCTCAGCGGCTTGCCGACGTAGTTGAAGAACGTGACGTTGTGGCTGCGCACGTCGTCGAGCCACTGCGAGGCGGAGAACTTGCGCCGCAACGCGATACACCCGCCGGCGCTCAACGCCGGTGCGATTCCCGCCATGATGGCGTTGGAGTGGAACATCGGCATCACGACGTAGAACACGTCGTCGGAGGTCAGCCCGCGGCGCTCCTGCTGCTGGCGGGCGATCGTGCCGAGCCGGCCCTGGGTGCAGACGACCGCCTTCGGGGCCGCGGTCGTGCCCGAGGTGAACACCAGCGAGAACACCGTCGACGGATCGACCGCCGCGGCGTCGAAGGCCACCGGTGCGGCATCACCGAGCAGACCGGCGAACTCTGGCTCGTCGGCCACCAGCAGGTGCCGGCAGTTCAGCTCGAGGCCCTCGAGCAGGCCCTTGTGGGTGCGGTCGGTGACGATCAGCTGGCAGTCGGTGAAGTTGATGTCCCGGGCGAGCGACTCGCCGCGGCGGGTGGGGTTGATGCCCACCACCGTCGCGCCGGACAGGCCGGCGGCGAGCAGCCAGAACAGGTTCTCCGGGGTGTTCTCGAGCAGCAGCCCGATGTGCCACGGTCCGTCCTCGCGCAGCGAAGACGCCAGCGATGCACGCCGGGTCGCCTCGGCGACCACCTCACGCCACGACCACGACCGTCCCTCGAAGACCAGCGCCTGGTTGTCGTCGTCGGTGCGGGCAGCGACCAGTTGCGCGACCGTCACCCGCGTCGGGGCCTGCTGATCTGCCACGGTGTTCATGGTGCTCGTACCTGTCGTCGATGTCATCGGACCGCCGTCTCTGCCGCTTCGGGATGGGTGGCCAGGAATCGTGCCGGGAACTCGCCGCCGCCGTGGACCGCAAGGTCCGCGCCGTTGATGTAGGCGGCCAGGCCGCTGCACAGGAACACGCAGGCCTTGGCCACGTCTGCGGGCACCGCCATCCGCTTCATCGGAATGATCTGTGAGACGGCCACGCCGCCGTCGTCCCCGTAGACGGCGGCGGCCGCCTCGGTCCGGATCAGGCCGGTGGTGATGTGGTTGAGCCGCACCTTGGGGGCCCACTCGAGTGCGAGCGCCTTGGTGAGCATCAACAGGCCGGCCTTTGCGGCCGAGTAGGCGGCGGTGCCGGGCTGGGGGTCGTGCGCGGAGACGCTGCCGATGTTGACGATCACGCCGCCGTCCGGCTGGTTCTGCATGACCTTGTTGGCGGCCTGGGCGACATAGAACGGTGCGAGCAGGTTCAGGGAGACGATCTTGTCGACGAACCGGGTCGAGACCGTGGCCGCGTCCGCATCGGGTGAACCGCCGGCGTTGTTGATCACCGCGTCGAGGCGACCGAACTGTTCCGCGGTGGCCGAGACCAGTTCCTGGACCTGTGCGGCGTCGCGCAGATCGACCGCGCGGAACTCCGCGACCCGGCCGTTCGCGGAGGGAAGCACCTCGGGAGCGGAGCGGGCGCACACGAGCACGCGCGCGCCGGCCGCCAGCAGATGCTCGGCGATGGCGAAGCCGATCCCCTTCGTGCCGCCGGTGACCAGGGCGGTGCGACCGCTGAGATCGATCGAACTGGGCTGGGACATGACCCTCGCTTCCGGGGTAGACCGAACGTCGGGCGCGGGGCGTCGTCGGTGGACGCGCAGCCCGCGCAGTCCTTGACCCTACCAAGCGATTGCTCGGGCCACTAGGATGTAACCGTGCAGGTCCCGATCATCGGGACCGGTTCGTCCGGGATGGTGCCGGCCCGCGATCCTCGCTGGTTGAGCATCGGTGGCGCAGCAACAGTTGGGAGACGGCAAGGCATGGGCACACTCGACGGAAAGATCGCACTGATCACCGGCGCCGGCCAGGGGGTCGGGCAGGGCATCGCCTTCGCCCTCGCGAAGGAGGGCGCCGCGATCGCGGTGGTCGGCCGCACCGAGTCCAAACTGGTCGACACCTGCGAGGCCATCGCGGGCTTCGGATCCCGTGCGGTCCCGATCACCTGTGACGTCTCCGACGGCGACCAGATCACCGCCGCCGTCGCGGCGACCGTCGAGCAGCTCGGCGGAGTGGACATCCTGGTCAACAATGCGAACCAGAATGCGCTCGGCGCGCTGCTCGACATCGACCCGCACCGGATGGAGAAGGTGTTCGCCACCGGACCGGTCGCGACGTTGCGGTTGATGCAGGCCTGCCACCCGCACATGAAGGCGCGCGGCGGTGGCGCGATCGTCAACATGATCTCGTCGGCGGCGGTGCGCTGGGACACCAGCGGATACGGCGTGTACGCGGCGGCCAAGGAGGCCATGCGCTCGCTCACCCGCACGGCGGCCAGTGAGTGGGGCGTCGACGCCATCCGGGTCAACGCGGTTGCGCCGCATGCGCTCTCGCCGGGGCTCAAGTGGTGGACCGAGACCAACCCGGAAGAGGCCGCCGAGTTCGTCAAGACGATCCCGCTGGGCCGGATCGGTGACTGCGAACAGGACATCGGCCGTGCGGTCGCATTCCTGGTCGGCCCCGACGCGCGCTACCTCACCGGCGCGGTCATGCCGCTCGACGGCGGCCAGGCGCGGTGGTGCTGACAGCGTTCCGGTGAACGGGACGGCATTGGTGTGACCCAGCTCTCGTGCCGTGAAATGCATTCTCATCGAATGTGTTTCACGTCACGAGAGGCTGGGTAGTCGATGTCGGTTTCGCTGTCCCCGAACGACGGCGCCCCGGGCGGGGTCGCCGCTACCACCGGTGGTGCGCCGGGTGCACGCCCCACGCGGTACTGGATCGGGATCCTCGCGATCCTGCTGCTGCTGACCGAGCAGGCGGCGATGGCGTTCGCGCTGTTCACGCCCGCCCTGCCGAAGATCGCGGAGAAGTACCAGACCACCCAGGTGGTCTGGGTGATGACGGCCCTGACGCTGGCGGCCGCCGTGTCCTCGCCGCTGCTCGGCAAGCTCGCCGACATTCACGGCAAGAAGCGGATGATCGTGGTGACCGCGGTGATCTCGTCGGCCGGCGGTCTCATCTCCGCTCTCGCGCCGACGTTCCCGATCCTCATCGCCGGGCGGTTCCTGTCCGGCGTCGGGTTCGCCTTCACCGCGCTCGGCTACACGCTGATTCGCGACATCTTCCCCGAACGCCTGCAACCGATCTCGATCAGCCTGGCCAACACCGGTGTCGGCGTCATCACCGTCATCGCGCCGCTGGCCACCGGCGTGCTGATCGATCACGTCGGGGTCTCCGCGGTGTTCTGGTTCTCCTTCGGGCTGAGCGCCCTCGGCGGGTTGCTCGCGCTGGCCTTCGTGCCGGAGACGCCTGTGCGGGCGCGTACCAAGGTGGACTGGCCGGGCGCGGTGCTGCTCACGCTCGGCCTGTTCCTGCTGATGCTGGGCCTGTCGCAGGGGTCGCACTGGCACTGGATCAGCGTCCGGACCGTCGGTTGCTTCGTGATCGCCGTGGCCGCCATCGTCGGCTGGGTGCTGTGGGAGCGCGCCGTCGCGGAGCCGCTGATCGAGGTGCGGATGCTCGCGAGCCGCAAACTGGGACTGACGCTGCTGGCCGGTGGCATCGCCTACGGCGCGACGACGCTGATCTCGAGCCTGCTGCCGATGCTCATGCAGACCCCGAGCGAGGCCGCCTCCTACGGCTTCGGTCTGTCGGTGACCGACATGGCCTGGTGGATGCTGCCCGGCGGCGTCGGCATCGTCGCCGCAGGATTCTTCGTGGGCGCGACCGCCCGCAGCATCGGCTTCCGGCGCCACCTGATGCTCGGCGCGTTCCTGATCGGATTCGGTGCGATCATCCTGGCGACCGTGCCGGGTTCGGCCTGGCTGGTGATCGCGGCGTGGGCGGTGGTCGGCTTCGGGTGCATGGTGTACGCCGCCGTCCCGAACCTTGTGCTGCAGGCGCTGCCGCCGCATCAGCGCGCCGTCGGATCGAACTTCACCGGCATGGCCCAGGCGCTGTCGGGCAGCCTGCTCTCCACGATCGGCTTCGCGGTCCTCGCGCAGAACGTGCTGCAGGTGGGCTCCCACGGCGTCGTCTACTCCGCCCACGGGTTCACGGTGGCGTTCGCCATCGCCGCGGCGGCCGGACTGGTCGGTGCGGTGATCGCCACCGCGCTACCGCGGTCCCGGGACTGACGGTGCGCGGGCACCGCCCGTAACTGGGGGGGTCGCGGGGGCGGATGTGGGCTCCGTCCCGGCGGCTCCGTCGGTCGTCGAGCAGCCGACTGCGCCGCCGTCCTTGCGCTCCCTGCCATCGGGGCAGCCGAGGTCTTCGGTACCGCCGGCGGACGTGACTGCCGCCGGTGTCGGTATCGAGCGCCACGGCGACTTCGATCTGGTTCTGTTCACACTGACCGGTGAGTGAAGCGTGTTCTGGCAGGTGAAGCCGGACGCACAAGCGATCCCGCACGGTGGTGGGGCGCCGGTGAACGTCGGTGGCGCGGGACTGCTCCACGTTGATGCCGTGGGGACGTCTCCGTCGACGAGTAGCGGAGCGCGCCAGTACTCCGGACCGGACGACCTGACGATGTCCGGCGTCCAGCCGGTCGTGGCGGTGCATTTCACCGGGAGCGTGGATCAGATCACCCAGGCTTTCGTCGGTACGGCGGCATCTCGGCGTCATCGAGGATGGCGGGGTGCCGCCGCCGAGCGTCGGTGCGGTGATGACGCTGCCTCTGCGTTTCATCGACGACACCCTGAATCGCTGACAAGCTACATCGGTAGACCTCGCGGGCTGGGGTGCGGCATTCGCGGCGGCTCGCCGTGGCCGGCGCCTTTCCCGAACGGCTGCTGACCTGTGCCGATGACTCGGAGTGCTGCCGAATCTCGACATACTAGGACTTCCTACTATATTCTCGGTCGTGTGACGGGGGTCTCCGTATCGGCTCCCGGAGGACGCTCACGGCGCGACGGGCGCCGGTTCTTTGCAGATGACCAGAGGAAAGCAGGCTCCACGATGGTTCAGGAGTTGACCCATTTCATCGGCGGCGCGCGCGTGGCCGGTACCAGCGGCGAGTTCGCGGACGTGTACAACCCGAGCACCGGCCGGGTGCAGGCCCGGGTGCCGCTCGCGAGCAAGGATGAGACCGCGCAGGTGATCGCGAATGCCGCTGCCGCGCAGAAGGAGTGGGCGTCGTGGAATCCGCAGCGGCGCGCACGGGTGCTGATGCGGTTCATCGCGTTGGCGCAGGACGACATGGAGACCCTCGCGGCGATGCTGTCCGCGGAGCACGGCAAGACCATCGCCGACTCGCGCGGCGACGTGCAGCGCGGCCTGGAGGTCATCGAGTTCTCGGTGGGCATCCCGCACCTGCTCAAGGGCGAGTACACCGAGGGCGCCGGCACCGGGATCGACGTTTACTCGGTGCGTCAGCCGCTCGGGGTGGTCGCGGGGATCACCCCGTTCAACTTCCCGGCGATGATCCCGCTGTGGAAGGCCGGACCGGCGCTGGCCTGCGGAAACGCCTTCATCCTCAAGCCCTCCGAGCGGGATCCCTCGGTGCCGCTGCGGCTGGCCGAACTGTTCATCGAGGCGGGGTTGCCGGCCGGGGTGTTCAACGTCGTCAACGGCGGCAAGGACACCGTCGACGCGCTGCTGGAGGACCCGCGGGTGCGTGCGCTCGGCTTCGTCGGCTCCTCCGACATCGCCGAGTACATCTACAGCGGCGCGGCGGCGCACGGCAAGCGCGCCCAGTGCTTCGGCGGCGCGAAGAACCACATGATCATCATGCCGGACGCCGACCTCGACCAGGCGGCGGACGCGCTGGTCGGCGCCGCGTACGGCTCAGCAGGCGAGCGCTGCATGGCGCTGTCGGTGGCGGTCCCGGTCGGTGAGCAGACCGCGGACCGGTTGCGCGAGAAGCTGATCGAGCGGATCGGCAAGCTGAAGATCGGCGCCTCGGACGCACCTGGCGTCGACTACGGACCCCTGGTCAGCGCCGATGCGGTCGAGCGGGTGCGCAAGTACATCCAGATCGGTGTCGACGAGGGCGCCGAGCTCGTGCTCGACGGCCGCGAGATCACCGTCCCCGGGCACGAAGACGGGTTCTTCCTCGGCAGCACGCTGTTCGACCGCGTCACGTCGGAGATGAAGATCTACCTCGACGAGATCTTCGGGCCGGTGCTGACGATCGTGCGGGCCAAGGACTACGAGGAGGCGCTGCGCCTGCCGAGTGAGCACGAGTACGGCAACGGCGTGTCGATCTTCACCCGCGACGGCGACACCGCTCGCGATTTCAGCAGCCGGGTCGACACCGGCATGGTCGGGGTCAACGTGCCGATCCCGGTTCCGGTGGCGTACCACACGTTTGGTGGGTGGAAGCGGTCCGGATTCGGCGACCTGAACCAGCACGGCCCGGACTCGATCCGCTTCTACACCAAGACCAAGACCATCACGCAGCGGTGGCCGTCCGGCTTCAAGGAAGACGCCGACCACTTCGTGCTGCCGACGATGGACTGAGCGCGTCATGTTCGTGCTGACCGACGACGAGCGCGCCATCGTCGACACCGCGCGCGACTTCGCCGACGAGTTCCTCGCGCCGAATGCGGTGGAATGGGACCGGACCGAACACTTCCCGGTGGACGTGCTGCGCCGGGCCGCCGGGCTCGGGATGGGCGGGATCTACGTCGCCGAGGACGTGGGCGGGTCCGGGCTGAGCCGGCTCGACGCGGTGCGGGTCTTCGAGCAGCTCTCGACCGGGTGCCCGACGATCGCCGCGTACGTGTCGATCCACAACATGGTCGCGTGGATGGTCGACCGATACGGGACGGCCGAACAGCGCAAACTGTGGCTGCCCGGGCTGTGCTCGATGGAGCACCTCGGGAGTTATTGCCTGACCGAACCCGGTGTCGGCTCGGACGCGGCGGCATTGAGCACCAAGGCGGTTCGCGACGGCGACGGCTACGTGCTCGACGGGGTCAAGCAGTTCATCTCCGGCGCCGGCACCTCCGACGTCTACCTGGTCATGGCCCGCACGGGCGGTCCGGGGCCGAAGGGCATCTCGGCGTTCCTCGTCCCGAAGGACGCGCCTGGCCTGTCCTTCGGCGCCGACGAACACAAGATGGGCTGGCACGCTCAGCCGACCCGGCAGGTGATCATGGACGGCGTGCGGGTGCCGGCCGAGAACCTGCTCGGAGGTGTCGAGGGCGCCGGGTTCTCGATCGCGATGAACGGGCTCAACGGCGGGCGGATCAACATCGCGGCCTGTTCGCTCGGCGGGGCGCAGTCGGCCTTCGACCGGACTGTCGAATACCTGGGACAGCGCCGGGCTTTCGGTGCGGCACTGATCGATTCGCCGGTGCTGCAGGCGGATCTGGCGGACATGGCCACGGCGCTCGAGGCGTCGCGCACGCTGCTGTGGCGGGCCGCTGCGGCGCTCGAGGCGGACGCGCCCGACAAGGTGCGACTGTGCGCGATGGCCAAACGCTTCGTCACCGACGCGGGTTTCGAGGTGGCCGACAAGGCGCTGCAACTGCACGGCGGTTACGGCTACCTCACGGAGTACGGCATCGAGAAGATCGTGCGGGATCTGCGTGTGCACCAGATCCTGGAGGGCACCAACGAGATCATGCGCGTGATCATCGCGCGCACCGTGACGGAACCGAAAGCAGGTTTGGCATGAGCGAGGCAGGGGGCGACCCCGGCGGCAAGGTACTGATCGAGAAGGTCGGACGGCTGGGCAGGATTACGCTCAACCGGCCCAAGCTGATCAACGCCCTCGACCACGAGATGGTCCGGCGCATCGACGCCGCACTGCTCGAGTGGGCCGACGACCCGCAGGTACAGACGGTGCTGGTCACCGGCGCGGGGGAGCGCGGGCTGTGCGCCGGTGGCGACATCGTCGCGATCCACCGTGACGCCCGCGCGATCCAGTCCGGGGGCGACGGTCGCGGATCGCTCGACTTCTGGCGGGACGAGTACATCCTGAACGCGCGCATCGCGAACTACGAGAAGCCGTATGTGGCGTTCATGGACGGCATCGTGCTCGGCGGCGGCGTCGGCATCTCCGCCCACGGCAGCCACCGCGTCGTCACCGAGCGGTCGTCGATCGGCATGCCCGAGGTCGGTATCGGCTTCGTGCCCGACGTCGGCGGCACCTACCTGCTCGCACGCACGCCCGGTGCGATCGGGGTGCACGCCGCGCTGACCACCGAGCGGCTCGGTCCCGGGGATGCGGTCGCCGCCGGGTTCGCCGACCACTTCGTGCCGAGCGGCCGACTCGCCGAATTGGCTGCGGTGCTGGAGGATCAGCCGGCGGACGAGGCGATCGCCCGGTTCGCGCAGCCGGCGCCCGCCTCGGAGCGGATGGCGCAGCGCGCCTGGATCGATCGTTGCTTCGGCGCCAACACCGTCGAGGACATCCTCGAATGGCTGGCCAGCGAGACCGATCCGGCGGCGGCGAAGGCGGTCGAGCAGATCCGCGGGAAGTCCCCGACGGCGCTGAAGGTGACGTTGCGTTCCATCCAGGAGGCGGAGCGACTGGACCTGCTCGAGGAGGTTCTCGACGTCGAGTACCGCGTCTCGAGCGCGTGCCTGCGCTCGGCAGACCTGGCCGAGGGCATCCGCGCGCAGGTCATCGACAAGGACCGCACTCCGCAGTGGTCGCCGGCGCGGCTCGAAGAGGTGACCGTGCATCAGGTCGCGGAGTTCTTCGCGCCGTTGGGCGACGAGGAACTGGGGCTGAGTTGATGATGTTTCCGCTGCAACGACGACGGACAAGGACAGTGAGATGAGCACGATCGCATTCATCGGTCTCGGACACATGGGCGGCCCGATGGCCGCGAACCTGGTGCAGGCGGGCCATCGGGTGATCGGCTTCGACCTGGTGCCGGCGGCACTGGAGCAGGCCCGCATCGATGGACTGGAACTCGCCGACTCGGCCGGGCAGGCCGCGGCCGCGGCTGACGTGGTGATCACCATGCTGCCCAACGGCAAGCTGGTACTGGACGTCTACGGCGAAGTCCTGCAGGCGGCGCGGCCGGGGACGCTGTTCATCGACAGTTCGACCATCGACGTCGCCGACGCGAAGGCTGCGGCCGAACTGGCCGCGTCGGCCGGGCATCGTGCGCTCGATGCACCCGTGTCCGGCGGTGTGGCCGGGGCGAGCGCCGGCACGCTGGCGTTCATGGTCGGAGGCGGCGACGAGGACTTCGAGGCGGCTCGCCCGCTGCTGGAGATCATGGGCGCCAAGGTGGTTCACTGCGGTGGCGCCGGGGTCGGTCAGGCCGCGAAGATCTGCAACAACATGGTGCTGGGCATCTCGATGATCGCGGTCAGCGAGGCGTTCGTGCTCGGCGAGAAGCTCGGGCTGTCGCACCAGGCGTTCTTCGACGTCGCGTCCAACGCCTCCGCGCAGTGCTGGTCGCTGACGTCGTACTGCCCGGTGCCCGGTCCGGTGCCGACGAGCCCGGCGAACAACGACTACGAGCCGGGCTTCGCCACCGCGCTGATGCGCAAGGACCTCGGGCTGGCGGCGAACGCGCTGCGGGTGAACGGGATCGACGGCCGGCTCGGCCTGCTCGCCGCGCAGATTTACGAACAGTTCGGCGAGCAGCACGCCGACCGTGACTTTTCCGCCATCGTCACCGACATCCGCCACCGATCCGAGGAGAACCAGCAGTGACCGACTACCAGACGATCAAGGTCGAGCGACGCGACCGGGTCGCGATCGTGACGCTCAACAGGCCGGAGGCGCTCAACGCACTGAACCTGACGGTGATGCAGGAGACGGTCGCGGCCACCACCGAACTCGACCGCGACCCGTCGGTCGGCGCGATCGTCATCACCGGATCGGCCAAGGCGTTCGCCGCCGGTGCCGACATCAAGGAGATGGCGCCGAAGAGCTACATGGACGTCTACCTGGACGACTGGTTCGCCGCGTGGGACAGGTTGGCGCAGTTGCGCACCCCGACCATCGCGGCGGTGTCCGGGTACGCGCTCGGCGGCGGCTGCGAGCTCGCGATGATCTGCGACATCCTCATCGCGTCGGACACCGCGAAGTTCGGCCAGCCGGAGATCAAGCTGGGTGTGATCCCGGGCATCGGCGGCTCGCAGCGGCTGACCCGGGCGGTAGGCAAGGCCAAGGCCATGGACCTGTGCCTGACCGGGCGGAACATGGACGCCGCCGAGGCCGAACGCGCGGGCCTGGTCTCGCGGGTGGTGGCCGCGGATCAGTTGCTGGACACGGCGATCGAGGTCGCGCAAACGGTCGCTGGCATGTCGCTGCCGATCGCGATGATGGCCAAGGAAGCGGTCGGGCGTGCCTTCGAGACTACCCTGGCCGAGGGGATCCGGTTCGAACGCCGGCTGTTCCACTCGACCTTCGCCACCGACGACCAGAAAGAGGGCATGGCCGCCTTCGTTGAGAAGCGGCCCGCGACCTTCACGCACCGCTGACGGCCACGCCGCCCCGGGGGCCGTTCCCTCGGGGCGGTACCGGTCGGGCTATGCCGGGTCCCAGTCGGCGCGCAGGCGGCGCTTGTCCACCTTGCCGAGCGCGGTCAGCGGCAACCGGTCGGCGAACACGACCCGCTTCGGGGCCTGCAGGCTGCCCTTGACCCCGCGTACGTGCCCGGCCAGCTCGTCGGCGGATGCCGTCGCCCCCGGCTTGAGAACAACGGTCGCGGTGACGGATTCGCCCCAGCGTGGATCCGGGGTGCCGTAGACCGCGGCGGTCGCGACCGCCGGGTGGGTGCTCAGGGCGTCCTCCACGCCGCGCGAGTACACATTGAACCCGCCGGAGACGATCATGTCCTTCTTGCGGTCGACGATGTGCAGGTAGCCGCGGTCGTCGGCGCGGGCGATGTCGCCGGTGTGCAGCCAGCCGTCGGCGAACACCCGGGCGGTCAGGTCGGGCTGATTGCGGTAGGCCTCCATTGCGGTGGCCCCGCGAACACACAGTTCGCCGGGCTCGCCCGGGGGCACCGGGACGCCGTCGTCGTCGCGGATCGACACGCTCGCCCCGGCGACCGGGACACCACACGATCCGAGCAGGTCCGGGCGGTCCACGCGGTGATCGGCGGTGCGCAGGAACGAGATCGGATAGCACTCGGTCTGGCCGAACATCTGCGCGAACACCGGTCCGAACCGGTCGAGCCCCTCGGCCAGCCGGGTCGGCGAGATCGGCGCGGCGCCGTAGAGGATCAGCTCCAGCGAGGACAGGTCGGTGCGAGTGGCCGCCGGATGGTCGAGCAGCTGGTAGATCATCGAGGGCACGAGCAGCGTGCAGTTGAGCCGATGGCGGGCGATCGCGGTCACCACCCGATCCGGGTCGAACCCGGTCACCAGGTGGACGGTGCCGCCGCGGACCAGCGTCGGCAGGATCTTGCTGCCGCCGGCGTGACTGATCGGCGCCACCGCCAGCAGGCGCGGAGTCGCGGGCAACTCGAACTCGGCCAGCACCGTCTGCAGCAGTGCGACATTGGCGCCGTGCCGGCGTATCGCACCCTTCGGTCGCCCCGTGGTTCCGCCGGTGTAGCCGATGTTGACCACGTCTGTCGGCTCGGCGAGGTCGGTGAAGTGTCCGCCACCGCCGGATCGGGCGATCGACAACAGGTCCGGCGCGAACGAGCACGCGTCGAGCGCGTACACCGGGATGCCCAGGTCGGCGCAGCGGGAGGCGAGTTGCGCGCCACGGTCACCGAAGGTGCGCTCGTCGACGACCAGCGCGGCGGCATCGGCGTCGGTCAGCTGGAAGAGTTGATCGTCGAGGGAGCCGAGCGGGTGCAGCCAGGTCACCGCGGAACCCAGTGCGATGGCGGCGGATCCGGCACACCACAGCTGGGCACGGTTGCCGCCGAGCAGGGCGAGCGTGCGCCCGCGGCGCAGACCCACTGCATGGAGTGCGGCCTGCAGTTCGCCGATCAGCGCGAGCGCGCCGCGATACGTGAGTTCGCCGCCGTCCCAGGAGAAGGCGACCCGGTTCGGATGGCGCCGCAGCGCACGCTCGGTGAGGGTGCCGACGGTGGGTCCCGACTGGGGGTGCGGCGTCGAGCCGGTGGTCGGGTTGCCCGCTGTCATCGGAGTCGACCTTTCGGGTCATCGGTGAGCATCGCCAGGGTGTGCTGTCGCGCCTGCTCATACTCGGTCGCCGTCTGCGCGACGATGCCGGAGGCCGGCTCGACCCGCTTGACCCCGGACACCGAATGCCCGGCGCTCCAGATGTCGTGCCAACGACGCGGACCGGAAGCCTTGTCGCCGTACAGTTGCGTCGAGTCCGCGGGAGTGATCGTCTCGTCGAGCCGTTCCGGGTCGAGGCCGTTCGCGCGGATCGACGGCGCCAGGATGCTCGAGCGCAGGCCGGTGAAGGCGCGGGTGAGCACCACGTCGTCGAGGGTGCTCGCGCACAGGGCGCTGCGGTAGCCGTCCGCCGCGAGACTCTCCTGCGCGGCGATGAAGCGGGTGCCCATGTAGCCGAGGTCGAATCCGGCCACCCGCGCCGCCCACAGCGCGTGCCCGTCCGAGATGCCGCCGGCGACGACCAGTGGTCCGTCGAAGAACTCGCGCACCGCACGGACGAAGGCGAACGGGTTCTGCCAGCCGGTCTGTCCGCCCGCGCCGGCCGTCAGCAGCACCAGTCCGTCCGCCCCGGCCGCGGCCGCGCGTTCGGCATGGGCGAGCGTGCCCACGTCCGCGAACACGAGAGTGCCGTTGTCGTGCAGCGGGGTGATCACCGCGGCGGGCGAGCCGACGCTGGTGATCACCATCTCCACCCGGTGGCGGGTCAGACAGTCCAGGTGTTCCTGCAACCGCGGTTGCCGGATGATCAGGTTCGGGCAGTACGGCGCGAAGGTCGAAGAACTGTCGGCGATCTCGGCGTCGAGCCGGGTGAGCCAGTCCTCGAGGCGTTCCGTTGTTCGTGCGTTGGCGGTGGGGAACGTGCCGATCACGCCCGCACGGCAGGCCGCGAGGGTGAGGTCGAGGCCGGACACCCGCAGCATCGGTGCGGCGATCAGCGGGACGGTCAGGCGTCGCGCGATGCGTTCGGGCAGGCCGCTCATCGGGTGGCATCCAAACGGCAAGCGGTTCCGATGGGCATCGGCGGTCCTCCGATCACGTTGTGCACCATGGCGTTGGGCATGACCAGCTTTCTGCCGGGCGTGCGGTCGGTGCCGTTGACCGAACCGGTGCAGTCAAGGTACGACCCTTCGGGGCCGGTCGCAACGGATTCTCCCGAGTGTCGGGAGGGGCGGGAGTCTTTGTCTTGAGCGAAGTCCGGATTCTGTCGGTGGCCGACCGTAGTGTCGCTCACATGTTCGATTCGTTGCGGGATTCGGTGGTCGGCGCGGTGGGGTCACCGGCTGTGCTCACCGATGTGCGGCTGGTTGATGTGATGGTGGGTCTGCATCGGCTCGAGGAGGTGGTCGCGGAGCGCATGTTGGCGTTGATGTCCGCCGCCACCGGACCCGCGCCCAGAACCGCGCGGCCCGCATCCACACCGAAGGCCGAATCAACCAACAACGCATCGACAACGCCACCGCGCGAAGTGAACGCCACCTGCGAATCATGTTCGGCCGGAACAGCAATGACTCAGTGAATGGCGGTGACGGTGACGACGAATCCGATCAATCCCCGTTTTGATCGCCTGCCGCCGGCCGCAAGCTGCCTGCGGTCCGCGGTCTGCGCGGTCAGGTGGCGCTGCGTTCGTCGGCCGCGATCGCATCGATCACGGCAGCGCGGGTGGCGACCGGACCGGTGAGGTCCGCGGTGTGGACGCCCTCGTCGAGCAACTGGCGCCGCCGCGCCGGATCGTATTCTGCGGCCGGCGTGCGTAGGAACTGCTCGGCCACCGCCAGGAAGCGCTCAGGGTCGTCATGGTGGGGGAAATGTCCTGCGCCGCAGAAGATCTCGAGGTGTGATCCCGGCATCGCCGCATGCGCGAGGTAGGCATGCCGAACCGGGATGACGAGATCGTGGTCGCCCCAGACGATCTGCGTCGGGATGTCTGCCGTCAGATAGCAGCGATCGAGCATGGTCACGACCTGACCGCGCCAGTCGACCACCGCCCGAAGGGTGCGCAGGAAGGCCGCACGTGCGGTCGGGCCGGAAAACGACGACAACACGCGCACCAGATCGTCGGTGTCGTGGAACAGCGGGTAGCCGCGCAGACCGCCGAGCGCACGCCCGAGGCCGGCGAGGGCGATGTCTGCCCTGGGCAGCTGCAGCGCCGTCAACGCGTGCCCGACAGGCGGAATGGAGATCAACCGGAGTATCGGGTTGACGTCGCGGGTGACCCCGCCGGTGCTGACGAGCACGATCCGTTCCACACGATCGGGGTACTGGTAGGCGAACTGCATCGCGACCCCACCGCCGAGCGAGTGCCCGACGAGCGTGGCCCGGTCGATGCCCAGCACGTCCATGAGATCGCGCATACCGTTCGCATAGGCCGCGATCGAGTAGTCGGCGCGCGGCTTGTCGGAGCGCCCGTGACCGAGGAGATCCGGCGCCACGACGGTGTATCGCTCGGCCAGTCGGGGCAGCAATTCGCTCCAGGTGTCGGAGTTGTCGCCGATCCCGTGGACGAGCAGCAGCACCTGGTCGCCATCGCCGGCGGTGCGGAACACACGCCGATATCCGTGCACCGTCCGATGCTCGGTCCGGACGACGGGCGCGGAGAGGGCTCGCAGGGGTGCTGGGGATCGGGTGTTCATCGCATCATCTCGCTGGTCGTCGGCCACAGCGGTCGCCCAGGCTGCCGTCGGGCAGCCTCCGCCGGGGCCGGTTGTCGGCCATCTCCGTCGAGAACGCCGTCGCAGCGACGAGCACCTCCGGCGGGCTGCCGCGACGCCGACGCGGGCTGCCTCCATTGTCGACCATCCGGGTTACGGCCGTGTCAACAGAACGCAGTGATGCGTACGGAGGGCGGTTTGCGCAGCCGAGGGCTGCGGGGTAATGCTGTAGTCCGGGGATAGATACTTGTAGACCGCAATTAATTCACTCGCGTGCGGTGTCGTGTGCGACGAACCAGAAAGGCAGGTGCGCTCCGTCATGTCTGATCCATCAACAGGCGAGGTCCCGGTCGGGGCAGCCGGGCGGACGATCAGGGGAAGGGTCCACCGCGCAGACGGTGGCGGTGTCGAGCGCGCGGTGCTCACGCTGATCGATCCGACCGGTAGGCAGGTCGGGCGTGCGCACACCCGGTCCGACGGCGGGTTCGCGGTCGAGGCGCCCGAGCCGGGGACCTATGTGCTCATCGCCTCGGCCGGTCTGCAGCAGCCG
This sequence comes from Speluncibacter jeojiensis, assembly GCF_029589495.1. GTDB lineage: Bacteria > Actinomycetota > Actinomycetes > Mycobacteriales > Mycobacteriaceae > Speluncibacter > Speluncibacter jeojiensis. The sequence continues at coordinate 255,081 of NZ_JAAIVF010000005.1, forward strand.
CAGGCACTCTCCGTCACCGTCGGGGACCACCCGGTCGAGGTCGACGTCGAGCTCAGCGGCACCGCCAGCCTGACCGGCACGGTCCGCACGGACGGTGGTCGCGGGGTGGCAGGGGCGACGGTCACGCTCACCGACGCGCGCGGCGAGGTGGTGCGAGCGGTCGCCACGGACGAGAGCGGCGGCTACGCGGTCGCCGATTTGCCGGGCGGGGTGTACACGTTGGTGGCGGCGGGCGGCTCGTTCCGGCCGGCCGCGGCCACGGTGGCGGTGCCGGACATCGGCGCGGCGACCTGCGAGGTCGTGCTGTCGTCGGCCACCGAATTGCGGGTGCGGGTGCACTCGGCAGTGTCGACGGGGTCGGGATCGGCCGGGGCGGGTTCGACCGGGGTGGACTCGGGGACGGCGGTGCCCGGTGCCCGGATCACCGTGCTCGACGGCGCCGGTGACGTGGTCGGGGTCGCCGATGCGGACGAGGCGGGCGAGCACCGTTTCGCCGGACTGACCGCGGGGCCGCACACCGTCATCGCCTCGGGCGACCGTCCGGTGACCACCGTTCTGCGGGTGGTCGGCGGCTCGTATGTGAACCACGATGTCCGGCTCGGAGTGGAGGAGGGGCAGTGACCATGGCCCAGACGAAGGGAATCGACGCGCAGCTGCGCACCGCGGACGGATGGACGGTGCCGGATGCGGTGCTGACCGTCACCACGCTCGCGGGCGAGCAGGTGGCCAGGGTGCCGGCCGATGCGGACGGCGCCGTGTGCAGCGAGCAGTTGCCCGCAGACACCTACACGGCGATCGTGACGGCCCCCGGCTTCGACCCCGTCGCCAAGCTGGCGATCGTGCCGCCGACGGGGACGTTGGCGCTGGGCGTAGTCACGATGACCCGCGCGGCCGGCTCGGAGGTCCCGCCGCCCGGCACCTGGGCGATCGATCCGGCACACTCGACCATCGGCCTGACCGCGCGGCACCTGGGCATCGCGGTGGTGCGCGGACGGCTGACCGAATTCACCGGTCAGGTCGTGGTCGCCGACCAGGTCGAGCGGTCCGGGGTGTCGACGCAGATGCAGGTGCGCAGCCTGGACACCGGCAACGCGACCCGCGACGAACACCTCAAGTCCGCCGACTTCCTCGACATCGAGAACTTCCCGCTGATGGAGTACCGCGGCGCCGGGCTGACCGCGCTGGGCGACGGTCGATGGTCGCTGGACGGCGAGCTGACCCTGCACGGTGTCAGCAAGTCGGTCCCGCTGCAGGTGGACTACCTGGGGCAGGTCGAGGACCCCTGGGGCAACGACCGACTGGCCTTCCGGGGCGTCACGGAGCTGCGGCGCAAGGATTTCGAGATCTCGATGGACACCCGGCTGCTGTCCGGCGTGGCGCAGATCGGCAATGCCGTTCGCATCGAGATCGACATCCAGGCCGTGCGGCAGGAGTCCTGACCTGCGGTGACACCGGCGCATCCCGGTGAGACGGAAGTCACGCCGACTTCGATGCTTGTGTCATGCAATGAATACCGTACGATACTTAAATCTTCTAAATACTTGTTCGCGTTAGTGAACCCGATCCCCCGGGGAAGGAGACGGTAGTGGCCGAAACAACCACGGCTCCGGCCGCCAGACAAGAGGGTGGGACCGGCGAGAGTAAGGGCCGCAAGCACCGTTCGATCGAGGATCTCGGTCCGAACTACAAGTGGATTGCGCTGTCGAACACCACGCTCGGCATGCTCGTCGCCACCATCAACTCGTCGATCGTCCTGATCGCACTGCCCGACATCTTCAAGGGCATCAAGCTCAACCCGCTGGACTCCGGTAACACCAGTTACCTGCTGTGGATGATGATGGGCTTCCTCGTCGTCACCGCGGTGCTCGTCGTGAGCTTCGGCCGGCTCGGCGACATGTACGGCCGCGCCCGCATGTACAACATGGGCTTCGCGGTCTTCACGATCTCCTCGATATTCCTGGCCATAACGTGGTTCGACGGCCCTGGCGCGGCGATCTGGCTGATCGTGTGGCGCATCATCCAGGGCGTCGGCGGCGCGTTCCTGATGGCCAACTCGTCGGCGATCCTCACCGACGCGTTCCCCGCGAATCAGCGCGGACTTGCGCTGGGCATCAACGGTGTCGCGGCGATTGCCGGTTCGTTCATCGGTCTGCTCATCGGTGGCGTGCTCGCGCCGATCAACTGGAACCTGATCTTCCTGGTGTCGGTGCCGTTCGGCGTGCTCGGCACCATCTGGGCGTACCTGAAGCTGCACGACACCGGCGTGCGGCAGCACGCGAAGATGGACTGGTGGGGCAACATCACCTTCGCGGTCGGCCTGGTCGCCGTGCTGGTGGGCATCACGTACGGCATCCAGCCGTATGGCTCCTCGGCGATGGGCTGGGGTAGCCCGATGGTGCTGTCCTGCCTGATCGGCGGCGTCATCGTGCTGGCCGCGTTCGTCGTGATCGAGACCAAGGTTCCCAACCCGCTGTTCAACCTGGACCTGTTCAAGATCAAGGCTTTCACCTGGGGCAACGTCGCGAACCTGATGGCCTCGCTCGGACGCGGCGGCCTGCAGTTCATCCTGATCATCTGGCTGCAGGGCATCTGGTTGCCGCAGCACGGGTACGACTACACCCGCACGCCGCTGTGGGCGGGCATCTACATGGTCCCGATGACGATCGGCTTCCTCGCGACCGCGCCGGTGTCAGGCATCATCTCCGACAAGCTCGGGGCGAAGTGGTTCACCAGCACCGGCCTGCTCATCACCGCCGGCACGTTCGGACTGCTCATCGCGCTGCCGGTGAACTTCAACTACTGGGCGTTCGCGGTGATCCTGCTGCTCAACGGTGTCGGCATGGGGTTGTTCGCCTCACCGAACCGGGCCGAGGTGATGAACAGCCTGCCGGCCAACGCGCGCGGTTCGGGCGCGGGCATGATGACCACCTTCCAGAACTCCGCCATGGTGCTCTCGATCGGCCTGTTCTTCAGCCTGATGATCGCCGGCCTGAGCAGCCACCTGCCGTCGGCGATGTTCGGCGGGCTGACCGGCAACGGCGTGCCGTCGGAGATGGCCTCGCAGATCTCGCACCTGCCGGCGGTGGCGATCCTGTTCGCCGCGTTCCTCGGCTACAACCCGATCAAGGAACTCCTCGGCCCGCACCTGCAGATGCTCAGCGATTCGCAGCAGGCACACCTGACCGGTCTCGAGTTCTTCCCGCACCTGATCTCCGGGCCGTTCCAGGACGGTCTCAAGGTGGCGTTCATCTTCGCCGCCGTGGCCTGTCTGATCGGCGCCGGTGCCTCGCTGCTGACGGGCTCGAAGAAGACGGCGGCCGTCGCGGCCGCGCCGCACGAGTCGCTGGGCTCCGAGCTCGCCGGTGTCGCCGGCGAGGCCGGCTGGGGGCCGAGTGAACTCGTGGAGCCGGACATGACTCCCGAGGCAGGCGGCCGGCACGGCTCGTCGCGGGTGTCGGTGACCGGCGAGGTCACGGCGGAGGAGGGTGTCGCGGCGCCGCAGGCCGTGGTGACCGTCGCGGGTGCCGACGGCAGTCAGGTCGAACGCATCCTCGTCGAACCCGACGGCAGCTACGCGGTGCGGGGACTGCCCGCCGGGCAGTACACGCTGATCGTGTCGGCGGCCGGATACGACCCGCAGGCGGTCGGCGTGATGGTCGACGGCTCCAGCCCGGTGCGGCGGGACTTCTCGCTCGCCGGTGGCGGAGTGCTCACCGGCACGGTCCGGTCGCGCACCGGTTCGGCGCAGGCGCGGGTGGTCGTCACCGATCCGTCCGGCGTCGTGGTCGCGCAGGCCGAGACCGACCAGGCCGGCTCGTTCCGGATCGGCGGTCTGCCGCAGGGCCAGCTCGTCGTCACGGCCGCGGCCGCCGGGCACCAGCCCGAAACCCAGGTCGTGCAGGTGGAGTTGGGCACGCCGGCCGTGGTCGAGATGGTGCTGTCGACGGTCGGCGGGCTCGCCGGTGTGGTGACCACCCGGGACGGTCGATTCTTCGCGGGCGCGACGCTCACGGCACTGGACTCGTCCGGTGCTGTGGTCGCGCGGGCGGTGACCGACCAGCAGGGGCGTTACCGGATCGACGGACTGTCCGACGGTCAGTACACGGTGGTGACCACCGCGTACCAGCCGAGCGCGGTCCAGGTCGGCATCCTGGCGGGCCAGGAGAACACCGCCGACGTGGTGCTCGAGTCGGCCGGCGGACCCGAACGCGAGGTCGGCGAACTCAGCCGAGTGCATCACAGCTGATTCCTGAACGACGAAGCCTCGCAACGTAAGTACGTTGTGGGGCTTCGTCGTGTGCGGGACCGTCAGCCGGTGAAGTCGCCCGCCTCCCGGCGCAGTTCGGTGATCACGTCGACCAGCTCGGTGAGCCGGCCGGCGGGAAGTCCGGGCTTCGCGAAGACCTGCGCGTTGAGGTCGTCGGTCGCGCGCAGCGCGAGTTCACGTCCGGCGTCGGTGATCTCGACGAGGGTGGCGCGGCCGTCGCTGGGGTGGGGGACCCGCCGGACCAGGTGCGCGCGTTCGAGCCGGTCGACGGCGTTCGTGACGCTCGTCGGGTGCACCTGCAGCCGGGCGCTGGCTTTTGCCATCGGCAGCGCCCCGGTGCGGGTGAACGTGAGCAGCATCAGCATCTCGTAGCGCGCGAAGGTCAGTCCGTGCGGCTTGAGCAGTTCCTCCACCCGGCCGAGCATGATCTGTTGCGCGCGCATGATCGAGGTGACCGCGGCCATGCCGTCCGCGACATCGCCCCAACCGTGCGCGGCCCATTGCCTTTTCGCCTCGGCGATCGGATCGACCGGGAGCGGTGATGGCGGCGTCATGACTGTCGACTCTACTGAGGGACCGGACCCGCCATCACCGGATGGCGCCCGTGGGTCAGGCGGTGACCCGGGAGGCGACGCCGGCGTCGACCGGCACCACGATGCCGGTCATGTGTGCGCTCGCCTCGGCGGCGAGGAACAGCGCCACCCGGGTGATCTCCTCCGGCTCGAGCACCGGCACCGGCTGCACGTGCAGCGACTGCATGACCGGCGCGACGTCGTCCCAGGTCGGCTTCTCCAGGTCGGGGCGCATCACCGAGTAGAGCGCGTCGTTGTGCACCATCGGCGTCGAGATGTTGCCCGGTGCGATCGCGTTCACGGTGATCCCGTGCGGGGCGAGGTCCTGCGCGGCCGACTTGGTCAGGCCGATCACGCCCCACTTGGACGGGCTGTAACCGGCCTGCTGGGTGCCGCCCTGGCGGCCCATCATCGACGAGATCGTGATGCACCGGCCGTAGCCGCGCTCGATCATGCCGGGGGCGACCGCGCCGAGGGTGTTGAACACGCCGGTCAGGTTCGAGGCGATGACCTCGTTCCACGTCTCGATCGACATCGTGTCGATCGAGCCGATCACCGAGACGCCGGCGTTGGCGATCGCGATGTCGATCTTGCCGAACTCGGCGTGCGCGCGCGCCACCAGCTCGTCGACGGCGGGGCGGTCGGCGGTGTTCAGCTTCGCGGACAGGCACTTGCGCCCGGTGGCCTCGACCAGGCGGACCGTTTCGGCAAGGTCCTCCTCGGTGGCCAGCGGGTACTTGACCGCGGGGCTGTCCTCGCAGCGGTCGCAGATCACCACGTCCGCGCCGCGCTGCGCAAAGGCCACCGCATGGGTGCGGCCCTGCCCGCGGGCGCCGCCGGTGATGAAGACGACGCGGTCCCGGAAATCATTTCCGCTGTCGATGCCGGGCTGTGCGTTCTGACTGTCGGTCACTTTCGGCTCCCACCGTGTCGTTGTTCAGGTGTTCCTGGCCGAACCGTGTCGTTCGGTCCGTTCTCGATGCTATGGCGATTCGCGGCGCGGAGGAGGGGGCATTCCGGTGGGCGGTCGGATGCAGCGCGGGTGGTGAACGGCGGCGCAGGCGGAGTCCCGCGGATATGATGTGCGTCGCAGTGTGCGCGTGTCCTGCGCCACTGCATGGTGGGAAGGATCGACTGTGCGAGGTGACCAGGACGCGGTGCGTGCGGCCGTGTTGCGGATCCGGCGCGACACCGGTCTGCCGGTCGCCTTCGGCGGCACCATGGGGCGCGGCGCGCGACTGCACCTGACCGAGTTCGTCGGCGCCCGGGGCACGTCGATGCAGGGGCTGCGGGTGAGCAGCGGGGCCGGCCTCGGCGGCAAGGCGGTGGCGTTGCGTCGGCCGGTGATCGTGCACGACTACGCGACCGCCGCGGCCATCACCCACGACTACGACCACGCGGTCGTGCGCGGTGAGGGCCTCGGCGCGGTCGTCGGTGTGCCGGTCGTGGTGGGCCGGTCGGTCCGGGCCGTGCTCTACGTGGCGGCCCGGGGTGCGGCGCGGATCGGTGATCGCGCCGTCGAGGCGGCGGTCGGTCGCGCCCGGTTGCTCGAGCAGGACCTCGCCGTGCGTGAGGCGCTGGCCGAACGTGCCGCCCTCGCCGACGACACCACCGGACGGTGGACCCGCGTCGACGGCGCCCGCGCGGACCTGCTGGCGCTGGCGACGAAGGTCGCCGACCGCCGGCTCGGCGCCGAGCTGGTGACTATCGCCGACCGGTTGTCCTGCACCCCCGTCCCTGGCCCCGCACCCGGCACGGACCCGGTGCTCAGCCCTCGAGAGGTGGAGGTGCTCACCCACGTGGCGGTCGGGCGCACCAACGCGGAGATCGGCGAGCAGATGAGCGTCGGCGCCGAAACCGTCAAGAGCTACCTGCGCACGCTCATGCGCAAACTCGCGGTCGGCAACCGGATCGAGGCCGTGGTCGCCGCCCGCGCGGCGGGTCTGCTGTAGCGCGTGGCCGGCTCGTCGGCCGACGTCGTCATCGTCGGGGGAGGCAGCTGCGGTGCGGTGCTGGCCGCACGGCTGAGCACAGACCCCGACCGCCGGGTCCTGCTGCTCGACGCCGGCGACGGATACGTTGCGGCGGAAGGCATCCCGCCGCGCCTGCTCGATCTCGGCGTGCTGCCGGTGGGGGAGGGCGAGCCGGCGACCTGGCGGTACGACGGCCACCTGACCGATGCGCGCCGCGTGCCGGTCATGCGCGGGTTCGGACTCGGCGGCTCGGGTGCGGTCAACGGCGGCTACTTCGTGCGGGCCACCCGAGCAGACCTCGCGGCCTGGGACAGCGACCTGTGGACCTACGACGCCGCCCTGCCGTACTTTTGCCGCTCCGAGACAGATCTGGACCATCGCGGGCCCCGGCACGGCGACTCCGGGCCGATCCCGGTGCACCGCGACCCGCCGGATCGCCGGCACCCGATCAGTGCCGCGTTCCACGACGCAGCACTGGACGCGGGCTTCCCGGCGGAACCCGACAAGAACGATTCGGCGGCGGCGGGCATCGGGCCGGTCCCGTTGAACGCCCGCGACGGCGTGCGCGTCAACACCGCGCTCGCGTACCTGCTGCCGGTCCGGTCGCGGCACAACCTCGAGATCCGGGGCCACACCCGCGTGCTCCGCGTGCTGCTCGACGGTGACCGGGCGGTGGGGGTGCAGGTCGAGCGGGCCGGCACCGTCGAGACGATCCCGGCGGGGACGGTCGTGCTGTGCTCGGGCGGGGTCGGCAGCCCGCTGCTGCTGATGCGCTCGGGAATCGGACCGGCAGACGAACTCCGCGGCGTGGGGATTGCGCCGTTGCACGAATTGTCCGGCGTCGGAAGAGGGTTCAGTGATCATCCGGAGATCGCGGTCCCGTATCGCTACCGCGACGGAGCCATGCACCGCCCCGGCACCCCGGTGTTGCAGGTGTGCCTGAACGTCGGCGACGAGTACGAACTGCGGCCTTACACCGCCTCGTTCACCGATCTCGTGGCGGGCAGCCCCGCGATGCCGCCGCAACTCGGTGTCGCGCTGATGAACCCGGCGAGCCGGGGCGAGATCACGCTCGATCCCGCCGACCCGCAGGGGCTTCCGCGGGTGCGCTACCGCTACCTCGAACTCGAGACGGACCGGCGGTCCGCGCGACACGGGCTCGACCTGGCGCTGGATCTTCTCGCCGCCCCGCAGTTGCGCGCACTGGCGCAGCCGCTCGACGTCGACCGCACCGACGACTGGATCTCGGCGCACCTGGGGACCTCGCAACACCTGTCGGGCAGTTGCCGGATGGGGCCGGACCCCGATGCCGGCGCCGTGGTCGACGAGCGGTGCCGCGTGCACGGGCTCGAGGGGCTCGCGGTCGTCGACACGTCGGTGATTCCGCGGGTGCCCAGCCGCGGACCGCACGCGACCGCGGTGATGCTCGCCGAGCGTGCGGCCGAACTGCTGTGAGCTACGAACCCGTTGCGGCGGTGTCGCCCTGGGCCCGGATCGCCGAGCCCATCCAGCGGCGCAGGTAGCGGCGCAGGTCGTCGTCGCCACGGGGTGGATCGCCGGGGGCGAGGAAGAACGACTGCATGGTGCGCAGCACGTACTCGACCAGTTCGCCGAGCGACGCGTCGTCGTATCCGTGGCTCTCCCAGTCGACGTCGAAGCGCCGGATCATCGTCATCCCGAAGGCCTGCGCCTCCTGCGAGGTGAGCCCCTCGGGCCGGACGTTCGAGTACGAGCTCGACAGCAGGATGCCCAGATGCGGGGTGCGGCGCACCTCGGTCAACGTGAAGATGACGGCCTCGGTCATCGCCTCGGCCGGGTCGGTCAAGCCGGACACGCGCCGGGTCAGCCGGTCGAGGAAGCCGTCGACGGAGGCGATGGCCGCGGCCTGCATGAGCGCGTGGGCGCTGGGGAAGTAGCGGTACACCGTCTGCCGGATGACACCGAGGGACTCGGCCACGTCGGCGATGCTGATCTCCGCACCGGTGCGGCCGATGAGTTCGACTGCGGCGGCGACGATCCGGCGGGTGGCCTCGGCGTCGTCGACCGGCGGGTGACCGCCCCAACCGCGTCTTCGTGCCACCGTCCGCTTCCTCGACTCGAACCGTGTCGGTCATGCCGAAGTGCCCGCCGACTGCCTTGATCAGCGGCCCGACGCTATCACAGCGGATTTACGGTACGGACGCTCACACGGAGGCCTTGACGAGACCGGCATCACGTTCTCTAATCATACAGATGTCCCGATGCGCGTATGGTCACCTGCCGGCGCGGTCGGTCCGAGTCTGAGGAAGAGGTAGCCCACGGTGACCGATCTGCAAGTCCGGAAGATGCGATTCGCGTTCGCGGATTACGACGTGCCCTTCTGCTGGAACGAGGAGAACCCGGCGTTCTCGAGCATGGCCAACGCGGTCTCGTTCCTGGCCATCGGCTTCGAGAAGATGATCGTGAACTCGATCATCGAGGCCAAGCCGCGGTTCACCGATCCCGAACTGGCCGAGGAGGCCGAGGCGTTCATGCGCCAGGAGGGGCAGCACTCGACCGCGCACCGCCAGCACGTGACAGCGCTGATCAAGCGCTACCCGGGGCTGCAGCAGACCCTGGACAACGTGATCGGCGCGTTCGACAACCTCACCGCGGAGAAGTCGCTGGACTACCGGCTCGCCTACACCGCGGACCTCGAGGCCACCTTCACCCCGGTGTTCAAGCTGATGCTCGACAACGAGGCGGCGCTGTTCCGTCCCGGCGACGACCGGGTCGCCTCGCTGTTCATCTGGCACTTCGTCGAGGAGGTCGAGCACCGCAGTTCCGGGCTGATCATCTTCGACGGGCTCGTCGGCAGCGATCTGTACCGGATGCGCATGGCGCCGTCGATCTTCAAGCACGTGCTCGACGTCGTCCGGATCGCCTGCGCGGGATTCAACGAGCACGTCCCGCTCGAGGACCGCAAGGTCGACGCCCTCGCGATGTTCGCCAACCATCGGCGCGGGCAGAAGCTGCGCAAGTTGTTGCCGTTCCTCCAGTTCGAGGAGCTCGGCTCGATGGAGCGCGCGTTCGACGTGCTGCCGCTCGGTGAGCAGATGGTCTCGCTGGTGGGCATCATCCGCAGCCAGCTGCCCAAGCACAACCCGGCGCACGAGAAGTTGCCCGTGCTCGCCGACGTGTGGTTCGAGCGCTACGAGGCCGGCTACGACGTCACCCACTGGTACACCGCCGACGCGGTCGCATCGTAAGGGGCGCAACGATGGCCGACCACTGCTCACCGACCTTCGACCAGTTGGCCCATTCGATGGGCTTCTCCTGCAGGACCGCCGGCGGACTCGTCGAGTTCCGCAACCCGTTCGGCCTGGAGAACTGGACTCTGCCAGTGCTCGAGGCGACGATCATCCTCGGCGCTGTGCTGACGCTGATCTACGCGATCGTGCGGCTGCGCCGCCACGGCGACCCGACCAACCTGGTGCTCTGGGTCGGTGCGCTGTTCTTCCTGTTCATCATCGAACCGGCGATCTACTTCCCGGCGACGTTCCGCACCGAGGAGTACCTCGGAACGATGTTTGCGCACAACGTGTTCAGCGTGGACTTCCTGTGGGGGAGACTGCCGCTGTACATCATCGCGATCTACCCGTTCATGGCGACGATCGCGTATGAGCTCGTCCGCATGCTCGGGGTGTTCCGGCGGCACGGGACGTTCGTCGGCGCGATGTGCGTGGGCTTCGTCCATCACGCCTTCTACGAGATCTTCGACCAGATCGGCCCGCAACTGCGGTGGTGGGAGTGGGACACCGGCAACAAGGTCAACCAGCCGATGTTCAATGCCGTCCCGCTGCCCAGCGTGGTCGTGTTCGCCGCGTTGTGGCCGATGTCGCTGACGCTGTGCGTGCGGTGGTTCGTCGGCCGTCAGGTCGACGCCGGCCGGCGGTTCGGCGCGTGGCAACTGGTGTGGCGCACCGTCGTCGTCGGATTGGCCGCGGCGGTGGGCACGTTCGTGCTGCCCTTGCCGGCGACGGTCTTCGGTGCCTGGAGCGACACCGTGCGCGGCGTGCTCTACGCGGCCGAACTGGTGGCGATCGCGGTCGTCGCGATCCCGGTGCTCGCCCGTGGGTGGTCGGCGCAGCGGACCGAGGGACGAGCGGTCCGGTCGAACGCGCTCGTGCGCTGGTACGCGCTGGCGTACCTGGTTGTGTTCGGGGTGCTGTGGGCGAGTGCGCTACCGGACTACCCCGACGCCGTACACGGCCGGACCGCGTCGGGGACGCCGATCGGGAGCGTCTGGTACACGTTGGCGTGCTTCGTGGTCGGCGGGCTCGTGGTGGCGGGCGCGTTCACGGTGCCGCGCACGGAGACGGACAGTGCGGCGGAGTCACCCGCGGACAGGCAGGCGGCCACTGAGCCGGTCTGAACCGGCCCGAACCGACCTGGGCTGCAACCGCTTTCCACGGGCGGGCCCGTCGCGTCGGGCATCGACTCCGGTCGGTGTCACCCGAACGCGGCGAGTCCGCCCGTCAGTGTGCGCGCACCCGCGTCGAGCAGATCGAGCAGATCCGCCGACTCGTCGATCAGCCACTGCTCGTAGGCGGCGAGCGCGACCCCGAGCAGCATCCACGCGACCGTCTGCGGCACGTGCCCGCGCGGGTCGACGCCCATCCGGTCGCCCACGTAGTCGGCGATCACCTGTCGCCAGCCGGTGTACATGAGCATCGAATACGCCTGCAGCGACGGCGCACCCAGGATCAGCGTCATCCGCCGGCGATGGGCGCGTTCCTCGCCCGGCGGATAGGTGTTGAAGTTCAGCAGCGCCGCGCGCAGCGCCTCGCCGAGCGGAGCGCCGGCCGGCGTCGCGGCGAGTTCGGCGCGCATCAGCGACAGGTGCGCGTCGAAGTCGCCCCAGGGCACCGCGTTCTTGGACGGGAAATAGCGGAAGAACGTGCGCCGGCCGATGTGCGCGGCCTCGGCGATCTGGTCGACGCTGGTGTCCTCGAAACCCTGCTCCGCGAACAACTCGATGGCGGCCGCGCTGATCCGGTCGGTGCTCGTCACGGGGCGCCGACCCGCGCGGCCGGCCTCTCTCGGGACTGCTGACATGACGATTTCCTCCTACCTGTTCAATTATGCACTCGATGCCGTTACAGTCGAGGGTGCAGTCACGGCAGTCCTGGAATGTGGCTTGCACCATCTCGAGGGAGGTAACTCATGTCCGACCGTCACGACGCCCCCGTTGACGCCGCGCAGGATGCGGTTGTCGAGGAATCGTTGATCGAGGAAGTCTCGATCGACGGCATGTGCGGGGTCTACTGATCATGAGTGCCGTCGCCTCCGGGTTCGAGCTCGATGCCCGGTGGCGACTGCACCCGCAGGTGGCGCTGCGCCCCGAGCCGTTCGGGGCGCTGCTCTACCACTTCGGCACCCGCAAGCTCTCGTTCCTCAAGAACAAGAAGATGGTGTCGTTGGTGCAGTCGTTGCCCGAACATCCTGATGCACGCGCGGCCTGCCTGGCCGCCGACGTGGACGACTCGAACTCGTCGATCTACGTCCGCGCGCTCGCCACCCTGGCGCAGTCGCACATGCTGGTCCGCGACGAATAGCTCCAGACCCGCCCGACCGCCACCCGATTCCGCCCGGAATCCCGATACTTCCGAGGACACACCCATGACCTCTGTACTGGAACCGCCCAAGCCGGTCGGTCGGCTCGTCGATCAGTTCGAGCTGGGGCTGGATGCTCCGATCTGCCTGACCTGGGAGCTGACCTACGCCTGCAACCTGTCCTGCGTGCACTGCCTGTCGTCGTCGGGCAAGCGCGATCCGCGCGAGCTCACCACCGAGCAGTGCAAGTCGATCATCGACGAACTGCAGAAGATGCAGGTCTTCTACGTGAACATCGGCGGCGGCGAGCCGACCGTGCGCTCGGACTTCTGGGAACTGGTCGACTATGCGACCGACCACCAGGTGGGCGTGAAGTTCTCCACCAACGGCGTGCGGATCGACGAGAAGGTCGCCGCCCGCCTGGCCGCGTCCGACTACGTCGACGTGCAGATCTCGCTCGACGGCGCGACCGCCGAGGTCAACGACGCGGTCCGCGGACCGGGGTCGTTCGACATGGCCGTGCGCGCGCTGGAGAACCTGTCCGCAGCCGGCTTCAAGGACGCGAAGATCTCCGTCGTCGTGACCCGCGAGAACGTCAGCCAGCTCGACGAGTTCAAGGCGCTCGCCGACCGCTTCGGCGCCACCCTGCGGATCACCCGCCTGCGCCCGTCGGGTCGCGGCGCCGACGTGTGGGACGAGCTGCACCCGACGCAGGAGCAGCAGCGCGAGCTTTACAACTGGCTCGTCGCGAACGGCGAGGGCGTGCTCACCGGCGACTCGTTCTTCCACCTGTCCGCCTACGGCGACGCGCTGCCCGGCCTGAACCTGTGCGGCGCCGGCCGCGTGGTCTGCCTGATCGACCCGGTCGGCGACGTCTACGCCTGCCCGTTCGCGATCCACGAGCAGTTCCTGGCCGGGAACATTGTGGCCGACAACGGGTTCGAGAATGTGTGGAAGCACTCCGACCTCTTCACCGAGCTGCGCTCGCCGCAGACCGGTGGCGCCTGCAGCAAGTGCGACCACTACGACTCCTGCCGCGGCGGCTGCATGGCGGCGAAGTTCTTCACCGGGCTGCCGATGGACGGCCCGGACCCGGAGTGCGTGCAGGGCTACGGCGAGTCGGCCCTCGCGGCGGACCGCAGCGTCCCGAAGTCGCACGTCGACCACTCCCGCACCGGCAAGCGCGCCGAGCGCCGCACCCCGCAGGCGCCCGTGCCGCTGACCCTGCTGACCCGGCCCCCGGCCAAGATCTGTGATGAAAACCCGCTTGCGGGCTTGAACTGACTACCCGCACAGCGGGTCTGAATAGAGGGAAAACGATGGCAAAGAATGCCTGGTTCGAGACCGTTGCCGAGGCGCAGCGGCGCGCCAAGAAGCACCTGCCGAAGCCGGTGTACATGGCACTGGTCGCGGGCTCCGAGAAGGGCCTGACCACCGACGACAACGTGGCGGCCTTCTCCGAGCTCGGGTTCGCACCGCACGTCGCGGGGCTGTCCGACGAGCGCAAGCTGGAGACCTCGGTGATGGGGCAGCCGCTGTCCTTCCCGGTGATGATCTCGCCGACCGGTGTGCAGGCGGTCGACCCCGAGGGTGAGGTCGCCGTCGCCCGTGCCGCGGCCGCCCGCGGCGTCGCGATGGGCCTGAGTTCGTTCGCCAGCAAGGCGATCGAGGAGGTCGTGCCGGCGAACCCGCAGACCTTCTTCCAGATGTATTGGGTCGGCACCCGAGACGAGCTGCTGCACCGGATGGAGCGTGCCAAGAAGGCCGGCGCGGTCGGACTGATCATGACGCTCGACTGGTCGTTCTCCAACGGTCGCGACTGGGGCAGCCCGGCGATCCCGGAGAAGATGGACTTCGACGCCATGCGCAAGAACGCGCTGCAGGGCGCGCTGCACCCGAACTGGCTGCTCAAGTTCGCCAAGTCCGGCAAGATCCCGGACCTGACCACCCCGAACCTCGCCCCCGCCGACGGCGGCGCGGCGCCGACCTTCTTCGGCGCCTACGGGCAGTGGATGCAGACGCCGCTGCCGACGTGGGAGGACGTCGCCTGGCTGCGCGAGCAGTGGGACGGCCCGTTCATGCTCAAGGGCGTCATGCGGGTCGACGACGCCAAGCGCGCGGTGGACGCCGGCGTCACCGCGATCTCGGTGTCCAACCACGGCGGCAACAACCTCGACGGCACCCCGGCGCCGATCCGTGCGCTGCCGGCCATCGCCTCGGCGGTGGGCAGCCAGATCGAGGTCGTGCTCGACGGTGGCATCCGTCGCGGCGGCGACGTGGTCAAGGCGCTGGCACTCGGCGCCCGGGCCGTGATGATCGGCCGCGCCTACCTGTGGGGCCTGGCCGCGAACGGTCAGGCAGGCGTCGAGAACGTGCTCGACATCCTGCGCGGCGGAGTCGACTCGGCGGTGCTCGGCCTCGGCCACACCTCGGTCGACGAGCTCAGCCGCAAGGATCTGATCATCCCCGAGGGATTCGAGCGGGCGCTGGGCGTCTAGACCGTCCGGATGCTCACCGATCCGTTCGTGGTCGGGTCGCGCTCCGCGTGTTCGCGCGTGGTGTTCGGCCCCCACGAGACCAACCTGTGCACCGACCGCGCCCTCTCGGCGCGGTCGGTGCACTACTACGCGCGGCGCGCCCGTGGCGGCGCCGGGATCATCGTCACCGAGCACGCCTCGGTGCACGAGAGCGATTGGCCCTACGAGCGGGCGCCGCTGGCCTCACGCTGCGCCGACGGCTGGGCGGCGACGGTCGAGGCGTGCCGACCACACGGCACGCTGGTGCTGGCCGGACTCGGCCACACCGGCGGCCAGGGCTCGAGCGCCTTCCATCAGTCGGCGCTGTGGGGGCCGTCGAGGGTGCCGGACCCGTCGTCGCGGGAACTGCCGATGGCGATGGAACCGGCCGAGATCGACGCCGTGGTCGACGGTTTCGCCGTTGCGGCGCGGTCGGCGGTGTCCGCGGACGTCGACGGCGTGGAACTCGACGCCGGCCCGACCGGGTTGCTGCGCCAGTTCCACTCCGGGCTGACCAACATCCGCGCGGACGAGTACGGCGTCGACCGGCTACTGCTGGCCCGGCGCGTACTGGCGGCGGTGCGCGAGGTGCTCGGCCCCGACCGGATCCTCGCGCTGCGGCTGAGCTGCGATGAACTCGCCCCGTGGGCCGGCATCACCCCGGAAGACGGAACTGCACATGCCGCCGCGCTGGCGCCGTGGCTCGACCTGCTGACCGTCGTGCGCGGCGGGCCGATGTCGGTGGCCGCGTACCGGCCCGACCTGCACACCGTCGAGGGCTTCAACATCGAACTGTGCCGACGGATCCGGGATGCCGTCGGCGGCGCCGCCGCGGTGGTGCTGCAGGGCAGCGTGACCGAAATCGAGATGGCCCAGCGGTCTCTCGATGCGGGCGTCGCCGACCTGGTGGAGATGACCCGCGCCCAGATCGCCGACCCCGACCTGGTGGTCAAGTCCCGCACCGGGCGACGACCGCGACCGTGCGTGCGCTGCAACCAGACCTGCCTGGTCCGCGACCCGCGCAACCCGGTCGTGACCTGTATAGGAAACCCCGGCGCCGGATACGAATCCGAGGAGGTTCCGCCGGGGCGGTCCGCGGGCCCGGCGCTGATTGTCGGCGGCGGACCGGCCGGGCTGGAGGCCGCGCGGGTGCTGGCCGCCGCCGGGCGCAGCGCCCGACTGGTCGAGCGGTCGCCACGGCTCGGCGGCATGGTCCGCCGCTTGGCTGCGGCACGTGACCTGAGCGAGCTGGTCGGCTGGCTCGAAGACGAGTGCCGCCGCCTCGGCGTGCGCATCGAGACCGGGACGGCTGTGACCGCCGCGGACCTCGACGCCGCCGCGGGCGACGGTGCAGCCGTTGTGGTGACCACCGGGAGTTCGCCACGGCCGCTGGAGATCCCGGACGACGGCTCCGTGCGGGTGCTGGGGGCGGCCGAGGTGCTCGGCGCCGAGGATCTCGCCGGGCCGGTACTGGTGTGGGATCCGGTCGGCGGGCCGGTCGCGGTGGCCGTGACCGAGTTTCTGCACGCGCACGGTGGTGCCGTGTCGATCGCGACCGTCGACCAGGTCGTCGGCCGATTGCTCGCGCCCACCGGGGACTTCGTGGACGCGAACGTGCGGTTACAGCGCGCCGGTATCGACCGCCACCAGTCCTTCGTGCTGCGGGAGCTCACCGGCGGGACCGCGGTGCTGGAGAACCGGTTCACCGGCGAGCGCAGCGCAATCCGCTGCGCCGTCCTCGTCGACTGCTCGGCGCGACTGCCCGACGAGACGCTGTACCTGCAGCGTCCCGGGACGGTCCGGGCCGGTGACTGCGTGGCGCCGCGGACGGTCGCCGAGGCGATCCGGGAGGGCCGCCGCGCGGCACTCGAGGCGGCCGGGCGATGAGCGAGCGCTACCCGCGACTGTTCAGTTCGTTTCGGCTGGGGCCGGTGACCCTGCGCAACCGGGTGGTCTTCGCCGCCCACCTGACCAACTACGCGCGCGGCGGTCTGCCGACCGAGCAGCACGTCGCCTACTACCAGGCGCGGGCCGCGGGCGGGGCCGGGCTGATCATCACCGAAGAGCAGTGCACCCACCCGACCGACTGGCCGTACGAGAAGATGATCCAGGGCTACCGGCCCGAGGTCGTCGACGGATACCGGCGTATCACCGGCGCCGTGCACGCGCACGGGGCGACGGTCCTGGCGCAGGTCAACCACAACGGCGGTCAGGGCACCGGGATGTACTCGCGGCGCCCGCTGTGGGCACCGAGCGCCGTGCCCGATCCGCTGTTCCGCGAGGTACCCAAGGCCGTCGAACGTCACGAGATCGCCGAGATCGTCGACGGGTATGCGACGGTTGCGCGGCATTGCGTCGCAGGTGGATTCGACGGAGTGGAGCTGCAGTGCTCGCATTCGTCGCTGATGCGCGGGTTCCTGGCGCGTGGCACCAACCGTCGCACCGACGAGTACGGCGGAGACCTCGAGGGCCGGGCCCGGCTGCTGCTCGAGGTACTCGGCGCGATGCGCGCCGAGCTCGGTCCCGACCGGATCCTCGGCGTCCGGCTCAGCGGCGACGAGCGTATCGACGGCGGGATCGTGCTCGACGAGGCGACGGCGACGGCCCGGCTGATCGAGGCGTCGGGCCACGTCGACTACCTGAACACCTCGATCGGCATGGCGACCGCCAGCCTGCACCTGATCGAGGCGTCGATGGCGGTGCCGAAGGGCTACGCGCTCTACATCCCCTCGGCGATCCGGGACGCGGTCGATCTGCCGGTGGTCGGCATCGGGCGGTTCAAGGACGCGGAGCAGGCGGAGCAGGCGCTGGCCGAGGGGCACTGCGATCTGGTCGGGGTGGTGCGCGGGCAGATCGCCGACCCCGACTTCGTGGCCAAGGCGCGCGCGGATGAGGTGTCCTCGGTCCGAAACTGCTTGTCCTGCAATCAGGAATGCGTCGGAAGGATGGGATTGAACCGCTGGCTCGGGTGCCTGGTGAACCCGCGGGCCGGGCGCGAGTCGGTTGTGCTGCCGGATCCGACCCGGCGGGTGAAAGACGTGTGGGTGATCGGCGGGGGACCCGCCGGGCTGCAGGCCGCCGCGACCGCCGCCGAACGCGGCCACCGGGTGACCCTGTACGAGCGCGACCGCGTCCTCGGCGGCCAGGTGCGAGCCGCCGCCCGCGCCCCGTACCGCGGCGAGTTCGCCGAGCTGACCCGCAATCTCGAATCCGAGTGCCGCCGAAGGGGAGTCGTCATCGAACTGGGCGTCGACGTCACCGCGGAGATGGTCGAGTCCGGGGGTGCGGAGTCGGTGATCGTCGCGACCGGCGCGCGGCCGCGCCGGCCGCAGTGGGCCGGCGTGAGCGAGCGGGTCGTCGACGTCCGCGACGTGCTCGAGGACCGGTGCGCACCGACCGGCCGCGTGCTGGTCGTCGACGAGTTGGGTTTCCACCAGGCCACCTCGGTCGCCGAGTGGCTGGCGGACCGCGGCGCGGCGGTCACGGTGTGCACCGGCGCCATGACGGTCGGGCAGGACCTCGGCATCACCTTGGACATGGAGGGCTGGCAGATGCGGGCACACGAGAAGGGCATCGAGCAGGTGACCGACGTGGTGCCGGTCGGGGTCGGGCAATGCGGCGGCGAGGGGCAACTGACGGTGGAACTGCTGCATCACCCGACCGGCGGTCGCGAGACCTGCGTCGTGGACTGGGTCGTGGGCGCGACCCATCAGGACCCTGTCGACGAATTGTGGATGCAGCTGCGCGGCAGCGACATCGAGGTGCACCGCATCGGCGATGCGCTCACCCCGCGCCGCGCGCACGCCGCGGTGATCGAAGGCCACCGCGCGGCGGTGGCGCTGTGACCGAACCGCTGGGCGTGCAGCGCTGGACAGAGTTGGGGGAGCGGCCGCTGATCGTCGTGCCGGTCGGGTCGCTCGAACAGCACGGCCCGCACCTGCCACTGGACACCGACACCCGCATCGCCTGCGCGCTGGCCGAGGCGCTGGAAGCCGGCCTGCTCGCCCCGGCCGTCGCCTACGGATCCAGCGGTGAACACCAGGGATTCGCCGGCACCGTCTCGATCGGCGCGGAGACCCTGTACCTGGTCCTGCTCGAGATGTGCCGCTCCGCCTCGGACTGGGCCGGGCGGGTGCTGTTCGTCAACGGCCACGGCGGCAACAACCCCACGCTTGCCGAAGCCGTGCGGCGCCTGCGGTACGAGGGCCGGGACGTCGCCTGGTGGGCGCCGCGGGTGCCGGGTGGCGACGCGCACGCCGGCCGCACCGAGACCTCGCTGCTGCTGTACCTGGCACCGGAGACCGTGCGGCTCGAGCGTGCCGAGGCTGGGGACACCCGGCCGATGCGGGAGCTGTGGCCGAGCCTGCGCGAGGGCGGTGTCGCCGCGGTCAGTGCCAACGGCGTGCTCGGTGATCCGGCCGGGGCCGACACAGCCGAGGGCGCCGCGTTGTTCGCGACCCTGACCGACGATCTGCGCACGTGCCTGGACCGTTGGGCGCCCGACGCGACCGGCATGCTGCGATGAGCACCGATGACGCAGGAACGCAGGAGCGGCTGCCCGACGGCTTCACCGTCCGGCTCGACGAGAAGGTGCGCCGCCTCGACGACGGTGCCGCGCTGCTCGGAGGTTCGCCGACCCGGCTGTTGAGGCTGGCGCCCAAGGCCGTCGACCTGCTCGCGGGCGGAGAGCTGCGCGTGCGCGACGCGGTGACGGCCGGCCTGGCACGGCGGCTGCTCGACGCCGGCATCGCCCACCCGGTGCCACGGTCGGACGACACCGTAACGGGTTCCGCAGTGACCGTGGTGATCCCGGTCAAGGACAACCAGGCCGGCGTCGACCGGTTGCTCGCCACGCTCGGCGACCTGCCGGTGATCGTCGTCGACGACGGGTCCGCGGTCCCGGTGCGGGCGCCGGGCGCGGTGGTGCTCCGCCGGCCCGAGAGTGGCGGTCCGGCGGCGGCACGAAACCTCGGAATGGCGCATGCGACCACTGAGTTCGTGGCGTTCCTGGACTCGGACGTGGTGCCTCGGCCCGGCTGGCTGGCTGTGGCGAGCGCGCACTTCGCCGACCCGACCGTGGCGCTGGTGGCGCCGCGCATCGTCGGGATGGGCGACCCGCGAGGGTGGCTCGCCCGCTACGAGGAGCTGCGGTCGTCGCTGGACCTGGGGCCGCGACCCGGGCCGGTCGAGTCGCGCTCGCGTATCGCGTACGTGCCCAGCGCGGCCATGCTGGTGCGGCGCGAGATGGTCGGGCAGGTGGCGTTCGACGAGGCGATGACGGTCGCAGAGGACGTCGACCTGTGCTGGCGACTGCGTGAACACGGGTGGCGACTGCGCTACGAGCCCGCCGCGCAGGTCGCCCACGAGCATCGAGTCGTCTTCCGTAAGTGGTTCGGGCGCAAGGTCTTTTACGGTCAGGGCGCGGCGCCGCTGGCCGAGCGGCACCCGGGGAGGGTTCCGCCGATGGTGCTGTCGCCGTGGTCCGCGGGGGCGGCGGCCCTGCTGAGCACCGGTACCCGCACCGGTGCGGTCGGGGCAGCGGGGGTGTCGACGGCCGCCGGCGTGCGGCTGACCAAGACGTTGCGCGGGCTGCGTCATCCGGCCCGGTCGTCGGCGCGGCTGATCGCGATGGGCCTGGGTGCGGCGGCATGGCAGTTCGCGGGTGCGGCGTGCCGGCACTACTGGCCTGTCGCGGTGGTCGCCGCCTGCTGCTCGCGGCGCGCCCGCCGGACGTTGGTCGCGGTCGCGGTCGCCGAGGGCGTCGCGGACTGGGTCACCCACGACGGCCCGGGACGGATGGATCCGGTGCGCTACGTGGTAGCCAAGCGGCTCGACGACGTCGCCTACGGAACTGGGCTGTGGGTGGGTGTGGTCCGGGCGCGCAGCGCCGCGGCGCTGCGGCCGATCATCGAGTGAGCACCGGCCGGACGGGGTGCCTTTCGTGGTTCACCGGACACGGACGGACTCGGGCGCAGTGGTGTCTGCGAGATGAGCAACACCGCGCGAGGGGCGAGCGAACATGGCTGCGGCCAGGACGCCGATAGCCAGGACTGCGACCGGCAGCAGCAGCGACTGCCCCATGGCGGTGGCGTATCCCGGGGTGTTGTGCGGCGCTCCCGTCGTCAGGTTCGCAGAGAGTCTGGACTGCATCACGGCACCGACGCCGGCGCTGCCGAGCACTCCGCCGATCTGGCGGGCGGTGTTGTAGACACCCGATCCGGCTCCCGCCTGGTTGTCCGGCAGGTTGTGGGTCGCGGTCGCGGACAGCGGTGCCCAGATGAACGCGTTCGCCACCCCCAACAGGGCCATCGGCAACAGGAGTTCCCAGATCGCAAGGCCGGGGCGCATCACCGCCGCGAACCACAGCAACGCGGCCGCGAAGCAGAGGATGCCGAACCCGGCGATGTACCGCGGATGAGCGTGGTCGACCAGGCGGCCGGCGAACGGCGCGAGGACTGCGGAGAGCACCGCCATG
Source organism: Speluncibacter jeojiensis (assembly GCF_029589495.1). Taxonomy (GTDB): domain Bacteria; phylum Actinomycetota; class Actinomycetes; order Mycobacteriales; family Mycobacteriaceae; genus Speluncibacter; species Speluncibacter jeojiensis. The sequence continues at coordinate 276,458 of NZ_JAAIVF010000005.1, forward strand.
GGCAGGAGGAGCAACGCCGCTCGCGTCGAGGTGAGTCCCTCGACCTCCTGCGCGAACAGCATCAGGGGCAGTGTCATGCCGGTGATCGCGAAGCCGGCCGCGACGACCGCGATCGTGGACAGGGAGAAGTTGCGGTCGGCGAACAGTGTCAGCGGGACGAGTGGCTCGCCGGTGGTGCGCCACTGGCCCCATACGAACAGGGCGAGCGCGGCGATCCCGCATCCGATCGACGCCCACACGGTCGAGTTCCAGTGGTACGCCTGTCCCTGCTGGATCCCGAACACCAAGGCGAACATGCCGACTGCGCTCAGCGCGATCCCGACCACGTCGAAGCGGTGCGGCGTGGTCGGCAACGTCGGGACGAATCGTGACGCCATGGCGAGCGCGGCGATGCCGACGGGGATGTTGATGAAGAAGATGAACTGCCAGCCCAACGCGTCGGTGAGCAGGCCGCCGACAATCGGGCCGACCAGGAGTGCGACCCCGACAACCGATCCCCACACACCCATCGCGGACCCGCGCTTGTCGGCGGGGAACACCCGGGTGATCACGGTCATCGTCTGGGGCGTGAGCAAGGCCGCCCCCGCACCCTGCAGCGCCCGCGCCGCGATCAACATCGTGATGCTGCCGGACAGGCCGCAGGCCACGGAGGCGACGGTGAACACCGCAAGTCCGACCATGTACAGGTTCTTGGGCCCGAACTGGTCGCCGAGCCGGCCGGTGAACAACAGCGGCACCGCGAAGGCGAGCAGATAGGCGCTCGTCACCCACACTGCGGCGTTCACGTCGGCCCCGAGACCTGCCATCAGTGCCGGCGTCGCCACCGCAACGATCGTGCTGTCGACCATGATCATGAAGAAGCCCACGCAGACGGCGGCGAGCGCCGACCAGGGCTTGGTGGTGGGCGGTCGAACAGTAAGGCCCGCTGTGGATTCCGGTGAGTTCATCGCAGACGTCTCCCCTTGTGGAAGGTTGATCGGAGGTTGGGGGACCAGTGTGAACGCACTGTTCTGAGGCCACAAAATCTATGCGCGCGCAACGGCTTTCCGTCGTTCGGACCCTGCCATCTGGTCGCCGATTCGGTCACCCGTGTGCTGCGCCGACGGACGACGCGCCGCTGCGATCGCTGGTGTTCTGCGTCACACCCGGGTAGACCGGTGAGTGACGACGCAGACCAGCAACGAGGAGCTCGTGATGACGGTTTTTCAGCGCCCCGGTACCGCCGGCGCCGCGATGGCCTTCCAGTCCCGGTACGACAACTGGATCGGTGGGCAGTGGGTCGCCCCGGTCAAGGGCCGGTATTTCGAGAACCCGTCCCCGGTCACGGGGCAGACGTTCTGCGAGGTCGCCCGCTCGACCGCCGAGGACGTCGAACTGGCGCTCGACGCCGCGCACGCCGCCGCGCCGGCCTGGGGCATGACCTCGCCCGCCGAACGTGCGGTGATCCTCAACAAGATCGCCGATCGCATCGCCGAGAACCTCGAGTCGATCGCGCTCGCCGAGTCGTGGGACAACGGCAAGCCGATCCGCGAGTCCCTGAACGCGGACATCCCGCTGGCGGTCGACCATTTCCGCTACTTCGCCGGGGCGATCCGCGCCCAGGAGGGCTCGCTCTCGCAGATTGACGAGGACACCGTCGCCTACCACTTCCACGAGCCGCTCGGCGTGGTCGGCCAGATCATCCCGTGGAACTTCCCGATCCTCATGGCCACCTGGAAGCTCGCACCCGCACTGGCCGCCGGCAACGCGGTCGTGATGAAGCCCGCCGAGCAGACGCCCGCCTCGGTGCTCTACCTGATGAGCATCATCGGCGACCTCCTCCCACCCGGCGTCGTCAACATCGTCAACGGGTTCGGCACCGAGGCCGGCAAGCCGCTCGCGTCGAGCAACCGCATCGCGAAGATCGCGTTCACCGGCGAGACCACCACCGGCCGGCTGATCATGCAGTACGCGTCGCAGAACCTGATCCCGGTCACCCTCGAGCTCGGCGGCAAGAGCCCCAACGTGTTCTTCGAGGACGTGCTCGCCGCGCCCGACGACTTCCAGGACAAGGCGCTCGAGGGCTTCACGATGTTCGCGCTCAACCAGGGCGAGGTGTGCACCTGCCCGTCGCGTGCGCTGATCCAGTCCTCGATCTTCGACGACTTCCTGTCGCTGGCGGCGGTGCGCACCAAGGCGATCCGCCAGGGCGATCCGCTGGACACCGAGACGATGATCGGCGCGCAGGCGTCCAATGACCAGCTCGAGAAGATCCTGTCCTACCTCGAGATCGGCAAGGGCGAGGGTGCGCAGATCATCACCGGCGGCGAGCGCGCCGACCTCGGCGGCGACCTGTCCGGCGGCTACTACGTGCAGCCGACGATCTTCGCCGGCGAGAACAACATGCGGATCTTCCAGGAGGAGATCTTCGGCCCGGTGGTGTCGGTGACGTCGTTCCGCGACTACGACGATGCGATTCGCCTCGCCAACGACACCCTCTACGGCCTCGGCGCCGGCGTGTGGTCGCGCAACGGCACCACCGCCTACCGCGCGGGCCGCGACATCAAGGCCGGCCGGGTGTGGACGAACACCTACCACCAGTACCCGGCGCACGCGGCGTTCGGCGGCTACAAGCAGTCCGGCATCGGGAGGGAGAACCACCGCATGATGCTCGACCACTACCAGCAGACCAAGAACCTCCTGGTGTCGTACGCGGCGAAGGCGCAGGGATTCTTCTGATGGACCCGCGCAAATGATGCAGCCTCCGCGGGACCCGCCGCGCGTGGTCGCGACCGCCGCCGCGATGGACCTGCTGCGGAAGCTGCGAAACGCGAACGGGGCGCTGATGATGCACCAGTCCGGCGGCTGCTGTGACGGGTCGTCCCCGATGTGCTATCCGGACGGCGAGTTCATCGTCGGCGACCGGGACGTGCTGCTGGGCCTGCTCGACCTCTCCCTGGAGGTCGGGCAGGTCCGGTCCGCGTTGCCCGCCGGCGACGACGCGGTCGCGGTGTGGATCTCCGGACCGCAGTTCGAGGCGTGGAAGCACACCCAACTGGTACTCGACGTGGTGCCCGGTCGCGGTTCCGGATTCAGCCTCGAGGCACCCGAGGGGCTGCGGTTCCTCTCCCGCGGAAGAGCATTCGACGGCGCGGAACTGACCGCGCTGGCCGAGGCGGTGCCGTTGACCGGCGCGGACGTGGATTCCGGTGCGCCGCTGCCGGTTCCGTCCGGGCCGACCGTCGTCGCCGAGGCGGCTGATGCGTGTCCGGTGCCGCCGGCGAGGTGAGGGGGACGGATCAACTCGTCTCTCGCGTCAGCACTCGATGGTCCCGACCGATCGGACGGTGTCGGCAAGCGCCCGGATCGCGTCGTTCTCGGCCTCACTGCGCCAGATCAGTGCATACCGTAGGGCCGGCAGATCGGGCATCGGCAGATAGCGGATGTCCGATGCGGCCCAGTACCTGGTAACGAGGCTGGGAAACGGCATGACGATCTCGCCCATGCCGACCGCGGTGATCAGGTCGTCGGAGTGGGTGACGCTGATGAGCCGTTCGACCGGCCGGCCCCGCCTCGTGGCGAACGGCAGCATGGCGTCTTCCCAGTAGTCCAGGTTTAGTTTGGCGCCTGCGACCGGGAAATCGCCCAGCGTCTCGATCGGCGCGGAACCCCGTGGGGCCAGCGGGTGATCTTCGGACACCGCGAGGACGCGCGAATCGGTGAGCAACGTCGGGCCCACGGTCAGATCCGGTTCCTCCACGGGCAGCCAGGCCACGAGGACGTCGAAGTCACCCCGGCGCAGTTGGCCGAAGGGGTCGTCGTAGCGTGCCAGCCGGACCTGGAGCTCCCACCGGGGATGTGCTGCGCGGAACGCGCGCCAATGGTGATGTAGCTCTTGGACGTTGAAGGGCATCATGCCCACCCGCAGTCTGGCCGTGATTCCGCGCGCTGTCAGGCGCGCGCGTTCCAACGACTCGTGGAGGCCGCGATAGACCGGCTGCAGATCGGCGTACAGCTGCCGGCCGACCTCGGTGAGGCGGACCACCCGGCTCGTGCGCGCGAACAGCGGTGCGCCGATCCGGCGTTCCTGCTTGCGGATCGAGTGACTGACCAGGGCTTGGGAGATGTGCAGCCGTTCGGCCGTGCGACCGAAGTGCAACTCCTCGGCCAGCGTCAGGAAGATCTCGATCTCCCGTAGCTCCATGGGTCCCCTATCGCTCGGCGGGCATTCGGCCCGCGTCCCGGGAAGCGTAAACCGTTGTTGCAGTGGTACGTGCGGCTTGTCGATCCGGCGGCGACGCCGGGCCCGGTTCGATCAGTCACGTTGATCGATGATCGCCGAATCAGTCGTTGATCGGGATGAGGACCGCCGCGAGGCTGAAGACATGGAAGCACGAATGAAGAACCCCGCCTACGTCCTCTCCGACGCCATGAAGGGCATCGGGAACATCATCAAGGCCGTCAACACCGGCGACGTCCCCCACGAGTTCCAGGAGATCGTGGCGCTGCGGATCAGTCAGATCAACGGCTGCTCCGCCTGCGTGCACGCGCACACCCAGAATCTGCGCAAGACCGGCGTGTCCGAGGACCGTGCCGCGACCGTGGCAGCCTGGCGTGAGGCGCCCTACTTCGACGACGCGGAGCGCGCCGCGCTCGAACTCGCCGAGGTGGCCACCCGCCTGGCCGACCGTTCCACCGACGCCGTGTCGGACGAGCTGTGGGACCGGGTCACGTCGTACTACGACGAGAAGCAGATCTCCGCGCTGATCCTGTTGATCGGCCTCACCAACATGTTCAACCGCATGAACGCCACCGTGCGCGAGCCCGCCGGCACCGACTGGAGCTGAACCATGAGTGACGCCATCGATCTGACCGCGATGTATGCGATGCACGACGCGCTGCGCCGCGAACTGACCCACCTGGACCGGATCACCACCAGCTCCGATCTGGACCCGAAGCGGATCCTCGCGACCTCGGCGGGCTGGCAGTTGTTCAAGCAGGCGTTGCACATCCACCACACCGCCGAGGACGACGCGCTGTGGCCGGCTCTCCGCGACAACCTCGCCGGGCATGCCCAGGACTCGGCGCTGGTGGAGGCGATGGCAGCCGAACATGCCGCCATCGACCCGCTCATCGCGGCCATCGACGCCGCGACCGTGGACGCTGCTGCGAATCCCGGACACATCGGCGAACTGGTGGACGCCCTGGTGACCGGTCTGACCGGCCACCTCCGGCACGAGGAGGACGTGGCACTGCCGCTGATCCAGCGTGAGGTCACCCCCGAGCAGTGGGCCCACTTCGGGCAGACGCACGCCCAGCGCATCGGCCCGGACGCGCCACGACTGCTGCCGTGGTTGCTCGACGGGGCGGACGAGCGGACCGTCGCGACCATGCTCGCGCCGCTGCCGGAGCCGGCGCGCGAGGCCTACGCGGCCACCTGGGTTCCGGCCTACCGGGCGCTGGATCGTTGGGGTGTGGGGGCGGCGGCCTAGGAGCCGATGAAGAATCCTCTGATGGCCCGCGGTGCCAGGCGCCGCGGGCCATCCGAGCGAGTCACGCGATGTTGGAGACCGGGAGTAGTCCGCGGTCCGCGAACACCTTCTTCGCCACCAGCGTCGCGTTGATCGCACGTGGCATTCCGCAGTACACCGCCGAGTGCAGCAGGGCCTCCGCCACCTCCACCGGCGTCAGGCCCACGTTCAGCGCGGCGTTGATGTGGACCTCCAGCTCGATCTCGCATCCGCCCAGCGCCGCCAGCACGCCGAGGGTCACCAACTGGCGCTCGCGCGCCACGAGTTCGGGACGGGCGTACATGTCGCCGAAGGCCCACGCGACCACCTGGTGCCCCAACTCCGGCGAGATGTCGGCCAGCGTATCGACGATCCGTCGGCCGGCCTCGCCGTCGATCCGCCGCAGGACCTCCATTCCGTCGGTGTAGCGGTCGGCGCGGGAGGCGGCGGGGGTCTGGGTGGTGGTCATGGCGGGCTCCTTCGAGTCGTGGGTTCGGGATGGACCAAGGTTCTCCCGGCGCCGGAGCCGCTACGCCTATTAGGCTTCGGAAGGTATGGGTTCCATGCTCAGGAGGCATTGATGCTGGAGCTTCGGCTCCTCGGCTACATCGTGGCCGTGGCAGAGGAGGGCGGGGTCAGTGGCGCTGCCCGACGCCTCGGCGTCACCCAGCCCACCCTCAGCCGCCAGCTCAAAGACCTCGAACGGCGATTGGGTGTCGAACTCTTCGAGCGGGACGGCCGTCACCTCACGCCCACAGACGCTGGGGCCGCGCTCGTGCGCCGGTCCACCGCATTGCTCGCCGCGGCCGAGGCCGCTGTCGAGGACGTCCGGTTCGCGGCCGAAGGCCGCAGCGGACAGCTCACCGTGGCCTTCGCCGGCTCCGGCATCAACGGACCACTGGGCGCCGCGCTCGGTCGCGTCCGGCGCGAACTGCCTCGGGTGGCGCTGCGACTGGAGGAGAGCTTCAGCGACACCGAGATGTCGCAGGGGGTACTGGACGGCCGCTTCGACATGGCGGTCCAGCGACTGCCGCTGCGCGATGCGCGCCTGGTGGCGCAGGAGTGGTGGCACGAGCCGCTGACGTTCTTCCTGCCCGAGGGACACCCCCTCGCAGGCAGCCGAGGTCCGGCGCCCCTGACAGAACTGGGGCGGATCCCGCTGGTGCTGTGGCCTCGTGACGTCTCTCCGCAGTCACACGACGAGATCTACGCGCTGTGCGCGCGGGCGGGCGTCGTGCCACGGATCGGCGCGGAGGGACGCAGCGTGCAGACGGTCCTGGCCCTGGTCGCTGCGGGTTTCGGCGGTGCGGTCATGTCGCAGTCGCATCGGGCCCTGCGCCGCGTCGGTGTCGTCCCACGCGACCTGGCCGGCACGCGCACCACCCTCCACCTCGTCGGGCGGGCCGCGGACCGCAGCCCGCTCGTCGAGCGCTTTCGCGAGGTCCTGGCCGACGTCGTCGAAGGACGAAACCCTCCTACCGATACGCCCCAGGCGGCCGCCCGGTCCAGCGTTTGAACGCCCGGCGGAACGCACTTGGCTCGGAGAAGCCCAGCCTGTCCGAGATGTGCTCGACCGAGTCGCCGCGCATGAGGGCGGCGATGGCCTTGTCGCGCAGCACCTCCTCGCGCAGCTGGTTGATCGTGGTGCCCTCCTGGCGCAGCAGGCGGCGCAGGTGCGGTTCGCTGATCGACAGCCGCGCGGCGATGGTCGCGGCACTGGCGAAGCGTCCCCGCGAGCCGGACTCGGGGTCGGTCTGCAGGCCGGTCTCGAGCAGCTTGCGCACCCGCGCGGACACCCCGGTGTCGTAGTCGCGTTCGGCGAACAGCCGTCCGGGGGAGTGCCGCAGATAGTCGGTGAGGGTCTCCTCGTCCTGCACGATCGGGCAGTCGAGCAGTGCCGTGTCGAACTCGACCGCGGCGACCGGACGGGCGAAGTCCACCGGCACCCCGAACATCGCGGTGTAGGCGGCCGCCATGACCGGATCGGGATCGACGTAGGGCAGTTCGACGGCGAGTGGCCGGATCCGCTGACCGATCAGCCACGCCGCGAACCGGTGGATCACCATCAGGCCGAAGTCACACACCAACTCGGTGGTCTCGTCGACGGTGCGCATGCCACGGGTGTCGAACTCAATGCGCACCCGCTCGTCGCCGAAGGTCATCTTCACCGGCGACGACGACGGCAGCGCCGGCAGGAACCCGGCCATCCGCCGCCAGGCGGTGCCCAGGTCGGGGGCGTGGATCAACGCGAAACACAACAGCTGGAAGGTGCCGCGAGGCACCGGCGCGAGCCCCAGCCCGAACAGTTCGTCGTCGGTGATCTCCCAGCCGACCTGGACGAAACGGGCCATCTGCTCGCTGGTCAGCCGCGCCGCCGGGTCGAGCAACTGGGCACGGTCGATCGCGGCGGCGGCCAGCGCCGGGTCCAGGTCGTCGCCCTGCCGGGCGGTCACGTCCAGCAGCCGTGTCACAAAGCTGATGGGGATGGCGGGTGCGGCCACCGCGGGTTCCTCCCGTCCACATGATCGGTACGGCTTTCACTGTAGGCAGCGTCCGATCCGGTCATGGACCGTGCTCAGTTCGGTCCTACTCCGACCACTGTGACGAGCGTTACCGTCGGTTGCAGACAAGTCTGTCATCTGGCCTTCTCGTGACTGGAGCCTGCTTCATGGAGCGCACCCTCTTCGATAGCGATCACACCCTCTTCCGCGACTCGTACCGCAGCTTTCTCGCCGAGCACGTCGCCCCGCACCACGACCGGTGGGAGGAGCAGAACATCGTCGACCGCGACGTGTGGATCGAAGCCGGCAAGCACGGCTTCCTGGGCATGTCGATGGACGAGGACTTCGGTGGCGGCGGGGTCAAGGACTTCCGCTACAACGCGATCATCGACGAGGAGACCACCAAGGGCGGGTTCAGCGGCATCGGCTTCACGCTGCACAACGACGTCGTCGAGCCGTACCTGCGCAAGCTCGCCACCGACGAGCAGAAGCAGCGCTGGTTCCCCGGCTTCTGCAGTGGCGAGCTGATTACCGCGATCGCGATGACCGAGCCCGGCACCGGCTCGGACCTGCAGGGCATCAAGACCAACGCCAAACGCGACGGCAGCGACTGGATCCTCAACGGCGCCAAGACGTTCATCACCAACGGCATCAACGCCGACCTGGTCATCGTCGTCGCGCAGACCGACCCCGACAAGGGCGCGCAGGGTTTCTCGCTGTTCGTCGTCGAGCGCGGCATGCCCGGCTTCGAGCGGGGCCGCAACCTCGACAAGGTCGGCATGAAGGCGCAGGACACCGCGGAGCTGAGCTTCAGTGATGTCCGGGTGCCCGCCGAGAACCTGCTCGGCGAGGAGGGGATGGGCTTCGTCTACCTGATGCAGAACCTGCCGCAGGAGCGGCTGTCGATCGCGGTGGTCGCCGCCGCGGCGATGGAGTCGGTGCTGGCCAAGACCGTCGAGTACTGCCGCGACCGCAAGGCCTTCGGCCGCAGCATCGGCACCTTCCAGAACACCCGGTTCGTCATGGCCGAGCTGGCCACCGAGACCAAGATCGCGCGCATCTTCGTCGACCGCTGCATCGAGGCACTGAACGAGTCGAACCTGACCATCGAAGAGGCCGCCATGGCCAAGTGGTGGACCACCGAGAAGCAGGTCGCGCTCATCGACCGGTGCCTGCAGCTGCACGGTGGCTACGGCTACATGCGCGAATACCCGGTCGCGAAGGCGTATCTCGACTCGCGGGTGCAGACGATCTACGGCGGCACCACCGAGATCATGAAGGAGATCATCGGCCGCGGGTTGGGGATGTAGTGATGGCTGAATCGAAGGGCCCGCTCGCCGGGCTGCGCGTCCTCGAACTCGGCGGCATCGGGCCGGGACCGCACGCGGGCATGGTGCTCGGCGACCTGGGCGCCGACGTGGTCCGCGTGCGCCGCCCCGGCGGCCTGGTGCTGCCGGCCGAGGACCAGGACGTGCTGCTGCGCGGGCGCCGCGTCGTCGACCTGGACATCAAGGCGGAGAAGGACGCGCTGCTCGACCTCGTCGAGTCGGCGGACGTGTTGCTGGAGGGCTTCCGGCCCGGCGTATGCGAGCGGCTCGGGATCGGACCGGACGTGTGCGCGGCCCGCAATCCGCGGCTGATCTACGCCCGGATGACCGGGTGGGGGCAGGACGGGCCGATGGCGCAGCGCGCCGGTCACGACATCAACTATCTCGGTCTGACGGGCATCCTCAGCACGATCGGCCGCGACGGCGAGCCGCCGGTTCCGCCGCTGAACCTGGCCGCCGACTTCGGCGGCGGATCGATGTTCCTGGTCGTCGGCATCCTGTCGGCGCTGTTCGAACGGCAGCGGTCCGGGCTGGGTCAGGTGGTCGACGCGGCGATGGTCGACGGCGTTAGTGCGCTCGCGCAGATGTCGTGGTCGCTGCGCGGCGCGGGCATGTGGCACGACCGGCGCGAGGCGAACATGCTCGACGGCGGTGCCCCGTTCTACCGGGTCTACGAATGCGCGGATGGCGGGTACATGGCGGTCGGCTCGATCGAGCCGCAGTTCTACGCCCAGTTGCTCGAGGGCCTCGGGTTCGAGGATCCAGAGGAACTGCCGTTCTACCTCGACCAGTCCCGTTGGTCCGAGCTGCGGGAGCTGTTCGCGCAGCGGTTCGCGACCCGCACCCGCGACGAGTGGACGAAGGTGTTCGCCGACGTCGACGCCTGTGTGACACCGGTGCTGACGATGGCCGAGGCGCCGGACAACGAGCACCTGCGTGCCCGCGGCACGCTCACCGACGTCGGCGGGACGATGCAGGCTGCGCCCGCCCCGCGGTTCTCTCGCACCCCGGCCGCGCCGCCCGGCCTGCCGCCGCAGGAGTCGACGCCGCGCGATCAGCTCGGCTGGTGAGAATTAGTACTCTCTCGGCCCAGGGCGCGCAGCCGACGGACGGGCAGGCCCGACTCTATGCGTCGTCAGCTGTCGGCCTTGGGCATCGGATCAAGATGGAACAGTCCCATCGAGCCGGCGAGTGCTTCGGCCTTAAACTCTGTGATATTGGTGCCTAGTTCATCGAAATGGAAGCTCATTCCGGTGACGAAGGCTAATTCGGGCACTAATGGGTGATCGACCTGAACAAGGGCTGTACGGGGGAGGTGCGAGTTGGAGTGAAAGCTGATTCGGGTTCCTTCGCGTTCGACCTCTCGTGCGTCGGCTATTAGGGCTGGCTGACCGTAGACAACGAGCTGACCGAGAACCCGGAGAGAAACCCAATCAATCATTTCATCGACCCGTTTGAAAGCAATAGCGTATTCCTTCGTGAAATGCGTTAGATCGTCGATGACAGAGTCGAGTTGGCAGCGGCGATAATCCTCTCGGCGCGCCATGCGCGTGGGTTCGTACTTGTCCACGGCGGTCGGTGAGAGAAGTATGCGTAGGCGTTTACGCGCCTCGCGGAGTTCTCGCCGCGACGTTTCCGTGAGCTCCGTAGCTAGGTGGGAGTAGGAGGTCCACTCAGCACTAACCTGCAGCGACTCCGAGAGCGCCTGGATCGCATGGTTGTATGAGCGCTGCTCGATGCCCAGCAGCTGGTCGACTCCCTGAGGTGCTGCTTGAAACTGGAGACCGCCCTGGATTGCTTCACGGCGCCAGCCAAGATCTCGTCCGATCTCGGGCGTCGTTCGGTGTGTACCCGGCACAAGGTGCGGTGCTGGGATCATCGGATATCCGGGCAAACGTGATCGCAGCCAGGCAGTTTGGACCTCGGCGGCAAAGCCGATCGGTTGTACTGAGCTTAGGAATGCTCGCCCTACCGAGTCGAGCGTGACTGACGGCATCTGCAGAGCGAAGTCTTCCCAGCTATTGGGAATGAGTGGTTGCCGCGATACAAGGCGGGTGCCGGCATCGAGATTCCGCAGCATTTCTGGAACCCCATTATTTGAGCGATTATTCGCGGGTAACTGCGCTGCAAATCGTTGAATCAAGGCGCTTTTCCGCCATTGCTCCGCCAAGTTGTGAGTCGCGGACCATACGGCTGAATTTGTCATCAGATTACCTCCATATTCGCGGAATTCTGAAACCTCGCCCAACATGTCAAAGCCAAATTCTGTTGGTTAGCCTATTGACGGACTGGATGGTCATTGTTGACGCTCTATGGGAGGGATCTTCGTCAAGAAACGAATCCACGCACCCCTGTCCTGTCCAGGTTCCATCTGGATTGAGCTCCATTTCCTGCACTGCAGAATGGGAGTGATCCTGGTCGTTGACGTATCGAAATAGTACGCCCCGATTACGTTGGTCGGCGGCGTCACGGTTGCTGTCGAGAGCGAATTCAATGCGGCATGGACCAACAGCGCCAGCCAGAACTTCGGTCTGGCCCGGTGGTGCGATTTCTCGAGTCAGTTTATGCGACGCGCTCGCGAGTGCGTCCGAGAAGTTTTCAAGCGCGGTGACAGTTTCCTCGTGCGTACGGGGTACCGATGCTGTACCTTGGCGCGCACGATCAAGTTCGATATGCAACTTGTGTCGCCAGATCCGGGCTGCCACGGATAAGGGGCCGTTTGCTGCCTCAAACGTGTAGGCGTCAGTCGCCACCTCGCTATAGGTGCATTCGCCGAGCCAACCGGAAGAATTTCCATTTACGGTGACGAAGCAGGAGTCCGCCGCATTCCAGAATGCGACGCAGGGGGCCTCGGTGGCGCTTGGCCACACGTTCGACAAAATTGCCTTGGTTGTTTCGTACCAGGCTTCTTCTGGCTGGAGATCTTCTCGTTCGGCAGCTTCGGGTATGAGAAACGGAAGATCTGAAGATATCTGGATAGAGAGGCTTCTCGTCAACCCGGCGAGTTCGATTAGGAAACGGACTCGGGCGGTATCTCGTGATTTGAGCTTGCGCGGAATTCGGGCTACGCCACGGGCATGTGCCACGGCAGCGAAGTAGTCCGCGAATGAATCATGGACAGCTCTGACCAGATCGCCACCAGATCGGTGGACGAATCCTGATTCAAATCCAAATTCGCGCAGATCTGAGGTGGTTATGTCATGGCCATCGTCCCGGAGTGCTCTGACGGCGGAGTTGAGTTGTTCGGTCCACTCAAAGCTGTCACAGTAGCGCCGCCCAGAATCTGCAAGTGCAGCGAACGCCACCCCTAGCCCAACCTCCAAAACCGTTATGTTCGAATAGCCGCAGTCTTGCGCGCGACTGTGAACGTGTTGCCGATACATTGATGCCGGATTGTTAAATTTGTAACCTGAGGCGATCAGCGCGGCGCCGACTGCGAATAGTTGCGGATTGTCAGCAGCCCCTTTTAGGGCGTGTTCAACCCGTGCTGTAATTTGCCTTTCGATGTCTGGACTCAGTGCACCATGTGAGGCGGTAGACAGAATCTCAAGACGCTGTGCCCTGCAGAGTCGCTCGACCATCATTGGGTGTGTCGGTGAATGCCGTGGAAGCATGCTTTGCAGGATCGTCGAATCGCGGCCAGCGAGCACCAAACTTGCGCGAGCATCGGATGCGAGGAGTTGTCGTAACTCATTCTTCAGTGCGGATCGCTCCTCGGGCGGGATTTCAGACACCCCGTCGATGATCACTGTGACTTCGGGGTCGCGCAATGCGCTGAGTCCGGTTGTTGAATAGGCGCCGAGAAATCTGGAGGTGTTAATTGCCTGAGCCACTAGAGATCCCAGACGTTTCGGGATATATGCTTCCGCATCGACAACGATTACGATCTTTTGGTGTCGGGCAGCAATGATTTGAGCTCTTCTGATAACGGTAGATTTTCCGGAGCCAGAAGGGCCGCTCAGGAGTGGAATCAGAGCTGCTCCGATAATATCTGCAAGGCTGCAGGCTCGATTGCTGGGAGAGTCGCCGACTTGTGCGCCGGTACCGGTGGCCTCACATCGCAATTCCACACCTTCTGGTGTCTCTTGTCTTAGTGCCTGGATGAACTCATTCTTGAGATCTGTGGACCAAGATTCACTGGCTACGTACTCGCTGCGGCTAGAAAGCAGCACATTTAGTTCGGTCTTGGTGATCACACGTGCTTCAGGGTCGAGGTCGCCACTTCGTTGGACAACTATCCGGAGAAGCTCATGGACGAGTTGGGTGCCGCGCTCCTCGGCCTCCAGTTGTCCGCTGACGGTCGGCAATAGGGCGATCACCCGGTCGATCGCGTTAGCGAGGAGCTGATCGAATCCGGGGGTGTCTGCCACGATCCACGCACGGGCGCATTGAACGGGGTCGAGGCTGGCCTGACGGCTCTGCGCCAGCTCGGCGAGGGCCGTGTTCTGCCCCGCTCGCACAGCCTCCAACGCCGCTTGGACCTTGCGACCCGTTGGTCCAAGGCGACCATCAGTAACGAACTCGTATTGAGCGTCAGGGCACGCGACTGCTAACGCTGACCATCGGGCTAGCTCGTCGACTAACTCGGCTTCTCCCCAGGTGTACCTTCTGTCTCGGATCTTGTACTGCGCCGCGTGGACCAGCCTGTCATCCGTGGCAAAAATTTCGACGTCGACAACGTCGTTCGCAGCTTCGACTCGCAGATAGTCGCCATCGTGCAACTCGGCGAGATCGAGTAATCGATGAACGGCTTGAGCGTGCTGGTACGCAAATCCTGCCGACGCGTCGACACCGCCCATAGGAGGTTTTGTCCTTCCGATCTACTGCTGCGGCGCGCGCCCGCCCGGGCCGATATGGGATTCGAACCCTGCTCGTAGCTTGAACTGGGCAGCAGCTTATCTGCGCATACCGACACCGTTGTTGCCTGAGGCGCCGAACTCACGGTGTTGATGTCTAGACCAGCCGGTGTAGCCGCGAGACCGCCTCGGCGAGCACCTCGTCCCGTTTGCAGAAGGCGAACCGGACGAGGTGCTGCCAGTCCTGCGGGTGGTCGGTGAACGGGGTCATCGGCACCGCGGCCACCCCGATGCGGGCGGGCATGTCCCGGCAGAGTTCACCGCCGTCGTGATAGCCGAGCGGGCGCGGGTCGGCGAGCACGAAATAGGTCCCCGCGCTGGCATGCACGCCGAAGCCGACCTCGCGCAGCGCGGCCGAGAGCATGTCCCGTTTCGCTTGCAGCGCCGTGCGATTCGCATCGATCCAGGCCTGCTCGGTGCGCAGCGCCAACGCGACCGCGGGCTGGAACGGGGTGGCGCCGACGTAGCTGAGGAACTGCTTCGCGCCGCGGACCGCGTCGATCAACTCGGCCGGCCCGACCGCCCAGCCGGTCTTCCAACCGGTGACGTTGAAGGTCTTGGCCGCCGACGAGACGGTGACCGTGCGCTCGGCCATGCCTGGCAGCGCCGCGAGCGGGGTGTGCGCGGCGCCGTCGAACAGCAGGTGCTCGTACACCTCGTCGGAGAGCACGAGGACGTCGCGCTCGCAGGCGATCTCGGCGATCGCGGCGAGGTCGTCGGCGGTGAGCACGGTGCCGGTCGGATTGTGCGGGGTGTTGACGATCAGCAGTCGTGTCCGGCCGGTCACCGCGGCGCGCAGCGCGTCGTGGTCGAGCGCGAACCCGTCGCCGTCCGGGACCAGCGGGACCGTGCGGCGCACACCGCCGGCCAGCGCGACCGTCGCGGCGTAGGAGTCGTAGTACGGCTCGATGAGCACGACCTCGTCGCCCGGTTCGACCAGTCCCAGCACCGCCCCGGCGATCGCTTCGGTGGCGCCGACGGTGACCAGCACCTCGCGGTCGGGATCGGTCTGCAGCCCGTAGCGGCGGGCGCGGTCCTCGGCGACGGCGTGGCGCAACTCGGCCATGCCGATGCCGGGGGCGTACTGGTTGAGGCCGTCGGCGATCGCCGCGCGGGCGGCCTCGAGCATGGCGGCCGGGCCGTCCGTGTCGGGGTAGCCCTGGCCGAGGTTGATCGCGTCATGACGCTGCGCGAGCGCCGACATCTCGGCGAAGATGGTCGAGCCGAACGGTCGCATCCGGCGCACGAGGGCGGTCATCCGCGGAGTGTATCCGCCACCGCCGACGAGTCCTGGATTGATCGGCTCGGTCACAGAGCTCGATCGGCTCGGTCCTGGACCCAGTTTTGGAACACGTTCTACTATGACTTGCGTCGAGGCCTGCGCCTCGGGCCGGCGCCGCGTGAGTCGGTGCCCGGAGCAGAAATCGAACTGCCATTGGGACCATGCGGTCCTGCGCCCATGCGCTGGGACGTGCACAGGAAGGAACACCGTGACCACAGAGGCGTTCATTTATGAAGCCATCCGAACCCCCCGCGGTCGGGGGAAGGCGACCGGATCGCTGCACTCGGTGAAGCCGATCGACCTGGTCACCGGCTTGATCGGTGAGCTGCGCACCCGGTTCCCGAACCTCGACGAGGATCGCATCTCCGACGTCGTCCTCGGCGTCGTCTCGCCGCTCGGCGACCAGGGCGCGGACATCGCGCGCACCGCGGTCACCGTCGCGGGCCTGCCCGACACCGTCGGCGGCGTCCAGATCAATCGCTTCTGCGCCTCCGGTCTCGAGGCCGTGAACATGGCCGCGCAGAAGGTGCGCTCCGGCTGGGACGAGCTGGTCATCGCCGGCGGCGTCGAGTCGATGTCCCGCGTGAAGATGGGCTCCGACGGCGGCGCGTGGATGCAGGACCCGGCCACCAACTTCGACACCTACCTGGTGCCGCAGGGCATCGGCGCGGACCTGATCGCCACCATGGAGGGCTTCAGCCGCGAGGACGTCGACGCCTTCGCGGCGCGCTCGCAGGACCTGGCCGCCAAGGCCTGGACCGGCGGCTACTTCGCCAAGTCGATCGTCCCGGTCAAGGACATCAACGGCGTCACCGTGCTCGACCATGACGAGCACATGCGCCCCGGCACCACGGTCGAATCGCTCGCCGGTCTGGCCCCCGCCTTCGCCGGAATCGGCGCGATGGGCGGCTTCGACGCGGTGGCGCTGCAGAAGTACCACTGGGTCGAGAAGATCAACCATGTCCACCACGGCGGCAACAGCTCCGGCATCGTCGACGGCGCCGCGCTGGTGCTGGTCGGTTCCGAGGACGCGGGCAAGGCCATGGGCCTGACCCCGCGCGCCCGTGTCGTCGCGACCGCCACCTCCGGCGCCGACTCGACGATCATGCTGACCGGCCCGACGCCGGCGACGAAGAAGGTCCTCGCCCAGGCCGGGCTGACCATCGACGACATCGACCTGTTCGAGATCAACGAGGCCTTCGCCTCCGTCGCGATGAAGTTCCAGAAGGACCTGAACATCCCCGACGAGAAGCTCAACGTCTGCGGTGGCGCCATCGCGATGGGTCACCCGCTCGGCGCGACCGGCGCCATGATCACCGGCACCATGGTCGACGAGCTCGAGCGCCGCGGCGCCAAGCGTGCCCTGGTGACGCTGTGCATCGGCGGCGGCATGGGCGTGGCCACCATCATCGAGCGCGTCTGACGCTCACGAACCGATTCAGGAGAGACGAAAAGTGAGCGAACAGAACATCATCGCCTGGGAGCAGGACGCCGACGGCATCGTCGTGCTCACCATCGACGACCCCAACCAGGGCGCAAACACCATGAACGACCGGTACATCTCCTCGATGCAGGAGACCGTGGACCGGCTGCACGCGGAAAAGGACTCCATCGCGGGTGTCGTGCTCACCTCCGGCAAGAAGACGTTCTTCGCCGGCGGCGACCTGAACAACCTCCTCGCGGTCCAGCCCGAGCAGGCCGAGCAGATCTACAACCACAGCCTGACCCTCAAGGCCGACCTGCGTCGCCTCGAGACCCTCGGCAAGCCGGTCGTCACCTGCATCAACGGTGCCGCCCTCGGCGGTGGCCTGGAGATCGCGCTGGCCACCCACCATCGCATCGCCGCGGACGTCAAGGGCGTCAAGATCGGCCTGCCCGAGGTCACCCTCGGACTGCTGCCCGGCGGCGGCGGCGTCGTCCGCATGGTCCGCAAGTTCGGCATCCTGACCGCGCTGACCCAGCACCTGCTGCAGGGCCAGCAGCGGGGTCCGCAGCAGGCGCTCGAAGCCGGCGTGATCGATGCGGTCGTCTCGTCGGTCGACGAGCTGGTCCCGGCCGCGAAGGCGTGGATCAAGGCCAACCCCGAGTCCGGCGTGCAGCCCTGGGACGTCAAGGGCTACAAGGTCCCCGGCGGCACCCCGGCCACCCCGGCCCTCGCGGCGAACCTGCCGGCGATCCCGGCGAACCTGCGCAAGCAGCTCAAGGGCGCCAACATGCCGGCGCCGCGCGCGATCATGGCGGCCGCGGTCGAGGGCAGCCAGGTCGACATCGACAACGCGCTGAAGATCGAGTCGCGCTACTTCACCTCGCTGGTCACCGGCCACGTCGCGAAGAACATGATCCAGGCGTTCTTCTTCGACCTGCAGTCGATCAACGGTGGCGGTTCGCGTCCGAAGGACATCCCGAAGCGTGAGATCAAGAAGGTCGGTGTCCTGGGCGCCGGCATGATGGGCGCCGGCATCGCCTACGTGTGCGCGAAGGCCGGAATCCCGGTGGTGCTCAAGGACGTCGAGCAGGCCGCCGCGGAGCGCGGCAAGGGATACGCCGAGAAGATCGAGGCCAAGGCGCTCTCCCGGGGCAAGACCACCGAGGAGAAGTCGAAGGCGCTGCTGTCGCTGATCACCCCGACCGCCGACCCGGCCGACTTCGCCGGTGTCGACTTCGTCGTCGAGGCGGTCTTCGAGTCGCCGGAGCTCAAGAAGAAGGTCTTCCAGGAGATCGAGGACATCGTCGAGCCCGACGCCCTGCTGGGCTCGAACACCTCGACGCTGCCGATCACCGACCTGGCGACCGGCGTCAAGCGCTCCGAGGACTTCATCGGCATCCACTTCTTCTCGCCCGTCGACAAGATGCCGCTGGTGGAGATCATCCGCGGCGAGAAGACCTCGGACGAGACCCTCGCCCGCGTCTTCGACTTCGTGCAGAAGATCCGCAAGACCCCGATCGTCGTGAACGACTCGCGCGGCTTCTTCACCTCGCGCGTCATCGGCACCTTCGTCAACGAGGCCATCGCGATGGTCGCCGAGGGCATCGAGCCGGCCACCATCGAGCAGGCGGGCATGCAGGCCGGCTACCCGGCGGCGCCGCTGCAGCTGTCGGACGAGCTGAACCTGACGCTGATGCAGAAGATCCGTGCCGAGTCCAAGGCCGCCGCCGAGGCCGAGGGCAAGACGCTCCCCGCGGACCCGGCCGGTGACGTCATCAACTACCTGGTCCAGGGCAACGACCGCAAGGGCCGCCTCGGCGGCGCCGGCTTCTACGACTACGAGGACGGCAAGCGCACCGGCCTCTGGCAGGGCCTGCGCGAGCACTTCAAGTCCGGCTCGGCCACCCCGCCGATCCAGGACCTGATCGACCGGATGCTGTTCATCGAGGCGATCGAGACCGTCAAGTGCTTCGACGAGGGCGTCATCACGTCCTCGGCCGACGCCAACATCGGCTCGATCATGGGCATCGGCTACCCGGCGTGGACGGGCGGCGTCAGCCAGTTCATCACCGGCTACCCGGGCGGCAAGGCGGGCTTCGTCGCCCGCGCCCAGGAGCTGGCCGCCGAGTACGGCGAGCGCTTCACCCCGCCCGCCAGCCTGCTGAGCTGATCTCGAGTCCGAACCGCCCCGGGTGCCGCCCGGGGCGGTTCGCGTTTGCGTGGGATTGCCGCCGGAAGCCGGGCGGAATCCCACGCAAACGGATCGACCGCGTGCCTGAGCTCAGTTCACCGGCGGCCACACCGGCGCGATCGACCACGGCTGCGCGGTCTCCAGCTGGGACGCGATCCGGATCAGCAGATCCTCGCGGCCGAACGGGGCGGCAAGTTGCACGCCGAGCGGCATGCCGGTGGCGTCGCGACCGAGCGGCAGCGAGATCGCCGGCTGACCGGTCACGTTGAACGGGCTGGTGATGGCGCCGTACACCCCGCCGTGCTGCCAGGCCTTCTGTAGATCGTTCGCGTCGAGCAGACCGAGCGGCGGCGTCGGCTGGGCCAGCGTCGGGGTCAGCAGCAGGTCGTGGTCGGTGAAGAACGCGCCGACCTGGGCGGCGGTGCGGCCGAGTTCGCGCATCGAGACGTCGAAATCGCCGGCGCTCTTGGTCTTGATGCGGTCGTAGATGGCGCGCGGCAGCGCCTCGAGGTCGTCGTCGCGCAGTTCCCGGCCCAGCCGGGCAAGGCGCTCGTCGATCTGCACCGTCATCGGCACCGCCATGCCCATGGTGAACGCCGCCATCAGCGACTCCATCGGGTAGTCGGGGGCGTCGGCGGTCACCTCGTGGCCCAGTTCGGCGAGCAGCGCCGCGGTCTTCTGCGCGACGGCGGCGCAGTCCGGGTGGACCGGTTCGCCGGTCGGGGTGGTGGTGGAGACGGCGATGCGCAGCCGGCCCGGGTCTGCGCCGACCTCCCGGATGTACGGGCGCTGCGGCAGCGTGATCGGCAGCGGTGCGCCCGGCCACGGGGCCGAGGCGATGTCGAGCAGCAGCGCGGTGTCGCGGACGCTGCGTGTCAGCGCGTGCTGCACTGACAGCGGCGCCTCGAGCGGATTGCCGGCCGCGGTGCGCCCGCGTGAGGGCTTGAGCCCCACCAGCCCGGTCATCGACGACGGGATCCGCAGCGACCCGCCGCCGTCGGAACCGTGTGCGGCGGGCACGATCCCGGCCGCCACCGCGGCCGCGGAACCGCCGGAGGACCCGCCGGGGGAGTGGGAAAGTCGGTGCGGGTTGCGGGCCGGGCCGAACAACAGCGGCTCGGTGCTCGCGTTCTGGCCGAACTCGGGGATGTTCGTCTTGCCGAGCACCACCAGTCCCGCGGCCCGGTAGCGCCGGACCAGTTCGGAATCCCGGTCGGCGACGACGTCGGCGAACAGTCGTGATCCCTCGGTGCTGGGCAGCCCCGCGACGTCGGCGTGCAGGTCCTTGATCAGGAACGGCACGCCGCGCAGCGGGCCGTCGGGGAGGCCGGCGTCGACCTCGTCGAGCGCCTGCTCGATCCGGGTGCTGACCACCGCGTTCAGTGCCGGGTTGCGCTCGGCCAGACGAGCCGCGGAGAACTCGACCACCTCCCGTGGTGAGACCTCGCCGGCGGCGACGGCCTCGGCGAGCCCGGTCATGTCGCGGGCATCGAAGAGTTCCTGCATCCCATCACTCCTGTTCTCGACGAGCTGCCGGCCGGGGGACCGCGCCCGCGACCGGAACCTCTTTGATAGCGCGCCGCGGTGATCGGCGTCACTTCATGATCTCTGACAGCGGGATTCCGCGTCTTCGGCGGGCATCGCCTGCTCGACGCGCTCGTCCGCCGGCGAGGGACCGCACTCACCGGCTTTCCGGCGGATCCGGATCGAGGATGACCGAGACATTCTCGGCGCGGCAGCGCACCATGGACAGTGTCCGATCCCGTTCGAGGAAGGTGGACAGATGCCCCACGGTCCGGCCGGTGACTCTCCCGCGCTGCGCACGGCACTGGCCTACTTCGAGGCCTGGACGAACAAGGATCTGGATGCGGCGGCGGCCCACCTCGCGGACGGCTTTGTGTGCGACGCACCCCCCGGGCGGCTCGAGGGGGTTGCGGCGTTCCGCGCGTTCATGGCGCCGTTCGTGCAGATCCTCGTCGGCGCGCGGTTGATCGCGTCCTTCGGCGACGACACGACTGCCGTCCTCGTCTACGACACCGAGACCGTGCCGGTCACGAGTGCGCCGGCCGCCGAGACCCTCACCGTCGTCGACGGCAAGATCACCTACAACCGCTTCATCTTCGACCGGCTCCCGTTCGATGCCGCCCGGAAGGCCGGTGGCTGAGCGCCCGCCGGAAGTCGGGTGCCGTCGCGTCGTGACCGCGACGGAGTAACCGTGAGGAGGAATGTGATGACCAGGATCGCGGTCGTCACCGCCGAGCAAGCCGGCCCGGCGACCAAGCTCGCCTACCGCTACGCCAAGCGGCGGTTCGGCGAGGTGCCCGAGCCGTTCGCGGTGGCGGCCAACCATCCCGGCTTGTTCCGGGCGAACGCCGTGCACGAGATGCTCGCCGACTGGGCGTCGAAGGTGTTGCCCGCCAACGTCCGGGACATCGCCGTCTATCGGGTGGCGAGCACGGTCGGCTGCTCGTGGTGCGTCGACTTCGGCACCATGCTGCAACGGCTCGAGGGGCTTGACGTGGACCGGTTGCAGTCGATCGACGACTACGACACCTCGGCGTTGTACAGCGACGACGAGCGGGCGGCCATCGCCTATGCCGACGCGGTGTCGGCGACCCCGCTGACCGTGACCGACGAGCAGGTCGCCGACCTGGAACGCCGCTTCGGCAGGGACGGGGTTGTCGAGCTGACCTATCAGGTCGCGCTCGAGCAGATGCGCTCGCGGATGAACGCCGCACTGGGCACCGTCGACCAGGGCTTCAGTTCCGGCGCAGCGTGCCGGATTCCGGGTGCGGCGCAGGAGGATCGGGGCTAGGGCTGCGCCGGCCACCCCGGCGACCGGCCCAGCAGTGTCAGCACGCGGTCGAGGGTGTCGGGGTCGTCGGGTGCGTCACGGCGGGGTGCGAACGCCGCGCCCGGGACCGTCCGCGCCTTGCCGTCCGGGACCAGTTCCGCGGTGACGAGGGCCGCCGCGAGCGTGTCGCGGTCCGGGGCGTAGGGCAGATTCAGCGACCGTGCGACGTCCCAGCCGTGGACGAGATAGTCGAGGAAATGGAAGCTGGTGGCCTGCCCGGCCGGAAACCCGTGGTCCGGCAGGAGTTCTGGAAGTGCGAACGTCCGGTCCTCGGGTGCACGGGCGAAGGCCTCCAGCACGTCGTCGGCCGCGGAGAGATACGCGCCGATCGGGTCGTGATGGTCCCGGACCGCCCAGCGGTCCCGGTCCGCGCCGTGCCCGCGGGCGGCCGCGGCGAACCCCAGGTGCTGGGCGGTCATGTGGGCGAGCAGGTCGGCGAGCGTCCAGCCCGCGCATGGGGTCGGCCGCGTCAGGTCCTCGGGTGCCGCAGCTCGGACCAGGTCGCAGCTGCGGCCGACCACGCCGTGGTCGAGTTCCCGGATGTCCACGGTGTCGAGTAGATCGTCAATCGTAGTCATGTGCATACGGTAAGCATGAACGTACGATATGTCCAGGGGTATCTTTCGGTGGTGGAACGTAGAGACCTCGCGGCGATGGTGGTCCCCCTCGGCCGCGCCCTGACCGAGGCCGAGCTGCCGATCCTGCAGGCGCACGGGTTGACGATGTGGGCCTATGTGGTGCTGTCCGCGCTGCGGGAGCAGCCGGTCCGGACGCAGAGTGCGCTGGCGGCGACGATCGGCGCGGACAAGACGCGGATCATCAAGGTGCTCGACGACCTGGAGGCCAGGGGACTGCTCGAGCGTCGGCCGGATCCGGAGGACCGCCGGGCCCGGCTGCTCTCGCTGACGCCCGAGGGACGCAGCCTGCACGCGGACGCGCAGCGGGAGATCCAGCGCGGGGAGCGGCTTCTCCTCGACCGGCTCTCCGAGGAGGACCGCCGCGGCTTCCTACGGGCTCTGCAGATCCTCTCGCGCCCCACAGATCTCTCGGAGTAGCGAACCAGGGGCCGTCAGCGCATCTCGGTGGGCAACTCCCGCGCCTGCAGTGCCAGCAGCCTGGCCGGCGCCGCGTCGACCTCTTTGAACCGCTTGGTGTTGCGCGCCAGGAACGCCCACTCCCAGGCCGGGATCTCCGCGATGCCCCGCGCGATGACCGCGCGGTCGCGGGTGCCCCACGCGATCGGCATGGGCCCGGCGAGCTGCCAGACGTCCTGCGGCCCCCGGCTGGTGCGGTCGCCGAGGACGGCGGCCGACGGGATCTTGGCACCCACGGCCCAGTTGTGGCCGGGCAGGTTGCTGACGCTGCGGGTCACCAGCGCGTACCGCGGATCGGTGTCCGGGTGCTTGGAGACGTTCACCAGTGCCAGCAACGTCACCCCTCGGGGGCGCTTCTCCGCGATCACCGCGGGGACCAGCTCACCCTTGGCGTACAGCGACGCGAGGGTCCCGACCTGGCGCGGCAGCCAGAACGACAGGAAGATCGCACCCACCGCGAACACCGCGAGGATCACGCCGAGCACGACCACCCAGGTGGAGCCGAAGACGAACGACAACACGGCGCCGGCGATCAGCAGCGCGGCGACGATCAGCGCGGAGATGCGCAGCCGACGCACCTCGGTGTGGTTCTCGTTGACCGACTTGGCATGGTTCAGATCCAGCGGGAATGACAGATTGCGCACCCCGACGATCGTAGTCGCGGTCAATCGAGGGCGGGTCCGAGCAGGTCGTCGGCGTCGGTGATGCGGTAGGCGTACCCCTGCTCGGCGAGGAAACGCTGCCGGTGCGCGGCGTACTCGGAGTCGAGGGTGTCGCGGGCGACCACCGAATAGAAGTGCGCCTGGCCGCCGTCGTGCTTGGGCCGCAGCAGCCGGCCCAGCCGCTGTGCCTCCTCCTGCCGGGAGCCGAACGTGCCCGAGACCTGCACGGCCACCGACGCCTCCGGCAGGTCGATCGAGAAGTTCGCGACCTTGCTGACCACCAGCGTCTGGATCTCGCCGCGGCGGAACGCGTCGAACAGTGCCTCGCGCTCCTTGTTGCGCGTCGAGCCCTGGATCACCGGCGCGTCCAGGGCCTCGCCGAGCTCCTCGAGCTGGTCCAGATAGGCGCCGATGACCAGCGTCTGCGAGTCCGGGTGGCGTTCGAGGATCGAGCGCACCACGGCGACCTTGGTGTGCGCGGTCGAGCACAGCTTGTAGCGTTCGTCCGGCTCGGCGACCGCGTACGACATCCGCTCGGCCTCGGTGAGCGTGACCCGCACCTCGATGCAGTCGGCGGGCGCGATCCAGCCCTGCGCCTCGATGTCCTTCCAGGGCGCGTCGTACCGCTTGGGACCGATCAGCGAGAACACGTCGCCCTCGCGGCCGTCCTCACGCACCAGCGTCGCGGTCAGGCCGAGCCGGCGACGCGACTGCAGGTCCGCGGTCATCCGGAACACCGGCGCCGGCAGCAGGTGCACCTCGTCGTAGATCACCAGCCCCCAGTCGCGCGAATCGAACAGTTCCAGGTGCTTGTACTCGCCCTTGGACTTGCGGGTGATCACCTGATAGGTCGCGATGGTGACCGGGCGGATCTCCTTCTTCTCGCCCGAGTACTCGCCGATCTCCTCCTCGGTGAGCGACGTGCGCGCGATCAGCTCGCGCTTCCACTGCCGGCCCGCCACCGTGTTGGTGACCAGGATCAGCGTGGTCGCCTTGGCCTTCGCCATCGCGGCGGCGCCGACCATCGTCTTGCCCGCCCCGCACGGCAGCACCACCACGCCGGAGCCGCCCGCCCAGAACGAGTCCGCGGCCATCTCCTGGTAGTCGCGCAACTGCCAGTGCCCCTCCTCGAATGCCAGGTCGATGGGGTGGGCCTCGCCGTCGACGTAACCGGCGAGATCCTCGGCCGGCCAGCCGATCTTGAGCAGCATCTGCTTGAGGTGACCGCGTTCGGAGGGATGCACGATCACGGTGTCGTCGTCGATCTGGGCGCCCAGCATCGGGGCGATCTTCTTGTGCCGGCGCACCTCGGTGAGGACCGCGCGGTCCAGGCTGACCAGCACCAGCCCGTGCGCCGGGTTCTTCATCAGCTGCAGCCGGCCGTAGCGGGCGATGGTGTCGACGATGTCGACCAGCAGCGGCTGCGGGACCGCGTAACGCGAGTAGCGCACCAGCGCGTCGACGACCTGCTCGGCGTCGTGACCGGCCGCGCGCGCGTTCCACAGGGCGAGCGGGGTGATCCGATAGGTGTGCACGTGCTCGGGGGCGCGCTCGAGTTCGGCGAACGGGGCGATCGCCTGGCGCGCCTCGTTGGCCAGTTCGTGGTCGACCTCGAGGAGCAGGGTCTTGTCGGACTGGACGATGAGCGGTCCGTCGGTCAACGTGCCTCCACAGCTGGGGGATGTGTGCGCACCTATTGTCCTGTCCGCGGCGGCCTGCTGCCAAGCGGCCGGATCCACCGGTGGCGAGGTCGCGGTCAGTCGACGAGCGCGACCGACGTCACCCGGTGCAGCGTGAACTGCCGCATCGTGCCGGTGACCGGGTCGAGTGCGTCGAGGTGGCCGCCGCCGACGCCGATCGGCACGACGATACGGTCGGTGGCGGTGCCCTTGTCGTCGACGTAGCCGAGTGAGACGCTGCGCCGCTCGCGGACCGCCAGGTTCAGCAGCGCAACCGCCGCGGCGCCTCCGTTGCGCGACCCGTCGGCGCGGACGGTCTCGGACCGGTTGGCGGTGGCCGCGCGGTCGCCGGCGCGGATGCGTGCCACCACGTCGTCGAGTTGCTCGTCGCGCAGCGCGGCTGGAATGCGGCCGGGGGTGCGCCGGGCCGACTGGCGACGCGGGTGCACCCGTGACCCGCGCGGACGCAGGTCGACGAGCGCGCCGGAGGAGTCCTCGCCGGCGGCGGCGTGACCGGAGGCGCGGAGCTGCTCGAGCACCTCGGCCAGCGGGGCCGGCGACACCGCGACCGTCGGTGCGAGCGCGCGCAGCGCCAGGTGCTGCGCGACCGGCGAGGCCATCACCTCGGCGAGCAGCGCCGGGTCCTCCGAGCGCACGAACGACGACGCGACCCCGGCCCGCAGCCGGCCGTGGCGGCGGGCGACGTCGTCGATCAGGTAGCTGAGCGACTGCGGCACCGGGGTGCGCGAGTGCGTCGCGAACAGCGTCTGGATCTCGGCCCCGGTCAGTCCGGCGTCGAGTGCCCGCCGGATGCTGCCCTCGCTGATCCGGAACACCGTCGCGGTGCCGGCCGACTCGACGTCGGCGACCAGATCCATGCGGTCCTGCAGGGCGGGCACCAGCGGCCCCGGCGCGAGCACCGTCAGGTCCGCCTGCACCAGGACGTGGTCGACCGGCTCGGGCAGGGCGGCCTCCATCGCGGCCGTCACGTCGGCCCCGCCGAGCAGCGCGCGGCCCGGGCCGGACAGTGCGCCGTGCGCGACCAGCCCGACCGCGGTCGCCTCGGCGAGGGTCTGCTCGACGATGACCGGGGCGATCCGTGCGGCCCGTCTGGGGTTGCGCCACTGCAGGATCCGGATCAGGCTCGCCGCGGTCGTCGCATGCCCCGCGCGCAGCGCGGCGAGCTGCTGCAGGACCGTGCGCCGCTCCGACTCGGCGGCCGGCGCGCGCACCTCCTCGGACAGGGCGGCCACCGGTTTGTCCGACGCATCGCGCCGTCCGATCATCCAGGGCCGCCGCGGCAGCGTGAGCCAGGCGGTCGCCAGTTGGTCCCACCGCGGCGCGGGCGGCTGGTGCAGCCACAGATCGGCGGCCGGGGTCGGGGTCCAGCAGTCGTCGCCGGTGTCGACGGGCGGGGGAGGATCGGGTTGTCCGAGCGCGACGAGCCCGGCGGCGTGGAGCACTTCGACGACGAAGCCGACCCGGGTCTCGGTGAGCCCGGTGGTCTTCGCGATCCGGCGCAGCTCTCGCACGCCCAGCCCGCCGGCGCGCAGTCCGGGAGCCGGGACCACGCCCAGCGCGGCGAGCACGTTCGCGCCCTGCCGCAACAGTTCCAGCGCCTCGCCTGCCGCGGCGGCGTCGATGTCCGCGGTCTTGTGCCGGGAGGTCTCGACGACCGGCTCGTCCAGGTCGCGGCCGGCGTCCGGGTCGTGGCCGAGCAGGATCCGGCGGACGCGGTGCGGCAGTTCCACGGTCTGGTCGTCGATCCAGACCAGCAACCCGGCGGCGAGCAACCGCTGGACCGGCCGGTCGGCGGGGGTGCCGCGCCCCGCGTCCCGGGTCCGCCCGATGGGCGACCCCTGGGCGAGCGTGTCGAGCAGCGTGCGTTCGGCGGGCGTCAACTCGGCGACCCGTTCCCGGATCTGTTCGGCCGACTGCTCGTCGTCGTCCGGCGGCGCCAACAGCCCGGTGCGCCACGGCAGCGTGTCCGCGGCGGTGGTGACCAGCTGCAGATCGTCGTCGCCCCAGACCAGCGCGAGCCGGCGCAACTGCGCGATCCGCCGGTCGATCGCGTCGTCGGCGGCGCGACCACCGAACGCGGCCAGGACCGCGGCACGCGGCACCGGCTGTTCATAGGCGCGGGCGGCGGTCAGCGCCTCGATCACGGTCAGCGCGAGGGTGTCCAGATCGTCGGCGGCGCGCTGCACCGAGGCGCGCTGTTCGGCCCGGGCGGCGAGCACCGAGGCGTTGGCCGGTGGCTGCAGGGCGAGGTCGGGCCGGGCGCGCAGCAGATCGGCGAGTTCGGCATCGGACCGCCCACGTAACCAGTCGGCGAGGCCGGTGCCGCCCGTACCGGCGTGGCCCGCGAGGGCGGTGGTGGACGTCATCACTACAAGATTAGGCACCTGGAGTGGCAGGTGATGCGGCGTGCTGTCAAAATGACGGCGTGGCCAATAACAAGAGCAACCAGTACGTCGACAATGGCTGGCCGGAGATCGGCGACGGCGAGCACGCCGTGACCGAACTCTCCTCCACCCGTTCGGGTTCGTTGTCGCCGTTCGGCGAGACCACCGCCTTCCCGCTGCCGCAGGACGAACTGCCGTACGTGCACCCGGTCACGGTCGTCAACCGCTGAGGACGGACGACATGAGCGGCTCCGACGGCGTGGTGCTCCCCGGCAGTTCCGAGGGGCGGCCGACTTCGGAGCTCACCCATCTCGACGAACACGGTCGCGCCCAGATGGTGGACGTGACAGCGAAGACGGTGACGGCCCGCGAGGCCGTCGCCGTCGGTGTCTTCCGGACCACAGCGCAGGTGATCACGCTGCTGGCCGAGGGCGGATTGCCCAAGGGCGACGCGCTGGCGACCGCGCGGATCGCCGGGATCATGGCCGCCAAGCGGACCCCCGAGCTGATCCCGCTGTGCCATCCCATCGCCATCTCCGGGGTGCGGGTCGAGTTCGCGCTGCACACCGACGCGGTGGAGGTGACCGCCACGGTGCGCACCGCCGACCGGACCGGCGTGGAGATGGAGGCGCTGACGGCCGTCGCGGTCGCCGGGCTGACCCTGCACGACATGGTCAAGGCGGTCGATCCGCAGGCGCAGATGGACCAGGTCCGGGTGGTCGCCAAGGAAGGCGGCAAGACCGGATCCTGGAGGCGGACATGACCGCTCGGCCTGCCGAGCCGGCCCGGCGCCGCGCCACCGTCGTGGTGGCCTCGACGCGTGCCGCGGGCGGGCTGTACCCGGACCGGACCGGACCTCTGATCGCCGGGTGGCTGCACGAGCGCGGCTTCGCGGTCACCGGGCCGATCGTCGTCGTCGACGGTGAGGCGGTCGGTGAGGCGCTGCGGATGGCCGTCGACGGCGGGGCGCACCTGGTGCTCACCACCGGCGGCACCGGCATCACCCCGACCGACCGGACCCCGGAGGAGACCGCGCCGCTGCTCGACTTCGAGATCTCCGGGCTGGCCGACGCGATCCGGCGCTCCGGGCTGCCCGCGGTGCCGACGGCGGTGCTCTCCCGCGGCCTCGCCGGCGTGTGCGGCCGCACCCTGATCGTGAACCTGCCCGGCTCGACCGGCGGTGTGCGCGACGGGCTCTCGGTGCTCGCCGACGTGCTCGACCATGCGTTGGACCAGATCGCCGGGGGTGATCACCGGTGAGCGCGGAGGCGACGGTGCTGCGCGCGGACGTGACCGAGGACCCGATCAGCCTCGTCGAGCACGAGGAACTGGTCGCGCACGAGTCGGCCGGCGCGGTCGTCGGGTTCTCCGGCGTGGTGCGAGATCACGACGGCGGGCGATCCGTTCGGGCGCTGGACTATTCGGCCCACCCGAGGGCGGGGGAGGTGATCGCCCGGATCGCCGCGGAGGTGGCCTCGACCTCGCCGGGCGTGCGGGCCGTCTCCGTCAGTCACCGCATCGGCCACCTGGAGATCGGCGACCCCGCACTGGTGTGCGCGGTGGCGGCCGACCATCGACGCGCCGCATTCGAGACCTGCGCGCGACTGGTCGACGAGGTCAAGGCGCAACTTCCGGTGTGGAAGCACCAGCTCTTCGCCGACGGCACGGATGAATGGGTCGGCAGCGCCTGACGGTGCGTTCGGCGATGGCGATTACGCGCCCCTGACGCGCCCCTGACGGGCCCCGGGAGCGCCGGACGAGGGTTCTTGGTCGCCCCTCGGCACACACGACGTACATACGAAGGACCCCGCATCGTCTCGGCGATGCGGGGTCCTTCGGCGGGATGAGGGAGTGCGACGGAGGTCGTCGCGAACTCGCTACTTGGCGAGTGCGTCCTTGTTGGCCTGGAAGATCGAGACGGCGCTCGGGTCGACGTGCACCCCGTGATCGGAGGCCGCGGCAAGCGCGTTGTCGACGCCCTGGATGACGGTCGGATCGACCTTGATGCCGTGCTGCTTGGCGATGTCGAACGCCTTCTGCAGGACCGAGCCGGCCTGGTCGACGGCGGGAGCCGGTGCGGGGGCGGGGGCCTCGGGGGCGGCCTGCTGGACCGGGGCGGCGGGGATCTCGTTGACGGCGTCGGTGGGGACGTCGCGCTCGCTGGCGGCGCCGAGGCCGGTGCCGCAGACGGGCCAGGCGCCCTTGCCCTGACCGGCCAGCACCTTCTCGGCGACGGCGATCTGCTGGTCCTTGGTGGCGTCGTTGGCCGACTGCGCGTACTTGGTGCCGCCGTAGGCCGCCCAGGTGCTCTGCGAGAACTGCAGGCCGCCCTGGTAGCCGTTGCCGGTGTTGATGCCCCAGTTGCCGCCCGACTCGCACTGCGCGACGCGGTCCCACTGGGAGTCGGTCGCGGCGTTGGCGGTGCCGGCGAAGGCCACCGAGGCCCCGCCGATCACGACGCCGGTGACGGCGACCTTGGCGACGGTGGAGCCGGTGGTACTGGGCTTGCGATGGCGTCCGCTCATGTGAAGTCTTCGTCCCTCTCCGCACGCGCCTGCGAGGTCAGCTGTCGGGTTCGGGCTGAGAGGTCGCCCGGCCTCGCCGCTCGTGGCATGAGCGGGTCTGGCTTCACCCCAAGGGTTCATGCCGCTTGCGCGACACGAGCCCGGTGTCCGGCCGGAAGTGGCGGTCGCCCCGAGAGGCTTGCCGTCTTCCTGGAGGACCTTTGGGTCCCCCGTCCCCGTCCCTGGGTGGATCGTCGGTATCCGGTACCCGCGGGACGAGGTTTGGCGCGGCGGGCCGGTGGCGGTCGAAGTTTTTCGACCGCGACTGACGGTAATCGGCGGGGGTCGGCCAGTCACATCTTTCGTTGCTGCCGGTCGGCAGCGGGTGATTTGCCCGAGATGTCGGTGGAGTCCGCGAAAGTGGCAGGTCAGAGCGGGGAAATTACGTTCCGTTGCGTCTCTGTTATCGGGTCGTTATGTGACGTATGTCACGGGTTGGTCAAGGGTTGTGCCTTGCCTGTGGCGCGCCGTTTCACCCGCCCGCGAAGGGCGGCAACACGTCGATCGTGCACCCGGGAATCAGGCGCTTTCCGGTGTCGCGCACGGCAATTCCGTCGCACAGATACGAGCAGCGGGCGAGCACGCGGGCCAATTCCCGGCGGCCGGCGCCGAGTCGGGCGACCAGGGTGTCGACCGTTGCCCCGTCCGATACCGGCCAGGACTCCTCATCCGTCTGCGCCGCGGCGGCCGCCGCGGCGAAGAATCGGACGGTGACCGACCCGGTTCCGGGGTCGGCTTCGGCGACCGTGCCGTCGACGGCGGGGACGTTGCCGGAAGGTGTGGTCATCTCATCCTCCGATCGCGCTCATCGGCCGGCCGGGCTGGGTGAAGTCCGGGTCGCCGATCCCGTGCCCGGCGCGCTTGGACCACATCGCGGCCCGCCAACGCCGCGCGATCGCGGCGTCGGAGGCGCCGGACCGGAGCAACGACCGCAGATCGGTTTCCTCGCGTGCGAAGAGACAGTTGCGGATCTGACCGTCCGCGGTGAGCCGGGTGCGGTCGCACGCCGCGCAGAACGGCTCGGTGACCGACGCGATGATGCCGACCGTGGCCGGACCACCGTCGACCAGCCAGCGCTGGGCCGGCGCCGACCCGCGGGGCGTCGGCTCGGGGGTCAGCGTGAACCGCCGCGACAGCAACTCCCGGGCCCGTTCGGCGGTGATCATGTCCGACCGCCGCCAGTCGTGGCCGGCGTCGAGCGGCATCTGCTCGATGATGCGCAACTCGAAGTTGTGGTCCAGACAGAACTGCAGCAGATCCGGCGCGTCGTCGTCGTTGCACCCCGGGCGCAGCACTGCGTTCACCTTGATCGGTGCCAGGCCCGCGTCGTGCGCCGCGCGCAGCCCGGCGAACACGTCGTCGATCCGGTCACGTCGGGTGATGGACTGGAACTCGACGCGGTCGATGGTGTCGAGCGAGACGTTGACCCGGTCCAGCCCGGCCGCGCGCAACTGTCCGGCCCGGCGGGTCAGGCCCAGCCCGTTGGTGGTCAGCGAGATGTCGGGCCGGGGGTCGAGCGCCGCGGCCGCCGCGACGATCTGGGGCAGGTCCTTGCGCAGCAGCGGCTCGCCGCCGGTGAAGCGGATCTCCTCGACGCCGAGGTCGACGACCGCGACCCGCATCAGCCGGGCGATCTCGTCGGCGGTGAGCAGTTGCTCGGTGGGCATCCAGTCGAGCCCCTCGGCCGGCATGCAATAGGTGCAGCGCAGGTTGCACCGGTCGGTCAGTGAGATGCGCAGGTCGGTGGCGACCCGGCCGTAGGTGTCGAGCAGCGGCCCGGAGGCGAAGCGGTCGTCGTTCTCGTCGACCTCCGGTGGTATCTGACCTGCGACGGCGGGTATCCCGAGCGCGACCTGAGTCATGCCCCCAGCGTAGTCACGGTGCCGGCTGAACGCGGGCCCTAGGATGCTTGCGCAGTGGGTGTCCGGAGTGCGCCGGAACCCGGACGCGGAGGGACTGCAGCGGCGTGAGCGAGTGGCTGAAGATACGGGCGCAGCTCGTCGAGCGTGGCATCGATGCCGGCTTCGACGTCTCCCGGGGTGAGGTACTGGCGCTGCTGGGGCCGGAGGGCGCCGGCAAGTCGAGTGTCCTGGCGATGATCGCCGGCACGGTCACCCCGGACCGCGGTGAGGTCACGCTCGCGGATGCGGTGTTGTTCGACAGCGCCGCATCGGTCGACGTGGCCGTGACCGGCCGGCCGATCGCCCTGATGCCCCAGCGCCCGGTCCTCTACACGAGCCTGACGGTCCGGGAGAACGTCGAATACGGACCGCGCAGTCGCGGATCGTCGGCGACGGAGGCCGCGCGGGTGGCGCTCGAGTGGCTCGGCGCGGCGGACATGGCCGACCTGGTCCGGCGCCGGCCCCGCAAGCTGACCGCGGCGCAGGCGCGGGTGGTGGCGCTGACCCGTGCGTTCGCGGAGGAGCCGCGCGTGCTGCTGCTCGACGACCCGTTCGGCGGGCTCGAGCCCGCGGATGTCGCCCCGGTCCGCGCCGCGCTGCGGCGGCTGCTGCGTCGGCGGGCGGATGCGGCCCGGTCGACCTCGACGGTGATCGCCAGCGCGGAGTTCGTCGACGGTCTGGCGTTGGCCGATCGCGCGGTGGTCATGGAGAACGGAATGGTCGTCGACGCCGGCACGCCGACGGGAGTGCTGGCCGAGTCGCGGAGCCTGTTCGCGGCCGACCTCGCCGGGACGAATCTGCTCTTCGGCACCGCGGTCGAAGCCGATCCGGCGCGGCGACCGGCACTGGCGATGAGGACCGAGGCCGGTGCACAGATCGGTGGCGCGGTCGCCGCGGACCTCGGCGCGGGCGACCCGGCGGTCGCGGTGTTCGCGCCCCGGGCGGTGACGGTGCGCCGGGCGCAGGACGGGATGCCGGGTATCCCCGTGCGGGTGGCTCGCCTGCAGGCGTACGGCGCCCGGATCCGGGTGCGGGGAAGTCACGACGATCGGCGTGAACTGATCGCCGAACTCGGCCCGGCGGCGGCGCGGGAGTTGGCGCTGGAAGTCGGGGCCGAGGCGGTGTTCGTGGTGGATCCGGACGCCGTCGAGATCTTCCCGGCGGGCTAGTGCGTCAGTACCGGGGCGCCGGCGGGTAGAGGCCCTGCTGGTCGACCGGCACGATCTCCTTGCCCAGAGGGACCAGCGAAATCGGCACCATCTTGAGGTTGGCGACGGCCAGCGGGATGCCGATGATCGTGATCGCCTGGACGCAGGCGGTGACGATGTGGCCGAGGGCGAGCCAGATGCCGGCGAAGATCAGCCAGATGATGTTGCCGATCAACGCACCGGGGCGGGTGCCGGGCTTGCTGACGACCGTGGAACCGAAGGGCCACAGCGCATAGGCCGCGATGCGGAACGACGCGATCCCGAACGGGATGGTGATGATCAGCACACAGCAGATCACGCCCGCCACGACGTAGCCGAGCGCCAGCCACAGCCCGCCGAACACGAGCCAGATGACGTTCAGGAGGATCCGCACGGGCCCAGCCTACGCAGATCCGGGCGGGTTTTTCCGGTGTTGCCCCGACTGGACTACTCGCGTGCGCGACGGCCCGAGACCAGCGCGGCGACGACGCCGAGCACCAGTCCGAGCGGGCACAGCATGGAGAGCAGGTAGAGCGTGAGATCGGGCTCGCCGCCGCCGAGGGCGGGGATCAGGAACACCGCGGCGATCGAGGCGATGCCGACGAAGAAGGCGACGACCGCCACCCCCATCAGGATCGCGCCGGGCTTGCGGGCCGGGGACGGCTGTGCGATGGGGGTTGCGGCAGGTACCTCGTGTGACACCCCTTCACGGTAGTCCGCGGGCGGCCGCACCGGATGTGAGGCTCACCTGAGCGGGTTAGACTCGGCAGGGTTCGCGCCCTGCGAGAGCGGGGCGCGTTCGTCGTGCAGCGGGCGTTCGCCGGGTGCACGGCAACGTAGTCAGCAGATTCCCAGTCAAGCGATGAGCAGGTGAGCACGGTGCCGACCGGCAGGGTGAAGTGGTACGACGTCGAGAAGGGCTTCGGCTTTCTCTCCCAAGAGGGCGGCGAGGACGTGTACGTCCGCGCGCCGGCCCTGCCTGCCGGAGTCGAGGGGCTCAAGGCCGGTCAGCGCGTCGAGTTCGGCATGGCCGCGGGGCGACGCGGTCCGCAGGCGCTGAGCGTGACGGTGCTCGACCCCACCCCGTCGGTGCGCCAGGGTGCCCGTAAGGAAGCGGCCGCGAAGAAGCACACTCCCGACGAGCTGCACGGCATGGTCGAGGACATGATCACGCTGCTCGAGGCGAAGGTGCAGCCCGACCTGCGCAAGGGCAAGTACCCGGATCGTCAGACCGCGCGACGCATCTCCGAGGTGGTCCGGGCGGTGGCCCGCGAGCTCGATTCCTGAGATTGCGCGCCGGCCTTCACTCAGGCCGGCCGACACACGACTGTGGCCTCCTCCCGTTCCGGGGAGGAGGCCACAGTCGTGTTCGCGGTGCGGTTCAGCGGCGCAGCAGGCCGGCCGGGGTGGTGTCGAGCGCCCAGTAGGCGCGCGAGAACGGCTCACCCTGGGGGTTCACCACCGACGACGGGAGGTTGATCTCGACCGTCAGCAGCTGGCGGTGCTCGCCCGCGCCGCCCACGGCGACCGCGGTGCGGTCGTTGGGGGCGAAGGTGCGCAGTTCGTACTCCGAGCGCATTCCCGGGCCGAGGTATTCGAGCGTCATCGTCCACGGCGCCCGCGAGATCTCCTTGGGCAGCGAGATCTGCACCGGAGAGCCGGTCGGCACGTCGAGGTGCGCCTTGGTGCCGGAGACGCAGTCGGTCACCTTGATCGAGCAGTACTTGACCGGCCCGGCCTGGACCGACTTGCCGTTCGCATAGAACGTGATCTGCGGCGGCGGGGTGGTGGTGTTCGCGTTGACGACCAGTACCCCGACGACGATCAGCACGATGGCGAGCACGGCCGCCCCGCCCAGCCGCAACAGGATCGTCTTGCCGCTCGCCGGGCGGCTCATCGCACGTTCTCCGCGGACGCGCCGGACGTGACGTTGCCCTCGGGGGCGGCCTGACGGGGCCGGTGGCTGCTGCCGAGACCGGGCAGTACGGAGTATCCGCGATAGCTCAGGATGGTTTGCACGAGTCCGATGGTAAGCAACACCGAGATCACGGTGAATCCGATCCAATACTCGGTGGGCAGCAGCACGCCGAGTGCGCCGCCGAAGACCCAGCTGAGCTGAAGGACCGTCTCGGACCGCCCGAAGGCCGAGGCCCTGGACTCGTCGGGCAGATCGTTCTGGATCGACGCGTCGAGCGACACCTTCGCCAGTGCGCTGGCGATGTTGGCGATCAGGGCCGCGACGGCAACGGTGATCATCGTGTGGGTTCCGGCGGCGAGGGCGGCGACCGCCGTGGCCGCGATGGTGCACCGCAGCACCACCATCCCCGGCCGGCCGAGCTTGAGCCGGGCGCCCAGTGCGTTGCCGGCGATGTTGCCGATGCCTGCCGCGGCGCCGATCGCGCCGGCCATGGCCAGCTGGACCAGACCCTCCTTGTCGGTGTGTGCCTTCGCGACGAAGGGGACGTAGAGAAAGAGGAACCCGATCAGCATCTTGATGGTCGCGGTGCCCCACAGGCTGACGATGATCGTGCGGCCCAGCGGTTGACGCAGCCGGCCCGACGTCGCCGACTTGGGGCGATGGGCCAGGTCCTCTTGCCCGGTGGCGGTCTGGTGGCCGTGGTAGCTCAACGTCGCGGGGACCTCGCCCTCGGTCACCTCGACCCAGGACGGGATGCGCATGCTCAGATAGGCGCCGCCCGCGGCGAGCAGCGCGGTGAACCACAGCGCGCCCGCCGAACCTGTGAGCAGCGCGATGGCCCCCGCGATGGCGCCCGCGACGGTCGTGCCGCCGAGCAGGCCGAAGATCTGCAGCCGTGAGTTGACCCGCACCAGATCCATCTCCGGCGGCAGCACGCGCGGGGTCATGGCGGATTTGAGCACGCCGAACGACTTGCTCATCACCAGCATGCCCAGTGCGGCCGGGTAGAGCACCCACGAGTTGAAGTTGAGCGCCAGCACGACCGCCAGGCCGATCCGCACCACGAACGACGCCGCCAGCGCCAGACGTCGACCGCGTTGCAGCCGGTCCAGCGCCGGGCCGATCAGCGGCGCGATGACCGCGAACGGGGCCAGGGTGATCAGCAGGTACAGGGCGACCTTCGACTTGCTCTCGCCGGTGGCCGCCGAGAAGAACAGTGTGTTCGCGAGTGCGACCGCCAACGCGGCGTCGCAGGCGAAGTTCGCCATGTAGGCGTAGATCAGTGCGGTCAGCCCGGACTTGCCCGCGCCGTCGGCGGTGGCGGCCCGGTGGAACGTGGCGATGCCCTGCCGGGTCAGCTCCCGGCTGCGCATCGCGGCGACGCGGGTGACGGTGATCTTGCGGGGCATCCGCGGTGGCCGGTGCGGTCCGTTGGCGCCGTCGGCCGGGTGCCCCCCGGCGCCGTGTCCCGGGCCGAGGTGGGCGCCGCCGTGTCCGGTGCCGGGGCCGTTCAGCGGCGGCAGTCGACGGGAGCTGTGCGCGCTGTGGGTGCCCGGATGCGGGTCGATCGGGTGGTGGTCGACGGGTCGGCCGGTCGGGGTGTCCGCGGGGGTCTCCTCGGGGTAGGGGTAGTTGGCGAATCCCGGATGGCGGGGGTGCTGGGTGACCGGTTCGTCGGCGGACGACGCGCGTGCGCCGGGCAGTGGGTGCCCACCGCGCGCGGGAGTGCCGCGGCGTTCGCCCGGAATGTTCGGATCGGTCACGGCTCGATTCTTCCCCAGGTGCGAGCCATTCGGCCACAGCCGACCCGGGGGTGTTGGACACAGCCGACCGGGCGTGCCGGGCATTTGCGCTGATACGGCAAGATGGACGTCGTGAACGCACTTGACGCCCATGAAGTCGATGCGACCTCCGGTGCCGACGGCGCCGGCCGGACCGTGCAGCCCACGCTCGCAAGTGCCGTGGACCTCGCCCGGGCCGCCCTGGTCGATCTCGACGAGGGAGTCGTCGGTGCGCATCTGGGTGTGCGCGCCGAGGACGAGTTCTCGGCGACGCACCGGTTCGCCGCGGAGTTGCCCGGCTACCGCGGGTGGGAGTGGGTCGCGGTGGTCGCGACCGTCCCGGGATCCGATCGGGTCACGGTCAGCGAACTCGCGCTGCTGCCGGGTGCGGATGCGTTGACCGCGCCGGAGTGGCTGCCGTGGGACGAGCGGGTGCGGCCCGGCGACCTCGGCCCCGGTGATCTGCTGCCGCCGGCCCCGCAGGACCCGCGGCTGGTGCCCGGGTATGTGGCCAACGGAGACCCGGTGGTCGACGAGATGGCCCGCGAGGTCGGCCTGGGGCGCAAGCAGGTGATGAGCCTCGACGGTCGCCTCGATGCCGCGCAGCGCTGGTACGGCGGCGCGCACGGGCCCGAGTCGGACATGGCTCGGTCGGCGCCGTCGATCTGCGCGCTGTGCGGCTTCTATCTGCCGCTGGCCGGGTCGCTGCGCACGGCCTTCGGCGTGTGCGGCAACGAGATGGCCGCCGACGGGCAGGTCGTCTACGCCGAATACGGCTGCGGTGCACACTCGGACACCATGCTTCCGCACGGCGCCGGGTCGCCGGCCTTCGCGCCGTACGACGACGGGGCACTCGAGGAGGTCGTGCTGCCGGCGCCGGCCGAGGTGGAAGCTGCGATCACTGAAGAGGCCGTCACTGAAGAGGCTGCCGTCGAGAGCCCGGAAGGCGACGAAGCCCCCGAGGTGACCGAAACCTCTGACACGGCCGAAGCGTCGGAGTCCACGCAGTCGGCCGAATGAGCCCACGCGACCCGTTCGGTACGGAGTCGCTGCGCGCCGCGACGCTGCAAGCCTGGCTGGCGTCGCCCACCCGGCTGCGTGAGGACGCCGCGACCGAGGCGGATCTGGTCCGCGGCGGGTACCGCGACCGGGTGTGGACCGAGCTCGCGCAGAACGCCGCCGACGCGGCCCAGCGCGCGGACCGACCCGGTGCCCTCACCGTCTGGCTCGACCGCGACCTCGCATCGGACGACCAGGGCGGCCGCGAGCGAATCCACGTGGCCAATACCGGTGCGCCGCTGGACCGGTCGGGCGTCGAGGCGCTGTGTGCGCTGCGCGCCTCCGGAAAGACCGGCGGGGTGGGACGGTTCGGCGTCGGGTTCACCGCGGTGCTGGCGGTGGCCGATCTGGTGGAGGTCCGCTCGAGCACCGGTTCGGTGCGGTTCTCCGCGGAGGAGACAGCGCGGGCGCTCGCGGAGGCGGGTCTAACGCTGCCGCGCGAGGGCACGCCGACGCTGCGGCTCGCCTGGCCGGCGCCCGAACCGCCCGCCGAGGGCGACACCGAGGTGGTGTTGTGGCTGCGGCCGGATGTGGGTGGCCGCGAATTGCTCGACGCCCTGCGCCGGCAGACAGCGGATCTGCTGTTGGAACTTCCCGCGCTGCAGCGCATCTCGGTCGGCGATGCCATGGTGGAGCGGATCTCGGCCGCGGGTCCGGAAGGTCTGGTGGAGCACCGCATCGGCGGTCGGCGCTGGTTCGAGCATGCAGGCCCCGGCGCGCGCTGGCTGGTGCCCATCGAGCACGACCGTGTTCGACCTGTCGG
Source organism: Speluncibacter jeojiensis (assembly GCF_029589495.1). Taxonomy (GTDB): domain Bacteria; phylum Actinomycetota; class Actinomycetes; order Mycobacteriales; family Mycobacteriaceae; genus Speluncibacter; species Speluncibacter jeojiensis. The sequence goes on from NZ_JAAIVF010000005.1 coordinate 315,398, forward strand.
TCACGACGTGCTGCGGGCGCCGACCGCCTCCGACGAGGAGCTGTCGCTGCCGGCGGTGCTGATCGCGGACGTCCCGATGCAGCCCGATCGTCGCCGCGTGCTGCCGGGTGCCCCGCTGGGTGGTCTCGCGCGGTCGTATCCGGATCTGCTTGCGGCGCTGCCGCGTTCGGACCGAGTCGTGCTCGTGCCGCAGGCGGGGTTCGCCCGCGGAGAGGTCGACGGGCTGCTGCGCGAGGCGGTGTTCGCGGCGTTGCGCACGACACCGTGGCTGCCGGCTGCGGACGGCCCCGACCTCGCCGGTGACGCGGCCGTGCTGGTCCCCGGGCTGACGGACGAGCTCGCGGAACTGCTCGCCGACGTGCTGCCGGGCCTGGCCGCGCCGGAGGTGTCGGCCACGGCCCACGCGACGGTGCTCGCACAGGTCGGCGTCCGCGTGTTCGGACCCGCCCGGCTGACCGAGGAACTGGCCGCCGTCGAGCGTTCACCGCAGTGGTGGGGACGGCTGTACGACGCGCTCGAACCGCTGGTGGTGGACGCGGTCGCGGCGGAGGAACTGGCCGCGTTGCCGGTGCCGTTGTCGGACGGCCGCACGGTCACCGGTCCCCGCACCGCGCTGCTCGGCGTCGACCTGCCGGCGCAGACGCCGCCGCTGCCGTGGCTGCGGCTGGTCCACCCGGCCGCCGCCCATCCGCTGCTGGCGCGCCTCGGCGCGGCGACCGCCACCGCCGCCGACCTGGTGGAGGATCCGGCTATCCGGGCGGCGACAGACGACCTCGAACACGACTTCGCCGGAGACGACCCGGTCGAGGACGCCGCCGGGCGACTGGCCGATGCGGTGCTGGCCCTGGTGGCGGCGGCGGGGTCCGGCTATCGGGCCCCTGAGTGGCTGGGCGCGCTGCTGCTGCCCGACACCACGGGGGAGCTGCGGGCCGCGGATGAGCTGCTGCTGCCGGGCGCCCCGCTGGCCGAGGTGCTGGCGGACGATGCGCCGTTCGCCGCGGCGGCGCAGGCGGCGGTCGACCGATACGGCCGCGACGCGCTGCGGGCGGTCGGGGTGGGGTGGGGTTTCACGGTGCTGCGGGCCGAGTTGCCCACCGGACCCGACCACGACCTCGCCGACGAGGAGCAATGGTGGGAGGGTCTGACCCACGAGCCCGAGACCGTCGTCGCGGTCCGCGACCTGGACCTGGTCGACGACGCGCGGTGGGCGCGCGCGCTCGACCTGCTGGCCGCCGACCCGCAGATCCGGGAGGCGCTGGCGGACCGGGACGGATACACCTGCTGGTGGCTGCGCCGGCACGCGCTGCTGCAGGGTGTGCCGCTGGGACTGCACCGATCCGATGGCGGTGCGTTCGCCGGACTGCTCGACCTGCTCGACCACCCGGCGGCGTCCGCACTGACCGCGGTGGTGGCCGGCGACCGCGTCGACTCGCCCGCGCTGGCGCAGTTGCTGGTCGACCGGCTCGCCGATCCGGACCGCACCCCGGCGCCCGCGGTGGTGGCCGACACCCATCGCCGGCTGGCGGCGGCGGTCGACGCCGGCGCGCTCGACCCGCTTGAGGTCACCCCGCCGGAGCGGGTGCGCGCGCTCGACGCGGCGGTCGCCGAACCGGAGACCGCGCTGGTCCTGGACCTGCCGTGGTTCGGCGAGGTGGTCCCGGCCGACCGGCTGGTGCTCGGCGACCTCGCCACCGCCTCGGCGCTGGCCGAGCTGCTCGACCTGCCGCTCGCGTCGAACGCGCTGGTCGTCGAGGTGATCTCGCACGGCCGCACGAGCACGTGGGACAGGGAACCCGGCGCCGTGCTCGCAGCGGTCCAGCTCGGACGGGAGCTGCCCTCGGGAACCGTCGTCGTCCACGACCGGCTCGTCGTCCGGGTGCGCCGGGACGAGGCCGGGGCGCCCGCGACGGAGCACGAGATCGGCTGGTGGGTCGAGCCCGACGGTGTCACGCACTGCACGCCGGGCTGGGTGCGACCGCGTAGTGGTCGTTGACGACGCGGTGACCGGCTGGGTCGTCGAGCACCGGATGCCCGTGCTCACGGCGGTGTTCGAGGTGATCCCACACCTCGGGGGCTCCCGACCGCCGGGCGAGCCGGACGCCGAGCTCCGACGAAGAATCCAGTTGTTCTATCTGAACTAGAACAGTAAAGTCGGGGGCATGCTGTTGCGCGTCGACCACCGGTCCGAGGTGCCGCTGTATCGGCAGTTGGCCGATTCGGTGCGCGCGGCCGTCGTCCGGGACGAGTTGCGACCGGGTGAGCGGCTGCCGTCGGCCCGCGAGGTGGCCGAGGCCCTCGAGGTGAACCTGCACACCGTGCTCAAGGCGTATCACCAGCTGCGCGAGGAGGGTCTCGTCGAGCTGCGCCGGGGCCGCGGCGCGGTGATCGCGCGGGCAGGTCGGGGCGACGACCGCGACTACGGCCGCCTGCGGGATGCCCTGGGCGTCGTCGCCGACGAGGCGCAGCGCCTCGGACTGTCGGGCGAGGCGGTGGCCGCGTTGCTGCGCGACCACACCGACCCCCGCGCACACACCGAATCGAAAGGTCGCTGATCCGATGTCCCGCATCCGTTCGATCCCGCACCTGGGCCGGCTGGTTCTGCTCACGGCGGGTGTGCCGCTGGTGTTCCTCGCGATCTCGCTCGCGCTGATCTCGTCGTGGTCGGACCGGCTGCCGAGCCGGGTCGCCACCCATTGGGGCTCCGGCGGGGTCGACGCCACCGGCACCCGGGCCGGTCTCGTCGTGCCGTTCATCGTGGTCGTGCTGGTCCTGGCGGTGCTGTTCACCGTGATCGGGCTGTGGGCGGGCGCGGGTGCGCTCGGGCGCAGGCTCGCCGCGGGCTTCGGGGTCGGCGTCACCGCGATGATCTGCGCGCTGATGCTGACGCTGACCCACGGGCAACTCGGCCTCGACGACGCGTTGCGCGCGCCGTCGCCGACCGTCCTGCAGATGCTGCTGGTTCTGTTGATCGCACTGGTCTCCGGCACCGCCGCCGCGCTCGCGGTCGGGGCGGATCCGAAGCTGCCCGCCGAGGGTCCGGTCGACCCGGACGCGCCCAGAGCCACGCTGGCGCAGGGCGAGTCGGCGATGTGGACGGGCATCGCGGCGAGCGCACCGATGCTGTGGCTGGGCATCGCGCTGACCGGTGCGCTGGTTCTGGTGCCGCTGTTCACCGGAGGTGCTGCTGCTGCCGCCGTTCCGGTCGGGATCGTCGCGGGGGTGATCGTCGTCGGTGCCTCGTACTGGCGGGTGACGGTGGACCGTCGCGGACTCCGGTGCGTCGGCGTGTTCGGGGCGCCGCGGCTGTCGGTGCCGCTGGACGAGGTCGAGTCCGCCCACGAGACGCAGGTGCGGGCATTGCGCGACTATGGCGGCTACGGGCTGCGGATGGGACGCGACGGGCGTCCGGGGGTGGTCCTGCGCAAGGGGCCGGCGCTGGAGGTGCGCCGCACCGGTGGTCGCGGACTGGTCGTCACCGTCGATCGGGCAGGGGAGGCCGCGGCGCTGCTGAACACACTGGCCGAGCGGCGGGTCTCGCCCTGACGGCAGCTTTCGTGCCGACAGGGCGAGACCCGGCGGGCCACACTGACAGACAGTTTGCAGCCGAATGACAGCGCGCTCCCGGTGCCCGTCCCTAGTCTGAACGAATCGGCGCCACCCGGGTTCCGATGAGACGCGGACGGTGGCCGGCCGACCGACGACGGGAGGTGGCGACCGGTGACCGTGACCCGGACCGGACCGTCTCCTCGGCAGTCGGAGACCGTCGAGCCTGCGGCGGTGGCTGCGGCGCAGCGCCGTCGCCGACGGCTCACGGCAGTCCGGTGGACCGCCCTCGGGATCTGGCTCGCCGTGGTGGTGTTCCGCACGTGGACAACGGGTTTGGCGTTCAACCGGGAATTGCTGCTGCTGTACATCTGCACCGGGCTGATCGCCGCGAGCATCGGCCGGCGCCGGGTGCTGCTGGTGGTGCGCGACTGGCTGCCGTTCGCGCTGATCCTCATCGTCTACGACCTCAGCCGAGGCGCCGCCACGCTCATCGGACGCCCCACGCTGTGGACTGTCCAGCCGGCGGTGGACCGCTGGCTGTTCTTCGGCCACGAGCCGACGGTGTGGCTGCAGGAACACCTGAAACTACCGCAGCCGCCCTGGTGGGAGGTGATCATCAGCACCGTCTACATGTCGTTCTTCATCCTCCCGTACGTGGTCGCTGGGGTGCTGTGGCTGCGCAACCGCGCGGACTGGCGCGCGTTCGTCGTCCGGTTCGTGACCCTGTCGTTCGTGTCGCTGATCGTCTACGCGATCGTCCCGGCGGCCCCGCCCTGGGCGGCGGCGCGCTGCACAGCCGCGCAGGTCGCCGGCGGACCCTCGAACCCGGACTGCATGTCCGCGGCGGCGGGCAGCGCCCCCGGCGACGGACTGCTCGGGGCGATGCACGCACTGCAACCGGGTGCGCACTCGTATGTGGAGCGGCTCTCGACGCGGGGCTTCGACGTACTGCACCTGCACGCGGCGAGCGCGTTGCTCGACGAGGGACAGGCCGGCGTCAACCAGGTCGCCGCGATCCCCTCGCTGCACGCGGCGTTGTCGGCGATGGTGGCGGTGTTCCTGTGGACCCGGGTGCGCCGTCGCTGGCGTCCGCTGCTGGCCGCCTACGCGCTGACCATGGCCTTCACGCTGGTCTATGCGGGCGAGCACTACGTGTTCGACATCCTGCTCGGGTGGGCGACGGCCGCCATCGTGCTGGTGGTGATCAGCCGACTCGAACGCCGTGCCCTCGACCGCCGGGCGCACCCCCGGTCAGTCGATGCCCTTCTGGGCGCCGCGCCGGCCCAATCGGACCGCGCGACGCTGGATCATGAAGATCAGATAGCCCAGGCCGCCGATGACGATCCCGGCGTAGCAGGTCGACAGCAGGGAATCCCAGCGCGACCCGGATAGCAGGATCGCCACGGTAGCGACCACCCAGGCGAGCGTTCCGGCGGCGACCACGGGCCGGGGATCGGTCAGGCGTGCGGGGAGCGGCGGCGCCTGACGGGTGGTCGTGTGATCTGTGCCGTCTTCGCTCACGACGAGCAGGTTACCGGGGCCGCGGTCCTTTACGCTTCCGCTATGTCCTTCCGCACCCGCACGCTCGACGGTTATTTCAAGATCTCCGAGCGTGGCTCCAGTGTGTCGAGGGAAATCCGCGGCGGCGTCATGACGTTCGTCACGATGGCGTACATCATCGTGCTCAATCCGCTGATCCTGGGCAGTTTCTCGGCCGACGACGCGACCGCCAAGCGGGATGTGCTCGGTCACATCCTGCCGGTCAGCCAGGTCGCCGCGGTCACCGCGCTCGTCGCCGGAGTGATGAGCCTGCTCTTCGGTGTGATCGCGAACTTCCCGTTCGGCATCGCCGCGGGGCTGGGCGTGAGCAGTCTGCTGGCGGTGACCATCGCCCCGCAGGTCACCTGGCCCGAGGCGATGGGCCTGGTGATCATCGACGGTCTCGTCATCGTCCTGCTGGCGGTGTCCGGCGTGCGGACCGCGGTGCTCAACGCCATTCCCGGCGCACTGAAGTCGGCGATCACCGTCGGCATCGGCCTGTTCATCGCGTTCATCGGCATGGTCGACGCGGGATTCGTGCGGCGCCTGCCGGACTCGGCGCACACGACCATCCCGGTCGGGTTGGGCATCGACGGGTCGATCGCCTCGTGGCCCACCGCACTGTTCGTGTTCGGGGTGCTGCTGATGGGCGTGCTGGTGGTCAAGAAGGTCCGCGGCGGACTGCTCATCGGCATCGTGGTGACGACGGCACTCGCGATGCTGGTGCAGGCGATCACCCATGTCGGTTCTTCGTCGGGCAACCCGAAGGGCTGGAACCTGTCGGTGCCGGGGGTGCCGCACGTGCTCGCGGAACTGCCCGACCTCTCGCTCGTCGGCGACGTCAGCTTCGGCGCGTTCACCCGCATCGGGGCGCTGTCGGCGAGCCTGCTGGTGTTCACGCTGGTGCTGGCCAACTTCTTCGACGCGATGGGCACCATGACCGGCCTCGGCAAGGAGGCGGACCTGACCGACGAACAGGGAAACCTGCCGGGCATCGGCAAGGCGCTGATGGTCGAGGGCACCGGCGCCATCATCGGCGGCGCGTGCTCAGGGTCGTCGAACACCGTCTTCGTGGAGTCGGCGGCCGGTATCGCCGAGGGAGCCCGCACCGGCCTGGCCAACGTGGTCACCGGGCTGCTGTTCCTCGGCGCGATGTTCCTGACCCCGCTGTATGCGGTGGTGCCGATCGAGGCCGCGGCCCCGGCGCTGGTGGTGGTCGGTGCGCTGATGATCGGGCAGGTTCGGGACATCGACTTCAGCAGCTTCCAGGTGGCGCTGCCGGCGTTCCTGACGATCGTCGTCATGCCGTTCACGTATTCGATCGCCAACGGCATCGGCGTCGGGTTCATCGCGTGGGTCGCCACGCACACCGCCGCGGGCCGGGCACGGGATGCGCATCCGCTGATGTGGGCGGTGGCGCTCGCGTTCGTCGCGTACTTCGCGGTCGGGCCGATCACCGCCGCACTTACCTGAATCCCGCACTGCCGTGGCACCCGCGCTGGCCTGAAAGCGACTGAGCGGTCGGCCCGGTACCGTATCGTTTCGTTTGTGAATGACGGAGACCGCACCCTGGCCGGCGACCTCTCGCTGGCGGTGGTTCGACTGGCTCGGCACCTTCGTGGCCGACGTGGCGACGCTCCGGTGTCCCTGACCCAGCTGTCCGCGCTGTCGACCCTGTACCGGGAGGGGCCGATGACGCCCGGCGCGCTCGCCTCGCGCGAGTGGGTCCAGCCGCCGTCGATGACGCGGGTCATCTCGTCGCTGGCGGAATCGGGTCTGGTCGATCGGGCCCCGCATCCCACCGACGGACGGCAGATCATCGTCTCGCTGTCCGAGTCCGGTAACGCGCTCATCGAGGGCGAGGCGAGCGCCCGCGAGGCGTGGCTGTCCGAGCGCCTCGAGACGCTCGACCCCGCACAGCGCGACGCGCTGCGTTCGGCCGTCGACGTCATCACCATGCTCGTCAACGAGCACGACTGACGCCCGCCCCCGCCCGGATCTCCACCCCCGCCTCCACCCGAGGGTGGATCCGCCGCGAACCCGGACTTCCTAGCGTTGCAGGTGTTCACGACCGCCGCACCAGGAGCCGAACATCATGGGACCCGCCCAGATCGTCCTCGCCGTCGCCGCCGTCTGCTATCTCATGTATCGCCGCTACCTCGGCGACGTGCTGCAGGCCAAGCGGCTCCTGATCCTGCCGGTCGTGCTCACGATCATCGGGCTGAGCAGCCTGGGGGACCTGCGGACACTGTCGGTCGCCGCGCTGGTCCTGATCGCCGTCTCGGTGGCGGTCAGTCTGGTGCTCGGGGTGCTGCGCGGGTTCACCGTGCAGGTCGGGGACCGCGACGGCGTGGTGTGGATGCGCTACCGCGCGGTGACCCTCGTGCTGTGGGCGGTCAACATCGCCGCGAAGGTCGGGCTGGGTATGGTCGCGCACGTCGTCGGCGCGGCGGATTCGACCGGCACCGGCGTGATGGTGGCGCTGGGACTGGGCATCCTGGCCGAGTCGCTGGTCGTCCTGGCCCGCGCGATGAGGATGGAGTCGACGCTGCTCTGGAGCAAGCGGGACCGCCGCACCGGTGCGCCCGTCGCGTTCGGCCCGTCCCTGCCGCGCTGACCCGTGACGGAGCCGGGGACCATGCGTGAGTTGCGGGGCCGGGACCACGCAACTCACGCACAGGCGATACTGTCCGACATGACGTTTCGCGAGCGGTCCGGTGAACGGGATGCGCCGGCGTTGCTCGCGAGCGACCGGATGCGGGACGGCATGCAGCCGTTCGTGTCGCTCGCGCTGATCATCGGATCGGCCTGGACGGTCCGGCCACTGGGTCTGCACGGTTTCGGTCTGGTCCAGCTGATCCTGCTGGTGATCAACTCGTTGGTCGTGCTGCAGCGGTCGATACCGGACCGCTTTGTGCCGGAACGGGTCCGGGCGGGGACGATCTGGATCGGGATGCTCGCCTCCGCAGCCATCCTGGCGACGGCATCGAACAGCATCGCGTCGGCCTTCCCGTTCTTCCTCGCCGGGCACGCCGGCTACCGCTACCCGCTGCGCCGCGCGGTGACGGTCGGCGCAGCGACGGCGCTGTGCAGCGTGGTAGCCCTGCTGATCGCGGCGGCCGTCGGACATGACGCGATGGCGTGGCCGTTCGGTCTGCTCACCGGACTTCCGGTGCTGGCGGGGATCGCCCGGCGGCAGCGCACCGAGGCGCTGCGCAACGCGCGGATCGCCGTCGAGCAGACGCGGCGGGCTTCAGCCTCCGAGGCGCGCGAGCACGCCCTGGCCGAGCGCGCCCGGATCGCCCGCGACATCCACGACGTGCTCGCGCACTCGCTGTCCGGGGTGAACATGCAGCTGCAGCTGGCCGACGCCCTGATCGGACGGGATCGGGTGGTGGAGGGGCGGGTGGCCCTGGGGCAGGCGCAGTCGATGGTGCGCGAGGGCCTCACCGAGGCGCGTAAGGCCGTCTACGCGCTGCGCGACGAGACGTTGTCGCCCGCAGGGGCGATCGCCGCGATGCTCGAGACCGACCCGGCCGCCACGGATTTGGAGCTGACCGGCACCGAGCGCGCCGTCGACACCGCCGTCGCGCAGGCGCTGGTGCGCGCGGTGCAGGAGTCGCTGACCAACGCCCGCAAGCACGCCCCCGGGGCGACGCTCTCCGTACGGCTCGGTTACGGCGACGCGGAGGTGACGGTCGAGGTGCTCAACGGTCCGGGCACGCAGGCCCAGCCGGAACTCGGCCGGTCCGGCGGCGGGATGGGGCTGGTCGGGATGCGTGAACGCGTGAACCTGTTGGGCGGCACGATGGAATCCGGGCCGGTCACGACCGGTCCGTTCGCGGGAGGATGGCGGGTATGGGTGCAGATCCCGGCGTGAAGGATTCGGAACCACGGGACGAGGGCGCCGTGTTGCGGCTGGTGGTGGCCGACGACCAGGCGGTCATCCGCGAGGCCGTGGCCACCATGCTGGACATGATGGACGACGTCGAGGTCGTGGCCCGTGCTGCGAACGGGGCGGAGGCGATCGCCGCGGTCGAGCGGGAGCGCCCGGCTGTCGTGCTGATGGACCTGCGGATGCCCCAGGTCGGCGGCATCGAGGCGACCCGGAACATCACCGAACGGTTCCCGGACGTCGCGGTGCTGGTGCTCACCACATTCGACGACGAGGACTCGATCGTCGCGGCGCTCGGCGCCGGGGCCCGCGGCTACCTTACCAAGGACGCCGGCATCGACGACATCGCCCGCGCAGCACGGTCCGCCGCCGCCGGACAGTCCGTCCTCGATCCCGCGGTGCAACTGCGACTGGTCGCCGCGGCACGCCGCGGGGCGCCCCCGGCCGAACCTGCACGGTCGCCGTCCGGGCCGCCGGTCGACCTGACCGCCCGGGAGGCGGAGGTGCTCGGCCTGATCGCGGAGGGGTTGAGCAACAAGGACATCGCCGCGCGGCTGTTCATCGGCGAGGCGACCGTCAAGACCCACATCAACAACCTGTTCGCCAAGGCACGACTGCGTGACCGCGCACATGCGGTGCACTACGCGTTCACTCACGGCATGGTGTGAATTCGGCTGTGCCGCTTCGGTGTCGGGCGTGGATCGGTGTCGGGCAGAGCCGTCACAGGTCGAACAGCCGCACCGCGTTGTCGTGGCAGACGCCGCGCACCCAGTCGTCGCCGAGGTCCAGGCGGGTCAGCGCGGTGAGCGCGTCGAGATACCGGTAGGGGATGTTTGGGTAGTCGCTGCCGAACAGCACCCGGTCCCCGAGGTCGGCGAGCCGTGGCAGGTCGGCGGCCGGGAACGGGTGGTTCTCCTCGGTGAAGTCGGTGAACGCCATCGTCGTGTCCAGGTGCACGCCGGGATGGTTCTCGGCGAGGTCGAGGAACGCGCTGTACTCGGGCAGCCCCATGTGCGCGACGATCAGCCGCAACTCGGTGTAGCGCGACAGCAGCGCCGCGATCGGCTCGGGACCCGTGAAGGTGCCCGGCGCCGGCCCGGAACCGCAGTGGATCACCACCGGCACCGCGGCGTCCTCGAGGATCCCCCAGACGTGGCTGAGCAGCGGGTCGTTCGGGTCGTAGTCGCCGACCTGCACGTGCGCCTTGAACACGCGCGCGCCGGCGTCGATGGCCGCGGTCACATACTCGGCGGCGCCGGGCTCCGGATGGAAGGTCGCGGTGTGCAGGCAGTCCGGGGTTCGCGCCGCGAACTGCGTCGCCCACTCGTTGAGCCACTGCGCCATGTCCGGCTTGTGCGGATACACCAGCGAGGTGAACGCCCGCACGCCGAACTCGCGCAACCGGGCGACACGGGCGTCCTCGTCCATCCGGTACGTGATCGGCCACTCGCGGGCGGTCAGCGGACCCACCGCGTCGAAGTAGGCCCACACCTTGTCCATCACGTTCTTCGGCATGAAGTGCGTGTGCACGTCGACGAGGCCCGGCAACCCGAGCTGCCGCCAGAACTCGACGACCTCGGCCGCCTCGTGGTCGCCCGCGGTCGTCCCGGATTCGCTCATCGGGCCAACCTAGCGCCGTGCGTGAGTTGCGGGGTCCCGACCCCGCAACTCACGCACGGCGTCGCCTTCCTGCAGTGCACGTTTTCTACAATGACCAGGTGGTTCACGTTATCGACATCGACGACCCCGCCGACCCGAGGCTGGACGACTACCGGGATCTGAACTCCTCGGACCGTCGTCCCGACCTGCCCGACGGCAAGGGACTGGTGATCGCCGAGGGTGTGCTGGTCGTCCAGCGCATGATCGACTCGCGTTTCGACCCGATCAGTCTGCTCGGGGTGGACCGGCGACTGACCGAACTCGGCGCCGACCTCGACGACCTCGGCGTGCCGTTCTACCGCACCTCGGCCGAGGTGATGGCCGAGGTGGTCGGCTTCCACCTCAACCGCGGGGTGCTGGCCGCGGCCAAGCGGGCACCGGCGCTCGCGCTCGACGAGGTGCTCGACGGCGCCCGCACGGTCGCGGTGCTCGAGGGTGTGAACGACCACGAGAACATCGGCTCGATGTTCCGCAACGCCGCCGGCCTCGGCGTCGAGGCGGTGTTGTTCGGCGACCGCTGCGCCGATCCGCTCTACCGGCGCGCGGTGCGGGTGTCGATGGGCCACGTGCTGCGGGTGCCGTTCGCGCGGGCGGCGAACTGGCCGCACGACCTCGAAGCGCTGCGGGAGAAGGGCTTCCAGACCATCTCGCTCACGCCCCATCCGGAGGCGGTCCCACTCGCCGAGGCGATGACGGGCGAGAAGGTCGCGATCCTGCTCGGCGCAGAGGGACCAGGGCTGCAGGAGCGCACCATGCGCGGAACCGATGTGCGCGCCCGCATTCCGATGGCGCCGGGGACCGACTCGCTCAACGTCGCGACCGCCGCCGCGATGGCCTTCTACGAACGGGTGCGCAATGGATGTTGACCGGACCGACTCGGTGACCGCAGCGGCCGGGCTGACCGTGGCGGTGGCCGTGACCATCTGGACCGCACTGGCCGTGGTGTCGCTGAGCATGGCACTCGCGGGGGTCAACCCGTGGCTGGCCTCGGTGACCAACGTGCTGGTCGCGGTGGGTGCGGCCCCGGCCCTGTGGCATCGCCGGCGCGAGCCGGTGTGGCGCTGGTGTGTGTGCGGACTGGCCACCGGAGTGGTGGCGGGCTGGGTCTGGCTACTGGCGAGCGCGCTGTGGGGTTAGGCGCTACCCTGCTCAGTTATGCGCCGTTCACTGTTTGACTCCGATCATGAGGCCTTCCGAGACAGCTTCCGCACGTTCCTGCAGCGTGAGGTGGTCCCGCATGTCGACGAGTGGGACGCGGCCGGGATCGTGTCGCGGGAATTGTTCGCCAAGGCGGGCGCGGGCGGCTTCCTCGGGATGGCGATCCCCGAGGAGTTCGGCGGCGGCGGCGTCGAGGACTTCCGGTTCAACACCGTCATCGGCGAGGAGTTCGCCGCGGCGGGAGCCGGCGCGATCGGCCTCGGACTGACGCTGCACAACGACATCTGCCTGCCCTACTACCTGTCGCTGTGCAACGACGAGCAGAAGCGCCGCTGGTTGCCGGGGATCGCCGCCGGCGAACTCATCACCGCGATCGCGATGACCGAGCCCGGCGTCGGCTCTGACCTGGGCAGCATCGCGACCACCGCGATCCGCGACGGCGACGAGTACGTCCTGAACGGCTCGAAGACGTTCATCACCAACGGCATCAACTCGGATCTGGTGATCGTCGCGGCCAAGACCGACCCCGGCCAGAAGCACAATGGCCTGAGCCTGCTGGTCGTCGAGCGCGGGATGGCCGGCTTCGACCGTGGGCGGAACCTCGACAAGCTGGGACTGCACGCGCAGGACACCGCCGAGTTGTTCTTCGACGACGTGCGGGTGCCGGTGGCGAATCTGCTGGGCGAGGAGGGCAAGGGCTTCTCGTACCTGATGGTGAACCTGCCGCAGGAGCGGCTGTCGATCGCGGTCGCCGGGGTGGCCGCGGCCCGGTCGGCGCTCGAGTGGACCAAGACGTACGTGCGCGAGCGCAAGGCCTTCGGCCAGTCCATCGGTGCGTTCCAGACCACCCGGCACACGCTCGCGGAGATCGCCACCGAGGTGGAGGTGGCCCAGCACTATCTCGACCAGTGCGTGATCGCGCTGAACGCGGGCGAGCTGAGCGCGACCGACGCGTCGATGGCCAAGTACTGGTGCACGGAACTGCAGGGCCGCACCGTCGACCGCTGCCTGCAGCTGTTCGGCGGTTACGGGTTCATGACCGAATACCCGATCGCGCGTGCCTATGCGGACGCCCGCGTCACGCGGATCTACGGCGGAACCACCGAGATAATGAAGGAGATCGTCGCGCGGTCGCTGGACGTGTGAGGCCGGTGCCTGCGGGCCGCAGGCGGAACCCCAGCAGCGGAATCTGTGCGGCATCGACGGCCGCACCGGTGCCGGCGCCCGCCGAGTGGTCGAAGCCAAACCACTCGCGGTGCGCCGCATCGGCGAACTCGGTCGGGTGGAACGGCAGTGCCTGCAGCGGACTGGCCTCACCGTCGTGGAACTGGGGGTGTTCGCCCGCCCAGTACGACCCCTCGAAGACCATGGGCAGGCCGAGGTTCTCGCCGATGTCGCAGGCGCCGGCGCTGAAGGAGCGGCACAGCCTGCCGCGCTGCCAGTGCGCGAACGCGCCCCAGTGTGAATCCTCTTGCAGGACAACCAGGTAGATGTGTTCCGCCGGGTTCGGACCGATCCAGACGGACGGCAACGCGGACGGCAACTGGGTGCCGAGTTCGGGGCTGCAGACCACCGTGAGACCGGGGAAGACACCGACATGGAGGCAGTGGGCGTCGAGGTCCGGACCGGGCGCCAGCGCACCGTCGCTCAGTTGCTCGATCCTCGCGTCCGGATGCAGACGCTGCGCCAGCGCACGGGAGGCGGCGGGATCGGGGCGAGGTCGCGCACGCAGTACCGCGAGCGGATCCTCGACATCGACGTACCAGATCGTCGCCACCGAAGTTCCCACCGCGCCACCTCTCAGCCGGTTCGGTCCCGTGGAGTGTCCGGTCAGCCCCTGCCGTTGCTGCGCACGCCGAGCAGGACGTCCTCCCAGGACGGCATCGCCGGCTTGCCCTTCTTGGTCTTCGACTGCGCCGCTTGAGGACTCGACCCCGCGTGTGAGGTCGGATCGGGCGTAGCCGAGTCGGTTCCGGTCCGGGCGGCCGACAGGGCGAGCTCGGCGGGGGCGACGGACTCCGACGAGACCTCGTCGGAGTCCGTCGACTCCTCGATCGGCTCCATCGGCTCGTCGTCCACGGAGTAGGCGTCGACGTCGACCGTGCGGTCGCCCTCGGCGATCGCCGGCGGGCACGCCTCGGCGACGATCTGCTGACGGTCGGAACCGGTCAGTCGGGACACCGGGGTGAGCGTCCGCAGCGGGCGTGAGAAGTCCGGGTCGATCAGCCCGGTGGCGGCGTCGTCCAGCGCGACGACCGTGCCGCCGTGCCCGTCGCGCTGAAAGCGCCAGTGGGCCTTGTTGTCCGAGTGTCCGGTGCGCCAGATCAGCTGGGCGATCCAGTTGCCGTCCTCGCCCTTCCAGGCGTCCCACTCGGCAGTCGACGGGTCCTGGCCGCGGGCCCCGAACGCGGTGGCGACGACCTCGGCGAGGGTCTGCGCGGCCGGACCGTCGGACCGCACCGGATGTGCCGCCATGGCCAGCTCCGCTGCGCGGGCACGTTCGAGCAGCACCGGATGGGCGAAGCGTTCGACGCGGGCGGTCGAGACCCCGGCCTGCGCGGCGACCTGCTCGACGCTGGCGCCGGAACGGATGCGTGCCTGAATCTCCCTGGGGCGCAGGGTGCTCTCCGCTTCGATCTCGATCTGGCCGAGCCGGCTCAGATCACCCCGCGCGGCCGCTCGCAGGCGGTCGTCCGCTGGTACGGAGAACTTCTCGCCGGTGCCGGGCTCCTGGAAGATCACGTTCTCGCCGTCTGCGTCGAGACCGATCACTCGAAGTTCTCGCACGTGGACCTCCTGTGTGGCAGACGCGGGTGCTACCACACTGTAATGGAATTGCCGCCGCCGTCTGGGAATTGCGGCCAAACGTCACAACTCAGGCGCTGAAACGCATGGCGGCGTCGTCGAGCCTGCCGTGCCGCAGGGACACGAGATCGTGGAAATAGCTCATGCCGAGCTGCCACGGCGCCCTCGAACCGGCGCGGGGGAACTGCGCCACACCGCGCTGGACGTAGCCCGCCTCGAAGTCGAGCAGCGGGCGTGTCTCCAGGGCCGGGTCGTCGTTGACGGCGACGAACACCGACTGGCCGCGCTCGGCCATGCGGGCGTACAGCCGGCAGAAGTACTCGGCGACCAGATCGGCCTTGAGCGTCCAGGATGCGTTGGTGTACCCGATCGTGAAGACGAAGTTCGGCACGTCGCTGAGCATCATGCCCTTGTACGCCAGCGTGTTCGGGAACGACACAGGTGCGCCGTCGACGGACAGTTCGATCCCGCCGCAGACGAGCAGGTTCAGCCCGGTGGCCGTCACGACGATGTCCGCCTCGAGTTCGGCGCCGGACTCGAGTGCGAGCCCGGCTTCGGTGAAGGTGGCGATCCGGTCGGTCGCGATCGAGGCCTTGCCGTGGCGGATGGCGCGGAACAGGTCGCCGTTGGGAACCAGGCACAACCGCTGGTCCCACGGGTTGTAGCGCGGGGTCAGGTGGGTGTCGATGTCGTAACCGGTGGGCAGGCGCCGCTGCTGTGACCGGCGCAGGATGGCCTTGACCAACCGCGGCAGTCGCTGGCTCGCCTGGTAGACGCCGACCGAGACGGCGATGTTCTTCCAGCGGCTGATCGGATAGGCGATCCGGTTGCCCAGTGCCCGGCGCAGTGTGTTGGCGATCGGGTCCTTCGCCGGCAGTGACGCGATGTAGGTGGGGGAGCGCTGCAGCATCGTCACGTGCGCGGCGTCGTCGGCCATCGACGGCACCAGCGTCACCGCGGTGGCGCCGCTGCCGATCACCACGACCTTCTTGCCGGAGTAGTCGAGGTCGGCCGGCCAGTGCTGCGGGTGCACGATCTGCCCGCGGAACCGCTCGGTGCCCGCGAAGTCGGGGGTGTAGCCCTCGTCGTAGCGGTAGTAGCCGGTGCACGTGTACAGGAACCGGCTGGTCAGGGTGACGCTTTGCGTGCCGTGCTCGGCGGTGACCGTCCAGCGGCTCTCGGCCGACGACCATTCGGCGCGCACCACGCGGTGCCCGAAACGGATGTGCCGGTCGATGCCGGTCTCGGCGGCGGTGTCGCGCACGTACTCCAGGATCTTGTGACCGTCGGCGATGGACTTCTCGTCGGTCCACGGGCGGAACCGGTAGCCGAGCGTCTGCATGTCCGAGTCCGAGCGCACGCCCGGGTAACGGAACAGGTCCCAGGTGCCGCCGATCGCCTCGCGGGCCTCGAGGATCGCGAAGCTCGCATCCGGCAGCGAGTCCTGCAGGTGGCGGGCCGCGCCGACGCCGGACAGGCCGGCTCCGACGATGAGGACGTCGACGTCCGCGGTGATGGGGCGCATGGGGCGGCCTTTCCGGTTCGGCGGGGCTACCTCACCATGGTAACTGTGAACTGCGGTATCGCATAGATGCGGTCGGGGCGCCGACACGAACGGCCCCCGGCTGGGCAGCCGGAGGCCGTTCGCGAGCAGGTGCGGACTCAGAGCTGTCCGACGACCCAGTCGATGCAGGCGGTCAGCGCGGTGACGTCCTCGGGGTCGATCGCCGGGAACATGCCGATGCGCAGCTGGTTGCGGCCGAGCTTGCGGTACGGCTCGGTGTCGACGATCCCGTTGGCGCGCAGGATCTTCGCCACCGCGGCGGCGTCGACGTCGTCGTTGAAGTCGATGGTGCCGACGACCTGCGAGCGGTGCGCCGGGTCGGTGACGAACGGGGTGGCGAAGCTCGACGCCTCGGCCCAGTTGTACAGCCGCGAGGAGGAGTCGGCGGTGCGGCCGGTGGTCCAGGCCAGGCCGCCGTTGCGGTTCATCCACTCGATCTGGTCGGCGAACATCAGCAGCGTGGCGAGTGCCGGGGTGTTGTACGTCTGGTCCTTGAGGCTGTTCTCGACCGCGATCGGCAGCGACAGGAAGTCGGGGGTCCAGCGGCCCGACGCCT
Organism: Speluncibacter jeojiensis; assembly: GCF_029589495.1. GTDB lineage: Bacteria > Actinomycetota > Actinomycetes > Mycobacteriales > Mycobacteriaceae > Speluncibacter > Speluncibacter jeojiensis. The sequence goes on from NZ_JAAIVF010000005.1 coordinate 332,120, forward strand.
TTATCTCCTCGACGCGGGCCAGCGCCGCCGGGCTCATCAGCGCGATCCACAGGCCGCCGTCGGCCGCGAAGCACTTCTGCGGCGCGAAGTAGTACACGTCCGCGTCGGCGGCCTCGACCGGCAGACCGCCGGCGCCCGAGGTCGCGTCGATCGCGATCAGCGCATTCTCCGAGCCGGCCGGACGCTGCACCGGCACGGCGACCCCGGTCGAGGTCTCGTTGTGGGCCCAGCCGATCAGGTCGACGGAGGAGTCGGCGACGATCTCGGGTGCGCCGCCCGGCTCCGCGGAGACGACGACCGGGTCGCCGATGAACGGGTTCTTCTTGGCGACCGACGCGAACTTCGACGAGAACTCGCCGTAGGTGAAGTGCTGCGAACGCTCGCGGATCAGGCCGAACGCCGCCGCATCCCAGAACGCGGTGGAGCCGCCGTTGCCGAGCACGACCTCGTAGCCCTCGGGCAGCGCGAACAGGTCACGCAGGCCGGAGCGCACCCGCGCGACGACGTCCTTGACCGGCTTCTGCCGGTGGCTGGTGCCGAACACGGAGGCACCGGTGTCGACGAGGTGCTGCAGCTGTTCGGGACGCACCTTGGACGGACCGCACCCGAATCGTCCGTCGGCTGGCAAGAGGTCGGCGGGGATGATCGGGCTCGTGGTCATCGGTGACAGCGTCCTTACGTCTCGTGCTGAAGGGTTACCACTGGGTATGGTCCGGCTCGAGTTTAGTCGCCGCCGTGGGTGATCTGATCCCAGCCCTCGACGGACTCGGGGCTGCGGGGCTCGGGGCCGACGTACAGCGCGGCCGGCCGGACCAGCTTTCCGAGCCGCTTCTGCTCCATGATGTGCGCGCACCAGCCGGCCGTGCGGCCGCACGTGAACATCGCGGGCATCATGTGCGGCGGCACCTCGGCGAAGTCCAGGATGACCGCCGCCCAGAACTCCACGTTCGTCTCGATGGCGCGGTCGGGGCGGCGCTCGCGCAACTCGGCGAGCGCAGCCTGCTCGAGTGCTGCGGCCACCTCGTAGCGCGGGGCGTCGAGCTCCTTGCAGGTGGCCCGCAGCACGCGGGCGCGCGGATCCTCGGCCCGGTAGACGCGGTGCCCGAAGCCCATCAGCTTCTCCCCGCGGTCGAGAATGCCCGTGACCAGTGCGCGCGGGTCGCCGCTGCGCTCGGTCTCCTCGATCATCGGCAGCACCCGGGCCGGGGCGCCGCCGTGCAGCGGACCGGACATCGCACCGATGGCGCCGGACAGCGACGCGGCCACGTCGGCGCCGGTGGACGCGATGACCCGTGCGGTGAAGGTGGACGCGTTCATGCCGTGCTCCGCCGCCGACACCCAGTAGGCGTCGATCGCGCGGATGTGCCGCGGATCCGGGTCGCCCTTCCAGCGGGTCATGAAACGCGCTGTGATGGTGGGACATTCGTCGATCACCGACTGTGGCACGGCGGGCTGGTAGATGCCGCGGGCGGACTGCGCCACATAGGACAGCGCCATCACCGAGGCGCGGGCGAGGTTGTCGCGTGCGGTCTCGTCGTCGATGTCGAGCAGTGGGCGGTAACCCCAGATGGGTGCGAGCATCGCGAGGCCGGCCTGCACGTCCACGCGTACGTCACCGGTGTGGATCGGCAGCGGGAACGGCTCGGCGGGCGGCAGACCCGGGCCGAAACGCCCGTCGACGAGCAGTGCCCAGACGTTGCCGAAAGTGATGCCCCGCGAGACGAGTTGCTCGATGTCGACGCCGCGGTACCGCAGTGCGCCACCGTCTTTGTCGGGCTCGGCGATCTCGGTGGTGAAGGCCGTCACGCCCTCGAGTCCGTTGACGAAGCCTTCGGGTACTTCCGCGATGGGTGCCATGGTGTCGCATCTCCTCGTCGGCCTGCGGGTCGGCAGGCCCTGGTGTGCGGGGCCGGGCCGGCGTCGCGCCGGCGAACCCGGATGCGGTTCGGGGGCGGGCGGCGTCGTCCGTCGGACCGAGCCTAGACCGTGGTGGTCGGGCGGGGGCGCTTGTGCCGGAGCCGGCTCCGCGCGAGTAGCGTTTTCGCGGTGCAGCCACACGATCCCACGGCCGGTCCGGGACGCCGCGACGACACCGATCCGACGGTGTTCTCGCCGCCCGCCGAGCTCGATCTGGCGGCGATGCGGCAGGCGTACGCCGCGCCGGTGGCGGATGTGCTCGACGAGGCCGCGGTGGGTGGCGGATGGCTCGCGCTGCTGCAGCGCTGGCTCGGCGAGGCCGCCGACTTCGTCGGCCCCGAGGGCGGCCGGGTCGCCGAGCCGAACGCCATGGTTCTGGCCACCGTCGACGAGCACGGCTACCCGCAGTCGCGGGCGGTGTTGTGCAAGGGGGTCGACGAGCGCGGCGCGCGGTTCTTCACCAACTACGACTCCGACAAGGGGCGCGCGCTCGCCGCACTGCCCCGTGCCGCGGTGACCTTCCCCTGGTTCGCGATGCACCGGCAGGTCCATCTGCGCGGCCCGGTCGAGCGGCTCGGTGCCGCCGAGACGCAGGAGTACTGGCGCAGCCGACCCCGCGGCGCGCGGCTGGGCGCGTGGGCGTCGGCCCAGTCGCGGCCGGTCGGCTCGCGCGCCGAACTCGAGGCGAAGCTGGCGGCCGTGGCCGAACGGTTCGCCGGCGTCGACGACATCCCCGTGCCGCCGCAGTGGGGCGGACTGCTGCTGCGCCCGGTGACGGTCGAGTTCTGGCAGGGCCAGGCCGACCGCCTGCACAACCGGATCCGGGTCACCAGGGACGGGGACGAGTGGCGGGTGGCGAGGCTGCAGCCGTGAGCGGGGGAGCGGGAACCGGGTGACGACCTTCCGGCACATGCTTGCCGACACCACGCCGTTGCGGCAGCCGGACTTCCGGCGCCTGTGGACGGCCGGCATCGTCACCGTCATCGGTGCGCAACTGACGGTCGTGGCGGTCCCTGCCCAGGTGTACGACCTGACCGGCAGTTCAGCCTATGTCGGCCTGACCGGGCTGTTCGGGCTGGTGCCGTTGATCGTGTTCGGCCTGTGGGGCGGTGCGCTGGCCGACGCGATGGACCGGCGCACGCTGATGATGATCACCACGGTCGGGCTGTGTCTGACCTCCGCCGGCTTCTGGCTGCAGGCGCTGCTCGGCGCGCGCAACGTGTGGCTGGTGCTGTGCCTGTTCGCGTTGCAGCAGGCGTTCTTCGCGGTCAACTCACCCACCCGCAGCGCGATCTTCCCGCGGCTGCTGCCCGGAGACCAACTGCCCGCGGCGAATTCGCTGCACATGACCGTCATGCAGTTCGGCGCGATCGTCGGCCCGCTGCTCGGCGGGGTGTTCCTGGCCGCGTTCGGGCTCTCGGTGCTGTATCTGATCGACCCGGTCAGTCTGCTGGCCACACTGTGGGCGGCGGTCCGGCTGCCCGCGCTGGCGCCGACCGGACCCGTGCGCCGAGCCGGACTGCGTTCGGTGCTGGACGGATTCGCCTACACGGCACGGCACAAGGTGCTGCTGGCGTCGTTCCTCGTGGACATCATCGCGATGGTGTTCGGCATGCCGCGGGCGCTGTTCCCGCAGATGGCCCACGAACAGTTCGGCGGTCCGGTCGAGGGTGGCACGGTGATGGGCCTGCTGTTCGCGGCCATGTCGGTCGGTGCGGTGTTCGGCGGCGTCTTCTCCGGGTGGTTGCCGCGGGTGAGCCGCCAGGGTCTTGCCGTCGTGGTGGCGATCGTCGTCTGGGGGCTGACGATGGTGGGCTTCGGGCTGGCCGCGGCCGGCGGCACCGGGTGGCTGTGGATCGCGCTGGCATTCCTGGCGGCGGGCGGGGCGGCGGACATGGTGTCGGCGGCGTTCCGCTCGACGATGCTGCAGCAGGCCGCCGGTGACGAGGTCCGCGGACGACTGCAGGGCGTGTTCACGGTGGTGGTCGCCGGGGGCCCGCGCATCGGCGACGTGGCGCACGGCTACGCGGCCGGGATCGTCGGCACGTCGGCCGCCGCGGCGGGCGGTGGAGTGCTGGTGGTGATCGGCGTGGTGATCGCCGCGCTGGCGCTGCCGGCGTTCGTGCGATACCGCGTCGGGCGCAGTGAACCCGAGCACATCGGATGAGAATCGGGCGCTCATCGGTGCAGGTCACCCGGCGTCTCATTTGCGGAGGTAACGATTCGTTGTCCCGCCCGGAGGGGACCTGGCTAGGCAGGGGATCGGGCAACGGACTAGATTTCTGAAGTGGCCGGTACCGCCAAACAGGGGATATCTGGCCTGATGACTTTCACGTTACGCGTGACCGACTTGAGAGGGATGTTCCGTGCCCGCTGAGAATGACCAAAACGCCGTACTCAGCTACCCGGGTGGTGAGCACACCATGTCGGTCACCCGGGCCACCGAGGGCAACGACGGAATCGCGCTCGGCAAGCTCCTGGCCGACACCGGCTATGTGACGCTCGATTCCGGCTTTGTCAACACGGCTTCGTGCAGTTCCGCGATCACCTACATCGACGGCGACCAGGGCATCCTGCGTTACCGCGGGTACCCGATCGACCAGCTGGCAGGGAAGTCCACCTTCCTCGAGGTCAGCTACCTGCTCATCTACGGGGAGCTGCCCACGCAGGCGCAGCTCGACGACTTCACCACCCGCATCCAGCGGCACACGCTGCTGCACGAGGACCTCAAGCGGTTCTTCGACGGGTTCCCCCGCAACGCGCACCCGATGCCGGTGGTCTCCAGTGCGGTCAACGCGCTGTCGGCGTACTACCAGGACTCGCTCGACCCGAGCGACCCCGAGCAGGTCGAGCTCGCGACCATCCGGCTGCTGGCCAAGCTGCCCACGATCGCGGCCTATGCGTACAAGAAGTCCGTCGGGCAGCCGTTCCTGTACCCGGACAACTCGCTGAGCCTGGTCGAGAACTTCCTGCGGATGACCTTCGGCTTCCCCGCGGAGCCCTACGAGGTCGACCCCGAGGTCGCCAAGGCCCTCGACATGCTGCTGATCCTGCACGCCGACCACGAGCAGAACTGCTCCACGTCGACGGTGCGCCTGGTCGGCTCGTCCAACGCGAACCTGTTCACGTCGATCTCCGGCGGCATCAATGCGCTGTGGGGCCCGCTGCACGGCGGCGCCAACCAGGCGGTGCTCGAGATGCTCGACGAGATCAAGGCCCAGGGTGGCGACACCAAGGACTTCATGAAGCGGGTCAAGAACAAGGAAGCCGGCGTCAAGCTGATGGGCTTCGGGCACCGCGTCTACAAGAACTACGACCCGCGTGCCGCGATCGTCAAGAAGACCGCCGACCAGGTGCTCGCGAAGCTCGGCGCCAACGACGAACTGCTCGACATCGCCAAGGGCCTCGAAGAGGTCGCGCTGAGCGACGACTACTTCATCGAGCGCAAGCTGTACCCGAACGTCGACTTCTACACCGGCCTGATCTACCGCGCGATGGGCTTCCCGACGCGCATGTTCACGGTCCTGTTCGCGCTCGGCCGGCTGCCCGGCTGGATCGCGCACTGGCGTGAGATGCACGAGGACCCGGCCACCAAGATCGGCCGTCCGCGTCAGATCTACACCGGCTACACCGAGCGGAACTTCGTCGACCTGTCGGCCCGCTGATCCACTCCTGACGACTGTGCCCTGGGAATCCTCCCGGGGCACAGTCGTTTTCGTTGCGGTCGACGGCCGCTCACCAGCGCCGGTTCGCCAACACCGGCAGGGTGCGCCGCACGGCGTCCACCCGGGTCGGGTCGACGTCGACGGTGAGCATCCCCGGTGCGGCGTCGAGACCGCCGACAACGGTGCCGTCCGGCGCGGCGACCAGGCTGTGGCCGATGCCGGTGGGGTCCCGGTTCTCGGGGGAGCGCCCGCTCGGTGCCGGCTGCCCGCAGGCCGCGACGTAGCTGGTCGAGTCGAGCGCGCGGGCCCGGGCCAGCAGCTCCCACTGCTCGACCTTGCCAGGCCCCGCCGCCCACGAGGCGGACACCGCGATCAGCGCGGCGCCGCGGTCGGCCAGCGCCTGGAACAGCCCGGCAAAGCGGATGTCGTAACAGGTGGCCAGCCCGACCCGCACCCCGTCGACGTCGAAGACGACCGGGTCGGCGCCGGCCGCGACTGTCCGGGACTCGGTGAACCCGAAAGCGTCGTACAGATGGATCTTGTCGTAATGGGTGTCGACGCCGGGCCCGGTGACCAGCAGCGTGTTGTGCACCCGGCCGTCGGGCGCGGGGGTGAACATGCCGACGACGACGGTCAGCGCACGCTCCCGCGCGATCGCGCGGACCCGGTCGGCCCACGGCCCGTCGACCGGTTCGGCGATCTCGCGCAGCGGCAGTCCGAAGCGCCGCATGGTCGCCTCCGGGAGCACCAGCAGCCGCGAGCCCGCCTGCGCGGCGGCGTCGGCGGCCTGCTCGACGACGTGCAGGTTCTCGGCGGGGTCGGCGTCGGAGGCGAACTGGGCGAGGCTGATGCGCATCGGGTGGTCCTCCGGTCGGCCGGGGCCCGCCCGAGGTGCGGGCCGGGCCGCGAACAACTGTTCGCTAGGGTGAGGATTCCGCAAACCCGGCCGGAAGGAAAGCCATGAGCAAGCCAGAAGTCGAGTTCCAGGAGGGACCTGCTCCCACCGAGTTGGTCATCAAGGACCTGGTCGTCGGCGACGGCGCCGAGGCCGTGCCCGGTGGCGTGGTCGACGTGCACTACGTGGGTGTCGAGTTCGAGTCGGGCGAGGAGTTCGATTCCTCGTGGAGCCGCGGCGAGTCGATCCAGTTCCCGCTGCGCGGGCTGATCCAGGGCTGGCAGGACGGCATCCCGGGGATGAAGGTCGGCGGCCGCCGCCAGCTGACGATCCCGCCGGAGCTCGCCTACGGCCCGGCCGGCGCCGGGCACCAGCTGTCGGGCAAGACGCTGGTGTTCGTCATCGACCTGTTGGGCGCGCAGTAGCCGCCTGCATCTGAGGATCCGCACACCGTCCGGTCGTGCGCGCGTGCTGTCGCGTGCGCGCACGACCGGACGGTGTGCTTTTTGCCGAGGCGGCTCAGCGCGGCTCCTCGCGCGGGAGCGGCCGGATCACGCGGCAGGGGTTGCCCGCCGCGAACACGTGGTCGGGCAGGCTGCGGGTGACCACACTGCCGGCGCCCACGACCGTGTTGTGTCCGATGGTCACGCCCGGGCACACGATCACCCCGGCGCCCAGCCACACGTTGTCGCCGATGTCCACCGGCTCGGCGGACTCCCAGCGCTGCCGGCGCGCGCGATGGTCGTCCATCGGGTGCAGCGCGGTCAGCAGTTGTGCTCGCGGACCGATCGACACGTCGTCGCCGACGGTGATCGCCGCGCAGTCGAGCAGGATGGCGTCGTAGTTGAGAAAGGTGTTGCTGCCCAGCCGGATCTGCGTGCCGTAGTCACACTGGAACCGCGGCATGACCCACGAGCCGGGGCCGACGGCGCCCAGTAGCTGTTCGAGGAGCGCGAACCGCTCGGCGTCCTCGTCGGCGGTGGTGGCGTTGTAGCGGTCGAGCAGGCGTCCGCATCGCCTGCGCGCGGCGACGAGATCCGGGTCGTCGTCCCGATAGAGTTCGCCGCCCATCATGCGTTCTCGGTGTCCGGCCATGTTCGCGACCCTACGGCGCATCACCCGCAGCGGGTGGTGTCCCGGGACAAGCTGTCGTGCAGGGTTCGGGGGACGGAATCGAGCAGAGGGGGACGCCGCGATGGTCGACGAGGGTCGCAGCACGGCATTGGACGAGGACGAGCGCGCCGAACTCGAGCGGCTGCGGGCGCAGGCGGCGACGCCGCGGTCGCGTGCCCGGGGCCTGCGCTGGACCGCGTGCGGGGTGCTGCTGGTGATATTCGGGATGCTGGTGCTGGGGTCGGTCGCCGCGCGGTTCGTGCGCAGCCAGGTGCTCGACACCGACCGGTACGTCGCCACCGTGACCCCGCTGGCCTCCGACCCGGCGGTGCAGGCGGAGCTGGCCGACAAGATCACCTCGACGGTCCTCGACCACGTCGACGTCCGGGCGATGACCGCGGATGCGGTGGGGGCGCTGACCGAGAACGCGCCGGGACTGGCAAACCGCCCGCTCGCCTCCGCGGCGCTGTCGAGCCTGCCGGCGATGGCCGCCTCGGGCGCGCAGTCGCTGATCCACCAGACCGTGACCACACTGGTCACCAGCTCCGAGTTCGAGCAGATGTGGGTGGAGGCCAATCGGGCGGCCCACAAGAACCTGGTCGCGGTGGTGACGGGCGACCAGGGCGCGGCCCTGCAGGTCGACAAGAAGGGCACGGTCAGCGTCAACCTGAAGGCGATCCTCTCGACGGTCAAGGAGCGGCTCGATCAGCGAGGCCTCACCTTCGTAGACCGGCTCCCCGAGGTGAACGCCCAGTTCGTGATCTTCCAGTCGGCGGATGTGATCAAGGCGCAACACGGGGTGCGCCTCCTCGACCGGCTGGCCGACTGGTTGCCGTGGATCGCGCTGGCGGTCGCCGCCGGTGCGGTGTGGGTCGCGCCCGGCGGACGCCGGTTGCGCGCACTCGCACTCGTCGGGGTCAGCGGTACCCTCGCGATGCTGCTGCTGGCGATCGGGCTCGCACTCGGCCGCGCCGTCTACCTGCACGACGTGCCACCGACCGTGCTGTCCCCGGATGCCGCCAGGGCGATCATCGATGCCGTGCTGGCGCCGCTGCGCACCCTGCTGCGGGCGGTCCTGGCGGTCGCGCTGGTGATCGCGATCGTCGGGTACCTCGCGGGCCCGTCGCGGTCGGCGCGCGCCGTGCGGTCCGGGTTCGGTCGAGCCGTCGACCGGGTGCGTCGCCCCGGCCCGGACCACACGCCGAACGCCGTCGAGTCGTTCGTCGGCGCCTACCTCACGCCGCTGCGCCTGGTGGTGGTCGGCGCGGCGGTACTGACCATCGCGTTCTGGCGCTACCCGACCGGCATGGTCGTGGTGTGGACGGTGATCGTCGCAGTTCTGCTGCTGCTCGCGCTGGAACTGGTCGGGCGCCCGGCGCGGACGGTGCCGGCTCGGGACACCCCGGCGACGTGACCGGCAAACGTCAGGTCGTGCCGCGGGTCAGGCCTTGACGCGCAGGGCCTTTCCGACCCAGCCCTCGTCGAGCAACAGCGCCTTGGTGATCACGCCGACGCCGATGACGACGATCCACATCACGAACGCCCAGCTGATCAGTGTGAAGACGAGACCGAGCGCGCCGAACTTGTCCTGGGCGCTCGCCGCCGAGTGCGTGAGGAACGGGCGGGCGCCGATCCGAGTCGCCGCCACCGCGACGGCGGTGAGGAAGCCGGTGGCCCACAGGGGGCGACCGGAGATCCGGCCCTCGGTGAGCAGGTAGGGGAGCAGGGTCCACAGCGCCAGCCAGACCAGGAACTCGGCGAGCCACTCGAGCGGTGGTCCCAGCACGGAGATCGCGGCGAGCCGGGTGGCGGCCCCGGCACCGGCCACCGCGGACGCCGCGGCGAGGACGGCGACCAACCAGCGCCAGGCGCCGCGGATCCCAGCGGGTTCGACATCCCAGATCCGGGCATAAACCCGGCCGAGCGCGCGGGCGAAGGACGTGCCGCTGATGATCAGCATCAGAATGCCGATGACACCGAACGTGGTGTAGGTGGGGGCGGTGTAGTCGACACCCTCGAAGTGCTTGAGGACACTCGGGCTCACCCCGAACTGCTGCGTGAGCGTGTCGCGGATGGGAGTGGCCTGCCGGATCGACGCCACCGCGATGACGACGGGCAGGACCGAGCTGAACGACTGCGCGGCCAGGGTCATGGCACGGTCGGTCAGCTCGATCGCGAGGAACCCGTCGAGGATGCGCTGCGCGGTCCGGCCGACCGGGTTGTTGAGCAGCCAGCCCTCGGCGTTCTGCCGGTGCGCGGCGATCTTCTCCTGGTTGACGAGTTCGGCGAGCTTCGTCGATTTCACCTGAACTCCCCTCGGTCACGACACTGATACCGACACCTTCGGCGAACGGCGTGCCTGCCGCCTCACACGCAAGGGGTGAACGTGTGCAGCAGTTCACCCGTTCCGGGCGAGGCGCGCGCGCCGTCGGCGCGCGACGATCGTTCCGGACCCGGGAGGCGCGCGGGCGTGAGAAACTCCGCGTGCGAACGCCCGGCGAAACCACTCGCCCCAACCGTCCAAGGGAGTCGTCTGATGCCGAACCGGTTGCTGTACGGAACTGTCGCGATCGCCATCGGGGCGTGCGCCCTGGCCGGGTGCTCGTCGAGCAACGAGTCGAACAGCTCGGCCACCACCGCGGCCACCCCCACCGCGACCGCCGAGGGAGGGGCCGGCGCGGGCGCCCTGAGCAGTGCCAAGGAGACGGCGTCGTCGGTGGTCAGCTCCGCGCTGAACACTGCTCAGCAGGCCGTGCAGGACGGGATCAACAAAGCGCTCGGTGTCGCACCCATTGCGTTCACCGAGGGCAGTTCGGACCTCAGCACGCTCGACACCGTGACGCTCAAGGCGGTGGCGGCCGTACTGAAGACGAACGACAGCAAGATCACCGTCGAGGCCTATGCCAACGACTCGAACGCGGTGGCGGCGAAGTCGCTGGCCACGCAGAGGGCGGACAACGTGGCCGCCGAGCTCGAGAAGAACGGCATCGACAACTCACGGATCACGACGGCCGGTACCGCCAACCCCGGGGGCGACGTGGACGTCAGCCACGCGAAGATCACCGTTGCGGGGTCGTAACCCGGCGCTCGTCCGCGCCGTCGCCACGCTCGATGGTGGCGACGGCGCAGGCGGCTACTCGGCCGAGCGAATGACCTGTTCGAGTGTTTCGAGCACCGCCACGTCCTCGATGGTCGAGGGGACCGTGTACTGCTCGTGATCGGCGATCTGCCGCATGGTCTTTCGCAGGATCTTGCCGGAGCGAGTCTTCGGCAGCGCCGGCACGACCGTCACGTCGCGGAAGGTCGCGACCGCGCCGATCTGGTCCCGGACCATCGCCACCAACTCGTCGCGCAGGGTGTCGTCGGCGATGTCCACGCCGGCCTTGAGCACGACGTAGCCGCTGGGGCGCTGGCCTTTGAGTGAATCGCGGATGCCGATCACCGCGCACTCGGCGACCGCGGGATGCGAGGCCACGACCGCCTCCATGCTGCCGGTGGAAAGCCGGTGTCCCGCAACGTTGATGACGTCGTCACTGCGGCCGAGGACGAAGACGTAGCCGCCCTCGTCGATGTAGCCGGAGTCTCCGGTCGCGTAGTTGCCGGGGTACGCGGACAGGTAGGAGCCGACGTACCGCTCGTCGTCGTGCCACAGCCCGGTCAGCGTCCCGGGCGGCAGCGGCAGCCCGATGACGATGTTGCCCTCGGTGTTCGGCGGCACTTCGGCGCCGTGTTCGTCGACGATGCGGACCCGGTAGCCGGGCACGGCGACGGTCGGGGAGCCTGCTTTGACCGGCATCGGCTCGAGCCCGGTGAGGTTCGCGCAGATCGCCCAGCCGGTCTCGGTCTGCCACCAGTGGTCGATCACCGGCACCTCCAAGGTGTGGCGGGCCCACTTGTAGGTGTCCGGGTCGAGGCGCTCGCCCGCGGCGAACAGTGTCTCGAGCGTCGACACGTCGTACTTCTCGAGTTCGGCGGACTCTGGATCGGCCTTGCGCACGGCCCGCAGCGCGGTGGGTGCGGTGAACAGCGCGCGCACGCCGTGCTCCTGGATGACCCGCCAGAATGCGCCGGCGTCCGGGGTCCCGACCGGCTTGCCCTCGTACATCACCGTCGTCGCGCCGACCAGCAGCGGCCCGTAGACGATGTACGAGTGCCCGACCACCCAGCCGACGTCGGAGGCGGTCCACATGATGTCGCCCGCGCCGATGTCGTACACATTGCGCATCGACCAGGTCATCGCGACCGCGTGACCGCCGTTGTCGCGGACCACGCCCTTGGGCTTGCCGGTGGTCCCCGAGGTGTACAGGATGTACAGCGGATCGGTGGCCGCGACGGTCACCGGTTCGGCGGGCTGCGCCTGCGCGACCACGGTGTCCCAGTCGAGCCAGCCGGGGCGCTCCGCCGCCGACCCGGGGACCTGCTCGCGGTCCTTGACGATGACGGTCGCGGGCGGGTCGGCAACCAGCTCCAGCGCCCGGTTGACCATCGGCAGGTACTCGACGACGCGGCCCGGTTCGAGCCCGCCCGAGGCGGTGACGACCGCGCGGGGCTGCGCGTCCTCGATCCGCGCGGCGAGTTCCTTGGCGGCGAATCCGCCGAACACGACCGAGTGCACCGCGCCGATGCGTGCGCAGGCGAGCATCGCGATCGCCGCCTCCGGGATCATCGGCATGTAGATGATCACGCGGTCGCCCGCGGTCACGCCCCGCTCGGCGAGTGCACCGGCGAAGCGGGAAACCTGGTCGAGCAGTTCGGCATACGTGTACCGGCGCACGGTCGGGACCATCGCCGAGTCGTAGATCAGCGCGGTCTGGTCGCCGCGGCCGGCGGCCACGTGCCGGTCGAGCGCGTTGACGCAGGTGTTGAGCGAACCGTCCGGGTACCACCGGTACATCGGCGCGGCCGAGTCGTCGAGCGCACGCGTCGGGAACTGCGCCCAGTCGACGGCGCGGGCCGCGTCCAGCCAGAACTTCTCCGGCTCGTCGATGCTCTGACGGAACGCCTCGGCGTAGGCGCCGCTGCGGGGCTCGACTGCACTCATCGGCTCATGTCCTCTCGTTGCCTGTGATCTGCACTACACCCTAAGGGGCTGCGTCGAAATTCGGACACTGTGGGATTGCGCCCGGATACCGGGCGGAATCCCACACGATCATCGTGATCCGCCGAGCAGGTCGAGCTCGGAGGCTGCGTAGCGGTACCGGCCGTCGGCGTCGGCGGGTCCGACGTCGCGGGCGGTGGCGTGGTCGCCGCACTGCGCCGCGGCGTCCACCAGGCTGGGCACCGAGCCGGTGGTGGTCGTACCGTCGCCGGCAACGGTGACGAAGGTGCTGCTCCGGCCGCTGTTGAACCACAGGGTCGTTGCGCCGGTGACGGGGTCGTTCGCCGCCGCCGTCACCGCGGATTCGTCGATGGGGTACTCGGCGCGGGATGTCGCGGTGAGCGTGGTCACCGCACGCGCGGACACAGTCACCAGCCGGGCCGGCGACGCGAGCACCTGGTTCCCGTGGATGTCGTCGCCTTCGATGCGGCCGACCAGGTCTCCGGCCGCGTCGAACAGGAAGACCAGCGAACGGTTCTGGTCGAACACGTCGCTCCCCTCGAGCCCGTGGGGTCCGAGAGAGACGGCACCCACCGCGTTCGCAGGTAGCGTGTCGAGCGAGGCGCCGGGGTAGTCGCGAGACCCGCAGGAGGCCAGCAGAACCGCCGCAGCCGCGAGTCCGTCACCTCGAATCGTGTTGCGAACGCCAGTCATACTCAGCGCACCCTACGGCAAGTCGACACCGTGGGATTCCGCCCGCATACCGGGCGGAATCCCACGAGATCAGCCGAGCGCGGCGAGGATCTGGCCGAGTACCCGGTTCGGGTCGTGGCGCAGTTGATGCCAACTGAACCGCAACATGTGCCAGCCGGCGTTCACCAGCACGTTCTGGCGCTCGAGGTCGTGGTTGAACCGTTCGACGTCGCGGTGCCACGCCCACCCGTCGACCTCGATCGCCAACCGCGCCCGGGTGAACGCGACATCGATCTCGTAGCCGCAGCTGCGGACGTGCGGCCTCCACCCGGCGATCCCCGCCCGGCGGAGCAGGCGGTGCAGCATCCGTTCGGCCTCGGACGCCCCGCCCTCGCCGGCGGAGCGAAGCAGGGCCGCGGCCGCGGTGGAGCCGCGCCGGCCGAGATTGCGTTCGTGGGCCGCCTGCAGCGCCGCCAGGGTGGTGCGCCGCTGCAGGGCGCGGTCCATCATCACCGACCCGTCCCGCATGTCCACCGCCGCCTCGAGCACGGTCAGCTCGAGCGCGGTGCACGGCAGTGATTTCCGGATGAGCATGTCGGCAGGGTTCAGGTCCCGCCGACGGACCCGTACGCCGTCGCGGGCGCGGACGGTGCGGCGTTCGGGGATGGTCACGTGGCACCGCGTCGGAGGCCTGTCGATCAGGTCGTGCCACCAGGCGGCACTCGGTCCGTATGCGACGGCCTCGGATCCCGCGCCGTACACGGCGGCGCGCAGCCGGACCGCGGCGGTGTGCTGTCGATCCGCGCGCAGATACACCCCGGTCGTCAGGCGCCGCCACTCTCCGGATGCCACGCGGCGACGGACCGCGGACTCGCTCATTCCCGCCTGCAGTGCCTGGCCGAGGGTGATCACGCCATCCTGTCCGGCCATTGTCGCGTGCACTGAGGTCGGGGTCATGCAGGGTTGGACGCGCGTGGTACCGGTCGGTTCCCCGCCGGTGAAATCGTGCGATTCCGCCCGGATACCGGGCGGAATCCCACGGGATCAGGACGTGGCAGCCCGAGGTTCCGATACCGGGACATCCGCGCGGCCAGCCGCGTCGGCTCCGGGACCAGCGACAGGTGCTGCAACTCACGGGCGATCGCGCGGCCGGCGCGGGTCGCGAACGCGACCGGTTCGTCGGAGGCGTCGGGCAGTTCGGGGACGATCGCATCGACGATGCCGGCGCGCAGCAGGTCGGCCGACCGGATGCCCTGCTCCTCGGCGAGCTGCGCGGCGTGGTCGGTATCGCGGTAGACGATCGCGCTGGCGCCCTCCGGGGGGAGCGGTGCCAGCCAGCCGTGCTCGGCCGCGAGCACCCGGTCGGCCGGCATCAGTGCGAGCGCGCCGCCGCCGGTGCCCTGGCCGAGCAGCACCGACACCGTGGGCGTGCGCAGTGTGACGAGCTCGGCCAGGCAGCGGGCGATCTCGTGCGCCAGACCGCCCTCCTCGGCCTCCTTCGACAGCGCGGCGCCGAGCGTGTCGATCACCAGCACCAGCGGGATCCGCAACTGCTCGGCCAGCTTCATGCCGCGCCGGGCCTCGCGCAACGCCCCCGGACCCAGCGGGCTGGTGCGCGTCTGGCCGGCGCGGTCCTGGCCGAGCACCACCGCGGCATGCCCGGAGAACCTCGCCAGGGCAAGCACAAGCGAGCGGTCGGCCTCGCCCTGCCCGGTACCGCTCAGCGGCACCAGATCTGTCGCCGAATGCCGCAGCAGCTGACGGATTCCCGGGCGCTGCGGACGGCGCGACCGCCGGACCGACTCCCACGCGGGCAGGTCCGGCACCTGCACCGGTGCAGGCTCGAAGCCGCGCTGCGCCACCGGTTCCGGGGCGAGCACCCGCAACGCGCGGATGGCCAGCGCCCGCAGGTGCTGGAGCTTCACGACGCCGTCGATGACCCCGTTGTGGTAGAGGTTCTCGGCCGTCTGCACCCCGTCGGGGAACGGCTCGTCGTACAGCGCCTGGTACACGCGCGGGCCCAGGAACCCCACCAGCGCACCGGGTTCGGCGACGGTGACGTGTCCGAGCGAGCCCCACGACGCGAACACGCCGCCGGTGGTGGGGTTGCGCAGGTAGACGAGGTACGGCAGGTGTGAGGCCTTGTGGATCTCGACGGCCGCGGCGATCTTGACCATCTGCAGGAACGCGACCGTGCCCTCCTGCATCCGGGTGCCGCCGGAGGTCGGCGACGCCAGCAGCGGCAGCCGCTCGGCGGTCGCGCGCTCGATCGCCGCGACGATCCGCTCGGCCGCGGCGACCCCGACCGAACCGCCGAGGAAGCCGAACTCACAAGCGATCACGGCGACCCGGCGCCCGCGCACCAGGCCCTCGCCGGTCAGCACCGACTCGTCAGCACCGCTGCGCTCGGCGGCGCGCGCGAGGTCGTCCGCGTAGCGGGGGCCCGGCCGCACGTTCACCGGCGGGCTGTCCCAGGACCGGAAGCTGCCGGGATCGAGTACCTGTCGGCACATCTGCACCGCGGTGATCCGTGTCATCGGGCCTCCCTCACGACCTGGCCAGCGCGTCGCGCCAGGACATCTTGGTTCCGGTCTGCAGGATCGAGCGCCGGTAGATGCGGGCCGCCAGCAGCGACATCGCCAGGCAGGCCACCAGCATCAGTGCGATGGTCCCGACGATCTGGGCGGTTCCGGTCACCCCGGCGGCGATCCGGATCGGCATCAGCACCGTGGAGAACGGGGGAATCCAGCTGAGCGTGTTGCTGAGGTCGCCATCGGGATGTTGTACGCAGGCCTGCGCCACCGCGAACATGGCGATCACCAGCAGCGTCAGCGGCATCGTGGTGGAGTTGAGATCCTCCTGCCGCGACACCATCGACGCGGCCGCGGCATAGAGCACCGCGAAGAACACGAAACCCAACACGTACCAACCGAGCGCGGATCCGAACACCGCGACAGCGGTCCCGCCGATCGTGATCAGCCCGGTCGCCGTCGCAGTGATCACCGCGACAGCGCCTATCAGTGCGAGCTGGGCCAGGCCCACCAGACCGATGCCGATGACCTTGCCCCACAACAACTCCAGTGGCCGGATGGTCGACAGCAGCAGCTCGACCACGCGGTTCGCCTTCTCCTCGACGACGCCCATCGCCACATACATGCCGAACATCAGCAACGTCGCGTAGAGCAGGACGACCGCGGTGTACGCCAGCCCGATCCGCTGACCCTTCTGCGGGTCGGGCGGGGTCAGAGAGGTGACGGTGATTCCGGCGGCGGAGGTGGCGACGGCGAGCTGTGCCGGGTCCACGCCCTGTGCGACAAGCACGTTCGCCAGGGCCTGCTGCTTGACGGCCGCGCCCAGCACGCCCGCGACCTTTTCGTCGAGGCTCGTCTTCGTCAGCACGCGGTAGTGCTCGTGGCCGTCCGGCACCAGCGCGGCGTCGACGGAGCCGGACTGGATGTCGGCCTTCGCCCGGGCCTCGTCGGGCAGGTCGATCGGGTCGATCGGCACCCCCGCCGCCTCGCCGGTGTGGGTCAGCGTTGCCGACAGCGACGATGCCGGCCCGACCAGCCCGACATTCGTGGCGGCGGTGGTGCTCGACCCGGACAGCGCAGAGGCGAGCACCAGCCCGACCACGACCGCCGCGACGATCACGATGTTGCTGATCAGGAAGGCCCTGGTGCGCAGTCGAGCGGTGAACTCGCGGCGGGCGACCAGCACGATGACGTTCATGCGGAGACCACCTCGCGGAACAGTTCGGTCAGGTCCGGCTTGCGCGGGGCGAACCGGTGCACCGGACCTGTGCGCAGCGCCGCGGCAAGCAACTCTTGATCGTCGGCATCCGCGGCGAGCTCGACCGTCGTCTGGCCGTTCGACAGGCCCAGCACCCGGACGCCGGGGACCCGGTCGGCCCAGTCTGCGGGCGCCTGGGGGGCGACGATCTCGATGCGGGTGGTGCCGCGGTCGCGGAGTTCGTCGACGGTGCCCAGTGCGCGGAGCTCGCCGCGGGCGATGATCGCGACCCGGTCGCAGAGCCGCTGGACCAGGTCGAGTTGATGGCTCGAGAACACCACGGGCACACCGGTGGCGGCCTTCTCCGCGAGCACCTCGCTCATCACGTCGACCGCGACCGGGTCCAGGCCGGAGAACGGTTCGTCGAGGATCAACACCGACGGGTCGTGCACGAGCGCCGCGGCGAGCTGCACCCGCTGTTGGTTGCCCAGGCTCAGCGCCTGCACCGGATCGCCGAGACGCTCTGCGACGCCGAGCCGGTGCGCCCAGCGCTGCGCGGCGCCCCGGGCGTCGGATGCCGACAACCCGTGCAGCTGGGCCAGATACGTCAGCTGCGGTCCGACCTTCATCTTCGGGTACAGGCCGCGCTCCTCGGGCATGTAGCCGATGCGCCGGCGCAGCGACAGGTCCACCGGGCTGCCGCCGATGCGGACCTCGCCCGAGTCTGCGGCCAGCACGCCCATGGCGATGCGCATGGCGGTGGTCTTGCCGGCGCCGTTGCTGCCGACGAAACCGAAGATCTCGCCGGGACGCACGTCGAAGGTCAGCTCCCGCAGGGCGACGACGTCGCCGTAGCGTTTGCCGATCCGGTCGAGGCTCAGGGTCGTGTCGAGAAGGGTCCTGCCGTTGGTCACTCCCGGACCGTACCGCCGCCGACCTCCCATCGCCGGGTGCTGTGCACCGCGTCGAGCAGACGACGGTCGTGGCTGACCAGCAGCAGTGTGCCCTCGAAGTCGGCGAGCGCCTGCTCGAGCTGTTCGATCGCGGGCAGGTCCAGGTGGTTCGTCGGCTCGTCGAGGACGAGCAGGTTCACCCCGCGCGCCTGTAGCAGCGCGAGCGCGGCGCGGGTGCGCTCGCCCGGCGACAGCGACGACGCCGGACGCATCACGTGCGGTCCGCGCAGGCCGAACTTCGCCAGCAGTGTGCGCACCTCCGCGTCGGGCCAGTCCGGCACCTGCAGCCCGAACGCCTCGGCCAGTGGCCGGTTGCCGAGGAACAGTCCGCGCGCCTGGTCGACCTCGCCGACCTGCACGCCCGAGCCGAGCGTCGCCGACCCCGAATCCGGTGTGAGCGTGCCCAGCAGCAGCCGCAACAGCGTCGACTTGCCGGCCCCGTTGGCGCCGGTGATCACGATGCGGTCGGCCCAGTTCACCTCGAGGGTCAGCGGTCCGAGGGTGAAGCCCCCGCGCGTGACGACCGCCTGGTTCAGCGTCGCGACCACCGATCCGCTGCGCGGGGCCGCGGCGATCTGCATGCGCAGTTCCCACTCCTTGCGCGGCTCCTCGACGACCTCGAGCCGCTCGATCCGGCGCTGCGTCTGGCGGGCCTTCGCAGCCTGCTTCTCGGTGGACTCGGCGCGGTGTCGTTTGGCGATCTTGTCGTTGTCGGTGGACTTGCGGCGGGCGTTGCGGACGCCGTGCTCGAGCCAGTTCCGTTGCGTCCGTGCGCGTTCCTCGAGCGACGAACGGGTGTCGGCGTACTCCTCGTAGCGCTCGCGGGCGTGCCGGCGGGCGATCTCGCGTTCGGCCAGGTACGACTCGTATCCGCCGTCATACGCGTTGACGCGGCCCTGAGCGAGGTCGAGTTCGACGACGCCGGTCACGGTGCGGGCCAGGAACTCACGGTCGTGGCTGACCACCATCAGCGGCACCGCGGTGGCGGCGACGAAATCCTCCAGCAGCGCCAGGCCGTTCAGGTCGAGGTCGTTGGTCGGCTCGTCGAGCAACAGCACGTCGTACCGCGAGAGCAGCAGCACGGCCAGCGCGACGCGGGCGGCCTGACCGCCCGACAATGCGGTCATCGCGGTGGCCGGATCGAGCGTGAACCCGACCTCGTCGAGCACCTGCGGCACCCGCTCGGTCAGGTCCGCACCGCCGAGGTGCAGCCAGCGCTCCAGCGCGGGCGTGTAGCGGTCCTCACCGGCGCCGCCCTCGCCCTCACCACCACTGGCCAGCGATTCGGCGGCGGCGTCCATCTCCCGCTCGGCGGCGGCCACACCGGTCTGCCGCCCGAGATGCTCGAGCACGGTCTCGCCGACGCGCCGTTCGTGTTCCTGCGCCAGGTGGCCGACGATCGCGTCCGGTGGGCTCAGCGTGACCGCACCGCCTGTGCCGGGTTCTCGTGCGCCGGCGAGCAGGCGCAGCAGCGTGGACTTGCCCGCACCGTTGACGCCTACCAGCCCGATCACGTCGCCCGGGGCGAGCACCAGATCGAGGTCGGCGAACAGGGTGCGCGCGCCGTGACCGGCCGACAGTCCACGGGCATGCAGGGTGGCACTCATGCAGTGAGTATGTCGGCCACCAGCTCGTAGGAGTGCACCCGGTCGGCGTGGTCGTGCATCAGCGAGGACACCATCACCTCGTCGGCGTCGGTCAGCGTCAGCAGTTCGTCGAACTGGGCGCGCACCGACTCCGGGCCGCCCACGATGTACCCGGCCGAGCTCGGCGCCAGCAGTGCGCGCTGCTCGGCGGTCAGCGGGTTGGCGGCGGCCTCCTCCGGACTCGGGAACCGGCCGGGGTTGCCGGACCGCAGCCGGGCCATGGTCAGCCGCAGCGGCGCGGCCAGGTAGTCGGCGCGCTCGTCGGTGTCCGCGGCGATCGCGGTCACGGTGACCATCGCGTAGGGCTCGTCGAGGACATCGGACGGGCGGAAGGTCGAGCGGTACGCCTCCAGCGCGGGCATGGTCTGCGCGGGCGAGAAGTGCCGGGCGAAGGCGAACGGCAGGCCGAGCAGCCCTGCAACCTGCGCGCTGTAGGTGCTCGAGCCGAGCAGCCACACGGCGACCTCCGCGCCCAGGCCGGGCACCGCGGTGATCGCGGCGTAGGGGTGGTCCGCCGGGAAGCCGTCGTCGAAGAAGGCACGCAGGTGCGCCAGCTGCTGCGGGAAGTCCTCTGCCGACAGTGCGTCGGCCTGCCGGCGCAGTGCGTGCGCGGTGACCTGATCGGTGCCGGGGGCGCGGCCGATGCCCAGGTCGATCCGGCCGGGGAACAGCGCGTCGAGCGTGCCGAACTGCTCGGCCACGACCAGCGGCGCGTGGTTGGGCAGCATCACTCCGCCGGAGCCGACCCTCAGCGTGGAGGTGGCCGCGGCGACCTGGCCGATCATGACCGACGGTGCGGAACTGGCGATGCCGGGCATCGAGTGGTGCTCGGCCAGCCAGAAGCGGTGGTATCCCAGTTCCTCGACGCGGCGCGCCAGGTCGAGGGTGTTGCGCAGGGCTTGGCCGACCGACGAGCCGGTGGTGACGGGGGACAGGTCGAGGACCGAGACGGGAATGCTCACAGTCCCACCAACAACTTAGCGGCGCTCACCATTCCCGTGGCTCAGACGACAGGCGCCGGCTGCCCGAGGTGCGTGAGCAGCTCGCGCACCGCCACCCGGCCGGCGCGGTTGGCGCCGATCGTGCTGGCCGTGGGGCCGTAGCCGAGCAGGTGGATGCGCGGGTCCGCGGCGACCTCGGTGGCGAGCCGGCCGGTCATCGTGATGCCGCCCCCGGGGCCACGCAGCTGCAGCGGCGCCAGGTGGTCGAGCGCGGAGCGGAAACCGGTGGCCCACAGGATCACATCGGCCTCCAGTGCGGTTCCGGCGGCCGGCCCGCCGGGCAGCTGCCGGTCCCACACGACCCCGTCCTCGGTGATCCGTGAGAACATCGGCAGCCGGCGCAGCACGCCGCGGGCGCGGGCCGCACGGACTCGGTCGGTGACCGGCAGCCCGGTCACCGAGACCACCGACTCGGCGGGCAGTCCGTGGCGCACCCGGTCCTCGACCCGCGCCACCGCGGCCCGGCCGTCGTCGGCGGAGAACGGCTGCTCGTGGAACTCGGGTTCACGCCGCGTCACCCAGGTCGTCGAGGCCACGCGGGAGATCTCGTCGAGCAGTTGTACGGCGGAGATCCCGCCGCCGACCACGACGACGCGCTTGCCGGCGAACTCGTCGGCGCGCACGTAGTCCCGGGTGTGCAACTGGCGGCCGCGGAACAGCCCGATACCGGGGTAGTACGGCACGAACGGGCGCTCCCAGGTGCCGGTCGCGTTGATCAGCCCGCGCGTCAGATATGTGCCGGAGTCGGTCTCCACCCGTAGGAGCTCGCCGTCGCCGCGGACCGCGCGCACGCTCACCGGCCGACGCACCCGCAGCCCGAAGCGCCGCTCGTACTCGGCGAAGTAAGCCGGCACGACCACCGCAGCCGGCACCTCGTCGCGATCGGTGCGCAGCGGCAGACCCGGCAGGTCGTGCACCCGGTTGGCCGTCCGCAGGGTCAGCGACGGCCACCGGAACTGCCACGCCCCACCGGGGCCGGGCGCGTGGTCGACGATGGTGAGATCGGATTCGGGGGCCAGCCCGGCGCGGGTGAGGAAGTACCCGGCGGACAGGCCCGCCTGGCCCGCCCCGATCACCACGATCTCCCGCTCGGCCACGTTCGCCGACTCGGTCACGGATTTCATCGCGCACCTCCGGCTGACACAACCCCGATGACGCCCGTCGTGTTCCGCCGGATGGGACGCCGGTGCGCGGTAAGTTCTCTGACACTGTGATCGGTCACAGAGCGAAAGGATCCGCATGATCGGCATCACTCGCGCCGGCGAGGTCGTCACGCTGGAGTTGCGTCGTCACGACAAGCGCAACGCACTCGACACCGACATGTGCACGCGGCTGCGCGACGCCGTGGAGCAGGCGGTCGTCGACGATGCCCGGGCCGTCGTGATCACCGGGGAGGGCAGCAGCTTCTGTGCGGGCGCGGACCTGTCCGGCGAGGTCTATGCGGCGCAGTTCCCGGATGCACTTCTCGCGATGCTGCGTTCGATCGACTCCGCCCCGGTCCCGGTGATCGCCGCGGTCAACGGTCCCGCGATCGGAGCGGGCTGTCAGCTCGCGCTCGCCTGCGACCTACGGGTGGTCGGCGACTACGGGCGGTTCGCCATCCCGGTCGCCAAACTCGGTCTGGCGGTGGATAACTGGACGGTCAAGCGGCTGGTCTCGCTGGCCGGTGGCGGGCCTGCGCGCTCGGTGCTGCTCGGCGCGGAGAGCATCGGCGCGGAACGGGCGTTCGAGGTCGGGCTGGCCAATCGCATCGGCGACCTCGCGGCCGCACAGGAATGGGCGCACACGATCGCCGGGCTGGCGCCGCTGACGCTGCGCCACCTCAAACTCGTGCTCAACGACGACGGCACCCTCGCCCCGCCGAACGATCTGCAGCAGGCGGCGTTCGTCGCCGCGTGGTCCAGCCAGGACAAGCTCGAAGCCCGCGCCGCCCGCGCGGAGAAGCGCGCACCCAGGTTCGAGGGCCGGTGAGGATGCGAACGGTGGAGATTCGTGCGGTGAAGAGTCGAACAGTGGCTGCGGCGGCCGGACTGGTGGCGCTCGGCGCCGTCCTCGCCCGCGAGGCGTGGCGCATCCCCGCGCACATGGGCGCCGGTCGGGCGGAGATCCGGCCGTACGCGGCGTCGTCGCCGCATTACCGGCGCGGTGCCTTCCACAATCTCGAACCGTCCGAGGCGGTCGCGCCGGGGGAGCAGCGCTCGGTGATGGTCGAGATGCTGCGGCGCGGGCGGGTGGGCACTCCGTCGGGGCCGGTGCCGGTCCGGCGGCCGGACCATCCCGCGCAGGCGGGCGCGCTCGCGGCCACCTGGTACGGGCACGCGACCGTGCTGCTGGAGATCGACGGGCTGCGTGTGCTCACCGATCCGGTGTTCTGCGACCGGGTGTCGCCGTCCGCACTGATCGGGCCGAGGCGCCTGCACCCGGTCCCCGAACCGGCGGCACAGCTGCCGGAGCTCGACCTCATCGTGATCTCACACGACCACTACGACCATCTGGACAAGCACGCGGTCCGGCAGCTGCTCGCCACCCAGCGGGCGCCGTTCGCGGTGCCGACGGGGGTCTCCGCCCACCTGCGCCGGTGGGGGGTACCCGCGGAGCGGATCGTCGAGTGCGACTGGGGCGAGTCGGCGACCGTCGGGGAACTGACGGTCAACTGCACCCCGGCCCGGCACTTCTCCGGCCGCGGCCTGGTGCGCAACACCACCCAGTGGTGCTCGTGGGTGATCGCCGGGCCCCGGCACCGGGTGTTCTTCGCCGGCGACACCGGGATCACCGGCGCCTTCGAGGAGGTGGGCCGCGACCACGGCCCCTTCGACCTGACGCTGATGCCGATCGGCGCGTACGCGCGGCAGTGGCCGGACATCCACCTGGATCCGGAGGAGGCGGTGCAGATGCACACCGACCTGGGGAAGGGCGATCCGGCGCACGCTCCGCTGCTGGCGATCCACTGGGGCACCTTCAATCTGGCGATGCATTCCTGGGCCGAGCCGGTTCAGCGACTGCTGTGGGCGGCCGACGCGGCCGGCACGGAGACGGTCGTGCCGCGGCCCGGTCAGCGGGTGGATCTCGAGTCCTCGCCCTCCGTCGAGGACTGGTGGAGCCCGCTAGCCTGACGCCCGTACTGCCACTCGAATACGCTCGGGGAATGGCTCTCGACCTCGATGGTGACCGCGCGGACGATGCGCAGGCCGACATCCGCCCGGCGCAGGTGTCGGTGCGGACCGGACTGACCGCCGAGCAGGTGGCCGAGCGGGTCGCCGCCGGGCAGACCAACGACGTGCCCGAGCGCGGGTCGAGGTCCGTGCGCGACATCGTGCGCGCCAATGTCTTCACCCGGATCAACGCGATCCTCGCAGTGCTGCTGGTCATCGTGCTCGCCACCGGATCGCCGATCGACGGCATGTTCGGGCTGATCATCATCGCCAACAGCGGGATCGGCATCATCCAGGAGTTGCGGGCCAAGCGCACCCTCGACAAGCTGACCATCGTCGGCCAGGCGCGGCCGGTGGTCCGGCGCGACGGAGCCTCGGGTGACCTGTCGCCGCACGACGTCGTCCTCGACGACATCATCGAACTCGGCTCCGGTGACCAGATCGTCGTCGACGGCGTGATCGAGGAGGCCGAGGCGCTCGAGGTCGACGAGTCGCTGCTCACCGGCGAATCGGATCCGGTCGTGAAGCGGCCCGGCGACAAGGTGCTCTCGGGCTCCTTCGTGGCCGCCGGCGGCGGCGCCTACCGGGCGACCAAGGTGGGCAAGGACGCGTACGCCGCCAAGCTCGCCGACGAGGCCAGCAAGTTCTCGCTGGTCAACTCGGAACTGCGCACCGGCATCGACAAGATCCTCAAACTCGTCACCTATCTGCTGATCCCCGCCGGGCTGCTGACGATCTACAACCAGTTGTTCTCCAGCCGAGAGGGCCTGTTCGACTCGTTGCGCGGCATGGTCGCCGCGCTGGTCCCGATGGTCCCCGAGGGTCTCGTGCTGATGACGTCGATCGCCTTCGCGGTCGGCGTCGTCCGGTTGGGCCGGCGCAACTGCCTGGTGCAGGAACTGCCGGCGATCGAGGGCCTGGCACGCGTCGATGTCGTGTGCGCCGACAAGACCGGCACGCTCACCGAGAACGGGATG
Source organism: Speluncibacter jeojiensis (assembly GCF_029589495.1). Taxonomy (GTDB): domain Bacteria; phylum Actinomycetota; class Actinomycetes; order Mycobacteriales; family Mycobacteriaceae; genus Speluncibacter; species Speluncibacter jeojiensis. The sequence continues at coordinate 356,899 of NZ_JAAIVF010000005.1, forward strand.
CGCCTGGCCGACCTGCGGGTCGTCGGCGACCGGCCTCAGGCGCAGATCGAGCAGGCGCTCGCGGCGCTCGCCGCGGACGATCCGCGACCGAACGCGAGCATGCAGGCCGTCGCGGAGGCATACCCGCAGGCTCCCGGCTGGAGGGCGACCGCGGTCGCGCCGTTCTCGTCGGCGAAGAAGTGGAGCGGGATCTCCTACGGCGACAACGGGAACTGGGTGCTCGGTGCGCCCGACGTGCTGCTGGACCCGGACAACGACACCGCGCGTGAGGCCGAGCGGATCGGGGCGAAGGGCCTGCGGGTGCTGCTGGTGGCGAGCAGCGACCGGACGGTCGACGACGCCGCCGCGCCGAGCACGGTGACCGCGCAGGCGCTGGTCGTGCTCGAGCAGCGGGTGCGGCCCGACGCACGCGAGACCCTCGAGTTCTTCGACGACCAGGACGTGCAGGTCAAGGTGATCTCCGGCGACAACGCCATCTCGGTCGGCGCCGTCGCCGAGTCGCTCGGACTCGCCGGCGGCAAGGACGCGGTCGACGCGCGCACGCTGCCCGAGGACACCGCGGGACTCGCAGACACCCTCGAGCACTCCCGCATCTTCGGTCGGGTGCGGCCCGACCAGAAGCGCGCGATGGTCGCCGCGTTGCAGTCGCGCGGGCACACGGTCGCGATGACCGGGGACGGCGTCAACGACGTGCTGGCGCTCAAGGACGCCGACATCGGCGTGGCCATGGGCGCGGGCAGCCCGGCCACCCGCGCGGTCGCGCAGATCGTGTTGCTGGACAACAAGTTCGCGACCCTGCCCTATGTGGTCGGGGAGGGCCGGCGGGTCATCGGCAACATCGAGCGGGTCTCGAACCTGTTCCTGACCAAGACCGTCTACTCGGTGCTGCTGGCGCTCCTCGTCGGCGTCACCGGCGTGCTGTCCAAGCCGTTCGGCTTCGACCCCATCTCGTATCCGTTCCTGCCGCGACACGTGACCATCGCGGCCTGGTTCACCATCGGCGTGCCGGCGTTCATCCTGTCGCTGGCGCCGAACAACGAGCGGGCCCGCACAGGCTTCGTCGCGCGGGTGCTGCGCCTGGCGATCCCCTCGGGCATCGTCGTCGGCGTGGCGACGTTCGTCTGCTATCTGCTCGTGTACCAGGGCCAGGACGCCGACCACACGACCAAGGTGCAGGTGTCGACCAGTGCACTGATCACGCTGATCACGGTGGCGTTGTGGGTGCTCGCGGTGGTCGCGCGGCCCTATGTCTGGTGGAAGCTGATCCTGATCGTCGCGTCCGCGGTCGCCTACGTGGGGCTGTTCCTGATCCCGTTCACCCGGGACTTCTTCCAGCTCGACCCGACCAACTGGGCCTGGACGTCGATCGCGTTCGTGTGCGGGGCGATCGGCGCCGTCTGCATCGAGGCGGTGTGGTGGATCGGCCGGGCGGTGACCAAGGACGGGCGCACGGTGTTCAAGCGGGGCTGGCGCGCCCACGACGGGGCACCGGCCTGAGACCGGGAACGCACTGTGACACTGAACTGACACCGGATACGCGCGGGACCGACCCGCGCTCGACGATCGGAGCCGATGTGGGCGTGATGGACTCGTTCAAGGATCTGGCCGGCAAGGCGAAGGAGGCGCTCGCCGAGCACCCCGAGCAGGTGGGTCAGGTCGTCGACAAGGCCGGTGACCTGTTCGACGAGAAGACCGGCGGCAAGTTCGCCGACAAGGTCGACTCGGCGCAGGACGCGGTGAAGAAGGCACTCAAGCAGGAGGGGTGAGGGGCGTGCTCCCACGATCCGGCTACCGGGTGGAGTTGCTGTACGACGCGGACTGCGGCTTCTGCATGCGCGCGCTCGCGGTCCTGCGCCGGATCGACCGTCACGGCCGGGTGAGCGCCCGCGCGCTGCAGGAACCCGGCGCGTGTGAGTACTTCGGCGTCGACGAGCAGCAGGCGCTGGCGGCGGCCTGGGCGCGCGAACCGGACGGTCGCCGCCACCGCGGCGCGGGCGCGCTCAATGCGGCGCTGTCCGCGGCGGTCGGCACGCGGCTTCCGCTGTGGGTGTACCGGCTGCCCGGGATCCGCGCGGCCCAGGACGCCGGCTACCGCTGGGTCGCCGACAACCGGCATCGGCTGCCCGGCGGGTCGGCCGCGTGCTCGGCGCGCTGACACCCGGCGGCGACGGAACTTACTCGACGGTAAGGTGTCGGTCATGGCGAAGCTGAAGGTGTCCGAGGTCGTGTCGCTCAGCCCGCAGGCCGCGTGGGAGCGCGCCGCGGATCTGAGCCGGTTCGACGAGTGGCTGCAGATCCACGACGGCTGGCGCTGCGAGCTGCCGACCGAACTGCACGAGGGTCTGCAGCTGACCTCGGTGGTCTCGGTCAAGGGCATGCGCAACCGCATCGACTGGACGATGACCGAGTACGCGCCGATCGACCACATCAAACTCAAGGGGCACGGCAAGGGCGGCACGAAGGTCGACCTCGTGCTCTCGATCGCGCCGAAGGGTGACCATGCCACGTTCACGCTCGAGGTCGACTTTTCCGGGCCGATGTTGTTCGGTCTGGTCGGGTCGGGCGTGGCCCGCGCGCTCAAGGGCGACGTGCAGCGCTCCCTTGAGGCGTTCTCGGCGCTGTCGGACTAGCAACCGGCCGGGAACTGTTCAGTAGCAGAACCGCTCGACGATCGCCGAGGTGGAGCGGTCGGGTACCTGCGGCACCGTCCAGACCTCGGCGCCCAGGTGTTCGGCGGCGCGACGTTTGGGTTCGGTGAACGGGTCACCCTCGGTGAACACCAGCGCGTGCGGCGCCAGCGGGCGCAGCAGTTCGAGGTAGTGCTGCCAGCCGGTGGCATCCGCGCCGCCGGTGATGACGAACGTGCCGTCGACGCAACGGAGTTCGCCGAGCACCTCGGCGCGGTCGGTCGCGGGGTTCAGCGGCCGGGTCTCACCCTTCCATGCGCGCACCCGCTGGTCGCCCTCCACACCGACGGCCAGCGGGTGGCCGCGCCGGTGCGCCTCGCGCAGCAGCCGCAGATGGCCGACGTGCAGCAGGTCGAACACCCCGGTGGCCACGACCGGCCGGATCGGGTGCGGTTGCGCGGTGTGCCAGTGCAGAGTCAGGGTGCCCACCTCGTCGATTGTTCCCCGCCGGTGCGCCTCCGCGCAGCAGGTCCGGCGCGTATCGTCCACCGGGTGAGCCACACCGTGGTAGCGAAAGAGGCCGTGACCGAGGCGTTGTCCGAGCAGTGGTCCGCGATCGAGGGACTGCTCGGCGGGTTGACCGACGCCCAGTGGAGGGCAGCGACCGCGCTGCCGGGCTGGACCGTGCACGACGTGGTCGCGCACCTGATCGGCACCGAGTCGATGCTCACCGGGCAGCAGCCGCCGCAGCCGGATGTACAGACGCAGGCGCGTCTGGCCGAGGCGACCCACGTGCGCAACGAGATCGGGGCGCTCAACGAGAGGTGGGTCGAGAGCATGCGGGCGCTCCCGCCCGCCGAACTCGTCGACCGGTACCGGACGGTCACCGCGCAGCGGCGGGCCGCCCTCGAGGCGATGACCCAGGCCGACTTCGACGATCAGACGGTGACGCCGGTCGGGCCGGAGTCGTACGGACGGTTCATGCGGATCCGTGTCTACGACTGCTGGATGCACGAACTCGACCTCCGCGACGCCGTCGGCCTGCCGGGTCCCGACGGCGGGCCGCGCGCGGCACTGGCGTGGGAGGAGATCGTCGGTGCGCTCGGCTTCTTGGTCGGCAAGCGCGCGCACGCGCCGGAGGGGTCGCGCATCACGATCGAGACGGTCGGTCCGCTGCCGCGCAGCCTGCACGTCGCGGTGGACGGGCGGGCGGCTGTCGTCGAGCACCTGGACGGTCCCCCCGACGTGACGATCGTGCTCGACGCGTGGCTGTTCGCGCGGCTCACCGGCGGGCGTACGGACGGTCCGGCGCACCGGGACGACGTCGAGATCCTCGGCGACCACCAGCTCGGGTGGGCGGTCGTCGACAACCTGCGGTTCGCGATCTGACGGCTCGCCGCGGGTGCGCGTCTTGCCGGGATGCGGTGTCCCGGGCACCGTCCGGCCCGCCCTATAGTGCCGTTCATGACCGATACCGCTGCCGCCGCGCCGGGCCTCGAGGTCGCCACCGCCGAGGGACGCGTCCGCGGCCGGGTGCACGGCGACCTCCTGAGCTGGCGCGGCATCCCCTACGCGACCCCGCCGGTCGGTGCGCTGCGGCTGCGGGCCCCCCAGCCGATGACCCCGTGGACCGGGGTCCGCGGGGCGCTGGACTGGGGCTTCGCCGCCCCGCAGCCGCCCTACGGTGCGGTCATCGGCCCGGGCAGGCGGCAGCCGATCGGCGAGGACTGCCTGACACTGAACGTGCTGGCCCCACGTCGCCCGTCCGACTCGCTCCGGCCGGTCATGGTCTTCATCCACGGCGGCGGATACCTGCTGGGCACCTCCGCGCTCAGCGTCTACGGCGGACAGAAGCTGGTCGAACGCGGCGACGTCGTGTACGTCTCGCTCAACTATCGGCTGGGCCCGCTGGGGTACCTGGACCTGACCGACTTCGCCACGCCGGACCGTCCGATCGACAGCAACCTCGGGCTGCGCGATCAGGTGGCGGCGCTCGAATGGGTGCAGCGCAACATCGAGGCCTTCGGCGGCGATCCCCGCAACGTCACGGTGTTCGGCGAGTCGGCCGGCGGCAACGCCGTGACCACGCTGTTCGCCACCCCGGCCGCGGAGGGCCTCTTCGCGCGCGGAATCGCGCAGAGTTCCGATGCGGGAGTGGCCTACGGGCGGGAGCGGTCGGCGCAGTGGGGCCGCGAGTTCGTCGCCTGCCTCGGCGCCGACCCGTCCGATGCGGCGGCGGCCCTGGACCGGGCGAGCCTGCGCGAGATCGGCCGGGCGGCCGGGAAGTTCATGAAGGACAGTCTGATTGCCGCGCCCGGCACGCTCGCGTACGCACCGGTGGTCGACGACGACTACCTGCCGAAGCATCCGGTCGACGCGATGGCAGACGGCAGCGCGCATGCGGTGCCGCTGATGATCGGGACCAACAGCCGTGAGGGCGCGCTGTTCACCAGGTTCCTCACAGACGGCCTGCCGCTGAGTGAATCGTCGATCGCCACGATGTTCTCGCTGACCGAACCGGCCGCGCTGGCGCGGGTGACGTCCGCCTACCGCGACTACCCGCGCCGCCGGGCCGCGGTGGATCTGGGCGGCGACGCGTTGTTCTGGAAGCCGTCGACCGACTGCGCCTCCGGGCATTCGCGGTTCGCGCCGACGTACAGCTACCGGTACGACTTCACCACGCCGTCGTTGACGGCCATCGGCTTCGGCGCGACCCATGCGATGGAGCTGATTCCCGTGTTCGGCTTGGCGGACACCGGGATGGGCAGGTCGATGACCCCGCTCGGCGGCCGGAAGGCGTTGCGGGCGCTCAGCGAGCGGATGCAGGCGCACTGGCTGTCGTTCGCCCGCGGCGGGGAGCCGCTGTCCTCGTGGCCGGCCTACGACGAACAACACCGCAAGACGATGATCTTCGATGCGACCGACCGCGTGGAGTGCGACCCGCGCGGCGAACGCCGGCGCGCCTGGGAGGGGTACCTCGGCTACCGCTGAGCCGGGGCGCCTCGGCCGGTTCACCCCGTTCGGGTGACGCGCGCGCCCGCGCGGCCACCGGACACTGGCCGGGGCCGGACCGAGGAGGGCGCGTGAGCGGAATAATCGTCGTGTTGATCGGGGCACTGCTGTGCTTCTACGGCATCCGGTCGCTGCACCTCGCGGTGCTCGCGTTGGGATTCGGGCTCGGCTGGTTCGTGGCCGACCTGTTCAACCCGTCGCTGTCGGTGCTGTTCCTGTTCGGCCTCATCGGGGCGGTCGCCTCGTGGGTGGTCACCACGTTGGTCTTCAAGTTCTCGGCCTATCTCGTCGGAGGGTTGGCCGGCGCACTGGTGGGCGCGCGCACCGCCGACGTCGTCCAGACCGGTGACAAGGACTGGGCGCTGAGCGCGATCGTCATCATCGCAGTGGCCGTCGCGGCGGCCTTCCTCGCCGACAAGTACCGGGAACGGGCGCTGTTGTGGCTGACATCGATCGGCGGCGCGAGCATGATCCTCAACGGGCTGGGCCGGACCACCGACGTGCTCGACTTCCTGCGGCACCCGGAGCCGGGGTGGAAGCAGTTGGTGGCGACAGTCGCCTGGGTGGCCCTGAGCGTGGCGGGGTGGATGATCCAACGCCACCTCTTCGCCGAAAAGCTCGGGATCAAGGTGCAGGTGGTCGGCAAGAAGAAGGCCGCCGACAGCGCCGGGTGAGCCCGGAGCCCGGCGCCGGGTTGGGCCCGGTCGCTCTAGACCCGCCCGGGCCGCCAACCGGCCATACCCAGCATGATCATCCGTAGCTGACGTTCGGCGCGGTCGACGACGAGTTGTTCCTCGTGGCCGCCGCGGCGGCCGACGTCGAGCAGCGCCCCGACCGTCGACAGCATGGTCGAGACGATCAGGTCGGCCGCCGTATCGAGGTCGTCGGCCTGCCAGTCGGCGAGCGCGGGCATCCGCGACAGGTCGACGGTCAATTCGCTGACGAGCAGCCGCAGTTCGGTGGCGATCGCCCGGCGGACCTCCGCGACGCCGCCGTGGCGCTCGCGGTTCAGGAAGCGGAACTGAGCCTCGTGGGCGTGCACCTGACGCACCAGGATGTCCAGGGAGGCCTTCGCGCTGCGTGCGCCGGGTTCGCGGCGTGCGTCGCGCAGCATCCGGCGCAACATGCGCATCGACTCCTCGACCAGCGCGACGCCGAGGTCGTCCATCGAGGCGAAGTGCCGGTAGAAGGCGGTCGGCACGATCCCCGCGCCCCGCGCGACCTCCCGGATCGAGATGCTGTCGAAGCTCCGATCGGGCAGGAGCCCGAGGGCGACGTCGAGCAGCGACTGCCGGGTGCGTTCCTTGCGTTCGGCCCGGCTGCCGGTCGCGCTCTGCTCCGCCTGCTCGCTCACGGCGTCGAGTCTATGGGTGCGGTCGCTGTCTCCGTAGGCGGTGTCTGTAATGCGGCTCACATCCTCATCTCGTTGACATCTGACCGTGTCCTGCTGTCACACTATTGAGTGTACGACTGTCCACTGAATGCACGATTGAGTGCGGGCGAGGAGGGGTCATGGCTCTGGTCACGGAGCGGGCAGCCACGCGAGGCTGGCTGCAAAGATCGGCATTGTCACTGATGGAAGCGATGGTGACGCCGCATCGGCTCGATCGCTACCTCGAACTCGTCTACCCGATGTGGACCGCGACTGACCTACGCGCGGAAATCACAGCTGTACACCGGTCTACTCCGGGCTCGATCACTCTGACGCTGCGCCCCACCCGGCAGTGGACGGGTTTCGCGGCCGGCCAGTTCGTCCGGATCGGGGTCGTGATCGACGGCGTCCGGCACACCCGCTGCTATTCGCCGGTGTGCTCGCAGTACCGCGACGACGGCCGCATCGAACTGACCGTCAAGGCGCATCCGGACGGCCTGGTCTCGCAGTACCTGAACCGCCGGGCGCATCCCGGGATGGTGGTCGACCTGGCGCAGGCGTCGGGCACCTTCCGGCTGCCGGACTCCCGACCGGCGCAGATCCTGCTCATCAGCGGGGGCAGCGGCATCACCCCCGTGCTGTCGATGCTGCGCACCCTCGACGAGGAGGGGTACACCGGCGACCTCACCTTCCTGCACTACACCGACGCCGAGGCCGACGTCGTCGACCTCGTCCAGTTGCGGCAACTGGCGGCGGCCCACCCGAACCTCACGGTCGCGATCGGGTGCACCGCGGACGGCGCCCGCGGTGACCTCGAGGGCTTCTTCGGCGTCGCGCACCTCGAAGCGGTCGCGCCCTGGTTCCGGTCGGCGCAGACGTTCCTGTGCGGCCCGCCGCCGCTGATGCGTTCGGTGGCCGGCGTCTACGACGAGTTGGGGCTCGCCGACCGGCTGCACACCGAGGACTTCGCGCCCGCGCCGAGCGCGCCGGACGCGGACGCCACCGGCCGGGTCTCGTTCACCGCCAGCGACGTCACCGCGGACAACAGCGGTGCGACGCTGCTCGAGCAGGCCGAGGCCGCCGGCCTGCGCCCCGAGTACGGCTGCCGGATGGGAATCTGCTTCTCCTGCACCGCCGTCAAGACGTCGGGCTGCACCCGCAACATCCGGACCGGCGACACCGATGCAGACCCGGGCCGGCCCATCCAGCTGTGCATCAACGTCCCCGTCGGTGACGTCGACATCGACATCTGACCGGACGCCCCGGCCCGCCCTCTGCCCTCGGCAACTCGAAACCTCACGCGAACGGAGATCCCCATGTTCGGTCTCACCCCTTCCTGGCTCCCCTTCCTCGGCGACACCGCCGCCCCGAAGGAACCGACGGTGCTCACCTACGAGCAGGTCGAGGAACTCGGCCGCGAACTCGACGACCTGCGCGCCCGCACGGTCGCCCGTCTCGGTGACGAGGACCGTGAATACATCTATCGGATCATCAAGGCGCAGCGCGGCTTCGAGGTCGCCGGGCGGGCGCTGATGTACGTGCCTTTCCTGCCGCCGGTGTGGCTGGCCGGGGTCGGCGCGCTGAGCGTGTCGAAGATCCTCGACAACATGGAGATCGGCCACAACGTCATGCACGGCCAGTACGACTGGATGCGCGAGCAGGGGCTGAACTCGCGGGTGTTCGAGTGGGACACGGTCTGCCCGGCGGACCAGTGGAAGCATTCGCACAACTACATGCACCACACCTACACGAACATCATCGACATGGACCGGGACATCGGTTACGGCATCCTGCGTATGGACGAGGGGCAGCGCTGGCGCCCCTATTACCTGGGCAACCCCGTGTACGCGTTCCTGCTGATGGTCTTCTTCGAATGGGGCGTGATGCTGCACGACCTCGAGGCCGACAACATCGTCAAGGGCAAGCGCAAGTGGTCCGACCTCAAGCCGCTGCTCAAGGGGCAGGTGCGCAAGTCCGGCCGCCAGGTGCTCAAGGACTACATCGTCTTCCCGGTGCTCAGCGGCCCGTTCTTCCTGACCACGTTGATCGGCAACGCGAGCGCGAACATCGTGCGCAACCTGTGGGCGTACTCGATCATCTTCTGCGGGCACTTCCCGTCGGGTGTGCAGACGTTCACCGTCGAGGAGACGCGCGAGGAGACCCGCGGCCAGTGGTATCTGCGGCAGATGATCGGTTCGGCGAACATTTCCGGCAGCCCGCTGTTCCACATCATGTCCGGCAACCTGTCCCACCAGATCGAGCACCACCTGTTCCCGGACCTGCCGGCGCACCGCTACCCGGAGATGGCGCCGCAGGTCGAGGCGCTCTGTTACAAGTACGGACTGCCGTACAACACGGGCGGGTTCTTCAAGCAGATCGGCTCGGTGTGGGGCAAGATATTCCGGCTCGCGGTGCCGCCGTTCATGGTGAAATCGCAGGCCACGCCCGGTGTTATCGTGGAACGCCGTCCCGCCGCCGCCTGAAAGGTACCCCGCCATGGTGAGCAAGTTCGAGCGCAACAAGGACACGGTGCAGGAGCTGACCGAGTCCGCGGCCACCCACGTGGGCAGGATCGCGATGATCATCACCGGGTGCGTGCGGGACGTGACCCGTGAGATCGGGGACCTGATCACCGACGGTTTCGAGATGCGCGAGGCGTCCCGGCGGGCACGCACCGACGAGGCTCGCCGCCGCTCCGACGACTTGCCCGAAGACGAGGACTGATCGGCTGCTCGACCCTCAGCGCACGCCGCACGGTCGGAACTGCACGCTGACGCGGGTCCCGGTGGGGCGCAAGGTCTTCGGGATGCAGTGCTCCCAGGTGCGTTGGCACGACCCGCCCATGACCAGTAGGTCGCCGTGGCCGGCCGCGAAACGCATCGACGGCCCGCCGCCGCGGGGGCGTAGCAGCAACGGCCGGTCCGCCCCGAGGGAGAGGATCGCGACCATCGTGTCCTCGGTGCGGCCTCGGCCGATGGTGTCGCCGTGCCAGGCGACGCTGTCGGAACCGTCTCGGTAGCAACACAATCCGGCGGTGGTGAACGGCTCGCGGAGCTCGTCGCGGTAATGGTCGTCGAGTGCCGCGCGGGCGGCAGCGAGCAGCGGGTCGGGTAGTGCGGCGCCCTGCTCGTAGAAGCTGACCAGGCGCGGGACCGCGACCACGCGGTCGTACATCTGCCGGCGCTCGGCCCGCCACGGGACCACTGCCAGCAGCGTGTGCAGCAGTTCGTCCGACCCTGTCAGCCAGCCGGGCCGCACCTCCACCCAGGCGCCGTCGGTCAGTTCGGTGCGATGCACGTGGCCGCCGAGCGGCTCGAACTGCGGCCCGTCGGCGGCGACGTCGAACAGTCCGGGCTGGTCGAACAGGCCGGACTGTTCGAGTGCCTTCGTGGTCATGACACCAGGGTACCCCAGGGCTCGAACAGATGTACGAGATCAAGGCTGGGTGGGGTCCGGCGGCTAGGGTCGCGCTGTGACCGGTGCACTCGACGACCTGCTCATCGCGGACTTCGGCCGCGTGCTGGCCGGTCCTTACGCGACCATGCTGCTCGCCGATCTCGGTGCCGAGGTGATCAAGATCGAACGCCCCGGCTCCGGCGACGACACCCGCACCTGGGGACCGCCGTGGGCCGGCGATCAGGCCACCTACTTCCAGGCGGTCAACCGCAACAAGCGCTCGCGGGCCTGGGACCTGCGCGATCCGGCCGACCTCGCGCGCGCCCGGGAACTGGTGGCGCGTGCGGACGTGGTGGTCGAGAACTTCCTGCCGGGCACGATGGACCGGCTCGGGCTGGGCTACGACCGGGTGCGCGCGGCCAATCCCGGTGTCGTGTACTGCTCGATCACCGGGTTCGGCCGCGACCAGCAGTTGCCGGGCTACGACCTGCTGGTCCAGGCCGTCGGCGGGTTGATGTCGATCACCGGGCCGGACCCGGCCACCCCGACCAAGGTCGGCGTCGCGGTCGTCGACGTCATCACCGGCCTGCACGCGGCCGTCGGCATATTGGCCGCGCTGCGGCACCGTGACCGCACGGGCTCAGGGCAGCGGGTCGAGGTCAACCTGCTGTCCTCGCTGCTGTCGGCGCTGGTCAACCAGTCATCGGGGTACGTGTCGGCCGGCGTCGTGCCCCGCGCGATGGGCAATCGGCACCCGAGCATCACCCCGTACGAGATCTTCCCGACCGCCGACCGGCCGCTGGTGCTGGCGGTCGGCAACGACGGCCAATTTCGCAAACTGGCGCAGGCGCTCGGGCTCGCGGAACTGGGCGTCGACGAGCGTTTCGCCACCAACGCGGCCCGCGTCGCGCATCGCGAGGAGTTGTGCGCGGTACTCGAGTCGACCCTCGCGGCGCGGCCGGCCGACGAGTGGTTCGAGGCGTTGACCGCGGCCGCGGTGCCGTGCGGCCCGCTCAACGATCTGGCCGACGCGTTCGCGCTGGCGCAGCGGCTCGGGCTGGACCCGATCGTGGAGATCCCGGTTGAAGCCGGCGGGCGAACGGCCCGTCAGGTGGCGAACCCGATCCGGCTCAGCGAGACGCCCGCCCGCTACCGGACCCCGCCGCCGACGTTGGATGAGGGGTAGCGGCGCGCGATCGACTCCTGTTGCGTGGCGCCCGCGCGTGGTAGACCCGAAGGGAAGGAAACGCGTGGGGAAGTAGAACTGGTGTCCGGCCACAGGCTTCGGGGTGGGGACCGTCGTGTCGCGGTGGTTCACGCATCGGCCTGGGCGGGACTGGTCGTCGGCTGTTACGCGTTGGCCGAACAGGGGGAGCGGTGGGGCGTCCCCGCCCCGCAGTTGGTGGGGTCGCTGGTGGTCGGTGCGGTGCTGGCGGTCGGCGGCGTGGTCCACGGTGTGTTCCCGCATCGGGCGTGGCTGCCCGCGCAGGCGCTCGTCGGTGTGCTCATGGGCAGCTATCTGTCCTCGGCCGCGCTGGCATCGGTTGCGCCGACCGCACTTCCGCTGAGCGCCGCGACGTTGCTGACGATCGCCATCTGTGTGGGGATCGCGGCTCTTCTGGCGAGGTCGCCGCGGGTGAGCCTGGCCGCGGCGACCCTCGGGCTGGCGCCCGGCGGATCGGCGGCGATCATCTCGCTGGCGACCGATCAGGGGACCGACAGCCGTCTGGTGGCGTTCTCGCAGTACCTGAGGGTCGGCCTGGTCGCGTTGTCGGCACCGCTCGTCGTCGCGGTGATCGGCGGCGGTGGCAACGGGATTCCCGCCGCCGAGCTGGGCAGGCGCAGCGCCGGCGGGTTGGGCCGGATCGCTTCGGGACCGTGGATGCCGGTCCTGCTGGCCGCGATCTGCGTGGTCGGCGCGGTGGCCGGGCGGCGGCTGCGGTTGCCGTCGGCGGTGCTGCTGGGGCCGCTGCTGCTGGCGATGGCGGTCACGCTGGCCGGTGTGCACGGATTCGCGCCGGCCGGTGCGCTGCGCGACGTGGCGCTGGTGGTCATCGGCCTCGAGGTCGGGCTGCGGTTCACCCGCGCCACGATCGGTCACCTGGGTCGGCTGCTGCCGGAGGTGCTGGCCTGCATCTGCGCGGTGTGCGTGCTGTGCGCCGGCATCGCGTGGGCGCTGGGCCGGCTGATCGGCATCCCGTTCGTCGACGCGTATCTGGCGACCACGCCGGGCGGCATCAACGCGGTGCTGGCGACCGCCGCATCCACCGGTACGGACGTGCCGCTGGTGTCGACCGTGCAGAGTCTGCGACTCGTGGTGGTGGTCCTGGCGGTCCCGCTGCTGCTGCGGTGGCTCGCGCATCGGCAGTCGATGCGCGAGTCCCGCCGGGCAGCTGTCGAACCGGCGCCGGTCGAGGACGCCGCCTGATCGGCCGGGTCAGCCGACGAGTGCCTTGAGCATCGCCAGGTTGGCGGCCATCCCGTCCCGCCACACCGACATCCGGCCCTCGAGGATCGCGGCCTCCTTGCCGGGGTGCTGCTCGACGAAGTCGGTCAGCGGCGAGCGTCCGGTGCCGACCTTGGCCCACTGGCGGACGATCGAACCGTCACCGTCGGCGTCGACCTCGAAGCCCCAGAACGAGAACGGATCGTCCACGGGGCCCACGCTCCAGACCCAGCGGCGGCCGTCCTCGACCTCGACGATCTGCGGGTCGGTGGACCACTCGCCCAGTTGGGCATTGGCGTTGTGGCCGCGGAAGCGGGCGCCGACGGCGACCCCGGTCGCGCCGTCGAGCCACTCGGCCCGCTTGAGCTCACCCGCCGCGCGAGTGGGCAGTTCGATGTCGGTGACCAGTTCCCAGGCCCGCTCGGGGCTGCAGGACAGGCGCTCGGTGACCTCGACGGTGGGGGTGTCGCGCATGAGCATGGTGAAGACTCCTTCGGCTCGTTCGCCCCGCCGCCGAATCGGTCGGTGCCGTCGTCGCGCAGGGAGACGTGTGGGTGTCACCACATTCCAACACGGCAGTCCGACCTGTGCCCGCGGGCCCCGGGATTCGCCGCGCGCCCGGCAGAATCACGGAAGATGACGAATCGGAGGTGGCGGCGGCGATCAGCGGTGCACAATGGCGCAGATTCGACCCGGATCGAGAGGGGGCTCCATGGTGCCCGAGCAGGTGAGTGCCGGCCTGACCGTCGACGAGCGGGTCGAGCGTGGCCGAGCGGCGCGTCGGACCACCCCACTGGAGGCGCTCGCCGAACTCGACACGTCCGGGCCGCGCGATCCGATCGTCCTGCTCGAGAAGCAGGCGGAAAGCCGTGTACCGCAGCTTGTCCCGGTCCGTCACGGACGGATGTCGAGCAGCCCCTTCGCGTTCTACCGTGGTGCGGCACTGGTCATGGCCGACGACCTGTCGCGGTCGCCGAACAGTGGGCTGCACACACAACTGTGCGGCGACGCGCACCTGAGCAACTTCGGCATCTTCGCGACGCCGGAGCGTCGACTCGCCTTTGACGTCAACGACTTCGACGAGACGTACCCGGGCCCGTTCGAATGGGATGTCAAGCGGCTCGTCGCGAGTCTCGCGGTGGCCGCACGCGAGAACGACTTCACCGGCAAGCAGCGAAAGCGGATCACCCGGGCGTGTGCGGCCGAGTACCGCGAAACGATGCTCGCGCAGGCGGAGCGGGGCAACCTTGCGGTGTGGTACTCGCACATCGAGCCCACGGCCGAGATGGAGGATCTGCGCGACGAACTCGACTCCTCCACGAAGAAGCGCACCCGCAAGCTGCTCGCGAAGTCCCGGCACCGCGACAGTCTGCAGGCCCTGGAGAGGCTGACCGAGGTCGTCGACGGCGAGCGGAAGATCGTCAGCCTGCCGCCGCTGATCGTTCCCATCGAGGAGGTGTTCGCGGACGCGGACGCCGACCGGATCTACGACGAACTACGCGGGCGCATCCGGGAGTACCGGGCGACGCTGCGGTGGGATCACCGCGTGCTGCAGGACCAGTTCGAGTTCGTGCAGGCGGCGCGCAAGGTGGTCGGGGTCGGTAGCGTCGGCACCCGGGCCTGGATCCTGATGTTCCGGGGTAAGGACGACGATGATCCGCTGTTCCTGCAGGCCAAGGAGGCGCAGCGGTCGGTGCTGGCCGGTTACGTGGACGGGCCGGCCTTCGCCAACGAGGGCGAGCGGATCGTGGACGGCCAGCGGCTGATGCAGGCGGCCAGCGACATCTTCCTCGGCTGGCAGCAGGGGCCGGGGACCATCGACGGGGTGCGGCGCGACTTCTACCTGCGCCAATTGCGCGACGGCAAGGGTTCCGCGGTGGTCGAGGCGATGTCACCGACCGGGATGACGATGTACGGCAGGTTGTGCGGCCGCGCGCTCGCCTACGCGCATGCCCGATCGGGGGACCGGATCGCGATCGCGGAGTACCTCGGGTCCGGACCCGAGTTCGACGAGGCCGTCGCGGCGTTCGCCGAGGCCTACGCGAAACAGAATGCGCGGGACCATGCCGCGCTGCTCGCCGCGATCGAGCAGGGCCGGGTCACGGCGCGCACCGGCATCTGACGGCAGGCGCGGAAACACCTCCGACCCGAGCAAACATATGTGCCCTCGGCAGGATTCGAACCTGCGACACCCGCTTTAGGAGAGCGTTTCAGCCTCCGGCCGCGACCTGCGCATATCGGTTGAATCGACAGTGTAGCAACAAGTTTGAGCTGTTCAGTGATGCTGGTTGATTCTCGTAGTTTTCGGTGGTTTGTGGGCAGAGTGTGGGCAAAATGTGGGCACCGGCTACCGACGCTGCAGGCCGTGTGCCATGATCGTCACGACAAATGAAAAGGACCCCGGCGGGTGCTGGTAACACCCCCGGGGCATGGCCGAACTAGTCAAGGAGTTCGACGTGTCTGAGCATAGCTGTATGTCTGGCGGTGTCCGCCGCGGTCCGCGCCAAGCGGACAACTTCACCATCATCTCGAACGCCGTCCTCAACGACGACCGGCTGTCCTTCCGCGCGCGCGGCGTCCTCATGTGGCTGCTGTCCAAGCCTGCCGACTGGCGCACCCGATCCGAAGCGATCGCCCGCCAGTCGCCGACCGAGGGCCGGGACGCGATCCGTACCGCCATGCGCGAGCTCGAGCAGCTCGGCTACCTCGTACGCGAGAAGCGGCAGGACGAGCGGGGCCGCTGGCACACCGAACAGACCATCTTCGAGGAACCGGTCGACAGTGCTCCCACACCGGAGCCTGGCAAATCGCACACCGGTCGCGCCGACGTCGGAGAGTCCGGCGCTCTTACAAGGATTAAGTCACCAAGGACTGAGACCAACAACAACCGTCCGCGCGCACCTCGCCAGCACGCGGCGCACCAGGTGTCGTCGTTGTCGGAGAAGGTCGAGGAGATCCACACCGCTGACGCGGGCAAGCTCGCCGACCTCGAGTCCGCGACGGTTGCTGCGGGCCTGCCCGCCAGCTACGGGCGCGTCCGGGCCATGCAGCGCAGCGCGATCCTCGAGCTGATCGACCAGCACGGCATCCCCGAGCTCGTCGCGGCCGCTCGCAGCGCGCACCGCGACTCGAACCCCACGCTGCACGTGAACGGCTGGCTGCGGCTCTGGCAGGCGCTGCCGGTGCGCCAGGCGGTGCGCGTCGCGCCGAAGTGCGGCAAGTGCGACGAGTACGGCTGGCTTCCCGACGACGCGCAGGGACGCGCGGTGCGCTGCTCCTGCCGGACGGCGGCCGTCGCATGACATCCGACCAGATCCGCCAGCTCCTCGACGCCTCCCGCGCCCGCCTGGCCGTCGAGACCCACACCCCCGACCAGCCCGCCGCGCTGTCCTACGCCCGCGCGCTGTGGGCGCTCGAGGACGACCTGCGCACGATCGCCGACCAACCCGAAGGGACCGTCCGATGACCCGCCACCTGCACGCCGCAGCCACCGCCGCGATCGCCGTCCTCGCGTTCGCGCTCAGCTACAGCAACCTCGCCGCGCTGGCCGGCCGCGCCGGGTACGGCTTCGTCATGGCGCACACGTGGCCGTTCGTCGTCGACGGGCTCGCGGTCGTCGCGACCGCCGCGGTGATGCGACTGCGGGCGCGCCGCACCTACGCATGGTCGCTACTCGCCGCGTCGACGACCGTCTCCGTCGTCGCGGGCGCGGCGGCGCACCTCCTGCCCGCCGGGCCGCTGCCGGGATGGGCCGGTGCACTCGTCGCAGTCGTCCCGCCGCTGTGCCTGCTCGTCGCACCGCACCTGGCGGTCCAGCTGCGACGCGACGCGGTCGGGGAGTCTGCTGCACCGATCGAACAGCCCGCTGGACGGGACGAGCAGCACGCTGCACCCGTCGAGCGCCTCGAGGCGCCCGAGTGCGACACCTGCGACGACCAGCAGGAACGCACCCCGGCGCATGAGGATGCCGTGCTGTTCCAGCTCGAGGCGACGCAGCCGCGACAGGACAGCGACGCGATGCGCGACGAGGCGCTGCGGCTGCTCGCGACGACCGACATGTCGCAGCGGGCCGTCGCACGAGCGGTTGGCACATCGGAGACGTCGGTGCGACGGTGGCGCAAGACTGCCGACGCCGTGCCGGCGCTCGTCGCAGTCAGCGGGTAGATCGCGTTGTGCGGCGGGTGTGGTAGACCTCTCCGAACCAACCACTCTGGGAGGAACCTGTGAAGACCACACTCGCCGTGCTCGTCGCGGCCGCCGCTGTAGCGCTGGCCGGGTGCGGCGCAAACGACCACTCGACCGCTGACCCGTTGCATGCCGCCGCGCCGGCGACGCTATGGGACCGCTACGGCGACCAACTGCGCCCGTTGAACCAGGACACCTGCCCAGCGTTGTCGCTCACCGACCGGTGCCGGAAGAACACCCTGCCCCGGGCCGGCGTTGCCGCTGAGGTAGCTGCGGCCGAGAGGAACGAGCCGCTGACGACCAACATCGAGAACCTGTTGGCTGTCGAAGTGATGATCAAGAAGTCGGCCGACACCTTCAAGGGTGAGTTCTGCGACACGATCGGCTCGACGCTGGATTGCGGGCCCGAGGCGCACGAAATCAACGACCTCTACCAGGCGTTCGTGAAGGGCGTGCTGGAGATCAGCGGTCAGCCGACCACATCCGTCCCGTGAGGAAACTCGCAGCCGCCGGTAGAGACGCCGATAGGCCCCGCCGCTGGTGTGCGGCGGGGCCAGGGTCAAGCGAGCGCTTCGATGGTGATCCACGACGAGGTCGCGCCGGACGCCATCGATGGCCCCCAGCGGCTGGCGCCCTCGACGGCGACGGCCTGACCGTCGGTGAGGGTTCCGGTCCACGACAGGTCCTTGACGGCGCCGTTGGTGTTTTGCGGGTCGAGGGCTTGCACGACGGTGCCGCCGACGATCAGTCGGGCGCCGCACTGGTTGACACTGCCGTCGTTCTTGTAGGTGAGTTTCGCGGTGATCTTCACCAGACCAGCCGGGCCGAGGATCGACTTCCCATCCGCCGACAGCACCGTGTCGGCGTAGGTGGGCAGCACGGCGAGCGGCGCCATCGGATACCACGTGTACTCGTTGGGCGTCGCTCGATTGGCGGATAGGTAGGCGCCCATCGGCGTGAACCCATCCGCCGCTGGAACGTAGATGTACACCGCCATCACGCCACCCCCGTAGGGGTGACGGTCAGGCCGGGGCGACCGTCACGAACGTGTCGGTGGCACCGGCCCTGATGCTGATGATGCCGCCGTTGTTGTGCGCGATGACCGCGGTCACCGTGTCGCCCGACTTGAGCGTCCCGGACCACGTGACCGGCGACGAGGTGCCCGACGCGACCTGCGTGCCGTTGACCTGCAGGACGATCGACGTGCCGTTGTTCGGGAACGCGGACGGGCACGTGAACACGACCGTTGCGGGCGCATCCCACGGGATCGTGATGGACGAGCCCGTGATCTGCGTGTCCGGCCAGGCGGGCAGCGGAGCGATCGGCGAGAGCGGCGCGGACGTGTACGGGCCGACCGCCAGGTTCGCCGACAGGTATACGCCCAACGGCACTGCAGTATCGGCCGCCGGGATGTAGAGGAAGACGGCCATCAGCTATCGCCGCCCGGAGCCAGCGGGGGGGGGGCTTGCCTCAGCATCAGCACACCCCCGTCACGACCGACACCATGCCCTTGCCGGGCGTGGCGCCGACCTGCGTCACATACGGCTGCACCACATCGTCTGCCGCGACGGTCCACGTGCCCGTCACCTCCGCCATCGTCGCCGGGGCGGTGACCGTCACCGTCGCGCCCGGGATCGCAGTCCCGTTCTTCCGCAGCTCCACGATCGTCGACCCCGAGGCGTCGGCGGTGCCGAGGAGCACCCGATGCCGCGACAACGTCCCAGCGGGCATTGGCACGCCGACAAGGTGGGCGCCGGGACCGACCTTCCGCGCCGCGTCGCCGGTGTGCTCGACGACCACGCGCAGCGTCTGGCCGCCCGCCGGGACCGCGTCCGCGATGCCCTGCTCCATGTGGTTGAGGGCGGCCGCGTTGATCGGCGTCCCGCCGGTCGGACCATCTGCCCAGGTCTTCGGTGCGTAGGTCATAGGTCAGCTCCTAGCTGGGGAGTAG
>NZ_JAAIVF010000006.1 GCF_029589495.1 Speluncibacter jeojiensis
CACATCGATGGACGTGCACTGGCCCCTCGCGACCTGCGTCAGCGGCGCCTCGGCGATCAGTGTGTTACGTGAGCGCACCGAGACGGTGCCGTCCTTCGCGGTGACGAACAACCCGCGCTCGAGAGCAACACCTCGTTGTCCCTGCCGGGCTGCTGCGCGAGCCGGTCAACGGCCGTGCACGGAATCGACAGGTCGAGCTCGGTGGGTGCATACGACACCAGCGGGGCGGTCACCGCATTCAGACTGTGGTCCTGCGGCCAGTTCAACTGCGCAGTCGTCTGGGTAACAGGCAGGACCGGCGTCAACACGGCCAGCACGAACCCCAACAGCCCGGCCACCATCGCGACCAGGCGGACAACGCGCAGGCGCGCCGGCTCATCGCCGGACATACCACCCCCCGAGGTAGAGGATGCCGGTGCGGGGTCACTCACTGTGATCGACACGACAGGCGACCTTAGCTGAAGCCAGCAACTAAATCCCCCCCCCAGCGTCCCGGATTCAATCGGCTTGTCGTCATACCAGCCTTGTAAGGGTGCGCAGGATCGGCGGTGAGAACGATAGATTTCCGGTGTGAGGGTTTCCACGGGTGCGGCGGTCGTCTCGGTGGTGTGCGGCGCCGCGGTGTGGCTCTACGTCGCACCGCAACTGGTCAGCACGGGGCTCGTCGAAGCGGGGGAGTTGCTCGGTCTGCTGATCGTGGTGCCGACGCCGGTCGGATTGTTGGCTTCGCTCGTCGGAGTCGTTGCGGGAGTGGTCGGAATCGCCCGCGGCACGGACCGGTCGTGGACCGGTGCGCTGATGACCGTCGGACAGATCGTGACATGGGCGGTGGTCGCACTGGTCGTGGCATGGTCGCGTGCGGACGACGCGACCGGCTGGGAACTGCTGGCGTTGCCCGCGTCGCTGATGGTCGGCCAGGTCCTGGTCGTGGCGGGGTTGATCGCGGGTCGGGTGTGGCGTCGTCGTGGAAATACGCTGGGGGAGAGCGTGGTCGAGTGACCGACGGGGATCGATCGACCGAGCAGGCCCGGCCGCGCAAGCCGCCCGGTGCGGTCCATCTTGCCCTCACTCTCGTCCCGCTCGTCGTGTTGGCGTGCATCTACTACGACTGGTGGCCCTCCCGGTACGGCGCCGCCAGATGGGCCGACCCACTGCTGTTCGGCGCCGCGGCGGCGTTCGTACTGCCGATCTGCGCCGGGGTCTGGGCCATCCGTGCGCCGCACGCGGCGTGTGGCGTAGTTGAGGGTCGTGGTCGCGGGGACGATCATGGATGACGAGTGGTGCGCTGAGACGACTCCGGTTCGGGTGAGGGGAGGCGAGTATGGGGTCGGGCGAGGGTGCGATCCGTCCCCTTTACGGCTGGGACCCGTCACCCGACACGCACGGGGCGGCCTGGCTGAGCCCGTACGACCATCCGGTGCCTTTCGACCGTCATGTCAGGAGATGGCTCGACTCACGGTTCTCCCATTTGGTCCGGATTCTGCATCCGGCCTACGACAGTGCCGACCAGCCGGTGACCTGGCGGCAGATCGCCCGGACTCGCGGCGTGACAGTTGATGCCGGAACCTCGTTCGGCGCGTTGGTCGGCACACAGGATCCGAATGCGGTGCTGCCGGGGATCTTCGCGAGGAGACCCGTAGATGGGTCTCTGCCGGACGAAGTCATGCCGCCGCTGCAAGAACTACTGGGACCGTCGGGCACCTGCGGGTTGCTGTGGACCGGGTACGGCGGGCTCAGTGATGCAATGGCCTCCGCGGCGGTGGTCGGCGATGGCCCACAACGGTATTGGTCCCTCCGCGCGGTCGCAGATCCATTTGCTGCGACCATCACCTACGAATCGCCGAATTTCTGGTGGCCTGATGACCATTCCTGGTGTGTCGGGACCGGCATGGACAGTGTTGAGACCCTTGTCGCGTCGAACGATGAGGATGTGATCGACACAATCGTGCGATCGCCGGCGCTCGAAACAATCCGGCTCACGACCCATAGCAACAGAATGCCGTAAACGGCCGCGCCATCAGGCGGTGCGCGCCCCGTCGTCGTCGAAGTGAAGGCCGAAGTCGGCGGCCAGCCCACTACGACCGGCGTCGGTCAGGCGGACCGCGCGATGCGTCGGCGCGCGGCGCAGCCAATCGAGCTCGAACAGTCTGTCGGCCAGCGCGGCGCCGAGCGCCCCGGCGAGGTGATGGCGCTGTTCGGTCCAGTCCAGGCAGTAGCGGATCAGCGGCCGGCGTCCGGCGCGGAGCGCATCGACGTCCACTCCGAACGAACCCAGCAGCACCGCACCGTGCTCGGTGAGCAGGTAGTCGACGTCGTGCCCGGGAGCGGAGAACCGGTCGTCGGTGGCGGTCTCCGGATGGTGGATTCCGTCCCCGCCGGTGAGCGCCCCGTCGTCGAGTAGTGCGGCCATGAGCGCGACGCCGAGTCGTCCGGCGAGGTGGTCGTAACACAACCGCGAGCGACGCAGGGCGTGTGCGCGAGTGCCCTGGCGCAGCGATCGGACCGGCACTGTCGGCGCGATGGCCGCCAGCGCCTCGACCGCACGCATGACCCGATCGTCGCCGATGCGGTAGAAGCGGTGTCGTCCTTGGGTTTCGACGACGACCATCCCTCCGGCGCGCAGCTTCGCCAGATGCTCGGAGGCGGTGGAGGCGGCGACACCGGCCTCGGCGGCCAGCCGGCTCGCGGGCAGCGCCCGGCCGTCGGCCAGCGCCATCAGCAGCCGCGATCGTGCGGCGTCTCCGATCAGCGCCGCGGGGATGGAGATGTCGGCATCGCCCTTCACCCTTCCGACGGTAGCCCCGCGATGCTTCGGCGGGGACCGAAGGGATTCGGATGCAGGCTTTGATCATGCGCACACTGACGGTTCCGCGCCGCCCGACCGCAGGCCTACGCGAGGCCCTGGTACTCGTCGCCGTCTCGCTCGGGCAGTTCCTGATCCAGCTGGACCTGACCATCGTCAACGTCGCCCTGCCGAGCATCGGGGCGGATCTGGGGGTGTCCGCGTCCGGTCTGCAGTGGGTGGTCGACGGCTACAACGTGGCCATGGCGAGCCTGCTGCTGATCGGTGGGCGGCTCGGGGACCGGTCCGGTCACAAACGGGTGTACCTCGTCGGCATCGCCGTGTTCGCCCTCGGGTCGGGACTGTGCGCGGTCGCCCCCACCGCCGGGGAGCTCACCGCGTCCCGGATCCTGCAGGGGATCGGCGCGGCGATCGAACTGCCTGCCACGCTGGCGATCCTGTCGCACACGTTCACCGACCCGCGGCGGCGGGCGCAGGCGATGGGCATCTGGGCGTCGGTGGCGGGCAGCTCGCTGGTCATCGGGCCGGTCCTCGGCGGCGCCCTCGTTGCCGCATTCGGGTGGCGGTCGGTGTTCGTCGTCAACCTGCCCGTCGTCGTGCTGGTCGCGCTTCTCACGGTCCGTACCGTCCGCGCAGGCGACATTGAGCGCGGCGTCCGGTCACTCGACGTACGCGGTCAGATGCTCGGCTCGGCGGCGCTGGTGCTGCTGGCCGGCGGCGCCATCGAAGGCGGACGGCTGGGCTTCGCCTCGGCGCTTCCGGCCGGCCTGCTCGTCGCCGGTGCGCTGGCGCTCGTCGGGTTCGTCATCGCCGAGCGCCGGCACCCGGATCCGGTGCTACCGCTGGGCTACTTCCGCAACGCCGGATATGCCGCCGCGAACGTCAACGGGTTCGTGATGGGCTTCGCGACGATCGGGCTGCTGTTCGTGTTCTCACTGTTCTTCCAACAGGTACAAGGCTTTTCGCCTGTCGGCGCCGGAGCCAGGTTCCTGCCGCTGACGGTCGCGTTCGTGATCACCGGGCCCGTGGTCGGCCGGCTGATCGACCGACTCGGCCATCGCATGCCGATGGCGTCCGGCGCGGTGCTGGTGGCGGTGGGGGCGCTGCTCCTGCTGCGCGTCGATGCGGGCAGCGGATTGGCGCCGGTGGGGTGGCCGTTCGTGCTGATCGGTGTCGGCTACGGGCTGCTGTCCACACCGATGGCGGCCGCGGTCATGGGCGCGGTCCCGCCCGAGCGTGCCGGCATGGCGTCCTCGACCAACCTCACCGCGCGGCTCGTCGGCGGGGTCTTCGGCATCGCGGTGCTCGGCGCGTCGCTGCCGAACACGGTCGTGGACGCCCCGGACTTCCCGCAGCGGTTCGTCGACGGACTGCACGCGGCGCTGATCGCCGCCGCCGTGGTGGCGATGGCCGGTGCCGTCGTCGCGCTGCGCGGCCGGGCCGATCGATGACCGGCCTTCGCGGGTCGAGTTGTCCACAACCTCCCGCGTTCTCCACAGATCGTTTCGGGGGCGGGCCGGTGGCCGGTCCGCCGCCCTAACGTCGGCGACATGCGGACCAGTCGAGCGGATGTGCAGAGCCGGCAACGGCTTTCGAATGTCACCGCGCGGGGCACTGCGGTCGCCGGGCAAGACGCCGTCGTCGAGGGCGAACCGATAGACGAGGCGCACGAGCCGGCGCTCGATCTCGAACCCGACCCGCTGCCGACGTCACCCGGTTGGCTCACCGACACCGACGACGACGACGGTCACGTCGACACGGATCCGCACTCCGGATCCGCAGCCGGCCGCGAGTGGCTACCGGAGCGCTGGCGGGGCGCGCGCGTCGCGATCGGACGGCGCGGCGCGGTCGCGCTCGCGGTGGTCGGGCTGCTGGCGGCGGCCGGCGCGGGGGTCGGGGCGTGGCGCGACCGTCCGGTCACCCAACCGGCGCCGCCGCTGGCGGCCCCGGCCGTCGTGGCGAGCGAAAGTGCCACGCCCAGTGCCGCAGTGGAGGCGCCGGAAGAGATGGTGGTCAGCGTGCAGGGTCTGGTCAACGCGCCGGGACTCAAGCGGCTCGAGGTCGGCTCCCGCATCGCGGACGCGTTGGACGCGGCAGGCGGGGTGCTGCCGCAGGCGGACCTGATCAGCCTGAACATGGCCCAGCGGCTGTCGGACGGCGAACAGGTGCTGGTCGGCGTCGCGCCCGCGGACGGCGGTCCACCGCAACTCGGCAGCGCGACGGTCGGCGGGGCGGCCGCGAGCGGCACGACTGCCGGAGCGGCCGGGGGTGCCAAGGTCGACCTGAACGCGGCCGGTGCCGCGGAACTGGACGCGCTGCCCGGGGTGGGGCCGGCGACCGCGGAGGCGATCCTGCAGTGGCGCAAGGAGAACGGCCGGTTCGCGAGCGTCGACCAACTCGGTGAGGTGAAAGGTATCGGACCCGCGAAGCTGGCCAAGCTCAAGGACCTGGTGCGGGTGTGAGCCCGACCGGTGCCGCGGCGGAGGCGACCCCGCCTGATCTGCGGCTTCTCGTGGCCGCGGTGCTGTGCTGGACGGTCACCCTCGCGGGCATCGTGTTCGGTTGGGGGACAGCGCTGGTGGTCGCTGCGGTGTCGGTGCTCGCGGCCGCTGTGTTCGCGGTCCGCGCCCGCTCGGTGGATCGGGTGCGGTGGTGGTCGGGTGCGGCGGGGATCGCGCTGGTCGGGTGCGGCTACGCGGTCGCGATCGCCCTGCGGGCGCATGCGGTGACCGCGACCCAGTCGGCGATCGCAGGCCACGGCGGCGGCGCCCACCTTACGGCGACGTTGACCGACGACCCCCGGCCGCTGCCCACGGACACCGGCGCACCGGGCCGGGTGCTGGTGCGGGCTCGGCTCGACACGGTCCGCTTCGGCAACCGCACGACCCGCGTGCACGGGGCGATCGTCGTGTTCGCGCCGGCGGACGGCTGGAGAGGACTGCTGCCCGGGCAGCACGTGCGGTTCAGCGGTGGTGTGCGGCCGCCGTCGCGGGCGGACCTGACGGTCGCGACCGTGCAGACGGCCGACCCGCCGACACGGATCGGCCGGCCCTCGTGGATTCAGCGGGCGGCCGGATCGATCCGGTCGGCCTTCGCGGCACGGTGTCATCGGGTGCTCGCACCGAACGAGGCCGGTCTGCTGCCCGGTCTGGTGCTCGGCGACGTGTCGGCGCTGCCGGACCGAGTACGCGACCAGTTCACCACGGCCGGGCTGACCCACCTGACCGCCGTGTCGGGCAGCAACTTCGCGATCGTCTGCGGGGCGGTGCTGCTGGTGGTGCGACCGCTCGGCCCACGTCCGGCCGCGGTGCTGACCGGGGTGGCGCTCGTCGGATTCGTGATCCTGGTACGCCCCTCGCCCAGTGTGCTGCGGGCCGCATCGATGGGCGCGATCGCACTGTTCGCCCTGCTGCTGGGCCGGCGCAAGCAGGCGCTGCCGGCGCTGGCCTCGACCGTGTTGGCGCTGCTCGCCTGGACACCGGCGCTCGCGGTCGACATCGGTTTCGCGCTCTCGGTCGCGGCCACCGCCGCGCTGGTGCTGCTCGCCCCCACCTGGACCGACTGGCTGACCGCGCGGGGGTGTCCGACCGGGCTCGCCGAGGCGCTGTCGATCGCCGCGGCGGCGCAGGTCGCGACCGCACCGCTGATCGCGGGGATCTCCGGCCGGTTCAGCGTGGTCTCGCTCGCGGCGAACCTGGCGGCGGCCCCGGCGGTCGCGCCGGCCTCGCTGTTGGGGGCGGCCGGCGCGGTGCTCGCGATGGTCTGGCCGATGGGCGCAGAACTGTTGATCCGGTTGGCCGGGCCGGCGGTGTGGTGGCTGCTGAGGGTGGCCGACGCGGCGGTGCGGATGCCGTCCGCGTCGGTCCCGGTGGTCGGGGGAGTCGCCGGTGGACTGCTGCTGACGGTCGGCACTGTGGTCGCGTTCGGCGTGGTCCGCAGCGCGAGGATGCGAGTCGCGCTCGTCGTCGCGCTGGCCGGGTTCGCGCTGGTCTGGATCCCGTCACGATGGTCGCCGTGGTGACCCGGCCGGCCGTCCGAGCCGCGGGTGGTCGTGTCGGTGTCGCGTGGCACGATGCTGTGGTGAGCAACGCCGACGGACCTGCACCCCTGCACCTCGTTCTGGGGGACGAGGAACTACTCGTCGAGCGTGCGGTCGCCAGGGTGATCGCGGCGACCAGGGCGGCGTCCGGCGGTGCCGGCGACGAGGTGCCGGTGACCCGGTTGCGCGCCGGCGAGGCGACCGTCGCCGAACTGGCCGAACTGCTCAGCCCGTCGTTGTTCGCCGAGGACCGGGTGATCGTGCTGGAGGCCGCCGGCGAGGCGGGCAAGGAGCCCGCCACGCTGGTGCTCGACGCCGCCTCGTCGTTACCGGAGGGCGTCGTCCTGATCGTGCTGCACTCGGGCGGCGGCCGCGCCAAGGCGATGGCCCCCGCCCTGCAGAAGGCGGGGGCGCAGGTGCACGACTGCGCGAAGGTGACCAAGGCCCAGGATCGGATCGACTTCGTCCGCAGTGAGTTCCGGACGGCCGGGATCCGGGCCGCGCCGGAGGTGGTCGCGGCAGTGCTCGACGCGGTCGGCTCGGACCTGCGTGAGCTGGCGTCCGCCTGCTCGCAGTTGGCTGCCGACACCGGTGGTCGGGTCGACGAGGCGGCGGTGCGGAGGTACTACTCGGGCCGCGCCGAGGTGACGGGGTTCGAGGTGGCCGACAAGGCGGTCGCCGGCGACCGCGCCGGGGCACTCGAATCGCTGCGATGGGCCCTCGGTCGCGGCGTGGCGCACGTGCTGCTCGCCGATGCGCTCGCCGACGCTGTGCACACCCTCGCCCGCGTCGGGTCGGCCGGTCGCGGCGACCCGTACCGGCTGGCCACCGAACTCGGCATGCCGCCGTGGAAGATCAAGAAGGCACAGGGCGAGTTGCGCGGCTGGACCCCCGACTCGGTCGGCCGAGCGCTGGAGGTTGTCGCGATCCTGAACGCGGACGTGAAGGGCCAGGCGGCGGATCCGGACTACGCGATGGAGCGGGCCGTCGGCGCGGTCGCGACGCTTCGCGCCGGCCGCTGAGTGACCACGTCCGTGTGCGGGGCGGCTGAGTCGTCGCCACCGCGGAACTGACACATCGGCAGCGCCGGACACCGGGTGTCACAAGAGTCGCCGTCGCACGCGAAAGACCGCCCTGATCAGATGATCGGGCGGTCTTTCGGTGGCGCGATGAACTCCGGAGTGGAGCTCGGCCTCAGAGCTTGTTGGTGGCGAGGGCCATCGCCGACTTCTTGTTGGCGGCCTGGTTCGCGTGGATGACGCCCTTCGAGACGGCCTTGTCCAGCTGACGGCTGGTCGACTGCAGCAGCGCGGCGGCCTTGTCCTTGTCGCCGGAGGCCGCGGCCTCGCGGAAGCTACGGATGGCCGTGCGCAGCGCCGACTTCACCGACTGGTTGCGGAGGCGGTTGCGCTCGTTGGTGCCGATCCGCTTCACCTGGGACTTGATGTTGGCCACGCGTAAATCCTCTTGTCTTTGGTGGTACAGGAGTGCTGGAATGCTGCTCGAGTTCACTGTCCAGACGCCGTCGGATCCGGTGCGGA
Source organism: Speluncibacter jeojiensis (assembly GCF_029589495.1). Lineage (GTDB taxonomy): Bacteria > Actinomycetota > Actinomycetes > Mycobacteriales > Mycobacteriaceae > Speluncibacter > Speluncibacter jeojiensis. Next base: position 8,384 of record NZ_JAAIVF010000006.1, read on the forward strand.
ACCGCACGTGAAACCCGGCGCGTCTGTGCCGAACGTCGAGACTACCAGCCTGGGCGTACCCGCCCCAAACCGGTCGGCGGGCCGGTGCGGTTCAACTCCAGCTGTAGTCGGTCCGCAACCGTGCCGCCACCGTGTCGAATCGGGCCCGGTCGAGGACCGCGCCCTCGCGCCGGATGCCGTCCTCCGGCACGTCCAGCACCCGGTCCAGCCGGATCCAACTGGGCCGGTGCTCGCCGTCCCAGGCGCCGCTGCCGATCGGCATCCAGTTCGGGTCGTCCGCGCGTTTGTCCTGGCTCGAGAGCATCAGCCCGAGCAGCGTCGCACCGTCGCGCCCGACGACCAGCACCGGACGGTCCTTGCCCTCGTGCGGGTTCTCCTCGAACGTCACCCACGTCCACACGATCTCGCCCGGATCGGCGCGGCCGTCGAGGTCCGGCGCGTACTCGATGCGGCGGGCCCGGTGGGCGCTCGGCACCGCGGTCGAGGCGACCGGGCGCCCCGGGGTGATCGTCGGGTGGCCGGCCGATCCCTGATGGCCCGGCGGCGTCCGCTGCAACTGCCGCAGCAGGCGCGGCGCCTCGCGCAGCGCCGCCGATCCGAGTTGCCGGCCGGCCGTCGTCAACTTCTCCGTCGTGGCTCTGTCCGGCGGCCATTTCCCGGGCAGCCATTTGCCAGGGTTCCACTTCCCGGTCATGACCGCCGAGCCTAGCGGTGTGGGGGTGTGGCGGGGCCGGTGACGTTCGACGGGCCGGTCGTTCGTGGGAGGATGGTCACGCGCCTTCCGTACCGATGCCCGTACCCACGCCCGACCATCCCAGAGGACACACGTGCCCAGCTTCGCCGACACGACGTTCACCGATCCCGCGAAGATCAGGAACTTCTGCATCATCGCTCATATCGACCACGGCAAATCGACGCTGGCCGATCGCATGCTGCAGCTGACCGGGGTGGTCGAGGAGCGGGCGATGCGCGCGCAGTACCTGGACCGGATGGACATCGAGCGCGAGCGTGGCATCACGATCAAGGCGCAGAACGTCCGGCTGCCGTGGACCGTCAAGGGCGCCGACGGCGCCGACGAAAACTACGTCATGCACCTGATCGACACTCCCGGGCACGTCGACTTCACCTACGAGGTCTCGCGGGCGCTCGAGGCCTGCGAGGGTGCGATCCTGCTGGTCGACGCCGCGCAGGGCATCGAGGCGCAGACGCTGGCGAACCTGTATCTGGCGCTGGACAAGGATCTGACGATCATCCCGGTCCTCAACAAGATCGACCTGCCGGCGGCCGACCCGGACCGGTACGCCGCCGAGCTGGCGCACATCGTCGGCTGCGAGCCCGAGGATGTGCTGCGGGTGTCCGGCAAGACCGGCGTCGGTGTCGCGGAACTGCTCGACGAGGTGGTCCGGCAGATCCCGCCGCCGGTCGGCGAGGCGGACGCGCCGGCGCGCGCGATGATCTTCGACTCCGTGTACGACACCTACCGCGGCGTGGTCACCTACGTCCGTGTCGTCGACGGCAAGATCGTGCCGCGTCAGAAGATCAAGATGATGTCCACCGGCGCCACCCACGAACTGCTCGAGGTCGGCATCGTCTCGCCCGAGCCCAAGCCCACCCAGGGCCTCGGCGTCGGCGAGGTCGGCTACCTGATCACCGGTGTGAAGGACGTGCGCCAGTCGAAGGTCGGCGACACCGTGACCACCGCCCGCGACAGCGCGACCGAGCCGCTCACCGGCTACCGCGAGCCGCGGCCGATGGTCTACTCGGGCCTGTATCCGGTGGACGGCTCCGACTACCCGGACCTGCGCGACGCCCTCGACAAACTGCAGCTCAACGACGCCGCACTGACCTACGAGCCCGAGACGTCGGTGGCGCTCGGGTTCGGTTTCCGCTGCGGCTTCCTGGGCCTGTTGCACATGGAGATCACCCGCGAACGGCTCGAGCGCGAGTTCGGCCTGGACCTGATCTCGACCTCGCCGAACGTGGTGTACCGGGTGGTCACCGAGGGCGGGCAGGAGCAGATCGTCACCAACCCGTCGTACTGGCCGGAAGGCAAGATGCGGGAGATCTACGAGCCGATCGTCAAGTGCACGATCATCTCGCCAAGTGAGTTCATCGGCTCGATCATGGAGCTGTGCCAGTCGCGCCGGGGCGAGCTCGGCGGCATGGACTATCTGTCCGAGACCCGCGTCGAGTTGCGGTACACGTTGCCGATGGCGGAGATCATCTTCGACTTCTTCGACTCGCTCAAGTCCCGCACCCGGGGCTACGCCAGCCTCGACTACGAGGAGGCCGGCGAGCAGCTGTCCGACCTCGTCAAGGTCGACATCCTGTTGCAGGGCGAGGCGGTCGATGCGTTCAGCGCGATCGTCCACAAGGATGCGGCGTTCGCGTACGGCAACAAGATGACCACCAAGCTCAAGGAGCTGATCCCGCGCCAGCAGTTCGAGGTGCCGGTGCAGGCCGCGATCGGCTCGAAGATCATTGCGCGCGAGAACATTCGCGCGATCCGCAAGGACGTGCTCGCCAAGTGCTACGGCGGCGACATCAGCCGTAAGCGCAAGCTGCTCGAGAAGCAGAAGGAAGGCAAGAAGCGGATGAAGACGATCGGCCGGGTCGAGGTGCCGCAGGAGGCCTTCGTCGCCGCGCTGTCGTCGGAGGCGAGTTCCGACAAGCCGAAGAAGTAGCCCTGTGCGTGAGTTGCGGGGCCCGGCCCCGAAACTCACGCACAGGCGACCGAAGGGAGCGAACTGTGATCGACACCTGGCTTACCCGCGAACTCGGCATCCGGGTCCCGATCCTCGGGGCACCGATGGGCGGGCGAGCCGGTGGACGGCTCACCGGCGAGGTCAGCAAGGCCGGCGGTCTCGGGCTGCTCGGTGCGGCTCGCTACGCGACCCGTGAGTGGATCGCAGCCGAATCCGCCGTCGCCCGACAGATCGGTGGCGACCTCGGGATCGGGCTGATGACCTGGTCGCTTTACGACGACGACGCGCTGCTCGACGCGGCGGTCGCCGAGAAGCCGAAGGTGATCTCGCTGTCCTTCGGAGACCCCGCACCGTTCGTGCCGCGGGCGCACGCGGCCGGCGCGCTGGTGTGTTCACAGATCAACAACGTCGAGGATCTCCGGGTCGTCGAGGCCGCCGGCGTGGACTTCGTGGTGGCGCAGGGCACCGAGGCCGGCGGGCATACCGGGAGTATCGGCACGCTGCCGCTGCTGCAGCAGATCCTCGAGTCCACCGACCTGCCGGTCGTGGCGGCCGGTGGCATCGCCACCGGCCGTGGCCTGGCAGCGGTACTCGCGGCGGGTGCGGAGGGCGCCTGGATCGGGACAGCGCTGTTGGCCAGCCCGGAGACGATAGGTCCGGCGTTCGCCCCGCAACGGCTGGTCGACGCCGACTCGACCGACACCGTCTACACGTCGATCTTCGACCGTGCGCGTGACCAGCCGTGGCCGGAGCGGTGGGGCGGCCGGGCGCTGGTCAACGAGTACACGGAGACCTGGCAGGACCGCGGTGCCGACAAGGCGACGCTGGCGCAGGCCTACGACGCGACCAACCCGGAACTGGCGGTCGTCTACGCCGGCGAGGCGGCGGGTTTGGTCAACGCTATCCGTCCTGCGGGCGATGTCGTGCGCGACATCGCCGAGGGTGCCGAGCGGCAGCTGGCGCGCTTCCGGAAGTGAGTTCGCCGGCGGGACCGGCCGGCCGCTGAGCCGACCGGCGGCCGGGCCCGCCGACCTGCGCTCAGCGGTGACAGACCGCCTCGATGTTGTTGCCGTCGGGGTCGCGGACGAACGCGCCGTAGTAGCCCGGGTGGTACTCGGGCCACTCCCGCGGCGCGTGCAGTACCTCGGCCCCTGCGTCGACCGCCGCGGCGAAGAACGCGTCGACGGTGGCGCGGTCGGCTGCCGCGAACGCGATGTGCGACTCGCGGAATCCTGCGTCGGCGGGGGTCCGGGGCGAGAGCCAGAAGTCGGGGCTCGGCGGGATGCCGTAGCCGATGACATCGGCGCCGTCGATCTCCATCATCCTGGTCGCCCCCAGTGTGCCGAGGACTCGGTCGTAGAACGTGGCGGCGACGGCGACGTCGGCGCATTGAATTCCCAAGTGGTCCAGCATGTGCGACACCTTCTCACAGCCAACCGACAGGTGTGGGCGGAAGCGGTCAGACCTGCGAGTGCGCGGGCTGGAACAGCCCCGCGTTCTGGTCCTGCTCGGCGCGGATGACGTGCACCACGGCGTTGATCAGCGCCAGGTGGGTGAACGCCTGCGGGAAGTTGCCCAGGTGCCGGCCACTGCGCGGATCGAGTTCTTCCGCATACAGGTGCAGCGGGCTGGCCAGCGACAGCAACCGCTCGCACAGTCGCCGCGCCCGGTCGACCTCGCCGATCTCGACCAGAGCCGAGACCAGCCAGAACGAACAGATCGTGAACGTGCCCTCCTCGCCGGAGAGGCCGTCGTCGGTGGTGTCGGTCCGGTAGCGCAGCACCAGACCGTCGACGGTCAACTCGTCGGCGATCGCCAGCACCGTCGCCTTCACCCGCGGATCGTCCGACGGCAGGAACCGGCGCAGCACCACGAGCAGCAGCGACGCGTCCAGCGAGGAGTCGCCGTAGCGCTGCGTGAACACCCCGCGCTCGTCGACGCCGTGCTCGAGGATGTCCGCCTTGATCTCGTCGGCGATCCCGTTCCACTGCTTGGCGTAGTTCGGTTTGCCGTGCAGCGCAGCCAGCTTGGCGCCACGGTCCAGGGCCACCCAGCACATGATCTTCGACGAGGTGAAGTGCTGGGGCTCGCCGCGGACCTCCCAGATACCGCGGTCGGGTTTGGCCCAGTGCTTGATGGCCTCGTGGACCTGACGCTCGATCAGCGGCCACAGGAACTCCGGCAGCTGCTCGCGGGACCGGATGTGCAGGTACACCGAATCGAGGATCGCGCCCCAGATGTCGTGCTGCTGTTGCTTGTACGCGCCGTTGCCGATCCGCACCGGTCGGGCCCCGTCGTATCCGCTGAGATGGAGCAGTTCCTGTTCCTCCAGGGACCGTTCGCCGCCGATGCCGTACATCACCTGCAGCGGGTGCTGGTCGGCCTCGTCCTCCTGGCCGCACACGTCGGCAATGAACGCGAAGAAGTCGTCGGCCTCCCGGTCGAGACCGAGCGTGTAGAGGCCCCACAGCGCGAACGTCGAGTCGCGCACCCAGCTGTAGCGGTAGTCCCAGTTGCGTTCGCCCCCCGGGGTCTCGGGCAGCGAGGTCGTCGCCGCCGCCAGCAGGGCGCCGGTCGGCGCATAAGCCAGTCCCTTGAGCGTCAGGGCGCTGCGCTGCAACTGATCCCGCCAGGGGTGGTCGGGGAATTGGCCGATGTTGATCCACTGCCGCCAGCACTCGGCCGTGCGCCACATCCGGTCGGCGGCCTCCTGATATGTCGACGGCGCGGGGAACGCCGACCACGACAGCGCGACGAAGCACTCGTCGCCCTCGGACATGCGGGTGCGGGCGCGGGCCTCACGACCCTCCAGGCCCAGCCGCAGGTTGGTGGTGAGCTTGAGCGTCGGCTGGTCGGCGGCGAGCGGGCCCGTCGGCCGGCAGGTCGCCGTCGCCTCCTCGTAGGCGGTGCCGGTGTACTCCCACTGCGCGGCGGCGCGGTGGTAGTTGAACGCGGGCTCGCAGCTCACGCCGAGCTCGACGGTGCCGTTGACACAGCGGATGGTGCGCAGCAGCACGTGTTCGGCGTCCCAGTCGTTCGGTGTGCGCCGGTGCGTCCGCGAGCGGCTGTCGGTGTTGTGCCAGGGCCCCATCACCAGCGCGTCGCGCACGATCAGCCAGCCGGTGTCGGTCTGCCAGGTGGTCTCCAGGATCAGGCTGCCCGGCAGATAGCGACGCGCGGCGGGCACGTTCACCCCGTACGGGCCGACCCGGAAGTGGCCGGCGCTGCGGTCGAGCAGCGAACCGAAGATGCTGGGGGAGTCGGGTCGGGGCACGCACATCCACTCGACCGCGCCGTTGCGGGCGATCAGGCAGTTGCACTCGCAGTCGGACAGGAACGCGTAGTCGGCGATGGGCGGAAAAGGGCTGCGAGTGGAGGTCGGCCCGAACAGCGGACGGTTCTCGACGGCATCGTCAGACTGATCCATCGCTCCATCATTTCCCGGCGCGCCGGTGTCGTCCATCACTTGCGCACACTGTGTCGTGTGGGCGCGGTCCGGCCAACCATTAGGCTGGTCGCGTGAATCAGATCGCGCACTGGTGGGATGGGGTGGAGCTGTGGGTCACCGGGCTCGCCTTCATACCGCAGGTCCTCGTCGTCATGGTGGTCGTGGTCCCGCTGTGCGCGCTGATCGCGAGGCTGGTCGACCTCGCCCTCGCCTGGGTGTTCCGGGTTCTCGGCCGCGACGAGGAACCGTCGGCCGCCGCGGCCGCCGCCACTGATTCGGAGGCACGATCCTGATGCCACGCTCACGGGTCACGCTCGTGCTCATCGCACTGCTCGTCGTCGTCATCGTCGCCTGGCTGCTCACCCGCTGACCTGCGGTTCGTCCGCGTCGATCACGCTCTGCTAGAGTCGACCGCGTGTCTGACGCAGCCGTACACCAGGTCCGCCATGAATTGGCGTTGATCGCAGTCGGCATGCGCGCGGTCGCCGACATCGACTGTCGCTAGTCCCGCACGTCGGCCCGGTGCCTGATCTCACCGGCCGGTCCGAGTCCGGGATCTCTCCCGCCGCCCTTCAAGGGGTTGCGCGGTGCTGTCCCCACGACGTTCGGACCACACGTGCGACAGGACTTCTCGCAGATCACTCGTTTCGATCCCCACCTGCGACCTGTGGCAGCTATCGAGCCCTCGGAAAGGCCCGACGATGAGGACCCGTATCCGATCCCGCCCCACCAGATCCCGCTCCGCCCGATCCCTCGGTGCCGGCGCCCTGCTGTTGGCTGCGGCATTGACCCTGTCCGCGTGCGGCGGCGGGGCGAGTGACGAGATCGGCGGTGGCAGCGCCACTTCCGCCGGGAGCACGCAGCTTTCGCTGGTCGGCTACGCGGCGGCCGAACCGGCCTTCGCGCCGGTGATCGACGGCTTCCGCCGCTCGTCTGCAGGTAAGGACGTCAGCTTCGCGACCTCCTACGGACCTTCCGGCGACCAGTCCCGCAAGGTCGTCGCCGGACTGCCGACGGACGTCGTGTCGTTCTCGGTCGAACCGGACATGACCAGGCTGGTCAAGGCCGGCCTGGTCGACAAGGACTGGAACCAGAGCGCCTTCCGCGGCGTGCCGTTCGGCTCGGTGGTCTCGCTGGTGGTGCGCAAGGGCAACCCGAAACACATCGAGACCTGGGACGATCTGCTCAAGCCGGGCGTCGAGGTGATCACGCCGAATCCGCTGAGCTCGGGTTCGGCGATGTGGAACCTGTTGGCGCCGTACGCGGCCGAATCCGACGGCGGCAAGAACCCGCAGGCCGGGCTGGACTACATCCAGAAGCTGGTCACCGATCACGTCAAGTCCCGCCCGTCGTCCGGACGCGACGCCACCGACCTGTTCCTGCAGGGCTCCGGTGACGTGCTGATCAGCTACGAGAACGAGGCCATCTTCACCCAGCGCGCCGGCAAGGCCGTCGACTACGTCGACCCCGCGCAGAACATCCGCATCGAGAACCCGTTCGCGGTGCTCGACAACAGCGGACACGCCGACGCCGCACGGGACTTCGAGAACTACCTCTACTCGACGGACGGGCAGACGCTGTTGGCGAAGGCGGGCTTCCGCCCCGCCGATCCCGGGGTGGCCGCCGAATACGCGCGGCAGTTCCCGGTCCCCGCGAAACTGTGGACGGTCGCCGACCTCGGCGGTTGGGACCAGGTGTCCTCGCAGTTGTTCGACAAGGACTCCGGCGCCATCACGAAGATCTACACCAAGGCGATCGGGTGAGCACGATGGGAACCTCGGTGCGGCAACGGATGACGGACGACCCTACGGCAGACGGCGACGTGGACGGCGCGGTGGAGACCACCGCCGCGGCAGAGAAGCCCGGTCGGCCGCGCTCCGCGGCGTCGGCGAAGCCCCGCCCACCGCGTCGCCGACTGCGCGCCGTGCGGCGGCGCGGCCGCGGCGTCCCCGGGCCCGCCGCGGTGGGGGTGGCGAGCATCTGGCTCAGCGTCATCGTGCTGCTGCCGCTCGCCGCGATCGCCGTCGAATCCGGGAAGAACGGGTTCGGTGGCTTCTGGGATGCGGTGACCGCGCCGTCCGCGGTGGCGGCCTTCGAGGTGACCATCGTGACGTCGCTGGCAGTGACCGCGATCAACGCGGTGATGGGCACGCTGGTCGCATGGGTACTGGTGCGCGACGAGTTCCCCGGCAAACGGTTCGTCAACGCCTTCATCGACCTGCCGTTCGCGCTGCCGACGATCGTGGCGAGCATCGTGCTGCTCGCGCTGTACGGTCCGGACAGCCCGATCGGGATCCACGTGCAGCACACCAAGATCGGTCTGGCGATCGCATTGCTGTTCGTCACCTTGCCGTTCGTGGTGCGTGCGGTGCAGCCGGTGCTGATCGAACTCGACCGTGACGTCGAGGAGGCCGCGGCCTCGCTCGGCGCCGGGAACCTCGTCATCTTCCGGCGCATCGTGCTGCCTGCGCTGATCCCGGCGGTCGCGTCCGGGGCCGGTCTGGCCTTCTCGCGGGCGATCGGCGAGTTCGGATCGGTCATCCTCATCGGCGGCGGCATCCCCCGCGACACCGAGGTCGCCTCGCAGTACATCAAGTCGCTGATCGAGCAGGACAGCCCGGTGGCGGCGGCCTCGATCTCGGTGGTGCTGCTGGCCATCTCGTTCACGATGCTGCTGGTGCTGCGGATCCTCGGCAGCCGCGCGGCCCGGCGTGAGGAGCTCGACCGATGATCCCGTCGAAGCCTGCCCGCTATTCGATGCGGGTGCTCGCGCTCGGCTACGTCGCCGCGCTGCTGCTGGTGCCGGTGGCGCTGATCCTCTACCGCACGTTCGAGCACGGCGTCGGGCTGTTCTGGGACTGGATCACCACGCCGGCGGCCATCTCGGCGCTGCAGCTGTCGCTGCTGATCGTGGTGATCGTGGTGCCGCTGAACGTGGTCTTCGGCGTCGGCACCGCGTTGGCGTTGGCGCGCGGACGGTTCCGCGGTCGCGGGCTGCTGCAGGCGGTCGTCGACCTGCCGTTCGCGGTGTCGCCGGTCGTCGTCGGCACCGCGCTGATCCTGCTGTGGGGCGCCGGCGGATGGCTCGGCTTCGTCGAGAGCAGCGGGTTCCGGGTGATCTTCGCGCTGCCCGGCATGGTGCTGGCGACGCTGTTCGTGACGCTGCCGTTCGTGGTGCGCGAGGTCGAACCCGTGCTGCACGAGATCGGCGTCGAGCAGGAGCAGGCCGCCGCCACCCTCGGCGCGAACGGCTGGCAGACCTTCAGTCGGATCACGCTGCCCGCCATCCGCTGGGGGCTGACCTACGGCGTGGTGCTCACCGTCGCCCGCAGCCTCGGCGAGTTCGGCGCGGTCATCATGGTGTCGTCGGGGCTGGCCGGCAAGTCGCAGACGCTGACGTTGCTGGTCAACGCCCGCCACGCCGCCGGCAACGAGTACGGCGCCTATGCCGCGTCGACGTTGCTGATGGGCCTGGCATTGGTGACCCTGCTGCTGATGACCCTGTTCAACCGGAAACGGACTCCCTCGAAGTGAGCACCGTAACGAGCACCGTAATGAGCCCAGAAATGAGCCCCGACATGACCGACATGATCACGATTTCCGGTGCGAGCAAGCATTACGGAGACTTCAAGGCGCTCGACGACGTCGACTTCACCGTCCCGTCGGGCTCGCTGACCGCGCTGCTCGGCCCGAGCGGCTCGGGCAAGTCGACGCTGCTGCGTTCGATCGCGGGACTGGACCACCCGGACACCGGCGAGATCACCATCGCCGGGGTGGACGTGACCGGCGTGCCGCCGCAGCAGCGCGACATCGGGTTCGTCTTCCAGCACTACGCCGCGTTCAAGCACATGTCGGTGCGCGAGAACGTCGCGTTCGGGCTCAAGATCCGCAAGCGGCCGAAGAAGGAGATCAAGGCCAAGGTCGACGAGCTGCTCGAGGTGGTGGGCCTGGCCGGTTTCCAGGGCCGATACCCGGCGCAGCTGTCCGGCGGGCAGCGTCAGCGCATGGCGCTCGCCCGGGCACTGGCGGTCGACCCCCAGGTGCTGCTGCTCGACGAACCTTTCGGTGCGCTGGACGCGAAGGTGCGCGAGGACCTGCGGTCTTGGCTGCGCCGATTGCACGAGAACGTGCACGTGACCACGGTGCTGGTCACCCACGACCAGGAGGAGGCGCTCGACGTCGCCGACCGGATCGCGGTGATGAACAAGGGCCGCATCGAGCAGGTCGGCAGCCCGGACGACCTCTACGACCGCCCGGCGAACGCGTTCGTGATGTCGTTCCTCGGTCCGGTCGCCAAGCTGAACGGTCAGTTGGTGCGCCCGCACGATCTGCGCCTGGACCGCCAGCAGCTGCCGGCCTCGTTCGCGGCGACGGTCGAGCGGGTCGCGCACCTGGGTTTCGAGGTGCGCGTCGAACTGCGGCCGAAGAGCGGCGCCGAGGGGCTGTCCGCGCAGATCACCCGCGGCGACGCGAAGGTGCTGGACCTGCACGAGGGGGAGACCGTCTATGTGCGGGCGACCCGGACCCCGGAGATCCCCGCACCGGTCGGGTGAGCGGTCAGATCGACTGGCGGTAGCCGAAGAACTCGTGGTCCTCGTTGTAGCCGCCGAAACCGCTTGCGGTGTGCGAGAAGTCGGCCACGAACTCGATCGCCTTGATCCACTTGACGTGTTTGAAGCCGAGTTGTAGTTCGTTGCGCAGCCGCAGCGGCGCCCCGTGCCCGAAGCTGAGCCGGTCGCCGTTCATGTCGTAGGCCAGCATGGTCAGCGCGTTGCCCATCTGCTCGACGGGATGGGCGTCGTAGTACACGCCGCCGTCCGCGCCCTCGCCGAACGAGTAGAACAGCACCCACTTGGCAGCGGGGTCCGGTCGGACGAGATCCATGATCGTCTGCATGGACACCCCGCCCCACTCGGCGACGCCGGACCAGCCCTGGATGCAGTAGTGCTGGGTGATCTGCTCGTGGGGCGGCAGGCCGCGCAGGTCCGCCAGACTCAGCTCGACCGGGTTCGCGACCAGCCCGCCGACGGCGAGTCGGTAGTCCTCGAAGCCGCCCTCGCGCAGCGCCTCGTACTCGGGTGATTTCGGGTAGTGCCCGTTGTGCCACATGTAGGGCGAGATGTCGCGCTCGGTGTACTGCCCGGGACGCGCGTCGACGTGCTCGAAGAGCCGTTGCGCCGGGCCGATCAGCGCGAAGCCGACACGCTGGACCAGTCGCGGGTGCCGGAAGGTCAGTGGGGTCGCGGCGACCCACCCGACGATCACCACGACCATCGACGCGGCGAACACGGCGAAGCCGATCCAGTCGTTCGCGTCCCGCACCGCATACATGTGGTCGAGGTTGCGCAGCAGTCCGGTCGTGAACACCAGCGTCACGTGCACGACGATGAACAGCAGGAACCACACCAGCACCAGGAAGTGCAGCGACCGCGCGGTCTGGATGCTCAAGAGGGTGCTCAGCCGACGGAACCGGGTCGACAACGCGGGCGACATGCCCAGACCGGTGATCAGCGCGAGCGGGCCGGCGACGAAGACCGTGAGGAAGTAGGCCAGCAGTTGCAGGCTGTTGTAGGCGACCCACCCGTTCTCGTGCGGCCAATCCAGCGAGAGGTACTGGATGCCGACGGTGACGGCATTGGGGAACACGTCCCAACTGGTGGGGACGATCCGGCGCCACTGGCCGGTGGTGAACAGCAGCACGTAGAACACAAGTCCGTTGAGCAGCCACAGCACGTCGGTGCCGAGGTGCCACCACCGCGCCAGGCCGATCGAATGGCGACGCCCGGGCAGTCCGACCTGACCGGGCAGGCTGACCGAGTCCTGTTTGGCCGTCCACAGCGGATCGTCCGGGACCGACTGCTGGATGCGCAGCCAATCGCTGCCGGGGGTGCAGTGCCGGGTCCAGTACAGCCGCGGATGGTCGGTCAGGATCTGCAGGCCGGAGCGGATGATGAAGATCATCAGGAACAGGTTGAAGAAGTGCTGCCATCCGATCCAGGCGGGCAGGCCCGGGGCGAGCCCGTCGGGGACGAGGGTGCCGGGGTGGTCCTGCATGAACGACTGCACAGACGGCATGTTGCGGAGCCCCTGCGCGACCGCGACCGCGACGACGAGCACGGCGAACCCGATCGGCAGCAGCCACAGCAGGTTGAACCACTTGTCCCGGCCGACCCGGACGCGTGGGGCCAGCGCGGGGGAGTCGGGGACCGACCCGGACCAGGTCGCCGAGTCGATCGTGTCCTCGCCGGTGGTCAGTTCCCGGTGCACCCTGTGGAGATCCTCGTCGGCCGCGGATCGAGCACGCGCGGGCCGTGGGGGTGTGCCATCGTTCCGAATCCCGGATTCGGCCATGACCGGACGGTAACAGTCGGTCGGCAGGTGCAACGGTGATTCGGGGGAGGATCGGGGCGACCGGGGGTACGGACATGCCGCGGGGCCCGGTCCGAGGAACGGACCGGGCCCCGCGGCGGATCTCTCCGTCAGCTGCCGAACGGCAGGGTTCCCGGCGCGATCTGGTATCCGCTGCTGCCGGCAGACATGGTGCCGAAAGCGTTCAGGAACGCATTGATCAAGTTGGTGATCATCGAAGTCCTTTCGTCAATTCCGTCGGTGACCGCACTTGGTCGTGCGCGGTGATGTGTTCACCACGCGTTCATCGATGCCCTGCGACAGCACATGCTGTGCAGGGCCTGCGCCCTGCGTGCGCCGCGCGGATGCGCCGACTTCAAACAGAGCAACGGCCGGCCTCTTGCAACCGGTCGACACAGACAAAGGTATTCAAAAGTGGTGTCCGTGTCGAAGGTTTCCCATGATTTCACAGAGCACTGGCAGCGGTTCGGCCAGTGCTCTGCCAGGCTGTATTGCATGATCGAACGTTCGGTTCCGCGGTGAGCGGGCACCCGCTCGCACCCTGGCGGACCGCGATGCGGGCACGCGACCGATCCGAACAGCATCGCGTCTCCACTCCGTTGGAGCTGCTGTTCGACCTGTGCTTCGTCGTCGCGGTGTCGCAGGCCGCGGCCCAGCTGCACGACGCCCTGCGCGACGATCGGCTCGGACCGGGGCTGCTGGGCTACGCGATGGTGTTCTTCGCGATCTGGTGGGCGTGGATGAACTTCACCTGGTTCGCCTCGGCCTACGACACCGACGACGTGCCGTACCGGCTGCTGACGCTGCTGCAGATGGCGGGCGTGCTGGTTCTGGCCGCGGGGGTCCCGGCGGCACTGACCCACTATGACTTCACCGTGATCACGATCGGCTACGTGATCATGCGGGTGGCGATGATCGGCCAGTGGATCCGGGCGGCCGCGGAGGATCCGCCCGGGCGGCCTGCCGCACTGCGGTACGCGGTCGGCATCGCGGTGGTCCAGATCGGCTGGGTGGCCCGGTTGGCGTTGCCGTATCCGTGGGACCGCATCGGGTTCGCGGTGCTGGTGGTCGCCGAGATGGCGGTGCCGGCCTGGGCCGAACGCGGTGGGCGGCAGACGAGTTGGCATCCCGGACACATCCCGGAACGCTACGGCGGGTTCACGATCATCGTCCTCGGTGAGGTGATCCTCGCGACGCTCGTCGGCGTGCAGGCGGTCACCGGCGACCACGGGGTGTCCGCGTCGCTGCTGATGATCGCCATCGGCGCGCTGATCCTGGTGTTCGCGCTGTGGTGGATCTATTTCACCGCGGGCGAGGTCGCACTCGAGACCCTGCGCACCGCCCTCCTCTGGGGTTACGGTCACTACTTCGTGTTCGCGGCGATCGCGGCGATCGGCGCCGGGCTGGACACGGCGTTGAACGTGGCCGAGCGGTCCGCGCAGGTGCCGGAGACGGATGCCGCGTTCACGGTCGCGGTGCCGGTGGCGGTGGTCTTCGCGGTATTGGCTGTGCTGCACCGCATCACCGGCACGGGCACCGGGCTGCGTGTGTGGGCGGGCTGCGCCGGGGCGGTCGGCGTGCTGGCGGTGGCGTCGGCGACCGGAGGACTCGGACTGGGCGGGGCGGTGCTCGGGATCGGTCTGGTCGCCGCTGTCGTGCTGACGGTCAGCCTGGTGACGACGACAGGCAGGCGAGGTGTCGCGGTGATCGCGCGGGAATCTGTGTCAGGGTGGGGGATCGGGCACGAGGGAGGCGGACGATGAGACGGTCGGTTGTGGTGGTTGCGGGGACACTGACGGGTGCGCTGCTGCTCGCCGGTTGCGGCAGCGGTGCGGGGTCCGGTGGCGGTGCGGCGGACGGGAATGCGGCGGGCATCACCGCCCAGGGCACGGGCACGGTCAGTGCCGCGCCGGACACCCTCACGGTGCGTCTCGGTGTGCACACCGAGGGGGCGACCGCGCAGGCGGCGTTGGCGGACAACCGCACCCGGGCGACAGCGCTGGTCGGCGCGCTCGAACACGCGGGGGTGCAGGCGCAGGACGTGCAGACCAGCGGGCTGAGCATTGACGCGACCGCCGCGCCGGACGGCGGCCTGGTCACCGGCTACCAGGTGGACAACACGGTGACGGCGAAACTGCACGACATCGCCAAGGCGGGGGCGGTGATCGACGCCGCCGCGGCCGCGGCCGGCGATGCGGTGAGGGTGCAGCAGGTCGGGTTCTCGATCAGCGACGACAGCGCGCTACGGGACAAGGCGCGCGACCAGGCGGTGCAGCAGGCGAAGGCGCACGCGCAGCAACTGGCGAAGGCCGCGGGGGTGAGCCTGGGACCGCTCCGGTCGATCACCGAGGGGGCGCCGTCGGCACCGGGTCCGGGACCGCTGCGGCAGGCCGCCCCGACCACGCCGATCGAGCCGGGCCAACAGCAGGTCGATGCGACGGTGACGGTGGTGTACGGGATCGGCTGATGCCCCGGCGGGCCTCAGTTCTCGCGGGCCATCCGCAGGCCGGTGGCCAGACCGTCCATCCAGACCTCCAGGACGAGGTCGGTGGCCTCCGGGTGGTCGGCGGGCATGAAGGCGTGCATGAGTTTGCGGACCCGGCCGCGGGCGAGTTTCTGGAAGTCGAGGTCGTCCAACTCGGGGAATTCGGCGTATTCGCTGCAGATCTCCGCGTTTTCGATGCTCATGGCCTCACCTTGCTCCCGCACGGACGGTCGCGACAGTGGCTTTGGTCACAATACGCACCTATCGGTCATCCGCTCATGCTGCACCGTGCGCGGATGACCGATGGGTGTGCGGATTCTGCGGACTACGCGGTCAGGGCGACGGCGTCGCGGCGGACCCCGTCGCGCAGGGCCGCACGGTAGCGGTCCAGCACGACCTCGGCGAGCAGCGGGTGCGCGCCGATCGGCTCCGCGCACACGGTGTCCGGCGTGCCCTCCAGTGCCCGTTGCCGGACCCGGTCGGTGAGCAGGCCCGGCGCCAGGAACCACGAGCCGACCGCGATCCGCGCCGCCCCCGCCGCGTGCAGTGCCGCCGTGGCCGACTCGACGGACGGATCGGTGGTCGCGAAGCAGGTGCGCACCGCCGCCCACCGGGTGCCGAGTCGCAGCGTCGGCGCCAGCGCCCGGGCGGTCGCGTTCGCGGCCGGACGGGACGAGCCCACCGCCGCCAGCGCGATTCCCAGACCCGGATCATCCGGCGCCGCACCGGCCTCGGCGAGTCGGTCCCGCACCGCGTGCACCAGACGCGGATCCGTGCCCAGCACGCCGGCCTGCCGCAGCTCGATCCCGGGATGCCGGGCCTCGGCCGCCGCGAGCAGCGCGGGCAGGTCGACGCGCGAGTGGTACGCATCGCCGAGCAGCAGCGGCACCGCCACTGCTCGGCGGCATCCCGCGGCGGCGAGATCGTCGATCACCGTGTCCAGCAACGGTTCCGACAGGTCCAGGAACCCCAGCCGAACGTCGAGCCCCGGACACGCCGCGCGTACCCGCTCGGCGACCGCACGCATGGTGCGGGCCGAGCGGGGGTCGCGGCTGCCGTGGGCGACGGCGATCAGCGGAGTCATCGGCACCTCAGGCGGGGACGGTCTCGCCGATTTCGACGGCCGCCAGCGCGTTGCCGACCAGTCCGGCGCCGAGCGTGTTCCCGTCCGCCGGATCGATCAGCAGGAAGCTGCCCGTGCGGCGGCTGACCCCGTAGTGGTCCGCCGCGATCGGCTCGGCGACCCGGACCGAGATGCGGCCGATCTCGTTGAGCTCCAACGAGTCCGGCGACGGCGCGGCGGTGAGCTCCTGCTCGTCGAAGCGCTCCTCGAGTGCGCCGACGATCGCCTGGGTCGTCTTCGTCCCGTGCTTGAGCAGCAACCGGGCGCCCGGGCGCAGCGGCTTCTCCGCCAGCCAGCACACGGTGGCGTCGAACTCGGACACGGGCTGCGGCGCATCGGCGACCGAGACCAGGACGTCACCCCTCGAGACGTCCACGTCGTCGGCCAGCACCAGCGTGACGCTCCGTCCGGACTGTGCCTGCGGCAGCGGGCCGTCGGCGGTGTCGACGCTCGCGACCGTGGTGCGCGTTCCCGAGGGGAGCACCACGACCTCGTCGCCCGGGGCCACCGAACCTGCCGCGACCTGTCCGGCGTAGCCGCGGTAGTCCGGGAACTCCGCTGTACGCGGGCGGATCACGTACTGCACCGGGAACCGGAACCCGACCTCGGTGGGCTCCGCGTCGACCGGCACGGTCTCGAGGTGCTCGATCAGCGTCGGACCGTCGTAGTACGGCGTGTCGGTCGATGCGGTGGCGACGTTGTCGCCGTGCAGTGCGGAGACCGGGATCGCCTGCACCGCCTCGTCGGACCAGCCCAGCGCGCGGACGAGCGCACCGAACTCGGCGCAGATGTCCGCGAACACCGTCGCGGGGTCCTCCACCAGGTCGATCTTGTTGACCGCCAGCACCAGTCGCGGCACGCCGAGCAGCGCGAGCACGGCGGCGTGCCGGCGGGTCTGCGAGACCACACCCTTGCGGGCGTCGACGAGCAGCACCACCAGCTGCGCGGTCGAGGCGCCCGAGACGGTGTTGCGGGTGTACTGGACGTGGCCGGGGGTGTCGGCGAGCACGAAGGAGCGCTTCGGGGTCGCGAAGTACCGGTAGGCCACGTCGATGGTGATGCCCTGCTCGCGTTCGGCGCGCAGGCCGTCGACGAGCAGCGACAGGTCCGGGGTGGCCAGGCCGCGGTCCACCGAGGCCCGGGTGACCGCGTCGACCTGGTCGGCGAGAACGGATTTGGTGTCGTAGAGCAGGCGGCCCACCAGGGTGGACTTGCCGTCGTCCACGCTGCCGGCCGTGGCCAGGCGCAGCAGGTCGGGGTGGGTGGTCATCAGAAGTATCCCTCTCGCTTACGGTCTTCCATGGCGGCCTCGGAGACGCGGTCGTCGCCACGGGTGGCGCCGCGCTCGGACAGCCGGGAGGCGGCCACCTCGGCAAGGATGGCCTGGTTGTCGGCGGCATCGGAGAGCACCGCGCCGGTCGTGGAGCCGTCACCGACGGTGCGGTAGCGCACCGAGAGCGTCTGCAGCTCTTCGCCGTCGCGCGGGCCGCCCCACGGGCCGGGTGTCATCCACATGCCGTCGCGCTGGAAGACCTCGCGCTGATGTGCGTAGTAGATGCTCGCCAGCGCGACGTCCTCGCGGGCGATGTAGCGCCAGATGTCGAGCTCGGTGAAGTTGCTCAGTGGGAACACGCGCACGTGCTCGCCGGGGGCGTGCCGGCCGTTGTAGAGGTTCCACAGTTCCGGGCGCTGGCGCTTCGGGTCCCACTGGCCGAACGCGTTGCGCAGGCTGAAGATCCGCTCCTTGGCGCGGGCACGCTCCTCGTCGCGGCGGGCGCCGCCGAACACGGCGTCGAACCGGTTCTCGGTGATCGCGTCGAGCAACGGGGTGATCTGCAGTGGGTTGCGGATGCCGTCGGGGCGCTCGGTGAGCCGGCCGTCGGCCAGGTAGTCCTCGACCTTGGCGACGTGCAGGCGCAGGTTGTAGCGCTCGACGATCTGGTCGCGGAATTCGAGGACCTCGGGGAGGTTGTGCCCGGTGTCCACGTGCAGCAGCGAGAACGGCAGCGGCGCAGGCCAGAACGCCTTGACCGCCAGGTGCAGCAGCACGGTGGAGTCCTTGCCTCCGGAGAACAGGATCACGGGCCGCTCGAACTCGCCCGCGACCTCGCGGAAGATGTGGATCGCCTCGGACTCCAGCGCGGCCAGCGTGTCGAACGCGCTGTCGGCGGGATGGGCCGGAATGAACTGGGGGGTGCCGGATGTGGCGGTGGTGGTGTTCATCGTCTCTTCGATCTGTTCCGTGGTGGTGATCGCGGTCATGAGGCGTGCAACCCGCATTCGGTCTTGGCCTGTCCCGCCCAGCGTCCGCTGCGCGGATCGGCGCCGGGCGCGGGCTTCGCCGTGCACGGGGCGCAACCGATGGACGGGTAGCCCTCGGAGACAAGTGGATTGACCAGGATCGAGTGCGCGTCGATGTAGGCCTGCATCTGCTCGTCGGACCACGCGGCGATCGGGTTGATCTTCACCAGGCCGAACGCCTCGTCGTACGAGATCAGCGGCGCGTTGGCGCGGGTCGGCGCCTCGACGCGGCGGATGCCGGTGACCCAGGCGTCGTAGCGGCTCAGTGCCGTGCTCAGCGGTGCGACCTTGCGCAGCTGGCAGCAACGGGCGGCGTCGCGGGCGAACAGGTCCTTGCCCTCGGCGGCGTCCTGCTCGGCGACGGTGGCCTCGGGGCGCACGTCGACGACGTTCACGTCGTACACCGACGCGACGGCGTCCCGGGTGCCGATGGTCTCGGCGAAGTGGTAGCCGGTGTCGAGGAACAGCACGTCGACGCCCGGCTTCACCTGGGCGGCCAGGTGCACGAGCACGGCGTCCTGCATGTTCGACGCCACGATGAAGCTGTCGCCGAAGTTGTCGGCCGTCCACTGCAGCAGTTCCTCGGCGGAGGCTCCGGCGAGTTCGCTCGCGCCGCGTTCGGCGACGGCACGCAGGTCGATTTCGGTGGAAACGCTCACGGGTTCACCTTCTTCGATGATTCCGGTCGGGAAAGGGCGTAGGTGTCGGGGACCGGCTGGGTCCCGCTCACCTGAGGTCGTCGTCGTCGGCGCGGGCGACCCACTGGGCGAACCGCTCGCCCTCGGTGCGCTGCTTGATGAAGTTGCGCACGACCCGCTCGATGTAGTCGCCGAGTTCGGAGGAGAGCACCTTGTGCTGGCGCACCTTGCGGCCGAATCCGAGGTCGGCGCCGAGGCTGCCGCCCAGGTGCACCTGGAAGCCCTCGGCCTTGGTGCCGTCCTCCTGCTCGATGAGCTGGCCCTTGAAGCCGATGTCGGCGGTCTGGATGCGCGCGCACGAGTTCGGGCAGCCGTTGAGGTGCACGGTCACCGGCACGTCCAGCTGCGCGTTGAGGTCGGCCATCCGCTCCTCGAGTTCCGGCAGCAGCGCGATGGCGCGGCGGCGGGTCTCGACGAAGGCGAGCTTGCAGAACTCGAGTCCGGTGCAGGTCATGATGGACCGGCGCCACGGCGTCGGGTTGGTCGGCAGGCCGATCTTGTCGAGCTCGGCGACCAGCTGGTCGACCTTGTCGTCGGTGACGTTGAGCACGATCAGCTTCTGGTACGGGGTGGTGCGCACCTCGGTGGCGCCGGCCCGCTCGACCGCGTCGACGAACTTCTCCAGCTGCGAGCCGGCGATGCGGCCCGACACGGGGGCGACGCCGATCGCGTTGAGGCCGTTCTTGAGCTTCTGCACGCCGACGTGGTCGCGCACCCGGGTCAGCGGCTCGGGTGCGGGGCCGTCGATCAGCTTGCGGTGCAGGTACTCGGTCTCGAGGACCTCGCGGACCTTCTCCGGGCCCCAGTCCTTGACGAGGAACTTGAAGCGGTTCTTGCTGCGCAGGCGGCGGTAGCCGTAGTCGCGGAACAGGCAGGTGACCGCCTCCCACACGTCCGGGACCTCGTCGAGCGGCACCCACACGCCGAGCCGCTGCGCGAAGTGCGGAACCGTGGACAGGCCGCCGCCGACCCACAGATCCAGCCCCGGACCGTGCTCGGGGTGGTTGACGCCGACGAACGCGATGTCGTTGATCTCGTGCGGCAGGTCCTGCAGGCCGGACACCGAGGTCTTGTACTTGCGCGGCAGGTTCGCGTACTCGGGCTTGCCGATGTAGCGGCGCACGATCTCGTCGAGCGCGGAACTGGCGTCGAGGACCTCGTCGACCGCCAGGCCGGCCAGCGGCGAGCCGAGCATGCCGCGCGGGCAGTCGCCGCAGGCCGAGGTGGTCTGCAGGCCGACCTCCTCGAGGCGACGCCAGATCTCCGGCACGTCCTCGATCCGCACCCAGTGGTACTGGAAGTTCTGCCGGTTGGTGATGTCGAGGGTGTCGCGGGCGAAGTCCTTCGAGATCCCGGCCAGCGTGCGCAGGCGGGCGAGGTCGAGGCGCTGGCCGTCGGCGCGCACCCGCATCATGAAGTACTGCGACTCGAGCAGGTCGGCGTTGTCGTCACCGGTGAAGGTGCCGTCGTAGCCCTCGGTGCGCTGGGTGTACAGCCCCATCCAGCGGAAGCGGCCGCGCAGGTCGTTGGCGTCGATGCTGTCGTGGCCCTGCTTCGAGTAGATGTCGATGATGCGCTGACGCACGTTCAGCGGATGATCGTCCTTCTTGAACTGCTCGACGCCGTTGAGCGGTTCGCGGTAGCCGAGTGCCCACTGGCCCTCGGACTTCTTCTGCACCGGACGGGCCGAACGCTTGGGGCGCTCGGCGACGGCGGCGGAGGTGTCGGTGTTCGGCGACATGGAGGTGCTCCTGGATGTCGATCTGCGGGAGAATCCATTCGCGTGCGTCACGGGGCCGTGAGGCGGGCCGAAGGGCGCCGCGGGCAACAACCGAAACAAGCGAAATGGTTGGGTTTACGAAACAAATCGAGGAAGAAGAAGGTCCTCGAAGAATGCGGAACTAGCGCGTCGAGGACAGACAGCTTCCACTACACACGCGCTTGAGGTCGACGTGCCGTCGCGCGGCCAACCACACCCCAGGTCCAATCACGCGGTCCATTGTGCCACGAGATGCTGCGAAGTCCGAACTGTGTCCCAGCGTGGAGGATGCGCGCTCCGCGGCGACCTGCGGGTGCGGTCGATCGAGCGGCGATCCGCGCCCGCCGCACCGGCTGGAACAATGGTGGTCAGGCGCGTCGCGCCGGGCGCCGTTCCGGTCCCTGGCGGGCACGAAACGCGCCGGGGCGTGCAGGCGCCTTCCGCGAGTTCCGAGGATGTGTAGATGAAGGCCCACCCCGTGGACCTGGTGTTGCCCGACGATGCGGTGCGCGGGGTCGGGACCCGACCGTTCGGCATCTACGTGCACGTGCCGTTCTGCGCCACCCGCTGCGGCTACTGCGACTTCAACACCTACACCGCGGGGGAGTTGGGCAGCGCGGCCTCGCCGGATTCGTGGTTCGAGGCGATGAGGCGCGAATTGGATTCGGCCGCAGCCCTGCTCGCCGCGCGGGCCGGTCTGGTGCCGCGCGCGGACACGGTGTTCGTCGGCGGCGGCACCCCCTCACTGCTCGGCGCCGACCGGCTGGTCGGGGTGCTCGACGCGGTGCGGTCGAGCTTCGGGCTGGCCGAGGACGTCGAGGTGACCACCGAGTCCAACCCGGAGTCCACCTCGCCGCGGTTCTTCGAGGCCCTGCGCGCCGGCGGCTACACGCGGGTCTCGCTGGGCATGCAGTCCGCGGCCGAACACGTGCTGGCGGTGCTCGACCGCACCCACACCCCCGGCCGCGCGGTCGCCGCTGCCCTCGAAGCCCGGGCGGCCGGCTTCGACCACCTCAACCTCGACCTGATCTACGGCACGCCGGGCGAGCGCGACGAGGACCTGGACCGGTCGTTGCACGCGGTGCTCGACGCCGGTGTCGACCACGTCTCGGCGTACTCGCTGATCGTCGAGGACGGGACCGCGCTGGCCCGCCGGGTCCGGCGCGGTGAACTGCCCGCGCCGGACGAGGACGTGCTGGCATCGCGGTACGAGCGGATCGACGCGGCGCTGACCACCGCCGGCCTGCGCTGGTACGAGGTGTCGAACTGGGCGGCGGCGGACGATCCGTCGGCCCGCTGCCGGCACAACCTCGGCTACTGGGACGGCGGCGACTGGTGGGGTGCGGGCCCCGGCGCGCACGGGCACATCGGCGGGGTGCGGTGGTGGAATCTCAAACACCCGGCGAGCTACGCCGACGCGCTGCGGCCCGACACGCAGGCTGCGGCGCGGCTGCCGGTGGCGGGCGCGGAGATCCTCGGCGTCGAGGAGATCCACGTCGAGCGGGTGATGCTGACACTGCGGCTAGCGACCGGCCTGCCGATGAGTGAGCTGTCGGACGCCGAGCGGACGGCGGCGGACCGGACGGTCGCCGACGGGCTCACCGTGCGCAGCGGCGACCGGTACCGGCTGACCGACCGCGGACGGCTGCTGGCGGACGCCGCCGTGCGCGACATCCTCGGCTGAACCGGCTGACGCCCCCGGGCAGCGGTCAGGACACGTCTTCGGCGGTGGCGGGCGCGCGCACGGCGTCGTAGTCGAATATCCGCGCATGCAGGACGACCCGGCTGCGCAGCGCGGACCGCACCGCCCGGTGCAGCCCGTCCTCCAGATAGAGCACGCCGTCCCATTGCACGACGTGCGGGAACAGGTCGCCGTAGAACGTCGAGTCCTCGGAGAGCAGCCGGTCCAGGGCCAGCACGGTCGTGGTGGTCACCAGCTGGTCCAGGCGCACCTGCCGCGGCGGGATCTTCGACCAGTCGCGCATGGACAATCCGTGGTCGGGGTAGGGCTTGCCGTCCCGGACGCCTTTGAAGATCATTCGCTACTCGCCGCGCTTCCATCTGGGAGAACTGTGACCGGAGAACTCGGGGCTCCAGGGTAGTCACCACCGCGACGTTTAGACTTGGCGGCGGGACAAACGACAGACGAGCACGCGGCCGACCGGAGGTGGACAGCGGTGTCGAGCACCGACGAACGACGCTTCGAGGTACTGCGCGCCATCGTCTCCGACTTCGTCGCCACCCAGGAGCCGATCGGGTCGAAGACCCTGGTCGATCGGCACAATCTCGGGGTCTCCAGTGCGACGATCCGCAACGACATGGCCGCGCTCGAGGCCGAGGGTTACATCACCCAGCCGCACACCAGCTCCGGCCGGATCCCCACCGACAAGGGGTACCGCCGGTTCGTCGACAAGATCGCCGAGGTCAAGCCGCTGTCGGTGCCCGAGCGCCGGGCCATCCTGGGCTTCCTCGAGGGCGGTGTCGACCTGGACGACGTGCTGCGCCGGGCGGTGCGGCTGCTGGCCCAGCTGACCCGGCAGGTCGCCGTCGTGCAGTACCCGACCCTGTCGGCGTCCTCGGTCCGTCACCTAGAGGTCGTGCCACTGACCCCCGCGCGACTGCTGCTGGTCGTGATCACCGACTCGGGCCGTGTCGACCAGCGGATCGTCGAACTCGGCGACGTGATCGGCGAGGACGACCTCGGCACACTGCGCGACCTGCTCGCCGGGGCGCTGGAGGGCAAGCGGCTGGCCGCCGCCTCGATCGCGGTCTCGGAACTGGCCGACGACGCGCCCCCGGAACTGCGCAACGCGGTGATCCGGTCGGCGACGGTGCTGGTCGAGACCCTCGTCGAGCATCCCGAGGAACGACTGGTGCTCGGTGGCACCTCGAACCTGACCCGCAACGTCGCGGACTTCAGCCTGCCGGGTTCGCTGCGCTCGGTCCTCGAAGCACTCGAGGAACAGGTGGTGGTGCTCAAGCTGCTCGCGTCCACCCAGGACAACGGCAGGGTGGTCGTGCGGATCGGCGAGGAGACCCAGGCCGAGAAGATGCGCGGCACCTCGGTGATCTCGACCGGATACGGCACCGCGGACACGATCTTCGGCGGAATGGGGGTCCTGGGTCCGACCCGGATGGACTATCCGGGGACAATTGCGACGGTGGCCGCGGTCGCCCGCTATGTCGGCGAGGTGATCGGGGAGCGCTGACGGTGGTCGGGATCGCCGAAGCGGAGACAGGGCCACCACTGTGGGCCGCAAGCGCTGCCCCTCGCCGGACGGAGTGTTCGGCACGATTCAGGTGAGGACGAGACGAGAGACGTGGCACGGGACTATTACGGGATCCTCGGAGTCGGCCAGAAGGCGACCGACCAGGAGATCAAGCGCGCCTATCGCAAGCTGGCCCGGGAACTGCACCCGGACGTCAATCCGGACGAGGCCGCCCAGGAACGGTTCCGTGAGGTGACCGCGGCCTACGAGGTGCTGACCGATCCGGCCAAGCGCCGCATCGTCGACCTCGGCGGCGATCCGCTCGAGGCGGGTGGTGGTGGCGGCGCCGGCGGCTTCGGCGGCGGCGGATTCACCGGGCAGGGTTTCGGCGGACTCGGCGACGTGTTCGAGGCGTTCTTCGGCGGCGGCGCCACCACCGGCGGCGGCCGGGGACCGCGCTCGCGCGTCCAGCCGGGCTCCGACGCATTGTTGAAGACCAAGCTGACGCTGGAGGAATGCGCCCGCGGTGTGACCAAGGAGATCACCGTCGACACGGCGATCCTCTGCGACATCTGCGCGGGTTCGGGCACCAACGGCGACAGCAAGCCGGTGCGCTGCGAGACCTGCGGCGGCGCCGGCGAGGTGCAGTCGGTGCAGCGCTCGTTCCTCGGCCAGGTGATGACCGCGCGTCCCTGCCCGACCTGCCGCGGCACCGGTGAGGTCATCCCGGACCCCTGCCGTAAGTGCGGCGGCGACGGCCGCGTGCGGGCCCGCCGTGAGATCAACGTGAAGGTGCCTGCCGGGGTGGGCGACGGCATGCGCATCCGGCTGGCCGGTCAGGGCGAGGTCGGCCCCGGCGGTGGGCCCGCCGGCGACCTGTACGTCGAGGTCATCGAGCAGCCGCACGACATCTTCGTCCGCGACGGCGACGACCTGCACTGCACGGTGCGGGTGCCGATGGTCGACGCGGCGCTGGGCACCTCGGTCACCCTCGAGACGCTCATCGACGGACCGGTCGAACTGGACATCGAGCCCGGCACCCAGCCCGGCGCCGTGGCACTGCTGCGCGGCAACGGCATGCCCCGGCTACGCACCAGCGCCCGCGGCGACGTGCACGTGCACCTGGAGGTAGTGGTGCCGGCCAAGGTCGACGGCAAGCAGGCCGATCTGCTGCGCCAGTTCCGGGAGTTGCGCGAGCGCGACCTGCCCGAGGTGGTCTCCACCCGATCGCCGCAGGGAAGCGGGCTGTTCTCGCGGCTGCGGGACGCCTTCACGGGCCGCTGACGGAGGGGACGACCTGATGGCCGCCACCGTGTTCTACGTCGACACGCTGCCGGAGGCGGGCGGCACCGCCGTGCTGGACGGCCCCGAGGGCCGGCACGCGTCCACCGTGCGCCGGTTCGGAGTCGGTGATCGGCTGTTGCTCAGCGACACCCGCGGCGGCGTCGCCGACTGCGCGGTCACCGCCGTGGGCAAGGATCGTCTCGAGCTGCTGGTGCGGACCGTCGACCGGTGTGCGCCCGCCCGGCCCGAGGTGACGCTGGTGCAGGCGCTGCCGAAGTCGGAGCGCTCGGAGCTGGCGGTGGACCTGGCCACCGAGGCCGGTGTCGACCGGATCGTCCCGTGGCAGGCGGTGCGCTGCGTATCCCGTTGGCACACAGGAAAACTGGACAAGTCGGCGAAGGGCGTCGCCCGGTGGCGTGCGGTCGCCCATGCGGCGGCGAAGCAGTCGCGCCGGGCGTACGTGCCGGAGGTGACCGAGCTGCACACCACCGCGATGGTCGTCGAACGGGTGCATGCCCAGGTGCGCGCGGGTGGTGCGGTGCTGGTGCTGCACGAGTCGGCCACGACCGCACTGGGCGGGGACCATCTGGCCGGCCGCGATGCGGTGACACTGGTGGTCGGGCCCGAGGGCGGCCTCGACGACACGGAGGTCGCCGCGCTGGTCGAGGCGGGTGCGCGGGCGGTGCGACTCGGGCCGACGGTGCTCCGCACGTCGTCGGCGGCCGCGGTCGCGCTCGGCGCCATCGGTGTGCTCACCGACCGCTGGACGCACGGACCGCTGGAGTAGCCGCGATGCCGCGCCTGAAGATCGCGTACGGGGACCATCCCGCCCAGTTCGGTCACCTGTACGCGCCGACCGTGCCGGTGGACGGTCCGTCACCGGTGGTCGTGCTGCTGCACGGCGGCAGCTGGAACGCCGACTACCACCTGAACCTGCGCACCGCGTTCGCGGTGGAGTTGTCCCGGCGCGGCGCGGTCGTGTGGAACGTGGAGTACCGGCGGATCGGCGCCGGCGGCGGCTGGCCGCAGATGTCCGCAGACGTGGTCGCGGCCGTCGATGCGCTCGGCAGCGTGGTCGCGGACCGGTTGGCCCAGGTGCGCCCCGAGGTCTGCATGGACGTCGACGACCTACGGGTGGACGGGCATTCGGCGGGCGGTCAGCTCGCCGTATGGCTCGCCGGCGAACGACCGGTGCGCCGCGCGGTGGCGACCGGCGCACCGCTGGACCTGCTCCGCGCGACGGAACGGCCCGCGGCGCAGGCCTGCCTGCGCGAGCTCTTCGGGGCCGGCTACGCCGAGGCGCCGGAGCTGTACCGGTCGGCGTCCCCGCTGCACCGGGTGCCGATCGGCACGCCGGTCGTGTGCGTGCACGGCGAGGCCGACGCCCAGGTTCCGGTCGAGTCCAGCCGCGAGTACGTGCGCGCGGCACGGACCGCCGGTGACCCCGCGACGCTGGTGGTGGTCGAGGGGGAGGGGCACAACGCGATCCTCGATCCGGGCTCGCGGACCTGGGAGGCGGCGCTGGGCGCGTTGCTCGGCGGGGGCCCCGGTCTGCTCGCTGCCGAGCACACGGTGGCGGCGCTAGACTGCAAGCACGAACCGGCGACCGGTCGGTCGGCAGCAGAGCAGGAAAGTAGGCCGTAGTCACCACGTGACATCACAGGACGAGATCGACGACGCGCGTTCGGCGGAACCGGCCGGGCGCACCGTTCGCTCCAGCATGGAGCTGTCGCCCGAGGCCGTTTTCCCGCTGCTCGGTTCGGCAGACAAGAACCTCAAGTTGCTCGAGCGTGAGCTCGATGCCGACATCCACGTTCGAGGCAACGAGGTAACGCTCACCGGCCGCGCCGCCGACGTGGCCCTCGCGGAGCGGGTCCTCGGCCAGCTCGTGGTGATGGTCGGCAGCGGGCACCAGCTGACGCCGGACGCCGTGCAGCGGACCATCTCGATGCTCACCGAGGGGATCTCCGATTCCCCGGCCGAGGTGCTCAGCCTCGACATCCTGTCGCGCCGCGGCAAGACCATCCGCCCCAAGACGCTCAACCAGAAGCGCTATGTCGACGCGATCGACGAGAACACGATCGTCTTCGGGATCGGCCCAGCGGGCACCGGCAAGACGTATCTGGCGATGGCCAAGGCCGTGCAGGCACTGCAGTCCAAGAACGTCACCCGGATCATCCTGACCAGGCCCGCCGTCGAGGCCGGTGAGCGTCTGGGTTTCCTGCCGGGCACGCTGAACGACAAGATCGACCCGTATCTGCGCCCGCTGTACGACGCGCTGCACGACATGATGGACCCCGAGGCGATCCCGAAGCTGATGCAGTCCGGGGTGATCGAGGTCGCCCCGCTGGCGTACATGCGCGGCCGGACGTTGAACGACGCGTTCATCATCCTCGACGAGGCGCAGAACACGACCACCGAGCAGATGAAAATGTTCCTGACCCGGCTCGGTTTCGGATCGAAGGTCGTGGTGACCGGCGACGTCACCCAGATCGACCTGCCCGGTGGTGCGCGGTCCGGGCTCAAGGCGGCCGCCGAGATCCTCACCGACATCGACGGCATCCACTTCTCGGAACTGACCAGCCGAGACGTCGTGCGGCACCGCTTGGTGTCGAACATCGTCGACGCCTACGAGAAGTTCGAGTCGGAGAACGTCCGCGATTTCGGCGAGGGCAATCGCGCACAGCGCCGCTCCGCCCGCGGGCATGGCCCGCACCGCTGAATCGGCGGGGCCGAACAGATGACCCTGAAACGAGAACAGGCGGGAGCCGCAGGAGTGGGTGCGACGTGAGCATCGAGGTGTCGAACGAGTCCGGCATGGACGTCTCGGAGTCCGAACTGATCAGCGTCGCGCGCCACGTGATCGCCCGCATGGACGTGCACCCGGCGGCCGAGCTGTCGATGGTGCTCGTCGACTCGGACACGATGGCGGACCTGCACATGCGGTGGATGGATCTGCCCGGTCCCACCGACGTGATGTCCTTCCCGATGGACGAGCTCGAACCGGGCGGCCGGCCGGACGCGCCGGAGCCAGGGCCGGCGATGCTCGGCGACATCGTGCTGTGCCCGAGTTTCGCCGCCGAGCAGGCTGCCGCAGCCGGGCATCCGCTCGAACACGAGTTGGCGTTGCTGACGGTGCACGGCGTGCTGCACCTGCTGGGCTATGACCATGCCGAGCCCGACGAGGAGAAGGAGATGTTCGGCCTGCAGGCCGAACTCCTGGAGAGCTGGTACGAGGCGAAGCGGAACGCGGAACGGCATGCCGCACAGGCGGATCGGGACCGCAAGCTGCTCGGCAAGACCGGCTTCCTCGACCAGCAGTGAGCGGAGACGATCTGGCGCTGATCATCGGCGTCATCCTGCTGGTTCCGTTGGGCGGGCTGTTCGCCGCGGTCGACTCCGCGCTCAACACCGTTTCCGTGGCCAGGGTCGCGGAGCTGGTCAAGGACGGTCGGGCCGGCGCGCAACGGCTCTCGGCGGTGATGGCCGACCGCCCCCGCTATGTGAACCTGCTGGTGCTGCTGCGCATCGCATGCGAAATCACGGCGACGGTGCTGCTGGCCGGCCTGCTGATCGGCCACCTGCACCTGACGGTGGCGCTGGTGTTGTCGGCGGTCGTGATGATCCTGCTCAGCTACATCGTGATCGGGGTCGGGCCGCGGACGGTCGGGCGCCAGCGCGCCTACCCGGTCTCGCTCGCCGCGGCGCTGCCGCTGCAGGCGCTCGGTGCGTTGCTCAGCCCGCTCAGCCGGCTGCTGATCGTGCTCGGCAACGCGCTCACGCCCGGTCGCGGATTCCGGCAGGGGCCGTTCGCCTCCGAGATCGAGTTGCGGGAGCTGGTCGACC
Organism: Speluncibacter jeojiensis; assembly: GCF_029589495.1. Classification (GTDB taxonomy): domain Bacteria; phylum Actinomycetota; class Actinomycetes; order Mycobacteriales; family Mycobacteriaceae; genus Speluncibacter; species Speluncibacter jeojiensis. The sequence continues at coordinate 37,611 of NZ_JAAIVF010000006.1, forward strand.
TCGCGCAGGAGCGCGGCGTGGTCGCCGCCGGCGAACGCCGGATGATCCAGTCGGTCTTCGACCTGGGGGACACCCCCGCGCGCGAGGTGATGGTGCCGCGCACCGAGATGGTGTGGATCGAGCGGGAGAAGAACGCCGGCCAGGCCACCTCGCTCGCGGTGCGGAGCGGTCACTCGCGTATCCCGGTCATCGGGGAGAACGTCGACGACGTGCTCGGCGTGGTCTACCTCAAGGACCTGGTCGCGCACACCTACCACTCGGCGGACGGCGGCCGGGGGCGCACGGTCGGCGAGTTGATGCGCCCGGCCGCGTTCGTCCCGGACTCGAAGTCCCTCGACACCCTGCTCGACCAGATGCAGCGCACGCGGAACCACATGGCGATCCTGGTCGACGAGTACGGCGGCATCGCCGGACTGGTGACCATCGAGGACGTGCTCGAGGAGATCGTCGGCGAGATCGCGGACGAGTACGACACCGGCGAGGTCGCGCCGATCGCCGACTGCGGAGACGGGTCGTACCGGGTGTCGGCGCGGTTGCCGCTGGATGATCTCGGCGAACTGTTCGGGGTCGAGATCGAGGACCCGGACGTGGAGACGGTCGGCGGCCTGCTCGCGCATCTGCTCGGTCGGGTGCCACTGCCCGGCGCGGAGGTGTCCACGCAGGGGATCTCGCTGCGCGCCGAGGGCGGCGACGATGCGCGGGGCCGGGTGCGGATCACGACGGTGATGGCGCGCCCGGAACCGTTGCCCGACACGCACGGCATGGATGCGGCGCATGGCGCCGGACGAGACGGGGCGCAGCGCGCCGGCAGACTTGGGGCGGATGCCTCCGGAGAGGACGGTCATGGGACAGGGCACTGAACACGGGCAGGAGTTCCGGTCCGGCTTCGTCTGCTTCGTCGGACGGCCGAACACCGGGAAGTCCACGCTGACGAACGCGCTGGTGGGCAGCAAGATCGCCATCACCTCGAGCCGCCCGCAGACCACCCGGCACACCATCCGGGGAATCGTGCACCGCGAGCACGCGCAGTTGATCCTGGTGGACACGCCGGGCCTGCACCGTCCGCGAACCCTGCTGGGGCAGAGGCTCAACGACCTTGTGCGCGACACGTATTCCGAGGTCGACGTGATCGGCCTGTGCATCCCCGCGGACGAGAAGATCGGTCCGGGCGACCGCTGGATCCTCGACCAGGTGCGGACGATGGCGCCGAAGACGACGCTGGTCGGCATCGTCACCAAGATCGACAAGGTGGGCAAGGAGCAGGTGGCCCAGCAGCTGATGGCACTGTCGAAGCTGCTCGGTCCCGAAGTCGACGTGGTCCCGGTGTCGGCCGCCAATGGTGAACAGGTCGAGGTGCTCGTCGACGTGCTGGCCTCGAAGATGGAGCCGGGGCCGGCCTTCTATCCCGACGGCGAGCTCACCGACGAGCCCGAGGAAACGCTCATGGCGGAGCTCATCCGCGAGGCCGCGCTCGAGGGGCTCGGCGACGAGCTGCCGCATTCGCTCGCGGTCGTCATCGAGGAGGTCCTCGAGCGCGAGGGGCGCACCGAGAAGCAGGGCGAACTGCTCGACGTGCACGCGCTGCTCTACGTGGAGCGGCCCAGCCAGAAGGGCATCGTGATCGGCAAGGGCGGTGCGAGGCTGCGCGAGGTCGGCAGCACTGCGCGGCGGCAGATCGAGAAGTTGCTGGGCACCAAGGTGTTCCTGGAGCTGCACGTGAAGGTCGCCAAGGACTGGCAGCGCGACCCGAAGCAGCTGGGGAGGCTGGGGTTCTGAGCCGCGACCGGTCAGGCGGCGAAATCCGGCCGCGGGCGCTGGGGCTCATGTCGGGACACTCTCGATTTGCGTCCTTGATAAACCATCGGATTCTGATGGCTTATCAAGTGGGGAACCGCTACACGACAGGGCGACTCGACACCCCGCCCGGAGGCTGAGCCGGCGCTCACCGGCCTCTGCCCGGCATTCCTGTCGCCCGGTTTTTCCGCACGTCGCGGCGTAACGTGGCCCGCATGGCGAAGATCACGATCATCGGTGGTCACGGAAAGGTGGCCCTGAGGCTGGCGCGACTGTTGTCCGCGGTGGGCCACGAAGTGCACTCGTGGGTGCGCAACCCCGACCACGGCGCGGATGTCGCCGCCGCCGGCGGGACGGCGGTGGTCGCCGACCTCGAGACGATGAGCGTCGAGCAGATGGCCGAGTTACTACGCGGCAAGGATGCGGTGGTGTGGTCGGCCGGGGCGGGTGGTGGTGACCCGAAGCGGACGTACGCGGTCGATCGCGACGCGGCCATCCGGTCGATGTCCGCGGCCGAGCAGGCCGGGGTGCGCCGGTACGTGATGGTGTCGTACTTCTACGACCGCCCCGACCACGGTGTGCCTGAGGACAGCTCGTTCTATCCGTACGCCGAGGCGAAGGCCGCCGCCGATGGGCGGTTGCAGGCGTCGGGGCTGGACTGGACCATCCTCGGGCCGAGCGCGCTACGCGATGAACCAGGGGGCAGCCGGATCGAAACCGGTGCGGGCGTGGCGAAGTCGAGCGTCAGCCGGGACGACGTCGCCGCGGTTGCGGCCTATGTGCTCGACCATCCGGAGACGGCCGGCCGGGTCATCGACTTCAACGGCGGAGACGCTCCGATAGCGGAGGTGCTCGGCTGAGGCGGCCGTTTCGTCAGCTCAGAACCGCAGTTCTCCGGACAGGGCAAGCGCCACGAACACCAGAGCGCCGCCGAGCAGTCCGACGGTCAAGTACCACGGCCACTCCGAGCGCTTCCTGAGGAGCCCCATCTCCGAGAGTATGGCAGGAACGCCGCCCACAAAGACTGCGAGTATGCCGACAACCCCAACTACCGTTATGCCGAAACTCATCAGTCGACACCCCCCGTCACCCGTTTGGTCATCGGCTTCCTCCCGAACCGCCCACTGCCCCGTTCAACCGCTCTCGTGACTCGTCGATCAGTCGCTCCTTGAGCTGATCTTGGGCGTCGTCGGGGGCATCCTGATCGAGTTCATTCATTCCCCGCTTCGAGAGCTGTCCACCCAAGGTCTTGTACGCGAACTCTCTCGCTGCAGCCAGGCGATCGCCCTCTGCCGACGAACCGTGGATCTCGTGATGCAGAAATTCGCCGGCAAACTTGCCGGGCACGGATTCGGCACCCCCTATCGCGCCGTTCCCTGCGGCTCGCCACGCTTCATCAACGCTGATGCCGTGGTGCGCGCCCACCAGATTCCCCGCCACCTGTAGCCCGACGTCTTGGGCCGACGACGTCACCATTCCGGTGACGACGCTGGTCGCCAGCTCCTTCCCGAGAGTCTTCGCGACGTCCTTCACTGTCAGCTCCGCGACCGACGCCGCGATCCGCTCGACCAGCTGTTTCAGCGCCATCCGCACGGCAACCCGGGCGGCGGCGACTTCGGCGACGGCGACCGCGGTGGACGCGCCGAAGGTGCACCATTCGGTGGCCGCATCGACGGCCAACTCGACCACCAACTCGGCCAGCGCCGCAACGATGATGCCCTTGGTGACGCGGATCTGGATCGCGGTCAACTCGCACATCGACCCGAGCTTGTTCAGCTCGTCGATCAGCTGCTCGAGCCCACCGTCGCCCTGCGCGAGATCCCTGAACGCGACGGCCATCGCGTCGGCGGCATCACCCTCGAATGTGGAGCTCACCTGTGCGGCACCGGCATTCACATCGGCTACGGCCGTAGACAGTGTGGAAGCCGCCTGCTTGTAGCCGTGGGCCATGCGCATCAGCGCGGTCTCGTCGCCCTCCGGCCACGGTTGGCCGCCGACGAAACCGGCCACCTTTTCGAGCCAGCCGGGCAGTTCCATCCCCATCAGAACAGTCCCTTCGCCGGGGCGGCGATCGTCTCGGCGGTGGCGCGGTCCTCGGTGTCGAGCAGTTCTGCGGTATCGCGGACCTTGCCGGCGACGGCGGTCAGCTGCTGCCGCATCGCCTGCAGCGCGGCGTGCGCGTTCTGGCGGGACTGCGCGTAGCCGACGCCGTCGGAGAATGCCGAGCCCGGCTCGTCGTGGCCCCAGCAGGCGCCTTCCGAATCCACCTGCGTGGCCAGCAGCTGCAACACCTCGCCGACAACGGTCGCGGCTCCGTCGAATCGCGATGCGGAACCGCGCAATTCGGGAAGCGCGGCCCGCAACTGGTCGCCACTCACGATCGTTCCCCCTCGTGCCCTGCCCGGCTCACCACGACGTCGACGTCCATGACCGACGGCGCGGAAAGTCGTCCTCATCGTCGAAATCCTGCACGACGACCGGGGCGGCTTGCTGCCGGACCGGCGCGGGATCTCGGGGTGCACCGTCCGGTGGGGTCAGCGGCGGCGCATCGGAGCCGCGGAGCAGCGCGGACGCCTCTGGAATGGTTCCGAGCAACTGCTCGACACGGTCGTCGGTGCCGGCGGCCTGGTGGATCTGAGCGGTCTGCGCCTCGACCGCAGCGCGCACCTGCTGCGCGGCATCCTGTGTCAGCGCGGTGATGGTCTTGGCCAGTGCGCCCATCGAGAGCCGCTCCCTCGCGGCGGGGGAGATCTGCGTCTTGGTCAGCACCCCGGACGCGTTGACCCACACCGTGACCAGACCATCGGCGGAGCGAGCCGATGCCGTCTGTGCCAGTGCGGTCCCACGCAACCGATCGACCTGCGCGAGTCGTCGTCGGACGTCCGCGTAGATCTCGTCGGCGTGCTGTCCGTCGAACGGCAGCGTCATCGACCCCCCCGTGTCATGAATCCCCGTGTCAACTGATCACCAGGGGCGACCCTGCCCCATGTTGCGGGCTCAGCCTATCGGGCGCCGTTCGGCCCGGCCTCGCCCGCCCCGCGGACCAGCGAGATCAGTGCGGCGGCGACCTGTTGTCCCGCAACGCCGGTCGCCAAGCGGCGCAACTGCATCCCCGCGACCAGCGCGACCAGGCTCTGCGCGAGCGGCTCGGGGTCCGGCACGCCGAGCGCCTCGAGGATCGTCAGCGCCAGCCGGTCGTAGGCGGCGAAGCAGTCGGCCGCGGCCTCCTGAAGCTGGGCATCGCGGCCGGCCTGGATGTAGAGCTCGAACGCGGCGATCTGCTCGGAGGTGAAGGCCACCTGGGCGGCCACCTGCTCGACCAGCGTCGCCGCCTGATCCAGGTCGAGGTCCAGCGACCGGTAGTCCTCGGCGATCGCGGACAACCGCGCGGTCTCCGCGGCGACGAACTCGACGAGCGCCGCCCGCAGCATCTCAGCCTGAGACGCGAAGTGGTAGGTGACAGAGCCGAGCGAGACGTGCGCTTCGGCGGCGATCCGCCGGTTGGTCACCGCCGCGATGCCGTCGGAGCCGATCATCGCCAGCACCGCCTCGATGATCCGCTCGCGGACCGGGGTGTTCACCACCAGTGCTCCGGTGTGTGCAGGTCCCAGCGCAGCTCCGATTCCAGCTGTGCGGCAAGGCAGACCAGCAACGTCTCCGAGTTGGCGTTGCCCATCAGCTGAGCACCGACGGGCAGCCCGTCGGCGGTGAAGCCCGCGGGGACCGCCACGCTCGGCCAGCCCAGCACGTTCCAGGGCCAGGTGTACGGGCAGGCCGCGGTGATCACCTTGTCGGTCGCCCAGTTCGACAGCCCGTCGATAGCGTCGACGCGCAACGGTCCGGTCGCGGTCACCGGCGCCAGCACCACGTCGACCCGGTCGAAGACCTTGCCGATCCGCCGGCGCAGGTGCGGCTCGGCCTTGCGCGCCGCAGCGAGCGGAAGCCCGTGCAGCACGCGACCGTTGCGTGCGTTCTCCAGCGTCCGGTGATCGAGCAGCGACGGGTCTGGGAAGCGGCGGCGCCAGTCCTCCAGACCGGCCATCGACCGCGGCAGGAAGTTGAGCCCGAACAGCGTGCCGTAGCGCGGATTGTCGACGACGACGTCGTGCCCCAGCGCGGTGAGCGTGCGCGCGACCGCCTCGACCGCCCGCCGCACCTGCGGATCGAGCGTGGTCGGTGTCGCGGTGAACGGGATGTCGAGCGAGAGCCCGATCCGCAGCCGGCCCGGGTCGCGGCCGACCCATTCGGCGGTCGAGACCGGCGGCGGCTGGTGCAGATCGCCCGGGTGCCGGCCCGAGAGCGTGTCCAGCAGCAGAGCCGCGTCGGCAACCGTGCGGGCCAGCGGTCCGAACACCGTGAGGCCGTGGAACGCCTCCGGATCGGGGAAGGTGGGGATGCGTCCGCGCTGCGGCTTGATGCCGACCAGGTTGGTCCAGGAAGCGGGGATGCGGACCGACCCGGCGCCGTCGCTGCCGATCGCCGCGGGCACGATGCCCGCTGCGACCACGGCGGCGCTGCCGCCGGACGAGCCGCCGGGGGTGCGGCCGCGGTGCCACGGGTTGCGGGTGTGGCCGAAGGCGGCGCCGCCGGTGATCGGCCACTGGCCGAGTTCGGGAGCGTTGGTCTTGCCGACGATGACCGCACCGGCCGCGCGGAGCCTGCGCACCATCTCCGAATCCGCGGGGGCCGGGGCCAGGCCGTCGGCCGGGCAGCCGAACGCCGTCGGCTCGCCCTCGAGATCGGTGTCGTCCTTGATCGCGATCGGCACACCCAGCAGCGGCAGCCGCTGTCCCTGCGCGAGCCGGCGGTCGGCGTCGGCGGCCTCAGCGAGTGCGGCGTCACGCCGGACGCTGCGGAACGCGTTGAGCGTCGGACGGCTCGCCTCGATCGCCTCGATCGCGCGTCCGACCAGCTCCGACGACGTGACGGTGCCCGAGTTCAGGGCCTCGACTTGGTCGGCGAGGGTGTCGCAGCGCTCGGTGGGGACGGTGGTCATGGTCGCCGACCCTACACACTGTTCGTTCGAACGAACAGGTACTTGTCACCGTCCGACCGGCGGTGTCTGCCGGAACCTGTCACGCGGCGGTGGGACAATGGCGCGGTGAGGTTGTACCGGGATCAGGCGGTGGTGGTCCGCCAGCACAAGCTCGGCGAGGCGGATCGCATCGTCACGCTGCTGACCCGGGAGAACGGTCTGGTGCGCGCAGTTGCCAAGGGGGTGCGCCGCACCCGCTCGAAGTTCGGTGCCCGGCTCGAGCCGTTCGCGCACATCGACGTCCAGCTCTACCCCGGACGCAACCTCGACGTCGTCACCCAGGTGCTCGCGGTCAACGCGCTGACCTCGGACATCGTCGCCGACTACGGCCGCTACACGACGGGCTGCGCGGTCCTCGAGACCGCCGAGCGGCTCGCCGGTGAGGAGCGTGCGCCGGCTCGCGAGTTGCACGACCTCACGGTCGGGGCGCTCCGTGCGCTGGCGCAGGCGAATCGGCCCGCCCAGCAGATCCTCGACGCCTACCTGCTGCGGGCGATGAACTTCGCCGGCTGGGCACCCGCGCTGAGTGACTGCGCGCGCTGCGCGGCGCCGGGGCCGCACCGGGCCTTCCACGTCGCCGCCGGGGGAGCGGTCTGCGTGCACTGCCGGCCGCCGGGCGCGGCGACCCCGTCGCCGGGCGTGCTCGAGCTCATGGACGCGCTGTACCGGGGCCGGTGGGCGGAGACCGAAGGTACGTCCGACGCCGTCCGCGGTCAGGCCAGCGGCTTGGTGGCCGCGCACCTCCAGTGGCACCTGGAGCGACAGCTGCGCACGCTTCCGTTGATCGAGCGCGCTCGCCCGCACCCGGGTGGGGTCGGGCAAGATGGGGACCGTGATCCAGCGACGGCGAGCATCTGACGCCCAGGCAAAGACGATGAAGGGACGGCCCTCCCGCGAGATCCGGCCCCCGAGCGCGCACCCCTCGGGCGCGCGGGCGCCGATCCTGCAGCCGGAGCTGATCCCGCGGCACGTCGCGCTGGTGATGGACGGCAACGGCCGCTGGGCGCAAGACCGCGGGCTGCCTCGCACGGCCGGACACGAGCGCGGCGAGGCGGTGTTGATGGACACCGTCGAGGGCTGCATCGAGATCGGCGTCAAGTGGCTCTCGGCGTACGCGTTCTCCACGGAGAATTGGAAGCGCAGCCCCGAGGAGGTCAAGTTCCTCATGGGCTTCAACCGGGACGTGATCCGCCGCCGGCGCGACGAGATGCACGAGATGGGGGTGCGGGTACGGTGGGCCGGCCGCCGCCCGCGCCTGTGGGCGTCGGTGATCAAGGAGCTCGAGGTCGCCGAGGAGCTGACCGAGCACAACACCACGATGACGCTGACGATGTGCGTCAACTACGGCGGCCGCGCCGAGATCGCCGATGCGGCAAGGGAGATCGCCCGTCGGGTGGCGTCGGGGGAGATCAACCCGGAGAAGGTCACCGAGGCGACCGTCGCGAAGTACCTGGATGAGCCCGACATGCCCGACGTCGACCTGTTCCTGCGGCCTTCCGGCGAGCAGCGCACGTCGAACTTCCTGATCTGGCAGTCCGCCTACGCGGAGATGGTGTTCCAGGAGAAGCTGTTTCCCGACTTCGACCGCCGCGACCTGTGGGCGGCGTGCGTCGAGTACGCCTCGCGCGACCGCCGGTTCGGGGGAGTCAAGTGACCGACTCGGAGGTCGGCGCCCTGGCGGAACTGCGCGAACGGGTCCGGGTTCAGTTGGGACCGTTGGTGGACATGCGCTCGCCCGCCGCGCCGACCAACGGCGACGACGCGCTGAGCTTCGACTACGCCGGTGCGCCCTGCGCGGTGCGCGCGTTCGCGTTGGCCGACGGGCTCGATGTGCTGTCGATGACCTGTGTGCTCGCGTGGGACATCCCGCTGGGGCCGGACCTGCGGGCAACGGTCGCCCGTGCCGCCGAATCGGTGCAGTTCGGTTCGGTCAACGTCATCGAGCGTCCGGACTCCGCGGACGTTCTGTTGCAGTACACGTTTCCGGCCGGAACCCTGGAACCGGAGGCGCTGCGTACCATGCTGTTGCTGGTGCTGTCCGGGGTCGGCGAGATGAGGGAGAGCCTGCGCGCGCTGAACGGATAGCGTCGCAGTGCGCGCCCTCACCTGAGCCCGGACGCCGCCAGCCCGTTGCGTAGCTTCTCGAGGTGTTCGGCCGGACCCTGGCGTAGCGGCATCCGCAGCTGATCCGACTCGATCAGGCCCAGCATCTTGAGCGCCGCCTTCACCTGGATCGCGCCTTGGGAGGTGTGCATGATCGCGTCCACCGCCGGGATGAGCTGGGTGTGAATCGCCCGTGCACGCGGCAGGTCGCCCCTGTCTATGCAGGCCAGCATCTCCGCGTACAGGTCGCCCGCCACGTGACCGACGACGGAGACGATTCCTGTGGCACCCTGCGCCAGGTGCGCGAGGTTGACGACGTCGTCGCCGGAGTACCAGAGCAGGCCGGTCTCGGCCATCAGTCGCGACGCCTCGAATAAGTCGCCCTTCGCGTCCTTGACGGCCTTCACCTGCTCGATATCCGCGGCCCGTCGGATCGTCTCCGTCGACAGCGCGGTGCCCGTGCGACTCGGAATGTCGTAGAGCATCACCGGCGTCCCATCGCCCGCCTCGGCGACCATCCGGAAATGCTCGACGATGCAGTCCTGCGGCGGCTTGTTGTAGTACGGCGTGACAATCAGCAGCGCGTCGGCGCCACGGGCGACCATCTCGCGGGCGGCCCGCGCGGAATGCTCGGTGTCGTTGGTGCCGCACCCGGCCATCACCGCGACCCGATCTCCCACCGCCTCCACGACCGCCCGCACACAGTCGTAGTCCTCGTCGTCGGTCGTCGTCGCCGACTCGCCGGTGGTGCCGTTGACCAACAGCCCGTCATGCCCGTGGTCGGCGAGGTGCACGGCAAGCCGCTGCAACCCGTCGTAGTCGATCGAACCGTCGTCGTGCATCGGCGTCACCATCGCCGTGATGATCCGCCCGAATGGGGTGTTCTCCATGGGTACAGACATTACGACGACCACACTCGGACAGCACGTCGACGCCGGCTGTGAGGGCGGGGGAAGAGCGCCTCACGGCGCTGTTTCCGAACACTGGCGTCCCGACGTTCGTCGGATCGACTGCCAGGGAATCTCGCCTGCCCTCTGGAACCAAACGGACGCTTGGTGTATTCATGATCGCGTGAGTGAACACGATCACCAGCAGTTCCGGAGCACCCACGTTTCCCGCCGGCGCGTGCTCGCCGGTGGCGTCGTCGTCGGGGCGGTCGCCGCGACCGGAGCGTTGTTCCCCGGGCTCTCCGCCGCGCTGCCCGCCGGCGGCGCCGCGATGCTGGTCGGCCGCGGCATCGGCGACTCCACCGGGGAGCCGCTGGGTGCGGGGATGAACGGCTATGCCGTGCCCGCGCAATCCAGCGCGGGCCTGCACCTGCGCCAGCGGGCCCGGGCGTTCGTGTTCGCGCAGTCGCCGGACGGGCCGCGGTTCGCGCACGTCACCGTCGAGATCGGGCTGATGTTCGAGAGCATCTTCCAGGAGGTGCTGCGGCGCTTGCAGGCCCGCTTCCCCGGCGTCTACCACCAGGGCAACGTGCTGCTCGCCGCGACGCACACCCACTCGGCGCCCGGCGGGACCGACGGGCACCTGCTCGTCGACATCACCACCTTCGGCTTCCGCCCGGCGACCTTCGAGTCCAACGTGGCCGGCATCGTCGACGCGATCGAGCGCGCGCACCGCGACCTCGCCCCGTCCGAGGTGGCGATGACCCGCGGCCAACTCGACGACGCCGGTGTGAACCGGTCACCGAAGGCGTTCGACCGTGACCCCGCAGCCGACAAGGCGCCGTTCCCGCTCAAGATCGACCCCAACTCGGTGAACCTGCAGATCACCCGCGGCGGCAAGCTCGTCGGCGTCATCAACTGGTTCGCCACCCACGGCACCAGCATGCCGCCGACGAACCTGCTCTCCAGCTCGGACAACAAGGGGTACGCGGCGCTGCGATGGGAGCGCGCCGCCGGCGTCGACTACACCTCGCACGCCTCACCGGCGCTGGTCACCGCGTTCAGCCAGTCCACGCCAGGCGACGTCACGCCGAACCTGGACCGGATGCCCGGCACCGGTCCGACCGACGACGCGTTCGCCAACACCCGGATCATCGGCGAGCGGCAGTACGAGGCGGCGTCGCGGCAGGTCGGCGTCGGTGCCCGCCCGATTGCCGGTGCGATCGACGTCCGTTGGAAGTACGTCGACATGAGCGCGGTGACCGTGCGCTCGCAGTACACCGGCGACGGCCGCACCCACCACACGACGCCGGCGATGCTCGGGGCCGCGTTCGCCGCCAGCAGCCAGGAAGACGGCGGCGGCATGCCCGAGCTCGGCTTGAACGAGGGCGAGCGCGGCGGCAACCCGTGGGTGCGCAAGGTCAACGAGGTCGTGGTCCCGGACTGGCTCAAGCGTGAGCAGGCCCCGAAGGACATCCTGCTGCCGGTCGGGCTGGTGCCCGGTACCGTCCAGCAGCAGCTGCCGTTCTATCTGGTCCGGTTGGGTGACACCTACCTGTTCGCGTGCGGCTTCGAGCCGACGGTGGTCGCGGGCCTGCGGCTGCGACGTGGGCTCGCCGCCACGCTCGGCGTTCCGGTGGAACACGTTGTGGTGCAGGGCTACACAAACTCGTACGGTCACTACCTGACCACACCCGAGGAGTACGAGAACCAGGACTACGAGGGCGGCGCGACCGTCTTCGGCAAGTGGCAACTGCCCGCGGTCCAGCAGATCGCCGACGAACTGGCGGTGGCGATGCGGTCGGGCAAACCGGTCGCCCCGGGGCGCACCGACGGCGACCTCACCGGCAAGCTCCCGGCGGCGCCAGTGGGCAATGCGTTCGTCGATGTCGCGGCGCCCGGCACCGCTTACGGTCAACTGCTCACGCCGGTCGCGGACACGGTCCGGCGCGGCGGCATGGCACGGGCGAGGTTCTCGGGAGCGAACCCGAACAACAACCTGCGCCGTGACGACACGTACCTGACCGTCGAGCGCCGGGACGGCGACCGGTGGGTGCGGGTCGCCGACGACAGCGACTGGGCCACGAAGATCTACTTCGACAACGCCGGACCGGTCACCACCACGACCATCACCTGGGACGTGCCCGCGAACACCGCCCTTGGTCGGTATCGGGTCACCTACCGCGGTGACTCCCGGACGCTCGACGGCCGGACCACTCCGTTCAGCGGACTGTCGAACGAGTTCACGGTCACGGCCTGAAGATCGTTCACGGGTTGATGCCGTCGAACTGCATGACCTGATACGGCCTGCCGCGGGCCGTGTTCCATTGCGACACGGTCAGGGTCAGGCTCGTCGGCGATGCGCTGGCGGGGTGGATGTAGCCGCCGTAGAGCTGCGGGAACGCGGTGAACCCCGGCTTCCACCACGGCGCCTGCCCGTGGATCTGCTGGGTCGGCCCGGTCCAGACCCGGTCGATGGCGGGGGCGGTGCGGGTGGAGATGCAGTAGCCGTTCACGTCGAAGTAGGACATGCAGCAGGTGCCGCCGATGTTCTGCACGCTCAGCTCGCCTATCGGGCCCATGCCGTCGAACAGCGGTGTCGGCGTGGGGCTGCCCCACCGCCAGCTGCCGTCGTAGCCCCAGTGCTGGTACCGGGCCTTGTCGAGAATGGCTGCCGAGGTGGCGGGTACCCGCATCAGGATGGGCCCGTTCTGGTTGTGGGCGCGGCCCCATTCCTTGGCGGCGATGTACAGGTGGCCGTCGTCATCGTTGTTGCCGATGCCGGCGAACGACTGCATCATCAGTGGCGACCAGCCGCCGTACCCGTCGGATCCGTCGTTGGGCCAGACGACGGCGTGGTCTGTCCAGGTCCGGCCGTGGTCATCCGAATAGGCCAGTGCCGCATACAGTGCGCCGTACCGGTCGTCGACGGCGGTCCAGTCGCGCACTGCGGTGTAGGTCAGCCAGGTGCGCCCGTCGATCTCGATCGCATCGTTGGGGATGCGGGTGACCTCGGACCCGTGGCCGTTGTCGGCGTCGTGGGTGTAGGTGAGCAGTTGGGTGGCCGGGTTGCCGCCGATGCCGGAGGTGAACGAGATCGCGGTGTCACCGGTCGGGTCGAACGCCTCCTGGATCAGCAGGACCGGTGAGCGCCAGTTCCCGGAGCCGACGGTGTCACCGGCGAAGGTGTCGCCGAAGACATAGCCCGAACTGCCGTCGTGGGTGCGCAGATACGGGATGCCCAGGTCGGTTCCGCCGACTCCGAACCTTCCGGTCGACGTCGGCGTCCCGGTGATCACGGTGCCCCAGTTGCTCATGGCGATCCTCCTCGGGCCGTTCGCCCGGCGACAGGTCGAATGGGGCGGGCGGCGTGGAACCCTTCGCCCGTCACGCTAGCTTCGAGGCGCTGTGTGCGTCGACGAAGTCGGCGACGGCGTCCTGCAGTTGGGTCAGCCCCGGCTCTTCGAGCGGATAGTGGCCGGCGTTGTCGAGGGGGACGATCTCGACCGGCGACATCGTGATCCGAGACAGGAACGGTGCGCTGAGATGGAGCGGAGTCCACCGGTCCGCGGCGGGCTGGGTCAGCAGTATCGGGCAGCGGTCAAAGTCCTCGGGTTCGACGGCGGGGGCATGGCTCAGGTAACGGCCGAGGAAGCGGACGCTGACCCAGTTCCCTGCAGAGGTGCGGTCCTTCATCAGGACGCTCTGTGCGCCCGGATCGTTGGCCAGTGCCGACATCCTCGATGCCAGGCGCATCGGGTACCTCAGCGTTGCCGCCGGGGTCTTCGCCAGACCAACCATGAGCGGCCCGCCGACCCGTGCGGTGAGCCTGCTGTGTGCGGTCTCGTCCCGCACCCGGCGGCTGCGCTGGTCGAGGAACGCCATGCCGACGATGCCCGCAAGGGTTCCGCGGGGCGCCTTCGCGGCGACGTGATACGCCAGCATGCCACCGGCGCTGAGGCCGAAGAGCACGATCGGACGGTCGTCGCGTGCCCGTTCGTGGGCGAGGAGGTCCACCACCAGGTCCACCCAGTCGTCGTAGGAGGGTGTGGCGCCGGGCCTCACCTGCGTCAGGCCGTAGCCGAGGTTGTCCGGCGCGACCGTCTCGAAGCCACGGGCGGCCAAGGGTGCGCCCAGGATCAGCGACATCTGGCGGCCGTTGGTGCCCACGCCGTGGTGCAGGACGACCTTGGCCCTCGCGCACGGCGCGGGGTAGCGGTCGAGGTGGACGCGGTGCCCGCGCCAGTCCCAGAACTGCTCGACGGGGGCGGTCGCGTCGCTCAAGCGCAGGCGGGCGGGCAGGAACTGCTGCAGCTCACGCCAGTCCGGCTGGTCGCGGTAGTACGCGGGTGTGCGGCTCATGTTGAGCGCCTTACGGTTACGCCGATCGCTGCACGCGAGCGTGCGACGGTCGCGGTACCGGGACGAGCATCGGCACCCGCCGCCGGTAGCTGCGGCGGCGGTCGCCGAACGAGGTGATCAGGTCGCGTTCCTCGAAGCGGATGGCGACGAGGATGTACGCGGTGGTGACGGCCGCGAACAGCAGTCGCCCGACCGTCATCGTCGGCGCGGCCCAGAAGGCGATGACGAATCCGAGGTAGAGGGGATGGCGGACCAGGCGGTAGAGCGCGGGCATCCGGAATTCGGTTGCGGCGACACCATCTTCGTGCCGGCGGAACGCCTGGCGGAGTCCGAACAGGTCGAGATGGTCGATCGCGAAGGTCGCGACCAGCACGAGCGCCCACCCGGCCATCGAGAGTGCATAGACGGCGGTGCGGGCGGGCGTGGGGCCGAACGCCCACACAGCATCTGGGATCGGCCGCCACTGCCACATCACCAGCGCCAACGCCGCGGTCGCGCACAGCACGTAGGTGGAGCGTTCGGCCGCCGGCGGGACGAGCCGGGTCCATCGGCGCTTGAACGCCGGTCGGGCCATCACGGAGTGCTGGACGGCGAACAGCGACAGCAGCCCGAGGTCGATCAGGACCGCGACTGTCGTCGAAGCAGTCGGACCGTCATCGATGTTGCGCGGCACGACGAGTCCCTCGACCCAGCCGATCGTATAGAGGAACACTACCAGGAACAGGGCGTAGGCGACCACCCCGTACGCCCTGGTCCTGGCGCCGGCTCGGGACCCCTCGGCCCGGGCCTGCGCCGCGGTCGTCGGTTCGTTCTGATGAGCGGGCATGATCGCCTCCGCATTCTCGATCGGGGATTCGTTGTCTCGCACCAATCGTCGAGAGTCACCGCGGGGTGCGCCAGGGGCCCAAGGGTGTCGGTCGCCCCACCCTGCGAGGCGTCTCCCGGACGAGTCGGTCCTTTCCCGTCGGCGCGCGCCGCAACCACCCCAGGTGAGGAGAATGTCCCCCTGGGGTGGGTGGCGGCAGCCGGCGGCCGGCGCGACCCTCAGAGGCGACGGCGTCGAATCACCGTTCTCGCGCAAGGAGAACAACGATGTCCAATGCCGACCAGAACCCGACCGGGCAGACGAGCATCGACACCACCGCCTGCGGCACCCGCGGCGAGCAGGTCATGCAGGAGCAGTTGGGGACCGCGTTCCGCGCGGACCGCTTCTACACCCGCCAGATGTGCACGCGGCTGAATGCCGCGATGATCGAGTTCGTCGCGCGGAGGGAGTTGATGTTCGTCGGCACATCGGCGGCCGACGGCTCGTGCGACGTGTCGATGCGGGCCGGGCCGCCCGGCTTCGTCCACGTCTTCTCCGAGGAGTTGATCGGCTACCCCGAGTATCAGGGCAACGGGGTGCTGGCCAGCCTCGGCAACATCGTCGAGAACCCACACGTCGGGATCTTCATGGCCGACTTCGTCGACGAGTTGATCGGCCTGCACGTCAACGGAACCGCCAGCATCGTGGTCGACGACGACGTCCGCGCCGCACATCCCGACCTGCCTGTCGAGAGGCTGCGCGGCCGCCGGGCCGAACGCTGGGTTCTCGTCGACGTCGAGGAGGCATACATCCACTGTCGCAAGCATATTCCGCAGATGGTGCCCGCCGATCGGGTCCGCGAGTGGGGGGCGGACAATCCCGCACGCAAGGGCGGCGATCACTTCGGCGTCGCCGCCGAGCGTGGATTCGCGCATTGACGGCGGCGGGCGTGCGTCCGGCCGTCGTACCTCGAATCACACCCACTGCACGAGTTGCCACACGATCCCATTCGGGTCGGCGAACTGACAATAGCGCTCGCCCCATGGTTCGGTCTCCGGTGCGGTGACGACCTGGGCGCCCGCGGCGGCGATCCGGGAGAACTCGGCGTCGATGTCCTCGACGACGAACGCGATGAGAGTTCCCTGACCGGCTGGGCCGGCGATCGACGCGGGTTTGAAGGTCTCCAGACCGGTGCGCAGGAAGATCACGTTGACACCTGCGCTGGGGTGGGTCAGCGAGACGAATCCGTCTGCGGACATCGCCTCGGTGAAGCCGAAGTTGGTCGTCGCGAACTCCGACGACGCGGTGACGTCGGCGACATTCAGCGACAGGGCGGTGCTGGTGATCTTCATGGGGACCTTCGGGTCGAGAAAACAGTGTACGACGTACAATGTTATACGTCGTATAAGGTATTCCGCAATGACGGCATTCCGCGAGAGTGGAGGCGCAGGTGGCCCGGGAACTCATCGACCTGCTGTGGCGCGACCATCCGGATGTGTCCGTGCGCGGCTCGCGCGGGCCGCGCGCCAAGGTCACCACATCGCAGGTCGTCGATGCGGCCGTCGAGATCGCAGACGCCGAGGGGCTGGAGGCGACGACCGTGCGGCGCCTGTCCGACGATCTCGGGATCTCCGCGATGTCGGTCTACACGCACATCGGCTCACGTGACGATCTGCTCGTACTGATGGCGGATTCTGTCCGGAGTGGTTGGTGTGCAGGTGGATTCGTCGCCGGAGAGTGGCGGGTGCGGGTGCAGGAGCTCGCCGAGTCGGAACTGGGCCTGTATACCGGGCACTGGTGGCTGCTGGACGTCACCGATCAGCGCGTCGCGATGGGGCCCGGGACGATCGCGCAGTACGACCACGGGCTACATGCGTTCGACGACACAGGTCTGGGCGACCTCGAGACGGATGCCGCGCTCACCTTTGTCACGGACTTCGTCCGAGCCTCGGCGCAGGCACGGCGGCCCGACCCGCGCGCCGCCGACA
Organism: Speluncibacter jeojiensis; assembly: GCF_029589495.1. Classification (GTDB taxonomy): domain Bacteria; phylum Actinomycetota; class Actinomycetes; order Mycobacteriales; family Mycobacteriaceae; genus Speluncibacter; species Speluncibacter jeojiensis. The sequence goes on from NZ_JAAIVF010000006.1 coordinate 54,585, forward strand.
TGACGCTGGTCTGGCACTCGTGGCAGCAGCGATTGGCCCGGTACCTCGGTGACGACTTCCCGCTCGCCCAGCGCGTCGGTGCGGCCGCGGGAGCGGCGATGAACGGCGTCTACAGCGCGGAGGCGGCCTGGTCGTTCGGTCTGGCCCGGGTCATGGACGCGCTGGAGTCGCTGATCGGGACCTCGTAGGTAGGTCCCGATGGGGCTCAGGCGGTGTCGCGGTCGGTGCAGTCGCGGCAGGTGCCGAACACCTCGACGGTGTGGCTGATGTCGGCGAAGCCGTGCTCGTCGGCGATCGACTGGGCCCATTTCTCCACGGCCGGGCCCTCGACCTCGACGGTGTGTCCGCACTCGCGGCAGACCAGGTGGTGGTGGTGTCCGGTCGAGCAGCGCCGGTAGACGGCCTCGCCGCTGTCGGTGCGCAGCACGTCGACCGCGCCGGCGTCGGCCAGTGATTGCAGTGTCCGATAGACGGTGGTCAGGCCGATGCCCTGACCGCGCCGGCGCAACTCGTCGTGCAGATCCTGCGCCGACCGGAACTCGGTGATCTCGTCGAGCAGCGACGAGATCGCGCTGCGCTGCTTCGTCGACCGGATGCCGACCGGCTTGGGCGCGCTCATCGGTCGGCCCCCGACTGCTCCTCCGCGTGGGCGACCGCGTCGAGCACGATGTGGGCGAGGTGGTCGTCGATCAGCTGGTAGAGCACCTCGCGTCCGGCGCGGTCGCCGCGCACGACCCCCGCCGACTTGAGCACCCGCAGGTGCTGGCTGATCAGCGGCTGGGTGGCGTCGAGCGCCTCGACCAACTCGTGCACGCAGCGCGGACCCTCCTGCAGTTGCAGCACGATCGCGATCCGGACCGGGGCGGCCAGGGCGCGCAGGATCTCGCCGGCGCCCTCCATGACCTGCTTGGTCGGCAGCTCTGCGGGGGCGGCGCTCCCCGCGCAGTCGGGGGCGTCCTCCGCCGGATGCGAGATGATCGTCACGAGGTGGCTCCTGCGAGGAATCGACGGCCCGGTCGCCGGGGTACGGCGCCGGAAAGAAATTCACAATCATTTTCATATGCACTTCTGCGCATGTCAAGGTGTCGCCACACGTTTCTATAGGCAATCTTTATTGACTCAAGAGCCTGGTGCGCGCATTGTAAAAGCGAAGTAAGTCATCGATAGAAATTGGAGGTTGGATCATGGCCATCGTTGCGCATGCGCCGATGCACGACCACCACCTGTCGGAGACGATGGAGCGGGTGCGCACGGACCCCGGCTATGCGGCGTTCTGGCTGCTGCGGATCGGGTTCACCGTGCTGCCGTTGTGGTTCGGCATCGACAAGTTCTTCGGGGTCCTCACCGACTGGGACCACTACCTCGCCCCGTGGGTCGCGGACCTGAGCCCGCTGACCACCCACCAGACCATGCTGGTGGTGGGGGCCATCGAGATCGTCGCCGGCATCGCCGTCGCGATCAAGCCGCGCTATGCAGCCTTCGTGGTCGCCGCCTGGCTCGCGGGCATCGTCATCAACCTGCTGTCATATCCCGGCTTCTACGACATCGCCCTGCGCGACTTCGGGCTGTTGCTCGCCGCACTGACCCTCGCGCGCCTGGCCCATGCCTACGACCCGAGCTGGGTGCGGAGCCGCTCACCCGCGAAGAGTTGACGGCGGCCGGCGGCCTTGCGCTGCGGCGTCCGTCGGGAGTGTTCGCGGGCCGTGAGGCGGCGGGTGAACCCGATGCCCGATCCGGATAAGGTGGGACTCGGGTTCACGGCCCCCGCGCGGCACCTCGGTGCCGGCTGCGCGGTGGCCGCCGCGCCCGTCCTCAATTCCGAGCACCACTCACGACCGGGAGCAGCGTTCCGTGGCAGGTAAGACCAACCGCATCGACACCGTCGTCAACCTGGCCAAGCGCCGCGGCCTGGTGTTCCCGTGCGGCGAGATCTACGGCGGCACCAAGTCGGCGTGGGACTACGGCCCGCTCGGCGTCGAGCTCAAGGAGAACATCAAGCGGCAGTGGTGGCGCAACATGGTCACCAGCCGCGACGACGTGGTGGGCCTGGACTCCTCGGTGATCCTGCCTCGCGAGGTATGGGTGGCGTCCGGCCACGTCGGCGTCTTCAACGACCCGCTCGTCGAGTGCCTGAACTGCCACAAGCGGCACCGCCAGGACCACCTGCAGGAGGCCTACGCGGAGAAGAAGGGCCTCGACAACCCCGATGACGTCGCGATGGACGTTCTCGCCTGCCCGGACTGCGGCACCGTCGGCCAGTGGACCGAGCCGCGCGACTTCAACATGATGCTCAAGACGCACCTCGGCCCGGTCGAGTCCGAGGAAGGGCTGCACTACCTGCGGCCCGAGACCGCGCAGGGCATCTTCGTCAACTTCGCGAACGTGCTGACCACCTCGCGCCGCAAGCCGCCGTTCGGCATCGGCCAGATCGGCAAGAGCTTCCGCAACGAGATCACCCCCGGCAACTTCATCTTCCGCACCCGTGAGTTCGAGCAGATGGAGATGGAGTTCTTCGTCAAGCCCGGCGAGGACGAGCAGTGGCACCAGTACTGGATCGACCACCGCATGTCCTGGTACACCGACCTCGGCATCAAGCCGGAGAACCTGCGCCTGTTCGAGCACCCGAAGGAGAAGCTCTCCCACTACTCCAAGCGGACCGTCGACATCGAGTACCGCTTCGGGTTCCAGGGCAGCGACTGGGGTGAGCTCGAGGGCGTGGCCAACCGCACCGACTTCGACCTCAAGACCCACTCGGAGCACTCCGGCACCGATCTGAACTACTTCGACCAGGCCTCGGGCGAGCGCTACACCCCGTACGTGATCGAGCCGGCCGCCGGACTGGGCCGCTCGATGATGGCGTTCCTGGTCGACGCCTACTGCGAGGACGAGGCCCCCAACGCCAAGGGCGGGGTCGACAAGCGCACGGTGCTGCGGCTCGACCGCCGGCTGGCCCCGGTCAAGGCCGCGGTGCTGCCGCTCTCGCGCAATGCCGATCTGAGCCCGAAGGCGAAGGACCTGGCCGCGACGTTGCGCCGCAATTGGAACGTCGACTTCGACGACGCCGGCGCCATCGGCCGCCGCTACCGTCGCCAGGACGAGGTCGGTACCCCGTTCTGCATCACCGTCGACTTCGACACGCTCGAGGACCAGGCGGTGACGATCCGCGAGCGCGACACCATGAGCCAGGAGCGCATCGCGCTGGACAAGGTCGAGGGCTACCTGGCCGAGCGTCTCCTCGGGGCGTAGCCATGGGCGAGGCAGGGGCGGCGATCACCCCGGACACCAAGGACTGGACCTGGGTGATCGGCCGGCGCTGCCCGGACTGCGGGCTCGACGCGTCGACCGTCGAGTACGTGCGGATCCCGGAATCGATCCGCACGGCCGCCGCGGGATTCGGTGCCGTGCTCGCCCGTCCGGACGCGGCGCGCCGGCCCGACCCGCACACCTGGTCGCCGGTCGAGTACGCCGCGCACGTGCGGGACGTGTGCGCGGTGTTCGCCGACCGGCTGGCGTCGATGCTGACCGAGGACGGTCCGCGGTTCTCCGAGTGGTCGGGCGACGACGCGGCGGTGCAGCAGGCCTATGCGGAGCAGGACCCGGGCCAGGTCGCGACCGCCCTTGTCGCGCAGGCGAACCGGGTTGCGGATGCGTTCGCGGCGGTTCCCGTGGGCGACCGTGCGCGTACCGGTCGGCGCGGCGACGGGATGGAGTTCACGGTCGACTCGCTGGCCCGCTACCTGGTGCACGAGCCGGTGCACCACCTGTGGGACGTGCGGGGCTGAGCGGTCAGGCGCTGCGTCGGGTGTGCGACTCGGGCGCGGCATGGGACTGCGCAGCCGCATCGGCCGCGGGTTCGAGCAGGAACACGCGGAACTCGCGTCCGCACGCGAGGCGTTGCTCCATCGCGTACCCCGGCCAATAGTGCACCAGGCCCTGCCACAGTGCGGCGCGTTCGTCGCCCTCGACCATCCGCACACGCATCTCGGACTCGGCCGCGCCGACCTTCACCCGGGCGGTGTCGACCGCGCGTAGGTTCGCCGACCAAAGGGGGTGCTTGGGCAGCCCCCAGTTCGAGCCGGCGACGACATAGCCGCGCCCGAACGGTACGCACAGCAGCGCGGTCGTGCGGGGCAGTCCGGTCTTGCGCCCCGGCACGGTGATCTGCAAGGACGGCAGCCCGGCGATGCCGACCAGGCTGACCCGGTTGTTCGTCCACGCCCGCAGGTGCGATTCGAGAAACAGGATCAGCGGACGCAGGCGCATTGTCAGCTCGCGGGATCCGACCCACCTGCCCAACGCCGCGAGCGGACTACGGGGGCGTGGGCCGATCACGGGCGCGGTCATCGCGGTGAGGAGTCCTTCCGGTGCGGGTCGGACAATCCTCGCACGACGGCGGCACTCATGACATTTGTCATGGAAAGGTCGTGATCGACATCCGGGGTGCCGCGGGGCGTCCGGCGGCAGGCTCGTGGACATGATCACAACACCCGCGCTGGAACTGCGCGATCTGCGAAAGAGCTTCGCGGTCAAAGGGGAAGGCCGCGTCCGGGCCGTGGACGGATTGTCGTTGACGGTGCAGCCGGGGGAGATCGTCGCGTTCCTCGGCCCGAACGGGGCCGGCAAGTCGACGACGATCGACCTTCTGCTCGGGCTCGCCCGGCCCGATCACGGCACCGCTCGCGTGTTCGGGTTCGACCCCGGCGAGGCGGTAGCGTCGGGACGGGTCGCCGCCGTGATGCAGTCCGGCGGTCTGCTGCGCGACGTCACCGTCCGCGAGACAGTCGAGATGATCGCGTCGCTGTATACGAGCACCAGGCCGGTCGACGAGGTGCTCGACCGCGCCGGCATCACCGAGATCGCCGGGCGGCTGGTGCACAAGTGCTCCGGCGGGCAACAGCAACGGCTGCGGTTCGCGATGGCACTGCTGCCCGACCCCGACCTGATGGTGCTCGACGAGCCGACCAGCGGCATGGACGTCGAGGGCCGGCGCGAGTTCTGGGCGGCTATGCGCCAGGACTCGATGCGGGGGCGCACCGTGCTGTTCGCCACCCACTACCTCGACGAGGCCGACGCTTACGCCGATCGGATCGTATTGGTGCGCAAGGGCCGAGTGGTCGCCGACGGGAGCGCCGCCGAGATCAAGAACCTCGCCTCGGGACGGGTCGTCGCCGCCACGCTGCCCGGCGTCGACCCGGCCGGTCTGCTGGGATTGCCTGGGGTGGAACGGGTCGAGCGGCGTGGTGATCGGGTGTTGTTGCACACCAACGACTCCGATGCGGTCGCACGGCATCTGCTGACCGTCACCGACGCTCGCGACCTGGAGATCACCGCGCGGGGGCTCGAGGATGCCTTCCTCGCACTGACCGCAGACGACCGCGTGCGTGGGCCCGCAGCTCACGCACAGGCGACCGAAGGGAGCCTGTCATGACCGCCACCACTGTCGATCGCCGCGTCCCGCCGCTGGGCGGGTTCAGCGCGCGCTTCCTCGGCCTGGAACTGCGCCGGCTGCTGCGCAATCGGCGCACCGTCGTCTTCACGCTGGCGATGCCGCCGATCTTCTACCTGATCTTCGGACTGTCCGGGAACTACAAGACCCAGTACCCGGACGGCTGGCACGGCAACGTGAGCGCGTTCGTGATGATCTCGATGGCCGTCTACGGTGCGATGATCGCCACCACCAGCGGCGGCGCGATGGTCGCGGTCGAGCGCGCCCAGGGCTGGAGCCGGCAGCTGCGGCTGACCCCGCTGCGTCCGGTCGCGTACGTCGGCATCAAGGTACTGGTCGCGATGAGCCTCGGTCTCGCCTCCGTGGCAATCGTCTTCATGCTCGGCGCGCTCAGCGGCGCCGAGGCGGACCCGCGGGTGTGGATGGTCGCCCCGTTGGTCGCGTGGTCGGGGTCGGCCGTCTTCGCCGCGTTCGGATTGTTCGTGGGCTACCTGCTGCCCTCGGAGAACGTGATGCAGTTCCTCGGACCGGGACTGGCTGTGCTCGCCTTCGCCGGTGGACTGTTCGTCCCCCTCGACGGTGGGGTCTTCGGGACGATCGCGAAGTTCGTACCGACCTACGGGCTGGCAAGGCTCGCGCACGCCGCACTGACCGGGGACAGCGCCGGCGGCATCGCCCTCGCCGTGGTCAACATCGTGGTGTGGGCGGCAGTGTTCGTGGTGGGTGCGGCCGTCGCCTTCCGGCGCGACACCCAGCGGGTCTGAACCCGGGGGATAGCGTGGGCGCGGTGAAGGCAGGTGAGCCGGCGGGTGTGCGGAGGCCGATCAACTACGGCTGGCTGTTCTCCGCGATCTGGCTGGTGTACCTGTGGTACCCGGTCTGCGCGGTGCTGGACCGGCCGGCCCTGTGGGCGAAGGCCGTCGGCGTAGCGGCGATCGTCGCGTTCGCCGTCGTGTTCGCGGCGACCTTCGCCCGGGTGACCCGGTACCGCCGTGCGCTGAACCTCGAGCCACCGTGGTGGGTGTGGCTCTCGCTCGTGGCGATGGGGGCCCTCGTCGTCGCGCTGGTTCCGCTCGCGGGCCAGACCGCGTTGACCGGCACCATCTACATCGCCACGCTCGCGACGATGACGCTGCCGAACCGCTCGGGCTGGTCGGTGGCGGCCGGGCTGGTCGCGGCGATTCTGCTCGCGTCGGCGTTCATGGACGGCTGGGAATCAGGCGGGTTCTTCGTGGTCCAGCTGCTGCTGTCCGCCTTTGCCGGGTGGGGCGTGTCGATGCTGATCCTGCGTAACCTCGAACTGGCGCAGGTGCGCGAACAGCTCTCCGCGTTGGCCGTCGTCGCCGAACGGGAACGCCTCGGCCGAGACATCCACGACATCCTCGGCCACTCGCTCTCGGTGATCACCATCAAGGCCGAGTTGGCGGGACGGCTGCTCGACTCGGTCCGTTCCGACGGATCCGCCGGTGCCGACTCCATCGGCGGCGACCGTGCGCGCCGGGAGATCGCCGACGTCGAAGCGCTGGCGCGGCAGTCCCTCGCCGACGTGCGCCGGACCGTCGTCGGGCTCCGCAACGTCACGTTGACCGGGGAGCTCGCCGGGGCTCGGTCGGCGCTGGAGGCGGCCGGGATCGCCGCGCAACTGCCGAACTCGATCGACGACGTTCCGGAGCGGCGCCGCGACCTGTTCGCGTGGGCGCTTCGTGAAGGCATCACCAATGTGGTGCGGCACAGCGGCGCCGGCCGGTGCCGGGTGCGTTTGAGCGCCGAGGTGCTCGAGGTGGCCGATGATGGTGGAGGCATGTCGACGGCCGCGTGGACGGGTGCCCGTGCGACGACCGAGGGGACGGGTTTGAAGGGCTTGCAGGACAGGGTCGATGCGGCCGGCGGGGTACTGGTGCTGTCGCGGTCGGACCTGGGCGGAGTGAGCCTGCGGGTGCAGGTGGCCGGATGATCCGGCTGTTGCTGGCGGACGACCAGGCCTTGGTGCGCGGCGCCCTGGCCGCACTGCTGGACCTCGAGCCGGACCTGCAGGTGGTTGCCGAGGCGGGTACGGGCGAGGACGCGGTCGAGGCGGCCCGTGAGTACTGCCCCGACGTCGCACTGTTGGACGTGGAGATGCCGGGCATGGGCGGGCTGGCCGCCGCAGCGGCGCTGCGCGACGCGGTGCCGCAGTGTCGGGTGCTGATGGTGACCACGTTCGGCCGGGCCGGCTACCTGCGCCGGGCGATGGAGGCCGGGGCAGGTGGGTTCATCGTCAAGGACACGCCCGCCCGGGAACTGGCCGAGGCGGTCCGCCGGGTGCACGCCGGCCTGCGGGTGGTCGACCCGACGCTCGCGGCGGCGACGCTCAGCGTCGGCGCCTCCCCGCTGACCGGTCGCGAGACCGACGTGCTGCGGGCCGCACGCAGCGGTGGCACCGTCGCGGATCTGGCACGGCACCTGCACCTGTCGGAGGGAACGGTCCGCAATCACCTGTCCGCGGCGATCGGCAAGACCAGCGCGCGCACCCGTGCCGAGGCCGTCCGGTTGGCCGAGGAGAACGGCTGGCTGTAGCGGTCAGTTCGCCGCGGATGTGGCCGTCGGCGCGGCGGTGGTGGTGGGCGCTGCGGCGGTGGTCGCTGCGGCGGCCGGATCAGAGGTATCGGGAGTGGTGGCCGACTCGGTGCCGGCAGCTTCCGCGTCCTCCGTCGGGGGGGCCTCGGTCGGGGTGGCCTCTGCCGGGATGGCAGGGGTGGTGGTCGGCGTCGCCGCGACGGCCGCGTTCTGTTCGGCGGAGTCGGCGGCGGCCTCGGTCGGGGTGGCCGGCGCGGGCGCGAGCGGGTTGGTCGTCGGTGCTGCCGCGGTGGCGCCGGCGGCGGCGCTCTGCGCGGCGTTGAGTGCGGACTCGATGCTCTTGGCGTCGGGCTTCGCGGCCGGGTCGACGGGCTTGCCCGCCTGCGCCTGCTGCGCCAGATAGGTCAGCCACGCCGCGGCGTACTCGGCCGACGTGAGCGGCTTGCCGTCGGTGGGGTTGGCGTCGTGCCAGTAGTCGAAGTGGTGTCCGGTGCCGGGGCCGAGCGTGAGCTGGTACGGGTCGTTCATGACGACCGGGATCGTGTTCTGATTGGTCACGATCAGACCGACGATCTCGTTGAGGAACTTGCGCGGCAGGTAGGCGAGAGGCGCCATCTGGTCGCTGGTGATCGCGTCGGCCTTGCCCGCGGCGGGGACCTGCCCGGGCTTCGACGGCGTCGACCCGGAAGCGTCGGTGGCGGTCTGCCCGGCCGTCGCCTCCTCCGGCTTGTACGACGGATCGGACACCTTCAGCAGCACGTCGAGGAACGTCTGGTTGCTCTGCATCCAGTTCGGCTGCGACTGGATGTAGGAGAACGCGTTGATCGCGATGTGCGCCAGCGTGACCGCGACGTCCTGACCGGTCGCGGGGGTCAGCCCGCCCTTCTGAAGCGCGTCGACGTTCAGCTGCCGGCCGACGTTGGCCGCGAGTTGCAGCAGCGAGATGTTCTGCGGCGCAGCGCAGGTGAGGTCGCCGTCGGAACAGAATGACGCGATCCGGCCGTTGAGGGCGCCGAAGTCGTCGCCGCCGGTGTCGGTCATCGCGCCCTGTCCGGAGGCTGCGGTGGTACCGGTCTGGTAGGTCTTGTCGAATCCGTCGGGGTTGGAGAACGGGCTCTTCGCGCCGGGGAACGGACCCTGGCCGGTGGTGCGGCCGTTGTCGGCGAGGATCACCACCCCGAGCACGTGGGCCGGGTCGACGATGGCGTAGTGGCCGTCGGCGGGGGCCTGCTGGTGGCCGACGTCCATCGCGACGCGCCGCGCGACGTCGGCGCCCTCGCTGTAGCCGACGACCGAGAACTTGGTGTTCGGGCACGCCGCCTGGATCTGCCGCATCACCGACTCGGTGTTCGCCACGCCGGTGTCGACGGCGTTCTCGTAACTGTCCATGTCCGCCGGGTAGGCGATGTAGAGCGCGGCGTACGAGCCGGGCTTGGCCACCGCGGCGGGGGCGTTGACGACGGGGTCGACCCAGTGGCTGCTGTAGTTGTCCGACAGTGCCGCGGGCAGCGCCTTGCCGTTGGCGTCGACGAGCATCTTCGTGGTGCCGGCGACGGGCGTGTCGCCGCGGCCGGCCACCGACAGCGTCACCATGTCGTGGCATTCGGTGACCGACGCGGTGAGTTCGGTGTTCGCCGAGTGCGAGCCCCCCGACAGCGCCAGCGGGACCGTGATCAGCGCGGCGATGCCGAGGGCGCCCGGCGCGATCAGCCCCGACGCGAGCCGATGGTGCGCGAAGAAGTCACGTACGGTCCGGTATCCCCGAATTGCCACGGCCGGCTCCCAGTCGAAGTTCGTCGTGGCGGGTTCGCCACACCTCGGCCACCCAGGGGCGGCAGAGGATCTTGCACATCACCGGGAACGTCGTCCACCGAGACGGTTTCGTTACCGTCGCCCTGGCAGACTGGCGCGGGTGAGTACGGGACTGGGTTTCGGCGCCACGGTGGCCAGGTGGGTGCGCCGCACGCTGGTCGGGGTGGTGCTCATCGGGCTGGTCCTCGTCGGCGGCACCGCCCTGCGGGTCTGGCAGGTGGCCCGGATCGACGACTACTCGCACGCGGACTCGATCCTGGTGCTCGGCGCGGCCCAATACGACGGCACCCCCTCGAGCGTGTTCCAGGCGCGGTTGGACCAGGGCGCCGAGCTGTACCGGATGGGGGTGGCGCCGCTGGTGGTCACCGTCGGCGGCAAACAGGTCGGCGACGAGTACACCGAGGCCGAGGCGGGCCGGGACTACCTGGTCACCCGCGGGGTCCCGGCGGACCGGATCCTGCCGGTGCCCGTCGGCTCGGACACGCTGCAGAGCATCGAGGCGGTGGCTGCGGCGCTGCACGCGCGCGGCCTGGACTCGACGGTGATCTCCTCGGACCCGTGGCACTCGCTGCGCGCGCGGACGATGGCGCGCGACGCCGGTTTGCAGGCGTGGACCGCGCCGACCCGCACCGGTCCGGCGGTGTACACGCGCGAGTCGCAGCTGCACGGAATCATCAGGGAGACGGGCGCGTTGCTGTGGTACCAACTGACGCACTTCTCGGCCGACTTCAAATACAAGGGAGATCAGTGACTTCCAGCGGCGCCATCTCCACCAGCAAGGCTGTCTACACCGACCACGCCACCGAGCGGATGGTCGTCGAGGCGCCGAAGTCCGGGGCGCTGCCCGGCACCAGCAGCGAACACCGCAGCCCGTTCGCCCGCGACCGCGCCCGCGTGCTGCACAGCGCCGCGCTGCGCCGGCTCGCCGACAAGACCCAGGTGGTCGGGCCGCGCGACGGCGACACCCCGCGCACCCGGCTCACCCACTCGATCGAGGTCGCCCAGATCGGCCGGGGAATCGCCGAGGGCCTCGGCTGCGACCCCGACCTGGTGGACCTCGCGGGCCTGGCCCACGACATCGGCCATCCGCCGTACGGGCACAACGGCGAACGCGCACTCGACGAGGTCGCGGCGCCGTGCGGCGGGTTCGAGGGCAACGCCCAGAATCTGCGCATCCTGACCCGTCTGGAACCGAAGGTGCTGGCCAGCGCCGGCCGGAGCGTCGGGTTGAACCTGACGCGCGCGTCTCTCGACGCCGCGATCAAGTACCCGTGGGTGCGGCCCGAGCCGGGCGCCAAGTTCGGCGCCTACGACGACGACGCGGTCCTGCTGGAGTGGATCCGCGACGGCGCCCCCGAGCGACGGCAGTGCCTCGAGTCGCAGGTGATGGACTGGGCGGACGACGTCGCGTACTCGGTGCACGACGTGGAGGACGGCGTCATCGCGGGACGGATCGACCTGCGCGCACTGGCCGATCCCGCCGAGCAGCGGGCGCTGGCCGAGCTCGGGTACTCGGAGTTCACCGGGCTCGACTCGGCGACGCTCGTCGAGGCCGCGCAGCGGCTGTCCGAGTTGCCGGTCGTGCGCGCGGTCGGCGTCTACGACGGGACGCTGAGCAGTGCGGTAGCGCTCAAACAGCTGACCAGCGAGCTGGTCGGGCGGTTCGCCTCGGCCGCGATCACCGGCACCAAGCTGGCCGCCGGCGACCGGCCGCTCTCGCGCTACGAGGCGGACCTCGTGGTGCCGGCGCTCGTCGCCGGCGAGGTCGCGGTGCTCAAGACGGTCGCGCTGCGGCACGTGATGTCCGACCCGGCGCACCAGGCCCGCCAGGAACGTCAGCGCGACCGCATCCACCGGGTCGCGCAGTGGCTGCTCACGAGCGCGCCCGGCGGGCTGGACCCGATGGTCGAGGCCGACTGGCACCGCGCCAACGACGATGCGGCGCGGGTGCGGGTGGTCGTCGACCAGATCGCCTCCTATACAGAGACCCGGCTCGAGCGGGTGGACCGGGACAGCCGCGCCGATCAGGCGGGGTGGGGGTAGCCGGCCGCCACGTCCGTAGACTGCACGTGTGGCAGGACGAATCCCCGAACGTGACATCGCGGAGATTCGTGACCGCGTCCGCATCGAGGACGTCGTCGGCGACTACGTGGCGTTGCGGCGGGCGGGCGCGGATTCCCTCAAGGGCCTGTGCCCGTTCCACGACGAGAAGTCCCCGTCGTTCCACGTGCGCCCCAATCACGGGCACTATCACTGCTTCGGCTGCGGCGAGGGCGGCGACGTCTACTCGTTCCTGCAGAAGATCGAGCACATCAGCTTCGTCGAGGCGGTCGAGCAACTGGCCGAGAAGATCGGCCACCACATCAACTACGAGGGCGGCGGGACCACCGTCCAGCGGGACCGCGGCACCCGGTCGCGGCTGGTCGCCGCCAATGCCGCCGCGCAGGAGTTCTACGCAGAGCAATTGCGTACCCCGGCGGCGCAGGCCGCGCGCGACTATCTCGACGAGCGCGGTTTCGACGCAGCGGCCGCGCAGCGGTTCGGCTGCGGATACGCGCCCGACGGGTGGGACACGCTGACAAAGCACCTGCGGGCCAAGGGCTTCGAGTTCGCGGAGCTCGAGGCCGCCGGTCTGTCGAAGGAGGGGCGGCGCGGCCCGATCGACCGGTTCCACCGTCGGCTGCTCTGGCCGATCCGCAACCTGGCCGGCGACGTGATCGGCTTCGGGGCGCGCCGGCTCTACGACGACGACCAGATGAGCGCGAAGTACGTCAACACCCCGGAGACGTTGCTGTACAAGAAGTCCCAGGTGCTCTTCGGGCTCGACCTGGCCAAGCGGGACATCGCGAAGAGTCATCAGGCGGTGATCGTCGAGGGCTACACCGACGTGATGGCCATGCATCTCGCGGGCGTGCCGACGGCGGTCGCGTCATGCGGCACCGCGTTCGGCGATGAGCACCTGACCATGCTGCGCCGCCTGCTGATCGACGACAGCTATTTCCGCGGCGAGATCATCTACACCTTCGACGGCGACGCCGCCGGTCAGGCCGCGGCGCTCAAGGCTTTCGACGGTGATCAGAAGGTCACCGCGAAGACGTTCGTGTCGGTGGCGCCGGACGGTATGGATCCGTGCGAGCTGCGTCAGGACCGCGGCGACGCCGCCGTGCGCGATCTGATCGCCCGTCGCACACCGATGTTCGCGTTCGCGATCAAGGCGTTGCTGCAGGAACACGACCTGGACACCGCTGAGGGGCGGGTGGAGGCGCTGCGCCGCACGGTGCCGATCGTCGCGCGGATCAAGGATCGCGCGCTGCGGGACGACTACGCGCGCCAATTGGCAGGGTGGGTCGGCTGGGACGACATCGCGTCGGTCCTGCGCCGGGTGCGCGAGGAGGCCCGGCGCGGCGGAGGCGGTGGCGGCGGTGCGGCGCGGCCCGGTCGGGGGGCGGCCGCGACGGCGCGGACGGCGCCGGATCAGGAGGCAAGCGCGCTGCCGGCGCGTCCGCGCCCGAACGACCCGGCGTTGTGGCCGCAGCGCGAGGCGCTCAAATCGGCGCTGCAGCACCCGGCGATCGCCGGAACCGTGTTCGATTCGCTGCCCACGGACAGCTTCACCCACCCCGCCTATGCGGCGGTGCGTGAGGCGATCGAGCAGGCCGGGGGCACGGCCGCCGGGCTCGGTGGCGCCCAGTGGGTCGACGCGGTGGCGCAGGCGGCGGGGGAGCAGTCATCGCTGATCACCGAGTTGGCGGTCGAACCGATGCGGGTCGACCAGGCCGACGCCCCGCGCTACATCGGAGCGGTCCTCGCGCGCCTGCAAGAAGTGTGGGTGGGCGGCCAGATCGCCGACCTCAAGTCCAAACTGCAGCGCATGTCGCCGGCCGAGGAGCCCGACAATTACCACGCGCTGTTCGGCGATCTCGTCGCGCTGGAGCAGTACCGTCGCAGCCTTCTGGTCCAGGCGGCCGGCGATCGGAACGACGACAGTTACGCGGGCTGACGCGCGGTCAGGCCTCGCGGCGCTCCGGGATGTAGACGACGGTCTCCTCGTCGATCTGCTTGAGCGTGCGCATCTTCGGCTCCGTGCTCAGCGAGTCGGCCAGCTTCTGGCGCCCCGCGTCGAGCACGGTCTTGGTGGCGGGGCTGGTCAGCACCGCCTTGGTCGCGCGGGAGATCTGCTCGTAGCGCCGTCGGCCGGCCTTGGTGCCCAACACGTACCCGGCACCTGCCGCGATCAACACCCGGAACATCCGCGCCTCGCTTCCTCGCCCACGGTTTCCACCGCCCACGACTACTGACTGCCGCCGTCCATCCTGCCAGGTCCGCGGGCCCGCCGTCGCAACCGGTGGCGGTGGGGCGGGGGGCGATTTGGCACAGGGGCACCCACATGCGCTAAGGTTTTCCCGCAGCGGCCGGAGACGGACGCAGAGCACGGCAATCCCCTGTAGCTCAATTGGCAGAGCATCCGACTGTTAATCGGACGGTTACTGGTTCGAGTCCAGTCGGGGGAGCCACCAAGGCCCCGCACTCCGGTGCGGGGTTTTGCCGTTTCGGCGGTTTCGGCCGTTTGACCCGCGAAATCGGCGTGCGTTACTGTCCGGCGGCGATCATCGGGTCGACGGGGCAGTAGCTCAGCTGGTCAGAGCAGCGGACTCATAATCCGTCAGGTCGTGGGTTCGAGCCCCACCTGCCCCACTCACGTGCGGTGCCGACCGGCGCTGCCGGTCGCCGATCTTCTAGGGTGATCGTCGTGCACAGCATTGCAGTGATCGACTCCTGGCCGGTCGACCACGCCGCGGTGGCGGTGCGAACCGCCGCCGGGCCCGCAGGGACGGCCGGTCCCGTCGACCGGGTCTTCGACCTCGCCTCGGTCACCAAGCTGCTCAGCGCCTATGCGGCACTCGTCGCCGTCGAGGAGGGCGCGATCGAGCTGGACCAGCCGGCCGGCCCGCCCGGCGCCACGGTCCGGCACCTGCTCGCACACACCTCGGGGCTGGCCTTCGACGAGCAGCGGGTGCGGTCCGAACCGGGGCGGCGCCGGATCTACTCCAGCGCAGGCTTCGAGGTGCTCGCCGCGCACATCGAGCAGGAGACGGCGATCGCGTTCCCCGCGTACGTGGCCGAGGCGGTGTTCGCGCCGCTCGGCATGACCGCGTCCGCGCTGCCCGGGCCGGCCGGGCACGGCGGGCGTTCGACGGTCGGGGACCTCGACAGGTTCGCCGGCGAACTGCTGGCCCCGACCCTGATCTCCCGGTCGCTGTGGGCCGAGGCGACGACTGTGCAGTATCCGGGGCTCGACGGGATCCTGCCGGGCTACGGTATGCAGCGCCCCAACGACTGGGGGCTGGGCTTCGAGTTGCGCCGCCACAAGTCCCCGCACTGGACCGGGTCGCGGAACGCGCCGGCCACGTTCGGGCACTTCGGGCAGTCCGGCACCTTCCTGTGGGTGGATCCGGTGGCCGGTGTCGCCTGCGTGGCGCTGACCGACCGGCCGTTCGGGGACTGGGCCAAGCCGCTGTGGCCCGCACTGTCCGACGCGGCGCTCGCCGAATTCACGTCGTCATGACGCGCTGAACGATCGCGCGGCCGACGCGGCGGTTCGCGAGGACAGCACGGCGTCGACCTGAGAAGATTCCTGAGAATTACCGGCAGTATCACCGTTGAAGTGGCGCAACAGGGGCATCACAGGGCACACTGGTCACTGGAATACACACCGATACCATGCGTCGCCGTGAATTCCGTGCAGGACACGAGGTCGTTGGGGAAGACGTCCCTCGTCGAAGCCGGAGGTTCACAGTGCGAGCGCTGACTCAGTTTGCCGATGCGACGACTGGCGTGGTCTACATCCACTCGTCGCCCGCTGCGGTGTGCCCGCATGTCGAGTGGGCGCTCGCCTCGACTCTCGACTGCCGTGCCAACCTCAAGTGGACCGCGCAGCCGGTCGCCGCGGGGATGCTGCGCGCCGCCACCAGCTGGGTCGGCCCGGTGGGTACCGCGGCGAGGCTGGCCCGCACTCTGCGCGAGTGGCCGATGCTGCGGTTCGAGATCACCGAGGACCCCAGCGACGGCGTCGACGGCGAACGGTTCAGCCACGTGCCGGGACTGGGCCTGTGGCGGGGCTCGACCAGCGCGAACGGCGACGTCGTGGTCGGCGAGATGCGGCTGCGGGCGATGCTGGCCGGCGGCGTCGACGCGCTGGCCACCGAGCTGGACACCGCGCTGGGCACTGCCTGGGACGAGGCGCTCGAGCCCTATCGCAGCGGCGGCGAGGGCGCCGAGGTCACCTGGCTCAAGCGCAGCGTGGGCTGACGCCCCGTGCGCGGGTTGCGGGGTCCGGACCCCGCAACCCGCGCACGGGTACCGCAAAAGCAGGTATGCCTTCCGGTACTTCTCCCGTCGTGGGGGGACCGTGGCCAGGGGACAGTGGAGTGGACTCCCCGAATCCCGGACACGAACGCCGCCGTGCCCGGGGCGGGCCAACGAGAGGGACTCCGCTCCATGTCGACCACCCCGCTGCAGTCACGCCCGGTCGCCGCCGTCCGCCGGCCGGTCACGGGCCATCGTGCCGCCACCGGACCGATCCTCATGGGGGCCGCCGAGCATTGCCTCCGCTTGAGCGCGATGACGCTGGAATCGGGACACCTGCCCGGCGACGAGGAGTTCGCCCCGATCCGTGACCGCGCGGCCGAGGCGGCGCGCAGCGGCACCCCGATCGAGCAGGTGCTGGCGCACTGCCATCGCGGGATGGCCGCCGCCCGGGCCTTCCTGCTCGACCGGACCCCGGACCCGGGACCCGAGGTCACCCGACGGCACAGCCTGCTGCTGTTCTCGCTTTCAGACCGGCTCGCGGTCGTCTCCTCCGGCGCGTACGTGGCACAGTGCGCGCGGCCGGAACCACGCGGTGGCGCGCTCACCCCCGACCTCGTCGTCGACGCGCTGCTGAGCGGGCGTGACGCGACGTCACTCGGCCACCGCCACGGCATCCGGCTGGCGGAGAACCACCTCGTCGTCGCGCTGGCGATCCGGCCCCGCGCCGACGAGGACCCCGCCGTGCGGCGCGGCGGCCAGGCCCTCGGCGTCGCGCTGACCGACCGGCTCGGTGGTCCGCTGCTGGCCTCGCTGTCGGGACAGCGCAAGTTCCTGCTCCTCCCCGGAACCCCGACGTGGACCGACGTCGAGTCGGCGCTGCAGCGGGCCGCGGCATCGGCGGGCGTCGAGATCACCGCGGCCGCCGTCCAGTCGCCGACCTCCGGGATCCCCGATGCGGCCGAGCAGGCGCAGGAGTTGCTGGTGCTCGCGGGCCTGGGTGCGGCGTCGTCGACCACGCTGCACGGACTGGCCGATCTGGCGCTGGAATACCAGCTCACCCGGCCCGGGCCCGGACGCGACCAGCTGGTCGGTCTGCTCGACGCGCTCAGCCCCGAGTTGATCGAGACGCTGCGCGTGCACCTCGACGAGGGGGTGCACCGTCAGCGCACCGCCCGCCGACTGCACCTGCACGCGAACTCGGTCGACTACCGGCTCCGGCGCATCGCGCAGCTCACCGGCCGGGATCCCGGCCAGCCGATGGGCCTGTGGACGCTGCGGGCGGCGATCGTCGTGAGCGACTACCTGACCGCGGTCCGGCACACCGGCGACCACCGCGTCGCCTGCTGACCCGTCTGACCTGCGGGCGGTGCTGCGGTGTTGATGATCCGTCGCTGCGAGTGCTGTGCGGCGCTGCTCGGTTGCCGCGCCGCGGCATGCTCGTGTTGCGGTGGCCGCGAACTGTCCCGCGTGCCGGTGTGCGGACGCGGCGCGATCGTGGCGTGCACGGTTGTCACCGATCCCTCCGGACTGACCGGCCCGCTGTGTGCGATCGCCATCGTCGAACTCGACGAGGGCCCGTGGATCTACGCCTGGGTCGAGGGGATCACCGCCGGACCGGTCGGCCCTCTGCGGGTGCGCCTGCTGCGCGACGACAGGGGAGCGGACTATCCCCACTTCGTGTGCTGCGCAGCGTGACCCGGCAGGTCGCGTCGACGGACTGTTCGATGCGGCCTATTCGTCCCGCTCGACCGACCAGCGCTGTTCGACCTTCGCCCAGCGCCAGTAGCCGACCGTGCAGGCCCAGGCGAGGACGAACATGCCGACGATCGCGAACCCGACGTTGTTCAGGTTGATCGAGGCGATCCAGTTCGTCACCGGGTCGACCAAACCCAGGTCGTCGTGCAGCACGCTGATCAGTTCGATGGACCCGATGAGCAGGGCGACGGCGATGGACAGCCCGGTGATCGTCAGGTTGTAGTAGACCTTGCGGACCGGGTTCGAGAACGCCCAGTCGTAGGCGACGTTCATGAACAGACCGTCCACCGTGTCCATCAGGCTCATGCCCGCCGCGAACAGCAACGGCAGCACCAGGATCGCATACCACGGCAGTCCGGCGGCGGCGCCGGAACCGGCCAGCGCAAGCAGCGCGACCTCGGTGGCGGTGTCGAAGCCCAGGCCGAACAGCACCCCCACCGGGTACATCTGCCCGGGACGGCTGATCGCCCGCATCAGCGGTCCGAGGATGCGGGCGAGGAACCCGCGGGCGTTGAGCGCCTCCTCGAGTTCGTCGTGGTCGTATCGACCGTTGCGCAGTCCGCGGAACACCCGCCAGATCCCGATCAGCGCGACCACGTTGAGGATCCCGATGATGTAGAGGAACGAGCCGGAGGCGAGGGTGCTGATCATGCCGAGCCGGTGCCGCGCCGGCGAGTCGTCGTCGACGAGCGTGCCGACGATGTGGGCGCCCAGCACGACGAGCGCGGCCATCACGAACACGATCGTCGAGTGACCCATCGCGAACCAGAAGCCGACCGACTTCGGGCGCTTCCCGTCGGCCATGAGCTTGCGCGTGGTGTTGTCGATCGCCGCGATGTGGTCGGCGTCGAAGGCGTGCCGCAGGCCGAACGTGTAGGCGGTGATCCCCAGCCCGACCCCGAACACCTGCGTGCCCAGGTGGTATCCGTGCGGGGCGATCAGCCAGAACAGCATGCCGAACCCGATCACGTGCATGGCGGCGATCACGCCCAGCAGCGCGCCGGCCTCGGTCCAGTCGCGGCGGGTCCAGTCGGACAGCACACTGCGCAGGATGCGAGGTTGGCGGGTGGGCGGGGTGCCGGTGCGGGGCGTGGTCACGTGCGGGCCTCCTGGGATTGACGCGTCCCTCTCGACGGGCGTGATGCGCAGGGTCTGGCTCCCCGCCGACGGCAGCTGGTCGCGAGTGCGAATGCACGAAGGCATTGCTCGCGAAACATTGCTCGCCGGCGGGACACAGTGGCGCGACCGCACCGGATTGGCACCGGTTTCCTACGGCATCACGGATGACCTGAGCACTCTAAACCCCGGACCTGGGAGCGCGTCGGCGCCTTGCGCTTTCCTGTGGGCCGGGTGTGCCGGGCCGGGGTGGTCTCAGGCGGCGAATCCGCGGCGCGGCCGGCGCAGCGAGGCCAGCCCGGTCTCGGTGAGATAGTGCGCGATGGTCAGCGCCGGGTGACGGTTCGGCAGGGGCTCCTTGCCGTCGGCCAGTCGCCACATCTGGGTGGAGTGCCACACCAGGTCGGAGGCGCCGTCGAGCTTGGCGATGCCGATGCGCCGCGGACGGACCGTGCTGGCCTGGGCGGTGCCGGCGAGCAGCCGCGCGGGCAGGTCCGGTTCGAGGATGAGCGGTCGGCCCAGCCCGATCATGTCGACCGCGCCGGACTCGAGGGCATCGGTCATGCCGCCACCGGTGCGGAATCCGCCGGTGAGCATCAGCGGCAGAGTCCGTGCGTCGGTCACCGACCGCACCCGCTCGGCATAGTCGAGGAAGTATGCCTCGCGGGCCCGGGTGCTGTCCTTGGCCGGCTCGGCGGGCATGCCCATCATCGCGGTGGACTCGTAGGTGCCGCCGGAAATCTCGAGCAGGTCGATGCCGAGGTCGGCCAGTTCCAGCACCACCTCGACCGACTCGTCCTCGGTCATCCCGCCGCGCTGGAAGTCCGCGGAGTTCAGCTTGACCGACACCGGCACCCGCGGGCCCACCGCGGCGCGGGTCGCCCGGACGACCTCGAGCAGGAACCGACGGCGGTTCTGCGCGGAGCCGCCCCACTCGTCGTCGCGCTGATTGGTCAGTGGGGAGAGGAACTGGCTGATCAGGTAGCCGTGGGCGGCGTGCACCTGTACCCCGCCGAAGCCCGCGTCCACGACGGTGCGTGCGGCGGTCGCGAAGCGCTGTACCAGGTCCAGGATCTCCTGGTGGTTCAGTGCGCGGGGGCGGGCGAAGGCGCCGCCTGTCCCGGCGATCGCGATCTCCGACGGGGCGACCGGCCGGGCACTGAGGTGGCGGGGGATCTGGCGGCCCGGGTGGTTGATCTGCACCCACGCCCGGGAGCCGCCCGCGGTGGCCGACTCTGCCCAGCGGCGCAGTTCCGCGAGGTGACGGGTGTCCTCGACGACAACGTTTCCGGGCTCGCCGATGGCGGTCCGGTCGATCATCACGTTGCCGGTGATCAGCAGTCCGGCGCCCGAACCCGACCACCGCCGATACAGCCGGTCGAGGCGCGCGGTGGGGCCGTTGTGCTTGTCACCGAGCCCCTCGCTCAACGCGGCCTTCGCCATACGGTTGGGCAGCGTGACCCCGCAGGGCAGCGGCAAAGGTGTGGCGAGCGTGGTCGCATCCGGCATCGCGAAGTCCCCCTCCTGCGTGACCGGCAGGTGGATCCGGCCACGATGTGACTGTTGTTACCCCCCGACCCTATGAGTTGGGCGATCGCTCAGTTGATCCGGGTACCGGAAGTACGAGGTACCGGGACGGCTGCGGCCCCGACCGTGATGGTCGGGGCCGCAGCCGAACTCGATGCCGTGCTCAGATCACAGTGGGATGTTCTTGTGCCGGCCGCGCCGGGCCGGGGCGGCGGCGAGCGCCGCGGTGATGCGGCTGCGGGTGACCGCGGGATCGATCACCTCGTCGACCACGCCGATGTCGATCGCGCGGCCGACTCCGCCGGCGATCTGCTCGTGCTCCTGCGCGAGCCGGTCGTGCAGGGCCTCGCGCTCCTCGTCGGGTGCGGCGGCCAGGGCACGCTTGTGCAAGATGCCGACGGCGGCCTTGGCGCCCATGACCGCGACCTCGGAGTCGGGCCAGGCGTAGACGGCGGTGGCGCCGAGCGCGCGGGAGTTCATCGCGATGTACGCGCCGCCGTAGATCTTGCGGGTCACCAGCGTCACCCGCGGCACGGAGGCCTCGCCGAAGGCGTGCAGCAGCTTTGCGCCGCGGCGGACCACACCCTCCCATTCCTGGCTGACGCCGGGAAGGTAGCCGGGCACGTCGACGACGACCACCAGCGGGATGCCGAAGGCGTCGCACAGGCGCACGAACCGCGCGGCCTTCTCGGCGCTCTCCGAGTTCAGGCAGCCGCCGAGGCGCAGCGGGTTGTTGGCGAGGACGCCGACGGTGCGCCCGGCCAGCCGGCCCAGCCCGATCACCATCGAGCGGGCCCACTTGGCCTGGAACTCCTCGAAGCTGGACAGCTCGAGGCGTTCGCCGTCGGGTCCCTCGACGACCTCGTGGTCGAGCAGCGTCCGGACGATCGGGTGCACGTCGTAGGCGCGCCGGTTCGACTCGGGCAGCATCGCCTTCAGATCGACGTCGCCGGCCTCGGCCTTGGCCCGGTCGAAGTGACCCTGGCGGGAGAACAGCGCCACGAGGCGACGCCCGCGGCTGAACGCGTCGGCCTCGTCGTCGGCGACGATGTGGCAGACGCCGGACTTGCCGTGGTGGGTGTCGGGGCCGCCGAGCGAGGCCATGTCGACCTGTTCGCCGGTGACCGACTTCACGACGTCGGGCCCGGTCACGAAGACGCGGCCCTCCGGCGCCATGATGACCACGTCGGTCAGCGCCGGGCCGTAGGCGGCCCCGCCGGCGGCGAAGCCGACGACGATCGAGATCTGCGGGACGAGTCCGGAGGCGCGGATCATGGCCTCGAAGACCAGTCCGACCGCGTGCAGGGCCTCTACGCCCTCGGCGAGGCGGGCGCCGCCCGAGTGCCAGACGCCGACGATGGGGGATTCCTCGGCGATCGCGACGTCGTACGCGTCGACGATGTGCCGGCAGCCGTCGACACCCATCGCGCCGCCCATGACGGTGCCGTCCGTGCAGAAGGCGATGGTGCGCACGCCGGAGATCTCGCCGGCCGCGGCCAGGACGCCGGAACGGTCGCGCGGGTGCAGCAACTCGACGGTGTCGGGGTCGAAGAGGACCTCGAGGCGGCGCAGCGGGTCACGAGGATCAGGCTTGGCCTCGACGCTCTGGCCGGGGGCGAGAAGAGTCATCGATTCCTCCTGGGGTTGGTCGTGTGCCGGCTTGCGTGGCAGTCGATCTCGCTTCGAGTCGGTGTGGGTCGGGGACGGGAGAGGTCCCCGGTTCGGGTGGGTCCGGGACGGATCCCGGAACCCACCCGCGGGGTGAGGTGCCGGCGTGTCCGGAGGACTCGGCGGCACCCCGCCCGATGAGGCATGCGATCTAGGCGCGACCGAACGCGAGGGCCACATTGTGACCACCGAATCCGAACGAGTTGTTGATCGCGAAATCGATCTGGCCGTAGCGCGGTTCTCCCTTGACCACGTCCAGGTCGATCTCCGGGTCCTGGTTGTCCAGGTTGAGCGTGGGCGGGATGACTCCCTCACGCAGTGCCAGGACGGTCAGGACCGCTTCCAGCGCGCCCACCGCTCCGATGGAGTGTCCGAGCGCGGACTTGGGTGCGTACACCGCGGCGTGGTTGCCCACGGCGGACTTGATGGCCAGGGCCTCGGCGGTGTCGCCGATGGGGGTGGCCGTGGCGTGCGCATTGACGTGCGCGATGTCGGCCTTGGTCAGGCCGCCGGTCTGGATCGCCCGGGTCATCGCCCGCGCCGCGCCCGTGCCCTCGGGATCGGGAGCGACGATGTGGAAGCCGTCGGAGGTGATCCCCGCGCCCATCAGGCGGGCGTGGATGGTCGCGCCCCGGGCCTTCGCATGCTCCTCGGTCTCGAGCACCATCAGGGCCCCGGCCTCGCCGAACACGAAGCCGTCGCGGTCCTTGTCGAACGGACGCGAGGCGGCCTGTGGGTCGTCGTTGCGGGTGCTCAGCGCGCGCATCATCGCGAAGCTCGCGATCGGCACCTCGCTGACCTGGCCCTCGACGCCGCCGGTGACGACGATGTCGGCGTCACCGAGAGCGATCATCCGGTAGGCGTGGGCGATCGCCTCGGAACCCGACGAGCAGGCCGAGACCGGGGTGATCACGCCTGCCTTGGCGCCGAGTTCGAGCCCGACCGTGGCGGACGGGCCGTTCGGCATGACCATCTGCACCGCGAACGGGGAGACCTTGCGGTACCCGCCGGCGCGCATCTTGTCGACCGCGTCGATGAGGGATTCGCCCCCGCCGAGGCCGGTGCCGATGACGACGCCGAGGCGCTCCTTGTCGACCTCGGGGCTGCCGGCGTTCTGCCACACCGTGCGGGACAGGCTCAGCGCCAGCCGCTCGACGAAGCTCATCCGGCGGACCTCGACGCGCGAGAGCGTCTCGTCGGGGCTGACCTTCAACTGGCCGGCGATCCGAACCGGAAGGTCATACTCCTCGACGAACGGGTCGGCGATGATGCCGACGCCGCTCTCGCCGGAGAGCAGTCCCTTCCACGTGGCATCCACGTCACCAGCGATCGACGTCGTGGCCGCGAGGCTGGTGACGACGATATTGGGGATCGTCCCGTTGCGGGTGGTGGCGGAGGTCACGGCTCGACTCACTTGCCCTCGGAGTCGGCGTTCTCGGCGAGCTTGGCCTTGACGGTGTCGGCGGCCTCGCCGCCCTCGGCCTCGAGCTTCTGGATGTACGAGACGACGTCACCGACGGTGCGCAGGCCGGCGAGGTCCTCGTCCGGGATCTTCACGCCGTACTTGTCCTCGGTCTGCACCGCGATTTCGACCATGGACAGGGAGTCGATGTCCAGGTCGTCGACGAAGGACTTCTCGACGGTCACCTCGGAAGGCTCGATACCGGTGACCTCCTCGATGATCTCCGCGAGGTTGGCGATGATTTCTTCCTGAGTCGCCACTTGGGTGGCTCCCTTCTGCTGTGTGGAAAACAATGAGCCCCGGATCGATTTCGGTGCGCAGACCCGGATGCGCGGTCTGAGAGGCTAGCCCAGCTCTCTGAACTGAGCGAGGTCGTCGGGTGTCTTGAGGGCCAACGTGGGCGTGCCACGCATCTCCCGCTTGGCGATTCCGACGAGCGTGCCGGCCGGCGGCAGCTCCACCAGCGCGGCCGGTGCCGACTCGCGCAGCGTGGCGGTGCACAGGTCCCACCGCACCGGGCGGGTGACCTGCGCGACCAGGCGCTCGAGCGCCTCCGTGCCGGAGGCGACGGCCTGGCCGTCGGCGTTGGACAACAGCGTCCGGACCGGATCCGACGGAGTGATCTTCGCGGCGGCCGCGGCGACGGCGTCCTCGGCCGGAGCCATGAACTGGGTGTGGAATGCGCCGGCGACCGGGAGCGCGCGGACGCGGGCCTTCTCGGGCGGGTTGGCGGCGAGGGCCTCGAGGTCGTCGAGCTTGCCGGCCGCGACGATCTGCCCGGCCGCGTTGCGGTTGGCCGGCTCCAGGTTCAGCTCGGCCAGACGTGCCAGCACGGCCTGCTCGTCGCCGCCGAGGACGGCGGACATGCCGGTGGGGACCAGGGCGCAGGCCTTGGCCATCTCGGCACCGCGGACGGCGGCGAGGGAGACGGCCTCGTCCACGCCGATGACGCCGGCGATGGCCGCGGCGGCGAGCTCGCCGACCGAGTGACCGGCGGTCACCAGCTCCTGCGGGACGGCGCCGTCACGGGTCAGCTCGGCGTAGGCGAGCAGCGCGGCGGCCACGACGAGAGGCTGGGTCACCGCGGTGTCGGTGATCTCCTCCGCGGAGGCGGTGGTGCCGAGCCGCTGCAGGTCCAGGCCGGTCAGCTTGGACCAGAGGGAGACCTGGTCGGCTGCGCCGGCGAGTTCCAGCCACGGTGCGAGCATGCCAGGTGTCTGGGAGCCCTGTCCGGGTGCAAGGAGCGCTATCACGTTGATCAGAGAACACCCCCGCGGCGCTCGGCAGTCGTGTCGCCGGGCACGAACTATGAGGACGAGATTTGTAGGTTTCCTCTAAAACCCCAAGAAAACGGGCCCTATCTACGCAAGGCCCCACATCGTTACAGGTGTTACCTGTGAGCTTGTTGGGGCCTCGGTCAGGGACCGGGTACCTGCACGGATGAGCCTTCCGACCGTGCTGGCGACCCGAAGCACGTAGGCGTCGCGCGCATCGGAGGGGTCCCGGCCCGTGACAGCCGCGATCTTTTTCAGGCGATACCGGACAGTATTTGGATGGACGTACAACTCCCGGGCGCAGCGCTCGATCGAGCCGCCGGAGTCGAGGTAGATGTCCAGGGTCTCGGCGAGTGATGTGGCGGTCGCCAGCAGCGGCGTGATGATCTGGTGGTCCAGGGCGGCGATCGCCGACCGGTCGCCGATGAGGGCGCGCTCGGGCAGCAGTTCGGCGGCATGCACGGGCCGCGGCGCGGTCCGCCACCCGGCGACCGCTTCGAAGCCGATCAGCGCCTGCACGGCGCTGGTGTGCGCCGTGGCGAGGGTCTCCGACGTCCCGCCGATGACCACCGGCCCCGAGGAGAACCCCTCGAGCACGTCGTCGAGCAGCGCACTCGGCGAGCTGAGCTCGCCGCTGATCACCGCGACCAGCCGCGCGCCCTGCACCACCGCGAGCGCGGACCGGCCGTGCTTCTCCGCGGCCTCGTGCACGGTGCCGGCCGACGAGACGTTGTCGGCCGGCGGCGGCGACCCCACCAGCACGGTCGCCCGCTCGGTCGCGTCCCAGTTCAAGGTGGCGGCGCGCGAGAGCATCGCGGAGTCGGAGTCCCCGCGCACCACCGCGTCGACGACCATCGCCTCGAGCCGCGTGTCCCAGGCGCCGCGGGACTCGGCGGCCGAGGCGTACACGGCCGCCGCGGCGAATCCCAGTTCGCGGCCGTAACGCAGTACCGCCTCGGTCAGCGCGACGAGTTGCTGGTCGTTGCGGGCGAGCAACGGCAGCCACTTCTCGAAGAACTCCATGGCCACCCGGACCATGTCGACGGTCTGTCGCAGCGTCACCCGGCGGGCGAGGTCCTGCGGGACCACGCGGAACGCCTCGACAGTGGAGAGGATGTCGCCGTCGGGGTCGCGCAGCCAGTCGATGAAGTTGACCACCGCGGTCTGGACGACCAGTTGAACGCCGGCGCGTTGAGAGGCCTCCAGCCGCCCGAAGAAGGGCAGTTGCTCCTCCATCGACGACACCGCCTCGGTGGAGAGCCGGCCCGAGTACTTCTTGACCCGGCGCAGCAGCGCCTCGGGGAGCGGGTTCTCGGTGGTGCCGGGGTTCATGGCACAAAAACTACGCCGGAACACGTCCCGAGCACGGCCCGACGCCCGGCAGGGGCCGGCCCGCTGGTGCGGGTCGGCCCCTGCCGGGCGTCGGTGGAACGGTTCGCTATGCCGAACCCGGGTCCTTGAACGACGTGGGCGCGGCGAACACGTCGTCGATCCGGTAGCGCCGAGCGGCCTCCACGGCGACCGAGCGGTCCAGCGCCCCCGTGCCGGCCAGCGACTCGAGCACGGCGACGGCGATCGACTCGGCGTCGATGTTGAAGTAGCGCCGCGCCGCGGTGCGGGTGTCGGAGAAGCCGAACCCGTCGGTACCGAGCGTGGTGTACGGGCCCGGAACCCACTGCCGGATCTGGTCCGGGACGGCCCGCATCCAGTCGGACGCGGCGACGAACGGGCCCTCGGCGCCGGCGAGCGCCTTGGCGACGTACGGCACCGGGTGCGCGGCCTCGGGGTGGCGCAGCGCGGTGCGTTCGCACTCGACACCGTCGCGACGCAGCTCGCCCCACGAGGTGACCGACCAGACGTCCGCGGCCACGCCCCAGTCGTCGGCGAGCAGCTGGGCCGCGCGCAGGCCGTCCGGCATGGTCACGCCGGACACCAGGATCTGTGCTTTCAGACCGGCGTCGAGCGTGGAGCGCTGGTACCGGTAGATGCCCTTGAGCAGACCCTCGACATCCAGGTCGGCAGGTGCGGCCGGCTGCTGGTACGGCTCGTTGTACAGCGTGATGTAGTAGAAGATGTTCTCGCCGCCGAAGCCCTCGGCGAGCGTGAGGTCCTCGTTGACCGTCCCGCCGTACATCCGCCGCAGCCCGTCCTTGACGATGTACGCGATCTCGTACCCGAAGGAAGGGTCGTAGGTCACCGCGGACGGGTTCGTCGACGCGAGCAGCAGCGAATGGCCGTCCGCGTGCTGCAGCCCCTCGCCGGTGAGCGTGGTGCGGCCGGCAGTGGCGCCGAGGACGAAGCCGCGGGCCATCTGGTCGGCGGCGGCCCACAGTCCGTCGCCGGTGCGCTGGAACCCGAACATCGAGTAGAAGATGTAGATCGGGATCAGCGGTTCACCGTGTGTCGCGTACGAGGTGCCGACCGCGGTGAAGCTGGCCGTCGATCCGGCCTCGTTGATGCCCTCGTGCAGGATCTGCCCGACCTCGGACTCCTTGTACGCGAGCATCAGGTCGGCGTCCACCGAGGTGTACAGCTGGCCGTTCGGGTTGTAGATCTTCAGCGTCGGGAACCAGGAGTCCATCCCGAACGTGCGGGCCTCGTCCGGGATGATCGGCACGATGCGCGGCCCGACCTCCTTGTCGCGCAGCAACTCCTTGAGGACGCGGACGAACGCCATCGTGGTGGCGATCTCCTGCTTGCCGGTGCCCTTGAGGATCGGTGCGTACGTCTTCTGCTCGGGCATCGGCAGCGGCGCGGCGGACGTGCGGCGCTCGGGCAGGAACCCGCCGAGCGAGCGGCGGCGCTCGATCATGTACTCGACCTCGGGCGACTTCGGTCCCGGGTGGTAGTACGGCGGCAGGTACGGGTCGGACTCGAGCTGCGCGTCGGAGATCGGGATGCGCTGCATGTCGCGGAAGCGCTTGAGGTCGTCGAGCGTGAGCTTCTTCATCTGGTGGGTCGCGTTGCGGCCCTCGAAGTGCTTGCCCAGCGCGTAGCCCTTGATGGTCTTGGCAAGGATGATCGTCGGCTGGCCCTTGTGCTCCAGCGCCGCGGCGTAGGCGGCGTAGATCTTCCGGTAGTCGTGCCCGCCGCGCTTGAGGTTCCAGATCTGCTCGTCGGTCATGTTCTGGACCAGCGCCTTGGTGCGGGGGTCCCGGCCGAAGAAGTGCTCGCGCACGTAGGCGCCGTCGTTGGCCTTGTAGGTCTGGTAGTCGCCGTCGTTGGTGACGTTCATCAGGTTCACCAGCGCGCCGTCGCGATCGGCCTGCAGCAGGGCGTCCCACTCACGGCCCCACACGACCTTGATGACGTTCCAGCCGGCGCCGCGGAAGAACGACTCGAGTTCCTGGATGATCTTGCCGTTGCCGCGCACCGGGCCGTCGAGTCGCTGCAGGTTGCAGTTGACGACGAAGGTGAGGTTGTCCAGACCCTCCATCGCCGCGACGTGCACGAGTCCGCGCGACTCCGCCTCGTCGAACTCGCCGTCGCCGAGGAAGCTCCACACGTGCTGGTCGGCGGTGTCCTTGATGCCGCGGTTGTGCAGGTACCGGTTCAGCCGCGCCTGGTAGATCGCGTTCATCGCGCCCAGGCCCATCGACACCGTGGGGAACTCCCAGAAGTTCGGCATCAGGTGCGGGTGCGGGTACGACGGCAGGCCGCCGCCCGGGTGGCTGTGCTCCTGGCGGAACCCGTCGAGCAGGTCGGCACTGATCCGGCCCTCGAGGAAGGCCCGCGCGTAGATACCGGGGGAGGCATGACCCTGGATGAACAGCTGGTCGCCGCCGCCGGGGTGGTCCTTGCCGCGGAAGAAGTGGTTGAAGCCCACCTCGTAGAGCGAGGCGGATGAGGCGTAGGTGGAGATGTGGCCGCCGACGCCGATGCCCGGGCGCTGGCCGCGGTGCACCATGATCGCGGCGTTCCAGCGGATCCAGCGGCGGTAGCGGCGCTCGACCTCCTCGTCGCCGGGGAACCAGGGCTCGTTCTCGGTCGGAATGGTGTTGACGTAGTCCGTCGAGGTCAGGGACGGCAGCGAGACGTTGCGCTCACCGGCGCGCTCGAGCAGGCGCAGCATCAGGTAGCGGGCACGGGCGGGGCCGGCCTCGTCGAGCAGCCCGTCGAGCGAGGAGAGCCACTCGCCCGTCTCCTCGGGATCGATGTCCGGAAGGTACGACGCCACGCCCTCCCGGATCACCCGCACGCGGGTGTCACGGTTCGTCTGTCCTGAGCCGGTGGGGCTCGGGGCGACGCCGGAATGCGTTGTGCCAGGCGCGTTTGTCGCCGACACACGGGGCTGATCGAACAACGTGTGCTCCTCATCGCGGTGGGGCGCACGGTGGGGCGCCCGGTTCATGCGTCCGCCCTTGGTGGAGGCGGGTGCAATGTGTATGTAGTTGTGCACTCCCATCGTGCCGTATGTCACCGGCCGGGTCACCATGTGGTCTCGGCTATCCGGCGGTGGGACTGGTTCGCGCAGCCGGGGCGGTGCAATTCCGATCAAGAGCGGCCTCGGCAGGTACTGTCTGCGACGTGGGTTCGAGTTGGAGGGCGTGCACCCGTGCGCCCCGTCCCGATGGGGGAGACGGCCACGTCGTCGTGGCGTCGCGTCCGCGTGGCATCCGGAGGGCAGACGGCGAGACCCGCCTTCGTGTCCGCGGGCGGAACCGTCGCCGGGGGACCCTCCCGGTCGCGCCCGCGCACCGAGTCCGGCTACGAATCGAGACCGTTCTGCTTGCGAGATCGCGCTCGACGTTGTTCGCTTTCACCTAACCGGTTTCACCCGTACACACCGTTCGGTCGGATACAGCGTCCGATCGGAGACATCGTCAACCTGAGGAGGACACCACCGTGGTCGCCGCGGACGCCCGGAACTTTGCAGAGACACTGGGGATCACCAATGAGATGGTGGTCCAAGAGTTGGGCTGGGACGAAGACACCGACGACGACCTGAGAGCCGCGGTGGAAGATGTCATCGGCGGTGAGATGGTGGACGCGGACTCCGACGAGGTGGTCGACGTCGTGCTGCTGTGGTGGCGCGACGGCGACGGCGACCTGGTCGACGAGCTGATGGACGCCATCGGCCCGCTCGCCGACGAGGGGTTCGTGTGGGTGCTCAGCCCGAAGACCGGACTGCCCGGGCACGTCGAGCCGAGTGAGATCGCCGAGTCGGCGCCGACCGCCGGGCTCACCCAGACCTCGGCCGCCAAGCTGGGCGACTGGATCGGCAGCCGGCTCGTCCAGCCGAAGGCCCGCGCCCCCCGTCGCTGACCGTCGCTGCCGTCGGCCGACGACGGCGGGATCGTCGTTGTGGCACAACATTGTTCGGAGGAATGACAGATGCCGTTGCCGGTCGGCGCCGAGGCGCCCGATTTCACGTTGAAGGACCAGAACAACCAAGAGGTGACGCTCTCGTCGTTCCGTGGGCGCAAGAACGTGCTGCTGGTGTTCTACCCGCTGGCGTTCACGGGGGTGTGCCAGGGCGAGCTGTGCCGGGTCCGCGACTCGCTGCCGACCTTCCAGAACGACGATGCGGAGATCCTCGCGATCTCCGTCGGCCCGTCGCCGACGCACAAGATCTGGGCGGCCGAGCAGGGGTACACGTTCCCGCTGCTGTCGGACTTCTGGCCGCACGGCGCCGTCGCGCAGCAGTACGAGGTGTTCAACGACGCGGCGGGCATCGCCAACCGGGGGACCTTCGTCGTCGACAAGGAGGGGATCATCCGGTTCTCCGAGATGAACGGCCCCGGTGAACCGCGTGACCAGGCGGCTTGGGAGAACGCGCTCGCCGCGCTACATTCCTGAGGCGGATTTTCGGCTGCGCCGACGGTAGACGATCGGTCGGCCCTGCCGACGTGGTCGGGGCGTGTAGCTCAGCGGTAGAGCTCCTGTCTTACACACAGGCGGTCGCAGGTTCGATCCCTGTCGCGCCCACCGAATGGAAAGTGCCCCTCACCTGGGTGATCAGGTGAGGGGCACTTTTCTCTTTCTCGTAGCGGAGGTGTCGCTGCTCCGCCGCACGGTCGGCGCGTTGCCGACGCTTGTCCCGATCACGTTTCGCCTGCCGTCGGGGGGTGTGTGTTCCCGCGTGAGATCGACTTCCTGTGACCCGTTGCACTCGACTGCGCTTTCTGGTCTAATTTCGATTTGAAATAGCGAGGTAGGCGTGGGGTAGTGAGGTGGAGTGACGTGACCCAGATGCTGGAAGAGGTCCCGACGAGCACGCTGCATCGCGCCTCGCGCATCCTGGATGCCCTCGGTGGTACCCACGCGCTGAACCTGACTCAGATCGTCGCCCGGACCGGGCTGCCGCGGTCCTCGGTGCACCGGACGCTCGAGCGGCTGGTCGGGCTGCGCTGGGTGACCCGGCAGGGCGGGGACTATGCGCTGGGGCTGCAGATCCTCGAGCTCGGTTCGACGGCCATGCACACGAACCCGTTGCGCAAGATCGCGCTGCCGAGCCTCTGCGAGCTCTACCGCGCCACGGAGTGCATCGTGCACCTGGGGATCCTCGAGGGAACCGACGTCGTCTACCTCGAGAAGCTCGGCGGCCACCTCGACACCAGGGTGCCCACCCGGGCCGGCGGCCGGTACCCGGCGCACCTGTCGGCGATCGGGAAGTGCCTGCTCGCAACTAGCGGAACCGGACGGAACAGCGCCGACCTCAACCGGATTCGGCAGCACGGCCTCGCATACGACCACGAGGTCGCGGCGGCCGGCTACTCCTGCGTCGCCGCGCCGATCGGCCGGGGCCCCACCGGCGGCGCGATCGCAGCGGTGTCGGTCTGCGGCCCGGCGGTCCGGGTGTCCGGCGACCCGATGTTGCGGCTTCCGGTGCAGCGCGCCGCCGCGCAGATCTGGCGGGAGTGGCAGCGCAACAAGATGTGACCCCGGCGTCCGCCCGGGAGTGGACACGGACGCAGGAACAAAGCAGACAAGTCAAGGGAGTTGAGAGTTGAACGAGTCCACAACAATCCGTGCGTCGGTGGATGCGGTCGTGGTGGGTGCGGGGATCGCCGGACTCTACGCGGTGTATCGGCTGCGGGAGCAGGGGCTGACCGTGCGCGGCTTCGAGGCCGGATCGGGTCCCGGAGGCGTGTGGTACTGGAATCGGTATCCGGGAGCGCGTTGCGACGTCGAGTCGGTGGACTACTCGTACTCGTTCTCCGAGGAACTGCAACAGGACTGGGACTGGAGCGAGAAGTACGCGACGCAGCCGGAGATCCTGGCCTACCTCGAGCATGTCGCAGACCGGTTCGACCTGCGCCGCCACATCACGTTCGACGCGCGGGTGACGTCGGCGACCCTCGACGAGGCCACGCTGCGGTGGACGGTCCGCACCGACACCGGCGAGCGGGTGTCGACGCGGTTCGTCGTGGTGGCGGCGGGGCCGCTGTCGAACGCGAACACCCCCGCCTTCCACGGTCTGGACGAGTTCGCGGGCGAGGTCCACCACACCGCGCAGTGGCCGCACGAGGGTATCGACTTCACCGGCAAGCGGGTCGGGGTGATCGGCACGGGATCGTCGGGGATCCAGTCGATTCCGCTGATCGCCGGGCAGGCCGAGAAGTTGTTCGTGTTCCAGCGCACCGCGAACTACTCCATCCCCGCCGGCAACGCGCCCCTCGACGACGCGACCCGTGCCGCGCAGAAGGCGTCCTATCCCGAGCGTCGCCGGATGTCGTGGGAATCCGGCGGCGGATCGCCGCACCGGGCGTATCCGAAGAAGGCCCTCGAAGCGTCCGAGCAGGAACGGGCCGCCGCATATGAGGAACGCTGGCAGCTCGGCGGCGTGCTGTTCTCGAAGACGTTCCCCGACCAACTCACCGACACGGCGGCGAACGACACCGCACGGATGTTCTGGGAAGACAAGGTGCGTGGGGTCATCGACGATTCGGCGGTAGCCGAGTTGCTGATCCCGAACGACCACGCGATCGGCGCGAAGCGGATCGTCACCGACTCGGGCTACTACGAGACCTACAACCGCGACAACGTCGAGCTGGTGGACCTCAAGGCCGCGCCGATCGTCGGGATGGATGCCGCCGGAATCGCTACGGAGGCAGGGCATTACGACCTCGACGCGATCGTGCTGGCGACCGGGTTCGACGCCATGACCGGCTCGCTCGACAAACTCGAGGTCATCGGCCGGGGCGGGCAGACGCTCAAGGACAAGTGGGCTGCAGGCCCGCAGACGTACCTGGGTCTGGGCATCGACGGATTCCCGAACTTCTTCAACCTCACCGGCCCGGGTAGTCCGTCGGTGCTGGCGAACATGGTCTTGCACTCGGAGTTGCACGTCGACTGGGTCGCCGACGCCGTCGCGTACCTCGACGACCGCGGTGCGAGCGCGATCGAGGCCGAGCCCGAGGCGGTCGCCGAGTGGGTCGACGAGTGCCGCACCCGTGCCGAGTCGTCGCTGCTGAACAACGCGAACTCCTGGTACCTGGGGGCGAACATCCCCGGCCGGCCGCGGGTGTTCATGCCGTTTCTCGGCGGCTTCTCCGCCTACCGCGACATCATCACCGAGGTCGCCGAATCCGGATACAAGGGCTTCGCCGTCCGTTAGGCGGCGAAGCCCCTGCTACCCTCCGGTCGTGTCAGCGCAGTCCGAATACGCCGAGGTCCACCCCGATCTGCCGGCGACCGCATGGGCGGTGCTGGGCATGCTCTCCTTCGGCGAGGCGCTGACCGGCAACGACCTGCGCAAGTGGGCGGGCAACAGCATCAGCTACTTCTATTGGAGCCCGTCGGTCAGCCAGATCTATTCGGAGCTCAAGAAGCTCGAATCGCTCGAACTGGTCTCCTCGCAATCGGTTTCGGAGCCCGGGAGCCGGAGCAAACGCGTCTACGAGATCACCCCGGCCGGCGTCGTCGCGGTGCGGTCCTGGGCGAACAACGCCCCGGTGGAACTGCCGGTGCTCAAACACGGTGTGATGCTGCGCTTGTGGCTCGGCCACCTCTGTGAACCCGAGCGGCTCAAGGAGATGGTGCGGGCGCACATCGACAATCTCGTCGAGATCCGCGACCGGGCGCGCCGGCAGGCACAGCGGTCGGTCGACGAGCCCGCCTGGGCCTATCCGACGCTGAGCCTGCGGTGGTCCGAGCGGTACTTCCAGGCCGAGATCGATCTGGCGAACGCGCTGCTTGCCGACATCGACGAATCCGCCGCCATCGTCGGCGGGGTCGAGCACACGGAGTCGGGTCTGCCGGTGCCCGTGCACCTGGGGAGCTGGCGCGACGCGGACGAGCGGTGAACCGGTGCTTCGCCGGTCGGCATCTCGTCGATCAGCGTTGTCCGATCCGCGGCAGGACCGCCTGCGGACGGTGGCTGGTCAGGAAGGCGACACTCCACGACGCGACCGCGCCGACCCGCTGCCACACACCCGAGAGCAGTGCCGCGTGCACCCCGAGCCAGGCGAGGAACGCCGGAGGCCCCTGGAATTGCAGACGTCTGGTCCCCAACTCGGCGACGGCGGCGCCGCGGCCGACCATCGCCATGATGCCCTTGTCGCGGTAGGCGAACGGGGCGCGCGCCCCTCCGCTGAGGTCCGCGTGGATGTTCCGTGCGGCCCACTTGCCGGATTGCTGTGCGACCGAACCCAATTGCGGCAGCTTGCGGTCCTTGGCGTCGGTGATGTTCGCGGAGTCGCCGAGCACGTACACGCCGTCGAATCCGGGAACGGTCAGGTCCGGGGCCACGTCGACGCGCCCGCCGCGGCCCTGGGGCAGGCCCGAACCGCGGAGCAGCGCGTTGCCTTGGAGTCCGCCGGCCCAGATGACGATCCGGCCCTCGATGACGCTCCCGTCGGCGAGCGTCACACCGTCGGGCCGGACCTCGGTGACCCCGGAGCCGAGGTGGAGGCGGACCCCGTAGTCGGTGAGCCGCTCGGTGGCGTACCGCTGCGACTTCGCCGAGAACGGCCCGAGCACGACATCGACCATGTCGACGAGGTGGACGGTTCCGGTCTGCTGGTGTGGATACACCCGCCGGACCACCAACTGCAGGTTCTCGGCCAGCGCGCCGGCCACCTCGACCCCGGTCGCGCCGGCGCCGACGACGATGACGTCCAGGCCCATCGCCGAGTCCGCCGCCAGGTCGGCGCGGTCGAGTTCACCGATCAGCGCGGAGCCGAGTCGGGCGGCGTCGTCGAGCGAATAGAGCGGGAAGGCGTGCTCCTCGGCCCCGGGCGTCCCGAAGAAGTTGACCTCGGCGCCGAGTGCCATGACGAGGATCTGCGCGTGGCACACCGTGCCGTCCGCCAGCGTGACGGTGCGCGCGGTCGCGTCGACGGCGCTCGCCTCGGCGACCACCACGCGCACGGATCGGGACCGGCGGAAGATGCCGCGCAGCGGGCGCGCCACCTCGGAGATGCCGATCTGGGAGGTCGCGACCTGATACAGCAGCGGTTGGAATTGGTGGTAGTTGTTCTTGTCGACCACCAGCACCTCGATGCCCTTGCGCGCCAGGTGCTGCGCCACGGCCACGCCGGCGAATCCGGCACCGACCACCACCACCTGACGGGAAATCGTCGTCGCCATGCGTCCGACGGTAGCCGCGTGGCGCCGTGCCGTCAGCGCAACTGCGCGGTCGCGCCCGCCCGCGCCAGCACCTGGCCGTCGCCGCCGAGCAGCTGCGATTCCACAACGGCCAGCCTGCGTCCGGCCCGGACCACTTCTGATTCGGCCCGGATCGACGGCCCGTCCACGGACGGCGAACGCAGGAATTCCAGGCGCAGGTCCAGCAACCGGTAATCCTGCCCGGCCTCCGTCAGCGACTGGGCCGCGAACTCGGAGACAAGGTTGGCGATCGAGGTGAGGATCCCGCCCTGGACGGAACCGAGCATGTTGCTCATCCACGACTGCGGCTGCACCTGCGCGACGACTCTCCCGCGTTCGGCGGCCGACACCTCGAAACCGAGCAGCCCCGCCAGCGGCCCGCGGGGCAGGCGTCCGGCGGAGATGCCCGTCACCACCTCGGCGCCGGAGCGCCCGGCGAGTTCGTCTGGCGTGCAGCACGGCTCGGGCTCGGGAAACGCGACCGGCCCGTCGTCGTCGCCCGCGGCCGCGGTGCCCGACCGCGACACCGTCAGCACCCGCGACAGCGTCGACAGCACGGCGGCGCCGTCGCCGTCGAGCACCTCGCCGCGGCCGAGCCCCGACTCGTCGTCGAGATGCACCGAGTGCGCGGACACGGTCAGCAGCCCCTCGGCCGGCATCGGCGCGCCCATCGCGATGCTCATCTGCGAGACCACCGACCGCGGCTTGACGCTCATGCCCGCATACGCGGCGCCGCCCAGTCCGGTGTCGACCAGCACGCCGACCGAGCCGAGCACGGTGCGTCCCCGGTGGTCGTGGAACCTGCGCCCGATCCGCTGCCGCAGCACCCGCCGGCCCGAGGCGGTCAGGTGGGCCTCGACGCCCATCATCGTGTTGACGCGGTCGAGGGCGGGCACGGCGGGGCCGATGGCGTGGGGCATCCGTCTTCTCTATCACCGTCCGCGCCCGCCGACCGGAGCGGATCCTGCTCGGCGGCGGCTGCTAGAACAGTCCCCATGACAGCTGCTCGCCGTGACCTCGACCCGCGCCGACCCTCCGGCGGCCGGGGTCGTGGACTCGGCCGCGCGGCCGGGCTGTTGCTCGGCTTCGCCGCGGACCGGTTGTGGGCGGACCCGCGGCGCGGCCACCCGGTCGCCGGATTCGGTCGGATCGCGATGGCGGCCGAGGCCCGCGGCTACCGGGACCACCGCCTCGCCGGGGTGGTGCACGTGGCGGTCCTCGTCGGCGGGACGGCCGGAGCGGGGGCGGTCGCCGCGCGGTTGCTGCGCCGCCGCGGCCGGGTGTGGGAGATCCTCGGTACCGCGGCGGCCACCTGGACGGTGCTCGGCGGGACCACCCTCGCCGCGACCGGCCGGCAGATGGCCGAGCATCTGAGCGGCGGCGATCTGGCCTCGGCCCGCGCGCTGCTGCCGTCGTTGTGCGGCCGCGACCCGAACCTGCTCGACGCGGACGGCCTCGCGCGAGCGGCGGTGGAGTCGGTCGCCGAGAACACCGCCGACGCCGCGGTCGCACCGCTGCTGTGGGGTGCGGTCGCCGGGGTGCCCGGACTGCTCGGCTACCGCGCGGTCAACACACTCGACGCGATGATCGGCTACCGGTCGCCGCGGCATCTGCGGTTCGGCTGGGCGGCGGCGCGCCTCGACGACGTGGCGAACCTGCTGCCCGCGCGGCTGTGCGGCGCGTTGACGGTCGCGAGCGCCCCGGTCGTCGGCGGGGATCCCGCCGAGGCGTGGTCGGCGTGGTGTCGCGACGCCGCCGGTCATCCCAGTCCCAATGCGGGTGTCGTCGAGGCGTCCGCGGCGGGCGCGCTGGGGGTGGCGCTCGGTGGGCTCACCGAATACGCGCACGGCGCGGAACTGCGACCGACGCTCGGTGCGGGACCGCGCCCGGCCATCGCCGACCTGGCCCGTGCGGCCCGGCTGTCGACGGCCGTGCAGTACGGCGCGGCGGCGGTGTCAGCGGCGGTCGCCGTAGCGGTCGGCCAGTTTGGCCTGCGTCGCCGTCAACGCGGGCGCGTCGGCGTGTGACCGGCGGCGACGTCCGCGCAGCACGTGGTCGAGATCGTCGGCGGGCGTCGCGGCGGCCGCCGGCGTCGCGATGTTCTCGGCCGGCGCCGGATCCTCGACCGGTGCGGTCTTCTCGCCCGCTGCAGGACCGTCCGATGGCGGATCCGCAGGCACAGCGTCCCCGGCCGTCAGCGCGTCGATCTCCTGCTGCTGTTGGCGGCGCCGCTTGCGCTCGCGCAGTTCGGCGCGGACGAAGTAGGCCAGGCCCAGTGGCGCCATGATGCCGAACGCCAGCCACTGCAGCCCGTAGGACAGGTACGGCCCCGAGTCGAGTTGCGGCAGCGCGATCACCCCCAGCCCGCCGGGCTGGTCCGCCTCGAGCTGCAGGTAGTCGCCGAGCAGCGGCAGCCCGGTGATCTGGCCGACCTGGGTCGGGTCGATCGAATAGACCTGCTGCCAGCCGGCCTCGGTGACCGGGCTGCGGCCCGGATCGACCGGCTCGGCCGCCCGGATCCGCGCCTGCAGGGTGACGTGGCCGGCCGGGGGTGCGGCCACCGCCGGCGGCTGGGTGCCCTGGACCGGGCGGACGTAGCCGCGGTTGACCAGGATGGTGCCCTCGCCGCCGTCGAGCGCGAAGGGGGCCAGTACCAGATAGGCCGGGTTGTCGTCGATGACGCGCAGACGCTCGAGCACCTGCTTGTCCGGCAGGTAGTGACCGCCGACGGTCACCCGCCGCCACTCGTCACCGCTCGGGGCGACGGTCTTGCCGTTCAGGACCTGCGCCAGCGGCACCGGCGTCGACTTGACCGAATCGGTGATCAGCGTGTTGCGGTGCGAGGTCGTGGTGTTCTTGCCCAGTTGCCACGGCGCCAGCACCGTGAAGCACATGACCGCGAAGACCGCGACCACGGCACCCAGGGCCAACCAGCCGGGCCGGAACAAGAACGAGAGCCTTCGCACGGCTCAACGGTAAGCCATCATCGGAAGTGCACAGGTCAGGGGCCGTGCGCACAGCCGTCTCACAGTTGTTCGCGGACCCACTCGAGCAGCCCGGGCACCGCGTCCTCGACCTCGACGCGCACGCGCTCGAACTCGTCGGCGCCGCCGTAGTAGGGGTCCGCGACCTCGTCGTCGTCCGCGTCCGGGTCGAAGCTGCGCAGCAACCGCACGCGCTCGGGATCGACACCGAGCGCGAGCAGCGCGCGCAGGTGGCCGGTGTCCATCGCGAGCAACAGATCGGCGTCGAGGTGATCGTCGTCGACCTGGGCGGCGGCGTGTCCGGTCGGATACCCGTGCGCCCGCAACACCACGTTGGTCCGCTCGTCGGCGTCGTCGCCGATGTGCCAGCCGGAGGTGCCTGCGCTGGAGACCCGCACGCGGTCGGTCAGGCCCGCTCGGCGCAGGTGCTCGGCGAAGATCTTCTCCGCCATGGGGGACCGGCAGATGTTCCCGGTGCACACGAAGCTGACGTGCAGCGCTTCGGTGCGCGGCGCGGTGGTCGGTTCGGCGTCCGGCTCGGTGACCGGGGGTTCGGTGCGGGTCAGGTCCATGATCACCTTCCGGAGTTCGGCGACGGAGTGCACGGTCCAGTCGGCGTCGTCCGCCTCGGCGGGGCGACCGTATCCCCAGCCGACGAACACCACCGGGATGCCGAAGCGGGCCGCCCCGGCGACGTCGTGCTCGCGGTCGCCGACCATCAGCACCCCGGCCGCGGCGTCGTCGGGCGCGATGCCGAGTCCGGACAGTGCGCGGGCGATGACATCGGCCTTGGCGCGGCGGGTGCCGTCCGCGCTGGCGCCGGCGATGACGTCGAAGTGCCGCGCCAGTCCGAAGTGCTCGAGGATCCGGACCGCGCGGGACTCCGCCTTCGACGTCGCTACCGCCAGTCGCAGCCCGGCCGCGTGCAACTCGGTCAGCAGGTCCTCGACACCGTCGAACACCGCGTTCTGCGCCCAGCCGACGGCGTCGTACTGCTCGGAATAGGCGGCCAGCGCCGCGTCCCGGCGCTCGCCGTCGATCCCCAGCGAGGTCAGTGTGTCGAACATCGGTGGCCCGGCGACGTCGGCCACCACCGCGGCGGACGGTTCCGGCGCGCCGACGGCCTCGAGCGCGTACCGGAAGCCGGCGACGATACCGGCCTCCGAGTCGGTCAGGGTGCCGTCCAGGTCGAACAGGACGGTGGTGATCGGTCGATCGGGCATGCGCCCATTGTGGCCCAGGTCGGTCAGTAGGATCCCGGGGCATGAATGCGGCGGCACTCGATCTCACCGCGCTGCGCCACCACGGGGACGTCGAGGCGGGCGAGGGCCTGCTCGACTTCGCGGTCAACGTGCGTGGCAGCGCGCCGCCGCGATGGCTGCAGGAGGCGTTGACCGAGCGGATCGGCGACCTGGGCCGCTACCCGGGTGCCGCCGAGGACCGGCGGGCGCGCGGGCAGGTCGCGCGGCGGCACCGTCGCAGCCCCGAGGAGGTGCTGCTGCTCGCCGGCGGGGCGGAGGGCTTCGCGCTGCTGCCGCGGCTGGCCCCGCGGTTGGCGGCCGTCGTCCACCCGTCGTTCACCGAACCCGAACTGGCGTTGCGCGAGGCCGGGGTGCCGGTGCGGCGGGTGGTGCTCGACGAGCCGTATCGGCTCGACCCCGACCGCATCCCCGACGACGCCGACCTGGTGGTGGTGGGCAATCCGACGAACCCGACGTCGGTGCTGCACCCGCGCGAGACGCTGCTCGCGCTGCGCCGGCCCGGGCGGATCGTCGTGGTCGACGAGGCCTTCGCGGACGCCGTGATCGAGGAGCGCGAGTCCGTGGCCGGACTGTCGCTGCCGGACGTGCTGGTGCTGCGCAGCCTGACCAAGACCTGGGCGCTGGCCGGGTTGCGGGTCGGCTACGCGCTCGGTGCGCCGGAGGTACTGGCCCGGCTGGCCCACGGTCGTCCGCACTGGCCGCTGGGCACCCTGCAGTTGGCCGGGATCGAGGCGTGCAGCACCGCGGAGGCGACCGCCGCGGCGCGGCGCCAGGCCGAGCTGATCGAGACCGAACGGGCCGAGATGGTCGCGGCGCTGACCGCGATCGGGGTGCGTGTGCACCTGCCCGCGGCGGGGCCGTTCCTGCTGCTGCGGGTGCCCGGCGGCGAGCGCGTACGGACGGCGCTGCGTGCGCGCGGCATCGCGGTCCGGCGGTGCGACACGTTCCCCGGGCTGACCGCCGACCACCTGCGGGTCGCCGTCCGCGATCCGGAACAGGTGCGCGAGCTGGTCGTTGCGCTGAACGAAATCGGTTGCGGGACATCACACGAGAGGGAGGACCACTGATGGGTGTGCGGCTGGCTGAGGTCATCGCCGAACTCGACCGGGCCTATCCGCCACACCTGGCGGAGGACTGGGACTCGGTCGGGCTGGTCTCCGGCGACCCGGACGACGAGGTCTCCACGATCCGGATCGCCGTCGATGCGACCGAGGCCGTCGTCGATGAGGCGATCGGGGCGGGCGCCCAGCTGCTGCTGGTCCACCATCCGCTGCTGCTGCGCGGCGTCGACACGGTCGGCGCGCACACCCCGAAGGGTGCGCTGGTGCACCGGCTGATCCGGTCCGGGTGCGCACTGATGACCGCGCACACGAACGCCGACTCCGCCGATCCGGGGGTCTCGGACGCGCTGGCCGCCGCGCTGGGGCTGGTCGTACGCGGCCCGATCGGCCCGCTGCCGCAGCCGGCCACCGACAAATGGGTCGTGCTGGCCCCGCAGACCGACACCGACACGGTCCGCCGGGCGTTGTTCGCGGCCGGCGCGGGGGAGATCGACGACTATCGCGAATGCAGCTGGACGGTCGCCGGCACCGGCCGGTTCCGGCCGCAGGGTGGCGCGAACCCGACGATCGGCACGATCGGCGAGCTCGAGCAGGTCGCCGAGGACCGGGTCGAGGTGCTCGCGCCGCGCGGGCTGCGCGGCCGGGTGCTGGCCGCGCTGCTGGCGGCGCACCCGTACGAGTCACCGGCGTTCGACGTGTTCGAGTCCGCACCGCTGGACTCGCCGCGCGGACTCGGCCGGGTCGGCGAACTGCCGCAGCCGCAGACCCTCGCCGAGTTCACCGCCACCGTGGCCGCGGCGCTGCCGGCCACCGCGTGGGGGGTGCGCGCCGCCGGCGACCCGCAGCGGAAGGTGCGCACCGTCGCGGTGTGCGGCGGGGCCGGCGATTCGCTGCTGTCCACGGTGAGCAGGCTCGGCGTGGACGCCTATGTCACCGCCGACCTGCGGCATCACCCGGCCGACGAGCACCTGCGCGCCGGCGGGCCCGCGCTAGTCGACGTCGCGCACTGGGCGAGCGAGTTCCCCTGGTGCGCGCAGGCACGGTCCGTGCTCGAGGCTGCGTTCGGGGACCGGTTGACGGCCACGGTCAGCACGATCCGCACCGATCCCTGGACGGTCGCCCAGAGGTGACGGACGGCGCCGCGCGGAACGGTACGGTTGGGCGACACACACGGGGCGGACATGCCGCCCGACGAGCAAGGAGATAGCCGAGTGAAAGTCGATCCCGCGGTGCAGCGAAACCTGCTCGACCTCGCTGCCGTCGATGCGGAACTGGTCCGCATCGCCCACCGTCGCCGGGTGCTGCCGGAGGCGCAGGAGATCGATCGACTCGAGAGCGACCGGCAACAGCGCAAGGACGCCGCGGTGTCGGTCGAGATCGTGCTCGACGACCTCGACCGCGACATCCGCAAGCTCGAGGGCGAGGTCGACGCGGTGCGCGAACGCGAACGCCGCAACCGCGAGCGACTCGATTCGGGCGCGGTCCCGGCAAAGCAGCTCAGCGAACTGCAGCACGAGCTCGGAACCCTGCAGCGCCGCCAGTCGGTGCTCGAGGAGGAGCTGCTCGAGGTGATGGAGCGGCGTGAGGCGAGTGTCGCCGACCACGACCACGCGGGTGCGCAGCTGAGCCAGATCGACGACGCGCTGATCGATGCCACCCGCCGACGCGACGACGCGGTCGCCGACCTGGACACCGCCGAGGACCGCTGCACCGCGCAGCGCGCCGGACTCGTCGGAAACTTCCTGCCCGAGCTGCTCGCGATCTACGACAAGCAGCGGGTCGCGCACGGCATCGGCGCCGCGCTGCTGCAGGCCCGCCGT
The DNA here is from genome assembly GCF_029589495.1 of Speluncibacter jeojiensis. Classification (GTDB taxonomy): domain Bacteria; phylum Actinomycetota; class Actinomycetes; order Mycobacteriales; family Mycobacteriaceae; genus Speluncibacter; species Speluncibacter jeojiensis. Next base: position 97,188 of record NZ_JAAIVF010000006.1, read on the forward strand.
TGCGGGGCCTGCCGCATCGAGCTGGACCGTGGCGTCATCGCGAGCATCGCCGCGGCCGCCGACGACGAACTGATCCGCTGCGAGGAGTGCGGCGCAATCCTGGTGCGCACCAAGGAATCCGGCTTGTGACGGTGCCGGGTGCGCGTCCGGCCCGGGTGGTGCTCGAGGCCGACGGCGGCTCGCGCGGCAACCCGGGCAACGCCGGCTACGGCGCGGTCGTGTTCGACGCAGACCACGCCGAGGTGCTCGCCGAGCGGTCCGAGAACCTCGGCATCGCGACCAACAACGTCGCCGAGTACCGGGGGCTGATCGCGGGGCTGACCGCGGCGGCGGAACTCGGTGCCGACGAGGTCGCGGTGCGGATGGACTCCAAGCTCGTCGTCGAGCAGATGTCCGGGCGTTGGAAGATCAAGCACCCGGACATGATTCCGCTCGCCGCCCGGGCCCGAGAGCTGGTGGCCGGCTTCGCGCGGGTGGAGTTCGAGTGGATCCCGCGCGCCCAGAACGCCCACGCCGACCGCCTCGCCAATGTGGCGATGGACGCCGCCGAGGCCGTGACCGCCGAGGCCGTGTCCACCGAGCCGGTGCGCGCGACGCCCGCCGCACCGACGACGGGTTCGGCGGCGACCGGTTCGCCCGGGTGGACGGGCGCGGTCGGCAAGCCGACCCGGCTGCTGTTGCTGCGCCACGGGCAGACCCCGCTGTCGGTGCAGCGCCGCTATTCCGGGCGGGGCAACCCCGAACTGACCGAGCTCGGACGGTCACAGGCCGCGGCCGCGGCCCGGCGGCTGGGCGCGCGTGGCGGCATCGCCGCGGTCGTCTCGTCGCCGCTGGCGCGGGCCCGGGCGACCGCGCAGGCCGCGGCCGACGCGCTCGGCGCCGAGGTGGTCGTCGACGAGGGTCTGATCGAGACCGACTTCGGCGACTGGGAGGGGCTGACGTTCGCCGAGGCTGCCGCGCGCGACCCCGAACTGCACGGTCGCTGGCTGGGAGACACCTCGGTGCGGCCGCCGCGGGGGGAGAGCTTCGACGAGGTCGCGGTCCGGATCGCCGACGTCCGCGACCGGCTCGTGCGCACCTACGGCGCGGCGAACGTGCTGGTGGTCTCGCACGTGACACCGATCAAGGAACTGCTGCGGATCGCGCTCGACGCGGGCCCGTCGCTGCTGTACCGCCTGCACCTCGACCTGGCCTCGCTGAGCATCGCCGAGTTCTATCCCGACGGCGGCTCGTCGGTGCGGCTGGTCAACGACACCTCCCACCTCTGAGGCGGCTCCGCCGCCTGTGAGCACGGTGCGTGGTCGGGACCCCGCAACGCACTCACGGGCGCGGAGCGCTAATATCTGCCGAGTGACTCCGCTGCTGACCTGCCGACGCTATGTCGACAACTGTCTGCAGTCGAGCGCCGTCTGTTCGCGCTGAGCCCCGGTCGACCGTCGAGTCCCGGGACCAGCCCACAGTCGTCGGCTGCCGCGCCCGTCGCGCAGCACCTCATTCACGCGCCCCGCCCACGCCGTGGCCCGCGCGTGTCCGCCAGAAAGGCCCCGCCGCATGTCGGCCTCCTCCCGCGTCCGCACCGGACGCCGCCTGCCCGCCTGGGCAACCTCCTTCGGAACCCAGATCCTCCTCGGCCTGATCGCCGGCGTCCTGCTCGGCGTGATCGCCCGCGCACTGCCCGCCGCCGCCGACGGCAACCCGAACTGGCTGGCCGGCACGGTCACCACCATCGGGACCAGTTATGTCGCGCTGCTCACCGTCTCGGTGATCCCGCTGGTGTTCACCGCCATCGTCAGCTCCATCGCGAACCTGCGTCAGGTCGCCAACGCCGCGCGGCTCGCGGTGCGGACCCTGCTGTGGTTCGCACTGACCGCGCTGATCGCCGTCGTCATCGGCATCGTCATCGGCCTGATCGTGCAGCCCGGCGCCCACACCAGCATCGACGCCGCGTCGGCCGCGGCACCCGCATCGTCGGGATCGTGGTGGGCCTTCCTCACCGGCCTGGTGCCGCAGAACTTCCTGGCACTCGGCGCCAAGACGACGGTGACGGACGGCGTCGCCGCCACCGTGCTCAACTTCAACGTCCTGCAACTGCTGGTGATCGCGGTCGCGATCGGCATCGCGGCGCTGAAGGTGGGGGAGAAGGCGCAGCCGTTCCTCGACTTCAACGCCGCCCTGCTCGCGATCGTGCAGAAGGTGCTGTGGTGGATCATCCGGCTCGCGCCTATCGGCACCGCCGCGCTGATCGCCAAGGCGGTCGCCACCTACGGCTGGAACGCGTTGGGCCAGCTGGGCTGGTTCACGGTCTCGATCTACCTCGGTCTGGCACTGGTGTTCCTGGTCGTCTACCCGGTGCTGATCCGCGTCCACGGGCTGTCGGTGCGCCGCTTCTACTCCGGTGTGTGGCCGGCCACACAACTCGGATTCGTCTCGCGATCGTCGATCGGCACGCTGCCGCTGACCGAACGGGTCACCGAGCGGAATCTGGGCGTGCCGCGCGATTACGCGTCGTTCGCGGTGCCGCTCGGCTCGACCACCAAGATGGACGGCTGCGCGGCCATCTACCCGGCGGTGGCGGCGATCTTCGTCGCCCAGTTCTACGGCGTGCACCTGTCGGTGACCGACTATCTGCTGATCGTCGTGGTGGCGGTGATCGGCTCGGCCGCCACCGCCGGCACCACCGGCGCGACCGTGATGCTCACCCTGACCCTGTCCACGCTGGGGCTGCCGCTCGCCGGGGTGGGACTGCTGCTGGCCGTCGAGCCGATCCTGGACATGGGCCGCACCGCGGTCAACGTGACCGGTCAGGCGCTGGTGCCGGTGATCGTCGCCAAGCGTGAGGGCATCCTCGACGAGAACCTCTACAACGCCGACCGGGGTGGCGACCCGTTCGCCGACGACAGCGACGCGACGGAGGCGATCGCCGGCGAGGCGACGGCGACGGAGCGCGAGCAGCAGCGCGTACCGGCCGGCGTCTGACGACCGGACGCAGACGCGGAACGGGGGTGGGACCGGTGTGGTCCCACCCCCGTTCACACCGAGCGGATCAGGCCGACAGGCTGACGCCCCCGGTGCCGTTGGCGCCACCACCGCCGGTGCTGCCGCTGCCGAGCGCGGACAGCAGGGTGCTGAAGAGCGTCGAGAAGGATCCGCTGGAGTTCATGTGTTTCTCCTTACTTCGTGGGGCGGTTGCCGCGGGAAAAGATAGCGACCCCACGCGCCCGGGGTAAGTGGTTCCGGGCGTTCACAGCAACCTTTACGCACTTCCGTGTGCTAACGATCCGGCGGGTGTTCGGCCAGGTCGGGGGCGTCACGATCGGTCACAACAACTTGCGTAGCGTGCGCAGGTTGCGGGTCGTCGTGCTCGGCTTGTAGCGCGCCCGGCCGGTCGTCTTGCCGAAGCGGCTGTCGAGGGTGTGGCCGCGCTCGACCTCCCAGTACAGGACGCCGTCGCCGCCGCGCACCCGCTCGAGTGACGGGTCCAGGTCGGGGGCGAGGTCGAGCAGTTCGGTGAGCACGGCGGGGTCGGAACCGAAGAGCACGTACGGGTGCCATCCCTCGCGGTCGGGCTCGAACGGATAGCCGTCGACGACCGCGCGCAGCGTGGCCTGGTCCAGCACGATCACCCACGCCTCGTAGCCGAACCGGTCCCGCAGCCGGGCCTCGAGTTCGGATTTCAGTCCCGCGACGTCGGTGCGGTCGCTGTCGAAGAGCACGTTGCCCGAGGCCAGGACCGTCTTGACGTCGGCGTATCCGAGGTCGGCGACCGCGGCCCGCAGATCGGCCATCTTGATGTTGATTCCGCCGACGTTGATGCCGCGGAGCAGTGTGATGTAGCGCGTCATGCGCAGAACCTACTGGGGGACAGGGACATCTGCCCGGCGATCGGGTGCCGCCGCGGCGACGCTGGTGGTCGGCTCGGTCACCGCGCGGCGGCACAGTACGCTGTACGGGCGGACGAGTTGGCCGGGCGGCCGCGGCACAGGGAACCGTTCACGGATGTGGGCAGGCCAGGTGCCGAGGAAAGTCCGGACTCCACAGAGCAGGGCGGTTGCCAACGGCAACCCGAGGTGACTCGCGGGAACAGTGCCACAGAGAACAGACCGCCGGCCGTCAGGCCGGTAAGGGTGAAACGGTGCGGTAAGAGCGCACCAGCACCCCGGGTGACCGGGGTGGCTCGGTAAACCCCGCCCGGAGCAAGGTCAAAGGCCGCACCTTCTCGAAGGTGCGGCTGCGCAGGTGTCCGAGGGCTGCTCGCCCGAGCCTGCGGGTGGACCGCTCGAGGTACCCGGCGACGGTGTGCCCAGATGGATGGTCGCCGCCCGGCGTTTCGGCGCCGGGAACAGGATCCGGCTTACAGGCCAACTCGTCCGCCCCGTCCGCCTACCCTTACCGGCAGGCGTCGGCCCGGTGGCCCGACGCCGGAACACACGGTGGCGGTTGTCCTTCGAGGGGCGTGCGGATGCGGGATGAGGTGGCCGAGCGGCGGGCCCGGCGCCGGACGCTGTTCGGGGTGCTGCTGCGCGCCGCAGTGTCCACCACGGTGCTCACGGCCCTGTATTTCCTGCTGCCGCTGGACGGCCTGGTCCCGCTCGGGCCGGTGGGGATGACCACCGTCGGCCTGCTGGTCGTTGTCGCGCTGATGAGCTGGCAGGTCAACCGGATCATGGTGTCGGATCGTCCGGTGGTCCGCGGTGCGCAGGCACTGACGGTGACGGTGCCGCTGTTCATCCTGGTGTTCGCGACCGTCTACTACGTGCTGGCGGCGCAGTCCGCGGACAGCTTCGGCGGGCCGCTGACCCGCGTCGACGCGCTCTACTTCACGGTGACCGTGCTGGCGACCGTCGGCTTCGGCGACATCACCGCGCACAGCCAACTGGCGCGCGTGCTGGTGACGGTGCAGATGCTCGCGAACCTCGGGATGCTCGCGATCGGGGTGAAGCTGTTGACGGCCGCGGCGCGGATCGGCCGCGATCGCCGCGCGGCCGAGGCGCGGCACCCCGGCGAGGCGTGACCGTTTCCCTGGCGACGCCCCGGCAACCGGGGCAGACTCTCGGACATGGACGACGAGGACCAGGGCTGGTACTACTGCCTGAGCGACCACACCGTGCGCCAGGGCAAACAGGCACGCGGGCTGGACCGTCTCGGGCCCTACCCGGACCGGGCCACCGCGGAGCGTGCGCTGGAGATCGCCGCGGCGCGGAACAAATCCGCGGACGAGGCCGACGACCGCTGGAACAACTGAGCCACAGGCGCGCTCAGCGGCGGAAGCGGTCGGTCGCCTCGACGAGGTGATGGGTGATGCCGGGCTCGGCGAACGAGTGGCCGGCGTCGTCGACGACGACGAGTTCGGCATCGGGCCAGGCCCGTTGCAGCTCCCACGCGCTGGTGGCCGGGCACACCACGTCGTAGCGGCCCTGCACCAGCACGCCGGGGATGCCGGCCAACGCGCCGGCGTCCGCGAGCAACTGGCCCTCGTCGAGGAAGCCGCCGTGGCGGAAGTAGTGGTTCTCGATCCGAGCGAACGCCAGCGCGAACCGCGGGTCCGCGTTCTCGGTGATCCGGTTCGGTTGCGGCAGAAGGCTGCTGGTCGCGGCCTCCCATATCGACCAGGCGACCGCGGCGTTCAACGCGACCGCGGGGTCGTCGTGATGCAGCAGTCGGTGATACGCCTCGACGAGGTCGCCGTCGCGCTCGTCCGGCGGTACGGGCGCGAGGAAACGCGACCACCACTCGGGGAACAGGTGACCTGCGCCGCCGTTGTAGTACCAGTCGATCTCGCTGCGGCGCAGCAGGAAGATCCCGCGCAACACCATTTCGGTGACTCTCCGAGGATGGGCCTGCGCATAGGCCAGTGCGAGCGTCGACCCCCAGGAGCCGCCGAACACCTGCCAGTGTTCGATGCCCAGATGGGTGCGCAGCGTCTCGATGTCGGCGACCAGGCGCCCGGTGGTGTTCATCGACAGGTCGGCCCCGTCGGCGACATGCGGTGTCGAGCGGCCGCAGCCACGCTGGTCGAACAGCACCACCCGGTACGCCTGCGGATCGAAAGCCCGCCGCGCTTGCGGATTGCTGCCGCCGCCCGGTCCGCCGTGCAGGAACACCGCGGGCTTGCCGTCCGGGTTGCCGCACTGTTCCCAGTGGATCAACTGGCCGTCGCCGACGTCGAGCATCCCCTCGGCGTAGGGCTCGATCCTCGGATAGAGGGTGCGCATGGGCGCCATCCTGCCAGCCGGATCGCGCCGGAGGTCCGAACCGCAGCGCCTCGTAGCGGTTCGGACGTGCCGGGATCAGATGCCGAGCAGACCGGAGGCGAGGTCCGGGATCTCGAGCGCCTTGGTCACATCGGTGCGGACCTGCGGGCACTGGGCCTGCGTGATCGCGTCGACGCGCTCCTTGTGGGTGGCCAGGTCGACGACGTTGATCCCGTTCTGCGTGGCCCAGGTGGCGACGACCCCGTTGAGCGTGATCTTGCCTGGGGTGAGCGTGTAGGTGCGCATCGACTGCAGCTGGCTTTCCAGGCTGTCGCACAGCTTCTGTGCCGCAGCGGCCGAGACCCCGCCGGGCAGGGTGGCGCCGCCGGGCGCCGGCGCCGCGGTGGCGGGCGGTACGGGGGAGCCCTGGCCGGTCGATTCGGGCGTGCCGGTGCTCGTGCAGGCGGAGGCCGTCGCGGCCAGCGCGAGGGCGGCGAGCGGCAGTGCGGCGCGGCGGAACCGGACCCGATGCCGAGTGGGGGAGGGCGAAACGGTGACGGTCACAACGGTTCCCTTCGTGGCGCGGGCATGGCGGGGTGGAAACGCGGCGGTGCGACGAGTCCGGGTGCGGCAGCGCCGCACCCGGACTCGCCCGTGGATCAGATCAGAAACTGTGTTCGGCGGCGGGGAAGCTGCGCTCGCGTACGGCGTCGGCGTACCCGGTGGCGGCCTCGCGCAGCGCCGCGCCGACCTCGCCGAAGCGGCGGACGAACTTGGCGGTCTTGCCCGAGGTGTAGCCGGCCATGTCCTGCCAGACCAGCACCTGGCCGTCGCAGTCGGCGCCGGCGCCGATGCCGACCGTCGGGATCGTCAGCTTGCCGGTGACCTGGCCCGCCAGTTCGGCCGGCACCATCTCCATGACCACCGAGAAGGCGCCCGCCTCCTCGACCGCGAGCGCGTCGTCGAGCAACTGGCTCGCCCCGTCGCCGCGACCCTGCACACGGAAGCCGCCGAGCCCGTTGACCGACTGCGGGGTGAAGCCGATGTGCGCCATCACCGGGATGCCGGCCGCCGTGAGCGCCGCGATCTGCGGGGCCGCCCGGACGCCGCCCTCCAGCTTGACGGCGTGGGCGAGGCCCTCCTTGAAGAAGCGGGTGGCGGTGGCGAGCGCCTGCTCCGGCGAGGCCTCGTAGCTGCCGAACGGGAGGTCGGCGACGACCAGTGCGTGCGGCGCGCCGCGGACCACGCCGCGCACCAGCGGCAGCAGTTCCTCGGTGGTCACCGGGACGGTGGTGTCGTAGCCGTAGACGACGTTGGCGGCGGAGTCGCCGACCAGCAGCACCGGGATGCCGGCCTCGTCGAAGATGCGGGCGCTGGAGTAGTCGTAGGCGGTGAGCATGCCCCACCGCTCGCCGCGCAGTTTCATCTCGGCGAGGTGGTGCACGCGGGTCTTGGTCCGCTTCGCGGCTCCGGTCGCGGCCGAGGTGGGCGCAGCACCGTACGGAGAATTTTCGGACATCGTTGTCCCTTTCTGCCCTCGAGGCCCGATGCGGGTCCCCGGGTGTGGGTTGTGATGACGCCCCCAGTGTGCCATCGGTGCGGAGCCCGGGGAACGGCGCAGTGACGCAGGTCACCGTCAGTTTTCGGGGTGTGCGGCCCCGACCTGGCGATGTGATCGGGGACAGGTCGGCGTGGCACGATCGCGGCATGCAGCGAGTCCGGCGGTACCCGATTGTCCTGACCGCACTTCTGATCGTGGGACTGGTCGGTGCCGGGTGTGCACGTCAGACCGACGGGCAGGCCGAGGCGGGGTCGTCGCCGGCGGCGTCGACGTCGGCCGGCAAGTTGCCGCAGTCGTCCGCGCCGGCGCCCAGCTCCGCCCCGGCGGTCCCCGCGGGGCTGGAGCGCTTCTACGACCAGAAGCTCGACTGGCAGCCGTGCAGCGCCTTCGTGACCACCGGCGATTCGCCCGACCAGTTCGCCAATCCGCTGCTGTCCTGCGCGCGGGTGACCGTGCCGATCGACTATGACAAGCCGGACGGACCGACGGCGAAGGTCGCGATCATGAAGTTGGCGGCCACCGGGAGCAAGATCGGCTCGCTGCTGGTCAACCCCGGCGGCCCGGGCGGCTCGGGGCTGCAGCTGGTGGCGGGCAGTCTCGGCCAGACGGTGTCCAACGCGGAGCTGGGGAAACGTTTCGACCTGGTCGGCTTCGACCCGCGCGGAGTCGGCTCCTCCACGCCGGCGGTGCACTGCCTCACCGACGCCGAGGCCGACCACCAGCGCACGCTGCCCGACGTCGACATGAGCCCGGCCGGCATCGCGAAGATCGAAAAGGAACGCAAGACCTACGCGGCCCGGTGCACCAAACGCAGCGGCGACGAGTTGCTCGCGCACGTCGGGACCCGTGAGGTCGCCAAGGACATGGACGTGATCCGGGCGGTGCTCGGCGACCCGAAGCTGAACTATCTGGGCTTCTCCTACGGCACCCGCCTCGGCACCGTCTACGCCGAGCAGTTCCCGACGCACGTGCGCGCGATGGTGCTCGACGGGGCGCTCGACCCGGCGCAGGATCCGGTGCAGGAACAGATCGCCCAGGGCGCCGGCTTCCAGAGCGCGTTCGACGGCTTCGCGGCCGACTGTGCGAAGGCGTCCGACTGCGCACTCGGCGACGATCCGGCCCAGGCGAACAAGAAGTTCCGCGCGCTGGTGGACCCGCTGATCGCGCATCCCGCCCGCACGACCGACCCGCGAGGGCTGAGTTACGCCGACGCCATCACCGGGGTCATGCAGGCGCTGTACTCGCCGCAGCTGTGGCCGGCGCTGCGCACCGGTCTCGACGAACTCGCCCAGGATCGCGGCGACACCCTGCTGCAGCTCGCCGACCTCTACGAGGGCCGCGACGACGACGGGAAGTACTCCAACTCGACGGACGCGTTCAACGCGATCCGCTGCGTCGACGACCCGCCGCAGAAGGATCGCGCGGTGGCGGGGAAGGCCGACATGGCCTACCGCAAGGCGGCGCCCTTCCTCGACGACGGCCGGGGCACCGGCAATGCGCCGCTCGACCTGTGCGCGTTCTGGCCGGTGCCGAACACGCTGTCCCCGCGGCAGGTGAACGCGCCCGGACTGGCCCCGACGGTCGTCGTCTCCACGACCCACGATCCGGCGACCCCGTACCAGGCCGGCGTCGACCTGGCGAAGGCGCTCGGCGGCTCGCTGATCACCTTCGAGGGCACCCAGCACACCGCGACGCTGGACGGCAATTCCTGTGTCGACGACGCGGTCACGAAGTACCTTGTCGATCTGACCACTCCGGCAGCGGGTTTGACCTGCGGTCGTTGAGGCGCACCGACAGCGTTCACGCTAGGCTCGCGGACATGGATCGCCAGAAGGAATTCGTGCTCCGGACCCTAGAAGAGCGCGACATTCGGTTCGTCCGGTTGTGGTTCACCGACGTCCTCGGCTACCTCAAGTCGGTGGCGATCGCGCCCGCTGAACTCGAGGGCGCGTTCGAGGAGGGGATCGGCTTCGACGGATCCGCGATCGAGGGCTTCTCCCGGGTCTCCGAGGCCGACACGGTCGCCAAGCCCGACCCGTCGACGTTCCAGGTGCTGCCGTGGGCGCACGCCGACGGCGCCCAGCATTCGGCGCGCATGTTCTGCGACATCGCGATGCCCGACGGCACCGCCTCCTGGGCCGACCCGCGCCATGTGCTGCGACGTCAGCTCAACAAGGCGGCGGACCTCGGCTTCAGCTGCTACGTGCACCCGGAGATCGAGTTCTTCCTGCTGCGCAACGGCCCGTCCGACGGGTCGGCGCCGGTGCCCGCGGACAACGGCGGCTACTTCGACCAGGCGGTGCACGACGCGGCGCCGAACTTCCGCCGGCACGCCATCGACGCGCTCGAGTCGATGGGGATCTCGGTGGAGTTCAGCCACCACGAGACCGCCCCCGGCCAGCAGGAGATCGACCTGCGTTACGCCGACGCGCTGTCGATGGCGGACAACGTGATGACCTTCCGCTACCTGGTCAAGCAGGTCGCCATCCAGGAGGGCGTGCGGGCGACGTTCATGCCCAAGCCGTTCAGCGAGCACGCGGGTTCGGCGATGCACACGCACATGAGCCTGTTCGAGGGCGAGAACAACGCCTTCCACAACCCGGATGACCCGCTGCAGCTGTCGGTGACCGGAAAGGCTTTCATCGCAGGCATTCTCGAGCACGCGAACGAGATCAGCGCGGTCACCAACCAGTACGTCAACTCGTACAAGCGGCTGATCGTGGGCGGGGAGGCGCCGACCGCGGCGACGTGGGGCGCGGCGAACCGGTCGGCGATGGTCCGGGTGCCGATGTACACGCCGAACAAGGCGTCGTCTCGCCGGGTCGAGATCCGGACCCCGGACTCCGCCTGCAACCCGTACCTGTCGTTCGCGGTGCTGCTGGCCGCGGGTCTCAAGGGCATCGAGGGCGGTTACGAACTCGCGCCGGAGGCCGAGGACGACGTCTGGGCGCTGACTCCGGGCGAGCGCCGGGCGATGGGTTACAAGGGGTTGCCGACGAGTCTGGACCAGGCGTTGTCGGCGATGGAGAGCTCGGAGCTGGTGGCAGAGACGTTGGGGGAGCACGTCTTCGACTTCTTCCTACGCAACAAGCGTCAGGAGTGGGACGGCTACCGCAGTCTGGTCACGCCGTTCGAGTTGCAGAACTACCTGGGGCTGTAGATGATCCGGCCTCCGACAGCACGCTCGGTGATCCCCGGCCCGGGCCGGCTCGGGTTGGTCGAACCCGCTGCGGCCGCCGACCTGGCCGACCTCGGATGGACGACCGAGGCGCACATCGATCTGCTCTGGGCGCTGTCGCGGGCACCGGACGCCGACCTGTCGCTGCGCACGCTGACGCAGCTCAAGGAGGCGCTCGGCGACGGCTGGCCGGAACTGGCCGAGGCGCTGCACGCCGATCGGACCTTGCGCGGCCGGCTGTTCGCGGTGATCGGCGCGTCGACGGCGCTCGGTGAACACCTGGTCACCGACCCGCAGGGCTGGCGGCGGCTCACCACCGGCAACGACCTGCCGCCGGCCGACCGGATGACCGCGCGCTTCCTGGAGGTCGTGCGGGCCACCGCCGACGAGGGGTGTCCGGGCGGTCCGGTGCTGCGCGCCGCGGTGACCGGTCCGGAGGCTGTCGCGCTGCTGCGCAAGGAGTACCGCGACCAGCTGCTGATCCTGGCGGCCGCAGACCTCGCCGCGGTCGTGGAGAACGAGCCGGTGCTGGCGTTCCCGGCGGTCGGCCGGCACCTGTCCGACCTCGCCGACGCCGCGCTGACCGCCGCGCTCGCGGTGGCCGTGGCCACGGTCTATCCGGACGAGCCCTGCCCGGTGCGGCTCGCCGTGATCGCGATGGGCAAATGCGGTGCGCGGGAACTGAACTACGTCAGCGACGTGGACGTCGTGTTCGTCGCCGAGCCCGCCGACGCGAAGGCGAGCCGGATCGCGGCCGAGATGATGCAGATCGGGACGGCGGCCTTCTTCGAGGTCGACGCCGCGCTGCGGCCGGAGGGCAAGCGGGGCGAGCTGGTCCGCACCCTCGACTCGCACATCGCCTACTACCAGCGGTGGGCGAAGACGTGGGAGTTCCAGGCGCTGCTGAAGGCGCGGCCGATGGCCGGCGACATGGGCTTGGGGCGCAAGTACGTCGAGGCGCTGGGCCCGATGGTGTGGACCGCCTCGCAGCGCGAGGACTTCGTGCCCGAGGTGCAGGCGATGCGCCGTCGCGTCGAGAACATGGTCCCGGCCGCGATGCGCGAGCGGGAGCTGAAGCTGGGCCGCGGCAGCCTGCGCGACGTCGAGTTCGCGGTGCAACTGCTGCAACTGGTGCACGGCCGCGCGGACGAGTCGCTGCACGTCCAGTCGACGGTCGAGGCGCTCACCGCGCTCGCTGCCGGCGGTTACGTCGGGCGCGACGACGCCGCGAACCTGACGGCCTCGTACGAATTCCTGCGCCTGCTCGAACACCGCCTGCAACTGCAGCGGCTGCAGCGCACGCACACCCTGCCCGCGCCGGACGACGAGGAGTCGCTGCGCTGGCTGGCCCGGGCGTCACACATGCGGCCCGACGGACGAACCGACTCGCTGGGCGTGCTGAGGGCCGAGATCAAGCGGAACTCGTTGCGGGTGCGGCGGCTCCACGCGAAGCTCTTCTACCGCCCGCTGCTCGAATCGGTCACCCGGATCGACTCGGCCGCGCTGCGGCTGAGCCCCGAGGCGGCCATCCGGCAGCTCTCCGCGCTCGGCTACCTGGCCCCGGAGAACGCGCTCGGCCACCTGCGCGCGCTGACCGGAGGAGCCTCGCGCAAGGGCCGCATCCAGGCGCTGCTGCTGCCGACACTGCTCGAATGGCTCGGCGAGACACCGGATCCCGACGCCGGACTGCTCGCGTACCGCCGGGTGTCCGAGGCGTTGATCGACCAGACCTGGTATCTGCGCACCCTGCGGGACGAGGGCGCGGTCGCGCAGCGGCTGATGACGGTGCTCGGGTCGTCGGCCTATGTACCGGACCTGTTGATGCGGGCACCCGAGGTGCTGCGGCTGTACGCGGACGGCGCCAACGGGCCCAAGCTGCTCGAGGCCGAGCCGGAGGACGTCGCGCGCGGTCTGCTGTCGTCGTCGATGCGCTACCGGGACCCGGACCGGGCGGTCGCCGCGGCCCGGTCCCTGCGGCGGCACGAACTCGCGCGGGTGGCCTCGGCCGACCTGCTCGGGATGCTCACGGTGCCGCAGGTGTGCACGGCGTTGTCGTCGGTGTGGGTCGCGGTGCTCGAGGCGGCGCTGCGTTCGGTGGCCGATGCGTCGCTGCGTGGTCGCGGCCGTCCCGCCCCGGCGCGGCTGTCGGTGATCGGCATGGGCCGGCTCGGCGGCGGCGAACTCGGCTACGGCTCCGATGCCGACGTGCTGTTCGTGTGCGAGCCGGTCGAGGGCGCCGACGAGACCGAGGCGGTGCGCTGGGCCACCGAGATCGCCGAGCGGGTCCGGGCCCTGCTGGGCGCCGCCAGTGTGGACCCGCCGCTGGAGGTCGACACCGGGCTGCGTCCGGAGGGGCGCAGCGGGCCGATGGTCCGCACCCTGGGGTCGTACCGGGCCTACTACGAGCAGTGGGCGCAGTCGTGGGAGATCCAGGCACTGCTGCGTGCCCACGCGGTCGCCGGCGATCCGGACCTGGGGTTGCGGTTCCTGCACATGATCGACGAATTCCGTTATCCCGCAGGCGGGGTGTCCCAGACCGCGGTGCAGGAGATCCGCCGCATCAAGGCCCGCGTCGACTCCGAGCGGCTGCCGCGCGGCGCCGATCCCGCCACCCACACCAAGCTGGGACGCGGCGGTCTCGCCGACATCGAGTGGACGGTGCAGCTGCTGCAGCTGCGGCACGCGCACGAGGTGCCGGACCTGCGCGGGACGTCGACGCTGCAGACGCTCGACGCGATCGCGGAGGCGGACCTGCTCAGCCGCGAGGACGCCGAGTTGCTGCGCGAATCCTGGCTGACCGCAACGCATGCCCGCAACGCGCTGGTGCTGGCCCGCGGCAAGCCCGGCGACCAACTGCCCGGTCCGGGGCGGCAGCTGGCGGCGGTGGCGAACGCCGCCGGGTGGCCCGGGGGAGACGCCAACGAGTTCCTCGACCACTACCTGCGCGTCACCCGTCGCGCGAAGGCGGTCGTGGAGCGCACCTTCGGCGAGTGATCCAACCCCCGTCGGCGGGGCCCGAGCGGTACCGGGTCGCGGCCGGACGATCGCTGTCGCTCACCGCGCGGTGACGAAACCCTTGGACACCATCCAGTCCCGCGCGACGTCGGCGGGCTCCTTGCCGTGGACGTCGACCTGGGCGTTGAGGTCCGAGATCACCGGGTTCGTCAGCGCCGCCGACACGGGCCGCAGGATCTCGGCGATCTGCGGGTACTTCTTCGCGATCTCCTCGCGCATCACGACCGCCGCGTTGTAGTGCGGGAAGAACTGCTTGTCGTCCTCGAGCACCACCAGGTTCAGGCCCTTGACGCGGCCGTCGGTGGTGAACACCTCACCGAACGTGCAGGTGCCGTCCGCGGTGGCCTGGTAGATGATGCCGGTCTGCAGGATCTTGACGGGAACCGTGTGGGGGTCGAACCCGTAGGCCGCGGCCATCCCGGGGAATCCGTCCTGGCGGCTGTTGAACTCGGTCTCCAGGCAGGTCGTCGCCGCCCGCGGGTCGGTGTGCACCAGGTTCGCGTAGTCCGAGAGGGTGCGCACACCGAGCGCCTTCGCGTTGCGCTGGTTGGTGGCCAGCGCGTAGGTGTTGTCCATCGGCGCCGGATCGACCCAGACGATGCCGTTCTTCTTCAGGTCCTCGTCCCGCACCGCGGTGAACTGCTGTTCGGGGTCCCGGATCGGGTGCTCGTGGTGCAGGTAGTTGATCCAGCCCGTGCCGGTGTACTCGTAGTACAGGTCGATCTGTCCGGCCTCCATCGCGGACCGGGCGCTGTTCGACCCCTGGATGTTGGTCAGGTCGCGGACGTCGGCGCCGGCCGCGCTGAGTGCGAACTCCGCGATGTAACCGAGGATGACGTTCTCGGTGAAGTCCTTCGAGCCGACGGTCAACTGCACGCCGTCGAGTTCGGGCACCTTGGTGATGCTGCCCGGCCCGACCTGCAGCGGCAGTGCGCCGCCGGACTGCAACCCGCAGGAGGCCAACAGGATGCCGGTCAGCGTCAGCACCAGGAGAGGAAGCGAGCGACGTCGTGCGCCGCCGACGATCGTGCGAAGCGTCATGTCAGCGCAGCCCCCTCGGTCCGAGGTACCTCTCGGCGAGCGCCCCGAGCCAGTCCACGAACAGCGCCAGAGCCACCGCGAGCAGGGCGCCGACGTACAGCGTGGAGTTCTCCCGCAGCTTGTATCCGGTGTCGATGAGCACACCCAGTCCGCCCGCGCCGACCAGGAAGCTCAGCGTCGCGGTGCCGACCGCCAGCACCAGCGAGGTGCGCAGCCCCGCGAGGATGAACGGCACCGCCAGCGGCAGTTCGACCCGACGCAGCACGGTCACCGCCGACATGCCCTGCCCGCGGCCGGCGTCGGTCAGCGACGGGTCGACGGACTGGAAGCCAAGGACGGTGTTGCGCAGTACCGGGAGCAGCGAGTAGAAGGCGATGGGCAGCACTCCGACCCAGAACCCGGCCACCGAGGTGCCCACCCACAGGTAGAACAGCACGAGCAGGCCGATCGCCGGCGCCGACTGGCCGATGTTCCCGATCCCGATGACGACCGGGGCCAGCCAGGTCAACCCGGGCCGGGTCACCAGCACCCCCAACGGCACGGCCACGCACACGACCACCGCGACGATCACGACGGTCAGCGCGATGTGCTGACCGATGCGCTCGAACAGTGACGACGCGTTGAGGGTCTCGCGTTCGGTCGCGCTGAGCGTGTGGAACACGAACGCCCACAACAACACTCCGGCCGCGAGCAGCAGCGCAACAATCGGCTGCAGGACGAGTTGCACTCCCGCGCCGCGCGAGGCGCGGGCCGACCGCGTCGCCTCAGGTGTCGCGCCGGGTGTGTCCTCGAGGGGCTTCGCGGATGTCTCCGCGGGGCCTCCGGACTCGTGCGTCGTGGTCATGGTTGCGGCTCACCGGATTCGGCGCTCTCCGCGCGTTCGTGGCGGGGCCCGTCCCGGCCGGGCCCGTCCTGATCGGTCCCGCCCTGTTCGGAGTCGTCGTGGTCGTGCTCGTGTTCTTCCCGGATCGACTGGATGGCCGAGACCAGGGTGTCGATGCTGACCACGCCCACGTACTCGCCGCGCTGTCCGGTCACGGCGGTGCTGGCATTGCTTCCCATCAGCAGCGCCTCGAGGGCGTCGCGCAGCGTCGACTGCGTGCTGACCGTCTCGCCGATCGGCTCGCCGACGTCGTGCAGGTCGTTCGCATGGGCCAGTTCGTGGCGGTACACCCAGCGCACCGGGCGGTTGCGCTCGTCGAGGATGACGCCCCACGTGTCGCCCCGCGGACCCAGTTCTCGGCGGATCTCGTCCACGGCGTCGTTCTCGTGAACGGTGGGCGGGTGTTCCATCTCGACGTCGCGGGCACGGAGCAGGGTGAGCTGCTGCAACGAGGCGCCGGCTCCGACGAAGCCCTCGACGGTGTCGTCGGCGGGGTTGGCGAGGATCGCCTCCGGGGTGTCGTACTGCAGGATTTTCGATTGGCTGCCGAGTACCGCGATCCGGTCACCGAGCTTGACCGCCTCGGCGAAGTCGTGCGTGACGAAGACGATGGTCTTGCCCAGCTCGGATTGCAGCCGCATCAGCTCGTCCTGCAGTTGGCCGCGGGTGATCGGGTCGACCGCGCCGAACGGCTCGTCCATGAGCAGGATCGGGGGATCGGCCGCGAGCGCGCGGGCGACGCCGACGCGCTGCTGCTGGCCGCCGGAGAGCTGCCGGGGATAGCGGCTGCGGTACTGGTCGGGGGCGAGCCCGACCAGGTCGAGCATCTCGTCGACCCGCGCCTCGATGCGCTTGCGCTTCCAACCGACCAGGCTGGGCACGGTGGCGATGTTCTGCGCGATCGTCATGTGCGGGAACAACCCGGCCTGCTGGATCGAGTAGCCGATGTTGCGCCGCAGCTTGTCCGGGTTGATGGACAGGGCGCTGCGGCCGGCGATCGTGATCTCGCCCGACGTCGGCTCGATCAGCCGGTTGATCATCCGCATGGTGGTCGTCTTGCCGCAGCCCGAGGGCCCGACGAACACGACCACCTCGCCGGCCGGGATGGTCATCGACACGTCGTCGACCGCGGGGCTCTTCTGGCCCGGATACCTCTTGACGACGTGCTCGAGCACGATCTCGACCCCGGAGACCGCGTCCGAACCGGCGTGACCGGTCCCGGCGCCGGCCGCGGTGGTGTGGTCGGCGTCAGGCACGGATCCCCCTCGAGGTGGTGAGTTTGCCGATCAGGACGAAGATCCCGTCGAGGATGAGTGCGAGGATCACGATCAGCACGGTCCCGGTCAGCGCCTGCGGGACCGCGGTGGGGCTGCCCACGCGGGAGAGTCCGGAGAAGATGAGGTTGCCGAGCCCGGGACCCTTGGCGTAGGCGGCGATCGCGAGGATCCCCATCAGCATCTGGGTGCTCACCCGCATCCCGGTCAGGATCGACGGCCACGCCAGCGGCAACTCGACGCGGCCGAGCACCCACAGCCTGCTCATGCCGATACCGCGTGCCGCGTCGGTGACCGACGGGTCCACCGCGGACAGTCCCACGATGGTGTTCCGGATGATCGGCAGCAGCGCGTACAGCACCAGCGAGATGACCGTCGGCGGCACGCCGAGCCCGACGATGGGGATGAGGATGCCCAGCAGGGCGAAGGAGGGGATGGTCAGGATCGTGCTGGCCAGCGCGGTGGCCAGGGCCGATCCGATGGGACTGCGGTAGACCAGGATCCCGATCACCACGGCGATGACCGTTGCGATCACCACGCATTGGACGACGGCGCTGACATGCAGGTACGAATCGATCGCGAGTTGCCTTCTGCGACTGGAGATGAAGTCCCAGAGACTCTGCAGCACGGTCCGTCCTCCCGTGGTTGTCCAGTTGTTCCAACCGATCCGGGCACGCGACTGGATCGGTTCTCCCGTCGGACCCTACGCGCGTTGTCTCGGCGCGTGGCGGTGGTTGGGGACAGATCGTTACCATCGGCGCATGGTCAAGAAGTGGTCGGAACTCGGTCCCCGCACCCGGCAAGTGGTCATCGCCCTGGGCGTCGTCGAGATGGTGCTGTTGCTCGCGGCCCAGATCGACATCAGCAGGCGGACGGCGGAGGAGGTGCGCGGATCCAAGCGGATGTGGCGCGCGCTGTCCTTCGTCAACATCATCGGTCCGGTCGCCTACTTCGTCCGCGGGCGCCGACGCGACTGAGCCTCCACCGGGGCCGAGGCTCTCGCCCCGGCCTGGACTCGTGCTTGTGACATCGGTCGCAGATATGGACAATCGACCGGAATTCAGGACGAGCCCAGGAGGGTGCATTGCGAATCATCACTGCCGTGGCGTTGGCCGCGGGAGCGTTGCTGGCGGCGGGATGCGGGTCGGATACCGGCACCGCCGCGAAGGCTCCGGGCGGCGAGCCCACCGAGGCGTCACTGCGCATGAGCATGGACGCCGAGTACCAACTCATGCAGCAGGGTGACTGGTCCGCGGACTACGACCAGTTCCTGTCCCAGCAGTGCAAGGGCCACGGCACACGCGACGACTACACGAAGGCGATGAAGCAGGTCTTCGCCGGTCGCGATCTCTCCGGACCGCAGCAGTACCAGATCACGATGAACCCGACCGGCACCGCGGCGACCGTCGTGGTCACGTCCCACGACGGCAAGGGCAACATGCACCCGGTCGAATGGACGCTGACCGACGGACGCTGGCTGTCCAACGACTGCTGAGTTTTCGAGCACACGAGTGTGCCCCCGTCCGAAAGGGATTCGGACGGGGGCACACTCGCATCGGTCACACGCGGTGACTCACACCGCGCGGGATCACAAGGCGGGGGCGACCTTCCACGCTGAGTGCATCGCTCCCTCGATGTAGTCGACCTTGCCGGCGTCGCCGACGACGTGTACGTCCAGGCCGGCGCGCCGGAGCTCGTCGGCGAGCGGCGCGGAGGCCGAGACGCCCGAGGCCATGATGACCATGTTCGCTCGGGCTCGCAGGGTCTCGCCGCCGGCGAGGAACTCGACGTTCTTACGGGTGATGCGGGTGACCTCCGCGTTGCGGTGAATGTTCACCCCCGCCTCGCGGGTGTGCCTGACGGCGGTCCACCGGCGCGGCATCGCCATCGGCACACCGAGGGGCTTGCCCTCCTCGATCAGGGTGACGCGGCTGCCGCGCTCGGCCAGGAACTCGGCCAGTTCGAGTCCGACGAGCGAACCGCCGATCACGACGACATTGCGGGCCATCGGGACGAACTTCAGGAACCGGCCACTCAGGTTGCGGATCAGGGTGGGGTTCTTGGTGATTCCCGTCAGACCCGCGAGCTTGCCCAGCACGCGCAGCAACGGCCACTGGTCGGAGACGTCGCCCGACCCGGTCATCAGCGCCCGCATGGTGTCGCCGGTCTGGACGTGCGGCAGGTCGCCGCCCGGCACCTTCGGGCGGTCACGGACCGCGCCGGTGGCCACGACCACCGCGTCGGGCGTCAGCGATTTGACCAGCTCCGCCGTCGCGGGGGTCTTCAGCCGGACGTCCACGCCCAGGCGCTCGACCTCGACGGAGAGCCACTCGAGCAGCCGGCCGTTGTCCGGCGTGGTCAACGTCGAGAACCACAGGGTGCCGCCGACCCGGTCGGTCTTCTCGAGCACCGTGACCCGGTGGCCGCGCTCGGTGGCGATGCGCGCCGACTCCAGGCCGCCGGGGCCGGAACCGACGACCACGACGTGCTTGCGCGCCTTGACTGCAGGGAACGGCAGCAGCGTCTCGTTGCCGAGCGCCGGGTTGACCGCGCAGATCGGGGTGCCGTCCCAGAAGTTCTCCTGGACGCACACGTAGCAGTTGATGCACGGACGGACCCGCTCGGCCTGGCCCGCCTTGAGCTTGTTGACGAGGTCCGGATCCGCAAGCAGTTGGCGACCCATCGCGACGAAGTCGGTGTGGCCCTCGGCGATCAGCTGCTCGCCGACCTCGGGGAGCATGCGGCCGACGGTGATCACCGGGATCGACACCGCCCGCTTGATGACCGCGGCGTTGTCTGCGTAGAAACCGACCTTGTTCGGCAGCGGACCGTCGGTGAAGTTCGCGAACGGGTTCAGTGCGGTGCCGGTGACGTGGATCGCGTCGGCGCCCGCCTGCTCGAACAGCTTTGCGGCGGCGGCCGATTCGTCAGGGGTCATACCGTTCGACTCGCCGTACTCCTGGCCGGCCAGGCGCACGATGATCGCGAGGCCGTCGCCCACGGTCTCCTTGACCGCGCGGATGACCTCGCACGTCAGGCGCGCCCGGTTCTCCAGGGAGCCGCCGTACTCGTCGGTGCGCTGGTTCGTGTAGCGGCTCAGGAAGCCGCCCAGCACGTAGTTGTGCGCTGCGTGGATCTCGACGGCGTCGCCGCCGGCGGCCAGCACGCGGCCGGCGGCCTCGGCGAACATGCGCACCAGCCAGGCGAGGTCCTCGTGATCGGCCTCGTGGTAGGTGGCCTTCTTACCGCCGTTGATGGCGGCCATCTTCTTCATTTCCTCAGGCGTGCAGTCGATCATCGCGCGCATGTCGCCGGGCGGCTTCGGCAGCGACGGAACGAGCTGCCGGCGGTCCTGCAGGGTGTCGATGCGAGCGACCTTGCCGTGGTGCGTCATCTGCACGCAGAGCTTGCTGCCGGCGTCGTGGATCGCATCGGCCAGCGCCTTGATCCCGGGGATGAACCGGTCCTCGGACAGACCCGGCTCCTTCTCGCTCGTGCAGCCCACCGGGTACGCGACCGCGCAGCAGCCGGTGATGATCATGCCGGTGCCGCCCGCGGCACGCGCCGCGAAGTGGTCGATGTCGGCCTGCTCGATCTCACCGTCATCGCACAGGTTCATGTCCATGGCCGGGAGCACGACTCGGTTGTCGAGCGTGATGGGGCCGATGCTGCCGGGAGAGAGCAGATGGGTGAAGGTCTGGCTGTCGATGCTCACATTCCTGAAAGTAATTCGCACGGGCACCGTTCGCCCATGCGGTCCCGGTGAAAGGGACTCGCTGTCCCGCTCATCTCGGTGGTGTCCGGTTGGGGCCTGTCCCGGCCGGCGGTCGGCCCCGACCGCTGATGTGAGCTGCGGAGATAGCCTGCGAAGCGGATCCAGGAGAACAGGCGAGAGGAGTTCGAAATGGCATTGCTCGACGGTCGTGTCGCATTCATCATGGGAGCGGCGCGGGGGCAGGGACGGCACCATGCGGTGCGGTTCGCCCGGGAGGGTGCGCACGTCATCGCGCTCGACGTGTGCGCGCCCATATCCGAGGACGTCGGCTACCCGGCGGCGACCCCCGAGGACCTCGAGGAGACCGCGCGACTGGTGCGGGCCGAAGGACGCGAGATCGTCACCGCGATCGGCGACGTGCGCGACCAGCGGGCCCTGCAGGACGCGGTCGACGCCGGAGTGGAGCGGTTCGGTCGCCTCGACATCGTCGTCGCCAACGCCGGCATCTCGACGTGGAACCGTTTCTGGGAGATGCCCGAGGAACAGTGGACGACGATGATCGACATCAACCTCAACGGGGTGTGGCGCACCCTCAAGGCCGCGGTGCCCGCGATGATCGGCGGCGGACGCGGCGGGTCGATCATCGTGGTCAGCTCGGCCGCCGGGCTCAAGGCCGCACCGGGCACCGCGAACTACACCTCCGCCAAGCATGGGCTGGTGGGCCTGACGAAGACCGCCGCGATCGAGTTGGGCGAGTTCGGTATTCGCGTCAACTCGATCCACCCGAGCGCCGTGGACACCCCGATGGGCAACGACGTCAACGTCGGCAAACTCCTCGCGCGGTACCCGCGCTACGTGGACAACTACAAGTGGCCGCTCGCCGGGATGGACAAGTGCGGCGTCGACGACATCTCCGACGCGGTGTTGTACCTCGCGAGCGACGCGTCCCGCACCGTCACCGGTGCCCAGCTGCCGCTGGACCTGGGGCTGACGACCGTCTGACCGGGCTCGCGCCGGAGGGCAGCCGGCGCCCGGGAAGCGGAAACCCCCGCCTCGTGTGCGACGAGGCGGGGGTTTCGGTGTGCTCTACCGGACTCAGCAGTCGTAGTAGAGGTTGAACTCGTAGGGGTGCGGCCGCAGGTTGACCGGGGCGATCTCCTGCTCGCGCTTGAGCGAGATCCAGGTCTCGATCAGGTCGGAGGTGAACACGCCGCCCTCGGTGAGGTAGTCGTGATCCTGCTCGAGGCGGTCGATGACCGCGTTCAGCGAGGTCGGCGCCTGTGCAACGCCCGCGGCCTCTTCCGGCGGAAGCTCGTAGAGGTCCTTGTCGACCGGGGCGGCCGGCTCGATCTTCTTCTTCACGCCGTCCAGGCCCGCCATCATCATCGCGGCGAACGCCAGGTACGGGTTGCCCGAGGAGTCGGGGCAGCGGAACTCGATGCGCTTGGCCTTCGGGTTGTTGCCCGTGATCGGGATACGCACGCAGGCCGAGCGGTTGCGCTGGCTGTAGACCAGGTTGATCGGGGCCTCGTAGCCGGGCACCAGACGCTTGTACGAGTTGATCGTCGGGTTGGTGAACGCCAGCAGCGACGGCGCGTGGTGCAGGATGCCGCCGATGTAGTGACGGGCGATGTCCGACAGGCCCGCGTAGCCGGCCTCGTCGTGGAACAGCGGCTTGCCGTCCTTCCACAGCGACTGGTGGCAGTGCATGCCCGAGCCGTTGTCACCGAACAGCGGCTTCGGCATGAAGGTCGCCGACTTGCCGTTCTGCCACGCGGTGTTCTTGATGATGTACTTGAACAGCTGCAGGTCGTCCGCCGCGGCGAGCAGCGTGTTGAACTTGTAGTTGATCTCGGCCTGGCCGCCGGTGCCCACCTCGTGGTGGCCGCGCTCGAGCTCGAAGCCGGCCTGCATCAGGTTGGTGGACATCTCGTCGCGCAGGTCGACGTAGTGGTCGTACGGGGCGACCGGGAAGTACCCGCCCTTGGCACGGACCTTGTAGCCGAGGTTCGGGCTGCCGTCGGCGTTGACGTCGTTGCCGGTGTTCCAGGAACCCGACACCGAGTCGACCTCGTAGAACGAGCCGTTCATCGCCGAGTCGTAGCGGACCGAGTCGAAGATGTAGAACTCGGCCTCGGCGCCGAAGTAGCAGGTGTCGGCGATGCCGGTGCTCTTCAGGTACTCCTCGGCCTTGCGCGCGACGTTACGCGGGTCGCGGCTGTAGGCCTCACGGGTGAACGGGTCGTGCACGAAGAAGCTCATGTTCAGCGTCTTGGCGGCACGGAACTGGTCGAGCTGGGCCGTCGTGACGTCCGGCAGCAGCATCATGTCGGACTCGTGGATCGACTGGAATCCACGCACCGAGGAACCGTCGAAGGCGAGGCCGTCCTCGAAGACGTCGTTGTTGAACGCCGCCGCGGGGATCGAGAAGTGCTGCATGACACCCGGCAGGTCGCTGAACCGGATGTCGACGTACTCGACGCCTTCGGTCTTGATGTACTGGAGGACCTCGTCCGCTGTATTGAACACCTGTTTTCGGCTCCTTGGTGGTAGCCCGACCGACTTCGGTCGCCGGTGGGTCGTCGGCATGACGGTATGGAGGCGGTGTTGCCCGATCGTCAAGCTCATGTTTCCGCGGTGTTACGCGTACATGGGTCACGCGTAACCGGCCGGGACATCACCGGGCGACGACGCCCAGCACGGCCGAACCGCAGACCGTTGCCGCGGCGGCTGGTGGCCGTCGTCCTCCGCAATCTACCCCGACCGTGCCGAACCCGTCCGTGCCCGGGGCCGCCCACCCCTGCGGGCGACTATCCTGGGGGCCATGTCTCGGATGACCGGTTCCTGGCTCTCTGGCCCCTCGGCCGCGCTCCCCAAGGGAGAGGTGGGCGACGGTGGCAAGTACCGCGGTGAGCGCCTCGGCCTTCCCGAGAGCGGACCGGGCTCGTCGGCGACCACCGGCCGCCGCGTCGCCGGGATCTTCGTCGACTGGATGCTCTGCTACGGCATCGCGCTGCTGCTCACCACGCTGGTGCCCGCGCTGTCCAACTACGCCACCGTCACGCTGGTGCTATGGGCGGTCGTCGGGGTGCTCGGGGTGTGGCTGTTCGCGTTCACCCCGGGGCAGGCGATCGTCGGGCTGGGTGTCGCCCGCGCCGACGCCCCGGTCCGAGTGGGCCTGCCCCGCGCGTTCTTCCGGGTGCTGCTGACCGTGTTCCTGATCCCGGCGCTGATCAACGACGAGGATGGTCGCGGCCTGCACGACCGCGCCACCCAGACCGTGGTGATCCGCACCCGCTGACCCGGCGGCTACTCATCGCCGGCTGTGCTTTCGCCGGCTATCGCCGGCGGACCGTGCGCTGCACACTGCGCTGCTTGGCGCCCGCCGGCATCGGACCCTTGGGCAGCGGGGCGCCCGCGCGCGAACCCAGCGCCGAGAGCCGCGACTCGATGGTGTCCATCCGGCCGGTGTCGATGTTGCGCGGCAGCTTGGTCAGATGACGCTGCAGCTTCGACAGCGGCACCTGGCCCTCCTCGTTGCCGATCACGACGTCGTAGATCGGGGTGTCGCCGACGAGGCGGCTGATCTTCTTCTTCTCCTGCGCCAGCAGCGACTTCACCCGGTGCGGTGCGCCCTCGGCGACCAGGATCACGCCGGGACGCCCGATGACGCGGTGTACCGCGTCGAGCTGGGTGGTGGCCGCGACGGCCTTCTGCACGCGCCACTGACCCTTCATGTTGTCCAACGCCCAGGCGGCGGCACCGGCCTGGCCGTCGGCCTTCGCGTAGACGTTCTTCTGCACTCGACGACCGAACAGCACGAACGCCAGCAGCGCGCCGAGCACGACACCGAACGGCAGCAGGAACCACTCGGCGTTGAAGAACAGCCCGATCACGAACAGGATCAGCGCAGTACCCACCAGGGTGCCGATCATCAGCGGCAGCAGCGCCTTGTCTTCCTTGCGCTGCATCTGGAACGCCTGCCAGAGCTGCGTACGCCGCTCCTTGGACGCCTGCCTGCGTGCGGACTTCGCCGCCGCCTTCACCTGCTTGTCGGGTTTACCCGCCGTGCCCTTCGCCATGCCCTCCAGGATACGGCCCGGAACCGCCGGTCAGCGCACGAGTGCCGCTCAGTGCGCGAGGCGCTGCAGCAGTGAGGTCGCCTCCTGCGAGGCCTCGCCCGCCTCGGCCAGGTGCGCCATGTTCTCCGGCAACGCACGGCCGTGGTGCGCCATCGCCTGCGCGTACAACCGGCCGGCCCGGTACGAGGAGCGGACCAGCGGACCGGCCATCACACCGGCGAAGCCGAGTTCGGTGGCGAACTGCGAGTGCTCGACGAACTCCTCCGGCTTGACCCAGCGTTCGACGGGATGGTGCCGGGCCGACGGCCGCAGGTACTGGGTGATGGTGAGGATGTCGCAGCCGGCCTCGTGCAGGTCGACCATCGCGGCCTGCACCTCGTCGGGGGTCTCGCCCAGGCCGAGGATCAGGTTCGACTTGGTGACCAGGCCGAAGTCGCGTGCGGCGGTGATCACCTCGAGCGAGCGCTCATAGCGGAAGGCAGGGCGGATCCGCTTGAAGATGCGGGGCACCGTTTCGAGGTTGTGCGCGAGCACCTCGGGCCGCGAGTCGAACACCTCCGCGAGCAGATCGGGCTTCGCGTGGAAGTCGGGGATGAGGTTCTCCACCCCGGTGCCCGGGTTCAGTTCGTGGATCCGGCGGACCGTCTCGGCGTAGAGCCAGGCGCCCTCGTCGGGCAGGTCGTCGCGGGCGACGCCGGTGATCGTCGAGTACCGCAGGCCCATGGCCTGCACCGACTCGGCCACGCGGCGCGGCTCGTCCCGGTCGAGGTCGGCGGGCTTGCCGGTGTCGATCTGGCAGAAGTCGCAGCGCCGCGTGCACTGCTCGCCGCCGATGAGGAAGGTGGCCTCGCGGTCCTCCCAGCACTCGTAGATGTTGGGGCAGCCCGCCTCCTCGCACACCGTGTGCAGGCCCTCGCGGCGGACCAGACCCTTGAGTTCGGTGTACTCGGGACCCATCTTGGCGCGGGTCTTGATCCAGTTCGGCTTGCGTTCGATGGGGGTCTCCGTGTTTCGGATCTCGAGGCGGAGGAGTTTGCGCCCGTCCGGTGCGACGGGGGAATCGTTGCGGGAGTTGCTGTCGGTACCCACGGTCATGCGCCCGACACTACGCCGGTGTGACGTCGGCCTCGGACGGGTGTTCGCTGCCCGGGACGGGCGCGGTCAGAACCGCAGTGTCGTCACCGGAACGGGCACGTCGCCCGGCGCGGCGGACGCCGTCGAAATCGCGGTGCGTTCGATGTCGTGTGTCGTGACGGCGAGGGCGCCGTCGAGCGCGCCGAGGACGGCCTCCGTGGTCGCCGCGCGGACCTCCGCGACGGTCACCGCGCGGCCGAGTTCGCGGGTCAGCGACGTGACCCCCGCGTCGGTGATACCGCACGGGACGATCGCGTCGAAGGCAGACAGGTCGGCGTCGCAGTTCAGCGCGAATCCGTGCAGCGTCACCCCGCGCTGGACCCGGACCCCGATCGCGGCGATCTTGCGTTCCGGCAGCCACACCCCGTCGCGGACGGTCGCCGACAGCCACACCCCCGAGCGGCCCTCGACCCGGCCGCAGACGACCCCGAGGCCGGTGCACACGGCGATCAGCGCTTCCTCGATCCGCCGCACGTAGTCGACCACGTCGACAGGTTCGGCGAGCTTGATCACCGGGTAGCCGACGAGCTGGCCGGGCCCGTGCCAGGTGATCTTGCCGCCGCGGTCGACGTCGATGACCCGCGAGCCGTCGACCGGACGGTCCTCGGGCTGGGTGCGCCGGCCTGCCGTGTAGACGGAAGGATGCTCGAGCAGCAGCATCGTGTCGCCCACCAGATCGGCCGCGCGGTCCTCCGCGAGCCGGCGCTGCCGGTCCCAGGCCTGCTCGTAGTCGACCAGGCCGGCGTCGACGACGTCGACAGGGGGGGAGGCGAACCGTGCTGAGGCGGAGCTGCTGCGCATGCTGGGCACGTTACGCCCGTGGCGGCGTCGCAGGTGCCCGGGAGTCCGTGACGGCCATCGAGCCCGGGATCGCGGCGCCCGGTGGCGAGGTCAGCCGATGGCGGCGGCGAGCGCCTCGCCGATGGTGTTGTGCGCGAAGGTGAAACCGGACCGCTCCAGTTCCCGCGGAATCGCCCGCTGACCGGTCAGTGCACCCTCCCCGGCGAACTCACCGAGCACCGCGGACAGGGCGAAGCCGGGGATCGCCCACGGGGCGGGGCGGTGCACGGCCCGGGCGAGCGACGACGAGAACTGCGCGTTGGTGACCGGCGCGGGTCCGCACAGGTTGACCGGACCGTCGAGGGTGCGGTCGGTGAGCGCATGGACGAGTCCGCGCACCTCGTCCTCGAGCGAGATCCAGGTGATGTACTGCCGGCCCGATCCGAGCCGGCCGCCCAGTCCCAGCCGGTACAGCGGCAGCAGCTTGCCCAGGGTGCCGCCGCGCGGGGTGAGCACGACGCCGGAGCGGACGCGCACCACTCGGGCACCGCCGGCGGCGGCCCGCGTCGTCGCGCGTTCCCAATCCCGGCACACATCGGCGAGGAAACCTCGCCCGGCAGGGGCGGACTCGTCGACCACCCGGCCTTCGGTGTCGCCGTAGAAGCCGACGGCGCTGGCGTTGACCAGTACGGGCACCCGGGTGGCGGCGACGACATCGGCGAGCAGTTCGGTCGGGCCGACCCGGCTGTCGCGGATCTCCTGCTTGTAGGCGCCGGTCCAGCGCCGGTCGCCGATCCCCGCCCCGCACAGGTTCACGACGGCGTCGCACCCGTCCAGATGGGCCGGGTCGAGCAGTCCCTTCACCGGGTCCCACCCGCGTTCGTCTGGGGCCTGCGCGCGGCGACGGACCAGACGCAGCACCGTGTGGCGTTCGGCCCGGAGCGCGGCGACCAGTGCGGTCCCGATCAGACCGGAAGAGCCCGCGACGCCGATACGCATCCGAGGCCTCCGTTCCTGCCGTCCGCGACTGTCACTGTGCGACATCCCATCGCCGGGTGCCGGTGCCCGCCGGTGTGCGTCCGGGACCGGAAACCGCTGGTGCGGTTTCACGCTCGGATGGTGATGCGCCGCGCCCCCGCGTCACCATCGTATCGACGGCGGCGCGGGGGCGCGGGTTTCGTGATCTTGTCGGCGTGGCCGGGCCTGCGAAGGCCTACAGGCCCAGGTCGGCCTCGAACGCGGACTCCTCGAGGCGCTGCTTGACCGTGGTCAGGAAGCGACCGGCGTCCGCGCCGTCGACCAGGCGGTGATCGTAGGTCAGCGGCAGGTAGCACATCGACCGGACACCGATGGACTCGTTGCCGGCGTCGTCCTGGACGACCATGGGGCGCTTGACGATCGCGCCGGTGCCGAGCATCGCCGCCTGCGGCGGGACCAGGATCGGGGTGTCGAACAGGGCGCCCTGGCTGCCGATGTTGGTGATCGTGAAGGTGCCGCCGGCGAGCTCGTCGGGCTTGAGGCCGCCGGAGCGGGCGCGCGCGGCGATGTCGGCGATCGCCCGGGCCAGGCCGGCCAGCGACAGGTCGCCGGCGTTGTGGATCACCGGCGAGAGCAGGCCCTGCTCGGTGTCCACGGCGATTCCCAGGTGCACGGCCGCGTGGTAGGTGATCTCCTTGGCGTTCTCGTCGTAGCTCGCGTTGATGTTCGGGTGCGCCCCGAGCGCCTCGACGACCGCCTTGGCGAAGAACGGCAGGAACGTCAGGTTGACGCCCTCGCGCCGGGCGAACTCGGCCTTGGCCTGCGACCGCAGGGCCGCGATCTTGGTGACGTCGACCTCGAAGGTCTGGGTCAGCTGCGCCGTCGTCTGCAGCGACTCGCGGGTCTTGGTCGCGGTGATCTGGCGGATCCGGTTGGCCTTCTGGGTGGTTCCGCGCAGGCGCGCCAGCTCCGGACGGACGCCGGCGGGGGTGGCCGCCGCCGGAGCGGCGGCAGCGGCGGCGGCCGGGGCGGCCGCGGCGGGAGCCTGCTTCGCCTCGGCGGCCGCGAGCACATCCTGCTTGCGGATGCGCCCGCCGACGCCGGTGCCCTTGACGGACGCGAGGTCGACGTTGTTCTCGGCGGCCAGCTTGCGGACCAGTGGGGTCACGTACGGGGCGGCGCCGCTCTCGGCTGCCGGAGCAGCAGCGGCGGGGGCCGCGGCGGGCGCCGGAGCCTGAGCGGCCGGAGCCTGGGCGGCCGGAGCCTGGGCGGCCGGAGCGGGAGCGGCCGGAGCCGGGGCGGCGGGTGCCGGAGCAGACGGGGCGGGAGCCTCCGGGGCGGCGGGGGCCGGGGTGGGTGCAGGGGCGGGCGCGGCGGCCGGGGTGCCGGATCCGACGACGGCGAGTTGCCCGCCGACCGCGACGACGTCGTCCTCCTGCGCACTGATCTCCAGCAGGGTGCCGGCGACCGGGGAGGGGATCTCGGTGTCGACCTTGTCGGTGGAGACCTCGAGCAGCGGTTCGTCGACCGCGACCTCGTCGCCGACGGCCTTGAGCCAGCGGGTGACGGTGCCCTCGGTGACCGACTCGCCCAGCTCGGGCATGTTCACCGGGGTGCCGGACGCGGCGGACGGGGCGGCCTCGGCAGCAGGGGCCGCCGGGGCGGCAGGCTGGGCTGCGGGCGCAGGGGCGGCGGGCTCGGGAGTCGTCTCCGCGGCCGGGGCGGGGGCTGCCGCAGGAGCGGGGGCCTCGCCGACCTCGCCGATCACCGCGAGCTCACCGCCGATCTCGACCACGTCGTCTTCCTGGGCGACGATCTTGGTCAGCACGCCGGCAGCGGGGGAGGGGATCTCGGTGTCGACCTTGTCGGTGGAGACCTCGAGCAGCGGCTCGTCGACCGCGACCGTGTCTCCCTCCTGCTTGAGCCATCTCGTGACAGTCCCCTCGGTGACGGACTCACCAAGAGCTGGCATTTGGACGGAGAAGGCCATGTCGTCTGACTCCTAGACGTTCGTGGGTGTGTACGTGGAGACGTGGTGCTAGTGCGCCGGTCGTGTGGTGGCCGATCGGTGTTGCTCGGGTGTGTCGCAGCGGACACGTCGGCGGATCCCGACGTGCACCCCCTCGACGCGAACCCCATTGTGCTGACAGCCCGATCTGCCTGCGGGAGTCTTCCCAGTTCCCGGGACAGCAGTGTCCGTCACGACCACGATCTCCGGAAGGCGACAGCTCGACGACGTCTGCGTGTTGGCGCACGTACGTGGGCTGAATCCGAAGCGTTCGAGGGTGACGGACGCGGACAAATTCTGCTCCTGGTTGTGGCGAGGATTACCCTGCGGACCCATCCTTGCACTCCGCCCGGATCGACGCCCGCACAGGGGCGTGTTGCGATAGTCTCCTGCGGCGTTCCTCAGGCCGGTCACAGGTTGCGGCGGCAGCATCGAAGCGTGATCGGCCGATGACGGAGGGACAGTGATGGGAATTCTCGACCGGGTCGGCGGCAGGTTCGGCGGCGGGGGACCGCTGCGCCGCAACCCGCATGCCGCCGACTATGACCACCTGGTCCGCTGGGCGAGCGCACACCGCGGCGTCGAGGCATACGTCGAGCCGCCCACAACGCTCAACGAGCTGACCGTCGTGCTGGTCGACGCCGACGGGCGGTGGACGCGCCGGGCGCCCGGCGGTCCCCGGGCCGCCCGGCGCCTCGGCGAGCAACTGGCGATTCCCGTCTACGACGTGCGCAAGGTGCGCTATCCGCAGCGGATGCGCGATCACGACGCCCGCGAGCGGATCCTGCGCAAGCGCGCGGCCGCACGCGAGCTGTCGTGACCTCGGCGGTGCCCGCTCAGCCCCGCTCGGCGATGTCCTCGAGTACGGCGATCATGGTGCGGACCGGCACGCCGGTGCCGCCCTTGCCGATGTAACCGAACGGGCCGCCGGTGTTGTAGGCCGGGCCGGCGACGTCGATGTGCGCCCACTGCACGCCCTCGCCGACGAACTCCCGCAGGAACAGCGCCGCCACGAGCATGCCGCCCCAGCGGTGGTTGGTCACGTTCGCCAGATCGGCGACCTTCGAGTCGAGGTCCCCGCGCAGCTCGGCAGGCAGCGGCATCGACCAGCCGTTCTCGCCGACCTCCCGGGAGATCGCCGCGACGCGATCGCGGAACTCCTCGGTGCCCATCACGCCGGGGGTGCGGCTGCCGAGCGCGACCATCTGCGCGCCGGTCAGCGTCGCCGTGTCGATCAGGTAGTCGGGGTCGTCCTTCTCACAGGTCAACGCGATCGCGTCGGCGAGGATCAGTCGCCCCTCCGCATCGGTGTTGATGACCTCCACGGTCCGGCCGCCGTACTGGGTCAGCACGTCACCCGGGCGCTGCGCGGTCGCCGACGGCATGTTCTCGGCCATCGGCACGGTCGCGATCACGTTGATCGGCAGCTTCAGCTGCGCGGCGAGCACGACGGTCGCGACCACGGCCGCGGCCCCGCCCATGTCGGAGGTCATGTTCTCCATGCCCGCGGCGGGCTTGATGGAGATGCCGCCGGTGTCGAACGTGACACCCTTGCCGACCAGCGCGACCGTCGGTGCCCCCTTGCGGCGGCTGCCCTTGTGGCTCAACCGCACCAGCCGCGGCGGGCGGGACGAGCCCTTGCCGACGCCGATGATGCCGCCGAACCCCTTGCGTTCGAGCGCCTTCTCGTCGAGCACCTCGACGCCCAGCCCGACCTCTTCACCGAGCGCGGCGGCGCGGGCGGCGAACTCGGCGGGGAACAGGTGACTCGGCGGCGTGTTGACCAGATCGCGCGCGACCGCGGTCGCCGTCGCGATCGCGATCGCGCGGGCCAGCACTTGCTTGGGCTCCTTCGCCCGGGGGCCGGCGACGAGCAGGTCCACCCGGGCGACCGGCAGCCGGCCCGCCGCCGGTGCGGCCGACTTGAACTCGGTGAACAGGTAGGCGCCGAGGAACAGCCCCTCGGCCGCGGCACCCAGGTCCAGGGCGCCCAGCGTGGTGGCCGCGTGGGCGATGCCGGTCAGCGACCGTGCCGCCACACCGGCTGCGCGACGGATCTTCTCGGCCGCCGCGGCCGGGTCCGACGCGTCGATCACGCCGCCGCGATCCCCGAGGCCGACGGCGAGAACCGCGTCGACACCGAGTCCCCCGGGCGCGGGGATGCGGGTGAGCTCCTCGAACCGGCCGGTCGCCCCGACCGCGGCGAGGCTCGCCTCGAGGGGGCCGACAAGCTCGGCGTCGAGTCCGAAGTCGCCTGCGAGTTCCGGGCCGTCGGGTCCGGAGACGATGCCGATCAGCAGCAATTCGGCGCGCGCGGCGATGGTGGAGGCGAGGGCCAGCTGGGGGCCGAGCTGGCGGGACGACGACGGGACGCTCACGGGGAAGGCTCCTGCGCTTGGGGAAGGTGGACCCGGGCGCCGGGGTCCTGGTGTACCGGGGTCCGCGGGTCTCGGGGTCCTCATCGTATCGACGCGGTCGTCGTGGTGCGGCGGTCCGGCCGCGGCGACCACGGAACACGACTAGCCTGTGCAGGCGTGAGTGATTCGAATCAGCAGTCCGCCGCCGCCGACCTCCTCCGCAGCCCGGTCGACGCCGTGCACGACGAGATGGGGGCGACGTTCGCCCCGTTCGGCGGCTGGCAGATGCCGGTGTCCTACGCGGGGGTTGTCGCCGAGCACACCGCGGTGCGCGAGACGGTCGGGCTGTTCGACGTCAGCCACCTCGGCAAGGCGATCGTCCGGGGTCCCGGGGCCGCCGAGTTCGTCAACTCCGCGCTGACCAACGACCTGGGTCGCATCGCCCCCGGCCAGGCGCAGTACACGTTGTGCTGCAACGAGACCGGCGGGGTCGTCGACGACCTGATCGCCTACTACGTCGGACCCGACGAGATCTTCCTGGTGCCCAACGCGGCCAACACCGCGGCGGTGGTCGCAGCGCTGTCCGCCGCCGCACCGGCCGGCATCACGGTTACCGACCTGCACCGCGAGTTCGGGGTGCTGGCCGTGCAGGGACCGCGGTCCGCCGAGGTGCTCGCCGACCTGGGACTGCCCGCCGACATGGACTACATGGCCTTTACCGACGCGCAGTGGTCCGACGTCGACGGCGCGGTTCCGGTCCGGGTGTGCCGCACCGGATACACCGGCGAACACGGCTACGAGCTCATCCCGCGCTGGGCGGACGCCGAGCGGCTCTTCCGTGCGCTGCGTGGTGCGGTCGAGGCGCGCGGCGGTCAGGTCGCCGGCCTCGGTGCGCGCGACACCCTGCGCACCGAGATGGGCTATCCGCTGCACGGGCACGAGTTGTCGCCGGGGATCTCGCCGCTGCAGGCCCGGTGCGGCTGGGCGGTCGGCTGGTCCAAGCCGCAGTTCACCGGCCGGGACGCGCTGCTGCGGGAGAAGCAGGACGGCCCGGCCCGCCGGCTCTGGGGCCTGAAGGCGGTCGGCCGGGGCGTGCCCCGAGCGGACCTGGCCGTGCATGCACTGGGGCCGGACGAGACGGTGGCGGGGGAGATCGGCCGGTGCACCTCGGGCACGTTCTCGCCGACGCTGAAGGTGGGCATCGCGCTGGCGTTGCTCGACGCGTCGGCGGGTGTCGCCGCGGGCGACCGGGTGAGCGTCGACGTGCGCGGCCGCTCGCTGGTGTGCGAGGTGGTCGCGCCGCCGCTGGTGCCGTCCCACACCCGCTGACCGGGACCGGCCACCGGGACTGGACCGGGTGGGCCGAAATCGGACACGCGATAGGATGACGCGCATGACTTCCGACCTCGAGTTCACCCGCGTTGCGCACCCCGCCCCCATCTCGGAGCAGGAGCGCGCGCGGGTACTCGAGGCCCCCGGATTCGGCCGGCACTTCACCGATCACATGGTGACCATCGACTACACGGTCGAGCGCGGCTGGCACGATGCGACCGTCTCCGCGTACGGTCCGCTGACGATGGACCCGGCCGCGATGGTCCTGCACTACGGGCAGTCCATCTTCGAGGGGCTCAAGGCCTACCGGCACGGGGACGGGAGCATTGCCAGCTTCCGGCCCGCCGCGAACGCCGCCCGCTTCCGCGCGTCCGCGCGCCGGCTCGCGATGCCCGAACTGCCCGACGAGCTCTTCCTCGAGTCGATCCGCCAGCTGGTCGACGTGGACAAGGCGTGGGTGCCCGCGTCCGGCGGCGAGGATTCCCTCTACATCCGCCCGTTCATGTTCGCGACCGAGGCGGGCCTGGGCGTGCGGCCGGCCAAGCAGTACCGCTACATGACGATCGCCTCGCCGGCCGGCGCGTACTTCCCGCGCGGCGTCAAGCCGGTGAGCGTGTGGCTTTCGCACGAGTACGTCCGTGCCGCCCCCGGCGGTACCGGTGACGCGAAGTTCGCCGGTAACTATGCGGCGTCGCTGCTCGCGCAGGCGCAGGCCGCCGAGCAGGGTTGCGACCAGGTGGTGTGGCTCGACGCGATCGAGCGCCGGTTCGTCGAAGAGATGGGCGGGATGAACCTGTTCTTCGTCTTCGGCTCCGGTTCCGAGGCGCGGCTGGTCACCCCGGCGCTGTCCGGTTCGCTGCTTCCGGGGATCACCCGGGACTCGTTGCTGCAGTTGGCATCCGACGCCGGATTCGCCGTCGAGGAGCGCAAGATCTCGACCGAGGAATGGCAGAAGGGCGCCGAGACCGGCGAGATCACCGAGGTGTTCGCCTGCGGCACCGCGGCCGTCATCACCCCGGTGGGCAGCGTCAAGCACGCCGACGGCGAGTTCGTCATCGCCGGCGGCGAGCCGGGTGAGGTGACGATGGCGCTGCGCGACACACTGACCGGGATCCAGCGCGGCACCTTCGCGGACACCCACGAGTGGATGACCCGGCTGCTGCCCGCGCCGACCGCCTGACCGTTGCGATCGGGGGTCGCGGCCGGGCCCGGAGGTTCGGCCGGGCTCAGCCGTGCAGGGTCAGCCCGATCAGCACGACGGTGGTGGTCACCTCGATGCAGGCGCCGAGCACGTCGCCGTTGACCCCGCCGAACCGGCGGATGCAGTGCCGGGTCAGTGCCGCCGCACCGAGCAACGCGACCACCACGCACACCGGTCCCTGCCACCAGTTCGCGCCCGCCCAACCGGATACCACCACGACCGCGGCCGTCCAGGCCAGGGCGGCCCACCACGGCTGCGTGTCGGCGACCAGCGCGCCGAAACCGGTCGGCCGGGCGGGGGGATTGCCCCGCCGGCACGCTTGCACGACCGCGGCACGGCCCGCCAGTGGTCCACACACGACGGCGACCCACAGGCCGGATTCGGCGAGCGACCCCAGCGCGAGCGCCTGGGCCCCGAGGCACACGAACAACGTCACCACACCGAACGGTCCGGCCGCGCCGGAACCCATGACCTCGCGGGCACGCTCGGGCGGGCCGTAGCAGCCCAGGCCGTCGGCGGTGTCTGAGAGCCCGTCGACGTGCATGCCGCGGGTCGCCAGGGCAAGCGCGCCGACGGTGAGCACCCCCGCCAGCGCGGGTGCGGCGCCGAGTCGCAACAGCACCCAGAGCAGTCCGGCCGCGCCCAGCCCGAGCAGCACGCCCACCAGGGGAGCGGCGGCGATGGCGCGGCGCCCGGCGGTGCGGTCCACCTCGCGCGGGCCGCGCACGGGCAGCACGGTCAACCAGGACAGCGCCAGCGCGATCCCGCTCGTCGCGCCGCGCATCTATCGGTCGCCGGCGGGCTCGGCAGTCGCCTGCGACCGCGTCGCGTCCGTGTTGCCCTCGGTGCTGACCCCGGCGCTCTCGAAGGTCGCCATGTGGGCGAGCGTGACGATCGCCGAGCGCAGCACGGGAAGCGCCAGCAGCGCTCCCGATCCCTCGCCGAGTCGCATGTCCATCTCGATGATCGGCTCGAGTTGCAGCCGCTGCAGCGCCATGATGTGGGCGGGCTCGGTCGAGCGGTGTCCGGCGACCCACCACGCGCCGGCGCCGGGGGCCAGCGCCTCGGCGAGCAGCGCGGAGGCGGTCACGACCACACCGTCGAGCACCACCGGCGTGCGCCGCACCGCGGCCTGCGCGAGGAACCCGGCCATCGCGGCGAGGTCGGCGCCGGACGAGGTGCGCAGCAGCGCAAGCGGATCGCCGAGCACAGGCCGGGCGCGGCGGAGCGCGTCGCGGATGGCCGCGGTCTTACGCATCCAGCCCGCGTCGTCGACGCCGGTGCCGCGACCGACCGCCGCGACCGGTTCGGTGCCGGTCAGGGCGGCGATCAGCACGGTCGCCGGGGTGGTGTTCCCGATCCCCATCTCGCCGGCGATCAACAGGTCCGCGCCCGCGTCGACCTCTTCGTCGGCGATCGCGCGCCCGGCGGCGATGGCCGCGAGCGTCTGCTCGGCGGTCATCGCGTCCTCGCGGTCGATGCTGCCCGAGGACCGGCACACCTTGTGGCTGCGCACCTGCGGCGCGGTGTCGGTCTCCACCGAGATGTCCTCGACGCGCACCCCGGCCCCGGACACCGCCGCGATCGTGTTGACCGCTGCGCCGCCGGACACGATGTTCGCGACCATCTGGCCGGTGACCTCGCTCGGGTACGCGGACACCCCGGCGCGGGCCACGCCGTGGTCGCCGGCGAACACCACCACGCGCGCCCGCGTGAAGTCGTGAGGCGGGCAGGCGGACTGGCAGGATGCGACCCACACCGACAGGTCCTCGAGCCGCCCGAGCGAGCCGGCCGGCTTGGTCAGCAGCAACTGGCGGTCCCGGGCCTGCGCGGCGACCGCCGCGTCCGGCGGAGTGATCGACGGGAACTCGGCGGCTTCGGGTCCGGCGGTGGGTTCGGGACGGGCTCCGGTGCCGGCCACCACGGTCGTCGGAGCCGCGGCCGGCGCGGCTGCCGCCACGGGTGCCGGGATCGATTGCGGCGCGGCCGGTTCGGTCCGCACAGCGGGGGAGATCGCGGCGGAGGACGCCGACTTGAGGGTGGTCGGCAGCCCGGCGACGACGAGCGCGACCTCGTCGCACGCCTCCGCGACGCGGGCGTTGAGAGCACCGAGTTCGTCACGGAACAGTCGCCCGGCGGCCGTCTCGGGGATGACGCCCAGCCCCGTCTCGGGGCTGACCACGACGAGCGTGCCGCGGCACCGCGTGATCGCGTCGACGAGGTCGTCGACCCGATCGGCGATGGAACCGCGGGGCAGATCCCAGGCCTGCGCGTCGTCGATCTGAGCGGTCAGCCAGGTGCCGAGATCGTCGACGAGAACGGTCCGCCCGTCATCGAGCCCGCGCAGGTGTTCGGCGGCGTCGCCCTCGACGGTGGTCCAGTCGGCGGGGCGACGCGCGCGGTGCCGGTCGATCCGCGACTCCCAGTCCGTGTCGTCCGGGTCGTGTCGTCCGGTGGCGACGTAGTCGACCGCACCGGGACCGGACACTCCGGCGGTGACGAGGTTCTCGGCGTAGGCGGACTTCCCGGATCGTGCGCCGCCCAAAATCAATGTCCGCACGGCTGCAGACGCTACCAATCGCACCTGGGTGTCGAACTACGAGAGCCGCGTCCACCGGCGGCGTCGGCTCGCCGCCGGCCGCGGGCGCGACTCAGACGGGGTCGCCCGGGGAGAGCCGCGGGCGCGGTGCACGCATCCGGCGCAGTTGCGAGGCCCGCACGAACGCGTACCAGCCCAGCGAGATCGGGCGCTCGGTGGTATCGGGGTAGCGCGCGAGCACCTTGTTGTAGATCTGACGTGCCATCACGATGCCCTCGATCGCCATGAAGACGATGAACACCAGCATCACCAGGCTCAGCACGGCCTGGATCCCCGGTGCCAGGAACAGAGCCAGTACCAGCACGATCGCCATCGGCATGAACAAGCCGAGCAGGTGGCGTCGCGAGTCGACGAGGTCGCGGGTGTAGCCGCGGGCCGGGCCCTTGTCCCGCGGCAGCAGGAAGGCCTCTTCGCCGGCCATCATGCGGGAGCGACGGTCGGACATCACCGCGCGCCGCTCGGCGCCGGCCTCCTTGCGCTCCTCCTTGGTGCCGCGGTTGCTGCGGCGCCGGGCGCGGGCCTCCTTCGAGGTCTGCGGCGCCGGCGCGACCGGTCCGCGGCGGCCCTCGGCGTCGCGCCGCTTCGGGGTCGGCTTGCCCTTCTTCGCGGTCTGCGCGGGACGCGCCGCGGTCGACGACTCCTCGACGGCGTCCTCGTCGTTCTGGGAGACGCCGGTCTCGTCGGGTTCGTCTTGGCTTCCGCGGCGCAGCAACTTCACGTGTCCAGGCTAGATGATGGTCGCCGGTCACCGAGTCCGCCGGGGGAGTCGGCCGGTGAGCGCGAGCGAGCAGACCCGCGGATCGGTCGGATACGTCACCTGGTGCGGCGGGAATAGCGGGGCGCGGAGTACCGTTGGGCTCTAGCACAGGTGTACCGACCAGCACTGCGTCTGTACCGAGCGAGGAGAGCACATGACCGTGGAGAACGAGACCACCACTCATGGGGTCACCATGACCGAGAGTGCGGCGGCCAAGGCGAAGGCCCTGCTCGACCAGGAGGGGCGCGACGACCTGGCACTGCGGATCGCGGTGCAGCCGGGCGGCTGCGCGGGGCTGCGCTACCAGTTGTTCTTCGACGACCGCACCCTCGACGGCGATCTGACCCGCGACTTCGACGGCGTGAAGCTGGCCGTCGACCGCATGAGCGCCCCCTATGTGGAGGGTGCCTCGATCGATTTCGTCGACACCATCGAGAAGCAGGGTTTCACGATCGACAACCCGAACGCGACCGGGTCCTGCGCCTGCGGGG
Source organism: Speluncibacter jeojiensis (assembly GCF_029589495.1). Taxonomy (GTDB): domain Bacteria; phylum Actinomycetota; class Actinomycetes; order Mycobacteriales; family Mycobacteriaceae; genus Speluncibacter; species Speluncibacter jeojiensis. The sequence continues at coordinate 135,765 of NZ_JAAIVF010000006.1, forward strand.
ACTCCTTCAACTGAGTTCTCGTCGCAGTATTCTCGCGAGGGGCCGTCACCGCAGAGGTGACGGCCCCTCGCGCGTGTGCAGGTACCGTGAGCTCGGCCGTGCGCGCCGGTGTCGACGCGGCACGCGTGCGCAGCGGGCAGAGCTGACCTCACATTCGAAAGGTTCGTGCACGTGACAATCGTCGTCACCGGTTCCATCGCCACCGATCACCTCATGCGGTTTCCCGGGAAGTTCTCCGAACAGTTCGTCGCCGAGCAGCTCGGGCACATCTCGCTGAGCTTCCTCGTCGACGACCTCGTCGTCCGGCGTGGCGGGGTCGGCGGCAACATCGCGTTCGCGATGGGGGTGCTGGGCAGCCGGCCCGTACTGGCCGGGGCGGTCGGCGCGGACTTCGCCGACTACCGGTCCTGGCTCGAGAGCCACGGGGTCGACTGCGGCGGGGTGCACGTGTCGTCGACCGCGCACACCGCGCGGTTCGTGTGCACGACCGACGAGGAGATGGCGCAGATCGCGTCGTTCTACTCCGGTGCGATGTCCGAGGCCCGCGACATCTCCCTCGAGAAGGTCGCCGACGGCCGCGATGTCGAACTGGTGCTCATCGGCGCGAACGACCCGGAGGCGATGGCCCGGCACACCGCCGAGTGCCGCCGGCTGGGCATCCCGTTCGCCGCCGACCCGTCGCAGCAGCTGGCCCGGCTCAGCGGCGACGAGGCGCGCGAGCTCATCGCGGGCGCGGAGATCCTGTTCACCAACGAATACGAGTGGGGCCTGCTGCTGCAGAAGACGGGCCTGACCGACGCAGAGGTCATGGCGCAGGTCGGCCTGCGGGTGACCACGCTCGGCGGCAACGGTGCGCTGATCGTCGGCAAGGACGGCACCGAGATCCGCGTCGGCGTCGTGCCGGAGGCCGGCAAGGTCGACCCCACCGGTGTCGGCGATGCGTTCCGCGCGGGCTTCCTCACCGCACGCTCCGCCGGGCTGAGTCTCGAGCGCGCAGCACAACTGGGTTCGCTGGTCGCCGTGTACGTACTCGAGACCGTCGGCACCCAGGAGTGGTCCTTCGAGCGGGACGACGCGGTCAAGCGCCTCACCGACGCGTACGGCAAGGAAGCCGCCGACGAGATCGCCGCGCTGCTCTGACGCGGCTGCCCCCCGCGTGCGTGAGTTGCGGAGTCCAGACCCCGCAACTCACGCACGGAGGCGGAGCGACCTACAGGCTGACCGGGTAGGTCGGCTCGGCGATCTGCGGCACGATCCGGTGTTCGACGAAGATGCCGTGCCAGATCATGAAGCAGAGCACCGTCCACAGTCGCCGGCTGTGATCCGAGGCGCCGTCGCGGTGCTCGTCGAGCATGCGGGTGACGGCGGCCTTGTCGAAGATGTGGTCGGCGCCCGACTCGACGATGGTCTGGCGGGCCCAGTCCTGCAGTTCGGCGCCGCGCAGCCAATGCCGCAGCGGCACCGGGAAGCCCAGCTTCGCGCGGTGCAGCACGTGCGGCGGGACGATTCCCTCGAGCGCCTGACGGAGCGCATATTTGGTGGTCGTCTTCGTGATCTTCTGCTCGAGTGGCACCTGTGCGGCGACCTTGAACACCTCGGTGTCGAGGAACGGCACCCGCAACTCCAGCGAGTTGGCCATCGTCATCTTGTCGGCCTTGACGAGGATGTCGCCGCGGAGCCAGGTGAACAGGTCCAGGTGCTGCATCCGGGCGACCGGATCCCAGCCCGCCGACTCCGCGTAGATGGGGGCGGTGACGTCCTGCTGCGTCCACTCCGGGCGGAAGTCGCGCAGCACCGAGCGCAGCTGCGCATCGTTGAAGCTGCGGGCGTTGCCGTAGTACCGCTCCTCGAGCGTCAGCGAACCGCGGTGCAGCAGGCTCTTGCCGCGCGTCCCGTCGGGAATCCGGTCGGACAGCCGGCCGGCGGCGCGACGCAACCCCCGTGGCAGGTATTCGAACGGCTTGAGTGAGAGCGGCTCGCGATAGATGGTGTATCCGCCGAAGAGTTCGTCGGCGCCCTCACCCGACAGCACCACCTTGACGTGCTTGCGGGCTTCCTTGGCGACGAAGTACAGCGGCACCAGCGCCGGATCGGCGACCGGGTCGTCGAGGTACCAGATGATCTCGGGGATCGACGCGGCGAACTCCTCGGGGGAGACGACCTTGACGACGTGCTTCGCGCCGATCGCGGCGGCCGTCTCGGCTGCGACGTCGGCCTCCGAGTACCCCTCCCGCTCGAAGCAACTGGTGAAGGTGATCAGATTCGGGTTGTGCCGCATGGCCAGCGCGGCGATCGCGGTCGAGTCGATGCCGCCGGACAGGAACGAGCCGACGGTGACGTCGGCACGCATGTGCTTGGCGACCGAGTCCTCGAGTGCGGCCGCGATCTCGCGGTACCGCGACTGCTCGTCGCCGGCGGCGAACGGGCGCACCGGGAAGGCGGGGCTGAAGTAGCGGGTGGCCTCGGGCTCCTTGCCCGGCCGCACCCACGCGTAGGTGCCCGACTCGAGGCGACGGATGTCCGCGTGCAGGGTCTCGGGCTCCGGGACGTACTGCAGCACCGTGTAGTGCTCGATCGCGCGTGCATCGAGGTCGGTGTCCAGGCCGAGCAGCTCGCCCAGTTCCAGCAGGCTCTTCTTCTCGCTGGCGAACGCGGTGCCGGCCCGGCCAGTCGCGAGGAACAGCGGCTTGATCCCGAAGGGGTCGCGGGCCAGGAAAAGTTCCTGGCTCTCGGTGTCCCAGATGGCGAACGCGAACATGCCGCGCAGCCGGCGCACGGCCTCGGGCCCCCAATAGTGGAAGGCCGCGACGATCGCCTCGCTGTCGCCCTCGGTCTGGAACACGGCACCGTGCTCGCGGGCCAGCTCCTCGCGCAGTTCCAGATAGTTGTAGATCTCGCCGTTGAACGTCAGCGCGTACCGCTGCGGGTTGGACGCGGGACCCCAGCGCAGGGGTTGATGGGAGTGACCGATGTCGATGATCGACAGACGGTTGAAGCCGAAGGCCACGTCGTCGTCGTGCCAGGTTCCGGTCTCGTCCGGTCCCCGGTGTCGCTGACAGTGCATCGCGGACCCCACGGCGGACACGAGGTCCCCGGCGTTCGAGTCCGCGGAAAGGATGCCCAGCAGGCCACACACGTCGGTCTACACCTCACTTATGTCCCAGCGGACGTGGTTGTGCCTCATCGGAAGGCCGTTGAATCGGTCGTGTCGAGGCCGGGAAAGCCCCGCGACTTCGACGAATGCGAGTATGCCGCAACGAGTACGGTGGTTGGGTTGTGACCCGGGGATGGTTCTGTGACGGGTTTGGTCTACGCTGCGTAGTATTCCGGGGCAAGCGTCCCGGACTGGAGCAATCAGGAAGGCGTGAACGTGGCACACGGTAGTCGGCGTCGGATCGTTCGGCGGGCTGGGCTAGCGGCATCACTCGGCCTCGCAGTCGTGACGCTATCGGGTTGTTCCATCAACAACTCGGTGTTGCGTTTCGGCTGGCCGACTGGTGTGACCCCCCAAGCCCACCGCATGCGCGAACTGTGGACGTGGTCGGTCGTCGCGGCCCTGGCGATGGGCATCTTGGTCTGGGCTCTGACCTTCTGGACCATCACCTTCCACCGCAAGAGGCAGGACTCGCCGGAGTTCCCGCGTCAGACGGGCTACAACGTCCCGCTGGAGTTGGTGTACACCGCGGTTCCGTTCGTCGCGATCTCGATCCTGTTCTATTTCACGGTCGTCACGCAGAACTACGTGGAGAAGAACCCCGCGAACCCGGACGTGACGGTCGACGTCACCGCCTACCAGTGGAACTGGAAGTTCGGTTACCGGCAGGCGCACGAGTTCGGCTACACCAACGGGGAGATCCCGCAGGTGAAGTCCCCGGAGCTCAAGGAGAAGGAGCTTCGGATGCAGACCAAGGAGGGCGAGGACCTCTCGTACCTCGTCAACGACAAGATCGAGACCGTCGGTTCGTCCACCGAGATCCCGGTCCTGGTGCTCCCGACCGACCGCAGCATCCAGTTCCAGCTGGCCTCGGCGGACGTCGTGCACTCGTTCTGGGTGCCGGAGTTCCTGTTCAAGCGTGACGTGATGCCGAACCCGGCGGAGAACCACTCGCAGAACGTGTTCACGATCTCGAAGATCGATCGTGAGGGTGCGTTCGTGGGTCGCTGCGCCGAGATGTGCGGCACCTACCACTCGATGATGAACTTCGAGGTGCGCGCGGTGAGCCCGGACAAGTTCCAGCGCTACCTGCAGGCCCGCGAGCAGGGCGAGTCGAATGCGCAGGCGCTGTCCTCGATCGGCCAGTCGCCGGTCGCGATCACGACCCATCCGTTCAAGGCCGAGCGTCTCGAGCGGGCGGCGAGTGAAGCGCCCACGGGCTACTGATCGCCCTCGACATTCATCCTGAGATACCTGAGCTGACCAAGGACAAGTGCTGACATGAGGATCGAAGCAAGAATCTTCGAGCTGCTGACGGTGTTCTTCATCATCGTGGCGATCATCTACGGTGTCTTCACCGGGCTGTCCGGGCACATGGAGTGGGCGGGTACCACCGCGCTCGCGTTGTCGGGTGGTCTGGCGCTGATCGTCGGCACGTACTTCCGGTTCGTGGCCCGTCGTCTGGACACCCGCCCGGAGGACTACGACGAGGCCGAGATCAGTGACGGCGCCGGCGACCTGGGATTCTTCAGCCCCGGTAGCTTCTGGCCCATCCTGGTCGCCGCGTCGGCCGCGCTGTTCGCCATCGCGTTCGCGCTGTTCCAGGTGTGGCTGCTGGTGGTGGCTGTCGGCTTCATCATCGCGTCGGTGTGTGGACTGGTCTTCGAGTACCACCTCGGGCCCGAGCGCCACTGAGCGGGGCGTATAGGGGGCCCGCACGGGCCACCTGAGCACCAAGGGACGCCGTTCCTCTTCGGAGGAGCGGCGTCCCTTGTGTGTGCGGCGTGGTGGTGGCGTTGCGGCCGGCGGGTGACGGATCTGCATGCGTTCCGGTCATCTGCCCAGGCTGCAGGGTGCGCTGATGACGGCTCGCTGTGTCGCGCGGGTGGCTGCCGGCGCCGGGTGACGCGCAAGCGCGGACGACGTGAGTTGCGCCGCCCGTACCCGACGAAGATGGGCAGAATCACAGCGCCGCAAGCCCTTTTCGGGTAGGGCCGAGGCATCCGACGCGGTTACTGTTTCTCGAGGACACACTCAGAAGGAGGACGCATCATGTTGATCGCCGTTGTGGCCGTGGTGTCCGTGGTGGTAATCACCGCTGTCTCGCTGGTCTCCAAGGACCATGGATTGAACTTCGAAAGCCGCGAGTTGATGTACACCCGCAGGCGCCGCTGACCGAGCCGGATCAGAGCCGAGGGGCCCGCACGCATGATCATGCGTGCGGGCCCCTCGGCGTCGATGGCCGGGTTCAGTTCTTTCCGGCGCTGGAGACCCCCGCGAGGGAGGCCGAGCCGCTCATGACGTCGCCCATTCCGCTGAGCAGTCCGCCGAGGTCGCCGAGGGCGCTGAGCAGACTGGTGAACTGATCGAATTCCACTGTTGCCTCTTTCTGCAGGGTGATGGTGCCGAGGCGCGGCGACGACGGCACCGGAAGGGGCTGTCGCGCGCGCAGCTCGAACATTAATGACAATGATAATCAATAACAAATGGTCGGATGCGCATTCGTCGATGCCGGCGGGCGGACGTCGTGGAGCGCCGGGTAGGGCCGTCGGCAGGGATTCGGCGGGTGAGGAGCGGCGGGGGCGGGCGAGGGCACGCGTCGGGTGTGCCTCCGTGCCTGCCTGTGGGCGCGGCATCGGCATCGGGGGAGGGGGCAAGCGCCGGCGGGTCCACCGCCGTCTGAGGGGCGATCTGAGGCCGTTCTCGCAGCACGACGGGGGCGCTTCGGCGTGGAGGCCCGGGGGCGTAGAAGGCGTCGGTGCGGTGCGGTGCGGTGCGGTGCGGTGCGGTGCGGTGCGGTGCGCAGAGCAGGAGGGCCGTGAGGGGATTCCTGCGGTCGGCTGCCGGTCGACCGGTCGCGAGCTGTCGACGCGGACGACTGCAGGTCCGCCCGGTGGGCGCGGGAGGGCCGGCCGGCCGGCACACGACGACGAGGGCCCCGGACCGTGATGGTCCGGGGCCCTCGTCTACATCAGAGCGGCTGTCAGTGCTCCTCGGTGTCAGAGCCGTGTTCGGCGTCCTGACGCTCCTTGAGCATGGTCAGCTGCTGGTGCTCGGCATCGTGGTCGGCACGGTCCAGCGCCGCGGCCTCCTCGGCCGGGTCGGCGGTGAGCCAGCTGCCACGGCCCGGCCGGCCGGCCGACCCGAGCTTGTTCATCTTCTTCGGCACCGCGGCGCCCTGGTACTCGAGCGGGATCGCGTGGCCGTGCTCGTCCACGCCGCCCAGCGGCTGGTGCACCTCGATGTACTCACCGTGCGGCAGACGCTTGACGACACCGGTCTCGATACCGTGCTCGAGGACCTGACGGTCGCTGCGCTGCAGGCCGATGCAGAACCGGTAGGTCAGGAAGTACACCAGCGGCGGCAGCACGATCAGTCCGATGCGGCCGATCCACGTCATCGCGTTCAGCGAGATGTCGAAGTGGAACCCGATGATGTCGTTCATGCCCGAGAGCATCAGCACCACGTAGAACGCGATCGACATCGTGCCCAGCGAGGTGCGGACCGGGTTGTCGCGCGGACGCTGGAGGATGTTGTGGTGGACGTTGTCCTTGGTGAGCTTCGCCTCGATGAACGGGTACGTGAACAGCAGGGCGAACACGATGCCGAGGATCAGGGCCACCCAGAACACGGCGGGGATCGTGTAGTTGCCCAGGTAGAGCTCCCAGTCGGGGAACAAGCGCGCCATGCCCTCGGTGAAGAGCATGTACATGTCGGGCTGTGATCCGGCCGAGACCTGCGCCGGGTTGTACGGACCCATGTTCCAGACCGGGTTGATCTGCAGCAGACCGCCCATCAGCGCGAGCACGCCGAAGGTCACCGCGAAGAAGCCGCCGGACTTGACCGCGAACACCGGGAGGATCCGGACGCCGACGACGTTGTTCTCGGTGCGCGCCGGGCCGGCCCACTGGGTGTGCTTCTGGTACCAGACCAGAGCCAGGTGCGCGCCGATCAGGGCGAGCAGGATGCCCGGGATCAGCAGCACGTGGATGACGTACAGGCGCGGGATGATGATCGTGCCGGGGAAGTCCCCGCCGAACAGCGCCCAGTGCAGCCAGGTGCCGATCACGGGCAGGCCCACGATGATGCCCGAGGTGATGCGGAGACCGGTACCGGAGAGCAGGTCGTCCGGAATGGTGTAACCGAAGAAGCCCTCGGCCACCGACAGCAGCAGCAGCACGCAACCGATCACCCAGTTCGCCTCACGCGGCTTGCGGAACGCGCCGGTGAAGAAGATGCGGAACAGGTGCACGATGATCGACGCGACGAACATCAGCGCAGCCCAGTGGTGGATCTGCCGGATGAACAGGCCGCCACGCACCTCGAACGAGAGGTTCAGTGCGCTCTCGTAGGCCCGCGACATCGTGACGCCGCGCAGCGGCTGGTAAACGCCGTTGTACGTGGTCTCGGCCATCGACGGGTCGAAGAACAGTGTCAGGAAGACACCCGAGACCAGCAGGATGATGAAGCTGTACAGCGCGATCTCGCCGAGCAGGAACGACCAGTGGGTCGGGAAGACCTTGTTGATCTGCCGGCGGATGCCGGCGGACATGCGATAGCGCTCGTCCATGTTGTTCGCGGCCTGGGCCGCGTGCGAGGTGGTGGTGGTCATGATCGACGCTCCCAGAATGCCGGGCCGACGGGCTCGATGAAGTTGCCGTTGGCGACCAGGTAGCCCTCTTCGTTGACGGTGATCGGCAGCTGCGGCAGCGCGCGGGCGGCAGGGCCGAAGATCGGCTTGCAGTAGCGCATCACGTCGAACTGGGACTGGTGGCACGGGCACAGAATGCGGTTGGTCTGCTGCTCGAACAGCGAGGTCGGGCAGCCGAGGTGGGTGCAGATCTTCGAGTAGGCGTAGTAGTCGCCGTAGTTGAAGTTCTCCTGGCCCTTGCGCTTGACGACCTTCTGCGCGTCCGCCGGACGCAGGCGGATGAGCATGACCGGATTACGCGAACCGCGCAGCGCCGAGAGCAGCTCTTCCTCGGACTCGCGGTCCGACTCGCGGAACGGGAAGACTGTCTCCATGGCGCCGCCGTCGAGGTCCTCCGGGCGGACCAGCACGACGTCGCGCGGGTTGCCGGTGTCGCGACGCAGGTAGATCGTCTCGCCCTTGTAGTGCGGGGTCCAACCGGTGGTCCACAGGGTGCCGTCGCCCGTGTTGGTCATCGGGCCCGGCTTCCACGGGTTCTTGATGAACCCGCCCAGCGGCAGGATCGCCATGACACCGAGCGCGCCGGCACCGAAGCCGAGCGAACGCGTGAGCATCTTGCGGCGGCCGAGGGTCGAGGTCTGCCAGGAGTCCTGGAACTCGGCGACGATCGTCTTGCGGTCGACCTCGTCGGAGGGGCCGTCGTGCCGCTCCTGGATCGACACCTCTTCGGGGATGAACTTCTTGGTGAAGTGCACCGCGCCGATGCCGATGCTCAGGATGGCCAGACCCATGGTCAGGCCGATCAGCGGCGTGTACAGCGTGTAGAGGGTCAGTCCGGACTCACCGAGGCCCTTGTAGCGCCAGGGCCAGAACAGGTAGATCCCGATGAACGCCAGCGAGGAGATGCCGGCCAACGCGAACCAGAAGGCGACGGTGCGCTCCGCACGCTTCTCCGCGCGGGTGCCCTTGACCGTCCAGCGGTGCTTGCGGTGGGCGATCTCGACGCCGTCGAGCTTCGCGCCGAGCTCGGTGAGCTCGTCCTGGCTCATCGCGTTCAACTGCTCTTCGGTGGGCTTGTCCCCGCCGCTCATGACCTTGCTCCGATCCACAACGTCGCACCGACCAGTGCCAGGATGCCGATGACCCAGATGGCGCCGGCTTCAGCAGCCGGGCCGAGTCCGCCCAGTCCGTATCCGCCCTGAGACGGGGTCTCACCGGAGGACTTGACGTAGGCGATGATGTCCTTCTTCTCGTCCGGCGTGAGCTGCCGGTCGGAGAACTTGGGCATGTTCTCGGGCCCGGTGAGCATCGCGGTGTAGATCTGCTGCTCGTTGGCCGGGTCGAGAGTGGGGGCGTACTTGCCGGACGACAGCGTGCCGCCGCGACCGGTGAAGTTGTGGCAGGACGCGCAGTTCAGGCGGAACAGCTCGCTACCGCGGGCGATGTCGCCGCCGCGCAGCGAGCTCTGGGCGATCTCGCCGTTGGCGTCGCGCACCACGGTCGGTCCGCCGCCGTGGGCCTGGACGAAGGCGCCGAGCGCGTCGATCTCGTGGGCGTCGAACTTCGGCTGCTTGCGGGGCATCTGGGCGCCCTGCGCGGCCGCGGGCATACGACCCGAGGAGACCTGGAAGTAGACCGCCGCGTCACCGACGCCGATGAGGCTGGGACCGCGATCGGGGATACCGGTCAGGTTTGCGCCGTGACAGGTGATGCAGGAGGTGTCGTAGAGCTGCTTGCCCTCACGGACCAGTGCGGCCTGGTCCTCGCTCGCCGTGGCGACCTGCGGGGTCGGCGACAGCGACGAGGCCAGGAACCCGGCGCCGACAAGGGCGCCGAGCAGCAGCACGGTGGCACTGGCGCGCCTGCGCAGCTTCCTTCTGCGGCGATCCCGCGCGGGATCTGAGGCACGCCCGGCGCGACGGGGCTCACCGTCGGGTGTGTCGGCGGTGGGTGGAGGAGATGAGCTCATCGGTATCCCTTTGGTATCGGGGACGGACTGAACGGTGTCTGCTGAATAAACCTGGGAGCGGGCCGGGGCCCGCAATGTGCTTGTCTGCTATCGGATGAGGTAGATCGTGGCGAACAGACCGATCCACACGATGTCGACGAAGTGCCAGTAGTACGAGACGACGATCGCCGCAGTGGCCTGGGCCGGCGTGAACTTGCTCATCTTGGTGCGCAGGATCAGCAAGAGGAAGGCGATCAGGCCACCGATGACGTGGAGGCCGTGGAAACCGGTCGTGATGTAGAAGACCGAGCCGTAGGCGCTGCTGGAGAGCGTGGTGCCGTGGGCGACCATGTTGCGGAACTCGTTGGCCTGTCCGAGCACGAAGATCAGGCCCATGAGGAACGAGATGAAGTACCAGCGACGCAGGCCGAAGACGTCTCCGCGTTCGGCGGCGAACACACCCATCTGGCAGGTGAACGAGGATGCCACCAGGATGATCGTGAAGATCAGGGCGTAGCCGAGCTCCAGTTCGGTCGGCTCGGGCGGCCAGGCGCCCTTCGCCTGCGCGCGCGCGACGAAATACATCGCGAAAAGGCCGGCGAAGAACATGAGTTCGCTGGACAGCCAGACGACGGTGCCGACGCTGACCATGTTGGGTCGGTTCAGCGAGTGCACGCGTTGGGTGATTGCCGATCCTGAGGTACCTACTGCGCTCGTCACAGAGGGAAGTATGACCCTTCGTAGTAAGTTCTGCGCAATCGGGTCCGAAATTGGTGTGCCCCAATTTCGCTCGTGGAGTCGCGAGCTGCGTGTTTCCCACCAAGCTACGCGCCCGCGGGCAGTCGTGTGGCCATGCGAAGCTGTGGTGATGGACGCATCTGACCGTGGCAACGTCGCAGGAAGCGCCTATCGGCGGTGGTGGCGACGGCTGTTACGACGCCCGCGCCCGGCCGATCTGGACCCCGCCCGTTCCGACCTGGAGGTCGTGGTGGCCGGCTTCGACGAGGTGGAGTCCTGTGCGGCGGCACTCGAGCGGGGCGCGGCGGGGTCGCCTACCTGGCGCGAGGCCGATCCCGCAGTGTTTCGCCACCACCTCTGCCTGCCCCCGGACCGGGTCGAGGAGGCCTGCGCCCTCGCGGCGCAGGACGGGTATGCGGCCGCGGTCGCCGCGTCGCCGGCGGCTGAACCGGTCGTCGCCCTGCCGGGCGAGGTCGCGGTCGTATTGCAGCGGGTTCAGCGACTCGATCCACTCCACTGCGCACAGGAGCGTTCCCGCATGGCCGGGCTGGCGCAGCGGCACGACGGCCGACTGGTGGGTTGGGATGCGCTGCAGCCCCCTGCGGGTGACTAGGCTTCCGCACGGCGGGCCGCGGCCCGCGCGGGCCCGGTGATCGTCGGGCCGGCCGACATACCCATAGCGGTACAGGTGGAGTAGATGGCGCACGCAGGCGAGTCGACTGTCGGGCAGCAGCGCAGTTGGCGGGGGATCCTCGGAACCCTCGTCGACGGCCGGGACATGACGGCGGGCGACGCGGCGTGGGCCATGGACGAGATCATGTCCGACAACGCCACGCCGGCCCAGATCGCGGCCTTCGGCGTCGCCCTGAAGATGAAGGGGGCGACACCCCAGGAGTTGCGCGGGCTCGCCGATTCGATGATGACCCACGCGGCGGGAACGGTGCCGGTGGCGCCGGACGCGGTCGACATCGTCGGGACCGGAGGCGACCGGTCGAACACCGTCAACATCTCGACGATGGCGGCACTGGTGGTCGCCGGGGCGCGTGTGCGGGTGGTCAAGCACGGGAACCGGGCCGCGTCGTCCAAGAGCGGGTCGACCGATGTCCTCGAGGCGCTGGGGGTCAAGGTCGCACTCGGGCCCGAGCAGGTTGCCGAATGCGTCGAGCAGGTCGGTATCGGCTTCTGCTTCGCACCGCTGTTCCATCCGGCGTTGCGGTACACCGGACCGACCCGCAGCCAGATCGGTGTGCCCACCGTCTTCAACGTGCTCGGGCCGTTGACGAATCCGGGCCGGCCGCGTGCCGGGCTGATCGGGTGCGCCTTCGAGGACCTGACCGAGGTGATGGCCGGCGTCTTCGCCGAGCGGGGGAACTCGACGCTCGTCGTGCGGGGCGACGACGGGCTCGACGAGCTGACGACGGCGAGCACGAGCACCGTGCACGTGGTGTCCGACGGACGGATGCGGACCCAGACGTTCGACCCACGGGACGTCGGCATCGACCGGGTGCCGCTCGAGGCGCTCCGGGGTGGCGATGCGGCGACGAATGCGGCGATCGCGCAGGAGGTCCTCGGTGGGGCGGCGGGGCCGGTCCGCGATGCGGTCGTGCTCAACGCGGCGGGCGCGATCGCGGCCTACTCGGGTGTCGGGGACGACCTGGAGGCCGCGATCCGGACCGGTCTCGAGCGGGCCGCGGAATCGCTGGACAGCGGCGCGGCGGGCAGACTGCTGACGGACTGGGCTGCCCTCACCACGAAGCTCGCGGGCTGACCAGAGACCGTCGGCCCCGATCCGGCCCGGTCATTCCCCGATGGAGAACCCCGCCTCGACGTCCGCATTGGAATAGGACTTGAAGGCGATGTGAGTGGCGGTGCGCACCACCCCCTCGGTCTTGTTGATCTTCTCGGTGACGACCTCGGCGATCTGTGCGTGATCGCGCACGCGGACGATGGCGATCAGGTCGACGTCGCCCGCACAGGAATAGACGGAGTCGACCCCGGAGAGGTCAGCCACGGCCTGCGCGGTCTCGGGAATGCGGTTCGCCTCGGTGTGGATCAAGACGATGGCGGTGATCATGTCGCTGCTACCTGCCTGTTCTCGCGATGACTGCGCGTGCGCACCCGAGCCTAGGGTGTGCGACCGGCCTGCGCGCGTTCGCACCACCGCGTCCACGACCCGGCGCCGTGCCCCGGCTCGCCGTAGCCGCTGCTGACCCGCACCAGCCGCGCCGGGCCGGCCTCCAGCCAGCGCGCGATCAGCCCGACCTCCTCGGCGAGGGCACCGCGGAGCGGGCCGGGATCGGGCAGGGCGGTCTCCGCGGACGCGGTGAGGGCATCGACGACGGGCATCGGCGGGACACCGCGCACCGCGACACCGGAGGCCGCGAGCCTCCCGGCCCGGACGACGGCGAACTGCCATCCGCCGTCGCCGTCCGGCCGGGCGGCGACCATCTCGTCGAGTGCGGCCAGCGACCGCAGCCGTTGCGCGCGGTGGAGCGCACCGATCAGTTCGGCCGCGCGGTCACGCTGCCGTGCGGCGTTCTCGAACAACTCGCGCTGCCCGAGTGCCTCGATCCCTTCGCGCAGCCGGTGCAGGGGCGCATCGTCGAATCCGTGGATCAGCGAGCGCACCCGATCGACCCGCGCGGCGTAGTGTTCGGCGTCCTCCGGCACCACGGAGGCCGCGGGACACGGCGTGAGCGGATCCTCGGCGCACTGTGCGCCGTGGGTGCCGCGTGCCGGGAGGCGGTCGGTGCAGGTGCGCAGCCCGCAGGCGCGGGCGACGGTCTCGGCGAGCTCCGCTGCCGTCCTGCGTGAGCGAAACGGGCCCAGCGCGTCGGTATCGGGGGTTCTGGTGCAGGAGAGACGGGGGAAGGCCTCTTTGGTGAGGACGAGCCACCAGACTCGCCGCGGGTACTTCGACCGTCGGTTGTACGGCGGCGTGTGGGCGGCGATCAACCGCAGCTCGCGGACCTCCGCCTCGAGGCCGTGCGCGCACACCACGTGGTCGACCCGGGTGGCCAGCGCGACCATCTCCTTCATCCGGCCACGCGTCTCGGACCCGGTGAAGTAGCCCCGGACCCGGCGTCGCAGGTCGACCGCGGTACCGACGTAGAGCACCTCGTCGGACGGGCCCCGGAACAGGTACACGCCGGGCCGGTGCGGAAGATCCTGCGCGAGGTGACGCTTGCCGCGCTGGGCCGCGGTGATCGACGGCAGATAGTCGACGAGTTCCGAGTAACTGTGCACGCCCTGATTGCCGACCCGTTCGAGGAGGCGGTGCAGGACGTCGACGGTCGCGCGGGCGTCGTCGAGCGCACGGTGGGTCGGCCGGGTCTGCACGCAGAAGAGCTCGGCCAGCGCGGAGAGCCTGACCGACGGCGCCTCATCGCGGCCGAGCACACGGCGCGCCAGCTTGACCGTGCACAGCACACGGACCTTGGGCCACGGCACGCCGCAGGCGCCGGCCGCCGCCTTGAGGAAGCCCATGTCGAACGGCGCGTTGTGGGCGACGAGCACTGCGCCCCGGGCGAACTCGAGAAAACTCGGCAACACGGACGCGATGCGCGGGGCTCGCACGACCATCGCGTCGTCGATTCCGGTCAGCTCGACGATGTGCCGTGGGATGGACCGTTCGGGGTCGATCAACGTGGCCAGTTCGCCGAGGACCTCGCCGCCGCGGACCTTCACCGCGCCGATCTCGGTGATCGCGTCCTCCCCGGGGCGGCCGCCGGTGGTCTCGAGGTCCACCACGACGAAGGTGGTCTGACTCAGCGGGGTCTCGAGTTCGTCGAAGCTGAGTTGCCGGCCCGGCGAGGCGGCCGGGTGGCGGGGGTCGAGGACGGTCACGCCGGTGACGCTAGGCGGGGCCACCGACAGCCGGTTCGCGGGTGGCATCGCGCCGGCCCGCATCGCGCCTTTTGTGTCGGAACCCCCGAATATTGTTCCGGGTCACAAAGACTCCGTGCGTGGGGACCTTGCGTACGACAAGGTGAGACGAGGATCACAGTGGCCGTCGATTGCGGGCGTTGTTCCCTGCGAGAAGTCGGCTGTCGCAACCGCGTCGTGGCCGTGCGGTCGACCGCGAACAGGGGTGGTACCAGCCCATATGCCGAGACCTGCATGAGTTCAACGGGGTTCGGACCGGCTGCAGACGAGCGTGCGGCGATCGAGGTGCCGGCCGACGTCGGGATCTCGCCCCGATCGGGTCTGTCGGTCGACACCGGGAGGGAAAGTGCAGGTGACGGGCTCGCAGGGGTTCCGATGGGTCGGTCGCGACGAATGTCGCGTCGGTGGACGCCGTGGAAACGGACGCTGGACACGGGCCGCGGTGATTTCGTAACCTTTCCGAGACCTTGCGGAGTCTTGCTTCCCCGTCCGGGGCGGCATCGCAGGTCACCGCCTAATCGGAGCCCTCGGGCACCGAGCCGGGAACCCACGTTATTTGGGGTGAATCCCCTTGGGCCGCTTGCGGCCTGAAGGGGTAGGGCTGCTCTTCCCAGCCCGAACCCGTCAGCTAACCCGGTCGGCGGCCCGATGGAAGAATGGAGAACACCAGCCCGTGGCCAAACACAGGTTGAAGAACGACACTGGCCTGTCTCGCTCCGCGCGCGGCGCCCTCGTCGCCGGAGCTGTCACGGTGGGAGCGGTCGCCGTACCGGCGGCCCCCGCGATGGCACAGACCCTTTCGATCCCGGGGATCGGCAATTTCGATCTCCCCGATCTGCCGGCGGCGCCGCAGTTGCCGCCGGCGCCGCAGCTGCCGACCATCCCGGCCCTGCCGACCATCCCCGGTCTGCCCGCCCAGGTCCTGCCGGATCTGCACGCCCCGGCAGTGCCCCGGCCCGAGTCCGATGGTCAGCGCGCGCTCGCGGCCGCGGAGTCCAAGGTCGGCTCCCCGTACGTCTGGGGCGCCTCCGGGCCGAGCGCGTTCGACTGCTCGGGGCTGGTCCAGTGGGCGTACCGCCAGATCGGTGTCGCCGTCCCGCGCACGACATACGCCCAGGCGAATGCCGGCGCCGCGGTCTCCGAGGCGGACCTGCAGCCCGGTGACGTCGTGCTGTTCGACGACGGTGGTCACGCGGGGTTGTACGCCGGAAACAACACGGTCGTGCACGCTCCGACCAGTGGCGAGTCGGTCAAGTACTCGCCGCTGCACTCGATGACCTTCTTCGCGGCGCGCCGGTTCTGATCCGGTCATGATCGTCCCCGGCGCAGATCTGGTGCACGCCTCCGGATCTGCGCCGGGCCTTTGTGGCGCCCCCGGCCATTTCGCCCACGGGCGCGGTTGGACACGCATCGGCACCGGTCCGTAGCCTGGACCGAATCTGCGCGCGGTCCCTTTGTGGAGACCTCGCCGCCTTGCGATGGTTCGGGACCGCGGTCCCGGGCGATGTTCGACCCCCCGGGGGATACCCCAGTCTGCTTGACCGAGAACGGAGATGGCTGCGTCGTGGCGTCACACCGACTGAAATCGTCCTTGCGGGGTGTGGCGGCGATCGGCGTCCTGACCGCGTGCCTGGCGACGGTGACGGCGCCGAGCTCCCTGGCGGATCCGGCGGCGCACGGGCCGGTGTCCGCTGTCGAACCGGGCACCCCGTCTGACGCGATCACGCAGATCCTCCAGCTCTCGCGGCAAGCCGAGCAGACCACCGAGGCGCTGCACAAGGCGCAGGACGACCTCAACGCCAGGCTCGCCCAGCAGCGCGACGCCCAGGCCAAGCAGGCGTCCGAGCACAAGCTGGTCGAGGACGCGGAGGCGAAGGTCGACCGGTATCGCCCGACCGCCGACCTCGTCGCCACTGCCAATTACGAAGGCGCGCGGATCAATCGCCTCTACGCGCTGCTGATCAGCAACTCGCCGCAGCAACTGCTCGACCAGATGTCGGCGTTGGATCAGGTGACCTCGGACACCAAGAATCAACTCGACCAGTACACCGGCGCCGTCAAGCTCGCGTCGGACGCGGAGGCCCGCGCGCAGTCCGCGGCCGCCGCCGCCCGCACCGCCGCCGGACAGGTCCAGGCGCAGCGGGCGACCTTGCAGGCCAAGCAGAGTGACCTCCAGACGCAGATCGACCACATCCGGGACCTGTACGCGTCGATGACCGGGGGTGAGCGCGCCACCCTGGCCGGTTCCCTCTTCCCGCCCGGGTGGACGCCGGCGAAGATCGTGCCGTCGTCCGGCGTGCCGTTCGCGGCGCTGCAGGTGGCACTGACCCGTATCGGAGACCCCTACGTCTGGGGCGCGACCGGGCCGAACCAGTTCGACTGCTCCGGGCTCGTGCAGTGGGCATTCAAACAGGTCGGCATCAGCGTCCCGCGCACCAGCGAGGAGCAGGCGCAGTACGGGACCCCGGTCGCACTCGACGACCTCCAGCCCGGTGACATCATCACCTTCTACTCGGACGCCTCGCACGTGGGCATCTACGTCGGCGACGGGATGATCTTGCACGCGTCGACCTTCGGGGTGCCGGTGAAGGTGCAGTCGATGGCCGCGTTCCCGATTCACAACGCCAGGCGTTTCTGACCGGCCGCGCCGCCGTATCACGGGTACGGGCCCGCTCGGTCCTGCCGGTGGTCCTGCTCGTCGCCGCGACCGGGATGTTCGCCGGGTGTGCCGGCGGCCCGTCGGCCGACCACGCAGGGGCCGATCGCTCGGCGACTGCGACAGCGGCGACTCCGGCGAATCCCTATGAGCAGCAACGTCGCCAGGGCGTGCAGGCACTGTTGGACCGCTGGGCGGACGCGATGCGCCGCGACGACGAGACGACGCTGCGATCGCTCGTCGATCCGCACGCGGCACCAGGCTTTCTCGGTGAACAACTGACCGTCGCGCGCAACCTCAGGGGGGTGCCGCTCGGCGCGTGGCGCTACACGATCGGCGCCGGGCCGGAGGTTCCGGTGCCGGCAGCCGTCGCCGACCGACTCGACGCGACCGATGTCTGGGCGCCGCCGGTGGAGCTGAATTTCGTGATCGCGGGGGCCGACGCCACGCCGGCCGGCAAACCGGTCGGGCTGATCGTCGCGCGGCACGAGGACACCTGGCTGCTGGTCAGTGACGACGAGATGGCGCCGTACGGACGCCGAACCTGGCAGGGCCCGTGGAACTTCGGTCCCGTCGTCGCCCGCACCGTGCCCGGCCCCGGTGAGGCGACGTCGGTGGTGCTCGGCCACCCGGAGCAGAGCGCGGAGATCGACGCCCTGGCCGCGGACCTGCCGTCGTCGGTGGCGGCGGTGACCGCGTTCTGGGGCGGCGACTGGCCGCGGCGGGCGGTGGTGATCGCCACCGGATCGGACGCGGAACTGACCGCGCTCGCCGGTGCCGCGCGGTCGGGCACCGATGTGGCCGCGGTGACCGTCTCCGATTCCGTCGCCGCGGCGGGCGGCCCGGTGACCGGCCTGCGGGTGGTGTTCGGTCCGGCCGGATCGGACCGGTTGACCCCGCTGACCCGGCGGATCGTGCTGACCCACGAACTGACCCACGTCGCCACCCGTTCGGTCACCGCGACGGGCGCGCCCCTGTGGATCGTGGAGGGCACGGCGGACTATGTCGGCTACCGCGACTCCGGGCTGTCGACGGCGGATTCGGCACCGCTGGTGGCCGCGCTGGTCGCCGAGAAGGGACCGCCGAATGCACTGCCGACCGACGCCGACTTCGCCGGCCCCGATGCGGAACTGGCCTACGAGCTCGCCCGCACGGCCACGGGGTACGTCGCCGCCCGCTACGGCCCGGGCCGGCTGCGCACGCTGTACCTCGCGCTGGCCGGCGCACCCGCCGATGCGACGACGCTCGACGGCCGGTTGCGCGCCGTGCTGGGGGTGGGCACCGCGCAGTTCATCGCGGGGTGGGGCGTGTGGCTGTCGGCGCAGCTCGGCCGCTGAGCCCCCGCGGGCAACCGACCGACGTGACCGCATACGGTGATGACATGCGTCGAACCCTGCTGGTGACCAACGATTTTCCTCCGCGACCGGGCGGAATCCAGTCGTACCTGCACACGTTCGCCGCGCAGCTGCCCGCCGACGACCTCGTCGTCTACGCACCGCGCTGGCGCGGCGACAGCCACACCCGGTTCGATGCCGCGCAGCCCTTCGAGGTGGTCCGGCATCCGACGACGCTGATGCTGCCGACCCCGCTGGTGGTCCGTCGCGCCCGTAAGCTGATCCGCTCGCACGGCATCGAGACGGTGTGGTTCGGGGCGGCTGCGCCGCTGGCTCTGATGGGGCCGGCGCTGCGGCGGTCGGGGGCCGGCCGGGTGGTGGCGAGCACCCACGGCCACGAGGTCGGGTGGTCGATGCTGCCGGCGGCGCGGTCGGCGCTGCGGAGGATCGGCGACACCACCGACGTGGTCACCTACGTCAGCAAGTACACCCGGGGCCGGTTCTCGGCGGCGTTCGGTGCACATGCCGCGCTCGAGCACCTGCCGCCGGGAGTCGACACCGACACCTTCCGGCCCGACCCGGCCGCGCGCGACGACCTGCGCCGTCGCTACGGACTGGGGGAGCGGCCGATCGTGCTGTGTCTGTCGCGACTGGTCCCGCGCAAAGGCCAGGACATGCTCATCCGCGCCCTGCCGGGTATCCGGCGGCGCGTCGACGGCGCCGTGCTGATGATCGTCGGCGGCGGCCCCTACCTCGATCACCTGCGGGAACTGGCCGCGAAGTACGACGTCGCCGAGCATGTCGTGTTCACGGGCTCGGTGCCCGGGGACGAACTCGCCGCACACCACGCGGTCGCCGACGTGTTCGCCATGCCCTGCCGCACCCGCGGCGCCGGACTGGACGTGGAGGGCCTGGGGATCGTGTTCCTCGAGGCGTCGGCGACCGGGGTCCCGGTGATCGCCGGTGACTCCGGCGGCGCCCCGGAGACGGTGCGCGAGGGCGAGACCGGGCATGTCGTCGACGGCCGGTCGGTCGGCGAGATCACCGATGCGGTCTGCCGGGTGCTCGAGGACCCGGACCGGGCCGCGGAGATGGGCGCGGCCGGGCGCAGGTGGGTGACCGAGCACTGGCGCTGGGACACACTCGCCGCCCGGCTCGCCCGGATCCTCGACGGCCGGTCCTACTTGGCGTAGATGGCCTCGATGTCGTCGGCGAAGGTCTTCGCGATGACGTTACGTTTGATCTTCATGGTCGGAGTCATCTCGCCGGTCTCCTCGGTGAAGTCGACCGGCAGCACCCGGAACTTCTTGATGGACTCCGCGTGCGAAACGGCCTTGTTCGCCTCGCGGACCGCGGCGTCGATCTCGGCGACCAGGTCAGCGTCGGCGATCAGGTCGGCGACGGTCGCGTCGGCGGCCTTGCCGTTGCGCTCCTTCCAGCGAGGGAACTCCTCGGGGTCGATGGTGACCAGCGCGCCGATGAACGGCTTCTTGTCGCCGACGACCATCGCCTGACTGACCAGCGGGTGCGCGCGCAGACCGTCCTCGAGCACGGCCGGTGCGACGTTCTTGCCGCCGGCGGTGACGATGATCTCCTTCTTGCGTCCGGTGATGGTCAGGTAGCCCTCCGCGTCCAGCGCACCCAGGTCGCCGGTGTGGAACCAGCCGTCGGTGATCGCGTCCGCGGTGGCGGCCTCGTTGTTCCAGTACTCGTGGAAGACCACCCCGCCGCGGAGCAGGATCTCGCCGTCCTCGCCGATGCGAACGGCGTTGCCCGCCAACGGCTTGCCGACCGTGCCGATCTTCTGGCTGCCGATCGTGTTGACGGTGACCGCCGCAGTGGTCTCGGTCAGGCCGTAGCCCTCGTAGATCGTCACGCCGATGCCCCGGAAGAAGTGGCCCAGGCGCTCGCCGAGCGGTGCGCCACCGGAGATGGCGATCGAGCACTCGCCGCCGAGCGCCGCCCGCAGCTTGCTGTAGACGAGCCGGTCGAACAGGGTGTGCCGCAGGTTCAGCAGCAGCCCCGGGCCGCCGTGGTCGCGGGCCTGACTCCACTCGATCGCGGTGGCCTCGGCCAGGTCGAAGATCCGGCCCTTGACCGAGCTCTCCGTGTGGGCCTTCTGGCGGGCGGTGTTGTAGACCTTCTCGAACACCCGCGGCACCGACAGGATGAAGTTCGGCTTGAACACCGCGAACGTCGGCACCAACTGCGGGATGTCGGAGAAGTGTCCGAGTGCGACCTTGGCCTGGAACGCCGCGATGCTGATCGCGCGGGCGAGCACGTGCGCCATCGGGAGGAACATCAGCGAGCGGCGACCGGGGCGCAGTTCGGTGGAGAAGGCCTCGACCGCGCCGCGGGCCTCGCTGAGCAGGTTGCCGTGCGTCAGCTCGCAGCCTTTCGGGCGCCCGGTGGTCCCGGAGGTGTAGATCAGGGTGGCCGGGGAGGTCGCGCGCAGGGTGCCGATGCGCTCGTGCACCTGCTCGTCCGGGACGTCCGCGCCGGCCGCGGTCAGCTCGGCGACAGCGCCCGTGTCGTCCCCGGAGGGCTCGATCTGCAGGTAGTGGCGCAGTTGCGGGGCGGCGTCGGCGACCCCGTGCACGGCAGCGGTGTGCTTGTGGGTCTCGACGACCAGCGCGGTGGCGGCGGAGTCGCGCAGGATCCAGTCGACCTGGTCGGGCGAGGACGTCTCGTAGATCGGCACGGTCACGGCGCCGGCGGACCAGATGGCGTAGTCGATCAGCGGCCACTCGTAGCGGGTCGCCGACATCAGGGCCACGCGGTCGCCGGGCTGCACGCCGAGGGCGATCAGTCCCTTCGCGACCGCCGTCACCTGCCCGGCGAACTCGGCCGCCGTGACGTCCGCCCACCGGCTGGCGGTGCTGCGGAGGAACACGACCAGGTCGGGATCGGTTTCGGCGAAGTCGAACACCGCGCCGACAACCGACTCGTCGTCGGCGATGGCAAAGGTGGCTGGGGCGCTGAACTCTCGCACGAACTGACCTCCGATGTGGCTACGGCTGAAGCGGCCGTGAACGCGATCATGACGGTGAATCCTCAGGTCCCCACCCTATCGGGCCGATAGGGTCCGCGGCGCCCGTGGGCGGGGGCCGCAGATGCGGACCTCGGTCAGCGGCAGGGTGCGGGAGATCACGAATCTGCGATGTGTGAGGCTTGGCGGGTGTCTAGCATCCAGGTCGCCGATCAGACCTTCATCGCCGTGCCGCCCGAGGCGGTGGCCGCAGAACTGGCCGATCGTCGCAAGTGGCGGCGGTGGTGGCCCGACCTGGCGCTTACCGTCGTCGAGGACCGCGCGGAGAAGGGCATCCGCTGGACCGTCGCCGGACCGCTCACAGGGACCATGGAACTGTGGCTCGACCCCGTCCTCGACGGCACCATGGTCAACTACTTCCTGCACGCGGAGCCGGTCGTGACGTCCGCCGAGCAGGCCGCCCGACTCGACCTCGCCGAGATGAACAGGCTGCGCCGCGTCGCCGGCAAGGAGTTGTCGTTCGAACTCAAGCGGCGGCTCGAGGCGGGGCGTGCGGCGGGCGAGGAACCGCCGCACGTGCGGGCCGGGTAGTTTCCGACGAGATCGTGTGTCATGTTGTGATGAAGGCCGAGGTTCGGACCGCTCGGGGGTGCGCTCGTGGTCGGGCGCGATGTGCAGAGGTGGAAAGGTAGCGTTCGCGCGATGGCAGAGAAGACCAGCGGATCGATTGTGATCGACGCATCGGCCGCTCGGGTGATGGACGTGATCGCCGACTTCGCCAGCTATCCGACCTGGGTCACGGCCGCGAAGACCGTCGAGGTGCTGGCCACTGCCGCGAACGGGCGCGCCGAGCAGGTCCGCTTCGTGCTCGATGCGGGCATCGTCAAGGACACCTACGTGCTCGCCTACGACTGGTCGGTCGACGGGCTGCGGGTCAGCTGGAACCTCGTGTCCGCGCAGATGCAGAAGGCGCAGTCGGGCTCGTACACGCTGCACGAGCGGGCCGGCGCCACCGAGGTGACCTACGAGCTGACCATCGACGTGACCATTCCGATGATCGGCATGTTCAAGCGCAAGGCGGAGAAGACCATCGTCAACACCGCGCTGAACGAGTTGAAGAAGCAGGTAGAAGGCTGAGCGAGCGGGGTCGCACCCGGCTCCGGCTGTTCCTCGGCAAGGGTGGGGTCGGCAAGACGACCATCGCGTCGGCGACGGCGGTCGGTCTTGCCCGCGCGGGTGCGAGCGTGCTGTTGGTGTCGACCGATCCCGCCCACTCGGTCGCGGACGCGCTGGGGGTGACCGTCGCGCACCGCCCGGGCGATCTCGCGCAGGTGCAGTCGGTCACCGACGGCCTCGACGTCATGCAACTCGACACGCTCGGACTGCTCGAACAACGTTGGCGCACACTGACGCCGCTGTTGCGCTCGGGCGGGGAGCATCGGCACGGCGCCGAGTTCGGCGCGCTCGACCCGGAGGAGCTGACCGGGTTGCCCGGCGTCGAGGAGATGCTCGGGCTCACCGAGATCGCCGATCTGGCGGACGAGGGCACCTGGGACGACATCGTGGTGGACTGCGCCCCGACGGCGGAGACGTTGCGCCTGCTCGCACTGCCGGAGACGGTGCTGGCGTACCTCGAGCGGCTGTGGCCGCGGCATCGCCGCCTGGCCGGCGGCCGGATCGACCCGCAGGTGCTGCTGCTGATCGGCATGCTCGAGAAGGTTGACGCCGCGGCGACGCGTGTGCGGGACTTGTTGCGGGACAAGGATTCCACCTCGATATCGCTGGTCCTGACGCCGGAGCGGGTGGTGTCGGCGGAGGCGCGTCGCACCCTCACCATGATGTCGCTGTACGAACTCCCCGTCGACACCATCGTCGTCAACAGAGTTCTGCCGCAGGATGATTCGAGCCGGCTCGGATCTGTCGACTCGGTCGCCGCGCGGTGGTACGACCTGCGGCTGGCCGAGCAGGAGCGGGTGCTCGCCGAGCTTGAGGCCGAGTTCGAGGGCCGGGCGCTGCTGCGGGTTCCGCACACCGCTGCCGAACCCGTCGGCGTGGACGAACTGGGCGAGCTCGCCGGGGCACTCGCGGACGTGGCCGGAGGCGGTACGGGGCCTGCCCCGCGGTCGGTGGAGCTGGAGTCGGGCTCGGGCCTGGACTCGATCTACCTGATGCGATTCGAGCTGCCGCTGGTCGAGCCTTCGACGATCACACTGGGCCGGGTCGAGGACGATCTGGTGGTGGGCGCGGCCGGTGTGCGCCGCCGGGTGCGGCTCGCGTCGGTGTTGCGCCGCTGCGTCGTCGTCGACGCGACCATGAGCGGTCACGAGTTGCAGGTGCGTTTTCGTCCGGATCCGGAGGTGTGGCCGTCATGACCGGTCGGGAGGACGCCGCCGAGGAGCTCCGCGCGCTGGTCAACGCCCTGATCGACGCGGTCGATCCGGTGTTGCGGCAGTGGTCGTCGGGCGATCTCGAGCCGTCGAGTTGCCGGTGGTGCCCGCTGTGCGCGGTGGTCGCCGTGCTGCGTGGCGAGCACCACGACCTGGTCGCGCTGCTGGCGACACAGGGGTCGGGGCTGTTGACCGTGGCGCGCGAGGTCGTCGACGGCGGCTGCGGGTGCGGGTGTCGCCATCGCGACGAGCCCGCTCACGAGTCGACCGGCGGGCCCACGGCGGAGCCCGCACCCGAGAGCGGGCCGCCGGCGCCGGACACGAAGCCTGCGGACACCGAGCCGTCGGCACGGCCGACTTCACCGCAAACGCGACATTCCGGGTTCGAACGGATCACCGTGAGGGTGGAGCGGCCCTGACCGGGCCGCGGCGGGAGGCGACGTGATGCGACCACTGACGATCGGGGTGGACGTCGGCGGCACCAACCTGCTGGCGGCCGTGGTCGACGAGTCGGGACAGGTGATCGACCAACTACGCTCGCCGACTCCGAGTTCCGCGCCGGCGCTCGAGCAGGCGCTCGAGCGGACGGTGACCGAGCTGTCGTCCCGCCACGACGTCGCCGCCGTCGGGCTCGCGGTCGCCGGGTTCGTCAGCCGGGACCGGACGGTCGTGCGGTTCGCGCCGCACCTGCCGTGGCGGGAGGCGCCGGTGGCCCGGCGGATGAGCGAGCGCTTCGGGCTCCCGGTCTTCCTCGAACACGATGCGAATGCGGCCATCTGGGGGGAGTACCGCTTCGGGGCGGCCTCGGGCGGCGAGAACGTGGTGCTGATCGCGATCGGCACCGGGATCGGGGCCGCGCTGCTCGTCGACGGACGGATGTACCGCGGCAGCAGTGGGGTGGCGCCGGAGCTGGGGCACCTTCCGGTGGTGCCCGACGGTCGCCCGTGCGCCTGCGGCAAGCGTGGGTGCTGGGAGCGGTATTGCAGTGGAACAGCCTTGGCGGACACGGCGATCGAGATGTTGGCGGCCGACCCCAGCCAGTCGACAGTGCTGTCCCGGGAGGCGTCCGCGGACCCCGGATCGATCACCGGCAGGCGGGTCACCGCCGCCGCCCAGGACGGGGACCCGCTGGCCGCGGCGGTGCTCGCGGACTTCTCGCGCTGGCTCGGTCTCGGACTGGCGATGGTGGCGGACCTGTTCGACCCCGACCTGATCGTCATCGCCGGGGGTGTGGCAGGTTCGGCGCCGCTGTTCCTCGACGACGCCCGCGAGGTGTACGCGCAGTCGCTGACCGGGGACGGCCACCGTCAGCTCGCGCGCGTCCGCGGCACCCAGCTCGGCGAGGAGGCCGCGATCATCGGTGCGGCCGAGGTGGCCCGGGAGGCCTTGGCCTCGGGCCGCTGAGCGGTATGTGTGACCGCCGGGCACCCGGTGCGCCTGTGGTAGCGGTCACCGGGGGTCGGTAGAGTCGAAGCCGCACACGCCGGACGGTCGCCCGTGTGGGTTCCGGTGCGGCCGCACGGCGGCGAGGCGTGACGTGGTGAGGCAACAGGAGGCGGGCTGATGTGGTACTGGCTGTTCAAGTACGTGTTTATCGGGCCGCTGCTGCGAGTGTTCGGGCGTCCGACGGTCGAGGGCCTCGAGAACATTCCCGCCAAGGGCCCCGCCATCCTCGCGAGTAACCATCTGGCCGTGGCGGATTCGCTGTTCCTGCCGCTGATGGTCCCGCGCCGGATCACCTTCCTGGCCAAGAGCGAGTACTTCACCACGCCGGGCTTCAAGGGTCGGCTCAACAAGTTCTTCTACTCCGCCGCCGGTCAGGTGCCGATCGACCGCAGTGGGGCCGAGGCCGCGCAGGCCGCGCTGAACACCGGCGCGATGCTGCTCCGTGACGGCAAGCTCCTCGGGCTCTACCCGGAGGGCACCCGCTCGCCCGACGGCCGCCTGTTCAAGGGCAAGACCGGGCTGGCCCGGGTGGCGCTGGAGTCCGGCGTTCCGGTGATCCCCGTCGCGATGATCGGCACAGACGACGTCAACCCGATCGGCTCGAAGATGTGGAAGCCCGCGAAGGTGACGGTGCGGGTCGGCAAGCCGCTGGACTTCTCCCGGTTCGCCGGACTCGGCGGCAGCCGGTTCATCGAGCGGGCGGTGACCGACGAGGTCATGTACGAGCTGATGCGGCTCTCGGGCCAGGAGTACGTCGACGTCTACGCCGCCAACGTCAAGGACGGCAAGGTCACCCCGCACCCGGCGCGCGACGCGCAGCGGATCCCGGACACCCAGGCGGGCTGACCACGCGGGGCTTCGCCGCGTTTGTGCCGGCGCCCGGCAGAGGGCATAGGGTGTGCCGGTGCGCTACTTCTACGACTGCGAATTCATCGAAGACGGTCGCACGATCGACCTGGTGTCCCTCGGCATGGTGGCCGAGGACGGTCGTGAGTTCTACGCGGTGTCCACGGAGTTCGATCCCGCGCGGGCCGGCAAGTGGGTGCGCACGAACGTCCTGACGAAGCTGCCACCGCCGTCCTCGCAGCTGTGGCGCAGCCGCGCGCGTATCCGCGACGACCTGGTCGACTTCCTCGGCGCGGGCGCAGCCGGCAACGGGCGGGGGCCATCCGTCGAGCTGTGGGCGTGGATCGGCGCCTACGACCACGTGGCGCTGTGCCAGCTGTTCGGCGACATGCCGGCGCTGCCGCAGTTCATCCCGCGGTTCACCCGCGAACTCAAGCAGTACTGGGAGGACCACGGCCGTCCCGCGCTGCCCGGGGCGCCGGACGACGCGCACGACGCCCTGGCGGACGCCCGCCACAACCTGGAGCGTTTCCGGGCGATCGAGGAGGACCGCGCGCGCCGTTCCCGCTGACGGTGAACGGTCGATCGACCGGTCGGCATCGGGGTCGCGGCCGGGTTGGCGACCGGGGCGTAACGTCCGCGGCCCGAGCACATACTCTGTATGTGTGAACTGGACCGTCGACGTTCCGATCGATCGCTTGCCCGAACTGCCGCCGTTGCCGCTGGCCATGCGCGAGAAGCTCGACGCCGCGCTCGCCAAGCCGGCCGCACAGCAGCCGCAGTGGCCCGAGGAGCAGGCCGCGGCCATGCGCACCGTGCTCGAGAGCGTGCCGCCGATCACCGTGCCCTCCGAGGTCGAACTGCTGCAGGCGAAGCTCGCCGAGGTCGCCCGGGGCGAGGCGTTCCTGCTGCAGGGCGGCGACTGCGCCGAGACGTTCGCCGACAACACCGAGCCGCACATCAAGGGCAACATCCGCACGCTGCTGCAGATGGCGGTCGTACTCACCTACGGCGCGTCGCTGCCGGTGGTCAAGGTGGCCCGGATCGCCGGCCAGTACGCGAAGCCGCGCTCGTCGAACACCGATTCGCTGGGCCTGCCGTCGTACCGCGGCGACATGGTCAACGGTTTCGCTGCCGACGAGACCCTGCGCGCCCACGACCCGTCGCGACTGGTGCGGGCGTACGCGAACGCCAGTGCCGCGATGAACCTCGTGCGCGCGGTGACCGGTGCCGGGATGGGCGACCTGCGCAAGGTTCACGACTGGAACCAGGAGTTCGTCCGTACCTCGCCGGCCGGTGCGCGGTACGAGGCGCTGGCCGCCGAGATCGACCGGGGCCTGAAGTTCATGGACGCCTGCCGGGTGACCGATCCGAGCCTGAGCCAGGTGCAGATCTTCGCCAGCCACGAGGCGCTGGTGCTCGACTACGAGCGGGCGATGCTGCGGCTGGACACCGAGAGCGCCGACCCGCGGCTGTACGACCTGTCCGCGCACTTCCTGTGGATCGGCGACCGCACCCGCCAGCTCGACGGCGCGCACATCGCCTTCGCCGAGATGCTCTCCAACCCGATCGGGCTCAAGATCGGCCCGAACACCACCCCGGAGATGGCGCTCGAGTACGTCGAGCGGCTCGACCCGACCAACAAGCCGGGCCGGCTCACGCTGGTCGCGCGGATGGGCAACGGCAAGGTCCGCGACCTGCTGCCGCCGATCATCGAGAAGGTGCAGGCGTCGGGACATCAGGTGATCTGGCAGTGCGACCCCATGCACGGCAACACCCACGAGGCCTCCACCGGCTACAAGACCCGGCACTTCGACCGGGTGGTCGACGAGGTGCAGGGCTTCTTCGAGGTGCACAACGCGCTGGGCACCCACCCGGGCGGCATCCACGTCGAACTGACCGGTGAGGACGTCACCGAGTGCCTCGGCGGAGCCCAGGACATCTCCGATGCCGACCTCGCGGGTCGCTACGAGACCGCCTGCGATCCTCGGTTGAACACGCAGCAGTCGCTGGAGCTCGCGTTCCTGGTCGCGGAGATGCTGCGCGGGTAGCGCTCCGGACGGTCGGGGTCAGCGGGATCGACGCCGGCCGGCGGTGGGAGTGGCGGCGGCAGTCTCCAGGAACCACCGG
This sequence comes from Speluncibacter jeojiensis, assembly GCF_029589495.1. GTDB lineage: Bacteria > Actinomycetota > Actinomycetes > Mycobacteriales > Mycobacteriaceae > Speluncibacter > Speluncibacter jeojiensis. The sequence continues at coordinate 163,929 of NZ_JAAIVF010000006.1, forward strand.
ACGATCTCCTCGCCGGCCCGCGCGCCGGCCCGCTCGGTGCAGCGGGCATGGCTCGCGGACCAGCCGCTGTCGTGGAGTTCGCCGTGCGCCGGACGGATCGCCAGATCGGCGCATTCGAGCAGGTCGAGATCCAGCAGCGAGTCACCGGCCGCGAGCACGGACCGGGCGCCGGTGCGCCGGGCCACTTCCCGGACGGCTGCGGACTTGGTCAGCGACCGCGGCACCCAGTAGATCTTGCGTCCCTGCAGCGACACCCGCCACCCGTGCCCGTCGGCCCACGCGGACTCGTCGTCGACGAACCGATCGGGAAGCGTTGCGCGGTCGATCACCGCGTAGCAGAAGAGCCCGCCGGCGCGGCGGACACTGCGGGCCCAGTCGGGTCGGCACACCGCCTCGACGTGGGTGGCGACGAGGTCCAGCGGGGCGGACGCGCCGAGTGCCGACGCGACCTGCGCCGACCACTGTCCGTCCGGCACCCCGTCGACGAGCAGGACGCCGCCGTTGGCGGCGATCGCGTGATGCGGCGCGGCGCCGGGGCGGGGGAGGCGCACGCGGCGGAGTTGTTCGACGGTGCGGGTGGTGACCGGGACGAACAGCGCCGAGCCGGGCAGGGCGGCGAGCATGCGCGCCGCGGCCGGTGTCATGAACGATTGCGGCGCGCCGTCGTAGATCTCCACACAGGTCAGGTCCGACAGCTCGGCCTCGGGCAGGCGCGCGGACCGCCGCGAGTAGATCAGGGTCTGGTCCAGGTCCGAGGCGACCAGCGTCCGCACGGTCACGACATCGCCGCCCTGCCGTCGGCGCCGACCGATCCGCGGGTGTAGCGCGGGTGGATCAGGCCGACACAGCTGTACGGCAGATCGTCGACGTGATCGACCGGGACGCCGCGTTGTTCGGCGAGCAGCAGGACGTGGCCGAGTTCCCCGATCGCGTCCGGCCGCACCAGGATGCGCCACGGCACCCGGCGCAGGAGCACCCGAGTGGTCTCCCCGACACCGGGTTTGACGAGGTTGACGTCGCCGATCCCGTACTCCGCGCTGATCCGCCGCACCGCCGACCACCCGCTCCAGGTCGGGGTGCGGTCGCCCTCGCGTCGCCGGACCCAGTCCCGGCCGACGGCGTCGGCGACCTGCTCGAACCGCTCCGCGACGGTGTCGACGAACCTCCGCGAGACGTCCGCCGCGGCGAGGTCCGCGTAGAACTTCGCGCCGTGGAACCGGCCCGGGCCGATCCACCGGTCGTTGAGCACCGTGCGTGAGATCAGGCCCGACACCGTGGAATTCAGGCAGGCCGAGGGGATCAGGAAGTCGCTGCGGGTACCGAAGAGCTCCACGCACCGCCCGGTGTCGGCGAGCACCGCGAGGTCGGCGCGGAACCGTCCCGACCGTTCCGGCGAGGCGTTCGCGGCCTCGACCGCTGCCGTGAGTTCACGGGTGATCGCACCCTTCCCGGTCCACCCGTCGACGAACATCACGAGTTCGGGGTCGTGCCGATCGGCCAGGTACGCCAGCGCGACCGGATCCAGGCCGCGGCCGCGGACGATGCTGACCGAGTAGTGCGGCAGGTCCAGTCCGTGCGCGAAGCGCGCCCAGCGCCGCATCAGGACGCCGACCGGCGTGCCGGCCCGGGCCAGCGACGCCAACACGACCTCGGGTCCGCGTGCGTCGAGGACGAGTTCGGTGACGACCCCCACAGCATGCGCGACCCGGTCCGCGGAGCGGAGCAACGCCCGGTCGAAGAGTTCCCGGTACTCGGCGGTCGGCTGGTACTCGATCGGCAGGGACTCGGCGTAGTGGGCCGCGCCGGACTGGATCGCCTCCTCGCGTTCCGCGGTGGGTGACTCCAGTTCGGCCTGCGACAGGTCGGTGAGCAGCCAGGCGACGTCGTCGGCGAGGTAGCTGCCGAAGTCGGGACCGTGCAGCGGCGGCGGTAAGGGCCGGTCGCGGGCGCCGCTCGCCGGGCTCATCGGCCGGCTCCCGCCGCGCGGGCCTGCGCGGGCACGGGCGTGTACGCCGGGACGGCCACCAGATGCACGTGCCCGCACACTTCGGCGAGCTGGTCCAGCAGTCCGCCGTCGGCGTGGAGTTCGGCGGTGTCCCCTGCGGAATCGACGACGACCACGACATCGGTGAACCCGGGCGCCCCCGCGGACGGCGCCACGTTGTAGGCGTAGCGCGGGCCCGGCCCGTCGGCGGGATCGTCGTGCGCGGGGAAGGCCAACGCGGTGCGGATCGCGTATCCGGACGCGTCGACGGGGAGTACCGGGGAGCGGGTCGTGGTGGAGAAGCGCACTTCGGCGGCGGACTCCCGCGACAGTGCCAGCGCGACGAGCAGTGGTGCGTACATGAGTTCCTCGAACCCCAGCACCAGGGCGCGGTCGCCGCTCAGCTCGCCGGCGAGGATGCATCCGGCCGCGGCGGCGGCACGCTCGGCCTCGGCCCGGTCGGCGGGGGAGAACCCGTGCCGACCTCCGTCTCGCACGATGCCGGGCCAACCGGCGCGGCTGCGTCGCACCGCTCCACGGGGACGGTCGGGGGTCGGCGGACGGGTGCGGGTCTCGGCGGCGTGCTCGGCGACCAGGGCGGCGGCGTGGTCGGCGCTGTGGGGGTGCGAACGCAGTGCACCGCGCGCCAACGCGACGACGTCGATGCGGGTGCCCAGCCGTTCGGCGGCGGCGCTCATGGCCGCCTTGTCCGCGTCCGACCGCAGATCGACCAGCGAGGCGACCACGTAGCGGCTGCGTGGGAGCTTCGTGTGCAGGGTGGCGATCGTGTTGAGAACTGTTCGGCCGGTGGACAATTCGTCGTCGATGAGCACCAGCGGGCCGGGGCGCTCGAGCATTGCCGTGTCCTGCGGCAGCAGCAGGTGCCGGGTGGCGTGGCTGTGCTCCTCGTCGAACCCGCCGGCCTCGGCGACGCCGGGGACCCGCCGCCGCGTCGAGTGCAGGTAGTCCGCGCCGAGTGTGTCGGCGACGGCGTGCCCGAGGGCCGTCGCGGTCTCGGCATAACCGAGCACGAGGGTGTCCGCGGGGGAGAAGTCGACCCGGACGTGCTCCTCGCAGTGGCGGATCAGCGGGCCGGTTCCCCGCCCGCCGAGCGCAGTTGCGAGGGCGTCGGCGGCGCCGGCGGCATCGGGCCGCCGGCCGGCCAGCACGTCGGCGACCATCGACCCGAGCAGGCGCGCGGACCAGTACACGATCCGTGGATCCGTCGGCACGTGCTTGCCCAGTACGGTCGAGACGAGCAGATGCGCGCGGCGTGGGTTGCGTCGCAGGGCCAGGCCGACCATGTCCGGCATCGGGACGGCTGAGTCCGCGGCCGATTCGACGCCGATCCCGGTGCGGCCTTCGACCCAGCTTCCCGACCACACCGCGCTCACCGGTGCAGCCCCGCGCCCAACAGGTCCACGAAGGAGACATCCGCGTGTGCGACGCCGAATACGTGGGCGCGCACCATGGTTCGTCGCGCCCACGCGGTGTGCGGCTTGCTCTCGTTCATCTTGTTGCGGTAGCTGGAGGCATGTGCGCCGCCGCTGCCGCCGGTGCCGAGGACATCGGTGGCGTCGGCGAACTCCTCGTGCGTGACCACGGACAACGCATGCACGGTGGCGACGTGCATCGGGTGGATGACGGTCTTGCCGGTCAGTCCGTTCGCGCGGTCGAGGTGGACCTCGCGGATCAGTCCGTCCAGGTCCCGGGTGATCAGCTCGTCGCGCAGGGCGTTCGCCGCGTGCTCGGTGAACGGGGATTGCCGCAGCTGTGGCTTGAAGAGTCGCTCGGTGCCCGTGAAGTACTCCCACACCGGCCCGGTCACCGGGTACCCGGTGGGACCGGGACGGCCGAGGATGTTGACGATGTCGCCGATCGCATCGGCGACCATGCGCACGTCGTACACGGTCAGATCGCGGGGTCGGCGCAGCCCGAAGGCCGACGACAGGTCGGTGGCCCCGATGCGGACGGCGAGGATGCGGTCCCGGTGCCGGTCGAGCAACGCGCGCACCGACAGCAGTGCATCGATCCGCTGCTCCGCGTAGATGACATCGGGTGTTTCGAGGACCGGCATCGCCAGCAGTCGGTGTCCGGACGCGGACTCGGCGGCGACCATCGCGTCGAGGAACTGCGCTCCGGATGCGGCGGTGAACTTCGGCAGCACGAAACCGGTGAGCACCCCGGCGTGCTCGCCGAGGCGGTCGACGAGCATGGGGATCTGTCGCGCGGCCCGGACCCGCACGAACAGCAGTGGCCGGGCGGAGCCGCCGCGCGCGAGCTCCGTCAACTGGTCGACGACATTGAGCTCGGCGGCCGGGAGGTCGTCGTCGGCCACCGCGTCCTCGAGACAGACGACGGCACCGACCACCCCGTGCGCGAAGTTCTTCGCGATGTCGACGGCGAGTGTCGGCCGGGTCGCGGGGCTGTAGAGGGTGGCGCCGAGCGCCGCGGCCAGCAGGTCGCGAGAGTCGTCGGAGCCGAACTCCCGCGGCTCGCGGAAGAACAGTCGCCCCCGTGTTTCCGGGCTCAGAAAGTCGAAGTGGCGCAAGTAGATCCCCCGAGGTCGATGGGTGCTCAGTCGAGCGGTGTGTAACCGTCGATCCAGCCGATGTCGTCGAAGCCGAACGCGAGGCAGGCGTCGCGCACCGTGCCGTTGATCGGGCACATCTCCGACCGCAGCACGAACTGGCCGTGCACGTTGAACAGCGACAGGACAACACAGCCGGCCGTCTCGGGGAGATCGTTCAGGGCCAGTTCGATCCGCCCGCCCCCGGCGGTGGCGACGGTGATCGTGCCCGGCCAGGCTGTCGGAGCTCCCGATCGGGTGAAGCCGTAGATGACGAGCCGGTCGAGATCGCGGCACTGTCGCAGGTCGATGTCGAACCCGCCGCGTCCGTCGTCGACGCCGGTGATGATCGGGGAGTGCGCACCCGTGGGGCCCGCGGTCCGTCCGGTCGTCGGCGACACGGTGGAGGACTTGCCCGACCGCACGGTGTAGGCGCATCCGAAACGCAGGTCGGCGGCCGACTCCGGGCACAGCGACCGGATCGTGAGGGCGCCCACGCCGCTCTGGATCCTGGTCAGCGCGACGGTGGGGTGCTGCGCCGAGAGCACCAGACGGTCGCCGGCCGCGAGCCGCCGCCAGGCGCGCACCCGGCGCGGGGGCCGTTCGACTCGGGGGGAGTCGATCGCCGGACCGGGCGACGGGACGTCCTTCGTCGCAGACAGATCGAGGGACAGGTCGAGCACTTGGGGCGCGGGCTCGTCCCCGGACAGGTCGAGCGACGGCGGGCCGGACAGATCCGGTGAGGACGGAGCGGACAGGTCCAGGTCCGCGCCGGACTGCGGTGCGCTCCGGCGGGTGTAGTCGACCGGCGGCGTGGAGACGGGCGCGGCCTGCGGGGTGGGCTGGGGCCTGGGCCGGGTCCGCCGGCGCAGGAAGGTCAGGTCCGGCCGGGCCGGAGCCGAGTGCGGGTCGCCGTTCATCGCCGCGTGCTCGCATCGTCGCGGTGCGCCGTCACAGTGGGATGCCGTAATCGCTCGCGATGCCGACCAGTCCGGACGAATACCCTTGGCCCAGAACCTTGAACTTCCACCCGCCCCGGTGGCGGTACACCTCGCCGAGCGTGATCGCGGTCTCCGTCGACAACAGCGGTGCGAAGTCCTCGGAGCGCACGAGTTCGGCGTTCCCGTCGAGGTCGAGCACGCGCAGCCGACACGTGCGCAGCCGGCCGAGGGTCCGCTTCCGGGCTGTGCCCTCGTTGAGATAGAGCACCACGACGATCCGCTCCACGTCGTCCGGCACCGCTGCGAAATGGACCTCCACCTGATCCTGATCGCCGCCGAGCGCCTGCTCGAGTTGCTGCACGGACAGGTCGGGACTGTCGAGCTGGTTGAAGAACACGAAGTGCTCGCCGGAGAGCGCCCGGCCGTCTGCGCCGCACAGAACCGTTGCGGTGACCAGGTTCTCGTCGAGAACCGACTCGGCACCGGCGTCCCAGGTGACGCCGAGGACGAGTCCGGACAGGCCCGGGATCTCGCGGGTCAGTTCGACGTTCGCCCCGCGCATCATCACGCTGCTCATAGGTCGAGATCCGATCTGGTGAACTTGGTCCGCAGGAAGTTGCCCTGCGTCATCAGTGCGTCGACGTCCTGCGCCACGGAGGCCGCGAGGACGTCCTCGGCGGCCTCCCACAGCGACTCCACCTGCTGCCGGAGTTCGCTCGTCACCCGGTCGGGGTCGGTCTCGGACGGGGTGTCGAGCGCCAGGTATGCGCGCAGTGTGGTCGGCAGGTAGTCCGTCGCGATCGCCTTGACGGAGATCACGGCGTGGATGTCGAGGTCGCGGTTCGCAGAGGTCGAGACGATCGCCGCGAGGGTGTCGGTGATCGCCCTCGCGGCCACCACCGCGTCGTTGGGCAAGCGTCCGGCGTGACGATTGACGAACCAGACGAGTTCGTGCACAGCCCGATACAGCGCATCGGGGCTGTCCCCGGCATCCTCCGATTCGATCGGTTGCCCGACCGGATCCTGTCGTCCTCTGCGGAACCGCGCGAGCATGCGATCAGTTGCCGGTCTGGCCCGCGGTGTCGCGCTGGATCCGCTCCAGGTACGGCTTCGCCCGATCGATCTGGCCCTCGAGTGCGGTCACGGTCTGCGCCATGCTGTCGACGGCTTGGGCGCGGAAGGTGTCGACAGCATCCATGGCCTGGAAGACGTTGTCGAAAGCCGCCTGCAGCTTCTGGACGTCGACCATGCTGCCGGCCGCCTGTTGATTGATTGCGGCACCCTGGATCCGCAGCTGGTTCGACGTCGACTCGATCAGGTTCGACGTGGTCGTGTTCAGAGCGGTGATCTGGTCGAGCACCAGCTGCTGGCGGGCGAGGGCCTGCGCGACGATGACGGCCGTGCGCAGCGCGGTGATGGTCGTGGTCTGCGCCCGGTCCACGCCCTTGATCAGCTCGAGGTTGTTCTTGCGCACCAGATCCAGTGCCATGTAGCCCTGCACGTTCACGGTCATCTGGGTCATGATGTCCTGGCGTCGCTGCCGCACCGCGAACAGCGCGTCCGACCGCATCGTGTTCGCATCCTCGGTGCGACCAGCCGCGTCCAGCTGGGCGACCTTCTGCTCGATGGCGCCGTCGAGCGCGGTGGCCAGCTCGTTGTACTCGGTGAGCTTGCCCATCATCGTCCACATGTTGGACTTCTCGGTCTCGATGGCCGCGTTGTCCTTGCGCAGCTCGTCCTGACCGGAGTCCAGGGCCTTGATGATCGAGTTCAGATGGGCCTGCGAGGACTGGTACTTCGCGAAATATCGGTCGATCTTGCTGCCGCCCGGGAGGAACTTGAGGAGCTTCTTGGCCCCGCTCAACTCGGCACGACCGGGATCGAGGTCGGTGACGGTGTTGCGCAGATCCAGCAGCGTGTTCGCGACCCGGGTCTGGGCGTCGCCCGATCCGCTGCCGCCCTTCGCGGCACGCACCCCGGCCGCGGGACGCTCGAGGATCCGGTTGGTCACCCCCGCGGAGGCGCGCATCTCGCTGTTGCCCATCGTGGTGATCGAATCGATCTTCCGGGTGAAATCCGGGGACCGCATGTCCATCGTCGCCAGGTCGTCGGCGAAAGCGGCAGCGCGGGACTGCAGTTCGGTCTGCTTGCCGCCGTCGAGGGCGACCGCGCCGACGGCCTGCTCCGGCTTGACGACGACGACCGGCGCGGGCGGGGTGAGCACGAGTTCGTTGCCCGGTGCCGGAGTGGCGACGGCGGGGGTGGGCGAGGAACCGAGGTCCAGGTCGGACATGTGAACTCCTTGGGGGAGGAACGAGGGCCGGTTACAGGTGGGCGGCGACGGCCGGCAGCAGATCCTTGAAGGTCCGTCCGGTCGCCGGCGCGCCGATCGCGGTCATCGACCACCCGCGGCCGTCCCGGGACACCTTCGCCATGATCTGCGCGGTGTGCCGACCCGACCCGGTCAGCGTGTAGCGCGCGATCTCGGTCTCGGTGGTCTCGTCGATCAGCCGGCAGTACGCGTTCTCGATCTGCGAGAAGTCCTGCCCGGTGAACGAATTCACCGTGAACACGATCGATGCGATCTCCGCGGAGACCCGGGTGAGGTCGACGCGGATCGACTCGTCGTCGCCTGCACCGTCGCCGGTCAGGTTGTCGCCGGTGTGCGCGATCGCGCGGTCCGCGCTGGTCAACTGGCGGAACCAGACCTGGTCACGCAGGCGCCCGGTGGCGTCGAACAGCAGCGCCGAGGCGTCCAGGTCGATCGACTGGGTACGCAGGCCCCCGAAGAACCCCTTCTTCTTCGCGGCGTCCCAGCCGAGACCCATCCGCACCAGGGTCAGGCTCGCCCCGTCCTGCTTGGTCAGCGAAACCTTCTGCCCCTTGGTCAAACTCACGCTCATCGTGCCGCATCCCCTCTGTCGTTCCGGTCGCCTACTTGCGACCCGGTGTCCACTGCATTCCCCACCGGTAGGCCTGATCGAGGGCCGGTTGGTGTCCGTCGATGTAGTTCTCTTCCCGGCGGACCGCGAGATCGGAGCCGGTGTTCTCCACCATGGCGATGGCGCAGATCTGCGCGCCGTTGCGGGGGTTGTCGAGGCGCACCTCGACCTGGGGGCCCACCGTCGGGTACAGCGTCGCCACCGCGTTCGCGGCGGCCCAGTTCGCCACGCCCTGGTAGATCAGCGCGAAGACGAGCACGCGGCGGATGTGGGGGAGTTGTTCCAGGTTGATGTACAGGTTCTCCCCGCCCGCGCTCGCCCCGGAGCGGTCGTCGCCGTCCAGCCAGATCAGTGCGTCCCGCACCTGCGGTAGCCCCGCCCGGTAGGCGTTGCCGAGCGCCTGCACGACACCCTTGGTGCCGTCGGTGAACTCGTAGAGGCAGCCGAGGTCCAGATCGATCGGCCGCTGCAAGCGGCTCAGCAGCCCGCCACCGGTGCTCTGCCGCGCGGTCCAGTTGAGGTTGACCCGCATGATCCCGGTGGCTGAGCCCTGCTTGGTCAGCGACACCGTCGGCGCGGACTTCGTCAGTGTCACCTTCGTGAGCGAGACAGGCCCGCTAGCAGGACGTTTGGTGTAGTCGATCGCCACAGGTCACCTGCTCTCGGTGAAGGCGGGTTCGTCGGACGCCTCGCCACGGTCGGCGTCCGCGAGGGCGGCGGTGGCGTCGCGCATGATGCTGCGGTTGCGGAGGATCGAGGAGATCAGTGCGGCGACGATGAAGCCGACGCCGATCAACCCGATGACCACCTCGGGCACCTCGTACTTCATGGTCAGCAACAGCAGGGTCGCCAGCGCGCCGATCGCCCACAGCGCGCCGTGTTCTAGGTACACGTACTCGCTGAGCGTGCCCTTCTTGACCAGGAACACGGTGAGCGAGCGGATGAACATCGCGCCGATTCCGAGGCCGATCGCGATGATGACGGGGTCCGAGGTGATGGCGAAGGCGCCGACCACGCCGTCGAAACTGAAGGAGGCGTCGAGGAATTCGAGGTAGAGGAACAGGAAGAATGCGGCCTTGCCCACCGCCAGCGCCGGTCCGGCGACGCCGCTGCGCTGTTGACCGTCGCCGTCACTGTCCTCGTCGCCCTCGTCGACATTGAACAGTTCGCCGAGGCCGTTGACGAGCACGAACGAGACCAGGCCCAGCACGCCGGAGACCAGTACGGTCGCGGTCTTGCCCTCCGGCGCGAGCCCGTAGGCCGCGGCGCAGAGGACGATCAGCGCGACCACGGCGGAGAGCTGGTCGAGCTTGCCGATCCGGGCCAGCGGGCGCTCGAGCCAGGACAGCCAGTGGATCTCGCGCTCGCCGAACACGAAGTCCAGGAACAGCATCAGCAGGAACATGCCGCCGAACGCGGCGATCGCCGGATGCGCGTCGTTGAGGAGGTACCCGTAGGTGCCCGCGGTGTCCGGGTCACCCTTCTCCAGCGCGAGGCGCACCGCGTCCGCCGGCGAGAGGTGGGCGGTGACCCCGACCACGATCAGCGGGAACAGCAACCGCATGCCGAACACCGCGATGGCGATGCCGACGGTGAGGAAGAGCTTCTGCCAGAAGGGCGCCATGCGCGCCAGCACTGTCGCGTTGACGACCGCGTTGTCGAACGACAGCGAGATCTCCAGCACCGCAAGGATGGCGACCACCGCCAGCCCGGTGGGGCCGCCGTAGAGGTAGCCGAGCACCAGGCCGACCGCGGCGACGACGAACGACCAGGTGAAGGTCTTCATGGACATGCGTGTATGCGCCTTCGGGGTGAAGTGTGTTGTGCGAGTATTCGATCGAAAGGGTCGGCCGCGGACTCAGGCGACGTTGACGCCGAAGTCCCGTGCGATGCCGGCGAGGCCGGACTCGTACCCCTGGCCGATGGCGCGGAACTTCCAGTCGCCGCCGTGCCGGTACAACTCGCCGAAGAGCATGGCGGTTTCGGTCGAGGCGTCCTCGGTGAGGTCGTACCGGGTCAGCTCCGCGTCGTCTGCCTGGTTGAGCACCCGGATGTAGGCGTTGCGCACCTGTCCGAAGGACTGCGCACGTTCACGCGCCTCGTAGATCGAGACGGTGATCACGATCTTGTCGACCTCGGCCGGAACGTTCACCAGGTCGACCTTGATGAGTTCGTCGTCGCCTTCGCTGTCGCCGGTGAGATTGTCGCCGGTGTGCTCGACCGAGCCGTCGGGGCTGGCGAGGTTGTTGAAGAACACGAAGTGCGCATCCGAGAGGATGCGGCCGGAGGCGTTGAGCATCAACGCGCTTGCGTCGAGGTCGAAGTCGGCTCCACTCGTCGTGCGGGCATCCCACCCGAGTCCGACGAGCACGGCCTTCAGCCCGGGCGCCTCCTTGGTCAACGAGACATTGCCGCCCTTGGTGAGGCTGACTCCCACTTCTGTACCTCCGGCTCGGTGTTGTGGCGGGCGACGATTCCCCCGGCATCACGGTCGCACCGCGAAGTCGCGGTGCGACCGCTACCGTAGCCTGTCGACCGCTAGTCGCCCAATGTGCATGGGCGACACACCACGGTCCTGGTGTGTGGTTAGGTCATCCGAATGACATCATCGTCGTCCGGCTGCGGCGACGAATCATGTTGTCTCCGCTACACGCTGATGCCGAAGTCGCGCGCGATCCCGGCGAGGCCTGTGCTGTAACCCTGCCCGACCGCGCGGAACTTCCACTCCGCGCCGTTGCGGTACAACTCGCCGAACACCATCGCGGTCTCCGTCGAGGCATCCTCCGACAGGTCGTATCGGGCGAGTTCGACGTTGTCGGCCTGGTTGAGCACGCGGATGTAGGCGTTGCGGACCTGGCCGAAAGTCTGTCGGCGCGTGTCGGCATCGTAGATGGAGACCGGGAAGACGACCTTGTCGACCTGTGGATCCACCGCGTTCAGGTCGACCGAGATGACCTCGTCGTCCCCGTCGCCGTCACCGGTGAGGTTGTCGCCGGCGTGCACGACGGAACCGTCCGGGCTGGTGAGGTTGTTGAAGAACACGAAGTGCGCGTCCGACGCGGCCCGTCCGTCGGCGCCGCAGGCGATCGCGCTGGCGTCGAGGTCGAATGCCTGACCGTCGGTGGTGCGGGCATCCCATCCGAGGCCGACGATGACGGCGGTCAGTCCCGGTGCCTGTTTGGTCAGGGACACGTTGCCGCCCTTGACGAGGCTGACTCTCATGTGAACTCCGTTTCGCTGCAGCAGTGGACTGGACGGTCGTCCGCCCGGTACCCGATGCTAGTGGTGCCCGCTTCCGCGGGGCGTCGCCGCCCGGGGGTGCGTTCGCGACGGTTGCTGCTCAGTGGCGGCGCGCGTACTCGGGGTCGAGGAAGAACAGGCCTGCCACTCTGGCGTCGCCGTCGAACGTGATCCGCGCGGTCAGTTCGCCGGCCTCGAACGTCAGCGGGGTGTCGACGACCGTGTGCGGCCCGCGCCGTCGCGCGCGGGGGCACCCGGTGTGGGAGTACGCGCCGACCATCGAGATCGCCTCCGCCCAGTTGTCGCCGAGTTCCTCGACCGACAGCGCGCGGCGCATCGTGTCGTCGAAATCCGCTCGGGCTGCGGTGAAGTCGGCGGTGACGATCCGGTGGATCAGGTTGAGCGCCAGGGTGTCGGCATCCGCGAGGGGGACGAGGTCGATCTCGCGATCCGTTCTGGGGTCGACGGGATGGCCGAACCGCTGGAAGGCGCCCTGCGGTGAGGTGCCGAGCACGTCGCCGAGCTGATCCCAGCCGACACCGGCGTCGCGGGCGACATCGACGCCCGCACCGATCAACTCGTCGGCCAACGCGTGCAGCCGTGCGCTCTCCTCGACCAGCGCGAGCGGATCGGCCTCCGCCGACGCGAGGAGTTCGGCCCGGTCGCGCAGCGCGGCGAGCACGGAACTGAAGGCCTCAGATCGGTTGTCGGGCATGCGCTCATGCTCGGCCCCGGCGGGTGAGGTGTCAACGGTGCGGGCCGGCGACACGCTCAGGGCAGCGAGGTCAGTGTCACCGTGCTGCCCGGGCGGGCCCGCGTCCCGCCCAGCGGGCTCTGCAGGATCACCAGCGACCGTCCGGTGTCGATCAACTGGTTGACCTGGACGTCGAAGCCCAAACCGCTGAGGTGTTCGCGCGCCGCGCGGACCGAATCGCCGAGGACCGAGGGGACCTTCACGGTGTCGGACACGTAGATCCGGACCACCGGGTGGGCGGGGTCGACGAGCTTGCCGATCGCGGGGGAGGTCTTGCCGACGGTGCCCGACATTGCATCGGTGTCGCTGGTGGTGCCCGCCGCGACCGCGCGCAGTCCGGCCTTGGTCAGCGCCGCCTCGGCTTGGGCCGGGTCCATACCCTCGACGTCCGGCACCGCGATCGCATTCGAGATGAGCAGTGTGACCGGGGTGTTCGAAGAGATCTCCGCGCCGGCGCCGGGGTCGGTGCCGATGATCCTGCCCGCCGCGACCGTGGGCGAGAACTGGGTGCGCGTGGTCCCGACCGTCAGTCCCAGCCCGGCGAGCGTGGCGCGTGCCGCGTCCTGGTCGCGACCCGCGAGGTCGGGCAGCGGCACCGGCGGCGCGCCCTTGCTGGCCGTCACCGACACCGTCGATCCGACCGCCACCACGGTGCCGGGGCCGGGGGACAGGCGCACGACCCCGCCCGACGGCACCTCGGTGCTGTACTCCGCGACCGCGGCGATCGGTATCAGGGTGCGCTCGCGCAACTCGCCGTCGACCTGATCGGCAGTCTTGTCTGCGACGTCGGGGATTGTCGGCCGGCCCAGCGAAACACTCACGGCCACATCGGAACTGCGGGTCACCCGGGTACCCGGACCGGGAGAGAGGCCGAGCACGGTGCCCACGGCGGCGGTGTCGGAATACGTGCCGTGCACCACCGGGGTCAGGTCGGCCGCACTGATCGACTGCTCGACGGCGGTCTTGTCGCCGGCCGCCAAGGCCGGGACGGTGGTGAAGCGGCCGGAGCCGAGCCACCAGCCGCCGAAACCGAGCAGGGCAGCGACGACGGCCAGCACGACCAGCCAGACCAGCAGGGTGCGCCGGGACCGGGTGCGGTCATGGGGCGCACCGCGACCGGCCGGTTCCGCCGGCTCCGGGCGCGTGCCCGATCCGGCGGCCTCGAGCGTGGTGTACTGCCGGGTGGCGTTCGCCGGTGCGATCGCGACCGTCGGCGGGCGCGCCTCGACCCGGGTCGGCTGCGGCCCATCACGCCGCGACTCCACGGTCGTCGGCGCCACGGTGGTGGGTGCCACGGTGGTGGGTGCGACTGTGGTCGGCGCCGCGTCGGGGTGCGGCAGATGGGTGGTGCGGGCGGCGCTGAGGCGTCCGGCGGAGCGGGCCGGTGCGGGCACCCGGAACCGCGGCAACTGCAGTTCGGTGCGCGCGGCCTCGAGCGCGGTTGCCATCTCGGCCGCGTCGGCGAAGCGTGCGCGCGGATCCCGGGCGGTCGCCTTGAGCACGAACCGGTCGAGCACCGGCGGCACGCCCGCGATCAGCGTGCTCGGCGGCGGCACGTCCTCGTTGATCCTGCGATACGCCACCGAGAGGGTGTGGTCGCCGCTGAACGGGGTGTGGCCGGTGAGCATCTCGAACATCAGGATGCCGGACGCGTAGACGTCGCTGCGGGTGTCGGCGCTGCCGGTGGTGACCTGCTCGGGGGACAGGTAGGCGGCGGTGCCCAGGATGACGCTGCTCGAGGTGACGCCCGCGGCGGCGACCGCGCGGACCAGACCGAAGTCGGCGACCTTGACCTCGCCGGACTCGGAGATCAGTACGTTCTCCGGTTTGATGTCGCGGTGCACCAGGCCCGCCCGGTGCGCCACGCCCAGCGCCGCCAGCACCGGCCCCTCGACCGCGACCGCGGCGTGCGGCGGCATCGGCCCGCGCTCGCGCAGCAGTTCGCGCAGGGTGCCGCCCTCGACCAGTTCCATCACCAGGAACGCGTGCTCGCCGTCGAGGCCCTGGTCGTACACGGCGACCAGACCCGGGTCCTTGAGCCGGGCGACCGCGCGCGCCTCGAATTCGAAGCGGGACAGGAACTGCGGGTCGGCCGCGAACTTGGGGTCCATGACCTTGATCGCCACCGGCCGGTCGAGACGGCAGTCGAGGCCCCGGTAGACGGTGGACATGCCCCCGCGCGCGATGGGCGCGTCGACGCGATATCTGCGCTCGAGCAGCTCGCCGACGAGTCCCAGACCGCCTGGACTCACCTGGACACCTCCCGACAGGTCACCCGCCGGTCGGATGACCTGTCGATGGTAGCGATCCGGACGACATGACCGCGCTCACGTCGCCTTCACCAGCGCTTTTGACGGTCACGGCTTTTTGCCGTGGCGCCGGCAGCCGATACCGTAGGACCGTGAGTTCATTCCCGGTTGCCGAAGACGTGTTGGACGAGACCGTCGAGGTCCTGCAGATGGCCGACGTGTCCAAGGTGCTGTCGCTGGTGGTGACCCGGGTGCACCAGCTGCTGCGCGACCACCAGCTCATCGCGGTGCGCCGCGACGGCATCGCCGCGGTACCGGAGCTGTTCCTCGACCTCGACGAGGGGGCCGTCTTGAAGGGCGTGCCGGGGCTGATCGCCGTGCTCGCGGACGGCGGTTACACCGACGAGGAGATCCTGCGGTGGCTGTTCACCGAGGACGAGTCTCTGCCCGGCCGCCCGGCCGATGCGATGCACGGGGACCTCGCGCGCGAGGTGATGCGGCGCGCCCAGGCGATGGCGTTCTGAACGTGGCGTTCCGGCGCCCGCTCTGTGAGTAGGCCCGGCATCGAACGGAAGCCACTACGGTGCACCGACGAAATCGCCCTCGTTCCCGCTGACCGGCTGCGTCTCCAGTGTGGCCAGGTCTCGGACCAGTTCTGATCCGGTGATCGGGTCCATCGGCGGCGAGTCTGCGAAGGTCGGAACGAAGGCGTGCACGATCTTCTGCTCGGACCACTGCCGCGGGTTGGCGGCATTGAACCCGGGGAACACCATGATCACCGCCGCGACTCGGTCGTCGACGTGCTTCATGAGCGCGATCTGCGCGCCGCGTTCCTGGGGTTGTTCCCTCCACCATCCGTGTGAGGTCAGCTCCAGCAATCGGCTCGTGGGGGTTTTCCTGCCTTCGAGTTCGCGGAGCCGTGTCCGGACGTCTCCGTCGAACACATCTCTGTGGAGCTGTTCGAAAGGCTGGCTGATCCTGGCTTCGTCGATCGCGCGTGCCCAGGCGGTGATCTCCTCGCCTATCGTCAGCGGGTGGGGGACGGTCACCATCTCGTCGTCACGAATGGTGAGTGCGTTCTGATCGATGTCGACGGGAGTGCGGGACGAGGCGAAGCGGAAGAGGCGCGGTTCGCCGTCCGCGGCCTCGACCGACCAAACAAGTCCCCGGCACAACTGCCACATCAGCGGATGGGCGATCAGATGGCACCGCACTGAGCCCATCGTCCACCGGCGGCGGGTGAGCATTGCCTGCTCGAAGCGCGCGATCAACTGGTTCGAGAGTTCGGCCAACTCCTTGCGAAAGGTGCGGTAGCGCTTGTATTCGGCCGCGGCGAGGTCGCCGTCGTGCGCCCCGGGGCGTGGCATCGCTCGGATCACGGATCCTGCGGGATCGGTCAGCGTCAGGCTCAGCTTCGCGCCGACGGTGGCGACGAACGAGCGGTCACCATAGTCGAATCGCGCAGTGGCGTCGGCGGCGAGGCTGAGGTCGGGGACCACGCGATCCGCCAGGTCGGCGGGCGACAAGCCCAGCGCGTCGGCAACCTCCTGGATGCGCGCCTGCGCTTCAGCTCGAAGCGAGGGGAAGCGCGGGAACTGTGCGAGGCGGGACAGTTGCGTCAATGCGGCGTCGGATCCGATGTCGGCCAGGACTTGCAGCCCGGCCGCTGCCCGGCGGTGGGCTGATCGAAGCGGCCATTCGCGCAACAGCGGGGCGAGTCGACGCACGGTGTCGTCGTTGCCGAGGATTCCCAACGAGCCGAGTACCCAGCCCTGCGCGCAGGGAAAGCCGACGCTGGACCAGCGTTCGAACAGTCCCCACACAATCTCCGCGAGCGTGTCCACGTCGACGGTAGCCCTGACGATGTCCAGGCCGGCGTAGACGTCTCCCGGACGTGAAAGCGCGAGCATCGTGCAGAGGTTCAGTACGGCCGCGTCTGGTAGCGCCCGCCCCTCGGCGAGGAGAACTTGCGGCAGGAGCGCCGGGTTCACCCACTCGGGCAGCGCGGGGATCCGACGGGGCAACTCGTCGAGGGGGTCGGAGTCGAGGACAGTCAGCACGACGCGAGGTGCCTGTTCGTGGCAGTTCTGCGCGGCGCGCAGGAGGTCGGTGCGGTGCCCCCTGCGGTCGAGTTCCCGAAGGGTCTGCACCGCCAGTGGCCGCTCGGGGCCGTGCGGGCCGACAGCTGCCGCGACGACATCGAGTGCGGCGGTGGCGATGTGACGGTCGAACCATTGCCGGGCGTCGGCGCGGATCGCCTTGCTCCCGAGCCATCGCATCATGTGTGAGGTCACCACGCTGCCGTCCATCGGCATCAGGAGCCCAGCGAGCTGAACCGGTCGCGTTACGGCGACACGGAGCACGAAGTCGGCCGCATCGTCACCGAAGCGAGCCAGGATTCGGCGTAGGGGCGGTCCTGCATACCAGACGTCGGCCGGCACAGGAAGATTCCGGAGCGCCGGGCGAATCAGGTCGTCGGGTGCGTAGGAGAGGGCGCCGAACGGGGAGCGGGACCGGCCGGCGGTGATGTCCGCGATGACCTGCGCCCAGGTGCGGTCGCCCAGCCAGGGGAGGCCGTCGCCGAACGCCCCGGCCCACGACTGCCGTTCTCCGGGTAGCCACGTGGTGGTCGTCGGCCGCCCATGCGCGGCGCCGGCGAGTACCTCGGGTGAGCCGAGACCTCGTCGGTGCAGCCAGGGCGGGGCGAGCAGGACGGTCGGCACGGCAGAGTCGGGCGCGCACGGAACGCGGTCCGGCGTGGCGTCGAGGGCCGGCGGCGGGACGTCATCGGGCGTGTGGCCGACGAGATCGGGGTGTGCGAGCAGGTGATCACGCAGTATCTCGGCGACCCGCGGGTCGGCAGCGGCCCTTCCGGCCAACAGTTCGGCGGTCCGACGCGGCTCCTTCGCCATGGCCGCCCTGACGGCAGGCTCGACATACTGGTGGTCCAACCGGTCCAGGAGCAGGCCGAAGCCGATGTCGGTGCGGAAATCGCCGAGGATGGCCGCACAGCGCTTCTTGTCGGCGGCGGTGAGGCCGCCGTCGAGGAGATCGGCGACGATGTGCTCGGTGCCGGCGCCGATGTTGGCGCACATGCTGTACACGAGGTTCATCGACTGGCCGATGACCCAGACGGCGTGGTCCGGTGAGGTGGCCGAGGCGAACAGGAACTCTGCTTGATCGAGCGAGATCACCGATGCCAGCAACTTGGACGCTGCCCAGAATTCGTCGTCGTGCCTGGTGACCGAGGTGAGATCCTCGGTCACCCACTGCACCTGGTCCGGGACCAGAAAAGACGAGACCAAATCGGCCGCCATCGCCGCCCCCCTATGGCGTGCCAGCGCCCTCACCAGGCCGTCGTGGTCGGCGCCGGGCAGTGCTGCGATCAGCGACCGAAGGCGGCTGTTGGCTTCGCCCAGCCAATAGTTCGTGAGATCCGTGTGGGCACGGTGAGTCACCGACCTGACCAGGACGTGCGGGGCATCTGTTGACGGCGGGTGGTGATGGATCCGCAGTTGCGCGCGTAGCACCGCAGCCTCCGCGGCGACACGGACGCCGTGGCGTGCGACCACATCGTCGGCGAACACCGTCTGCAGCGCGGCTTCGGGATAGTCGGTGCAGACCAGCCAGACGACCGCGACTCCCAACGCGGAGACATCACTTTTGGCACCTCGGTCCTGGGTGGCGAGGTACGCGCGCGCAGCTGCGGCCAGTTCGGGGGAAGTGGCTTCATGACCGATCACCCGCTCGAGCGTCTCTGTGGTTCGTACCAGCAGCCGATCTATGTCGTCGGTGGCACCGGGCGACAGGCGGATCTTGCGGGCCGGGCTCAGCCCCCGGAAAGACTCGGCGCGCCGCCACCAGGAGGCGGGCGCCTGCCAGGCGGTGAGTTGCAGGCCATGGCGCTGCGTCACGGCGTCCGGCCCGGAACGTCTCGATCATGCATGCTCAGGACGGTACCTGCAGGAGGGTTTCGGTGGCCGCGCCGCCGGACCGTCGTGTGCCAGTGCGCCCGCTCAGGCACGCCCGAGCCCGGCGCGCAGCAACTGCGCACCCGCCACCCCGAGTCGTCGCCGCGTGGGAACCACCGCGCGGCCGGTGAACACCTGGTATCCGCTCGACTCGATCTCGTCGAGGATCAGCGAGTAGACCGTGAAGGCGGTGCGCACGCAGGGGCGCGCGCACCGGTCGAGCAGTCCGATGCCGGGTTCGGCGTTGCGATAGAGCGCGCGGGTGCGCGCGATCAGGTGGGCGAGCGCCCGCGCCACCCGCGGATCCACGTGCCCGGTGCGTCGGCAGTGCCGGAGCAGGTCGCCGTCCACCCCGAATGCGGCCAGCTCGTCCGCGGGGAGATAGATCCGGCCGCGGTCGAGGTCCTCGCCGACGTCGCGCAGGAAGTTGGTGAGCTGGAACGCCTCGCCGAGCGCGGCGGCAGGCATGAGCGCACCCGGGTCACCGGGCAGATCGGTCCCGAGCACCGGCAGCAGCTGCAGCCCGATCACCGACGCCGAGCCGTACATGTACCGGCTCAGCTGCTCCATGCTCTCGTACTCGAAGACGTGCTCGGGCGAGCCCGGGACGTCCATCCGCATCGACTGCAGGAACGCCCAGAAGTACTCGGGATCGATGCGGTACCGCGCGACCGTGTCGACCAACGCCGGCAGGACCGGGCCGGGGGCCGATCCGCCGGCCAGTGCGCCGCGCAGCCGCTGCTCGGTCCGACACAGGGCGGCCGTCAGCCCGAGGTCGTCGGCCGTGGGCCGGTCGACGAGGTCGTCGACGGAGCGGGCGAAGGCGTAGAGCGCGTAGACGGCCGGCCGGCGCTCGGCGGGCAGCAGCCGGGTCGCCAGGTAGTACGAGCGCCCGTGGTAGGCGGTCACCGCCCGGCAGTGCTCGTACGAGGCGGACACCTGCGTCGGCGCGAGCACGGGCGGTGCGTCGACGGGCACGTCGAGGTCGGTCATCGGTCGACGTCGGCAGGGGTGTCGGTGTCAGAACCGGCGGCGGCATCGACCTCGGCAGCGGTCCGCGGCGGCCACAGCGCCCGCAGGTGCAGCGGGTCCTCGCGGCGCAGCGACACCGCGGCGAGGACGGCGGCGGCGGTGGTCAGGATGACGTGCCCCCACTGGTACATGCCGATCGAGCCATCCGGCTGGAAGATCACCATCAGCCACGTCGACAGCCCGACGAGCGTGGCGAGAACCCGAGGGGAGAGCGCGAGCCCGGCGACCATTGCCAGCGGCCACGAGTAGTACCAGGGCAAAGCCGCCGGCGAGAGCGTCACGACGGCGGTCATCGCCAGCACGATCCCGATCATCGCCTGCCGCGTGGTGTGCCGGAACCGGACCACCAGCACGACGAAGATCACGGCGAACGCGATCTCGCAGATCAACCGGGTGACCGGCAGCACCGACATCAGCCCCAGCGGCGAGAACCAGGTGACCACGTGGCCCAGGATCGTCGGCAGGGTCAGCCAGTTGATGATCTTGTTCGATCCGGCGAGCGCGTTCACCCAGCCCAGCCCGACCCCGGCGGCCAGCGACGCGGCGCCGAAGACGACGACGAAGATCGCGATCGACGCCCCGGCGGTCTTGACGAACGAGCGCAGCCAGTTGGGCTGGGGCTCGCCCGCGACCTCGGCGTCCTCGCGCCGGTGCACCATCCACATCCAGACCAGGAACGGCAGGGCGACACCGGCGGTGGCCTTGACCGCGACGGCGACCGTCACGATCGCGATGCCGAGCACGTGCTTGCGCTCGAGCACCGCCGCGATGCCCGCCGTGAGCAGCCCGACCATCAGCATCTCGTTGTGCACGCCGCCGATCAGGTGGATGAGCACCAGCGGGTTGAGCACGGCCAGCCACACGGCGACCGCGGGGCTGCCGCCCAGGCGTCGGGCCAGCCGCGGGATCGCCCAGACGGCGAGCGCGAGCCCCGGCAGCATGGCCAGTCGCAGCAGCAGCACACCGGCCACCACGTGGTTGCCGGTGATGGTGGTGACCAGCCGGGCGACCATGATGAACACCGGACCGTAGGGTGCGGTGGTGGTCGTCCAGATCGTGCTCACGTTCTCGAGCAGCGGCCCCGGGTTGACCACCGGCCCGACCTTGTACGGGTTGAAGCCGTCCCGCAGCAACGCGCCCTGCGCCAGGTACGAGTAGGCGTCGCGGCTGAACACCGGCACCGAGATCAGCAACGGCACGATCCACATCGCCAGGATCCAGCGCAGGTCCCGCAGCGCGACCCGGCCGGCCATCGTCGACCGGCCCAACCGCACCCAGGCGGTGATCATTATCAGCACGCCGGCCCACAGGGCGATCGCGGACAGCACCTGGCCGTGCCCGTACCGGAGCCAGGACAGGTGCATGGACTCGAGCAGCGGGTCACGTTCGCGCAGCGCACCCGAGCCGAAGCCGCCGAAGGTGATCAGGCAGGCGCCGACGAAGCCGAGCAGCGCGTCGCGGCGCAGTCCGCCGCGCAGCAGCGACCGCAGCGGCGACCGGTCGAGGGGCGCCTGATCGGCGCCGGGGCGGTCGATCGCATCGGTCGGGGACACCATCGGCACTGACCATCCCCCAAGGGTGCGCTCGGTCGGCGCCCGGTGCGGTCGCACGCGAGAGCCGAGGTGAACAAGGCATGAACGAGACCCCACTTTAGCCGCGCGCCACGTGTGACCCGCGTCATGGGGCCAGGTCAGCGGGTGCCGGTGATCCTCGCCGCGGCCAGTTTGCCGGAGATCAGCGTCGTCGGGACGCCGACGCCGGGGGTCGTTCCGCAGCCGGCCAACACCACGTTCTCCAGCCCGCGCACGAGGTTGCGTCGCCGGAACGGTCCGGTCTGGGCGAACGTGTGAGCGGCCGAGAACGGCGAGCCGGCTCCCATGCCCTGCGCGAGCCAGGTGGCCGGCGTGTCGACGCGGTCGACCGCGAACCCTTCGGCGATGCCCGCGTAGCCGCGCGACTCCAGGACTCCGAGAAGTTCACGCATGTAGGGGTCGGTCAGCGTCTCCCAGGCGAGCGGGGCGCTGCGCAGGTTGGGGCAGGGCGCCAGCACCGACAGCAGTTCGCGCCCGTCGCGGTTCAGGCCGGGGTCGGTCAGCCCGGGCCGGGTGACCAGCAGCGAGGGGTCGGCCATCAGCGAGCCGCGGCCGCGGCCGGCGGTGATGCGCGCGAACGTGGACTCCCAGGCGGCCCCGAAGTCGATGGTGTGGTGCGCGGTCGCGTCCCAGCCCGAGGTGACCAAGCGGTCGATGGTGCCGTGCAGCACCACCGCCGACGGCGACCAGCGGGTGCGCCGGGCGGGGCGCTGTGCGCCGCCGAGCAGCGCGTCGGCCACCGGCAGGTCGGCGGTGATGACCAGCGCGTCGCACGCGAACGTGCGGCCGTCCGCGGTGCGCACCCCGCGGGCGCGGCCCCCCACGACGTCGACCGCCGTCACGGCGGTGTCCAGTTCGATCCGTCCGCCCGCGGCGGAAAGCGCGTCGGCCATCGCCTGGGGCACCGCGTGCATGCCGCCCTCCGGGAAGTAGACGCCCAGCGAGGTGTCCATGTGCGGGATGGCGCCGTAGACCGCGAGCGCCCGGCTCGGCGCCAGCCCGGCGTAGAGCGCCTGGAACGTGAACACCCGGCGCAGCCGGGGGTCGGCGATGTGCCGGGCGACCCGGGGGCCGAGTCGGCCGAAGGCGCCCAGTGCGACCAGCCACGCGGTGTCGGCCAGCGCGGAGGGTGTCGACACCAGGTCCGCCGGCGAATCGAAGTTCGCGTCGATGAACCGGCCGAACTCGACCTCGAAGACCCGCTCGAGCCAGCCGCGCAGCGCCAGATAGCCGCTCGCGTCGTCGGGTCCGCACACCCGGCGCACCTCGTCGGCCATCGCGTGCGGATCCGAGTGCACGTCGAGCGTGCTGCCGTCGGCGAACCGCGCGTGGTACGCCGGATCGAGCCGATGGATCTGCAGCCCGCTGTCGCCGGCGCCGACCGCGTCCAGCGCGTCGTAGACCAGCTCCGGCATCGTGAGCACGGTGGCGCCCGAGTCGATGCGGTAGCCGGGACCGGCCGCGGGGTCGAGCCGGTACAGCCCGACCCGTCCGCCGACGTCGCGGGCCCGCTCGAGCACGGTGACCTCGCGGCCCGCCGCGCGCAGGTACAGCGCCGCGGCCAGCCCGGACAGTCCGGCGCCCACGACGACCACCCGGTCGCTCGGTCCCGTGGTGGTGCGCAGGGGGCGGGAGCCCATCAGAAGGTGCGGGCGGTCGCTGCGACCACCATCGGGCCCAGCAGGCGCTTGGCCTGCCCGGTCGCGGAGCTGCGGTCCAGGGCGGTGCGGGCGCGCTCACAGAGCTCGGTGATCCGCCGCTCCACCTCCTCGACCGCACCCAGCCGGATGAAGACCTCACGCAGCCGGGTGACCTCGGCCTCGCTCAGATCGGTGCCGATGCTCGCGCGCAGCAGGCTCGCCGCGGCCGGGTCGCCGGCGTCCGCGGCGGCCAGCGCGGCCGCGAACAGCACGGTGCGCTTGCCCTCACGCAGATCGTCGCCGGACGGCTTGCCGGTCACCGCCGGGTCGCCGAACACGCCCAGCAGGTCGTCGCGCAGTTGGAACGCGATGCCGATGTCGGTGCCGAACTCGCGGTAGGCCGCGATCAGCTCCGCCGCCGCGCCGGCCGCCGCCGCGCCCAACTCCAGCGGGCGTTCGACGGTGTAGGCGGCGGTCTTGTAGCGATTGACGCGCATGGCCGCGTCGATGGTCTCGTCGCCACGCACCTCGCTGGTGATGTCGAGGAACTGGCCGCCGAGCACCTCGGTGCGCATCGCGGACCACACCGGCGCGATCCGCGTGGTCGCCGCGGCGTCCAGCCCCGACTCGCGGACCATGTCGTCGGCCCAGGCCAGCGCGAGGTCGCCGAGCAGGATCCCGGCCGCCGCGCCGAACTCGGCGGCGCTGCCGTGCCAATCGGACTCGCGGTGTTTGCGCGCGAAGTCGACGTGAAGGGTGGGGAAGCCGCGGCGGGTGTCCGACGAGTCGATGATGTCGTCGTGGATCAACGCGCACGCCTGCACCAATTCCAGCGCCGCGCACATGCGCAGCACCGCGCCGGCCGTCGGCCCGTCCGGGTCGCCGCCCGCCCCGAGCCAGCCGGTCCAGGCGAACAGCGGACGCATGCGCTTGCCGCCGCGCAGCACGAAGTCCTCGAGCCGGCCGGCGGCGGTCTGGAACTCGCCGCCGACCGCCGCGGTGATCTCCCGACGGGAGGCGAAGAACTCGGCCAGCGCCGCGTCGACAGACCCGCGCAGCCGGGCGTTGACCGAGTCGGCGAGGGCGGCGTCGACGGGCTCGGTCAGCGAGTCGGGCGCGGGCGAGTCGGGTCCGGCGGACAGGGTGGCCTCCTGGGGTCGAGGGTCCACGGGGCGCGATCAGCCGGGCGCCCGCGATGAGGACCGTGCAGCGCCGACTCTACGTGCGCGGGTGATGTGGGACGGGCCACCGCCTGCGGTGACCATATGATCGGGGGGTGACATCAGATGCCGTCCGAGGGCGGGGCAGTGCGGGTTGGGTGACCCAGACCCCCTCCATCGTCGACAGAATTCGCGACAACACCACCGGTCGCGTGCCTTTCTCGGTGGAATTCTATCCGCCGCGCACCGAGGCCGAAGAGGACCGGTTGTGGCGGACGGCACGCGAATTCGAGCAGCTGCACCCGGCGTTCGTCTCGATCACCTACGGCGCCGGCGGGTCGACCCGCGACCGCACCGTCCGGGTGACCGGCAAGATCGCCGAACAGACCACGCTGCTGCCCGTGGCGCACCTGACCGCGGTGTCGCACAGCGTCGACGAGTTGCGCGCCATGGTCGGGGCCTACGCCGACCGGGGCATCAGCAACGTCCTGGTACTGCGCGGCGACCCGCCGGGTGACCCGCTGGGCGAGTGGACCAAGCATCCCGACGGTGTCGAATACGCCGAGGAGCTGGTGCGGCTGGTGCGCGACCTCGGCGACTTCCACGTCGGCGTCGCGTCCTTCCCCGAGGGGCACCACCGCTCGCCGGACCTCGACCACGACACCGAGTACCTGGTCGCGAAGCTGCGCGCCGGCGCCGAGTACTCGATAACGCAGATGTTCTTCGACATCGACGACTACCTGCGGCTGCGCGACCGTGTGGTGGCGCTCGACCCCGAGCAGGGCGCGAAGCCGATCATCCCGGAGATCATGCCGATCACCTCGCTGCGGTCGGTGCGCCGGATGGTCGAGCTGTCCGGCTCGAAGCTGCCGCGCACATTGGAGGAGCGGCTGACCGCGGCCGCCGGCGACGGGCCGACCGAGGACCGGGCCGCCGTGCGCGAGGCGGGCATCGAGTTCGCCACCACCATGGGCGAGCGGCTGATCGCCGAGGGCGCGCCGTCGCTGCACTTCATCACGCTGAACTTCGCCCGCGCCACCTGCGAGGTGCTGGAGAACCTCGGCATCGCGCCGGCGAGGCTGGCGCAATAGCAACCTTTAGCTGCTGACCGCTGCGTAGAGTCCGGGCGCGACGACGTCACGCAGGTGCTCCCACGGGATCGTGATGGTGACCAGGCCCGCTGCGTACGGCCCGACCTGGTACTCCAGGAAGTGGATCTGCATGCCCTGCGCGGTGGGCAGCCAGTTCGCGAAGTTGTGCTCGACCGGGGCGATGCCGGCCGCGTCGTAGTCGCTGCCCACCACCGTGTCCGGCAGCAGCTTCGCGGACTCCTCCGACAGCCGCTGCAGGCCGGCCTGTTCGTCGGGGAACAACTCCGCGAGCGTGATCGGGCGTGCGGTCTTGCGGTCGATCACCACTGTCGCGAGCAGCGCGGTCGAGTGCGCACCCGGAGGGTCGGCGTCCCAGGAGGTCTGCAGCAGTCCGCTGACCGTGCCCGGCGAGACGGTCGTGGTGCTGTCCTCACCGCCGGTCAGCGTGAAGTGCATGCCCTCGCCGTAGTCGCCGTCGATCTGGTCCTGCAGCGCGGCGCGCATCGACGAGTCGTACCGCGCCGAGACCGTGGGGTCGCCGCCCTCGACCTGCGGCAACTGCACGTCGTAGCGGGCGCGATCGGTCTGTCCGTCGACGCGGATCGTGCTCTGGCGATAGCCGGCATCCGAGGCGGACGCAGCGGTGGACGGAGCCTTGGAGGACGCGGTGGCCGACGCAATGGTCGAGGCAGCGGCCGCCCCGGTCGGGCTCGGCGTGGCCGCGGCGGTGCGTGCCGGTCCGGCGTCCGAGCACCCGGCGGCGACCAGTGCGGTCAGCGCGACCGCGCCGAGGACTGCGGGTGTGCGCCGATGCATCGTGCTCCCTCCAGTCGCCGGTGCGTGTTCGCGGGCGCTCAGCGCCCGGCCGGCTCCTTGTCGTCGTCCGTCGCGGTCGTGGCGGCCTCGCCCGGGTCGTGCGGCTCGGGGTCGCCGGGCCTGGGCGACTGGTCCCGATTGCGGTACGCCAGGTACCCGACGCCGACCGCCGAGGCCAGCGCGATCAGGGCGACGAGCACGAGCCATCCGGTGAAGCCGCGGTTGTGCGGATCCGCGTAACTCACCTCGGCGGCGAGGGAGCTCTTCTCGCCCGGCGGGAGCTTCCAGGTGACGCCGTTGTCGCCGTCGCGGGTCCCGTTGGTCGTGGAAACGTGTGCGGGGAAGTTCATGCTGATCTGCACGTCGGACCCCTGAGCGACGTCGGTCAGGTCGACGGTGCCGGAAAACGTGACGGCGTCGCCGGAGCGCTGCAGTGCCAGGTGGAACATGCCCTGCGCCTGCTCCGACGTGGCGCCGAGGTCGCCGAGCTCACCGAAGGTCAGGTTGCTGAAGAACGCCTCCGACCCGACGTAACCGTCCTGCCGGTACTGCTGGACGCGCATCTTGCCGGCCAGTGACGCCGGAACCGTGAGCTGCGGTCCCTGGTCCTTGCTGTCCCTGGGGATGCTGGCGGCGACGATGTGCCCGGTGACCAGATCCTTCGACGAGACGCCCATGGTGACCTGCACCCGCAGGCAGCCGCTGAGCAGTGGCACGGCCACGACCAGAAGGACCGCCAAGGACCCCAACCGGATTCGGCGACGGGTCCGATGCAGGCGGGACGAGGGAAGGGGGGACCCGGTGGGCCGGGTGGGGGCCCCCGAGCGGGTCCCGGACAGGCGAGAAGGCAGGCGCACAGCGAACATCGTGCCAGCAACCGGGCGCCGGGCGGGGCAGCGGCACGAATTGTCAGGCATCGGCCAGGTCAGCCGCGCCGGATCCGCCGCCGTCCGGTGCGGCGCGCGTCCGCCAGTGCCAGCCGTGCCGCGGTGCGGCCGCTGTAGCCGGACACGCCGCCGCCGGGATGGGTCGAGGCGCCGGTCAGGTACAGCCCGTCGGCGCCGGGGACCCGGTGGCCGGCCAGATCCGGGGTGGGCCGCCACAGCAGCATCTGGTCCAGCGACATCTCCACATGCATGATGTTGCCGCCGCGCAGGCCCAGTTCCCGCTCGAGCTCGAGCGGCGACTGCACGTGACGGTGCCGGACCGAGGCCGTGTAACCCGGCGCGAGGGCCTCGATCTCGGCGACGATCCGGTCGGCCTCGGCCTCCGCGAGGTCGGTCCAGGTGCGGCCGCCGGAGAGGCGGTAGGGATGCCATTGCGACCACAGGGTCGCCTGGTGTTCGCCGGGCGGGGACAGGCTCGGATCGAGTGCACTGAAGGTCATCGCCAGCGCGACCGGACGGGGCGGGAGCTCACCGGCGCTCGCGGCGCCGTGGGCCGCCCGCAGATGCGCGCGGTCGCCGACGAGCAACTGCAGGCCCGCGTGCACGCCCGGCCCGGCCAGGTCCGCGGGCGCGCTCGGATAGACGGGCAGCGCATCGGTGGCCAACCTGACCGCCATCCCGATGCCGGGTCCCACGCGGACCCCCCGACGCCAGCCGTGGATCGCGTCGGTGTCGTGGCCGCCCCGCTCGAGCAGGTCGAGCGTGGTCAGCACGTGGCAGCCCGCGACGACCACCCGCGCGTGCCGCACCTCGCCGCCGGCGGTCCGGACGGTCCAGCCGTCGACACCGCGGCGCAGTTCGGTGACCGGGTCGCCGAGCACGACCTGTCCGCCGTCGGCGGTCAGGCGGCCGATCAGTGCGGAGGTCAGCGCGCCGCTGCCGCCGACGGCCCGGCCCGGCGGCAGCGTGTGCATCAGCGCGGCGAACCCGATCATCGGCGCGGTGCCGGGCTCGGACATCGGCGGTCCGGACTGGGCCCCGAACCAGGCGAGCGCGGCCTTGAGCGGCTCGTCGTCGAAGTACGCGTCGAGCAGGGCGTCGCCGGTGGACAGGAACGCGTGTGCAAGCGCGGACACGGCCGGGGCGGGGCGGCCCCGTCCGGGAAGCCCCAGTCCGCCGAAGGCGCGGGCCAGCTGTACTCCGGTCGGGGGCCCGGCGAAGGCCCGCATCATGTGCCGGGCGCGGGGGGTCCAGTCGGCGACGAAGCGCCGATAGGCGGCGGCATCAGCTGCGCCGCAGGCGTTCTCGATGGAACGGCAGGTGGCGTCGAGGTCGCGGTGGAAGACGATCCCCGGACGGTCGGCGCCGACCGGGGCCGGCGCGAACGCCCACGGGTCGCAATCCACGTAGGACAGGCCGTGGTCGGCCAGCCGCAACTCCTCGACGATGCCGCTGTGCCGGATCATCAGGTGCGCGGACGAGCCGCGGTCGACCCGGTGGCCCGGGAAGCGTTCGACGGTGGAGACCGCGCCGCCGGGCACGGTGTCGCGCTCGAGTACCTGCACCGACCAGCCGGCCTCCGCCAGATAACACGCCGAGACCAGCGCGTTGTGTCCCGATCCGACCACGATTGCATCCAGCACGTCGCCAGGCTAGCCGGGGCCGGCCGGTCAGCCGCGGAGCAGTCGGGCCGGTTCAGCTGTGACCCGCGGGTGCGGTCCCGTCGAGCGGCAGCGCGTGGCCGAGCACCGCGAACGGCCGGTGGTCGCCGACGAACACGAAATGGCGCAGCACATCGGTGAAGCCGAGCCTGCGGTACAGGTGCCAGGCGCGGTTGTCCTCCTCGGAGACCTCGGGGGTGGACAGCAGCACGCCCTGCTCCGGGCGGTCGGTGAGCAATTCGCGCAGCAGTGCCTCGCCGATCCCGCGGCCCTGGGCCTGCGGGTGCACGTGCAACTCGGTGAGCTCGAAGTAGTCCCCGAGCACGGTCTCCACCTGCGCGGACTCCACCCCGGTGGCGACCAGGCCCTGGCGGACCTGCTGGTCCCACCAGTGGTGCGCCGCGCCGCGGTAACCGTAGGCGATGCCGACCAGGGGAGCGGTCGACGGCGGGGGTGCGGTGGGGTCGTCGGTGAGGAACGCGCCGACGGCCCGCCAACCGTCGCGGAGGATGTGTTCGGCCCACATCGGGGCGCGGTGGTGCTCGGTGCCGCGTGGATAGCCCATGGCCGCGACGTAGATGTCGAGGGCCTCGAACAAGCGCGACCGGATCTGCGGTGCCGAGATGGCCTCGACGACGACGGTGCTCATTTCAGGCTCATTGTCGTCGTTTTCTCCCTGTGCTGGCGATCTGTCGGTGGGTGAGGTTATATTGAAACCGTCGAACGAGTGTTCGATGTCGGGGATCCGGTGTTGGCGCGAGGGAAGCGCGCCGACGCCGGGTCTCCCCGGGGGGCGATCGACAGGAGGTCTGCGATGGGTGGCCGGGTCACGCGAGAGGTGTGCGGAGGCGGTGCGGCGTCCGGGCGGGTGGCGCCGCGGGCGACGCCGGGGGCGTCCGGACGGGGCGCGCCGCCCCGGGTGTCCGGGCCGGCGGTGCCCACGCGGGCGCGCGAGCTGCTCGGCCGGGCCGACTCGCTGCTCGCCGAGGCGTCGTGCGCCGCGGCGGGGCGCTCGCCGGGGCGGGGCGCGTCCTCCGGCGATGCGGCCGAGGCGTTCCGGTTGGCCTATGTGGCCGCCGTGCGTGGGGCGGCCGCTGTCCTGGCCGCGGGCGCCGGTGCGGTCGGGCCGGGCGCCGGTGTTCGCCGGCCACGCTCGCGCAGCGCGTGGGTGATGCTGTCGGCGTGCAGCCCCGAGTTCGCCGAGTGGGCCGACTACTTCGCCGCCCACTCGTCCACGCGGGCGGCAATCGAGGCGGGGATCACCGGCAAGGTCGGTGCGGATCGGGCCGAGGCCTTGCTCGCCGAGACCCGTCGGTTCCTCGACGAGGTGGAGGCCCACCTCGTCGGCGCCGCGAGGTTTGACCAGGCCCGATGGTGAGGGCGCAGTGGCGCCGTCCGGTCGCGTAGGTGCGGCGCCGAATCTGCCGGTCGCGGATGTGATCGGAGTGGGTGGTACGGGTCGAGATCACCTCGTATCATCGGAGTTGGATGCCCGCCAAGGCCGGGCGTCTGTCGCACCGTATGGACGGGACGACTGTCAAACACAAGTGCCGGGGGAGGTACCGTGCCACTCTCCGAGCACGAGCAGCGAATGCTCGATGAGATCGAGAGCGCTCTCTACGCCGAGGATCCCAAGTTCGCATCCCACGTCAAGGGTCGTCGATTCAGGACTCCGTCCAACAGGCGCCGTCTACAAGCGGTGACGGTCCTCGTTCTCGGGTTGGTGCTGTTGGTCCTGGGCGTGGCATTGCCACTCAAGCCGGGTGGCTTTCCGATAGTCAGCCTGATCGGCTTCATTGTCATGTTCGGCGGTGGCGTCATGCTTCTGCTCGGCGGTTCGCTGCGGCAGAAGGGTGGCGCGGGCCACGACGATGCCGGGCAGGTGTCGTCCGGTGGCCGAGGCCATGGTGGCCGCGGAAGAGGGAAGAACAAGGCCGGTGGCGGCTTCTCCTCACGGATGGAGGAGCGGTTCCGGAAGAGGTTCGAGCAGGACGATCACTGATGCGTTCCTGACCCGGTAGTGAGCTGAACGGGCGCGGCACCCCGACATGGGGTGCCGCGCCTTTTGCATGCCCGCCGGCGGTCGGCACGCGTCCGGGCGCGGGTTCGCATCGCGGGTGCCTCCACATCACCCCACCCGCCCCACCCACTTCACCCCACCGGCCGGACCGGCGCCTCGCCGGCACGCCCGGTCGACCCCGGGTCAGTGGCGGGCGCAGGTGTGTGACCTGGGCGAATGTGGAAGTCGACGTGTGCTGTCTTCGCTGCGGCCAGCCCGGGCCTGGCGGCTCGACGGCGTCGTGGTCGCGGTGCTGATTTTGTCCCCCACCTCATCCCACGGCGCTGACCTCTGGATATGACGTCGGCTTGTCCCGGACACGCCGTGTTTTGAATTGCGGGTGGGGGAAAGTGGGGTAACGTGGTCCGCAGCGGAGAGCGGGGGTACTCGGCGGGGTTTCGGTCAGCCGAAATCTCGGAGGTGCTTCGGGCAGGAGGTGGCGAGTGTTCCTCGGCACCTACACGCCCAAGCTCGACGACAAGGGCCGGCTGACTCTGCCGGCGAAGTTTCGGGACACGCTTGCGGGAGGGCTGATGGTGACCAAGGGTCAAGATCACTGCCTGGCCGTGTATCCGCGTGACGCGTTCGTGGCGCTCGCACGGAAGGCCGCCGCGGCGCCGCGCACCAACCCCGAGGCGCGCGCGTTCGTTCGCGCACTGGCGGCCGGCACCGACGAACAGCACCCGGATGCACAGGGGCGGATCACGCTCTCCGTGGATCACCGCCGCTACGCCGGACTGTCCAAAGAGTGCGTCGTGACCGGCGCGGTCGACTTCCTCGAGATCTGGGACGCGCAGGCGTGGCAGAACTACGTCGAGGAGAACGAAGAGAACTACTCGCAGGCCAAGGACGAATCGCTCGGCGGGATCTTCTAGCCGGCCGGCAGCGATTGCCGCGAGGCCTCTGCCCGACGGGGACCCTGACGCACTTCCCCAGCGCCAGGTTCGCCAATCGGACAGGGACCTCGAGGCATTCGCCTCGGATCGGGACAGCACTGGACAGTCGGAACACGGATGCGGGAGCGGTGATGGTCGACGGAGCCGGAGGAGAGGCGAACCCGGACAAAGGGTTCGGTCACATTCCGGTGCTGCTCATGCGGGCGGCCGAGTTGTTCGAGCCGACCCTGACCGCGCAGGGGGCGGACGGGGAAGGTGCGGTCCTCGTCGATGCGACGCTCGGGCTCGCCGGCCACTCCGAGTACTTCCTGCGCACGTATCCCGCGCTGCGGTTGGTCGGTCTGGATCGGGACCCGAACGCCCTGGACATCGCCCGGGCGCGACTCGCCCCGTACGCGGACCGGATCACGTTGGTGC
Organism: Speluncibacter jeojiensis; assembly: GCF_029589495.1. Classification (GTDB taxonomy): domain Bacteria; phylum Actinomycetota; class Actinomycetes; order Mycobacteriales; family Mycobacteriaceae; genus Speluncibacter; species Speluncibacter jeojiensis. The sequence goes on from NZ_JAAIVF010000006.1 coordinate 195,830, forward strand.
AGACGCGATATGACGGCATCGCGCATGCGCTCGAGGTCGCCGGCCTTGTCGCGCGAGGCAGCGTCCAGGCCATCCTCTTCGACCTCGGCGTCTCGTCCATGCAACTCGACGAGGCCGACCGCGGCTTCGCCTACTCGGTCGACGCGCCCCTGGACATGCGCATGGACCCGACCCGCGGCCAGACCGCCGCGGACGTCCTCAACACGTACAGCAAGGGCGATCTGGCCCGCGTCCTGAGCACCTACGGCGAGGAGCGGTTCGCGGGAAAGATTGCCGGGGAAGTGGTTCGGCGTCGTGCGAAGGAGCCGTTCATCACCAGCGGCCCTCTGGTCAAGCTGCTCTACGACACCATCCCCGCCGCGACCCGCCGGACCGGCGGACATCCGGCCAAGCGCACCTTCCAGGCGCTGCGGGTCGAAGTCAACCGCGAGATGGAGTCGCTGGAGGCGGCCGTTCCGGCGGCACTGGAGGCGGTCGCGATCGGTGGGCGGGTCGCGTTCATGTCCTACCAGTCCATGGAAGACCGAATCGTCAAGCGGGCATTGGCCGCTCGGGCGAAGTCGACCAGTCCGGAAGGACTTCCGGTGGAGCTTCCCGGTCGCGGCCCGGAGTTCCGACTGGTCACCCGCGGCGCCGAGCGCGCATCGGAGCAGGAGATCGAAGACAATCCGCGAGCCGCGCCGGTGCGGCTGCGTTGTGCACAGCGAATCGCGTGGAGGTCGGCATGAGCGTTTCGGTAGGCGACGAACTGAACGTCACCGCACCGGCACACCCCGGACGTCGGTCCGGCGAGGGTGCCACCCGCACGCCGACGCGGGCACCGGGGCGAGGGCGGCGTGAGCGCCGCGGAAACGGTGTGCCCCAGGGTCGTTCGACTGCCGCTCAGCGCGCATACGAGCGTCGCGTGCAGCGGACCGGGGGCGGTCGCCGGGCCGATCGTGCGCCGCACGAGCGGGGACCGCGGATGTTCGCCAGGCGAGTTCCCTTCGTGGTCTTGGTCATTGCGCTGCTGACGGTGGGCATGGGGCTCACGCTCTGGCTGACAACGACCTCCGCGGAACAGTCGTACGAACTGAGCGCGCAGAACGCGACCAACCAGAATCTGCAGGAGAAGAAGGCGACGCTGGAGAAGGCGGTGGCCGCCGGCAACTCCGCGCCCGTGCTCGCGCAGAAGGCCGCCGCGCTGGGCATGGTGCCGACAATGAACGTTGCGCGGATCGTGGTGGGCGCCGACGGCGTCGCGCGCGTCGAGGGCAAGCCCGCGGCCGCGACCGGTCCGGCGGCGCCGGCGTTGAACCGTCCGGCGGGCAGCGCACCGATCGTCATCCAGCCGGCCCCGGTGCCGGGACGTCCGGCGGCGCCGGCCCCCGGTCCGACCGGATTGCCGCTCGCGGTCGCACCCGCCGCGCCCGCCGCCGGTGCGCCGGCCCCCGCCCCGGGGACGGCCGTCGTGCCCGGTCCGACCGGGCTGCCCGTCGCCGCCGCTCCGGCCCCGGCCCCTGCGGCTCCGGCCCCCGCGGCAGCGGCGCCGGCCCCCGCGCCGGCTGCTCCCGCCCCGGCGGCGCGCCAGGCCGCAGCTCCCGCACCTGCGCCCGCCCAGGGTGAACAATCGGTGCCCGTGAACACGTTGCCGCCCGTGCTGACCGGACCGCTCGCGACAGGGCAGCCGTGAGCCCTGCCCCCGGTGGACCACGGCGCCCCGGCGCCGCCCGCGGCACCCCCGCCACGCGTGGCCGGGGTGCCGCGCCGCGCCCGGGCCCCGGCCGTCCGAAACCCGCCGCGCGCAAGCGTGCGCCCCGGCGGACGGCCTCCTTCCACTTCCGGTTCAAGGCCGGGCGTCTGGTGATGCTGGGGGCGCTCGGCCTGGCGCTGCTCCAACTGATCTGGATCCAGGGCGTGCAGGCGCCGCAGCTGTCGGCGGAATCCGCCAGCCAACGCACGACCACGCTGGTGTTGCCGGCCATGCGCGGCACCATCGAGGACGCCTCCGGCAAACCGCTGGCCTACACGCTCGAGGCCAAGGCGCTGACCTTCCAGCCGATCCGGGTCCGCAAGGAGTTGCAGGCGGCCTGGGAGAAGAGCCAGCAGGACAAGAGTCAGCAGGCACAGAACACCGCCGCCACCGCGCAGCCGGTGGTCCCGAAGCCCGAGGACCGGATCAAGGAGATCGCCAAGGGCATCCACGACGTGCTCGGCGATGCCGCCCCCGAGCAGGATCTGCTGGACAAGATGAACAGCAAGACGACCTTCGTCTACCTGGTCCGCAACGTCGATCCGGCGAAGGCGACGCAGATCACCGACAAGTTCGACGAGGTGGGTGCCGAGCGGCAGGACATCCGCGAATACCCGGGTGGCTCACTCGCGGCGAACATCGTCGGGGCGACCGGATGGGACGGGCACGGTCTGATCGGCATGGAGAGTTCCATGGACTCCACGCTCGCCGGTACGAACGGCTCGCGCACCTACGACCGTGGCTCCGACGGCGCGGTGATCCCCGGCAGCGTGCGCGACGTGCAACCGGCGATCAACGGCTCGACGGTGCAACTGACCATCGACTCCGATCTGCAGTACTACGTGCAGCAGCAGGTGCAGGAGGCGAAGAACAAGTCCGGCGCGAAGGACGTCTCCGCGGTCGTGATGGACTCGAAGACCGGTGAGGTCATGGCGATGGCCAACGACGACACCTTCAACCCGGCCAACGGTCTCGCAGACATCAGCAACAAGGGCGCCGAACTCGGCGACCTCCCGGTGACCACGCCCTTCGAGCCCGGATCGGTCAACAAGATCGTCACCGCCGCCGCGGCCATCCAGTACGGCGTCACCACGCCGGAGGAGGTGCTGCAGGTCCCCGGCGAGTACTACATGGACGGACTGAAGATCCACGACGACTGGTCGCACGGCGTGGCGCCGTACACGACGACCGGCGTCTTCGCGAAGTCCTCCAACATCGGCACGCTGATGCTCGCCAAGCGGGTCGGCATGCAGCGCTACGACGATCTGCTGAAAAAGTTCGGCATCGGCGAGCGGACCGGGATCGGTCTGCCCGGCGAGAGCGCCGGCTACGTGCCGCCGTTCGACCAGTGGCAGCACGGTACCTTCGCGAACGTGCCGATCGGCCAGGGCCTGTCGATGACGCTGCTGCAGATGACCGGCATGTACCAGGCGATTGCGAACAACGGCCTGCGCATCCCGCCCCGGATCGTCAAGGACGTCATCGCGCCGGACGGCAGCAAGACCACGCCGCCCGCGCCGGAGGGCGTCCAGGTGGTCAGCCCGCAGACGGCGACCACGGTACGCGACATGTTCCGGTCCATCGTCCAGAACGACGGCTGGAACCAGCGGGGCACCGGCGTCGCGGCCGCGGTCACCGGGTATCAGATCGCCGGCAAGACGGGCACGGCGCAGCAGTTCAACCAGGCCTGCCACTGCTACTACCAGTCGAAGTACTGGATCAACTTCGCGGGCATCGCGCCGGCGGACAATCCGCGCTTCGTGGTCGGGATCATGATGGACGCCCCCGACCGGAGCTCCGACGGCTCCGGCGGGCAGTCCGCCGCACCGCTGTTCCACAACATCGCGGCGTGGCTCCTGCAGCGCGACCAGGTCCCGCTCTCGCCCCCGGCGCCGAAGATGCTGCTCGAGGCCGACTGACCGCGAACAGATCACGCCCAGGTCACGGACGGGTGGCGGAGGTTCGGTCCGATCGGTGGTGGTCGGTAATCTGACTCGACGTGCCAGCCGCCGACGAAACCGAAAGGAGCCTCGCCCAGGTGCCTGCCGTCATACCCGCCGGTCCGCTGCGCCCGCAGCGCCCGCCACGGACCCCGATCGCGGGGCTCGCTCAGCTCACCGGTGCGCAACTGGCGTCCGGATCCGAACAGACCGAGGTCACCGGGGTGGCCCTGCGCGCGCAGGACATCCAGGTCGGTGACCTGTTCGCAGCGTTGCCGGGTGCGCACGCGCACGGCGCGGACTTCGTCGGCCAGGCCGTCGAGCGCGGGGCCGTGGCTGTCCTGACCGACCCAGCCGGTCTGGAGCGGGTCGCGGCGGCATCGCCCGGCACCGCCGGCCCGGTCGCCGTGCTGGTGCACCCGGACCCGCGGACCGTCCTCGGCGAGGTGTCGGCACGGATCTACGGCAACCCGTCCGAGCGGCTGCAGCTGATCGGGATCACCGGCACCGCAGGGAAGACGACCACCGCCTACCTCGTCGAGGGCGGGCTGATAGCCGCGGGACGGACCCCCGGGCTGATCGGCACCGTCGAGACCAGGGTGGGCGGGCGACGCGTGCCCAGCGCGCTGACGACACCGGAGGCCCCCGGGCTGCAGGCGCTGCTCGCGCTGATGTCGGAGCAGGGTGTCGACACGGTGGTCATGGAGGTCTCCAGTCATGCGCTCGCGCTCGGGCGGGTCGACGGGACGCGGTTCGCGGTCGGCGGATTCACCAATCTGTCGCAGGACCACCTCGACTTCCACCCGACGTTGGAGGACTACTTCCTGACCAAGTCCCGGCTGTTCGATCCGGCCTCGACGGTGCACGCCGCCAGGTCCGTGGTCTGCGTCGACGACCACTGGGGAGCCCGGATGGCCCGGATCGCCGGACCCGGCGCGGTCACGGTCGCCACCGGGGAACTGGAGGCCGACTGGACCGCCGGTCCGCCGCGGACCGAGCAGGCCGGCACCCAGCGGTTCACGGTTGCCGCCCCCGACCGTGCCGCCCTCGAGGTCGAGATCAGACTGCCCGGCCGGTACAACGTGGCCAACGCCCTGCTCGCGGTCGCGCTGCTCGACGCCGCCGGCGTCGATCCGGAGGCGGCCGCGCCGGGCCTGTCGCGGGTCGACGTGCCGGGCCGGGTCGAACGGGTCGAGCGTGGTCAGCCGTTCCTGGCGGTCGTCGACTACGCGCACAAGCCGGCAGCGCTCGAGGCGGTCATCGCCACGCTGCGCGGGCAGTGCGCCGGGCGGCTCGCGGTGGTCGTCGGCGCGGGCGGCGATCGGGACTCCGGCAAGCGCGCGGTGATGGGCGAGGTGGCCGCGCGCGGCGCCGAGTTACTCATCGTCACCGACGACAACCCGCGCAGCGAGGACCCGGCACTGATCCGGTCCGCGCTGCTCGCCGGGGCGGCCGAGGTGCCCGCGCCGCTGCGCGCGGAGGTGCGCGAGATCGGTGACCGGGCGGCGGCGATCGAGGCGGCCGTCGTCTGGGCCCGCCCCGGCGACGTCGTGCTGATCGCCGGCAAGGGACACGAGGCCGGACAGGAGATCTCCGGCGTCAAGCACCCGTTCGACGACCGTGAGGTGCTGGCGACGGCACTCGAGCGGGCACACGGGACAGATCAAGAAGATGAGTGGGTGCGGTAAGTGATTTCGTTGACGTTGGCCCGGATCGCGGAGATCGTGGGCGGCAGGTTGGTCGATGTCGCCGACCCGCAGGTGCAGGTGACCGGCGCGGTCGAGTTCGACTCGCGAAGGGTCACCGAGGGCGGGCTGTTCCTGGCGTTGCCCGGCGCCCGCGCCGACGGCCACGACCACGCCGCGGCCGCCGTCGCGGCCGGCGCGGTCGCCGTGCTGGCGGCCCGGCCGGTCGGGGTTCCCGCAGTGGTGGTCGACCCGCTACCCGCCGGGGACACCGGCGCGATGGCGCTCGAACACGACACGGACGGCTCGGGTGCGGCGGTGCTGGCGGCGCTCGGCAAGCTGGCCCACCACAGCGTGACCGCACTCGCCGCCACCACCGGACTGACCATCGTCGGCGTCACGGGCTCGTCGGGAAAGACCTCGACCAAGGACCTGATCGCCGCCGTCCTGGAGCCGCTCGGACCGGTCGTCGCACCGCCCGGATCGTTCAACAACGAACTGGGCCACCCGTGGACCGCGCTGCGCGCCGACGAGCAGACCCGGCACCTCGTGCTGGAGATGTCGGCGCGCCACCGCGGCAACATCGCCGCACTGGCCGAGATCGCCCCGCCGCGCATCGGGGTGGTGCTCAATGTCGGCACCGCGCACCTCGGCGAGTTCGGCTCGCGCGAGGCGATCGCCGCGACCAAGGGCGAGCTGGCCGAGGCGCTGCCGTCCGCGGCCGACGGGGGAGTGGCGGTGCTCAACGCCGACGACCCGCTGGTGGCGGCGATGGCCGGCCGCACCGCGGCCCGGGTCGTGCGGGTCGGGCAGTCCGAGGCGGCCGACGTGCGCGCCACCGACATCCACCTCGACGACCTGGCCCGCGCCTCCTTCACGATGATCACCCAGGCCGGGACCGCCCCGGTCACGCTCGCCGTGCACGGCGAGCACCAGGTGGGCAACGCGCTCGCGGCCGCGGCGGTCGCGCTCGAATGCGGCGCCGGCCTCGAGCAGATCGTCGCCGCGCTCGCCGCGGCGGGACCGGTGTCGGCACGGCGCATGGAGGTGACCACCCGCGCCGACGGGGTCACCGTGATCAACGACTCGTACAACGCCAACCCCGATTCGGTGCGCGCGGCGCTCAAGGCGCTGGTGTCGATGGCCCGCACCGGTCGAGAGCGCGACGGGACCTTCCGCAGGACCTGGGCGGTGATCGGAGAGATGGGCGAGCTCGGGGACGAGTCGGTCATCGAGCACGACCGGGTCGGTCGGTATGCGGTGCGCATCGACGTCAGCAAGCTGGTCATCGTCGGCACCGGACGGCCCTCGCACGCGCTGCACCAGGGCGCGGTCATGGAGGGCTCCTGGGGAGACGAGGCGACACTCGTTCCCGACGCCGACGCGGCCGTCGCGCTGCTGGCCGACGAGGTCGCCCCCAGCGATCTGGTGTTGGTCAAGGCCTCGCAGGCGGTCGGTTTGTGGAAGGTGGCCGAGGCCCTGTTGGATCAGGGTCCGGCCGATCAAGATCATTCGAGTTCCACGGATCGCGGCCGACTCGATCGGGACGACACGACGGAGGGGCGGCAGTGAGACAGATTCTCTTCGCGGGAGGGATCGGGCTGGCCGTCGCCATCCTGCTCACGCCGCTGCTCATCAAGATCTTCTCCCGGCAGGGCTTCGGCCAGGAGATCCGCTCCGAGGGGCCGGACAGCCACAAGTCCAAGCGCGGCACCCCCACGATGGGCGGTGTCGCGATCCTCGCCGGCCTGTGGGCGGGGTACTGGGGTTCGCACCTGATCGGCGTCGGCTTCCACGCGGACGGGCCGTCGGTGTCCGGGCTGCTGGTGCTCGGCCTGGCCACGGTACTCGGCGGGGTCGGGTTCCTCGACGACTTCCTCAAGATCCGCAAGCAGCGCAACCTGGGCCTGAACAAGACCGCCAAGACGATCGGTCAGCTGATCGCCGCGGTGCTGTTCGGCGTGTTGGTCTTGCAGTTCACCAACTCGAACGGCCTGGCGCCGGCGAGCACCTCGCTGTCGTACGTGCGCGACATCAGCACACTCACCATGGGCAGCGTGATCTTCGTGGTCTTCTGCCTGCTGCTGGTCAGCGCGTGGTCGAACGCGGTCAACTTCACCGACGGACTGGACGGGCTCGCGGCCGGCGCGATGGCGATGGTCACCGGCGCCTACGTCATCATCACCTTCTGGCAGTACCGCTACTCGTGCTCGACCGCCCCCGATCCGGGCTGTTACCACGTGCGCGACCCGCTCGACCTGGCGTTGATCGCGGCCGCCGCGGGCGGGGCGTGCATCGGATTCCTGTGGTGGAACGCCGCCCCCGCGAAGATCTTCATGGGTGACACCGGGTCGCTCGCGCTCGGTGGCCTGCTCGCCGGCCTGTCGGTGACGACCAAGACCGAGTTGCTGGCCGTCGTGATCGGTGCGCTGTTCGTGGCCGAGGCCGCGTCGGTGGTCATCCAGATCGCCGTGTTCCGCACCAGCCGTCGCCGGGTGTTCCGGATGGCGCCGTTCCATCATCACTTCGAGCTCGGCGGCTGGGCCGAGACGACGGTGATCATCAGATTCTGGCTGCTCTCGGCGATCTCCTGTGCGCTCGGGCTGGCCCTGTTCTACGGGGAGTTCCTCTCCGCAATCGGCCAGTGACCGGCCCCCGACCGGGGCCCGGTGAGCTCGGTTTCCTCGACGGTGCGCACGTGTTCGTCACCGGCGCCGGGGTGTCCGGGCGGGCCGCGGCTCGGGCGCTGATCGCCCTGGGCGCCCGGGTGTCGGTGGTCGACGCGAACCAGTCCGCGGCGGTCGCCGGCCTGGAGGTCGCGGTGCTGACGCCGGAGCAGGCCCTCGGTCGCCTGGGCGAGGTCGCGCTGGTGGTCACCAGTCCCGGGTGGCGGCCGGATGCGCCGCTGCTCACCCGCGCCGCGGAGCTGGGTGTCCCCGTGTGGGGCGATGTGGAACTGGCCTGGCGGATGGACCGGCTCGGCTGGTTCGGCGCGCCGCGCCGCTGGTTGGCGGTCACCGGCACCAACGGCAAGACCACGACCACCACCATGCTCGACTCGATCCTGCGCGCCGCGGGCCTGGCGTCGGCGGCGTGCGGCAACATCGGCCTGCCGGTGCTGGACGCGCTGGCCGCCGAGCCGCGCGCCGAGGTGCTGGCGGTCGAGCTGTCGTCGTTCCAGCTGCACTGGGCGCCGTCGGTGCACCCGGAGGCCGGGGTGGTGCTCAACATCGCCGAGGACCACCTGGACTGGCACGGCGGCATGGACGCCTACGCGGCCGCCAAGGCACGGGTGCTCACCGGGCGGGTCGGCGCCGTCGGGCTCGACGACCCGGTCGCCGCCGGACTGGCCGCGCAGTCGCCGGCCGAGACGACCGTCGGGTTCCGGCTCGGTGAACCGGCCCCCGGCGAGCTCGGGGTCGTCGGCGACGAACTGGTCGACCGCGCGTTCGGCGACGGCGGTGGAGCCGGCGACAGCCGCAGCGCAGCCCCTGTCGTGCTCGCGCGGGTCGACCAGGTGCACCCGGGCGGACCGCCGGGACTGCTCGACGCGTTGGCCGCGGCCTCGCTGGCCCGCGCCATCGGGGTTCCCGCGCAGGCCGTCGCGGCCGGGCTCGACGCGCACGAGGTGGGACCACACCGGTCCGCGCTGGTAGTCACCGTCGACGGTGTCGGCTATGTCGACGACTCGAAGGCGACCAACCCGCATGCCGCGCGGGCGTCGATCCTCGCGCACCCGCGGGTGGTGTGGCTCGCCGGCGGACTGCTCAAGGGTGCCTCCGTCGACGAGTTGGTCGCGGAGATCGGGCCGCGGCTGGCCGGGGCGGTGCTGATCGGCCGCGACCGCGGTGAGATCGCCGCCGCAATGTCGCGACACGCCCCCGAGGTCCCGGTCGTGGAGGTGTTCACGCGGGACGATGCTTCGGTGGGAACCGGTCAGGGCTCGAGCCGCGTGCTCGACGCCGGCAGCGACGCCGATCAGGTGATGCTCGCCGCCGTCGCGTCGGCGCGGGAACTGGCCCACCCGGGCGACACGGTGCTGTTGGCACCGGCTGCCGCCTCGCTGGACATGTTCGCCGACTACGGGCACCGCGGGCGGAGCTTCGCGCACGCGGCCCTGCAGGTGACCGCCGACAGCTGATGGGAGCCGAGCGCTGATGGGGAAGTCAGGGGCGGAGAAGACGAGCACCCCGCGCACCCCGATCGGGGTGTGGCTGGCGGGTCCGCTCGCCTCGTTCCACCTGATCGTCACCGTCAGCGTGCTGTTGACCGTGCTCGGCCTCGTGATGGTGCTGTCGGCGTCGAGCGTGGAGGCCTACGCGGCGGACGGGTCGGCGTACAGTCTGTTCACCTCGCAGCTCATCTTCACCGTGCTCGGTGCCGCACTGTTCTACGTGGCGTTGCGGTTGCCGATCCGGTTGCTGCGGCGGGTGTCCTTCCCGGCGTTGATCGTCTCCGTCGTGCTGCTGGTGATGGTGCTCATTCCCGGCATCGGCGACGAGGTCGGCGGTGGTCGGCGGTGGTTCACCATCGGATCGCTGTCGCTGCAGCCATCGGAGACCACCAAGGTGGTGCTGGCGATCTGGGGTGCGCACCTGCTGGCCTCGCGGCGCCGCGAGAACGCGACGATCAAAGAGATGATCATCCCGCTGGTGCCGGTGTCGATGCTGATCTTCGTGCTGGTGGTGCTCGAGCCGAACCTGAGTACGACGATCGCGCTGGGTATCATCGTGGTCGCGCTGCTGTGGTTCGCCGGGCTGCCGTTGAAGATCTTCGGCGCACTGCTCGGCGGCGGTGTGACGCTGGCGATCATCGCCGGGTTCACCGCGGGCTACCGGTCGGCGCGCATCCGGGCGTGGCTCAACCCCGGCGCCGACTCGCAGGGCGCCGACTACCAGTCCCGGCAGGCGAAGTACTCGCTGGCCGACGGTGGGCTCTTCGGCCGCGGACTCGGCCAGAGCCGGGCCAAGTGGAGTTACCTGCCCAACGCCCACAACGACTTCATCTTCGCGATCCTCGGCGAGGAACTCGGGTTCATCGGCTGCGCGGTCGTGTTCGGGCTGTTCGCGCTGTTCGCCTACACCGGCATGCGGATCGCGGCGCGCTCGCTGGACCCGTTCCTGAAGCTGATGGTCTCCACCGCGACGGTGTGGACGATCGGCCAGGCGTTCATCAACATCGGCTATGTGGTCGGGCTGCTGCCGGTCACCGGCCTGCAGTTGCCGCTGATCTCCGCGGGCGGCAGTTCGACGGCCATGACGCTGTTCATGTTCGGGGTGATCGCGAACGCCGCCAGACACGAACCGGCCGCGATCGCGGCCCTGCAGGCGGGCCGCGAACCCCGGTTCTGGCGGCTGCTGCGGCTACCGAGTCCCGAGCCGTATTCGCCGCAGGACCCGTTCGGCGTGCGGTCGAAGCAGGCCCGCAAGGCCAAGGCCAAGAAGCGCCCGGTGGGCACCCAACCGGCGATGGGGAAGACACGCGGCGGCCCACCCGGCGCGGGGAAGTACGTGGCCGGGAAGCCGGTGAAACCGGCGCAGCCGCGCAAGGCGCCGACGAAGCAACCGCAACCGCGTGCCGGGCAGATGTCCGCCGGCCGGCCGACCGCTGCGCGAACCCCCAAGCCCGCCAAGCAGTCTCCGCCCAAACGGTCGCAGTCCGCGCAGCGCGCCGGGCACACCGCGGTCGGCGCGTCCGGCGCCGAGTCGTGGCGGGCCGAGGCCTGGGAGGGCCCGCGGCCGCGGCGGTCGTGGGGCGAGCAGCCCCCGCCGCGGCCGGCCGGGTGGCGCGATGGAGGACAATCGGGTGACCCCGCGGGCGGCGGACGGCCCCCGCGCCGTCGGCCGGCCGTCTTCGACCGCGAACGCCGGATGTCCTGAGGCCCCGTCGTCGCGACGGTCGCAGTTCGCCGGATCCGGGGTCACGACAGCACGCGCCCACCGGGGCGGTGGGCGAGCGGCGGCGCGTGAACGGCAACGCGTGAACGATGCAGTGAGAACGGCGCAGTGAGAACAGAGAGCGAGGAATCGGTTCGTGAGCAGTGGTGATCGGGCCCTGTCGGTGGTGGTCGCCGGCGGCGGCACCGCCGGGCACATCGAACCGGCGCTGGCGGTCGCGGACGCGCTGCGCGAACTCGACCCGACCGTCCGCGTCACGGCGCTGGGGACCGAGCGGGGACTCGAGACGGACCTGGTACCGGCCCGCGACTATCCGCTGGAGTTGATCCCGCCGGTGCCGCTGCCGCGCAAACCGACCCTCGACCTGCTGCGGCTGCCGGGGCGGGTGCGCGCGTCGGTGCGGCGCACGCGCGCGGTGCTCGACGAGACGCAGGCCGACGTCGTGGTCGGCTTCGGCGGCTACGTGGCGCTGCCCGCCTATCTGGCCGCGAGCCGTGGTCTGCGGCGCGGCAGACGCCGGATCCCCGTGGTGGTCCACGAGGCGAACGCGAGCGCCGGTATCGCCAACAAGGTCGGCGCCCGCGGTGCGGCCCGGGTGCTCGCGGCGGTGCCGGGATCCGGTCTGCGCGGCGCCCAGGTCGTCGGCATCCCGGTGCGCGGATCGATCACCGGACTGGACCGCGCAGGGCTGCGCGCGCAGGCGCGGGAACACTTCGGCCTCGACCCGGAGGCGCCGGTCCTGCTGGTGTTCGGCGGGTCGCAGGGCGCACGGTCGCTCAACGAGGCGGTGGCCGGTGCGGCGCGCGAACTCGGCGCGGCCGGCATCTCGGTGCTGCACGCACACGGGCCGAAGAACACGGTGTCGGTCGATCGGGATCCGGCTGCGCCGGCCTACGTCACCGTGCCGTACCTGACCCGGATGGACCTCGCCTATGCGGCGGCGGACGCGGTCATCTGCCGCTCCGGCGCGATGACGGTCGCCGAGGTCTCCGCCGTCGGACTGCCCGCGATGTACGTCCCCCTGCCGCACGGTAACGGCGAGCAGGAACTGAACGCGAAGCCGGTGGTCGCGGCGGGCGGTGGCATGATCGTGGCCGACGCGGACCTGTCACCGCGGCGCGTCGTCGAGACGATGGTGCCGCTGCTGCAGGATCGCCGGAGGCTCGACGCGATGTCGGAGTGCGCCGCCGGCGCCGGACACCGCGATGCGGCGAAAGAGATTGCGAAGATCGTGATGGATGTGGCGAGGGGGCAGGCGTGATGAGCGGGGAACAGGCCGCCGAGACTGCGTCGGGCGGTGCGCAGGAACTGCCGGAGCACCTGCGCCGGGTCCACATGATCGGCATCGGCGGTGCCGGGATGTCCGGGATCGCGCGGATCCTGCTCGCGCGTGGGGGACAGGTCTCGGGCTCCGACGCCAAGGAGGGGCGCGGGGTGCTCGCGTTGCGGGCACGCGGCGCGCAGGTGCGCATCGGCCACGACCCCGCCGCGCTCGACATGATCGACGGCGGACCGACCTGCGTGGTCAGTACCCAGAGCGCGATCCCCAAGACCAACCCTGAGTTGCTCGCCGCCGCGGACCGCGGGATTCCGGTGATCCTGCGTCCGGCGGTCCTGGCGTCGCTGATGGAGGGTTTCCGCTCGCTGCTGGTCGCGGGCACCCACGGCAAGACCTCGACGACCTCGATGCTGGTCGTCGCCCTGCAGCACTGCGGCGTGGACCCGTCGTTCGTGGTCGGTGGCGAGCTCAACGAGGCCGGGACGAACGCGCACCACGGCAACGGCGATCTGTTCGTGGCCGAGGCCGACGAGAGCGACGGCTCGCTGCTGCAGTACAGCCCCCGGGTGGTGGTCGTCACCAACGTCGACGCGGACCACCTCGACTTCTTCGGCAGCCTCGAGGCCTACGTCCAGGTGTTCGACGACTTCGTCGACCGGATCGAGCCCGGCGGGCTGCTGGTGGCCTGCCTGGACGACCCGGGTGCGGCCGCGCTGGCCGTGCGTGCCCGGGACCGCGGGGTCCGCGTGCTCGGCTACGGCTCCGAACCCCACGAGGCCGGCGTCGAGGTCGGCGCGCGCCTGCTGCAATGGCGTTCCCGCGACGGTGGCGGCGCCGGGACCGTGCAACTCGTCGGCGAGGACCGCCCGCGGTCGCTGCGGCTCGAGGTCCCGGGACGGCACATGGCCCTCAACGCGCTGGGGGCGCTGCTCGCCGCACGTGAGGTCGGCGCCGCGGTGGACGAGATCCTCGACGGGCTCGCCGGGTTCGGCGGGGTGCACCGCAGGTTCCAGTTCTCCGGCCGCGCCGGCGGGGTCCGCGTCTACGACGACTACGCCCACCACCCGACCGAGGTCACGGCCGTGCTGGGCGCCGCCCGCGACCTGCTCGACGCGCAGGTGGAGGCGGCATCGGCATCGGACGAGCCCGCTGGCCGGGTGATCGTGGTGTTCCAGCCGCATCTGTACTCGCGGACGCAGACCTTCGCGGGCGAGTTCGCCGCGGCGCTCTCCCTCGCCGACGAGGTCATCGTGCTCGACGTGTACGCGGCCCGTGAGGAGCCGCTGCCCGGGGTGAGCGGCGCGCTGATCGCCGGTGCGGTGACCGTGCCCGTGCACTACCAGCCGGTGATGTCCGAGGTGGCGAACCAGGTGGCCGAACTGGCCGCGCCGGGTGATGTGGTGATGACGATGGGAGCGGGCGACGTGACCATGCTGGGCAACGAGATCCTCGACGCATTGCGGTCGCGGCAGCGGCACGTCGTACCCGGCCGTGCACAGGCAGGACGGGACCGGAGGCAGGCGTGAGCCGGTCGCGCGGCGTGCGGGAGGCGGCGGACGATCCCCGCGACGAGGTCGCCGAGGACGGGGCCGGTGCCGAGGACGGGGCCGGTGACGGAGCCGAGACCGGCGGCCGTGATCGGCGCGGCGAACGCGGCCGTCGAGGTCGTGGTCGTGGCCGTCGCGGTGGTCGTTTCGGAGGGCGTCCCGCGCTCGTCGCGGTGGCGGCGCTGTGCGTCGTCGCCGGGCTGGCGGCGCTGGTGTACTTCACCCCGCTGCTGTCGGTGCGGTCGGTGGTGGTGTCCGGGTTGGGCGCCGTCCCCGAGGATCAGGTCGTCTCCGCGCTGGAGATCCCGCAGGGCCAGCCGCTACTGCAGGTCGACACCGCCTCGGCGGCCGCCCGCGTGGCCGGGATCCCGCGGGTGGCGAGCGTGCGGGTGCAACGCGAGTTCCCGTCGACCATCCGGGTGACGATCGTCGAGCGGGTGCCGGTGGCGTTCTTCGACGGCCCCGGCGGCACCCATCTCGTCGACGCGGACGACGTCGACTTCGCCACCGAGCCTCCGCCGCCGGGTCTGCCGCGGCTGAAGGTCGCGAGCCCGGCATCGGGCGACGAGGTGGCGCGGGCAGCCCTGTCGGTGCTGACCGGACTGCCGGCCCAGTTGCGCGACCAGGTGCTCGAGGTGTCGGCGTCGTCCGGCGACCAGATCACCCTGACCCTGAACGACAAGCGCGTCGTCGACTGGGGCACCGCGCAGGACACCCCGCGCAAGGCGGCGGTCGCGTTGGCCGTGCTCACCAGGCCGGGACAGTCGTACGACGTGTCCAGCCCGAACCTGCCGACCGTCAAGTGAACGCACGACGATCGACGCAGCAAATCGCGGCGCGCTCGGCGCGCCTGCTGGCGCTACGTGAGCCTGGTGCATAGCGTCTGCCCGTAGTTCGGCACTTGACATAACTCTAAGCCTGTGGTTGAGGTTGAGGGTTTGTTCCCGGAACTCGAACCACCGTGCCGAACTCGAACCACCGAGCTGGATCCGAACACTGCTGGACCCGAAGACTATGGAAGGCGAGAGCCCATGACGCCCCCGCACAATTACCTCGCCGTGATCAAGGTCGTCGGTATCGGCGGCGGCGGGGTCAACGCCGTCAACCGGATGATCGAGCAGGGACTCAAGGGAGTTGAGTTCATTGCGATCAACACCGATGCGCAGGCACTGCTGATGAGCGACGCCGACGTCAAGCTCGACGTGGGCCGCGACTCCACCCGCGGTCTCGGCGCCGGCGCGGACCCCGAGGTGGGCAGGCGCGCCGCCGAGGACGCCAAGGACGAGATCGAGGAGCTCCTCAAGGGGGCGGACATGGTGTTCGTCACCGCGGGCGAGGGCGGCGGCACCGGCACCGGCGGTGCCCCGGTGGTCGCCAGCATCGCCCGCAAGCTCGGCGCCCTGACCGTCGGCGTCGTGACCCGGCCGTTCTCCTTCGAGGGCAAGCGTCGCGGCGGCCAGGCCGAGGCCGGCATCACCGCGCTGCGCGAATCCTGCGACACGTTGATCGTCATCCCGAACGACCGGCTGCTCCAGCTCGGTGACGAGGCGGTCAGCCTGATGGACGCGTTCCGCAGCGCCGACGAGGTGCTGCTCAACGGTGTCCAGGGCATCACCGACCTGATCACCACCCCCGGCCTGATCAACGTCGACTTCGCCGACGTCAAGGGCGTCATGTCCGGCGCGGGCAGCGCGCTGATGGGCATCGGTTCCTCGCGCGGCGAGGGCCGGGCCATCAAGGCGGCCGAGGCCGCGATCAACTCGCCGCTTCTCGAGGCGTCGATGGACGGTGCGCACGGTGTGCTCATCTCGATCGCCGGCGGCAGCGACCTGGGCCTGTTCGAGATCAACGAGGCGGCGTCCCTGGTGCAGGAGTCGGCCCACGTCGACGCCAACATCATCTTCGGCACGGTCATCGACGACTCGCTCGGCGACGAGGTGCGGGTGACGGTCATCGCGGCGGGGTTCGACGGCGGTACCCCCTCACGCAAGCAGATCGACACCGGCGCGGGCCTGGGCCGGGGCACGTTCGGCGCGGCCCGCGCCGGACAGATCGGCCAGGCCGCCCCGGCGCCGGAAGCCGCCCCCACGCCCGCCCCCGCGCCGGACCCGGCGAGCTTCGCCCAGGCCGGCTCGGCGGTGCCGCCGGCGCCGGTCGCCGAGCCGGTCGGCGGCTTCAGCTCGGGTCACCACAGTGTGCGCATGGTCGACGAGGGGGACGACGAGGTCGACGTCCCGCCCTTCATGCGCCGTTGAACGCGCACACAGACCCCGTCGGGCCCGGACACCGGGTTCGACGGGTCCTGACCACCCGCGCCGGCGGGGTGTCGCACGAGCCCTATGGCTCGTTCAACCTCGGTGACCATGTCGGCGACAAGCCGTCCGCGGTCGATGCCAACCGACGTCGGCTGGCCCGGACGATCGGGCTGCCGCCGGAGCGCCTGGTGTGGATGGAGCAGGTGCACTCGCGCAATGTGACGGTCGTGACCGACCCGGTCGCAGCACCGGTGGCGGTGACAGATGCGCTGGTGACCGATCGGCCGGACCTCGCGCTGGTCGTGCTCACCGCCGACTGCGTGCCGCTGCTGCTCGCCGACGAGTCCGCGGGCGTGGTGGCGGCAGTGCACGCCGGACGGGTCGGTGCGCGGATCGGTATTCTGCCGCAGGTGCTCGACGCGATGAGCGGGCTGGGCGCCTCGCCGGAGCGGATCGGTGCGCTGCTCGGTCCGGCCGCGTGCGGGCTCTGCTACGAGGTGCCGGCCCCCATGCGTGACGACGTCGAGACTCACCTGCCGGGCAGTGCCGGGCGCACCCGCAAGGGCACGCCGTCGCTGGACATCAGGATCGGGCTGACCGCCCAGCTCGAGGCCGCCGGCGTGCGGGCGATCACCGTCGACTCCCGCTGCACGATCGAGGACAAGACACTGTTCAGTCATCGCCGCGGCGCGCCCACCGGCCGGCAGGCCGCCGCGATCTGGATGGAGTCGTCGCCCGCGGGAGGGCGGCCGTGACGGTCGACCCGACAGAGCGGGCAGTGCAGATCCGGACCGCGCTCGACGAGGTCCGGGCCAGGCTCGCGGCGGCCTGCACGGTGGCCCAGCGTGATCCGGCGACCGTCGCGCTGCTGCCCGTGACCAAGTACTTTCCCGCGGCCGACGCGATGACGCTGATCGAACTCGGCTGCCGGGACCTGGGTGAGTCGCGCGAACAGGAGGCCTCGGCGAAGGTCGCGGCGTGCCGCGAGCTCGGCGGGCAGGAGGCCGGCCGGGTCCGCTGGCACATGCTCGGCCGGGTGCAGCGCAACAAGGCGCGGGCGATCAGCCGCTGGGCGTCGACGGTCCACTCGGTGGACAGCGCGCGGCTCGTCGACGCCCTCGCTGCCGCGTCGCGTGCGGCACTCGACGCGGGCGAGCGGTCCACGCCACTGCGGGTTCTCCTGCAACTGAGCCTCGACGGGGACCCCGCCCGCGGTGGGGTCGTGGTGGACGAGTTGCCCGCGCTGGCAGATCGGGTCGAGCAGGCCGAGGCCGTGGAACTGGTCGGGCTCATGGCCGTGCCGCCCCTGGGCACCGATCCCGACGCGGCGTTCGAGACGCTCGCCGGGATCAGGGCCGGATTCCTCCGGGAACATCCGGATTCGACCGAATTGTCGGCGGGGATGTCTGGGGATCTGGAGTCGGCCGTGCGGCACGGCTCGACGTGTGTGCGTGTCGGTACCGCACTGTTGGGTGCGCGGCCGATAGCCTCGCGTTGAACGCCGAAGGGAACTCCCAGCGGCCGACCACGATTCCCGATTACCGAGCCACGCCAAGGAAGGTCGATCGATGAGCACCCTGCACAAGTTCAAGGCGTACTTCGGAATGGTTCCCCTCGACGAGTACGAGGACGACTACCTCGAGGAGCCGATGTCCTCGCGTGGCCGGCCGATGTCCGCCGCAGACGGCTACGGCCCCGAGTCCGCCTACCACAAGGGTGCCTACGACAACGGCGGGTACGACAAGGGCTCCTACGACGTCGGCGCCTACCAGGCAGACGAGTACGAGGAGCCCGACCGCTACACGCCGCCTCCGATGCGCCACGCGCCCCGGCTCGAGCCGCTGCCGCCGCGCGCCCCCGCCCGCATGCAGTCGACCGCGACCACCCGCGGATCCCTGGCCGTCGATTCTCGGGTCGAGGCGCGCGCGGAGGTCCGCCGCAATGCGTCCCTGTTCGACGAGGGCGGCAGCCTCTCGAAGATCACCACGCTGCGGCCGCGCGACTACTCGGAGGCGCGCACGATCGGCGAACACTTCCGTGACGGGGTCCCGGTCATCATGGATCTGGTCGAGATGAGCAATGCGGACGCGAAGCGACTCGTCGATTTCGCCGCGGGATTGGCATTCGCATTGCGTGGCTCATTCGACAAAGTCGCGACAAAGGTGTTTTTGCTCTCGCCCGCCGACATCGATGTCTCCGCGGAGGAGCGCCGGCGGATCGCGGAAACGGGCTTCTACAACAAGTAGGCAATCGCTGCCGCCGATTCGGCACCCACGGATCGACGGGGGCGAAGCCGGGCCAGGCCGACACACGATCTCGGGCCGGGGAACACGAGTTCCCCGGTCCGAAGTGCGTTCGGGTGCGCTCGGCCAGGTCTGCGACCCGACGGGTCGGTGCATATCCACGGCTGGTCGCTGCGACATTCACGGCTCGCCGCTGCGACATTCACGGCTCGCCGTGGTGGGATTTGGGCGGTCCGCCGCCGTCAGGCAGAGTGGAGGAGTGCCCGTGCTTGTGGTGATCTACTACCTGCTCTTCGTCTTCTGGCTGCTCTTGATCGGCCGGATCATCGTCGAGTTCATCCGGACCTTCGCCCGAGACTGGCATCCGACGGGTGCCGTCGCGGTCGGACTCGAATTGTTGTTCACGGTCACCGACCCACCGGTCAGACTGCTCCGCCGGATCATTCCGTCTATTCCATTGGGCCAGGTCAGACTGGATCTTTCGATTATGGTCCTGATGTTCCTGATCTTCATTCTGATGGCGGTCGTACGCACTCTGATGCAGCCCGCGGGCCTCGTGTGACAGGATGGGCTGTAGTTACACCGTGATCGACGAACACTCGCTCGACCGCCGAATGAATGCGTGAGGGGAACCTTCCATGCCGCTGACTCCAGCTGATGTGCACAACGTCGCGTTCAGCAAGCCGCCAATCGGTAAGCGGGGTTACAACGAAGACGAAGTCGACCAGTTCCTCGACCTCGTCGAGGCGGAGCTGACCCGCCTCATCGAGGAGAACTCGGACCTTCGCCAGCGGGTGTCCGAACTCGACCAGGAGCTCGCCGAGGCCAAGCGTGGTGCCGCCAAGGCGCCCGCGGCGCCGGCGCCCGCCCCGGTCGTGGAGCGCCCCAAGGCGCCCGAGCCCGCCCCGGCGCCGGTGGCCGCCGCGGCTCCCACGGCGCCCGCCAAGAACGACGACGGCGCCCAGCTGCAGGCTGCCAAGCTGCTCGGTCTCGCGCAGGAGACCGCGGAGCGCCTCACCGGCGACGCGAAGGTCGAGTCGGAGAAGCTGCTCACCGATGCGCGCACCAATTCCGAGCAGATGGTTTCGGACGCCCGGTCGAAGTCCGACTCGATGATGGCCGAGGCGCGCCAGAAGTCCGAGGCGCTGCTCGCCGACGCGCGAACCCGGTCCGAGACGCAGGTCCGCCAGGCCAAGGAGAAGGCCGACGCGCTGCAGGCCGACGCCGAGAAGAAGCACACCGAGATCATGGGCACCATCAACCAGCAGCGCACCGTGCTGGAGGGCCGGATCGAGACGCTCAAGACCTTCGAGCGTGAGTACCGGACCCGCCTGAAGACCTACCTGGAGGGGCAGCTCGAGGAGCTGGCCCAGCGCGGCTCCGCTGCCCCGGCCGACACCGGCCAGGGCTCGGGCTTCTCGAAGCAGGACCAGTCGTTCGGTCAGGGCAAGAACTAGCGCACTTCACGAGCGAGGGAGACTCTGGTGCTGGTTGTCGCGCTCGCGGTCACCGCGATCGGCTTCATCCTTCTGGTCGTCGCACTGGTGACCGGAAGCGTGTGGTTCGCCTGGGCATGCATCGCCGTGTGCATCGTCGGGTTCATCCTGCTGATCATCGACGTGCTGTCGAATCGCCGGTCCGCCGGTGACGACGATGACGGGCTCGATGCGGCGCCGGCGCATGAGGACGTCGAGGCGGGCGGTGACGGGGGCGACGACGCCGTCACCCAGCAGCTGGACATGGGCCGTCCGCACGAGGACTCGTCCGATGAGCCGACCCAGGTGTGGTCGGCGGAGTCCTCCGCGGAGGAGACCACCGAGATCCCCCGCGTCACCGATCAGTGGCAGGCCCACGGATCGGCCGACTCCATCGGACCGGCCGATGCGGGGCGTCACTCGGCGGCGGACGATAGGGACGCGCCGGGCCGGTAGAATCGGCTGCGGCCGCGCCGAACAGTCCGTCGTGACCGCAGGAACACAGCAACACCGAGACAAGCAATACCGAGAACATCAGCACCATGGCGTCGATCCGGCCATCACCGGGGAGCCTTCGGAAGAACGGGCGGCGCCGACGTCGTCTCAGTAGAACCGGACGGGTGGGCCCGTTACAGCCCATGGTCGAGTGGCCGGAGAGTCCTCTCCGGTAAGCGGGGTGGTACCGCGGTGGCAGTGCGACGGGCACTGTCGTCGTCCCCGTGCCGGGACAGTCGGGCACGAGGAGCTCTCCATGACCACACCAGCATCGTCCGGTTCGCCGAAGTATCCCCTCGTCGATCTGACCGGCGGCACGTCCGGCACGCCCAGCTTCCCGAAGCTCGAGGAGGACGTGCTGGCCTTCTGGGCGCAGGACGACACCTTCCGGGAGAGCGTCCGCAACCGCGCCGACGCCCCCGAGTTCGTCTTCTACGACGGACCTCCCTTCGCGAACGGCCTGCCGCACTACGGCCATCTGCTCACCGGTTACGTCAAGGACATCGTGCCGCGGTATCAGACGATGCGCGGCAAGAAGGTCGACCGGCGCTTCGGCTGGGACACCCACGGGCTGCCCGCCGAACTCGAGGCCGAGCGCCAGTTGGGCATCACCGACAAGTCGCAGATCGACGCGATGGGCATCGCGGCGTTCAACGAGGCCTGCCGCACCTCGGTGCTCAAGTACACCGACGAGTGGCGCGAGTACGTCACCCGCCAGGCCCGCTGGGTCGACTTCGACAACGACTACAAGACCCTGGACATCACGTTCATGGAGTCGGTGATCTGGGCGTTCAAGCAGCTCTACGACAAGGGCCTGGCCTACGAGGGCTACCGCGTGCTGCCGTACTGCTGGCGCGACGAGACCCCGCTGTCCAACCACGAGTTGCGGATGGACGACGACGTCTACAAGAGTCGCCAGGATCCGGCGGTGACCGTCGGGTATCGGGTCTCGGGGAACGAGGGCGAGCTCGCCGAGTTGAACGACGCCTACCTGCTGATCTGGACGACGACGCCCTGGACGCTGCCGTCGAACCTGGCCACCGCGGTCAACCCCGAGGTCGACTACGTGCTGGTGCAGGGCCCTGACGACCGCCGGGTGCTGCTCGCGCAGGCCCGCGTCGGCGCCTACGCCAAGGAACTGGGCGAGGACCCGCAGGTGCTGGCCCACCACACCGGCGCCGACCTGCTCGGGCTGCGCTACCTGCCGCCGTTCCCGTACTTCGAGCAGACCGCGCACGCCTTCCAGGTGCTGGCGGCCGACTACGTCACCACCGAGGACGGCACCGGCATCGTGCACATCGCCCCCGCCTACGGTGAGGACGACAAGGTCGTCACGGACGCGGCCGGCATCACCCCGGTCACCCCTGTCGACGCGCGCGGCCGGTTCGACGCGCAGGTCCCCGACTACGAGGACCAGCTGGTCTTCGACGCGAATGCGCAGATCATCCGGGACCTGAAGAACGCCTCCGGTGCGGCCGCGCAGAACGGTGCGTGGCTGGTGCGGCACGAGACCTACGAGCACTCGTACCCGCACTGCTGGCGGTGCGGCAACCCGCTGATCTACCGCGCGGTCACCTCGTGGTTCATCGAGGTCACCTCGTTCCGCGACCGCATGGTCGAACTCAACGACCAGATCACCTGGTACCCGGAGCACGTCAAGCACGGCCAGTTCGGCAAGTGGCTCGAGGGCGCCCGGGACTGGTCGATCTCACGAAACCGCTACTGGGGCACGCCGATTCCCGTGTGGGTGTCGGACGATCCGCGGTACCCGCGCGTCGACGTGTACGGCAGCCTCGACGAACTCGAACGCGACTTCGGGGTGCGGCCGACCGACCTGCACCGTCCGTACATCGACGAGCTGACCCGGCCCAACCCGGACGACCCGACCGGTGCGTCGACGATGCGGCGGATCACCGACGTGTTCGACGTCTGGTTCGACTCCGGTTCGATGCCGTTCGCGCAGGTGCACTACCCGTTCGACAACCGCGAGTGGTTCGAGGAGCACTACCCGGCGGACTTCATCGTCGAATACATCGGCCAGACCCGCGGCTGGTTCTACATGATGCACGTCCTCGCGACCGCGCTGTTCGACCGTCCCGCGTTCCGCACCTGCGTCTCGCACGGCATCGTGCTGGGCAACGACGGGCTGAAGATGAGCAAGTCCAAGCGCAACTACCCGGATGTGTCCGAGGTGTTCGACCGCGACGGCTCGGACGCGATGCGCTGGTTCCTGATGTCCTCGCCGATTCTGCGCGGCGGCAACCTGGTCGTCACCGAGCAGGGCATCCGTGAGGGGGTGCGGCAGGCACTGCTGCCGCTGTGGAACTCGTGGAGTTTCCTGCAGCTGTACGCGGACCGGCCGGGGCAGTGGCGCACCGACTCGCCGAACCTGTTGGACCGCTACATCCTCGCCAAGCTCGCGCAGTGCCGCGACGAGACGACCGAGGCGCTCGAGGTGTGCGACATCGCGCGGGCCTGCGATCTGCTGCGCAGCTTCAGCGAGGCGCTGACGAATTGGTATGTGCGCCGGTCGCGTCCGCGGTTCTGGGCGGGCAGCGACGAGGCGCCCGAGGCGTTCGACACGCTGCACACCGTGCTGGAGGTCGTCACCCGGCTGGCCGCGCCGCTGCTGCCGCTGGCCTCGGAGGCGATCTGGCGCGGGCTGACCGGTGGGCGCTCGGTGCACCTGACCGACTGGCCGGCCGCGGACGAGCTGCCGCGCGACGAGGCGCTGGTCGCCGCCATGGACGAGGTGCAGTCGGTGTGCGGCGTGGTGCTGAGCCTGCGCAAGGCCAACAAGCTGCGGGTGCGGTTGCCGCTGACCAAGGTGACGGTCGCCGCCCCGAACAGCGAGACCCTGCGGCCGTACCTGGACCTGATCGCCGACGAGGTCAACGTCAAGACGGTCGAGCTGAGCACCGACGTCGACACCCACGGCAAGTTCGAACTGGTCGTCAACGCGCGGGCGGCCGGTCCGCGCCTCGGCAAGGACGTGCAGAAGGTCATCAAGGCCGTCAAGGCGGGCGACTGGTCCGAGCGCGACGGCGTCGTGGTGGCGGCGGGCATCGCACTGGCCGAGGGCGAGTACACGTCGAAGCTCGTTGCCGCCGAGCCGGATTCGACCGGCGCGCTGCCGGGCGGCGCGGGACTGGTCGTGCTCGACACCGACGTCACCGAGGAACTCGAGGCCGAGGGCTGGGCCAAGGACCGCGTCCGCGAACTGCAGGAGGCGCGCCGGTCCGCAGGCCTCGACGTCTCCGACCGGATCCGGCTGGTCCTGCAGGTGCCCGACGAGCGCATGGACTGGGCACGCACCCACGGCGACCTGATCGCCGGCGAGGTGCTCGCCGTGGACCTGTCGTTCGGCGAGGTCGACAGCGCCGCGGCGCCGGTCGATCTCGGCGACGGCGTGCGCGCGGCCCTCGCGAAGGCCTAGTGCCTGGTGCGCGAGTTGCGGGGTCCGGACCCCGCAACTCACGCCCGGGGGCTCACGTGCTGGGGCGCAGCCCCACGGTGTCGGCGAGGGCCCGCATCTGGTGCGCGAACAGCAGTTCCGGGTGCGCGAACGTGTTCGCGCCGTACTGGCCGAACACCTCGAAGCTGACCGCGCCGAACAGTGCCGCCCAGCACAGGACGCCGCGGGCCAGCGCGTCCTCGGGCAGGTCCGGCGCGTACTCGGCCAGCACCGGCCGCAGGTCGGCGCCGAGCGCCGCCGGCACGGCGGCCTCGACGGTGTGCAGCGCGCCGTGCGCGTGGGCGTCGCGGAGCACCCCGACGAGCAGTCGCACCACGACGGTGCCGGGCTCGGTGGTGCGCTCGGCCGGAGCGACATAGCCGGGCACGGGACTGCCGAACAACAGCCCGTAGCGGGCCGGTTCGGCCAGCGCCCAGCCGCGCACCGCGTCGGCGACGGCGAGGAAGCGGTCGCGGTACCGGTCGCGGGGCACCGCCCGCTCGGCGGTCGTGGTCGCGGCGCCCAGGTCGGTGTAGGCGTCCTCGATGAGCATCGTCAGCAGCGCGTCCCGGCTGGGCACGTAGCGGTACACCGCCGACGAGACCACCCCGAGGTCGCGGGCGACCGCCCGCAGCGACAGCGCGGCCGCGCCGTGCCGGCTCAGGTGCGTGCGTCCGATCCGCAGGATGTCCGACATGGTCTGGACCCGCGCCCGTGCCCGCGGGGTGCCGGTCAGGGCGGCGTCGTCCGCGTCGGAACGGTTCGACTGGGGATCGGTCGCGTCGGTCATGGTCTGCAGCATGACGACGACCGAGAGCGGCGTCAATTGTCGTGTGCGCCGCGTCCGACCGAGAGCGCCGATCTGTTGTCGGCGGGGCCGGTCATAATGGCGCTGTGGAGGTGTCTGTGCAGTCCGGTGCCCGGTGGGTGCTGCACCTCGACATGGACGCGTTCTTCGCCTCGGTCGAGCAGCTGACCCGGCCGACGCTGCGCGGGCGCCCCGTGCTCGTCGGCGGGACCGGGCAGCGCGGGGTGGTCGCCGGGGCCAGTTACGAGGCCCGCCGGTACGGCGCCCGCTCGGCGATGCCGATGCACCAGGCGCGTCGCCTGGTCGGGCTCTCCGCGGTGGTGCTGCCGCCGCGTGGCCAGGTCTATCAGGTGGCCAGCCGGCACGTGTTCTCGGTGGTCCGTGAGGTGATCCCGGTGATCGAGCAGCTCTCGCTCGACGAGGCGTTCGGTGAGCCGGCCGAGTTGGCCGGCGCGTCGGTCGCGGAGGCGGAAGAGTTCTGCACGCGGCTGCGCGAGCGGGTGCTGGAGCGGACGGGCCTGGTCGCCTCGGTCGGGGCGGGGTCGGGCAAGCAGGTCGCGAAGATCGCCTCCGGGCTGGCCAAGCCGCACGGGCAGCGGGTGATCGGACCCGACGAGCGTGACGCGTTGATGGCGGCCCTGCCGGTGCGGAAGCTGTGGGGGATCGGGCCGGTGGCGCAGGAGCGCCTGCGCAAGGTGGGCGTGGAGACGATCGGCGACTTCGCCGCGCTCGATCCGGTCGAGGTCGGCTCGCTGCTGGGTACCTCGGTCGGCCCCGCGCTGCACCGGCTGGCACGGGGGATCGACGACCGCCCGGTCGCCGAACGGGCGGAGTCCAAGCAGATCAGCGCCGAGACGACCTTCCAGCACGACCTGATGACCCGCGCCGAGGTGCGCGCCGCCGTGCAGGCCACCGGGGAGGCGGCGTGTACGCGGCTGACGAACGACGGCCGGGGCGCGCGCACGGTGGTCGTCAAACTGCGCAAGGCGGACATGTCCACGGTGACCCGCTCGTCGACGCTGCCCTACGCCACGACAGCACGCGAGACGCTCATCGCCGCGGCGCAGCGGCTGGTCATCGATCCGGCGGAGATCGGTCCGATCCGCCTGGTCGGGGTCGGCCTGGCCGGGCTCTCGGCGGTGCAACAGACCGTGCTGTTCCCGGACCTGGACGCGACAGACCAGTCCGAGACCGCGCCGGCGCCCGCACCCGACCGCGCGGTCGTGGAGCTGCGTCCGGGCGCGGACGTCCGCCACGACGACTTCGGCCACGGCTGGGTGCAGGGAATCGGGCACGGCGTGGTGTCGGTGCGGTTCGAGACCCGCATTTCGGGGCGCGGGCCGATGAGGACGTTCGCCGTCGCGGATCCGGCGCTGGCCCCGGCGGACCCGCGGATCAGCCTGGACTGGCCGGAGTTGCTCGCCGACGCGACGGATGGTGCGGATGCGGCAGGTGGGATGACATAGTGGTGGGGCTACTCGGGGGTATCCGAGGGACAGAGCATCGGTCCGCCATGCGCCGGACCACGACGGATAGGACGAGCATTGAACTTTCGTAAGTCTGCGATCGCGGTGCTGGCGCTCGGCGCCGCGCTGACGATGTCGGCCTGCGGGTCGAGCGACAACAACAGCAGCGCCACCCACACCACCACGGCCAAGGCGACCACCTCGGCCTCCGCGCCGAGCCAGTTCCCGCCGGTGCCGACCGTCGACCAGCTCAACGCCGAGCTGAAGACCGCGCTGGACCCGAGCATCCCGGCCACCCAGAAGGAAGACCTGGTTCAGGGCGCGGCGCAGGACCCGACGCTGTTCGACCAGATCGCCCAGAAGGCGTCGCAGACCCAGGGCCTGGCCTACAAGGTCGTCGGGCCGGTCATCGACCAGGGCGACGGCACCCTGCAGGCCAACTTCGAGGTCACCCTCAACGGTCAGACCAACCCCGGCACCGCGACCTTCGTCGCCGAGAACGGCAAGTGGAAGCTCTCCAAGGAGAACGCCTGCGGCATCGCAGCTGCGCTCGGCCTCAAGAGCGCTGCCTGCCCGTCCTGACGGGTCGACTGACGCAACCGCTGCCCGGCAGAACCACGAGGTTCTGCCGGGCAGCGGCGTTTCCGGCGTCTGTTCCCGAATGGCGTGTCGGTCGCCTACTGGCCGGCCGCGCGCAGATGGTCGGCCGCCGCCGCGGACATCCGGGTCATCGCGGCGGCGTCGAACGGCTCGGTGCCCGAGGCCGCGATCTGGGTGACCGTCGCGCCGACGACGAGGATCGTCACGTCGAAGACCAGCGTGGTGCCCGCACTGGTGGCGTGCAGTTGGAACGACGTGGAGGCGTCGCCGGACTGCGGCTGGTCGAGTCCGCCGAGCCGGTAGGTGATGTGGGTGCCGTCGGCGTCGGTCCCCGAATACGCGGTGCACCCGGCGAGCACGTGCTGCGCGGCCGCGAACGCGTCGCGCGCCCCGACGCCGGGGTAGCTCGCGGAGTCCTGGTCGACGCTGCGCAACCCGGGGCCGGTGTAGTGGATCGCGGTGCGCGACACCGCGCCCGGGCTCTGGTCGGCTATCGGGGAGAGCACCTTCGCGCACGTCGCGGGGTCGGTTCCGGACCGGTCCGGTCCGGCCGTCGTCGACGGCGCGGCCGGGTCGACCAGCGCGGTGCCGTCGCCCCCGGGCAGCTCGCTGAACCCGGGCGGTAGATCCTCCGGCGCGACCACCGTGGTCATGAGCTTCGCCGCGTCGGTGATCGGGCCCGCGGTCGGTGCGGGCGCGGTGCGGGCGGGACCGAGCGTGGGCAGGGCCGGCGCGGCGGGCGCTCCGCCGCCGCACGCGGCCAGCGTCGTCGACAGCACCGCCACCAGACCGGCGGTGCCGACCGTTGCCGCACGCCGGTTCATCGCGCGCTCCACTGGGTGTGGTTGCCGAGTGTCTGCGAGATGGTGGCGTCGGAATCGGGGACCCGGAAGACCTGTTCGCCGCCGACGGTGATGTCCGCGCTCGTCGGCAGCGGCGCGTCCAGATCCAGCGTGACCGTTCCGCCGCCGGTCATCTCGTACTTGTCGATGTTCAGTTTGCGGGTGTCGCCGGGCATCACCCACACCGGCGAGATCGGCGACTGGTTCACCTGCACGTCGAGGGTGACGACGCCGCCCTGTCGGGCCTTGAGCGTCACGTTCATCGTCTGGTCCAGTTCGACGGCGCTGGTGAAGTGCTGCTCGGTCTTCCAGGTGGCGCCGACGCCGACGGGCTCGGACGGCAGCGCCACCGTCGAGTAGATCGCTTGGTAGAAGGCCTGTTCCACTGCGGCGCGAGCCATGTTGTCCGCGTTGGGCGGTGGGCTGATGCGCAGGGTGGTGATCGCGCCGTCGGGGGCGATCGTCAGCCCGGCGTGGGCGCCGCGTTCCGCCTTGAGTTCGGTGTTCAAGGTCGAATCGGGACTGGTCACCTCCCCGAGGGTCAGCGCGACCTCGGTCATGCCGGGCTCGGACGAGGTGACGTGCGCGGACAGCGGCATCCGCATCGCGGGGCTGGAGAAATCCCTCGGGGGCCGGTCGGCGAGCGTCTGGCTGACGGCGGCGCTGGTGCTCAGCACCGCGGACCCGGTGGTGCCGACCGCGGATCTGCGGTCGAGCACCGTGCGCGGCCCGGCGCCCGGGTCGAGCAGTGTGACACGCACGGCGGACACCGGGATGGCCGCCTGCTCGGTGGTCGGGGCGGCTGCTCCGTCACCGGAACTGCCGCATCCCACCAGGGTGGCGGCGAGCATCAGGGCAAGCGGTGCCGCCGCGCACACGCGGGCGGTGGGGGACGGAAGGGTCACGTCAGCCAGGTTAGCGGGATCGCCACCGGCGCCACCGGTGTCGGCACCGGGCCGTAGGCTGAGAAGGATATGAAACGCGACACGGGTGGGGGCCCGACGAGCCCCGAAGGTCCGGGGCTCGGCCGCGGCCGGTCCTGGACACTCGCGGTGCTCGTGTTCGCGGGTGGTCTCGCGTATTCGAACTGGTTGCTCGAGTTCGTCGTCCACACCGGCCTCGACCACGTGAACTCCTTTCTGAGCCAACTGGAGGAGCCCGGCCATCCGTACCGGGCGCTGTTCGTCGGCGGCGACCTCGTCTCCGCCGCACTGCTGCTGATCGCGGCGGTCCTCGCGCTGGTGTGGTCCCGTCCGAACCGCTGGTATGTCGCCGGCTGGGTGCTGCTGGGTCTCTTCGGCGCGGCGACCATCGCGGACGCCTCGAACCCGATGTCCGGTACCGCCGAGTCCGAGGCCAGCCGCGGACTGTTCCCGCAACTGCGGCACGTGCACGCGCTGACGAGCACGGCGGCCGTCACGGCGATGTTCGCGGCGATCATCGTGTTCACCGTCCTGGTCTTCCGCAGCCGGCTCTTCCCGGTGCTGCGGACCGTCGGGGTCGCGTTCCTGGCGCTGCTGGTGCTCGCGACTCTGGCGCTCGCGGTCGGCGACAACCTCGAACAACACTTCGGCGACCACTTCGCGCTCGGGGTCGTGCAGCGGTTGCAGGTGGCCGCGATGTCGGCCTGGCTGGCGACCCTGGCGTTCGCCCTGTGCCGGGGGCCGTTCGCGGATGGGGGATGATGGGCGCGTGAGTGAACGTGACGCCCGTGCCCGCAGGCTGATGCTGCTGCTGGTGGTCGTGGCGGCCGTGGCCCTGGGGCTCGACCTGCTGACGAAGTCGCTGGTCGTCGCGAAGCTGAATCCCGACGATCCGATCCATGTGATCGGCGACACAGTCCAGTTCGTGTTGATCCGCAACTCCGGCGCCGCGTTCTCGATGGCGACCGGTCAGACCTGGATCCTCACCGTCGTCGCCATCGCGGTCGTTGCGGCGATCATCAAATTCGGCCGCAAGCTGCAGTCGTCCTGGTGGGCACTGGGTCTCGGGCTGGTGCTCGGCGGCGCCCTGGGCAATCTGGTCGACCGGATCTTCCGCGCCCCGGGTCCGATGCGCGGTCACGTCGTCGACTTCATCTCGGTCGGCTGGTGGCCGGTGTTCAACCTGGCGGACTCGGCGATCGTGTGCGGCGCGGTGCTGCTGGCGGCGTTGTCGATCTTCGGTGTCGAGCCGAACGGCACGCACCGCGGCCACGACGACGCGAGCGTGACCGCCGGGACGGGCGGCCCGGGACCGGACGGCCCGGGACCGGACGGCTCGGGCACGGACAGCGCGGGATCGCCCGGCGCGGAGACGGACGCCGGGACCCGGCGAGGAGAGGACGAATGAGCGACACCCGATCGATGCCGGTTCCGGAGGGCCTGGACGGCATGCGGGTCGACGCCGGCCTCGCGCGACTGCTCGGACTGTCCCGCACGGTCGCGGCGACCCTCGCCGAGAACGGGTCGGTGCACGTCGACGGCGCCGCTGTCGGCAAGTCCGATCGGCTGCACGGCGGTTCCTGGCTCGAGGTGCAGCTGCCCGAACCCGAGCGCGAGTTGACCATCGTCGCGGAACCCGTCGAGGGCATGGACATCCTCTACGCCGACGACGACGTGGTCGCCGTGGACAAGCCGGTCGGCGTGGCGGCGCATGCGAGCGTCGGCTGGACCGGGCCGACCGTGATCGGCGGGCTCGCGGCCGCCGGGTACCGGATCTCCACCTCGGGCGCCCACGAGCGGCAGGGCATCGTGCACCGCCTCGACGTCGGCACCTCCGGGGTGATGGTCGTGGCGACGTCTGAACGTGCCTACACGGTGCTCAAGCGCGCGTTCAAGCAGCGCACCATCGACAAGCGCTATCACGCGGTGGTCCAGGGGCATCCGGATCCGTCGAGCGGCACCATCGACGCCCCGATCGGTCGGCATCGCAGCAGCGACTGGAAGTTCGCGGTGATGGCCGACGGCAAGCACAGCGTCACGCACTACGACACCGTCGAGGCGTTCCCGGCGGCGAGCCTGCTCGACGTCCACCTGGAAACCGGTCGCACACACCAGATCCGCGTGCACTTCTCGGCGCTGCGGCACCCGTGCGCCGGCGACCTGACCTACGGCGCGGATCCCACGCTCGCCGCGCGTCTCGGTCTTGAGCGGCAGTGGCTGCACGCGCGGTCGCTCGGATTCGCGCACCCCGCGGACGGCCGGTGGGTGCAGATCACCAGCGAGTATCCGGCGGATCTGCAACACGCACTGGACGTCCTGCGCAGTGCGTGATCGCACCCGGGCGGCCATCTGGCGGTGGCTGCCGATCGTCATCGCGGTCGTCGGCGCGGCAGCGGTCGTCGTCGGGATGGGCCTGGCGAATCCGGTTCGGCATCTCGCCGTCAACACCGACCGGCTCGGCCCGGACTCCGGGGAGTCGGTGGCCCACTACCAGGCGCGGGCCCGCCAGTCGCTGGTGACGGACAACGCCGATCCGCACTGGGCGCTGGTGTCGTTCGACACCGGACAGGGCTCGGCGCAGGCGGCCGCCGCGGCGTCGGGTGCGCGGATCTCGAAGGCGCTCTTCCAAGTTCAGCTGCCGCGGGTGCAGACCCCGGTGGTCGCGGTGCAGACCGCCGCGGGCGATCCGGTCGGGCAGTTGGACACCGCAGGGGGGGTGGCGGCGGACCAGGTGCGCGCCGCGCTCGCCGATTCCGATCGCGCGCAGCGGGTGGACGACTATTCCGCCGCACAACTGCAGTCGGATTGTGCGTGCATCATCGGCCTGCTCGTGCGGGCCCCGGTCCCGGTGCTCGCCCGGATCCAGGCGGTGCCGGGTGTCCGTGCGGTCGAGGCCCTGCCCGCGGACGCGGTGTACGGGCACTTCTCGTTGGTGCCGTTGCTCCCCGCCCAGACCGACTACGTGGTGCCGCTGCCCGACGACGGCCCCGTGCCCTGAGCAGCCGGCGCGGCTCCCCGGGCCCGCGGACAATTCGGTCGACGGATCGCCGGGGCCGCTCCTAGGGTGGTCGCGAACCAGCCGACCGAGAGGACATTCCGTGGCGCCGTGGCACACCCGCCCCGAGACCGCATCCGACCGCGAGCAGATCCACCGGGTCAACGCCGCGGCCTTCCCGACGACGGCCGAGGCCGAACTGGTCGACGCGCTGCGCGCCGACCCCGACGCGTGGATCGCCGGGTTGTCGACGGTCGCCACCGACGACGACGGGAAGGTCGTCGCGCACGCGCTGCTGAGCAGGTGCCGGGTCGGCGGCCGGCCCGCACTGGTGCTCGGCCCGTGCGCGGTGCTCCCGGAGCATCAACGCACGGGTGCGGGCGCCGCCGCCATCCGGGCCGGTCTCGAGGCGGCGCGGGAACTGGGCGAGAACCTCGTCACCGTGCTCGGTCATCCCGACTACTACCCGCGGTTCGGCTTCGTGCGGGCCTCCGAATGGGGCATAGCCCCGGGATTCGACGTTCCGGACGAGGCCATGCGGGTGCTGAGCCTGGACCCCACCCGTCCGGTGCCGACCGGGGTGATCGAGTACCCGCCCGCGTTCGGGGTGTGAACGCGCGGTCCAGAGTTCCGATCGTGGTCGGCGCACCGTGCGACACTGGCGCGATGGCGACGACGTGGGGGTCCCGGGTCAGGCGGTGCGAGCCGTGGTTGGCCGGTGCGATGTTCCTCGGCATGGCGGTGACGGTCGGGCCGCAGGCCGTTGTCGGCGCCGTCGACGACCCCGGCATGTGGAACACGCTGTATCTCGTCATGTGGGTGGTCGTGATGGTGGTCCTCGGGCGGGAATGCGTGGTGGGCCTGCGCAAGCGCGGGACCGCCGCCGGTTCCTCGGCACCGACCCCCGCGATCGTGCTGCCCGATGACGTTCTGGCCGTGGTCGAGTCCACGGGTGGCCGCGTCGCCGCGGTCAAGATGCTGCGCGAGGCGCACCCGGGACTGGGGCTGAAGGCGACCGTCGACCTCGTGGACGATGCGCGCCGCGACCCTTCCGATTCCGGTCACGCGACGTAGCCTGCACCGCAACCGATGCGGCGTTGTCGGCCCGATCACACGTTGTCGTACCGATCGCCTAGGGTGAACTGTCATTCGGCCGACAGGCGGGGAGGGGGTGCTGGGTGAAGAGGCTGATCGCGTCGATCGTGCTCGTCGTGCTGACCGGCATCGGGCTGCTGTGGCCGCTCGCCGAGGGCACCTTCGGTGCCGGCTCGGTGCAGCCGTCCACCGATCCCTCCGTCGTCACCGACTACGACGCCACGTATCAGGTGGCCCCCGACGGTCACCTCGAGGCGACCGAGACGCTGGTGGTCGACCTGCCCGCCGGTCGGCACGGCATCTTCCGCTACTTCCCGGCCGCCGACCCGACCGACCCGCACGCGCGCATCCTGCCGACCGTCACCGGCATCACCATGGACGGTGCGTCCGTTCCGGTCAGCTACTCGTGGAAGCAGGGGCGCAGCCTGCGTGTGGCGCGGATCGGCGACCCGGACCGCACTGTCCCGGCCGGCGTGCACACCTACGTGATCAGCTACACCATCGACAACGTGCTGGCGAGGCCGTCGGGGGCGCAGGGCGACTTCAGCGCCCGCGCGGGCCAGAACGCGACGCCGCCGACCGCGTCGTTCTTCTGGAACGTGGTCGGCTTCTGGGAGATGCCGATCCGCAGCGCCCACGTGGCCGTCGACCTGCCCGGCGCCACCGGGCTGGTGCAGTGCGCGGCAAGCGCATCCGGTGAGCATCCGTGCGCGATCGAGGGCGCCGGGACCGACCACGTCACGGTCACCGCCACCGACCTGCCGCCGCGCAACCCGGTCACTCTGCGCGCGGATCTACACGTCCCGCTGCCGCCGCACGAGACCGTGCCCTGGACGGTGCGGTTCGACAAGGTCCTGGGACGGTCGGTGCCGGTGGTCGTGCTGGTCGCGGTGCTTTCGGCGATCACGCTGACAGCCGGCTACCTGTGGGAGCGCCGCTCCCGGGAGGCTCCACCCGGGTTGCCGGTGATGTACACCCCGCCCGAGGGGCTCGGTCCCGCGCAGACGGTGTACATCGTCAAGGAGTCGGTCGGTGGCCACGCGCTGGTGGCGACGCTGCTGCACATGGCCGAGCGGGGGCTGGTCGACCTCACCGCGACCGACGCGAAGAGCTGGACGATCACCGGCAAGGCCACGACTGACCGGTGGGCCACGGCGGACCCGGTCACCCGCCGTGTCGGGGAGACCCTCGGGGTGACCACCGCCGGCAGCGCGTTCGCAGCCGATGGCGGCAAGGCCGCCGGGCAGACGCTTCTCAAGGCCAAGCAGTATGTCGAGTCCACCGCGCGATCCTGGTCGCGCACCGAGGGGCTGGTCGTCTCGTCCACCGAGGAATGGGTGGGCCGGGCACTGGTCGTCGGCGCAGCAGTGCTGGCCGTCGTCGGTTTCGTCGGACTGCTGGGCGTGACCATGTGGGGACTGCCGTTCGCCGCCTTCGTGATCGGTGGTGTCGGGCTGCTGGCCACCGGCGTCGGCACCCGGCGGACCGCCGCCGGTCGGCAGGTGTGGTCGCGGGCCGGCGGATTCGAGCGGCTGCTGTCGACGCCGTCGAGCGAGGACCGGTTCGACTACGCCGCACGCAAGGACCTGTTCATCGCCTACGTGCCCTATGCCGTGGCGTTCGGGGTCGCCGACAAGTGGGCGGCCAAGTACCGCACCGCGACCGGGCAGGAGGCCCCCGTGCCCCTCTGGTTCCCCGCCGCGTACTACGGCGGCGCGGCCGGGCTGTACTCGGGCGGCGGATTCGACGCGTTCGACTCCGCGTTGTCCTCGTCGATCGGCGCCTACCAGGCCGCGCAACGCTCCTCCTCGTCCGGCTCGGGAGGGTCGAGCTGGAGTGGCGGAGGCGGCTGGGGCGGTGGCGGCGGCGGGGGTGGTGGTTCCTGGTGACGGGCGCTCGATCGACGGGATCGGCGGAACCACACGCGACGCCGAGGAAAAGACACGCAACTCCGACAGAAAGCAGGTTGCAGACATGACCGCGATCGTGATCATTGTGATCGTCGTGGTGGTGATCGCGCTCGTCGCGTTCGGCATCAGCGGCTTCAACTCGCTGCGCAAACTCGACGTCAAGGCGCAAGAGGCGCTCGGGGGCATCGACGTCCAGCTGACCCGCCGCGCCGACCTCGTGCCGAACCTCGTCAACACCGTCAAGGGTTATGCGGCCCACGAGAAGTCGGTGTTCGAGGCCGTCACCGCCGCCCGCGCGAACGCGACCTCGGCGGCGAAGTCCGGCAGCGTCGAGGACAAGGCCCAGGCGCAGCAGGCGCTCGACAAGGCGATCGTGAACGTGCTGGCCGTCGCGGAGAACTACCCGGACCTGAAGGCGTCGACGAACTTCCTGCAACTGCAGCAGCAGCTCACCGACACAGAGAACCAGCTGGCCTTCGCGCGGCAGTACTACAACGACGCGGTGTCCACGCTGAACCAGAAGGTCGTCACCATCCCGTGGATGTTCTTCGCCGGGCCGGCCGGGGTGCACAAGCGTGACTTCTACCAGGCGCCGGAGGGGCAGCAGGCGCCGCCGCAGGTGCAGTTCTGACGCCGTTCCCGGCGGCTTCTCCACCCGCCGTCTCACCGCTCGCTCATCGGTATCTCACCGGTGAGGCAACGGCTGGTGGGTCGGTCCCTGCAGGATGCGGGTGCGGCTCGGTGGAGCGGGCGTGGGGTCGCCGGGACCGTCGGACCCCCCGCCTACACTCGTGGGCGTGACCGACTCCTTCGTACATCTGCACAACCACACCGAGTACTCGATGCTCGACGGTGCGGCGAAGGTCGGCCCGATGTTCAAAGAGGCCCAGCGGCTCGGGATGACCGCGGTCGGCATGACCGACCACGGCAACATGTACGGCGCGAGCGAGTTCTACAACCAGGCCAAGAAGCACGACATCAAGCCGATCATCGGCATCGAGGCCTACATCGCGCCCGGGTCGCGGTTCGACACCAAGCGCGTCAAGTGGGGCGACCCGAGCCAGAAGTCCGACGACGTCTCCGGCTCGGGCGCCTACACGCACATGACGATGGTGGCGGAGAACGCCACCGGTCTGCGCAACCTGTTCAAACTCTCCTCGCTGGCGTCGATCGAGGGGCAGCTGGGCAAGTGGGCGCGCATGGACGCCGAGCTCATCGCCGAGTACGCCGAGGGCATCATCGCGACCACCGGTTGCCCGTCGGGCGAGGTGCAGACCAGGCTGCGGCTCGGTCACGACCGCGAGGCACTCGAGGCCGCCGCGAAGTGGCAGGAGATCTTCGGCCCCGACAACTTCTTCCTCGAGGTGATGGACCACGGGCTGTCCATCGAGCGTCGCGTGCGCGACGGGCTGCTCGACATCTCGGCCAAGCTCGGGATCCCGCCGCTGGCCACCAATGACTGCCACTACGTCACCAAGGACTTCTCGCACAATCACGAGGCGCTGCTGTGCATCCAGACCGGTAAGACGCTCTCGGACCCGACCCGGTTCAAGTTCGACGGTGACGGCTACTACCTCAAGTCTGCCGCCGAGATGCGCGAGATCTGGGACGACGCGGTGCCCGGAGCCTGCGACAACACGCTGCTCATCGGCGAGCGGGTGCAGTCGTACGAGGACGTGTGGAAGCACCGCGACCGGATGCCGATCTTCCCGGTCCCCGAGGGGCACACCCAGGATTCGTGGCTGCGTGCCGAGGTGGAAAAGGGTCTGCGCCGCCGGTTCCCGGACGGGGTGCCGGGCGAGTACATCACCCGCGCGAACTACGAACTCGACGTCATCGTCCAGATGGGCTTCCCGGCCTACTTCCTCGTCGTCGGCGACCTGATCAGCCACGCGCTGGAGGTCGGTATCCGGGTGGGCCCGGGTCGTGGTTCGGCGGCCGGTTCGCTGGTCGCCTATGCGATGGGCATCACCAACATCGACCCGATCCCGCACGGCCTGCTGTTCGAGCGGTTCCTCAACCCCGAGCGTGTGTCGATGCCCGACATCGACATCGACTTCGACGACCGTCGCCGCGGCGAGATGGTCCGCTACGCCGCCGACAAGTGGGGCAGCGACCGGGTCGCCCAGGTCATCACCTTCGGCACCATCAAGACGAAGGCCGCGATCAAGGATTCCGCGCGGGTGCAGTTCGGCCAGCCCGGTTACGCCATCGCCGACCGGATCACCAAGGCGCTGCCGCCGCCGATCATGGCGAAGGACATCTCGGTGTCGGGCATCACCGATCCCGAGCACGAGCGGTACAAGGAGGCCGCCGAGGTCCGGGCGCTGATCGAGACCGATCCGGATGCGAAGAAGATCTACGACACCGCGCTGGGCCTCGAAGGCCTGATCCGCAACGCCGGTGTGCATGCCTGCGCGGTGATCATGTCGTGCGAGCCGCTCACCGACGCGATCCCGGTGTGGAAGCGCGCCCAGGACGGCGCCATCATCACCGGCTGGGACTATCCGTCGTGTGAGGCCATCGGCCTGCTCAAGATGGACTTCCTCGGTCTGCGCAACCTGACCGTCCTCGGTGACGCGATCGACAACCTCAAGGCCAACCGCGGCATCGACCTGGATCTGGACACGCTGCCACTGGAGGACCCGGCCACCTACGAGCTGCTCGCCCGCGGCGACACGCTGGGCGTGTTCCAGCTTGACGGCAGCGCGATGCGCGACCTGCTGCGCCGCATGCAGCCGACCGGGTTCGAGGACATCGTGGCCGTGCTCGCGCTGTACCGGCCGGGCCCGATGGGCATGAACGCCCACAACGACTACGCCGATCGCAAGAACGGCCGGCAAGAGGTCAAGCCGATCCACCCGGAACTCGAGGAGCCGCTGCGCGAGATCCTCAAGGACACCTTCGGTCTGATCGTCTACCAAGAGCAGATCATGCAGATCGCGCAGAAGGTCGCCGGGTATTCGCTCGGTCAGGCCGACCTGCTGCGACGCGCGATGGGTAAGAAGAAGAAGGAGATCCTCGACGAGGCGTACGACGGCTTCGCGGAGGGCATGAAGGACAACGGATTCTCGCAGGCGGCGATCACGGCGCTGTGGGACACCGTCCTGCCGTTCGCCGGCTATGCGTTCAACAAATCGCACGCCGCCGGTTACGGGCTCGTCTCGTTCTGGACGGCCTTCTTCAAGGCCAACTATCCGGCCGAGTACATGGCCGCGCTGCTCACCTCCGTCGGTGACGACAAGGACAAGGCCGCGGTCTACCTGGCCGA
Source organism: Speluncibacter jeojiensis (assembly GCF_029589495.1). Lineage (GTDB taxonomy): Bacteria > Actinomycetota > Actinomycetes > Mycobacteriales > Mycobacteriaceae > Speluncibacter > Speluncibacter jeojiensis. The sequence goes on from NZ_JAAIVF010000006.1 coordinate 233,742, forward strand.
CTGCCGGCACCTGGGCATCACGGTGATGCCACCGGACGTGAACGAGTCAGGCCTGTACTTCGCCTCGGTGGGCAACGACATCCGCTTCGGTCTGGGTGCTGTCCGCAATGTGGGTACCAACGTGGTCGCCTCGATCATCGCGGGCCGCAAGGAGAAGGGGAAGTACGCCAGCTTCTCCGACTACCTGGACAAGGTCGACGCGGCCGGATGCGGCAAGAAGCCGATCGAGTCGCTGATCAAGGCGGGCGGGTTCGACTCGCTCGGGCATCCCCGCAAGGGCCTGCTGCTGGTGCACTCCGATGCCATCGACGCGGTGATGGGCACCAAGAAGGCCGAGGCGATGGGCCAGTTCGACCTGTTCGGCGGGGGCGGTGGCGACGACGACCTGTCCTCGGTGTTCGAGGTCAAGGTCCCCGACGAGGAGTGGGAGACCAAGCACCGGTTGGCGCTCGAGCGCGAGATGCTCGGGCTGTACGTGTCCGGGCATCCGCTCAACGGTGTCGAGCACGTGCTCGCGGCGCAGTCCGACACCCACATCCCGGCGATCCTCGAGGGCGACGTCAAGGACGGCGCACAGGTCACCGTCGGCGGCATCCTGGCGTCGGTCAACCGCCGGGTGAACAAGAACGGAATGCCCTGGGCGTCCGCGCAACTCGAGGACCTCACCGGCGGCATCGAGGTGCTGTTCTTCCCGCAGGCGTATTCGGTGCTCGGCGGCGACGTCGCCGAGGATGCGGTGGTGCTGGTCAAGGCACGCGTCGCGGTTCGCGACGACAAGGTGTCGCTGATCGCGAACGACCTTGCGGTTCCGGATCTCTCGTCGATCGGTGTGGCCGCGCCGGTGGCGGTGACCATGCCGACGAGGCTGTGCACGCCGGACAAGGTGGGTGCGCTCAAGCAGGTGCTGGCGCGGCACCCCGGCACATCCGACGTGCACCTGCGGCTGATCAGCGGCGAGCGGATCACCACGCTCAAGCTGGACGACCGGTTGCGTGTCAACCCGACGTCGGCGCTGATGGGCGACCTCAAGGCGCTGCTCGGGCCGAGCTGCCTCGGCGGGTAGCGCCCGCGTTCGCCCGACGGCACCCGGTCGCCGACCCTAGGCTGAGGCCATGGCGAGAAGCGTCGCAGATCAATTGGTCGGTCAACTCGTCGCGGCGGGGGTGCGCCGGATCTACGGCATCGTCGGCGACAGCCTCAACCCGGTCGTCGACGCGGTGCGCCGCACCGGCGGGTCGGCCGCCGGCGGGATCGACTGGGTGCACGTGCGCCACGAGGAGGCGGCAGCGTTCGCGGCCGCGGCCGAGGCGCAGATCACCGGCCGCCTCGCGGTCTGCGCGGGGTCGTGCGGCCCGGGCAACCTGCACCTGATCAACGGGTTGTACGACGCGCAACGCTCGGGTGCTCCGGTGCTGGCGATCGCCTCGCAGATCCCCAGCGTCGAGATCGGCTCCGGCTACTTCCAGGAGACCCACCCGGACCGGCTGTTCGCCGAATGCTCGGTCTACAGCGAGGTGATCGGGACGCCCGCGCAGTCGCCGCGGATGGTGCACGCGGCGATGACGCAGGCCCTCGCCCGCGGCGGGGTCGCGGTCGTGACCCTGCCCGGTGACATCGCGGCCGAGCCCGCCCAGGGCAGCGCGCCGCGACTGGTCACCGCACATCCGGCGACGCTGGTGCCCGCCGAGGCGGACGTGCGGGCCCTCGCCGAGGCGATCGACGACGCCGAGAAGGTCGCGTTGTTCGCCGGCGCCGGTGCGCGCGGCGGCCGCGAGCAGTTGCTGGCGCTGGCCGAGAAGATCGGCGCGCCGATCGGTCACACGCTGCGCGGCAAGGAATGGATCCAGCACGACAACCCGTACGACGTCGGCATGACCGGGCTGCTGGGGTACGGCGCGGCGCACGCGGGCATGCACGGCGCCGACCTGCTGGTGCTGGTCGGCACCGACTTCCCCTACGAGCAGTTCCTGCCGGACGGCGTGCGCACCGCGCAGATCGACATCGCGGCCGAGCGCATCGGTCGGCGCACGCAGGTCGACGTGCCGGTGCACGGGGACGTCGGTGCCGTGCTCGACCGCGTGCTGCCGCTGGTGCGCGCCAAGACCGACCGCCGCTTCCTCGACGGCATGCTCGCCAAACACGACGACCTGATGAACAAGGTCGTCGGCGCCTACACAGATCCGGTCGGGCAGCGCACGCCGATCCATCCGGAGTACGCGGCCTCGATCCTCGACGACGTCGCGGCGCAGGACGCGATCTTCACCGCGGACACCGGCATGTGCAACGTGTGGAGCGCGCGCTACCTCAACCCGAACGGCGCCCGCCGAATGTTGGCGTCGGCGGTGCACGGATCCATGGCGAACGCGTTGCCGCACGCGATCGGGGCCCAGTTCGCCTGTCCGGGAAGGCAGGTGGTGTCGGTCTCCGGGGACGGCGGGCTGTCGATGCTGCTGGGCGAGCTGGTGACGGTGGCGATGTACAAGCTGCCGGTGAAGATCGTCGTGTTCAACAACTCGACGCTCGGCATGGTCAAGTTGGAGATGCTCGTCGACGGACTGCCGGATTTCGGGGTCGACGTGCCGCCGGTCGACTATGCGGCGGTCGCCGCGGCCCTGGGCGTCTACTCGCGCCGGGTCGAGCGGCCCGAGGACGTCGAGTCGGCACTGCGCGCGGGCTTCGACCACGACGGCCCGGCGCTGATCGACCTCGTCACCGACCCCGCCGCGCTGTCGATCCCCCCGACGATCACCGGCGGGCAGGTCCGCGGGTTCGCGCTGGCGGTGTCGAAGATGGTGATGAACGGCGGGGTCGGCGAGGCCATGAAGATGGCGAAGACCAACCTGCGCAACGTCCCCCGGCCCTGAGATCGTCGGCACACCCACCGCAGGGCCCCGGCGGACCCGGCTGGCAACCCGCTCACCTGGGGTGACAGGATGGAATGCTGTGAAAGCTTCGGATGATTCCACGCCAACGACGGCCCCGCTGACCGCGGCCGACATCGATGCCGCGGCGGAGCGAATTTCCGGGATCATCACCCGCACCCCGCTGCAGCATTGCGAGCGGCTGTCGGCCGCGACGGGCGCGAACGTGTTCCTCAAGCGCGAAGACCTGCAGGTCGTGCGCTCCTACAAGCTGCGCGGCGCGTTCAACCTGATGGCGCAGCTCGGCGACGCCGAGCGGCGGGCCGGGGTGGTCACCGCCAGCGCGGGCAACCACGCACAGGGTGTCGCGTACGCGTGCCGGACGCTCGGCATCGACGGGCGGATCTACGTCCCGGTCAACACGCCGAAGCAGAAGCGCGACCGCATCATGGTGCACGGCGGGGACCGCGTCGAATTGGTGATGGTGGGGGAGACGTTCGACGCCGCCTCCGCCGCGGCCGCCGAGGACGCGCAGCGTACGGGCGGGACCCGGGTACCGCCGTTCGACGACGCGCGCACGGCCGCCGGGCAGGGCACCGTCGCCGCCGAGATCCTCGAGCAGCTCGGCACGGCTCCCGACATCGTCGTGGTGCCCGTCGGCGGCGGCGGGCTGATCGCCGGGGTCACCACCTATCTGCGTGAGCACGCGCCCGCGGCGACGATCGTCGGGGTCGAACCCGCCGGCGCGGCGTCGATGACGGCCGCGCTGGCCGCCGGCGGTCCGGTCACGCTCACAGACCTGGACCCGTTCGTCGACGGTGCGGCGGTGCGCCGGATCGGTGACCTGCCGTACGCCGTGATGCGGGCCGCCGGTGCCGGCGCGATCTCGCACTCGTCGCTGCCGCTGGTCACCTCGGCGCTGCCCGGCGCTTCCAACGGCATCGGCATGACCCAGGTCGACGAGGGCGCGGTGTGCACCGAGATGCTCGGGCTGTACCAGAACGAGGGGATCATCGCCGAGCCCGCCGGGGCGCTGGCCGTCACCGCGCTGAGCAACATCGAGATCCCGTCCGGCGCAACGGTCGTGTGCATGATCTCCGGGGGCAACAACGACGTCTCCCGCTACGGGGAGATCCTCGAGCGGTCGCTGGTGCACCTGGGGCTCAAGCACTATTTCCTTGTCGACTTCCCGCAGGAGCCCGGGGCGCTGCGCCGGTTTCTCGACGAGGTGCTGGGGCCCGACGACGACATCACGCTGTTCGAGTACGTCAAGCGCAACAACCGCGAAACCGGTGCGGCGCTGGTCGGCGTCGAACTCGGTGCGGCCGAAGGTCTCTCGGATCTGCTCACCCGGATGGACCGGTCGCCGATGCAGGTCGAGCGGCTGGTGCCGGGCTCGCCGGCGTACCGCTATCTGACGTAGGCTTTCGAGTGACCCGTGCGTGAGTTGAGAGGTGGGGGCCCACAACCAACGCACGGGCCGGTCAGCGCCCGAGCAGTCGCGCGACGACCTGGCGGTGCAGGTCGGGGTCAGGCTGCGGCAGCCCGAGCAGGCCGGCCAGGAAGATGCCGTCGCCGACGAGTCGCACGATCTCGGCCTGCACCGGATCGTCGATCTCGGCCTGCAGGCCGGAATCCCACGACCGCATCACCTCGGTGACCGCCTGCTGGACCTCGTCGTGCCGGCCGTCGACACTACGCAGCGCGGCCAACGCCGAGCGGTACAGCGGCATCTCGGCGATGTCCTCGGGTCCGAACGATTCCAGATAGAACTCGGAGATCGACCGGCCGCCGGCCACCGCGTCGGCCAACTGCTTGTCGGCGCGCTCGCCGAGGCGTCGCACCATGCCGGCGAGCAGCGCCTCCTTGCTGGGGAAGTGATAGAGCAGGCCGCCCTTCGACACGCCCGCCGCGGCGGCGACCGCCTCGAGCGTGACCTGGGCGGGGGACGACTCCAGCAGCAGGCCCTCGAGAGCGTCCAGGATGCGATCACGGGTGGATTGTGCGGCCATGAAATTCACTGTACCGGCTGGACGGTTTTGCTAGACTCGGGCGCGTGACTGTACCGGCTGGACGGTATGGATTGACAGTGAACGGGAGCGAATCGTGTCCTCCGAATCGGCCGCGCAGAAGGCCGTTGCGCAGAAGTCCGTGACGCGGCAGGCCGTGGCACCGCAGACGGCTGCGTCCGATGTGCTGTATCAGGACCCACCCGTTCGGGCGACCGTGCGAGACTGGGCCGGTTTGGCGGTGCTGTCGCTCGCCGTGTTGCTGGTCGCTGTCGACGGCACGGTCCTCGACGTGGCGATCCCGTTCATGAGCGAGGACCTCGCCCCGACGAGCACCCAGCTGCTGTGGGTGATCGACATCTACTCGTTCGTGCTGGCGGCGCTGCTGGTGACCATGGGCACGCTCGGCGACCGGATCGGCCGCCGCCGCCTGCTGATGATCGGCTCCACCGGCTTCGGACTGGCCTCGGTGCTGGCCGCGTCCGCAACCGATCCGACGATGCTGATCGCGGCGCGGGCGTTGCAGGGCGTCGCCGGCGCGACGCTGATGCCCTCGACGCTCGGGTTGATCCGGTCGATGTTCCGCGACCGGCACCAGCGCACCATGGCCATCGGCGTGTGGGGTGCGATGTGGGGCGGCGGCGCCGCGGCCGGCCCGCTGGTCGGCGGTTGGTTGCTCGAGCACTTCTGGTGGGGCTCGGTGTTCCTGATCAACCTGCCGGTGATGGTGGTACTGGTGACGCTGGCGCCGTGGGTGATCCCGGAGTCGCGCGACCCGAACCCCGGCCGGTTCGACCTGATCAGCGCCGGGCTGTCAATGGTCGCGATGGTCCCGATCGTCTACGCGATCAAGGAGATTGCGATGCACGGCTTCTCATGGAGCCGTGCCGCGTTCGCGCTGGTCGGGCTGGTCGCGGGGTGGGCGTTCGTGCGGAGGCAACGGCGGCTCGCCGCGCCGCTGCTGGACGTGACGCTGTTCCGTCGGCCCGCGTTCTCGACCGCGGTGCTGACCAACCTGCTGTCGGTGTTCGCGCTCGCCGGGGTGATGTTCTTCGGGTCGCAGTACCTGCAGCTGGTGCTCGGCTACCGGCCGCTCGAGGCAGGGCTGCTGATGCTGCCGGAGATGCTGGCGTCGGTGGTGTCCGCGCTGCTGGTGGCGCCGCTGGTGGGCCGCTGGGGCGCCCGCGTAGTGCTCAGCGTGTCACTCGGGGTCGCCGCGGCGGGCGCGCTGGTGCTGGTCGGCCTGCGGGCGGACGGGGGACTGTCGTGGTTCCTGGTCGGCTCGCTGCTGATCGGTCTCGGTGTGGGGCTCGCCTTGACGCTCACCTCTGACCTGGTGGTCAGCGCGGTCGAACCGGAGCGGGCCGGCGCGGCGTCGGCGGTCTCGGAGACGGCGAGCGAACTGGGCATCGCGCTCGGTGTCGCGGTGCTCGGCAGCATCGTGATGGCGATGTTCCGCGGCGGGCTCGACGTCGCCGGGCTGACCGCGGGCCAGGCCGACGCGGCGAGGGACACCCTCGGCGGCGCGATGATGGTCGCCGAGCAGACCGGGGACGCGCTGGTCGCCTCCGCGAACCATGCCTTCGTCGGCGGCATGCACGTGGCGGCGCTGCTGACCGGCGTCATCCTGGCGGCGGTCGCGGTGCTGTCGGCGATCATGCTGCGGCCGCGCGAGGAGCGGTGACGTCCCTCGCGCGGCCGCGGGCGGAGATCAGCGGTTCAGGTTGCCGAAGTCGACGGGAACCTGGACGCCGGTGAGGTACTGGGCCTCGTCCGAGCACACCCACGCGACGACGCCGGCGATGTCCTCGGGCTGCGCGATCGCGTACGGCAGCGAGTTCATGTAGATCGGGCCGAGGGTGTGGGCGAACCGCTCGAAGAGCGGCTGCATGTCCGGGCCCATGTTCATCCCGGTCTCGACGCCCGCGGGGTGCACGGTGTTGACCCGGATCTTGTGCTCGCCGAGTTCGTTCGCCATGGCCTTTGCCAGACCGGTGATGCCGTGCTTGGTGGCCGCGTAGTGCGCGGTGAACGGCGTGCCCTTGAGCCCGGACACCGAGCTGGTGAACACCATCGCGCCGCCCTCGCCCTGCTCGATCAGGTAGGGGATGGCCGCCTTCGCGGTGTGGAACACACCGGTCAGGTTGACGTCGACGGTCTCGCGCCACTGTTCGAGGGTGACCTCCCAGGACAGCTTCCCGGAGCAGATGCCGGCGTTGGCGATCACCACGTCGAGACGGCCGAACTGGGCGATCCCGTCCGAGAGCACCTTCGAGACCGCGTCGAAGTCGCGTACATCGGCCTTCGCGGCGACGATCTTTCGTCCGGTCGCCTCGACCAGACGCACGGTCTCGGCCAGGTCGGCCTCGGTGGCGCCCGGGTAGGAGGTGGAGGTGAATTCGGCGCAGGCGTCGAGCGCGATGATGTTGGCGCCCTCCTCCGCGAACCGGACCGCCTCGGCGCGGCCCTGGCCACGCGCCGCACCGGTGATGAAGACGACCTTGCCGTCGAAACGTTGTGCTGTTGTCACTGCCGCTGACCTCTCGTACCGTGCAAAATAGAACCTGTTCTCTTGCACAGGCTACTGAGTTTGCGCGGAAGCACCAGAGGGATGTGCCGATCTGCGGGAAAGTCGTCCTCTCGGGGACCTTCGCCTGGCGCTCACTCCCGGACCAACAGCGCCACCGGCAGTGTCAGCTCGCGGGCCAGCAGACGGCCGGTGTACGGCACGTCGGTGAGCCGATCGGTCCACGTCCCGGGCGGCAGCGCCACCGCCGTCGCGCCCCACGGCCGGTCGCCGCGCCGCAGCGTGTGCCGGGTGGCCAGCGCGATGACGTCGGGGGACAGGCCCGGCGCGCCGCGCGCGAAGCCGATCAACTCGGTGGCGTGCGGGCCGGTCGCGACAAGCGGGCGGTAGGTGCCGCGGACGAAGCTGTCCGGGCGTTCGCGGCGCAGGCGCAGCGCGGTGCGTGTCACCCACAGCTTCACCGCCGGATGACCCGGACCGATCACCCGCAGTTCACGCACGAGTTCGCGCCGACGGTCGAAGTCGACGGCGCGGCGGTTGTCGGGGTCGACCAGTGAGTCCTCCCACAGCTCGGTGCCCTGGTAGACATCCGGCACTCCGGGCCCGCACAGCTGGAGCAGCTTCTGGCCCACCGAGTCCGCGCGGGTGTGCGGTTCGAGGTCGCGGACCAGCACCGTCATCGACCCGGCGACCGGACCGCCCAGCACCGCGTCGAGCCAGTGCTCGACCAGTGTCTCGAAGGCGACATCGACGCGCTCCCACGAGGAATGGGTCGCCGTCTCGCGCCCCGCTTTTCGGGCAAAGGCGTGCAGTCGCGACCGGTACTCGCCGGTGATCTCACCGTCGGTGGGCCAGGTCCCGAACATGGTCTGCCACAGCAGCGTGCCGATTCCGTGCTCGGGGCTGGGCGCGAGCTGTTCCCACTCGGTGACGCACCGTGACCACAGCTGCGGGAACTGCGAGAGCACGCCGATGCGGGCGCGCACGTCCTCGCCCCGCTTGGTGTCGTGGGTGGACAGTGTGGTCATCGTCAGCGGATGCCGGCGGGCGCGCCCGGCCTGGTCCAGGTGGAACTCGGCGGCGGTGACGCCGAAGCGGTCCGGGGCGCCGCCGAGCTCGGCCAGTGATGCCAGCCGGGTCGTGACGTAGAAGGCGCCGTCCTCGACGCCCTTCGCGCCGGCGCCGACACACAGCCGGCGCACCTCGGTCGCGGCGGACCCGTCGGTGACGAGCGCCGCCGCGAGTTCGGTCAGCGGACCGTCCAGTTCGGGGTGGTCGCGGCCGACCCGGTCGACGGCGTCGGCGAGGGAATCGGTCACGGTGGACGCGCCGACAACCTCGATCAGCGCGGAGCCGGCGCGCTCGTCCGCCCGTCCGCATCGGCGCAACAGCCGGTTCACGTCGGGGGACAGGCTCGTGCCCAGCACCTTTCGCGCGCGATCCACGCACAGGTCGCGGTACCAGCGTGCATGTGCGTCAGCGTAGGGGCCGCCGGTGCCGGGGAGGTCGTGCGACAGAGCGGTCAGCCCCGGCTCGCCGGCCGGGTCGACGAACACGCCGCCGACGGTGCGCAGGGCGTCGTATCCGGTGGTGCCGTCCACCGGCCACGACGGGTCGAGGGTTTCGCCGGGCGCGAGGATCTTCTCCACGAACAGCCTGCGGTCCCTGCCCAGCAGCGCACGCAGCCGCGTCAGGTAGCCGGCGGGGTCGCTAAGCCCGTCGACGTGATCGACCCGCACGCCGTCGATCAGATCGTCGCGCACCCAGGTCGCGAGCTGCGCGTGGGTGGCGTCGAAGACGGCCGGATCCTCCTGCCGCAGCGCGGCCAACTCGTTGACGTCGAGGAATCTCCGGTAGCCGCAACGGTGTTCGCGCCAGTCGACGAGCCGGTACGGCTGCCGCCGGTGGACCTGCTCGGCGGTGCCCGTGTCGGTGCCGGGGATGGTCGGGAACCGCAGGGTGCCCACCGCCAGCAGCGGTTCGGGGCCGGTGCGGTCGATTCGCAGGTCGGACCTGTCCCCGTCGAGCGCGGGGAGCAGCAACCGGCCGTCCCCGGCAGCCCAGTCCAGGTCGAACCAGTGCGCGTACGGCGAGTCGCGGCCGTGGCGCAGCACGTCCCACCACCACCGGTTCTGCCGCGGCCGCGCGACACCGAGGTGGTTCGGCACGATGTCGACGATCAGGCCCATCGACCGTTCCCGAAGCCGATTGGACAGCCGCACCAAAGCTTCTCGTCCGCCGAGCGCCGGATCCACGGCGGTCGGATCGGTGACGTCGTAGCCGTGGGCAGAGCCGGCCACCGCGGTCAGCACGGGGGAGACGTACAGGTGCGAGACGCCGAGCGTGTCGAGGTAGTCGACCAGATCGGCGGCGGCGTCGAGCGTCATCCCGTGCGCGCGCAACTGCAGCCGGTAGGTGGCGGTCAGCGCGCGCACGGTCAACCGCGCAACCCGGCGGCGCGCGCCTGCTCCAGGTACAACGCCAGAAAGTCGTGTTCGGTGAGGCCGGCGCCGATCGCGGACTGGATCTGCTCGTGCACCGTCGCGGCGAGCTGCATCGGGGACCCGACCGCGCGGGCTTCGCCCAGGCCGAGGTCGAAGTCCTTGCGCAGCAAGGCCATCGTGAACGTCGGCGACCAGTTCTCGGTGATCAGGTCGGCCGAGCGACGGCGGATCCAGTCCGAGGCCAGCACGGTGCCGTTGAGGAACTCCAGGAAGTCCGCGCGCGGGACCCCGCCCTTCTCCGCCAGCGTGGTCACCTCGATCCACGCCTGCGCGACCACGCCCAGGAACAGGTTGTGGCACAGCTTGACCAGCCGGCTCTGCTCCGCCTCGCCCACCCGCACGGCGGACCTGCCGATCTGTTCGAGGTACGGCCGCGCGAGTGCGAAGGCGTCCTCGGGGCCGGACGCGACGAAGCTCCCGTCGCCGGCGGACACCATCGCGGGGTTGCCGCTGACCGGCGCGGCCAGGAACCCGACCCCCACCTCGGCGGTGCGGGACCGCACCTGGGCCGAGGCCTGCGCCGACACCGTCGAGCAGTCCACGATCAGATCGGGTCGGGCGTTCGCGGCGACCAGCAGTTCGACCACCTCGATCAGATCGGCCGACGCGGAGACGCACGTGAACACGATGTCGCAGACGCCGAGATCGCCGGCCGCATCGGCGACTCGCGCACCCGCGTCGGCGAGCGGCGCGGTCTTGGCGCGGGTGCGGTTCCACACGGTCAACTCGTTTCCCGCGGCGAGCAGGCGCGACGCCATCGCGACGCCCATTCGTCCGGTGCCGAGCCAGCCGAGGCGATGTGTCGGTGCAGTCATGTCGGGCTACCTCCCGCGAGAACGAATCAGGTCCCGTTCATCATGATCGCCCCGCGCACCCGCGGATGTCCCGGGTTCGCCCGCGGGTGCGGCCGCCCGGCCCGGCGGGAGGCGGGCGCGTCACTGTTGAGGACGAGCCGCATCGCGGGATAGTGTCTGTTTGCACCGGTACATTCCGTGAAAAATCACCAGTCGGAGGAACGATGGCGGATCAGACGTTGGGAGCAGCGCTCGAGCGCGAGCATCGCGAGATCGACGGGGATGTCGAGAAGTTCGTGACCGCGATCGGTGCGGGGGAGACGCGGATCGATGCGCTCGGCCGCGCGATGGTGTCGCTGCGCCGGCACATCTACCTGGAGGAGGAGTTCCTCTTCCCGCCGCTCAAGGCGGCCGGAATGATGGGGCCGGTCATGGTCATGCTCAAGGAACACGGCCAGATGTGGCAGACGATGGCCGACCTCGACGTCAGACTGGCGGAACTCGACGGGGGCGACGCGACTGCGGTCGAGACCCTGTGCCGGGAACTCGTCGGCGAACTACAGGAGCACAACGGCAAGGAGGAGCTGATCCTCTACCCGCAGGCCGACGCGGTGCTCGACGTCGAGGCGAGCGCGGACCTCGAGGACTTCCTGGCCGGCGGAACGATGCCGGAGGGCTGGGCCGCCACGATGGCTCGTAGGGGCTGAGTTCTCGCACCAGGGGCGTTCGGTTCGCCGTCGGGCGTCGTGAAGTGCGGTAGCACCCACGGGGTCATGACCCGCAACAGCTAGTTCGGTGACGTACCTGACGGAGCGGGTCTTGTGAATCGGATGCCGTTGAACGTGTATGTGCAGCAAGCGCACTGAGGATCCAGGCTCGATTCATCGATGTCCGGATTCACAACTTGCAGCGTTCCATCGGAGGCGACGTACAACCCGCTGAAATAGGTCGACTCACCGATTGCCGAGCCTGAGCCGTCTCATTGGAGTTGGCTCGACTGGTGCAGAGGACGGTCCGAGCCCACGCGCCGAGCGTGCCGGGAACGTACAGCAGGTCGAATTGTCACTTGATCTTGCGGTGGTCCCGAACGCGTCGTCCAGCGACGACGAGGTGGTGACTGCGACACTCGAACTCGGTCACCACCTCGTCCAGCACCCGTCAGGCCGTCGCGACCTCCTTGGCCCAGCGGTAGTCGGCCTTACCGGCCGGCGTGCGCTTGACCTCGTCCACGATCACCATCGAGCGGGGGATCTTGTACCCGGCCAACGTCTGTCGGCAGTGCTCCTGGACGTCCGCCAGGGTCGGGTCGGTCGCGTCGGGGTAGGTCGCGATCACCGCCGCGACCCGCTGGCCCATGCGCTCGTCGGGCGCCCCGACCACCAGCGCGTCGCAGATCGCCGGGTGTGCGTGCAGCGCGGCCTCGACCTCCTCGGCGAAGACCTTCTCTCCGCCGGTGTTGATGCACTGCGACCCGCGCCCGAGGAACACCAGCGTGCCGTCCGCCTCGATCCGGCCCATGTCGCCGAGGACCGACAGCCGGGTGCCGTCCGCGCGGGTCGGGAACGTGCGGGCGGTCTTCTCCTCGTCGCCGTAGTAGCCGAGCGGCACGTTGCCCACGCGGGCGATGTACCCGATCTGGTCGGAGCCCGGCGTGATCGGCTCGAGCGACTCGTCGACGAGGGTCAGGATCGGTGACGAGGCCATCCGCAGGTTGCCCTGCTCGTCGACGGAGAATGCGCCGTCGTTGCCGGACTCGGAGGCCCCGAAGTTGTCGCGCAGCAACAGGTCCGGCTTGACCGCCAGCATTCGGTTGCGCACGCTCACCGACCAGATCGCGCCGCCGTTGGTGATCGAGTACAGCGAGCTCAGGTCGATCTCACCCTGGCGGCGTTCCATCTCGTCGACCAGCGGCAGGCCCATGCCGTCGCCCACGATCAGGATGACCTGCAGCCGTTCGGTCTCGATCGCCGAGACGATCTTTGCGGGGTCGAAGTCGCGCATGAGCACCACGCGGGCGCCGAGGGTGAAGAACGTGAACAGCGAATACAGCGCGGCGCCGTGCATCAGCGGCGCGGCGATGAGGAACGCCATGTCGGGGAATTCCTTGGCGGCGGCGGCGATCTCGGCGAGGTCCTGGCGCTGGTCCTGGCCGTACGGGTTGCCGCCCGAGAGCGGCTTGCGGAAGAAGTCGTCGTGCCGCCACATGACGCCCTTCGGGTATCCGGTGGTGCCGCCGGTGTAGAGCACGTACATGTCGTCGCCGCTGCGGGTCTCGAACTCGGCGGTCGCGGGCAGGTTGTGGGCGTCGGCAAAGGACACCACCGTCACGGACCGCTCGGCGGCGGCCGCGGCCAGCGCCGCGGTGGTCTCGCCGATGACCACGATCGTCCGCACCAGCGGACAGCTGCCGAGCAGCGCAGCGAGCGTGTCCTGGTGCTCGGGCAGTTCGACGACGACGGCGGCCGAATCGGAGTTGGTGAAGATGTACTCGAGTTCCGCGGGGGTGTACCGGTAGTTGACGTTGATCGGCACGGCGCGGATCTTGATCAGGCCGAGGATGCTGGTGACGTGCTCGACGCTGTTCTTGAGGAACAGCGCCACGTGGTCCCCGTGGCCGAGTCCCGCCCGCGCGAACATCTGGGCGACCTTGTTCGCCTCGGCGTCCAGGTGTGCATAGGTGAAGTTCTCGCCCTCGTACGTCAGCGCGATGCGGTCAGGGACCGCGGACGCGACGGTTTCGACGATGTCGGCCAGGTTGAACTGCATCATCATCCCTTTCGGAACCGTGCTGGTCGGACCGTCTGCTGACGGGCGCACCCGCATGGAACGTGTTCTCATTCGACTCGATTGTGATGGTAGTCACTCACGAGAACGTGTTCCTGTCCAGGGCCGGTGTCGCGGACCGGGACGCCCGGATGGGACAGCGCCGAGACGGGGCTGGGGCAGGGATGCGACGGGCCGGGGATAGTCTCCGATGCCGTGGAAGCCCAGCAGCCCGAAGCAGCGCACGTGCACCCCGAGCCTCTGAGCCCCGGGTGCCTGACGGCCGAGCGCATCGCCGCGATCGATGCCGGTCACATCTGGCATCCCTACGGCGCCTTCCCCTCCGCGCCGGCGCCGCTGGTCGTCGCGAGCGCCCGCGGCGCGCGGCTGACGCTGGCCGACGGCACCGAACTGGTCGACGGGATGAGTTCGTGGTGGGCGGCGATCCACGGGTACCGCAACCCGGTGCTCGACGCGGCCGCCCGTGCCCAGCTCGACCGGATGAGCCACGTGATGTTCGGCGGGCTCACCCACGAACCGGCCGCCCGGCTCGCCGAACTGCTGGTGCAGCTGACCCCGGAGGGCCTGGAGAAGGTGTTCTTCGCCGACTCCGGTTCGGTGTCCGTGGAGGTTGCGATCAAGATGTGCCTGCAGTACTGGCGCAGCCTCGGCCGGCCCGGCAAGCACCGGATGATGACCTGGCGCGGGGGGTATCACGGGGACACCTTCGAGGCGATGAGCGTCTGCGACCCGGACGGCGGCATGCACTCGCTGTGGTCCGAGGTGCTCGCCCCGCAGGTGTTCGTCTCGGCGCCGCCGCGACAGTTCGACCCGGCCTACGTCGAGGAGCTGGCGGCGGCGATGGCCGAGCACGGCGACGAGCTGGCCGCGGTGATCGTCGAGCCGGTCGTGCAGGGTGCGGGCGGCATGCGCTTCCACCACCCGGAGTACCTGCGGGCTCTGCGTCGGCTGTGCGACGAGCACGAGGTGCTGCTGGTCTTCGACGAGATCGCCACCGGCTTCGGGCGTACCGGCGAACTGTTCGCGGCCGACCACGCCGGCGTGCGGCCCGACGTGATGTGCGTGGGCAAGGCGCTGACCGGCGGCTACCTGACGCTGGCGGCGACGCTGTGCACCGACCGGGTCGCGGAGGTGATCAGCGCGGGCGAGGCCGGCGGGCTGATGCACGGGCCGACGTTCATGGCCAATCCGCTGGCCTGCGCGATCGCGGTCGCCGCGGTCGAACTGCTGCTCTCGCGCGACTGGCGGGCCGAGGTCGCGGCGCTGGAGACGGGGCTGACTGCCGGACTCGCGCCGGCCGCCGAGCTGCCCGGGGTTCGGGAGGTGCGCGTGCTCGGCGGGATCGGCGTGATCGACCTGACCGAGCCGGTGGACATGGCGGCTGCGACCGGGGCGGCGGTGTCTGCGGGGGTGTGGCTGCGGCCGTTCCGCAATCTGATCTACGCGATGCCGCCGTACATCTGCACCGGCGACGAGGTGGACCGGATCGCCGCCGGCATGGTCGCGGCCGCCGGGACCGCGGGGTAGCGGGCGCACCCAAAGCGGCGGGGCCCGAGGGCGGGGGCGAGCTTGAACGGTGTTCAAGTTCGCGTATCGTGCCTGTCGTGGGAACCGATCGTGACGCATTGCCCAGGGACGTACTCGGCTGGCTGGACGAGCGCGCCGAGCAGCGCCGTGCCGCCGGACTGCGACGGGCACTGCGCCCGCGGACCCCGGTCGCCGCGGCCATCGACCTCGCATCCAACGACTATCTGGGCCTGGTGCGTCACCCCGAGGTGATCGACGGCGCGACCGCCGCGCTGCGCCGCTGGGGGGCCGGTTCGACCGGTTCGCGACTGGTCACCGGCACCACCACCGAGCACGAACTGCTCGAGGCGGAACTGGCCGAGTTCGTCGGCGCCGAATCCGGTCTGGTCTTCGCCAGCGGCTACGCCGCGAACCTCGGCGTGGTCACCGCGCTGTCGGACCGCGACACGCTGATCGTCTCCGACGCCGGCTGCCACGCCTCGCTGGTCGACGCCTGCCGGTTGTCCCGGGCGCGGGTGGTCGTCACGCCACACGCCGACACCGCCGCCGTCGCCGCCGCGCTCGCCGCCCGATCCGAACGCCGGGCGCTGGTGCTGACCGACTCGGTCTTCAGTGCCGACGGCGACCTCGCTCCGCTGCATGACCTGCACCGTGTGTGCCGCGAGCACGGCGCGCTGCTGGTGGTCGACGAGGCTCACGCCATCGGTGTGCGCGGGGACGGCGGCCGCGGGTGGGTGCACGAGCAGGGGCTCGCCGGGCAGCACGACGTCGTGGTCACCGCCACGCTGTCCAAATCGCTTGCCGCGCAAGGTGGTGTGGTGCTCGCAGGTGCGCGGGTACGCGCACACCTGATCGACGTGGCACGGACGTTCATCTTCGACACCGGATTGGCCCCCGCGGCAGTCGGCGCCGCCCGTGCCGCGCTCGGCGTGCTGCGCCGCGAGCCGCAGCGGGCGGGGGCGGTGCTTGCGCGCGCCGCCGACCTCGCGCGCATGTCCGGATTGGACGTGGTGCCCGAGTCCGCCGTCGTGTCGGTGGTCCTCGGCGACCCGCAACGTGCCTACGACGCCTCCGTCGCCTGCCTCGAGCGCGGCCTGCACGTCGGCTGCTTCCGTCCGCCGTCGGTCCCGGCGGGCACCTCGCGCCTGCGGCTGACCGCGCGGGCGAACCTCGGCGCCGACGAGATGGCCACCGTCGAGGCCGTGCTCACCGACGTGCTGTCCCAGGCCCGGGCCGCCACCGGGGTGCCCGCATGAGCGCGCTGCTCGTCACCGGCACCTCCACCGACGTCGGCAAGACGATCGCCACCGCGGCGCTGGCCGCGGCGGCGCGCGCGAGCGGCGCCTCGGTGGCGGTGTGCAAGCCCGCACAGACCGGCGAGGCGCCGGGCGTCGGCGGCGACCTCGCCGTGGTGCAGCGACTGGTGGGCGTGGGCCCGTCGGGGATCGCCGCGACCGTCGAGCTCGCCCGCTACCCGGAACCGCTCGCGCCGGACACTGCAGCGCGGCGTGCCGGGATGGCCGAGTTGACTCGCACCCAGGTGGTCGGCGCCGCCCGGCAACTGGGCCGCGACCACGACCTCGCGCTGGTCGAGGGGGCGGGCGGGCTGCTGGTCCGGCTCGGTGCCGATGGGTTCACGCTGCGCGACGTCGCCGTCGACCTCGGCGCGCCGGTGCTGCTGGTGGCCGACCCCGCGCTGGGCACGCTCAACCACTGCGCGCTCACCGTCGAGGCGCTGCGGTCGGCCGGCGTCCGATGTGCAGGCATCGTGCTGGGCTCATGGCCCGACGAGCCGGACCTGGCGATGCGGTGCAACCTCGACGACCTGCCGTCGGTGACCGGGGTCGACCTGGTCGGGCGCATCCCGGCCGGTGTCGGGTCGCTCGACCGCGCGCGGTTCACCGCGCAGGCGCCGGGCTGGTTCGACCGTGCCTGGCTCGCCTCGCTCGTCTGACCTGGTCGGCGGTCCCGAGAACGCCCGCTCGATCCTTCGCCGGACGGACCCGAACTGCCGTACTGTGATATGGACCACTCCGCGAGGTCGGTCGGCAAGAGGGTATCGGCCCCGACGGTTCGTTCCGCGCAGCGCGCAGCGACTTGGAGGAATCGATGACCACCACCGAGATGACGGACCTCCAGCGGACGATCGGGCACCTGCGACAGTGCGTCGGCTCGCTCCGCACCCTTTACGGCGACGCCTCCGCAGTGCGCCGGCTGGCCAACGACGTCGAGCGGCTGGGCATCGACGCCGGCGACCTCGACCAGTCGCCGCCGCGCACCGTCTACGAGTCCGGTGAGCGCGTGAAGATCCCGGACACCCCCTACGAGCAGGCGCTCTGGCAGGGAGCCGACGACGAAGGTGTCGGCGGGCATCCGCACGAGCACCGGTGAGCGCGCCGGCGGATACCGCGCCGGGCGGCCCGTCCCCGGCGGGCGCCGAGTCGGGAGTGGGGGCTCCCGGCCGCGCCGCCATCGCCGCGCGCACACTGCGCGGGGACCGCTGGTGGCTGCAGCCGGCGGCCACCTTCGTCGGGCTGATGATCTTCGTCGTCTACGCGACGGTGCGGTCGTTCGTGCGCAGCGCCTACTGGGTGGACAGCTATCACTACCTGTCGCCGTTCTATTCGCCGTGCCTGAGTGCTTCCTGCGCGCCCGGGTCCAGCCACCTCGGGGTGCACTTCGGCACCGTCCCGATGTGGATCCCGTTGGCGTTCATGTCGTTGCCGTTCCTGCTGTGCTTCCGCCTGACCTGCTACTACTACCGGAAGGCCTACTACCGCTCGTTCTGGCTGTCCCCGCCTGCCTGCGCCGTGGCCGAGCCGCATCGCACCTACGGCGGGGAGTCGCGGCTGCCGCTGATCGTGCAGAACGCGCATCGCTACTTCTTCTACATCGCGGTGATCATCTCGGGGATCAACACCTACGACGCGGTGGTCTCGTTCCACGGTTCCACCGGCGGATTCGGGTTCGGCCTGGGCAACATCATCATCGTCGCCAACGTGATCCTGTTGTGGCTGTACACGCTCTCGTGCCACTCGTGCCGGCACGTCACCGGCGGTCGGCTCAAGCACTTCTCGAAACATCCTGTCCGTTACCGGGTCTGGACGTGGGTCAGCGTCATCAACACCCGGCACATGATGTTCGCGTGGATCACGCTGTACACCCTCATCCTCACCGATCTGTACATCATGCTGGTGGCGAGTGGGACCATCTCGGACCCGCGCTTCGTGAACTGACGCGCGGGACAGGTACCGGTGGGCCGACCGTCGGCTCCCGGACGAGCGCGGAGGTGCGTGGCTTTGGTCGAGGTCGAGCGGCACACATACGACGTGGTGGTGATCGGGGCCGGCGGCGCCGGCCTGCGCGCGGTCATCGAGGCCCGGCAGCGGGGACTGTCGGTGGCGGTCGTGTGCAAGTCGCTGTTCGGCAAGGCGCACACCGTGATGGCCGAGGGGGGCTGCGCGGCGGCGATGGGCAACGTCGCGTCCAAGGACAGCTGGCAGGTGCACTTCGGCGACACCATGCGCGGCGGCAAGTTCCTCAACAACTGGCGGATGGTCGAACTGCACGCCAAGGAGGCCCCGGACCGGGTGTGGGAACTCGAGTCCTATGGCGCGCTGTTCGACCGGACCCCGGACGGCCGGATCAACCAGCGCAATTTCGGCGGCCACACCTATCCGAGGCTGGCCCACGTCGGCGACCGCACCGGCCTGGAGATCATCCGCACCATGCAGCAGAAGATCGTCTCGCTGCAACAGGAGGACCACGCGCAGACCGGTGACTACGAGTCGCGGATCAAGGTGTTCGCCGAGTGCACGATCACCGAGCTGCTCAAGGATTCGTCCGGCGCGATCGCCGGCGCGTTCGGCTACTGGCGCGAGTCGGGCCGGTTCGTGCTGTTCGAGTCCCCCGCGGTGGTGATGGCGACCGGCGGTATCGGCAAGTCCTACAAGGTGACGTCGAACTCGTGGGAGTACACCGGCGACGGTCACGCACTCGCGTTGCGCGCCGGCGCGAACCTGATCAACATGGAGTTCATCCAGTTCCACCCGACCGGTATGGTGTGGCCGCCGAGCGTGAAGGGCATCCTGGTCACCGAGGGCGTGCGCGGCGACGGCGGGGTGCTCAAGAACGCCGAGGGCAAGCGGTTCATGTTCGACTACATCCCGGCGGTGTTCAAGGGTCAGTACGCCGAGACCGAGGACGAGGCCGACCAGTGGCTCGAGGACAACGACAGCGCCCGCCGCACCCCGGATCTGCTGCCCCGCGACGAGGTCGCGCGGGCGATCAATTCGGAGGTCAAGGCGGGCCGGGACTCTCCGCACGGCGGGGTGTTCCTCGACATCGCCTCCCGGATGCCGGCCGAGGAGATCCAGCGGCGGCTGCCGTCGATGCACCACCAGTTCAAGGAACTCGCCGACGTCGACATCACCAAGGAGATGATGGAGGTCGGGCCGACCTGCCACTACGTGATGGGTGGGATCGAGGTCGACCCGGACACCGGGTCCTCCTGTGTGCCGGGACTGTTCGCGGCAGGGGAGTGCAGCGGCGGTATGCACGGGTCGAACCGGCTCGGCGGCAACTCGCTCTCGGACCTGCTGGTGTTCGGCCGGCGCGCGGGGCTGGGTGCGTCCGACTACGTGCAGTCGCTCGCGCAGCGTCCGCAGGTGTCACCCGACGACATCGCCGCGGCGGCACGGATCGCCCTGGCACCGTTCGACCCGCCGGATGATCCGGCAGCGCAGGAGAACCCGTACTCGCTGCACATGGAGTTGCAGCAGTCCATGCACGACCTGGTCGGGATCATCCGGCACGCCGACGAGATGGAGCGTGCGCTGGTGCGCCTCGACGAGATCCGCGGCCGCATCCACCGGGTGACCGTCGAGGGGCATCGGCAGTTCAACCCGGGCTGGCACCTGGCGCTCGATCTGCGCAACATGCTGCTGGTCTGCGAGTGCGTCGCCCGGTCGGCGCTGATGCGGACCGAATCGCGCGGCGGTCACACCCGCGACGACCACCCGGACATGGTCAGCGCGTGGCGCGGCACCTTGCTGGTCTGCCACCTCGCCGGCGGCGACCCGGTCGTGCCCGACGTCACCGTCGACGCCGAACCGCAGCAGCCCATGCGTCCGGACCTGTTGGCGCTGTTCGAGATCGAAGAGCTGCAGAAGTACTACACCGACGACGAACTCGCCGAGCACCCGGGAAGGAAGGCGTGAGATGGCGTACGACGCGAAGTTCAAGGTGTGGCGCGGCGACGCCGACGGCGGGGCGCTGCAGGACTACACGGTGGAGGTCAACGAGGGCGAGGTCGTGCTCGACATCATCCACCGCATCCAGGCCACCCAGGCCTCGGACCTCGCGGTCCGGTGGAACTGCAAGGCCGGCAAGTGCGGATCCTGCTCGGCCGAGGTCAACGGCAGACCCCGGCTCATGTGCATGACCCGCATGTCGACGTTCACGGAGGACGAGACCGTCACCGTCACGCCGATGCGGACGTTCCCGGTGATCCGAGACCTGGTCACCGACGTGTCGTTCAATTACGTGAAGGCCCGCGAGATCCCGTCGTTCACGCCGCCGCCGGGGCTCGAACCCGGCGAGTACCGGATGCAGCAGGTCGACGTCGAGAGGTCCCAGGAGTTCCGCAAGTGCATCGAGTGCTTCCTGTGTCAGAACGTCTGTCACGTGATCCGCGATCACGAGGACAACAAGCAGGCCTACGCCGGGCCGCGGTTCTTCATCCGGCTCGCCGAACTCGAGATGCATCCGCTCGACGTCGCCGACCGGCGCGACCTGGGGCAGGACGACATGGGCCTGGGCTACTGCAACATCACCAAGTGCTGCACCGAGGTCTGCCCGGAGGGCATCCACATCACCGACAACGCGATCATCCCGATGAAGGAGCGCGTCGCCGGCCACCGCTACGACCCGCTGGTGTGGCTGGGCGACAAGCTCTTCCGACGACGGTCCTGAGCGGCCGGCCCGGCGTCGGTCCCGGTGGCGCCGCCGGTCTCAGGGCAGCGCGCGGTCGTGGGCGAGCTTGCCGAGGATCGTGTTCAGTGCGGCGAGGTCGGTGCTGTCGAGCGCGGCCAGCGGCGCCGGTGCCGGGTCGTCGAGGGCGTGCAGGGTTGCGAGCAACTCCTGCCCGGACGCGGTCAGCGTGACGTTCTTGCACCGGCGGTTGGCCGGGTTCACCTCGCGCACGACGTAGCCGCGTGCCTCTAGGTCGTTGACCGCGACCGTCGCCGCCGGGGCGTCGATGGTGGCGGCGGCCGCGAGGTCCTTCATCGACAGCGGCCCCGCCTTGAGCCGGCGCAACACCCGGATCCTGCTGAACGGCAACCCGGTCCGTTCGGTCACCGTGCGCCGCCAGGTGTCGCGGTTGTCCATCACCAGTGAACTCATCAGGCGCCAGGCCTCGTCGGCCAGGTGCGGGTCGGGTGTGCGGTCATCAGGCACGTATCGATCAGGCACGGCCGGCACCTCCCGCGGCCGCCGGGGCGAACTCGGGTTCGTCGAGCAGTTCGGCGACCGCGGCGGTGCTGCGGTGCGCCCACGCCGACCTCGACACCACGCCGAGCGCGGCGATGACCAGGCCGATGGCGACGACCATCCACCACAGCGGGTGCGTCGAGTCGGCGAAACCCGTGCCGATGTGACCGGCCATCGCGGTGCCGACGACGCTGCCGCACAGTGCCACACCGATGCTCACCCCGACCTGGCGGCTGGTGGACGCGACCGCCGAGGCCGCGCCGGCCCGGTCGACCGGCATCCCGCTGACCGCCGCCGTCGTGATGGGCGCGTTGACCAGCCCGAACCCGATGCCGAACACGCCGGACATCACGGCCAGCAATCCGAGCGAGGTGCCGGTGCCGAGCAAGGTCAGCAGCAGCCCGGCGACCGACATGACCAGCCCGGCCACGATCAGCGAGGGCGCGATCCCGAAGCGGCCGACCGCGCGGCCGGACAGCGGCGAGCACACCAGTGTCGCGACGGCCAGCGGCAGGTACAGCAACCCGGTGCCGATGGCGCTCAGTCCCCGGACCTCCTGCAGGTACAGCGACATTATGAACAGGAACGCGCCGTAGCCGGCGAACGCGATGACCGCGATCACGGTGGCGGAACTGAACGGCACGCTGCGGAAGAAACGCAGGTCGATGAACGGGTCGTGGTGCCGGCCCTCGAACACGATGAACGCGACGACGGCGGCCAGCGCGACCGCGAAGATGGTCAGCGTCCGCGCCGAGCTCCAGCCCATCGACGGGCCCTCGATCAGCCCGTACACGAGCGCTGCCATGGCGACGATGCCCAGCGCCTGCCCGACCGGGTCGAGGGTGCGCACCACCGACGAGCGCGACTCGGGCACGAAGATCGCGGTCAGCGTGATCGCCGCCGCGCACACCGGCAGGTTGATCCAGAACACCGACCGCCAGCCGACGGTGTCGATCAGCACCCCGCCGAGCATCGGGCCGAGCGCCATCGAGATGCCGACCACCGCGCCCCAGACACCGACGGCCCGGGCGCGTTCGCGCCGGCCCGGGAACACCTGGGTGATGATCGACATGGCGACAGGGTTGAGCATCGACCCGCCGATCGCCTGGAATAACCGGGCGGCGATGAGCATCTCGACGCTGTTCGACAGGCTGCACAGCAGCGATCCGGCGGCGAAGACCGCGAGCCCGATCTGGAACGTGCGGCGGCGCCCGAACCGGTCGGCGGTGGCGCCGGAGAGCAGCAGCAGGCTGGCGAGGACCAGCGTGTAGATGTCGATGACCCACTGCAACTGCGACACCGAGGCGTGCAGGTCGCTGCGGATCGCCGGCAGCGCCACGTTCACGATGGTCGCGTCCATCGAGACGATGAGCAGGCTCAGGCAGCAGGTCGCGAGGATGATCGTCTTGCGGCGCTCGGTCGGCGCCGCCGGCGCAATCGTTGTAGTCACACAAGAATTGTAGATTTACAACTGTCGACGGATCAACGCCCTCGCGCTGTCAGTTCCCTGTCAGTCGGGGACCGGGGAAGCGGGCCTGTCAGTCGGGCTTGATGAACGCGCGGATCATGTCGATCGGCAGCGGGAAGATCACCGTCGAGTTGTGCTCGCCGCCCACCTCGAGCAGGGTCTGCAGGTAGCGCAACTGGAGCGTCGTCGGGTTGGCGCTGATCACGTCGGCCGCCTGGGCCAGCTTCGCCGACGCCTGGAACTCGCCCTCCGCGTTGATGATCTTCGCCCGCCGCTCCCGCTCGGCCTCGGCCTGCCGGGCGATCGCGCGCTGCATGTTCGCGGGGATCTCCACGTCCTTTACCTCGACGGTGGTCACCTTGACGCCCCACGGCTCGGTCTGCAGGTCGATGACCTTCTGCAGGTCCTCGTTGACCCGCTCGCGTTCGGCCAGCAGCGTGTCGAGGTCGGCACGGCCGAGCACCGAACGCAGCGTCGTCTGAGCGATCTGCGCGGTGGCGTCGAGGAAGTCCTCGACCTCGACGACCGACCGGTCCGCGTCGATCACCCGGAAGTAGGCGACCGCGGTGACCTTCGCGGGCACGTTGTCGCGGGTGATGACCTCCTGGGCGGGGATGTTCAGCGTGACCGTGCGCAGGCTCACCCGCACCATCCGGTCGACGGCGGGGATGAGCAGCACCACGCCGGGCCCTTTGGAGGTGAGCAGCCGCCCCATCCGGAAGATCACGGCGCGCTCGTACTCGCGCAGGATCCGCACCGAACTCGCCGGGAGCGCCAGCGCGAGGAACGCGACGACGACGATGACGATGACGACGGCGGTCATGGCTCCACCTCCCAGGGTTCGCGGCGCCGCACGCCGAGCGTGAGCCCGTGCAGCCTCTCCACCACGACGCGCTCGCCGGCCGACAGCGGGGGATCGGCGTCGTAGCCGAACTCGATTCGCGCACGCCACAATCCGCCGGCGGTCTCGATCTGACCCTCCGTGCCGCGCCAACTGCGCACCGTGCCGGACGTGCCGATCAGCGATTGGGGGCCGGACCGGACCGGGGCGCGCCGGGCCCGCAGCACCTTCGGTCCGGCGACCGCGGCGAGGCCGCCGCCGACCACGGCGGCCCCCGCGGCCACCGGGAGCGCGACCGACGGGCCGAACCCGCCGGAGAAGAGCAACAGGGCCGCGCCCGACGCGACGGACAGCGCGCCGACGGTGCCGGCGATGCCGATCGTCGGCACGTGGGTCTCGACGATGATCAGCAGCAGTCCGACGACGAGCGCCAACACCCCGAACACTGCCATCTCGCGCCACCAGCCATCACCGCGAAAACCTTCACCTCAACGGTAGGCGTGTCGGGTCGGGGCTGCCACGGGTCGGTCGGGTCCGCGACCGGCCCGATACGGCGCCGGCGGGTGTCTCGCGGGGGATCAGCGGTGCTGGTGCTCGCGCAGCGTCGCGCTGACCCCGGCGATGAACAGGCCCAGGCCGAACTCGAATCGGGAGGCGGCGTCGGGGCTCTCGAACAGCGGCGACGCGTCGTCGGTCAGTGCGCCGTGCGAGTCCATCTGGATGCGGGACTGCTCGTCCATCGAGTGACCGAGGATGTAGTAGAGGATCGTGTCGGCGGCCAGGTCGGCCTCGGCGCCGGCGAGCCCGGCGTCGGTCCCCGCCCGGGCCAGGGCCTCGCGCGCTCCGCTGGTTGTCAGCCGGGATGCGTAGGCGGCGGCGACCAGTTCTGCGCCGTCGCGGTGGGAGAGCAGCGCGTCGCGCATGCGGGTGGACAGCGTCCGGAACCTGTCGGCCCAGTCGGCGGCGTCGACCGGTGCGTCCATCGGTCGCAGGATCTCGTCGGCGACCGCCCCGAGCAGCGACTGTTTGTTGGGGAAATGCCAGTACAGCGCGCCCGGTTGCACGCCCAGCGAGGTGGCCAGGCGCCGCATCGTCAGGTCGGCGAGGCCGTACTCGTCGAGGATCGCGATGGCGCCGGCCAGGACGTCTGCGCGTCGCAACTGCACGGTGGGCTCCTTTGCCGGGCGAAGAACATGGGTGACGAAGAACGACGAAGAACATTGTGTGACGAAGAACGTCGGTCCAACCAGCTTCTCAGCTCGCCGGTGTTGACAGCGAATTCGTCCCAACCCTAACCTGAACGCCGTTCAACTTGGACGGTGTTCAAGTCGAGAGTTGTCGGCATCGACCCGGACCTCGCATGCCGCGCATGCACCTCGCAGCCCCCGGGTGTCGTGCGAGGTGCATGCGCGGTGTGTGACGTCGGAAGATGCCGTACGGCACAGGGCGCCGCACCCGTGCCCCCCAGCCACAGTTCAGCCCCCAAGGAGCAGCAGTGACCCAGACCGCCGTCAGCACCGACATCCTCGCGACCGCGCGCGAACAGGTCCTCGAGCGCGGCGAGGCGCTGATCCAGGACCAGATCCTCCAGGTTCTGCAACTGCCCGACGACCGGCTCGAGGAACTGCTCGCGCTCGCGCACGACGTCCGCATGAAGTGGTGCGGCCCCGAGGTCGAGGTCGAGGGCATCATCTCCCTCAAGACGGGCGGCTGCCCGGAGGACTGTCACTTCTGCTCGCAGTCCGGGCTGTTCGAGTCGCCGGTCCGCTCCGCCTGGCTGGACATCCCGAGCCTGGTCGAGGCTGCCAAGCAGACCGCCAAGACCGGCGCCACCGAGTTCTGCATCGTCGCCGCCGTGCGCGGACCCGACGCCCGGCTGATGGCGCAGGTCGCCGCAGGGATCGAGGCCATCCGCAACGAGGTCGACATCCAGGTCGCGTGCTCGCTGGGCATGCTCACCCAGGAGCAGGTCGACCAGCTCGCCGCGATGGGCGTGCACCGGTACAACCACAACCTCGAGACCTCCCGCTCGCACTTCCCGAATGTGGTGACCACCCACACCTGGGAGGAGCGCTGGGGCACGCTGAAGATGGTCCGCGAGGCGGGGATGGAGGTGTGCTGCGGCGGCATCCTCGGCATGGGCGAGACGCTCGAGCAGCGCGCCGAGTTCGCCGCGAACCTCGCCGAACTCGAGCCCGACGAGGTGCCGCTGAACTTCCTCAACCCTCGCCCGGGCACGCCGTTCGGCGACCTCGAGGTGCTGCCGGCGAGCGAGGCGCTCAAGGCGGTCGCCGCGTTCCGCCTGGCGCTGCCGCGCACGATCCTGCGCTTCGCGGGCGGCCGCGAGATCACCCTCGGCGACCTCGGCGCCAAGCAGGGCATCCTCGGCGGCATCAACGCGGTCATCGTCGGCAACTACCTGACCACGCTCGGCCGCCCCGCCGAGACCGACCTGGACCTGCTCGGCGAGCTCGAGATGCCGATCAAGGCCCTGAACTCCACCCTGTGATGCGCGAGGCAGCCGTGGACCAGGCCATGGAACTGGCCGTCCGCACCGGTGGGCCGCTCTCGGAAGAGAACGTGCGGTTCAACGTGTACACGGGCATCGAGCTCGATGCCGGCGCCTCGGGCCGGTTGTCGCCGACCTCCGCGCAGCTCGGTCTCGAGCCGCCGCGCTACTGCGGACAGTGCGGGCGCCGGATGATCGTGCAGGTGGTGCCGGACGGCTGGTGGGCCAAGTGCTCCCGGCACGGTGTCGTCGACTCGGTGCTGCTCGGTCGTCGGTGAGCAGGCCGTCACTGTTCGTGTCGATCGGCCGGCGCCCCGTGGGTCGTCGTGGTGCTTCGTCTCTGTGTCGCGGATCGGCGTACCCGCGCAGGCTCTAGTGTGTATCGACGTGACAGGTGAGATCGAGAAGGGGCCCCGGCGCGTGTTGCGGATCGTGCGCGCGCCCGCGCTCATCGGCATCGGATCGGCGCTGGCCGGCGCCCTGCTCGGCGTGGTGTGGGGGCTGCTCGCGCCGCCCGAGCACGTGCTGATCGGGCACGACGGCGCGATCTCGCTGATGAACGAGAGCACCCACCGGTTCGACGCGATCGGGATGTTCGCGTTCATGTCGCTCGCGCTCGGCGTGTTGTGCGGCGCGGTCGCCTGGCTGTGGCGCAGCGCGCGCGGCCCGCTCATGGTGGTCGGGCTGGTGCTCGGCTGTCTGCTCGGTGCCTGGCTGGCCGAGGAGGTGGGCGTCTCGCTCGCCACACATCGGTTCCCGGTGGGCGGCGACTTCGATCTGGGCCAGGTCGTCGCGATCCCGCCGTCGCTGCGGCTGAGCGAGATCCGCGTGGTCGGACCGGACTGGCTGAGCCCGCTGCTGACCTGGTGCGGCGGGTGGGTCGCGCTGATCGGTCAGGCGCTGGGCGCGGGGGTGGTCGTGCTGCTCGCCGCCGTGCTCAGCCCGTGGGACGGGCTCGGCGCAGGCGATCAGGAGTACCGGGCCCCGGCAGGTCCCGACTCGGCAGGTCCCGCCTCGGGCGGCTCCGGTATCGACGGCCCCGGCCCGGACTCAGGCGGGCGGCCGCAGGGCGGCGAACTCGTCGGTCACCCGCAGCCGTGACTCGGTGAACCGGTAGAGCGCGGCCGGACGGCCGCCGCTGCGACCTGACGGTGCGGTCGTGCCGGTCGGGGTGATCACCTTGCGCCGGCCCAGCACGCGCTGCAGGTTCGTCGCGTCCACGCTGTGTCCCAGTGCGGCGCAGTACAACTCGCGCAAGGTGGACATGGAGAACTCGTCCGGCGCCAGCGCGAACGCGATGTTGGTGTACGACAGCTTCGCCGCCAGCCGGGTGCGGGCGTGGGCGACCACTGTGGCGTGGTCGAAGGACATCGCCGGCAGCGCGGCGACCGGATGCCAGGCGGTGTCCGGTGGCAGGTGCGGGTCCGAGGTGCAGGGGACCAGTCCGAGGAACGTCGACGCGATGGTGCGCGGGCCGGGGATGCGGTGCGGGTCGGAGAACACCGACAGCTGCTCGAGGTGGGTGATCTCGCGGACGTCGACCTTCTCGGCGAGCTGACGGCGCGCGGAGGTGGGCAGGTCCTCCTCGTCGCCGAGTTGCCCGCCGGGCAGGGACCAGGTCCCGAGCTCGGGTTCCATCGCCCGCTGCCACAGCAGCACGCACAGCTCCCCGTCGCGAACCTGGAACACCGCGACGAGCACTTCGTGGCGGGTGTTACCATGTCTCATGTTTTCGATTATAAGTCGAAAACTCGAACGAGGAGAACTGTCATGGCGAGTCCGCAGATGACGATGTCCGAGCTGCACCAGCAGATCCAGGACGGGGAGGGCGGATACTCCGGTGTCGCCGGCACTCCCGAGTGGGCCGAGGAGGTCCGTCGGCTCGCCGACGAACGCGGCGCCACGCTACTCGCGCACAACTATCAGCTGCCGGAGATCCAGGACGTGGCCGACCACGTCGGCGACTCCCTGGCGCTCTCGCGGATCGCCGCCGAGGCCCCGGAGGACACCATCGTGTTCTGCGGCGTGCACTTCATGGCCGAGACCGCGAAGATCCTCAGCCCGGACAAGACCGTGCTGATCCCGGATCAGCGGGCCGGGTGCTCGCTCGCCGACTCGATCACCGCGGACGACCTGCGGGCGTGGAAGGACGAGTTCCCGGACGCCGTCGTCGTGTCCTATGTGAACACCACCGCGGAGGTCAAGGGCCTCACCGACATCTGCTGCACGTCGTCGAACGCGGTCGACGTGGTCGCGTCGATCGACCCGGACCGCGAGGTGCTGTTCCTGCCCGACCAGTTCCTCGGCGCCCACGTCAAGCGGGTCACCGGCCGCGAGAACATGCACATCTGGGCCGGTGAGTGCCACGTGCACGCGGGCATCAACGGAGACGAGCTGACGGCCCGGGCCAAGGCCCACCCCGACGCGGACCTGTTCGTGCACCCCGAGTGCGGCTGCGCGACCTCGGCGCTCTACCTCGCCGGTGAGGGCTTTGTGCCCGAGGACAAGGTCAAGATCCTGTCCACCGGCGGCATGATCGAGGCGGCCAAGTCGACCGGCGCACGCCAGGTGCTCGTCGCCACCGAGGTCGGCATGCTGCACCAGCTGCGCAACGCCGCCCCGGGCATCGACTTCCAGGCGGTCAACGACCGCGCGTCCTGCCCCTACATGAAGATGATCACCCCGGCCGCGCTGCTGCGCTGCCTGATCGAGGGCAAGGACGAGGTCGATGTCGCACCCGACGTCGCCGAGCGGGCGCGCCGGTCGGTGCAGCGGATGATCGAGATCGGTAACCCGGGCGGCGGCGAGTAATGACGCGCGGCGCCGCGTACCGGACCGCCTCGCCGGCGGCGGTGGCGTGGGAAGCGCGGGCGGACCTGGTGGTGGTCGGCGGCGGCGTGGCCGGGCTGACCGCTGCGCGGGCGGCGTCGCTGCGCGGTCTGAGTGTGCTCACCGTCAGCAAGGGCGGCCCGACCGACACCGCCACGCAGTACGCGCAGGGCGGCATCGCCGTCGTCGGTGACCTGCAGGCGGACTCGGTCGACTCGCACGTCGAGGACACCTGTGTGGCCGGGGCCGGGCTGTGCGACGAGACGGCGGTGCGCTCGATCGTCGCCGGCGGACGCGAGGCGGTGTCGGCGCTGGTCGACCTCGGCGCGGTGTTCGACCGTGGACGGGACGGCCGGGTCGAACGCACCCGCGAGGGCGGACACAGCACCCGCCGGATCATCCACGCCGGCGGCGACGCGACCGGCGCCGAGGTTCAGCGCGCGCTCGGCGCGGCCGGCCTGCCGGTGCTGTTCGGTGCCGCTGCGGCCCGCATCGTCACCGACCGCAACGGTGTGTCCGGGCTGATCGTGCTGTCCGACAAGGGCTTCGGAGTCATCCACACCCCGGCCGTGCTGCTGGCGACCGGCGGGATGGGTCAGCTGTACTCGTGCAGCACCAATCCGTCCGGGGCGACCGCCGACGGCGTCGCGCTGGCCCTCGACGCCGGGGCCGCGGTGGCCGATCTCGAGTTCGTCCAGTTCCACCCGACCGTGCTGTTCGCGCCGGGCGGGGTAGGCCGACGCCCGCTGGTCAGCGAGGCGGTCCGCGGCGAGGGTGCCCGGCTGGTCGACTCCGCGGGCCGGTCGGTCACCGAGGGTGTACACCCGCGCGGCGACCTCGCCCCGCGGGACGTGGTCTCGCGCGCCATCGCGGCGCGCATGACCGAACTCGGCACCGACCACGTCCACCTCGATGCGCGCGGGCTGGACGGATTCGCGCGGCGGTTCCCGACCGTGACCGCCTCCTGCCTGGCCGCAGGGATCGACCCCGCGACGCAGTTGATCCCGGTGGCGCCGGCCGCGCACTACGCCTGCGGCGGCGTCGTGACCGACACCTCCGGACGCACGGGGGTGCCCGGTCTGTTCGCGGCCGGTGAGGTAGCCCGGACCGGACTGCACGGCGCAAACCGCTTGGCCTCCAACAGTTTGCTCGAAGGGCTGGTCGTCGGGGAACGCGCTGGGATCGCGGCGGCCGAGCGGGCGGACCTGCGGGTCGAGGTGACCGACGTGCGCCCGTGGCCGGTGGCCCGCGTGGACCGCGCGGCGGTGCAGCGGCTGATGGCCGCCCACGCGTCGGTCGTGCGCGACGGCGACGGTCTCGACCGGGCCGCAGCGGAACTGGCGCAGACGCTGGCGACCGGACCGCACCACATGCCGACCGACGTCGCAGGACTCGAGGACGCCGCGCTGACCGTGGCCGCGTCGGCCCTGCTGTTGGCGGCGCGGGTGCGCACCGAGAGTCGCGGCTGCCACACCCGCAGCGATCATCCCGGGTCCCGCGAGTCGTGGCGGCACAGCATCGAGGTGCGGCGCGACGAGACCGGCGCACTGGTCCTCCCCGAACTGACAGGAGCACGTTGATGAGCAGCCAGACGAACTGGCCCGAGGCACTCGACCGCGACGAGGTGCATGCGCTGGTGCGGCTCGCACTCGACGAGGACCTGCGGTATGGCCCGGATGTCACCTCGAACGCCACCGTGCCCGAGGGTGCGTCCGCGAAGGCCGTGATGGCCACGCGTGCACCGGGTGTCGTCGCGGGCCTCGATGTCGGTCTGCTGGTGCTCGACGAGGTGATCGGCGCCGGCGGCTACGAGGTGCTCGAGCGGGTCGCCGACGGCACGGTGCTCGCACCCGGAGACGTCGCGCTGTCGGTGCTGGCGCCGACCCGCGGGCTGCTCACCGCCGAGCGCACCATGCTCAACCTCGTCTGCCACCTGTCCGGCATCGCGACCGCGACCCATCGGTGGGTCGCGGCCGTCGCCGGAACCGACTGCCGCATCCGCGACAGCCGCAAGACGCTGCCCGGCATGCGCGGGCTGCAGAAGTATGCGGTCCGTGTCGGGGGCGGCGTGAACCACCGGATGGGACTCGGCGACGAGGCGCTGATCAAGGACAACCACGTCGCCGCCGCCGGCTCGGTGGTCGCGGCGCTGCGGGCGGTCCGGGCGGTCGCGCCGCAGGTCGCCTGCGAGGTCGAGGTCGACAGCCTCGAGCAGCTCGACGAGGTGCTCGCCGAGCGCGCGGAAACCGTTCTGCTGGACAACTTCCCGGTGTGGCAGACGCAGGTCGCCGTGCAGCGCCGCAACAAGGTGTCGCCGCAGACGAAGCTGGAGTCCTCCGGTGGCCTGACGCTCGACATGGCGGCGGACTACGCCCGCACCGGCGTCGACTATCTCGCGGTCGGGGCCCTGACGCATTCGGCCACCGTGCTGGACCTCGGCCTGGACATGTAGACCCGGACATGTAGACCCGGACATGTAGACCCGGGGTGGAGCCGGGGCCACGCGCCGGCTCCACCGGAGGATCGGCTCAGGCGGAGGTGCGGGTCGCGGCGCCGGCGTCGACCGGGATCACGATGCCTGTGATGTGGGCGCTGGCCTCGTCGGTGAGGAACAGCACGGCACGGGTCACCTCGGCGGGGTCGAGGATCGCGACGGGCTGCGCGTGCAGCATGCCGAGGATCGGTGCGACGTCGTCCCACGTCGGGGCGTCCAGGTCCGGGCGGATCGTGCGGAACAGGTTGTCGTTGCGGACCATCGGGGTGTCGATGTTGCCGGGGGCGACGATGTTGACGGTGACGCCCGAGTGCGCCAGTTCCTGCGCGACGGACTTCGACATGCCGATCACGCCCCACTTCGACGCGGTGTAGGCGGCCTGGGTCGGGGCCGAGCTACGGCCCAGCATCGACGAGACGGTCACGATGCGCCCGTATCCGCGTTGCGCCATGCCCGGCGCGACCGCGGCGAGGGTGTTGAACACGCCGGTCAGGTTGGTGCCGACGACGTCGTCCCACACCGCCTGCGAGTGCTCGGTGATCGGCGACATCCCGGAGACCCCCGCGTTGGCGACGGCGATGTCGACATGGCCGAACTCCTCCTCGGCGCGCGCCACCAGCTGCTCGAGGGCCGGACGGTTCTGGGTGTCGACCTTCGCCGAGATGACCTTCCGGCCGAGGCCCTCGATCAGCCGGGCGGTCTCGGCGAGCTCCTCCTGGGTGCCGAGGGCGTAGGCGACACCCGCGGTGTCGGCGCACCGATCGCAGATCACCAGGTCCGCACCGCGCTCGGCGAACGCCAGCGCATGTGAGCGCCCCTGCCCGCGCGCGGCACCCGTGACCAGTGCGACCTTGCCCTCGAATGCGGTGTTCTCGTTGCCCATTTCCACTCCTTGTAACTGTCGCCCGAGTGGGTCCAGCGCTCCCGAGGGCGACTAGACACTCTGGCGTTCAACTGTATGGTTGTGGCACAGATTACGTGCGTGACGATCAGCGTGTGTGAGAGGGGCCGACAGTGCCGTCAGTGACAACGCCTCCGGTGGCGAACATCTTCGATCCGGCCCGGCTGGGCCCGATCACGTTGCACAACAGGACGATCAAGGCGGCGACTTTCGAGGGTCGCACGCCCGACGCGCTGGTCACCGACGACCTGATCGAGTTCCACCGGTCCGTGGCCGCCGGCGGGGTGGGCATGACGACCGTCGCGTACTGCGCCGCCTCGCCCGAGGGGCGCACCGACCGGCACCAGATCTACATGCGCCCCGAGGCGGTCCCCGGGCTGCGGCGGCTGACCGATGCCGTGCACGCGGAGGGCGCGAAGGCGTCCGCGCAGATCGGGCACGCCGGCCCGGTCGCCAACGCAAGGTCCAACCGCAAGACCGCGCTGGCGCCGAGTCCGCAGATCAGCCCGCTGAGCATGATGCTCACGCGCGGTGCCACCAAGTCCGACATCCGCCGGGTCACCGCCGATCACGCGCGCGCGGCGCGGTTGGCCGTCGAGTCCGGTTTCGATGCGGTCGAGATCCACTTCGGACACAACTACTTCGCGAGTTCGTTCTTGAGCCCGCGCATCAACAAGCGGTCCGACGACTACGGCGGGTCGTTGCGCAACCGTGCCCGGGTGGCGCGTGAGGTCGCGGGCGCGGTCCGCGACGAGATCGGCGACGAGATCGCGGTGCTCGCCAAACTGAACATGGACGACGGTGCCCCCGGCGGGTTCTGGCTGGACGAGTCCCTGCAGGTGGCGCAGTGGCTCGAGGGCGACGGCGTCCTCGATGCGCTCGAGCTCACCGCCGGCAGCTCGCTGAAGAACCCCATGTACCTGTTCCGTGGGGAGGTGCCGCTGCGCGACTTCGCCGCCGCGTTCCCGCAGCCGACGCGCGCGGGACTGCGGGCGGTCGGCCGGTTCTTCCTGAAGAGCTATCCGTACGAGCCGATGTATCTGCTCGAGAGCGCGCGCCAGTTCCGCGCGGCGCTGTCGATGCCGCTGGTCCTGCTCGGCGGTGTCACCGAGAAGGAGCACATGGACCGGGCGATGGCCGAGGGTTTCGACTTCGTCGCGATGGGCCGGGCGCTGCTGCGGGAGCCGGACCTGATCTCCCGCATCGAGGCGGACAGTCGTACCGAGTCGCTGTGTATCCACTGCAACCGCTGTATGCCCACCATCTACTCGCGCACCCGGTGTGTGCTCGTCTCCGGCGAGACCGCCGCGATCCCCGCGCAGTAGGTCATTTCTCCACGGGCGCCAGTGACTCCGCCACGAACAGGCCGGCCTTGGCGAAGGTTCCGACGAAGTCGTACGCGGGATCGTGGTGCCAGTAGCGGATCGTGGACAGGTAGATCGCCGAGACCATCTGGGCGAGGAACTGCGGCGGGTGGTCCGTGCGCACCTCGCCGCGCCGGACCCCGAGATCGACGATGCGCACGATCTGCGCGGTGAACCGGTCGCCGCGCGCGGCTACCACCTGCGGTGAGGTCGAGATGCGTTCGAGTTCGAGCGTCATCGCGCGCAGATACCCGGGGAGCGCCTCCGCCTCGCGGACGAAATCGGTGAACAGTCCGACGATCCGGGCCTGCGTCGTCGTCTCCCGGGCCAGCAGGTCGTCGACGACGCGCGTCAACGAGTCCATGTGGGTCTCGTACAACGCGGCGAGCAGGTCGTCCTTGCTGGGGAAGTAGTTGAAGAACGTGGCGCGGGAGACCTCGGCGCGCTCGGCGATCTCTTCGACCGTGCCGCCCTGGCCTTCGGCGGCGAGCACCTCCCGCGCTGCATTCAACAGGCGCTCGCGGGTCTGGCGCTTGTTCAGTTCGCGCCGGCCGAGGGTGGTGTCCTTGTTCATCGACCTCATCTTCCGTCGTCGGGCCCGAGTGTGTCGCGGCCCCGATTCGGTCCGTGTCACTGAACAGTCGGGGCTGTCGGTGATCACAAGTATCGGTGGATCTTCGCGAATCCGGCCCAAAATCGAGACTTTGAGTCTAACTTTGGCCGTCAGGTCCAATCTTGTTCGTGTGCAGAGCCTGCGAGGCCGATCGCGCCGATCCGGGTCGACCACCCATCTATCGAGGAGGTGCCTCATGGCCGGCGGAACCGCGATGCCCGACGGTGTGGAAGAAGTCATCCGCACAACCGACACGAGCCTGGAGGAGGTCGGTCGCAGGCTGGCGGACTGGCTGGCGACACGTCTGGAGACGAACCGGCCGCCGCGCGTGCACAATCTGGTGAGGCCCACACATTCCGGCATGTCGAGCATCTCGGTGCTCTTCGACGTCGACTGGGTCGAGCAGGACGGCACGGCGCGTACCGCGGAACTGGTGGCGCGGTTGACGCCCGAGGCCTCGGCGTTCCCGGTGTTTCCCGCCTACGACCTGAAACTGCAGTACGAGGTCATGCGGGCGGTGGGGGAGCACACGAGTGTGCCGGTTCCGCAGGTGCTGTGGGTGGAGAACTCGCCGGAACCGCTGGGCACGCCGTTCTTGGTGATGACCCGCGTCGACGGCGTTGTCGCGGTGGACAATCCGCCGTATGTGTTCGGCGGCTGGCTCTACGACATGGATGCCGCGGGGCGACGCCGTGTCCAGGACGCGGCGGTGGATGTGCTCGCCCGGGTGCACGCGGTCGACGATCCGGCCGGCAAGGTGGCCGGCTGGTCGGGGTCCGAGCCGGGGACGAGCCTGCGCCGGCACTTCGAGAACGAGCGCGCCTACTACGAATGGACCCGCCGCGACGACGGGCTGCGGATTCCGGTGCTGGAAAAAGCCTTCGACTGGCTCGAGGCCCACTGGCCGCAGGACCCCTCGCCCGACGTGCTGTGCTGGGGCGATGCGCGGATCGGCAACATCATGTACGACGGCGACGTGCCCGCCGCGGTGCTGGACTGGGAGTCGGCGGTGCTCTGCCCGCGGGAACTGGACCTGGGCTGGTTCCTCTTCTTCCATCGCCAGTTCCAGGACCTCGCCGAGCAGTTCTCGATGCCGGGGCTGCCCGACATGTTCACGCCGGCCGATGTGATCCGGCGGTACGAGGAGGTGGCGGGCGTCGAGGCGTGCGACCTCGATTTCTATCTGACCTATGCGGCGCTGCGCCACGGCATCGTGATGTCGCGGATCGAGCGGCGACGGATCCGCTTCGGCGAGGTCGAGGCGCACGAGAACCCCGACGAATATGTCATGCACCACCGCATGCTGACTCAGCTGATCGACGGAACCTACCAGTGGGAGAAGTGATGAAGCCGCACAAGCTCGACGAGTACCCGATCCACCAGGCGCCGCTGTCGATGGCGCGCACCGCGACCAGCGACCGGAATTTCTACGACCGCAACTACTTCAACGCGCACAACCGCGATGGCGGCACGTTCCTGGTCACCGGCTTCGGCGTCTACCCGAATCTCGGTGTGGTGGACGCCTTCGCGACCGCCCGCCGGGGCGACAAGCAGATCGCGGTGCGCTTCTCGGACGCCTATGACGAGCGCGACACCGAGTCGCAGGTCGGTGACTACCGGATCGAGGTGATCGAGCCGCTCGAGAAGGTGCGGGTGATCTGCGAGCACGAGCAGTTGTCGTTCGACATCACCTGGGAAGGCAGCTTCGAGGCGGTGCTCGAGGAACTACACATCAACATGGAGGGTCCCCGGCCCATCCTGGAGGCGACCCGGTTCGCGCAGGTCGGCACGTGGTCCGGGACGATGTCGGTGTTCGGCGAGGACATGGACGTCGATCCGTCGCTGTGGCTGGGCAGCCGGGACCGCTCCTGGGGCATCCGGCCCAGCGGTGACCCGGACCCGGCCGGCCGCCGCGCGGACGAGCCGCGCGAGGGGCACTGGTGGACGTATGTTCCGCTGCGTTTCGACGACTACATGCTGGTGATCATCGCGCAGGAGGATCCGGACGGGTTCCGGACGCTCAACCACGCCACCCGGGTGTTCGAGGACGGCCGGGTGGAGCAACTGGGTTGGCCGCGATTCGAGACCACGTACATCAGCGGCACGCGCACGCCGAAGGGCGCGCGGATCCACCTGACCACGCCGCGGGGCGAGCCGCTGGTGGTCGACGTCGAGCCGCAGACGTTCGTCAACCTGCACCGCGGCTGCGGCTACGGCGGCGATCCGGACTGGACCCACGGACAGTGGAAGGGGCGTGACTGGTCGCTGGTGACGGAGACCGACCTGAACTCGCCGGACTACGTTCAGATGCTGCCGTATTCGACGCTCGATCACGTGGCGAGGGCCACCTGCAACGGGCAGGAGGGCTGGGGCCTGTACGAACACGCGGCACTCGGCCGGCATGACCCGTCGGGCTTCACGGGATGGGTTGACATGGCGCCGTAGCGGATTCGGCGTAGCTGATTCGTCGTGGCCGCGTGGGGACGGTGGGTGTGGTCGGGGCGGTGCCGGGCGGTGCTGGACTAGGGGAGTAGCCCCATCCTGCGCGCGTTGGTTCCTCGCACGTTGGGCCTGCCGCATTGGTCCCGCGCACGCTGGCGCGCCACGTCGGTTCCCGTGCACGTCAGCCCCGCATCGCTGCTTGCGATGCGGGGTCGGCGTGTTCGGTTGTGGTGCTTGGTTTTCCGGCGCGGGTGCTTGGCCGATCCGGTTTCCCGCTCAGGCGGCGGTGCGGCCGTGGGCGGGGAGGGGTTTTCGGTCGGGGTCGCGGGAGCGTGGCGGCCGGAACCACGGGCAAAGGTCGGGTCCGATGAATACTTCCCACTCGCTGTGGTGGATCAGTCGGTGGTGGTAGCGGCAGAGCAGGACGGTGTTCGACAGGTCGGTCTCACCCCCGTCGGCCCAGTGGACGATGTGGTGGGCGTCTGTCCAGGCGGCGGGCCTACCGCAGCCGGGGAACACGCAACACCGGTCACGGACGATCAAGGCCCGGCGTAACGAGGCGGGAACCAACCGGTCTTTGCGGCCGAGTTTCAATGGGACGCCGTCATCGTTGATGATGATCGGGGTGATGATGCAGTCACACGCCAACCGGCGCGTCGAGGCGCGGGAGAGCGGGCCGGTCCACATCATCTGCGGACCGAGGCCGCCGGCGGAGCCGGATCCCGACCCAGGCCCGTGGCCGCCGCGACCACACTCGCAGCCACCCTCCCCGTCGCCATCGCCGTCGTCGTCGCAGTGGTGGAGGTCGTGGATGTTCACCAGCACCGTCAGGTGTGGTTTCTCGCCGCCCTCGACCGGTCCGGCACCGCAGTCGTGGAAGCGGCGCAGCATTTCGGTGAACGCGTCCGCCCGCCGCAATGGCGCCGGCCTCGGATCGGGTTCCCCACCCGGACCCGGCACGGGTGCCGAGAGTTTCGACAGGGCCGTCAGGAGCATCTCCCCGGTCTCCGAATCCACATCACCCCTGATGACAACCCGGCCGTTGAGGGTTTGCGAGGCGCAGAACTCGTTACGGTCGGTGTCCTCCGCCGGCGGGGTCTGCGCGAACGCGTCCCGCAGATCGGCGATCGATTTACGTAGTGTCGCGGCGTCGCCGGCTCCGTGGGACACCTCGTCGATCAACCGCTTCCGAATCTCCGGAACGATGCCCTCCGGCATGTTCTTGGGTGGGGTTTCGCAGAACGCGCCGATCAACACGGCCAGATCGGCCCGCAACCCACCAGACTCATACGCGGCGGCAAGATCGGGCTGATTCCGCAGCAGCCGCGCGAGCGACACGATGCGGGACGCTTCGGGCACCGACAGCATGCCGGTCGGGGTGTTCGCCAGCCAGTGTTTGAGCGCGGGATGCGCCGGATCCGGGACCACACGGCGGTGGTCGGTCTCCCCGACCAGGCTCACCCGCAGCGCCTGCAATCGGTGGATCTGTTCGGTGACGGCGGGGATGGCTTCGATCAGCTGAGCGTCACTGAGCTGCCACAGTTCGGTATCGAGCAGCGCGGCGGTCTGCTCGTCACCCCTGATCTCCCCGATCCCCATGACCACACGCTACACGAACGCATGTTCGAAGTCGATAGGGTGTTCGAATGTGGCGGGTCTCGCGTTCGGTCGCCGGATGTCCGCGACGACGAGTCGAGACCCGACGTCGAGGCTGTGGCGATCGAGCAGGTCCGCGTGGTGCAGTTGCCATGCGCCGGACGAGATGTCGGCACGCAAGCGTTCGAGGCCGTCCCGCAGTAAGTGGTTCGGCGTCAGGGCCAACATCGACATTCCGGTCTGAACTCGGGGTTCGAGGTAGGCCTGTGGCCGGCGCCAGTAGGCGGCGCCGAAGCCGTCGAGGCAATCGTGCGGTACGGGCACCGTCGTGACCGTGTAGCCCGCGACCGAGGCGTCGCCGAGCAGGTCGATCAGCTGGCCAAGGTCCACGGCAAGCCGGCGGTCGGTTTCTGCTGCAGCCGGCAGGTATTCGGTGAGCAGCCAGAAGTCCTTCGTCACCGCATGGTCCCAAGTCAGTATCACGAGGCGGCGACGAGCGATGCGCTTCATCTCGTCGAGCCCCCGCCGAAGCTCCCGCCAGTGATGCACCGTGAGCACGGCGAGCGCGGCGTCGACCGAGCCCGTGCGAAGGGGAAGACTTCGGGCGACGGCCCGGACCACAGAGGCCGCGCCCTGCGGTCGCGCGGCCAGCATCACCGCGCTCGGCTCGACGGCGACGACGGTCTGCGGCGGTTCGTAGGACCCCGCGCCCGCGCCGATGTTCACGACCGAATCCATCTGGGCGAGCGCCTGATCGATCACCGATGCGATGCGTGGGTCGGGACGCCTGGTCGATGTGTAGGTACGACCGGTCCGGTCGTACATCACATCGGTGCCGCCCTGCCCTCCGCTGCTCATACGACCGAGAACGAGGCGGGCAGCGGCGCCCTTCCCGTCAGTGCGTTGAGCACAGTCGCACTGTCACCGGTGACCACCGCGATCCGCGCCGCCAGGCTGCACGCGTCCGCCGCCACGTCATCGGGAAGCGTGAAGGGAACGCCTGCCGCGGTGGCGATGTCGAGACCGTGGACGGCGAGTTCGAAGGTCCGGGTCGGCAGATAGGAGTGCAGGGGTATCCCGAGGTCTCCGATCACGCGGATCAACCGGTCCTCGGCCGACGCGAGCTTGCTCACCGTCGCCTGCACCAGATCGTCCACGGCGGCCGCAGGATCGGGTCCGAGTTCGATGCCGGCCCGCCGACCGCGCTCGACGATGTCGGCGCTGCCCATCGTCGCCGCGACATCACGGACGCGGGCGTAGTACTGCTCCGGGGTGTCGATGTCTGCGGCGTCGGCGGTGGTGTCCAGATAGGTCAGGACTGTCGTCAGCGACCGCGAGGCGTGACCGATGAGCGAGCGCAGGTCCCATTCGCCCAGCCCCGGACCGTCCAGGAGGCTCTCGGGCACGGTGTCCACCAGCGCGGCGAACGCGTGCGCAGCGGACACGTAGGTGTTCGTCGGTGACGCCACGGAGCCTCCTTCCGCCGGCGGCAGTCAGCCGTCGGCGCTGTCGAGGACCTCACTCAGGCGACCGAGGCTGGTCTTCCAGCCGCGCTCGAGCGCGTTGCGCGCCATCCTCTGGCGACGATCGTCGATGTCGAAGCCGGTTTGTGTCAACAGGAACCGGGTTCCGCGACCCTGCGCGCCGAGCGTCCAGTCGAGGACCCACGGGTCCGGCTGGTCGGCGCGGGAATCGACCCAGCTGACCAGCAGCCGTTCGCCGGGGCGAACCGCCAGCACCTCGCAGGCGATCTCGCCCGGCGACGGCGACGGCACCGCGAACACGAAGTGCGTCCCCACGGCGACCACGAACCCGGTGGGTCGCATCAGCCACTGCTCGAGCAGGTCGGGTTCGGTCAGCGCCCGCCACACATCGTCGCGCGGCCACGGGAGGAAACGGCCGAGTTCGACCGCGGACGGGTTCAGTTCCGGATCTGCCAGCATCGGTGCACCGCCTCGACGAGCACTACCATTCCGTCAGCATGGCACGGCGGATCGCGCTGTGTCGGCGGCTCGTTCGAACCCGCCGGATTTCCCTGCTACGGCCCGATCCGACAGGGACAGCGCAGCAGGGAACGAGCAGACGGTAGGGCCGAGGAGGGGACATGACGCGACGAATCGTGGTCAGCGGCGGCGGCAGCGGGATCGGCCGGGCGGTGGCGCGACGGCTTGCCGTCGACGGCGACCGGGTGGTCATCGTCGGCCGGCGCACGCCGGTGCTCGAGGCGACCGCGGCGGAGATCAACGACGCCGTCGGCGACGAACTGGTGACCACCGCGACCGCGGACCTCACCGAACCCGCACAGGTGCACAGGCTCGCGGGCGAACTCGCCGCCGACGGTGCGGTCGACGTGCTGGTCAACAACGCCGGTGGCAGCCCGAACCGCTCGGCGCACGGCCTGGCCGAGGTGGCGGACGCCTACCAGGAGGCGTTCCGCGTCAACGTGCTCACCGCCGTGCTGCTCACCGAGGCGCTGGTGCCGCACCTGACGCCGCGCGCCGGACGGATCGTCGCGGTCAGCTCGATCGCCGGACTGCGCGGCGCGGGACCGTACGGCGCGGCCAAGGCGGCGCTGCACGGCTGGGCGATGGGCCTGGCCCAGCAGCTTGCGCCGCAGCAGATCACCGTGAACGTGGTCGCGCCCGGCTTCGTCCCCGACACCGGGTTCTGGGCGGGCCGGCTCACCGACGAGGTCGAGTCGGCGCGTGTCGCGCAGATCCCGCTCGGCCGGGCCGGCACCCCGGACGAGGTCGCCGCGGGCATCGCCTATCTGGTCTCGCCGGAGGCGGGGTGGACGACCGGGCAGATCCTGCAGATCAACGGGGGCAGCGTGCTCGGGCGCGGCTGACCCACACCCTGGGGGTGGTCGCGTCCACCCCCGGGGCGGTGCGCCCACCGCTGGGGTCGCTGGTCGGGCGGTTGCGTTCTCGGCAGATTGGTCGATGTACGCAATGAGGTCCGCACCCGCAGGAGGCCGAGATGACGAGCAACCGTTGCACCCTCGACCCTGTCCCGCGGCGCAGCACGGTGCCGGCCGACGACGGTGTCCCGCTGGCCGTGCAGGAGTTCGGCGACAGAGGCGCCCCGGTGGTCGCCGTGTTCGTGCACGGGCACTGCCTGCGGGCCGAGTCGTGGGCGTTCCTGCGTGCCCACCTCGCCGGGTTGTGGGGCGACGGGGTTCGCATGGTGTTCTACGACCAGCGCGGTCACGGCGAATCGGGTGCGGCGCCGACCGCGACCTACACCATCGACCAGCTGGGACGCGACCTCGGTGCAGTGGTCCGCACGATCTCGGGCGACCGGCAGGTCGTGCTCGTCGGGCATTCGATGGGCGGCATGGCCGTGCTGTCGTACGTGCACCAGCATCCGGAGGTCGTCGGCGACCGGGTGGTCGGGATCGGGATGATCGCCAGCGCGGCGGACGGGGTCGCCGATCGTGGACTGGGCCGGCTGCTGCTGAGCCCGGCGGTCACCGCGTTCCGTGCCGCGGTGCAGCGGGCCCCGCGCACGATGGAGCGTTCGAAGCGGGCCACCCGCAGGCTCGGCACGTCCCTGGTCCGGGTGGCGGCCTTCGGCAACCAGCGGGTCGCGGGCCGGGTGGCCACATTGGCCGCGGCCATGGTCAACGAGACCTCGGTGGTGACGATGTCCGGGTTCATCGGCTCGCTGATCGGTTTCGACGAGCGCCACGCGCTCACGCTCGTCGCGGGAATCCCGGCGCTGGTGCTGTGCGGATCGGCCGACCTGATGACGCCGTTCGAGCATTCCGCGTCGATGGCGGCCGCGCTGCCCGGCGCCGAGCTCGTCCGGATCAGCGGCGCGGGTCATTCGGTGATCCTGGAACGCGCAGAAGAAGTCGCCTGGGCCGTGGCAGGACTGGTCGCCCGCGTCGGTGCCGGCGTGGGTGGTGCTGCCAACGGCCCGGCGCCGGGGTGCGCCGGCATCCGGCCCGCCGATCTGGCCGCGGTATAGCCCGCACCCGCTGTCGCCTCACAGGTCGCGGTCGGTGATGATCCCGCTGTGCATCGCGCGTTCGGCCAGCCGCACCCGCTTCTGGTTCTGCGGCAGGTCCTCGACCCCGAACTTCGCGAACAGTGTCCGCATGTGCGTCTTGATCGCATCCACGCTGAGGAACATCTCGTCGGCGATGTGCTGATTCGACGCGGGGTTCGCGAACGTCGCCCCGTGCTTGTACGGACGGCACAGCGCGACGAGCACCGCCCGCTGGGTGTCGGTGAGCGAGCGGACCGTCGGCATCTCCGCCGCGATGCGCGTCGCCTCGTCGGGGGTACCGCCGAAGGCCTGGTAGGTCAGCAACGTTGTGCCGATCCGGATCGCGTCACCGTGGTGCAGCCGACGCCGGCCGCCGATGCGCTCACCGTTGACGTAGGTGCCGTTGCGGGAGAGCCCGTCGTCGACGACCGTCCAGTGGGTGTTCATCCATTCGATCACCGCGTGCAGCCGGGAGACCTCCTCGTCCCAGGTGAGCGCGACATCGGAGCGGTCCGAGCGTCCGACGGTCAGCCGCGGGTGATCGGTCGACAGGTCCAGGCGCTGCTGATGGCCCGCGCCGTCGGCGAAACACAGTCGAGACTCGCTGCCGCCGTCCACCGTTCCATCGTGCGCCGAGCGTGCCGCCGGGGGCAATGCCCGCCCCG
This sequence comes from Speluncibacter jeojiensis, assembly GCF_029589495.1. GTDB lineage: Bacteria > Actinomycetota > Actinomycetes > Mycobacteriales > Mycobacteriaceae > Speluncibacter > Speluncibacter jeojiensis. The sequence continues at coordinate 276,955 of NZ_JAAIVF010000006.1, forward strand.
GTCCGCCGCAGTCGCACCCGAGCCGGTCGCCACCGGCCCCAGGGTGGGGACGGGACCACCCGGGAGGTGCGGATCGACCCCCTCGTGCCCCTTATCGAGATCGCGGAAAAGGACGAAACTGGAGGGTGCGAGCGAGACCACGAGGAGGAATCATGCTGGGACTGTTGTTGGGACTGGGCGGAGGCGCCATCGGCATCGGATTGGGCGCCGCCGGGCTCGGGCTGGGCTTGCTGCTCAGTGATGTGCGGATCAAGCGCGATGTCCGTCGACTCACGAACTGAGCCCGCGCATCCGGGGATCGCCGCGTGCACGCGTCATCCGCTGGCCTGGGTGCGGTCGGCGGTCGGCCATCGACGTGGTGTCCGCGGCGCCGCGTCGGTGCCGACCGGCGCCGATGAGGTGCTCCAGCGGCTGACCGAACTGCCGATCAGCGTCTGGTCGTACGGGTTCGATCATCCGTCGGTGCGGCACCTGGGCCCGATGGCACAGGACTTCGCCGCCACCTTCGGGCTGGGATCGTCGGACCGCACGATGTCCACGGTCGACGTCAACGGCGTGTGCATGGCCAGCATCCAGGCGCTGCACCGTCGGGTGACCGCACTGGAGACGGAACTGGCCGAGTACCGCCGCGCGGCGCCGACCGGACGTAGCGTCGACCCATGACCGATACGAAGGTGACCGCCGTCGACCTGGGTCCACGCCGGGTCGCCCGCCGGGTGGTCGTGGACGCTCCGGCCGCCGAGCTGTTCGCTCTCGTGGCGGACCCGCGGCGGCACGGCGAACTGGACGGGTCCGGGACCGTGAAGTCGACGGTGTCCGGTCCCGACCGGCTCGGCCCCGGCGACAGGTTCACGGTGGCGATGCGCATGTACGGCGCGCCCTACCGGATCACCAGCACGGTCACCGAGTTCACCGAGGGCCGGGTGATCGAATGGCGCCACCCGTTCGGGCACCGCTGGCGGTGGGAGTTCGACGAGCAGTCCCCGGGCCGCACCCAGGTCACCGAGGTCTGGGACTACACGACAGCGAAGGTGCCGAAGGTCTTCGAACTGGCGGGGTTCCCGAAGAAGAATGCGCACGGCATCACCGACACCCTGCTCGGGCTCGCCCGACGGTACGGCGGCTGAAGGCGGCGGTGGCGGGGGTGTGACGCGGGCCGCGGCGGGCCGACGGCCGCCCGGGGTGCAACTATCCTGGATAATCGATCCCGAATGATCGATCCCACTGTTGTGCGATCCCCGAGTCGGCTCTTCGAGAGGACCTTCATGCCCGCCCGCACCACGCTTGCCCGCATCGACCTGCGCGCCGGCACCCCCACCAGGGCCGAGCTGCGCTCCGCGCTGCCACGAGGTGGAGTGGATGTGGACGCCGTGCTGCATCAGGTCCAACCGGTGGTGGACGCGGTCCGCGAGCGCGGCGCCGAGGCGGTGCTCGAGCTCAGCGAGAAGTTCGACAAGGTGCGTCCGGCATCCGTCCGGGTGCCGCGCAGCGCCCGCACCCAGGCGCTGGCCGAACTCGACCCGAAGGTGCGCACCGCACTCGAGGTCGCCATCGAACGCACCCGCAAGGTGCACCGCGACCAGCGCCGCACCGACACCGCGACCGAGGTGGTCCCCGGCGGGACCGTCACCGAACGGTGGGTGCCGGTCGAGCGCGTCGGGCTGTATGTGCCCGGCGGCAACGCCGTCTACCCGTCGTCGGTCGTGATGAACGTGGTGCCCGCGCAGGAGGCCGGCGTCGCCTCGCTGGTGGTGACCTCGCCGCCGCAGGCCGAGTTCGGCGGACTGCCGCACCCGACGATCCTGGCCGCGGCCGAACTGCTCGGCGTGGAGGAGGTGTGGGCGGCCGGCGGCGCCCAGGCGGTCGCGCTGCTCACCTACGGCGGCACCGACACCGCGGTGGTCGACGGCACCGACGAGCTGGCCCCGGTTGACCTGATCACCGGCCCCGGCAACATCTTCGTCACCGCGGCCAAGCGGCTGTGCCGCGGTCTGGTCGGCATCGACGCCGAGGCCGGCCCCACCGAGATCGCGATCCTGGCGGACCACTCCGCCGATCCGGTGCACGTCGCCGCCGATCTGATCAGCCAGGCCGAGCACGACGTCATGGCCGCGTCCGTGCTGGTGACCACCTCCGCCGAGCTCGCCGACGCGGTCGACGACGCGCTGACCGCGCAGCTTGAGCTGACCAAGCACCAGCAGCGGGTCGCGACGGCGCTGGCCGGCAGCCAGTCGGGGGTCGTGCTGGTGTCGTCGATCGAGCAGGGGCTCGACGTGGTCAACGCGTATGCCGCCGAGCACCTGGAGATCCAGACGGAGAACGCCTCCGAGGTCGCCGCAAAGGTGCGCTCTGCCGGCGCCATCTTCGTGGGGCCGTGGGCGCCGGTGAGCCTGGGTGACTACTGCGCCGGGTCGAATCACGTGCTGCCCACGGCGGGCTGCGCGCGGCACTCGTCGGGCCTGAGCGTGCAGACGTTCCTGCGCGGCATCCACGTCGTCGACTACAGCGAGCAGGCGCTGCGCGACGTCTCCGGTCACGTCATCGCGCTCGCGAACGCCGAGGACCTGCCCGCGCACGGCGAGGCGGTGCGACTGCGCTTCGAGCCGCTGCGCGCGGACCTGTCGAGCCAGGGGGAGTAGGCGTGGCACACGCGATGTCGCCTCGGGAGATCAAGTCCAAGACGGTTCCCGGGGCGGGGACGAGCATCGACGAGTTGCCGCTGCGGGAGAACCTGCGCGGCCAATCCGCTTACGGTGCACCGCAATTGACGGTCCCCGTGCAGCTGAACACGAACGAGAACCCGCACCCGCCGAGCGAGGCGCTCGTCGCCGACGTCGCCGAGGCGGTCCGCGAGGCCGCCCGCAACCTGCACCGTTACCCGGACCGGGATGCGGTGGCGCTGCGCACCGACCTGGCCGCCTATCTGACCCTGCAGACCGGTGTCGCGCTGGACGTGTCCAACGTGTGGGCGGCGAACGGGTCCAATGAGGTGCTCCAGCAGTTGCTGCAGGCGTTCGGTGGACCGGGCCGCTCGGCGATGGGCTTCGTGCCGTCGTACTCGATGCACCCGATCCTCGCGTCGGGCACGCAGACCGAGTGGCTGCCCACGCCCCGGCGCGCCGACTTCACCCTCGACGTCGACCGGGCCGCCGAGCTCATCGCCGAGCACGACCCCGACGTGCTGTTCGTGACCAGCCCGAACAATCCGACCGGGCACAGCATCGGGCTGGACGACCTGCGCCGGGTCCTCGACGCGGCCCGCGGGATCGTCATCGTCGACGAGGCCTACGCGGAGTTCTCCTCGGTGCCCAGCGCGGTCGCACTGATCGAGCAGTACCCGGCGAAACTGGTCGTCAGCCGGACCATGAGCAAGGCGTTCGCGTTCGCGGGCGGCCGGCTCGGCTACCTGGCGGCGGCGCCCGCGGTGATCGAGGCGCTGCTGCTGGTGCGGCTGCCGTACCACCTGTCGGTCGTTACCCAGGCGGCCGCGCGTGCCGCGCTGCGCCACGCCGACGAGACCCTCGGCAGCGTGCACGAACTGGCTGCCCAGCGCGACCGGGTGTCGGCGCGGCTGTCCGAACTCGGCTTCTCGGTCGTGCCCAGCGACGCGAACTTCATCCTGTTCGGCAGGTTCACCGACGCCGCCGCGACCTGGCAGTGCTACCTCGACGAGGGCGTGTTGATCCGCGACGTCGGCATCGAGGGGCACCTGCGTGCGACGATCGGGCTGGCCGCGGAGAACGACGAACTGCTGCGGGTGAGCGCCGCGCTCGCGGCGACGGAACTGACAGAGCACGGATCGGCAGAACGCGGATCGGCGAACACGACATCGGAGGAGCGTCAGTGACGGAGACAGGCGTGGGAACCGGCCGCATCGCCCGGGTGGAGCGCACGACCAAGGAGTCGAGCATCGTCGTCGAACTCAACCTCGACGGTAAGGGCGACACCGCTGTATCCACTGGCATCCCGTTCTTCGACCACATGCTCACCGCGCTCGGCAGCCACGCCGGCTTCGACCTGTCCGTGCAGGCCAAGGGCGACGTCGAGATCGAGGCCCACCACACCGTCGAGGACACCGCGATCGTGCTGGGCCAGGCGCTGGCGCAGGCCCTCGGCGACAAGAAGGGCATCCGCCGGTTCGGCGACGCGTACATCCCGATGGACGAGGCGCTGGTACACGCGGCCGTCGACGTGTCCGGGCGGCCGTACTGCGTGCACACCGGCGAGCCGGAGCACATGCTGCACGCGGTGATCGGCGGCTACCCGGGCGTGCCCTACGCGACCGTGATCAACCGCCACGTGTTCGAGTCGCTGGCGAGCAACGCTCGCATCGCGCTGCACGTGCGCACGCTGTACGGACGCGACCAGCACCACATCACCGAGGCCGAGTTCAAGGCGGTGGCCCGGGCCCTGCGCACTGCGGTCGAGATCGACCCGCGCGTGAGCGGCGTCCCGTCCACCAAGGGCAGCCTGTGAGCGACTTCCTCGTCTACGGGCTGTTCATCCTGGCGGGCTTCTTCATCGGCGGTGCCTATTCGATGTGGAAGAACAACAGGTTCGTTTCGGGTGTGTTGCTCGCGCTGGCGGTGCTCGCCGCCGCGGGCGGAATCTTGAGGGTGATCTAGTGCGCGGGAGGTGTCCGGTGGGCATGCGTGCAGAGGGGATGTACAGCCGATGAGCGGCAAGACCGTCGCGATCCTCGACTACGGTTCGGGGAACCTGCACTCGGCGGAACGGGCGCTGGTCCGCGCCGGCGCGGAGGTGCAGGTCACCTCCGAGGCGCGGGTCGCGTTGGCCACCGACGGGCTGGTTGTGCCCGGGGTCGGCGCGTTCGCCGCCTGCATGGAGGGCCTGCGGGCGGTGCGCGGCGAACGGATCATCGGCGAGCGCCTCGCGGGCGGGCGGCCGGTGCTGGGCATCTGCGTGGGCATGCAGATCCTGTTCGATCGCGGCGTCGAGCACGGCATCGAGGCCGAGGGCTGCGGCGAGTGGCCCGGGACCGTCGAGCAGCTCAGCGCGCCGGTGCTGCCACACATGGGCTGGAACACCGTGCAGCCGCCGGCGGACAGTGTGCTGTTCGCCGGCATGGATGCGGACACCCGGTTCTACTTCGTGCACTCCTACGGGGTGCAGCGCTGGGAGATGGAGCCGTCCGAGCTGCTGACCCCGCCGAAGCTGACTTGGTCGGAGCACGGCGGCCCGTTCCTGGCGGCGGTGGAGAACGGTCCGCTCTCGGCCACCCAGTTCCACCCGGAGAAGTCCGGCGACGCCGGGGCCGCACTGCTGCGCAACTGGGTGCAGAGCCTGTGACGGGATCGGCGGCACACCCGGTGAACCGTGCCGCACCCGCGGCGCGTCCTCGCCGCGGCGACCATTAGGGTTGGTGCACGTGAGCCTGGTTTTGTTGCCTGCAGTCGATGTCGCCGACGGACAAGCGGTCCGTCTCGTCCAAGGAGAGGCGGGGAGCGAGACCGGTTACGGTTCGCCCCGTGAGGCCGCGCTGCAGTGGCAGCACGACGGCGCCGAGTGGGTGCACCTGGTCGACCTGGATGCGGCGTTCGGCCGCGGGTCCAACCGCGACCTGCTCGCCGAGGTCGTCGGCGAACTGGACGTGAAGGTGGAATTGTCCGGCGGCATCCGCGACGACGACTCGCTCGAGGCGGCGCTGGCGACCGGCTGCGCGCGCGTCAACCTCGGCACCGCGGCGATCGAGGACCCCGAGTGGTGCGCGCGGGCCATCGCCCGGCACGGCGAGCGGATCGCGGTCGGCCTGGACGTGAAGAACATCGACGGGCAGTGGCGGCTGCGTGGCCGCGGCTGGGTCAGCGACGGCGGCGACCTGTGGGAGGTGCTCGCGCGCCTCGACCGCGACGGCTGCGCCCGCTACGTGGTCACCGACGTCTCCAAGGACGGCACGCTGACCGGACCGAACGTCGACCTGCTCGCGCAGGTGTGCGCGGCGACCGACGCACCGGTGATCGCCTCCGGTGGCGTGTCCACGATCGACGATCTGCGCGCGATCGCCAGGCTGACCGGTCAGGGCGTGGAGGGTTCGATCGTCGGCAAGGCCCTGTACGCGGGACGGTTCACCCTGCCCGAGGCGCTGGCCGCGGTCTCCGCCTGAGCAATGGCAGCCACGTGAGCCCGGCCATCGACCCCCCGGAGATCTCCGGGCAGATCCCCACGGATCTGCCGGCGGATCCGGGTGAGTTGCTGGCCGTGGCCACGGGCCTGCTCGACGCCGCGGCCGGACGCTTCCGGAGTGGGCTCGGCGCCCCGAGCGCGGTGCCCAAGGGGCCGAACGACTTCGCCACCGAGGTCGACATCGAACTCGAACGCCGGCTCGGCGGCGAACTGCTCGAGCGCACAGGGATCGCGGTGCACGGCGAGGAGTTCGGCGGTCCCGACGTCGGCACCGGCACGGTGTGGCTGCTCGACCCGGTCGACGGCACCGTCAACTACTCGGCCGGGCTGCCGCTGGCCGGGATGCTGTTGGCCTTGGTGCACAACGGGATTCCGGTGCTCGGGCTGACCTGGCTGCCGCTGGTGGGCCGGACATACGCCGCCGTGCTCGGCGGCCCGGTGCTCGGCAACGGCGAGCCCCTGCCCCGATTGGACGACGGCCGGTTGCGGGAGTCGATCATCGCGATGGGCACCTTCAACATCGACGGCCGCGGCCGCTATCCCGGCCGGTACCGCCTCGCCGCGCTGACCGAGCTGAGCCGGTCGGTGCGGCGGCTGCGGATGCACGGCAGCATCGGGGCCGACCTCGCGTTCACCGCCGGCGGTGCGCTGGGCGGCGCCATCGCCTTCGGTCAGAACCCGTGGGACAGCGCGGCCGGGGTCGCGCTGGTGCGGGCCGCCGGGGGAGTGGCCACCGATCTGGCCGGCCGGCCGTGGCGGGCCGGATCGCCGTCGGTGCTCGCCGCGGCGCCCGGGGTGCACGCCGAACTGCTGAAGATCTTCACCGAACTCGGGGAGCCCGCCTCGTACTCGCCCGACCGGACCGAAACGGATGGATCGCTGACATGACACTTGCGGTACGGGTCATCCCCTGCCTGGACGTCGACCAGGGCCGGGTGGTCAAGGGGGTGAAGTTCGCGAACCTGCGCGACGCCGGCGACCCGGTCGAACTGGCCGCCGCATACGACGCGCAGGGCGCCGACGAGCTCACGTTCCTCGACGTGACCGCGTCGAGCGCGGAGCGGTCGACGATGCTCGACGTCGTCCGCCGCACCGCCGAGCAGGTGTTCATCCCGCTCACCGTCGGCGGCGGTGTGCGCACCGTGGAGGACGTGGACCGGCTGCTGCGCGCCGGCGCGGACAAGGTCAGCGTCAACACCGCCGCGATCGCGCGGCCGGAGGTGCTGCGCGAGATGTCGCAGCGCTTCGGCTCGCAGTGCATCGTGCTGTCGGTGGATGCGCGCACGGTCCCGGAGGGCGAGCCGGCGACGTCGTCGGGCTGGGAGGTCACCACGCACGGCGGCAAGCGCGGCACCGGCATCGACGCGGTCGAGTGGGCGGTGCGCGGCGCAGAGCTCGGCGTCGGCGAGATCCTGCTGAACTCGATGGACGCGGACGGCACCAAGGAGGGCTTTGACATCCGGATGATCACCGCCGTGCGGGCGGCCGTGACCGTGCCGGTCATCGCGAGCGGCGGCGCCGGCAAGGTCGCGGACTTTGCGCCGGCGGTGGCGGCCGGGGCGGACGCGGTGCTCGCGGCCAGCGTCTTCCACTTCGGCGACCTGACCATCGGCCAGGTCAAGGATGCGATGCGCGCAGAAGGGATCACGGTGCGATGACCGAGAACATCGATGGCACGGAGCTGGATCCGGCGATCGCCGCCCGGCTCAAGCGCACCGCCGACGGGCTGGTCCCGGCGATCGCGCAGCAGCGCGGCACCGGCGAGGTGCTGATGATGGCGTGGATGGACGACCGGGCCCTCGCGCTCACCCTCGCCACCCGCAAGGGCACCTACTATTCGCGGTCGCGGCAGCAGTACTGGGTCAAGGGCGAGACGTCCGGGCACACCCAGTACGTGCACGAGGTGCGACTCGACTGCGACGGCGACACCGTGCTGCTGATCGTCGACCAGACCGGCCCGGCCTGCCACACCGGTACCCGCACCTGCTTCGACGCCGACATCCTGCTGCCGCCCACGGAGTAGACCACGCCCGGAGAGTCGCGGGTCAGCCGGCCGAGATGACCCCGTCGACGGGGATCCGCCCGCCGACCGCGTTGCGGAAGTCGATCAGCGCGCGGCGCAGGTGGTCGGGGCTGGTGACCACGACGGCGCCGGTGGCGCCCCGGTCGGCGAGGATGCGGTTGGTGTTGGCGGCGTTCTCGACGGTCGAGCGGGACGTGCCCTCTCGGATGATCCGCTGCGCGGGGATCCCGCTCGCGGTGAGCCAGTCGAACATCGCCTGCGCCTCGGTGCGGCCCGACTGCGGGACACCGCCGCTGACGATGATCGGTGCGGTCGGGAACATGACCGCCAACGCCCGCGCCGCCTGCAGCCGCGAGTCGAGCACCGGCCGGATCGTCCCGTTGGGGAACAGTCCGGCGCCGAGCACCACGATGTGCGTGCCGAACGGATTGAGCTTGAGCATCAGCGGCGGCTCGGAGATCAGCGTCTGCGTCTCGGAGCACAGCCGGATCAGCTCGGGGACCGGGGTCTGACAGCCGCCGACGGTGGACAGCACCGCATTGGTGATCGCGGTCGTGCTGGGCAGGGCCGCAGACCCGCTGGACGGCAGCATCCCGGCGGACCCCGAGGGCAGCAGGTCGACGGATCCCGACGACCCGGCGGACCCCAGCGACCCCTCGGCTTGGGCGACACCGGTCCCCGCCCCGGCGAGGGCGACGACCGCGGCAGTGCAGGCGATGGCACGACGAAAAGTGGTGGACACGAGGGCCTTTCGGTCGCAGGGGCGAAGGCGCACGAACTGCCGCGACGTTAGCAGCGGACCGCATATCTGTCAGCTGTTCGGCGGAAGTGGTGCCCGCGCGTGATCTTCCGACAAGGCAGAATGAGCGAATGCCTCTCATCCAGATCAGCCAGACGCCGGGCCTGACCGTCGAACAGCGCCGGGCGGTCATCGCCTCGGTCACCAAGGCCTATGCGGACGCGAGCGGGAAGCCGGAGAGTTCCATCTGGGTCACGCTCACCGACGTGCCACGGGAGAACTGGGGCGTGGGCGGAACGCCGCTCGGCTGAGTCGGGACGGATCAGCCGACGAGTCCGCCGGTGATCGCGACGTCGTGCACGAGGAGGTTCTCCTGCCGGGTCGGTGAGTTCGGGCGCGCCCGAAGGCGGCACCGCACAGCTTCCTCGAAGGCGAGCGGGCCGCGAAGGGCACGCGACTCGTCTACGGGACTGCGGGCGTCATCCGCTCGTCGTAGCCCGTCTGCGGGTTCACGACGCGACCGTCGCCCCACCAGTTCTCCCGGGCAGTCTCGACGACACGCAGCGGCAGCTCGTCGCGGCGGACGCCCGCGTGCTCCTCGAGCCGGCGGACCACCGCGGCGAACAGTGCATTCTTCTGCTCGGGGCTGCGTTCGTTGAACGAGAGGGTGATCAGGAGCATCCGGCTGGTGGTGCGGGGAATCCCGAACACGACGGGCTCGTGGACGAGGTCGCCTTCCGACAGTTCATGGAAGACGTGGAACCGGTCGTCGTCGGGGATGTCGAGGATCTCCTGCATCGCTTCGTGGAGGCCGTCCGAGATCGCCTTGCGGTGCTCGACGGTCGTCCCGGTCATGAGCTCGATCGTGATGAGTGGCATGGGTATTCCTTCTGCGTGGTCGGGTCGGATTCGGGAGGCGTCGGCACCCGGAAGCAGGTCAGCAGCGCCGAGGTCGTCAGGTACTGGCCGATGAGCGCGATGAGCGTCACCGTCGCGGATTCGCCGAATGCGGCGATCGACGCGGTGTAGAGATCGTCCGGTACGTCGTGGTCGCGTACGAGCGCGACGGTGAGCCGATGGGCGAGGTCGGCCTCCGGGCTCAGTCCGGCCGGCTGCTGACGGACCCGGAGCGCCGCTATGTCCGGGTCGCTGATGCCCGCCTTCCGGGCGGCGCGCGAGTGTGCGTACAACACGTACGCAGTCGCCCATTCGGCGCCGACGGTGAGGATTGCGACCTCACGGACGTCATCCGGAAGCCCGCCGGCCGAGATCGCCTGCGCCCAGTCGAGTTGGGCCGCGCTGATCACGGGAGCACGGATGAACCCGTTGAACGGTCCGATGAGCCGTCCGTCGCGAAGGACGGCGCGGTAGCCCGCATCATCGGCCCGGGCGCCGCGGGTTGCGAGGAGCCGGCCGTGCAGCGCGGACTGGGCGGCGTCGAACTCGTCGACGGGGAGGAGGCGCAGACGGCCGCCGAGGTCGTCCGCACCGGCTCTCGGGGAAGTGCTCATGACCGTCACGCTAGGCAGGAGCCGTGCCATGTCACCAGCGAATGTTTCGCATACCTCCTGTGCTTGCGCCGCATGAGCCATGTCCCCACGACGCTGCGGGTGATCCGTTGAAGTCGCCGAGGGCGGCAGCCCCACCGCCGCTGCAGTGGACCTGGGCTCCACGCAGTCGGCCGTCTCCCGTCAGGTTGCCGCGGCCGAACACGAGTTGGGTGCCGCGTTGTTCGACCGTGTCACCGGCGGGCCAGACCGGCGCCTGTCGCACGGGTGCACGCTGTCTCGGCAGTTCTCCGCAGCGTCGCCGACTCTGGCGCCGGGCCCTGTCGCGCACCTAGATTGGGTGGCGATGAGCGAAACCTTGGACCAGTGGTGGGCCGCCGGGACGCGGCTCGAGGTGACCGGTCGTGAGCTGTTCGTGCGGCAGGCCGGCCCGGAGGGCGGCACCCCGGTGACGCTGCTGCACGGCTTCCCGACGTCCTCGCACGACTGGGCACCGGTGCTCGGGTATCTCGTCGACGCGGGCTGCCGGGTGACCGCTCCCGACTTCCTCGGTTTCGGCAACAGCGACAAGCCGCGGGCGCACCGCTACACGCTGACCGAGCAGGCGGATCTGCTCGAGGCCGTCTGGTCGGCGCTGGGGATCGGTGACACCGCGCTGGTCGCCCACGACTACGGCGTCAGCGTCGCGCAGGAGATCCTCGCCCGCGTGCCCGGCCGGGTGATCCGCGCGGCCTGGCTCAACGGAGGCCTGTATCCCGACCTGCACCGGCCCACCCGCGGCCAGCGGCTGTTGCGCAGCCGGATCGGCCCGGTCGCGGGGCACTTCGCGTTCGAACCCGCCTACGCGGCCGGCCTGCGCGAGGTGCTGGGCCGGCCGCTGCCGCCGAATACGCTGCACGAGATGTGGCTGGCCACCCAACGTCGGCAGGGCGCCAGCCTGATGCCGAAGCTGCTGGCGTACATCGACGACCGCGTCGAGCACGCGGACCGGTGGCGCACCGCGTTTGAGGGATTCCTCGGGCCGATGCTGTTCGTATGGGGGCCGGCCGACCCGGTCAGCGGCGCGCACGTGCTCGCCCGCGTCCGCGAGCGGTTGCCGCAGGCGGAGATCGTCGAACTCGACGACGACCCGGCCACCGGGCACTACCCGCAGGTGGAAAACCCGTCGGCGGTCGGTCCCGCGCTCGCCGGGTTTCTCGCGCGCTGACGCCCACCGGGCGGCTCGCACCCTCGTCGCCGGGCCTGGGAGGATGGACGGCATGCACGGCGACACCATCGCGGACTCGACCACCACCCGACAGCAGTTCCACGCGCTGGCCCAGGAACACCGCGTGGTCCCGGTGACCCGAAAGGTGCTGGCGGACTCGGAGACTCCGCTCTCGGCGTACCGCAAGCTCGCCGCGGACCGGCCCGGCACCTTCCTGCTGGAGTCCGCGGAGAACGGGCGGTCGTGGTCACGGTGGTCGTTCATCGGCGCCGGCAGCGCCGCGGCGCTGACCGTGGTCGACGGACAGGCCAGCTGGCAGGGCAACGTGCCGTCGGGGGTGCCGTCGGGAGGCGATCCGATCGCCGCGCTGCGCGCCACCCTGCAGTTGCTGCAGACCGAGCACATCTACGGCATGCCGCCGCTGACCGGCGGCATGGTCGGTTACCTCGGCTACGACATCGTGCGTCGCCTCGAGCGGCTGCCGAACCTGACCGAGGACGACCTGGGCCTGCCCGAGATGGTGATGCTGCTCGCCACCGACCTGGCCGCGGTCGACCACCACGAGGGCGCCATCACGCTGATCGCCAACGCCGTCAACTGGGACGGCACCGATGAGCGGGTCGACGAGGCCTACGACGACGCCGTCGCGCGGCTCGACCGGATGACCGCCGCCCTCGGTGCGCCGGCCGAGTCTACGGTGGCGTCGTTCAGCCGCCCCGAGCCGGACTACCGGCGTCAGCGCACGGCCGAGGAGTACCACGCCGGCGTCGCGCGGGTGGTGCGTGAGATCGAGGCCGGAGAGGCGTTCCAGGTCGTGTTCTCTCAGCGGTTCGAGATGGAGACCGACGCGGACCCGCTCGACATCTACCGGGTGCTGCGCGCGTCGAACCCGAGCCCGTACATGTATCTGATGCGGGTGCCCGACGGGTCCGGCGGCACCGCGTTCTCGATCGTCGGCTCCAGCCCGGAGGCGCTGGTGACCGTCACCGACGGGGTCGCGACCACTCATCCGATCGCCGGCACCCGCTGGCGCGGCGCCACCGAGGAGGAGGACATCCTGCTCGGCAAGGACCTGCTGCACGACGAGAAGGAGAACTCCGAGCACCTGATGCTCGTGGACCTGGGCCGCAACGATCTCGGCCGGGTGTGCGAGCCGGGCACCGTCAAGGTCACCGATTATCGCCACCTCGAGCGGTACAGCCACGTCATGCACCTGGTCTCGACCGTCTCGGGCCGGCTGCGCGCCGACAAGCACGCACTCGACGCGGTGACCGCCTGCTTCCCGGCCGGCACCCTCTCCGGGGCACCGAAGGTGCGGGCCATGGAACTGATCGAGGAACTCGAGACCACGCGCCGCGGACTCTACGGCGGCATCGTCGGATACCTCGACTTCGCGGGCGACGCCGACACGGCCATCGCGATCCGCACCGCGCTGATCAAGGACGGCACCGCGTACGTGCAGGCCGGCGGCGGCATCGTCGCCGACTCGCAGGCGGAGTACGAGGACAACGAGTCGCGCAACAAGGCCATGGCGGTGCTCAAGGCGATCGCGGCGGCCGGGACCATGCGGCCGCTCTCGGTCACCGACCCCGCCGGTGCCGACGGGAACGAGGTGGCGACCCGATGACCGAGCAGTCGCAGAGCCCCGCCTCCGAGCCGGCGGAGCCCACAGCCACCGACGCCGCCACGGCCGCGGCCAAGGCGCAGCGCCGCCGCAAGGGCCTGGTCGCGGTGGCGCTGGTGGCGGCCGCGCTGTGCCTGTGGATCGCCTCGCGCGCCACCTGGGTGCGGTACACCTCGTTCGACCAACTGCAGCCGCCCAAGGACGGGACCATCTCGGGTGCGAGCTGGGCCGGTGAACTGACGCCGCTGGCGCTGGTGCTGCTCGCCGCGATCGCCGCATCGTTCGCGGTCCGCGGCTGGGCGCTGCGGGTGGTGGGGGTGATCGTCGCCCTGGTCGCCGTCGTCGCCGGGGTCCGGGCGGTGCGGACGCTGACGGAGTCCGGCGCGGTCTCCGCCGACCGGATTTCGCAGATCGCCGAGCTACCCGCGCGGGCCGCGGTCACCCACTCGGACGTGGTGGCGTGGCCGCCGGTGGTGGCCCTGGTCGGTGCGGTGCTCGCGCTGATCGCCGCGGTCGGGCTGGTTCGCAAGCCGCGGTCCGTCGGCGCTGCCGGGTTGTCGTCGAAGTACCAGACCCCGGCGGCGCGCCGGGCGGAGGCCACCCGCCGTGCCGACAAGGCCCGCTCCGACAAGGCCCGCGGTGGCGAGCAGGTGGACGAGGACCTGACCGAACGTATGCTCTGGGACGCGCTGGACGCCGGTGAGGACCCGACCGTGGATCAGGGCGACGACGGGAGCGGCGGTACGGGACGCGACTCGGATACCCGCTGAGAGGCTGCTGTGGCCGGGCCGTTACTGTGAACAACACCATATGGACGGGACGAGTCCGTGTGTGCGGGGGTGCTCCCCTTGGGGGTGAGCCCACCGTTGGTGGGAACCATCCGGCGACGGGAAGTCGCCGGATGACGGTGAGGAAGGACTGCGGGCCACGATGACTGTGCTCGACTCGATTCTCGACGGTGTCCGCGCCGACGTGGCGTCACGCGAGGCCGTGCTCGATCTCGAGTCGGTCAAGGCGGCCGCGGCCGCCGTGCCGCCGGCATTGGACGCCGCCGCGCTGCTGCGTGCGGACGGCATCGCCGTGATCGCGGAGGTCAAGCGGGCCAGCCCGTCGCGCGGTCCGCTCGCGGACATCGCCGACCCGGCCGACCTGGCCGCCGCCTACGAGGCCGGCGGAGCCCGGGCGATCAGCGTGCTCACCGAGGAGCGGCGCTTCCACGGGTCGCTGGCCGACCTCGACGCGGTCCGTCGGCGCGTCAAGATCCCGGTGCTGCGCAAGGACTTCATCGTGGGGCCGTATCAGATCCACGAGGCCCGCGCCCACGGCGCCGACATCATCCTGCTCATCGTCGCGGCACTCGAGCAGCACGCGCTGTCCTCGCTGCTCGACCGCACCGAGTCGCTCGGCATGACCGCGCTCGTCGAGGTGCACACAGAGGAGGAGGCCGACCGCGCGCTGCAGGCCGGCGCCAGCGTCATCGGTGTCAACGCGCGCGACCTCAAGACTCTCGAGGTGGACCGCGGCAACTTCGCGCGGATCGCCCCCGGATTGCCCAAGGACGTCATCAAGATCGCCGAGTCCGGTGTGCGCGGTCCCGCGGACCTGCTCGCGTACGCGGGCGCCGGCGCGGATGCGGTCCTCGTCGGTGAGGGGCTGGTCACCAGCGGCGATCCGCGCAGCTCGGTGTCCGATCTGGTCGCGGCCGGGGAGCACCCGTCCTGCCCCAAGCCGTCCCGCTGACCCGGCGGCCCGGCGTTAGGGCAGACTTGAGGGCGTGACTTCTCCCGAGCCAGAGCTCCCCAGTGGCGGATCCGACAGTGACGGAATCGACAGCGGCACCTTCGATAACGGCGATTTCAAGAACGCCGATGCGGCGGGAATGCCGTTGCCGAAGATGAGTGCGGCGGTCGGCCACCGTACCGGCAACGAGCCGAACGAGTTGGGCCACTGGGGGCTGTTCGGCGGCCGTTATGTCGCGGAAGCACTGATGGCCAACATCGAGGACGTCTCCACCGCGTACGACAAGGCCCGCGCGGACGACTCGTTCCTGCACGAACTCGACCGTCTGCAGCGCGACTACACCGGCCGGCCGTCACCGCTGTACGAGGCCGAGCGACTCGGCGAGCACGTCGGCGCACGGGTGTTCCTCAAGCGTGAGGACCTCAACCACACCGGCAGCCACAAGATCAACAACGTGCTCGGTCAGGCGCTGCTCGCCAAGCGGATGGGCAAGACCCGCGTCATCGCCGAGACCGGCGCCGGACAGCACGGCGTCGCCACCGCGACCGCCTGTGCGCTGCTCGGGCTCGAGTGCAAGATCTACATGGGCGCGGTCGACGTGCGCCGCCAGGCGCTCAATGTCGCCCGCATGCGGTTGCTGGGCGCCGAGGTCGAGTCGGTCGAGACCGCGTCGGCGACCCTCAAAGATGCGATCAACGAGGCCTTCCGCGACTGGGTCACCAACGCCGCGAGCACCTACTACGCCTTCGGCACCGCCGCCGGGCCGCACCCGTTCCCGTCGATGGTCCGTGACTTCCAGCGGGTCATCGGCATGGAGGCGCGCCAGCAGATCCTGGCGGCGACCGGTCGGCTGCCCGACGCCGTCGCGGCCTGCGTCGGCGGCGGCTCGAACGCCATCGGCATCTTCCACCCGTTCCTCGCCGACACCGGCGTGCGACTGGTCGGCTTCGAGGCCGCCGGCGACGGCGTGTCGACCGGGCGGCACGCCGCGACGATCACCGCGGGCCGCGCCGGCGTCTTCCAGGGGTCCTACGCGCACCTGCTGCAGGACGAGGACGGCCAGACCATCGAGTCGCACTCGATCTCGGCGGGTCTGGACTACCCGGGTGTCGGCCCGGAACATTCCTACCTCAAGGACATCGGCCGCACCGAGTACCTGCCGGTCACCGATGCCGAGGCGATGGACGCCTTCTCGCTGCTGTGCCGGACCGAGGGCATCATCCCGGCCATCGAGTCCGCGCACGCGGTCGCCGGTGCGGTCAAGCTGGCCCCGCAGGTGGGCCCCGACGGGATCATCCTGGTGAACCTGTCCGGCCGCGGAGACAAGGACGTCGACACCGCGGGACGGTGGTTCGGGCTGCTCGGCGACGACACCGCGGCCGAGGCCGGCACGCGCGAGAACGGGGAGAACAACCGATGACGGATTCGACCGCAGAGATCTTCGCGGCCTGCCGGGCCGAGTCCCGCGCCGCGTTGATCGGCTACCTGCCGTGCGGCTACCCGACGGTGACGAAATCGCGAGACTCCTTGCGCGCCATCGTCGACGGCGGATGCGACCTGGTCGAGGTCGGCATCGCCTACTCCGATCCGATGATGGACGGGCCGACCATCCAGGAGGCCACCGCCGAGGCGCTGGCCAACGGCGTGCGGGTGCGCGACGTGTTCGACGCGGTGCAGACCGTCTCCGACGCGGGCGGCAAGGCCGTCGTGATGACCTACTGGAACCCGGTGCTGCAGTACGGGGTCGAGGCGTTCGCGCGCGATCTCGCCGCGGCCGGCGGTCTCGGGCTGATCACCCCCGACCTGATCCCCGAGGAGGCGGAGGACTGGATCGCAGCCTCCGACGCGCACGGGCTGGACCGGACCTTCCTGGTGGCGCCGTCGTCGACCGAGGAGCGGCTGGCCCGCACCGTCGACGCCTGCCGTGGGTTCGTCTACGCCGCGTCGACGATGGGGGTGACCGGTGCGCGCCAGGCGGTCTCGTCGGCGGCGCCGGAACTGGTGACGCGGGTCAAGGCGCACTCGGACATCGCGGTCGGGGTCGGGCTCGGCGTGCGCTCGGGGGCGCAGGCCGCGGAGATCGCCGCCTTCGCGGACGGGGTGATCGTCGGGTCGGCGCTGGTGTCGGCGGCCGGCGAAGGAGTCGACGCGCTCGGCGCGCTCACGCGTGAACTCGCCGACGGCGTCCGGTCGGTCGGCGTCGCCTCGTGACGGACACGGGAGCGGTGCTGGCGCTGATCCCCAGCCCGCCGCAAGGGGTTTGGTATGTCGGTCCGGTGGCGATCCGCGCCTACGCGATCTGCATCATCATCGGCATCATCATCGCGATCGTCTGGGGCGACCGCCGGTGGGTTGCGCGTGGTGGAGAGAAGGGCACCGTCCTCGACATCGCGATCTGGGCGGTGCCGTTCGGCCTGATCGGCGGTCGGCTGTACCACCTGGCGACGGACTGGAGCACCTACTTCGGTGCGCACGCCACCGCGACGCCGATCGATGCACTCAAGATCTGGGACGGCGGTCTCGGCATCTGGGGCGCGGTGCTGCTCGGCGGCGTCGGCGCGTGGATCGGCTGTCGGGTGCGGGGTCTCCCGCTGCCCGCGTTCGGTGACGCGATCGCGCCCTGCATCGTGCTGGCGCAGGCCATCGGCCGGATCGGCAACTACTTCAACCAGGAACTCTACGGCCGGCCCACCACCATGCCGTGGGGACTGGAGATCTACGAACGCATCCGCGACGGCCACCTGGACATGCTGGGCGGCGTGTCCGACGGGATGCCGTACTCGGGCGCGCCGACGCCGGTGCACCCGACGTTCCTCTACGAACTGCTCTGGGACGTCGGCGTCGCGATCGTGGTCGTGTGGGCCGACCGTCGCTTCCGGATGGGCCACGGCCGCACCTTCGCGCTGTACGTCGCGGGCTACTGCCTGGGCCGGTTCTGGGTGGAGCTGATGCGCAGCGACCACGCCACCCACGTGTTCGGGCTGCGGATCAACACGATCACCTCGACGGTGGTGTTCCTGCTCGCGGTCGTATACCTGGTGTTCGCCCGGAAGGGGCGCGAAGACCCGGACACGCTCAAGTCCAAGCAGACGCGGGCGCTCGAGGCGGAGGCGGCGCAAGCGGAGACCGCGCAGGCGCAGGCCTCCGGCACCGACACCCCCGACGAGAAGACCGGGAAGCCGAAGGGCGGGAAGCCGGAGAAACCCGAGGACGGGAAGTCCGACGGAACTGCCGAGAAGGATGCCGACGCGGTGTCCGCCGACAAGGGGACGAGCCCACCCCGGTGATCGCCGCGCGGGTCAGGGTCGCGCCGGCCGCCGCACTGGTGGCCGGCGCGGCGGCCCTCGGCTACCTCGCGGTGGTCAACCCGCACGACCCGTCCGCGGCGATGCCGCACTGCCCGACCAAGCTGATCACCGGGCTGGACTGCCCGCTGTGCGGCGGGCTGCGGATGACCCATGACCTGCTCCGCGGCGACCTCGGTGCCGCCGCGCACGACAACCTCTTCCTGCTGGTGCTGTTGCCTGTGCTCGCCTGGTGGCTGCTGCGCACCCGCGGCCACCGGGCGCCGCCGCGAGCCGCGCTCTGGACGCTCGTGGTGCTCGCGGCGGTGTGGACCGTCGTGCGCAACCTGCCGATCTGGCCGCTGCACCCCTGACGGCCGGCCGAGGCCTTCTGACGGGGCCCGCACGCTGATAAAATCACCGTGACCGGCATCCGGCCCCAACGGGTGCCGACTCCGGGCCAACGTCGTCCCGACGGATCTACAAGTGCACACCTCGATCGACCGGTGTGTGCCGTCGCGTGGAGGTGTTGCCGTGCCGGATTCCCATTCGCCGCTCTACTCCGGGTTCCCCCGAGCCGGCGGCCTCTACGATCCCGAACGCGAATCCGACGCCTGCGGGGTGGCGGTCGTCGTGGATGTCGCGGGCTGCGCATCCCACCGGATCGTCGCCGACGCACTGTCCGCGCTGGAGAACCTGCGCCACCGCGGCGCGGCCGGCGCGGAGGCCACCAGCGGCGACGGCGCCGGCATCCTGATCCAGCTGCCCGACCCACTGCTGCGGGCGGTCACCGAGTTCACGCTGCCGGAGCCGAACGCCGCCGGCGAACACACCTACGCCACCGGCATCTGCTTCCTGCCCGCCGATACGGCCGCCCGGTCGGCGGCCGTCGCGCGGGTCGGGTCGATCGCCGCGCAGGAGGGGCTCGCGGTCCTCGGTTGGAGGGATGTGCCCGTCGACCCGGACGGCGCCCGGCTGGGGCGGTCGGCGCGGGCCTGTCGCCCGCACATGGCCCAACTGTTCGTCGCCGACGCACACGACCGCACGGTCGGGGGCATCGCCCTGGACCGGCGGGTGTATCCGCTGCGCAAACGCGCGGAGCGGTTGGGGCCGGAAGTGGCGGCGGCGGGCACCGGCGTGTACTTCCCGTCGCTGTCGGCGCGCACGCTGGTCTACAAGGGGATGCTCACCGCCGCGCAGCTGCCGGCGTTCTTCCCCGACCTGACCGACCGGCGCTGCCGCAGCGCGATCGCGTTGGTGCACAGCAGGTTCTCGACCAACACGTTCCCGTCGTGGCCGCTGGCGCACCCGTACCGGTACATCGCGCACAACGGGGAGATCAACACGCTGCGCGGCAACCGCAACCGGATGCGCGCACGGGAGACCCTCCTCGCGACCGACCTGATCCCCGGTGACCTGCGCCGGTGCTTCCCGATCTGCACACCCGAGGCATCCGATTCGGCCTCGTTCGACGAGACGCTGGAGCTGCTGCACCTGGCCGGCCGCTCGCTGCCGCACGCCGTGCTGATGATGATCCCGGAGGCGTGGGAGAACGACGACGCGATGGACCCGCGGCGGCGCGCCTTCTACCAGTTCCACGGCTCGCTGATGGAAGCGTGGGACGGGCCGGCCTGCGTCACCTTCACCGACGGGCGCGTCGTCGGCGCGGTGCTGGACCGCAACGGGCTGCGGCCGGGGCGATGGTGGCGCACCGCCGACGGGCGGGTGATCCTCGCCAGCGAGACCGGGGTGCTGCCGGTGCCCGAGGACCAGGTGCTGGAGAAGGGGCGACTGGATCCGGGCCGGATCTTCCTGGTGGACACCGTGGCCGGGCGGGTCCTGGGCGACGACGAGGTCAAGGGTGCGCTGGCGGCCGCGCACCCGTACGCGGACTGGGTGCATGCGGGACTGCTCGACCTGGACCGGCTGCCGCGGCGGACCAGGCCCGAGCACGGCCACGAGTCGGTCGTGCGCAAGCAGGTGAGCTTCGGTTACACGGAGGAAGAGCTGCGCATGCTGCTCATCCCGATGGCCCGCTCGGGCGCCGAGCCGCTGGGCTCGATGGGGACCGACACCCCGGTCGCCGCGCTCTCGCGGCGCTCCCGGATGCTCTACGACTACTTCGCGCAGTTGTTCGCCCAGGTCACCAACCCGCCGCTGGACGCGATCCGCGAGCAGGTCGTCACCTCGATGGCGCGGGTGATGGGTCCCGAGCAGAACCTGTTGGCGCCCGGCCCGGCCTCCTGCCGGCTGATCCGGCTGCCGCGGCCGGTGCTGGACAACGACGAGCTGGCCAGGCTCGTGCACATCAACGCCGACGGCGACCACCCGGGATTCGCGGCGCGGGTGCTGCTGGGCCTGTTCGAGGTCGACCGCGGCGGCGAGGGCCTGGCCGACGCGCTGGAGAACCTGCGCGCCGCCGCCGGCGCCGCGGTCGCCGCCGGCGCGCGCATCCTGGTGATCTCGGACCGCGACGTCGACCACGTGCGCGCACCGATCCCGTCGCTGCTCGCGGTGTCCGCCGTGCACACCCACCTGGTGCGCACCAAGGAACGCACCAAGGTCGCGCTGGTCGTCGAGAGCGGCGACGCCCGCGAGGTGCACCACGTGGCGGCACTGCTGGGATACGGCGCCGCCGCGGTCAACCCGTACCTGGGTATCGAGTCGGTCGAGGACCTGATCCGTGAGCGGGAGCTGACCGGGATCGACCCGGATGCGGCTGTGCAACGCTACCTGGGCGCGCTGACCAAGGGCGTGCTCAAGGTGATGAGCAAGATGGGCATCTCCACGGTCGGCGCCTACACCGCGGCGCAGGTCTTCGAGGCGGTCGGTCTGGGGCGGGGCGTCGTCGACGAGTACTTCCCGGGAACCACAAGCCGTCTCGGCGGGGTGGGGTTGGACGTGCTGGCCGAGGAGGTCGCGGTGCGGCATCGCCGGGCCTTCCTGGACAACCCGGCGGACCTGGCCTACCGGCGGCTCGAGGACGGCGGCGAGTACCTGTACCGGCGCGAGGGGGAGCTGCACCTGTTCACCCCCGAGACGGTCTTCCTGCTGCAACACGCCACCCGGAGCGGGCGCTACGAGGTGTTCGAGCGCTACTGCCGCGAGGTCGACCGGCTCTCCGCGGCGGGCGGCGCGCTGCGTGGGCTGTTCGGGTTCCGCCGCGGCCTGCGCCCGCCGGTCCCCATCGGCGAGGTCGAACCGGTCGAGACCATCGTGACCCGATTCAACACCGGGGCGATGAGCTACGGGTCGATCTCTCAGGAGGCGCACGAGACCCTCGCGATCGCGATGAACAATCTCGGCGGCCGTTCGAACACCGGTGAGGGCGGCGAGGATCGGCGCAGGCTCGGCGACCCGCGCCGCAACAGCGCCATCAAGCAGGTGGCCAGCGGCCGTTTCGGCGTCACCAGCGAATACCTGATCAGCGCGAGCGACATCCAGATCAAGATGGCGCAGGGCGCGAAGCCCGGTGAGGGAGGGCAGCTTCCCGGCAACAAGGTGTATCCCTGGATAGCGCAGACGCGGCTGTCCACCGCCGGGGTCGGGCTGATCTCGCCGCCGCCGCACCACGACATCTACTCGATCGAGGACCTCGCCCAGCTGATCTACGATCTGAAGAACGCCAACGAACGGGCCCGGATCCACGTCAAGCTGGTCAGCTCGCTCGGTGTCGGCACCGTCGCAGCCGGGGTGGCCAAGGCGCACGCCGACGTGGTGCTGATCTCCGGGCACGACGGCGGGACCGGCGCCGCGGTGCTCACCTCGATCAAGCACGCCGGGCTGCCCTGGGAGATCGGGCTGGCCGACACCCAGCAGACGTTGCTGCTCAACGGGTTACGAGACCGGATCACGGTGCAGTGCGACGGCGGACTGCGCACCCCCCGCGACGTGCTGGTGGCGATGCTGCTCGGGGCCGAGGAGTTCGGCTTCTCCACCGCGCCGCTGATCGTCTCCGGTTGCATCATGATGCGGGTCTGCCATCTCGACACCTGCCCGGTCGGCGTCGCCACCCAGAACCCGGAGTTGCGCAAGCGGTTCACCGGCCGCCCCGAGTTCGTCGAGGACTTCTTCCGGTTCCTCGCGCAGGGGGTGCGCGAGGAACTCGGGGCGCTGGGCTTCCGCAGCGTCGACGAGGCGGTCGGGCAGGTCGAGATGCTCGAGACGGCACCGGGAATCGCGCATTGGAAGAGCCGCGGGCTGGACCTGTCGCCACTGTTCGCAGTGTCGGGATGTGCTGCCGGTCCCCAGGATTCCGGTGCCGCGCCGGCCCGCCGGCAGACCCGCGCCCAGCAGCACGGGCTCGACCGGGTGCTGGACCGCACGCTGATCGCGCTGGCCGAGGGTGCGCTCAGCGACGGTCGCCCGGCCCTGCTGCGACTGCCGGTGCGCAACGTCGACCGCACGGTCGGCACGCTGCTCGGCGCCGAGGTGACCCGGCGATACGGCGCCGACGGGCTGCCGGACGAGACGATCCGCGTCGAGCTCACCGGCTCGGCGGGGCAGTCGCTCGGCGCGTTCCTCCCGCCCGGGATCACCCTCGACCTGATCGGCGATGCGAACGACTATGTGGGCAAGGGGCTCTCGGGCGGGCGGCTGGTGCTGCGGCCCGGCCCGGCCGCGCCGTTCCGCGCGCAGGACCAGGTGATCGCGGGCAACACCGTGCTGTACGGGGCGACGTCGGGGGAGGCGTTCCTGCGCGGGCGGGCGGGGGAGCGGTTCGCGGTGCGCAACTCGGGGGCGGTCGCGGTCGTCGAGGGCACCGGTGATCACGCCTGCGAATACATGACCGGCGGGCGGATCGTCATCCTCGGCCCGGTCGGCCGCAACCTGGCGGCGGGGATGTCCGGCGGGGTCGCGTACGTGCTGGATCTCGATGCCACACAGGTCAACACGGAACTGGTGAGGCTGCGCGAGCCCGACGACGAGGACTCCCGGTGGCTGCACGACCGGCTCTCCCGGCACCGCGAGCGGACAGGTTCGACCGTGGCCGAAGCATTGCTGACGGATTGGCCCGCGGCCGTGCGGCGCTTCACGACGATCATGCCGGTGGACTACGAGCGGGTCCTGCTCGCGGTCGACGACGCCCGCACCGACGGGCGCGATGTGCAGAGCGTGGTCGTGGGGTCGGCCCATGGCTGACCCGAAGGGCTTTTTGACCACCCCGAAGCGTGAGGCGCAACGCCGCCCGGTCGACGAGCGGATCACCGACTGGCGCGAGGTGTACGTGCGCGAGCACCCGCGCCGTTCCGCCGAGGAGGTCTCCGAGCAGGCAGGTCGGTGCATGGACTGCGGAATCCCGTTCTGCCACTCCGGGGCCGTGGGCTGTCCACTGGGCAACCTGATCCCCGAGTGGAACGACCTGGCCCGGCGCGGCCGCTGGCCGGCCGCCGCGGACCGGTTGCACGCGACCAACAACTTCCCCGAGGTGACCGGACGGATCTGCCCGGCGCCGTGCGAGGCGGCGTGCGTGCTGTCGATCGCCGAGGACGCCACGGGCGGATCGGTGACGATCAAGCGGATCGAGCGGACCATCGCCGACCTGGCCATCGTGGCCGGCATCGAACCGCAGTTCCCGGAGATCTCCACCGGCCGCCGGGTGGCGGTCGTCGGATCCGGCCCGGCGGGACTGGCTGCGGCGCAACAGCTCACCCGCGCCGGGCACGACGTGACCGTGTACGAGCGTGACGACCGGCTCGGGGGTCTGCTGCGGTACGGCATCCCCGAGTACAAACTCGAAAAGGCGGTCGTCGACCAACGGCTGGCACAGATGCGTGCGGAGGGCACCCATTTCCGGACCGAATGCGAGGTCGGCGTCGACCTGACGGTCGAGCAGCTGCGCGCCCAGTTCGACGCGGTGGTGCTCGCGGTCGGTGCGCTGCGGGCCCGCGACGACCGCGACCTGCCCGGCCGCGACCTCGACGGGATCCACCTGGCGATGACCTACCTGGTCGCGTCGAACCACGAGTGCGAGGGCGACGGTCCGACCCCGATCAGCGCACGCGGCCGGCACGTGGTGATCATCGGGGGCGGTGACACGGCGGCGGACTGCCTGGGCACCGCGCATCGCCAGGGCGCGGCGTCGGTGACCCAACTGGACCTCTACCCGAGGCCGCCGGTACGCCGCGACGAACAGCTCACGCCGTGGCCGACCTGGCCGCTGATCCTGCGGGTCACCCCGGCGCACGCGGAGGGCGGGGTGCGACGCCACGCGGTCGCGGTGCGCCGCTTCCTCGCCGAGCCCCGCCGAGGCCATCTCCGGGCGATCGAACTGGTCCCGGTGTCGGTGCGCAAGGACGACGACGGCGCCCGAGAGGTCACCGAGACCGGTGAGCCCTGGCAGCTCGACTGCGACCTGGCGCTGCTGGCCATCGGTTTCGCCGGCGTCGAGCACATGCCGCTGCTGGGCGGAATCGGCGTGGCACTGAACCGAGATGGCGTGCTGGACTGCGATCCGCGTTGGGGCGCAGGGGCACCCGGGGTGTTCGCCTGCGGCGACGCGCACCGCGGTGCCTCGCTGGTGGTCTGGGCGATCGCGGAGGGGCGCGCCGCCGCCCGCGCGGTTGACGAGTACCTCGCGGGCGACTCCGATCTGCCCGCCCCCGTCACCCCGGATTGCCTTCCGCTGACGGCGCGATGAACGGTCGGTATACCCCGCGGCGAACCGGGTCGGGGCCTCTGGATCGAGTGAGAAGTTCCCGACGGGTGCGACTAGGCTCGCTGAGGTGACCCGACGCGCGAAGATTGTCTGCACTCTTGGCCCTGCGACGGCGAGCGATGCGCGCGTGCGCGAGCTCGTCGAATCCGGAATGGACGTGGCGCGGCTGAACTTCAGCCACGGCGACCACTCGGACCACGAGGAGAACTACCGGCGGGTGCGGGCGGCCGCCGAGGCGACAGGCAAGTCCGTCGGCATCCTTGCCGACCTGCAGGGACCGAAGATCCGGCTGGGACGCTTCGCCGAGGGCTCCACGGTGTGGGCGACCGGCGACCAGGTCACCATCACCGTCGACGACTGCGCGGGCACCCACGACCGCGTCTCGACCACGTACAAGCAGCTCGCCGAGGACGCGCGCCCCGGTGACCGCCTGCTGGTGGACGACGGCAAGGTCGGGCTGGTCGTGGCGGAGGTCGACGGGCCCGACGTGATCTGCAACGTCGTCGAGGGCGGGCCGGTCTCCAACAACAAGGGCGTCTCGCTGCCGGGCATGAACGTGTCGGTGCCGGCGCTGTCGGACAAGGACATCGCCGACCTGGAGTTCGCGCTGCGCCTCGGCGTCGACTTCATCGCGCTGTCCTTCGTCCGCTCCCCGTCGGATGTCGAGTTGGTGCACGACGTGATGGACCGCGTCGAGCGGCGGGTCCCGGTGATCGCCAAGCTGGAGAAGCCGGAGGCCATCGAGAACCTCGAGGCCATCGTGCTGGCCTTCGACGCGGTCATGGTGGCCCGCGGCGATCTCGGTGTCGAGTTGCCGCTCGAGGAGGTGCCGCTGGTGCAGAAGCGGGCCATCCAGATCGCCCGCGAGAACGCCAAGCCGGTCATCGTCGCCACCCAGATGCTCGACTCGATGATCGAGAACGCGCGCCCGACCCGCGCGGAGGCGTCCGACGTGGCCAACGCGGTGCTCGACGGCGCCGACGCGGTGATGCTGTCCGGTGAGACGTCGGTCGGCAAGTACGTGATGGAGACGGTCCAGACGATGAGCCGGATCGTCACCGCTGTCGAACGCGAGTCGGTGCACGTGCCGCCCCTGACGCACGTGCCCCGCACCAAGCGCGGTGTGATCTCCTACGCCGCCCGCGACATCGGCGAGCGGCTCGGCGCGAAGGCTCTGGTGGCGTTCACCCAGTCCGGCGACACGGTCCGCCGGCTGGCCCGCCTGCACACCCCGCTGCCGCTGCTCGCGTTCACCCCGCTGCCGGAGGTCCGCAACCAGCTGACGTTGACCTGGGGCACCGAGACCTTCCTGGTGGACCGGGTCCGGTCCACCGACGAGATGGTCCACCAGGTGGACCACGCGTTGCTCGAGCTGGGGCGCTACAAGCGCGGCGACCTGGTCGTCATCGTGGCCGGCTCCCCGCCGCACACCGTAGGATCCACCAATCTCGTGCACGTGCACCGGATCGGCGAAGAGGACCACTAGGTGACTGCCGGTATGGAGAGCGACCAGGCGCTGGTGGGCGGCGGGGCGACCGACGGCCCGACCGACCTGGAGCAGTTGCTCGGGCTGCTCGACCTCGAACAGATCGGGGACGACACGTTCCGCGGCATGCACCCCGAGCAGAACGGCAGCCGCACGTACGGCGGGCAACTGGTAGCGCAGGCGATCGTCGCGGCGGGGCGCACCGTGCCCGGGGAGCGGCCGATCCATGCGCTGAACGCGCACTTCATCCGCGGAGGCGACACCAAGGCGCCGCTGGACTACCACGTGCAGCGCCACCGCGACGGCCGCGCGTTCGCGAACCGGCAGGTCACCGCCATGCAGGACGGCGCGGTGATCTTCTCGATGCTGATCGCGTTCCAGGACTATGCGGCCGGTCTCGAGCACAGCGTGGAGGTGCCCGAGACGCCGTACCCGGAGGAGCTGCCGTCGCTGGGCGAGCGGCTGCACGGGTTCGAGGACCCGCTCCACTGGTTCGTCGACGCGCTGCATCCGATCGACATCCGGTACGCGAACGATCCGGCCTGGATCATGAAGGGCACCGGGGAGCGGCTCAATCACAACCGGGTGTGGATGCGCGCCGACGGGGTATTGCCCGACGAACCGCTGCTGCACGTGGCGGCGATGGGGTACGCGTCGGATTCGACCGTGCTGGACTCGATCCTGACCACCCACGGACTGTCCTGGGGCCTGGACCGGATCGTCGCGGCCACCGTCAACCACTCGATGTGGTTCCACCGCCCGTTCCGGTTCGACGACTGGGTGCTGTACGCGACCGAGTCGCCGGTGGCGGCGGGCTCGCGCGGGCTGGCGACCGGCCGCTTCTTCTCCCGCGACGGCGAGCTGCTGGCGACGGTGGTCCAGGAGGGACTGGTCCGGCACTTCCCCCCGCGCAAGAAGTAGGTCAGATCTGCAGCGCCAGCCACAGCGCGGCGGTCGCCGCGAGGAGCGCCGCCGGGGTGGTGAGCAGTCCGAGGCGGGTGAACGTCGACAAGCGGGCGGGTTCGCCGCGGGCCGCGACGACGCGGCGCCACAGCATGGTCGCGAGCGAGCCGACGTAGGTCAGATTCGGGCCGATGTTGACGCCGATCAGCGCGGCCAGCACCAGCCCCGTGGTGGCCGCACCCGACGGCGCGGCGGCGCCCAGCGCAGCGGTGAGCATCATGATCGCGGGCAGGTTGTTGACGACGTTGGCCAGCACCGCGGCGCCGACGGCGACGATCAACAGGTCGACGAACCCGGTCCCGGACGGCAGGTGGTCGGCGAGCAGCCGGCCCAGCGGTCCGTGGCTGATGCCGGCAACGACCACCCCGAGCGCGAGCACGAACAGCAGGAACTCCGGCGTCGTCTCCCGCACGATCCGCCGGACCCGGGTGCGCCGCCGCGCGAGCGCCGGCACCGCGAGCGCGACCGCTCCGGCCCCGGCGACCCACACCGGCTCGATCCCCGCGAACCCCGACACCGCGAAGCCCGCCAACGTCAGGCCGAGGATCGTCAGCGCCACCCGCGGGGCGGGGACGGGCGCGACCGTGTCGTCGTGGCCGGGCCGGTCCAGGTCGCGAGCGAAGAACCACCGGAACACCAGCAGTTCCACCACGACCGCGACCAGCCACGGCAGCGCCATCAGCGCGGTGAAGTGCAGGAAGCTCACCCCGACCGCAGAGAACGCGAGCAGGTTGGTCAGGTTCGACACCGGCATCAGCAGTGAGGCACTGTTCGACAGGTGCACCGAGGCGTAGCTGTACGGCCGGGCGACCAGGCCCTCCTGGCGGGCGGTCGCCAGCAGGGCCGGCGTCAACAGCACCACCGTGGCGTCGAGGCTCAGCGCCGCGGTGGTCACCGCCCCGGCGACGAAGACGAACGTGAGCAGCCGGTGGCCGTCCCGTCGCGAGGAGCGGCCCAGCACGCTCGCCAGCCAGCGGAACACGCCGAGGGCGTCCGCGAGGTGCGCCAGCGCCAGCACCGCCGCGAGGAACCCGACGGTCGGCAGCATGTCGGCGACCGCCAGTCGCGCCTGCACGGGCGTCACCAGACCGGCGTAGATCGCGAGCACCGCCGCCGGCAGCGCGGCGACACACTCGGGAAGTCCCCGGGGCCGGATGATGGCGAACGCCAGCACGCCGAGCACGAGGAGTACTGCCAGCGCGGTCACCGACACATGATCCCAGTGCGGTCGGTGGGGCACGGCGTTCCGGGGCCGTTGCCGTACCGGTGATATGCGGCACATACCGCAGACGGATCGGGTTCCGGCAGGGTCGCCGCGGCGCCGGACCGATAACCTGGGATGCGATCCTGCGAGAGGTCCGCGATGACGACACCCTTTGAGTTCCTGGCCGCACGCTTCACCGTCGGAAGGCGGGGCCTGCGGTGGGCCACTTCCGCCGCGCTGCTGATGAGCGTGGTGCTCGTGATCACCGGCGGCATCGTCCGGGTCACCGGCTCCGGCCTGGGCTGCCCTACGTGGCCCGCCTGTACCGGTGACTCCGTCGTCGCCACCGAGGCGATGGGCATCCACGGCGCGATCGAGTTCACCAACCGCATGCTCACCTGGGTGCTGTGCGCCGCGGTCGGCGCGGTGATCATCGCCGCCCGCCTGCAGAAGCCGTGGAACCGTGCGGTCACCCGGCTCGGCTGGCTGCAGTTCTGGATGGTCGTGCTCAACGCCGTCGTCGGCGGCATCACCGTGCTCACCGGGCTGAACCCGTACATCGTCGCCGCGCACTTCGTCGCCGCCACGCTGCTGATCACCGCTGCCACCTGGACCTGGCACCGGGTGCGGGTCGAGCAGGACGGTCCGCCGCCGGTCGTCTCGGCCCGCTCGCACCAGCTGGCCCGCTGGTTGGTCGGCGTGACCGCGCTGCTGGTGGTGGTCGGGACCGTGGTCTCCGGCGCCGGACCGCACGCCGGCGACAGCCGCGACGTGTACCGGATCCCGATCAGCTGGACCGCGGTGACCTGGGTGCACGGTGTGCTCGCGGTCGCCGTGTTCGCCCTCGCGGTGGCGTTGCTGCGCTCACTGTCCCCGGCCGACCGCACCGCCCGTTTCCGCACGGTGATCTTCCTGGTGGTCTTCTTCGCCCAGGGGCTGATCGGCCTGGTGCAGAGCCTGACCGGCCTGCCCGAGCTGGTGGTCGCGCTGCACCTGCTGGGTGCCGCGCTGGTCTGGGTCGGTGCGCTGCGGGTGCTGCTCGACGCGCCGGACAAGGTGCGCACGTTCGAAGCGCCCGCCGCGGTCGCCGGCTCGGCCACCCCGGCCGTCGCGAAGTAGCGTCGTCCGGGGTCAGCCGGCTCAGTTGCCGCTGTGCAGCCGCCGGTGCAGTTCACGGATCTCGTCGACGAGTTCCGGCACCGGGCCGTCCACCGTGATCCCGGGCGCGACCTGCTCGATGGGGAGCACCGCGACCGGCGCCGGGGGGACGCCCCAGTCTCGTAGCCACTGCGCGTGCTGCTCGGCCGACGCCACATAGACGATGCGACCCAGTCCCACCCAGGCATGCGCGGCCGAGCACATGGGGCAGTGCTCGCCCGAGGTGTAGACGGTGCAGCCGGCGCGCAGGTCGGGTTCGACATTCGCGGCGGCCCAACGCGCCAGGGTGAACTCCGGATGGCGGGTGTGGTCGCCACCGCCGACGCGGTTGCGGTCTTCGGCCAGCACTGCGCCGTCGGCCGACACCAGCACCGATCCGAACGGCTGGTCGCCGGTTTCGAGGGACTCGCGGGCGAGCTCGATGCAGCGCCGCAGGTACGCCATCTCGGATGCGTCGACCATGCGGGCCTCCCATTGTTTCCGGATGCTCGAAAGACTATCGAAATCTGATGGTTTACCGAGGCGCCGGAACGAAGGCCTGGGACAGTTCCGGCCACGCGTGGAAGGTCCGTCAACGCGTGGCCGGGGAGTCCTCTACGGGGTCGGTGGCCAGGCTCCGGGCGTAGACGACGCCGAGGCCGAGCAGGATCAGCCCGGTCACCAGGAACGCGGTCACCCGGAGCGCGCCGCCGAGGGCGGCCAGGTCGAACAGGAAGAGCTTGGCGACCGCGCCGGCCACCACCGCCAGGCCGACCAGCAGGAGCGCGCCGCGGTCGGCTGCGGGCAGCCGCCGAGCCCACAGCAGACCCGCGCCGCCCGCGACCGCGTACACGAGGGTGGCGGTCAGGTGACCGCCGCGGAAGCCGCCGTCGCCCCCGCCCGTCACGAGCACTCCCGCTGTCACACACAGCACGGTGAGCAGCCCGAGGCCGGTGAGCCCGGCGATGATCAGCACCGGCAGCGACTCGGCCACCCCGCGAACGCGCACCCAACCCCAGGCGAGCGCGGCGATCGCGACGACGGCCAGTGCGGTGGCGATCAGCAGCGACCCTCTTCCCTGCCCGCGCAGGGCGTCGGCGTCCAGCAGTTGACCGAGCGGATTCAGGCTGAGCAGCGCCGCCACGCTCAAAGCCGTCCAGCCGGTGGCGATGGCACGTACCGTCGCGTCGAGCTCGCCGGCCCGCCCCATGACGAGCGAGAGCGCCACGGCCACGGCCAGATACGCCAGGATTCGGCCGTCGCCGTCGATGATGCCCGCGATCACCCCCAGCAGACCGATCGCTCCGGCCGCCAGCCATGTCGATCGCACCGCGAGGGTGACGCCCGCCAGCCGTGCGCCCGTCGTCAGGGCGAAGAACAGTGCGGTGACTGCGCCGAGCAGGACGACTGCGAGCCAGTCGCCCGTCAGGTCCGAATGCGCCAGCGGGAGTGCCGCCAGCGAGGAGACGAGTGCGAGTAGGACCGGTCGGGTACTGGTGCGCAGCAGCAACAGCGCCGAACCCAGCGCGATGGCCACGTTGACGGCGAGCAGTGCCGTCAGAACCGCGGACGTGGCGCCGTCGTCGTCGACGGCGTACAGCAGCGGCAGCGTGGCCGCCGCGGTGTTGACCGCGTACAGCGCGGTCCAGTCGCGACCCAGTTGGAGGGGGACGGTCGCCGCCGCGTACACGAGGACGAACCCGACGAGCAACGCGTCGACACCGCCGTTGACGAAGGGCGCGAGGACGAGCAGCCCGGCGCCCACCGTCACCGCGAGCGGCTGACTGTCCCAGCGGGCGGCGACGAGCAGACCGACGGCGGCGACGGCCGCGGCGAGGATCAGACCGACCACGGCGGGCAGCCAGTCGTAGACGGCGGTGGCCGCGAGCACGCCCAACAGTGCGGCCGCGACGCCGGTGGCGACCAGTGCTCGCGCCCCGGCCCGCCTGCCCGGGTCGCGGCCGAGGCGGACGCCCAGGGCATACAGCGCGGCGGCGAGGAGCGCGCCGCCGGCCACGCGCAGTTGCGGGCCCAGCAGGCCCGCCTCGGCGGCGAGGACCAGCAGCAGCACGATCCCGATGAGCGTGATCGCCACACCGGCTGCGGCGAGCGCCCGGCCGACCAGCCCGCGCTCGGATGCCGCCGCGATCCGCTCGCCGAGTGTCGGGCGCGGCGACGCCGGGGGAGCGGGGAACTGTTGCAGCACTGTCGGATACCCCGGTGCGGCTGCGTACCCGTAGGGCGCCGGTGGAAGCGCCCCGCGCAGCGCCGCCACCTGCTCGGTCATCGCCGCCAGCCGTGCCGCGATGACGTCGAGCTCGGCGGTGACGTCCGCGACCGTCGGTTCCGGGCCCTGCGGCGTTGTCATGCCGGACAGTCTGGCCTATCTGTCGTTCGAGCGCGGGCCGGCGGGCGCCGATCGCGAAATCCGCTGCACCGGTGCGCGACCTACGGCCGGTACGACGTCAGCCCGTCGATTGTCGCGACGACCGAGTGGGAGAAGCGCGCGTCCGGCGTGTTCGGGACGGGCGCGGGCCGGTCGAGGTAGATCAGGGCCGGCCGGCTCGCCCACGTCCCGGCGGCGCAGTTGGGTTCGCACTGGTTGTAGTGCTCGGTGCCGAGCCCGACCGCGCGGTCGGCGCTCCACAGCCCCCAGACGATGCCGTCGACGTAGTCGTTGGCGTCGGCACAGGTCAACATCACCTCGGCGGGCTCGGTCGCGAGTGGCCCCATGCCGCACTCGTTCATCAACGCAGGCGCGCGGCCGGGGGTGTCGGACAGCGCGGTCGCCGCCGCCGGGGCGGCGCAGACCGCAGTTGCGGCTGCGACGGTCAGCAGCGCCGACGCCGCGCGGACGGTGACAGAAGTGGTTCGTCGCATGAATCGATCATCGCGCCCGACGACGGAGCCGGCGGGCTCATCGCGTGAATCTGGTGCCCTCGGTGAGACTCGAACTCACACTGGACGGGTTTTGAATCCGTTGCCTCTGCCAATTGGGCTACGAGGGCGAGTTTGCAGTTGTCAGTGCAGGTGTCCACTGTAGAAGATCACGACGGCGGGTGTCGCACCGGATACCCTTTAGGTGGCCGACCGGTCATCTTCGGAGCTGATTATAGGAGAATGTCGACCATGGACCCGTCCTCCGCACGCCCGCCCAAGCGGGTGCTCGTCGCCGAGGACGAGGCGTTGATCCGGCTGGATCTGGTCGAGATGCTCCGCGAAGAGGGCTATGACGTCGTCGGCGAGGCCGCCGACGGCCAGGAAGCCGTCGAGCTCGCCGAGAAGCTGCGGCCCGAGTTGGTGATCATGGACGTGAAGATGCCGCGCCGCGACGGCATCGACGCGGCCTCGGAGATCGCCTCGCGCCGGATCGCGCCGGTGGTCATCCTGACCGCCTTCAGTCAACGCGAACTCGTCGAACGTGCCCGCGACGCCGGGGCGATGGCCTACCTGGTCAAGCCGTTCACGAAGTCGGACCTGGTGCCGGCGGTGGAGTTGGCCACCAGCCGCTTCTCGGAACTGTCCGCGCTCGAGCGTGAGGTCGAGACGCTCTCGGACCGCCTGGACACCCGCAAGCTCATCGACCGGGCCAAGAGCGTGCTGATGGCGGCCGACGGCATGACCGAGCCGGAGGCGTTCGGTTCGATCCAGCGCCTGGCGATGGATCGGCGCACCACGATGAAGGCCATCGCGCAGACGATCCTCGACTCGCTCGCGAAGACCGACGAGCCCGGCTGAACTGCGCCCGGCGCGCCTCGGCGCACCGTTCGGGTCGACCTGTCGGGGGCGCTCCCTAGACTCGGTCGGGTGAGCCCTCAGAAGACCCGACCCGGCCCGTCCGCCACCACCGCACCCGCGGGCGGCGAGGAGCGCCCGCTGCTGTTGCTGCTCGACGGCCACTCGCTGGCCTACCGCGCGTTCTTCGCGATCCCCGCGGACAACTTCAAGACCACCTCCGGCCAGTCCACCAACGCGGTCTTCGGGTTTACCTCGATGCTCATCAACCTGCTGCGCGACGAGCAGCCCACTCACCTCGCGGCTGCGTTCGATGTGTCCCGCCAGACCTTCCGGGCCGAGGCCTTCCCGGATTACAAGGCGAACCGCGCCAAGACCCCGGACGAGTTCAAGGGGCAGGTCGACATCACCAAGGATGTCCTGGCGGCCATGGGGATCCCGGTGATGGCCGAGGAGGGCTTCGAGGCCGACGACATCATCGCCACGCTCACCACGCAGGCGGTCGCGCTGGGCTACCGGGTGCTGGTCTGCACCGGCGACCGCGACTCGCTGCAACTGGTCTCCGACGACGTCACCGTGCTCTACCCCCGCAAGGGCGTGTCGGACCTGACCCGGTTCACCCCGGTCGCGGTCGAGGAGAAGTACGGTCTGACGCCCACCCAGTACCCCGACTACGCGGCCCTGCGCGGCGACCCGTCCGACAACCTGCCCGGCATCCCCGGTGTGGGGGAGAAGACCGCCGCCAAGTGGATTCGCGAGTACGGCAACCTCGACGGGCTGGTCGAGAACGTCGACAAGGTGCGCGGCAAGGTCGGCGACAACCTGCGTGCCCACCTGTCGGGTGTGCTGCTCAATCGGCAGCTGACCGAGATGGTCAAGGACGTCCCGCTGCCCTACACGCCCGACCAGCTCGAGCTGGCGCCGTGGGACCGCGAGAAGATCCACGCGCTGTTCGACGAACTCGAGTTCAAGGTGTTGCGCGACAGGCTCTTCGCGACCCTCCAATCCGCCGAGCCGGAGGCCGAGCAGGGCTTCGACGTGCGTGGCGGCGCGCTCGCTCCGGGCACGGTCGCGGACTGGCTGTCCGAGCACGCCCGCACCGGCGCACGGCACGGGCTGTCGGTGGTCGGTCCGCGCGCGGTGTACGGCAGCGACGCCACCGCGATCGCCATCGCCGCGTCCGACGGCGAGGGCGGCTACCTGGACACCGCCGCGATGACCTCGGAAGACGAAGCGGCACTTGCGCAGTGGCTCGCCGACCCGGCGCAGCCGAAGGCATTGCACGACAGCAAGTGGGCGATCCACGCGTTGCGCGGCCGCGGCATGACCCTGGCCGGCGTCACCAGCGACACCGCGCTCGCCGCCTACCTGGTCCGGCCGGGCCAGCGCACCTTCAACCTGGACGACCTGTCGCTGCGCTACCTGCACCGGGAGCTGCGGGCGGAGGAGTCGGGCGACGGTCAGCTCTCGCTGCTCGACGCGGACGACGGCGAGGAGAAGCAGGCCGAGGCGGAGATCGTCCGCGCCCAGGCGGTGCTGGACCTGGCCACCGCGCTTGACGACGAACTGGCTGCGATCGAGGAGTCGACGCTGCTCAGCGACCTGGAACTGCCGCTGCTGGGGGTGCTCGCCCGGCTCGAATCGGCCGGTATCGCAGTTGATCTCGATCACCTGCACGATCTGCAGTCCGGTTTCGCCGCCCAGGTGCACGATGCGGCGGAGGCCGCGTACGCGGTCATCGGCAAGCAGATCAATCTGGGTTCGCCGAAGCAGCTTCAGGTGGTGCTGTTCGACGAGCTGGGCATGCCGAAGACCAAGCGCACCAAGACCGGCTACACCACCGACGCCGATGCGTTGCAGACCCTGTTCGAGAAGACCGAGCACCCGTTCCTCGAGCACCTGCTCGCGCACCGGGACGCCACCCGGCTCAAGGTGACCGTCGACGGGCTGCTCAAGTCGGTCGCCGAGGACGGACGCATCCACACCACTTTCAACCAGACCGTCGCCGCCACCGGCCGGCTGTCCTCGACCGAACCGAACCTGCAGAACATCCCCGTGCGCACCGAGGCGGGCCGGCAGATCCGGCAGGGCTTTGTCGTCGGCAAGGGGGCGGTCGGCGAGGGGGTCGTCAGCAAGGGGGCGGTCGGCGAGGGCTACGACACGCTGCTCACCGCCGACTACAGCCAGATCGAGATGCGGATCATGGCGCACCTGTCCGGCGACGAGGGCCTGATCGAGGCGTTCAACACCGGCGAGGACCTGCACAACTTCGTCGCGTCCCGCGCCTTCGGGGTGCCGATCGACGAGGTGACCGCCGACCTGCGCCGGCGTGTGAAGGCCATGTCATACGGCCTCGCCTACGGGCTGAGCGCCTACGGCCTCGCCTCGCAGTTGAAGATCTCCACCGAGGAGGCGCGCGAGCAGATGGACGCGTACTTCGCCCGGTTCGGCGGCGTGCGCGACTACCTGCACCAGGTGGTCGAGCAGGCCCGCAAGGACGGCTACACCGCCACCCTGTTCGGCCGGCGCCGCTACCTGCCGGACCTCAACAGCGACAACCGTCAGCGCCGCGAGGTCGCCGAGCGGGCCGCCTTGAACGCGCCGATCCAGGGCACCGCCGCGGACATCATCAAGGTGGCGATGATCAACGTCCAGAACGCGCTGACCGCCGAGGGGCTACGCTCGCGCATGCTGCTGCAGGTGCACGACGAGTTGCTGCTCGAGGTCGTCGAATCCGAGCGCGTGCGGGTCGAGGATCTGGTGCGGACGCAGATGGCCACGGCGATCGAGCTTTCCGTACCGTTGGACGTCTCGGTCGGCGTCGGGCGATCGTGGGATGCGGCCGCACACTGAGACTGCCGCGAACTGAGAGTGCACGGACGAAGGAGTTGCGGATGTCGCTGGGACTGGTGCTGGGCGGTGGAGGTGTCGCCGGGATCGCCTGGGAACTGGGCGTGATCCTCGGGCTCGCCGACGCGGGTGTCTCGGTGCTCGACGCGGACCGCGTGGTCGGCACGTCCGCCGGTTCCGTGGTCGGCGCGCAGGTCACCAGTGGGGTGCCGATCGAGGAACTCTTCGAGGCGCAACTCGCCGCGACCACGGCGGAGCGGTCCGTCGACTTCGACGTCGACAAGCTGGTCGAGATGCTTGCCACCCTGCAGGCCGAATCCCTCGACCCCACCGAGGCACTGCGGCGGATCGGCACCGCGGCGCTGGCGGCGAAGACCGTCACCGAGGCCGAGCGGATGAGCATCATCGAAGCCCGTCTGCCGTCGAGGGAGTGGCCCGACCGCGATCTGGTCATCACCGGTGTGCACGCGATGACCGGTGAGTTCTGCACCTGGACCCGTGATTCCGGTGTGCCGCTGGCCGACGCGGTGGCCGCGAGCTGCGCGGTCCCCGGCGTATGGCCGCCGGCCACGGTCGGCGGGCGTCGTTACATCGACGGCGGCATCGCCTCGCCGACCAACGCCACCCTCGCCCGCGGCTGCTCGGAGGTGCTGGTCATCGCACCGATGGTCGACTCGACGGTCGGTCCGGGACTGGAAGCGGAGCTCGCCGAACTGGGCGTGGCCGCCCGCTCCGCGGTGGTCGTGCCGGACGAGGCGTCCCAGGTGGCCTTCGGCACCAATCCACTGGATCCGGCGACCCGCATCCCCGCGGCGAAGGCCGGGCGGGCGCAGGGAAGGGTCGAGGCGTTCCGCGTCGGTATCGGCCTGTCACTCTGAGTCCGGGCCCCCGCAGTCCCGGCTCCCAGGACCCGGATCGGTGGTATCGCCGACCGCCCAGGCGGTGTGGGCTCCGCCGTCCCAGCGGCGCACCGCGACACCGCTGCCGGTGCGGTCGCGGATCCGCTCGAGCACGCGGACCGCGCCGCCGACCTGATCGGGGAACAGTCGCCGCGCCAACGTCACGTGCGGCGTCCACGTGCCCGGTGCGGTGTGCGACGCGCTGCCCGGGCAGGGGCGCATCATCGCGAACACGCGCTCCTGCAACTCGAGTAGTTCCACGGACGGCACGACCAGCCTGGCCAGCACGCTGCGTCGGCCTGGGAACACCACCAGCCCGCCGAGGCGCACGGTGACCGGCTCGAACCAGCCCGGCCGGGCCAGCTGCTTCTCGATGCGGGGGAACACCTCGTCGGCCACCGCGAGCGTGATGTGCGGGCGATGCCTGTCCGGATCGGGCACCCCGCCGTGCAGTTCGCCGGATTCGCGCAACCGCAGCCACTGGGTCCGCACCGCGGATTCCGTCTCCTGGTCGAGCAGCAACTCCACCGACTGCACCATCACCCGCTCCCGCCGCCTGCCGCCGCCGCGCCCCGTCTCGGAGCGAACCGCCTTGCCTCATTCTCCCGTGCTGCCGGGCCTCGCGCGCGACATCGGCCCCGCCGCCGGACTCGTGCGAGATGATGACCCCGTGACGACATTGCAGCTGGGCCTGCTCGAGGGCGACGGCATCGGGCGTGAGGTGGTCCCCGCCGCGGCACGGGTCGTGGAATCCGCGCTGGCGGCCGCGGGCGCGGCACCCGTCGAGTGGGTGAGGCTGCCGCTCGGCGCCGACGCGATCGCCGAGTTCGGCGCCGCCGTCCCCGAGCCGACCCTCGCCGCACTGGAACGGCTGCCCGGCTGGATCCTCGGCCCGCACGACAACGCGTCCTATCCGGAGGCCCACCGCGCCGCGCTCCCGCCCGGCGGGCTGATCCGTCACCGGTTCGACCTGTTCGCGAACATCCGCCCCGCGACCGTGCTGCCGGGAGTGCGGGCGACCGTGCCCGACATGGACCTGGTGATCGTGCGGGAGAACACCGAGGGGTTCTACGCGGACCGCAACATGTACACGGGCAGTGGCGAATTCATGCCGACCCCCGACGTGGCGATGGCGGTCGCCGTGGTCACCCGGCGGGCTTGCGAGCGGATCGTGCGCGTCGCGTTCGACCTGGCCCGCCGGCGTCGCCGCCGCGTCACCGTCGTGCACAAGGCGAACGTGCTGTCGCTGACCACCGGCATGTACCTGGACGTGGCCCGCGAGATCGGCCGCGACCATCCCGACGTCACCCTCGACGACCAGCACGTCGACGCGATGGCCGCGCACCTGGTCCGCCGCGGCGGCGACTTCGACGTCGTCGTCACCGAGAACATGTTCGGCGACATCCTCTCCGATCTGGCGGGGGAGCTGTCCGGGTCGCTCGGCACGGCCCCGTCGCTCAACGCCTCGCAGACCAAGGCGATGGCGCAGGCCGCGCACGGCGCTGCCCCGGACATCGCCGGGCACAACCGTGCCAACCCGACCGCGATGATCCTGTCCGCGGCTATGCTGTTGTACCGGCTCGGCGAGTTCCGCGGCGACCCGACCCTGGCGGACGCCGCGCGCCGCATCACCCGCGCGGTGCGCACCACCACCGAATCCGGCGTGGCCACCGCGGATCTGGGCGGGCTCGCATCGACGAGCCAGTTCACCGAGATGGTCACCGCCCGGGTCGCGCGCCGCTGAGTCCCGGCGTCGAGCCGGGGCGCTGAGCAGGGATCTTGCACGAGGCGCCGGTGCGGACACGTACCCTGACCGGGTGCCAGTTCGAAGATCCGTGGGTTCGTCCGCGCCGATCGGCCGCGGATCCCGCAGGATCGGCCGCGGCCGGGCGGCGTCGCTCTGCATGGTGTCGACCGCACTCGCCGCGTTGCTGGGAGTGTCGGCCTGTGCGCACAACGACGAGGGTCTGGTCCCGCCACGCACGGCCGTCCACGTGACCGAGGTCCCCGAGATCGCCGCGCTGGTGCCCGCGGACATCAGGTCCTCCGGGAGGCTGGTCGTGGGCACCAATCCGCCCTACGCCCCCAACGAGTTCAAGGACGCGTCGGGTCACATCGTGGGCTTCGATGTGGACCTGCTCAACGCGGTGGGCGCCGTGCTCGGACTGCGGGTGGACTACCAGCAGTCCGACTTCGAGAAGATCATCCCCGCGGTCCAGGCCGGCACCTTCAACCTCGGCATGTCCTCGTTCACCGACTCGCCCGAGCGGGAGAAGGCGGTCGACTTCGTCGACTACTACCGGGCGGGGACGCAGTGGGCGCAGCGCACCGGGGAGCGCATCGACCCGAACAACGCCTGCGGCCTGCGGGTGGCGGTGCAGACCACCACGACCCAGGACACCGACGAGATCCCCGCGAAGAGCGAGGCCTGCGTCGCCGCGGGCCGGCCGCCCATCGACAAGGTCAAGTACGACAGCCAGGACGAGGCGACCAACGCGCTGATCCTCGGCCGGGTCGACGCCCTGTCCGCGGACTCGCCGGTGACCGCGTACGCCGTCAAGCGCAGCAAGGGCCGACTGATCATGGACGGGCAGGTGTTCGACTCGGCACCCTACGGCTGGCCGGTGCGCAAGGGCTCGCCGCTCGGACCGGCGTTGCAGCGGGCCATGCAGCACCTGATCGACACCGGCGTGTACCGACAGATCACCGACGACTGGGGGCTGCAGGCAGGAATGATCACGACGTCACAGATCAACGGCGCGGCATGACCGGGCCCGACCCCGCCGGGCAGGCGCGCCCTCCCGTCGGCCACGATGCCGAGCCGGAGCCGATCAAGGCCGTGCCGCTGCGCCGGCCCGGACGGTGGATCGCCGCGATCGTCATCGCCGTCGCGTTCGCACTGTTCGCCTATGGGGCGGCCACGAACAAGGCCTTCGCGTGGGATGTGTACGCGCGCTACCTGTTCGACGCGCGGATCAGTGAGGCCGCGTGGAAGACCATCCAGCTCACCGTGCTGGCGATGGTGCTCGCGGTGGTGCTCGGCGTGCTGCTCGCGGTGATGCGGCTCTCGCCGAATCCGGTGCTGCGCACCTCGTCGTGGCTCTATCTGTGGGTGTTCCGCGGGACGCCGGTGTACGTCCAACTGGTGTTCTGGGGTCTGTTCCCGTCGATCTACAAGACGCTGGACCTCGGCATCCCGTTCGTGCACCAGTTCGCGCACATCGACCTGCAGGATCTGCAGGCGGCCTTCGCCTTTGCGGTCATCGGACTGGGCCTGAACGAGGCCGCCTACATGGCCGAGATCGTGCGCGCCGGGATCAACTCGGTCAACGAGGGGCAGAGCGAGGCGTCGGTCGCGCTGGGCATGTCGTGGTCGCAGACGATGCGGCGCACGGTGCTGCCACAGGCGATGCGGGTGATCATCCCGCCCACCGGCAACGAGCTGATCGGGATGCTCAAAACCACGTCGCTGGTCAGCGCGGTGCCGTACACGCTCGAACTCTACGGCCGCCAACGCGACATCGCCGGGGTGATCTTCGAGCCGATCCCGCTGCTGCTGGTCGCCGCCACCTGGTATCTGGCGATCACCAGCGTGCTGATGATCGGCCAGCACTTCCTCGAGAAGCGGTACTCGAAGGGCGCCACCCGGGCGTTGACGGGGCGGCAGTTGCGGGCGCTCGCACGTGCCCAGCAGGTGGGCGAGGTGGGCGGACAGGGTGTGGGCGACGGGCCGGGACCGGGAGAAGAGCACGCATGACGACCGAATCCACCGAGACGCCGATGGTCGTGGCCGACCGCGTCTGCAAGAACTTCGGGGCGCTCAAGGTGCTGCGCGGCGTCTCGCTCGAGATCGAGCGGGGCAAGGTGCTGTGCCTGATCGGCCCCTCGGGCTCGGGCAAGTCGACGTTCCTGCGGTGCATCAACCACCTCGAGCGGGTCAACGCCGGTCGGCTGTATGTCGACGGTGAGCTGGTCGGCTACTCCGAGCGCGGCGGCAAGCTGTACGAGCTGCACCCGCGCCAGGCCGCCCGGCAGCGCCGCGACATCGGCATGGTGTTCCAGCACTTCAACCTGTTCCCGCACCGGACCGTGCTGGAGAATGTCATCGAGGCGCCGATCCTCGTCAAGAAGGTCCGGAAGAAGCAGGCGGTCGAGCGGGCGCGTGAGCTGCTCGACCAGGTGGGCCTGGCCGTGAAGGCGGATGCGTACCCGGCGCAGCTCTCGGGTGGTCAGCAACAGCGGGTGGCGATTGCGCGGGCGCTGGCGATGGAACCGAAGCTGATGCTGTTCGACGAGCCGACCTCCGCGCTCGATCCCGAACTCGTGGGGGAGGTGCTCGGGGTGATGAAGGACCTCGCGTCGGCGGGGATGACGATGGTGGTCGTCACCCACGAGATGGGGTTCGCGCGCGAGGTCGCCGACGAGTTGGTGTTCATGGACGGCGGGGTCGTGGTCGAGGCCGGCCCGCCGCGGGAGCTGCTCGCGAACCCCCGGCACGAGCGCACGCAGGCGTTCTTGTCGAAGCTGCTCTAGCGGGCGTTACGCGGCCGCGTTCACCGCGGCTTGTGGCTGCAGAAGATTGCGGTGCCGGGGAAGAGCTGTCCGCGCAGGGGGCTCCACTGGCCCCATTCGCGGTCGAGCCACTCGGGCCAGTCCGGCTCGACGATGTCGTCGACCACCAGCCCGGCAGCGACCAGTTCGCGGACCCGGTCACCGATCGTGCGGTGGTGCTCGACGTAGGTCGGCGTGCCCGCGGCGTCTACCTCGACGTACGGGGTGCGGTCGAAGTACGGCATCGTCGCGACCAGGCCGGCCGGACCGGGGTCGTCGGGGAAGATCCAGCGCATCGGGTGGTTGACCGAGAACACCCACCGACCGCCGGGGCGCAGCACGCGGGCTACCTCACGCATCACCCGTGCAGAATCCGCCACGAACGGAACACCACCGAAAGCCGAACAGGCCAGGTCGAATCCGGCGTCGGCGAACGGCAGGAATTCGGCCCCCGCCTGGATCAGCGGCACCTGGGGGCCGCCGCGTTCCATCGCGGCCAGCCCGCGCGCGAGCATGCCGCCGGACAGATCCAGCCCGACCGCCTCGGCACCCTGGCCGGCGAGCCAGCGCGCGCACGGCGCCGACCCGCACCCGATCTCCAGGACCCGCCGGCCCGCGACCTCGCCGAGCAGGTGGACGTCGCCCTCGTGCAGGCCCTCCGGACACCACACGAACTCGCCGGCGTCCGAGTCGGCGCCGAGGAAATCGCCGTGGGTGCGGTGGTAGGCGTCGGCGTCGGCGTCCCACCAGGCGCGACTGGCCTGCTGGCTGGCTTCGGTCCCGATCCGGGCGCGGGCGACGGCGGCGGTGCCCAGCGCGGCCTCCGCGGCGGCGTGGCGGTCGTGTTCACTCATGACGGTTGCAACCTACCCGGGTGGGTTTGCCCAGGTAACAGTCGGTCTAGTAGCCTGGACACTTGCGAGTGTCGGTAGTGCTGCACGGGTCTTGCAGATCTCCTCGCCGGAGATGCCGATCGCGGTGCGCCGGGCACTCGTGAGTCCGACCGAACACCGTCAACCGATACCAATCCTTCCGGAGCAACTCACCTAATGCCCACCACCACTTCCACCTCGCCGCAGGTAGCCGTCAACGACATCGGCTCCGCCGAGGACTTCCTCGCCGCCATCGACAAGACGATCAAGTACTTCAACGATGGCGACATCGTCGAGGGCACCATCGTCAAGGTCGACCGCGACGAGGTCCTGCTCGACATCGGCTACAAGACCGAGGGTGTCATCCCCTCGCGTGAGCTGTCGATCAAGCACGACGTCGACCCCAACGAGGTCGTTTCCGTCGGCGACGAGGTCGAGGCCCTTGTTCTCACCAAGGAGGACAAGGAGGGTCGCCTGATCCTGTCGAAGAAGCGCGCCCAGTACGAGCGCGCGTGGGGCACCATCGAGGAGCTCAAGGAGAAGGACGAGGCCGTCAAGGGCACCGTCATCGAGGTTGTCAAGGGTGGCCTGATCCTCGACATCGGCCTGCGCGGCTTCCTGCCGGCGTCGCTGGTCGAGATGCGCCGCGTCCGCGACCTCCAGCCGTACGTCGGCAAGGAGATCGAGGCCAAGATCATCGAGCTGGACAAGAACCGCAACAACGTGGTCCTGTCGCGTCGCGCCTGGCTCGAGCAGACCCAGTCCGAGGTCCGCAGCGAGTTCCTGCACCAGCTGCAGAAGGGCCAGGTCCGCAAGGGCGTCGTGTCCTCGATCGTCAACTTCGGCGCGTTCGTCGACCTCGGCGGCGTCGACGGTCTGGTGCACGTCTCCGAGCTGTCCTGGAAGCACATCGACCACCCGTCCGAGGTCGTGCAGGTCGGCGACGAGGTCACCGTCGAGGTCCTCGACGTGGACATGGACCGCGAGCGCGTGTCCCTGTCGCTCAAGGCCACCCAGGAAGACCCGTGGCGTCAGTTCGCCCGCACCCACGCGATCGGTCAGATCGTGCCGGGCAAGGTCACCAAGCTCGTTCCGTTCGGCGCATTCGTCCGCGTCGAGGAGGGCATCGAGGGCCTGGTGCACATCTCCGAGCTGGCCGAGCGCCACGTGGAGGTTCCGGACCAGGTCGTGTCCGTCGGCGACGACGCGATGGTCAAGGTCATCGACATCGACCTGGAGCGTCGCCGCATCTCGCTGTCGCTCAAGCAGGCGAACGAGGACTACACGGAAGAGTTCGACCCGTCGAAGTACGGCATGGCCGACAGCTACGACGAGCAGGGCAACTACATCTTCCCCGAGGGCTTCGACGCCGAGACCAACGAGTGGCTCGAGGGCTTCGACAAGCAGCGTGAAGAGTGGGAAGGCCGCTACGCCGAGGCCGAGCGTCGCCACAAGATGCACACCGCTCAGATGGAGAAGATGGCTGCCGACGAGGCCGCCGAGGCCGCAGCGGGTGCCGCCGGCACCAACTACTCCTCGGAGAGTGGCGCCGAGTCCCGTGACGCGGGCACCGGTTCGTCCGGTGGCTCCCTCGCGAGCGACGCACAGCTGGCCGCGCTCCGCGAGAAGCTGTCGGGTAACGCCTGATCGCACGGGCTGCCTGATGGCGACCGTCCGATGACGGTCACCTGATCCGCCTGATCAACCGGGCCCCGATCCTCACCAGAGGGTCGGGGCCCGGTCGCGTCCGGGGAGCGTGTGGAAGACTCGTGGCCGTGCTGAGAGTGGGATTGACCGGAGGTATCGGAGCCGGCAAGTCGACGG
The DNA here is from genome assembly GCF_029589495.1 of Speluncibacter jeojiensis. Taxonomy (GTDB): domain Bacteria; phylum Actinomycetota; class Actinomycetes; order Mycobacteriales; family Mycobacteriaceae; genus Speluncibacter; species Speluncibacter jeojiensis. The sequence goes on from NZ_JAAIVF010000006.1 coordinate 321,403, forward strand.
TGTCCAAGGCGCTGGCGGCCAAGGGCGCGGTGATCGTCGACGCAGACCTGATCGCCCGCGAGGTCGTCGAGCCGGGGACCCCCGGACTCGCCGCCCTGGTGGAGGCGTTCGGCGAGGACATTCTGGCCGCCGACGGCACGCTCGACCGCCCGGGCCTGGCCGCCAAGGCCTTCGCCTCCGACGAGGCCCGGGGCCGGCTCAACGCGATCCTGCATCCGCTGATCGGTGCGCGCACAGCCGAACTGGTCGAGGGCGCCGGCCCAGATGCGGTCGTCGTCCAGGACATCCCGCTGCTCGTGGAGGGCGGTCTGGCCCCGGCGTTCCACATCGTGGTGATCGTCCACGCCGACGTCGAGGAACGGATCCGCCGGCTGGTGAACTTCCGCGGCATCCCCGAGGCCGACGCACGGGCGCGGGTGGCGGCGCAGGCGAACGACGACCAGCGCCGCCTGGCCGCCGACGTGTGGCTGGACAACACCGGCGACCCCGCGGACCTGGCCGCCGCGGTCGACGAACTGTGGGAGGAGCGGCTGCGGCCTTACCAGCGCAACCTGCTGACCGGTACCCCGGCCCGCTGCTCGCAGATCCTCGTCGAGTCGGACCCCGATTGGGCGCGGCAGGGCGAGCGGCTGGCGGCCAGGCTGCGCGCGGCGTGCGGCGACCGTGCGGTACGGGTGGACCACATCGGGCCGACGGCGGTGCCCGGACTCGCCGCGCGCGACGTGATCGACCTGCAGGTCTGCGTGCCGAGCATGGCGGTCGCCGACGAACTTGCCGATGTGCTGGCCGCCGCCGGGTTCCCGCGGCAGCACGACCGCGCCGACGGGGACCTGATCGACGAGGACCTGGCGGACTGCCTGGCCGACGATCCGTCCGATGGCGACCTGCGACTGCACGGGGCGGCCGACCCGGACCGTCCGGCGATGATCCATGTCCGCGAGAGCGGTTCGGCGGGGGAGCACTGTGCGTTGATCCTGCGCGACTGGCTGCGCGCCGATGCGGCCACCCGCGCCGACTACGCGGGGAGCGTGCACAGCGGCAGCACCCAGCGGCAGTGGCTGCAGGCCCACCGCGAGGGCGCCCTCGCCTGGGCGGACGCGGCGGGCTGGACCATCACCGCCAGCTGATCGGCATCCCCAGCGAGTCCAGCCAGCGGCCGAGGTCGTGTCCGTGCGCGGCGAGGCCGTCGATCGCGGCCGCCGCCCGGTGGACCGCCGCCTCGGCGACCGGGCCGTCGAGCAGCCCCGCGACCCGCGCGTCGAGCAACTCGTCGACGTCGAGCAGGCGGGTGTCGCGGCCGGTGCGGACCACCAGGTCCAGGTAGTGGTCCACGGACGTCCACACAGCGCCGCCGTCGGTGAACTCGCCGACGTCCAGGTAGTGGTCCTGGTCCTGTTCGTGCCCGGCGGTGAAGTGGAAGATCGTCGCGCGCAGCCCCAGTTCCGGAAGCAGCCACGACTCGAGGTAGTCGAAGCGCGGATGGTCGGCGGTGCGGGCCATGTACAGGCCCCACGGCCGGCGGTCGTAACGCTCGACCGGCCGGACGAACCCCTTCGGGTCGGTGTTGGTCATCGCGACGAGATCGAACGTCTCGTGCTTGGGGGGATGGACCGCGGGCCGGGCCGGCTCGGTGCCGTTCATGTGCGCAACCTACCTTGTCGGTGGCGGCGTTTACCCTGGTCTCATGGCTTTCGCAGCAGAGCATCCGGTGTTGGCCCACTCGGAGTTCCGGCCGGTCGGCGAGATCGAGCGCACCGAGGGGCGTTTCGAGGTGGTCAGCGAGCACCAGCCGGCGGGCGACCAGCCGCAGGCCATCGCCGAGCTGACCAAGCGGATCACCGCGGGGGAGAAGGACGTGGTGCTCCTCGGCGCGACCGGCACCGGCAAGTCGGCCACCACGGCATGGATGATCGAGCAGCTCCAGCGCCCCGCACTGGTGATGGCGCCGAACAAGACCCTGGCCGCCCAGTTGGCCAACGAGCTGCGGGAGATGTTGCCGCACAACGCCGTCGAGTACTTCGTCTCGTACTACGACTACTACCAGCCCGAGGCGTACATCGCGCAGACCGACACCTACATCGAGAAGGACTCGTCGATCAACGACGACGTGGAGCGGTTGCGCCACTCGGCCACCTCCGCGCTGCTCTCGCGCCGCGACGTCGTGGTGGTCGCCTCGGTGTCGTGCATCTACGGCCTGGGTACACCGCAGTCGTACCTGGACCGCTCGGTCCAGCTCGAGGTCGGTGTCGAGGTGCCGCGCGACGCGCTGCTGCGACTGCTGGTCGACGTCCAGTACACCCGCAACGACATGGCGTTCTCCCGCGGCACGTTCCGGGTCAAGGGCGACACCGTCGACATCATCCCGGCCTACGAGGAACTGGCCGTGCGCATCGAGTTCTTCGGTGACGAGATCGAGGGTTTGTACTACCTGCACCCGCTGACCGGGGACGTGGTCCGGCGGGTCGACTCGCTGCGGATCTTCCCGGCGACCCACTACGTCGCGGGCCCCGAGCGGATGGAACGCGCGGTCCGCGACATCGAGGCCGAACTCGAGGAGCGGCTCTCCGACCTGGAGAACCGCGGCAAGCTGCTCGAGGCGCAGCGGCTGCGCATGCGCACCAACTACGACATCGAGATGATCAAACAGGTCGGGTTCTGCTCCGGCATCGAGAACTACTCGCGGCACATCGACGGCCGGCCCGCGGGGTCCGCGCCCGCGACGCTGATCGACTACTTCCCGGACGATTTCCTGCTGGTCATCGACGAATCGCACGTGACCGTGCCGCAGATCGGCGCCATGTACGAGGGCGACATGTCCCGCAAGCGCAACCTCGTAGACTTCGGGTTCCGGCTGCCGTCGGCGGTCGACAACCGCCCGCTGACCTGGGACGAGTTCGCCGCGCGGATCGGACAGACGGTGTACCTGTCCGCCACCCCCGGCGACTACGAGATGGGTGCGGCCGGCGGCGAGTTCGTCGAGCAGGTGATCCGCCCGACGGGTCTGATCGACCCGAAGGTCGTGGTCAAGCCGACGAAGGGGCAGATCGACGACCTGGTGCACGAGATCCGCGGCCGAGCCGAGCGCGACGAGCGCGTGCTGGTCACCACGCTGACCAAGAAGATGGCCGAGGACCTGACCGACTATCTGCTCGAGCTGGGCATCCGGGTGCGCTACCTGCACTCCGACATCGACACGCTGCGCCGGGTGGAGTTGCTGCGGCAGTTGCGCCTCGGCGAGTACGACGTGCTGGTCGGCATCAACCTGCTGCGTGAGGGTCTCGACCTGCCCGAGGTGTCGCTGGTGGCGATCCTCGACGCCGACAAGGAAGGCTTCCTGCGCAGCACCCGCAGCCTCATCCAGACCATCGGCCGCGCCGCCCGCAACGTGTCCGGCGAGGTGCACATGTACGCCGACAAGATCACCGATTCGATGGCGAACGCCATCGAGGAGACCGAGCGCCGCCGCGAGAAGCAGGTCGCCTACAACACGGAGATGGGTGTCGACCCGCAGCCGCTGCGCAAGAAGATCGCCGACATCCTCGACCAGGTCTACGAAGAGGCCGAGGACACCGAGTTGGTGGAGGTCGGCGGGTCCGGTCGCAACGCGAGCCGCGGACGGCGAGCACAGGGCGAGAGCGGCCGGGCTGTCAGCGCGGGCGTGTACGAGGGCCGCGACGTCAAGTCGATGCCGCGCGCCGAACTGGCGGACCTGATCTCCTCGCTCTCGGACCAGATGATGAACGCCGCGCGCGACCTGCAGTTCGAGCTGGCCGCACGGCTGCGCGACGAGATCTCCGACCTGAAGAAGGAACTGCGCGGAATGGACGCGGCCGGGCTGAAGTGAGCCCGGCTCCGCCGTGCGCGCGACGCACCGGCGGTGCGTTACCGTCGTCCCATGGACGCGAATTCTGCTGGCAGGCAGGCAAAGGCCCTCGACCAGATCCACGCGATGTCGTACTTCGCCCCGGAGATGGGCGAGAGCCTCGCCGGCGTCGGCCTCGAACCCGGTGGCATGCCGTACTTCGCGAGCAGGTCGGCGGCGATGGGAGCGGTCGGCGCTGCCGTGGTCGCGGCGACCTTCTACACGTTCAACCCCGAACTGGTTGCCCGATTCATCCCGCGCGCATGGGAACTCGCGTCCCCCGAGCAGATTGTCGCAGCGAGGTACGCCGGCGCGGATGGCGCGTTGCGCCGCATCCTCGGGGCGGACCGCATCGGCTCGCCCGAGCTGGCCGAGGCCGCCGAACTGGCCGCCATCGCGGCCCGCGCCGCCCGGCCGGAGGGGCGGCCGCTGTTCGCCGCCCACGCCCAGGTGCCGTGGCCGGAGCAGCCGCACCTGTCGCTCTGGCATGCGTTGACCCTGTTGCGCGAGTACCGCGGCGACGGTCACATGGTGGCGTTGCAGGCCGCAGGGCTGTCCGGGATCGAAGCGCTGATCACGCACACCGCGACGGGCACCGGTTTCACCGCCGACGCCGCTCGCAGCCGTCGGGGCTGGTCGCAGCAGCAGTGGGACACCGCGGTCGGCGACCTGCGCGACCGCGAACTGCTCGGCAGTTCCGGCGAGCTGACCGAATTGGGTGCGGAGACACGGCAGGTCGTCGAGGACCTGACCGACGACCTCGCGCTGCCCGCGTGGTCGGAACTCGGCGACGACGGGCTCGCGCGGCTGGCCGAACTGGCCGAGCCGATCCGCCGGGCGGTTGTCGAGTCGGGGGCGTTCCCCGCGCAGATCTTCGGGCCGCGCTGGGGCAAGTACTGACGCGGGTACCGAAGACGACGAGCAGTGCCGGTGCGAGGCGGATCACAGTCGAGCGCGCGGATGCTCTCTCGCCACTGCAGCAGGGGTTTTCGCGGCGATCATGCCTATGATCGACACCTGCAACGAGCACAGCGCTCACAGACGGTGCACGACGACGCGCGGCAAAACGCCATCGCAGCACTGCGATGGCGATACTCTCAGCGCGGGTCGATGTGCACCCCGTGTCGCGCCCCGCTCATGACAACCATGATCCATGGAGGACTGCATGACCGCCTACCGCACCATCGTCGTCGGAACCGATGGCTCCGATTCGTCGATGAAGGCAGTGGAGAAGGCCGGTGCACTGGCGGCCGGAGCCGACAGCAAGCTCGTCATCGCGTGCGCCTACTTCCCGTCCGATCCGCGCGACGTCGAGTCCGCGGCCGACAAGCTGGGCGAGGACGCCTACCAGGTGCGCGGCGCGGCGCCGACCTACGAGATCCTGCGGACCGCCAAGGAGCGCGCGCAGGCCGCCGGTGCGCACACGGTCGTCGAGCGTTCCATCGTCGGGGCGCCGGTCGAGTCGCTGCTCGGGCTGGTCGACGAGGTCGAGGGCGACCTGCTGGTCGTCGGCAACCGCGGGCTGAACACGCTCACCGGCCGGCTGCTCGGCTCCGTGCCGTCCGACGTCGCCCGCAAGTCCGACTGCGACGTGTTGATCGTGCACACCGTCCGCTGATCACGCGGCGGCCTCGGCCAGTCCGTCGAGCACCGGCGGCAGGTCGAGGCTGTGCACGATCCCGAGCTGTTGCGTGGCGCGGGTCAGCGCCACGTACAGGTCGTTGAGTCCGCGGGACGATTCGTCGACGATCGCCTGCGGCTCCACGATGAACACCGCGTCGAACTCCAGTCCCTTCGCCTGGCCGACGGTCAGCACGCTGACCTCACCGGCGGTCAGCTCACGGTAGTCGTCCACGGTGCCGTTCGGCACGAGGACCGCGCTCAGTCGGCCCGCGGGTACCTCGGCCAGCGCCGCCCGCAGCGCGTCGAGGTGCTCGTCCGGCCGGACCTTGCGGGCCCACGGCAGCCGGCCCGAGGAACGGATCGAGCGCGGCGGCGTCTGCTCCGGCGCGATCCGCTCGAGGACCCCCGTCGCCACATCCATGATCTCGCTGGGTGTGCGGTAGTTGACGGTCAGCTCGTGCAGCTTCCAGCGCTGTGCCACATAGGGTTCGAGCACCGCATTCCAGGAACTGCTGCCGGCCGGGTCGCCGGTCTGGGCGGTGTCGCCCACCACCGTCATCCACCGGTTCGGGCAGCGGCGCATCAGCATCCGCCACGCCATTTCCGAGAGTTCCTGGGCCTCGTCGACGATCACGTGCCCGTAGGTCCAGGTACGGTCGCCGGCCGCGCGCTCGGCGGTGGTCAGGTTGTCGGTCGAACGCTGTCGTTCGGCCAACTGGCCTGCGTCGATCAGGTCGTACGCCATCAGGATCTCGGGGTCCAGGTCGTCCTCGAGATCCTGGGGTGCGGACCCGGTGAGGATGTCCAGCGCCCCCTGCGCGTCGGCGATCTGCTTGCGCCACTGGCGGGCCCGGCGGTCCTGCTCGGCGGACTCGTCGATGCCCAGCAACTCGGCGAGCTCGTCGAGCAGGGGAGCGTCGGCGGCGCTGAACCCGGCCGCGGTGCGCAGCAGCGCGGCGCGCTGGGCGTCGGTCAGTTCCGGTGCGGCGGTGGCGAGCCGCTTCGCGGAGCGCAGCAGGTCCGACAGCACCTGCTGCGGGGTCAGCTCGGGCCAGAGCCGATCGATCGCCGCCAGCACCTCGGGGTCGTGGCGCATCTCGTCGCGGATGTCGGCGATGTCGCTGCGCGAGAGCAGGTTCGAGCCGTCGACGAGGTTCTCGCCGACGACCGCCGCGAATTTCTCGGCCAGCGCGTCGACGATCATCGAGGCGAACAGCGGCCGAGCGAGGTTGTGCGGGCGGCGCGAGGACCGCGCCCGACCGCGCGCACGGGTGCACATCTTGCGGTCCAGCGCGAGCGTGTAGGTGTCGTAGCGGATCTCGATCGGCGAGGTCGGCACCTGCTGTCGGTCGCGCACCGCGTTGCGCAGTACGTCGACCATGTCGGTCGACCCCTTGATGGTGCCGGCCTCGATCGAATCCTCCACCGTCGCATGCACTCCCGGATAGAGGTTGCCGATGGTGGAGAGCAGCACGCCGGTCTCGCCCAGCGAGGGCAGCACCTGGCCGATGTAGTCGAGGAACGTCTCGTTCGGCCCGATGATCAGGACACCGCTGCGGGCCAACTGCTTTCGGTACGTGTACAGCAGGTATGCGGCGCGGTGCAGTGCGACGGCGGTCTTGCCGGTGCCGGGACCGCCCTGCACCACCATCACCGACTTGTGTTCGGAGCGGATGATCCGGTCCTGCTCGCCCTGGATCGTCTCGACGATGTCGTTCATCTGGCCGGTGCGGGCAGCGTTCAGCGCGTCGAGCAGCGCTCCCTCGCCGGCGACGCCGCCCGCGCCGGTGCCGCTGTCGCCCTCCCGCAGATCCAGGTGCTCGTCACCGATGGAGGTGACCGTGCGGCCGCGGCTGCGGATGTGCCGGCGCAGGCTCACCCCGTCGGGGGAGGCGGGGGTGGCCAGGTAGAACGGGCGCGCGAGCGGGGCGCGCCAGTCCAGCAGCAGCGTCTCGTAGTCGTTGTCCTCGTCGAGCAGGCCGAGGCGCCCGATGTGCCGCGTCTCGCCGTCGGCCATGTCGAGCCGGCCGAAGCACAGCCCGTTCTCGGCGGCGTCGTACTTGGCGAGGTCCTCGGCGTACATCGCGCTGAACGACTCGCGTTCGGAACGCGCCTGCGGGGTGCCCCCGGACTCGAGCAGGACCGTGCTGAGCCGGGATCGCGCGTAGACGCGCAACGCGTCCAGGTGCTGGTAGAGCGTTGTCAGGTGGGCCTGTTCGGCGGCGATCTCGCCGGTGTTGTCCGTCACGATGGTGGACGACTCTCCTCGGGTGCGTCGAACCGCTTCCCGGCGCCTGTCGGGCGCCGGGATCCGCGGTGAAAGCAGACCAAGAAGTTTAGCCCAGGGGCCGGTTGCGGCGCCCCCGGCCGCCGCCACCTGCGGCGGCCCCGGGGCTCACCAGCCGCGGGCCCGCCACTCCGCGAGGTGCGGACGTTCCGCGCCGAGCGTGGTGTCCGCGCCGTGTCCCGGGTACACGACCGTCGCGTCGTCGAAGCGCTCGAAGACGCGGCGCTCCAGGTCGTCCATCAGCGAGGTGAAGTCGGCCGGGTTGCCGGTCTTCCCGGGACCGCCCGGGAAGAGGCTGTCGCCGGTGAACAGGTGGGTGAGTCCGTCGACCGTCAGCGCCAGTGCCACCGAGCCGACGGTGTGGCCGCGCAGGTGGATGACGTCGAAGGTGAGGTCGCCGACGGTGAAGCTGTCGCCGTCGGCCAGCTCGCGGTCGGGCTTGACAGGCAGCGCCGCTGCGTCCAGCGGGTGGGCCGCGGTGGGGGAGCCGGTCCCGCCGGCGATGTCGGCGAGCGCCTGCCAGTGGTCGCCGTGCTGGTGGGTGGTGACGATGAGGGCGAGCAGGGGGGCATGGTCGTCGACGAGCTTGGTGAGTCGCTCGGAATCGTTGGCGGCGTCGATGAGCAGCGACTGTCCGGTCGCCGTCGACACGACGAGGTAGGCGTTGTTGTCCATCGGGCCGACGGAGATCTTGGTGATCGTCGCTCCGGGGATGGTCCGGCGCTGCGGGGTGCCCCCGGGCGTCACCGAGCCGCTGTAGGCGTCATTGATCTCCATCACATCTGAACCCATGTGCGGCACGCTACCGGGACGGCCCGGAGCCGTCGCAGGGTACCGCCCCGACGCGGTCTGACCGGACGTTGTCGGTACCCGCACCTAGCATGGTGGGGCCGAGTGGCGAATGCCGTGCGGCGTGCGCCGGGACGCGGTGCGAAGCCCCGCGGCGTGACCCTGGGGACATGAACCTGTGGGATGAACTTTCGGAAGGATGATTCGTGGCCGATCGCCTCATCGTGCGCGGTGCCCGGGAACACAACCTGCGGGGTGTCGACCTCGATCTGCCCCGGGACAGCCTCATCGTCTTCACCGGGCTCTCCGGTTCCGGCAAGTCCAGCCTGGCCTTCGACACGATCTTCGCCGAGGGACAGCGGCGCTATGTCGAATCGCTGTCCGCCTACGCACGCCAATTCCTCGGCCAGATGGACAAGCCCGACGTCGACTTCATCGAGGGTCTCTCGCCGGCGGTGTCGATCGACCAGAAGTCCACCAACCGCAACCCGCGGTCGACCGTCGGCACCATCACCGAGGTCTACGACTACCTGCGCCTGCTGTACGCCCGCGCGGGCACCCCGCACTGTCCGGTGTGCGGCGAGCAGATCGCCAGGCAGACCCCGCAGCAGATCGTCGACCAGGTGCTCGACATGGAGGAGGGCACCCGGTTCCAGGTGCTCGCGCCGGTGGTGCGCACCCGCAAGGGGGAGTTCGTCGACCTGTTCGAGCAGCTGAACATGCAGGGTTTCGCCCGTATCCGGGTGGACGGGGTGGTGCACCAGTTGTCGGATCCGCCGAAGCTGAAGAAGCAGGAGAAGCACGACATCGAGGTCGTCGTCGACCGGCTGACGGTCAAGGCGTCCGCCAAGCAGCGGCTTACCGACTCGGTGGAGACCGCGCTGGGGCTCGCCGACGGCATCGTCGTGCTCGATTTCGTCGACCGCGACGAGAACGCACCGGACCGCGAGCGCCGCTTCTCGGAGAAGCTGGCCTGCCCGAACGGGCACCCGCTGGCGATCGACGACCTCGAGCCGCGCTCGTTCTCGTTCAACTCGCCGTACGGTGCGTGCCCCGAGTGCAGTGGTCTGGGGATCCGCAAGGAGGTCGACCCGGAGTTGGTCGTGCCCGATCCGGAGCTCAGTCTCGCCGAGGGCGCCATCGCGCCGTGGTCGATGGGGCAGAGCTCCGAATACTTCACCCGGCTGCTGTCCGGGCTCGCGGACGTGCTCGAGTTCGACCTCGAAACCCCGTGGAAGCAGCTGCCCGCGAAGGTGCGCAAGGCGGTGCTCGAGGGCAGTCCCGAGCAGGTGCACGTGAAGTACCGCAACCGGTACGGCCGCACCCGCTCGTACTATGCCGAGTTCGAGGGCGTCATGCCGTTCCTGCACCGGCGGCTCGAGCAGACCGAATCCGAGCAGATGAAGGACCGCTACGAGGGGTACATGCGCGACGTGCCGTGCCCCGCGTGTGCGGGGGCCCGGCTGCGGCCCGAGATCCTCTCGGTGACGATCGCCGCCGGGGACCGGGGCCACCTGTCGATCGCCGAGGTCTGCGCGCTCTCGATCGCCGAGTGCGCGCGGTTCCTCAACCATCTGACGCTCGGCACCCGGGAGGAGGCGATCGCCGGCCAGGTGCTCAAGGAGGTGCAGGCGCGGCTCGGCTTCCTGCTCGACGTGGGCCTGGAGTACCTCTCGCTCGACCGCGCCGCCGGGACTCTGTCGGGCGGCGAGGCGCAGCGCATCCGGCTGGCCACGCAGATCGGCTCCGGGCTCGTCGGCGTGCTGTACGTGCTCGACGAGCCGTCCATCGGCCTGCACCAGCGCGACAACCACCGGCTGATCGAGACGCTCACCCGGCTGCGTGACCTGGGCAACACGCTGATCGTCGTCGAGCACGACGAGGACACCATCCGTACGTCCGACTGGGTGGTCGACATCGGCCCGCTCGCCGGTGAGCACGGAGGCAAGGTGGTGCACAGCGGCACCTACCGGGAGCTGCTGGACAACGAGCACTCGCTCACCGGCGCCTATCTGTCCGGCCGCGAGCAGATCCCGGTGCCGCAGGAGCGCCGTACGGTCGACTCCGCGCGGCAGGTGGTGGTCAAGGGGGCCCGCGAGCACAACCTGCAGGACATCGACGTCAGCTTCCCGCTGGGCGTGCTGACCACGGTCACGGGGGTGTCGGGCTCCGGCAAGTCGACGTTGGTCAACGACATCCTTGCGACGGTGATGGCGAACAAGCTCAACGGCGCTCGCCAGGTGCCCGGCCGGCACACCCGCGTGACCGGCCTCGATCAGCTCGACAAGCTGGTCCAGGTCGACCAGTCGCCGATCGGCCGCACTCCGCGGTCGAACCCGGCCACCTACACGGGAGTCTTCGACAAGATCCGCACACTGTTCGCCGCGACCACCGAGGCGAAGGTGCGTGGCTACCAGCCGGGGCGGTTCTCGTTCAACGTCAAGGGCGGCCGCTGCGAGGCCTGCTCGGGTGACGGCACCATCAAGATCGAGATGAACTTCCTGCCGGACGTGTACGTGCCGTGCGAGGTGTGCCACGGGGCGCGGTACAACCGCGAAACCCTGGAGGTGCACTACAAGGGCAAGACGATCTCCGAGGTGCTCGACATGTCGATCGAGGAGGCCGCCGGGTTCTTCGAGCCGGTCACCTCGATCCATCGGTACCTCAAGACGCTGGTCGACGTTGGCCTCGGCTATGTGCGGCTGGGTCAGCCCGCGCCGACGCTGTCGGGCGGCGAGGCGCAGCGCGTCAAACTGGCGGCCGAACTGCAGAAGCGCTCGACCGGCCGCACCGTGTACGTGCTCGACGAGCCGACCACCGGCCTGCACTTCGAGGACATCCGCAAGCTGCTCAAGGTGATCAACGGCCTGGTGGAGAAGGGCAACACGGTCATCGTCATCGAGCACAACCTGGACGTGATCAAGACGTCGGACTGGCTGATCGACATGGGGCCGGAGGGCGGTTCGGGCGGCGGCACGGTGGTCGCCACCGGCACCCCCGAGCACGTGGCCGGGGTCGATTCGAGCTACACCGGGCGGTTCCTGCGCGAGGTCCTTGCGGGGACGGCGCACCGCTCGCCGGCGCGTCGGTCGACGCGGACGGCCAAGGGCGCCAAGGCCTCCAAGACCGCCGCCGCGGAGAAGCCGTCGGCGAAGAAGAAGGCCACCGCGCGCGTGCGCTGACGGCGGCAGCCGGACTTCTCCGTCCGGTGAGGCCGTCCGGCGACGTAAAATCGTCGGGTGCCGGAGTCGCCGGCATCTGAGGGTTGGCACGGTCGGTCATGACGGTCACGCAGGGATATCTGCCGCTCGAGCTCACCGGGCTGGTCGGCCGACGATCGGAGATCGCCGAGGTACGGCGCCTGCTGTCGCGGTCGCGCGTGGTGACCCTGACCGGCCTGGGCGGGGTCGGCAAGACGCGGTTGGCGCTGCGCGTCGCCGAGGAGGTCCGACGGTCGTTCCCCGGCGGGACGTGGTTCGTCGATCTGAGCGAGCTGTCCGAACCCGCACTTGTCGACCAGACCGTGGTCCACGCCCTGCGCATCCAGGACAGGTCGGCCCGGCCGTCGCGCGCGGTCCTGATCGAGCATCTCGACCGCGGGCGCACGCTGCTGGTACTGGACAACTGTGAACACCTCGTCGTCGCGGTTGCGGGCCTCGTCGCGGAGTCGACCCGCGGGTGCCCGGATCTGTGCGTGCTCGCGACGAGCCGGGAGCCGCTGGAGGTGTCCGGCGAGGTCGTGTTGCGGGTTCCGCCGCTGGGCGTGCCACCCGATCCCACGGTCGGGGGCGCGGGGGCGGGCGGGCAACTCACGGCTGCACCGGACGGCGGCGCGATGGAATTGTTCGAGCAGCGCGCACACGCGGCGGCGCCCGACTTCGCGATCACCGACCGGAACCGGACGGCCGTGCAGCAGATCGTCAGGCGGCTCGAAGGCCTGCCGCTGCCGATCGAACTGGCCGCGACGCGGCTTCGGGTGATGTCGGCCGACGAGGTGCTCCGGCGCCTGAACGACCGCTTCCGGCTGCTGACCCGCGGCAGTCGGAACGCGCCCAGCCGGCAGCAGACGCTCCGGCTGAGCATCGACTGGAGCCACGCGTTGTGCTCGAAGCCGGAGCAGCGGTTGTGGGCACGCCTGGCCGTCTTCGCGGGCAGCTTCGACCTGGAGGCGGCCGAGGGCGTACTCGGGGAGGATGCCGCAGACGAGGATCTGCTCGATCTGATCAGCTCGCTGGTCGACAAGCCTGTCCTCATCGGCGAGGGGCAGGGTCCGACCGTCCGTTACCGGATGCTCGAGACCCTGCGCGACTATGGACGGGGGCGGCTGTCCGACGCGGAGTGGGCGGCGCTGCGCCTGCGGCACCGACGGTGGTATCTGCGTCTGGTGCTGCGCGCCAGGGACGAGTGGATCGGTCCCCGCCAGCACGACTGGGCCGTGCGGCTGGACCGCGAGCAACCCAATGTGCGGGCAGCGTTGGAAACCGCTCTCGGAGAACAGCTTCCGGTCGAGGATGCGCTGCGCGCGGCGGGCGCTCTGCACGAGTACTGGATCATTCGCGGCAAGTTCGGCGAGGGGCGGTACTGGCTCGACCGCATGCTCGGCGGCGACGGTGGATCGGCGCCGGCCCGGTTGGACGCGGTGGCGGCCGACGCCCTGCTGGCGGCGCTGCAACGCGATGTCGCCGCCGGGTCCGCCCTGGCCGCCGAGGCGCGCCGCCTGGCTGACGAGATGCAGGACCCGGCCGCCACCGCCCTTGCGGACTTCGCCGAGGGCGTCGTGACCGTCACCGAGGGCGACCTCGCGCGCGGGATCGCGCAGCTCGAGCGCGCGGTCGACCGGTTCCGGGCGAGTTCGGATCTCGGCAAGCTCGTCCCGGCGCTGTACTGGCTCGGGTGCACCATCTACACCGCGGGCGACCTCGAACGCGCGTCGACGGTCTACGAGGAACAACTGGAGCTCACCGCGCCGCGCGGTGGGACCATGTGGCGGGCGATGTCGATGTCCGACTACGGGTCGGCGCTGTGGCGACGGGGCCGCCGTGGGCGTGGCGTCGCACTCCTCGAGGAGGCGCTGCGCCTGCTTCGACTGCTGGACAACCGCTTCGGCTGTGCCTGGTGCTTCGAGGAACTCGCCTGGGCGCGGGTGGACGACGATCCCGAACTCGCCGCGTTCCTGATGGGTGCGGCGGATGCGCAGTTCACCGCCACCGGCAGCCCGATGGCGACGTTCGAGAGCCTGGTCACCTGCCATGACGCGTGCGTGGACCAGGCGCGCGATGCTCTCGGCGGCAAGCGGTTCACGGCCGAGCTCGACCGGGGCCGGACGACGCCGCTCGAAGAGGCGATCGAGCGTGCGCTCCACGAGCGGCCCCGCGGCGAGCCTCCGGCGCCCGAGGGCGGCGTCCGGCTCACCAGGCGGGAGTGGCAGGTGGCGGAACTGGTCGCCCAGGGCATGACGAACAAGGCCATCGCCGAGCGGCTGGTGCTCTCCCGGCGGACGATCGACGGGCACGTCGAGCACATCCGCGACAAGCTGGGGTTCGCCTCGCGTGTCCAGATCGTCGCGTGGGTGCTGCAGCACACCGCCGGCCCCGGGGACGGCGCAGACGGGTGACCCCGGCCCCGGTATCCGGCGCCTCGGCGGCGCCGGGGTGGGTGGACCGCGTCCGGATCGGCCCACCCACCCGCACCGGCTACAGGTCTGCGATCGCCTCGAGCGGGCGGGTGCGGGCGGCCCGCACACCGGGCCACAGGGCCGCGACCACGCCGACCACGGCCGAACCGACCAGCATCGCCACCGCCTGACCCCAGGGGATCGAGATGGTGTCCAGGCCCGAGCTGCGCAGCGTGTGCACGAAGGCCGCGCCGAACACCAAGCCGAGCACGATGCCGACCGCGGCGCCGAACAGCGCGATGAGCATCGACTCGAGATAGATGGCCCGGCGCACCTGGAACCGCTGCATGCCGACCGCACGCAGGATGCCGATCTCGCGCCGACGCTCGACCACCGACAGCGCCAGCGTGTTGATGATGCCGAGGATCGCGATCACGATCGCCAACGCGAGCAGGCCGTACAGGATCGCCAGCAGCGAATCGATCTGCTGGCCCTGCTGACCCTTGAACTGATCCTTGTCGAGCACCTGCACGACCACGAAGGGGTCGACGGCCTTCTGCAGCTTCGCCTGCACTGCCGGCTGGTCGACTCCCGTGGCGGTGGTGATCAGGACGACCGAGTCCACCACGGAGATCGACGGCGTCAGCCGGTGGTAGCTCTGGGGCCCGAGCACCCAGTCGCCGAGCAACTGGTTGTCGCGGAAGATACCGGTCACCGTGCTCGCAACCGGGCTGCCGTTCGCGCCGGTCATCGTCACCGACGTGCCCAGGCCCCAGTGGTGCTCGGCGGCGGCCGACTCAGAGACGATCATGCCGCTGCCGGTCAAGTCCGCCTTGCCGGAGGCCATCTCGACGCGCAGGCCCGCGGTCAGGTCGCCGTCGACCCCGAGGCCGCCGACGGTCTTGCCGTCGAGCTTGACGCGGGTGGGATGGAACTGCACCGTCTGCGAGACCCCGTCGACCTTCGCGGCGGCGGTGGCCGCACCGACGGGCACCCCGACGGTGTTCGGTCCGCTGAGGATGAAGTCGGCGGTCACCCCGTGGTTGACCTGCTGGTCGACGCTCGCGCGGGCCGACGCGCCGAACACGGCGATGGTGGTCACCAGCATCAGGCCCAGTGTCAGCGCGAACGCGGTGGCCGCGGTCCGGCGGGGATTGCGTACGGCGTTGGTGCGGGCGAGTCGCCCGATCGCGCCGAACGGTGCGGTCAGTACCGCGCCCAGCGCCCGCACGACCGGCAGCGCCATGGCCGGCGCCGCCAGTAGTACGGCGATGATCAGGCAGAACGCGCCGATGCCCACGAACGTCGCGGCCGGTCCGGTACTCGTCGACAGCACGCCGGCGATGATCCCGGCGATGCCGACGACGCCGAGCACCGCGCCCGCGATGGTGCGTCGGTGCAGGGTGCCGGCGGCGGAGGCATGTTCCTCGCGCATCGCGGCCACCGGGGGGATCCTCGCCGCGCGCCGGGCCGGTGCGTACGCGCTCACGACGGTCACCACGATGCCGACCACCAGCGCCAGCACCACCGTGCGCGGCTCCAGGTCCAGCGGCCCGCTGGGGATGCCCAGGTGGAACGCGTTCAGCAGTGCGCGCAGGCCGTACGCGAGCCCGACGCCGACGCCGAGGCCGACCACACTGCCGATCAGGCCGACGATCACCGCCTCCAGCAGCACCGACCGGCTGACCTGTTCGCGGCTGGCGCCGATGGCGCGGAGCAGCGCCAGTTCGCGCAGTCGCTGCGCCACGATCATCGAGAACGTGTTGTAGATGATGAACGTGCCGACCAGCAGCGCGATCGCGCCGAATGCCAGCAGGAAATAGTTCACGAACTTGAGCGCGTTGTCGATGGTCTGCTGGTTCTCCGACCGCACCTGGTCCGCGGTCTTCACGTCCAGGGTGGGTAGCGCCTTGGCGATCTCGTCGCGCAACGCGGTCTGGGAGATCCCGTCGCTGCCCGCCACGTCGACCGAGCGCACATGCCGGCCGTCGGTGAACAGCGAGCGGGCCTGTGCCTCGGTGAACGCGGCGCCGACGAACCCGCCGGTGTCGGTGGACATCGAGTAGATGCCGGTGACGGTCACGTCCTGCATGCCCACGGTGGGCACGAGGATCTTCGCGTGGCCGCCGGCCTGGATTCCGGCAAGCGAGGCGGCGCCCTCGTTGAGGACGATCTGCCCCGGCTGCTGCGGTGCGGTGCCGGAGACGATGTGCATCGGCTGCGCCAGCGTCTGCTCGGGCGGCTGGTAGGCGAGCCCGATGCTGGGGGCGCCGCCGCTGCGCACCGGCGTGCCGTCCGAACCGATCAGCACGATCTGCCCGGAGATCTGCGGGTCGACCACCCGCACGTTCGGCAACGCCTTGATCTTCGCGACATCCTCGTTGGGGACCCCGACCGCCCAGGTGTCCTTGGCGCTCACCTGGACGTCGACGTTCTGGGTGGTGTTCGCGAAGATGCCGTTGAACGTGCTGTGCAGGGTGTCGGTGAACACGAACGAACCGGTCACGAACGCGGTGCCCAGCACCACCGACAGCACCGTCAGCACCAGTCGGACCTTGTGCGCGGCGAGGTTGCGCAGCGACACCCGGCGCATGGCCTTGGTGGCGGGCAGCGCGCGCGTCGCCCCCGCGGTGTCGCCGGCCGCGGCTCCGTTGGATCCGGTCATGCTCAGACCGCCTCGAGGTTCTTCATCCGATCGAGCACGGTGTCGGCGGTGGGGTCGCGCAACTCGTCGACGATGCGGCCGTCGGCGAGGAACACCACCCGGTCGGCGTAACCGGCGGCGCGCGGATCGTGGGTGACGATGACCACGGTCTGGCCGAGGTCGGTGACCGAACTGCGCAGGATGCCGAGCACCTCGCCGGAGGAGCGCGAGTCGAGGTTGCCGGTCGGCTCGTCGCCGAAGATGATGTCGGGCCGGCCGGCGAGCGCCCGTGCACAGGCCACCCGCTGCTGTTGTCCGCCGGACAGCTCGGACGGCCGGTGATCGAGCCTGTCGCGCAGCCCGAGCCTGCCGACGACGGAGTCCAGCCAGTCCCGGTCGGGCTTGCGGCCCGCGATGTCGGACGGCAGCGTGATGTTCTCCAGCGCGGTCAGCGTCGGGACCAGGTTGAACGCCTGGAAGACGAATCCGATCCGGTCCCGCCGCAGCCGGGTCATCTCCTTGTCGGACAGTCCGCGCAGCTCGGTGTCGCCGATGATCACCGAACCGTCGCTCGCGGAGTCCAGCCCGGCGAGGCAGTGCATGAGCGTCGACTTCCCCGAGCCGGACGGCCCCATGATGGCGGTGAACTCGCCGCGGCGGAACGCGACCGACACGTCGTCGAGCGCGCGGACCTGGGTGTCGCCGGAGCCGTAGTACTTGCTCAGGTGCACGGCCCGGGCCGCGGTGATCTCGTCGGGGACGTCGGTGAGCACCGGCGCGCCGGAGCGCTCGGGCGGCGGCGGGATCGTCATGTGCGGCCTTCCTGTCGGCAGAGTCGTGCGTTCACTCTTCTCTGCCAACTCTGACAAGCGGCCGCGGGTTCCGCCATCCGGGAATCCCCTGAAACTTCACGTGGGGTCTGCGCGGGGCGGGTGGTCGCGTTGCGGGTCAGTACACCGGGCCGGTGTACTTCTCGCCCGGACCCTTCCCAGGCTCGTCCGGGTGCGAGGACGCCTCGCGGAACGCACGCTGCAGCGCCTGCAGTCCGTCGCGCAGCGGCCCGGCGTGCGGCCCGAGATACTCCAGCGACGACGTGATCAGGCCGGCCAGCGCGGTGATGATGCGCCGTGCCTCGTCCAGGTCGCGGTACGGGCTGTTGTCGGGGTCCTCGTCGGACAGTCCGAGCTTCTCGGCGGCCGAGCTCATCAGCATCACCGCGGCGCGGGAGATCACCTCGATCGCGGGGACCTCGACGAGCTCGCGGACCGAGTCGGCATCGCCGGAGGTGGGCGTGTGGGAGTTTTCCGTCATGGCTGGTAGCCTTTCACCCACGACCGCTCCCGGAACGCTCGGGGGCAGCAAGTGGAGTCCGCTCCCACCGCTCGGCAGCATTGTCGCAGTGGTCCGGTCGCCCCGCTTGCGGGGCTCCCTCGCAGAGGGCGAAGTCTCGCGACAGGTGCGAAGCCTGTGGTGGACGTGGACCGGTCGGCAACGGACCCTGTACGGCGCGTCGATCTGATCGATGCGGGCGGCAGGGTCTTTTTGTTGGGGGCCGAAGGTGGCGCCGCTGAAACGGTCGTGAAAGGCAAATTGTCGTGCCGGCCTGCGGCTGCGAGACAACTTGCACTGTCAGTCATCGCGGCACTACCTAGGAGGCCCCATCAGCGCCGAGACCCGCATCAACGATCGCATCCGAGTTCCCGAGGTCCGACTGGTCGGACCGGGGGGCGAGCAAGTCGGCATCGTGCGCGTTGAAGATGCACTCCGCCTGGCCCTGGAGGCCGACCTCGACCTCGTCGAGGTGGCGCCGGACGCCCGGCCGCCCGTGTGCAAGATCATGGATTACGGCAAGTTCAAGTACGAGGCCGCGCAGAAGGCGCGCGAATCGCGCAAGAACCAGCAGCTGACCGTGATCAAGGAGCAGAAGCTCCGCCCGAAGATCGACGATCACGACTACGAGACCAAGAAGCGCAATGTCGTGCGCTTCCTCGAGGCCGGGTCGAAGGTCAAGGTCACCATCATGTTCCGTGGCCGCGAGCAGTCCCGTCCGGAACTCGGTTTCCGGCTGCTGCAGCGACTGGCCGCCGATGTGGCGGACCTGGGCTTCGTGGAGACCTCGGCGAAGCAGGACGGCCGCAACATGACGATGGTGCTGGCCCCGCACAAGGGCCAGAAGACCCGGGTGAAGGCTCAGGAGGCCGCCTCCGCGTCGGCCGCCCCGAAGCCCGCGCCGGCACCCGCCGCGCAGCCGGACCAGGCCCAACCCAAGTCCTGACGGACACACAAGACCACGCACAGCCACATGCGGTGGCCGGCACCCTCGGGTGTCCGCGCCGCCGGTAGGAATTCGTAGAAGAACTGAGGATCACATGCCCAAGTCGAAGACCCACAGCGGTACCGCGAAGCGGTTCAAGGTGTCCGGTAGCGGCAAGGTGCTGCGCCAGAAGGCCGGCCGTCGCCACCTGCTCGAGCACAAGTCCAGCCGGGTCACCCGCCGTCTCGACGGCAAGGCCGTCGTCAGCGAGCAGGATGCACCGCGCATCAAGCGCCTGCTCGGCATCTGACCAGACCCTCCAGCCCAGCTTCGGGTGCTGACCGCACCCCCGAGATCGACAGGACATTTCAGTGGCACGCGTGAAGAGGGCCGTCAACGCCCAGAAGAAGCGTCGGACTACGCTCGAGTCGGCCAGCGGCTACCGCGGACAGCGGTCGCGGCTGTACCGCAAGGCCAAGGAGCAGATGCTCCACTCGATGCAGTACTCCTACCGCGACCGCCGGGCGCGTAAGAGCGAGTTCCGCAAGCTGTGGATCGCCCGCATCAACGCGGCCGCGCGCCTGAACGACATCACCTACAACCGGTTCATCCAGGGCCTCAAGGCCGCCGGTGTCGAGGTCGACCGCAAGAACCTGGCCGAGCTGGCCGTGTCCGACGCCGAGGCCTTCGCCGGCCTGGTCGCCGTCGCCAAGGCCGCGCTGCCGGCCGACGTGAACGCGCCCGCCGAGGACGCCGCCTGAGCCTGCGTAAGGCGCATCGGGACAGTCTGAGCGAGCAACACATGACACGACCCGCGGATCCGCTGACCGAGCGGACCCCGCGGGTCGTGTCGGCTGCGAAGCTCTCCCGCGCCGCCGAGCGCCGCAAGCAGCGCCGGTTCCTGGCCGAGGGCGCGAACGCGGTCGCGGAGGCGCTCGCCGCCGGTGTGGTGCGCGAACTCTTCTACACCGACACCGCGGCCACCCGCACCCACGAGCTGGTCGGATCGGCGATCGGTGCCGGGGTGCCCGCCGCGCAGATCACCGACCGCGCCGCGAAGTCGCTCGCGGACACCGTCACCCCGCCCGGACTCGTGGCGGTGTGCGATCTGGTCGACGTGCCGCTCGCGCAGGGACTCGGTGACGTCCCGCGCCTGGTCGCCGTGCCCGTCGCGGTCGGCGAGCCCGGCAACGCCGGCACCATCATCCGCATCGCCGACGCGATGGGCGCCGACGCCGTGGTGCTCGCGGGTGAGAGCGTCGACCCGCACAACGGCAAGTGCGTGCGGTCCACGGCCGGCAGCCTGTTCCATCTCCCCGTCGTCCGGGAACGCGACATCGACGGGGTGCTCGCGGCACTGCGCGAACGGCAGGTGCGGGTGGTCGCCACCGCTGCGGACGGCGAGGTCGATCTCGACGATGCCGACGACCTGCTTGCCGGGCCGACCGCCTGGCTGTTCGGCAACGAGGCGCACGGTCTCGACCCCGCACTCGCCGCGGCAGCCGACGTGCGGGTGCGCATCCCCATCCACGGCCGCGCGGAAAGCCTGAATCTGGCCACCGCAGCGGCCATCTGCCTGCACGCGAGTGCCCGGATGCAGCGCCGGGGCACCTGACCTGCACCGTCATCGCCTAGCATCGCTGTGGTGGCCGGGCGGCGTTCCGCCCGCTGCCGCCCCGGTATCGATCGACCATCAAGGAGTGGCACCGAACGTGTCGAAGAAGCAGGATCAGCAGCCCACGCCCGGTACCGCGGCCGATCTGCCTGCCCCGGACCCTTCCGCTCCCGATCTGTCCGAGGCGGGCCTGACCGCGGCCGCCGACCGGGCCGACGAGGCGTTCGCCGCGGCAGCGGATCTCGACGAACTGGCCCGGGCCAAGGGCGCGCACCTGGGTGACCGGGGTGCGATCCCGCTGGCCAAGCGCGGTCTCGGCGCACTGCCGGGGGACCAGCGCAAGGATGCGGGCAAGCGCGTCAACATCGCGTTGGCCCGGGTGCGCAAGGCCTTCGACGAACGGCGCGAGGTGCTGCTGGCCGAGCGCGACGCCGCGGTGCTGGTGGCCGAGTCGATCGACGTCACCCTGCCCGCGCAGCGCCAACCCGTCGGAGCCCGGCACCCGATCACGATCATCTCCGATCAGGTGTCGGACGTGTTCGTGGCGATGGGCTGGGAGGTCGCCGAGGGGCCCGAGGTCGAGACCGAGCACTTCAACTTCGACGCGCTCAACTTCCTGCCGGACCATCCCGCGCGCACCATGCAGGACACCTTCCACATAGCGCCGGAGGGGTCGCGTCAGGTGCTGCGCACCCACACCTCCCCGGTACAGGTCCGCTCGATGCTCTCCCGGGAGGTGCCGATCTACGTGGTCTGCCCGGGCCGGACCTTCCGTACCGACGAACTCGACGCCACACACACTCCGGTGTTCTCGCAGTTGGAGGGGCTGGCGGTCGACAAGGGCCTGACGATGGCGCACCTGCGCGGCACGCTGGATGCCTTCGCGCGGGCGCTGTTCGGCCCGGAGACCCGAACCAGGATGCGCCCCAACTACTTCCCGTTCACCGAGCCGTCCGCCGAGGTCGACGTGTGGTTCCCCGGCAAGAAGGGCGGAGCCGGCTGGGTCGAGTGGGGGGGCTGCGGCATGGTGCACCCGAACGTGTTGCGGGCCAGCGGGATCGATCCGGAGGTGTACTCGGGTTTCGCGTTCGGCATGGGCCTCGAGCGCACCTTGCAGTTCCGCAACGGCATCCCGGACATGCGTGACATCGTCGAGGGCGACGTGCGCTTCACCACGCCGTTCGGCGTGCAGTCCTGACCGGGCGCCCGGCAGAGAACGCCACGACCGATCCCAACGGCAAGACCGAACCCAACGAGAACCACGAAGGAAGCTGAGTAGACGTGCGAGTACCGCAATCGTGGCTGACGGAGATCCTCCAGCGGACGACTCCGGACTGGCAGGTGAGCCCCGAGGAGCTCGACGCGGGGTTCGTGCGGGTGGGCCTCGAGGTGGAGGCCGTCGACGACCTCGACCAGGTGACCGGCCCGCTGGTGGTCGGCCGGGTCGCCGAGATCACCGAGCTGACCGAGTTCAAGAAGCCGATCCGCTTCTGCCGGGTCGAGGTCGGCGAGGACGAGCCGCGCGGGATCGTCTGCGGTGCCCGCAACTTCGCGGAGGGTGACCTCGTCGTCGTCGCGCTGCCCGGCGCGGTGCTGCCCGGGGGCTTCGCGATCGCCACGCGCAAGACCTACGGTCAGGTCTCGGACGGCATGATCTGCTCGGTCGCCGAGCTCGGCATCGGCAAGGACCACTCGGGCATCCTCGTGCTCGAGCCCGGCACCGCCGAGCCGGGGACCGATGCGCGCACGCTGCTCGGGCTGGAGGACGTGCTCTTCGAACTCGCGGTCACCCCGGACCGCGGTTACTGCTTCAGCGTGCGCGGACTGACCCGCGAACTTGCCTGCGGGTTCGACCTGGAGTTCGCCGACCCCGCGCAGGTGCCGCCGCTGCCCGCGGACGGCCTCGCCTGGCCGGTCACGGTCCAGCCCGAGTCCGGATGCAGCCGCTTCGCGATGCGCAAGGTCACCGGCATCGACCCGCACGCGGTCACGCCGTGGTGGCTGCAGCGCCGCCTGCTGCTGGCCGGGATCCGCCCGATCTCCCCGGCCGTCGACGTGACGAACTACGTCATGTTCGAGCTGGGCCAGCCGCTGCACGCGTTCGACGCCACCAAGGTGTCGGGCGGGTTGGTGGTCCGGCGGGCCGCGGCGGGGGAGAAGCTGCGGACCCTCGACGACGCCGAGCGAACGCTCGACCCGGGCGACGTGGTCATCTGCGACGACTCGGGTCCGATCTCGCTGGCCGGCGTGATGGGCGGTGCGAGCACCGAGATCTCGACCGAGTCCACCGAGGTGCTGCTCGAGGCGGCGTGCTGGGATCCACTGGCGGTGTTCCGCACCGCGCGCCGGCACAAGCTGCCCTCGGAGGCCAGCAAGCGCTTCGAGCGGTCGGTCGACCCCGCGATCGCGGTCGCGGTGCTCGACCGGGCCGCCCAGCTGCTCACCGACATCGCGGGCGGCCGCGTCGAGCCACTGCTCACCGACGTGGGCGGCGTGGCCGAGCGCGCGCCGATCGAGATGGCGATCGACCTGCCCGACCGGGTGGCCGGCACCCGCTACGAGAACGGCGCCGCCGCGCGCCGGCTGGCCCAGATCGGCTGCGCGGTCGAGGTGGCCGTCGCCGACACCGGCGAGGGTGAGCTCGTGGTGACCCCGCCCACCTGGCGTCCCGACCTGACCCTGCCGGCCGATCTGGTCGAGGAGGTGTTGCGGCTCGAGGGCCTCGACGTCATCCCGTCGATCGTGCCGGCGGCGCCCTCCGGTCGCGGGCTCAGCGCGCAGCAGCGCCGCCGCCGCGCGGTGGGGGTCGCGCTGGCGCTCGGCGGATACGTCGAGGTGCTGCCCACCCCGTTCCTGCCCGCCGCCGTCTTCGACACGTGGGGCCTGGACGCCGATGACCCGCGCCGGACGACCACAACGGTCCTCAACCCGCTCGAGTCGGACCGGCCCGAACTGGCCACCACGCTGATCCCGGGCCTACTCGAGGTCCTCGCGCGCAACGTCTCCCGTGGCCAGCGCGACCTCTCGCTCTACGGCATCGCGCAGGTCGTGCTGCCGGGACCTGACACCGCCCCGGTGCCGGCGCTGCCGGTGGACCGCCGCCCGACCGAGGAGCAGATCGCGCAGCTGCTCGGCTCGCTGCCCGACCAGCCGGTGCGGGTGGGGGCCGTGCTCACCGGGCTCCGGGAGCCCGCCGGACCGTGGGGTCCGGGCCGGGTGGCCGACGCGACCGACGCCTTCGCGGCGGCGGAGATCGTCGCGCGCGCGGCGGGCGTCGAGCTGCGGCTGCGGTCCGCGCAGTACCTGCCGTGGCACCCGGGCCGCTGTGCCGAGCTGGTCGTGGGCGGCGTCGTCGTCGGTCACGCCGGCGAACTGCACCCGGCGGTGCTCGAACGCGCCGGTCTGCCGCCGCGCACGTGTGCGATGGAGATCGATCTGACCGCGTTGCCGATCGTGGAGTCGCTGCCGGCGCCGCAGGTGTCGGCGTTCCCGGCGGTGTTGCAGGACGTCGCGGTGGTCGTCGACGAGTCCGTTCCGGCCGCGGACGTGGCGGCGGCGCTGCGGTCCGGGGCGGGCGAGCTGCTCGAGGACCTGCGGCTGTTCGACGTGTTCACCGGCGAACAACTCGGCGCCGGACGCAAGTCGTTGGCGTTCGCGCTGCGCTTCCGCGCCATGGACCGCACGCTCACCGAGGACGAGGCGAGCGCCGCGCGCGACGCGGCGGTCGCCGCGGCGGCACAGTCGGTGGGCGCGCAACTGCGCGGCTGAGCGCGGGCACCGCCCGGTCTGTCGGGTCCGGCCGCCGAACACGCGGCCGGACCCGGCCACGCCCATAATGAATGGGCTTGCATGATGGTGCATAATTACTCGCATGACGACAAAGGTGGCCATCGCCGGGGCGAGCGGGTACGCGGGCGGCGAGATCCTGCGCCTGCTGCTCGGGCACCCGGCCGTACAACGTGGAGACCTCGAGATCGGCGCGCTCACCGCGGGTTCGAACGCCGGCAGCCCGCTTATCGAGCACCAGCCGCACCTGCTGCCGCTGGCGGACCGGGTGCTCGAGCCCACCACGCCGGAGCAGCTGGCCGGGCATGACGTGGTGTTCCTCGCGCTGCCGCACGGCAAGTCGGCGCAGATCGCGCAGCAGCTGAGCGACGACACGCTGATCATCGACTGCGGCGCGGACTTCCGCCTCAGTGATCCGGAGGACTGGGTGCACTACTACGGCAGCGAGCATGCCGGCACCTGGCCCTACGGGCTCCCCGAGTTGCCCGGCAATCGCGCGAAACTGGTCGGCGCCAAGCGGATCGCGGTACCCGGTTGCTACCCGACCAGTGCAAATCTTGCGCTCACGCCCGCGGTCGCGGCCGGGCTGGTGGAGCCGCGCGTGACCGTGGTCGCGGTCAGCGGCACGTCGGGCGCGGGCCGCTCGCTGCGCACGGATCTGCTCGGCTCCGAGGTCATGGGCTCGGTGCGCGCCTACAACATCGCCGGAGCGCACCGGCACACCCCGGAGATCAGCCAGAATCTGTCGGCGTTGGCCGGCACCGAGGTCGCCGTGTCGTTCACCCCGGTGCTCGCGCCGATGGCCCGCGGCATCCTGGCCACCTGCACGGCCCGGACCGACGCCGACGAGGCGCAGGTGCGCGCGGTGTACGAAAAGGCCTACGGGGAAGAGCCGTTCGTGCACCTGCTGCCCGCCGGTCGGTTGCCGCAGACCGGTTCGGTGGTGGGCTCGAACGCCGTGCAGGTCGCGGTGAGCGTGGACGAACGCGCAGGGCTGCTGGTGGCGATCGCCGCGATCGACAATCTGACCAAGGGCACCGCGGGTGGCGCGGTGCAATCGATGAACCTCGCGCTCGGGCTGCCCGAGACCGAGGGACTGACGACCGTGGGAGTGGCACCGTGACCGATCAGCAGACGGGCGATCAGGAGGCGACGGCAGCGGCGGTCGCCGAGGCGTTGGCGTCGGGCGCTCAGTGGCACCTGGTGCGCAGCCAGGGCGTCACCGCGCCGGCCGGGTTCCGGGCCGCGGGCCTGGCCGCGGGCATCAAGGTCAGCGGTCGTGCGGACCTGGCGCTGGTGTTCAACGAGGGTCCCGACCACGGCGCCGCGGGCGTGTTCACCACCAACAAGATCAAGGCCGCGCCGGTCCTGTGGTCGCAGCAGGTGCTCTCGACCGGGCACCTGCGAGCGGTGGTGCTCAACTCGGGCGGCGCGAACGCATGCACCGGTTCACCGGGCTTCGTCGACGCGCACCAGACCGCCGAGGAGGTCGCGGCGGCGCTGAGCAACTGGGGCACCGAGACCGGGGCGGTCGAGGTCGCCGTGTGTTCGACCGGGCTGATCGGCGACCGGTTGCCGATGGACAAGCTGTTGCCGGGCGTGCGCGAGATCGTGCACGAACTGGCGGGCGGCATCTCCGGGGGTACCGACGCGGCGCACGCCATCATGACGACCGACACCGTGCCGAAACAGGCTGCGCTGCACCACAAGGACAAGTGGAACGTGGGCGGCATGGCCAAGGGTGCGGGCATGCTGGCGCCGGCGTTGGCGACCATGCTGTGCGTGCTGACCACCGACGCCGTCGCGACGGCGGAGCAACTCGACGCGGCGCTGCGCAAGGCCACCAGGATGACCTTCGACCGGCTCGACGTCGACGGTGCCACCTCGACCAACGACACGGTGCTGCTGCTGGCGTCCGGCGCCAGCGAGGTCGCGCCCACCCAGGACGAACTCGACGCCGCGGTCCTTGCGATGTGCGACGACCTGGCCGACCAGCTGATGGCCGACGCCGAGGGCGTGACCAAGCGGGTGCGGGTGACCGTCGGCGGTGCCGCCTCCGAGGCCGAGGCGCTCGTCGCCGCGCGCACCGTCGCGCGGGACAGCCTGGTCAAGACCGCGCTGTTCGGCTCCGACCCCAACTGGGGCCGAGTGCTCGCCGCGGTCGGCATCGCGCCGGTCATGCTCGACCCGGAGCGGATCGCGGTGTCGTTCAACGGATCCCCGGTGTGCATCGACGGCGCCGGCGCACCGGGCGCGCGCGACGTCGACCTCAGCGGCATGGACATCCACCTGGAGATCGACCTCGCGGTGGGCACGTCGGCGGCGAGCATCCGCACGACCGACCTCTCGCACGCGTACGTCGAAGAGAACTCGGCGTACTCGTCATGAGCCGGACACTCGATCACATCAGCGCGCTCGACCGGGCGCAGGTGCTCGCCGAGGCGCTGCCGTGGCTGCAGCGCTTCCGGGACAAGATCGTCGTCGTCAAGTACGGCGGCAACGCGATGGTCGACGACGAACTCAAGCGGGCGTTCGCTGCGGACATGGTGTTCCTGCGTACGGTCGGCATCCGGCCGGTGGTCGTGCACGGCGGCGGTCCGCAGATCAACGCGATGCTCGACCGGATGGGCCTGCAGGGAGAGTTTCGCGGCGGCTTCCGTGTGACCACGCCCGAGGTGATGGACGTGGTCCGGATGGTGCTGTTCGGTCAGGTCGGCCGGGAACTGGTCGGGCTGATCAACAAGCACGGTCCGCACGCGGTCGGCATCTCCGGCGAGGACGCGCACCTGTTCACCGCCCGCAAGCGCACGGTCATGGTCGAGGGCGCGCCCACCGACATCGGGCTCGTCGGCGACATCACCGACGTCAACTCCGCCGCGGTCCTGGACCTGATCGCCGCCGGCCGGATCCCGGTCGTCTCGACGATCGCGCCCGACACCGACGGGGTGGTGCACAACATCAACGCCGACACCGCGGCCGGCGCGCTGGCCGAGGCGATCGGCGCGGAGAAGCTCGTCGTCCTCACCGACGTCGAGGGGCTCTACACGAACTGGCCGGACCGCGATTCGCTTGCCACCCAGATCGATTCGGCCGCGCTCGAGCAGCTGCTGCCGTCCCTCGACTCGGGCATGGTGCCGAAGATGGAGGCCTGCCTGCGGGCGGTGCGCGGCGGCGTCCCGAGCGCCCACGTCATCGACGGCCGGGTGGCGCACGCGGTGCTGCTCGAACTGCTCACCGCCGCGGGCATCGGCACCATGGTCACCCCGGCAGACGACGTCGTCGGGGCACACAGGGAGAACGAGGATGACTGAACCACTGCAGCACCGCTGGGCTGACGCCCTGATGGACACCTACGGCGTGCCGCGGGTGGCGCTCACGCGCGGGCAGGGTGCGGTCGTCACCGACGCCGACGGCAAGCAGTACCTCGACCTGCTCGGCGGGATCGCGGTCAACAGCCTCGGGCACGCGCACCCCGCGCTGATCGAGGCGGTCACCCGGCAGCTGTCGACGCTCGGTCACGTGTCGAACCTG
Organism: Speluncibacter jeojiensis; assembly: GCF_029589495.1. Classification (GTDB taxonomy): domain Bacteria; phylum Actinomycetota; class Actinomycetes; order Mycobacteriales; family Mycobacteriaceae; genus Speluncibacter; species Speluncibacter jeojiensis. The sequence goes on from NZ_JAAIVF010000006.1 coordinate 349,408, forward strand.
TACGTCAGCGAGCCGGTCGTCGCGCTGGCCGAGCAGCTGCTCGGACGGCTCGGCGCGGGACCGGCCGCCGGCCACGTCACCGGTCGGGCGTTCTTCTGCAACTCCGGCACCGAGGCCAACGAGGCCGCGTTCAAGCTGGCACGCCGCACCGGGCGCCCGAAGCTCATCGCGATGGAGGACGGCTTCCACGGCCGCACCATGGGTGCGCTGGCGATGACCGGCCAGCCCGCCAAGCGGGCGCCGTTCGAGCCGATGCCCGCGGGTGTCGAGTTCGTGCCCTACGGCGATGTCGCGGCGCTCGAGGCTGCCGTCGACGACCGGACCGCCGCGGTGATCGTGGAGCCGATCCTCGGCGAGTCCGGTGTGGTCGTGCCGCCGGACGGCTACCTCGCCGCGGCCCGGGAGATCACCTCCCGCAACGGCGCGCTGCTGATGCTCGACGAGGTGCAGACCGGGATCGGCCGCACCGGCTGGTTCTACGCGCACCAGGCGCACGGCATCGTCCCCGACGTCATGACCCTGGCGAAGGGGCTCGGCGGCGGCCTGCCGATCGGCGCCTGCCTGGCGACCGGACCGGCAGCGGCGCTGTTCGGACCCGGCCAGCACGGCACCACGTTCGGCGGCAACCCGGTCTGCGCCGCGGCGGCCCTGGCCGTGCTGCGGACCATCGACCAGGACGACCTGCTCTCGCACGTCAGCGCGCTCGGCAAGCACATTGCCGGCGCCGTCGAGGACCTCGGCCACCCGGCGATCGACCATGTACGCGGCGCCGGCCTGCTGCTCGGCATCGTGCTGAACGAGCAGGTCGCGGCCTCGGCCGAAGCCCAGGCGCGGGCCCGCGGCTTCCTGATCAATGCGCCGCGCCCGGACGTCATCCGGCTGGCGCCGCCGCTCGTGCTCACCCAGCAGCAGGCCGACGGTTTCGTTGCCGCCCTGCCCGGGATCCTCGACGCGGCTCTCGAGGAGGGACAGAAATGATGCGGCACTTCCTGCGCGACGACGACCTGAGCCCGGCCGAGCAGGCCGAGGTCCTCGAACTGGCCAGCCAACTCAAGCGCGCCCCGTACCTGCGCCGGCCGCTGGAGGGACCGCGCAGCGTTGCGGTGCTGTTCGACAAGACCTCCACCCGCACCCGGCTCTCGTTCGACGCGGGCATCGCGCACCTGGGCGGGCACGCGATCGTGATGGAGTCCGGCGCGACGCAGATCGGCAAGGGCGAGACGATCGAGGACACCGCCCGCGTGCTGTCCCGGTTCGTCGAGGCGGTCGTGTGGCGCACCTACGGGCAGGACCGGGTCGAGACGATGGCCGCGAACGCGAGCGTGCCGGTCGTCAACGCACTGACCGACCAGTTCCACCCGTGCCAGGTGCTCGCCGACCTGCAGACGATCCGGGAGCACAAGGGCACCACTGCGGGACTGCGGATGAGCTACTTCGGCGACGGCGCCAACAACATGGCGCATTCGCTGATGCTCGGCGGGGTCACCGCCGGTATGCACGTCACGGTCGCCGGGCCGGCCGGGTTCACCCCGGACCCCGCAGTGGTCGACGACGCCCGCGCGCGGGCGGCCGAGACCGGGGGATCGGTCACCGTCACCGAGGATCCGGTGGCCGCGGCGACCGGGGCGGACGTGCTGGTCACTGACACCTGGGTGTCGATGGGGCAGGAGCGTGACGGTCTGGACCGCGAGGGCGCGCTGCGGCCCTACCAGGTCAACGGGGAGCTGCTCGCGCACTCCCAGCCGGATTCGTTGGTGCTGCACTGCCTGCCGGCGTACCGGGGCATGGAGATCACCGCCGAGGTGATCGACGGCCCGCGCAGCGTCGTGTGGGACGAGGCGGAGAACCGGATGCACGCACAGAAGGCTCTGCTGGTCTGGTTGCTGGAGCACCGATGACCACCCCCTCCGCGTCCGTCTCCGCCTCGCCGGCCGCCCGCCCGGTCGTCACGACCACCCGGGCGGCCCGGCATGCCCGGATCGTCGCGCTGCTCGCCGACCACGAGGTGCGCAGCCAGACCGAGCTGTCGGCGCTGCTCAGCGCGGAGGGGATCGAGGCCAGCACCGCGACCCTGTCCCGGGATCTCGACGAGCTGGGCGCGGTCAAGTTACGGGCCCCCGACGGCGGGGTCGGCATCTACGTGGTCCCGGAGGACGGCAGCCGACCGCTCGGTGTGCCGGGCGGCACCGACCGCTTGTCCCGGCTGCTCGGGGAGCTGCTGGTGTCGACCGATGCCAGCGGCAACCTGGCCGTCCTGCGCACCCCGCCGGGGGCGGCGCAGTTCCTCGCCAGCGCGCTCGATCGGGCCAGTCTGCCCGAGATTGTGGGAACCATCGCCGGGGATGACACCATTGTGGTGGTCGCCCGCGAACCGGCCACCGGAGCGGAACTCGCGGCGCGGATCGAAGCGCTGGCGTGACAAGTTCACATCGGTACGACAACTGCACAGATCGCCTCGCGGCACGGCTCGCGACGATCGACATCTCGTCTTCAAAGGAGCGCACACACCATGGCTGATCGCGTCATTCTCGCCTACTCGGGCGGACTGGACACTTCGGTGGCCATCAGCTGGATCGGCAAGGAGACCGGTAAAGAGGTCGTCGCCGTGGCCATCGACCTCGGCCAGGGCGGCGAGGACATGCAGGTCGTGCGTCAGCGTGCGCTCGACTGCGGCGCGGTCGAGGCCGTGGTGGTCGACGCCCGCGACGAGTTCGCCGACGAGTACTGCCTGCCGACCATCGCGGCCAACGCGCTGTACATGGACCGGTACCCGCTGGTCTCCGCGATCAGCCGGCCGCTGATCGTCAAGCACCTCGTCGAGGCGGCGCGCGCCCACGGCGGCACCACCGTCGCGCACGGCTGCACCGGCAAGGGCAACGACCAGGTGCGCTTCGAGGTCGGTTTCGGTTCGCTCGCGCCCGACCTCGAGGTCATCGCGCCGGTCCGCGACTACGCCTGGACCCGCGAGAAGGCGATCGCCTTCGCCGAGGAGAACAACATCCCGATCAACGTCACCAAGCGCTCGCCGTTCTCGATCGACCAGAACGTGTGGGGCCGAGCGGTGGAGACCGGGTTCCTCGAGGACCTGTGGAACGCGCCGACCAAGGACGTCTACGACTACACCGAGGACCCGACCGCACACTTCCAGGCGCCGGACGAGCTGATCATCAGCTTCGACAAGGGCCGCCCGGTCGCCATCGACGGCAAGCCGGTCAGCGTGCTCGAGGCCATCCAGGAGCTCAACCGTCGCGCCGGTGCGCAGGGCGTCGGGCGACTCGACGTCGTCGAGGACCGCCTCGTCGGCATCAAGAGCCGCGAGATCTACGAGGCCCCCGGCGCCATGGTGCTCATCCACGCGCACCAGGAACTCGAGCACGTCACCCTCGAGCGCGAGCTGGGCCGGTTCAAGCGTCAGACCGAGCAGCGCTGGGCCGAACTGGTCTACGACGGCCTGTGGTTCTCGCCGCTGAAGGTCGCGCTGGACACGTTCGTCGACAAGACCCAGGAGCGGGTCACCGGGGACATCCGGCTCGTGCTGCACGGCGGTCACATCACCGTCAACGGCCGCCGCAGCCCCGAGTCGCTGTACGACTTCAACCTCGCCACCTACGACGAGGGCGACAGCTTCGACCAGTCGTACGCGAAGGGCTTCGTGCAGATCCACGGTCTGTCCAGCAAGGTCGCCGCCAAGCGCGATCTGGGCCTGTAGACCATGTCGGACACATCGCACGGCACCAACACCGGAGCCCTGTGGGGCGGCAGGTTCGCGACCGGCCCCGCGGAGGCGATGGCGGCGCTGAGCAAGTCGACGCATTTCGACTGGGCGCTCGCGCCGTACGACCTGCGCGCGTCGCAGGCGCACGCGCGGGTGCTGCACCAGGCCGGCCTGCTCGGCGAGGACGACCTCGCGACGATGCTCGACGGGTTGACCTCACTGGCCGCCGACGTGGCCGGCGGCGCGTTCGTCGCGGCCGAGTCGGACGAGGACGTGCACGGTGCGCTTGAGCGCGGGCTGATCGAGCGGGTCGGTCCCGAGGTCGGGGGCCGGCTGCGCGCCGGCCGGTCCCGCAACGACCAGGTCGCCACGCTGTTCCGGATGTGGCTGCGCGATGCGGTCCGACAGATCGCCATCGGCCTGCTCGACGTGATCGACGCGATCGTCGGGCAGGCCGCGGCACACCCCGATGCGGTGATGCCCGGCAAGACGCACCTGCAGGCCGCGCAGCCGGTTCTGCTGGCGCACCAACTGCTGGCGCACGCGCACCCGCTGCTGCGGGACATCCAGCGGCTCAAGGACTTCGACCGCCGGGCCGCGGTGTCCCCGTACGGTTCCGGCGCCCTCGCCGGCTCCTCACTGGGGCTGAACCCGGACGCGATCGCGGCGGAACTCGGGTTCGACGCGGCCGCGGAGAACTCCATCGACGCGACCTCGTCGCGGGACTTCGCTGCCGAGGCCGCGTTCGTGCTCGCGATGATCGGTGTCGACCTGTCCCGGATGGCCGAGGAGATCATCCTCTGGAGCACACCGGAGTTCGGGTACATCACGCTGGCCGACGCCTGGTCGACGGGCTCGTCGATCATGCCGCAGAAGAAGAACCCCGACGTCTCCGAGCTCACCCGCGGCAAGGCGGGCCGGCTGATCGGCAACCTGACAGGTCTGCTGGCCACGCTCAAGGCCCAGCCGCTCGCGTACAACCGGGATCTGCAGGAGGACAAGGAGCCGGTCTTCGACTCGGTGGCACAGCTGCAGTTGCTGCTGCCGGCGATCGCCGGGCTGGTGTCCACGCTCGAGTTCCACGAGGACCGGATGGCCGAGCTGGCCCCGGCCGGCTTCACGCTCGCCACCGACATCGCCGAATGGCTGGTGCGCGAGGGCGTGCCGTTCCGGGTGGCGCACGAGGCCGCGGGCGCCTGCGTCAAGGTCGCCGAGGGCCGTGGAGTGGGGCTCGACGAGCTCACCGACGGCGAACTCGCCGCGGTCGACCCGCACCTGACCCCGCGCGTGCGCGAGGTGCTCACGGTGCGCGGATCGATCGACTCGCGCGATGCGCGGGGCGGCACCGCCGGCGTGCGGGTCGCCGAGCAACTCGCCGGAGTGCGGGAAGCGGCCGCGCGGTTGCGCGGCTGGGCCTGAGGCAGAGGATCTGGGGATCGAACCCCGGTCAGGTGTGGGAGGATCTCCCCGCTGGAATTGCAAACGGTCGCGGTCCGTCGGGGAGATGGAGTTGTCGTGCAGTTGAACCAGAAGACCATCCTGGGCCCGGTCAACCGGGTGCTCGCGACCGCGCAGAACGGGCTCGAGGTACTCCGGCTGGGTGGGCTCGACACCGCAGTGGAGCCGACCCCCTTCGAGGTGCTCGAGCGCCGTCCCATGTACAGGCTGCGCCGGTACTTCCCGGAGGTCGAGGCGGGCTCGCGGCCGGCGATGCTGCTGGTGCCGCCGATGATGCTCGACGCCAACGTCTATGACGTCACCCGACAGGCCGGGGCGGTCGGCGTGCTGCACGACCACGGGGTCGACCCGTGGGTGATCGACTTCGGCTCGCCGGACCGCGAGGCCGGCGGCCTCGCCCGCACGCTCGCCGACCATGTGGTCGCGGTGAGCCAGGCCGTCGACCAGGTGCGGGCGCAGACCGGGCGGGACGTGCACCTGTCCGGGTACTCGCAGGGGGGCATGTTCGCGTACCAGGCCGGCGCCTACCGGCAGTCCGCGGGCCTGGCGAGCATCGTCACCTTCGGCAGCCCGGCGGACACGCTCGCGGCGCTGCCGCTGGGGCTGCCGGAAGGCCTGGCCACGAAGGGCGCCGAGATCCTCGCCGACCACGTGCTGAACAAGGTCTATCTGCCGGCGTGGGCGGCGCGCATCGGGTTCCAGCTGATGGATCCGGCCAAGACGGCCAAGTCGCGCATCGACTTCCTGCGTCAGCTGCACGATCGCGAGGCGCTGCTCCCGCGCGAGCAACAGCGCCGCTTCCTCGAGGCCGAGGGCTGGGTGGCCTGGTCGGGCCCCGCGATCGCCGAGCTGCTCAAGCAGTTCATCGTGCACAACCGGATGATGACCGGCGGCTTCGTGATCGAGGACCGGCTGGTGTCGCTCGCCGAGATCTCCTGCCCCGTGCTGTCTTTCGTCGGCGAGGTCGACGACATCGGGCAGCCGCCGGCGGTCCGCGGGATCGTGCGTGCCGCGCCGCGCGCCGACGTCTACGAGATGACATTGCGCGCAGGGCATTTCGGACTCGTCGTCGGCAGCACCGCGGCGGCGCAGACCTGGCCGGCGGTTGCGCAGTGGGCGTTGTGGCGTGAGGGACTCGGTCCGGCGCCGGACAAGGTCCATCCCATGGAGGTCTCGACGGAGACGGCGGGTCCGAGCGGGGTCAGCGTCAGTTCCCGGATCACCCACGGGGTCACCTCGATCGCCGACATCGGCCTCGGCGCGGCCAAGGGCTTGGTGGGCATCACCCTCGGGGTGGGCCGCAGTTCGGCGGCCATCGCCGGTGAGGCGGTGCGGACCCTGCCCAGGCTCGCCCGACTGGGACAGATCCAACCGCACACACGGGTCTCGTTGGGGCAGTTGCTCGACGAGCAGGCACGGCGCTCGCCGGACGGTGAGTGCTTCCTGTTCGAGGACCGGGTGCACACCAACGAAGCGGTCAAGGAGCGCATCGACAACGTCGTGCGCGGACTGATCAGCCTCGGTGTCCGGCAGGGCGCGCACGTCGGCGTCCTGATGGACACCCGGCCCAGCGCGCTGGCCGCGACCGCGGCGCTGTCGCGGCTGGGTGCGGTAGCGGTGCTGTTGCCCCCGGATCAGGAGTTGGCGACGGCGGTCGAGCTGGGCGAGGTCTGTGCGATCATCGCCGATCCCGAGCACCTCGAGACCGCCGCCCGGACCGGGTGCCAGGTGTACGTGCTCGGCGGCGGCGACACCCGGGACCTCGGGTTGGGGGACCGGCCGGGCGTCGTCGACATGGAGCGGATCGATCCGGATTCGGTGCGGTTGCCGGACTGGTACTCACCCAACCCGGGTCTGGCACGCGATCTGGCCTTCGTGATGTTCACCCGTTCCGGCGGCCGCACCGAGGCCAAGCAGATCACCAACCGTCGGTGGGCGGTCTCCGCGTTCGGCACCGCGACCGCCGCGGCGCTGGGGCGCGGCGACACCGTCTACTGCCTGACCCCGCTGCATCATCCGTCCGGACTGTTGACCAGTCTCGGCGGTGCGGTCGCCGGGGGATCCCGGATCGCGCTGATGGGAACGTTCGACCCGGGCAGGTTCCGCGACGAGGTGCACCGCTACGGCGTCACCGTCGTCTCCTACACCTGGAACCAGTTGCGCGAACTCGTCGACCTGGAGGATCCTGCCGTCGACGATCACCACCCGATCCGGCTGTTCATCGGTTCCGGCATGCCGCTCGGCCTGTGGGAGCGGGTCCTCGAACGCTTCGCGCCGGCGCAGGTCGTCGAGTTCTACGCCTCCACCGAGGGCTCGGTCGTGTTGGCGAACCTGTCGACCGGCAAGCCCGGTGCGAAGGGCCGTCCGCTGCCGGGCACCGCAGCTGTGGAACTCGCGGCGTACGACGCGGTCTCCGGCCGGTTCCTCGAAGACGAACACGGCTTCATCCGGCAGTGTGAGGTCGGCGAGGTCGGACGGTTGATGGCGCGGGCGCGCGCCGACGTCGACCCCTCGACGGCGACCATGCGCGGGGTGTTCGCACAGGGCGACACCTGGGCGCCGACCGCCCATCTGTTCCGCCGCGACGGCGACGGCGACTACTGGATGGTCGACAACATCCACTCGGTGGTCCGCAGCGCCGCCGGCCCGGTGTATACGATGCCGATCGCCGACGCACTGGCCGCGCTGCCGGGCATCGACGTCGTGGTCTCGTACGGGATCGCGGCGGGTGAGCACGAATGCGCGGTCACCGCGGTGACGTTGCGCGGCGGGGCCGAGTTGACCAGTGCGGACCTGAGCGAGGCGTTGTCGGCGCTCGCGCCGGACCAGCGACCCGCGCTGGTGCACGTCGTCGACAGCATCCCGACGACGACCTGGTACCGCCCACGTTCGAAGGAATTGCGGGCGGGCGGGGCGCCGGCGCCGGGACCGGCCGCGTGGTCGTACAACCCGGCCGGCGGAAAGTATCAGCGGTTGACGAAGGCGAGCCTGCAGCGGATGGGCCTGCCGGTCGGGGCGGCCCGCAACGGCGTGGCGACGTCATCGAGGCCGGCCGGCACCGGAATCGCCGAGTAGCCGACGTACATGGCAGACGAGCGGGCGCGGCGCGCGGAGAGAAGGGTCCTCGGTTCGGATCCGATGACCGCGGCGCGCGCGCTGCTCGGTGCCACGCTGACGGTCCGCGGGGCGTCGGTGCGGATCGTGGAGGTGGAGGCCTACCGCGGCTCCGAGGATCCCGCGTCGCACGCCTTTCGGGGACGCACACCCCGCAACGAGGTCATGTTCGGTCCGGCCGGTCACCTGTACGTCTACCGCAGCTACGGCATCCACGTCTGCATGAACGTCAGTGCGGGGCCGAACGGGATCGGGTGGGCGGTGTTGCTGCGTTCGGGCGAGATCATCGGGGGTGAGGAGATCGTGCGCGGCCGACGGCCGGGAGTGGCCGACGACCACAAGCTCGCGCGCGGTCCCGGCAATCTGGGCAGTGCGCTCGGCGTCACCATGGCCGACGCCGGGGCCGATCTGCTGGGGCCCGGCTCGGAACTGCAGTTGCGGCTCGGCGATCCGGTCGAGTTCGCGAGCGGACCGCGGGTCGGGGTCAGCGCCGCGGCGGACCGGCCGTGGCGGTTGTGGATTCCCGGTTCGCGCGCCGTGTCGGTCTACCGCCGCAGCCCCCGTGCCCCGCTACCCGGTCCGGCGACCGATGCGGGAGGATCGAATCCGTGAGTGAGAACATCCTGGACGAACTGACCTGGCGCGGACTGATCGCGCAGTCGACCGATCTCGACGGACTGCGCAGGGACCTGGCGGCGGGGCCGGTCACCCTCTATGCCGGCTTCGACCCGACGGGGCCGAGCCTGCATGCCGGTCACCTCGTGCCGTTGCTCGCGCTGCGCCGGTTCCAGCGGGCCGGCCACCGGCCGATCATCCTCGCCGGCGGCGCGACCGGGCTGATCGGTGACCCGCGCGACGTCGGGGAGCGCACCATGAACTCCGCCGACACGGTCGCGGAATGGGCTGAGCGGATCCGCTCGCAACTCGAGCGGTTCGTCGACTTCGACGACTCCCCGACGGGCGCCATTGTCGAGAACAACATGAACTGGACCGGTGAGCTGAGCGCGATCGACTTCCTGCGCGGCATCGGCAAGCACTTCTCGGTGAACGTGATGCTCGCCCGGGACACCGTCAAGCGGCGCCTAGAGGGCGACGGCATGTCCTACACCGAGTTCAGCTACATGCTGCTGCAGGCCAACGACTTCGTGCAGTTGCGCCGCAAGCACGGCTGCACGCTGCAGGTCGGCGGCTCCGATCAGTGGGGGAACATCGTCGCGGGCGTCGACCTGGCGCGCAAGGTCGACAGCGCCGGCGTGCACGCGCTGACCGTGCCGCTGGTCACCTCCGCCGACGGCAAGAAGTTCGGCAAGTCCACGGGCGGGGGCAGTCTGTGGCTCGATCCGCAGATGACGAGCCCGTATGCCTGGTACCAGTACTTCGTCAACACCGGTGACGCCGATGTCATCAAGTACCTGCGCTGGTTCACCTTCCTCACGGGTGAGGAGCTGGCCGAACTCGAGCAGGCCACGGCGGAGAGACCACAGGCCCGCGAAGCGCAGAAGCGGCTGGCCGCCGAGATGACCACCCTCGTGCACGGTCGGCATGAGACCGAAGCGGTCGAACACGCCAGCCGCGCGCTGTTCGGCAAGGGCGACATCCGCGAGATGCCCGAGTCGACGCTGGCCGCGGCGCTGGCCGAGGCCTCGGTCGCGGAGCTCTCGACGGGGGAGCGCGCGTCGATCGTCGACCTGCTGGTGATGACGGGACTGTGTGAGAGCAAGGGCGCGGCCCGGCGTGCGGTTCGAGAGGGAGGCGCGTCGGTCAACAACGAGCGAATCGCCGACGAGGACTGGGCGGCGAGTGCAGAAGATCTGCTGCACGGCAGGTGGTTGGTGGTCCGTCGCGGCAAGCGGAATTTCGCCGGCGTCAGAGTCGGTCGAGACTGACCGAATTGCCGGTGGGCCGGATCACATCAATGTGATTTCCCCTCACCCGCTCCGTCGCTCCTTCGTGACCTGCGGTTTCGATTCGCGGCACGGCTGTGAACAGCGGATTTGCGGAGCGGGTGGGGGGTCTGTAACTTAGTCCAGGTCAGAGCGACACGGACACCGACTCCGGACACGGAGATACGAGGTTGGACGAGGAGCGCCTGGCAATCACGCAGTATCTCGGAACTGCCCCGGTTTGCACCGGCGGTGGGGATGGGATAAGCTAGGAAACCTGCCCCGGAGAGATCGAGATTGTTTCTCGGTGTTGATGGTGTGTGCGTGTTCTTTGAGAACTCAACAGTGTGCCGATGAAAGTCAGTGCCAAATTTTTTTTTGGTGCATCCCGCATCGTTTGGATGTGGGTGTTGCTGATCGTTTCACACCCCCGTGTGGGATGGTCAGTGTTTTTGCTAGTTTGAGTTTTTTTGCTAGTGATTTGACTCGATGTCTTTGACTGATTGCCGGTTTTGCCGGCCAATCGAGAGTCTTCAACGGAGAGTTTGATCCTGGCTCAGGACGAACGCTGGCGGCGTGCTTAACACA
>NZ_JAAIVF010000007.1 GCF_029589495.1 Speluncibacter jeojiensis
CACGCCGAGCGAGCCGCGCACCGCCACCACAGTGCCCAGGTGTTCGCCACCTGACGGAGCGTTCGACAGCGCCGCGGCACCGGCGGTTCCGCCGTCGACCGCGCGCCGCGAGTACACGTACGTACGTGACGACACCCCGCCTGCCCCATCGGTCGCGGCGCCCAGAGTCCACCCAGATGGGACAGACGGGATCGTCGCATCCCACGTGGTGACGATCCACACCAGCAGATCCCCAGCTTGCACACCGGCCGGCGGGGTAGCCGACAGGGTCGCCGTGGTGGTCGAAACAGCGAGCGCACCGACGTACGTCGGTGGCGTGCCGGGCGCCGCGGACGCGGTCGCCGGCCGCATGATCCCAGTCGCCTTGATCCGCGGCGCAACCACGGCCGCGCCGGTCTGCTCGCCGCCAGGGAACAGGTTCGGCGACGGGTAGGTGTCGGCACCGGGGTAGGGGGCGGAGAATCCGTGTGCCGCGCGGAGGAACCCAGAACCGAGGAGGCGCGGTGCCCGCAGGCCCTCACCCCGCCCAGTTGCCGGCCGGACACGTCCGATCGCGGTCATGCGAGCCGCGGTGATGGTCACATCGCCCGATGCCGGCCGGACGCGTCCAGTGGCCCGCATCTTCGGTGCAACGATCAGCGCGTCCGCGGATACGACCGCGCTGCGAAGCATCGCGGTGCCCCGCATCTTCGAGGCGATCACATCGCCGTCGTCGAGGTGGCCCCACTTCAGTGGCGGGATCATGAACCCGGACGCAGTCATGCGCTGCACGGGGGCGACAAGCGCATCTGCGGTCACTGTGGGTGCCACGATCCGCCCGGCCGCAAGCATCCGTCCGGCGGCGATGTCGACGCACGTCGACACCGCGACCGCCTGCGACATCGCACCCGACCCGCGCATGACGCTAGCGGCCACCAGCGAGTCCGCGCGCGCTGCAGCGGCCCGCATCCGGCCGGCCGCGAGCAGCCGCGAGGCCCGCACCACGGCCGACCGAGTTCCGTCCCACACGACCTTCTCGCCCAGGTACGCCCGCACCACGTGCCGGGTGCCGACGCGCATGTAGGAGGCCGACTGGCCCCGCTTGAACACTCCCGGCATCCGCCGACCTCCTACCTAGCGTTGCGGTTGTCAGGCTGCGGTCAGGCCGGCGAACCCGAGCGCATCCAACGTGACCGCGAACTTGCCCGCCGTGGTCGACACGTCGCCACCGAAGTCGATCCACCCGATCAGCGGCTTGTTCGTCGCCGGGGTGTCGTCGTAGATCACCGCATACCGGGCGGTGATCGTCGACGCCGGCCACTCCGGGTTCGCGGCGGCGATGTTCACCGTGTCCGTGCCCGCGTCGTAGGTGACCGCAACCGAGTTGAGGGTGAGCCCGCCTGCGGTGTAGCCGGTGCCGACCGCCTCGCTCGTCACCTGCGCCTTGTACTGGTGCGCATCCTTGTCCGGCGAGTACGCGGACGTGACGAGCATGATCTTGAGTGTGTCGCCGCCGTTCGCCGACGATGCGATCTTCACCTCCTTGTTCAGTGCGGACAGGAGGAACTTGCCGTACATGGTTCCGGTGGCCATCGTGTGCTCCTAGTTCTCGGTGACGATGTAGAGGGTCTGTGGGTCGGGGGTAGCGATCTGCTCGTACGCGGCCTGGGTGAGCGCCTGGACGCGGTGCACGTCGCCGCCGTCGCGCACCCATCCAGTACCGGGCGGGAGCGCGTCGGGGAGACCAGCGTCGATCAGTGGCCACAGCCGGATCGGTGCCGAGCTGGCCGGGATCACGATGTCGTAGGCGTGGGGTCCGATCTGGACGCGCGCCGGGCCGGGGTCGAGGTCGGTGGTGGTGAGCACGCCCGCGACGAGACCGAACGTGTGCCGACGGGTGGTGACAGTGCCGGTGTGGGTGTCGTTCTCCCGCAGCACCGTCGTCCAGAACGTCACCGTCGACGTGTCAGGGACGCCGGCCAGGTCGGCGATCTGCTCCGAGATGACTGTCACGCGATCACCCGACCGAACTGGTACAGCGCCACGAAGTGCAGCACCTGCCACAACACGAACATGGGGCCTCCTAGCTGAGGGTGCCGCCGTCGGGGACGGTCGGCGCGTAGTTGATGTGGTCGACATCGCGGGACCAGCGCGACGCGTACAGGCCGGACTTCTCGGTGCCGCCGATGCACCGCACGTAGCTGCCGTTCGCGCCCCAAAACCACGACGACGCGTCCGGGCCCTTCCATGCCATCGACAGCCGTACCGAGCACCAATGGCTCGGCGCGGAAGGATCGTCCGCGGCCGGCATCGGCGGGAGCACGAACGTATGCGAGAAGTGCGACGACTGCTGCCGCTCCGGTGGCAACGGACCGTATGGTCCGGAGTCCCAGCTCGTCACCACCGTGGTCGCCTCGAACGCGCGAGCCGTGATGAGTCCGCCGGCGGCGTCGACCACCTCCACGATGTAGGTGGGGGCGATCGCCTCCTCGATGTGATGGGTCGCGAATACCGGAACGCCGCCGGGCAGGGTGTAGTAGTAGCGCAGCTCGTCGTGATACGCGCGGTAGGCGACGGACATCATCACGTCGACCCGCCACAGCCCACCGGCCGTGAGCCGGATCTGGCCGTGGTACTGGTCTGATGAGTCGATCGCTGCGTTCTTGGCCGGGCCGACCTGGCGGTCGAATGGGACGACGACGGCCGCCTTGTTCTGCGGGAGCTGCCAGCTGTGCCCCATCACCGCGCACCCGTAGCCGGACGAGTTGTCGAGCAGATCCGTGCGGTCGTTCAGGGTGAGCTGTCCGTCCTTCATCTCGGCGACCTTCGAGCGGAACTCGCCCTGCTTGGCGCGGAAGTTGTTCTGCGCCTGACCCCACGAGTCCAGCACGGGCGTCTTCATCGCAGCCTTCGCGGACGCTTCGGTGATGTCCTGGCCGTAGCGGGAGCCGACCACCCACGCGCCGTCCGGTGCGGAACCACCCGGTGTGGTCACGACAGCATCCCGCCGTCAGGGACGGTGGGCAGCACCAGCGCGTTGTCGATGCCGGTCGACCACTTGTTCACCGACAGCGCCGATCTGGTGGTGCCGCCGAAGATCCATGCGCCGGACTGCTGGTGCTTCAGCTCGAGGTGCACGGCGTAGTTCGGGCCCGGCAGCACGAAGGTGTGACTGAACGCTGCGGTCTCGGCGCCGGCCGACGTGATGACGACATCGAACGTCTTTCGGGAGAACTCCGTCGATCCAGTCATCACGACGATCGACAGCTGCGCCACCACGAACTGAGTCGACCCGAACCATCCCGGCGGGGGCGGGTAGAACGTCACGTGGGCGTCGCAGCGCCACAACCCCTTGGTGCCCATCGTGATGCCGTTCGACTCCGGGGTCGCGTCATCACGCGGGCCGATCTGGGTGTCGAACGGAAGTGTGATCCACTTTCCGCCGTTGACGTTCCAGTTCTTCGACATGAACAGGCAGCAGTAGCCGCGGGCGCCCTCGAGCAGATCGGTACGGTCGGACAGTTCCAGCTGCCCGTCCTTGAGGCCGTCGATCGCCGTGCCCCACGAGTCGAACTCGCCGTGCCACTCTTCCTGCGCCTCGCCCCAGCTGCCCAGCGAGGCGCCGCGAATGATCGCCTTCGCGGACGCTTCGGTGATGTCCTGGCCGTAGCGGGAGCCGACCACCCACGCGCCGTCCGGTGCGGAACCACCCGGTGTGGTCATCGGCTACTCCTCATGCAGGGGCGGCGGGTCGGGTACGTCGATCCCGGAATCCCGCAGCCGCTTGGCGACGTCGTGGTCCCACTGCGCGTGGGAGCGGAAGATGACTGCCCGCCTCGCCTTGTCTTCCCGGTCCGCCTTCTTGTGGTCGGCCAGCTCCTTGCCGAGCCGGTCGAGCTGCTTCTGCTGCGTCTCGACCATGTTCTGCGCGATGTCCGTGAACACCTTCGCGGTGTCCGCCCGCGTCTTTCGGTGCGCGAGCCACCAGGCGATGATCGCCAAGAAGATCGGCCCGGCGCCGATCGCGGCGAGCCAATCCTGGGCGCTATCCACCGAGCCTGCGCTCGAGGTCACGGCGCGCAGCATCAGCCGCGGCCGCGCCCTGCGCGATCACCGGCGCTGCAGTCGCGACGACGCGCTGCTGTGCCTGGCTGAGCCGAAGCTGTGCGCGCTGCAGGTTCCTGGCCGCCGACTCGACGTCGGGGACATTCAGAGTCACGGCAGACTTCGGCGCCGGTGCCGGGGTGCGGTCGACGTGCAGCACCGCGACCACGAGGCCCGCGGCGCCGAGGACCTGCGCGACCAGCCCCAGCCACTGATCCGACTGATCCGAGGTAATCCACCCGACCGCCGCGCCCGTCGCGAGCACCGCGGCGAGCACCGCGTACACCGCCTGCCGGACCGCCGGCCACTTCGCCATCAGCGCGCTCACCGCTGCACCCCCAGCTTGTCGGCGAGCTTCTCGGCGAGGCGCTCGGTGCGGTAGGTGGCGGCGTCGATGCACTGCTGGAACGTCGGCACATCGAAGTTCGGCGGCGCGGTTCCATCGGCCGGCGCTATCAGCGACGGACGCTGGCCGCACATCGCAGCGTGGATCGCTCGGGTCTTGTCGAGCAGTTCGCGCTGCTCGGCGTCGGACAGTGCCATCAGTAGACCTCCCTGGTCGGTGGGGTTGAGGCGCGCGTTCACGCGCCGGATGAACTCGTCCATCGGGAAACCGTCGCCCGGGTCGGAATGCCCGCCGCCGCGGCGCCCGAAGTCGCGGTGCCCGACAATGCCCTTCGGCCGGATCGGCCAGCCCGAGCGGCCACCGTCGCCGGCGTACACCGCGGGAATGCCGAACTGCTGGCAGGCCGCCGCCGCGGCTTGGGCGGCGCGGTCGAGCATCGCGGACTCGTTGAGCCCGTCCGCCGTGTCGGTCGACAGCCACCGGTCCGGCGACCAGCTCGCGTACGACCCGGCCAGGCAGATGTGCACCGCGATGTCGTTGGCCTCCATCGCGGCCCACGGGGCTTCGGTCACGGGCACGTTCAGCACGGTGCGCTCGTCGTCGACGGCGAGGTTGTAGGACACCTGGTTCGCGTTGCAGAACCGTGCGAGCCCAATCGCGTCACCGGTGCCGCCTTCCTGCGTGTGGATGGCGATGTAGTCCGTGCGGACGCGGGGGCCGTTGCTGTTGCCCGTCGCGTTCGCCGGGGTGGTGGGGTTGAACCCGAACAGCGTGTCGGTGATGCCGTAGTCCGGCACGGTCGCCTCCGGTGTCGTGCCGCGGGTGGCGGCGTCGTAGATGGTCTGCGCCTCGGCCATGCGCTCGTCGTAGCGGTTCGGGAACGCGGATGCCTGCACGGCCTGCGCCCACCCGCCCGGGGTGCGGTCGGCGAGCTCGTACGGCAGCTTCGCGAGTCGGGCGAAGAACAGGCCAGCCGAGCTGGTCGGGTCCATGCAAGTGCGGGCGTCCGCCCACCACCACTGCCCGTTCGCTCCGCGCCGCACCTGCTGCTGGAACGCACCGACGCTGAACCCATCGAAGCCCACCGCGTCGTGCGGCAGGTCGATACTCTCGGGCACCTTCGGGTTCGCGTAGACCACGATGTTCGTCTCGACGAGCATCGTCGCGATGCCGATCACGATGCCCCGCGGCGTGATACCGCGGCGTCGGCCCTCCGCGATCACCGCAGCGACGATCTGGTCTCGGGTGTAGTTCATTCGGCCGGCCACCTCCGCAGGATCTGATCGCGGTGCTTGCCGGTCATCTCCACCGCCAACACCCGCCGCCGCTCCTGCTCACCGGCCGCCATGAGGTAGCCGTTGACAGTCGAGGGGGAGTGGTCGCCGGGCTGGAACAGCTCACGCGCACCGGCCACTGCAGCGACGTCCGCCACTGGCGGCTTGTCCTTGACGACGCCGGTGTAGCGCAGCTGCTCCGCGACCACCTCCTGCTCGTGCGGGGTGTAGTCGTCCATGTTCGGGATCGACACAGGGCTCGGGTCGTCGTCGTCAACCGGCACCCACGCCGCGGACCCGTTCAGCGTGTGCTGCTGCCCGCGGTACGGGGCCCGGAACTTCAGCTTCGGCTCGGGCAGCTGCGAGACGTGGATCATCCCGTTCTCGTCGGCGAGCTGCGCGATCGTCGGGGCGTGCACGAACGCAAGATCGACCAGCCGCTGTGACCACAACTCCCGGGTGTCCGGGTGCATCGTGAACCCCTGGCCGGCCCCGCCGAACGGCAGCGCGACGAGTGCCCACTGGAAGCACTGCCGCGGATCGTCCTGATCGCACGTCTCGAGCGTTGGGAGACGCTCGCCCATCTACATCACCCCCAGTTCCTTGAGCATCGACAGGAAGTCCTGCAGCATCGAGAACGCCTTCATCACCGGGTCCTCGAATTGCCTTGCGCCGATGGTGATCTTCCAGTTCGGTGTCGTGGACCGATCCCACGCGAGCACCAGCTCGCTGACGCGGTCGACGAAGATCTTCCCGGGCATTTCCCGGATCGTTGTTCCGATGCGGTCGCCGAGGAAGAAGTGCCCGTGCCCGCGTTCACCGATCCGCCACGGACAGCCGTCTGCGATGGTGACCGTGTGGGATGTGGTGCCGCGGGTCTGGTACATGCCGGTGCGCATCGCCAGCAGCCACGCCAGGGTGTACGCCCGGTCCGCACCGTCCGCCCACTTCTCGTGGTAGTGTGACCAGCCCAAAGCCTGTGCGCGACTGACGTTCTTCCACTTGCCGAACGCGAGGATCGTGTCGGTGTACAGCGGCTTGAGCACCGCATCGATCGCGCCGCCCAACGGTGGGACGCCGGGGATCATCGCCGTGAGGTCGCCGACCGTCTGGATCGCTGCGGAGATCAGCTCGTTCACGCCGGGCATTGAGTGCCCGCCCGCGACCACCCCGACATCAGTCGGGGGTTTGATCGAGAACGACGACGACTGAATCCCGGTGTGCGGTCCGTCGCGGAACACGACCGCCGGCATCGACGGGACCGTGCCCATCCAGCCCGGCTCCCGGTACTGCGCAGGGATGTTCGGGTCCGGCACAGTCTCCACGGTCTCGTCGAGCCCGTTGCCGCCGATGTTGACCAGCTCGCGGATCAGGCCGCCGAACAGGTCGCCACCGAACGATGTGCCGGTGTTCCACGCGGACTTGTCGACCAGGTCGAACACGAGGCAGCCGTGCCGCACGTTCGCGCCCGGCCACGGGGGAGGGTCGCCCTTGAGGTGGCGGCGGCACTCCCACGACAACTGCGCGTCGTCGACGGTGTTCTTCCCGACGTCGTGCATGTTCTTGAACCGGGCGTGCACGATCGCGCCCACTGACCGGTCCGGCTCGAGGTCAGGCTTGACGACCATCGACCAGGTGGACTGGTCGAGGTTGTTCCACTTTGACGGGTCCATCGGATTGTCCGGCAGCATCCACAGCGACGCCTCGAGCCGAAGGATGTTCACGAACAGCGTCGTTTTCAGCGCCCACTTCGCCGGCCCGAACAGCACCCACAGGCGCGGGAACTGGATCTCCGCCGGCAGGAACGGATTCGACCAGGCGAGGATGTGTTTCAGTTCCTCGTAGTCGTGCTTGAAGATGATCCGGCAGGTCCGCTGTCCCTGCTCGTTCGTGACGATGAGGACGTCGTCCATTCGTCCGGACCAGCGGGCGCCGTCCTTGTCGACGGTGACGTGGATGTTCTGCGTGGACCGGTTGTGGACCTCGTACGCCCAGCGGGACAGGAAGTAGTCGACCGGCATCTCGATCGAGGCTGTTCCGGTCTCGTTGTCGAGCCACTGGAAGTTCGCGGAGTTCTCGCGCTTGCAGATCCCGCGCAGATTCCAGTTGCCGTCCCACAGCCGGACCAGCGGCGGTGCGATCCGCTGGACTCGGTCCTCGCGGAGCCGGTCGGCGATCTCGGCGAACGCGGAATCGAAGTCGATCTGCGGGTCGATCGTTGGTGCCGTCACCGGTCACCTCCTCTCACTCAAGCCCCCACGGCCGCGACCACGGCCGCCGGCACCGCACCTGCACCGACCAACCGGACGCCGCGTTCGACACCCCGACGGGCAGTTGGGTTTCTGGCGTGTACGGCGGCACCGAATACAGGAACGCAACCCCATTCATCTGCGCCCACAACGGCTCACCCGATCCGGGTTTGCCGAGCTTCCCGTTCGACTTGCGCAGGAACGTCACGACCTGCCCGTCGCGGGCCTCCGGGTCGGTGTCGACGAGGATCGACTGATTGGCGATCGACGGCCCGGGCATCCAGATTTGCCGGGCCGCGTCCTCATCGGCCCGGTCGTATTCGTCGCTGCCGAACGAGAAGTCGGGCAGCAACGCCTTCGCGGCGGGCACCGACTGTGGTTGCCACACCAGCCATATCGGGTTGTCGGTCGGGTTCGACACGGCGACGTCGCCGAGTTGTACCTTGTGCCCGGTCTCCGATGACGGATCGGCCGGTCGGGTGTCGATGGTCGACGTCCAGGTGTCGGTGACGTCGTCCTCCCACCACCACGGGTTGTGGGCACGGCACGTCATCACCACCCGCTCCACCTCGCCCTGGAACGGATCCGACTCCGGTTTGAAGATCGGCTGCTGCGCCAGGCGCAACGACAGATACCGGCGGGACTCCTCCGTCTCGATCCACAGTCGGCAGTCCCTGTCGTACGCCCACGCCTTGCGCCACTCGGAATCGTTCTGTGCCCACGAGTTGCCGTTGTCGTCGGTGATGACGACACCGAACACGATGTCCCGGTGCAGATTCCGCAGGCCGCCGTAGTCCGATCCCGTCTGGAATGCGGCCGCGTTCGCGATCGTCTGCACCGGGGCATCCCAGATGCCGTCGACGTCGGTCGCAAGGTAGACACCCTGGTCGCCGCATCCCTCACCGGAGAGCCGGAACCAGGTCCCGTTCACCCCTTCGAGTTCGACGATGGTGTTCACCTGCTACCGCCCATCCCGGCGGCCTGCTGGCGGCGCCGCTTGTCGACTTCCCGGAACGCTTCCTGCACATCGGCGACGACGATCGTCACGCCGTCGTTGACGCCCTTCGCGCCGAGCTTGAACAGCTGCGGCAGAGCACCATCCGAGCCGGACACGCCGAGGTCGGACAGGAACTGGTCGGTGTTCGCCTTCGCGAAATCGTTTAGCCCATACCGCTTCTCACCGCTGTAGGCGGATTCAGCACCGGTGCCGCCGACCGGAGGTGTCGACGACGGCGTGGACCCGCCGGGCGTCGTGGACGTGGACGGCTCGACCGGTCCGCCGGTCATGCCACGGAGCACGTCGACGAAGTCGGGCCGCTCGAGCACCTTCACCAGCCGCTCGAACGCCTCGGTCATCTCCGGCGACAGAACCCGCTCCGGCTTGAGGGTGTTCTTCATCATCGCGCCGATCCCGTTTGCGATGCCGCCGTTGTCGTACCAGCCGTTCTGTTCCCAGAACGCCTTCGCCGCCAAGGGATCGCCGTAGCGGTCCTTGATGTACCGGGCGCCGGCCGCGCCCTGGATACCCGGGTTCGGGTTCTCGTCGGGCAGGTACTGCGCCTTGGTGGAGTCCTTGAACTGGAACAGTCCGAACGCGCCACCATCGGGGTTGCGGTTCGTCGGGTTCCAGCTGGATTCCTTGCCGATGATCCACTGCGCGGCATCCCATTCGGCGCCGGTGTCCCACCCGTAGGCGGCGAACGCCTGCTTGACCTGATCCATCACCGGGCCGGTCCCAGGCGTAGACGAACCGCCTTCGGAGCTGCCCGCCTTGCCGGCGAGGAAGTCGTACACCTTGCCGCGCATGTGGTCGAACACCGTCTTCGGCAGACGGCCCACATCGGAGTCCCCGAAGGCGGGGATGTTCCGTCCGATCGGGGCCATGACCGCGTTGAACGCGTCCGCGACCCGTCGCCGCAACCACCCGAATAGGCCGCCGCCTCCGGACCCGGAGCCGCCGGACTTGAACTCGCCGCCGATCTCGGGAAGGAAGTACCGCAACCCGAACATGCCGTTGTCCGCGCCGCGGGCGGGACCGCCCCAGCGGACACCGTTGTCGCCGGACGATTCGGCGTTGGTGCCGTCGATGGTGCCGGCCATGTGGGAGTTCTCCCCACCGCCGCCACGCATGACGCCGATCGACACCCGGCCGCCGAGTCCGGGCTTCCAGCCCATCGACTCGAAGTTCGATTCGGTGTTGAACTGGCGGCCGGATCGGGCGGCCATCCCATTGAGCACGTTGATGATCCCCGACCACAGGCCGGAGCAGTCCCACGACGGGTCACCGACACCGCCGTACTGGTACGGCTTTCCGTCCTCGCCCGCCATGAACGCCTTCGCTCGGCCGACCGCCGCGTCCGCTGCGGATCCGCCACCGGCGAGGTAGGTGCGCCCGTTCGCGCCGACGAACATGCCCTCGGCGAGCGCCTTCCCGTTCGCCGTGACCGGGTGGTAGTTGAGCCGGTCCAGGTTGCTGGTGCCGATCGCCGACACGGCCTTCGCGTTGAGGACGTACTCGCCGTTCGACAGCATCGCGGGGATCTTGTCGTCGGTCGGCCCGCCCGGGCCGGACACCCGGCCGCCGGTCGCGAACTTCGCCAGCTCGCCGAGCTTCGCCTCGGGCAGCTCCGGCAGGTGTAGCCATCCGGCGACCTTGTTCCACGCGTTGCGGATGCCGTTGTTGTAGACGGCATCGACGACGAACTTGACCGGCTTGGCGACGATCCCGCGGATGGTGTCCCACACCTTGCCGATGAACCCGACCGCGGAGTCGAACGCGGTCTTGACCGTGTCGAGCCCGGACTTGAGCACGGTCCACGCCGGGGTGATCACATTGTCGATCACCCAGCGGATACCGGCACCGAGACCGTCCCACGCGGGCTTGATGACGTTCTCCCACACCCACTTGAAGAAGTCACCGACCGCCCCGAGCGCCGCCTTCAATGCCGACCACGCCGGGTTGATGACGTTCGCCCACACCCAGTTGATGCCGTTACCGAGCGCAGTCCACGCCGGGTTGATCACCGAGTTCCACACCCACGCGAAGAACGATCCGACCGCGCCGAGCGCGGCCTTGAGCGCACCCCATGCGGGCGAGACGACGTTCGTCCACACCCACGAGATGCCGGCACCGAGCGCATTCCATGCGGGCTGGATGACGCTCGTCCACACCATCTGGAAGAACGCGCCGACCGCGGAGAACCCCGCCTGCATCGCCTCCCACGTCGGGGCGAGCACGGACATCCACAGCCACGATGCGACCGCAGCGAGCCCGTCGAACACCGGCTTGATGACGCCGACCCACACCGACTGGATGACCCCGGAAAGCAGGTTCCACGCGATCATCACGGGGGTGATCAGCACGGCCATGAGGACTGCCGCGGCGATGCGCGCCGCGAGGGCGAGACCATCGAACACCGGCTTGATGATCGAGTTCCAGGTGAACGACAGGGCCGCGCCGATCGCGTTCCACGCCACCGTGAACGCGCCCTTGATCTGATCCCAATACTTCGTGACCACCGCTACCAGAGCGCCGAGCGGTCCGCCGATGATCGTGATGATCAGCCGCCAATGGTCCTTGATGAAGTCGACAGCACCGCCGATGCCCTTCGCGATCCCCGACGCCACACCGGAAATGACCTTCCCGAACGCGGCGAACGTCGGCTTCAAAAACCCATTCCACACCGCCGAGGTGGCCGTTTTGATGCCGTCCCACGCGGACTGAACCACCTTGCGGAAGCCCTCGAAATGCTTGTACGCGTAGATGACACCAGCAACCAGCCCGGCCAGGGCAACCACAATGAGGGTGACCGGGTTTGCGTCCATCACGAGGTTGAGCGCGGCCTGCGCGATCGTCCACGCCTTGACCGCACCGACGACGGCGAGGATCGCGCCGCCCATCGACCCAAGGATCGCGCCGATCGGCTTGAGCACGTCGACATGCTGGCCGAGGAAGTCCATCGCCTTCGAGATGTCGCCGAACACCCGCTCGGCCACCGGCTGCAGGTCGGCCATGATGTTGTTCTTGAGGACGACGAGCTTGTCCTTGAACGACACCGTCGCATCGGCGGTCGCCAAAATGCCGTCGCCGGCGACAGCGGCGGACTTGTGCAGGTTGTCGAGGTTCAACACCCCTGCCTGGAGGGCGTCGAGGAAGGCTGGGGCCTGCTTCGCGCCGAACAGCTTCGCCGACAGGTCCAACGCGCCCGCCTCGTCGCCCGCCGCCAGCATCGCGTCGATGCCGTCGACGGCGTTGTTGAGTGCGACGTTCATGTCCTCGCCGGGCTTGGCGACGTTGACCAGGCCCTTCGCGAGCCCCTTCGTCATCGCATCCGCGTCGAGACCGGACTTTTCCAGCCGGGTCATCAGATCCGCCGACTCGCCGATGTTCAGTCCCAGCGCCCGCAGGCTCGGTCCACCCTTGTCCAGGCTCGCGACAAGGTCGTTCACGGACACGCCACTGTTCTGCGACGCCTTGAACAGTTGATCCATCGCCGCGCCGGTGTCCTGCGATTCGACACCGAACCCACGCATCGCCTTGCCGAGTTGCTGCACATTGATCGCAGCACCCTGCAACCCGCCCAGCTCGACAACCTGACGGCCGACCGTCTTGAGGGCATCCCCGGTCAGGCCCATCGTCTGATTGACCTGCGCGGTGGCCTTGCCGATCTCCTCGAAGCTGGCCGGCGTTTCCCGGCCGATCTGCGTGGCAACCGCGTTGAGTTCCTTGAGCTTGTCGCCGCTCGCGCCGGTCGTCATCACGATCGTGCGGGACATCTCGTCGAACTGGGACCCCATATCGAACAACTGCTTGCCGACCATGCCGACCGCACCGGCGGCGATCGCACCGAACGCCTTGAGGTGATCCCCGGAGACGATCGACTTCTTTCCGATGTTCTCCACACCGGTCGCGGCGTCGTCGGAGGCCCGCTTGACGCCGTCCTGCGCACGCTCGTAGTCGGCGGACGCCGCCGACACCTTGCGGGTGGCGGCCTCGTGCCCGCGCTTCGCGTCGGCGACCCGGGCTTCCGCCGCGGCGATCTGCGATGCGGTCGCGTTCGACTTGTCCCGCGTCTCTTGCAGTTTCAGCTCCGCGACACGCACCTTGTCGGATGCGCTGGCCTCCTTGTCGCGGGCCGCCGCGAGGGTGCCGGATGCTTTCTCGACGGCAGCCTTCGCCGACTCGATCCCGACTGCCACAGCCTGCCCGGCATCCTGCCCGGCCTTCTTCCCGGCCGTGACCAGCGGAGCGCCGAGTTCGCCCGCAAGGTTGCCCTGCAAGCCCTTGAGCACGGGGATTACCTGGAGTGCGGCATAGCCGATGGTCGTCACGGGCGCACCACCTTTCGGCTAATCGGAGGGTTGCGTGCTGGTGAGTGCGCGTTTCTCGCGGCGGCGTTTCGCCGCGATCCGCTGCCGCCGCAGCCTGGCCCGCTCCGGGGTCTCGCGCACGTCGATGCCTTGCTTGCGCGGGTTCGGCCGGGCCGGATGCTCCTTGCCGGACAGGACGTGCACGACGTCGGAGAGCAGGTAGGCGTGATCGTCCCAGCGGGGGCGGCCGTCGTTGAAGTGCTTCACAATCCGGGCGTCGCCCGGCAGGTCCTGGATCATCACCCAGATCTCCCGCAGCGTGAGCCTGCGGGTGCCGTCGGCGGCGAACCTCCACCGATCCGAGTAGCGGACCCCGTAGATGCGACGTAGGTCGGCTTCTACGAGGTCCGCGTGCTCGTCGAGGAATCGGTAGAGGAACGTCAGTTTCCCGCGCCGCCGAACCCGAACTCGTCGGCGATCCGCTCGGAAAACGCTTCGAAGTCCCGCTTCTTGGGGTGCCGGACAATGAACTGGGCCCACTGCCTCGGGCCGAGTAGGTGCTCGATCGCGTCGATGTGCTGCTGCCTCGAGAATGCCTGCACCGCGAGGATTGGCCAGTCGTCCTGATCGGCCGGGACTTCGTACTCGCGGCCGCCGAACTCGATGACGACCATCTCGTCACCCTCGGCTTCGCGCCGCGGCGCGGGCTTGCGCTTCTTGGGCTTGCGGTCCTGCGGGCGCGGCGCGTTCGCGGGGATCTTCGACCGCTGCCGGGTACGGGCGCGGGCGGCCTGCAAGTCGTCGGCCGGCTCGGCGACCGCATCGGTGTCCTCGAAGTCGTCGTCGAAATCGTCGATGTCGTCGTACTGGTCGCTCATGGGTGCGGGTTCCCTTCATGGTTGGTGGTGAGTCCGTCTCGGCGCACGAGCGCCGGCGCGATCGCGACGACGACCTCGGATGCCGCAGCGTGCGTGAAGCCCTCGGCCATCAGGTCGGAGTGCAGCGCGTACAGCGCGGCGGCCGTGGACCGGCTCGCAGCCGATGGTTGGTCGAGCCGCTCGATCTCGTCGCGGGCCGCGGCCACAGCGGCAGCGATCCGCGCTCGTTGCGAACGTGGGTACGGTCCGGCGTTGCCGAGTCGCTCCCACGCGGCCTGGATCTCTTCTTCGGTCGGTAGAGCCATGTGCGGGTTCTCAATTCGTGCGTGTGCGGGTTCCTGGATGTCGGCGGCGCGGCGAACCCGCACGGAACTCCGCGCCGCCGACGCTCAGGGGGTCATGAGACTGTGACGGTCCCGGACGGGGTCAGCGACGCACCGGAGCCGGTGAGAGTTCCGCCGTTCGCGAGGGTGACCGTGTAGGGGCCGCCCGCCGAGCCGGTGACGGTGACGTTGCTGGCACCGACCGTCGACAGCGCGCCGACCGCGGTCTTGACAGCCGCCGCGGTCGCGTCGTACGCGATCCCTGCGGTGGTCTGCCCGTCGACGGTCAGCGTGAACGTGCCACCGGTGGGGGAGCCGCCGAGCGCGACCGTCTTGGTGACCGGGGAAGTGGAGGCCTGCCGGTCGAACAACTCACCGGCACCGTTCGCGAACAGGCCGCACTGGACCTCCCACTTGGTGATGTCGGACTCGTTGCGGTTGTTCGCGGGCACCCAGATACGGGCGCGCTGCGTCGACCACAGCCGCTCCTTGTCGCCGAAGTCGGACGTCGTCTCGAAGCCGATCCACCGGTAGACGGGCTTGGGCATGACGAGCTTCGTCTCGGTCGACCCGGGCCAAACCAGACCGCGGACAGTCGGGTTGTCCTCGAGCGGACTGAACTTCCGCGACAGCTCGAAGTTCTTGGCGCCGATCTTGATCAGGCCGATGCCCCAGCCGTAGTGCTTGGCCTCGTCGGACGACCGGTCCTCGGAGAATCCGTCGTCGCCGTCGAGGATGCCCGCCTCCGGCCAGATCGCGTCGTCGACGTCGGTGGCGATGTCGGTCGGCAGCGCCGGGCGGGTGGGAGCGTCGGACAGGAACACCCGGGCATCGGCCCAGATCTTCGCGAGGTCAGGGTTTCTGGCCATGACAAATAGCCCCTCTCGGGTTTGGGTTGATGTGAGGTATGCGGGTTCACCCACCCGTGAGGGGTGGTGGAATCGAGTGCGCCCGATCAGGCGGTGGTGCGGATGGTGACGCGGAGCAGGAACGACGCCATCGCGGCGTGGTTGTCGCCGTCGCGGGCGTCGAGCAGCGCCGACGGTTCGGTGGTGTGCGCGACACCCGGGATACGGTCGGCGAGCAGGAATCCCATACAGCGGGACGCGACGGCACGCGCCGCGCTGCGACCCTTCGCCCACACGGTCACCCGGATCATTGGATGGGTGGCGACCGGCCACGACGCGGCGCCGCCGTCGTCGAACACGGCGACATGCGCAGGCCGGTCGGGGGTCCAGGTGGCGGGCAGGTTCAGCGCGACCGTCACCCCCGGATCGGTGGCCGCGAGCCGCGCCGCGAGGTGGTCCTTGACCTTCCCGGCCGCGTCGGCGGGGAACCGCAGCGGCCGGGTCACCGCAGCTTCACCGGGATACCGAGGGCGGCGGCGGCCTTCGTCAGCGCCCCGTCCTTCGCCTGCCGGTCGGCCGGCACCCTCACCGTTGCGGCCCTGCGGTCGGTGGTGTACTCGACCACCTCCGCGCCCGTGCCCGCGTTGGCGGCAATGTCCCGGGCCGCGGCGTTGACGACGGCCGCGAACTCGGGAGACTTGAGCAGTTCGGCGATCTCGCGCCGGTTGAGTTTGATGCTCACCCCGGTCTCGCTCATCACCCCTCCGTCCGGTAGGCGTCCACGACCAGGCAGGGCAGGTCGTCATCGGGCCAGTCGCTGCCCCCCGCGACGACGTGATAGTCACCGCCCCGCACCGTCACCACCGCGCCGGTGGGGATACCGCCGGCGGGCGGGGCGGTGAGGTAGAGGCGGATGGTATTGCGGATCGTGTTGCGGCCGTGCACCAGATGCTCGACCGGGCCGAGCGGTTCGACCACACACCCCGACACCGTGACCGGAGCGCCAGGATGCGTGACCGGATCGTCGTTGCCGTCGACCCCGACGCCAGGACGGAACGTCACCGTCTCGGTGTGCATCACAAGTTCCTGTAGGTGCGCGGCAGCCGGATCGGGTCGACACCGGGTGACCGGTCACCGAAGAACGCCCGCGGGCCGGTCGGCTTCCACAGCCCGAGCAGCTGCAGGTGCGATTCGGTGAAGTCGAGCATTTCCGCGAGCCGTGTCGGATCGGCCGCCGCACCGGACTCGGTGCGCGGCCCAACCGTCTTCGACCACGATCCGCGGCCCTCGAACTGGTTGCGCTCGAGTGCCGACCGGACCACACCGATCGACACGATCTTCGCGGCCGGGTCGGCGGCGTCGATGCCGGGTTTGCGGCCCCGGATCCACAGGGCCGCCGCGGTCAGCAGCAGCCCGGCCCAGGATCGTTCCACCGCCGAGAGGGGGCGCCAGGTCGCTTCGACGTCATCCGGTGTGGCGAACGGGTCCATGACGCCCACCTCCCATCGGGTGTTGTATTCAGTCGGCGAGCGCGATCAGCTCGGACTTGGACAGCTTCTCCGCCTCGGCCTGCTCGAGTCCCTGCGCGACCGCGTAGGCGACCCACGTCGACTTCGGCGCAGTCGCCGCCGGACGGCCGTCCTTGACCGGCTTCACCTGCGGCGGTTCGATGCGGCCGCCCCGGCTAACGATCAGACCAGCATCGGCGAGCCGGTGCGCGTCGGCGTCGGCGAGGTGCTCGATCGTCGCGCCCCGGTAGTGGTAGCCGAGCCTGCCCAGCTCGTCGGCCACCACCACCAGCGGCGCAATCACGGTGAACGACACGGTCAGACCTTGTTGATGAAGATCGCGGCGTTCGGCTCGGTGATCACCGGGACGGTGACGCGGCGGGCACGGATGCGCCACTGGTCGTTCTCGTCGTCGCGCATCGTCTTGACCTCGATGCCGGCGGCACCGTCGGAGGTGACGTAGCCGGGGCCGCCGAGCTGCTCGTCGGCCATGCCGCCGAGCACCCGCGAATCGAGGACCAGCGCCTTCCCGCCGACGGGCAGGTTCGGGGTGCGCAGCCACCGCAGACCGGCCACGACCGGGAAGTCGCCCGTCTGCACCGGCGCCGAACCGTTCTCCCGCGGCAGCAGGTTCGCGATCTTGTCGTCCGACATGACCGCCGCCCACGTCAGATCGTCGACGACGACGGTGTCCGGCTCGTAGCCCTGATTCAGGGCGCGGATCGTCGCCACCGCCTTGAGCACGTCCGCGAGGATCTTCGGGGTGCCGGCGGTCCAGTTACCGGACCCGGCGCCGCCGGTCGCGTCCATCGTCTGGGTGACCTGCGAGGCGATCGCCGACATGGTGAACCCGTCGATGGTCTTCACGAGCTGGTTGACCTGCTTGGTCAGCGCCCGGTTGATCGGGTCGAATGCGGCCCGCTTAATCGACTCGTCGGTGATCAGCGAGTCCTGGCCCCACTTGTCGACCTTCGCCAGCTGCGCCGGTCCGGTGCCGATGGTGGTCAGCGGGTACTCGGCGCCGGGGGCGACAGCCTGCGGCGAGCGGTCCGAGTAGATGTTCTCGTTCTGCTCGTAGAGCACCGCGCCGCCGGACACCTGGAACCGCGACGACAGCAGCATGTCGCCGACGAACCGCTGCTGCGCGATCGTGCGGAGCTGCCGCAGGATCAACGTCGGGGATGCCATGAACCGGTTCGCGCTGAGCACGTCACCCGTGAGGACGGGCGGCTGCGGCGGGTAGGAGATACCCATGATGAAACCTCTTTCCGCCCGTCACGCGGGCAAAGGGAAACCCCGCCGGCACAGCGCCTGGCGGGGTTGAAGTGGTAGTGCGGTCGGGCCGGGTCAGCGGGCGAGCTTGACCCACACCTTCCCGTCAGCAGCGGTCGAGATCGCGACACCGACGACCTGGCTGTAGTCGGTGACCGAGCCGATGGTGGCGACCTTGCCGGACGCGGCGGGAATGACCGCGGCCCCAGCGGTGATCGCAGCTGACGCCGCGAGTTCCTGCACTCCCTCGGTCAGCACGGTCACCCGGGCACCGGACGGCGCGTCGTAGGCGGCGACGCCAACCCACGCGGCGGTCGCGGTGCTGGTGGGGGCGACGGTCTTGTCGCCGGAGATGGCGAGCAGCTGCCCACCGGTGACCGCCGCGGAGGTGGTCAGGGTGAACTCGTCGCCGTCGTCGAAGATCGGTGCGTAGTCGGACATGGTCACGCCTCCTGTCGGCCCGAGATGCGGGCGAAGAACTCGTCGTCGGACACGGTCTGCGGGGCGTCGACGGCGTGGCCGATCTCGGCGACCGGGATCGTCCCGGCGGCCAGCGAGTTGAGCACCTCGGCGTGACCCGGATCGGCGGCCAGCAGCGACACCCACCGGTCCCGCGATGCGGGCGCGATCTTCCCGGCGGCGACCGCCGAGTCGACCAGCGCGGACCGGTCGTCGGCCTCCTGCCGGGCGCGGGCCTCCTCACCGCGGCGGGCCGCGGCCTGCAAGGTGGCGAGCTGCGCGGCGTCGATGGCGACAACCCCGTCGGGCAGCCCCGCGGCCGGCGCAGCGGCCGGGTCGGTCGCGGCGTCGAGCGCCTCGTCACGCTCCGCGACCACGGCGGTCACGGCGGCCAGCAGGGCCTCGTCGGTGACCTCGGCATCGGTGATGCCGAGCGCCTCCCGAAGACCCTCGTTCAAAGTCGGCATGATGCCGTCCTCTCGGTTGATTTCGGATTCCTCTCCACGCTCGGCAGAGAGAGTGTGTGCGGCGATGATCGCCGGGGCGGGCGCCTGGGTTCGGCCCGCATGGTTGAAGATCGACAGGTCGAACGACGCCGACACCACGGCATCCGCCGTGCCGGAAGGGGTTTCGACACGATCCGCCAGGCCCGCGTCGACAGCCTCCTGATCGGAGAACCACGTCTCGGCGTGCATCGCGGCCCGCCACTGCTCGACCGTGCCACCAGCACGCTCCGCATAGATCGAGGCGATGTTGTTCGACACCCGCTCGAGGTTGTCGGCCATCTCCTGCATCGCCTTCGCGTTCCCGGACAGGGCGCCGGACGCGTCGTGGATCATCATCTCCGCGTTGCGGCTCATCACGACCTGATCACCGGCCATCGCAATGAAACTGGCTGCGCTGGCGGCGAGCCCGTCGACGACGGTCGTCACCGTGGCGGAATGCCCCCGCAACGCGTTCATGATCGCGATGCCGTCGAACACGTTCCCGCCAGGAGAGTTGATCCGCACCGTGATCGCCGGCGCGTCGATGCGGGCGAGATCACGCACGAAACTGTCAGCCGAGACGCCCCAGTACGAGTCGATCTCGTCGTAGATGAACACCTCCGCCGCCGTATCCGGTTCGGTGTTGTTGACGATCCGGTACCACGGCTCGCGCTTGCCCATCGGGCCTCCTGTGCTCACGGGGTCGTGCCCGTCGTGTCCTGCTTCGGCGGCAACCCGAACTGGGTGCGCACCGACTGCTCGAGCATCCGGTCGGGGAACAAGATTCCGGCATCGACGAGCAACTTGATCGCCTCCGCAGTCGCGTCCCGGCGGCTGCCGATCTCGTCGAACACGATCTTCGGGGCGATCTCGTCCTCGCCGAAGTTGATGTCGACGATGTCCTCGACGATGTGCTGGTTCGCGGTGTCCGCGACCTGCTGCGCCAACGTTTGCAGCGACAGGACGAAGAAGTCCGCGAACGTCGACCCCAACGCCCACGACCCGGTCTGCGCGCCGAGGTTCAGGAAGTGCGCCAGCACCGCCCGGCCGATCTGCTCGTCGTGGTAGCGGATCGCCGGTGTCGCATCGGGCAGGTTGCCCTCCACACCCAACAGCCGCAGCTTCGCCTCCCACGGCACCGCCGCGCCCGAGGCGTCCCCGGACCGGAACGACGTAGCCATGTCCCGGCCGGCTTCGATGTCCTCGGTCGAATCCGACGGTCCGGCCTGGTACACGGGCACGCCCATGCCGTTGCGTTCGATGGTTTGTGCCTGCACCCGCAGCAGCCGGTCCTTGATCACCCAATGCTTGTAGGCGGGCCGCAGCAGCGAGTTACCAATCCAGTTTCCGCCCTCGCGGTCGTGCACGTACGCGACCAGCCGCGACACTGGGATCACCGACGACGACGGGGAAGTCGTGCCGTAGTCACCGGCCACACCCATCGGGTATTGGGCGATCGACTCGAGCCCACCGTCGCGGGCCACCCTGATCGACGCGATGGTGCGCGGCATCCGCGGCGCCAGCTTCGCCAGCCGGGCATGACCCGCAGCGTCGATGCGGTACACCTGCTCGAAGAACATGTGCCCGTACTGGATCATCAACAGCGCCAGTTGCAGATGGTCGCCCCACGCGAACCGGCCCTTGGAGCGGGTGGCGTGCAGCTGGGGTTCCTCGCCGAGCAGCGGCAGCCGCAGATCCTCCGCGACCATCTGCGCCACCTCGGGTCGCGCCCCGTTCGGGTCGATCCGCCACTGGGTGCGGCGCACCGGAAGTGTCACCGCCCGCAACACTGACGTGACCTGCGCATCCTGGCGGCGCATCATCTCGTACACGCGAGACGACATTGGCCACCGAAGCTCCGGCGTCGACTCGGCATCGAGCTGCCAGTAGTCGCCGGGATAGGCGACGGCATAACCGATCTCAGACTTTGGAACACTCGTGATGTCGGGCATCGTCACCTCCTCTCAGAATCCGGCGGACATCAGGTCGGCGGTCTCACTGAGCACGCCTCCACTGTCGGTCTTCGTAAACGTCGGCCGCTGCGGCGTTCTCGTCGCCCGCGCACCGAACGTGAGCAGCGCCCACCGCGCCAACGTCGCCGCGACCAGCGGGGAAATCACCTGCGCACCCTTGCGGTTCCACGCCCACCCGCCGCCGGACAACTCCCGCTTCGTCGCACCCTCGAGCGATTCCGCCAGTAGCGGATCACCGGTGTGCGACAACAACTGTCCGACCGCGTCGTCGTAGAACCCGCCGCACGCCTGCACCAACTGCGCAGCGGTCGTCGTCTCCGGCTCGATGCCCTCATTGAGCAGGTCCGGTAGCAGCGACATCGCCGGGGACTGCTTGTCGATCACCAGCGCGCACGGATTCCACCGCGCCACCAGATCGACCAGCGTCGACACCACACCGGCGGTCGGTGCCTCATGAAACCCGACCTCGAGGTGGATCTGCCAGGTCGCGGTGCGCGACGCCGCAGCGATCGAACACCACTGCCGCGACGGGTCCATGTCCACCGCCAGCGCAATCGGACCGATCAGCTTCGGTGACGCATCGGCCATGCCCGACCACACCTCCGGGTCAATGACCCGCTCGTGGTCATCGGCGTTCGGATCAACCCAGATACCCAACCGCTCACGGGCGAACTTCTCATCGTCCATACCGTTGCGTTCGACCGACCGCACAAAGTCGCGGTCCAGGCGAATATCCAACCCAGGGTTGGCGATCCACCACGCCCGCTCATCGTCAAGATCCGCATCATCGGGCGCGGACCACTCGTAGAACGACAGCCGGTCCTCACCGGCAATGCCGCGGGTTCGAATCTTCGCGAGCTGCTCGGACGCCTCCATACCGGCCGAGGACACGTACCAGATCTGCGCATTCGGCACCGCCGCCAACGTGGGCAGCATGTCCGCGATCAACTCCGAGTCGAGGTTGAACGCCTCATCGAAAAACATGGTGTCGCCGGTGAACCCGCGACCTGACCCGTTCGAGCGGGCGAAGAACTGCATCCGGCCCCAGTCCAACTCGATGCCGGTCTCTTCGTTCGACTGCCGATACCGGCCCTTGACGAGCCGATCCAAGTCCGGGGTCTGCTGGCACAGGTCGCGGATGCGTCGGTACATCTGCTTCGCCGTCTTGAACTGGTGCGCCGAGTAGATGATCATCGGATCCCGCGTGAGGAACATCGCGGCGAGCTGGCGGGCCTCGATGACCGCGCCCTTGCCGTTCTGCCGCGGCACGATCAACCCGATCTCGAACGCCGCCCACTTCCCACCCCGGCGTTCCCCTAGCGACTCCTCGAGCACGAACTGCTGCCACGGGTCCAGCTCGAGTCCGGCGTGCGCGGACAGGTCGATCGCGTCCTGGCCGAGCGTCGAGAAGAACGGCGGGCAGCTATGAAGACGCGGACGCTGATTGTCGATCACGTCGACGCTTGGCGAGGTCGTCAAGGAACGATCCCTCCTCCGACGTGCTCGACGCGGCGATCTCGGCGAGCACCGACTGCAATCGGCCGGCGAGCGCCGCCACATCCCGCGGCGACTCGCACATCTCCAAATCGGCCGCCAAGCGGTCCCTGAGCGCGGTGAGCGCCGTGACCTGGTCGCCCGATGCGACAGCCGCCGCGAGCCCGCCAGAATCGGCCACGGGCACCTCCTGTGCGTGTGGAAATTCGGCGTGGGGAGAGAGAAGCCTGACTGGCTGCCGTGGGGAGTCATGGCCCCCGGGTCGATATTTTTCGGCGGATTGCCTTGTCACCAGTCCAGGGCGCACCAGCGGGACCGGTCCGATGGGGTCGGTTCGATGTGCTGCCCGGTCAGTGCGGGGCGTTGCGTGTCCCTGCTGCCGTCTCCGCGCTTCTTGTTGCACCGCCCGTGAAGCAGCCGGTCGGCTTTGGTGCCTCCATGGGCTCTAGCGACGCTGTGGTCGGCCGCGAGTGCTTCGTTGTCCCAGTTGCGGGCTGGGTCTCGGTGCATCGGCTGGTTGCACCACCAGCACGGTGCGCCGTCGACGTGTCGCGTAAGGAGCCGATCGCGCTGCTTCTGGTGTGACCAGCCGAGACCTTTCTCGGTGGTGGTGCGGCCCGTCATGTCCGCGCCCGCATCGCCTCTGACCTCTGGGCGAGGAGCTTGTCGATCTGGTGGGGGATGTCCTTGTGGCGCAGTCGGTAGCCGTGTGCGTCGTAGCCGCGCTGTGCGAGACGGAGTTGCCCGTCGATGCGGGCGATGGTCTCGGCCGGGGTCATCGCTTGCGCCAACCCGCGCGAGGGATCGGGTCGTGGTGGCAGTGCACGTGCACGGTGATCGGCTCGACCGGTGCGGGCTGCTGCTGGGCGATGGCCTGCCCGATGCGGATGAGCACCTGGCCGGTGAGCGAGGTGATGGCGTCGATCGGGTTCACGACCGGGCCACCAGGCGGTAGTGGTCTGCTCGTCCTCGGCAGGTGACGTTGTGGCGGTGGAGGAGTCGACAAGCGATGCGGCCGGTGATCCAGACGGCGTGTTCTGCGATGGTGTCGATGACGTTCACGCTGGCTCCTCCGCGAGTGAGGGAAGTTGAGCCGGTTGGTAACCCGGTCCGGCGGCCGGGCCCGCGTGCGCTGGCAAGCTGCAACGGCGGGGGTCAGTGCCCGTCAGGACAGCGAGGTCACGACGGGGAGCAGAGCGAGAGCGAGCTTCCCGAGAGCGGGGAGGAACTCGACGAACGCAACGAGGGTGGTGGTCAGCATGTGGTCACCCCCTCTCGCATTGCGTGGTGGGTGGGGGTGTCCTCGGCCAGTGGGCCGTCGCCGTGGTCCCGCACTGGCCGAGGAATCACGAAAGCCGCGGCGTGCTGTAGGCACACTGCGGCTCCGTGGGTCACTCTACGCGATTGTTGCGGGTTGTCACGCACCCGACTGTTCGGTGACGTCGGGTGCGCCGATCAGTCGGGCGAGGAAGGCCAGCTGGTCGGGTGGCCAGTGGGTTCCGCACACCGCGCAGTGGCACCCCTCGGCGTCGATGTGGAGGACATCAGCGCGGATGGTTTCCCCCAACCCGTCCCGCCGGTAGACGTACCGTTCGCCGCACTCTGGGCAGGGCTCGCGGACTTCCATGCGGGGTCCGCCGGCGAGGATCGTTTCGGCTGCGCGTACCCAGCCGTGGATGGTGTTGGTGATCTGCCGAGCTTGCCCGGTGTCCTGGGGTCGCCAGGGCCGGTGGGCTAGTCCGGCGAGCAGGGACAGGATGTGGCCCTGCTCGGGTGTGGCCCAGGCGCGGACTGTGGTGTCGACGGTGGTGATCCAGTCGATCGTCTCCAACCATGCTGGGGCGCTGGAGTTGAAGGCGCCGGGGGAGACGCCGCGCTTCGACTCGTGGACGGCCTGCTGCATCTGGACGTACAGGCATGGCGCGGTCAGGGTGCGGCCGTCGTGGATGGTGGTGCGCACCCCGGTCAGTCGGTGGATCGCGGTGTCCAGGTGGTGGAGCGCGTCCCGCAGGTTCTCATCGGTGCTCATGTGATCGCCCATCCGCCTTTCCCCTTGAGTCTCATGGTCTGACCGCGTTGCTTGCTGCGACGGAACTTGTGGATGTGGTCGGTGGGTTCGCCGTGCTCGGCTACGACGGATTCGATGTGGTCGGCGAGCGACGTGTCCGGCGTGAACCATTCGCGGCCGTCCGCGAGGCAGTGCGCGAAACGGTGGTGCATCTGCCGCTCGGTGTCCTTCGAGCCGGGGTGCACCGCGAGCAGTTGCGTGTCTGGCGGGTAGGCGCGCATCCGCCGGCGAACGTCCTTCGAGTACCCGATTTTGATTCGGTCGCCGATCCGCGCGTAGTAGACTTCCCCGGCCGAGTAAAGGCCGTGTGCGAGCTTCCCAACGGCGTCGACCAGGTCGATGTACGCCCTCCGAGCGGTCGTCCACTCCGCTTTCAGCGTCGCCACGGCCTCGGTGCGGGTGATCGGTTCCAGATCGGTGTCGGTGATGAGGCGCAAACCTCCGGTGTCAATGTCGGTCACTGGTCGGCCTCCTCGGTGTTGGTTTCAGCGATGACGGACAGCGTGTAGCCCTCGGGCGCCACGGTCACCGGATGCGTCGGATGCACCGCCACCGTGATGAAGTCCCCGATCCGCAGGATGATCGACGTTTCGTCGAGTGAATCCGTGACGCTTTCGAGCGGGCCGGCGATCAGCGTGCCGTGATAGCGAAGCGCGACGGTCCGGCCGATGTGGTCGCTCCGGTAGGTCGGTTGCCCGTCCATGCCGTTGGTGGCGAGTTCGACCGCGGCGACCTCGCCGGCGCCGGGGTTGGGGAGTGCGCGCAGTCTCCCCGCGAGTTCGAGCTTCACTGGTCGGCCTCCTCGGGGGTCCAGAGCACGCGGGCGGGGAATGCCTCGTCGTTGAAGGTTGCTGGCGATCCATCACCAGCCGTGAACCAGTGGCCGCGGTCCTTCTGTGCCGCCAGGACGCCGCCGATGGCGACGATCGTGTAGTCCGGCAGCGCCGCCAGTTCCTCGACGTTCTCGATCACGCGGGGACGGCGGTAGCCAGCGGCCAGGATGTGCTCGGCTGTGTCATGCCAGTCCTTCGGCACGGTGGACTCGATGATCCACAGCGGCGGACACTCGTTCATCAGCTCGGCCAGGTGGTCACGGTCGGTGTCGCTCATCGGGTGGCCTCCTCGGCTAGTTGGGCGGCGGCGCAATCGTCGTGCCACACATGGGTTTCCCACTCTTGGCCATCGTGACCATCGGGCAGTGACGGAAACATGACTCTGTCGAGCTGCCAGATCAGCTGCCCGTCCTCGATGGGGTTTGCGCACCGGTCGCACTCGGTGTCCGTCGAGCTCTCGCAGGCGCACACGTCCGGGTTTCGGTCGGTGCACCCAGTGAAGTCGAACCCGTCAGCCTTGAACGGGGCTGTCGGCTTGTCGGCGATCATGTACCCGGCCTGGTCGAGCGCGGCGAGGATGTTGTCGGCCTTCTGTCGGTGTGCATCGCCCGCACCGTTGGTGTGCCAGGTGCAGGCGGCTAGCTCAGCGGCGATCACGTCGGCGGGGGTCTGCGCGGTCACGGCAGGACCTCCGTGAAGGGGCCGTGGGCGGTGTCCCAGTCGGCGCTCAGCTCAAACTCCTCGGACCTGACCCGATGTGGTGGCTCGATCGGGGTCCATGTGCACCCCTGACGGTCCCGCACCTCGACGTCGTGCGGCACGTCGGCGAGCGAGTCCCAGGCGCGGGCAACGCGGATGCCGGACGGCATGGGTGTGCAGTCGCCGAACCACTTGCGGGCGTACTCGATGTTCTTCTGGTCTGCCGGGTGGATGGAGTCGGCGCCGCGCAGCGCGATCTGCGTCGCCGCGATCACCTCCGGCCCGATGACCCGTGCCCTGTCGGGGATCAGGTGGGCCTTGGCGGCGCGGGCGACAGCGATCCAGCTCAGACTGGGCGGCTCATCCGACATCTCGCCCCGGCCGCCCATGTGCCACTCATGCCTGAGCACCCGTGCCAGTTCCTCCACCTCCCGGTCAGCGACGGCGTACGCCTCCATGTCCCGAATCACGCCCTCGATGACGGTCATCGCGTGCTCGCCGATGCCGCAGCCGGACAGGTAGTCGAGGTGTGTCCGCATCGTCTCGGCGGTGATGTCGATCTCGGCGGTCGGCTCGCTCATGCTCGCACCGCCTGCATCTGTCCGAGCGCGGTGTCAACGGCGTTGGTGTCGACAGGCTTCTCGTCGAGGCCGGAAATCCGTCGCCATGCGTCGATGGCGTGGTTCGTGAACTCGATGAGGGCGGCGGACTCGGCAGCGGACTCGGCGGCGGACCAGGCGGCGGACCGGGCGGCGGACTCGGCGGCGGACTCGGCGGCGGACCAGGCGGCGGACCAGGCGGCGGACTCGGCGGCGGACCAGGCGGCGGACCAGGCGGCGGACTCGGCGGCGGACTCGGCGGCGGACCAGGCGGCGGACCCGGCAGCGGACCGGGCGGCGGACCAGGCGCTTTCCATCTCACCCTTGGCGACCTTGCGGTGCATCTCGGCGATGCGCTCGATCACGACAGCGCCGTCCTTGTCGGCCGCACGGATCGCACCCCACACCGGCGACGTGAGCATCTCCGCCATCCACTCGTGAATCACCGAGTCCGACACGCCTGCGGTGCCGACGGTGCGCCAGCCGAGATCGAGGGCGATCACGGCGTTCTCGGGCGACAGGAACCCGTCTGGCCCGGCCAGGTTGTCATTGACCATCTGCACCAGCGACGCCAGCGGACGCGCCGAACAGGACGGGTAGTCGGTGATCTTGGTGTCACCGTTGATGTAGCTGATGACGTTCATGGCGCAGCCCTTGCCACTGCCGGCGCCGTGCGAGCCCTGCGCGAGACGAAGCGGGTTGGTGATGCGGGACAGGTCGAGATCGGTCACAGGGAGCCTCCAAGGGTGAGTAGCTGGCAGATGGTCAGCCGCATAGTCGGGAAGGTGACGGCGTGGCCGTGGGCAGCCCACGTGCCGGTGGCGGATGTCAGCTCCATGTTCCGTTCCTTTCGTCGAGCTTCGCGAGGGCCTCGAACATGAGGCCGGTGGTGATGGTCACGGCGGCTGCGATGCCGGCGGCGGCGAGTGCGGTCGCCGCGAGGGTGGTCCGCAGGCGGGTCATCGGACTGCTCCCGATTGGGCGAGTGCGGCGGCGAGCATGTTCCTGATGGCCGCAAACCGCGGGTTACCCACGGCCCGTTCGGTGATGTGCACCCGATCCGAGGTGGTGCGGACCCCTCGCAACTGGTCGGGGTGGGTGACGATCAGCGCGGCCCGGGCCCGCCAGATGGGGAGCGCAGCGGTGGCGCAGTCCTGACCGTCGCGCAGGTTCAGGGCGACGATCACGTCCCCGTTCACGCGACCACCTCGAGGCGGCTGGTGAACACGGCGACGTCGGTCGAGGACAGGTTCTCGCCGGACGGCCTGTTCGAC
Source organism: Speluncibacter jeojiensis (assembly GCF_029589495.1). Lineage (GTDB taxonomy): Bacteria > Actinomycetota > Actinomycetes > Mycobacteriales > Mycobacteriaceae > Speluncibacter > Speluncibacter jeojiensis. Next base: position 27,976 of record NZ_JAAIVF010000007.1, read on the forward strand.
GGTTCGTCGAGGCGGGTCAGGCCGGCGTAGTTGCCGACGATCCGGTCGACATGCCAGGTGCCGAGCATGTCGGCGATCGTCACCGTGTCGCCGACTGTGGGGGTAGGGGTTGTCATGGCTTGTGGTCCTTCGGGTTACGGGACGATGGGGGAGCAGTCGACGGCCAGCCACATCTGCGAGCCGACGCCCCTCTCGGCGCGGTGCAAGATCGGCATGATCTTCGACATCCACTCAGGGGTGTCATCGGGGACGAGGCCGGCATCGACCAGGCCGTCGCAGATCGCCTTCAGGTCGCCGACGAGGTTGTCCTCGTCACGACGCCGGTTGTCGCGGGGCCGATAGTGCAGCTCCACCCGGACGTGGCCGGCCGGTTCGATCTGCCGTTCCCGGATCAGCGTCGCGACGTCGTGCCGGATCTGCGCAACCTTCTTCGCCTTCACTCGGTAGTGGTCGCGGCCGTTGAGGGACAGCATCGGTGTCGTCCACGGCAGGGTGATCGTGTGGGCGGCCATCAGAACGGGGGCTCCTCGGTCTGCTGCGGCGCGTTCGCGGCACCCCACGGGTCATCCGCTGCCGGAGCGCTGTTCGACGCTCTCGCGGCCTTCTGCGGCTTTGCGGTCGCGTACTTCAGCGACGGGCCGATCGAGTCGATCAGCAGCGACGTGGCCGAGCGCTTGTCGCCGGTGTTTCGGTCGGTCCACTGCTCGGTCTTGAGCCGGCCGGTGACGACGATCTCGCAGCCCTTTGTCAGCGACTCGGCGACGTTCTCCGCTTCCTGCTTGAACAGGGTTCCGCGGATGAAGAACACGTCGCCGTCGACCCACTCGTTGCGGTCGCGGTCGAACTTGCGGGCGTTGAACGCGAGGTTCATGGTCGCCACGGCCACGCCCGAGGGTGAGAACCGAAGCTCGGGATCAGCGGTGAGCCGGCCGGTTCCAGTCATGATGGGCAGGGACATCAGGCATCCTTTCGCGCCGCTTCGAGGGCGGCGATCTTGTCGTCGATTCGTTGGTCGAGCGCGGCCTCATAGACGCGCCGTTCGTCGGAGGTCATGCGGTCGAGGCGCTCGCGCCGGACTCGGCGCGCGGCCTTGACGATGTCCGCGGGCAGAGGCTTGAACCCGCTTCCGAACTCGCAGTAGGCGATCGAGACGCCTTCGATCAGGTCCGTGAGCTGCAGCCCGTAGCGGGCGAACACGTCGCCCCACGCGATCGCCATCGCCTCGCCGCCGTTCGGGAACCACGGGTCGTGCGCGGCGCACTTCGTCAACACCAGGGCGCCGATGCGCTTGTTGTCGCTCATGAGATCGCCTTCTGGTCGGTGTCGTTCGCGATCGCGAGCCAGCCGGCAATCTTGTCGTCGTGCCGGGAGCGGCCAGTGGCGCCACGGGCGGGGAGCGGTTCGTCGAGCCAGCCGTCCCGGTTCAGCCATCCCTCGGCGTACTTCGTGAACTGGTCCTCGCGGTTGGGGTCGGTCGCGTATCGGCTGGCGCCAGCGACCAGCTCGGCATCGTCGGCCCGGCGCCGAGCGCGGCGCCACGCCTCAAGGGCTTTCCGCTTCCCAGACTTCCGGGGGTACGCGGTCCAGAACTCCTCGAACGCGGCCGGATAGGTCGCGGGGTCGCTCGACGGCGCAGCCGGTGAGCAAGAGCTCTTTTCCTCTGTTCCCCTGTTCCCCTGTTCCTCTGTTCCAGTCGATGGGGACTCGCGACACTCTCGCGAGGATTCCGCGACAACCTCACGAACGGTTGCGTTCTCGCAGGTCGGGAGCGGGTAGCGGGGCTTGTTCGGCCGGTCGATCCGCTGGTGCTTCTCCCAGTTGGTCACGTACAGCAGATCCCGCGAATCGACGGTGTAGCGGATGATGCGACGAGCCTCAGAAAGCTGCTGCAACCCTCGCGACACCCTCGCGAATGTCTCGCGAGCATCGCGCTCGACGTCATCGGCGAACAGGTCTGTCGTGATCAGTGAAAGCCGGTCCTGCCCAACCCCGTTGTCGTCGACGTACGACCACAGCCCGATGAACAGCAGCCGCGTGTCCCAGTCGGCGATCGTCGAGATGTCCTGAGACCGCCAGAACTCGGGCTTGATCGAACGAATCCTCATCAGTTCTTCACCTCCGATCCGAACGGGCAGAACCCGGCACCGAAGTGCCACTCGTAGACGGCTTCCGACTCGAACTCGAGTCCGCAGATGCACCTGGTCATGCCGGCCGCCAGGGACTCTGCGGGTCGCGGCGGACGATCGGGAACGTCGCCTCGCCCTGCGCGCGGGTGATGTCGAGAAAGTCGGCGCACGCCTTCGCGCTGACGCGACGGACACGGGTGTGCAGGTGCCGATGCGGGGTGTCGCACCACACGCCGACACCGTGCAGACACCCCACGTCGACGACGTCGGCGTTGAGCGTGCAGACGCCCTTGGCGTGCACCCAGTCGCCGCATAGCAGGTCCAGCAACGTCGGCGCGCTCACCACAGCACCTCCTGTTCGACGATGCCGCCGAGGTCTGTCAGCAACACCTGACGGCCACGCCACCGCACCGGTACGTGCGCCGGCTCGTCGTTCTGTGACACCAGCCAGCCCGCCCGCAACGCCCGCTCACGGTTCGACTCGATGTGCGCGTGGCACACCCAGCACACGTGCAGCAGCCCGGATGGGAAGTTCGTCGAGTCACGCTTGGTGCCGCCCATGCCTCGGGCACGACGGTGGTGGATCTGGTGCGCGGTCAGCAGGCACGCGGGCCCGGCGATGACCTCGCAGTCGCCACCGGACCGGGCGAGCAGCGCGTCGACCTGATCCTGCGACGGCCCGGTCTTGCGGCGACTCATGACGCACTTCCGAAGTTGAGTGCGCCTTGCGCGAGCCGCTTCGCGATGACCTCGCAGTACCGTTCATTGAGCTCGACACCGACGGCCCGGCGCCCGGCGGTCGCGGCGGCAACGAGGGTGGATCCGCTGCCGGCGAAGGGGTCTGCGATGACCCCGGCCGGGCATTTGTCGATCAGCCGCCACAGCAGGTCGATCGGCTTCTCGTGCGGGTGCAGGCGCCCGTTCTTCGCGGTCGACTGGACTGGCGGGCAGGTGAGGACGTTGGAGTCCCGTCGCCCGGTGAATCCCTTCCCGAGCACATAGATTTCCTGGTCCGACGGCTTCCAGGGGACGGACAGGTCACCCATCCCGAGTGCACCCTTGGTGTCCCAGATCAGTCGGGTGTGGGTGCGTTCGGGGCGTGGGATGCGCCAGGTGCCGAACACGAGCGCGGGCCGGTCACCCCACGCGGTGAGGGCAGTGTCGCGGGCTGCGGTGTCCTTGTCTCCGAGGATTGATGCGGCCAGGTCTGCGCGACGGCTACCGGATTGGTAGTCGATGCCGTAGGGCGGGTCGGTGAGCAGCACGTCGGCGTCGAGCCAGCCGTCCAAGATGCTCATGCGCCCTCACCCCGACCGGCCAGCTGGACCTCGGCCCGCACCGTGGCGCCGTGCGACCGGCCGACGTCGATCCGTGACTGCAGGGTTCGGACGGTGCGCTGCAGCCCGCGAACGGTTGCCTCGGATACCCGAGCGGCCAGCCGAATGTCGTGGGTCTCGATGACCGCCTGCGACTTCCGGAAGTCCACGGACCCGGACACCCGCACGAACGCCTTGGCCTCCGCGAGTTTCGCGTCCTCGGCCAACTCGGTGGCGCGGATGTCCTCCTCGTTGAGTTGCTGCGTCACCTTCTCCAGCTCGCGGGAGAGGGCCAGCAGGTGCCGCGCCACACCATTGGCGTCGAGCTGCCCAGGCTCGATCATGACTGCCCCCGGTAGAACTCGGTCATCTTGCGGATCGCGTCGACGTCGGTCGAGTCGCGCAGCTCCCCGTTGCCGTCGTTGCGGAACGTCTCCACAGCCTCGGCCGGGTCGATGCCCTTGAACTTCAGCGTCGCCAGCAGGGCCTCACGTGCCTCGTCGGCCGGCGACTTCGCGGCCCGCTCGTGCGTGTCAGCGTCCGGGTCAGGCTCCTGCGTCGGCACCGTGAGCCCCTGCAGCAGGAACGTGCGGTACGCCACCGACTGCGCCTTGCTCACCGCCTTGTCGCCGGCGTCCGCGGCCTCGCCGTACGTCGACCCGGCGAAGCTGTCGCCCGCGGGACCGAACACCGTGTACCGCATGTGCACGGTCGCGTTCCGCATCTGCCCGCCGGCCTTCGTCGGGTACCGCTCCGACTCGATCGACAACGCCTCCGGGATGATCACGACACCGTGCTCCCGCAGCGCCGGGCCGACCGTGTTCATCGTCGCGTCGATGCCACGGAAGTTGAAGTTCTGCTGCGTGTTCCGCTCGCTCTTGGAGATGCCCAACACCTCGGCCATCACCGCGGCGAACGCCTCGTGAACGGTAGGCTTCTCGGTCACTGCGCACCGCCGATCGCCAGCACCGCGCCGAGGTCGATCTGGCCGCGGGCGTACATGCCCGCGATCAGCACATCCGCTTCCTCGCTGGCGGTGTAGCGGGCCGTCGTCTTCCGCGCCTCCGGCACAGACACCGCGGTCCCGGCCGGCAACTCGCTGCCCGCCGCGTGCGCTGCCAGTACGCGGGTGATCACGTCCTTGCGGGCCCACTCCCGCAGCCGGACGATCTCCTCGACCGCGTCGGGGTCCTCGTCGTACATCCACGGGATCACGACGGACTCGTCGATCTCCACGACCGGCTTCGGCTTCGTCGCCCGCGGGATCAACACCATCCCGATCTCGCGGCCCTCGTCATCGACGACCGCCTCCGAGCCGCGGGCCATGTCTTCCGCCAGCTCGAGCTTCGCCGCGGACTCGACCTCCGCTGCCTTCTTCTTGATCGCGGCCGCGATCGCGATGCGCCGCACAATGTCCTGCCTGCTGCTCATTGATTGTTCCTGTTCTGCTGCGGCCAGCTGGTGACAGCGGCCGGGTATTCGAGGTCGACGGGGAAGATGTGATGGCCGGCGCGGGTGTAGGTGAGGATCACGCGGGGTTCGCCCGATGCGGTGTGGATCGCGGCGGTGCGGAACACGCGGGCCAGGCCGTCGGTGATGATGCAGCCGTACGGAAGTCGTTCGACGTCGTCGGTTGTCCACAGCATCATCGGGATCACCCCTCAGCCAGCGCGGCCGACATGCGCGCGGCCAGTGCGGGCGAGACTGACGCGGACCAGTACACGGACCCGTCCCGAATGATCTCGACCCGCTTCCGTCCGGGCGTGAAGTCGGATTCGATGGTGAGATAGTCACTGCCGCAAGGGATCGTGATCATCGGTCGTCTCCTTCATCGCCGGTGCGGCCGGTGTAGATGAAGCACCACGGCTCGTGTTGGGGGAATCCGGGTGCGGTGCCGCCGCACGTGCACTTCGAGTCCTGGGCCACGTCACCACCCGCCGATCGCGCCGATGTGCTGCGGGCAGCCGATGAGGATCGACCAGCCGAGCATCTGCCCGGTCGCGAATCCGCCGGTCCCGGCCGCGACGTGGTCGGCGATGATGTCGGCGAACGTGCCACCGGCGTCGAGTCGCGCGCAGGCGGGGTTGACCGAGGACGAGGTGGCGGCGGTGGTCGTGCTGGCCGACGCGGCCGCCGGTGCGGCGAAGGTGGCCGCGGCGATGACGGCGGCGGCGATCAGGGTGTTACGCATGGTGGTTCCCCTCCGGGAGGATGTGGTTCGGGAAGTGCTGGGCGAGTGCTGCGGTGATGTCTGCGCACACGGTGTCGAGGTCGTCGCCGTCGAGCGTCGGAACCTGCGTGACGAGGGCGAGCGCGGCGAGGGCGTATCGGACGGCGAACCGGTCCGCGAGCGACGGCACGGTGATGTTGTCGACGAGCGCGGAAAGGTCGCACTCGGCCCCGAGCGGCGCGGTCATGACCACACCCGCAGGAACGTGCCGGCGTCGATCACGCCGAGCGCGACAAGGCAGAGGCCGGCCAACACGGACAGGTCGTAGAAGACCCACGGCAGGCTGCTCATCGGGTCACCCCGTAGGCGATGCCCCACGCGACGACCAGGCCGATCACCGCAATCACGAGGAGCGCGTGCAGGATCTGCCGGGCCGACACCTGCTGGCAGGCGGTCGGCGCATCCAGGTCGGTGTCGGGCGTGACCAGCTCGCCGCGGTCGACGATCGTCTCGACCTCATCGAGCCAGTGGGCGGGTGCGAATCCTGTGGTCACGATGCGTCCCCTTCGCAGTCGGTTTCGTCGGCGTCGATTCGGTCACCGATGAGGTCTCGGATTGCTTCAGGGATCGCGGCGAGTCGGAGCGCTCGGACCTCGGCGAACCGTTCGGCAACGGCAGCTTGGTACTCGTCCCAGTGGGCGACGATCAACTGCTCCCGCGCGGCGCGCTCGACTTCGGCGCGCTCGCCGCCGGGGGATGAAGCGAACTGGCCCGCCAGGTGACTCACGCACACGACGGAATGGATTCGCTTCTCGCGCCACTCGCCGTGGCGCACGTAGGTGCCACGGGGGTAGAGGATCATCTTCGATGCGACCGGCGGCCCACACGGCGACCGCTTCTGCTTCCCGGCCTGACTGCACACCAGTCCGTCTCCGGGCGACCAGGGCCGAATGAAGGTCTCGGTCTCGTTCCGCTCGCCGATCTTGATCCAGTCGCTCACGCCTTCACCGCCGCAACGTCGAGGGTCAGCGGGGCGTAGTGCTCGCGCCACACCTGCTCCATGAGGGGCCGGTCGGCTTCGGTGTAGGCACGCACCTCGCGGGTCTGCCCGTTCGACAGGTCCAGCGGATACATCTCCGGCTCGCGGCCGTGCTCTGCGATGTACGCGGCCTTCACGCGCTTCCCGAACACGCCGGCAACCGACTTCAACTTGGTGCGGGACAGGTTCTTTCCCTTGAGGAAGTCCTGCGTGTACAGCGGCTTGCGGGTTTGGTCGAGTTCGGCGTGCTCACCCAGACCGCGTGCCAGCACCACGCGGGCACGCGCCTCGAGGTGGTCGGGGTGGATGAGGCCCTGCGCGGCCTGGCACAGCTCCATCTGCGCGCGCGCCTGGAAGATGAGGGCATTCGCCTGGTGTTCGGTGGCGCGGGGGTTGATGACACCGCCGTCGTGGAAGTACGCGTCGAGCGCGTCGGCGGCCTCGGCCTGGTAGGCGACGATCACCGGGCGCGCGGCCTCATTCACGCGCTTCTCGTCGATGGTCGCGAGCCACATCGTGAACGTGCGGCGGTCGATCATCGCCATCTCGCGCGCCTTGCCATCCACGGCAACCGTGGCCCTCAGGTCCACGGTTGCCCACGACTTGGTCTTGAGCTTGCGGAGCTGCTTCGAGTGGTCGATGCCGAGCGCATCGCAGGCGTGGCGGAGGGAGACCATCGGCTGGCCGTCGATCTCGGCCGCGGTGATCGGGGCGTCGACGCCGGGCACCGGGATGGTGGCGAGTGTCGTATCGTTGGTCATGTCTGACCTTTCCTCTATTGGGTGTTGGACACCGGCCGTCAGCAGTTGCGCCTGCTGGCGGCCATTCATCTACGAGCCGGTGATCGATGCGGTCTGCTGATCCAGCCAGGCTTGGACGTCGGACCAGCGGTAGCGGATCTGGCGGTTGCCGAGCTTCACGAACTTCGGCCCGGCCCCCCGGAATCGCTTCTGCGCGAGGTCGCTGACAGTGACTTGCAGGTACTCGGCGACCTCTGGTGGCGTCGCGAGCCTGCTGTTGGGTGCGGGCATGTGGAACGTCTCCCTGGTTACTCGTTGGAAGTTGGGCCGAAGGATCGCAGTGTGGCGATCGCGCTGTCGGCAGGTCCGTCTGGCGTTCGTCCCTTGACCTGTGCCAGCCAGGCCTCGATTGCGTCGTCACCCGTCACGTGGTCCTCCGATTCGTTCTGCGAGTTGCTGCATGAGTGTCGTCGCAAGCGCGGTCTCGAAAACCTTTGATAGACCGCGGTTTCCGCGTTCTGCCTGCGATAGTGATGCCACCGATCGACGTACGCCAGTGGCTTCTTCGACGAGGTTTAGGAGGCTGGTCTCGGTCAGTCCGAGGAGTTCGCGGAGGCGTCTGACGGGGAGTGAGACGGTGGCTTCCGGAACCCGCTTCCGACCCTCAGGTCCGCGTCGTTCGTCACCGGTGAGCATGGAATGAGCATAACCACGATGGAACCAGAATGGAAGTAATTAGAAGTTGGTAAAAACGCAGGTCGCGATCTTGTAACGGTTTCCCCAGGTGGTGGAACTACGCCAGTGTCATTTGTCCTGGTCGTGTGACAGTTGGAAGTTTCGCGCTTATGGCTTGCTTTTACCGAGAACCTGTTTCACACTGATGCGTATGGACGCAGACATGGCCCGCCTTGGGCAGGTCATCCAACAGCGACGTGACAACGAACTGGGGCTTACCCAGGAGGAAGTCCGAGAGGCCGGCGGTCCATCGATCGCCACGCTGTCGGCACTGGAGAACGGGGTAGGCAAGCCGCCGAGCCGGGCCACCCTCCGCAAACTCGACGCCGCCCTCCAGTGGTCACCCGGAAGTGCAGAGCGTGTATGGCGAGGCGGCACACCCGATGCGCTGACGCCGGCCGTACCGCTGACGGAGCTTGATCGCACCCACGCGAAGTACCGCGCGCTCGCGCAGGCCGGCTCGGTCAGTGGAATGGTTGTCGTCGCGCTTACTCGCGTGGCTAGGGTGTCGGAAGTCGCAGGCAACATCGCGCAACTGGCGGCGAAGCTACCGCCGAGCGACGAGGCCGACGCGCTGGTAAATGCAATCAGCGAGCAGCTTCTGACGGCGACCGACGAGCTTCTCGTTGCTGCAGTCGCGAGCGAGAAGGGGCCGGGCATTCTCTCGGCGCTTGAGCAGAGGCTCGCCCGGACACTCCCGAACGAGATCGAATCGTGACCAACTGAGTGTCACGAATTACATCCCGATTGAGATAGTCGGTTCGTGAACACTGACAGAACATGCACAGGCTGCGCCCCTACTGATTGTGAGAATTGTGTGATAGGACAGTTCCCGCACATGGTGGCTCGGGCATCAGACATGCTCCGTGCGATCCGCAGCCTGCGCGACGCCGACGATGGGCAGAGGTTCGGTAGCTGATGGCAGCTATTTCCCCCTACATGACGAGCTCTGGGCAGAAGCGGTACCGCGTCAGGTACCGCACCCCAGATCACCGGCAGACCGACAAGCGCGGGTTCACAACGAAGAAGCAAGCCGAGGCATTCGCAGCGACCATCGAGGTTGCGAAGCTGACCGGCTCCTACGTTGCGCCAGCGGCCGGCCGGGTAACGGTCCGGGACTACGCCGACATGTGGCTCGCCGGGAAGGCGAACCTGCAGCCCTCCACCCGGGCCCGGTACCAATCGAGCCTGGACGCGCAGGTCCTCCCGAAGTGGGGAGACATCTACATCTCCGCGATCACTCACGAGGGTGTCCAATCGTGGATCGGCAGCATGAGCGACCAGATGAAGCCGGGCAGCGTGCGAAAGCATCACACCGTCTTGCATCAGATCCTCGCTACCGCGGTGAAGTCGAAGCGGCTGGTCGCCAACCCGGCCGCGGACATCGACCTGCCCAAGCAGGACGAGAAGCAGCGCCGGTACCTCACTGCCGGCCAAGTGGCATCCCTCGCGTCGGCCGCCAAGGCTCGGGCCGACATCGTCTATACGCTCGCCTACTGCGGGCTGCGCTGGGGCGAGCTGGCCGCGCTGCGCGTCGGCAGCGTCGACCTCGACCGCGCGCGCTTCTACGTGCGCCAGTCGGTGACCGAGGTCAACGGGAAGCTCGAGTGGGGCGCCCCGAAGTCGGGCAAGGGCCGAGACGTACCGATCCCGGCATTCCTGGTCGCGCGTCTGAAGAAGGTCGTCGACGGGCGGGCGCCGGAAGAGCTGGTGTTCCCCGCGGGCGGCGGCGGGCCAATGCGCGTGCGCAATGCGCGCCGCGACTGGTTCAGCGGCGCGGTGAAGACTGCCGGCTGCCCGGATGGATTCACACCCCACGAGCTCCGGCACACCTGCGCGAGCCTGGCGATCCGCGCCGGCGCGAACATCAAGACGCTGCAGCGGATGCTCGGGCACGCGTCGGCCTCGCTGACGCTGGACCGGTACGGGCACCTGTACGAGGACGATCTCGGTGCGGTCGCTGACCAGCTAGATAAGGCGGCGCGTGATGCTGGGTCATGCTCGTAGCTTGCGGGCGAGTGTGGGCAAAATGTGGGCAAAGGTCGCGGTGTCGTTGCCTGCTGGATGCCCAGATCATGCCTATGACCTGGCGATCGAGTATGTGCCCTCGGCAGGATTCGAACCTGCGACACCCGCTTTAGGAGAGCGGTGCTCTATCCCCTGAGCTACGAGGGCGGGGACCGGTGGCAGTGTACCCGGCGCGCGTGCGGTCACGCACACCGTGAGCGAGGTGTCGGCAAGCCCCCACTTGCTCCGGCTCGCTCCGTCCTCGGTTGACCGCCGGCGCCGGGCGGGTCTAGGTTACTCAACCGTCAGATGTGTGTGTAACTGGTGGTAACGGAGGAATGGAGCGGCGGCATGCGACCACTCGCGCTTTCCGTACCCGACGTGGCGGTGCCGGACCGGTCGGTGACCGGCCGCCGCATGCTCGCGCTCGCCGTCATCTGCCTCGCCGAGTTGCTCGTGGTGCTCGACAACACCGTCGTCAACGTCGCGTTGCCGTCGATCGGTGCCCAACTGCGCGCGACGATGAGCGGACTGCAGTGGGTGGTCGACGCCTACACGCTCACGTTCGCCGGCCTTTTGCTGGCGTTCGGGCACCTCGGGGACCGGCACGGCCGGCGCCGGGCCATGACGATCGGCCTGATCGGCATCGCCGTCATGTCGGTCGGCGGTGCGCTCGCAGGGGACCTCGGTCAGCTGATCGCTGCGCGGGCGGCGATGGGGGTGTGCGCGGCGGCGGTGTTCCCCGCCACGCTCGCACTGATCATCAATCTGTTCCAGGATGCCCGCGAACGCGCCATCGGCATCGCCGCGTGGACGGCGATGGCGGGCTTCGCGATCGCCATCGGCCCGACCGTCGGCGGCTGGCTGCTCGACAACTTCTCGTGGCACTCGGTCTTCTGGGTGAACGTGCCCGTCGCGGTCCTCGTCGCGGCGGCCGCCGTCGCCGTGGTCCCCGAATCGCGCGCCGACCACAGCGGGCGCGTCGACCTCCTCGGCATCGCACTGTCGTTGATCGGGGTCACGGTGCTGGTGTGGACGATCATCGAGGCGCCGCACCACGGCTGGCTCTCGACCACCAGCGTGTCCGGCTACCTCGCCGCGGCGATCACGCTCACCGTCTTCGTGTGGTGGGAACTGCGCACGCCGTCGCCGGTGCTGAACATGCAGCTGTTCCGGATCCGCCGGTTCTCGTTGCCCGCGTTGGCGATCGCGGTCGGCTACTTCTCGATGTTCGGGTTCCTGTTCATGATCACCCAGTACTTCCAGGCGGTCCGCGAGTACACCCCACTGGAGTTCGGCATCCACTCGCTGCCGTTCGCTGCGGCGGTCGGGATCGGGGCGCCGGTGGCGACGCTGGCGGCCCAGCGGTTGGGCACGACCGCGGTGATGGTGTGCGGTCTGCTCGTCCTCGCGCTCGGCATGTTCATCGCCGGGCAGGTCACCGTCGACACGCCGTACTTCGGGCCGGTGCTCGTCTCGATGGTGCTGATGGGCCTGGGACTGGCGATCGTGCAGGGTCCGGCCACCGAATCGATCATGGCGTCGGTGCCGCCCGAGCAGGCCGGCGCCGGGTCGGCCGTCAACGACACCACCCGCGAGATCGGCGGCACGCTCGGCGTCGCGGTGCTCGGGTCGATCCTCGCCTCGGTCTACACAGGCAAGGTCGGGCCGCGGATCGATGCGATCCCCGACAGCATCATGACGCCGGACCAGAAGGGCATCGCCCGCCAGACCGGACTGAGCGTGCTCGAGATCGCCAAGCACAAGGTCAACCCGATGTTCGCCGACCAGAAGGCGGCGCTGATCCACGCGATGAAGGTCGCCAGCATGGACGGCTTCCACGTGGCCTCGGTGGTGACGGTGTCCGCGGTGCTGGTGTGCGCCGCGGTCGTCGCCGTGTTCCTGCCGTGGCGTCCCACCGGGACCTCGGTGCTGCTCGGCTGGCGCGGCGGCGCGGCGACCGATCGCGAACGCGTCCACATGCCACAGTGAGCCGGTGACCGATCGCGACCTGCCCCGCACCGATCCCGCACTGGCCGAGGTGCTCGAGGAATTGCGGCGGCGCGAGCCGATCTTCCACCGCCCTGAGTCGGGGACCACCCGCGCCGACTTCGAGGCGATGACCGCGCACGACTTCTGGGAGGTCGGGGCGTCCGGGCAGCGGTATGACCGCGAGTACGTCCGGTCGGTGCTCGACGCGCGGGACCGGGACGCGGAAGACCCCTGGCAGACAAGCGACTTCCGGTGCGCCCGGCTCGGCCCTGACGTCTACCTGCTGACCTACACACTGGTACAGGGGCCACGGGTGACCCGCCGATCCACCGTCTGGGAACGCCGCGACGACCGATGGGTGATCCGCTATCACCAGGGCACCCTCGTCGGTTCCGGGCCCGGGCCCGAGCCGCCTGTGTAAAACTCGGGTATGGGCGTGCCGAGTTTCCTCTTGGGCGGCAGCCGTGTCGTGGCGCTGGTCGCGATGTCGGCGGGGGTGCTCGCTGTCGCGGGCTGCGGGACCGGCGCGTGGCCGTCGAACGCCGGCACCAGCACGTCGCTGCCGCCGACCGCGACCACCCCGAACATTGCCGCGACCGCGGGTGCGTGCGGGTTGCTGACCCCGGCGGAGGTCATCGCCGCGACCGGCGCCGAGGTCGGGCGGGTGAGCTACCTGGGCGACGGATGTGTGTGGGAGCGAACGCAGGACGGCAGCGATCCGGTGCTGAACCTGCAGACGACGACCACCCAGGACGGCGACATCGCCACGACCTTCGCCCGCCGCCGTGCCGAGTTGGCCGATCCCACCCAGAACCCGGGTATCGGCCAGGCGTCGTTCGTGGTCAGCGGGATCCCCGGCGCGGTCGACTGGGTGCAGGACGGCAAGATGTTCGACCTGCGCATCATGGACAGTGGCCCGGGGGTGGACCGGAACGCGGCCGCGCTCACGTTGGCTCAGCAGGCCTCCGCGCGGGTGGGCCAGAGTTGACCGGGAGGCGGTCGTGGCGTTCTATCGGCAACTCGGCACCGTTCCCCCGAAGCGGCACACACAGCACCGCGCTCCGGGCGGGGAGCTGTATCACGAGGAGCTGATGGGGGAGGAGGGGTTCACCTCTGACTCGTCGCTGCTGTATCACCGCGGGGTTCCGTCGGCGATCGTCGACAGCCGGGTGTGGGAGTTCGGGGACCAGGCCACAGTCCCGAATCATCCACTGCGCCCGCGGCATCTGCGCCTGCACGAGCTGTTCACCGACTCCGCCGCCCGGGCCGACGCGGTGACCGGCCGCCGGCTGTTGCTGGGTAACGGCGACGTGCGGCTGTCGTACGTGGTGGCGCGGCGCGAGTCGCCGCTGTACCGCAATGCGGTCGGCGACGAGGTGGTGTTCGTGGAGTTCGGCGCCGCGACAGTCGAGACGGTGTTCGGCGCCCTGCGCGCCCGTGCCGGGGACTACGTGCTGGTGCCCCGGGCGACCACCCACCGGTGGGTACCGAACGGTCCGGCCCCGTTGCGGGCGTATGTGATCGAGGGCTGCGGGCACATCGCACCGCCGGACCGGTACCTGTCCCCGCGCGGCCAGCTGCTCGAGAGCGCGCCGTACTGCGAACGCGACCTGCACGGCCCAGGCGACACCCTGCTCGTCGACGCGGCCGATGTCGAGGTGTTGGTCAAGCACCGCACCGCGGCCGGCACGGTCGTCGGCACCGCGATGGTGTGCGCCACCCACCCGTTCGACGTGGTCGGCTGGGACGGCTGCCTGTATCCGTACACCTTCAACGTCGCCGACTTCGAGCCGATCACCGGCCGCGTGCACCAGCCGCCGCCGGTGCATCAGGTGTTCGCGGGCAACGGATTCGTCGTGTGCAACTTCGTGCCTCGCAAGGTCGACTACCACCCGCTGTCGATCCCGGTGCCGTACTACCACTCCAACGTCGACTCCGACGAGATCATGTTCTATTGCGGCGGCGACTACGAGGCGCGCAAAGGCGCCGGCATCGGTCGCGGGTCTGTCTCGGTGCACCCCGGCGGCCACACACACGGCCCGCAGCCGGGCGCCTACGAGAACAGCATCGGCATCGAGTACTTCGACGAGCTGGCGGTCATGGTCGACACGTTCCGGCCGCTCGAACTGGGCGAGGGCGGACTTGCCTGTGAGGACCCCGAGTACGCGTGGTCGTGGGCCGGTCGGCGCGGTCCGGCGGGCGGAGGTGGGAGCGGTGCGTGAGCTGGTGGCCGGGCTGTGTGACGATGCGGCGCTGTTCCCTCCGGGCGACGCCGAGTTGCGCCTCGCACTGCGCGATCACGCCGACCACCGCCGCGGACCGCGTGCGGAACTGCTGGGCCCCTTCGTGATTCCTGCCGCGCGGATCGACGAGGTGGCGGCGGCCGCGACCGCGCCGGTCGACGTGTCGGTCACGGTCCCGGGCGGGCCGGCCGAGGCAGGGGCGGCGCTGACCCGGCTGCAAGCGATGCCGCACCTGACGGTCCGCGCCGTCGAGGTCGCGCTGCCGGAAGGACTACCGGTGACCGCGGGACTGTGCGGGGCGGTCGCCGCACTCGAGGCGCCTCGGGTGTATCTCGAGGTGCCGCGGGACGACCGCCGCGCCGCCGTGCTCGACGGGATCGCGGGCGGGGTGTTCGCGAAGCTTCGCACCGGGGGACCGACCGCGCGGGCGCACCCCGACAGCCGGGAACTGGCCGACGTGCTCACCCGACTGGTCGCCGCGGGGATCGGGTTCAAGGCCACCGCCGGGCTGCACCGTGCGATCCGGCACCGCGACCGCGCCACCGGATTCGAACAGCACGGGTTCCTCAATGTGATGCTCGCGGTCCACCGCGCGCGGTGCGGCGACTCGGCGGCAGAGCTCGCCGAGGTGCTCGAGGAGCGAGACGGCGCGCGCATCGTGGAAGCGCTGTGCGGGCTTGACCGGTCGCAGATCACCCTGTTGCGCAGCTCATTCCACTCGTTCGGCACGTGTAGCATCGCCGAGCCGATCGCCGACCTCGTCCGACTGGGACTGATCGCAGAATCGAGTGTGAGCCGATGACCGCCGTCGACATCCCCGCGGGATCGCCCTTCGGACTGGACAACCTGCCGTACGGGGTGTTCTCGACGCCCGGCACCGCACCCCGGGTGGGGGTCCGCGTCGGCGACCGCGTGCTCGATCTTGCGGCGCTGTTCGAGGATCTCGAGATTCCCGATCCGGCGCTGTCCGCCGACTCGCTGGGGCCGTTCATGGCCCAGGGCCCGGCGCGCTGGGCGGAGGTCCGCGACCGCCTGCAAGACGAACTGGCCGGGCACTCGCGGCGTGGCGAGTTCGGCCAGTTCCTGCACACGCTCGACCGGGTGCACCTGCACCTTCCGTTCCGAGTGGGCGACTACGTCGACTTCTATGCCAACGAGCACCACGCACGCAACCTCGGTGCGATCCTACGGCCGGGATCCGCGGCACTGCACCCGAATTGGAAGTACCTGCCGGTCGGCTACCACGGTCGGGCCGGGACGGTCGTGGTCTCGGGGACCGAGGTGGTGCGGCCGAGCGGGCAACGGCGCGGCATCGAGACCGACATGCCGACGTTCGGGCCGTCGCAGAGACTCGACATCGAGGCCGAGGTCGGATTCGTCGTGGGGGTGCCCAGTCGGCGCGGCGTCCCGATACCGCTCGGCGATTTCGATGCGCACGTCTTCGGGGCGGTGCTGGTCGACGACTGGTCGGCCCGCGACATCCAGGCCTGGGAGTACGTGCCGTTGGGCCCGTTCCTGGGCAAGTCCTTCGCGACGTCGATCTCGGCGTGGGTGGTGCCGATGGGGGCGCTCGAGCACGCGCGGATCGCCCAGCCGCCGCAGGATCCGGAGCCGCTACCGTACCTGCGCGGTGACCGGGCGTGGGGGCTGGATCTGGCGATGGAGGTCAGTTGGAACGGTCAGGTGGTCAGCCGGCCGCCGTACGCCCAGATGTACTGGTCGCCCGCGCAGATGCTCGCGCACCTGACGGTCGGCGGGGCGAGCGTGCGCACCGGCGACCTGTTCGCGTCGGGCACGGTGTCCGGCGCCGAGCGAAGCCAATGCGGATCGCTGATCGAGTTGACCTGGGGTGGAACGGAGCCCGTGACGGTCGGCGGTCGGCCGAGCACGTTTCTCGAGGACGGCGACGAGGTCGTCATCGCCGCGACAGCGCCGGGGCCGGGCGACGCGCGGATCGGGTTCGGTGAGGTCAGGGGGCGGGTGATCGGTCGACCCGAAACCGCCGGCTGAGCGGCGCGAGTTCGCCGGGCGTACCGAGCGCGGTCCCGGCCAGCGGAACACCTGCACTGCACATGTGATCCGGATTACATGATGAGCCGAAAGGCTGTGCGGTGGAGGGAGCGGAATGTCGGGTCGAGTGACAGACAAGGTCGCGTTCGTGACCGGGGCGGCGCGTGGGCAGGGACGGAGCCACGCACTCAGGCTCGCCGAGGAGGGCGCCGACATCATTGCTCTGGACCTGGCAGGCGGCATCGACAGTGTGACGAGGTTCTATCCGCCCGCCACGGCGGAGGACCTCGCCGAAACGGTCCGCGGGGTCGAGCGGCTCGGCCGGCGGATCATCGCAGACAAGGCCGATGTGCGCGATTTCGACGCGGTGCGATCGATCGTCGACCGCGGCATCGCCGAGCTGGGCCGCATCGACATCGTCGTCGCGAACGCCGGCATCTTCATCAGTGGTGAACCGGCACATCGGATCACGGAGGAGGAGTGGGACGACGTCCTCGACGTCAACCTCAAGGGAGTGTGGCACACCTGCAAGGCCGCAATCCCGCACCTGATCGAGCAGGGCGACGGAGGATCGATCGTCCTCACCAGTTCCACCGCGGGAATCAAAGGCCCAGCCAAGACGGCTGCCTACGCATCCAGCAAGCACGCGGTCGTGGGTTTGATGCGTGCCCTGACAAATGAGCTGGGCGAGTACAGGATTCGCGTCAACACGGTCCATCCCGGTGCCACTGACACGCCGATGATCATCAATGACCGCTGCTACGGTCTCTTTCTCCCGGGAGTGGAGCACCCGGCGAAGGAGCAGGTGGCCCCGATGTTCGCGGCCACCAACGCGATTCCTGTCCCGTGGGTGGAGCCGGTCGATGTCTCCAACGCGGTGCTGTTCCTTGCCTCGGACGAGGCGCGTTATGTGACGGGCACGGAACTCAAGGTCGACGCCGGGTTCACCACCCGCTGAGGTCGGAGGAGGAAGCAGAGATGACGACGCAGTTGGATCACCCCACCCTCGATGCAGACGCCGTCGCCGAGGTAGCGCAACAGTGGCTGAGCGGCTTCGCCGAACTGCTGCGCACGGCGTCCGGCGGCGAGTCGCTTCTGCACCAGAACCTGTGGTGGCGCGACCTGCTCGCGTTCACCGGGGATCTGCGCAGCCTGCACGGCCGCGACAAGGTCGATCGGCTGCTCGCCGTTGCGCTCACCCAGCACGTGCGCGGCGAGCAGGTGGACCCGACTTCACCGCCGGTCTTCGTTCCGGTGGGCGAGGGGGCAATCCGTCTGCTGTTTCGGTTCGACACGCAACTCGGGCACGTGCGCGGCGTCGCGAGCCTGGTGTTCGACCGCGGCAACTGGCGGGCACGGAACCTGCTCACCGCGTTGGACTCGCTGGCCGGACACGAATCGGCGATTGGTGACAGTCGACCCCAGGGCACCGAGATGCCCGAAGGCAGGATCGAGTACTGGTCGGCGCGGCGAGAGCGTGAGCTCGACTGCCGGGACCGCGATCCGGAGGTCCTCGTGATCGGCGCCGGACACTCCGGTCTCGCGCTGGCCGCGCACCTCGGCGCACTGGGCGTGCGAACCCTCCTGGTCGATCGCGCCGAACGGGTCGGCGACAACTGGCGCGGCAGATACGACTCGTTGGTGCTGCACGATGCGGTGTGGTCCAACCACCTCCCGCTGATGCCGTTCCCGCCTAACTGGCCGGTGTTCACACCCAAGGACAAGATGGGCGACTGGCTCGAGCTCTACTCCCGGGCAATGGAACTGAACGTGTGGACGCGTTCGGAGGTCGTGGAGACCACGTTCGATCCCGACGACCGCAGGTGGACCGTCGTGGTGGACCGTGACGGCACGCGCCGCACTCTGCGCTCGTGGCATGTCGTGCTGGCCACCGGGCTCAGCGGCACCGAACCGATGATGCCGGACTTCGAGGGGACAGAGGACTTCACCGGCGAACTGCTGCACTCGAGCGACTACCGGACCGACCGGGCGCGCCGCGGAACGCGGACTGTGGTGATCGGCACCGGCAACAGCGGCCATGACATCGCACAGGACCTCCACGAGTCCGGCGCCCGGGTGACGCTCGTGCAGCGGGGTCCCACCCACGTCGCCAGCGGACGCGCCCTCTCGGAGCGCGGACGCTTCCGGTACGGCGAGCACACCGAAACCGATGTGGCGGATCTGCTCGACGCGGCCGTCGCCCGGCGGGATCCGCAGTTCGTGGACGGGCTGCGGAGGGGGGTGGGCCTGCTGGCGGAAGAGGATCGGGATCTACTCGACGGGCTCACCGCCCGCGGCTTCGTGCACAACAGCGGACCGGACGGGGCAGGGGTGATGATGCTGTTCCTCACCCGCAACGGCGGCTACTACATCGACGTGGGTGCGTCGCCGATGATCGTGGACGGCCGAATCGGGCTGGCTTCGGGAGCGATCAGCCGGCTCGTGTCGGACGGCTTGATCCTGGCCGACGGTACATACGTCCCGGCCGACACGATCGTGTGTGCCACCGGCTTCCGCGGCATCCTCGAGACCGCGCGGAACATCCTCGGTGACGACGTGGCGGACGCGTGCACCCCCGTGTGGGGGCTCGACGACGAGGGCGAACTGCGCTCGGTGTGGCGACGGTCCGGCCACGACCGCTTCTGGCTGAACGGCGGGAACTTCATGCTGGTGCGAAACTACAGCAAGTATCTGGCGCTGCAGATCAAGGCCGACCTCGCCGGAATCGAACTGCCCGGGCTCTGCTGACGGCGGTGCACTGGGGAGTCCCACCTCCCTAGCCCCTTGTCGCCGAGACCATCCACCGGTCGCCCTGATGCGACGACTCGTCGAGCGGCGGGGGAGTGCGCCCGTACTTGCGGGCGAGGTCCGCGGTCGGGAAGACCTCGCCGCGCCAGCCGTAGCGGTCGAGCCACCGGGTTGGATCATCGGGCCCGTTCGAGCGCAACAACTCTCGCCACTCGTCACGGTCGATCGGGCTGTCCGGAAGCTGCGGCAACGTCTGCGCATCCTCGAGGAAGTGGGAGCTGGTCAGTGTCGCGCCCAGCCGGCTGCCGGGCGCCGACATCGCAGCGATCCGGGTCATCAGCACGTCGACGTCCTGCGGCGTGAGGTACATCAGCAGTCCCTCGAGTACCCACGCGGTCGGATGGTCATCGTGGAATTCCGCTCGGCGCAGCACATCCGGCCAGTCGGTGCGCAGGTCCACCGGCAGCGTCACCCGGGTCACGGTGGCCTCCGGCTGCGCCGCGCCGAGCACCGAGCGTTTGAACTCCAGCATCGGAGCGGTGTCGACCTCGAAGATCGTCACCGGCGCCGGCCAGTCCAGGCGCAACGCACGGGTGTCCAGCCCGGCGCCGAGGATCGCGACCTGCGTGCAGCCGCCGCGGACCGCGTCGAGCACGAAGTCGTCGAGGAACCTGGTGCGGGCCGCCATCCACAGCGTCAACTGGTCGTCGCGCGGCTCGTCGGCGGCCTCGTGCTGCGGGATCCACCCCGAGGCCTCGACGAACGCGTGTGCCCAGGGATCGACGAAAAGATGGTCGGCGCGGAGGCTTTCGCGCTCGCGTGCGGCCGCCACCAGCACCGCGGTCTTGCCCACGCCACTCGGTGCGTTCATCACCACTCACCGTTCCTCTCGCTCACGCGTCCTCGCCGACGGGATACGGCGGAACGCCGATGCCGGTCACCCGTAGGTTTCCCCACGGGTCGCGTTCGGTCAGCCGCGCCGACCGGACCGGGCCGTCGCCTATCTGCAGCGCGGCGGCGGGGGTCGACGGGGTCGTCAGCGTGTCCGTGGACGGATCGCGGCTGATCCGTCCGTACCAGTGGAAGTGGCCGTCTCGCGGGTCGAGGTGGCCGGTCAGGTGTACGTCGGCGGACACCCGCTGCGGGCCGACGACGAGCATGGCCGGGCCCTCGTACAGGTCGGGGTCGGTGCGGTCGGCGGCCGAGGTCAGCTCATAGTCGTCGGGGTCGACCCGGCGCAGCCGCCGTCGGAACGCCCGGCCCGACACGGGCCGCGACTCACGACCGAACGCGCGCTGCACACTCAGCCGCACCTCGATCCGGGTGGCGCCCGCGCACTCCATCAACTCCACACCGCCACGGATGTGCCGCCGCCGTGCGTTGGTGACGAGCCTGCGGTCACCGGGAAGCAGGAACAGATTCGGGAATCCGGCGATCGCGACACCCAGGAACGGGTGCGGACCGTCGCGCCACGCCTGCCCGATGGTCACCCCTGCCCGCCCGACGAGATGATCCCGCGGCGAGGGGCCGGCGCCGCGCCAGACGATGATGCGCGGATGTTCGACGGCGCCTCCCGGGTGGCGCACCGCCCAGCGGTCGGTGTCTTCGTCGAACTCGCATGCCGTACCGGCACTCACACCGATCACATCGGAGGGGAGTCGGGTCGTGGCGGTCACGGCGGCACCGCTCAGTCGAGGAAGCCGCCGCGACGCCACCCGCGGCGGGCCAGCGGACCCATCAGCCCGGAGTCGTCGAGGAACCGGCCCAGGCCCGCGAAGCCCATCAGCCGCGCTCGGCGGAAGTTCTCGTTGGCGCGGGCCTGCCGCTGCGCCTCGACCGGGTCGAGCCCGGCGCGTGCATAGATGCCGCGGTGGGTGAACAGGTGGTACATCAGCAGGCCGCCGAGCCCGTTGACGTTGCCGACGATCAACCGCTCGAGATGGCCGGCGTGCTGCATCCGCCGCCGCACACCCTCGCGGGCGAACCGGATGTGCCGCGACTCCTCGGTGACGTGGATGCGCATGAGCCGGGCGATCATCGGCTGCAGTTGCGGGTCGGCCATCATGCGGCGCTGCAGCGAATCGAAGATCTCCTCGCCGATCAGCGCCGACACCCACAACAGGGAGCCGCGGAAGGTGTGCGGCAGCAGGTTCACGACGAGCAGGCGCCAACCGCGCAGCCGGAACGGCCGCGCGCCGGCGGTGTCGATGGCACGGCCGAACATGATC
The DNA here is from genome assembly GCF_029589495.1 of Speluncibacter jeojiensis. Taxonomy (GTDB): domain Bacteria; phylum Actinomycetota; class Actinomycetes; order Mycobacteriales; family Mycobacteriaceae; genus Speluncibacter; species Speluncibacter jeojiensis. The sequence goes on from NZ_JAAIVF010000007.1 coordinate 49,330, forward strand.
ATGTGCCGCGTCTCGTCGCCGATCTCGGTCAGCGCGTAGTGCGGGTGCCGGGCGGTCGGGTCGTCGTGCAGCAGCGAGCGCAGCAATGCCTGGTTGAGGATGTTCTCGAACCAGATGCCGACGCTGAGTACGTTCGCGAGTTCCTGTCGGGACAGCTCGATGCGCTCGGACTCGCTCATCGTGTGCCACAGCGGGGTGTCGTACAGCGAGAGCAGTTGCGGCGGCAGGAAAAACTTTTCGGGGTCGAGTCCGGCGTCCCAGTCGATGTCGACGATGGGCTGATACGAGCGCGTGACCGACCCGGCGAGCAGGCGTGTGGCGACGGTGTCGCGGTCGGGGACCGTTGTCGACGGGGAGGTCGTGGCGGCGTGGACCGCCGGTGGGCCGTGCCGAATCGTGTGCGTCATGGTCGATCACTCCCGAGCTGAGGAGTTCGCAGATCCCTCAATTCCGAAGGTAGGCCGTATCTGTGATCCGCGTCAACAGGTATCGCGGTCGGCGGGTCCGGTGGGTGTCGCGGAGTCCGTCGGCGCAGAATCGGTCCATGCGGAACACACTTGGCATGATCACGGTCGGCGCCGCCCTGCTGCTGGGGGTCACCGCGTGCGGCAGCACCCACGAAGCGCAGGCGCCCTCGGTGCCGACCGAGTTGCCGCCGAACACCGTGCTGGTGCGGGACATGCAGTTCACCCCCGACCACCTCACGGTGAAGGCGGGGCAGACTGTCACCTGGAAGTTCGACGACCAAGGGATTCCGCACGACGTGACCGGCACGGGACAGGCCGCGGGCATGCTGAAGTCCAGCACGATCGCCAACGGCACCTTCTCGTACGTCTTCAAGGATCCCGGCACGTACGACTACATGTGCAGCCTGCACCCCCAGATGACCGCCTCGGTCACCGTAGTTCCCTGAGATGTCTCGGTGGGCTGACTGCCCGCTGCGACGTCAGGAGCCGTAGCCGGTGATGCCCGCGCGGGCGTACTGCGCGAACGGGCCCTGCGCCCCGCTGTAGGAGTTCAGGTCCACCGGCCCGGACACGCCGGGCAGGCGACCGGAGTCGGTGTACTGCCAGAACGTCCAGTTGGTCCAGCCGCCGGGCAGCGGTCCCGGGTTGTTCTGGCCGTTGTAGCTGGCGATCCACAGCGGGTAGTTGGCGAACTGGGTGGTGTTCGCCATCGCGTTGCGCCAGAAGTTCGGGTACGTGTAGATGATCGGCTGCCGTCCGGTGAGCGCCTGCACGGTGTCCAGGTACTGGTGCAGCCAGCCGATGAGCTGGGCCGGGGACTGGCCGGCGGCGTTCTCGAAGTCGATGACCGGCGGCAGGTCCAGCGGTCCGTTCTGGCCGAGCACGACCGCCGAATAGAACGCGGCCTGCGCGACCGCGGGCAGGCTGGGGTCGGCGTAGTGGTAGGTGCCGCGGGCGACGCCGGCGGCGCGCATCAGCAGCGAATCCTGCACGAAGTACGGATTGACGTAGTTCAGGCCCTCGGTCGCCTTGACCATCGCGAACTGCTGGCCCGCGCCCCGGACCTGGAACCAGTTGATCAACGTTCCGTTGGTGTGCTGCCATGAGGAGACGTCGGGTCCCTGCTCGGCGGCCGCGACACCGGGCGCGGCCAGCAGCAGGGCGCCGGCCATCACGGCGGGCAGCAGACGCAGCGGACGTCGGAACAGTTTCACTCGAGGATTCGGCACCGTGTGATGCTAGGCATACACCGCTGTCCGTGTCCTGTCATCGGGCAAGCAGTTCCCTGAATACCGCGTCGGCGCGGACGGGCACGGGTCAGTCCACGCGCTGGTAGCTGAGGAAGCGGTAGCGCAAGCCGGTTTCGGACGACTGCCACTCGCTCGGTGCGGCGGTCCACTGCGGCCCCAACTCCGGCGCGTAGGCATCGCCCTCGATGTCCAGGTCGATTTCGGTGACCTCGCAATGTCCTGCGAGTTCGAGTGCGGCGCAATAGATCTGTGCGCCGCCGATGATCCAGCACCGGCTCTCGCCGGCGAGCGAGACCGCGTCGGCGACCGAGCCGGTGGTCTCGGCGCCGTCGAGGACGAGGTCGCGCTGCCGGGTCACCACGATGTTGCGGCGGCCCGGGAGGGGACGGAACCGCGGCGGCAGCGAGTCCCAGGTGCGTCGGCCCATGACGACCGTGTGGCCGGTCGTGGTCTGCTTGAAATGTGCCATGTCCTCGGGCAGTCGCCACGGGATGGCGTTGTCGCGGCCGATCACGCCGCGGCGAGCCTGCGCCCAGACGAGGCCGATCCGGTCGCGGTCGTGCTGGTCCCGGTCCACCTTCTCCCGCCCCACTAGACGGCCACCGGCGCGCTGATCGCCGGGTGGTGGCGATAGTCCACGACCTCGATGTCCTCGTAGGTGTAGTCGAAGATCGAGTCCCGTTCGGCGAGCCGCAGCCGTGGGTACGGGTACGGGTCGCGGCCGAGTTGTTCACGGACCTGTTCGACGTGGTTGTCGTAGATGTGGCAGTCGCCGCCGGTCCAGACGAACTCGCCGACGCCCAGTCCGGCCTGCGCGGCCATCATGTGCGTCAGCAGCGCATAGCTCGCGATGTTGAACGGGACGCCGAGGAACAGGTCCGCGCTGCGCTGATACAGCTGGCAGGAGAGTTTGCCGTCGGCGACATAGAACTGGAAGAACGCGTGGCACGGCGGCAGCGCCATCTGCGGGATCTCGCCGACGTTCCAGGCCGAGACGATGTTGCGGCGCGAGTCGGGGTCGGTCCGCAGCAACTCGAGGGCCGCGGTGATCTGGTCGATGTGCTCGCCGGACGGGGTCGGCCACGAACGCCACTGCACGCCGTAGACGGGGCCGAGTTCGCCGTCGGCGTCGGCCCACTCGTCCCAGATCGTCACGCCGTGTTCCTGCAGCCAGCGCACGTTCGAGTCGCCGCGCAGGAACCAGAGCAGTTCGTAGACGATCGACTTGAGGTGCACGCGCTTGGTGGTGATCAGCGGGAAACCCTCGGACAGGTCGAAACGCATCTGGTGGCCGAAGACGCTGCGGGTTCCGGTGCCGGTGCGGTCGGACTTGGGGGTGCCGGTCTCGAGGACGTGCCTGAGCAGGTCTTCGTACGGGGTCCGGATCGCCGTGGCCATGGTGTCCAAGTCTGCCATGCGCGGTGGACGGCGTCCGCGAGGGCGGTGCCGGGGATGGCCCGCGCCGATACACTGGGACGGGTCCCCGGACGCTCTGTTGGAAGGAGCACCGCGATGGCTGCTGATGAGTTCACCGACATCGACCTGGTCTCCGGTGCGGAGGTGGGTGAGCCGCCGAGTCAGGACGACGCGCCCGACGACGGCAGCGAGACTCTCGACGACCTCGCCGTCGACCGCGAGGCGAACGAGGCCGACGTGGTCGAGCAGGTCCTCGAGGTGTCGTACGACGAGGACTATCCCGAGACCTCGCACGGGTGAGCGATCGGGGCCGGCCCCGTCTCCAGTAGCGTGTGCACCCATGCGCAAGGTGTTCGTCATCGGTATCGGTGCAGGTGACCCGGACCATCTGACCGTCCAGGCGATCAAGGCGATGAACCTCGTCGACGTGTTCTTCGTCCTGGACAAGGGGGCCGCGAAGGACGAGTTGGTGCAGTTGCGCCGGCAGATCTGCGCCGAGCACATCGTCGGCGACGACTACCGCTTCGTCGAGGCCCCCGATCCTGCGCGCGACCGCACCCCGGACGACTACCGCGGCGCCGTGCTCGACTGGCACGAGTTGCGGGCGTCGCTGTACGGCCAGATGATCCGCGACGAGCTGGGCGAGGACGGTTGCGGGGCGTTCCTGGTGTGGGGCGATCCGTCGCTGTACGACAGCACGCTGCGCATCCTCGACATGGTTGCCACGTCGGGTGCGGTGGCGTTCGAGTGCACGGTCGTTCCCGGGATCACCAGTGTGCAGGCGCTGGCCGCCGGGCATGCGATGGTGCTCAACCGGATCGGCGAACCGATCCACATCACGACCGGCCGACGGTTGCGCGCCGGGTTGCCCGACGGTGTGGAGAACGCGGTCGTGATGCTCGATGCGGAATGCTCGTTCGAGTCGGTGGCAGAGGGCGACGCGGGGGACGCGTGGGACATCTATTGGGGCGCGTACCTCGGCACCGCGGACGAGACGTTGATCGCCGGGCCGGTGCGTGAGGTCCAGGGCGAGATCGAGCGGGTGCGCGGCGAGATGCGCGAGCGCAAGGGCTGGATCATGGACACGTACCTGCTGCGGCGCGAGAGGTAACTCGGCCACGGAGTTGGCGGCGTTCGGGGCGCACGTACTTGCTGCGGCGCGAGAGGTAACTCGGCAGACTGGGGTCCATGCCCGAACTGCCTGAGGTCGAGGCGCTGTCGAAGTTCCTGCAGCAACATGCGGTGGGAGCGGTCATCACGAGGGTCGACGTGGCCGCGCTGAGCGTGCTCAAGACGGCGGATCCGCCGGTCGGTGCGCTCGCGGGCTCGGATGTCACGGGGGCGGCGCGGTTCGGCAAGCATCTCGGTCTGCGCTGCGGCGACCTGTGGCTGATAGCCCATCTGTCGCGTGCGGGGTGGGTGCGCTGGGTGGACGAGCCGAGCCCGGCACCGCCGAAGCCGGGTGGCAAGGGCCCGCTGGCATTGCGGGTGCACCTGCTGGCGCCGGAGGCGACCGCACCGGCGATCGACCTGACGGAGGCCGGTACCCGCAAACGGCTTGCCGTGTGGGTGGTGGCGGATCCGCTGCAGGTGCCGGGCATCGCACGGCTCGGGCCGGACGCGTTGGCGGTGTCCGAGGACGAGTTCGCGGCGCGGCTCGCCGGAACCGCGCAACGGATCAAGACTGCGCTGACGGATCAAACGGTGCTGGCCGGCATCGGCAACGCCTATTCTGACGAGATCCTGCACGCAGCAAGGCTTTCGCCGTTCGCCACCGCGAATCGGATGACCGAGGGTCAGGTTTCTGAGTTGTATGCGGCAATGCGTGCGGTGCTTGAGGATGCGGTGGACAGGTCGGTCGGGCAGGACGCGGCGCGGCTCAAGGGCGAGAAGCGCTCGGGGCTGAGCGTGCACGGCCGGACCGGTCTGCCGTGCCCGGTGTGCGGGGACACCGTGCGTGAGGTCGCCTACGCGGAGCGGTCGTTCCAGTACTGCCCGACCTGTCAGACCGGCGGCAAGATTCTGGCCGACCGCCGGATGTCGAGGTTGCTCCGTTGATCCGGACCCGGCCGCACCGCACTCAGAACGGTGGCGGGTCGTCGTCGGGCGCCGGTGGCACGATCGGCGGGCTGGTCATCCGGGGCGGGCGGGTCAGGCGCGGTGCCAGTGGCGGGCTGTGCGGTGCGCTCGCTCCGGTGGGGAGCGTGCCGGTCGTCGACGTCCAGTAGATCGCCTGTCCGGCGAGTGCGGTCGCCTGCCATAGTCGCATGGTCTTGAGCTGATGGTGAAACAAGCACAGGCACTGCAGGTTCGACAGGATCGTCCATCCGCCGCGTCGCGGATCGTGGTGGCGGTAGGCGACGATGTGGTCGAGTTGGCAGCGGGCCGCGGGCACGTGGCAGCCGGGAAAGCGGCAGTGCTGGTCGCGGGCGCGCACGAGTGCCGCGGTGGCCGCGTCGGGTCGGTAGTTCAGCGAGCCGGGCGGCGGTTCGGCGTGGCCGCCGTGCCCGTCGGGATGTTCGCCGAGTGCCAAGGCGGCGTCGGCGGTGATCGCCGCGAGCAGCACGTCGGCCATCTGGCTCCGGCCCCACGGTGCGCGACGGCGAGTGCGCAGGGGAGCCCAGGTGGGAAGAGGTCCGGCCGATCGGCGGCTACCCCGGGCGCGATAGGTGTGCACGCAGTAGCGTGGCGGCGCAGAGGTCGGCGTTTCGCTGCCGTCGTCGTGGTCCTCGGTGCCGTTCGCGGTATTGCTGTGTGCGGGACTCTCTTGTGCGGCATTGTCATTTGGAGCGTCGTTGTCCTCCGTTCCGTCGCCGATTGCACTGCCGTCGTCGTCACTGCCCGCATTGTCGTGCGATATGAGTCCGTTCTGTTCGGCGAGGTCGAGAGTCTCGGTGAGCATGGCCTGCCAGGTGGCATCGCGGGCGAGCTCGCGGGCGAGTTCCGGATCGATGGGTCCGTGGCCGTGCAGGTGCGCGGGGTTGGCGAGCAGTCCGAGAAGCGTTGCGACATCGACGGTGATCTGCACCAGCGGGGTCCGGCGACCCGGGAGTGCCGGTACGCCACTGGTCTGCGGACAGTCGTCCCGTCGGCATGTGCACGCGAGGTGCGGCTCCCGATGCAGGAGGGCGAGGAACGCATCCGCGAGCCGGTGCGCGGGCAGGCGCCGGTCGTGCTTGCAGACGGTGTCGGCCATCTCGGTGACCAGTTGCCATGCCTGCTGCCCTTCATCGGGCGTTAGTGTGGCCTCGAACCTGGACAGTTCGTCCTCGGGCACGAGTTTGACCCTGCGGAGGATGCCGGCCTCGGCGCGGTTCTCGGCGGCCTCGTCCGGAGCCTCCCGTGTGATGATGGCCGCGACCTCGGTGCCCAGCGGGCCGGGGGAGAGATGTCGGGCCGCGGCGAGAATGGCCGATTCGATCCGGGCTGCGGTCGCAGGTTTCAAGAAACAGGTGCTGGTGACGACCCTACGGACCCGCGCATAGTCGAGTTCGCCGGATTCGAATGCCGCACGGATCAAGGGGAGACGCAGGTGGAGTTCGACGCCGGTGTCGGCGTAGTTGCCGGCCATGGTCTTCGAGCAGCCCAACCGGACAGCGACTTCGGCGACCGCTCCGTTACCGCAGTCGATGATGTCGCCGTTGCCGAGCTGCACGTCACGCTCGATCCAAGCCTGCAGCAACGCACCGGCCGCGAGGACCTTCGCTGCGGCGGAACGGTTCTCGGCGCGGCAGGCCGTCGAGACGGCAGCGAGCATTCGCCGGTCTTCCCCTCGATGTTCCCCCGTGTCGATCATGACAAATATCGTACACGTGTTCGACTATCTGTGGGGTGAGTTGAATCAGTTCGGCGGAACTCATTGTCGGACTGGCCGACTCGCTGATGGCGGAGGGGCGAACGGGTCTGGTCGCAGGGTCTTGCGGCACCCGAGAACTCAGTCGGTCAGGATCAACGCCGCGCTCTCGGTGACGGCGATCGTGTGCTCGCTGTGCGCGGTGTTCGAACCGTCCGCGGACCGGATCGTCCACCCGTCGGGGTCGTAGACGATCCGGTCGGTGGCCGCCGCGAACCACGGTTCCAGTGCGAGCGTCAGCCCGGGCTCGAGTCGCATCCCCCGTCCCGCGCGGTCGCGGTTGGGCACATGCGGGTCCTCGTGCATGGTACGGCCGAGGCCGTGACCGCCGAAGTCGGTGTTGACCGGGTATCCGTACCGATCCGCGACCGCGCTGATCGCGGCGGAGATGTCGCCCAGTCGGTTTCCCGGAACCGCGGCGGCGATACCGGCCGCGAGCGCCTCCTCGGTCGCCTCGATGAGTCGCACGTCGTCGGGCCGAGGCGTGCCGACGATCAGGCTGCGTGCCGAATCGGCGACCCAGCCGTCGATGGACACGGCGATGTCCATGCTCAGCAGGTCGCCGTCGCGTAGCGCGTAGTCGTGCGGAAGTCCGTGCAGCACTGCGTCGTTCACGGACAGGCAGATCACGTTGCGGAACGGCCCACGGCCGAACGAAGGTGCGTAATCCCAATAGCAGGAGACGGCGCCCCGCTGCTCGATCAGGGTGCGCGCGCGTTGTTCGAGGTCGAGCAGGTTCACCCCGACCTGTGCGCGGTCGGCGAGGTCGTCGAGCAGACCGGCGATGAACCGGCCGGTGGTGCGCATGAAATCGATCTCGCGGTCCGTCTTGAGCTCCAGCACTGGGCAACCTTCTTCTCGAACGTACGGTATTAAAATACCAGCCTAGTCGATGATGCCGGTATTTTCATACCGACTTGGCTAGGATGGCGGCATGGTGCGTTCCCCGCTGACCCCGCAACAGATCGCCGCCGGCAAGCGCCTCGGTGCGCGACTGCGGGCGGCTCGTGGCGAGCGTCGCCCCGTCGAGGTCGCCCAGGCCGCCGGCATCTCTCCGGAGACGCTCCGCAAGATCGAGACCGGCCGTCTGGTCACGCCGGCGTTCTCGACGGTCGCCGCGCTCGCCGCGGTGCTCGACGTGCCACTGGACGACCTCGCGCGGATCTGCCTGCCCGCACACGAGTTGCAACAGACCGGGTAGCCCCCGCGAACTCGGCCTGCAACCGAACTCAGCCCCGCCGGGCCTCCAGCAACCGCAGCCACACCTCGCTCATCGTCGGATACGACGGCACCGCATGCCACAGCCGTTCCAACGGCACCCGGCCGACCACGGCGACGGTGGCGGCGTGGACGAGTTCGGCGATGTCGGGGCCGACGAACGTCGCACCCACCACCGTGTCGGTGGCGCCGTCGAGCACCAACTGCGCGCGACCGCGGTAGCCGTCGTTGTGCAGCGCCGACCCTGCGACCGCGATGTCCACCGAAACCGACTCGACGGCAAGGCCGTTGGCGCGCGCCTGTTGCTCGGTGAGTCCGACCGACCCGACCTGGGGATCGGTGAAGACCACCTGGGGAGTCTGGGTGCGGTCGGCGCTCGCGGTGTAGCGCGGCCCGTCGAGCGCTCGGCCCGCGGCACGTGCCGCGATGACGTCGCCGCACACGCGGCCCTGGTACTTGCCCATGTGCGTCAGCGCCGCCCGCCCGTTGACGTCGCCGACCGCGTACAGCCATCCGCCCGCCACCCCCGCGACGGCCAGGTGATCGTCGGTGTCCAGGGCTCGGCCCCGGGTGAGCCCGACCGACTCGAGCCCCAGGTCGGCGGTACCGGGCCGGCGGCCGGCCGCGACCACGATCTCGTCGACGGTCACCGTCTCCGCGTCGGTTGCCGTGCCCAACGAGACGGTCGCGGGCCCGCCGTGCACCCAACCCTCGCCCGACGCCCCCGGTGCCGCCCGGCGCACCGACCCGAGTTCGGTCTCGAAGAGGATCCGCGCGCCGAGTTCCCGCAACCGTTCGACGACGCGCTCGCCCGCCCACGGCTCGGACCGGGCAAGCAACGACGCTCCGCGCACCACCATCGTCAGTTCCCGAACCCCCAGCGCGAGTAGCCAGGTCGCGGACTCGCAGGCGACCACTCCGCCGCCCAGGACCAGCACCCGCTCCGGTACCTCGTGCAGATTGGTCACGTCACGCGACGTCCACGGCAGCGCCTCCGCGAGCCCGGCCACCGGGGGCACGGTCGCCGCGGATCCGGTCGCGAGCACCACGGCCTCACGCGCGTGCAACTCCAGCGCGCCGCCGGGCCGGTCGACCTCCACGGTGCGATCTCCCACGAGCCGTCCGTGGCCCCGGATCACCTCGATCCCGGCGGACCGGGCCCAGTCCACCTGGCCGCTGTCGTCGTGGCCGTTGGTGAACGCATCTCGCCGCGCCAGCACCGCCGACACGTCCAGCGGCCGGCCGTCGACCAACCCTCGGACGCCCGGCATCGCGCGGGCCTGCGCCAACACCTCGCCCGGCCACAGCAGTGCCTTGCTCGGCATACAGGCCCAGTAGGAGCACTCGCCGCCGACCAGTTCTCGCTCGACCAGCGCTGCCGTGCGCCCGCCACCCGCGACCGCATAGGCGGCGGCGTTCTCGCCCGCAGGTCCGCCGCCGATCACCACCACATCGAAGACCCGACGCTCGGCCATGGCATCGAGGCTAGTGGGTGCTTTTCGCTCTAGAGTGCACTCTCATGATTCGGACCAAGATTCTGATCACCGGCGCCAGCTCCGGGTTGGGCGCCGAGATGGCGCGTCGCTTCGCCGGCATGGGCCGCGACCTGGCGCTGTGCGCCCGGCGGACCGACCGGCTCGAGGCGCTACGCGACGAACTGCTCGCCGAGTACCCCGGGATCACTGTCGTGGTCCGGCAGCTGGACGTCGACGACCACGCCGCCGTGCCCGAGGTCTTCGGACAGCTGCGCGACGAACTCGGCGGGGTGGACCGGGTGATCGTCAACGCCGGCATCGGCAAGGGCGCCGTGATCGGCACCGGCCGCGCCGACGCCAACCTGGCCACGGCGACCACGAACTTCGTCAGCGCGCTGGCGCAGGTCGAGGCCGCCATGGAGAACTTCCGTGCGCAGGGCTCCGGGCACCTGGTGCTCATCTCGTCGATGAGCGCGGTACGCGGACTGCCGCGCAAGAAGGCCGCCTACTCGGCAAGCAAGGCCGGACTTTCCGCGATCGGTGAGGCGCTGTCGATCGAGCTCGCGAAGAGCCCGATCGCGGTGACGACGGTGCTGCCGGGCTTCATCGCGACCGACATGTCCGCTCAGGCCGACGATGCCACGATGGTCGCGCCGCTCGATCGCGGCGTGCGATCGATGGTCGCCGCGATCGAGCGCGAGCCGCGTCGTGCCTGCGTTCCCGGCTGGCCTTGGCGGGCAATCGATCTGGTGATGCCGTACCTTCCGGGGCAGGTCGTGTCCCGGTTCGCGTGACTCAGCTGCTACGCCCGCGCAGCCCGCGGTAGCGCCGCACCAGCGTGTCCGTGGACGAGTCGTCCTGCGCCGCAGGGGATTCCGTGGAGGTTAGCACCGGCACCAGCTCGATCGCCTGGGTCTTGCCCAGTTCGACGCCCCACTGGTCGAACGAGTCGATGCCCCAGATGACGCCCTCGACGAACACCGCGTGCTCGTACAGCGCGATCAGCTGACCGAGCACCGACGGGGTCAGCTTGGGCGCCAGGATCGTCGTCGAGGGGCGATTGCCGGGCATCACCTTGTGCGGCACGACATCGAGTGGAGTGCCCGCGGCTTCCAATTCCTCGGTGATCTCCTCGGCGGTCTTACCGAAGGCCAGCACCTTCGTCTGTGCGAAGAAGTTCGACATCAACACGTCGTGCATGCTGCCTTCGCCGTCGATGGTCGCGCGGTCCTCGGTCGGCTCGGCGAAACCGATGAAGTCCGACGGCACCAACCGCGTGCCCTGGTGCAGCAATTGATAGAACGCGTGCTGGCCGTTGGTACCCGGCTCACCCCAGAAGATCTCACCGGTCGACGTGGTCACCGGGGTGCCGTCCGCGCGCACGGACTTGCCGTTCGACTCCATCGTCAGTTGCTGGAGGTAGGCGGGGAAACGCTTGAGGTCGTTCGAGTACGGCAGCACCGCGCGCGAGTCCGCGTCGAAGAAGTTGCTGTACCAGACGCCCAGCAGTGCGGCGATCACCGGCGCGTTCTGTTCGAGCGGGGCGGTGGCGAAGTGTTCGTCGATCGTGTGGAAGCCGGCGAGGAACTCCGTGAACTGCTCCCGGCCGATCACCGCCATCAGCGACAGGCCCACCGCGGAGTCCACCGAGTAACGGCCGCCCACCCAGTCCCAGAAGCCGAACATGTTGTCGGTGTCGATGCCGAACTCCGACACCCGGCCCGCGTGGGTGGACACGGCGACGAAGTGCTTGGCGACCGCGCCGTCGAGGACGGACTCGCCGGCCCGCTCGCGCAGTCCGTCGAGCAGCCAGCGGCGCGCCGCGGTGGCGTTGGTCAGGGTCTCGAGCGTCGAGAACGTCTTGGACGCCACGATGAACAGTGTCGTCTCCGGGTTCAGCCCGCTGAGCTGACCGATGATGTCGGCGGGATCGGCGTTCGAGACGAAGCGGGCGGAGATGCCGCTGTCCGCGTACGCGCGCAGCGCCCGGTAGGCCATCACGGGGCCGAGGTCGGAACCGCCGATGCCGACGTTGACGACGGTCTCGATCCGCTCGCCGGTGGCGCCGCGCCATTCGCCCGACCGCAGCCGATCGGTGAAATCGCCCATCCGCGAGAGCACTTCGTGCACCTCGTGGACCACGTCGGTCCCGTCGACCGACAACGACGCATCGGCGGGCAGGCGCAGCGCGGTGTGCAGCACCGCCCGGTCTTCGCTGGTGTTGATGTGCTCGCCGCGCAGCATCGCGTCGCGGCGGGCCTCGACGTCGGCGGTGCGCGCGAGATCGACCAGCAGCCGCAGCGTCTCCCGGGTCACCCGGTGCTTGCTGTAGTCGAAGTAGAGGTCGCCGGCGGTGACGGTGAGGTCACTGCCGCGCCCGGGATCCGCCGCGAAGATGTCGCGCAGGTGCTCGTCGCGAACCTCGGCGTGGTGTGCGGACAGTGCGCCCCAGGCCTGGGTACGGGTGATATCGGTTGCGCTCGTGGCGGGGTCGGTCATACTCGCGGCTCCTCATCGCCCGACGGACGTGTCGACGTGCTGGACCGAGCCTAGTGGCCACGGCGCGCCGGGGAACACATCATCCCGGTGACTGACGCGGCAGTCGCGGTCCGGCCCTCCGGTTCCGCCGTCGCGCTCGGTGAACCGGTTCCCTCAGTGGCCCAGGCGCCCGCGGCCGAGACGCAAAAGCAGCATCGCCAGCGTATGCCCCTCCTCGCCGAGGTCGCTGAAGCGCTCGATCACCTTCATCTCGCGGCTGTGCACCAGTCGGGTGCCGCCGTTGGCCATCCGGGTGCGACCGATCTGCTGGGAGATCTCGGAGCGGCGTTTGATCGCGGCGAGGATCTCGGCGTCGAGGCGGTCGATCTCCTTGCGCAGCTCGTCGATCTCCTGCTCGCCCATCGGGGCCTCCACGGCGTCGGCGAGGTCCGCGGCCGGCGTCGCCGCTGCGTCGGGTGTCTGCTGTGTCGCTGCCATGATGCTCCCTGTCGTGTCGGGCCCCGGTGTCACGGACCTACTGGTCGTGGACCTCGTGTCGTCGTCACCCCCGTGTCGGGGGCGCGGTGCCGGCCGTTACCGATGTCAGCAGTTCCCGTCCGCCTCCTCCAGGAGTCGGGTGTGCGGTCCGTCCCCGGTCGCAGCCCCCGCGAGGTGTGAGTATGGGCTCATTTTGCCACGGGGCCCCATCCGGGCCAACATCGCGCCGGGCCGACGAGGTGCTGGTCGGGGTGGGCGACCGGTGTCGCTGTCGGTGCACGCCGGTACCGTTGAGGCACGATGAACACACTTCCTTCGGCGGCCCCCGGATCCAGTCGGCACACCGGCGCAGAGGCACTTCTCGACGGTTTGAACCCGCAGCAGCGCGCTGCGGTCGTGCACACCGGATCGCCGCTGTTGATCGTCGCAGGGGCGGGGTCGGGCAAGACCGCGGTGCTCACCAGGAGGATCGCCTATCTCCTGGCCGAGCGGGGTGTGGGGCCGGGGCAGATCCTCGCCATCACGTTCACCAACAAGGCCGCGGCCGAAATGCGTGAGCGGGTCGCCGCACTCGTCGGCGCCCGTGCCAACGCGATGTGGGTGGCCACGTTCCACTCGTCCTGTGTGCGCATCCTGCGGGCGCAGGCCGCGCTGGTGCCGGGCATCAACTCGAACTTCTCGATCTACGACGCCGACGATTCGCGCCGGCTGCTCACGATGATCGCCAAGGATCTCGACCTCGACACCAAGAAGTTCTCGCCGAGGCTGCTGGCCACGCACATCTCGAACCTGAAGAACGAGCTGATCGACCCGGAGCAGGCGAGCGCCGACGCGGCCGGGGACCCGGCCGAGCTGCCGCGCCTGATCGCGACCGTCTACACGCACTATCAGCAGCGGTTGCGGTCGGCCAACGCGTTCGACTTCGACGACCTGATCAGCGAGACCGTCGCGCTGCTGCAGTCGCACCCGCAGGTCGCCGAGTACTACCGTCGCCGGTTCCGGCACGTGCTGGTCGACGAGTACCAGGACACCAACCATGCGCAGTACGTGCTGGTGCGCGAGCTTGTCGGGCTCGAGCCTGCCGACGGCGAGCCGGGTCGGGTGGCACCCTCGGAGCTGTGTGTGGTCGGCGACGCCGATCAGTCGATCTACGCGTTCCGCGGGGCGACGATCCGCAACATCGTCGAGTTCGAGCGGGACTATCCCGACGCCCGGACCATCCTGCTCGAACAGAACTACCGCTCGACGCAGAACATCCTGTCGGCCGCGAACGCGGTCATCGCGCGCAACTCGGGCCGACGCGAGAAGCGGCTGTGGACCGACGCGGGCGAGGGTGAGCTGATCACCGGCTACGTGGCGGACAACGAGCACGACGAGGCCTCGTTCGTCGCCGCCGAGATCGACCGGCTGGTCGACGAGGGGGAGGCGACGTACGGCGACGTGGCGGTGTTCTACCGCACCAACAATTCCTCCCGCGCGCTCGAGGAGGTGTTCATCCGGCTCGGTCTGCCCTACAAGGTGGTCGGCGGCGTGCGCTTCTACGAGCGCAAGGAGGTCCGCGACATCGTGGCGTACCTGCGGGTGCTCGCCAATCCCGACGACGCGGTGAGCCTGCGCCGGATCCTCAACACCCCGCGCCGCGGCATCGGCGACCGCGCCGAGGCGTGCGTGGCGGTGCACGCGGAGAACACCGGCCTCGGCTTCGCCGCCGCGTTGCGGGCGGGCGCCGAGGGGACGGTGCCGCTGCTGAACACCCGGTCGCAGAAGGCGATCGCCGCGTTCGTCGAGATCATGGACGGGCTGCGCACCCTGCTCGACAGGGACGGGGTGCCCGACGTAGGCGACGTCGTCGAAGCGATCCTCGACCGCACCGGCTACCGGGCCGAACTCGAGGCCAGCAGCGATCCGCAGGACGGCGCGCGCCTGGACAACCTCAACGAATTGGTCAGCGTGGCACGCGAGTTCAGCGCCGACGCGGCCAACGTGGCGGCCATGGTCGAGGACACCGGGGATGCAGGTGACGGGGACGCCGCGCCTGCGGACGAGGGCGCTCCCGAACCGGGCTCGGTGGCCGCGTTCCTCGAGCGGGTGTCGCTGGTCGCGGACTCCGATCAGGTGCCGGAGTCGGGTGCGGGCGTGGTCACGCTGATGACGCTGCACACCGCCAAGGGACTGGAGTTCCCGGTCGTGTTCGTCGCCGGCTGGGAGGACGGGCAGTTCCCGCACATGCGTGCGCTCGGCGACCCGGCCGAGCTGTCCGAGGAGCGCCGGCTGGCCTACGTCGGCATCACCCGGGCCCGCCGCCGGCTGTATCTCACCCGCGCGGTGCTCCGCTCCGCCTGGGGGCAGCCGATCATGAACCCCGAATCGCGTTTCCTGCAGGAGATCCCGGCGGAGCTGGTGCACTGGCGCCGCGAGGATCCGGGCGTGAGCGGCGGCAGTCCGGGCGGCGGAGGGCGGGGCGTCGGCGGATGGGGCTCCGGGGGATTGGGCGGCGGCCGGTTGATCGGCAGCGGACGGCCGTCCTCGCGCGAGTCGGGCAGCTTCGGCAAGGCGCGGCCGCGCAACAACGACCTGGTGCTCGTCGCGGGCGACCGGGTCAGTCACGACAAGTACGGTCTGGGCACCGTCATCTCCTGCGACGGCGTCGGTACACGCGCGACCGCGACCATCGACTTCGGCAGCGCCGGAAAGGTGCGGCTGATGCTCATCGGTGGCGTGCCGATGATCAAGCTGTGAGGCCGCGGCTCCAGGATGCCGCCGTGCGGTGAGGTCGCGGCCGGGCGGTGAGCCTCAGCCGGCGTAGTGACCGAGGCTGATGCCGCGCTGCGCCAGCCACGGCAGCGGATCGACCCGCTGGGAGCCGTCAAGCCAGATCTCGAAATGCAGGTGCGGCCCGGTGGAGAACCCGCGGTTGCCCACCTCGGCGATCTCGTCGCCGGCCAGCACGTGCTGCCCGACCTGCACCAGCGACCGGTCGATGTGACCGTAGACGCTGACCGTGCCGTCGTCGTGCCGTAGCCGCACCCACATCCCGAAGCCGCTGGCCGGCCCCGAATCGATGACGGTGCCGTCGGCGACGGCATGGATAGGGGTGTCCATTGCGGCGGCGATGTCCACCCCGCCGTGGATGGTGCCCCACCGCGTGCCGAAGACGGAGGTGAAGATGCCCTGTGCCGGCAGCGCGAACAAGGGCCGACGGGAGGCGGCGTCGCGGGCAGCGCGGTCGGCCGCGTACTTGGTGCCCTTGGCGAGTTGCTCCGAGAAGGTGGCGAGGTCGTCACCCTGGGCGACGGTGAGCACCTGCGCATCGCCGGCGGGTTCGTGCGACGAACTGCCGCCGAGTGCCTGCAGCCCGCTGCCCGAGGCGAGTGCCACGTCCGAACTGTCCGACACCGACGGACCGGCGCCGCGCACCATCGACTGGCCCGCGGCGACGACCGCGCCCGCCGCGACGGCGACCACGGCCACCCGGCCCTTGATCGCGTGCGGCGGGGTCGGCACCCGATGGGCGCCGCGACGTCGGCTCTGCGGGGTGGCGGAGGTGTCCGGGGCGGCTGTGGGTGCAAACGAGGCGGCTGCATCGAGGACCGGCAGTTCCGGCTCGGCAGGCTCGACGGCTCGGGACGCGGGCGTCGACGCGGCGAACACCTCGGTCGGTGCATCCGCGGGGACGGGGGTGAACCACCGGCGCGACTGCGCGTCGGACGTCTCGTGCGCGCCGTGCCGTGAATGCGACGGAGTCGTGTTGCGGTACACCGGGATCCGGCGAGTCCGGTCGTCGTCGCGGTCCATGGTGGTGTCGAACGTGTCGGTGGCGCCGGCATCGGGGGCGGGGCGGGAAGTGGGCCGGCTTGCCCCGACGAAACGGCTCTGCGTGAAGGACGTGCGGTCGTGCGCCAAGGTTCGACAACTCCCGTCCGCGGTCCAGGTCGTGACCAGATCGTTATTTCAGCCTCGGCGACGTTAGCCAACCGATCATGTGAAAGGCAAGCCTCAGGGCGGCGTGGCAGAGAGTGTGTGGCAGCTCACAGTCGCATGGTCGATGGGTGCGGTCGCCGAGTCGTGCCGGACGGTTCGTCACCGAGATCGGCTTGTCGCGACGGGTCAGGAGCGCCGCCGGCCGATACCGTCGTGCGGGTGACACGCTCCTCTCGCTCGGCCGCCCGGTCCCGCTCCGGTTCCCGGGGCGCCGCGGCTTCCCGTCCGATCCCGAAGCGACCGGCCGGGAAGCAATCGGCCGGGACGCGACCGGCCGCGAACGCGACGCCGCACAGATGGCGGACGGCCGTCGCGGCGTGGACCTCCGGCGGGACCGGCCCGGTGCACCCGCGGCATCGGGTGGCGGTCTGGACGGCGCTGATCGGCGCGCTCGCCGTCGCGGTGGCCCCCGCCCTCGCGCCCGCACGGACGGTGCACGGCCCCGGCCCCGGCGGCGCGATCTGGCCGGCGGCGGTCGTCGTCGCGCTGTGTGCCTTCGCCCCGGGGCTGCTCGCGGCGCTCGCGCTGCGGTCGCGGCGCGCGAGCCTGGGCGCCGGTCTGCTGGCGGGTTCCGGTGCTGTCGCCGTCGGGCTGACCGTCCTGGACGTGCAACTGCTGGTCGGGCCCATCGACGCGAACCGGCTCGAGTTGCTGCGGCCGCTCACGGCGGCGCACCTGTCGCCGGGACCGGGCGCGGTCGTGGTGCTCGTCGGCCACCTGCTCGCCGTCGCCGCCGGGCTGGTGGCGCTGTCGGCCGCCCGGCGGCTCGACGACCAGCCGATGCCGGATCGTGAGCCGGACGGCGAGGAGGGGCGCGCCGTCGGTGCGCAACTCGGCTCCGCGGCGGTGCTCGCGGTGTCGGTGGCGGCAGCTGTCGCGGTGGTCGGGCTGTTCGGCGCGGCGCTGACGTCGTCCGATCCGGTGGTGCTGACGCACTCGGTCGTCGACGCCCCCTATCCGGTCGCGTTCGGGACCGTCGCGGTGGTGGCGGGCCTGCTGCTGGTGGTCGCGATGGCGCTGGTGACCTGCTCACGGTGGACCTCCGCCGGGGCGCTGACCGGGGCGGGCCTGGGTGTCCTGCAGCTGTCGGGCGGACGGCTGACCGCCGGACTCGGCGCCGGTGACCGGATCGGGGTGTCGGCGGCGACGGTGTGGTCGACCGTCGCAGCGGTGGCGCTTGTGGTGATCGGACTCGCGATCCCGGTGGTCGCGGACCTGCGCGACCGTGCGGTCCCCGCGCCGGTGCGGGCGGGGAACGGACGGGCGCCGTCGATCGGCCGCGCGCATCGGGTCGCTGGTCTGTGCGGTCTCGTGACCGCGGTGGTCGCGGTGGTCGGCGCGGTGCTCCCGGTACTGCGGGTCTCCGCGGGCCTGCCGGAACCGCGCATCTACGCCACCCGGGTGGAACTGGCCGCGGGCGTGCTCCTCGCGATCGTGGCGGTGTGGCTGCTGCTAAGCGAGTACGCGGTGCGGGTCCGTCCGGTACTGGCGGTCGTGTGGACGGTCCCGCTGCTGGGCGCGACCGCGGTGCTGGAGTCGGTGGTGTTCGCCTCCGATGTGCCGGGTGTGGGGCTGGGGCCGGGTGCGTTCGCGGCCGGCCTCGTCGTGATCGGTGCGGTGACGACCGGGGTGGCGGCCGGAATGGCCGGTGCCGCAGAACGTTCGGAGATCGACACCTCGGTCGATCCGGAGGTCGACCGGCCCGGCGCGGTGGTCACCGGCATCGGCGCCGCGGCCGCGGTCGTGTCCTTGGTGTTGCCGCTGTACACGGCCCCGGATGTCGGCGGGCGGAGCTTCGCCGCCGCCTGGATCGGGCATCTGCCGTGGGGCTGGGACGTGTGGGGGCAGGTGGTGACGGCCGTCGCGATCGCCAGCGCGGCCTTGGTCGCGGCCCGCGCGCGGCCGGCCCGCGGCGCGGCCCTGTCGGCCGGCTGCACGATCGCGGTCATCGGCTATCTGGCGACCGGGCCGCTCACGTGGGCGCGCGTCCCGGACCATCGAGTGGGACCGGCGATGTTCGTCGGGGCGCTCGCGGTCGTAGGCTTGGGCGCGGGTGCGGTGATGGCCGGGCGGAGAGCGGCTCGGGGCCAGTGACCTGCACCACTTCGGACCGGGGCTGTGATTGGCGTGCTGACGCGGGTCGATACAGTCCGAAAGACCCGCTCCTACCCCTCGGGCGGGCATCAACGCAGACGAGACGGTGAGCAGATGGATCTCTTCGAATACCAGGCGAAGGAACTCTTCGCCAAGCATGACGTGCCCACGTCGGCCGGCCGTGTTACCGACACTGTCGCCGGTGCCCGCGAGATCGCCGAGGAAATCGGCAAGCCCGTGATGGTCAAGGCGCAGGTCAAGGTCGGCGGCCGCGGCAAGGCGGGCGGCGTCAAGTACTCGGCCGACGCGGACGCGGCGCAGGCGAACGCCGAGGCGATCCTGGGCCTGGACATCAAGGGCCACGTCGTCAAGAAGCTGCTCGTCGCCGAGGCGAGTGAGATCGCGGAGGAGTACTACATCTCCTTCCTGCTCGACCGCACCAACCGCACCTACCTGGCGATGTGCTCGGTCGAGGGTGGCGTCGAGATCGAGGTCACCGCCGAGGAGAACCCCGACGCCCTCGCGAAGATCCCCGTCGACGCCGTCAAGGGTGTCGACCTCGCGTTCGCGCGCCAGATCGCCGAGGCCGGCAAGCTGCCCGCCGAGGTCCTCGACGCCGCGGCGAACACGATCCAGAAGCTGTGGGAGGTCTTCATCAAGGAAGACGCTCTCCTCGTCGAGGTCAACCCCCTCGTGCGTACGCCCGACGACCAGATCCTCGCGCTCGACGGCAAGGTCACCCTGGACGCCAACGCCGACTTCCGTCAGCCCGGCCACGCCGAGTTCGAGGACAAGGACGCGACGGATCCGCTCGAGCTCAAGGCCAAGGCCAACGACCTCAACTACGTCAAGCTCGACGGTGAGGTCGGCGTCATCGGCAACGGCGCCGGTCTGGTCATGTCGACCCTGGACGTCGTCGCCTACGCGGGCGAGAAGCACGGCAACGTCAAGCCGGCCAACTTCCTCGACATCGGCGGCGGCGCCTCGGCTGCCGTCATGGCCGCGGGCCTGGACGTCATCCTGAACGACGCGCAGGTCAAGAGCGTCTTCGTGAACGTCTTCGGTGGCATCACCGCGTGTGACGCCGTCGCCAACGGCATCATCGGTGCGCTGCAGACCCTTGGCGACGAGGCCAACAAGCCCCTCGTCGTGCGCCTGGACGGCAACAACGTCGAAGAGGGTCGCCGCATCCTCGCCGAGGCCAACCACCCGCTGGTCACGGTCGTCGCAACCATGGACGAGGCTGCCGACAAGGCTGCCGAGCTCGCCTTCGCAGCGAAGTAAGGGACACACAACAATGGCTATCTTCCTGACCAAGGACTCCAAGGTCATCGTCCAGGGCATCACCGGTGGCGAGGGCTCCAAGCACACCGCCCGGATGCTCGCGGCCGGCACCCAGGTCGTCGGTGGCGTCAACGCGCGCAAGGCCGGCACCAAGGTCTCGCACACCGACAAGGCCGGCAACGCCATCGAGCTGCCCGTCTTCGCGACCGTCGCCGAGGCCATGAAGGAGACCGGCGCGGACGTCTCGATCGCATTCGTCCCCCCGGCCTTCTCCAAGGACGCCATCGTCGAGGCCATCGACGCGGAGATCCCGCTGCTCGTCGTCATCACCGAGGGCATCCCGGTGCAGGACTCCGCGTACGCGTGGGCCTACAACGTCGAGAAGGGCGAGAAGACCCGGATCATCGGCCCCAACTGCCCGGGCATCATCACCCCGGAAGAGGCCCTCGTCGGCATCACCCCGGCCAACATCGCGGGCAAGGGCCCGATCGGGCTGGTCTCCAAGTCCGGCACCCTGACCTACCAGATGATGTTCGAGCTGCGTGAGTACGGCTTCTCGACCGCCATCGGTATCGGCGGCGACCCGGTCATCGGCACCACCCACATCGACGCCATCGAGGCGTTCGAGAAGGATCCCGAGACCAAGCTCATCGTCATGATCGGCGAGATCGGCGGCGACGCCGAGGAGCGTGCCGCCGACTACATCAAGGCGAACGTCTCGAAGCCGGTCGTCGGCTACGTCGCGGGCTTCACCGCCCCGGAGGGCAAGACCATGGGCCACGCCGGCGCCATCGTCTCCGGCTCCTCGGGCACCGCCCAGGCGAAGAAGGACGCGCTCGAGGCCGCGGGCGTCAAGGTCGGCAAGACGCCGTCCGAGACCGCCGCGCTGGCACGGGAGATCCTCAAGTCGCTGTGACACCGGGATCTGCCGATCTCTTCCGGAGACCGTTTTCGGCAGGTCATCTTCCGCGCTGCTCCTGACCGAGGGTGCGCCCGATCCGACCGATCGGGCGCACCCTTTGTCGTCTCCGTGGTCTAGCGTTGTCCCTTGCGTCACAATCGAGACATCCGACAAGGAGAAGACATGACGTTCACGCCCGGGCCGGGGGGCTACGGCGCCCCGCAGTCAGGTGGCCAGCCGCAGGGTCCGCAACAGGGTGCCCCGGCACCGCAGTCGCAGCAGTCCCAGCAGGCCTATACCGCGCAGTCCGCGAGCGCCGAGGCGCAGCCGGCCGCGGCCGGTGGGACGGAGAACGCCGGCAACGGCGGGCTGCCCCGGATCATGCGCCTGGTCGTGATCGTGCTGGGTGTGCTGAACTTCTTCCTGGGCTTCCTGCCCTACGTCTCGGCCCAACTGCCCTACGGCAACGCCAAGGTGTCCGAGAACTTCTTCGAGTTCGGTGTCCCGACCATCGGACTCTCGCTGCTCCTGCTGGCCGGCCTGATCGTCGCGACCGGACTGCTGCCCAAGCAGGCCGAGCAGCTGGGCCTGGCCGCCGCCTCGGCGATCGCCGGCTTCTTCGCGCTGCTGTTCGTGACGTTCGCGCTGGGCGACAACATCAACGTCGAGACCGGGCCGATCGTGGTCCTGGTGCTCGGGTTCATCCAGGCGCTGATCGCGGTCGCGCTGCTTCTCGTCGACGCTGGCATCGTCAAGCTGCCCGAGCCGAAGCCGGCGCCCGCGCCGGGCTACGGGATGGGGCAGCCCTACGGCCAGTACGGCCAGCAGCAGTACGGGCAACAGCAGCAGTACGGTCAGCCCCAGCAGGGCTACGGGCAGCAGCAGTACGGCCAGCAGCAGTACGGGGCCGGGCAGCAGGCCTACGGCGCACCCCAGGCCCAGTCGCCCCAGGCTCCCTCGACCCCCTACGGCCAGCCGCAGCCGTCTCCGGGATACACCGCGCCGCAGCCGGGTACCGGTGGCCAGCACGCGGCGACGCCGCAGCCGTACAGTGCGCCGACGCCGACGTACGGTCAGCAGCCGGGTCAGCCGGGTGCGTCCACCGGGCAGCCCCCGGCGTCGTCGGCCGACGATGCGACGCGGGCGTTCCCGACCCAGCCGGGCTCGGACCAGCCGGGCTCGGGCCAGCCGCCGAACCAGGGCTGATCGCCGGTCACTGCGGCGCGCCTGAGCGGGGACCGGCCGGTGGGATGTCACGCTGGTCGCGATGAGTCTGCTGCTCGACCGCCGCAAAACCGCCCGCAGGGGGGCGACCCCGGAACAGATGCGTTCGCTGATCCGGGTCGCCTTCGTACCGTCCGGCATCGCGGTTGCGCTGATCGCCGCGATCACGTTGGTGACGCTGGTGAGTGTCGACAGCAGGCTCACCGGAGTGTTCGGGGCGATCGCCTCCCTGTGGCTGGCGGTGCACCAGGTCCCGGTGCAGATCGGCAGCACCGACATCGGTGCGCTGCCGCTGCTGCCGACCCTCCTGATGATCGCCGGCGTCGCCCGGTGTTGCGCGCGGGTCACCCGCCCGGAGGATCCGCCCCCGATGCAGCTGCGCATCGTCGGTGCCGCGGTCGGCGGTTCACTGGTCGTGACCGTCATCGCCTTGGCGGTGATCCAGGACGCGACCTCGGTGACCGAACTGTCGAGCCCCGACACGCTGATCGCGCTCGGCGGCGTCGCGGGCATCCACGCGCTCGGTGCGGTCCTGGGTGTCGGGCGGCAGGTGTGGCGGCTGACCGGAGAGCGCCTGCAGGTGCCGGACTGGACCCGGACGTCGCTGCGGCAGGGCACGATCGCCGGGATGTCGCTGCTGGCCGCCGGGTCGGTGCTGATCGTCGTCGGGATGCTGCGGAACTGGTCGGCGGTCGGCGACCTGATCGGCGCCGAAGACGACTGGGTCGGACAGCTCGGCCTGGTGCTGCTGTCGATCCTGTACCTGCCGAACGTGATCGTCGGCGCCGTGGGCACCCTCGTCGGCACCGAGATGCACATCGGCGACGCGACCTTCGGGTTGTTCCACGTCACCGGTGGACCGGTCCCCGCACTGCCCATCCTGGGGGTGCTGCCGCACGCCGAGACCGGCGGTGCCTGGCTCGCACTGCTCGCCGTGATCGTGGTGATCGGCGTGCGACTGGGACAGGGCTGCCACCGCGAGCGCACCGGTGCGATCGTCCTGCTGCGCACCGTGCTGACCGCCGCCGTGGGCTGCGGGACGGCGATGGCCGTTGTCGGCTTCCTCGCCGGCGGGCCACTGGGTTCGTTCGGCTATGTCGGCGTCGAACCTCCGCTGCTGGGGCTGCTCGTCTTCGGATGGCTTGCCGTGACGGGGTCGGCCACGGTGCTGTTGGTCAAGCGGTTCGGACCTCTCCGGCGCCGACGCCGTAAGCCGCAGCAACTGGCGGCCGACGCGGAGCAACCGGCGCGCGACGCAGCCGCGAACATGATCGTGATGCCGACGACGGCCGCCACGGAAGCGGGCCGTGTGGAGTCGAGCGGCGACGTGTCGGACGAGGTGTCGCCGGACGGCGCCGACGAGGACCCGGCAGACCCCGACGAAGCCGCGGCGGAGGCGGATCGGGCCGAATCGGACGACGCGGCATCCGAGCAGGTGACCGGGGTCACGGACGAGGTTTCGGAGCAGGACCTGCCGGAAAGTGCCGCCCACCCCAGCGACTAGGCTGCTACCCGGCCGGAGTTCTTCCGGCTGTTCCGCTTGAGTGCACAGGAGATGCAGCGCTGAACGCCCCGCATGAGTCCGACCGGTTGGTGCCCGACCCGCCGGCCCGGCTCGTCGTACTCGCATCCGGGACCGGCAGCCTGTTGCAGGCGTTGATCGACGAAGCCTCCAGGCCCGAGTACCCCGCGCAGGTCGTCGCGGTCGGTGTGGACCGGGTCTGCGAAGCGGAGGAACGGGCCGCGCGCGCCGGCATCGGATCCTTCCGCGTGCGCGTCGGCGATCACGCCGACCGCGCCGCGTGGGACCGTGCGCTGTCGGACGAGGTGGCCGCGCACCGGCCCGATCTCGTCGTGTCGGCCGGGTTCATGAAGATCCTCGGCCCCGAGTTCCTGGGCCGGTTCCAGGGCCGGGTGATCAACACCCACCCGGCGTTGCTGCCGGCCTTCCCCGGCGCACACGCCGTCGCCGATGCGCTGGCCTACGGCGTCAAGGTCACCGGCTCGACGGTGCACCTGGTCGACGGGGGAGTGGACACCGGCCCGATCCTCGCGCAGGAGGCCGTGAGTGTGCTCGACACCGACGACGAGTCGAGCCTGCACGAACGAATCAAGGTGGTGGAACGGCGGCTGCTGGTCGAGGTGGTCGCCGCCGTTGCCACCCGTGGAGTTGTAGTTTCCGATGGACGAAAGGCCGTGATCCCAAGTGAGTGACCGCAAGGCTGTGCGCCGCGCGCTCGTCAGCGTCTACGACAAGACCGGGCTGGTCGAACTTGCTGCCGGGCTCCACGCAGCGGGCGTCGAGTTGGTCTCGACCGGATCGACGGCCGGGAAGATCGCCGACGCCGGGATCCCGGTGACCAAGGTCGAGGACCTGACCGGCTTCCCCGAGACCCTCGAGGGCCGGGTCAAGACCCTGCACCCGAGGGTGCACGCGGGCATCCTCGCCGACACCCGCAAGCCCGAGCACCTCGACCAGATCGCCGAACTCGGCGTCGAGGCGTTCCAGCTCGTCGTGGTCAACCTCTACCCGTTCCGGCAGACCGTGGCCTCCGGTGCGAGCGTCGACGAGTGCGTCGAGCAGATCGACATCGGCGGGCCGTCGATGGTGCGCGCCGCCGCGAAGAACCACCCGTCGGTGGCCGTCGTCGTTTCCCCGGACCGGTATGCCGACGTGCTCGGCGCGGTCGAAGCCGGCGGGTTCACCCAGGCGAAGCGGGTCGAGTTGGCCGCCGCGGCCTTCCGGCACACCGCCGAGTACGACGTTGCGGTCGCCGGCTGGATGACCGACCTGATCGAGGGTGAGGACGAGTTCACCAGCTGGCTCGGCGCCACCTGGGACCGTGTGACCGTGCTGCGCTACGGCGAGAACCCCCACCAGGGCGCCGCGCTGTACATCGACAACTCCGCGGCGCCGGGACTGGCGCAGGCCGAGCAGCTGCACGGCAAGGAGATGTCCTACAACAACTACACCGACGCCGACGCGGCATGGCGTGCGGCGCATGACCATTCGGCCCCGTGCGTGGCGATCATCAAGCACGCCAACCCGTGCGGCATCGCGGTGTCCGGGCTCGAGGGCGACGGCGCGATCGCCGACGCGCATCGCAAGGCCCACGCCTGCGACCCGGTCAGCGCCTACGGCGGCGTGATCGCCTCGAACCGTGAGGTGACCGTCGAGATGGCCGAGCAGGTCGCCGACATCTTCACCGAGGTGATCATCGCGCCGTCCTATGCCGAGGGTGCGGTCGGAGTCCTGCAGCGCAAGAAGAACATCCGCGTTCTGCTGGCTCCCGCTCCAACCGAGACCGGCGTCGAGTTGCGGCCGATCTCCGGCGGGCTGCTTGTGCAGGAGCGCGACCGGTTGCAGGCCGACGGCGACAACCCGGCGGCCTGGACGCTGGCGACCGGCGAGGCGGCCGACGAGCAGACCCTGATCGACCTCGAGTTCGCCTGGCGTGCCTGCCGCGCGGTCAAGTCGAACGCGATTCTGCTGGCCTCCGGCGGGGCGACCATCGGTGTCGGCATGGGCCAGGTCAACCGGGTGGACTCGGCCCGGTTGGCGGTCAGCCGCGGCGGCGACCGCGTGCAGGGTTCGGTGGCCGCATCCGACGCCTTCTTCCCGTTCCCGGACGGCCTGCAGGTGCTCACCGAGGCCGGCGTGCGCGCGATCGTGCAGCCCGGCGGATCGGTGCGCGACAACGAGGTCATCGAGGCCGCGCGCGAGGCGGGCGTCACCCTGTACCTGACGGGGTCGCGGCACTTCGCCCACTGACGGTCAGGCCCACCAGGTGATCGGACCACTGACGATCAGCGGGAGGTGCGCGCTCGGCTCAGCCGGGTGCGCACCTTCTGTCGCATCCGGCATCCAGACGGGGCCTGCCCGCACGGGCGGCGCCGCGGCCGGTCAGGCGGCGTGGTCGACGATGTTGCCCGAGATGACCACCTGGGCGGCGCCCCGGTCGAGCAGTTCGCGCGCCAGCACCGTGGCGGCCTCGCGCTGACCGGCGTCGGTGTGCGACAGGTCGAGCGTGATCGCGTGCCCGGTCAGGTCGGAGGGCAGGTCGGCGGGCAGTCGGTCGTGCGTGAGTTGGTTGAAACGCAGTTTCATCGGTGTTTCCTTGCTCTTTCGGTGGATCCGGCTCAAGCCTGGATCGGGTAGATGGTTGCCGCGTGTGCGGCGGGTGTCGCGGGGGCGACGGTGCGGCGAAGAACGGATGTCGGAAAAACGAGCGGTCTGAAAAGGAAAGGCACCCGGGCGGTCGGGCCCTGGGTGCCGAGAACGTCGATCTGCGGGTGATCAGAAACGATCTCGGGGTACGAGCATGCCTACGAGCCAGGAGCGCCACGCCGGTGCAGGTGTCGCCGCGAATACGTGCATGGTGCGCTTCCTTCCGTTCTCGTCGTGCTCGGATCTTGGTTAGCGAAGGACGTTACACCATCCGACGCGCGGAGCGGAAATGACCTCGCCGAACCGGACAAATCCTCGTAGCGTGGAGCAGGTGACCGTGATCACCGTTTCCGCACCCCCGGACACCACCGTCGGCGAGTTGCGCGCCTCCGGACACGTGCAGTCCTCCGTCAAGGACGAGATCCGGCGCAACCTGCTCTCCGCACTGCGTTCGGGCCGGGATCCCTGGCCGGGCATCCTGGGGTTCGGCGCGACGGTGCTGCCCCAGCTCGAACGCGCCCTGATCGCCGGCCACGACGTGGTGCTGCTCGGCGAGCGCGGCCAGGGCAAGACCCGGTTGCTGCGCACGCTCGTCGGGCTGCTGGACGAGTGGACGCCGGTGATCGCCGGCGCCGAACTGGGTGAGCACCCGTACGAGCCGATCACTCCCGCCTCGCTGCGTCGCGCGGCCGACCTCGGTGACGAGCTGCCGGTGACCTGGCGGCACCGCAGCGAGCGCTATTCGGAGAAGCTGGCCACTCCGGACACCAGCGTGGGCGACCTGGTCGGCGACGTGGACCCGATCAAGGTGGCCGAGGGGCGCAGCCTCGGCGACCCCGAGACCATCCACTTCGGGCTGATCCCACGCGCGCACCGCGGCGTGATGGCGGTCAACGAGCTGCCCGACCTCGCCGAGCGCATCCAGGTCGCGATGCTCAACGTGATGGAGGAGCGCGACATCCAGGTGCGCGGCTACAACCTGCGTCTGCCGTTGGACGTGCTGCTGGTGGCCAGCGCGAACCCCGAGGACTACACCAACCGCGGCCGCATCATCACCCCGCTCAAGGACCGATTCGGCGCGGAGGTCCGTACCCACTATCCCCTCGAGGTCGCCGACGAGATCGCGGTCATCGGGCAGGAATCGGAGACCGTCGCGGAGGTCCCCGAGTACCTGTTCGAGGTGCTGGCCCGGCTCACCCGGATGCTGCGCGAATCCAGCTCGGTGGACCAGCGTTCGGGGGTGTCGGCGCGCTTCGCCATCGCCGGCGCGGAGACGGTCGCGGCGGCGGCGCTGCAGAGGTCGGCGCGGGTGGGCGAACCGGAATCGGTGGCCCGGCCGGTGGATCTGGGCACGGTCGTGCCGGTGCTGCGCGGCAAGGTGGAGTTCGAGTCCGGCGAGGAGGGCCGCGAGCTGGAGTTGCTCGAGCACCTGCTGCGCCGGGCCACCGCGGAGACCGTGCGCGAACGGCTCGGTGGAATCGACCTGGCCCCGCTGGTGACCGCCGTGGAAGACGGCGGTCACGTCGTCACCGGTGAACTGGTCTCCGCGGCAGAGCTTCTGGCGTCGCTTCCCGACATCGAGGTGATCGACGTGATCGGTTTCCGGCTGGGGGCGCGGACCGCCGGTGAGCGGGCGGCCGCGGTCGAGTTCGCCCTCGAGGGGCTGTATCTGGCCCGGCGGATAGCCAAGGAGACCGAGGACGACGGGAGGACGGTGTACAGCTGATGGCCGACCGTCCGAGCTTCGACCTGCGCCGCGCCCACTACGGGCGCTATGCGGGTGGACCCGATCCGCTCGCGCCGCCGGTCGACCTGCGCGAGGCGCTGGCAGCGATCGGTGACCAGGTGCTCGAGGGGGTCTCGCCGCGCCGCGCGCTGCGCGAGATGCTGCGCCGCGGGTTCGCCGGTCGCCGCGGCCTGGACGCGCTGGCCGAACAGGCAAACCGCAAGCGACGGGAGATGCTGCGGCGCAACAACCTCGGCGGCACGCTGGACGAGGTCAAGCGGTTGCTGGACGCGGCCGTGCTCGAGGAGCGCCAGGAGCTTGCCCGTGCGCTCGACGACGAGGCGCGCTTCGCGGAACTGCAGATCGCCGAGCTGAGCTCGTCGCCGGCCAAGGCGGTGCAGGAGCTGTCCGAATACGACTGGCGCAGTGGGTCGGCCCGGGAGAAGTACGAGCAGATCCAGGACCTGCTCGGCCGCGAGATGCTCGACCAACGGTTCGCGGGGATGAAGCAGGCGCTCGAGAACGCGACCGATGCGGACCGGCTCCGCGTCGAGGAGATGCTGCGAGATCTCAACGCGCTGCTCGAATCCCACGCGCGCGGCGAGGACACCGGGCAGCAGTTCGAGGACTTCATGGACCGTCACGGCGAGTTCTTCCCGGAGAGCCCGGACAGCGTCGAGGAGCTGATCGACTCGCTGGCTCGCCGTGCCGCCGCCGCCCAGCGGCTGCGTCACTCGCTCACCGAGCAGCAGCGCCAGGAACTCGACGCCCTGGCGCAGCAGGCATTCGGCAGCCCTGCGCTGGCGGATCAGCTCGCCCGGCTCGACGGCAACCTGCAGGCCGCGCGGCCGGGGGAGGACTGGGAGTCCGGCCGCGAGTTCCGCGGCGACAACGGCATGGGACTCGGCGAGGGCACCGGCGCGCTGGCCGACCTGGCAGAACTCGAGGAGCTGTCCGAGGCGCTGTCGCAGTCGTATGCGGGCGCCGAACTCGACGACATCGATCTCGACGCGCTCGCCCGTCAACTCGGCGACGAGGCGGCCGCGTCCGCGAAGACCCTCACCGAACTCGAACGGGCGCTGCACGACCAGGGGCTGCTCGACCGCGATCCGGAAGGCCGGCTGCGGCTGTCGCCGGCGGCGATGCGCCGCCTCGGCCAGACCGCGCTCAAGGACGTCGCCACGCAACTGTCGGGCCGGACCGGCGGTCGGGACACCCGGCGCGCAGGTGCCGCCGGCGAGGTTACGGGTGCGAGCCGGCCCTGGGCGTTCGGCGACACCGAACCCTGGGATGTCACCCGCACGGTCGTCAACGCGGTCGTGCGCAGCGCCGCATCGGAATCCGGCCCGCCCGTGCGGATCAGCGTCGACGACGTCGAGGTCACCGAGACCGAACAGCGCACCCACGCGGCCGTCGCGCTGCTCGTCGACATCTCGTTCTCCATGGTGATGGAGGGCCGCTGGGTCCCGATGAAGCGCACCGCGCTTGCGCTGGAACACCTGGTGCGCAGCCGTTTCCGCGGCGACGATCTGCAGATCATCGCGTTCGGCCGCTACGCCCGCACCATGCGCATCGACGAGTTGGCCGGCCTGGACGAGGTGTTCGAGCAGGGCACCAACCTGCATCACGGCCTGCTGCTGGCCGGCCGGCACCTGCGCCGGCACCCGGCCGCGCAGCCGGTGGTGCTGATCGTCACCGACGGTGAGCCGACCGCTCATCTCGAGCCCGACGGCGAACCGTACTTCGACTATCCGCCGCACCCGCTGACGTTGGCGCGCACCGTGCAACAACTCGACGCGCTGGCCCGGATGGATGCCCAGATCACCTTCTTCAAGCTCGGCACCGATCCCGGGCTGGCCCGCTTCGTCGACCAGATGGCCCGGCGGGTGGCCGGGCGGGTGGTCGCGCCGGAACTCGACGGACTCGGCGCCGCGGTCATCGGCGACTACCTGACCTCGCGCCGCCGGCGGTGAGTCCTGTTGCGCTGCCGACCGGCCCTGAGCGGATAGTGTGCAAGTTCATGGACCGCGTGGTCCTTGGCGGCGTCACGGGGACGACCGAGCCGTGGCGGACTCTGCTGCATTACGTTGCACGTTGACACGTTATGTTTACGGTCCGGTCGGGTTCGGCCGGAGCGGGAATCGGCGGGCTCAGCCGAGCAGCGCCGCGCCCAGCGCGATGGCCGGCACCGCGGCCAAGGTGGTCACCAGCCCGGCGTCGCGCGCGAGCATCATGCCGCGTTGGTAGCGGCTGGCATAGGTGAACACGTTCTGCGCGGTCGGCAGCGTCGCGATGATGACCGCGGCCAGCAGCGCGTGACCGCTCAGGTCGAGCAGGTAGCGGCCGATCAGGTAGGCGACGAGCGGTTGCACGACGATCTTGAGGACCGTGGCCAGCGCGACGTCGCGCCGCGGGCTCTCGCCGCGTTTGAGGACCCGTACGCCGTTGAGCGAGATCCCGAACGCCAGCAGCGCGCCCGGGACCGAGGCCCCGCCGAGCAGATGGAACGGCTGCGCCAGCGCCTCCGGCAGCGACCATCCGGTCACCGCCGGCAGCAGTCCGGCCAGTCCGGCCAGCACGATCGGGTTGCGGAACGGCTGGACGAACGGCGCGTACCAGGCGGGGGAGCGGTCGTGCAGGACGGTCAGGTCCATGGCGGTGAGCGCGATCGGCGAGTAGATCACGATCTGGAACAGCAGCAGCGGCGCCACGAACGAGGCGTCGCCCAGGACGAACACCGCGATCGGGATGCCCAAGTTCACCGAGTTCACGTACGACGACGCCAGCGCGCCGATCACCGCCTCCGGGATCGCCCGATGCCACCAGAGCCGGGCCGCCACCAGGTAGCAGAGCCCCACGAGGAGGGCGCTGCCGCCGGCCACGAGAAGATCACCGACAGATCGGCGTGGGCGAGCGAGTCGAACAGCAGCGCCGGGGTGGCGACGAAGAACACCAACCGGCTGAGCACCTGCTCGCCGGTCGGGCCGAGGACATCGCGGCGGCCGAGCACGTAGCCCACCGCGATGATGATGAAGATGACGGAGAAGCCGGCAACCACACCGGACACGACGTGGCCGACCTCCCTGGACTCGGATGCCGAGTCAGTCTAGAGAGGGCGGCGCACGGTCGTACCGTCAGGTCAGGCCCAGTACGGGCCCGACATGAGCTTGAAGCTCGGCATGTCGGAGATCTTCACCGAGTACTCGTAGAGGCGGGTGTAGCCGGTGCGGCTGATCCGCCAGCCGTCCTCGCCCTTGACGTACTCGTCGGAGTAGATCGACGCGCCGTTGATCATGATGTCGTACTTCGGGACGATCACCGTGTCGGACAGGTACCAACTGCCGGTCGCGTGCACACCGTCGTCGGCGACGTCGATCTCGGGGTTGCCGAGGTGGTGTTCGGAGATCAGCCGCGGGCTCATCACCTTGCTCAGGTGCGCGATCAGCTCGTCGCGCGAGTCGAAGTGCAGGTCCTTGCCGTAGTCGGCGGTGACATCCGGCGTGAGCGTCTCGGCGAGGTCGTCCCATTGCCGGGTGTCGACGTCACGCATGTAGCGGTACTTGAGCCGGCTGATCTCGGCGATGGCGACCAGGTCCATCCACGTGCTCCTTCGAATGTGCGTCGAGCCGCCAGTCGGCCCGGGCCGAGAGTAGAACACATTCTAGTTTTGAGTGTGTCGTTCCTGGTGAGTGGGAGCTCGTCAGCGGTTCGTGTAGGGCAGCAGCGCCATCTCGCGGGCGTTCTTGACCGCGATGGCGACCTGACGCTGCTGCTGCGGGGTCAGCCCGGTGACGCGGCGCGAGCGGATCTTGCCGCGGTCCGAGATGAAGGTGCGCAGCAGGTTGATGTCCTTGTAGTTGACCTTCTCGATCTTCGCCGCGAACAGCGGGTTCTTCTTGGGCTTGCGGCCCTGGTCGGCACGCGACTTACGTGACGGAGTGCGTTTGACAGCCATGGTGGGTTCCTACTCGATCGACTTGTGCACGGGCAGCTCGCCGGACGGGGCCGCCTCGCGGAAAGCTCCCGCGACATCCCAAACTTACGCAGTGGAGCGGGGGCCGTCCATCGGCGTGGCCGCGCGCACCGCGCCGGATCCGGTCTCAGACGACTCTCAGCCCATAAGGTGAAACTCGTGAGCATGCGAATCTTGGTGGTCGACGACGACCGGGCCGTGCGGGAGTCGCTGCGGCGCTCGTTGACGTTCAACGGCTATGCGGTGGACACCGCGACCGACGGCGCCGACGCGTTGGAGAAGATCGGCCAGTCCCGCCCGGACGCGCTGGTGCTCGACGTGATGATGCCGCGGATGGATGGACTCGAGGTCTGCCGGCGGCTGCGCAGCACCGGTGACGACCTGGCGATCCTCGTGCTCACCGCGCGCGATTCCGTCTCCGAGCGGGTGGCCGGCCTCGATGCGGGCGCCGACGACTACCTTCCCAAGCCGTTCGCGCTCGAGGAACTGCTGGCCCGGCTCCGGGCGCTGCTGCGACGCGCGTCGTCCGAATCCGAGGCCGAGTCGCAGGCGCTGACGTTCGCCGACCTGTCGCTGGACCCGGTCACCCGCGAGGTCGTCCGGGGACAGCGCTCGATCAGCCTGACCCGCACCGAGTTCTCGCTGATGGAGATGCTGATGAGCAACCCGCGCCGGGTGCTCACCCGCAGCCGCATCCTCGAGGAGGTCTGGGGATACGACTTCCCGACCTCGGGGAACGCGCTCGAGGTCTACATCGGCTATCTGCGCCGCAAGACCGAGGCCGACGGTGAGCCGCGGCTGATCCACACGGTGCGCGGTGTCGGTTACGTGCTGCGGGAAACCCCGCCGTGATCGGTGCCCCGCCGCCGGGGCCGCTCGACCCGCCGCGGCCGATGCGGCCGCCGATGCCGCTGACCCGGTCGGTCTCGCTGCGGCTGCGGGTGACGGCGCTGGCCGCGACGGTCGCGGCGGTGCTGGTCGGCGTCATGGCGGTGACCACCTATTTCGTCGTGCGCGAGGCGCTGTACAACGCCGTCGACACGCAGTTGCAGAGCCGGGCGACGACGTTCATCGACAGTTCGGCCATCGCGCTGGACCCGCGCGGGGTCGCGGCGTTGGCGGCCGCGTTCTCGTCGGACATCAGTGTGGCCCTGATGTATCCGGACGGGTCGATCTACGCACCTGGCCACACCATTCCGATCGGCACACCGGAGATCGCCGTGGCCAGCGGCAAGGCCGGCTATTCGCTGCGCACGGCGGACGGTCAGCGGATTCTGGCCGAACGGTCCTCCACCGGGGTGACGCTGGTGATCGCGCAACGGCTCGCGCCGACCAAGGAGGTCCTCGATCGGCTGGCGCTGGTGCTCGGCATCGTCGGCGGTATCGGTGTGGTGCTGGCCGCCGCGGCCGGCACCGCGGTCGGGCGCACGGGGCTGCGCCCGGTCGCCCGGCTGACCTCGGCGACCGAGCGGATCGCGCGGACCGACGACCTGACCCCGATCCCGGTGACAGGCGACGACGAACTGGCACGGTTGACGACGAGCTTCAACGCCATGCTGCGGGCGTTGGGCGAGTCCCGCGAACGGCAGAGCCGGCTGGTCGCCGACGCCGGCCACGAGTTGCGCACGCCGCTGACCTCGCTGCGCACCAACATGGAACTGCTCATCGCCTCCAGTGAGCCCGGCGCGCCGAGCCTGCCGCCGGCCGACATGGCGGATCTGCGCACCGACGTCATCGCGCAGATCGAGGAACTGTCCACCCTGGTCGGCGACCTCGTGGACCTCGCCCGCGAGGATGCGCCCGAGACGGTGCACGAACGCATCGACCTGAGCGAGGTGTTGTACCGGAGCCTGGAGCGGGTGCGGCGGCGCCGCAACGACATCGAGTTCCAGGCGCAGGCGGTGCCGTGGTTCGTGCACGGCGATCCGGCGGGGCTGTCGCGGGCGGTGCTCAACGTGCTCGACAACGCGGCGAAGTGGAGCCCGCCGGGAACGACGGTCCGGGTGCTGCTGCGCCAGATCGACTCCGTCCATGCGGAACTCGCGGTCGCCGACGCCGGTCCCGGGATACCGTTGGCCGAGCGTGAGCTGGTCTTCGAACGGTTCTACCGGGCGACGGCGTCACGGTCGATGCCAGGCTCCGGGCTGGGCCTGGCGATCGTGCGCCAGGTCGTCGTCCGCTATGGCGGCACGGTGACGGCGTCGGAGGCTCCCGGGGGCGGCGCGCTGATCCGCATGGTGCTCCCCGGCGAGCCGGGAACTCGGGAAACGGATAGGGACGTCTCAGAGAAGTCTCAGCATGAGCGGGAAGAGTGAACCCCGAACGAAGTTCACGTGGGTGGTCGAGCCCGTGCGGTCGTGAAGACCGAAGGTCTGTCCACAAGAGGGAAAGCGACACAGATGAGCGACGAGCGCAACGAAGGCGCCGATCGGCCTGAGAACGCCGGAAGCGGTGCCCCCTCCCCGAAGCCTTCAGGCGAGCCGGATCACGGCGGCCCCGAGCAGGCGGCCCAACCGCCGGTGGGCCCGGGTGCGACCGAACTGGATGCCGCGAGTGCGGATGCCACGAGTGCCGCCGCCGACTACGGCACCACCGGATACGGCAACCAATACGGGTCGAGCCCGTACGGGTACGGCACCGGTTACGGCCAGGGTCAGTACGGTCCGGGCCAGTACGGCCAGGGGCAGTACGGCGCCGGACAGTACGGTCCGGGCCAGTACGGCACCGGACAGTACGGTCAGACCCAGCCCTTCCCGACCGGGTCGCCAACCGAGTCGGGAGCGGCGCCGGACGGCGTGAACGCGCCCGGGACAGGATCCGGCGTCGGCACCGTCACCACCCCGGTCCGGCGGCGGCCGGGAGCGGGGACGTTCGTCGCCGGGGCGCTGGCGTTGGTGCTCATCTCCGGCGGCGTCGGCGGGGTCGCCGGCGCCTACTTCAGCAGCCACAACAGCAACGACGCCGCGGTGGTCGGCTCGCTCAGTTCGACGGCGACCAAGGCGCAACCGGCCTCGGCGCCCGAGGGCTCGGTGCAGGCCGTGGCCGCGAAGGTGCTGCCGAGCGTCGTCCAGATCCAGGTCCAGGCGGGCCGCAGCGGCGGCGAGGGCTCAGGCATCATCCTGTCGAAGGACGGGCTGATCCTGACCAACAACCACGTGGCGACGGCCGAGTCGAACGGCCCGGTCAAGATGATGGTGACCTTCTCGGACGGCTCGACCGCCCCGGCCAAGCTCGTCGGCGCCGATCCGACCTCGGACATCGCGGTGATCAAGGCCGACGGCCGCGACAATCTTTCGCCGATCGCGCTCGGTTCGTCGTCGAACCTCGCGGTCGGGCAGCCGGTGGTCGCCGTGGGTTCGCCGCTGGGGTTGGCCGGCACCGTCACCTCGGGCATCGTCAGCGCGCTCAACCGGCCGGTCGCCACCAGCGGCGAGTCCGGTGACCAGAACACGGTGATCGACGCCATCCAGACCGACGCGGCCATCAACCCGGGCAACTCCGGTGGCGCGCTGGTCAACATGAACGGCGAACTGATCGGCATGAACACCGCCATCGCCACGCTCGGCGGCAGCGCGGGGATGGGCGGCGGCCAGTCCGGATCGATCGGCCTCGGCTTCGCCATCCCGGTCGACCAGGCCAAGCGCATCGCCGACGAGCTGATGAAGTCCGGCAAGGCCACCGAGGCGATGCTCGGCGTGACCGTGCCCAACCAGGACACCGTCAACGGCGCCTCGGTCATCGACGTGTTGCAGGGCGGTCCGGCCGACAAGGCGGGCATCCCGAAGGGCGTGGTCATCACCAAGATCGACGACCGGGTCATCGACAGCGGCGACTCGCTGATCGCGGCCGTGCGGTCGCACGCACCCGGCGATCAGGTCCAGGTCACCTACACCGATCAGAACGGCGGCAACGCCAAGACGGTGCCGGTCACGCTCGGAACCGCGCCGTCGGGTGGAGGACGATGAACATGCCGTGGACGGACGAACGGGTGATCGCGTTCCCCGGCACGCCGGGTGGAGCGCAACCGGCGGGCGGCATTACGGTGGACCTCATGGAGATGCAGAACCCGATGTCCGGCCGCGCACTCGTGGTGATCGTCGACGATCGGGCGGCGCACCAGGGCACCCCCGACGCGACCGGGCCGCTGGTCACCGAACTGCTCACCGAGGCAGGCTTTCTCGTCGACGGGACGGTGCTCGTCGCCGCCGACCCGGTCGCGATCCGCAATGCGCTCAACACCGCGGTGATCGGCGGGGTCGACCTCGTGGTGTCGGTCGGCGGCACCGGGGTGTCGCCGCGCGACGTCGCGCCCGAGGTGACCTCGGAGATCCTCGACCGGGAGATCCCGGGCATCGCGGAGGCGCTGCGCACGTCGGGGTTGGCGGCCGGTGCCGTCGACGCCGGTCTGTCCCGCGGCGTCGCGGGCGTGTCCGGGAGCACCCTCGTGGTGAACCTCGCCTCGTCGCGGGCCGCGGTGCGCGACGGCATGGCCACCCTCTCGCCGCTCGCCGGGCAGGTCATCGCGCAACTGTCCGCGATCGAGGGCTGATCGGACCGGTCCCGTGAGCGAGCAGCCGAAACAGCAAGGCCCGGACCGGGCCCGGATCGACCGGGCCCGGCTCGACCGTATCTTCGGAACGGTGCTGCCGGAGACCACCGACGACGAGCGGGACCCCTCGGGTGCCCCGCAGTCCGGCGCGGCACGTGCGGCGGCCTCGGACGAGTGGCTGCGCCGCAACGTGCCGCCGCATCACGGCTGAACGGTCCGGACTGCGCCCGGCCGGTGAGCCGGCGGCGGGGTCATTCGGTGCCGGGTTCACTCAATGCAGGGTGACGGTCACGGTTCGGGTCAGCGAGGCCGCGGCCACGGCGGCGGCCTGCTCGGCGGGCAGGGCGATCAGCACGATCCGGTCGCCTGCACCGGTCCTGCCGCCGGTGGCGTTCGGCACCAGGACCACGACCGCGCCGACCGCGAGGGTGCTCGCCTGGGGTTGCAGGTCGGTCCGGTCGGGGTCGGCGGCCAGCACATCGACGCGGTCGCCCTCGCGGATCAGATCGGTGAGCGCCGCCTCGGGAAGCCGGATCGGCACCATGCGCGCGTCGGGGACTCCGGCTGCCGCAGCGGCGGACCGCGGGCCGAGCAGCCGCAGGTCGGTGATGATCTCGCCTCGTCGGACCGGGCCGGTCACGGTCTGCCGGAGCACGCTCGCGGCACCGCTGACCGCGCCCTCGGGGAGCGCATCGGGCGGGCGGTCGACGATGTCGATGTCGCCGGGGCCCAGCAGCCGGCCGGGGGAGAGGTCGTGCGCGGCGACCACCACGGGAACACGGTCACGACCGACGCCATCCCGGATGAGCAGCGCGACCGCGCATGCGAGCAGCAGCACGGCGACGACGCGCCGGGCCGCCGTGGTGCGGGACCATCCCGGCCGCAGCAGTCGCTCGAGTCGCTCGCGCGGCGCGGGTCCGAGGCTCTTCTCCGCGTCGTGCGCCAGCCTGCGGGCAATCGATCGACGTCCCCACTCCACCCCGTACCCCCCGATCCGCGGACAACTGCCATGAGCAGGCTAGGTCCGGAACGGCCGTGAGGCCGGGCGGTCGGGGTCGGCCTGTGGAGATTCCGAGAGGTTGTGGAGAGCCGGGCTGTCAGCCCGCGGCGGCGGCCGTGGTGGTCGAGCCGCTCGACGAGGAGGAGCTGGTCGACGAGCTCGACGCGGCGCTGTCCGACTTCGCTGCCGGCTCGCTGGCCGTGGAGCTGCCGCCGCGGCTGTCGGTGCGGTAGAAGCCGCTGCCCTTGAAGACGATCCCGACCGAGTTGAACAGTTTGCGCAGCTTGCCGGAGCACTGGGGGCAAACGGTGAGGGTGTCGTCGGAGAACGACTGCACGATGTCGAACCGGTTGTCGCAATTCGTGCAGGCGTAGGAGTAGGTGGGCACGGGGCTCCTCGCGTTCTCTGTGTGCCGGGTCGGTGTGGCCGGGCGTTCTCGAGTGTGGTGGCGGCAGGGCCGGGGCCGTGCCTGGCACTCCGCTGTCATGAGTGCCAACAACGACCATGGTACGGGTGTTCCCGACGGGCACCGTCGTCCGTGCCCGTTGTCGGGATTCGCCGGGGTCGGGAGGACCCGGGCGAGCGGGTGTCAGCCCGGCGCGAGCCGGACCGGTCCCGACGGTGTCAGCGCCCAGCCGACCCGGATGTCGTGGCGATCCGCCGGCAGTTCCGGGACCACCTCGTCGTCACGGACGACGGCCATGAGCACGGTGCCGGGCCCGGCGTGGACGAGGGTCCGGTCGTAGTAGCCGGCGCCGCGGCCCAACCGGACCCCGCCGCGGTCCACGGCGAGCGCAGGCACCAGCACCAGCGCCGCTTCGGCGACCTGTTCGGGAGCCAGCGGTGGGCCGACGGGCTCGCGCAGACCGAACCGGCCGGCCCGCAGTCCCGTCGCCCCCGAGAACTCGCCCCACTGCAGCGGCCCGGGCGGCCCGGTCACCGGGAGCAGCACGCGGGCGCCGGCCGAACGCAGCGCGTCGAGCAACGCGAGCGAGCCGGGCTCGGTCCCGGATGGGACATAGGCGCAGACCGTGCGCCCGCCCACCGCGCACGGCAGTGCGCCCGCCGCGACGATCCGGGCCAGCTCGGTGGCCTCGCGTTCGCGCTGCTGGGCGGGGACCGCGCCTCGGCCCTGCAGGGCCCACTCGCGCCAAGGCGTCTTGCCGTCGTCGGGACGCGGGGGGTCGGTGTACACCCATGTACCTTTCGTCCGAATCGGCCGGGTCTTCGGAACCGGTCCAGTGTGGTCTCGGCTTGCCCTGGGCTGTGGCGGTCGGGCACGCTGCCCTGGTCACTCAGGGCTGTGTCCGTCGTCGCTGTGTCCGTCGTCGTGGGCCCGGGCGATAGCGACTTCGAAGCGTCTTCACATCGACGTCTGAGCACCGATCGTTAGGGTAAGGGAATGACAGAGGCCGGCCATCAGCAGACCAAGCCGTTTCGCACGGCGATCGTGCCCGCAGCCGGGCTGGGAACCCGTTTCCTCCCTGCGACCAAGACGGTGCCGAAGGAACTGCTGCCGGTCGTCGACACCCCGGGCATCGAACTGGTCGCGACCGAGGCCGCCGAGGCAGGCGCGGACCGTCTGGTGATCGTCACCTCCGAGGGCAAGGACGGCGTGGTCGCGCACTTCGCGCACGACGCCGCGCTCGAGGACACGCTGGCGCGGCGCGGCAAGACGGAGTTGCTGGCGAAGGTGCAGCGCGCGCCGGGGCTGCTGAACGTGCAGGCGGTCGTGCAGGAGTCGCCGCACGGACTCGGCCATGCGGTCGGCTGCGCGGAGAGCGTGCTCGCCGACGACGAGGACGCGGTCGCGGTGTTGCTCCCGGACGATCTGGTCCTGCCGGTCGGTGTGCTCGACCAGATGGCGGCCGTGCGTGCGCGCTACGGCGGAACCGTCCTGTGCGCGTTCGACGTGCCGCGTGAGCAGGTGAGCGCCTACGGCGTGTTCGCGGTCGACGCCACCGGCGCCGGCAGCAATGTGCTCCGGGTGACCGGGATGGTCGAGAAACCCGCGCCCGCCGACGCCCCGTCGACACTGGCCGCGGCCGGTCGCTACCTGCTCGACCGCGCGATCTTCGACGCGCTGCGCCGCATCGAACCCGGTGCGGGAGGCGAGATTCAGCTGACGGATGCGATCGCCGAACTGATCGC
Source organism: Speluncibacter jeojiensis (assembly GCF_029589495.1). Classification (GTDB taxonomy): domain Bacteria; phylum Actinomycetota; class Actinomycetes; order Mycobacteriales; family Mycobacteriaceae; genus Speluncibacter; species Speluncibacter jeojiensis. The sequence continues at coordinate 89,036 of NZ_JAAIVF010000007.1, forward strand.
CGAGGGCCACCCGGTGCACGTCGTCGTGCACCGCGGTGACCGACACGATCTTGGAAATCCCGGTGGATACCTCAAGGCTGCGGTTGACTTTGCACTCGACAGTGAAGAGTACGGACCGGAGCTGCGCGCCTGGCTGATCGATCGGCTGGGACTTCCACTCGCTATCGGCGAGTTGGAGGTGGAAGAGCTCCGAAGGGAAGGATTGAATGCGCTCGGTTGAAGAGCAGCTGAGCAGAGTCACCGCTTCGGCGGTTGCCCCGCGGCCAGTGCGAGTCGCGATCTCTGAGGCCCAGGGCTTGCTGTGTGCCGAAGAAGTGGTCACCGAACGGCCACTGCCGGGGTTCGACCAGGCGGCCATCGACGGATACGCGGTGCGCAGCGTCGACGTGCACAAGGCCGGCAGCGGTGAATTGCAGGACGACGACGGCAATCCGGTCGAGCTCACGCTCCCGGTTGTCGGCGAGGTGGCCGCCGGTTCGCGGCAGCCGACCCGGCTGCAGCCGCGGCAGGCGGTCCGCGTGGAGACGGGTGCTCCGCTGCCGACGCTGGCCGACGCGGTCCTGCCGCTGACCTGGACCAACGCCGGGCACGCCCGGATCGTGGTCCGCCGACCGGTCCGGTCGGGCGACTACGTGCGTCGGATGGGCGACGACGTGCAGCCCGGCGACGTCGCGGTACGCGCAGGCACGGTGATCGGCGCCGCGCAGGTCGGGCTGCTCGCCGCGGTGGGCAGGGACAAGGTGCTGGTGCACCCGCGTCCGCGGCTGTCGGTCATCTCCGTCGGCGGTGAGCTGGTCGACATCGACCGGTCGCCGGGCGCGGGACAGGTCTACGACGTCAACTCGTATGCGCTGGCGGCCGCGGCGCGCGATGCGGGCGCGGACGTGAGCCGGGTGGGCATCGCCGGCACCGACCGGCGGCGGTTGCGCGAGGTCGTCGAGGGGCAGCTGATCCGCTCCGAGATCGTGGTGATCGCCGGGGCGGTCGGCGGCGGTGCCTCCGAGCAGGTGCGTGAGGTCCTCGCCGACCTCGGCGACCTCGAGGTGGGCCGGGTCGCGATGCACCCGGGCTCGGTGCAGGGCTTCGGACTGCTCGGCCGCGACGAAGTGCCCACGTTCCTGCTGCCGTCGAACCCCGTCAGCGCGCTGGTGGTGTTCGAGGTCATGGTCCGTCCGCTGGTGCGAATCGCACTGGGCAAGCGGCAGCCGATGCGCCGGGTCGTGCGGGCCCGGACGGTCGCGCCGATCTCCTCGATCGACGGGCGGCGCGGTTACCTGCGCGGGCAACTCATGCGCGACGAGGCCACCGGCGAGTATCTGGTGCAGGCCCTCGGCGGCGCGGCCGGTGCGTCCTCGCACCTTTTGGCCACGCTGGCCGAGGCGAACTGCCTGGTCCTGGTCGATCCGGAACTGACCGCGGTGGGGACCGGCGACGAGGTCGAGGTGGTGTTCCTTGCCCAACGCGGCTAGCCGGGCCCGACGCGCGGGGGACCGGTGAACGAGGAAGCGCCGTGGTGAGCTTCGAGCGCCCGGGCTCGGTGAACCATCCGGGCTGGCCGGCCAGACTCGGGCCGTTGACGGTGGCGGCCGGCGAGGTCCGGCTGCGACCGGTGCGCATGCGGGATGCGGCCGCGTGGAGCAGGGCGCGGATCAGCGACGAGAAGTACCTGCGCCCGTGGGAGCCCACCGGGGTCGGTCCGTGGGACGCCCGCCACCACGTCAGCGCCTGGCCGGGGATGTGCGTGAGCCTGCGCGCCGCGGCGCGGCGGGGCCTGATGCTGCCGATGGTGATCGAACTCGACAGGCGCTTCAGCGGGCAGTTGACGATCGGCAACATCGTGCGTGGCCCGCTGCGGTCGGCGTGGATCGGCTACTGGGTCGCCAGTTCGGTCAAGGACGGCGGGGTCGCGACGGCCGCGGTCGCGTTGGCCGTGGACCACTGTTTCGCGGTCGCCGGTCTGCACCGGCTCGAGGCGACGGTCCGCCCGGAGAACCTGGCCAGCCAGTCGGTGCTGCGCAAGGTCGGCTTCCGGGAAGAAGGGCTGCTCCGTGACTACATGGACGTCGACGGGGCGTGGCGCGACCACATCTTGGTGGCGATGACGGTGGAGGACCACGTCGAGTCGGCGACCGCGCGGCTCGTGCAGGCAGGCCGGGCGAGTTGGAACGCCCCGCAATCGAGCAGGTCGTGATCGGGTCGCCGCGACGGGCGGCGACGACAACCGGGGTGTCGGGATCGGTGTCGAGCGCGGACGGGCTGTGAGGAGTCCCGAACAGCCCTGTAGGAATCACGATCAACAGCGGCGTGCCTGCCAGTTCGGCGTGGGAAGTGCGGATAGCCTGAACCTCTCGGTGGACGTCCGCCGGGAGCCGGAAGCGTGAGTGTCGGAAGCAAGAGGAGGTCACCGACGTGCCGAACTCGCTTTTGTGGATCGGACTGGTCGCGGTGTGGCTGTTCGTGCTCGTCCCGATGCTGATCAACCGGCGGGAGCCGATCCGGCGCACTGGCGACGCGACTCTGGCCACGCGGGTGCTGCACCGCGGCGGCATGGCCAGGATGGTGCGCCGCAAGCCCGGTCGGCGCAGCGATCCGGCCTGGTTGAGATCCAATGCGCGGGTCGCCGTCGACGACATCGGTGACGACGCGGCAGCCGACGAGCTTCCGGACCCCGCCGAGCGGACGGAGAAGCAGGCCTTCCCGACCGAGGACGTGCGGTCGAGCGAGGATGCGCCGTCGAGCGAGGATGCGCCGTCGAGCGGGAACTCCGTGGCGGCGGACGCGGCCGAAGCCGAGGCGGTGCATGCCGACGCTGCCGATGGCGATGAGGCTGCGGCGGATATCGAATCCGGTGGTGCGGTGGCTCCTGTCGTCCAGGCCGGTGAAACCTCCGGCGCAGGAGCCGATTCCGCTTCTGAGAGCAAGACGAAGTCGACTTCGGCGTCAGTGTCTGTGTCCGGTGGCACGCTTGCCGACCGCATGCTCGGCCGGACTCCGACGGTCGTCGCCGACGTGGCGTCCACCCCGACTCCGCCGGTCGAGGAGTCCGAAGCCCCCGCGACGAAGGACGAGGCCGATCGGGATCTCTCCGAAACCGTTGCGGCAGAGATGGACCAGCCCGGGGCGGACGACCCGCTGCCGCCCCCGGCGCCCCGCAGGCGCGGTCGCGGCGGCTTCGACCCCGAGGCGGATGCCGAGGCTCGGGCGGTGCGGTACGCGTCCCGGCAGCGGACGGTGGTGGGCCTCACGGTCATGGCGCTGGCGACGCTGGTCCTGGGGTTGCTGGTGTTCTCGCCCCTGCTGTGGCTGCACGGCGTGATCGACGTCCTGCTGGTGCTGTACCTGACGTATCTGCGGCGGCAGGTCCGCATGGAGCAGGAGATCCGCCGTCGCAGGATGGCGCGTCTGGCGCGTGGCCGGCTGGACAATGCGGGTCGGGAGCGTCGGCGTGGACCTGTCCCGGAACGGCTGCGACGGCCGGGTGCGGTGGTCCTCGAGGTCGACGACGAGGACCCGGTGTTCGACCACCTGGAGTTCTACCATCCGGCGGTGCACCACGACATGGCGCGCGCCTCCGGCCAGTAGGTCTCCGGGCGGCGGGCATCAGGCCGGAACCGGTACCTGGAAATGATGTCTGACATGCCGATTCGTTGTTTCCCTCCGGGGCCTGCTATCGTTTCCACGTCAGCCGGTGAGGCCGACGCGGGGCTGTGGCGCAGTTGGTAGCGCGACTCGTTCGCATCGAGTAGGTCAGGGGTTCGATTCCCCTCAGCTCCACCACCGAGAGGCGCCTTCCGAATCCGGAAGGCGCCTCTTGTCGTATTCGGGTGGGTGCGCTGCCGGTTCGACCCTGCGCCGCGGGCCGTGGCGGCCGAAGTCCGCTCGGGCACTAGGCTCTTCGTTCATGGCACGGCGATCCGGATCGGCAATCGCGGTCCTGCTGCTGCTCGTCGGCCTCGCGGCCTGCTCGTCGGCGCCGGACCCGCACGAGGTCGATGCCGACCGCGTCGAACACGCGCTGGCCGCGCTGCCCGAGGTGACGACGGCGAGCGTCGACTACACCGATCGGCCGAGCATCGGTCCGCGTGTGCAGGCGGTCGTCCGGGTTCGGTCGGGCGCCGACCAGCGGGCACTGGTCGCGATCAGCACCACCTTCGCCGCGCAACGCGGCGCCGCCGGGCTGGGCTCGGCGCCGGCGGATCTGCGCATCCAGGTGCCCTTCCCCGGAGAGTCCGCGCAGTCGCGCCAGGAGTTCCGGCAACAGGATTTCGGTGTCCCGGAGGCGGCATTGAGCGGGCAGATCGGACTCTGGCGAGATCTGGTGCGCGCCTTCGGTCCCGCCGTCTCCGGCGTGCTCACCGCCCGGACGGCCGTCGACCCCGCGACTTTGCCCTTCCGGCAGAAATTCACGGTGGACGTCCCGTCCGACGGTCGCAGCACGACCACGCTACTCGACGCGTACCGGCGGCTTGCGGCATTGCCCGGCGCCGACGATCCGGTCCACTACTGGGAGCTGGTCGACGCGGGCACTCCGCTGCGCTCGAGTCTGTCGTCGCCGTACGGGTTGCCGTCGGAACAGGTGACGGCGACCTGGAGCGAGCTCGAGGACGCATTCTCCAATCTGCCACCGGGCAGCGACTCGGGGCTGTCGCTGGTGGCCTACGACGGCCAGTGGACGGTGGACAGTCAGATCACGCTCCCCGGCGTCTCGATGACAACGGTCCCGCCCGGGTCGTTCGCGCCCGCGACCTACCGCACGCTGGTCTGGCCGCTGCTCACCGCGCAGACGCGTGTTCTCGCGCGGACCGGGCGGCCCTTCGCCTACCGGGTGGCCAGGGTGGGGGTGCCCGGGCCCGACGGCGGCTACGACTACTTCGTGCGGCTCGCGCCGAACGAGTGCCTGCGGCCGATCGACGACACCGGGGGCGGCTGGGGCCGGGACTTGCGCAACTACTACGAAGCGCTGCCCGAGCACCTGCCCACCAGCTGTCCCTGAGCAGCCGGCTACAGGGAGACGTCCCCGGTGGGACCAAGTAGTTGATTGCTCAACTACCGCTTGTATGCTGCGAGTCATGACCCCGTCACCGTTTCGTTCCGTGGTAGTGCTGCTCGCCCGCGTCGGGCTCGGCGTGATCTTCTTCGCCCACGGCTGGCAGAAGTTCTTCACCTGGGGCATCGACGGCACCCAGGCCTCGTTCGACAAGATGGGTGCCCCGCTGCCGGACGTCTCCGCGGTGCTCGCCGCGACAGTGGAGCTGGTCGGGGGTGCGGCGCTGATCGTCGGTCTGGCCGTCCCGGTCTTCGCGGTCCTGCTGTTCCTGGACATGCTCGGGGCGTACTTCATCGTCCACGCCGGCCACGGGATCTTCATCGGCGGCGGAGGCTACGAGCTGGTTTTGGGCCTCGGCACGGGCGCGCTGCTGCTGGCGGTCACCGGGGCGGGCCGGTTCAGCGTCGACCAGCTGCTCGGCTCACGGGCGATCTGGAATCGGCGCCCGGTCGCGGCCTGAACCGACCGCCCGCGGCCGCGGACCGAACCGGCCACGGCCGATACCCGGCGGAGCCGATCGAGCTCTGCGATACTTCGCGGCATGTTGATCATCGGGATCCTGGTGTTCGGAATGCTCATCGGTGCCGCCGCGCAGCTCGTGGTGGGCAAGTCGAACGCAGGCATCGACTGGGGCCTGGCCTTCGCCGCCGGCGTCATCGGGTCGTTCATCGGTGGGCTGCTCGTCAGCCTGATCGCCGGTGACGGCCTCGCCTTCCGCCCCAGCGGGATCATCGGCTCACTGGTCGGCGCCATCATCGTGACCACGGGGTGGTCGTGGTGGCGGAGGCGCGCGTCCGTGAACGGCTGAGGTTCGAGCGGTCAGGCGCCGGTGGCGCGCAGGGCCTGCTCGACCAGGTGCAAGGCCTGCGCGTCGTCGATTCCCAGATCCCGCAGGGTGCGCACGTAGTCCATCGCGGCCCGCTGGGCGTGCAGGCGGGTGGTGTCGCCGGCGGCGGCGATGAACGAGCCCTGACGCCCGCGGGTCTCGATGGCGCCGGACTCCTCGAGTTCGCGGTAGGTCCTGGCCACCGTGTTCGCCGCCAGCCCGAGGTCCGCGGCCAGTGCGCGGACCGTGGGCAGGCGGGCTCCGGCGAGCAGTTCCCCGCGCCGCACCAACTCGAGGATCTGCAGTCGTAGCTGTTCGAACGGCGGCGTCGACGACGAGTCGTGGTCGATCCGAATGTCCAGGCTCATAGCTTGCGTCACCTTCCCGGTGGTGCGTCCCTGTGTTGTGTCAGCGCCAACTGGGCAGCCAGAGTTGCTGCTGCCATTGTTCGGGGGTGAGTGCACCGGCGGTCAGGATCGGCCACAGCCAGATGAAGTTCACCACCACCAGTGCGACGTAGCCGCTGACCAGCATCAGCCCCAGTGTGCGTCGTTCGGGATGTGCGCGTGCCCGGCCCAGGATCTGTCCCAGCGTCAAGGCCAGCAGGATCACCATGAACGGCGCCATCGGCACGGCGTAGAAGTAGTACATCTGCCGGTCCAGGTTCAGGAACCACGGCAGGAAACCGGCCAGGTAGCCGACCAGTGCGGCCGCGAAACGCCAGTCGCGACGGACCACCGTGCACCACGTCGCCCACGCCAGCAGCGGCACCGCCAGCCACCACATGGCCGGCGTGCCGACCAGCATCATCGCGCGTACACACTCGTTCGCGTCGCACCCCTTCACCTGCGGACCCTGGGCGAAGTAGTACAGCATCGGGCGCAGGCCCATCGGCCACGTCCACGGCTTGGACTCCCACGGATGGTGATAGCCCGCCGAGTTCGTCAGGTGCTCGTGGAAGTTCAGGACGTTGCCGCTGTAGTACCAGAGGCCGCGCAGCGCGGGGGGTACGAACGAGAAGTCGCCGTCGGTGCCGACCTTGTAGCCGACCACGTGCCGATCCACGCCGATCTCGCTGGCGAACCAGGCCCAGAAGCTCGCCAGGTACAGGCCCAGCGGCAACACCACGAGGCTGGCGACCGAGCGCCACGAGTCACGGACGAACGTGCCGAGCCAGGGACGCTGGACCCCGTAGGCGCGCCGGGCTGCGACGTCGAAGCCGACACACAGCAATCCGAAGAACGCCACGTAGTAGAGGCCGCCCCATTTGCAGGCGCAGGCAAGTCCGAGCATGACGCCGGTGGTGAAACGCCACCAGCGGAAGCCGAGTCGCGGACCGAGCGGGGTGTCGGCGATCCGCCCCTCGACCCACACACGGTGCAGACGCCGGCGCACCTGATCACGGTCGACGATCAACGCGCCGAATGCGGCGACCACGAACAGGGCCTGGAAGATGTCGAGCATGCCGAGCCGCGACGAGACGAACGTGACACCGTCGGCGATGACGAGGATGCCGGCGATGGCGCCCACCAGGGTGGACCGCGCCATGCGGCGGGCGATCCGGATGACGAGCAGCACCAGCACCGTGCCGACGACCGCGGAGGCGAACCGCCACCCGAACCCGGTGTACCCGAAGATCGCCTCGCCGATCGCGATCAGCTGCTTGGCCAGCGGCGGGTGGACCACCAGTTCGTAGCCGGGATTGTCCTCGATCCACCCGCCGTGCAGCATCTGCCAGGCCTGGGGGACGTAGTGCTTCTCATCGAACACAGGGGTGCCGGCATCGGTCGGGTACCCGAGCAGAACGAACCTGGTCGCGGCCGCTATCGCGCTGAGGACCAGCGTGACCACCCAGCCCCGGAATCGGTCGGTCGGCCCGAAGTCCGGTGCGGGAGCGAGGGGTTGCGGACTGGTGACGGGCGTGTCCTCCGGCGGGCAGGGTGGCTTGTCGGCCGCGTCGGTCAGGGTCGTCACGCGATGATCGTAGGCTGTGCAGCCATGAGTGGGCGTCTGGTACTGGCTGCAACCCCGATGGGCGAGATCCGCGATGCGTCGCCGCGACTGTGCGAGGCGCTCGGCTCCGCCGACGTCGTCGCCGCGGAGGACACCCGGCGCACCCGCACGCTGGCGGCCGCGCTCGGCGTGCAGATCACAGGCAAGGTCGTGAGCTTCTACGACCAGGTCGAGACCAGCAGGCTGCCGATGCTCGTCGCCGAGGTGGCGCAGGGGAGGACCGTACTGTTGGTCACCGACGCCGGCATGCCCTCGGTCAGCGACCCGGGGTATCGCCTGGTGCAGGCCTGCGTGGCGGAGGACCTTCCGGTCACCTGCCTGCCCGGTCCGTCTGCGGTGACCACTGCGCTCGCGTTGTCCGGGCTGCCCGTGGAGCGGTTCTGCTTCGACGGATTCCCGCCCCGCAAGCCCGGTGCCCGCCGCGCGTGGTTCGAGACGCTGACATCCGAGCCGCGGGCGTGCGTGTTCTTCGAGGCGCCGCACCGGTTGGCGGCCTGCCTGCAGGACGCGGTCGACGTACTCGGCGGCGACCGTCGGGCCGCAGTGTGCCGGGAACTGACTAAGACGTATGAGGAGGTCAAGCGCGGCACCCTCGGCGAGCTGGCCCAGTGGGCAGCCGAGGGTGTGCGCGGTGAGATCACCGTCGTGCTGGAGGCGGCGAGGCCGGTTGCCGCGGATCCGGTCGAACTGGTGGATGTGGTCGAGCGGCAGGTGTCCGACGGGGCCCGGCTCAAGGACGCGTGCGCGACCGTTGCCGCCGAGGCCGGGGTGTCCAAGCGGGAACTGTACGAGGCGGTGCTGGCGGCTCGGCGGGACTGAGCGGTACCGCAGAGCACGACACACCGAGGATCGACGCGGCCTTGTCGAGGCATTCCTGCCATTCCGCCGCGGGATCGGAGTCGATCGTGATGCCGCCGCCCACGCCGAGCCCGACGGTGCCGGTGTCCGCACCCGGATGGTCGGGCGCGAACTCGACCGTCCGGATCGCGACGTTCAGTTCGAGTCCGGCGAGCGGGGAGGCCATGCCGACCGCACCGCAGTAGACCCCGCGGTGCTCGGGCTCCCATTCGGACAGCAGCTGCCGGGCCCGGTGTTTCGGCGTTCCCGTCACCGAGGCCGGCGGGAAGGTGGCGGCGAGGAGCCCCGCATTGCCCACCTGCTCGGGGACGGCGGCGGCGACGGTCGACACCAGATGCCATACCCCCGGGGCAGGGTGCACCGACAGCAACTCGCGCACCGTCACCGATCCGGGCAGCGCGAGGCGCCCGAGGTCGTTGCGGACGAGGTCGACGATCATCACGTTCTCGGCTACGTCCTTCACCGACGCGCGCAGGCGCGCCGGGTCCGCGCTCAGCGGCAACGTGCCCTTGATCGGGCTCGACCGCACCTGCTCGCCGCGGCGGGCGAGAAACAACTCCGGCGACAGCGAGGCCACTGCGCCCCACTCGCCGGCGACGAACGCGGCTCGGGCGGGCGAACTGCTGCGCACGGCGTCGACGAAGAACCCGAGCGGCTCCCCGCGGTATCGTCCGCCGAAACGGCCGCACACACACGCCTGATAGACCTCGCCGGCGCGGATCGCCTCGAGACAGGCCTCCACCCCGCGGCGGTGCGCGGCGCGGTCCGGCGGCGTCCACCCGATGTGCCACTGCGCGGGCTCCCGGTGCGCGGTCCCGTCCCGCGCGGTCGTTTCCCTCGCATCCCCGGTCGGCGGGTCCGGCTCGACCGCGGCGCGCAGTTCGGCCGGGCACGGGACGCCGGTGAGCGACTCGTACCACCAGCAGCCGGCCTGGTCCTGGCGCAGCACACAGTCGGTCCAGCCGCCCGCCGCCGACGGCAGGCGCGGTTCGGCCGCACCCGAGGCGACGGACCGGTCGGGATAGCCCAGATAACCGATCCACCCGCCGCCGACGACCGGGCGAGGGGCCGTGGGTGTCGCCGGTGCCGCCGGACCGGCCATGGCCACGTCGAACGCGGACGCGGGCGGGTGCGCGACCGCCCGGACCGACGGCGCCAGCACCGCCCGTGAGTCGAACCAGTTGCCGGTCAGCGCCGCCGGCGGTGCCAGCCCCGACCGCGCCGACCTGTGGTGCAGCGCCGACAGCACCGCATCCGCACTGCCGAGGTCGCCGAGCCGATCGATCCGCACGGCATCAGCCTGTCATCGGTCAACCGCGCTCGATCCGCCGGGGACCGGTGGCCAGGTTCGCGTCGTCGGCCGCCGCGCGCCCGGCGTGCCAGCCCTCGGCGTCGACCGGGCGGGCCCGGGTCGTCCTGGTCCGCGGGAACAGCCGGGTCAGTTCGGCGTCGACCGCCGCCGACCGCCGCGCCAACGCCGGCAGCAGGTCGTCGACCGACAGGTGCGCCTCGGCGGCCGCCTCCGCGGTGGCCCGATCGTCCGCGCGCTGCAACCGCTCACCGATCCGGTCGGCGAAACCGGTGTAGAACGCCTTGCGGTAGGCGGTCGTGCGATGGCCGGCCGCGCCGGCGAGCCCGCCGGACGCGCCCTTGGCCCCCTGCAGCGCGCGGGTGGCCTGTACCAGCAGCGAGGTGAACAGCATCTCGACCTGCTCGAGGTCGATGCGGTGCCCGACGATGGTGGCGATCGCGACATCGGGCGCGAACACCGCCTGCACCCGGTTGGCCCGGCCGATGACCGCCAGCAGGTGGAACTTGGCGCCGACATAGGGGTTCTCCAGATGGACCCGGCGAGCCCCGGCCTTCGGACCGGCCGACCCCGGATCGGCGGCCAGCAGTGCAGCACCGATCGCATACCGCGTCATCAGCTCCTGCGCCTTGGCGGTGAGTGTCTCGGCCTCCTCTGGGAAGTCGGTCGATTCGGCCTTGGCCAGCAGCCCGCGGATCCGGCCGAGCACGCGCGGGTCGACCGCGCCCGGCTCGTCGTCCTCGGCGCCGGACCGCGCGGCGGGCCATCGGCTCGGCGTCGCACACAGCGGGACCCACCTGGGCAGCCGCGCCCACAGCAGCGACAGCGCGCGCCGCTGGTGCGGCGTCGTCGCCTCGGCGCCGGGGCGGGCCATGTCGCGCACCGCGTGCAGTTGCCGGACCCACTCCCGTGGCGCCCGCGCCTCTGCCCGGCTGACCGCGGCCTCGTGCACGACCGCCGACGCGGCCAGCGCCGTCAGGCTCCGGTCCGTCGACCGGCGCGTGACGTGCAGCACGTCGGCAGGCTGCCAGCCGCCCTCGTAGAGCGTGCGCAGCGCGTCGATCAGCAGCAGGTCCTCCACCCCGATGCCGACCGACTCCGCGTCCACCGTCTGCGTCATCCCGATCACACCCCTGTCTCGAAGAAACGTTCGATTCGCGATGTGGTGGAGTATGGCCTCGGCCACCGACAAGTTACGTCGACCAGTACCGCCGTACTCCGACGCGCGGCCGGACCAATAGGCTGGGGGTCATGTCTACCCCTGTGCTCACCGCGGTTGCCTGGCCTTATGCGAACGGGCCGCGCCACATCGGCCATGTTTCCGGGTTCGGCGTGCCGTCCGACGTGTTCGCGCGCTTCCAGCGAATGTCGGGCAACGACGTGCTCATGGTCTCCGGCACCGACGAGCACGGCACGCCGATCCTGGTGCAGGCCGACGCGGAGGGCATCACCCCGGCGCAGCTGGCCGACCGCTACAACCGGGTCATCGTCGGCGACCTGCAGGGGCTGGGGCTGAGCTACGACCTGTTCACCCGCACCACCACCCGCAACCACTACGCCGTGGTGCAGGAGCTGTTCCGCACGCTGCACCGCAACGGCTACCTCGTCCCCAAGACGACGACCGGCGCGATCAGCCCGTCGACCGGGCGCACGCTGCCCGACCGGTTCGTCGAGGGCACCTGCCCGATCTGCGGCTACGACGGCGCGCGCGGCGACCAGTGCGACAACTGCGGCAACCAGCTCGACCCGATCGATCTGGTCAACCCGCGCAGCAAGATCAACGGCGAGACGCCGAAGTTCGTCGAGACCGAACATTTCTTCCTGGACCTGCCGGCGCTGGCCGACTCGCTGACCGGCTGGCTCAAGGGCCGGACCGACTGGCGTCCGAACGTACTGCGGTTCAGCCTGAACCTCATCGAGGACATGCGCCCGCGCGCGATGAGCCGCGACATCGACTGGGGCATCCCGATCCCGCTCGAGGGCTGGGCCGACCGTCCGGACAAGAAGCTCTACGTGTGGTTCGACGCGGTCATCGGGTACCTGTCCGCGAGCATCGAATGGGCCGCCCGCATCGGCGAGCCCGAGGCGTGGCGCAAGTGGTGGACCGATCCGCAGGCCGTGAGCTACTACTTCATGGGCAAGGACAACATCACCTTCCACTCGCAGATCTGGCCGGCCGAGCTGCTCGGCTACAACGGCAAGGGCGCCAACGGCGGCCAGGTCGGCCCGCTCGGCGAGATCAACCTGCCGACCGAGGTCGTGTCGTCGGAGTTCCTGACGATGAGCGGGTCGAAGTTCTCCACCAGCCGCGGCACCGTGATCTACGTCGGCGACTTCCTTCGCGAGTACGGCCCGGATGCGTTGCGGTACTTCATCTCCGTCGCGGGACCGGAGACCCAGGACACCGACTTCACCTGGGACGAGTTCGTCCGGCGTACCAACAACGAGCTGGCCAACGAGTGGGGCAACCTGGTCAACCGTTCGGTGTCCATGGCGCACAAGAACTTCGGTCAGATCCCGAAGCCGGGCACCCTGACCGACGCGGACGCGGCGCTGCTGCAGACTGCGAAGGCCGCCTTCGACACCGTCGGAGCGCACCTGGGCCGCAGCCGATTCCGTGCGGCGGCGGGTGAGGCGATGCGCGTGGTGACCGCGGCCAACCGGTACATCTCGGACACCGAGCCGTGGAAGCTCGCCAAGGATCCCGACCAGGCCGACCGCCTGGCCACCGTGCTGCACACCTCGCTGCAGGTCGTCTCGGACGCGAACGCGATGCTCACGCCGTTCCTGCCGCACTCGGCGCAGAAGGTGCACGAGGCGCTCGGAGGTCAGGGCGTGTGGGCGGCGCTGCCGGAGATCCGCGAGGTCGACGACCTGGTCTCCGAGGTGCTCCCCGAGGGCCCGGTCGGTGTCGGCCTGCCCGCCGAGGGGCGCAGCTACCCGGTCATCATGGGCGACTACGCGAACGAGCAGGCGCAGTGGTCGCGCACGGAGATCACTCCCGGCACGCCGCTGGCGAAGCCGTCGCCGCTGTTCGCCAAGCTCGACACCGCGCTCGGCGAGACCGGGCCCGAGTGGGCGCCGATCGCCAAGTGAGCAAGCGGCCCGCCCCGCCCCTGCCCGAGCGGCTCGCGCCGCTGGTCGACGCGCACACCCACCTGGACGCATGCGGAGCGCAGGATCCGTCGGCCGACGGCGGCGCCTCGGTGGCCGCGATCGTCGACCGTGCCGCGGCGGTAGGCGTCGGGCGGGTGGTGACCATCGCGGACGACCTGCAGGCCGCGCGGTTCGCGGTCGCGGCCGCGAACTCGGACCCGCGGGTGTACGCGGCGACCGCGCTGCACCCCACCCGCGCCGACGCCCTCGACGACGCCGCGCGGGCCGAGTTGGAGCGGCTCACCGAGGATCCGCGCGTCGTAGCGGTGGGGGAGACCGGACTGGACTGGTATTGGCCGGGCAGGCTCGACGGCTGCGCGGAGCCGCAGGTCCAGGTCGAGGCGTTCCGTTGGCACATCGACCTGGCCAAGCGCCGCGGCCTGCCGGTGATGATCCACAACCGCGACGCCGACGCGGACGTGCTGCGGATCCTGGCGGAGGAGGGCGCGCCGGAGACGGTGATCTTCCACTGCTTCTCGTCGGGCCCGGAGACCGCGCGGGCGTGCATCGACGCCGGCTACGTGCTCAGCTTCTCGGGCACGGTGAGCTTCAAGAACGCCCGCGGCACCCGCGATGCCGCGCAGCTGGTTCCGGCCGGTCAGCTCATGGTCGAAACGGACGCGCCGTTCCTGACACCGCACCCGTACCGCGGCGCGCCGAACGAGTCGTACTGCCTGCCGTACACGGTCCGGGCGCTGGCCGAGATCCGCGGCGAGGATCCCGTCGAGACCGCCCGCGCGACGACCGCGACCGCCGAGCGGGTGTACCGGCTGGCGTGACCGACACGCCGGTCAGTTACCCACATCACATTCTGCTTGATCGTCGCTGGTGGTGGCCGTGGTCGGGCGGCGGCTCGTGATCTTCCCGGCGGGGTCGGTTTGCGCGCAACACACCGTTTCGTTACCGTTTCGTGATCGAGAAGGCCGGGATGGGGATATCCCGGGTGCACATGACCCGAAGGGCGCTGCGCCACACGGGTTTCCGTAGCAATCACTGCGTGCGCCCACCCCTGCCCGGGGACAGCCAACTCAGGGGCTCCATGTCAGCGCTGGCGCGTATCAACGGCACACCCTCCCGTCTGCTGCGGGTGGTGCTCGGCGCACTGCTGATCACGCTGGTGACCGGTGCGCTGATGGCGGTCACCCGACACAAGACCGTCACGCTGCAGGTGGACGGCCACACAGTCGAGTTGAGCACGATGAAGTCCGACGTCGGTGGCGTGCTGCGTGCTGCCGGTTACTCCGTCGGCACCCGCGACGAGGTCGTGCCGGCGGTGACGACGCCGGTGAGCAACGGCGAGACCATCGTGTTGCAGCGGGCCAAGCAGTTGACGGTCTACATGGACGGACAGCAGCGGGAGATCTGGACCACGGCCACCACGGTCGACGAAGCCCTCAAACAGTTCGACATCCTGGCCCACCGTGCCGAGGTCTCTGCGTCCCGCGCCCAGCGCCTCCCGGTTTCCGGCATGACCTTGCACGTGTCCAATCCCAAGGTGATGCTCGTCGACGACGCGGGCAAGATCACGCCGGTGTTCAGCGCGCAGCAGACGGTCGCGGACGTGCTGCAGGAGATGGGCGCCCCGCTGGGGCCGGAGGACAAGGTCGTGCCCTCGGCCGACACCCCGACCGACGCCGACATGACGATCCGCGTCACCCGCATCAAGACGGCCACCCAGGTCGTGTCCGAGCCGGTGGCCCCGCCGGAGCAGAAGACCGACGACCCGACGCTGGTGCAGGGCAAGACCGAGGTCGACAAGCCCGGGGTGCCCGGCGAGCAGACCGTGACCTACCGGGTCACCACCACCAACGGCCGCGAGTCCGCCCGCGTCAAGGTCTCCGCGGTCGTGATCAAGCCCGCCGTCCCCGCCGTCGTGCGGGTCGGCACAAAGCCGGGGCCGCCTCCGGTGCCGGCGGGCAGCATCTGGGACGCGATCGCCGCGTGCGAGTCCACCGGCAACTGGCACATCAACAACGGCAACGGCTTCTTCGGCGGTGTGCAGTTCACCCAGCAGACCTGGAATGCCTTCGGCGGCGACCAGTACGCGCCGCGCGCCGACCTCGCGACGCGGGACGAGCAGATCGCCGTCGCCAAGAAGGTGCAGCAGGCGCAGGGCTGGGGCGCGTGGCCGGTGTGTTCCGGACGTGCCGGAGCCAACTGACGGCGAGATCCGTCCCGCTGATTTTCCCCGGTCGCCGGGCGCACGGTACGTTTCCCAGGTGTCAGATCCTAGCTCTTCGGACGGTGGCCCGCGCGGGCGCGCGGCGCTGCTCGGCCCCGCCGAGGTCCGTGCGCTCGCCGACGAGCTCGGCGTGCGCCCCACCAAGACTCTGGGACAGAACTTCGTGCACGACGCGAACACCGTGCGGCGCATCGTGGCGGGAGCCGGCGTCGGCGCCGACGACACCGTCCTGGAGGTGGGGCCCGGACTGGGCTCGCTGACCCTCGCGCTGCTCGACGTCGTCGGCTCGGTGATCGCCGTCGAGATCGACCCGGTGCTCGCCGAGCGACTCCCGGCCACCGCGGCCGAACGGGCGCCCGAGCTGGCCGACCGCTTGACCGTGGTGGGGGCGGACGCGATGAAGGTCCACGCCGCCGACCTGCCCGCCGAACCCACCGCCTTGGTCGCCAACCTGCCCTACAACGTGGCGGTGCCGGTGTTGCTGCACCTGTTCTCCGAGCTGCCCTCGCTGCGCACCGCACTGGTGATGGTGCAGGCCGAGGTCGCCGACCGCCTCGCCGCGGACCCTGGCAGCCGCACCTATGGGGTGCCCAGCGTCAAGGCCCGCTACTTCGGCCGGGTCCGCCGCGCCGGGTCGGTCGGCCGCGCCGTGTTCTGGCCGGTGCCACAGGTCGAATCGGGTCTCGTGCGGATCGACCGGTACGACGAGCCCGACTGGCCCACGGACGACGAGCACCGGCGCCGGGTCTTCGCCGTGGTCGACGCCGCCTTCGCGCAGCGGCGCAAGACGCTGCGCGCGGCGCTCGCCGGGTGGGCGGGATCGCCCGCGGAGGCCGAACGGCGGCTGCGCGCGGCCGGCATCGACCCGTCCGCCCGCGGTGAGCGGCTCGATGCCGCGGCGTTCGTGCGTCTGGCCGAGACCGACTGACCGGCTAGGCTTGACCGCTGTGCTCAGCGTCGTCCCCGACCCCGTCGTCGTCACCGTCCCCGCCAAGGTCAACCTGCATCTCGCGGTCGGTGACCTGCGTGACGACGGCTACCACGAGTTGTCGACCGTGTTCCAGGCGCTGTCGCTGAGCGACGAGGTCTCGGTCGTGCCGGCCGACACGCTGACCGTGCAGGTTCAGGGCGAGGGCGCGCAGTTCGTGCCGACCGACAACCGCAACCTGGTGTGGCGGGCCGCCGAGGCCGTCGCGGACCGCGCCGGGCGCGAGCCGGCGGTGAAGATCAGCGTGCGCAAGGGCATCCCGGTGGCCGGCGGCATGGCGGGGGGCAGCGCCGACGCGGCCGCGACCCTGCTCGCGCTCGACCACCTGTGGGGTCTGGAGCTGGACCGCGCGACGCTGCACGAACTGGCGGCCGACCTCGGCAGCGACGTCCCGTTCGCGCTGCACGGCGGCACCGCGGTCGGCTCGGGCCGCGGCGAGCACCTGCTGCCGGTGCTCGCACGGGACACGTTCCACTGGGTACTCGCGCTGGCCAAGGGCGGGCTGAGCACCCCGAAGGTGTTCGCCGAACTGGACCGGCTGCGGGCGGAGGGCAGACCGCCGCGGGCCGGGACGCCGGACGCGCTGATGCAGGCGTTGGCCGCGGGGGATGCCGCGACCCTGGCGCCGCTGCTGGTCAACGACCTGCAACCGGCCGCACTGTCGTTGATGCCGGAGTTGCGCCGGACCCTGCGTGCCGGGGAGGCCGCCGGCGCGCTGGCCGGGATCGTGTCCGGCTCCGGGCCGACCTGCGCGTTCCTGTGCGCCGACGAACAATCCGCGATCCAGGTCGGCGCGGAACTGGCCGGGGTGGGCGTGTGCCGGACCGTGCGGGTCGCCGCCGGACCGGTGCCCGGTGCCCGCCTGGCGGACATCGAGGAAGGGCGCTGATGGCGAATCTGGTGAATCTCGAACAGGTGTCGAAGTCCTTCGGCATCAGGCCGTTGCTCGACCAGGTGTCGCTGGGCGTGCAGGAGGGCGAGCGGATCGGCGTCGTCGGACTCAACGGCGGCGGCAAGACGACGCTGCTCGAGGTGCTCACGGGGGTGGCCGAGCCGGACGCCGGGCGGGTGAGCCGCATCGGTGGGCTGCGGATGGCGGTGGTCACCCAGCGCGGCGAACTGCCCGCGGGGGCCACGGTCGGCGAGGTCGTCTTCGGCGGGCTGGGGCTCGCCGAGCACGAGTGGGCGTCGAACCCGCGGACCCGCGAGGTGCTCAAGGGAATCGGGTTCGGCGGTTCTCACCTGGGCGGGGACTCGTCCGGTGCGGTGCGCGAGTTGCACGCCAAGGTCGATGATCTGTCCGGCGGGGAGCGTAGGCGCGTCGCGCTCGCCGCGGCGCTGGTGCAGGACCTGGACCTGCTGGTGCTCGACGAGCCGACCAACCATCTGGATGTCGAAGGAGTGCAGTGGCTCGCCGAGCACCTGGTGGGCAGGCGCAGCGCGCTGGTGGTCGTCACCCACGACCGCTGGTTCCTGGACACCGTCGCCACCCGCACCTGGGAGGTGGTTGGCGGCAAGGTCGAGAGCTACGAGGGCGGCTACAACGACTGGATCTTCGCCCGCGCCGAGCGTGACCGCCAGGCCGACGCCTCGGAGGAGCGGCGTCGCAACCTGGCCCGCAAGGAGCTCGCGTGGTTGCGCCGCGGCGCCCCTGCCCGCACGTCGAAGCCGCGCTACCGCGTGGAGGCGGCCGAGGCGCTGATCGCCGACGTGCCGGCCCCGCGTGACTCGGTCGCGCTGGCGTCCTTCGCGCAGCGCCGACTGGGCCGGGTGGTGCTCGAGCTCGAAGACGCGACGCTGGCGACGCCGGACGGCCGGGAGCTGGTCTCGGATCTGACCTGGCGGCTCGCGCCGGGGGAGCGGGTCGGACTGGTCGGGATCAACGGGTCCGGCAAGACCACCCTGCTGCGGGCGCTGGCCGGTGAACGTGAGCCGGTCAGCGGCAAGAGGATTCAAGGCCAGACGGTGCGACTGGGCTGGCTGCGTCAGGAACTCGACGACCTGCCCACCGACATCCGGCTGCTCGACGCGGTCAAGGACGTGGCCGAGCGGATCACCTTGGGGGACAAGGAGGTCTCGGCTTCGCAGCTGGCCGAGCGGCTCGGCTTCAGTCCGGCGCGGCAGCGCACGCCCGTCGGCGACCTGTCCGGCGGTGAGCGGCGCCGCCTGCAGCTGACCCGGGTGCTGATGTCCGAGCCGAACGTGCTGCTGCTCGACGAGCCGACCAACGACCTCGACATCGACACGCTGCAGCAGCTCGAGGACCTGCTCGACGGCTGGGCCGGGACGATGGTCGTGATCAGCCACGATCGCTACCTGATCGAGCGCATCTGCGACTCGGTGTGGGCGCTGTTCGGGGACGGCAGGTTGACCAATCTGCCCGGCGGCATCGACGAGTACCTGCGACGCCGCGAGGCGCAGGCCGCCGCCCGCCCGGCCTCGGCGCAGACACAACCGGCCGCGGGTGGACAGGACTCAGCGGCGCCGAAGCGCGACGGGGCGGCCGAGCGCGCCGCGCGCAAGGAGCTGTCGCGTCTGGAGCGCACTGTCGCGAAACTCGACGATCGGGAACGCGAGCTGCACGCCGCGCTGGCCGAGGCGGCGACCGAACCCGCGCGGCTGATGGAGCTGGATGCGCAGTTGCGCCAGGTGGTCGCCGACAAGGAGGCGGCCGAGGAGCAGTGGATGGAGTTGGCGGCCGACCTGGATTGATCGGGTCGGGCGCGGTGTGTCGCGCGCTCCAGAGTTGCAACTTTGCACAGAGTTGCAGGTCTTCGACCTTTTCCGGGAGTCGACAGGTCATCCCCGGAAGACGGAACCGCTCGACACGGCAGTGATCGGGTGGAGACTGGGGACACGAGCGCTGTGCGACTGGCGGAGGTGTGAGATGTCCGGCCCGAGTTTCGATCAGCCGGGAGTGCCCCGATACGACCTGTCCGGCCCCGGGTTTCCGCAGCCCGGTGCGGTGCCGTATCTGACGGTGCGTGCCGCCCGCGAGGCGATCGACTGGTACACCCAGACGTTCGACGCGGAACTGCGCGCGGAGCCGATCGTCATGCCCGACGGCCGAATCGGGCACGCCGAGCTGTCGCTCGGTTCCGGGGTGGTGTACCTGGCCGAGGAGTTCCCCGAGATGGGGTTGCTGGCACCGCAGCCCGGCGCGACCTCGGTGAGCCTGATGCTGCCGGTCGCCGACACCGACGTGGTGCTCACGCGGGCGCGGCTCGCCGGTGGGCGGGTCGAACGATGGACCTACGAGGGGCACGGACGGCGCAACGCGACGCTGATCGACCCGTTCGGGCACCGCTGGATGCTTGCCGGCCCGCTCGCGCAGGCGACCACGGTGGACGGCTCCGCTCCGGGGGTCTGACGGCGGACCGACCCCGCCCCGGACGGCACCGCGTGCCGTGTCGGGCTTAGGGTGCGAGAAAGGTAGGTCCGTCGAAAGGGGTCCGGTGAGTTCGTCGTCGCAGTTCGTACAGACCAGGGTGGAACACGGGGTGGGGGAGATCCTCCTCGACCGGCCCACGGCGCTCAACGCGCTGGACATCGGAATGATCCGCGACATGCACGACACGCTGATGGCGTGGCGTGACGACGATGCGGTCCACACGGTGCTCGTGCGCAGCGCGATCCCCAAGGCGTTCTGCGCCGGCGGCGACATCCGCGCGGTGCGCGAGGCCGGGCTCGGCGGCGACACCGAGGCAGTGTGGGGGTACTTCTCGGAGGAGTATCGCCTCGACCAGTTGATCGCCGACTATCCGAAGCCGTACGTCGCGGTGATCGACGGTGTGGCGATGGGCGGCGGGCTCGGGATCTCCGTACACGGGGCCTTCCGGGTGGTCACCGAGCGTGCGGTGCTGGCCATGCCGGAGACGGCGATCGGCTTCATCCCCGACGTGGGTGCCAGCCACTTCCTGTCGAACCTGCCCGGCTCGATCGGGATGTACCTCGGGCTGACCGGGACCCGGCTGACCGCGGCGGACGCGGTGGAACTGGGCCTGGCCACCCATTACGTGCCGAGCCTCGAGTTGGACGACTTCATCGCGGACCTGCTGGCCGAGGACATCGACACGGCGCTGGCGAACCACATGCGCCTGCCTCCGGCCGGAGCGATTCTCGACCGCCGCGAGCGCATCGACGCGGTGTTCTCGGCCGACACCGTCGGCGGGATGCTCGACCGCCTGGTCGACGAGAAGGGTGACGACGACGGTTGGGCTGCCGAAACCCTCGCGGCGCTGGTCAAGCATTCCCCGTGGTCGATGAGCGTGACCGCGGAGCTGATCCGTCAGGGCAGCGGCAGCACGCTCGAGCACTGTCTGGGTCGCGAACTACGGGTTGCGGTCAAGATGTCGCGCTGCCCCGACTTCGCCGAGGGCATCCGCGCGGTGCTCGTGGACAAGGACCACGCCCCGACGTGGGACCCGGCGACGCTGTCCGGGGTGGACCCGGAAGCCGTGCGGGAGGTCTTCTCCACCCCGATCTGACCGGTCGAAGATAAAACTGTCGTCCGATACAAAGGGCGCGAAATCCCTGCTCCGGCAGGGGTTTCGCGCCTTTTCTGTCACCTCGTGCCGCTTTCTGTGGCTCCTCCCACTCAGTGAGACTGCCGTGATCTAGAACGCACAGTTCCTTTTACTGTTCTCCGCGTCACAACGTGAACCGCGCGTCAGCGCGCGGCCGGCAAAGGAGTTCGAAATGGGATCTACCGCTGCAAGCATGGGCGCATGGGGCAACGTTGCGAAGTACGCGGGTCTCGCCGCGGGTCTCGCGAGCGGCCTCGCCGGCGTCGTCGGCATCGGCCTGCTGCTGGCCCCGATGTCGGCCTGACATCTGCCGCATGAGCTTTCGGCAATGACGGGCGACGACGACGGTGTCGGCGTGCGTCATTGCCGGTTCTGAGGGTCGGGCGGTCTCGCCGACATCGAGGTCCCACCCAGCGGGAGCGGCGTGAGCCACATCTCACTCCCGCACATACAGTAGTTTCAGTCACATCAGCAGCGCACGAAAATGCGCCTGGTACTTAGGAGTTCGAAAATGGGATCTACCGCTGCCAGCATGGGCGCATGGGGAAACGTTGCGAAGTACGCGGGTCTCGCCGCGGGTCTCGCGGGCGGCCTGGCCTCCGCCGTCGGCATCGGCCTGCTGCTGGCCCCGATGTCTGCCTGATCCCCTCAGGATCGCTTTCGGGCGAGGGTCGGCGCCGTGGTCTGGACGGCGCCGACCCTCGCCTTCTGCGTTCGCCCGGCCCCTCCCGTTGGGAGGGGTCGGGCGAAACCAGTACCGGGACAGTCAGTCCGCGGTCGCAACCAACGGCTCGAGCGTGAGCTCGGGCAGTTCCTTCTGGATGTACTGCAGGCGCCACTTGTCGCTGAACAGTGCCAGCAGCACCCCGTCGCTGCGGGTGAACACCTCCACCCCGCGCTGACGACCCAACTCGTCCGCCGACTCGGCGTCGGTGCGCCGCGCCAACGCGTAACCGAGCGGTTCGAGCCGCGGCTCGACGTTGAACTCGGCCTTCATCCGGGCGACGACCACCTCGAACTGCATGGGGCCGACCGCGGCCAGCACCGGTGAGGCGTCGCCGCGGATGTCGTTGCGCAGCACCTGGACCACGCCCTCCGAGTCGAGTTGGTCGACAGCGCGGCGGAACTGCTTGTACTTGCTGGCGCTGTCCACCCGGACCACCGAGAAGTGTTCGGGCGCAAAGGAAGGGATCGGGGGGAACTCGATCTTCTTGTCCACGTACAGCGTGTGCCCCGGCGCCAGCGCGGTCGCGTTGACCAGGCCCACGATGTCGCCGGGGAAGGCGGTGTCGACCGTCGACCGTTCGCGGCCGACGACCGTGTGCGCGTACTTCGTGGTGAACGGCTTGCCGGTCTGCGCGTGCGTGACGACCATTCCGCGCTCGAACGTGCCGGACACGATCCGCATGAACGCCAACCGATCCCGGTGCGCCGCATCCATACCGGCCTGCACCTTGAACACCACCGCGCTGAACGGATCGGTGGTCTGCCGCGCGGTCTCGTCGACGCCGAGCCGCTGACCGGGCGGCGGCGCGAGCGCGACCAGCGTGTCGAGGATCTGGTGCACCCCGAAGTTCAGCATCGCGGACGCGAAGATCACCGGCGAGGTCTGGCCGGCGAGGAACAGCTCCTGGTCGTGATCCTGACCGGTCGCCGAGAGCAGCTCGCTCTCCTCCGCGGCGGTCTGCCACGCGTCACCCTCGCGCTCGGCCGCGGCACTCGGGTCCAGCAACTCCTCAGGTGCGATCTTCGCCCCGCCGGCGGTCCGGGTGAACCGGACGTACTCGGTGGCAGCACCATCGATGCCGCGCCGGAGCAGACCGCGGAAGTCGCCCGCCACACCGACCGGCCAGAACAGCGGTGTCGGGGTCAGGCCGATCCGGTCGTTGATCTCGTCGAGCAGTTCCAGCGGCGCGCGGCCCGGACGGTCCCACTTGTTGATCACGGTGATGACCGGGATCCCGCGGTGGCGGCACACCTGGAACAGCTTGAGCGTCTGCGGCTCGAGGCCCTTGGCCGCGTCGATCAGCATCACCGCCGCGTCGACCGCGGTGAGCACCCGGTAGGTGTCCTCGGAGAAGTCCGAGTGACCGGGGGTGTCCACCAGGTTGATCACGTTCGCCGGGGCGTCGTCGTCGCCGTCGGGCGCGGTGTAGTTGAACTGCAGCGCGGTCGAGCTGACCGAGATACCGCGGGCCTTCTCCATCTCCATCCAGTCGGAGACGGTGGATTTGCGTCCGGCCTTGCCGTGGATGGCGCCGGCCTCGGAGATCACCCGGGCGTGCAGCGCGAGCGCCTCGGTGAGCGTCGACTTGCCGGCGTCGGGGTGGGAGATGACCGCGAAGGTGCGGCGACGGCCCGCTTCGGCGGCGACGGATTTGGCGGACGCCGGCACGGACTCGGTTGTCACCGGGGATTCCTCACTTCACGGATCGGTTCGGGCGGAAGATTGACGGGTGGGCGGTCAGGGAGACCGGCAATCCAGGGTACTCGGGCTGCCCCGCGGCGCCGCAGGCGTGTAACACGCGGCCCGGCGCCGCGGAAAACCGGAGTGCAGGGCTCGCCGGCCGTGCGGGCCCGCCGAGGGGCGGAGGAGCAGCCGTGAGCAGGTTCACCGACGAGATGTTTGCCACCGCCGCCGCCAGCCCGCGCGGGCTGATCACCGGCGAACCGCACGGCGCGGTGCGCCGCGACTGGGGTGAGGTCCACCGGTGCGCGAGGCATATGGCCGGCGCCTTCGCGGCGGCCGGTGTGGGCCGCGGCGACGCGGTCGGGGTGCTGGCGGGTGAACCTGCCGACATCGCGCCCGCCTGCCAGGCGATCTGGATGCGCGGCGCCGCCCTGACGATGCTGCACCAGCCGACTCCGCGCACCGACCTCGCGGTGTGGGCGCAGGACACCGAGATCGTGCTGCGGATGATCGACGCGCGGGTGGTGGTCGTCGGTGCGCCGTTCGAGGCCGCGCGGCCGCTGCTGCTCGAGCGCGGCGTCGTGGTGCTCACCGTCGACGAACTCGCCGCCGGTCCGGACAGCGACCCGCTCGAGGTCGCCGAGAGCGACATCGCGCTGCAGCAACTGACCTCGGGCTCGACCGGCCGGCCCAAGGCCGTGCAGATCACGCACGCCAACTTCTACGCGAACGCCTACGCGATGATCGACCGGGTCGAGTACTCGTTCGACAAGGATGTGCTGATCAGCTGGCTGCCGCTGTTCCACGACATGGGGATGATCGGATTTCTCGCGGTGCCGATGCAGGTCGGCGCGGAGGTTGTGGCGATCACGCCGCTGGAGTTCCTGCGCGCCCCGCTGCTGTGGGCCGAGCTGATCGGCAAGTACCGGGGCACGGTCACCGCGGCGCCGAACTTCGCCTACTCGCTGCTCGCGCGTCGGCTCCGGCAGGCGCCGGACGGTGGGGTCGACCTGAGCTCGGTGCGGTACATGTGGAACGGCGCCGAACCGGTCGACCCCGACACGATGATCGCGCTCGCCGATGCCGGCGCTCGCTTCGGCCTCGACCCGCGGGCGCTGGCGCCGTGCTACGGCATGGCGGAGACGACGCTGGCGGTGACGATCCCCGCGCCGCTGCAGGGACAGATCCTCGACGAGGTCGACCCCGACCTTCTCTCCGCTATGGGCACCGCGGTGCCGTCGACCCGCAGCAACGCGCGCCGGCTGGCCACCCTCGGCCCGTTGGTGGCGGGCCTTCAGGGGCGGGTGGTCGACGAGGAGGGGACCGTGCTCAACCCCCGTGGGGTCGGCGTCATCGAGGTACGCGGGGCCGCGGTCAGTCAGGGCTACCTGACGGTCGACGGGCCGGTACCCGCGCAGGATGCCGACGGCTGGCTCGACACCGGCGACGTCGGCTACTTCACCGAGGACGGGCTGGTCGTGGTGTGCGGACGCATCAAGGACGTGATCATCATGGGCGGGCGCAACATCTATCCGACCGACGTCGAACGCGCCGCCTGCGCTGTACGCGGGGTCCGCCCGGGCAATGCGGTCGCGGTGCGCCTCGACGCCGGCCTGAAGCGGGAGAGCTTCGCGGTCGTGGTGGAGACCAACGACTTCCGCGATCACGCCGAGGTGCTGCGGATCGAGCACGACGTCGCCCATGCGGTGTTCGCCGAGGCGGGCGTGCGGCCCCGCATGGTCGCGGTGCTGGGGCCGGGAACGATCCCGAAGACCTCCTCGGGCAAGTTGCGGCGCGCCCGCTCGGCCGCCCTGCTGGGCTGACGCGGGTTCGCCCCGGTTGCCCGAGTTGCGCAGTCCCGCCGTGTAACTCGCGTCCAGGCGATAGCCTGATCGGGTACCCGCGTGCGGTACGCGCGCCCGGGCTTCCGGTCGGGGGAGTGATCGCCGATGGGGTGGATCCGCACGTCAGCCGCAACGGTTGTCGCGATCGTCGTGACGGCCGCGTCGGCAACCGCGTACACCGCGTACACCGTGTTCGCCGCGCTGCCTGCCGCCGCCGCCGCGCCTGAGGACCCGCCCGGGACGGTGGTGGCGGTCGGCCCGCTCGACTCGCAGCACCGGTTGCCCGGCGCGGCCCGGAATCTCCTGGTCACCTACTGGTCGGAGGGCCCGCACGACCTGCCGATGCTCAGCACCGGGGCGGTCTACGTGCCGCCCGGCACTCCGCCGGCCGGCGGTTGGCCGGTGGTGTCCTGGGCACACGGCACCACCGGACTGGCGGACGGTTGCGCGCCGACCGTCGAGAAGCCCGTGCCGAACGCGGTCGCCTACCTGACACACTGGCTCGGCCAGGGCTACGCGGTGGTCGCCACCGACTACGTGGGCCTCGGAACGCCGGGCCTGCTGCCATACCTGGACGGACGGTCGGCGGCGCACAGCGTGATCGACATGGTCCGGGCCGCGCGGTCGGTCGACCGCGACCTGGCCGCCCGCTGGATCGTCGTCGGCCAGTCCGAGGGCGGCCAGGCCGCGATGTTCACCGCGCGACTGGCCACCGGGTATGCGCCGGAACTCGATTACCGGGGCGCGGTCGCCACCGGCGTCCCCTCGAACATCGAGACACTGTTGCCGCTCGGTGGGCCTCAGTTCCCGCCGCTGCCGCTCGTCGGCACCGGCGTGTTCATGGCCTACCTGTTGGCCGGCATGCAGGCCTACTACCCGGATCTCGACGTCGGCTCCTACCTCAGCCCGTTCGGGCAGACGGTGGTCAACGAGGTGCAGGGCCTGTGCTATCCGCAGGCCGCCGCCCGATTCGGGCACGTGTCGATCGGACAGTTGCTGTCCCGCTCCGTCGACACGCCGGGCCTGCGGGCCCTGGCCGCGCGCCTGCTGGCCATTCCGACCAGCGGCTACGACCGGCCGATCTTCCTCGGCCAGGGACTGATCGACACGATGGTTCCGGCGGTCCTGACCGCCAAGCTCGTCGCCGACCTGGCGGCGAACCGAGTGGACTTCACCCTCCACGCCTATCCGACCGGCCACGTTCAGACGGTCGCCGCCGCGCTGCCGGACACGACGCCGTTCGTGGCGCGACTGCTGCCGGTCAGTCCGCGGTGAAGAACAGGTCCATGCTGACGAAGAACCAGGCGAGCAGGCCGGCGAGCGCGAGAAACGCGATGGCCAGCGGGAGGGCGAACTGGCGGGCGGGGCGCGACGGGATCGTCGCCAACGTGCACAGCAGGACCGCAACGCCGGGGACGGCCCAACTGACCCAATACCCGACAGCGGGTGGGTCGATACTCAACGGCAGGCCCTCGGGGTGCACCGACGGTTGCGGCACATCGAAGACACTCTGCATCCACCACACGAACGGGACGTAACCGAGCACCGCGAGCGCTGCACCCGCCGCCGCACCGAGCGTGATCCGTAGCGACTTGCCGGTCGACGCGGGCACCACTGGCTCGGTCTGGTTCATCGGCTCGCCGCTCAGCGGCCGTGCACTTGGTTCTGCGCGGCCTCGAGCCCGTGCTCGAGCAGCTGCTCGACCGCATCGGCGGCTTCCTCGCAGACGAGGTCCAACTCCTTGCGCTCGGCCGCGGAGAACGGCTTGAGCACGTACGCAGCCGGGTCCATCCGGCCCGGCGGGCGGCCGATGCCGACCCGCACCCGCAGGTAGTCCTTGGTGCCCAACGACGAGCTGATCGAGCGCAGCCCGTTGTGCCCGCCCTCGCCGCCGCCGAGCTTGAGCCGCACGGTGCCGAAGTCCAGGTCCAGCTCGTCGTGCACGACGACGACGTTGGCGGGGTCGATGGAGAAGAACTGCGCGCACCCGGCGACCGGACGGCCCGAGAGGTTCATGAACGTGCGGGGCTTGGCCAGCACCACCGATCGGCCCGCCATCCGGCCCTGAATGATCTCCGCGCCACTTCGCTTGTGCGCGCTGAACTTTCCGCCCATGCGTGCCGCGAGCACGTCGGCGACCATGAATCCGACGTTGTGGCGGGTGCGCTCGTACTGCGGGCCGGGGTTGCCGAGTCCGGCGACCAGGGCAGGGGCATGGGTGCTCACGTGTTCATCCTGTCAGGGCGGGTGCGGGGCGCTCAACGCAGCAGCGGCGCGCCACCGGATAGGTGGCGCGCCGCTGCTGCTGGTGCAGAGAGTCGATCAGGCCTCGGCCTCGGCCTCGGTGGCCTCGCCCTCGGCGCCCTCCTCGGCCGGTGCGGCCTGGGCTTCGACGATGTTCACCAGCAGCAGCTCGGCGTCGTCCTGCAGCGCGGTGCCGGAGGGCAGGGTGACCTGTCCGGCCAGGAACTGGGTGCCGACCTCGGCACCCGCAATCGACACCTCGACCTGCTCCGGGATCGACAGCGCGTCGGCCTCGAGCTTGATGGTGGTGGCCTCCTGGGTGACCAGCGCGCCCGGGCCGGCCTCGCCCACGAGCACGATCGGCACCTCGACGGTGACCTTCTCGCCCTTCTTGACGACCAGCAGGTCGGCATGCTCGATGTAGTTGCGGATCGGGTGCACGACGACCGACTTGGTCAGCGCCAGCTGCTCCTTGCCGTCGATGTCCAGCGAGAGCACGGCGTTGGTGCCGTGTGCACGCAGCACGGCCGCGAAGTCGCGGGTCGGCAGGTTCAGGTGCACCGGGTCGGTGCCGTGACCGTAGAGGACCGCAGGAACCTGTCCGTCGCGGCGCGCACGGCGCGCGGCACCCTTACCGAATTCGGTGCGGACTGCGGCGGTGAGACGGTTGGCGTCAGACATGACGGGCTCCTTCGCGAATGGGTGGTAGGTGTTCTTGTCGCGGCGGATGCGCTCGCGCGAACACGACCCGAGGGAAGCCCGAGAGTCGTAGTCGCGTCGATCACGGTGAGCCAAACTGGAGACGAACTCGAATGGTTCACCCTCGCCGAGACAACTCGAAAGAGCCTACCGTACGGGCGGCGGCGTCGCGAACCGGCGCCGCCGCCGGCAGGTCAGCTCGCGGCCGCTGCGGACCGTCCCGCGCGGCGGCCGAAGAAGCTGCCGTCGCCGAGTGAGGCTCCGGACGCGTAGCCGCCCGCGCACACGCCAGAGGTGCAGCGGCCCGCCGCGAACAGGCCTGGGATCGGCTCGCCGGACACGTGCACCACCTCGGAGTCGACGCTGGTGCGCAGGCCGCCGAGTGTGAACCCGCCGGTCATGCCGCGCAGGTCGATGGCCGCGACGGGCGATCCGATCGGCTTGGTCCACTCGGCCTTCTTGCCGAACATCGGGTCCTCGCCGTTCGCCGCGTGCCGGTTGTAGACGTCGACCGTCGCCTGCAGCGCGCCGCCGGGCAGTCCCATCTCCGCCTCGAGTTCCTCGACGGTCTCGCACACCCACTTCGGCTTGTGGCGCAGGAACGGGGTCGCGCTCGGCCGGGTGTGGGCCTCGTCGTGCGCGGCCTCGTCGATGATCAGGAACGCCTCGTTCTTGTTCTCGTACAACGTGGCCTGGCCGACGCGGCCCGGGTAGGTGTCCTCATTGATGTATCGCTGCCCCCGGCCGTTGACCAGGATCCCGCGGATGTACAGCTGCGGGTCGCAGAAGAACGCGACCTCGGCGGCGTCCATGTGCGCCAGGTCCGCGCCGAGGGCCTGCGCCATCTGGATCGCGCGGCCGTCGTGCTCCTCGATCGACGCGGCGGGCCGGCCGACCATCTTCGGCGCGTACGACCGCAGCATCGTGTCGTTGTAGGCGAAGCTGCCGGTCGCCAGCACGACTCCGCGTCGGGCGCGGAAGGTCACCTGCTTGCCGTACTGCTTGGCGACCAGCCCGACCACCCGTCCGTCCGCGTCGACGACCAGCGTCTGCGCGCGAACGTCGTACTCGGCGCGCACCCCGAGCGCGGTGGCGGTGTCAACCAGCGGCTTCATCAGCATGTAGCCGCCGCCGCGCTCGCCGCCGCTCTGCTTGTCGGACATCTGTGGGACGTGGCCGCGTGGCGCGGCCGGGATGGTGGCGTTGAACGGCGCCGCGTTCTCACCGCCGGTGTACTGCAGGCCGTCGTCGTACGGCGGCTCCCAGCCCGGCTCGCCCCAGAAGCTCTCCTTGAACGGCACCCCGCACTCGTCGACCAGCCAGTGGTAGTGGTCGACGCTGCCCTCGCAGTAGGCGTCGATCTTCGCCTCGTCGGTCCCCGGCCCGAGCGCGGCCTTCATGAACGCCTTCATGTTCTCGACGGTGTCCTCGAAGCCGCAGGCCTTCTGCAACGGGGTGCCGCCGCCCATGTAGATGAAGCCACCGGCCATGGCGGCCGCGCCACCCCACCCGCCGGTGCGCTCGAGCACCAGCACGTCGGCCCCGGCCTGGGCGGCGGCGACCGCGGCGGAGGCCCCCGCCACACCGAAACCGGCGATCACCACGTCGGCTTCGTGGTCCCAGTGGGCGATCTGGTCTGCGGGCAGCGGACGGATCGAGGTGGCATCGGGCATGGCAGGTCCTCTCGCAGATATTCGGGTCGGCATGACATTCGGCATGCCACGCTGATCCTGGTGTGTACCCGCCGGCCGTGAGGGCGGGGAAGGTGCTTCCCGGTCAGCGGTCGGACGTGGAACAGGCCCCTACTCCGGCAGGATCTCCAGAATGTTCTCGACCGGCCGGGCCAGCCGCACGCCGCGCTCGGTGACGACCAGCGGCCGCTCGATCAGGATCGGGTGCGCGATCATGGCGTCGAGCAGCTCGTCGTCGGATGCGTCGGCGAGCCCGAGCTCCTTGTAGATGTCCTCTTTGGCGCGGATCGCCTGGCGCACCTGCAGCCCGGCCTGCTCGATCAGCGAGGCGAGCTCCGCGCGCGTCGGCGGCTCGTCGAGGTAGTTCACGATGGTCGGCTCGATGCCGTTGTCGCGCAGCAACTGCAGCGTCTTGCGGGACGTGCTGCAGCGCCTGTTGTGATAGATGGTGGCGTTGGACTGGTCGCTCATGTCGTCAGCCTATCGGCCGGGTGCGACAGGGGCGGCGACACAACGGGCCCTTGCGGATTCCTCGCATTCGGGCCGTCGGCGCTCTACTCTCGGGAACGCACGGTTGATCGCACGCGGGGGCGTTCTGCGCGGCCCCGCCGAGGATCCGGTCCGGAGGCCGCATGGCACTGGCAGTCGATTCACCCGCGTTGACCTCGCGCGCCGCTGCCGAGGCCTACGTCGGTGGGGTGTGTTTCAAGCTCGGTCCGCCGGAGCTGGTCGGTGCCGAGCTCGAATGGCTCACGGCCTGCCCCGGAGACGATCTGCGCCGCCCGTCTCCGCAGCGGCTCGCCGGAGCGCTCGGTCATCACGCGCCCACCAGCGTCGCCCCCGAATCCCCGGCGATCCCGCTGCCCGGCGGTTCGGCCGTCACCGTCGAGCCCGGCGGCCAGATCGAGCTCTCCAGCGCGCCCCACGCGTCCGTGCGGGAACTGTGCACGGCGATGTCGGCCGATTCCGCAGAGTTGATGAGCCTGCTGCGGTCCGCTGCCATCGCGCCGGTCCCCGGGGCAGCCGACCGCGAGCGCTCCGCCGACCGGATCCTGCAGCACCCGCGGTATGCCGCGATGGAGCAGCTGTTCACCAGGGTCGGCCCGTTCGGCAAGTTGATGATGTGCAACACCGCGGCGGTGCAGGTGAGCGTCGACGCCGGGATCGACCGGGCGCAGGCCCGACGGCGCTGGCAGTTGCTCAACGCGATCGGTCCCGCGCTGGTCGCGGCTTTCGCGGATTCGCCCCGGCTGTGCGGTGCGCCGGGCGACGAGTGGGCCTCGCAGCGGATGCGCACGTGGCTGGAACTGGACCGCGACCGCACCAGAGCGCCCGAGGGGTCGCCGGTGCCGGTCGCCGACTACGCCGCGTGGAGTCTCGACGTGCCGCTGCTGTGCGTGGTCGGGTCGGGTAGCTCGTGGGCGGCGCCGGAAGGGGCGAGTTTCGCGGACTGGATCGACGGTGCGCTGGACGACGAATTGGGCCGCGAGCCGACGACGAAGGACCTCGACTACCACCTGACCACGCTGTTCCCGCCGGTGCGGGCCCGCGGGCATCTCGAGGTGCGCTACCTCGACGCGCAGCCCGGCGACGGCTGGCGCGTGCCGATCGCGGTCGTCGCCGCGCTGACCTCATCCGAGGCCGTTGCGGAGCAGGCACTGTCGATCGCCGACGGCACAGTGGGGCAATGGCGGACGGCCGCCCGGCGAGGCCTGCGTGACGGTGAATTGCGCGGTGCCGCAGTGCAACTGCTCGAGCTGGCGGCCGCGCATGCAGAGGACGCCGGCTTCGCGGGCGAGATCGGCCTCGCAGCGGCGCGATGTCGTCGGCGGCTCAGTCCGAGCCAGGAAAGGAACCGATGAGCGACATCGAACTGCTGCGATCGCGGGCCGAGGCGGAACTGGTGCGGGCGCGGGCGCGGACGACGCTGCTCACCGACAGCATCGACGACGCCGCCCTGGTCGCCCAGCACTCGCCGCTGATGTCGCCGCTGGTGTGGGACCTCGCACACATCGGCAACCAGGAGGAGCTGTGGCTGGTGCGCGACGTCGGGGGGCGTGAGCCGCTGCGGTCGGACATCGACAGTCTGTATGACGCCTTCCAGCATCCCCGCGCGAGCCGCCCGGCGTTGCCGCTGCTGGGGCCGCAGGAGGCCCGCGGATATGTGGGCACCGTCCGTGACAAGGTGTGGGATGTGCTGGGCCGCAGCAGCTTCGGCGGGCGCAGGCTCGAGGAGTTCGGCTTCGCGTTCGGGATGATCGCCCAGCACGAACAGCAGCACGACGAGACCATGCTCGCCACCCATCAGCTCCGCCGCGGCCGACCGGTGCTCGATGCGCCGGCGTCCCCCCGCGCCGCGCGACCGCCGCAGGCCGACGAGGCGATCGTGCCGGGTGGGCCGTTCCTGATGGGCACCGACGCCGAGCCGTGGGCGCTGGACAACGAGCGGCCACAGCATCGGGTGGACGTGCCGGCGTTCGCCATCGAGACCGCGCCGGTGACCAACAGGCGGTATCTGGAGTTCATCGCCGACGGCGGCTATCACCGCGAGGAGTTGTGGAGCACCCGGGGCTGGGCGCACCGGCTCGCCGAAGGTCTTGTCGCGCCGCAGTTCTGGGAGCGTGACGGCGACGCCTGGTGGCGACGGCGGTTCGGCGCGCTCGAGCCGATCGCCGAGTCCGAGCCGGTCGTGCACGTGTGCTGGTTCGAAGCGCAGGCGTTCGCCCGCTGGGCCGGCAAACGGCTGCCGACAGAGGCGGAGTGGGAGAAGGCCGCGCGCTACGACCCGAGCGGACGCTCGCGCCGCCACCCGTGGGGCGACGAGGACCCGGACGCCACGCGGGCGAACCTGGGGCAGCGGCACCTCGGGCCGGCGGAGGTCGGTGCGTACCCGGACGGGGCGTCGGCGCTTGGTGTGCACCAGATGATCGGCGACGTGTGGGAGTGGTGCTCGTCGGGCTTCGAGCCGTACCCCGGCTTCGCCGCGTTCCCGTATCGGGAGTATTCCGAGGTGTTCTTCGGCGGCGACTACCGGGTGCTGCGCGGTGGATCGTTCGGCACCGACGAGGTGGTCGCGCGCAGCACCTTCCGCAACTGGGACCATCCGATCCGGCGGCAGATCTTCGCCGGGTTCCGGCTCGCCCGCGACCTGACCCCGGACGAGATCTGACGTCGTGTGCCGGCACCTGGGGTATCTCGGTCCTGCGCGGCCGGTCTCGGAGTTGCTCACCGCGGGCGAGAACTCGCTGTACCGGCAGTCGTGGGCGCCGCGGGACATGCGCGGCGGCGGCACTGTCAACGCCGACGGCTACGGCGTCGCCTGGTGGGGCCGGGAGGACCGGTTGGTCCGCCACCGCAGTGCCACGCCGATCTGGTCGGACCCGGCGGTCGAGGGCGTGCTGAGCGCGGCGACGTCGGGCGCGGTGGTGGCCGCGGTGCGGTCCGCGACCGTTGGCATGCCGATCAGCGAGGCCGCGTGTGCGCCGTTCGTCGACGAGTGGTGGGCGTTCAGCCACAACGGCCGGGTCCCGGGGTGGCCGGAGTCGTTGGTGCCGTTGGCCTCACAACTCGATGTGATCGACCTGATGACGATGGAGACGCCGACGGACTCGGCGGTGCTGTGGGCGGCGGTGCGCGCCCGGCTGCGGGTGATGAACCCGGAGGTCGCGGTCGCGTCGGTGGTCCGCGAGGTGGCCGGGGCGGTGCCCGGCGCGCGGCTGAACCTGCTACTCGGCGACGGCCGCGTGCTCGTGGCGTCCGCGTGGGACCACGCGTTGGCGGTGCGGTCCACCCCGGACGCGGTGTACGTGAGTTCCGAACCGTTCGACGACGAGCCCGGCTGGGAACAGGTCCCGGACCGTCACCTGGTGGTCGCCCGGATCGGCGAGGTGACGGTGACGGAGATATAGAAGGAGCGCGATGAGCACGGTTTCGCTGGATGTGCACCTGACCCCCGAGCAGCTTGCCGCGGCGCTGCGGTCCGATGTGCTGCAGGGGCTCGCGGACTCGCCGAAGTGGTTGCCGCCCAAATGGTTCTACGACTCCCGGGGCAGCGAGCTCTTCGACGAGATCACCCGGCTACCCGAGTACTATCCGACTCGCACCGAGCGGGAGTTGCTGCGGCGCAGTGCCGGTGAGATCGCGATGGTCAGCGGGGCCGACACGCTGGTCGAACTGGGGTCCGGGTCCTCGGAGAAGACCCGGCTGCTGCTGGGGGCGATGCGCGACGCCGGGCATCTGCGCCGGTATGTGCCGCAGGACGTGTCGGTGAGCGCTCTCGGCGGCGCTGTCGAGCAGATCGGTGCCGAGTTCCCCGGTGTCGAGGTGCTGGGGGTGGTCGGCGACTTCACCGGCACCCTCGAGGCGCTGCCCGGCGGCCGCAAGCGGATGATCGCGTTCCTCGGCGGCACGCTCGGCAACTTCGTCCGGTCCGAGCGCGCCGACTTCCTCGGCGAGGTGGCGAAGGTGCTCGCGGCGGGCGAGAAGCTGCTGCTGGGGGTCGGGCTGGTGACCGACCCGGCGGTTCTGGTGCCCGCGTACGACGATGCGGCCGGGGTGACCGCGGAGTTCAACCGGAACGTGCTGCGGGTGGTCAACCGCGAGCTGGGCGCCGACTTCGCGCCGGAGTGCTTCGATCATGTCGCACTGTGGGATTCCGTGAACGAGTGGATCGAGATGCGGCTGCGGGCCCGCACGGCGATGACCGTCACCGTCGCGGATCTGGGCCTGACGGTCGACTTCGAGGCGGGCGAGGAGATGCGCACCGAGGTGTCGGCGAAGTTCCGGCTGCCCGGGATCGAGGGGGAACTGGACGAGGCCGGCTTCGACGTGGTCGGGCAGTGGGTGGACGAGCGACGGCGGTTCGCGCTGGTGCTGGGGGAGCGGCGGTAGGGGATGGGGTTCGCTGTCAAGGTCATCGCACCGAGTTGCGGGTGCCTATCAGGATCTATCTGCAGGTATCAAGAAAACTTGATAGTCGGTCGCTGTCCGGCGCTGGTGTAGCGCCGGACAGCCCGGCCCGAGTCAGCCCCGATTTCGCCGCTCGTACCGATCCCGCGCCACCTGGTACGCCTGATGCAGTAGCTCCTTCGCCGGTTCGGCCGTGACCGCCGCCGGGCTGATGACCGAAATCCACCCCGCAGCGCCGTACACCGGGTGGGCGAAGAACGCGTCCGGAGCGGCAGGGTCGGCCCCGTCCTCGGTGTGTTCCTGCGCGAGGCCGCGCCCCGCGTCGATGTTCAGCCGGAAGACTCCGGGGCGGTCCAGGCGCGATGAGTCGTCGCCGGGGTAGTTCTTGGTGACGATCGTCGCGAACGGTTGCGTTCGCTGCGGCATCACGCCGTCGGGCGCGTAGTAGAAGAAGCTGTCGCCCCACGCGAGCGCCGGGCTGCCGTCCCCGTCGGCCGCAGTCACCGCCAGCGCGCCGTCCCAGCCGGATACCAGAGTGATGATCGCGTCGATGTCCACGAGGTCAAGCCTGTCATCGACTCGGCGGTTCCGCGCGCTGACCGCAGTGGCCCGGGTTACCAGAGCGCCGCTCGCGGGTGGCTCCGGCGGATACAATCGAACTTTCCGCACCGGCACGGGGGGCTCTGGTTAGGAGCTGATCTCGTTGGCCGATCAGGCGAAGCTCCTCGACTACCTGAAGCGGGTCACCACGGAGCTCTACCAGGTGAAAGCGCGGCTTCGCGAGGCCGAAGGTGCGACCCGCGAGCCGATCGCCGTCATCGGGATGGGGTGCCGGTATCCGGGCGGGGTGAAGTCGCCGCAGGATCTGTGGCAACTGATCGAATCGGGCTCGGACACCGTGACCGGATTCCCCGACGACCGGGGCTGGCCGCTGTCGAAACTCTACGACCCGAAGGCCGAGCAGGCCGGTACGACCTACACGACCGCGGGCAGCTTCCTCGACGACCCGGCGGGATTCGATCCGCAGATCTTCGGCATCTCGCCCCGTGAAGCGCTGGCCATGGATCCCCAGCAGCGGCTGCTTCTCGAGACGAGCTGGGAGACCTTCGAGAGCGCGGGCCTGGACCCGCGGTCGGTGCGTGGCCGCCGGATCGGGGTCTTCACCGGACTGTCCGGCATCGACTACGGAACGCTGGCCGGCGGTGCACCGCCCGAAGATCTCGCCGGCTACTTCATCACCGGCAACGCCATGAGCGTCGCCTCCGGCCGTGTGGCCTACAGCTTCGGGCTGACCGGGCCGGCGATCACCGTCGACACGGCCTGCTCCTCGTCGCTGGTGTCGATCCACCTCGCCATGGCTGCGCTGCGCAGCGGCGAGTGCGAACTGGCGCTCGCGGGTGGGGCGACCGTCATGGCGACCCCGGGGGTGTTCGTCGAGTTCAGCCGCCAGCGCGGCCTGGCCAGGGACGGTCGGTGCAAGGCGTTCGCCGCCGCCGCGGACGGTACGGCCTGGGGCGAGGGCGCCGGCGTGATCGCGCTGGAACGCCTGTCCGATGCGCAGCGGAACGGGCGGCGCATCCTCGCCGTCATCCGGGGCAGCGCGGTGAACCAGGACGGCGCGAGCAACGGGCTGACCGCGCCGAACAGACAGGCTCAGGAACGCGTGATCCGGCAGGCACTGGCCAGTGCTGGATTGGGCCCGGCCGACGTCGACGCCGTCGAGGCGCACGGCACCGGCACCACGCTGGGCGATCCGATCGAGGCGTCCGCGTTGATCGCCTGCTACGGCCGCGATCGACCTGCGGGCCGGCCGTTGTGGCTCGGCTCGGTCAAGTCGAACCTCGGGCACACCCAGGCGGCCGCGGGGGTCGCGGGGGTGATCAAGATGATCACCGCGATGCGGTGCGGCGTGCTGCCGCAGACCCTGCACGTCGACCGCCCGACCCCCCACGTCGACTGGTCTGCCGGAGCGGTGTCCCTGCTCACCGAGAACCGGGAGTGGCCGCAGGTCGATCGGCCCCGCCGGGCCGCGGTCTCGTCGTTCGGCATCAGCGGCACCAACGCCCACCTCATTCTGGAACAGGCACCGCCGGTCGAACCTCGACCTGACGAAACTGTCGGCTCCCCGAGCGAAGTCGTGGCCTGGTTCGTCTCCGGCCAGACCGAGGCGGCATTGCGGGCTCAGGCGGAGCGGGTGCGCAAGTGCGCCGCAGACCACCCGGAACAGGCGCCGGCCGTGGTGGCCGAGGCGCTGCTGCGATCGCGAGCGACCCTCCCTCACCGCGCGGCCGTGATCGGTGATGAACCTCGAGGCCTGCTGGTCGGTCTCGATGCGCTCGGGCGGGGCGCTCCGGCGCCCAATGTGGTCGCCGGTGTGGCGGTGGAGACCGGGGACCGGCCTGTCTTCGTCTTTCCCGGCCAGGGCGCACAGTGGGTGGGCATGGCCGTGGACCTGCTGGACACGTCTGCGGAGTTCGCCGAGGGCGTGCGCGAAGTCGCCGGGGCGCTCGCTCCCCACACGAGCTTCTCCTTGCTCGACGTGCTTCGGGACCGCGACCCGGCTTCGCTGGATCGGGCCGATGTCGTCCAGCCCGCGCTGTTCGCGGTGATGGTCGGACTTGCGCGACTGTGGCGCGCCCATGGCGTCGAACCCGCCGCCGTCATCGGGCACTCGCAGGGCGAGATCGCCGCCGCCTGTGTGGCAGGCGCCCTGAGCCTGCCCGATGCCGCGCTGGTCGTCGCGGCGCGGAGCAAAGTGATCGCCGCATCGGCGCGCCGCGGCGGTGGGATGGCCTCGGTGGCGTTGTCGGCCGACGACGTGCGGGAGACGATTCGACCCTGGGCGGGCGCCGTCGAGGTGGCGGCGATCAACGGGCCGTCCGCAACGGTGCTGTCCGGCCGTGCCGATGCGCTCGACGAGTTGGTCGAACGGTGGCAGCGTGACGGTGTCCAGGCCAAGCGGATCGCCGTGGAGTACGCGTCGCATTGCGCGGACGTGTCGGTTCTGCGCAGGCCGATTCTGGACGTCCTCGCCTCGATCACGCCGCAGCGTTCGCGGATTCCGTTCTACTCGACGGTATCCGGCGGCGCGGTGGACGGCACCACCCTCGACGCGGACTACTGGTATCGGAACCTGCGCCGGCCGGTGCGGTTCGAGCAGGCGACGAGGGCGCTGATCGCGGACGGGTATCGACTGTTCATCGAGTCGTGCAGCCATCCCGTCCTGACCGCTGCGCTCCAGGAGACCCTCGACTCGGCGGGCGTCACCGGCCACGTCAGCGGGACGCTGCGCCGTGATCGCGCCGACCTACGGCAGTTCACCACCGCGCTCGCGGAGGCTCGGGTACACGGACTGCACGTCGCGTGGGATCGGGTCGGCTGGGCCCGACACGAGGACGGGCAGCCGTGGGTCGACCTGCCCACGTATGCCTTTCAGCATCGACGCTTCTGGTTGGACGAGTCCGAGTCGCCGGGTGACGCCGCGTCGACCGGTATGGATCCGGGCGGACACCCGATGCTCGCCGCATCGGTCGAACTCGGCGAGGGCCGGGGCATCGTCTTCACGGGTCTGCTCTCACCGGAGCGGCTTCCGTGGTTGCGCGACCATGCCGTGGACAGCACCGTGCTGTTGCCCGGGACGGCGTTCGTGGAACTCGCGCTCCACGCGGGCAATCGCGTCGGCTGCGGGCAGCTCGAGGACCTCGCCATCGAGACGCCATTGGTGATCCCCGTCGAGGGCGAGGTCGCCCTGCAGGTGAGTGCACTGGCCGACGGTGACGCCGGGAAGGCCACGGTGACGGTGCACTCCCGGCCCGCCGACGCCTCGCCGGAGACGCCGTGGACCCGGCACGCCACCGGGACACTGTCCGCGGCAGCGGATTTCGTCGAGCCGTCGCAGCAGCGGTGGCCGCCGACGGAGGCCACGTCGATCGACACCCGGGGACTGTACGAACAGCTCGACCAGGCCGGCTACGGGTACGGGCCGACCTTCCGCGGCCTGCGGGCGGCATGGCGCCGCGACGACGAGTTGTACGGCGAGGTGCGGCTGCGCGGTGAGGACCCGGCCGCAGCGGTCGTGGGGTACGGGATCCACCCGGCGCTGCTCGATGCGGCACTGCATCTGATAGCACTGGGATCGACCGACGCCGGTGCCGGTGGGATCCGGTTGCCGTTCGCCTGGGGCCGGGTGCAACTGCATGCGGTCGGCGCGACGAGTCTGCGCGTCCGCATCACCCCGATCGGTCCGGAGCGATGCCGGATAGTTGCATACGACGCGGACGGACGTCCGGTGCTGACCTCGGATTCGTTGACGCTGAGGGAGATCGGCGACACACACCTGTCCGCCGCGGGTCCGGCCGGCAGCCTCTACCGCGTGGACTGGATACCGATCGGTGTGTCCGGAGTGGGAACGGTCGACCTCTTACCGCTCACCGAGGCACTCGCCGGAGCCGACCCCACCGGTCACATCCTGTGGTTGTCCGGTGAGCCGGGCGAGGCATCGGACGTCCCGACCCGGGCGCACGCCGCCGCGGAGACGACATTGCGGGCGGTGCAGTCCTGGCTGGGTGACGATCGCCTGGCGGAAACCCGGTTGCTGGTGACGACCCGACTCGGGGTCGCGGTCCGCGACGACGAACCGATGGACGACGTGTCCGCTGCCGCGGTATGGGGTCTGATCGGTGCCGTGCAGCACGAGCACCCGGACCGCATCACGCTGGTGGACCTGGATGCGACAGTCGGGGTGTCCGTCGATTCCGGGCTGTTGTCGGCGGCGTTGTCGGGCAACGAGCCTCAACTGGCGATCCGCGACGGCGTGCTGCTGGCCCCCACGCTCGTCCCGGCGCCGGAACCCTCGGACAGCGCACCGGCTCACTTCGACCCGATCGGCACGGTGTTGATCACCGGCGGCACGGGGACGATCGGCAGACTGATCGCCCACCATCTCGTCGCCACGCACGGGGTCCGCCGACTGGTGTTGACCGGCAGACACGAACTCGATGGCGACGACGAAGCCGAACTGAGGGCCGAGCTCACCGAGGCGGGGGCCGAGATCGCAACTGTCGCCGCCTGTGACGTGGCCGACCGCTCGGCGGTGGCCACCCTGCTCGCGGGTATCCCCGACCTGTCCGGCGTGGTCCATGCGGCCGGGGTGCTCGACGA
Organism: Speluncibacter jeojiensis; assembly: GCF_029589495.1. Classification (GTDB taxonomy): domain Bacteria; phylum Actinomycetota; class Actinomycetes; order Mycobacteriales; family Mycobacteriaceae; genus Speluncibacter; species Speluncibacter jeojiensis. Next base: position 128,897 of record NZ_JAAIVF010000007.1, read on the forward strand.
TGTGACCGCCGCCAACATGCGCCCGGAGCAGTTGCACGCCGTGCTCCGACCCAAGGTGGACGGCGCCTGGAATCTCCACGAGCTCACCCGGAATCGAGATCTTTCGGCGTTTGTGTTGTTCTCCTCCGCGGCGGGCGTGCTCGGCGGCGCCGGACAGTCGAACTATGCGGCGGCGAACGTCGTACTCGATGCACTCGCGCAGCATCGCCGCCTCCGCGGACTGCCGGCGATCTCGATGGCCTGGGGATTGTGGGACAGGCCCAGCGGGATGACCTCCCACCTGAACTCGGACGACCTCGACCGCCTGCGGCGCAGCGGAATCGACACGATCGGTCAGGAGTCGGGTCTGGCACTGTTCGACTCGGCGCTCAAGGTGAACCGTCCGCTGATCGTGCCGCTGCGACTCTCGGCCCGCACGGCTCGATCCGACGCCGACTCGACACCGCCGATCCTGCGCCGAGTGCTCGGACTGCGCCGTCGCCACGCCGCGGCGGCCGATTCACCCACCGGCCTGGCCGAGGAGTTGCGGGCGTTGGATCCCGATGTCCGGCACGGCAGAATGCTGGATCTCGTCACGACGCACGTGGCGGCCGTGCTCGGTCACGAGGGTAAAGAGGCGATCGACCCGGAGCGAGCCTTCAAGCAACTCGGCTTCGACTCGCTGACCGCCGTGCAGTTGCGCAATCAGCTGGCCACGGCCACCGGCGTCAGCCTCCCGGCGACCCTGGTCTTCGACCATCCGACCGCCGGCGCGCTCGCCCGGGAACTCGCGGCGCGCGTGCTCGGTGGCAGTTCTGTCGCGCAACCGGCGCCGCCGGTGCGCACCGGCCGCCGCGACGACCCGATCGTCATCGTCGGAATGGCCTGCCGATATCCGGGCCGGGTGTACAGCCCGGATGACCTGTGGCAGTTGGTCTGCGACGGCCGTAACGTCGCGGGTGCCTATCCCGAGAACCGGGGCTGGGACCTCGGCGAGGTGTACGACCCCGACCCGAGCCGTGCGGGGACGACGTACATGCGCGAGGGCGGGTTCCTCTACGACGCAGACGAATTCGATGCCGAGTTCTTCGGGATCAGCCCGCGCGAAGCGGTAGCGATGGACCCGCAGCACCGCCTGCTCCTCGAGAGCGCCTGGGAAGCGCTCGAACGGGTAGGGGTGCAGCCGGATTCACCCGACCTCGTCGACACCGGCGTGTACATCGGCATGATGGGCGGCGACTACGGCTTCCAGCTGATGAGTCGGCGGAACGTCGATGCTGAGGGCTATCTGATGACCGGGACCAGCAACAGTGTGGCCTCCGGACGGATCTCGTACTCTCTCGGCTTCACGGGGCCGGCGGTCACCGTCGACACGGCGTGCTCGTCGTCGCTGGTGGCGATGCATCTCGCGGCGCGGGCGCTGCGCGACGGCGAATGCACGCTGGCGCTGGCCGGCGGCGCGACGGTGATGTCGACGCCCGGGATACTGGTCGAGTTCAGCCGCCAACGCGGGCTCGCCGCGGACGGGCGGTGCAAGCCGTTCTCCGACCGGGCGGACGGCACCGGACTCGGCGAGGGCGCGGGCATGGTGGTGCTCGAGAGACTGAGCGACGCCGAACGCAACGGTCACCGGGTGCTGGCGATCATCCGCGGGTCGGCGGTCAATCAGGACGGTGCATCGAACGGGATCACCGCGCCGAACGGCCCCTCCCAGGAACGGGTCATCCGACAGGCGTTGGCAGATGCGTCGCTCGGCCCCGCCGACATCGACGCCGTCGAGGCACACGGCACCGGGACGACGCTCGGCGATCCGATCGAGGCGCAGGCCCTGCTCGCCGTCTACGGGCAGGACCGGGTCGGTCAACCGCTGTGGCTCGGTTCGGTCAAGTCGAACCTCGGTCACACCCAGGGGGCGGCGGGAGTCGCCGGAGTCATCAAGATGGTGATGGCGATGCGGCACGGGATATTGCCCGCGAGCCTGCACGGCGACGCCCCCACCCGACACGTCGACTGGACGGCGGGTGAGGTCTCGCTGCTCGCCGAATCGGTCGCGTGGCCGCAGACGGGACGGCCTCGCCGCGTGGGCGTCTCGTCGTTCGGTATCAGCGGTACGAACGTGCACATGATCCTGGAACAGGCGCCTGACGCTCCCGCGCCGGAGGTGACGCAGCCAGCGTCCCGGTCCCCGTTGGTCTGGGTGATCTCCGGAAAGTCCGATGATGCGCTGCGTGCGCAGGCGGCGCGACTCGTCGGCTTCGTCGACCGGGCTGAGACCGAACTCCCTGATCCGGCCGATCTCGCCTACTCGCTGGCCACCGGTCGAACCGCATTCGCCCACCGCGCCGCGGTGATCGGGCGGACCGCTGGAGATCTGCGCGAGGGACTGGCCCGCATCGCCGCGGGACGGGCGGGTGGAAACGTCGTCGCCGGGACGAGCGTCCGGGGCAAGACCGCCTTCATGTTCACCGGCCAGGGGGCGCAGCGGATCGGGATGTGCCGCGGGCTCTACGCCACCTTCCCGGTCTTCGCGAACGCGCTGGACGAGGTCTGTGCGGCACTCGACGATCATGTGGAAATTCCTGTGCAGCAGGTGCTCTGGGGTGAGGAGGCGGATCATGGGAAGCTGGACAGCACCGAATTCACCCAGCCGGCGTTGTTCGCCGTCGAGGTCGCGCTGTACCGGCTGCTGCGGGATTGGGGCATCACCCCCGACTTCCTGATCGGTCATTCCATCGGGGAGCTGACCGCAGCGTACGTCGCGGGAGTGTTCAGCCTGCCCGACGCCGCCGCACTGGTGGCCGAGCGCGGCCGATTGATGGAGTCGACAGAGCCGGGTTTGATGATCGCGGTCCGGGCTCGCGCGGAGGATGTCATGGCACGGGTCGGCGGGGGTGTCGATCTCGCGGCGGTCAACGGTGCCGAGGCGGTGGTCCTGGCGGGCGCCGCACCGGACGTTCGCGTTGCGGTCGACACGTTGGCCGCCGCCGGGCTCAAGACGACGAGCCTACGGGTCGAGCGGGCCTTCCACTCGGTGCTGATGGACCCGGTCCTCGACCGGTTCACCGATGTCGTGTCGAGACTGAGCACACGGCCGCAGACGATTCCGATCGTCTCCGACGTCACCGGACGCCTCGCCACCGACGACGAGCTCGGGTCGCCGGACTATTGGGCGCGGCACCTGCGGCAACCGGTGCGCTTCCATGAGGGAATGTGTGCGCTGGACGAACTCGGCGTCACCCACTGTGTCGAAGTCGGCCCGGGGGCGGGCCTGGCCGCGCTGGCCGCCGAAGTGGTCCCGAACGCGATTCCGACGCTGCCCGGACGCGGCGACGAGGCGCAGGGGATCGCCGAGGCGATCGCCGCCGCCCACGTGCAGGGCATCACGATCGACTGGGAACGGGTCCTGCCCGGTCGGCAGCGAGTGGAACTGCCCACCTATGCATTTCAGCGACGTTCCTTCTGGCCGTCCGCGTCGGCGCGCAACCTCGGCGACCCGACCGAACTCGGGCTGTCCCCGTCGGATCATCCGCTGCTCGGTGCGGCGGTGACCCTCGACGACGACGCGACGCTGTTCACCGGACAGCTCTCACTGCAACGGGATCCGTGGCTGGTACGGACACCTGTCGACGACGACAGGACGCCGGCCGGCGAGGCGAAGGCGGTGTTGCCGACGGTGCCGGTCGAACTCACCCTGTACGTCGCGCACCACGTCGGGCTCGACCACATCGACGAACTCACACTGCACAATCCGCTGATGCTCTCGTCGTCGGGATTGGCGTCGGTCCGGGTGCTGGTGTCACCTTTCGGCACCAATGGCGTTCGGACGGTGACCATCTCGTCGAATGTCGGCGAGGACGACGTCTCGGCCGATTGGGTTCGGAACGCCTCGGCGACGATTGACGACGTCGTGGGACCCGTTGTCGGGGCACGGTACGAGGATGCGGGGGACGGGGTGGCCGCGGTACGCGTGGGGGACGGGACCGACACAAGTGGCTACGGCCTGCATCCTGCGCTGTTGCAGTCGGCGCTCGAACCCATCCTCGGTTGGGGCGGTTGGCCGCTGACCTGGTCGGGAATTCGCCTTGTCACCGCCGGCGCCGAGTCGTTGTCGGTGCGGTTCGCCGCCGGTGAGGACGGGGCGCATCGTATCGTCGCCCTCGGCCCCGACGGCGCGGCGGTGCTGACCGTCGATGCGCTGCAAGTGGTTTCGAAGGCCGTCGACGGCGGCGGTGCCGAACGTGCGGCGCAGCGTCTGTACCGGCCGGGTTGGGTCCGGGTCGAGACAGACTCGGATGCGACGATCGGCGGCCCGGTCCAACTGCTCGAGTGCGAGGTGGACGGTCGCAACGGCCCGGAGACGACCCACGAACTGTGCGCGCGGGTACTGCGTCGCCTGCAGGAATGGCTCGGCGACGACGGCGTCGGCGACAGCACCCTCGTGATCGTGACCCACGATGCGATGGAAGTCGACGACGGCGACCGCAGGGGCCGCGCCGACCTCGCCGCCGCCGCGGTGTGGGGTCTGGTGGGTTCCGCGCAGAACGAGAACCCGGGCCGGTTCGTGCTTCTCGACCTCGACGACAAGTCGGACGTCGAGGTCGCGATTGCGTCGGCCCGGGCGAGCGGGGAGCCGCAGGTCGCGGTTCGGGACGGCGTCGTGTTCGCACCTCGGGTGCGGCGGACGCATGTCGACGCCGATGCCGACTCGCCGCTCGATCCGCAGGGCACCGTGCTGGTCACCGGCGGCACCGGTGCCGTGGGATCGTTGGTGGCCCGGCACCTGGTCGCCGAGCACAGGGTCCGACATCTGCTGCTGGTGAGCCGGCGCGGACCCGCCGCCGAGGGGTGCGACGAACTCTGCCGTGACCTGAGCGCCGTGGGGGCCGAGGTGAGCGTCGTCGCCTGTGATCTTGCCGTCGAGGCCGCGGTCGCGGAGATGCTCGCGCAGATTCCGCCGGAGCACCCCTTGACGGCGGTGATCCACGCAGCCGGCGTGGTCGACGACGCGACCCTGGAATCGCTGACCCCCGAACGGTTCGACGAGGTGTTGCGACCGAAGGTCGACGCGGCCGGGCACCTGCACCGGCTGACGGCGGGACTCGACCTGAGATCGTTCGTCCTGTTCTCCTCGATCGCAGGCATCATCGGGTCTCCGGGACAGGCGAACTACGCGGCAGCGAACACGTTCCTCGACGCGCTCGCCCGCCACCGCGACACCCTCGGGCTGCCCGCATGCTCTATCGCATGGGGGATGTGGGCCACACCGAGCACCATGACGGACAAGCTCGGCGCGGCCGATCTGACCAGGATCCGTCGCAGCGGAATGATCCCGTTGACCACCGCCGACGCACTGACGCTGTTCGATGCCGCGCTGAGTGCCCACGTACCGAACGTGGTCGCCGCTCGCTTCGACAGCGCGGGTGCGGTCGAACCTTACGTCCCGGCACCGCTGCGCGGCCTGATCCGGACTTCGCGCTCGCGTGCCGCGGACCCGTCCGCGATGGGACGAAACGGGTCCGGGCCGCAGGATTGGGCGCAGCGTCTCGCGGGTCTGTCGATTCCCGAACAGCGGCATCTCATGCTCGAAATGGTGCGGGGCGGGGCCGCGACGGTACTCGGCTACGACGCGGCGGATTCGGTCGAGCCCGACCGGGCGTTCAAGGAACTCGGCTTCGACTCGCTGGCCGCGGTGGCACTGCGCAACCAACTCGGTGCCGCCACCGGGCTGCGTCTGCCGCCGACCATGGTGTTCGACCATCCGAGCCCGCGTGCCGTCGCCGAATTCCTACGCGCCGAGCTCGTTCCGGATCCGGTATCGGTCGCCCACGCCGACATCGATCGTCTCGGCACCACCCTTGCGGAGTTGGGAGACGACGGCGAGGCCCGGGCGGAGATCGCACAGCGACTGGCGAGCCTGTTCACGCAGGTCGGCGCGGCCGGCGGAACGCAGGACGGCGCGGTCGACCGGATCGACGCGGCGAGCGGCGACGAGATCCTCGACATCATCGACCGCGGCATGTGAGGAACCCGGCTGTTCATCCGCCGTCAGCCGGCGAGGCGACGCGACCCTGCAGCTGTGCGACCACGTCGGCCATCAGGTGGTCGTGGTCAGGATTGTCCGGCAGCGCCAGCGTGACCCCGACCGACATGCCGGACGAAGCCACCGGGGCGAGCCGACCGCGGATCACCTCGGCGAGGGTGTCGTAGCGGGCCGTCGGCACGATCGCGCCGAGCACCTCGTCGGTGACGACCGAGCCCAACCGGTCCCAGGCGTCGCGGCGCACCAGTTCGGCCAGCTCCGGCTGCAGGTCGGGGAAACCGTTCCGGCACAGCGCGTCTCGATAAGCTGGGGTCGAGTAGAGGAAGGCGAACAGCCGTCGTCGCCGTTCCCGCTCCGCGGCGACGTCCGCGTCGGTCGCGCCGGTGATCACCTGCAGCCCGGCGACGATGTCGAAGCCGTCCAGGGATCGGCCGGCCGCCGACGCTCCGGGGGCAAGCGCGGGAAGACACTCGTCGGTGAGATAGCGCGCATCGGAATTGGTTGGGTGCGTGACGAGTCCGTCGGCCGTCTCGCCCGCGACACCGCACATACGAGGTCCGACCGCGCCGAGGTAGATCGGCGGGACCGGGGTTTCGGTATCGGGTCCAGGGTTGAAGTACGGCTGCATGCGGGTGAACCGGTACTGATCTCCTCGGTACGCATGCAGTTCACCGGTGCGGAAGGTGTCGAACGCCGCGCGGACCACACCGACGTAGTCGCGCATGCGGGCCGCCGGCGCAGACCAGGGCATCGCATAGCGGTCTTCGATGTTCTGCCGGATCTGGCTGCCGAGCCCGAGGTGGAACCGCCCCCTCGACAGCTTCGACAGGTCCCACGCCGTGTACGCGGTCAGCAGGGGACTGCGCACGAACGCCAGCGCCACCGAGGTGCGGACGACGATCCGCTCGGTCGCCTGCAAGGCGAGCAGGGCGAGCAGGAACGGGTCGTGCACGGTCTCCGAGACGTGCAGCCCGTCGTACCCGGCGGCCTCCGCGCGGCGCGCGAACCCCGCGACCGCGCCGGGGTCGATGGCGGCGTCCGTTCCGGTGTAGACCTTCATCGGTCCGTTGTACCCGGTGACGGCCACCGTCGTCGCGGCCCGCTCGGCCTGGTGGACGACCGGCATGGCGACGGCGGGGATGGTGTCTCGCTCGGCTGGAAATGTTCGCAGAGTTGGAACCTTCCGCACACTTCCAATTCTCGCGTGGCGGCGAGACATGCAGTCCGCCGGCGTCAGGAACGCCGCTCGTAGCCGGTGCAGCGATCCCGCTAAGGTAAGGCGAACCTAAAGCTGTGGTAGCTTCCCTCCGTCAAATCTTGAGTCTCGTCGAAGTGCCGTCAGGTTCTTCGCATCACGAAGGAGCACCACCATGGGTTCGTCTGCTGATCAGCTCAACCAGTTCTCGGCCGTCGCCGGACTCGCCGGCGCACTCATCGCGCTGGTCGGCGCGGGCGCGGCGGTGGCGGCGCTGTCTGCCTGATTCGGCGAACGACGCCGCGTCGATGCCGGTCCCGTACGGTCGGGGCCGGCATCCCCTCACTGGTCAGGCTGCGCGACTGTCGATGAGCTCCGCGACGATCGACGCCGCGACCGCGCGCTGGACGGCCGCGTCGATCTGCGCCTCGTGGCCGCGGCGGGCCGCGACCGCCAGCCGGTCCGCGCATTCGTTGAGTGGATGGCCGGAATGCCCACGCACCCAGGAGAACCGGACCTTCCTGCCGAGCAGTGTGTGGCGGATCCGCTGCACGATTGCCGTGACCTCACCGTCGTCGGACTCGATTTCGAGGCATCGGTGGCGACCACAAGTTCGGGCAGGTCGACAAGTGCGGCCGGCGTCGACTCCTCGGGCAGATCCTCCTCGGCCCGAACGAATTCGGACAGCACCTCGGCGGCGTCCGCGAGCAGCCGCACGAACCGGCCCCGCGCGGCCGGCACCAATCGCACGTGCGGAAACGACCCGGCAACCGCGGTCAACTCGCGCCGGACCCCGCTGTCGGCGATGTGCAGTGGAAGCGGCTGCGCGAACGTCTCGGCGTGCCGATACAGGTGCGCGAACGCATCCAGTGCGGCCCCGTAGCGCGCCTCGGCGGTGTGACCCGCGTGTGTGAATGTCTCACTGGACTGTCCGCTCGGGCCGTCCAGCAGCGCCGCGGCAAGGGTGACGTCCTGTCCGTCCAGTCGGAGGCGGCGCAGGTGCTCCGCGGCGAGTGCCTCGAACAGCGGCGTCGGTGCGGGCGAGGTCATCACGGGTGTAGTCATCGCGGGCAGGGTCATGGGTGCGGCAACTCCTCCAGGTCGGCGATCAGAACACCATGATCAACATTGAAGGAGGGCCTGACAAAGCAAAACCGCGATAGCTGGGGTTATCAAGCCGCCGAGAAATTCTGTCGGCAAGATCGGCTACATTGCTCAGGACACCGGCGACCGCCGATTCCTGCACTGTAGAGACGAGGTGTGACACCCGATGCCCGGACAACCCGAGTTGCTGCTCTCCAAGCCGGACATCGCCGCGCTCGCGAAGGTCAAGCGCCCGGTCGTCTCGGTGTGGATCGGGCGTTATCGCGAGGGTGACCGCCCGTTTCCGACCGCGGTGCGCCGCGGCGCCGGCGGGCGGGAGTGGTTCCGCGCCGACGAGATCGCCGACTGGCTGATCGACCGCGGGCTGGGCAACAACACCTCCCTGCGCGAGGACCTCGCTCTCCATGCCGCGCTCGACCACTCGGCCGACCTCTCCGCAGAGACGATGTTCGACGGCACCACCGCACTGCTGTGCCTCAAGGCGCTGCTCGGCGAGCAGCTGGCCGAGTTCGACCCCGACGACCTGCTCGACGAGGCCGACGACCTCGACCCCGACGACGAGTTCCTGCTGAGCGAGCTGACCGCGCTCGGCGACGAGCTGGAAACACTTGCCCGGCATGTCGATTCGATGGTCGATGCGGCCTATACCCCCGCAGCCGCGTTCGAGGAGCTGATGGCGGGCCGGTTCCGCCGCGGGCACGCCGACCTCGCGGACAGCGCGCTGTCGCGGTCTGCGCTGCGTCTGTGCGCGCAGGTGTGTGCGGCGATGGTGCCGGACACCGCGGTCGAGTCGACGGTGTTCGTCGACCCGTGGGACGGCAGCGACCTGCTCGTCGCGCTGCGCGGCGAACTGGACGAGAGCGTATCCGTGCAGGCGGCCACCGGCACCGAGTCGACCGCGGCCGGCCGGTTGGCGCGACGCCGCCTCGCGACCCACGGGTGGCACCGCGCGGACGGGGGACTCGGCGGGTCCAGTCCGGTGATGGCGCTGACCCAGTTCCCGTCGCCCGCGACGCTCGCCTGGACCGACGAGCGGATCCTCACCGCGATCGACGACCTCGTCGTGCAGATGGGACCGGACCAGCGCGGCGTCATCATCGGACCCGCATCCGCGCTGATCGACACACTGGCAGGGCGGGACGAGGAGGCGATCCGCTCGGGCCTGCTGCGTACCGACCGGTTGCGCGCCGCGGTCCGGTTGCCCGAGGGGTTGTTGCTGACCCGTCCCGGTCAGGCGATGGCGCTGTGGGTGCTCGGTGCCGCCGACCCCGCGATCAAGCCGGCCGACCGCTGGACGGTGCTTGCGGACCTGTCGGCCGGGGGACTGGACGATGTAGCCGCGGAGGCGCTGACCTCCGACGTGCTGGCGGCGCTGGGCACGTGGGAGTCGGTGCGCGCGCACGCCTTCCGCTACGGCGCGGTCGTCAAGACGGCCGAGGTGCTGGCGTCGGGAACGCTGACGCCGCCGCGCCGACCCGGGCGGGCGCAGGTGCGCGGCGGCCAGGCGGCCGGGCGGGTGCTGAGCCTGGTCGACGCGGTCAACCATGCGAGGTCGGTGGAGCCGCTGCGGTTGACGGTCGAGTACCGGGAACGGTCGACGGGCGTGTTGCCGACGGCGGGTGAACTGTCGGCGCAGTCGCTGCTGCGGGTGGTGCCGGGTAACCGGATCGCCGAGCGCGACATCACCTCTCGACCCGATGAGGTCGGCGCGGTGCCGGTGATCGGGGCCGACGAGGTGACCGGCGCGGTACGGCTCGGCACGCGCTGCATCGACCGTCTCACGCTGACCCGCGACTACCCGAACAGCCGCTACACCGAACCCGGCGACGTCGTGTTCTGCAGCAGCGGCAGTTTCGGGGCGATCGTCGACGAACAGGGCTCGTCGGTGGTGTGCTCGCCCGCGCGGATCCTCCGGGTGCGAAGGCCGGAGTCGTCCGGCCTGGTGCCCGAACTGATCGCCGCGCACCTCAATTCCGGCGACGGCCCGGCGCTGTGCCGCACGCCGTGGCGCCAGTGGACGATCCCACGCGTGCAGGCCGGCCAGGTGCGGCCGACCCGCGCGGCGCTGGCCGAACTGTCGCGACGACGCCGGGAGGCCGCCGCGCTGGCCGACCGGCTCGACGCGTTGACAGGCGAACTGACCCGGGGCATCGCGCACGGCGCGCTGACGCCCACCCAGATGTCGATGAAGGAAGGCTGAAAACCAGTGCCCCCCAGGAAGAAGACGGCCGAACAGGCGCCGTCGACCATGAAGGAACTCAAGGACACCCTGTGGAAGGCCGCCGACAAGCTGCGCGGCTCCATGGACGCGTCCCAGTACAAGGACGTGATCCTGGGCCTGGTGTTCCTCAAGTACGTCTCGGATGCGTTCGAGGAGCGGCGCGGGCAGATCCGCGACGAGTTGCTCGCCGACGGCATCGGCGAGGACCAGGTCGCCGACTTCCTCGACGACAAGGACGAGTACCTGGGCAACGGCGTGTTCTGGGTGCCGCCGTTGGCCCGGTGGTCGTACCTGGCGGCGAACGCCAAGGGCGTGCAGGCCTCCGAGCAGACCCCGGGGGTGACGGCCGGCGAGCTGGTCGACCAGGCGATGCGCGAGATCATGGCCGGAAACCGTTCCGCGCTCGAGGGCACGCTGCCGATGATCTACAACCGCGACAGCGTCGATCAGCGCCGGCTCGGCGAGCTGATCGACCTGCTGGGCGACACCCGCTTCACCGGGCACGGCGCGACGCGGGCGCGGGATCTGCTCGGTGAGGTGTACGAGTACTTCCTGGAGAAGTTCGCCCGCGCCGAGGGCAAGCGCGGCGGCGAGTTCTACACGCCCGCCGGGGTGGTGCGGGTGCTCGTCGAGATGCTCGAACCGTTCGAGGGTCGGGTGTACGACCCGTGCTGCGGCTCGGGAGGCATGTTCGTGCAGACGGAGAAGTTCATCGAACGGCACGGTGGCAACGCGACCGAGGTGTCGGTGTACGGGCAGGAGCTCAACGAGCGCACCTGGCGGATGGCGAAGATGAACCTGGCGATCCACGGGATCAACGGGAACCTCGCCGATCGGTGGGAGGACACATTCGCCCGCGACAAGCACCCGGACCTGCTGGCCGACTTCGTGCTGGCGAATCCGCCGTTCAACATCAAGGACTGGGCGCGCAAGGAGGACGACAGCCGTTGGCGTTTCGGTGTACCGCCGGCCGGAAACGCGAACTACGCGTGGATCCAGCACATCGTCTCGAAGTTGTCGGCTCGGGGGAGTGCCGGCATCGTCATGGCGAACGGGTCGATGTCGTCGAATTCCGGTGGCGAGGGCCAGATCCGCGCGCAGCTGGTCGAGGCGGACCTGGTGTCGTGCATGATCGCGTTGCCCACACAGCTGTTCCGCAGCACCGGCATTCCGGTGTGCGTGTGGTTCCTGTCCAAGGACAAGGCGAAGGGCCCGAAGGGGAGCGTCGACCGGCAGGGGCAGGTGCTGTTCATCGACGCGCGCGACCTCGGCCACATGGTCGACCGGGCCGAACGGGCGCTGTCCGATGAGGACATCGCGAAGATTGCCGGCACCTTCCACGCCTGGCGCGGAACGCAATCCGCCGCGGGTGCGGAATATGTCGACGAGCCGGGCTTCTGCTACTCGGCGACCCTGCCCGAGATCAAGGAAGCCGACTACGCGCTGACCCCGGGCAGGTATGTCGGTGCCGCGCCGATCGAGGACGACGGCGAGCCGATCGAGGAGAAGCTGGAGCGGCTGACGAAGGAGCTGTACGCGCAGTTCGACGAGAGCGAGCGGTTGGCGAAGGTCGTGCGGGAGCAGCTGGGGAGGGTGCTGTGAGTACTAACCTGGGTGATCACGTCAGCCTTTGCCGCGGCACGACCTACAAGAGTCTCCTCCTCGATGAGCCGGGCCCAATGCTTCTTGGCCTAGGCTCGATCCAGCGTAACGGCGGCTTCAAGGGCGATGGGCTGCGCACGTATGGCGGGGATAGCCCTGCGAAGGTCCTGATATATCCGGGTGACATCTACGTTTCGCTGAAGGACGTAACTCATAGCGCGGACCTGCTAGGAGCCGTGGCGTGCGTTCCGGAGCAGATTGAATGTGGCCGGTTGACACAGGACACCGTGAAGTTGGAGTTCGATGGTCTGCCGATCGATCGGAGGTACGTCTACTGGGCGTTGCGGACTCCTCAGTACCGCTCCTACTGCCGGGAACGTGCGACGGGCACGACCAACCTCGGGCTATCGCGAGCAGACTTTTTCGCTTTCGGACTTCCCGCGCCCACCAAAGAGAGGCTGGCGCTTGTCGAGTTGTTGGACTCGATCGACGACAAGGTCGCCGCAAACCGCAGGCTGGCAGAGACTGCGGACGAACTCGCGGAAACGATCTTCCGCAATGCAGTTGCCGGTGATGGTCCCGACCATGAGCTGCGCGAGGTCGCAGGTCTGATTACTCGGGGAGTGGCACCGAAATACACCGACGACGAGACCGAACTGACAGTCCTAAACCAGAAATGCATCCGAAGCAAGCGAATCGACCTGACTCCAGCTCGAAGGACGTTATCCGCCAAAGTGGCGGATACCAAGCGCCTGTGCATAAACGATGTTCTGGTAAATTCCACTGGGGCAGGGACTTTGGGGCGTGTCGCTCGCTGGGTGCTGGGCATCGAAGCCACTGTTGATTCGCACGTGTCGATCGTCAGGTTTGACCCCACACGAGTCGACGAGGTGTGCGCGGGGTTTGCCGTCCTGCATATGCAGGAGGTCATTGAGATGATGGGTGAAGGAAGCACAGGGCAGACAGAGCTGTCTCGAGACCAACTCGGCAAGCTGCGCCTGCGATTCATTGCACGGGAACGTGAGCCACATGTCTCCGCTCAGCTTCAGTCACTGTCCTCGGCGTCGATCGTGCACCTTGCAGAGAACGAGAAGCTTGCCACCCTCCGCGACACCCTGCTCCCGCGCCTTATGTCCGGCGAACTCCGGGTCAAGGACGCCGAGCGCCTTGCCGAGGCTGTTCTGTGACCCACGACACTCGGCAGGAAGTCGACCCGTTCGCCGGCCTCACTCGCAGTCCAGAGCGGGTAGTCGCCGAACTCACATCCGTCGACTGGGCGGACCTGCAATCACTGGTCGAGCGGGTCAACGCACATTCTGGGGCGTTCGGCAGCTTTCAGCCCGCCGAGCAGATCGGTGAGAACCACTGGGCAACGGGCTATCCCGTCCACAACGAATTGGTCAGAGAGGCGACGCAGTTCGTCTACGAGCGCCAACTCGTGCTCCTCGGATTGAACTGGACCGAGTGGGATGAGGGGCAGCGCCGATACCAGCGCGGCGAGTTCATCGACGAGATCGCGCAACTCGATCTGCGAGAAGTATTGGCGTACATCACGATGCTCATTCGTGCCGACCGCTTCTCCGAAGGTGCGTTGCTCGACGCATTCGACAGGCGCGTGATGCCCGCGTTGCTCAACCGACTGCTCGACTTCAAGCCCCGAGGTAGAACATGAAGCCGTTCCTTCCGTATCTGCGTGTGCTCGCCGGGTTCCTCGCGGCCGTCTTCGTGTGGGTGTCGCTCAAGTCGCTGGTCCACGGCGAGATCGCCGGTGCCGTCGTCGGCCTGCTCATGGGTGCCGGTATTGCCTATCTGGCGGTCGGGCAACCGCTTCGGCAACGTCGTGCGCACCAGCGCGACGAGTACGCCGCGCTGGCCGCGCGTGCCGATGCCGCCTACGCCGCGGACCTGCGTGGCGACACGGTTGTGCCACCGCCTCCTCCCGCATCGTTGAAGCCGAAGGCGCGCAAGGGCGTTGTGATCGCGGCTGTCGTTGCTGCCGTACTGTTCCTGTTCGGTGTGGTCAATGATCTGACCGATGGTGATCAGCAATCGAAGCCGTCGTCCGGTCCAGCGGCGACGTCGATTGCGCCGGCGCTACCGGTGCGCGCGAGCGCAATGCCGCCGACCACCACCGACGCGCCGACCACCACGATGGCGCCGACCACGACGGCCGAGTCCGCGGCGGTGACGACCGCACCGCTGCCGGCGGCCGCGGCGAGTGCGGCGGGCGGCGACATGCCGGACGTGATGTGCATGAACCTGCAGGACGCGCAAGATCTGATCCAGCAGCACGGTGTGTTCTACTCGCGCAGTCGCGACGCGACCGGCAAGGGGTGCCACCAGGTTCTGGACCGCAATTGGGTTGTGGTGCAGCAGTCTCCGTCGCCGGGAACGCCGATCGGTGAGGGCGACGCGGTGCTGTCGGTGGTGAAGAAGGGCGAGCCCGGCGACTGCTCGTAGGCTCCCCTCGGGTCTGCCCTGTGCAGCGCCCACTTGCGATAGGTTGGCGCACATGGGGCAAGTGGCGAGGGGCTCGGCGCTGACAGGCGCGCTTGTCGTCGTGGTGGCGGCCGTTGCGGGCTGTGGCGGCGACTCCGACACTCGTTCGGCGATCACTCTGTCGACTCCGACGTCATCGGCGCAGCTTCCGCCCAACGTGAGTCCGCTGTCCAAGTCCGGGAGGATCGACGTGGGGTCCGGTTCGGCCGCTGCGCCCGCCACCGAACCTCCGGTGTCACTGCCGACATTGGAGTCCGTGCCCCCGGGTGTCAGCGCGATGGCGCCGCCGGCAGACGTGGCGGTGACGGACGTTCACATCGAGCACCACCCGGATTTCGATCGGGTGGTGTACACATTGGCCGGGGACGGCACCGTCTTCTGGCAGGCCAAGCGGGTTGCCGAAGCCGTCCAGCACGGCGAAGAGGGTGCGAGGGTGGACGTCGACGGCAGAGGACTGCTGCAGGTCGACATCATGGGGACGTCGCCGAGGACGAGCAGCGGCGCGCAGCAGTATGCAGGCCAGGTCATGTCGCCGGCGCAAGCGCAGTCGATTGCCGCGGTGTCCATCGGTGGGAGCGTCGGACAGATCACCCAGTCGTTCGTCGGCACCGTCGCACCTCACCCGGAATTCGCCGCACACACCATCACGGAACCCACCCAGCTTGCCGTGGACATCTATCGATAGGCGGGGCTCCGGCTGCGAAGGAGCCCATCGGTTTTCGTCAGGGCGTCGACGCCGGCTGCCACTCAGGTGCCGGCAGGCATGAACTGGGAGATCAGCCGAGCGGTGTCCTCGATGCCCTCGCAACTGGGGGCGTCGGGGGCGACGGATTTGGACGTCCGGGTCAGGATCACGATGCCGTAGGAAGTCTGCATCGCCAGCGAGCACCCGCCGTCCTCAGGAATTGTCAACGCCTGGCGTTTGTCGATCACTGTCGGCGTGAAGGCGGTGTTTTCCCGCTTTTCCTTCGCCTGTTCCTCCGCGAAACCGACATTTCCGGACGAGATGCTGATGACAAAGTCTGACGAATTGAAGCTGCAGGACAGGAAGGTGTAGTCGCCGGCGGGAAAGTCGGTCTTGCGGCGGGTCTCGGGACGGTAGCCGAGCTGGGTGATCTGGGCGTCGCTCAGGTCGAGGCAGGGGTCGAAGGCGACCGGCGGGCGACCGGAGTTGTCGGTGATGCGGGGCGTGCGGGTCGTGGTCGGTGCGGCAGTAGCAGAGGTCGTGGGCGCCGCGGTTCCTGTCGACGGCGACGAGCACCCCGAGAGCACCGCGGCTACCGCCAGTGCCAGCACGCCCACCAGGCGACTACTTGTGCTCACAGGTCGGCCGCCGAGTTGCGGAGCCTCGCGGCATTATCGGCCTCCGCTTGGGCGAAGGCCCCGCCACCGGCGGCGAAGTTCTCGCGGATTCGAGTGAGCTCGGCCCGGAACTGCGCGATGCGCCCGCGGATCGACGCCTCACCGTCGACGGCTTTGCGCGCGAATCCGGCCTGCAGCGCCTGCGCTGACGGGATGTCCCCGAACCCGCTGAGCATTGCGAGTCGGGAGGTGTCGTTCTCGTAGACGGCGAGCTTGTCGAGCAGCCGATCGCACTCGGCGACCAACTGCTTTGCCACATCCGGTTCCAGTCGAACTGATTTCCCCATGATTTCCCCCATCACGTTGTCGCGTACGACTCGCCCAGGAATGGTAGTGGAGGAGGTTGCTACCGTGTTTGGGCAGGTGTTGGGGTGGCACGCCGGGGTGCGGTGAGCGGGGAGGGCTCGGGGTGAGTGGCGGAACGCTGGACGTACGCAGTTTGGATCCATTGGCGCAGATTCTGGCGCGCAGCGCCGACGTCCTGGAGAGTGCGGCAGGCAATGTGCACGGCTCCGCGGATGCGGGTGTGTCGACAGGCGCTGTGACGTCGGCGCTGACCGCGGTCAGCGCGGCGATGAGCGCTGTCACGATGGCGGCCGCGGAGTCAGCGGATCTGGTGCAGCGCAACTCTGCAACCTTCCAGTGCACCGAGTCGGACAACGCGGCCGCGTTGCGGCAGGCAGGCGGCGGGTCATGACCGAGGGACTCGACACGCATGTCGCGGGCGACGAGAACTCCTGCCACGCGCTCGCGGCGTCCATGTCCGCCGTGGCGGGCAGCGTGCAAGCTGGTGCCGATGCGTTTCTGAAGGCACGTAGCTCATCTGAATGGGTATGGGCCTCCGGCGATGAGTTCCGCACGAAGGTCACCGCGATGTCGAACACGACCGATCGCGTCGAAGACCAGTGCCGGCGATTTGCTCAGGCGTTGACCGCGTTCGCGAATTCGCTGGCGGCGGTCAAGGCGACGATGGCGTCGATCCGGGCCAGGGCGGTCACCGGGATGCTGACCGTCACCGGTGAGACCATCGACTTTCCGACACTCGGCGGTGCGTCGGCGATGGTGGTCATCGACCAGATCAAGCTGATCGCCTTCGGCGAGGCACTGGAGGGGGTCGCCGCCGCGCGGGTCGCCGAAGCGAACGCGCACCATGCGCTCGAAGCTGCATTGGCACGGGTCACCGAGCAACTCGCCACCGTGCCGAGCGACCCCTCGCTGGTATTGGGCAACCAATCGGCGGGTCGACGACGTCGTGCCCGCGGCGCACACGGTGCTGGTCGATCCCGACCGAAGCGTCGACGGGTGGTCGCCGAACGCGGTGTTGCTACACGGTGTGTTGTCGGCAGCGGTCGACCCGTACGAACTGCGACCCGCTATCTGCTCTGGCCGACCTCGCCGATGACGTCGATGTGATCAGTTCCGGACTCCGTGTGAGTTGAGTTCCACGTCCGCCGGCCCTCGGCGACCCGTGCGTGAATGTGAGACACATCACTCGGACGGTTCGGGAACATTTCCGGCTCAGCGCACATCCAATGTTCGTCCGATCAACGACGAACAAAGGAAAATGCAATGGACGCAATGGATCTGCTCAACACCGGTAGCACTGGCGCGAACAACCTGCTGACCCTCGCGGGAAACGGCGTCGCGCTCGCCTCCAACATCGTGGGCCTCGTCTTCGCCTTCATCTGAGCGCGCCGGGCTCGCCGCCTCGAGAGGGGAGGGCGGCGAGCCGGGGCTCGGCGCGTCAGTTCGCGGTGATGATCTCGTAGTACGTGAACGAATGGCCCATCGCGTCGCAGCTGAAGCTGCCGTGGAATCCGGTCTGGCAACTGGAACCGGCATGGGAGACCTGGACGCCCGCGGTCGCACCCGTCCCGGAGGGATGGCCGACCGTGGAAATGTCCGGGTTCCCGCCCGGCAGCGTGTGCGGTGTCCCGATGTCGAAGGCGGGATGCGCAGGAGCCCAGGGTACGTCGATGACGACCTCGTTGACGGGGAACGGCACCGTCAGATCCGAACTCCCACTGCCGAGGTCGATCGACATGTAGTTCGACGGGCTGGTGAGGTCGCATCCGACCACGCCCGCATCGTCGATCGAACAGTTGAAGATGCCGTCCGAGAAGTAGACGGTGCCGGGCGTGTCGGCGTGCGCAGCCCCGGCGAACAGCACCGGCACCGCCGCGGCGACCGCAACTGCGGCGGCGGCCTTCCTTGGATCAAACTTGCGCATGTCGTCCTCCTCGTTCATCGCTGGGTGTCGAAGTCGGGAAACGGGTTTCACGAGGACGGTGGGAACGTGCCGTGTGCCTGTACGTGCACGCCGTCCCAGGTGAACGTGACCACACTCGGCCCGCCTCGGGGGCAGCACAACGGGTCGTCGTCGATGATCCACCGATACCGTACCGCCACCGAACGTGCGTCGCTGCCGATGACGTCGGTGTACGAGTACGGTTGCGGGGTTGCGGTGCCGACGTATTCGCCATCGTGGAAGAACAGCACCGCGGAAGCGAACGTGCCGTCGTTGGTTGCCGAATCGTCGACCTGCATCCACGACAGGTCGGGGCAGCCGGCGGAAAGCGGTGTGTCATCGGCCTTTCCGACCTGCCACGGCCCCCCGGCAGGAGCGGGTCCGAGCGTTGCGACGGCGTCGCGGGCGAACGCGGAGTTCGCGTCGAAGCAGAGGCCGTGACCGCTGCCGTTCGGAGGTTGTGCCGCGGCGGCGGTCGCCTCAGTGGTCTGCGCAGGAAAGGTGTGCGATGCGGAGGTGTAGTCGGCGTATCCGCGAGAGAGCGGTGGGCCGTTGCCGGCGCAGGCCGACGCCATCACCGCGATTCCCGCGACGATGAACACAGCCCTGGCGCGCATTGCTCGGTCCCAACTCTGCCGACGAAGGTACTGGCTGTGAAATCGCTGCCGCCGGACTCGTTGTTACCGCCCCTTGTGCGGCGCGACCGATTGTGGGGACCAGTAGTCGAGCATCTGAGTGAACGCCTCGCACGCGGAGTTCGAGACGCCATACGGCGCTTCGAGGTTCACGCTCAACGGAAAACCGAGCCCACGTGCCTGGTCGACCACCCGGCGATACAGGTCGACCAGGGCCCGCTGCCGTTGGTCCGCCGCCCGGACAGCCACCTCGGCGACGAACCGTTGTTCGGCGCGCACGTATTCGTTGCCCGGATCGTGCAACAGCCAGTCGATCAGCCCGACCTTCTCCTCGGCGGCGGGTATGAACCCGAACGACAACACGATTTCCGGACGTTGATCGGTGCGCGCGGCGAAGGCGCGCAGGAAGTCCACGATCCGGTCCGAGTAGAGCAGCTGCGTCAGTGCGAACGTCGCGCCGCGCTCGCACTTCTCCACCAGTCGGTCGACTTCGCCTCGGCGAGTGGGGATCACGATGACGCCCGGTCTGCGCATCAACTCGCCACAGCGTGAGAGCGCCTCCGCGACGCCGAGCCCTGGGCAGGCCGAGCGGGGGAGTCCGTGGGGCTTGCCGACGAAGGCCACCCCGGCCATGCCCGCGTCGCACAGTCGCCGTAGCCGGTCGGCGAGCTTGCGCTCGTCCAGCAGTACCGTGACCTGCGCGCACAGCCCCGCGACGCCGTCGAGCCGCGACCGGACGATCTCCCAGAAGTCCAGTACGTCCATGCGTTCGCTCATCGGCACCGGGCGGTCCGAATCCTCCGGGATGATTCCCGGGATCATCACGTGCCCGATCCGGTCGGTGAGACCGTGGGTTCGACACTGTTCGACGACTCGGTCGGCGATCTCGACCGCACGCCCGGCGCCCGCGCTCGACTCGGGCGGTGCCAGCTCGAGCGCCACCGTGTGGAAGGCCGGGGCGCCCGCCTGCTCAGACACGCTCGGCAGTGACAAGCCACGCCGGTGCGAGCAGACGACCCTGGCCGTCGGATTCGAGTGCGGCGATCGCCGCCACGAGCGGTGCGGGCGCGCGTCCTTCGAACTCGGATCGCGTGAATGCCGTTGTGTATGTGGCCGGCCGAACGTTCTGGATGGACCATCCGGTGGCTGCGAGGTTCTCGCGGAGGTTCGCCTCGGTGATCCGGTACGGTCCGGGGAACGCCTCGGGAACCCGGTCGGAGAAGCACAGCAGATGCAGCCGCGCGCCCGTCCGGCACGCCCGGTGCACGGACGCGGTGTAGTTCTGGCGCAACTCCTCGGGGAAGCAGTGGTACAGCGCGCTGTCGATGACCGTGTCGAATCGCCCCGCGTAGCCGGACAATTCGAAGGCGTCGGCGACGGCGAACTCGACCGACTTCGCCAGCCCTCGGGTGCCGGCGCGTCCGCGTGCGATCTCGATGGCGGCGGGGGAGGCATCCAGGCCGACGGTGTGGTGCCCGCCCGCGGCCAGCATCAGGGTGTTCTCCCCGGGGCCGCAACCGATGTCGAGCACATCGCCGCTGAACTGGCCGGACGCCTCGAGTTTGCGCACCACCGGCTGCGCCTCGCCGATGTCCCACGGGACCCGATCGAGCAGGAACTCCGGGGGTGCGCCGCCGGATTCGGCGGCGCCGGACTCCTGACCGGGGTGCGCCAGGGCTGCGAAGTCACCGCGATAGACGGCGTCGAAATCCGAGGGCCGTGGCGGGGTGGACGGCTGGGCGGCCTGCTCACTCATCTGCTTGCTCCTTCCCGACGGGAGCGCCGGGACGGGCCACGCGTCGGGTGAGCTCGTCCACGCACGCGAGAGCCAGTCTAGTGCGCGGCCGGCGCGCGCGGCAGACCTCGCGCGCGTTCGCTATACGGATCCGGTGCGTTCGATGATATTCACCTGCAACTGCGGGACGGTGGTGTTGCCACCGGCCTGGGTGTCGTAGCTGAACGAGCCGAGCACCTTCGCGTACATGGTGACCAGGTCGCCCTTGACGGTGTCCGCGATCAACGCGGGGGTGTCGCCCACGACCATCGTGTTCTGGTCGTAGTCGTAGCCGTCATCGGAGGGGCTGGCCCCGGTCCGGGCGAGGAACCGTCCGGTCCCGGTGGCGGAATCGAACTGGGTGACGCGACCGTAGACGATGACCTTGCGACCGATGGCCGCGGCGGGGTTCTTGGTGATCAGCGCGAAGTCGCGGTCGCTGAGCTGCTCGTAGGTCGACGGGTCCTGCTTGGCGGCCTCCTCGGCCTGCCGGCGCGCCTCCTGCTCCTGGCGCGCCTTCTCGGCCGCAGCCTCGGACTGCCGCCGCTGCTCGGCCTGTGCGGGCGATTCGGTGGTGGTCGCGGCGGCGACGGTGGTGGTGGTCGGCGTGCCGGCAGCGGCCTCGTCGGTCGACTGGGCGGAGCAGGCGGCCAGGCTTGCGCCGATGGTCAGTGCGGTCGCGGCGACGAGCACACGTGCGGTCGTCGAGGTCCTGGTCGAAGTCATGGTGGTCTCCTCTGCGTGTTGGTGAGGGACCGCGGGCCTCGCCCCTCGACGAGGCCCGCGGAAGTGGGGTGCTCTCAGGCCGCGGCTGAGCCGAGCGCGAGCAGCGGCAGCGCCATCGGCAGGACGGTGCTGCCGACGACCGCGCTGCCCACCACGGCGGCGCCGACCAGCCCCGGCGTCGGGTCCGGTGCGGCCACGTCGGCGACCTTGCGCCAGGTGCCGCAGCCTGCTGATACGAATCCGTAGTCGCCGTAAGCGATGGTGACCCGAACCGTTGCGGCGTGGGTGTCGCCTTCCTGGATGACGGCCATGTTGTCCGCGAGCCGTTGCCACAGGCAAGGGCCGTACCCGTACGGGTGGGCCTCGTAGACGCCAGGCGTGATTTCGCTGCCGACGACCCAGCCGCCGTCAGGGAACGCGGTGGCGGCCGCG
The DNA here is from genome assembly GCF_029589495.1 of Speluncibacter jeojiensis. Taxonomy (GTDB): domain Bacteria; phylum Actinomycetota; class Actinomycetes; order Mycobacteriales; family Mycobacteriaceae; genus Speluncibacter; species Speluncibacter jeojiensis. Next base: position 150,714 of record NZ_JAAIVF010000007.1, read on the forward strand.
TTCGCGACTCCCGTGGCGCCCAGCATCAGGCCGGCCGCTGCCAGCGAAACTCCCACGGCCCCTGCGATCTTCCGCACCATGTCCTCCTGTTGAACGTGCGTTGTTCGGTACGTTCAACAGATTCCGCGACGGCGCAGGGATACTGAAGATGGGCGTCGATAATCGGGGCTATCGCGGGAAATGGAGGCGTGGTCTTGTGAGCATCACCCTACCCATATATAAACGATATAAAGCAGCTAAAGGGATATAAGTGTAGGAGGCGGGCCGTGGCAGCACGGAATCCATTCCGACCGTCATTCGGAGCGCCACCGCCGCTGCTGGTGGGCCGCAACGCACTGATCGAAGACTTCGACGACGGCCTCGACGCCGGGCCCGGGGCCTTCGGCCGCGCAACCTTGATCACCGGACAGCGCGGCACCGGCAAGACGGTGCTCCTGAACGCACTCGAGGACTGTGCGAAAGCCCGCGGTTGGCTCACCATCGCCGAGACCGCCACCACCGGCCTCATCGCGCGCCTGGTCGACGACCACCTGCCCAGGCTCCTGGCCGAGCACGACCCGCACGGATTCGACCGCAGGATCACCGGCCTGACTGCCGGACCCGTCGGCATCACGACCACGGTGGTGCCCGACGAGCATCGCCCGCGGCCCACCCTGCGTTCACAGATTGCGCGCCTGACCGACGTGCTCGCTGTCCACGAGACCGGCCTGCTCATCACCGTCGACGAGGTGCACGCCGGGGACCGTGCCGAACTGCGGGAGCTGTTCACCGTCTACCAGCACGCGGTCCGCGAAGAACGCGATATCGGCATCGTCGTCGCCGGGCTCCCGGTCGCGGTTTCCGAGATGCTCTCCGATCAGGTGCTCACCTTCTTGCGCCGCGCCCAGCAGGTCGACCTGGCCGCCGTCGCCAACGCGGATGTCGCTGCCGCCCTGCGCGAACCGATCGAAGCGGCCGGCCGCACCATTGCCGACGAGGCATTGGGTATTGCGGTATCCGCGGTGCGCGGGTACCCGTTCCTGATCCAGTTGGTCGGCGACCTCGCCTGGCGGGCGAACCGCGACGCCACCGACGTCAGCATCGACGATGCCGAGCATGCGGCCCGAAGCGCGCCGCGGAGGATGGGCGCGATGGTGCATGCCCCTGCACTGCAGGGACTTTCCCAGGTGGACCGCGCCTACCTGGCGGCGATGGCCGTCGACGACGGGCCCAGCCGCTCGAGCGCAGTCGCCGAGCGGATGGGTGTCGCCCCCGGGTACGGATCCATGTATCGGCAGCGGCTGATCGATGCCGAACTGATCAGGCCGACAGCACATGGATACGTCGACTTCGCGATGCCGTACCTGCGCGAATACCTCCGCGAACACGCCGTCGGCGACACGCCCGAGCGCTGATCGGGCTCAGCGCAACGACACCTTCGCGCCGCCGGAGAACATCGAGTCGTGCAGTTCGATGTGGTCGGGAACCGCACCGACGGGCATGTCGTAGACGGCCTTGACCGTCACCGTGTTGCCCGGGTTGATCTGGTCCCACACCGGGACGTCACTACCCACGTTGATCGCGGCCATCGGATCGGCCTCGAACTCGCGGCCCTGCGAGTCGTACATCTTCTGGTCGGACGGGCTCAGCGACTTCGCCTTGTTCGAGGTGTTGCTGACGGTCATCGTCACCACCACGAACTGGCCCTGCGCCTTCTGCTGCAGGTACGGATTGTCGCCGACCTCGCTCAGCCCCGTCTGGACGTCGGTGACGACGAACTCGAACTTGCCGTCACGCACCGGCGTGTTCAGTGCCGGGGTGGGCTTGTCGGCGGGCTTGACTGCCGGAGCATCCGGCGCCTCCGGAGCACCGGCAACCGGCGCGTTGGCGGCGCCGGCCGGCGTGCTCGGCTTGTCAGCGCCGCTGTTGCCGCTGACCGACGCGATGACGATCACCACCGCGACGACGCCGACGATCCACGGCCACTTCTTGCGCTTCTTCTTCTCGGGGACCGGCGGCTGCGGCGGCACCGGGTACTGGGGACCCTGCGCGAACTGCGGGGCCTGGGCGTACTCCTGCTGCGGGTGGTACGGATTGGTCACAGTGTGCCTTTCGGAAAGGGCGGGAAGGGGATTCGTGCGTCATCGAGGACCATCTGCGCCGGCACTCCTTCGGTCGTGAAGCGGTGCCCGGATCGTGCCCGGGCGCCGGTGCAGCGGCCGAGAACGGCGTGGATAGGCGGGGTTATCGGGAACTGGGGTTCGCATTCGCCCGACAGGCCTTCTACGTTGATCACCATGACCGATGCACTGATCACGGGCGACCTCGTCGACCGCGGGCTCTCCGAGGACGACTGGGAGCAGTTCGCGCTCGACGAACTGGGCGAACTCGGTTGGATGCACAAGTGCGGCGCGGACATCGCGCCCGGGACGGGCGAGCGTGAATCCTGGGAGGAGCTGCTGATCCCGGCACGGCTGCGGGCCGCGATCGCGCGGCTCAACCCGAGCCTGCCGCCGGAGGTCCTCGAGCAGGCGGTGCACACGGTCGCCGCCGCGGGGTCCAGCGACGCGATCGCGGAGAACCAGGTGATCCACCGCTACCTGACCGAAGGCCTGCGAAAGATCAGCTACATCGATGTCTCCGGTGAGGAGGTCACCCCGACCATCCGGCTGGTCTCCACCGACCCCGACGAGAACGACTGGCTCGCGGTCAACCAGGTCACCGTCGTCCGCGGTGACCACAAGCGCCGGTTCGACGTCGTGCTGTACCTCAACGGCATGCCGGTGTCGATCATGGAACTGAAGAAGGCCGGCAGCGTCGCAACGAGTCTCGTCCAGGCGCACGCCCAACTCCGCACCTACGTGCGCGAGTTGCCGCTCGCCTTCCGCTTCGCGGTGTTCACGCTCGTCTCCGACGGGATCACCGCGAAGTACGGGACGCCGTTCACCGAGTTCAACCACTTCTCGCCGTGGAACGTCGACGACGACGGACACCCCGTTCCGGACGGGGCGCTCACCCCCGCGCTCGAGGTGGCGATCGACGGACTGTGCAACCAGGAGCGCTTCCTGCAACTGCTGCGCAACTTCACCGCCTTCGACGAGGGCGAGTCCGGTCTGGTCAAGCGAATCGCCAAGCCGCACCAGTACTTCGCGGTGACCAAGGCGGTCGGCACGACCGTCCAGGCGGTGGCGACGGGCGGCAAGGCCGGCGTCGTCTGGCACACCCAGGGCTCGGGCAAGTCCATGGAGATGGAGCTGTACGCCAATCAGGTGATCCGGCACCCGAAACTGGCCAACCCGACGATCGTCGTCATCACCGACCGCACCGAGCTCGACGGGCAACTGTACGAGACCTTCGCCCGCTCGCTGCTGCTGCCGGAGCGTCCTGTCCAGGTGCGCAAGCGTGAGGAGCTGCGTCAGGAGTTGTCCGGCCGGACCACCGGCGGCATCTACTTCACCACGCTGCAGAAGTTCGGGAAGACCAAGCAGGAGAAGGAGTCCGGACTCAGCCATCCGCTGCTCACCGACCGCCGCAATGTCGTCGTCGTCGTCGACGAGGCGCACCGGAGCCACTACGACAACCTCGACGGCTACGCGCGGCACCTGCGCGACGCGCTGCCACACGCCACGCTGATCGCGTTCACCGGCACCCCGATCTCCTTCGACGACCGCAACACCCGCGACGTGTTCGGCGACTACATCGACATCTACGACCTGACCCGCGCCGTGGACGACGGGGCCACCGTCCCGGTCCACTTCGAATCCCGGTTGGTCAAGGTGGCGCTGGCCGGCACGGTGAGCGAGGATGAGATCGACGCCGCCGCAGACGAGGCGACCGTCGGTCTGGACGACACGGACCGAGAGCGCATCGAACGCGGTGTCGCGGTGGTCAATGCGGTCTACGGCGCGCCGGCGCGGCTGCACCGTCTGGCCGCGGACCTGGTCGAACATTGGGAACGACGCCGCGCCGAGATGCGCAAGTTCATCGAGGCCCCGGGTAAGGCGATGGTCGTCTGCGCCACCCGCGAGATCTGCGCCAACCTCTACGAGGAGATCGTCGCTCTGCGCCCGGACTGGCATTCCGACGAGCTGACCGCAGGCAAGATCAAGGTCGTCTACTCCGGTACACCAGCGGACGTGGACCCGGTCGTGAAGCATGTGCGGCGCGACTCGCAGAACGCGGCGATCAAGAAACGGCTCAAGGACATGGACGACGAGCTGGAACTGGTCGTCGTCAAGGACATGATGCTCACCGGCTTCGACAGTCCGCCGCTGCACACGATGTACCTGGACCGGCCTCTCAAGGGTGCGTTGCTGATGCAGGCGTTGGCGCGGGTGAACCGCACCTTCCGCGGCAAGGAGGACGGGCTGCTCGTCGCCTATGCCCCGGTGGCCGACAATCTCGCCGCCGCCATCGCCGAGTACACCACCGCCGACCAAGAGTCGAAGCCGTTGGGGCGCAACATCGACGACGCGGTCGACGCGGCGAAGGATCTCATCGGGCTGCTCGAAAAGCTGCTGCACGGCTTCGACTGGAAGGCCCGCTTGCAGGCCGGCGGCCCCCGTCCGTTCCTGGACGCGGTGCTCGCCACCACCGACCACCTGCGCAACCCGCAGACCCCCGGCAACCAGGTCGGGCCGGGGGAGCAGACGCTCGCCGCGCGCTTCCGGACGTTGGCCTCCCAGTTGTCGCGGGTGTGGGCGCTGGCCGGCGGCACCGACGCGTTGCGGCCATTGGCGCGCGAGGCACGGTTCTTCGAAGAGGTCCGCGTCTACATGGCCAAGTTCGACGCAGCGGCGCGGCAGGCCCGCGGCGAGGCGGTGCCCGAGGACGTGCAGCGGTTGCTGCGGCAACTGATGGCGGCCGCGGTCGACTCCGACGAGGTCCTCGACATCTACCAGGCGGCGGGCATCGAGCGGCCGTCGCTGTCGGAGATCAATGTCGACTTCCTCACCACAACCCGCAAGGCGAAGAACCCGAACCTGGCGATCGAGGCGCTGCGCAAACTGATCAGCGAGGAATCGGCGAAGGCGGTCGGGCGCAACGTGGTCCGGCAGCGGGCCTTCTCGGACCGCATCCAAGACCTGATGCGCAAGTACACGAACAGTCAGTTGACCTCGGCCGAGGTCATCGCCGCGCTGGTCGAGGTCGCCAAAGAGGTCGTCGCCGAGGCGGAGCGGGGCGAGCAGTTCGACCCGCCGCTCGACGACGACGAACTCGCCTTCTATGACGCCGTGGCGCAGAACGAGTCCGCCGTCGACGAGCAGGGCACCGGTGTGCTCGCGAACATCGCCCGTGACCTGGTGACGGTCATGCGGCGCGACACCCGCACCGACTGGACGGTGCGCGAGGACGTCAAGGCCAAGCTGCGCACGAAGATCAAGAGGCTGCTCGCCCGTCACGGCTATCCGCCGGACAAGCAGCCCGCGGCGATCAAGCTCGTGCTCGAACAGATGGAGGCGATCGCGGCGGCGTAGCCGCCTACAGCAGTGCGAACACCCGGCACGGCCCGCCGGATCCGCCGGCGTGGGTGGGGGCGCCGACGACGACGGTGGCGCCCACCGGCGGGATCTTGTCCAGGTTCGCCAGCACCTCGACCGCGTACTTGCCCGCCCCGAGCACGCCCACGTGCGCACCGTAGTCGGCGGACCGCCCCGCGTCGACGGTCAGCGTGTCGGTGCCGATGCCGACGATGTTTCGCTCGCGGACCAGGAACTGCACCGCCGCCGGGTCGAAGCCCGGAGTGTGGTGCACGCCGTCCGCGTCCGCGTTGGTGAACGCGCCGGGTGTGGACACCCGGGCAGCCCATCCTGAATGCAGGGCGACCAGGCAACGCTCGGGGAGTGCGCCGTGCTCGCGCTCGAGAGTCAGGATGTCCCGCACTCCGAGCAGCGTGTCCGGGTCCTGCGCCGCACGAGCGGCGATGTCGATCACGGCGATCGGCACGACCAGGTCGCGCGGGTCGATGCGTTCGACGGTGATGCCGCCCAGGCTCGCGTGCGCGGGCGCGTCGATGTGCGTGCCGGTGTGCTCGTGCAGCGCCAACTCGTTGGCGAAGAACTCGCCGCCGGCCGGGTCGAACCGGGAGACCAGGTGTATCTCGAACGGGCGATCACCCGGCCACGCCGGAAAGTCCGGGGTGAGCACGTGCGTCAGGTCCACGACCGATCGGGGCCTTGGCCGACGCGGCGGAGCGCCGGTCACGGGATCGGGTCGCCGTCGCCGACCGGCAGCGTCAACTGCATGAACGTCATGTCGAGCCAGCGCCCGAACTTGCGGCCGACCTCGGGCATCTGCGCGACCGTGCGGAACCCGAACTGTTCGTGCAGCGAGATCGAGATGTGGTTCGTCGACTCGATGCTCGCGACCATCACGTGGATGCCCCCGCCGCGCGCCCGCTCGATCAACTCCGCCATCAGCGCCTTCGCGATGCCCTTGCGGTGGTGGTCGGCGTGCACGTAGATCGAGTTCTCGACAGTGAAGCGGTACCCGGCCTTCGCGCGCCACACCCCGTACGAGGCGAACCCGGCGACCCTGCCATCGTGGTCGGCGACCAGCACCGGGAACCCGTGGGCGCGCCGGTCCTCGAGCCAGCGGCGCCGGCTCTCGACGTCGACCGGTTCCTCGTCCCACGTGGCGGTGGTGTTGAGGATCGCCTCGTTGTGGATCTCGAGGATGCCGGGCAGGTCCGTGTCGTCGGCGTCGCGGACAATCCAGCGGACCTGCATGTCGGTCAGACTACTGCGCCGCGCTGCGGCGGGCCTTCTCCAACGCCGCAAGTGTGCGCAGAATCGTCGAGCGCTGCGCGGTCAGGTCCTTGAGCCGCGCTCGGGCCGCCAGACCCTGCGCCGCCTCGGCCGCCTGGATCTGCCCCTCGACGGAGGTCAATTGCGCGAGCAGTGCGGTCACCCGCTCCTCGAGCGCGGCCAGGTCCGGCGCGTCCGTGGACATCGGCTGAGCCGGCGCACGCTTCGCGGCGGCGGTACCCGCTCGGGAACTGGTGGTGGAGGTCGTGTGGCGCGATGCGGTCTCGGCGACGACGGTCGCGGCGCGCGGGCGGATCATCTTGCGGACCAGTGCCGGGTCTGGCGGCTCGGGCAACCGCATCTGGTTGAGCTCGGTGCGCGCGTCCCGTGCATCGATGCGCCACTGACGCTCTTCGTCGTCATCGGACTGCAGCGTGCCGCCGAGCGGACGCAGGCCGTACATGCCGAGGAACTTGCGTGCCTCGTCGATGACGCCTTCCTTCTCGCGGCATGTGGCACAACGGGGTTCGTTGCGGAGCATCTGAACCGATTCGGAGTCTCCGCACCACACGCAGTCGCCGGGAGTCCATCGTCGGGCTCGGTTGGTCGGTGTCGCGGCGGGGGGTGCATCGAGGGTCTGCGCATCGGTCACGGCGAACCACAATAGGTCACTACCGGCGAGTAGTCGCGTGGGGATGGACGTACGTCCAGCACTGACGTGCCATTACGGTGCCGCGCGTGACGAACGTCTCTACCCCGACTCGCCGACGACCTGTGACAACCACTCGACGAGCGGTGCCATCGTGCGCCACGCCTTGGCCACCTCGGTCTTGCAACGCGGGGTTTCGAGCCATGCCGGACAGCCGAATTCGCGTCCGGCGGTCAGTGACTTGTGTCGCAGCAGTTCGATCCGGGGGTGGTCGGGTGGATACCCCCGCGGGTGGGTCTTGAGCCGGTCGCCGCCGACGGTGAACCCGGCGGCCGTGAGCTTGTCGAGCAGTCGCCGCAACTCGTCGCCGCGCACCTCGTTGTCGATCGCCGCGCGCAGCCGCGCCACCTGTTGCGGGGTGTGCGCGTAGTAGCCGCCGGCGACGAACACCCCGGGCGCGCCGATCTGCAGGTAGTAGCCGACGCCCGGCGCGGTCTCGACGAACCCGCCCAGGTGCGTCTTGTACGGCGACTTGTCCTTGGAGAATCGCACGTCCCGGTAAGGGCGGAACACCTTCGCCGCACCGAACTCGGGCTCCAGCGCCTCGAACAGCGCGAGTGCCGGCGTGCGGACCTGCTCGTCGTAGATGTGTTTGTGCGCCGTCCACCAGGTCTTGCTGTTGTCCGCCTCGAGGTCCTCGTAGAAGTCCAGTGCGGCGATGGGAATGCCGGTGAAGGGGGCCATGCGCCGAGCCTATGTCGCCGGGGGCCGGGTTCAGGCGCACATGGGGCTGCTGCGACCGGCGAGCGCGATGAAGTGACACGCGTTGGTCCGCGAGAGCTTCCAGCTGCCGCCGTCGTCGACGAATGTCAATTGCACGTTGCGGCTCTGACCGGAGAATCCGACCTGGGTGGTGGCGGTGACGCTGCCGTCCGGGTTCGGCACCACCGGTCCGACGACGGTGGCGGTCGCGGTCGGGTACTGCGCGCGCAGCGCGCCCAGCTGGGTGAACAGCGAGGGATCCTGCTGACCGCCCTGTACGAGGGATTCCTTCTGGGCGGCAGGAACGTTCGGGTCGAGTGCGGTGCTCACCAGGGAGTTGAGGTCGGCGATCGAAGGTGTCGACGCGGCGGGTGCGACCGGCGCGGCGGCCGGGGCCTGCGCGGGGGCCGGCGCCGGGGTCGCGGCCTCGGCAGCCGGTGCGGGGGCGGGCGGCTGGTTCGCGGCCGGCGGCACCACCGGTGCGTTGACGACCGGGGCGTGCGTGGTCGGCGCGGGGGCGGTCGTCGGCGAGGTGTGCGCGGCCGCCGTTGTCAGCGGCGCGGCTTGCGTGGTGGTCGCCGCGGCCTGTGCGTGGTCCTGGGTCGTGTTCGACCCGCACGCGGTCAGCGCGGCCGCGGTCACCGCCAGACCCATCAGCGCCGTCACCGGTCGTGTTCGCATCTCAACCACCCTTCCCTCCGTAGCGGCCGCCACTATACGGAAGCGGTGCGGGTCCTGCCGGGGCCGTCGGGAAGCGGGCGGTTAGGGAAACGAGGGTCCGAGGAAGCACCTGTCGCTGCGCGCCCAGAGTTCCCACTGTCGGCTCACTTCGAACTGTTGGAACAGTTGCAACATTGCGCACTGTTCCAACTCTGGGGAAGTGACGACACACTTGCCCGACCCCGCGGCACGCCGTCTGCTGTGCATGAGCGGGCGGTCAGCGCACCTGCGCGGTGACCTCCCAGCGTCCCTCGCCGAGCAGTTCGAGCTGCCGGTTGTGGAACGGTCCGAGCGTGCTGCGATGCCCGACGCTGACCAGCATCGTGTCCGGCAGCTCGGTGCGGACCGCCGTGTACAGCGAGTGCTCGAGGCCCTCGTCGACCGCGGAGGTGGCCTCGTCGAGAAACACCAGCTTCGGCCGGCGCAGCAGGATCCGCGCGAAGCCGAGCCGCTGCTGCTCGCCTGGGGAGAGCACCCGAGCCCAGTGTCGCTCCTCGTCGATGTGCTCCTCGAGATGGGCGAGTTGCACCTTGCGCAGCACCTCGCGGGCGCGGGTGTCCTCCTCCGGCGCCGGCTGGTCCGGGTAGGACAGCGCCATGCGCACCGTGCCCAGCGGGACGTACGGCTGCTGCGAGAGGAACATCGTGTGCTCGGTGTCCGGGTGCCGGACCACACCCGACGTGTACGGCCACAGGCCGGCCAGGCTGCGCAGCAGCGTCGTCTTGCCGCTGCCCGACGGGCCCTTGACCAGCAGCGAGTCGCCCCCGGTCAGGTCCACGTCCAGGTCGGCGATCAGCGGGCGGTCGTCGGGCAGGCGCACGTCCAGACCCGAGATGGTCAGGCCCTCGGCGTTCTGCACGGCCAGCTCGGGCAGCGCCCGCGACTGCTCGTCGGCGTCGAGCAGGCCGCTGAGCCGGTTCAGGGTGGCGCGGTAGGCGGCGAAGGTGTCGTAGATGTTGCGGAAGAACGAGAGCGAGTTGTGCACCTGGGTGAACGCCTGCGACGTCTGCGTGACGTCGCCGAGTTTGATGGTGCCCGCGAAGAACCGCGGCGCCTGGATCATCAGCGGGAACACGACAGCGATCTGGCTGACGGTCAGGTTGAATCCCTGGAACTTCGTCTCCCGGAACACGATCCGCCACTGGTTTTTGATGACCGCGCCGAATCGGCTGAGCAGCGTGCTGCGTTCGACGTCCTCACCGCGGTAGAACGCGACCTCCTCGGAGTTGTCGCGCAGCCGCACCAATGCGTAGCGGTAGGAAGCGCCGAGACCCTCGTTGAGGAAGTTCAGCCGGATCAGCGGACGGCCGATCTTGAACGCGAACGCCGACGCGATGATCACGTAGATGAAGGCCAGGAACACCATCATCCGCGGGATGTGCACGCCCAGGATCGTCATCGGCCCGGACAGGTTCCACAGCACGGTGGTGAACGAGACCAGCGTGATGATCGCGCTGGTCGCGCCCAGACCGTTGTTGTTGCTGCCGATGGCCAGCGTCTGCGAATCCGTGGTGAAGGTGGTGATGTCCTCCTGGATACGCTGGTCCGGGTTGTCGACGGGGGAGTCGACGAAGTGGCCGCGGTGGTAGGCGCGCCGATCCAGCCAGTCGCCGACCATCCGCGCGTTGAGCCAGATCCGCCAGTGGATGATGAACGTCTGCGCCAGCAGGTACGTCAGCAGCGTCTCGACCACGTAGATCGCCGCCAGCACCGCGAAGACCGCGATGTAGTACCAGAAGTGGCCGGAGTTCATCTCCTGCAGTGCGGTGTACATGCCGTTGGACGAGTACGTGATCAGCACCGCGATCCGTACGTCCAGCACGCACAGCAGCAGCATGCCGAGCACGGTCACCAGCCCGCGGCACTCGAGCCAGCTCCGTCCGGGGATGAAGTAACCGATGGTGATCTGGCGGAACTGCCTGCCCCACTTGGTGTATCGCGTCAGCAGCCAGGCGGCCAGGAAGAAGCACACCACCGTGATGCCGAAGGCCTTGGCGATCCACTCCAGGCTGGTCAGCCATTCGTCACGCCAGTCCAATGTCGTCGTCAAACGTCCTCCACGGCTTCACGTCCAGACTCGGTGTTGCTGGCGAAGTCTAAGACGTGAAGCTGTGAGCGCGGACGCTAACGCCCCTACGCGCTGCCGTTGAACAGCGAGGTCACCGAGCCGTTCTCGAAGACCTCCCGGATGGTGCGCGCCAGCAGCGGCGCAATCGAGAGCACCGTCAGGTTGGCGAACTGCTTCTCCTCGGTGATCGGCAGCGTGTTGGTCGCGATGACCTCCTTGGCGCCGCAGTTCGCGAGCCGCTCGGCGGCCGGGTCGGAGAACACGCCGTGGGTGGTGGCGATGATGACGTCGCCGGCGCCGGCGTCCTTGAGCACCTTCACCGCGCCGGCGATGGTGCCGCCGGTGTCGATCATGTCGTCGATCAGCACGCAGGTGCGGCCCTCGACGTCGCCGACCACGCGATTCGACTTGACCTGGTTCGGGACCAGCGGGTCGCGCGTCTTGTGGACGAACGCGAGCGGGGCGCCGTCGAGCGCGTCGGCCCACTTCTCCGCGACCTTGACGCGGCCGGCGTCGGGGGAGACCACGCAGATGTTGTCGGTGCCGTAGTGCTCACGCACGTAGTCGGCGAGCTGCCCCTGCGCGTGCATGTGGTCGACCGGGCCGTCGAAGAAGCCCTGGATCTGGTCGGTGTGCAGGTCGACCGTGATGATCCGGTCGGCGCCGGCGGTCTTGAGCAGATCGGCGACCAGCCGGGCCGAGATCGGCTCACGGCCGCGGTGCTTCTTGTCCTGGCGCGCATACGGATAGAACGGCAGGATCGCGGTGATCCGCTTGGCCGAGCCGCGCTTGAGTGCGTCGATCATGATGAGCTGTTCCATCAGCCACTGGTTCAGCGGCGCGGGGAAGCTCTGCAGCACGAACGCGTCACAGCCGCGCACCGACTCCTCGAACCGCACGAAGATCTCGCCGTTGGCGAACTCGCGGGCGGTCTGCGGGGTCAGGCCGATCCCCAGTTCCTTCGACACCTGCTCGGCCAGCTCCGGATGGGCGCGACCGGCGAAGAGCATCAGGTTCTTGTGGTTGTCCGCTGACAGTGCGCTCACTGGTCTTCGCCGTCCTTGCTGGATTGATCGGTGTTGCGTGCGTTGTTCGATGATGCGTCTTGTGGGGAGTTCGTCGCAGCCTCCGCCGCCGCGGCGGCCTTGGCGGATCCGGTGTCGGGCCGGCGGCGCTGCACCCAGCCCTCGACGTTGATCTGGCGCGAGTCGTTGATCGCCAGCGCGCCGGCAGGCACGTCTTCGCGCAACACGGTGCCGGCGCCGGTGTAGGCGCCGTCGCCGACCGTGAGCGGGGCGACGAACATCGTGTCGGAGCCGGTCCGCACGTGCGAGCCGACCACCGTGTGGTGCTTGTGCACGCCGTCGTAGTTGACGAACACGCTCGACGCGCCGATGTTGCTGTGGTCGCCGATCGTCGCGTCGCCGACGTAGGTGAGGTGCGGGACCTTCGAGCCGACGCCGATGGTGGCTTTCTTGGTCTCCACGAACGTGCCGATCTTGCCCTCGGCGCCGAGGATCGTGCCTGGGCGCAGGTAGGAGAACGGCCCGACGGTCGCGCCCGGGCCGATCTCGGCGCCGGACCCGTGGGTGCGGACCACCGTGGCCTCGGCACCGACCTGCACGTCGGTCAGAGTGGTGTCGGGACCGATCTCGGCGCCCTCGCCGATCACGGTGGCCCCGTGCAGCTGTACCCCGGGACGCAGCACGACGTCGCGCTCGAGGGTGACGTCGACGTCGACGAACGTGCTCGTCGGGTCCAGCACGGTGACCCCGGCCCGCATCCATCGCTCCAGGATGCGTCGATTCAGCTCGAGGGAGAGCGTGGCCAGTTGCACCCGGTCATTGACTCCGGCGACCAGCGTCGCGTCCTCGATGTGCAGGGCGCGGACGGACTTGCCGGCGCGGCGGGCGATCGCGATCACGTCGGTCAGGTAGAGCTCGCCCTGCGCGTTGTCCGAGGACAGTTCCGCCAGCGCGCCGCGCAGCACGACCGCATCGAACGCATACACGCCGGAGTTGACCTCGGTGATCGCGCGTTGCGAGTCGGTGGCATCGGCCTGCTCGACGATCGCGGTGACCTCACCGTCGTGCGTGCGCAGGATGCGCCCGTAGCCGGTCGGGTCGGCGGCCGTGCAGGTCAGCACCGTGACCGCCGCGCTCGGCTCGGCGGCGTGGACCGCGAGCAGTTCGGTGAGGGTCTCGTCGTCGAGGAGCGGCACGTCGGCGGCCGTGACCAGCACGGTGCCGGCGAAGTCCGCGGGCAGGGCGGCGAGCGCGCAGCCGACCGCGTGGCCGGTGCCGTTCTGCTGCTCCTGCAGCGCCGTGCCCAGGTCGCGGCCGAGCGAGGCGGCGAGGTCGGCGACCGCCGCGCCGACCTGGTCGGCCTGATGCCCGATGACGGTGACCAGATGGTCGGGATTCAGTGCGGCCCCCGCGCGCAGCGAATGCGCGAGCATGGTGCGACCGGCGAGCCGGTGCAGGACCTTCGGGGTGGCCGAGCGCATTCGGGTACCGGCACCTGCGGCGAGGACGACGACTGCGGTCGCGCCGTTCACCGGCGAGGTCTGCACTGGCATGGAGCTCCCTTGTGATCAGCGTGGGGAGAGTCGGGGTCGGGCATACCCGCGACGGGCACCGATCCTACAGGGCGGGACCGCCGTGCCCGGAATCCGCTCCGGTGCGCTCCGTCGAGGTCCGTGATCGACGACGGCGCGTCGACTTCGCACGGCGCGGGTGCACCTCGCATGGGTCCGGGGGCATGCGAAGTGCGCGCGGGATGTGTGAGGTGCGGCGGTGGGGGTGGCGCGGCGGCGGAGTGGCGAGGGGGAGCACGCCGGCTGCGCGCGGTGCGCGGGATCGGGCGCTCCGCCGCCAGGACTCGAACCTGAACTATCTGAACCAAAATCAGAGGTGCTGCCGATTACACCACGGCGGATTGCGCGCACTGATCTTTACATGCGCCGCGGTCGTCGGTCGAGTCGATAGGGTTGGGGACATCGGACCTGCGGGAGGAGCGGCGATGGCCAGAGGTGAGCGGGGCGCGGACACGCACGAGCCGGATCGCGCTCCGCGGGCCCGGATGACCGGCACGCAGCGTCGTGAGCAACTGATCCGGATCGGAAGGTCGCTGTTCGCCGAGCGCGGCTACGAGGGCACGTCGATCGAGGAGATCGCGCAGCGGGCCAACGTCTCCAAACCGGTGGTGTACGAGCACTTCGGCGGCAAGGAGGGGCTCTACGCGGTCGTCGTCGACCGGGAGATGGCCGACGTGCTGCGCCGGGTCACCTCCTCGCTGTCGAATCACCGCTCCCGGGTGCGGGTCGAACGGGTCGCGCTCGCGCTGCTCACCTACGTCGAGGAGTGCACCGACGGGTTCCGGATCCTGGTGCGCGACTCGCCGGTGTCGGCGACGTCGGGAACCTATTCGAGCCTGCTCAACGACGCGATCGGTCAGGTCGAGCACCTGCTCGCCGCCGACTTCGCCAAGCGTGGTTTCGACCCCGACCTCGCCGCCATGTACGCGCAGGCGCTGGTCGGGATGGTGTCGGTGACAGCGCAGTGGTGGCTCGACGTGCGCACGCCGCCCAAGGAGGTGGTGGCCGCGCACCTGGTGAACCTGTGCTGGAACGGCCTGATGCACCTGGAGGCCAAACCGGCGCTGGACCCGCGCAGCATCGCCCCGGAGGGGGAACCGGTGCCCGGCCAGCCGTGACCGGGCGGGCTTAGAATTGCCTGGGCGTCGAGCACGCGGGCGCAACCAGTCGAATTGAGGAGCATTCTCGTTGTCTGCCGCACGGCCGGACGCTTCGGCGCATCCCGCCACACCGCTGTCCGGAATCGCACGAATCGGTCTGGCGGACAAATCCATTCGAGACGTTGCCGACCGTGTCGGTGCGGCCGGGTTGACCGTCGTCGGACCGAACTCGGTGCGCTCACTACTGGCCGTCGCGATCGGCGAGCAGGCCCCGCTGCTGCTGGTCGCCGCGACCGGACGTGAGGCCGACGACCTGACTGCCGAGTTGCGCGAGATGCTCGGCGATGCGGTCGCCCAGTTCCCGTCGTGGGAGACGCTGCCGCATGAGCGGCTCTCGCCCGGACCGGACACCGTCGGACGGCGCATCGAGGTGCTGCGCCGGCTGGCCCGACCCGATGACGAGGTCTACGGGCCGCCTCTGCGGGTGGTGGTGTGCACGGTCCGGTCGCTGGTGCAGCCGATGGCGCCGGGGCTCGGTGAGATCGAGCCGGTGCAGTTGCGTGTCGGCGAGGACCACGCGTTCGACGAGCTGATCGAGCGGCTTGTCGAGCTGGCCTACACGCGGGTGGACATGGTCGGCAAGCGCGGTGAGTTCGCGGTCCGCGGCGGCATTCTGGACATCTTCTCGCCGACCGCCGATCACCCGGTGCGCGTCGAGTTCTGGGGCGACGAGGTCACCGAGATGCGCGCGTTCTCGGTCGCGGACCAGCGCTCGATCCCCGAGGTCGAGGTGCCGGTGTTCGTCGCCCCGCCGTGCCGGGAACTGCTGCTGACCGCCGCCGTCCGCGAGCGGGCCGCGCAGCTCGCCGTCGAGCATGCGGCCGACGCCGCGCTCGTCGAGATGCTCGACAAGCTCTCCGCGGGCATCCCGATCGAGGGCATGGAGGCGCTGCTGCCGGCGCTCCAGCCCGGCGAGCTGACGCTGCTGACCGACGCCATGCCCGACGGCGCGCACGTGCTGCTGTGCGACCCCGAGAAGATCCGCACCCGCGCGACCGACCTGGTGCGCACCGGGCAGGAGTTCCTGGAGGCGTCGTGGACCGCGGCGTCGATCGGCGGGGCCGCGCCGCTGGATCCGCAGAAGATGAACCTCGGCGCCAGCGCCTACCGTTCGCTGCGGCAGGTCCGCGAGGCCGCACAGGCGCAGGGCCGTCCCTGGTGGACGATCAGCCCGCTGGCCGCCGGGGCCGAGGACGAGATCGAGCTGGACGTGCAGGCCGCGCCGACCGCGCGTGGTTCGGACGAGCTGGTCGCGACCGTGTTCGCCACGCTGCGTGCGCACGTCGGCACCGGTGGGCGGGCGGCGATCGTCGTCGGCGGTGCGGGCACCGCGCACCGCTTCCTGGAGCGGCTGCGCGAGGCCGACGTGCCGGCCGCCGAGCTGAGCCCGGGCACCGAGCCGGTGCGCGGTCAGGTCGGCGTGCTGCGCGGATCGCTGGTCAGCGGCGTGGTGCTGCCCGACGCGGGGCTGGTGCTCATCGCCGAGGCGGACCTGACCGGCAACCGGGTGGCCGCGGTCGGCGACGGGCGCCGGCTGCCGGCGAAGCGGCGCAACCAGGTCGACCCGCTGGCGCTGTCCGCGGGCGACATGGTCGTGCACGACCAGCACGGCATCGGCCGGTTCGTCGAGATGGTCGAGCGCACCATCGGCGGCGCGCGCCGCGAATACCTGGTCATCGAGTACGCCCCCAGCAAGCGCGGCCAGCCCGGCGACCGGCTGTTCGTGCCGATGGAGTCGCTCGATCAGCTCTCCCGGTACGTCGGCGGCGAACTGCCGACGATCAGCAAGCTCGGCGGATCGGACTGGTCGAACACCAAACGCAAGGCGCGCAAGGCCGTTCGCGAGATCGCCGGCGAGCTGGTGCAGCTGTACGCGGCGCGGCAGGCGGCGCCCGGCCACGCGTTCGCGCCCGACACCCCGTGGCAGCGGGAGATGGAGGACGCGTTCCCCTTCACCGAGACGCACGACCAGCTGACGGTGATCGCCGAGGTGAAGGGCGACATGGAGAAGCCCGTCCCGATGGACCGCGTGGTCATCGGCGACGTCGGCTACGGCAAGACCGAGATCGCGGTGCGCGCGGCGTTCAAGGCCGTCCAGGACGGCAAGCAGGTCGCGGTGCTGGTGCCGACAACCCTGCTGGCGCAACAGCATCTGCAGACGTTCACCGACCGGATGGCGGCGTTCCCGGTCACCGTCAAGGGCCTGTCGAGGTTCACCGACCCCGCGGATTCGCGGGCGATCACCGAGGGCATGGCCGACGGCGAGGTCGACATCGTCGTCGGCACCCACCGGCTGCTGCAGACCGGGGTGCGCTGGAAGGACCTGGGCCTGGTCATCGTCGACGAGGAGCAGCGCTTCGGCGTCGAGCACAAGGAGCACATCAAGGCGCTGCGCACCCACGTCGACGTGCTGACGATGTCGGCCACCCCGATCCCGCGCACCCTCGAGATGTCGATGGCCGGCATCCGGGAGATGTCGACGATCCTCACCCCACCGGAGGAGCGGCACCCGGTGCTCACCTATGTCGGCGGCTACGACGACAAGCAGGTCGCCGCCGCGCTGCGCCGCGAGTTGCTGCGCGACGGGCAGGTGTTCTACGTGCACAACCGGGTCAGCTCGATTGATAAAGCTGCGTCAAGGCTTCGACTTTTGGTACCGGAGGCCCGGGTGGTGACCGCGCACGGGCAGATGAACGAGGAGACGCTCGAGTCGACCGTGCAGGGGTTCTGGAACCGTGAGTTCGACATCCTGGTGTGCACCACCATCGTCGAGACCGGCCTGGACATCTCCAACGCGAACACGCTGATCGTCGAGCGCGCCGACGCCCTGGGCCTGTCGCAGCTGCACCAGTTGCGCGGCCGGGTCGGGCGCAGCCGTGAGCGCGGTTACGCGTATTTCCTGTATCCGCCGGAGAAGCCGCTCACCGAGACCGCGTACGACCGGCTCGCGACCATCTCGCAGAACTCCGACCTGGGTGCCGGCATGGCGGTGGCGATGAAGGACCTGGAGATCCGCGGCGCCGGAAATGTGTTGGGCGCGGAGCAGTCCGGTCATGTCGCCGGGGTCGGCTTCGACCTGTACGTGCGGCTGGTCGGGGAGGCCGTCGAGGCGTACCGCGCGGTCGCCGACGGTCGGACGGTCACCACCGAGGAAGAGGTCAAGGAGGTGCACATCGACCTGCCGGTCGACGCGCACATCCCGCCCGACTACATCGGCGGCGACCGCCTGCGGCTGGAGGCGTATCGCAAGCTCGCTGCCGCGCAAGACGAGTCGGCGATCCGGTCGGTCGTCGACGAGCTCGTCGACCGTTACGGTCCGGTGCCCGAGGAGGTCGCGCGGCTGGTTGCGGTCGCGCGCCTGCGGCTGATCTGCCGCGAGTACGGGCTGACCGAGGTGGCCGTCAGCGGCACCCAGCTCAAGCTGTCGCCGATGTCGCTGCCCGACTCGAAACAGATGCGGCTCAAGCGGATCTACCCGAGCGCCCAGTACCGGGCGACCACCGGGATGGTGCAGCTCCCGCTGCCGCGCACCGGCAGCGGCGGGGTCGGGGCGTCGCGGATGCGCGACGTCGAACTGCTGCAGTACGTCGTCGACCTGTTGTTCGCGCTCGACGGCAAGCCTGTCGGGTTCGTGTCGGTCGGGCTCGACACCGAAGGTGCCGCGGCGCAGTGACGGTCGTCCTGCTCGACCCGCGCCGTCCGACGTTGATCCCGGCCGAGGCGCTCGCCGCGCTGCACGGCCCCGTGGAGTTCACCGACGAGGTGCCCGCTCCCGTGCGTGAGTTGCGGGGTCCCGACCAGGCAACTCACGCACAAGCGGTGCTGGTGACCACCGACCGGAACCGCCCCGACGTACGGGCGCGGATCGCGGCCGGCGAGACGGTCTTCGCCGCCGAGCCGGTGCCCGGCGAGCATCTGCTGGACGCGGTCGCGGTGATGGACCGGTTGCGCGGGGGCAGCTGGGAGTCGCGGCAGACGCACGAGTCGCTGCGCCGCTACCTGCTCGAGGAGACCTACGAGCTGCTCGACGCCGTGCACTCCGGCGACCGCGCCGAGCTGCGCGAGGAACTCGGCGACCTGCTGCTGCAGGTGCTCTTCCACGCGCGCATCGCCGCGGACGCCGCCGCCGACCCGTTCGACATCGACGACGTCGCGGACACACTGGTGGCCAAGCTGAACAACCGCGCGCCGCGGATCACCGCCGAGGACGGCACCCCCATCGACGCCGAGACCCGCAACCGGATGTGGGAGGAGCGCAAGGCCGCCGAGAAGCGGCGCGCGTCGTGCCTGGACGGCATCGCGATGGCGCAGCCGGCACTGGCGTTGGCGCAGAAGGTGCTCGGACGGGCGATGGCCGCGGGCGTGCCCTCGGAGCTGGTGCCGGCAGAGCTGATCGAGGTGCGCATCGCCGCGGCGCCGCCCGAGGATGACCAGCTCAGCGCCGAGGACCAGCTGCGCAAAGCGGTGCTGGAGTTCGCCGATCGGGTGCGCCGGGCCGAGCGGTCGGCGGCCGCGTCGCGGCGGCAGACGACCGGGATGAACGCCGCCATCTGGCGGGCGCACTGGCCCTGACGGGCCGCGCTCAGGAACGGCTCGGTGCGCGGAGCAGGAAGCCCAGCCCGATTCCGAGCATCCAGGTGTCCTTGGCGATCGGCAGACCGTCCTGGCTGGGCCAGATGCTGTTCGGTTCGCGCAGCGCCGGAGTGCGCGCGTACATGCCGACCAGCCCGCCGGAGAACGCGGTCAGCGCGGCGCCGGCCAAGCGGGTCGGCACCACGGGAATCAGCAGGGCCGCACCGGTGCCCATCTCGGCGACCGAGAGCAGCTTGACGAACTGCTCCGGGGGAAGGGCCTTGAGGAATGGATACGCACCGGAGGCCATGCCGTGCAGTCCGGCGGCGGTGTCGGCGTCGGCGGACCATTTCCGCAGGCCCGAATGGAGGATGAAACCGCCGGTCGCGATGCGCGCGGGCAGGTCGGCGAGGCGGGGAAGTCGCATGCTGACTCCTGGGGTCGGTGGGTATCCGTCCCGTCCAGGGTGGCACCGGCGACCGTCCGCGTCAGGCGAACAGCGCCTTGCCCCAATAGTCGCCGACCTTCTGCACGCCCGGCGGGCACGCGAACAGCGCGCTCGACTCGTGCTTGATGTACTCGTTGAGGTTGTCGCGGTGCCCGAGCTGCGTCTGCAACCGCACGAACTGCGTGTGCGGGTCGCGTTGGAACGCGATGAAGAACAGCCCGGCGTCGAGCTGGCCGGTCCGCGGGTCGATGCCGTTGGTGTAGTTGTACGACCGCCGCAGGATCTGCACGCCGCCGTTGTTGTCGGGGTGGGCCAGCCGCACGTGCGCGTTCAGGTCGATGAGCGGCTTGCCGTCGTCGCCCTTCGCGCCGAAGTCGAGCGCGTCGAACTCGCCCTGCGCACCGATCGGTGCGCCGGATTCCTTCATTCGTCCGAACACCCGCTCCTGGTCGCCGAGGTTGTCCGAGTCCCAGGTCTCGATGGTCATCCGGATCTTCCGCGAGACCAGATAGCTGCCGCCGCGCATCCACGGCTGGTCGGCTTCGTCGTCGACCCACACCCAGCGTTCGGCGTCGGCGTCGGCCTTGATGTTGTTGGTTCCGTCCTTGAACCCGAACAGGTTCCGCGGGGTCTGCTGGTCCGACGAGGTGCTCGACGCCCGGCCGAACCCCTCCTGCATCCAGCGCAGGGCGACCGCGCCGCGGCCGATGCGGGCGAAGTTGCGCACCACATGGAACGCCACCTGTGGGTCCTGGGAGCAGGCCTGCACGCAGAGGTCGCCGCCGCTGATCGACGGGTCGAGCAGCGTGTCGCCCGGCAGCGCGGGTAGCGGCGCGAGCGCGGCGGGCCGCTTGCCGGCCAGCCCGAAGCGGTCGTCGAACAGCGAGGGGCCGAAGCCGACCGTGATGGTCAGGTCCTGGGCGCCCAGCCCGACCGCTTCACCGGTGTCGACAGGCGGATTGGCCGGGGCAGTCTCGGTCGGCCCGACGGGCTTGCCCTGCGTCATCAGCGACGCCGCCGCCGACCACAGTGCGAGCGTGACCTTCAGCTTCTCGACGTCGGTGGTCTTGACGTCGAAGGAACCGAAGACCAGCCGCTGCTGGGCGGGGGTGGTGATCCCCGCCTGCCGGGCCCCGTGGAACGGGACCTGCCCGTCGCCCGACCCCCCGCCGCGGGTGGCCTCGGCGATCCCGAAGCCTGCGGCGCCGCCGACGACCACGCCGGCGCCGGCCAGTCCCGCGCCGCCGAGGAACCGTCGCCGGCTCACCGTGGTGCGTGTCGTCGACGATGTTCCTGACGGCGCCGGTGCGCCGGACTCGTTCGAGGTCACGGTGGCCTCCTTCGGTTTCGGGGTGGGTCGGGTCTCGGTCGGGCTTCGCCGGGCGGGGTCGGTCAGCCCGCTGCGGCGATCTTGCCGCCGGCCTCGGACAGCGGGTCCTTCACCGCGGCGATCGCCTCGGACAGCGCGCGCAGGTCCTGCGGACTCACCGAGGAGAACAACGCGAACCCGCCCAGGGCGTTCGGGTCGCGGTACTTGTCGAGCATCTGGTCGACGGCGGTGAACCGGGTGCCGATGGTCTGGGCCAGCGCCGGGTCGATCTTCTCCAGGGCGGGCTTGACGGCGGCGAACGCCTGCTCGGAGCCCTCCACGTTTGCCTGTAGGTCGACGATGTCGATGTGCGAGTACCGCTCCTCCTCGCCGGTGATCTTCGTGGTCGAGACCTCGTCGAGCAGGCCGCCGGCGCCGTTGACGATCTCGTCGGGCTTGTAGGTCTGGTTCTGCACCAGATCCCGCAGCTTGCCGACGTTCGCCAGCAGGCCGTCGGCCACGGGCGCGAGACCGCTGACCGACTTGGCCTCGAACAGGCCCTTCTCGATGACGTGGAAGCCGGTCCACTGATCGGCCGGCACATCGCCCTCACGTGCGTCGATGTCCTGATCGAGGCTGTCGGATCCGATGGTGAAGCTCTCCGCGACCGGTTCGATGCGCTCGTAGTAGACGCGGCTCTTCGCGTACCCGGCCTGCGCCGCCGCGAGGTCCCCGGCCTTGATGGCGTCGACCATCGGCTTGACGTTGTCGACGAGCAGGCCGGCCTGCGTCTTGACGTACGTCGCATAGTCGGCGGCGCCCTGCTGGAGCAGGGTGGCGGTGTCGCCGGTCGCGGCGGCGGTCTTGCCGGTGACGGTGATCTTGGTGTGCTCCTGGGTGGCGCCGGGGCAGTAGAGGTCGTACTCGCCGCCGTCGAGCTTGAGCGAGAACTTGCCGGAGAACCCGGGTGCCAGGTTCTCCTTCTCGGCGATGATCCGCCCGTTCGAGAGCAGCTCGACCTCGGTGACCGCGGCGGCGTCGGTGTTCGTCGCGTTGAAGGTCACCGCGCCCGCCGTCAGCGTCGACGGGTCCGCCTTGCAGCCGGCGTCGGTGATCGTGACGTTCACGGTGCCCTTGGCCGGTGCGGCGGCGTCGGCGGAAGGCGAGGTGCCGGAACCGCAGGCGGCGGTCAACGCGGCGAGCGCGGCCGCGCCGAGGGTGACGGCGAGCATGCGCGCCTGCGGTCTCGGGTTCATCGGGGTGTCTCCTTGTGCGGGTGAAGCCGGTTGTACGCGGGGGAAGCCGGGGCGCGCGCCCAGAGGCGGGGTGCGGGCGAAGTAAGGCGAACCTTACTTCACCGGATGGGGTGCGCGATCGTCGGCGTCGGTCGAGGCGGGGGCGTCGGCTGTCGACTCCGCGGCCACG
Source organism: Speluncibacter jeojiensis (assembly GCF_029589495.1). GTDB lineage: Bacteria > Actinomycetota > Actinomycetes > Mycobacteriales > Mycobacteriaceae > Speluncibacter > Speluncibacter jeojiensis. The sequence continues at coordinate 173,148 of NZ_JAAIVF010000007.1, forward strand.
TCGCGGCGTCGGCGCCACAACAGCAGCCCGCCGGTCGCGCCCGCGAGGACCGCGAGCGCGCCGAGCGTCCACGGCAGCACGACACCGAGGGTGCGGTGCCGGTCGGCGGCCCGGTCGACGTCGGTGGCGTGCCGGGTCAGTGCGGCGACGGTTTCGTCGGTCAGCCGCCAACTGCTCTCGGCGACCGCTCCCAGGCTGACCGTGCGCCCGTCGGGGGAGGCGACGGCGACGGTCGTGCTGGACTGCTGCGCGTCGGTGAGGTCGCCGGCCGCGGTGGTGGTCACCGACAGCGTCGCCGAGTCGATGTAGCGCACCGGGATCGTCTCGGAGGGGCCGGTCACGACGACGCCCAGGGGCAGCCGGCCGCCATTGGCCTGGGCCAGTTGCTCGGCGGTCAGCGAGGCCGGCCGCAGTGCGGGGGACGGCAGGTCGATCGGGGAGACCGGGCCGTCGAAGCGGCGGGCGCCGGGCGAACCGGTGCCGTCGGAGTCCGCGCGGTTGAGCCGCGCCGCCGTCGGTGCGGTCGCGCCGGGCCAGGTGACCTCGACGGTCGCGGAGGTGCCGGTGACCGTGCGGATGCGCACCGTCGCCGCGCCGGACCGGGCGGAGTGGTCCTGGGCTGCGGGCAGCACGGGGGACGCCGCGCCGGCCCGGACCGCCTGCAGCGCGGGCGGGGCCGGGTACGAGGACGCCGAGGGGGCGGTGACGGCCAGCACGACGGCCGCGACCGCCAGGCCCACGCCCGCGCCGAGCGCGGTGCGGGCGACCGCCGCCCGACTCGGCGTCGGCCAGTTCTGCGGCCACAGCACGATCGCGAGCACCGGGATCAGATAGAGCAGCCAGCCCACGAGCTCGATGACCACCGGCTTCGGCTGGATGCCGAGCACGCCGGTCAGCAGCGACGAGCGCACCGACCCCGGCGCGACCACGCCGCTGAGGTCCAGCGCCTGCTGCTGTCCGATGTTGAGCCAGCCGGCCTCGTGGGCGGTGTGCAGTGCGGTGACGACCAGGCCCGCGGCGACCAGCGCCAGCACCACGCCGGTGGCGCGGAAGAAACGGGACAGGTTCAGCCGCACGCCGCCGCGGTAGATGCCGTAGCCCAGGGCGACCGAGACCAGGACGCCGAGCAGCGCGCCGATCGCGGCGGTGCCGGAACTGTTGCTGGCATTGAAGGCGGCGATGAGGAACACCGCGGTCTCGAGTCCCTCGCGCAGTACCGCCAGGAACGCCATCACCGCCAGCGCCATCGCGGACCCCTGGGCGAGCGCGCCGCCGGCGGCCTGCTCCAACTGCCCCTTCAGATCGCGTGAATGCTGTTTCATCCACACGACCATGTAGGTGACCATGACGACCGCGACCGCGCCGATGACGGTTTCGAGGCCCTCCTGCTGGCGCTGCGGCAGCTCCCGCGACACGACCTCGAGGGCGATGCCGATGGACAGGCAGATCAGCACGGCCGCGACGACGCCGGTCCACACCCAGCGCAGCGCCGACATGCGGCCCTGACGTTTGAGGAAGGCGGCGATGATGCCGACGATCAGTGCCGCCTCGAGGCCCTCGCGCAACCCGATGACGAAGGTGGCGAACATCGGGCGACTCCTCGTGGTGCGCGGGCCGCGAACGGACCTCGCCACGGCGATCAGACGGTAGCAGGCGAGCCTAACCAACCGATGGTGAGGCTAACCACGCCGCCGTGCAGGCCGAGCCCGCCGACAGGCGCGCCTGCGCGGAGCCCGCGGCGGCTGCGGTTAGGCTCTTTCCCCGAGACATCACGCTCACCGCGCCAACTCAGGCGTCAGCGACATCGAGGAGTACTACCCGTGGCCGTCATCGAACAGGTCGGAGCCCGCGAAATTCTCGACTCCCGTGGCAACCCCACGGTCGAGGTCGAGATCTTGCTCGACGACGGCACCTATGGCCGTGCCGACGTCCCCTCCGGCGCCTCCACCGGCGAGCACGAGGCGGTCGAGTTGCGTGACGGCGGCGGCCGCTACAACGGCAAGGGTGTCACCAAGGCCGTCGAGGCCGTCATCGGTGAGATCGCGCCCGCCGTCATCGGCATGGAGGCAGACGAGCAGCGCCTCGTCGACCAGGTTCTGCTGGACCTCGACGGCACCCCGGACAAGTCCCGCCTCGGCGCCAACGCGCTGCTGGGCGTCTCGCTCGCGGTCGCCAAGGCCGCGGCCGACTCGTCGGGCCTGCTGCTGTTCCGCTACCTGGGCGGACCGAACGCGCACATCCTGCCCGTGCCGATGATGAACATCCTCAACGGCGGCGCGCACGCCGACACCGGTGTCGACGTGCAGGAGTTCATGGTCGCGCCGATCGGCGCGCCGACCTTCCGTGAGTCGCTGCGCTGGGGCGCCGAGGTCTACCACTCGCTCAAATCGGTGCTCAAGCAGAAGGGCCTGTCGACCGGCCTCGGTGACGAGGGCGGCTTCGCCCCCGACGTCGCCGGCACCAAGCAGGCGCTGGACGTGATCAGCGAGGCGATCACCAAGACCGGACTCAAGCTGGGTTCCGACGTGGCGCTCGCGCTGGACGTCGCGGCCACCGAGTTCTACACCGAGGGCAAGGGTTACGCGTTCGAGGGCTCCACCCGCACCGCGGGCGAGCTGGCCGCCTTCTACGGCGAGCTGCTCGACGCCTACCCGCTGGTGTCCATCGAGGACCCGCTCAGCGAAGACGACTGGGAGGGCTGGGTCGAGCTGACCGCGAAGATCGGCGAGCGCGTGCAGCTCGTCGGCGACGACCTGTTCGTCACCAATCCGGAGCGCCTGCTCGAGGGCATCGGCAAGGGCGCCGCGAACGCGTTGCTGGTCAAGGTCAACCAGATCGGCACCCTGTCCGAGACCATCGACGCGGTCGACCTCGCGCACCGGTCCGGCTACCGCACGATGATGAGCCACCGTTCCGGCGAGACCGAGGACACCACGATCGCCGACCTGGCCGTCGCGCTGGGCTGCGGCCAGATCAAGACCGGTGCCCCCGCCCGCAGCGAGCGCGTCGCGAAGTACAACCAGCTGCTGCGCATCGAGGAGCACCTCGGCGACGCCGCCCGCTATGCCGGTGAGGTCGCCTTCCCGCGGTTCATCGCCGGGGGTGCCGCCAGCTGATGACCGAGCGAGGTGGGCGACGCCCCGGTGGCAGCCCCGGCGGACGCGGATCCCGGCGCGCGGAACAGCGTGCCCGGGAGCAGAACCCGCGGGCCGACCGGCAACGCCGCGCCACCGGGTCCGGGTCGCCCACCTCGCGGTCGTCTGCCTCGCGGCGCAACCAGTCCGCCCCGAACGGCCCGGGGCCGACCGGGGCGTCCGGTGGGCGCGGCAGCCGCGAGCGGGTCGTCGAACGGCGACCCCGTCGGCTCGGCAAGCTCGGCGACGGGCCCGGCGGACTCTCGCCGCGCCGCGTGGTCATCCTGGTGCTGGTGGTGTGCGCGCTGGCGTTGACGCTGTCGATGCCGTTGCGCACCTACTTCTCTCAGCGCAGTCAGGTTGCCGCGGCGGCCGTCGAGCACACCAAGCTGCAGGGCGAGATCGACTCGCTGCAGGCGCAGAACAAGCAGATCGACGATCCCAACTATGTGCGGATCCAGGCGCGCGAGCGACTCGGCTTCGTCGAGAAGGGCGTGACACCGTACGTGGTGGAACTGCCCGGAGACCAGCAGCCGCCGGTGACCGCGCCGCAGAAGACCAAGAAGCCGGGAGACCCGTGGTACACGCCGCTGTGGAACTCGATCTCCCAGCCGCTGCCGACGCCGACCCCGGCGCCGGCCCCACTACCGCCGGTAGTCCCGGCGCCGGCGACAGGACCGAACGGGTGAGTGACGAGGTATCGCAGGCCGATCTGGATCAGGTCGCGACGCAACTCGGACGGGAGCCGCGCGGCGTACTGGCCATCGCCTACCGCACGCCCGACGGCAGGCCCGCAGTGGTCAAGACCGCGCCGAAGCTGCCCGACGGCACGCCCTTCCCCACGCTGTACTACCTGACCGATCCGCGACTGACCGCGGAGGCGAGCCGCCAGGAGTCCGCCGGGGTGATGCGCGAGATGTCGCAGCGCCTCACCGAGGACACCGAGCTGGCCGCTGCCTACCGCGCCGCGCACGAGAGCTATCTGGCCGAGCGCAATGCGATCGAGTCGCTGGGCACCGACTTCACCGGCGGTGGGATGCCCGACCGCGTCAAGTGCCTGCACGTGCTGATGGCGCATTCGCTGGCCAAGGGGCCCGGCGTGAACCCGCTCGGCGACGAGTCGGTGGCGCTGGCGGCGCGACAGGGCCTGCGCGGCAGCGCGATTCCGTCGGATTGGCCGGAGATCGTCGACGAGGAGCAGGCATGAGCCGGGTCGCGGCGATCGACTGCGGTACCAACTCGATTCGACTGTTGGTGGCGGACGCCGATGAGGCGGGTCGGCTGACCGACGTGGACCGGCAGATGCGGATCGTCCGGCTCGGTCAGGGCGTCGACGCGAACGGGGCGTTCGCACCCGAGGCCATTGAACGGACCCGGGTGGCGTTGGCCGGGTATGCGCAGATCATCGGCGAGACGGGGGCGAGCCGGGTTCGGATGGTCGCGACGTCGGCAACCCGCGACGCGGCCAACCGTGAGGACTTCTTCGCGATGACCCGCGAGGTGCTCGGTGCGGTGGTCCCGGGTGCCGAGGCCGAGGTCATCACCGGCGACGAAGAGGCCCGCCTGTCGTTCAACGGTGCTGTGGGCGAACTGGATCCATCGGAGGGGCCGTTTGTCGTCGTCGACCTCGGCGGCGGATCCACCGAGGTGGTACTCGGTGACGGCGGGGGAGTGCACGCCGCCTGTTCGACCGACGTCGGCTGCGTGCGGATCACCGAACGTTGCCTGCACGACGACCCCCCGAGCCCCGCGCAGGTGGCCGAGGCGGAGGGGTTCGCGGCGCAGCGGCTCGACGAGGCGTTCGCGCAGGTACCGGTCGAGCAGGCGCGCACCTGGGTGGGTGTGGCCGGGACGATGACCACCATCTCGGCGGTCGCGCAGGGCCTGGACTCCTACGATCCCGACCGGGTGCACCTGTCGCGGCTGCCGCTCGCCGAGCTGGATCGTGTGACGCGGCAACTGATCTCGATGACCCACGCCGAGCGGGCCACGCTGGGGCCGATGCACCCCGGCCGGGTCGACGTCATCGGTGGGGGCGCGGTCGTGACGCGGGTACTCGCGCGGGAACTGTCCCGGCGCGCGGGCATCGGCGAGCTCGTTGTGAGCGAGCACGACATTCTGGACGGGATCGCCCTGTCCACGCTGTGATTCTGTCGCGCAGACGCTGTGATTCTGTCGCGCAGACGGGGTGATCTCGTCGCGCAACTGAGAAGATCCGGTCGCGCAGCTGAGAATTCGATGAGTCCGGTGGGTCCGGCTCCGGGTGCGTTCGGTCGCGATGCGATCATCTAGCGGGTGAGCACGCAGAACATCACGCGCATCCTGATCGTGGGTGGCGGCACGGTCGGAGTGGGTACGGCGGCGCGGCTGCAATCGCAGCTGAACGGTCGCCATGCGCGGATCACGCTGGTGAATCCGCTGCCGCACATGGCCTATCGCCCGCTGCTTCCGGAGGTCGCGGCCGGGCTGATCGACCCGAACGATCTGGTGGTGCCGCTGCGCAAGGTACTGCGCAAGTGTGAGGTCGTGGTGGGGACCGTCACCCGGCTCGAGCACGCCACCCGCCGCGCGTGGGTGGGCACTCCCGACGGTGAGGTCACCGAACTCGACTACGACATCGTGGTCATGACGGCGGGGTCCATCGTGCGCGAGCAGCCCGTCACCGGGGGTGCCGGGCAGCGTCGTTCCTGCAAAACCCTCACCGAGGCAACGTATCTGCGCGACCATGTGCTGTCCCGGATCGCTGAGGCCGCCGCGACGACGGATGCCGGCGAGCGTCGACGCCTGCTCACGTTCGTGCTCGTCGGCGGCGGGTACGAGGGGATGGAGTGTCTCACCGAACTCGACGACCTCGTCCGGTTCGCGGTCGGACGTCATCCCGGAATCGTCCCCGGCGAGGTGACCTGGGCCGTCGTCGAGGAGTCGGAGCGGATCCTGCGCGACGCCGGTTCGAAGCACGCGGTGCGCACGCTCGAACGTCTCGCCGGGCGCGGAGTACGGGTGTACCTGAACACCGCCGCCGAGGCGACAGGCGACGGTCACCTGACGTTGAGCGATGGCACGGAAGTCGCTGCGGGCACGGTTATCTGGAACGCGCCCTCGGCGGCGAACCCGATGCTGCTCGACACCGACCTGCCGCTGGATGCGCGGGGGCGCCTGCGCTGCACGTCGACGCTGCAGGTGGCGGGCGAGTCCGGCGCGTTCGGGGCCGGGGACATCGCAGTCGTGCCGGACCTGACCAGGGTCGACGACGATCCGTCGGCCGTGTGTCGGGCGACCGCGCTGCATGCCCACGCGCAGGCGAAAGTGCTGGCGGACAACGTGGAATCGGCGATCGCCGGAACTGCACTGCGCCAGTACCACCAGCCGAACGCCGATGCGGGCGCGAATCCGGGACTGTACCGGTCGTTCGCCGAGGTGCGCGGTGGCGGCGTCGAGGGCGGCAAGGCGCGGCTGCTGCACTGGGCCTACCACGTGGCGCGGATCCCGGGGCTGTCGCGCAAGACGCGGATCTTCTCCGGAAGGTTGCCGGGACAGCGGTTCCGCCGGCACCTCGTCGAGCGCTCGATCGGCGGGGGTTCCGCGACCGTGCACGAGATGCCGGCGCCGAGTGGGGACGCGGGCCGCGCGAAGGCGAGCTGACGGGGTCGCCACCGTTAGGGTGGAACCCTCGCCCCCGTAGCCCAATTGGCAGAGGCAGCAGACTTAAAATCTGCAAAGTGTCGGTTCGAGTCCGACCGGGGGCACCGCCGGCCCGAGCGCTACCGGAGCGGCCGGCCGTACTGGTCGCGGGGATTGCCGGCGAGCAGCACGATGCCGTCGACCAGTGGCCAGATCCACGCCGCGAAGAGCCACAGGCCCAAAGTGAAGAGGGTGAGCGCGATGTTCACCGCGAGTTGGGCGATGCCCAGACCGGTGTGCCCGGCGTAGAACCGCCCGATGCCGAAGAACCCGAAGAAGATCGACAGCAGCCCGGCCGCGACCTTCGACTTGTCGGAGTACGGCAGACCGGTGATCGGGTCGAAGCCGAACGGCGCGGGCGACGGTTGGCCGTAACCGGGCGCCCCGTACTGCGGCCCTCCGTACTGCGTCTGGCCGTATCCGTGCTGGGCGTAGCCCTGCTGGGGGTACCCGCTCGGGTACTGCGGCGACGCCGGATACTGCGGGGTGGCGTACGGGTCCGCCGGATACTGCGCGGTGGGGTACGGGTCGGCGGGATACTGCGCGGTGGGGTATTCGGGCGGCAGATGGACCGGTGGCAGCGGCGGCGTCGATTGCTCGCCGGCAGGCGGGGTCGGGGTCGGGGTCGGGCCGGACGGGTCGTGAAGGCCGGGATGCGGCTGCTGATCACCCGGCGGTGAGCCGGGATCGGCAGGATCGGGGGTGGTCACAGCGGCGCATCCTCTCGACGAAAGCTCTGATGCTAGTGGCCGTTGCGCTGGCTCGACACCCGCAGAAGGTTCGCCCGGGTGCGACATTGCACCCTTGTCTGGCGGACCGCGCACGACGACCGAGTGGAAGTGCTTGTGCGCGTGCAGGTCCGACGGGTGAGCTTGGTCACGGAAGTTGAGTGTCACCGGCGGGCGCAGATATTCTCCCTCCGCACATTCGCGATACATCCAGGGGGGAAATCGTGGCGAACAGCCATGTCCATGTGAAATTCAGTCGGGCGGCAGGCGTCGGGGCGGTGTCGCTCGCGATCGCGATCGCGATCACCGGCAGCGGTGTCGCAGCGGCCGCACCGGTGCTGCCGCAGCCGAATGCCGCCCTGGCGATGCCATCGGCCGCGCTCACCGGCATGATGCTGCCGACCGTTCCGTCCGCCGGACCCACACAGGGCCCGGACGTGAACAAGGTCCGCGACATGGCGGCCAAGGGGGCCGGCGTCGGCGCGGTTGCGGGCGGGGTCCCGGCAGCAGTGATCGGTGGTGTCGGTGGCGCAGCAGTCGGTGCCGCGGTCGGCGCCGGCGCGGGCTTCCTGGTCGCCATCGGGCCGGCCGCGGCCGCGGCCACAGTGGGTGCACTCGCCGGGTGTGCAACGACCGGGTGCCTGATCAACGGCCCGATCTTCGCTGCCGACGCGGCGGCAGGAGCGGGGACGATGGCTGTCGGCGCCTTCGCCGGCGCACTCGTCGGCGGAGCCGCCGGCGCTGCCGCGCTCGGCCTTCCGGCTGCGGCGGCGGGAGCGGGCGTCGGAGCCGGCATCGGCGCGGGCGCGGTGGCCGCGGGCGTCGTCCGTTAGCCCAGGTCGGGCCGGGCGCGCTGCGCGCCGGGAACCCTGTGGACATACTGGACGTTGACAGCTCAGACCCGGGACCATCCCGGTAGGCGCGTTGCGACAGTCGCAGCCGCACCCACGAAGAAGGGACGAACACGGTGCGCACCAGCAGCAACCCGGTGTTCCGCAATCTGGACAAGGAATACGCCACCTTCGGCGGCCCGGGCACCCGCACGGCACAGCAGGGTGGACAGCCCGGATACGGCCAGCCGGGCCAGCCGCAGTACGGCCAGCAGCCGCAGCAGTACGGCTACGGTCAACAGCCCAGCGCCGCCGAGCCCCAGCGTGCGATGACGATCGACGACGTGGTCACCAAGACGGCGATGACGCTCGGCGTGCTCACCGTCACGGCGATCATCTCGTACGTGCTCGTCGACCGCGGTCGCAAGGTCGTCGAGACCGTAAACGGCCTGGAGGTCAGCTACCCGCTGATGGCGCCGCTGGCGTTCGGCGGCATGATCGTCGGCTTCATCCTCGCGATGATCGGCATCTTCACCCGCAAGACCGACCGTCCCGCGCTGGTGCTCGCATACGCCGCGGCCGAGGGCCTGTTCCTGGGGGCCATCTCGTTCGCGTTCGCGAACCTGAGCTTCGGCGGCGGTCAGGCCCCGGGCAACGCGATCATCATCCAGGCGGTGGTCGGCACCTTCGGCGTGTTCGGCGGCATGCTCGTCGTCTACAAGACCGGCGCCATCCGGGTCACCCCGAAGTTCACCCGCATGCTGGTCGGCGCGCTGTTCGGCGTGCTGGCGCTGATGGTCGTCAACCTGATCGCCGGGTTCTTCACCGCTGGTGGCCTCGGCCTGCGCGACGGCGGCCCGATCGCGATCATCTTCTCGCTGGTGTGCATCGCGCTGGCCGCGATGAGCTTCCTCGTCGACTTCGACGAGGCGGACAAGCTGATCCGCGCCGGTGCTCCCGCCAAGGCCGGCTGGTCGGTCGCGTTCGGCCTGACCGTCACGCTGGTGTGGCTGTACCTGGAGATCCTGCGCCTGCTCAGCTACGTCCAGAGCAAGTAGCACGCAGACCGCGAACGGGCGGTTGTTCGAGCGTCGGCCGACAGGCCCGCCGAACAACCGCCCGTTCGCCTGTCGACAGCCTCCCGCGTCGTCCGCAGGTGGCGTACTGCCTGCGGTGGTCGACGGGTTGGTGCGCGAGTGTTGGAGCGTCGAACACGATCGGGAGTTCGCCCATGCAGACCTGGGCCGGCGCGAGTGGAGGGTGCTGGTCGAGTACGACGGCGACCACCACTGGCTCGAGCGTCGTCAGCGCGCCTGGGACATCGAAAGACCCGCTCGCGTCGAGGCGCTCGGCTGGACCGTGGTGCGGGTCGGCGCCGAACTGCTCTACGACCGTCCGCGCACGTTCGTCGAGCGCGTGCGCACCGAACTCCGCGCCGCGGGTGCACCCGCACCGACGACGAACGGGCGGCTGTCCGGGCATCGGCCGAGTGGCCCTGCCGGACAACCGCCCGTTCGCGGCTACGAGATCAGCTCAGGCGCTCGAGCACCATCGCCATGCCCTGGCCACCGCCGACGCACATGGTCTCGATGCCGAAGGTCTTGTCCTGCTCGCGCAGGTTGTTGATCAGCGTGTTGGTGATGCGCGCACCGGTCATGCCGAACGGGTGGCCCAGCGCGATCGCGCCGCCGTTGATGTTCAGCTTGTCCTCGTCGATGCCCAGCTCACGCTGCGAGCCGACGACCTGGACCGCGAAGGCCTCGTTGATCTCGAACAGGTCGATGTCCGACAGCGCCATGCCCGACACCTTGAGGACCTTGCGGACCGCCTCGATCGGGCCCAGGCCCATGATCTCGGGGGACAGGCCGGTCGCGGCGGTGGCGACCACGCGCGCGAGCGGGGTCAGGCCGAGGGCCTTCGCCTTGGTGTCGCTCATGATGACCAGCGCGGCCGCGCCGTCGTTGAGCGGGCAGGCGTTGCCGGCGGTGACGGTGCCGTCGGGGCGGAAGACCGGCTTGAGGCCGGAGATGCCCTCGAGGGTGGTGCCGGCGCGCGGGCCGTCATCGGTGGAGACGACGGTGCCGTCGGCCAGGGTGACCGGGGTGATCTCCTTCTCGAAGAAGCCGCGCTTGATGGCCTCCTCGGCGCGGTTCTGCGAGCGGACCGCCCACTTGTCCTGGTCCTCGCGGGAGATGCCGGTCAGCGACGCGACGTTCTCCGCGGTCTGGCCCATCGAGACGTAGACGTCGGGAAGCAGGCCCTCGGCGCGCGGGTCCGACCACGGGGTGCCGCCCTCGGCGAGCTTGGCGGTGCGGGCCTCGGCGTCGGCGTACTTCGGGTTGTGGGTGTTCGGCCAGCCGTCGGCGTTGCCGGTCTTGAAGCTGGACACCGACTCGACACCGGCCGAGATGAACACGTCGCCCTCACCGGCGCGGATGGCGTGCATGGCCATCCGGGTGGTCTGCAGCGAGGAGGAGCAGTAGCGGTTGACGGTCACACCCGGCAGGAAGTCGTAGCCGAGCGCGGCGGCGACGACACGGCCGATGTTGAAGCCGGACTGTCCGCCGGGCTGGCCGCAGCCCATGATCAGGTCGTCGATCTCGGTGGGGTCGAGCTCGGGCACCTTGGCGAGCGCCGCGGCGACCATCTGGGCGGCCAGATCGTCCGGGCGAACGTCCTTGAGCGAACCCTTTCCGGCGCGGCCGATGGGTGAACGCACGGCGGAGACAATGACTGCCTCAGGCATGGGAACTCCTTATATCCGATGAATGCGTCTGACCACGTCAGAGCAGGCCTACAAAGCATGATGTGCACGGTCGACCGTGCAGCTTGCCGACCCTCACGTTACGTGGCCGGTTGCGCGGGCGATTCACGCCTCCGCCGTTGCTGCGCGCGTGCGGCGTCGCGGACCGCCTCCGCGGGCACCTCGCCGAACGGGTTCGGCTCGCCCACCAGACCCGCCCGCTCGTTGCGGACCTCCTCGTGGCGGCGCCAGATGCGGTCCAGCACCTCGGCGGTGCGGTTCGCCATCCGCCGCGACTCCACGGCCGCGGACACCTGCGGCAGCACCGGCAGCGGACCGCCGGACCACACGCCCAGCGCCGTGCACAGCGCGGGCAGCAGCTGCTCGCCGGCCAGCTCGTAGCCCGCGGCCGACGGATGGAAGTGGTCGGCGGAGAACAGTGCGTCGGGCGTGGCCAGGAATTCCGGCGTCAGCAGGTCCGCGAGCGGGACCGGCACGCCTCCCGCCGCGCGGGTGGCCGCCGCCTGCTCCTTGGCAAGCCGCAGCCCCCACCGCCGGACGACCGCGCGCAGCGGCTGCGGGATGGTGGTGACCACCCCCAGATCCGGGCAGGTACCGACGACGACCGCCGCGCCGCTGCCGTGCAGGCGCGCGACCGCCTCGCCGAGCCGGTGCGCCGAGCCGCGGGGCGAGAGCCGGGTGGTGACGTCGTTGGCCCCGATCAGGATGACGGCGGCGTCCGGGGGCGGCCCGGCGACGAACATCGCGTCGACCTGTCCCTTGAGACCCTTCGAGGTCGCGCCGACGATCGCCTTGGTGCTCAGGCGGACGCGCAGGCCGGTCTCCTCGGCCAGGCCGCGGGCCAGCAACACGCCCGGAACCTCGTCGGGCACTTCGCAACCCAGTCCGGCGGCGGTGGAGTCGCCGAAGATCATCAGGTGCAGGTCGACCGCGCTCGTCCGGGTCCACCTCTCGGGGTGGCCGCATCCGGGGGAGTAGACGCCGTCGGCGCGGGGTGGTCGCCCGGTGGGCCTGCCGATCACGCCGCGCGTGGCCTGGGCCTGGCGCAGAAGGTAGTTGTAGGCGGCCCAGCCCGCGCCGCCGGCGAGCGCGCCGGAGCCGACCGCGGCGGCGCCCGCCTTCGTTGCCGTCACCCACGTGGGGTGCTCCCCGTATCGCAAGCCCGAGACCTCCCCGAACGGCAGTTCACCTACCGCCAACGTAGCGCCGCGCGCGGGTGTGTGCGGGCCGGACGGGCCGATCGTCGCGACCTCGACTCACCGGGCGGCGCGGAGTCTGGAACCATGGAGGCATGCGCATCGCGAACTCCGTCGTCGACCTCATCGGCAACACCCCGCTGGTCAAGCTCAATTCGGTGACCGGTGACATCAAGGGCACGGTCGCGGCCAAGATCGAATACCTCAATCCGGGTGGCAGTTCGAAGGACCGGATCGCGGTCAAGATGATCGACGCCGCCGAGGCCTCCGGCGAACTCAAGCCGGGCGGCACCATCGTGGAGCCGACCTCGGGCAACACCGGGATCGGCCTCGCGCTCGTCGCGCAGCAGCGCGGCTACAAGTGCGTGTTCGTCTGCCCGGACAAGGTCAGCGAGGACAAGCGCAACGTGCTCAAGGCGTACGGCGCCGAGGTCGTCGTGTGCCCGACCGCGGTGCCGCCGGAGCACCCGGACAGCTACTACACGGTCTCCGACCGGCTCGCCCGCGAGATCCCCGGCGGCTGGAAGCCGAACCAGTACTCCAACCCGGGCGGACCGGCCAGCCACTACGAGACCACCGGACCGGAGATCTGGCGCGACACCGAGGGCAAGGTCACCCACTTCGTCGCGGGCGTCGGCACCGGCGGCACCATCACCGGCACCGGCCGCTATCTCAAGGAGATCTCCGGCGGCAAGGTCAAGGTCATCGGCGCGGACCCGGAGGGCTCGGTGTACTCGGGCGGAACCGGCCGGCCCTACCTGGTCGAGGGTGTCGGCGAGGACTTCTGGCCCAGCGCCTACGACCCGTCGATCCCCGACGAGATCATCGCCGTCTCGGACGCCGACTCGTTCGACATGACCCGGCGCCTGGCCCGCGAGGAGGGGCTGCTGGTCGGCGGCTCCTGCGGCATGGCCGTGGTGGCGGCGCTGCGGGTCGCCGAGCGCGAGGGTCCGGACGCGGTGGTGGTCGTGCTGCTGCCCGACGGCGGCCGCGGCTACCTGTCGAAGATCTTCAACGACCAGTGGATGGCGTCCTATGGTTTCCTGCGCAGCCGCCTCGACGGTTCGACCGACGAGAAGACCGTCGGCGACGTGCTGCGCGGCAAGTCCGGCGAACTGCCCGACCTGGTGCACACCCACCCGTCGGAGACCGTGCGCGACGCCATCGAGATCCTGCGCGAGTACGGCGTCTCGCAGATGCCGGTCGTCGGCGCCGAGCCGCCGGTGATGGCGGGCGAGGTGGCGGGAAGCGTCACCGAACGCGACCTGCTCAGCGCCGTCTTCGAGGGGCGCGCGACGCTGGCCGACCCGGTCGCCAAGCACATGAGCACGCCGTTCCCGCTGATCGGCTCCGGCGAGAGCGTCAGCGCGGCGACCAAGGCGCTCGGCGACACCGATGCACTGATGGTCGTCGACGACGGCAAGCCGGTCGGCGTGATCACCCGGCACGACCTGCTCGGCTTCATCAGCCAGGGCGCATAGAGGTGGTCGCGCAGCACAGCGCAACTGTGCCGCGTGACCACCTTGTTCCACCTCGGCCGGCACGTCGCGGCCTGGCCGGAGAATCTCGAATCCCGACGCAATGAGGACGCGAGGTATACCCGGCCACACCCTCGACAGGGGTGTGGCCGGTATCCCGTTTCCTGCGCGTTCTTCTGCCTACGCCTGCGAACAGGCCGGCCAGATTCGCAAGCCCCCGGACTATCTACCCACCTTGCCTTGACCTGTTCACCAACCCGACGACGGCAAGCCGGTCGGTGTGATCACCCGCCACGAGCTGTTCGGCTACATCAGCAGGGCGCCTGGAGTCGCGGGCGCCTACCCTCAGCGGAAGGCTTTCGATCCGGTCAGTGCCTGGCCGATGACCAGTTGGTGCACCTCCGAGGTGCCCTCGTAGGTGAGTACCGACTCGAGGTTGTTCGCGTGCCGGATCACCGGGTACTCGAGGGTGATCCCGTTGGCGCCCAGGATGGTCCGGCACTGACGGGCGATGGCGATGGCTTCGCGGGTGTTGTTCAGCTTGCCGACGCTGACCTGCTCGCCGGTGAGCTCGCCGCGGTCCTTGAGCCGGCCCAGGTGCAGGGCGAGCAGTTGCCCCTTGCCGACCTCGACGGCCATGTCGGCGAGCTTGGCCTGGGTCAGCTGGTAGCCGGCGAGCGGCTTGTCGAACACCTCTCGGGTGCGTGCGTAGTCGACCGCGCACTCCAGGCAGTCGCGTGCGGCGCCGATCGCGCCGAAGACGATGCCGAAGCGGGCCTCGTTCAAGCAGGACAGCGGACCGGACAGTCCGCGCGCCTCGGGCAGCATGGCCTCGGCCGGCAGGCGCACGTCCTGCAGCACCAGCTCCGAGGTCACCGACGCCCGCAGCGACAGCTTGTGCGTGACGGTGTTGGCCTTGAACCCCGGCGTGGTGGTCGGGACGAGGAAACCGCGCACACCCTCGTCGGTGCGGGCCCAGATCACCGCCACGTCGGCGGCCGAGCCGTTGGTGATCCACATCTTGGTGCCGTTGAGCACCCAGTCGGAGCCGTCCCGGGTGGCGCGGGTGCGCATCCCGCCGGGATTGGACCCGAAGTCCGGCTCGGTCAGCCCGAAGCAGCCGATCGCGCGGCCGGCCGCCATCTCGGGCAGCCACTGTTGCTTCTGCTCCTCGCCGCCCCAGTGGTGGATCGCGAACATCGCCAGCGAACCCTGCACCGACACCAGCGACCGGATGCCGGAGTCGACGGCCTCGAGTTCCTGGCAGACCAGCCCGTAGCTGGTCGCGCTCATCCCCGCGCAGCCGTAGCCCTCCAGGTGCATGCCGAGCACGCCGAGCCGGCCGAGTTCGAGCGCCAGCTCGTGCACCGGGATCTCGCCGATCTCGAACCAGTCGGCGATGTGCGGACGGATGCGCTGGGCGCCGAATCGCTTGACGGTGTCCCGGATCTCGCGCTCGTCGTCCGTGAGCAGACCGTCGATCGCGAACAGCGCTTCGACGTCGATGGGGGTGGGGTTGGTTTCGTCCGCCATGCCCGTCAGCCTACGATCGGCCGAGCATGCCGGTGAAGTTCCCGGCAAACATCGGCGGCCGGGCGGGTCGCCGGGGGAGTCGACCGCCCGTCGGGGCGATGCGGGGGGATCGAAATGGGAATGTCGTCGGTGCGTGTGCGGACGAGGTGCGGTGCGGCGATATCGGCGATCGCGGCGGCGGTGGCGCTCGCCGGGTGCTCGGCCGGGGTACAGGGCACGGCGGTCGCCGCCGGTTCGGCGCACGGCGCGCCCGCAGCGGCCGGACCCGGTTCGGCACCGGATACGACGGTGTCGTCGAGCCCGTCCGGTCCGCCGAGCCCGTCGGCGCCCGGTGCGGGGGCGCATGGTGGAACCGGAACGGCCCGGCCGGTGCGCGGGACCGTCCCGTCGTGCAAGCAGATCGGGTCGTTGGCCGGATCCTCGCTGCGGGGCTTCGAGCCGGCCGGTCAGGACATCGTCACCGCGACACGGCAGAACTGCCGCTTCACGACCGGGCTGCTCACCGCGGGCGGGAAGAACATCAGCGTCGCGGTGTCCGACAACCCGTTCACCGTCGAGCTGCTGCAGACCATGTTGGCGAACCGATCGATGATGGGGGACAACGCGATCGACGACCCCAGGGTCGCGCAGCTGGGTGTCGTCGGGCAGCGCATCGACAGTGCGGGCGGCACCGTGGTCACGCTGATGCTCGCGGGCAAGACGGTCACCGTGCTGGGCGTGGGCACGCAGTCGGGGGGCGTGGACAAGTTGCTCGACGTCGCGTTGCCGGTCGCGTCCGCGTTGCTGAAGTAGCCCGGCCGGTCGGGCGCGCCGGGTCGGTGAATCCGGTCTCGGTAGGCTGTCACGCATGAGTGAGCAGCGCAGCCATGCAGGACAGGGGTTCTCCACGAAGGCGATCCACGCCGGGTACGAGCCCGACCCGCTCACCGGTGCGGTGAACGTCCCGATCTACGCCTCGTCCACGTTCATGCAGGACGGTGTCGGCGACATGCGCAGCGGCTTCGAGTACGCGCGCACCGGCAACCCGACCCGTCGCCCGCTCGAGGCCAACCTCGCCGCGATCGAGGGCGGCAGCTACGGCCGGGCGTTCGCCTCGGGCATGGCCGCCAGCGACTGCATGCTGCGCGCGGTGCTGCGCCCCGGTGACCACCTGGTCATCCCCAACGACGCCTACGGCGGCACCTTCCGGCTCATCGACAAGGTCTTCTCGCCGTGGGGTGTCGAGTGCACCCCGGCCGCGGTCACCGACGTCGACGCCATGCGCGCGGCGATGCGCCCGAACACCAAGCTTGTGTGGGCCGAGACGCCGACCAACCCGCTGCTCAACGTCGGCGACATCGCCGCGCTCGCGCAGGTCGCACACGACGGCGGCGCAAAGCTGGTGGTGGACAACACCTTCGCTTCGCCCTACCTGCAGAACCCGATCGCGCTCGGCGCGGACGTGACCCTGCACTCGACCACCAAGTACATCGGCGGCCACTCGGACGTGGTCGGCGGTGCGTTGATCACCGACGACGAGGAACTCGACGCCGCGTTCGCGTTCCTGCAGAACGGGGCCGGCGCGGTGCCGGGGCCGTTCGACTCCTTCCTGACCCTGCGCGGCATCAAGACGCTCGCGGTGCGCATGGAGCGGCACTGCGACAACGCGGAGAAGGTCGTCGACTTCCTGGCCGGGCACTCCGCCGTCGCGCAGGTGCTCTACCCGGGGCTGGCCGAGCACCCCGGCCACGCGGTCGCCGCCAAGCAGATGCGCCGGTTCGGCGGCATGGTGTCGGTGCGGCTCAAGGGTGGCAAGCAGGCGGCGCTGGACCTGTGCGCGCGGACCGAGGTCTTCACGCTCGCCGAGTCGCTCGGTGGCGTCGAGTCGCTGATCGAGCACCCCGGTGCGATGACCCACGCCTCGACGGCGGGCTCGCTGCTGGAGGTGCCGGACGACCTGGTGCGCATGTCGGTGGGCATCGAGGACGCCGCCGACCTGGTCGCCGATCTCGAGCAGGCACTGGGCTGAACCTCGGCCCGGGCGGGCGCTCCGGTGGCACGATGAGCCGGTGGAGCTGCTTACCCTGGCCCAGATGTGTGCCGCCGCGGGCGAACTCGCTTCGGTGGTGCGCCGGACGCCCGTGCTGCCCTCGCGGGTGCTGAGCGACCACGTCGGGCATCCGGTGGGGTTCAAGTGCGAGAACCTGCAGCGCACCGGCTCGTTCAAGCCGCGCGGGGCGTATCTGCGTATCGCCCGGCTCGGCGCGGACGAGCGGTCGCGCGGTGTGGTCGCGGCCAGTGCCGGCAACCATGCGCAGGGCGTCGCGTGGGCGGCCGCCACCCCGGGGCTGTCCGCGACGGTCTTCATGCCCACCGAGGTGCCGATCCCGAAGTTGTTGGCCACCAAGGCATACGGCGCGACCGTTCATCTGGTGGGCGAGTCGGTCGACCACGCGCTGGCGGCGGCGCAGACCTTTGCCGAGGACACCGGCGCGGTGCTCATCCACCCGTTCGACCACCTCGACGTGGTGGCCGGGCAGTCGACGGTGGGTCTCGAGATCGTCGAGCAGATGCCGGAGGTCGGGACGGTCGTGGTGCCGACCGGCGGCGGGGGACTGCTTGCGGGGATCGCCGCCGCGGTGCGCGCGTTGCGACCGAGAGTGAGGGTGATCGGCGTGCAGGCCGCGTCGGCCGCAGCCTGGCCGGCCTCGCTCGCCGCCGGGCATCCGGTGCGCGCGGATCAGCTGGCGACGATGGCCGACGGGATCGCGGTCGGCCTGCCGGGGGAGGTCCCGTTCGCGCACGTGTCCCAGTTGGTCGACGAGATCGTCACGGTCACCGAGGAGGAGCTGGCGCGGGCACTGCTGCTGTGCCTGGAGCGGTCCAAGCTGGTGGTCGAGCCGGCCGGCGCCGCTGCGGTGGCGGCGCTGATGTGCCGGGACCTCGGCGGCGAGGGTCCGGTGTGCGCGGTGGTGTCCGGCGGCAACATCGACCCGCTGCTGCTGACACACGTCACCACCCACGGTCTGCGAGCGGTCGGCCGGTACCTGGCGGTCCGGGTGACGATCTCGGATCGGCCGGGCAGCCTTCTCGAACTGCTGCGCGGGGTCAGCGGGTGCGGCGCCGGCGTGGTCGACGTCGTCCACTCGCGGATCACCGGGCAGCTGGAGGTCGGCGAGGTCGAGGTCGAGTTGATCCTGGAGACTCGCGGGCCCGATCATCAGCAGCAGGTGCTCGAGGCGATCCGGGCGGTCGCCTCCCAACCCGTGCAGGTACTGTGACTGCCGCCTTCGGCGTCCGCATGTGACGGGAGTTGCCGCACAGATTGGTCACAGAACGGTAACGATTGCTCGTGTGGTGCCGACGTTTCGGGGGACGGCGTCGCGAACGGCTCGCGCCGAGAGCGCCGGAGAACCACAGCCACGAAGTAGGGGAAGGACGTGACGATGGCCGGCGCACACCGGGCACCCAACCGCTGGAGCACCACTCGACGAGGTGCCGCCCTGCACACCGCCGCGGTCGCGGCGACGCTCGGCACCATCGCCTCGGCCGGGGTGGCGCATGCGGCGCCGACCGCCGGCGTGACCTCCGCCGACACGGGCGTCACCCCTGGAGCCGGCGCGACTCCGGGGGCAGGTACCCCGATCGAGACCGGCACGGCCACCGATACGGGCGCGACGGGCGGGCTCGGGTTCGTCGGACTCGGCAGTGTCGGTGATTCGCTCAACAACGGCGCGCTGGACTGGACGAACATCGGCCACGGCAACGTGGGCTCGTCGAACACCGGCGCGGACAACGTCGGGTTCAACAATGCCGGCTGGGCCAACACCGGTTCGGCGAATGCGGGCGCGGGCAACACCGGCTGGAACAACATCGGCGCGATCAACACCGGTTCGGCGAATGCGGGCGCGGGCAACACCGGCTGGAACAACATCGGCGCGATCAACACAGGTTCGGCGAACGGCGGCGCGGGCAACACCGGCTGGAACAACGCGGGATGGGCCAATTCGGGCATCGGCAACACCGGTTCGGCGAATGTCGGGGGATTCAACCTGGGCGCGAACAACACGGGCTGGTTCAACATCGGCGTCGGCAACGAAGGCTGGTTCAACATCGGCTTCGCGACCACGCCCCCGCCGGTCGCCGGCGCGCTTCCCGGTGTGAACGTGCACGTCGAGCGCAGCGCCACCCCGGCCACCGGCGTCGACTCGATCGGGCGTCCGCTCCACGGCAGGCACTGAGCGGCGCGTCGGCGACCGCCCGGCCCGTTACGGCGATTCGGCAGGCGATCGGTGACGCGGAACGGTACCGTCACGGCTGCAAGATCGGATTCTGCTGTGGGTCCAGTCACGCTCTGCGGCCCGAGGAGGAGCGCTTCATGATGGCTGCCAAGCACGCGATCGCAGGCCCGCGACGCACCACGGTGCGCGCGTTGTTCGTCTGCTCGACGCTCGCCACGCTCGCGTTCGGGACCACGGGCATCGCGCATGCCGACACCGGCTCATCCGACACCGGTTCGCTGCAGGCGGCCGCGATCCACGCCTGCAGGCCGGTCGGCCTTTCCGACATCGAGGTGCTGGCCCAGGCGGTGGCGCCGGGCATGGTGCTGCCGTGCAGCGACGTCGCGAGCCTGCTGGGGATCAGCAGCGCCCCGGGCAGCTCAGGCGGAGGGTCGTCGGGCATGTCCTCGCACACGTCCAGCGCGGTCGGCTCCAACAACATGGGCGAGAACAACACCGGGTCGTACAACGTCGGGCCGAACAACACCGGATCGAACAACATCGGCTCCTCGAACACAGGCTCCGGCAACGTGGGGTCGGCGAACACCGGGTCGGGCAACGTCGGCTCGGCCAATACAGGCTCCGGCAATGTGGGATCCGCGAACACCGGTTCGACCAACAACGGCTCGGCCAACACCGGTTCGTCGAACAACGGCTTCGGCAACACCGGTTCGACGATGAACGGGTCCGTCGTCACCGGCATCGGCTCGGTCGGGGTCGGCTCGACCGGCATCAACTGGAACTTCTAGCGACCGGCGGCCGTCTGCGGGTGGAGATCGAGCGGGACAGCCCCGACCGACGACGCGCGTTCGCAAGCCTCCATAAACCGGCAGATTCTGATGGTTTATCGAGGCTTGCGAAATGGTGATCTCCTCCGCGCGCAGCGTCGGTCTGTGGCACGCCGGCACCCCGTGCGCACAAAGGCGGCCCGCATCCGGATCATCCGGTCGCGGGCCGCCTTCGTGGGCTGGGGGTTGTTGCGGCTACACCCCGCGGTACGGCTCCGCGCTGAGCAGCGTGACCTTCATGCTCGAGCCGTTGGGCAGCGTGTACTCGCGGGTGTCGCCGACGGCCGCGTTGATCAGCGCGCCGCCGAGCGGGGAGCTCGGCGAATAGACCTCGAGCTGACCGTCGCGGGCGCCTTCCTCGCGGGTGGCGATGAGGAACGTCTCGGTGTCCGACTCGTCACCGTCGTAGTAGACCTTGACGACCGAGCCCGGCAGCGCGACGCCGGACTGGGTGGGCGCCTCGCCGACCTTCGCGTTGTTGAGCAACTCCTGCAGCTGGCGAATACGCGCCTCCTGCTGACCCTGCTCCTCGCGGGCAGCGTGGTAGCCGCCGTTCTCCTTGAGATCGCCTTCCTCGCGCCGCTCGTTGATCTCGGCGGCGATGACCGGGCGGTTCGCGATGAGACTGTCGAGTTCACTCTTGAGCCGATCGTGTGACTCCTGGGTCAGCCAGGTCACCTGGGTCTCGGTCATCCTCGTCACTCCCTAAGTAAGTGGTGCCGCCGAGCGTGTCGGCGGCCGTTGGGACGTGGTGGCTCCATGATCCACCCACGTCCGGCGCAAATGCAGCAATACACGACTCCAGCCCGGAGCCGTGTATCCGACAATGGTAGCACCGACGGAGCGGCCCGGCAGGTGATCGCGATGTCCGCGCCGGACTGATCGGGGAGGGGTGAGGTCGAGAAAAGTCCTGGTCAGCCCGCTTTCAGATAGCTCGGGACGTTGTATCCGCACCCGTAGACGTCGGCGTAACCCGACGGTGCCGACGTCGTCAACTCGGTACGGAAGGTGATGGTCTTGTCCTTCGAGGCCGGGATGAGCACCTCGCGCCGGCCGGTTTCGGCGCCGTCGCGGGACTTGGTGCGGACGATGCACGACGCCGGGCGGGACGGGTCGTCCCGGGTGAGGGTGAAGTCGATCTGCACCGTCGAGTCGTTCTTGACGTCGAACGAGACCATCTTGGAACTCAGGTCGTTGGTGCTGGAGAACTTGATGTAGCCGATATACGCGATGGCCAGGCCCAATGCGACGACCACGACCGTCAGCGCCACGCGGGTCGCCCGCCGCGACCGCGGCGTCCCGCCGGTGGTCGGATACCGCCCCTCGGGTGGTGATTCCGGCGCTGCGGTGCTGTTCATGGTGATGCTTTCGGGTTCGGTCGGGCGATCGGTTCGGGGTAATGCTTCGGCCACTGCAGTGCTCCGGCCGACGGGATGGGACTATGGACCCGATGGCATCCGTTGATACCGGAAGATCCGTGGCCCACCGTCGGCGGGCACCGCGGTTCCACCTTATGACGATGCCGGCGCGAGGATCCGACCGGGACCGGCGAGACGGTCCCCGGAAGCAGAGGTGAGGGTACAAGTGGGCGGTCTGCGGCTCATGGCGGTGCACGCGCATCCCGACGACGAATCGAGCAAGGGCGCGGCGACCATGGCGCGCTACGCGGCGGAGGGCCACGAGGTGCTGGTGGTCACCCTCACCGGCGGCGAGCGTGGCGACATCCTCAACCCCGCGATGGATGTGCCCGGCATCGCGGACCGGATGGAGGAGGTCCGCCGCGAGGAGATGGCGCGCGCGGCGAAGATCCTCGGCGTCGAGCAGACCTGGCTGGGGTTCGTCGACTCCGGCCTTCCCCAGGGCGACCCGTTGCCGCCGCTGCCCGAGGGCTGCTTCGCGTTGGTGCCGCTGGAGGAGTCGACCGAGGCGCTGGTGCGGGTGATCCGAGACTTCCGCCCGCACGTGATCACCACCTACGACGAGAACGGCGGGTATCCGCACCCCGACCACATCCGGTGCCACGAGGTCTCGATGGCCGCCTACGAGGCCGCCGCGGACCCGCAGCGCTTTCCCGACGCCGGGGATCCGTGGGAGGTGCTGAAGGTCTACTACTCGCACGGATTCATCCGCAAGCGCCTCGTGCTGTTCCAGGAGGAGTACGAGCGGCGCGGCGAAGAGTTCCCGATGGCAGACTGGTTGAAGAAATGGAAGACCGAGCAGGGTGACCTGATGGCCCGCGTGACCACCCAGATCACCTGCGGCGAATACTTCCCGCAGCGGGACGACGCGCTGCGGGCGCATGCGACGCAGATCGACCCCAACGGATCGTTCTTCGCGGTGCCGCTGGAGATTCAGCAGAAGATCTGGCCCACCGAGGAGTACGAGCTCGCCAAGACCAGGGTGAGCACCGCGATCCCCGAGGACGACCTGTTCGCCGGCATCGACACGGGAGAAGACAAGTGATGCAGTCCGCGACACTACTGCTGGCTCAGGGTGTCCTGTGGCACGCCGACTTCGTCGACCCGAACAAGGACAACCCGAACGGACCCGAGTTCGGCAAGGCGTCCCCGATCGGCCTGGTGCTGATCCTGCTGCTGCTGATCGGCACCTTCCTGCTGATCAGGTCGATGAACCGGCATCTGCGCAAGCTGCCCGACAAGTTCGAGCGGGACAACCCCGAGGCGGACCAGGACGCCGACGACGGCACCGACCGCCGCCCGTCGCAGCCGACCGGCGACCACCTCGAGGAGCAGGCCCCCAGCGGCGGCGCCGCGCCGCCGCACACACCCGCCGGATAGGCGCATCCGACCGGCTAGGTTTGGGCACGTGAGTCACGACCGCAACACCCTCGGCCAGGCCACCAGTCCCTACCTGCTCCAGCACGCCGACAACCCGGTGCACTGGCAGCAGTGGGGTCCCGAGGCGCTCGCATGGGCGCGTGAACGGGACGTGCCGGTGCTGCTGTCGATCGGCTACTCGTCGTGCCACTGGTGTCACGTGATGGCCCACGAGTCGTTCTCCGACCCCGCGGTCGCGGAGGTGATGAACCGTGGCTTCGTGTGCATCAAGGTCGACCGCGAGGAACGCCCCGACCTCGACGCGGTGTACATGAACGCGACGCTGGCGATGACCGGTCAGGGCGGGTGGCCGATGACCTGCTTCCTCACCCCGGACGCGGAGCCGTTCTACTGCGGCACCTACTACCCGCCGCAGCCACGGGCGGGAATGCCGTCGTTCCCGCAGTTGCTCACCGCGATCTCGGACACCTGGACGCACCGCCGCGACGACGTGCTCCAGGCGTCGGCGGCGGTCGTCACCGAGCTGCGGCGGGCCTCCTCGGGACTGCCCGACACCGGCGTGCCGGTCGACGCCGTGCTGCTCGACGCCGCCGTCCACGCGGTTCTCGCCGACGAGGACCGGGAGCGCGGTGGGTTCGGCGGTGCACCGAAGTTCCCGCCGTCCGCGCTGCTGGAGGCGCTGCTGCGGCACGTCGAACGCACCGGCGACGAGAGAGTGCTGGCCGCAGCGGTCCGCACCGCCGAGGCGATGGCGCGCGGCGGGATCCACGACCAGCTCGCCGGCGGCTTCGCGCGCTATTCGGTCGACGCGGACTGGGTGGTCCCGCACTTCGAGAAGATGCTCTATGACAACGCGCTGCTGCTGCGCGCCTATGCGCACCTGGCGCGGCTGACCGGGTCGCCGGCGGCGGCCGCGGTCGCCGCGCGCACCGCCGAGTTCCTGCTGCGCGACCTGGCCACCGCCGAGGGTGGATTCGCCTCGGCGCTCGACGCCGACACCGACGGCGTCGAGGGCGCGACCTACGTGTGGACGCCCGCCGAATTGACCGAGGTGCTCGGCGACGAGGACGGCCGGTGGGCGGCCGACCTGCTGGCGGTGACCTCGGCCGGGACGTTCGAGGGCGGCGCGTCCGTTCTGCAGCTGCGTGCCGATCCGGACGATCCGGCGCGGTCGGAGCGGGTGCGGTCCGCGTTGCTCGCCGCCCGCGACCTCCGGCCCCAGCCGGGCCGGGACGACAAGGTCGTGACCGCCTGGAACGGGCTCGCGGTGACCGCGCTCGTCGAGGCCGGCCTGGCCTTGGGCCGGCCCGAGTGGATCGCGGCGGCGCAGCGGTGCGCGCGGATGCTCCTCGACCGGCACTTGGTCGACGGGCGTCTGCGCCGCGCCTCGCTCGGCGGCGTGGTCGGGCAGGCGCCGGGCGCGCTTGACGATCACGCGTGTCTGGCGGTCGGGCTGCTGGCCCTGCACCAGGCGACCGGCGACGCCGACCTGCTCGACGCGGCGTGCCGGCTGCTCGACGACGCGCTGGCCCACTTCGTGGATCCCGCCGAGCCGGGCAGCTGGTTCGACAGCGCGGACGATGCCGAGGCGCTGGTGCACCGACCTCGCGATCCGATGGACGGCGCCACCCCCTCCGGAGCATCGACGCTGGCAGAGGCGCTGCTGACGGCGGCCGCGCTCGCCGGGCCCGAGGCGTCCGCCCGCTACGGCGCGGCGGCAGCCGGGACGATCGCGCGGGCCGCGGTCCTGCTGCGGCGCGCACCGCGGTCCGCCGGACACTGGATGGCGGTCGCCGAGGCGCAGGTGCGCGGGCCGATCCAGGTCGCCGTCGTGGGCACGGAAGGCGCGGGTCCGCTGCTGGCCGCGGCGCGCCGACACGCCCCCGGTGGTGCGGTGGTCGTCGCAGGCACACCCGGGTCGACGCCGCTGCTGCAGGACCGTCCGCTGCAGGGCGGGCTCGAGACCGCCTACGTGTGCCGGGGGTTCGTCTGCGACCGCCCGGTGACCACCGTCGACGCCCTCCGCGCCGCCCTGTGAGGCGGGTTGCGGGGTCCGGGACCCCGCAACCCGCCTCACGGCTCAGCGGGCGCGGCGGGCGCGGACCGCGGCGGCCAGATCCTCGAGCAGCGTCTCGGTGGTCGCCCAGTCCATGCACGCGTCGGTGACGGACTGGCCGTAGGTCAGCGGCTGGGCGTCGATGCTCTGGTTGCCGGCGACCAGGAAGCTTTCCAGCATCACGGCCGCGACCGACTCCGAGCCGTCGGCGACCTGCGCACCCAGCTCGCGGGCGACCTCCGCCTGCCGCACGTGCGACTTGCCGCTGTTCGCATGGCTGGCGTCGACCATCAGGCGCGCAGGCAGGCCGGCCTTCTCCAGCAGCGCAACCGCGGCGGCGACGTCCTCGGGCCCGTAGTTGGTGCCACCTCGCCCGCCGCGCAGGATCACGTGCGGATCCGGGTTGCCGGTGGTCCGGACGACCGCGGACAGTCCCGAAGGGTCGGTGCCGAAGAACACGTGGCCGGCACGCGCCGAGCCGCAGCCGTCGACCGCCACCTGCACGTTGCCGTCGGTGCCGTTCTTGAACCCGATCGGCATCGACAGCCCGGAGGCGAGTTCGCGGTGGACCTGGCTCTCGGTGGTGCGCGCGCCGATCGCTCCCCACGAGACGGTGTCGGCGATGTACTGCGGACTGGTCGGCTCGAGGAACTCGCACCCGACCGGGAGGCCGGTGTCGAGCACGTCGAGCAGCAGCGTGCGCGCCACCCGCAGACCGCGCGGCACGTCGTAGGACTCGTCGAGCCCCGGGTCATTGATCAGGCCCTTCCAGCCGACCGTCGTCCGCGGCTTCTCGAAGTACACCCGCATGACCACGCACACGTCCTCACGCAGACGCTCGGCGACCGGCGCGAGCAGTCGCGCGTACTCGAGTGCGGCGGACGGGTCGTGCACGGAGCAGGGGCCGACCACCGCGAGCATGCGGTCGTCGAGGCCGGAGAGGATCGCGCGGACCTCGTCGCGGCTGCGGGTCACCAGTTCGGCGCGGTCATGTCCGAGCGGCAACTCGGTGAGCAACTCGGCGGGCGAGGGCAGCGGCCGGAACTCGGCGATGTTGAGGTCGCTGGTGTGGGCCGGGTCGAGATCGGTGCCGGTCGTGGGCTCGGCTGCAGTGTCGAGATCGACAGTCATTGATGGACCTTCCGCGAAGTGTGGCGGCGGGCCTGAAGTGATCCGGTGCCCGCCTCGTTAACGGCGAAAGGCAGAGACGAACGTCTCTGCCTTGGGCTCCGGATGGAATGGGGGGTCAGCGCACTGAACCTCCGACTCCACCCGGAGCCGAGGTAAAGCGCCAATATGCGCGGACCACAATCACGCCGACGAGCATAGCAGCTACCCGAACACGACCAGCCAGACCGCCACCAGATGGCAGATCGCGGCGACTGCGGTGGCGGCATGGAAGAACTCGTGGTGGCCGAACGTGGCGGGCCAGGGATCGGGCCACTTGGTGGCGTAGAGCACGGCTCCGACGCTGTAGAAGACGCCGCCGACGGCGAGCAGCACCATCGGCGCGATGCCCGCGGTGTGCACCAGCGTCGGGGCGACGAACACGATCACCCAGCCGAGCAACAGATACAGCGGCACGCCGACCCAACGCGGGGCGGTCGGCCACAGCATCTTCAGCACGACCCCCGCCAGCGCGCCCGTCCAGACCACCGCCAGCACCACACGTCCGGTCGACGGCGGCAGCCCGAACATCGCGAACGGCGTGTAGCTGCCCGCGATGAACACGAAGATCATCGAGTGGTCCGCGCGTTTCATGCGGGTGCGGGCGCGCACGGTCCGCCAGGTGATCCGGTGATAGGTCGCGCTGACCCCGAACAGGCCGCACACCGTGAGGCTGTAGATCGCCGTCGCCAGCGCTGCGCGGGTGCCGACCAGAGGCCACGACACCGCCACCAACGTGATTCCGGCCACGACGGCGACGCTGCACGCCCAGAGGTGGATCCAGCCACGCATGCGGGGCTTGACCGGGTGCGTTTCGGGGGCTGCCTGGGGCTTCACCATCTGCGTCGGCACGAACCTACGGTACCGTAGGTTTCTGTCCGGGCGGCGCCGGTTGCGGTCGTCGGAGTGGCGTGGATCGCACGGCGTAGGCTCGCTAGCCGTGGTGATGATCGGGTGAAGGTGCAGGATTCGCTGTACCGGCTGTATGAGCGGCGACTGCGGCGGGGACTCGAGGGTGCCCAGCGACCGCGACACGTCGCGGTCATGTGCGACGGGAACCGTCGATGGGCGCGGGAGAACGGATTCACCGACGTCAGTCACGGCCACCGGATGGGTGCGCTGAAGATCGCCGAGATGCTCGGCTGGTGCGACGCCGCGGGTATCGAGATGGCCACCATCTACCTGCTCTCCACCGAGAACCTGCGCCGCGACGCCGAGGAACTCGACACCCTCCTCGAGATCATCACCGACGTGGTCGAGGAGATCTCCGGCCCCGGCAAGAACTGGCGGGTCCGCATCGTCGGCGCGCTCGAGCTGCTGCCGGACGACCTGGCCCGCCGGCTGCGGGATGCCGCCGACGGCACCGAGGGGCGCACCGGGACCCACGTCAACGTCGCCGTCGGGTACGGCGGCCGGCAGGAGATCTGCGATGCGGCGCGGTCGCTGCTGCAGTCCGAGATGGACAGGGGAGTCGGCGGCCCGGACCTGATCGAGTCGATCACGCCGGACGCGATCGGCAAGCACCTCTACACCTCCGGGCAGCCCGACCCCGATCTGGTCATCCGCACCTCGGGAGAGCAGCGGCTGTCCGGATTCCTGTTGTGGCAGAGCGCCTATTCGGAGATCTGGTTCACCGAGGCGTACTGGCCGGAGTTCCGGCGCGTCGACTTCCTCCGCGCGCTGCGCGACTACGCCGCGCGGCACCGTAGGTTCGGGGCCTGAGCCCCTGTGTGGGAGTTGCGGGGTCGGGACCACGCAACTCCCACACAGGGTGCGTCAACGCCCGTAGACGGCGTCGAGGTACCGGTTGGCCCGCGCGGACCCGACCAGCTGCGGTCCCATCTTGTTCATCACGTAGGCGATCGTGAGGTTGCGGTCCAGGTCGGCGACCACCACCGAGCCACCGAACCCGGTCCACCAGCACGCCCGGCCGGCGGGCACGCCGGGCATCGACGGGCTCGGCAGCGCCCAGCCGAGCCCGAAGCGCACGTGCGCGCCGAGCACCGGGTCCCTGCCGTCGGCCTGGACCTCGAAGATCCGCCCGACGGTCTCCGGAGCGGCGAAGCGGCGCCCGCCGACCGTGCCGCCGCAGGTGATCACCGACTGCACCAGTGCCACCGAGCGCGCGTTGCCCTGCCCGTTCGCCGCGCCCAGTTCCGCGGCGAGAAAGCCCGGATCGGTGGTGAGCGCGGGAGCGAACGCCGGGTTCGTCAGCGTCCGCAGCATGAGGCTGTCCGTGGGCAGTGAGGCGTAGTCGAACCCGGTGGGCGGGGGAGGAACCAGCGTGGCGATCCGTTCCGGCTGCGCGAGAAGTGATTCGGGTGCGCCGATCCAGTAGTCGGCGCCCAGTGGTACGGCGACCTCGGCGGCGAAGAACTGGCCGAGGCTCACGCCGGTGATCCGGCGCACCAGTTCGCCGACAAGGGTGCCGAAGGACATCGCGTGGTAGCCGGAACTCGCCCCGGGCGTCCACCACGGTGCCTGCCGCGCAAGCAGATCCGCAGCCGATGGCGTGTCGTACAGGTCCTCGACACGCATCCGTTCGTCCCATCCGGACAGGCCGCTGGTGTGCCCGAGTACGTGCCGGACCAGGACCGTCTGCTTGCCGGCCGCGGCGAACTCGGGCCAGTACTCCGCGACCGGTGCATCGGGGTCGAGCAGGCCGCGGTCGACGAGCACGAGTGCGGCCAGCGCGGTCATCGTCTTCGTGATCGAGTAGGTGTTGACGACGGTGTCGCGGGTCCAGGGCCGTCCCGAGGCGGCGTCCGCCGTCCCGCCCCACAGGTCGACGACGACCTCCTCGCCCGACATCACGCACAGCGACGCCCCCAGCTCGACGCCGGTCTCGAGATTGTGCCGCAACAGTTCCCGGACGCCCTCGAATCCGGGCGCGCAGACGCCGTCGAGGACCGGTTCGCTGCGTTCCTCGGTGGCGGTGGTCGTCAACGCACACCCACGGGGCTCTGTGCGCGCTTCTCGCCTGCCTCGATCTCCTTGAGCAGATCCTTTGTGTAGCGGGCGAAGTCGATCTGGATGGTGTGCCGCGGAGCGTTGTAGTACTGCGCCAGGTGCTTGTTCTCGTCGTGCGTGATCAGCTCACACATCTCGTGTTCCGGCGGCAGCACGTACTGCCCTGCCAGGTGCCGAGCGATGAGCTTGCTCTGCTGTTCGGCGAGGTTGACGATCGTCGGCGACGACTGCGCCAGCCCCGCGTAGTACAGGTCGTCGACGCCGGGCTTCATGATCCGCTTGAACAGCGGATAGCGGTGGTCCGAGTCCGGCTGCAGGTCGGCGTCGTCGAAGAACGGGAACGTCATCTGGTAGCCGGTCGCGAACACCAGGACGTCGACCTCGATGCGTTGTCCGTCGGTCAGGACAACGGCGTCGCCGTCGAGGCGCGCGATCGCCGGCACGCAGGTCACGTCGCCGGAGCCGGCCTTGGCGAGGAAGTCGATGCTCACCGACGGGTGCGCGGACAGCGGCTCGTGGTCGGGCTTGGGCAGGCCGTAGTCCTCCATGTTGCCGAGGGTCTTCTTGATCGCCCGACGGGAGATGGCCAGGCCCAGCTTCTTCGGCATCCACGGCGGCATCATCATCTTGTCGGCGGGCTTGCCGCCGCGGTACTTCGACAGCACCCACACGCCGCGCCGCGCCGACAGCCACAGGTGCTCGGCGACCGACCGGCTCGACACCTCGGAGGCGATGTCCAGCGCCGAGTTGCCCATGCCGACGACCATCACCCGCTTGCCGTGCATGTCCACCGGTTCGAACGGGGTGCGGTAGTCGTGGCTGTGGATGACCGTGCCGTCGAAGCTGCCGGGATACTCGGGGATGCGCGGGTTCCAGTGGTGCCCGTTGGCGACCACCAGCGCGTCGTAGGTGCGGGTCTCACCGGTGTCGAGGGTGACCTCCCAGCCGCCGCCGGTGCGCCGGGCGGCACGCTCGACCGCGGTGTTGAAGGTGATGGTCTCGCGCACGCCGAAGTGGTCGACGTAGTCGCGGAAGTACTGGTGGATCAGCGTGTGGTGGGGGAAGTGCGGCCAGTCCTTGCCCGCCGGGTACTCCTCGAACTCGAGCCGCGTGGTCGAGGTGTCGATGTGCAGCGACTGGTAGCAGGCGGACTTGCCGTTGGGGTTGTTGTAGTACCAGTTGCCGCCCACGTCGTCGGACATCTCGAAGCAGTCGTAGGCGATGCCGAAGTCTTTGAGCCGCTTGGCCGTGGTGAATCCGGAGCATCCTGCACCGATGATGCAGACCGTGGGTGTGGGCATGGTCGTGTCCCTTTCCGCGCATACCGTTTCAAGCATGTGATGCGGCTCATAGAACGCGCTCGCTGACGCACTGTCAAGCGAGTCGACTTGTGAATTGTCCCGATGCGGTGTGCGCTGGTGGCCGTGGAGGGAAAGACGAGATCCCGTGAGAGCGACCATGCCCGTGCCGGCGCGGTGCCCCGAGGCGGGGAGCGGCCGTCGCAGCGCGACCGGCAGAAGCAGCGGACGCGGCGGCAGCTGCTCGACGCGGCCCGCACCCGCTTCGCCGAGGTGGGCTACGCGGCGGTGACGGTCGACGACATCACCAGCGCCGTCGGCTGCAGCCGGGCGACCTTCTACCTGCACTTCTCCGGGAAGCTCGACGTCCTGCAGTGCATCGGTGCGGAGACGACCGCGCCGCGGGCCGTCGAGCTCTACGCGGAACTCGACGACGTGCTCGTCGGTGGCGCGCGGGAGGACTTCGCGCAGTGGATGCGCCGCGCCATCGACTGGTTCGACCGTAACCGTGAGATCCTGCCGGCCTGGGACGAGGCGCTGACGCTGGAGCCGTCGTTCCGTCAGGCGGCGAAGGGGGCGATCGACGCGCTGCCGGAGGCGATGCCGCGTTACCTGGCGCGCTGGCCGCAGGACCGTCGCCCCGAGGCGCGGCTGCGGATCGAGTTGATGGTCACCCAGCTCGAGCGCTTCTTCACCCGGTGGGCGGTGCAGGGCACGATCGAGGTGTCCCGCGCCGCGGCGGCCGACGTGCTCACCGACATCTGGTACCCGGCACTGAGCGCGACGGCAGATGGATCGTGTCGGCCGACCGACTCGGCGTGACCGGCCGGATCAGAGCTTGCGCAGCCGCAACCGATTGATGGTGTGGTCGAAGTCCTTGCGCAGCACCAGCGTGGCCCGCGGGCGGGTGGGCAGGATGTTCTCCACCAGGTTGGGGCGGTTGATCGAGTGCCAGATCTCCTGGGCGGCGATCGTCGCGTGCTCGTCCGACAGCGCCGCGTAGTGGTGGAAGTGCGCGTTGGGGTCGGCGAAGGCGGTGCTGCGCAGCGCCAGGAAACGCTTGACGTACCAGTGTTCGATGTCCTCGATGCGGGCGTCGACGTAGATCGAGAAGTCGAACAGGTCCGAGACCATCAGGCGCGGGCCGGTCTGCAGCACGTTCAGGCCCTCGAGGATCAGGATGTCGGGCTGGCGGACCCACTGCCGCTCGCCCTTGACGATGTCGTAGGACACGTGCGAGTAGACCGGTGCGGACACCTCGGCGGCGCCGGACTTGACCTCGGTGACGAACCGCAGCAGTGCGCGGCGGTCATAGGACTCGGGAAAACCCTTGCGGTGCATGATGCCTCGCCGGCTCAGTTCGGCGGAGGAGTACAGGAAGCCGTCGGTCGTCACGAGATCGACGCGCGGGTGGGTGTCCCAGCGGGACAGCAGTGCCTGCAGCACGCGCGCGGTGGTCGACTTGCCCACCGCGACACTGCCGGCCACGCCGATGACGAACGGCACCTGGCGGTCGGGGTGCTTCTCGCCCAAGAACGTGCCGGTCGCGGCGAACAGGCGTTGCCGGGCGGCGACCTGCAGGTGGATCAGACGCGAGAGCGGCAGATAGACCTCGGCGACCTCGTTCAGGTCGATCTGTTCACCGAGACCCCGCAGCTTGTGCAGGTCCTTTTCGGTGAGCACCTGCGGAGTCGACTTACGCAGGTCACGCCAGTGCTTGCGGTCGAACTCGACGTACGGGCTGGGCTCGCTCACCCGTGACATTCGCGGACCTCGCGCGGGTGCGGTCCGTGCGGACAGCGGCCGGGACGGCAACTGGTGGAGTCGCGGTGCATAACGTGAGTCAACACTGTCCGGTGGGTCCGGAGCGAGCCGGGTCACCCACGGCGGTCGGGTCGCTAGGCTCGGCAGGCGTGGAGACTTCCGACCTGATCGACGAGTACCTGCTGCTGGGACTGCGGTTCGACCGCCTCGAGGAGGGGTTCGTCGATGCGTACACCGGCGACCCGGCCCTGCGTCGCCGCGTCGAGAACGAACCCGCGCCGGAGCCGCGGACGCTCGCACGCGACGCCGCCGAACTGATCGCCCGAATCCCCGGCAACGGCCTGGAACCCTCCCGAGCGGGCTTCGTCGCCGCGCACCTGCGGGCGCTGGAGTGTTCGGCACGCAAGTTCGCCGGCGACCGGATCGGGTTCGTCGACGAGGTCGAGGCGTACTTCGACGTGCGCATCGAGCTCGGCGACGTCGAGGACTACCGCCAGGCACACCGCGCGATGGACGAGGTGCTGGCCGGCCCGGGGACGCTGTCCGAGCGGATGTTCGCACACCGCGCCGCCGACGAGATCCCGCCGGAGCGCCTCGGTGAGTGTGTGGAGGCCTTCTCCAGCGCGCTGCGCGACCGTGTGCGCGCCGACTACGCGCTGCCCGACGGCGAGATCGTCGAGTACGAGGTGGTCGGCGACAAGCCGTGGTCGGGCTTCAACTACTACCTGGGCGGCTACCGGTCGAAGGTGGCGATCAACTCGGACCTCAAGCAGTACATGTCGCACCTGCCGCGGCTGATCGCGCACGAGGCCTACCCGGGCCACCACACCGAGCACTGCCGCAAGGAGGCGGGCCTGGTCGGGGCCGGGCAGCGCGAGCAGACGATCTTCCTGGTCAACACCCCGCAATGCCTGATGGCCGAGGGTCTGGCAGACCTGGCGCTCGAGGCGGCGGTGGGGCCGGGCTGGGGCCGGTGGGCGCAGGAGATCTACGCCGATCTGGGGCTGCGGTTCGACGGCGAGCGGGCCGAACGGCTGTCCGCGGCGTCGTCGAACCTGCTCGGGGTGCGTCAGGACGCGGCGCTGCTGCTGCACGACCGCGGCGCCGACGCCGACGAGGTCGCCGCGTTCCTGCAGCGCTGGAGCGTGAGCACCCCCGAGCGGGCCCGGCAGACGCTGCGGTTCCTGTCCTCGCCGCTGTGGCGGGCTTACATCAGCACCTATGTGGAGGGCTACCGGTTGCTGCAGCGGTGGCTGGAGGTCCGGCCCGCCGGGATGCCGACGGCGCAGCGGTTCGTCCGGCTGCTCGACGAGCCGCTGATCCCGTCGCAGATCCGGGCCGAACTGGGCTGAGAACCCTGGATTGGTTCGTCTACGTGGTCTTTCGTAGACTTGGGCTGATGCCCGCATCGGCCGACCGTCCGCAGACCTGGGAGCCTCCTCGATGACCTCTGTATCGCCCGCCACCTCGAGCATGAATGCCTCGCTCGCCGAACTCGACCCCGAGGTCGCGGAGGCGATGGCCGGTGAGCTGGGCCGTCAGCGCGACACCCTCGAGATGATCGCCTCGGAGAACTTCGTGCCGCGCGCGGTGCTGCAGGCGCAGGGCTCGGTACTGACCAACAAGTACGCCGAGGGCTACCCGGGACGTCGCTACTACGGCGGCTGCGAGCACGTCGACGTCGTCGAGAACCTGTCCCGTGAGCGCGCCAAGGCGCTGTTCGGGGCCGACTTCGCGAACGTGCAGCCGCACGCCGGCGCGCAGGCCAACGCCGCGGTGCTGATGGCGCTGATGAACCCGGGCGAGAAGCTGCTCGGCATGGACCTCGCGCACGGCGGGCACCTGACGCACGGCATGAAGCTGAACTTCTCCGGCAAGCTCTACCAGGTCGCCGCCTACGGCGTGCGTGAGGACACCCACGTCGTCGACATGGACATCGTCCGCGAGAAGGCGCTGGCCGAGCGCCCGCAGGTGATCATCGCCGGCTGGTCCGCCTACCCGCGTCAGCTCGACTTCGCGGCGTTCCGGTCGATCGCCGACGAGGTCGGTGCCAAGCTGTGGGTCGACATGGCGCACTTCGCCGGGCTGGTCGCGACCGGCCTGCACCCGTCGCCGGTGCCGCACGCGGACGTCGTCTCGACCACCGTGCACAAGACCCTCGGCGGCCCCCGTTCCGGCATGATCCTGGCCAAGCAGGAGTGGGCCAAGAAGCTCAACTCCGCCGTCTTCCCCGGTCAGCAGGGCGGGCCGCTGATGCACGCAATCGCCGCGAAGGCCGTCGCGATGAAGATCGCCGGCTCCGACGAGTTCGCCGAGCGTCAGCAGCGGGTGCTCGCCGGCGCGAAGATCCTGGCCGAGCGTCTGTCCGCGGCCGACGTCGCCGGCAACGGCATCTCCGTGCTCACCGGCGGCACCGACGTGCACCTGGTGCTGGTGGACCTGCGCAATTCGCAGCTCGACGGCCAGCAGGGCGAGGATCTGCTGCACGAGATCGGCATCACCGTCAACCGCAACGCCGTGCCGTTCGACCCGCGCCCGCCGATGAACCCGTCGGGCCTGCGCATCGGCACCCCGGCGCTGGCCACCCGCGGCTTCGGCGATGAGGCGTTCACCGAGGTCGCCGACATCATCGGCACCGCGCTCGCGGCCGGCCAGTCGGCCGACGTCGCGGCGCTGCGCGCCCGGGTGACCAAGCTGGCCCAGGACTACCCGTTGTATCAGGGTCTGGAGGACTGGAAGCTCGTCTGACTTCGGACGACTGTCGACGCGCCCACGAGCGGTTCAATGCCGACTCGCGGGCGCGTCGGTCGTTTCCGGAGCCTCGACCAGCGTCGGGTAGTCGCGCAGGTCGATATCGTTGGCGCCCCGGTCACCGAACTTGATCATCAGTTCGAACATCGATGAGCCGACGAACCAGTCGCGCACGCGGATGCCCATCCGGGTCTTCGGGGCCAGGAAGCGGCCGGGGTTGCTGGATCCGGCGATCTGGTTGTAGCGCTGCATGATCTCGTCGTAGCGGGGAAGTGCCACGGTGTGGTCGCCGGCGGCGAGGGCGAACTCGCCCGCCAGCACATAGGCGCCGACCACGGCCAGTCCGGTCCCGAATCCCGCAAGTGTGTTGCCGTATCCGGCGTCGCCGACCAACGCGATGCGGCCGGTGACACAGGACGGCATTCTCACCACGCTGAGCGAGTCAAGGTAGAAGTCAGCGGCCTCATCCAGTTCCACCAGCATGCGCGGGACCTCCCAGCCGACTCCGGCGAAGGTCTCCTTGACGATTCGGCGCTGAGCTTGCTCGTCATCGCGTGCGTAGTCCAGTTCGGGTGCGGCGAACATGTACAGCTGTTCGGCCTTCGGACCTCCGCTGACCGCGAGCTTGCCCGGCGTGTTGTGCGCGTAGGACACCTCACGTCGCGGGCCGTCGGTGCGCCGGGGGCCCGTCGCCGAATTGGCGAGGCAGTAGTAGTAGCCGCGGTGGCGGACATGGTCGCGTTCGGGCCCGAAAGCCAGCCTGCGCACCCGCGAGTGCACGCCGTCGGCGCCGACGACGAGGTCGAAGGTGCGGGCAGGACCGTGTTCGAACTCCACCCGCACCCCGTCGGCGCAGTCGGTGAGCGCGCGGACCGAGTCGCCGAAGACGTAGGTGCAACTCTCCGCCGTGCGCGTGTAGAGGAGCTCGGCGAGGTCGCCGCGCAGGATCTCCACATCGCCCCCGGTGAAGTCGCCGGAGATCAGCGAACGAGGGTTGCCGTTGTCATCGACCATCACCATGTCGCCGCCGCCGGTCTGCCGGTCCCGCACGGCGTCGAGGATGCCCATCCGCTCCAGCACTGTCAGATGCGTGGTGCCCTTGAAGTCGACGGCTTGCCCGCCTGGGCGCAACTCGGGGGCGCGTTCGACGACCGTGACGTCGAAGCCGTAGCGGTCGAGCCAGTAGGCGAGGGCAGGTCCGGCAATGCTCGCACCCGAGATGAGGACGGTCTTGGTGTGCATGGATACTCCGCTCTGAAACTGTATCTAGTAGAATCTGTTTCTGATGGACACAGAAGAGCGTATGGTAGACACAGTTTCGGGTCAACCCCGATTTTCTGGAAGGAAGATGCGATGTCGGCTCCGACCGTTGTCGAGCTGCTCTGGGGTACAGGGCGCAAGTCCCGGCGTGGTCCGAAGCCGTCGCTGTCGCTGGAGGTGATCGTCGGCGCGGCTATCACGCTGGCCGACGTCGAGGGGCTGGGCGGTGTGTCGATGCAGCGAGTGGCCGACCGGCTCGGCTACACCAAGATGTCGCTGTACCGATACGTGCCCGGCAAGGCGGAGCTCACCGCGCTGATGCTGGAGCAGGCCCTGGGATTGCCGCCGGACCGCGCCGCGGCGCAGCGGGTTCCAGGAGAGCCATGCTGGCGGGCGGAGTTGCGACTGTGGACTGAGGAGATCTTCCGGAGGTACCGAGCGCATCCGTGGTCGGTCGAACTGTCTGCCGGCATCCGGCCGATGGGGCCGCACGAGCTCGGCTGGCTCGAGTGTGCGCTGGCCTCGATGGCGGGGATCGGGCTCACCGGGGCGGAACGGCTGGACACCGTCGTGGTCCTGAACGGCCACGTTCGCAGCCTGGCCCAGCAGTCGAGGGGCGTGGGTGCGGACGCCGTGGAGGAGCAGCTGCTGGAGCAGATGGCAGAGGTGATGACGGCGGCAGGCGACCTGTTCCCCGAGGTCGTCGAGGCGCTCGGTGAACAGGCGGCTGCGGCGCCGGACCGGGTCGACGCTCTGCGCTTCGGTGTCGACCGGATTCTCGACGGACTGGAGGCCCTCGTCGCGCGCCGTGCGGGCTGACCGGCACGACGCCGGTACCCGGTACGAGCTGATGGCTAGCGCCCGCCGATGTCCTCCGACCACAGTTCGGGATGCGCGGACATCATGGTGCGCATGAGTTGTGCGGATCCGGCATCGTCGAGGACGATCACGTCGACGCTGCGCCGGCGCAGCAGGTCGAGTTCGCCCGCGAACGTCCGGCTCTCACCGACGACGACCCGCGGCACCTGGAACAGCAGAATCGCGCCCGTGCACATCGGACACGGCGCGAGTGTCGAGTAGAGCGTGAGGTCCGCGTAGTCGGTGCGCCGGCCGGCGTTTCGGAAGCACGTCATCTCCGCGTGCAGGATCGGATCGTCGTCCTGCACCCGGCGGTTGCGACCGGTCGCGATCAGTTCCTCGCCGCGGAACAGCGCGGCGCCGATGGGGATGCCGCCCTCGTCGAGGCCCGCCAGCGCCTCGGCCAGCGCGACGCCGTAGCACGAACGCACCTCGGATCGTCGGGTCATGTCGTCGTTCCCCTCGGTGGGCTCCTGGAGACATGATGCGCCGTTCACGGATTGTTCATCGTGTCGATCGGGCATCCTGTCGGACCGAGGTCGTAGCGTGAGTGGCAACGGGCGGCATGAAACGCCGCCCGTCCGGGAGGTTTTCGGTCGTGACGGAGTTGTTCGGCACGAGGGGACCGGCGCCCGGTCCCCGTGGGCGCTGAGTCCACCAGGAGACCGACCGGCCCAGCGAACAACCGCCTGTGCGGGTGCCGCGCCGGCGTAGGAGTCACCGTGTCGATCACTTCGGCAAGCTCGGGCCCCGCTCGCACCTACGTTCTCGACACCTCTGTCCTGCTCTCCGACCCCTGGGCGGTCACCCGCTTCGCGGAACACCACGTGGTGCTGCCGCTGGTCGTGATCTCCGAACTCGAGGGCAAGCGTCACCACCACGAACTCGGCTGGTTCGCGCGCGAGGCGTTGCGGATGCTCGACGACCTGCGCATCGAGTACGGCAGGCTCGATCGGCCGATCCCGGTCGGCGGTCAGGGCGGCACGATCCACGTCGAACTCAATCACACCGACCCCGCCGTCCTCCCGGTCGGATTCCGCACGGAGTCCAACGATTCGCGCATCCTCGCCTGCGCGTTGAACCTGGCGGCGGAGGGCCGCGACGTGGTGCTGGTCAGCAAGGACACGCCGCTGCGGGTCAAGGCGGGATCGATGGGCCTGCCCGCCGACGAGTACCACGCGCAGGACGTGGTGACCTCCGGATGGACCGGCATGACCGAGCTCGAGGTGACCCACGCCGACGTCGACCGGATCTTCGAACAAGGGGTGCTCGACCTCACCGAGGCGCGGAATCTGCCCTGCCACACCGGTGTCCGGTTGCTCGGCGGAACGTCGAGCGCGCTCGCGCGGGTGAACGAGGACAAGCGGTTGCAACTGGTGCGCGGCGACCGGGAGGCGTTCGGGCTGCACGGACGGTCGGCGGAGCAACGCATCGCGCTCGACCTGCTGCTCGACGAGAGCGTCGGGATCGTCTCGCTCGGCGGCCGCGCCGGGACCGGAAAGTCCGCGCTGGCGCTGTGCGCGGGCCTGGAGGCGGTGCTCGAACACGGCAGCCATCGAAAGGTCGTGGTGTTCCGGCCGCTGTATGCGGTCGGCGGCCAGGAACTCGGCTACCTGCCGGGCTCCGAGAACGAGAAGATGGGGCCCTGGGCGCAGGCCGTCTACGACACCCTCGAGGGGCTGGCGAGCCCGGCCGTGCTCGAGGAGGTGCTGAGTCGCGGCATGCTGGAGGTGTTGCCGCTCACGCACATTCGGGGCCGCTCGCTGCACGACTCGTTCGTCATCGTCGACGAGGCGCAGTCGCTCGAGCGCAACGTGCTGCTGACCGTGCTGTCACGGCTGGGACGTGGCTCGCGGGTGGTGCTGACCCACGACGTCGCGCAGCGGGACAACCTGCGGGTCGGTCGGCACGACGGGGTGGCCGCGGTGATCGAGAAGCTCAAGGGGCACCCGCTGTTCGCGCACGTCACGCTCACCCGTAGTGAACGGTCGGCGATCGCGGAACTGGTCACCGACATGCTCGAGGAGTACACGTCGGGGGTGTGAGTCACCAGGAGGGTCGGCGGCCCGGGGCAGCCGACCCTCCTGGGTGAGGTTGTCGCCGCGCTCAGTTCGCCTTCATCGCGTTGCCGACGATCGGGCCGAGCACGCCCTCCATCGAGCCGAGCATCGGGGCCGGGACGGCGTTGACGACCGAGAACTGCTCGGTGACGGTCGACGAGACCTGGCCGGAGGCATCGGCGCAGGCCGCCACGTACGAGTAGTTGCCGTTGGCGAGATGAGAGATCGAGTAGGTGGCGCTCTGACCTGCTGCCGCGGCATTCGGGAAGGCGGCCCAGTTGCCGGTCGCCTGACTCCATCCGGTGGGGAAGACCTGGGTCGGCAGCAACTGCAGTCCGCTGGGAAGCTTGATCACGGCCACGCCGCAGGCCGACGCCTCGGTGTTCGGGTTGCTCACGGTGATCGTCGCATTCGACCACATGTCGAAGCTGGCCTGGACCTTCGGCGGGAGCGGGGCCGTGGTGGCCGCACCGGCCAGCGGCGCGAGAGCACCTCCGATGGCGCAGACGGACGCCGCGGTGATCACCGCACGCAGCACATTACGGCCAGTCATCAACTCTGTTCCCTTCGTTCACGTTTCACCCGTTGCCGGGCGGCGCCATTACAGCACGGCGTCAGACGGCCACGCGGTCGCCTTGTGGTAACTCCCCAATTGTGAAATGACAGATCCCAAAGCGGCGATGATGCGGCGTGTGCCCGCGCTCAACCGCGCGTGAACGTTCCCAGATGATCCTTGTCGTAGAACTCGAGCCTGAGGTCGTTGCCGTGGAAGGTGGCGGCCGAGATCTGACCGAAGCCGTTCTCGCCGGGCGGGGTGAACACGAAGGTGCCGCCGCTCCAGTGGGTGAGCGGGAAGGTCATGTTCTTCGGACCCAGGGTGAGCGACAGGGTGTCGTTGGCGACGGTCACGGTCGCCGGACCGTAGTAGTCGTTGGCGTAGGTACCCGCATAGTCGGCGAGTGGTCCCGCAGGTGCGGGGTTCTTCGGCGGGGTCTTGCCGGCGAGCGATCCGGTCGGCTCGTTCATCGCGGCGAACGCCTTCTTGTACAGCGCGCCCCAGTCCTGCTTCACGGCGCCGAACTGCACCAGGTCGGCGAACTCCGCGTCGAGGGTCTCGGGCACGCCGATCGGGGCCGCATTGGTCAACGTGACGATGCCGACGTTCGCCGACGGAATCAGCGTGAACGCCGTGCCGGCGCCGAGGTCGAACGCACCCGAGTGGCTGAGCACCACCCGGCCGGCCGCGGAATTGCCGACGTTGAAGCCGTATCCGTAGAACCCGGCGCGCGCGTCCGGGGTGGTCGGGGGACTGGACACCGCCTGCGGCGAGATCGCGGGCAGCAGGTCCTGCGCCGGGACAATCGTCTTCCCGTCGGCGGTCCCGTTTGCGAGCACCATGTTCATCCACTTGGCGAGGTCGTCGACCGAGGAGCTGACACCGCCCGCGGGGGACTGCGCATCGGGTTGGCGCGGCGGATCCGAGACCTGGTAGCGACCGTCGACGAGCACGTGTCCGGCGGCCCGGTCGGGGCGCGCCTCGAAGTCGGCGAAGCGGGAACTTGTGGACGACATGCCCAGTGGGCCGTAGAGCGCCTGTTGCGAGAGTGTCGCCCAGTCGGTGCCGGCCGCGTCTGCGACCCCTTGTGCGGCAGCGGTCAGGCCGAAGTTGGTGTACGCGTAGGAATCCCGGAACGGTGCCAGCGGCAGCAGCTTGAGGCGGGCCTGGATCTGCTGACGGTCGTCGCCGAGGTCCTCGAGCAGGTCGCCGGCATGCTCGGGCAGCCCCGAACGGTGCGCGAACAGGTCGCCGACCGTCACGTGGTCGGTGACGTACGGGTCACTCAGCTCGAACTGCGGCATCAGCTGGTGCACCGGCGTGTCCCAGGTGACCAGGCCCTTCCCGACCTCGTGCGCGACCGTCGTCGCAGCGATCGACTTGGACACCGACGCGAGCTGGAACACCGTGTCGGGGTCCACCTTCTGGCCGGTGTCGACGTTGCGGACGCCGAAGCCCTTGCGGTACACGACCTTGCCGTCGTGCACGACCGCGACCGCCATGCCCGGGATGTGCGACGAGGCCATCAGGTCGTCGGCGAGCTGGTCGATCCTGCCCACGGCGGCGGACACCTGGCCGGGTGGGATCTGCTCGCCGGCAACGGCGTTCGGGGGCGGGGGGCCGGGACTGGCGGCCGGCGGCGCCGTGGCGGTGGTGGCGCCGGGCAGCGGCTGCGGATTGTCGGCGCAGCCGGAGATCGTCAGCGCCACCGCCACCGCGGCGGACCCCAACGCGACCGACAGCCTTCTGCCTGTGTGCACCGCGGCCTCCTGCGGTCCGGAAACGGGACTTCTCCGAAGATCAGCGTAGAGGAGTCCCGACGGCACGGCGCCTCGGTCGCCATCGCCGGGGCGGACGCCGTGGATGTGCGCCGGCTGGGTGCGATCTGGGACTGTGCTGCCGACTGCGCGCGAATCGCGGATTCGGACGGCGCGCCGCGGTCGGCCCGGGCACACTGGGGCGATGCGCCGGACACAGATGAGGCGGCTGTGGTCGCTGAGCCTTCTGACCGCTCTGTTGTGCCTGCTCGCGGGTCTGGCCGGCCCCGGGGCGTCGGCCGATCCGGGCCCCTTCGGGGGCGACTCCGGTCAGGTCATCACGGTGTTCGCGCCGAGTCCGTCGGCGACCAGCGCGACGCTGACCGCCTGGGATCGCGGCGCGGACGGCAGTTGGCGCGTGGTCGCCGGGCCGATGGCCGCCGATGTGGGATCCGACGGCATCGGCCAGGCCAGCGAGGCCGCGTCGCGCACACCGGCCGGCACCTTCCCGCTCACGGTGGCATTCGGCCGGCTGGCGAACCCCGGCACGGCGATGCCGTACTTCCGGACCGACTCCCAGGACTGGTGGGACGAGAACCCGCTCTCACCCACCTACAACACCCACGTGCGCGGCCCCGTCAGCCCGGGTGGCAACAGTGAGAACCTCTACGAGTCCGGCAGCGTCTACGACTATGCCGTGAACATCGGCTACAACCTGGCGCGGATCCCTGGCGCCGGATCGGGGATCTTCCTGCACGTGTCGGCGGGGACGCCGACGGCCGGGTGCGTGTCCGTCCCGGAGAACTCCATGCAGCAGATCGTCCGCTGGCTCGACCCGGCACGCCGGCCGGTGATCGACATCGGCGTGGGGACCGCGCCGACGCCGTGACGGCCGGTCGACTCCTGACGGACTACGCCGTCATTCGTCGTCGACGTCGGTCATCGACAGCACGTCGAGCCGGCGGTCGAGTTCCTCGAGCGAGAGCTCGTCGCCGATCAGGCCGCGGTCGATGACGGCCTGACGGATCGTCTTGTGCTCCTTGAGCGCCTCCTTGGCGACGGCGGCGGCCTCCTCGTAGCCGATGATCGAGTTGAGCGGCGTCACGATCGACGGCGAGGACTCGGCGAGCCGGCGCAGCCGGTCCACGTCGGCGGTCAGGCCGGAGATGCACCGGTCGGCGAAGAGCCGGGAGACGTTGGCCAGCAGCCGGATCGACTCGAGCACGTTGCGCGCCATCATCGGGATGTAGACGTTCAGCTCGAAGGCGCCGTTGCCGCCGCCCCACGCGATCGCCGCGTCGTTGCCGATCACCTGGGCGGCCACCTGGGTGACCGCCTCGGGCAGCACCGGATTGACCTTGCCGGGCATGATCGACGAGCCGGGCTGCAGGTCGGGCAGATGGATCTCGGCGAGACCGGTGAGCGGCCCGGAGCCCATCCACCGGATGTCGTTGGCGATCTTCGTCAGCGAGATCGCGACGGTGCGCAGCGCGCCGGACAGCTCGACCAGCCCGTCGCGGGCGCCCTGCGCCTCGAAATGGTCGAGCGCCTCGGAAAGCTGGTCCAGCCCGGTCGACCGCTGGAGTTCCGCGACCACGCGCCCGCCGAATCCGGCCGGAGCGTTGAGCCCGGTGCCGACCGCGGTGCCGCCGATGGGGAGTTCGCCGAGTCGTGGCAGCGTCGCGATCAGCCGCTCCACGCCGGCCTCGACCTGCCGGGTGTAGCCGCCGAACTCCTGCCCCAGCGTCACCGGCACTGCGTCCATCAGGTGGGTGCGGCCCGACTTGACGACCGTGCGCCACTGGGTCGCCTTGTCCAGCAACGCGAGCCGCAGGTGGTCGAGCGCCGGGACCAGATCCCGGACGACCGCCTCGGTCGCGGCGAGGTGGGTGGCGGTCGGGAACGTGTCGTTGGAGGACTGCGACATGTTCACGTGGTCGTTCGGGTGGACCGTGACGCCGGCAGCCGCCGCGAGCGAGGCGATGACCTCGTTGGCGTTCATGTTCGAGCTGGTGCCGGAACCGGTCTGGAAGACGTCGATGGGGAACTGGTCGTCGTGGCGGCCGTCGGCGATCTCCGAGGCCGCCACGACGATCGCGTCCGCCCGGGCGGCATCGAGCAGACCCAGCTCCTGGTTCACCCGGGCGCACGCCGCCTTGAGCAGGCCCAGCGCACGGATCTGGGCCCGCTCCAGGCCGCGCCCGCTGATCGGGAA
Source organism: Speluncibacter jeojiensis (assembly GCF_029589495.1). GTDB lineage: Bacteria > Actinomycetota > Actinomycetes > Mycobacteriales > Mycobacteriaceae > Speluncibacter > Speluncibacter jeojiensis. The sequence goes on from NZ_JAAIVF010000007.1 coordinate 217,049, forward strand.
GTTCTCCACCGCACGCTGGGTCTGCGCGCGCCACAGCGCGGCGGCCGGCACCCGCACCTGACCCATGGTGTCGTGCTCGATCCGGTACTGCCCCTGGTCACCTGCGGTCGCGTCGGAGGTCATGGACAGCACTCTGCCACCGCGGGCACGTCATCGCGAGGCGATCCGGAGCACGCCGGTGACCGTGCCCTGGTACTGCACCTTGCCGGGTGCGATGGTGCCGACCATCTGCAGCGTGTCCAGTTGCGCGCCGGTGCCGATGTTCTGTTGCGCGTCGACCTTGCCGGTCGATGCGTCGATCACCGTGTAGCGGTAGCTGTCGGCCGCGCCGCCGACGCTGCCGATGAACCCGCCCTGCGCGGCGCTGCCGCTGCTGCCGCCACCGAGGGCCGGTTCGCGGGCGACCGTGTAGATCTTGCCGTCGGCGACCGACAGGCGCGGCACCGCGGAGGAGCGGACGTTGTTGCTCCATTTGACGGTGCAACCGTTGCCGTCGGGGTTGACGTCGATCCGGGTCATACCGCCGGTGATCGGGGCGCCCGACGGCCGGCTCGGCCCGGCGTTGGCCGGCAACGCGGGATACGGGTAGCCGTAGGTGCTCGCGACGAACACGCTGTTGCCGGAGCCGATGGGCGAGTTCTCGGTGCCGTTGATCGCCGGGGTCGTGCAGACCTGGCTACCGGTGGCGCTGTTGTAGACGATGAGGTTCTCGGTCGGCACGGCGTTGTCGGTGATCGCCAGGTACTCGGTGCCCGTGCGCGGCCCGAAGAAGGTCGGGCTGGCGCCGCTGCCCCAGCTGAGCTGGCCGGGCTTGCGTGCGGGCCCGCGGTCGTAGGCCTGACGCCAGACGATGTGCGGTGCGCCGCCGACGGCGTCCAGCAGGTACTGGGCGTGGTCGGTGGTGATCGCGACGCCCTCGGGGGCGGTGGAGATGCTGTTGTCGACGCCCTCGCCGGGCGCCAGCACGATCGACTGCGCCTGTCCGGTCGCGGGGTCGACGTAGCCGGCGGACGCGTTGTCGGTGGCGAACCAGACGCGGCCCTGCTGGTCGGGCATCAACGCCGCCACGTGGTCGCAGTCCCCGCCGCCGCAGTGCCCGGACACCGCCGCGGTGATGTCGGTGCGGGAGGCCACGAACAGCCGCCACGTGCCGCCCGGGCCGCCGCGGTCGTGCCCGATGCGCAGCAGGTCGCCGCTGCCGTCGACGGTGACCATCTGGTTCTTGTCGTCCAGGTAGGCGTAGACGCCGCCGAGCAGGCTGCCCTTGGTCAGTGACAACGAGGCGGTCGAGTGTCCGGTCGCCGGGTCGAGCAGGTGCACGGTCGGGGTGCGGTTCGCGATCGTCGTGCACAGTGCCTGCGGGATGCCGTCCGAGCCCTGCAGGATTGTCGGGCAGGCCGAGGCCAACGGCGTGTCGGCGATGTTCACCGAGCCGGTTCCCGGACCGGGCAGCGGAGTGCTGTCGGACGATTCGGCGTCGCCGTGCATGGTCGCGGTGCCCATCGGCCCGAGGAACGGATTGGCGGGCGGCAGCGGCCCGAAGGTGTCGGCGGAGGCGGTGCCCGCGCCGATCAGCAGGGTCGTGGCGGCGGCGAGGACCACCGGGACCGCACGGGTGAGCTTGCGTGACGCCTTGCGTGGCACAGAGAACCTCCAGGTCGGGGGATCGGGCGGATGTCGATGGCGTGCTGTCGGGTCGGGTCGATCGAAGGGTCAGGTATCCGGGTGGTTCAGGGTCCGGCGGACCGGTGCGGTCAGCGCGGCGGTGAGCATCGCGACGAGGTTCGCGACGAAGTCGTCGTGGTCGAGCAGCACGAGCTGGGCCTCGTCGATGCGTCGGGCACGGTCGGCCAGGCAGACGGTGAGCATGCTGATCAGCAACGAGAGCCGTTCGAGTGCAACAGGTTCCGGCAGTGTCTTGACGCATTCACGCTCGAGGGCCTGTAGCTGGCCGGCGACCGCGCTGCCCCGCAACGGATTCGGCAGGTCGTGTGTGCGCATGCCCGCGCTGCCCGCCAACTGCACGATGATCCGCAGGAAGTCCCGGCCGTCCGCGGTACGCAGTTCCTCGGAGACGGGCCGGGTGAGGTCGTCGACCAGAGTGGGCAGGTCGTCGGGGGGTGGTCCCGGCGGTTGGCGCTGCTCGATGCGCGCCATGTGCCGGTCGAGGATCGCGCCGAGCAGGCCCCGGCGGGAGCCGAAGTGGTAGCCGACCGCCGAGTCGTTCGACTGTCCGGCCCGGGCGATGATCTCGCGGGTGAGTGCGCCGTCGACCCCCTTGCGTGCGAACAGGTGCTCGCCGGCGAGCAGCAGTTGCTCGCGGGTGGCGGTCGAATCCCTTGGCATGCCCGGATGCTAACGGATACTGTTACTAACAGATGTCATTAATTCGAAATTTACCGTGACAGGACCCGAGAAGACGGGGAAGGACCCGAGATGACACTGACCGACGCCCCCACGTACAACCCGTTCGATGCGGCGTTCCAGGCCGATCCGTACCCCGCGTACCGGCAGTTGCGCGACCACGACCCGGTCCACCGCCACGAGCAGGAGGGTGCGCCGGCGTTCTGGGCGCTGTCGCGGTTCGACGACATCTGGAACGCGGTCCGCGACAGCGCGAGCTTCTCGTCGGAGCAGGGGCTGACGTTCTATCCGGACGAGATCGGCCAGCTGGGCCTGGCCCCGACGATCGTCATGCTCGACCCGCCGCGGCACACCAAGCTGCGCTCGCTGATCGCGAAGGGCTTCACGCCGCACCGGGTGATGTCGATGGAGCCGCTGATCCGTGAGTTCGTGCGCTCACGCATCGACCTGATCGAGACCAAGGCGCGGGCGGGGGAGCAGGTCGACCTGCACCAGGACTTCTCCACGCAGATCCCGACGTTCGTGCTGGCCGAACTGTTCGACATCCCCGAGTCCGACCGGATGCAGTTCGACCCGTGGGTCACGGCGCTGACGGCGTTGCAGGACAGCGGGTTCGACATCCAGGCGCTCGGCGCGCAGCACGCGGTCGCCGAGATGTTCGGCTACTTCGGCGAGCTGATCACCGCGCGGCGGGCGGCGCCCGGCGAGGACATGATCAGCGCGCTGACCCAGGCCGAACTCGACGGGGAGCGGCTCACGGACTGGGACATCCTCGGCTTCTGCTTCGTGCTGGTCGCAGGCGGTAACGACACGACCGGCAACCTGATCTCCCACGGGGTGATGCTGCTCGACGGCGACCACGCCCAGCGTGAGCGGCTGGTCGCCGAGCCGGATCTGATCCCGAACGCGCTGGTGGAGTTCCTGCGGCTGGAGAGTTCCGTGCAGGGGCTCGCGCGCACCACCTTGCGGCCGGTGCGGATCGGCGACGTGGAGATCCCCGAGGGGGAGAAGGTGATGATGCTCTACGGCTCGGCGAACCGGGACGAGCGCGAGTACGGCGAGAGCGCCGACCGGCTCGACATCACCCGGCAGTTCCCCCGGCACCTGGCGTTCAGCAGCGGCGTGCACTTCTGCATCGGCTCGCATCTGGCCCGGCTGCAGGCGCGCCTCGCGTTCGAGGAACTGCTGGCGCGACAGCCGCACATCGGCGTGGACCTGTCGGGGTCACAACGGCTGAATTCGGCGTTCACCCGCGGCTGGGTTCACCTGCCCGCCACCGGTATTCGCTGACGAAACTGTGCGTGGGTTGCGGGGCCGGGACCCCACAACCCACGCACAGCCGATCACGGCAGCGGGGGCTGCGCGCCGTCGACGCCGTCGAAGTTGATCGAAGAGAACTCGTGCAGCTTCTCGAGACGGTGGTAGGCCTCGATCATCCGGACCGTGCCGGACTTGCTGCGCATGACGATCGACTGCGTGGTCGCGCCGCCGCCGTAGTAGCGCACGCCCTTGAGCAGTTCGCCGTCGGTGACGCCGGTCGCGCAGAAGAAGATGTTCTCGCCGGTGACGAGTTCCTCGGTGGTCAGCACGCGGTCCAGGTCGTGTCCGGCGTCGAGCGCCTTCTGCCGCTCGGCCTCGTCCTTCGGGGCCAGCTTGCCCTGCAGCGCGCCGCCCATGCAGCGCATCGCCGCGGCGGCGATGATGCCCTCCGGCGTGCCGCCGGTGCCGAGCAGCATGTCGACACCGGAGTCGGGACGGGCGGTGGCGATCGCACCGGCGACGTCGCCGTCGGAGATCAGCCGGATGCGCGCGCCGGTCTCGCGGATCTCGCGGATCATGTCGGCGTGGCGGGGACGATCCAGGATCGTCACGGTGGTGTCGGAGACCGCGCGGTTCTTGGCCTTCGCGACGCGGCGGATGTTCTCGGCGACACCCGCGGACAGGTCGATGACGTCGGCGGCCTCGGGACCGACGGCGATCTTCTCCATGTAGAACACGGCCGACGGGTCGAACATGGCGCCGCGCTCGGACACCGCGAGGACCGCGATCGAACCCGGCGCGCCCTTGCTCATCAACGTGGTGCCGTCGATCGGGTCGACCGCCACGTCACACAGCGGGCCGTCGCCGTTGCCGACCTCCTCGCCGTTGTAGAGCATCGGCGCCTCGTCCTTCTCGCCCTCGCCGATGACGACGACGCCCTGCATCGAGACGGAGCTCACCATGTGGCGCATGGCATCGACGGCGGCACCGTCGCCGCCCTCCTTGTCACCCCGGCCGACCCACCGGCCGGCAGCCATGGCGGCGGCCTCGGTCACACGCACCAACTCGAGGGCGAGGTTGCGGTCCGGGGCCTCGCGGCGGTTGGGTGTGGTGCTAGCCGTCATTGGGCATTGCCTCCCTGGTAAGTCCCCGGGCGCCGCCGCCGATCACGCGGAACTCCCGGCCGGTTGTGTATGTGGTGGCGCCGGTGAATGCCATCTGTGTGACCCAACCCGCGCCGGGCTGATTCTCCCATCACCACCCGGGCGTGGCGCATCCGCCGTCCCACTCGCGCGTCGGGGCTGGGATACTGGTTGCCGTGCCAGCCGACAAGCCCCGTTTTCTGCAGAACAACCGCGACATGGCGCTCTCCATGATCCCGCTCGTGTTGATCTGCATCGTCGTCGCGGCCATAGCCGGTCAGTGCTCGTTCAGCCCCGGCCACCCCACCCAGGGGAAGATCCCGCACTACGACGCGACCGACGCGCTGCGTGCCGACGCCCAGCAACTGACGTTCCCGATTCGGCTGCCCCGCACGCCCGAGGGCTGGCAGTCGAATTCCGGTGGTCACGACACCGTCAACGGCAACGACGGCGGCGAGGCGACGTCCGTCGGCTACATCACCCCGGCCGGCGACTACGTCCGGATCACCCAGTCCAACGCCTCCGTGCCGGCGCTGGTGCGGTTCGTCGCGGGGGGTGCGCGCGGCGTCACCGGCGAGGAGTCGGTCGCCGGGCACCAGTGGAGCGTCTACGCGCAGACCGGTGCGGAGCCGATCTGGACGACCGACATGGGGTCGGTGCGCATGCTCATGACCGGCAGCGGCACCGACGGCGAGTTCCGCCAACTGGCGGCCGCGACGACCGGTGAGGCGCCGCTGCCGTCGCAGCCCTAGCCGGAACCGGCCCTGGCGTGAACCGGCGCGGTCGGGCCCGCGACCTCCGAGCGGCTGCGTGACGGCTCAGTCGTCCTCGTCGTCTGCGTTCTCGCCGGCGTCGGCCAGCGCCCGTTCGACCCGCGCCCGTGCACCGGCAAGGTGCTCCTCGCACCGCTTCGCCAGCGCTTCCCCGCGTTCCCACAGCGCGAGGGAGGCATCGAGGTCGAGCCCGCCCTGCTCGAGGACCCGCACCACGTCGACCAGCTCGTCGCGGGCCTGTTCGTAGTCCAGTTCCGAGATCGGGGTGTCGGTGTCGTCCATCGGATGGCTCCTCCTGGTCGGTGATGCTCTCTGGCGGTGTCGACGGCGTGGTCGTCGGCGGGTTTGATCCACGCGCGGTCGCCGGTCCGTATCGTCCGGCCTTCAGCTCTCGCGGCTGATGACGGCGGCGCGGACGGCGCCGTCGCCGACCCGCACGCGCAGCTGTGCGCCGGGCGGGGAGTCCTCGACCGTGTGCAGCACCTCGGCCGTGCCGTCCGGCAGCACCCGCTGCACCACCGCATAGCCGCGCGCGAGGGTGGCGGCAGGGCCGAGCGTGGTCAACCGGGCGCGGAGGTGCTCGACGGCGGTCTGCTGCGCGTCGACGGACCGCACGACGTCGCGCCGCGCGGCCACCCGCAGGCGCTCCACCTCCTGGGTCAGGTGGTCGATCGAACGCAGCGGATCCGCGAGCACCGGCCGGCTGCGTAGCTGCTCGAGATGCCGGACCTCGCGCTGCACCCAGTTGCGCAGGGCCGCGGCGGCGCGGTCGCGCAACTCGGCCAACAATGCGCGCTCGGCCTCGACGTCCGGCACGATCCGCTTCGCGGCGTCGGTCGGGGTGGCCGCCCGGACGTCGGCCACGAGGTCGGAGAGCGGACTGTCCGGCTCGTGGCCGATCGCGCTGACCACCGGTGTGGTGGCGGCGACGATGGCCCGGCACAGCGTCTCGTCCGAGAACGGCAGCAGGTCCTCGACGCTGCCGCCGCCGCGGGCCAGCACGATGACCTCCACCGACGGGTCGGCGTCGAGTTCGCGCAGCGCCCCGACGATCTGCGGGACCGCCGTCGGACCCTGGACAGGGGTGTTGCGGATGGCGAACCGCGCCTGCGGCCACCGCGATTGCGCGACGGAGACGACGTCACGCTCGGCCGCCGAGGCGCGGCCGGTGATCAGCCCGATGGTGTTCGGCAGGTACGGCAGCGGCCGCTTCAGACGCGGGTCGAACAGTCCCTCCGCGGCCAGCAGGGCGCGCAGGCGCTCGATGCGGGCCAGCAGTTCGCCCAGCCCGACCGCGCGGATCTCGGTGACGCGCAGCGAGAAGCTGGCACGTCCCGGGTGCAGCGTCGGCTTGCCGTACATCACGACCTGGCTGCCCTCGGTCAACGGCACCTGGGTGCTGCGCAGCAGGTTCGGCGAGCACGTCACCGACAGCGACATGTCGGCCGAGGGGTCGCGCAGGACCAGGAACGCGACCCGGGTGCCGGGACGGGCGTTGATCTGGGTGATCTGGCCCTCGACCCACACCCAACCCAGGCGGTCGATCCACTGGGAGACCTTCGTGGTGACAACCCGGACCGGCCAGGGTTGCTCGGCGGTGCTGGCCCCCGGTCGGTCGCCGGACGGTGCGGTCGGGCCGGGGTTCACTTCGCGGTCGTCGAGGTGATCCGGTTGCCGAGCATCGTCACGAACGGTGCGCGCGCACGCCCGGCCTTCTCGTAGTCGAGCAGCTCGGTGAGCTCCTCGGTCGACAGCGTGCGCAGGCGGGCACGCAGCTGGGCGAGGGTGAGCGCGTCGTAGTCAAGGAACTCGGCGATCTCGGGGGTCGAGGGGACTGTTCCGCTGCCGTTGGCGGGTGCGGGCTCGCCGATGTGGTCCTTGCTGTCGGAGCCGGCGGCGCCCTCGGTGTCGGTCTGCGGCTTCGGCGCCGTGGAGTACAGGGCGAACCGGCCCGCGGTGGTGCGGGAACCGTCGGCGCCGGACTGGTCGCTGCCGTCGTGCGCGTCGGCGTGATCCTCGTCGAACACCGCCCAGCTGGGCTGCTCCTGGTCGGGGTAGAGGAAGGACAGCGCCTGATCGCCCTTGATCGCCAGCGAGGTCATCGTCTGCTGGACCCGCATCCCCGTCTGGAAAACCAGGCTCACCGACGTCATCGGCAGCATGACCGCCGTCGTGGGCAGCTTGCGGGTCTCTTCGACGACGGTGACGGCGAGCCCAGCGGCGACGCGGGCCATGAACGGGGGACGGATCATGGCACAAGCGTGCCCTATCGCCGCGGCGATTGGTAGCTGAGGTGTCCGATTCGGAGCACCGCACCGTACCCTGGGGGCATGTCTTCTCCCGTACATGCCGGTAACGGCAAGCGTGTCCTGCTCGCGGAGCCGCGTGGCTACTGCGCCGGCGTCGACCGGGCGGTCGAGACCGTCGAGCGCGCGCTGGAGAAGCACGGCGCGCCGGTGTACGTGCGCAAGGAGATCGTGCACAACCGGCACGTGGTCGAGACGCTGTCCGAGCGCGGCGCGGTGTTCGTGGACGAGACGGACGAGGTCCCAGAGGGCGCACTGGTCGTGTTCTCCGCGCACGGCGTGTCCCCGGCGGTGCGTGACGCCGCGGATCAGCGGCAACTGCGCACCATCGACGCGACCTGCCCGCTGGTGACGAAGGTGCACCAGGAAGCCAAGCGTTTCGCCCGCGACGACTACGACATCCTGCTGATCGGTCACGAAGGCCACGAAGAGGTCGAGGGCACCGCGGGTGAGGCGCCCGACCACGTCCACCTGGTCGACGGTCCGGATGCGGTCGGCGGTGTGACCGTCCGGGACGAGTCCAAGGTGATCTGGCTGTCGCAGACCACGCTCAGCGTCGACGAGACGATGCAGACCGTCGAGCGTCTGCGCGAGCGGTTCCCGCTGCTGCAGGATCCGCCGAGCGACGACATCTGTTACGCGACCCAGAACCGGCAGGGCGCGGTAAAGGCGATGGCGCCCGAATGCGATCTGGTGATCGTCGTGGGGTCGCGCAACTCGTCGAACTCGGTGCGACTGGTCGAGGTCGCGCTCGGTGCCGGCGCGGACACGGCGTACCTGGTCGACTACGCCCGCGAGATCCGACCCGAGTGGCTCGACGGGGTCCGCACCGTGGGTGTCACCTCGGGGGCCTCGGTCCCGGAGGTGCTCGTTCGCGGAGTGGTGGATCTGCTGGCCGAGCACGGGTTCGCGGACGTTCAGCCGGTGACCACGGCCAACGAGACCCTGGTGTTCGCCCTGCCCCGCGAGTTGCGCGCCAGCCGGACCTGATCGGACGGTCCGTGGTCGTCGTGGGGCGGCCGCGGGCTTCGCCGGGGGGTGCTAGCTGGGACGCTCGTCCTCGTATGAGCGGAAGCGCGGCGCCGTCCAGCCCGGGTTGGTGTGCGGACGATCGCCGTGCGCGGAATCGGTGCGCGGGGCCGGCGCATCCTCGTCGCGGTCCCGGTAGCGGACGCGGGGGATCGGGGTGGACATGGTCGGGTGCGGATCCACCCCGCCGCGCAGCGGCACCCGGGGCCGCGGATGCCTGGCGGCCGGGGCCGGGCTGCCGCTCGGGGTGCCCATGCGGCGGGCGGGCATGGGGAAGGTGACCGTCGGATCGCTCAACCGGTAGTCGTCGTCGCGGATGCCCGTCGGTTCGAACGACGTCGCGGGCGCCGGACGCTCGGCGTGACGTCGCGGCTGGATCTCCGGGCGCGACCATCGGGACGAGCGAGGCTCTTCGGTGGGGACACGTCGGGCACCGGTGCGCGGACCCAGGTCGGCAGCGACGAACTCGCCGGTGCGGTTGCGGCCGCGCTCGGGGTCGCGGCGCCGGTTCGCCGAGCCCGGGTCGGCCGCCCGGCGACGCCCGGTGGTCGGCTCCGCCGCCCGCCGCCTGCCCGTGGTCGGCTCGACATCCTCGGCGAGGTCCTGCCGGGCCGAGGCGTCGCGGCGTGAGGACGTGTCGCGTTGGCGCGCCGTCTCGCGCCGTCGGGCCGCCTTGCGTCGCTCCGCCGCGCCCCGGGACGCGGTTCTGCCGGCGGACGAGCCCTCCTGATGCTGGAGGTAGAGCCTGACCCCGCCGATCGCGAGCACCACGATTGTCGTGAACACCATCATCGGGAAGCGGTCGACCAGCGGCAATGCCAGATCGAGGATCAGATTCTTCAGTCCGTGGCCGGTGTCGGTGGTGAGGGTCTCGTAGGCCAGGGGGACCCCGATGAACAAGATCAACGGCGGCTGCACCATGGCGGAGAACAGGCTGCGGTTCTGGACCGCGACCACCGCGCCGACGCAGCCGAGGAAGTAGAAGACCGCGAACACCGAGGTCAGTTCGTTGCCGCGCGCGGCGTCGAGCAGATAGCCGACGAAGGCGCCCGCAACACCGCACAACACTCCGCCCCACCAGGGGATACCTGCTGTGGTGGGCACGATGGACCGCTGCTCGAGCGGTACCCGGGCACGGGCACGTTGGGTTGCGGTCACACATCGAGGTTAGCGGTAATGGGTCAGCAGGCCGGGTTTGCATCACGGTGCGTGTCCCGTGTCTCGGGTGCCCCGATGGTCCTGGGCCATGCTTCGACCTGCCGGATCTCGGTCGGCTCGGTGGTCGACACCTCCAATTCTGTGAGTTTCCGTGCCGTCACCATCACCCTCGATTCCATCGATGCGGCGGTCGAGTTGAAGGCGTCGACGGCCTTGCCGAGCTGCGTGCCGACGCGGTCGAGATGACCGGCAACCGTGTCCAGTCGGGAATGCAGTTCCTTGCCCAGTTTGTGGATCGTGGCCGCGTCCCGGGACAGAGCGTCCTGCCGCCACATGTGCGCCACCGTGCGCAACAACGCGATCAGGGTCGTCGGCGTCGCCAGTACCACGTTCTTCGCAAACGCGTACTCGAGCAGCTCCGGGGCGGTGGACAGGGCCGCGTCGAGGAACGGATCGCCCGGCACGAACAGCACGACGAATTCGGGGGTCGGATCGAACGACCGCCAGTACGCCTTGGCCGAGAGTTGATCGATGTGGGTGCGCAGCTGACCCGCGTGCCTGCTCATGTGCCGCGCGCGCTCGGCGGGGTCCTCCGTGTCGAGCGCGTCGAGGTACGCGCTGAACGGCACCTTGGCGTCGACGATCAGCTGTTTGCCGCCCGCGAGCCGGACGATGAGGTCGGGCCGGACACTGCGTGCGCCGTCGCCGACGGAGTCGACCGCACTGACCTGGGTGCTGAAATCGCAGTGCTTGCTCATCCCGGACAGCTCGACGACCCGCTCGAGCTGGACCTCACCCCACCGGCCGCGTACCTGGGGCGCACGCAGGGCGGTGACCAGCTGACCGGCCTGGTTGGAGAGCAGCTGGGACGCGCGCTGCATGCCCGCGACCTGTTCCGTCAGGCCGGCGTAGGCGTTGACCCTGCTGTGTTCGATCTGCTGCACCTGGTTGGACAGCGCCCCGACGGCCTCGCGCAGTGGTCCCACGACGCGGGTGAGCTGATCGCCGATCGCGCCCGAGTGCCGGCGTGCCGAGTCCGCGTTGACCGCGTTGAGCGACTGCTGCAGCGTCTGCTCGTTCTCGCGGATGGCATGCAGTGTGGCCTCGGCGCGGGCCAGCCGATCGCTCGCGCGTGCGGCGTGGACAAGCCATCCGACGACCGCGCCGACGCCGAAGGCGGCGAGGAGACCGACTGCCGTGATCGCGTTCATGATCGAGATCGTGCACCACGGCACCGACAGATTCGACAGGGTCGCGGGATCCGGCGGGGCGGCGCGGTCGGGCCCGCGTGCCGCCGCGGAGACTGTCGGTGAGGTGATCTACGGTCGGCGGCATGCGGATCTTGCACACCTCCGACTGGCACATCGGCCGGACCTTTCACGGGGTCGACCTGCTCGCCGACCAGGAGTTCGCGCTGTCCGCGATCGCGGAGATCGTCGCCGTCGAGAAGGTCGACGTCGTGGTGGTCGCGGGCGACGTGTACGACCGGTCCATCCCGGGTGCGGACGCCGTGCTGGCATGCAACCGCGGGCTCGAGCGGATCCGGGCAGCCGGCGCCGTCATCGTCGCCACCCCCGGGAACCATGATTCGGCGGCGCGGCTGGGTGCGGGCGCCGCCTTCGCCGCGGCCGGCGGGCTCCACCTGCGCACGCGCGTCGACGAATTGGCCGAGCCCGTGCTGCTCGCGGACGGCTCGGGGACGGTGGCGTTCTACGGTCTGCCGTTCCTCGAACCGGACGTCGCGCGCCGCGCCCTCGAAGTGCCCGAGGCCCGTTCGCATGTCGAGATCCTGACGGCGGCGATGGCGCGGGTACGCGAGGACCTGGCCGGTCGGCCCGCGGGAACCCGTTCGGTGGTGCTGGCGCACGCATTCGTGGTGGGCGGCGAGGCGAGCGAATCGGAGCGTTCCATCTCGGCCGGCGGTGTCGAGACCGTGCCCGCGTCGGTGTTCGACGGTGTCGACTACGTGGCGCTGGGGCATCTGCACACCCCGCAGACGCTCGGCGAGCGTATCCGCTACTCCGGCAGTCCGCTGCCGTACTCGTTCGGTGAGCGCAGTCACCGCAAGGCCGTGTGGGTCGTCGACCTCGACGCGGACGGCGCCGTCGCGGTCCGGCGGATGGACCTGCCGGCGGTCCGGGGACTGAGCCAGGTGATCGGCACGCTCGACGAACTGCTGGCGGACCCGCAGTTCGCGGATGCCGAGAACGACTATGTCTCTGCAGTGCTCACCGATGAGCGTCGGCCGGTCGACCCGATGCGGCGGCTCAAGGAACGGTTCCCCTTCGCCGTGCACATGGAGTGGCGCCGGCCCGGCGGCAACCCGGAGTTGCGCTATTCCGAACGGGTGCGCGGTCGCAGCGACGGCGAGGTCACGCGCAGCTTCCTGTCCGACGTCCGCGGCGAGCCCACGGCCGCCGAACTTCGCCTCGTCGAACAGGCTCTGGCGCAGGCGGTCTCGGAGAAGGAGACGGCGCGATGAGGCTACACAGCCTGGAGATGACGGCCTTCGGCCCGTTTGCCGACACCCAGCGGGTGGACTTCGACGCGCTCGGCGCCGACGGACTGTTCCTCCTGCACGGCAACACCGGTGCCGGCAAGACCACGATCCTCGACGCGGTGGCGTTCGCGTTGTACGGGACCGTGCCGGGTGCGCGGAAGGACGGCCGCAGACTGCTCTCCGACCACGCGCCCGCCGGCACGTGCCCGGAGGTGCGGCTGGAGCTCACACTGGGCGGTGAGCGGTTCCGGCTGGTCCGCCGCCCCGGCTACGAACGCCCGAAGAAGCGCGGCGAGGGCACCATCACCGAGCAACCCAAGGCCACCCTCGAATGGCTCACCGGCGACCGCGAGAGCCTGAGCCGGATCCCGGACATCGCCGCGGAGATCGGCCGGATGCTCGGCATGAGTGCCGACCAGTTCTTCCAGGTGGCGTTGCTGCCGCAGGGAGAGTTCGCGCGTTTCCTGCGGGCGGAGACCGATGAGCGGGGAGTGCTGCTCGAGCGGCTGTTCGACACCAGCAGGTTCGGTTCGGTGGAGGCGTGGTTCGCGGACCGCCGCCGCGACAGTGCGCAGGAGGTCGAGCGCGCGCGCCGGCGACTCGACGTCGATCTCGGCCGGCTGTCGACCGCGGCAGGTGTCGGCGTCCGTGACGAGGGCGAGGGCGGCGGCGAGGCGGAGCAGCCCGAGTCCGGCGTCACCGACGGTGCAGACCCCCGGTCGGACCCGGCCCGATGGGCGCAGGAACTGCTGGAGGGCGCCGAACTCCGGCAGGCGCACACCGCCGACGAGGCGCAGCGGGCGCAATCGCGCGCGGACGCGGCCAGGGCGGCTCTCGACGAACGGCGGACCCAGCGCGCCGTGCAGGAGCGTCGCGACCGCGCATCGAGCGATCTGGAACGTCACGAAGCCGGAGCGGAGCGCCGACGCACTCTCGAATCCGAACTGGACGCGGCGCGGCGGGCGACGGCCGTGACCTGGCGGCTGGCCGAGTCGGAGTCGGCTCACGAGACCGCGCGCGGCGCGGCCCGGCGACTCGAGGCGTGCCGTGAACCGTTGCAGAGCGATCCGGAATCCCTTGCCGCGCTGGCCGCGTCGACCGAACCCGACGGCACCGTCGATGCGGAGGCGCTGGCCGGGCATGCCCGCGATCGCGACGTCGACGTCGCGAGACTGGACGACCTCGTGCAGCTCGAGCACGACAGCCGGCAGTGGTCGGCCGACCTCGACGTACTGCGCGGCCGGCTCGCCGAGCATGAACGCGAACAGCAGACGCTCGCGACGGCGCAACAGGAACTCCCCGGTCTGATCCTCCGCGCGGAGGCGGCGGTCGAGCGGGCGCGCGCCGCGTCGACGGCGACGGAAGGGTTGACCGGGGCCTGCGAGCGTGCGACCGACGCCGCCACGGCGGCCCGCGAACTGGTCGGCTTGCGGCTGCGCCGGGGCGCGGCCGCCGAGTCCGCGTCGTCGGCGCGCGCGGCGCACCTGCAGGCCCGGGAACGACTGCTCGACGTGCGCGAGGCCCGACTGTCGGGCATGGCTGCCGAACTGGCCGGTCAGCTCGTCTCGGGCGAGCCGTGCACGGTGTGCGGCTCGATGTCGCACCCGGAGCCGGCGGGCGCCCAGGCCTCCGCGGTCACGAAGGACGACGAGGCGCAGGCGCAGGCCGACGAGCAGATCGCGGCGGAGGCCGTCGACGCGGCGCGGCGGGACCTGAACGATCTGGATGCGGCGGTCGACCTGCACGTGCACCGCTGCAGCGGGCGCGATCTCGACGAACTCGAGCGCGAACGCGAGGCGCTGGTCGCGGAACTGGCGGCCACGCGTGCGACGGCGGAGGGTCTCGACGCGGCGATGTCGGCGCTGTCGGGGCTGCGGGGGCGCGACCAGCAGTTGCAGCAGCGCGGAACCGAACTGGCGGGTGTGGTCTCGGCGGACCGGGTGCAGGTGGCCGAGACGCAGCAGCGCATCACCGCCGCCCAGGGCAGGCTCGACGAGGCACGCGGCGGGGATCGGTCCGTCGGTGTGCGGCGTGACCGGCTCGTGCGGGCGGTGGCGGACCTGACCGCGTTGGCCGGCGCCGTCGCCGAGGCCGCGTCGACGCAGGCCGCGGCGGCCCGACTCGACCAGGCGCTCGCCGCTGCGGCAGAGGAGGCGGGCTTCGCCTCGCTCGACCAGGCGATTGCGGCGGTGCGACCGGATCGGCGTCGACAGGAGATCGACGCCGAACTCACCGCCGCACGCGACGTGGAGGTCGCGGCGCGGGCGGTGCTGAGCGAGCCCGAGGTCCAGGCGATGGTCGAACGCGAGCCGATCGACCTGACCGAGCAGGTCCGCGAGGCGCAGGAGGCCGACCTCGAGCTCAAACGGGCGGTCGCAACGGCGGCCGAGGCCGGGCGTCGCGCCGCCGAGGTGCGGGCGATCGGCGAGGACCTGCGCGCGGGTTTGGAAGCGTTGGCGCCGTTGCTACGTCGGCACGACGAGCTCGCCGCGCTCGCCGAGGTCATCGCGGGCCGCGGCCAGAACACGCGGAAGATGTCCTTGCGGTCGTATGTGCTCGCGGCCCGGCTCGAGCAGGTCGCGGTGGTGGCGTCGGAGCGGCTGCGCCGAATGTCCGGTGGCCGTTACGAGTTCGTGCACTCCGACGAGGTCGGCAGCCGCGGGAGGCGGGGCGGTCTGGGCCTCGACATCCGCGACGACTACACCGGTGCGGTCCGGTCGGCCAAGACGTTGTCGGGCGGCGAATCCTTCATGGCGTCACTGGCATTGGCACTGGCGCTGGCGGACGTGGTCTCCACCGAGACCGGAGGAATCAGCCTGGACACGCTCTTCATCGACGAGGGATTCGGCACTCTCGACGCAGACACTCTCGACGCGGTGATGGGCGTGCTCGACGAACTGCGCGAGGGCGGGCGGGTCGTCGGCCTGGTCAGCCACGTCGACGAGATGCGCCAGCGGATCCCCAGCCGTCTGCACGTGATCCGCGGCAAGACCGGGTCCACACTGCAGATGGTCGCGCCCTAACGGTTGTCGGGCGGCGTCTCATCGGCGGTGTCGCCCACGGGTTCGTCGCCGCTGACCCGGACGGGCCCGTCACCACCGGACGGCACCGCCGCCTCCGCGGTGTGGGCGGTGACGATCTCGTCGAGGTATCGGATCACGACAGCGCCGACCGCGGCCACCGGGACCGCGAGGAACGCGCCGATGATGCCGAAGAGTGATCCGCCGGCGGTGACGGACAGCAGCACGACCACCGGGTGCAGTTGCATGCTGCGGCTCTGCAACATCGGGCTGAGCACATTGCCCTCGAGTTGCTGGACCAGCAGGATGACCGCCAGCACGATCAGCGCGGTGGTCAGGCCCTTGGCGACGAGCGCGACGAGCACCGCCAGGGCGCCGGCGACGAACGCACCCACGATCGGGACGAACCCGCCGATGAAGGTGATCACGATCAGCGGTCCGGCCAGCGGTACCCCCAGCACGATCAGCCCGATGCCGATGAAGAACGCGTCGATCAACGACACCAGCGCCTGCGTCCGGATGAAGCCGCCCAGCGTGTTCCACATGCGGCGGAGCACCTCTTCGAAGTGGCGCGCCGCGGGGCTGCCCGTCGACCGGTGCATCCATGGCAGGAAGCGGCGTCCGTCCTTGATGAAGAAGAACGTCAGCACCAGGACCAGCACGCCTGTCACCAGCGCGGAACCCGCGGCCGTGACACCGCTGAAGACGCCTTCGGCGATCGTGCTGGCGCTCGATTGAACCTTGTGGGTGATCGCTTCGATGGCGTGGTCGATCTGGTCCGGTTCGATGTTCAGCGGCGGACCGATCAGCCAGTTCTGCACCTTGCCGATGCCCTCGACCGCTCGGTCGGCGAGCGCGCTCGACTGGCTCACCAGCGACGGCGCGATCAGCGCGATCAGGCCGGCGAACACCAGCAGGAAGCCCAGCATGCTCACGGCCGCGGACACCGCGGGCGCGATGCGGTGGTCGATCATCCAACGGGTCGGCGGCCACAGCACGGTGGCGAGCACCACCGCCAGCAGCACCGGCAGCACGATGACCCACAGCTTCGACAGCACGAACCAGAGCACCCACCCGCCGGCGGCGATGAGGACCAGTCGCAGCCCCCACTTGGCGAGCCATTTGCCGCCCGACCCGATGACGGCGCCGCGACTGCGCGACGCCGCATCACCGGCACCGCCGGAGTCGGGCCCGGCGCGGTCGGCGCCGTCGGCGATGGGACTCATCCAGTTCCTCCGATCTGCCGCGACCTCCACGGCGCCCGCGTCACGATCCGTCTGCGCCATGATCTCAGAAGCGCCCGGTGTCGTCCGGGTGAGTGATCGCGTCCGGGTCGGCGCGGTCGGGCGGCGCCGCCGGATCGAGCCCCGCGCGGCGCCAGACCTCGACGCGCCACAGGTGCAGCGACGCGTAGGAGCGCCACGGGGCCAGGTGGCCGGTGTCCTCGACGTCCAGGCCGACGAGTTCGGCCCCGCGCCGAACCACCAGGTCGGTGCTCAGCAGCACATCGGGGTCGCGGAGCAGGCGCATGCCCACGTAGGCGGCGGTCCAGGGTCCGATGCCCGGCAGGGCGAGCAGTTCCGCGCGCAGTTCGCCCGGATCACGAGCCACGTCCAGCCGCAGCGTCCCGTCGGCCAGCGCCGCGGCGACAGCGATCACCGACCGCACCCGCCGGCCCGGTCCGGTCAGTACCGCGGCGCCGTGCTCGGCGATCGCGGACGAGGCGGGGAAGCGGTGGGTCAGCCGACCGGTCGGGTCGTGCAGCGGTTCGCCGAGGGCTCGGGCCAGCCGCGCGACCGCGGTCCGGGCGGCGGCCACCGAGACCTGCTGGCCCAGCATGGTGCGCAGCAGCAGTTCGTGCGGCTCGAGGCATCCGGGCAGCCGGATCCCGGGCGCCGCCGAGACCAGCGGAGCCAGCCGAGGATCGGCGGACAGCGTGCGGTCGACGGCGAGGGGGTCGGCGTCCAGGTCGAGGAAGCGCCGAATGCGGGCGAGCAACTCCGCCTCATCGCGGCGGTCGGCGTTGGCATCGGTGTCCAGGACGACGTGATCCTGCCCGATCCGTAGCGAGATCAGCGCCGGACCGTGCGGCAGCGGCACCGACGTGCGGTAGCAGCCGCCCTCGTAGGATTCAATGCCCGGCGCGGCGTGCGCCCGCAGGAACCAGTCCATCCAGGGCCGGTCGAACGGTGCGCGAAACGCCAAGCGGTGCAACACCGTCAGAACCGACTCGAATCCGCATCGATCCAATCGCTGAGCCAACTGGTCGGCGGATCCTCGAGCAGTGCCCCCGGACGCAGCCACTCGTGCAGGTCGGCGTAGGTGACCGTCCGGTGGACCTGGATGCGACGGTTGAGCATCGAGGGATTCAGATCACTCAATTCACGTTGGGGATGCTGACGAAAAACAGAACCCCGGCAGGTGCGCCAACACCTCCGGGGAGTGGTCCGACTAACCCAAGGAGTCGAACGTGTCTGATCCTACCGGCGGTATCCGCCGAGGTCCACGCCTCGCGGACAACTTCACCATCCTCTCGAACGAGGTCATCAACGACGGCCGCCTGTCCTACCGGGCCCGCGGGATCTTGCTGTTCCTGCTGAGCAAGCCCGCCGACTGGCGCACCCGGTCCGATGCGATCGCCGCGCAGTCTCCCGAGGGGCGCGAGTCCGTACGCACCGCGATGCGCGAACTCGCGAGCCTCGGCTACCTCACCCGCGAGAAGGTCCGCGACCCCAAGACTGGCCGGATCGCGACGATCCAGACCGTCCACGAAGAGCCCGTGGAAGTCACGGAACCGCAGGTCGTCCCGGCGCCCAAGATGCCGGTCTCCCGCGTGGCGGACGTCGGAGAGCTGGGCGTCTTTACAAAGGACCGATCACGAAGGATTGAGACCAACAACAACCGGCCTGCACGCGAGCCTCGCCAGTGCGCCACGAACCCGAGGTCGTCGTTGTCGAAGCTCGCGCAGGCCAACGACACCGACGCTGCGAAGCTCGCTGACCTCGAGGCAGCGACACTCGACGCGGGCCTTCCCGCCAGCTACCGGCGCATCCGAGCCGCGCAGCGCACGGCGATCCTCGAACTGATCGACCAGCACGGCGTCCCGGCGCTCGTCGACGCCGCGCGCCGGGCGCACCGCGACGCCAACCCGACGCTGCACGTGCACGGCTGGCTTCGGCTCTGGCAGGCGATGCCAGTGCGCCAGGCGCGCCGCGTCGCACCGAAGTGCGACCAGTGCGACGAGTACGGCTGGCTGCCCGACGACGCGCAGGGCCGAGCCGTGCGCTGCTCCTGCCGGGCGGTGGCCGCATGACCATCGCCGATCAGCTCACCGCGCTCTTGAACGACTCGCGTACCCGACTGATGACCGAGACCCACACCCCCGGCCAGGAGGCCGCGCTGTCCTACGCCCACGCCCTGTGGGCGCTCGAGGACGACATCCGCGCGCTCGCCGACCGCATCCGATCCGAGGAGACCCGATGACCCGCCACCTGCACGCCGCTGCGACCGCCGGCATCGCGGTCCTCGCGTTCGCGCTCAGCTACAGCAACCTCGCCGCGCTGGCCGGCCGCGCCGGGTACGGCATCGTCATGGCGCACACGTGGCCGTTCGTCGTCGACGGCCTGGCGGTCGCCGCGACCGCCGCGGTGATGCGACTGCAGGCCCGACGCACCTACGCGTGGTCCTTGCTCGGCGCGTCGACGACCGTCTCCGTTGTCGCGGGTGCCGCGGCGCACCTCCTGCCGGCCGGAGCGCTGCCGGGATGGGCTGGCGCACTCGTCGCGGTCGTGCCGCCGCTGTGCCTCCTCGTCGCGCCGCACCTCGCGGTCCAGCTGCGACGTGACGCGACCGGGGGAGCGACGCAGGCGCATGCAGCGGTTGAGGATGCGGCGCCCGTCGTGATGCCGCGGCAGACCCCCTCCGCCGCGGCCTCGCACGCCGAGGACGCCGCTCCGGAGCGCGACACCTGCGACGACCCGCAGGAACGCACCCCGACGCAGCCGACTGCCGCACTGTTCGACCTCGACGCGGCGCGCCCGCGACCCGACAGCGACGCGATGCGCGCCGAGGCACTGCACCTGCTCGCGACGACCGACATGTCGCAGCGGGCCGTCGCGCGCGCAGTCGGCACGTCCGAGGCGTCGGTGCGACGATGGCGCAAGGCCGCGTCGGCGACGCCGGCGCTCGCCGCGGTCTGACCTCTATCCACGACGCGCCCCGTGCGTCTACGATCTTGCTGTCGTGCGCATGGGGCGCACCCAACTTCAAAGGGGATCGAGCCGATGATCCGCAAGCAAGGCGCTTGGGGCCTATGGTGGCTGTGCGTCATCACGTTCGGGATCTACTACCTGGTTTGGTATGACCGGATCAACGATGAGCTCGCCGCCTTCACGGGGATCGAGCGGCTCGCGTGGACGCGCTGGTGGTCCCAGCTGATCCCGTTCTACAACCTCGTCGGCTTGCACCGGACGGCGAAGCGCCTCAACGATGCACACGCACGCGTGGGATCGCCGACCCGCGTCTCACCCTTCGTCACCTGGTTCTGGGCGACAGGGTGGTTCGCATCGCAGACTCGCTACCTGCAGCGTCGAATCAACATCCTCGCGGACGTCCAGGTGAGCCACCAGGCAGGAGCGAACGTCCATGCGTAGGGTCGCAGCCTTGGTTGCGGTTGCGGCGACGGTCTTCTTCGTCGGGGCTGGTGTCGCTGCGGCCGATCCAGTGTCCGACTTCCTCTCCGGTCTCGCGTCCGGCTCCGCTCATCCCGGTTCGGGGGATCCGGCCGACGATGGCGAGATGTTCGGCACGCAGTCGGATTGCGACGCCGCAGCCGACGCCGACAACGCCGTGAACCCTCAGTCTGCGAGTTGCCTTCCTGCTGCCGGTTCGGGCGGCACTATGTGGCAGCTCACCGATGACGGTCCGATCCAGTAGTCCAGAGACGACGAAACGCCCCCGGCCGGAGGTCGGGGGCGTTGTCGTGGGTGGGGCGGTCAGTTGTCGCCGCCCGACCAGTTGTCGAGCGCGAACGACTGATTCGTGCCACTGCAGGACGTGGACCAGCCGCAGTAGCGGTACCCCGCACCGGTGGTCACCGTGCCGCCCGGATCAGTCCACGACAGGACTGCGCTGCCGTTGATCGTGAGCGTGTACGTCCCAGACGACGACGAGAACCGCGCCACCTGGGCCGCCGATGCGGTGTAGCTGGCGGACTTCAGGCTGTTGCCAGCACTGCTCGCGGCAGAGGTGTTCGCGCAGATGTAGACGGTGTTCTGACCGATGTAGGCGGTCACATGGTTCGTGCGGTTGGCGTTCGCGTTGATCGTCAAGCCCAGCACGATGGCCGAACTTGAGCCGCCTGCGGACCCGACGATGGTGCACTGCGAGAACATGCTGTCCGACAGGGATTGCGTGGGCCACAGTGCCCACATGTCACCCGCGTTGTTCACCGCGTTCTGACCGATCGCGTTGGACACAATGGTCGGGTTCGCGCTGTTTGCCATGACCCAGCCGTTACCGACGTTCCCGTTGGGCCTGTTGAAGTTGTCGGAGTAGAGGGCGCCGTGACTGGCTTTCCGTGCGACGAACATCAGGACCACGTCCCCATGACGTGCCCGTACAGCCGGTTACCCGGCGTGGTTCCGACCGCGGTGGTGTTGAACTGCAGCCACGTTCCCGCGGCGACAGCGAGGCCGCCAGAGAAGGCGAGGGTCGCAGTCGCACCCGCCGACGTCAGGGTCGCCGTGCACGAGCCGCCCGACACCGCGGTGCCGTTGCCGGTTCCCGCGGTGGTCGTCGTGCACACAGCGACCGTGGTCGAGCCGGATGCGTCCGCAGTGCCGCCCTGGAACACGATCTGGTTGATCGTGCCCGCGTGCTGGATCAGGATGCCCTCGGGCATGTCCCCGAACCCGGTGGCGCGCGTGCCTCCCTGGATCAGCACGGTGAAGTCGAGGGGGCGCGTGAAGCGCGAGTCGTTGCCTTGCGCCGCCGTGCCTGCGACGGTGCCGAATTCTGCGACGCCCGCGACGGACGTCGACGCAGCGGGCAGCGCCTGCCATGCGACGTCGCCGGAGGTGTCCGACGCGGTGAGCACCTGGCCGACCGCCGGGGTGCCCGCGGTGACCTTCATCGCCGGGACCGTGACCGTGCCCGTGAACGTCGGAGACGCGAGCGGCGCGGCGCCGGTGATGCGTGAGTCGTTGCCCTGCGCCGCGGTGCCATCGGTGGTGCCGAACGCGGCCGACGAGAACGCCGGCGCCGTCGCGGTGCCGCCGAGGATCCCCGCGAGCTGAACCGCGCCCGGCGCCGAGGTGGTCGCGTTCGTCATCGTCCCGGCCGGACCTTGCGGACCCTCGATCGACGCCACCTTCGACCAGGCGCTCGCGCCGAGCTGGTAGACGTTGCCGGTGCCCGACGTGTCGAGGTACATGTCGCCCTGGATCGCGCCGGATACGGTCCCGGGCGCGCCCGAGCCGGTCCACCAGTGCGCGGCCACGCCCTGCGGTCCGGTGTCGCCGGTGTTCCCGATCGGGCCCTGCGAGCCGGTCGGGCCCTTGATCGACACCTGCAGCGTCCACGTCCCCGAGTCGAGCTGGTAGACGTTTCCGGTGCCGCTGGTGTCCAGGTACATGTCGCCATTCAGCGCGCCCGAGATCGGCCCCGGTGCGCCGGATCCGGTCCACCAGTGCGCCGGGTTGCCCTGCGGCAGCGTCAGGTCCAGCGTCTGGTTCGGCGCCGCGCCGGAGATCGACGCGGCCGCCGGCGACCCCGACGCAACCGTGCCGATCGTGAGCGTGTTCGCCGGACCGGTCAACCCTGTCGGTCCTTGCGGACCGGTCGGACCCTCGACGTGGAACCCGGACCCCTGCGGAGGCCACGCCCCGTTCTGCCACACGTAGACGAGATTGTCCGCCTCGCACAGGTACGCGGCCGGGGTGCTCGACGACGCGGGAAGTTGAGAATACGCCGCCACCACGCCCGAGATCGCGATCCCGCCCAGCGGGTACGAGACGGGCGTCGCGAGGTCCCCGCCCGAGTTGATCAGGTACTCGGTCGCATCGTCCTGGAACACCTGCACGGTGCCGGACTCGGTGCCCGAGACGCCGGTCGAGTCCGTCCACGTGACCGTCACGAGGTACGACCAGCCGGTCATGCCCAGATGTGTGTCCGGGGTGACGAAGCCGCCCTGATCCACCGCGGGCAGCAGCAGCCAGCCGGGGATCGGCGACGTCGTGCACATCGACGCCAGAGACTGTCCGGTCGCCGCCCACTGCAGGTTCAGCGTCGGCGTCGCCTGCACCTGCACCGAGGTGACGGTGCCCAGACTCGACGGCAGGCACGACACCTGCACCGTCTTCACGCCAGCGGGGATGCTCATGTCGACCTCTCGATCTCTGCCTCGAGGTCATCGCTGATCTTCGGGGCCGGAATGTTGTTGGCGCGCAGGATGTCGAACGCGTCCCGGATCACCGAGACGGCCTGGTGGAACAGGCCGGTGACGCGGGTCTGCTCCTGCTGCGACGTGGCGAGTTCCTCGCGCGTCTGCTGCAGGTCGCCTTCGAGCGTGGACACGCGGGCACCGAGTGAGGTGACCGCGTCGGTGAGGAGCTGCACCGCCGAGGCGCGGTCCTTCTCGATGATGACCTCGGAGTGCTTCCGGTTGCCGACCTTCTGGATGAGGGCCGCCGCCGCGGAGCCACCGAAGAACGTGACCGCCTCCACGCCGGCGGTTCCCCATCCGCCGTTCACGCGGTGGGCGCCTGCGGGTCGGCCGCGTGCTTGCCGCGGATCTCCGCGAGCAGCGCGTCGACGGCCGCCCGGTCGGCGCCGAGCTGCCCGTCCGCGACCACCTGCACCGCGGTGCCGAGTGCGGCCGGAGCGTCCTTGTGTTCGACGTCGTGCACCACAGACTCGACCTCGTCCACACCCTGCTCGATGAGCGGCTCGTTCTTCACGAGCCACACTCGGAACACGGTCATCGCTGCCAGCACGGCCTGGATGCCGCCTAGCCACGCGAGCGGAATGTCGTTGGATGCCCACGCCAGGGCGGTCGTGCCGACCATCAGCACGGTGCCGAACAGGGCCTCGATGGTCTTCGCGTACGCGCTGATCTTGGTGCTCATGCCTGAACTCCTGCCTTCGATTCGAGTGCTTCGATCCGCTTGAGGGCCTCGGCGAGCGCGTCGACGAGGGTGAGGTTCTGCCCGGCCGCGTTGGTGCCGAGCTGCGGCCAGCCCGCGCAGCCGGGGCCGCGCAGCTGAACCTGGATGTCGCGCAGGATCGCGTCCTGGTCGGGGGTCATGGTGTCCTCCTGAGTTGGGGCCGATGGGGGAGCAGGTGCGCCCGCGGGCTGCGCGAGCAGCGCGCGGAGCTGATCGGGGTTGCCGCGGAACGCGTTGGCGTCGACGGTCTGCCCGGCGACCTGCGCGGAGTCCGTGAACTGCAGGATCGCCGGGGTGCCGCCGTCGTAGCCGTCCCAGTAGCTCGACTGATCGCCCGGATACAGCGCGGATGCGTAGCCGGACCCGGACACGTAGCTCGAGGAGATGAGGCCCGGCACCTGCGACAGGTCACCGCCTCCGCCGGCGCCCTGGATGTACCAGCGCGGGATATACGACAGGGCGATCTGCACGCCGAGCGCGTTGACCGCGTTCACGAACGCCCAGAAGTTGCCGAGGGTGCCGCCGTTCGCCTCGAAGTCGATCATCGCGGGGATGTTCGGGCCGCGGTTGCGCACGAAGTTGTCGGCCTGCGCGTTCACGTCGTCGGTCGTGAGGTAGTGGTAGCCGACGAGCACGAGCCCGTTCGCGTTCGCCGCATCGCGGAAGCCGGGCCACGTCGGGTTCACGTACCCGGAGCCTTCGGTGACCTTGACGAACACGAAGTCGAAGCCCTCCGCCTTCACCTGCGCGAGGTCGAGTCCGGCCTGGTACGAGCTGATGTCGATGCCGAAGATGGTCATGAGTCGCCTTTCAGGAGAGGCTGGTGACGAGCGCACCGGTGAAGTAGGTATCGGTACCGGCCGCATTGCCGACCACCGAGTTCGATCCGGCCTGGTAGAACGCCGGCGACACCTGGTCGCCCTCGTATAGGTAGGCGATGGTGCACATGCCCACGTTGTAGACGTTGCTGCCCGAGCTGTCCTGGCCGATGCCGGCGAACCCGAGGACGCCGGTCGATACGGGTCGGTAGTAGATCCCAGCGTTGAAGACGTAGCTCGTCCCGCACGGCTGCGACATGCTTGCGTTCGTGCGCATCACGTACCAGCCGGTCTTCTGAATCGTGATGACGCCGTAGCCGAGACTGGTGATGGTGACGTTTGCGCACGGGCCTTCGGTGTCGAAGGTTCCGGCGCCCACTCCAGACCAGCTCGAACCCTGCATCGCGACCGCAGAAGTGGCGGACCGGAAGAGGTTCCAGCCGGTGCCGATCACCGGCGGTGAGGCGAGGTCGGAGAAGTTGATCGACTGCCAGCTGAACCCCATGCTGTCCTCGATGCCGAGGCCGCAGTGGCGGTTCGATGCGCCCACTGGCGACTGCACGGACGCGTCGGTGTGATTCAGCACGACCGACGAGTTCACGTACACGCTGTAGGTCTGACCGACTGCCCGCAGCTCGATCGTCGCGCCGGGCGACATGGCTATCGACGCGGACGTCCACTGATTGAAGGAACCGGTCTGTGTCGACGGGTCGTAGCTGATGTAGCCGAGCGCGATGCCATTGGAAGCGACGTTGACGTAGACAGCGGTCGACATGTCCGATGCGGCGCGCAGCATCAGGCTCGACACGTAGTAGCGCGCGTTGTTGGCGTTCCCGAGAACGCCGATCACGGACTGGTCATCAGTGAGAACTGACTCGGTGCTCACGATGTAGCTGAATCCACTTCCGTTGCCCGCGTTGCCCTCTACGGTCACGAGCTGGCCGCCGCTGACGGCGAGACCAGAGCCGATAGTTTTCGATGTGGACAGGCACTGGTACTGCGTCCAGGCGCTCGCACTGGGGTTGCCGTTCGGGTCGTCGCCGAAGTTGTCGCCGAAGCTCGAACCGCCAGTAGAACTGGAGTTGCCGGTTGAGGTGAGCTTCGCGATCGCCGCAGCGTTCGCGGCCGTGTTGGCTTGCATCCCAGACACCGTGGGGTGCACCTGCGTCGGATCGGACGACGGTGTAGCGCCCGCGCCCGTTGTGATGCCGGTTGCGATCGTGTTCACTCCGGCCATCGCCGCGTTCGCCTGGTTGTGCAGGTTCGTCGCCCATGACGACAGGTCGATGATTCCGCCCGTTGCCCCAGTCACCCAGTTGCAGACGTTCGCGCCGACCTGATCAAGGAACGCCTGACCGAACGCGCCCGCGAACCGCGACGCCTGCTGCTGCGCCGCGTTCGACACCTGCTGCGGCGGCTGCACCGGCTGCGTCACGACGGCACCGCCGTGATCGTCAGGTACCCGTTAGTCGTCTGCGCACCCCATGAATCGGTGGTCGAGTTCAGCTGCGACGCAACGAGGTAGAACGTCGCCGCTGTGTTCGCCGCGACCTGGCCGTACGTGGACGAGCCGGAGATCGACGCACCGAACGACGTCTGCACGTTCACCGGGTAAGGCCCGGCGCCCGTGATGCCGAGGCCGTAGCCGACCTGTTGGCCGGTTCCCGGGGTGGGGGAGTTCAGAAGCACCATCCCGTCGACGTGCGTGTTCACGGTGCCCGTGCCGTAGAACCCGGCCTGCACCTGCGGGCGGTACGCGTACGGCAGCGCAGGCAGGCCGATGGACGCAAGGGTCGCCGAGCCTGCGGTACCCGAGTAGGCGGTGAAGCTCGACGACAGCACCACGTACGGGCCCGTCGTGCGCTTCGGTGCCCCGACCAGCCACTTTGAGTTCACCGCGTCGTACGAGAGCGTGTAGCCCGCCGTCGCGGTCCCCAGCGAGACACCCGAGGGCAGCTCGAGGTCCGACGCCCCGGCGATCGTCGCGTTCGTTCCCGCCGCGCCCTGCGCGCCCTGCGGGATGCCGAGCGTCACCGTGTACGCCGACGCCGTGCCCGCGCTGCCCGGGTTCGTCTGCGTCGTCTGCACCGTCGCCGTCGCCCCGGCCGCGAGCGTGTTCACCGCGAACGTGAGCTGCGGCGGCAGGCCCGGCGCGCCGTCCACGAGCGCCGGAAGGTTGCTCACGCCGCCCGCTGGGGTGAGGGTCAGGGTCGCCACGCCCGTCGAGAGTGGATCGGTCGCGCCGCTGAACGTCACGCTGCCGTTCCAGGTGATGCTGCCGTCGGCATTGACTGTGTACGTCGCCACGTCGCGACCTCCCTATTGAAATATGTTGGTAGAGCGGTTAGTTGGTCGACAACATCGCGATCTGGATTGCCGACTCGAATCCGGACAGGCGGCGCTGCAGCACCGAGAAGGGGGATTCCTCGGCCGAGTTGTCGCCGATCGTGCACAGCAGCTCGACGCGGTGACTCGCGTCGTCGGTGAGGGTCGCCGAGTCGCAGTAGTCCGAGTAGTGCGTTCCGTTGTGAACCCACGAGACGAGGTCACCTTCGACGAAGTCCTCACCGAACGTGTACGGCGTTCCGTTGTAGGTGATGACCTGGTAGCTGTAGTAGCCGCGCGAGTCCCACATCGCGTTCTCGAGGGCGAAGAACTCGTCGAGCGTCCACGCCGTTGAGCCAGTCGAGGTGAACATCTCCGGATACCCGTACGTTCCGAGCGCTTCACGCCGGGGCGCGTTCTCGAACTCTTGGAACGCGAGGATGACGTCGTTGAACACGCCATCCAGCAGGGTGTCCGCGACCCCGGATGCGCCGATCGCCGCGAGGATCTCCGAGAGCGCGAACTCGAGGAGAAGGTTGATGAGCTGGTTGACCCAGTTCGGACTCTTGCCGCCGCCGACAACCGTGTACGCCAGCGGCGCGTGCGCGGTCATGTGGAATTCCTTCACGCCCGCGTTCGGATCATCGGGGTAGTAGCACACCCACGGCGGGGTCCAGTTGATGCCGAACGCCGGGTCGATGTTCACGCCGGGCGGCAGGTAGCCGGAGGTAGTGAGCGGCTGCACGACCTCGGCGTACGCGCCGTCGAAGATGTCGGCGATGTCCTCGATCAGGCCGTCGACGATCGTGCCGGTTGGGCCCGTGACGCCGGACTTGTCGACAACCTGAACGACGATCGTCGGAACGGTCAGCGTGAACGCCGTCGTCGGCTGCGGCTCGCCTGGCAGCCACAGCCGAGCAGTGAGCTGCAGGCCGTTGTCCTTGAGGATCTGCTTCGCCAGCGTCGCAACGGAATCCATGCGCGCCGAGACGGCGATCCACTTCGACGTGTCGAGCAGCGGATCGGACGGCACCACCGCGATCGGGGTAAGCAGGCCTTCCTTCTCCATCATTGACGCGAACCACGCCGGCGGGTCGACGATGTTGTTGACGATCTCCCACAGTCCGCGCTGCAGGCGGATGCACTGCTCGGCGATCATCTCCTCGAGGCACGTCACGGCCGGGCCGACGAACACGGCCTCCTTCGGGAACTGCACCTCGATCGGCAGCGCGAAATTCGGCCAGACGAGCAGCTTGTTGAACCAATTCCAGTCGTCTAGCAGCTGCAGCGTGCACGTCGCAACGCCGTCGACCATGTCGTAGCTCGCGGTGTCGATCCGGCCGGACCAGCGCGCCGGACCCGCGGTGATGGTGATCGGCACGACCGTCGAGACGCACATCATCGCGTACGCGACGAGCGGGTCCGAGCCCTTGAGCGCGATCGTTCCGGTGCCGACCGCGTTCCGCTTCCACGTGCACGTCGTCGAGATGTAGTCGCCGATCTCGCCGATCGGGTTGTACGCGTTGTCGTACATGACGACCTCGAGCTGCGGGTTCTGCAGGTACACCTCGTTGAGGCGCTGCGAAGCCAACTGGTCGGCCAGCGCGAACGCCTGCCACGGCTCTTCGAGGTTCAGCGGAGGAGCGTCCGGGGCCGTCACTCAGGCCACTTCCGGTACGGAGTGAGCGACGCGAGGATCTGCGTCTGGCCGGCCACCGCTCCCGTCACCGACACAGGAATGTTGACCTGCGTCGGGCCCGCGGGCGTCGCCGGGGCGATGCCGGTCGCGAACGACCCGCTCATCAGCGGGTACATGTTCGTGTTCGTGTTCATCTCGACGATGCCGCGGCGCCGGCGCAGGGTCGTCACGAGCAGCTGCACACCGGCCGGGACAGGCCCGATCGTGACGGTGTTGCCGCTGTCTGCATCCCCGACGCCGAAGATGCCGGGGCCCTGCAGTATGAACCGGGACCAGCCGGTCTGGTCGCCGCGGTTCGACAGCGGAAGCCACCCGGGCGGCGCGATGCCGAGCGGATCGGCGAGCGTCGATGGGCCAGTCGCCACCTGGCGCGACGTCGAATCGAACGACGTCCAGAACGGGTAGTCCGCACGCCCGGCCATCGACAGCGTCGCCGACGTCATCATCGCCGGGGCCTTCTTCAGCGTGTCGGTCGGCCCCTTGAGTAGACGCTGCGGCAGCCACCACTCGCCGAGCTGACTCGAGAACCACACGAGGCGGCCGAGCTGCTTCGGATCCCACGACGCGATGAACCCGCGCGCGGTGTTGCGGAACGTGCGCGGGTCCATGCCGCCGGCGAGGAACGTGTAGTCGACCTCGAGCGGATCCCACACGGCATCCTCGAAGTCGGCGCCGTCCTGCCGCGCGCCCTGCTGGTCCAGGATCTTGAACTGGCCCATCAGGCCCTTGATGTCCTGGATCACGACACCTGACTGCGCATTCAGCCAGGGGGCCATCGCGCCGGAGATCGGCCACACGGAGCCGTCGTAGCCGATCCACGTCAGCATCGAACCGTCGGCCGCGAGGAGATCGTTGATCGCGATCACGGTCGGCGGCGCGGGGAGCACGTACGGGGTGCCGGTCATGTCACCTCCCGCTCGCTGGGGCGTAGGCGTTCAGCTGGCGCACGATGTCGCGGTTCGCCTTCTGGTGGTCGCCGTTGTGGATGTGCTGGTTCTCGATGTGCACCATCGGGGCCTGCTTCACGTGCACGGGCGATGTGTGCGTGCGAGCCGACTTCGGCTGCTCGACCGTCGGCGTGGGCTGCGATGGCGTGGCGGTCGTCGGCTTCGGTGGCGCGTTGAGCTGAGTCAGGTACGGCTTGCCGAACTTCACCGACATGCCGGCGCCCGCGATCCGACCGAACAGCGAGTTGTTCGGATCGGCGAGCAGCGCGTCGAATCCGGAGTTGCCGATGGACGTCTCCTCGAGCAGGCCGTCCATCAGGGTGCCGCCGAGTTTCTCGCCGAACTGCTCGGGCGTCATCAGGCCCGAGGTCTGGTCCGCGCCAGCGGATGCCGACGATCCGGAGATGGACGCGCCCGGCGCAGTCGGCGTACCGGAGCCCGCGGCCTGCGCCTTCTGCTTGTACTGGGCGGCCTCGTCACGCTTCTTCTGCGCGTTCTCCTGCGCCTTCTTCGCGAGCGTCTGGTACTTCTGCACCGAGGTGACCGCACCGGTCTGCGCCTTCGCAGCCGCGGCCTGCGCCTTGTTCGCGTCGTCGGTGTACCGAGCGGCAGCGTCGAGGTGCTTCTGGCGGACCGCGCCGGTCGTTGTCGCTGCCAGGGCCTGCGCCTTCGCCGCGAGTCCGCGGTCCTTCGCCGCGAGCTGCAGGTGCTTCTGAGCCGCCGCCGCACCCGAGCCGGGCTGCTGCGCTGCCTCGGCGAGATACTTCTGCGCTTCGGCGTCGTACTTCGCGGCCGCGTCGAGCGCCTTCTGGGCGTCCTGTTGGTACTTGTCGACCTTCGACGGGGCGCCGGGGACGATGCCGCCGCCGCTGTACCCGTGGCCGTGGCCCCACGTGCCGAGCAGGTTTCCGCCGTGCTGACTCTTCAGTTCGCGCATGCCGAGACGCAGGTTCGTCAGCGGGTCGTAGATGTTGCCGCCCAACTGTGAGAGCCCGAGACCTCGAGCAGTGCCGGGCGTGACCTGCACGAGGCCGCGCGCCAGGTTGTTCGGCCAGTTGACGTCGTGGACCTGCTGGATGATGTTCGGGTTGCCGCCCGACTCAGTCATGATCTGCGCTTCGGTCGCCTGCACGTACGGCGCGGTCGTCGGGAATCCTTCGGCGGCGAGCGCCTGCACGATGATCGGCGCCCACTGCTGCGCGCCAGCGCCCGACGCCCACTTCTCGCTGCCGCCGCCGGAGCCGCCACCCATCCCGAGCATCGACTTGCCCCAGTTCAAGGCGGCGTCAAGGAACCGCTTCGGCATGCCGGCGACCGTCTGGAACCAGCCGGACGTCTTGTCGCCCGGACCGTTCGGCGTGCCCTTCGCCTTGTCGATGTACTTGTCGAAGAGACGATGGATAGAGCCGATCGGGTCCATCATGAACTTGCCGACGTCGATGGCCGCGTTCACGACGTGCTTCGCGCCGTTCACCACGTCCTTGCCGAGATCCTCGGCGCCCCCGACGATATCGCTGATGAAGCCGCCGCCGGCGAAGTGCGGCGCCGGGCCCGATCCGGGCTTGCGGCCGCCCGAGTAGTAGGAGTTCAGCGCCATGAACCGCTCGGGTCCGATCGCCTGCACGAGTTCCGGCACGGCGATGCCCTCGCCCGGGGACACCTTCGCGTTGACCGTGTCCTGTCCCGGCGCGTAGCCGGGGAAGATGCCGCCGCCCGCGTAGTGCGGGATCTTGTCGGTCGGCACGTCCGGCAGCTTCATCGAGTCGAGACCGAACGCGCCTGCGACGCCGTTCCACAGCTTCTCGATGCCGTCCTTGTACACGTACTCGGCGATGAAGTAGACCGGCGTACCAACGACTTTCGAGAGAATGTCCCAGGCGCCCTTGATGTCCGTCACGGCGTCCTTGAAGCCCTGGCGGATGCCATCCATGACGGTCTTGAAGACATCGCCGAGCGCGTGCCAGGTGGTGGTGAAGGCGTCGTCGATCCACTGTCCGAACGTCTTGAAGCCGTTCCACACGTCGGCGACGATCTGCTTGACGTCGCCGAACTTCGACCACACGTCCTTGACGCCGGTCGTGAGGTCCTGGAACGCCTTGATCGCGATATCCGCGATCACCCCGGCGAGCTGCTTGATCCAGTTCCAGACGTCGGCCACGATGTCGCGGAACGTCTGAGAGTGCTTGTACGCCTCGTAGATCGCGGCGCCGAGAGCGACGATGCCGGCCACAACGAGCACGATCGGGTTTGCATCGCACACGGCGTCGAATGCGGCCTGCGCGATCGTCCACGCCTTCGTGGCGGCCGCGGCGAGCTTCGAGGCGATCTGGAAGTCCTTCACGGCCTGCACGGCGGTCTTAATGCCGTTCCATGCCGAGATGAACCCGGAGATCGCCTGCGTCTTGAGCAGCTTCCCGAGGTCCAGCGCGGCGCCCGCGGCGGTCTTGCCGAAGTCGGCGACGAACCCGCCCGCGGACTTGAGTCCGGATGCGGCTTTCGAGACGCCCGATGCGCCGAGGTCCTTCGCGGCGCCGGCCGCCGACTTGATGCCGCGACCCGCGGCCTTCGCCCCCAACTTCGTGACGTCCCACGCAGAACCGGCCATGTCGCCCGCGATCTGCGCGCCCGAGGCGAGCTTGCCGCCGACAGCCGAGCCAGCGCGGCCGACCGCCGACGCGCCACGTCCGACCGCGCCGCCCACGCGAGACGCCGCGTTGCCGACCTTCGCCTTCCCGGTCCAGTCCCACCAGTCACCCGCCGAAGAGGCGACGTTGCCGATGCCGCGCGCGGCACCCAGGACGCCCTTCGCCGCGTACTGAGCCGGCTTGCCGATGCCGTACTTGAGCGCGCCACCGACGATCCGGCCGCCGAGATGGTCTGCGCCGAACAGGTTCCCGGCACCGTTCAGAATCTTGGTTCCTACACCGATGCCGCCCACGACGCCGCCGCCGACGAGCAGGGACTTGAGTACACCCGTGTGCTGATGAAGCCAGTTCGTCGCGTCCTGCATGGCTGACACGAACTTCGTCATCGGACCGAGACCGAGAGCACCGAACTGGGTGAGCGTGTTCTTGATGGATTGCTTCTCGTTCGCCAGCTTCGATTCGAGGGTGCTGTTCGACTCGTTCGCGCCCATCACAGTGCCGTCCGCGGCCGTTTGCGCATTGTTGACGACGTTCTGGATGCCCTGATAGTCGCCGTAGTTCGAGCCAGTGAGGTTGAGCGCGGTGCGTTCGGCGACAGAGTCCCCACCGAATGCCTTGTACATTGCGCCCATGTACGACTGCGCGCCTGGCTGACCGGCCTTGAGGAGCTGGTTGAAGCCCTGGGACTTGTCGTACATCGACGCCCACTGGGACAGCTGTGCCTGCCCCGTGGCGTTCAGGCCCTGCTTGAGCTTGAACAGCGAGCCGCCGTGCGTCTCGTACTGCTGCGCGAGCGCCTGAGCTTGCGGGCTCATCGCTCCGTACATTTCCTCGGCCGCCTGAGCGTTCTGCGAGGACTGGTTGAACGAGTTCAGCAGGATCTGCCCGTTCGGGCCCTGATGCGCGAGGATCGAACGCGAGATCATCTCGTCAGCGCCAGCGAGGCCGCCGTTCGCGCCCTTGTCCGCAAGCGTCGCCTGCAGTTGCTGGGGCGTGATCCCGTACTGACCGAGCGCCGTGATCATTGCAGGGTTCGGCGCCGAGAGCTTGTTGATCGAGTTCGTCAGGTAGTCCGAGGCAACCTGGCCAGTGAGACCATGCCGCGTCATCTCCGCCCACGCTGCGTTGAGCTGAGACATGGAGACGTGCGCGTTCTGCGCCGAGTTCTCCACCGCACCCATTGAGGCGGCATACTCGCCGAGCGTCGCTTTCGACTGCGAGATGGTCGCGACCTGCTTCGACGCCGAATCGTTGACCTGGTCGATGCTCTTACCGAAATCTGCTGTGGTCGTGGTCAACACATGCGTGACGTCGTTGAGCGGCGCCATCTCGGTGTGAGCCTCTTGCACCGCGCCGGTGAGCATCTTCACGGCGTCCTTGCCGTGATATCCGGCTTGCTCGACCGTGCGCAGGGAATCCTGAATATCGCTGACGCTGTAACCCCATTTGTTCGAGAGGCTGTACACCGCGTCCTGCAGCATGTTGATGTTCTTCGCGGACTCACCAGCGGACGTCTGCAGCAGCGTCATCTTCTGCTGCATCTTCGCGGCCTGGTCGAGTCCGTACGCTCCCGCGGCCACCATGCCGACGCCGAGCGCGGCGCTGGCGTTTGTAGCCGCGGCGCCCACCTTCGCAAGACTGGACGCGTGAGCGTCGTGCGCGGCGGCCGCGCCGCGGCTCGCTTCCGCGAGACCGGCGTGGGCGGCCTGCGAGTCTCGCTGAGCCCGTTCGACAGCGCGCGCCGAGGCCTCCACCTTGCGCTGCTCTGCGTCGACCTTCGCCAGCGCGGTCTGCGCCTGGATCGAGGTTTCGCCCCACTTCTCGACCTGCGCCTGAGCCTTGAGTTGCGATAGGCGCAGGGTGTCAGTGCGGGTCGCGAGGCCGTCCTGCGCCCGGGTCATCGCCTCCATCGAGCGTTCGACCGACGACTGCGCGGTGCGCATCGACGTCTCGATCTGCGCCGCCATACGCTGCGCCGCCGACGACGCGCCCGACCCGAAGTCCTTGCCGACCGAACGCGCCATGTCGTCCGACAGCGACGAGAACTTCGACGTGATGTCCCGGATCACCGAGTCGAGCGCGCCCCCGTCGAGACGGGGGAGGATGTCCATGAAGATTCCGCCATCAGGCATGCACATCACCCCCCATCCCAAGCGAGTCAGTAGTCACATACGACGAATTGCGTTTCGGCGGTTGGTATTTGCCGGTGGCCTGCGCGACCATCGCGTCATGCAGGTCGGTGTGGAACTGCTCCTGCGCGAGTTCTTCCTTCATCGCGGCCGGGGACCTGAGCAGCGTCGGCGCGGGCGACCTGCCATCGCTGTGCACCGAGCCGTAGTCGGCGCGCAGCATGCGTAGGTCGTTGAAGATGGCCGCCATGACGTGCTCGTCCTGCGACCAGTCGCCGTCGCGCATGGCCTTTTTCAACTCCGAGCGGTCCGGCAGGTGCTTGAGGCGGACGAGCACCTGCCGGGCCGACACCTTGCCGCGGTACCAGTCGAGGATGTCGATCTGGGGGTGGTAGTGCGACAGGTCGGATTCGACCTCGGTGGGGAAGTAGCGCAGGAGCTCGATCAGTTGGACGCTTTTGGGTCCATGCCCTCGGTCAGGGTGCGCCACGCCAGCACGACGTGTCCGGACTTGCCGCCGCCGGCCGCGAATGTCGCGTAGTCGTCTTCGCCGAGGATCGCGAGCGCGAGCCTCTTGGAGAAGGCGCCGGCGGGCTTGCCGTCGATCGTGTCGCCCGGAACCTCCACGCTGATGGCGTTGCCGTCCGCGTCGGTAAGTACGTTGCCGTCCTCGTCAGTGGCCTCGACGGTCCTGACGTCGAGGTCCTTCCCGGACTGGACGCGTTCGATCACTTCCTGACGCTCGTCGTCCACGAGCATCGGGTGCGGGATCGTCACCTTTTCGCCGGTCTTGAGGACCAGCGTGATGCCCGGGACACTGCCGAGTGCATCGAGCGCCTGCTCCTCGAAGTCCTCGAGAGCGAGTTCACGCGCGATGACCGGCTTCGCGGTACGGGCCTTCTTCTGCACTGCCATGGTGTTCTCCTTGGCTGGATTCCCTTGGCTGTGGCTGGAACCCGGCGGCGCGCCCAGCCAAGGACAACGCGCCGCCGGGGGTCAGTTACTTCGCGGCGGCCGCGCTCGACACCGCCGACGGCACCGACTGCGAGTCGTT
Organism: Speluncibacter jeojiensis; assembly: GCF_029589495.1. GTDB lineage: Bacteria > Actinomycetota > Actinomycetes > Mycobacteriales > Mycobacteriaceae > Speluncibacter > Speluncibacter jeojiensis. The sequence goes on from NZ_JAAIVF010000007.1 coordinate 252,383, forward strand.
CGCGCCGGTGGCCTGCACCGTGAAGGTGTAGGAGGTGGACGACGTCAGCGCGCCGACCGTGAGGACCACCTGCGAGGAGGTGGCGCTGGTGACGGTGACGTTCGCGGCCGGGACTGCGCCCGCGGTCGGGGTCACGGTGTTCACCTGGTAGGTGAACGGGCCGTTCGCCGAGGTGGGCGGGGTGAACGTCAGGGTGACCGTCCCGGTGGCGGTGCCGGTGGCAGCGGTCGGGTTGCCGGGCACTGTGGTGTTGCCGCCGGAGGCGCGCCATGCCGGGCCCTCGCGGAAGAACCGGACCGCGAAGCCGGAGTACGGGCACACGTACGAGTCGAAGGTCAGACCCGACGCGGTGGTGTTCTTCGCGTCGAACGAGATCTTGTCGGGCTTGACCATGCGGGCCATCGCGTACTCGAAAGCGAAGTACTCGGGCTGGCCGGTGTTGTAGTCCACGCCGATCGCGAGGATCTGCCGGTTCGCCAGCGACGGCCGGGTCGACTTGGTGAGCTGGTAGCCGGCGGCGCCCTGCTCCTGCAGGCTCGACAGGGCGTCCTGGAAGCGCAGCGCGTCCACCAGGGGGGACTGCTCCTTCGGGACGAACGTCATCTCCTCCTGGTCGAGGGTGACGTCGGTGCGCAGCGCCTGGCGCGTCTGCCACGCGTCGTCGTCGACGACGGTGAACTTCGGGGTGAACACGACGCCGGTCGCGTCCAGGTAGCCGGGGTTGTACCAGCCGTCCGTGGTCAGCAGGGTCGGCGACAGGTTGCCGGTGACCGGGTCGAACGGGCTGTATGAGGCGAGCGAGGTTGCGGCGGCGTTCCAGTCGCGCACCAGCACCATGCCGTACTGGGCCTTGAGGTCGCGGGTGGAGTCACCGACGAACAGGTTGTCCCACGTGGCGTATCCGGACATGCTGAATCTCCTTGTCAGAGAGGTTGGGAGTTGATTCGGGACGCGACCTCGTACCTCGCGACGTAGCGCTTGAGGTTCTCGTCCTGCCAGTCCACCCACGCGGGGCCATGGATGGTGATGATCCGGTCGATGTGCACGGTCGGGCCGCCGTCGAGGATCGTGACGGGCGTCTTGGCCGTGAGCTGCTGGATCAGGTTGTGCATTTGGCGCGCCGTCTGGCGGGCCTGGTCTCGGCTGTTGTGGAAGACGTGGACGTCGGCGATGCCGAGGTCGGTCTCCCTGTCATCTCCGCCTGCGACACGCGAGACGAGGATGAACGGCAGTGGCGGCGTGTTCGGCATCTCGACGGACACCTGATTCGGCGCGATCGGCTGCAGGTAGGCGACGAGCAGCTGCTCGGTGTCGATGAACACGTCAGCTCGAGAACCCGTGTGCGCGCATGTAGTCGCGGGTCTTCGCCATCGGCGCCTGCGCCGGCATCTTCGAGGTGCCGTACTCGATCCAGTGCGCCTTGAAGTCGGTCGCCTCGACGCGCACCTTCATGCGGGTCGGGTTGTGCATCATCTTGTGGCGGATCGAGTTTCGGTAGTCGCCCGGATGGTCGACGTATCCCGACTTGAGGGCGTGCTCCTTGTCGCCGACCGGCGCGATCGACTTCCAGTAGTCCTCGGCCTCTTGACCTGCGGCCATGAGCGCGGTCCACAGGGTGGAGTCGTGCTTGAGGAAGTCGGCGATCGCCGCGTGCGGCAGCTGCGCGGATGCGGGCATCAGCCCCTCGCTTTCCTGACCGTGAGGGTCACGTGAGACGGGTTGCCGTTCAGGCCGGTCCAGGGCTGCGGGTCGCCGAAGTCCTCGAACACGACGCCGTTCACCTCGATCGCGTCGGTTGCCTCGAGCTGCGTGATCGCGGGGACCGCGGGCGCGTAGAGGGTCCAGTAGGAGACGGTCAGATCGACGTCCGAGACGGTCTCGGCGGTGCGGGTGGGTTGGAAGCTGCAGCCCGGCACCACGGTCGGGGTCTCGGTCATGGCGGGCTGGCCGACGCTGTTCATCGCGCCGGTCGGGGCCCGCTTGATGACGGTCACTGTGTCGTTGCCGAGGATCATCCGAGGTCCACCACCGCGAAGCGATCGAGGATCGCCGCGTCCAGTGCAGAGAGCTGCACACCGCCCGAGGTGGTGCCGAACCTGCCCATCACCGATCCGACGCGCCGCTCGGTCATCAGCGTCGGGTTCTCGAGGTACTGGCACGCCAGGCGTGCACAGCAGTCGATCAGCGACTGCGGGTACGCGGTCGCGCCGGCGGCCATGAACCCGTGGTCGTAGGTGACCTTCAGCGACCCGGGCGTCGTCGGCCACGACTGCAGCGGAATGTTCGCGGCCGGGACGATCGGCGGCACCAAGTTGGTGGTGTCCCAGATCAGGCCTCGCGCAACGAACGCGAACATCGTGAGTGGCTGCCAATCCCACACGCCGGTGATCGGATCGGCCATGTATGCCTGCACCGATTCGACGTTCAGCACCGGAGCTTCGGGTAGCTGCGCCGTGTGGTCCGGCCGAGGGTCGATCGTGACCACGTCGGACTGCACGTAGTCGAACTGCTGCTGGCAGTACTCCCGAATGAACGACGACGCCCAGGACAGTCCCGCGCCGATCTGCGTCGCCGCGTACGGGTTGGCCGCGCCCAGCAGGTTCTCGACATCGCTGACCTGGGCGATGGTCGTCACTTCGTCTCGACGCCCTCGGTCGGTTCGGGCGCCGAGTGCTTACCCTCGGACGACACGACCTTCGTGGACACCGACATCGTCTCGGCGTCCTCGTCCGCGCGCAGCTTGCCGGTGATGCGCTCGTAGTCGTCGCAGTAGAACGTGGCCATGACGGCCTCCTCTCGTTGGGTGCACACCGGCCCCGCGCGCCGCGGTGGGCAGCGCGGGGCCGGTGTACGAGTGGCGGCTGTCAGCCGTTGGTGATCTGGATGACCTCGAACGCGCCGGGTCGGTAGCAGGCCAGGCCGAGGCGCTCCTCGGCGCGGACCTTGACCAGGCCGTTCTGGAAGTCGGTCGAGTCCGAGTTCGTCATCTGGACGGTGATGCCCTCGCGGCGGAAGATCTGGCACGCCTCGCGGAAGTTGCCGTTCAGGACGATGCCCTGAGGGATCGCCGGGGTGACCACGACCCGCTGGCCCCACAGCGACTGGGACGGGCCCGAGCCGCGCATGTTGCCGTAGTCGGCGCCGAAGAACGAGCCGCCGAAGTACTGCCCGTTGGCGTCCTTGCCGAGCCGGACGATCTGCCAGTCGTACGGGTTCATGATCAGGGCGTCCGGCACGAACCAGGAGTTCAGGTAGATGTCCGTGGTGGACTCCATCAGACCTTCGGCGATCGCCGATGCCGTCGGGTAGACACCGGTCGAGGCTCCCTTGATCTGGCGACCCGGGGTGATCGACGCGACGGTCGCCGCGGTGGTGCCGGAGCCGGGCGTTCCGGGCGCGGGGAACGACACGTTCGTCAGTGCGGTCAGCCCGGTGGTGCCCTGAGTGAACCCGGACTGGAACGAGAGCAGGCCGCCCACGCCCGGCGCGCCCGCACCGGCGAGCAGCTGCACCTCCTCCTGGCGCTGGACGCCGAAGGTGAGCCGGTTCTGCACGAAGCTGAAGAACTGCGGTGCGTCCCGGATCATCTCGTCGGTGACCGTGATCAGGTTGGCGACCTTGCCCACCTGCGCCTCGACGCGGGCGAGCTGGTTGCTCGACGCCGGGAACGTGCCGCCTTCAGCGACGGCCGCGGCGTTGTCGGTCCACGACGCTTCCTTCAGGTAGGAGATGACCGGCGAGTCAGTGCCGCCCGACGGCATCAGGTCGGCGATCGTCAGCGGAAAGAACCGCATGTCGACGATGCCGGGCAGGAAGTTCGGCATGACGGCCTGGCCGGCGGTACCGGGCAGGAACAGCGACCCGGCGGCCAGCGGCGCGGCCGCGGTGGTGCCGTTGAGCGCGTCGCCCATCAGGTTGCCGCCGACCGACGCGTCCTTGGTGCCGATCTCGAACGACTTGCGGAACTCGCCCTTGGCGCCGAGTCCCTTCGCGCCGCCGAGCGCCTCGACGACCGACTTGTAGTCGGGGTGAGCGACGGCCTGCTCGCCGAGGCTGCGGGCCCGGTAGCCCTTCTGCTCGAGGTTGTCCGCGTCGACGACCGCGTCGCCGGAGATGCCGAGCTTGGCGCGCACGTTCGCGGCCATCTCGGAGTTCTTCACGTCGACCTCGTGAGCCTCGAGGTCCTTCTGAATCGCCTCGAGGCGCTCGGACTTCTGGGCACCGGTCAGCTCGGCGTCATTCATGACGGTCTTGACGGCCTCAGCCAGTTCGCGGCCGCGGGTCTTGAGGGCGAGTGCGTCAGGCATCGCCAACCTCCTTCGAGTCAGGCATCGCGTCCGCGATTGCCGTGGTTGCGAGAGCGCGCGCAACGAGTTCGTGCGCACGCGATTCGGGCGCCACGTCATCGGCGGACTTGTCGGCGGCGTCGGCGGCGGTGGTCTTTGACACCACGGCGGCTTCTGCGGCGGGCGCGTCGGCGGACTCGTGCGGCTTGCCGGCGGACTTCCCGCCGGGGGTATGGGGCCCGTCTTCGTCGACGAGCGTGGTGATCAGGCTGACGTCGCGTACTGCGCCGTCGAGCACGGTGACGGTGCCGTCGTCCGTGAACGACCGGGCGAGCGTGTCCCCGCCGATCTCGTAGACGACGGTTCCTGAGCCGACGTCGTCGAGGAACGTCGCGCGGATCCACGGGTAGTTGTTCGGGTACGCGTCGTTGAGTGCGTCGTCGATCCGGGCCTTGAGGTCCTCGACGCTGCCCGAGATGGCCTTCGACACGACGATCAGAGCGGGACGCTTCGTGCCGACCGCTGCGGCGAGGCCGTCCTCGAACGCCTTGTTCGCGCCGTCGTCCTCGCCCGTGTCGGCGTCCGCGTCGGTCGCACACTGCGCGCCGAGGTGTCCGGCCGCGTCGTGGATGGCCTGGATCATCTTCGAGTCGTTCGCGCTGTTGCGGGCGCCGGCCTTCGCGAGAACCTCGGCCGCTGCCTTCGATTCGAGGATCACGGCCTCGCGGTTGGACGGGATCGCGACGACGCCGGCGTTGAGCAGCTCGCGCCGTGGCACGCCGTCCTTCTTCGTGCGGTCGTTCATGAATGCGACCGAGACGGTGGAGATGTGACCCTCGCGGATCAGCGAGCGCACCTCCTGCGCCTTCGGGGTGCTCGCAAAGGTGGCGTCGATCATCAGACGGCCGCCGTCGTCGAAGTACGGGTGCGCGCTGCCGATCGTCCCGGCCACCGACATCTCGTGATCCATGTCGAGGGTGATCCGGTCCGGAAGCGGCTCGACCCACTCGTCGCGAGCGAGCTGGTCGCCGTCCCGGTCCAGCGCCGGAGTGCTCAGGACAGCAGTGAAGCCACCGTGTTCGGCGGCTTCAGCGTCGGTGTCTTCGATTGTGGCCAGTGCCTTTTGGATCAGCTCAGGCATTGCGGGTCCTCTCTATCGCGAGGCGCACGGACGCCAGAATCTCCTCGGCGTCGTCCGGGTGTTTGGCGTAGATGTCGCGGGCCGCGTGCTCGAGCGACTTCCCGCGCGAGACGGCGCCCATCAGCGACCGGTAGTGCTTCGGCATCGGCGCCGACGGCGTGCTCGAGGTGAGCGCCGGCACCGCGGTCGGCGGCTTCCCGGGCTGCGTCGACGGCACGCTCGTTCCGCCGCCGGCGGCCGGGAGTGCCGCGAGCGGATCGACCGCGATGCCGTCCGGGTCGTTCTCGACCGCGCCGGTGAGCCGGATCTGCTCGGTCGGCTTCCCGAGCTCCTGAATCGCAGAGTTGGCGTACAGCTTGTCCGCGATCGGGCCCGCGTCGTTCAGGTCGAACCACGGCCGGGCTTCGGCGGGCTTCATGATCCCGTTCGCAACCAGCGCGATCGCCGTCGTCGCGCGGGTCTCGATGTCGCCGCGCAGAATCTCGCCAACCGCAAACCGCGCGAACTTCTGACCGTTGAACTCGACCCCGAGGTACGCGTCGAGGGTGGACTCGATGAACTCGATCAGCGGGGCCATCGAGTCGCGGTACAGGCTGCGCATCTGCTCGGTGATGTTTGAGAACGTGGCGTGGTCGAGGATCTGCACCACTGGCGGCGGCATGTCGAAGACGCCGCACACTTCCTCGCGGTTGAGTTGTCGGGCCTGCACGAACTCCATGTCGACGGCGTTCATCTGCATCTGGATCGCGCTCATGCCCTCTTCGAGCACCGCGGTGTTCCCGGCGTTGTCCGATCCCGCGTACATGGCGTCCCACGACTCGCGCAGCCGCAGCTTCGCGTCACGACTGAGCTTCTTGTCGGTGCTCAGCACCATGTTCGGGCGGCCGGCGTTGCGCCACATGCTCGACACCGCGGTGCGTGACGAGTCCTCGGCGAGCAGCGTCGACCGCAGCGCCTCGAGGCGAGACAGGCCGCGCTCGAGCTTGTTCGGGTTGAACAGGCGGAACGGGATCACGTCCTGCTCGTCGTACGTCATCAGGCCGTCCCCGGCGCCCGGGCCGAGCTGGAACGTGTACACGTACGCTCCGGTGTCCGGTGCCCGCTTGATCGCGACCCGCGACGGGTGCATCGGGATCAAGCCGACAGGACGGCCGCCGACGCCGCGCGCCTTGACGAGGTACGCCTCACCGAACACGTCGATCATCGCGACCAGCCAGAACCAGAACGTGAACGTGTCGAGGAACTGGCACGGCTTGGACATCAGCTTCGCGTACGGGCCCGACTGGTCGAGCACCTTCCCGTTGGCCGGCGACTCGTCCCACACGTTGATCGACACCCGCGCAACCGAGTTCGCCCGCTTGTCGACGACCGCGCGCACCCACGGCTGCTGCGCGTACAGCTGCCCGTACATCGCGAACCGGCGCTCGAGCTCGAGGCCGACCGCCTCCGGGTAGTAGTAGCCCGTCTGCGTCAGCGGCACCAGCTCGGCCAGGGCCTGCGGTGCGACCGGCACGCTGCGACCGTCAGAGAGCAGCATCAGCGGCCAGCTTCTGCATGTAGGCGACCTGGCCCCGGTCCACGTACAGCTGACCGGGTGCCGGTGAGGCGTTGCCGTTCGGCTCCATCAGCTTCACGTCGGCGAACACGAACGTCGACTCGTCGAACTCGACCAGCACGCCGGCGACCGTCTGGCCGTTGCTCAGGGTCGCGACGAAGCGTTGCCGGACCACCTTGTCCAGAGCGGACTTTTTGCGCAGCATCACCCCTCCAGACGTCGTGTGTCACAGGACGAGCAGCTCGCCGTCCTCGTAGGTGCTGTAGGCGTCGTCACCGCGGGTGATCCACGCGTTGACTGCCATCACCGCGGCCGGGACCGCGTCGATCCGCTTGGCCGCCTTGTTGCGGTTCGGCTTGTCGGGCCGGATCAGGTCCGGGTTGTACGGCGCGATCCGCGCCTCGGCGGCGTCGAAACAGAACCGCGCGACCGGGTTGTCGTGCCACCGGAACTTGCCCTCGGTGACGAGCTCGAGGATTCGGTGCATCCCGTCGCTCATGTGGGTGAAGTCGTTCTGGTACGCGAACACCTCTTGGATGTCTGTGCGGTCCTGCACTTCCTGGATCACCGGGTCCGAAGACCACTTGTCGGCGTCGCCGCCGAGGACTGTGAACCGCAGGGCGTCCGCCTCGATGTCCGCGTACACCTTCTGGAAGTCCAGGACGTCGCCCTCGGTGACCGTGAGCCAGCCGTCCTTGACGAACTTCGTGAACCGGCCCGAATTGCGGGTGTTGAGCTTCTCGAGCGCCGACTCGGGACACCAGAACCGCCAGAGCACGTCGCACTCGTCGCCGCCCGGAAATAGGAAGCACATGGCCGTGAGGTCCTGGCGCGCGGCGAGGTCGAGCCCGAACCAGCACTCGCGGCCCGTGAACGCATCCCGCGCGTCCTGCGCGGTGGGGTACTCGTCGCCCTTGGAGGCGTCCCACAGGTGCATCGGCATCCACCGGACCGCCTGAGATGTCCACTGGTTCAGCCGGAACTGGCGGAACGCGTTCTCCTTGATCGGGTTGTTCTGGGCGTCCTTCGCGGCCGCGCGCAGCTTCTCGAGCGAGAGGAACTGCCCCAGCGCCGGGTTCGCGTGATACCAGTTCTCCTCGTCCCACGGATCCGCGTCGCGCGGCGTGTTGCGCAGGTAGACGAACGTGTGCGGCGAGCGCGACGGATCGTCCTGGATCCGCTGCATCTCGTTGTGCATCTGGCCGGCGAAACCCTCGGTGTCCGAACCGGCTGTGGTGGCCGCGACCATCAGCGGTTGTCGGCGGGCACCGGAGCCCATGCCGGTCTCCATGGCGTCCCACATGCCGCCGTCGTGCCACGCGAGGATCTCGTCGGCGCCGACACCGTGCGGGTTCGAGCCGAGCGCGCCGCCCGCGTCCGCCGCGATGACCTGGTAGAAGCTGTGCGTCCGTTCGTCGACGATCCGCTTCTTGTGGTTGATGACCTTCAGCCGCTTGGACAGGATCGGCGAGAGTCGCACCATCTGGGCGGCCACCTCGAAGACGAGGCCGGCCTGGTCGCGGTTCTTCGCGACGCCGTAGATCTCGGCCGACTCCTCGGCGTCCGCGACGAGCAGGTAGAGCATGATTCCAGCGAGCAGCTCGGACTTGCCGTTCTTGCGGCCCAACTCGATCCAGGCGATCTCGTAGCGCCGCTTGTACGCCTCGAACTCCTCGGACCACACGGTCTGGCCGAACAGCTCGCGCACAATCTCGTCGCGCTGCCAGTCCATGAGCTCGAACCTGGTCCTGGCGTATTGGCCCTTGGTGTGGACCAGGATCTCCTCGAAGAACTTCTGTGCGTGGTCAGCGCGCGGCACGCAGAAGTGCTCGCCGCGCTCGGCGCATTCGATGCCGTCGAGCAGGCGACCGCAGACGGGAGGCTCAGACACGATGCCTCCCGTCCGCCGTGGACCTACTTCGTGGTGCTGCCTGCACCGGAAGCCGAACTGGGCGAAACCTCAGCGGAATCCGCTGGCTTCGCGGCGGAATCGACCTGAACCGCAGCAGAATCCGTCGAGGCGGGGACCGTCTGGGCGGGATCGGCGGCCACCGGCGGCTCGAGGGCGGTCAGCTTCGCCACCGCGGACTGCAGACCGGTGAAGTCCAGGCCGGGCGCCTGCGCCTGCTTCGCGGCGATCTCCGTGCTGATCGCAGCGGCTGCGGCCGCGATCTCAGCGACGTAGGTGTTCAGGGTGTCCTGATCCGACATGAGTCGTCCTAACTGCTCGATGATGAACCCGGCCCAGATCGGCACCGGGGCTTCGTGGAACGTGCGAACGTGGCCGCCGCCGAGGAACTCTTCCCAGGCGCGGACGTCGAAGTGGGCCATGCGTTACAGGGCGACCGAGCCGACCGTCAGCTTGCAGACCGACCCTGCGGCCGGCGCCGACACGGTGACTGCGACGGCGTTGCCCGTCGACCCGGCGAGACCGGACGGCGGCAGGAACACGAACGGCGCGCCGACCGCGAGCGACAGGTCGAGCGTCAGCACCGTTGTCGCGCCGTCGGCGACGGTCAGCGTCACCGGGCCCGAAGCGGCACCCGAGAACGACACTGCGACGAAGTCGATGCACTGCGCCCGGCCGACGGCCGCAGGCACGGTCACAGTGACCGCAGTGGCCGCAGCGGCCGTGGCCGTCTGCGAACCGGTCGGCAGGCCCGCGTTCAGGCCGACGACGCGGCCCTCGTAGTCAATCTCGCCCATCAGGACAGCAGCCTTTCTGCACCGAGCTCACGGGGAGCGTCATCGCCAGCGATTACGAGCCGGGCCCGGTCGGACGGGCTGAGACCGAACTGCGAGCCAAACTTGTCGGCCAGCGCGGCTGCGTTGACCATCTGATTCCAGTAGGGGGACCGAACGTCTTGATTCATCGACCCAGGCACGACGTAGTTCGTGCCCATCGCCTTGCGCACGGCCTCGTAGTCCGCCACTGCGTTGCAGTACATCGCGAATGTGTAGACGTCCCAGGACGTCAAGACTCCCTTGTCGATCAGATCCGGTGCGAGTTTGCGCCAGATCGCACGGGCCTTCGCAGTCATCCCCGGTGGCGGCTTGATCTCGTCCGCGCGCGCCGGTGTCGGCTCGTTGCGGTTAATGCGCGACTCCGGCGCGCCCTCAAGGATCTTGAGGTGGTTCGGTCGCGCTGGAGGTCCGTTCCTCTTTGGCATCGAGCCCTCCTAGCCGATCAGCGCGAGCTGTTCGCCAGCTCCGCGATTGCCCTTGCGAACGTTGCAGACCAGATGCGCGATCTGGACGTTCTCGCGAGTGTGAGTACCGCCGACCGAGATCGGCACAATGTGGTCCAGGGAGGCCGATTTCGGGTCTGGGTGACGTAACGAGTGGTTGATCCGGCCTTGGCAAATTCCGCATTTCCAACCGTCGCGCTCACCGATCTCGAACCTCTCGATGACCTCCGTCGCTCCTCCGCGCATCCGTTTGCGCCGACGAGACTTTCCGGACGCCGAAGAGCAACCCGAAGAGCAGAACCGCGGGGTAATGCCGGGAAGCCTGGGATTGCAGTGGAACTCGGTACCGCACCAGGCGCACGGTCGGTCGTACGGCTGAGGCAGACCCTCTCGGTGCCGTGAGACCTTCCGGTCGATCATCTCGGCCGACTTGCACGCTTCGGCGCAGTACATCCGCTGCCCCTTGGCGCGAAACCCGCTGCCGCAGCGACGACACGTCCGATCGGTCGCCCGGTCAATGTGGACGGGTGGCCGAACTCGCCGATAGCACCGCTCTGAACACACCTTCCGAGGTCTTCCCCGACCGGCCATCGGTGGCATAAGCTGACCGCAGCCTTCGCACCGCTTCTGCTGGCCGCGCTTCATATTTCCGCGAGCCTCACCGCAGTCGGCGCAGAACTTCCGAGGTCGACCAGGACCGGGTTTGACTGGCAGTGAGCAACCGCACCGCCCGCAGATCGCAGCCTCCGGTCGAACGACTTCGGGCACCGTCAACCTCGCCTTCGCGCTATGAAATTGGACCTATGCAACTCTCGAAAAAATCGATTCGGACTCGTGTCGACGCAGGGAACCATGGGAGAACGGCTCCTCGCGCAGCCCTCCAGGGATTGCGACCCCCCGCCCTCCCTGATGGGCCTCGGGCGGCTCCCCTTGGGCTCTCCGATGGCGGCAGGGGCACCATCCAGGGGTCTCGGGTAGGCGTGGCGCTGCGAGGTTCCGCCGTTGCGGCAGAGGACCTCTCAGCGCCGGTTCTGGGGGAGGTTCCGTGAGCCTTCCGTCAGGCCGGTGTGCCGGTTGTGGCAGGTGACGCAGAGCGCGCGGCCGGCGGCCGGGTTGTCGGGGTCGAGTCCGCGGGCGAGCAGGTCCCGTCGGCTGGTCGGGTGGTGGTCTGCGACGGTCGCGACGGCACCGCACAAACGGCACGTCCATCCATCACGTTCGAGGACTGCTGTACGGAATGCTCGGTGTCCGTCGCTGGTGTAGCCGCGCTGTGATGCGTTGCCGCGCTTGTCGTCTGTGCGTCGTCGGTGTTCAGCGAGGTGTCGTGCGCACTTGCCGCCGCTGACGACCGGTCTGCCGCATGTGGTGCACGGTGTGGGCGACTTGCGCATCAGATCAGCGAGCCGATGACGATGGTCGCTGCGAGTGCGAGTGCGCCGCCGATGACGATGCGCGCCACCGATCGTGCGGTGTTGGTGTGCGTCCAGCGGGCGCTGAGCGTGCCGGTGATCGCGAGTGCCAGCATGACCGCGATGTAGGTGACGGTGATGCGTCCAGTTGCGGGTGCGAGCAGTACCGCGATCGTGGGTAGCGCTGCGCCGACTGTGAACGATGCCGCCGACGAGATCGCGGCCTGTGCTGGGTTGACGAGTTCGGTGTCGTGCGCGGCCTGCTCGGCGTCGCGTTGCGCAGCGACGGAAACGTATTCGCCGAGTGCCATTGAGACGGCTCCTGCGACGAGTGCGGCGATCGCTGCGGTGAGGATCGTGTTCCTGTTCGCGGTAGCGGATGCGACGGCCAAAATGACGCCGGCAGTGGAGACGATGCCGTCGTTCGCGCCGAGCACCGCGGCGCGTAGCCAGTTGAGCTTGCTCAGCATCGACGTAGCCGGGTGAGTTGGTGGATCGGGTCGATCCTGGCGGGAATCAGGTTCGCGACGTGCGCGGCGACAAGTGCCACTGCGCAACGCGTCAGGATCGGCCGGCGCACGATGGCACGATCGGCAGCCTCGGAGAGCAGCTGGTCGTCCGGGGCTGCGATCTCGTAGGCGACGATACTCGCGGCGAGGATCAGCCACGCGCGCGCGCCGGTCATCGGTGGCGCACTCCGTAGATGAACGGGCCTGCGATGAGCAGGAAGATCACGGGCAGCAGGATCGCAGCGGTCATGATGCGCCCCCGTTCAGCTTGGCGTCGATCCGGCGAAGCAGCGCGAGCGCTTCGCGATCGGTGTCGAGGTCGAGTTCTGCGCGCTCGGAACTCTTCTGGTCGGCGCGTCGAGACGCGAGCAGGACGAGCGGCGCGGCATAGGCGGCCTGCGTCGAGAACACGAGGTTGAGCAGGATCCACGGAAACGGGTCCCAGTGCGTGCACCAGGCAACGGTGTTCAGAATCATCCACACGACGATCACTGCGGTCTGGCCCCAGATGAATGACCACGAGCCCATCGCGGCGACCGCACGGTCAGCAGCGCGCTCGCCGAAGGTGAGCTGTTCGCCGCTGCGCACGGCCGGGTGACGATGCCAGAGTGCCGGCTTCACTTCGCGGCCGCCGGAATCGTGATGACGGTCGAGCCGTCCTTGCGGGTCTTCACGGTCGCATCGACGTCGATGCGCTGCAGCAGTCCGAGCGCGACCCGGATGACCTGCTTGCGCTGCTGCTTCGAGATGCGTTCGGTCATCGGGCTCACGGGTTGGCCTTCTTCGGCTTGTCGCGCCGCTTCGGCGGCAGTTTCGGCATCAGCCCGTTCTCGCGCATCAGGTGCACGATGCCGGCGGCCACCTGCATGGCGACACGGTTCTCGGTGCCGCCCTTGAAAAGCGGCAGTGAGATGCGGCGTTCGCCGAGGCCGTCGTCGGTGGGGCACATGATCGTGGACAGGTTGTTCGCGAGGACCGCGACCGCCGGGTCAGTCTTGGGCATCGGCAACCTTCGCCTTGAGCGCGGCGATGGTGTCGGCGTCCAGGCGCTCGCCGATGCTGATCTCGTGATCTTCGGGCATGGCTCCTCGCAGAATGTCGATGCGTTGGTCGAGCAACTTGTCGATGTGCGCGGAAATGTCCTTGCGGCGCATTCGGTATCCGTGGCTGTCGAGTCCGTGGTGCGCGAGGCGTAGCGCGGCGTCGATGCGTTCGAGTGGGTTGCTCATCGGGGGCCTGCGGTGATGTTGACGTGGATCTCGGCGCGGTTGATCGCTTCGACGATCAGGCTGATGATCCATTCGCGGATGAGCGCGGTGATCGGCAACATCCGGGCCTCCTTGCGGTGTGGAGGTGCCCATCCGCTGCGACCGCGACGACGCAGCGGATGGACGGGTGAGGATCAGGCGGACAGGCCTGAGACGTACGGGAGAACGTCCTTGAACAGCTTCAGTACGCCGGGAACGAGGTCCAGGACGTCGGTCGCGATGGTGGTGAACATGCGAGTCACCTCCTCTCCGACGATCGAGTGCGGACGGAAGAGGGTGCCGGCCCCGGTCCGGTGAGTGATTTCGGAGTTCCGGGGCCGGACGTGTGTTCGTCGCAGCGCGCAGCAGCGCCTACCGACTGGAGACGGATGCTGGGCGCGCTTGCCGTTGAGCCAGAAAGGACGGGTTGACGCGCTGCGACGAAGATTTTGGGGCTGAAATGCGAATGCGCAGCAGTCCCAATGTGGAGACCGCTCGCGCAAGCGCAGCTTACCAGGATGTGATCCGCATCTTGTCAAGCCTTTCGACGTCCATGTAACGGTGCGCCACGAAGACGTTGCACATGGTCCAGGCGCATCGGTTGTCGGTCGGGGAATCGGGATGGGGAGTGTTCGTGCCACCTGTGCGCGTGCTCATCGTCGGCCTGAGGCCCTTTCCTGCTTGCGAATGAGTTTGAATGCGTCGCCTGCGCGATACAGCGGTCGACGGTCGAACGTCTTGCCTCGAACGCGCAATCGGTTGCGATATGCCCATTCGTGAATTCGTTTCTCCTGCAACATAATACCGCGACGTAGATAGATTGCGTCGATTAGTTCGGCGGCTGTGAGCAGACGATTCTCGATGATCGCATCGAGCCATTGCTGACGCCCCGTCCATGTGTGAGACGCGCCGCATTCGACACACAGGATGATCGGCTCAGAACGGTGCGACCACAGTTCCGCCTGGCACTTCCCGAATGCCGTCGGTGCGTGGCACGGACCCTGAAAGATCTTCATGGCGCGCGCGTCGATCGCACGGACCGAGTCACGAACAACGGATGCGACGCCGTCCATCAGCTCGCCGACCGTGGCCGACTGCCGGAGCGAGTCAACGTTGCCGCGAAGCCATCGCGCGATGCCGGCGGTTGTCGTGTCGCCGTCGTAGACCAGGCCGCGACTCTCGGTAGCATCGCGCGCCCAGGTCGACAGCGTGTTCCGCAGCAGCGCTGCAGCGATCGAAGCGCGCTCGTCGAACGGCAGCGGCGTCTCATCGCTGCCCGTGTGGACGTATCCGACGTTGGGTGCCGCTGTGCGGGACTGGCGGGTCAACGTGACGTCGAGTTCATTCGCGAGCCACTCGGCGGACGTCAAGTCCGCCCGAAGCACCGCTGTGCAGTTGGTGCACAGGAACGCGTCGAGGGCGACAATTGAGCAGTTCACGCATCGGTTCACTTGCGCCCCTTAAGGTTTCGGACTGATCGTCACCACCACGGTGCCGTCAGCTTTCCGCTTGATGTGGATCCACGGGTAGAGCTTCGACTTGAGTCGGGCGATGACCTGGACAACGGTGTCGAGGTCGAGGGTTCTATTGCCAGATGGCAACGGTTGTGGGCTCACAGCAACCCTTCCTGGTCGAGCATGTGGACGATGCCCTCCGCGATCTGTGGGGCGAACGCGTAGGCGCGGACGTGTTTGCCGGCGCGCTCGGGGTCGAGCAGAAAGTCGGTCAGCAGCCCGAGGTCCGGGCCGTGCTCGGCGAGGTGCTCGGCGATCATGTGCGCGTAGGGCTTCGCGATGACCTCGTTGCCGACGAGGTTCACACCGCGCTGGGTGCGCCGGCCATCGCGGTACAGGTCAGCCTCGCGCATCCACTCGACGAGTGCATCGACGACCGGGTCTGACTTGGTGGCCTCGTTGAGCTGGTCGTCGATCAGCTGCTCCATGGTCGGTTCGGTCACAGGTGGCTCTCCGGCCGCCGGGATTGCTCGGCGCCGGTGGCAACGCCCGTGAGGTATGTCCATGCCGAGCGGTAGTCGAACGGACCGCAGGATGATGTGCCGACCAGGATCGACCAGTAGCCGCGCTGTGGACGTCCGTCGATCTCGTACTTCGTTTCGAGCACCCACACTCGAAGGCCGGTGTCGACGCGTGTCCCGGCAGCGAGCCATTCGAGCTTGAGGCGGTCACTCCATGACGATTCGAGTGGTGGCGAGATGCGGGATCCCGTGGCTGTGTGGATTCGGCGCATGTGCGGGAACGGGGTCCGCGGCGGTTCGCACTCGGCGCAGTATCGGCCGCGGTCGGACGCGATAGGCAGGCCACACTCGCCGCAAGCCCACCCGCTGAACGAGGATCCTGTGATCTTCATGCACACCACCCCAGGAGCAGCGCGAGCGCGAGGCGCATCGGCGGGTACTGCAGCGAGTGGCCGCAGGCGGTCCAGGTCGGTCCGGTGGTGTCCATCAGTCCTCCTCGAGGTTGTCGCGGAACTTGCTCAGCGGGAAGGCGAATCCGGACGCGAGCTGATCGGCGGTCGGATGATCGGCGTCCTCCATGTAGCCGATGAACTCCCAGTGCTCGCACCAGTCGCTCGGCAGAGTTCCTGCGCACACGTTGGTTGATTTCGTGGCGCGCGGAACTTCGCACTCACAACCGGTAGGTCGTATCCACACCGGCAACTCGGGATTGCCCGCCATGCTCACGCCGTAGTTGGCCTTCTGGTCGGTCATCAGTCCTCCAGTCGTTCGCGGTACAGGTCGGTTTCGTGGTCGGGGTCCGGTTCGGGCCAGTCGGCCGGCTCCGGTGGGGTGAGATATCGCTCCGAGTCAGTCATCGGCTCGATCCCCACTGCCCATTCCTGGCCTCTGGCCGGTCACGAGAGCGACGAAATCGTCGATCGTCATGAGCACGACCTGATCGCCCGGTTTCGTCGTTAGACGCCTTTTCGCAACAACGAGTGCGATATCCGCATGGTCGTTGCCGCGCTCGATCTCGGCCTCGTCGAGCCACGGCTTGATCTCGACCCGGCCGCCGTAGTTCTTGCACTCGACAACGACGCGCAGACCGTGGACCTTGAGGCCGGTCAAGTCGCCCCGGTCGTTCGTGCCGTTCAGGCGGCGGCGCTCGATCCGATCGTCGATGTGCGCGGCCAGGTACCCGGCGATTTGGGTCTCGAACGTGCGGCCGGCGGCTTTCGCGGAGGCCCGGTTGCGGGTCATCGGTCGATCGCGAACGCGTTGCCGAGCGCCGTCATGCGCGCTTCGAGCTGGTGGTCGATGCGGCCCTCGCGAGCACGACGCTCGATCGCCGTCTCACGCTCGGACCGTTCGCGGCGCAGCTTGCGGGCCTGCGCAATCAGGTGGCTCGGCATGGCCCGGTCGGCGCACTCGCAGTAGTGGTTCGTGACGGCGGCGAGCAGGTCGACGAGCTCGAGCTCGTAGCGGCTGAACGCCTCGGCCCAGCCAGTAGCGAGTGCGGCGTCCGGCTTGCTGAACACCGGGTCGAAGCAGGAGCATTTGGCGAGGACCTTGGCGGCTTCTGCGGGTGTGGTCACTGGTCGATCGCTTTCTGGGAGTTGGGGGTTGCGAGTTGCTGGCCGAGGTTGAGCCAGCCTTCGGCCTTGGCGGTGGAGGTTCCGCGGCCGGGCGTCGCAGTGGCCGGCACGCGTTCGCGGATCACCTCGGACACCAGCGATGGCAGCGTTCGAGGACCGAGGTTCGGTTTGGCGAGCCAGCGTTCGAGCGCCGCGTGCACATCGGGCTCTGGCGTGCCGGACTTGAGCAACGCGCCGGACTCGATCGCGAGCGCGGTCCGGACGGCCTGCGGGTGCTCGATCGGGATCAGCGCGCGAACGAGCTTCCAGCCGTCGACGTCGACCGGCGATCCTGGCGTCTCGGACGGATCGCGCGCGTCACTTACGTGAGATGCCCTAGAAGGTACGTAAGTACCTTCTTTTGCCTTTACTTCTATTGGGGGCGTGACATCACGTGACATGTCACGTGACACGGGGTCGTGACTTTCGCGGGACCGTTGACGCTTCCGGCGCTGCCGTTCCGCGTCGTTCCTGCGGCGTTCGACCAGCTTATTGCCGCTTTCCTGCCACGGGTCCCAGTTGCGGAAGTAGTAGCCGCGGACCGGATTTCCGTCCATGTCCGTGTCGGTTTCAACCCACAAACGGGACGCGATTAGTTCCAAAACTCGTCGCGAAACCGAACGAATTCCGAACGTTTTCAGCACACTTTGGGGCACGAAACCGCGCGTTTCGGCGGCGCCGCAGTAGGCCATCGCCCGGGTGAACAGACGCTCGGCGTCGCCACTGAGACCGGCTACGGCCGGGTCGAGATAGTAGGTCGATGACAGCAGCACGGCCTTCATGCGTCGCCTCCTCTCGTGGGTTGTAGAGCCATCCGGGGCCGACCGTGGCCGGCCCCGGATGGGTGGATCACTCGGTGCTGTCGTTGCCGAACGCTGCGCGCAGCTCGTCTTCGAGCTCGAGCGGCAGCACGGTGGTGCCCGTGCGTTCCTCGAACGCGCGCATGACGAGCCGCTCAAGCTGCTTACGGTCATCGGACCGGCCGATCGGCTCGACGCGGCGCACACGGATCGTGGGGATCGCATCGCCCGTGTCCGTGTCGACCTTCGTGCTGGCGACGTCGAACACGATCACCGCGACGTGCATCTTTGACGGCTCCGATGTGAGCTCATCCTGGATGCTCGGCAGACCGTTGAGACCTTCTGTTCTCGGCAGGGAGCCGCCGAGTCGGACGCCGGAGATGTTCACTCGACCACCTTGAAGCTCGCCGGCGCGGCACACACCTTGCGCGCGTTGTTCTCGGCGTCCTTGCGGCTCGCCCATCGGCGGTGCGAATTGCCGTTGATCTGACCGTTGGCGGTCTTGCGTTCCCAGCGCCACTGGCCTTCCTGCTTGAAGATGCGGACGACGTCCTTGGAGGTGTCACTCATGGTTGGTTCCCTTCTCGTGGTTGGCGTTCGGTGATGCGAGGTGGATGTAGAGGCGCGGCTCACAGGAGTAGGTGGACGCGGCCGTGACGGCTTCGGCGACCTTGCGAACGGCTGCGGCCTCGGTGTCGGTCAGCTCGATCTCGACCCTGGTGTTGTCGTCGCAGCCCTTGGCTGCGACCGTGTAGAGGCTCACGCCGGTTCGCCGTTGGCGAGAAAGTCCAGCACCGCCGCGATCTCGGCCGAGGTGAGCTCGCTGAGGGCCTTGACCGCGTGGCCGACGCGGGCAGCCAGGAAGGCGGGCCGTTCCTCGGTGGTGATGCCGGCGGTGTCGAGTGCGGCGCGCAGCGACTTCACCTCAGCTGCGGTCGCCTTCGCAGGTGCCTCGACCTGGGCAGTGTCCACTTCTGCGCTCGGATTTGAGGCGACGCCGAGCTTCTCGCGCAGCGCCGCGGTGCCGCCGCGGGGACCGGCGACGCGTTCGGATACGACACGGACCGGCTCGGAGTCGAGGTGGGCCATCTCGGCGGCCTCGTGCATGCCGGCGGTGAGCGGGCAGACGCGCCGGTGCGCCTGCGCCTCTGCGCACTTGGCGAGCATGACCGTGGGCATCTTGTCCCACATCGAGTTCGGGCTGCCGTCGCGCTTGGTCTGCACGTATTCGTCCCACGTGGCGACTGTGGTCGCGGTGGCTTGTCCGACCGTGATAGTGACCTCTGCGGCCGCCGGGTAGCCCCACTTGCGCAGCCAGATCTTCTGCGGGTCGCCGTCGGCGTTGTAGAAGACGGGTCGGCCGATCTCGACGATCAGGCCCTTCTCGGACGCGTAGCGGTGGGTGACGGCGCGGAAGCCGTCGATGCCGACCTGGACGGACCACTTCGTTTCCCAGCGTTCGGCTTCGCCGCGGTAGCCGCCGGTCTTCGTCTTGCGGCCGACGAGGTAGACCTGCTTGACGAACGGGTCCAGTCCGGACCGGTCGGAGACAGCCTTGAGCATCGCAATGTCGCCGTCGCTGGCCTCGTCGAGACCGCCGAGCGCGCGGAGCTGGTCGCGCTGCTCCGGCGTCCAGTCGGAGTGGCCGCCGCGGTAAACGCCGCGATCCTCGGTCGTTCCGACGAGGTCGCCGGCGGTCGTTGTCGCGAGTTCGGCGCCGCCCTGGGTGGCGAGTTCAGTGGTCATGCTGCGAGCTCCTTGAGTGAGTCGAGGGACTTTCCGTTGGCGTACAAGCTGACTGCGCCGCCGCGACCCGGTCGCCGGTCTGCGACCTTCTGGTCGAAGCAGTTGGCGGTCTTGGCGTTCTTCATGGCGTCGAGCACGCGGGTCTTGGCGGCGCGTAGCCGCTTATCGATGGCTTTCGCTTCGGCGTCGGCCTCGAGGTACTCGACGGCAAGGTCGGCGTCGAGCTGGACTTCGGTGCCGTCGATCTCCGGATGCAGTGCGCGCACGCAGTTGTAGGTGGCGACCGTGTCGTCGAGCTCGGGCGGGACGTCGAGTGCGAGCGAGGCGTGCCAGGCGCGGCAGCGGTCCTCGATCACTGCGCACAACTCGGGGTCGTACTCGACCTCGTAGGTGTGCCACTGGAAGAACGGGCCCATGACCATCAGGTGCGCCGGCCACTTCGTGAACCCGGTCAGGTGCATCTGGAACTGGACCTGCGCGAGGTAGTCGGCGGGGGCCTGGTCGGTGAAGTCGTCGCCCCAGTCGGCAAGGTCGCGCGTGGTCTTGAACTCGACGATGCGCCGAGCCCCGCCGCGCCGGGCACGCCGGTCGAGGGTGCACACCGCGGGGAAGCCGAGATCGTCGCGCGTGATCCGGACCTCGCCGGGCGAGAGGAGCCAGCCGGGATTCTCGTTGCGCCACAGGTACGCGAGCGCGGGCTCGAACGCGTGGCCGGCAGTGAAGATGTCCTTCGGTCCCTCGGTGGGAACGAGTCCCTTCTGTCGATGCCAGAGGCGGTAGGGCGATTCGTAGCGGCTGACGCCGAGGATGGCGGCAACCTTGGACGGGCTGATCGTGCGTAGCCACTGCTCACCGCCGGGGGCGAGCGGATCGGTGGTCTTCATCAGCGAACCGCCTGCATCTGCCCGAGGGCCACGTCGATGACGTTGGTGTCGACGGGCTTCTCGTCGAGGCCGGAAATCCTGCGCCATGCGTCGATGGCGTGGTTCGTGAACTCGATGAGGGCGGCGGACTCGGCGGCGGACTCGGCGGCGGACTCGGCGGCGGACCAGGCGGCGGACCAGGCGGCGGACTCGGCGGCGGACCAGGCGGCGGACTCGGCGGCGGACCAGGCGGCGGACTCGGCGGCGGACCAGGCGGCGGACCGGGCGGCGGACTCGGCGGCGGACCAGGCGGCGGACCGGGCAGCGGACCCGGCGGCGGACTCGGCGGCGGACCAGGCGGCGGACCGGGCGGCGGACTCGGCGGCGGACCAGGCGGCGGACCGGGCGCTTTCCATCTCACCTTTGGCGACCTTGCGGTGCATCTCCGCGATGCGCTCGATCACGACAGCGCCGTCCTTGTCGGCCGCACGGATCGCACCCCACACCGGCGAGGTGAGCATCTCCGCCATCCACTCGTGAATCACCGAGTCCGACACGCCTGCGGTGCCGACGGTGCGCCAGCCGAGATCGAGGGCGATCACGGCGTTCTCGGGCGACAGGAACCCGTCTGGCCCGGCCAGGTTGTCATTGACCATCTGCACCAGCGACGCCAGCGGACGCGCCGAACAGGACGGGTAGTCGGTGATCTTGGTGTCACCGTTGATGTAGCTGATGACGTTCATGGCGCAGCCCTTGCCACTGCCGGCGCTGTGCGAGCCCTGCGCGAGACGAAGCGGGTTGGTGATGCGGGACAGGTCGAGATCAGTCATTTCATGGCTCCTGCGAGTCGGAGGTTGTCGGGATGGGTCTTGTGGATGCCGTTGGGGCCGTATTCGACCCAGATCCAGCGGTGGTCGACGTGGTCGATGACGCCGCTCTCGTCGACTTGCCTGGACGGTCCGGGCCGTGCGGGCGACGTGTAGGCGACCGAGTAGCCGATGTGGATGCGCGCCTGCTCGAGGGTCATGCTGCGACCACCTCCGCCGCTGCAGCCGCCTCGGCGCGGATTTGGCTCATGCAGTACAGGCACTGGTTCTTGTTGCTGGACATGACCGTTCCCGGGTGCACGTCGCGCGTGGACCGCGACGGCCGCATGGACTTGTTGCACCGCTGGCACGGACGCGGCCACTGGACGGTCTGCTTGCGGCCGCGAGGGCTGCGCGCCGGCGGGTCGCCGAGTCCAGCGTCGGCTGCGGCCTGCTGTAGATGCCACGTGGTCTCGATCATCTGGCCGGCCACGACCATGCCGGTCAGCTTCATCTCGACGGCGTTGCGCAGGCACGCGAGCTGCACATCGGTCGGGCATCCTGCGCACAGCTGCCTCGCGATCGCGGGCCGGTCGCGCTTCGGCAGCGGCAGATTCTCGATGACCCAGCGCTCGGGGTCCTGTCCGGCGCAGCGGCCGCGGTTGCGCCAGTCCACGTAGGTGGTCATGAGCGGACCGCCTCGGCGACGAGGTACACGAACTCGACCGCGCCGTCACGCGACCACTCGATGCTGATGCACTCGCGGTCGTCCTGGCTTGCGTGGTGGTAGCCGGAGTAGTTGGTGACGGTCCACTCGCCGCTGCCGATCGGTTTCGGCAGGTGGTCGAGCATGTTGGAGAAGTCGGGCTTGTCCCAGGCGTCGGCGGGATCGTTCACGACCACACCTCCAGGAACGTGCCGGCCTTGATCACCCCGAGGCTGAGGAGCGCGAGGCCGACGAGGACGGACAGGTCGTAGGCGAGGTTGCCGAGTGTGCTCATCCGTGGATCTCCGTCCACCACAGGCCCAGTCCGAGCACGACGCCCATCGAGGCGCCGGCGGTGAAGCCGCGGGCGATGTCGAGCCAGTTGGTCGGGCGCGCGGGCTCCGGGTCGTCGTCGTAGACGACCTCCTTGTCGGCCTCGGTGGGCCACTGCGGCCAGGAGGTGAGTTCGCCGCGGTCGACGGCGAAGTAGGGGATCGGCTCGTCGAGGCCGGCGGTCAGCGCGTCGTACGTGATCGAGTAGTCGCGGACGTCGATTGCGGTCATCACGCGGCCTCGATCCCGAGCAGCGCGAACAGGCCATCCGGCCCGTGGTTCGGGACGATGTACCGCGTTCCGACGCGAATCACGCGGCACGGAAACTCGCCCTTGCTCGCGAGCACATAGCCGGTCGACTTCCCGATGCCGAGGGCTCGACAGGCGGTTTGCAGGTCTGCGCTCGCTCCGAGGGCGAGCAGTTCACTCTTGTTCATCGGGGGCTCCTTGCGAAGAAGTTGCGGATCCGGATTGCCGAGCGGGCCTGGTCGAGGCGGCGCACGCGCTCGGCCTCGATCTGCTCGGGGGTGAGGACCTCGAACGTGACGGTCGTGGTGTTGGTGTCCGGGTTGAATTGCGAGCCGGTCTGCCGAATCCACTGGCCGTCAACATCCTTGGTGGCCTGCAGGTTGACCTCTCCGGTGGAGAATCGGCGCCCGGGGAAGGTGAGGGTTCGACGCTCGTTCATCGGCTGGTCTCCAATGCGAAGACAGCCGCCGCGGCGCCGCCGGTGTTGATCGCGGCGAGGGCGAAGTGGATCGAGTCGCCCGTGCTGAACGCGAGGATGATCTGCAACACCGCGAACAGGACGTTCGCGACGGCGAGGCACCGGAAGCTCGTGCGTGCCAGGCGTGCACGGGTGCGGGTGTTCATGCCTGCACCGCCATCAGCTCGAGCATCAGATGGTCCCGCACCTGCTCGGGCAGCACATCGAGAGACTGTGTCTGCACGTTCACGGCCGCTTCGCGGCCGAACATTCGGGCGAAGATGCCGACCCGCTTGTTCAGTGCGTCCCACTTCTCGTCGCTGACCGCGCAGACCTCGAGTACGAAGCGCTTCTCGCAGTCACACCCGACTGTTTGGCATGCCTCGGCGGCAATGCCCGTGACGAAGACCCTCACCGGGCGGCCGCCTTCGCAATCTCGTTGCGCTCGCGCAGGATCGCGAGTTCGGCGCAGACGGTCGCGATGAGGTGCTCGGCGTCCTTCTCGGTGAGGTAGAGCGTCGCGGAGCCGTGTTCGTCGGCGGAGTCGAATCGCAGCTTCATGCCGAATGTGTCGTCCTCGTTCTCGTGCACCACAGCGAAGGTGCGCACGGTCGGCACGTAGGTGTGCAGGTGTGCGTCCATCAGTGCCCCCGGTTGATTCGGCGGGACTTGCGGGCGGCCTTGTTGCGGCGCCGGCGCTCCGCGACGGTCGCGGCCGGGACGGTGCCGCCGTAGATGTGCGCCTGCTGCTGCAGGGAGAGCAGCGCGGTGCGCTCGTCGGAGCGCTCGACGGTGAACGCGGGGTGCTGCATGTCAGTTGCCCTTCATGGCGAGGAGGAGGAAGTCAGCGAGCGCGGCGGACATCGCCTCGGCGGCGGCGCGGATCAGGTCGGCCTGGTCGCGGTCGGCTCGGCCGCCATGGAAGTGGACGACCGGCGAGGTGAGCTGGGCGCTCCTCGCGGCCGCGTTCATGGCGCGCTCGACGACGGCGAGGCGTTTGTCGAGATTGCCGAGGGTGCGCAGCGTCTTCTCGATGCGGTCGAGCTGCTGGCCGAGGGTCGCGACGCGGGCGTCGTCGAGCACGACGTCTTCGGCGAGCTCGTCGAGCTTGGCCATGAACCGCTCGAGGTGCTGCAGAGTCACGGTGGGGGTGGTGGTCGTAGAATCCACGGTGGTTTCCTTTCGTGGTGATCGCGGGCCGTCAGGTGTGGGTGCACCTGACGGCCCTTCTCTTGCGGTTTGAGGGTCAAACTCCCTAAGACTGCGGGGTGACCATGCGCAATTTGCCCCGCAGAAGGGCGGCGAGACGGTCAAGCGTTTCGGCGGGTGCCTTGCCGACGCTTTCCACCCATTCGTCGATCGCCTGCTGGCTCAGTTCCATGCACCAACCTCCGTTGAATCTCTGAGAGGAACGCGGCACCGATGGCGCGGCTGAGCTCGTCTGAAGCCCCCCGGCGCCCGGTCTCCGCGTAGAGGACAGTTGTTGTGCCCCATGGGCTCCCGCTTTCACGAGGGTCCATCAGGTCGACCAGGTCACGGACGGACAGTCCGAGAGCTTCGCGCGTCTGCCGAATCGGCATCCGCGCCCAGTTGGTGGCTTCGCCACGCTGCGCGTCGTACTTCGCTTGTTGCGCCTTGGTGACCATGCCCTAGAGCCTATCCCGCAAATTGCGGATTTGGAAGCGCAATCTGTGGGTGATCACAGTTCGGCGTGTCGAATAGGGCGACAGGTTTTGTAGCTGAGTTAAAGATGCAGGTCAAATGCCCGGTATGTCCGTTCTGTAACCTGTTTCACACACATGTTGTGTTCACCAGACATCGGGGTAACATCAACCGCATGGCCTCAAACTGCGACCGCCTCGCCCAAATCTTGGCCACCAGGCGCGAAGAATTGGGACTGACCCAGGAAGACGTCCAGGAGCGCGGCGGACCATCCGCAAATACCGTCCGAGAGTGGGAACGCGGAAACATCCCCACCGGACGCACACCCCGCAAAACAATGTGGGCATTCGACACCGCGCTCGACTGGGAACGAGGAAGCACCGAACGCGTACGGGCCGGCGAAGGCGACCCGGAACCGCTACTACCGCACTCCGTGACCAGCGCGCAGAACGGGATCGTTGAGTCCAAGCTTGGCGTCCCGATGGGCACCGTGCGGCTACAAGACCTCACTGAAGCGATGCTTGAAGCTCAACGACTCAAGGAACTCGCGGCCGCCGGCAGTGACATAGTCGAACTGTCCGAGGAGATCGCCGACCGACTCAGTGCCATTCTCGTCGACGCTGTTACCTCGCGACTGAGCCCCGGCGGAATCGCCTCGACCATTCGCTCGCTGGGAAACCTAGAACGGTAACCGCGAACAGTGTTTAGCCGATATGCGACACTCCGTTAGTGAACAAGATTGCGCTTGCGGAGTGCGGCGAATGCACTGGCTGCGATACCGACGGACCCTGTCGGATCCTGCTTCAGCCCGCCTTCCGCGCCGCCGGGGATGAGCTTCTGCGCCGCGCTCACCGTTTCGTGTCCGTGCTACTTCCACTTGGCGACGACGCTGTGGGGGTCGAATGATCTCCCGCGCGCCTCTGTAGGGAGGATCTTCACCGTCAGGGACGACCGCACGGCATCGCGTTTGTCTGCGATCGGTAGATCGTCCCAGCGTGGTCCGGCGTCGGGGCCGGCCAGGGCAGCGAGCGTCCGATTCGGAATCACCGGGACGGCCGCAGACTTCGCTTCCTGCAGCTTCGGTTCGAGCTGCGCTTCGATCCGGGCAAGCATGGCCACGGTGATCTCACCCGCAACGTAGGCGTCGGCCGCGTCGGCCAACTTCTTCTCGATCGCCCGCACCGCGAGGGTCGCGTCGCGAACCTGGTCGGTACCCGTGTCAGCAAGACGCGCCGCGAAGTCAGGGTCGGCGAGCGTCTTGACGATGACGGCGCGGACGAGACGGTCGACCTGGCGCTGACTGCGGGCCACGTGCGCATTCACGCACTGATACTTCGGGTAGCGGCCGCCATTCAGTCTGCGCACCGGGGATCCGCACACTCCGCACTGAGCGATGCCGGAGAGCAGGTGCACCGGGGCAGTGCCGCGCGGGTTCTTCCGCGACGGGTCGCCGAGCAGTGCGACGACGGCGTAGTGCTCCTCGAGGGAGATCAGCGGCTCCCACGTGCCCTCGGTGATGACGCCGTGGTGCGTGCGCAGGCCTGCGTACACCGGCCGGCGGATCAGCGCGCCGAGGTCGTTCGGCCGCCACCGCTTCGACGAGCCCGGCGTGCTGACGCCGCGCGCATCGAGGTTGGCGGCAACGGACCGTAACGAGTCGCCGGCGAGCACGCGCGCGACGACCTCGCGCACGATGGGCGCTTCGGTGTCGTGAGGGACGCGCGCCGTGACCCTCCCGGTGTCCTGATCGTGGACAGCCTTGTAGCCGTACGGAACCCGTCCGTGTGGTTCGCCCTTCTCTGCACTGGCCCGAGTGGATCGCAGCACGCGGTCGCGCGTCTCGTCGCTGGCCTTCGCGGCGACGAGGGCGTCGATGCCCATCGAGAAGCGGTCATTGCCGTCGTTGGGGTTGTAGGTGCGGCCGGAGTAGTTGATGAGCACCTGGCGCTCGGCGGCCTCGTCGATGAGGTCGAGGGTCACGCGTGCGTCACGGGCGACGCGTGACGCTTCCCAGAACACGAGGATGGTTCCGGCGGAGAGTGTTTCGCGCAGCTGCTGGAACGCGGGCCGAGTCTTCTTGGACCATCGGGATGCGCCGCGGTCGTTGTCGGTCAGCACCGCCTCGATGGGCCAGCCTTCGCGTTCGCAGACGCGCCGGCAGTCGGCCTCCTGCTCGGCGACGGACCGCCCGTGGGCGCGGTCTGCGGAAACGCGGGTGTAGATGATCGCGCGGTTTACAGTTCGCGGCATGTGGACTAGCGTACCGCGATAGACATCGCTAATGCGAAGTGAGTTCGGAGAAGTCGTCCAAGCCCATCGACGAGAGGATCTGCTGTGCGCTGGCGACGGTGGCCTTCTGCAGGTTGTAGACGCGAGTGGTCTTGTCACCCACGTCCAGCGCGCGGGCGCGGCGCGGGTCCTGGGTGGTCACGCCGACGGGGCAGTGGTTGGTGTGGCACTTCTCCGCCTGGATGCAGCCGACCGCGAACATCATCGCCCGCGCAGCGAGGGTGAAGTCGGCGCCCTGGATGATCCGCTTGACGATGTCCATCCCGCTCGCGACCTTGCCGGACGCGCCGACCTTGACCCGATCCCGGACGCCACTGCCGACCAGTGCGTTGTGCACCAGCATCAGGCCCTCGGTCAACGGCATGCCGATGTGGTCCTCGAACTCGAGCGGCGCCGCGCCGGTGCCGCCCTCGGAGCCGTCGACGACGACGAAGTCGGGGGTGACCCCGGTCTCGACCATCGCCTTGCAGATCGAGAGGAATTCCTTGCGCGAGCCGACGCACAGCTTGAAGCCCACCGGCTTGCCGCCGGACAACCGGCGCAGGGTGGAGATGAAGTCGATCAGTTCGAGCGGTGTCGAGAACGCGCTGTGCGACGGCGGGGAGATGACCGTGACGCCGACCGGGACCCCGCGCGCCTCGGCGATCTCGGGGCTGACCTTGACACCGGGAAGTTCACCGCCCAGACCGGGTTTCGCGCCCTGCGACAGTTTGATCGAGATGCACTTGACCTGAGGGTTCGCGGCCTTCTCGGCGAACAGGTCCGGGTCGAAACCGCCGTCGGCGGTACGGCAGCCGAAGTAACCCGAGCCGATCTCCCAGATCAGGTCACCGCCGTGCTTGAGGTGATACCGGCTGATCCCGCCCTCCCCGGTGTCGTGCGCGAAGCCGCCGCGCGCCGCACCGGCGTTGAGCGCCTCGATCGCGTTGCCGCTCAGAGCGCCGAAGCTCATCGCCGAGACGTTGTACAGCGCGATGTCGTACGGGCGGGTGCAGTGCGGTCCGCCGAGCCGCACTGTCGGACGCTCGGCGGGCGCGGCCTTGGCGCGCATCGAGTGGGCGAGGAACTCGTATCCGATTGCGCCGACGTCACGTTCGGTGCCGAACGGCTGCACGTCGAGCACGCCCTTCGCCCGCTCGTACACGGTGCTGCGGGTCTCTCGGTCGAACGGAGTGCCGTCGGTGTCCCGTTCGACGAAGTACTGCTGGATCTCCGGGCGGATCTTCTCCAGCAGGAAGCGCGCATGACCGATCACCGGATAGTTGCGCAGCACACTGTGCTTGCGCTGCAACAGATCCCACGAGCCGACGACCGCCACCAGCAGCAGGATGATCGTGGCCGCGAGCCACCACGGCGACACCTCGAACACCAGCAACAGCGACAGCAACCCGACCGCCCACACGCCCAGCACCGCCAGCCATCGGATCATCTCGATCAGCTCCTCGCCCGCTCGCCCTCGGCGCCGCGGTCTGCCCGCGGCGCTGTCCCGCCAGAATGTCACGCGGCGACGACATCGGCAGGCGACCGTCGGCGACTAGGCTCGCCACCATGCACGAACGCACCAGGTGGCAGGACGAGCGCGACGAGGCGGGATCGCGTGAGTACCTCCGCCGCTTCGACGATCTGGCCGCCAGGGGCGCGGACCTGGACGGTGAGGCCCGGATGGTCGACGCGCTGCTCGCGCGCGATTCGACGGTGCTGGACGCCGGCTGCGGTTCCGGGCGGGTGGGCGCGGAACTGGCCCGCCGCGGACACCGAGTCTGCGCCGTCGACCTGGATCCGACGCTGATCGAGGCCGCGCGGGCGCGCGGCGGGTTGACCGTGTACGAGGCGGACCTCGTCGAGTTCACCGCTCCGGAGGCGCCGTTCGACGCGATCGTCATGGCCGGCAACGTGATGGTCTACCTGGCGCCCGGCACGGAGGCGCAGGTCGTCGACCGGCTCGCGTCGCAGCTGCGCGACCAGGGCGTGCTCGTCGCCGGTTCCGCCACCGACCGGCCCTACATCGTCGAGGAGTTCGACCGGGACCTTGCGGTCGCAGGGCTGGTCGCCGAGTCGCGCTTCGCGACGTGGGACCTGCGGCCGTGGTACGCCGACGCGCCGTGGGCTGTGACCGTTGCGCGAAAGGCGCACCCGAAGTCAGTGCGCTGACACAAAGAATCGTGATGCGCTGGACGCGGGCGACGCCGTCTGCCATTCTCCTGAACGAACGTCCAATGAACGATCGTCCAACGCGGCGGTCGTGTTCGGAACGGGAGTCGGGGTATGTACGCAATTCGCAACTACGTCAACCGTGGGGTGTCGTACCTGGTCGTCACGGCGACCACGGTGGCCGCATCCCAGCTCGGCTGGGGCGACTGCTCGCCGCGCCATTCCCGGCGCTCGCGCAGCTCTCACTGACCATCACTCGGTGACGGCGGCCAGGGTCACCTCCCGATGCTCGGCCAGCCGCCGAGCCTGTTCGTCGATCGCCGCACGGAGCGGCTTCGTCAGGGGCGTCCACGGCGTGATCTGCACGGTCAGCTTGCGCCCGCTGGTGCGCGGCCGCCACAGTCCGACGACCTCGCCGCCGTCGACGATGACGCCGGGACGGCCGAGTACCGGCCACAGCGCCTTGTGCTGGTCGGTGTGCGGGACGAGCAGTTCGCGGTCGCGTAACTGCAGATAGGGGTCGTACGGGCCGAGCAGGCGAACTCCGTGCGGCGCCGGCGGGTCGAGTAGTGCGGGCAGGTCGTCGCCGAGGATCCAGCGTGTTTCGCCGGCGACCGATACCTCGACGGCGTCCGCCGGCCACTGCGCCTTCACATCCTTGACCGGCGCGTCGATGTAGCCGGCGACGTGTTTCGGCGTGGCCGGACCGAAGAACCGCAGGAACCCGCGAACGACGTCGAACCGAGGCTCCGCGTCGGCGCCGGACCCGCCGAAATAGCCGGGGCGCAGCGACGGGATCCGCTCGAGCATTGGGGGAGAGGTGCCCGGCCGCAACTCCAGTCCGGCCTGCAGGGCGGCGAGCCGAAACGGCATCTCGTAGAGGTGAATCGTGTTGCACGGTCGGCAGAAGCGCTGATACGGGTCCGGCAGGCGGTCGGTCAGTGCCGACGACATCGCGCCCTTGACCGTCGGCTCGGTGACGATCTCGCGCATCTGCGTCGCCACCTCGCGCAGCGCCGTCAATGCGGGGATGCCGGCGGCCTTGAGCGGCTTGTTCGCGTCGAAGATGCGCTTGCCGGCATCCGCCTCGGACAGCGGTTGCGTGGCGACGGCGATCGCGGGCAGATCGACCCGTCGATAGCAATGCGGCGCGCCCCGCAGCGTCCACGCCAGCGCCAGCGAGCCGTCGCGGTCCGGGGGAGTGCCGCGCACCCGCAGCGCCCACGAGGCGCCGTCGCCGCCGGTGTCCTGGATGCCCAGGTCGAGCAGTGCGCAGTCGTCCGGAGCGGTCGCCGAGGTGCGGCCGAGCTGGTGGGCATGCCAGCGGAAGGCGAGTACCTGGGAGCGGCTGACCTCGGTGGGCATGGCGCGAGTGTAGGGGTGCGGACCGACAGTTAAGTAGACTCTGGAAACCGTGAGCCTAACCCTCGGAATCGTCGGACTTCCCAACGTCGGAAAGTCGACCCTGTTCAATGCCCTGACCCAGAACGACGTGCTCGCCGTGAACTACCCGTTCGCGACGATCGAGCCGAACGTCGGCCTGGTCGAGCTGCCCGATCCGCGGTTGGGCAAACTCGCCGAGATCTTCGGGTCCGAGCGGATCCTGCCCGCCACCGTGTCCTTCGTCGACATCGCCGGCATCGTCAAGGGCGCCTCCGAGGGCGCGGGCCTGGGCAACAAGTTCCTCGCCAACATCCGCGAGGCCGACGCCATCTGCCAGGTCGTGCGCGTGTTCTCCGACGACGACGTCGTGCACGTCGACGGCCGCGTCGACCCCGCCTCGGACATCGAGATCATCGAGACCGAGCTGGTGATCGCCGACATGCAGACCCTCGAGAAGGCGCTGCCGCGTCTCGAGAAGGAGGCGAAGAAGAACAAGGACCTCAAGCCCCTGCACGAGGAGGCCCTGAAGGCTCAGGCCGTCCTCGACGAGGGCAAGACGCTGTTCAGCGTCAAGGACACCCTGGACTTCGGGCTGCTGCGCGAGCTGCACCTGCTGACCACCAAGCCGTTCCTGTACGTCTTCAACGCCGACGAGGCAGTGCTGACGGACGAGGCGAAGGTCGCCGAGCTGCGCGCGTCCGTCGCCCCCGCCGATGCGGTGTTCCTCGATGCCAAGGTCGAGCACGAACTCCTCGAACTCGACGAGGAGGACCGCCAGGAGATGCTCGACTCGATCGGCCAGACCGAGCCGGGCCTGCACGCGTTGGCCCGCACGGGTTTCCACACCCTGGGCCTGCAGACCTACCTGA
Source organism: Speluncibacter jeojiensis (assembly GCF_029589495.1). GTDB lineage: Bacteria > Actinomycetota > Actinomycetes > Mycobacteriales > Mycobacteriaceae > Speluncibacter > Speluncibacter jeojiensis. Next base: position 283,623 of record NZ_JAAIVF010000007.1, read on the forward strand.
CGGCCGGGCCGAAGGAGTCGCGCGCCTGGACGATCCACAAGGGCGACACCGCCCCGCAGGCCGCGGGCGTCATCCACACCGACTTCGAGCGCGGCTTCATCAAGGCCGAGATCGTCTCCTTCGACGACCTGGTCGCGGCGGGGTCGATGAACGCCGCCAAGGCCGCAGGCAAGGTGCGCATGGAGGGCAAGGACTACGTCATGGCCGACGGCGATGTGGTGGAGTTCCGCTTCAACGTGTAGAGCCAAATCGCGTGGCTCCTAGTCATTCGCTGATCGCGTGATCAGATGGTTCAGCACTGAACGCGTGTGGAGACGTGCGCTGGCGAAGCGGGCGGGGCTGATGGCTGCGAAGGTCTACCTGCCGTTCCGCCCGGGTGAGGTCCTGATGGAGGCTGGAACCTCAGTCAATGGAACGACTGCCGGAAATGTCGTAGATTCCCGATAATTTGAAGTGCTGCCTAGATAGACAGAATGAGAGGCCTCGCGCCACGTGAATGACGATATGCAATCGCGCTATGCATTGTCGTTCACCAGTGGCGGCCTTCTGTCCCGCGAGGGTGAAACCATCGCAGCGGTCTACCTCGACTCTCACGACTGGCAGGCGACTCGGGCCCGCGTCGTCGACTACAACCTTCTGCAGGCCCGCACCAACTCGTCACTTGTCCGGGTTGCCCGCGAGACCGTTCAGCGACTCGCGGTACTCGGCGACGACGAGATCGCACTGCTTGTCGAGGGCAGCCCGACGGAGCGGCACCACATGATGTGGGCTGCTGCCTGCCGCCGCTACACGCTGATCGGTGACTTCGCCGAAGAGGTGCTGCGCGAGCGTTTCCTGCTGATGACGCCGACGCTCGACGCCGACGACTTCGACCGGTTCATCACCGGCAAGAGCCTCTGGCATCCCGAGCTCGACGGCCTGAAGCCGTCGACGCGGCAGAAGCTTCGGCAGACGTTGTTCCGGATGCTCCGCGAGGCAGGCCTGCGTACCGACCCCGGCGACATCGTCCCCGCCGTAATTTCCGAGCGTGTCATCGAGGCGCTGGACCGCCGCACGCCCAGCGACATGCGATTTTTCCCGACGACCACACCTTTCACATCCTCAGGCGACCAGGTGGAGCGATGACAACGACCCAGCGAAACCTCGCTCACGACGAGAAGCATGTCTATGACGTGTTGCGCAGTGCCCGGTTCTTGAGGATGGAGGGCCTCTCCAAGGAGGTGCCCTTCTTCATCTACCACTTCCCGCCTGCCTGGGACCTGGACGTCGAGGGCATGCGTGATCGGGTGACCACGAAGCTCCAGAGCGACGACGGGATCAGCGTGGTCGAGGTCAATCTCTACGATCTCGCTGTGGATCTCCTCACCGAGCGGGGCGTCTGGGACCGCGTTCTTCAAGCGGAGCCGACGATGGACAAGACCGACTTCCGCGAGATGCTCCAGGGCATGCTCGATCCCCACGATCACCTCGCCCCGGCGATCCGCGCGCGGCTCGACGTCGAGCCGCGAACCGAGGACAACACGACCGTGGTCTTCCTCACCGGAATCGGTGAGGTGTTCCCGTTCGTCCGCACGCACACGGTGTTGGAGAACTTGCAGAGTGTGGTGGTGGGACGCCCGATGTTGGCGTGGTTTCCGGGGACGTACGAGTTCACTCAGTCGGCCGGACATCAGCTCCGCGCGTTGAACCTTGGCGCGAGTGACAGCTATTACCGGGCCAAGGACATTCTGGAGCAGGAGGCATGAGCATGACCACGATCAATGAGGTCTTCGCTAAACCGATCGACCGCTCGATCGAGGGCGTCATCAAGGCCGATGACACCGACCACCTCGCGACCGAGGTCGAGGAATACGTCCTCACCAACGAGGCCGCCAAGGGCGTCGAGCAGGTGCTGGAGGCGTACACGAACTACACGAACGCCAACGGGGTCTGGATCTCCGGTTTCTTCGGCTCCGGTAAGTCGCACCTGTTGAAGATGCTGGCGCACCTCCTCGGCGACATCGACGGGCACGATTACCCGCGAGCGGAGGTGTGTGCGCAGTTCCGTGCAAAGGTCACCGGTGACGAGCTCCTCACCGGGTCGATGGACATGGCCGAGCGAATCGCGGCGAAGAGCCTCCTGTTCAACATCGACCAGAAGGCCACGCTGATCTCGAAGGATCAGAAGGACGCCCTGCTGAAGGTGTTCGTCAAGATCTTCGACGAGTCTCGCGGGTACTACGGCAACCAGGGTCACATCGCCCGTTTCGAACGCGACCTCGACTCCCGAGGCCAGTACGCCGCCTTTCAGGAGTCGTTCGAGCGGATCGCGGGAGTCCCGTGGACGCAGGGCCGCGAGCAGGCGGCGCTCGAAGCAGGCAACATCGACAAGGCCTTCGCCGAGGTCAACGGCTCCGATAGCCCCGGCATCATCCGCCAGTACAGCGCAAGCTACTCGGTGTCGATCGAAGATTTCGCAGACGAGGTAGCGGCCTGGCTCGACCGACAGGCTGACGGCTACCGGTTGAACTTCTTCGTCGACGAGGTCGGCCAGTTCATCGGTGCCAACACCCAGCTCATGCTGAACCTTCAGACCATCGCCGAGTCGCTTGCCACCAAGTGCCGGGGGCGGGCGTGGATCTTCGTGACCTCTCAGGAGGATATGGAGAAGGTCGGCGGCGACCGCACCAAGCAGCAGGCCAACGACTTCTCCAAGATTCAGGCGCGATTCAAGAACCGGGTCAAGCTCACCAGCCAGGACGTCGAGGAGGTCATTCGCAAACGTCTGCTGGCCAAGACCGATGGCGCAAGCTCCGAGGTCGAGGCGATCTACAACGCGGAGCACGCGAACTTCAAGACCCTGTTCGACTTCGTCGAAGGTCGCCACTACGCGAACTACCGCGACGAGCAGCACTTCGTCGGCACGTATCCATTTGTGAGCTACCAGTTCCCGCTGTTCCAAGCTGCAATCGAGTCGATCAGCGACCACAACATCTTCGAGGGCCGCAACAGCTCGGTCGGTGAACGCTCCATGCTTGGCGTCGTCCAGGAAGTCGCCACCGGCATCGCCGGCCAGCCGCTTGGCACCCTCGCATCCTTCGACCGGATGTTCGAGGGTATCCGGGCGTCGCTGAAGTCCGCGAACCAGCGCGCGATCCTGAGTGCCGAGAACGCCTGTGACAGTGGCAAGCTCAGCGCACTCGCGGTTCGGCTGCTCAAGGCGCTGTTCCTGGTGAAGTACGTCGACAGCTTCAAAGCCACACCGCGCAACCTCACCGTGCTGGTTTACGACCGCTTCGGCACCGACCTGACACAGCTCGGCAGGGAGGTCGTCGAGGCGCTGAACACGTTGGAGGCGCAGACCTACATTCAGCGCAATGGCGACCTGTACGACTACCTGACCAACGAAGAGCAAAAGATCGAGCAGGAGATCAAGGATGTCGACATCGACAGCTCCGACGTCTCCGCGAAACTCAACAAGCTGCTCTCGGAGTCGGTGGTGAAGTCTACGAAGGCCACCGCCAAGAGCGGCCAGATCTTCCCCTTCGGCTACAAGCTCGACGGTGTCCCGTACGGCAAGCAGTACGAGCTGTCACTGCACTTCATCAGCCCCGAGACGGATTTCAATCTGGAGCAGATCAAGATGCAGAGCGCGGGGTTGGACGAACTCCGGGTGGCGCTCCCGGCGGAAGCGAACCGAATCCTCGCCGACCTGCGTCTGCTGTTGAAGACGGAGAAGTACATCAAGCGTGCTCAGGGGTCGAGTCGCACCGCTGTGGAGAGCCGGATCCTCAGCGAGAAGGGCTCGCAGAACACTGAGCGGGAGAAGGAGATCGTCGAGCGTCTCCGGGCAGCGGTCGGGGCGTCGACCCTGATCCACAACGCGGGGGTTCTCGACGTGAACGCCACGGATGCGCAGATTCGCATCAACGACGGCTTCGGCAAGGTCATCGCCGCTACCTACACGAACCTCAGCATGCTGGGCGGAAGAACGTTCGGCGAGCAGACTCTGAACGGGCTGGCGAACCCGGCCGAGGGGATCGTCGAGGAGACCGGCAGCATCCTCGAGGTGCCCGCGGGCGATCTGCTGGGGCATCTGGAGTTGCGTGGCAAGCGGCACGAGATGGTCACGATGAAGCAGCTCGTCGCGCGGTACACCACCAAGCCGTACGGCTGGGACCAGTGGTCGGTCGCCGCCGTGGTCGCCTACCTTGCGGGGCAGGCGAAGATCGAGATCCAGGTCGACGGCCAAACTCTCGCCCGCACGGAAATCGTTGCGGCGCTGCGCAATACTCAGCGTTACCCGAATCTGATCGTCGCCCCGCAACGCGTCTACGACCAGAAGATCGTGAACCTGTTCCGCAAGTTCGTCGTCGAGTTCACCGACGACGGCGGCATCACGAAGGACGCCGCGGAACTCGGCCGTGTCGGCAAGGAACACCTCGAAGCGAAACTCGCCGAGCTGAAGGCGCTACGCTCGGGCGCCTCCGTCTACCCCTTCATCGACCAGCTCGACGAACCGATCGAGCTGCTCGCGGAACTGAGCAGCAATCCGGCCGCCTGGTTCGTCGAGCATTTCGTCGGTGCCGATGATCTGCTCGAGGCCAAGGACAACACGATCGATCCGATCAAGGCGTTCCTCAACGGCAACCAGTCCAAGATCTATGGCGATGCCCGCTCGTTCATGCAGACGAACAGCACCAACATCGCCTACCTGCCGGCCGGTGTCGCCGACGAGATCGAGACGGCGCTCGAGGATGCTCAGACCTTCCGCGGTAACAGGACCACGCGGCTGGGCAACGCGGTCACGGCGGTACGGGCGCAACTCGATGGCGTGATCGCCACGGAGCGGGACACAGCGACAGCCAAGATCGACGATTATTGGGTGCAGGTGCCCGGCAGTGCAGCGTATGCTGCCGCGACGGAGGCGGCCCGTCAGTCGGTGACCGCGCGGGCCGAGCAGATGCGGGAGCGGGTTCGGCAGGAGACGCAGATCCCGGCGATCCGCAACGCTGCTGCGCACTTCGTCGACACGGTCTATCCCGCGATTCTCGATGAACTCGAAGCCGCGAGACTGGCCCCGACTCCGAAGCCGAAGGTCTCCGGCGACGACGAATCGAAGGGGCCGGTCACCCCGGATCCTCCGGCGAAGCAGAGCATCTCGATCAAGAGGCTCTCGCTGCCGGGAGCAGGTGGGGTGCTCGAAACCGAGGCACAGATCGATGCCTACCTGAATGAGCTTCGCGCAACTCTGGTCGCGACGATCAACGACAACAAACGCATCACCCTCTGACCGACCCGAATCTCTGCACAAGACACAGGTTTAAGGACGACGCATGGACACCAAGCCACTGGAGAACTTCGCGAAGGCTGCTCGACGCGAACTGCTCGTCGCCGTCGAGGCGCGGGTATCGACGGTGCTTGCCGCCGGGTCGGTCGCGCGCAGCGAGCGCGCCGAGACCGTGCGCTTCCTTGAGTCGGACATCGCCGAGCACGGTCGTGGGCACGTGATCGACAGGGTCGCTTACACCTGGTTCAACCGGCTGATTGCGTTGCGCTTCATGGATGCCCGCGGCTACACGGACGCGGGGGTCGTCTCGCCGGCATCGGGTCAGGACCACGGTCAGCCGGAGATCCTCGCCGACGCGAAGCGCGGTGTCCTCGACTCCGAGGTCGTCAGTGCGCGCGCTCACGAGCCGATTATCGGCCTGCTCGACGGCACCCGCCGCAGCACCGACGCCGAGGGTGAGGCGTATGCACTGCTGTTGACCGAGTACTGCCGGCATTGGCACACGATGATGCCGTTCATGTTCGAGGCCGAGGGTGCCTACACCGAGTTGCTCGTGCCCACAGGCATGCTTGCTGATGGAGCATTGTTGGCCCGCGCTCGTGAGGTGCTCACCGAGGACGTCTGTGATGACGTCGAAGTGATCGGCTGGCTCTACCAGTTCTACATCTCCGAGCGGAAAGACGAGGTATTCGCCGGGTTCAAGAAGAAAAAGAAGGCCGGTGCGGACGAGATCCCTGCCGCCACACAGCTTTTCACCCCGCACTGGATTGTTCGCTACCTCCTGGAGAATTCGCTCGGACGACTGTGGATGCTCAACCGACCGGCCTCGCGACTGGTCGAGCAGATGGACTACTACATCGCGCCGATCGACGAGGAAACCGACTTCCTGAAGGTTTCGGGGCCGGAAGAGTTGACGGTGATCGATCCGGCCTGCGGTTCGGGCCACATGCTCACCTACGCCTTCGACCTGCTGTATGCGATCTACGAGGAGGAGGGCCATGCGCCGTCGGAGATCCCGAGCCTGATCCTCGCCCACAACCTTCACGGCGCCGAGATCGACCCTCGGGCTGGGTCGCTCGCGGCCTTCGCGCTCACCATGAAGGCGCGAGCGAAGGACCGCCGCTTCTTCACCCGTTCGGATGCTCAGCCGAAGATCTGCGTGATCGAGCCGATTTCCTTCACCCCCGACGAGCTGGACGTGCTCATCACGAAGGGCGGGGACCGCGACGCTGAAGAAGCGTTCTGGAATCAGTTCCGTGACGCCGACACGTTCGGTTCGCTGATCCAACCGGACGCGGACGCGACCGCACAGGCTGCGGTGGTTCTGGAAGGACTGAAGGACCAGGAGGAGACCTTCTACTACGACACGCTCTTTCGCGCGCGAAGGAGCGTTGCGCAGGCCGAGGTGCTGAGTCGCCAGTACTCGGTGGTCACGGCGAACCCGCCCTACATGGGCGGGAAGCAAATGAGTGCGCTCCTTTCACAGTTCATGAAGGAGAAGTATCCGACCGGCAAGGCCGACCTCATGGCGGCATTCATGGTCCGCGCTCAGGAGCTCACGGTTCGGCGAGGCACCTGGGGGATGATCAACCTCCCGTCGTGGATGTCGTTGAAGTCGTTCGAAGACCTGCGGCACGACCTGCTTGAGGGCCAACGAATCGTGTCGATGGTCCACCTCGGGCGCGGCATCTTCGGTTCAGACTTCGGATCCGTCGCGTTCGTGATCGACAACGCTCCGGCCAAGTCGGCTCGCGGTGTGTATCGACGGCTCTTCGAGCAGCACGTGGACGTCAGGTCGGTACCTGCGATCGAGGCGCTGTTCCACGACCCTACCTACAACCGCTACGAGGTGGCACAGTCGGACTTCGCCGCGATCCCCGGATCCCCGGTCGTCTACGGCTCAGTGAAAAGATGCGGGCGGTTTTCACCGCTGGCAAGTCGCTCGGCGCTGTTGCTTCGCTGGCCGTAGGCCTCCAGACAGGCGACAACAACCGGTTTCTTCGCCTCTGGTGGGAAGTCTCGGGCACCCGCACCGCGTTCAGTTGCACATCACGTGAAGAGGCCGCGGCAAGCGGCGCACGCTGGTTTCCGTACAACAAGGGCGGCGAGTTCCGGAAGTGGTACGGCAACCACGAGTACGTGCTCAACTGGGAGCACGACGGCGCAGAGATCGTCGCTTTCAAGCCACGCTCGGTGATTCGCAACCCTCGAACATACTTTTCACCGTCAGTGTCATGGTCCAAGATAAGCAGCGGAGCCCCGGCTTTCAGGTCCTACCCTGCTGGATTCATCTATGACGTGGCAGGCACCTCGATCTTCGCGGCCACGGACTCGGAGCGTGCTGGCTTGCTCTCGTACACGAACTCGCACGTAGTGCTTGAGCAGCTCGCTGCGATCGCTCCGACGCTCAACTACGAAGTGGGACAGGTCGCGGGCCTCCCAGTCGCGGACGGTACCGCGGAGAGCGGAGCGGCCCGCGCCGTAGCGGCAATCGCCGAGGCCAAGTCTGATTGGGACGATTTCGAGACATCGTGGGAGTTTGCGAGAAGTCCGCTCGTCGCGCAGTTCGAACGCGGATAGTCGTCGATCCACTTCGCCCGGCGTTTGGTGTTGTCAGACAAGCGTGACCAAGGGATTGCGTTCGAAGTTCCACGAGGTCTCAGAGAGATCCCAATCTATTCGAGACGTCTCAACCAAGTGTTCCACGGCATCGGTCGGGAGTTTCGTGATGCCAGGAGAAACCGGAACCAGCCCGACATACCCGATGTGGAAGTGCATGGTTGGCGCTAGGACCTTCATCACCTCCATTACGTACTTCGAGTTCAGGAGCAATGCGATCTGTCCTAGGAGGTCTTCCGCTCCGAATCCCGAGTGTCCCGTCGAGTCGTGAACGAAACCTGCTGGGTAACGCCGGAACGCGGCCTCCCCTGACGAGATGTCGGACCATGACACTGACGGTGAAAAGTACGTTCCTGTGTTCTGGGCGCGGGACCTCGGCCGACCGCCGTCCTCTGTCCCGAATGTGCGTATCTCTGCGCCGTCGTGCTCCCAGTTGAGCACGTACTCGTGGTTGCCGTACCACTTCCGGAACTCGCCGCCCTTGTTGTACGGAAACCAGCGTGCGCCGCTTGCCGCGGCCTCTTCACGTGATGTGCAACTGAACGCGGTGCGGGTGCCCGAGACTTCCCACCAGACGCGAAGAAACCGGTTGTTGTCAGCGGTTGCCAATCCCTGTCGCAAATCGGCTACGGCACTAAGCCGCCGGCCCGTTGCGAAGGACCCCAGCATCTTTTCACTGAGCCAGTAGACGATCGGTGCGCCCGGAATGGCCATGAAATCTGCGTCCGACGCCAGGTGGAAGCCCGCATCCTTGGTCCGGACCTCAAGGGCGGTCCTCAGTGCGGCGGCCTTCTCCGCTTCGGATGTTCCATCGACGAGGCGGATGAAGGTGCCGGCACGCTCGCGGGCAGAACCTCGGCTCTCCGGCGGCACGTTCGACAGGACGAACGCAGTCGAGGAGACGACCTCGCCTCCGATCGAGTCGAAGGCGCGAGCACCGAGGTGCAGCATCGAGGCGATTCGCTGATTCATGAGGAGCGAGGCGCGCAACTTCTCGTATGAGCTGAGGAACATCCACGACTGCATGGTGATCATTGCCGCCGCTCCGCGCGGCCGTGCGAGGCTGGCGCAGCGTTCGATGAAGGCGGCGAAGAGGTCGGACTTGCTGTCCGGGTACTCGTCCTTCATGAACTGTGTTGCGGCGAGCCCCGCAAGCTCACCCGCGCGGGCGCTCAGACGTGCCACATCACCTCGCCGCGCTTCGGTGACCGCCGTCGATGGCTACCCCGATGGCTACCCCGACAACGAGGGCGGTCACGGCCCTACCGTGAATTCATGTCAAGGTTCAAGCAGCGGAGCAAGGGAACGGGGTCGGTGTACCGGAACTCGCGGGGGCAGTGGGTCGCTGCGATCGAGGCCGGCTGGACGGGACGCGGTGGGCGGCGCCGCATCACGCTGAAAGCATGCACGGAGGCCGCAGTTCGTAAGCGACTCGCGGAGGCGTGGCAGCGGATTGCAGCGGAGGGGCCTTCCGCCCCGACCTTCGGCAGGATCACGGTCAAGCGCTGGGCCGATCGGTGGCTCGAACAGCGTCAGCGCATCGTGAGGCCGGGCACCTATGTCTCGGACCGATCCGGGGTGAACCGCTGGATTGTGCCGACTATCGGGCACCTACGCCTCGATGCCCTCGTGCCCGCAGACATCCGGAAGGTAGCCACGGCCCAGGAAGACGCCGGCCTTGCACTCGCCACGATGCAGCGCACGCACGCGGTGCTCGGCAAGATCCTCTCTGACGCGGTCGCCGAGGGATACCGGGTCCCGCAGAATGTCCGGGAGGCCGGTAGTCCGGGTGCCGGGCACTCCCCAAGGCAGTCGCTGAGTGCCGCGGCGGCGGCGAAAATCCTCGCGGTGGCCACTACGCGCCCTGATGCCTCACGATGGGTCGCAGCGCTCGTGGAAGGTCTGCGTCCCGCGGAGGCGCTGGGACTGACCTGGGACATGGTGGACCTTGACGCCGCGACGATGACGCTCGCCTGGCAGCTCAAGGCGCTGCCATATGTGGAGTTCAGGCAACCCGAGAGTGGGTTCCGGGTTCCCCGGGGGTTCGAGTCCCGACGAATCCACGGCGCCTATCATCTGGTCCGACCGAAGACCCGCGCGGGGAGTCGCGTCATCCCGCTCGTGCCGTGGCTCGCTGAAGCACTCACCTCCTGGGCAGGCTGCGCACCATCGTCGCCATCCGGGCTCGTCTGGCCCCGAAGCGACGGCACCCCCCGATCCGCGGAACACGACCGTCGACAGTGGTACGAGATCGCTGAGCAGGCAAAGGTCACAGTCACTCTCCCGGACGGCAGCAGTCGGAGACCGCTCCTGTACGAGGCGCGTCACACAGCAGCCACGCTGCTACTGGCCAACGGGATCGACGAGACCACGATCAGAGCCGTGCTCGGGCACTCGTCTGTGCTGAGCACCCAGTCGTATTTACACACCGATGACGAGAGAACTCGAGCGGCGCTTGCCGTGTCCGCGAAAATGGTCGGACTCAGCTAGGTAACCTGGGGCGACGCACTTCGGCTACCCCCATGGCTACCCTCCGCGCCCGACGACGGTACGGATCGATGCCCTGGTCGACCCTCGTAAGGAATCCTGTTGAAGACGCTTGAACAGACTGTTGCGCAGCATCGGGAACAGTGGGCGGTACGCTCGCGCGCTCAGCAGCAGTTGGAGATCGAGAACAATGAGGCCGTCGCGCGACTCTACGGACTCGAGGACGAAGTGCCCTCGCATGTTCCGCTCGAACGAGTGTCCCTCACCAACAACTCCGCGTTCCGGTGGCCGAACAAGACGCCCGAGGAGCGCGACGCACTGTTCACCGAGTCCGCCATCGTGGACCTCGTCTCGTATGCCATCGGCTGCATATTCGGTCGCTACAGCCTCGACGAGCCGGGACTGATCCTTGCCGACCAAGGCGGGACGCTGCAGGACTACCTCGCGAGGATCCCCTCTCCCGCGTTCATGCCGGACGCCGACAATGTGATCCCGTTCGTCGACGACGGGTGGTTCGAGGACGATGTCGTCGAAGGGTTTCGAAAGTTCCTGAAGGTCGCGTTCGGCGTGGAGCACTTCGAAGAGAACCTGCGGTTCGTGGAGGAGTCGCTGGGTGTGAAGACGCTGCGCGACTACTTCATCACCAAGTCGGGCAAGTCGAAGTTCTACGACGATCATCGGAAGCGCTACAAGAATCGCCCGATCTACTGGATGTTCTCCAGCCCCAAGGGCTCGTTCAACGCGCTGATCTACCTGCACCGCTACACGCCGTCGACGGTCTCGACGGTGCTCAACGAGTACCTGCGCGAGTACGAGAACAAGCTGCAGAAGGCCCTTGAGCGGGCAGAGGTGGCCGCCGCCGGTGGGTCGTCCGCGAAGGACCAGAAGGAAGCCGACCGGCTGCGGAAAGTGCTGGCCGAACTGCGCGACTACGAGCACGACGTGCTCTACCCGCTCGCCACCCAGCAGGTACAGATCGACCTCGACGACGGCGTGAAGGTGAACTACCCGAAGTTCTACCCGGCGGTGCAGAAGATCGCCGGCCTGGATGCCGGCGATGAGTGACGGCGAAGCACCGGCGAGAGGTCGTATGGCTGAGCTGGAGCGGCTGGGCGAGTCGGGTGACCTGTTCGATCGAGTGTCCGAGCTGATCGACCGGACCCGCACAACGGTTGCCGCGCAAGCGAACTCGGCGCTGACCCTGATGAACTGGCAGATCGGGCACCTCATCGACACCCAGGTCCTCGCCGAGCAGCGTGCCGAATACGCCCGGGAGACTGTCGTGGCGCTGTCACGACAATTGACGAAGCGCTACGGGCGCGGTTTCGACCGGGCCAACCTGTACCGGATGCGTCAGTTCGCCCAAGCCTTCCCCGACCGCGACATTGTCGCCACGCTGTCACGACAATTGAGCTGGAGCCACTTCATCGCACTGATCGCGGTCGACCGCGACACCGCGCGCGACTTCTACATCCAGCAGGCCCTCGACGCCCGGCTCAGCGTCCGCGCGCTCCGAGAGCTGATCGGACGACAGGGATTCGAGCGTCGCGAGATCGCCAACGCGCAGACCCCTGGCGGATCAGCGGTGCCGCTGGACACATTCAGTGACCCGTACTTCCTCGACTTCCTCGGGCTCAAGGACAGCTACGCCGAACGCGACCTCGAAGACGCGCTCATCCGCGAGATGGAGGCATTCCTACTCGAAGTCGGTCACGGTTGGACCTTCGTCGCCCGTCAGAAGCGGATAGAGATCGACAACGACGACTTCTTCCTCGACCTGCTGTTCTACTCGCGCCCACTGCACCGGCTGATCGCGGTGGAACTCAAGATCGGCAAGTTCAAGGCCGCGCACGAAGGGCAGATGAAGCTCTACCTGAAGTGGCTCGACCGCTACGAGCGCCGCAGCGACGAAGAAGCACCGCTGGGTCTGATCCTGTGCACCGAGACCTCGCGGGAACAGATCGAACTTCTCGAGATGCACAAGGACGGCATCGTCGTGGCCGAGTACTGGACCACACTGCCGCCCAAAGAAGAGCTGCAGCAGCGCATCACGCAGATCTACCGCGCTGCGAAAGAACGAGTCGCGCGTCGCGCACTCGGTCCGGCCCGCGACAGCGAGGACGCGGAATGAGTAAGACCCCCACGATCGCCGACCACCTCGCGGATCGCTTCGACTCCCGACGGATCGTCGTATGGCACGACCCCGACGGCGGCTATGCGACCGAGCTCGACACGCTGGCGCCGGGTGACGTGACGGTGCTGCAGGTCGCCGACGACGAGTTCGCGATCAAGTACCGGGTGCTGCGCGTGGAACGGTCAGCGAAGTTCCTGATCTACCGCTCCGGCACTGTGCCGGAGGGCGTGGGGAACTGGCTGCTCGACATCGAGCTGGCCTACGGCCCGGTGTTCACCGCCGACCGTGGCGCGCTCATGCGGTCCGACCTCGGGCTCACCGCGCCGGGCTCCGAGGAATTAATCGCCCGGTACTCGTCCTTCTTCGACGACGCGAAGCTGGTGACACGACTCAAGGCGATGCCGCTGATCGGCGACGACGCGACGGTGGTGCAGGCGCAGATGTGTGCCGTGCTTCTGAACCAGAAGGAACACAGTTTCTCCGAGCTCACCCGCACGCTGCTGATGCAGCACGCCGACGGCGACACCACCGGATTCGATGCGCTCGCCTCCCACGGCCTCGCGGACTTCTACTGGGCCGGCGCCTCCGGTATCTACGGGTTCACGTCGCAGGCTCCGACGGTGGCGGGGCTGGTGCTGTGGATGTTCCAGCGTGCCGTCGGCGGGTTCGACGTCAGTGAGTCGAACAAGGTGCGGAACCTGGCGCTCGACTTCCGCGGCTTCCGCGACTCCAAGCGCAGCAGCGGGGCAATGAAGACGCTGGCGCGCACCGTCGAGCGCCACCTCGACTACGCCGATCACGTCGGTGAGATCGCGTGGGAAGCGCTGAAGGAAACCGACGTGTTCGACGCCAGTGAGCGGGAAGTGATCCGGCGTCTCGTCGAAGGGATCAGCGCGAAAACGATGTCGTACCGCGACATCGCCGATGCAATCAGCACCAGGCGCCGCGACAGCTTCTGGTTCGACGACTACGCGACCCTGTACGAGGGGCTGAGCGCGGCGGCTGAACTGATTCCGGCGATCCGGAATGCTGTGCTTCACGTAACCAGCTTCGGCGAGGGCCTGACCCGGTATCGCGACGAGTGGTTCCGCATCGACCAGCGCTACCGACAGTTCACCCAGGCCTACCTGACGGCCGAGTTCAAGCAGCCGATCGAGGCACTTGCCGAGCTTGTCGAGAATGCCTACGTCACCGATTACCTTGCCCCACTCGGGGTGGCGTGGCAGCAGCAGATCGATACGGTCAGCCAGTGGCACACTGCCGGCCTGACCTCGCAAACATCGTTCTACGACCACTACGTGGCCCCGACTCTCACGGGCCGCAAGAAGGCCGTCGTGATCGTCTCCGACGCACTCCGCTACGAAGTGGCCGAAGAACTGAGTACCAGGATCCGCGGTGAGAACAAATTCTCCGCCTCGATCGACGCCACGCTCGGTGTGCTGCCGTCGTACACGCAACTCGGGATGGCAGCACTGCTCCCGCACACCACGTTGGCACATTCACCAGAAGGCGACGTGGTGCTGGTTGACGGCCAGAAGTCCGACGGAACCTCGAACCGCGGCAAGATTCTCGGTGCAGTGGGTGGCGCCGCGATCCAGTCGACAGACTTCATGGAGATGAAGCCAGTCGATCGTCGCGACCTGTACTCGTCGAATCAGGTGCTGTACGTCTACCACGACACGATCGACGCGACCGGCGACAAAGCAGTCTCCGAGCACAGAACATTCACGGCGGCAGCGGACGCGGTCCGTGAGCTGATCGACATCGTCAAGAAGCTCGCGAGCGCGAACGCGACGAACATCATCGTCACTGCCGATCACGGGTTCCTCTACCAGCGCTCCAAGCTGGCCGAGCAGTTCAACCTGACGGTGAAGCCGCAGGGCGAACAGATCGTAAAGTCGAAGCGCCGCTACGTACTGGGGCGAGGCTTGAAGAAAAACGCAGCGTTCACGACCTTCCAGCCCGATCAACTGGGACTGTCAGGCGATCTGGAAGTGCAGATCCCGAACTCGATCCAGCGGATCGTGCAACCCGGAGCCGGATACCAGTTCGTGCACGGCGGTGCGTCGCTGCAGGAGGTGGTGGTGCCGGTGATCCAGATCAACAAGAGCCGCAGTGACACGGTGGAGCCGGTGAACGTCGACATCCACCCCGAGTCGGATCGGATCACGACCGGGCAGATCGTCGTCAAGCTGTACCAATCGGCCAAGGTGGAGCCGCACAAACCTGCGCGGCGTCTGCGTGCCGGCCTTTACTTCGGTGACACGCTGATCTCCGACGAGCAGGAGATGACCTTCGACTCGAGCAGCGATGCGGGGCGCGACCGATTCCAAAGCGTCACACTGCTTCTCAGCAAGGCTGCGGACGAGGCCAACAACCACAGCGTGGAGTTCCGGCTCTCGGAGCCCATCGAGGGCACCGACCAGTGGAAGAAGTACAAGAGCGCGCCGTACACGATCAAACGTGCCTTCGCCAGCGACGACGGATGGGATTTCTGATGAGCGACCACATCGACCTGACCGAGGCGGTCCTCATCGAGCAGACAGTCGACGATGGCCCTGAGGACGCCGTGGCGGAGCCGACCGCATTGGACCGCAAGATCAACGCGCACTTCCCGGGAGCGGTGGTGCGCAAGGATCTGGTCAAGGCCGTCAAAGGCAACGCGATCGTGCCGTCCTACGTACTGGAGTACTTGCTCGGGCAGTTCGCCGCGACCGACGACGAGGCGACGATCCAGGAGGGCATCGAGAAGGTACGCCGGATCCTCGCCGAGCACTATGTGCACCGCAACGAGTCGGAGCTGGTGAAGTCGAAGATCCGCGAGAAAGGACGCTTCCGGATCATCGACCGGGTCAGCGTGACGCTGAACGAGAAGGACGACGTGTATCAGGCGTCCTTCGCGAACCTCGGCATCAGCGGGGTGCTTGTGGAGCCGAACACCGTGACCGCGAACCAGAAACTGCTGGTGGGCGGCGTGTGGTGCCTGTGCGACATCGAGTACTTCCACACCGACGACTCCCGCGTCGTGCCCTGGATTCTGGGCCGATTGCAGCCGATCCAGATGTCGAGTTTCGACTACGCCGGCTATCTCGAGGCCCGGGCCTCGTTCACCACCGACGAATGGATCGACCTGCTGATCCAGTCGATCGGGTTCAACCCCGAGATGTTCGGCCGACGCGCGAAGCTGCTTCAGCTGACCCGGCTGATCCCGTTCGTGGAACGCAACTACAACCTCGTCGAACTGGGTCCGAAGGGCACCGGCAAATCGCACATCTACTCCGAGTTCTCGCCCCACGGCATGCTGATCTCCGGCGGCGAGATCACCGTGCCGAAACTGTTCGTGAACAACGCCAACGGGAAGATCGGTCTCGTCGGCTACTGGGACGTCGTCGCGTTCGACGAGTTCGCGGGCAAGAAGAAGCGCACCGACAAGGCGCTGGTCGACATCATGAAGAACTACATGGCGAACAAGTCCTTCTCCCGCGGTGTCGAGACGCTCGGCGCGGAGGCGTCGATGGTATTCGTCGGCAACACCTCGCACACCGTGCCGTACATGCTCAAACACTCCGATCTCTTCGACGAGCTCCCCGAGAGCTACCACGACTCGGCCTACCTCGACCGGCTGCACTTCTACATTCCCGGCTGGGAGATCGACACGATTCGCGGCGAGATGTTCTCCAGTGGTTACGGTTTCGTCGTCGACTACATTGCCGAGGTCCTCAAGTCGATGCGGAACCTCGACTACTCCGACCGTTACCAGCGGTACTTCACGCTCGGCTCGGACATCTCCACCCGCGACCGCGACGGTATCCACAAGACCTTCTCTGGCCTGATGAAGCTGCTCTACCCGCACGAGCAGGCAAGCGCTACGGAGATCGAGGAGATCTTGCGCTTCGCGATCGAGGGCCGCAAGCGCGTCAAGGACCAGATCCTGCGCCTGGACGCGACCATGGCTGAGGTGAAGTTCGGCTACCGGTCGCTCGCTGGCGAGTGGACGGCCGTCACCACACTGGAGGAGGACGAGTACCCCGCGCATTATCACCATGGTCGCCGCGGCGCCGCGGGCGATGGTGAGGAATCCGCCGATCCGGTTGGCCCCACGCTGGGTGCGGCCGGCCCGGGGACAGCGATTGTCCCGGCCCCGGCGAAAGAGGAGCTGTTCGAGGGGCAGCGGGACTTCGTCGAAAATCAGCGCGGCATCTCCTTCGAGACCCTCCTCATGCCGTACCTGCGAGGTGCGAGCGAGATCGAGTTGCATGACCCGTACATCCGGATGAGCCATCAGGGTCGGAACCTTGTCGAGTTGCTGGCCCTGATCGCTTCGGCCAAAGACCCCGCCGACGAGGTGACGTTCAAGTTGTTCACCGTGCTCGATACCGACCTCGACTACCAGCAGAAGCAGTTGCAGATGCTTGGTCAGATCATTCAGGGAGCTGACCAACAGGGCATCAAGGTCGAGGTGGCCAAGGACCCTGGCGGTCACGATCGCTGGATCCGCACGGACAACGGATGGCGAATCAACCTCGGTCGCGGCCTCGATATCTTTCAGAAGCAAGAAGGTGGCTGGTTCGACTTCGGCAGCACGCGCCAGGAATTCCGCCAGGTGCGGGCATTCGGCGTGACGTACATCCGGGAAGCGAAATGATGGTGGACGTCGGCGGATGTGGGTCCGTCGGCCTCGCCCCTGCTAACTCTGAAGAGCCGGAATGCTCCGTCCGGCTAGGGGAATGCGATTTTCACCCTTGAGGACAGGACCTGATTTCGCGTTCCGGACAGGGCGACCAAATGAATGTCGCGGACCGCGGCGGTCGACCGTTGCGGTCCGTACCGTGACTCAGAGACTTGCCGTCAGCTGCTGCAGTGTTACAGCCAGCCTGCCAGGCGTGACGTAGATGTCCGGTCTTCCGGGAACCTGGCGCCCGCTTTCAGCCATCCGGGCGCTGACCTCGATCGAGCGCTTGTCGATCTGAGTGCAACAGACCTGGACTTCCTTTTTTGCACCGTGGCTCGCTCCAAAGATGCAGTGCAGGTGTCCATCATGCGCCATGCGGTGCCAGTCTCTACTGCCCTGGACAGCGCCCACGAAGGCATTGCCGAACTCCGTGGCGTTCGCATGGCGCTTTCTCGGGTCGCTGTTGAGTGACTTCCGTACCACCGTTCCGACTGCTCGAGACACGTGCGGGGCGATTGCCCGGAGTTCGCGGATCGAACCAGCTAGAATCCGATCGCGCTGCTTCTGCTTCGAGGTCCGGTGGTCGATCGGGTACTCGCCGCTTAGGAGGTAGAACGCCGTAGCCGCGAGCGAATAGACATCGGTCGCTGGCGTGCACCTGCCGCCTTCTTGTATCACCTCAGGGGCCACCGTGCAGAAGGTTCCATTCGGAGGTGCTGTTCCTTCGTCATCGAGGAAGTGGCAGAAGCCCAGGTCGCCCATAACTGCGTGATCGTCCTGTATCAGGACGTTGCCAGGCTTGACGTCACGGTGGACCATGCCGGCCCGATGGATGCGATCGAGTCCGGAGGCAATCTGTTGCACCAGGTGAGCCGCCGCCGAAGCTCGCAGACCGTTCGGTTCGGCGAGTCCTGCGAGATCGCCACCACTCATGACGGGAGTGACGATGAACCGGATGTCGCTGTTGATCACGACATCGGCATTCACCACTTGGAGCAGGAATCTGGACTTGAGCTGTTCGAGCAGCTGGGCCTCTTGCCAGGGTCCTGTCGCGCCCTCGTCCGACGGGTTGAGCAGTTTGACTGCGACGCGAGCGTCGAGGTGCCGGTCGTGTGCCTCATATACCGAGCCGCCAGCCCCGCCCCCGAGGCTGTTGATCAGCTCGTAGCGGTCGTTGATCGTCGTCCCAGCGGGAAGCTCCGACAGATTCACACGTTGAAGGCTAAGGTTTCGCGCATGCGTGCGCTAGGAATCGCCGTGGATCCGGCGGCCGGCAGCCCGAAGGTCTACGTCGCGACCGTCGAGCTTCAACCGTCTGGCCCGGTCCTCGTCGACTGTTTCATCATCAAGACGACAGAAACTGAGCCCGGAGCGCAGGCGGTCAATCTTGCTCGGCTTCTCCAAGGACGGCTTCCTGCGCTGTCGTTCGGGGCTGCCGCGCTCAAGACTGCGGGGGCATCACCAGTCGCGCGCAGGAGTCGAGCCACGTTCCAGCGGGCCCACGCCGAGGGCGCTCTCCTTTTCGTGCTGAATGAGGTTCCGCATGTCCGGGTGGAGGCCAAGGATGCCCAAGGACTCGCGACGCTCGCGGGGAAGAAGAAGGACGAACTGGAGGCGGCGGCAGTGGAGTTATCTGTGAGCAAGTACCGCGACGCGGTCTATGCTGCCCTGGCTCTGTTGCCGTAGTGGGGGCCGTTTGGGTTCGACGCGGACATGATCGAGCCCAGCGACGCGGGTCTCAACACCCGAATCGACTAGCGGGTTGAGTACGATGCCGACGAGCCGTGACTCGTTGCCACGGTCCCGAAGACGTCGAGCCGCGCGGGCGAGCATGGTTCCGCTCGCGTAGTTCACGTCGAAGACGATCGACGGGCCGCTACTGTCCCCGTGAATCGTCGGTGCCAGCATCATCGCGGCCCCGAGCACGCGCTCTGCCTGGGGGCTGGCGGCCACTACACCGAAGCCTTCATATTCCGACGCCGCGCGCACGAGAGCTTCGGCCGAGCGCCGCAGATGGTCGGCCGCGTCGTTTTGGCGAACGACCGCTGAGCCGCGGTTCATGATGCTGACTAGGTCCACAGCACTCTCCTTTCGGTCCCGCCCGCAACGATGCCGGGTCGTGCGACATTAGCGCGTCGGGCGTCGGGCGTCTTGGAAGCGGTGGAGATTCATCCAGCCATTCGTCGTGTGCGGTCGCAGGCTCGCGGGCATCCCCGAGGTAGCTGCATGGGCGTCGCCAGTGCTGCTGGCTGCGGTATACCCGCAACGAGCCTCACGGCCGCTCGTTGCGTGCGGCCTTCTCGACGATGCCGGCGATGCGCCTGGTCTTGGTCGCGGGTTGCTTGGCGAAGGCGATCTGGCTGAGCGCGAACTTGCGGACGCTCGGCGGCCACGCGTCCCAATGGGTCCGGGCCTGCGGGGCGGCGTCGAGGGCCGCGGCCAGCTCCGGCGACTCCACCAGTGCCTCGGCGTCGTCGAGTAGGGTCCACAGGCCGCGCTGTTTGGCGTCGTCGATGACGGCCAGTCCGGCCGGCTGGATGCGTCCCTCGGCGAGCAGATCGGTCACGCGTGCCTTGTTGGACGCGGCCCATGCGCTGTTGCGGCCGCGTCGTGTGAACCACATGCCCCGTCGGTGTTCGTCGATGGTCCGCGTGTGCCCGTCGACCCACCCCCAGCACAGCGCCTCCCGCACCGCCTGGTCGTAGTCGAGAGGAGTGTTCCCGGACTCCTTGCGCCAGAACACAAGCCAGACGCCGTCGGATTCGACGTGGTTGTCCCGCAACCACGCGTGCCACTCGTCGAGGGACTCGGGATGCAGGTGTTCGGCGTTCGGGTTGGCCATCGGGCAAGGCTAATCGCCGGCGGTCGCGCGCCCTCGGTTCCGGCGTGTCTGAGCCGAAGTCGAGCGGGCCCGCGCCTGGTGTCGGATACTGCTCCGATGGTGCGTACGAAGCGAACCGTCTTCTCCATGGTCTCGGTGGTGCTGCTGGCCGTTGCCGCCCTGCTGGTCTCGGTCCCGGCGAGCAGCGGCGCGGACCCGGCTTCTGGCTGGCGCTACACGATGGTGGCGTTCAGCAATGCCACCGACCGCGCCATGGACGTCTACCAGTCGTCGGACGGCACGAACTTCCAACTCCTCCGCAAGGCGGCGTACGTGCCGCCGTCGGGTCTCGTGCGCGATCCGCGGATCTTCCGGAACTCGGACGGCTTCTACTACCTCGCCTACACGACGGGCGCGACCAGCATCGGCCTCGCGCGCAGCAGCGACCGCGTCAACTGGACGTTCCTGGAGAACTGGCCGGTCCCGCTGTGCTGCGCCCTGCTGCCGGGCACGGGCGACGGGCAGGGCCTGTTCGGTTCGAGTGGGCCGGGCTCGTCGCAGTTCCCGGGATCCAGCGACGGACCATCGCTCTCGCCGTTCACCACGAAGGCGTGGGCGCCCGACTGGTTCGTCGACAACGGCCGCGTCAACCTCGTCCTGTCGATGTCGACCGGCGGCGGCTTCGTGCCGTACATCATGACGGCGCTCGACCCCTCGCTTCGGTCGTGGGGCCCGCCCGTTCCGCTCCAGGGAATCGGCGCCGACCACATCGACACCACCATCGTCAAGGTCGGCTCGACCTATCACGCGTTCACCAAGAACGAGACGAAGAAGGTCATCGAGCACGCTGTCGCGTCGTCGCCGGCCGGCCCGTACCGCTTCGTCCCGCCCGGAAACTGGGGCACGCTCGTGGAAGGTCCGGCCCTGACCCAACTGCCGAACGGCACCTGGCGGATGTACTTCGACGGCTACACCGAGGGGAAGTACTTCTACTCCGACAGCACCGACGGACTGAACACCTGGTCGCCTCGGCAGGAACTGCCCGGACTGTCCGGCACGGTGCGCCACGTCGGCGTGCTGCGCGAGCCGGCCTGAGCGTGCGTCCGCTCGGAGTCGCCTAGGCCGGCGCCTCACTCAATGTCCGACCGGAGACGAAGCGCCGCAGCGCACCTGACAGTGGATCGGTGAATTCCAGTTCCCGCGCGAGCAATTGGAGCGGCAGGCCGTGGTCGTCGGGCGCCTCGGGCAGCACGTCGGGATACTGCCGGTCGCCCAGGATCCCGGTGCCGAGCGCGGCCAGATGCACCCGTAACTGGTGCATCCGACCGGTGCGTGGACGCAGGATCGTGTGCAGCACGGCGCGGCCGGAGGCGCTCACACCGGCGCCGCGCACGTCGATCAGCGTCTCCGCGTTGGGTTCTCGACGGTCGTCGACGAGGGCCTGCCGGACACCGCGGCGCGACTCGATGTGGTTGCGGTAGACGACGGGAACCGTGTGGCCGGCGAGCGTCGGCGTGTCCGCGTCCCAGCCATCCGGCAGCCTCGACACCGCCTCGTACACCTTTGTCACCCTGCGCTGTTCGAACAGTGACTGATACGCGCCGCGGGTTTCGGGGCGGGCCGAGAACATCACCAGGCCCGCGGTGGCGCGGTCGAGACGGTGGATCGGCGTCAGGTCCGGGTTGCCGAGGCGGACCCGCAACCGCACGAGCGCGGACTCGCGCAGGTAGCGCCCGGCCGGGGTGGTGGGCAGGAAGTGTGGTTTGTCGATCACGACGAGGTCGTCGTCGACGTGCAGGATCTCCTCGCGAAACGGCAGCGGCTCCTCGTTCGGCAGGTCGCGGTGATACCAGATGAACTCGTGCGTCCCCAGCGCGGCGTCGCGGCCGACCGGGCTGCCGTCAGCGGCCACGATCTCGCCCGCGTCGAACCTGCGATACAGCACGTCGGCATCCAGATGGGCGAAGCGAGAGGCGACGTACTCGGCGATCGTCGCCCACGGCCCCGACGCCGGGACCCGCAGCCGGGTCGGTCCGATCCCGTCCTTGACGGGCAGCGGTGGGGGCGTCGGCACGTGCCTCATCATCCCACTGCCGACGGGCCCGACAGCGCCTCGGGCCACCTCGCCGTGGGTGGTGGCCCGCCGGTGATCAGACCCGCAGCAGGGCGGCCGACGGGGTCATGATCCCGAAGTACTCCGGAGCCAGCGGGATCAGGCCGGTCCAGCCGGGGATCTGCCCCCAGACCACGAGCGCGACGTGGCCGCCCCCGGTGGCGAGGGTCGCGGCGTGGTCGGCATAGGCGGAGCCGTAGTGGATGTCGTCGGGAACCGGGACCACGTCCGACAGGCCGGTGACCCCCGACCTGCCGTTGCCCAGATTGGTCCAGCCGACCGACAGCCCGGACGGTCCCGACAGCCAGCGCTGCACGACCGTGACGGAGCCCTGCTCGGGGTCGACCACCGCGTCGACCTCGGTTCCAGGGAAGCTGAACTGCCTGCCGGGGTGGGCGATCGGGACGACACCGTCGGCCGAGGCAGGCTTCACGACGGCCGCCTGCCGCGCCACCTGAGCGGGCACGCCCGCGGCGATCAGGCCCTGCACCGGGTCGATCTGCGTGGTGGCGGGTGCGGCCTGGGCGGTGCCTGCGGCGCCGAAGGCCGTCGCCGTAGCGGTGGCGACGACCGTCAGCAGAAGACCGGCGCGACGCCGGATGCTCCGCCGGGCGCCGGGGGGACGGGTGGATGACGTCGGGGCCTGCGTGGACGTCGACACGGTCATGTTCATCTCCGCTCTCCGACTTGTATGTGTCCGCGGTCTCGTGTTCGAACCGACGGGTTCGTAACGTGCCGTAGGAGACCGCAGGGATAGCTCGCGCTCTTCCTGTCGCCCCGCTAGCACTAGCGAGAGGGGTTGGCTCACCCAGGGTCTGCCTTCCCTGCGGTCTCCGTCCGCGGACTGGCCCAACAGAGGCATGAGCACCGCAGGTTGCGGTGCCCGAAAGTCGGACTGCCGACCGCGGATCCTCACCACGCCGCACGCTACATGCACCGGAGGACACGTTCGCCCGTGATCGTCATCGGTATCGACCCCCACAAGTCCACCCACAGCGCCACCGCAGTGAACCCGGCCACCAACGCCGACTTGGGTTCGCTGCGGATCAATTCTTCGTTTGAGGACTACGACCGACTGCTGACATGGTCCGCGCAATGGCCACAGCGACGCTGGGCGGTGGAGAATGCGCGCGGACTCGGACATCACCTGGCGCAGTGGCTGATCTGCCACGGCGAGGATGTGGTCGATGTGCCATCGACAGCGACCGCCCGGGTTCGGCAGCTCTCCTGCGGCAACCGCCGCAAGAACGATCGGATCGATGCGGCCGCAGCCGCGTGCGTGGCGGCGCTACAGGGCGATTCCCGTCCGGTACGCACCGAGGACCACACCGATCTGTTGCGGCTGCTCGACGAGCGCCGCAAGAACCTGATCGTGCATCACCAACGCCTGATCAACCAGCTTCATGCTCTGCTGCGCGAGTTGCTGCCCGGCGGGGTTGACATCGGGCTGGACGCAGGCAAGGCCCGGCTCGTGTTGTGATGCTTCCAACCGCTCACCCCGTGTGACGAGCTGCGCAAAACACTGGGACTGGAGATGGTCGGCGATCTGCACCGCACGCAGGTCCAGATTGCCGACATCACCGAACGCACCGAGGCCATCCTCGCCGAATCGGAGTCCACGCTCACCGAAATCCACGGTGTGGGTCCGGTGATGGCTGGCCGCATCCTCGCCCGCACCGGTAACCCTTTCAGGTTCCCCACCGAGGCCGCGTTCGCCTGTTACGCCGGCACCGCCCCGGTCGAGGTCGCCAGCGCAGACAACAACCGTCACCGGCTCTCCCGGGCAGGTGACCGGATACTCAATTCCGCCATCCATGTCGTCGCGCTCAGTCAGGCACGAACTCCCAGTTCCGAAGGGCACGCCTACTATCAGCGCAAACTCGCCGAAGGAAAGTCGCAGCGAGAAGCGCAACGTTGCCTCAAACGGCAAGTCACCCGGAAGCTCTGGCGAACGATGTGTCAGGACCAAGGCAGGCGGGCCGACGCTTCCCATAGTTACCTACCGCCGGCCCGCCTTGCCTGAGCCTATCAAGGGTGTCGAACACATGTTCCCGTATTAGGTAGGGTGGATTTCATCTCGTTCGGAGTGCCGAACATCGCTCCACGATGCAGAACTCTTGTGAAGTCGACCCACCAACGCCTTGTTCTCGGGGCAGGGTAGTTGATGGCTTCAGCTAAGGTCGGCTGTCGTGTCGATCACTGTGAGTGACCCTGCACCTGCTTCATCGACTTCCGGGGACAGTTCTTCCCGCGATGAGCGGGCACGGGTGCGCGTTGCGCGCCGGGTGGCGATGGTGTCCGGGTTGTTGGGGTTCGTGCTGGCGGTGTTGACGCCGGTCCTGCCGGTCACGCAGACGACCGCCCAGGTCAACTGGCCTCAGGACCACAGCCTGAACGCGGTGACCGCCCCGCTGGTGTCGTACGCACCCACCGAGCTCGACCTGGCGGTGCCGTGCACGGCCGTTGACCGGCTCGCGCAGCAACCCGGCGGGGACAACGCGGTGTTGCTCTCGACCGCGCCGAAGCAGGCGGGGACCGATGCGCTCGAGCGCGGGTTGTTCGTCACCGCGAAGGACGGCACCGTCTCGGTGCGCTCACGTAACACACTGATCGCCGAGGCGCCGCTGACGCAGGTCGCGAGGGGCCAGTGCACGTCCATCGATGTG
>NZ_JAAIVF010000008.1 GCF_029589495.1 Speluncibacter jeojiensis
CACGCCGAGCGAGCCGCGCACCGCCACCACAGTGCCCAGGTGTTCGCCACCTGACGGAGCGTTCGACAGCGCCGCGGCACCGGCGGTTCCGCCGTCGACCGCGCGCCGCGAGTACACGTACGTGCGGGATGACACCCCGCCCGAGCCATCCGTCGCGGCGGACAGTGTCCACCCGGACAGGACTGTGGGGATCGTCGCATCCCAGGTGGTGATGATCCAGACCAGCAGATCCCCGGCCTGCACCCCAGATGGCGGGACCGCCGACAGTGAAGCCGTCGTGGTCGAGGCGGCGAGCGCACCAACATACGTCGGCACCACGCCGGGAAGCGCCTGAACGGTCGGCGGACGTGCCTGCCACGTGCCGACCGCTCGGTCTGCGGCGGTGTTCGCGCTCCATGACGTTTGCTCACCGCCGGGGAACACCCCATCGCCGGGGAACGTCGCGTTGCTGGGGTAGGGGGCGACCGACACCATCGGCTGATGCACCCGCCACACGCCCGCCGCGCGCGGAACCCGTAGGCCCTCGCCCGAGACGACCGGGCGATGCCCGGCGAGCGAGCTGTCAGCGCGAGTCGGGGTGACCTCCGCGCCGCCGGTGACGGTCGGCGCGTACGCCTGCCCGAACCCGCGAGACTGCGACACTGGCTCCGGGAACGCCTCGGCCAGCAGCTCTGGCGGGCGGGCCACCCACGCGGACGCGGCACGCCCGGCGAGGATCGTCCCATCGGACAGGAACCCGACATTCGCCGGCGCGATCGCCGACCCGGACCATGCTGCGCGGGAGACGAACACGTTCGCGTCCGCTGTCACCACCGGGACATGCCCTGACTCGACCAGCGAGGCCCGCGGTGGTGTGACCGTCGATCCTGCCGAGGCGGCGAGCACGTTGTGTGCGTGCCCGTAGCCTTGCGCCTTCTTGGCGACCGTGGCGGCATCCGCACGCATACCAGGGACGAACGCCTTCCCGGCTGATCGGGCGCGGGTGACGGTGACGATCTGTGACACCGTGCCGTCCCACACCAGCTTGTCGCCGAGGAACACGCGCGTGACGTGGTGTGTGCCGAGCCGGATCGCGGTCACCGCCCGACCGCGCTTGTAGATGCCCGCCACGGCCACCTCCTATCTCAGGGTCGAGCAGGTCAGGATGCAGTCAGGCCGATGATGCCGTTGGAGTCCCACGTGATCTGGAACGTGCCCGCCGTCGTGGACACGGGTCCGCCGAAGTCGATGTAGCAGATCAGCGGCCTGGTCTGGTCGGTTCCGGGGGAGGCGTCGTAGACGACCGCGTAGTAGGCGGTGACCGTCGATGCCGGCCAGGTGACGTTGTCGGCCTTCAGGTTCAATGTGTTCGAGGCCGCGTCGTAGGCGAGGGAGACGTTCGCCAGGGTCGCCCCGCCGGCGGTGTACCCGGTGCCCGACACCTCGCCGGTGACCGAGTTTTTGTACTGGTGGGTGTCCTGGTCCGGGGTGTAGCTGTTGCCGACCAGCATCATCTTCAGCGTGTCGGTGGTGAGGTTGAGTTCCTTGTTCGCCATCGACTTGGCGAACAGGCCGTACAGCTTGGCGGTGGATGCCATGGGTTGCCTCCTCGGGCATGACAAGGCCCACCTCGCTCGAGGTGGGCCTTCGGTAGATGGGTGGGTCAGGCGGTGGGGTCGACGATGAAGTAGAGGCTGTCCGGATCGGGTGTCGTGATCGCCGCGTACTCGGTCGAGGTGAGTGCCTGGCCGCGGGCGATGCCGCCGCCATCGCGGATCCACCCGGTGCCGGGCGGCAGCGCCGCGGGGAGTGCGGCGTCGATCAGCGGCCACAGCCGGATCGGCGCCGTCGACTCGGGGATCACGACGTCGTAGGCGTGGGGTCCGATCTGTACCCGCGCTGGGCCCGGGTCGAGGTCGGTGGTCGTCAGCAGCCCGGCGACGACCAAGAACGAGTGCCGCCTGGTGGTCACGGTGCCGGTGTGGGTGTCGTTCTCCCGCAACACCGTTGTCCAGAACGTCACCGTGCCGGTTTCAGGAACGCCAGCCAGGTCGGCGATCCGCTCCGAGATGATCGTCACGCGATCACCCGGCCGAACTGGAACAGCGCCACGTAGCGGAGGATCTTCCACATCACAAACACATCAGGTCTCCGATCAGCTGAGGGTGCCGCCGTCGGGAACGGTCGGCTGGTAGTTGACGTGGTTGACGTCGCGGGACCAGCGCGACGCGTAGAGGCCGGACTTCTCCGTGCCGCCGAGGAACTTCCCGAACGAGTCGGAGAACAACGAGTTGGGCTGGGCCACGCTGGTCCACTGCGCCGAGACCCGCACATAGCACCAGTGGTTCGGGGCGTCGGGATCGTCCTCGGGCGGCATCTCCGGCACCACGAAAGTGGTGCTGAACGCGTTCGATTGCGACCTGGTCGGCGAGCCGCCAGAGTCCTTCGCCCACCAGTTCGTCACTGCCGAGGTGCCCTGGAACACCTTCGGGGAGAACACATTCCCTTGGGAGTCAAGGACCTCGATCGTGTACGACGGGGTGACTGTCTTCTCGTAGTCGTAGGTGTGGACGATCATCGGCCCACCGGGGTACAGCGGCTCGAGTGTGACCTGTCTGGTGAACGCCTGGTAGCGCAGCGACAGAAGAGCATCGACCCGCCACAGACCGCCGGCCTTCAAGCACAGCCGTCCGTGGTACTGGTCCTCACTGACGATGCTCACGTGCTTGGTCGGGCCGACCTGCCGGTCGAACGGCATGACGACCATCGACCCATGCGGCAGCTGCCAGTTCCGGCCCATCACCGCGCACCCATAGCCGGAGACGTTCTTGAGCAGGTCGGTGCGGCCATTCAGCGCGAGCTGGCCGTCCTTCATGTTGGCGATCGACGACCGGTACTGCTCGCGCCATTCGCGGAATGAACCGGCCGCGGCCTCGTACGCGGTTCGCCCGGGCCGCGTCATCAGCTCCTCAGCTGAGGCCTCGGTGATGTCCTGCCCGTATCGGGACCCAACCACCCACGCACCGTCCGGGGCGTGACCACCCGGGGTGGTCATGTCAGCGTCCCGCCGTCAGGGACGGTCGGCAGCACCAACGCATTGTCTACGCCGACCGACCACTTGTTCACCGACAGCGCGCTGCGGGTGGTGCCGCCGTAGATCCATGCGCCGGACTGCTGGTGCTTCAGCTCGAGGTGCACGGAGTAGTTCGGACCCGGCAACACGAATGTGTGGGAGAAGGCCGCCGTCTCGGCGCCGGCCGACGTGATGACGATGTCGAATGTCTTGCGGGAGAACTCGTATCCGCCGTTCATCACCACGATCGACAGCTGCGCCAACACGTACGTCGTCGACCCGAACCATGAGGCCGGCGGCGGGTAGAACGTCACGTGGGCATCCGCTCGCCACAAGCCCTGCGAACCGAACACAATCCCAGCACCGGAGTACGGGCTGGCACCGACGTTCGGCCCGAGTTGCGTGTCGAACGGCAACACGATCCAACGCCCGCCCGGCACGTTCCAGTTCCGCGACATGAACAGGCAGCAGTAGCCTTGCGCGCCCTCGAGCAGATCGACCCGGTCACCCAGGCCGATCTGCCCGTCGCGGACGGCGTCGAGATCGGCAGCGAACTTGTCGATCTCGCCTTTCCAGTGGTCGTCGGCTGACTCGTAGCCGGGCGCGCCCTGGCCGCGGATCATCGCCTTCGCCGACGCTTCGGTGATGTCCTGCCCGTACCGGCTGCCGTACTGCCACGCCCCATCTGGTGCCGCACCGCCTGGTGTGGTCATCGGCTACACCTCCTGGGCGTCCTTCAAGGCGCGGATCTCATCGAGGGCCTTGTCCAGCTGGCTGCGCACGCCGGCGAGTTCACGCGCGTATGCCTCGGCGCGAGTGCGTTCCTCGTCGCGTTGCCTGGTCAGCTCCTGCCGTTGCGCGGCGATCTCGGCGGTGAGGCCGTCGATCCGGTCGAGCAGGATCCCGACACGCTCGTCGTGGAGCAGCCGTGCGTCGGCTTCGATGCGGATTTGCCGTTGGATTCGTCGGTCGTGCCGGTTCACCCACCACTCCCATCCGGGCGAGACGATGGCCGCGAGTTTGCGGCTGCCGATCGCGATCAGCAGGACCGCGATGACGAGCACCGCGGCCCAGATGACGATGGGATGGTGGGTGGCCTCGTCGGGGACGAGCTGGTCCTCACCCACCGGTCACCGACCGAGTTGCTGCTCGAGTTCGCGGCGCGCAGCATCGACCGCGGCGGCGCCCAGGTTGACCGCCACGGTCGCGCGCGGGAACTGAGCGGTCATCTTCTGCCGGATTCGATCCTCGAGCTGGTACAGGTCCAGGCCCGGGTCGACGTTGACCGTGTGAATGGCCGGGGGCTGCATGGTGGGTGCGGGCTGTGCGGCCTTGACCGCGGTGGTGATCACGTGCGCGAGACCGTCTTCGGACAGCGGGGCCGGTTTCGGGCCGCGGTCCACGTGTAGACCGGCGACGATGAGGCTTGCTGCTCCGAGGATGGATGCGGTGGCGGCGAGCAGCTGGTCGGTCTGGTCGGCGGTGACCAGACCGAATCCGCCGGCGACCGCGAGCACCGCGGACAGGACACCGTAGGTGGCCTGGCGGATGGCTGGCCACTTCGCGATGAGGGTGTTCACTGGCAGTCCTCCTGACGGGCGATTGCCGCGTTTGCCCAGTACATGGCCTCTTCGACCTTGGTGAGTGCCAGGGCCTTCTCACGGCCAACGGGCACCTTCGCCTCGAGGAACAATGCGAGCGCTTTGCAGCCCTCGCGGATGCTCTCGTGCGCCGCCCGCCGGTCCGCGGTCGCCGCGGGATGGAAGTCGAACCGGTTCTCGATGTCGCTCACGCCGTCACTCCCAGCTTCTTGGCGATCTCGGCGACGGTCCGCTCGGTGCGGTAGGTGGCGGCGTCGGCGCACTGCACGAACGTCGGCAGGTCGAACTGTGCGGGCGGGGCCCCGTCGGTGGGCTTGATGAGCGAGGGCCGCGGTGCGCAGAGTGCGGCGTGGATCGCGCGGGTTTTATCGAGCAGTTCGCGCTGCTCGGCGTCGGACAGGGCCATCAGTGGACCTCCTGGTGTGGGGGATGAGGTGGTGCCGATACCGCACGCGGCGGCAAACCCGGCGGGGTCGAGGCCGTTGGCGGCGTTCATGTCGCAGTTCCCGAACGGCGGCGCGCCCTCGGGTAGGCCTCCGCCGTAGCCCTGGCCGTCGGTGTACTGGTGCGCGACCATGCCCGGGTA
This sequence comes from Speluncibacter jeojiensis, assembly GCF_029589495.1. Taxonomy (GTDB): domain Bacteria; phylum Actinomycetota; class Actinomycetes; order Mycobacteriales; family Mycobacteriaceae; genus Speluncibacter; species Speluncibacter jeojiensis. The sequence continues at coordinate 5,240 of NZ_JAAIVF010000008.1, forward strand.
GTCGGGTTGCTGTCCGTATCCGGCGACGACCAGGCGGATGCCGTCGGGCTTGGTGCGCCACAGGGTGTTCAGGTCGTAGGTGTTGCCGTAGCCGATGACCCGCCGCTTGTCGCCGAGCCAGTCGGCGATGGCCCAGTAGGCCTTGTTGATTCCGTCGGACTGGTCGCCACTGATCTGCCCGCCCCACGACTCGACGTCGATCATCACGGCCATCCGCGAATGCGGGACACCGACGTTGGCCTTGAGAGCGTCGACGGTCTCCTGCCAGTTCGGGCGCCACACGAAGTACACGATGAAGAACTCGAGCCTGCCCGAGTCGCACGCGGCCTCGCACCAGTTCAGGTTCTGCCACCAGTTCCGATCCCGGTAGGTGCCATCGTTCGACCGGATGCACAGCACCCGGTGCGGGTAGGAGTCGTTGACCGGTGCCTGCCATTCGGAGACGTCGGCGTAGAGGGTGTCTGTCACGGGAGTGGTCCTTCCAGGATCATTCGGCTGGCCATTTGCGGAGGATCTGGTCGCGATGCTTGCCGGTCATCTCCACCGCCAACACCCGGCGCCGCTCCTGCTCACCGGCCGCCATGAGGTAGCCGTTGACGGTCGAGGGGGAGTGATCGGTCGGGTTGAACTGGTCGCGTGGCGGCATAGCGACCTTCGCGAGATCGACGGCCGGCGGCTTGTCCTTCACCACGCCGGTGTAGCGGAGTTGTTCGGCGACGACCTCTTGCTCATGGGCGGTGTACTCGGCCATGTTCGGGATCGGCGGCGGCTCCGGGTCGTCGTCGTTGATCGGCACCCACGACCCGGACGCGTTCAGCGCGTGCTGCTGGCCCCGCCACGGCGCCCGGTACTTGATTTTCTGCTCGGGCAGCTGGGAGACGTGGATCATCCCGTTCTCGTCCGCGAGCTTCGCCAACGATGGTCCGTGCACGAACGCAAGGTCGTGGAAGTGCTTCGACCAGTCACCGCGGGTGTCGTGGTGCATCGTCATCCCTTGACCGGGACCGAACGGCAGCGCGACGAGCGCCCACTGGAAGGCGTCGCGCGGATCGTCCGGGTCGCACGTATCGAGGGTGGGAAGGCGTTGTGCCACTACATCACTCCTAGGTCGTGGAGCATGCCCATGAAGTCCTGGGCGACGGAGAACAACTTGATGACGGGGTCCTCGAATTGCCGCGCGCCGACGGTGATCTTCCATGTCGGGCAGGTGTCTCGATCCCACGCCAGCACGAGTTCGGAGACCCGGTCGACGAAGATCTGGCCGGGCATCTCTCGCACGGTCGTGCCGATGCGGTCGCCGAGGAAGAAGTGACCATGGCCGCGTTCACCGATCCGCCACGGACACCCGTCGACGACGGTGACGGTGTGGCTGGTCGTTCCCCGGGTCTGCCACATGCCGGTGCGCATCGCGAGGAGCCACGACAGCGTGTAGGCGCGGTCCCCGCCGGGTGCGATGCCTTCGTGGTAGTGCGACCAGCCGAGATCCCTTGCGCGGCCGGTGTCCTTCCACTTACCCCACGCGGCGACCGTGTCCCAGTACAGGGGCTTCAAGACCGCGTCCACTGCGGGCCCGATCTGGGATTGGCCGAACAGGGAACCGAGGAACCCACCGATGCCGATGATCGCGGCCGAGATGGCCTCGTTGACGCCCGGCGCGGACTTACCGCCGGCGACCATGCCGACGTCGGTCGCGGGTTTGATCGAGAACTGCGCGGACTGGATGCCGGTGTGTTCGCCGTCACGGAAGACGACCGCGGGCATCGACGGGATCGTGCCCTTGAACCCGGGTTGCCGGTACTGGTCCGGGATGTTCGGATCCGGCACCGTCTCAACGGTTTCGGTCATGCCGTCGCCGCCGATGTTGATCAGCTCACGGATCAGCCCACCGAACAGGTCGCCACCGAACGATGTGCCGGTGTTCCACGCGGACTTGTCGACCAGGTCGAACACCAGGCAGCCAGGCCGGAGGTTCGCGCCCGGCCACGGCGGCGGGTCACCGGCGAGGTAGCGGCGCGCCTCCCACGACAACTGGGCGTCCGCAGCGGTGTGCTGCGACGTCTCGTGCATCGTCTTGAACCGTGAGTGCACGATCGCCGGCACCGACCGGTCTGGTTCGGTGTCGGGCTTGACGACCATCGACCAGGTGGACTGGTCGAAGTTGAACCAGCCGTTCGGGTTCATCGGGTCGTCGGGCAGCATCCACAGCGACGCCTCGAGCCGCATGATGTTGACCAGCAGCGTCGTCTTCAGCGCCCACTTCGCCGGCCCGAACAGCACCCACAGCTTCGGGAACTGAATCTCCGCCGGCAGGAACGGATTCGACCACACGAGGATGTGCTTGAGTTCCTCGTAGTCGTGCTTAAACAGGATCCGGACGACACGTTCGCCCTTGTCGTTGTGGACGATCAGGCATTCGTCCATCCGGCCCGACCAGCGGGCCCCGTCCTTGTCGACGGTGATGTGGATGTTCGTGGTCTTGCGTGCCTTGACCTGGTACGCCCACTTCGCGAGGAAGTAGTCGACTGGCATTTCGAGCGCGCCGGTCCCGGTCTCGTTGTCGAGGAGCTGGAAGTTCGCCGAGTTCTCCCGCTTGCAGATCCCGCGGAGGTTCCAGTCGCCGTCCCACAGCCGTACCAGCGGCGGCACGATCCGGGACGCCTGGTCGCCGCGCAGCTGCTCGGTGATCTGCTCGAACGCGGCATCGAAGTCGACCTGAGGGTCGAGTACCGGCGCCGTCATGACTGCAGCCCCCACGGCCGCGACCACGGCCGCCGGCACCGCACCTGCACGGACCACCCGGCCGGTGCGTTCGATACGCCCACGGGCACCTGCACCTCCGGTGTGTACGGCGGGAGCGGGTACACGAACGCGATGCCGCCCATCTGCGCCCACAGCGGCTCACCGGAGTTCGGCTTGCCGAGCCTGCCGTCGGCGGCCTGCAGGAACGTCACGACCTGCCCGTCGATCGCCTCCGGGTCGGTGTCGACGAGGATGCGTTGACCCGCGATCGACGGGGCCGGCATCCAGATCTGCCGCTCGGCATCCTCGTCGGCCCGCTCGAACTCGTCGCTACCCCAGGAGAAGTCGGGCAGCAGCGTCTTCGCGCCGGGAACCGACTGCGGTTGCCACACCAGCCAGATCGGGTTGTCCGTCGGGTTCGACACCGGGATCGTGTCGATCTCCACCTTGTGGCCGGTCTCCGACGATGCGTCGACCGGCTGGGTGTCCGTCTTCGACGTCCACGTGGCGGTGACGTCGTCCTCCCACCACCAGGGGTTGTAGGCGCGGACCGTCATGGTGACCTGCCCGTACTCGTTCAGACGAGGGTCACGGGCAGGTTTGAACCGCGGCTGCTCCGACAGGCGCACCCGCAGGAACCGGCGCGACTCCTCCGTGGTGATCCACAGCTTGCAGTCGTGGTCGTACGACCACGCCTTGCGCCACTCGGAGTCGGCGAACTCCCACGACACCTGCTTGCTGCCGAACACGTTGACACCGAACACGATGTCGCGGTGCAGAATCCGCTTTCCGCCGTAGCTCGCACCGGTCTGGAACGCCGCCGCCAACAGGATCGTCTTCACCGGCGCGTCGTAGAGGCCGTCCGGATCGGTCGCCAACTCCACACCCCGGTTGCCCATGCCCAGGCCCGAGAGCGTGAACATGGTGCCGTCCACGCCCTCGAGCTCAATCAGTGCAGCCTTGCCCACCACGTCACCCCCTCCTCGGCGCGAACGTCAGCGCGTCTTGCTTCTGTCGGGTGCGTTCCTTGCGGATCGCCTCATCCATGTCCGCGACGTGGTAGTGGACGTGCTCCTCCACCGCCCGTTGCGGCGACGCCGCTGTGGCCTGCTGGGGAACCGACACGCGCGCGGCGAGGACCCCGCCGGCCGCCATCTGCGCGGATCCGGAGTTGATCGCCTCGAGGAGCGGCATGTTCGCGCGCGCGGCGAGCGCGTTGACGACGAACTCACCGTTCGACAGCAGCGCCGGGATCGAATCCGACGTGCCCGTCCCGGGTCCGATGACCGGGCCGCCGGTCGCATAGCCGGCGGTGGTCGGCCACACCCCGGCAATGCCGCGGCCCCCGAACTTCGGATCCGAGATGACGTAGTTCGCGGCGGCGTAGATGTTCGCCGCCGGGTCCCGCTGGTCATCCGGGTACTGCGTCGACCGGTACGACTCGAACGTCGACCGGATCACCTGCAGCAGGCCGACCGATGGGTCGGCGGCCACTGCGTTGCTGTCGGTGTTGTTCTGCGCGTTCGGGTCACCCGAGGACTCGATCTGGATCTGCCCGATCACCGCGTTCACGGTCGGCTTGTCGCTGTTCCACCCGGCCTGCTCGAACACCGACTGGACCAGGCCACGCCACTGCTCGGCCCCACCGGCGGGGTCGTACTTGACGACCCCGGCCTCCGACGGGTCGGGGGTAGCGGCGCCGAGCTTTGGTGCCTCGTGCGGCGTCCACGCCCCGCCACCACTTGGTAGTGCTGGCGCGGTGCCGGCCTTCGGGAGCAGCGGTGCCGCGCCGGGCGCGTACTGGCCCGACCCGCTGTCCTTCGGTGCCGGCGGCGGGGTGCGGTACTTGCCCTGCAGTAGCCCCGCACCGAGTTGCACGATCGGCGGCACCTCATCGTTGACGCCGACCGTGCCGAGCGCATCGGAGATCTGGCCCGTCACGAACGCCTTCGCCGCGTTCCCAAACGCATCCGAGATCGACCCCGACAGGTCCGGACCGCCCGTATCCGTTCCAGTACCGGCACCAGCAGTGGTGGGACTGGTGGACGGGTATCCGCCCGGTGCCGGCGTGTATCCGCCGGACGGCATCGACACCTGAGAACCGCCGGTGCCGCCGTAGTTCCCCGGGGAGGGAACACCCTTGAGCCCGGCGACACCGCCGTCGCCGCCGGTGTCCGGCGGACTCCACAGGTTCCGCGGCAGGAAGTAGTGCAGCTCGAATTGCGGATCGTCCGCGCCCGCAGCGCCCGGGCCGTAGTGCACGCCCGCGCCCGACGACTCGACGTTGACACCGGCTAATGTGCCGGCCATATGCGAGTTCGGGCCGCCACCACCGCGGTGGATGCCGATCGACCAGCCGTCCTTGTCGCTGCCCTCCTGGAACCCGAGCTGCGGGAAGTCCGACTCGGTGTTGAACAGCCGCACGCCGGGGTCGCGGTCGAGTAGCGCGGCGGTGACACCCGAGGTGTAGAGCGAGCAGTCGACACCGCCGTTCGCGCCGCCGTAGTCGTAGTCCTCACCATCGTGGGACTGCGCATACGCCTGCGCCCGCGATAGTGCGACCCGGCCGCCGTCGGCGAACCGGTTGCTGTTCAATGCCTCGAGCAGCGGCAGGTTCCGGGACGTCGCGGCTGCGTTGACGACGAACTCGCCGTTCGACAGCAGCGCCGGGATCACATCGTCTCGCGGGCCGCCAGGGCCCACGATCTTCCCGCCCGACGCCTTCTTGTTCGCCCAGTCGACCAGCGCGTTACCGAGGTCGTGGGCCTTGTCCGAGCCGGGGATGAACCCGGGCACCTTCTTCAGCAGGCCACCGACCGTGCGGACTGCGTTACGGATCGTGTTGAGGATCCCGTCCCAAATCCGGCCGATGGTGTCGGCCACGGAGTGCATCACCGAACCGACACCGGTCATCCCGTCCTTGAGGGCGTCCCACGCTGGCTTGATGACGCGATTCCACGCTAGGTCGATCGCCGACGAGATCTTGTCCCACACCGGCTTGACGACGTTGTCGTACAGCCACGAGAACACCGGGCCGACGCCGTTCGTCAGGAAATCCTTGAGCGCCCGCAGTGTCGGCATGACGACCTTGTCGATCGCCCACGAGATCAGGTCTGCGAGCTTCTGCGCCACCGTCGCGACGATGTCGCCGAGTTTCTCAATGACCGGGATCAGGATCGGCATCAGCAGGTTCACCAGCTGGGTGAAAATCTGGATCGCCGTCACCACGACCGGGAACAGCGACTGGATGATCTGGACCAGCGGCGGCAGCAGCTTCATCGCGAGGTCCAGGATCGGCGGCAGAAGCGGCATCAGCGCGGTCAGCAGCTGCGCGAACAGCGGACCGATCTGCACCAGCAGCGGCGAAAGCGCCTGCAGCGCTTGCACAAGCACCTGCGCGAGGACCTGCGCCACCTGCCCGATGATGGGGATCAGCACCGCGAGGACGGGCTGCAGCGCGTTCGCGAACTGCTCGATCACCGGCTGCAGGGCCTGCGCGATCGTCGTCAGCGCCGGCGCCAGGGCCTCGACCAGCTTCCCGATCAGCTCACCGGCCAGCGGCAGCAGCGGGGAGATCGCGTCGACGATCGACACGATCGCCTGGGCGAGCGGCCCGATCGCCGGCGTCAGCGCGACAATGGCGTCACCGAGCGCGGTGCCGATGATCTGCAGCATGTCCGACAGCGGCGGGATCAGCGGCATCAGCGCGGTGCCGAGTGCCGTCAGCAGCTCGCCGATCACCGGCAGCACCGGAGCGAGACCGGAAGCCAGCGAGGAGATCAGCTGAGCCAGCACCGGCATGACGGGTGTGAGGGTGTCGGCCAGCGACGCGCCGAGTGTCCCCAACGCCGGCGCCATCGTCTGCAGCGCGCCGCCGAGCGACGCGAACAGCGGCCCCAGCGACGGCAGCACCTGCCCGCCGAGGTCGGTCAGCGCGGTGACCACACCGGTCAGCAGCGGCGCCATACCTTGCAGCGCCTGGTCCACCCCGGCAGTGAGCTGCGCGAACGCACCCGAGTTACCCAGCTGCGTCAGAGTGGCGTCGAGGGAGGACACCGAGTCCTTGACCGCGCCGTTGATCGACGTCGCAACCGAGCCGAGCACGCCGCCGAGCAGCGGCAGCTGGTTCGTCGCGAGCGTCGTAACCGAATCACCGAGCCCGGCGAACAGGTTGTCCTGCACCGCCATGCGCAGGTCTTTCCACTGCGGGCCCAGCGCCTGCATCGACTGTACGAATGCCTGCGCGTTCGGCGACAGGTTCGCCATCGCGTCGGCGAGACCGTTCGCCGCCGACTGGCCGGACTCGATCGCGTCGGCCACGCCCTGCTGGGCGCGCGAGACCTGCTTTGCCGCATCCGAGTTCGACTGAGCCGCCTCGGTCTGGGTCGTCTTGAGCTGGTTGACCGCGTCGCGGGACTTCTCGTCGGCGTCGGCGATCTTCTGCTTCGCGTCGAGGACCTGCTTCGATCCCTCGACACCAGCGGTGTTCGCTTCCTGCGTCTGCTGCTGCAACTCCTGGGTGCGCTTGCGCGCTTCCTGCAGGTTCAGCACCGCACGCTCGTAGTCGACGTTCGCCTGCTTCTGGTCCAGGCCAGAGGAGCCGTCGCTGCGCGACTTGACCATCGCCTCATAGGCTCGCTGGACCGCGATCTCCGCTTCCTGCTCACCCAACGCCGAGGAGCGCAACGAGTCGTTGAGCGAGTCGATCTGTGCCTTCGCGTCCTTGCGGGCCGTGGACAGGTCACGCTGCGCCTGAATCGAGTTCCGCTGCGCCGACTGCACATTCCGCTCAGCCGACTCGATCTGCTGCTGGCCGCGCACCTGGGTGCGGGCCGCGTTCTCCATCGCATCGGACAGCGACTCGTTCGCCGACCGGACGGCCTTCGCGTTCGACTCCTGCGTCGACGTCGAGGTGTCGGACGCCTTCTTCATCTCGCTGAACGCGTTGACGACACCGGTCGAGCCGATGACACCGGCAGCGCCGATCGCGCCGAGGCCGGCGGCCGCGCCGCCCGCCACCCCAACGAGACCACCGAGCGCCGCGATGAGCGAGCCGACGGCCGCGATGGTCCCACCGAACTTGATGGCCGACAGGCCACGCATCGACTCGCCCGCACCGTCGGCAGCGCCGCGCGCCGAGCCAAGGTTGTTCGTCAGCTGCGAGAGCACCGAATGGTCCACATCGACCCGCATACGGATCGTGCCGCCGGCCTGCCGCAACTGCTCGAGCTGCACGCGCGCCGCAGCCTCGTCGACATTGATGCCAACCGTCATGGTCGCGTTGATAGCCGCCAGCTCGGTCCGCAACCGCTCGGCGAACCCTGACAGGTCAGGAACCACAGAGACCGGGGCCTCCGCATTGATCCGCTGTAGATCAGCCTTGAGCCGGTCACCGAACCCGGACAGGTCCGGAACCACTGCGACGGGCACCTCAGCGGTGATCCGCTGCAGGTCCGCCTTCAACCGCTCCGAGAATCCCGCCAGATCCGGCACCACCGACACCGGCGCGTCGGCATTCACCCGCCGCAACTCGGCGGTCATCGCGCGTTGGAACCCGCGGAGGTCCGGGCGGATCGTGACAGCCGCGCTGCCGGCCGAGTAGGTGGTCACCGGAGGGCCTCCCTTGTCAGATGCCGAGGAGCAGATCCACGAAGTCGTCGAGCGCTTCCGCGTCGAGTTCGCGGCGCACGAGGTCGACCTCGGGCTTCGGTCGGGTGATGTCGGGCACCTTCCGCGGGTCTGCACCCGCGGTGGTGGCCTGCAGCTTGAGCACCGCGTCGAGCAGGTCATCGAGTCGCGACATGAGCGTGGTGTAGCCGCGCAGCCGCGGGGGCCCGGGCTCGGGCTCGGGGAGGTGCGCCGCCTGCTCGGCGAGTTCACGGTCCGACAGGACCGCGGAAAGGTAGGCGGATCCCTGCTCGAGTTCGAGCTGGTCCTTCAGCTCGTACAGGTCCCGCCAGTCACGTTCGCCTCGTAGCCACTCGTTCAGGTCCAGGCCGAGCAGACGGTGCAGATCCCACCGCAGCGCCGGCCCGAACCTGCCGAGCATGTCTACGAGGCCTTCGAGCCCCCCGGCACATCGCTGGCTCCCTTGCCGGCGAAGTGGTCGGTGATGTCCTTGACGATCTCCACCAGCAGCGCGTCGGCGTGCGGATCGTCCTTGATCGCCGCCTTGATGCGGTCGTAGTCGTCGTTGCCGACGAACTCGCGGAGCAGACCGAACGCGTCGCCGCCCCGGTTCAGGTAGAACAGCGTCTCCTGCTTGTCCAGGTCCGGCTTGGCGATGACGATCGGCGGGTCGAATCCGTCGTCGACGCCGAGGACGTAGTTGTCGGTGACGGACGGCTTCCCGGTCGCAGCGGCGCGCTCACGCAGCTGCTCGAACCGGCTGATCTTCTTTCGGGTCTCACTCACAACAACACTCCCTGTCCTTCTGTGCCCCTGTGGAATTGGCGAAGGAGCCTCCCCGCGCCGCGCAGGGGGTGTCCACGGCGCGGGGAGACGACGGTCAGGACACGGTGATCGCGCAGCTGGCGGTCTTGCCCTGGTAGGTGGCGGTGATCGTGGCCGACCCGGTGGCGACACCGGTGACCAGACCGCCGGCGGTGACGGTGGCCTTCGCCGGGTCCGAGGACTCGTAGGCGGCCAGCGCTGTGCGGTCGACGTTGTTCGAGTCCTTCACAGCCAGCTGCTGCGTGGCAGCCGCGGCGAGGGTCTTCGTCGACGGGGTGACGGTGATGGCGGTGATCGGCTGCCCGAATCCGGCCTGATCAGCGATCGCGATGTTGCCGCGACCGGCCATGCCGTACGCGACGTACGAGCCCTCCGGACCGAAGGTGGGATCCTCGTAGGCGTTCAGCGAGATGGGGAACTCGAGCGCCTTGGCCATCTCCAACGAGACCGACCCGGACGAGCTGGCCGACATCTTCGGGAAGATCCAGTACGGGAATACCTCGAGGGCGCCGCCGCCGTCCCGGCCGATCAGGATCACCGAGTAGTACATGATGTCCGCGGCCGCAGACTTGTAGGCGCGCCACTCGCCGTTGCCGTCGACCTGCACATCGGACAGGTCCTGACCGAAGAACAGCTCGTAGTTCAGCTTCTTGAGCTCCTGGCTGGAGAAGTTGAACTGCATCGACTCCTCGGTCTTGATGACCCGCCGCGGCACCATCGAGCCGTAGCCCTGGATGCTGTCGGTCTTACCGTCCATCGCCAGCTCGGCCTTCTCGCGGCTGATCTGGCCAGCCTTGGACCAACCGGCCGGCAGACCGACCAGACCGGTCGCGTCGGTCAGCGCGGCGGGGATGGGGGTGCTGTAGGGGGCGACGAGCACCGCCAACTGGCGGGGCACGATGACCAGGTTGTCGTTCTTGTCGACCAGCGACGCGTACGTCACGTTCGCCATGTCATCCTCCAATGTTGTTGCGCCCGAGCGGGCATCACGAAGTGCCGCGGGCTCGGGCGAGCACGCGGTAGATCACAAACGGGGTGTCAGCGGGGCAGACGGGCCGCCACGTGGAACGTCATCTGCACTTCACGTTGGTCGGGGTTGAGCTGCGGAATCTCCTGCGGCCCCACCTGCTCGGCCATCTCGATGACGACCTGGTCGTCGATGACGCAGCCGTGCTCGGCGGCCTTGACCGCGCGCCGCACCTGGTTCATCACCTGCCACGACTGGGCGCGGGTCGTAGCGGTGACAGCGACGACCATCGGTGCGACGTCGACGATCCCGTCGGGAGAGCCGCCACCGGCCCGCTGCACCAGAACGACCGGCAGCATCGACTCGAACACCGACGGATCCGGGTACTCGGTGCACGTGTTCCCGAACCGGTCGAGGTACGTGCACATCAGCGCCTCGAGGTCCGCCCACGCCGGGATCGGGTCGAGGTCGGGGAACTCATTCACCGCGACCTCAGCTGCTCGAGCACCGCGGGCCAGTCGTGCGCACCCTTCTGCGGGCGCCGGCCATCCGCGCTGGTGCCGAACTCGTGGGACGCGGCGTGCGGCGCGAACGCAACTACGCGTGCGCACCACCGGTCTTTGCGGCGGCCGCCGATGAACGTCTCAACGCGCACCATGCGGGCCAGGTCACCGGTCCGCTTCGCGACCCGCTGCCGGTACAGGGCCTGTGCAACGGTGCCGCGCTCGGCCATCAGGCGCCGCATCTGCGGCGACCGCAGCAGCCCGGCCAGCCCGTTCGGATCTGACCGTGGGGTGGGCTTGTAGTCCATCAGGCTCCGCCCTTCACCATCTGCAGGGGCACCGAGATGCCGGGCCGGCGGCCCGTGAACGGCGACTGCCACACACCCGGCTTGCCGTGGACCGCGTACTTGTCGCCATCGGGGAGCCGGACACGGTCACCGCCGCGGATATCGGAACCAGGCGGCAGGTACAGCACGACGTCCGACACGAGCTGTTCGCCGTGGCCGTTGTTCAGGCTGGTACCGGACCAGTCGATAGCCACGTTCTCCACCTGGTGCTCACTGTCAGTGCCGACTGGATCGCCGAACTTGTCCTTCGGCGCCGGCCGGATCACGACCACCTTCTGTCCGCGGCGCCACATCACAGCCCGCCAGGGGCGTTCATGGACACCGCGCCACCAGCAGAGAGCCCGAGCAGCCGGGCCAGCAGATCTCGCTCGGCGGCGAGGATGTAGAGGTTCCCGTCCGGGTTGCGGTACGCCACCTGGTACGCGAACGGGCCCACCGTCTCACTGTTGGACGCCTGACCCTCGGTGTCCCCGTTGAGCAAGGCCCGCTTGACCATCGAGCACGACACCATCAGCAGCGCCTGCGCCAACTCCGGGTTGGTCTCGGCGGCGGCCGCGGCGCCCGGGAACCATGCGGAGAGCCACAGCGCGGCATCCACCAACAGTTCCTCGGCGACCTGCCCGTCGGCGGGGTTGTAGCCCCGCCAACGCTTCTGCAGGTCGTCCGTAGTCGCGAACGACTGGCTCATCGTCAGGCAGTCGCGTCGAGGCCGGTGACCTTGAGCACCGAGTACGGGTTCGTCACGGCGAACACCGGACGCACCGAGGACTGCACCCAGGTGCGCTCGGTGGCCTCCTCGCGCCACGTCTCCGTCGACAGGGGCTTCTCGAGCAGCATCTGCCCGACCTGCCGCTCGGCGACCACGTAGGCGCTGCCGGCAGTGACGATGTTCGACGGGATCATGTCGACGTTCCAGTTCGCGAGGACGTTCTTCCAGTTCTCGCCGTAGAACATCTGGAAGTTCGACATCTCCTGCGGGTTGACAATCCACAGGTTGTAGTCGATGCCCAGCTCGAGCTGCTCGGCCTTGAGCTCGACAGCGGAGAAGTTCGCCGTCGGGTCGGTTGCCGCGGTCTTGTCCACGGACTTCGTGGTGGTCGCCTTCTTGAACGACACACCGGTCACCTGGACGTCCGCGCCCGTGTCGGTGATCGACGCCTCGAGGGTGGCCAAGGCCCGCTTGTGGATGCCCCGCTGGATCGCGTTGGCCAGCTTGGTGCCCTCCTGCTGGATGGCGAGCGGGTCGTTGCGGTCACGGGCCTCGTCGGTGACGAAGAACTTGCCACCGAACTTCTCGACCTGCGCGACCTTCGGGGCCTGCCGCGAGCTGGTGACGATCGGGAACTCGCCGCCCGGCTCGACGTTCTGCACGTCGCGGTCCGGGAACAGGTCGTTCTTCGTCAGCTGCGAGTAGACGACCGCACCACCGGTCAGCGCGCCACCGTTCGCGAAGATCCGGTCCGCGAAGTACTTCTTCAGCGTCAGATCCGACAGGTAGCGGTTGATCCGGGTCGGCTCCTTGAGCATCAGGTCGACCGTGATCGCCGTACCGGAGACGGTGGGCGCACCGAGCGGGTACGAGGTCGGGTTGTCAGCCATGGTGAGAGTCCTTTCCTCAGTACAGCTCGATGAAGGCGTCAGCGTTCGCTGCGCCAGCGGTCAGGGCGCGGCCGACAGCAGTGCCGGACGCCAACTTGACGGCCTTCGCTCCCGCGCCGACCTCGACCTCGTCGCCGACGGCGAACGTGCCGCCCGCAGCGACGGGGATGACGACCTTCGCGGACCGGATGACGGCGACACGGCCACCGGACGCGGCATCGCGGGCGGCGACACCGAACGCCTTTCCGGCGGCGGTGGCCGGCGATACGGTCAGAAGGGCACCGGTGGTGGCGTTGAGTGCGCCGGTGATGTCGACGAACGTCTTCCCTGTGATGGCGGCGCCGGCGGTCGCGGTCACGTCCTGGCCAGGCCGGTACAGGGGAATGCACTCATTGGTCATGAGCTGGTTCTCCTATCAGTTGCCGCGCCCTGGCATCCAGGACGCGGGGTACTCCTCCGAAGGGGCCTCCGGAGATTGCGGCGAGGCACCTGGCCTCAGGTGTTCGATCGGACGATCGGACGGCGGCGCCGCCGGGGCGCTCACCTGCGCGGCCTGCAGCATCTGCGCGATGCCGACGGCCGCTTCCTCCCGCTCCTCCGCCGTGTCACCGACGAGGTAGCGGAAGTGGGATTCGGGGATGGCGTACTTCGCCGCCAGCTGCGCGGTTTGCGCGGTGCGTTCGGCCGTCGACAGCTGCGACTCGGCCGCTTCGGCGCGTTCGATTGCCCGTTGCAGCTCGGTCTTGTTCGCGTCCTCCGCAGCGCGGGCGGCCTGGGCGAGCGGTTCGAGTTCCCGCACCTGAGTGCGGTACTTCGCGGCGTCCTTGCGGGCCTTCGCGAGCGCCGCGAGGGCCTCCTCGCGCGACAGGCCACCCTCGTCGGCCGGCTGCTCCGGCTCGGGGGCCGGCGACGGGGCCTGGGTGGCCGTCCCGGCGCTCGTCTGCGGCTCCACAACCGTGGGCGCATCGTTCGGGGTGGGCGCGACGATCGGTTCGGGGGCGGGGGAGATTGGAGCGGACATGCGAAACAACCCTCCTGGGGCGTCGTGATTGACCCACACCACCAGGGCGCGGGCATGAAAAAACCCCGCAGCGTGTGCTACGGGGTCAGATGTGCGGTCAGCGCGGTTAGCGGCGGGCGCCGCGTACGACACTGCCCGGACGCAGGCGGCTGATCGCCTCCGTCAGTGCGTCAACATCGTCAGGATCGGCATCATCGCGGTTGATGATCAGTTCGGTTGCGGCATCGATGAACTCATCGGCCACAGCGACATCATTTTCGACCGCGAACTCGAAGCCATCAACAACCGTGAGCTGATACTCGCCGGCACGATAGGAGCTGAGCGGGTCATCCCAATCGCCTTGGACGGGAAAGTGGAGACCCGACGCGACCATGGCGTCTGCGAGCTCCCGAACCGTCCTCATGCGCCCCACAATACCTGCCCCTTGCCCTTCTTGATCGACTTCAATGCGTCCCAACTCGGGTAGGCGGTACGCAACGTCGGGGTCGGCTTTCGCGCATCGACCCGTGCCTCCACGGGCACTCCCTCGACGAGCCGGCGGAAGTACAGCGTTCCGCCCAAGCGCTGCACTGACACCGGATCAGCGAGCGTGCGGTCGACCGCCGCCATGACCTGCTGGTCAGACCATCCAGTGAACTCCGACTTACCAAGGCCCGCGCCGTCGCCATGTCCTCCGCCGCTGCTATCGCCGACCAGAATGTGCTCACGCTTCGACTCAACGTCCGGCCGCTGCTCCGGGGTGAAGTGGACCTTCCCGCCGCCGATGATCTCTGGGTAGTCCGCGGGCACCTCATCGCGTGGCACACGCCAGGACGGCTCATCGTCACCGCTCGGCGATGCCGGCCGGCCACCACCAGCTGGCGGGTCGACCGGCGGCAGTCCGCCCACTCCACCGACCCCGGGCGCTGTGTCCGGTTGTCCGGCCGCGGACTTCGTGGTGAACGCCTTCCCGAACGCGCGCATCGCGTCCTTGCCGTACACGCCGGAAGTCGACGTGATCCACAGGTGCTCGAGCTCGTCGTACTGCTCTCGGCCCGGCCAGTCGCGGCCCTCCACCACGAGGACGACGTCACAGTCGCAGTGGTCGTGGTACAGCGTCGGGTTCCGGATGTCCGAGCGGTCCGATCCGGCGAACTTCGCGGTCTTCTTCGTCTTGTAGACCGGCCCGCGGGAGGCGAGCATCGCGCAAAATCCGCAGTTCTCGGCGCCGGTGAGCACCCGGGCCCATCCGATACGTCGCCCCGCGGGCTCCTCGTCGGCCGGTGAGCTGTGTTGGGCGGCGCGCTCACCCAATTGGGCCTTGCGTTCGGCGATCGCGGGCGCGTTGCGCTCGACCGCACCCGCGTTGCGTTCTGCCGCGGCGGCCAGCGCGCGTTCGCGGGCCGCGCCCAGTCGATCGACGGTGTCGCTGATCGCTTCGCGCGCCGGCATCCGCGCGTGCCGCTGCGCCGCCGCATCGACCTTGTCGGTGATGACCTTGACGACCTTCGGGTCGAACCGGTTGCGCTCGGTCACCTCCACGGTGGCCTTCCGTGCCCGGCCAACCTGGGGGTCGAGGACCTGGACCGACACTTTCGGTGCCGTATCGCGCACCGCGCTGTCGGTGACCGTGACCGTCCGGCCGGCGCGCGTTGCCGCGCGGTGGTCCGTGACCCGCACGGTCGGGGCCGGGTCGTCGACCCTGGTTGCGTTCTCCAACAACGTCACCAGAGCGGACTGGTTGTAGCCGCGCATCGGCGCAGGCTTCGGCGGTGTGATGCCGGCACTACGGGCCTGCGCTGCGAGGAGCGACACGCCGAGCTGGTAGGCCTTGCGTCGCGCCCGCTGCATGTGCGGAAACAGTGCGCTCGCGACCGTCTGGCGCTGCGTGTCGGTGACTGGAACGCCGTACAGCTGCAGGAGTCGGCGGACTTGGCGGGAGAGGGTTTGCAGGACCGCCTTGAGCACCGCCCGCATCCCGGCGAGGCTCACAGCTGCCCTTCGGCACCAGCCGCAGCGTTGGGGGCCGGGTCAGGTTCGGGGAGCTGGTCGCGCGCGGTCGCCATTGCCAGCGCCCGCTGCACCCGCTCCCGCGTCCAGCCCGGGATGTCCTCCCACAACGCTTCCGGCGGGATGTCGAGCATCTGCGAGAGCTTCCCGAGACCGTCGACGGTCTGCGCGAACGACCGTGCCGTCGCGTCCCGCCACTTCACCTCGGACGCGAAGTCGGCGGCGGACTCGGTGTCGCCGGTGATGTGGGCCGCGGTGCGCAGCACCTGCTCCCACGATTCACCGAACGACGTCTCGATCTCGCTGGCCTTGCGTTCCTTGCCTGTCTCCAACGCGGCCAGCGCCGCCTCGGAGATGTTGCTGATCCCGTCGACGCCAAGGTTCTGCGCCGGGACCTGACCGATCGCGGCCAGGTCCCGCAGCGCCGAGCCCTTCGACTCGAGGTAGTTCTTCAGGTCGGTGGCCTCAAACTGGCCGACGCTGACGTCCTTCTCCTTGAAGTACCACGTGTTCGATGCCGCGTGCTTGAGCGCTGCCTGCTCCGTCTCGGGCATCCAGCCCATGACGTAGCGCTGCTTGAACGCTGAGAAGTACTGGGCGATCAGCATTTCGAACGTCGTCTCGTCGATCCTGCGTTGGATCGACAGCAGCGGCTCGATGATGCCCCACTGCTCCTCGCCGGCGAGGAGCATCCGGTCCCGGAACCGCACCACCGGACACACACCGACGTCGTGCGTGCGGCCCTCGATGTACTCGAAGTTTGACGCCTGCGAGTACATCGGGTCCTTCCACCCGAACTGCGACTCCGGCACCGCGCGGGCCCCGATGAAGTGCACCGCCTGCTCGTCGTACAGTCGGATCATCGAGCCCTTCACCTCGAGCGCCATGATCGGCCAGTCGTCATCGACGGGCTCATCGACCCGTGGATCCCATTCGAGGGGTTCGCCGTACAGCGCGGTCATCTGCCGCGGTGACGCGCCGCGGAGGAACGCGGCCGGCGCCGTTGGGTCGATCAGCGAGGGCAGCACCGTGACGTACGCGGCACCGTAGTGCAGGGCCGCGCGGTGCACGCCGGACTGGCGGGCATCGAACTTGTTGCGCTGCCACCACTGCCACGGCTTGGCCGTCGCGTTCCCAGCACCGGACAGGTAGTTGTCGACCTTCATCGACTGGCCGAACACGTCGAGCACCAGCGGCAGGAAGTTCGTCTGCGCCTTGAGCGCCAGACCCGACAGCGGATGCCGATCCAGGTCACTGCCCGCGGCCTTCACCTCGAGGTGACGGATCGCATCGGAGCGCGTCCACGGCTTCATCGCGGCCGCGAGCTGCTCGAGGCGGGGGGCCTCGGCCGCGCGGGCCTGCAGCATCATTCGTGCCGCGTCGATCGCCGCATCCTTACGCACCCGCCACCACCTCCCAGCGTCCGTTCACACGAACATCGCGTCGTTCGACCGTTCCTTCTCCTTGCCGGAGGTCAGAACGATCCTTCGGGCCATGCGGGCGCCGATCAGGCACACGCAGGCGTCGATCTTGTCGGCACTGTTCGGGGTCTCCTTGCGCACCGAGATGCCCCAGCGGCCGTCTCGGCGGCGGGCGTTGCGCACGTGTCGCGACAGGTCCGCGTTGCCGTCGTGCGTGAACGCGGCCTCGCGGATCTCGGCCTCCACCAACTCGGCGGCCATCGTGAAGTCGTAGTCGTGCGACCGCATGTCCCACGCGATCGGCTCCTGCGCCTTCCCCGACGGCATCGCCCACACCGACAGCCGGTCCCGATACCGCCCTGGCCAGGTGACCTTCGCGAACCCCTCCCACTCCTTGACGTCCGCGAAGAACGCCGCCACCTGGTAGGTGTCGAACGCCCACTCGACGCGCGCGTCCACAGCCTCCACGTCGACCACAGGGGTCTGGTCTTCGCTGCTGTGGCTGTTCGTCGGCGACCACACGCCGAGGGTGAACACGTGCCCGTCAGAGATCCGGCAACCGATCAGCGCGGTGTCATCGCGGGACTTCGAACCGTCGAAGAACATTGCGATCCGCTCCCCCGGAGCGACCTCGACGTCCGGGTCGGCGAGGGTGGCCCACTGCTGAGGGTCTGCCCACGCGTCACCGGGCGCGGTCGGCCAGTTCAGGTACTTCCGCTTGCTGTCGTCCGGCCTCGACTTCGGCGACCAGATGCGAGTGATGATCGCGTCGATGTTCGCCCACGGGCAGTCCGCGTACACCCACTCGAGGCCGCGGCGCAGCGACTCCTCGTCGGCCAGATCCGTCTCTGGTGGCGCGATCCGCGCGTCGAGGAGGATCTGCCGGTCGTCGCGGGTCTTGCCGTCCTCCTGCTTGCACCAGGAGTCGAAGGTGTCCTCGATGACCGATCCCTTACCGGGCTTCGGTGCGTTCGCGGTCTCGAGCATCCGGTTGCCCGACTTGGTCAGGTTGTCGATCAGCGTGGACGCCAGCTCCGGGCCGCCGTTGGCCGGCAGCCAATGCTCGGTCTCGTCCGCGATCACCGCGGTGGCTTCGGCGCCCTCGGCCGTCGCAGCGGATGACGTGATCACCTGCAGCGTGCCCTCGGGCAGCATGTTGTACTGCATCCGGCCCGGGTCGAGCTGAAAGTCCGTGACGATGCGGGAGCCCTTCGTGGCCATCGCCCGCACCTGCCGCATCGTGTTCGCGGTCTGGTCAAGCGACGTCGCCGCGATCTGCACCAGCGGCATGTCGACCCGCCGGCCCTTACAGCCGCCCGGCAGGCTCGGGTCGAAGTCCCGCAGCCGGACCGGCCCGCAGAACTCCGTGAGCGCGTACGCGGCCGCGAACGGCGACTTCCCGGAACCCTTCGAGAGCCGCCGCGCACCGTGGTAGTACAGCCACCGACCGTTCTCGTCGACCGCGTACCACCACAGCAGGAACCGGGCCTGCCCTGGCGTGTACTGCCAGCGCTGGCCCGCGCGGATCCCGTTCGGGTGCCGCAGGTACTTCGCAGCGAACGCGAGCGCCTCCCAGCCCAACGTGAGCTTCGGGACACCATCAGGCAGCGTGCACAGCCGGTCAGCAGCAGCAGTCGACGCCTCAGCCGCCGAGTTCATCGCGGTAGGCCTGCATCATCGTCACCGTCGCATCCACATCAGGGTCACCAGAGGTGGTGCGCGCCAACTCAACTCGGACTCGTCGCCGGGACGCCTCCGTGGTGAGCAGGTCGCCCATCATCGCCCAGATCTGCTGCACCATCCCCGCCCGCAGCGACGACGCATTCAGGTGCTCGGTCATCACGTGCGCGCACAACCGTGCGGCCTGCCAGTCCGACGCCTCGAAGAACTGCGCCTGCCCGGACTGCTTGAGCGACCGGTACCAGCCCTTCGCGATCGGATGCCACCCGCGGTCCTCGGCCGGCGCCTTCACAGCGCCGCCAGCGATTGGAACGACGTCGACGTCGACCGTGTCCTTGTTGCGGCGGCGGCGCTGCGAGGAACGCTTCGGGGGCGGACCAGGCATCGTGACACCTCCTCGAGTCAGGCGGTCAGCAGTCAGCGGCGGCAGCAGCGCGCCGGCGGGCCCGATGCGCGGCGACTCGACACCGCACCCCGCAATGCCGGGCGGTGCGCCCGCGCGCGCCATTTCGCACGATCCGGCACCCACACCACACACACGCCACCCGAACCCACCTGCCCTGTAACGAATTACGCCCCTGACCAGCAACAACCATGTGTTGACGGGCCGGGCCAGACGGCCCGCAGGATCGTGGTCGCCGGGTCAAAAACCCCTCCACCAGCGCCGATAGACCGGCACCGGCCAACTGGTGGCGCACCCCCTCTGACCTGCCCGTTTCCCTTGTAACCCGTACACACTCTGGAGCGCTATGCGTAGCGGGGCCGCTGGGGGTCGGGTCGTGGGTGCACCCCCACCCCGGTCACTCGCCGGGCGGTTTCAGACCCGGGTGAGGGGTGGGCGGCAGCCGCCGCCGGGCGGCGCGTTGCTTGACGGACGCGGCCTGCTCGGCCTCGGTCTTCAGCTTGTGGCACGGAACGCATAGCGTGACGAGGTTGTCGAGGTGGTGGGTGCCGCCTCGATGCTGGGGCACTGCGTGGTCGGCGTGCAGATCACCCCGGCCGGCACCTTCGTAGCCGCAGCGCCGGCAACGGTGCTCATCGCGATCGAAGCATGCGCGCTGCACGGCATGAGGGACATGCCTGGTGTTGCTGTTCTTCGCCCATGCCATGGCGTACCTCTCGGGTGAGTCTCTAGTGGCCGCTGGTCTCTTGCCCGGCGTAGACGCCGAGTGCCCGCTTGTGCAGGAGTTGGCAGTAGCCTTCGGCGCGGCCGGGCATGTACTTGTCGAGTTCGGTGACGCAGCGGTCGAAGTCGTGTGGTTGGCCCCATCGGATCTTGGCGGCGCCGGCGCCGTGGGTCCAGTACTCGCGGAGGTGTTCGGCGGCGGCGACGTCTTGGGGTGAGGTCTCAGCCATGTTCACCTCTCGTGATCGTGGCTCTCTGGTCGCGGAGTCGGTCGATCAGGTGCGGAATGTCCTTGCGGTGCATCCGATACCCGTGGGGGTCGAACCCGGCCTGGGCTTGCCGGATCAGGGTGTCGATGCGGGCGATGGTCTCGGCGGGGGTCATCGCTTGCGCCAACCAGCGCGGGGGATGGGGTCGTGGTGGCAGTGCACGTGCACGGTGATCGGCTCGGCCAGCGCGGCGGTTGGGTTGTCGATGCTGTTTGCGATGCGTCGCAGCACGGCGGCGGTGATGCTCGTGATGGCGGAGATCGGATCCACGCTGAACCTCCACGAGTGAGAGGGAGTCTGAGCCGGGTTGGGTGACCCGGGCCGGCGGGCCGGGCCCGCGTGCGCTGGCAAGCTGCAACGGCGGGAGCCTGGGGTCAGGACAGGCTGGTTGCGATGGGGAGCAGGTCGAGTGCGAGCTTCCCGAGTGCGGGGAGGAACTCGACGAACGCGGCGAGTGCGGTGGTCAGCATGTGGTCACCCCCTCTCGATGCGAGCGCCGGCGGGGGGATTCGGCCACCGATCGGGGCCGGAAACGAGAAGATCCGCCAGCCCTTGGGCATGGCGGATCGCTCGGGGACATCATACCTGTGGATAACTCGGATCGCAAGCTGTCCAGCAGAACCCGCGTGTTACTGCATCCAGTCGTCGAACGGGCCGAGCGGTGTTGCCCACTCGGCGCGGTAGTCGGGGTGGTCGACGTACGACATGGCGAGGACGTGGAAGGTCGAGCACTCGTCCGGTTCCATGCAGTACCCGGGGCCGTAGTCGTCGTGGTGTATCCATGGACCGGGATGTCCCGTGCACTTCCCGTCCCATGTCCGCGAGATGAGTTCACGCTTGGCTGCGACCTCGCGCAGCACGCGCGCCGGATCATGCCTGGCGATGTGTGCGGCAGCGGCGCCAAACCGCTGGGCGGTGCTGTCGCCGGTGCGGCCGTACCAGCTGACATTCGGGTGTGGCCCAGACGCTATCCACTGGGCGGCGGCGGTCGCCGCATCCTCGTCCTCTTGCAGCCTGGCGAGTATGAACTCGACGATGTTCGGCATCATGCCAGCCTTCCATGCCTGGGCGGCACCGGAGCTGACGTGACCACGGTGCAGGTCGTCGTGACCTTTCCTCCCGTGACTACGGTGGTCGACTCGGTGAGGTAGCCGCGGACGCAGGTGCCGTCCATGAGGTCGATGATCACGGGCAGATCTGGGTGGCGGACGACAGTGGTGGGCGTAGTGAAGTCATCTGGCTCGAGCGGCAGTCTCATGCCGTCCTGCTTTCGGTGGCGGGTGCGGTGAGCTGGGAAGCGAGCCAGTCCCATTCGCGGCGGGGCCATGCCGGGTGTCCGTGCCAGCGCTGCCCGCACGCCGATGACGGCGGGCCGCAGTTGGTGCCGAAGCACACGATCAGCTCATCGGGGTCTTCGTCGTCAGCGCGCGCGGAGGGGTGGTGGACCTGCAGGGTGCGGCAGCCGGTGGTGCCGTCGGTGCTGCGGCCGGCGCACCACGGGCAGATCGCGTTGAGGGCCTGGCCGTCGCGGATGTCTCCGAGCAGTCGGGCTGCGGCGGCGACCGGTGTCCGCAGTTGCTGGGCGACCCACGGCGCGGTGCGGTCGTCGTCACGGTGCGCCTGCGGCATCCACGCGATGACGACGGCCAGCCACGGCCGAGGATCTACCGATGCCGGGGCATCTGGGAGGAAGTCGGGGCCGAGGTCGACGACCTCGCACACGGTGCGGGCCAGATCGTCGGCGACGGTGGCGATCTGCCACAGCAGGTCGAGCACGTCGACGTCGGCCGGTGCCGGGCGCGGGACGCCCGCGAGGCCGAGCTGGTCCGGCTCGACCGGTGCGGTGATGGTGTGGGGGCGTGGGCGTTCGACCCAGGCCCGTGCGGTTCCGGGCAGTTTCAGCGTGACCAGGTTCGGCCATGCCGCCTCGAGGTAGTTCAGGTCAGCGATGATCCGGTCCACGGTGCTCATGCGTGCCTCTCGGTTCGGTGCCGGCGCTTGCGGTTGCGCTGGTAGGTGCGTTCTCCGCGGACGGTCCAGCTGTCGCGGTCGCCTCGGGCGTAGGCGGCGTGCGCGAGCCGCAGTTCGTCCTCGTCGTGCGGGTGGTCGGGTTCGATCCAGTCGAGGAGCTGGCCGACGGTGCGGTCGGGGTCGACCATCGCGGCGAGCGAGATCGCGAGCGCCGCAAGGTCGACCGGGTCGAGGCCGGCCACGAGTTGGCGCACCTCGGCGGGGTCGCGGTCGCGGACGGCACCGACGAGCGCGACCGCGGTCTGGTCGATGCGGGCGATCCGGTCGTCGTCGATCGGGGGATCAGGGTCGGGGATCACGGGTTCTCCTGATGGTGGTGGCCGGTGGTGTGGCGGCGGCGGGAACGGCGACCTCTGCCCCGGTGTGTGGGGGAACGAGATGGGGACGGCATGTCACCGAGGGGTGGGGTAGGGCTGGGCTCCCGACCCGACCCGTCCCGTCCCGTCCCGTCCCGACCGGGCCTGACAGGATCCGTACCCTCGCGTCTTGTCGGGTCTTGCGGTTTCCTGACGGGGTCCTGACAGGACGCGGGTTTGTGCTGGTCATCGTGGGTGGCGTTCCCCGGCTGGGTGTCGGGCCGCACGGGGTTGGGGGCGTGGTCCGACTGGCTGTCGGGTCGCGTTGACGTCAGGTTCGGATTCTGGGCGTTCTCCGACTGGGTGTCGGGCCGCTGGGCCTGTGCCGCCGGGCTGGCGGACACGGGGGTGGATCCGGTCGAGGCACCGTGGTGGGTGCGCGCGTTCCGCGACTGGGTGTCGGGCCGCTGTCCTGCTGTCGTGGCGCCGGGTTCGTGGCCGGGCGCCGGGTTTCCGGGGGTGATGACCTTCCGCGGGCGCGGAGGGACCGTGCAGCCGTTCGTTTTCCGCCACGCGTTCGCCTCGAGCCAATCGCAGCTGTACGGGGAGAAGTACGGGCGGACCGGGACGGGCAGCAGCTCGCCGGCCGCACGGGGGTGGCTGCCGTCCTTGCGGGAGCTGTTGCAGCCGCGGCACGCCACCACATAGGTGTCGACGGTCGCGGGCGAACCCGGCACAAGGTGGTCGTAGGTGCCCGAGCGGGCGCCGGTCTTCGCTGCCCAGTTGACGACCTTCCCGCACCAGCGGCAGCCATCGCCGTCCCGCAACCGCACCGGCACGATCAGCGCCGGATTGGAGTTGTCGGTGCGGCGCTGGCGTTCCCACTCGACCTCCGCGCGCAGGCGCAGGTGCAGGAACTCGGGGTCGTCGTCGACGAGCTTGTAGGCGGTGCGGCCGTCGACGGTGACCTCGGTGAGGTAGCCAGCGGCGGTCGCGACCGTGAGGAGCACGTCCACGCGGGACGGTCCCGCGCACAGCACCGCGGTGCCGCGGGTGACGACATAGTCGGTCAGGTGGGCGCCGGCCTGCGCGGCGCAGCGGGTGATGAACCCGTGCACCTCGTTGACGAGCCGGTCATCGCACGCCTCGTGCTCGAGGACGGTCAGCACGATCGGGTGGTTCGCGGACGTGTCGCCCCACCGCACCCACGCCACGCTCTACGCCCCGATCCGGTGGGCGGCGGCAACTCGATTGGTGAACACGTAGGACCTCCACGATCTCGAACACGGTGGGCGGACAGAGCGGGTGGGCGGCGGGCGGGGCCAGCGCGGCGGGGCAGTCACGATCCGCTGCCGAGCATCGGGTTCGGCCAGAGCTGGACCACTCGCAAGGCCTCGTAGGCGTCGATGCGTTCTGCTGGCCGGTGAACGGCTCGCCCGGACCAGAGCTGGTGCGCGCCACACCCACACGAGCACACCTGGTCCTCGGTGACGTTCACCTCCCGGTGGCGGGCGACGGCCTCCTCGAATGTGCGCGGGTCACGATCCGGGTCGGCCGACGACCACAGCAATTCGAAGCCGTTGTCCCACAGCCGCACCACGGTCTCGACTGGTGCGGTCAGGTCGTGTGGACGCTGCTCGGTCACGAGTGATTCCTCCCGCATCCACACGTCGGGCACGCGGGCGGCTGCTTCCACGGCATCCGGACCGTGCACGCGCATTCCTTGCTACCAACCGAGTTCGGGCATCCGGCGTCGTCGCCGGCGCGATGACGGCCGGGCGCGTCGTATGCCCACCGGTCGTGGTGGTGGATGCCACGCTGGCACGATCCGCACACTCTCACTGGTCAGCCTCCCGTGTGCGCCACCACTCACGGGCGCCGATCGCATAGGCGGTGCCGTAGCCAGTGGCGGACAGGATGAATCCGAGTTGATGGGTTGTGAGCGCGTAGGCGACCCACAGCAGTTGCGCGGCCAGGCCGATCGCGAAGCCCCACCAGAGCCTCCGGATCGTGGGTCGCCGGACGAGTTCGCACACCTGGCATCCCATTCGGAGATGTGTCCAGGCCCGTCCGGCCGGTCCGGGTCGGGCAGCCTCACGACCGCGTACCCGCCGGCTTCGAGCGCGGCGAGGGTGGAGTCGGCGAATCGGAAGCACTCGCCCTTGTCGATGCACGCCGGCACCACAGCATCGGCCGGGCAGACTCCCGTGTGCATCAGTCCTGCCAGCGCGTAACGGGCACCGATCAGCTCGGCGGGGGTCTGGCCGGTCACGGCAGGACCTCGGTCCAGGGTGCGCACGACTGGTCCACGTTGAGGAAGCGACCGGCCGAGCGGTCGCCGCGGACCCAGTCGTCGTCAGCCGTCTCCCAGAACCACTCATCACCGTCACGGTCACGCACAATCATGTTGCGTGGCACGTATGCGAGCCGGTCCCAGGTGCGCGGAATGCGTCCGCCGACGGCGAAGTCGCGGCCGTGCGACTGTGGCTCACCGTCCGGGATTGCCTCGTTGATCCGTTTCAGGGTGTCGGTTCCCAATGCACGAACCTGGGCTGCGGTGATTACCTTCTCTGTTTCGTGCTTGTCGTCGGCGAGCCAGGCGCGGACTGTGGCGCGGGCGAGTGCCACGTCGATCGTGCCCTCGGCGCCAGACGTGCACAGTCTGGACACCGCCTCGATCACGTGCGGGCCGATGATCCGTGACCCGGCGGGGAGGATGTGGGCGTGGGCGGCGCGGGCGGCGCGCATGAACCCCTCGCGGTTCATGCCCATTCGGTATGACCAGCAGGATTCATCGCCACACCCGCAATGCGCATCGCCAATCGCCCGCGCCAGGTCCTCCGTCTCCCGGTCAGCGGCAGCGAGGGCGGCCTTGTGCGCGTCGTCGATGACGTCGCGCATCGAGTCGATCGTGGTCCGCGCCAGGGTCGCTGAGTCGGCGATGCCGCACGCGGTGAACGTGGTCTCAAGCGCGGCGTAGATGGCGGCGCGCAGTTCCTCGACGGTCGGGGTGTTGGTCATCGGTTGTCTCCCTTGCGTAGTCGTGCGATCTCGTCTGCGCTGGGCCCGGCGAGGAGCCGTTTGACGGCTGATTCGGCGAGCACCGCAATGTCGTTGCGCACGGCGGCCGGGATGGTGTCGGCGTTGCGGATGGCCCAGTTGGCGATGCGGTTGGCGGCGTTGGCGTCGGTGATCCTCACGGGCGGACTCCGGTCGTCAGCCAGCTGATGAGCTGGGCGAGGGTGATGTGCATCGGTGCGGGGTGCACGGTGTGGCCGCAGGTGGCCCAGGTGCCGGAGGGCTCGTGGAGGATCATCGGCCGTACCTCTTGTAGATCCCGGGGCCGGCCTTCGCGATCTGCACGAGTGGTTCCCCGCTTCCCTCGATGTTGATGACTGAGGTGCGGGTCATGCCCGGGTCGACCACCCGCGTTCCGGGCTGCCAGCCGAGTTCTATGACCTTGTCGAGTGCGGCGGCCGCGTGGGCGCGCCATTCGCGGCGCCGATCGGCCGTCAGTGCGCCCCACGGGATGCCGCCGGCCATCTTCTGCATGTGCCGGGCGATCTCGTCCACTCCGGGGTCGATCTGCCGTTCCTGCTTGTGGGCGTGCTCGAGGTCCTTCGCGGCTGTGGTGAGTCCGTAGGCGCGGAGGAGTTTCGCGGCGTCGCGGACCTCGGCGGTGGTGTGGAGTCCGGTCATCGTCAGTCCTTGGTGGTGTCGAGGATTCGGGTGGTCGGGCAGGGGTGGGGGGCGCCGCAGGCGTGGCAGATCTCGCAGCCCTCGGCGCACGGCTGGTGCAGGGTGCGGATCTGGTCGACCGCGCGGCACAACACTGCGAACATGTCGGGCGGCGGGGTGGTGTCGGCCATCAGTGGGCGCCGCGGCGGACTGCGAGGGCGCGGAAGCATTCGGCGGTCGCGAGGGCGTCACCGTATGCGGAGTGCGCCTCGAGGTTCTCCACGCCAAGCAGGTCGCAGCAGCGCCGCAGACCGGGAAGGTGGGCCGGGTCGATGCCGAGGGCGCCGGCGGTGATGCTGGTGATGTCGGCGAGGCGGAAGTGCCACGGCTCGGTGTCGACGCCGATCCATGCGCGGAGCGCGCCGTGGAGTACGGCGGCGTCGTAGCGGGGGTTCGCGCCAGCGAGGGTGTTGCCGGACAGCATCTTCGACAGCTGCAGGTATCGGGTGGTGGTCAGCTGGGTGTCGAGGGCGCCGCGGAACACCTTCCGCTCGAAGTACCGGTTGACGGCGAGGGCTTCGGGGTCGGCGGCGGCGAGCTGCTCGGGTGTGACGGCGGGGACGAATGCGAGTTCCTCGCCGGTGGTGACGTTGATCGCGGCGACCTCGAGGATGACGGCTTTGCTGGTGTCGAGGTGTGTGGTTTCGAGGTCGACGACGATCAGCTGACGGTCACTCATGGGGTGCGCTCCTGGGGTGTGGTGGGCCAGCGGCGGACGATCTCGCCGCGCTGGTTCTCTGCTTCGTGGTCGTGGGGTTTGTGGCCGGCGTCGCGGGTGCACCGGTGCCCGCCGGGCCCGGGTGCGCCGCACACCGGGTCTGGGGCGGTCACATCGGCCACCGGTTGCGGTCGAGGCGGGTCGCGAGGGCATCGAGGGTCAGGAACACTGCGCACGCGATACCGGCGGCGGTGACACCGACCGCGGCGGCGAACGCGGCGAGCTGGCGGGCGGTCACGCGGCGGTCCGGTAGGGGTGGGCGTTGACGGTTCGCAGGTTCTTCTCCGCGGCGCCGCGGTCCCACCAGGAGCGGTGGGAGGAGGCGACGATGGTGCCGTTGGCGGCCTTGCGTTCCCACCACCAGCCGCGTGTCCCGCGGTGCAGGGTGATGACGTGCCGGGTGTCGCGTCTGCGTGCGGTCATCAGATGGGCTCCTTGGCGTATCGGTGGGCGACGATCATGGCGATCGCGTGGCGGGTGGGGCCGAAGGCCGATACCTCACGCCACGGGGAGCACGCGGTGGCGCGGTGGGCGACGATCCAGCACTGGATGCGGCCGTTGGCTGAGCGGATCGCGCGGACTCGCCAGCTGCGTGGCGCGCGCGTCACGCCGTGGCCTCGGCGGTCGGGTCGGTCAGGCGGCGTGTCCACGCCTGCGCCCACGCGCGGGTCTCGGCGTACTCGGACTCGGACAGCGGCACCGGCATCAGCGCGCCGAGGAACGATTCACCGCACCGGAACAACACGGACCGGATGCCGGCGCGGGCTTCGATGATGACGGGCTTCTGGTAGGCGGCAGCGGCGGTCTTGAACCGGGCCAACAGTTTCCCGTTCACGGTCATGTCCTCGATGAGGATCGGGGCCGAGTGGACCGAGCGGGCAAACAGGCGGGGCACGTCGGTGAACGAGTCGTCGACGTCGAGGCGGGGCAGCTGCAGGGCGCGGCCGTCGATCATGCCGGACGAGTCGGTGATGGTGACGTGCTCGCCGGTGGTGTCGATGCGCAGCAGGTACTGCGGCTCGTCGCCCTTCTCCGGGCCCGCTTTGAACAGGGCGAGGATCTTTCCGGCGTCGTCGACGGTGAGGTCGATCGCCTCGAGCTCGGGGGCGAGGTGGGAGTGCACGGACACGATCGCGAGGCCGGCGGAGAACCGGTCGGTTGCGGTGACGGTGACGTTTTCGGGGCCGACGTCGAGCCGGATCCGCGCGAGTGCGGGCAGGTCTTTGTCGGTGCAGGCGTGGATCAGGACTGAGGCGAGGGCGGCGCGGAAGTCGCTGGTTCCCACCAGGATCGACACCATCGTCAGGACACCTTCTCTCGGTTGAGGGGGAACAGGGCTTGCTGCCCGCGCACGGGCGCATGGGGCTGGTCGGGGCCGCCGGTGATCCATTTCCAGATCTGGACGCGGCGTTCGTCGGGGAGCTGGTGCCACCACGCCTCGGCCGTGCGGGCCAGCTCGCCCGGGCTGGTCACCGGCGGGCCCGGGCGGGCAGGTCGAGGCGGATGTGCGCGGGGCGCGGGTTGTGGGGCTTGTGGGCAGTGCAGGTGCGGGCGTGGAGCATGAACAACATCTCCCCGTCGGCGTGCGCGGCGGTGAGGCGGTCGCCGGTGAGCAGCTCGGCCCACAGCGCTTCACGTCCGGTGGCGGGGTGCGGGGCCGAGAACACGCGCGCGGTGCCGTGGTCGCTGTCGGGGGACAGGTCGATCGGCACGCGGGTGCCGCGGCCGCTGGTGAGGACCCAGCGGACCGGGCTCCCGCAGTCCCTGCACTGCCCAGCCATCAGCAGTCCTCGAACGCGGCCATAGCGGCGAACGCGACCATCGCCGAGGCCAGGTCCACGACCTCGGCCGCGGTGAACCGGGTCCCACGGTCGACGACCACACGGACCCGGCCACCGTCGTCGAGCACGACGCCCGCGGTTTCCTCCGCGTTCCACCACACCTTGTCGGCCGGGACCGGCGGCAACGCGAGCAACGCTTCCTGCGCCCGCAACGGCCGCGTCGTACCGCGCTCGGCGAGGTGGCCGGCCAACTGCTCGAGCACCACCTTCAGTTCGCCGAGCACCCAGAACCCGCGGAAGCCTTCCTCGCGTTGAAAGGACTTCGACACGGTGTCCCGCAACCGCTGCGCCTCGATGATCAGGTCGATCGTCGTCGTCATGCCGCCACCGCCTGCGCCCGCTTCGCGTCGATGCGTTGACGTTTCGTGCACGTCGCGCACTCGTGCCGCGACGTCGCCGCGACGGTGCCCGGCCAGTCCGCGGCGCGACCGCCGCTGGGGCGCATCATCTTCCCGCACCCACACGGCCGGGGCCACTGCACCGACGTGTTGTAGCGGCGCGGCGCCACGTCCTGCTCGCCGAGCATCACCCGCAGGGCATCAGTGCTACGCCGGCCTTCGATCTCCACCCCGGCCACGATCATCCCGGTCTCGGGAGTGATGAGGGCCTGGCGGATGCACGCGGTCTGCACATCGACCGGGCAGCCGAAGCAGCGCTCGCGGGCCGCGTCCGGGCGCTTCCGCCCCGACGGCAACGAATCGGCGCACCACAGCTCCGGATCAACACCCGGGGTCGCGCACTTACCGCGCAACCGCCAATCACGTTCGGTCACTGGGCACCTCCGGTGTAGCGGACGAACAACACCTTGCTGCGAACAGCAGTCTCGAACCCGGGCCCGAACCCGGCATTGCCCTTGCGGGCCGACAGCGCGAGCGAGGACGGCGACTTGAACGGATCGCCGGCGCTCGGGAGGTACTTGATCCACTGGCCGCGGTGCGCCTTCGCGAACTCGATCAGCTGAGCGCGCACCTTCGGGATCGTGGAACCCCGGCCGGTGAACGATTCGGGAAGATCGCCGACCAACTCGAACGGCGCGGGCCCTGTAAGGCGCGTGACCATGTCGGCTGTGATGCTGTCGACGGCCGCGGCCTGGCGAGTTGTGGGTGTGGAGTCCGGGTCGGTGAGGGTGGCGGTGAGCTTCGCTCGGGCTTCCTCACGGGCCAGCTCACGCTGGTACCGGCGCTGCTCGCGGTCGTCGAGCTCGTCGAGGCTGCTCATGCGATCACCCACCAGATGCCCCACGCGATGACGAGGACGAGGGTCGCGGCGGCGAGTGCCTTCTGTAGCCACGTGATCCAGGAGCACGCGGTCAGGTCGAGGGTCGGGCGGGCGACGAGCTCGCCGCGGTCGACGATCGCGTAGGGGATCGGCTCATCGTCGGCGACGTTGCAGGCGTCGAGGGTGCCGAGCACGTCGATGCTCGTCCAGCTGTCGGGGACGTATCCGCACCTCATGCGATCACCAGCCCTGCCATCAGCAGCACGGCCGCGATCAGGACCATGCCGGCGGCGATGGAGGCCACGTCGGACAGGGTCAGCGACTGGAACGTCGGCTCGAACTCGTTGGCCCGGGCCACCGGGGAGTCGACGGCATCCCCGGTGGCCGGCGTCTGCACCGCGTAGTAGACGGTTCGGGCGGCGACGGATGCACTCAGTTGGTGAGATGAAGTACAGTCGGTTACTGACATTGAAAGTTCCCCTCTTTGTCGTAGGCCTCGTTGGCGGTGGTGCGCTGGCGGGGCCATTTCTTTTGGTCAGGATGCAAGTTGCTGCGGCGCCGGTGCGGCCCGGAAGGCTGCCTTGACCCGGTCGAGCTGCTCAACTGTCAGAGGTGTTGCGCGCGAGAGGGCCTCGTCGACCCAGTCGGTCATCGCTGGCGTCCAACTGGTCATGCCGCCTCGATGTCGAGCAGGCGATTTGGGTGACAGTCGAGTGCATTGCAGATGCGGATGATGTCGTTGGCGGTGAACTCGCGCTTGCCCGTCATCCGTCGCGAGAGTGTCCCTTCACGGATGCCGGACATACCTGCCAGCACCTTCTGCGAGAGCCCGCGCTCGGCGAGGACCACGCGCACGTTGCGGGCGATGCGTGGGGTGTGGTCTTCCATGCGGAACACATTACGTTCCATTTGGAACGGCCGCAACGCGAATCTCACAGGGAGTTTCAAGGATGTAAGTTTGGGCCGTAGTCCATTTGGGCACTACAATGTTCCAAATGGACACACAGCGGGAGTTGAGTGTTGACGCCGTGCGGGCCGCCATCGGCACCGAACTCCGGGTGCTGCGCGCGCGTCAGGACCTGAGTCGAGAGCAGGTCGTCGAGGCCACCGGCATCAGCCTTTCCGCAATCCGGCGACTTGAGAAGGGTCTACGGGACCTTGACATCCCGCAGCTGATCGCCCTAGCGGACGTACTCCAGACAACGCCGGCAGCGTTCATGGAGGCTGTCCAGAACGCGCTCACTCGGGCCGGCGAATAGACGCGGGCACTGGGTGACCTCGCGAAGCGAAATCCGGTGCGCGGCTGACGAGGTGATGATGTCGTTCACCGTGATGTCGTCGATCAGTGCGGGGATCTCATCGCGACCGATCCCTCTGTCACCCGCCACATGGTCGCACCACATCAGATCGGTCCCCGACGTCTGCATCGCCACACCACTCTCCTATCGGCCGTTCGGTAGCAAAGGACAGTAGCGCGGTGGTGTGACACCTCACAGAGGTGAGGGTAAGTCGGGCTATTCATCGACCGACATGATCTCGCTGAGCGGGACACTTGGTCGCGTGAGCAATCACAACCAGTCGATGCGCACGAACTCTGGCCGAAACACCTTGCCCCGCGGCTGCCGGCAGATCCGCACCGTCGCCAGCGACCGTACAACCTCGCGGCGGGTGACGATCGACATCCCATCCCACCGGCCGCGCGCTGTCGGGCCGAGGAGTTCGAGCACAAGCGGTGACACCGTCGACTGCGCTCGCCGCTCGGCAGCGAGAATCTGCGGCAGCAGCTTCGCCTCGATCCGAGCTAGCGCGGCCGGCGACAGTGACCCATCGGCGGCCTGATCGACGAACCCGTCCAGGCGGGCCCGCAGCGTGCGGGCCTCGATGAGCGCGTCGGCCGGGCCCGTCGCCTCGAGCTCGTCGGGCGCCGATAGCGATTCACACCTGCGCAGGATCACCTCGGTCACCAGCATGTCGACCGGCTCCATCTTCCGGCTGACGCACCGGTCCTCGCACACGTACGAGCCGCCACCGTTGGACTTCATGCGCCACACGTACTTTCCGCACTCGTCGCACGTCGCGATTCCGGTCAGCAGGTGCTTCGGCTCGACGCCGCGGTGCGTCTTGCGGCCCGGCGCATCGAGCAGTGTGCACAGTCGCATGTGGTCGTCGCGCGTGATCAGCGGCTCCCACTGGCCTTGGGTCAGCTCACCATGATGCGATCTGAGGCCGGCATAGGTTGGTCGGCGGATCATGTCTTTGACCTGCTGTGGCCGCCAGGTTTCCCCGCCCGTGGCCGTCGGAACTCCACGCGCGGTCAGATCCCGGGCAACCGACCAGATGGAGTCGCCGGCTAACAGTCGGTGCGCGACCTCGCGGACGACCGCGGCCTGGTTCTCGTGCGGGACCCGCTCGACGATCCGGCCGGTGGTGATGTCGCGGACCGCGCGGTAGCCGTAGGGGATTTTCCCGTGTGGCTTGCCGGCGGCAGCGTCGGCCCGCAGTGCGCGCAGCACTCGCTCGCGGATCTTCTCCGCCTCGTTCTCGGCGAGCAGCGCGTCGAGGCCGGTGCGGAACCGGTCCTCGCCGCGGCGCAGGTCAAAGGTGTTGCCGGAGTAGGACCACAGAACGCCGCGCTCGGCGCACAGCTCCCGCAGCGCGACGTACGCGGCGAGGTCACGTTGTGCGCGCGACGCCTCCCAGGTGACGAGGATGTCGCCGGCCTGCAGGGCATCGGCGAGACGCTCATACGCTGGTCGGGCCTTGCCGGAATGGCGGCTCGCGCCGATGTCGTTGTCGGTGAGGACTTCCGAGACCTGCCAGCCCTCGCGGGCGCAGACCTGGCGGCATTCCGCCTCTTGCTCGGCGACGGACCTGCCCCGGCCTGTAGGGTCAGACGACACTCGGCAATAGATGATCGCCTTCATGCCGCACGACCGTACACGGTCGGCTACGCTTCATGACTCAGTAGAGCCACCCCATCGTGAATCCGGCCCATTCGCCGATGCCGATGCGGGCGTACTCCGAGAACGAACCGCTCGCCGGGACCGCGGCCCCCATCTCGCCGAGCATGCGCATCACCGAGATCACGATCAGCCCGGCGATCAGGTACGAGATCAGGACCGCGGGGCCGGCCTTGGCGATGCCGACCCCGGTGCCGAGGAACAACCCGGCGCCGATGGCCGAGCCCAGGCCCATCATCGTCAGGTGCCGGACCTTCAGCCCGTTGCCGAGCGGTGCCGGGACGCCGTCCGGACGTGCGCCGTCGGGACCGGTGGTGTCGGGTCCGGTCACCTGCGATGGGTTCATGCGTTTCTCAGTCGGGGTCGGGTCGTGCAGAGTCAGTCGTTGGCGTGCAGGGCGGCGTTGAGCTCGATGCCGGTGCCCGCCTTGGCGACCACCTCGACACCACCGGTCAGTGAGTTGCGGCGCAGCAGCATGTTGGAGCGGCCGCTGAGGTCCTTGGCCTTGACGACGGTGCCGTCCGGGCCGGTGACCTTGGTGCCGGCGGTGACGTACAGGCCGGCCTCGACCACGCAGTCGTCGCCGAGGGAGATGCCGATGCCGGAGTTGGCGCCGAGCAGGCAGCGCTCGCCGATGGAGATGACCTCCTTGCCGCCGCCGGAGAGGGTGCCCATGATCGACGCGCCGCCGCCGACGTCGGAGCCGTCCCCGACGACCACGCCGCCGGAGATCCGGCCCTCGACCATCGAGTTGCCCAGCGTGCCGGCGTTGAAGTTGACGAAGCCCTCGTGCATGACGGTGGTGCCCGACGCGAGGTGCGCGCCGAGGCGCACCCGGTCGGCGTCGCCGATCCGGACGCCCGACGGCACCACGTAGTCGACCATCCGGGGGAACTTGTCGACGCCGTAGACCGTCACCGGCGCGTGCGCGCGCAGCTTGGCGCGGACGGTCTCGAAGCCCTCGACCGCGCAGGGTCCGTAGTTGGTCCACACCACGTTGGCGAGCAGCCCGAACATTCCGTCGAGGCTCAGTCCGTGCGGGCGGACCAGCCGGTGCGAGAGCAGGTGCAGTCGCAGGTAGAGGTCGTGGGTGTCGGCCGGGACGTCGGCCAGCGAGGCGATGGTGGTGCGCACCGCGACCTTTTCCACGCCGCGGTTGGCGTCGGTGCCGACCAGTGCGGCGAGGTCGGCGGGGATGTCGGCGGCCTCGAGCCGGACGGTTCCGGCCGGGCCGAACTCGCCCAGCGCGGGCGCCGGATACCAGGTGTCGAGGACGGTGCCGTCCGTGGTGATGGTTGCGATGCCTACGGCTTGTGCTCCGGTGGTCTGTGCGCTCACGACCGTCCAGGCTACCGGCGCTCCGCGCCCGTGCGCACTTTGCGTGGGCCCGACCCCGCATCGCACTCACAGGCCGCGCAGCGGCCTAGGCTCGGCCGGGTGAGCATCGCACTGGATCTGAGCGCCGACCCGATCGAGCTGACCGCCGCGCTGGTGGACATCCCCAGCGTCTCGCAGGACGAGGCCGTGATCGCCGACGTCGTCGAGGCGGCGCTGCGCGAGCAGACCACCGGGTTCGAGGTGATCCGCAGCGGCAATGCGGTGCTGGCACGCACGAACCGCGGGCTGCCGACCCGGGTGATGCTCGCCGGCCACCTCGACACCGTCCCGATCGCCGACAACGTGCCGAGCCGCCGGGTCCGCGGCGACGACGGGGCGGAACTGCTCTACGGCTGCGGCACCGTCGACATGAAGTCCGGGGACGCGGTGTTCCTGCACCTGGCCGCGACCGTCGCCGACCCCGCCCACGACCTGACCCTGATCTTCTACGACTGCGAGGAGATCGCCGCGAAGTTCAACGGTCTCGGCCGGATCGAACGCGAACTGCCCGAGTGGTTGCGCGCGGACGTGGCGATCCTCGGCGAGCCGTCGGGCGGGTTCATCGAGGCGGGGTGCCAGGGCACCCTGCGGGTGCGGCTGACCACGGCCGGCACCCGCGCGCACTCGGCGCGGTCCTGGCTGGGCGACAACGCCATCCACAAGCTGGCCCCCGCACTGGAGCGGCTCTCGGCGTACACGGCGCGGCAGGTCGACATCGACGGGTGCGTCTACCGGGAGGGGCTGCAGGCGGTGCGGGTGGCCGGCGGAGTGGCCGGCAACGTGGTCCCCGACGCCGCCGAGATGGACGTCAACTTCCGCTTCGCGCCGGATCGCCGCGCCGAGCAGGCGTACGCCCACGTGCTCGAGGTGTTCGACGGACTGGACCTGACCGTGGAACCGACCGACTCGGCTCCGGGCGCGCTGCCCGGGCTGGCCGACCCCGCCGCGGCCGCGCTGATCGAGGCCGCGGGCGGGCGGGTGCGGGCCAAGTACGGCTGGACCGACGTTTCCCGATTCGCCGCGCGCGGCATCCCCGCGGTCAACTACGGCCCCGGCGACCCCAACCTGGCGCACAAGCGCGACGAGCACGTCCCGGTCGCCCAGATCACCGACGTCGCCGCCGTGCTGCGCGCCTATCTGACAGCCTGATTCCGCGCACCCGATAGCCTCGTGGCCATGGCACCAGAGCGGAATTCGCGACCACCGATCCGACACCGCGGTCCGGTGATCATGCGCGGCGAGCGCACCGCCGAGGACACCACCACCGACCAGCGGCTGCTCGATCAGCGCGGTCCGGCCGACTGGGTGCACAACGACCCCTGGCGGGTGATGCGGATCCAGGCGGAGTTCGTCGAGGGCTTCGGCGCACTCGCCGAGGTGCCGAACGCGGTGTCGATCTTCGGATCCGCACGCACGCACCGAGACTCCCCGGACTACGAGCAGGCCCGGCGCCTCGCCGCCAAGCTCGCCGAGGCCGGCTACGCCGTGATCAGCGGCGGCGGCCCCGGCATCATGGAGGCCGCGAACAAGGGCGCCTGCGACGCGTCAGGCTATTCGATCGGGCTGGGCATCGAGCTGCCGTTCGAGCAGGGCCTCAACGAGTGGGTGGACCTCGGCATCAATTTCCGGTACTTCTTCGTTCGCAAGACGATGTTCGTCAAGTACTCGCAGGCGTTCGTGTGCTTCCCCGGCGGCTTCGGCACCCTCGACGAGCTGTTCGAGGCGCTGACACTCGTGCAGACCGGCAAGATCACCCGTTTCCCGATCATCCTGTTCGGCTCGCAGTTCTGGTCGGGTCTGACTTCGTGGATCGAGAACTCGCTGCTCGAGAGCGGGAAGATCGCACCGGCGGACGTCGGCCTGCTGCACGTGACCGACTCGGTCGAGGACGCGGTGCAGGTGATCCTCGACGCGGAGACCACCCGCCATCGCCGGGCCGCGGAGCAGGCGGCGCAGCTGGCCGCGCAGCAGGCGTCCGAGAAGGCGACGGAACTGTGGTGACCCGCAGGTCGTGGTCGGTGTGCGTGTACTGCGCGTCCGGCCCGGTGACAGCCGAGTACGAGGAACTCGCCGCCGCCGTAGGCGCGGAGATCGGCCGCCGCGGCTGGACGCTGGTCTCCGGCGGCGGCCGGGTCTCGATGATGGGTGCGGTCGCGCGCGCCGCCCGCGAGGCCGGCGCCCGCACGGTCGGGGTGATCCCGCGCGGGCTGCTCGACCGCGAGGTCGGCGACGACGACGCCGACGAGCTGCTGGTCACCGAGACCATGCGTGAGCGCAAGGAGCTGATGGACGCGCACGCCGACGCGTTCCTGGCGTTGCCCGGCGGACTGGGCACGCTCGAGGAGCTGACCGAGGTGTGGACCTCCGCCTACCTGGGCATGCACGACAAGCCGGTGGTCATGCTCGATCCCGTCGGTCACTATCGGGGACTGCTGGACTGGCTCGGCGGGCTCGTCCCGACGGGGTTCGTCACGCAGGCCTCGCTGGACCGGCTGCCGATCGCGACGGCCGTCGTCGAGGCGCTCGACCGCTGCGCGCCGGTGGGGGAGCCGCAGCCGTGACCGAATCGAAGCGGCCCGAGCCCACCCTGTGCGGCCGACCGGTCCCGACCGACCGCGCACTGGTGATGGCCATCCTCAACCGCACCCCCGACTCGTTCTACGACCGGGGGGCCAACTTCACCGATGAGGCGGCGCTGGCCGCTGTGCACCGCGCGGTCGACGAGGGCGCGGATCTGGTCGACGTCGGCGGCGTCAAGGCGGGCCCCGGCAGCGAGGTCGACGTGCACGAGGAGTGCGACCGGGTGGTGCCGTTCGTCGCCGAGGTGCGCCGGATGTACCCGGAGCTGTTGATCAGCGTCGACACCTGGCGCGGTGAGGTGGCCCGCGAGGCCTGCGCGGCCGGGGCCGACCTGATCAACGACACCTGGGCCGGAGCGGATCCGCATCTGGTCACGGTGGCCGCCGAATGCGGTGCGGGACTGGTGTGTTCGCACACCGGTGGGGCGACGCCACGGACGCGGCCGCATCGGGTGCGCTACGCGGACGTGGTCGGCGAGGTGGTCGCCGACCTGACCACCGCGGCCCGGCGGGCCGAGCAGGCCGGCGTCGCGCGCGACTCGATCCTGATCGATCCGACGCACGACTTCGGCAAGAACACCTTCCACGGGCTGGCGCTGCTGCGCCGCGTGGATGCGTTGGTGGACACCGGGTGGCCGGTGCTGATGGCGTTGAGCAACAAGGACTTCGTCGGCGAGACGCTGGGCACCGGGCTCGAGGACCGGCTCGAGGGCACGCTGGCGGCGACCGCACTGGCCGCCGCCGCCGGCGCGCGGATCTTCCGCGTCCACGAGGTCGCCCAGACCCGACGGGTGGTGGACATGGTCGCGTCGATCGTCGGCACCCGCGCGCCGGCCCGCACGGTTCGGGGGCTGGCGTGAGCGGACAGGGCATCGCGACCTGGGATCGTCCCGGATGGTCGGTGGCCGAGTTGGTCGCCGCCAAGCGGGGGCGCACCGTATCGGTCGTGTTGCCGGCGCTGAACGAGGAGGCCACGGTCGCCGGCGTCATCGACTCCATCGCGCCGCTGCACGGCGGACTGGTCGACGAACTGGTGGTGCTCGACTCCGGCTCGACCGACCGCACCGCCGAGCGGGCGCGGGCGGCCGGTGCGCGGGTGGTCGGCCGCGAGGAGGCCGTCCCGGGGCTGCCGACCCGGCCGGGCAAGGGTGAAGCGCTGTGGCGTTCGCTAGCGGCCACCACCGGCGACCTGATCGTGTTCATCGACTCCGATCTGATCGATCCGGATCCCGCGTATGTGCCGAACCTGTTGGGGCCGCTGCTGACCGTCGACGGCATGCACCACGTCAAGGGGTTCTACCGGCGACCGCTGCGGATCAACGAGACCGAGGATCCGCGCGGCGGCGGCCGGGTGACCGAGCTGGTGGCGCGGCCGATGCTGGCGGCGCTGCGACCCGAGTTGACCGGGATCCTGCAGCCACTCGGCGGTGAGTACGCGGGCACCCGTGAGCTGCTGTGCTCGGTGCCGTTCGCGCCCGGCTACGGGGTCGAGATCGGGCTGCTGCTCGACACCTTCGCGAAGTTCGGGACCTCCGGTCTGGGGCAGGTGAACCTGTCGGTCCGCAAGCACCGCAACCGCGACCTGATGGACCTCGGGGTGATGAGCCGCCAGATCATCGGAACGATGTTGCGGCGCTGCGGCATCGACGATTCCGGCGCAGGGGTGACGCAGTACTTCCCGACCGCCGGCGCCGACGGTGACGAGTCGTTCACGCCGCGCACCACCGACGTCGACCTGGTGGACCGGCCGCCGATGGACACCCTGCGTCCGCGTCCCTGAGCGCCGGTTGTCGGGGGTCCGTGACACCATCGACGCATGGTCACGGTTCTGCTCTACGTCGTGGTGGTCGCGCTCGTCGCCGGCCTGCTGTTCGTGGTGGCCTCGTACGTCTTCGGACGCTCGGAGGAGCTGGCGCCGATCCCGGTGGGGATGACGGTCACCAAGCTGCCCCGTGTGGACGTCACCGGTGCGGACGTCCGCGCGCTGCGCTTCCAGCAGGTGGTGCGCGGCTACAAGGCCGCCGAGGTGGACTGGGCGCTGGACCACCTCGCCGGCGAGATCGACCAATTGCGCACCGAACTCGCGCGGGTGGAGGCACACGCGCTCTCGCTCGAGGCCGAGGCCGAGGCCGAGGCCGCCGGTCGACGGGACGAGGACCGATGAGCGAGCCGTACGCCGCCGCGGCCATCGAGGGCGGGCCGGTCGCCGGGGCGGATGCGCTGGTGCGTTGCCCGTGGGCGGCGGGCTCGCAGCTGTACCGCGAGTACCACGACACCGAGTGGGGCCGGCCGCTGCACGGCCGCGACGCGCTGTACGAGCGGCTGTGCCTGGAGGCCTTCCAGTCCGGGCTGTCGTGGATCACCATCCTGCGCAAGCGCGCCGCGTTCCGCGCCGCCTTCGACGGCTTCGATCCGGAAGTGGTCGCCGGGTACGGTCCGGCGCAGATCGACCGGCTGCTCGCCGATGCGACGATCGTGCGCAACCGCGCGAAGATCGAGGCGTCGATCGCCAATGCGCGCGTGATCGTGGAGATGGACGAGCCGGGGCTCGACGCCCTGCTGTGGTCGTTCGCGCCCACCGGCGCGCGGCCCCGGCCCACCGCGGTGGCGGAGGTCCCCGCGGTCACCCCGGAGTCGACCGCGATGGCCCGCGAACTCAAGCGCCGCGGGTTCCGTTTCATCGGTCCCACCACGGCATATGCACTGATGCAGGCCACTGGGATGGTCGACGATCACCTGGCCGGATGCTGGGTCGGCGACGCGTCCGAGGCCGGCAAAGCGGCGTCAGCTTTCCGACGTACCGGGCGATAGGGAACAATGGACGGCGGAGCCGCCGCAGTGCGGCTCCGGAACACACAACGGAAAACAGACCAGGCCACGAGCGACAAGCTGGCCAGAGCAGATCTGGAGGGAGCACACGATGGCGGCCATGAAGCCCCGGACCGGTGACGGTCCCCTCGAAGCGACCAAGGAGGGACGCGGCATCGTCATGCGGGTCCCGCTCGAGGGTGGAGGCCGGTTGGTCGTTGAGCTCACCCCGGAAGAGGCTGCGGCACTCGGGGAAGAGCTCAAGGGTGTGACCAGCTAGTCGACTCGATTGCGAGTCCGTCCGGGACCCCGCTCGCCGATCGTTCGGCGGGCGGGGTCCCGGTCTCTGTGAAGAACCCGTGAGGTGGAGGGTCCCGATGCTGAGCGACGCGCTCGACGTGCTCGCCTGCCCGCTCTGTGCGGGTGCGCTGGAACTGGACGGGCGGACGCTGGCGTGCGCGCTCGGCCATCGCTTCGACGTCGCCCGCCAGGGTTATGTGAGCCTGCTGGCCGCGCCGACCAAGTTCTCCGGCGACAGCGCCGACATGATCGCGGCCCGTGAGCGCTTCCTCGGGTCCGGGCACTTCGCGCCGCTGATCGACGCGGTGGCCGCCGCCGTGGGGTCCGCGTCCGCCGGTCCGGTCGTCCTCGAGGTCGGCGCGGGTACCGGGCACTATCTGGCCGCGGTCCTCGACTCCGTTCCGGACGCCCGCGGTGTCGGCATCGACGTCTCCAAGTACGCCGCGCGCCGCGCCGCCCGCTGCCACGCCCGGGCGGCCTCGGTGCTGGCCGACGTATGGGACCGGCTTCCGGTGCGCGACGGCGCCGTGGACGTGGCGCTGTCGGTCTTCGCCCCGCGCAACGCGGCGGAACTGCAGCGCCTGCTGGCGCCGCGCGGGGTGCTCGTGGTGCTCACCCCGACCACCGGCCATCTGCGGCAACTCGTCGACGGCCTGGGTCTGGTGCACGTGGACGAGCGCAAATCCCAGCGCCTCGACGAGACACTGTCCGGCCGCTTCGAGCGACTGGAACGGCGCCGGGTCGAATTCTCGATGACGTTGTCGCACAATGACGTCGAGGCAGTCGTCGCGATGGGGCCGTCGGCTCGGCACCTCGATGCGAAGCGGCGCGCCGAGGCGATCGCCGCGCTGCCCGAGCCGCTGAGGGTCGACGCCTCCGCGGAGGTCGCGGTGTACCGCCGGCGGGACGCCGCCGCCGGTGACGTTCAGCCGGCGCAGACGCGCTCGTAGATATCCAGCGTCCGGCGGGCGATCCGCGACCACGAGAAATGGGCGATCGCGTGGGCGCGTCCGGCGTCGCCGAGCCGGCGCGCGCGGTCGGGCTCGAGCACCAGCGCGTTGACCGCGTGCGCCAGCCCCGACTCGAATGCCTCGGGGTCGGATGCGTTGTAGTGCACCAGGATTCCGGTCCGCCCGTCGGCGACGACCTCGGGGATTCCGCCGACGTCGGAGGCCACCACCGCGGTGCCGCAGGCCATCGCCTCCAGGTTGACGATGCCCTGCGGTTCGTAGACGGACGGGCACACCAGCACCGTCGCCGCGGCGAGGATCTCCCGGATGTCCTCCGAGGGCAGCATGTCGCGGATCCAGTGCACCCCGGACCGGACGACGTGCAACCGCGCGACCGCGGCCTCGATCTGCGCCCCGAGCTGCGGTGTGTCGGGCTCGACCGCGCACAGTACGAGCTGGACCGACGGCGCGAATCGGTGCGCGGCGGCGAGCAGGTGCCACAACCCCTTCTGCCGGGTGATGCGGCCGACGAAGGCCACGATCGGCCGGTCGGGGTCGACGCCGAGTTCGTCGAGCACGGACGGGCCGCCCAGGCGCGGGCCGGGCCGGAACACGTCCGTGTCGACCCCGTTCGGGATCACGTGGACCCGCCCCGGGTCGATCGCCGGGTAGGTCTCGAGCACGTCGGACCGCATCCCGGAGCTGACCGCGATGACGGCGTCGGCGTGCTCCATCGCCTCCCGTTCGGACCACGAGGAGATGCGATACCCGCCGCCGAGCTGATCGGCCTTCCACGGTCGGCGCGGTTCGAGCGAATGGGCTGTCAGCACGTGCGGGACCCCGTACATCAGCGCACTGAGGTGCCCGGCCATGCCGCTGTACCAGGTCTGCGAGTGGACGATGTCGACCCCCGCCGCGGCCTGGACCATCCGCAGCTCGGCGGACAGGGTCTGCAGCGCCAGGTTGGCGTCGGCGAGCGCCGGGTCCGGGGTGACCGCGAGCGCCTCGGCCCGCGGCGCGCCGATGCAGTGCACGTCGACCTCGCAGAGCAGGCGTAGATTGCGGACCAGCTCGGTGACGTGCACTCCGGCGCCGCCGTACACGTCGGGCGGGTATTCCCGCGTCATCATCGCCGCCCTCATCCAGCACACGCTAGTGACCGCCGGCGCCCGGTGCCAACGGCGGGCCGTCGTGTCACGGCTGGTGAACGGGCCGGACGGCCGATAGGTTGGAATCGTGAGGAGGCAGCCGCACGTCCTCGGGATCGTCCTCGCCGGCGGGGAGGGCAAACGTCTGTATCCGCTGACCGCGGACCGGGCGAAGCCGGCGGTGCCGTTCGGCGGCGCCTACCGGCTCATCGACTTCGTGCTGAGCAACCTGGTCAACGCCGGGTATCTGAAGATCTGCGTGCTCACCCAGTACAAGTCGCACTCGCTGGACCGGCACATCTCGCAGACCTGGCGGCTGTCCGGGCTGTCCGGCGAGTACATCACCCCGGTGCCCGCGCAACAGCGGCTGGGACCGCGCTGGTACACCGGCAGCGCCGACGCCATCTTCCAGTCCCTCAACCTCGTCTATGACGAGGATCCCGAGTACATCGTCGTGTTCGGTGCGGACCACGTCTACCGGATGGATCCCGAGCAGATGGTCGCGCACCACATCAACTCGGGCGCGGGCGTGACGGTCGCCGGGATCCGGGTCCCGCGGGCCGAGGCGCGGGCCTTCGGCTGCATCGGCGCCGACGACTCGGGGCGGATCACCGGCTTCCTCGAGAAGCCGCTGCACCCGCCCGGTACCCCCGACGACCCCAACA
Source organism: Speluncibacter jeojiensis (assembly GCF_029589495.1). Taxonomy (GTDB): domain Bacteria; phylum Actinomycetota; class Actinomycetes; order Mycobacteriales; family Mycobacteriaceae; genus Speluncibacter; species Speluncibacter jeojiensis. The sequence goes on from NZ_JAAIVF010000008.1 coordinate 47,983, forward strand.
CGACCTTCGCGTCGATGGGCAACTACGTGTTCACCTCGAAGGTGCTGGTCGACGCGATCCGCGCTGATTCGGAGAACTCCGACTCCGATCACGACATGGGCGGGGACATCATCCCCGCGCTGGTCGACGCCGGTCACGCCGCCGTGTACGACTTCGCGGACAATGCCGTGCCCGGGGCGACCGGCCGTGATCGCGGCTACTGGCGCGACGTCGGCACCATCGACGCGTTCTACGAGGCGCACATGGACCTGGTCTCGCCGCGGCCCGTGTTCAACCTCTACAACCAGCGCTGGCCGCTGCGCGGCGCCACCGAGAACCTGCCCCCGGCGAAGTTCGTCGAGGGTGGGCTCGCGCAGGAGTCGGTGGTCGGCGCCGGCAGCATCATCTCCGCCTCGACCGTGCGCAACTCCGTGCTCAGCGCCAACGTGCAGGTCGCCGCGGGGGCCAGCGTGGAGGGCAGCGTGCTGATGCCGGGGGTGCGGATCGGCCGGGGCGCGGTCGTGCGACACGCGATCCTCGACAAGAACGTGGTCATCGGCGAGGGCGCCATCGTCGGGATGGACCACGAACTCGACGCCGAACGCTTCTCGGTCAGTGCCGGCGGGGTCGTCACCGTCGGCAAGGGCGTGTGGGTCTGACCGGCCGCCGCCTGCCGGCTGCGACGGCGTGCGTCAGCGGCGCACCGCGCACAGCAGCCCGTCGCCGAGCGGGAACAGCAGCGGGAGCAGTTCCGGGTTTTCCGCCACCAATCGGGTGGCCTCGCGCGCGGCGACGGTCTCCGGATCGCGCTGCGCGGGGTCGGTCACCCGGCCGCCGCGCTGCGCGCCGTGCACGACCAGCGCACCGCCGGGACGAAGCAGCCTGATGCCCTCGGCCACGTAGCGCGGGTGGTCGATCGGGGCGGCGTCGACGAACACCAGGTCGTAGGAGTCGTCGGCGAGCCGCGGCAGGACCTCCAGCGCGTGCCCGTTGATCATCCGCGCGCGCGAGGCTGCCACGCCCGCACCCAGGAACGCGCGCTTGGCGGACCGCTGGTGCTCGGGTTCGATGTCGATGCTGGTCAGCACGCCGTCGGGCCGCATCCCACGGAGCAGCCACAGTCCGCTCACCCCGGCGCCGGTGCCGATCTCGACGACCGTCCGCGCGTCGAGCATGCGGGCGAACATGCTCAGTGCGATGCCGGTGGACGGACCCACCGCGTCGATGCCCAGGTCCGCGGACCGTTCCACCGCCTCGGCGAGGGCGGAGTCGACGGCATCGGTCGCCCCGCGGCCGTCGGACTGCGACCGGTTCCAGGTCGCGGCGAACTTCTCGGCGTGGGTGAGCATGGCTTCGGCATCGTTCGACACGACGTGCAGATTATCGTTCCCGCCGCGCTGGCGCGCCATGGCACGCGCGCCGCCGCACTTCTCAGGCTCTGCTCAGACTTCTCATAGTGTCGGCTCACCTCGGCAGGAGAGAGTGAGGGCGTCGATGATCGGCCGGCCGCGCGACTCGTCGATCGGGGATCGTTCCCAGCCGGGAACAAACCGCTGCATCCTGGCGTTCGTCCAGGAGACAATGGTTGTTCCGGTCTGGTCACTCCGGTCTGAAGTGACCTGCGCGGCCATGAGCAGGAGGCACACACCATCTCGTTGCAGACCGCCCACCGCACCCCCGCCGACCGACCGCTGTCCGCACCCCGAATCGAGGAGGGTGGCGCGATGAAGAACCAGTCAGGCCCCGAACTCTCCGCTTCCGACGCCGAACCCGCCGTGGCCGAGCCGCTCGGCGGCACCGCGGCCTTCGACGCGAGCGGCGACCGCAGCGTCATGCCCAGCTGGGAGGAGCTGGTGCGCGAGCACGGCGACCGGGTCTACCGGCTGGCGTACCGGCTCGCGGGCAACGCGCACGACGCGGAGGACCTCACCCAGGAGACGTTCATCCGGGTGTTCCGGTCGTTGTCGAGCTACCAGGCCGGCACCTTCGAGGGCTGGCTGCACCGCATCACCACCAACCTGTTCCTGGACATGGTGCGCCGGCGCAACCGCATCCGCATGGAGGCGCTGCCGGAGGACTACGACCGGGTGCCGGCGACGGATCCGGATCCCGAGCAGATCTATCACGACGCGAACCTGGACCCGGACCTGCAGCGCGCGCTGGACGCACTGGCGCCGGAGTTCCGTGCCGCGGTGGTGCTGTGCGACATCGAGGGTCTGTCCTACGAGGAGATCGGCACCACGCTGGGCGTCAAGCTCGGTACCGTACGCAGTCGGATCCACCGCGGTCGGCAGGCGCTGCGCGAGCACCTGGCCGCGGCGGGCAAGATGGAGTCACGACAGGTAGGTGTGGTCGAGTGAGTCTTCGCCCCGCGGGCGAAGACTCGCGGGCTCGGTCGCGCCGGTGTGCCGCCGCGGCGGGGACCGGACAGACGGGTACTCGACAGGACCGTGCAGCAGTTGAGGAGGTAGGGATGTTCGAGCCGCAGCGTCCGGGGCGGCGCTCGTCAGCTCGCCGGTCGTCCTTCGTGGCGCAGCCGGTGTCCCCGCCGCCCGTGCGCCGGTTCGGTTCCACCGAGCATCTGGCGACCGAGGCCGTCGCGGCATACGTCGACGGCGAGTTGCGGATGTCGGCGCATCTGCGCGCCTCGGCCCACCTGGCCGCCTGCCCCGAGTGCTGCGCCGAGGTCGACGCGCAACGGCAGGCGCGGTCCGCGTTGCGGCAGGCGGACCCGGTCACGATGCCCGCGGCGCTGCTGGGCCTGCTCACCGACATCCCGCAGCACCAGTCGCTCGACGACGTCCCACCGGATTCGGCAGGTCTGGGGATCCACGGTAGGCCGTGGCTGCGCCGGCGGCGTCACTGACGGCGCGTGGCGGTCGGTTGTCGTGACCGAGCGTGGATACTGGTCGGCGTGACCGACGTCTACGAGGGGTGCGCGAGCGCGTGAATTCGGAAACCTCCAGTGAGCCCGTGCCCGGCGGTCCCGACCGTCCCCGGCTCGACCCGCGGCCGCTGCGACGGCCACACGTCGACGATGCGTCCGCTCACGCGTTCTCCCGGCCCCAGGGCGCGCCGGGGCTCGCCCGCCCGGACGGCGCCGAGCGCGGCGACGGGCGGCCCGAACCGCAGCCCGCGGCGCCTGATCCGGTGCTGGCGGAGGCGTTCGGCCGTCCCGCCGATGCCCCCACGTCGCTGCAGCGCGACCCCGACGCGGCCGCGGGGGCGCCGCCGCCGGTGCCGGAACAGTCCGATCCCTGGCGGGACCCGGAGGCGGCGGCGAGCCTGGGGCGCCCGGCAGCCGCGCCCCACGCCGTTGCGTCGTTGCCGCCCGGGCCGAAACTCGGTGTGCGCGAAGTGCTCTTCGGCGGCCGGGTGGCACCGAAGGCGCTGGCGGTGCTGGCCGCGCTGGCATTGGTCATCGGCGTCGCCGGCGGCCTGATCGGCCGGGTCACCGGCGAGGTCTCACAGTCGTTGACCAGCTCGAAAGTGCAACTGTCCCAGTCTTCCCCGGTTCAGGACCGGGCGGTCGGGCAGTCCATCCAGGTGGCGAACGCGGTGCTGCCCGCGGTGGTGGCGGTGCAGGTCACGCTCGGCGACCAGGACGGCACCGGCTCGGGCGTGGTCATCGACGGCAAGGGATACATCGTGACCAACAACCATGTGGTCTCGATGGCGGCGAACAATCCCGGCAGCGCGGTGCTGCAGGTGGTCTTCAGCGACGGCACCACCGTCCCGGCCCGGGTGGTCGGGCGCGACACCAAGACCGACCTGGCGGTGCTCAAGGTCGACGGCGTCGACAACCTCAAGGTCGCCGAACTCGGCAACTCCGACGCGGTCCAGGTCGGCGAGGACGTGGTGGCGGTCGGCTCGCCGCTGGGCCTGAACCGTACGGTCACCAAGGGCATCGTCAGCTCGCTGCACCGGCCGGTGCGGCTGTCCGGCGAGGGCACCGACACCGACGCCGTGATCGACGCCATCCAGACCGACGCCGCGATCAACCCCGGCAACTCCGGCGGCCCGCTGGTCGACGCCCACGGGCAGGTGATCGGCATCAACTCGGCGATCCGCACCCTCGGGCAGGACGGCAGCGGCTCGATCGGGCTGGGCTTCGCCATCCCGGTCAACGAGGTCGTCCGGGTGGCGCAGCAGCTGATCCGCACCGGGCAGATGCACCATCCCGAGATCGGGATCAACGCGCGCAGCGTGAGCAACGACCGAGTCACCGGCGCCCAGGTGGCGAACGTCGTGGCCGGCGGGGCGGCGCAGCAGGCGGGTGTGGTCGAGGGCGACGTCATCGTGAAGGTCGGCGACCGGACGGTCTCCAGTGCGGACGAACTCGTCGTGGCGGTGCACCAACTGCAGATCGGCAAGCCGGCGCCGCTGCAACTGGTGCGCGACGGCCGCACCGTCGACCTCACCGTCACCCCGAAGTCCGACTGACCAGGGCGACGAGCCCAGAGTAGGATGTCCGCGTGTTCGGCAACATCGGTTGGGGCGAGTTCGGGATCCTCATCATCGCAGCCTTGGTGATCCTCGGTCCCGAGCGGCTTCCTGGCGCGATGAGCTGGGTGTCCAAGTCGCTGCGGCAGGTCCGCGACTACGCGGCCGGCGCCCAACAGCAGCTCAAGGACGAGCTGGGACCCGAGTTCGACGACCTGCGCAAGCCGCTGGCCGACCTGCAGCAACTGCGGGGCATGTCACCGCAGGCGATGATCACCAAGCATCTGCTCGACGGCGATGACTCGCTGTTCACCGGCAACTTCGACGGCTCCGCACCGTCATCGTCCGGCCCGCAGCCCCCGTCGGTCACGCCCGCCGTCACCCAGGCGCAGCCGCCGCGGGAGGAGCCGCAGCTCGGCATCGGGGAACGACCCCCGTACGACCTCGACGCCACCTGAGCGGCGCCACTGATCGACGGCGGTCTCAGCCGGCCTCGCGCCCCGACCGCGCGTCCCGTAGAATGCCGCGGACGAAGTCGACCGCCAGCATGATCGCCTCGCGTGCCTCGGGCAGCGCGGCGCCGAAGGCGGGGAAGGCGTGGATCTGGCCTGACCACACGTGCGTCTCGACGGTCCGGCCGGCCGCCGCGAGCCGCTCGGTCATGTCCTCGATGTCCGGGTACAGCGCTTCGTCGTCGCACGCGGTGAAGAACACCGGGGCGTACACCTGACCGACGGCGTCGAGAACGCTCACGTTGCCCTCGAGGGTGCTGCCGGCGGGGAGCCAGAACGGACGCAGCCGGGTGATCCGGCGCAGCGGCAGGTAGGCGTCCCGCTGCCGCGTCGCGCGCGCCCACTTTTCTGGATCCTGGTCGGGGAACAGGCTCAGCTGCGGCGAGAATCCCAGCACGGCCAGCGGTTGCTGGAGCCCGCGCTCCGTCGCGAGTTCCGCGACCTTCACGGACAGGTATCCGCCGGCGGAGTCGCCGGCCACGACCACGCGGGTCGGGTCGGGACAGGTGTCGAGCACCCGCTCGTAGGCGGTCATGGCGTCGCGCACCGAATCGGCGACCGAGCCGTTGGGCACCTGCGTGTACTCGGCGGAGATCACGGTCGCGCCGCTGCGCTCGGCCAGCAGTGCGCACGCGCCGCGGTGCGTGCCGATCCCGCCGAGGACGAACGCACCGCCGTGGAAGTAGAGGACCGTGGTGTCCTCCAGCGGCAGGGTCGGCCGGCGATGCGAGGTGACCACCTCGGCGGGGATGCCGCGCAGGGTGGTCTTGCGGTAGTCGCACCCCTCCGGCCGCCACACCGCGGTGGCCAGCGAATCGATGTGCCGCAGCGTCCCGACCCCGCCGGGGGTCAACGGCCACAGCCGGAACACCGGCTTGAGCACGGCCCGCGCCGCCGTCCGCATGGCCCGCGACTGGGCGCTGGTGCTGCGGTGGAAGTGGATCGGGCCGGGTTGTGCGCGGCGGCGGCCGCGCCCGCCGGTCACAGGTGACGGGTGGTGTCGATGCCCAGGGACATGCCCGCGAGCCCGCGGGAGCGCACGGCCAACTTGTTGGCGATCTCGGTGAGCGCGGTCCCTGCCGCCGACTGGGGGGCGCTGAGCACGATCGGCGTGCCGTCGTCGCCGGCCTCGCGCAGCGCGGGATCGAGCGGGACCTGACCGAGCAGTGGCACGGTCGCGCCGACCGCGCGGGTGAGCCGCTCGGCGACCGCCTCGCCGCCGCCGCTGCCGAACACGTCCATCCGGCTGCCGTCCGGCAGTTCCAACCAGGACATGTTCTCGATGACCCCGGCGACCCGCTGACGGGTCTGCAACGCGATCGCGCCGGCCCGCTCGGCGACCTCCGCGGCCGCCTGCTGCGGGGTGGTGACCACGAGGATCTCGGCGCCGGGGATCAACTGCGCCACCGAGATGGCGATGTCGCCGGTGCCGGGCGGCAGGTCGAGCAGCAGCACGTCCAGGTCGCCCCAGAACACGTCGGCGAGGAACTGCTGCAGCGCGCGGTGCAGCATCGGCCCGCGCCACACGACCGGGGTGTTGCCCTGGGTGAACTGGGCGATCGAGATCAGTTTCACGTCGTGCGAGACCGGCGGCATGATCATCCGCTCGACCTGCGTGGGCTTGGCGTCGGTGCCGAGCATGCGCGGGATCGAGTGGCCGTAGATGTCGGCGTCGAGCACGCCCACGGACAGCCCGCGGGCGGCCATCGCGGCGGCCAGGTTCACCGTCACCGATGACTTGCCGACCCCGCCCTTGCCGGACGCGACCGCGTAGACGCGGGTCAGCGAGCCCGGCTGGGCGAACGGGATGATCGGTTCGGCGGAATCGCCGCGCAGCGACTTGCGCAGGGCGGTGCGCTGCTCGTCGTTCATCACGTCGAGATCGACCTTGATCGCGCCCACACCGGGCACGTCGGCGACCGCGCGGGTGACCCGCTCGGTGATCTCGGTGCGCAGCGGACAGCCGGCCGTCGTCAGGTAGACGGTGATGTCGACGGCCCCGCCGGGGTGTACGTCGATGCTCTTCACCATGCCGAGCTCGGTGATCGGCTTGCGGATCTCGGGGTCGTCTACCTTGGCCAGAGCGGCGCGGATCGCTGACTCGGTCGGGCCGGGTTCGTTGATTTCGGACATCGACCTCGATGATAGTGCGTGTAACCGGCCGATCACCGGTCGAGCCGGGAGCGGGCTGTTACGGGTGCCGGGTCGCGGTGCCCTCGCCGGCGTCGGGGGACGGTTCGTCGAGGTGCGCGGCCAGCAGCTCGCGCAGGTCGTCGAGCTCGCGACGCAGGTAGTCGCGGGTGGCCACCTCGCCGACTGCGATCCGCACGGCGGCCAGTTCGCGGGCCAGGAACTCGGTGTCGGCCTTCGTCTGCGCCGCGCGCGAGCGGTCCTCCTCCAGGGCGACGCGGTCGCGGTTTTCCTGCCGGTTCTGGGCGAGCAGGATCAGCGGTGCCGCGTAGGCCGCCTGGGTGGAGAAGGCCAGGTTGAGCAGGATGAACGGGTACGGGTCCCAGCGCAGCCGCACGGCGAACACGTTGAGCGCGATCCAGGCCGCCACGATGACCGTCTGGATCAGCAGGTATCGACCCGTGCCGAGGAAGCGGGCGATGTCCTCGGTGACGCGGCCCGCGGCCTCGGGGTCGAAGCTGAGCCGGAAGCGGCGTCCGGTGCGCGGGGTGTCCATCCGCGAACGCGCGGACGAAGCGGAACGGTCGCTCATCGTCGATCACCTCCGTGCCTGGGGTGGGCGGCCAGGTCGTCCTCGTCCTCGTGTTCGCGCCAGTCCTCGGGCAGCAGATGGTCGAGCAGGTCGTCGACAGTCACCGCGCCGAGCAGGTGGTGCTGTGCGTCGAGCACCGGGCCACAGACCAGGTTGTAGGTGGCGAAATATCGGGTGACCGCGGTGATCGAGTCCTCCGGTTGCAGGCTGGGCAGATCGGTGTCGAGGATGCCGCCGACCAGGCTGGCCGGCGGTTCGCGCAGCAGGTGCTGCAGGTGCACGCAACCGAGATACCGTCCGGTCGGGGTCGCGGTCGGCGGGCGCACCACGAACACCGTCGACGCCAGCGCGGGAGTCAGGTCCGGGTTGCGCACGCGGGCGAGCGCCTCGGCGACCGTGGTGCTCGGGTTGAGGATCACCGGTTCGGGGGTCATCAGACCGCCGGCGGTGTCGGGGGAGTGGGTCAGCAGCCGGCGCACCGGCTCGGAGTCCTCGGGGTCCATCAACTGCAGCAGCGACTCGGCCTCGGCGTCGGGCAGCTCACCGAGCAGGTCGGCGGCGTCGTCGGGATCCATCGCCTCGAGCAGGTCCGCGGCGCGCTTGTCGCCGAGATGCATCAGCAGGTCGGTCTGGTCGTCGGCCGGCAACTCCTGCACGACGTCGGCGAGGCGTTCGTCGTCGAGCGCGGCGGCCACCTCGTGCCGGCGCTTGTCGGGCAGTTCGCGGATGGAGTTCGCGACGTCGGCGGGACGCATCCCCTCGAACTGCATGAGCAACTGCGCCACGCCCTGGCCGGGCAGCGAGAGCGTGTACTGGTTCAGCCCGTGCACGTTCTCCCAGTCGGCGACCTGGATCGCCGAGCGTCGACCCAGCCGTCCGCGATGTCCGCGCACCGCGACCCGGGAGACCACCCAGTCGCGGGTGCGGGTCAGTTCCAGACCCAGGTCCACGACCACCGAGTCCACGTCGGCGAGCTCGGGGTGCTCCGGGTCGTCGATGCGGACCTTGCTGTCGAGGACCTGCGCGAACGCGAGGGTCTCGGCGGGACGCTGGTTGAACCGGCGCAGCGATACGTTGCCGGTGGTCAGCGTGACCGCGTTCGGCTCGATCGCGGTCACCCGCAGGATCGGCACGAAAATCCTTCGCCGCGTGACCATTTCGACGACGATGCCGAGGACGCGCGGGGGCTGACGGCCGAACCGGATGGCGAGGACGATGTCGCGGACGCGCCCGATGGACTCGCCGTCCGGGCCGAGGACGACCAGACCGGCCATCCTCGCCGCGTACACCTTGCTCACCGCTGCCATGGCTGAAAGGCTAGAGCCTCGGTTGTGCGCCCGGGAAATGAACGGGTGGTGAGCGTGCGCACGTCGTGTGCGCGGGATCGGAGGAATCGGTGACGGGTGGTCAGGCGCGTGCGCGTCGGTCGGTGCTGGCGGTGCCGGGCAGCAGCACCAAGATGATCGCGAAGGCGCGCACGCTCGCCGCCGACGAGATCTTCCTCGACCTCGAGGACGCGGTCGCGCCGATCGCCAAGGAACAGGCGCGCGCGACGGTCGTCGCCGCCCTCAACGAGGGCGGCTGGGGCTCGAAGATCAAGGTCGTGCGTGTCAACGACTGGACCACCGAGTGGACCCACCAGGACGTCATCGAGGTCGTCACCGGTGCCGGTGAGCACCTCGATGCGATCCTGCTGCCGAAGGTCACCGAGGCCGCCCAGGTGCAGGCCCTCGACCTGCTGCTGACCCAGTTGGAGAAGCGCTGCGGACTGCCCGTCGGGCGGATCGGCATCGAACCGCAGATCGAGAACGCGCCGGGGCTGACCAACATCGACGCGATCGCGACCGCCAGCGGCCGGGTGCAGACGCTGGTGTTCGGTCCCGCGGACTTCATGGCCAGCCTGAACATGCGCACGCTGGTGGTGGGGGAACAGCCGGAGGGATACGACACCGGCGACGCGTACCACCACATCCTGATGACGATGCTGATCGCCGCCCGCGCCCACGGGCTGCAGGCGATCGACGGTCCGTACCTGCAGATCCGCGACGTCGAGGCGTTCCGGCGGTCGGCCGCCCGCACCGCCGCGCTCGGGTTCGACGGCAAGTGGGTGCTGCACCCCGGGCAGATCGACGCGGCCAACGAGATCTTCAGTCCGCGCCAGGCGGACTACGACAAGGCCGAGATGATCCTCGACGCCTACGAGTTCCACACGTCCGCGGCGGGCGGCGCACGCGGCGCCGTGATGCTCGGCGACGAGATGATCGACGAGGCCAGCCGGAAGATGGCGCGGGTGATCGCGGCGAAGGGTCGTGCCGCGGGGATGGCGCGCACCACGACGTTCACGCCGTAGCCGCCGGCCGGCGGATCGGGCGAAACGGGCACGAAAGGGGCCGGTCGCGCGTTGTCTGTGTGAGAGCATGCACGATCACACGCCGGAATGAACCCGCGTCCGATTGATCGCGTGCCCGACCGACCCCGTTCAGCAGCGAGGAGCCACGCCATGACGAACCCGATGGGCCGGCCCGGTCCGATGGGCCAGCCCGGTCCGATGGGCCAAGCGAACGCCCAACGCCGCGCGCCGCAGCTGCCGACGCCGCCGAGCGGATGGCCGATCGCCTCCTACCCGACGTACGCCGAGGCGCAGCGGGCGGTGGACTTCCTGTCCGATCAGCAGTTCCCGGTGCAGGACGTGACGATCGTCGGCGTCGACCTGATGCAGGTCGAGCGGGTGCTGGGCCGGTTGACCTGGAAGAAGGTCATCGCCGGCGGCATCGTCTCCGGCATCTGGCTCGGTGTGTTCTTCGGCCTGCTGCTCGGCATCGTCACCGGCGGGTTCCTCGGCCCGCTGATCGTCGGCATCATCGGCGGCCTTATCTTCGGCCTGATCTCGGCCTCGGTCCCGTACGCGGCGACCAAGGGGCAGCGCGACTTCTCGTCGACCATGCAGTTGGTCGCCGGCCGCTACGACGTGCTGTGCGACCCGAAGACGGCCGAGCAGGCACGGGACATGCTCAGCCGCCTGTCGCTGTAGGCTGTCCGGTCACTTCTGCCCGGTGAGCCGCGCGAGCAGCAGTGCCTCCGCGACCGCGAGCCGTTCGATCTCGGCCGGGTCGACGCTCTCGTTCGGGGCGTGGATCCGGCACTGCGGCTCCTCGACACCGATCAGCGCGATCTCGGCGTCCGGGAACCGTTCGGCCAGCGCATTGCACAACGGGATCGACCCGCCCTGGCCCGAGGCGACCATCGGCGCGCCGAACGCCTCCGCCATCGCCGCGGCCAGCGCCCGGTATCCGGGGCCGTCGGTGCGGGCCGCGAACGGTGCTCCGGTCGCCTCGCGCTCGACCGTCACCCGCGCACCCCACGGGGTGTGCGCGTGCAAGTGTGCGACCAGCGCATCCTGCGCGCCCTGCGGATCCATGCCGGGCGGCACCCGCAGGTTCAGCCGCGCCGACGCCCGCGGCGGGATCGCGGCCGCCGAGCCGACCACCGGCGGGCAGTCGATTCCCAGCACGGTCAGCGCCGGCCGGGCCCACACCTGTTCGGCGACTGTGCCCGACCCGACCAACTCGACGCCGTCGAGCACGCCCGCGTCGGCGCGGAAGCGCGCGGCGGGATACTCGGCGCCGGACCACGGCTGATCCCGGTCGAGACCGTCGACGGTGGTGTTGCCGCGGTCGTCGTGCAGCGTGCCCAGCAGTGTCACGAGCGCGGTCAACGCATCCGGGGCGGCGCCGCCGAACATGCCGGAATGCACCTCGCCGGTGAGGGTTTCGAGCCGGACCACCACGTTGGCGATTCCGCGCAGGGTGGTGGTCACCGTCGGCACACCGACCTCGACGTTGCCGGCGTCGGCGACGACGATCAGATCGGCCTCGAACAGGTCGGGCCTCCGGTGCACGAGGTCTTCGAGACCGCCGGTGCCCATCTCCTCGGACCCCTCGGCGACGATCCGCACCCCGACCGGCAGTTCCCCGGCGGGCAGGACGTCGTCGAGCGCTCGCAGCGCGGTCAGGTGCACCGCGAGGTTGCCCTTGCAGTCTGCGGCCCCACGCCCGTACCAACGGCCGTCGCGCTCGGTGAGCGTGAACGGATCACTGTCCCACAGTCGTTCGTCACCGGCGGGCTGGATGTCGTAGTGGCAGTACAGCAGTACCGTCGGCGCGCCGGCGGGGCCGGGACGGTGACCGATGACCGCGCTCGACCCGTCGCTGGTCTCGATCAGCTCGACCGAGCCGATGCCGGTCGCGGCGAAGGCGTCGCGCACCCACCCCGCGGCGCGCGCGCACTCCTGTGGCGGGGCCTGCCGCGGATCGGCGATCGACCGCATCGACACCAGTTCGGCCAGATCGGTCCGGGCCCGCGGCATCAGTGAACGCACCGCGGAACGCAGCGCGTCGACGGTGGGGATGCGGGGTGTCTCGGCCATGGCGGTCCTCCGGTTCGGTGTGGTCGGGTGCCGCCCCGGACGGTAGCGCGGTCCGGACCGATCGGCGGGCCGCACGGGTGCGGGCGTGTTAGATGGGGTGGTGGCAGAGAACGTCAGTGATGCCGTCCGAGCGCACCTGCACCGGTGCATCGGCGGACCGGAACCGGAGTCCGCGTCGGTGACCTTCCTGGGCGTCGAATCGCTGGAGGTACTGCGGTTCGCGCCCCCCGCGCCGGACGGGGACGTCCGGTACGTCTCGCTCGGCTGCTCCCGGTATCCGATGGGCGACCCCACCGCGATGGTCTCCGATCCCGAGAGGGGACCGCGCGCCGAATTGGAGCTCACGCTGCACGCCTACACGCCGACCCGCGGTGTGCACCGGGCGCTCGCGGTGCTCGCCGCGACCCCGGCGGTCGAGGGCCTGGTGCTGGTCGCGGACGCGCTGCTGGACCTGGGCGAGCCGCTGTGGGAGGGCTCGCCATTCACCGGCGTGCTGCTCGGTCCCGGCGACATTCCCGACCTCGAACTGCCCGAGCCGCGCGACCCGGTCCGGTTCTTCGACGCGGTGCCTGTCACCGGCACCGAGGCCGCCTGGGTGCGGGTGCGCGGCGCCGACGCGCTGCGCGAGGCCTGGGTGGAGGCGGGCATCGACATCCGGGATCCGCGGCGCTCCTCGGTGAACCTGTAGCGCCCGTGCATCTGCCGGCGCCGGTGAACCGGTAGCGCCGTGCTGGGTCGAGAACGGCCGCGGAGCTGACAGACTGGGGCGGTGCGCATCGACCTCCACACCCACACGAACGCTTCCGACGGCACCGACACCCCCACCGAGCTGATGCGCAACGCGGCCGCGGCGGGACTGGACGTCGTCGCGGTCACCGACCACGACACCACCGACGCATGGCGGGAGGCCGCCGCCGCGCTGCCGGACGGGATGACGCTGATCCGCGGCATGGAGATGTCCTGCGAGGGACGCGACGAGCGCGGCCGCCCGGTCGCCGTGCACCTGCTGGCCTACCTGTTCGACCCCGACCACGCCGACCTGGCGGCCGAGCGGCGACGGCTGCGCACCGAGCGCGCCACCCGCATCCGCGCGATGGCCACCCGGATGGCCGACGCCGGGCTGCCGATCGACCCGCAGCAGGTCCTCGCCGACGCGGGCCCGTCTGCCGGGCGTCCCCACCTGGCCCAGGCGCTGATCCGGGCAGGGGTGGTGGCGTCGACCGACGAGGCGTTCGCCGGTCCGCTCAGCGCACGCAGCCCCTACTTCGTCGACAAGGTCGACACCCCGCTCGAGGACGCGGTCGCGATGATCGCGGCGGCCGGCGGCGTCAGCGTGCTCGCACACGCCCGCGCCGCCACCCGCGGGCGGCTGATGGCGGTCGAGCAGATCCGGGAGCTCGCGGGTGCGGGCCTCGGCGGGCTCGAGGTCGACCATCCCGAACACGGCGAACAGGACCGGGCGCTGCTGACGCGCGTGGCCCGGGACCACGACCTGATCGTCACCGGCTCGTCGGACTATCACGGCCGCAACAAGACGGTCGAGCTCGGTCGCTGTACCACCGCACCGGGCCAACTCGACGCGATCGTGGCGCGGGCGAGCGGGGTCGGCGTGCTGGTCGGCGGCGCCCCGGACGCGGCGGGGCGGATCTGATGCGGCCGAGGACGAAATGGGTGACGTCGGCGGGCCGGCCCGGCCGCGATCCGGCGACCGACGCCCACGATCCGGACGCGAACGGGTTCGAGGACATCCTTTTCGGGGAGGGCGTCGTCGAGGACGACGCCTGTGACGGCCGCGTTCCCGAGGGTCGCGCGCTCGGGGAGGAGGGCCTCCGGGAGGGACGGTCCGGCGTCGGGATCGACGACGGTCCGGGCGGGGCGAACGTGGTGGTCCGCGGATTGCGGGCGTGCAGCGGCGCGGTCGCGGTCGGCGTCGTTGTGCTGGCACTGGTCGTGGTGGTCACCGCGGTGCTCGGCGCGCGCCGGCATTTCCCGGGCCCCGGCGCGGAGTCGCTGACGGTTCACGTCCTCGCGGCGGTCGCGGTGCTGGTCGCCCAGCACTACGCGGATCGGCGGCGCGGCCTCCTCGCCGTGGCGGCCGCGCTGGTGGTGCCGGTCATCGCGGGCGCGGTGCTGTGGACGCAGTGGTGGACGTGACGACCTGCGGGTTTGAGCGGAGTCGGGTCGATCTGCGATACTGACGGTCACGTACATCGGGCCGACCGCACCGATGCGCGCCGATCACAACAGCACGATCTTGCATACCGGGGCGGACCGCCAGGTATTTCATCGCGCCGGGACCGTGAACCCGACCTTGGTGAGTAACCCACGTCACCGTCCCGGTAGTCTGCTTTAACTATCTTGTCGGGATGCCGGAGCTCGGCGCCCGAAGCCCAGACCCGCGCTGGGCCCAGAGCATGCAGGAGTGACACGTGTCTACTGTTTCGGAAGCCGGTCGGTCGCAGCAGGGTGCCCTGTCCGAGATCACCACCGAGGAGATCTTCGCCGGACATCTCGGCGGCAAGCTCTCGGTCGAACTCACCGCTCCGCTCGAGACCCAGCGTGACCTGTCGATCGCGTACACCCCGGGAGTCGCGCAGGTCAGCCGCGCGATCGCCGCCGACGAGACGCTGGCCAAGCGTTACACCTGGACGGACCGGCTGGTCGTCGTCGTCTCCGACGGATCCGCCGTGCTCGGTCTCGGCGACATCGGCGCCCGCGCCTCGCTGCCCGTGATGGAGGGCAAGTCCGCGCTGTTCAAGAAGTTCGCCGACCTGAACTCGATCCCGCTGGTGATCGACACCAAGGACCCCGACGCGATCGTCGAGACCCTGATCCGGCTGCGCCCGAGCTTCGGCGCCGTCAACCTCGAGGACATCTCGGCCCCGCGCTGCTTCGAGATCGAGCGCCGCGTCATCGAGGCGCTGGACTGCCCGGTCATGCACGACGACCAGCACGGCACGGCGATCGTGGTGCTCGCCGCGCTCAACGGTGCGGTCAAGGTGCAGGGGCGCGACGTCAAGGACCTGAAGGTCGTCATCTCCGGCGCCGGCGCCGCCGGTGTCGCCTGCGCGAACATCCTGCTGGCCGCGGGCGTCGACGACGTCGTCGTGCTCGACTCGAAGGGCATCGTCTCGCGTGGTCGTGACGGGCTCAACGAGTTCAAGGCGGATCTCGCCGAGCGGACCAACCCGCGCCAGGTGACCGGTGGTGCCGCCGAGGCCCTCGCCGGTGCGGACGTCTTCCTGGGCGTGTCGGCGGGCACGATCGGCGAGGAGCTGATCGCGAGCATGGCCGAGGGGGCGATCGTGTTCGCGCTGTCGAACCCGGACCCGGAGATCCACCCCGAGGTCGCCCGCAGGCACGCGGCCATCGTGGCCACCGGGCGCAGCGACTTCCCGAACCAGATCAACAACGTGCTCGCGTTTCCCGGCGTGTTCAAGGGCGCGCTGGACGCGGGCGCCCGCCGGATCACCGAGGGCATGAAGATCGCTGCGGCCGAGGCGATCCTGTCGGTGGTCGGTGACGAGCTGTCGGCCGACAAGATCGTGCCGTCGCCGCTGGACCCGCGGGTCGCGCCGGCGGTCGCCGCGGCGGTGGCCGCCGCCGCGCACGCCGAGGGCGTGACCGGCTAGACCGCGCGCAGAATTTTCGGGGAGGGTCCGTTCCGGGTTGCCGGGCGGGCCCTTTCCCGTCTGTGTGATCTGCTGTCTGGGTGAGCTTCTGGAGGCCGGTCCGGGGACGACCGGATCGAGTGCAGGACGTGCGGAGGAGGAACGGGTCGATGAGTGGTGGCGTCGGGCGCGCACGCGGTTGGCTGCGGGCGGTGTCGGCGATCGGGGTGGTCGCGGCGGTGCTGGCGTTGTCGGCGTGCGGGAGCAACGAGACCTCGTTGACCGGGCGTAGCGGGTCCGGCGAGGTCGTCGTCGGATCGGGGAGTTCCCCGCTGGGCGAGGTCGTCGCCGAGATCTACGCCGGCGCCCTGCGCGACGCGGGCGCAAAGGTGCGGACCGACCTCGGGCTCGGTGCGCGCGAGCAGTACCTCGCTGCGCTCGACGGCGGGAAGGTCAACCTGGTGCCCGAGCTCACCGGCCAACTGCTGGACCACTACGACCGCGGCGCCACCGCGACCGAGGGCAAGGCGGTCTACGAGGCGCTGAGCCGTTCACTACCCGAACAACTCTCGGTGTCCGATCCCGCCGCTGCGGAGGATCGCGAGGCCCTGGTCGTCACCGAGACCACCGCGCACCGCTTCGACCTCAAGAGCATCACCGACCTCGCGCCACACTGCGCACAGCTGACCCTGGGCGGGCCGTTCGCGGTCTCGGGGAGCAGGGCCGGACTGGTCGGGCTGCGCGAGGTCTACGGCTGCGGCTTCGAACAGTTCGCCGGATTCCCGCTCGACACGGCCACACCGGATCCCGCCTCCGCAGACCGGCAGTTGGCGGACGCTTTGAGGACCGATCGGGTGCAGGTCGCGGCGCTGTCCACTGCGACTCCGGAGGTCACGGCCGACTCGTTCGTCGTGCTGCAGGACGACAAGTCGCTCTTCCCCGCGCAGAACGTGATCCCGCTCTTCCGCAAGGGTGCGCTGACCGCCGATCAGATCAAGGTGCTCGATCGGGTGGCGGGTGAGCTGACCACGGGCGATCTGGCCGACATGATCGGCCGGGTGCAGGCCGGACAGAAGCCCGCGGCGGTCGCCGCCGAGTGGTTGCCTGCCCACGGACTCTGAGGCGGCTGCGCCGCCCGTACCCGAGTTGCGGGGCCGGGACACCGCAACTCGCTCACCGGTGGCGGAGCCGCACTCGCAGGAAGTCGTTGATCTCGTCGACGGCGACCGCGGCGTCGCGCAGCAGGGACGCCTGCAGCTGGGCCACGTGCCACAAGGTGGATTCGGACAGGGTCACCTCGACCCCACCGGCGCGCAGTTTCTCCGCGTACGCGAGATCCTGCGGGTAGAGGATCTCGCCGGTGCCGACCTGGATGAGAGTCGGCGGCATGCCCTCGGTCGCCGCATGCGCCGGGGCGAAGCCCGGATCGGTGGGGCTCGCATCGCCCAGGTACGCCCGGGCGGCGGGCCGGCTCCAGCCCGTGCTCACCACGAGATCCCGTGCGGCGGGCGCATTCTCGTCGGCGGGGTCGACCCACGGCGAGAGCAGCACGAGCGCGCCGGGCCGGATGCCGTGCTCGTCGATCAGCCGGCGGGCGCTCGCCGCGGCGAGCCCGCCGCCCGCGGAGTCGCCGACGATGGCGACCCGCTCCGGCGCCAGGCCGCGGCGCTCGAGCAGTTCGAGGTAGGCGGCCACCGCGTCGTCGACCGCCGCTGGATACCGATGCTCCGGCGCGAGCCGGTAGTCGAGGGTGACCACCATGGCGCCGGTGCCGCGGGCCAGGTGCCCGGCGAGCGACCGGTGTGTCTTGGGGGAGCCGATCGTGTACGCGCCGCCGTGCAGATACAGCACGGCGGTGTCCGGATCGCCGGCGCCGCGGGCGGTGAGCTTCTCTGCCGGACGCCCGCCGATCCGGATGTGTTCGACGACGACCCCGCTCGGGACCGTCTGGAGGACCGCCCCCGCGTCGAGCAGCGTGCGCTGCGCCCGCCACGACAGCCGCGGCGTGAGCACAAGGCGGTAGAAGACGCCCATACCCGCCGCGACCAGCGGCCGCGGCAGGTAGGGCAGTCTCATCGACCGGCCTTGGGCATGACCCGCCCGGTCACGACGGCGAAGATCCGCTCGTAGGAGGAACCGACCAGGCGTACGAAGACGTCCAGGAACCGCGCGTCGAGGCCGATCAGGACGCGGGGGCGGTTGCCCTCGACACCCTTGAGGATGCGGCGGGCCGCGGCCTCGGGGCTGGTGTGCGCGAGGTAGCGGTCGAAGAACTGCGCCAGGGCGGCCGCATCGCCGGAGGCGACGGTGCCGTTGCGGGCGATCGCGGTCTTGATGCCGCCGGGGTGCACACAGGTGACCTTGACGGGGTGCTTGGCGATCTGCATCTCCATCCGCAGCGCCTCGGTGAACCCGCGCACGGCGAACTTGGCCGAGTTGTACGCGGCCTGCCCGGGGATGGACAGCAGGCCGAACAGGCTCGAGGTGTTGATGACGTGGCCGTCGCCGGAGGCGATCAGGTGCGGCAGGAATGCCTTGGTGCCGTTGACCACTCCCCAGTAGTCGACGTCCATGACCCGCTCGATGTCCTTGAACTCGCTGATCTCGATGTCACCGGTGAAGGCGATGCCCGCGTTGTTGAACACCAGGTTGACCTTGCCGAAGTGCTGCGCCACCGTGTCGGCGTACTCGAGCACAGCCTCGCGTTCGGCGACGTTGAGCCGGTCCGTGCGGACCTCGGCACCGAGGGCCTCGGCCTGGCGCGCCGTCTCGGCGAGCCCCTCGGTGTCGACATCGGACAGGGCGAGCTTGGCGCCGCGGCGGGCCAGGTCGAGCGCCAGTGCGCGGCCGATGCCCGATCCCGCGCCGGTGATGACGGCGACCTTGCCGGTGAAGTCGGTCATTGTGCGTTCTCCGCTCCGCTGAGTTCGAGGTCGGTGTCGGCGTTCGTGCCGGCACCCGTGGAGCCATTCTGGGTGGCGACGGATTCCGGCGTGCGGTCGACCCGCGGAATCGCGCGGACCGCGGCGGACTCGGTGTGATACGCGGCGACGTCGAAGGTCCTTGTCTCGCGCCGGAACTCGAAGGTGAAGCCCGGCCACAGCGTGGTGTTGTTCCCGTGCTTGTCCAGGTACCAGCTGGCGCACCCGCCGGTCATCCACACCGACGGCTGCAGCTTGCGCTGCAGTTCGACGTTGTACTCGTGCTGCACGTCCGCGCGGACCTCGACGGTGCTCAGGCCCTGACGCGCCATGGTGCCCAGGGCGTCGGCCACGTAGTTGATCTGCGACTCGATCATGAGGACCATCGAGCTGTGTCCGAGGCCGGTGTTCGGCCCGACGAGGAAGAACATGTTGGGGAAGTTGGCGACCGCCGAACCCTTGTAGGCCTGCATGCCGCCGTCGTCGAACGTCGCGGCCAGCGTGCGCCCGTCGCGGCCGTGGATGGCCTCGAAGGTCGGCGAGTCGGTGACGTGGAACCCGGTTGCGACGATGATGGCGTCGACCTCGCGGACCGTGCCGTCCTTGGTGACGACGGCGTTCGCGGTCACCTCGGCGATGCCGTCGGTGACGACGTCGACGTTCGGCCGGTCCAGCGCCGGGTAGTAGTCGTTGGAGATCAGCATGCGCTTGCAGCCGATCTCGAAGTGCGGGGTGACCTTGCGGCGCAGCGCCGGGTCCTTGATCCCGCGGCGCAGTTGCACCCGGGCCGCGATCTGCAGCGGCTTCATCAGCAGCGGCTGCCGGGTCAGGCCGACGACCTGCGTCTCACGGATCGCGTACACGCCGGCGCGGGCCAGGCGCTGGAAGCCCGGGACGTACTTGTAGGCGAGTCGCTCGGCCTTGGTGTATTCACGGTCGGCGCGGGGGAGGATCCACGGCGCGGTGCGCTGGTAGACGTCGAGGTGGCCGACGCTCTTGGCGATGGCCGGCACGATCTGGATGGCCGAGGCGCCGGTGCCGATGACCGCTACCCGCTTGCCGGTCAGGTCGGCGTCGTGGTTCCAGCGCGACGAGTGGAAGATCTCGCCGGTGAAACCCTCGATGCCCTTGATGTCCGGCAGCGACGGCTCGCACAGCGCGCCGACCGCGGAGACGACGACCTTGGCCGTGAAGTCGCCCTTGGTGGTCACGACGTTCCACTGCTCGGCGGCGGCGTCCCAGGTGGCGTCGAGCACCTCGCACCCGAACACGTGGCGGTCCAGCACGCCCGCGGTGCGGGCGGTCTTCTGGATGTAGGCCTGGATCTCCGGCTGCTTGGAGAACGACCGGCTCCACTCCGGGTTCAGCGCGAACGAGTACGAGTACAGCTGCGACGGGACGTCGCACGCCGCGCCCGGGTACGTGTTGTCGCGCCAGGTGCCGCCCACGTCCTGGCCGCGCTCGAGCACCAGGAAGTCGTGCCGACCCTCCTTCGCGAGGCGGATCGCGGCGCCGAGCCCGGCGAATCCGCTTCCGATGATCAGCACGTCGATGTGCCGTGAAGTCGCGGGTGCCGAGTCGTCCGGCTTCGTCGCTGTCGTCATGTCACCGAGCGTAGGTACCTATTGAGAACGAGTCAATAGCTATTGACTGCAATTCAGTAGATTATTGACTCTCGTTCATTAGTATGGGGGCATGGCAGGCAAACGCACCCGACTCAGCCCGGAGGCGCGCCGCGCGCAGCTGATCGAGCTGGGCGTGCAGATGCTCGCCGGGCGCCCCCTCGACAGCGTCTCGGTGGAGGAGATCGCCGAGCAGGCCGGGATCTCACGCGGGCTGCTGTTCCACTATTTCTCGTCCAAGCACGACTTCCACGTGGCGATCGTCCGGCACACCAGCGAGGAGATGCTCGCCGTCACCGAGCCCGACCCCGCACTGCCGCCATTGGGGATGCTGCACGCCTCGCTGACGGCGTACATCGATTACGTGACCGATAACCGCGGCGGCTACGTCTCGCTGCTGCGCGGAACAGCCAGCGGCGACCCCGCGATGCGGGAGATCTTCGAGCAGACCCGCACCGCGATGGCCGAGCGGGTGCTCGCGCAGGCGCCGAACATCGGCATCGAGCGCACGCCGCGGGCCGAACTGGCGGTCCGGGGGTGGATCGCGTTCGTGGAGGAGACGGCGATCAGCTGGTTGACCGACCCGAAGCTGACCAAGGGCGAACTGCTCGAACTCGTCGGGCAGGCGCTGCCCGCAGTGGCGTTGCCGCCCGAGGTGGCCGCCGCGCTGCTCGGGGCCATGCCGGTGACCGGCCGGCCTCCGGCGCAAGCGGCGGTGTGACGGCTAGAGGTGCCGGGTGAACCGGTGCGGATCCGCGAGGAACATCCGCCACCCGCGCACCATGTCGAGGTCCTCCCAGGTGCTCGGCATGGGGTCGTCGAGTGTGCCGTCGAGCACGCGGATGTCGGCGTCCGGGCAGGCCGCGAGGATCGGGGAGTGTGTCGCCAGGATCACCTGTGAGCCCTCGGCGGCGAGATCGCCGATGATGCCGAGCAGCGCCAGACACGACTGAAACGACAGCGCCGCCTCGGGCTCGTCGAGCAGCCACAGCCCGACCCCGACCGGACGGTCGGCGATGTATTGAAGAAACGACTGCCCGTGCGAGAGTGCGTTGAGTTGCTGGTCGCCCTCGCGGGGGCGGGTGGCGTCCGCACTGTCGAAGAGCGCGTGCATCGACTCGGCGCGCAGGAAGCACCCACCGTGCGGGCGGGGCCGCGGCCCGATGCACGTCAGGTGCCGGCCGAGGTCGGTGTCCTCTGTGGAAGAGCCGGCCGACCACAGGCGGTCGGCCGCGGTGAGCCCACTTCGCCAGGCCGCGGCGACCGCCTCCAACAGGGTTGACTTGCCGGTGCCGTTCTCGCCGACGATCACGGTGACGGGACGGTCGAACGCGAACCCGTCCGCGCACAACCGCTCGACGACGGGCAGCCGCAGATACCACGAAGCCGGGTCGAATCCACTCCGCGGAGTGAACTCGACCCGGCTCAGTGGCAGGTCGCTCATGCGATCAGGCAAAGGCCTCGTCGATGATGGCCTGCTGCTCGACGGCGTGCACCTTGCTGGACCCGGACGACGGCGCCGACATCGCTCGGCGGGAGATCCGGCGGAAGTTGCCGAACAGGTCGGGCAGCATCTCCGGAAGCGCGAGGCCGAGGGACGGCCACGCACCCTGGTTCGCCGGCTCCTCCTGGACCCAGACGATCTCCTTGTGGTTCGGGTACCGCTGCAGGGTCTCGCGCAGGCGCTTGTCGGGGACCGGGTAGAGCTGCTCGAGGCGGACGATGCCGATGTCCTCGCGGCCCTCCTTGTTCTTGCGCGCCAACAGCTCCCAGTACAGCTTGCCGCTGACCATCAGCACCCGCTCGACCTTGCTGCGGTCCGCCTCGTTGTTTTCGTACGCCGGCTCCTCGAACACCGAGCGGAATTTGCCCGTGGTGAAGTCCTTGACGTCGCTGACGGCGGCCTTGTTGCGCAGCATCGACTTGGGAGTGAACACCACCAGCGGACGGCTGATGCCGTCGAGCGCGTGGCGGCGCAGCAGGTGGAAGTAGCTCGCCGGCGTCGACGGCACCGCGACGGTCATCGAGCCCTCGGCGCACAGCTGCAGGAACCGCTCGATGCGGCCGGAGGTGTGGTCCGGACCCTGGCCCTCGTGGCCGTGCGGCAGCAGCAGCACGACGTTGGACAGCTGACCCCACTTGGCCTCACCGGACGAGATGAACTCGTCGATGATCGACTGCGCGCCGTTGACGAAGTCGCCGAACTGCGCCTCCCACAGCACCAGGGCGTCGTGGTTGCCGACCGAGTAGCCGTACTCGAAGCCGACGGCCGCGAACTCCGAGAGCGCGGAGTCGTAGACGAGGAACTTGCCGCCCGGGACCTGCGGGTTCAGGTTGGACAGCGGGGTGTACTCGCCCTCGGTGACGCGGTCGATGATCACCGAGTGACGCTGGGTGAACGTGCCGCGCCGCGAGTCCTGACCGGACAGCCGGACCATGCGGCCCTCGTCGACCAGCGAACCGAAGGCGAGCAACTCGGCGAACGCCCAGTCGATGCCGCCGTTGCGGGACATCTCGTGGCGGCGCTCGAGCACCGGCTTGACGCGCGGGTGCACGTTGAAGCCCTCCGGCACGCCGACGAACGCGTCGCCGATCCGCTCGAGGACCGACTGATCGACCGAGGTGACCAGCTTGACCGGGATCTGCTGGTCCTCCTGGATCGACGGGCTCGGCAGCGGCTTGTACTTCTCGAGGTCGCGGACCTCGTTGAACACCCGCTCGAGCTGACCCTGGTAGTCACGCAGGGCGTCTTCGGCTTCCTTCATCGAGATGTCGCCGCGGCCGATCAGGGCCTCGGTGTAGCTCTTGCGGACGCTGCGCTTGGTGTCGATCACGTCGTACATCTCGGGCTGCGTCATCGACGGGTCGTCGCCCTCGTTGTGGCCGCGGCGCCGGTAGCAGATCATGTCGATCACGACGTCCTTGCCGAACTTCTCGCGGAAGTCGACGGCCAGCTTGGCGACCCACACGCAGGCCTCGGGGTCGTCGCCGTTGACGTGGAAGATCGGCGCGCCGATCATCTTCGCCACGTCGGTGCAGTACTCGGACGAGCGCGAGTGCTCGGGTGCGGTGGTGAAGCCGACCTGGTTGTTCACGACGATGTGCACGGTGCCGCCGGTGCGGTATCCACGCAGCAGCGCGAGGTTGAGCGTCTCGGCGACCACACCCTGACCGGCGAACGCGGCGTCGCCGTGCAGCATCAGCGGCAGCACGGTGAACCCTTCCTCGCCCTTGTCCAGTAGGTCCTGCTTGGCGCGCACCAGGCCCTCGAGCACCGGGTCGACCGCCTCGAGGTGCGAGGGGTTCGCCGTGAGCGAGACGGTGATGTCGTTGTCGCCGAACATCTGGATGTAGGTGCCGGTGGCGCCCAGGTGGTATTTGACGTCACCGGAGCCGTGCGCGGCCGCCGGGTTCATGTTGCCCTCGAACTCGGTGAAGATCTTCGAGTAGGGCTTGCCGACGATGTTCGCCAGCACGTTGAGCCGGCCGCGGTGCGGCATGCCGATGACGACCTCGTCGAGGCTGTGCTCGGCGGACTGGTCGATGACCGCGTCCATCATCGGGATGACCGACTCGGCGCCCTCGAGCGAGAACCGCTTCTGTCCGACGTACTTGGTCTGCAGGAACGTCTCGAACGCCTCGGCGGCGTTCAGCTTGCTCAGGATGTACTTCTGGTGCGCGACCGGCGGCTTGATGTGCCGGATCTCGACCCGCTCCTGGATCCACTGCTGCTGCTCGGGCTCGAGGATGTGCGTGTACTCGACGCCGATGGTGCGGCAGTACGCGTCGCGCAGCGTGCTGAGCACGTCACGCAGCTTCATCCGCTCCTTGCCGGCGAAGCCGCCGACCGTGAACACCCGGTCGAGGTCCCACATCGTCAGGTGGTGGGTGAGCACGTCGAGGTCGGGGTGGCTGCGGAAACGCTCGGGGTTGATCCGCAGCGGATCGGTGTCGGCCATCAGGTGACCACGGTTGCGGTAGTCGGCGATGAGCTCGAGCACCCGGGCGTTCTTGTCGATCACGCCCTCGGGGATGTCCTGGCGCCAGCGGACAGGCTCGTAGGGCACCCGCAGATCCGTGAAGATCTCGTCCCAGAAGTCGTCGGCGAGCAGCAGGTTGTGGATCGTGCGCAGGAAGTCGCCGGATTCCGCGCCCTGGATGATGCGGTGGTCGTAGGTGGAGGTCAGCGTCAGCAGCTTGCCGACACCCATCTCCGCGATCCGCTGGTCGCTCGCACCCTGGAACTCGGCCGGGTACTCCATCGCGCCGGCGCCGATGATCGCGCCCTGGCCCCGCATCAGGCGCGGCACCGAGTGGACGGTGCCGATGGTGCCCGGGTTGGTCAGCGAGATGGTGACCCCGCTGAAGTCCTCGGCGGTCAGCTTGCCTTCGCGGGCCCGGCGGACGATGTCCTCGTAGGCCGCCCAGAACTGCGAGAAGTTCATCGTGTCGCAGCGCTTGATCGCGGCGACGACGAGCGAGCGGCTGCCGTCCTTGCCGGGCAGGTCGATGGCCAGGCCGAGGTTGGTGTGCTCGGGGGTGACCACGTTGGGCTTGCCGTCGACCTCGGCGAAGTGGCGGTTCATGTTCGGGAACGCCTTGACCGCCTTGACGATCGCGTAGCCGAGGATGTGCGTGAACGAGACCTTGCCGCCGCGGGTGCGGGCGAGCTGGTTGTTGAGCACCAACCGGTTGTCGATCATCAGCTTGGCGGGGATCGCCCGCACGCTGGTCGCGGTCGGAATGTCGAGCGAGGCGGTCATGTTGCGTGCGACCGTGGCGGCGGCGCCGCGCAGCACCTTGTTCTCGGTGCCGTTGACGGGGGCCGCCGGGGCGGCCTTGGCGGCGGGCGCAGCGGCCGCGGGCTTGGCGGCGGGTGCGGTCGCGGCGGGCGGGGTGGTCGTGGCGGTGGAGGTCACAGTCGTGGGCTTCGCGGTCGGAGCGGACGGGGTGGCGGCGCCGTTGGCGGCCGCGGTGCCGTTGGTCGCGGCGGGCTTGCCGGATCCGGCGGCGGGGCGCTGAGCGGGCGCCGCGGTGGTCGGGGGACTCGGGGGGGAGGAGGTCGCCACCTTGTCGCCGTTGTCACCCCCCTGGCTGCCGGCACCCGGGGTGTAGTCGGCGAGGAACTCGTGCCAGCTCGCGTCCACGGACGACGGATCATCCTTGAACCGCTGGTACATCTCCTCGACAAGCCATTCGTTCTGACCGAATTGTGACGTCGAACTGCTGCTCACGGCAGGGTTTCGCCTCGTTTCCTTATCGCGCACGGATCGCATGCATCCCCATAGAGGCTAGCGCCATCCTCCGGGCAGGGTGTGGGCGGCACGACATAACTTTGCTCACCGCACCGGGGCCCGCGGATCGGCTTCGTCGGTACCGGTCGCCTGGGCCTCGCCGTAGGCCTCTGATCTGCCCGCTTCCCACAGTCGGGCGTAGTGCCCGCCCGCCTCGCGGAGCCGCTCGTGGGTGCCCGACTCCACTATGCGGCCGCCGTCGACGACGACGATGAGGTCGGCGCGGGCGGCGGTCGCCAACCGGTGCGCGACGACGACCGCGGTGCGCGAGCGCGCCAGGTGCCGGCCTGCCTCGAGCACGGCCAGCTCGGTGACCGGATCGAGCGTCGCGGTGGCCTCGTCGAGCAGCAGCAGGTCGGGGTCGACGAGCTCGGCGCGGGCCAGCGCGATGAGCTGGCGCTGGCCGGCGGACAGCCCCTGGCCGCGTTCGCCGACCGGATGGTTCATGCCGCCGGACAGCGCCGCGATCGTGGGGAGCGCGCCGACCGCCCGGGCGGCCGCGGCGATCTCGCGCCGGCTCGCATCGGGACGGCCGAAGGCGATGTTCTCGCCGACGGTTCCGGTGAACAGGTGCGCCTCCTGCGGGACCACGCCCAGCCGGTGCCGGTAGGCGTGCAGCGGATAGCGACGCACGTCCACCTCGTCGACCCGCACCGACCCGGAGGTCGGGTCGTAGAAGCGGGCCAGCAGTTTGACCACCGTGGACTTGCCTGCGCCGGTCTTGCCGACCAGCGCGACCGTGGTGCCCGCGGGGATGTCCAGCTCGATGCCGTGCAGCGCGTCGTCGTCGGCCCCGGCGTACCGGAAGCCGACCCGGTCGAAGGCCACGTCGCCGCGCAGGTGCCCGGCGATCGCCGTGGCGTGCTCCGGCCGGCTCTGCTCGAGCGTGCTGGGGGTGGCCAGTAGGTCCCCGATCCGGCGCAGGCCCACCCGCGCCTGCTGGTAACCGTCGAAGACCTGGGACAGCTGCTGGATCGGGCCGAACAGCAAGCCGAGATAGAGCACGAACGCGACGAGCGTGCCCTGACTGGTGTGGCCGGAGGCCACCTGGTGCGCGCCGACGAGCACGACCGCCGCCAGGACCAGGTCCGCGAGCAGCGTGATGAACGGGAAGAACACCGAGATGGCGGTCTGGGCGCGCATCCGGGCGCGGCGGTAGCTTTCGGCGCGGTCGGCGAACCGGCGGGCCGCGAAACCCTCGCGGCGGTAGGCCTGCGCGGTGCGCAAGCCCGCGATGTTCTCCTGGAAATCGGCGTTGACCAGGGAGATCCGCTCCCGTGAGGTGGTGTAGGCGGTCGAGGAGATCCGGCGGAACACCACGGTCGCGACGATCAGCGGCGGCAGCACGGCAAGCGCGACCGCCCCGAGCAGCACGTCGGTGGCCAGCAGTGCGGCGGCGATGCCGGTGAGGGTGAGGACGCTGACGACGGCGGTGGACATGCCCGTCTGCATGAACGAGGAGAGGGCGTCGACGTCGGTGGTCATCCGCGTCATGATCCGGCCGGACAGCTCGCGCTCGTAATAGTCCAGACCGAGCCGCTGCAGGTGCGCGTAGCTGCGCACCCGCAGCCCGTACAGCACCCGCTCGCCGGACCGGGCCGTGACCACGGTCAGGGTCGCCACCACCAGCCAGTCGGCGACGACCACGGCCAGGCCGGCCGCCGCGGCCCACCACAGCGCCGACGGATGACCGGGTACGACCCCATGGTCGATCGCGAAGCGAACGATGATCGGGAAGACCAGCCCGGCGGCCGCGTCGAGGGCCAGGCACACCACCACGGCCAGCAACAGCCACCGCACCGGCCGCAGCAGTCCGGCGAGCCGGAACCGGGGATTCTCCGCGCGCAGTGCGCGGTCGTCCATGTGCGGATCCTCGGTGGCCGGTGGCAGTGCGTCGACCGCGCGCCGCAGTTCTGGGGTCGCGCTCAGTCCGGCCAGCGCGCCGGCGCCGGGACCGGACCTTCCGCCGCGTCCGCCGCCGATCCGCGGCGCAGTCGCCGGAATCCGTGTCGCGCGGGCGGAGGAGGCGCCGTCCGTGGCGCCGTCGACCGGTGGCCACAGCGCGGACTCGTCGGGCTCGGCCGGCACCGGCACGAGCGCGGCCGGAGCGCTGTCGGGCGTGGTGGCGAGCAGCGTGCGGAACAGCTCGCAGCGCGCCTCCAGCTCCGCCTCCGTGCCGATGTCGACCACCCGGCCCCCGTCCAGGACCGCGATCCGGTCCGCGAGCGAGAGTGTCGAACGACGATGTGCCACAGCGATCGTCGTTCGTTGTGCGCGGCCCGAGCGGAGCGCGGCGAAGATCTGCGCCTCGGTGGCCGCGTCGACCGCGGAGGTCGCGTCGTCGAGGATGAGCAGCCGCGGATCGCCGAGGATCGCGCGCGCCAGCGCCACCCGCTGGCGTTGTCCGCCGGACAGCGTCAGCCCGCGTTCGCCGACCACGGTGTCGTAGCCCTCGGACAGGGCGGAGATGAACTCGTCGGCCATCGCCGCGGTCGCGGCGGCACGGATCTCCTCGGCGCTGGCGTCGGGCCGGCCCAGCGCGATGTTGGCCGCGATCGTGTCGGAGAACAGGAACGGCTCGTCGAACACCAGCGTGACCGACTCGCGCAGCTGGTGGGCGGCGAGGTCGCGCACGTCGATGCCGACGCTGCCCGCGGTCAGCTCGATGCGCCCGGCGTCGGCCGCATAGAAGCGGGGCAGCAGCAGCGACAGCGCGGTCTTGCCCGAACCCGACGGCCCAACCAGCGCGATCGACTCGCCCGGCTCGACGGTCAGGTCGACGCCGTCGAGCACCGGCAGGTGCGGGTCGAAACCGAACCGCAGGCCCTCGATGCGCACGCCGATCGGGCCGTCGGGCAGATGACGCGGATGCGGGAGGTCCGCGACCTCCGGCTCGGTGTCGATCACCTCGAACACCCGCTCCACCGCGGCGCGGGAGAGCTGTGCCATCACCACCATGCTCGAGACCACCCGGGCGACCGAGGCCATCGAGGTCACATAGGTCGCGAAGGCGAGGAAGGTGCCGATCGAGATCGACCCGTGCAGCGCGAGATAGCCGCCGACCGCTACGACGCCGACCAGGCCGACCTGGGGCAGCGCGGCCATGGTGGGGGCGAAGCGGGAGTTGATCCGCGCCGCCCGCATCCGTTTCGCGTACAGCGACCGGCCCAGCTGCTCGAGCCGGCCGACCGCGCGCGCCTCCTGCCCGAAGCCCTTGACGACGCGCACCCCGGTGACCGTCTCCTCGACGTGCTGGGCGAGGTCTGCGGCGCTCTGCTGCGCCGACCAGGTGGCCGCGAACAGCGACCGCCGGCTGACGTAGGCGGCGAGCGCGATCGCGGGGGTGATGGCCAGCGCGACCACGGTCAGCAGCGGCGAGAGCAGGAACATCACGACCAGGGCCAGCACGAACTGCAGTGCAGACCCGACCGACATGGGTGCCATGGCCAGCAGGCTCTGCACCAGCTGCAGGTCGGTGATCGACCGCGAGACGACCTGTCCGGTGCGGATCTCGTCCTGGCCGCGGCCGTCGAGTCGTTGCAGTGAGCCGAGCAGGTCCAGCCGCAGGCTGTGCTGGACGTCGAGGGACAGCTTGCCCGCCAGCATGCGCCGGCCGAACTGACAGCCGAACCGAACTGCGCCGAGCGCGGCGATCGCGACCGCGATCCCGACGATCGCGTCGGTCCGGCCGCGTCCGGCGTCGTCGACCGCGGCGCGGGTGAGCAGAGGGAAGGTCACGTCGATGACGGTGGCGAGCGCGGCCACCGCGAGCGCGCCGACGACCGACCACGGATGCTGCCAACACGCGCCGAGCACCCGCCGCAGCCACCCTCTGGGCCGGTCGGCCGGATTCGCGGGGGTCTCGGAGTATGTCATCGCATCGACGAATCTATCCCTGACCCACGACAACGCCGGTCGACGCCGGGCGCGGACACCACGAGCGGGCGGACCGCGCGTGGCCCGGGTGCGGGCGGAAACTAGAGTTCTCGCAGTGGCAACCCGAACCGCGCCGCCGGCGCACGGTACCCGGCTGATCGCGCTGCGCGCGGCGACGGCCCTGGTGGTCGCGATGGGCGTCGGCCGCTTCGCCTACACGCCGATACTGCCGCTGATGGAGTCCCAGGCGGGCCTGTCGCGGTCGGCGGGCGCGGCGCTGGCGACCTCCAACTATTTGGGCTATCTGGTCGGCGCGATCGTCGCGAGCGTGCTCGCCGGTCCCGCGCGCAGCACCGCCGTCCTGCGCGGGTCGCTGGTCGCGGTGGTCGCGACCTTGGCGTTGATGCCGGTGACCACGGCGCAGCCGGTGTGGCTGGTGCTGCGGTTCGTGGCCGGTGTGGCCAGCGCGCTCGTCTTCGTGTTCGCGGCGCGGGTCGCGCACGACCAGCTCAAGGGCTCGCCGCACGGGGCGGGCTGGGTGTTCGGCGGGGTGGGTGCGGGCATCGCGCTGTCAGGGGCCGCGGTGCTGGCGCTCGGGGACCAGGGATCGTGGGTGGCCGCCTGGGCGACCGTGGCGGCGCTGGCCGCGGCGGGCGGCGCGATCGCATGGAATCTGCCCGGCGGCTCGGTGACCGGGACGTCGGTGGCGGACGAGGCGGTGAACGGCCGGGCCGGCGGCGCCGGTGGGGGCAACCGGTCCCGGTTCGGCTGGCTGGTCGCCGCGTACTTCTTCGAGGGCCTCGGCTACATCGTGACCGCGACCTTCCTGGTCGCGGCGCTCGCGGCCTCCGGTGGGCCGAGTTGGCTCGGCAGCAGCGCCTGGATCGTCGTCGGACTCGCCGCGTTCCCGTCGAGCGTCGTGTGGGCGTGGCTCGGCCGGCGGGCATCGCGCCCACTGCTGTTGTTCGTCGCGATGCTCGTGCAGGCGGTGGCGGTCGCGTTGCCCGCGTGGTCGGGTTCGCCGGCGGCGGCGCTGGTCTCCGCGGTGGTGTTCGGTGGGACCTTCATGGGCATCGTCGCGCTGGCGCTGGGCGAGGGCAACGAGCTGATCGGTCCGCGTGCGCCCGCGGTGCTCACCGCCGCCTACGGCGTCGGCCAGGTGATCGGCCCGCTCGTCGTCGCGCCGCTGCTCGCCCACGGATACAGTGCCGCGCTGGTCGTCGCGGCCGGCATCGTCGCGGTGGGTGCGCTGTGCGTGCTGCCGTTGCTCGCCCGGCGCCGCGGCCCGGCCGGGGCGCGGGGATCGCACGGATTCGCCGCGCCCGCGGCCGGTGACGGGGCCGAGGTCAGCCCGCCAGCATCTGCTTCATCTGGCCGATCTCGGCTTCCTGACCGTCGATGATCGACTGGGCCAGCTTCTTCGCGTCGGGGTTCTGTCCCTGAGCCAGTTCGGTGCGGGCCATGTCGACTGCGCCCTGGTGATGCTCGATCATCATCTCCAGCCACGCCTTGTCGAACGCGGAACCGGTCAGCTGGTGCAGCGAATCCATCTGCTCGGGGGTCATCATGCCGTCGCCGTGGCCCATCGAGGAGTGGTCCATCGCGCCGGGCTGGGCGTTCCATAGCTTCAGCCACGCGCTCATCTGCTCGATCTCGGGTCCCTGGGCGGCGTCGATCTTGCGGGCCAGCTCGATGAGCTCGGTGTTCTGGGTGCGGCCGTTCACCATCGCGGTCATGTCGATGGCCTGCTGGTGGTGCGGGACCATCATCGACGCGAACATGACGTCGGCCTCGTTGTGCGCCGCCGCGCTCGCGCCCGGGGCGGGGCTCGCGGTGGCGGTGGCCGTGGGATGGGTCATCGCCGAATGGTCGGAGGAGTCGGTACCGCTGCCGCAGGCGGCGAGCACGACGGCGGCGCCGAGGACGCCGGCGATGGACATGACGGACTTCGTCGTGAGGTTGCGCATGGTCTTCCTGTCTGCTGACTGAACTTCGCTGAGGGGTCGGGCCGGAGCCACGGCACGCAGGCGCGCCGCGGTGGGCCTGTCACACCCGCAGGATGCTCAGTGCAGACAGTCGTCGAGAGGTCGATGGCGACGGGGGAGGTCCCCGCCCGATCCGCCGTATCCGGGTCAGCACGGCTCGCAGAGCCGACCGTAGGTCGTCGAGGACGCCGAGCGCGAACAGCGCGATCGTGAGCAGCAGCACGGCCACGAGGGTCGCGGGGCAGTCGTGCAGCATCGCGTGCCCGCCGAGCGGCGCCGCGAGGACGGACTCGGCAAGGTCCGGGGGTGCGGCCGTCGGGGCGAGGGCCGGATGTACGGGCGCGGGGGTGACGTGTGCGGGGGTGACGTGCCCCGAGACCGCCTGCGCCGGCCCGGCGTGCACGGCGCCATCGTGCATCGAGCCGCCGTGGACGACGAGATGGTGCATGGCGAGCAGACCGACCGCCACCGCGAACGCGAGCAACGCACGCGCCAGCAGCGGGGCACGGTCCGACGACATGCCCACCACGGTAGCGTGCGCCGGCGACGGACCAGGTCAGCCGTGCTTCTCGAGCCAGTCACGCAGGACAACCGCCTGGTTGTGCTCGGTGTCCTTGGCCGAGTACAGGAGCACGATGTCCCCGTGCGCCGCGGCGTCGAGGATCGGGCGCGCGGCGTCGGCGTGGTCGTCGAGTTCGGCGAGGTAGCGGCGGCGGAAACCGTCGTACTTCTCCGGATCGTGGCCGAACCACTTGCGCAACTCCGTGCTGGGTGCCACGTCCTTGATCCAGTCGTCATAGGACAGGTCACTCTTGGCGATGCCGCGTGGCCACAGACGGTCCACCAGGAATGTCGGGGTGTGCTTCTGAGTTCCACGCGCGTCGTAGGCGCGTACCAATTCGATCGTGCCCATGACCCCATGCTAGGACCGCGGGGCCGAGGCTCGGGGGTCGAATCCGTTGCGTCGCGGCCGACGAAGCCGGTCCGGCTGCAGCGGATCAGCGCGTCGGGCTCACCGTGACCAGCCACCCGCACTCGGCGAACCCGACGGACACGGCGAGCCGGCGCGCGGTGTGGTTGTCCGGGTGGATGCGGGCCTGTGCGATCAGGCCCGCATCCAGGGCGTCGAGTGCGGCGAGCCTGCAGACGGTCGAGCCGTCTCCCGTGCGCCGCGATCGAGGGTCGGTCAGCACCCGCAGGTCGGCGAGGAAGCCGTCCCGAACGGCGTATCCGCTGCAGGCGCGCGGGGTGTGCGCGTGGTCGAGGAGGGTGAACGACCGCTCGAGTCCGGCGACCGCGGCCTCGTTGACGTCGTCGGGCGGGCAGGTCCCGGCCACCGCGTCGACGTCCGAACTGTCGTGCGAGATCAGCGGTTCGGCGCCGTCGGGACTCGGACCGTACGCGTCGAGGTACCAGAGCGACTCGGTGGTCGCCGGCCGGATCGCGCCGACGGCGCGGGCGAGTGCGGCTGCAGTGGTCGCAGCAGCAAACGTGCCGGTCGCCGCCGCACGGGGATCCCGGAGCATGGCCGGGTCGATCCGGTCGAGCGCGCCGGGGGGACCGGTCAGGACCGTGCTGCCGAACACGTGCAGGAGTCGCACTCGGTCGGCGGCCTCGTCGGCCACCCGGTGGGGTTCGTCCACACGGGTGAGGGTGTCGTCGTCGAGGCCCAGCCTCCGGGTCCATGCCAGCAGCACGATCGCGGCGGTGTTGGTGTTCATCAGGTCACGGTAACGAGTGGTGCGGGTGGCGATGGTCGAGGTTGCGATGGTCGGGGTGACGACGGTCACTGTTGCCTCGCCGTGTGGCACGGGCTTAATATTCCAGATGGAATAGTTCATGTGGGCCATGTTCAGGAGTCGCGTCGCCCACGATCAGGCAAGGGGGTTCGCGCGGTGGCGGTGTCGCTGACCCCGCTGGCGGTGGCCGTGTTGGCACTGCTGGCCGAACGTCCGATGCATCCGTACGAGATGTATCAGCTGACGATCGAGCGCCGAGAGGACCGTCTCGTCAAGGTCCGGCCGGGCTCGCTCTATCACACCGTTGCGCGCCTCGCCCGCGACGAACTGGTCCGCGCCATCGGTGTCGACCGCGAGGGCAACCGCCCCGAACGCACGACCTACGAGATCACCGAGCCCGGGCAGGTCGCGTTGCGGTCGTGGATCACCGAGGCTCTCGGCACTCCCATGGCGGAGTATCCGCGCTTCTCGCTGGCGGTGGCCGAATCGCACAACCTGCCCAAGGACGAGGTCATCGCATTGCTGCGGCGGCGCCGTGAGCTCGTCGACCGCCGCCGCGACGAACTTGTCGGTGGGGTGGAGGATGCTGAGCGCGCGGGTGTGCCGGCGTTGTTCCATCTCGACATCGGTTATTCCATCGCCATCGCCGAGGCGGAGTCCCGCTGGCTCGGCGCCACACTCGACGACCTGACCTCCGGGCGGCTGGGCTGGCTCGACTGCCTGCCGACCGCACCTACGCATCGAACGAACTGAGGATTGACGATGGAACAACGCATCCGTCCGTGGCCGGCGCTGTGGGCGCTGTGTCTCGGGTTCTTCATGATCCTGGTGGACAGCACCATCGTCTCGGTCGCCACACCGGCGATCATGGAGGGGCTGCACGCCGACATCAACGCCGTGGTGTGGGTGACCAGCGCCTACCTGCTGGCCTACGCGGTGCCACTGCTGGTGACCGGTCGCCTCGGCGACCGTTTCGGCCCGAAGAACCTCTACCTCGTGGGGCTGGTCGTCTTCACGCTGTCATCGGCCTGGTGCGGGTTCGCCGGCGGCATCACGATGCTGATCGTCGCCCGCGTGGTCCAGGGTCTCGGCGCCGCGTTGATGACGCCGCAGACGATGTCGGTGATCACCCGGATCTTCCCGCCGGACAAGCGCGGCGCGGCCATGGGCATGTGGGGCGCGGTGGCCGGCGTGGCGATGCTGGTCGGCCCGCTGCTCGGCGGCGTGCTGGTCGACTCGCTCGGTTGGGAGTGGATCTTCTTCATCAACGTGCCGGTCGGCGTCGTCGGCTTCGCGCTGGCCATGGCGCTGGTGCCGAAGCTGCCGACCCACTCGCACAGCTTCGACATCCTCGGCGTGGTGCTCAGCGCGGGCGGCATGTTCTGCCTGGTCTTCGGCATCCAGGAAGGCCAGACCTACGACTGGGGCACCATCAAGGGCATCCTCTCGGTGCCGCTGCTGATCGTGGTCGGCGTGGTCCTGTTCGTGGCGTTCGTGATCTGGCAGGGCGTCAACAAGAAGGAGCCGCTGGTCCCGCTGTCGCTGTTCCGCGACCGGAACTTCTCGCTGGCCAACATCTCGATCAGCACGATGGGCTTCGCGGTCACCAGCATGGTGCTGCCGCTGATGCTCTTCACCCAGATGGTGCGCGGCTACTCGCCGACCCAGTCGGCGCTGCTGATGGTGCCGATGGCGGTGCTGTCCGGTGCGCTGGCCCCGGTGGTCGGCAAGCTGGTCGACCGCACCCATCCGCGCTACATCGCCGCGCCGGGTCTGTTGCTGTTGGTGATCACCCTGGTGTGGCTACAGCAGGTGATGACGCCGCACACCGCCGTGTGGAAGCTGTTGCTGCCCATGGCCGTGATGGGTGTGGCGATGGCCTGCATCTGGTCCCCGCTGTCGGCGACCGCCACCCGCAACCTGGCGATGAACGTGGCCGGTGCCGGCTCCGGCGTCTACAACGCGACCCGCCAGCTCGGCGGCGTGATCGGCAGCGCCGCGATCGCGGCGATGATGGAGTCCCGGCTGTCGGCCAACGGCATTCCGTCGACCGGCGGCGCGGAGGCCGGCGCGGGCAGCCTGCCGTCCTTCCTCTGGGACGGGTTCAGCCACGCCATGGGGCAGTCGATGCTGCTGCCGGCGGCAGCGTTGGTGATCGGCGTGATCGCGGCGGCCCTCTTCGAGCGGCCCAGCCATGCCGGGATGGTCAAGACCGACGCGCAGGCCGCCTCGGAGTCCGAGCCGGCCGGCGTCTGAGCGGGGTTCACCACCCGGTCAGGGCCCGCAGCCGGCTCTCGGTGCGGGCCCAGTCGACGTCGGGGACACCGCCGAAGGTGACCTGCGGAGGGTGCTCACCGGCCAGGACGACGTGTGCGTCCCGGTCGGTGAGCACGTCCAGCAGGTTGCAGAGGCGGCGCCGCGGCTCACGGTCGGCCTGGACGAGCACGGGGACGTCGGTAACGACCCAACTCGAGAAGCGGTCGGCGAGCAGGAGATAGTCCGCGGTCCCGGTCGGTGCGCCGCACAGGTCCGAGAACGTGAACCGCACCTCGGTGCCGCGCACCTGCCGTGCGGTGACCGATCTCCCGCCCAGATCCAGCGGGACCGGTTCGTCAGCCGGGTCCTCCGGCAACGCCGCCGGTGCGCCGCCGTCGTCACGACCCGCCCCGGGCCACAAGTAGGCACCGCGAGGGCCTGCGGTGGTGCGGTAATCCCGGCCGCCGTCGACCTCGACCACGTCGAGGTGCTTCTCGATGGCCGCGATCGTGGGTGTGAAGCGCTGGTGCGCAAGCGGATTGGGCAGGAGCTCGCCGGGTGGGTAGTTGGACGTGACGACCAGGATCAGCTTGCGCCGCAGCACCGCCTCGCTCAGCGCCGCCAGGTAGCGGGCGTCGGCTACGTCGTGCACATGGAACTCGTCGAAGCACAGCAATTCGGTGTCGCCCAGCAGACGGTCGAGGACGGCGTCGAGGTCGTGCTGGGTCGCCAGCATGCGCTGGAGTTCGTGCAGGAACTCGTGTAAATGCATGCGCCGCTTGGCGTCGACGGACGCGGTGGCGAAGAACGCGTTCATCAGCCACGACTTTCCCCGCCCCGAGGGGCCCCACAGGTAGAGCCCGCGGGCAGTGCTGCGCCGACGGTGTCGCCGACGGTCGGCACCGACCAGGCCGCGCAGTTTCTGCAGGGCTGCCTCCTGGGCAGGGTCCGGATTGTGGCCGGTGCGGGCGAGGTGTTCCGTCAACGGGTCCATGATCGACATACCGCGACTCTATAAATGTAGAGTGTGGTGAACAGGCGGGAGTGGGAAGTGTCACTCGACAACGGGTCATCTCCGGACCGGCGGGCTGCGATCGCAGATGCCGCGATCGCGGTCATCGCGGCCGACGGTGTGCGGGCGCTGACGCATCGTGCGCTGGACCGACGTCTGGGGCTCCCGCCCGGATCGGTGTCGTACTACCACCGCACCCGAAAGGCCTTGCTGGAGGCGGTGGTCCGGGAGCTCGCGGCCCGCAACCGTGCCGACTTCGTGGCGTCGGGACAGGGATTCTCAGCCCCAGCCCCAGCCCCAGCCCCAGGCCCGGGCGCGGACTCGGTCACCTCCGGGCCGGGCGCACGCCGGGACGACCTGGCGGTGGCGGTGCGGGGGATGGCGGTGCTGGTCGACCGGATGATCGGAGTGCGCCGCGCGGACTCGGTCGCCCGCTATGCACTGACCCTCGAACTGGCCGCGGACCCGGATCTGCGGGACCTGCTGGCGACACCGTTCTTCGCGCACGGCGCCGCCGCCGATCTGCTCGCCGGCTGCGGTGTGGCCGACCCGGCCGGAGCCGCGGACGACCTGATCAGCCTGGTCGACGGGTTGGTCTTCGACCGGTGTGTGGGGCGGCGCGCGCGGACCGCCCCGGCCGCGGGCACCGCGGCGAGCATCGACGAACTCGCCCGGGCACTGCACACGTTCGTGCTCGGGTGCCTACGCTGGCCGCATGACCGGTGACTGCACCCGACTCGAGCGATCCACCACCGACCGCGGGGCCGCCCTCGCCGTGCTCACGATCGACCACGGCGACCTGAACCTGTTCGACCGGGCCATGTTCGACTCGCTCACCGCGGACATCGCGGACTTGGCGGCGGGTCCGCCGCGTGCGGTGCTGCTGCGCGCCGAGGGGCGGGTCGTCTCCGGCGGCGTCGACGTTCACCTCTTCGACGGGTTGACCGTGGAGCAGGGAACCGTCTTGTGGCGCACGCTGTTCGAGCGGATCATCGCGCCGATCGAGGCCCTGCCGTGCCCGGTGGTCTTCGCTGCGCACGCGCTCACGCTCACCGCGGCCTTCGAGATCGCGCTGGCCTGCGACCTGATCCTCGCCGCGCCGAAGGCGAAGTTCGGTCTGGTCGAGACCGTGGTCGGCCTGACCCCGTCGATGGGCGGTCCGCAGCGGCTGGCCGAGCGTGCGGGCTCCGGCAGGGCACGCGAGTTGGTCATGACAGGCGACCGCTACGACGCGGCGACCCTGCACGACTGGGGCGTGGTCAATCAACTCCACGACGACGTCGATGCCGCCGCGCGTGCACTGGCCGTGCGGCTGGCCGACGGGCCGACCCGTGCCCATGACGCGACCAAGCGGATCATCGCGGGGTGGCGCTCGGCCGGGGTCGGGCACGCCGACGCGGTGACCCCCGAGGTCTCGGGTGCGCTGTTCGGCACCGAGGACCTGCGTGGCGCGGTGCGCAGCTTCCTGGAGGCCGGCCCCGGCAAGGCGGTCTACACCGGTCGCTGAGCCATCTACACCGGGCGCTGGGCGGGCGGCCCCGGTGTCGGCCAGTTCGCCGGCGGCGGGCCGAATGCCTTGCGCGCGTTGCGGATCAGCACGTGCCCGAGCGAGCGGTTGCCGCCTGCGCCGACCACCGCGCCGATGCCCATCGGCGCGAGCTTGCCGAGGGTGACCAGGCCCTGCTTGGTGCCCACCTTCAGCGCGAACTTGCGCACCAGCGCGCTGTTGACCACGCGGACCGCGGTGCCGGGGACCTGACCCGGATACAGGACCGTCAGCCACCCGTTGCCGAACCGTTCCATCGCCCGCTGGACCAGCATCGTGCCGGAGTCGCCGAGGGCCACCGCGAGCACCAGCGTGCGGCGGCGTTCGACGTCCTCGACCGGCAGCCCGTACACCTCGGCGATCGACAGCGTCAGCAGGGCGGCGGCCGCCATGAAGAAGGCGGTCTCGCCGCCCACCGCGGCCAGTGCGGTCCCGGTGCCGGCGGCGGGGATGGGCGCCGCCGCGCCGACGGCGGCGCCGCTGGAGGTGACCGTGTCCAGGAACCGCTTCTCGAGCCGGGCGAGGATCAGCGCCGGCGGCTCATCGGGGTGTGCCCGACGGATCCGTGCGACGGACTCGACGATGACCGGGGTCGGCACCGCGATGCCCTTGTCGAGGGCGGCGAGCAGCGGATGCGCGTCACCCGTTGGTCGAAACCAGTTCCTGGCCACCGGCCCTCCCACCGTCCTGCTGTCGTGCCGCCAGGATACGGGCCGCCGGCTTCGCGGCGTCGGCCCTGCCGGTGTCAGTCCAGGACACGCTCGAGGTACTCGTTGCCGAACATCCGGTCCGGGTCGACCTTGTCGCGCACGGTGACGAAGTCGTCGAAGCGGGGGTAGGCGGGACGCAGGTCGTCGGCGGTGCGCTGGTGCAGTTTGCCCCAGTGCGGGCGACCGTCGACCGACCGCATGATCGCCTCGACGTCCCGGAAGTACGCGGTGTGGTCGAGCCGGTGGTATTGGTGTACGGCCACGTAGGCGCTGTCGCGTCCGTGCGCGGTCGACATCCAGACGTCGTCGGCCTGCGCGAAGCGGACCTCGACGGGGAAGCTGATCTTGTGGCCGGACAGCTCGAGGCGACGACCGAGCTCGGCGAGCACCCGGGGGAGCGCCTCGACGGGTATCGCGTACTCCATCTCGCGGAACCGCACGCGGCGGGGCGACGCGTAGACCCGGTAGCTGCGGTCGGTGAACTCGCGCGCGGACAGCACCCGGGAGGAGAGCCGGTTGATCGACGGCACCAGGTCCTGGCGCCGCGCAGCCAGCCGGTTGACGCCCTCGAAGACGGTGTTGGAGAGCAACTCGTCGTCGATGTATGCGCGAACGGGGTTGAGCGGCGCCATCTTCGCGGTGCGCGGCAGCCGGGTGTTGCGCTTGGTGAGTACGCGGTCGGTGTGCGGGAACCAGTAGAACTCGAAGTGATCGACCGAGTCGCGGTCGTGGTCGAGGCGTTCGAGGGTGGCGCCGAGCGTGTCCGGGGCCTCGATCGCGTGCAGGGCGAACGCCGGCTCGCACAGCAGGGTCAGCTTGGTCAGGATGCCGACCGCGCCCAGTCCGAGCCGGGCCGCCTCGAAAAGTTCCGGGTTGTTGTCGGCGTCGCAGTCGAGCACCGAGCCGTCGGCGGTGACCACCTGGACGCCGCGCACCTGGGTGGCCAGTCCGCCGAAGCGTGCGCCGGTGCCGTGGGTTCCGGTGGAGATGGCGCCGGCGACGGTCTGGACGTCGATGTCGCCGAGGTTGGTCATCGCCAGCCCGAGGCTCCACAGCATCCGGTTGAGTTCGTGCAGGCGGGTTCCGGCGAACACGGTGACCAGGGTGCCGCCCTCGGTCGGCCGGACCGATTCGATGCCGACGAGCCGGTCCAGGTCGAGCAGGACACCGTCGGTGACCGCGCACGAGGTGAAGGAGTGTCCGGCGCCTACGCTCTTGACGCGTAGGCCGTCCTCCGCGGCGCGGAGTACCTCGGACCGCACCGCGTCGACGGTGGCAGGGGTGCTGATGCGGTGCGGTCGGGCCTGGGCGCAGTCCGCCCAGTTGCGCCAAATGGTCGATTCCACACCGGTAATACTATGTGGACGCTTGTTCAAGTCAATGCTTTCGTCACGGTAATTGTGACCGCCG
Source organism: Speluncibacter jeojiensis (assembly GCF_029589495.1). Taxonomy (GTDB): domain Bacteria; phylum Actinomycetota; class Actinomycetes; order Mycobacteriales; family Mycobacteriaceae; genus Speluncibacter; species Speluncibacter jeojiensis. The sequence continues at coordinate 88,047 of NZ_JAAIVF010000008.1, forward strand.
GTTTGTTTGACACGATGTCACCGGGCCGTATCTACTCAGGCCATGCTTTCGAGATTGCCTGCCGAGGAACGCCGGGTGCAGCTCGTCCAAGCGGCGCTGGCCCGAGCCGAACAGGACGGCATCGGCTCGGTGACCATCCGGCGGGTCGCCGAGGATGCCGGCGTGTCACTCGGTGTGGTGCACTACTGCTTCGAGAACAAAGAAGAGCTGATGTCCGCCGCGATCGAGACGATCGTGACGGACCTGTCCGGCGCGCTGCGGAATGCGTTCGCGCAGGCCGGCGACGCGGCCCGTGGCGACCGGGGCGCCGAGGCGCTGCGCGAGATGTTGCGCGCCGGGATCCGTGGGATGTGGCAGTTGATCGAGAACACCGCCAACGTGCAGCTGCTCACCTACGAGATCACCACCTACGCGCTGCGGGGTGGGTCCGAGGAGTCGCGCGGGCTGGCCACGCGCCAGTACGAGTTCAACACCGCCGAGGCGACCACGTTCCTACGTGACTGCGCCGCGCGCACCGGGACCCGGTGGATCCGGCCGGTCGAGCACGTCGCGCGGCTGAGCCTGTCGGTCATCGACGGCATCGTCCTGCGCTGGCTCGTCGACCGCGACAGCGAGGCCGCGCTGGCCCAGTTCGACGACGTCCTCGAACTCGTGGTGGGGCTGGCCGCTCCGGCCGAGTGATCGTCGCGTCCGACGCCGGAGCGCGGCGATCCCCATCAAGATCAACTCCTGCCTGTCGGGGCTGATCCCGAGGCGGGTACGGTCGGTGCCGATCACACCCGGTTCGATGTCGGCGCGCCGGGTGCTGTTCGTGCTGCCCGAGACCGCCGACGTGGGAGTGGTTGGGGTGGTTGTGGAGCGTCTGGATCCTGCCGATGTCGCACTGGTACGCGAGAACGCGGCGATGTTGCGGCCGCGCGCCGATCGGATCGGCAAGTACTTCTACGCACACCTCTTCCACGCCGAGCCCGCCCTGCGGGCGATGTTCCCGGACACGATGCGGGTGCAGACCGATCGCTTCGTGGAGAGCCTGCTGCAACTGGCCGAGGGGCTCGAGGATCCGGACTCGCTCGCGGTGTACCTGCGGCGCCTGGGTTTCGGCCACCGGCGCTATCGGGTGCGACCGGAGCACTATCCGGTTGTGGGGGCGAGCCTGCTCGCCGCCCTCGAGCATCTGTCCGGGCCCGTGTGGAACCCACGGCTCGCGCAGGCCTGGCTGGGCGTCTACACGGCGGCCGCCGACGTCATGGCGCCGGCGGAACACCGCTGACCCGGCCGGTCACGCCGGTGTCGCGACCAGCGTCACCCGCTGGGCGCCCGCGGCGCTGCGGACCTGCAGCACAGGGGAATTCGGGGCGGAGACCACCTCTGCTCCGATGACGTTGACCGTGTAGCCGGTCGGGTACTCGATCTGCGGCATGGCGACGGTGGTCATCGATCCGGCGCCGAAGCTGCCGCGTCCGTCCGCGCGCGCCGTCGAATACCGCACCCGCAGTGTCGAACTCGCGCGGTCGAATCCGTAGGACTCGGGAGTGCCGGCGATCAGGCGCGGGTGGGGGACGGCGAGGGTGCGGACCTTGCTCCAGCGGACGTTGTCCCCGGTGGGCGGCTTCGCGGGGTCGAGCACGAGGGCCTGGCCGGCGAGGTCCTGGGTGGTCGGGTCGTCGCATCCGCAGTACGCCCAGTACTGCCAGCCGACCCGGTTCTGCGCAGCCCGGTCCACGATCGAGGCCAGGACCGACTCGTCGTCGGTGGCGCCGAACTCGGTGAGCAGCAAACCCGATCCAGTGGCGCGCGAGTGTGCTTCGGCATTGGCGAAGACTGCCGAGTCGAACGGGTTGCACACGGTTCCCGGGGAACCGGCTGATCCCGCCGACCCGCTGCCGAGGGCCGCGAGCGTGCAGTAGTCGTGGAAGGACAGCGCCTCGTTCGGGTCGCCGGCGGTGCCCGGGTTGGGCGGGAGACCGGTGTTCGAGAGCGAGAACGGTTCGTAGAACAGCGTGGTGTTCGGGTCCTGGGTCCGGATGGCCCGCGCGACCCGGTGGTGCAGGTCGGTCAGGCGCTCGTTCGCGGACCGGCACACGCCGAGCAGGCAGGCGGGGTAGGAACTGCCCGGCCACGGCTCGTTGAACAGGTCGTAGCCCATCACGCCGGGCGTGCCGCGGAAGAAGCCGGCGGTGTGCGCCCACGCCGCGGCGAACCGGTGCTGCACGCCCACGCCGCCCGGTCCGGGCCGGTTGTCAAGGAAGTTGTCGTAGGTGGTCAGCAGCGCGGGCATCGTGAACTGGTTGAAGGTGAAGCCGAGTTTCGGCACCGCGGGGATCTTGTCGTCGAGCACCGCCCAGTCGGGCATGCCCTCGCCCTGGAAACGCTCGTTCGCCAGGTCCTGGTGCATGTCGATCAGCGAGGAGATGCCGTGTCGGGCAAGTGTTTCGACGGTGCCCTTGATCCGTGCCAGGTAGGCGTCGTCGTAGACGCCGGGCTGCGGCTCGATCGCCTTCCAGATCACGCCGAGTCGCACGCTGTCGAATCCGTTGTCGGCGAGGAACCCGGCGTCGTCGTCGCCGAAGCCGAGGGCGTCGGGCGCGTACGGCGGCCTCTTGGCGACCATGTTGACGCCGCTGGTGATCAGCACGCGTCCCTCGGCGTCGGTCAGCCAGCGGCCGGTGTCGGCGATCCCGGCGGGGGTGTCCGGCGACGATCCGGGTGCGGCCCCGGCGATCGCCGGCGACCAGCATCCGAGTACGAGCGCTGCCGCCGCGGTGAGCACGGTCAGCATCCGCGCGGAGACGGTCGGGGTGCGGCGGGAGGACATGGCCGGTGCGGTCTCCTGACGATGCGACTGCGACCTGGACGGTTGTCCTGATCGGCTGCACAGTGTCTACCATCCCCGGACGGTCCGGGGCGCCGAACGCGCCGATCACGACGCGCGCCTGTGCATTCCGGGCGGGGCCAGTGCCCTCCCCGTCGCCTTCCCCGTCTGCGCCGCTGTGCTTTGCCGCCGATCGGCCTACGCTGGGAGCCGTGGCGTTGACATTGGGCATCGGCCCCCTCGCCAGGCCGTCGGGTGGCCGGATCAACGGTGACCTGTGGTCGGGGCTGCCAGGGCATGCGGTCTTCACTCATCCCGTGCACAAGCGCCTGCGTGCCCGTTTCGGCGGCATGACGGTGCTCGAGACCACCGCGGCGGTGATGCTGCACGAGACCGGTCTGCTACCGGTCTATTACCTGCCGTTCTCGGATCTCGCCCCCGGTGTGCTCAAGCCGAGCGAGACGGTCACCACCTGCCCGTTCAAGGGCGTCGCGCGCTATCACCATCTGATGGTCGGGGACCGGATCGCGCAGGACGCGGTGTGGTCGTATCCGGAACCGATCGAGGGGATGGAGGTCCTCGCCGACCTCTGTTCGCTGCGCTTCGAGGTACCCGACCAGTGGTGGGAGGAGGACGAGCCGGTCCACGGGCACCCGCGCGACCCGTTCCATCGCGTCGACTGCCGCCCCAGCGGACGGCACGTGCTCGTGCGTCGCGGCGACACCGTGCTCGCGGAGAGTCGCCGTTCGGTCGCACTGTTCGAGACCGGACTTCCGCCGCGGTTCTACGTGCCCGTGGAGAACGTGCGGGTTGCGTTGTCGCCGAGCAAGACTCGCACCTTCTGCCCCTACAAGGGCGAGGCCACCTATGTCAGCGTCGACGGCGTCGAGGACGCGGCGTGGCGCTATGCGGAGCCCTACGACGAGGCCCGTGCGGTCGCCGGGCGGTACTGCTTCGCGGGGCCGGGCATCACGACGCTGGTCGACGGGAGCGCGGTGGAGTAGCGAGCAGCCGGCAGACGTCCTCGCTGTCGGTCTGGGTGAAGTCCAGGTACCACGCCCCGACGCCCATCAACTGGGCGGGGACCAGCGGGCACACGAGTTCGTCGACGTGGGGGCGCAGCCGCGCCACGGCCTCGCGTGAGGCCACGGGGACCGCCAGCACCACCCGGTCGGCGCCGTCGGCGCGGGCCACCCGGCACGCCGCCTCGGCGGTCGCGCCGGTGGCCATGCCGTCGTCGACGACGACCACCGTCCGCGTCCGCAACGGGGTTCGCGCTCGGCCCGACCGGAACAACGCGACCCGCCGGTCCAGTTCGGCCTGCTCGCGCCTGGTGACCGACTCGAGCGTCTGGGGGTCGATGCGCGCGCCACCGATGATGTCGGGGTTGAGGATCCGGACGCCACCCTCGCCGAGCGCGCCCATGGCGAGTTCGGGATCGCGGGGGACGCCCAGTTTGCGGACCACGATGACGTCGAGGCGGGCGCCGAGCGCGCGGGCGACTTCGAAGGCCACCGGCACGCCACCGCGGGGGAGCCCCAGTATCAGCGGCTCGGACGCTCCCAGATGGTCGAGCCCGGTGGCCAGGACCCGGCCGGCGTCCACACGATTGCGATACGACATGATCGGCCTCGAGGTGTCTCGACGCTCACTTGGAAGCGTACTCCCGGAGCAGGACATCGACGCGGATGCGCGTGTGCCCCGCCCGAGGCTGCGACGGCAGACTGCGGGCGGGGCACACGGGGCCGATCACTTGCTGTAGATCGCCTCGATCTCGTCGGCGAACGACTCGTGGATGACCTTGCGCTTGAGCTTGAGCGTCGGGGTCAGTTCGCCGGTCTCGACCGTGAAGTCGACGGTGAGCACGCTGAACTTCTTGATCGCCTCGGCCTTCGACACGGCCTGGTTCGCCTGCTTGACCGCCGCGTCGATCTCGGCGATCAGGTCGGCGTCCTTGACCAGCTTCTCGATCGGCAGGTCGGCGGGCTTGCCGTTACGTTCCATCCACCCCGGCACCGCCTCCGGGTCGAGGGTGATCAGCGCACCGATGAACGGCTTCGCATCGCCGACCACCAGCGCCTGGCTGATCAGCGCGTGGGCGCGCAGGGTGTCCTCGAGACCGCTGGGCACCACGTTCTTGCCTCCGGCGGTGACGATGATCTCCTTCTTACGGCCGGTGATCGACAGAAACCCCTCGTTGTCCAGGGAGCCGAGGTCGCCGGTGTGGAACCAGCCGTCGCGGATCGCGTCCTCTGTGGCCGCCTCGTTGTGCCAGTAGCCGGAGAACACGACGTCGCCGCGCAGCAGCACCTCGCCGTCGTCGGCGATGCGTACGCCGTTGCCGGGCACCGGCTGTCCGACCGTGCCGACGCGCTGCGAGCCAGGCCTGTTCACGGTGACCGCAGCCGTGGTCTCGGTCAGGCCGTAACCCTCGTAGATGGTCACGCCGACGCCGCGGTAGAAGTGGCCGAGCCGGGCGCCGAGGGGCCCGCCGCCCGAGACCGCCGCCTCGCACTGCCCGCCGAGCGCGGCGCGCAGCTTGCCGTAGACCAGCTTGTCGAACAGCAGGTGCTTGAGCTTGAGCAGCAGCGACGGCCCGCCCTTGTCGAGGGACTCGCTGTATTCGATCGCGGTGGACTCGGCGGCGCCGAAGATCTTGCCCTTGCCGCCGTCCTCGGCCTTCTGCTTGGCGGTGTTGAAGACCTTCTCGAACACACGCGGCACCGACAACACGAACGTCGGCTTGAAGACGGCGAAGTTCTCGACCAGGTGAGGGATGTCGGCGAAGTGTCCGACGAGGATCTTGGTCTCGAAGGAGGCGACCGAGATGACACGGGCGAAGATGTGCGCCATCGGCAGGAACAGCAGCGTGCTCTTGCCCTCGACCATCATGTCGCCGAGTGCATCCTTGACCGACGCGGACTCGGCGAGCAGGTTGAAATGGGTCAGTTGGGCGCCCTTGGGGCGGCCGGTGGTGCCGGAGGTGTAGACCAGCGTGGCCGGATCCTCGGAGGTCACCTGTGCACGGTGCTGGTGGACCTGCTCGTCGGTGATGTCCTTGCCGCGTTCGACGAGCAGGTCGATGGCGCCCGGAGTGCCGTCGATCTGCAACAACTCGCCGACGTTGTCGAGTTCCGCAACCACGGCGGCGACGGCCTCGGCGTTGCGCTCGTGCTCGACGACGAGGATCTTGGTGCCGGAATCCTGCAGGATCCAGCGGGCCTGGTCTGCGGAGGAGGTCTCGTAGATCGCGACCGTGACGCCGCCCGCGGTCCAGATCGCGTAGTCGAGCAGCACCCACTCGTATCGGGTCGCCGACATGATCGCGATCCGGTCGCCGTGCTCGACGCCGCCGGCGATCAGCCCCTTGGCGACCGCCGTGACCTGCGCAGCGAACTCGGCCGCGCTGACATCGACCCAGCGTCCGCCGACCAGTCGACGGAACGGCACATGGGTCGGGCAGTCCGCGGCGAATCGGAAGACGGTATCGGCGAGCGATGCCTCCTTCTCGACGGTGTACGGCGCCGGGACAACAAACTCACGCACGAGAACCCCCTATGGGATACGGGTGTAGGCGGTGACCGCGGGCACCGCTGTGGTCGGAAAACCCTAGCGGAACCCACGATCCTGGTGTGTCTGGCGTCATGCTCCGGGTGAGGGGGCGATGACGGTCACAGGCAGCGGAGATGATGTTACTCATGGGTACGGTATCTGCCCCCATCCCGGTCGCGGAAGCGCGGCGCACCGCCGTTGCCGGCCGCATCCGCTAGCTGCACCCGCTGGTCGAGCCGCAACCCTCGCAGACGAAGCAGGACCCGGCCGGACGCATCTTGGTGCCGCAGGTCATGCACAGCGGCGCGTCGGCGGAGGACCCGGTCATGGACTCGAGCAGTTCGGTGGAACTGTGCGCCCCGCGACGGGGGGAGTCGGCCTCCGGGTCGTCGGACGTCGGCGCGGACTGCGCGAGCGTCTCGAAGTCGACGGCCTCGGTGTCGGGGGTCGCGGGCTCGGCAGTGTACGAGCCGGTCTCGACCTGTCGGGTGCGCTCCTCGGCGGTGAAGATGCCCAGCGCCGCACGTGATTCGACCGACAGGTGATCGAGTGCGAGGCGGCGGAAGATGTAGTCGAGGATCGACTGCGCCATCCGGATGTCGGGGTCGTCGGTCATGCCGGCCGGGTCGAAGCGCATGTTGGTGAACTTCTGCACGTAGGTCTCCAGTGGCACCCCGTGCTGCAACGCGACGGAGATCGCGATCGAGAACGCGTCCATCACCCCCGCCAGTGTCGAGCCCTGCTTGCCGAGTTTGAGGAACACCTCGCCGAGCCCGTCGTCCGGATACGAACCGGCGGTCATGTAGCCCTCGGCGCCGCCGACTGTGAAGGAGGTCGTGCGCGACGGGCGCGACTTGGGCAGTCGCTTGCGGGTGGGCAGCACCCCGTGCGGGCCCGCGACCGCGGACCCCGTGGCGGCGGACTCGTTGGTGGTGGTGGACTCGGGGCCGTCCGACTGCGCCTTCGCCGACCTGCCCGCAGAGAGCGGCTGTCCGACCTTGCAGTTGTCCCGGTACACCGCCAGCGCCTTGAGCCCCAGCTTCCAGCCCTGCTGGTACACCTCGGCGATCTCGTCGACGGTCGCGGACTCCGGCAGGTTCACGGTCTTCGAGATCGCGCCGGACAGGAACGGCTGGCAGGCCGCCATCATCCGGACATGGCCCATCGGGCGGATGGCCCGGATGCCCATCGCGCAGTCGAACACCTCGTAGTGCTCCGGTCGCAGCCCCGGCGCGTCCACGACGTGACCGTGCTCGGTGACGTACTCGACGATCGCCTCGATCTTTTCCTCGCCGTAGCCCAGCGCGTGCAGGGCCCGCGGCACCGTCTGGTTGACGATCTCCATCGAGCCGCCGCCGACGAGCTTCTTGAACTTCACCAGCGCCAGGTCGGGCTCGACGCCGGTGGTGTCGCAGTCCATCATCAGCCCGATCGTGCCGGTGGGTGCGAGCACGCTGGCCTGGGCGTTGCGCCAGCCGTTGCGTTCGCCGAGCGCGTTGCCCTCGGCCCACTCGGTGGTGGCGGCGGCGAACACCTCGCGGTCGATCGCGTGCATGCGGCGGGCGTCGTCGTTGGCCGCGGCGTGTTTGCGCATCACCCGGGCATGCGCGTCGGCGTTGCGCGCGTAGCCGTCGTAGGGGCCGACGACGCCGGCGAGTTCGGCCGAGCGCCGGTACGCGGTGGCGGTCATCAGCGAGGTGATCGAGGCGGCCAGCGCGCGCCCGCCGTCGGAGTCGTACGCGTGGCCCGAAGCCATCAGCAGCGCACCGAGATTGGCGTACCCGATGCCGAGCTGGCGGTAGGCGCGGGTGTTGGTGCCGATCGCCTCGGTGGGGAAGTCCGCGAAACAGATCGAGATGTCCATCGCGGTGATGATCAGTTCCACGGCCTTGACGAAAGTCGCGGTGTCGAAGCGCGTGTCGTCTGTCCCGTTGTCATCGGTGAGGAACGTGAGCAGGTTCAGCGAGGCCAGGTTGCAGGACGTGTCGTCCAGGCTCATGTACTCCGAGCACGGGTTCGACGCGGTGATGCGGCCGGTCTCGGGGTTGGTGTGCCAATCGTTGATGGTGTCGTCGTACTGGATGCCGGGATCGGCGCACTCCCAGGCCGCCTGGGCGATGTCGCGGAACAGCTTTCGCGCGTCGACGGTGTCGGTCACCTCGTGGGTGGTCCGCGCGCGGAGGCCGAACCCGGTGCCGTCCTCGACGGCTCGCATGAACTCGTCAGACACCCGCACCGAGTTGTTGGCGTTCTGATACTGCACGCTGGCGATGTCCGCGCCGCCGAGGTCCATGTCGAACCCGGCGTCGCGCAGCACACGGATCTTGTCCTCCTCGCGCGCCTTGGTGGCGACGAACTCCTCGATGTCCGGGTGGTCGACGTCGAGGACGACCATCTTCGCGGCGCGCCGGGTCGCCCCGCCGGACTTGATGGTCCCGGCCGACGCGTCGGCCCCGCGCATGAAGCTGACCGGACCCGACGCGGTGCCGCCCGACGAGAGCAGTTCCTTCGACGAGCGGATCCGCGAGAGGTTCACCCCCGAGCCCGACCCGCCCTTGAAGATCTGTCCCTCCTCGCCGTACCAGTTCAGGATCGACTCCATGGTGTCGTCGACCGAGAGGATGAAACACGCCGAAACCTGCTGCGGCGAGGCCGTTCCCACGTTGAACCAGACGGGGGAGTTGAAACTGAACACCTGGTGCAGCAGCATCCAGGTCAGCTCGAGCTCGAAGACCTCGGCGTCCCGTTCGCCGCGGAAGTAGCCGTGCGCCTGGCCGGTGTCGCGGTAGGTGCGGACCACGCGGTCGATCAGCTGCCGCAGCGACCACTCGCGCGCGTCGGTGCCCACCGCACCCCGAAAGTACTTGGACGTGACGATGTTCGTCGCGTTGACCGACCAGGACGACGGGAACTCGACGCCGCGCTGTTCGAAGACGACCGAACCGTCGCGCCAGTTGGTCATCACCACGTCGCGGCGTTCCCAGCTGACCTCGTCGTACGGGTGCACGCCGGGGGAGGTGAACACCCGCTCGACCACGAGCCCGTCCGGCGGGTACACCGGCAGGGCGGGCTCGGCGGCCGAGCGCGTGCCCGGCCTCCCGTTGCTCGCCGCGCGGTCCTCGGTCGAATGCTGCCGGGTTTCACTCATCGGTGCCGGATCCTTCCTCGCGCGCACGCGGGGGCCGAGGGTGTGCGCATCGGAAGCCGGACGGTCGATGCGTCGACTGACCCCAAATTGTGGATGACTCACATCGGTGTAACCACTAGATCTTGTGGTTACACGCTAGAACCGCGCGGAGGCTTCCGCAAGCGTTTCACGCCGCGCGTCGCGCCGGCGGCGTTTCGCCCGGGACGCTGCCCGACGTCCGGCCGGAGGGCGCGCACAATCGAGGCATGCCGTTCTTCACCGGGGTCTCGGGGCAGGTCTTCTACCGCCGATGGGAGGTCGACGACCCCAGCGCCGTCCTGGTGTTCCTGCACGGTCTCGGCCAGCACACCGGCCACTATCACCGCTTCGCCAAACACCTGCGCGGCGGCGGCGTCGAACTGTGGGCGCTCGACCATGTCGGGCACGGCATGACCGAGGGGGACCTGGGCGAGGTCGCGGCCCTGTCCGAGCTGGCGGAGAACTCGCGGCGGCTGGTTCAACTCGCCCGCGCCGCCCGGCCCGGCCTCCCGTGGGCGCTGATGGGGCACTCGCTCGGCGCGGCGACCGCGATGACGGCGGTACTGGACGACCCGGCCGACTGCGCCGCGGTCGTGCTGTGCGGATCCCCGATCGGGGCGGCCCGGCGCCGCGGCGCGGCCGACCCCGAGGCGGCCGCCCGGCGTACCGAGGCGGATGCGGAGCTGCGCGCCCGGTTCGCTCACGGCCTGGAAGGGCTAGGGGTGCCGATCCTCGCGTTGCACGGCACCGACGACCGGATCATCCCGATCGACGGGGTGCGCGAGTGGATCGGCTCCGTCGCCGGCGTCGAGTTGATCGAATACCGCGATGCCGGACACGACCTGCTGCACGAGAAGGTGCACCGGGAGGTCGCCGACGACGTGCTGCACTTCCTGCGCGCGCGGGTATGAGGGTCGGCCGTTTCTGTCGACCGGCAGTTCGGGGGTATGTTGTCGGCCATCTCACGGGAGCCTGACAGGCGAACGGAGTTGTGGGCACAGCCCGCCGACAGCTTTCGCGCCTAGGGTCGCGGAGGTCCCAGCCACTCCCTGCCGACGATGAGGTGCCGTGCCCGACCGTGACGTGATCTATCTGGTGGCGCTCGCCGGGAACCCGAATTTCGGCGACGAGTTCATCACTCGTGCGTGGCTGCGCCGCCTGGCCCGGGTCCGTCCGGACGCCGACGTGGTCGTCGACTGCCCGAACCCCGGTCAGGCCGCCGTGCTCCACCACCCGACGCATCCGCGGGTGCGGTTCGTCGACACCGTGTGGCGGATCTGCGCGGAGGTGCGCGAGCGACCGACGGCCGAGGCGGTCGACTTCGCGCGGCGGGTCGTCGCCGAGCCCGGACTGCTGTGCCGGTGCGTGGACGGCATCGAGCTGCTCGGGCGGGCGCAGACGGTGCACGTGATCGGGGGCGGCTATCTCAATGCGGTGTGGCCGCAGCACCTGCCGGCGTTGGCCGCGGCGGTGGCGGCGGCGCAGCGGTCCGGTGCGCGCCTCGTCGCCACCGGCCAGGGACTGGCTCCCGGCGGTGACGACGAGTGGGCCGAGCTGATCCGGTCCCTCGCGCGGGCGTGCGAGATCTTCGATGTGCGGGACACGCCGTCGTGGGAACTGCTCGGAGACTCGGTCTCCACCCGGTCCTTCACCGGGGACGACGCCTGGCTCGGGATCCGCGATCACGGCGTCTACGACGCCGAAACCGAGGCCGCCCGCCGGCGCTACGTGCTGTGCCTGCAGACCGACCTCGTCGAGGACTTCGCCGGTGGTCGCGGCGTCGACGGGCTGGTCGCGCTGGTCGGGGACCTGATCGAGCGGTGGCGGATCCGCGGGGATGAGGTCGCCGTGGTCGAGGGCATCCCCGGCGTCGACCGGATCGTGTACGACCGGCTCGGACCGCTGCTCGACGGCGCCCACTTCACCCCGTTCACCGATCTCTGGCGGTGGGGGCTGCCCGCGCGTCATGGTCAGGTCTGGATCAGCACGCGTTTCCACCCGCATCTGCTGGCCGCGGCGGCCGGCGTCAGCGGCCTGGCGGTGAGCGGACGTGCGGACTACTACCCGGTCAAGCACCGCTCGTTGCAGGAGGCGGGGTCGCGGTGGTCCCTGCTCGACGGCGCGACGACGGAGAGCGAACTGCCGATCCGGCCGCCGGATAGCGGCGGATTCGAGCGGCGCGACGTGGAGCGGTTGCGGCGTGGCAAACGCGAACTCGCCGAACGGATCTATCCGAGGTGGTCGTCGCGGATCCGGCGCGGCGTGCGCCGGTCCCAGGGCGCCTGACCCCAGGCCCCCCGACCTCAGGCCACCACGCGCAGCGGCCGGCGGTCGCCCGTCGACTCCGGAAGCGGGACCCGGTCGGTGCTGTTGCATTCCCACCGCCAGATCGCGTGATCGAGATCGGCGGCGGACAGCTGCAGGTGGTCGGCGGCGGCGTGGATCAGTTCGCGGGTCAGTGCGGTCGGTGCCTGGTCGCGGCCGAGCGCGGTCGCGACGAACCTGGAGTCCGACCCGTGCTGCTGCCGGCCGGGCACCCCCGCCAGCGAAAGGAAGTACTGCCAGTTGGCCTCGTCCATGTCGTCGGACACCGACAGCCAGGCCCGCTCGAGTTCGGCGAGCAGGGCCGGCCGGCCCGCCGCGGCGCGCAGGTCCTCGGCCGAGTCGATCCGCAGGCGGTACAAACGGTCGGCGGCGTCCTCGATGCTCTGGGCCCTGGGCGGCTCCTCGTCGTCGCAGTAGCGCCGTTTGTAGCAGCCGATCTTGCCGGCCCAGGCCATCGACCCGCCGACCTCCTCGAAGCTGTGCAGCAACGCGCGGGCGCCGTCGGTGGGGTCGGTGTCGGCGCCGCGGGCCCGACGGTAGGCACGGTAGCGGTCCACCACCTGGACCACCCGGTCGTAGCGCGCGGCGGCCGACTGCACCGCGTCGATGATGCACAGCGCGAGGTCGTGGCGATACTCGTCGGGATCGGTCCACTCGGCGGGATCGCCCAACCGGTCACGGCACGATGCGATCATGGTGTCGAGTTCATTGGCTGACGTGCTCACCGCAAGGCCTCCGTCGCTGGAGTCTCAACTGTCTTCTGTTGACCTATCGCCGTCGAGCGCGAAAGCGTTGCAGCACCGGAACACATGCGGCGCGGATGCCTTCGCCGGGTCCATGATTCAGGCTTAGCACCGAACACCGACAACCTCCGGTAGGCGCGGCGGTAGGCTGCGGATCTGTACGGTTCCCTGACCCCGTCGCCGGGTCCCGTCGACCAGGGTGGTCGCGGAGTGGCCTCCGCCACGTCCGGACCATCGGAATGATCGGTATAAAATGCAGGTCAAATGAGTGAATCCGAGCAGCACCCCGAGTTGGACACCGACACCACCACCTTTGCCGATCTCGGCATAGACGAGCGGGTGCTGCGGGCACTGAGCGACGTCGGTTACGAGTCGCCGTCGCCGATCCAGGCGGCCACCATCCCCGCACTCTTGGACGGCCACGACGTGGTCGGCCTCGCGCAGACCGGCACCGGCAAGACCGCGGCGTTCGCGGTGCCGATCCTGAGCCGGGTGGACCCCTCGGCCAAGCACACCCAGGCGCTGATCCTCGCGCCCACCCGCGAGCTGGCGCTGCAGGTCGCCGAGGCGATCGGCAAGTACTCGACGCACCTGCCGGGCCTGCACGTGCTGCCGATCTACGGCGGCCAGAGCTACGGGGTGCAGCTGTCCGGGCTGCGACGCGGCGCGCAGGTCGTCGTCGGCACCCCGGGTCGCGTGATCGACCACCTGGAGAAGGGCACGCTCGATCTTTCTCGTCTGGACCACCTGGTCCTCGACGAGGCCGACGAGATGCTCAAGATGGGCTTCCAGGACGACGTCGAGCGCATCTTGGCCGACACCCCGGACACCAAGCAGGTGGCACTGTTCTCGGCAACCATGCCGTCGGTGATCCGCAAGATCTCCAAGCAGTACCTGAAGAACCCGCGCGAGATCACCGTCAAGGCGAAGACCGCGACGGCCTCGAACATCAGCCAGCGCTGGGTCTCGGTCGCCCATCAGCGCAAGCTCGACGCCCTCACCCGGATCCTCGAGGTCGAGGACTTCGAGGCGATGATCATGTTCGTGCGCACCAAGTCGGCCACCGAGGAACTGGCCGAGAAACTGCGCGCCCGGGGGTTCTCGGCGGCCGCGATCAACGGCGACATCCCGCAGTCGCTGCGTGAGCGCACCATCGACCAGCTCAAGGACGGTCGTCTGGACATCCTGGTGGCCACCGACGTCGCGGCCCGCGGACTCGATGTCGAGCGGATCTCGCACGTGGTCAACTACGACATCCCGCACGACACCGAGTCGTACGTGCACCGCATCGGCCGCACCGGCCGCGCCGGGCGCTCGGGCCAGGCGCTGCTGTTCGTCTCGCCGCGCGAGCAGCGGCTGCTCAAGGCCATCGAGCGGGCCACCCGTCAGCCGCTGACGGAGATGAGCCTGCCGACGGTCGAGGACGTCAACGCGCAGCGCGTGGCGAAGTTCGGCGACTCCATCACCGCCAGCCTCGACGCCCCCAACACCGAGCTGTTCCGCAAGCTCATCGAGGACTATCAGCGCGAGCACGACGTGCCGCTGGTGGACATCGCGGCCGCACTGGCCACCCACTCGCGCGAGGGCGAGGAGTTCCTCATGCCGCCCGAGCCGGAGCGTCCGGTCCGGGAGCGTCGTGAGCGGCCCGACCGCGGCGACCGACCCGAGCGGCGTGACCGCCCGCAGCGCCGCTTCGACGACGAGGACTCGCATCACCGCAAGACCGGCACCGAGCTGGCGACCTACCGGATCGCCGTGGGCAAGCGGCACCACGTGGTCCCCGGCGCGATCGTCGGCGCGATCGCGAACGAGGGCGGGCTGCGCCGCAGCGACTTCGGGCACATCAGCATCCGGCCCGACCACAGCCTCGTCGAACTGCCGGCCCACCTGTCCCGCGAGACCCTCGACGCGCTGCGCAGCACCCGGATCTCCGGCGTACTGATCCAGCTGACCCCGGACCAGGGGCCGCCGTCGCAGCGTTCCGGGCCGCGCGCCGGTCGTCCCGACCGTGCGGGCGGCAAATTCAGCAAGGACCGCAACAAGGGCGGCAAGTTCTCCCGGGACGACAGGTTCTCGCGCGACGACCGGTACCCGAAGTCCGGCAAGTTCTCGCGCGACGACCGGTCCGGCTCGGGCGACCGGTCCGGCTCGGGCGACAAGTTCGGCTCGGGCGACAAGTCCGGCTCGGGTGACAAGTTCGGCAAGCGGCGCCCGCGGGACTGAGTCAGCTGGTCCCGCCGCGGGCGCGACGCCGCGCCGTCAGCCCGCGGCCGGGTCCGCCGCCGCCGCGAGCGTCTCCGCGTTCGCGGCGAACAAGAGCTGGTAGAACGCGCGCTCGCACAGGTCCAGCAACTCGTCGCGGGTCATCGCATCCGTGGTCATCCCCGAGTCGTCGACCCCCGCGCTGTCGACCCAGGACAGCGTGACCTCCTCGACGAACGCCTGCCACCCGGTGACCGCCGCGGACAGCGCCGGTGTCGGTGCCACGCCGAGCCCGCCGAGGGTCTCGAGGATCCGGTCGGTGAAGGCCATCCGGGTGCCGCGGTAGATCCGGCGCATGTCCTCGTCGCCGCTCGCCGCCAGCCGCATCACGGCGCGATACATCGTCGGGTGGGCGATCACGACGTCGACGAACGCCTCGACCCCGTCGCGGAGCTGTCCCGGCGCCGGTGCATCCCCTCCGGGCACGAGCGCCTCGATCACCGCTGTGGCCGACGCCTCGAGCACCGCGTGCTGGAACCCCGCCTTGTTCTTGAAGTAGTGGAACAGCAACGGTTGGGACACGCCTGCCGCGGCCGCGACCCGGTCGATCGCCAGATCCTCGAACGATGCGGTCTGCAGCATCTCGACCGCGACCCCGAGTATCTGCGCGCGCCGGTCGGAGCGGGGGGTTGCGGCCATGGGCGCAGTCTAGTTGAGTTCGACTCAACAAACCGTTGACTGAAACTCAACAGTGTCTGTACCGTCGGGTGACATCAACTCGTGAGGAGTGGCGCATGACCGACGTCGACATGCCCGAATTCGATCTGGTGGTCCGGGGCGGACTGTGGTTCGACGGGACCGGCGCGCCCGGGGCCCGGCGCGACCTCGGCATTCGCGACGGGCGGGTCGCGGCGGTGTCGGCCACGCCGCTGCCGACGGGCCCGGACACCGAGGTGATCGACGCGGCCGGCAAGTGGGTCATGCCCGGCTTCGTCGACGTGCACACGCACTACGACGCGGAGGTGCTGGTCAACCCGGGGCTGCCGGAGTCGGTGCGGCACGGCGTCACCACGGTGGTGCTCGGCAACTGCTCGCTCTCGACGGTCTACTCGGATCCGAGCCAGTGCGCCGACCTGTTCAGTCGCGTCGAGGCGGTGCCGCACGACTCGGTGCTCGCCATCCTCGACGAGCACAAGTCCTGGCAGCGGCCGTCGGACTACGTCGACGCCCTCGAGTCGTTGCCGTTGGGGCCCAACGTCACCGGATTCATCGGTCACTCCGACATGCGCTCGGACGTGCTGGGGATCGGCCGCGCGACCGATCGCAGGACGAAGCCGACCGCGGCTGAACTGGACCGGCTGGGACAGATGCTGACCGAGGCTCTCGACGCCGGCTTCCTCGGGATGTCGTCGATGACCAACGCGCTCGACAAGATCGACGGCGACGAGTATCGCTCGCGCTCGCTGCCGTCCACCTACGCGCGCTGGCGCGAGTTCCGCTTCCTCAACCGCATCCTGCGCGAGCGCGGCAAGATCCTGCAGTCGGCGCCGACGATCAACCTGCACCCGAACGTCGCGGGGTTCTTCGCGGAGAGCTCGGGGCTGGGCCGTCGCCGCCCGTTGAAAACGTCGCTGCTCTCGGCTGCGGACTCCAAGGCCTACCCGGTGATCGTGTACTTCATGCTGGCCGCCGCGCCGCTGCTGAACCGGTTCGCCAAGACCGACTTCCGCTGGCAGCACCTGCCGGTGCCGTTCACCGTCTACGCCGACGGCATCGACCTCGTGGTGTTCGAGGAGTTCGGTGCGGGGGCCGCGGCGCTGCACCTGCGCGACGAGGTCGAGCGCAACGAATTGCTCAAGGACGAGAAGTATCGGCGCTGGTTCCGCAAGGACTACGACAACAAGTTCTCGCCGCGCATCTGGCACCGCGACTTCTACGACGCGGTGATCGTCGCCTGCCCCGACGAGACCGTGATCGGCAAGACGTTCGGCGAGGTCGGCGACCTGCGCGGGGTGCACCCGGTAGACGCGTACCTGGACCTGGTCGTGGAGTACGGACGAAAGCTGCGCTGGCGCACCACGATCGCCAACCACCGGCCCAAGTTCGCCCGCAAGCTCGCGGCGAGCCCCGGCGTGCAGATGGGCTTCGGCGACGCCGGCGCGCACCTGCGCAACATGGCGTTCTACAACTTCCCGATCCGATTGCTCAAGCGGGTCAACGACGACCAGATCCGCCGCAAGCCGTTCCTCACGATCGAGCGGGCGATCCACCGGCTCACCGGCGAACTGGCGGACTGGTACGACATCGACGCCGGTCACCTGCGGCTCGGCGACCGCGCGGACCTGGTCGTCGTGGACCCGGCCGGACTCGACGACACCGTCGACGGCCTGTTCGAGGAGGCGGTCCCCGTCTACGGCGGGCTGCGGCGCATGGTCAACCGCAACGATCGGGCTGCGGTGGCGACGGTCATCGGCGGCCGGATCGCCTTCCGGGACGGCGAGTTCACCGACGTCAGCGGCCGGGTCAAGACCGGGCGGTTCCTGCGCGCGGGGCGCTACGATGCCCGAGAGCAGGCGCCGACCCCGGCGGCGAGCGGACTGTAGCGCGACGGGAGTGCTGGTGAGCGAGAAGCGGATCGACACATTCACCCGCGACGGGCTGACCTTCGACGTTCGGGACACCGGGCCGATCGACGGGGTGCCGGTGGTGCTGTTGCACGGTTTCCCGCAGGACTCTCGGAGCTGGGACAAGGTCGTGCCGGTGCTGCACGCCCACGGCTACCGGACTCTCGCACCCGACCAGCGCGGCTATTCGCCCGGGGCTCGGCCGCGGCGTCGGCGCGACTACCGCGGCGACGAACTGGTCGCCGACGTCGCCGCGCTGATCGAGCAGGCAGGTGTGGGGCCGGTGCATCTGGTCGGCCACGACTGGGGAGCCGCGGTGACCTGGATGACCGCCGCTGCCCGGCCCGAACTGCTGCGCACCATGACCGCGGTGTCGGTGCCGCACGTAGAAGCCTTCGTGCGGGCGATGCTCACCAGTACCCAGGGTCTGCGGTCCTGGTACATGTTCTTCTTTCAGCTGCCGTGGCTGCCCGAGCGGGTGCTGACCGATCCACGGCTCGCACGCCGGGCACTGCGCCGCACCGGCCAGTCGGAGGAGGGAGCCGCGCGGGACGCGGCACGGATGGCCGACCCACGCACCGCGCGCGGGGCGGTGAACTGGTACCGGGCGATGGTACTGACCACGCCGGACATCGTGCGTTCGACGGTTCATGTTCCGGCACTGCAGGTCTGGAGCGATCACGACACCGCGATCGGCCCCCGGGGGCCCTCTCTCAGCCTCCGTTTCGTGGAGGCGCCGCTGGCCTGCGTCACGCTGCCAGGCGTCTCGCATTGGATCCCCGACGAGGCGCCGGACGCGTTGGCCGGACTGATCGTCGAGCATCTCCGCGGCCACGACCGAGGCGATTCCGCTGAATCCTGACGCATCGTTGCAAATAAACTGGTACGTGTTCTAGATTTGCCCTTCCATACCTGTGCGTAACGGTTTAGGTTCGCTGTGGGATGGCTCACTGCTGGGCCTCGTGGCTTTCGATGAAAGGGCAATACGGATGAAGACCAAGGGTGCGATTCTCTGGGGCGTGAACGAGCCGTGGTCGGTCGAGGAGATCGAACTCGGTGACCCCCGCGACGGCGAGGTTCAGATCGAGCTGGCGGCTTCGGGCCTGTGCCACTCGGACTACCACCTGGTCACCGGTGACATCGCGATCCCGTCGTTCCCGGCGCTCGGCGGGCACGAGGGCGCGGGCGTGATCACCAAGGTCGGCCCCGGGGTCAAGGACCTCAAGGAGGGCGACCACGTGGTGCTGTCGTTCATCCCGGCCTGTGGCCACTGTGAGCCGTGCTCGACCGGGCACCAGAACCTGTGCGACCTGGGTATGTACCTACTCACCGGGCAGTCCATCTCGGACGGCACCAACCGCGTCACCGCGCGCGGCAAGGGCGTCATCCCGATGAGCCTGCTGGGCACCTTCTCGCCCTACGTGACCGTGCACCAGTACTCGGTCGTCAAGATCGACGAGTACGTGCCGCTCGAGGTCGCCGCTCTGGTCGGCTGCGGCGTGACCACCGGTTGGGGTTCGGCCACCAACATCGCGCAGGTCAAGGCCGGCGAGACGGTCGTCGTGGTCGGCATCGGCGGCATCGGCATCAACTCGGTGCAGGCGGCGGCCGTCTCGGGCGCCAAGTACGTCATCGCGATCGACCCCGTCGAGTACCACCGCGACCAGGCCAAGAAGTTCGGCGCGACCCACACCTTCTCGTCGATGGCCGAGGCCATCGCGCCGGTGATGGAGCTGACCTGGGGCAAGATGGCCGAGAAGGTCCTGCTGACCATGGGTGTGGTGCGCGGCGAGGACATCGACCCCGCGATGACGCTGACCGGCAAGGGCGGCCGCTGCGTGGTCGTCGGCCTCGCCTCGATGGCCGACATGGACACCAAGATGAACCTGTTCCTGCTCTCGATGCTGCAGAAGGAACTGTGCGGCTCGATCTTCGGTGGCGCCAACCCGCGCAAGGAGATCCCGTCGCTGCTGTCGATGTACCGGGCCGGCAAGCTCAACCTCGACGACCTGATCACCAACACCTACAAGCTCGAGGACATCAACCAGGGCTACCAGGACATGCTCGACGGCAAGAACGTGCGCGGCATCATCAAGTACACCTCCGCCGACCGCAACTGACCGACCCTCCGCGTCGCCCGGGCGACGCACCGCGAACGCCGACCGGCAGTGTGCCGGTCGGCGTTCGTGTTTCGCCTCCCAAACGGCCGGCCCGCGGCTATGTTCCGAGTGCGGGCGCGGGTCGACTCGCCCGCATCGGCATGGTGATCGGCATTGACGGAAGGCGAGCGGACATGAAGACCAAGGGTGCGATCCTGTGGGGCATCAACGAGCCGTGGTCGGTGGAGGAGATCGAACTCGGCGATCCCCACGAGGGTGAGGTCCAGGTCGAGTTGGCGGCCTCGGGCCTGTGCCACTCGGACCACCACCTGGTCACCGGCGACACCCCGCTGCCGTTCTTCCCCGCGATCGGCGGGCACGAGGGCGCGGGCGTGATCACGAAGGTCGGCCCGGGCGTGAAGGACCTCAAGGAGGGCGACCATGTCGTGCTCGCCTTCATCCCCGCCTGCGGGAAGTGTGAGCCGTGCTCGACCGGGCACCAGAACCTGTGCGACCTGGGCGCGAATCTGCTGACCGGGCAGTCGATCAGCGATGGCACCGCGCGAATCCAGGCGCGCGGCAAGGACGTCCTGCCGATGTGCCTGCTGGGCACGTTCGCGCCGTACGTGACGGTGCACCAGGCGTCGGTGGTGAAGATCGACGAGTACATCCCGCTGGAGGTGGCGGCGCTGGTCGGCTGCGGTGTGACCACCGGGTGGGGGTCGGTCACCAACGTCGCCGAGGTGCGGCCGGGGGAGAACGTGGTCGTGGTCGGAGTCGGCGGTGTGGGCATCAACTCGGTGCAGGCGGCCGCCGTGTCCGGTGCGAAGCACATCATCGCGATCGACCCGGTCGAGTACCACCGTGAGCAGGCGAAGCGGTTCGGCGCGACCCACACCTTCGCGTCGATGGCCGAGGCGATCGGCCCGGTGATGGAGCTGACCTGGGGCAAGATGGCCGAGAAGGTCGTCATCACCGTCGGCCGGATAGGCGGCGAGGACATCGATCCCGCGATGACGCTGACCGCCAAGGGAGGCCGTTGCGTGGTCGTCGGCATGGGCGCGATGTCCGACATGGACGTCAAGCTCAACCTGTTCCTGCTGGCGATGCTGCAGAAGTCCCTGCAGGGTGCGATCTTCGGCGGCGCCAACCCGCGCAAGGAGATTCCGTCGTTGCTGTCGATGTACAAGGCGGGCAAACTCAACCTGGACGGGCTGATCACCAACACCTATCGGCTCGAGGACATCAACCAGGGCTACCAGGACATGCTCGAGGGCAAGAACCTGCGCGGCATCATCAAGTACACGGAGGCGGACCGGTGACGGACCTCGACTACAGCAAGATCTACATCGACGGCGCGTGGACGGACTCCGACGGCGCGGGCCGGATCGACGTCGTCGACCCGACCACCGAGGAGACCATCACGGCCGTCGCGGAGGGCACCGCGGCCGACGTCGACCGGGCCGCGAAGGCCGCGCGCGCCGCGTTCCCGGGGTGGGCCGCGCTCAGTGGCGCCGAACGCGCCGACTACCTGCAGCGCGCGCACGAGACCGTGATGGCGCGCATCGACGACCTGACCGCGCTGGTGTCCAAGGACATGGGCATGCCGCTGGGGCTGGCCAAGCCCGTTCAGATCGGGATGCCCGCGGCGAACCTCGCGGCCTTCGCGGAACTGGCACGCACGTACCGGTTCGATTCGGGCGAGGTAGGCAACTCGCTGATCGTGCGCGAGCCGATCGGCGTTGTCGGCGCCATCACCCCGTGGAACTACCCGCTGCACCAGGTGGTGCTCAAGGTCGGCGGCGCGCTGGCCGCAGGGTGCACGGTGGTGCTCAAGCCCACCGAGGTCGCCCCGTTGATCACCTACGCGCTGGTCGACATCTTCCACGAGATCGGCCTGCCCGCGGGGGTGCTCAACCTGGTCAGCGGTTACGGTCCGGTGGTCGGTGAGGCGATCGCCGGGCACCCGGAGGTCGACATGGTCACCTTCACCGGGTCGACCCGGGCGGGTCGGCGGGTGGCGACCGTGGCCGCCGAGACCATCAAGAAGGTCGCGCTCGAGCTGGGCGGCAAGTCCGCGAACGTCATCCTCGACGACGCGGACCTGACGACGGCGGTGACCGACGGCGTCGGCAAGTGCTACCTGAACTCCGGTCAGACCTGTTCGGCGCTCACCCGGATGCTGGTGCCGCAGGACCGGATCGACGAGGTCGCGCAGATCGCGGCGGCGGCGACGGCGAACTATCCGGTGGGCGACCCGGCCGCGCCGACGTCCGCGCTGGGCCCGCTGGTCAACGCCAACCAGCTCAAGCGGGTGCGCGACTACATCGACAAGGGCGTCGCCGAGGGGGCCACACTGGTGGTCGACGGCCGCGAGACCGCCGAGAGCAGTGGCTATTTCGTCGCGCCCACGGTCTTCTCGAACGTCACCGAGAACATGACGATCGCGCGGGAGGAGATCTTCGGCCCGGTGCTCTCGATCATGGGATACCGCGACGAGGACGACGCGGTACGCCTCGCCAACGCCACCGACTACGGGCTGGCCGGCGGGGTGTGGTCCGGCGACGCGGAGCGGGCGCAGCGGGTGGCGCGCCGTATGCAGGCCGGGCAGGTCGAGGTCAACGGAGGGGCGTTCAACATCAGCGCGCCGTTCGGCGGCTACAAGCAGTCCGGCGTCGGCCGCGAGGGCGGGACCTTCGGAATCGAGGAGTTCTTGGAGGTCAAGGCGATTCAGCGCTGAGCGGTGACTGCGGCGGGTCGGGGCGTGCGGTCAGGCCCCGGCCAGCCGCAGTGCCAGTTCGCCGTAGAGCCCGGCGAGCTGATCGGGTTCGGTGTAGCGGCCGGCGGGGAACCATCGGCAGATGTCGACGCACAGCGACGTGATCGCCAGCGTCACACCCTCGGCGTCGGGAACGGCGAACGACCCGTCCGCGGCGCCGGCGTCGACGATCCGGCGCACGATCTGCGTGCTCTGCCGCCGCAGCCCGAGGATGATCCGGTAGTGCTCGGGGGACAGGGCGGTCAGCTCGTACTGGATCACCCGTCCGCGCGCGTGATGGGTGGCGTGCCAGGCGGCGAAGGCGCCGACCACCGAGCGCAGCCGGGTCGCGGGGTCGGCACCGGCCGGGTCGTGGTCGGTCAGCAACTCCACGCATCGGCGGTGGCCCTCGTAGCTGATCGCGTAGAGCAGGTCCTCCTTGGAGCGGTAGTGCGGATACATCGCCGCCGGGCTGAGGCCCAACCGTGCCGCGATGTCCCGGGTGGTGGTGCCGCCGTAGCCGTTCTCGGCGAACGCCTCGGCCGCGGCGTCGCGAATTCGCTTGGCCGCCTTCGAATCCTTCACCACTTCCGCGCCGGCCGGGTCTTCGCGGGCCGGGTGTGCGTCGGCCACGTCCGCATCGGCAGTCTCGTCGCTCAACCTCGTCCTCCGTTTCGCCGACTCCTTGACAATGATGGCCACGATGGTAGACATAAGCAAGCGCTTAGATTTGGTTCGGACGCGGCCCGGCGGCCTCGGGGACCGGTCGGGCGCGGCGATCTGACGTCTGCCGATCCGACACGGAAGCGCATCATGAACCTGAAAATGACCGATGAGGAACTCGCCTTCCGGGACGAGTTGCGAACCTTCTTCACCACGCAGATCCCCGCGGAGATCCGCGAGCGGGTCGCCCGCGGCGAGTTCCGGCGTGAGGACATGGTCGAGGCGCAGCGGACGCTGAACGCCCACGGGCTGGCGGTGCCGCGCTGGCCGGTCGAGTGGGGCGGCAAGGACTGGACTCCGCTGCAGCACGACATCTGGCAGAGCGAACTGCAACTCGCGGCGATCCCCGAGCCGCTGGCGTTCAACACCGCCATGGTCGGCCCGGTGATCGCGGCGTTCGGCTCCCAGCAGCTCAAGGAGCGCTTCCTGCCGGCCACCGCGAACCTCGACATCTGGTGGTGCCAGGGCTTTTCCGAGCCCGACGCCGGATCGGACCTGGCCTCGCTCAAGACCCGCGCGGTGCGCGACGGCGACAGCTACGTCGTCAACGGCCAGAAGATCTGGACGACACTCGCGCAGCACGCAGACTGGATCTTCTGCCTGGTGCGGACCGACCCGAACGCGCCGAAAAAGCAGGCCGGCATCTCGTTCCTGCTGATCGACATGAAGACTCCCGGCGTGACCGTGCGGCCGATCAAGCTGATCGACGGCGGTTACGAGGTCAACGAGGTGTTCTTCGAGGACGTGCGGGTGCCCGCCGAGAACCTCGTCGGCGAGGAGAACGCGGGCTGGTCCTACGCGAAGTTCCTGCTCGGCAACGAGCGCACCGGCGTCACCCGGGTGGGTGCGTCGAAGCTGCGCATCGCCGCGGCGAAGGCCCGCGCCGCCCAGACGAGGTTCGGCGACGGCTCGCTGCTCGACGACCCGCTGTTCGCGGCCCGCGTGGCCGAACTCGAGAACGAACTCCTGGCGCTGGAACTGACCCAGCTGCGGGTGGTCGCCGGCTCGGCGGACGGCCGCCCCAACCCGGCGTCCTCTCTGCTCAAGCTGCGCGGCTCCGAGCTGCAGCAGGCGGCGACCGAACTGCTGATGGACGTCGCCGGCCCCGACTCGCTGCCGTTCGATGCGGGCGCCGACGCGATGTCGCCGCTGTGGGCCCAGCACAGCGCGCCGACCTACCTGAACTACCGCAAGGTGTCCATCTACAGCGGATCGAGCGAGGTGCAGCGCACCATCATCGCGTCCTCGATCCTCGGCCTCTGACCGGCCGCGCACCAGGAGATTGTGAGGAACTGCAATGAACTTCGAGCTCACCGACGAGCAGCAGATGCTGGCCGACACCACCAAGGACCTCCTCGCGCGCAGCTATGACGCGGAGAAGCGCAACGCCGTCACCGCCACCGAACGCGGGTGGTCCACCGAGGTGTGGCAGAAGCTGGCCGAGCTCGGGCTGCTCGGCCTGAGCTTCGCCGAGGACGACGGCGGCATGGGCGCGGGGCCGGTCGAGTCGATGGCCGTGATGACCGAGATAGGTCGCCGCCTGGCGCCGGAGCCGGTCCTCGACGCGGTGCTCACCCCCGGTGGGCTGATCACGGACGCCGGCACCGCCGACCAGCGCGCCAAGATCCTGCCCGGGGTCGCCGAGGGCACCACGCTGCTGGCCTTCGCCCACGCCGAGCCGGGTCGCCGCTGGCCCGACCTGCGGGTGGACACCGTCGCCGAGCGTGAGGGCGAACTGTGGTCGCTGACCGGGTCGAAGAACCCCGTGCCGCACGGCGACTGCGCGGACCTGCTGGTCGTCACCGCGCAACTGCCGCACGACGAGGGCATCGGGCTGTTCGTGGTCCGGGCCGACGCCGAGGGGCTGACCCGCCGCGGGTACGCGACCCACGACGGTCTAAGGGGCGCCCAGCTCGAACTGCGCGAGGTCGAGGCCGAGCCACTCGGCGACGGCGGCGACGAGTCCACGACCATCACCGCGGCCATCGTCCGCACGCAGGCGGCGCTGTGCGCCGAGGCGGTCGGCGCGATGGAGGAGGCGCTGCGTCTGACCACCGAATACCTCAAGACCCGCAAGCAGTTCGGTGTGCCGCTGGCGAAATTCCAGACGCTGACCCAGCGGGCGGCGGACATGTACGTCCTGCTGGAACTGGCGCGCAGCATGAGCCTGTACGCGACCATGTCGCTGTCCGACGGCGTGGTCGACCCGGCCATCGCGTCGCGGGCCAAGCTGCAGGTCTCTCGCTCCGCGCACAAAATCGGCCAGGAGGCCATCCAGATGCACGGCGGCATCGGCATGACCGCCGAGTATCCGGTCGGCCATTACGTCAGCCGGCTGACCGCGATCGAGCACACCCTCGGCGGCGGCGACGACCACCTGCGGCTGCTCGCCGCGACCGTCGCCGACCACGACCGCGCGGAGTTGTGAGCGACATGTGAGGGCCGGCCCGCGCATTTCACGCACGGGCCGGTACGGTGCAGCACAATCGTGGGGTGTCGACGGCGGCGGGGCTTCTCGGACGCATCGGGCGCCAGATGGCGGTGTCCGATCCTGGGTTCGTGCGGCTGCACAAGGCCGCCGCCACCGCGCTGACGGTGCTGCTGACCATCGGCGTGATGATCGGGTTCATCGCCGCGACCGGCGACGCACTGCCGGTCGCGGTGCTCGGCGTGATCGTGTCGATGCAGGCCGCGTGGGCGGTCAAGGACCGCACGGTCGAGGGCCGACTGCTCACCACCTTCCTGCTGCCGTTGCCCGCGGCGGGCTCGATGGCGTTGGCGAGCGTGCTGATGCCCTACGGCAAGCTCGCCGACGTCGGGTTCATCCTGGTGCTGTTCGTGGCCGTGTGGGTGCGCCGGTTCGGGCCCCGCGGTCAGGCGCTGGGGATGCTGGGGTTCATCTCGTACTTCTTCGCGCTGTTCCTGCACGTGGAGCTGCGGCAGTTGCCGTCGCTGGTGGCGGCGATCGTGCTCGGGGTGGCGGTGGCGTTCACGGTGCGCCGGTGGCTGATGCCCGATCGTCCGCGCGGCGAGGTGCGGCGGCTGGCCCGGGCGCTGCGCGCGACGTCGAGCTGGGTGTTGGCGGTGCCCGGACCCGACCGCGCACATGATGTCGAGGAGCTGCGCCGGCGGCTCGCCCGGCTCGCCGACACCGGGCTGCTGATCGAGGACTGGCTCGACCGCAACGACGCGTCGCTGCACCTGGACGTCACCGGTCACGAGTTGTCGCTCAAGCTCTTCGAGGCCCAGATCGCGACCGAGCAGCTGGCGATCGCGCTGTGGTCGCTCGGCCCGCAGACGCGCTGGCCGCCGCAGCTGGGCAAGGCGATGACCGCGGTCGCGTCGACGCTGCAGGACCGGCCCTCGGCGGAGTCGCTGCGGGCCGCGCGCCGGCTGGCCGCGGAGGCGGCGCGCGGCGAGGATTCGGCCGGCCGCTCGGGCCTGGCCACGCTGCTCGCGCTGCGGGTGGTGCAGGCACACACGGCCATCCACCGCATCACCGCGCACGCCACCGCGGACCCGTCGCCGAGCCCCGTCCCGAAGCCCCACGCCGAGCCGGAGGTCTCCGAGTCGCGCGGACTCGACCCGAACACCCGCGCCGCCATCCAGGTCGCGGTCGCCACCTCGGCCGCGACGATCCTGGGCGAGCTGGTGTCGCCGGCCCGTTGGTACTGGGCAGTGCTGACCGCCTTCCTGGTGTTCACCGGGGTATCCACCCGCGGCGAGATCCTCACCAAGGCCGGCAACCGGGTGGCCGGCACGGTGGTCGGCGTGGCCGCCGGTGTGCTGCTGGCCCTGGTGGTCGGGCAGCGGCCGGTGCTGCAGCTGGCGCTGATCGTGGTGTGCGTGTTCTTCGCGTTCTGGCTGGTGTCGGTCAGCTACGGCTGGCTCGCCTTCTTCATGACCGTCATGCTCGCGATGCTCTACGGCCTGCTGGGCAGGTTCAGCATCGACGTGCTCGAACTGCGCATTTACGAGACCGCGGTGGGCGCGGTCGTGGGCATCGCGGCCGCCTACTTCGTGCTGCCGGTCAAGACCCGGGCGACGTTCGTGGACGCGGTCGAGCGGTATCTGGCGCAGATGAGCGAGCTGATCGAGGAGTCGGTCGAGGCGGTGCTCACCCGTGGTGACGGGCAGGACCTGGTCACGCATGCGCGGGCGCTGGACACCGAGCTGCAGGCGGTCCTCACGGCAGGCAAGCCGCTGGTGTTCGGTCCGACCAGCCGCGGTCGTCGCGGCACCCGCCGGCTGCTGCGCGTGCTGCAGGTGGCCGGACAGTCGGCGCACGCGCTGGCGCGCACGGGCGTGAACGCGGCGGGCATGCCGCCCGAGCAGGCGCCGTCGCCGGAGACGGCGGCCGCGCTTCGCGACGCCGCGGCGCTGGTGCGCGAGCGGATCGACCTGGCAGCCAAGGTGGTCGTGGGGAAGGGGCCGGTGGTGCTGCCGGAGCGGATGGTCGACAGCCCCGTCCTCGACGTGCTCGAGACCGCACCGAACGAGCCCGGTCCGTTGCGGGCCTCGGTGCGGTCGCTGAGCCGGCTGCTGCGCACGATCATGGAACTGCTCGGCTGATCAGCGGTGTCGCGGGCGCCAACTCGACCGGTGACGGGGCGGTTCCGGCTCAGTAGTGTTGGCGTCATGACGAAGTGGACCGTGGGCGACATCCCCGATCAGCAGGGCCGCACCTTCATCGTGACCGGCGCGAACAGTGGGCTCGGTGAGGTCGCCGCACGGGCGCTCGGCGCCGCGGGCGCCACCGTCGTGCTGGCCTGCCGCGACACCGCCAAGGGCGAGGCGGTCGCCCGCGAGATCGGCGCGAACGCGCAGGTGCGCGAACTCGACCTGGCCGACCTGTCCTCGGTGCGCGAGTTCGCCGCCGGCGTCGACGGCGCGGACGTGCTGGTCAACAACGCCGGGGTGATGGCCGTGCCGCTGCGGCGCACCGCCGACGGTTTCGAGATGCAGATCGGCACCAACCACCTCGGGCACTTCGCGCTGACCGGCCTGGTGTTGGACCGGATCCGAGATCGGGTGGTCACCATGTCGAGCGGCTTCCACGTGCTCGGCAGCATCGACCTCGACGACCTGAACTGGCAGCAGCGCCGGTACCGCCGGTGGGCCGCCTACGGTCAGTCGAAGCTGGCGAACCTGCTGTTCACCTATGAGCTGCAGCGTCGGCTCTCGCGCGCCGGATCCACCGTGCGGGCGGTGGCCTCGCACCCCGGGTACGCGTCGACGAACCTGCAGGCGCACACCGAGTCCGTGCAGGACAAGATGATGGCCGTCGGGAACCGGGTGTTCGCGCAGAGCGCGCAGATGGGGGCGCTGCCGATGCTGTACGCCGCCACGTCCGCCGACGTGGACGGCGGCAGTTACTACGGGCCCGACGGGCCGTTCGAGCAGCGCGGCTACCCCAAGGTGGTGCACTCCAACAAGAAGTCGATGGATCACGCTGTCGCGCAAGGGCTGTGGGATCTGTCCGAGGAGCTGACCGGCGTCCGGTACGCCTGAAGGAGATTGGTGAGATGGCAATCAAGCGGCTCAATCACGCGGTGCTGTTCGTCGGCGACCTCGAACGCAGCCTGGCGTTCTATCGGGAGGTGCTCGGGTTCCGGGTGCTGCCGGGTGGCTTCGCGGGCGCCGCGTTCCTCCAGGCGCCGGGCTCGGCCAACGACCACGACCTCGGGCTGTTCCAGAGCCCGCACACCGACGCCCGTTCGGCGAGCGGGCAGGTCGGCCTCTATCACCTGGCGTGGGAGGTCGACACGCTCACAGACCTGGCGGACATGCGGCGGCGTCTCGAACTGGCGGGGGCGCTGACCGGGGCCAGCAATCACGGCTCGACCAAGGCGCTGTATGCGCGCGACCCGGACGGCATCGAGTTCGAGGTGTGCTGGCTGGTGCCCGACAAGCACGTGCTCGACGAGCTGGTGCCGGGGATGCCGCCGACCCGGCCGCTCGACATCCGGGCCGAGATCGAGCGCTACGGCGCGGACACCCCGAGCGGCCCGCGCACGGACTTCGGTGTGTGGGAGCAGCTGTTCGCCTCCCGCGGCGGCGCCGGCTAGACCAGCCCGTCAGACAGCGCCTGGCCGCCCCGGCGCGGTCACACCGCCTCGAAGCGGGCCTGCACGTCGGCGTCGAGGACCAACGGTTCGGGCCGCAGGTCGATGCGGGGCTGCTGGTCGGCCCGGAACGACACCCCCGCCATCCGCACCCCGGCGGACGCCGGGGGGCCGGCGAGCAGGCCCTGGTCGGATATCTCGACCGGACGGATCTGCCTGCGCCCCAGCGCCCGCGCATAGGTCAGCGCCTTGGCGTGCGCGTCGTCGACGGCATCCGCGCGGATCGACCGGAGGTGCCGGGCGGTGGTCTTGCGGGTCAGCGACCAATCGATCCCGTGCACCGCGACCGCGTCCATGTCCGCGAGCGCGTCGACGAACCCGGCGACCGCGGACAGGTCGCGGAAGGTGACCAGTCCGTCGGCGGACGAGTTGTAGACGAAGTCGAGTTGCAGCCCCTCGCTGTTGTAGGGCCGGTGCCGCGAATGCCGGACCTGACCGAGCGACCACCGCTTGAGCGGGTGATCCGGCCGGTCGTCGACCGCGGTGATCAGTGCGGTCAGCTCGTCGACGGCGCGTGCGGCCCGCGTGTGCGCCACCGTCGGGTCGTGGCCCTCACAGCCGACCCCGAACCGCACTCCCGCGCGCAACGGATCGACCCGGCGCGACGCGTGACCGGTGACGCTGATGAGGACGGGCTTGTCTGACATGTCGGCCAGTGTGCCATGCACATTCGCACCACCGCGGCGGAAAGCGAGGCGCCGAAATGACGTCGCCGCCGTCGGTGGCCGCTTACGATGCGGGCGAGTCGAATTCACCGACCGGGAGACAGGGGTGAACGTGATCGTCGAGGCCGGCGCGAACTATGTCGGGGTGATCGGAGCCGGGGAGGGGGCGACCGGCGAGCAGATGGTGCAGGCACGCCGGGTGGGGGAGTTGTTGGCGCGGAAGGGTGTTCGCGTGGTCACCGGCGGGCTCGGCGGCGTCATGAGGGCTGCCTGCGAGGGGGCGGTCGGGGCAGGCGGGGTCACGCTGGGGCTGCTGCCGGGCAGCGACCGCGCCGACGGCAACCAGTTCCTGACGGTGTCGGTGCCGACCGGGCTCGGCGAGATGCGCAACGCTTTGGTGGTGCGCAGCAGTGAGGCGATCATCGCGGTCGGGGGCAGCTGGGGAACGCTCAGCGAGATCGCGCTCGCGGTGCGCACCGGTGTGCCGGTGATCGCGCTCGGCGGCTGGCCGCTGCCCGGGGTCGAGGTGCTGGTCGCGCAGTCGCCGGAGGAGGCGGTCGAGGCGGCGGTGCGCACGCTGGCCCGGTGACGGCTCGGGCCTGCGCGCCTGCCCCGCCCGCCCGGCCGTCACATCATCTCGATGACGACCTTGCCCTGCGCGTGACCGGATTCGACGGCGGCGAGCGCCTCGCCCGCCTGCTCGAGTGAGAAGAGTTCCTGCACGTGCGGGCTCAGGCTGCCGTGTGCGGCCAGTTCGGCGATCCGCGCCAGGGTGTCGGCGAGGGTGCCCCGTTCGATGTAGGCGCCGCCGAGCGAGGCGGCGGTCTCCGGGTCGGCCGTGGTCACGATCAGATGTGAGTCGTTCGCAGCGCCGGCAACCTCGCGCAGTGCGTCGCCACCGACCAGGTCGAGGATCGCGGTGACCCCGTTCGGGGCGGCCTCGTGGAGCCGCTCGGCGACGCCGTCCCCGTAGGTGATCGGCATGGCGCCGAGCGCCGCGACGAAGCCGTGTTTGGCCGCGCTGGCGGTACCGACCACGCCGACCCCGCGGTAGCGGGCGATCTGGGTCGCCGCGGCGCCCACACCGCCGCCGGCGCCGTTGATCAGCAGGGTGTCGCCCGCACGCAACTGGAGTTGCTCGATGGCGTCGTAGGCGGTGGCGGACGCGACGGGCAGCGCGGCGGCGTCGATGAACGAGACCGTCGGGGGTTTGCGCGCGATCGCGTCGGTGCGGACCAGCGTGTACTCGGTGTAGCCGCCCTCGGCGCCGGTGTTGCCGAAGATCTCGTCGCCGATCTCGTACCGTTCGACGCCGGGGCCGAGGGCGGCGACGGTGCCGGCCACCTCGCGCCCGAGCACGGCGGGGAACTGCAGGGTCATCGCGCCGGAGAGCAGACCCGAGCGGATCTTCCAGTCGACCGGATTGACGCCCGCCGCATGGACTTTGACCAGGATCTGGCCGGGTCCGGGCTCGGGCTTGGGCAGGTCGAGCATCGCTTGGGTGCCGGCGTCGCCGTACTGGGTGAACCCATATGCCATCACCATCGTGACCGCCCTTCGCGGTTGGATTCGCACGTGTTCAGTTGATGCTCAGATGGTATCGCGGTCGGCCGCTTCGGCGCCGTGCAAGATCAACTCGGGCACCACCGGCCCGCACGGTGCCCGCGGCGAGACCATCAGTCCAGTGCGCCGCGGGCCGCCGAGAACAACCTCGCGCACACGTCCACCAACTCGCCGGGCGACTCCTGTGAGCCGGTCATCAGCCAGTTGACCAGCAGATGGTTCACGCCGCCGACCAGCGCGACCGTTGTCAACCGGTCGGCCGTGTCCATCGGCCGGGCCTCGGCGGCGCCCCACGTCGCGGTCACGACCTCGGAGTAGTCGCGCAGCACCGCGTGCCGGCGCTCCTCCATCCCGGGGGAGACGCCGACCACCTCGACGAGGACCACCCGCGCGCGGCGGGGGTCGTCGGTCAGGTAGCGGACGAAGCCGTCCAGCCCGGCCCGGGCGATCTCGTCGACGTCCGGTCCGGCGGCGGCGATCGAGGCGAGCGTGGCGGCGTACATCTCGCCCGCGAGTTGGTCGTACAGCTTGGCCAGGCAGTCTTCGCGGTCGGTGAAGGACTCGTAGAAGTAGCGCTCGGTCAGTCCCGCGGCGCGGCAGACCTGCTTGACCGAGGTGGCGGGGTAGCCGGCGGTGCCGAACAGGTCGAGAGCTGCCTCGAGTACTGCGGCACGCCGCGCCTGGGTGCGCTGCTCGGTGGACAGTCCTGCATATCTCCTGCCGGTGCTCGTCACCTGTTCCTCACCTCTGCGATCTGTGGCACACTGTCGGGCGTCATTTGACATAACAGTGTGTCAGATCGGAGGGAGAGTGCATATGCGGCTCAGGAAACGCGCGATCGACGGTCTGGTCATCGCGGTGACCGGGGGTGCCCGCGGGATCGGCCGGGAGATCGCGGCCCATCTCGCGGCGGCCGGTGCCCAGGTGGCGATCGGCGACCGTGACGGGGCCGCGGAGGCGGCGAGCGAACTGCCGGGAACCGCGGCCGGGTTCGACCTCGACGTCACCGACACCGAGTCCTTCCGCACCTTCCTCGGCGCCGTCGAAACGCGGTTCGGCACCATCGACGTGCTGGTGAACAACGCCGGCGTCATGTGGGTCGGCCCGTTCGACGAGGAGCCCGAGTCCGCCACCGACCGCATGCTCGCGGTGAATCTGCACGGGGTCATCCGCGGCGTGCGGTTGACCGCCCCGGTCATGCGGGCTCGCGGCCGGGGCCAGATCGTCACCATCGCGTCGGCGGCCGCGCGCGTTGCCCCGCCCGGCGAGTCCACCTACGCCGCGACCAAACACGGTGTGCTCGGCTATCTCACCGGTGTGCGTGAGGAATTGCGCGGCAGCGGGGTGCTGTTGTCGGCGATCCTGCCGGGCGTCGTCGACACCGAACTCGCCGTCGGCACCGACACCGGGACGGTGCGCCTGCTGCAGCCCGCCGACGTCGCGCGCGCCGTGGTCGACGTCATCGAACGGCCGCGGTTCGAGGTGACCCTGCCCGGCTACGTCGGCCCGCTGATCCGGGTGGTGAACCTGCTCCCGCAGGTGCTGCGCGACCCGCTGGTGCGGCGCATGGTGCCCGACCAGGTTGCCGCGGTGAGCGGCAGTTCCGTCCGCACGTCGTACGAGTCCCAGGCGCTGTCCGCCAACCACGATCGAGGAGCACAGTCATGACCGCCGCCCAAAAGAACGAGCTCCGGCCCATCCCCGAGTTCGACGGCGTGCACGAGGTGTGGCCGCGCGGCGACCGGCTGACGGCGGTGCGCGAGGCGGCGGTGAAGTACCGCGAGCGCTTCCTGTCGCAGGGGCAGGTGAAGGCGATCAAGTCCGTGGACATCGCCACCGCGCCGTATCCGTCGCGCTTCGCGTTCCAGGGCTACTCCATCGGGGTCAACCCGTTCATCAGCATCACCAACCGGATGATGGTGATCCAGTTCGAGGGCTTCGACGGCAAGCTCAAGACGCTGGTCTGGGAGCCGACGGTCGCGGTCGGGTCGGCGGAGGCGCCGTTCTACAACCAGATCCAGCAGCTCGGGCGCAGGTTCAAGGTCGAGCGGTTCTTCGCCGACTACATCAACGACCCCGACGACGTGCTGCCCAGCCTCGGGCTGCGCAACGAGGACGTCGACTACGTCAGCTTCGATCACCTGCACGTGCAGGACGTGCGGATGATCATGGGCTCCACCGAACCGATCGAGGGCGAGAGCGAGCCGCGCAAGCCGCTGTTCCCCAACGCCAAGCTGCTGGTGCACCGTAAGGAACTCGCCACCTTCGAGTCGATGCATCCCATGCAGACCGCGTGGTACGTGGACAAGGGCATGGCGGGGGTTCCGCAAGACCGGCTCGAGATCTTCGACGGCGACGTCGAACTCGGCGTCGGTGTCAGCCTGCTGTGGACGCCCGGTCACACCGACGGCAACCACTCGTTGTGCGTGAACACTCCCGACGGCGTGTGGGTGCAGTCCGAGAACGGGATGGCGCCGGACAACTGGCAGCCGGAGTTCTCGAAGATCCCCGGGGTCAAGGCGCAGGCGCAGTTCTATCGCCGCGAGGTGGTGCTCAACAGCAACACCCTCGAAGACCCGCAGGACCAGTACGACTCGATGATCAAGGAGAAGACGATGGCGTCGCGTTCGAAGCGCGACCCGCGCTGGGTGCAGGTCATCCCGTCGTCCGAGTGTGCGAGCTTCAAGCGCCAGTGGCCGCTGCGGCCGACGTTCAGCCACGGCAGCCTGGACTACGGCGTGATCGTCGCGCCGGATCGAGCGGCCGGGTGAGCGCCCGTCAGGCCGAGGGCGCGGTGACCGTCCACGAAACGCCGAGTGTGCCGGCGCTGCTGCTGTACTGGCCGGCGCGACTGCTGTTGAAGACGGCATACCGGCTCTGGCCCCTGGGCGACAGGGGGATTCGAGTGCTCACCTTCATCGAGGTGCTGTTCGGGTGGCTGCCGAACCCGCCGAACGTCGACCTCACCACGGTCGACCTGGGCGGTGTCGAGGCGGAGCTGTCCGTGCCGCGCACGTCCGCGCACGATCAGCTGCGCGGTGTGTCCGTGCTGTACCTGCACGGCGGGGGATTCCTGTTCTGCGGTCCGGCCACCCACCGG
Organism: Speluncibacter jeojiensis; assembly: GCF_029589495.1. Taxonomy (GTDB): domain Bacteria; phylum Actinomycetota; class Actinomycetes; order Mycobacteriales; family Mycobacteriaceae; genus Speluncibacter; species Speluncibacter jeojiensis. Next base: position 122,504 of record NZ_JAAIVF010000008.1, read on the forward strand.
CGGGTGTGTGCCCGGCTGGCGGAAACCCTGGGCGTGCCGGTGTATTCGCTGCGCTATCGCCAGCTCCCCGAGGCGGGGGCGGGCACCTCGGTGCAGGACGCCTGTGATGCGTACCGGGCCCTGCTGGACCGGGCCGACGCGCCGGACAAGGTCGTGGTCGCGGGCGACTCCGCCGGCGGCTTCCTGGCCGCGAAGATCTGCGAACTGGCGGCGACGGACGGCGTCCCGCGTCCGGCGGCGTTCGTGGGCTACTCGCCGCAGTTGAGCCTGGATCCGGACCGGCACGATCCGGCGCTGCTCAAGCGCGACGCGTACATGCCGCTCAGCGCGATCCGGCGGGCCAAGCCGCGGTGGGAGCGCGGGCCGGTCGCGCTGCGTGGCACCCGCTCACCGGTCGACGCGCCGGTCGAGGTCTTCCCGCCGACCTTCCTGACCGCCGCGGACCGGGAGCTGCTCGAACCGGACATCCGGGCGCTCACCGGCCGGCTGCACGCCGCCGGACGGGCCGTCGAGACGCACGTGTGGCGGCGCGGCGTGCACGCGTTCCCGGTGCTCGACGCGCTGACCTCGGAGAGCCGTGCGGCGATGCGGCTGACCGGGGAGTTCCTGCGGGAGGTGTTCGGCCGCACCGACACCGCTCGCCTCGAGACCGTCGAGGTGGCGGACGACCGGGCCGGGTGACGACGACGTCTATCGCCCGGCGCCCATCATCTGCTCCCACGAGGCGGGTGAAGGTTCGCCGTTCCACGGGTTCGACTCGGCCTCGGGCCGGTACCCCTGCGGGCTGTCGCACAGGGCGACCGTCGGGGCCCGCCGGCCCGGGTGGTCCGGACACGGCAGGTTCCGGGCGCCGCGCACGGTGCTGGGATCGCTCTGCGGCAGTTTGCAGTACAGGTCGTTCGGCGTCGGCGGGGTGTCCAGTTCGGTGGGTGAGCGCCGCGCGGACGGCGGCAGGAACCCGGTGGTGCACGGCGGCGGCGCGTTCAGCTGGTCGGCGAAGAACGTGTTCTGGGCCGGGTCGGCGGAGTTCGGCAGTCCCGCCGACTGGGTCGCGGCCATGATCGCCGGGTACAGCACCAGGATCAGTTCGATGCCCGGATTGTAGACCGCGGCAACCTGTTCGACGCTGGTCAGATTCGCCAGCAGCAGCGGCACCGTGGGGCGCAGGCCCGCGAACAGCCGCGTCGCCTCGTCGGCCGCGGGGGCACCCTGCGCGAGCACCCCGCGCAGTTGCGGGTCGCTGCCGCTCAGGTGCCCGGTGAACGACGCCAACGACTGCGCCCACTGTCGGATCGCTGCGCTGGTGGCGGTCTGGGTGTCGAGCAGCGGCCCGATCCCGTCGATCAGCGTGCCGGTCGGTTCCCGCGCCCCGTCGGCGGTGGCCGTGAGCGCGTGCGCCGAGTCGAGCAACCGGCGCAGATCGTCCTCGGTGCCCGACAGCGCCGTCGAGCCCTCGTCGACCACCGTCCGCACGTTGTCGGGTCCGGCGGCGCGCAGGGTCGCCTGCAGTTGGTCGAGGATCGGGCCGACCGGTGCGGGCACGGTGGTGCGCGGCCGCGGGATCACCGCCCCGTTGCGCAGTCTCGGGCCGCCGGGGCCGCGCGGCACCAGGTCGACGTACTGCTCGCCGATGGCGGACATGCTGTGGACCTGCGCGTCGAGGTCGGAGGGGACGGGCACCGACGAATCGAGTGACAGGGTGGCCTCGGCGCCGGCCGGGGTCATCCGCAGCGCGGTGACCTTGCCGATCGTGGTGCCGCGGTAGGTGACGTTCGCGTCGGGATACAGCCCGCCGCCCGAGGCGATTTGCACCGTCACCGTGTACTGCCCGATCCCGAGGGTCTGCGGGATGCGCGCGTAGCGCACGGAGGCGAAGCCGATGCCGAGCACCGCGAGGATCGCGAAGACCGTCAGCTGCACCCGGGTCCTGCGGGCGAGTCTCATCGGCCACCTCCCGCGGATGCCGGTGCGGGGCTGAGCAATTGGCCCAGCCCTCTTGCGTGGGCGGCCGTCGGCGGCTCGGGCTTGCCGATGATCGCGGGCAGCCCGGCGAGCGCGCCCTGCAGGCCGGTGCCGAGCAGCAGGGCGTTGTCGAGGGTCTTGACCCGCAGGTCGAGGGTGACCTCGCCGTTGGCGTAGTCGCCGCGGACCGCGTTCGCGTAGGTGTCGATGGGGAAGGGGAACGTGAGCAGGTACCGGGTGGATTCGGTCAGCGCACTGCCCGAGTCGGCCAGCCCCTTGAGCACCGGTTGCAGATCACGCAGGTTCGCCACCAGTTCGGTCCGGGTACCGTGCACTGCCCTGGTCGCCGCGTCGCCGAGCGCGCCCAACTGGTCCAGCGCCGTGGTGAGGTCGTCGCGACGGTCGCTCAGTGCGGTCAGTGCCGGACGCAGCGCCGAGATGGAGTCGGCGAGAACGTCGTTTTGCTGCGCCACCTGTGCGGACAGCCGGTCGAGGCCGTCGATCGCCGCCACGATGTCCGACTTCTGCGCGTCGAGGCCGGTCAGCACGGTGTCGAGGTGGGCGAGCAGTCCGCGCACCTGGTCCTGCCGGCCGCTCAGGGCGGTGTTCAGCTCCCGGGAGATCTGCTGGATCTGACCGATCCCGCCGCCGTTGAGGACCAGCGAGAGCGACGACAGGGTCTGCTCGGTCGTCGGGTAGTCGCCGGACCGCGCCAGCGGGATCGTGTCGCCGTCGTGCAATGTACCTTCGGCCGGCTCGGTGACCGGCGCCGCCAACTCGACCTGCGCGGCGCCGAGCAGGCTGGCCTGACCGATCTTCGCGGTCGCGTTCCCCGGCAACCGCACATCGCCGTCGAGACGCACCGTCACCAGCGCGTGGTCGCCCTGCAGACGCAGATCCGCGACCCGGCCCACGGTGACGTCGGCGACCCGCACCTGCGCGTTGCGGGTGAGCGTGGCGACGTCGGGCATCTGGATGTACACGGTGTAGGCGCCCGCACCGTGACCCTTGGTACCCGGCAGCGGCAGCGAATTCAGCCCGCGCCACCCGCAACCCGACACCCCGCCGGCGGCGAGGACCAGCAACACTGTCACCACCGTCGCCCGCACCGCGCGCCGCATCAGCGACCGCCCGGGGTCATCAGGCCCGGCAGTCCCGCGGGCGTCGACATGCGTTCGGTGCCGGCGGGGACCAGCTGGCCCGGCAGCGCCCCGACCCCGCGGGTCGGGTTGGCGGCCAGCGGCGGATAGTCCATCTGCAGCATGCCCAGCACCGGGCCCAGATACTGCACACACAAGCGGGCTCCCTCCTGCGCGTCCTTCTGCTCGGCGGCGGCGAGCGCCGAGCAGATGAAGTCGACGGGGTTGGCGAAGTTGCTCATCGCGAGCGCGGACACGACCGTGTTGTGGGCCGGCTGATAGATGTTGGCCAGGTTCGACAGTGCGGTCGGCGCGACGTGCAGAATCTGCTCGAGTCCCTGTCGTTCCTTCGCGAGTTCGCCCGCCACGTCCGAGAGCTTCGCGGTGGTGGTCGTCGCCTGGTCCCGGTTGTCGCGGACGAACGAGCCCACCAGTCCCAGCGCCGAATCCAGCTTGCCCAGTGCGGTGTCCATCTCGCCGCCGTTGTCGGCGAGTACCTGCGTGACCGTGGACATGGTGTTGTCGAAGTCGACGATCTGCTCGCCGCTGCCGGCGAGCGCGCCGACGAACACTTGCAGGTTGCGGACCAGATCGAACAGGTCGGTGCGACCGTCGGACATGGTCTGCATCGCCTCGGAGAGCCGCACGAGTGTCTGGTGCAGGCTCAGCCCCTGGCCGTCGAGGTTGCGCGCGGCCTGCCCGACGAGGCCGCCGAGTGCTCCACGCGGATCGGACTCGGACGGTCCGACCGCGGTCGCCACCCGCGACAGCTGGGCCTTGATCTGGTCCCACTCGACGGGAACGGCGGTGCGGCGCAGCGGGATCGTCGCGCCGTCGGCCATCCGCGGGCCGCCCCGGTAGGCGGGGGCGAGCTGGACGAACCGGGCGGACACCAGGGACTGCGAGACGATCACCGCCTTCGCGTCCGCGGGCACCGGTTGGTCGCCGTCGACGGTCAGCCGGACCTCGACCCGGTCGCCGCGCGGGGTGATCGCGTCGACCGACCCGACCCGCACGCCCATGATCCGCACGTCGTCGCCGCGGTACAGTCCGGTCGTGCTGGTGAAGTACGCGGTGACGGTCAGGTCGCGATGCCGGGGTACGAGCGCGAACGACAGCGCGGCGAGCAGCAGCACCGTGAGCGCACCGCCGAGCACCCGGCGTGCGAGTACCCGGGTCGCTGCGTCGGTGCGCGACCGGCCGCTCACCGCGGCTGCCCCGTGATGCCGGCGGCGTGCAGCGCCTGCTGCACGAACGGGTCGATGATCTGGCCGGGGACCAGATTCTGGATGTAGGAGTTGAAGAACGGCCCGCTGGCGACGGCCTCGCCGAGTTCGGTCACATACGGGCCGAGCCGTTCGATCGCGGCGCCGATGTCGTCCTTGTCCTTCTGCAGCACCGACAGCACCGAGTTCACCTGGTCCAGTGCGGGTGTCAGCTGCGCCTGATTGTCGTGGACCGCGGCGGTGAGCTGGTCGGCGAGGGTGGCGACGTGCTCGAACAGGGTGTCGATCACCGCCGACCGCTGCTGCAGTTGGCCGAGCACCGCGTCGGCGTCGCCGATCATCGCGCTGATCTGGTTGCTGCGCACCGCAAGGACCGACGTGGCCCGCTCGGCGTGCTGCAGCAGTTCGCGCAGCGACCGGTCGCGGGTGCTGACGGTCTTCGACAGCCGGGTCACCCCGTCGAGCGCACCACGCAGGTCGTCGGGGGTGTGCTGCAGGGTCGCAGAGAGCGCGTTCATCGAATCCGCGAGTGTGCCGGTGTCGATGTCGCGTTCGGTGTCGGTGAGGTCGCCGAGCGCGTCGGTCAGCTGGTAGGGGGAGCTGGTGCGTGACAGCGGGATCGTGGCGCCGCGGCGGAGCGTGCCGGGTCCGGACGGGGTCACCCGCAGCAGTTTGGTGCCCAGCACCGTGGCGGTACCGATGTCGGCGCGGGTGTCCTCGCCGAGCGAGATCGTGTGGTCGACGGTGAAGTCGACGACGACGGTGGCGCCGTCGATCCGCATCCCGGACACCCGGCCCGCCTGGACGCCGGCCACCTGCACCGGATCTCCCCGTTTGAGGCCGGCGGTCTCGGTGAAGACGGCGTGGTAGCCGGAGCCGCGGTCGACGAACGGCATCGCCTCGAGGTTCAGCGCGATCAGGGTGACGGCGATGATCGCGGCGGTGCCGACGATGCCGACGATCAGCGGATTGCGTTCGCGGAACTGGAACTTCATTTCGGTGCGCACCTCCCGGTGGTCTGCCCGAACATCGGGGTCGAGACGTCCGAACCGTCGGCGCCGGTGAACTTGATCCGCAGCCCGCACAGGTAGTAGTTGAAGAAGTTGCCGTACGCGCCGAGCCGGCTCAGCGCGGCGTAGGCGGTCGGCAGCCGGGTGATGACGCTGTCGAGCGTCTGCTTTCCCGAATCGAGTTGGCTTGCGGTGCGCCGCAACTGGCCGACCGTGCCCTGCAGCGGGGTGCGCGCGTCGGTCAGCAGATCGGCCACGGCGGCCGCTCCGGAGTCGATCCGGGTCAGCGCGGCGCCCCAGTGCTCGTTGTCGGCGGCGAGCGCGCCGGTGAGCTGCTGGGCCTTGTCGAGCGCGGACGACAGATCCTGGTCGCGGCCGGCGACAGTGCCGAGGACGGTGTTCAGGTTGGTGACCACCTGCCCGACCACCTCGTCCCGGTCGGCGATCGTGTTCGTCAGGGATGCGGTGTGCGCCAGAATGTCCTGCACCGTGCCGCCCTCGCCCTGGAACACAGCGATCAGCTCCTGGGTGAGGCTGTTGACCTGCTTCGGGTCCAGTGCGCGGAAGAGCGGTTTGAAGCTGCCCAGCAACTGGTCGAGGTTCAGCGCCGGCGCTGTCCGGTCGGTGCCGAGGCGCGCGCCGGCGGGAAGACGCTGCGCTGAATCGGGCCCGGGCAGCAGCGCCAGGTAGCGGTCGCCGACCAGGTTCGCGTAGCGCACCACCGCGCGGGTGGCGGTGGTCAGCGGGTAGCTCGAGTCGACGTCCATCTCCACGACGGCGTGGTCAGCGCCGTCGACCCGCACGCCGGCGACCTTCCCGGTCTCGACGCCTGCGACCCGGATGAAGTCGCCCTTCTTGAGCCCGGACGCGTCGGTGAACACCGCCTCGTAGCGGGTGTAGTCGTCGAACCGGTACTGGCCCAGCACCAGGACGAGCCCGCCGAGCACGGTGACCATCACGGTCACGAAGATCGCCAGCCGCCAGCCGACCGCGCGCAGATTCGTCGTCATCTGTGGCCTCCCGGTGCGGGTGCGCTCGGCGCCGACGGTCTCGATACGGCGGGTGTCCCGAGCAGGTTCGTCAGCAGCGTGTCGAAGCGCACCTGCGGACTCGTCTGCACCGCGGCGAACGGGTTCGCGCCGGTGTCGGCGACGACGTAGGGCGCGGGGACCTGGTCCATCGACAGCTTCGGCAGGCCCCCGCAGCGCGGGCCGCCGCGCGCGCGGACGACGGGTAGGTCGGTCGGGTACGCGTACGGTTCGACGCCGAGCAGGAACGTCGAGTTCAGCTTCATGGTCGCCCCGTTGCCGCCGGACACCGGTTCGGCCATCCTGCGGGTCTGGTCGGCGCCCTGCAGGAAACAGGTGATGCCGCCGGAGTATTCGTGCAGCAGCCCGGCGGTGGGGCGCAGCAACGACATGGTCGCGGTGAGGGCGGGCGTGTTGTCGGTCAGCAACGGTGTGCCCTGGCCGGCCAGTCCTGTCACCGACAGCAGCAGCGCGTCGAACTGGGTGCGCCGCTGCGAGAGGGTCCGGGCGGTGGTCGTCAGGTTGCGCAGGTCGGTCATCACATCGTCGGCGGCGTCGCGGTAGATGCCGGCGACGGCGGCCGTCTGCGTGACGTCGTGCTGCAGTTCGGGGGTGCGCTCGGCCACGGGTTCGAGAAACGAGTTCGCCTGCTGCAGGGTCGTCCCCAGCGCGCCGCCGCGCCCGTCGAGCCCGTCGGACAGCGCGGTGAGCAGGGAGTTGAGCTTGGCCGGGTCGACCGCCCCGAGCAGGTCGTTCAGCGACTCGAACAGCGTGTCCACCTCGACGGTGACCGATCCGGCGCGGATCGTGGTGCCCGCGGCGATACGTTCGGCCGTCGGCCGGGGCGGGTCGGTCAGCGTGACGTACTTGGCGCCGAACAGCGTGGTCGCGCGGATGTCGGCACCGACCCCGGCGGGGATCTGCCCGGCCGCCGACGGATCGAGCCGCACCGAGATGACCGCGCCCGAATCGTGCTGCGCGACAGCGGTGACGGTGCCGACCTGGACATCGTGCATCTTGACCATCGCGCCCGGCTCGAGCACCAGCCCCGACCGGGCGCTGTCGATGGTGATCGGCACGCCGCCCTCGAGACCGTCCCCATACGACAGCGCGACCGCCGTGACGACGGCACCCAGCACGACGGCCAACCCGAGGGCGGCGACCTTCTTCGGCAGCGGGAGCATCGGCGCTCACCCGGCGAGGTGGAGCTGTCGGGCGCCGCCGTAGAGCGCCAGCGAGATCAGCAGCGTCACCGTCACCACCGCGATCAGCGACGACCGCACGGCCCGCCCGGTCGCGATGCCGACCCCCGACGGCCCGCCCGCCGCGTAGTAGCCGTAGTAGCTGTGGATCAGCATGACCACGGCCGCCATGGCGATCGCCTGCACGAACGACCACAACACGTCCGACGGGATCAGGAATGTGTAGAAGTAGTGGTCGTACACGCCGGCCGACTGGCCGAGGATATGCACGGTCGCGACCCGGCTGGACAGGAACGAGGTGGTCACCGCCAGTGCGTACAGCGGGACGATCGCGATCAGCCCGGCCAGGATGCGCGTGCTGACCAGGAACGGCATCGACCGGATCGCCATCACCTCGAGCGCGTCGATCTCCTCGCTGATCCGCATGGCACCCAGTTGCGCGGTGGTGCCCGCACCGATGGTCGCGGCGAGCCCGACCCCTGCGGTCACCGGGGAGACGACCCGGATGTTGACGTAGGCGCTGAGGAAGCCGGTCAGCGACGAGACCCCGATGTCGCCGAGTGAGTCGTATCCCTGGACGGCGACCGTTGCGCCCGCGAACAGTGTCAGGAAGCTGACGATGACCACCGTGCCGCCGATCACCGCGAGCAGGCCGGTGCCCATGGAGATCTCGGCGAGCAGCCGCATGGTCTCGCGACGGTACGCGCGCGCGGCCTTGCCCAGCGAGAACAGTGCGGCGAGAAAGAAGTTCGCTTGATCTCCGGCGCGGTCGATCGAGCGGCCCACGCGGTCCAGGGGGCGGATGAGCGTGCCGAACCGGCGGCTCGGCAGCGGGGGGACACGGTCGACGGTCATTGCGATCAACTGCCTTTCAGCGCCAGGCCGACGGACGTGAGGACCAGGTTGGCGACGAACAAGGCCATGAAGGCGAACACGACCGTCTCCTGCACCGCCTCGCCCACCCCCTTGGGCCCGCCGGCGACGGTCAGGCCCCGGTAGCAGGCGACGAGCGCGGCGATCAGACCGAACACCGCGGCCTTGACCTCCGACAGCACGAGGTCGCCGACCCCGATCAGCAGCGTCACGCCGGACGCGTACGCCCCCGGCGAGACGTGCTGAACGAACACCGAGAACAGGAAGCCGCCGGACAACCCGATCGCGCACACCGCGCCGTTGAGCAGCGAAGCGACGAACACGGACGCCAGCACCCGCGGCAGCACCAGTCGCGGCACGGGGTCGATGCCGAGCACCTGCAGCGCGGCGATCTCCTCGCGGATGGTGCGCGACCCGAGGTCGGCGGTGATCGCTGTGGCGCCGGCGCCCGCCACGACGAGCACCGTCACCAGCGGGCCGATCTGCGTGACCGCACCCAATCCCGCACCCGCTCCGGACATGTCGCCCGCGCCGATCTGGGTGAGCAGCGAGTTCAGCGTGAACACCACCAGCACCGTGAACGGGATCGACATCAGCACCGCGGGCAGCAGCGAGACGCGGGCGATGAACCAGGACTGGACGAGGAACTCGCGCCAGGCGAACGGGCGCCGGCCGAGCGCCAGCGCGGCGTCGAGCGACATGGAGTAGAACCGGCCGAGCGCGCGCACGCCGCCGCCGACCGACTCCAGCGCGCCGGCGGTCAGCCGGGACACGGTGGGCGCCAGGTCCACCGGCATACGCAGGGTCACCATCGCCGGCTCACCCCTGTCCGGTCGTGGCGCCGAGGGAGGCGGCCGGGGTGCGCAGGCGGTCGCCGGCGCGGCCGACACCGCTCGCGAGGTCGTGGCCGACGACCCGGCGGGCGACCGTCGCCGCGTCGATCGCCGCGGACAGGTCGATACCCGTGCCCACCCCGCAGTCCTCGAGCAGATAGACGAGTTCCTCGGTCGCGATGTTGCCGCTCGCCCCCGGTGCGAACGGGCACCCGCCGAGTCCGCCGACGGAGGCGTCGAGGTCGACCACTCCGGACTGCACGGCCGCATAGGCGCTGGCCAGTCCCGCGCCCCGGGTGTTGTGGAAGTGCGCGCCGACCGAGCAGTCGCCGAGGTGCGCGCGCAGGCGGTCGAGCAGGCCGACGACGCGGACCGGGGTGGCGGTACCGACGGTGTCTGCGACCGAGATTCGGTCCGCGCCGAGAGCGATTGCGTGCCCGGCGATCTCGACGACCCGCTCGGGCGGGGTCGGGCCGTCGAACGGGCAGTCCCACGCGGTCGCGATGATCACCTCGCAGGTGCCGCCGCCGTCGTGGACGATCTCGGCGATCTGCTCGGTCAACCGCACCGACTCGTCCACGCCGCGGCGGACGTTTGCCTGGCTGTGCCCCTCGGCGGCGGAGAGGACGTACTCCACGTCCGGGATGCGGGCGGTGACCGCGCGGCGGGCCCCGCCGGGTCCTGCGACCAGCGCGGAGAACTCGAGCTGCGGCCACCGGTGCGCCTGCGCGGCGAGCGCTTCCGCGTCGGCCATCGCCGGGACCGCACGCGGGGATACGAACGCGGTGAGTTCGACGCGCCGGACTCCGGTGACGGCGAGGGCGTCGAGCAGCCGGAGCTTCGCCTCGGTCGACACAGGCCGCTCGTTCTGCAGACCGTCGCGCAGCCCGACCTCACGGATGCTGACAGCCGGCGGCAGCGTCGGAATCATCAGATCACCCCGACGTCGTGGAGGTCGCGCAGTTGCGGCGCGGACAGTCCCAGCAGTTCGGTGTAGACCGCGTCGTTGTCCGCGCCCGGGCGGGCCGACCCGGCGCGTCGGACCGAACCCGGTGTGTCGCTGAGCACCGGCACCACACCCGGCCCGGCGACCGCCTCCCCGATGCGCTCGTCGTAGTGGTCGACGACCATGTTGCGCGCGCGCAGTTGCGGATCGTCCATCACCTCGGCGACGGTGTTCACCGGCCCGGCCACCACCCCTGCCTCGGTGAGCGTCTTGATCAGCACCTCGGCGTCCAGGCGCCGGGCCCAGTCGGCCACGATCTCGTCGAGCTCGTCCTGGTGCCGCCCGCGCGCCAGGTGGTCGGCGAAGCGTGGGTCGTCGGCCAACTCGGGCCGCCCGAGCGCCCCGCACAGCCGACGGAACACCGTGTCCTGGTTGGCGGCGATCACCACCCAGCGCCCGTCGCGGGACCGGTAGATGTTCGACGGCGCGATGCCGTCGAGCCGGGTGCCCGACGGCCCGCGCACGACACCGCCGCGGTCGTAGTCGGGGACGGTCGACTCCTGCACGGCCAGACAGGCTTCGGTGAGCGCGACGTCGACGACCTGCCCGCGTCCTGTGCGCTCGCGGGCGAGCAGCGCCGCGAGGACGCCCTGCGCCGCGAACATGCCCGCCAGGCTGTCGCCGAGGGACAGTGCCATACGCGGCGGCGGCTGATCCGGGTAGCCGTTGAGGTGCCGCAGTCCGCTGACCGCCTCGGCCACCGAGGCGTAGCCGGGGTGCTGCGCCATCGGCCCGGTCTGCCCGTAGCCGGAGACGCGGGCCAGGACGATCCGCGGATTGCGTTCGGACAGCACGTCGTAGCCCAGGCCCCAGCGTTCCAGGGTGCCGGGCCGGAAGTTCTCCACGACCACGTCGGCGCGTTCGACCAGGCGCAGGAACATCGCCCGGCCCTCCGGACGGCGCAGGTCCAGCGTGATCGACCGCTTGTTGCGCGCGTGCACCGTCCAGAAGAACCGGTGCCCGTCCTGCTCGGCGTTGCCCCAGGAGCGCAACGGGTCCGGCCTGTCCGGGGCCTCGATCTTGACGACGTCGGCGCCCAGGTCGCCGAGCAGGCGCCCGGCGTACGGACCGGCGATCAGTGAACCCAGTTCCAGGACCCGGTAGCCGTGCAGTGCCCCGGGCCCGGCCAGGCCGTCGCCGGGGTGTCGTGCGGATGCCGTCATACCCATACTCACTTCCGGTGTGCCTGTGCGACAGGGTTTTCGATGTTCAGAGGGCAGGCTCGATCACAGGCCCAGGTAGACGGTCTTCTCCTCGGTGTAGGCCTCGAGCCCGCTCTGCCCGAGCTCACGGCCGATGCCGCTGCCGCCGCGGCCGCCCCAGGGCAGCGAGACATCCGGGACGCCCCACCCGTTCACCCACACCGTGCCGACCCGCAGTTGCGGGATGATCCGGTGCGTGGCCGACAGGTTCTGCGTGTAGATCATCGCGTTGAGCCCGTACTTGGTGTCGTTGGCCAGCCGCACCGCCTCGTCGTTGTCGCGGAAGGGGATCACGGTCGCGACCGGGCCGAAGATCTCCTCGCGGGCGATGGTCAGGTCGTTGTCGCCGACGAACACGGTGGGCTCGACGTAGAACCCGCGTTCGCCGAGCCGGTTTCCCCCGGTGACCAGCTTGGCGCCCTCGCGCCGGCCGGCCTCCACGTAGCCGAGGATCCGTTCGAGCTGACGGTCGTTGACGACGGTACCCATCGTGCTCGCGGCGTCGAACGGATCGCCGACGGTGCTCGAGGCGGCGACGGCGGCGAGTCCCTCGACCACCTCGTCGACTCGGGACTCGTGGACGAGCACCCGCGTGCCGGCGGCGCATACCTGGCCCGTGTGATAGAAGTTGCCCATCGCGATCCACGGCATCGCCTGCTCCAGATCGGCGTCGGCGAGCACCAGTTGTGGTGCCTTGCCGCCCAATTCGAGCGTGACCTTGCGGAAGTTGTCGCCCGCGAGCGAGCCGATCTGCTTGCCGACCTCGACGCTGCCGGTGAAGCTGATCTTGTCCAGTCCGGGGTGTCGCGCCAGCGCCGCGCCCGCGACCTCGCCGAGCCCGGGCACCACGTTGAACACCCCGTCCGGCAGGCCCGCCTCGGCGAGCAGTTCGGCCAGGCGCAGGGTGGACAACGCGGCGTCCTCGGCAGGCTTGATCACCACCGTGCACCCGGCCGCGAGCGCCGGTGCCGACTTCCACGCGGCGATCACCGCGGGGTTGTTCCACGGGGTGATCGCGCCGACCACCCCGAGCGGCTGACGCAGCGTGAACCCGAACCGGGGCTGCGGCCCGAAGTCCGGCAGCATCGCGGTGCGCCCCGACAACTTGTCCGCCCAGCCCGCGAAGTGTCGGAACGTCGCCGCCGCGGCGGGGATGTCGCCGTCGACCGAATGGCTGTAGAGCTTGCCCATCTCCGCGGTTTCGAGCGCGGCGAGGTTTCCGGCGTCCTGCTCGATCAGATCGGCGGCCCGGGCCAGGATCTGGCCGCGCTGCGCCCCGCTCATCGTCGCCCACCGGCCGGATTCAAAGGCGTTGCGGGCAATGCGCACCGCACGGTCGACGTCCTCGGCGCCGGCCGCGGCGATCTGCGCGATCGGTTCCTCGGTCGCCGGGTTGATCGAGGTATAGGTCGCGCCGTCGGTCGCGTCTCGATGCGTGCCGCCGATGAACAGCCGTCCGGTGGGCAGCGTGTAGGTGGGGGTCATGGCAGGTCCTGTCGTCGGTGGGATCGGATCAGGGGCGAGGCGGGTCAGGGACGGGGGAAGTGGCGGCGCAGGCCCGACCAGGAACTGTCGTAGTCGGGTTGGCGGTGTTGGGCGGTGTGGGCGAAGTCGGTGACCATCAACGGCAGCCGCGTCTCGAACATGAACGGCAGCGAGCCGGCCAGGAACTGTGCATCCAACTCGGCGGTGGTCGCGGATGTGTAGGTGGCCTCGTCCGGGCCGTGCGCCGCCCACATGTTGTGCAGACTCGCCCCGCCGGGTACGAAGCCCTCGGCCTTGGAGTCGTGCACGCCGGTGACCAGTCCCATGAACTCGGTCATCGTGTTGCGGTGGAAATGCGGTGGGCGGAAGGTGTGTTCGGCGACCACCCAGCGCGGAGGGAACGCGACGAAGTCGACGTTGGCCTGGCCGGGAGTGCCGGACCGCGAGGTGAGGACCGTGCAGATCGACGGGTCCGGATGGTCGTAGGCGACGGTGCCCATCACGTTGAGCAGGCGCAGGTCGTACTTGCAGACACCGTGATTGCCGTACCAGCCCACCACGTCCAACGGGGAGTGGTCGTAGTCCGCCGCCCACAGGTGCCCGCCGAACTTCTGCACCACCTGCACGCGGCGCTCGATGTCCTCATAGGCGGCCACCGGATACCGGAAGTGGCGGGCGTGCGCCAGGCCGTTGGCGCCGATCGGGCCCAGTTCGGGCAGCGCGAACGGGCGTCCGTAGTTCTCGCAGACGTAGCCGCGGGCCGCGCCGTCTGGGACGTCGACCGCGAACCGGACGCCGCGGCCGATCAGCGCCATCTCGCCGGGCTCGACCGCGAGCAGGCCGAATTCGGTGCGTAGGCCGAGCATTCCGGTCTGCGGCACCAGCAGCAGTTCGCCGTCGCTGTCGGAGAAGTAGCGGTCGTGCATCGGCGCGGTCGCCCAGTACAGGTGGATCGCGATGCCGGTGCGGTCGAGCGCGCTGCCGTTCGCGCCGAGGGTGTAGAGCCCGTCGACGAAGTCCACCGGCCGTGCCGGCCGCGGCAGTGGATCCCACCGCAGCCGGTTGGGGTCGGCGACGCCGTCGAGCAGTGGGGCGCTGCGCAGCAGCCCGTCGTCGATCCGCTGAAACGCCGGATGCGCTGCCGACGGGCGGATCCGGTACACCCAGCTGCGCCGGTTGTTCGCCCGCGGCTCGGTGAACGCGGTCCCGCTGTGCTGCTCCGCATAGAGGCCGAGCGGGACGTGCTGCGGTGAGTTCTGCTGCGGCGGAACGGCGCCGGGCAGCGCCTCGGTGTGGTGCTCGTTGCCGAAGCCGCTCAGGTACGCCAGGTCCGCGTACCGGCCGCGGACATGATCCTGCGCGGTGCCTGCCTCCGACTCCGGCTCGGTGGACGTCGCGGTCACTTCAGCGCCACCATCTCGTGCAGGGTGCTGCCCTCGCGTTCGAAACGCTGCCCGTCGACGGTCGCCGAAAGTGTGAAGTCCGATTCGAACCGGAAGTAGCCGGGGCGGCCCACCAGGCGGTTGACCAGCGGCTTGACCAGCGGTGTGCGGACCACCGGCACGTCGGCGAGGAAGTCGTGCGCGTGGACGATGCGCCGCACGTTCAGCGACAGGTCGACCTGGCCGGGCGCGACCAGGCGCAGCGAGGTCGGGTACTCGCGGTTGGCGACCGCGTCGAAACGTATCGGCCCCGGCCGGACCTCGATCTCGCCGGTGCTCAGCACCACCCGATCGCCCAGGGCGAGCATCAACGGAGTGGACCAGTGTGCGCCGTAACCCTTCTGGGTCAGCACCGTCGCGTAGATGAGGGTGAGGTCGTCGACGTAGAGCCGGCCCCAGTACCAGCGGTCGATGATCCGCTTCATGTCGCCCACGCCCCAGTTGTGGTCGTGGTAGCCGAGCCCGGTGGCGTCGAGGACGCGGTCGCCGATGCGCACGGTCCCGCTCACCCGCGCGCGGGGGGCGCCGACCGCCCAGGCGAAGAACTCGCGGTCGCCGTAGGAGGTCTGCCCGCGGCCCGGCATCCATCCGGGCACCTCGCTGTGGAAGGTGAGGTCGAAGGCCACGTCCTCCTCGGCCAGGTGGATGCGGTGCACCGGCAGCGGGCCGGTGTGGTCGGACTCGGCGGTGTTGTCGCCGATGCGGATCCGGCACTCGTCGGGCGAGGCGCTGACCTGCTCGTCGGAGTAGTGGCGGACGATCTCGCGTCGGGTGCCGTCGGGGGAGTAGATGTGCAGTTCGACGCCGGGCTTGCGGCTGACCAGTTCGCGACCCTGGAAGAACCCGACGACGATGTGACCGTCGTCGAGTCGGGCGTCGAAGTACCAGTGCTCGAAGGCGTGCTTGTCGGTGCTGGGGTGGGCGGCGTTGTCGGCCGGGCGCAGCGCGGTGATGGTGCCGTCGCGCCGGCCGGGTCCGCTCCAGGCCTCGACCACGTTCTTGACTGCCATGGGATGTCCTCTCCGGTGCGGGAAGTGGGGTCAGCGGCGCAGTGCGCTCTTGGCCTGGAATTCGGCCTCGCGGCCCTGCATCTGGGCGCGGTACCAGTTGAGCCGGTGGCGGACGCTGATCTTCTCCTGCACGCCCGCGACGCCGGGGACGAACCGTCGGCCCAGTTCCATGGCGGTGACCAGCGGGATGCGGACGATCGGGATCAGGATCCACGGGAACGCGTTGGGCAGGTCGTAGCGGGCGCGGGTGCGCGGCGCCATGAACAGCGCGGTGTACGCGGAGTAGATGCGGTGGTTGTAGACGCCGCGCAGCCGCTGCAGCGTGCTCTGGCCGTCGCGGGGGCCGAACGCGGCGGGGAAGGATTCGACGAGTTCGGACCCGACCTCGCCCGCGTCGTAGGAGCGCGAGGCGATGGTCATCGCCAGCAGGCGCAGGCAGTCGCCGACGCCCTCCGGGTACCAGCGGGCGCGCACCCCGAGCAGGTGGCCGAGGTAGCGCTGGAAGTGCAGCAGCGCGCGCATCTCGGAGGGGGTGGTCTGGTAGCCGAGCGTCCACAGCGCCAGCGCCGGGGCGACGCTGCCGCCGATCAGCGTGAGCAGCATGTACGCCTGGGAGATCGGCAGCCCCCAGTCCTCCTCGCGCCATTCGGGATGATCGGCGACGCGGCGGCGCACGTTCACATGCATCACCCGCACGTGCATGGCGGTGGCCCGGCCGCGCGAGCCCGGGGTGAGCAGGGCGCCGGGTTCGGAGACGTCGATCCAGAAGCGGCTGGTCTCGAGGAACCGCCGCAGCGCGTTGTCGCCCGCGTAGCCGCCGGCGAGCGAGAGCGGGGTCGCGACGGCGGCCTCGGTGTAGATCTCCAGCGTGGTGCAGCCGGCGACCGTGAACAGCATGGTGCCCCAGCGTCGCCAGATCGCGGCGCCCTGCTCGACGAGGGCCGGGTCGACCCAGTCGGGCACCTCCTCGAACTCCCGGAACAGCGCCCGCATGGATTCCGGTGCGTCGGGCACCTGGCCGAGTGAACTGTCCAGGGCCCGGCCGAGCATGGCCCGGGTGGCGGCGGGGTCGGCGTCGTAGACCTCGTCGACGAAACGTTCGGCGACCGGGTCGCCAGCGAACAGGTCGTTGCAGAAGGCGGTGGCCTGCTCGTCGGTGGGGAACACGTCGAAGCCGGTGAGCCGCTTGATTCTTCGCACGCGACGCTGCATGCGCGGGGATCGTGCGCTGTCCCAGTATCGGAAGTGTGCGGGGCATCGGTCGGTCTCGGGCACTGTTCCCGTTGTGGGTTCCCGTGTCTCGGCGGTCATGAGGATCCTCCTTGTCGATGCGGTCAGCGGCCCAGCAGGCCCGTGCCGGTCAGCCAGTCGCGCAGTGCGGTGGCGATCGTCTGTGGCCCCTGCGGCTGGTCGACGAGATAGTGATTGAGCCCGGCGAACTCGAGGTGGTCGCGTTTGGCCGCGCGGGCGGCGTCGAACATCTCGCGCGACTCGCTGGGGAAGGCGGCCTGGTCGGCCATCAGCGGGGCGACCAGGACCGGCACGGTCACGCTCGGCAGGTTGCGCAGCGCGTCGGCGTTGGTCTGCCGGTAGCTCCAGGTGCTCAGCCAGCTGCGCGCGGTCGCGAACCTGGCCAGTCCGCCCGCGGCCGAGTTCGCCTGCCGCGGATCGCCGTACATGCAGCCGGGGGTGCGGTCGCCGGGGTCGAGCGTGACGTCGACGAAGCGGGGGTCGGCCACGGTGCGGTGCACCACGAATGCGCGGTCCGCGGCGCCGAGCCGGGCGACCCGGTCGAGTTCGGCGCGCGCCCAGTCGTCGATCCGGTCGATCCGCGCCAGCTGGGCCGCACGGTAGCCCTGCACCCAGTCCCGGTCCAGCGGCGCCGTCCGCCCGGCCGCGTAGAGGTCCCACTGCGGGTCGGTGGCGAACGGGTCGGATTCGTCGGTGACCGACGGGTCGATCCAGTGCCGGAGCACCCGGGCCCGTCCGGCGTGTGCGCCGACGAGCATCAGCCCGTCGGCGGGCAGCAGGTGCTCGGCGGCCAGGTCGGCCGGATCCCCGGCGGGGGTGTGCGTGACGGTCGGGCTCTCGGCCTGCGCCTGGTAGAACGACGACAGTGGTCCACCGCCGCTGAACCCGAGCAGCACCACCTTCTCGAAGCCCAGTCGCTCGCGCATCCAGCGCACGCCGGCACCCAGATCGGTCGCTGCGCGTTCCATGATCAGCGCCGGCTCGTTGGCGGTGTAGCGGGTGTTCAGACCCATCGCCGGCACCCCCGCCTCGGCGAGCGCGCGCAGCAGGAAGTGCGTGAGGAAGTTCGAGGCGGGGTGCGCCATCAGCACGCCGACCTCGCGGGAATGACCCGGCCTGGCAACGAGGTTGGCGTGCAGTGTCGGATAGTGCCGGGACAGGCCCGAGTGCATCTCGACGCGACCGTCGGTCGCCGGGTGGTACGGGATCCGCTGGAAGCTGTCGACGGGCGCGGTCATGCGATGGTCCGGTATCTGAGCATCATGTCGTGGTCCTCGTGGTCGAGTAGGTGGCAGTGCCAGACGTAGCCCTGCAATCGGTCGGTGGTCGCGTGCCCGGTCATGTCGTGCATGCCCGCCATCGGGGCCATGGGGTTGACGGCGGACGGGGCGGGTGTCGGTGGCCCGATGGTCGGCGCGGCCGAGAACGTCGCGTCCGGGTCGAAGCCGAGTTCGTCCGCGGTGGGGAAGCGGACGACGATCTGCGTGACGGTGCCGCCGTCGACCCGGACGGTGTCCTTCCACCCGGCCTCCCAGGGGGCGGGCGGGGACAGCGGTCCCGCGTAGAACCCCTCGGGCGACGGCGTCCACTTGATCCCGACCGGCGGTTGCGGATGGGCGAGTTGATAGTCGACGGTGCGCAGCGGCCGGCGGCCGAGGACCCGGAACATCACCAGGTGGATGTGGATCGGATGCGGGTCCGGGGTGATGTTGATCAGGTTCCAGACCTCGGTGGCGCCCTGGCGAGGCATCTCGATCTGCGGATCGCTGTAGCGCAGGTTGTTGAGCGTCATGATGGCCGGCGGGTCGCGCAGTTCGTACGGCTGGCTGATGGTCAGGTTGCGGACCTGGTGGGGGCGTTCGACCGGCGGTAGCGGGGCCGGGAGGCGGGGCCCGCCGCGCAGTCGTGTCGGGACGCCGCCGGTGAACCCGCGCGCGTGGCCGACGCGGAACCTGCAGAACAGCGGCATCGCCACCTCACCGAGGATCGCCGCCTGGAACGGCGGCCGCTCGTCGTTGCGCAGTTCGACGGTCGTGCCCGGGGCGAGTGCGCCGAAGTCGACGAGGATGTCCACCCGTTCGGCCGGGGTCAGCCGCAGCGAGGTGGTGGGCACCGGCGCGTCGAGCAGGCCGCCGTCGGTGCCGATCACCCAGAAGCGCATCCGGTTGGAGAAGAACAGGTGCCACACGCTGAACGACGCCGCGTTGATCAGCCGCAGCCGGTAGAGCCCGCGCGCGACCGTCAGCTGCGGCCAGACCACGCCGTTGACCAGCCCGACATCGCCGACCGCGCCGCCCTCCCAGCCGCCCTGCGGCACGATCGGCGTCGAGCGTCCGCTCTGCCGCCCGTCGGCGGTGAAGATCTTCTCCTGCAGCACCATCGGCAGCTCGAACTCGCCGGCGGGCAGGCCCAGGGGATTGTCGGCACGGCCGGTGTCGAACTCGTCGCGCAGCAGATAGGTCCCGGCGAGCCCGGCATAGACGTTCAGGCGGGTGATGCCCATCGCATGGTCGTGATACCAGAGATGCGCGGCCTCTTGGGAATTGGGGAAATGGTGCACATTGCCCTGGCCGCGGCGCGAGAGCTGCATAGGGTTGCCGTCGCTGTCCGGCGGGGTCGCGCCGCCGTGCATGTGGAACGACGTCGGCGGATCGGTGCGGTCGGAGCCGGTGACGTGCGAGAGCGACATGTCCATGTCCGACGCCAGCGGGTGTGTGGTGATCCGGTTGACGAAGCGGACGGTGGTGGGTGCACCGCGCTGCGCCTCGATGGTCGGGCCGAGGTAGTCCATCCCCGAATACGCCAGCGTCGGCGCCGGGGCGAAGTCGCGGTGGAACCGGTGGGTGGCACTGACGGCGTCGATGTCGAGCCGGCTGCCCCCGATGACCGGCAGCGGTGGCAACTCGTCGACGAACGGCGCCATCGGCGGCGAGTGGAAGATCAGCGGGCTCGGGTTGGCCGGCGCAACCGGGGCCGCCGCGGCCGTCCCGGACGGTCTGCTCGACAGTGCGATGCCGGCCGCGCCGGCGGCGAATCCGCGCAACACGGTCCTGCGATCGAGAGGGTGCGTCACTCGCCGCTCCTGGGGCTGTCCGGTCGGGCCCGATCTTCCATACCGCACTGTATGGTATGGAAATGCGCTTGCCTAGGAAACGAATGAAATCCGTGCTGCAGCAGGCCGAATGGAGAGTTCTGGTGTCGGCGACCGTCGCCGTTGTCGCCGCATCCGCCGCCTGTGCCGGTGCGGCGGCGTTCCCGGCGCACGCAGTGCCGGCGTCCTGCGCGGACCCGGTGCTGCTGGTGCACGACATGGGCCGTAGCGGCGCCGAATGGGCGTCGATGCGCTCGCGGCTCGAGCGTGCCGGTCACTGCGTCGACGACTTCACCTACGGCCCGGCCCTGCCGGCGGCGGGCGCGGCTGTGCCGGTCGCCGGGCTTGGCTCCCTCGAGGATGCAGCCCGCGAGGTCGGCGACCGGATCGCCGCCCTGCGGGCACGCAGCGGTGCACGGCAGGTCGACGTCGTCGCGCACGGCGCCGGCGCGCTGGCCGTCGACCGTCACCTGCAGCGGTCGGCGACGCCGCGGGAGGTGCGCTCGCTGATCGCGATCGGGCCGATGTGGCGCGGCACCGCGATCGCCGGGTTGGCAGACGCGGAGAAGATCAGCAGGTCCCTCGGCACCTACGACACGGTGCTGCGCATGGAACGTCCGCTGGTCGACCCGTTGTGTGCGGGTTGCCGAGAGCTCATCGCCGGATCGGACTTCCTCGAGGGCCTGGAGCGGCGCGGGACGGTGGTGCCGGGGGTGCGGTACGTCAACGTCATCAGCACGGCCGACGGGCTGGTCCAGCCGGCGCTGTCGGCGGCGTTGCCGGGCATGACATCCCGGCTCGTCCAGCAGGTCGCGCCGGTCGACGCGGTCGGCCACTTCGGCATGGTCGACGATCCGGTAGTGCAGCGGATGGTGATCGACGCCCTCGGCACCGGGAGTCCGACTGGCCGCGCGGCGCGGTGACCTCGACAATGGTGGTTCCCGAGGTGGTGTTTTCGGATGGTGCTGTTTCGGATGATGATTCGGATGGCGGTGGCAGTGGTGGTGTCGACGAGTGGGAAGTGATCGCAGATGGGCGTGAAGAACCCGGTGACCGGCTCCGCGCGTGGACGCCGCGGGCGCGGACGTTCGGATACCCGGCTCAGCCTGGGCGACTGGACGGCGGCCGCTTTGGACCTGCTTGTCCGCGAGGGCGTTTCGGCGGTCAAGATCACCCGGCTGTGTGACGACCTCGGGGTCACCAAGGGCAGCTTCTATTGGCATTTCGCGGATCTGAACGCGCTGATGGAGGCCGTCGCGGATCGATGGTGCGCCGAACAGCACGAGGCGGTGCGGGTCGTGGCGCAGCTGCAGGCACTGCCGGTCGACGTGCGGCTCGAGAAGATGGCCGAACTGCTGATGGAGCAGCAGGCGTGGGCGGTCCAGTTGGTGGTCCGGGACTGGGCGACCGGCAACGAGCAGGTCGCGGCGTCGGTGCGGGAGATGGACCAGCAGATCTTCGAGGTCGTGCGCGGCGCACTGCTCGGGCTCGGGTTCGACGCGGAGCAGGCGCGGCTGCGCGCGGGCGTGCTGGTGTACGCGGGCATCGGGTTCGTGTTCGGCCGCACCAGCCTGCCCACTCCGACCGCAGCCGAACTCGACGCGATCATGGAGATCCTCACGACGCGGTGACGTCGGGCCGCGTCTCGAAACGGTCTCGGCTACCACACAATCGACGTGTCGTGTGAGGGTTCGCACATCCTGCGTCTAAGGTTCCTCTCAGGAATCCGTCCGCCCCGGCGAAAGGAACTCGACATGGCGACTGCTGTTTCCAAGACGCTCGTCTGGGGTGTGCTCATCGCCGCCCTCGTGGGGGCGGGGCTCGGCGTGGCCGAGCTGCACGTGGTGTGGACGGTGTTCTGCCTGATCGCCGCGTCGGTGTCGGCGCTGGTGCTGCTTTCGAGCCGGGCGCGGGCCCGCGAGGCGGCCGCTGCCGCGACGGCGACCGCGGCCGCAGTGGCCTCGGCGGCCGCGTCTGCGGCGTCGTCTGCGGCCTCCGCCACCGCCGCTGTTGCCGCGGAGTCCGTCACCCCCAGCGCCGAGCCCGAGTCGGCCTGAATCTGCCGCGTGCCCGGATTTCTGCCACAGTGGAGTTCAGCTGTGGTCGAGGAGGGCCGATGACTGATGATGCGCGGGATCTGTGGGATCCCGACGAGATCGCGGTCCGCAAGCAACGCACCGCCGCGCAGGTCCGGTCCTGGTGTGACCGGGCGGTTCTGGACGGCCGACACCCCGAGCTGTCCGACACCGCCGCCGTGCTGGTCGCCGCGGGATATCTCGACGAGCCGCTGCGCGCGGTGCTCGCCGCCCGCCGCCGCGCCGGCCGGACCCTGCCCGGGATCGGCGGTTTCGCCGCGCTGCGGCTGATCTCCGACGAACACCGGCGGGTGCGCGTCAAGCTCGACGGCCCGCGGCCGGTCCCCGGACAGTTGCTGCTCAAGTACCGCGCCGGCGAGTTGGGCAAGCGGCTCCAGATGATGCGGTCGGCGTTCGTGATGTCCGGCGCCCACTACGCCAACGGGGTGCGGGCGGTGCGCCGGGACCGCCGCGACGGCCTTCACCTGGACCTGCCCCAGCGGGAGGCGCTGTTCGCCGCGCTGCAGCGCACGCCGACCCCGCAGGCCTCGCTGCGCTGGGATGTCGCCGGTCACGCGGCGCTGCTCGGCACGGTCGACCGGCTGGCACAGGTGTGGCAGGATCTGCGCGGCGCCGCCGGCTCACCGATCCCGGATCTGCGTGCGCGGGCGGCCGATCCACGACAGGCGCGGTTCGCGGACGGCTACGAGACGCTGCTCTATCTGGCCGGCGCCCTCTACGACCGCATCGACGGATCGCCCGCATGGCACTCGGATCACTTTGTGATGCAACGGGTCCAGTTGGACCTCGCCGAGGAGCTGACCCAGATCGCGGTCGACACGGTGGCGTTGCGCGGGCTGCTCGCCGAACTCGACGCGGTGCAGCGGTCGGCGCGCGATCAACGCACCCGCGAGCAGGTCGACGCCCGGCGCGACGCGCTGCGGCCGGTGTGGAACCAGCTGATCGAGCGGGTCGCGGCGCTGGTCCGCATCGCCGAGCTGCTCACCCGCGCGGAGGAGCAGTTGCGGTCGATCACTGCCATCGAGCGCACGATGAGCCTGGACAGCCGCATCGACGATCTCATCGCGCGGTCGGGGAACCGGGAGCTGTCGGCGGAGAACACCCACAACGTCGGCGACCAGTTCGGCGACCTCGACGCGCTGATGGGGGCGTATCAGAGCGTGCTCGCGGGCGACATCGTCGCTTTGACCGCGCGCACCGACCGGTGGACGCCGTGACGATCTGACGGACGTGTCCGAGTGCGGGCCGATCGGTGCGGGTCAGATCTTCGGCAGCGAGTCCACCAGCGGGGCGATGCCGGTGGCGTACCCGGTCGACCAGGCGAGCACGTTGGCGACGTAGGCCATCGAGTGGTTGTAGCGCAGGATCGCGTGGGTCTGGCCGCCGATGTCGCGCAGGTTCTCCCCGCCCGAGCACAGGTACTTGCCGGCGGTCAGCGCGGCGTCGTAGATGTTCTGCGGGTTCGCCCCGGGCGCGGCGTAGGCCGCCCATGTGGTCGGCATGAACTGCATCGGTCCTTCGGCGCGGGCGTAGCCGCTGCCGTCGGTGATGATTTCGTTGCCGGGTAGCGAACCGTCGAGCGCCGGGCCGTAGATGGGCGTGAGCATGGTGCCGTGCTCGTCGAACTGGCCGCCGTTGCCCTGATTCGACTCGATCCGGCCGATCCCGGCGAGCACCGTCCACGGCAGCCCGCAGGCGGGATCCTGCTGGGAGAGCGCGCGTTCCGCGCTGTGGTACGCGTCGTAGGCGAGGCCGGGGATGCCGTCCTGCGGCGCGTTGCTGACCGGCGGCGCCGCGACGGGGGCCGGCGCCGCGGCCGGAGCGGGCGCGGCGACCGGCGCCGACGCCTGGTGGGTCGCCGCGGCCGACTTCACGGCGGCGACCGCCACCGCGGCCGCGGCCGGCGGGGCCTGTTGGTCGGCGGGCATCTGCACGGCGTCGCCGGCCAGCCCCACCGTCCAGGTGTTGTGGACCGGTGCAGCCGACGGCCGGCCGTGTCCGGCGGCGGTCGTGGCGCCGATGGTGATCAGCCCGGCCGGCACGACGAGAGCCATCGCGACGGCGGCGCTGCGCTGCCGCTGCGGAGCCGGCTTGCGGTGGCGTCCCACGCTGTGTCGTCCCACGGATTCCTCCTGTCGCCCCGCCTCGGCGAGGCGATCACTGGAAAAGACGCGCCGACGCTACATGGAAAAGATATGCAACCGTTATTCGATCGTGATCGTTTGTAACGGGGTTGCGTCGGCGGCACGGCGCGACGGAGGGGCGGCGTCGGCGTGGGAGGGGCGACGGGTGGCGTCGCCGCTCGGGCGAGGCATGGCAATTGCGCTGGTCGGCCGGGCGCCGGGCGGGGCCGGGTGGCGTTCGCGGGCGGGCGATGGCCGGTGCGTGACCCCGCGGGTTGCGTGCCGTGCGGTCACGAAATGTGAATCGGGTCACATGAGGTCGGGCTGGGCGTTTCCGGCCCCCATCGGCGACGGCTTTGCCCACGGACCGTGCGACGCGACCGGACCGTGTCGGTGCCCGGGTCTACTGTGATCTGAGTTCACGAGAGGCAGTTGTCGGTACCTGGCCGGCTGCCCGGCAACCCCGTCGCCATCGACCGGGGTGCCCCAGGGGAAGAACCGGCCCGTGCCGCTCCCGCCGCACGGGCAAGTCGATGGAGGCGGCGCCTCCGGACAGGCAGGTGCGGTGACATGGGTGACCGGTACGACGGCCGCCACCGGGGCGAGAAGAAACGGACCGAGGAGAAGTGGTGGCCGATCCCACCCGATCGGCGGCGGTTGTGGTGCCAGGTGCTGCTCGACTTCCCACCGATCTGGTACGGGACGTTCCCGATGATCCACACCCGGCAGCGGGTGCTCGAGGGCGGCCACACGAACATCACCGAATGGGCCGATCTGGCCGTCCGCGCAGAGGTGGCGGGATTCACCCCGCTCACCTGGCTGATCTTCCGCCAGGACCTGGGCCGCAACACGCTGGTGGCCGAGTTTCCCGATCACCCCGAACATCGGCAGAAGGTCATGGGCAACCACGGCGTCGAGCGGACGATCGTCGACCCGGAGGAGTTCCGCGCGTGGCCGCGGTTGTTCGCGGCCGGCTACCGAGCCAGTGAGGCGACGTGGATGATCCTGGCGGGCCAGGTGCCCGAGGAGTTCGCATGGTGAGCGCATCGGCCGGGCTGTCGGGCCGGTGTGGTACTCCTGGTCCGATCCCACGGAACCAGTTGCGAGGAGGCCCCGTGCTGACCCTGCACCGCGCCGAGCGGTCCGACACCCTGGCCGTCACGCTGGGCGAACTGCTCGCGGTACCGCTCGCGGACCCGTTCGCCCGCGAGGTGGTCGCGGTGCCCGCCAAGGGGGTCGAGCGCTGGCTGACCCAGCACCTGTCCGCCACCCTCGGCGCCCGCACCGCCGACGGGGTGGCGGCGAATATCGAGTTCCCGTCGCCCACCGCCCTCGTCGACGCCGCTCTCGCGGCCGCCACCGACACCCGCGCGGAGGACGACCCGTGGGCGCCGCAACGGATGCGGTGGTTGCTGCTGGACATCGTCGATGCGCACCTCGGCGAGCCGTGGTGCGCGGTGCTCGCCCGCCACCTCGGCCACCCCGACCCGGCCGACTTCCGCCGCGGGCGGCGCTACGGGACGGTTGCGCACCTGACCGAGCTGTTCCGCAGCTACGCCGCTCAGCGTCCCGCGATGCTCGTCGACTGGGCCCGCGGCCACGACACCGACGGCGCAGGCGCCGAGTTGGGCGACCTCGCCTGGCAGGCGCAGCTGTGGCGCCTGCTGCGGGAACGGATCGGGTCGCCCGGTCCCGCCGAACGCCTCGAGGCGGCCTGCGCGCGGCTGCGTGACGAACCGGATCTGGTGGATCTGCCCGAGCGGGTGTCGGTGTTCGGCCCGACGCGGTTGACCACCGCGCAGTTGGCGGTGCTCGATGCGCTCGCGTACCGGCGCGACGTCCACCTGTGGATCGCGCACCACAGCCCGGCGTTGTGGCGGACGCTGTCCGAGTTGCCGGTCGGCCGGCCGCTCGTCACCCTGCCTTCCGCCATGGCTCGCGCCGCCGACGACAGTGCGCTGCGGGTGACCCATCCGCTGCTGGCCGCGCTGGGCCGCGACGTGCGTGAGCTGCAACAGCGGCTGTCCGGCCGCGAGATTCTCGACGAACATCACCGCGGCGCGCCGGCACCGCCGACGCTGCTGGGCAGGCTGCAGTCCGACCTCGTGGCGGATCGTGCGCCGGTCGCCGGTGCGGTCCCCGACGGCACCGTGCAGATCCACGCCTGTCACGGCCCGGCCCGCCAGGTCGAGGTGCTCCGCGAGTGCCTGCTGCACCTGTTCCAGCAGGACGAGACACTCGAGCCGCGGGACGTGCTGGTGATGTGCCCGGACGTGGAGACCTACGCGCCGCTGGTGCGCGCCGCCTTCGGTCAGGACGAGCACGGCCACCCCGGCCACCGGCTGCGGGTCCGGCTGGCCGATCGCGCACTACACCAGAGCAATCCGGTGCTCGGCGTGGTCGCCGCGCTGCTGGCGCTGGCCGACGGCCGGGTGGCGGTCAGTCAGGTGCTCGACCTCGCGGCCACCGAACCGGTCCGTCGCAAGTTCCGGTTCACCGATGACGACCTGGAACAGCTGCAGCAGTGGATGACCGACGCCGGGGCGCGATGGGGGATCGGCAAACGCGAACGGCGCAACTTCGGTCTCGGTGACTTCCCGCAGAACACGCTCGGTGCGGCACTCGACCGCGTCCTGCTCGGCGCCGCGGCCGACAGCGCGCAGGGACAATGGCTTTCGCTGGCGCTGCCGCTCGACGACGTCGACAGCAACGACATCACTCTGACCGGCCGGCTCGCCGAGTTCGTCGACCGGCTCGACGTGTCGCTGCGCGGACTGGCCGGGCCGCAGCCCACGCAGGCCTGGGGGCAGGCGCTGACACGGGCGCTGGACCTGCTCGTCGAGGTCGCCGACCGTGATGCGTGGCAACTGGGACAGGCGCGGCGCGAACTGGCCGCGGCCATCGAGCACGGCGACACCGCCGAGCTGCGCCTGGCCGACATCCGAGCGATGCTGGGTGCACGGCTGGCCGGCCGCCCCAGCCGCTCGAACTTCCGCACGGGCGAACTGACCGTGTGCACGATGGTGCCGATGCGGTCGGTGCCGCACCGGGTGGTCGTGCTGCTCGGCCTCGACGACGAGGTGTTTCCGCGGGTCGCCGGGATCGACGGGGACGACGTGCTCGCCCGTAACCCGCTGATCGGCGAGCGCGACGCGCGTAGCGAGGACCGGCAGTTGCTGCTCGACGCAGTCTGTGCGGCCGGTGAGCAGCTGCTGTTGTTCTACACCGGGGCCGACCCGGTCACCGGTGCGCCGCGGCCGCCCGCGATCCCGCTCAGCGAACTGCGTGACGTGCTCGAGGCGATGGTCGGCGCCGACGCGATGGGTGAGGTCGTGCGGCGGCATCCGTTGCAGCCGTTCGATGCCCGCAACTTCGATGCCGCCGGGCCGTTCAGCTTCGACCGGGCCGCGCTGGCCGGGGCACAGGCCGCGGCCACCGACGCGGCGCCCGAGCCGCGGCTGCTGCCGGCCGCGTTGTCGCCGCTGCCGCCCGGTGATGTGGACCTGTCCGACCTGGTCGCGTTCGCCCAGCACCCCACCCAGGAGTTCCTGCGCCAGCGGCTCGGCTTCCGGGTGCCCGACCTCGACGAGGAGATCGACGACACGCTTCCGGTGGAGCTGGATTCGCTGGCACGCTGGGGAATCGGTCAGCGCATGGTGGACACGCTGCTGGCGGATCCGCGTGACTTCGCATCCGCCTTCGCGGATTTCGGTGCGGCCGAATGGCGTCGCGGGACGCTGCCGCCGGCGAAGCTCGGTGCGGGTGTGCTGTCGGGCCTCGAGGCCGATGCGCGCGCGGTCGTCACCGCCGGGCACATGTCAGGGCTACCGGAGACAATCGACATCGACGTCGAACTGGGGGACGGCTGCCGCCTCACCGGAACCGTGGGCGGGGTGTTCGGGGACGTGATCGCGCGCAGCACCTTCTCCAAGCTCGGCGCGAAGCAGCGGCTGGCCGCCTGGGTTCAGTTGCTCGCGGTCGCGGCGTCGCGGCCGGGGGAGCGCAGTTGGCGGGCGGTGACCACCGGCCGCGGGCAGTTCAGCAACCCGACCGCGCAGTCGACGCTGCTCGCGCCCGCCAATGCCCGCGAGCATCTGCTGGCGCTCGTCGCGTTGCGGGCGCGCGGCCTGTGCGCGCCGCTGCCGTATGCGATCGGCGCCTCGAACATGTATGCCGAGACCCGCCGCGAGGGCAAGTCGGTCTCGATCGCACGCGAGAACGCGCGCCGCGCCTGGGAATCGAAGTTCGGCGACGGCGTCGATCGGCACATCACCTACGTCTACGGCGACGAACCGCCGTTCACCGTGGTGACCGACGAGCCGGATCCGGGTCCGGAGCAGAACGCGTTCGGCGCGCTCGCGCGCGCGGTGTGGGAGCCGCTGCTGGCGGCAGAGAGCATGGGACGTTGATGAGCGGCAACACCTTCGACCTGTGTGGACCGCTGCCCGCGGGGACGACCGTGCTCGAGGCGAGTGCGGGCACCGGCAAGACCTATGCGATCGTGGGCCTGGCGGTCCGCTACGTGGCCGAGGCCGGTGTGGATCCGGCGCGGATGTTGCTGGTGACGTTCTCGCGCAACGCGACCAAGGAGCTGCGCGAACGTACCCGCGCGCGGTTCGCCGCGGTCGCCGCGGGGCTGGCCGACCCGGCGCCTGGCGACGACCCCCTGGTGGCGCACCTCGCCGCGGCCGACGAGCAGACCGTCGCGTTGCGCCGCCGCCGGCTGCTGCAGGCGCTGTCGGACTTCGACGCGACCACGATCGCGACCACCCACAGCTTCTGTCAGCGTATGCTCGACGGCCTCGGACTCGCCGGTGAACGCGACCCCGGCGCGGTGGTCGTGGAGGAGGCCACCGAGATCATCGAGGAGACCATCGCCGACCGGTACCTGGCGGTGTTCGGCACGCGCGAGCAGCGCTCGCTCGGTCCCGGGGAGGCGCGCAAGGCCGCGCGCGGGGCGGTGTTCGACCCGCAGGCGGCGCTGGTGCCCGACGACGCGGCGGGCACCGCCGCCGGCGATGCGGTCGCGTTCGCCGGTGAGGTGCGCGCCGAGGTGTCGCGCCGCAAACAGGTGCTCGGCATCCGCGACTACAACGACCTGCCGACCCTGCTGCACGGGGTGCTCACCGATCCGGCGCACGGACCCGCGGCGTGCCGACGGGTGCAGGAGCGGTTCGAGGTGGTGCTGGTCGACGAATTTCAGGACACCGACCCGCTGCAGTGGGGGATCCTGCGCAGCGCCTTCCACGGGCACAGCACGCTGATCCTGGTCGGCGACCCCAAGCAGGCCATCTATGCGTTCCGCGGCGCGGAGGTGCTCGCCTACCTCGACGCGGTCGGTTCGGCCGACGCGCACCTGGAACTCGGTGTGAACTGGCGCACCGACGCCCCCCTCGTAGCGGCGCTGCACCACCTGTACGGCGGTGCGGCACTGGGGCATCGGAAGATCGTCGTGCACCCGGTCGGTGCGGACCAGCGGAAGTCGCGCGCCCCCGGAACGGCGCCGCTGAGGCTGCGGTACCTGCCGCGCACCGGCGCCGGACCGCTGAACAAGCAGGGTTTCCCGGTGGTCGGTCCGGTCCGGCGGCGGGTCGCCGAGGACGTCGCGGCCGACATCGTCGCGCTGCTCGAACGAGGCGCGCCGCTGCACCTGGCCGGCGAGGACCGTTCCGTCGCGCCCGGTGACATCGCCGTCCTCGTGCGCAAGAACGCTCAGGTCACGCAGGTGCACGCGGCCTTGGAGCGGGCCGGGGTCCCGGCCGTGATGGTGGGCGGGCAGAGCGTGTTCCTCACCGCCGCCGCGAAGCACTGGCTGTGGCTCCTGCAGGCGCTCGAACAGCCGCACCGTGCGGACCGCGTGCGGTTGGCCGCATTGACGCCGCTGCTCGGACGCACCGCGGAGAGCATCGACTCCGGCGGCGACGATGCGGTCGCCGAGATCGGGTCGGTGCTGCGCGAATGGGCGATGGTGTTCGCGCAGAGCGGCTTCGCGGCGCTGTTCGAGCGCCTGGCCACCTGGAGCGGGCTCGAGGAGCGGCTGCTGGCCCGGGCCGGCGGCGAACGCGGACTGACCGATCTGCGACACATCGCGCAGCTGCTCAACGGCGCCGCGGTCGCGGACTCGCTGGGCCTGGCGGCGCTGACCCGTTGGCTGACCGAGCAGATCCGGGACCCGAACGTGGGCGGATCCGACCGCAGCCGACGACTCGACAGCGACGCGGCCGCGGTGCAGATCGCGACCGTGCACGCCAGCAAGGGACTCGAGTACCCGTTCGTCTACGTGCCGTTCGGCTGGGACGCGGCCAAGCCGTTCGTGCCGGACCGGCTGTTGCTGCACGACCACGACGGCCGGCGCATCCTCGACGTCGGCGGCGAGTACGGACCCGGCTACCGCGACCGCCGTGCCGAACACGACGCGGAGGAGGCGGGCGAGGAGCTGCGCCTGCTCTATGTCGCGCTGACCCGCGCGAAATGCCGGGTGGTGGCCTGGTGGGCGCCGTCGTCGTTCACCGACCGCTCGGCCCTGCACCGGATCCTGCTGGGGCGCAAGCCCGGCGAACTGGACGTGCCGCCCAGGGCACGGGTCGCCGATGACGAGACCGTCGCGCGGCAGCTGTCCGAGTGGGCGGCGGGGTCGCCGCTGATCGCGCTCGAGGCCGTCGGCGACGGCGCGATCGCCGTGCCGACCTGGACGCCGCCGCATTCGCCGGGCGGCGAGCTGGCCGCCGCGGAGTTCACGCGCGCCATCGATTTCGAGTGGCGCCGCACGTCCTACTCGGCGCTGACCGCGGCCGCGCACGACATGGCCGGTCACGACATGAGCGATCACGCCGCGGCCGAGTCCGACGAGCAGGTGATCGACGACGAGCCGCAGGAGCCGCCGCTGAGCGAGAGCGCCGGCGAGGGGCTGCCGTCCCCGATGAACGGATTGCCGGCGGGCGCCGCGTTCGGCACCGTCGTGCACGCGGTGCTCGAGGTCGTCGACACCGCCGCGGCCGACCTCGCCGCCGAGGTCGGCGACCGCTGCCGGGAGGTCGTCGAAGCCGGATTCTCCGACGTCGATCCCGAGGCGCTGGCCGTCGCACTGGTGCCGGTGCTGCACACCCCGCTGGCCGGGGGTGCGACGCTGGCCCGGATCGCGCCGTCGGATCGCCTGCCGGAGCTGGACTTCGAACTGCCCCTCGCCGGCGGCGACGACTGCGACAGCGCCGTGCGGGTGACGCTCGGGCAGGTCGCCCGGCTGCTGCGGGCACATCTGCCGGCCGGCGACACGCTCGCCGGGTACGCCGACCAGCTCGACGCGCTCGGGCCGACCGTGTTGCGCGGCTACCTGACCGGCAGCATCGACGCGGTCCTGCGCCTGCCGGCCGGCGACGGGGCCGGGCACCGCTATGTGGTGGTCGACTACAAGACCAACCGGCTGTCGATCGGTGATCTGACCACCGCGGACTTCACCCGCGCCGCGATGGCCGCCGAGATGATCCGTGCGCACTATCCGCTGCAGGCGCTTCTGTATTCGGTTGCGCTGCATCGGTATCTACGTTGGCGACTGCCCGGATACGACCCGGCGGTCCACCTGGGCGGGGTGCAGTACCTGTTCGTGCGGGGCATGGCCGGGCCCGACACCCCCGACGGCGCCGGGGTGTTCGACTGGACGCCGCCCGCGCAGCTGGTGTGCGCACTTTCCGATTTGCTGGCCGGAAGTGAGGTGGCGGCGTGACCGAGGTGCGGGTGGCGCAGCGCGGCAAGGGCTTGCTGCGGGCGTTCAACGAGGCCGGGGTGCTCGACGCCGCCGATGTGCACGTGGCGCTGCGCCTCGGCGCGCTCGGCGGTGAGAACTCGGAGCCGGTGCTGTTGGCGACGGCGCTGACGGTGCGGGCGGTCCGATCGGGCTCGGTGTGCCTGGACCTGAGCCGGATCCGCGACGTCGCGGTCGACGAGTGGGCGGTCGCCGACGGCGAGGAGATCGACGTCGCGGCGCTGCCTTGGCCCGCGGACGAGGTGATCCGGGCCGGGCTCGCGGCCAGCCCGCTGGTCGCCGGCGGTCCGGCCGGGCCGCTGCGGCCGCTGCGGATGGTCGACGATTTGCTCTACCTGGAGAAGTACTTCCGACAGGAACAGACGGTCCGCAACGTGCTCGACACGCGCGCACAGGACCTGCCCGAGGTCGACGAGGTGGAACTCGCATCCGGGCTCGCGCACCTGTTCCCCGACGCGCAGGCGCCGGACCGGCAGCGGATCGCCGCGGCCGTCGCCGCGACCAACCGCACCGCGGTGATCGTCGGCGGGCCGGGCACCGGCAAGACGCACACGGTCGCGCGGGTGCTGGCGTTGCTGCTGGGCCAGCACGGGCCGCGGCTGCGCATCGGACTGGCCGCTCCGACGGGCAAGGCCGCGGCCCGGTTGCAGGAGGCTGTGCGCGACCAGGCGGAATACGTGGGCCTGCCGCCGGATCTGACCGCGATGACGCTGCACCGCATGCTCGGCTGGCGGCGCGCCGGCGCCACCCGGTTCCGCTACAACGCGAGCAATCATCTGCCCTACGACGTGGTGGTGGTCGACGAGACGTCGATGGTGTCGCTGACGATGATGTGCCGGCTGCTCGAGGCGGTGCGGCCCGACGCCCGACTGGTGCTCGTCGGCGACCCGGACCAACTGACCTCGGTCGACGCCGGGGCGGTGCTCGCGGACCTGGTGAAGCGGCCGGTGCGGTTGCCGGCGAACCCGGTGCTGGCTCGGGCCGTCCAGGCCGATCTGCAGGCCACGGACGACCCGGCCGAGGCGGCGCTGAGCGAGCGGGAACGGAACAGGTTGGGAGCCGGGGTCATCCGGCTCAGCCGCGGGCGACGGTTCGGCGGCGAGATCGCGCGACTGGCCGCCGCGGTGCGCGACGACCGGCCGGACGAGGCTCTGGAGATCCTGCGCTCCGGTGCCGAGGACGTCTCGTTCGTGGCCCCGGACGATCTGGGCGACCTGCGCAAGGACGTGATCGTGTCGGCCGAGGCGGTGACCGCGGCGGCCGACGAGGGTGATGTGGTGCGCGCGCTGCGCGAGTCGGAGCAGCACCGGTTGCTGTGCGCGCACCGGGACGGTCCGCACGGGGCGTCGTGGTGGGCGCGGATGTCGATGGACTGGATCGGTGAGACGACCGGGCGACGGATCGACCCCGACCGCTGGTATCCCGGGCAGCCGTTGCTGGTGACCGCCAACGACTACGAGGCGCGCATCTACAACGGTGACACCGGCGTCGTCGTGCGCGGCGGCGAGGGCGAACTGGTCGCGGCGTTCGCCCGCGGTGAGGATCCGCTGCTGCTGCACCCGAGCCGGTTGTCGTCGGTGCAGACCGTGTACGCGATGACGATCCACCGGAGCCAGGGCAGCCAGTACGACACCGTGTCGGTGGTGCTGCCCGCGGAGGGGTCGTCGCTGCTCACCCGCGAGCTGCTGTACACGGCGATCACCCGCGCGCGTTCGCACGTGCGGATCATCGGCACGGAAGACGCACTGCGCGAAGGCATTGCTCGGCAGGTGCTTCGGGCCAGCGGGCTGCGGCGCGAGTAGGGCGGGGCGCGGGAAGGGAGGAGCGCGGGAAGGGGGATCGCGGGAAGCGCGGGGCGGGACTACTCGTCCGGACCATACAGCGCGGCGATGTCCTGCGACTTCGCCCACCGGCTGTAGGTCGGCGACTGCGGCCAGCCGTCCGGGCAGTCCTGCCATTCCTCCTGCCGGCCGTAGGGCAGTGTGTCGATCAGCGCGAAGGTGTGGCTGAGCTGCTCGACGCCGCGGCCGGACGTGTGCCAGGTGCGGTAGACGGTGTCGCCGTCGCGTAGGAACACGTTGAGGTCGAACCCGCCGCCGGGCGGTGCGCCGACATCGGCGCCGAAGCTGCTGTTCGAGGTCGAGTACCAGGGCATCGTGTTGCCCACCCGTCGCCGGTATTCGAGCGCCTCGTCGATCGGGCCCTGGGTGACGACGACGAACCGCGCGTCCCAGTTGTCGAGGAATTCGAGCCGGGTGAACTGCGAGGTGAACCCCGTGCAGCCCGGACACTGCCACTGCTCACCCGGGAACCACATGTGGTGGTAGACGATCAGTTGCGAATTCCCGTCGAACACGTCCGCCAGCCGGACGGCACCGGCCTCGCCCTCGAGCGTGTAGTCGGGCATCCGCACCATCGGCAGGCGCCGCCGCGCGGCGGCGATCGTGTCGAGCTCGCGGGTCGCGGCCTTCTCCCGCACGCGCAGCGCGTCAAGCTCGCGCTGCCAGGACTCGGCGTCGACGATCGGCGGCAGTGGGGTGGTGGTCATGTCTTTGCTCCCTCGCGAATCGTGGTCGGCGGTGTACAGGTACCGACCGAAACGGAGCCGGGAACTCATCGGTCCGCGCGAACCCGCGCGACCATGTCCTCGACCGCCGTCATCACCACGTCGGGCCGGTCCTCGGGGATGTCGTG
Organism: Speluncibacter jeojiensis; assembly: GCF_029589495.1. Taxonomy (GTDB): domain Bacteria; phylum Actinomycetota; class Actinomycetes; order Mycobacteriales; family Mycobacteriaceae; genus Speluncibacter; species Speluncibacter jeojiensis. The sequence continues at coordinate 156,936 of NZ_JAAIVF010000008.1, forward strand.
CGAACTCGGGTCGGCGTGGATGAGCGTCCGATTCGATGCGGCGCCCGCGAATTGGGCTTGCGCCGCCTTCCACAAACGCGCGTCCTGCGGGGTGTCGAAGGGGGTCTGCGAGGACACGATCACCGTCGCGGGAACGATGTCGGGCGAGGACATCCGGTGGTAGGCGCGGTGGGCGGGACCGTAGTCGGCGGCCTGGGCGAGTAGTTGGCGCGTCTGCCGCGTCTGCGGCTTCCCTCGCAGTTCCGCGATCTGATGGGCGTTCGCCGCGACGATCCTCGCTGTCTCGGCGTCGGTGTAGAACTCGGGGAGTGACGCGTCCACCAGCACCGCGCCGGCGACCCGGTCCGAGTCGGACCGTACGAGTTCGGTGGCGACCTCGCCCGCAAGTGAATGCGAGACCAGCACCGCGCCCCGCACCCCCAATGCGGTGAGGCCCGCCCGCAGGTCCGATGCCGCATTCGCGGCCTTCCACGGGCCGGGGACCTCGTCGCTCGCGCCTTCGCCCGCCCGGTCGTAGGTGATGACCTCCGACCCGGTCCGCTGCGTGAGGGCAGGCGCGATCGCGTGCCACTGCGAGGAGTCGAGCCCGCCGCCGGCGTCGAGAACGATGGCCGGCCAGTGGCCGGGGATCACATGAAACGCGAGTCGATGCCCCTCGTTGGCGATCATGTGTAACGACCCGGCGGAGGCAGCCGACTGCTCGGTGGTCGTTGCTGTGTCTGACGATGCGGCGCAGGCACCCAGGCCGCCCGCCGTGAGTGCGGCGAGCGTGACGACGATCGCCGCTGTGCGGCGTTGTGCGAGCGGACGGGGGATCATGGGGCGCACACCTTTCCGTGGACGAGATCTCGCCGGTGCCCGTTCCGACCGGCGCCGGTTCACAGCTTGCGGTGTGCGGGTGCTCGGGGACATCGCCCCGGCGAGCCATCCTCGGGTAGTTCCCAGGTATGAGGAGGGACTGTCGTACCGACAGGAGGATCGAGCGCCGCTGTCTGCGGGCTCACCCCAACAGTCGGCCCAGCGCGCTCGGTGGAAGCTCGGCACCGGCCCGCCGCCGGAACAGCTCGGCGGGCCGGCCCGCGCCTACCGACATCTCGCCGGTCGGTTCGAGCGCGTCGACGACCAGGCGGCGGAACGTGTCCTTCGGCAGGGCGCGCGCGAAGATCGCGTCGTACAACCGCCGCAGCGCGAGCACGGTGAATGTCTCGCCGATCAGCGCTGCCGGGTCGACGCGGCGCGCGTAACGCTGCCGCAGATCGTCGACGGCCGACTCGACCATCTCGGCGTGGTCGAACGCGAGCGGCAGGGTCGGTCGGCCCAGTTCCAGCGGGACCGTGAGGGTGCCCGGCGGCAACCGGTCGGCCGCCAGCGCGGCACCGTGCGCCATCGACAGCACCCAGCCGCGGTCGTCGCGCCCGGGTTTGTCGAACATCGCGAGCTGTTGGAAGGCAAGGTCTTTCAGTCGCGCCTTGCTGCGCAGCGCGCGTTCGGCGGCGTCCGACAGTCGCTCACCCGGCCGCAGGAAGGTGCCGGGTAGTGCGAGGGTGCCGCTCGGCGTGTGCACCACGACGACGTGCAGTTCGGCATCCACCACGGTGAGCACGGCGACGTCGACCGCGACCGAGGGGCGCGGATAGTCGGTCAACGTCTTGCCGTCTTTGTCGGTCCAGGTACTCACGGCTTGCACTTTAGCGCAGAAGTGCGCTAATAATTAGCGCAACAACGATCTAAAAGGAGTGGCGATGAGGCTGACCGACGATCAGAGGAACCGCGCGGCGGGTGTGCTGCTGGCGACAGCCGCGGGCGACGCGCTCGGCGCGGGATACGAGTTCACCACGCCGGCGCCGACCGCGCCGATCGAGATGATCGGGGGCGGGCTCGGCGACTTCGCGCCCGGCGAGTGGACCGACGACACCTCGATGGCGGTGGCGGTCGCGGAGGTGGCGGCGACCGGGGCGGACCTCGCCGACGAGTCGGTGCTCGACGCGGTGGCCGCGCAGTTCCTGCGGTGGTTCGACTCGAATCCGCCGGATGTCGGCAACCAGACCCGCGCGGTCCTGTCGGTGCGGCCGCAGTCGGGCCGCGCGATGGCCGAGCGGGCGGCGTCGCTGCCCGGGCGCACCGGCGGCAACGGTTCGCTGATGCGCACGGCGCCGGTGGCGTTGGCCTACCTCGACGACGAGGCGCGCTGCGTGACCGCGGCGCGGGCGATCAGCGACCTCACCCACGCCGATCCTCGCGCCGGCGAGGCCTGTGAGATGTGGTCCTACGCGATCCGCCACGCCGTCCTGCACGGCGACTTCGATGGCGTGCGCGGCTATCTCGACACCGCGGACGCGACGGTCCGCGCCTACTGGGGTCCGTTGCTCGACCGCGCCGAATCCGGCTCGCCCGCGGACTTTCCCCGCAACGGCTGGGTGGTCGACGCACTGCTGACCGCGTGGTGGGCGATCAGCGGGGTAGAGGAGAGCGGGCCGGACCAGTTGCCGGCGGCGCTGGAGCGTGCCGTGCGCGCCGGCAACGACACCGACACCACCGCGGCGATCGCCGGCGGGCTGCTCGGTGCGCGCTGGGGCGCGACCGCCGTGCCGGATCAGTGGCGCGCCATGCTGCACGGCTGGCCCGGCTACCGCGCCGACGATCTGGTGAGGCTGGCGCTGTCGACCGTCGACGGTGGGACGATGGCCACGGAGGTGTGCGCATGACCATCATCGAGGTCGTCGAGGGCGACATCACCAAGATCCGCGTGGACGCAATCGTCAATGCCGCGAACTCGTCGCTGCTCGGCGGCGGGGGAGTCGACGGCGCAATCCACCGGCGCGGGGGACCGCAGATCCTCGCCGAATGCCACCGCCTGCGGGAGACGACGCTGCCCGGCGGACTCGACGAGGGCGCGGCCGTGGCCACCACCGCCGGGAACCTGCCCGCGCACTGGGTGATCCACACGGTCGGCCCGCGGTACTCCACCCGCGAGGACCGGTCCGCGCTGCTGCGCTCGTGCTACACCCGCAGCCTCGCCGTCGCCGACTCGCTGGGTGCGGCGACCGTCGCATTCCCGCTGATCTCGGCAGGGGCGTTCGGCTGGCCAACGGCCGACGCGGTGACGAAGGCCGTGCACGCCATCGGCTCCGCGCGGACCTCCGTGCAGATCGTGACGATGGTTGCGTTCGGCCGCGAGGTCGCGGAACTGATGCGCCGCGCGGTCGGCTGACCCGGCGATTGACGGCGAAGGCGTGACGTGCCGTAAGGTTTCGCCCCGGGAATCGCTGACATGGGGGGATCATGGCCACGCTTCGTGGTGTCCGCGCGCGCTTCGGCATGGTGATGCTTGCGGCCGTTGTGACGGCGGGATGTGCTGGGGGACAAGATAGCTCGTCGGGGCCGTCGCAATCGTCGGCGCCTGGGCCCGTGGGCTACGGCGACCTGACGGTCGACGGGCAGACCGCAGGTGTTTCGGCGGCCTACAAACAACGGGTGGCCGACTACCTCCGCACCCTGGATCCGTGTGGCTTTGTCGACGCGGGGGTTTTCGGTCTGGGGAAGCCGGCGCTGTTGCGCGGACCCACCGCGATCGACAAGCTCACCGACTGCACGGAGGTGTTCGACGTCCGCAGTCTCGAGCGGGTGACGTTCCGGCTGGTCGCGGACCGTGACCTCCGGACCGATCCCGACGGCGCGGTCGCAGGCACTCCGGTCGACCGGTTACGGGACGGCTACCCCGATTGCACGCTGTTCTTCCCGCTGCCGATTGCCGTGCAACCGGATCGAAGCGGTGAGATCACGGCCCGTCCGCGACCGGTGCGCTCCGGTGTCGAGGTAGCAGGGCTGCCCGACGCCTGCGGGGTAGCCCGGAACGTCGTCGCGGCGACCATTCGGTTGGCCAGGACCGTGCCGCCGAAGCGTGCGCCGGGTGGCGTCCTGACCGGCCACTCCGCGTGTGAGGTCGGCGAGCACCTGCCACCGCAGGTGAAGGTGAGTCAACTCAAGGCTTCCCAGGATCCCTACACCTGCACGTTCGCGCTCGAACGCCCGCCCGGTGTGTCGCTCCCACCCCAGTACACGGTGACATTCGGTGTGCACGCCGCTGCGGAGCCGTTCGGGTTCGTCACAGGTCACGACTACTGCAAGAGCATCTACCGTGCGGGTCCTGTCGACACCGCCACAACGGCATGGGGGCCCGCCGTCGCCGCGATCGGAGACGGGTACCGGTCGCAGACCGCGATCGCGCCGCAGATCGAGGTGCAACTTCTCGCCGGCGTGGGCAACCGGTGCGACGTATCGGAGGCGATCTTGCGGGCGGCCAAGGAGTTGTTCATCGATGCGCATTGATCGCCCCTTTCAGCGGCTGCGACGACTCTCGGTTCTGCCGGCGGCGGTGCTGGTCCTGCTCCTGTCGGCCTGCTCGACGGTGTCCGGGCAGGCTGTGCCGGCCGGTGGCAACGCACCCCGCGCCGGCTCCGGTGAGACCACCCGGTCCGACACGACCGAGTCCTTCTACGCCCGGTTCGGGTCGCAGACCGCGGCGCGAGCGCAGGAGCGCACCGCAGCACAGCAATTGGACCCGTGCGGCTATCTCGATCTGCCCACCGTGACCAAGCTCGGTAAACAGATTGCGCTCGGTCCCGGGTCGACGCTCGACTCCTGCGACATCATTCTCGTCGACCCTGACACCAATCGACTGCGCTACGGATTCCGTATTCGCACCGGCAACCTCGACGACCCGGTCTTCGCGTCCGACACCGACCATGACGTACGGGCACACTTTCCCGAATTGTCCGTCGACGGAAAGCAACTGCCGGTCGCGGAGTACTCCAGCTATTGTCTGGCGCTGTTCCCGTCGGTGCAGGGCACCACATTCAACTTCCAGTTCACGGCACTGCAGAACGATGTACCGCATCCCTGCGACTTCGCTCGCGATGCCCTGAACGCCACGCTCCGGCTGGTGCAGACGCATCCACAGCGGCGGGATTCGCCTGCGCGCAACCCGTTCCGCCTGTCAACGGTCGATCCGTGCCTGGCCTTCGCCGCACTGCACGAGGTCGAGTCCGTCGATGCGATGGACACCACCTTCTGCCGGGCGAATCGCGGTGACGGTCAGCCGCACGAGATCAAGTTCGAGATCGACGAGACGTCACAGGCCGACCCTGCGGATCCCACAGCCGACACGATCGACGTGGTCGGGAAGACGGCGCTCGAGTTGCGGACCGTTCGAGGGGACACGGACAAGCTCATGTGCCAGGTGGTGGTGTTCATGGACACCGACCATCCTGAGCACACGATGACGATCGACGGTCCGCAGGAACGCAGTGGCGCCATCGTGGTGACGACTCCGTCCTGTCCGGAGTCCCGCACTCTGGCGGTGCGTGCGGTGCACCTGGCCGGCACCTGATCTCGGCCGGCCCCGCGCTCAACTCGGTTCGTCGAACAGTGAGGGTTCGTCGAACAGCGACGGCTCACCGGGCACGTCGAACAGTGCCCCCTGGTGCACGTCCGGTGGATGGGGGAGCTCGGGCGGGATGACCACCACCCGCAGCGCCGCGCGCAGCGAGTCGACGGTCCGCTGCCACGCCAGCATCTCGTGTTCGCACGCGTCGGCCTCCGCCGAATCGCCCTCGGCGCGGGCCGCTTCGGCGGAGGAGTGCCACGCGAGTACCTGCTCCCCGGACAGGTGCAGGTACTCGAGGATGTCGTCGCGGTCGTGATCGCATACGGCCGCCACCTCCTCGGCACTCAGCTTCGGCGCGTCACCGTCGGGGTCGAGTTCCAGCAGAGTCAGCAGCGCCGGCGGCAGGACCGCCTCGCCATCCGCGTCGTCGGCCGCGTGCTCGCCGTCTGCGGCGGCGGCAGCCCAGTCGTCGTACCCCTCGTCGCAGGGACGCTCGTCGTCATCGAGTACGGCGCTGTCGAGATCTTCGTCCTGCTCGTCGTCGGTGCCGTAGAGCCGTCCGGAGAACCGGTCGGCGAAGGCCGCGTCGGCGGTGGCGAGGAAACGTCCCATGTGGCCGAGCAGGTCCAGCAGATGCGCGGGCACGAACGGATCGCCGACCACGTCGATCTCGGCGTGCAGCCGGTCTTCGATGAGCAGCAGCCGCAGGTGCGCCCACCGCGGCACCAGGTCGGTGATCAGCTCGGCCGCCCGGGTGCGCCCGTTGATGCCGTGCAGCAACGGAACCCAGATACGCACCATCGGGCAGTGCTGCGTGACGATGACGTACACGCTGCGACCATGCACTCGCAGCTCGAAGTCGCCGTCCCGATCGACGTGCGGCGCCGCCCCGATCGCGGCGGTCAGCACCTCGTCGACGACCGCGACCAGATGGTCCCGGTCGTCGGGGCAGATCGGCTCGTTCGGGTCCGGTGTGGGAGCGTCGTCCCCGGCGGGCTCGGCGCCTGCGAGCGCGATCGGGTGCAGGCCGTCGGTGGTGCGCACGAACACCGGATGCTCGACGCCCCAGACCCGGCGCAGCGCGGCGACCGCCATCTGCGCGAGCTGATCGGCTCGGCGGGCCGGCAGGTCCACGAAGTACGCACACGAGCCGCCGCCGGGATCACCCTCGGGCGGGCAGGTCGGCGGGAACCAGCCGAGTTCGACCAGCCCCGACCGCTGCTCGTCGGACAACGGCGCGTCCGGGCCGTCCGCGAAGACCTCGCACCGCACGTGCTCGGCCGTCCACGCATGGAACCGGACGCGCGGCGGCCCGTCGACCGACTCCACGGCACCGGGGCGCAACTCGACCATGTCGCCCGCGTCCAGTGCGGCGAGGTGATCGGCGAGGCCGGCGCGGAACTGCCGCCAGGCCCGCTCGACCGCGTCGTCGAAGTCGGTGAAGTCGGTCATGGCAACCCCCTGTCGTACGCCGGCCCACTGGGTGCGGGCGGCCGATGTGGGAACAACGTAGCCCCGGGGACCGACAGAAAGCCTGTGTGCTCGACCACACCGCGCCCACCGGCGCGATGATGCCCCCTGGGGTATGTTGGAGGACATCGTTGTCGTGCCTGAGGAGGCTAATTGTGTGTCGAGCGGTGACCTGCCGGAAGTGCGGTAAGACGACGTGGTCCGGGTGCGGGCAGCACGTCGACGAGGTGATGCGGTCGGTTCCCAAGAGTCAGCGGTGCACCTGCCCGGAGGACGCGCCATCCGGCGGATTCCTCGGGCGGCTGTTCGGGAAGGGGTGATCGGCGTGGTCGACAACAACACGGCCGGCAGCGCGATCCGCCGCACGGTGATCGTCGGCGGAGTTGCGGCGGGCATGTCCACGGCGACGCGGTTGCGGCGTAACGACGAGAACATGGAGATCGTCGTCCTCGAGCGCGGCCCGTACGTGTCGTTCGCGAACTGTGGACTGCCGTATCACCTCGGCGGCACCATCGCCGAGCGCGACGAGTTGCTGCTGCACACTCCCGAGTCGCTCGCCGAGCGCTTCGACATCGACGTGCGCGCCTCCCATGAGGTCGTCTCGATCGACCGCGGGGCGCGCACGATCACGGTCGTCGACCGGTCTGCCGACACCACGGGCACGCTCTCGTACGACGCCCTGGTACTCGCCACCGGCGCGTCGGCCGTGGTGCCGCCGATCCCGGGCATCGAGCGCGCGCACACGCTACGCGACGTGCCCGACCTCGACTCGGTCATGGCCGATCTGGAGCGGGACCCGCGCAGCGCTGTCGTGCTCGGCGGCGGCTTCGTCGGGCTCGAGGCGGCGGAGAATCTCGCCGGCCGGGGCCTGGACGTCACGATCGTCGAGGCCGCCGACCAGATCCTCGCGCCGCTGGACGCGGAGATGGCCGCGGTCGTCGCCCGCCACCTCGAGGGCAACGGCGTGCGCGTGCGCACCGGGCTGCGCGCGGTCGCCATCGACGAGGACTCGGTGCGGCTCGACGACGGCTCGGTCGTTCCCGCCGCGCTGGTGCTCGCCTCGACCGGCGTGCGGCCGGAATCGGGCCTGGCTCGCGACGCCGGGCTCGAGCTGGGCGTGGGCGGGGGAGTGCTCGTCGACGCGCAGCGCCGCACCGGCGATCCGCGCATCTTCGCGGTCGGCGACGTGGCGGTCGAGTCCAGCGCGGTGACCGGGCAGGACACGCTGGTGCCGTTGGCCAACATCGCCAACCGGCACGGCCGGATGGTCGCGGACGTGATTTGCGGCCGCACCGCCGGGGCGTTGCCGAGCCTGGGCACCGCGATCGTCGGGCTGTTCGGCCTGGCCGCCGCGGTGGTCGGGGCGAACGAGCGCACGCTGCGACAGCAGGGCCGGGCGATCCACGTCATCCACACCCACCCGTCCGACCACGCCGGCTACTATCCGGGCGCCGAGATGATGAAGCTCAAGCTCGTCGTCGACGCGGAGACCGGGCTGATCCTGGGTGCCCAGGGCGTCGGACGGTCGGGCGTGGACAAGCGGATCGACGTGATCGCGACTGCGATGCGGGCCGGGCTCAGCGCCGCGGATCTGGCCGACCTCGAGCTCGCGTACGCGCCGCAGTTCGGCTCGGCGAAGGACCCGGTGAACATGCTCGGCATGATCGCCGACAACCTCGCCGCCGGTACCGTGGGCACCACCCAGTGGCACGAGGTGCACGCCGCGGTCGCCGCGGGCGCGACGGTCCTCGACGTGCGCACGCCCGAGGAGGTCGCCGCCGGCACCATCGCCGGCGCGGTGAACATCCCGCTCGACGAGCTGCGCAAGCGGCTCGACGAGGTGCCCGACGGACCCGTCATCGCCACCTGCCGCGTCGGCATGCGCGGCTACCTGGCCACGCGGATCCTCACCCAGGAGGGCCGCGACGCGACCAACCTGGACGGCGGGATGCTGACCTGGGAAGACGCGGGGCTGCCGCTGGCGTGAGCCGGAACACGGCGTCCGGGCGCCCGTCCCCAGAGTATGCTTGCTGATAGGCAAGTAATTGGAGGACGGGTGCCCGGACCGCGCAGCAGTGACGACCGCTTCGGTGAGGATGAGGTCAACCGCATCCGGATAGCGCTCGGGCGCATCGCCCGTCGCGTCGACCGGCACTCCTCCGAAGAGGGGATGACCCGCACCGAGTTCTCGGTATTGGCGACGACCGCGCGCCGCGGCCCGCTCGGGGTGCGTGAGCTCGCCGAGATCGAGGGCCTGAACCCGACGATGCTCTCGCGGATCCTCGGCAAGCTCGACGACCGTGGCCTCGTCGACCGTGCCGCCGACGCCAACGACAAACGCGCCGTACGTGTCTCTACCACCCCGGCGGGCAAGGCGCTGCACCGGCGGCTCAAGGCCAAACGCTCCGCACTGTTCGCCGAGCAGCTCAACCTGCTCACCCCCGAGCACACCGAGCAGCTGCTCACCGCGCTGCCCGCGCTCGAGGAGTTGGCGGATCATCTGGTGCGCCTGCCCACCCCGGCTGTCGGCGAGCCCGCGGGCGCCGCCCGATGACGGTCACCGAACCGAAGCCCACCCGCAGCCTCGCGTCGCTGCACCGGCAGACCTTCGCCGCGCTGGCCAACACCAACTTCCGCCGCTACATCTCCGGCCAGTCGTTGTCGCTGATCGGCACCTGGATGCAGTCGATCGCCCAGTCGTGGCTGGTGCTGCAGCTGACCGGCTCCGGCACCGCGATCGGTCTGGTCGTCGCGCTGCAGACGGTGCCGATGCTGCTGCTCGGGCCGTACGGCGGGGTCATCGCCGACCGCGTCGACAAGCGCCGGCTGATGGTCGTGCTGCAGTCGCTGATGGGCGTGCAGGCGCTGGTGCTCGGCCTGCTGACCATCACCGGCACCGTGCAGATGTGGCACATCTACCTGCTCGCGGTGGCGCTGGGACTCAACCAGTGTTTCGAGAGCCCGGCGCGCCAGTCGTTCATGCTCGAGATGGTCGGCCCGCGCGACCTGCGCAACGCGGTGAGCCTGCAGTCGGTGCTGGTCAACGTCGCCCGCGCGGTCGGGCCCGCGGTCGCCGGCCTGATCATCGCGACCGGCGGGCTCGGCCTGTGCTTCATGCTCAACGCGGTCAGCTTCGTCGCCGTGGTCGTCTCGCTGCTATGCCTGGACGTGTCCAAGCTGGAGCCGTCGCCGCCGGCGAAACGTGAACGCGGACAGCTGCGGGCGGGCATCGCGTACGTGCGGCGTACCCCGGCGCTGGCGGTACCGCTGGTGATGATGGCGCTGATCGGCTGCCTGACCTACGAGTTCCAGGTGGTGCTGCCGGTGGTCGCCGAGCACACCTTCCACGCGGGCGCCGACTCGTACGGGTTCCTCACCGCCGCCATGGGCGCGGGTGCGGTGGTCGGCGGACTGGCGATGGCGACCTGGGGCCGGACCGGCAACAAGGCGCTGGTCGTGACCGCGACCGCATTCGGCGTGGTGATGACGGTCGCCGCGCTGGCGCCGAGTCTGGGCACCATGATCGCGGCGATGGTGCTGGTCGGCGCGGTCAGCGTCGCCTACACCGCGACCACCAACAGCACCCTGCAACTGGAGGCCGACCCGAGCATGCGCGGGCGGGTGATGGCGCTGTGGGCGGTCGCGTTCATGGGGTCGACGGCGATCGGCGGGCCGGTGGCCGGCTGGGTCAGCCAGACGTTCGGCGGCCGCGCCGGGCTCGCGCTGGGCGCGGTCACCTGCTTCGTCGCCGCGGCGGTCGCGACCCTGGTGCTGCGGCGGGTGCGCGAGCGCCGACCGGAACTGGTCGAGGAGATCATCACCGCGGACTGACGGGTGGTGTCGGTCATTACCTCTCGGGTAATCGCGCGCACACCGGACGCGAAATAGCGTGATCGGCATCAGGATTCAACCCTCGACCAAGGAGTCACGATGCCGACCTTCGACACCCGCGACCACGTCCGACTCGCCTACGAGGACTACGGAACCGGCAGCCCGATCGTGTTCGTCGCCAGCTGGGTGCTGAGCGCCGACATGTGGGAATACCAGGTGCCGCACCTCGTCGAGCAGGGCTACCGCTGCATTCTGATGGACCGGCGCGGACACGGCCGGTCCGACCGCCCCGCCGCCGGCTACGACATCGACTCGCTCGCCGACGACCTCGCCGAGCTGATCGAGCTTCTCGACCTGCGCGACGTCACCCTCGTCGGCCATTCGGCCGGCGGCAACGAGGTCGCCCGCTACCTGAGCCGGCACGGCGAGGACCGGGTCGCGCGGGTGGCGTTCATCTCCTCGACGCTGCCGTACCTCGAGCTGACCGACGACAACCCCGAGGGTGTGCCGGAGGCCGCGTGCGAGGCGCTCGTCGACGCGATGCGGGTGGACCGGCCGAAGTGGTTCGCCGACCGCGCGCAGGGTTTCTTCGCCACCCACCTTGGCAACACCGTCTCGCCCGCGCTGATCGACCTGACCATGCGGCAGTGCCTGTCCGCCGCGCCGTGGGCGACGATCGCGTTCTGGCGCGCGGCCTTCCACAACGACGGCCGCCCGGACCTGCGGCGCCTCACCGTTCCCGTGCTGATCCTGCACGGGGCGGCCGACCAGTCCACCCCCGCCGAGCTCACCGGCCGGCGCACCGCGAAGCTCGTCCCGCACGCGGTCTACAAGGAGTACCCGACCGGCGGGCACGGCATGTACATCACGCACGCCGCGCAGTTGAACGCCGACCTGGTCGAGTTCGTCAAGGGCTGAGCGGTGGTGTCAGCCGCTGCAAGTGCCGACGACGCCCGGCACCTCGAACGTCTCCGAATGGGTGACCGAGGCGACCGGTGCGGTGGAGCCGGGGTTGATGGTGGGGAACGCCGATCGGCTCGCGGTGACCGTGACGGTCAGGTCGCCGGTGCCGGTCGGGATGTCCCGCACGCCGACCTCGCGTCCGTTGGTCTGGACCGTGTTCTGGCCCGACTTGCCGGTCGTGTGATTGGTCCAGGCGACGGTGGCACTGTTGAACGGCAGGAACTGGGCCACCAGATCGAACGGGTTCGAGGTGTTGACGCTGAGGTCGACGGGGTTGGCGCTGAGCATCTGTACCACCGGCGGGTTGTCGATGCCGTTGGGGAAGTGGCAGAACGTCATCGCGCCGAATCGCACGTTGTGCGCGGGCCCGCCCAACGGGAACGGCATTGCGATGTCGCGGCCCGGGGCGGCGGCCGCCGATGCGGTGGGCGCGAGGGCGAGGCCGGCGCCCACCAGTAGTGCGGCGGCACCAAGCGCGGTAGCGGCCTTGCGGTGGGCGAGGGGCTTGCGCGTCACGGGGACTCCCGGATGGTCGACGGTCACGGCACGATCACTGGGGACATCGTCGCAGAAAAGCTGTGTGTTGGCTGGGAGTGGTGCGTGGTCGGCGTTGCGGCTCAGCCTGCTGCGCACAACGCACGGCTCGGCCGGCCCACTATGCTGTGGAACCCATGGCACTGAGCGCAACCCTGTACACCTTCACGATCCAGCTGGCCGACGTCGACCGCGGCGTCTATCAGGACCTGGAGTTGCGGGTCGCGCGGCATCCGTCCGAGACCGCCGAGTACATGCTGACGCGGCTGCTCGCCTACTGCCTCGAATACGAGGACGGCATCGCGTTCAGCGACGGCGGGGTGTCCGCGACCGACGAGCCGCCCGTGCTCGTGCGCGATCTCACCGGCCGGCTGACCGCCTGGATCGACGTCGGCGCGCCCGACGCCGACCGCATCCACCGCGCCGCGAAGCTCGCCGACCGGGTCGCGATCTACACCCACCGCGACCCGGCGAAGGTGCTGGCGGCGTTGAGCGGCAAGCGGATTCACCACGCCGAGGCCATCCCGCTCTACAGCCTCGACCGGGGGTTCGTCGACGCCGCCGCCGCGGCGATCGCGCGTCGCACCACCGCGAGCATCTCGGTGACCGAACGCGAGCTCTACCTGGACCTCGACGGGACCGGGTTCAGCACCCCGATCGAGGAACACCGGCTGGGGTAGCCGCCTGCCGAGGCGTCATCCGCGGCGCGTCGTCTGAGCCGGGACGGCCGAACATCCGAGCCGGGCAGGTCAGGCGCAGTCGATGCACCGCCGCGCGGAGGGCAGGGCGTCCAGCCGCTCGTCGCCGATTCGGCGGCCGCACTTCTCGCAGACTCCGTAGCCGCCCGTGTCGAGCCGGTGCACGGCGGCGTCCAACTCGTCGAGGTCGCGCCTCGCCTCGGCGAGCAGGGACGCCGTCTGCGCGCGTTCGAACGCGACGGTCGCACCCTCCGGGTCGTGCTCGTCGTCGTTGGTGTCCAGGCGTGAACCCTCGATGATCTCGTCGAGCCGGGCGGTGAGGAAGTCGATGCGGTGCGCGGCGTCGGCCCGCTCGGCGGCGATACGCTGCCGCGGCCAACCGCTGCCCGATTGGGGGTGCGTCATGGTTCGGTCAACGCGAGACGATGCCGATCCGATACCCCGGCGCGCCGGGGTATCGGATCGCGGCGCGGGCCGGCTGCGGCAGCCGGTCAGCGGCGGGCGAAGCGGGCAGGCTCGGTGCCCGGCAGCTGCACGACCTTGCCGCGCGCCACCAGGTGCCGCAGGTGCGCGGCCGCCTCGGACATCGCCATGTTCTGCGCGAGCGGGTGGAACTCCCCCCACGGGCGGTACCACTTCATCCGCTGGGCGACCTCCCAGAGGGTGATCTCGTCGTCGCCGAACGCTTCGTAGAGATGCTCGAGTCGCTCCTCGTGGTGCGCGATCAGTTCCTTCGCACGACCCGGCAGGTCGGTGATCGGGGTGCCGTGCGCGCCGAGGCCGCGGGTGATGCCCATCGACTGGACGTGGCCGAGCGAGTCGAGGAACTCCGCGAGCGCGTCACGCTCCTCGAGTGGATAGGTGAAGTTGCCGACGTGCGGGGTGGTCTTCTGCAGCACGTGGTCGCCGGTGAACATGACGTCGGCGTCCTCGAGGTAGAAGCACGCGTGTCCGGGGGTGTGCCCGGGCGTGAACACGACCTTCAGCCCGCGGCCGGCGAGCGAGATCACCTCGCCGTCGGTGAGGGTGCGGTCCGGCGCGGACTGTGGGCCGGCGGGGGCGCTGTGCCCGAGCGCAGCGAACGCGTCGCGGGCGTCCGCGGGGGCGCCGGCGTTGGTGAGGTTCTGGACCTGCTCGGTCACCCACGCCTCGTCGTGCGGCGACGACATCAGCCGGAACATCTCGTGGTCGGCCTCGTGCATCGCGATCCACGCACCCGACGCCTCGCGCACCCGCCCGCACAGGCCGGTGTGGTCGGGGTGGAAGTGCGTGAGCACGACGCCCTCGACCTCGGAGATCGAGTGGCCCACCGACTCGAGCCCGCCGGTTAAGCCTTCCCAGCCCTCGTCGCCGTCCCAGCCCGCGTCGACCAGCACTATCCCGTTCGGCGACTCCATCGCATAGATGAGCGTGCTGCCCAGCGGGTTGTGTGACATCGGGACCGTGATCTGGAAGATGCCATCACCGATGGCCAATGCGTCGGACATATCACTACCTCGCTGTGAATCGGGGCAAAGTCTTCTGCTTCATCCCTACCTCACAGGTGTGGTCTGGCGCACCAGGGGTCCCGGTAACAGGGAAGGGGTCGCGCGGGGGTCGGTCCCGCGGCGCGGTCAGTCCTGTGGCGCCCCGACCGGGATGGTCTCGCCCAGGCCGTCGCCGGCGCAGTCGCAATCGCCGCAGTCACAGCCGGCGGGGTTGCAGTCGCCCGCGTAGGTGTCGTCGTCGGCGTCGCAGTCCAGCGCGGCGTCGAACCGGGCGGCGAAGTCGTCGTCGAGGTCGTGGGTCAGCTCGTGGATCTCCTCGACCAGGTTCAGCAGGTGCTGCGGCGCGAACGGGTCCGCGTCCAGCAGCGTCGAGACCAGCAGGTGCTCGCGGTCGAGCGTGAACCGCAGCCGCGGCCACTCCTCGGACAGGTCGAGCAGCGGCCCGGCGGCGCGGGCGCGGTCGGTGACCCCGTCGAGCAGCGACGACCACACGTGCAGCTGCGGGCCGTCCTCGGCGACCGTGACGTACAGCGCGAAACCGTGCACCGGGACGACGATGTCGCCGTCCTCGTCGAGGTCCGGCTCGGCGCCGAACAGTTCGGTCAGCGCGCGCAGGCAGTACGAGCGCAACTCGTCGCGGTCCTCGGTGGCCACGGCGAAGGCGTCGTCGAGCTGCAGGGGGAGGTCGGCCTGATCGGTCATGGTTCCTCTGTTCGCGTGCAGGGGGTGGGCGGGCACCACGGTACCGGGTGCGGGTGATCTCTACCTGCCGGGAAGTCACGGCGCATTGATAGGTTGAGCTGGTTCAGCGCCGATGGATCGCGCGCGATGGGGAGGACATCAACGGTGGGGAAGAACCTACGGCTGAGCCCGGAAGCGGCTCAGCAATGCGCGGATGCCGTGCAGGAACTGATCGACGGCTTGGAAACTCAGATGCAAAAAGTCGACCGACTCACGGACTTGCGGTCGGCCGCTGGGTCGTTGCATTCGGCGCGGCAACTCATGGAAGGGTTCGAGCGCAAGGCTCGCGGGAGTTCAGACTCTTTGTACGAACGGCTCGGCCAGTTCCGCGACGTAGCAATCCGTATGCGCGAGAACTTTCTTGCGGGAGGCGAAGGGTTCGCTGCGATGGAAGAGCAGTTCGCTACCACTCTCGGCGAACTCGGGAAGGACCTGGAAGCGTGAAGGCCTTCAAAGCGTTGCTCGCAGTGCTCGCGGCCGCCTCACTCGCGGGATGCGCTTCGGCGACGACGGGTCCTCCCGCGGCTGGATCGACGGCTGTCACAGCTTCCCAGTCACCTAAAGCGTCTGAATCTTCTGCGCGCCAGCAGATTCTGTTCGATCCGTGCAAGAGCCTGCCGCGGGAGGTGGTGATGAAGGCGGGCTACGACCCGAACAACCTGGAGCCGTCCGACTTCGACGGTGGCAGCTACAAGTTCCTGGTGTGCGACCTCAGTTCCGACATGTACAGCTTGGGCATCTCCTCCGGCAACATCAGTGTCACGGAGCAGCAAGCACAACAGAAGCGTGATTCGCCGACGAAGGTCGTCACGCCGATCACGGTCGCCGGAAGGTCGGGCTTCGAGGCTCGTGACCCGAGCCGGCCGAACATGTGCACGTTGGCATTCCAGGCGTCGTACGGCGAGGTGCTTCTCACGCGGTACCAGCGTGAGAAGGCGACGGATGCGGGGCTCGACGTCTGCGATGGGATGCAGCAGACGGCTGTGACGATCGCAGCGGCGCTGCCGGTGGGGCGTAGGGCTCCAGCTTGACGGTTGGTTCAGAACAACGTCGGCTGCGCGGGTGCGCCGCCGCGGGCCTCGCGGACACGGGCGTTCCAGCGCTGCACCAGCCACATCTCGACCAGCTCGGGCTCGGTGTCGGCCTGCCGCGCCCAGGAGTGGAGCAGCTCGAGGTAGTGGAGGTAGCGGCGCGGAGTGAAGTCGTTGACGGACGGGTCTTCGAGCCAGCCCTCGTGTAGCAGCGTCGACACCCCGTGCTGGTCGACCAGTTGGGCGGGCCCGGCGGACGTGTGGACGTCGGTGGCCCACAGAAACGTTGCCAGCAGCGCGACGCCGACGCCGGGGGTGATGGGCCATGCGGACCAGGGCCGGTTCGGGTTGTCCGGCATATGGCGGCACTGCAGACAGTGATCGAGCGTGTGGGTGATCTCGACCAGCGGAGACTTGCCCGGCTGGGCATGGCGGTCGACGATGTCCGGAAAGCGGAGCGCGGCCCGCCGATCGGGGTGCCTGCTGCGCCAGGCCGCGCACAGGAACAGCAGCCCCAGCGCGTCGTTGTCGCCGTCGACCAATTCCTTGTGGTAGCGCAGATCGTTGCGCTGCAGCACCGCCCTCCCGGTGTTGACGATGTGACCGTCGAAATTGCGTGCTCGCAAACTGATTTCGTGGCCTGCCTTGGTGACCTGGGAGTTCCACCAGTCCAGATCGATCTCGACGCCGTCGTCGAGGACGTGCAGGTCGTATGAGCGGGTGCTGCACCACTGAATGCAGGCGGCCGGCGGTTCGAATTCGTCGTCGGGTGGGTCCATGAGGTGATCTTGGCAGTGGGGTGTGACAAGGGGGCGGGAAGACCGGGCCTCGGTTCGTAGTTCGGGGCTGTCGTCAGCGGACGAACCGGGACGAAGGATCACCAAAGTGGTGAGCACTTCTCACAAGAGTGCACGATCTCGCTGCGGTCGGAACAGGGGAGGATGGAGGTCCGAACGCTTTCCGAGGCGGAGGGCGACCCTGCGCGTGATCTGTGCGGGAAAGCGGATGAGCTGACGACGGCGCTACTACCGTAGTGGCCGAGATTGATTGTCTGGCCGGGTGATTCAGTTGATTAATTTGGCGTTTGGACACCGGGATCGCTCACCTCATCAATCGGCGCCATCTACGCACGCACCTACTCCGCGCCGCCCCTGGCCTTCGCGACGGGTCATTCTGCAACCACCGCACCGCTCTGCAACACTTCGGACGGCATGGGCCGCCGCAACCGCCACGTGATCGCGATCGGCCGCTCCCCGCGGTGCTCGACGTAGTCAACCTCGCTGAGCAGGAGGAACGGCGCTGCACCCAGTTCGTTGTGCGGGCGGTCGCGGACGAACAGCAGGACGTGGGTACTCATCTCGCGGTGGTGCAGGAAGCGCTGACCTGGACCGGAGGACAGCGCGGTCGAGTTCGGGGACTCCCAATGAAACAGGTCGCGGGCAATCGGGAAGTCCCTGTACATCGTGGTCGGGCTGAACTGACCCTCGTCCTTGTGCAGGTTTACGAACAGCGCATCGATCTTGGTGTCCGGCGCCCAGATCACGCCACCGGCCTGGCCGCGGGCGGCGCGCGCCATCGACGCCCAGTTGGTGGCGGCGAGAACTTCCTCGCGGCGGTAGTGAGCGTGCGTCAAGAGCGGAATCGACGCGAGCGCTGGGCTGATCGTGCGTGGGACATGGGCGATCCGCTCCATTGCGACGCCGAGCAACTGGGAGATTTCCTCGCACACCGCGGGATGAATGCGTAGGTGCGCGAACGCGTCCTCGTAGGCGTCGAAGCCGCCACGATTGGGCCAGAGCGTGAAGAACAGCATCCGCCCCAGGGTCTGCTCGCGCTCGGACAGGTCGTTGTAGCTGGGTCCGTCGACCGAGGCGAGGCGGCGGTAGATGTCGGCGCGCTCGGGATCGTCGACGTGGGTGAGGGCAGCGACGCGCCGCAGCAACTCGTCCTCGTCCGGCCCGGCCGGTGGCGTCGGCAGGCCGGCGTCGCGGCGTAGGGCCGTCCAGCTGCCGCGGCCGCTGTAGACGTCGACCAGCTCGTGGCCCGACTCGCGGAGGTACGTGGCCAGGGACGCGATGCCGTGCGAGCGGACGTCGTTGACCATCTCCTTGCGCTGATTGAGACGCAGCGAGGCCCGCACGTTCTCGGTGACGATCTGCTGAGAGACCTTGTCGAGGATCAGACGACTGCCACCGGGCAGATAGGGGAAGCCCTCCTCGATCTCGGTGATCAGTCGCTTGCGGGACGACCCGGTCAGTGCGCGGTAGCGGGCGTCGATGCGGAACTCGCGCCGCTGTTGGCCGATGAAGTCGAGGACCGTCAGTACCGCCTTGCCCGCACTGCGACGCAGGCCGCGGCCCAGCTGCTGGAGAAATATAGTGGCGCTCTGGGTGGGCCTCAGAAGAAGCAAGGTGTCGACGTCGGGGATGTCGAGGCCCTCGTTGAACAGGTCGACGGCGAACAAGCACTGCACCTCGCCGGCCCGGAGCGCGGCGAACGCCTCGGCCCGCTCGGTTCGGGTGGACTCACCGGTGACCGCCAGCGATCGGACGCCCTGATCAGTGAACACCCGGGCCATGTACCGGGCGTGCTCGACCGAGACGCAGAATCCGAGGGCCCGCATACGCGTCGGGTCGACAACCTTGTCACGAATGCCCTGCAGCACGAGTCTGGTGCGGGCGTCGTTGCCGGTGTAGACGTTCGACAGTGCGGCCTGGTCGTAGCTGCCGCGGCTCCACGTCACGGCTCGTAGGTCGGTGTTGTCCGCGATGCCGAAGTAGTGGAACGGGCACAGCAGATCTTGGTCGAGTGCATCCCACAGGCGCAACTCGTAGGCGGCGCGTCCGCCGAACCAGTCGAGGACGTTGCGGCCGTCGGAACGCTCCGGGGTCGCGGTGAGTCCGAGCAGTTCGACGGGCTGCAGGTACTCCAGCAGTCGTCGGTAGGTTGCGGCCTCGGCATGGTGGAACTCGTCGACCACGACGACCTCGAACTGTGTCGCGTCCAGGGTGGCGAGGGCCGCGGCATTGAGTGACTGGACGCTGGCGAACACGTGCTTCCATGCGGTCGGCCGGAGACCGTCGACGTACAGCTCGCCGAAGTTCGCGTCGGACAGGACCTCTCGGTACATGCGCAGCGCCTGCTCGAGGATTTCGTTGCGGTGCGCGACGAACAGCAGTGGCAGTCGACGCCCGGCGGCGTCGGAGAGCCGGTGGTAGTCCAGGGCGGCGACCACGGTCTTGCCGGTGCCGGTCGCGGCGACGACGAGGTTGCGGTGCAGGTCGTGGACGACGCGTTCGACGTCGAGGGCTTCGAGGATGGCTTCCTGGTGCGGCTTCGGGCGGACCTCGAGACCGGAGAGGGTCAGCGTGACGCGTCCCGATCCTGCGCCGCCGGCCTCGGCGAGTGCGCGGTCGAGGAGCTCGCCGTCGGTGGTGGGGTCGTAGTCCTTGAACGCCGGGTCGTTCCAGTAGGTGTCGAAGGTGGCCTCGAACTTGCGGATCAGGGCGGGGGTGCTCACGCCCGAGATGCGAACGTTCCATTCGAGGCCGTCGAGGAGCGCGGAGCGGGACAGGTTGGAGCTGCCGACGTAGCCGGTGTCGAATCCGCTGGCGCGGCGGAACAACCAGGCCTTGGCGTGCAGGCGCGTGGACGCGGTCTCGTAGCGGACACGAACCCGGGCGCCGTACGTGGTGACGAGTTCGTCGACGGCGCGGCGCTCGGTGGCGCCGCGGTAGGTGGTGGTCAGCACCCGCAGCGGCACACCCCGGTCGCGGATCTGCGCGAGTTGCGGTGCGAGCACGCTGATGCCAGCGAAGCGGATGAACGCGCACAACAACTCCACTGTGTCGGCGCTGGCCAGCTCGTGCGCGACCTCGCTGGCCATGTTCGGCTCTCCGCGGGCATTGGTCAGCAGTGCGACCTCGGATAGCGGCGTCACCGGACGAGGGATCGGCTCATGCGACGAGGACAAGCCGAGCAGCTGCTCCAGCGCAGGTAGGCGCTCGTCGACGGCACCGAGATCCGACAGCACCCGGTTGGCCAGCTCGCGACGAGCTTCCGGCTCGGCGATGTCCTCCAGCGCGCGGGTCGCTGCGTCGGCGATGTGCCGGCTGAGGACGTGCGGCGAATCTCCCTTCGGAATGTCTTCGAACTGCGGCATCAGCTCGGTGTCCTGCAGCTGAGTATCGAGACGGTCGGTGCGCAGGAGCTCGTAGATGCCTTGGGGGAGGGCGTCGGTCACCGGGACAGTCGATCACATGGTCGTGGATTCGATACGGGATAGTGCCGGTCGAACGAGCTCGGGCGGCTTTTCGTCCTCCGTCGCGCTCGGCGGTGTGGGAATCCTGCAAATGATGTCGTCGTTCGTGTGACTGACAGCGCTCGAGCATGTCAGTTGCCTCGGCTAATCTCAGCGCAGCACGCGGGCATCTTGTGGACCTCCCCGCGTGGTTCGACGGTAGGCAGGGAGATTGTGACGGTGGCGAACGAGCTCGCGGACTTCCTCGACCCCACCGAACCGGAGCTGGAGGACGCCTGGCGTTCAGTTGCCTCGAGAGCCGACGCCGGCGCCGGCCGACAAGTCAACTTCATTCCCGCGGAAGTCGTGCTCTGCCTGTGCGCCATGCGGTTGGTCGATCACAGCCGGTTCGGTAGCAGTTCGGCGAGCAGAGCGCCCTTCCCGGTGCCGGAGTTGGCTCGCCTATTCAAACGGCCGAACTCCAGCATCCTGGCGAAGATGGCCAATCTGGACGGTAGTCGCCCCAACGGGGGCAAGCACGACCAGGCGGTGTTCGAGCGACTGACTGCGGCACCGGACACGCTCGACACGCTATATCGGCGGATGCTGCGGTGCGCTCGCCGTCAAGGTGTCGGTCCGGATCTGCTCCCCGATTTTCTCGATCTGCTCGACTTCGTCGAGCACTCCGAACCTGTTCACTCCGGTGAGAGCAGGGGCACGACGGTTCCGTCCATGGAGTACCCGCGGTGGTTCCACGGGATCGACGGGCAGGTCATTCTCGACCGCACCCATGTCTGGATTACCCGGGACGGCGTTTCCGGCTACCCCCTACCGACCGAGCCGCGGCGTGCGCCGTTGGCTGCGGTGCGTGAGTGTCGGCTCATTCCCTCGCGGCGTGGTTCGGGAGGGCTGGCACACATACTCGTAGACGGAGCGGAGGACCTGGCGCAGGACGCGGACTGTCACCCCGAGGCGGTCTTCTTCGGCCATGAGCAGCGAGCCGAATTCGAGTTGCTGGCAGCACTGTTGGCCCCGGACGATGCCGCCTCTGGACGGATCTCGACGCCGGAAATCGACTTCCTTTCTGCGCTAGATCGGTTGGATCATGTGGCAACGGCGCAGGAGGTCCTCGATGCGGTGATCGCGGAGCGGGGGCTAGCCGACGGCTCCGAGGCAGCCGAGAAGTTGGCGGAAGCTCTGGACGGTCTCGATGACGACCCGCGCGTCAGTTGGGCATGGGTGGGGGAAGTCTGGGTCGCCGCGGGAGGGACTCGTCCCGACGAGGAACCGGACCGGATCGCGGTCTTGAAGGCATTGGGGAGCCTCGTCGACACGCTGCCGTCGGACACCGGCGTCACCGCGCTCTTTTCCGCGGCCCGCGGCACTGCGATCGCCGGCCTGCCTCACCAGCGGCTCGCGGCACTGTGGATGGCGCTGTATCCCGACACATCGGAACAGGATTCCGGCCAGGACGACGGTCTGGTCGACTCGACACCGAGTCGCGAGAACGCGCATATGTCCTCGATCGGTGAATCCGATGCGAACTCGGACGTTGGATATTCGGTTGTGCGTAATACGTGTTTGCCGCAACCGACTTCGACGCAGGCATCTGCGAGTCGGGTGGAACCACCCGTCGCAGCTACACCCACTGTCACGCGGCCGCCCACGCGGAGTGCCTTGGTGGGCGACCGGTGGCGGGTGTACCTCGACAGCGCCGGGTTTCGCACGCTTGCGGTGTGCGATCCGAGCACCGAGGCCGTAGAGGTCACGAAGGGGGAATTGGTGGGTCGTCGCTTCCTGGACCCGACCGCCGCGGCCGCGGCCGTCGTCGAGCGGTACGAACCCGGGGCCGATGCACCGGCCGACGGGTGGACCGCCTGGACCGTCGATGACGGCAGCGGCCGGTCGCTGGCGGCGGTGCGGTACGTCATCCCGACCGAGGTCGACCACGTTCAGGAATCCCGACTTGCAGGAGGTGAGCAGTCGACAAGGCGGGCGCTCGGAGGCGCGAGCACCGCGGATCTGGGAATCGCCTGGTTCATCGAGCAGATCCGTGATCGAGGTGCGACAGCGACACGGGTGACGGGCACACGGCGTACGGCGGTACGCGTGACGGTGCGGGGTCACGATCCGATTGTGGTGCGGGTGAAGACCCGCACCGACGGAACCTGGCAGGCGTCGAAGACCGACGAGAACCTGGATACCGACGACACAGGCGCCGGATTTTGGGCGTTCGTCGATCTCTGGCTCAGTCCGCCAGCGGTGTTCATCCTTCAGGCGAAGGATGTCGCGGACGGGATTCGGCGCGCAACGGACGCCTGGGTGGCCCGGGACCCGCGCCGCGAGAGGATCGGCCACCATGCGATCGAGCCGGCGCGCGTTCGGTATGGCCGCGACCGTTGGGACCTGCTCGGCCTGCCGCAGTAGGAGGTCCATCTGGGGTCGCCCCGCGCATGTCGCACCGACTACTTACGCTGTACGTCAACGCGCAGCTAACCGAAAATTGAGAGGGACAACGCCGTGAACAGGGAGGACGATCCCCACCTCAAGGACCGGGTCCAGAGGTTGATGCGGTTCCTGCGGGAACTGGTGAAATCGCGCAGCAAACCGGTGCTCGACCACCGTCGTCACGAGGACGTGGTGTGGCTGTCCGAGGATGCCGTCGAGGTGGCGCTCGTCCGGGACGCGGCTGCCGGCGACGTGGTGCTCCGATCGCGCCGTGTCATGCTCTCCGACCCGCCTGCATTGCCGGCCCACCTGCACGGCCGGGTTCGCGGGGATGTCACCGACTCGACGGCGACACCGACGCTCGACCCCCAGGTCACCGACATCGGCACCGCATTCGACGACTGGTTGGCGGACTGGCAGGCGTGGGCGGCCACCGACCGGGAACGTCGACCGGTCTGGCAGCTGAACACCGCGCTGCAACGAGCGATGCAGGAGCTCGG
Organism: Speluncibacter jeojiensis; assembly: GCF_029589495.1. GTDB lineage: Bacteria > Actinomycetota > Actinomycetes > Mycobacteriales > Mycobacteriaceae > Speluncibacter > Speluncibacter jeojiensis. Next base: position 180,265 of record NZ_JAAIVF010000008.1, read on the forward strand.
CGCCCGCCCCGAATCCGTCGAACTCGTCCTCGCCGCGGGCCTGCTCACCTTGCCGTCGACCGATGTCGGCGAGCCCGCGCGCACACACATCCTCACTCAACCCGCGACCATCGAACGCGACGACGCGTCCGGGGACCTACTGGTCCGGTTGGCGTCCGAGACGGCACCACGCCTCGAGGACACACAGCTGCTCACGGGCCTGTCGATGTTCGACCCCACGGGTTCGCGTGCGCTGCAGGACGGGCTGCAGGGCCTGTCGTCGCCGATCGATATGGCGATCCCGGTGTTCCTGAAGGCGTGGGCAGGTCGATCGCTGACCGTGCCGGTGCAGGTGGAAGGCGAGTCGGACATCCCGGACACGGACCGGACGCTGGTCGCCGCGCCGGCGCTCGTGCTCCGCAAGCGTGGCGCGTTCGCGCTCGTCGAGTACTACGACCGGATGATCACCGAGGCCGAACGCGACGACGTCCCGGTGCCGCTCGGGTTGGCGCAGCTGGTCGAGGCCATCGAGCCGGACGACCGGGTGGACTGGCTCGATCGCGCCGGCTCGGCCCCCTCCGCGACGCTCGCCGAGGATCCGCTGTTCCCACTGCCGGCGAACCCCGAGCAGCGGGAGATCATCGCTCGCCTCGCCCGGGACAGCGGTGTGGTCGTCGAGGGCCCGCCCGGCACCGGCAAGACGCACACCATCGCAAACCTGGTGTCCGCGTTGCTTGCCCAGGGCCAGCGGGTGCTGGTCACCAGTGAGAAGGCGCAGGCGCTGAGGGTGCTGCGCGACAAGCTGCCGCCCGAGATGCAGGAACTGTGCGTCGCGATCACCGACGTCGGACGCGGCGGATCCGCCGAGCTGAACCGCAGCGTCGCCGAGATCGCCACCCGCAAGTCGTCCTACAACGCCGCCACGACGAATGCCCGCATCGACGACCTCACCGCCCGGCGCACCGAGTCGCTGAGCCGACGCAGCAGCATCACCGAACGCATTCGATCGCTCCGGGAGTCCGAAACCTTTGTCCACCCCGAGGTCGCGTCCGGGTACGCCGGGACCGCGGCGTCGATCGTCCGGCACGTCACCCGCTGCGCCGACCGCTACGGATGGCTGCCCGGGCCGCTGCACTCGGCCGAGCCGGGCATCGGTGGCGCACAGGTGCCGGCCATGCTGGACCTGACTGCGCGATCGACGCCCGAACGAGCACAACGCCTACAGCAGGCGTTGCCGCGTATCGACGGTGTGCTGCCGTCCCCGGGCGACCTGCACCAGTTGTGTGCGCGGGCGGGTGCCGCACCACAGGATGTTCAGCCCGAAGCGGCGTGGCTCATGGAGGCGCTGGCCGTGGCACCGCAGCACGTCCTGACGGATGTTCGCCTGCGGTGCGAACGGCTGCACGGCGTGGTCGTCGACATCCGACGCCAGTCCGCGGCGTTCCAGGCGGCGGCGGACGCGGTGCTGTCCGGCGCCGCGGAACACCTGTGGTCGAAGACCTCCGACCTTCCCGGGCTTCTGCAGCTCGCCACCCAATCCGACAGCTTCGTCGGACCTCGAACAGTGGACGTCCCGGTTGCCGGGCGGCACGCACTCGACGCGTACGGCGCGATGGCATCGGCGATGCACGGCGGGCTCGAATGGCGTGGTCGGTTCCGCAAGAGCGACCAGCAGAAAGCGGTTGAAGCGCTCGGCCCGGTTGCCACCGTCGACGGTCAGCCGGCGACGACGGCCGAGTTGATGCGCGTGGTCGCGGAGCACCTCCGCGCCCTCGACTGCGTGCACCGCGCAGCGGCCGTCCTCGCCGACTTGAGGGTCCCCCTGGACACCGCCGGAACGCGCGCGGTGCAGGTCAATGATCTCGCCAACGTCGAGCGATCGAGGCAGGTCGTGAACGCACTTGTCGAGCAGTCGAGTTCGATCGCCGATGCGCTGCGGTCGATTCACCCCGGGGTGCCTCCGGTCCGGAGCATCGCAGAAGCCTCCGCTCTGGCCGCCGCAGCGGCCGCGATCGCGGCCCGATCCGACACCGACGCGGCCCGTACGGCGCTGCAGTCACTGGCGGAGTCAGTGGCGGCGTGCTTCTCGTCGGCGCCGTCCCCGGAGGGTGCTGCGCTGGTCGATGCGATCGGTGCCGGTGACTACGCCGGCGTCGAATCTGCGCTGTCCGCACTGGAGGATGCGCGTGCCGTCCAGGCGGAGGAGGAGCTGCTGGCGGGTCTGCGTCGACAGCTCGAGGACTCCGGTCCCGGGCTCGCCGCGCTCGTTGCCGAGAGTCCCTCCGACGAGCGATGGTTCGCCCGGGTCGCCGAGCTGGATGAAGCGTGGGCGTGGCGCCGCGCGCAGCAGTGGGTGCAGGCACATCACGAGGAGGGGGTCGACCGGCGCCTCGAGTCCGACCTCGAGATCGTCGAAGCCGACATCGCCCGCCTGACTGCGCAACTCGCCGCGGAACGGGCGTGGCGCGGCTGTCTGGAGCGGATGACTGCAGAGCAGGTGCAGGCGCTGCAGGCATACCGCGGGCAGGTCGCGAACATCGGCAAGGGGACCGGCAAGTACGCCGAGCAGTACCGGTCGGCGGCCCGGTCGGCGATGCAGGTGGCGCAGGGCGCGGTCCCTGCGTGGGTGATGCCGCTGCAGCAGGTGCTCGCCTCCATTCCGGCGGAGCCCGGCGCGTTCGATGTGGTGATCGTCGACGAGGCCAGCCAGGCCGACATCGCCAGCCTGTTCCTGCTGTGGCTGGCGCCGCGGGTGATCGTCGTCGGCGACGACAAGCAGTGCGCGCCGAGCGAGGTCGCGTCGGGCGCGCTGGACGCGGTGTTCCAGCGGCTCGACACCTACCTGCCGGACATGCCGGAGTACCTGCGTGCCAGCCTGACCCCGCGCGACAGCCTGTTCTCGATGCTGCGTACCCGGTTCGGTCAGGTGGTGCGGCTGCGGGAGCACTTCCGGTGCATGCCCGAGATCATTAGCTGGTCGAGCAACCAGTTCTACCGGGATGCACCGCTGGTTCCGTTGCGGCAGTTCGGTTCCGATCGCCTGAAGCCGCTGCGCACGTCGTATGTCGACGGCGGTGTGGTCACCGGCCGGGACGCGAAACTGTCCAACCGCCCGGAGGCACTCGCGATCGCGGACGCGATCGAGGCCTGTCTGGACGATCCCGCATACGACGGCAAGACCTTCGGTGTCGTGGTCCTGCAGGGACAGGCACAGGTCGATGTGATCCGGAACGAACTCCTGGACCGGCTCGACGGCAAGCAGTGGGACGAGCGCCGGCTGCGGATCGGCACGCCGCCGGACTTTCAGGGCGACGAACGACATGTCGTGTTCCTGTCCATGGTGATCGCACCCGGGCAGCGGGTCGCCGCCCGCACCGACAACAAGGCGCAGCGGGCGTTCAACGTCGCCGCATCACGGGCGCAGGACCAGCTGTGGCTGTTCCACTCCGTCACCTCGGACTCGCTGCGGGACACCGATCTTCGGCACTCGCTGCTCACCTACATGCAGGCGACGTCGCCGGCCCCGGCCGACCCGATGCCCGCCGGCGTCACCCGCGACGACCGGCACGCCCTGTTCGACAGCCTCTTCGAGCAGCGCGTGTTCCTGGACATCACCGCCCGCGGCTACCACGTCAACCCGCAGGTCGAGGTGAACAGCCGCCGCATCGACCTCGTCGTCACCGGCGCAGCCGGGCGCCTCGCGGTCGAATGCGACGGCGACGCCTTCCACACCACCCCCGAGCAGCGGGCCCGGGACCTTGAACGTGAGCGGGAACTCAAGCGGTGTGGCTGGGAGTTCTGGCGGATCCGCGAATCCGCCTACTACCTGGACCCAGTCGGCGCGCTGAGTGGGTTGTGGGCGGAGCTGGACCGCCGGGGCATTGCGCCGGTCATCCTTGACGAGTCCGGCCCGTCGGAGGGTTCCGCGTGGACGCCGGTTGTGCTGGTCGACGACGAGTCCCACACCGACCTGCCAGACGACGCGGCACCGGAACTTCCCGTCGTGGAGGCTTCGCCGACCGTCGACAGCGCGCCGACAGCGTCGGACTCGATGGCGGGCGTCGGCACAACGCTTGCGGAGCCGACGGTGGTTCTCGAGGAGTCCGTGCCCGCCGCTTCGCCGAGCATCGACGTGGTCCCCGCGATGTCGGAGGCATCGACTGTCGCCGAATCGCTGGCATTGTTCGGCGAGTTCGCCGCGGGCACGCCACTCTCGCTGTTCAAGGAGTTCGATGCGGACGAGCAGCCCTCGCTGTTCGACGAGTACCAGGTGAACGAGCCGGCATTGCCGACCGAACCCGTCACCGTCCTTGTCGACGAGACCCGTGGTGCGCCCGGCATCGACGAGCCCACCGACGGGGCCGTTGTGACGTCGGCGTCCGCGTGGGAGATCGTCGATCCCGACGTGGTTCCGGTGCCGCCACCAACGCCGACGGTCCCGTCGCCGCTCGATCCGCCCACCGCACTCGACACGCCGATCACACCGACACGCACGGCGGATGGTGGGATCGGGCCGTCACCGACGGCCGAGGCGGCGCACGACAGTGTTGCGTCCGAACCCGGGCTCGGTTCCGCCTGGGAGATCATGCCGCGCAGCGAGATCCCCACCGGCGACACGAAACAACCCGAGCGCGAGGACGTTCTCGATCTGTCGCCGCGCCTGCTGCAACAGTTCATCGTTGCCGAGGCGAAGCAGGGCCCGGTGACCGTGGACGTTCTGGCGCGGAACCTGCGGGTCGCTGCGTCCGACGTGCACGATGCCGCGGACGGCCTCGTCGGAACTGGTTCCCTCATCCGGGTCGGGGAGAGTTTCCTGCTGCCCGAGGATGTCGCTGCTGGGTCGGAGCAGACACCGCAGGACGAGGTTGCATGCGAACCCGAAGCCATGCCCCATATCTCGCCCGAGCCGTCGCCGCACCTCTCGGCACGACATGCACCCCACCCGGCTCCCGAACCGAAGCCTGCTGCCGACCCACCATCGGTGACCGACACCCTGCCCGCCGCGCAGGGCCCGTCCGCGAAAAGGGTGCTGCAGGCCGCCTCCTGGCGTGGACCCGTCACCCTCGCCCGAGCAGTCCAGATCACCCGACTCGCCGAGGCCGAGCTGGAACCGATCCTCGCCGAACTGGAGCGAGAGTCCGTTCTGCGCAGGGAGAACGGTGCCGATGGCGTGACGTGGGTGCGGCGGTGAACGCTGTCGGTGGTTTCGAACTGCGTGCCTGGCAGCGGGAGGCCTTCGATACGTGGGTCGCCGCCGGGCGCCGTGGCGTGGTGGAGGCGGTCACGGGAACGGGCAAGACCGCTGTCGGGATCACCGCCGCCGCCGATGCGGTGGCGCGGGGACGTGCAGTGCTGGTCGTGGTCCCGAGTGTCGCCCTGCTCGAGCAGTGGTTCCAGGCCATCCGTAAGGCCGTGCCGTCTGCCCGGATCGGACGCCGCGGCGCCGGTGCGAGCGACACGTTCGCCGGCATCGACATCCTGGTTAGTACTGTGCAGTCCGCGATCGGTCACGGTGCACCGATGCCCGACGGGCCGGCGCTGCTGGTTGCGGACGAGGTGCACCGCTATGGGGCGGGGTCGTTCTCCCGCCTGCTGACCGACGACTTCGAGGAACGGCTCGGACTCACCGCGACATTCGAGCGGAACGACAATGGAATCGCCGATCACCTGATGCCGTACTTCGAGATGCTCATCGCCGGCTGTGACTACCCTCGGGGACACGCCGAAGGCATCCTCGCGCCGGTTAGGGTGATGCTCGTGACGGTCCCGTTCACCCCGGCGGAGCAGGCGAAGTACGACGAGTTGGACGAGACGGTGACCAAGGAACGTCTCGCGCTGATCCACAAGCACGGGTGTTGCAAGGAGCCGTTCGGCGAGTTCATGCGCGACGTGATGCTGCTCAGCGAGGGTGGGGTGGACCGGGCGACGTGGTCCGCGCGCCGGTACCTGAAGGCGTTCTCGGGTCGCCGGGCGATTCTCGCGGAGAGCCAGGGGAAGCTCGAGACGCTACGGGAGATCGGGGGCGCCCTCGCGACGGGTGGCCGCAGCATCGTGTTCTCCGAGACGAAGGAGTCGGCGAAGGCGGCGGTGGACGCGCTGCTCGAGCAGGGGGCGCCCGCCGCTCCCTACACGAGTGATCTGTCGACCCGGGACCGCGCGGAGCTGCTCGAGCTGTTCAAGAGCGGTGTCATCAGCACCCTCGCGGCACCCCGGGTTCTCGACGAAGGCGTCGACGTTCCCGAGGCCGATGTGGGAATCATCCTGGCCAGCAGCCGGACTCGGCGACAGATGATTCAGCGCATGGGTCGGGTGATCCGGCCCAAGTCGGACGGGCGGCACGCCTCCTTCCTCGTCCTCTACATCGGTGACAGCAGCGAGGACCCGGACCGCGGCGCGCACGGCACCTTCCTCGAGCAGCTCACCGAGATCGCCTCGGACCTCGTCACTGTCGACGCGGGCGAGGCGCCGACACTCCTCGCCGACTGGTTGACCAGGGCGCCCGAGGCGGCGTCGGCCGCGGCACCGGAGGGAGTCGGGGTCGGTGGCGTCAGCCACCCGACCGACGGCAGCGGCCCCGACGGGGACGTACTCGGAGCGCTGCGGGTTGTCGCGGCGAGCGACGACCCTGCAGTCGGCGACGTACTCCTGGCGTGCCTGGCGGTGCTCGACCCCGACCAGGTCGCGGTGATGCTGCATCGGCTGGGGGCCGCGGGTGTTCCGGTGTCGAGTCCGGCGCGAACCGCGGAGATCCTGGGCATGACCACCGCGGACGTCGTCGAGTGCGAGTCCGCGGCGCTCGCCCGGCTCGCGGACGGGGACGTCGCGGCGGTTCTGTCGGACGTCTCTGTCATGGTGACGCCCGTCGTCGGCAGTGAACAAGCAGGGAGATTTGCGTGACCCACGTCGTGGCGACCATCAACCTCAAGGGTGGGGTGGGGAAGACAACGACCACCGCGGCGCTCGCCGAGACGCTGTCGGGGGAGTTCGGGCAGCGGGTGCTGCTCATCGACCTGGACCCGCAGACGAACCTGACGATCATGATGATCGGCGAGTCGCGGTGGGGTGAACTCGATTCGACGGGACGAACACTGGCGACACTGTTCGAGTCCGCGCTGGGTGATCGTCCCGGGCCGGTGGACGTGTCGACGCTGATTCAGCGGCAGGTGTCGCCGCTATCCTCGGTGACCTCGGTGGACCTGCTGCCGTCGTCGCTACGGCTGATCGAGCTGCAGGACCGGATCACCGACATCGGGGAGGGTAACACCGAGGTGTTGACGCGGGCGTTGAAGCCGGTGCTCGCGGACTACGACTACGTCCTCATCGACTGCCCGCCGAACCTGGGCGCGATGACGCTCAACGGACTGCGGCTCGCCGATGCGTACATCATCCCGACCATCCCGGACGTGATGTCCACGTACGGGATCGGGCCGGTGCAGGAACGGATCCGGCAGTTCGCCGAGGAGTGGGGAACCAGCATCGTCGAGCTGGGCGTGGTGGTTACCAAGTACCGCAGGGCGTCCGCAGTGCACCGCACCACCGTCGACGACCTGAACCGGAACAAGCAGATCTCGATGGTGTTCCCGTCGCTGATCCCGGAGGCGAACCAGATCGCCGCGGCCGCTGAATTCACCGACTTCGGGACGCTGCGCAAGAAGTACGGCAACGATGGCCAGTTCACTGTGCTGCGGGAACTGGCACAGGATTTTATCGCGACGACGAAGGTGCGGTTGGCATGGGCGTGAACGGACAGAACGGCGGGCTGGATACGGAGTCCCTGCGCCGGCGACGGGCGGTGACCGAGGCCGAGACGTCGTTGGTGTCCCTCGTCGGTGTGAATCCGGCTGCGGGGGAGGCGTTGTCGCGACTCGTCCACGTGATCGCGGCGGAGGCGGCGCGGACACCGCGGTTCGCGAAGGCCCTCGCTGACGCATTGGGCTCGGGCACGTCGGCGGCTCCGGCCACCGCACGGACGGCCTCGAAGCCGGCGTCACGGTCCAAACGGTCGAGGGGGCTCCTGGATCCGTTCGCGGTATTCGAAGTGTCCGGAGAGGCGGGCCTGAGGGCACGGCTGGGCACCCTGACCGGCGACCAACTCAAGGACATCATCGCCGAGCAGGGCATGAACCACGATGGCGCCGCGATGCGGTGGAAGACGCCGTCACGGCTCATGGATCGGATCGTCGAGCGGGTGCAGGCGCGGTCGACGAAGGGCGACGTACTCAGATAGGGGGCCGGCCGTGTTCGTGAAGTTCGAGGGTGATGACGGGCAGCTGATCCTCCACGACGGATTCGTGTGGATCACCCGCGAGAACCTACCTGCGAGTGCTGGATTCCGGCACGCGACCGATCCCCGTCGCGCACCCTTGCGCGCGATCGAGATGCTGACCGTGTTCCGTGGCGCCACCGCGCGCCCGGCGTGCGCACACGTCCTCGCGCGAGGTGACAGTGGCCGGGTACGGTGCACCGGCACCGTGTGCGACGGCCCGGGTGGGGTGCGGTTCGGTGCCGGCGGCGCGGTGCTCGACGAGTTGGTCGCGTCGTTCACTGATCTCGGTGTCGAGGTGCGGGAGGTGTTCCCGAGGCGGTCGCGGCCGCCGCGTCAGGGAATTCTGATCGACCACGTCGATTTGCAGGAGGAAGACGATCCGCCGGCCGTCGACACTGTCGACTGGTACCTGACGCGCATACGGCGGATTGACCTGCTCGGAGCCGAGGAGGAGGTCGAACTCGCTCAGCGCATCGAGGTGGGCCTCTACGCGGACGAACTACTAACTGCGGCGGAGGAACGAGGTGAGACACTTCCTGCTTCCGTAAGTGGGGATCTCCGCTGGCTTGTCCGCGACGGTGCCCGAGCTCGAAACCACCTGATCGAGGCGAACCTTCGACTCGTCGTCCATTCCGCGCGGGCGTACCAGGGCCGCGGACTCGATCTTCCCGACCTCATCCAGGACGGCAACACCGGCCTGATGCGGGCAGTCGAGAAGTTCGACTACGCGCAAGGCAACAAGTTCTCAACCTACGCAACGTGGTGGATCAGGCAGGCGATCACACGCGGCATTGCAGACAAGGCGCGGAGCGTGCGGCTGCCGGTCCACGTGGTCGATGATGTCATCCGCCTCAACAGGTTGCGCGACGAGTCCGAGGAAATCGGAGGTCGTGAGGCGACCGACTCGGAGATCGCGGTTGCCGCTGACATGGATGTCGACAAGGTTCGCCAGCTGGATAGCTGGTCGATCCCTGTGGAAAGCCTTGACAGCGTGATCGGTTCAGAGATGGGGGTGCCGTCGCCCGCGGCGACGGATGAACCGAAGTTCGACATTGAAGACGAGGCCGTCGAGGGTCTCGAAGTGATCTTTCGGGATGGACTTCGCCGCGAGCTGGAGGCGATGTTCGGCTTTCTCACCGACCGTGAAGCAGCCGTGATCGCGCTACGACAGGGATTCGTCAGCCGACTCCCCGGCTCGTGGCACGGGCTCGAGGCGGGAACGCTGGACGGGGAGCCGCGCACCCTTGACGAGATCGGCCGGATCTACGGCGTCACCCGAGAGCGGATCCGTCAGATCGAGGCCAAGACAATGAAACGACTTCGAGAAGAGAGCGGGCTGGCGGACGCGCTGTGGACCTACCTCGACCTGATCGAATAGGGGACAGCCCCGTCACCAAGCCTCGAATCGTGCATGCACTTCAGCTTGGAGCGTGATGTTCTCCGGCTTGATTCTCGAGGAGTCATCTCCGGAGCCCCCGGCCTGATATGCGCGAGCACCCATCGAGTTGCCACCGCTCGCCCCGACGCCCAACATTCCGCGATCGGCGATGGCCACGGGGTTGATTGTGCTGCGACCGATACTGGCTGCGTAGGTTTTCGCTTTCGCCATTGCGTCACGCACAGCGAGATCGCGCACCTGCATGACGTGTTTGGCTCGACTGCGGGTCGTCAGCGCCCAGTCGAAATGCCCAATGCTTACCCCTTCGGTGCTGGAGTGCGAACTAACGAAGGCGTCGATTGCGGCGAGCCTGCTGAACTTCACTTCGATGGCTGCCGAAGCTCGATAGACGTACGGCAGCTGCTCGCCGTCCGAATTGTACGGTCGGTGTCGAGACTGCCTGGTCTGGTCGAGGGACCACCAATTGACGGGACCGTGCGCGCTGTCATGGAGTGCCGTGATCTTGCGGCTCAGCTCCTGGACGAGTTGGGCGGTCGGCGCCCCTGCACGTTCGGCGGTGGGGCCATCGAACTGGACAGACAGCGAAATCGTGCAACGTTCAGGCGCATACGTGGCTTCGCCGTGTCCGGCGACGGTGACGGTGACGGTGACAGGGCTGGTGTGCATAGCTCAGTAGTGTGCCAGCAGGGCGAGGTGCGAATGTGAGGGGACATTGACCCGGGACAGTTCCGCAGGGATGGGTGGGTCCGAGGGAATTCCACAGCTTAGGGATCCGCGCCAGCGGCCGCTTGTACGGCCGCGGGCGGTGCGGTGACGGCCCCTGCATGGGCGCTGGCGCGGGCGCCATGGAGGACACGCTGTACTCAACGCGAGCACGGGTCAAGGTCCTCGTGCGAGGTGACGTGACTCAGATCCTGTCAGAGTCCTCGACCGTAACCTGGTCCGACTTGTCCGCGACAACAACGGTGTATTGGATGAGGTCACGTTTGCTGCGGACGGATCGATCAGGAACACGGAGGGAAATGAGTCCGACAACGTCCTCGCGGGTGACAGGAGTCTTCTCGTTATCGTCGGCCTGATCAGCAACGAGCGAGATGATGACGACCCCGCGTTTGTCGCTGCGACCGATGGGCGCGACGTTCGTTCCTTCCGAGATCGGTCCGGCAGCAAGGATGTTCCTCTTGCTCTCACCGGTGAAGTCGATACGTGGGGCGGCACGACGTGCGCGCTTGAACACCGGCGCCGCGACGTCGAGCTCGCCAAACCCGAGGGTACGTCCCGGGGTGTGGCGCTGCGGCCACACAATCGCCCAGTCTTCGATCCGTGCCTTCTCTGTCGCCGAGGAGATGAAGGCACGAAGGGGATTGATGACACTCGAATAGTCGGCGTGCCAGGAAAGCTGGTCGAAGAGGGCGAGGAAATCCGCTGCAGGGATGATTCCGAGTTTGACGGGCTGCGACAGCCGGGCCCCATTGTCGGTGTACGGAAGCTCTGCGTCCTGAGTCGCGCGTGCGAGCAGCGGGATGATCACAGTGTCTAGATTCGCCTGATTCTCGGCCTTCTGCGTCCGTGACGGAATCGATGACAGCTGGTGGAAGGTGCCGACAGAGCCACGCGACGCGACCACGGCATTGAACATCTTGTTGCGCGCCGTGGGTTTTAGCCACGGCAGATGCTGGCTGACGAGTGGCGGAATCTGTCGTGGCTCGACGATGGGCTTGCCGTCTTCGTCGACCCCTGCGTACTTTCCGAGTTCGTCGCGGAAGGCTTCCTCGTCGAGGAGAAGTGCCTCGAAGGCCTCGTAGAGATCAGCTTGGTTGTCGCGCCGGATATAGAGGCGCACGAGATCGCGGTACCCATCACGGAAGCCGAACCATCGGCCGGCCTGCATGAGGGTATCGGCCTGGCCGGCCTTGCGGCGGAAGTAGGAGACGGTGAGCCCCTCGACGGTGAATCCGCGGCTCAGTTTCGTACCACCGACTAGAACACGCCACACCTTGCCGGCATCGAAATCGAGGGCTTGCTGCTGGCTCTGAACGCTCGTATCCGAGTTGACGATGAGGATCGGGTCATTGCCGCCGCTCGTCATCTCCGCGTACGCCGTCGCGATGTAGGGCTTGATCTCGTCAAACGTCACAGGCACCGGGCCGTCGGCGCGACCCCGCATGACCGGGAGGAAGTCGTTGTCGAACTGTCGACGCAGACGCGAGAGTCCCTCGCCCGAGGTGAACTTACCTGTGTTCCACAGTGAGCGGACGAGTATGGCCGCATCGTAGTGGGCGGCGTTGCCGGTCTCTTCGTGAACAAGCATCGTGTGATGGCGGTAGGTCTTCTGGCCGGCTTTCGGTCCAGTATTGATGTGCGCGGACTCGCGATACTTCTTAATCGCTCCGCTCAGGACCCAGGCGTCCAATGCCTCGCGCAGCTCGGCCTTGCGGCGGTCCTCGTCGGAGTCGGGATCGCCTTCGAGTGGGCGCACGTAGGCCAGTTCGTTCGATGTCGCTACCGTTTTCGGAACGTTCTCCCGGCCCGAATCGATATCGTGGAATTCCTGGACTCCCATGTATCCAGCAGGTCGGGGAAGTGAAAGGACGAAGTCCGAGGGGAATAGGTCTCGCTCATCGTCGGGGTCGATGAAGACGTTGGCGAACGGAGTTGCCGTATATCCGATGTACTGAGCGCGGGGGACTATCTGGATCATCTCGGTGATGAGTTCGTTGATCGTCGTGCGTACCTTGGACTTCTTCGGGTCCTTGGTGTTGACCGATGCGAGATCCGACTCGTCGTCGATTATCAGCGCCGGCAGTTCACTCAACAGCGACTGGAGTGGCTTGAGGTCCTTGATGAGCTTCTTGAGCGGCGCCGAGTTCTTCTTCACGACAACGACGTAGGCGTCGGTATGGAAGAGGTTCTCAGGGGCATGGAGCGGCTTCGTCTTGTCGTGCCGCTCGTAGCGCAGCTGCGACATACCCTGGGGCAGGCTCTTGTAGTCGGAGTGATGTGTGGTGACCCGACGAATGCGTGCGACGCCGGGCTGGTCGAGCGCGACGTCGGTGTGGCGGACGAACCTGTTCGCGAGCCAGTCCTCGTCCTGCTGGTAGTCCAGACCCTTCGCTACAGCGGGGTCGGTCGGGTCCTGTCCCGCAAGAACGTTCTCGACACCCATGAGCTCCATATCGATCCGACGCTGGGTCTGGGCACGGAGGATTTCGATGGTGCCGGTCATGACAACCACAAGCCGGTAGCCGGCATCGATCGCCTTGGCGATGACGCCCGTGAAGTTCGCGGTCTTGCCGCTCTGGACGTATCCGACCACTAGCCCTTTCGTCTGCTTGACCTCACTGCGAGTTGGATCGGTGAGGCGCTCGACAATCGAGTCGCTGCTCTGGTCCAGAGTGGTGATGGACGACGCCTCCCACCCCTTTACCTCGGCAAGGTAGCTCTTGTAGTTGGTCCAGTAGAGGCTGCTGCGCTGTCCGCGAGCTTTCTCGTACCACGGTTCGAACTCCTTCGAGATAACGACAGTGCCCTCCCGGTAAACCGGGATCACTGTCCGAAGGAACTCCTCGAACGCCGTCGACAACCCGAGTGCGGCGACGACCGCTTGCCGACGGGTGACCGTTCCGGCGACGGCCTCGGTGCCGTCCGCGGCCACCAGTGTGAATGCGGAGCTGGCATCCCATTTCGCGAACGCCAGCCGCAATCCGATCATTGCGTTGCTGTCGGTCGGTGCGTGCTCAAGGAAACGGACGAGATCGGCTTCCGAGAAGTCCTCACCCGAGAAAGCCAGCAGCACAGGAAACAGAGCCCGAGGCTCTTGTTCGGCAAATCCGGGAAGAGCGTTGCGGAGCGCAGTGGCCAGGTTCTGATCGATGGGAAGCACTGTTGTCATTCGTCCTCCACGGGTACTCGTACGGGTTCCTTCGACGGTCAATCGTTGCTGCTTCGCATCGTCGCCTCGACCTCGATTGCTGCCCCGAGAACCGCGCGCCACAGCGCGATGTTGTCCTTGTCCTTCGGGCCGAGATGGGCGCCCTCGAAGACGTGGTGCGTGAGCAGGAACAACAGCGCCTTCACGAGCGGTGCGTCGTTGAGGCTTCCGCCGCCCGGCGACAGCAGGTGCCGATAGCGTTGATTGAGCCACAGAATCTTGTTGCCAAAGTCGACGTCGATGAACTCGCCCGTCGGTAGACGCTTCCACTGAACCGTGAGCGAGTCGGACCGCTTCAGGGGAAGCTCGTTCTTGACGGCCCGGCGCAGGCCGGGAGCGAATCCGCGATCCGGGGTGATGACCGGCTGTCGCTTGCGGGTGCGTCGATTTCCGTCGGCATAGGTCGCTTCGGCGTCGGCGAGGAAGTCGTCGAATGTGGTGCCGTCGCGTGCAGTTGCGTGGGAGAGCGCGTCCTTGAAGATCGGTTCGAAGCGCAGACCGGACTTCTCCGAGTTCATGGTCAGGAATGTGCCGATCGCCTTGGCGTCGTCGAGAACCACTCGCGCCAACTGGCGTTGGGGGGATCGGTTCGCCACGTCGGACCAGCCACCCACTTGTAGCAGGCGATCGGCTCGGTAGACGTAGAAGCCTTGGAAACTGTCGCCCGACTTGCCGAGGATCCGAAATCCCGGGATGTCCGTCTTCGGTGGCCAGATGTGACACGTCAACTCGAAGGACTGGGTGCCGGACTTGGCCGTGATCTTCTTGGGGTAGCCGGGGCGCCCAGTGTTCGCGTATCCGAACGGGTCGATCGGCTTGACCGGTGTCCCGATGGCCTCCTCCGCGTACGCCAGTTCGTCGACCAGGATGTCGATGGTCAGCGCGTTCTTCTCGATGAGGCGGTGGAAAGTCACACCCAGGTGGGAACGGAGGTCACGCTCGACGTTTGCCATCCACGTACGAGCCTCGTCCGCGTTCGCCCCGCGGTAGGTGGCGCGTATGGACGTCCACACGACGGTCGAGCCATGGGTGGAGCCGACAACCTCTTTGCGACGGCGCCGTGCGGCGGCCGTTGCTCTGTTGGACAAGCGTTCGCACGAGAAGTCCTTCGAGAAGTCGGCACGTCTGATCCGGCGACCAACGGGTGCCTCATCGATTGTGGACGACCAGACGGTGAGGACATCGCTGTGGCTGAACGATGCGGCCTTCATACCGACACCGAAGTGGCCGAGATCATCGGCGCCGTAATCACGGCGGTGGCCCAGCGTCATCGCCTTGTCGATTGCGCTCGGGCCCATGCCCTTTCCATTGTCGACAACCTCGACCTGAACGAGGCTGTCGTCCTTGGTGAGCAATCGGATCGAGATACGATCAGCCCCCGCGTCGAGGCAGTTGTCGACCAGATCCGCGATGGCAGATTCGAGGGTGTGATGAGCCCCGAGGCTCTTGACCAATCTCGCGTCGGGCTTGAGCTGGATGGTGTCGACGACGTCGTTGTCGGTTGCCACCGGGCCTCCTCATCGTATTGCTGCTGAATGCTCGTCTGCGTTACCGCCGTCGCCCGGATGAATCTCCTCGTGTTCGATGGTCCGCACACGCGAGTTATCAAGGTAGGCAAGATAATACTGCGCTAACCGCGTATCACGTTACGCGGTTCCAACCACCTGTTGCTCGATGGCGTTCGTTGCCCCGCTTCGAGGCGTTACGTCTCGTCATCCGTTCGGCTGACAACCGACTGCGGGTGGTCAGATGGCGACCAAGCTGCGGTCGAGGAACACGACGACGCCGGTAGTCTCAGCGCTCGAACAGTCTGGTGCTGCTGTGGGCCCACTGCCATGGATTCCTTCTAGTAACGCAATCGCGTGCATGTCTCGTCGTCGAGAATGCCCATTTCGCACCCGCTCTCAGATTGACGGTCACCCGAGGTCGGGGGCTCGCCGCACCCCCGGCCGCAGCGGTCTGCGCCGATCACGGGGGATCCGTCGGGCCAAACGCATCCGTCCGGTGTGCATGAATAGCCGCGGTCGCTGGTGGTGCCGGACGGAGGGTCAGGGACGGGAGGAGCGGAGGTGGCTTCACGTGCCGACTTCTGGCGGAAGAACTCGTCGTTGCAGTCCTGCGTGTACATGAACGTGCCATCGGACATCCGCGTAGTGCCTGGCTCGTAGTTCTCGCTGATGTCTGGACATCCGGCGACTGTCGCGCAGATGCTGGTCCCACTCGAGAGTGTCGCGCCGAACTGGTTTGTGGGGGCCGGCATCGGCTGACTGCAATCGACCGTTGCCGGTGCTTCCGAAGTCTCGATAGCCTCGGCTGGCGGGGTTGGTTGCGCTACAGGCGGGGTGGAAGGCAGGGCCGCCGGGGGAGGTGCGGTGGGGGCCGGACTGGTGGTTGCTCGCGCCGAGGAGGCGGCGACCGGGAGCCCGCTGAGGTGTTTGTCGGCGCAGCCGCCGGCGAACAGCGCAGCGGCGAGACCGAGGTATACAAGCGCGTTGATTGATTTGCTGCGCATTGTGAACTCCTTCGCTTCCGCGCCGACGCAAGCTGTCGTCGACTGCAGGCAACGAGTATCGCTGAGTCCGCGCCGTGTCGGGTATCTGTCGAATGAACGAACTTCCGCATAGGTGAGTTGAGCTCGCCGCAAACCACTGGCTGGGTTGTGTTTCCGCTTGGCGGGCTGGCTCGGCTACGGTCAAACGCGTGGCCTCGTCGGTGAATCTTGCATTGGTAACGCGTCAATCCGTTCTTGACGCAATCAGGGAGTTCGACGAGCTGGGTCAGGCGGAGTTCCTGCGCCGCAGACGATTCGCCGAGGCACGTAATTTCCGAGTGGTCTACCAAGGCCGGTTCTACGACTCGAAGGCGATCGCCGGTGTCGCCCACGGCTATGCGACCGGACGATTCGTCGACAGCTCGGAGTTTTCGGGTGGGCTAGCGACTGTTGCCGAATGCCTGCGAAACTTGGGCTTCGTCGTCGACAACGGCGAAAAGGGCGCTCGCGGTGGGCTGTTGTGGGAGCTGGAGACGACGAAGGTGTTCACGGCCGGCGGCAGGGGCGCGGCCTACAAGTTTGTGGTGCTCCGGTGGGCGGTTGACGGCCCCGAATCGCAGCATGCTCCGGTCCCGCTGTCGAAGGTTCGCCCCGAACTCGCCGAGCTGTTGTCGCCCTACGCCGTCGCCGACTCGGCGCCGAACCCGGCAGATCCGTGGGTTGCACTGCGTCGCAGCGGATGGTGGAGAATCGACGCGCCGCCCGGTGTCGACCTGGCGTCGCCGAGCCACCAGCAGGTCCGTGCTTTGGTGAGGCGTGACGACCTTGCCGCTGGACTCAGTGACGCCGCTCGTGTACAGCTGCAGGATGAGGAGTGGCGGCAGGAAGCGATCGCTGTGCTCGCCCGGCGAATCGACGAACTTGCGCCGGGCGTCGCTGTTACACGAGCTTGACGTTGTCGAAGTAGTCCGAGTGCCCGCCCACTTTCGCGGACACATCGCGGTCCTTGATGTTCGAGTACTTGCTGCCGAACCCGCCCAACCCGACCGCGACACTTCCCACCTGGGCGACCTTGTACAGGTACTTGAGCACGGTGTCGTTGCTCGAGAAGTAGTTGTTGACGGTGCCGTGGACCGCCTCACTCAGCGGCCGCCAGTCGCCCTTCTTGCCCTCGGCCGCACCGAGTAGGTGGACGGCGTCGATGCGCGGCGCGTCCTCGCTGGTCCCCAGGGTCTCCGCGGCGGTGATCATGGCGCGGGCTCCCAGGCTGTGGCCGACCAGGATGACGCTGTCCTCCTTGGTGCGGGCGAGGATGCCGGCGAGCGCCACGCCGGTGCGGTCGGCGCGAACGACGGCAGTGTGCCACGGGTTCTTTGCGAGGTTGGTGGCCATGAGTGCTGGTGCAACCACGTTCAGCTTCTTGGCGGCTATCTTGCCAGCTTGCGCCGCGGCATCGACGACAACGTGCATGCCGCCTCGCGCACCCATCTCCTTGAGTGCGAAGGCGCCCAGTTTCTTGAGTTCCTTGCTTCCCCAGTGCAGTCGATAGATCGGCGAGTCCGGATACCTGCGCTCGACCATCTGCATGGCAGAGCTCCAGTAGGGGTCGTTCTCGGTGGTGAAGCCCCGTGCGACGATGACCGGAATGCCTGGGCCGTCCCGGAACTTCTCGATGGCGAAGGACTTGTCTTCGCTGACATACGCATTGGTGATGCTCGCGCCGAGTGCGCCGCCCAATGCCGCACCACCCGCCACGACGACGTATGTGCCACCGACCATGCCGAGGCCACCTGCAGCGATGCTGCCTCCGTCCAGCAGCGCCAGGCCGTAGCTCGTCGCGGCGGCGCCCGAGTATCCACCGACGATGGTGCCTATTGCCCCACCGATCGCCGGGGCGGCGAGGATTCCCCCGGTACCCACCACGCCCGCGGCTACGACGCCGGCCATGGCGAATTGCGAGCCGCGCCTGAGGTTATGACTATCGAATACGCGGAGCTCCTCGTAATCCTCCAGCCTGGCGATCTTGTCGGATGACTTCTCGAAGCTGGGCAACTCGTGGCGGTGCTCAGCGCAGAAGCGTGGCACACGAAGCGACCCGTGACCGCGAGTCGCCATGTGTTTGCAGTGCGGGGCGGCGCATTTGAGCGTGGGTGAGCCGCAGGTGACGCAGAGGTACGCGGGCACGCTCGTCAGACCGGTCTCGACCTTGTTGTGATCGCTGAGGGTGTAGCAGGCCGAGCACCAGCCAGAGCGGGTCGTGTGGCCCAATCCATCGATCAGCCCGGCGATCTTCTCGGCAGTCGTCGCGTGGGCGTCGGCCGTCCTGCGGTGGCTCTCCTTTTTCTCCGGAGTCTTGAACTTGCGGAACAGCTTCTCGTTCTTCGCATAGGCCCACGCGTTGTGGATGAGCGCGCGGTTGGCGAGCATCGCCGCGTCGCCCTCGGTCGTGGGCTCGATGTCTTCGATGGCGCCGGTGAGCCGCAGGAGCAGGCCCATCGGCGAGCGAACCTCGCAGATCATCCCGTCGTGCGACACGGGCTTGAAGGTCACAGCGTCAGATGTCAAGGGTTGCTCCCGCCTGGTACCTGTCGAGGTTGCGCCGGTAGCTGCGGCGTCGAGTCGCAGCGCTACGGATTGCGGGACGCGGATATGCGTCATCTCCCCGCAGGTTCATCCGAGCTCCCTCGTGCGCGCCACCCCGTGCCGAACGGCCGCGAGATCACGGAGGCGTTCGACTGATCGAAAGAATCGTACGACGGAATCGGGACGCTGGGTGGTCCGTTCCCGGCTGTGTCGGAGCGTTGTCATTCAGTCGAATGAACGGTGATCGCTGTCGCAGACAGGGCGTCGAACCTCTCCTGTCTCCTGTTGGGTGGCGTACTCGGATGCTGTGGTCAGGACGCGGAACACCGACCGCCGGAGGGGAACCCGGCCAGGCATCGGCATCGCTGCAGGCCGTGGCTGATAGATTCGGCGGCCTTAGGGGGGATCCATGGGGAAAGCGCTCAAGCTCAGTCCAGAGGCGGTCCAGCAGTGCGTCACGGCGACGCAGGAGCTGATCGACTGCCTGGACGACCAGATTCGCAGGGTTGACGATCTCACGAGCCTCGCCGGTGCGGGCGGGATCCTGGTATCCGCGCAGCAGCTGATGCAGGGGTTCGCAGACAAGGCTCGGGGGAGGCCGGATTCCGTCTACGCGCGGCTGATGCAGTTCCGGGAGGTCGCGATCCGGATGCGTGACAACTTCGCTGCCGGCGGACAGGGCTTCGCCGAGATGGAGGCGCAGTTCGCCGATGCGCTCGGTGGTATCCAGAGGGATCTGCAGGCGTGAGGGCGCTGGTCGGCTGTGCTGCGCTCGGGCTTGCACTGTCAGTCGCCGGGTGTGCGTCGGCGACGACCGGTCAGAGTGTGGCCGGATCGACCAGTGCGAGTTCGGCGAACGCGCAGTCCGTTTCCACACCGACTCCGCGACTGACTGACGATTCAGGTCGACCGCAGATCATGTTCGATCCGTGTAATGACATCCAGCCTGGCACCGTGGCCAAGATGGGCTACGACCCCGGATATAAGGACAACTCCGACTTCCGTGGTGGCAGTTACACATTCATGTCTTGCGGGTTCCACTCCGAGATGTACAGCCTGGGGATATCCTCGGGCAACATCACGACAACCGAGCAGGAAACGCAGCAGAAGCGCGATTCACCGACGAAGGTGGTCACGCCCATCACTGTTGACGGACGCGCCGGTTGGATCGCGCGTGACCCGAGCCGAACGCAGATCTGCACGCTGGCGTTCAGCACCTCCTACGGCGAGGTAATGCTCGACCGGTTCCAACGGGAGAAGGCGCAGAAGTCGGGATTGGACGTGTGTGACGGGATCGAAGGCACCGCGCAGATCATCGCGTCGATCTTGCCCCCGGGTGCGTGACCGCGGGACCTACCGAATTGGCGATGACATCCTTGTGCCGAACAGTCGATGGCATCGGATCCCAGAAGCGCCCATTGCTGCCGCCGGTGTAGTTGCCGAAGACGCTTATGGCCAGCGCCAAGGACCAGACGATGCCGAGCAGCCACGATTTCGTCAGGTCGAAAGATGTAGGCCACCTTCCATCCCTGGGTCGGATGGCGACGAGCCCGAACAGGGCCTTTCCGACGGTTGCGTGAAGAATCCGTTGGATGACGACGCGGTCGACGAACGACAGTATGGGCCAGGAAATCACTGCCCACAGTTTCAACTGCGGAAACTGCGCAGCGAGTGAGGAGCCCTGCGTGATCAGTACAAACAGCGCGACCATCGGAGCTGCGTGAAGGATGCAGTCGAGGACGAACGCCGAAGCCGTGCGCAGTCCCGTCGCCGACGGATATCGAGAGTCACCTGCGTCGCCGTGCCTCACTTCTTGTTCGTCGAGTCGGCGAAATGTATCGATCGACCGGATTTGCTGCGGTGCGGTCCGCGCTCGGTCGTGCTGGTCCTTACCGTGACGACCGTCGTTCATAGGTTCAGCACGCTCCCCGGGGCCTTCTGGATCTGAATATCGATCGAGCGGGCCGTGCTGACGATCATCTGCCGGAAGTGTGGCCCGTGTTCGGCGAACATCGTGGAGAACTCGATCGCGGCGATGGCGGAGCCGTCGCTTGTCGTCACCGCCGCCTCAAGTTGGAATACAGGTGTTGTTTTTCCGTCGGCCGGGTTCCCGGGAAAATCCGGCACCGGCAGGTCTCTGATGCGTTCGAAGAACATCATCGGTCGCTTGTCGATCTCGATCACCTGCAGATCCCCTTTGTCGCTTGACTCAACCTTGGATTCGGCGAGGTTCTTCACGACAAGCCGGGGGTTCTCGGTGTCGCCGCCCGTGTCGTAGACGACGACAGTGAGTATCGAGGTGACAACCGTGTCACCGAAGGAGTGGCTTCCAAGGCCGCAGTATCGGACTCGATCCTTGGCGAGCGCGTGAAGGCACGCGCCCAGTGCGGGCAGGATCTGACTGGCAGCGGATACAACGCCGGGCCTGTCGACGTCATCCAACAGTTTTGCCGCGTTCACGATGCTGCTGTCGACGTCAGTCAACGGAAGGGGGACGAATCCGGCGGGGATGCTGAGCGCCACGGTCACATCGCGGGTGTCAAACGTCATGACTTGAGCCAATCCCTGACGTCGTCGTAGCCCTGCGAGATCACGGCCCTGCCTCGCCATGCGAGTTCGATCGTGTCGTGACGGTTCATCTTCGCTAGTTCTGGAGCCGCGTGCACGCCGACGCCGAGGGTGGGTTCGGGTACCTTCAGCACTGTCAAGGCTCTGTCGATAACCTTCGTCGAGAATCCTGGCGCATGTGCGGCATCTGACAGCACGCTGGACAGTGTTGGCGCCGCCCGACCTGCTGCGGCGGCTTCGTCGGCGAGCTTCCCCATCGACGCAACACCCTTGATGGCGCCAACTCCAGGCGCAAGGCCTAGGCCATCCAGCCCGACTTTGGCGAGAGATCCGAGGTCCTCGGTCCGGAAGTCGCCGCTGCCGAGTCCCTTACCGAAATCGGCAAGATCGCGACGAACCTTCGGGTCGTTGAAATCGAGCCCCACGTTTGCCGCGCTGGCGGCAATTCCGACGGCCATGCCGATCAGGTCGAACGGTGGCGGGGTGAGTAGTGCGACGAATGCGCCGACCGCCGCCACCCCGCTCAGAATGTTGTGTACGAGCTCTTTATGTTTAGAGATCCAGTCGCCGACCGCCTTGACTGCGTCGGTGATCGTGTCCCACCAGTGCTTCTGCGGCGGGGTTGGGGCGAAGTCCTTCGCGGCCGAATCCAGTTCGGCGGCGGCTCTTTTTGCGGCAGCGTCATGATCGTGAGCAAGATCATGCGCCTGTTCGATAATCGAACTGAGTTCGCGTTGTGCATCGGCTACATCCTTGGCCGTTGCATCTACCCGTGCGGCCGCGGCGTTGAGGCGAGTTTGCGCCACCCCCAACTGAACTGGATCCGAGAAGGTTCGGTCGGCTAGGGTGAGGTCGGGGTTTGCCTCAGCTTCGCGCAGGGCTGCTTGTGCCTGCCCAATTCTCTGCCGGGCGGCAGCGGCCTCTGCTTCCAGGCGTCGGGCGACGTCTCGGTTGTTGGTCAAGGCGGACTGCCACTCGTTGAGCGCGACCACCGCGCGCTCGAGTGAATGCTGTGCGTGGCCAAGATCTTGGGCGAGTGTGGTGTCGAAGTGGCTTCTGAAACCGTCGCCACCCGCGCCCCTCCAAACGTCGTCACTGCCGTTTCGGAGCCGCTTCAGGGCACCGTTCGTATCCCGGACGGACTCGCCCGACGCATCGATCTTGCCGCGCAGGAGTGCGACGTCATTCGGGGCTCCCGGGACGGGGTCAAACCCGAGATTGGGATAGGGATCGAGTGTCACTGGACCCGCTCAGCTGCGGCGTCACCAGGCGAGGGGACGGGCTGGCTCAATGCGCCCCGCGATCGATTCAATGCCTCGGCAAGAGCCTGGTCCGCGTCAAGGTACGCATCACGGCACTGAGAGACACCGTTCGCCATGTCCTTTGCGTGCGCGCCGATTCGATCCAACCCGTAGTGCCACCGGCGCTGAAAGCGGTCGGCGGCGTCGTTGAGTATCTTGGGGCCGATGTCGCCGTGGCCGGCCGCTTTCATCGCGTTCATTGCATCCGTGAGCACCTGCTCAGAACCCCGAAGTAGTTGCACCGCTTTGTCGAGGGCATCAACATCTGCCCTGAGAAAGTCACCCAAATCAGCCCCCCGCTTGTATTGCGCCCCGGCCGCCGTTGCTCAGAGGAGAGCGCGGGCCCGCCCATCGTAACGCGCGACAAGGGCTGACCGGGACCCTGGCGACGCCCCGACACCGCCCCCCATCACCGGGTCGCCAACACACCCCCGTCCACCGGGATGACCGCACCCGTCAGGTAGGTGCTCGCCCGGCCGGCGAGGAACACCGCAATCCCGGCCATGTCCTCGGGGCGGCCGATGCGGCGCAGCGGAATCTGCTGACCGACCGCGTCGGAGCCGACGGCGAGTATCCCGGCTGTCATCTTGGACTCGAACAGCCCCGGAGCGATGGCGTTGACCAGGATGTCCGGGGCCAGCTCGCCGGCCATCTGCTGGGTGAGCATGTGCACGGCCGCCTTACTCGCGCTGTAGGAGAAGTTGTTGTAGCCGGGCTCCGGCGCGCGAAGGCCGTCGACACTTCCGGTCATGACCACGCGCTCCGGATCCTCCGGCGTCGACGCCGCCCGCAGCAACGGGAGCAACGCCTGGGTGAGCAGGAAGGCGCCCTTGACGTTGAGCGCGAGCACCTTGTCCCACGCGGACGCCGGAAACTGTTCGAGCGGGGCACCCCAGTTGGTGCCGGCATTGTTGAACAGCAGGTGGATCGCCGCTTCGCGCCTGACGAGTTCACCTGCCAGCGCTGAGACTCCGGACTCCGTACCCAGGTCGGCCGGTATGGCGTGGATCGGTCCGATCGACTCGAGCTCTGCCACAGTGGATTCGAGCTCGTCGACCTTGCGGCCGCTGATGTACACGGTCGCGCCGGCGGACAGCAGACCCTCGGTGATCATCTTGCCGATGCCGCGACCGCCGCCGGTCACGACCGCGACCTTGCCGTCGAGCCGGAAAAGCTCGGACACATTCATACTCAAGCTCCGTTGCCGATCCGGACTCAGGCGCTGTACAAGTCGTCGTGCAGGGTCAGTTCGATGTCGAGGATCTCGACCTCGACGGCGCCCTCGGCCTTGAACCGGTCGCCGACGCTGGCGACGATCGGCCCGTTGACGTAGGCCTCTGCGGCCTCCCTCGTCTCGAAGAAGTAGATGCCTCCGACCGTCTCCTGATCGCGGTTGCGCACGTAGTACTTCTGCTTGAGCCCGGGGAGCTGGCGGAACTTGTCGAGTCCGCCGATCGAGAGCTTCTCCTGATCGGCTTCGCTGAGCTTGCTGTCGAAGCGCATCCGGACGATCACCATGGTGGTTCTCCTTTGTGTTGTGATGTGACAGTTGAGATTCCCCGCCGAGTCACTCCGCGGGTACGGGAGTGTGCGCGGGCTTCGTGGACGGCTGTCGGCCGAGCAGTTCTCGGGAGCGTTGCCGGAGTTCGTCCTTGATACGTGGGTAACGCACGGCGTACCAGCATGCGCACGCCACGAACCAGACCCCGAGGCCGATGAGTGTGGCTGCCGACAGTCGGGTCAGCAGTAGGTAGGCGGTGACCCCGAGCACCGGGACGGACAGCGCGGCGCAGACCAGATGCGCGGCCCACTGCAGCCGGAACGACGCCGCCTCGAACAGGTCCGGACGCAACCGGCGCAGCCGCACCGAGGCGCCGGACAGGATGATGAAGCCGATCGAGAGGAACGCCGCGACGCCCGAGGCGATCTCCTCGATGCCGTATCCCAGCAGCACCGGTGCGAGCCCGATCACGGTCACCGCCACCAGCAGGTAGTGCGGCGTGCCGAAGCGCTTGTTGACGGCGCCGAACCTGGCAGGAAACCACCCGTCGGAGATCGCGATCAACAGGCCTTTGGTACCCCAGGTCATCGACGAGTTCATGGTGCCCAGTGAGGCGACCAGGCCGCCACCGATGACGAAGAACACGAACAGTGGATGTGGCAGCACCTGCTCGGCAACGACTGTCAGTGGCTTCCCCGCGACCTCGGGTATCGGCAGCACTCCGACTGCCGGAATCGCGAGCAGGATGTAGAGAACTCCGGCGAACAGCGTGCCGCCGATGATCGAGATGGGGATGGTGCGCCCTGGGTTCCTCATCTCGCCGCCGAGTTCGGCGACGAAGGTGCCGCCGCCGAGGACGAAGGTCAGCAGCGCCGATGCCTGGAGCAGTCCACCGACACCGTTGGGGAGGACGGCCGGATAGTGCGCCCAGTCGACGTGGAGGAATCCGCCGACGATGAACGTCATGTACCCGACGAGCATGATCAGTGCGAGCACGAGGCCGATCCGCGCGGAGAAGGACGCACCGAGCAGGTTGATGACGAAGAAGAAGAGGATGAGCGTGATCGCCACCGCGTGCGGGTTGATCCACCCGGCGAGGCTCTGCAGGTAGACGCCCGCGGTTAGTCCGAGGACGCCGACGGTGATCTGCGACAGGACGACGAATCCGAGGTTGAGGAATCCCACCCCCGGGTGGAGGATCCGGGCCGCGTACTTGTACATCCCGCCGGCCGTGGGCAACGCGGAGGCCAGCGCGGCGTACGGAATCGTCGCCAGCGGCAGCGCGATGGCGGTGATGACGACCGCGATCGGCACGCCGCCGCCGGTGAACGTGATGGCGGAGCCGAGGATGGCGAGGATGCCGCCCCCGACGATCTGGTGGAACGTGATGCCCAGTGCCTGCATCAGCGTGACCGATCGCTTGAGGTTGTGTACCTCACCCACGGCGGGACCATCAGGCGCCATGTCAACCCCTTGTTGATGAGTGTTGAAATGTGTTGCCACGGAGTATGGGGGTGAACACTTCGGAGTGTCAACCATCACATGTGGAGGGTTCCGGTCGGCGATCAGTCCCACTGGTTGACCCATCCGGCGCAACACTTGTAGAACTTTGTGTAGGCCGACCAACAGGAGAGGGGCCTGGGGATGACAGGGACGACCGGAGACAGTCCGCTCGGCGCGAGCCTCGGCGCAATTGGCCGCACGATGGACGGCGAGCGGCTGCTGATCTTGTTGACGAAGATCGTCGACGTGCTCGGCCATGCGCTGCCGCACGGCACCGAGGTGGTGCTGCACGACCTCGGTAAATTGCCGAACTCGGTCGTCGCTATCAGCGGGTCGGTCACCGGGCGGAGCGTCGGCGGTTCGGCGGCGGAAGTGCTGGTCGAACGGATCACCGCCGCGGAGGAAGACGAGCTCCTCGGCTACGAGAGCACCCTCCCGGACGGTCGATGGATCCGATCGTCGGCGCTGATCGTCCGGGATGTGTCGGGGACGGCGGTCGCGGCGCTGTGCATCAACACCGAGATGTCGCTGTGGCGCTCGGTGGATCGCATCGTCTCGTCGATGCTCGGCCTGCCGCCGCGCGAGGAGTCGGCCCCGAGCTCGCGGGTCGCCGAGCCGGTGCCGGCGACGAGCCGGAGCCTGGAGCGGGCCGCCTTCACCGAGGGCATCGACTCGTTCGCCGACCTGATGATCGCGCGTCAGGTCGCGGCCATCGGCGTGCCCGTCGACTCCATGCGCAAGTCGCACAAGATTGCGGTGGTGGCGAGCCTGCGCGACCGCGGCGTGTTCGAGCTGCGCGGCGCGGTCCGTCAGGTGGCCGAGGCGCTCGAGGTCTCGCGGTTCACGATCTACAACTACCTGAATGAACTCGGGGACAAGCGCGTCCCGGAATCGGGAGACGAGCAATGACTTTCGATGACATCACCGCCGAGTGCCTGCGTGCCGCCGGTGGGATGAAGTGGACCAAGCATCCGGGCATGCTCGGGGCGTTCGTAGCCGAGATGGACTTCGGCGTCGCGCCCGCCATCGCCCGCTCGCTGCATGACGCGGTCGATCGTGGCCTGGTCGGCTACACGCCCCCGTGGCTGGAGGAGGAGGTGAGCGCGTCGACGAGCGAGTGGCTGT
Organism: Speluncibacter jeojiensis; assembly: GCF_029589495.1. Lineage (GTDB taxonomy): Bacteria > Actinomycetota > Actinomycetes > Mycobacteriales > Mycobacteriaceae > Speluncibacter > Speluncibacter jeojiensis. The sequence continues at coordinate 206,912 of NZ_JAAIVF010000008.1, forward strand.
CCGTGCGCTACGGGTGGCAGGTCGCGGCCGATGGCATCCTGCCGACCTCGGATGTGATCCACGCGTTCGAGATCGTGTTGAGCCGGATCGCCCCGCCCGACGCGCAGGTTGTCCTAATGACGCCGGCCTATGGTCCGTTCTTCATGCTCTCGGCGATTCTGGGGCGCAAGGTCATCGAGGTACCGATGCTGCGCGACGGAGGGTCGTGGCAGGTGGACCTGGCCGGTCTCGATGCGGCGTTTCGGCAGGGGGGAGGGGTGCTCGTGCTCTGTCACCCACACAACCCGATCGGGAAGGTCTACACGCCAACGGAACTCGCGGACATCGCAGGTGTCGTCGCCGCACACGACGGGTTGGTCTTCGCCGACGAGATCCACGCTCCGCTGACGTTCGACGGTGTGCCGCATGTTCCGTACGCGTCGGTCAACGAGACCGCGGCCGGCCATGCCCTCACCGCCACCTCCGCGTCAAAGGCGTTCAACCTGGCGGGGCTCAAATGCGCCCAGTTGATCCTCACCGCCGACGGTCATCGCGCAAGGTTGAACCCCTTGCGCGAGTACGTGTCCCATGGGTGTGCTGTCCTCGGGGCGATCGCCACCGTTGCGGCGTACCGCGACGGGGCCGATTGGCTGGGGGAGGTGCTCGGCTACCTCGCCGGGAACCGTGACGCCGCGCTCGAGCTGATCGGCGAGCTGGCTCCGGGCATCGATGCGACCCGTCCGGCGGCTACCTATTTCAGCTGGCTCGACATGCGCGGGCTGGGCATTGAGAACCCGCAGAAGTTCTTCATGAAACACGCTGGAGTGGCACTGTCGGACGGTTCCACATTCGGGGCGGTCGGTGCCGGGCATGTACGGCTCAACCTGGCGATGCCGCGCCCGTTGCTCCGCGATGCGATCACCGCGATGGGCGCTGCGATCGGCGGGTGATGGATGGGGCGGTCTGAACCTCCGATCTCAGGCCGGGGCAACCCCAATGGCTCCGACTTCCAGCGTCTGCTGCAGGGCGGTCGCCCGAGGGCGCCCCGTAGTCTGGACGTGTGAGATGGGATTGCTCAGGGCATAGCGTCGGTTCTCCTGGTTCCTGAGGGTCGCGGGTTGGTCACCTGCTCCGAACGGGCCATGGCATCCGTCCGTCGAACGGTGGACAGTGTGAAGTCCGAGCTCGGTCCACCGTCTCCGGCGGCGTCTCCGAGGATGCAGGCGGCCAGTATGAGCAGAACGAGCAGGTAGAGGAACCAAGCCTTCGTCAGCCTGCCGAAGCTGGGCCATCGACCGTCTTCGGGCCGGATGACCACGAGCCCGAACAGTGCCTTTCCGACGGTCGCATGAAAGATCGCCTGGATGACGATGCGGTTGAGCATGGACAACGCCGGCCAGGAGACGAGCGCCCACACCTGCAACAGTGGGAACGTCTTGGCAAGCGTCGGATCGTATGCGACAGCAGCGAATACCGCGAGCATGGGTACGGCGTGCAGCACGAAGTCGACCGCAGAGGATGCGATCCAGCGCAGAGTCTTGGGTGAGGGGTAGCGGAGGTCGGCTCTCTCCCCGAATCGCCGCGGCTGGGCGTCGAGGCGCCCAAAGCTCTCGATGCTGCGAAGCTCTGGTGGCGGCGACGGCATCTCATTGCGCTGGCCCCTGCTGTGTCGGCCGTACGTCGTGGAGATCTCAAACCCTTCTTGGCTCAATGGTTCTGGCTACTTGATCGGCACAGACTTCATGATCGCGTCGATCAACGAGACCTGTGAGTCGCACGATGCTGTCGACTCGTCGTCAGGCGAGACCGTGCTCTTGGTGGGTGACGGGTGGATGCTCACCGTCAGGTAGACCTGGTCCTGGAAGGGGACGCGCACGGTGCACAGGCCCCCGCCGTCCTCCATCGCCTGGGCGGTTCGTCCGTCCACCGTGACGGTTCGTTTGCCCGACATCAGTGGCACCGCCGAGAGCGCGGCCGGCGGGTGGTAGAGAGTCACCTTGACCACATGGGTTCCGTCGATCGAGTTGAATGAACACGAACGGCTGTTGGTGTCAGATCGTCTCGTCGGAGCTTCGGCAAGGTCGGAGCCGACGGCCTGCACTTGCTTCATCGACACGAGCGAGCAGAGATCAACATCCTTCCAGTTTGAGGCCTGCGCGGCCGGCGGCGGTGTGCCTGCACCGCAGGCCGACAGAGCCAGACCCAATCCCGCAACGAGCAACGACGAGACGTGGCGTGACTGAACCAAGGCGATTCCTCAGGATTGTGTTGCGCGGACTGATGACGTCGCGGACCTACCATTCGTTGGTCAACCATGAACGTGGAGGCCGGTCCTCGTCGTCATCCCAGTCGACCGTCGGCCTGGATGGAGCGTTCGGTGCCGAAGTGTCGGGGCGTGTGAAGACGAACGGCACGCCGAGCGCGGCAAGCTCATGGATCTCGGGTGGTGGCCAGGAGCTGTTGACAATCTCCGACCAGCTGCAAATACCGCTTCGTACTCGGGCGGCGGCGTCGACCATCGCCGCGGAGGCGCCCGGGGCAGCAGAGACCCGCTCCAGCAGTGCCTCGTCGACCTGCTCGATGGGTTGGCCGGCTTGGAAGCTGCGTTGGGCGAAGGCGGATGTGTTGGCCGCAAGAGTGCGCAACGATGATTCGAACCTCGTGTACAGGACTTCGAGGTGTGGTGGCAGGTACTCCGTCACGACGCATCCTGCCACGGTTGCTCGCCCGGCCCCACTGCAAAGTTCGATGTCGGTGCCCCGGTAAGGGCGGTGACATCGGACACGGCGGCTACGTCGCCGGCCATCTCGAGATTGTCTTGGAGTTCATCGACTTTTTCCTGGAGCGGCTGAAGCTTCTCAGCGAGTGCATTCGCGATCGCGTCGGCGGGGTTCTCGATTGCATCGATCACGGCAACGGCGTCAGCGATGAGGTTCTTTATGTCGTTGATCAGCTCATTCGCTGCCATCCAAATGTCGACGATGGCGTGGCCGATCTCGATCATCTGGAAGATCCATCCTCCGGGAACAACTTTCGTTGCGTTCCGGATGAAGACGTCCTTGAGGCCGGCGCCGATGATCCGGTCCTGGATCACCTGACTGATCTTGTCGAGCAGAGCGGTGGCTGTCTCCTGAATCTGGTCGGAGGTGGCCTTGAGGACGCGCTCGGCGAGCCTGCCGAGTGGTCCTTCCCAAGCGAGCGCCTTGGCGAGATGTTCCACGTAGTCCTGGTAGGCGATCGCGGCTTTCCCGTCCCAAGTGGTGTCGAGGCGGCGCGCGCCATCGCGGAGATTCCCCGCAACCTGCTCGCATGCGGTCCCGGCCTTCGCGAAGGCCTTGCCGCTACGCTCCAACTCCGCCCAGTTTCCGGCGATCGGCTTGATGGCGGCTTCGATGGGGCTCCAACCGTCCCCGCCGCCGACCCACTGGGTGACCGTTCGGACGGCGTCGTCCAGGTCTTTGAGGATGCCTGTCGTGCTGTCGATGAGGCCACGGACATCGCACTCTGCGGCGGGCGGAGCGGTGAAGTCTGGTTCATCGCGTACGGCGAACGCCTCCGATCCGGGTATCCCGTCGTAGACGGTGACCATTGCGCAGGAATCTGCCAGTATCACGCTGGCGAGTGACGAATGTTGTTGTGCGAGTGCCTGTGCGTTCGCGTGATCTTGACTGGAGAAATGCCAGGCGGTGTGCCGGAGTTCGTTCGCCATGCCGAACGTGACGTCGTGGCGCCGCTGCACGCGACCAGCCGCTGCTGCGGTGTATTGCTCAATCGGCGCCGCGAGTAGCTCCAGTAGACCGCTGTAGCCGGGTCCCGGCGTCCCTGCGTTCATCAGGCTGCGAGCTCGGATCAGGTGATCGGCCGACGCGTCTGCAAGGCAGGCCATGCCGCCGATTTCCGTCGGCTGCGCCGCGAACCGTTCTGCCACTCCCCATGTCCTCTCCCCGAACTTGGGCGACCCTACCAGTCGACAGGGGAGGAACTGCTCCGGTGAGCGAGTGGCGTCCGTCGCATCAGCCGGGCCACCGCGCGCAACTCCGCGACGGTGTCGACAACGTCATGGCCTCATACATATAGCCTCCCTACAATCTCCACCCAGACCTCCACCGGTGGGTTGAGCCGCCGCGCGCCCCGTCGAAATAGCGTCGTCACCACAGCACACGACCAGGGAGGCGGCACGACATGACCACTGCGCACACGACCCCGCGACACCGACTGGCGATCCTGGCCGACCCCACCATCGCGGGCTCGGTCATCGCGCCGGTCGGCGCCTACCAGCTGCTGCACCTCGCCGACTGGTCGGACATCGCCGCGCTGAGCGTCGCGGCGATCTTCCCGGCCACCGCGACCATCTACGAGGCCACGCGCAAGCGCCGGCTGAACGCGCTCGGTGCGCTGTCGCTGGTGGCGGTGCTGATCGGATTGGGTGCGGCGCTCTGGTTGCGCGACCCGCGCGTGCTGCTGGTCAAGGATTCGATCGTCACCGGCATCATCGGACTGGCGTTCCTCGGCTCGCTCGCGACCACGCAACCGCTGGCCTACCGGCTGGGCCGCCAGTTCGCCGGCGACCGGGTGCCGGTCATCGACTCGCCGCAACGCCTGCACGGCTACCGGATCGTCTCCGCGGTCTGGGGTGTCGCGCTGGTCGGCGAGGCCGCGCTGCGCGTCGCCCTCTCGTACGTGCTGTCGACCGCGACGGTGGTGACGATCTCGCCGCTGCTCAGCGTCGCGGTGTTCGGCGCCGTGACCGTGTGGACCGTTCGGCGCGCCCGCCGCCACGCGGGTACCGGCACCGACTCCACGGCCGTCGCCGCCCGAGTCGCCCTTTCGTAGCGGACGTCGCCCGGCCGGTGGGTGCTGGTGTCGACCATTGCCGACGCGGCCTCGATAAACCATCAGATTCTGATGGTTATTCGAGCGTCCGGCACGACCACCGCCGATAGAGTCGCGGCATGACCGACGTTCTGGTGGTGGGGGCGGGACCGACCGGCGTGACACTCGCGATCGACCTGGCCCGGCGCGGCGTGCCGGTGCGCATCATCGACCGCGCACCCGCGCCGTTCGCGGGCTCTCGCGGCAAGGGCCTCACGGCGCGCACGCTCGAGGCGTTCGACGACTTCGGCATCGTCGGCGAGATCCTCGCCCTCGGCCATCGCGGACTGCCGCACCGGGTGACCGTGCGCGGCGAGGTCGTCAGCGACGCCGATCCGAGCGCCAGGCTCAGCGACAGCGCGGACCGCCCCTACGCGGTCGGGCCGATCCTCCCGCAGTTCCACACCGAGCAGGTGCTGCGAAACTGTTTGGCGGACCATGGCATCCACGTCGAATACGGCGCCGAGGTGGTCGCCGTCGAGCAGGACGGCGGCGGGGTGACCGCGCACCTTGCCGACGGCACCGCGATCGATTCGCAGTACCTCGTCGGGTGCGATGGCGGGGGAAGCGCGGTCCGCAAGGCGCTCGGCGTCGGATTCGACGGCCAGGGCGGGTTCCAGGCGATGCTGATCGGCGATGTAGAGGTCACGGGATTGACGCCGGACCGCTGGTACCAGTGGACCGACCCGGACCGCGGATTCCTTGCGCTGTGCCCGTTCCGGCGCACACCCGTCTGGCAACTGCAGGCCGTGCCGTTCGCCGACTTCGGCGCGGACGGCACCCTCCCCGAGCCGTCCCTCGACTACTTCCAACGTCTGGTCGACGACCTGACCGAGCAGCCCGGAATCCGCCTCTCGAACCCGACGTGGATGTCGACGTGGCGCGTCAACGTGCGCATGGCCGAACGGTTCCGGGTCGGAAACGTGTTCCTGGCCGGCGATGCCGCGCACGTCCACCCGCCGACGGGCGGGCTCGGCATGAACACCGGCATCCAGGACTCCTACAACCTGGGCTGGAAGCTGGCGGCGGTGCTCGGCGGCGGCGACCCGGCGCTGCTGGACACCTACGAGGAGGAGCGTCGGCCGATCGCGGCGTGGACGCTCGGCTTCAGCACCGACGGGCTGGACAGGGTGACCGGCGACTTCGCCGACGGCACCCCGCGAGGGATCGCGGCGCATGGTGCGGACCGTGAACAACTCGGGTTGGACTACCGGTTCGGCTCGCTGGCAACCGATCTCGCCCGGGTGTCGACGGTGCATGCGGGGGACCGGGCTCCCGACGCCCCGTGTCGTGACCCGTTCGGCGATCCGGTCCGGCTGTTCGATGTGTTCCGCGGCCCGCAGGTGACCGTTCTCGGTTTCGGCGGCGCGCCGGTGGTCTCGCTCGCCGGGCGCCACGTCGTGGTGGCGCGGGTCGGCACGGCGCCCGGCCCGGACGTCGACCTCGTCGACGACTACGGATGTGCCCGTGCGGCTTACGGCGTCGACGGCGACGCGATCGTCGTCGTCCGTCCGGACGGCTACATCGGCATGACCGCGGCAGCGGATCAGATCGAGGAGGTCCGCGCCTACCTCGCCCGGTTCGACTCGCCGCGACCTCGCTGAACCACCACACTGGAACACATGCCCACACCCTGGGTGCTGCACGTGGACCTCGACCAGTTCGTCGCGGCGGTCGAGATACTGCGTCGGCCCGAGCTCGCCGGACTCCCCGTGGTGGTCGGCGGGCACGGCGACCCCACGGAGCGCGGCGTCGTCTCCACCGCCTCCTATGAGGCCCGCGAGTACGGGGTCGGCTCGGGCATGCCGCTGCGGGTGGCGGCGAGGAAGCTGCCCGGCGCCGCGGTGTTCCTGCCGGTCGACGCGCCCGCCTACACGGCGGCATCGAACGCAGTCATGGACACCCTGCGCGACACCGTCGCCGTCGTCGAGGTGCTCGGCTGGGACGAGGCATTCCTCGGCATCGACACCGACGACCCGGAGTCCGCCGCGCAATCGGTGCAGGCGGCCGTGCTCGACGCGACCGCACTGCACTGCTCGATCGGCATCGGCGACAACAAGTTACGCGCCAAGATTGCCACCGGATTCGGCAAGCCCCGCGGCATCTTCCGGCTCACCGCAAACAACTGGTGGCAGGTGATGGGGGAGCGGCCCGCCGACGCGCTCTGGGGCATCGGCGGCAAGACGGCGAAAAAGCTCGCCGCCCTTGATATTCACACCGTTGTCGAGCTCGCCTCCGCACCGATCGACATGCTGGCGGCTACGTTCGGCCCGAAGACCGGGCCGTGGCTGCACCACCTCGCGTACGGGCACGGCGCACGCACCGTCAGCGCCGAGCCGTACCGGGCCCGCTCACACAGCCGCGAGATCACCTTTCAACAGGACGTGGCCGACTGGGGTCGGCTCGCCGCCGAGGTCCGCGACCTCGCTACCCGCGTCGCCGCGGACATCGCCGCCGAACACCGCCCGGCGATCCGCGTCGCCCTCAAGGTGCGCTACGCCCCGTTCGACACCCACACGACCAGCGCCTCGCTGACCGAACCCACATCAGACCCGTGCGAACTCGCCGACGCCGCAGCAACATTGGTCGACCGACTCGATCACGACCGGAAGGTGCGGTTGATCGGTGTCCGGCTGGAGATGGTGCCGTCTGGCGACGCCACCTGACGTGCCGTCAGATCCGGAGCGGATCGCCGTAGACGGTGACGCTGTCCTGTGAGACCGCAGTGCCCGCATTCAGTGTCACGTATCCGCGGATGGTGACGGGCCCGCCGCACCCGGACATCGTGATGTGGACGCCGTCCATGCTGATCGAGGCGTTCTGCCCCTTGAAGCTCTTCTTGACCAGCTGCACGTCGTCGACCGAGCCGGGAGTCAGCTTGACCTTCACGTTGTTGTTGATGGTCGGCGGGGTGATGGTGGGGGTGGGAACGTTTCCGTCGCCGCCGCCCGACGAGCCCAGCGAGCCGGTCGAACCCAGTCCGAGGGCGAGCTCGCCGTCCAGGGTGCGGGGACAACCGATCTGGTAGCCGGCGAGCAATGCCCCCGAGTTGATCTTGTGCGCGCCGTTGCCGCTGATCTGGCCCGTCCCTCGCGCCGAGACGAAGGCCTCGCGCGTCAAGAAGTCGCCCGCGAGGTTGGGCACCGAATTGATGACGCCGTCGAACAGGGAGGCCGTCAGCTGCCAGCCGTCCACACTCGCCATCGTTCGTGAGTGCGGAGCCATCGTGACCGGTGCCGCGCCGGCGAACCCGGGGCAGGCCACCACCATTCCGCTCGCTGCGGCGAGGCCCGCCAGAATCGGAACGATTTTCGGGCGTCGCGCGCGAACGCTCATGGTGACCAGTCCTCCGAATGCCGAGTTGTCGAGCCCACGCAAAACCAGTGTTTCAACCCTATACCGGCGGCGATGCGCAGGAGGACCGAACACGCGTCCGGATTCGGCCCGCCGAACCTCAGCCGGCGAGCAGGTCCTGGTACTCGGGACGGTCGCCGACGAACTTCTCCACGTACGAGCAGGAGGCGCGGATCTTCAGCCCGTCCGCGCGGGTCTGGTCGAGTGCGTGCCCGACGACCTTGCCGGCGATGCCCTGGCCGCGGAACGCCGGATCGGTGACGGTGTGGTTGAAGTCGCGGACGTCGCCGGACAGCGTGTAGTCGGCGTGCCCGGCCAGGGTGCCGTCGACGTGGATCTCGAATCGGCTCTGCGCCGAGTTGTGGTCGAACTTCTCCGTCATGGTCACGGTCCTTCCGTCAGGGAATGATCTCCAGGTTATCCACCCCGACGTGATTCAGCTGGAGTGGGCGAGTTCCGGCTCGTGGCCGGGGATCTCGGTGCCGCGGATCGACACCCCCGCGGTCTCCCGCAGGAACAGCATCGACACCATGCCGATGGCGCAGGCGATCATCATGTAGATGGCCGGGAAGATGTCCCAGCCGGTGATGCTGATCAGCTGATTGTTCACATACGGCGCGGTGCCGCCGAAGGCCGCCGTCGCCACGTTGTAACTGATCGCGAACCCGGCGTAGCGCACCTGGGTCGGGAACATCGCGGGGAACGTCGCCGAAATCGTGGCCAGCTGCGGAATGTAGAGCAGACCCAGGACCGCGAATCCCAGCAGCGCCCAACCGAACCCCTTGCCCATCAGCCAGTACATCGGCAACGCGAGCACGAACAGTCCGATCAGCGAGCCCCACCACATGGGTTTTCGGCCGGTGCGGTCGGACCAGCGGCCGAAGAAGGGGATGAACGCCATCATCACGACCTCGCCGATGAGCACGAGGAACGTGGTGGACTGCTCGTCCATGCCGATGTTCTTCTCGAGGTAGGTCGGCTGGTAGGTCAGCAGCGTGTAATTGACCACGTTCAGCGCGATGACCATGCCGAACATCGTGATGATCGGTCCGCGATAGCTGCGCAGCAGGTCGACGAACCGGCTCCACGCGGTGCCCTCCAACTCGTCGTGCTGCTCGGCCTCGGTGAACACCGGGGTGTCGTCCATGCGTGAACGCAGGAACCAGCCGATCAGACCCAGGGGAGCGGCGATCAGGAAGGGTATCCGCCAGCCCCACGAGTTCATCGACGCGTCGGACATCGAGTGCTGGCAGATCAGCACCACCCCTGAGCCCATGACAAACCCTGCGAGCGTGCCGAATTCGAGGAAGCTGCCGTACTTGCCGCGGGTCTTGTCGGGCGCGTACTCGGCCATGAACGTTGCGGCCCCGCCGTATTCGCCGCCGGTGGAGAATCCCTGCACGACGCGCAGCAGGATCAGCAGGATCGGGGCCGCGATGCCGATCGACGCATGCGAGGGAATGCAGGCGATCAGGAAGGTGGCGCCGGACATCAGCAGGATGGTCGTGGCCAGCACGGCCTTGCGACCCAAGCGATCTCCGATCGGTCCCCACACCATGCCGCCGACCGGACGCAGCAGGAACGACACCGCGAACGTCAGCATCGTCGCGACCGTCGACAGGCTGCCGGGGAAGAACGCGTTGCCGATGTAGGTGGCCACGGCGGCGAAGACGCCGTAGTCGTACCACTCTGTGGCGTTGCCGATGGCCGACGCCGCGATGACCTTGCGCAGCAGCTTGCGCCCCTCGGGCGTATCCGGGTCGGGGGTGCCGGTGACACCCTCCGATGCGGGCACGCCGCCCTCGAGGGATCTGTCGGCGTCGCCGCCGGCAGGTGTGGCCAGGCCCGCGTCGTCTGGGCGCATCGGTCCTCCTCTACCGGCGATCGGTGCACGGAGGTCCGTGCTCGCCGGCTGGTCATTCCGTGAGCTTGCTCGTTCGCTTTCGGACGTCCTGGTCCGTGATACCCCGGGGCGGTTCAGTTCATGCGAACCCAAATCGTTCAAGACGTCGCTGAGTTGCTGACGGTACGGACGCGGCGGACGGTTGACGAATCGCAAAACACGCTCATGTGTTCGATTCGAGGCCGGCGGGAGGTGCCCGAATTGCGGCGTCAGCTGTGAGTTAGCCGCCAATTGTGCGGCATCGAATATCGGACAAAGTGGAAGATTTCGTTACCAAGATGTGAGCTGCGTCTCGCCGTTGCGGCGCCGTGCGGTCGATCCTTCGTGACGCTCGGGGCGTCTCACGGTCGACACTTCCCGTATTTAAAGGATACTGTTGCGTTAATCACAACCTGAATCTACGACGAAGGGTAGTAGGCGATTCGCGTTCTCCGTAGCATCGACCCTGTGAAACCCCGTGCGCCGCGTCGCCCCAAAAGCTGGCATCAACGTGCGGGGATGCCGGTGCGCGTCTGGCTGATGCTGTTGATCCTGGCCGGGTTCACCCACCCGTGGCTGCCCGACTCTCGCTGGTTGCTGGTGCACCTGTTCACGCTGGGCGCGGTCACCAACTCGATCCTGGTCTGGTCGCAGACCCTCGCCGAGCGGTTCCTCGGCTATCACCTGCCCGAGACCGCGCGCCGTCCGCAACTGGCGCGCATCTACACGCTCAACGCCGGCATCGTGCTGACGATCGTCGGCATGCTTGGCTCGGTCTGGCCGGTCACGCTCGCGGGCGCCGTCGTCGTCGGGGCCATGGTCGCCTGGCACGCCATCGGCCTGCTGATGCTGATCCGCCGGGCCCAGTTGCACCGCGCCGCGCAGGGGGAGGGCCGGGCCGAACACGCGCAGAGCGTCTGGTTCTTCGTCGCTTCGGCGGCGCTGCTGCCCGTCGGCGCGGGCTTCGGCGCCGCGCTGGCCTACGGCTTCGCGGACCCGGCGCAGGCCGGTTTCCTGTTTACCCACCAGGCGATGAACATCCTCGGGTTCCTCGGTCTGGCCGCCGCCGGGGTGCTCACCGTGCTGTTCCCGCGGCTGCTCGGCGAGACAGACCCGTCGGCCCGGCGCCGCCCGATCGCGCTCGCGGTGCTGCTGTCCGGCATCGGCGTGCTCACCGGTGGGGCGCTCTCCGACCTGCCCGACCTCGCCGCCGCCGGGGTGCTGATCTACCTGACCGGCTGGCTGGTCGTCGCGCTGCCGCTGCTCAAGGTCGCGGTCCGGCGCCCGCCCACCGGCTACGCGGCAGCCTCGATCACAGCGGCGCTGCTGTGGCTGATCGGGTCGCTGATCGCGCTGGCCGTGGTGCTGATCGACGGGCCGATGGAGGCCGACCGCGCGACGCTGATGACGGTGCCGTTCCTGGCGGGCTTCGCCGCGCAGTTGCTCTTCGGTGTGATGAGTCACCTGCTGCCGACCATGATGAGCGACAACCCTGCCGTCAGGGCCGCCGGGGTGAACCGGATGAACCGGTGGTGGCTGTGGCGGGTGCTGGTCATCAATGTCGGCCTGGTGATCTGGCTGTTCCCGCTGGCCAGCTGGATCAAGGTCGGCGTCTCCGCGTTGGTGATGCTCGCGTTCATCCTGTTCCTGCCGATCATGATCTCCAGCGCCAAGGCGGCGATGGGCGTGCGCCGGGCGATGCGCGAGGGCAGCGGGCAAGCAGCGCCGGAGGGTGCCGCGCCCGTCGAACCGGCGCCGCCGGCACCGCAGAACCGCGGCCAGCAGGTGATCGCAGCGATGGCCTCGCTCGCGCTGGTGATCGCGGTCGGCTCGGCGCTCGGCGGCGGCGCGGGCGGACCGGTCGAGGACGCGGCCGCCGGGGTCGCCCCGACCGGCCAGACCACCACAGTGCAGGTGGACGCCGCGAACATGCGCTTCACCCCGGATTCGGTGACCGTCCCGGTCGGCAACCGGCTGGTGATCAACGTGACCAACAAGGACACGATGGTGCACGACATGGTGCTGGCCTCCGGACAGAGCACCGGCCGGCTCGGGCCGGATCAGCGCGCCACCCTCGAGGTCGCGGTGGTCGGCAAGTCGATCGAGGGCTGGTGCTCGATCATCGGCCACCGCCAGCAGGGCATGGTCTTCCACGTCCGCACCACCGGTGGCGGCGCCGACGCGAACTCACCGGGCCAGATGGCGATGGGCCCGGGTATGGCCGGGATGTCCGGAGCTGCAACCGGCCCCGCGCCGGACGTCGACCTGATGCGTAAACCTCCCGCGTCCTTCGAGGCCCGTGACCCACGGCTCGCGCCCGCGCCGACCGGCACCGTGCACAAGTACACCTTCGACATCACCGAGGTGCCCGGCGACTTCGCACCCGGCGTGCAGCAGATCATGTGGACCTACAACGGCAGACCGATGGGGCCGACGCTGCGCGGCAAGCTCGGCGACACCTTCGAGGTAACGCTCGTCAACCACGGCACCATGGGGCACTCGATCGACTTCCACGCCGGCATGGTCTCGCCCGACGAACCGATGCGCACCATCAATCCGGGTGAGTCGCTGGTCTACACGTTCACCGCCAACCACACCGGCGTGTGGCTCTACCACTGCGCGACCGCGCCGATGGCCGTGCACATCGCCGCCGGCATGTTCGGCGCGGTGATCATCGACCCGCCGGACCTCGCCCCCGTCAGCGCCGAGTACGTGATGATCCAGTCCGAGGCGTACCTCGGGCCGCAGGGTGGGCAGCCCGACGCGGACAAGGTCATCGCGGACAAGCCGGACCTGGTGATGTTCAACGGCTACGCGAACCAGTACGTCTACCGCCCGTTGCACGCGAAGGTCGGCGACCGCATCCGCATCTGGGTCGTCGACGCCGGGCCGAACGAGTCGCTGGCGTTCCACGTCGTCGGCAGCCAGTTCGACACCGTCTACAAGGAGGGTGCGTACCTGCTGCGGCCGGACAATCCTCTGCACGGCGGCTCACAGGTGCTCGACCTCGGTGTGGCGCAGGGCGGATTCGTCGAAATGCAGTTCACCGCGCCCGGCACCTACACGTTCCTCGACCACCGGATGGTCGCCGGAGACCGCGGCGCGATGGGCAAGATCGTCGTGTCGTAAGAGGGCGTCGTAGCAGCGTGAGTCACTGGGCGAGCAGGATCGCAGCGCCCTTGACGGGCGAGCGGGCAAGGCGCGCATCGGAGGTCAGCAGCGGAGCGCCCAGCGTGACGGCGGCTGCGACATAGAACGCGTCCGCGACCCGGACCGAGTCGCGCAGCAGCCACGCCCGGTCGCGCAGCGCGCTCAGCGACACCGCCGTGTACGGAAACGTGCGCCACGAGTCGTAGGCACGGGTCAGTCTCTCGGGCGGAACCTTCCCCGCACGTTCGAGTCGCGCCAACGCCGAGCAGACCTCGACTTCGACCAGTTGCGGTGCCCAGACGTCGTCGCGGTCGAGCAGCGCGTGGACACGCTCGCCGCGTGGGGTGCGCAGCAGCAGGTCGAGCACTGCGCTCGCATCGACGATCTGCATCAGCGTGGAGCCGGATCGTCGGACCGCACGTCGTCGAGGAGCGCGACAACGTCTACGTCGACTGCCGGCAGATCGGCCCGCTCCCAGTCGGCCAGCCACACGTCGATGCGCGGCCGGGACACCTCGCGCGCGAGCACCCGGGTGACGTACTGGGACATCGTCAAGTGCTCGGCCTTGGCGCGTGCACTGATCGCGGCGTGGAGCTCCTCCGGGATGTTCTTCACCTGCAGGTTGCTCATACGCATGAACGTAGCATGACGACAGCATGCAAACCGTACGGCAGCTACGCCGAGGTCGACGCGTGCGGCCGGTCTCGTGGGCGCTGCGTGAGCGACGCGGCCCGTTCCGCTACACCGGCGCCCTGCGTGCGGTCACCTACGCGCCCGGCGAGTTGCGCACCCCCGCCGCGGTCGTCGACGCCGTCGAGCGTGAGGCCGCCCGCGTCGCCGACTGATCTTGTTGCGTTCACGGTGAGCGCAACGGTTCCGCCACTCCTGCGGATCCGGTTCACTGGACCATGTCGAACAACGAGAGGAAACATCATGCCCGCCAAGGATATCCGCCGCATTGTTGCGGTGGTCTCCGCGGCGCGGGCCGGACGATGTCGCTGCTGTCACCGACAGCACTGATCTCCAGTGGCGCGCGCCGAGTACCGCGCGCCGCCGTCACCCGACTCCCGTGAAGGGCACCTCGTGAGCCATCCCCATCCCTCCTCGTCGCCGCGACGGGGCCGGCGTGCTTTCCTGCGCGGCGCCGGCCTGGCCGCGCTCGCCACCGTCGGCGCCGCCGGCCTGGCCGGTTGCCGCTCCGCCGTGGCCGTCCAGGCCGACGCCGGCGCCGGCGCGGACACCGCCACCCGTGGCGGGAACCTGCGAGTCGGCCTGCGCGGCGACCTGAGCCCGGCGCAGTTCCTGGTCGTCGGCACCGGAGCCGGACCGCTCGTCACCGGTCTGGTCTACGACACCCTCACCCGCTACCCGCTCACCGCGCTGCAACCGCAGCCACAGCTGGCCCGGTCCTGGCAGCTCTCCGCCGACGGGCTTTCCCTGGGCTTGGACCTGCGCGACGACGTGCGCTTCCACACCGGCCGACCGTTCGCCGCGGCCGACGCCGAATTCTCGTTGCGCACCTACGCGGACCCGCGCTGGACCGCCCAGTTGCGCAGCACCGCCGCCGCGATCACCGACTACGAGATCCCCGACCCGCACCGGCTGGTGCTGCACTTCGCGGCCCCGCTCGGCAACATCTTCGACCTGCTCGACCTCGTCCCGATCCTGGACCGGGAGAGCTTCGCGGACTTCACCACCGGGGCGAACTACATCGGCACCGGCCCGTTCCGGCTCACCTCCCGAACGCCGAACAGTCGCATCGAGTTCGAGCGCAACGAGCACTACTGGCAGCCCGGGCGGCCCTACCTCGACCGGGTCGAGGCCGCGATCATCCCGGATGCGCAGGCCCAGCTCAACGCGCTGCGCTCCGGACAGATCGACTACACCGGCGCCTTGAGCTACCGGGACTCGCAGCGCATCGGCCGCACCGCCGGCTTCGCCACCACCGCACTCGACGGCGCGGAAAGCCAGATCTATGTGGGCGCCAACGTCACCGCGCCCGGCCTCGGTGACGTGCGGGTGCGCCGCGCCATCGCCTACGCGCTCGACCGCAACCGCGTCATGGCGGACGTCTACCGCGGCACCGGCTACCCGGTGAACCTGCCGTGGCCGACCACCTCGCCGGCCTACGACGCGGCCCGGAACGCCACCTACCGCCGCGACGTCGGCCGGGCCACGGCGCTGCTGGCGCAGGCCGGGGCGGTGCCGGAACTCCTGCTGACCTACATCGGCGCCGAGCCGTCGCACCAGGCGGTCGCGCAGATCGTGCAGTCCAACCTCGCCGACGCGGGACTGCGGGTGCGGCTGGACCCGGTGGAGCAGACGGTGTTCCTCAAACAGCTGATCGGCGCGAAGTTCCCCGGATTGTGGGTCACCGGCCACAGCTTCACCCAGTTCGAGCCGTCGACGCTGGCCGTGAGCGCCTACCCGTTCAACGCGGCCAAGAACGCGTCCCGGTTCTCCTCGCCGGCCTACACCGCCGCGGCCACCTCCGCCTGGCACCTCGCCGACCCCGCCGGGCCGCAGGCGCGCGACCGGTACTCCGCGCTGAGCGGCCAATTGCTCGACGCGCTTTTCCTCATCGAGATCGGTGTCGTGGTGCCGCAGATCGCCACCGCGGCGCGGGTGCGGGGCGCCTCCGCCCGTAAGGGCGGGCAACCGGACTTCACCGGCACCTACCTGACCTGACCTTTCTCGCCTGCCGAAACCGTTTGTGCGCGAACATCTTCGTGCCCCTTTGAACGGAGCCACCCGATGGTGCGCTACCTGCTCCGACGCCTGCCGTCGGCCCTGCTGGTGCTCTTCCTGTCCTCGATCCTGATCTTCCTGGTGATGCGGTTGGTGCCGGGCGACCCGGCCGTCGCCCTCGCCGGGCCCGACGCCACCCCCGAATCGCTTGCCGCCATCCGGCATTCACTCGGTCTCGACCAATCCCTGCCGCAGCAGTACCTGTCGTGGATCGGGCACGTGCTCACGTTCGACCTCGGTCGCTCGTACGTGCTCGGCGGACAGACCTCCGAGCTGGTGATCTCGGGCCTGGCCGACACCGCAGTGCTCGCCGGGGCGGCGCTGCTCGTCGCGGTGACGGTGGCGCTGGTCGCGTCGGTCGCGACGGTGGTCTGGCCGACCCGGCCGCTGACCGCACTGATCGGGGCGGCAGGCACTGCGGCGGTCGCGTTGCCGCCCTTCGTGACCGGCGTGCTGCTGGTGCTGGTGTTCGCGGTCGCCGTGCCGGTGCTGCCGTCCGGTGGAGTGCCGCCGGACGGGCTGCTGGCCGCGCCGGACCTCACCGTGCAGTATCTGCTGCTGCCGGCGTTGTGCCTGGCACTGCCGGTCGCCGCCGCGCTGACCCGCTTCCTCACCGAGGCGCTGCGCACCGAGATGGCCCGGCCCTATGTGACCACCGCCCGCGCGGCAGGGATGTCGCGATGGCAGCTGGTCACCCGCACCGCGCTGCGCAATGCGCTGCCCACCACGGTGACCGCGCTGGGCCTGCAGACCGGCCAACTGCTCGGCGGTGCGGTGCTGGTCGAGGCGATCTTCGCCTGGCCCGGCATCGGGCAGCTGCTGCAGGAGGGCATCGGCCGCCGCGACTATCCGGTGGTGCAGGTGCTGCTGCTGATCTCGGTCGCGGTGTTCGTCGCCATCCAACTCGTCACCGACCTGGTGCACGCCTACCTCGACCCCCGCATCCGCATCGGAGGAGCCACATGACCACCGCCGCAGTGTCGGCAGCGCCGGCCGTCCCATCTGTGCCCACCGCCTCGGCCCGCCGGCCCCGACCGGTGGTGCGCGCACTGACCCGCGGCCAGGGACTCGTCGGCGTCGTGTTGGTCGCCGTGATCGCCCTCGCCGGGCTCGCCGCGCCGTTGCTGACCGGCTACGGGCCGACCGAACAGATCCCGCTGGCGAACCTGGTGGGCCCCAACGCCACCCACTGGCTCGGCACCGACGAGGTCAACCGGGACGTGCTGACCCGCACCCTCTACGGCATCCGCGTCGATCTGGTCATCGCCTTCGTCGCCGTGCCGCTCGGCGCGGCGATCGGGGCGCTGGCGGGACTGGCCGCCACCGTGCACCCGGCGCTCGACGCCGCGGCGCAGCGGGTGTTCGACGTGATCCTCGCCTTCCCGCTGATCATCCTGGCGATCACGCTGGTCGCGATCACCGGCGCCGGCGTGGTGCCGATCGTGACCGTCATCGTCCTCGCCGAGATCCCGATCTTCGGCTGGCTGATCCGCACCAGCGTGCTCAAGGTGCGCGAGCTGGACTACGTCGAGGCGGCGGAGGTGATCGGCGCCGGCCGCTGGTGGGTGTTGCGCACCCACGTGCTGCCGAACGCGCTCGAACCGCTCGGCGTGCAACTGGCGCTGTCGCTGTCGCTGGCGGTGTTCGCCGAGAGCGCCATGAGCTTCATCGGGATCGGCGTGCGTCCGCCGGCGCCGTCGCTCGGCTCGATCCTCGCCGGGGCGGCGGCGAACCTGGACGCGAACCCGGCCTACGCGCTCGGCCCGCTGGCCGTCATCTCGGGGCTCGTCCTCGGCTTCCTGCTCGTCGCCCAGGCGCTCGGCCGCGCCCGACGGGTCTGACGAACCATGAACGGAGACAACATGAACGCGGCCACCAGCACCGCTGACGCCACGACCGATGATCTCGTGCTCGACATCCGTGACCTGAGCGTGCGTGTCGGCGCGGACTCCCGAGCGGTCGTCGACCGGGTGAGCCTGACCGTGCGTCGCGGCGAGATCGTCGCGCTGGTCGGCGAATCCGGGTCAGGCAAGACGCTGACCTCGCGGTCCGTGCTCGGGCTGCTGCCCGACGGCGCCCGCGCGGACGGTTCGATCCGGCTCGCCGGCCAAGAGGTGATCGGCGCGCCGGAGAAGGTGCTGCGTTCGCTGCGCGGCGTGCGGGCGGCGATGGTCTTCCAGGAACCGCAGTCGGCGCTGAACCCGGTGCGCACCGTGGGCCGGCAACTGGTGCAGGCGCTGCGCGCCCACGGTGGTCCGCGGCGCCCGGGGCGGGCCCGGGCGGTCGAACTGCTGCGGCACGTCGGCATCCCCGACCCCGAATCGCGGGTGCACGCGTACCCGCACCAGCTCTCCGGCGGACAGAAGCAGCGGGTGGTGATCGCGCTGGCGCTCGCCGGCGACCCGGACCTGTTGATCGCCGACGAGCCGACCACCGCACTCGACGTGACCGTGCAGGCCGAGATCCTCGCGCTGCTGCGCAGGATTCGCGACGAGCGGGGGACCGCGGTGCTGCTGATCACCCACAACCTCGGCGTGGTCGCCGACGTCGCCGACCGGGTGGTTGTGCTGCGGTCCGGCCGTGTGGTCGAACAGCAACCGGTGCACCCGCTGTTCGCCGTCGCCCACGTCGACTACACCCGCGAACTGCTCGCCGCGGTTCCGCGGCTGCCCGACCTCGCCACACCGGTCGTCGCCGAGCCGGCGCCGTCGGACGAGCCGGTGCTGGTCTTCGACCGGCTGGCGGTCGACTATCCGGGTCGCGGCGGCCGGGCCGGGTTCCGGGCGCTGCACGGACTGGACCTCACGCTCGGCCGCGGCGAGGTGCTCGGCGTGGTGGGGGAGTCGGGGTCGGGCAAGACGACCCTGGGCCGGGCTGCGCTCGGCATCGTCCGGGCGAGCGGCGGCCGGGTGCTGCTGGGCGGCGAGGACCTGGGCACGCTGACGCGGGCGCGCCTGCGGTCGGTGCGCCGCCGGGTCGCGCTCGTGCACCAGGACCCGGCGGCGGCCCTCGACCCGCGCCTGTCGATCGGCGACAGCATCGCCGAGCCGCTGCGGGTGCACCGCACCGCGACCGGCCCGGACCGGGCCGGTCGGGTCGCCGAACTCTTGGACGCAGTACGGCTGCCCCGCGACTTCGCCGAGCGGCGCCCCGCCGAATTGTCGGGCGGTCAACGTCAGCGGGTGGCGCTGGCCCGGGCGCTCGTGCTGACCCCGACCCTGCTGGTCGCGGACGAGCCGACCAGCGCGCTGGACGTGTCGTTGCAGGCGCAGATGCTCGAACTGTTCGCGGACCTGCGCGAACAGTACGGATTCGCGTGCCTGTTCATCAGCCACGACCTGGCGGTCGTGCACCACGTGGCCGACCGGGTCGCGGTGCTGCGGGCCGGCGAACTGGTCGAGACCGCGACCGCCGAGCGGCTCTTCCGCCGACCCGAACGCGACTACACCCGCGACCTGATCGCCGCCGTCCCCATCCCGGATCCCGTCCGTCAGCGTCGACGAAGGGAGGACCCGACGCCGCAGCAACCCGACCTCGTCCTCGCCGTTTGACCGGCCACCCGACACCCACGAGCAGCACCACACCCCTGAACGCAGCAACCCGAAGGAGTTCCGACATGACCGTCCACACCCTGCCCGCCCTCGACCGGACCGCCGCCGAGGAGGTGTACGCCGACGGAGGCATCAGCGTGCACAAGGTCGGCGAACGCATCGGCGCCCGTATCGACGGCGTCCGGCTCTCCGGCGAGATCCCGACGGCGACGGCGGAGGCGATCCGGCTCGCGCTGGCGCTGCACAAGGTCGTGTTCTTCCGCGACCAGCAGCACGTCGACGACGCGGTCCAGTACGAGTTCGCGACCACCCTCGGCACGCCGACGACCACCCACCCGACCCTGCGCTCCGACGACGGCAAGATCCTCGTCCTCGACGGCGCCGCCAGCAGCTGGCACACCGACGTCACCTTCGTCGACCGCATTCCGAAGGCCTCGATCCTGCGGCCGGTGGTGCTGCCCGAGTACGGCGGCGCGACCACCTGGGCGTCGACCACCGCCGCCTACGATCAGCTGCCCGCGTCGCTGAAGGGGCTGGTGGAGAACCTGCGTGCCGTGCACACCAACGCGTACGACTACGCGGAGGTGCTCTCCGGCCGCGAGGTGGACGCGGCCGACGCCCGGTTCCGCGAATTCACCCGGGAGATCTACGAGACCGAGCACCCGGTGGTGCGCGTGCACCCGGAGACCGGCGAGAAGTCGCTGCTGCTGGGCCATTTCGTGCAGGAGTTCGTCGGGCTCAAGCCGTCGGAGTCGACCGCACTGTTCCAGCTGCTGCAGGCGCGGATCACCAAGCTGGAGAACACCGTGCGGTGGAACTGGTCCCTCGGCGACGTCGCCATCTGGGACAACCGGGCCACCCAGCACTACGGCGTCTCCGACTACGGCTCACAGGCGCGCAGCATCCACCGGGTGACCCTCGCCGGCGACGTGCCCGTCGACGTGCACGGGGAGACCAGCCGCGCACTCAAGGGCGACGCGTCGGCGTTCTCGGTGGTCGAGCAGGTGCGTCCGCTGGCCGGGGCGCGCGCCGCCTGACCGGAGCGTCCGGGCCCCGGACCAGACCCGCGCGAATCAGCGCGGGTCGGGGCCCGTCGGCGTGCGGGGTCGCGCAGTCAGGCCACCAGGTCGCGGTACTCGCCGTGGCCCTCGATGAACTCGGCGACGAACGAGCACGAGGGGACGATCTTGAGGCCCTGCCGGCGGGTGACGTCGAGCGCGTACCGGATCAGCTCGGTGGCCAGCCCCTGGTCCTGGAAACGGGGATAGGTCACGGTGTGGCTGAAGTTCCGGGTCTCGGTCATGTCGACGTAGTCGGCGAACGCCGCCAGGTCATCTCCGACGTACAACTCGAACTGCTCCTGTTCGACGTTCTGCACGAGGCGTGCGGCCACCGAAAACACCTCCCACCAGGGCTGGAGTCGCATGGATAAGTCAACCGTACGCGCCGCCGCGCCGCCGTGGCATCCGTTCGGGCAGGCGACTTCGGGGATCGGTGCCCGGGGACGGAAATCGAGAGTTATAGTTGCGCAGTGCAACACGAGGTGCGGTCCGCGGCGGTCGAGGCCGTGCATGACCAGCTGGTGCAGATAGTGCGCCAACTGGTGACCGGCGATCGTGGCGACCCCGATCGGCAGATCAGCTTCGCCCAGCAGTCGCTGCTCGCCTTCGTCGCGCGCAACCCCGGCTGCCGGGCCACCGAGATCGCCGTCGCGTTCGCGGTCCACCGGTCCACGGTCTCGCGTCAGGTGCGCGGATGTGTGGAATCCGGCTGGATCGAGTCCGGTGCGGGCAGCGTCCGCACCGGGTATCCGCTCGAACTGACCGACGCGGGCCGCCGGGTGCTCGACGCGACCGCGTCCAAGGACCGCGACGAGGTCGGCGTCCGGCTGTCGGCGTGGTCGCAGGGCGAGGTCGAGGACTTCGCCCGCGCGCTGACCCGGTTCGCCCAGACCACGCCGCCGCCCACCCACGAGACCACCGGAGACAGTCCCCATGCGTGAATTCGCCTGCAACGCCACGTTCGGCATCGGCGACGACGAGTCGATCGTCCGGTCGGTGTTCACCCAGGCCGAGCAGCACCCCGCGCGGGTGCTGTTCTCCCGGCCCGTCGGCACCGGCTGGCAGGACGTCACCGCCGCCGGGTTCGCCGAACTCGTCACCGGGGTCGCCAAGGGGCTGATCGCCGAGGGTGTGGCGCCGGGCGACCGGGTGATCCTGCTCGCCGCCACCCGCTTCGAGTGGACGCTGCTGGACTTCGCGATCTGGGCCGCCGGCGCGGTCACCGTGCCGATCTACGATTCGTCGTCCTCGGACCAGGTGCACTGGATCGCCTCGGACTCCGCCGCGGTGCTCGCCGTCGTCGAGACCGGCGACCACGCGGCGTTGTTCGACCGCACCGACCTGCCCGAGGCGTTGCACAAGATCGTCACCATCGACGACGGCGCGGTCGACGCGTTGGTCGCCGCCGGCGTCGGCGTGCCGGAGGCCGACCTGACCGCCCGCCTGGACGGGGTGCGGGCCGACGCGCCGGCCTCGCTGGTCTACACCTCCGGCACGACGGGCCGGCCGAAGGGCTGCGTGCTGACCCACCGCAACTTCCTCGCCGAGGTCCGCGGGATCCTCACCTCCTCGATCGGCCGGACCGCGGCCTATCCGGGCCGGCGCATCCTGACGTTCCTGCCGCTCGCCCATGTGCTCGCCCGCGCGGTCTCGCTCGCCGCCTTCGAGGCCGGCGCGACGCAGGCCCACTGGTCGGACTTCAAGACGATCACCGGACAGTTCGCCCGGTTCGCGCCGCACACGATCCTCGGGGTGCCGCGGGTGTTCGAGAAGGTGCGCGACGCCGCGGCCAAGCAGGCCGAGACCGGCGGGGCCGCGAAGGCGCGGATCTTCGCGTTCGCCGAGCGCACCGCGATCCGCTACAGCCAAGCGCAGGACGGCCCGCGGTCCGTCCCGGTCGGACTGAAGTTGCAGCACACGCTGTGTGACCGGCTGGTGTACGCGAAACTGCGTGCCGCGCTGGGTGGTTCGTGCGAGGTGACGATCTCGGGCGGCGGCGCGCTGGCGGACCGGATCGGGCACTTCTTCCGCGGCCTGGGTGTGCCGATCTACGAGGGTTACGGGCTGACCGAGACCACTGCGGCGCACTGCGTCAACATGCCCGGCGCGCAACGCATCGGCACGGTCGGGCGGCCGCTCGGCGGCAACAGCGTCCGCATCGCCGAGGACGGTGAGATCGAACTGGGCGGCGGGGTCGTCTTCGGCGGCTACTGGAACAACGAGGCCGCGACCGCCGATGCGCTGTACGACGGTTGGCTGCGCACCGGCGACCTGGGCCGGCTCGACGAGGACGGCTACCTGCGGATCACCGGCCGCAAGAAGGACCTGCTGATCACCGCCGGCGGCAAGAACGTCGCCCCCGGCCCGATGGAGGACCGGCTGCGCTCGCACACGCTGGTCTCGCAGGCGGTCGTCGTCGGGGACGGGCGGCCGTTCATCGGCGCGCTGCTCACGGTCGACCCCGAGACGTTCGACGACTGGAAGAGCGCCCACGGCAAGGCCGCCGACGCCACCATCGCGCACCTGCGCGCGGACGCGGACCTGCTGAGCGAGTTGCAGCTCGCCGTCGAGGACGCGAACTCCGGTGTCTCGCACGCCGAGTCGATCAAGAAGTTCGTGGTGCTCGAACGCGACCTGACCGAGGAGTCGGGTGAGCTGACGCCCACGTTGAAGGTCAAGCGGCACGTGGTCGCCGAGCGGTTCGCCGACGAGATCGACGGCCTGTACGTGCGCTGACTGCGGCGCCACCTGCGCGGTCGTTGGTAGCGTGGACAGTGGGAGCACGATCGCAGGGAGGACCGCCGTGACCGGAACGTTGACCGCCCGAACCCCTTACGGCGATGCCCGCGGCCGCGACGAGGGCGGCGTGTTCGTCTGGCGCGGCATCCCGTATGCCGCGCCGCCGGTGGGGGAGCTGCGGTTCCGCGCGCCCCGTCCACCCGCCGTCTGGTCGGGCACGCGCGACTGCACCGAGTTCGGGCCGATCGCGCCGCAGAGCCTGGACAACGCGATCCCGATGGACCCGGCCTCGGTGCGCGACGAGGACTGTCTCACGGTGAACGTCTGGGCGGCGCCGCCGTCCGCCGAACCGCGCCCGGTGATGGTGTGGATCCACGGCGGTGCCTACTACCTCGGGGGCTCGTCGCAGGCCATCTACGACGCCCACCGGCTCGCGGCCTCCGGCGAGGTCGTGGTCGTCACCGTCAACTTTCGGGTCGGGGTGTTCGGTTTCCTGGATCTGTCCTCGCTGTCCGACGCCGAGCACGTGTTCGAGACGAACCTGGGCCTGCGCGACCAGATCGCCGCCCTCGAATGGGTGCGGGACTGCATCGGTGGGTTCGGCGGCGACCCCGGCTGTGTCACCGTGTTCGGCGAGTCGTCCGGTGCCGGATCGATCACGACGCTGATGACGGTGCCGCGCGCGCAAGGACTGTTCCACCGCGCCATCGCGCAGAGCCCGCCCGCCACCTCGGTGTACGGCGGCGACCGGGCGGCGACCGTCGCACGCCGCTTCCTCGACCTGGTCGACCTCGCCCCGGAGCACGCGGGCAAGCTCGTCGAGATGCCGGTCGACCAGTTGATCGCCGCCGGCGACACGCTCGTCGACGAGATCCCCACGAAGGTGCCCGGCACGCTCGCGATGGCCCCCGTCGTCGACCGCGACCTGGTGCCGCACTATCCAGTGGCGGCGTTCCAGAAAGGGCTCGCGCACCGGATCCCGCTGATCATCGGGACCAACCGCGACGAGGCGTCGATCTTCCGGCTGATGCGTTCGCCGCTCATGCCGGTCACCTCCGACTCGGTCAGCGCGATGTTCGCCGGCATCGTCGCCGACAACGAGGGTTTGCCGCCCGAACGCATCGCCGCGATCATCGCCGCCTACCCGGATCTGCCGAGGGCCAAGGGAGTCATGGCGCTCTCGCGCGACGCGGCGTTCCGGATGCCGAGCCAGTGGATCGCCGACGCGCACAGCCGGTTCGCGCCGACCTGGATGTATCGCTTCGACCAGGCCACCCCGATGCTCAAGGCCGCACGGATCGGGGCGGGTCACGCCGCTGAACTGCCGTATGTGTTCGGCAATTTCGGCACGATGAGCCCCGACCCGACGTTCCTGCTCGGCGGGCGGCGCACCGCGCTCGAGGTGTCCGGCCGGATGCGCCGGCGCTGGGTGTCGTTCGGTGCGCACGGCGTGCCCGCGGCCCTCGACGGCTCCAAGCACTGGACGCGCTACGACGAGGACACCCGCACCACCCTGGTCATCGACAAGGTCGACACGCTCGTCGACGATCCGGACTCCGCGCTGCGGCAGGCCTGGGGCGACGACGTGATGGGCTTCAGCTGACGGTCATGAGCCGGTGACCGCGGCGACCGACAGCTGGTGGAGTTGCGCGTCGGTGCCGGCGCAGCCCGTGCCCTCGTGCGGCAGGACCACCGAGTCGAAATCGTTGGGCGGGTACACGCGCAGCCCGCTGACCGGCGTCGGCTTGCATTCGTCGGCCGGATAGTTCGCCACCTGCACGGCGCGCACCTGCGCACTCGCCTTCGCGCCGGGAGCCAGCTGCACCGGCCCGCCGGACGGCCCGTTGCGGGTGGCCGCCGCGCCGACCTGTGCCGCGCCGTCGGCGCCGACGTACGAGACGCCTGGGAAGCCGTCGAGTTCGCAGGTGCGCGAACCGGTGTTGGTGAACACGATCGGGAACATCACCGACCCTGCAGCGCCGTTCGCCTGACCGAGCGTGATCGACAGCTCGCCGGTGCGGCAACCGTTCGGGTTGGCGGCGGTCGAGGCCGGCGCGGCGGTGGTGGCGGGCGCCGCGCCCTCGGACCCGGAGGCGCTGTCGGTGCCGGACCCGGAATTCTGGCCGGGGGACTGCGCGGTGGTCTGCGCCGCCGGGTGCGAGGACGAGGCCGCGGTCGGGGAGCCGGACGTGCTGCACGCCGACAAGCCCAGTGCGGCTGTGCAACCCAGCACGGCAAGGCCTCCGAGGGTCCTTCGGGAAGGGTGCATGTCAGCCTCCCACCAGCGGTCGCAGGGTGCGTCCGGCCAGTTCGACGACGCCGGGCGTGTGGCCGTTGACGGCCATGTTGATGACCAGACCGTCGATGCCGTGGTCGAGCACGCGGGTGCGCAGCTGCTCGGCCACCTCGTCGGGGGAACCCACGAACTGGCGCGCGGTGGCCGCTGCGCGTTCGGACGCGGACATCGCATCGAGGTCGACGCCGCGCACCCCCAGGTACTCGCGCTGCAGCCGGCGGGCGCGATCGCCGTCCTCGTCGAGGATGACCGACGCCAGGTAGCTGGTCTCCAGCGTGCCGCGGTCCCGGCCGGACTCCTCGCAGCGGTCGGCGAGGGCGGCCATCTTGCGGGGCAGCTCGTCGGCGTTGCAGATGATGTTGAGGTGGTCGGCGTAGCGCGCGGCGAACCCGAACGTCTTACGCTCCCCGCTGCCGCCCAGCAGGATCGGCAGGTCGTCACGGAAGCGCGGCTCGTTGATGGCGCCGTCCGCGCGATACCACTTGCCCTCGTAGGTCGGCCGGTCGCCGCGCAGCATCGGCGCGATGATCTCCAGCGCCTCGCCGAGCCGCGCGAACCGGTCGGTGAACGTGCCGAACTCGTAGCCCAGCTGCTGGTGTTCGAGCTCGAACCAGCCTGCGCCGATGCCCAGAACCGCCCGCCCGCCGCTGACCACGTCGAGCGTGGTCACCGTCTTCGCGAGCATCGTCGGGTTGCGGTAGGTGTTGCCGGTGACCAGCGCCGAGAGCTGGATCGTCGAGGTCGCGGTGGCCAGGCCCGCGAGCGCCGTGTAGGACTCGAGCATCGGCTCGTCCAGCTGCCCGAGACCGGGCAGCTGATAGAAGTGGTCCATCACGAACACGGTGTCGAATCCGGACGACTCCGCTTCGCGCGCTTGAGCGATGACGGTCGGGAACAGGTCCGCGACCGGACCGCCGTAGCTGAAGTTGGGGATCTGGTATCCGAGTCGAATGCTCACGGGGTCGGACGCTACTCCGCTCCCGGTGCACGCGCACGGGTGTTGCGCCCCCGCGCGGGTCGGCCCGGTGATCCGCTCAGGCGAGCCGGGTGCGCATCAGCATCACGTTGTAGTCCGACCAGGTCGTTGCGACGTAGTACAGATCCGGCCCGCTCGACCACGGGTGGATGTATGCGCCGTACAGCCCAGGCACGGACCGCCCGCTGATCAGCACCTTCGGCGTCGACCACGGACCCTGCGGTCGGTCGGCCGTGCGCATGACCACCGAGCTGGTCGCGTCGGTGTAGAGCGTGACGAACTTGTGCAGATAGTCGTTGTACGCCACCGACATCTCGCTGACCGGCGAGGCCATCACCGGCACCGCGGCGGCCGGGAGCGTCGGGGTCCAGCCGGTGCCGTTCCAGTACTCGTACGCCAGTTGATCGGTGAAGTCGGCCTCCCGCACGCGCGACAGGTAGGCGGCGCCGTCCCGGCCGGACGGGGTGCCGAAGGCGTAGACGTAGCCGTCGCTCTTCACGTAGGCGGCCATCTGGAAGTTGTGGTTGCCGGTGACCGGGTCGTTGGTGCGCGCGGTCGTCGGGAGGACTGTCCAGTTCTCGCCGTTGTCGGTGGACGATGCGAGCGCCGAGAAGTTGGTGATCCAGGCGCCGGGAAGTCCCCAGGACCGCACCGACATGTAGTTGATGTACTGCACGCCGCCGACCTCGATTCCCGCGGTCGGGATCGTGGTCATCTCCACGCCGTTGATCTTCTTGCTGGGGATGATCTCCTTGGCGTGGTTGCGCCGGTCCAGTGCGGCGCTGTCGATGCGCATGCCCCGGCTCAGGTCACGATCGCTGCTGCGCAGCAACACGTTCGAGCGCCAGTCGCCGAGCAGGCCCTGGCACAACGGGTTCCAGCTGAAGCCGACGGTGTCGCCGAAGGCGGTCAGCACCTGTCCGCCGCCGTTGTCCCACATGATGCCGAGATCGGTGCCGACGACGTTGAACCGGAAGGCGGTGTCGTTGGGGCTGTCCAGGCCGGTGATGTGCTGCACCGCCTGGGTCTCGCCCTTGAGGTTCGGCAGTCCGCCGTCGCGGCCGTTGAGCCAGGGGATCGGGTTGGTGCTGCCGAAGGAGCTGCCCTGGGAACTGCCGGTGCCGCCGATGCTCCCGGTACCGCCGACACTGCCGGTCAGCCCGGTGCTGCCGAGACTGCCGGTGCCGGGGCCGTCGCTGCTGCGGCACGGCAGGATCCCGGCGGTCGCGGCGGTCGCGGCGGGCGCCAGCGTCGCCGGTGCGACCGCGGCCAGCGTCGCGAGCGACAGTGCGGTCGTCGCGAGGGAGGTGAGCAGACGGGTGCGGGGACGCGGCATCGGATCGGCCCTTCGGTCGGCGACGGTGTCGTCCGGGACGATGAATCGAGATGCCCGGGCACGCCGACGTTAGCAACCGCGGTGTGCGCCGGGCGCCGTCATCCGGTCACGATTCGGTCAAACGACCGACGGGCCGGCGGCTGCCGGTCACATGGCCGTATCGGCAGACGCCGGAAGTGCTTGTCGTCGGCTAGCGTGATGTCGATGTCGTCCGAGGAATCCTGGGCCGAGGCGTTCGGTCGCATGCAGGCGTTCGCGTTCACCACCGTCCACGGGCTGATGCGTTCCCAGGTCCACGAGGACGGCGCCACCGAAGAGCGCGAGGTCGAGTTCTGGCACCAGAGTCCGGATCGGTGGCGGATCGAAGACGAGCTGGGCCTGTGGTACCTGGACGACGGCGAACGCGTCCTGCTGCGCACCGGCAACGACATGGCACTGGTCTCGTTGACGACCCACCTGGGGCCGCTGCCGCATCCGCGGACGGTGCTGGGAACCGTGTTCGGTGGGCGGCGCGTGTTCGGGTGGTCCGACGACTTCACCCGGCCGCTCGGCTCCGGCACGCCCGTGGTGGTCGCCGGACGCCGCGCCACGGAGTTTCGGCTCGCCGCAACACCCGGCAAACGGGCGGACAAGCCCTACCCGCTGCGGGTCGCGGTCGACGAACGAACGGGAATTCCGCTGCGGGTGGCCACCCCAGAGGCGGGGTACGTTCACGAGATCGTTGCGCTCGACGTGGATTCGATACTGCCGCCGGACATCTTCGAATGGCGCGGGCCGGTGTCGACCGCCACGCGCGACGAGCGCGAACGCCGCAGGGCAGGACAGAACTGGGCGCGCGAGCAGGACCTGCCGGTGCCGCGGTGGTGGCCGCGGGGTGTGAGCTACTCACCGAGGGAGGGCGACCCGGAGACCGGAGCGTTCAGGGCCACACTGGACGTCAACGGTCTCGCCGTCCTGTTCCGCTGGCCGTGTGGCACAGCGCTTCCAGAGAAGTGGAAGGACGGATTCCGTCAGTATCCGTTGCACGAGTGGGCCGACGAGGAATGGCATTGGGCGCTGCTGGTCGACACGCCACTGAGCGAGAGCGACCTCGCGCGGGTCGTCGAATCGATACCGCGCGATCGATGACCGGAGCACCGGTTGCCGGTGTGCACCCGGCTCGGTGACCTAGTCTTCGGACGGCTCGTCGGGGGCCGAATCTGTTGGGACTTCGGTGTCCGGAGCCGCGGGGGAGGCCTCGTCGAGCACGCTGGCGGTCACCCCGTACGGCAGGAACCGCACCCGGCGCCGGCGGTCGGTGTTGTCCTTGAACACGCGTAGCGCGTCGAGCTCGCCGGCGAAGACCTGGTCGACGCGGGCACTGCCGTCGGCATCGACGGTGTAGATCGCCCAGACCCCGTCGCCGGACTCGCCGGTCGTCTCGGGCTGACGGCGGCCGCCGGTGAACACGTGCGAGAACACCGCGGTGTTGCCGGACTGTTCGATGTAGCGGCCGACGCGGTCGAACGCGTCGCGCAGGCCCTCACCGGCCTCGCGGGCGAGCCGTTCGATGTCGTCGGGATCGAATCCGAAGGGACCGTTGCTGCTCATGTCCCCAGTATCACCGGCTCGCGGTGGACCCGCCAGCCTGCGCGGTGGCCTGCTGCTCGAGCGCGCGCCTCGACTCCTCGTGCAGCAGGTCGAGCAGTTCGCGTTCGATCGCCGCGAACTCCGGCGCCGTCAGCAGCGACAGCTCCCGTGGCCGCGGCAGGTCGACGACGACCTCGCGGCGCACCGTCGCCGGCCGCGCCGACAGCACCACCACCCGGTCCGACAGGAACACCGCCTCGCGCACGTCGTGGGTGATCATCAGCACCGTCCACCGGTAGCGCTGCCACACCTGCTGCAGCCACGACTGCATCTCGGTGCGCGTGAGCGAGTCCAGCGCGCCGAACGGCTCGTCGAGCAGCAGCAGGTCCCGGCCCTGCACGACCGTGCGCAGCAGCGCCGCGCGCTGGCGCATGCCGCCGGAGAGCTCACCGGGCCGGGCGTCCTCGAAGCCGCCCAGCCCGAATGCGGGGAACAGTTCCCGCGCGCGATCGCGGGCCTCGCGCTTGCCCACACCGGCGACCTGTAACCCGAGAACGGTGTTGTCGAGCACCGAGCGCCACGGGAACAGCAGGTCCTTCTGCGGCATGTATGCGCAGTGGCCGGGTCGGCCGGTCACGTCCTGTCCGGCGGCACTGCCGTCGCCGACCAGTACCCGGCCCGAGTCAGGCCTGTCGAGGCCGGCGATGACGTTGAACAGCGTCGACTTGCCGCAGCCGCTCGGCCCGATCAGTGAGACGAACTCGCCGGGCTGCACACGCAGCGACATCGCATCGAGGACCGGTCGGGCACGCCCGCGACCGAGTGGGAACGCGCGCTCGACCCGCTCGCAGGACAGGGCGTCAGACACGGCTCGCCTCGTTTCGTAGCGGGCCACGTTCGGCGCGGGCCCACGGCGCGACCACCTTCTCGACGGCGTAGGTCAGCGCGAACAGCACCAGCGAGATCAGCGCGGTCACCAGCACCGCCGCCAGCACCAGGTCGGTGCGGAACGAGTTCTTCTGCAGGCTCATGTAGATGCCCAGTCCCTCGCTGGCGCCGACATACTCGGCGAACACCGCCCCGACCACCGCATAGGTGATGCCGATCCGCAGCGCGGTGAAGAATCGGGGCAGCGCCGACGGCAGCCGCACATACCGGAACACCTGCCACCGGGAGGCCCCCATCGACCGCAACAGCGCGCCCGCGTCCGCGTCGGTCGCGGCGAAGCCCTCGATCAGCCCGATGGCCATCGGGAAGAAAGTGGCCAGCGCGATCACCACGATCTTCGGCAGCAGACCGAAGCCGAACCAGATGATCACCAGCGGCGCGATCGCGATGATCGGCAGCGTCTGCGAGACGACGAACAGCGGCACCAGCGCGCGGCGCAGCCAGCTCGAGAAGTCCACCGCGATCGCCAGCGCCCAGGCGAGCGCCAGCGACACCGCGAACCCGATCAGCGTCTCACGCACCGTCGCCCAACTGTTCAGGGCGAGGTCGTCGCGGTGCGCCCAGCCCTGCTCGACCACCCGCAGCGGCGACGGCAGGATCTGCGGGCTGATCCCGCTGGTCTGCACGTACACCTGCCACACCGCGATCAGCGCAGCCAGCGTGAGCATCGCCGGCAGTACACGTCGCAGCACCGCCGCGACCCCGCCGGCCGGGGTGTCGCGATGTGCCCGCAGCGCGGCGCTACGCGTGGCCGAGATACTCATCGGTGAAGTACGTCGACCAATCCGGTTCGTGCGCAAGTGGTTTGCCGTCGGGGCCGCTGAGCAGTCCGTGCTGATACAGGTATCCGGAATAGCCCGCCCACTGCTGGGTAGTCTGGCTGCCTACCTCGCCCTGCACGTCCTTCATATAGTCGGCGGCAAGCATCCGCTGGCCCTCGTGGACCAGCCCCGGGTCCTCGAACGCGCCGGGGTTGGCATCGATGAGGTCCTGTGCGGCCCGGTCCGGGTTGTCCGCCGCGAACCGGTAGCCGCGCTGCAGCGCCTGGACGAACTTTCGGGCCTGGTCGGGATGGGCGGCGAGCCAGTCACGGTTGCCGTCGACGACGATCGCGTACGCGTCAGGGAAGCCGTAGTCGGTGTACTTGAAGTACTTCATCGGCGTGCCGGCCCGCTGCGCCTCGATGCCCTCCCAGGCGTTGTAGGAGACGGTGAAGTCGGCCTTGCCGGAGTACACCGCCTGGTACGCAGAGGTGCCGAGCGTGACCGACTTGAAGTCCCCCTTGCCGCCGGCGCCGCGGATGACGCCCTGCAGCGTCGCCACCTCGCCGGGGTCGCCGAAGCCCGCGTACGTCTTGCCATCGAGGTCCTTCGGGGAGGTGATGTCGGCGCGGTCGGCGCGCACGCCGATACCGGTGGCCCAGTGCTGCAGCGGGGCGAGCACCGACTCGACGTTCGCGCCGGCGGCCTGCGAGAACGTCGACTGGTCCTGGGTGCTGATCCCGAACTCGGCGTTGCCGGAGCCGACAAGCGTGTCCACCGAGGTGTTGTTGTACGGCAGGATCTGCACGTCCAGGCCGGCATCCTTGAAGTAGCCCTCGCGCTCGGCCACGTACAGCCCGGTGTGGTTGGTGTTCGGCGTCCAGTCCAGCGCGAACCGGATGGTGTTCGGCGAGGAGGTCCCGCTGCTCGCGCAGGCGCTCAGTCCGGCGGCCGCGGCGACGACCACCGTCGCGCCGGCCAACAGGCGCCGCAGGCGGGTCACGCTGTATCCCCGGCGGGCTCGTCCCCGGCGGGCCACGTCAGCGGGTGCAGCGCGGTGTCCCAGAACATCAACTCGTAGCGCATGGCGACCGTGAACGCCTCGGTCATCGCGTCGCGCTCGGATGCGGTGGCGGCCTCGGCGGCCGCGTCGACGAGGGCGCGGGCGGTGGCCGCGGACTCCTGGAACTCCGGTGCGTCGTAGGTGCTCACCCAGCGCGCGTACGGGTGTTCGGGGTCGCGCTCGAGCACCTGCTGCGCGCTGCGGGCCAGGTCGCGGCCCACCTCGGCGTAGATCCAGAAGCACGGCAGCACCGCGGCGGCGGCCACCGGATAGGGCGCGGTCGCGGCCGTCGCGATCAGATAGGAGTAGTAGCCCAGGCAGGTCGGCGACGGTTCGGGCGCAGTGTCGGCCGGGGGCAGCGCGGCGAGCAGCGACTCGTGCAGCGTCGACTCGACCGTGGTCGCGGTGGCCGAGGAGTTCGCCCAGAACGCGGCGGTCTGCGGGTCGGGCGCCTGCGCGGCGGTCAGTGCCAGCGCCCGCGCGAAGCCGGTCAGGTACAGCTCGTCCTGCTCGACGTAGCAGCGGAACGCCGGCAGCGGCAGGGTGCCGTCGCCGAGGCGGCGTAGGAACTCGAGGTTCTCGATGGCCGCGCGAAGTGGCTTTGTCCGGTCCCACAGGTGATCGGTGAAGCGTCCGGACTCCGGACAGGTGTCGCCCATGACATCCCTTCGTCAGCATTACCTGAACAGGTGTGCGGGTGTTGTCTCAGCCCCGCCCGTGCGGAGCACCCCGTGTCGAGGATCGAGGCTAACACCTGGGATGTGGAGGTCGGGCGTTGCTGTGGGTGCGCCATTCCCAACACAAATCGACCCGATTCCGTGGTTTCCCCGTTTTCGACTCGATCTGTGTGTGGACAGGCGCGTTTCCACAGGCGTGGCGGCTCTCCACAACCGCTCCTCGCCGACGGTGGGTGCGATGTGGGCGCGGTGACACTGAGCCGGTGCGTCCACCGTTCGGGGTCCAGACCCTGGCCCAGCTCACCGCCACCGGCATCGACCGTTCGACGGTTCAGCGGCGCGGTCGGTACACCCGGCTGCTGCCGGCGATCTACGCGACCGAGCAGGTCACCACCCTGGCCAGGTGTTTCGCCGTGACGCTGTGGCAGCCTCGCGCGGTGCTGAGTCACCGCACCGCGGCGTGGTTGTGGCGGCTCACCGACGAGCCCGACGTCGTCGAGGCGACGGTGCCGCGTGCGGTGTCCGTCGGCGCGCAGGCCCCGTCGTGGCTGCGGCTGTACCGGCGCAACCTGGACCGCGACGCGAGGAGTTCCGCGTGGGGCATGCCGGTGGTGACCGACGCGCGCGCCCTGCTCGACTGCGTGGCCGTGCTCGAGGGCGAGGAGGCCGACCGGCTCGTCGACGCGGCCCTCGACCGCACCATCTCGCGTCGGGCAGTTGAGCAGCGGTGTGCTCGTGACGCGGGCACGCACGGTGCGCCGGCCGCTCGCCGCCAGCTGCGCGAGGCCGCCACCCTCGCCGACTCCGAACCGGAACGGCTGCTGGGCAGGGCGCTCGCGCGCCGCGGGTACCGGCTGCCGGCGAACACGGTCCGTGTTGTGGGCTACTGGCCGGACCTGGTCGACGTGCGTTCGCGGACGCTCATCGAGGTCGACGGGCTCGGCCCGCACAGTGAGCCGCCGACGTTCCGCCGCGATCGTCGACGTCAGAACGCGCTGATCGCCGAGCGCTGGTATGTGCTGCGCTACGCCGGCGCGGACGTGATGGCCGATGTGGAGGGTATTGCCGACGAGATCGTGTCGGTCCTGCGTCGCCGCCGGGCCAACCGGCGCGGGTGAGGCGGGGTGCGAGGTGGGCTAGATGGGCGAACCGGCGCGCCATCTCCAACACAAATCGCGCCGAAACCGGGGAAACCACGGAATCGAGTCGATTCGTGTGAGGAAAAGCGCGCGCGGGAGCGCAGCGGGTGGGAGAAGAGAGCGCGCGAGGACGAAGAGTGCGGCGCGGCGTGGTGTGGGAGCGACGGACAGCGCGGGTGCACGGACCAGGGCGCGCCGCCAACATCGGCGCACTGTCGTACCCGCGGTGCACGATGGACCCATGCCCGACGCCCTGGACCGCTTCACCGCCCCCACGCGGGAGTGGTTCCTCGGCGCGTTCGACGGCCCGACCCCGGCACAACTCGGGGCGTGGGAGTCGATCGGCGGCGGCGCGCACACACTGGTCGTCGCACCGACCGGGTCCGGCAAGACGCTCGCCGCGTTCCTGTGGGAACTCGACAAGCTCTCGGCCCGCGCGGAGCGGGTGCGCGGCACGAAGGTCCTCTACGTCTCGCCGCTCAAGGCACTGGCGGTCGACGTCGAGCGCAACCTGCGCGCACCGCTGGTCGGCATCACCCAGACCGCCAAACGTCTCGGGGTCGAGCCGCCGGAGATCACCGTCGGCGTGCGGTCGGGCGACACCACTCCGGCCGACCGGCGCGCGCTGGTCAAGTCGCCGCCGGACATCCTCATCACCACCCCCGAGTCGCTGTTCCTCATGCTCACCTCGGCCGCCCGCCAGACCCTGGCCACTGTCGACACCGTCATCGTCGACGAGGTGCACGCGGTGGCCGGCACCAAACGCGGTGCGCACCTGGCGCTTTCCCTCGAACGACTCGACCTGCTGACGGAGCGCCCCGTGCAGCGGATCGGTCTGTCGGCGACCGTGCGGCCGCACGAGGAGGTCGGCCGCTTCCTGGTCGGCGGCGCGCCCATCCGCATCGTCGCGCCGCCCGCGGCGAAGACCTTCGACCTGAGCGTGCGGGTGCCGGTCGCGGACATGACAGAGCTGGGTACCGATGGAGGCTCCGACGGCTTGAGCGGAGGGGACGCCCGGGTGCCTCAGCAGGGGTCCATCTGGCCGCACGTCGAGGAGCAGATCACGGATCTGGTGCTGGCCCACCGGTCCTCGATCGTGTTTGCGAACTCACGGCGGCTGGCCGAGCGGCTGACCGCGCGGCTCAACGAGGTGTACGCGGAAAGGCTGGGCGATCCGGTCGACCTCGACCACGCGCCGCCCGCGCTGCTCGGGGCGTCGACCGACGTCATCCACGGCGCCTCGCCGCTGCTCGCGCGGGCGCACCACGGTTCGGTCAGCAAGGACCAGCGCGCGCTGATCGAGGACGACCTCAAGTCCGGGCGGCTGCGCTGTGTGGTCGCCACGTCGAGCCTGGAGTTGGGCATCGACATGGGCGCGGTCGACCTGGTCGTGCAGGTGGAGGCGCCGCCGTCGGTGGCCAGCGGGCTGCAGCGCATCGGCCGCGCCGGGCACCAGGTCGGAGAGGTCTCGCGCGGGGTGCTGTTTCCGAAACACCGCACCGACCTGATCCACTGCGCGGTCACCGCCGCCCGCATGGTCGCCGGGCAGATCGAGGCGCTGGCGGTCCCGGCCAACCCGCTCGACATCCTCGCCCAGCAGACCGTCGCGGCGACCGCACTCGAACCGATCGACGTCGACGAGTGGTTCGACACCGTCCGGCGCAGCGGGTCCTTCGCGACGCTGCCGCGCAGCGCCTACGAGGCGACGCTCGACCTGCTCGCCGGTCGGTACCCGTCCGACGAGTTCGCCGAACTGCGGCCGCGGGTGGTGTGGGACCGGGACGCGGGCACGCTCACCGGCCGCCCCGGCGCGCAGCGGTTGGCGGTCACCTCCGGCGGCGCCATCCCCGACCGCGGGCTGTTCGCGGTGTTCATGGTCGGCGAGGGCGGTTCCCGGGTCGGCGAACTCGACGAGGAGATGGTCTACGAGTCGCGCGTCGGCGACGTGTTCGCGCTCGGCGCCACCAGTTGGCGCATCGAGGAGATCACCCACGACCGGGTGCTGGTCAGCCCCGCCTACGGGTTGCCCGGACGATTGCCGTTCTGGCACGGCGACGGGCTGGGCCGTCCCGCCGAGTTGGGGCAGGCGCTCGGCGCGTTCCTACGAGAGTCGGCTGCCGCGGACCCGGAGCAGTTGCGCTCGAAACTGGGCGACGACGGTCTCGACGAGAACGCCGCGGCGAACCTGGTCGCGCTGATCGGCGAGCAGGCCACCTGCACCGGCCGGGTGCCGAGCGACCGCACGCTGCTGGTGGAGCGATTCCGCGACGAACTCGGCGACTGGCGGCTGGTGCTGCACTCGCCGTACGGCCGGCCCGTGCACGCGCCGTGGGCGCTGGCGATCGGCGCGCGGCTGCAGCAGCGGTACGGGATCGATGCGGCGCCGACCGCGTCGGACGACGGCATCATCGTGCGGCTGCCCGACATGGAAGACGAGCCGCCCGGTGCGGACCTGTTCGTGTTCGACCGCAACGAGATCGAGGATGTGGTCACCGAACAGGTCGGCGGCTCTTCACTGTTCGCGTCGCGATTCCGTGAGTGCGCCGCCCGTGCGCTGCTGCTGCCGCGCCGCAACCCCGGCAAACGCGCACCACTGTGGCAGCAGCGGCAGCGGTCCGCGCAGCTGCTCGACGTCGCCCGCAGATATCCGCAGTTCCCGATCCTTCTCGAGACGGTCCGCGAATGCCTGCAGGACGTGTACGACCTGCCGTCGCTGCGCGAGCTGCTCGGCCGGGTCGAGCGTCGCCAGGTCCGTATCGCCGAGGTCGAGACCGCCACGCCGTCGCCGTTCGCCGCGGCGCTGCTGTTCGGCTACGTGGGCGAGTTCATGTACGAGGGCGACAGCCCGCTGGCCGAACGTCGGGCCGCCGCACTGTCGTTGGACACGAGCCTGCTTGCCGAACTGCTCGGCCGCGTCGAGCTGCGTGAGCTGCTGGACCCGGCGGTCATCGAGCAGACCGAGCAGGAACTGCAACGGCTCACCCCCGAGCGGCACGCACGCGACGCCGAGGGTGTCGCCGACCTGCTGCGGCTGCTCGGCCCGCTCACCGACCACGAGCTGCGGGCACGCAGCAACGCCGTCGGCGACGGGGCCACCGCGTGGGCGCAGGAACTGGTCGACGCGAAACGCGCACTGCGGGTGGGCTTCGCCGGCCGGCATTGGTGGTCGGCGATCGAGGACGCGGCGCGGCTGCGCGATGCGCTGGGGGTGCCGCTGCCGATCGGCGTCCCGACGGCGTTCATCGAACCGGTCGCCGACCCGCTGGGCGACCTGATCGGCCGGTTCGCCCGCACCCACGGCCCGTTCACGGTCGACGAGGTGGCCGCCCGGTTCGGTCTGGGCACAGCGGTCGCCCGCGACGCGCTGGTCCGGCTGGCCGCCGACAAGCGGGTGCTCGAGGGGGAGTTCCGCCCCGAACTGGCCGGCAGCGAATGGTGCGACGCGGAGGTGCTGCGGCGGCTGCGACGGCGCTCGCTCGCCGCCGCCCGCGAGGAGATCGAACCGGTCAGCGCCGCCGCGCTGGGACGGTTCCTGCCCGACTGGCAGCACGTCGGTCGGCAGGCCCGCGGGCTCGACGGCGTGGTCGCGGTGGTCGAACAGCTTGCGGGCGCACCGATTCCGGCGTCGGCGTGGGAGTCGCTGGTGCTGCCGCAGCGGGTGGCGGACTACCGTCCCGGCATGCTCGACGAGCTCACCGCCACCGGCGAATTGGTGTGGTCGGGGACCGGGGCAATCTCGGGTCGCGACGGCTGGGTCGCGCTGCACCTGGCAGACACCGCGCCGCTGACCCTCGTCCCGCCCGCCGAACTCGAACTCGCCGCGTTGCACACCGCGATCGTCGACGTGCTCGGCGGCGGGGGTGCGTACTTCTTCCGCCAACTCGCCGACCAGCTAGGGCCGGAGGTCGACGATGCCGCGACCGTCGCCGCGCTGTGGGACCTGGTGTGGGCGGGGCGGGTCAGCAACGACACGCTGGCCCCGGTGCGGGCGCTGCTGCACGGGACAGTGCGGTCCACGCCGAGCCACCGGGTGCCGCGGCGGGCCCCGCGCGCCCGGGTGTACGGCCGGGCCGCCCGGCTCTCGGCCGCGGCGCTGCCCACCCGGACCGGCCCGCCGACCGCCGCCGGCCGCTGGTCGCTGCTGCCGGCCGTCGAACCGGACCCGACGATCCGCGCGCACGCGCAGGCCGAGCAACTGCTCGACCGGTACGGCGTGGTCACCCGCGGCGCGGTCGTGGCGGAGGAGATCCCCGGCGGGTTCGCGTCGATGTACAAGGTGCTCAGCGGCTTCGAGGACGGCGGGCGGTGTCGGCGCGGCTACTTCGTCGCGGGCCTCGGCGGCGCCCAGTTCGCCACCTCGGCGGTCGTCGACCGGTTGCGCGGTCACGGCGACCGCCTCGACCAGACCGAGCCGCTGCGCTGCGCGATCACCCTGGCCGCGTGCGATCCGGCGAACCCGTACGGCGCAGCGCTGGCCTGGCCCACCCGCCCGGACCCTGCCGCGGGGGACGTCGCGTCCGGTGACAGGGGTGTCGGGCACCGGCCGGGGCGAAAGGCCGGGGGACTGGTCGTGCTCGTCGACGGCGAACTGGTGCTGTTCGTCGAGCGCGGCGGCAAGACGCTGCTGACCTTCGCCGACGGACCGGACACGCTGCACGCCGCGGCGCAGTCGTTGGCCGACACTGTCATCGAGGGTGCTGTCGACAAGGTGGTCGTCGAGAAGGTCGACGGGCAGTCCGTGCACGCGAGCGCGCTGGCGGCGACATTGACCGAGGTGGGCTTCTCGGCGACACCCCGGGGTTTGCGGTTGCGCTATGCGCCGGGGCTGCGGCTGACACCCGCCCGGCAACCTCAACAGGGGCGGGACGGCCGTGCCCGAGGGTGACACCGTCTGGCAGGCCGCACGGTTGCTGGACCGGGCACTGTCGGGAAAGACGCTGCGCCGGTGCGACATCCGCGTCCCCACCTTCGCCACCGTCGACCTCGCCGGGCAGGTCGTGGATTCGGCGGTCAGCCGCGGCAAGCATCTGCTCATCCGGGTCGGCGACTTCGACGTGCACACGCATCTGAAGATGGAAGGCCAATGGCAGATCCACCCGGTGGGCTCACGCTGGCGCCGTCCCGCCCACCAGGCGCGGATCGTATTCGCGACCGACGACGTCGAGGCCGTCGGCTTCTCACTCGGCGTCACCGAGGTGTTCGCACGCGCCGAGGAATCGGAGCGGCTGGCCTACCTCGGGCCCGACCTGCTCGGCCCCGACTGGGACCCGGCGCGCGCGGTGCGCAACCTGCGCGCCGACCCGGACCGACTCATCGGCACGACCCTGCTCGACCAGCGCAACCTGGCGGGGATCGGTAACGAGTACCTGGCCGAGGTGTGTTTTCTGCGCGGCGTGGACCCGCGGCGGCCGGCCGGTGAGGTCGGCGATGTAACTGCGTTGGTGGACCTCGCGCACCGGCTGTTCACCGCGAACCGGGACCGCCCGATCCGGACCACCACCGGCGACACGCGACGCGGCCGGCGCACCTGGGTGTACGGCCGGGCGAACCTACCGTGCCGACGGTGCGGCACCACGATCGAGACCGGGATGCTGGGCGACGATCCGACGCGCGAGCGCCGGCTGTTCGTGTGCCCGCACTGCCAGCGGTGAGGACCGCTCAGTTCAGGGTGAAGTCGCTGTCTGACACGGTGAATCCGTGCCCGTGCTCGTCGTGGCACGAGACGGTGTCGGCGCTCTCGGCGGTGCAGTCCAGTCCGGCAGCGGCCAGCGACTGGCCGACCGGCAGCGGCTTGGCGGTGCCGTCGACGCGAAGGAACTTCGGGTCGCCGGCGTTGAGGAACTGCGCCGCCGAGCCGACGGTCACCTGCACGGTGTTGGGGGCGGTCGGCGAACCCGAGCCGTTCGAGCCGGATACCTTCGGCGCGTCCGGCGGGATCGCACCGTGGCAGCCGGCCACCACCGGGGTGTCGGTGAACAGGCCGCACTGGAACTTCCCATCGGGGCTGGTGAAGTAGTAGAGGCCCGGTTGCTCGCCGGCGAATGCGGTCAGTGCGGTGTCGTCGGCCGCGGTCGTCGTCGGTGCGGCAGTGGTCGTCGGCACGACGGGGGCGACGACTGGTGCGGGGGCGGCGGCGGTGGTCATCGGTGCGGCGGTCGCGGCCGAGGTCGTGTCGGACGAGCCCGGCAGCATCACCACGCACGCCACGAGTGCACCCACTGCGGCCGCCCCCGACACCACGATGACGCGTGTTCGCGTGACCTCAACCATGCCTGGCATCGTAAGCGTGCGTTGCCGAGTGCCCGTGCGGCGGCCCGTTGGCCGTCCTGACAGGCCGGTCGCTCACCCGGCGGGCGATCCCGGCCCGCACACCGCGTCGACGAGCGCAGGCAGCGCGTGAGCGGCGGTGTCCCGGCACACGTGGTGGACCGCGTCGGACAGCCCGGTCTGCTCGGGATTGATCTCGACGACCGTGGCACCCGACCTCGCCGCCCGCAACGGGAGTTCGGCGGCGGGATAGACGACCGCGGACGTGCCGACCACGACCATCAGGTCGCAGTCGTCCGCCGCCGAGACGGCGGTCGCCCAGGCATCCCGGGGCAACTCCTCGCCGAACCAGACCACCCCAGGCCTGATCGGGCCACCGCACGCCGTGCACGCAGGCGGCTCGACCCGTTCGGCCGGCTCGGCGGTTGCAGCCGATACCAGGCCGTCGGCGGGGTGCCCGCAAACGCTGCACCGCGGCGCGAACAGGCTGCCGTGCAGATGCGCGTCGACCGCCGATCCGGCGCGCTCGTGCAGGTCGTCGACGTTCTGGGTGATCACCGTCAACTCGGCCGCGCAGGCCCAGCGGGCCAGCGCGAGGTGACCGGCGTTCGGCCGCACCCGGCCGCACCTGCGCGGCGCGCCACTGATACCAGGCCCACACCAGCGCGCGGTCGCGCGCCCAGCCCTCGGGGGAGGCGAGCTCGGTTGGGTCGAACCGCTCCCACAGCCCGGTCTGGGCGTCGCGGAAGGTGGCGATGCCGCTCTCGGCGCTCATCCCCGCACCGCTGAAGACCGTGACGCGCCGGGCCCGTTGCGCGGCCGCCACCAACGCGGGATCGAGGGAGGGTTCAATGGAGGTCATGGCGACGATTGTGCTCCGCGCGCGGTACCTGCTCCGATGACCGGCGAACTGCTGCCGCATCCCGCGACCGGCGAACTGTTCCCGTCGCCGGTGCTGCCGGGTGAGGGCTGGCCCGGAGACCCGGCCGACGGACACACCCCGGTCGCGCACACGGCGCAGGACGTCGGCCGGCTTGCCGACGGCGCCCGGATCGCCGAGCTGGATGCCCGCATCTCGGTGTGCCGGGCCTGCCCGCGGTTGGTGCAGTGGCGCGAGGACTCGGCCCGCGGCAAACGCCGTTCGTTCGAGGCGCAGCCGTACTGGGGCCGGCCGCTGCCGGGTTTCGGTGACACGTTCCCCAAGCTGCTGATCGTCGGGCTGGCGCCGGCCGCCAACGGCGGCAACCGGACCGGCCGCATGTTCACCGGCGACCAAGCGGGCGACTGGCTGTTCCGTTCCCTGCACCGCATCGGCGTGGCCGCCAAGCCGACGGCCGAGAACACAGCGGACGGGCAGAAGCTGTTCGGGGCGCGGATGGTGTCGGCGGTGCGCTGCGCCCCGCCCGCCAACAAGCCGGACATCACCGAACGCGACTGCTGCGCACAGTGGCTCGACGCCGAGTTCCTGGCCGTGCAGCGCTGGGTGCGGGTCATCGTCGCGCTCGGCTCGTTCGGCTGGGACGCCTCGCTGCGGATGGTGCGGCGCACGGGCGGCACGGTGCCCACACCCAAGCCGAAGTTCGGCCACGGCGCCCGCGCCGAGTTGCGCACCGCGGATGGGCAAGCCGTCACGCTGCTGGGCTGCTTCCACCCCAGCCAGCAGAACACCTTCACCCGCAAGCTCACCGAGCCGATGCTCGACGACGTGTTGACGACCGGCCGCGACCTCGCGGGCCTGTCGTGGGGATGCGGCGGCAGCGCCCCGCGCTGAGTCCTGCACCGCCGGTTCGGCACTCGTGACAGTATCGAGCCCATGCCCCGTCACCTTCCGGAGAAGCCGCCGCTTGCCAACAGGGCCGAGGAGACCGTGTGGCGGGCACTGCTCGGTCAACTCGGCGACCGCGATCTGGTCGTTGCCGGGCAACGGGTGACCGACCGGCTCAAGGACCACGAGATCGACTTCCTGGTGGCGATCGAGGGCGCGGGCATCGTCGCGCTCGAGGTCAAAGGCGGCGAGGTGTGGCACGACGGCACCGGCTGGAAGCAGGTGCGCGGCGGCCGCGACGCGACCATCCACCCTGTGCGTCAGGCCCGTGAGGCCTGTTACGCGCTGCGTTCCTTCGTCGAATCGGATCCGCGATGGACCGGTCGCCGGCTCCATTGGGACCACATGGTCGTGCTGCCGAACACCGAACTGCCCGCCGACTTCGCACTGCCGGACTGTCCGCGCTGGAAGGTGATCGACCGCACCCAACTCGACCGGTTCGCGTCGCTGCTGTGGGAGCTCGCCCACGACCACGAACTGGGTCGGCCGCTGGTCACCACCGACGACGTCGATTCGCTGACCGAGGTGCTCGGCGGACGGGGACTGCCGCAGCGCGACGTCGTCTCCCGCGCGCTCGACCACGAGGACGCGGCCGATGCGCTCACCGCGCAGCAGGCGATCATCCTCGACGCGGCCCGTCAGCTGCGCCGCATCGAGGTGCGCGGGGGAGCGGGCAGCGGCAAGACGTTCCTGGCGCTGGAACAGGCACGGCGGCTGGCGCAGTCGGGTCAGCGGGTCGCGCTGGTCTGCTACTCGCACGGTCTGGCGTCGTATCTCAAGCGGGTCACCGACGCCTGGCCGCGTAAGCAGCGCCCGGCCTATGTCGGCGAGTTCCACGCCCTCGGCAAGCTATGGGGTGCGCCGAAGGGGCCGGACGAGTCGGTGCGCGGCCCGGAGACCGTGCGCTTTTGGGAGCAGGACCTGCCGAACCAGATGTACGAGCTGGCGCTGGCGCTGGAGTCTGGGCGCCGGTTCGACTCGGTGGTGGTGGACGAGGCGCAGGATTTCGCCGACGCCTGGTGGCCGCCGATGCTCGCCGCGCTGCGCGACGACGAGGACAGCGGCGTCTTCGTCTTCGGCGACGAGGGGCAGCGGGTGTTCGACCGGCAGGGCGTGCCACCGATCCCGCTCGTACCGTTGGCGCTCGACACCAATCTGCGCAACACCCGGCAGATCGCGCAGAGCTTCAATCCACTTGTCGGACAGCGGATGCGGCTACTCGGTGGCGACGGGCCGGACGTGAGTTTCGTGTCGTGCCGCGGGTTGGACGCGCTGGCGGTGGCCGACGACCAGATCGACGTGCTGCTCGACGCCGGGTGGCGGCCCGAGGACGTCGCGCTGCTGTCTACGGGCAGCCGGCATCCCGAACAGGTCGGTCGCCAGCAGCTCGGCAACGAGGCGTACTGGGAAAGCTTCTGGGACACCGATCAGGTGTTCTACGGCCACGTGCTGGGATTCAAGGGGCTCGAACGCCGCGCTGTCGTGCTGGCCGTGAACGAGTCGGAGCCGCAGGAACGTTCGCGCGAGCGACTGTACGTCGGGCTCTCCCGCGCCCGCGATCAGCTGATCGTGTGCGGCGACCCGAACCTGGTCTGCGAGGTCGGCGGTCCCGAACTGATGCGCCGGCTGGGATCGGTCGCCGGTGTGACCGTGCCGTCGGTGTGACCGTGCCCGTCGACGTAGCGGTGCCGGCGACCGCTCAGCTGTCCTCGACGTAGCGCAGCACGCCGAGCATCGCGTGCTCGTCG
Organism: Speluncibacter jeojiensis; assembly: GCF_029589495.1. GTDB lineage: Bacteria > Actinomycetota > Actinomycetes > Mycobacteriales > Mycobacteriaceae > Speluncibacter > Speluncibacter jeojiensis. The sequence goes on from NZ_JAAIVF010000008.1 coordinate 250,853, forward strand.
ACGTCCCGCGGATCCGCCATCGTGCAGCGCGCCAGCCGGGCGCGGATCGCGTCACCATCGATGCCCGACCCGATCAGCACCAGCGCGGTGGCCCGGGGTTCGTCGCGCTCCCACCTCGACCGCTCGAACCGCACGAAGCGCCCGACAGTCTGCACGGTGAACTTGTCGCGGTGCCCGGGCAACCCGAAGTGCACGAACCCCTTGATCCGGTACAGCCCGGCGGGCTGCTCCTCGAGGAACTCCGCGAACCGTCGCGGGTGCACCGGGTCGTCCGCGGTGAACTCGACGCTCTGGTAGCCGGCGTGCAGGTGCCCAGAGTGGTCCCCGTCGTCGCGGTCGCTGTCTTCGCTGTCGTGCACCTCGGCCCACAGCTCGTCGAGCGTCAGCTGTCGTGGTCCGTCAAACGCCGGACGCGCCCGCGCGTCGAACAGCAGGCCCGGATCGATGCGGCCGTGTACTGCCTCGAGAACCGGTGCGCCGGAGGTCAGTTCGCGCACCGTGGCCAGCACCGCGCGACGATCCTCGTCGCCGACCCGGTCGATCTTGCCCAATATCACCAGGTCCGCCATCCGCAGGTGCTGGTCGATCTCGGGGTGGACGGCGCGGGTCGCGGGGAACTCCGCCGCGTCGACCACCTGCACCAGTCCGCCGTAGCGCACCCCGCCGTGGTCGCTGCCGAGGATCATCCGGATCAGGTTGCGCGGCTCGGCGAGACCGCTGGCCTCGACGACGATGACGTCGATGTCGGCCGCCGGCTCGGCCAGCCGGCCGAGCATCTCGTCCATGTCGCCGCCGTCGACAGCGCAGCACATGCAGCCGTTGCCGAGCGAGACCATCGAATCGACCTGCCCGGCCACCAGCATGGCGTCGATGTTGATCGCGCCGAAGTCGTTGACGATCACCCCGACCCGCACCCCCATGCGGTTGCGCAGCAGGTGATTGAGCAGCGTCGTCTTGCCCGAGCCCAGGAATCCGGTGAGCACGACGACCGGGATCCGCCTCACCGGCCCACCGTCTTCGGTGTCGCGGTCTTCGGTGTCGCGCGCAGCCGCGGCGGGTCGGTCAGGACCGGCGTTCCCGGTGCAGCGGACTCGGCCTCGAGCCGCCCCGCGAGCGAGCGGGAGAACCCGACCAGCGTGGCGAGGTCGAGGCCGTACGGGGTGGTCGAGGCCAACGGTTCGAGGCCCTCCACGCAGCGCCGCAGGAGGGCGGCGGCGCCGGACGGGTTGCCGCGGGCGCAATGGGTGAGACCGACCGCATACTGCGCCAACGCCTTCCACAACCGCTGGTCACGGCGATCGGATTCGGCCGCCGACCTCTTCGCCTGTGTGGCCTTCCAGGCGTCCTCGAACACCTCGTGCGCGTGGAACGGACGTCCCCCGTCGAGCAGCCGCTGCGCCTCGTCCACGGTCTCGGCGGGGCTGCGGAGCACGCCCTCCGGTTGACGCGGAACCCCGGTGGAGCCGTACGGAAGGGGGCGGCCCAGGCCGTCCCGGGGCCGGGCGTTGCGGGCCCGCCCGGATGCGTCGCGGTCCCGGGGGATCCGCCGGATCGGTTCGCCGGCCATGCCCTCCACTATCCCAGCGGTGTCGTTGCGGGCCGATCCGGGGCGTCGGGCCGGTGCAGCACCCGCTCGTGCACGAACAACGCGACCAGCACGATCAGCCAGACCGCCAGCGCCACCCAGGCCTCCCAGTCCGCGGTGGTGACCAGCCACGACTGATCGGTGACCAGGCCGAGTTCGCGGCACGCGACGCCGTACATGCCGACCGGGAACACCATCGCCCACCAGGTGGTGCGGTAGTCGAGCGCCAGGCCCTGCCGACCGCGCTGCCAGATCATCAGGCCGACCAACAGCGGGATCAGCCAGGTGGCGAACCCCCACAGCACCATCGACAGGGTCCGCACGAAGTCCGGCGCGAGCAGTTGGTCGGCCGCCGGGGCCGACGAGACCTTGGCGCCCGCGACGATGCTGATCGCAGCGGAGCCCATGAACACCCAGAACGGCGCGACCGAGTCGGCCAGCTCGAGTCGGCGCAGCAGCAGCCGGGCGAACTCGACCGACGCGATCAGCAGCCATTGCACGACCCCGATGGCCCAGCAGATCGCGGCCAGCGCGGCCAGGTCGGGGCGCGCGGTGGCGTGCGCGAGGGTCGCGGCGGCCACCGCGACCGACTGGGTGCCGACCACCCACAGGAACCAGGTGCCGTTGACCGGATCGAACACGCTGTCGCGGCGCGCATGCGCGATCAGGCCGAGCGGCACGCCGTAACCGAGGCCGAGCCACGCCACGAAGCCGATCACCAGCAGCACCGCGCCCGCCCAGTGCACCCCGGCGTTGGTCATCCGGGTCGAGAGCACGTTGGACGCGGCCACGAAGGTCAGGAAGGTGAACCCGCGAGGGCTGACGAGTTCCGCCAGGAATTCGCCCGGCCAGCAGGCGAGCCGGGTCAGGTGGATGACACACAGCATGAGGTAGGCGGCGATCGCGACGGCCAGTAGGGCGAGCGAGACGTACCGGGCGGCATCGGCGGCGAGGGCGGTGGAGATGATGCCGGTCGCCATCACGAAGGCGAATTCGGCCGGGCTCAGACCGCGGATCCGGTGCACGCCCACAGCGTAGGAGACACGGATCGGTGTCATGGCCGATTCGTGGCGCCATTTTCGTACCGGCGGACTCGTCGGTCATTTGTGAGTTGTCACCGAGTTGCGGAGGCTTTGGGTGTTATACAACCGAAACGTTTGCCGCGCCGAGGATTTCCCGCCCGCTCGCCGGAAATGACGCTACGTTGTGCACATCGTCGGTGAGGTACGCGGCAGTGTTCGCCGGAAGGCGGGAACTGTCGGAATCATCGTCGTGCGTGACGTTCACCGACGTCGTGTCGAATGGCGCGCGGGACCGATTTCGCATTGCGTCTCGTGCCATTCGACGGATGTGTCGTGATTCGACCGAATGGCCGCGTGAATCCGGCCGGTGGGCGGTTCCACACAACATCATTGCCGGTCGGGCTGGATCCGGCATCGTTCGGACGGGGACGACGATGGTCGACGCACATTCCTCTGGAGTTCACACGCTCGCCTGCGCGGTGATCCGCGGCGAGTTCGACGACACCGCGGTGGACGCCCGGGTGTTCGCCCGGATCCGCGACGGCGACATCGACGTGTGGATCGAACAGATCGAGGCCACCGGTCTGTTCACCGAACTGGAGATCCACTATCTGCGGGCGCAGTGGTCGGACTCGCCGGAGTTGTTGGTGGCCGCCTTGATCGGCGACCTCGACGAGGTGCGGATCGGCCACTCGGCGACGGCACTGTGGGGCCGGTCGCCGGCGGGGAGACCGGACGAGGAGTGGCCCACAGCCGTCAACGGGTGACGAGCCGGTCGGTGGTCAGGTTCTCGGTCCGGTACCGGACCTGCCGATCCGTCGTGGCCACCGGTGTTGGACACAGGTCCGACTCGATTCGGCCCGTGCGATCGGCTCGGCCGGCGACGAAAAGCAGCTGCCATCAGGGAAAATGCCCTGCAGGTGCGGGTTCGGTGGGCAGACAGGCATCGGCCGGGCGGGTCCGACGGTGACCCAGACTCGCCGACTGTTATCGAATTGTTATAAACGAAACGGGATTCGGCCTGTCCTCGGCGCGGGTTCGCCGGTTACCGTCTACTCATCGTCGGAGTTGTCTTCAGCGTTACGCCGCAGGTCGTGACGGTGCGGAGGTTCCGGCACGGTTGAGAAGGACCGCCGTTCGGGTGCGGTTCAACTCGAGGAACGGCGGGATCGGCAGGCCCGTTCGGTTTGAGAGTGAGGACGGCAGATGATGGGTAGCTCGTTTACGGCGTTGCAGTCGCTGGTCAGTGCAGCGTTGTGTGGTGAGTTCGACGGGCGCGGACTGGACGACGATCTGCTCGACCGCATCCGCGAGGCGAATGTGGACGAGTGGGTCGAGCAGCTCGAATACACCGGCCTGTTCACCGACCTCGAACTGGCCTTCCTTCGCTCGGAGTGGCAGGCGCACCCGGAGCAGCTGGTGACCGCGCTGTTGGACGGCGCCTATGAGTCCGCTCTTCTCGGCGACCGTTCCGCCCGGCATCACGCCGCGTAGACCCTTCCATGAACTGCGGTGACCCGTCCGGGTCACCGCAGTTCTGCATGTGCGCCGTCGACGACGAGCGCGTGGCCGTCCCCGAGCCGATGATGGGCGATTCCGGCCGCCGCATAGTCGGCGGCGATCCGGCGGATGGCGTCCTCCTCGGGATATCCCGGGGTGCCGAAATGGGGGACCACCCGGTGCTCGATCAACCCGAGCCCGTCCCACCGCACGGGAGATCCCGGGCTGACGGCCGCGACTTCTGCGGGATCGTCCACGGACTCCAGCCCGGCCAGCGACGGCCCGGCCACGCACGCGCCGGCGCTGTATCCGCCGTAGGCGAGCGCGTCGCGGGCCAGTGATTCGGCGATCACCGCATCGGCGCCGCTGCGGGCGAGCTGGACCCGCAGCACGAAGGTGTTGCCGCCGCGCACCCAGATCAACTCGCGGTGTTCGAGGGCGCCGCGCAACCGGTCCGGCGCCCCGATGAAGTCCCGCAGATCCAGTTCCACCGGCTCCAGCCCGATGGCGCGCAGTGCCGGGAACTCGCTGGTGACGGCGTTCTGCCGGGCACGCTCCGGCCACGCGTCGAGCGCATTGCCGACGACCGCGACCCCGGCACCGGGCCGGACCAGCGCGCGGAGGCGCTCGGGATGGTTACCGAGGCGCAGAGAGGACAGGAACAGCCGCATCCGCCGGACGCTACCCGTCCGTTGCCGGTTCGATACGTACTCCATCGATGCAGACGCCCTGACCTGCCGTCTGACAGGAACCCGTTCGCCGAAATGTGCCGTCACTGCCTCGATTCAGAGCCCGATTAGCGGTTTTCGGCTTTCCAACCTCGGGTCGTGTCTGTCTATAGTCAGTGATCCCCCGGGGCCGGGTCATCTTCCGCCGGGTTGTGGGCGCAACCACCACGGGGCTCAGACAGGTTGCACATTCACACGCAGAAAGTCAGAAAGTTGGAAACAACACAGAGTGCGCAGTCGCGCCGCTGCACGGTTGGCGTGGTTCGAGAGTCGGCTGACGGCGAGCGCCGGGTGGCCTTGGTGCCGAAGGTGGTGGAGAAGCTCCGCGGCCGCGGCGTCGAGGTCGTCGTCGAGGCCGGGGCGGGGTTGGGTGCGTTGATCCCCGACCAGGCCTACCTCGATGCCGGCGCGACGATCGGCGACGCCTGGTCGGCGGACGTCATCGTGAAGGTGGCGGCACCCGACGCGGGTGAACTCGCGCGCGTGGCGCGGGGCACCACGCTGATCGGGTTCCTGAACCCCCGCGGCAACGCGGACGGCATCGAGGCGCTGCGCGAGGCCGGGATCCGCGCGTTCGCGGTCGAGGCGATCCCACGTATCTCCCGCGCCCAGGTGATGGATGCGCTCTCCTCGCAGGCGAACGTCGCCGGCTACAAGGCCGTGCTCGTCGCCGCGAACGAGTCGACCCGGTTCTTCCCGATGCTCACCACCGCCGCGGGCACCGTCAAGCCCGCGACCGTGCTGGTGCTCGGTGTCGGCGTGGCCGGCCTGCAGGCGCTCGCGACCGCGAAGCGTCTCGGCGGCCGCACCACCGGCTACGACGTGCGCCCCGAGGTGGCCGATCAGGTCCGCTCGGTCGGCGCGCAGTGGCTCGACCTGGGCATCGACGCCGCCGGCGAGGGCGGCTACGCCCGCGAGCTCACCGAGGCCGAGCGGGCCCAGCAGCAGCAGGCGCTCGAGGATGCGATCAAGGGCTTCGACGTGGTCGTCACGACCGCGCTGGTCCCGGGCCGTCCCGCGCCGAAGCTGGTGACCGCCGCCGCCGTCGAGGGCATGCGCCCCGGCAGCGTCATCGTCGACCTGGCCGGCGAGACCGGCGGAAACTGCGAGCTCACCGAGCCCGGCCAGACCGCCGTCAAGCACGGCGTGAGCATCTGCTCGCCGCTGAACCTGCCGGCGACCATGCCCGAGCACGCGTCCGAGTTGTACTCGCGCAACGTCGAGGCGCTGCTCGAACTGATGTTGAAGGACGGCGTCCTGGCGCCGGACTTCGACGACGAGATCATCGCCGCCGCCTGCGTGGCCGGCGCCGACCGGACCGACCCCGTCGCCGTGGGCGCCGCCGCGGCGGACGAGAAGTAGGGGAGAAGGCAGCAGATGTACACCGAATTGTTGGCGAACATCGCGATCCTGGTGTTGGCCGGGTTCGTCGGGTTCGCGGTGATCTCCAAGGTGCCCAACACCTTGCACACCCCGCTCATGTCGGGCACCAACGCCATCCACGGCATCGTCGTGCTCGGCGCGCTGGTCGTGCTCGGGCACCTGCCCGCGGGCGCTCCCTGGTCGATCAAGGTCATCCTGTTCGTCGCGCTGGTCTTCGGCACGCTGAACGTCGTGGGCGGCTTCGTGGTCACCGACCGGATGCTCGCCATGTTCAAGCCGAAGAAGGACGTCAAGGACTCGGCCGCCAAGAAGGGGGCTGACGCCTGATGAGTTACCTCGTTTCCATCCTGTACATCGTCGCGTTCGGGATGTTCATCTACGGTCTGATGGGCCTGACCGGCCCGAAGACCGCCGTGCGCGGCAACTACATCGCCGCGGTCGGCATGCTGATCGCCGTCGTCGCGGTGCTCATCGACATCCGGGACAGCTCGAACTGGATCCTGATCGTCGCGGGTCTGGTCGTCGGTGTCGTGCTCGGCGTCCCGCCGGCGCTGCGCACCAAGATGACCGCGATGCCGCAGCTGGTCGCGCTGTTCAACGGCGTGGGCGGCGGCACCGTCGCGCTCATCGCGTGGGCCGAGTTCCTCAACTCGAAGGGCTTCACCGAGGTCGACTCGGTGCCGTCGGCGCCGTTCATCGTCGGCTCGCTGTTCGCGGCGATCATCGGCTCGGTCTCGTTCTGGGGTTCGCTGGTCGCGTTCGCGAAGCTGCAGGAACTGCTGAACAAGAACTTCGAGAAGAAGGTCGTCGCCGCTGCGAAGGCCTTCCAGCTGGCGAACATGATCCTCGCGGTCGTGTCGATCGGTATCGCGATCTACATCGGCATCAACGCCAACCCGACGCACGAGCCCACGTCCGCGCTGTGGATCGGCGGCCTGCTCCTCGCCGCCGGCATCATGGGCCTGTTCGTGGTGCTGCCGATCGGCGGCGCCGACATGCCGGTCGTGATCTCGCTGCTCAACGCGCTGACCGGTCTGTCGGCCGCGGCCGCGGGCCTGGCGCTGAACAACCAGGCGATGATCGTCGCCGGCATGATCGTCGGCGCGTCCGGTTCGATCCTGACCAACCTCATGGCCAAGGCCATGAACCGGTCGATCCCCGCGATCATCTTCGGTTCCTTCGGCGGCGGCGACGACGCCGGCGCCGCAGGGATGTCGGCCTCGGGCGGCGCCGTGAAGGCCACCTCGGCGGCGGATGCGGCGATCCAGATGGCGTACGCCAACCAGGTCATCGTCGTGCCGGGCTACGGCCTGGCGGTCGCGCAGGCGCAGCACGCGGTCAAGGAGATGGCGTCGTTGCTCGAGGAGCGCGGCGTCGAGGTCAAGTACGCGATCCACCCGGTCGCCGGCCGCATGCCCGGACACATGAACGTGCTCCTGGCCGAGGCCGACGTCGAGTACGACGCGATGAAGGAAATGGACGACATCAACGGCGAGTTCGGCCGTACCGATGTCACGGTCGTCATCGGTGCCAACGACGTCACCAATCCGGCCGCGCGGTTGGACTCGTCCAGCCCGATCTACGGGATGCCGATCCTCAACGTCGACCAGTCGAAGTCGGTCATCGTGCTCAAGCGCTCGATGTCGTCGGGCTACGCCGGTATCGACAACCCGCTGTTCACGGCGGCGCAGACGTCGATGTTGTTCGGCGATGCGAAGAAGATGGTCGGCGAGGTCACCGAGGAACTCAAAGCCCTCTGATCTGATCCCGGCGCGTGTGCACCTGCCGTCGTATCCACCCTGTGGCGACGTCGGCAGGTGCACACTCGTCTTTCGGGAGGAGGGGACTCGATGATGACGACCCCACGGCCGACGGTGCCGCGCCAGATCTGGGTGCTGGTGGCGGCCGCCTTCGTCATCGCGGTCGGCTACGGCCTGATCGCGCCGGTACTGCCGGAGTACGCGCGCAGCTTCGACGTCGGCGTGACCGGGGCATCGGTGATCATCAGCGCGTTCGCGTTCTGCCGGTTGGTGTTCGCCCCGGTCAGCGGACGGCTCGTCCACCTGCTCGGTGAACGCCCCACGTATCTGACCGGGCTGTTCATCGTCGCCTGCTCGACCGGGGCCTGCGCGTTCGCGCAGTCCTACTGGCAACTGCTGGTCTTTCGCGGACTCGGCGGCATCGGCTCGACGATGTTCACGGTTTCGGCGATGGGACTGCTGGTCCGGCTGGCGCCGGTGCGCGCCCGCGGGCGGGTCAACGGACTGTACGCGACCGCGTTCCTGCTCGGCGGCATCGGCGGGCCGATCATCGGCGGCCTGCTCGCGGGGCTCGGCATGGCGGTGCCGTTCCTGGTGTACGCGGTGGCGCTGCTGATCGCGATGGCCGTCGTCTACCTCCAACTGCGTGACGTCGGCGGCAAGCCGGCCGGGCAGGGCGCCGCGCATGCTGCGATGACCGTGCGGGAAGCGTTGGCGCACCGCACCTATCGCGCCGCGCTCGGCTCCAACTTCGCGAACGGCTGGTCGGCGCTGGGGGTGCGGGTTGCGCTGGTGCCGCTGTTCGTCACGGCCTTCGGCGGCGGTCCGGGGCTCGCCGGACTGAGCCTGGCTGCCTTCTCCGTCGGCAACGCGGTGGCGCTGACGCTCGGCGGCCGGTGGGCGGATGTGCGGGGCCGCAAACCGCTGGTGCTCACGGGCCTGCTGATCACCGGAATCGCCACGGCCGCGCTCGGTTTGAGTGAATCGGTGGCCCCGTTCCTGATCGTCTCGACCGTCGCCGGGCTCGGGTCCGGGCTGCTGAACCCGCCGCAGCAGGCCGCGGTCGCCGACGTGATCGGATCCCGCCGCAGTGGGGGGACCGTGCTGGCCGGATTCCAGATGATGTCCGACGTCGGTGCGATCGCCGGCCCGATCCTGGCCGGGGCGCTGGCCGAGCACGTGTCGTACGCCGCGGCGTTCGCGGTGACCGGCGCGATCTCGCTGCTCGCGCTGCCGGCGTGGCTGCGTGCGCCCGAGACCCTGGTCGTGCCGGAGCAGTCGGCGGCACACACCGCAGAGGGCGGTTCCGAAGCCGGGCCGGACCCCGCGGGCGATGGCCGCGTCAGCGGCACCCACGGGCCACCCCCGCCAGCGCACGACGATCACCGTCGGTGATCGGCAGGTCGTAGGTGACGGCCACGGTGAGGAACTTGCCGGCGTAGAAACAGCGATACGCCCGGTTGGGCGGCAGCCAGTCGGCGGGGGTGTGGTCGCGCTTGTCCTGGTTGTCGCTGCCGCGCACGGCCAGCAGGTTGTAGTCCAGATCGTTGGCGAACCGGATGCGCCGCGGCAGGTCCCACCGCCAGGCGCCCATGTCCCAGGCGGCGGCCAGCGGATAGACGTGGTCGATCTGCACCACCGCGGCCTCGCGTTTGCGGAAGTCGATCGTCGTCCCCGAATACGGGTCGGCGAGCCGGCCGGTGAGCACCACGCAGTTGCGGGTGCCCGGCCGATAGGTCACCGCGGTCATGGACCGGGCCAGCACGTTGTTGCGGGTGTCGCAGCCGTCGTGCGCGCCGGGCGCATCGCTGTCGTCGGTCCAGGCCGGACCGAACACGCATCCCTGATCACCGCTGCACTTGCGCTGGTATCCGGGCCGGTGCTCGCGCGTCGCGACGACCCGCACGCGGCCCAGCAGCGCCTCGACCTGCACGCGGGTGGGGCTGCCCGGTGCCGGTTCGCTCGAACGCAGATGCACCACCGAACATCCCGCCAGCACGGTCAGCGCCAGCGCCGCCGCAGCCACTACCCGCACCCGCCCACCCGACAGCCATCCGGCCATGGTTCCCCCCGACATCCGGAACGCCCGATCCCCCTCGGCCGTCCACTGCAGTGTGCCCGACGACACCGACAACGGCGCGGGATTCCGGTCGTTCGGTGTGGTCCGGTCGGGTCAGCAGTCCGGGTCGGCCAGGCGCAGCGGGTTCTCCAGCATGGCCCCGATGTCCGCGAGGAACCGCGACCCCTGCTCGCCGTCGACCAACCGGTGGTCGAAGGACAACCCGAGCGTGGTGACCGACCGCACCGCCAGCTCGCCTCGGTGCACCCACGGCCGTTGCCGGATCGCGCCGAGGCACAGGATCGCTGCCTCACCCGGTGTCAGGATCGGGGTGCCGGCGTCGACACCGAACACCCCGACATTGGTGATGGTGACGGTGCCGCCGGAAAGCGCTGCGGGCGTGGTCTTTCCCGACCGCGCGGTCTCGGCCAGGTCGTCGAGCTCGCGGCACAGCTCGCGCAGTCCCAGCAGGTGCGCGTCCTTGATGTTGGGCACCGTCAGCCCACGTGGGCCCGCGACCGCGATGCCGAGGTTCACGTAGTGCTTGGTGACGATCTCGCAGCGCTCGCCGTCCCAGGTGGCGTTCAGTTCCGGATGAGCGCGCAGGGCCAGCAGCAGCACCCGGGCGACCAGCGCGAGCGGTGTGGCGTGCAGCCCCGCGTACGACGGGGTGTCCCGCAGGTCCCGCAGCAGCTCGACGGCGGCGGTCACGTCGACGGTGAGGAACTCGGTGACGTGCGGTGCGGTGAACGCGCTGCGGGTCACCGCGTCCGCGGTGTGTTTGCGGACCCCGCGGATCGGCGTGCGGGTCTCGCGTTCCGGGGTGACGCGGTCCGGTACGACCGCGTCCGGCACCGCCCCGGCAGTCTTCGCGACTGCCCGCACGTCGTCGTCGGTGACCAGCCCGTCCGGCCCGGTGCCATCGACGACGGTCAGGTCGACGCCCAGGTCGCGCGCGAGCTTGCGTGTCGACGGCTTGGCGGCCGGGTGCAGTTGCGCCGCAGGGGTCGTCGTCGCCGAACCGGGGTCGCCGTTGCGGGGTACGGTGGCCGACTGCAGGTGACGTCGCCGGCTGGGGCGCGGCGACAGTGGTCCGGACCCCACGAGCACCGGTGCGCCGCCGGATGCGTCGTCGTTCTGCCCCGGAGAATCGGCGTCTGTGCCGGTGCCGGTGCCGGTTGGAGTGTCGATGGCGATGACCGGAGTGCCGACGGCGACGGTGGATCCCGGCTCGGCCAGCAGCTGCGTGACGGTCCCCGCGAACGGGGAGGGGAGCTCCACCAATGCCTTCGCGGTCTCGACCTCGGCAATGGTCTGGTTCAGCTCGACGCGGTCGCCGACCGCGACCGACCACGACACCAGGTCGGCCTCGGTCAGGCCCTCGCCGAGATCGGGGAGGAAGAACACCTGGTTGCCCACGAGGGACCACCCTTCTGCTGGGGACGGTTCGGATCAGGCGGACGGTTCGGCTCAGGCCGACAGCGTGCGGTCGACCGCGTCGAGGATCCGGTCGGCGTCGGGCAGGTGGTGTTCCTCGAGCCGCGCCGCCGGATACGGAACGTCGAATCCGCCGACCCGCAGCACCGGGGCCTCGAGGTGATAGAAGCAGCGTTCACTGATCCGTGCGGCGATCTCCGCGCCCAGGCCCAGGAACACCGGCGCCTCGTGCGCGACCACCAGCCTGCCGGTGCGCCGGACCGAGGCCTCGACGGTGTCGAAGTCGATGGGGGACAGCGACCTCAGGTCGATGATCTCCAACGAGGTGCCCTCCTCGGCGGCGACGTCCGCCGCGGACAGTGCGGTGGCGACCAGCGCGCCGTAGGTGACGACGGTGGCGTCGTGACCGGACCGCACCACCCGGGCGCGGTGCAGCGGTTCAGGGTCGAGGCCAGTGCCGAGGTCCACGGTCGTGTCGACCGGGCCGCGTTCCCAGTACCGCCGCTTGGGTTCGAAGAAGATGACCGGGTCGGGGCTCGCGATCGCCTGCTGGATCATCACGAACGCATCCGCCGGCGTGCTCGGGCTGACCACGCGCAGTCCCGCGGTGTGCGCGAAGTAGGCCTCGGGGGACTCCGAATGGTGCTCGACCGCACCGATGCCGCCGCCGAACGGGACCCGGATGGTCAGCGGCATGCTCACCAGGCCGTCTGTGCGGTGCCGGATCTTCGCGACCTGCGACACGATCTGGTCGAAGGCCGGGTAGATGAAGCCGTCGAACTGGATCTCGCAGACCGGACGGTAGCCGCGCAGCGCCAGGCCGAATGCCGTTCCCACGATGCCGGATTCGGCGAGTGGGGTGTCGATGACGCGGCGGTCGCCGAAGTCCTTCTGCAGTCCGTCGGTGACGCGGAAGACCCCGCCGAGGGTGCCGATGTCCTCGCCGAGCAGGACGACCTTGTCGTCGCGTTCCATGGCGCGGCGCAGGCCGGCGTTCAACGACTGGCAGAGCGTCATCCGGGTGGGTCCGGCGGAACCCGAACCGGTGTCGGCGACGTCGATCGTGGCGGTGCTCATGATCCGACCTCCTCCCAGCGCGCCAGATAGCGGCGGTACTGCTCTCGTTCGTCGTCGACCAGCGGGTGCGGATCGACGTAGACGTTGTCGAACAGGCTCAGCGGCTCCGGGACCGGCAGTGACCGGGCCGCGTCACGCAACCGGGCGGCCGTGTGGTCGGCGCTGGCCTGGACCCGCCGGACGGCCGCATCGTCGAGGCGGCCCTCGCGTTCGAGCAGCCGGCGCACCCGGTCGATGGGGTCGCGCGCCTTCCACAGCTCCGTCTCGGCGGCGACGCGGTACCGGGTGGGATCGTCGGAGGTGGTGTGTGGGCCCATCCGGTAGGTGACCGCCTCGATGAACGTCGGCCCGCTGCCCTCGTAGGCGCGCGCCGCGGCCCAGCGGGTCACCGCCAGGACCGCGAGCGCGTCGTTGCCGTCGACGCGCACACTCGGGATGCCGAAACCCAACGCGCGCTGGGCGATCGGTGTCGGCGTCTGCAGTCGCACCGGCTCGCTGATCGCGAACTGGTTGTTCTGGCAGAAGAAGATGACCGGCGCGTCCCACGACGCCGCGAACACCAGTGCCTCGCTGACGTCGCCCTCGCTGGTGGCGCCGTCGCCGAAGTAGGCCACGGTGGCGGTCGTGGCGCCGTCGAGCTGGGTACCCAGGGCATATCCGGTGGCGTGCAGGGTCTGCGCGCCGATGATGATGGCGGGGTTGGTCATGTGCAGCTCGTCGGGATCCCAGCCGGCCTTGCCGACGCCGCGCCACAGTCGCATCATCCGGGCCGGGTCGACGCCGCGGCAGTGCGCGACCGCGGACTCCCGATAGGTGATGAACAGGTAGTCGTCCGGATGCAGGGCCCGGACCGAGCCGACCTGCGCAGCCTCCTGCCCCTCGTAGGACGCCCACAGCACCAGTTCGCCCTGGCGTTGCAGCGCGGTGGCCTCGTGGTCGATGCGCCGGGTGACGACGAGGTCCTCGTACAGGTCGAGCAGTTGCTCGGGCCCGACGTCGGCGACCAGCGAGGAGAAGTCGGGGTGGTGGACCCGTTGCCCGTCGGGCTGGATCAGCTGCACGGCGAGATTGAATCTGTCGGGTGCTCCGGCGTGTACCGGGCGACCGGTGTCGATGGTCACCGTGGCCTCCCTCTCGGCGGCCCCGCACGGCGCTCGTGGCGCCGATCGAGGCGATGACGTGTCCTACCTCACAGCATCCACGGTTACGTCAGCTGCGCAAGTGATCACGTTCCGGTTGGTCAAAGTGCACAGAATCAGGGGGTCAGACCGTGTCATACTGCGTCACATGACCAAGTTCGATGCCACCGATGCGCGACTGTTGCTCGAACTGTCGCGGCGCCCCAGGGCCAGCGGGGTCGAACTCGCCGAACGGGTGGGCGTCTCACGCAACACCGTGCAGGCGCGGCTCGCGCGCTGGGAGGCCGAGGGGGCGCTGGCCGGCTTCGAGCGTCGGGTCGATCCCCGTTCTCTCGGGTATCCGCTGTCGGCGTTCATCGCCACCCGGGTCGACCAGCACCAGCTCGATCGGGTGGTCGATGCGCTGGCGGCCATCCCCGAGGTCGTCGAGGTCAACGGGATGACCGGGCTGACCGATCTGTCCGTGCGGGTGGTGGCACGCGACACCGACGACCTCTACCGGGTGACCGGTGCGGTGCTGAAGATCCCGGGTGTGGAGCGGACCAACATGGCGCTGGTGATGCAGGAGCTGGTGCCGCCCCGGATGGTCCCGCTGCTCGAGGCGCTCGCGGGCGACTGAACGCAGCCCGGCACAACCGATCTGTCAGTCGTCCGGCGGGTCCGGTGGTCGGGCGCGGTCGCGTCGGCGCGCTCGCACCCACAGGGCGACGAGGCCGACGACGACCACCGCGGCGACCACGTCCGAGACCCAGCCGATGCGGTGCTCGACGGCGCGGTACGACCGGCCCGCCAGGAATCCGACACAGCCCGCGGTCAGCGCGAACAGCAGCGCGCCAACGGCATTGGCCGTCAGGAATCGGCGCGGCGAAACCCCGGACGCCCCGGCGAGACCGGGGACGAGCGAGCGGACGGTGCCCACCTGCCGGCCCAGGATCACCGTCACGGTGCCGCGGCGACGCAGCAGGGACTCCGCCCGTTCGATCTGGGCGGCGGACACCAGCCGGGTGGGGATGCGTCCGAGTGCCCGCTCGCCCCAGCGGTTCCCGACGGCGTAGCCCGCCGCGTCGCCGACGATCGCGCCGGCCGTCGCGACGGCGACGACCGCCCACAGCGGGACGATCCCGTCCGACGCCGCGACCCCCGCCACGAAGACCGCGGTCTCGCCGGGGACCACCAGGCCCAGGAAGGTCGAGGCCTCGAGGGCGGGCAGCAGGAACGTCACGAGCAGCACGAGCCAGGCAGGAAGCGCCAGTAGCCAGTCCGCGGCCCGCTCGAGCATGCGCTGAACGCTACCGGTCGGTGACCGGCGTCACCGTGCGGACCCCGGAACCGTCGCCGGTGGCGCGAATCGGGCGGAACTCGCGACTTGTTCCCCGAGTCATCGACGGTTCGTCACCGAAGTGCACCCGATTGTTCACTTTTCCCGAGCACCGTACTCCTCGGCTCGATCAGGACGAGACAGATTGCGCCGCGGTGGGTTTCGCCCTCCCGATCCCGTCGCAGACTCCCTCGGGCCGACCCGAGACCTACGTACCCGCTCGCAGAAACGGAAAAGGACACGATGAAGATCCGCAAGTTCGCCGTGACGTCGGCGCTGGTGATCGCCGCGACGGGCATCGCCGCCGGAACAGCCAACGCCGTGCCGGTCCAGGCGCCGCAGCCCGGGCAGAGTGCGGTGCAGGCCGATGCTCACGCGCTGAACTGGAAGCTCACCCGCGACGGCGACCACGTCATCGTCAACACCGACTCCGGAAAGCTCAGCACCGAGAACGGACAGTTCGTCGTCCGCAACGCCGCCGGTGCGGTCGTCGCCTCGGTTCCGTTGTCGTACATCAACGACGGCAAGCAGTTCCCGGTCTCCGCCGAGATCGACGGCAACGCCGCGACCCTGACTCCCAGCAAGGACGCCTCGAAGGCCAAGCCGGCGTCGAAGTACTCCAACCTGCACCAGGTGGACCTCAACTCCGCCGTGTCGGCCATCAAGGACCCGATCGGCCTCACCGCACAGATCGGTGGCTTCGTCGGTGCCGCGGCCGGCATCGTCGGCGGTTGCCTGCTCGGTGCGGCCGTCGGCGCCACCGTGTCCGCGCCGGCCGCGCTGCTGTTCGGTGCGGGCCCGATCGCCGGCTGCGTCGGCGGTGCGCTGCTGCTCGGCTCGGGTGCCTCGCTGGCCGGCACCGTGATCGGCGGCCTGGGCTCCGGCCTCGCCAACCTCCCCACCTTCCAGCAGAAGCTCAACGACCCGGCCAAGAAGTAACGACAGCCGGTCACCCCGCGGCCCATCCGAGTCGACCGACTCGGGTGGGCCGCTCGCGTGTGTCCGCCGGGTGCGGGAAGTGTCCGATTCGGTCAACAGCCGGACATTCCGGTGCATGCGGGCGTAGAACACTTACCAGGGAACAACAAACGACGAGTTCAGTTCGCGATCAGGTGGGCGTGCTCGGGACCGGCCGCCTTCCGGAAGGGCGTGCCATGACCGTTTCGTCATCTCCCCACACCACGACACCCCGCATGTCCGGCAGGCGGGCCGCCGCGATGGTCGGGATCGCCGCTGCGGTGGTCGTTTTGGGCGCCGGATGCGGCAGTTCGAACAATTCTTCGAGCCCGACCACGACGGCTGCTGCGACCACGACCGTGCCGGCCGGGGCGCCCGCCGCCGGCGCCGACGCCGCGACGACCAAGGCCGTCACCGACGCGTATGTGGCCTTCTTCGACGGCACCACCGATGCGCAGAAGAAGATGTCGCTGCTCGAGAACGGACAGGCCTTCGCAGACACCATCAACGCGCAGGCCGATTCGGCGATGGCCAAGGGCACCACCGCGGCGGTGTCCTCGGTCGACGTGGTCGCCCCCGGCCGGGCGACCGTCGTGTACACGGTGTCGATCAACGGGCAGCCCGCGCTCAAGGACCAGACCGGCTGGGCCACCGAGGTCGACGGGCAGTGGAAGGTCTCCCAGGTCACGTTCTGCAACCTGCTGACACTCGAGGGCAACCCGCCCGCCGTCTGCCAGGGGGCGTCCGCGCCGGCACCGGCGCCGGCACCGCGCTGACCCTCGCAGCCGTACCGGGAGGGGCACCATGGGCGACACTGCAGCGCCGAGGGCGACGGCGGCCGACCGGGCTGCCCTCGGAACGGTGTGCGCGGTCCTGTTCCTGACCTTCCTCGACACCACCGTCGTCAGCGTCACCCTCGGCAACGTGCAGTCGGACCTGCACGCCGGGGTCATCGCGCTGCAGTGGGTCGTGAACGCCTACACGCTGGTGTTCGCCAGCCTGATGCTCACCGCCGGATCGCTCGGTGACCGGTGGGGCCGCAAGAAGGTCATGGTCGGCGGGATGGTGATCTTCTGTGCCGGCTCGGTGGTCGCCGCGGTCGCCCCTGGGGTCGGCATGCTGATCGCCGGCCGCGCGATCATGGGTATCGGCGCGGCCGCGTCCGAGCCGGGCACGCTGTCGGTGATCCGGCACATCTACCCGGACCGGCGACTGCGGGCGCGCGCGCTCGGCGCGTGGGCCGCGGTGTCCGGGCTGTCACTGGCGCTGGGCCCGGTCATCGGCGGTCTGCTGGTCGGCGCGTTCGACTGGCGTGCGGTGTTCTGGTTCAACGTCGCTCTCGGCGCCGCACTGGTGCTCGCCGCGCTCAAGTTCGTGCCGGACAGCGCCGATCCGCAGCCCGGCCCGGTGGACCTGTTCGGGTTCGTCTTCGGTTCGCTGTTCCTGGGCTGCGTGATCTTCGCGGGGATCTTCGGCGAGAACGCCGGCTACAGCGCGCCCTGGGTGATCGCGCTGTTCGTGATCGGCGGGGCCGGACTGTTGGTGTTCATCCTGGTCGAGCGCCGGGTGCCGAACCCCATGGTCGACTTCCGGTATCTCAAACGGCCCATCGTCAGCAGCGCGCTGGTGGTCGCGTTCGCCGTGTACTTCGGCATCTTCTCGATCTTCTTCTTCACCGCGCTGTACCTGCAGGAGGTGGTCGGGTATTCGGGGTGGCGCACGGCCGCGGTGTTCTCGCCGATGGCCGCGGCAATCGTCATCGGCGCGCTGCTGACCGGCCGCTGGGTGGCGCGCAGCCACGCGGCCACGCCGATGATGACCGGGTGCGTGATCGGCGCCGTCGGGATCCTGCTGACCCGCGCGAACCTGAGCATGAATCCGTCGTTCGGCCCGCTGGCGATCACGCTGGCGATCGCCGGGCTGGGGTTCGGGACCGCGGTGGTCCCGTTGACGTCGGCGGTGCTCGGCGGTGTGCCGGCCGCGCACTCGGGCATGGCCGCGGCCGCGACGAACACGATGCGGCAGGTCGGCGCGGTGATCGGGGTGGCGGCGCTGGGCAGCCTCGTCAACTCGCACCTGACCGCCGGGCTGACCGGACGGCTCGACCAACTGGGCATCCCGGGGAACTTCCAGTCGATCATCATCGACGCGATCGAGAAGGGCACGGTCCCTGCCGGCGGCGACCAGGCGGCCTCGGCGGCCTACGGGCCCATCGTGAACAAGGTCATCCACGCGACATACTCGGCGTTCCACGACGGCCTGGACACCGCGTTGCTGGTGTCGGCGGTGCTGATATTCCTGGCGGCCGGGGTGACCGCCGTCGCCGCCTGGCAGGAGAGCCGGATCGCGGCTCGGGCACGAGCCGCCTGAGCGGTGTCGCGCGAGTTCGGTGAGCGGCACCTGTCGGCCGACGTCGGTACGGTGGTCCGGTGACCGACCTCGACACCCGGCTGCACGGCCTGTGGACACCCGGCAGGGGCCTGCAGTTGTGGGGTCACGATGAGGAGGCCTTCGCGGCCGCGGTGGGCGCCCGGCTGGGAGTTCCGCGTGGGGATCGGCGGTTGCGCCGGCGCGCGGAGGTCGGCGTGCTCGGCGACGCGGCGGCGGACGGCGGGGCGTCGGACGGGCACGCTGTGCGGCGGGTCTCGGTCCCCGCGATCGCGTGCGCGCCGCTTACTGCGGCCGGCGTCCTCGGCGAGCTCGACCCACGGGATCCGTCGCTGGGCCCCGACCTGCGCTACCTCGTGCATGTGCTGCGCGGCCTCGACCGCTGGGTACAGGCCGGCCGGGTGGTGCCGGAACTGTACCGGGCCGACGACGAGTGGTACGCCCGGTGGCGGCTGGTCGGCGGTGAGCCGCAACGTGCCTGGCTCGCGGAGTTGGCCGCGGTCATGCCGCCGGTGCTGCGCGGTCCGCAGTTGACGCAGCCGATGGTGGTGCTCGAGGACTTCGTCGCCGAGTTGACCGATCCGCTCGCGCGGCTCCGGATCTGGGCGGATCCAGGGCCGGAGGAGCCGTCACCGGACGACGCGCTGCTGCGCGCGCTGGTGACCGAGGAGGAATTCGCCGGGGTGGGCGGACCGGTCGCGTCGGCGCTGGAGAAGTGGCGGGAATCGTTGCGCGCGGGCGAGCCCGAACTCGTGCTGCGGCTGGTCGAGCCCGACGATGCGGACGAGCTGGTGCTGGTCGACGACTCCCCGTGGCGGCTCGAGGTGTGCCTGTGTGCGGAAGGCCAAGCGCCGGTATCGGTTTCACTCCGCGTGCCGGACCCACACGCCATCAGGATCGCGGTGCGGCAACTGAGCAAGGCGCTGACCGCCTATCCGCGGCTGCAGGAGGTGCCGCGAGACCCTGATTCGATGGACCTGCTGCTGCCGGTCGCTGTGGTCACCGATCTGATGACCTATGGCGCGGAAGCGCTGCAGGCGGCGGGCGTGCGGGTATTGCTGCCGCGGTCCTGGAGCGCGTCGGCGACGCTGCGCCTGCGAGCGGACACCCCGGAGTCACCGGCTTCCAGTGCCATCTCGGCGGTCGGCATGGATCAGATCGTCGACTACAACTGGGAACTCGCGCTCGGCGATGTCGTGCTGACCGCGACGGAGATGGCGCAGCTGGTGCGGGCCAACGCCGACCTCGTCCGGTTGCGCGGCGAATGGGTGCAGGCGGATGCGGCCACGCTCGCGGCGGCGGCTCGCTATGTCGCAGGACAGCCGACCGGTCCGCGCAATCTCGGGGCGCTGTTCGGCGAGTTGACCTCGGCGGCGGCGCCGCCCGTGCCGGTCGAGGAGGTCACCGCGACGGGTTGGCTCGGTGCACTGCTCGACGGCGCGCACGCGCCCGAGCCGGTGCCGGTGCCGGTGGGGCTGCGCGCGGATCTGCGCCCGTACCAGCAACGCGGGCTCGAGTGGCTCGCCTACATGAGCGGCCTCGGGCTGGGTGCCGTGCTGGCCGACGACATGGGGCTCGGCAAGACCGTGCAGCTGCTGGCGTTGCTGGCGCACGAGCGCGAGCTGCCGGCCGGCGTCCGGGAGACCAGGCCGACGTTGCTGGTGTGCCCCATGTCGGTCGTCGGCAACTGGCAGCGCGAGGCGGCCCGGTTCGTGCCCGGCCTGCGGGTACTCGTGCACCATGGGACCGGAAGGCTGTCGGGCGACGAGTTCGTCGCGCAGGTCGCCGAGAGCGACTTGGTGATCACCACCTACGCGCTGCTCGCCAAGGACCGCGCGCACCTGTGCGAGGCCGGATTCGACCGGGTGGTGCTGGACGAGGCGCAGCACATCAAGAACCATGGCACCGCGCAGGCACGGGCCGCTCGGGCCGTCCCTGCGCGGCACCGGATCGCGCTGACCGGCACCCCGGTCGAGAACCGGCTCGACGAGCTGCGCTCGATCTTGGACTTCTGCAATCCGGGGATGCTCGGCAGCGCGCAGGCGTTCCGCGCCCGGTTCGTCAACCCGATCGAACGCGAGCACGACGCGGTCGCGGTGTCGCGGTTGCGCGCGATCACCGCGCCGTTCGTGCTGCGTCGCGTCAAGACCGACCCGACGGTGATCTCCGACCTACCCGACAAGCTGGAGATGACCGTGCGCGCCAACCTCACCGCGGAGCAGGCCGCGCTGTACCGGGCGGTCGTCGACGCGATGCTCGAACAGATCAAGGACGCCAAGGGGATGAAGCGCAAGGGGGCGGTGCTCGCCGCGCTCACCCGCCTCAAACAGGTGTGCAACCATCCGGCGCACTTCCACGGCGACGGCTCGTCGGTGATGCGCCGCGGCCGGCATCGGTCCGGCAAGCTGGCGCTGGTCGAGGACATTCTGGACGGTGTGCTGGGCGACGGGGAACGGGTGTTGTTGTTCACGCAGTTCCGCGAGTTCGGCGACCTGATCGTTCCGTGGATCCGGGAACGGTTCGACCTCGCCGAGGTGCCGTTCCTGCACGGCGGAGTGAGCAAGTCGCGGCGCGACGGCATGGTCGAGGAGTTCCAGTCCGAGGACGGTCCACCGGTGATGGTGCTCTCACTCAAGGCCGGCGGCACCGGGCTGAACCTCACCGCGGCGAACCACGTGGTGCACCTGGACCGCTGGTGGAACCCCGCCGTGGAGAACCAGGCCACCGACCGCGCGTATCGGATCGGGCAGCGCAGGGATGTGCAGGTGCGCAAGCTGCTGTGCGTGGGCACCTTGGAGGAGCGGGTCGACGAGATGCTCACCGGCAAGCAGGAACTGGCCGATCTTGCGGTCGGGGTGGGGGAGAGCTGGATGACCGAGCTGAGCACCGACGCGCTGCGAGACCTGCTGATGCTCACCGAGGATGCGGTCGCCGAATGAGCGAGCATGCGGGCGGGTTCCCGGGGGTGCGGGCGAGGTCGCGGCGCGGCCAGTTCGGGTCGACCTGGTGGAGCCGGCAACTCGTCGAGGTGATGGAGCGGCTCGTCGACGGCGGGAGGCTCGCGCGCGGGCGCAGCTATGCGCGCGGCGGGCGCGTGCTCTCGCTCGAGGTGGTCCCCGGGATGGTGCGCGGCGAGGTGCAGGGCAGCCAGCTCGAACCGTTCCGGGCGATGTTCACGATGCGCAAGTTCGATGCGTACGAACTCGCGGAGCTCCGCGACGAGGTGACCCGAACGCCGGGCATGCTGGCAGCCCTGGCCTCCGGCACCGTTCCGAACGAACTGGGCGGGTTGCTGCTGCCCACCGACGCGCAGGACCTCGACTTCGACTGCAGCTGCCCGGATTTCGGCTGGCCCTGCAAGCACGCCGCGGCATTGACCTACCTGACCGCGGAGCGGCTGGACGTCTCGCCCGCGGACATCCTCACGCTGCGCGGGGTCGACCTGGAGAGTCTGATCTCCGAGGTCGGCGATCGCGGCGACGACCTGACGGACTTCTACGGCGACGAGCTGACGCTGCCCACCCTGCCGCGCGTCGCACCGCGGGCGGCGACCGAAGACCTCGATCCGATGCTGCTGCGGTCCGTGCTGCGCGCGGCCGGCGGTGGCGTGCGCGAGGGGGAACAGGAGTTGGCGGGGCTGTATCGGCGGTTGATGGGGGACTGAGATGGTGGTCAGTCGAGTTCGGTACTGACCATGTGACGGATGAGCGTGCGCGAGTCGAAATCGGGCACGGTCAGTCCCAGAGCGCCGGTGGGCGCGAGCACGGCGATGCCGTGCAGACCCGACCACAGCGCCGCGGCGGACAGGGTGGCGTCGTGGTCCGATTCGAGGCGCTCGATCAGGGTGACGAGCCGGATGAACAGTGGTCGCGATACCTCGCGGAGGTCCGCGCCGGAACCTTCGAGCAGGTCGTGGCGAAACATCAGCGTGAACATCGCGGGTCGGCGCACGGCGAAGTCGATGTACGCGTCCGCGAAAGCGAGGATCTGCTCGACCGGATCAGTCCGGTCGCTGTGGAGTTCTGCCTCCAGGTCTCGTAATCCAGCAGCGGCGATTGCCGCGAGGAGCGCCTTGTGCGTAGGGAACCACCGTCGGGGTGCGCCGTGCGACACACCCGCCCGCCGTGCTATCTCGCGCAGGCCGAGGTCAGGCGATCCGGTTTCCTCGAGCAGCGTTATGCCGGCTTCTACCAGCGCGTCCTTGATGTTGGAAGGGGTCACGTAGACATTGTCTTCCATGATGTGTAGACAGTGTCTATGTCATGGAGGGCAGCGGTCGCATATGGCGTGTGCAGGTTCGTGTTCATCGGTCCTGCGCTCCACCTCCTGGGCAGGCCCATTGTGACTGGGCGCCGCCATATCCCGAGAAATGGCGCCGTGGTACTTGCGGCCAATCATCTGGCGGCGGTGGACTCGTTCCACCTGGCACTGGTTGCGGGTCGTCCGGTGAGCTTCCTGGCCAAGGCGGAGTACTTCGACGGCGTTGGATTGCGGGCGTCGCTGCGGCGTTGGTTCTTTCGTGCGGTCGGCCAGATTCCGGTGGAGCGCGCGGGCGGTGACGCCGCCGCGCCCGCGCTGGACGCGGCGAAGCGGATCGTGGCGGGTGGAGGCGCGTGGGGTATTCACCCCGAGGGGACTCGCTCGCCGGACGGTCGCCTGTATCGGGGGCGCACCGGCGCGGTTCGTGTCGCAATGGCAGCGGGGGTTCCGATCGTTCCGGTGGCGATCACCGGTACGGGAGGCCGGCCGCAGGACCGGCGCGGGCCGAGGGTGCGGGTCGAGATCCTGCCGCCGTTCGACCTGGGGCCGTATCGGAGCGCAGGGGCCGGCGGAGTGCGGTCCGCCACCGATGAATTGATGCGGGCTATCGGCCGCGCGTCTGGCCAGGAGTATGTCGACGCGTACGCACGGTCCTGGGGTCGCTCAGCCGACGGGGGCGTATGCGCCGAATCCGCGGCAGACCAGGCCGTTTCGGAACGTGAGCACCTCGGCGACGCCGTGTCCGCGCTCGTTGCGGTAGTTGATGACGATCGTATCCAGAGAGGTGCGAACGTCTTCGACTGTGAAGTGCAGGTCGGGCAGGAGTGCGAGGCCTGTGGTCCAGTAGTCGCGCAGGGCCGGCTTGCCGCGGACGACGCCCGACGGGTCGCCGAGGAACTCGACGATCTTCGGTGACGTGAACTCGACGTCTTCGGTGTAGTGGCTCAGGATCCGGTCGAGGTCGTGGGTGTTCCAGTCCGCCGCCCACTCGGCCGCAAAGCGTTGCGCGAATTCATGATTCATGACGTGGACCGTACCCGTCGCGCGGCCGACAATCCATCACCAGATTCGATGACATCGAACATGTGTTCGCGTATGGTGTGGTCATGGGGATCGGGGAGATCAGGGGTGACGAGCAGACCGCCGCGCTGCTCGATACCGAGCTGTGGCAGCTCAGTGACGCTCAGCTGATCGAAGCCATCCCCGCCGTCACCGAACAGA
>NZ_JAAIVF010000009.1 GCF_029589495.1 Speluncibacter jeojiensis
CTACTCCCCAGCTAGGAGCTGACCTATGACCTACGCACCGAAGACCTGGGCAGATGGTCCGACCGGCGGGACGCCGATCAACGCGGCCGCCCTCAACCACATGGAGCAGGGCATCGCGGACGCCTCGATAGAGCCATTGGCGATTGTCCTGCCACACAGCGCAGCTGAGACGGTCCGCAAGGTCGGCGCTGGCGCAATGGCGATGGGCGCGCCAATGGAGTTCCCCGCCACCCTGCAACGCCACAAGGTGCGGCTAGCAACCGCGGACGCGTCCGGGTCGACGATCGTCGAGCTCCGCAAGAATGGAACGGCGATCCCCGGAGCGACGGTCACGATCGTCGCGCCCGCCCTCAGCGCCGTGGTGACCGGCACCTGGCCCGTCGCCATCGACGACGTGATCGTGCCTGTCGTGACGCAAGTCGGCGGCACACCCGGCAAGGGCCTGACGTCGAGCGTTGGGGGCGTGTCCTGATGCCGTACATCTACGTTGCCGCAGCTGGCCCTGGTACCGTGCCGATGGGCATGTCCTACTCGGGTTCGGGCGGCACGAACAACAACAACAGCTGGGAAAAGACCGTCGGCTGGACTGCTATGCCGGCATATCCAGACACGGTCATCGTCACCGACTCACTCGCTCCCTCCGCTGGGCAGTTCACCATCGATGCGAAAACCACCCGCACTGATGCTGATGGCGGCTTCCAGATGCGCGTGGTGGTCAGCGGGACCGTAGTCGCTACGTCTACGCCGGGAGGGAAGTCACAGACCGTCACCGCCACCGTCACAGTGAACGACGGCGACAAGGTGTGGATGGAGCACTACACCGGTACCGCGCCCGTGTACGCACGTCCCGTGCTCACGGGAGCTGCGAACACTTACCTGACGATCACCCCCGCCTGACCCTGGCCCCGCCGCACACCAGCGGCGGGGCCTATCGGCGTCTCACAGGTCAGTCAGGCTGCGGCGTGTACCGCTGCGGCCAGTCGCGCGAAGGTGGACCGAAGCAGGCCCTCGTACCGGCCGAGGGTGGGCATGATCGCGGAGTCAACCGTGAAGGACAGCGAGATTCGGTCGCCGGCAGACGAAACGAAATGGGTCAACGCTTCACCATGGCAGATGGTGAGCACACCGAACCGGTCCACAATTCTGGCACCCATGAACTCACCGTCGGATACGCCGCCCGGAACATTCGAGACCATCGTGTTCCCGAACCCCGGCTTCGCCACCGGTTCGGTCCTTCGCCGCAAGCGGTCGCCAGTGCGACGGGTGATGAACGCTGGCACCAGCTGGGCGAGCGACCGCTGCTGCTCGAGGGCCGGGTGCGACTGGCGGGCCTTCTCGGATGCCGTGGACGTCTGGACGCGCCGCAGTCGCTCAACCGGGTCCCGTTCGTCTGAATGCAGGACTACGGAGCCGAGCGCGAATCGGTTCGCGTTCTGAACTGCGTCGTTCATCGCGATCGGCATGAGCGCGCCGAGTGAACCATCGACAGGGTTGCCGAGTTCATCAAGCAGCTCGGCGAGCGCGCCACCGACCACGGTCAGGATCGCGTCGTTCACGGTGCCGCCGGCCATACGGCCGATGTCGCGCACCTCCGTGAGGTCGAAGTGGACCAAGCCGACAGTGGGTGACCCCTGCAGCGGCCGGTTGAAGATGCTCGGTGGCGACGTGGCCGGAGGGGTCGCGAACTCGCCCCGCGCTACCGCCCTCGCGGACCTGCGGGCGACAATCATCGCCCTGCCGATGGATCGTGCGAACTGTGCTGCCCTGCAGGGCAGTCGGAATGCGAGGCGCACGGCGCCGGCCATCTCTGTCTGCTGCCCGGACGCCCGCAGCCCCTCAACATTTCCGGTGAACACGGCCCGGCCGAATGCGGCAGTGGCGACCGCATCACCGACCGAGTGGTGGAACCTCAGCACTACGACGGTTGCACCGTCCGGGATGCCGTCACCGATGCCTCGCACACCGGTCATGACTGTCGCGTCCCACGGAGGCCTAGTCAGGTCCATTGGAGTTCCGACGAGGCTGCCGATGCGGGCCCTCGCATCGCACCAGTCGGCGACAGCTTCCACTGTGATCTGATCTCGCATATCGACCGTGTCGTCTGTGACCCATGCCGGATAGTCGATATCCGCCGCGGCACGTTGCAGGCGCCGGCGAGCGATCGGCAGCACCGCGACTCGTTCACTCAACCACTCCACGACGGCGGCGTGTTCGACCACGGCCGGAGCGAAGACGTAGACGTCGATGATGTTCGCGGGTGACGCGTCCGTCTCGAGATAGATGTTCGCTGCATCTCGGGCCGCCAACCGCAGCGGCATGTCTCGTTCAGGCATCATCATGAGCCCATACCTATCAGACGCTCAGGCGTGTCACGAAATGCATTCATTCACCCGAATGACATGGAACCTGTGAGTCCAGCGCCGCGTCCAAACCCACATGGATGCAGACGACCGGGCCGCCGCGCGCGAGGCTGGCCACGACCCCGATGACCCAGCCGTAGCCGCGGCATTCGATCTTGTTGACCGGGTGCTCGGGCGACTCCGCCACGGTCGGTATGGTCTCTCACGCGGGCCCGCACATCTTCACCGGTAGCGAACCGCAGACCCCGCCGTGCCTAACCCCGACGTGGCGCGGCGGGGCACGCAACATTGGCCGAACGGGCAGGGCTTGTGCTTTACTGAGGTTGCTAGCTGAGCTGGCCGCATGGCCAGGGTAGGTTAGCCGTCAAGGGGCACCCGCAAGGGTGCCCCTCTTACTATTTCGGGAACACGTAAAGGCCGTCGTTGCGGTCCTTCGTAACCGACTTCACCTGCACATCAGCAATGATGTCCCACATCAACTCGTTGCAAATACGTGCCGTCCCACCGTTTCGCGGGCACGCCTTGGTAGACGCGGCATACGCTGCCAGATCAGCCAACTGCACGAAGTATGACTGTTGCGAATCCCGCGGGCTCGGGTCCTCCACGAAAAGTGGCGCACTAGAACGCTGACCGGATGCCGTCCATGCCACCCGCCGGTATCGCCGGATCAGCTTGCGAATCTCGGCATCTTGACCTTGATCATGGACGATCATCACGGGCGCACCGGTCGATTCCGTCCGCTTCCTCAGCCGCTCGAGCAAATACCGCCATGCCATGTCTAGAACGTCTGTGTCACGCTTCCACAGTTTGTCCTTCCGGATCACAATCGCGAACGTGCCCGACGACACCCGATCTATGGCCCGCATATGTCGTTGATAGATATCCCGCATTTGACCATCGCCCAGACCCAAGTCGCGGTAGATCTTCTTCACTCCCGCAATATGATTCGCCTTCGCCTCCTGCTGCATCGGCACCCCGTACTTCTGCTTTGTAGACCGGCGCATGCGAACCATGTAATCCAGTCGGTCACTCCAGTCGTCTACCGGAACGAGGACGCATCCAAGAGTGAACGTCTTCGTGCCCTTGCTCATGCCAACGTCCCCAGACTCGTCGATGTACGCAAACTCTGCAGTCGGCGACTGGGCCGACAGTCTCATGCGGTCAAGGATCTCGACGGAAAACCCCGCCTGCGATGGATCTTGCTGTCCCCGCGACACTTCCGCTCGCTTCCATTCAGCCATATACGGAACGAGTCGGCTCATACGCATGCGGACGGCCACCACCGCATCCTCACGCCGAGAGTTGCATTAGGCGCGAGTTCACGTAGGCTGCGGGATGTCCGACCAAGACACTTCCGAGCCCTGCTGGAGTCCGCTCCGGCAGGGCCTCGGCGTTTCCGGGCCAGTTGTCTGCTGGCCTGTTGGTCGAGTCTAATAGGCCAGGTATGTCCGAACATGCTGCAGACATGCACACCGGGTCGAACTATCCAGGCACATCCCAGATCACCGCGTCGCACACCTGGCACCGCCACACACGGCACGGGACTGGCCGTAGGTTGTCCCATCCCACCAAGACGGTGCCGCACTCGAGCCGGTGGCCGTTCGGGCAGCACGCCGGCATCCGCTCGACAGCGCCGCCGTCGGTCCGATACCAGCGCTCGACCATGCCCACCACCTCGTGTGAGTGCGGCGACCCCGCTTCCCTCAGAGCCGCCGCAGAACGAGCCTAACGCATGACCCGAACATATGTTCGGAACAGTCGCGATCTCAGCGACAGATGGTGTTCCAGGCGGCGTCGACGATTCCGGCGGCCTGGCGTGGAGTGATGGTGAGGTTGTACTCGCGGGCGAATGTGGGCACGGTCTGCGCGATCATCTCGGTCTCGCCCATGCCGGCGTTCTTGGCTGCGCAGACGCCGATGGCGTAGCCGCCGGCGGTGCTGACTGCGTCATCCGTGGTCAGGGGCCACACGGTGTTGACGCGGGTCAGGTAGGTGTCGCCGTGGTCGCCGAGCATCGCGGCGGTGACGTCCCAGTTGTCGGGGCGTGGTCCGGCGGGTGCGTCGGTGTGCGTCTCGCCCGCGACGGCCGGGGTCTGCGCCGCATCGGTGGTGGCAGGTGTAGCGGTGGAGCTGGCGCGCGCAGCCGTGTTCGCGGTGCCGGAGACTGCAGCGTTCGCGGGATCGTTGGTGCCGCACCCGGCGGTGAGGAGCAGCACTGCGGCTGCGACGGTCACATAGATGCTGGTCCTGGTCATGCTCGTCCTGCCTCGTCGGTGGACTGAACCTCGTGCGGCGGCTGGTACTGGCCGTATGTGCCGATGGGATTGTCCTGCAGGTACATCTGGTGTTCGTACTCGGCGCGCGCCGAAACCTGCGCCGCGTCGGCGGCTTGGTCGGCGCGTCGCCACTTCACGAGAAGGCCGGCGCACACGGCCACAATCACGACGGCCAGAGCGGCCGACCCGAAGTCGCCGGATGTGAGGGTGCCGAATCCGCCGACGGCGAAGAACCCGCCGATGCCCCAGGCGAGTGGCTTCTTGTGTGCACGCGCCCAGGCAGCCGGGTCGGTTGCATCGGCGGGCTGCCTGCTGCCGCTGGCACCGTTGGCCAGTGTGGTTGCTCTCCCACCGCGGACCATCGTGATGATGACGCGCACGGGCCACAAAAAGATCAAGGCCATGATCTTCAGTGCCCACCATCCGCCTCTGAGAACGATGATCGGTAGAACAGTGAATAGACCGATGAAGCCGTTGACTGCGGCTCGCTCGGCACGGTAGCCGATGTATCCCACTGCGTCTCCCCTGTGTCGAATTGGTCAGGGTGGTGTACCACACAGATGATCATGTCGGTCGAACGGCCGACAGTTTCTGTCGCGTCGGGTCGTCCGGACCTGGGTGCTGCCGGATCTGCGTCGGGCCCGCGTCGGTCTCGCGGGCCCGGCGCGTTGGACTACTGGCCCACTGCGACGAGTGCCGGCGGCGCGTCGGCGGCCTTGCGCCACCGTCGCACCGTCGCCTCGGAGGTGCCGACCGCGAGCGCGACGGCGCGTTGCGACATGTCGGTGGTGTCGAGGAGGTGGAGTGCCCTGTCGCGCGGGCTTTGCGACGCGTCGCGGTCGGTTGCGTCGTGCGTCGCCTCGAGGTCGAACAGTGCGACGGCGGGGTGCGTCACGGTGCGTTCTGGCTGGCCGTCACGGGTGTCGCACTCGGTCTCGGCGGTCTGCTTGTTACGAATGGCGGCAGGTGCCGGCGCGTCCTCGGTGGTCGGTGCTGGTGCGTCTGGTCGCGTCGGCGCAGCGGCATCTGTCGCGTTGGCATCGGTCGTCGCGTCGGCTGCGTCCCGACGCAGTTGCACCGCGAGGTGCGGTGCGACGAGCAGACACAGCGGCGGCACGACCGCGACGACCGCACCCGCCCACCCGGGCAGCGGACCGGCGGGCAGGAGGTGCGCCGCCGCACCCGCCACGACCGACACCGTCGTCGCGGCGCCGAGAAGCGACCACGCGTAGGTGCGGCGCGCGCGCAGCCGCATCACCGCGACCGTCGCGACGACCGCCAGGCCGTCAACGACGAACGGCCACGTGTGCGCCATGAGCGGCGAGTAGCCGGCGCGGCCGGCCAGCGCGGCGAGGTTCGAGTACGAGAGCGCAAACGCAAGCAGTGCGATGCCGGCGGTCGCGGCGGCGTGCAGGTTGCAGGTCGCGGCGGCCGCGGTGGTGCGCAGTTGGCGGATCATCGGCCGGACTCCTCGGCGTAGAAGCGGTCAGCGAGGGCGCGGATGTCGTCCTCGATCGCCCACAGGGCACGCGCGTAGGAACGTGCCGCGGTCTGGCCGGGAGTGTGGGTCTCGGTGCACAGGCGGATGCGGGAGTCGTCGAGGAGCGCGCGGAGCTGGTCCGCGATGCTCGGCTGGCCCGTGGTGAGACCGGCTGTCGTGGTGCAGCTGGTGGTGGCTCTGGTGTGGTCGGTTCGTGAGAGGATGTTCATGCCGGGAGTGCCTTCCTGGTCGGCCCCTCGCAGGTCTCTGACCACCTGCGGGGGGATTCTTTTTGGGTTGGGCTGGTTAGCGGTTGGGGTGGCAGTCGGGGCAGCGGACTGCCTGGCCGAGTTCGTTGTCGTCGAGCCAGCCGTGGTCGCAGTCGTCGCGCGTGCACTCGGGTCGCGGCGCCTGCGCGGCTGCGGGGATGGGCTTGGCGAGCCACGCTCCGATCCAGGCTTGGGCGAAGCGGGCCGGGTTGGTGTCGCGGTGCAGTGTGATGGCGGTGTCGACGAGCGGCTTGGTGCCGTGGACGTCGACGAGGCGGGCGATCGTGAGGACGTGTTCGCCGGTGAGCCGGTCCCAGCGGGCGCCGAGCCCGGCGTCGCGGATGGCTTCGCGGAGTTCGTCGACGCGCTGCCTGGACGGGTCGAGGTCTTCGTCGGTCATGGACGCTGCCGCTGCTGCCGCCGAGTCGACCATCCACGACTGGTCGGTCGTCGCGCCCGGGGCAGCTGGTGGTTCTTGGTGGTTCATTGATGGTTCGGGTGCCACCGGCGCCAGGGTTGGGGTGTCACCAGCGCCAGGGTTGGTGATCGCGGATGCCAGGGTTACAACGTCAACCCGGTCGATTTGACCGGGTTCGGAATCGGCCCTGTGGATAGACATTGTTCCCGCAGGTGAGGGCGTGTTCTCGTCGCCGCGGTACGGCGAGTTATCCCCAACCCGGTCGATCTGACCGGGTTGCCTGCGCATGATGATCCGGTACCGGTTCGAAGTGCGGCCGTTCGACGCGGTCATGCGCACGACGATGCCGGCGCGTTCGAGCGCGCGGACGTGGCGGCGGGCGGTGGTTTCGGAGCAGCGGGCCCGGCGGGCGATGCTCTCGACGGCGGGCCAGCACAGGCCGGTGTCGTCGGCCCAGTCAGCCAGGCACAGCAGCACGAGGGCCTGTGTGGAGTCGGTGACGGGCGCTTCGTCGAGTGCCCAGGACATGAGTCGAATACTCATCGCGATGTTCCCCAAGGTGTACAGGGCGGCCTCGTGGTGGTGCACGAGGTCACCCGCCGATAAAAACGGATCTCCTGGGTGATGCTGATCATGGTGCTGGGCGCCGAGATCACCGGCGCCTCCGCGATCGTGTCCGGCTGGCTGCCCGCGGTGCCGCAGTGGGCCATCGCGCTGGTGTTCGTGGCCTTCTTCGCCGTCGTCAACCTGTCCAAGGTCGGCAACTTCGGCGAGTTCGAGTTCTGGTTCGCCGCCATCAAGGTCGCGGTCATCGTCGGATTCCTGGTCCTCGGGGTGCTGGTGATCTTCGGGGTGCTGCCGCACACCGACCCGGCCGGATTCACCCATTTCCTCGGCGACGGCGGATTCATGCCCAACGGCATCGGCGGTGTGGCCGCGGGACTGCTGGTCGTCGCCTTCGCGTTCGGCGGCATCGAGATCGTCACGATCGCCGCGGCCGAATCCGAGGACCCCGAACGCAGCATCGCCACCGCGGTCCGCAGCGTCGTGTGGCGGATCAGCGTGTTCTACCTGGGCGCCGTCGCGATCATGGTGTTCGTGCTGCCCTGGCACTCCGCCGACAGCGGCACCGGACCGTTCGTCGCGGTGCTCGATCAGGCGCACCTGCCGATGGTCTCCGGGCTGATGGAGGTCGTGGTCGTCATCGCGCTGCTCTCGGCGTTCAACGCCAACGTCTACGGCACGTCCCGGATGGCGTACTCGCTGGCGCTGCGCGGCGACGGCCCGCGGGTGTTGACGCGGCTCTCACGCACGGGTGTGCCGAGCGCGGCGGTGTGGCTGTCGGTGTTCTTCGGGTTCGTCAGCGTGCTGCTGAACTGGCTGCTGCCCGACCAACTGCTCTCGATCCTGCTCAACGCGGTCGGCTCGGCGCTGCTGGTGATCTGGGTGTTCATCGCGGTGGCCCAGTTGCGGCTGCGGCCGCGGCTGGAGCGGGCGGGCACGCTGCCCGTGCGGATGTGGGGTCACCCGTACCTGACGTGGCTCACCCTGGCCGCACTCGGCGGACTGATCGCGCTGATGGCCACCGACGCCGATGCCCGCAAACAGCTGCTCTCGACCCTGGTGTTGTTCGCGGTGATCGCACTCTGCGGGGTGGTCACCGCACGACGGCGCCACCGAAGGTCGAATGACAGTCAGACAAATCACGGGCAGGCGAATCACCCACCCGCCGCAGACCGTTCACCTGTGTGACATCCGGCATTCGACGGTGGTCCGACTTCCGCGGGCAAGGTGATCGTGTCCGCAAGCCGACACCCGCGAAGGAACGAATGTGAACATCATCGCCGAGCTGATCAAGTCCATGAATGCCGGTTCGACCGCCCTGACCACCAGCAGCGCCGACGGCGGCGCGGCCTCGATCTTCAAGAGCCTGTCGGCCGGTTCCTCCGCGCTGGGCACCGCCTCGGCCGCCTGAACACCTCCCGAAGCGGCCGTCGTCGGTCGTGCACGGATTCCGGTCTCCGGGTGACGCCACACCGACGTCGCCCGGAGATCGTCTTCGGTGCGCATGTCCCGGGCGGTCAGAGCGCCGCGGGCGCCACCTGCACGACCACCTTGCCGAAGTTCTCCCCGCGCAACATCCCCAGGAACGCCGACGGCGCGTTCTCCAGCCCGTCGACGACGTCCTCGCGGTAGCGCACCTTGCCCTCGGCGATCCACGTCGCCATGTCGTGTCGGAAGTCGGCGTGCATCTCGGCGACGAACTCGGCCTGGATGAACCCCCGCACGGTCAGGCTCTTGGTCAGCACCGCCGACAGGAAGCCCGGCAGCCGGTCGGGCCCCGCCGGGACCGCGGTCGCGTTGTACTGGGACACCAGACCGCAGACCGGCATCCGCGCGTAGGTGTTGAGCAGCGGCAGCACCGCGGCGGTCACCGGCCCGCCGACGTTCTCGAAGTAGACGTCGATGCCGTCCGGCGCCGCCTCCCGCAGGCGGTCGGCGAAGTCGGGCGCGCGGTGGTCGACCGCGGCGTCGAAGCCGAGTTCGTCCCGCAGAAACGCGCACTTCTCCGGCCCGCCGGCGATGCCGACCGCGCGGGCGCCGTGGATACGGGCGATCTGGCCGACCGCCGATCCCACCGGCCCCGACGCCGCCGCGACCGCCACCGTCTCCCCCGAGACCGGCCGGCCGATCTTCAGCAGCCCCGCATAGCCGGTGAAGCCGGGCATGCCCAACACTCCGAGCGACGCGGACAGCGGTGCCCGCGACGTGTCGAGCACCCGCACCGCGGACGCGTCGGCGACCGCGTGCGTCTGCCAACCGGTGTAGCCGAGGACGTGGTCGCCGGGTTTCACGGACGGATCGCGCGAGTCGATCACCTGCGAGACCGTCGCGCCGACCATGACATCGCCGACCTGTATCGGCGCCGCATAGGATTTCGCGTCGCTCATCCGGCCCCGCATGTACGGGTCCAGCGAGAGGTACACGGTCCGCAACGAGACCTGTCCGGGGGCCGGTTCGGCGACTGCCACGGTCTCGGTGCGGAAATCGGCGGCCACGGGCTCGCCGTGGGGTCGCGCGGCCAGGACGATGCGGGTGGTCTGCAGGGCGCTCATGGGACGTGACCGTACGCCCGCGTCCGGGCGGCCGCCGCTGTTCGGCCGCCGCTGTTCGGCCGTCGCGGTTCGGCCGTCGCGGTTCGGCCGTCGCGGTTCGGCCGTCGCGGTTCGGCCGTCGCGGTTCGGCCGTCGCGGTTCGGCCGTCGCGGTTCGGACCTCAGCGTTCGCGCCGGCTGCCGAGCCCGAACACGACCGCCGACACGATCACGAACACGACGGCGACCGGCACCAGGCCCGCGCCGATCCCGATGATCGCGGCGATGACGAACAACGCGATCTGCGCGGCGAGGCGCCCCGGATTGGCCAGCCTGCGCTGCGCCCCGGGAGCCATCCAGGTTGTCCACACCCCGGCGGCGACCAGCGGGAACAACACCGCCAGGATGACCTGCAGCGCCAGCCCGGACCCGATGCGCCAGCCCGAGACGGCGAGGATCACCAGCATCGCCAGTTCGCAGAGGAACGCCAGCGAATCGAGCACGGTGACCCGGCCTTCGTTCGGCTTCGCAGCGCCCATGGACGGCAGTCTACGACCACCACCCGCCGCGCTCGTGCGCATTTCGTCGCCCCATCTGTGGACGTTCGACACGCGCGAGCGGGCGATCGCGTGTTGACTGGGGCCATGTCCCAGACACCCGAATACGCCCCCAGCCCACAACAGTTCGTCAGCGACCAGGTCGCGAAGTTCGAGAGTTCCGGCGGTACCGAGGGCAACGAGATGAACGGCAAGCCGATCATCGTGCTCACCACCGTCGGCGCGAAGTCCGGCAAGCTGCGCAAGGCCCCGCTGATGCGGGTCGAGCACGACGGCGTCTACGCGGTCGTCGCCTCCCTCGGCGGAGCGCCGACCAATCCGGTCTGGTACCACAACATCGTCGCGAACCCGCAGGTCCAACTGCAGGACGGCGCCGAGAAGCACGACTACACCGCGCACGAGGCGACCGGCACGGAACGCGACCAGTGGTGGGAGCGCGCCGTCGCCGCGTGGCCGGACTACGCCGAGTACCAGCGCAAGACCGACCGGCAGATCCCGGTGTTCGTCCTCGAACGCTGAACGGGTGGCGCGGCGGCGGCCGGGTCCCCGGCCGCCGCCGCAGCGGTCAGGAACCCGCCATGCCGTAGACCCGTTCGACGATCACCGTCAGCAACAGCCGTCTCTCGCGGACCATCGCCTCACGGAACTCGTCCCAGTCGGGGTGTTCGCCCTGCAGGGTCCGGTACAGCTCGACGAGCCGGTTGACCGTGAGGTCGTGCGGGTCCTCGGCGTGCGGGGTCAGCTCGGCGCGCCCCTCGACGACCGCGTACGACCAGCCGTCGTTGCCGTTGACCTGCAGGCTGACCCGCGGGTCGCGGCGCATGTTCGTGGTCTTGGCGCGGGTGTCGGTCACCGAGATCTCGAAGCGCTGGTGCAGTTTGTCGAAGTGGTACATCACGTTGGACAGCTGCGGGCGGCCGTCGCGTTTGAGCGTGACGAGTGTCCCGATCCCCCGGTCCCCGAACAGGTCCTCGAGTTCTTTCTGATACGGGCTCATACCAGCGAGATTACCCAGCAAGATCGGTCGCGTCGCGGGTTTGCGCGCAGCGGTCCGGCTCCGGATCGCCTTCCGGTCACGCGCCGGATCGCCTCGTCGTCCGCCCTCAGCTCAGCCGGCGCTTCTGCACCTTGCCCATCGCGTTGCGCGGCAGCGATTCGACGAGTCGGATCTCGCGGGGACGCTTGTGCACGGACAGTTCCGACGCGACGTATCCGATCAACTCGTCGGGGGTCGGCGACGTCCCCGCCCTGGCCACCACATAGGCCACGACCCGCTGCCCTAGGTCGTCGTCGGGCACCCCGACGACCGCGACCTCGGCGACCTCGCCGTGCCCGAGCAGCGCGGTCTCCACCTCGCCGGCGCCGATGCGATAGCCACCGGACTTGATCAGATCGGTCGACGCGCGACCGACTATCCGGTGGAACCCGGATGCGTCGACGGCCGCGACGTCGCCGGTGACGAACCAGCCGTCGTCGGTGCGGGATTCGGCCGTCGCATCGGGCCGGTTCAGGTAGCCGTCGAAGAGCATCGGCCCGCGCACCTGCAGCGCGCCGATCGTCTCGCCGTCGTGCGGGACCGGCGCGCCGTCCTCGCCGACGATCCGGGTGCTGACCCCGGTGACGGGCACGCCGACCCAGCCGGGCCGTCGTTCCCCGTCGGCGCGGGTGCTCAGCGTGATCATGGTCTCGCTCATCCCGTACCGTTCGACCGGGCGCAGGCCGGTGAGCGCGGCGAGACGCTCGAACACCGGCACCGGCAGCGGCGCGCTGCCGGAGACGAGCAGCCTGGCCCCGGACAGCGCCCGCGCGGACCGCTCGTCCTCGGCGATCCGCGACCACACCGTCGGCACGCCGAAGTACATCGACCCGCGCGCCGACGCGTAGGCGGCTGGAGTCGGCCGGCCGGTGTGGATCAGCCTGCTACCGATCCGCAGCGGGCCCAGCAGCCCGAGGATCAGCCCGTGCACGTGGAACAGCGGGAGCCCGTGCACGAGGGTGTCCTTCTCGGTCCACTGCCACGCCTCGGCGAGCGCGTCGAGGCCGGCGGCGACGGCGCGCCGGGACAGCAGCACGCCCTTGGGCGCCCCGGTGGTGCCGGAGGTGTAGATGACAAAGGCGGTCGATGCGGGATCCGGCTCGGGGTGCGCGTGCCAGTCGCGGGCGTGCAACCGCACCGGGACCACCGGCAGTTCCCTTCCGACGGTGTCACCGGCGGGCGCCGTGCCCAGCCACGCCTGCGCCGCCGAGTCGGCGAGGATGTGCGCGCGTTCGGCCGGGCCGGCGTCGGCGGGCACCGGCACCACGGCGACCCCGGCGAACAGGCAGGCGACGACCGCGACGACGGTGGTCGCGGTCGGCTCCGCGAGCACCGCGACCGTCCGCGCGCCGGCGATCCGCCGGGCCAGCGCGCCCGCGGCGCCGACGAGGTCGCTGCGCGAGAGGGTGACTCCGTCGATCGTGACGGCATCGGGCACGTCGTCGCCCCGGGCGACGGCGAGAGGGTTCAGGGAACGGAGCAGCACGGATCCCAGCCTCTCACAGGACGACCCGCCCGCCGGCGCACAACCGGCGGACTAGCCTCGGTGACATGACCACGGCCACACCGGAAATCCTGCTGACCGACCTGGTCTTCCCCGAGGGCGCCCGCTGGCACGGGGACGCATTGTGGTTTTCCGACGTGCACGCCGACGTCGTGCTGCGTTTCGATCCGGCCGCGGGCCGACTCGACCGGGTCGCCGCGGTACCGGGCGGCCCCGCCGGCCTCGGGTTCCTGCCGGACGGCCGGTTGCTGGTCACCGCCGGACACGACCGCACGGTCCGGAGGCTCGAGCGCGACGGACGGCTGGTCGTGCACGCCGACCTGTCCGACCTCGCCTCCTGGCACCTCAACGACATGGCGGTAGACGGTCACGGGCGCGCCTGGGTCGGCAACTACGGCGACGACAGCGCGCCGCCGGCCCCGCCGCGGCCGGCGAACCTGGTGCGGGTGGATCCGGACGGCACCACGACGGTCGCGGCCGGCGAGATGCTGTTCGCAAACGGCATCGTCGTCACCGCCGACGGCGGCACCCTCATCGTCGCCGAGACCCGTTCCACGCCTGGACGATTGACCGCCTTCACGATCCTGTCCGACGGCACCCTGACCGACCGTCGCACGCT
The DNA here is from genome assembly GCF_029589495.1 of Speluncibacter jeojiensis. Taxonomy (GTDB): domain Bacteria; phylum Actinomycetota; class Actinomycetes; order Mycobacteriales; family Mycobacteriaceae; genus Speluncibacter; species Speluncibacter jeojiensis. The sequence continues at coordinate 13,614 of NZ_JAAIVF010000009.1, forward strand.
GTGCACGTTCGCGCCGTCGGTGCTGCCGGACGGCCTGACCATCGCCGCCGACGACGCTGTGTGGGTGGCGTCGCCGTTCAGCGGCGAGGTGCTGCGCGTCGACCCCGGCGGCGCCGTGACAGACCGGATCGAGGTCCCGCACCCGTATGCGGTCGCGCTGGGCGGTCGCCGCGGAGAGGACCTGTTCGTCTGCTCGGCCGACCACTGGGAGCCCGACCTGGCCCGCACGGCGCGCTCGGGAAAGATCCTGCGTCTTCGCCCGTGAACGCGTTGCGGGATCGACACCTCCCGACTCGCGCACGGCACTCACAGCCGGGCGGCGGCCGCCTCGATGCGCTCATCGGAGGCGGTCAGCGCGATCCGCACGTGCTCGCCGCCGCGGGGGCCGTAGAACTCGCCCGGCGCCACCAGGATTCCGCGATCGGCGAACCAGTCGACGGTGTCGCGGCACGGCTCGCCGCGGGTGGCCCACAGGTACAGACCGGCCTCCGAATCGTCGATCCGCAGGCCCGCGCCGAGGACGGCCTCCTTGAGGATCGCCCGGCGTCTTCCGTAGCGCTCGCGCTGGATGCGCTCGTGCTCGTCCTCGGACAGCGCCGCGGTCATCGCAGCCTGGATCGGCAGCGGCACCATCATCCCGGCGTGCTTGCGGACCGCGAGCAACTCGGCCACCAGACCCGGATCTCCGGCGATGAACGCCGCGCGGTAGCTGGCCAGGCTCGAGGTCTTCGACAGCGAGTGCACCGCCAGCAGCCCGTCGAGGCTGCCCCCGGTCACCCGCGGATCGAGGATCGAGACGGGCTCGGCATCCCAGCCCAGGCCCAGGTAGCACTCGTCGGAGACGACGATCGCGCCGCGCTGACGCGCCCAGTCGACGACCTTGCGCAGGTGGTCGACGCCGAGCACCTTGCCGGTCGGGTTCGACGGCGAGTTCACGTACACCATCGACACCGGCGCGGGACCGACCTGGGCGGTTCCGTCGGCGCGGAGCACACGGGCGCCGGCCAGCAAGGCGCCCACCTCGTAGGTCGGGTAGGCGAGTTCGGGGATCACCACGGTGTCGCCGATACCGAAGCCGAGCAGCCGGGGCAGCCAGGCGATGGCCTCCTTGCTGCCGATCACCGGCAGCACCGCATCGGCGGGGATCCCGGCCAGCCCGTAGCGCCGTTCCAGTGCCGCCGACGCGGCGGCCCGCAACTCGGGGGTGCCCGCGGTCGTCGGATAGCCGGGGCGGTCCGCGACCGATGCCAGCGCCTCACGGATGACCGGGGCGACCGGATCGACGGGGGTTCCCACCGACAGGTCGACGAGGCCACCCTCGTGGGCGGCCGCGCGGGCCGTCACGTCGGCGAGCGAGTCCCAGGGGAAGTCCGGCAGGGTCCGGGCGACCGGCGTGCGGGTCAACTCACTCCTCGCCCATCGGGGGGAGCGCCTTGACGAACGGGGCGTCGTGGTCGACCTTGCCGAGCTTGGCGGCGCCGCCGGGCGAGCCGAGATCGTTGAAGAACTCGACGTTCGCGTTGATGTAGTCGCTCCACTGGTCCGGGACGTCGTCCTCGTAGAAGATCGCCTCGACGGGGCAAACCGGCTCACACGCACCGCAGTCGACGCACTCGTCGGGCTGGATGTAGAGCATGCGGTTGCCCTCGTAGATGCAGTCGACCGGGCACTCCTCGACGCATGCCTTGTCCAAGACGTCGACGCACGGCTCCGCGATCGTGTAGGTCACTGCTACTCCCTCTGCCCTTCTGACACCGACCATTTCGGGGTGAACATCCCCCACCCCAGGGGAACACCAGTATTCCCCACCCGCGGTGGGGCGCCGGATCAGGGTGCCCTGACCGCCGGTTCCGGGACCAGTTCGGCCCCGGTGTTCTCCTCGATCCAGCGCCGGCCGGACTCGCCCGCCGCCACGGCTGCGCCGCGTTCCCCGGCATAGTCGGCGAGCGCGCCCATCAGCGGCAGGTGGCCGAGCCACCGGTAGACCGCGGCCGGGCGTGGTCGCTTGTCGAGTTCGTCCGGGATCGCGCGCACCGCACGGGAGGTCGCCCAGACGGTGCGCAGCGTCGGGAAGGGGCGTGCCGGCACGGCGACGTCGTCCCGCGCAATCGGCAGCGCGTGGACGGGAACGATCTCGCGCTGGTCGATCTCGCGGCGGAACAGCACGGCGGCGAGCATCTCGACCTGCACGCCGCGATCGGTGACACCGAACTCGCGGGCGACGGCGACCAGCATCAGCGCCTGGTTGGCGACCGCGAGCAGATCCTGCAGCGGCAGCCGTTTGGCCAGCGGCCCGAGGACCCCAGGCGCGGCGACGACGACAGCACCCCAGCCGCCGGCGCGCCGGACCCACCAGTGCGCGCGGCTGCGCCGGTCCGCGCGCGCCCACGCCGCGGTGCCGGGCACGCAGGCGGCGTCCAGCAGCCGGGCCGCGAGGTCGCGGAGGTGTTCGAGCAGCCGGTGGTGCTCGAACAGATCCGCGAAGGACCAGTCCGAGAAGCCGGCATCCCAGCCCAGGTCCGGGTCCCGTCCGAACGTGCGGGCCTTGAGCCCCAGCGGATCGGCGGCCACCAGGTCGAGGGCCGGGTTGATCAGCTGCGCGGCGTGGTCGAGCACTGCGACCACGCGCGCGTCGCCGACCGGATCGACGCCGTGCGCCGGCCGGCTCATCCCACCCCCACCGCGGCGGCGCCGGCCGATTCGGCGTAGCCGGTGCTGCGCTGGCGGGCGGGCCGTCCGATGCCCTCGGCGATCGCCCGCAACTCGGCGACCGTCTTCTCCGAGCCGTGCTGCGAGCCCGCCATCCGCGAGATGGTCTCCTCCATCAGCGTCCCGCCCAGGTCGTTGGCGCCGCCCTGCAGCATCGCCTGGGTTCCGGCGGTGCCGAGCTTGACCCAGCTGGTCTGGATGTTGCGGATCCGGCCGTGCAGCATGATCCGTGCCAGCGCGTGCGCGGCCCGGTTGTCGCGCCGGGTCGGCCCCGGGCGCGACGCCCCGGCCAGGTACAGCGGCGAGGACTGGTGCACGAACGGCAGCAGCACGAACTCGGTGAACCCGCCGGTGCGGTCCTGGATGCCGCGCAGGATGTTCAGGTGCCCGACCCAGTGGTGCGGCTGGTCGACGTGGCCGTACATCATCGTCGAGCTCGACGGGATGCCCACCTCGTGCGCGGTACTGACCACGTCGATCCAGCTCGAGGTCGGCAGCTTGCCCTTGGTCAGCACCCAGCGCACCTCGTCGTCGAGGATCTCGGCGGCGGTGCCCGGGATGGTGTCCAGGCCGGCGGCCTTGAGCTCGGTGAGCCAGTCCCGCACGCTCTGGCCCCCGCGGGACGCGCCGTTGACGATCTCCATCGGGCTGAACGCGTGCACGTGCATCGACGGCACCCGCGCCTTGACCGCGCGCACCAGGTCCGCGTAGCCGGTCACGGGCAACTCCGGGTCGATACCGCCCTGCATGCACACCTCGGTCGCGCCGGCGACGTGTGCCTCCCAGGCCCGGTCGGCGACCTCCTCCGCCGACAGTGTGAAGGCGTCCGCGTCGCCCTTGCGCTGCGCAAACGCGCAGAACCGGCAGCCGGTGTAGCAGATGTTGGTGAAGTTGATGTTCCGGTTGATCACGTAGGTGACGTCGTCGCCGACGGCGTCTTGCCGCAGCGCGTCGGCGAGCGCGACCATCGCCTCGAGTCCCTCGCCGTCGGCGTTCGCCAGCGCCCGGTACTCGTCGTCGCTGCAGCCCGCGGGGTCGCGTTCGGCGTGACGCAGCGCCGCCAGGACGTCGGAGTCGACGCGGGCGGGCGCGCTCAGCGAGAGCACCTGCTCGCGCACGGTGTCCCAGTCGCCGAACGCGCTGCCCAGGTCGGAACGCGTCTCGGTGTTGCGGCCCTCGGTGTCGATCGCCGTGTTCAGGTCGACCCGGCCGGACGACGACCACTGCTCGTCCGGTTCCTGCCACGGCGAGCCGGTCGGGCAGGTGTCGGGCCGGGCCAGTCCGGTGTCGGGGTCGACCAGCGCCGCGACGTGGCCGGCGATGCGCGGGTCGATCCAGGCGGCGCCGGCGCGCACGTACTTCGGCTGGGCCGCGACCCGTTCGCCGAGTTCGAAACCCGCGGCCGCGGTGAGTTCGGCGAGTGTGTCGAGGTTCGGCCAGGGTCGCTCCGGGTTGACGTGATCCGGAGTGAGCGGCGAGACCCCACCCCAGTCGTCGACGCCCGCCGCGAGCAGCGCCGCGCACTCGGACGCCGACACCAGGTTCGGCGGGGCCTGGATGCGCATGCCCGGCCCGAGCAGCAGCCGCGCCACCGCGATCGTCGCCAGGTACTCGTCGAGGTCCGCGTCCGGGGTGTCGCGCATGGCGGTGTCCGGCTTGGCCCGGAAGTTCTGCACGATGACCTCTTGCACGTGACCGAAGGCCTTGTGCGACTTGCGGATCGCGTGCAGCGACTCGGCCCGGTCGGCGACCGTCTCACCGATGCCGACGAGGATGCCGGTGGTGAACGGGACGTTGAGCCGGCCCGCGTCGGTCAGCGTGCGCAGCCGGACGGCGGGATCCTTGTCGGGGCTGCCGTGGTGGCACTGCCCCTTCTCGGTGAACAGGCGGGTGGAGGTGGTCTCGAGCATCATGCCCATCGACGGTGCGACCGGCTTGAGCCGGGAGATCTCCTCCCAGCTCATCACCCCGGGGTTCAGGTGCGGCAGCAGCCCGGTCTCCTCGAGCACGCGGATCGCCATGGCGCGCACGTAGTCCAGCGTCGACCCGTAGCCGCGGGACTCGAGCCACTCCTGCGCCTCCGGCCAACGGTCCTCCGGCCGGTCGCCGAGCGTGAACAGCGCCTCCTTGCAGCCCAGTTCCGCTCCGCGGCGGGCGATGTCGAGCACCTCGTCGGGGTCGAGGTACATGCTCTGGCCCTCGGCCTTGAGCTTGCCCGGCACGGTGACGAACGTGCAGTAGTGGCAGCGGTCCCGGCACAGCCGGGTCAGTGGGATGAACACCTTGCGCGAGTACGTGATCAGCCCGCGCCCGTCCGCGCCGAGCCGTCCCTCCGAGGTCAGGCCCGCATCGCGCACCCGCGCGGCCGACTCGCACAGGTCCCGCAGGTCGTCGCCGGTGGCCTGCAGCAGCGCGGTCGCCTCGTCGACGTTGAGCGTGGCGCCGTCGCGGGCCCGGCGCAGCACCCTGCGCATGGCCGACGCGGTCGGGGCGTCCGGCCGGGCCGCGGGCACCGTCGGGTCGGGGAGCATCTCGGGCTGGGAACTGTGGTCGCCTGTCGGGGTCACCCACCGATCATGCGCCATGGGCCGTGCCGGGACCACCGGGGTCCCGGACGGCGCGCCACGAATCCGCGGCAGTGTCCGGGGCAGGTTCAATGGCCGCGGTGGTCGGTCACCGGGGTGCGCGGGCCGAATCGCGGCAGCCGGGCCGCCCCGCTGACCTCGAGCAGCCGCACGGCGCGGTAGCGGTGCGGTTGCAGCGGTTCGAGGTATTCGAGCATCCCGGCGTCGTCGAGCGGACGACCCAGCAGCGTCCAGCCGATCATCGGCGCCAGGTGCAGGTCGCCCACCGACAGCGCGTCGGCGTCGCCGAACGCCCGCTGCGCGACCTCGGCGGCGGTCCACTGCCCCACGCCGGACAGGCTGCACAGGCGGCGCTGCGCCTCGTCGGGCCGCAACCGTGTGGTCGCCTCCAACCGCGCGGCACGCTGGGCGCAGCCCACGATGGCGCGGGCCCGGCGCGGGTCGACGTTTGCGCGGTGGAACTCCCAGGACGGCACCGCCCGCCAGATCTCGGCCGACGGCGGCACCCGCATGCCGGCGGGGGCCGGGCCGGGAGCGGGCTCGCCGAACCGGCTGAGCAACCGCCGCCAGGACGCGAAGGCGGCGACCGAGTGGACGCGCTGCTCCAGGATCGCCGGGACCAGCGCCTCGAGGACCCGGTCGGTGCGGCCGATCCGCAGCCCGGGGCAGCGGCGGTGCGCGTCGGCGAGCACCGGATGCTGCGGCGCGAACCCGTCGACCCGGTCGTGCGCGCCGAGCAGCGCGGCCAGTCCGTCGACCGCCTCGGCCGCACCGGCACCCCAGGCCTCGCAGTGCACCCGGTCGCCGCGCTGGGCAAGCCGGCAGGTGGCCGGTCCGGATTCGGGCCGGGTGGTGCGCCACAGCGCGCCGTCGTCGCCGCGGCGGAAGGCGGGGTCACCGGCGCCTCGCCGATGCGGCCGCAGCAACTGCTCGACGGTCGCCGAGGGTACGACGGTCACCGTCGCCTCGACCACCGAGCCCGCATGCACACCCCGATGGTACGAGCGGTGTCAGCCGTCGACGGCGGCGATCCGCACGGTCCCGTCGGCGGCGACGGAGAAGCCGGGGTTGTACGCGACCTCCCAGCGGAACCCATCCGGGTCGGCGAAGTACCCCGACACCCCGCCCCAGTCCCGCCTCGTGGCGGAGGTGATCGCGGTGGCGCCGGCGGCGACCGCCCGGTCGATCACCTGGCCGACCGACTGCTCGTCGGGGACAATGTGTCCCAGCGACATCGGCGCGGCCGTCGGCCCGTGCCCGACACCGCCCGCCTCGGCCGAGAGGTCGTCGACGCCCCACAGCGAGAGGAGCAGTCCGTGCCCGATCTGCACGAAGATCACCTCGCCGGGCACGTCGAGGACCGGTTCCCAGCCCAGCCCGTCGACGTAGAAGCGGCGGGACCGGTCCAGGTCGCGGACGCCGAGCGTGAGGACGTCGACCCGCGGTTGCATGCGCTCTGTTCCCATGCCGAGCACGCTACGGAGGTCGCGGCCGCGAGTCTGGAAGAAAACGGCCACATCGGCGGCTACTGCGAGGTCCCGGTCGACGAGCGGCCGGACCTGTTCGCGTGCTGGTGGGTGCACCGGAACGTCCCCGGCGCGGCGGCCACCGCGACCCCGCCGACCACCGCGACGAGGACGACGCCGCGGATCCTGCCGGACAACTGCGCCGACATCATCGTCACCGACCGCGGGCGTTCCTGGTTCGTCGGCCCACCCACCCGCGCCGACCTACCCCGGCTCACTGCCGGTGAGGTCGTCTACGGGTTGCGGCTGCGTACCGCCGCCATCGAGGCCGTCACCGGGTGCGCGGCGGATCTGACCGACACCGACGCCGGCCTCGAGGATCTCTTCGGCTCCCGCACGGCGCGCGAGTTGATCGAACGCATTCCACTCGGTCCCGCCGCGGTCGGCGAGGTGCTGCGCCGCCGGTGGGCCTCCCACCCCGTCGACGAGCGGGCGCGCCGCGCCGTGGCGGCACTGACGCACCCCACGCGTGACCGGATCGGTTCGGTCGCAACGGAACTCTCCTGGTCGCCCCGGCACTTCCGGCGCCTTGTCGAGCAGGCGACGGGACTGTCGCCGAAGACCATCCACCGGGTGGCCCGGCTGCACCGTTTCCTGGCCTCGGCCGAGGGCTCCCGACAACCACTCGCACGGGCCGCGGCGCAGGCGGGCTACGCCGATCAGTCCCATCTGGGCCGTGAGGTCCGTGCACTGGCGGGGATCTCGCCGGCCGCACTGTTGTCGGAACGGAGTCGACGATGACCACCCCAGCCCGCAACTCGGGCGGCGACGCCGGGACCGCCGAACCGACCGTCGACGAGTCCGATCTCGGCGGCGACCCCGTCTGCTGGCTCGACCGGGTCTGCCCGGAGTGCGGGCTGTTCCTGCCCGAACGCCCGCCCACCGTCTGCCCGCGCTGCGACGCACAGGTCGACGGCGACTGACCCCCGCCCCCGATCCCACCCGGCCCGATCGTGCCGGACCGAATTCCGCTCGGGCCGATCGAATCTCGGCGATCACAACGGGTGTGTTCCCGCCCCCGCGGCGGCAGGCTGTGTGACACCTCGGCTCCCCGAGCCGTTCCGGGTCCACAGAAGCGAGAACATCCCATGCAGATCAGGAAGTACGCCGTCACGTCGGCGCTGGTGATCGCCACCGTCGGCGCGGGCACCGGCCTCGCCCAGGCGGCGCCGCCGGCCGCCTCCCCCGCCACGGCCTCCGCGCCGGCTGCCACCCACACCGCCGACGGGGTCGGCTGGTCGGTAACCCGCACCGGGCAGCACGTCACGGTGCGCACCGAGTCCGGTTCGCTGGCCGTCGAATCCGGCCGGCTGGTCGTGCGCGACGATCGCGGCACGATCGTCGAAGCGGTGCCGCTGGCGCTCGAGCACGCGGGCAACCTCTACCCCGTCGCGGCGCACGTCGACGGCCGCCAGGCGACGCTGGCCGCGTCGCGCACCCCCTCCCCGCTGTCCGCCCGCCTGCACCAGGTGGACCTACCCGCGGCGGTCGGCGGGGTCCGGGATGCCATCGGGCTGACCGCATCGGTCGGCGGGTTCCTCGGCGCCGCAACCGGTTTGGTCGGCGGATGCCTGCTGGGCGCGACCGCGGCCGGCGTGGTCTCGGCACCCGCGGCCCTGCTCTTCGGCGCGGGCCCGCTGGCCGGCTGCGTCGGCGGCGCACTGCTGGTGGGCACCACCGCGTCGCTCGCCGGCACCGCGGTCGGCGGCATCGGCTCGGCGCTGGCCAACGCGCCGCAGTTCATCCGGCTGCTCAACGCGCCGCCGGCGAAGAAGGGCTGAACCGGGCGAGGAGCGGTCAGCAGGCCCGCACGCGGTCCTCGTAGGCGGCGCGCGCGGCGGTGTCGTAGCCGCTGATGAACTGCGACTCGACGCCGAACAGCCGGCTGACCGCCTCCCACAGCGGGCCCGGGACGAAGCCCTGCGCCTGCACGAGCAGGCCCGCGACCCGGGTGAGGCGCACCCGCGGTCGAGGCCGGGTGAGCAGGCCGGCGATCGCGTCGGCGACCTCCTCGGGCTGCACTTGGCGGAAGCCGCGCATCCCCGTCGTGCCCGACGCCAACTGGGTGTTCGTCAGGTTCGGCAACACCGACGAGACGTGCACCCCGGTGCCGCGCACCTCCTTGCGGACCGCATCGCTGAAGCCGAGCACGGCGTGCTTGGCGCCGCAGTAGGTGGACAGGCCGGGCATCGGCAGCTCGCCGGCCAGCGACGCGATGTTGACGACGTGGCCGCGGCCGCGCGGCACCATCCGTTGCAGGGCCAGCTTGGTACCGATGATCACGCCGAACACGTCGATGTCGAGGATCCGCTTGGTGACCGCGTCGTCCTCGTCGACGATCCGGCCGACCGGCATGATCCCCGCATTGTTGATCAGCACGTCGAGCGGCCCGACCGTCGCCTCGACGTGGTCGAGGAACGCGGCGAACGACGCCGGATCGGTGACATCGACGCGGTGGTGGGCCGAGGTTCCCAACTCCGCGGCCGCCGCCTCGAGCGCGTCGTCGTCGATGTCGCCGATCGCGACGCTGGCGCCGAGCGCGACGAGCCGTCGCGCCGTGGTGTGACCGATGCCGCGGGCACCGCCGGTGATCGCGACGACCCGGCCGTCGAGGGGCTTGCTCATCGGGGACTCCACTTCTGGTGCTGACGTTGACGAGTGCTGTGATCCTGTCCCAATCCGAGCGCCGCCGACAGGCCCGAACAACCGAAGTCACCGCTACTATTTGTGCCTGATGCACAATCCTGCCGACGGGACCCTGACCGAGCTGATGGCCGGCCTCGCGCCGCACTACCTGCAGCCCGCGATCATCGAGCACTTCGTCGCCCTCGTCGACGACGAGATCGCCGCCCAGACACCCGAGGTCGCCGCCGATGCCGAGCTGCGCCGGGACGTCGACGCCAGCACCCGCGCCCAGTTGCAGGTGATCATCGCCGCGGTCGCGCGCGGCTCCGACCAGATCACTCCCCCTCCCGAGGCCGCCGCCCTCGCACGCACCGTCGCGCGCCGGGGACTGGACCTGCGGGTGCTGCTGCGGATCTACGGGACCGCCCGGCAGTCGGTACTGCACTTCGTCGACGAAGCCGTCGGCGAACTCGACGTCGACGCGGAGACCAAACGCCTACTTCTGGTGCGGGTCTGGTCGACGGCGGTGCGCTGGCTCGAGTTCACCACCGATCTGGTGGTCTCCACCTACGCACAGGAGCGCGAGGAGCGGGCGCGCGGCGTGCAGGCCCGCCGCGAGGAGACGGTGCGCGCCCTGCTGACCGGCGCCGCGATACCGGTCGACGAGGCCTCCCGACTGCTCGACCACCCCCTGCGCGGCCCGCACACCGCGCTGGTGGTCTGGACCGGGGACACCGAGCCCGCGGCGGACGTGCCGACCCGGCTGGACCGCTTCGCCCGGGCGTGCGCGGACGACCTCGGAGCCCGGCAGATGCTGACGGTGTCCGCGGGCGCCCGGGAGGTGTGGGCCTGGGCCGCGGCACCGACCGGGGCGCCGGGGCACGCCGCGGCGCATCTCACCGTGTCCCCGCCGACGGGGCTGCGGGTAGCGGTCGGCACGACCGGGCGGGGACCGGCCGGCTTCGTGCGCAGCCACCGGGAGGCCGTCGCGGCCCGGCGCATCGCGACCGACATGCCCGCCGCTCCCGCGGTCGTGCACCACGACGACGTCGAGGTCGCGTGCCTGGTCTCCGGCGACCGCGATGCCCTGCGAGCCCTGGTCGCCCGCGAACTCGCCGGACTGGCCGCCGCGGACCCGACCGCGGCGCGACTGCGTGAGACGGTGCGAACCCACCTGGCGTGCGGCGGCCGGACCGGTGCCACCGCTGCGGCGCTGGGACTGCACAAGAACACCGTCCGCTACCGCCTCGAGCAGGCGCGCGACCTGCTCGGACGCGACCTCGGGACGCGCCGGCTGAAACTGGAGATCGCGCTGCTGGCCGTCGACACCTACGGCGCGGCGATACTCCCGGAGCAGCGCGCCTGATCGGGGCTGCGCAGCGGATGCCGGGGTCAGCGGGCGCCGGCGGCCCCCCGCGCGACCGCGAGGTTCACCGAGTTGCGCACCAGCACGACCAACGCCGGCACAACTCCGAGCACCAGCAGCAGCGGTGTGGTCCAGTTGCTGGGCAACAGCACGTCGCCGCCCGGCCCGCCGAAGGTGCACACCGCGAAGGCCGCGGTCCAGGCGATCAGCGGCAGCGCACGCACCCACGTCCGGTCCGAGAGACGGCAGGCCTCGAGGATGATCAGCACGTTCAGCACGCCGGCGACCAGCGCGGACACCGGCATCGGAACGGACCCCACGTGCAGCGGCAGGAACAGCACCGCGAGCACCGCCAAGATCACGCCGTCGACGATGAGCAGCCCCATGATGACGCGGTCGAGAATCGACGGAAGACGCCCGGGGTCCGCTTCGCTGCTCACACTCATGCGTCGATTTTCCGGCATCGGCCCGCCTTCACGGAAACCGGGGCGTCCGGCACGAGTGGTCCCGGCACCCGATCACGGCACCGGCGGGTATCCCAGGTTGGTGAGCATCTCGCTCTGCATGTGCACGAATCCGTACAGCGCGTTCATGTAGGCCTCGTGCTGGGACGGCCAGTCGGGCTTCATCGAGTTCACGAACGCCACGATCGCGTTCTGCACCGACCAGTTCATCAACAGCCTCCGCATCGTTCACCGTGTGATGGAGACCACATTAGTCGCTCGGCGGCGCAGCGGACCGTCAGGCCCGCACGCCCGCGAACAGATCGTGTTCGCGCCCGTCCGGGCCCCGTTCACCGTGGCGCCCCCGCACCAGCACGAAGTGCTCGCGGTCGAGGACCGGCTGCGCGATCAGGTTCGACAGCGTGTAGGAGCGGCCGTCGGGGGACACGAGCACCTGGGTGGCGTGCGCCGCGAGCGCGGCTCGCTTCTCACCCAGCACGCCGCGGATGTCGATCTCGGTGGTGACTTCGGCGGCCGGCACCGCCGGCAGCTCGCCCGGGTGCGGCATCCGCCAGGCGTCCGGCCTGTCGCCGAGATCCGCGAGACCCGCGGCGAGGGCATCGTCCTCGGTGACCGTCCAGTACAGCTTCGCCGGCTCCCACGGCGCGCCGCGGTCGGGGAACCGGTCGGTGCCCGCCGCCTCGACCGCGGCGGTCGTGATCCGGTGCACCTGGATGTGGTCGGGGTGCCCGTAGCCGCCGACCGGGTCGTAGGTGACGACGACGTGCGGTCGCAGGTCGCGGATCACCTGGACGACCGCACCGACCGCCTCGTCCCGGTCGGCCCGCACGAACGCACGCGGGTGTTCGGCCGACGGCGTGCCGGCCATCCCCGAGTCCCGCCAATGCCCGGCCCCGCACAGGAACCGGGGAGCGAGCGCGCCGCCGGACAGCTCGCCGAGCGCGGCCTTCAGCTCGGCGATGCGGTAGCCGCCGAGCTGGTCGGCCTGCCCCGTGACCAGCTGCGACCAGCGCTCACCGATCACCTCGCCCTCCTCGCCGAGGGTGCAGGTCAGGACCGTGACCTCGACGCCCTCCGCCAGGTAGCGGGCGATGGTGCCGCCGGTGGTGATGGTCTCGTCGTCCGGGTGCGCGTGGACGAGCAGCAGGCGGCGGCTCATCGCGGCGTCCGCGTCCAGCCGCTGGCGTCCGCGAACACCCCGGCGGCGACCGGCGCGTCCAGCGACACTCCCGCGACCGTCGGCCCCGAGGCCGCGACGGTGGTGTCCTGCAGGATCGGCAGCACCGCCGCCAGGTTCCACAGCGCCGGTTCGACCGCCGGGAGCACCTCTCCGATCGGGCGCTGTCCCTGCAGCGCGGCGTCGATGTCCGGCTGCACCGCGGGATCGCACGCGCCGGACAGGTTGCTCGGCGGCATCAGACCGCTCGGCGGCGGCAGCGGCTCGCTCGGCGCGTCCGTGACCGTCGGTGTCGGCGCCCCTGTGGTCGGGGTGGGGGCGTTGGGGGTCGCGGTGGGCTGGGCCGTGGCGGTCACCAGGCCCGGCGGACGTGCCGCGTTGGCCGCGAAGCACCCGAACCGGGACTCCAGCGAGGTCGCCGGGTCCCCGCCGACCTGCGACCAGCCGACGATCGCGCCGACCGCGCCGGAGTTCAGTTGCAGGCCGTAGAGCTGCTCGGGATCGGTTGGGGCGACGGTCGCGTCGATGCCGGCACCGCGCAGCATGTCGGCCGCGCTCGAGGCCACCGCACCGGCGGTGTCGTCGCCCGCCGGGACGCCGATGACCAGCTTCAGCGGCTTGCCGTCCTTGAGCAGCTTGCCGTCGACCTCGGTGTACCCGGACGTCGCGAGGTCGGCCAGGGCCTGCCCGTGAGAGATCGGCGGCGGTGCGGTCGGCGCGTAGCCCGGATCGGAGGGCGCCAGCGTCTGGGCCCGGTCCGGGGCGGATCCGCTGACGCTGCCGGCGCCGATGGTCGCCAGCCTGCCTGCGTCGAGCAGACCCATCAGCCCGCGGCGCACGTTGATGTCGTTGAGCGCCGGGGTGCGGGTGTTCAGCGTCAGCGACAGCAGCCGCGGCTGGAACTGCCGGATCGCGTGCACCCCGGGGATCGCGGCCAGTTGCTCCTCGGTGGCCTCGCCGCCGTGCACCTGCGCGACCTGCGCGTCATCGGTACGGAGCGAGTCGGCGACCTGAGCGGCGGTCCCGCCGCGGCGCAGCAGGATCTGGTCTGGGTCGACCCGTGAGCCCCAGAACCGGTCGTTGCGTTCGAGCAGGATCTCGTCGCGTCCGCGGTCCACCGACTTGATCTGGAACCGGGAGCCGGACACCGAGATCGTGTCCTTGAGCCCGGTGTTGAACCCGCCGGGCGAGTCCTTGACCAGGTGCGACGGCAGCAGGTCGGTGAACAGTTCCGGCCACGCCGGATACGGCTGCCGGAACACCACCGACACGGTCTTGCCGCCCTCGCCGGACGCCTTGACGTCGCTGATCTGGGCATAGCCGGCCGGATTGACCACGCCGGGCTGGCTGATCATCTGCTGCCAGAGGTACCGGAAGTCCTCCACCGCGATCGGTGCGCCGTCGGACCACTGTGCGTCGGTGCGCAACTGGTAGGTGACGGTGAACGGGCTCTGCGAGGTCACCCCTGCGGACACCAGCACGGTGGGGTCCGGCTCCCAGCGCACCTGGCCCGGGTGGTCCGCGACCGCGACGGGCCGGAACGGGCTGGGCAGCACCAGCGAGGCCACCGCGGTGTTCGTCGGCGACAAATCCGCCAGCAGGTGCGGGTTGAATCCGCGGCCGACGCTGTCGATCGCCACCGTCACCGTCGTCTTGGTGCGGGTCGGCGTCGTCGTGACCGGGATGTCGGTGCTCTGGATCGGCGGCGGCGGGTTCGCCGTGCACGCGGCGAGCGCGAGCACGCCCGCCACAATCAGCCCGGCACGCAGCACCCGGGTGTCCCTACGACTCGCTCGAGTGCGGGCAGGACGCCCGGGTGCTGGGCGCGTCACTATCCGGCGGCCTTGTCGCGGGACTTCGCGCGGGAGCGCTCGCGGGCCCGTTCCGTCGACGACAGGTGCAGCTTGCGCACGCGCACGATCTCCGGCGTGACCTCGACGCACTCGTCGGCCGCGCAGAACTCCATGGCCTCCTCGAGGCTCAGCGTGATCGGCTTGGCGAGGGTCTCCATCACGTCGGCGGTCGCGCTGCGCATGTTGGTCAGCTTCTTCTCGCGGGTGACGTTGATGTCGAGGTCCTCGGCGCGCGGGTTGATGCCGACGACGTGGCCCTCGTAGCTGTCGGCGCCCGGCTCGACGAAGAACGTGCCGCGGTCCGCGAGCTGGATCATCGCGAACGGGGTCACGGTGCCCTGACGGTCCGAGACCAGCGAACCGGTGTGCCGGGCGCGGATCTCGCCGGCCCACGGGGCGTAGCCGTGGAAGACCGCGTTGGCGATGCCGGTGCCGCGGGTCTCGGTGAGGAAGTCGGTGCGGAAGCCGATCAGGCCGCGCGAGGGCACGATGAACTCCATGCGCACCCAGCCCGCCGCATGGTTGGACATCTGCACCATCTTGCCCTTGCGGGCCGCGAGCAGCTGGGTGATCCCACCGAGGTGCTCGTCGGGGCAGTCGATGGTCAGCTCCTCGTACGGCTCATGGACCTTGCCGTCGACCTGCTTGGTGACCACCTGCGGCTTGCCGACGGTCAGCTCGAAGCCCTCGCGGCGCATCTGCTCGACGAGGATCGCCAGCGCCAGTTCGCCACGGCCCTGCACCTCCCACGCGTCGGGGCGGCCGATGTCGAGCACGCGCAGCGACACGTTGCCGATCAGCTCGGAGTCCAGCCGGGTCTTGACCATCCGGGCGGTGAGCTTGTGCCCCTGGACGCGGCCGACCAGCGGCGAGGTGTTGGTGCCGACGGTCACCGAGATGGCCGGCTCGTCGACGGTGATGGTCGGCAGCGCGACCGGGTTCTCGGTGTCGGCGAGGGTGTCGCCGATCATGATGTCGGGGATGCCCGCGACCGCGACGATGTCGCCGGCGACCGCCTCCTCACCGGGCTGACGGTGCACGCCGACGGTCTGCAGCAGCTCGGTGATCTTGACGTTCTTCACGCCCTCGCCGTGCATCCACGTGACGGTCTGGCCCTTGCGCAGGCGACCGTTGTGCACGCGGACCAGCGCCAGCCGGCCGAGGAAGTCGGACGCGTCGAGGTTGGTCACGTGCGCCTGCAGCGGCGCCTCCACGTCGCCCTTCGGGGCCGGGACACAGTCCATCAGCACCTCGAACAGCGCATCGAGGTTCTCGGCGTCGGGGGCGTGCCCGTTCTCCGGGCGCTCCTTCGACGCCTTGCCCTCGCGGCCCGAGGCATACAGCACCGGCAGGTCGAGTGCCAGCTCGGCGGCCTCGGCGGCGTGGTCGTCGAGATCGGAGGCCAGGTCCAGCAGCAGGTCGTGGCTCTCCTCGACGACCTCGGCGATCCGGGCGTCCGGACGGTCGGTCTTGTTGACGACCAGGATGACCGGCAGGCAGGCGGACAGCGCCTTGCGGAGCACGAAGCGGGTCTGCGGCAGCGGCCCCTCGGACGCATCGACCAGCAGCACGACGCCGTCGACCATGGACAGGCCGCGCTCGACCTCGCCGCCGAAGTCGGCGTGGCCGGGGGTGTCGATCACGTTGATGACGGTGACCGTGCCGTCCTGGTGGTGGCGGTGCACCGCAGTGTTCTTCGCGAGGATCGTGATGCCCTTTTCGCGCTCGAGGTCACCGGAGTCCATCACCCGATCCACCACCTCCTCGCGTTCGGCGAACGCGCCCGACTGCCGCAGCATGGCGTCGACGAGGGTCGTCTTGCCGTGGTCGACGTGGGCGACGATGGCGACATTACGGAATGAGGTGGTGCTCACGCGGGGCGTTCTCCTGGTTGTGCTCGATGTGGTGTGCTCGAATGCGGCCGGCCTGGTGATAGACCGGATTCGATGGCCGCGCGAGCCGAACACGTCAAAACTCCGCCCCGCCTCACAGCCTTGACTAGACTACCCGCCCTTACGGCCTCTCGACTGCGGCAGGGCACGTTAACCTTGGCTGACCGGCGTCGGCGCACGCACGCGGCACCCGCCGGACACCGACGAGCCGAGGGGAGCCGGGACCGTGGGCAAGCACAAGTCGGGCGGCAAGTCGGCCACCGCGAAGTCACGGGACAAGAAGGCACGCAAGGCCCGCAAGGTCGCGGGCCTGACCCCGAAGAAGAAGTGCTGCAAGTCCAGTCCCCGCTGCCTGCGCTGCCCGGTCGTCGTGCACCGGATGCAGAAGGCGGCCACGCACGATCCGAGCGACAAGAAGCTGGTCAAGGCCCTCAAGAAGGCGCGCGCCGCCTGAGCTCACGCGAGCAGGGCCAGCAGGTCCGGCAGCCAGGCCCGGTCGTTGTCCACCAGCTCGGCCGCCAGCAGTCCGTCGGCGTCGACCCAGCGGATTGCCGTGTGCACCAACGGCACCGGCTCACCGGCGATCAGCTCGGCCCGGTACGCCCGCAGCACCTTGCCTCCCGGCAGCGGGACATCCACCCCGATCCGCGGCCCCACCTGCGCCTGCACCCGCAGTTCCTCGTGCAGTTCACGGCGCAGCGCCTGCGCCGGCGTCTCCCCCGGCTCGACCTTGCCGCCCGGCAACTCCCACAGGCCGGCGAGTTCGGCCGGGTGCGACCGCCGGGCGAGCAGCAGCCTCCCGTCGCGCACCATCGCCGCGGCCACCACTTCCTGTCCCGTCACGCGCCAGACGGTAGCGCCCGCCGCACGACGCTGTGACGCCCGCCGCCCACCGCCCTTTGACGCCCGCCGCCCACCCCCTGGTGGGGCCGCGCCGCCGGTGGAACGATCGAGGCATGGCCAAGCTGTTGACGGACACCGAGATAGACGCGGAACTGGCGGACCTGCCGGAGTGGAACCGTGACGGTGACACCCTGGTCCGCATCATCAAGGCGGAGACATTTCCCGCCGCGATCGACCTGGTCGACCGGGTCGCCGTGGAGGCCGAGGCCCGGAATCATCACCCCGACATCGACATCCGCTGGCGCACGGTCACCTTCTCGCTCACCACCCACGCGATGGGCGGGATCTCACCGTTCGACGTCGGCCTGGCACACGCGATCGACCGCATCGCGCTCGGCTGACACCGCCTCGTGCTCGACTGGCACCGCCTCGTGCGGGGCGGGCGCCAGTGGCACCGGAGCGGAGGCGCCGACGTGGGTGTCGGACACCGCGCCGGACGGCAGCGCCCTGCCCCTCCGTCCCGCGTAGGCGACCCACGCCAGCAGCGCGAGCGCGCCGACCACGTTCACCGTGCCCAGCCACGCCAGCACCCAGTGCCGGGAGATCTCCCAGATGGTCGGCTGGAAGAAGCTGAGTACCCACGCGACGCCCACCAGCATGGCCACCAGCCAGGCGCCGGCCAGGATCTTGGTACCCAGCAACTGCCGCATCGGACCGTGCAGCATCCAGATCAGCATCGGCACCACCCACACCCAGTGGTGGGTCCAGGAGATCGGTGAGGCCAGCAGGCCGAACAGCTGGACGATCACCAGGGTGCCGAGCCGGTCGTCCCTGCCGAGGGCGCGCCAGGCGAGCAGGCACAGCACCACCGTGACGGCCATGCCGCCGAGCCAGAGGGGACCGGAGCCGACGTCGTGGCCGACGATCCGGCTCAGCGCCCCACGCATGGACTGGTTGATCACCGACCCGACCGGGCCGATCCGGTTCGGGTCGCCGAGCAGCTTGGTGAAGTACCGGTGCGCCTCGTGGCCCATCACCAGGTAGCTGATGCCGATCGTCGCCAGGAACGCGACTCCGGAGAAGACCGCCTCCTTCCAGCGCCGGCGGGCCAGGAAGTACAGACCGGTCACCGCGGGCGTCAGTTTGATCCCCGCCACGAACCCGACCAGTCCGCCGGCCAGCCACCAGCGGGTGCTGCGGACCGCCACCATCACGCCGAGCACCAGGAAGACGTTGACCTGCCCGTAGTCGAGCGTCGTGCGGACCGGTTCCAGCCACATGCCCAGCACGGTCCACAGCGCCGCCGCGGTACGCCAGCGCTGCTCCGCCGCGACCTGCTTGCCGAGCAGCAGCTCGAAGCTGATCCGGACGACCCCGTACAGCGCCGCCACGGTGAGGATCTGCCAGCACACCCCGACCAGCTCGAACGGCAGATAGTGCAGCGGGAAGAAGACGATGGCGGCGAACGGCGGATATGTGAACGGCAACGGGAAATCCGGCGTGTACCGCGAGAACGTGAAGTCGTAGAGGTGCCCCGACCGCAGCACTGCCGAGCCGTCGACGTACACGTGCAGGTCGACGAGGTTGTGCCCGTTGGGGCCGAACAGCGTCCAGACCAGCCGGATCAGCATCGACAGCGCGAGCAGCCACAGCGCGTGGGCCTGCACCCAGCGCGCGACGCGGACCGGGACGGTCGGCGCCGCCGTCGAGCGGGACGGCGGCATCGCCCCTCGCGCATTCTCAGACACGGCCTGGTGCACTCCCGATCGGATTGGGTACCGGGACGCGCCCGAATTGCCTCGTAGACGATAGCGGGCGGGCGGATCCGGCGACCATCGGCGTCGGCGCCACCATCCCCGGCCACGCCCGGATCATCCGGTTCGTCCCGAATTCCACCAGTTCACTCCAGTAACAATTGCATCACTGTGCATATCGGCCACTTCGGCCACGCACTAGGGTCGGCTGTGGACAGGCCTCGACGGCAGATGATGTCAGCAGGTTGGCGACAGGACGGGACGATCTAGTAGCTTGCAGGCCGTACGCCACCATCAGCTTCACCGACAGAACCGACCGACAAGGATGGACACAACGGTGCTCCGCATTCGAGGAACGAAAAGGACCGTCGCGGCTGTAGCGATCGCAAGTGCGGCCGCCCTCGTCGCCCCCGCTGTCGCGTCGGCCGATCAGCCGCACACGCCGCCCCCGGCCGCCCCCGCCGCGCCGAGCCCCGAGCAGCTCACCCTGCTGCAGGCCTTCGCGCCGGCGATCATCGGCGCCGCCGCCGACACCTCCGACCCGAGTGGGGCGCCGAACTCGCAGATCCTCGGCCAGGCGAAGAACCTGCTGGACAACTCGAACCTGCCGAAGGACATCAAGGACAAGCTCGGCCAGGTCATCACGTTCCTCGACGGCAGCGGCGGCGGCGGGCCGAAGATCCCGCAGCCCACCGACCCGCACGCGCCGGTGATCCAGCAGTTCCTGTTCCCGACCATCGGCAAGAACTGCATCGGCGGCACCTCGGACGCGGTCGGCACCGCGCTGATGACCGGCGGACCGCAGGCCGCGCCGAAGCCCGGCCCCGGACCGCACCAGGCCGGCTACGTCTTCACCGCGCTGGGCACCTCGGGCGCTCAACCCAACCCCGCGCAGCCACTGAACGTGTCCTGGGTCAACCTGGACACCCACGCGTCGGGAATCCAGGCGCTCACCAACGAGGCCGGGATCAACAAGGACGGCCCGACCACACTGTCCACCGTCGTCAACACCGGCTCCGGTCGCATCATCTCGACCGTCTACGGCTCGATCACCAGCAAGGGCACCGACGGCCAGGCGCCGGTCACCTGCTCGATCCTGCCGACCGTCGGGATCGGCGTCGTCAAGTAGCGCCTGGTACCCCACCATCGTCAGCGGCTCCGCGGGATCTTCCCGCGGAGCCGCTTTCGTCGCGCGCTCAGCGTGCGGTCTCCCGTGACCGCGCGAATGCGGCGAGCTTGTCGGGATTGCGCACGATGTACACGCCCGACACCAGCGCGTCCGCCACCTCGACGAGCAGCACGCAATCCAGCCGGTCGCCCGAATAGATCGCGACCGCGGGCATCGCGTTGCAGGCCATGGGTTCCAGGCGCATCTGCGGCACCCCTATGCGCACCAGACCGGACAGGTACCGGGCCACCCGCTCCCGGCCGACCACGGGCCGGCGCGCCGCGCTGACCTTGCCGCCGCCGTCCGAGATCTCGACGACGTCGGGGGCGAGCAGGTCCATCAGCGCCTGCACGTCGCCGCCGAGGGTCGCCGCGAGGAAGGCCTCCGCGACCTGTTGCGCCAGCACGGGATCCGGGTCGAAGCGCCGCCGACGCGCCTGGACGTGCTCCCGGGCGCGGTGCGCCACCTGCCGCGCCGACGCCTCGGTCCGGCCGACGCACCGGGCGATCTCCCGATACTCGAACCCGAACACCTCCCGGAGCACGAAGACCGCACGCTCGTCCGGGCCGAGGGTCTCGAGCACCAGCAGCATCGCCATCGAGATCGATTCGGCGAGAACGACATCGGAGGCCGCATCCGCGTCGACGCGGATCGGTTCGGGCAGCCAGCTGCCGACGTACTCCTCGCGGCGCCGCGCGCTCGACCTGAGCTGGTTCAGTGCCACGCGGGTGACGATCCGAGCCAGGTAGCTGCGCGGGTTCTCGACCTCGTCCGCCCGGACCGCGTTCCACCGAAGGTAGCTGTCCTGGACCGCGTCCTCCGCGTCGACGGCGCTGCCGAGGATCTCGTAGGCGATGGTGAACAGCATGGACCGGTACTCGGCGAACACCTCCGCCGGCCCGGTCACGAAGGAACCCTTGCGCCGGTGTCGGTTTCGTCGAGTCCCGCCCGGGGCCCGCCGGCCCAGCGATAGTCACCGTCGCGGATGTACCGCAGCGTGCCGCGACAGATCTGCTCCTTGACGCTCGCACCCAGGCGGCCCCGCACGGCCCAGCGGCGCGCGCTGTCGTCGGCCCGCACGGTCTGCACGTACCCGCCGCGGCGGCCGAGGCTGATGCACTGCAGCACCATGCCTATCGACAGCGGTTCCGGCGCCCGCCCGTCGATCTGCGCGAGCACCGTGTCGGCTCCGGTCGCACCAAGCGGAATCGCCGCCTGACAGCTCATACGCAGATGCGCCGCCACCCGCCGCGGCGGGGCGACCGCGTCGCCCACCCCGACGATGTCCGGTCGCTCCACGCACACCAACGATTCGTCCGTGCGCAGCCGGCCGGCCGCGTCCACCGGCAGTCCGCTCGTGCGCGCCAGGTCGGGCACCTCGAATGCCCCCGCCCAGACCGTGCAGGCGCTGGGCAGCGCGGTCCCGTCGTCGAGGTCGACCGAGTCGGACCCCACCCGTTCGGCCCGCACGCCGGTGCGGACCTCGACACCGAGTCGCTGCAGTCGCGCCGTGACCCGGCGCCGGCCCCGCTCGGGCAGCCCGCCGCCGATCGGCCCGGCCGACAGCAACCGCACGGCCAGGTGCGGGTGGGTTTCCGCGATCTCGGCCGCCGTCTCGACCCCGGTCAGGCCCGCGCCGACCACCGTGACAGGGTCACCGGCGTCCAGTTCCCGCAGGCGTCGTCGCAGCCGCTGCGCGCCGGCCAGGTCCCCGACCGTGTGCGCCTGCTCGCGGACCGCGGATCGACTGCCGACCGCGTACACCAGCCGGTCGAATCCCAGCTCGCCGCCGTCCGACAGCAGCACCGAGTTCCCGACGATCCGCGTGACCGCCGAGATGCGAAGTCCCACACGTGGATCCAGCACCGACGCCAATGGCGCCACCGCGTCACCGGTACCGGCCGCCAGCTGGTGCAGCCGGATCCGCTCGACGAACTCCGCGCGCGGGTTGACGACCGTCACCCGTACCCGGCCGTCGCCCTTCGACACCAGCCTGTTGGCAGCCATCACCCCGGCGTATCCCGCGCCGACCACCACCACATCCGTCACCATCGTCGCCACCCCTTCCACGTGTCCATCGAAGTCGTCTGACGACCTCAAGACACCGCGACGGCCCGGGATGTGACAGCACCGTGACGTGTTCTACGTCACGGCACCGGCGGCTCGTCCGGCCGTGGCCAGATGTTGCCCTCGAGCGCCTCGATCCCCGTGTTGAACTGCAACAGCCCGTCCCGCAGCCGATCGAGGTCGGCGCGGTTCCAGCCGTCGACCACGCGGGCGATGCCCGCCCGTGACGCCCGACGGTCGAGACGCAGCGCCGCCAGGCCCTCGTCGGTCGCACGGATCTTGCGGGCCAACCCACCATCGGGGTCGGGAACCCGGTCGACGAGCTTGTGCCGCACCAGCGCGCCGACCTGACGGTTGACGGTGGAGATGTCCAACCGCAGGGCCGTCGCGAGCTCCTTGAGGCTCATCAGCCCCTCGAGTTCGAGCCGGCCGAGGATGACGTAGGCGGACCGGTCCAGATGCTGGTCCTGCGAATGCATCCGGGCCCTGATGTAGTGCCGCGACAGCAGGGTCAGCTCGTACTCGATGCCCGCCACCAACTCGACCATCTCGTCGACGCTCTTCGTCACCGTGCCGTCTCCGTCGTCATCGTCTCGTGCCTCGTCGTTGCCCGTACGGGTCTGCCATCATGCCCCGTCGCGCCTCGTCGGCGGTCGCTCGTCCCACCGAATCCGATTGTGCCCGACCCAGCTGTCGGCGAGCTGCTTACTTGTGCATCATGCACATGATATGTACGCTGCACAAACATGCTTGAGGGGGGGCAACAAAGTTCCGCGCCCGGCATCCGGCCGCCGTCGGCAGCCTTGCCGGCGGACGCGCGCCACTCCCCCGAGCCCCGTTCGTACCGCGCCGTACAGAGGAGTTCGATGACGACACCTGCCGCCCTGCGCCCACAACGCACACCCAACGTGATCGTCGCGGTCCTGGGTCTGTGCGGCATCGTGGTCGCACTCATGCAGACCCTGATCGTGCCGTTGGTGCCGGTCCTGCCCACCATCCTGCACTCGTCCGCATCGAACGCCTCGTGGGCGATCACCGCGACGCTGCTGGCGGGCGCGGTCGTCACCCCGATCGCCGGCCGCCTCGGCGACATGTTCGGCAAGCGACTCGTCCTCGTCGCCAGCATGGCGCTGCTGACCATCGGATCCGTGCTCTGCGCGGTGTCCTCGTCGCTGATCGTGGTGCTGGTCGGCCGCGTGTTCCAGGGCCTTGCGATGGGCGCGATCGCCCTGGGCATCAGCATCATGCGCGACGAACTGCCCGCCGAGCGGGTCGGTTCCGCGATGGCGGTGATGAGCGCGACGCTCGGCGTCGGTGGTGCCATCGGCATGCCGGTCGCGGCGATCATCGCCGAGAAGTCCAACTGGCACGTGCTGTTCTGGGTCTCGGCCGGCCTCGGCCTGATCTGCGTCCTCGCGCTGCTCGCGGTGATCCCCGAGTCACCCGTGAAGACGCCCGGCAAGTTCGACTACGTCGGCGCCTTCGGCCTGAGCGCGGCACTGGTGGCGCTGCTGCTGCCGATCAGCAAGGGTGGCGACTGGGGCTGGACCAGCGGGCCGACCGTCGGCCTGGTCATCGCCTCGGTCGTGATCTTCCTGGCCTGGGGCTGGTACGAACTGCGCGTGTCCACGCCGCTGGTGGACCTGCGGGTCTCGTCGCGCCGCCAGGTGCTGTTCACGAACCTGTCGTCGGTCGCGGTCGGCTTCGCCATGTACGGCATGTCGCTGATCCCGTCGCAGATCCTCATGGCCCCCAAGGCCAGCGGCTATGGCATGGGCCTGTCGATGATCGAGGCGGGCCTGATCATGGCGCCGTCCGGCCTGGTCATGTTCTTCTGCTCACCGGTCTCGGCCCGCATCTCCGCCCGCAGTGGTCCACGCACCAGCCTGGGTCTCGGTGCCGTGATCATCGGGCTCGGCTATGTGTTCGGCCTGTTCCTGCAGAATTCGCCGTGGGAGATCATGGTGTCGACGATGATCATCGGCGCCGGCATCGGTATCGCCTATGCCGCCATGCCCGCGCTGATCATGGGCGCCGTGCCGATCACCGAGACCGCCGCCGCCAACGGCCTCAACTCGCTGATGCGCGCGGTCGGCACCTCGCTGTCCGCCGCGGTGGTCAGCACCGTGCTCGCGAACATGACGATCTCGCTCGGTGCGTTCGAGCTGCCCTCGCAGCACGGCTTCACCGTGTCGATCCTCATCTCCATCGGGGCGGCCGTGATCTCGCTGCTGCTGACCCTGCTGATCCCGCGTCGGCAGCCGGTCGAAACGGCTGCGTCCGCACCGGAGCGGGAGAAGGCCACCGTCGGCTGACCGACCGTTCCCCGTCCGTACCCGCCGGCGATGCCGTCGGTCAGAACCGCCGAATCTGGTTGATCGGCGGTTCTGCCGACAGCGGGGTCAGTCCGATCGGCACTCCGTAGTCGTAGGCGTTGAACACCTGGCCGAACCCCGCATAGATCCCGACGTGGTCGTTGGAAGTGCGGAAGGTGATGATGTCGCCGGGCTGCATCGCCCACAGCGGCACCGGCGTGCCGACCAGGGCCTGCTGCTGGCTGGTGCGGGGCAGATTGACGCCGGCCTGCCGGAACGCCCACTGGACCAACCCCGAGCAGTCCCAGGAGTTCGGGCCGGTGCCGCCCCATTGGTAGGGCTTGCCGGTCTGGGTGGCCGCCGCCGCCAGCGCGACCAGACCGGCCGGGCTGGGAATCGGCAGGGCGATCGACCCCGCGCTGCCCGAACTCCCGGAACTGCCCGCACTTCCCGAGGAACTGCCCGAACTGCTACCGCTGCTGCCGTCCAGCGGCGCCGCGAGCGCCGGCGCGGCGCAGACAGCCGCGACGGAGAACGTGAGCACCGCGACGATCGCCGACCGCCGAAGCGACGCGGTCAATCTGCCGACCGAGGTCGATCTGCCAACTGCTGTGTGTGACGACACGAGATCCCGTGCTCCGATCTTCGACTCGCCCGCCGACCGGCCCCGCCGCGATCCTGCGCGACTCCGACCGGCCCCCGACTCGGCGCCTCGTCGAGGCACCACACAATGGCGGTGTCCTGCGTCCCCACCCCGGACGAGGTGAGCTGTGCCACAGGATCCACCGAAGATTACAAAACAGACACGGTCCGACAGTGACGAATCACGGAATTACCAAGATCTCGACAGGAATCGGTCACAGACGCGGACGCAACCGCGGGATCAGTACCCCCACCGCGCCACGCACGGTGGCGCGCAGCATGTTCGACCAGTCGAAGTAGTCACGCCAGAGCGTGATCCGGCCGTCCGACACCTCGAACACCCCGCACACCCAGAACTGCAGTCGGAACGGACCGAGGAACAGGACGTCGGTGCGCTCGGTGAGCACCGCGGAACCGTTCTGGGCGATCCGGTGGATCCGCACATCGAACCCCGCCGGGGTGCGGGCCAGCACGCCGAACACGCGGCGCACGCGGTCACGTCCACGCAGAGTCGGCAGCGAGACGTTCTCGTACACGATCTGCGGTGCCACCAGTCGCATGGCGCCGTCGACGTCCTCGCGCGCGAGGGCCCGCAGGAACTGCGCGACCGCCTCGGCGCCGTCCGGCGTGGCCTCCTGGCCCTCCGGTCGCCCGCCCACTGCCGACGGATCCTCGGTGGCGGACATGTGCACTCCCTCGCGTCGACGACAACCCCGATCCCACCGGATTCCGGTGTCGATACGGGCCGTTCGGTAGTGAAGTTACTCTCACCCGACAGGCGCTATGACGCACCCCACAGGGTCGACCTGGGGAAACATAAGACAATCCTATTTGTCCGATTCGCCATACCTTGCAGGAGCTATACCCGCCGGTAGCCTGGATCGTGCGGGCCACCAGCCAGGCCCGATTCACTCGCAACACCAGGAGTAAACAGACATGGGATCCTCGGACATCTCCGACTTCTTCGGCGCCGTCTCCGACATCTTCGGTGCGTTCGACACCTTCACGGGTTCGGTGGAGAAGCTCAGCGGAAAGTAGACCCGAACAGAGGTCCAGGAAGGCCCGGCGGCAGGTGATGCCGCCGGGCCTTTCGCCTGCACAGAGCCTGTCCTGTTGCCCTACCGGGTCACCGCCACTGCCCGTAGTCGGCCTCGAGGATGCGGTTCACGTCGATGCCGATGCCCTCGATCGAGCGCTGATCGATCTCGAACTGGTGCAGATGGGCCGCCGGGTGGACGTATCCGGGCGCCGTGCCCCAGTTGTGTTGCCAGAAGTACCGTCCCACGCCCGCAGCCGAGGCCCAGTCGATCGTCGGCGCGTTGGCGTACACGCCGCTTCGCTCCGAACCGACCACCGACTCCCACCCGCGCAGGTACCCGGCGATCAGCGACTCGAACTGCCAGCGGGTCGGGTTGTCGTCGATCGAGGCGTAGATCGGCGCGTCGTCCGGGCCGCCGGCCGCCCGGTGCAGCGCCAACCCGCGCTCCGCATGCCGCTTGCCCGCCTCGGTGCCGCCGCGCCAGTCTGCGGTTGCACCCTTGCCGTATTGGTAACAGGAGACGACGGACAGTCCCGCCGCGCGCAACGCGTCGGCTTCGCCCGCGAGCATCGGCTTGCCCGCCATCCACTCGGCGCCGGCGCGGCGATCGGAGACATAACGGATCGCGCCGATGTGACCGGCCGCCCTGATCGCCGCGGCATCCGGCACCCCGGCCGCGTAGTCGACAAGGGTGCCCAGCGGCGCCGCCTGCGCGAGCGCGCCGGACCCCAGCACCCCGCCGACACCGAGGGCCGCGGAACCGGCCGCGACGTAGCGGAAGAGATCTCTTCGGGAAACCTGCACGACGACCTCACCTTGCTGTTCGTGGACCTGTGGTCTCGGGATCACCGGGGCCGGCGACCGGGATGATCGACGACCGCCCGGGACGTGGCCGAGTTCAGCATATTCACAGCAGCCTCACTGGCATCTCGAACCACTTTCATCACATCGTGAGGCGGACCCCCGGCGCGATCGACCGACCCGCGGCGGGTGCCCCTCGCCGGATTTCGGGCGTAACGTCCCCTGTGGAACCACAGTCACCTCCTGATGGGAACAGCATCATGAGCAAGGA
Source organism: Speluncibacter jeojiensis (assembly GCF_029589495.1). Classification (GTDB taxonomy): domain Bacteria; phylum Actinomycetota; class Actinomycetes; order Mycobacteriales; family Mycobacteriaceae; genus Speluncibacter; species Speluncibacter jeojiensis. The sequence continues at coordinate 40,711 of NZ_JAAIVF010000009.1, forward strand.
GAAGTGGTGGGTCATGGCGGGGTCCGACTGCGGCTTCGCCCTCGAGCAGCGACCCGATGGCGACCTGGTCGTGGTCAACACGTCGACCGCCGAGGAACACGCGATGCACGGCTACGTCTGGATGCACGCGAAACACCCCGAGTCCATGGGCGCCGGACGCAGCGACATCCAGATCCGCAGCGAGGGCCCGCCGCCGTACGGGGTGTGGGTGGAGCACCCGGAAGGGTAATGTGATCTAGGACACTCACATCCCCGATGGGCACTCAGGAGTTGCCATGACTGCCCGACGATTCGCCCGAAAGTTCCTCACGATCGCCGCGCCGGTCGCCGCCGCGGTCACGGTCGGGGCGCTCTTCGCTGCTCCGGCATCGGCCGATCCGCCGCATCCGTTCGGCGGCCCCGCCTACACCATCGGCTGTCCCAATCAGGGCAGCATCGCCTCGGTGACCGCGGTGACCGGCCAATCGGGGGCCCCGATCGGACCCGGCCAGATCCTGTTCGAGTCCCATCCCGCGCTGCCACCGATTCCCGCGGCCGGGCAGATGACCGTCGCCTGGGTCAACACGAACACCGGACAGTCGGGGATCGTCAACCTGATGGGCACGTATCCGAACCTCTCGGCCCTGGTGACCACCGGCCCCGGAAACGTGGTCGCCACCGCGTTCGGATCGATAAACTTCGGCAGCAGCCCGATCTGTCAGGACAACCCGACCATCGGCACGTTCGTCGTGTGATTTGCCGCAGGCTCAGCGCACCGACAGGTGCCACACCACCGCGGCCGCCAGTGCGCCGACGCCGTTGAGTGACCAGTGCAGTGCGATCGGCGCGAGCAGACTGCCGCTGCGACTGCGCAGCCACGTGAAGACGAACCCCGCCGCCGCGGTCGCCGCGACCGCGCCGAGGATGCCGAGGATCTGACCGGCGGGGCCGCCGCCCAGCAGGTGGGTGAGCCCGGTGTTGCCGGAGGTCAGCCCCAGCGACGACGCGATGTGCCAGAGGCCGAACAGCAGCGACCCCGCGGCGAAGACGCCGCGCGCTCCCCAGACCCGGCCGAGCGTGCCCTGCAGCACCCCGCGGAAGGCGAGTTCCTCCGGGATGACGGTCTGCAACGGGATCACGACCATCGACGCGAGGACCGCGCCGGACACCGTGGCATAGCGGTTGTTCAGGAAGAACTGCCGGGTGAACGGGAGCGCGACGCCCATCGCGACGACCGCCACGACCGTGCCCGCCGCGGCAAGCGCGTAGAGACTGCCCTTGCGCCAGTGCCGCGGGGACAGACCCAGTTCGGCCCAGTCCAGACCGCGCCGGCGGGTCAGCACGACCAGGACCACCGCCGCGATCGGCACGGTCGCGATGCTCGCCCAGGGGGTGGTGAAGTGGGCGATGAGATTGGTGGCGACGAGCACGGCCACGACGACGGCCACGTCGATCCAGGCATGTATCGGACGCAGTTTCGGGGCGTCGGCCGTCGCGGTGATCACTTCATCCAGAGTAACCGGCAAGCGGTGCCGCAACTGTGAGTCATAACACCCCCCGGGGCATATTCGGCGGCCGGCCCACGCCCCGCCGTCGACCGGCGCCGCGGCGTCGTTAGCCTGGGAACAAGCCTGGATATACCTCGCACAGCCCGCGAACAGGAGAGATGATGGCCGACTTCCTCTACGAGGACCTGCTGCCGATCGGTGAAGATCCCACCGAATACCGGCTGCTGACCGCCGAGGGGGTGTCGACCGTCGAAGGACCCGGCGGCCGAACCTTCCTGAAGGTCGAACCCGAGGCCCTGCGGTTGCTCACCGAGACCGCACTGCACGACATCTCGCACTACCTGCGCACCGACCACCTCAAGCAGGTCGCGAAGATCCTCGACGACCCCGAGGCGTCGAACAACGACAAGTTCGTCGCGCTCGACCTGCTCAAGAACGCGAACATCGCCGCCGCCGGCGTGCTGCCGATGTGCCAGGACACCGGCACCGCGATCGTGATGGGCAAGCGCGGCCAGCAGGTGCTCACCGAGGGAGACGACGAGGAGTCCCTCGCCCGCGGCGTGTACGACGCGTACACCCGGCTGAACCTGCGGTACTCGCAGAACGCGCCGCTGACGATGTGGGACGAGAAGAACACCGGCAACAACCTGCCGGCGCAGATCGAGCTGTACGCGGACACCGCCAAGGGACACGAGAACTCCTACAAGTTCCTGTTCATGGCCAAGGGCGGCGGGTCGGCGAACAAGTCGTACCTGTACCAGCAGACCAAGGCCATCCTGAACCCCGACTCGATGATGCAGTTCCTCGAGGAGAAGATCCGCTCGCTCGGCACCGCGGCCTGCCCGCCGTACCACCTCGCGATCGTCGTCGGCGGCACGTCGGCGGAGTTCGCGCTCAAGACCGCGAAGTACGCCTCGGCGCACTACCTCGACGAGCTGCCCACCGAGGGCGCCATGACCGGCCGCGGCTTCCGCGACCTGGAGCTCGAGAAGAGGGTCTTCGAGCTGACCCAGAAGATCGGCATCGGCGCGCAGTTCGGCGGCAAGTACTTCTGCCACGACGTCCGCGTGGTCCGCCTGCCCCGGCACGGCGCCTCGCTGCCGGTCGCGATCGCCGTGTCCTGCTCGGCCGACCGCCAGGCGAAGGCGAAGATCACCCCCGAGGGCGTCTTCCTCGAGCAGCTCGAGTTCAACCCCGGACAGTTCCTGCCGGAGGTCACCGACGTGCAGCTGGACGCCGACACCGACGGCGTCTCCGGCACCGGCAAGGGCGCGGCCGTCAAGATCGACCTGACCCGCCCGATGCCGGAGATCCTCGCCGAGCTGTCGAAGCACCCGGTCAAGACCCGGCTCTCGCTGACCGGCCCGCTGGTCGTCGCGCGCGACATCGCGCACGCGAAGATCAAGGAGCGCCTCGACGCCGGTGAGGAGATGCCGCAGTACCTCAAGGACCACCCGGTGTACTACGCCGGACCGGCGAAGACCCCTGAGGGCATGGCATCGGGCTCGTTCGGCCCGACCACCGCGGGCCGGATGGACTCGTACGTCGAGCAGTTCCAGGCCGCCGGCGGCTCGATGGTCATGCTGGCCAAGGGCAACCGGTCCAAGCAGGTCACCGACGCCTGCGACACGCACGGCGGCTTCTACCTCGGCTCGATCGGCGGCCCCGCGGCGCGCCTGGCGCTCGACTGCATCAAGCACGTCGAGGTCATCGAGTACGAGGAGCTCGGCATGGAGGCGGTCTGGAAGATCGACGTCGAGGACTTCCCCGCGTTCATCGTCGTCGACGACAAGGGCAACGACTTCTTCGCGCACACCGGCGAGGTCACCCTGACGGTCGGCAAGCGCCCCGGTCTGTAGATCCCGGCTTCTGCTCGCAGCGACGCGACGGCCCGGCGGTGTGTACCGCCGGGCCGTCCGTCGTGCGTCTGCGGATCAGTCCCGCGGTGCGACGCCCTTATCGCAGAAGCACTACGGAGCGGCGCCGGACGCTCATAGCTCAAAGCTCAAAGCTGTAGGATCACCTGGATTTACCCCCTCAATCCTCAAATTTCAAGACGGGAACTGCGAATCACATGGGCGACCTGATCAAAGAAATCTTTATCGAGAACTTTCGATCAGTCCGCAGGCAAAGGTTTACAACAGATTCACACCTAACTCCAATACTTGGCCTCAACTCTGCGGGCAAGTCGAATATCCTTCGCGCTCTCGACCTATTCTTCAACGACGCCGTCGAAGGCTCGCCAATCTCATTCGCACACGACTTGAGCAGCCACATCCCTGGCGGCACCAAGAAGCGAATTTGCGTCGGCATACACCTGAACCCAGAGAAGACACTTGGTCTAAAGGGAAATCGTGAGTTTCTAAAAAATAACGGGCTCACCGAAGGAATTTTCCTCAAGAAAGAATGGAGCCTGACACGAAACGGCCGCAGCATACAGCAATTGATTCTATTTGGGGACGATTTTGAAACCGTACGCACGCCAGAACGAGGAGAAGAGGATTCCGTATTAGCGCTTGTCAGGTCAATTCGATATCACTACGTTTCCAACCACGTGAGGCCGGCAGACAAGGTCAAAGAGGTACTGGAAAGCGCTACGCCCCGAAATAATGAAGACTTGGAAGAATTCCAGCAAGACCTCCGTCAACCTTCTCGAAGAGTTAACGGTGTCCGCAAATCAAATGTTTGCGCCCGTATCAGAGTCGGTCGCCCGCGGCATCGATGGGTTACAAATATCAGCCGCCGTACCACAGGACCTTGCAGACCTGGCGTTTGAACTGGGAATGAACGCCGTTGCAGGCGTCGACGTTGTACACGACATCACCCAAGAAGGATCCGGAGCGCAGGCTTTTACCCTGCTCCATTTTCTTCATCTGCAAGATAGTGCCGCACGAAAGCGCAGCTTCGGCTGGGTACAGGCCAGCATATGGGGGCTCGAGGAACCTGAATCATTTCTCCACGCCGGTCTTCGAACTAGGTTTGCAACAGATCTCTACGAGTACGCAGCGAACGAACGTCGTCAGGTTTTCATCACGACCCACGAGGATGACTTTGTCAGGAACGCGAACCACACTGTAGTCGTGTCTCCGAGCAGATCTGGGTCCTCTATCGCAACACTAGAAACACGCGATGCCCTTGCCGCCTCAGCCAAACAACGAATTACATCCTTCCGGCACCCGTTAATGACCCATCCGGATACACCCATCGTGATCGTTGAAGGTAAAACCGACAAGCAATATCTCACACAAGCAATTCGCGAGGCCGACCTGCGCCCTAGGTGGATACTCGTATCCCCCGACGAAGACCTTGAGGTCGGAGCTTCAGGCGACGGTCTGCTAAATTACATCAAAACCAACAAGTCCGCACTCCGGTCCCGCCCAGATGGCGCATTCATTTTGGCACTCAAGGACTGGGAGGACGGCAAAAAGACATCCAGCCTTGATGGCGCCCTGAAGGAACATCCTTATTCGAGGAGCATCGTGTGCCCGGAATCATTGTGCAACCCGGAGCTTGGCCAGAGTTTTGTCGGGATCGAACGTTATCTACCAGTAGATCTAATTCAGCAAGTAGCCAACCCTAAATATTTGAGTACAAATAATGTAAGCAATTCGATCGGGATCGAACGCTCGCACCTAAATACCATCAAACCGAGGCTCGCAACGAAAGCCCAAACTGGAGCCACGGTCGGAGAGTTCATGGTCGGCCTTGTCGAATGGATCAACAAGCTGGTCGAGGAGACCCTCGCTGAGGTACCTATCGATGCCTATTTGCCCTCGTAGACCGCCGGTCATCAAACGACGACGAGGCGTCGAGGACTTCCCCGCGTTCATCGTCGTCGACGACAAGGGCAACGACTTCTTCGCGCACACCGGCGAGGTCACCCTGACGGTCGGCAAGCGCCCCGGTCTGTAGATCCCGGCTTCTGCTCGCAGCGACGCGACGGCCCGGCGGTGTGTACCGCCGGGCCGTCCGTCGTGCGTCTGCGGATCAGTCCCGCGGTGCGACGCCCGCGGGCTGGCGGACCGTCGCATTGAGCCGGTTCCACAGGTTGATCATCGCGATCTGCATGGTCAGCGCCGCCAACTGCTGCTCGTCGTAATGGTCAGCGACGGTGTCCCACACCTCGTCCGAGACCGCGTCGGGCCGGTCGGCGATCCGGGTGACCTCCTCGGTCAGCGCCAGCGCGGCGCGCTCGGCGTCGGTGAAACGCCGCGACTCGCGCCAGGCCCCCACCGCGACGACCCGCTCGATGGTGTCCCCCTCGTCGAGCGCCTCCCGGGCGTGCATCTCCACGCAGTAGCTGCACCCGTTGATCTGGCTGGCACGCAGGTGCACCAGGTGCACGGTGCGGGCCGGCAGCCCGGTCCCCTCGAGGGTCTTGCCCAGCGCGAGAAGGGCGTCCATCGTGCCGGGGAGCACCATCGCGGGCTGGTTCATGCGTGCCTTCATCGTCTTCTCCTGTAGTCCTGCTGTCGACGGCATTGCCGTCGATCACGCTCGTGTCGGTGAAACTGCTGCCGATCACACCGCTCTCGGCGCGTTTCGTTGTCCTTCACCTCATTGACGGATCGGGACGGAAGAATGTGACAGCTGTGGACAACGAATTTTTGGCGCGCGAGTTCGAGACCCATCGCGACCATCTGCGGGCGGTGGGATATCGCATGCTCGGGTCGACCGTCGAGGCCGAGGACGCGGTGCAGGAGACGTGGCTGCGGCTGGGCGGGGCCGACACCACCGCGGTGTCGAATCTCGGCGGATGGCTGACCACCGTGATGAGCCGGGTGTGCCTGGACATGCTGCGCTCACGCGGGTCGCGGCGGGAGAGTTCCCTCGACGAGCACGCGCAGGTGGACCCGGCCGACACGGATCCGGGTGCAGCCCCGGAACACGAAGCGCTGCTTGCCGATTCGGTGGGCGTGGCGATGCTTGTCGTGCTCGACACCCTCAGCCCGGCCGAGCGTCTGGCATTCGTGCTGCACGACATGTTCGCGGTGCCCTTCGACGAGATCGCGCCGATCATCGACCGCTCCCCCGCCGCGACCCGGCAGCTGGCCAGCCGAGCCCGGCGCCGGGTCCAGGGCCCGGCCGCCGGCGAGGGAGCCGACGCACCGTCGCCGGCGGACACGGCACAGCGCCAGCAGGTCATCAAGGCGTTCCTCACCGCCTCCCGCGAGGGCCGGTTCGACGACCTGCTCACCCTGCTCGACCCCGACGTCGTCCTGCGGGCCGACGACGCCGCGGTGGCGGCCGCGACCGCGGCGCTCGCGCACGGGGCCCCGGCACTGGCGGGCGTGGTGCACGGTGCGGACGCGGTGGCCGGGGCGTTCGTCGGCCGCGCCAGGGAGGCGCGCGTCGTCACGCTCGACGGTCGGCCTGCAGCCGCCTACGTTCCGGACGGCACCGCTCGGTCGGTGTTCACGTTCACGGTCGTCGCCGGCCGGATCGTCGAACTCGGCGTGGTCGCCGACCCCGGCACCCTCGCCGGATTCGACATCGACCTCGCCGCGACCGACGCGTGAGCCGGCGGCGCCGGGCCGGACACCCGGCGCCCGCACCGCTCACTGCTGCTTGAGCGTGTGCGCCACCAACGCGTTCGCGTGCCCGTGTCCCAGCCCGTGCTCGGCCTTGAGCCAGTTCACCAGGTCCATGTGCTTGGCCAGGTCCGAGGTGCGGATCAGCTCGATCCAGTGCTCGATCGGCTGCCCGTACTTCTTCTCGATGGAGGGGAAGTACGAGACGGGCCCCTTCACGGGTGCTCCGTCTGCTGCGGTCATCGTGGTCTCCTCGGTGCGTGCGGTGATCGGTCTCGCACAGGTGGACCGTTCCGCGACCGGAAACTCATCGGCGGCTACAGCACGAACGGGATCACCCGCTTGGTGCGGCCGATGTAGCGACGGTACGGCTCGCCGAGGCCCGCGATCAGCACCCGCTCCTCGTGCGGGATCCGCACCACGTACGCGGCCGCGAGCACCAGCACGGTCAGCGGCGACAACCAGTTGGTGTACGCGATCGTGAAGCCGAGCGCGCAGATCAGGGCTCCGGTGTAGGAGGGGTGACGGATCCGGCGGTAGAGCCCGGTGTCCACCACGCGCTGACCCGGCGCGGTCTGCACCCGCACCGTGAACGCCGCACCGAGCTGGTGCACCGCACGCAGCCGCAGACCCTGCCCGCACGCCGCGACCACCAGGCCCGCCGCGAACCACCACCAGGCTCCCCTGCCGATCACGGTCGCCGGTACCAGGACACTGATCACCGCTCCCCCGACGTACACCGCCAGCAGGCCGAGTCCGACTGCCGCACCGCTCCATTCGTCGCGGCTCAGCTCCGGCCGTCCCGGATGGGTGCGCCCGATCCGGTACTCGGAGCCGACGAAGGCGGCGAGCGCGAGCGCCAGCACCACGGACGCGGCGGGGTCGGCGACGAACAGCGGGCTCACGGCGCACCGACCGTGCCGTCGTACGGGTCGGCGGCGAGATGTCCGCGGGCGTGGTCGACGAACCGTTGGACCAGCGGATTGGCCGAGTCCGCCCGCCACGCCAGCGCGGTGGTGACCGGTTCGAGGTCGGCCACCGGCACGTACCGCACCCCGGGCCGGGGGAACGCCAGTTCTGTGGAGGCTTCGGAGAGTCCGACGGCCTCACCGCTCTGCACCAACCGCATGTACTTCTCCATCGTGGCCGCGGCCGGACCGAGCCGCGGCGGCTTGCCCCCGCGGTGGTCCATCGCCAGCCAGAAGTCCCGGCACACCTCGTCGTCGGTGGCCGAGACGACCCACGGATCGTCGAACAACTCACTGACCAGCACCTCGGATCGCTGCGCGAGCGGGTGGTCCTCGGCGACCACCGCGGCCCGCGGCTGGGTGTAGACCTCCAGGAAGCTGAGCCCCTCGTGGACGAACGGCGGCTGCACGAACGCCACGTCCACCTCGTTGGTGTTCAAGCCCGCCGACGGGTCCGCGAACGTGTAGTCGGAGTATTCGACCCGCACCTGCGGGTACCGGCGTTTGAACCCCTGCAGCAACTGGATCGTCGGCTCGATGTAGACCCCGACGATGATGCCGATCCGCAGGATGCCGGCCTGTCCGCGTGCCGCCATCCGGGCGACCGCCACCGCCGAGTCGACCGACCGGAGCGTCGCCCGCACCTCGGTCAGGAACCGGGCGCCCACGGGGGTCAGCTCGACGCCGAGCCGACGGCGCCGGAACAACTCGACGTCGAGGACCTTCTCCAGGTACTTGATCTGGGCACTGAGCGACGGCTGGGCGATCCGCAGCCGCGCGGCCGCCCGGGTGATGTTTCCCTCCTCGGCCACGGCCACGAAATACCGCAGGTGGCGCAGCTCGAACGAGCCAGGCATAGGTACAGGCTATCGCTGTCGCGACTCTTTTGTCTTGGACAGCTCACGAAAACCGAGCGAACCTAACGGTATACGCGATGCAGCGTTCACCGGCAGTTACGGAGAACCCGTCCGAGGGCTACCGATCACATCCCCATCAAGGAGCTTCCATGCGTAACAACTTGTCTGGACTCGCAGGATACGCGCTGGGCCTGCTCGGTATCGCCTGCTACGCGCTCTGGCTCGTCAGCCTGGCCGACGGCATGAGCGGCGCGATGATCGCCGCCGGTGTGTTGACCGCGGCCCTGCTGGTGCTGGGCGCGGGCCTCCTGGCCGCCACCCTGCGGTGGGACCTGCACTCCACCAAGGTTGCTGCGCCACACCGCGATCCGCTCGAGCCGGAAACCAGCGCGGAGGACTCGCGTAAGTACGAACTGATCTACCACCACCGCCTGGATCCGCTCCCGCGCGTGGAGGCCGAACGCCGCGAGTGGCCGCGCACCGAGCGTCGCCCGCTCGCCGAGACCCACCACCGGGAGATGGTCGAAGCGGGGGCACACACGAACAACTGATCGAACTCCGCGACGGTGAGATGGGGCGACAGCCGTCGACGTGACACTTCAGGGCCGGTACGCACGAGGGGTGCGCACCGGCCCTGTGTGATGCTCCGCGAAGTGTGACGCTCCTCCGGGAGGACGCGAGGTTCAGTCGTCGAGCACCGCGATGACCCGCGGGAACAGCACGTTGTTCTCCTTGTGCACGTGCATGTGCAGGTCCGTCTCGATCTCCTCGAGCCCCGCAAGCATCGCCGTGTAGGAGGCGCACGCGTCCTCAGGCGGGGTGAAGCCGCCGGTGATCTCCCTCAGGTCCGCGAGCAACTCACCCGCCCGGTCGTGCTCGGCGATCATCGCCTCCACCTGCAGGATCAGCCGATCCTTGACCGCGACGTCCATCTCGGGATCGAGGTCGCCGAACACCGGGAACAGGTCGATCTCCTCGCGGCGCAGATGCGGTTCTACGTCCTCGCGCAGTTCCGCGAAGTCCTGGCGCACGCGGGCCAGCTCCGGGTGGTTCGCCCCGTGCACACCGGCCACCTTGTCGATCAGCGCGGTCATCCGCGGATACTCGCTCCACGCGAACGCGTGATGGGTCGACTCGATGTGGCCGGCCAGTCCGGGGATGTCCATCGACGACCACTCCGGCGGCGACGACGCCGGCCCGCTCTCCAACGCCGCGATCACCTCCGCCAGCGAGACGCCCTCCGCGGCGGCGGCCGCGGCGAGCGGACGGTTTCCGCCACAGCAATAGTCCAGGCCGAACGACTCGAGGATCCGCGTCCGCGCGGGATCTTCGGTCACCAGGTCGCCCAGTGTGGTCTCCGGCGTGATCGACGGCATGTAGACCTCCCTCTCCAGATGTCCTCGATCATCGGCCGACCGGCGGTCGCGCGCAACGTCGTCGTGGTGCGCGCCACCGACCGTCACCGGCGCAGCACGCGGCCGACGGCGTCGATCGACTCGCCGAGGATCGCGGCGTAGCGGTCGGGATCGGGCAGCACGGCACGGCCGGAATGCGCCGAGACCGTCACGGTGTCACCGATGCCGTAGACGCCGTGGGTCAGCGCCATCGCCGACGACAGCGCCGGGAAGCCCGCCGTCAGCAGGACCCGTCCGCCCAGCAACGACAGGTCAGCCGCGCCACGATCGACACTGGTCAGGACCGTGTGCCCCGACACCGCCTCGGGCGCCCGGTCGACCGCCTGGCCCGCGATACCCGCGTGCAGCAGCGCGGCGGGCAGCACGTCGAGGGTCCGCTCCTGACGGCGCACCAACTCGTGCGCCGACCTGACCCGGCGCCCGGCCAGCACGGTGGCGATCTGTCCGGCACGCACCTCGAGGTCCGGCTCGTCGGGGAACAGGTCGACCGAGATGTTGCGGAAGTTGTTGCGGGACAGTACCGGCGACGACTGAGCGACCGAATCGGCGACGGTGACCTCCGCGCCCAGTCGCGGAACATGCGGGCTCCCGTGTTCGGCCAGATACCGCGGCAGCGCGAGCGAGATCGCGGTCAGCGCGGCGACGGTCACCGTCACTCCCTCGGCCCGCAGTGCCGACAGCGGACGGACCACCACGCGCAGGTCGTGCCGCGGCCCGGGCGGACTGTTCAGCGCGGTCGGCGGGCGAGACGCGAGCGGGGCGGGCAGTTCGCCGCGCTCGACCAGCGCACACTCGTCGCGGTGCGCGCGGAACGCCTCCACTCCGCGCACCACCAACCCGGCGCCCTGGCCGGGCAGGCGCAGCACCGCCCGCGTCAGCGTCGTGGGCGTCGTCGGGACCGCCAGGTGCTCCGGCGGCGGCTGGTCCGCCGGTTCCGGGCCGAACAGCGCCCGGGCGATCGCGGCCGCGCGCCGTCCGTCCGCCAGTGCGTGCGAGAGCTGCAGCACCGCGACCACCGCCGGTGCGTCGGCACATCCCGGCACGCCGCGCACCGCCCGGTACAGGTGCAGCCGCCACGGGCTGACCCGCGCGTCGACTCCGTCCCCGAGCCGGCGGGCGACGTCGTCCAGACAACGCTGCCAGGTCGGATCCTCGAGCGGATGCTCCACCAGTTGGTCGTCGCCGAACTCGCGGGTGACCCAGTAGGGGTAGTCCAGGTGCGCGGGCACGTCCTCGACCCGCACGCGCAGGTCCGGGATCGACCACGTCCGGCCGGCCACGAAGTCGCGCACCGAGGTCCAGGACGCGCCGAGGTCCTCGAACGCATAGAGCAGGTACTGATCGTTCGGCATCCGCGCGGACGCCCAGTACAGCTGCGCGTCCCGCGGGCTCATCTGTGCCACGACACCACCGTAGGCACGCGGCGACGGCGGCCGTCACGCAGGTGGGAACGCCCTCGCAAACCATTGCCACCGGGCCCGCGGGCGAGGATGGTGGACGGTGACCGGCGGCGCCGCCGGGGCGCTGCCCCCGAGCAGAAGGGGGTGGAACGTGTACGCACGCTCTACCACGATTCACGCGCATACGTCGGCGATCGATCAAGGCATCCTCCACGTGCGCAACTCCGTGATGCCGGAGTTGACGGACATCGAGGGGTGTCTGGGACTGTCCCTGTTGGTCGACCGCGACTCCGGTCGCTGCATCGCCACCAGTTCGTGGCGCGACGAGGACTCGCTGCGCGCCAGCGAGGGTCCGGTTCGCGAGCTGCGTGACCAGTCGGCGGCGATGTTCAAGGGCACCACCGAGGTTCAGCGTTGGGACATCGCGGCGCTGCACCGCGACCACCGGACCGCGCGCGGCGCATGTGTCCGCGTCACCTGGCTGAAGGCCGAGCCGAGCCGGATGGACCGGGCCGTCGACGTGTACAAGATGGGCCTGGTCCCGCGGATGGAGGATCTCGAGGGATTCTGCAGTGCGAGCCTGATGGTCGATCACGCGGCCGGGCGGGCGGTGTCCTCGGCGACTTTCGACAGCATGGACGCCATGCGGCGTGGCCGTGAGGCCGCAGAGTCCATCCGAACCGAGGGCCTGCGCGACATGGGCGCCGAGCAGTTGGAGGCCTGCGAATTCGAGCTCGCGATCGCGCACCTGCACGTGCCGGAGATGGCCTGAACGACACGATGATCTGAACACCTGTTGACACGGCCGACCGCGCACCGCCGCGGCCGGCCTCGTCACGGCCCGGAATGCTTGCCGGTGCGCCCATGAACTTCGCCGGTGCAACGAATTGCGGCTGTTGATCGATAGATCGGGTGAATGTCCGCACTACCCGAGGAGAGCCATGCGACAGCGCACCCGCCGCGTCACCCGCCTCGCCGCGACCGCGGTGCTGACCGGGTCCATCGTCACCACCGCCGGAGCGGGGGTGGCACTCGCGGATTCGTGGCCGACACCGCCGCCCTACCCGACTCCGACCGCACCGTACGAGACCGCGGACTTCCTGACTCCGGCCGACCCCGGCTACTGGAACCCGTTCGTCAGCGCCGACAGGCTGACCTCGCCGTTCGGCACCAGCACCAAGATCGTGTGCGAGAGCTTCCACGGGGTCAAGCTCGACTGCTGGCAGGCCGACCTCCAGGGCAATCCGCACAAGCTGGTCCAACTGCCGCTGGACTTCCCCGGGTCCACCGGGGCGGGCCTTCCCGGCGGCGGGCCGGGCCACTTCGTCTACCCGTTCTGGTCGGCGCCGTCTGCCTGAGCGGCACGGCCTGTGGACCGGCGCTCGACGAACCACATCATCGTGATGAACAACGCCGTCGCGACCGCACCGCTGACCGCCGCCGAGCCGAGACTCCGATGCGACGGCCACACCAGAAGCGCGGTCCACATCACGTAGAAGACGACGGCCCTCGCACACAGCGATTTCAGCGAAAGCACTCTCATCGTGGATCACCCCTCGATTGACTGTCACCCGAATGTTATTCGATCGGTGCCGCCAGTTCCTTTGAACAAGAGGCGAAGACGTCGAGGGTTCGGTCAGCTGTACAGGCGCGCGATCAGCGCGTCGATGTTCTCGCGCACCCGGCCGACCTTCTCCTCGTCCGTGAGGTTCTCGCGATAACGGTTGCCCAGCGCAGGCCGCTTCTTGTTGCGCGCGTAGAGCGAACAGGCGAGGTCGGTGCACATGTAGGTGCCGATCGAGTTGCCCTTGCGGCCAGACTCGCCGGCCTTGTGCGCAGTCATCAGCGACACCCCGCCGCCGGTGTGCGTGGTCATACAGATCGTGCACATCTGAGCCTTGCCCGACCCGCCGGTCTCGAAGCGCATGGCGATGCCGACCAGGCGGTCGTCCTGCGGCACCACGACATAGCCCCGGCCGGGATACGACGGGTCGGTCCACCCGAGAAAGTCCAGGTCGTTCCACGGGCGAGCGTCGAGATCGCGCGGCACCGGCAGGCGCTTCGCGTCGCCCTTGGAGCAGTTGACGAACGACGAGCGGATGTCACGTTCGGTGATCGGGTCCATGGCGGCAGTCTTCTTCCGGTCGGGGGCGTGGCGATCCCAGGGTACGAATCGACCGTGAGTGGCGGCAACGAGTTTTCCGGCCGGCGGCGGCGTGACCGGGTCGCCGAACGGGCGGTTGTGCGGGACGCCACTCGACGTTTGCCCGGACAACCGCCCGCTCGAGGTCAGTACGCCATGCTGTGCTGCGCCTCCAAGGTCCGCTCGGTATGGGCATTCATCGCCCGGCCGGGCTTGTGCGGGTAGCGGTTCCACCCGCGTTGGATGAACAGATACTGCAGCCCGATGGCGGCCGCGGCGATCGCGACCATCACCAGCACTGCCGAGCCGAATCCCTGCCCATCACTGAAGGCCGCCATCAGCCCCTTGCGCATGTACGTCATCGGCGCGATGGGGTGCAGCCACCGGAACGGCGCCGGGACCGTCTCGATCATCCACACGCCACCGAACGCGAAGGTCTGCAGCATCAGCACCGCGAGCGAGACGAGCGTGCCGGCGATGTAGCCGAACACCGTGTATGCCAGGCCCACCAGCGACATCGCCATCACGGTGCCGACCGCGACGACCACCAGCAGCTGCGGGATGTTCGCCGGTGACGGAGCCGGCGACAGGATCAGCCACATGCTCGCGGTGACCGCCGCCATGGCCACCACCGAGATGAAGCCGACGGCGAGCAGCCGACGGAAGAGCCGGTAGCCGCTACTCCTGCCCGACAGGTCCTGGGCCGGGTCGCGGTCGGCGCGGAAGGTCATCCACACCACGAGCGCAGCCAGCACGCTGGCGATGGCCAGCATCGCGGGCGCGACGCCCGGGCCGAGGTCCTGGGCGCGCGCAAGGTTGTGCGCGTCGGAGACCACCGGGGTCGACACCAGCGAAGCAAGGCTCGTGCGCACGGTGGGGTTGTTCAGGTCCGGCACCTGCTTGACGCCCGCCGCCAGGCCGGCGTCGAGCTGACCCGCGCCCGTATCGAGCCGATGCGCCCCGTCCGCCAGTTGGGTCGAGCCGTCGGCGACGCGCCCGACGCCCGCGTCCAGCTGGTCGAGCCCGGCGGAGAGACGATCTGCCCCGGCCTTGAGGTCGCCGCTCCCGGCCACCAGCTTGTCGACGCCGGAGCGGTAGTCGGCGGCGGGATCGGTCAGCTGCCGGGTGATCTCGTGACTACCGGCGCGAAGGCGCTGCAGCCCGTCGAGCAACTCGTCGACCATCCCGAGCACCTGGGCGCCCTGCTGGCCGATCGGTCCGGGGAGCGCGGCCAGCTGCCGGTGCAGCGCCGCCGCCTGGGCCGCCAGGTCGCCGCTGTCGTCGACCTTCGAGACCAGTTGGTCGATGCCGTCGGAGAGTTGCCGCGCACCCGCGCCGAGCGTGTCGGTGCCGGCCTGCAGGGTTCCCAGCCCGTCCTTGAGCTGACCGGCGCCCGCCGCCAGGTCGTGCCCGCCCTTGGTTGCCTCGGCCATGCCCGGCGCCAGGTCGCGGGTCACACCGGTGTGCAGCTGGT
Source organism: Speluncibacter jeojiensis (assembly GCF_029589495.1). Taxonomy (GTDB): domain Bacteria; phylum Actinomycetota; class Actinomycetes; order Mycobacteriales; family Mycobacteriaceae; genus Speluncibacter; species Speluncibacter jeojiensis. Next base: position 55,986 of record NZ_JAAIVF010000009.1, read on the forward strand.
CCGCGCCGTCGACAAGCTGCCCGGTGCCATCCTTGAGTTGACCGGCGCCGTCGGCGGCGGTGCGCAGACCGTTGCCGACCGAGTTCAGCCCGACCAGCACGGTGTCGGCCACCTGCGTCGAGACACCGGAGAGCACGGCCTTGTCGATTTCGGACATCACCTGCTTGCCGATCGGCCCCGAGTAGGTCGCGGTGTTGTCGTTGAAGGTGACGTCGATCTGCGCCGGCGCATGCGTCGTCTTGCCGATGTTCGCAATGGTCCGCGAGAAGTCCCGCGGGATCTCGATCGCGAAGTAGTACTTGCCGTCGCGCACACCGGCCTGGGCCTGATCGTGATCGACCTGCTTCCAATCCAGCGCGCCGGACTCGAGCAGCTGCGCGGTCACGTCGCGGCCGGCATGGATCGCCTCGGCGCCCTGGCCGACCGGCTGATCGGAGTCGACCAGCGCCACCGGCAGCTGGTCGACCTTGTGCGTCGGGTCCCACATCGCCCACATGTAGACGGCGGAGAACGCGAGCGGCAGCGTGACGCACACCGCCAGCACGATCCGGACCACCCGCGAGCGCAACCAGCGCGGGGAGAAGTACGACAACGACATCCGTCAGCTCCGACCATGAGTGCGTGGATCGACAACGCCGCCGACGGTGGGGCGGTGCTGCCGTAAAGGAATTGAACGTAACCGATGGTTACATGTTCGACGCCGGGTCCGACAGGGCCGAACTCCCAATTCGGCCTCCGGCCCGGCCGCTAGCATGAACGACCGTCCAGTTCGTTTTGCGAGACTACCGGTCACAGACAATGTCGTCTCCACGGGGTCGGCCCATCCGGTGCGCGTCCCCCACGCACAACGAACGGGCGGTCGTGCGGACATCGGCCGAGACCGCCGTCGCACAACCGCCCGTTCGTGGGCCTCCCGCTGTCGCAGATCTGTCCTACGACGCCCCCTCCGCGGCAACGGACAGGACGGCGTGGGCGCCGGCCCGGCGCCCGGAGAACACGCAGTCGGCGAGCGACAGCCCGCTGACGTAGGAGTTCGAACAGACGCCGACCGCCGCGCGGCCCGCCGCGAACAGGCCCGGGATCGCCGCGCCGGATCCGGTGAGGACCGCGCCGCTCTCCTCGTCCACCCGCAGTCCGCCCAGGGTCAACATCGGCATGGGGTAGCTGACCCGGGACTTGAACGAGATGTCGAGCAGCGTGAAAGGCCCCGTACGGATCGGCCGACGGATGCCGTCGGGCTTGCCCAGCGGATCGGGGCGGCCGCCCTCGATGGCCCGGTTGTGCGCGTCCACCGTGTCGCGAAGCGCCGCGGAGTCGATACCCGCCTTGGCCGCCGCCTCCCCGATCGTGCCGGCCGTCACGCTGCCGACGCGAGCCAACCGCTCGGCCTGCATCCGCTGGAACCACACGGACTGGCCGCCGATCTGCTCGCGACCCTCCGCCACGGTGTCGGCGTCGAGCAGCAACCACGCACGGTGCTGGGGCGCGGCCGCGATCGCCGCGCCCAGCGTCGCGCCGTAGCGGGATTCGTCGACCATGCGACGGCCGGAGACGTCGACGACGATCCCCCCGTAATACGCGCTCGGCGGCGCGATGAACCGCCACGTCGACAGCGAGTCCATACGGCCCGTGGCGGCGCCGACCTTCTCGGCCATGGCAATCCCGCTGCCGTCGTCGGCAGCGGTGCCCAGCGGCAGTCCCTCCGACCACGGGTACCGCGGGGCGTGGCGGGCAACCATCTCGCCGTTGGCGATGAAGCCGCCGGTGGTCACGATGACGCCCGAGCGCGCCTCGATGCGGACCGGCTTCCCGTGCCGCCGCTCGATCCGATCGAGCATCGCCTGCACCGTGTTACGCAATCCTTGGTGGTACACACCGGGTTTCGCCGAGACCCGGGCCAGTACCGCGAAGCGTCGCCGCACGGCTTCCGGCGCCGCGGCGAGCGTGGTCCCCTCGACGCCGACGACTCGGCCGTCCTCCTCGACGAGGCCGGTGATCCGGGTCCCGGTCTGCACGCGCACGCCACGGCGCGCAGCCGAGTCCGCCAACGGCCCGAACAGCTTCTTGCCCGACACCCCGCGTCCGTGCGCGCGATGCCCGCGCTGCCGCGGCGGCGTCAGGTCCCGAAAGGCCCCGGCGTTCTCGCTGCCCGAGAAGTACAGGTAGTAGTCGTCGGTCGGATAGGAGGTCTTGAACGGACACAGCGACGCCTCGAACGGAACACCGTGGCCGGAGAGCCAATCGATCATCGCCGGCGAGCCCTCACAGAACCGGCGCAACGTCGACTCGCTCACGACATCGCCGACCTCGGCGCGCAGGTAGGCCATCATGCCGTCGATGTCGTCGTCGACCCCGGCGGCCCGCTGCACCCAGGTACCGCCGCCCGCGTACACGATGCCACCCGACAGTGCGGTCGCGCCGCCGCCGAGGTAGCGGTCGAGGGCGACCACGTCGGCCTCGGATTCCCGGGCGGCCAGCGCCGCCACGACACCCGCGCCGCCGTATCCGACGACCACCACATCGGCCGATGAGGTCCAGGTTTGCACGATCGCGACCGCCTTCCGAGCAGAATATCCATGGGCAGAGCACCAACGGACCGAAACTGTAACGCGTTCTACTGAAGGTCGCGGTTCGCCTCCTGCGGAATGCAGTCAATCTTGTGTGACCAGGAGAACATGTTCTAGTTTACTGCTGGCGTGTGGCCCGCCGGATCTCGACGAAAGGTGTTGTTCCCGATGGCGAAGCAGCCGACCGCAGCCGAGGCGCTGCAGACAGTGGAGGCCTCGCCGGCCGCGGTGGCCGTGCACGACCGGTCCGCCTGGCTGGACCTGATGGCCCGCGGCGGCGTCGTCAACGACCCGGTGGGGTCGCGCCCGCACCAGGGCCGCGAGGCGATCGGCCGCTTCTACGACACCTTCATCGCCCCCAACACGATCGTCTTCGACGTCGATCACGACGTGGTGTGCGGTTCGACGGTCTTCCGAGATCTGACGATCGTGACGACGATGTCGACCGGCGTGACACTGAACGTCCCGACCCATCTGCGGTACGACCTGGTCGAGGAGGAGGGCGCGCTCAAGGTCGCTCTGCTCGCTGCCCACTGGGAGCTGCCGACGATGATCGTGCAGCTGGCACGCGCCGGGGTGCCGGGCCTGGCCGCGGCGCTCAAGCTCACCCCGCAGATGCTGTCGAATCAGGGGGTCGGCGGAGTCGTCGGGTTCATGAAGGGACTGCGTCGGGTCGGCGCCGCCGGCAAGCGCACGGCGGCCGGATTCGCGGCCGCCGGGAGGCGCGGCGACACTGCGGCGGTCCGTGCGGTGCTGACCTCTGATGCACGGCTGGAGTGCCCGGCCGGAACCGCGGTGTCGGTCGACGAGTTCGTCGAGCAGGCGCGCGGGCTGGACTGGACGAAGTTCGTCGCCGCCGGCCGTTCGGTGACGGCGACGGTGCACACCGGCGACCGGGCCGGGGTGGCGCTGCTCGAGTTCGTGGGGCACCGGATCGAACGGGCCCGGCTGTACCTGCCCCAGGCGTAGCCTGCCGGTTCGGCACGCACGGAACGGTCGCCGGGAGGAGGATGGGCGACACCCCATCCGCAGGAGGCCGATGTGAGGACGCTCGTTCGCGGAGCCGGCTGTTGTGTGACCGCCGCGGTGGTCGCAGTCCTGTCGGCCACGGTCGCCGCCGCGGTGACCGTGCCGTTCCAGGTGCAGCCCGCGTCGTTCGGAAATCCCCACGGCAGCTTCGACGTTCCCCCGACCCACTGCGCCGCCGAGGTGGGGGGCGCATCCGGTGCGGTGACGATCGCCGGCACCCTGCCGGACCGGTGGGGCTGCCTGATCCAGTCCGACGTCCACTGGCTGAACCTGTCGACGGGCGCCACCGGAACGGCGCGGCTCTCGGACGGCTTGAACGGGCACCCTCCCGAAGCGACCCTGCCCACCGGTCCCGGACGCGTCGTTGCCGTCCTGGTGCCACTGCCCGGGACGACGACGCCGGGACTGGTCACCGTCGACGTGCCGTGAGCTGAGGTCCGGGCGCCGCCGTCAGCGCGCGGGTACGGTCGCCGGCTGCGGTCGCACGGTGAGGATCTGCTGGGCGGAGCCGACCGGACCGCGCACATCGTGCAGAACGGTGCTGGTCAGGCCTTGGCCGGAGCCGCCGAAGGTGACGGTGGTGTCGAGTCCGGTCCACTCCCCCTCGGGCTGGCGAAACAGATGGATGGTCAGGTCGAGGTTCGGGAACATCCATTCGGCGGGGTCCTGACGGACCGCGATCCCGTTCGCCGTATCGACCAGCGCGACGAACGATGCTGTCGCCCCGGCCCGTTCGCCGGCCACCAGATCCACCCGACTCGATGCCCAGACGGTCCCGCGGCCCGGACGCGCCTGGCCGACCCGCCGGGTGTCGAGTGAGGCGATGTACCCGCCGGACCACACCGAGGACAGCGGCCACGGCTCGGCCGACTCCGGACCGGGCAGTTGTCCCGCGTCGACGACGGCCACAGCCTCCGTGTCGAGCGTCGCGAGGAACCAGGCCCGGGCCGTCACGACCGAACGCCCGCCGATGAGCATCGTCGCCTGCACCAACTCGATCGTCCGCCCGGGACGCACCGTCTCGACCTCGACCTCGAACTCCTCGAAGCCGATACGCCCGAGAATGTCGAAGCTGACCCGCCCCATCGGCAGTGCCGGACGGCCCTCGCGGGCCCGGTGCCGGTCGATCTCGTGGACGAGCAACCCGCCGACCGGGCTGAAATGCTGCTCGTCGTCGGACCAGGCGCCACCCGCGTGCACGGTCGGGACGAGGCGATCGTCCGCCACCCGCTCGAAGTAGGCGGACGGGCGTCCGGTCGTCTCACGCATCGACTGCCTCCAAAACTCGACTCTTCGGTCGAATCCTATACTTCATGGTCGATGATTGGGCCGGTCGGTATCATCGGGCAATGACGTCGACCGCCCACGCGGAGCCCGCCGCCCCCACCGGTCGCATCGCCCGCCGTCGCGATCGTCGCAAGGCGGAGATGGTCGCCGCGGCGCTCGAGATCCTCTCCGGCGGCGGCTATCAGGGGCTGCGTTTCGAGGACGTCGCCGAGCGTGCCGACATCGCGAAAGCCACGCTGTACCACTACTTTCCGAGCAAGGACGCGCTGGTCGCCGAGGCCCTCGAGAAGCTCACCGGCGACGTCCTGACCAGCCTCCGCGCGGCGCTGGACGAGGCCGCCGACCGTACCGCGACCGAGCAGTTGCGCCGTCTCATCACCGAGCAGCTGCACATCCTGACCGTGCGCTACCCGGAGGTCGGGAAGGTGTTCTCGTTCCCCGCGCCGTGGCCGCCGGTGCACGAGGAATCAATCAAGACGATGCGCCGTCGGCACGACCAGCTCTTCCGCGACGTCGTCGACCGTGGCGTCGCGGCGGGCGAGTTCGATTGCCCGGATCCGTCGGTCGCGCTGCACTGCCTGCACGGCATCCTCAACCACGCCTCGATCTGGCTGCGGCCCGACGCCGACCCGGACGGTCGCACGCGCGCGGCCGTTGTCGACGAGGCGATGCGGCTGTTCGCGCGCAACTGACCTGGTCCGCGGCCTGCGGGACTCCCGTGGCCGCAGTCGGCTTCACAGCGAACTCATAGTCGATGCCCTAGGGTCCGGAGGATGGAGCCGTAAGGCGGGCACCGATGAGTCGCCGTTGCGCTCCGACACTCGAACCAGGGTGCCTCTGTGTTTGTCAACTCGACCGTTGATTCGAACATCGCCGACGAGATGCACGCTCAGTGCTGGATCGGGCTGGGGTTCCACAGTCCTGATCGGGTGGCGGTGCCGAGTTCCAGGTCTGCCGGCCTAGCGTCGGGCACCAGTGGTGTGTAGCGCTCGAGCGAGCCCCAGTCGCGTTTCCAGTCGTGGTTCAGGTAGGTGGGGACCGTCTGGGCCGACAGCAAAAGCTGGGCCCAGCCGACGGGCCCGCCGCCTTGCGGGCCTTCCCAATTGGTGGCGACGACAGGAAGGCCACCGTTGGCCAGGATCCGGTACTTCGGCAATTGAGCGACGCCGTTGAGCGTGTTCAGTTGCTGCTGGCAGGTGAACGCCAGCGGCACGGGCCAGTCCAGCAGGACCGGCGTGTGGGAACCGATCAGGTGCTGCAAGGTTTGCAGGTGTGGCACGCGCGGAGGGGTGAACGCGATCCACTGATCCGGGGCGGGGTTCCGGACATCCGCCACGATCCTCACTGCCTGGGCCGCAGCGGGTATCGACGACATGGGCAGGCGCAACGTCCGCCACGACGGCGCAGGGCCGACGTCGATCAGCGATGCCCGTCCCATCGGCTGGTACGCGCCACTGGTCTCGCTGCCGTATTCGATCTGCAAATTCGTATCGGTTACC